>NZ_KQ948737.1:0-389986 GCF_001514195.1 Streptomyces griseorubiginosus | reverse complement strand
CCGCGGGCCGAGTGGAGCGCTTCGAGCGCCGCTACGGCCGTAGCGCCAAGGACCCCCGCTTCAAGGCACGCCAGCGCTGACGCCCCCGCACAGCACCCTCACCGGCCCAGCACCGCATACACCCCGGCACATCGGACGGCCCCGCACCCCTCAAACCGCCGCCAGCGCCTCCGTCGGTGGTAGTCGGGAGGCTCGTACGGCGGGGTACAGGCCCGCGGCTGCTCCGACGGCCACCGCTCCCAAAACGCCTGCGAGCAGGGTGAGTTGGGGGAACACCACGGGCCAGGACTGGGACCTCGCGTAGCCGGCCGCCACCGCTGCGCCGAGGGCCGTGCCCGCGCAGCCGCCCAGCGCCGAGAGAGCCACCGACTCCGCCATGAACTGCCCCCTGATCTGGCCGCGGCTGGCACCCAGTGCCCGGCGCAGACCGATCTCGCGGCGTTGCTCCAGGACCGAGACGACCATGGTGTTGGCCACGCCCACGCCGCCGACGAGGAGCGCCACGCCCGACAGGCCGAGGAGCAGCACCGACAGCGTCTGCCGGGTGGCGCGCTTGGCGGCCAGGGCGTCCGAGGGGCGGCTGACCTGAACCAGACCCGGCAGTTGGGGATGGACCGTGGCGGGGAGCACGGCGCGTACGGCCTCGATCTGCGACTCGCGGGCCGTGACGTAAACGACGGTGGGATGGCCGTCGAAACCCAGTTGTTCGCGTGCCGCGTCCCAGCCGACCAGGACGGAGGTGTCGAGGTCGGGGGCGAGCGGCAGGGGAGCGAGGATGCCGATGACGGTGAACCAGTGCCCGTCGATGTAGACCTGCCCGGTCTCCCGGCCCGGGCGGACGCGGTCGAACCCGAGGCGCGCGGCGGCGCGGGAGCCCAGGACCGCGGTCGGGAAGTGGGCGGACGTGGGGGAGAGGAACGAGCCGGAGCGGACGGTCCCGTGGACCGAGCGGAGGAGGTCGGTGCGCGCGGCGAGGACACTGATGCCGGAGGCGTCGGAAGGGTCGGCGCGGTCCGAACGACGTACGCTCCTGTGGGTGTTGGCGACCGCGCTCGCGCTCGTCACCGGCCCGATACGGGCGGCCATGGCGTCCGCGGTCTCGGGCAGGACGACCGGGGGATCGCTGTCCGCCTGCGGAGCCACGCGCAGCATGTCGGTGCCGAGGGCGGACAGTTGGTCCATCAGGGCCTGCTGGCTGGACGCGGGTACGGAGGTCACGACGACGAGAGTCGCGATGCCGAGTGCGATGCCGAGCGCGGACAGCGCGGCGCGTGGACCGCGGGTGCGGATGCCGAGCAGGCCCAGGCGGAGGATGTCCGCGAGACCCAGTCGTACGGGATGGGGGCCGGAGGCTTTCGGCGGGCGCGTCACGCGGCACTCACCACCCCGGTGACATCCGCCGTGATGCGGCCGTCACGCAGTTCCACCCGGCGGGGGAGGCGAGCCGCGATGTCGCGGTCGTGGGTGATGACGGCGATGGTCGTGCCCTGGGTGTTGAGGTCGACGAGCAGACGCAGGACCGCCTCCCCGTTGGCCGCGTCCAGCGCGCCCGTCGGCTCGTCGGCGAGCACGAGCGCCGGCCCGTTGACCAAGGCGCGCGCGATGGCGACGCGTTGGCGTTCACCGCCGGACAGCTGTTGGGGGAGGTGGGAGCGCCGGTGGTCGAGACCTACCCGGGCCAGCGCCTCGCGCGCGAGGGGTCCTCGTCTGCGCCTGGCGACACCCGCGTAGAGCAGGCCGGTGGCGACGTTCTCGGTGGCGTCGAGCCCGTCGGTGAGGTGGAAGTGCTGGAAGACGAAGCCCAGCAGGCGCGCCCGCAGCGCGGAGAGGTGACGGTCGCCCAGTGCGTGGACGTCGTGGCCCGCGATGCGGACGCTGCCGTTCGTCGGCCGGTCCAGGGTGCCCATGATGTGCAGCAGCGTCGACTTGCCCGATCCGGACGGGCCCACGATGGCGACGAGTTCGCCCGCGTCGACGCGGAGGGAGACGCGGTCCAGGGCGGTGACACCGCCGGGATGGCTCTTGGTGACCTCCTCGACGAGGAGGACGGGGGTCGCGCTGTGGGTGCTCACGATGCCGTCACCACCTTGGCGCCTACGGCCACTCCCTTGCCGCTCACCTCGACCAGCCCGCCCGCGAACATGCCCGTCGTCACCGCGATCAGCGTGCCGTCCGGGCGTTGTACGGCGTACCCGCCCTCCCGCAGGGCGACCAGCGCGCCCACGGGTACGGCGAGCACGCCCTTGCGGGTGGTGGTGTCGAACCGCACCTGTACCGCGGCCGCGTCCAGGCCCTTGAGGTCCGTGGCCCGGTTCGCCGCCACGGTCACGTCGATGGTGGCCGGTCCTGTCTGCTGCGCCGACTCCTCGGCGGAGCCGCCCTGCACGGTGCGGCTGAGGGCCTTGACGGTGCCGGGAATTGTTCTGCCGTCCGGCAGTGTGATGGCGGCGCCGTCGCCGGCTTTGACGGTTCCCATGTCGGTCGCGTCCATCGCGACGGTGACGGTCTTGGCGGCGGAGGTGTAGGTGAGCAGCGTGCCGTCGGCCGCGTCGCCGGGTTGCGCCTGGACCGAGTCGACCCGCACCGGGCCCGGCAGGACCACGGCCCGGCCCGGGGTGAGCGTACCTGTGGCGGTCTGCCCGGTGTCGTGCTGCCAGCGTTTGAGGGCGGCGGCGAGGGCGGGGGTGAACTCCTCGCCCTCGCCGCCGTCACCGGTGTTCCTGGCGACGGTGGCCGGGCCCGTGGCGTAGCCGAGCGCTCGCAGGTTGTTCCCGAGGACGCTCACGTCGTGACCGCGTACACCCGTCTTGGTCAGGGGACGGAAGAAGGGCGTGTCACCGAAGAAGACCGGGACGGGCCGGTCGTTTATCCGGTACAGCGCCTTGCCCCTGACCGCCAGGGCCCCGGGCTTCGGCAGCCGGGTCACGATCCCCTGCCCCGTGCCCTTGAGGGCGTGCGGGGTGCCGAAGCCGAGAGTGCCCGGCAGGGTGCGGCTGTCGGAGAGGTCGGTGCGCGTGACGGTGGCGGTCCGCACCCGGTCGGGAGCGGAGGCCCTGCTCTCCGGTCCGGAATGGACGTCGCGCCACACATACGCGCCCCCGCCCGTGACGCCCGCGACCAGTACGACGCTGAGCGCCACGACCCCCTTACCGCGTCGTGCCACGGAACGCCTCCAAGGTGCAGCTCCTGTCGACCTGGCTCTGCCGGGCGGCGCTCATCGTGGTGTTGCCGTCGTAGGTCCAACCGGAGTTGTCCGGCAGCGCCGTGACCTTGAGCCCTTTGCGGTTCAGGCACTTCACGTAGGCGCGGTAGTCGTCGTCGTAGTGCGGGTTCGTCGCCTCGTCCAACTCCGGCGGCTGCAAAGGCAGTTTGTTCGCGCAGGCCTTGGTGGCGGCCTTGGCCGTGGCGCTGTGGTCGGACTGGTCGATGGAGTCCGGGCCGCGTGCCGTGAGCATCTTGTGCCCGTGGTCCTTGAGGCACACGGCGTACAGGTGCCAGTAGCGGTCCTTCTCCTCCTCCGAACTGTCGAGCCGCAGTTGGGGGCGGCCGTCGTCGGCGGACGGCGTGGCCTGAGCGGTCGCGTTGCCGTCGGCCGCGTTTCCGTCGGGGGCCTCACTGTGCAGGGAGGCCACGTCCTGCCGCGTCGAGCCCTTGTCGTCGGAGTCGCCCGAACCGGCGCAACCGGTGAGCAGCAGGACGCCGGCGGTGAGAGCGGCAGCGCCGAGTACGCGGCGGTGGACCGCGATGTCGAAGTGGTTCATGCGGCTCATGGTCCGCGCCGGGTGTCGGGAAACGGTCGGCAACCGATGCGGGTCCGTTGGGACTTCGGTGCCGCTTCGGCCACGGCACGACGACAGCACGCGCACAGCACGCCCACGGTGGGCCGACCATTCCGCGACCGGAACGGGACATCCGCTTCCTACCGTCGTGCCCCGTCCGTTCCACGAGTGACAGGAGAGCCACTTCATGGCATCCCGCCCGTTCCTGCGCCGCGCCTCCGTCGGCGTCCTGTGCGCCGGCCTGTTCGGCGCCGTACCCGTCGGCCTGTTCGGTGCCGCACCTGTCGGCGCGAGCCCGCGTGTCTCCGGTCCGCCGGTGGTCACGGCCCAGCGCGTCATGCCGTATCTGAAGGGCTTTCAGTCGATCGCCGACCGCAACGGCGGCAACCGCGCCCACGGCACCCCTGGTTACCGGGAGTCGGTGACCTATGTGAGACGGGTCCTGGACGAGGCCGGTTACCGCACCACTCTCCAGCCGTTCAGCCACGACGGCGCCACCGGCTACAACGTCATCGCCGACTGGCCGGGCGGGGACACCCGCAAGACCGTGCTGGTGGGAGCGCACCTCGACAGCGTCCTGGCCGGCCCTGGCATCAACGACAACGGTTCCGGCTCGGCCGCCGTCCTCGCGACGGCGGTCGCCGTCGCCAAGGCGCACCTGCCGACCGAGCGCCACCTCCGGTTCGCATGGTGGGGCGCCGAGGAAGGCGGTCTGTTCGGCAGCGCGCACTACGTCAACTCCCTGTCGCCCGCCGAGCGTTCCTCGGTGCGCTCGTACCTCAACTTCGACCAGGCCGGCTCCCGCAACACCACGACCTGGCTGGTCACCCACGACCCGGCCGGATCCGAGGGCGCCCAGGAGGCGACCAAGGCCTTCGAGAAATACTTCGCCGCCCGCTCGATACCGACCTTCGACATCGGCGACACGGGCTCGGACGACCAGTCCTTCGCGGCCGCGGGCATTCCCGTCGCCGGTTTCACCACCGGCATCTCCGACTGCATCCACAGCGCCTGCGACGACATCCACAACGTCGACCCGGCCGTGCAGACCGCCAGCACCAACGCCGTGCTCGACGTCACCTGGCAGCTCGCCGTCACCAAGGACCGCCGATGAGGCGGCTCGCGGCCCCGCCGCTCGCCGCCCTCGCCCTGTGCGTGCTCACCGGCCTGGCCCCCGCGTCGGCGGCCGACGGCGGCCCCGGCCTGGGAGATCCCTACTTCCCCACGGACGGCAACTCCGGCTACGACGTCGACCGTTACGACGTCCGCATCGCCTACGATCCGGCCCGGCCCGACCACCTCACCGGGGACACCACCGTCACCGCACGGGCCCTGACCGATCTGGGCCGCTTCCACCTGGACCTGACAGGGTTCGACGTGTCGTCCGTGACGGTCGACGGCCGTACCGCCCGCTCGGTGGAGCGCGAGGGGGAGAACGAACTCGTGATCACTCCGGCGCGGGAACTGCGCAAGGGCGCCGACTTCTCCGTACGCGTGCGGTACTCGGGCAAGCCTGTCGGGGAGGGCTGGCACCCCATGGCCGACGGCGGCGTCGCCATCAGCGGCGAGCCGCACTCCGCCACCACCTGGTACCCGGCCAACGACCACCCGTCCGACAAGGCCACCTTCCGCCTCACGGCCACCGTCCCCGACGGCTGGAGCGCCGTCGGCAACGGCCGGCCCGGCCGGGTGACCCGGGACGGCACGGGCCGGCGCACCTTCCGCTGGTACGAGGACCGCCCCCTGACCACGTACGCGAGCATGGTGGCCGTCGGCCGCTTCACCGTGCGCAGCTCCGAACTCCCCGACGGCACCCCGGTCGTCAACGCCTACAGCCCCGACGCGCTGATCGACCCGGATGCCGAGGCGCTCCAGGAGGACATCCTGGGCTTCCTGGCCTCCCGGTTCGGCCCGTACCCGTTCTCCTCGGCCGGGGCCGTGGTGCTGGCCGGTCCGTCCGGTACCGGCCCGGTCGACCTGGAGACGCAGAGTCGTCCGACGTACGACACCGGACTCTTCGACGTCGCGATGGTGCACGAGCTCGCCCACCAGTGGTACGGCGACAGCGTGTCCTTCACGGACTGGCGTGACGGTTGTGTCGCCGAGTGCGTGGCCACGTACGCGCAGTGGCTCTGGTACGAGCACCAGGGGGACGACCTCGACCGCGACTACTACCTGGCCACGGTTAAGGAGCACCGCACCGATCCGGCCTTCTGGAGCGTCCCGCTGTACGACCCGGGAGCTGGTCGGGAGCTCGACTCCGCGCTGTACGCGCGCGGGCCGTTGATGCTGCATGCCCTGCGACGGACGGTCGGCGACCAGGCCTTCTTCGACATCCTGCGGACCTGGCCGGCCAGACACCGCTACGGCAACGCCTCCTGGCCCGAGTTCGAGACCCTTGCCGCCGAACGCTCCCACCGGGACCTGCGGGGCTTCTTCACCGCCTGGGCACACGGCACGCAGATCCCTCCCGACCGGTACCTGCTCCCGGAGGGCCTGTCCCGGGCTGCGACGGGCTGACGTACCTCGTGAGATGGCACGCTTGGCCATTGGAAGGGGTGAGGCCGTGAGGAAATACGTACTCTTCGATCACGATGGCGTCCTGGTCGACACCGAGCTCTGGTATTTCAGATCCGCGGAACGTGCCCTGGCGGAAGCCGGTTTCACGCTGGACAAGGATCAGTACCTTCGGGACATGGCTCGGGGAGCGGGCTCCTGGGCCCAGGCCAAGGCGGCCGGCATCGACGACCGGACCCTCAGCCGTGTTCGCGAGGCACGCAACGGCTACTACCAGGAGTACCTGCGGACTGAGGCCATCGAGATCGACGGAGTCGAGGACACTCTCGCCGAACTCTCGGCTTACGTCCGCATGGCCATCGTGACGACCGCGAAGCGAGCCGACTTCCACGTCATCCATGAGAAGCGTCAGATCATGCAGTTCATGGAATTCGCGATTGTGCGTGAGGACTACGAACTCGCCAAACCGCACCCGGGGCCCTACCTGGCCGGGTTGAAACGCTTCGGCGCTGCCAGAGAAGAGACCCTGGTCGTGGAGGATTCGGCCAGGGGACTGGCGGCGGCTGTGGCGGCCCGTATCGATTGCGCCGTTGTTCACAACGAGTTCACGAAAAACAGCGACTTTTCCCTGGCAAGGTACCGGATCGACAGCCTGAGCGAGCTGAAGGGCATCCTCGAGCTGAGCTGATGCGCTGTGACTCGGCTAGCGTTGCGCCGGAGAAGTTCGTGGAGGGGGATGAGGTGGGCGGCGCACTGGGTCTCCGACGCCGCCCACGTCAACCGCCGTGTCTCGGAGAACCGATGAAGCTACCCGTCACCATCCATCAAGTGCGCCTTGGACCCACGGAGTTCAAGGTGATTCGACCAGCCCGGCCTCTGGTCCACGCCGTGCTCGTCGACCATGATCGGCACCTGGACGCCTACCTCGATCATGAGGCCGCGGAGCGAATCGGCGGGCTATGGACGCTTGCCGCCTCTTCACCACGTTCGCTGGTCCACCTGCCGATGCGGGGGAACCGTGGCCCCTCCCACGGGCTTCCAGAAGACGGCGCCCGACAGCTTGATCTCGTGCTGCTGCACCACTCGCTCCAGTTCGCGCCCTCACGCTGGAAGGAAGTGCGCGGGCGACTCGGCCCAGGGCGCCCGCAGACGGTGACGCTGCCCGACCCAGGCCACACCCCGGAAGCGATTGATCCCGAGGCACGGCACCACCGGGAGAACCGGGATCTGTTTCACCAGCATCTCCACGCCGAGACCCTGTTCATGACCGGTAGCGCGAAGGTCTTCAGAGACACCACTCGGCACTTCTTCGACGTCGCCCGGAACGGCCCCGGATACGTCCCCGTCCATCCGAGCTACCCACACTTCTGCACCGAGCTGCACTCCAACGACGGAGTTCTCGGCGACGCGCGTGAGATCCACATCGAGTATTGCGACCAGTGGGACTCATGACCTCAGGGGACAGAACACCGCCGACCATGACGTTCCATGGTCACCTTCAGCGCCTCGTCGAGAGGGCCCTCGCGGCCATTCCGGCCGCCGATGCCGGCGACATCTACGCCCTCTCCTTCCTCATTGCCAACGAGGACGACGACCCTCGTCAGCCGACCCTGACGGTCGGCTGCAACACTGAAGCCCAGGCTCGACGCAGCATCCAGGACGCCTCTGACGAAGCAGAGGCCCGCTGGAACTACGCCTTCTGGATCCAGAATGAGCTGACTGTGGTCGGGGACCTGACCAACGACCCCGTCGGGGCCGCAGCTCGCCAGAAGTGGCTCACCGGACTCGGACTTTGGTACGACGAGCCGACCGACCTCGCCGACTGGGATTCAGTCGTCGGGCCACTCGCCGCGCAGATCGAGTCCCATTTCAACCAGACCTGCTGCCAGCTCGCCCGAACCCTCCATACGAACGGCGCGATCGAGAGATCTGTCGGTCGAACCGTGCCCGTGATCGTCCACGAGTTGGAGTACTACGAGGCGATCGCCCGGCAGACCGAGGAAGCCAACCCGCCCGGCGTCGCCGACGAGTTCACCGCGTGGGTCCGCGGCGGCTGAGGGGGTGCGCCTCAGCCTTGCCGCCACCGAAAGCAGACTTTCTCAGCTGGACGACCGCCGGCACCGGGCTACGACCATCAAGCTCGGGAGCCCTCGCAGGCCGTATCTCGCAGCCCAGAGGCAGGGCACTGGCTTCACTCGGCACGCTGCCCAACACGCAGGACGCTCAGATAACGGCGTGACGTGCGGTCGCCCATGCGTGAGCGGATGCGCTCGGCGATGGCGTCGAGCAGCGGCTCTCGGACATCCCGGTCGAGCCTCCGAAACAGCGACAATGAGCGAAGGTGATCGGCGAAGCCATCCCCGTCGAACCATTGAACAGTTGGATACCAGCGCACGATCGTCGGACCGAACAACCCTCCCGGACCGTCGACCAGGCCCCAACCCCCGTCGGTGCTGCGCACCTCTTCCTCCAGCGGTGGATGACCCCAGTCGGGGTTCCCGGGGCAGAACCTCTCGTGCAGATCGGCGGTCTCGGCGTACACCTCCGGCTCGCCCGGCCGGCGGACGACGACGTGGCCGAGCAGCGCCATCCACCCTCCGGGAGACAGCACGTCGTGCGCTCGCTGCCAGCCGATCGACGGGTCGACCCAGTGCCACGACTGCGCAGCCACGAGAACATCGAAGCGTCGGCCGCGGTCGTCCCACTCCTCGAACGTCGACCCTTCGATGTCGACGTCGGGGAAGGAAGCGAGCCGCTGCCGAGCCAGTGCGGCCATGCCCGCGCCAGGTTCGACGGCGGTCACCGAGCAGCCGAGCGTTGCCAGCGTGCGCGTCGCCTGACCGGTACCGCAGCCCACCTCCAGCACCGACGACGTTCGGTCCATGCCGGTGATGGTGCCGAGGTCCGCGAACAGTTCGTCGGGGTATCCCGGCCGGACCCGGTCGTAGAGCTCCGGTACCTCGTTGAACACTCGGCCGAGGTCGAGGCGATTCGGGCGCGTCTGCGGATCATCGGTCACAAGTGCACAAGCTATTGGGCTTGTCCGTGAAGGCGCCACTCGTTTGCCAGCAGCCACTGAGACGCTTTCGACGGTAGTCCAGAGTGGCGACCTGCTCTCCCTGCTGCATCGCAGGCACCCGTTGTCGAGCAGAGTTGTCTCACCAACCCCGACAGTCCAGATCGTCGTCCTACGACTCAGGCCGCCCGGTCGACATGCCGGGCAGCCTCAGCGAGAAGAGCGATCCCTTCCCCAGCACGCTGGAGGCGTGCACGGTGCCGCCGTGGGCTTCGACGAGTTTGCGGACGATGGACAGGCCAAGGCCGCTTCCCCCGCCCTGTCTGCTGCGCGACTTGTCCGCCCGCCAGAAACGGTCGAACACCTTGGGCAGGGCCTCTTCGCCGATACCGGAGCCGGTGTCCTCGACGGCGAACACCACCTGGTCGCCCAGTGGACGTACGGACAGGGTGACCGTGCCGCCGGTGGGCGTGTGCCGGATCGCGTTGGACACCAGGTTCCCGATCGCCTGGCGCAGCCTCAGGGAGTCGGCCCGCAGCCACGGCCGCTCGTGAGGGGAGCGCACCCGCAGCTCCACTCCGGCGGCACCGGCGCTGCCCTGGTGGGCGCGCGCGACCTGGGCGAGCAGAGCGGCCGCGTCCACGTCCTCCGGGTGCAGTTTGAGCGCACCGGCGTCGGCTGCCGCGAGGTCACGCAGGTCGTCGATGATGTGCTGGAGGAGCAGCGCCTCCTCCAGGAGGGAGGAGATGAGGGGCTTGTCCGCCGCTACGACGCCGTCCTCGACGGCTTCCAGCCAGCCCCGGACGTTCCCCAGCGGGGTACGCAGCTCATGGGCCACGTCGCTCACCAGCGCCCGGCGCAACTGCTCCAGTTCCCGGCGCCGGCTCGACATGAGGTTGAACGCCACGGCGAGCCTGCCGAGTTCGTCGTCGCCGGTGACCTCCACGCGCGCGTCCTCGTCCCCCTCGGCCATCCGCTGGGCCGCACCGGTCAGTGCCCGCAGCGGCCGGACCATACGGGTGCCGACGACCAGGGTGACCGTCACCGTGAGGAGCAGCACCACGAAGGTGACCCCGGCGATCCTCAGACGATTGGCGTCGGAGAGGTCGAAGAACGTGGCGATCTTCTGTTCGGGCGCGGTGGCGAAGAGCAGTGCCGGCGGAGCCACGTAGGGGGAGAGCTGGTCGCGACGCGCGGTGGAGATGCAGGACGTCACCGCACGGCTGTTCGGGGCGCCGCGGGCCGTGGAGGGCGTCCAGGTCAGGTCGTCGGCGAGCTGCACCGGGGCCGCGTGACGGGCGGTCAGGCACGCGTTGACCAGCCTGCCCAGCTGAGCCTGGGCCCGCCTCTCGGTGGGCGTGCGTTCGAGCAGGATGTCGACCCCGCACCGGTCGCCCGCGGTCAGGACGCTGCCGTCGAGCTCGATCTCCGGCCGGCCGTTCGGGGCCTGCACGATCTGGATGTCCGCCGCCCCTCCTCTGCCCTGCTGACAGGAGGACAGGACGCGGGTGGCGGTGACCCGCAGTGCCGCCTTCTCCTGAGCGGTCAGCCGGAAGGGCCCGACCGCCCGCGGGTCGATGCGGTCGGACGGTTCGCCGCCGTGACCGGCCACGAGTGTGACGTCCACGGCGAGTGCGTCGACGGTCGCCGACGGTGTGTCGGGCAGCGATCCGGCTGACCGCGAGGCCCTTCCGTCGGAGTCCGCGAGCAGGTGGCGGTTCTCGTCGGTGAGGGTGATGCGGCGGCCGGTCTCGCGGGCGAGCGCGCGCACCGTCGGTTCGACGCCCCGCCAGTCGGGGTGCGTGGCGGCGAAGCCGACCAGTGCGTCGTACACCCGGGCGTCGTCGGCGATGGCTTGGCCGCGCTCACGTCCGATGGCGACCGCGGTCACGCTGACGACCAGCCAGGCGGTTGCGACGATCGAGCACAGGGAGACCAGCACGCACACCGCGAGCAGCCGTGTTCGCAGGCTGCTGCGCAGGGGTATGTCAGCACGCATGGGGGGAACCGGCCGCGTCGTCGGGCTCTGCCTCCGCCGGTGGTTCGGCGGCTTTGTAGCCGACGCCGTAGACCGTGAGCAGCCGTTCGGGCCGCGCGGGATCGCGTTCGATCTTGCGACGCAGGTTCATGACGTGGCCGTCGACCGTGCGGGCGGTGACGTAGCGGTCGATGCCGTGCAGGTGCTCCAGGATCTGCTTCCTGGTGAACACCCGGCCGGGCGCCGAGGCCAGCACTTCGAGCACGCGGAACTCCCCGGGCGTGCAGTCCACCAGGCGCCCTTCCACCCGTATCTCGAACCGGCCGGGGTCGACCACGAGCGAGCCCACGGCGTGGACGGGTTCGGCAGGGTGCGGCGCGGTCTCGATGGCCGGGGCGGGGAGCTGAGCGTCGGCGGCTGCCGGACGGCGGGTGCGTCTGAGCAGCGTACGGACTCGGGCGACGAGCTCGCGGGGGCTGCACGGCTTGGTCATGTAGTCGTCGGCGCCCAGGTCGAGGGCGAGCAGCAGGTCGTCCTCCTCCGCGCGCGCCGTGAGCATGAGGACGGGGACGTCGGACTCGCGGCGCAGCACTCGGCAGACGTCCAGTCCGTCCACGCGCGGCATCATCCAGTCCAGCACGACGAGATCCGGCATGCGCTGCCGGATCTGCTCCAACGCGGCCCGCCCGTCGTGGACGACGTCGACCGAGTGGCCTTCCCGCTCCAGGTACAGGCGGATGAGGTCGGCTTGTTTGGCGTCGTCGTCGGCGAGCACCACATACGCACACATGGCCGCCATCGTAGGGAGGGGCGGCGGTCGAATCGCTGCGAGAGGGCGGAAGTTGGGGACGGGCCACCGGACTCCGACAGGAACGGAACAGGTTTCTGACATTTGACCGGTGGCTGACTGCTTCGGTGCCGGGGTCATTCGTGCCGCGACGGCACGATGGTCAAGCCGCCCGTGGTCGACCGGGTTCGCTGGAACGCCGTGTGGTGGGCGTGCAGGTGACGTGGCGCGCCGTTGGCACTGTGGGGCATTGCTCTCAGGGAAGTTGGTGTGGCAAGAGGCCATGACCACAGCTGGGGTGAGCGCAGGTTTCCCCAGAGCCTTTGAAGCCAGGGCAGGGATAGTCGGGGTCGTAGCATTTCGCGCAGAACGATTCATGCAGCTGCAGTAGCTCACGTGCCTTCTTCAGCACGTCTAGAAGTCGGGCCTCAGCCTCAGTCAGCTCAGCGAGAATTTTTCTCTGAGCGTCATTCAGGTTCGAGTCGACAGGCATTGGTATCACCCCCTTCCAGCTAGGCGCTGCGACCTCAAGGACAGTCTTCTCGCGCGACGTCCTACCCTTCCACCATCACACCGCTGGGCCGCTGACGCACCCCCTGACCAAGCGGGCGACGGCGGCGCCGTCGGGCTAGGGGATTTACTACTGTGAGCACTTCTCCAGTGGCAGGCGCACGTCACCAGTCGTAAAGTAGAGATGCACTCACTCGTTTCCCGTTTCCGCGATAGCCCTTCAGGCCGGGTTCAATCGACCGCTTCTTTCATTCGGCTGCATGGAGGTGTTCCGTCATGACGAAACCCAGCGAGCAGCAAGCCCCAGTGAGACATGCCGACTTCACTTATGCGGACCCAGGAAGTCTCACCAGCGAGCAGTCGGAGATTCTGGACAAGGCTGCGTTGGTGGTGATCCGGGCGAGAAGAGAAGCCGCGGACATGGTGAGGGGCGCAAAGCTGGAGGGGTTTGACGACGACTTCTTCGGGAGCAAGTGCAGGAAGTGCAACACCTGCGATGAATTCTGGGGAGAAGGCGCTGTCTGCAAGAGAAGCAGCTGCGGACACAGCGCATCACAACACGCGACTTGAATCGACGACTGTCCGAGCGCCCCGCGCATTTGGCGCCCAGGGCTTGAGCACAGTCGCGTGATGCCCGGTTCGTCACACCGGTCGGTCCGCAGGGTGCTGCGGACCGACCGGTGTGTGCGCACCGTTGGTCAGGGGCGTACCGCGGCGACCAAGAGGCAGCCGAACTCGTCGACTCCCAGCATGTCCGAGGGGTGGAAGAGGTCCGGGAGGTTGGTCTGGCCCAGGGCCTCGGGGCGGTCCGCGCCCTCGACCGGCCTCGCCAGTTCCTCGAACGTGCGTTGCATGGTGTGCTCGGTGATGTCCAGCAGTCCGCGCAGCCGAAGTCCCGCACGGTGCAGCATCGCCACGTACCCGTCGGCGTCGGCCAGGGTCACCATGAAGTTGCGGCAGAACTTGTCGATCGACGGATGCCGGGGGGTCTTCCGCGGAGCTCGCTCGAAGACATCGGTCAGGACGAGCCGGCCACCGGGACGCAGGACCCGGGCGACTTCGGTGAGGACCTGCTCCCGGTCGGGCATGTGGATGATCGATTCGAGGGCCATCACCGCGTCGAACGAGCCGTTTTCGAAGGGGAGTTCCATCGCGTCGGCTCGCCGGAACACCGCCCGGTCCGCGCGTCCGGCCTCCTCGGCGAGCCGGTTCGCCGTCTTCACCTGCTCCTCGCTGATGCTGATCCCGGTGAGCCGGGCACCGGTGCGCTCCACGACCCGCAGGCCCGGACCGCCCACCCCGCAGCCGAGGTCCAGGACATGGTCCGTCCCGCCGACCAGCAGCCGTTCGATCAGCACGTCGGTGAGGCGGTCGACGGCTTCCTCCAGCGGCGCCTTCGAGTCGGGCGTGTCCCAGAATCCGATGTGGATGTTCGGGTTGAACGTGCCGTCGCGCAACGCGGTCAGGGTCAGCCGGTCGTACAGCTTGCCGACGGCTTCCGGCACAGGCAGGGTCTGGGCGGTGTCGCTCATGAAGGCGGCCTTTCGGTTCAACAGGTCTGATGGTTGGGTGGGTTGAGGGGGGCGTCCGAGGAGTTCAGGCGACCGGCGCGGGGCGGGCGGCGAACGACCGCAGCGGATTGAGGGCGTCCTCGCCGATACGGGCGCGGAGTTCGGGTGCCGTGACACCGAGGCCCGCCTCGGGCGCCAGGCACAGCACACCGACCTTGCCGATGTGCTGGTTGAGCTGCACCAGCCGCGTCGCCTCCGCGACCTCGGCCAGCGGGAACAGCGAGGACAGCGTCGGTACGACACCGCCCTGTTCGAAGAGTCGGGCACACTCCACCTGTTCCTGGAGGTTGGCGACATGGCTGCCGATGACACGCTTCAGCCGCATCCACAGGTAGCGGTTGTCGAACTGGTGGATGTAGCCGGTGCTCGACCCGCAGGTCACGACCGTCCCGCCCCGCCGGACGACGAACACGGAGATCCCGAACGTGGAACGGCCCACGTGCTCGAAGACGATGTCGGGATCGGTCCCGACGGCGGCCCGCACCTGACGCCCGAGCCGCTTCCCGGCCGCCGCCACCTGCGCGGGGTCCTCACCCGTGTCGTCACCGATCCCGATCTCCTCACGGTTGACGACCACGTCGCACCCCACCCGGCGGGCGGCCTCCGCCTTCTCCTCCGACCCGACGACCCCGACGGCGATTCCGCCGCCGTTCTTCACCAACTGAGCCGCATAGGCGCCGAGTCCACCGGAGGCGCCCCAGATCAGCACGACATCGCCTTGCTTCATCCGTGCCCCGCGATCACTGACGAGCATGCGGTACGCCGTCCCCGCGCAGGCCGGGATCGTCGCGGCCTCCTCCCACGTCAAGTGGGCCGGTTTAGCGATGAGTTGACTTGTCCGGGCCACCGCGTACTGGGCGAGTCCGCCGTAGTTGGTCTCGTAGCCCCATGCGAGCTGGTGCTCGCCGAGCATGCCGTCGGCCTGGCTGATCGGCTCCTGGTCGTCCACATAGGCGGCGTTGACCATGGCGTGGTCCCCGGGCCGCCAATGCCGTACACCCGAGCCGGTGCGCACCACGACTCCGGCCGCGTCGGAGCCCAGAACGTGGAAGGGCTGGTCGTGCCGGGTCGCCCAGCCGCCCTCACGGCCGTAGTGGCGCAGGAAGCGGAACGTGGACAGCGGCTCGAACTTCGCCGACCAGACAGTGTTGTAGTTCACCGTGCTGGCCATCACCGCGAGCAACACCTCGTCGGGCGCGAGCTCCGGCATGGGGACCTCGCCGACGTGCAGCGTGCGCCGTACGTCCTTGTCCGCGTCCTCCGGCAGATCGGCGAAGACCTGCTCGTCCTCGACACGCAGATGCGCGGCGGTGAAGTGGTCGGGCAGCGGGGCGTGGGCGAGCTCTTGCGGCGACGCCCCGGACAGCACGGCATCGGACAACGACATGGCGTCTCACCTCTGTTCGGGGGCTGCGGAAACGGAACGGCACGAGGCCGCTCGGAGCGTGGTCATACGACGGACCAGTGGTGGTCGTCGCGGAACGCGTACGTCGGCAACGGCACGCGCACCGCGCCCAGCCCGGCGTACACCTCCGCCCAGTCGAGCCGGACCCCTGCCACGAAGGCCTCCGCCAACTGCTGTGCGGGCGCGGAACGTTCACCGTCGGACGGACCGATCGGAGGCAGTGGAATCAGACCGGCTGTCGAGGGGGCCGGCGAGAGGTCCGCCGAAGGATCTCGTCCGGCGATGAGCCCCTCCAGCGCGGCCTCCCAGGTGCAGGTCCGCCGCAGGTATGCTGCGGCCCACCGGCCCGGCCCGTCCTGGCCGAGGAACACGGCGGGCCGTACCCCGAACCTCCGCCACAGCCGGGCGGCGGCGACGGACAGGGCGAACGACTCGACGGCGGAGGGGACCTCGTCGCCCCCCGAGCGGAGCACACCCGTCGTTGGGACGGACACGAACGGCCGCAGCTCCTCCTCGATCCCCCCGACCACCGTCGTGAACACCGGCCACTCCCAGGGCAGTCGATCGAAGACCAGCGGCGCCACGGGAGGGGCGGAGCAGACCAGTACGGTCTTCGCCGTGCGGGCCCGTCCCGTGACGAGAGCGGGCCCCGACGGCTCTCCGTCCGCCAACGCCCTCAAGCCGGCAACGAGTTGCGTCCGGGTGCCGACGACGGCCGCCCGGTGAGGGAAAGCGCTGCGGGTGACGGCCAGGGAGTACGCGATGTCCAGGCACGACTGCTCCTGGTGACCATCCAGGTGGGCCAGCAGCTTGCGGGCCTGGCCGCGCAGCGCCTCAGGATCCTTGGCCGACAGGATCCACGGCATGGTGGGCGCACCCCGGTCCGACGGAGCGGACGACCAACTCCAGGCAGGCCGCTCGGGCTGCTCGACGATGACGTGCCCGTTCGTGCCGCCCGCGCCGAGCGCCGTCACCGCGGCCCGCCGGGGCCCGTCCGTCTCGGGCCACGGCACACTCTCGGGCACCGCTCGCAACGTACCGTGCGACCGCTCCACGGTGTTGATCTGCGGCTCGCAGTGGAGCGTGGCGGGCACCGTGCCATGGGTCAGAGCGAGAACCGTCTTCATGACCCCGGCCATGCCCGACGCCGACTGCGTGTGCCCGAAGTTGGACTTGACCGAGCCGAACAGCAGCGGCCGCTCCGCGTCCCGGTCATGGCCGTAGACCCGCAGCATGGCCTCGGCTTCCATCACGTCCCCCAGCGGCGTGCCGGTGCCGTGCGCCTCGACGAAGTCCACGTCCGCCGGCTTGAGCCCTGCGTCGGCCAACGCCCGCTCCATCACCCGCTGTTGTCCCGGGCCGTTGGGCACGGCGAGCCCGTTGCTGGTGCCGTTCTGGCCCACCGCCGACCCCCGCAGCACCGCGAGCACGGGATGCCCGAGACGCTCGGCGTCCGACAGGCGTTCCAGGAGGAGGACCCCCACCCCCTCCGCCCAGTTGCCGCCGTCGGCCTTCGCCGAGAACGGTTTCGTACGACCGTCCCGGGCCAGTGCGCTGAGCCGGCTGTGCTCCAGGAACACGTCCGGCACGGCGATCACGGTGACGCCTGCCGCCAGGGTCAGCGAGCACTCCCCGGTGAGGAGAGCCTGCCGGGCCAGATGCAGTGCCGACAGCGACGACGAGCACGCGGTGTCCACGGTCAACGCCGGGCCGTGCAGACCGAGGAAGTAGGAGATGCGGCCGGAGGCGGCGCTGGGCAGCGTCCCCACGGCCAGATAGTCGGTGCCCTCCTCCGGACGTTCCCGGCCGCCGTCGCTCCCGGCGTACCCCTGCGGTGTCAGCCCCACGAACACACCCGTCGCCGAACCACCGAGGGACAAGGGGTCGATGCCGGCGCTTTCGACGGCCTCCCACGCCGTGTGCAGGAGCAGCCGCTGCTGCGGGTCCGTACCTGCGGATTCGTCCGGTGTGTAGCCGAAGAAGGCCGCGTCGAAGGCGCTCGCGTCCGTGAGGAAGCCGCCCTCACGCACACAGCACCGGCCCGGCACCCCGGGTTCCGGGTCGTAGAGCCCGTCGACATCCCAGCCCCGGTCGGTGGGAAACGGTGACAGACAGTCCCGACCTTCCACCAGGGCCCGCCACAGGGCGTCCGGCGTGTCGATACCTCCTGGCCACCGGCACGCCATCCCGATCACGGCCACCGCGTCCGGCCCGACGGCAGGCCTGCTCTCGAACTCGGCCAGTCGGTCGGTGAGTTCACGCACCCGGCGCCGCTCCTCCTGGAGACCCACGGTCGCTCTGCGGAGATACTCGCGGAGCTTGGCCTCGCTCTGCGCGGCCTCGGTCATGACGCCTCCTCGGAGCCGGCGTTGTCGATGAGGGCGAACAACTCGTCGTCGCTCGCTTCGGCGAGACTTGCCTCGTCACTGTCCGGCGCGGCCCCGAACTTGTCCTGGTGCACGTCGGCCAGGTGCTCGGCGAGGAGCTGAGGGGTCGGATAGTCGAACGCCACACTGACGGGCAGGGCGAGATCCAGCGCCGCCACCAGCCGCTTGCGCAGGGCGACGGCCGTCAACGACTCGAACCCCAACTCCTGGAAGGGGCGGTCGGCAAGGATCGGCTCGACGGAGTCGTGCCCGAGGGCGACCGCGGCATGCGTGCGGACGAGGTCCAGCATCTCCTCCGCCACCTCGTCGCGTGAAAGCCCGGCCAACCGTTCACGGAACTCCGCGACCGGGTCGTCCTGCGGCGCGTCCGTCGGAACCGCGGTGCCGGTCGAGCGCAGGGGAGCGGTGCTTGATTCCAGCCAGTAGTGGTGGTGTTGGAAGGGGTAGGTGGGGAGTGGGGTGTGGTGGTGGGGGGTGGGGAGTAGCGCTGTCCAGTTGGGGGTGGTGCCGGTGGTGTGGGCGTGGGCGAGGGCGGTGGTGAAGGAGGCGGTGGTGTTGCGGCGGAGGGTGTGGAGGGCGTTGACGGCCGTTCCGGTCGCTTCTGCTGTTTCGTCGATGGCGGGGGTGAGGACGGGGTGGGGGCTGGTTTCGATGGTGGTGTGGGGGCCTTCGTTGATCAGGTGGGTGAGTGCTTGGTGGAAGAGGACGGGGTGGCGGAGGTTGGTGTACCAGTAGTCGGCGGTCAGTTCCGTGCCCTCAACCGGCTGTCCGGTCACCGTGGAGACCATCGGGATGATCGCTTGGCGTGGCTGGATGTCGGCGAGGGCGGTGGTGATGTGGTGTTGGTGGGCGTCGACTTGGGGGGAGTGGCTGGCGTAGTCGACGTTGATCCGGCGTACCCGGACGCCCTGGGAAGCCCACTGGGCGGTGAGCTCGTCGAGGGTGTCGGGTGTGGTGCTGATGACGGTGGTGGTGGGGGAGTTGTGGGCGGCGATGGTGACCCGGTCGTCGATGTGGTCGCTCACCCATTGAGCACTTTGGCTGACGGTGGCCATGACGCCGTGTCCGGCCAGTTGGCGCATGGCGGCGGAGCGGACGGTGACGATGCGGGCGGCATCCTTGAGGGTGAGGATGCCGGCGATATGCGCGGCGGCGATCTCACCCTGGGAGTGGCCGATGACGGCGGCGGGCTGGATGTCGTGGGCGATCCAGAGGCGGGCGAGGCTGGTCATGACGGCGAACAGGGCGGGCTGGACCATCTCGACGTGGTTCAGCCAGGTCTCGTCGTCTCCGGTGAGGGTGTCGATCAGTGACCAGCCGGTGAGCGGGTCGAGGACTTCAGCGCAGGCGTCCAGCGCGTCACGGAAGACCGGGCTGGTGGCGTAGAGGTCGGCGCCCATGCCGGCCCACTGCGAGCCCTGACCTGGGAACACGAACACCGGACCACGCCCGGTCGCCGTCACAGGCCCCGCACCGGCGATCACCTGCGGATGGGGGATACCCTCGGCCAGCGCTTGCAGCCCGTCGATCGCGCTGTCCCGGTCTCCCGCGACCACCACTGCCCGGTGTGGCAGCAAGGCCCGCGTCGTGACCAGCGCATGGGCCATGTCGGTCAGGTGGAGCTCGGCATCGGCTTCCAGACGCTCGGCGAGCCGCTTGCCGTAGGCGGCCAGCGCGGCCGTACTGCCCGCCGACACCACCAGCGGCACCGGCCCACCCGTCGACGGGACGAACTCCTCCGCCTCAACAGATACTTGGGCCTGTTCAAGGATCACGTGGGCGTTCGTCCCGCTGATGCCGAAGGAGGAGACGCCGGCGCGTCGGGGGCGGTCGGTGTCCGGCCAGGGCTGTGCCGTGTCGAGAAGGCGGATGTTGCCCTCGCTCCAGTCGACCTGGCTGGTGGGCCGTGTGAGGTGGAGACTGCGGGGGAGGGTGCCCTCGCGCATGGCCCAGATCATCTTGATGATGCCCGCGATACCGGCGGCGGCCTGGGTGTGGCCGATGTTGGTCTTCACCGAGCCGAGCCACAGGGGGCGTTCGGACGGGCGGTCCTGGCCGTACGTGGCGAGGAGCGCCTGGGCTTCGATGGGGTCGCCGAGCCGGGTCCCGGTGCCGTGGGCCTCCACCGCGTCGACATCGGCGGCGGCGAGGTGGGCGTTGTCCAGCGCGGCGCGCAGCAGACGGGCCTGGGAACGGCCGTTGGGGGCGGTGAGGCCGTTGGAGGCACCGTCCTGGTTGACGGCGGAACCGCGGATGACGGCGAGCACGGGGTGTCCGTGGCGTCGGGCGTCGGAGAGGCGCTCGACGAGGAGGGTTCCCACGCCCTCGCTCCATGACGAGCCGTCGGCGGCGTCGTCGAAGGCCTTGATCCTGGCGTCCGGTGCCAGTCCGCGCTGCCGGGAGAACTCGATGAACGACTCGACCGTCGACATGACCGTGGAGCCGCCGGCCACGGCGAGGTCGCACTCCTTGTTGCGCAGCGACTGCATGGCCAGGTGCAGGGCGACGAGGGAGGACGAACAGGCGGTGTCGATCGTGAGAGCCGGCCCTTCGAGACCGAAGACGTACGCCAGCCGTCCGGAGACGATGCTGCCCGCGCTGCCGGCGCCGATCATGCCCTCGAAGCCTTCGGGGGCCGGGGTGAGCCGGGTGCCGTGGTCGTGGGAGAGGACGCCGACGAAGACGCCCGTCCTGCTGCCGCCGAGGCCGTGCGGGTCGAGGCCTGCCCGTTCGAACGTCTCCCAGGTCACCTCCAGGAGGAGCCGCTGCTGGGGGTCCATGGAGAGTGCCTCGCGCGGCGGGATACCGAAAAGGGCCGCGTCGAAGCCGCCCGCGTCCTGGAGGAAGCCGCCCTCCTTGACGTACATCTTCCCGACGCTGTCGGGGTCGGGGTCGTACAGCTCGTCGATGTCCCAGCCGCGGTCGGCGGGCATCGCAGAGATCAGGTCGCGTTCCTCGGTGACCGCGCGCCACAGGTCCTCGGGGGAGTCGATGCCGCCGGGGAACCGGCACGCCGCCGACACGACGGCGATGGGCTCCTGGCGGCCGGACTCCAGCTCCAGGAGTCGGGCGCGGGCGCGATGCAGATCGGCCGTCACCCGCTTCAAGTACTCGATGACCCGCGTGTCTTCCACGGAACGCTTCCTTTCCGCTCGCTGGTGCGCCTGCTGTCGTCCGGTTCGGCGGCCGGTCCTGCGGGACCGGCCGCCGTCGTCGGTGTCAGAAGCTGCCCATGTCGTCGATGAAGTCGAGGAGTTGGTCGACGGAGGCACCCTCAAGGCCGAGTCCGTCCTCCGCCTCGCCGGGGGTCGTGGCGGCCGGTTCCTCGGCGGCCGCGCGCCATTTGGCGACGAGGGAGTGCAGCCGCATCGTGACTCTGGCGCGCAGGGCCGGATCGGCGTCGTCGGCGCCCAGCAGGGCGAGTTCGAGCCGGTCGAGGTCGGTGAGGATGGGCGGGGTGACCTCGACGGGTGTCGCGAACAGCTTCGCTTCGAGGAGGTCGGCGATGGCGCGGGGCGTGGGATGGTCGAAGGCCAGCGTGGCGGGGAGTTTCACGCCGCTGAGCGCCGTCAGCCTGTTGCGCAGGTCCACGGCCGTCAGGGAGTCGAGCCCCAGCTCCTTGAAGGCACGGCCGTCGTCCACCGCGTCCGCCGAACCGTGTCCCAGGACGAGGGCGACGGTCGCGCGCACCGTGTCGAGGAGGGCGGCGGTACGCTCGGCCGTCCCGAGTGCGGCCAGCCGCTCGCGGAGGCCGGACTGTTCGGCCGCGCCCGCCCTGCGGCGTACGGCCCGCACCAGCCCGCGCAGCAGCGGGGGCAGGGTGCCGTCGGCCGCCTGGGCGCGCAGCGTGGGGAAGTCGAAGCGGGCCGCGACGAGATGGGCGTCGGGGCCGGCCAGGGCCGCGTCCAGCAGGGCCATTCCCTGCTCGCCGGACAGACTCCATGTGCCGGAGCGGGCCATGCGGCGGGCCAGGTCCTGCTCGCTGAGACCGGCACCCATCTCGGACCGGTCCTGCCACAGCCCCCAGGACATGGACAGTGCCGGCAGCCCCGCCGCCCGGCGGTGCGCGGCGAGCGCGTCCAGGAAGGCGTTGGCGGCGCCGTAGGCGCCCTGTCCCGCGCCGCCGAAGGTGCCTGCCATCGAGGAGTACAGGACGAAGGCCGCCAGGTCGAGATCCTGGGTGAGCCGGTGCAACTCCCAGGCGGCGTCTGTCTTCGGGCCCAGGACGGTGTCGAGGTGTCCGGGCGTGAGCGAGCCGATCGCGCCGTCGGCGAGGACGCCCGCGAGATGGAACACACCGGTCAGTGGCCGCTCTGCGGGAATGTCCGCGAGGAGGCGGGTGAGCGCCGCGGGGTCGGCCACGTCGCAGGCGGCGAGGGTGACGGTCGCGCCGGCCTCGGTGAGTTCCGTGCACAGCGCCGACGCACCCGGTGCCTCGGCTCCCCGGCGGCTGGTCAGCAGGAGGTGCCGGACACTGTGTCGGGACACCAGATGGCGGGCCAGGATGGCGCCGAGGGTTCCGGTGCCACCGGTGATCAGTACCGTGCCTTCGGGGTTGAAGGGGCGTTCGCGCTGCTCGTCGACGGCTGCCCTGGCCAGGCGTGGGGCGCGCAGCACACCGTCGCGCACGGCAAGCTGGGGCTCGCCGGATACGAGTGCCGCGCCGATCAGAACGGACGGCACCTCGGCGGTGTCGCTGTCGAGCAGCAGGAAACGGTCGGGCTGCTCCTGCTGCGCCGAACGGAGAAGCCCCCACAGCGGCGCGTGCGCGAGGTCGCCGAGCACGTCGTCCGGTGCCGCCTGGACCGCGTCCCGCGTGAGGAACACCAGGCGTGCCTCCGACCAGCGTTCGTCGGCCAGCCAGGCCTGGCACAGCTCCAGGGCCCCTCCGAGCAGGTGCCGGTCGCCGGGTGCGCCACCGCCTCCGGCCACCACGACCGCGTCCGGCACCGGCGCACCCGCGTCCACCGCGTCCGCCAGCGCTGCGAGATCGGGGTACCGGCGACGGGCCTCGACCTCGGCCGGCCACACCTCCTCCGACTGTGCGCCGAGCACCACCCAGCGGTCCGTGGTGGACACCCCGGCCGAGGGCAGGGGCGTCCAGTCGACCCTGAACAGGGAGTGGTCCGTCCCGGTGCGCGCGGCCGTCAGACCGGCCGTCGACAGCGGCCGTACGGCGACGGACTCGGCCGTGAGCACCGGCAGCCCGGTGCCGTCGTAGAGGTGGAAGGAGAACGCGCCGTCCGAGAGCCGTCGCACCCGTACCCGCAGGGCCGTGGCGCCCTGGGCGTGCAGGGTGACACCGCTCCAGGAGAAGGCGAGTTGGCCGCTGTTCTCCAGTCCGTCGAGGACCACCACGTGCAGGGCGGCGTCGAGGAGGGCCGGGTGCAGGCCGTACGAGGCGGCGTTCTTGTGTTCGGAGTCGGGGAGTTGGACCTCCGCGAAGAGTTCGTCGCCGTGCCGCCAGGCGGTGCCGAGGCCCTGGAACGCCGGTCCGTACGCGATGCCGGCCGTCGCGATCCGCTCGTAGGCGTCCTCGGTCGGCAGGATCTCGGCGTCACGAGGAGGCCACACGGCGAGCGCCTCGGGGTCTGCGGTGACGGGGGCCAGGACGCCCTCCGCGTGCTGGACCCAGGAGCCGTCCTCGCCCTCGCTCTCCGGGCGCGCGTGGATGCGCAGCGCGCGTCGGCCCGTGCCGTCCGGGGCGTCGACCGCGACCTGCACGACCACGCCGCCCGTGCCGGGCACCACCAGCGGCGCCTGCAAGGTGAGATCCTCCAGCGCCGCGCAGCGCACCGCGTCGCCCGCGCGCACGGCCAGCTCCACGAAGGCCGCGCCCGGCAGGATCGCCACCCCGGACACCGCGTGATCATCCAGCCAGCCCAGTGACCGACGGCTCAGTCGGCCGGTCAGCAGGGCGCCCCCGTCGGCGAGGTCGACCTGGGTGTCGGTGACCGGGTGCCCGGTGCCCTGCACCCCGGCGCCCACCGGCCCGGTGACGGGCTCGAGCCAGTAGCGCTCCCGCTGGAAGGCGTACGTCGGCAGGTCCACCCGGCGCGCTCCGACCCCGTCGAAGACGGCGGCCGGCCAGTCGACGCCGATGCCGTTCACCCATGCCTCGGCGAGAGCCCGGGCGGTGCGTCCGGGGCCGCCGTCGTCGCGGCGCAGCGTGCCCAGCGCGGCCACCTGGGTGTCCTGGCTCTCGGCGATGTCCGCGATACCGCTGAGCAGCAGCGGGTGCGGGCTCATCTCCAGGAACACCCGGTGCCCGCGGTCCAGCAGGTGCCGTACCGCGGCCTCGAACTGCACCGGCTCACGGGCGTTGCGGTACCAGTAGTCGGCGTGCATCGACGTGTTGTCCAGGATCTCGCCGGTGACCGTCGAGCACAGCGGCACTGTGCCGGGGCGCGGTGTCACCTGCTCCAGGGCGCCGAGCAACTGCTCGCGCAGCCGCTCCATCTGCGGGGCGTGCCCCGGTGCCACGGCGCCGCGCACCCGCCGCACCTGCGCGCCCTCCGCCTCGGCGACCGTGAGGAACTCCTCCAGGGCCGTGACGTCGCCGGTGACGACGACCGACTCGGGTCCGTTGATCACCCCGACGCTCAACTCCTGCGCCCAGGGCGCGAGTCGTTCGGCCACCCAGGCCTGGGACTTGGACACTCCGGCCATGGCGCCCAGACCCACCACGTCCACGATCAGCCGGCTGCGCAGAGCCACGACCCGGGCCGCGTCCTCCAAAGAGAGCGCGCCCGCGATGTACGCGGCGGCGATCTCGCCCTGTGAGTGGCCCACCACAGCGGCCGGTTGCACTCCCGCGGCCTGCCAG
The DNA here is from genome assembly GCF_001514195.1 of Streptomyces griseorubiginosus. Classification (GTDB taxonomy): domain Bacteria; phylum Actinomycetota; class Actinomycetes; order Streptomycetales; family Streptomycetaceae; genus Streptomyces; species Streptomyces griseorubiginosus. The sequence continues at coordinate 365,210 of NZ_KQ948737.1, read as the reverse complement.
GTGCGGGCCAGGGACACCATCACGGAGAACAACACCGGCTGTACGACGTCCAGTTGATCCAGGGAGGGAGCCCCGGGGGTGCCGGCCATCGCGTCCGTGATCGACCAGCCGACCAGCTCGGTGAAGACCCGCTCGCAGTCGGCGAACGTGTCCCGGAACACCTCCGATCCCCGCAGCAGCTCCGAGGCCATGCCGATCCACTGGGAGCCCTGGCCGGGGAAGACGAACACCGCGGCCTCTCCGGTCGGCCGGCCGGTGACCACGTTCGGGGTCTCGTCGCTCTCGGCCAGGGCGTCGAGTCCGGCCAGTGCGTCCTGTGCGCAGGCTGCTAGGACGACGGCACGGTGGGGGAGTTGGGCGCGGTGGTTCGCGAGCGACCAGGCGACGTCGGTCAGCTCCGTCGGCTCCAGCGGCTCCGTGGGCGCTGCGGAGGACTGCCGGAGCCGTGCGGCCAGTCGGGCGGCCTGTCCGCGCAGGGCCTGCGGGCTGTGCGCGGAGAGCGTCAGCGGTGTCACCGGCAGCGGGATACGCGGCTCGGTCGACACGGGCGCGGCCGGGGCCTGTTCGAGGATCACATGCGCGTTGGTCCCGCTCGCGCCGAACGCCGACACGCCCGCCCGGCGAGGCCGGTCGGTGTCGGGCCACGCCTGGCTCCCGGTCAGCAGCCGCACCGCTCCGAGCGACCAGTCGATCCGGGTCGAGGGCCGGTCCACGTGCAGCGTCCGCGGCAGCACCCCGTGGCGCAGGGCCATCACGGTCTTGATGACGCCGGCGACACCCGCCGCGCCCTGAGCGTGGCCGATGTTCGACTTGATGGACCCCAGCCACAGCGGCCGCTCCTCGGGCCGGTCACTGCCGTAGGTCGCCATGATCGCGTGCGCCTCGATGGGGTCGCCGAGCCGGGTGCCGGTGCCGTGCGCCTCGACGGCGTCGACGTCGGCGGATGCCAGGCCGGCGTTGTCCAACGCGGCCCGGATGACGCGCTGTTGGGCGGTGCCGTTCGGCGCGGTCAGCCCGTTGGAGGCGCCGTCCTGGTTGACGGCGGTGCCGCGCACCACCGCCAGGACACGGTGCCCATGCCGCTCGGCGTCGGAGAGCCGCTCCACGAGGAGCATGCCCACGCCCTCGGACCACATGGTGCCGTCGGCCCCGTCGGCGAACGACTTGCTGCGTGCGTCCGGTGCCATCAGTCCCTGCCCGGAGAAGCCCACGAAGGCCCCCGGCGTCGACATCACCGTCGCGGCTCCCGCGAGCGCCAGGTCGCACTCCCCGGAGCGCAGCGCGTGCACCGCCTGGTGCAGCGCGACCAACGCCGAGGAGCACGCCGTGTCGACGGTGACCGCGGGCCCCTCGAAGCCGAAGGTGTACGCGATGCGCCCGGTGGCGATCGAACCGCCGATGCCGGTCGCGAAGTACGGCACGAGGTCGTCGGGCATCCGTTCCGGACCGAGCAGGTAGTCGTGCCCCACCAGCCCCGCGAACACGCCGGTGCGACTGCCCCGGAGGGTGCCCGGGTCCAGTCCGGCCTGCTCCATCGCCTCCCAGCCGGTTTCCAACAGGAGCCTGTGCTGGGGGTCCATCGCCAGCGCCTCGCGGGGCGAGATGCCGAAGAACGCCGGGTCGAAGTCGGCCGCGTCGTAAAGGAATCCGCTCTCCCGGGCCTCCGTCGAGGTGCCCGGCGCACCGTCGGGGCTGAACAGCTCCTCCAGGTTCCAGCCACGGTTGTCCGGGAAGGCGCCCAGGACGTCACGCTCCTCGGCCACGAGCTGCCACAGCTCCTCGGGGCTGGTCACGCCGCCCGGGAAGCGGCAGCCCATGCCGATGATGGCGACCGGTTCGTCCACCCGGTGGCGGGTGGGCGCGGCGGCCGCTTCGTCGGTCTCGCCGCGCCGCTGCCGACCGAGGTGCGTGGCGAGCGCCTGGGGTGTCGGGTGGTCGAAGACGGCGGACGCGGGCACGGACAGGCCCGTCACCGCGCGCAGTTCGGCACACAGCTCGACCGCGCCGACCGAGGTCACCCCCAGTTCGGAGAAGGGCCGGCTCGGTGCCACGGCGTCCTTCGTGGCGTACCCGAGCACGGCTGCGGCTGCCGCTCGGACCAGTTCGAGCATCCCCCACTCGTTGGGGGTAGGGCCGGCTTCCGGACGGGTTTCCGGTGCCGGCGCCGGGTCCTCGTGCGGGGTGGCAGAGCGGTCGAAGGTGCGGCCCTCGGCGATCCAGTACCGACGATGCTCGAAGGCGTACGTCGGCAGCTCCGCGCGCACGGCCCCCGTCCCGGCGAAGACCCGCACCCAGTCGACGTCCACGCCCGCGGCGTACGCCTGGCCGACTCCGGTGAGGAAGGACCGGGTGTCGGGGCGGTCCTTGCGCAGCGTCGGCGCGAGCACCGCCGCCTCCCGGTCCAGCAGGCAGTCCGCGGCCATCGAGGCGAGCACCCCGTCCGGCCCCAACTCCAGGAAGACACGCGAACCTTGGGCCTCGGCCGTACGGATCGCGTCCAGGAACCGGACCGGCTCCCGCAGATGCCGCACCCAGTACTCCGGGTCCGTCACCGCGCCGGGGCCGACGAGCGCGCCGGTCAGCGCGGAGACCAGCGGGATGCGCGGCTCGTGGAAGGTCACCCCGGCGGCGATACGACGGAACTCCGCCATCGCAGGCTCCATCAGGACCGAATGAAACGCGTGGCTGACCTGGAGTTCCTTGGTCTTGTGCCCGCGGTCCGCGAGCAACCGCGCCACCTCGGCCGTCGCGGACGCCGTACCCGACAGCACCACCGACACGGGCCCGTTGACCGCTGCCACATCGACCTGGCCGTGCGTCTCGGCGAGCAGCGGGAGGACGTCCTCCTCGGCAGCCCGCACGGAGATCATCACCCCGTCCTGCGGGAGCGCCTGCATCACTCGGCCGCGGGCGGCGACCAGGGCACAGGCGTCCGGGAGGGTGAGGACCCCGGCAACGTGGGCGGCCGTCAACTCGCCGATGGAGTGGCCGATCAGACGGCCCGGCACGAGCCCCCAGGACTCGGCCAGCCGGAACAGGGCCGTCTCCACGGCGAACAGCGCGGGCTGTGTGTAGGCGGTCTGGTCCAGGAGCGCCGCCGTGGTGGAACCGGCCTCGGCGAACACGACCTCCTTGAGGGGCCGTTCAAGCAGCACGTCCATGTGTCCGCACACCGCGTCGAGCGCTGCGGCGAACGCCGGAAAATCGTTGTACAACTCCCGTGCCATACCGACGTGCTGGGCGCCCTGCCCGGTGAACAGGAAGGTAGGAGAGGGGTGTTCGGTGGCTTCGCCGCGGACGACTCCGCTGCCCGGGGCGCCGGCGGCGACGGCGCGCAGCCCGGCGAGAAGATCCTCACGGCCGGCCGCGACGACCACCGCGCGGTGCGGCATCCGGGCTCGCGTGGCCGCCGTGGACCAGGCGAGGTCGGCCGGGCGGGCACCCGGCCGCTCGGTGACGTGTGCGGCCAGCCGCGCGGCCTGACCTCGCAGGGCCGCCGGACTTCGTGCGGACAGGAGCCAGGGCAGAGTGGAGGGGGATGCTGAGGCTGCGGTAGACGGTGCTTCACCCACCGGCGTGGGCTCGGCTTCCTCCAGGACGACGTGCGCGTTCGTTCCGCTGATGCCGAAGGACGACACCGCCGCACGGCGCGGCCGGTGCGTGTCGGGCCACGGCTGTTCGGCGTGGAGCAGACGGATGCCGGCCGTGGTCCAGTCGACGTGCGGCGTCGGCGGCTCGGCGTGCAGGGTCCGCGGCAGCCTCCCGTGCCGCAGGGCCAGCACCGTCTTGATGACACCGGCGACGCCCGCCGCGGCCTGCGTGTGCCCGAGGTTCGACTTCACGGACCCCAGCCACAACGGCCGACCGGCCGGCCTGTCCTTCCCGTACGTCGCCAGCAGGGCGTCGACCTCGATGGGGTCCCCGAGTCGGGTGCCGGTCCCGTGCGCCTCCACGACGTCGACGTCGTCCGGTGCGAGACCCGCGTCGGTGAGGGCCTGACGGATGACACGCTGCTGGGCCGGACCGCTGGGAGCGGTAAGGCCGTTCGAGGCGCCGTCCTGGTTGACGGCGGTGCCGCGGACCACGGCCAGGACGCGATGACCGTGGCGGCGGGCGTCGGAGAGCCGCTCCAGCAGGAGCATGCCGACGCCCTCGGAGACCGCGGTCCCGTCGGCACCGTCGGAGAAGGTCTTGCACCGGCCGTCGGCGGCCAGGCCGCGCTGACGGGAGAACTCCACCAGCGTCCAGGGGCTGGACATGACGGTCGCGCCGCCGACGAGCGCCAGGTCGCACTCGCCGCCGCGCAGCGCCCGCACCGCCTGGTGCAGCGCCACCAGAGACGCCGAGCACGCGGTGTCCACGGTCACCGCGGGACCCTCCAGGCCCAGCGTGAAGGCGAGCCGCCCGGACAGCACGCTCTGTGTGGAGCCGGTGCCCAGGTAGCCGCCGAGATCGGCGACCCCGTCCATCATCGGCGCGATGTAGTCCTGGCCGTTGGTGCCGACGAACACCCCGGTGTCGCTGCCGCGCAACGACGTCGGATCGATCGCCGCGTCCTCCAGCGTCTCCCAGGCGACTTCGAGCAGCAGCCGCTGTTGCGGGTCCATCGCCAGCGCCTCACGCGGCGAGATCCCGAAGAACCCGGCGTCGAAGTCCCCGGCCGAGGCCAAGAACCCGCCCTCGCGGACGTACGCGGTGCCGGCTGCGGCCGGGTCGGGGTCGTAGAGGGCGTCCAGGTCCCAGCCCCGGTCGGAGGGAAGCGGTCCGATCGCGTCCGTGCCGGAGGACAGCAGCCGCCACAGATCCTCCGGGGAGCCGACGTCTCCGGGGAACCGGCAGCCCATGCCGACGACGGCGACCGGCTCGGAGCGACGCGCCCGCAGGTCGGCAAGGTCCCGCTTGGTCTCGTCGAGTTCGCGCGCCATCCACTTGAGCGTCTCGACGACCTTGTCCCGGCCGGCCGGAGCGCCGGCGCTGCTGTCGCTCGTCACTGCAAACATCTCCTGAGGTGCGGTGGGGCTGGGGCTGGGGCAGGGCGGCCGGGTGACTCAGGTGCCGAAGCGTTCCTGGATGAAGTCCAGGACCTCCTCCGCCGTCGTCGCGGCTTCCAGTCCGCCCGCATCCGTCGAAGGAGCGGGACCGGCCGGAGACTCCTGCGGCAACCGGGCGAGCAGGTCCCGCAGCCGGTTCGCGACTGTCGCGGAGGTGGGAAGGCCGCCCCGGTCGACACGGTCGACACGGTCGACACGGTCGAGTGCGGCTTCGAGACGGTCGAGCGCCTCCTCGACGGAGCCCGCTTCGTCGGCATGTGATGGGGCGGGGCCGGTCGGGTCGGGTGCCTCCGTCGCGAGCTCCGCGCCGACAAAGGCGGCCAGGGCTTCCGGTGTCGGATGGTCGAACACCACCCCGACCGGCAGCCGCAGCCCGGTGGCCGCGCCCAGCCGGTTGCGGAACTCGACCGCGGTGAGCGAGTCGATCCCCAGGTCCCGGAAGAGCCGGGTCGCGGAGAGGTCCTCCGGGTTCGCGTGGCCCAGGACGGACGCGAGGTGGCGGAGCACCAAGTCCCGTACGAGAGCGACCCGTTCGGCACCGGTGGCCGCGACCGCCTCCGTACGCCAGCGCGCCACCGTGTCGTCGCCACCGGCCGGGCCGGCACCGTCGGACGCATCCCTTGCGGCAGCGGTCTCCAACGCATCCCGGTAGCCGGGCTGTTCGAGGAACAGCCGGGTCGGCCGTGCCCCGATCGACCCGGGTGCCAGACGCGCGAAGTCGATGTCGGCGACGACGACGTGCCCGTGTCCGCCGTCGAGGCGCAGTGCCCGGTCCAGTGCGCGCACCGCCCTCTCCGGCGCCATGGACTCCATCGCGAACCGATGCAGCCGGTTGGCGATGACCTCGCCGCCCTCCAGGCCGCTGCCGCCCGCCCAGTGCCCCCATCCGACGGACAGGGCGGGCAGACCCAGAGCCCGGCGGTTCAGGGCGAGCGCGTCGAGGAACGCGTTGCCCGGCGCGTAGCCGCCCTGCCCCGCGTCCGCTGTGACGCCGGCGAACGAGGAGAACAGGACGAACAGTTCCAGTGGGAGGTCCCGCGTGAGTTCGTCCAGGTTGCGCGCGGCGAGTGCCTTGACCCGCAGTGCACGGTCCAGCTGGGGGACGGTGAGGGAGTCCAGCAACGCGTCGTCGACCGCGGCCGCCGTGTGCACGACGGCTGTGAGCGGGTATTCCGGCGGGATTTCGGCCAGCAGCTGTGCGAGCGCATGGCGGTCGCCCAGGTCGCAGGCCACGACCGTGACCTTCGTCCCCGACTCGCTTATGTGGGCGGCCAGTTCGGCGGCCCCCGGGGCATCGGGGCCCCGCCGTCCGACGAGGAGGAGATGCGGCGCGCCGAGTTCCGCGAGATGCCGGGCCACCTGTCCGCCGAGGGCGCCGGTTCCGCCGGTGATGAGTACGGTGCCGGTGGGCTTCCACTCCCCGGCCTCGGTGCCTTCGTCCGACTGCTGTGCGGCGAGGTCGAGTCCGGTCGCCGCGGTGTCCCCGGGCGCCGGCACGAGCCGCCGGGTCAGGGCCCCCGACGTGCGCACCGCGACCTCGTCCTCGTCCGTGGCCCCGGAGACGATTCCGACCAGCCGTGTCAACACCCGGGGGTCGAGTGGGTCGTCGGCGCCGTCGGGCAGGTCGACGACGCCGCCCCAGCGCTCGGGGTGCTCCTGCCGCATCGTCGCACCGAGGCCCCACACCATGGCGTGCTCGGGTGCCTGCACGAGGTCGCCCGGATCCGCGGCGACCGCACCGCGGGTGAGCACCCACAGCGGGGCGTCACCGGCGAAGTCCGTGTCCATGAGCGCCTGCACCACTGACAGGGTCGCCGCGAGTCCGCGCGGTACGGCCTCGTGCTCGGCGTGCGCACCGCTCAGCAGCCCGGTCAGTGCCAGCACGCCGACCGGCTCCGGCTCGGCGTTGCCCACGCGCAGGCCGACAGGCTCCGGCTCACCGCTGCCTGTGCCGAGGGCGACAGGCTCCCGCTCGGCGTCGCCCGCGCGCAGGGCGAGCAGCGTCTCGGCGAGTTCACCCCGTTCGGCGTCGGCCGCGAAACCGACCCGGGTGACCTCGGCCCCGTGCGCCCGCAGCGCGCTCTCCACCGGATCCGCCACCGCCCGTGCCCCCGCGTCATCGGGCACCAGCACCAGCCAGCGCCCGGAGAGCGCGGGACGGGCAGGTGTCCCGATCCGCTCCCAGACCACCCGGTGCCGCCAGCGGTCGACGGCCGCGTCCTCCCGCGAGCGCGTCCGCCAGTCGGCGAGCGCCGGCAGTACCTCGCGCAGTGACGCCAACTGTCCGTTGACCAGCGGTAGTTCCCCTGCAAGGGTGTCGAGATCCCCGCTCTCGACGGCCGCCCAGAAGCGTCGCTGCGCCTCGTCGGCCGGGGCCTCCGGCTGCATGGTGCCGCCCGCCGGGGTGGCGAAGTACGCCGACTGGCGTGGCGCGTCAAGCCAGTAACGCCGGTGCTGGAAGGCATACGTGGGCAGGTCGACGAAGGTGTCCGGCGTCCGCGCGTACAGGTTCTCCCGCCAGGGCACGTCCACACCGGCGACGTAGGCCGCTGCCAGCGAGGCGTTGAACCGGTCGGCGCCACCCTCGTCCCGGCGCAGCGTGCCCAGCACGGACGCCGAGGTGCCCGCGTCCTCCACGGTCTCCTGGAGCCCGGTCAGCAGTACCGGATGCGGACTGACCTCGATGAACACCCGATGTCCGCGCGTCAGCAACTCCCGTACAGCGGCGTCGAACCGCACCGGCTCCCGCATGTTGCGGTACCAGTAGTCCGCGTCCATCCCGGACCCGTCGCACGCCTCGCCCGTGACGGTGGAGACGATCGGCACCTCGCCCGTCCGGGGCGACACGGGCGCCAGTTCGGCCCGGACCCGGTCCTCCACCAGCTCCACCTGCGCGGAGTGACCGGCGGCGATGGCCCCCTTCACCCGCCGTGCCCGTACGCCCGCCTCTTCGGCGTCCGCGAGGAACTCGTCCACCGCCGCCGCCTCGCCCGACACCACCACCGAGGTGGGGCCGTTGACCGCGGCCACACTGAGGCGGCCGCCCCAGCGCTCCAGCCGTTCGGCGACCCACGCCTGGGGTTGTGCCACCGAGGCCATGGCGCCGAGTCCGGACAGCTTCTCCTGCATGGCCCGGCTGCGCAGGCAGATGATCCGGGCCGCGTCCGACAGCGACAGCGCGCCCGCCACGCAGGCCGCGGCCACCTCGCCCTGCGAGTGCCCCACCACGGCTGCCGGGGTGATCCCGGCCGCCTGCCAGGTCCTGGCCAGCGCCACCATCACCGCGAACAGCAGCGGCTGCACCACGTCCAGCTGCCCCATCGACGGGGCGCCCGGCCGTTCGTGCAGCACGTCGAGCACGGACCAGTCGACGAATTCGCCCAGCGCCGCGTCGCATTCGGCGAGCGCGTCCCGGAACCGCGGTGAGGAGTCGAGCAGTTGGAGTGCCATGCCGGGCCACTGCGATCCCTGCCCCGGGAAGACCAGCACGGGGTCGGCGCCCGGAGCGCCGGAACCCGTGGTCAGCTGGGGATGCGTCCCGTCCTCGGCCAGGGCGCCGAGCGCGGCGAGGACCGTCTCCCGGTCCTCGGCGACCACGGCCGCCCGGTGCTCCAGGTCTGTCACCCGGTGCTCGGCCAAAGCCCGCCCGAGGACAGCGAGTTCGAGATCCGGTGCGGCGTCCAGCAGCTCCCGCAGGCGCTGCGCCTGGCCGCGCAGGCCGGCCCCGCTGTGCGCGGACAGCGGCAGGACCACCGGTCCGACCACCTCCGCGGTGGACGGCTCGGAGGTCTCCGGTTCGGGCTGTTCGAGGATGACGTGCGCGTTCGTACCGCTGATCCCGAAGGCCGAGACGGCCGCACGGCGCGCCCGTTCCACGGACGGCCACTCACGCGCCCGGTCCAGCAGCTCCACCCCGCCGGAGGCCCAGTTCACGTGCGAGGACGGGGAGTCGAGATGGAGGGTGCGCGGAAGCACACCGTGCCGTAGAGCCTGGGCCATCTTGATGACCCCGGCGATGCCCGCGGCGGCCTGGGTGTGCCCGATGTTCGACTTGACGGACCCGAGCCACAACGGCCGTTCGCCGGGCCGGTCCTGACCGTAGGTGGCCAGCAGAGCCTCGGCCTCGATGGGGTCACCCAGCGGGGTCCCGGTCCCGTGTCCCTCCACGGCGTCCACGTCCCCGGGGGCCAGTCCCGCGTCGGCGAGGGCCTGCCGGATCACCCGTTGCTGGGACTGCCCGTTCGGGGCGCTGAGCCCGTTCGAGGCGCCGTCCTGGTTGATCGCGGAACCCCGGATCACGGCCAGCACGCGGTGCCCGTTGCGCCGCGCGTCGGACAGCCGCTCCACCACCAGGGTGCCGATGCCCTCGGAGAACGCCGAGCCGTCCGCGTCGTCCGAGTACGAACGGCACCGCCCGGTCCGGCCGAGCACCTGTTGCCGGCTGAACTCGACGAAGCCGCCGGGCGTCGACATCACCGTCGCCCCGCCCGCCACGGCGAGATCGCACTCGCCCGAGCGCAGCGCCCGCACCGCCAGGTGCAGGGCCACCAGCCCGGCCGAGCACGCCGTGTCCAGCGTCAGGGTGGGCCCTTCGAGCCCGAACACATAGGCGAGGCGACCGGAGAGGACGCTCGCCGTGTGCCCGAGCAGGAGATGGTGGGCGACCCCGTCCGGCGCGTCGGTCACACCGCCCGCGTAGTCCTGCTCACCCGCGCCGATGAACACTCCGGTGCTGCTGCCGCGCAGCGAGGTCGGCGGGATACCGGCCCGTTCGAACGCCTCCCACGAGGTCTCCAGCAGCAACCGCTGGTGCGGGTCCATGGCGAGGGCCTCGCGCGGCGAGATCCCGAACAGCCCCGCGTCGAAGCCCGCGATGTCGTCGAGGAAGCCGCCCTCGCGGGAGTACGACGTCCCGGTGGCGGCCGGGTCGGGGTCGTAGAGCGTGGCGAGGTCCCAGCCGCGGTCCTCGGGGAAGTCGCAGACCGCGTCCCGCTCCTCGGCGACCAGGCGCCACAGGTCCTCCGGGGTGTTCGCACCGCCGGGGTAGCGGCAGGCCATGCCGATGATCGCCACCGGTTCGTCCACCGTCGGGCGGTCCGTCGGCACGGGCGCGGTGCTCGAAGCGGTGCCGACGAGCCGGTCGCGTACCTCCTTGGCCAGGTCCCGGGGCGTGGGACGGTCGAACACCACGGTGGTGGGCAGCGTCAGCCCGGTCGCCGCCGTGAGCCGGTTGCGGACCTCCACGGCGGTCATCGAGTCCAGGCCCAGGGTTTTGAACGTCTGCGTCATGTCGAGTGCGTCGGAGGAGGCGTGCCCGAGCGCCGCCGCGACCACGTCCCGTACCAGCGTGGACACCGTCCGGTCCTGCTCGGAGGGCGGCAGTGCGCGGATGTGCCGGGCATAGGCGGCGCCCGCCTCCTCCGCCTCCGTACCGACTTCCGGTCGGGTGCCGTGGGGCAGCAGGGCGAACAGCGGTCCCGGCCGCGCGGCCTCGAACGCCGCGAGCAGCCGGTCCCAGTCCGCGTCGACGACGACGCGGCACGTCTCGTCCTGGTCCAGGACGTCTTGCAGCGCGGCGAGAGCGTCCCGCGGCTGCATCGGGACGAGACCGCTGCGCCGCAGTCCCGCGCCGATCTCGCCGTCCGCGGCCATTCCCTCGCCCGCCCACGGCCCCCAGGCGACGGAGGTCCCGGCCAGGCCGTCCGCACGCCGCCGCTGGGCGAGCGCGTCGAGCACGGCGTTCGCGGCGGCGTAGGCACCCTGCCCGATGCCGCCCCACACGCCGGCGATGGACGAGAACAGCACGAACGCGTCCAGGTCCAGGTCCAGCTCCCTGCTCAGCTCGTCCAGATGCAGCGCCCCGTCCGCCTTGGCGGACAGCACCGCCGCCCAGGAGTCGGCCGACAGGTCCGCTATCCCGCCGGCCTCGAACACCCCGGCCGCATGGAACACGGCCCGGGGCCGATGACGCCCGAGCACGTCGGACAGAGCGCTCCGGTCACCCGCGTCGCACGCCTCGACGGACACCCACGCCCCGCGCTCACGCAGCCGGTCGGCCAACTCGTGCGCGCCCGGCGCCTGTTCACCGCGCCGGCTCGTGAGGACGACGTGCTCGGCACCGCCGTCGACGAGCCAGTCGGCGACCCGCGCGCCCAGCGCTCCGGTCCCGCCGGTGACGAGGACGGTCCCGGAGGGCCGCCACGGCCGATCGCCTCCGCGGCTGGTGGGCAGCGCCACCACGCGCCGCCCGAGCACCCGCCCGTTGCGCACAGCGACCTGGTCCTCGCCGCTTGCACCACTCAGCACCGCACCCAGCACGTCCATGTCGCCGTCGAAGCCGCCCAGATCCATCAACCCGCCCCACAGTTCGGGTAGTTCGAGCGACATCGCCTGACCGAACCCCCACACCGCCGCCTGCCTGGGGTCCAGCACGGGGTCACCGCTGCCGGTGGCGACGGCGCCGTGGGTCACGAACCACAGCCCGGCGCCGCCCGGCGCCTGCCGGACGACCTCCACGGCGAACAGGCCCGGGTCGTCGGCGAGCGCGGTCACGGCCACCAACCCCGTCAACTCCGCTTCGACCAGCGTGACATCACCCATGACGACCTCGGCACCGGCCCGCTCCAGCGCCCTGGCCAGCGCCATCACCCGCGTGTCGAGGGGGTCGGCACCCGCAGGAACGACGACCTGCCAGCGTCCGTCGAGCCGCCGGCTGCCGCTGAGGGTTTTCGCCGGCACCCAGGTCACCTGACGGTCGGACAACTCCCGGCGCTGCGGCTGCTCCTGGGCCCGCAACCAGTCCGTGAGCGCCGGGACGAGCGCCCGCGCGTGAATCTCGTCGACGTTCAACGTCCGTGCCAGCTCGTCGGGCTGAAGCCCGGCAAGGCGCTCCAGGGCGGGTCGGGTGCTCCGCTCGGCTGCCTGGAGCCAGAAGCGGCTGTGCTGGAAGGGATAGTTGGGCAGGTCGACCATGCGGGCACCGGTGCGCGCGAACGCGGCCGACCAGTCGACGGACAGACCGGACAGGTGCAGGCCCGCCATCGCCTCCGCGAAGGTCGCCACCTCCGACCGGTCGCGCCACAGGGCGGAGACGATCACCGGCTGCGCTTCCTCCGGCAGGCTGTCGCGGACCGCTCCGGTGAGCACACCCGCGGGCCCGAGTTCGAGATACGCGGTGACGGACTCGCCGTGCAGGGTGGTGACACCGTCGGCGAACCGCACCGCGTCCCGCGCGTGGCGCACCCAGTACGCCGGGGAGCACAGTTCCTCCGGGTCGGCCAGCGAGCCGGTCACGTTGGACACCACGGGCAGCGTCGGTGGCCGGAAGGGCACACCGGCCAGGACCTCGGCGAAGGCGTCCAGCATCGTGTCCATGTGTGCGGAGTGGAAGGCATGACTGACGCGGAGCCGCTGCACCCGCCGCCCGGCCGCCTCGAACCGCGCGGTCACCTCCTCCACGGCGTCCCGGTCGCCCGAGACGACCACCGAGGCGGGCCCGTTGACGGCCGCGACACCGACCCGGTCGCCGTACGGGGCGAGCACGGGCCCGACCTCCTCGGGAGTGACGGCGAGGGCGGCCATGGCGCCGTCCGCCGTCACGCCCTGCATCAGCGTGCCCCGCGCGGCGACGAGGGCGCAGGCATCGGGCAGCGTCCACACGCCGGCCACGTAGGCGGCGGCGAACTCCCCGATCGAATGCCCGATCAGCAGACCGGGCCGGAGACCCCAGTGCTCCACGAGCCGGTACAGGGCCACCTCGACCGCGAACAGGGCGGCCTGCGCGTATCCGGTCCGGTTCAGCAACTCGGCGGATTCGCCGAACACGACCTCCCGCAAGGGAAGGGGCAGGTGCGGTGCGAAGTGGGCGCAGATTTCATCGAAGGCTGCCGCGAACACCGGTTGTGCGGCGTGCAGTTCACGTCCCATGTCGAGCCGTTGACTGCCCTGTCCACTGAAGACCACGGCGAGCCGCCCGTCCGGCTCGGCCCGCCCGGTCAGCACTCCGGCGGACGCGCGTCCCTCGGCCAGCGCCCGCAGCCGCTCGATCGCCTCCTCGGGCCCGGGGGCGATCACGGCCGCCCGCCGGGGCAGCGCGGCCCGTCCCTCGGCCAGCGACCATCCCACATCCACCAACGCGGCGGCGGAATCGCCCGCCTCCTCCAGGACGCCCGCGAGTCGCGTCGCCTGGGCGCGCAGCGCCTCGTCGCCGGCGGCGGACAGCAGCAGGGGTACGACCGCCGGTGCGGGACCCCGCTCGGACGGCTCGTCGCCGGCCGGGGCCTGCTCCAGGACGATGTGGGCGTTCGTCCCGCTGATCCCGAACGACGACACGCCGACCCGCCGCACCCGGTCCCCGTCCGGCCACTCGCGCGCCCCGGACAGCAACTCGACGCCCCCGGACGCCCAGTCGACATGGGACGAGGGGGTGGCGCTGTGCAGGCTGCGCGGAAGGACTCCCGACCGCATCGCCATGATCATCTTGATGATGCCGGCGACGCCGGCGGCGGCCTGCGTGTGCCCGATGTTCGACTTGACGGACCCGAGCCACAGCGGCCTGTCCGCCGGACGTCCCTGACCGTACGTGGCCAGGAGCGCCTGCGCTTCGATGGGATCGCCCAGCACGGTGCCGGTCCCATGCCCCTCGACCGCGTCCACGTCGTCCGGTGACAGCCCCGCGTCGGCGAGGGCCTGGCGGATCACCCGCTGCTGGGCCTGGCCGTTGGGCGCGGTCAGCCCGTTCGAGGCACCGTCCTGGTTGACGGCCGTACCGCGCACGACGGCGAGGACCCGATGTCCGTTGCGCCGCGCGTCGGACAGCCGCTCCACCAGCAGCATGCCCACGCCCTCGGACCAACCGGTCCCGTCGGCACCTTCGGCGAACGACTTGCAGCGCCCGTCTCCCGACAGTCCGCCTTGCCGGGAGAACTCCGTGAAGGTGTCCGGTGTCACCATCACCGTCACCCCGCCCGCGAGCGCGAGATCCGACTCGCCCTGCCGCAGCGACTGGACGGCCAGATGGAGCGCCACGAGCGAGGACGAGCAGGCGGTGTCGACCGTCAGCGCTGGACCCTCCAGCCCCAGGGCGTAGGCGATCCGCCCCGAGGCCACACTGCCCGCACCCCCCGTCAGCAGATACCCCTCGACACCCTCTGGCACCTGCGTGAGCCCTGTGCCGTAGTCGTGGTACATCAACCCGGCGAACACCCCGGTACGGGAGCCCCGCACCGCGTCCGCCGGGATGCCCGCGTTCTCCAGGGCCTCCCACGACACTTCGAGCAGCAGCCGCTGCTGCGGGTCCATGGCGAGCGCCTCGCGCGGTGAGATCCCGAACAGGGAGGGATCGAATCCTGCGGCATCGTCCAGGAAACCCCCGTGCCGGGTCGCGCTGGTGCCTCCAGCACCGCTGCCGGCAGCGAACAGTGCGTCCACATCCCACCCGCGGTCGGCCGGGAACTCCCCGACCGCGTCTCGCTCGTCGAGCACCAACTGCCACAGATCGAGGGGACCTTCGACCCCGCCGGGATAGCGGCAGGCCATACCGACCACGGCGACGGGATCGTCATCCGCAGGCCGCTCCACGACGACCTGCCCGGCCTCGGGCAGCGCGCCGGTGAGCCGTTCGTGCAGCAGTCGGGCCAGCGCCTGCGGCGTCGGGTGGTCGAACACGACCGTGGACGGCAGCGTGAGCCCGGTGACCGCAGCCAGCCGGTTGCGCACCTCCACCGCCATGAGGGAGTCGACACCCAACTCCCGGAACTCGCCCGCCACATCGAGCACCGCACCCTGCGCATGCCCCAGCACCAGGGCGGTCTCGTCCCGGACCACGGACAGCAGAAGCCGCTCACGCTCGTCCCGGGACAGCCCCGCCAACCGCTCCTCGAACGCCGACAGCGCACCGGAGCCCGCCTCGACCGCCCGCGCGACCGTCCTGCGGCCGACCCGCGGCGCCAGCCGCGACAGCAGCGCCGGAACCGCCCGCCCGGCCCGGACCAGGGTCGCGGCATCGACCCGTGCCGGCACCAGCACCGCCGCACCGGGCGAGCCGGCCAGTGCCGCGTCGAGCAGCGCCAGCCCCTCCTCGGCCGACAGGGGCAACAGCCCGCTCCGCCGCATCCGCGCCAGATCCTGCCCGCTCAGTTCGGCCGTCATCCCGCTCGGCTGCTCCCACAGCCCCCACGCGAGCGACAGCGCGGGCAGCCCGAGTCCGGCGCGCACCTCGGCCAGCGCGTCCAGGTAGGCGTTGGCCGCCGCGTAATTGGCCTGCCCCGCGTTCCCCAGCACCCCCGCGACCGACGAGAACAACACGAACGCCGACAGGTCGAGATCGGCCGTCAACTCATGCAAATGCAGGGCTGCTTCGGCCTTCGGACGCAACACCGCGTCCACGGCCTGCTCGGTCAACCCCGCGACCGTGCCGTCCGCGAGCACACCGGCCGCGTGCACCACGGCACCGAGCGGATGTCCCGACTCCTGCACCTCGGCGATCACCCTGGCCAGCGCTGCACGATCACCGACATCACAGGCGCGTACGTCCACCACGGCACCCGCGCCGGTCAAGTCCGCCACCAGCTCAGCCACTTCGGCTGCCCCCGGCCCCGACCGGCTGAGCAACAGCAGCCGCCGTACACCGTGCGAGGCGACCAGGTGCCGTGCCACGAGACCGCCCAGGGCCCCCGTCCCACCGGTGATCAACACCGTGCGATCGGCGTCGAAGACAGTGGGGGACCCGTCCTCCGGCCGATGACGGTCGAGCCGCGGAGCGAAGAACGACCCGTTCCGCAAGGCGAGTTGCGACTCGCCGGTCGCCAGCACGAGTCCGGGTGATTTCGGCGCCTCCGCGCCGGCGACCCCGTCGACCAGAACGAACCGCCCCGGATGCTCACTCTGCGCCGAACGCACCACCCCCCACACCGCCGCGTCCGCGGGAGCCGTGATCCGGTCCTCCGCCAGCGCCACGACTGCCCCGCGTGTGCGCACGACAAGAACACAGTTCCGCAGCGCGGGGTCGGTCACGAAACGCTGTACGACGTGAAGGGCGCCCTGCACGGCGTCCTTGGGCTCGTACGGGGAGCCGGGACGTGCGGAGGTGTCGAAGAGCACGGCGGACGGTTCCTCGGGCGGTACGGCACCGCACACCTCGTCGATCTCTTCGGACCGGGACATGACGGCGGCCCAGTGTTCCGGCACGGACACACCCGAGGGTCCGCCCGGTGCGGCCACCTCCTCCCAGTGCAGAGCCAGCAGGGCGTCAGGGCGTGCGTCCCGGGAGGCGGCGCGCAGCTGTTCGGGGGCGATGGGCAGCAGCGTGAGCGCATCAAGGGACACGACCGTCGCGCCGGACTCGTCAGCGGCCGTCAACGACACGGCATCCGCACCCGCACGACGCAGTCGGACCCGCAGCGTGCTCGCGCCGGCCGCGTGGACGCGCACGCCGGACCAGGCGAACGGCAGGCGGATGCCGTCGGACGCCGGCAGCAGCCCGGCCCCCGCGACCGCGTGCAGCGTTGCGTCGAGCAGGGCGGGGTGGAGGACGAACTCCTGCGCATCCGCGCCCAGCTCATCGGGGAGTCGGACTTCGGCGAACACCTCGTCGTCGCTCCGGCGCCAGAGGGTGCGTACTCCGCGGAAGGCGGGGCCGTAGTCGTAGCCCTGGGCGGCGAGTCCGTCGTAGAGCCCGGCAACGGAGACTGGTTGAGCCCCTACGGGGGGCCAGACGGCGAAGTCGGCGTCATCTGTGCTCGGTTGGCCGTCGCCGATCGCCAGCAGACCTTCGGCGTGCAGAGTCCAGGAGTCGTCGCCCGGGCCTGAGGCGGACGCGGGGCGGGAATGAACCGTGACCCGCCTGCGGCCCGAGTCGTCCGGCTCCTCCACCACCACCTGGACGGCCACCGGAGCGAGCAGCGCGAGGGGCGCCCGCAGTGTGAGTTCCTCAAGAGTGCCGCACCCGACCTCGTCACCGGCGCGCACCGCCAGCTCGACGAAAGCCGTACCCGGCAACAGGACCGACCCCATGACGGCGTGGTCCGCGACCCATTCGGGCGCAGCGGGCCCCAACCCGCCGGTGAGGACGACCCCGCCGTCCGCGAGCCGGACAGCCGCGCTGAGCAAAGGGTGCCCAGCGACATCGACACCGGGTTGCACGGCGGCGGCCAGTTGGGGGCGGTCCAGCCAGTAGTGCTCGTGTTGGAAGGGGTAGGTGGGGAGTGGGGTGTGGTGGTGGGGGGTGGGGAGCAGTGCCGTCCAGTTGGGGGTGGTGCCGGTGGTGTGGGCGTGGGCGAGGGCGGTGGTGAAGGAGGCGGTGGTGTTGCGGCGGAGGGTGTGGAGGGCGGTGAGGGGTGTGCCTGTGGCTTCGGAGGTTTCTTCGATGGCGGGGGTGAGGACGGGGTGGGGGCTGGTCTCGATGGTGGTGTGGTGGCCTTCGTTGATCAGGTGGGTGAGTGCTTGGTGGAAGCGGACGGGGTGGCGGAGGTTGGTGTACCAGTAGTCGGCGTCGAGTTCGGGGCCTTCGACTGGCTGTCCTGTGACGGTGGAGATCATGGGGATGGTGGCGGGGTGTGGCTGGATGTCGGCGAGGGCGGTGGTGATGTGGTGTTGGTGGGCGTCGACTTGGGGGGAGTGGCTGGCGTAGTCGACGTTGATCCGGCGTACTCGGACGCCCTGGGAAGCCCACTGGGTGGTGAGCTCGTCGAGGGTGTCGGGTGTGGTGCTGATGACGGTGGTGGTGGGGGAGTTGTGGGCGGCGATGGTGACCCGGTCGTCGATGTGGTCGCTCACCCATTGAGCACTTTGGCTGACGGTGGCCATGACGCCGTGTCCGGCCAGTTGGCGCATGGCGGTGGAGCGGACGGTGACGATGCGGGCGGCGTCGTGGAGGGTGAGGATGCCGGCGATGTGCGCGGCGGCTATTTCGCCTTGGGAGTGGCCGATGACGGCGGTGGGTTGGATGTCGTGGGCGATCCAGAGGCGGGCGAGGCTGGTCATGACGGCGAAGAGGGCGGGCTGGACCATCTCGACGTGGTTCAGCCAGGTGTCGTCGTCTCTGGTGAGGGTGTCGATCAGTGACCAGCCTGTGAGCGGGTCGAGAGCGGCGGCGCAGGCGTCCAGCGCGTCACGGAAGACCGGGCTGGTGGCGTAGAGGTCGGCGCCCATGCCGGCCCACTGCGAGCCCTGACCTGGGAACACGAACACCGGACCACGGCGGGCTGGTGTGACAGGTCCTGTGCTGGGGATGACGTGCGGCGCGGGCCGGTCCTTGGCCAGCGCTTGCAGTCCGTCGATCGCGCTGTCCCGGTCCTCGGCGACCACCACTGCCCGGTGCGGCAGCAAGGCCCGAGAAGTGACCAGCGCGTGGGCAACATGCGGGAGGTGCAACTCCGTTCGGTCATCCAGCCACTGGGCCAGCCGGCCCCCCGCCGCCGCCAGCGCGTCCGGGCTCCCCGCCGAAATGACCAGCGGCACCGGCCGACCCGACGGGACGGACTCCTCGGCCTGTACAGGCACATGGGCCTGCTCAAGGATCACGTGAGCGTTCGTACCGCTGATGCCGAACGCCGAGACGGCGGCCCGTCGGACCCGGTCGGTGTCGGGCCAATTGCGTGCCTCCGCGAGGAGCCGGACCGCGCCCGAGGACCAATCGACGTGGGAAGTCGCTTCAGTCAGGTGCAAGGTGCGCGGGAGCACGCCATGTTGCAGGGCGAGGACCGTCTTGATGACCCCGGCGATGCCGGCGGCGGCCTGGGTGTGGCCGATGTTCGACTTGATGGAGCCGAGCCACAAAGGGGCCTCGGTCGCGCGCTGCTGACCGTAGGTGGTGAGGAGGGCCTGGGCTTCGATGGGGTCGCCGAGCCGGGTTCCGGTGCCGTGGGCCTCGACGCTGTCGACGTCGGTGGGGGTGAGACCGGCGTTGGCCAGGGCAGTTCGGATGAGGCGTGCCTGGGAACGCCCGTTGGGGGCGGTGAGGCCGTTGGAGGCACCGTCCTGGTTGATCGCGGAACCTCGGACGACGGCGAGCACGGGGTGTCCGTTGCGCCGCGCGTCGGAGAGACGCTCGATCAGCAGGGTTCCGACGCCCTCGGACCAGCCGGTGCCGTCCGCGCTCTCGTCGAACGCCTTGCAGCGCCCGTCGGGCGACAGCCCGCCCTGACGGGAGAACTCGAGGAACATCCCCGGCGTCGACATGACGCTCGCGCCACCGGCGACGGCCAGATCGCATTCACCGTTGCGCAGGGACTGCGTCGCCAGGTGCAGAGCGACGAGGGACGACGAGCAGGCGGTGTCGACCGTCAGCGCCGGACCCTCCAGACCCAGCACGTAGGCGATCCGCCCGGAAGCCACGCTCGCCGCGTGCCCGGTCAACAGGAACCCTTCGCTGCCCTGCGCCTGTTGGGGCGCGGTGTAAGTGGCGTAGTCCTGCTCGTTGGTCCCGACGAACACCCCCGTACGGCTGCCGCGCAGTGAGCCGGGGTCGATGCCGGCCCGCTCGAAGGCCTCCCAGGACGTCTCCAGAAGAAGGCGCTGATGCGGGTCCATCGCCAGCGCCTCGCGGGGCGCTATGCCGAAGAGCGACGCGTCGAAGCCGGCGATGTCGTCGAGGAAGCCGCCCCGGCGTACGTAGGAGGTGCCCGGGTGGGTCGGATCGGGGTCGTACAACTCCTCGATGTTCCAGCCGCGGTCCTCGGGGAACTCCGTGATCGCGTCCCGTTCCTCCAGCAGCAGGTGCCACAGGTCGTCCGGAGTCCGGACCCCGCCCGGGAACCGGCACGCCATGCCGACGATGACGATCGGATCGTCGTCCACCGGGGTCTGGTCCGCACCGGTGACCGGTGCCCCTTCGCCCGAGACCCCGGCCAACTCGTCCCGCAGGAACGCGGCCAGGTCGGCCGGACTCGGGTGGTTGTAGGTGGCGTTGACCGGCACCCGGTGGCCGAGCAGAGCGGAGAGCCGCTTGCACAGCTCCACACCCGCGAAGGAGTCGAAGCCCAGCTCCTTGAACGGCAGATGTTCCGGGACTTCGGAAGCGGATGAGTGTCCCAACACCCGGGCGCATTCATTCAGCACGACGTTCAGTAGTTCCGAGAGCTGCGGGGTCGGGGCAAAACTCGTGCCGTCCTCCTCCTGCTCCTCGCTCTCGGTGATCAGCGCGGTGGGACTCGCGGATTCGATGAACTCCGGCCAGTAGCTGCGGCGTTGGAAGGGGTAGGTGGGGAGTGGGGTGTGGTGCTGGGGGGTGGGGAACAGTGCCGTCCAGTTGGGGGTGGTGCCGGTGGTGTGGGCGTGGGCCAGCACAGTGGCGAAAGGCGTCGAGGTGTTGCGGCGGAGCGTGTGCAGCGCGTTGACGGCTGTCCCGGTCGCTTCTGCTGTTTCGTCGATGGCGGGGGTGAGGACGGGGTGGGGGCTGGTTTCGATGGTGGTGTGGTGGCCCTCGTTGATCAGGTGGGTGAGTGCTTGGTGGAAGCGGACGGGGTGGCGGAGGTTGGTGTACCAGTAGTCGGCGGTCAGTTCCGTGCCCTCAACCGGCTGTCCGGTCACGGTGGAGACCATCGGGATGATCGCTTGGTGTGGCTGGATGTCGGCGAGGGCGGTGGTGATGTGGTGTTGGTGGGCGTCGACTTGGGGGGAGTGGCTGGCGTAGTCGACGTTGATCCGGCGTACTCGGACGCCCTGGGAAGCCCACTGGGTGGTGAGGTGGTCGAGGGTGTCGGGGGTGGTGCTGATGACGGTGGTGGTGGGGGAGTTGTGGGCGGCGATGGTGACCCGGTCGTCGGCGTGTTGGAGGACCCAGGGGGCGTCTTTGCTGACGGTGGCCATGACGCCGTGTCCGGCCAGTTGGCGCATGGCGGCGGAGCGGACGGTGACGATGCGGGCGGCGTCCTGGAGGGTGAGGATGCCCGCGATGTGCGCGGCGGCGATCTCACCCTGGGAGTGGCCGATGACGGCGGCGGGTTGGATGTCGTGGGAGATCCAGAGGCGGGCGAGGCTGGTCATGACGGCGAAGAGGGCGGGCTGGACCATCTCGACGTGGTTCAGCCAGGTGTCGTCGTCTCTGGTGAGGGTGTCGATCAGTGACCAGCCGGTGAGGGGGTCGAGGGCGGCGGCGCAGGCGTCCAGCGCGTCGCGGAAGACCGGACTGTCTGCGTAGAGGTCGGCGCCCATGCCGGCCCACTGCGAGCCCTGACCTGGGAAGACGAACACCGGACCACGCCCGGTCGCCGGCGCTGGCCCCGCTCCGGCGATCACCTGCGGATGCGGGGTCCCCTTGGCCAGCGCTTGCAGCCCGTCGATCGCGCTGTCCCGGTCCTCGGCGACCACCACTGCCCGGTGGGGCAGCAAGGCCCGCGTCGTGACCAGCGCATGGGCCATGTCGGTCAGGTGGAGCTCGGCATCGGCTTCCAGACGCTCGGCGAGCCGCGCTCCGTAGGCGGCCAGCGCGGCCGTACTGCCCGCCGACACCACCAGCGGCACCGGCCCGGACGTCTGGGCGGTCGCGATGTCGGTCGTCAGGGTGGGGGTGGGGGCTTCGCCCAGGACGAGGTGGGCGTTGGTGCCGCCGACGCCGAACGCCGATACGCCGGCGAGCAGCGGGCGGTCGTCCTGGGGCCAGGGCCCGCTCGCGGTCTGTACCCGCAGGTTGAGGTCGTCGAGAGGGATGGCCGGGTTGGGGGTCTCGAAGTTGAGGCTCGCGGGGAGTTCGCGGTGGTGCAGGGACAGGGCGGTCTTGACGAGGCCGACCACGCCGGCAGCGCCCTCCAGATGTCCCACGTTCGTCTTGGCCGAGCCGACCGCGAGGGGGACCGGCCTGTTGGGCCCGGTGCCGAACGCAGCGCCCAGTGCCGCCGCCTCGATCGGGTCGCCGACCGGTGTGCCGGTGCCGTGCAGTTCGACGTACTGCACGGCGTCGGGGCGGACGCCCGCGGCGGCGAGCGCCGCGTCGATGACCTCGTGCTGCGCTTCGGCGTTGGGGACCGCAAGGCTTTCGCCCGCGCCGTCGTGGTTGACGGCAGAACCGTGGATGACGCAGTACACACGGTCGCCGTCGGCAAGGGCCCGGGTGAGGGGCTTGAGGACGACGAGGGCGCCGCCCTCACCGCGGACGAAACCGTTGGCGCGGGCGTCGAAGGTGAAGCAGCGGGCGTCGGGGGACAGGCCACCGAAGCGTTCGACGGCGACCGTGCTCTCGGGGACGAGATTGAGGTGGACGCCACCTGCGAGCACGAGGTTCGACTCGCCCCGGCGCAGGCTCTCGGCGGCCAGATGGACTGCGACCAGTGAAGAGGACTGGCCGCAGTCCACCGTCATGCTCGGCCCCCGCAGCCCCAGCGAGTAGGAGAGCCGGTTGGCGATCACGCCTCGCTGGGTGCCGGTGAACATGTGCCGGGTGATGCCTTGTGGGCCGCCACGGCGCAGCAGGGTCGCGTAGTCGTCGGAGATCGCGCCGACATAGACGCCTGCGGGGGTGCCTCCGACCGAGTCGGGGGCGATTCCGGCGTCCTCCAG
Source organism: Streptomyces griseorubiginosus (assembly GCF_001514195.1). Taxonomy (GTDB): domain Bacteria; phylum Actinomycetota; class Actinomycetes; order Streptomycetales; family Streptomycetaceae; genus Streptomyces; species Streptomyces griseorubiginosus. The sequence continues at coordinate 342,666 of NZ_KQ948737.1, read as the reverse complement.
TGCTTCCCAGCCCAGTTCGAGGGCGAGTCGCTGCTGGGGGTCCATGGCCAGTGCCTCGCGCGGGGAGACACCGAAGAAGGCCGCGTCGAAGCCGTCGACACGGTCGAGCCAGCCGCCGGGGCGCTCGTTTCCGTCCTGCGCAGGGTGGCGGTCCGCGGCGGGTACGCCGATGGCGTCCGTGCCTTCGCGCAGGAGCTGCCAGAAGGCGGACGGATCCGGGGCGCCAGGAAGCCGGCAGGCGATCCCGATCACCGCGATCGGCTCAGGGTCGTCCGTGTCCGTCATGGAGCCCGTCACCGCGATCGGCTCAGGGCCGTCCGTGTCCGTCATGGAGCCCGTCACCGCGATGGGCTCGTCTCCGCACGCGCCCGTCGTCGAGTCCGTCACCGTCACCTCTGCCATAGCGGACACTCCTCCCCTTCGCGGATCGCGTTTGTGGGCCACCGCACCGCACGGCCGGAGCGAGGTCCTCGTCGGAGCTCGCTCCGGGCCGTGCACTGGTGCGCGGTCAGGCGGCGCCGTGCGGCCTCACAGGCAGCCGGTCCAGGCCGTGGGTGACGGTGCTCAGCCGCCACTTCAACTCGGCGGGGTCGACCGCGAGCGTCAGGTCGGGGAAGCGGTCGAGGAGCTGACCGAGGGCGATCTCGGCCTCCAGCCGGGCAAGCGGTGCGCCCATGCAGTAGTGGATGCCGTGCCCGAAGGTCATCTGGCCGCCGATCGGCCGTGTGATGTCGAGCAGTTCGGGGTTGTCGAACCGCTCCGGGTCACGGTTCGCCGCCATCAGCGACACCATGACCACCTCGCCGACCGGGATGGTCACATCGCCGAGCGTCACCGGTTCCACCGTGAACCGGAAGGTGGCGAGGTTGACCGGTCCGTCGAAGCGCAGGAACTCCTCGACGGCCTGCGGCAGCAGCGACTTGTCCGCGCGCAGCGCGGCGAGCTGCTCGGGGTGTGTCAGCAGGGCCAGCACGCCGTTGCCGATCAGGTTGACGGCGGTCTCGGTGCCCGCCGAGAACATCAGGTAGATGGTGGCGAGCAGTTCGCCCTCGCTGAGCTTGTCGTCCTCGTCGCGGGCCGCGATCAGCGCGCTGAGCAAGTCGTCGCCGGGGTTGTCGCGCTTGACCTGGATGAGTTTCACCAGGTACTCGCGCATCGCCGTGGTGGCCTCCTCGTATCCCTCGGGGGCGAGGTCGGCGAGGACGACGCTGGCGTACCGGCCGAAGGCGAGCCGCTCGGCCTGCGGGACGCCGAGGAGGGTGCACAGCAGCTCCATCGGCACGGGGAAGGCGAGCGCCTCCAGGAGGTCGATCTCGTCGTGCTTGTCCATCTCGTCGAGCAGACTGCTGGTCAGCTCTTCCAGCATGGGGCGCATGCCCTCGACCCGCCGCGGGGTGAAGGCCTTGTTGACCAGCCTGCGCATCCGGGTGTGGTCCGGCGGGTCGCTGGCCAGCATGTGGCCGACGAGGGCCTCGTCGTACTGCTTGGGCGCCATGCCCTCCTTGGTGTGCCGGGCCATCAGCTCGTTGAGGCCCTTGAAGGACTTGCTGAGCCGGGTCTCGCTGAGCGCCTGCCTGACCTCCTCGTAGCGGGTCACGATCCAGACCAGTGAGCCGTTCGGCAGCATCACCTTCACGGCGGGCCCGGCTTCGCGGAGCCGCTTCAGCACTTCGTGGGGCGTCTGGACGAAGCTGAGGTCCAGCTCCTCGGTCACCTGGATTTCCTGCACGACTGCGCCCTCCTGGCCACGGGGTTCCCTGCTCCGGTGAGCATGGGCTTCAGTCCTTGCCGGGGGCTCGCGGGGCGGCTTGCGGTCCGCTGGCGCAAGACCTTGCGGACGGCTTGCGCGGTGGGTCAGTGCGGCGCGGGACGCGACGCGATCGCTCGCACCTCGTCGAGCTGGCGGCGCACCAGGCTCGCGTCGGGATGCCGCAGGGTGTCGAGGATGCGCAGTGCGCGTTCCCACGACCTTGCAGCCAGGTCGCTCTCGCCGCGGGCGGAGTGGGCCTGCCCGATGTGGACGAGGACGTCCGCCTCCAGGTAGCGGTCCTTCAGCTCGCGGTAGACGGTCAGCGCCCGCTGGTAGTGCTTCAGCGCGTGGTCGTACTCGCCCAGGTGGTGGTGGGCGTAGCCGAGACTGTCCAGCGCGGCTGCCTCGCCGCTCAAGTCGCCCGCGCTGTTGCACAGTTCGATGGCGCGGGCGCAGTGGTCGAGTGCCGCGCGGTGGTCGCTCTTGAGGATCAGGGTCCAGCCGATCTCGTTGAACACACTGCCCTGGCCGACGGTGTCCCCGGCGCGCCGGTACAGCGGGAGTGCGCGGTCGTAGTGGTCGAGGGCCTGGTCGTGTCGCCCGGCGGCGTTGGCGCGGAAGGCGAGGGAGCGATGGGTTGCGGCCTGGCCGCGTGGGTCGTCCGCCGCGGTGAACAGGCCGAGCGCGCGCAGGAGATGGGTGCGTGCCTCGTCGTGCTGCCCGAGCCTCCCGTGGGCGAAGCCCAGTGCCCGGTGGGCGTGTGCGGCGGCGGACGGGTCGCCCTGTGTCTCGGCGCTCAGCAGACAGATCCGCTGGAGTGCCAGTTGCTGCTCCCAATGGGCGAGCCGGTCCAGGTGGCGTTCCAGGGCCAGCCCCAACTGGCAGACGTGGGCGTGCAGTCCGTGTGTCGCGGCCTGGTCTACGACCTGGAGCAGGACGGGCAGCAGCTGCTGGTCCAGCCAGTCGGCGGCCCTCTCGTGGTCGGGTGGCGTCTGCACGGTCGTGCCTGGCTGGAGGGGCGGCAGCGGCCATGCTTCGGTCCGGTGCGGGGCCAGCCGTGTCGCCGCCGCGAGAGCGGTGTGGACGTAGTGGTCCAGCATGCGCTGCACGGACAGCTCGCGTCGGTCGTCGGGGTCGGTGGTGCGCAGGAGTTCCCGGGCGTACGCGCCGAGCAGGTCGTGCAGTACGTACAGGTCCGGGGCCTGCTCGGTCAGCAGATGGGCGCGGACGAGCTCGGAGAGGAGCTCGCGGGTCGGTTCCAGGGCTGTCCCGGCCAGGCTGGCGGCGGTGCTCGCGGCGATGACGGGCCCGGGGTGGAGGGCCAGCAGCCGGAACATCCTGGCCGTGGCGGGGGCGAGCTTGCGGTAGGACCAGGAGAAGACGCTGCGGATGTCGGCGTTGGGGTCGGTGTCGGTGAACGCGTCGAGGGCGGCGGGCCGCCCGCGGAACTCGCTTGCTATGGAGGTGAGTCGGCGATCCGGGAACAGTGCGGCCTGGGCGCCGGCGATGGCCAGCGCGAGGGGCAGCCGGGCGCAGTGCGCGGCGATCTCGTCGACGGCCGCGGGTTCAGCGTCGGTCCTGCGGGTGCCGAGGCGGCGTACGAGGGCCTGCCGGGCCTCGTCCGGGTTCAGCTCGGTCAGCATCAGCGGGTGGGCGCCGTCGGTGGCGACGAGGCCGCTGAGCCGGTCGCGGCTGGTGACGAGGACGAGGGTGCCTGGGGCGCCGGCCAGCAGCGGGCGTACGTGGTCGGAGTCGGCAACGTTGTCGAGCACGATCAGCAGCCGGAGGCCGGCCGCGGTGCTGCGGTACAGGCCGAGCTGGGCGTCCTGGCCCGGCGGGATGTCCCGGGCCGGGACGCCGAGCGCGGTGAGGAAGGTCCGTCGGGCCTCGCTGGGGGTGACCTGGGCGCCACCTGGGTCGAAGCCGCGCATGTTGAGATACAGCTGCCCGTCGGGAAACCGGTGGGCCACGCGGTGGGCCCAGTGCACGGCGAGCGTGGTCTTGCCGACCCCTGCCATGCCGACGATGGCGCCGATCGCCACGGTAGGGCGGGGGTGTGCCCGGTCGGGTGCGGTGTCTGTCTCGGTGGCCAGGTCGGCGGGGAACAGTTCGTCCAGCCGGGCCAGTTCGGCTGTGCGTCCCGCGAAAACCGTGAGATCCGGGGGGAGTTGGGCGGGTCGCACGGGGTGCGGCCGTTGGTCCGCGTGCTGATGCGGTGGCTTGGGCGGGGCGGCGGCGGGATGGAGTGCTCCTGGCGTGTCCCGGCGCAGTATCTCCTGGTAGACGGACTGGAGTTCGGGTCCGGGGGCGATGCCGAGCTGTTCGTCCAGGCGGGTGCGGACCTGGTGGTAGGCCTGGAGTGCCTCGGCCTGGCGGCCGGTCGAGGCGAGGCTCTGCACGAGGTGTGCCTGGAGCACCTCGTCGAGCGGATGCTGTGCGGCGGCGGGCTGGAGGATGTCGAGAATGGACGCCTGTTCGCCGAGGGTGGTGGCGAGGGCCGCGGCATCCTTCACCGCGGCCAGGTACTCGCTGTCGACCGCCACGAAGTACGGGTGCTGCGCGATGTGCGGCGGGATCCCGGCAGCCGTAGGGCCCCGGGACAGGCCTAACGCGCGGCTGAGCAGCCGGAGGCGCTCGGTCGTCGCGCCGGGGCCGGCCGTCTCCTCGGCCGCCTCGCGCAGTTCGCGGAACCTCAGCAGGTCGAGGGTGGTGGGGAAGGCGTCCAGTCGGTAACCGCCCGAGACGCGTACCAGTCGGGTCGCGGACGACCTGTCGGCGCCCGCGCCCGAGCGGGTGCCGAACTGGCTCTCCAGCAGTCTGCGGATGGCGGCGGCGTGGCGGTAGACGACGTTCGCGGCGCTGCTCGGTGGTGCGTCGCCCCACAGGACGTCGATGATCGTGCTCAGGCTCGTCGGCTGACCCGACCGGACCAGGAGCAGGGCGAGCAGGGCTTGCCGCTTGGCCGGCCCCAGGTCGAGTTCTTCGTCGTCATGCCAAGCCCGCAGGGGCCCCATTACGGTCAACCACACGAATCCGAGAATAGTCGAAGTCCGAACGTCGGCTTGTCCGGCTTCTCTTTTCGCCACTGGTCGGAGGGGGCGGTCCGCGGAACGGAGTGCCAGGGCGGCAACGAGACACGTGGTGGCTGAATGCAATCGGTCTCGAGGTGCGTCACATTTTCGGCACAGTGCCTGTTCTACGATCTCGCGGCAGCACGGTATCCAGGTGGTCGGCGGGGGGATCGGAGGCTTGAGTCCGAGAATGAAAATAGGAGTTCGGACGGTTGATTCGTTACTTGCAAACTCCCGCGCAAACATCGGGGAAAGAACCGGTAGAGGGCCGGACAACCACTTCTTGGGCGAGTGGCCGAAAGCTATCCTTCGTAATCCCTTCTGATGTGTGAAACCGCTCTGTTCAACAGCCTCCTCCTGCGACCAAAGGAAGCGCATGTCGGATGTGTTCACGGGTATGACTCCGGAGCGGACAAGCGGCGAGAAGGAGACCGGGAGCATCCCGCCGTGGGAGTTGCGCGTCTTCGGATCGCTGACCGCACTGCACGCCGGACGCTCCCTTCCGCTGGGGCCGCTGCGTCACCGCGCCCTGCTGGGCCTGTTGCTGGTGCGCCTCGGCAACGTCGTCGCGACCGGGCAGCTGGTCGACGAACTGTGGGCCGGTCGGCCGCCCCGCCGTCCCATCGCCACACTCCAGACCTATGTGTCGCATCTGCGCCGCGCGCTGGCGTCGGGCGGTGAACAGGGCCGTGCCGAGGCCCGGGTCCGCCACCGCTCGCCGGGCTACGTCCTGGAGATCGACCCCGAACTCGTGGACGTCCACCGCTTCGAGACCCTGGTCGACCGGGGCCGGCGCGACCTGACCCACCAGCGCTTCCGCAGCGCCCGCGACGAACTCACCCGGGCGCTCGCCCTGTGGCGCGGCGACCCCTATCTCGAGCTCACCTCGTACGGGCCGATCGCCGACGAGAACGAACGGCTGGAGCAACTGCGGCTGACCGCGGTCGAGACAAGGGCCGGTGCCTGCCTGGCCATCGGCGAGGCGGACTCCGTCGTCACCACGCTGTACCCGGAAGTGCAGCGCAACCCGACCCGCGAGCGCTGTGTGGGCCACCTGATGAGTGGCTTATACCTCCTGGGGCGCCAAGCGGAGTCCTTACGCCTCTACGAGCAGACCCGCCGCCACCTTGCCGAGGAACTCGGTGTCGACCCGGGCGCCGAACTCCAGCGCGTGCACTCCGACATACTGAACCAGCGCCTCCCCGTCAGCGAGCCGCCGCTGTCGGCCGGATCCTGCGTGACAACCGATCGCAGCGCGGCCCCGGCCTCACCGCCACCCGCCGAGACGCCTGCGAACCCCCCGGAACCCGCACCGGCCCCCTCGGCCGACGTTCCCACGCCCCTGCCCGAACGACGTCTCCGCAGGCCCCGCCGACCTGTGTTCGGCGGTGGCACGGTCGACAGGAGCGGCTCCCGAACACTTCGCCCGCCCCGGGGCGCCCGGAGCCGGGGAGCCCTCGTGGGCCGGGACCGTGAACTAGCCGTCCTCGGTGGCCATGTGCTCGACGCCCTGGAAGGCGGCAGCCATCTGACCGCCGTGCTGGGGGAGTTAGGGGTCGGCAAGACCGAGTTGGTGCAGGAACTGGCCCGCGGGTTGCAGGAGTTGCTCCAGGAGGTGGTCTGGGGCCGCTGTACCGCAGGTGAGGGTGTTCCCGCGTACTGGGTGTGGGCGCAGATCTTCCGGCAGCTCGCGGTCTCACGCCCTGAGGCGTTCCGCAAGGCCGAGGCCCGCTTCGGCAGCCTGCTGGCCCCGCTGATCCTCACCCCCGAGTCGGGCCTGCGGACGGTGAACAGCGACGCTCCCTCGGCGCGCGCCCGTTTCCTCACCCAGGACGCCATGTGCGAGACCCTGCTCTCGCTCGCCGCCGACGACCCCCTGGTCGTCGTGCTCGAAGATCTCGACCAGGCCGACGAGTCCTCCCTGGAACTGCTCGGACTGCTGCGCACCCGGCTGCACTGCGAACCGCTGAGCATCGTCGTCACCGCCGACGACACCGCGGTCGCCGCTGACTTCATGGGCGGGAACGCGGTCGCGGAAGCACTCGGGGACTCACGGACTCGCAGTGTGCGGCTCGGGGGACTGTCCCCCTGGGACACCCGCGAACTCGTGGCGGGGCACACCGCCGCAGACGTGCCCGACGACGTGCTCGGGCTGCTGCACGGCCGCAGCCGCGGCAACCCGTACTTCCTGCACCAGTTCATCGCGGCCGTCGGCGACCCCGGTCTGCTGGGGGACCGTACGGCCGTCCAGAACGCCCTCGCCGACGTGCCGCTCGGCGTCCGGCAGGCACTCGGACGGCGCCTTGCGGGGCTGCCGGGGCCGGTGCTCGACGTCCTGCGCTGCTGCTCCACGCTCGGCTCCGCCTTTGCATTCGACCTGGTCGACGACGTGATGGGCGCCCGCACCGACGTGGAGTCGGCCATCGGGACGGCGACCCGGTGCGGGCTGCTCCGTCGTGCGGCGCAGCCCCCCTTTCTGCTCTCCTTCCACGACGAACTCGTCCAGGAGGTCCTGCTCGGCGAACTGAGCGGCTGCGACCGCGCCCGGCTGCGCGAGAGCGTGGCGCGGGCGCTGGGACAACGGCGCGCGGCGCCGCACGGTGAGCAGGAGCAGCGCCGGGACCGCGTCCGCCGGACGACCCGGCTCCTCGCCGCGCCAGGCACGCCGAACAGCGCCCGCGTCCCGGCACCCGCGCCGCCGCATTCTGCCTGAGCAGCTGCCTGAGGAGGCGGCCGCGAAGCCGCATTCGCCCGGGGGAGGGGCCCGCACCGCCGGGCACCTCGCCCGAGGGAGGCGCCCGCACCGGCCCGCGCGCCCGCACCAGCCTGCGCGCCCGCGCCCCCCGAGCAGGCGAACGCCCCGCCGCAAGGAAGCGGCAAGCGATCCGACAAGGCCCCGGCAGGGGGCCCGTCGCATGCTCGGCGGCGATGTCCGCACGTCGTGGCCCCACACGTGCCGCTTCCCGCCCAGGAGGAGACCTTGGCAACCGCCGCGTCCCGGCAGTTCGACACCGCCGACATATCGTCCATCCAGTTCTGGTCGCAGCCCCCCGCCGCCTGGGACGACACCTTCCGGACCCTGCGCGACACCCGCCCGGTCTCCTGGCACAAGGCACCCGAGGGAAGCCTGCTGCCCACCCCGCCCGACGACGGATTCTGGGCCGTGGTCCGGCACGCCGACATCGTCGCCGTCAGCAGCCAACCCGACCTTTACATCTCCAGCAAGGGCGTGCAGTTCGAGGAACTGCCCGACGACATCCTCCAGGCGACCCAGTCGATCGTCGCCCTGGACGCACCGCGCCATCTGAAGCTGCGCAGTCTCGTCTCGTCCGCGTTCAGCCCGGCCCGCATGGAGCAGATGCGCGCGTCGATGGCTGCCGAAGTCGAGCGCATCGTCGAGGACTTCGCGACGGCCGGCGAATGCGACTTCGTCGCGAAGGTGTCGATGCCCATGGCCCGCTGGACGATGACCTACATGCTGGGTCTGGAGACGGCCGAGATCGACCGCTTCACCGAGGCGATCAGCATCATGCTCTCCAGCCGCGACGAGGCGGAGAAACTCGGCAAGGACCGCGCCGAGTTGGTCAACGAGGTCGTCGGCCTGGTGTCCGGCACCGCCGTGGAGATGGCCAAGGCCCGCCGCGCCGATCCGCAGGACGACGTGATGACCGACCTCGTGCAGGCCAGGGTCGACGGCGAGGGCCTGACCGACGCCGAGATCAGCGCCTTCTTCCTGCTGCTCATCGGCGCGGGCTTCGACACCCCCCGGCAGACCATCAGCCACGCCGGCAAGGCGCTCTCCGACTTTCCCGCCCAACGCGCCCTGCTCGCCGCCGACTTCGACGCCCGCTCCGGCAAGGCCGTGGAGGAACTGCTGCGCTGGGCGACCCCCGTCCTCACTCTGCGCCGCACCGCAAGCCGCGACACCGAGCTGAACGGCCAGAAGATCAGCGCCGGTGACAAGGTCGCCCTGTTCTACCCGTCGGGCAACCGCGACGAACGCGTCTTCACCGACCCGAACACCCTCGACCTCGCCCGCACCCCCAACCGGCACATCAGCTTCGGCGGCGGCGGGCCGCACCACTGCCTCGGCAGCGTCCTGGCCCGGATGGAACTGCGCATGCTGCTCGGCGAACTCCTGCGCCGTGTACCGGACTTCGAGATCGGTGAGCCGGTCCGGGTGACCAGCAACTTCGTCAGCGCGATCACCAGCATGCCCGCCGTGGCCGGCCCGCGTCGCTGACCGCAACCATCCAGGAAGAGAGAGGCCGCATGCCGGAGCTGGACCGCAGAAGACTGCTCGAATACGCGATCGCGGGGGTGACCGTGACAGGAACGACAGCGGCGGCCGGCGGGAGCGGCACCGCACACGCCGCGACCGCCGAGGACACCACGAGCAGCAAGGGCACCACGAGCGCTGGTCACAGCACACGCGCCCCGATCGTCGTCACCCCGCAGGACGGCCGTTACGACGACATGACCACCGGCTACAACAAACGCTGGGTCGGCCGGCCCGAGCAGATCCGGGTGATCCGCAGCACCGCGGACGCCGTCGCCGCCGTCCAGGAGGCGGTCACCGACGGCAAGCGGCTCTCGGTGCGCAGCGGCGGCGGCTGCTTCGAGGACTTCGTCTACAACCCCGAGATCGAGACCGTCCTCGACCTGTCGACCCTGGACAAGGTCTTCTACGACGAGTCCCGCCGCGCCTTCTGCGTGGAGCCGGGCGCCATCCTCCTCAACGTGTACGACACCCTCTACCGCGGCTGGGGTGTCACCCTCCCCGGTGGCCTGTGCTACTCGGTGGGGATGGGCGGCCACGCCTGCGGCGGCGGATACGGGCTGCTGTCACGCCAGTTCGGCCTCGTCGTCGACCACCTGCACGCCGTGGAGGTCGTGGTCGTCGACGCGGCCGGCCGGGCCAGGGCTGTCGTCGCGACCAACGATCCGAACGACCCGCACCACGACCTGTGGTGGGCGCACACCGGAGGCGGCGGCGGCAACTTCGGTGTGGTGACGCGCTATTGGTTCCGCAGTCCCGACGCGACCGGCACCGATCCGGACACCCTGCTGCCCGCCCCGCCGTCCCACGTCCTGCTCAACATCGTCGCCATCCCATGGAGTTCCGTCGACGAGGCCGACTTCGGGCGGCTGCTGCGCAACTTCTGCGCCTGGCAGCAGGCCCACAGCGCGCCCGGGGCGCCGGAGAACGCACTGTCCAGCCTGTTCGGCCTGAACCACATCGCGGCAGGCGTCCTGACCCTCATCACCCAGGTGGACGCCGACGCCCCCGACGCCGAGGCGATCCTGGCCGACCACCTGACCGCGATCGGCGCCGGCACCGCCCAGGCCGTCCGCGACAGCCTGGCCGCCGCACCCACCAAGGTCACCTGGGGCCAGGCCACCCGCTTCATCTCCACCTCGAATTACGCGGCCCCCGCCGTCCGGGTCAAAGCCCGGTCCGCCTACCTCAAGGGCAACTTCACCACCGAGCAGGCCGCGGTCATCCACCGCCATCTGACCTCGTCCGACTACAGCAACCCGGGCGCCTCACTGATCCTCTTCCCCTACGGCGGAGAGATCGGCACGGTCGCCTCCGACGCCACCGCGATCCCGCAACGCGACTCGTTCGTCAAGATGCAGTACCAGGCCTGGTGGGTCGACCCGGCCACCGACGACCAGCACATCTCCTGGGTCCGGAGCATGTACCGCGAGGTCTACGCCGACACCGGGGGAGTGCCTGTGCCCGACGGCACCTGGGACGGCTGCTACATCAACTACGTCGACGCCGACATGGCCGATCCCGCCCAGAACACGTCGGGGGTGCCGTGGTCGACCTTCTACTACAAGGACAACTACCCCCGGCTCCAGCGCGCCAAGGCTGCGTACGACCCGCGCAACGTGTTCCGGCACGCGCTGTCCATCGAACCGCCCGAAGGTGAATGAGGTGCCCGAGATGTCGCTGTCCGATGCCGTGCTGTCCGGGGCCTCCCCCGAAGAACTCCAACGCGCCCCGCTGCCCCGCCACTTCACCGCTGCTCACCTGCGGGTCGAGGACGAGGACGTCTTCCGTGACTGCCCCGAGGGCGCCGACAAGGACGTCCGGCGCACCCTGCGGGTGGGTGAGGTCCCGATGCCCGAGCTGGCACCCGACGAGGTGCTCATCGCGGTCATGGCCAGCTCCGTCAACTACAACACCGTCTGGTCCGCCAAGTTCGAGCCCCTGTCCACCTTCCGCTTCCTGCGCCACTACGGCCGTCAGGGCGGTTGGGCGGCCCGGCACGACCAGCCCTTCCACGTCCTCGGCTCGGACGGCTCCGGCGTCATCGTGCGCGTGGGCACCGGAGTGCGCCGCTGGCGCGTCGGCGACCACGTGATCGTCAGCCCGGCCCACGTCGACGACCAGGAACCTGCCACCCAGTCCGACGGGATGCTCAGCGAGCACCAGCTCGCGTGGGGCTTCGAGACCAACTACGGCGGTCTCGCCCACTACGCCGTCGCCCGGGCCAGCCAACTCGTCTCCAAACCGCCCCACTTGACCTGGGAGGAGGGTGCGAGCATCCCCGTCTGCGGCGGCACGGCCTACCGGATGCTCGTCAGCGACCGGGGCGCCCGGATGAAGCAGGGCGACATCGTGCTGATCTGGGGCGCGTCCGGCGGACTGGGCGCGTATGCCGCCCAGTTGGTGAAGAACGGCGGCGGGATCGCCGTGGGCGTCGTCGGCTCCGAGTCGAAGGTGGAGATCGCCCGCAGACTCGGCTGCGATGTGGTGATCAACCGCGAGGAGATCGGCATCACGGACGACACCGGCAACGATCCCGAACTCGCCATCAGGGCCGGCAAACGGCTCGGCGCGATCATCCGGAGCGAGCTGGGGGCGGACCCGCACATCGCCTTCGAGCACGTGGGACGCGCCACCTTCGGCATCTCCGTGTTCGTGGTCCGACGCGGCGGCGCCGTGGTCACCTGCGGGTCCAGCACCGGATACCACCACGAGTTCGACAACCGCTACCTGTGGATGAAGCTGAAGCGGATCATCGGCAGCCATATCGCCAACCTCCAGGAAATGGTCGAGTGCGCCCGCCTGTTCGAGCGCGGCCAGATCGCCCCGGTCGTCTCCGAGGTGCACCCGCTGGCCGAGGTCGCCGAGGCCACCCGGCGCGTCCAGCTCAACCAGCACATCGGCAAGGTCGGCGTCCTGTGCCTGGCCCCCGAGCCCGGCCTCGGTGTCACCGCACCCGAACTGCGCGCCCGTATCGGCGAGGACACCCTCAATCCGCTGCGCCCGTTCACCCCGGCAGCCGTCCGATGACGTACAGGGCTGCGAGCGGCGCGACACCCGAAGGGAACCGCACATGAATCCGGACACGGCTGGGGCGAGCACCGGGCCCTGTGGCATAGGCATCCTCGCGACCGGCTCCTACCTGCCCGAACGCGTGGTCACCAACGAGGACATCGCCCGGATCGTCCCCCGCACCGACGCGGAGTGGATCACCCGCAAGACCAAGATCGTCTCCCGTCGCTTCGTCGCCCCCGACGAGGCCGCCTCCGATCTCGCCGTCCACGCCTCGCGCGCCGCACTCGAGGCGGCGGGCCTCGACGCGGGCGAGATCGACTACCTCATCGTCTCCACCACCACCGGCGACGCGCCCATCCCCGCCACCGCCGCCCTGGTGCAGCACGCCCTCGGCGCACACCGGGCCGGCTGCTTCGACGTGAACATCGCCTGCTCCGGCTTCGTCACCGCCCTCGCCCTGGCCCGCGCCCTGATCACGCTGCGCCCCGCCGCCAAGGCCCTGGTGATCGGTACCGACGTGTACTCGCGGTTCGTCGACTTCGAGGACCGCGCCACCAGCGTCCTGTTCGGCGACGGCGCCGGAGCCGCCGTGGTCGCCGCCGTCGACGAGGAGAGCGGGTTCCTCGACCTCGACATGGTGGGCGGCGGCGACGCCCACGAACTGATCTGGCTGCCCGGCGGCGGCAGCCGCCGCCCCGCCTCCGCCGAGACCCTCGCCGACCGCGCGCACCTCCTGCACATGCAGGGCCGCCAGGTCCGCGACTACGTCCTCGACAACGTCCCCGGCATCATCGCCGACCTGCTGGACCGGTGCGACTGCAAGGCCGCGGACGTGGACCACTTCATGCCGCACCAGGCCAACGGCACGATGGTGGCCGAACTCGTCGACGCCTGCGGTCTCACCGCCGCCGCCACCCACCTTCCGCTCGACCACACCGGCAACACCGGCAGCGCCTCCGTGGCCATCGCCCTCGACGAGGCCAACCGCTCCGGCCTGATCGCCGCGGGCGACCTCGTGCTGCTCGCCGGATTCGGCGCCGGCATGGCCGTCGCCGCGGGCCTGCTGCGCTGGTCGGCACCGGCACCGGCACCGGCACCGGCACCGGCACCGGCACCGGCACCGGCACCGGCCCTGGCCTCGGCCACCGCGCGAGCCGCCGTATGAGCGCCCGTCGGGTCGGCGTCGTCGGGGGCGGCACCATGGGCGCCGGTATCGCCGCCGAGTGCCTGCGCAGCGGACTCGACGTCCACGTCCTGGGCACCGGGCCCGCCTCCGCCGAGCGCGCCCGCACCCGGGTCCTGCGGCTCCTCGACCGCGCCCTCGCCAAGGGACACCTCGACGAACGGCAACGGGCGGCCGCCGAGACCCGCGCCCGATTCGGCCACGACACCGACGAGCTGGCAGATCGTCAGTTCGTCATCGAGGCCGTCCCCGAGGACCGCGAGGCGAAGCTGCGCCTGTTCACCACCCTCGCCAAGACCGTCGAGGAGCCCCACGCCGTGCTCGCCTCGACGACCTCCAGTCTGTCCATCACAGACCTCGGCAACGCCACCAGCAGGCCAGGCAACGTGATCGGCCTGCACTTCTTCAACCCGGTGCCCGCCATGCCCCTGGTCGAGGTCATCCGCTCCCTGCACACCAGCGACCGCACCGCCCAGGACGCCGAGACCTTCGTGACCGACGTACTGGGCAAGGAGACCGTCCGCGCCGAGGACCGCTGCGGCTTCGTCGTCAACGCGCTCCTCATCCCGTATCTGCTTTCCGCCGTGCGCATGTACGAGTCGGGCGTGGCCACCCCCGAGGACATCGACCGCGGCATGGCCCTCGGCTGCGGCCACCCCATGGGCCCGCTCGCCGTGCTCGACCTCATCGGCCTCGACACCATCGCCGATGTCGCGCGCACGATGGAGCGCCGCACCGGCGACCCCCACCACGCCGTCCCGCCCCTGCTGGACCGTCTGATCGAGGAGGGCCGGCTCGGCCGCAAGTCGGGACGGGGCTTCCACCGCTACGACACCCAGGCCGCGCGATGACCCTCTACGGAGCCTCATGACCGAGCCCCAGAGCACCCTGTGGATACGGCGATTCCAGCCGCGCCCCGCCGCACCGGTCCGGCTGGTCTGCCTGCCCCACGCCGGCGGCTCGGCAACGTTCTTCGCGGGGCTGCCGAGCCTGCTGGGCGCCGGGGTGGAGGTGCTGGCCGTGCAGTACCCCGGGCGCCAGGACCGTCGTAACGAACCGTTCGTGGACAGTCTGGCCGAGCTCACGGGCGCGGTCGTCGACGAGCTGCTGCCCTGGACCGACCGGCCGCTCGCCCTGTTCGGCCACAGCCTGGGAGCCGTGCTCGCCTTCGAGGTCGCCCGTGGCCTGACGGCGGCCGGGCACGTCCCGGCCGCCCTGTTCGTCTCCGGAAGGAGGGCGCCCTCCCGGCAACGGCCTGGATACGCACACCAGTTGGACGACGACGGCCTGCTCCGGGAGATCCGCCGGCTCAGCGGCACCGACGACCGGGTCTTCGCCGACGAGGAACTCGTCCGCATGGTGCTGCCCGCTATCCGCGCCGACTACCGGATCGTCGAGAACTACCGTTACGAGCCCGGCCCGCCCCTGGACTGCCCGCTGACGGTGTTCACCGGCACCGACGACCCGAAGGTCTCCGCCGCCGAAGCCGCCGCCTGGGGCGAGCACACGTCGGACACCTTCGGCCTGCACACCCTGCCCGGCGGCCACTTCTTCCTCACCGCGCACCAGGAGCGACTGACCGAGGAGATCACGAAGGTGCTGCTCTCCATTGCTGTCCGTCGTGGAGACGCCGCCGGCAGGCCGTGAGGAAGTCAGAAGGGCCCGTGCTCTAGAGGTACGGCGTGATGGTGGGCAGCAGGTCCTGGAAGGTACGGCCGGTGGACGGTTCGCCGATCGCCTGCATCTGCCAGCCACCCGGACCGCGCCGGACCTTCGCCATGATCTGCGCGGTGTGCCGCCCGCCGCCGGTGAGGGTGTAACGGGCGAGTTCGGTGCCGTTCGTCTCGTCGACGAGGCGGCAGAAGGCGTTCTGGACCTCGGCGAAGGTCTGGCCGGTGAACGAGTTCACGGTGAAGACGATCTGGTCGACATGGGTGGGTACGCGGGTCAGGTCGACGAGGATCGACTCGTCGTCCCCACCGGTGCCGGCGCCGCCGGTGAGGTTGTCGCCGGTGTGCCGGACGGAGCCGTCGTCGCTGGTCAGGTGCTGGAAGAAGACGACGTCCACGGGCTTGCCGCCGGCGAAGAGGATCGCGGAGGCGTCCAGGTCGATCTCACCTCCGCCGGTGAGCTTGGCGAGGAACCCCTTGCGGGGCGCGGCCTGCCAGCCCAGGCCCATGCGGACGGTGGTGAGGGCGTTGCCGTCGGCCTTCTGGAGACTGATCTGCTGGCCCTTGTTCAGGTTGATCGACATGCGGGAGCCTCTCGCGTGGTGGGGCGGGGATTGTCGGCGGGCGTGGGGGAGGTCGTCTTCGGTCGGTGGCGCCGGGCCGGGTGCTGCCGGGCCCAAATTGGTCTCACTCAGGTAGTGACGCAGGCGAGGCAGCATTCCCTGCGCCAGGAGCGCCCGTTGCCACTCCAGCCGCGCTTGTTCCACGCGGGCGGGTCGTGCGGGTCCGCCCTGTCGCCGTACCGCCTGGGTCAGCACGGCGACGAGGGCGATGAGTGCGCTCACGGCCCCGATCAGCGCCAGGATCCAGCCCGCGGTGACCAGCGACGCGGCCAAGGAGCGTCGTGCGTCGGCCAGTCGGAGCGCGTAGCCGAGCACGAGCAGCGCGGCGGCGGCCGTCGCCGCGACGGCCGGGGTCAGGACGGCCAGGGCCGACAGCACACTGCTGCTCGCCGGGCGGTCGTCGCCGCTCTCGTGGGCCGGGGCGTGCAGGGCGAGATAGGTCGCGTACTCGTCCTGTGACGCCGCCGCTATCTCGTCGGCGTCCGTGAGCGCGCGCAAACGCAGCCGGGCGGACGTCCGGCCGGTGGGATCGGCGCCGAGGGCGGAGCGGATGTCAGGGGTGTTGAGCGCCAGGTGCAGGACGGCCTCGAAGTCGGGCCGGTCCTGGTGGCGCAGACGGAACGGCACGGTCACCGGGGCCTCCTGGCGAGGGGGACGGCGTGTCGCGCGCGGCGCCGGGTCCGCATCCGCAGGCAGGAACCCGGCGCCGGGGCGGACCCGCCTCAGACGTTCACGCCGAAGTCGGCGGCGATACCGGCGAGCCCGGAGGCGTACCCCTGCCCGACCGCCCGGAACTTCCACTCGGTGCCGTTGCGGTAGAGCTCGCCGAAGACCATCGCGGTCTCGGTGGAGGCGTCCTCGGACAGGTCGTAGCGGGCGAGTTCGGAGCCGCCGGCCTGGTTGACGACGCGGATGAAGGCGTTGCGGATCTGTCCGAAGCTCTGCGCCCGGGCCTCGGCGTCGTGGATCGACACCGGGAAGACGATCCGCTCGATCTCGGCGGGTACGGCGGACAGGTTCACCTTGATGCTCTCGTCGTCGCCCTCGCCCTCACCCGTGAGGTTGTCACCGGTGTGCTCGACCGAACCGTCCGGGCTGGTCAGGTTGTTGTAGAAGACGAAGTGCTGATCGGAGACGACCTTGCCGGAGGCGTTCAGCAGCAGCGCGGAGGCGTCGAGGTCGAAGTCGGCGCCGGTGGTGCTGCGCACGTCCCAGCCCAGGCCGACCAGAACGGCGCTGAGGCCCGGGGCCTCCTTGCTCAGCGAGACGTTGCCACCCTTGGACAGGGAAACACCCATGGTTCATTCCTCCACGCATGGTCGGTACGAGTCCGCGTCACGGACCCCGAGTTTGAATCTACAACACTGTAGAAATTTGGGCGGGTGGGGTTCCGGCCGACCCGCAACTGTCGTGCGCGAGAGGGCCGGTGGGGCGTCGATAAGATGTCTGGTCGGACAGCGTGAGGGATGGCGAGAGGGCTGGCGCTAGGGATGCGGAGAGGAGGCAGGGCGTGACGGAACACCGGAGCGGTCCCCGGCGCCGGGGGCAGGGGGAGCTGGAGGTGCAGGTCCTGTCGGCCCTGCGGGAGGCGGACGGACCGGCGACCGCCGGCTGGGTGCAGGAGCGCCTTGGCGCCGACCTCGCCTATACGACGGTCATCACGATCCTGACCCGGCTGCTGGCCAAGGGTGTGGTGACCCGGGAGCGGGCGGGCCGCTCCTTCGCCTGGACGCCCTCCTCCGACGAGGCCGGCCTCGCGGCGCACCGGATGCGCCGGGTGCTGGACGCCGAGAGCGACCGGGAGGCGGTGCTGGCCAGCTTCGTCACCAGCCTCGGCCCGGACGACGAGCGTCTGCTGCGGGAACTGCTGGGTCAGGCGCGGGCCGAAGGGGAAGACTGAGGCCTCATGGGGGTGTTCGTCTTTCTGCCGCTGGTCCTGCCGCTCACCGCGTGGCCGGTGGCCCGCCTGGCCGAGCAGCATCTGCATCCACGCATCGCGACCAGGCTGCTGACCGCCCTGTCGGCTGCGATGGCGCTGTGCAGCACGCTGTGTCTCGGGCTGGTGATGGTGGTCGGCACCGCCCAACTGCCCGGCAATCCGCTCCCCGACGGCTGGTCCGACCCCGAGGTCCGCGCGGCCGTGCCGTTCGACGAGGTGGCGGGCAAGGTCGCCATCCCGGCGCTGCTCGCCGTATTGGCCGCCTGCGGGCGGGCGCTGTGGCGACACGGCCGGGTACGGCGCCGGGCGCACCGGGCGCTGGCAGGGCTCCCGGACACCGGGGTGGCCGTCCTGCCCGATGGTGTCCCGTACGCGTATGCGCTGCCCGGTGGCCGCCGGGACCGGGTGGTGGTGACCACCGCCCTGCTGGAGTGTCTGGAACCGGCCGAGCGCCGGGCCCTGTTCGCGCACGAGCGTGCCCACCTCGCCGCACGTCATCACCGCTTCCTCCTCGCGGTCCAACTCGCCTCGCTCGCCAACCCGTTGCTGCGTCCCCTGCGGACGGCGGTGTCGTACACGGCGGAGCGGTGGGCGGACGAGGAAGCGGCGCAGGCGGTCGGCAGCCGCCGTACGGTGGCGCGAGCGATCGGCAAGGCGGCCCTGGTCTCCCGTGGTGCTCCGTCGCTCACGCTCGCCGGGTTCGCCGCGCCGGGGCCGGTGCCACGCCGGGTGGCGGCCCTGCTCGCCCCCGCACCCGTCGTGCGCAGCTGGCCGTCGGTGTTCACGGAGATGGGGCCGGCGGCCTGGAGCGCGGCCGCGGGCACGGCGGTCTCCGCCATGTCGTCCGCGAACTCCGCGGTGACCATGCTCTTCATCCTGCACGCCGCGACGCCGCTGTGAACGAGACGGTCTGCCGATGAGCGCGGGGTGCCGGGCGGCTTGCTGACGGCCCGCCCGGCACCCCGCGCGCCGTGTGTCGGTCAGAGGTCGAACTCGTGCGGCGGCAGATCGAGTGCGAAGCACGCCTCGCGGACCACGGCCTGCTCGTCCTTGTCGAAGTCCCCGTCGGCGCCGCCGATGATGACGCCGATCTGGATGACCGCGCGTGCCTCGGCGGGCTTCTTCTTGGCCTTGGCGATCTCCTGGAGCACGCTGACCTTGCCGAAGTCGAAGTCGGTCGTCAGCTTGGTCAGATTGTCCTCGAAGCGGCGCCGCAGGTCATCGGCGGGGAAGTTCTGAAGCACCTCGTTGGTGGAGATCAGCTGGGCCACCCGCTGCCGCTCGGACGGGTCGACGGTGCCGTCGGCGGCGGCGACCAGGGCGCACATGGCCATGCTGGCGTCGCGGAAGGCGCCGCTCTTGAGGTCGTTCTTCTTCGCCATCAGCTGGGTCTGCATCGTGGAGGCGGATTCCTTGAGGCGGTCCCACAGGGCCATGAGAACTCCATAGTTCGGTCGGGAGCCGGTCCACCGGTCGGTGAACCACATGAATATCTACAGCAATGTAGAAAATCGCGGTGGGTCCGACAAGTTCCCGCTGTGTCCATGGAGTTCGCTCGGGTGCGGATGGCCCTGTGGGGCGTGCCGGCGACCGGTCAGTCCTCGTCGCCCCCCTCTTCCCCCTCTTCCTCCTCGCCCTCGAAGAAGTCCCCGATCTCGTCGACCACTTCGGCCGCGACCATCCCGCCGACCACCCCCACGGCCAAGCCCGCCGCGCCCGCGGCGATCGCGGTGCCCACGCCGGGTCCGGAACGGCGGCCGTCGTCGTTGTGCTCGCCGCCGCCGTAGTGACCGCCGTGTCCATGGCCGTGGGCGTACGGGTCGTGGCCGTGGACGGCCTGTGAGCCGTACGCGGCCCGGTGCTCCACCAGTTGGCGGATCCAGCCGTCGACGACCGTGTTCCAGTCCTGGTGGTCGACACCCTCGTGGGAGACGCTGAACCTGGTCACCGCGTCGTGGCCGGAGGAGAACGGGCCGCCGCGCTTGTCCCCCTCCAAAACGACCTCCATCCCGCCCGGACCCGCCAGGAACGTCACCTCGATCTCGTTGACCAGGTGGGCGTACTGCGGCGCCGGAGTGAGCTCGATCTCCTGGTAGAAGGGCAGACGCTGGCCGGTGCCGCCGATTTGCCCGTACTCGAGGTCGGTCGACCTGAACCCGAGGCCGAGCTGCCCGAGCGCCTCCAGGATCGCCTCCTGGGCCGGCAGCGGAGCGATGTTCAGCGGGTCCAGGTCGCCCTTGTCCTTCGCGCCGGCCACGGCCAGTTCGGTCCGCACGCCGAGCACGATGCCCAGACCCTGCCCGTACAGCTCGGTGATCGGCGACTCCCAGGGGAGCGCCACGGCGAACGGAACGCTGTGCGGTTCACCCGCCGCCAGCCGAAAGCCGCCGCCGACGATGAACCGGTCGAAGACGACGACGCCCTCGCTCTCGCCGTCCTCGTGCTCCGCCTCGACCCGCGCCACCAGCTCCAGGCCGATGTGCTCGATGTCGAAGTCGGCGTCACCGCCCCTGAGATGGACCTGCCCGGTCAGTGCCGAGCCGGGTCGACCGGCACCCAGATCGAGAACCGTGTCCACCGTGGGCCCGCCCACTCCGAGCGACCCGAGCAGCCTTTTGAACACCATCGTGGCGTCCACTCCTTATGCGTGTGTTCCTATGAGGCCCTTCCTGTGCGGACCTTCTACAGGTGCGTAGAAGTTTAGGCGTCCAGTAAGCGCGGAGGGGTGAGGTCCGCGGGGGTGGGGCGGGAACGGCCGAAAATGGCTTCTGGGTCTGGCTGGAGGGTTGTCGACCTCTTCATGGCAGGGGCTGAGCGGCGCCGAACTCCCTTCCTACCTTTATCTCGCAGCGCATCCGCACGCTCCGCCGGGCGCTGACCTCCGGTGGCCGCACCCAGCCTCGCGTACCCTCTCCGGCCGGAGCGGGCTGACGCGCGGGCGGGCGGGCGTCCGGCCGGGACCTCAGGGGCGGTCCTGCTCCTTGAGTGCCTTCGCCTCGCTCTTGAAGATCCGTGCGGCCTTGCCCGCCGACCGTGTCAGCTCGGGCAGTTTCTTGATCCCTACGACCACAACGACGACGAGCAGGATCAAGGCCAGTTCACTCAAACCGAACATCAGGTCCGCCCTTCCGGTGGGGCCATCGGCCGATACGGCGAACCGGCGGCGCACGGCAACTACAGTGCTGTAGAAGCATCCCCTGGAGGGCGATCACCCAACAAGCCCGTCTTCGGGCCGAGTTGGCCGGATGTCGTCCACGTTGTCGTTGAGTGCTGTCGACTCGCCGCTGAGCGCTCCGCGGTCGGAGCCGCTGGTGGCCGGGGTCAGCGCGGAGGCGAGACGTCGATGATCTTGCCCTTCTCGTCGAGTGTGTGGGTCTCCCAGTACACGTCCCACTTGTCGCCCACTTCCTGCGGCACCTTGCCCTCGGGGTATCTCGCGTACCCGGCGTCGGGCTTCTCCCCGTCCGGCACGCACGCGGAGCCGGTCCCGCCCACGGACAGCACGGGGTACTCGCCGCTGCTGCAGATGTTCTCCTTGTACTCCCAGCCCGCGCAGCCCGTGAGCGAGAGCAATGCTGCCGCGCCTGCCAACGCGGTGCCGATGCGGGCCATTTGAGGCCGCAGGCTGGAGTTGGTCAGGCTTTCGCTGCGAGGCGTGGTCACGGCGTGCTCCCTCTCGTTGTCCGGTGTGCCTCCACTCTCGTCGCCGGACAGCCACCGCCTCCTGAGTACCCGTACTCAAAGGCAACCGCGCGGATGCTCAACGTTCCTGGGTGCTTGATCGAAGGACGGTTCTGAACAGCTCTGGTGTCCGCTCGGTGCAACGGCGGCATAGCGCCTGGTCCCAGGGCGGGCCGAGAGCCCTGGCTACGACAGGGTCGGCGTCCTTGCCCGTGCTGAGCGACGATCTCTTCGTCGTACTTGAGCGTGAGCTGCTCAAGGGCCCCGTGGCGCACGGCTGGCTGGGCCAGACGCGGACCCTATAGCGGATCAAGACGTTGATCGGGCGTCGTCTCCACAAGAGCTATACCGTCCAGGGCGTCGCGGCTTTGCTGAAGCGGCTCGGCTGGAGCTACCAGGTCTCCGCCCGCCGGGCCATCGAGCGGGACGAGGCGGCGGTGGCCGGCTGGGTGAAGGAGACCTGGCCTGACGTGGAAGGACCGTGGCGGCGCTCGACGCCTGGCTCGTCCGCGAAGGCAAGCCGGATTCTCGATGAGGCCGCCCACTACCCGCACCTGGTCAGCGCCGCGGCCATGCTCCCGGCGTCCGGGTCAGGGGGTGCTCCCGCCGCCGTATCTTGGTGGCCGCCCTGCCCTGCTACAAGTCCGGACAGCCCTCCTGGCTGATCTACCGCCCCTGCTCCGATGCCCGACCGGACGGGCGCAAGAGCTTCCCCTGGACCGACTATCGCGACCTCATCCAGACCGCTCATCATCAGCTCGGCGGCCCCATCGTGCTGGTGGGACCATTTGAACACCCACCTCACCGCCGGAATGCGCCACTGCACCGCCGACCGTGAGTGGCTCACCGTCGTTCAACTGCCGCCCTGCGCACCCCACCTCAACCCGGTGGAATGCCTGTGGTCCGTGCTTGCGGCGCGCCAGCCAGGCGAACGGGGCCTTCGCCGACCCCGACGACCTGATCACCGCCAGCCGGCGTGGCCTTCACCAACTCCAGTACCGACACGACGCCTTCGACGGCTGCCTCACCGGCACCGGACTACGCACGCAAACCACCATGACGATGTCACGCACTCATGGTCAGTGATGGTGGGGCAGGGCACGCAGCGCGGGGCCCACGTCCTTGCCGTAGATGCGCTGTACGTCCATGCCGGGAAGGCTCGGCATTTCGGCCCAGTGCGTGACTATTTCCTCGCAGGTCGGCCCGCCGATGGGGAAGCGGACCACGCCGTCGGAGTCGTAGAAGCAGTTCTCGATGATCTCTCCGGTTTCCTCCACCGGATGGATGCGACGGAAGTACATGGGGAGTACCAGCCAGAACTCCTGACCGGAGAGCGAGTCGGGGTCGTCCTCCTGCTCGCCCGGATAGCGACCCGTCACCGCTGCGAGGATGCCGGCACCGTCGTAGGGGAGTCGCTCGTCGGCTCGGATCCATTCGACTGTCGTCTTCATGCTGTGCTTTCCGGTCGAGAGGCGTGGACGAGTGCCAGTCCACCCGATCTCGCGGCTCGCCGCATCGGGGATGTCCCCAGCACGCCCCTGAGATCACCCCAACCCTGCTTCACCGACGAACAGAACAGGGCGATGATCACGTTCCCGTCCCCGCTCCGTGAGCCCACCACCCTGCGCGTACCTCATACAGGCGGCATACCGCCGACATCACGAGCCGTCGGCCCCACCGGCTCGACGGGATCAGGCCCTCCGCCCGGGACTGGCTCACCTCACCCCCCGCTCACCCCACCCCCCGCTCACCCCACCCCCCGCACAAACCCCACCGCACTCACCGCCACCCCAACGCCGGAGCCACATGCGTCAGAATGCTCTCGATCACGTGGGCGTTGTAGCCGACTCCGAGCTGGTTCGGCACCGTCAGCAGGAGCGTGTCGGCGGCGGCGACCGCCTCGTCCTCGGCGAGCTGCTTGACCAGGACGTCGGGCTCCGCTGCGTAGGAACGGCCGAAGATCGCGCGGGTGTTGGCGTCGATGTAGCCGATCTGGTCCTTGGAGTTGGCCTCGCGGCCGAAGTACGCGCGGTCACGGTCGTCGACCAGCGCGAAGATGCTGCGGCTCACCGACACCCGCGGCTCACGCGTGTGCCCCGCCTCCCGCCAGGCCTCACGGTAGGCCTCGATCTGCTTGCGCTGCTGGACGTGCAGCGGTTCGCCGCTCTCGTCGTCCTTGAGGGTGGAGCTCTGGAGGTTCATCCCGAGCGTGGCCGCCCACACCGCGGTCGCGTTCGAGCTCGATCCCCACCAGATACGGTCCCTGAGGCCTTCGGAGTACGGTTCGACGCGCAGCAGCCCCGGCGGGTTGGAGAACATCGGGTTGGGGTTGGGCTCCGCGAAGCCCTCGCCCGTGAGCACGTCGAGGAGCCGCTCGGTGTGGGCGCGTGCCATGTCGGCGTCGGTGGTGCCTTCGGCCGGCACATGCCCGAAGTGGCGCCAGCCGTCGATGACCTGCTCCGGGGATCCCCTGCTGATGCCGAGCTGAAGTCGGCCACCGGAGATCAGGTCCGCCGCACCGGCGTCCTCGGCCATGTACAGCGGGTTCTCGTAGCGCATGTCGATCACGCCGGTGCCGATCTCGATCCGGCTGGTCCGTGCGCCGATCGCGGCGAGCAGCGGGAACGGCGAGGCGTGCTGCCGCGCGAAGTGATGGACGCGGAAGTACGCGCCGTCGGCGCCCAGCTCCTCCGCGGCGACCGCGAGGTCGATCGCCTGGAGCAGGGAATCCGCTGCCGAGCGCGTCTGCGAGTGCGGCGACGGCGTCCAGTGACCGAAGGACAGGAACCCGATCTTCTTCATAGCGCTTTCAACAATCAAGGTCGGGGTTCATTCCCTGCCGGTGCGGGGGAGCGGAGTCGTGCGCGTGAGCGGCGGGCCAGTAGTTTGCCGAGTTCCCATGCCACCAGCAGGGCGAGGGCCGCCAGGAGGGCCCAGCCGAACTGCCGTGCGTCGATCTCGGTCGTTCCCAGCAGGCGCCGGAAGCCGTCCATCTGCGTGACCAGAACGGACAGCACCAGCTGGGTCAGCGCCACCCAGTTCATCTGCTTGCTGTCGAAGGTGGCGGCCGTCAGCACGGACCCCGTCTCGCTGCGGCACTCGAAGGCCGCCACGACCAGACAGAGGGAGAAAGCGGTGAAGGCGATCGACTGGCCGGTCGCGGCGCTGTCGTAGTGTGCCTGACCGAGCTTGATCAGCCCCAGCAGGGCGAGGGTGATCGCCAGTCCGGCGAGCCCGACCGTGACCAGGACGGGGCGGGTGAGCACCGACTCCCCGCGCGGGCGTGGCCTGCGGCTCATGAGCCCGGGACTCTCCTGGTCGAAACCGAGCGCGAAGCCGAAGGAGGCGTTCACCACGAAGTGGATCCACAGCACCTGCGGCGGTGTGAAGGGTTCGCCGGCCGCGATGTTGAAGATGGTCGCCCCGAGGAACGTCAGCACGAACGTGACCAGCAGGAGCAGGACGAAGCGGATGTACTTGGTGAGGTTGTCGTAGATCGCACGGCCCTGTTCGACGGCGTAGACCAGGGTGGAGAAGTTGTCGTCGGAGAGGATCATGCGTCCGGCGTTCTTCGCCACGTCGGTGCCACTGCCCATCGCGATGCCGATGTCGGCGGCCTTGATGGCGGGTGCGTCGTTGACGCCGTCCCCGGTCATCGCCACGACCTCGCCCTTCTTCTTGAGGGTGTTGGCGAGCAGCACCTTGTGCTCCGGAGCGACCCGTCCCACCACTCCGATGCGGTCGATGCGGTCCAACTGTTCTTCTTCGGTGAACGCGGCGAAGTCGGCGCCCAGGACGGCCTCGCCGGGGATGCCGATCTGGCGTGCGATGGCCGCGCCTGTGGTGACGTCGTCGCCGGTGATCAGGCGCACCCGGATGTGCGCCGCCTGCGCGTCGGCCACGGCGGCCGTGGACTCCGGGCGCGGTGGGTCGACCATCGCCACGAGACTGGTCAGTTGCAGCCCGGTGACGTACCCCAGCAGGTCGCCTTCGGGGTCGAAGTCGGCCGGGGCGAGATCGCGGGTGGCCGCGGCCATCACCCGGTTGCCCTCGCCGCCCATCCGCTCGGTCGCCGCCCGGGCACGCTCCTGCAACTCGGCGTCCCACGGGACGGTCCGACCGTCCGCCAGCGCGCCTGTGGTCCGTGCCATCACCGCGGGTGCCGCGCCTTTGACGAAACACCGGACGACCGGACGGCCCGCGGTGTCGACGGCCGAGTTGAAGGTCGCCATCAGCTTGTAGTCCGGGGCGAACGGCAGGACCGCCAGACGCGGGAACTGCTGTGCGGTGGCGTCGGTGTCCAGCCCCGCCTTGTGGGCCAGCACCAGCAACGCGCCCTCGGTGGGGTCGCCGACCACCTCGCCACCGACCAGCCGGGCGTCGCTCGCCACGACGTACGGCAGGATCGCGTCCTCCATGTCGGTGGCGGCGCCGGCGGCGTGATGGATACGGCCCTCCAGCGTGTAGCCCGTGCCGGAGACCGTGTACCGGTCGGTGGGAGTGAGCACTTCGACGGCCGTCATCTGGTTCATCGTCAGGGTGCCGGTCTTGTCCGAGTTGATCGCCGAGGTGAACGCGAGGGTCTCGACCGACGGCAGCTCCTTCACGATGGCGTTCCGCTGCGCCAGGTTGAGGCTTCCGACGGAGAGGATCGCCTGGGTGACGGTCGGCAGGGCCTCCGGGATGGCGGCGATGGCCAGGGAGACGGCACTGACGAACAGGACGTCCCAGGCCTGGTCACGGCTGCGCCCCAGGGCGAACATCACGATCATGGTGAGCCCTGCCGCCCCCGTGATCCACAGGGTGAGCCGGTCCAGCTCCCGGGTCAGGGGCGGTACCTCCTTCTCGGTCACCGAGAGCATGCCGGAGATCCTGCCCAGCTCTGTGTCCGCGCCGGTGCCGGTGACGACGACCAGGCCGCTGCCATGGGTGACCGGCGTGTTCATGAAGGCCATGTTGGTGCGGTCACCGGGTGGCGGCCGCCGCCCACCCGGCAGGGTGCCCGAGTCCTTCGCCGCCGGGACACTCTCGCCGGTGAGCGCCGACTCGTCGATCTGGAGCGCGCTGGCCTCGATGATCCGTCCGTCGGCCGGCACCTGGTCCCCGGCCGCGATCAGTACGACGTCGCCGACGACGAGATCCTCCGCGGGGACCTCGGCCTCCGTGCCGTCCCTGCGCACCCGTGCCGTGGTCTTCATCATCGACTTCAGCGCGTTCATCGCGCTCTCCGCCTTGCCCTCCTGGCGCAGCCCCACGACCGCGTTCACCAAGGTCAGGACGATGAGGAGAATCCCGGTCGTCCATTCCTGGATGATCAGGGAGACGGCCGCCGCGGCCACCAGGACGATCTGCATATAGCTGCGGTACTGC
Source organism: Streptomyces griseorubiginosus (assembly GCF_001514195.1). Lineage (GTDB taxonomy): Bacteria > Actinomycetota > Actinomycetes > Streptomycetales > Streptomycetaceae > Streptomyces > Streptomyces griseorubiginosus. Next base: position 316,085 of record NZ_KQ948737.1, on the reverse strand, counting down.
CCGAGGAACCGGATCCAGGCCGGCGTACGGCTCTCCTCGGGCAAGGCGTTGGGGCCGTTCCTCGCCCGCAGGTCGGCGGCCCGTGCCGCGCTGAGCCCGACCCCCGGATCGACGTCGAAGGCCGCCAGGAGCTCCGCGGGGGAGCGTGCGTACCAGTCGTCCTGTGCGGGCCGCGACGGTGCGGTTCTGGACTGCGGCTGTACCGTCATCGACTGCCTCCGATCCTGGCCGGCCGTGCCTGTACTCGCACCTGCCTGCACTCGTATGTGCCTGTACCGGTGAGTGCGCGGGCCGACCTCTGAGTGCGTGCGCCGACCTCATCCCCGGCCGCGGGTCTTCGCCCGACGGGCCTCAGGGTGCCGGGCCGCGTACGGGTCCGCCGGCAGACCCTCCGGCGCCTCACGCTCCAAGTCCCTTTTGACGACGAGCAGTTCCTTGCGGTCCGCCTCCGGCAGCCGCGGGTACTGGGGGTCGATCTCCATCAGGGTGTGCGCCAGGATCGCCGCCGTGCTCAGGCGCCCGAACCACTTGCGGTCCGCGGGGACCACGTACCACGGCGCCCACGGCGTGCTCGTGGCCGACAGCATCTTGGAGAACGCCTTCTGGTAGTCGTCCCAGTACCCGCGCTCCCTTACGTCCGCCGCGGAGAACTTCCAGTTCTTCTCCGGCAGATCGATCCGCTTCAGGAAACGGACGCGCTGCTCCTCCTTCGACAGGTTCAGGAAGATCTTCACCACCTTGAACCCGCTGTCCGTGAGATGGCGTTCCCAGTCGTTGATCTCCTGGTACCGCCGCTTCCACCTGCCCGGTCCGCGCGCGGCATCGGGCAGTTTCTGCCTGACGAGGAGCTCGGGATGCACCCGTACGACGAGCACCTCCTCGTAGTGGGAGCGGTTGAAGATGGCGATCTCGCCGCGCGCGGGCAGCCGCTGGGCGTAACGCCACAGGTAGTCGTGGTCCAGCTCCTCGCTGGAGGGCACCTTGAAGCTGCTGACGCGCACGCCCTGCGGGTTGACGCCGCTCATCACATGGCGGATCGTGCCGTCCTTGCCGCCGGCGTCGAGCGCCTGGAGACACAGCAGCACCCCGTAGGTGTTCTGGGCGGCCAGCCGCTGCTGGTACTCGGCCAGCAGCTCCACCCCGGACCGCAGCAGCGCGGCGGCGTCCCCCTTCTTCAGACCGGCCTTGTAGCCGGGATCGAAGTCACGGGGCAGCCGGACCTTCGACCCCGGTTCCACCCGCAGCGGCTCGATGAAGTCCGCGATGCGCGCGGCCCTCTTGTCCGACATGCCCCGTCACTTCCTCTCCTCGCCCTCGTACCGGCCGTTCCCGGGGCCGGACGGCGTGTCGCGGCAGAGCGCGCCGAGCACCCCGCGCACCCGGCGCTCGACCAGGATGGGCACGTAGGCCCTGACCTTCGCCTCACGGAACGACTCGAACGTGGACGCCACCAGCGCCTCGACGGTCGTCTCGGCCACGGCGGGCCAGGCGGCCGCGAGCCGGGCCACGATGTCGCGAACGGCCAGGTCGTCGTCCTGGGGTGAGCCGGGCCGGGGCTGCCGGTGCGGCTCCCCGCGTTCCGGCAGGTCCGTCGGCACGCGGTCCCGGGTCTCGGGGGACGGCACCGCGACACGGGAGATGCCTTCGTCGACCGTCATGGCCGTTGTGAAACGTCGCGCGATGCGTGCACCACGACCTCCACACCGCGCCCCTCGATGGCGGACGCTTACGTCGGCGAGCGGTTACCGTCTGCCATTTTCGGATCTGCCGAGTGAGCCCCGCCTCCCCTGAAACGGGTGAAGCGCGACCGAGAGGCGCAGACGACTCGGCTGTCCTGTCAGTGCAGGCCCAGGCCTTGGCGGTACGACGGGAGCGGTCCGGAGTTCTCCAGTACGGCGGCGCAGGCGGCGTTCGCGGCACAGGCCCGGCCGGGGTGGCCCGGGGGCAGCAGGGTGTTGCCGCTGAAGGCGAGGTGGTGGGGCTCTCCGCACCCCTCCTCCGGGTGCTGAGCGTTGGCCGGGGGCCAGGCGCCGGGGAAATCCCGTCGGGCGACCCATTCGGGCACGGCGTCGTCCCAGAAGTTGCCGCGGTAGCGCACGTTCCGCACCGGGCGGTCGCCCCACTCCTCGCTGCATCCGCCGATGGACGCGACGTAGTCGTACACCGTGTTGCGATCCACCGTGACCCAGTTGGTGCTGTCGTCGGTGTAGATCCCGACGTTCCACTCGCCGTACCTGCTGTCGGTGACCGCGTTGCCGCTGATGACGGCGCCGTCGGCGAAGGAGGTGCCCTGTTCGCCGCGCAGGTAGATGCCGCCTCCGTCCACCAGGATCCGGTTCGTGGCGAAGACGCGGTTGTCGAGGATGCGGTTGCCGCGCATGATGCCCCGCAGGTCGTCGGCGGGCCCGGAGAGGATGCCGGAGTAGGGCACGTCGTTGACCTGGTTGTGCGCGAGGGTGGTCTCCCGGGTCGCGGAGTCCCAGATGCCGGAGGCCGCGCGGTACTCCACGCCGATGTGGTGGATCCAGTTGTTGCTGATCCTGTTGCCGCGGTTGGTCCCCTTCTCGTCGGGCGGAACCACTCCCATGAGGATGCCGCCGTCGGAGACGTCGGTGATGACGTTGCCGTCGACGACGTTGTACGAGCTGTTCTCGGAGAGCTCCAGTGCCTGGGCGCCGAGGTGGGTGAAGCGGTTGCCCTCGACGGCGATCCGCTCGGCGGTGCGGAAGGCGACCGTGCCGGGCACCGTGAGCGTCCTCGCGTCCCCGCCCCGTCCGGGCCGCAGGTACATGCTCCACGCCGAGGGGAACCCGGCGGGCTCGCTGGGGGCACGCCAGGTGGCGTACGCGAAGGTCAGGCCGCGGAGGCCGATGTCATGGAGGGGGTGCCCGGGACGGCCGGTGCCGGTGACCAGGGACTCCAGGACCGGGGCGACCACCTTGGCCCGGTGCATGTCCTCCCCGGGCCGCGGGAGGTAGAGCAGCTGGTGGTGTCCGGGCCGGGAGCGGTCGAGATACCAGCTTCCGGGCTTGTGCGCGAAGCTGGGGGAGTTCTCCACGCTGGTCGGCGCTTCGAGCAACTCCGTTCCGCCGTAGAGCTGTTGGGCCAGGCTCCAGCAGGGCTGGTCCATCCTGATGGTGGTCCGACGGGCGCTCGCGGAGACCTCTGCGACGCCGCAGCGGCCCTCGAGATAGCCGGCTCGGTACACGAACTCGACGTCGCCAGGGTTCCGCCAGGTCCGCGGGACGGCACTGGTGGTGACGTAACCGGTGCTGGTCGCCTTCAGCGTGCCCGGGAAGCCCGCACCCTTGCCCGCGAGCCGCGTGGCGCGCCGGTCTCCGACGTACAGCTGGCGGGTCTCGAGGCTGCCCACCTCCGTGCGCCAGAAGCCCCTGAGCCGCTGGTCCGGCCGCCAACCGGAGATCCGACGGCCGCCGCTGATCGTCACCCGCTCCTGCCGCGGTGTCCCGTAGTCGTACGCCTGGTAGATCACCCGGTGGCCGTTCCGGCCGGAGTCCCCCGCGGCCTCCGACAGGCGCAACGGTGCCTTCAGGCGGTACGTCCCGCCGCGCAGGTTCACGACCAGGTCCGACGTCATCCGCGGAGCCCGAGCACGTACGGCCTGCTGGGCGCGGGCCGGTGTGGCGAAGGGCCGTTCCAGGGTGCCGGGCCAGGAGTCCTTGCCCCAGGTCGCGACATACAGCTGCGTGGGAGCCGCCGTCGGGGCCGGTAAGGCCGCCACCGGAGAGGCCGCGGCCGCCATCGCGAGCCCGATCACCCCCGCCGTACGCGTGATGAGACCTGTCCTTGCCCGCGTTCGGAAGATCGCCATGCTGCCTCCTGGATGGACGGAGGTTCCACCCTGGGGCAGCGCGAGGGGGAGCACAGTCGGTCCGAGGTATCGGTGTCGTCGACGAAAGTCGACATCGCCGGCTCTTTGGAGGGAGTCTGGTTCCTCAGTGCTGGACGGGCTGGACGTCGGGGTGGGTCTCGTCGCCCGCGAGGACGGCGTCGATGGTCCGGGTGAAGTCGAGGAGTTTCTCGGCGCTGAGCCCGGCGGCCGTGTGCAACGGGCCTTCCGAGGCGACGAGCCACGACTCGTAGTCGCGCAGGAACTCCCGGAAGTGGGTGACGCGCCCGTCGTCGGTGAGGTACTCGTCGGCGCCGATGTGGCTGAGGCCGTTGGCCTGCCGTCCGAGCGATTGCAGCCAGAAGGCCTGCCATTCGCGCAGCCACGGCACCGCGCGGTAGGTGGGGTCGGCTTCGACGTACATGGCTGCCAGCGCCATGAACGTCTCCTGCTGGACGTTGTGTGCGTGCGCCCAGTGCCCGCGGAAGCTGAACATCGACCAGCTCAAGGGATGCCCGCCCCTTCCGTGTCCAGTCCGGCTGCGCAGGCCGGGCTCGTGTGGTGGCTGTTGTTGCCGGACGGCGGACGCCCCGCATCCAGCGTCAACTCACTTACGAAGCCACCTGCCTCGTGGCACACGGTATCCGGTCGACGTCCCGTGGCCCCGAAGGCGCCTTAAACGTGCGGGTGTTCGAGTAGGGTGGGCGCCTTCACAGGTGGCGAGGGGGTGCGCATGGCTGCGTCGGCCGACGGCTGGCAGTCGCGGGTGTACGAGCTGTACTGGCAAGGCGTGCAGACCCGTTCGCAGGCTCAGCAGGCCGAGGGCGCTGAACGTCGTCGGCTCTTTCTGCAGTCGCTGGACCAGCACGGCCAGGCGGCAGAGGTCCTGCGCGCGGAGCTGGCCTCCCACCCCGACGACGAGCGGCTGAACGAGCAACTCGCCTCGCTGCTCTACTCCGTGGGGTCCTCGCAGATCGGCGTGGAGCTGATCGAGGAGGCAGTGGCCTCGCTGGACGAGAGCGAACTCCGCTACAAGCGGTCCGGACCCACGTCACCTCAACTGGCGGCACGCATCGGCGATGTGCGCGCACGCCGCGCCACGGCACACTCCCTGGCCGGGCACGCCGCTTCCGCGCTCACCGACGCCGACCTGGCCGTGGAGGCGTACGCGGGAGCCGGGTTGCAGGCCGCGGAGCCGCCCCTCTCGCTGGACTTCTCCCGCGTGCTGAGCATGGTCGCGGTGGTCCAGGCACAGCACGGTGACCCGGACCAGGCCCTCTACTGTGCCGGACAGGCCCTGAGCCGGTACCAGGACGCGATCGACACCGTGGGCAGCGACCCCGGTGCGCACCTCGGCTACGCCACCGGCATGGCAGCCGAGGTCGCCTCCCGCATCGAAGCGGCCCAGGGCAACTGGGACCATGCCCTGGCCGTGGACGGCTTCGCGCTGAGCGTCGCCGAGCAGGGCTGGGGCGACCTCGCGGGCGCGCTGGCTCGCACCGGCGTGCACCTGCGTGCCGCGGGCCGCCCGGACGAGGCGGCGCCACTGCTCGTCCAGGCCGCCCAGCTCGATCCGGACGCCGTACCGGGCCAGGAACGCATCCTGGCCCACGGTGTGCCGGTGACTCTCGGCGAGGCGATCCTCCAAGCGGGAGCGGCCCTGGGCGAGCCCGTCGAGGCCCTCCACCGAGCCCTCACCGCCGGAGAGTCCGCGTCGGTGACGGGCCGGGTGCCGCACCTGGCCACGGCCGCGCCGTACGCCCGGCGCCTGGGCCACCTGGCAACAGGACTGCGGCACGCGGAGGGCGACCAGGAGGTGGCCTGGCGCCTCGCACTGGAGAGCCACCTGCTGTACTACGCCGTCTTCCGCCATCTCCTGAAAGATCCGCAGGACTGGCTGCGTGAGCACGGCGAGGGGTGGGCACAGACCGCGATCACCGTCCTGCATCTGGCCCTCGCGCAGGGCGATCAAGCGGCCCACCACGACCTCTGCCGCCCGCTGGCAGCGCTGGCCGGGCACTTGGAGGACATGGGCAGGGAGGGTCACCCTGTTGCGGCGGCCGCGGAGCTGTCGCGCTTGACGGCGGGATGAACCCCGTGCGGACCGACGTGGGCGGCTGCCAAGGGAGCCCGTGTCAGCCGGCTCGCAGCACGTCGAGCGCGGTGAGTGCCACGTGGAGCTCGGTGCGCTGGTCGCCCGATTCGAGGTCACGGTCGAGGAGACGCTCGATGGTGCGCAGGCGTTGGTACATGGTCTCGCGGGAGAGGCCGCCCCGGCGGGCGGCGGTCGTCTTGTTGCCGGCCGCTTCGAGGTAGTGGCGCAGGGTGGTCAGCAGGTCGGTGCCGTGCTGAGTGTCATGGTCGATGAGGCGCCGGAGCTGTCGCTCGGTGTACTCCTGGACACGAGGGTCCTCTCGCAGCGCGTACAGCACACGGCGCAGACCGATGTCGGACAGCTCATGGAACGAGCGGTCCTGGGGGAGGGGCTGGCCGGGCGGGGTGGCCTCGGCGACGCGGGCGGCTTCGCGGAAGGACCGGGCGCTGTCGGTGAGGTCTCCCACCTCGCCACCCGCACTCACGACGGCTTCCGGGTCCAGCCGCCGTACCGTCCTGGCCAGGCGCTCGGCGAACGGTCGCCAGGGCTGCCCGGTACGCAGAGCCAGCAGGATGCCGAGGCGCCCGGCGGCCAACTCGCCGACGAGCGCCGCCACTCCTGCCGTGCTCAGCTCCTGCGCCAGCGGTGCCTCGGCCTCGATTGCCCCGTGCTTCGCAGGCAGGTCCACCAGGACGGCGACGAAGTGGCCTCGATCCGTGGCCAGCCCCAGGGCGGCGCAACGGGCGCGGGCGTCCTCGGCGGAGCGGTGGCGCTGTTCCGCAAGGTCGAGCAGGGCGTTGCGGTGTGCGGTGCGTTCCCAGGGAGTGGGATGGATGAGTCGCGCGACGGTCAATGCCATCGCGGCCCTCTCCAGCAGAGTGATGTCTTCCGGTCCGAAGCCTGCTCCCGAGATGCGCGCCGGGAGCATGACCACACGGCCCCAGCGCTCGCCCTGGTACTCGACCGGGGCGGTGAGCCAGCCTTCCGGGCCGTGCGTGGCCGTGGTGTCGCCCGAGCCGGTCGCTCTGGAGCGTCGTTCCCAGTCGGCGAGTGCCTCCTCCATGGTCAGCCCGGACGGTTCGCAGATCAGGGCCTGGTGCACCAGGTTCTCCAGGACGACCGTGTGTCCGCTCATGTCCGCCGCCGCACGCACCACGTCCTCCGGGCCGGCGCCGCGCAGGGTCAGGGCGGTGAACGCCTCGTGGATGCGCTGGGTGCGGCGTATCGCCTCCGTCTGGTTGCCGAGCAGAAGGGAGTGCACGACCTGCGTGACCTCCAGGAAGTTGACGTCCTTGACCAGGGTGACGAGGGGGAGGCCGCGACGCCTGCAGGCCTCGACGAGTGTGTCCGGCGGGCGGTGGTAGCGGCGTACGAGCTCGATGACCAGGGCCGCGGCCCCGACCTCGGCGAGTTCGTCGACGTACCGGCGCACACCGGCCGCGTCCTGCGGCAGCGGCATCCCGGTGGTCAGGACGAGCTCGCCGCCCTTGAGGAATGACGCGGGGTCGGTCAGCTCGGTGATGTGCACCCATCGGACCGGGCGGTCCAGATGCGGCGCACCGGTGACGACCGTCGGTTCTCCGGCGGCCAGTACCGGAAGGGCCAGGACGTCGGCGACAGTGAGCGGACGGGTGGGCCCCTGGCCGGCCGGGTGGTGGTCGTTCACGGTCTCTCCCAGGGTTCCCGCGGGGACGTGCCCCGGGTCCCGGGGACTGTCCGGTCACTGTGACAAGCGTCCCTGACCTGCACAAGGGCGGTCGGGGAAAGGGCGCTGCCCAGGCGGTGCCCAGGCGCTCCCCAGGCGCTCCCCAGTCGGTGTCCAGGCGGTGCCCAATGCGTCGTCGATGGCCTGACACAACGTCCGGATGCCGTGCGCCGGCCGGACAGATCGCGGGTGGGCGCCGTCCTTGCCGACGGGGATGCTCGGGAGGCCGTAGCAGACCGAACACCGAGGCCGGGAGCCGAACATGACCGCACTGTCGCCGCACCTTCGCCAGGCCACTCCCGTGGTGGCGGCCCGGGGCGAGGGCGTCCACCTCTTCGACCCGGACGGCCGCCGCTTCCTGGACTTCACCGCCGGCATCGGTGTCACCAGCACCGGCCACTGCCACCCCAAGGTCGTGGCGGCGGCCCAGGAGCAGGTCGGCTCGCTGATCCACGGCCAGTACACGACCGTCATGCACGAGCCGTTGCGTCGCCTGGTCGGCAAACTCGGTGAGGTGCTGCCGACAGGCCTCGACAGCCTGTTCTTCACGAACTCCGGGAGCGAGGCCGTCGAGGCCGCTCTGCGGCTCGCCCGTCAGGCCACCGGCCGCCCGAACGTGATCGTCTGCCACGGCGGCTTCCACGGCCGTACGGTCGCCGCCGCCTCCATGACGACGTCGGGCACCCGTTTCCGCTCCGGCTTCTCCCCGCTGATGAGCGGCGTGGTCGTGACCCCCTTCCCGGCGGCCTACCGCTACGGCTGGGACGAGGAGACCGCGACCCGCTTCGCCCTGACGGAGCTCGACTACACGCTCCAGACGATCTCCTCGCCCGCCGACACGGCCGCGATCATCGTCGAGCCGGTCCTCGGCGAGGGCGGCTACGTGCCCGCCAACCGCACCTTCATGGAGGGGCTCCGGGAGCGGGCGGACCGGCACGGCTTCCTGCTGATCCTCGACGAGGTGCAGACCGGGGTGGGCCGCACCGGCCGCTTCTGGGGCCACGACCACTTCGGGGTCACGCCCGACATCCTCGTCACCGCCAAGGGCCTGGCCAGCGGATTCCCGCTGTCCGGCATCGCCGCCTCCGGGGAACTGATGGCCAAGGCGTGGCCCGGCTCGCAGGGCGGAACGTACGGCGCCAACGCGGTCGCCTGCGCCGCGGCCTGCGCGACCCTGGACGTCGTACGCGACGAGAACCTGGTCGAGAACGCCGAAGCGATGGGCAAGCGGCTGCGCACCGGCCTGGAAGCGGTGGCCGACCGGACGCCGGGCATCGGCGACGTGCGCGGCCTCGGCCTCATGCTGGCCACCGAGTTCGTCACCGAGGACGGCAGCCCCGACCCGGAGACGGCAGCCCGCGTCCAGCGCGCCGCCGTCGACGAGGGGCTTCTCCTGCTGCTGTGCGGCGCCTGGAACCAGGTCGTGCGCATGATCCCGGCGCTCGTCATCGACGAGACGGCGGTGGACGAGGGCCTCCGGGCCTGGGCGAACGCGGTCGAGACCGGCACGTCCGCAGCGGCAGGGCGCTGACGAACGCAACGCCACCGCGGCCGCACCGATCACGGGCGAGCAGTCGCTCACGCCGCACGGCGTCGCTGCGGTCGGTGGAGCTGCGCCCGAGCGGTTCATCCACCGTCACATGGGGACAGAGGGCGAGTATGGATGTCCGGCAGCTGGAGTACTTCCTGGCGATCGTCGACCGCGGCGGGTTCACCCGTGCCGCCTCCGCCCTGTACGTGTCACAGCCGTCGCTGTCGCAGGCGGTGCGGGCGCTGGAGCGTGATCTCGGTTCCGACCTGTTCCATCGCATCGGACGCAGGGTGGTGCTGACGGAGGCCGGCAAGGCACTGATCCATCCTGCCCGGGAGGCCGTGCGGAGTTTGCAGACGGCGCGGGCGAGCGTCGCGGCGGTGCACGAGCTCCGTGAGGGGCGTCTGGACGTGGCATCCGTGCCGTCGCAGGCGGTGGAGCCGCTGACGAGCCTGGTGAGCACCTTCAGCCACCGGTACCCCGGGGTCTCCGTCGCCATCAAGGCGGCGTTCACCGCACGTGATGTGGTCGACATGGTGCGCACGGGCGCCGTGGAACTGGGGCTCCTGGCGTCCACCGGGCCGTTCTCCGACACGGAGGTCGTCTCGTACGCGCTGGAGCGGCAGCGCTTCGTGCTGATGGTGCCGGCCGACGGCCCGTTCGCCGGTCGGACCGCGGTGGACTGCCGCGAGCTTGCCGGACAACGGCTGATCGTCGGACAGCCGGGTACCGGGATGCGCGCCTACGTCGACGCGCTGCGGGCACAGGGCATCGAGTTCACTATCGCCGCCGAGACGGAGCACCGGGTGTCGCTCATGCCCCTGGTCCTGGCCGGCGTAGGGCTCGCGGTGGTCATGGATTCCTGGCGTGACCTCGCCCGGCGACTGGGCGCCCGCGTCCTGGACATCGAGCCGGAGACCAGCCTGGACATCGCACTCGTCACCCGCCGCGGCACACTGTCGCCCGCAGCCGCCGCGTTCGTCACGGCCGCGACCTCGGCCGCCGGACCCGGAGAGGCACTGCAACAGCCGAATGAGCACCGCAGCGGCCGATAGGCACCACGACGGCAGACAGGCACCACGACAGCAGACAGGCACGCGGCAGCTGACAGGCACCACGACAGTCGATAGGCACCGTGGCCGCTGACAGGCATCGCGGCAGCCGATAGGCACCGCAGCACCAGACAGGCACCGCGGCAGCCGATAGGCACCACAGCCCCTGACAGGCACCACGGCAGCCAACAGGCACGCGGCGGCTGATAGGCGGCGCTTATCAGGGATATCCGCTTTGCGTCTTGGACGCCCCACACATCGCCTTGCTGCAATCGACGGCATGACGACCAACCACCGCATTGCCCTGATCCCCGGCGACGGCATCGGCGCCGAAGTCCTGCCCCCGGCACGGCAAGTGCTCGATGTCCTCGGCCACCGCCACGGCTTCAGCCTGTCCTACACCTCGTACGACTGGTCCTGCGAGCGCTACCTGCGCGAGGGCGCCATGATGCCGGCCGACGGGCTCGACCAGCTGCGCGACAAGGACGCGATCCTGCTGGGTGCCGTCGGCTACCCGGGGGTGCCGGACCATGTCTCGCTGTGGGGGTTGCTGATCCCGATCCGGCGCAGCTTCCGCCAGTACGTCAACCTCCGGCCGATCCGTGTCTTCGAGGGCGTCGACAGTCCGGTGCGCGGCGCACGGCCGGGCGCGGTCGACATGGTCGTCGTGCGGGAGAACGCCGAAGGCGAGTACAGCGCGATCGGCGGACGGCTGAACCAGGGCACTGCCGAGGAACTGGCCGTCCAGGAAGCGGTGTTCACGCGGGCCGGGGTCACCCGGATCGCCGACTACGCCTTCTCGCTCGCCGCTCGCCGCCGCGGAAGGCTCACCTCCGCCACCAAGTCCAACGGCATCATCCACACCATGCCGTTCTGGGACGAGCTGATCGCCGAGCGGGCCGCCGGGCACCCGGGCGTCACCTGGGACCAGGAGCTCATCGACGCGTTGGCGGCCAAGTTCGTCCTCGACCCCGCCCGCTTCGACGTCGTCGTCGCCTCCAACCTCTTCGGTGACATCCTCAGCGACCTCGCCGCCGCGGTCGCGGGATCCATCGGTATCGCCCCGTCGGCCAACCTCAACCCCGAGCGGGACTTTCCGTCCATGTTCGAGCCGGTGCACGGCTCCGCGCCCGACATCGCCGGCAAGGGCATCGCCAACCCGCTGGGCGCGATCTGGTCAGCGGCCATGATGCTCGACCACCTCGGCCATCCCGCCGCGGCCAAGGACATCACGGACGCGATCGCGTCGATTCTGGCCAAGAGCGACACCCGCACCCGTGACCTGGGCGGCACCGCGACCACCGCCGAGTTCACCGACAGACTGATCGAACTCCTCTGAGCCGTCGGCGCCCGCGGTGGGCGGCGAGGACGTCGCCGCCCACCAGGCAGACGTCGCATGTGCGGACCCGCCCTCGCCCCCGGCGTCCCCTCATGGGCGACGGGGTCAGGCCCCCGGAGCAGGAGCCTCACTCGCGTCCAGGACGAGCACCGCGACATGCAGGGACGTGCGCTCCAGTCCTGACTCCAGGTCGCAGCCGAGAAGCCGTTCGATGGTGTGCAGGCGCTGGTAGTACGCCTGCCGGGACATGCCGACGCTCTTCGCTGCGACCGACTTGTTGCCGGCCGCCGCCAGGTAGGCGCGCAGCGCCGGGAGCAGATCGCCGCTGTTGCGGTCGTCGTGCTCGATGAGGCGGGTCAGCTGCCGTTCCGCGTACCGCTGAAGACGGGTGTCCACCCGCAGGACGCCCAGCAGATCCGGGAGCCGGACGTCGGAGGGCACGTAGAACCAACGCTCCGGGGAGGTCGGTGTGATGGCCTCGGCCGTCTGCTCCGCCTCCTGCCACGACCGGGCGATCCCGCCGAGGTCGGTCACCCCCGGACCGACGGCGACCACTGCCCGCGGTCCGAGCTCTTCCCTGGTCAGACGGCCGATCCGCTCGGCGACCGGCTGCCATGCGCTCGCCTGTGCCAAGGCCATGAGGACGCCGATCCGGCCCTGGGCCGTCTCGCCGACCAGCGCGCGGACGCCCGTGTGCGTCAGCGCCTTCGCGATGCGCTCGTCGAGATGCTCGTCCTCGGTGCCGGTGTACGGGTGGCTAATGACCACAGCGAAGAGCCGGTGGCCGAAGGTGGGGAGCCCCAGTGCCTCGGCGCGCGCACGCGCGTCGGCGGGGGAGCGGAAACGCCGTTCGTACAGGTCCCGCAGTACGGAGCGATGGGCGCGGCGCTCCCACCAGGCCTGCCCCGCCAAGCGCGCCATGGTCAGCGCGACGGCGGCGCTCTCCAGTACGAGGACGTGTTCCGGGTCGGGCTCGGCGTTGAGGCGCCCCTCCAGCAGGACGAGACGTCCCCATGGCCCGTGGTGGTCCTGCACGGGGGCGATCAGCCACCCCTCCGGGCCGCTCGGCGTGATCCTCTCCGGCGTCGGCGCGGCTCGCGAACGCCGCGACCAGGCCGACACCACCGGCTCGTACGGCCGACCGAGCAGCTCGCACATGAGGACCCGGTGGGTGAGATCCTCCAGCACCGCGGGGGCTCCCGTGAGTTCCGCGGTGGTGCGCACCAGTTCCTCGGGATCCGCGCCCCGCAGGGTCAGGGCCGTGAAGATGTCCTGAATGTCCTTGCCGCGGCGCAGCAGGGACCCCTGGGCGTCGAGGATGAGCTCGTGCACCGTCTGCGTGACGTCGATGAACCGGACGCCGCGGGCCAGCTCGACCAGCGGCACGTCCCGCGCGCGGCACGCCGCCACCAGCTCCTGGGGCACCTTCTGGTAGCGGTATCCGAGCTCCACGATCAGGCCTGCCGCGCCGACGTCCGCGAGCTGGTCGACGTAGCCGCGCAGCTGGGAGGCGTCCTCGGGATGCGGCATGCCGGTCGTCAGTACCAGCTCCCCGCCCTCCAGGAAGTCCGCGGGGTTGAGCAGCTCCGTGACGTGGACCCAGCGCACCGGGCTGTCCAGTCGTGACTCCCCGGCCAGTACGCGTGGCAGTCCTTCCGCGAGCACGGGCAGGAGCAGTACCTCCCGGAGGGTGGGGAAGTGACCGCTTGCGGGGTGTCTGGGCGGCATAGAGGGTCTTTCTTCCGAAGGAATCGGGCTCACCTTGGCACCGGCCACTCATCGTGACAAGAGGCGGCCCGTCATTCGGGCAGTCCGGTCGTCCGCCGTGACAGACCGTCTCGAGAAGGCCCCGGGGCGGAACACAGTGTGGGTTGACCTGCGGGTTCCGCCGGGCGGAAAGTGAACGCCATCCCCAGCGGGATCCGAACCGGAGAGGTCCGCACGGTGTCCGCACCGTGCCGGGGCCGACTGCCTCCCACCACACCATCGAGAGGAGCGACCTCATGCGCATCCCGAAGCGCGTCGCCGTGATCGGTGCCGGCAGCATGGGCAGCCAGGCCATGTGGCGACTGGCCGTCCGTGGGGCCGAGGTCATCGGCTACGACCGCTACGCACCGGGGCACGACCGCGGCGCGGCCGGGGGCGAGAGCCGCATCTACCGGGCCGCCCACCTCGGGGAGCCCGCGTACATTCCCCTGCTGCGGCTGGCGGACCGGATGTGGGAGCAGCTCCAGGCGGAGACCGGCCGGGCGCTGCGACGCCGCAGCGGCAGCCTGGTGATGGGGGAGGCCTCCTCGCCGTCCATGAGCCTGCTCCTGTCCACCAGCACCGCCCAGGGGCTGGATCATGAGGTCCTGGAGCGGGAGGAACTCGGCCGCCGCTACCCGCAGCACCGGCTTCCGGACGGACACATCGCCGTCCTGGACCGGTTGGGCGCCGTCATCAGGCCGGAGGCGTCCATCCAGGCTGCCGCCGGCCGTGCCGAGCAGCTGGGCGCCCGGCTGCACCGCTACACCACGGTGCGCGAGGTCGTCCCCCTGTCGGGCGGCGGGGTACGGATCGTCACCGACCAGGGCACGGACCACGTGGACGCCGCCGTCGTGACCGTGGGCCCCTGGATCAACACCCTGCTCCCGGACCTCCCGCAAGCCGTCGACGTCCGCCGGGTGATCTGCTCCTGGCACCTGCCCACCCGCCACGACTGGTTCGCGGGCGGTGCTCCTCCGTTCGTGCGCGTCGCACCGCACGACTGCTTCGGCATCCCGTCACCCGACGGCATCTCCGTCAAGCTCGGTCTCTCCTTCAAGTACCACGCACCGGTGCCCGAGCCCGAACGGCTCGACCGCACCGTCCGCCCCGAGGAACTCGGCACCTTCCGCGAGTTCATCGACGAACTCATGCCCGACCTGAACCCCGACCCCATCCGGATGTCGGCCTACATGGAGGGCTATACGCAGTCCGGAAACCCGCTCGTCGGTCATCTCCCCGGCGAGGACGACATCATCGTCATGGCCGGCTTCTCCGGCAGCGGCTTCAAGATCTCGCCGGCGATGGGAGAGATCGCCGCCGACCTCGCGCTCGACGGCAGCACCCGCCATCCCGTCGCCTTCCTGGCTCCTGCCGGAGTCGGCGCCGCCTGATCCCGGCGATCGTCCACAGGGACACCCCGCGCACCGACCTGTATGTCGTGCGCATGCCAAACAATGCACGCCGGCCATGCCGGTCACCCACGCATCAGAGACTCACGCACCAGAGACTGGAGTACTGCCATGCCCATCCCCTCGTTCCAGTTCCGCCCGAAGTACGTCTCGTTCGACTGCTACGGCACGTTGATCGAGTGGCCGATGACCCCCATCACCCGTGAACTCGTCGGCGACCAGATCCCGGCCGAGCAGTGGGACCAGTTCGTCAAGGAGTTCCGCGGCTACCGCTACGACTCGATCCTCGACAAGTACTACCCCTACGAGCAGTCGCTCCAGGCCGCCTTCGAGGGCGTCTGCCGCAAGTGGGGCGTCAAGGCCGCCCCGGACGCCGGCAAGCGGCTCGCCGACGGCGTGCGCAGCTGGGGTCCGCACGCGGATGTGCCGGCACCGCTGAAGAAGATGGGCGAGCACTACAAGCTCGTAATCCTCTCCAACGCCGACGACGCCTTCCTCGCGGAGAGTGTGCCCCGGCTCGGCGCGGACTTCCACGCGGTCTTCACCGCGGAGCAGGCCGGCTACTACAAGCCCCGCTACGCGGCGTTCGAGTACATGCTCGACCAACTCGACGCTTCCCCCGAGGACTTCGTGCACGTCTCGTCGCACACCCGCTACGACCTGATGCCGATGCACGACATGGGTTTCCGCAACCTGGTCCTCCTGGACCGCGGCTACGACCCGGTCACCCACGGCTACGACTACGTGACCGTCAAGTCCCTCGACGAGCTCAACCAGATGCTCGGCATCTGACGCCGTTCCCCCCGTATCCCCAGCGTTTCCCCCAGGAGGCACCGCCATGGAAAACAACCGGACAGGCCGCAGAACCGTACGCCGCACCGCAGGCGCCGCAGGGGCCGCCATGCACGTCAACAGGCACCTGAGCATCCCGATCGTCACCACCGCCCTGGCCCTCGCGCTCGCCGCGTGCGGGGCGGGCGCCACCGGGCAGAACGTGGGGGCGAAGAGCACAGCACAGGGCGCAGGGTCCGGCTCGTCGGCCGAGCACACCGACGACATCTCGGCCGGTGTGAAGCCCGACCAGAACGCGGTGAAGCTGCTGCCCCCGTCGGTGAAGGCCAAGGGCACGCTCTCGGTGGCCATGGACCTGTCGTACCCGCCCACCATGTTCATGGCGTCGGACAACAAGACCCCGATCGGGTTCAACCCGGACATGGCCCGGCTCATCGCCGCCAAGCTCGGTCTGAAACTCCAGATCGACAACGTCAAGTTCGACACCATCATCACCGGACTTCAGGCCGACCGGTACGACTTCACCGCCTCCACCATGGGTGCCACGAAGGACCGGCTGAAGGCGCTCGACATGGTCGACTACGTCAACTCCGGCACCGGCGTGTCCGTCCCCTACGGCAACCCGCAGAAGCTGGGCACCCACACGCTGTGCGGGCACCGCGTCGGGGTCACCTCCGGCACCACCCAGCAGCTCCAGTGGCTGCCCCAGCTGTCCAAGCAGGACTGTACGAGCAAGGGCAAGCCGGCCATCCAGGCGGTGTCCCTGCCCAGCGTGAACGACGCTCTGACCCAGCTGGTCTCCAAGCGGATCGACGCGGTCATGTACGACTTCATCGCACTCGAGTGGGCGGACACGCAGCAGCCCAAGACCTTCGACGTGCTCAAGCCGCTGGTGACCACCAAGCCCGTGACCGTCGGCCTGAAGAAGGGCTCACCGCTGACCCCCGCGCTGAAGGCCGCCATCCAGTCGATCATCGACAGCCCCAAGTACGCCCAGGCGCTGGGACGCTGGGGTTTCACGGATCTCGGGGTCACGTCCGCGGCCATGGCCGTCCCGCAGGACTGAGACTCCGATGGACGTGATCGAGACCACGACGACCAGGCGCGGACCGGTGTCACCCCTACGGGCCGAAGAGAAGAAGCGGATCACGCCGAAGCGTCCCCGCGACTATGTCGCCTGGGCCGTCGCCATCGCGATCGTCGCCGGTCTGGTGTGGACCGCGGTGACGAACGAGAACTATCGCTGGCCGGTGGTGTTCAGCTACTTCACCACGCAGACCATCCTCAACGGCCTGCTGATCACGCTGCTGCTGACCGTGACGAGCATGGCCCTGGGCACGCTGCTGGGGCTGGTGCTGGCCGTGATGCGCATGTCGCACCAGCGGCCCGTCTCCGGACTGGCCCAGCTCTACATCACCTTCTTCCGCGGCACCCCGGTGCTGGTGCAGCTGGTGTTCTGGTTCAACATCGCGGCGCTGTACCCGAATCTGTCGATCGGGATCCCGTTCACCGACATCTCCACACCGGTGAACGTGAACGCGATCATGACTCCGATGACCGCGGCCATCGTGGGACTGTCACTGAACCAGGCCGCCTACATGTCCGAGATCATCCGTGGCGGCTTCGCCGCGGTCAGCCGCGGCCAGCACGAGGCCGCCGAATCGCTGGGCATGTCGGCCTTCACCAAGCTCCGTCACGTGATCATCCCGCAGACCATGCCGGCGATCATCCCGGCCACCGGCAACCAGATGATCGGCATGCTCAAGGAGACCTCGCTGGTGAGCGTGCTCGGCGTCGCCGACCTGCTGCAAAGCGCACAGGCGATCTACGCCCGCACCTACCAGACGATCCCGCTGCTGATCGTGGCCAGCCTCTGGTACCTGATCATGACGCTGGTGCTCAGCGTGCCCCAGTCCATGATCGAGCGCCGGTTCTCCCGCTCCACCCGCACACGGCTGACCCCGGCCGTCACCTCCGCCGGGCCCGGGCAGCCCGTCGCCACCACGAGGGAGTCAGTGCTGTGAACCCGGACGGAACGATCGTCGCACGCAAGCTGTGCAAGAGCTTCGGACGTCACCAGGTCCTGCGTGACATCGACCTGACCGTCAAGGCCGGGGAGATCTCCTGCATCATCGGGCCCAGCGGCTCGGGCAAATCGACCCTGCTGCGGTGCGTCAACGGCCTGGAGACCGTCGACCGCGGAGTCCTCAGGGTCAACGGAGAGGACTTCGGCTACGTCGAGAAGGACGACGCCTACCACGCCGTGCGCCCCAAGCGGCTGGCCGAGCAGCGCGCCCGGATCGGCATGGTGTTCCAGCAGTTCAACCTGTTCCCCAACATGACCGCAGAGTCCAACGTCATGTCCGGACCGGTCCTGGTGCAGAAGAAGAACCGCGCCAGCTGCCGGGAGCAGGCAAACGAACTGCTGGCCAAGGCCGGCCTCAAGGGATGCGGCCACAAGTACCCGGCCCAGCTCTCCGGCGGCCAGCAACAACGCGTGGCCATCGCCCGCGCGCTGGCGATGGAACCCACCATCATGCTGTTCGACGAACCCACCAGCGCACTGGACCCCGAGCGCGTGGGCGAAGTACTCGCCGTCATGCGCGACCTCGCCGGCAACGGAATGACCATGCTCCTCGTCACCCACGAGATGGCCTTCGCCCGCGAGGTCGCCGACGAAGTGCTGTTCATGGACGAAGGCGTCGCGGTCGAACGCGGCGACGCACGCGAACTGCTGGCCAACCCACGCGAGAAGCGCACGCAGGCGTTCCTCGAAAGGGTCCTGTAGAACGGCCCGCACTCGCGGAAACGGTTCCGGCTCCGAGTTCTACGTCGATCCGACCGTCACAGCGCTCACCGCGCCGACGGCCGGGCCCCTGGTGGTGCCCGGCCGTCCCCCACCACGAAACTCCCCGCAGAGGACCCGAGATGAAGACGATTCCCTACTGGATAGAAACCGCAGGGGCGTTTCCCGACCGATCCGGCAAGCCGCTGACCGAGGACACCGACCTGGTCGTCATCGGCGCCGGCCTGACGGGTCTGTCCACCGCCCTGCACTCCGCCCGCAAGGGCGCCCGCGTCACCCTCGTCGAGAAGGGCCAGATCGGCTCCGGCGCCTCCGCCCGCAACGGAGGCATGGCCAACCTGGGCTTCACCATCGGCGTGGGCCAGGCGGTCCGCCGGTACGGACTCGAACGGGCCCGCGAGATCTACAACTCCTACGGCGAGGCCGTGGACACCGTCGAGCGGCTCGTGAACGAGGAGTCCATCGACTGCCAGTTCCGCCGCGTCGGACGCCTGGGCGTCGCCTCCCGCCCCGCCCACTTCGAGAGCAAGAAGGCCCAACAGCGCGACCTGGCCAAGTACTTCGGCCACGAGACCATCCTGATCGGCAAGTCCGAGCTGCGTTCCGAGATCGGATCCGACGTCTACCACGGCGGCCTGCTCGACCCGTTCAGCGCGGCCCTGCACGTCGGCCGCTTCGTGCGCGGCATGGCCGAGGCATGCGAGCGCGCCGGTGTGGAGATCCACGAGCGCAACGCGGCCATCGGTGTGCGGCGTACCGCGGCGGGCCGGTTCGAGGTCAGCACCGAGCGCGGCGTGATCCGTGCAGGGCAGGTCATGATGGCCACCGACGCCTACACCGACAAGAACTTCCCGTGGCTGCGCCGCCAACAGGTCTGCGTGGGCAGCTTCATCATCGTCACCGAGCCGCTCGGCGAGGAACTCGCCCGGGACATCATCCCCAAGGCCCGCCTCATCGTCGACTCGAACAAGGTCTGCCACTACTTCCGGCTCACCCCGGACAACCGGCTGCTGTTCGGCGGCCGCGCCCGCTTCGCGCCGTCCGACCCCACCTCGGACAAGAAGAGCGGGGCCGTCCTGTTCCGCGAGATGTGCGGGATCTTCCCCCAGCTCGCCCGCACGAAGATCGAGTACGTGTGGGGCGGCTCCGTCGGCTTCGCCATGGACCGCATCGTGCACGCCGGGCAGACCGAGGACGGCGTCCACTACTCCATGGGCTACGCGGGCCACGGCGTACAGATGGCCACCCACATGGGGCACGTCATGGCCGAGGTCCTGGACGGCCACCCCGAAGTCAACCCCGTGCGTGACATCACCCCGCCGCGCATCCCCCTCTACAACGGCACCGCCTGGTTCCTGCCCTTCGCGGGCGCCTACTACAAGACCCTCGACCGCATCCGCTGACCGGTCGGCAGCCTCTCTGCACCCACAAGGAGACACCCATCATGACTGTCGTCCGTGATGTTCCCAAGCAGCTGTTCATCGGCGGCAACTGGCAGGACGCGGAGTCCGGCCGGACCCTGTCCGTCGACAACCCGGCCACCGGCGAGGAACTGTGCCAGGTCGCCGACGCCTCACCCGGCGACGGCCGGCGTGCCCTCGATGCGGCCGTGGCCGCGCAGGCCGCCTGGGCCGCCACTGCGCCGCGTGTGCGCAGCGAGATCCTGCGGCGCGCCTACGACATCATCATCGCGCGCACCGAGGAGCTGGCGCTGCTGATGACCCTGGAGATGGGCAAGCCGCTGGCCGAGGCGCGTGCCGAAGTGGCCTACGGGGCGGAGTTCTTCCGCTGGTTCTCCGAAGAAGCCGTACGTGTCGACGGCGGCATGATGACCGCCCCCGACGGCAGGAACCGGCTGCTGGTCACCCGGCAGCCCGTCGGCCCCTGTCTGCTGATCACGCCCTGGAACTTCCCCCTGGCCATGGGCACCCGCAAGATCGGCCCCGCCATCGCCGCCGGCTGCACCATCGTCCTCAAACCCGCCCCGCAGACGCCCCTGACCAGCCTCGCCCTCGCCCAGATCCTCACCGAAGCGGGACTGCCGGACGGTGTGCTGAACGTCGTCACCACCTCCGACGCCGCCGGAGTCGTCGAACCCCTCCTTCGCGGCGGGCAGATCCGCAAGCTGTCCTTCACCGGCTCCACCCAGGTCGGCCGGATCCTGCTGGCCCAGTGTGCCGACACTGTCATCCGCACCTCCATGGAACTGGGCGGCAACGCCCCGCTCCTCGTGTTCGACGACGCCGACCTCGACGTGGCCGTCGAAGGCACCATGGTCGCCAAGATGCGCAACATGGGCGAGTCCTGCTGCGCGGCCAACCGCATCTTCGTCCACACCTCCGTCGCCGACGAGTTCGCCCAGCGCCTCACCGCCCGCATGGCCGCCCTCACCGTCGGACCCGGCACCGAACCCGGCACCGACGTCGGCCCCCTCATCGACGCCGTCGGCCGCAGCAAGGCACACGACCTGGTGCGGGACGCCGTCAAGCGCGGTGCCACCGTCCTGACCGGCGGTGAACTCCCCGAAGGCGCCGGCTGCTTCTACCCGCCCACCGTCCTCACCGGTATCGCCCCGGACTCCGCGATCATCGACTCCGAGATCTTCGGCCCGGTCGCCGCGATCCGCACCTTCGAGACCGAGGACGAGGCCGTCGCCGCGGCCAACGACACCGAATTCGGCCTGGCCGCCTACCTGTTCACCCAGAGCCTCGACCGCGCCCTGCAGGTCGCCGAACGCCTCGAAAGCGGCATGATCGGCATCAACACCGGACTGGTCTCCAACCCCGCCGCACCCTTCGGCGGCGTCAAGCAGTCCGGACTGGGCCGTGAAGGCGGCCGCGTCGGCATCGACGAGTTCCTGGAGTACAAGTACCTGGCCGTCCCCGTCGGAGCCTGACATGCGCGAGCGACTCGTCGTCCTCTACCGCGGAAACAGGCCCCCCGCCACCGCGCGCCTCGAAAGCCTCGCCGACACCGTGTACGCGACCGAGGAGGAACTGCGCTACCTCCTCCCCGGCGCCGACGTCCTGCTGGCCTGGGTGAACATCACCCCGGCCATCCGGGAGTCATGGCCGGACGACCCGCACAAGGCGCCGCGCTGGGTGCACGCGTCCTCGGCGGGAGTGGACTCCTTCCTCTTCCCCGCCCTGGTGGACGATCCGGACGTCGTCCTGACCAACGCCCGCGGGGTCTACGAGCAGCCCACCGCCGAGTACGTCCTGGGCCTCATCCTCGCCCTCGCCAAGGACTTCCCCGGCACGTGGGAGCACCAGCGGCGCCGCGAGTGGCGCCCGCGCCCCAGTGACAGCATCACCGGACGTACCGTGCTGGTCTGGGGGACGGGGCCGATCGGGCGGGCCATCGCCCGGCTGCTGCGCGCCGTCGGGATGCGGGTGAGCGGAGCAGGCCGCAAGCCCCGCACGGACGACCCCGACTTCGGCACGGTCCACGGGACGGCGACCCTGCGCTCCGCCCTGACGGAAGCGGACTACGTCGTCCTGGCCGCGCCCCTCACCCAGGGCACCCGGGGAATGGTCGACGCCCCCGTGCTGGCGGCCATGAAACCGGGGGCGCGGCTGATCAACGTGGGCCGGGGCGGTCTCGTCGACGAGGAGGCGCTGGTCGACCACCTCGCCTCCGGACGACTCGCCGGCGCGGCCCTGGACGTGTTCACCCGGGAGCCGCTGCCGGCCGAATCACCCCTGTGGAACATGCCCGGCGTGCTGATCTCCCCGCACACGGCGGGCGAGACCACCAGCGAGCGGGAGGCTCTCATCGGGGTGTTCCTCGACAACTACGCCCGCCACCTCGAGGGCCGGCCGCTGCGCAATGTGGTGGACAAGCAGCGCGGATACGTGGTCGACGACACGCACCACGCCTGAAGGCAAGCAGCGCGTGGCTCCGGCCGGTAGGGATTACCGGCCGGAGCCACGCGCTACTCGCTTTTTCTCGCGGCGGGTCGCGTCACCGCACTGTGGCTACGAAACGACTGTATCTACGAAACGGTCAGGTACATCTTGCGCACGGTTTCGATGGTCTTCCAGACGCCGACGAAGCCCGGCTTCATGACAAAGCTGTCCCCTGCTTTGTAGATCACGGGTCGGCCGCCGTCCGGCGTGATCTCGACGACGCCGGAAAGGATGTGGCAGAACTCGAAGAGCTCGCCCTTGACGGAGCGCGTCTCACCGGGCGTCGCCTCCCATACCCCGGTCTTGACCGTTTCCCAGCGGGCAGCGTCCTGGACCCACGTCTTGTAGGCCGGGTCACCGGAGATCAGGCGTTCCGGCAGCGGGCCGGACTCCTGGGGTGCGAAGGAGGGGTTGGGATCGATGGTCTTCAGGAGCGACATGCTGTTCCTCCGGTGGAGTCGGCGACGAAGAAGATCCGCAGCGGCCATACCCGGCATCACCTCGCCGAGTGCGACCAGCCTGCGCCCGCGGCGCGCAGCGTGTGCCTGCCCCGGTACTTCGAGCATTTCCGACGCCGCGCGCGAAGCCCACGCGTGATCTGTCCGTGGCGGGTGTGATGTTCGGACGTTGTGTCAGGCGGGATTTCCTAGGCCAGACTCAGCAACCCCAAGCTCAGCGGCGCAGGTTCCACGTGCTCGCTGGCGCGGGCCGCTCTCGCCACGCCCCGTCAGGGACGTTCGGCGCGCTCACCACAGGCTGGTCCCGGGTGCGCCTTTGAAGGGTCCTTGGATCTCGGAGGTGATCCAGCCACCGTAGAAGTCCCCTTCTTGTGGGGTGACGTCCTCTCCGGCGACGGTGCAGTGGTCCATGCGGCTGGGGTAGAAGGCGAGGAAGTTGGTGAGGGCTGCGTAGTCGGGTTCGGGGTGGGGGTAGCTCCAGGCGGCGCGAGCGCGTACATCGTCTCCGACGATCACGTCCCAGTAGCGGGCGGCGCCCTTCCATTCGCACCAGGTCCGGCCGGAGTGGGCGGGGAAGACGAACTCGGTGCGGATGTCGTGGGCGGGGATGTAGAAGACGGGGGGATGGCTGGTCTCCAGCACGCGGATCGCCGTACGGGTCTCGGCCACGACCTGCCCGGCGCACTCGACACGTACGAGCCGGTCGTCGTGGTGCAGGGCAGGTGGCCGCGGGTAATCCCAGACGGACTCGACGGGACGCGGAGCGGACGGCGGCTGGTGGTCGTCCAGCACATCCAGGTACACCTCGTCGACGTAGCACCAAGCCCATGCTTGGCCTGCCGTCAGACTCCGGGCCGCGGGATGTTTGCTGGAGTCGAAGTGCGCTGTGGCGTGAGCGCCGGGGGAGCTGTCACTGCATCCCACGTGGCCGCAGGTCAGGCACAGCAGCAGATCGCCCGGCACACGTCCGCGCGCCGCGCAGGACAGGCACGTCTCGCTCAGCGGGGCGGGGTCGGCCGTCCAGGTATGGGAGCAGTCCCTGCCGGACGGTCGCCCGCCGTCGTGCCGGGGTGTCCACCTCGTCATCGCCGAACACCGGCCCGCCTGCCCGGCGCATGGCGCCACTTCGGCCCACTTATCCGAAGGCGGACTTCCGTGTGGGTCATGAGCGCTCCTCTGGCTCTGCGGCTTATTGTGCCTTCGCAGGTGCTTCGGCGCGGGGCCCTGCGGGGGATGCAGGCTGGGGGATGTCGGTGGCGGCTGCCCTGTCACCCGCCCCACCTGTTGAGGTTGCTGACCTGCGGAAACGTTCAATTTGTCCTGTCGGGTCGTCAGCGTTGCTTGAACGGACTGAATCCGCTGCGCGTGAGTTCGGCTCCGTTGCGGTCAGTGTTGGTTCGCATCACTCTGACCTGCGCAGATGTCGTGCACCGGCGATGGGGCAGGTTGCCGAGGGTGGCGTGTGCGAGGCATGGGGCGCCGGATTCTGGACGCTGGCTGGACACGAGGATTCTGAAGTGCTGCCGGGCCGCCGCCCTCGCCGCCGTAAGGCCCGTCTTGGTGGCATCGACCCACGGCTCGGCGAGGCGCTGTGCGGAACCTGTTCGACGAGGTTGCCGCTCCGGTCGCGGATGAGCGGATGAGCGGATGAGCGGATGCGTTTCTGGCGGGCCTGCGGCTGATTGCGGTGGACGGCACGGGCGAGGGGTGTTGATCAAGGAGCAGTAAAGCCCGGACAGCCGCTGAGCGATCCGTTGTCCCCGGACTGACCAGCCACTGGTGCGTCGTCTCCTCGAAGACAGCCCGGACGAGCGCCCCGAAAGTCAAAGGGCCGACCGCCGCGAACGGACATCCGCAACCGTGCGGACCTGGACCTCCGGACACCAGGGGCCGATCATGTCGGTGTGAGGACAACACGGACGGGTGAGTCGGTTCTGTCGCGAGCCGTGCGGATCCTCGAAGTGTTCACACCCGACGATCCTGCTCTCACTGTCTCCGAGATCTCCCGGCGTACGGGACTGCACCTGGCAACGGCCTCGCGGCTGGTGGCAGAGTTGATCGAGCACGGCTTCCTGGCACGTGACGCCGACCGCCGGGTGCGGGTCGGTATGCGTCTGTGGGAGCTGGGGACGCGGGCGTCGCCCACCCTGTCACTGCGGGACGCGGCGATGCCGTTCCTGGAGGGCGTGCACGATGTGGTGGGACATCATGTCCAGCTCGGGGTGCTGGACGGCGACGAGGTGCTGTTCCTCGAACGTCTCACAGCGCCGGGAGCGGTCATCAACTACACCCGTATCGCGGGTCGGCTGCCGATGCACGGGTCGTCCAGCGGCCTGGTACTGCTTGCCCATGGTCCCGTCGCGCTCCAGGAGCGCATCCTCGCCGGACCTCTGAAGGCGTACACGCCGCACACCATCACCAACCCCACCGCGCTGCGTTCCACCCTGGCCGCCATCCGACGCCAGGGATACGCGTACTGCCCGGGATACGTGCACGAGGAGGCTCTCGGTATCGCCGCCCCGGTGCGCGGCCGGCAAGGGGAAGTGGTGGCCGCATTCTCGGTGATCGTCCCGAACGATGCCGGGGCAGCCGCTGTCGTGCCCGTGGTGCGCACCGCGGCGCGCGGCGTTTCCCGGGCCCTTGCGGCTCACGGCTTGCCCGGCTGAGTTTTCGATTCGTCTCTCATTCAATGAGAGTCCCGTCGCGCCCTTCGCTCACCCGCGCGCATGCTTCCCGCAATCCGAAGACGGGAGGCGACGACGTGGTCGTGACTCTGGAAATCTCCGCCAAGGAAGCCGTGGCCGAGGGCGTGGTCGCGCTGACCCTTGTGCATCCGGCCGGCGCGCGACTGCCGGACTGGACCCCCGGCTCCCATATCGAGGTCGTTCTTCCGGACAGGACGGTGCGGCACTATTCGCTGTGCGGAAGCCGGTGGGACGCCTACACCTACCGAGTCGCGGTCCTGCGTGAGCCGTACGGCCGCGGCGGATCGGCGCTTGTCCACGACACACTGCGTCCGGGCGACCGGGTGGGCGTCGGAGGACCACGCAACCACTTCCCCCTGGTGCCCTCGGAGACGTACCTGTTCATCGCCGGCGGCATCGGCATCACCCCCCTTCTGCCGATGGTCCAGCAGGCCGAACTACTGGGCGCGGAGTGGCAGTTGTTGTACGGCGGACGGACGCGGGCCTCCATGGCCTTCCTGGAGGAGTTGACCGCGGCCTACGGAGAGCGGGTACACATCGCTCCCCAGGACGAGGTCGGGCTGCTCGATCTCGGGTCCTGGCTCGGCGCCCCGCGCCTGGACACCAAGGTCTACTGCTGCGGACCCGCCCCGCTGCTCACCGCGGTGGAGGCCGCCTGCGCACACTGGCCCGCGTACACGCTGCGTACCGAGCGGTTCACCGCCGCCGAACAGGCCGCGCCGGTACGGGACGTGCCCTTCGAGGTCGAGTTGCGACGGACGGGGCGCGTCGTCACCGTCACTCCGGACGTCTCGGTGCTGGACGCTGTGCGCAGCGTCGGAGTGGACGTGCTGTCCTCCTGCGAGCAGGGCACCTGCGGCACCTGCCTCACCCCCGTACTGGAAGGCAGCCCCGACCACCGCGACTCGATCCTCGCCGATCACGAGCGCGTGGCGAACACCTGCATGTTCCCGTGCGTGTCCCGGTCCCTCGATGACCGTCTGGTCCTCGACCTGTGATCCCTCCCTCCCCTTCCCCTCCCCGTCTTCCCCGTAGCCAGGAGCCGCCATGCCCGGGACCGCCGAGCTGCCCGTCTGTGACATCGACGTCTTCTCACCCGCCGCCCTCGAAGATCCCGAGGAGTTGCACCGCGTCCTGAGGGGCGCCGGCCCCGTCGTGTATCTCTCCCGATACGACGTACGTGCCCTGGCCCGCCATGAGGAGGTGCATGCCGCACTCGCGGACTGGCAGCACTTCGAGTCGGGGTCGGGGGTGGGCCTGGCCAACTTCCGCCACGAGGAGCCGTGGCGTCCGCCCAGCGTGCTGCTGGAGGCCGACCCGCCCCGGCACGACGCCCCCCGCCGGGTGCTGCGGGACATTCTGGCCCCCTCCGCGCTGCGCGTGCTGCGCGCGGCCTGGCAGCGGGCGGCCGAGGAACTCGTCGAGCAGGTTCTCACCAGCGGTACAGGGGAGTTCGATGCCTTCACCGAGCTGGCGTGCGCGTTTCCGCTCAAAGTGTTTCCCGACGCCGTGGGTCTCGGCCCGTACGGCCGGGAGAACCTCCTGCCGTATGGCAACGTGGCCTTCAACTCCTTCGGCCCTGTCAACGACCTGGTCAGAGCCGACGCCCACCGGGTCGCCGAGCTGTCGGCGTGGGTGAACGCCCAATGCGCCCGTGAGGCGCTCACCGATGACGGATTCGGAGCGAGGATCTGGGCCGCCGCCGACCGCGGGGACCTCACCCGGGCACAGGCCCCCCTCGTGGTGCGCTCCCTGCTCACCGCAGGAGTCGACACCACCGTGCACGGCCTGGCGGCCTGTCTCTACGCCTTCGCCACCCACCCCGAGCAGTGGCAGCGGCTGCGCGAACGACCGGAACTGGCGCGCGTCGCCTTCGACGAAGCGGTGCGCTGGCAGTCGCCGGTACAGACCTTCTTCCGGACCGCCACCACCGACGTGACCATCGCCGGCGCGCTCGTCCCCGAGGGCACGAAGATCCTCATGTTCCTCGGCGCCGCCAACCGCGACCCGGACCGATGGGACGATCCGGACCGGTTCGACCTCACGAGGGATCCCTCGGGGCACGTCGGCTTCGGCATGGGCATCCACCAGTGCGTCGGACAGCACGTCGCCCGACTGGAGGCCGAAACCCTGCTGACCGCGCTCGCCGCCCGCGTCGAGCACATCGAACTCACGGCGACCCCGGGCCGGCACCTCAACAACACCCTCCGCTCCTGGGCCTCCCTGCCCGTGCGCGTCCACCGAACGCGCTGAGTGGCCTGCGACGCATGTCCCGGCCACCTACGGCGTCGCTCTATCCGAACTGTTCACCGCGCACCAGGAAACTGCCGAGGTCGCCGCGTACTACCGGGAACGGCACATGGCATGTGTCGTGTTCACTGTGGACGCCGAGTCCACCACCGGCTCTCCGGCCATCGCCAACGAAGAGGTCGCCGAAGCGGCGGCGGCACACCCGGACTTGATCCCCTTCGCCGGCATCGACCCGGCGAAGGGGCGGACGGGAGTGCGGACCGCCCGGCGCCTGGTCGAGAAGCATCAGGTCCGGGGCTTCACGTTCCACCCCAACATGCGGGCGTTCTTCCCGAACGACTGTCTCCGAGGCCGGCTCATTCTTCGAGGACGATCCTTGTCCTTCGCAGCGAGAGCGATTCCTCATCGGCCGCGTGGACATGCAATACGAAGTCACCCCGCTCCGGGTCACCCAGGCCGATGAGGACGCGATCGTCATGGTCGGTCCACCAATAGCCGTCGACCCGGTCGACGCCGTCCGTAGCTCCGATGTCGAAGACGACTGCGGTGTGGTCCGGGAGTAGTTCAAGTCCCCAGCGGCCGTGGGAGACGGGGAACTCATAACCTTCCGGCCGGAACATCTGCATGTCCGTTCGGTCTTCCTCATGCGAGTGCCACCATCGCCCCAGGGGTACTTGCTTGTCGCCCTGCTTGGGGGGGAGCACCTTGAAGGCGACTCGCTGTCCGCCGACCAGAACGTTCTTCTGGTCACGGCGCTCGTATTGCTCAATGTCGATGAGGAACAGGCCGAAGAGCGGGGCTTCGGTGTCGGCTGTGATCCGGACACCGAGCGTGTAGTACTGCCCACTGTCGACTGTCACTGGGCCGATCGGTGTATCGAGCTTGTGGATCAGGAGCGTGTCCTTCTCAAAGCTCGCCACCGTCAGGTCGAGTTGTGCCTCCCGCAGCTTGTCGGCCAGCTCGTTCGGCACTTCCAGCTCGACGTGTCCCCACGGGTCCTTGCCGGCAAGCGATGGCGCACGCACGGCGAACAGCACCTCGCGTTCGATGGGTTGGGGATTGCCCAGCGTGGCGAATCCCGGCAGGTCGAAGTGGTTACTGGTGGCCACTTCCACGTTTTTCCAGACGATTTTGTTGTTGTTCTTGACGTTGTCGTAGAGATTTGAAGTTTCGGGGAAGGTCATCCCGTACGGCGGGGTGGCAGCGGTCTCGATCCGGCTCAGCAGGCAGAAATGGTTCTGGTCGCCGCCGAACATGCTGTAGTCGGCCGGGTCGGGCGGGGACCAGGGGAACTCCAGCACTGACGACCCGCGCCCCGGGACGGATCCCGTCGGTTGGGTCCCGATCAGCCCGCCCATCAGTGCGGGTGCAGTGATGCTGCCGTCCCAGGGATCCGGCCATGCCAGTGCCGAGGACGCCTTGGCCCAATAGAGTTTCACCGTGCCGGCGGCGGGTGTCCCGCAGGCGGCGTTGCGAACACGTACGTAGACATAGTTCGGCTGCGACCCTGCGGGGCGATGGACCGGGTTCTGGTGTTGCTGGGTGATGCGGCCGTCGTTCTGGTTGCGCACCCAAATGTCTTCGCTCTGCCACATCGGCTCCGTGAGCGGGTCCGGCTCCACGGCCGTGTCCCGCGGAGTGTCGGCCGACCACAGGCTGCCCGCGTTGGTGGCGTAGGGGGGAACCAAACCGTCGGATGCGAGAAGGTAGGACCGCGGTCCGGTCAACGTGGCCTGGATCCGCGCGGCCTGGTCGACGGTGAACATCACCTTCGTGGAGTCGTTGGTGTAATCCATGTGATTGACGAACATATCTCCGTGCGGAGCACCTTGGCAGGAGACGTGCGGGAAGGTCGGGGTGCCGAAGTTGGGGTCGGCCTGTGGCGGAGTGTCGCCGCACTGGTCGTTGTCCGCGCAGCCTCCCTGGAACACGTGGAACAGTTGGAAGTAGTGCCCCACCTCGTGCACGGTGATGCGGCCGAGATCGTACGGTGGGACACCGGGGCCGAACACGGTGTAGTTGACGATCACCCCGTCCCTGGCGGCGGGCGCGCTGGGGAACGTGCCGCGACCGCCCTGCCCGTCCAGTGCCGGACATACCCAGATGTTCAAGTACGTGTCCCTTGGCCACGGATCTGCTCCTCCGGTAGCCGCGGATTTGACGTCGTCGGTGTTGAAGATGTCGAACGACGTGGTTTCGGTGTGAGTCCGGGTGATGCCGTTCGTCGGCTTGCACGAGGGGTCCCGGGCGGCCAGCTGGAAGCGGATGCCTGTGTCAGCCGCCAGTGAGGAGAACTCCGGGGGCGCTGTGGAGAGATCGGCGTTTCCCTTGCCGAAGTCGCGGTTCAACGCGTCAATCTGGGTGTGAACCGCTGCGTCTGGGATGTTCTGAGCTGTGGTGTTGTAGACGACGTGGACTACGACGGGAACGACCACCGGGGTCAAACGGAATGCCGCGTCGGCGTTTTCCCGCACGTAGAGGTTGATGAATGCTTCCGATGCCACGAATCGCCGACGGTAACCCAAATCCCGCTTGAGGAGCTCAAGATGGTCCTCCCATGTTCCACAGGGATTCCGCATGACGCCCATCTGGACAGTGTTTTGTGACATCTGAACTCCTTGCCGACTTTCTTCGCACCGTGCTGCGACCTGGCAGTGCCGATGATGAGTTCTGGAGATCATGGACACGCGCCGGATGTTCCACGTCTTCTGCCCGGCGATCCAAAGGTGCCTTCGCTTACGGGTAGCGAGTGCTCGGGCGGCGTGTCCGAGGCCTTCTCGGGCCTACCGTTCCAGTGTGCGCCGGGTGGGACTGTCCTGCACCCCAGCTGTAGAGCGCGGCCCCGTTCCCGGACCCTCGTCCGGGATTCAGCCTGGGGCGTGTGGGGCTTGCCGTGTCCGTCTGCTACTTCGTCGCGACGGCCGGTCCCTCGGCGACGCGGGCACGAGTTCACTCACGCATCCGCGCTGCCACCCGCCTCGCTGCTCTGCCACGAGGCGACCCCGTACACGCAGTGGCTCTTATCTGCGACTTCGCCGAAATCCAGCAGTGGTCGTCAAGCTCGTCGTGGTGTCGTCATGGGTGCGCCGGTTCGTCTAGGCACCTTCCGCCGCAGCACGCGGCGTACAGGCGGTGAGGGCATATACGTAGATGAATACGTACTCCTACCGACGTGTCCCTGACACTTGTGCCGTTTCCTTGCCTTCATGACGACACCGAGCGTGAAAGCGCAGATGCCGAGGAACGTCAGGCTGGCGCTGGTGGGGGTATGGGTCCAGGCCGTGTTGAACCTTGCCGCGGGATTCCTGTTGCTGGCCTTGGTGAACGACGCGGTGGACCACGGTCAGGACGAGGGGGCCGGGCTGCTCCGGTTCGTGGCGGTGCTGTCGCTGCTGATCGCCGGGGCGCTCCTGCTGTGCGGTGTTCTCGCGGGCAAGCGGTCGAACGGGATACGCGTCACGGTCATCGTCATCGAGGCGCTGGGCCTGCTCAGCGGTGTGCTCGGCCTGTTCCAAGGGGGCGGAGTCGGGGTGGTCCCCGGCATCGTCCTCGCTCTCGTCGTGCTGCGGGGCTTCAGTTCCGCGGAAGCCAGGAACTGGTTCGACCAGTGAGGTACGTGTCGAGGCGCATACCCGGGCCGAAGCACTTCGTCGTGGCTGTCGCGGCGGCCCTCGCCGTCGCCGTACCGTTCACCGGGGGCTGTTCGAGCGCCCACGGCACCTCCCTTGCCGGGGATCCGTCCGAGAGCGCGACGGGGGTTTCCGAGTCGCCGAGCCCTTCGCCGACTCCCTCGCTCACGCCGCCGTATCCCACCGGGGCGTCCGGTTGCCACGACAACAAGGCGTGGACGGCCGAGGAATCCAGGGAGTGGGTCCGACGCTTCGTCGACACTCCCAAGGAGGCCTACGGGGACGACGTGGTGAAGGTGGACAGCCTGCCGGGGTACAACGGCCCGCTCTGCCGGAAGATCACCGTGCAGGTCGAGTTCTGGAAACTGGTCTACGGAGCTGCGAACGGAGACGACGGTGACCGGCTCTCGGACGGGCGGCGGCCCGACTACTACTTCGACATCCGCCGGGTGAAGCGCGTCGAACTCCGTACGGACGCCGCCGTCGAGCAGAAGATCGCCCTGCCCGCGTCCCTCTACGCGACGGACCGCAGTCCCTGTGAGGGAGCCCTGGTCTCGATCACCGTGGGCAAACCGCTGGCGAGCAGGGAACTGCCCAAGGAGGTCGGGGTCGGCGGCACCAAGGACATCTGGGGGCGCACCACGGTGGAATTCCGGTCGCAGAGGGTCGCCGACTACGAACTGTCCGAGCCCTCGGCACCGCAGGTGTGCAGCCCGGACGGCAAGCCCACCGCGGATCCGGCCGACGTACCCGCTCCGGGCTCCCAGCCGACGGACCTGTACCCGACCGACCTGTATCCGACCGATCTCCACCCGACGCCCGACTACAGCATCGACATCGACGACGTCTTCCGCTCTCCCACGCCTTGAGCTCATCGCCATATCAACAGACCCTGTCGCAACGCCAGTTGGGCAGGGTCGCCCGACCACTTCCTGGGAAGACCACATGCGTATGCACACCACGACCGCCGTTCTTTCCGGCGCCCTCGTCCTCCCGGCGCTCGTTCTTCCGGGTGCCGCACAGGCGGCGGAGCGCCCCGGGACGGCGCCGGATCTCAGAGCCTTCGCGTCACAGGGCGTCCGGCCGAACGACGCGCTGGGCGGAACCACGTTCAAGGACGGAGTCGTCAACAACGGCAAGGACGTCGTCCTCGGTGTGACGGGCAAGAAGGCCGTTCCCGTCACGTTCACCGCCTTCGACGAGGAAGGCCTGGCTCTCACCGTGGCGTTCCTGTGGCAGGGCACCGACAGTTCGAGCACGGACACCATCACCGGCGCCCTGGGGACGGATGACAACCCCGTCTGCACGGAGACCACGGTCGAGGGCGGTTACAGCTACAGCTGCAAGACGGTCTTCACCATCGACCCCGCGGTCGCCTTCAAGGACGGCAACGGCACTGCGGGGACCTGGAAGCTCTTCCTGGGCGCCTACGACCTCTACGCGAACGCCAGTTACAACGACGACGTTGCCAGGACCAAGATCAAGCGTGCCGCCGCGCTGACGGCAAACGCTGCCCCCGAGCCCGTGAAGAAGGGCAGGACCATCACCGTCACCGGCAAGCTGAGCCGCGCCAACTGGACCACGGGCAAGTACGCGGGATACGCGAACCAGCCGGTGCAGTTGCAGTTCCGCAAGAAGGGCAGCAACACGTACACCACCCTCAAGACGGTCAACACCAGCAGCACCGGCACCTTGAAGGCCACCACCAAGGCCATCTCGGACGGCTACTACCGCTTCGCCTTCGCAGGCACCACCACGACAGGCTCCACGACGGCGCCCGGCGACTTCGTCGACGTCAGGTAGGCAGCTCACCGGCCCACCAGGCTCAGCCCTGGTCGGCGCGACCGTCCCCGAAACGGCTCCCACCGCGGCGGCGGGCCATCAACGTCGCCAGGGCGGTGCGCGAGGAGACCCCGGTCTTGCGGAAGGCCCGGGAGACATGGGTTTCGACGGTACGACGGCTGAGGTAGAGCCGGTCCGCGATGGCCTGGCTGGTGAGCCCCTGCGCCACCAGCTCGGCTACCTCCAGCTCCCGGGCGGTCAACGTGGCCAGTCGCTCGGCGAGTTCGGCGCGGGCCGGGGAACCGTACGGAGCCTCCGGGCCGCCGCCGGGCGGACGGGTGGCGTCGGCGAGGCCGATCAGCATTCCGCTGCCGCCCGCCTCGGCGAGCCGGCGTCCCCTGAGCCAGGCATGCGTGCCGTCCCGTCCGCGGCCCGCCGCCGCTTCCAGCGGGGCGCCGAGCAGCAGGGAGTAGGTCTCCCAGAAGGCCGCGCCGCAGCGGGCGCTCTCCGCCGCGGCCTCCGCGAACAGGTCCGCCGCTGCTGCCATGTCCCCCTGGGCCAGCGGCAGATGGGCGCTGCTGCGCAGCGCGGACGCCCGCTGCATCGGCAGCCCGAGCTGTTCCGCCTCCTTCCGAGCCCGTTCCGCCCAGCTCCGGGCCTCCTCGGAGCTTCCTGTGATCAGCGCGGAGGTGACCAGGATCTCCAGGTACAGCGGGCGCAGCGACGGCTGGATCCGTTGCAGTTCGGGGCCGCCCGCCTGGAGCATCGCGTCCCGCGCGCGGGCCGGGTCGCCGGCCATGAGCGCGGCCCAGCCGAAGATGCACCAGGCCGTGGACGCCCACCAGTTCACCCCGCTACCGGCTGCGGCCACCGCCTCCTCGGCGACGGCGAGGGGGCGCGGATCGCCCGGCGGGCAGCCGGCGACGAGCGCTGCCGCCTTGCTCGCCAGTACGAACGCGAGCAACTGGTCGCTGCCGATCCCGCGGGCGATGTCCTCGGCCTGGTCGGCCAGTTCCAGCGCCGAGGAGATCCGGCAGGTCTGGACCCGGACATGGGACA
Organism: Streptomyces griseorubiginosus; assembly: GCF_001514195.1. Classification (GTDB taxonomy): domain Bacteria; phylum Actinomycetota; class Actinomycetes; order Streptomycetales; family Streptomycetaceae; genus Streptomyces; species Streptomyces griseorubiginosus. The sequence continues at coordinate 281,966 of NZ_KQ948737.1, read as the reverse complement.
GGCACAGCAGCAGGTGGGGCACGACATAGAGCTGACCGCTGCGGCGGGCGATGTCGAGGCCGCGCTCCGCGTGCCGCTCGGCGTCCGGGTAGTGCTCCAGGAATGCCTCCGCCCAGCCGAGCCGGGCCAGGGGTTCGCACAGCGCGGTGAGATCGTTGTCGGGCAGGGAGTCGACCAGGGCGGCGGCCTGGCGGGCGAGCCTGTGCGCCGCGGTCATGTTGCCCTCGTACGCCTCTCCCAGGGCGGCGACGGCGAGGACGCCGGCCTCCCCGACCTCGTCGCCCGTGGACCGGGCCGCCGCGAGCGCGGCCTCCACCTCGGTACGCACCCGGGCGTACGAGGTGTCGCTGTCCTGGGGCGCGGCCGAGCCGAGCTCCAGGCCGAGCCGGACGACGTGGGCCGGAGCGGGGCCGCGGGCCAGCTCCCGGCGCAACAGGGCGACGGCCTCGGTGCAGCGCCCCAGATGACGCTCCACCAGCGCGCACAGGACGACCGCGCGCACTCTGAGGCCCTGGTCCTCTCCGGTGGCCGGGCCGTCGGGTGACCGCCGCGGGGTGGCGATCAGCTCCTGGAGCAGGTCGCGGCTCTCGCGCAGGCCACCGCACGCGGCCAGCGCGCGGGCTCGCCGGAGGACCAACTCGCGCCGCCGAGCGGTGTGTTCGGGCTTGTGCGGAAGATGGCGCAGGGCTACATCGAGCCAGTGGGCGCAGCTCGCCGGGGCCGTTCGGGCGGTGCTTGCGGCGGCCTCGTCGAGCACGGCCACCGCTGCCGGGTCCCAGGCGGTCAGCGACTGTTCCACGTGGTGGGCCCGCTCGGCGGCCGAGGCGCCGGCGCGCGCGAGTTCCTGCGCGGCGAGCCCGTGGATCTCGACGCGCCTCAAGAAGGGCGTGCTTTCGTGGACGAGGGTCCGAACGACCGGATGCCGCAGGGTCAGCAGCCCCTGCGGGGCGGAGCGCAGCAGGTCGCGTCGGGTGAGGGCGTGGACGTCGGCGGTGAACGCGGTGCCGGAGTGTCCGGTCACCCGGCTCACCATCGCCGGGTTGGCGTGGTCGCCCAGTACCGCCACGGCCTCCACGATGGCGCGCCGGGATGAGGTGAGCGCGGTCAGTTCGTCCAGCAGCAGGGTGCCGAGCCCGGGCGGCGCCGAGGACTCGGGCGTCGCACTCGCGCGGCGGGCTTGAAGGAGCGTCAGGAAGTAGAACGGGTTGCCCTCGCTCGTGGCGTACAGCGCGGCGGCCTCGGTGGGCGGCAGGCCAGGGCCGGCCAGCTCGGCGCAGTCGCGTGCGCTCAGCGGTCTCAGGCCGAGTCTGACGACCGCGCCGGTGTCGAGGCCTCGGGTGAGCCCGGCGGCGAGGGACTCGGGACCTTGGCGGTCACGACGGGTCACAGCCAGGACGACAGGGGCGTGCAGGGGATGGCGTACGAGATGGTCCAGCAGCTCCAGTGACGCCGCGTCCGCCCAGTGCACGTCGTCGAGGGCCAGCAGCAGTCCGGACGGGGCGGCGAGCCGGGCGAGCAGGCCGGCCGTGGACCGGTGCAGTCCAAATCGGTCGACCGCCCCGCTTCGTTGAAGAAGGGTTGTCATCGCCTCCGTCCCGGTCTCCGGGAAGCCGTCCGGGGTATGCGGGTCGAGGTGGGCGAGTGCGTCGGTGAACACCTGGAACGGCACCTGCCGTTCGTACTCCGTGGCTCTGCCGCGCAGCACCGTCATTCCGCGTCGGCGCGCCCGTGCGCAGACCTCGCCGAGCAGCCGACTCTTGCCGATGCCGGCCTCACCGGTGATGTCGACGAGCCGGGAACGGTCGCTGTCACGGAACTCCCCGCGCCGCCTCGTGCCGCGCGCGCCACCCGCCGCGCGGTCGAGAAGCGCGTCACACCGGGCCAGCTCGACGGAGCGGCCCAGTAACGGTGCTCCGTTCCCGCTGTCCCCAACTGCATCGCCCGCGACCATAGTTGCCCCCCTGCCTTTACATTCCCCTCACATACCATGCTCCTTCGGTGATCGTTGTAATCGCAGAGACGGGTGGTTCCCCTGCAGGGGTCGCTTTAGTCGGGCCTACGACCGGACCGTGTGGCGCACCGGGAAGACGGCGAACCCCGTGCGGTGCGCCAGCGTCCCCCACAGCCCCCGCGGCAGGTACAGCGAGACCACGATCGCCGCCGCGCCCACCACGATCAGGTACCAGACACCGCTCTGCGCGAAGTACTTGTCGAGGAGGAAGTACGCGACCGCGCCGACGACGGGGCCTTCGATCGTGCCGATGCCGCCGATGATCACCATGAAGACCATCAGGGCCGAGTACTGCACCCCGAAGATCTGCGTCGGCGACGCCACTCCCAGGCTGTTGACACAGATCACCGCACCGGCGGCGGCACATCCGGCGGCCGCGGTGATGTAGATGATCCGCTTGCCGCGCGTGACGTTCACGCCGAGGGAACCGGCCGCGGTGTCGTCGTCACGGATGGCCTGGAGGCTCAGGCCGAGCCGGCTGCGCAGGACGGCGTAGGTGCCGAGCACGGCCGCGGCCATGACGGCGAGCGCCAGCCAGTAGGTGAAGGCGCGCCGCAGCACCGGATCGGCGGTGACGTCCGAGAGGGTGCGTCCGCTCGCCGCGCCCAGGGAGTCGAAGCGGACCACGATCAGGCGTACCACCTCGGCGATCACCCAGGTGCCGACGGCGAAGTAGCCGCCGCGCAGCCGGAAGGCGAGGTACGACACCGGCCAGGCGAGCAGCGCCACCGCGGCGGAGACGACGAGCGTGCCGACGTAGACGTTCACGCCGTGGTCGTTGACGACGAAGAGCAGGTAGGCGCCCAGGCCGATGAACGCCTGCTGGCCCATCGACATCATGCCCGCGTATCCCGCGAGCAGATTCCACATGGAGGCCAGGGCCACCAGGTAGCAGAGCTTGACCAGTTGGGCCGTGACACCCGATTCGACGACGTAGGGGAGGGCCGCCATCGTCAGGAGGACGACGGCTGTTCCCGCCAGGCCCAGGGCGGTCGCGCGGCCACCGCGGTGGACGGCCGGCCGTGCGGTCGCCTCGGCGGCGGGTGCTGTCTGGACGGTCATGCGAGGACACTCCTGCCGAACAGGCCCTGCGGGCGGAACACCAGGACCAGGAGAAAGACCACGTGCCCCGTGAGCAGGGGAAGGTCCGGGGAGATCTGGGCGCCGACGGACTGCGCCACACCGAGCACCACGCCACCCGCGAGCGTTCCCCACAGCGAGCCGAGACCGCCGATGATCACCGTCTCGAAGGCGAACAGGACGGTGAGCTGACCCTCGAAGGGGGTGACTCCGCCCTGCCGCATCGTGTACAGGACACCGGCCAGGGCCACCGTCGCGAAGGCGATGACCGACGTCAGGGCGTACACGCGGCGGTTGTCGACGCCCATCAGGCGGACCACCGCGCGGTCGTCGGACGTGGCCCGGACGATACGGCCGGGCTGCGTGCGGAAGAGGAAGAGGTGGAGGGAGACCAGGACCGCCACCGCCGCGGCCACCGTGATCAGGGGGAACCAGCCGATGGCCAGGCCACCGCCCAGGTCGATGCTCGCGGTGCCGAGCGAGCCGATGGGCAGCGGCTGCGCGTCGCTGCTGAACACCTGGACCAGGACGTTCGGGATGATGACCGAGATGCCGAAGGTGACCAGCATCGGGGCGAGTTCGCCGAGGCCCATCGCCCGGTCCAGCAGGGAGCGTTGGACGAGGTAGCCGAGCGCGCCGACCGCGATCATCGACACGACGATGGTGACGGGGACCGGCACGCCGTAGTGCGCGGCGGTCACCGAGGCGACGTAACCGCCGAGGATCATCAGGTCCCCGTGGGCGAGGTTGGCGATCCGCATCACGCCGAAGACGAGGGACAGGCCCGCGGCGGCCATCGCGAAGATGCCGCCCAGCAGGACGCCCTGCAGGATTGCGTTGAGCCAGTTCATGGGGTCTTCACCTCCGGGAAGGCACCGGTGCCGAAGTACGCGGCGGTCACCTCGTCGCGGGTGAGTCCGGCCGCCGAGCCCGTCAGCACGATCCGGCCCTCCAGGACACACGCGATGCGGTCCGCCACGGCGAACGTGCGGTTCAGGTCCTGCTCGACCAGGATCACGGTCGCGCCCTCGGCGCGGATACCGGGCAGCGCCGTGTAGAGCTGGTCCACGACGAGCGGGGCCAGGCCCAGGGAGACCTCGTCGAGGAGCAGCAGCCGCGGATTGCCCATCAGGGCGCGGCCGATGGCGACGGCCTGCTGCTCACCGCCGGAGAGCCGGGCCGCCTTGCGGGTACGGCGGTCGGCGACGAGCGGCATCGCCTCGTACACCTTGGCCAGGTTCCAGGGGCCCTTGCGCCCGGTGGCGGCGCCCACCTGGAGGTTCTCCTCGACGGTGAGCGACGGGAAGAGGCGCCGGCCCTCCGGGACCAGGCAGACTCCCTTGCGGGCTCGTCGGATGTCGGGCTCGGCGGTGACGTCCTCACCGGCCAGGCCGATGGTGCCGCGGAAGGGCTTCAGGGCTCCCGCGATGGTCTTCAACAGGGTTGATTTCCCCGCGCCGTTGGCGCCGACGAGGGCGAGCAGCTCGCCCTCGGCCACGTCGAGGTCGATGCCGAACAGGGCCTGAAAGTCGCCGTATCCGGCATCGACGGAGTCGACTCGCAGCAGCGTGCTCATGCCGCCGTACCTCCCAGATAGACCTCCGCGACCTCGTCGCTGGCCAGTACCTCGTGCGGGTCGCCGTCGACGCGGATCCGGCCGTAGGCGAGGCAGACCAGCCGGTCGACGACCTGGACCAGGGCCTTGACGACATGCTCGATCCACAGGATCGTCACGCCGGACTCCTTCAGGGACAGCACGGTGGCGACGAGTTCCTCGGCCTCGGCCTCGGTGAGGCCGCCCGCGATCTCGTCGAGGAGGAGCAGGTCGGGGCCGGTGGCGAGGGCCCGTGCCAGCTCCAGCCGTTTGCGGCCGAGGAGGGGCAGGGAACCGGCGGGCTTGTTGGCGAGGTGGAGCAGTCCGGCGGTCTCCAGCGCGCGCAGGGCCTGTTCGCGGGCGGGGGCGCCGCGCAACCGGGCTCCCCGCTCGGCGCCGACCAGGGCGTTCTCGAACACGGTCAGGTCGCCGAAGGGGCGCGGTATCTGGAAGGAGCGGCCGACGCCGAGCCGGCATCGCTGCGCCGCGGAGGTGCGCGTGACATCGCGGCCCGCCAGCCGCACGGAACCTGCGGTCGCGCGCTCGACGCCCGAGATCGCGCTGAGCAGGGTGGACTTGCCCGCGCCGTTCGGGCCGACGATGCCGACGGCCTGCCCCCGGGGGACGGTCAGCTCGACGTCCTCCAGGACGCGCAACTCGCCGAAGTGCACGGCGAGATGGTCCACTTCGAGCAGGGGAGCGGTCACAGTTCCGCCGCCTTGGCGTCGGGCTTGACCTCGGGCAGCAAGCTGTTGCTGATGACCTTCAGCTCGTACGCCGCACCGCTGCCCTTGACCCACTGGGTGCCGACCATGGGGATGGTGGCGACGTTCTTGACCGGATTGGCCGCACCGCCGCCGGTCCAGGACAGGTGGCCGAGGACGGTGTCGAGGCTGGTCCTCGCGATCTGGGCGGCGACGGCCTCGCGGTCCTTGGGGTTCGCGTTGCGCAGGACGTGGTTGGCGACCTCGAACAGCGCGTGGTTGGGGCCGAGTCCCTGGTTCCACGAACGGCCTTTGGAGAGCGGGGACTTCTCGTAGTCGTCGGCCAGGGCGGTGGCCGTCTGACCGGTGAGCGTGGAGGTGAACGGGTACTGCGGCACCCACCAGCTCGCCGTGCACAGGCCGTTGCCCAGACCGTTCGGCAGGGACGCCACCGACGACTCGAAGAGGATGGCCTTGGAGATGGTGGCGACCTTGGGCTTGAAGTTCTGCTGTGCGGCCTGCGTCCAGAACGTCGAGAAGTCGGGAGGCGAGGGCACGCCGGCGAGGATCTCGACCCCCTCCTTCTTGAACTTCGCGATGATCGACGAGAAGTCCTTGGTGCCGGGCTCGTAGGGACCCGGGTCGACGAAGGTGAAGCCCTTGGTCGGGGGCTGCGCGCGGTAGCCGGTGGCCTTGTCCCGGAAGGCGTTGCCGTCGGAGTCGTTGGGCCACAGCACGCCGACCTTCTTGTCGGTGGCGTGCTGGCGCCACATGTCGCTCTCGACCCTGGCCAGGTGCTCGATGCCGTCGAAGAAGTGGAACGTGTACGTGAAGGTCTTCTTCGGCGTGCCGCCGCGCCCGAAGAACCAGGCCTGCCAGGGCTCGATGGTCGAGACGCAGGGCACGCCCTCGCTCTCGCACTTGGCCGCCACCGGGTGGATCGTGTCCGGCGTCGCGGTGACGAGGACCAGGTCGACCTGCTGCTGGGAGATCAGCTCGTCCGCGATGGTGGCCGCCTGCTGCGGGTCCGAGCCGGTGTCGCGGTCCAGGATCTGCACGTCGTACTTCTTGCCGTCGTGGGTGATCCCCTTGGCGAAGAAGGCACGCACCTGCTGGAGGATGTAGGCGTCGGACTCGGCGAAGGCCGCGTAGGCACCGGTGCGCGGGCTGACGTAACCGATCTTGATCGTGTCGCCGGTCGAGGTGCCCGAGCCCTTGAGGCCGGAGGAACAGGCGGAGAGGATCGGGGCGGCCGCCACGGCAGAGACTCCGAGGCCTCTGAGGACGGTGCGGCGGGAGGGCTTGATCGCGGGATGTTCCATGGCGGGCTCCGGAGGGCCTTGAGCCGCAGGTCGCGGGCTGCGGCGGGTGGAGGAAGTGGCCGCGAACGTAGGCCCGCCGTTCGTGCCTGGACAGGGCATGGATTCGATATGCGAGACAGCTGGGCCGTCGGTGACCTCAATGAGACGTCCAGTCGTAGGCCGAGGGACGTAGAGGGGATACGGCACGTCCGGAACGGGGTCGCGGGTGGCTCCCGGAGACCCGTTCTGGAGTCTCGCATTGCGAAACAGCCCTGTTCACCGGTAGCGGCGAGGCCCTTATGGTCCGCCCATGCACACCGCCCTCTCCCGGCTCGCCGCCGGGACGCTCACCAGCGTCTCGCTCACCGAGGAACTCCTCACACGTGCGGAGCGGGCCGGCGACCTGGGGGCCTATGTCACCCTCGATGCCGACCGCGCTCTCGCCGAGGCCGCAGCTGCGGACCGTGGCCCCGCGCGGGGCCCGCTGCACGGGCTGCCGATCGCGGTCAAGGACAACATCCACGTCGCCGGGCTCCCCAACACCGCGGCCTGCGAGGTGCTCGCCGGATTCGTCCCGGACCGCGACGCGCAGGCGATCACCCGGCTGCGCGCGGCAGGCGCGATCGTGCTCGGCAAGACCAACATGCACGAGCTGGCCCTGGGAGCCACCACCACGGGCGGCCCGTACGGCCCCGCCCGCAACCCCGCCGACCCCACCCGATTCGCGGGCGGAAGCAGCGGCGGCACCGCCACGGCCGTCGCCGCCGGTCTGGCGCCGGCCGGTCTGGGCACCGACACCGGCGGCTCGGTCCGCGTCCCGGCCGCGCTCACCGGCATCGCCGGTCTCCGCCCGACCAGGGGCCGTTACCCGGCCGGGGGAGTGACCCCGCTGTCGTGGACCCGCGACACCATCGGACCCATGGCCCCGACCGTCGCGGACCTGGTCCTCCTGGACAGCGTCCTCGCCGCCGACCACGACCCTGCCGAGGCACCCGACCCACGCGAGATCCTGCTCGCCGTCCCCGAGCACCACTTCACCGAGCCGCTGCATCCGCGCACCGCCGAGGTGTGGGAGCACTCCCTGGACGTCCTGAGGACCGCCGGGGTCAGGCTCGTGCCGGTACAGCTGCCGGAGGTCGAGACGGCCGAGGAACGGGCCGGATTCCCGATCACCCTCTACGAGGCGGCCCGGCAGCTGCCCCAGTATCTGGGCCAGGCCACGGGCCATACCGATCCCGCGAAACTTCTGGACCGGATCACCGACCGGCACGTACAGGCGACGATGGCGGACGTCGTGTTCCCGCGGGCAGTCACTGAACGTGCGTACGAGGCCGCCCTCAGGATCCGTGACCGTGTGCTCGTGGACGGCTACCGGCGGATCTTCCGCGCCACCGGAGCCCATGCCGTCCTCTTCCCCACCACCCCCCTGCCCGCCGGACGGATCGACACCGACACCGAGCGTGTACGGCTCGACGGTGCCCTGCGTCCGTCCTTTCCCACCTACATCCGCAACACGGGACCCGGCAGTATCGCCGCGCTTCCCGGTCTCACCGTGCCCGTCCGGTCGGCGGGTCCTGGACTGCCGGTGGGTGTGGCGCTCGACGGGCCCTGGAACACCGACCGACAGCTCCTGGGCATCGGCCTGCTGGTCGAAAAACTCCTGGAAGCGGGAGCATGAAGAGAAGGAGACGATCGGACATGACAGACACCATCCGCCGCTTCAAGGCCGCGGCCGTCCAGGCCGAGCCCGCCTGGCTCGACGCGGAGGCCGGGGTCGCCAAGACCGTCGACCTGATCGCGGAAGCGGCCCGGGGCGGTGCCTCGCTCATCGCCTTCCCCGAAGTGTGGATTCCCGGCTATCCGCACTTCCTGTGGCTGGGCGCGGTCGCCGACCAGGTCCCCTTCGTCGGTCGCTACCACGCCGCCTCCCTCGCCTCCGACAGCGACGGACTGACCACGATCCGCCGCGCGGCCCGCCGGCACGGCATCACCGTCGCGCTCGGATACAGCGAGAAGGACCACGGCACCCTCTACATCACCCAGACCGTGATCGCCGCCGACGGCAGCGTGCTCCTGCACCGCCGCAAGCTCAAGCCGACGCACGTCGAGCGCACCCTGTTCGGCGAGGGAGACGGCAGCGACCTCAAGGTCGTCGACAGCGCGGTCGGCCGGCTCGGCGCCCTGAACTGCGCCGAGCACGTCCAGCCGCTCAGCAAGTACGCCCTGTACGCGCAGAACGAGCAGGTGCACGTGGCCAGTTGGCCGTGCTTCGGTCTCTACCGCGACCTCGCCTTCCAGCTCAGCGCCGAGGCCAACATCGCCGCGTCCCAGGTCTACGCCATCGAGGGCAGCGCGTTCGTCCTGATGGCCACGCAGGTCATCTCCCCGGCCGGCATCGACGTCTTCGCGTCCACCCCCGAGCAGCGCCGCCTGCTCACAGCCGGCGGCGGGTGCTCGCGGATCTTCGGCCCCGACGGACGTACCCTCACCAAGGACGTCGACGAGGGCGAGGAGGCACTGGTGTACGCCGACATCGACCTCGACGAGATCGACCTCGCGAAGAACGCCTACGACCCGGCCGGCCACTACGCACGCGCCGACGCCACCTACCTCGTTCACCGACGCGAAGGCCGCCGGCCCGTCGTCCGGGAGGGAAGCCCCGCCGAGAGCGTGTTCCCGGCGTTTCCGTCCCTGGACGAAGAGATCCCGGAACCATGACCGGACCCGCCGAAGACCCCCCGCCGCCGGGCCGGCCCCCCGTCCAGACCCTGGACCGGGGGCTGCGGCTGCTGGAAGTGATCGCGCTGTCGGACGTGCCGCTGACACTGGCCGAACTGAGCCAGCAGATGGGGCTGCACCGCTCGATCGTCTACCGGCTGCTGCGCACCCTCCAGGACCACCACCTGGTCGCGCACACCACCCACGGGTACGTCATCGGCACCCGCGCCCAGTCGCTGGGCCGCCGCACCCTGCCCATGCTGCAGCGCATCGCCAAACCGGAGATCGCCAAGCTGGCCACACGCGTGGGCCTGACCTCGTTCTTCGTCGTCCGGGACGGCGAAGAAGCGGTCACGCTGGTGTCCGTCGAGGTCGAGAGCACCCGCTCGCGCACCGTCTACAGCCCCGGCGACCGGCATCCGCTGACCCTGGGCTCCCCGGGCATCGCCATGCTCTCCGCCGAGCCTCAACTGCTCGGTGAGCGACCGGAGATCAGCCGGGCCCGGGCCAGCGGCTACGCCACCACACGCAACGAGGTCGTGCGCGGCCTCGGGACGATCTCGGCGCCGGTCGTGTCGGCGCCGGGCCACGCCGTCGCCGCCGTGTCGATCGCCTTCACCGTCGAACACCCCGGCCCACCGCAGATCGAGGCCGTCCTCGACACCGCCCGCCTCATCACCGGCCGGCTGCGTGCGGAGCTGTCCACCGGAGCGGTTCTGCCCGGGGTCGAGTGACCCGTCCGCCGCCGCGGGTACGACTCGTTTCGCATAGCGAACGTGCCTGTGGTTCGCGGGGGACGCACGGCCTAGCGTCCCGTCCTGTCAGAAAGGGGACCCGAGATGACCACGGCCGCCCACGCCAGGACCGTCAAGGAACAGACCTTCGACGTCCTGCGCGAGTACGACCTCACCACCCTCTTCAGCAATCCGGGCTCCACCGAGGTCGGCTTCCTCGCCGACCTGCCGGCCGACATCTCCTTCGTGCTCGGCCTGCACGAGGGCTCGGTCGTCGGGATGGCCGCCGGCAGCGCCCTGGCCACCGGTCGCCCCGCGCTCGTCCTGCTGCACACCACGGCCGGATACGGCAACGCCGTCAGCGCCCTGGCCACCGCCCGCGCGAACCGCGCGCCCCTGGTGGTGATCGTGGGCCAGCAGGACCGTCGGCATCTGGCCCACGAGCCGTTCCTGGCCGGGAGGTTGGACGGCCTGGCGGGGGAGTACCCGGTATGGCAGCACACGCCCACCCGTCCGCAGGACGTCCCCGGCGCCGTGGCCCGCGCCTGGCACGAGGCCCAGGAAGGCCGTGGTGCGGCGGTCGTCGTGGTCCCGATGGACGACTGGTTCGCCGAGGCCGACGAGGACATCGCTCCAGCGGCGCCGCGCGGACCGGTCGCGCTACGAGGCGGTCGTACGGCCTCCGACGAAGCACTGGCCGACCTCGGCGCGCTGTTGACGGCCGCCGGCTCGCCCTGTCTCGTGGCGGGCGCCGGCAACGACACGGTGGACGGCTGGGAGGCCCTCGTCACGCTGGCCGAGCGCCTCGACTGCCCCGTCTACCAGGAGCCGTTCGGTGCCCGCGCCGGCTTCCCCCAGGACCACCGTCTCTTCGCCGGCCACCTCCCCGCTGTCCGACCCGCACTGCGGGAGGCGCTCGCACCGTACGACACGGTCCTCACCGTCGGAACCGCCGCGTTCCGCCAGTACACCTACGCGCCAGGCGACTTCACCCTGGCGGGCACCCGGGTCGCCGTCATCACGGACGACCCGGAGGAAGCCCACCGCAGCCCAGCGGAGCTGGTACTGCTCGCCGAACCGGCCGACACCGTACGCCGGTTGGCCCCGCTGGTGCCCGACGTGCCGCGTTCCTCGACACTGAACCGGCCTGCAACGCCCCAGCCCCCTGCGCCCGGTGAGCCTCTGCGTGCCGCTCACGTACTGGCCGCCCTCGCCGAGCGGCTCGACCCGAAGGCCGTGGTGGTCGAGGAGACCCCCTCCAGCCGCCCGGACCTGCACCGGCTGCTGCCCGCCCGCGCGCCGCTCGGCTTCCTCAGCGCGGCCATGGGCGGACTGGGCTTCGCCATGCCGGCCGCGATCGGGGTCCGCCACGGCGCTCCGGACCGGCCCGTCGTGGCCGTGCTCGGCGACGGCTCCTCCCTCTACTCGATCCAGGCCCTGTGGAGCGCCGCCCACTACGGCATCGGCGTCCTGTTCGTCGTCCTCGCCAACGGCCGCTACGCGATCATGGACCGCCTTTCCGAGCGTGAGGGCTCCGCGGCCCCGGCCTGGCCCGCGTTCACCGAGCTGAGCGTGTCCACCCTGGCCAAGGGCCTGGGCTGCCCGGCCGAACGGGTCGAGGACCACACCGCGTTGCTGTCCGCCCTGGACAAGGTCCTGCCCTCCCTTGCGGACCGACGCGAGCCGCTCGTGCTCGAAGTCGCCGTCGAGGCCGACGCCCACTACTCCTCCTGACCCGCTGAACGGAAGGCACAGACCCGTGAAGGTCGTCATCATCGGGGGCGCCGGCGGCATCGGCTCCTCCGCCGCGTTCAACCTGCTCTCCGCGCAGGGGACGTACGAGATCGTGCTCGTCGACACCCGCCCGAACATGATCACCAGCCACACCATGGACCTGGAGAACGCCCTCGGCCTCGGCGGCACCGCGGACACCGTGCGGGGCGGCACCCCCGAGGACGCGCTCGACGCGGACGTGGTCGTACTGAGCGCGGCTGTCCCGCTGCGGCTGAACTCCTCCCGTTCGGTCTTCCTCGCCGACAACGCGCGGATCGTGGAGGAGTGCCTGCGCCCCGTGCGGGAAGCCGGAGCGGACTTCGGCGGTGTGGTCCTCCTGCTCACCAACCCCGTCGACCCGCTGCTGACCTGGGTGCATCGGCAGAGCCGGCTGCCCCGCGAGCGGCTGATCGGCTACACCCTCAACGACAGCCTCCGGCTGCGCACCGGTATCGCGTTCGCGCTCGGGGTGCCGCCGAAGGACGTCGACGCATGGATGCTCGGCGAACACGGCGAGGGCCAGGTCCCGCTGTACAGCCGGGTCACGGTCGGCGGGGAACCCGTCGTGCTCAGCGACGAACAGCGCGCGGCCGCCGAGGAGTACGTGGACACCTGGTACTCCAAGCACGTCGCCCTGGACTCCGGCCGCACCTCCACGTGGACCACCGGCCTGGGCACCGCCCGCCTCATCGAGGCGATCGCCACCGGTTCCGGAACCCTCGTCCCCGCCTCCGTCGTGCTGGACGGCGAGTACGGCGTGCACGGCACCAGCCTCACCGTGCCCGTCGAACTCGGGCCCGAGGGTGTACGCCGTATCGCGGACTGGGACCTGCCGGACGAGGAAGCGGCCGGCATGGTCCGGGCCGCGGCCCGTGTCGAGGCGGGCGCCTCCGAACTGACCGACCAGGTCGTGGCCCAGCAGTCCTGACACCGCTCACCACGCATCACGACGTATCAACGACGCTACGGAGCAAGGAGAACCACCTCATGGCCACCACCCGAGCCCTCTACATCGCCGGCAGAGACGTGCCCGCCGCCTCCGGCCGCACCACCGACGACATCAACCCCTTCACCGGGGAGGTGTACGCCACGGTCTCCGCCGCCGGTCCCGAGGACGTCGTGCGTGCCGTGGACGCGGCCGACGCGGCGTTCGAGGAGTGGGCCGCCTTGGCGCCCTACGCCCGTCGGGCCATCTTCCTGAGGGCCGCCGACCTGCTGGACGGGCGCGGCGCACAGGTCGCCGACCTCATGGCGCAGGAGGCGGGCGGCACACGGCCGTGGGCGTTCTTCAACGTGGGATTGGCGGCGAACATCCTGCGCGAGGCGGCGGCCGCGATCACCGCCCCGCGCGGTGAGGTGCTCAGCGCGCAGGAGCAGGGCGCGCTGGGCCTGGCGGTGCGCGAACCGCTGGGTGTGGTGGCCGCGTTCGCGCCCTGGAACGCGCCGGTCATCCTGGGCGTGCGTGCCGTGGCGGCGCCGCTGGCCGCGGGCAACACGGTGGTCGTCAAGGCGAGCGAGGACGCGCCGATCGCCTGTGGGCTGCTGGTCGCCGACGTGCTGCGGGAAGCCGGGCTGCCGGACGGCGTGCTCAACGTCATCACCAACGCCCGTGAGGACGCGGCCGAGATCGCCGAGACGCTGATCGCCGACGAGCGGGTGCGGGCAGTGAACTTCACCGGCTCCACCGCTGTCGGGCGGATCGTCGGCGAGCTGGCGGCCCGTCACCTCAAGCCTGCGGTGCTGGAGTTGGGCGGCAAGAACGCTGTGCTCGTCCTCGACGACGCGGACGTGGACTACGCCGTGGACGCCGTGACGTTCAGCGTGTTCATGAACGCCGGGCAGATCTGCATGTCCGGCGACCGGATCCTCGTCCACGCGTCCCTGGCGGAGGAGTTCACCCGGAAGTTCACCGCGAAGGCGGATTCGCTGCCGGCCGGTGACCCCGGGGAGCCGTACACGGTCGTGGGCCCGCTGGTGAGCGCACAGGCCGCCCGGCGGGTGGCCGACCTGGTCGCGGACGCCGTGGCGAAGGGCGCGAAGATCCTGGTCGGCGGCGGTGAACCGGAGGGCGCGGTCCACCCGGCGACCGTCCTCACCGATGTCCCGAGGGACGCGGACCTGTACCACGCGGAGGCGTTCGGCCCGGTCTGCGTGATCGAGACCTTCACCGACGACGACACCGCGGTGGCCCTCGCCAACGACACCGAAAACGGCCTGACCTGCGGCATCATCACGGAGAACGCCACCCACGGACTGACGGTGGCGCGCAGGATCCGTACGGGCATCGTGCACATCAACGACCAGTCCGTGGCCGACGAGCCGCAAGCCCCGTTCGGTGGGGCGAAGGCCTCCGGGTACGGGCGCTTCGGCGGCCGGTGGGGGATCGAGGCGTTCTCCAACACCCGCTGGGTGACCATCGCGACACAGCAAGCGCACTACCCCTTCTGAATCGACCTGTCGGGCCTGTCGGGGCCCATTGAGGCCGAGTTGAGGCCGCAAGGACAGGAACAGACTGGCAAGGGCTGAGGAGCACCAACCTGGATCACCGCACCTGACCTGCGAAAGTGCGAAGGATGAGCGTTGATCGGCAAGAACCGCCCGGCGACTTCGCCTCCCGGGCGGCCCGGTCTCCGGTGGCCTGCCGGTGGAGACACCATCCTCAAGGGACTCGCAGCAGCAGGACCTCGGCATCGATCAGTCCGTCTTCGTCGACGGTGATGCATGCGGGGAGAGCGACTGTTCGGCCCAGATCGTCTTACCCGTGTACGTCTGGCGAGTGCCCCAGGCCTGGGTGAGCTGAGCGACGAGGAGCAGGCCGCGGCCGCCTTCGTCGAAGGTGCGCGCGCGGCGCAGATGGGGAGTGGTGTTGCTGGCGTCGGAGACTTCGCAGATGAGGTTGCGGTCGCGGATGAGACGGAGCTGGATGGGGGCGCCACCGTAACGGATGGCGTTGGTGACGAGTTCACTGACGACCAGTTCGGTGACGAAGGCGGCCTCGTCCAGGCCCCAGGCGGACAGCTGCCGGGTGGCGTTCTTTCGGGTCTCGGCGACCGCCGCGGGATCGGGCGGCACGTCCCAGGTGGCGACATGGGCCTCGTCCAGGGCGCGGGTGCGGGCCATCAACAGCGCCACGTCGTCCGCGGGGTGGTCCGGGAGGAGTGTCTGGAGCACCGTGTCGCAGGTGTTCTCCAAGGACGAAGTCGGCCGGGCCAGTACCTTGCGCAGTGCGTCGAGGCCGTCGTCGATGTCGCGGCCGCGGGCCTCGATGAGGCCGTCGGTGTACAGCGCGAGGATGCTTCCTTCGGTCAGCTCGATCTCGGTGACCTCGAAGGGCAGGCCGCCAAGACCCAGCGGCGGGCCCGCAGGGATGTCGGGGAACACGACAACGCCGTCCGGGGTCGCCAGGGCGGGTACCGGGTGGCCCGCGCGAGCCATGGCGCAGCGCCGGGAGACCGGGTCGTAGACGGCGTACAGGCAGGTCGCCCCGATCTCGCCGACCACGCCGGCCGCGATGTCGGCCTCGGCGGACAGGCGGACGACCATGTCGTCCAGGTGGGTCAGCAGCTCGTCGGGCGGAAGGTCGACATCGGCAAGGGTGCGCACGGCGGTACGCAGCCGTCCCATGGCGGCCGAGGCCTGGATGCCGTGGCCGACGACGTCGCCGACGACGAGCGCGACCCGGGCGCCGGACAGCGGGATCACGTCGAACCAGTCGCCGCCGATGCCGGCTTGCGTGCTGGCCGGCAGGTAGCGGGAGGCGACTTCGACGGCGGCCTGCGGGGGCAACCGCTGCGGCAGGAGACTGCTCTGAAGAGTGAGGGAGATGCGGCGCTCGCGGCCGTAGCGGCGGGCGTTGTCGATGCAGACGGCGGCCCTGGCGGTGATCTCCTCGCCCAGGAGCAGGTCGTCCTGCGCGAAGGGTTCCGGGTTCCGGTGGCGGGAGAACGTGGCCACGCCGAGGGTGATGCCGCGGGCCCGCATCGGCACGGCCAGCACGGAGTGAAAGCCGTAGCGCTGCATCCGCTCGGCCCGGTCCGGGGTCTGGCTCGCCACCCGGTCCATCGCGGCGGCTGTCACGTTCTCGATCAGCGGCCGACCGGTGGCCAGGCACCTGGCCGCAGTGGAGTCGTCCGGGTACGCGGCCACTGTTCCGCGCTCCACCACGACCTCGGGGCACCCCTCCAGGACGGACTGGTAGGCGACACGGCGCAGCATGACGGGGCTGGGCGGCGAGCCTGCGCGCGGGTCGTCGCCGCCCTCGATGGCGGGAAGCAGGTCGACGGTGACGAAGTCCGCCAGTTGCGGGATGGCCACATCGGCGAGTTCCTGCGCGGTCCGGGCGAGGTCCAGGGTGCTGCCGATGCGGATGCTGGCCTCGTTGAGCAGGGCCAGGCGTCCTCGGGCCAGGTGCTCCTCGGTCATGTCGTACGCGGAAAGGAGTACTCCCCGTATCGTTCCCTCGGCGTCCCGCACGGGGGTGAGCAACGTCGTCCAGACGCTCGGGCTCTCATGGCCCGCCAGGTGCAGGGACTGCTGGAGATGCTGCTGTTCGCCCGTCTCCAGCGCCCGCCGCATGATCCGTTCCGTCCGGTCGCTCTCCGGGTCGACCACGATCTCGGATACGCGCAGCCCCTGCATCGCCGCTTCGGGCAGGCCGATCACGCGCTCCATGTCCGCGTTCGCCCGTCGCAGCCGCAGGCCGGTGTCGTAGAGCGCCGTCGTGACGGGGGACCGGGTGAACGCCCACATCACCAGCGCGTCGTCGTGCGGCGGCGACGACGGCGGCCGGGCCAGGGGGCACACCAGGAGCCACTCGCCGCCTCCCTTCTCCTCGCCGTCGGGCTCCACGCGGTGGGCCAGCAGGTTCACTGTGAGGTGGTGGCCGTCCCGGTGCCGGAGAGTCGTCGCGCCGTTCCACCTCGGCAGGGTTTTCAGGGATCGAAGCGTCTCGACGGGCGGCTCCCCTGCGAGCAACGATGCCGCCGGGCGGCCGATGATCTCCGTGGACCGGTATCCGAGCAGCCGCCGTGCTCCCTCGCTCCACCCGGTGACGATGCCGTGCGGGTCCACCTCGGCTCTGGCCGTGGCCGACTCGTCGATGAGGTCGTCCGGCTGCCACGCCGCCCGGTCGTCGCCGGCGGTGTCAGAACCCGTCATCGCGTTCATCCGCCCTCGCTTCGGTCCTACCACCGTGCGTCCCGGCCCGGCCACGGGCAACCCAGGGGAGCCGGTGAGACATATATCCTCGATAAGGGCATAAATGCACAAGAGGAACCCATGCATCGGGGCTGGAGGGTCGTGTCATGACCGTCACCGATGAGAAGACATGGCCGGACGCGGCCCAGTGGACCGGGAAGATCTACAGCGACGGCTGGCGGCCGTCCGAGGGCGGTGTTCAGCCGGTGCTCGAACCCGCCACGGGTGAGCGGCTGGCCGAGGTGGGCGTGGCAGCGCCCGCGGACGTCGCCCGCGCCGGAACCCTGGCCGCCCGAGCCCAGCGGGACTGGGCCGAGGCAGCGCCCCAGGAGCGCGCCCAGGTCCTGCTCCGCACCGCCCAGGCACTGCGCGACAACGCCGGAGCGGTGCGCGAGTGGATTGTCAGGGAGTCCGGGGGCGTCCCGGCGAAGGGCGACTACGAGATCGCGGCCGGACTCAGCCAGCTTGCGCAGGCCGCCGGACTCGCGTCGCTGCCCCGCGGCGAGATCCTGAGCCCGTCGGCGCCCGCCGGGACCAGTTACGCCTGGCGGGTCCCCCTGGGGGTGGTCGGTGTCGTCAATCCCTGGAACGCGCCCCTGCTGTTCGCCATGCGGGCCCTGGCGCCCGCACTCGTCCTGGGCAACGCCGTTCTGCTCAAGCCCGATCCCCACACACCCGTGTCCGGCGGCGTCGTCGTGGCGCGGCTGTTCGAGGAGGCCGGACTGCCCCAGGGGCTGCTCCACGTCCTGCCCGGAGGCCCCGGCACCGGTGAGGCGGTCGTGGCCGATCCCCACGTCGCCATGGTCGTCTTCACCGGCTCCACCGAGGCGGGACGGGCGGTCGCCCGCGCAGCGGGCGACCGGCTCAAGCGGGTGGCCCTGGAGCTCGGCGGCAAGAACTCGATCGTCGTGCTCGACGACGCGGACATCGACTCCGCCGCGGCAGCCGGGGCGATGAGCTCCTTCGGCTACCAGGGGCAGGCCTGCGTCGCCGCCGGACGACATCTGGTGCACGCCGACGTCGTGGCGCCCTACACGGAGGCGCTGATCAGGCAGGCCGCGGCGCTGCGGGTCGGCGACCCCCGTGAGGAGGGCGTGGCCCTCGGCCCTGTGATCAGCGAGCGCCAGGCCGCGAGGATCGAACGCATCGTGGACGAGAGCGTGGCCGCCGGCGCACGGGTACTGGCGGGCGGCCGCCGCGACGGACTGTTCTACCCGCCCACCGTCCTGGACCGCGTCGAGCGGACCATGCCCGCCTTCACCGAAGAGATCTTCGGGCCGGTCGCTCCCCTCGTCGCGTTCCGTAGCGACCAGGAGGCCGTCGAGATCGCCAACGACACCGCGTACGGACTGACGGCGGCCGTGCACTCCCGTTCGATGCCGAGGGCCGCGGCCGTCGCCGAGCAGTTGCGCACCGGCATGGTGCACCTCAACGACGTCTCCGCCAAGGACGCCGCGAACGCCCCCTTCGGCGGGATGGGAGCGTCGGGCAACGGCTCTCGCATCGGCGGCACCGCCAACCTGGAGCAGTTCACGCAGTGGCGCTGGATGACGACCCCGGGTTCCGTGTGATCGCGGGGACGATTGCCGGAATCGGCGAGGACGAACCGGATCCAGCGAGGACGGACCGGAACCAGCGAGGACGGACCGGAACCAGCGAGGACGGACCGGAACCAGCGAGGACGAGGGGACCGGTGTGGTCGGCCGACCGGCCGAGGCGGTGTCGGGACGCTACGGTCCAGAGCTCCGGGACCTCACGCCGCAGCCACCCTGCCGCAGCGGGCCTCAGTCGTCGGCGAGCCTTCGGACGGTGTCAGCCCGCGGCCACCGCCGCCCCCATGTACGCCAGCGCCGCCACGGCCAGTACGACGGCAGGCAGCGCCCGCGGCAGTGGGTCGCCGTGCCGCCGGTGGACCACTGCAGCCGCGGCCATCAGCAGGGCGAGACCTGTCGCCGCCGCCACACCCAGCCACGTCCAGGTCAGACCCATCAGCAGACCGGCGCCGCCGGCCACCTCCAGCGCGCCGACCACGCGGTAGAGGCCGATCGGCATACCGAGATGGGCCGCGGCCTGCCGCATGACCGGCACAGCCGCGATCTTGGCCAGGCCCAGCGGGAGGAAGACCAAGGCCAGAATGATGGTGAGGACGGTGGTCATGCGGTGATCCTGTTCTCGCGACGCTCCGCGCCCAGACGCGCGTAGTACTCGATGAGTTCGGGGCTGTCCACGGTGGCTGGGTTGACGACCTGCTCGACCGCGGCGCCCTGGAGCAGACGCTTGATCGGAACCTCAAGCTTCTTGCCGGTGCGGGTGTGCGGGATGCCCGGCACTTCGAGGATTTCGTCCGGGACGTGGCGGGGTGATGCGCCCGTACGAACGGCGTCGCGGATGTTCTCGCGCAGGGCGTCGTCCAGGACGACGCCGGCCGCCGGGACCACGAACAGGGGCATCCAGTAGCCGCCGTCGGGTTCCTCCGCGCCGATGACCAGGGCCTCGGTGATCTCCGGGAGGCGTTCGACGACGTCATGGATGTCGGCGCTGCCCAGCCGTACCCCGTTGCGGTTGAGCGTCGAGTCGGAGCGACCGTGGATGATCACCGAGCCGTGTCCCGTGACCGTGATCCAGTCGCCGTGCCGCCACACCCCGGGGTACGCCGAGAAGTAGGCGTCGCGGTAGCGGGTGCCCTCCGGGTCGTTCCAGAAGTACAGCGGCATCGACGGCATGGGGCGGGTGACGACCAGCTCGCCGACCTGGTCGACGACGGGGAAGCCCTCGGCGTCGTACGCGGCCAGCGCCACGCCGAGATGGGGAGCCGACAACTCGCCCGCCCACACCGGTGTGTTGGGGGCGCTGCCCGCGAACCCGGAGACGATGTCGGTGCCGCCGCTGATGGACGCCAGCAGCACATGCTCGCCGACGTGCTCGCGGACCCACGGGTAGGCGGAGGCAGGCAGGGCCGAGCCCGTGCAGCCGACCACGCGGATCGACGACAGGTCGTGCGCCGACGGGTCGATGCCGAACTTGGCCATGCCCAGCAGGTACTGGGGGCTTGTGCCGAAGACGGTCACCCGGTGGCGGGCGGCCAGTTCCCAGAGGCGGTCGAGCTGGGCGAAGGGGGCCGGGCTGCCGTCGTACGTGCAGGTCGTGGCGCCGGTCAGGAGTGTGGAGGCGATCAGGTTCCACATCATCCAGTGGGTGGTGGTGTACCAGAGGAGGCGGTCGCCGGGCCCCAAGTCCGAGTGCAGGCCCAGGGTTTTGAGGTGCTCCACCAGGACACCGCCGTGGCCGTGGACGATGCCCTTGGGCAGGCCGGTGGTGCCGGAGGAGAACACGACCCACAGCGGATGGTCGAACGGGACCGGTGCGCAGGCGAGTTCCTCGGTACGGGTGGAGGCGTCCTCCCAGGGGACCACCAGGGACGGGTACGCCTGGGAAGGCCACGGCAGGCCGACATGGTCCACCAGCAAGGTCGCCTTCAACGTGGGCAGCGCATGGGCGAGTTCGAGGGTGGCGTCGCGCCGGTCGTGGGTCGTGCCGTTGAAGAGGTAGCCGTCGGCGGCGATCAACACGGTGGGTTCGAGCTGGGCGAAGCGGTCGGCGGCGGCCTTCGGGGCGTAGTCCTGCCCGCACACCGACCACACCGCCCCCAGGCTCGCGGCGGCGAGGAACGCCACGATGGCGTGCGGGGTGTTGGGCAGATAGCCGACGACCCGGTCGCCCTTGCCGACGCCGAGGTCGCGCAGGGTGGCGGCCACGGACGCCACCCGGACGCGCAACTGGGCGCCGGTCACCTCGTATCCGGCACCGGTCTCGTCGAGGGCGATGATCGCCACGGCGTCGTCGGCCAGGTTGCGCAGGGCATGGTGGGCGTAGTTGAGGGTCGCGCCCGGGAACCAGCGGGCGCCCGGCATCCGTTCCTCCGCCAGCACCTGCTCGTAAGAAGTGTCCGCGTCGATGTCGAAGTACTCCCACACCGCGCCCCAGAAGCCCTCCAGGTCGGTGACCGACCACTGGTGCAGGGCGGCGTAGTCGTCCGGGGCGATGTCCTGACGCCGGGCGAAGTCCGCGATGCGACTGGCGGCCGCCGTCTCCGGATCGGGTGTGAAGAAGGGCGTGCTCATCACGTCGTACTCCTCAACAGGCTTTTCGAGGCCGTCTGTTCGGAAGGGACTGGGCTTCGTGTGGTGTGCAGCAGAGGGGCCCAGGCGGCGGTCGACGTGAAGTCGCGGCCGCTTGTCGGGACGATGTCCATGACGACGCGGTCGGGCCGCAGCAGGACCGCGTCCGCGTGTCCGGCGCGCAGCCAGGCGGCGAGAGTGCCGTCGTCGCCGAGGTCGGTCACCGTGACGGCGTGAACGCCGAGACTGTGGGCGAGGGCGGTCAGGGAAGGGCCGGGCTCGGTGGCGGTCAGTACGGCGAAGGAGTCGCCGAGCGCGTCGTCGAGACGGACCCGCCGTCCCCCGGCGCTCACCCACGGCTGCGGACAGTGCGTGCCCGCCAGGCCTCGGCGGTACCCGCGCCGCACCAGCGGTCCGGCGGTGAGGGGCGGGCTGAGGTCGCGGCCGGCCAGCTCGGTCAGGCCGGGTATGCGGCAGGCCGCGGACAGCACCCTGCGGCGAAGGGCGGCGGCGCCGTCCTGGCCGCCGGTCATGGCCCAGCCCATGACGACCGCGAGCCGGATGACATGCCGTGCGTGCGGCCTCCGTTCGCTCTCATAAGTGTCCAGAAGCCGTTGATCGGCCCCCTGTTGGAGGACGCGGGCGAGCTTCCAGGTGAGGTTGTATGCGTCCCGCAAGCCCGCGCACAGTCCCTGTCCGATGAACGGCGGGGTGAGGTGGGCGGCATCGCCGAGCAGGAAGACCCGTCCGCTGCGCCAGCGGTCGGCGAGGCGGGCCCGGAAGGTGTACTGAGCTTCGCGGATGACCTCGAAGTCCCCCTCGTACGAGGGCGGCAGCCACGGAGCGACCAAGTCGCGGACCGGCTGCTCCGCCCCCTCGCGCATCCGGAACTCCCAGCGGTAGCGGTCCTCGCCGATGCGCGTGAAGGTCGCCGGCCGGTCCGGGTCACAGACCTGGTCGACCCCCTCCCAGGAGCGCACGTCGGCCGTCGTGCGGACGTCGATGACGCTCCAGCGTTCCTCGAAACGCAGGTCCTCCCACACGGCGCCGATCGCCTCGCGGGTGAGGCTGTTCGCACCGTCGCAGCCGAGGACGGCCTCGGCCCACAGCTCATGCTCGCCGGTGTGGTCGCGGAAGGTCACGCGCACAGGGCCTTCGGTGTCCGGGCCGATCCCGGTGACTTCCACGCCTCCGCGCAGTTCGCACTCGGGGTGCCGGGCCAGGGCGTCGCGCAGGACGCGCTCCAGCTCGGGCTGGTCGAACATGCTGGTCTGCGGGTAGCCGTGCAGGCCGTGCTCGGTGCGCCGGAATTCGGCCATCACCCGGTGCCGGGCGTCCAGCAGCCGCAGCCCGTTCGCAGGGCGGGCCATCGCGGCGAACTGCTCTCCCACGCCAGCGGCCTGGAGGATCCGGCGCACCTCGTCGTCGGTGGCGGCGGCCCGGGGGAGCGGGTAGATGTCCCTGTGGCGTTCGAGCAGGACACTGCGTACTCCGCGCCGGGCCAGGAGAAGTGCGGCGGTCACGCCCACCGGCCCCGCTCCGACGATCACGACGGGCACACGTGCGGCTTCGTCGACGGTCATGTGCGGCTCACCTCGGGGTCTGGTTCGCGTCCGCGACGGGCGTGCGCTGCTCGCCGAGGTCGATGCGGCCGTCGGGGGTCGCGATCGTCGCCGTGATCACGTCGCCCGGGTTCAGGTAGTGCGGGTTCTTGGCCTGGCTCTTGAAGAACGCCTTCCACTTCACGGCGGGCGGCAGCAGCGCGCCGATCTTCTCGACGGCCTTCGGCGGGGCCTTCAGGGCCGTGCCGCCAGGCGTGCCGGTCAGCAGCAGGTCACCGGCGTCCAGGGTCTGGAAGCGGGCCAGCAGAGTGAGCGCCTGGGCCGGGCGGACGATCATGTCGGCCAGGGTGCGGTCCTGGCGCAGCTCGCCGTTGACGCTCAACTTCAGCCGCAGGTCCAGGAGATGGGCGAAGTCCTCCGGCTCCAGCAGCGACAGGTACGGACCGGTCGGCGTGAAGGTGGGGTACGACTTGCTCTCGTAGAACTGCGTCTTGGTCAGCTGCACCTCGCGGGCGCTGACATCGTTGGTGATCACCAGTCCGGCGACGTACGAGGGCAGGTCCCGCTCCTCGACGACCGTGCCGACAGGCAGCGGCGCACCCATGACCAGGCCGAGTTCGATCTCGTAGTCGAGGAACTTCACGTGGGAGGGGCGGACGACGGCCTCGCCGGGGCCGCTGACCGAGCCGGACGCCTTGCGGAAGAACGCGGGCGGGATGTCGCCCTTGAAGCCCGAATCGCGGGCGTGGCTGCGGTAGTTGACCATCTGGGCGACCACCCGGCAGGGGGTGGTGACCGGCGAGAGGGCTACCAGGTCGGCGACGGGTGTGCCCGCCTCATCCGAGAGGGCCGCCTCTTGTACGGCGTCGCGGTCGGCGAGGAGTTCGGCGGTGGTGGCGGCCTTGGTGTCGACCGGGACAGCTCGGTCGCCTCGGACGACCCACCAGCCGTCGGCGGTGCGCAGGACATTGGTGCTCATGTCAGTGCCTTCGTGAGGGGGATTCGCGTGCGGGGGTCAGGAGTTGGCGGCCTTGAGCAGGCCGAACAGTCGCGCCGGGTCCATTTCGTTGTCGCCGCGCAGGGCCTCGATGACATCGCGGACGCGTTGTGGGGAGGGGCTCGCGCCGAGGAAGTCGCGGGTGGCCGGCGGGCCCCACTGGGCCAGACCGCTGGTCGACATGGGCGCCCAGCCGGGCTCGACGTCGCAGGAGAACAGGTCGCCGTCGGCGAAGTGCTCCAGCATGAAGTGGTCCGGGTCGCGCCAGTAGTCGAAGAGCTGGCTGCCCTGGATGTGCCGGCCGATGCCCCAACTGCGCTTGTAGCCGCGCTCCTTGAGGTACTCGCCACCGGCGGCGATGGAGTCCAGGTCGGTGACCTGGTACGCGGAGTGGACGTAACCGGTGCCCGGCCCCAGATGCATCGCGAGGGTGTGGTGGTCGGCCGGCACGCCGCCGAGGTCGCAGCGGATGAACGCCATCGTCGGACCACGGCCACGCTGCCCGTCCAGGAACAGGAAGTCGGACACGATCATCCCGAGGGTGTCCAGATACCAGTCCAGGGCCCGGCCGAACACCCGCGTCTCCAGCACCACATGCCCAAGACGCTGGATGCGGGAGGGCTCGCGTGGCGGCCGCTGGGTGGCGTTCGTACGAAGGTGATCCGTGCCGAAGTTGAGGAGCAGGGGCTGCTGTTCCGGCAGGGCGCGGAGCTGTTCGGCGCAGTGCACGACCCGTACCGGGAAGCCCGAGGGGTCGAGCAGGTCGACCACCTTGCCGCCACCGGGCACGTCGGCGTCCCGTACGTCCCGGCCCGTCGCGCGAGCCAGCCGGTCCAGGTCGGCCCGCTCCGCCGCGCGGAACGCGGGGCCGATGAAACGCGAGGTCCGTCCACGCCGGATCACCATGCAGGGCGAGCCGGCGAACGTGCCGCGCAGCCACAGCTCCCGCTCGGTGCGGGCGGCGACCCCGAACCCGAAGTCCCGGGCGAAGACCTCCGCACGGTCGAGGTCGGGCTTCTCGAACTCCAGCCAGGCCAGGTCGGCCACCTTGATCACGGGATTCCGGGAGCGGCCGGTGTGTTCGCCCCGCAGGGCGCCCTGCTCGCTGTGGAGGTCCTGGTGGGCCGTGATGACGTCGGCCCCGTTGACGCGGATTTCAGACATGGTGCCCTCCGAGCAACATTGCCGTAATGAGGAAATCATCAACTGTGACAGTTCTGTCGTCAAGGTGTTCGCGGCGCGAAATGATGAATTCATCAGGACTGTGATTGGACTCGCCCAGACGACGAGTCCGGGTGGAACGTGACCGAGCGGCCTGTGAAGTGGGCGTCGATGCCGTCCTCGGTGGAGGTGACCGACCGCAGATGCAGCCCGTCAGGCACGTTCCGCAGCGGAATGGGCTCGGTCAGGGCTCTGTCGAGCAGTGACTTCAGCGGAGGGAGCAGCTCGCCCTGCTCCGCCCGTACGTCCGTGAAGGCGATGCGGTTTCCGCTCGCCGCCGAGACGGCCGCGCTCACCGTCACGTCGCCCACGAGCGGCAGACTCGCGGTCGCGTCGACCCGGCCGGGCTCGTTCCCCCGTGACACCTGCACGCCGAGCGCGCTCGACATGTCCGCGTACGACAGGAACGCGGTCGCGGTGACGCTGTCCGCGTGAGCCTCGTCGGCGCTCCCCGAGGTCTTCAGTCCGACCATCCCGACCGCCAGCTTCGTCACCGGGAGCGGCCGGGTCGTGCCGTCGGCCGGAATGTCATGAGCGGTCAGGTCGACATGGTCCAGGCTGCCCGCAGCCAGTTGGCTCAGTACAGGAAAGCCGCTGACGTGCACCGATGGCCGCTCGGCGGTCCCCATGCCGTCCTGGAACGCCTCCGCCGTACGGCTCTCGGCGCGAGCTGCGGCGATCCGGTCGACCGCGACTCCGCCGACCAGCACGGCCAGCAGGGACGCGGCGGCGATGAACATGCGTCGCCTGGTCCGGGTCGGGGGGCTCACGTACGTGGAGCTGTCGCCGTAGTGGGCCTCGTCGGCGTACTCCTCGTCGCGGTGGGGCTGATGCATGGTTCTCCTCTTCGAGTGCTGCTTGGGGGTGCGCCTACGCGGCGTCGCCATCGGGCGAGGCGGAGCCGGATGCGGTAGCGGTCGGTGGCGGGTTACGCGGCGTGGGTGAGGCGCGCCAGTTCCGTGACGGTGTCCGGCATCGGCCGGCGGGTGCCTTCCGCAAGGCTCACGTGGCCTCCTCCACCAGTCACTCCATCAGTGCGGCCCGGCCGTTGTAGTGGCCGTAGACCGTGCGGCGCACCGCTCCAGTAGACGGGGGAGGGCGGCTCGATAGTTGCACACCGGCGGGCAATAAACTAGTCTGCACATCAGTGGGCAATTAGCTGTCCCTGGTGCCGGGCCCTCTTGGCCTCGCGTGCACCGATCCACCGATTCCGCACCCCCGAAGCCACCGCTTCACCCCGCCAAGGAGCCTGACCATGCCGCTCTTTCCGAACACACCCGTCGAGAAGATGACGGAGCCCTACCACCGCCGCTGGTGGGCCCTGCTGGTTCTGTGCCTGAGCCTGCTGATCGTCGTCATGGCGAACACGTCTCTGATCGTGGCCGCCCCCGACATGACCAGGGACCTGGGCCTGAGCAGCAGCGATTTGCAGTGGGTGATCGACGGTTACACCGTCCCCTACGCCGCGCTGATGTTGGTGCTCGGCGCGATCGGCGACAAGTACAGCCGTCGCGGCGCTCTCGTCCTGGGCCTGTTGATCTTCGCCGGGGGCGCGGTGATGGGCGGCCTGGTCGACGAGACGAACCTCGTCATCACGGCCCGCGCGATCATGGGCGTCGGCGCCGCCGTCGTCATGCCGGCCACCCTCTCGCTGCTGGTCGCGATCTTCCCGCGCGCCGAGCGCGCCAAGGCCATCACCGCCTGGTCCGCGACCTCCGGCCTCGCCATCGCCGCCGGCCCGCTGGCCGCCGGCTGGCTGCTGGAGAACCACGCCTGGGGCTCGACGTTCCTGATGAACGTCCCGGTCGCCGTCCTCGGTGTCGTCGGCGCGCTGCTGCTGGTGCCGCCGTCGAAGGCGGAGGGCATGGGCCGCATCGACTACGTCGGGGGCCTGCTGTCGATCGTGTCGGTCGGTTCTCTGGTGTACGCCACCATCGAGGGCCCGCACTTCGGCTGGGGCGTCGGCCCCGTCACCGCGGCCGTCGTCGCCGGCGTGGGCCTGCTGGCCTTCGTGGCCTGGGAGCTGAAGCACCCCAACCCCATGCTGAACGTGCGCAAGTTCACCGAGCGCCCCTTCACCGGCTCGATGATGGCGGTGCTGTTCTTCTTCTTCGGCACCTTCGGCTCGATCTACTACTCCACCCAGTTCCTCCAGTTCGTCCTCGGCTACGACGCCCTGGAGACCGGCATCCGCCTGCTGCCGCTGGCCGGTGCGGTCTTCGTCGGCGCCGCCGTCACCGGCAAGCTGGCTCCCAAGCTGGGCGTCAAGCTCGTGGTCGGAACCGGCATGGTCATCGGCACCGTGGGCGTCTTCCTGCTCACGCGAATCGAGTCGGGCTCGACCTACACCGACTTCCTGGCGCCCCTGCTGCTGCTCGGCTTCGCCATCGGCCTGAGCCTGTCCCCGGCCACCGACACCATCATGGGCTCCTTCCCCGAGTCGGAGCTGGGCGTCGGCGGCGGCGCCAACGACACCGCCCTGGAACTCGGTGCCTCACTGGGCATCGCCATCCTCGGCTCGCTGCTGGCCACCGCCTACAAGGACAAGCTGACCGACCTGGTCGGAGGCCACCTCCCGGCCGCGGCCATGGACACCGCCAAGGACTCCGTCGGCGGTGGCATCGCGGTCGCCGAACAGGTCGCCAAGAACCCCCAGGGCGGCGCCGAGCAGGCCCAGACCCTGCTGGGTGCGGTGCACGAGTCGTTCGCCCACGCCATCGCCCACACCAGCCTCATCGGCGGCATCATCATGGCCGCGGGAACCCTGATCGTCATTGCCGTCCTGCCCGGTCGCGAGCGCGGTGCGAGGGAAGTGGAGCAGACGGCCGAGGAGCAGGTCGAGACCGTGAACGCCTGAGTCCCGTACGACCTGAGGCCGGAACTCCGATTCCGGCCTCCTCCACCCCCATGACGGGCTGTGCCTGAGCGGCGCACGGCCCCGGGACGGTGCCGGGAGGGGACACCCGGCACCGTCCCCTTTTCCGTTGGTGGCAGCGGCGTCTCACTGGGCGCCGTTCGTCGCCCCAGGCGTCGCGGTGCCATCGTCCGGTGTCCCGCCGTCCGACGGCGTGGCCTGCGCCTCCTCGGTGACGACGACCACCGTGCTGCCCGCCTCGACCTCGCTCCCGGCTGTCGGAGTGCTGGAGGTGACCACCGCGTCGGCGGCCTGGGAGTACCCGGAGGCGACGGTCACCTGGAGGCCGAGGTCACCCAGTTCGTTCTGGACCTCGGCAAGCGTCTTGCCGACGATGTCCGCCGGGATCTGCACGGTCTGCACCGACTTGGCGATCCAGACGTCGACCGACGAACCGGGCTCGACCTCAGCTCCCGCGGCGGTGCTCTGCTCGACGACGGTCCCGGCCGCGGCGGTGCTGTCCACCTCGGTGGTGTCGCCCAGTTCGAGGTCGTGCTCGGCGAGCAGCGTGCGGGCCTGGCTCAGGGTGCTGCCGGTGAGGTCGGGAACCGTGGCCTTCTCAGCTTCCTCGGCCACCGTGAGGGTGATCTCGGTGCCCTTCTCGACGCTCTCGCCGCCTTCCGGGTCCTGCTCCAGAACGGTCCCGGCGTCCTCGGTGGACACCTTGTGCCGGAGCTTCACCTTGAACCCCTTGTTCTCCAAAATGCGGGACGCGTCGTCCTCGTCCTTGTCCGTGACCTCCGGCACCTCGACCTTCGGTGCGCCGGTGGAGACGGTGACCGACACCGCGTCGCCCTTGTCGAGCCGGCCGTCCAGCGGGGTCTGCTCGCAGATGTGCCCCTTGGGCTGGTCCGCGCAGGGTTCGTTCTCGGTGACGGTGAGCGTGAGTCCGACGTTGTCCGTAGTGCGGCGGGCCTGCTCCAGGGTCTGGCCGACGAGATCGGGTACGTCGGTCCTGCCGTCGTCGGCCGTACCGCGCCCGAACATGAACCAGCCGACCGCGAGCGCCCCGACGGCGACCGCGACACCCGCGCCGATCAGCGCGGCTCTGCCTCTGTGGCGGCCGCTCTCCGCCATGACGTCATCGTCGGGCTCCTCCTCACCGCCGTCGAACGGCCGGTCCAGGACGGTCTGCACCCCGAGGCGCGCGTCCACGTCGGCCAGCATCTCCTGCGCGGACTGGTAGCGGTACGCGGGATCCTTCGCGAGGGCCCGCAGGACGATCGCGTCGACCCGCGGTCCGACCTCGGGGTTGTAGAGGCTCGGCGGTCGCGGTTCCTCCTGGACGTGCTGGTACATCACCGCCATCGGCGATTCACCGGTGAACGGCGTGCGCAGGGTGAGGAGTTCGTACAGAAGGCAGCCCACCGAGTACAGGTCGGAGCGGGCGTCGACGGCGTGGCCCATCGCCTGCTCCGGGGAGAGGTACTGCGCGGTGCCGATCACCAGGGAGGTCTGGGTCATGCCGACGTCCCGTGCGTCACGGGCGACGCCGAAGTCCATGACCTTGACCTGACCGGACCAGGTCACCATGACGTTGGCCGGCTTGATGTCCCGGTGCACGATGCCGTGCTGATGGGAATGTGCGAGCGCCTCCAGGATGCCCGCCGTCACCTCCAAGGCGCGTTCGACCGTCAGCGGCGGTCCGGAGTACAGGGACTCGCGCAGGGTCATGCCGTCGACGTACTCCATCACGAGGTACGGCAACTGCGCCCCGTACGAGAAGTGTTCGCCCGTGTCGTAGACGGCGGCGATGGCCGGGTGGTTGAGCGAGGCGGTGGACTGGGCCTCCCGCCGGAACCGCTCCTGGAGGGCCGGATCGTGGGCGAGGTCGGTGCGCGGAGTCTTCACCGCGACGCTGCGGTCGAGCCGGAGATCGTGCGCGAGATGCACCTCGGCCATGCCTCCGGAGCCGAGCAGCAGCCGCAGTTCGTATCTGTCGCCGAGGACCGCCACCGGCGCAGGCTGGGAGAAGGCCAGATCGTCTGGTCCACCGAAGTTCATGGCTCAAGATAATTGCACGTCGAAGGGTAAGTAAAGAAGTGGGGGCGGACATGGAAAGACCCCGGCGCTCAGCACCGGGGTCACGTCCGACGGGGAGCTCACCCCTCGGCGGCTGCTGCCACCTCGTCGACCACGATCTGCGCCCGCTTCTCC
This sequence comes from Streptomyces griseorubiginosus, assembly GCF_001514195.1. Lineage (GTDB taxonomy): Bacteria > Actinomycetota > Actinomycetes > Streptomycetales > Streptomycetaceae > Streptomyces > Streptomyces griseorubiginosus. The sequence goes on along the minus strand of NZ_KQ948737.1, from coordinate 251,886 downwards.
GGCACCCCGGCCGCGACCAGCGTCGTGACGGCCACCCGGGTGCCGTCGTCCTCCAGCGCTCCGGTGTTGACCTCTTCCAGCAGGGCGACCGTCATCGCCTCCAGACCGGCGCTCAGGACCGGGGCCGGCAGTTGCGTGTGGAAGATCCCGTCCCGCTGTCCCTGTTCCAGGACGGCCGCGACCCTGACCCGGGCGGGCTCCAGGATCCCGGCGACCCGGTCCATGCCGAGGTCCCGTCGGGCCAGCGCCAGGAGCATCCGGTAACGGTCGCCGACGGGCCACAGCGCCAACGTGAAGTGGGCGAGGGCCCGGTCGGCCGGTTCCGTCCCGCCTTCTCCTGCGGAAACGGCGGCATGGATCGCCTCTGCGGCCTCCTCGGCCAGCGCGTCCAGCAGCGCCGCCCGGCCGGGGAAGTGCCCGAACAGCGTGCGCCGTACGACACCGGCGGCGCGGGCGAGTTCCTCCAGGGTGACGTCGGGATTCCGCCCGAGCTCCTGGCGGGCGGTGGCGAGGATGCGCGCCCGGTTGGACCGGGCGTTGCGTCGCTGGGGCACACGACCGACGGGCTGGGACACGAAGGGAACCTCGAAGAAGCCGGGCGGAGAACGGACTCTCCATTCTGGCATGCGAGCCCCGACCGGTCTGTGCCGCAGCCGGGGTCGGTGGGACCCTGGTCAGGCGGGAAGCCCCGTAGTCGTAATACGAATGCTGTCTAGGTGTCGCGAGCAGTAGACTCGGCGATCGTCCACAGCGGTGAGGGGGCCCTTATGGCGAAGAGCGGTCGAAGCGGTGTCCAGGATCCGGCAGCCCTGAAACCGTGGCCCAAGCGACCTGCGCGGCTCGCCCACGCGGTGGTGGAGTCCCTCACCGACAGCATCGTCTCGGGTGCCGTTCCGCCCGGCGCCACCTTGCCCGTCGAGCCCGAACTGTGCGAGACGTTCGGCGTCAGCCGGATCACCGTCCGCGAGGCGGTCAAGTCGTTGGAGGCCAAGGGGCTGGTTCGGGCCCGGCAGGGTTCCGGCACCACCGTCACCCAGCCCGAGGAGTGGAACCTCCTGGATCCCGTCGTCCTGGCGGCCACCGTCCAGCACGACGGTGAACTCGTCGTGCTGGACCAGCTCGTCGGCGTGCGTTCCGCCCTCGAGGCGCAGATGGCGGCCCAAGCCGCCGAACTCGCCACCGACGACGATCTCCGGGAGGTGGAGCGGCTGCTCGACCGTCTCGACGAGGAGATCGCCGCTCCCGCCCGGTTCGTCGAGACCGATGTGTTCTTCCATGACCGGATCATGCAGGCGTCCCGGAACAGGCTCGGTCGTTCCATCATCCGGACCGTCCACACCCAGGCCCGCAGCACGTTCCTGTACAACGGCACTCCCGACGGCCACTCGTGCGAGCAGGCGAACGCCGAGCACCGCCGGATCGTCGAGCGACTCCTGGCCCGCGATGCGCAGGGTGCGGCGCAGGCCATGACGGCCCATATCGAAGCGGCCTGGAGCCGCCGCCGAATCCCGCACCCCGACATCGCCAGCTGAGCGCCCGCTGCACCTTTGCGCGCGCCGGTATCCGCCCCCGGGTCGTAGGCCCGGGGGCGGTTCCTTTTGGGGTGCAGATCAGTTTCTGCGGCACATATTGACAGCATACGTATGACGACTAATGTTACGTCGCCGTATCACCTCCGCAATCACCGCAGGGCCGCATCCCGCTGAGGGGGAGGACGCCTGCGCGTGCCCTCTTGCACCATCGGAAGGTCCCAGATGCGCCCAACCCGCCCTCGTCCCGCACTGCGTGACCGGCTCAGACCATGTCTGGCGGCTCTCGCTCTCCTCACCGCCTCTGCCGGCGCCGTCGTCGCGCAGGCCGTGCCCGCGTCAGCCGCCACCGCCGCGACACTCCATGTGTCGCCCGACGGCACCGGCACCGCCTGCTCGACGAGCCAGCCGTGCTCCCTGACCCAGGCCAAGACCAACGTCCGGGCGATGAGCAGCTCCATGACGGGCGACATCGTGGTTGAGGTCGCCGACGGTACGTACCGGCTGACGGCCCCCCTCACCTTCACCTCCGCCGATTCCGGCACCGGCGGCAACTCGGTGATCTGGAAGGCCGCGCCGGGCGCCCGCCCGGTCATCACCGGCGCGCAGCGGGCCACGGGCTGGACCGTGCAGGACTCGGCGAAGAACATCTGGAAGGCCAATGTCGGGACCGGGTTCGACACCCGGCAGCTGTACGTCGACGGCGTCCTGGCGACCAGGGCCCGATCCTCGATCAACCGCGCCGACCTGACCGCGACCACCAGCGGCTACACGTTCACCAACAGCGCGCTGAACTACCTCAACACCCTTGCGAACCCCGGCCGGACCGAGATCCACGGCATCGGCTCCTTCACCGACCGCTACTCCCCGGTGTCCGGCATCAGCAACGGCACCATCACCATGGATCAGCCCGCCTGGGACGACAACACCTTCGGCTACGACACCCTGACCAAACCCTTCCGGGCGGCATCGCTCTACATCGAGAACGCCTACGAGTTCCTCGACGCGGCCGGCGAGTGGTACCTCGACACCGGCACCGGCACCCTCTACTACAAGCCGCTGCCGGGGCAGAGCATGAGCACCGCGGACGTCGAGGTGCCGAAGCTGGACTCGCTCATCGACGTCGGGGGAAGCTATGCCTCTCCCGCCACCCACATCACGTTCTCAGGGCTCCAGTTCTCCGGCACCAGCTGGCTGGACCCCAGCACTCGCGGCTACGCCAGCCAGCAGACCGGCGCGTACCTCACCGGCACCTGGAACCGCCCCTCCGACGCGCTGACCTCCTGCCAGAGCGGCTGCCCGCTCTTCGAGGCGACCCGCCCCCACTGGGACCAGATGCCGGCCGCCGTCCAGGTCTCGGCCGCCGACCACATCACCTTCACCGGCAACCGGTTCACCCAGCTCGGGCAGGTGGCGCTGGGCATCGGCCAGGACGCCAACGCCCACGCCACCGGGGTCGGCCTCGGCGCCGACACCATCACCGCCAACGGCAACGTCTTCACCCAGGACGCCGGCGGCGGCATCGCCGTGGGCGGGCTCCAGGCCGACGCGCATCATCCCAGTGACAGCCGGATGACCAACAAGAACATCACCCTGAGCAACAACCTCATCCACGACGTGGCGATCGACTACCGGGACATGTCGGCCATCCTGCTGACCTACGTCAACGGCGCGACCGTCTCGCACAACGAGGTGTACAACCTGCCCTACTCAGGGCTGACCATCGGCTACGGCTGGGGCGTCAACGACCCGGGCGGCAGCCAGGACTACGCGAACCGCGGTCTGTACGACTACCAGCCCGTCTACTCGACTCCCACCACCGCCGCGAACAACCACATCACCGACAACTACATCCACGACATCATGCAGCAGATGAACGACGGCGGCTGTCTGTACACCCTGTCGGATTCGCCCGGCAGCACCTTCGAACGCAACTACTGCCACACCAACAACAACTACTTCGGCTTCTACCACGACGAGGGCTCCCGGCACTTCACGGACACCAACAACGTCTTCCGCAACGTGGGCGAGTGGGCCCACGAGAACGCCAACTCCACCAACAACACCGGTGCCCTGACCGTCCAGAACAACTGGACGAGCAACTCCTCGACCGACATAACCGACGGTAACCGCGGCAATGTCGTGAGCGGTACGGTGGTCGTATCCGACGGCAACTGGCCCTCCGGCGCCCGCACGGTCATGAACAACGCGGGCATCCAGCCCCAGTACCGGCCCCTGACAACGGGCCCCGTCACGGCCCCTTACAGCGGCTACTCCTCCACTCCCGGCCTGACCGGCCAGAGCGGTGGCAGCTTCACCGTCACCGACGCGGGAGCCGACATCTGGGGTGCCGGCGGCCAGCACGACGACGCCTACGGCACCGTCTACCGGTCAGGCGCCGCCGTCAACGGCACCTCGGTCACCGCCCGGGTCGACAACCTCGACAACACCAACGCCTGGGCCAAGGCCGGTGTGGTGCTGCGCAACAACCTCACCGGCAGCGGCTCCTCACCCGGCTACGCGACCGTGGTGGTGACTCCGTCCAACGGCGTGAGTTTCCAGTGGGACTCCAACGGCGACGGATACCTCGACCAGCTGACCTCCACGGCAACCTCGGTCAAGGCACCGGTCTGGGTACGGCTCACCCGCACCGCGACCCAAGTGTCCGGCTACTACTCCACCGACGGATCCACCTTCAACCAGATCGGCTCGGCGGTGACCCTGCCGTCCATGGCCGCCACCCAGGACGCCGGTGTCATCCACACCGCCCACAGCACCACCGTCGGCAGCGCGACCTTCAGCAACCTGCGGATCGTCACGTCGCCCTTCAAGGCCTACGGCTCCATCCCGGCGGCGGTGAGCCAGAGCCAGGGAGTGACCTCCCTGACCAACGCGGGCATCGACGTCTGGGCCACGGGCACGCAACACGACGACGAGTACTCCGCGGCCTATCAGTCGGGGGTGGCGGGAACGTCGTCGACCGTCACCGTCCATGTCGACAGCCAGGACAACACCAACACCTGGGGCAAGGCCGGCCTGATGCTGCGCAACGACATCACCGGCACCGGGTCCTCCACCGGATACGTCGTCCTCGCGGCCACGCCGGGCCAGGGCGTCTCCTTGTCGTCGGACTCCAACAGTGACGGTTACCTCGACTCCAACATCACCAATACCGGCACAACCGCCGTCGCCCCGGTCCGGCTCCGCCTGGTCAGGAACGGCAATTCGGTCACCGGCTCCTACTCCGCCAACGGCACCACCTGGACCACGGTGGGCACGGCGACGCTGACCGGCGCCAACAGCACCGAGGATGCGGGGGTGTTCTTCAGCGCACACGGTGCGGCGCCCGGCACCGCGAAGTTCAGCCAGTTCTCCGTGAACTGACGGAGCATTCAGGGTCACTGTCTCCGGGTGCTGGTGCGTATGCCGCACCAGCACCCGGAGGTCATGTGCGGATCCACGTTCAGCTCCCGTACGTATGGAACCCGCGCCCGCTCTTCCGCCCCAGGTGGCCCGCCGCGACCATGCGGCGCAGCAACGCCGGTGGGGCGTACAGCGGTTCCTTGTACTCCTCGTACATCGACTCCGCCACGGCCTGGGCGGTGTCGAGGCCGATGAGGTCGAGCAGGCGCAGCGGCCCCATGGGGTGCGCGCATCCGAGTTCCATCCCCCGGTCGATGTCGTCCGGACTCGCCGCACCCGACTCCACCATCCGCACCGCGCCGAGCAGATACGGCACCAGGAGGGCGTTGACGACGAAGCCGGAGCGGTCGGGGGCCAGGATGGTCTGTTTGCCCAACTGCTCGGCGACCGCACGGGTTCGCGCCACCGTCTCGGCGCTGGTGACGAGCGCGGGAATGACCTCGACCAGCCGCTGCACGGGGACAGGGTTGAAGAAGTGCAGGCCGATGACCCGCTCGGGGCGCTCGGTGACGACGGCCAGGTCGACGACCGGGATCGAGGAGGTGTTCGTGGCCAGGACCGCGGCCGGGTCCTCGACCGCCTTGTCCAGGACGCGCAGGACCCCGGTCTTGATGGCGAGGTTCTCGGCGACGGCCTCGACGACGAACTGGCGGTCGGCCATGTCGCCGAGGTCCACGGTGAACGACAGCCGGGCGAGGGCCTGTTCGCGCTGTTCCGCGCTGAGCTTGCCGTGCCGTACGCCCCGGTCGAGGGAGGCGGTGACGCGACGGCGGCCCGCCTCGGCGGCCTCGGGCGTGGATTCGGCGACTCGTACGTCCATGCCGTGGCGGGCGGCGACCTCGGCGATGCCGGAGCCCATGAGGCCGCAGCCGACGACGCCGAGACGGGTGACGGGGTGCATCCGGGGCCCGTCCTTTCTGGTGAGCGAGGGATGATCGGTGTCAGAGGTCCAGGACCAGGCGGGGGCCGCACGAGCGGGAGACGCAGATGAGCATCGTGTCGCCGGCGGACCGCTCGTCCTCGGTCAGCAGCGAGTCGCGGTGGTCCGGCACGCCCTCCAGCACCTCGGTCTCGCAGGTGCCGCAGGTGCCTTCCCGGCAGGAGAAGTCGACGTCCACGCCGGCCTCCTCCACGGTTTCGAGCACCGAACGGTCCGGCGGCACGGTCAACGTGAGCCCGGAACGGGCGAGTTCCAGTGCGAAAGCCGTGGTCGATCCGGTTCCGGTCGGCGGTACGGGCGTGAACCGTTCCACACCCAGCGTGCCCGGCGGCCACCCCGCGCACTGTTCCTGCACCGCCCGCAGCAGGGGTTCGGGACCGCAGGCGTGCACCAGGGTTCCCTCCTTGGGCACGCCGAGGTGGGCGGCGAGGTCCAGCAGGCCGTACTCGTCCTGGGGGCGGACCAGGACGCGGTCGCCGTGCGGGGCGAGGCGGTCCAGGAAGGCCATGGAGGTCCGGGTGCGGCCGCCGTAGAGCAGGCTCCAGTCGGCCCCCTCTGCCTCGGCCGCCTCGACCATGGGGAGGATGGGGGTGATTCCGACGCCGCCGGCGATGAACAGGTGGCGTGCGGCGGGCCGCAGCGGGAAGTTGTTGCGCGGGCCGCGGACCCGCACGTCGGCGCCTACGAGCAGCCGGTCGTGCACGTGCGCCGAGCCGCCGCGGCCCTGCGGCTCCCGCAGTACCGCGATCTGCCAGGTGTCGCGGTCGGCCGGGTGTCCGCACAGGGAGTACTGACGGACCAGGTCGCCCGCTTCACCGTCCAGGAGTACGTCGATGTGGGCGCCCGGTGTCCAGGTGGGAAGCGGGCCGCCGTCGGGGCGGCGCAGGGTGAGGCTGACCACGCCGTCTGCCACGAGGGTGCGGGCGGCCACCGTCAGGGGGAGTTGGTCGTTCATGTGGGTTCGCTCCGGGTCAGAGGTCTGTTCGCTCCGGGTCTCAGGTCCGCGCCGGCACATGCAGCAGCAGTGCGTCGCCCTGGCCGCCGCCTCCGCACAGGGCCGCCGCTCCGCTGCCGCCTCCGCGTCGCCGTAGCTCCGTGGCGAGGGTCAGGACCAGCCGGGCTCCCGTCATGCCGACCGGGTGCCCGAGCGCGATCGCGCCGCCGTTGACGTTCACCTTGTCCACCGGGATGTCCAGCTCCCGTACGGAGGCCAGGGCCACTCCGGCGAACGCCTCGTTGATCTCGAACAGGTCCAGGTCGGCTGCCTTGAGCCGGCCGTCCCGGTCGAGGGCGTCGCGGACCGCTCCTGCCGGTTGGACGAGCAGGGAGGGGTCGGGGCCCGCGACCGTGCCGTAGGCGCCGATCTCGGCGAGAGGTGTCAGGCCTTCCCGCCGGGCGCGCTCGGTGCTCATCACGACGAGGGCTGCGGCGCCGTCGGAGAGTTGAGAGGAGTTGCCGGCGGTGATGGTGCCCGTGCTGGAGAATGCCGACCGCAGGCGGCCCAGCAGCTCCGGCGTGCTGTCCGGCCGTACGCCTTCGTCGGCGTCCACCACCGTCCCGCCCCGGCGTCCGGTCACCGTGACGGGCGCGATCTCCTGTGAGAGCGCGCCCGACTGCTGGGCGTGGGCGGCCCGTTGGTGGGACAGCGCGCTGTACTCGTCCTGTTCCTGCCGGGTCAGGGTGAAGGGCCGCTGGTAACGCTCGGTGGCCGCGCCCATGGAGACCCCGTCGAAGGCGCACACGAGGGCGTCGCGGTCCAGGGCGTCCTCCAGCTCGGACGGGCCGTACTTCCAGCCGCTGCGTGATCCGCGCAGCAGGTGCGGGGCGCCGGACATGGACTCCATGCCGCCCGCGACGACCACCTCGTGCCGGCCGGAGGTGATCATGAGGTCGGCCAGCGCGATGGCGTGCAGTCCGGACGGACAGAGCTTGTTGACGGTGCTCGCCGGGACGGAGAAGGGGATCCCGGCGCGGACCGCGGCCTGCCGGGCCGAGTTGGGGCCCGCCCCGGCCTGTACTACGTGGCCCATGACGACGGCCTGGACGGCCCGCGGGTCCACGTGGGCGGCGGCCAGTGCCTCGCGGATGGCATGGGCGCCGAGATCGACCGCGGACAGGGTGCTCAGGGCGCCCATCAGCTTGCCGATGGGCGTTCTCGCGCCGGCGACGACGACGGATCCGGGCATGGCCGGGACCTCCTGGGGTGGGAGCGGCTTCGGACGGCGGCGGGTTCAGGCGACCGGGTCCGCGGCGCGCTCGGCGATCATGTGGGCGGTCTCGTTCACCGAGTGCAGGACGACCCGGCCGCCGGGCATGCGCCGCACCCGGCAGACCGAGGTGTAGCCGGGGTGGAACCAGAACATCGTCGGCAGGCCGAGCACCGTCGCGAGGTAGGTGTTGGTGATGCCGCCGTGGCACACGGCCGCGACCCGTCGGCCGGGATGGGCGTCGAGGATGGTGTCCATCGCGCGCACCGCCCGTCCGCGGAAGGCCTCCCGGTCGAGGTCGGGCACGAAGTCCTCGAAGCGTCCCTCGGCCAGTGCCGCCGCCCGGGGGTCGCCGGTGCCGATCTGCTCCGGCGGGGTGTAGGGCTGGGAGACGTCCGTGTCCCATTCACGCAGGTCGTCGAGGACGGTCGCGGTCATGCCGGTGAGGCGTTCCAGGGGTGCCACGGTCTCGCGGGCCCGCCGGAACGGGCTGACGTACAGGGCGTCGAGGTCCTCGTGGCCGAGCCACACGGCGAGGCGTTCGGCCTGGGCCGTGCCCTCGGGGGACAGCCCCGGGTCGAACACCCCGGCCAGGGGGAGTCCGTGCCGGACGAGAAGGAGTTCGGTCATGAGGGGTCCTTGCTTACTCGCACAGGTGATCCTTTAGTGCTTGAAGGGAGCGACTCAGCCGGCGATGGTCCGTTCCGAGCTCCAATAGGGGCGGCGCATCGCGCGCTTGTCGAGCTTGCCCATGGCGTTGCGCAGCAGCTCGGGGACGATCTCGTACGACTTCGGGCACTTGTAGGGGGCCAGACGCGCGCGGCAGAACCGGTCCAGTTCCTCGGCCGGGGGCGGCTTCTCTCCCGTCGGCACGACCAGCGCCCGCAATGCCTCGCCGAAGTCGGGGTCGGGCACGCCGATCACCGCGAGTTCGGCGACGGACGGGTGCTGCCGCAGGACGGCCTCGCTCTCGGCGGGGTAGAGGTTGACCCCGCCGGAGACCACGACGTCCGCGGCCCGGTCGGTGATGAAGATGTAGCCCTCGGCGTCGACGTAGCCGATGTCGCCGAGGGTGAAGACGCCGGGGGAGAGGTAGGCGGCCCTGGTCTTGTCCGGGTCCGCGTGGTAGCGGACGCCCTGGTCGTCCGGTGCCCGGAAGGCCAGCAACCCCGTCTCGCCGGGCGGTAGTTGACCGCCGTCGTCGTCGGTGACCAGGACCTCGAACGGGGGCCGGACCCGTCCGACCGAGCCGGGATGGGCCAGCCACTCGGCACTGCTGATGCGGGCCACCGTCCCTGCCTCGCTGGCGCCGTACGACTCGGTCAGCACCGGACCGAACCAGTCGATCATGGCGCGCTTGACCTCTGGTGGACACGCGGAGCCGGTGTGGGAGACCTGCCGCAGGCTGGAGACGTCGTAGCGGGAGCGGACGTCGTCCGGGAGGGCGAGCAGCCGCTGGAAGTGGGTGGGAACCATCACCGTCGAGGTGACCCGCCACCTCTGCACGCGGCTGAGGAAGGTCTCCGCGTCGTAACGGCCGAGGACGACCACCGGCTCACCGGCCGCGAGGTGTCGCAGCGAGGTCAGGGGCGCGTTGTGCTGGAGGGGGCCGCACACCAGGTGGGGTCCCGACGGGAAGCCGGGCCGGGCGGACATCGCGGCGAGGTAGGCGGCGCTGTCGGCGACCGGGGTGCCGACCCAGCGCACCTCGGTGCCGCGGGCCCGGCCGGTGGTTCCGGAGGTGTAGACGAGCGGGGGCCGGGCGGGTCGCTCGGCCGGGAGGGCGCGGTCGTCAGGCGCGGCGGCGAGCCACAGGTCCCAGTCGAAGGCGTGCCCGGCCGCCGGGGTGCCGTGCGTCACCAGGGGCAGCCCCAGTTCCCGGGCCGCGTCGAGGGCGGCACCGGCGCCGACCGGTCCGGCGATGATCCCGGTGGCGCCCGCGTCGATGATCTGGTCGATGAGTTCTCGTGAGGTGAGGTGGCGGGAGATGGCCACGGTCCCCACTCCGGCACGCAGGCCCGCCAGATGGGTCACCAGGGTCGGGATGGCGTTGTCGCCGAGGACGGCGATCCGGTCGTCCGGTCCGGGTGCGAACTCCAGCAGCCGGACCGCCGCCCGCGCCACCTGGTCGGCGAGGCCGGACCAGGTGAGCCCGCCCAGGTCGTCCGCCAGGGCGGGCTCGTCGGGTGTCTCCTGGGCGCGGCGGTCGAGTGGCAGCAGCGACATGGCTCCTCCGGCGGCTCCTGGGTCCTCTCCCGATGCCGACGGGAGAGAGGGATGCTGAGACTGTAGCGTTTATCAAGAAAGTACGGAACACTCTGATCCCGGACGAAGCCGTTCCCGCATGTTTCAGCTGCAAAAACGGCATGCGAGCCGCTCAGCGTTACTCAATCCGTCGTCTGGTAAGTAGTGGAGGAGGAGCCATGTCCCAGCCCGATCCGGACACATGGCGCCGGCAGGTCCGGCAGTGGCTGGCCACCGTGCTGGAACCGGCGCGCGAGTCGGAGTCCGCCGGAGCGGACGCCGACCTCGCCGTGTTCCACAACCTTCCGGAGGACGAGGAACGCCTGCTGCTGGAGCGCTGCCGCGCGTACCAGCGGGCCCGCTTCGACGCCGGCTACCAGGCGCTGACACTTCCCGCCGACAAGGGCGGCGCCGGACTGACCGCCGCGCATGCGGCCGTCTTCGCCCAGGAGGAGTCCGCGTTCGAGGTGCCGCCCTCCACCGAGCTGATCAGCGTCACCGTGCGCCTGGTCGCGATGGCCGTCTCCCTGTTCGGGACGGACGAGCAACGCCAGGAGTACGCCCGGGCGTTCCTGCGCACCGACCTGCTCGCCTGCCAGCTCTTCAGCGAACCCGGCGCGGGATCCGACCTCGCCGCCCTGCGCACCCGTGCCCGCCAGGACGGCGACGCGTGGGTGATCGACGGCCAGAAGGTGTGGACCTCGGGCGCCCAGTTCGCCGACTACGGTCTGCTGCTCGCCCGCACCGACCCGGACGTCGTGAAACAGGCCGGCATCACCGCCTTCCTGGTCCCGATGGACGCCCCCGGCGTGGAGGTGCGTCCCATCCGGCAGATGAGCGGCGGCGCCTCCTTCAACGAGGTCTTCCTCAGTGGCGTCCGCGTCCCGGACGCCCTGCGGATCGGGCGGCCGGGCCAGGGCTGGGAGGTCGCCACCACCACCCTCGCCTTCGAGCGGACCGCGTCCGGCAGCGGCAACCGCCGCAAGGGCGGCACTTTTTCGGACGTCCTCGCGCTCGCCCGCTCCCTCGGCCGCACCGGTGACCCCCTGGCCCGCCAGCTCCTCGCCGACCTGTACGTGCGTGCCGCTCTGCGCGAGGCCACCGTCGAGCGGGTCGCCCGGACGAGCGCCGCTGGCGGGCGGCCGGGTCCCGAGGCTTCCCTGACCAAACTCATGGCCTCCGAACTGCTCACCCGCACCGGCCAGGTCGCCGCCGAGCTCATGGGCGCGCGGATCACCGCCGACATTGGGGAGCCGGGCACCTTCGCCTGGACCCAGCACCTGCTCGGCGCCCCCGGCTACCGCCTCGCCGGCGGCACCGACCAGATCCAGCGCAACCTCATCGGCGAACGCGTGCTGAAGCTGCCGCCGGAACCGCGTACGGACCGGGCGCCTTTCTCACAGCTTCCCGGCAACTGACAGACGCCAACTGACAGACACCAACTGACAGACGCCAACTGGCAGACGCCAACTGACAGACCTCCCAAAGGCTTTCTCACAAAGGAGTGACGACGATGGATCTGGGACTGACAGGCGCGAAGGCACTGGTGACCGGCGCCAGCCGCGGCATCGGCCGGGCGATTGCCGCCACCCTGGCCGCCGAGGGCTGCGGCCTGGCCCTGTGCGCCCGCGGCGAGGAAGGCCTCGCCAAGGCGGCCGCCGAACTGCGCGCCGAAGGCGCCACCGTGTTCGCCGAGCCGGTCGACGTCACCGACCCGGCCGCCCTCGCGGCCTTCGTGGAGCGCGCGGCCGGTGAACTCGGCGGCCTCGACCTGCTGGTGTCCAACGTGTCGGCGGGCAACGTGAAGGGCCCCACGTCCTGGGAGGACAGCCTGCGCGGCGACCTCATCCCCTTCGCCGGGCTCGTCGAGGCGGCCCTTCCCCACCTGGAGGCCTCGGAGCGGGCCGCCGTCGTCGCCATCGGCACCACCAACGCCTCCGACACCGCGCGCCCGGCCGGCGCCAACTCGTACTCCGCCCTCAAGGCGGCCGTCGTCCAGCACGCCTCGGCCCTCGCACACTCCCTCGCCCCCCAGGGCATCCGCGTCAACACCGTTTCGCCCGGCCCGATCGACTTCCCCGGCGGCGCCTGGGAGACCATCCGCACCAGCCGCCCGGAGGTCTACGAGGAGGTCCTCGCCAAGCTCCCTATCGGTCGCTACGGCACCGCCGAGGACGTGGCCGCCGCGGTCGCGTTCCTGCTGGGGCGCACCGGCTCCTTCTGCGTCGGCGTCAACCTCGTGGTGGACGGCGGGCTGCTGACCCGCGTCCAGTACTGAGCCGTGGCGGGCCCCGCCGGCCGTCTGGACGCCGTGCTGGTCTGCGGCGGCCGTTGGCACGACTTCGACCACGCCCGGCTCAGGCTGCTCGAACTCCTCGCCGAGCAGCCACGGGTGCGTACCACGGTGTACCAGGACTACGACTGCCTGGACGCCCTCGACCGGGCGGACCTGCTGGTCACCTACACCTGCGACGTCCGGCCCCGCCCCGCGCAGCGGGCCGCGCTGGCCCGGTTCGTCGAGCGGGGCGGGCGCTGGCTGGCCCTGCATGGCACCAACGCGGTCATCGAGCCGTCCACGGGCGCCGGGCCAAGGGAGTTCACCACCCCGCGGCTCCTCGGCGATCTGGCACAGGTGCTCGGCAGCCAGTTCCTGGCCCACCCGCCGATCGAGCCGTACCAGGTGAAGGTGACCCGGCCCGACCATCCCCTGGTCGCCGGCATCGAGCCGTTCACCGTGACCGACGAGCTGTACGTGTGCGAACTGCACGGCGAGCTGGAGGTGTTGCTGCACGCCGAGTACACGGGACCGTGCCGCGGCTTCGCCGAAGGTGATACGGCGGCACTCGACAACGCCCCCCGACCGGTGCTGTACCTCAAGCCGCACGGCCGCGGCGAGGTCTGCTACTTCACCCTCGGCCACTGCCGGGGCCGCTACGACATGCAGGACCTCGGCGTGGCCGACACCGGGCGGGTGGACATGGGGCCCTGGCAGACCCTCGAGTTCCTTACCGTGCTGCGGCGGTGTGTGCGACGGATGGCGGACATGCCGTAGGGGGCCGACGCCCGCCGGCCCCCTACGGCACCGGGCTCACCGTCCTCCTAGGGCACCGGGCTCACCGACCCCCTGCAGCACCGGGCTCATCGGCCCCCTACAGCACCGGCCTCAGCCGTGCGGCAGCACCACCGCACGGCCGGTGATGTCCCCGGCGTGCAGCCGTGCGTACGCCTCGGGCGCCTGCTCCAGCGTGAATGTCTCGACGTGGGAGGAGACGAGCCCCTGCCGCGCGAGGCCGAGGACCTCCATGAGCTCGGTGCGGCTGCCCCAGTAGGGGAAGGCGGCCGACACCTCGAACGGCAGCCCGCCGCCGAAGCCCACCGGCAGCGTGCCCCCGCCGAGGCCGACGACGGTGACATCGCCCGCGACCGCCACCGAGGCGGCCGCGATCGCCAGGGTCGCCTCGGCGCCGACGAAGTCCAGGACCACCTCCGCCCCGATACCGCCGGTGAGTTGGCGGATCCGTGCGCTCGCCTCGCCGTCGGAGAGCAGTGTCTCGTGGGCGCCGACCTTGCCCGCCAGCTGGAGCTTGTCCTCGCTCGTGTCCAGGGCGACCACCCGCGTGGGGGTCAGCGCGCGCAGCAGCTGCACGGCGAGATGGCCCAGGCCGCCCACGCCGATCACCACCGCCGTGCTCCCGGGCCGAAGCTTCGGCAGCGACCTGCGGATCGCGTGGTACGGGGTCAGTCCGGCGTCGGTGAGGGGCGCTGCCTGCACCGGGTCCACGCCGTGCAGGGGGACCAGGTGGCGGGGCGAGTCCACCAGCAGGTACTCCGCCAGCGCGCCGGGCCTGCCCAGACCCGGCGGGACGATGCCGAGGCCCGCCGCGTGCGGACAGCAGTTCTCCCTGCCCTCGGCGCACGGGTGGCAGCGTCCGCAGCCCCAGGGGCCGTACACCGCCACCGCCTCGCCCTCCGTCACCTCGGTGACACCGGCGCCCAAGGCCGCCACCGTGCCCACGCCCTCGTGGCCGAGTGTCATCGGCAGGGCGTAGGGGAAGGCCTCCTCGGGCCAGCCCATCACCGCGATGTCGGAGTGGCACAGGCCCGCCGCCGTCACCTTCAACAGCACCTGGCCCGGGCCGGGTTCGGGCACCGGTACCTCCACGAGCTCAGGCGCGTGTCCCACCCGCAGGTACTGCACGGCTCTCATCATCGGTACTTCCTTCCGGTTGTGCGGGGCCGGGCAGCTTCCCGGCCCGGCGGCGCAGCACGGTGGGCACGGCGATCCGCCCGCCCGTGAGCACGAGGGCCACGATCAGGACGGAGCCGGTGAACAGGCTCGCGGCCCACTGCGCGCTGGTGGCGAGCCCGAGCCCGGTGATGCCGGTGCCGAGCAGCAGCACCGCGATCACCGTCCCCCAGGCGTTGAAGCGGCCCGCGCGCAGCTGGGTCGCCCCGACGAAGGCCGCCGCGTAGGCGGACAGCAGATAGGGGCTGCCCGCGGTCGGCGATCCGGATCCCACCGAGGACGCGAACACCACTCCGGCGAAACCGGAGAGCAGCGCGGACGCCACCAGGGTCGCGAAGCGCAGCCGGTCGGTGCGCACCCCCTGGAGGCGGGCGGCGTCGGCGTTGAACCCGGTCGCGTACAAGCGGCGTCCGGTCGCGGTGTGTTCCAGGACGAACCAGATGGCGAGGGCGGCGAGCAGCAGGTACAGCACCGGCAGGGTGATGCCGCCGGCGTCGAGCTGGGCGATGCTCGCGAAGGGCTTGGCGAGCAGTTGCACCCCGGTGATCGAGCTGTCGTTGGTGACCATGGTGATCAGGGACTGGATCAGCGCGCCGGTGGCGAGGGTGGCGATGAACGAGTCGACGCGCAGGACCACCACCACGAGGGCGTTGACCACGCCGACCAGCAGGGCCGCGGCCATGGCGAGGGCGATCGCGGTGAAGGGGCCGAGGCCGGTGGAGACCAGGAAGTGGGCGGTCAGCACGCTGGTCAGGGACATGGTGTAGGCGACCGACAGATCGAAGACGCGGGCGGCCAGCGGCGGTACGACGCTGAGCGCCACCAGTCCTGCTACCGCGTTCCCGTTCAGCACCTGCTTGACCGTGACGGCCGTCGGGAAGGTGTCCGGCGCCCACACGGAGAAGAGCACGACGATGGCCAGCCACACGTACACCGCGCCGATGGTGCGGAACGACAGGGTGGTCTTCACCCGGGTCGGGACGGATGTCATCTCACTCGGTTCCTTCCATGGCGTGCACGAGCGTGGACTCGGTGATGTCCGGCCCGCTGAGCTCCCGTGCGATGCGGCCGTCCCGCACCACCAGGACGCGGGTGCACAGGGCGAGGAGGTCCTGGGTGTCGGAGGAGGAGACGAGGACGCCCGTGCCCTGGTCGGCCTGCCGCTCGATCAGGTCGTAGAGCTGGAGGCGGGTGGCGATGTCGACGCCTGCCGTGGGTTCGCACAAGGTCAGCACGGGTGGGCGCTGGGCGAGGCAGCGGGCCATGACGACCTTCTGCTGGTTGCCGCCGCTGAGCGTGGTGATCCTGGCGGTGCGGCCTGCGGTGCGGACGTCGACCCGGTTGATCCAGTCCTCGGTGAGGGTGGCCTCCCGGCGTCTGCGCAGCCGTCCGGAGCGGGTGCGCAGCCGGTCGAGGAGCGGCAGGGTGAGGTTCTCGCCGACCGAGAAGTCGCCGATCACGCCTTCGGCCGCCCGGTCCGCCGGGACCAGGGGGAGGCCCAGGGCGCGGGCGTCACGGGCCTCGGTCCACCGGGTGGAGCGTTCCGTGAGGCGCAGTCTGCCGTTCACCCGACCGGTATGGGCTCCGCAGACCGCGTACGGCACGATCTCGTGGCCGGAGCCGACCAGTCCCGTGACGCCGAGGCGTTCGCCCCGGGCCAGGTCGAAGCCGACTCCGCGCAGCGGCCCGGCCCACAGGTCGCGCACCTCCAGCACGGGATCGCCGGTGGCGGGGGAGGACGGCGGCCGGTGGTCGGTGTCCATCTCCTCGCCCGCCATGAGTGCGGCCAGCGAGCGTGGGGTGAGGTCGGCGACCGGGCGGGTGGCGATCCGGCGTCCGCCGCGGATCACGGTGACCCGGTCGGCGAGCGCGAAGATCTCGTCCATGCGGTGCGAGACGTACAGCACGCCCGCTCCCGCGGCGCGGACCTCGCGCACGATGTCGAAGAGGCGGGCCACCTCGCCCGGAGGCAGCACGGCGGTGGGTTCGTCGAGCACCAGGACGCCGCGGCGGCCCTCCCAGCCCTGGAGCGCGGCGGCGATGGCCACCACCGTGCGCTGGACGGGGGTGGCCGCCGCGAGGGGGCGGCGCACGTCGATGCCGAGACCGAAGCGTTCGACCAGGGCGTGGGTACGCCGTTCCATCTCCGGCCAGTCGATGTTGCCGAAGGCGGTGCGGGCGAAGCCGTGGCGGAGGGCGAGGTTGTCGACGGCGCTCAACTCGCCCACCAGGCCCAGCTCCTGGTGGACGAAGCGCAGGCGGTCGTGGCGGGAGGCCGCCACCTGGCTCAGGTCGAAGGGCTCACCGTCGAGTTCGGCCACCGCGCCCGGCTCCGCGTGGTGGTACCCGGCGAGGATCTTGATGAGGGTGGACTTGCCGGAGCCGTTCGGTCCGATCAGGGCGTGGATCTCGCCGGGCGCCACCTCGAGGTCGACGTCCGTCAGGGCCCGGGTGGCGCCGAATCGCTTGGAAAGGGCTGCCACCCGCAGCAGCGGCCCGGTCAACTCACGCCCCACAGCGCCTTGAACTGGGCCTGGTAGTCCTCGACGATCGGGAAGTCCCCGATGGTCTTGGGCAGGTTGTCCTTGGTGATGAGCATGTTGGGCAGCACCGCCTTCTGGTCCACGTCCATGGACTGACCGGTGAAGTGGCGTGCCAGCGCGTCCACCTGGAGCCAGGAGGTCTCGTGCGAGTTCAGGGCCATCGCGGCGTCGCTGAGCCCGCTCTGGATGTACTGGTAGTTCTGTCCGTCCCCGACGTTCACGGCGAGATGCTTGCCGGTGATGCCGGCCGTCTTGAGCGCGGCCGGGACGCCCACGTTGAGCAGGCCCAGTGAGAAGACGACGTGGGTCACCTTCGGGTGGGAGCGCAGGTACGACACCACCCGGTCCGGCATGTCCTTGCCGATCGCGGTGATCGGGACGTCCACGGTGTCCAGCCCGCATCCCGCGCACCACTGCTTGTACTTGGCGGCGAAGGTGTCCTTGACCGGCTTGAGGATGGTGTAGGCGGGCAGGTCGAAGTAGACGGTGTCGGCCCGGGCGTTGCTGTCGGCGACCACCCAGGAGGCGAGCATCTCGCCTTGGACGGCGACATCTTGGGGCCCGTTCTTGAGCAGGGAGACCCCGTCGCCCACGACGTCGTCGGCGTTCGACTGGAGGACGGGGATGCCCGCCGCCTTGAACTGGGCGAGCTGCTTGGCGTACACGGCGCGCGGGAACCCGGAGGAGACGACGGCGTCGGGCTTGTCGCGCAGCGCCTGTTCGTAGGCGCTCTGGACGGATTCCGGTGTGCCCTGGGTGGCGATCTGGCGGACGTGCCAGCCGAGTTGGTTGGCGGCCGCGGTGAAGAAGTTGGCGAGGTCCTGGCAGGACTGCACGCCGCACAGGATGAAGTCGACGGTCTTGCCCGCGGGGATCTTCCTGCCCACCGGCTGGGTGACCGGGATCCGGTCCGGGTGTGCGGAGTACTTCGCCATGGCCGTGCGGGCGGCGGTCAGGCCGGGGGAGTCCGGAGCCGCCTTGGCGGAGTCGGCGGCCGGTGTCGTCCCGCTGCCGCAGCCCGCAAGGGCGAGCAGGGCGGTGACGGGGACGATCGCGGTCAGGGCGCGGCGGGCCGCGCGACGGGGTCTGGAACTCATCGTTGAGCACTCCCGTGGTGTGTCGCCTGCGTTGTCGCGGCCCGGGGCGTCCCGTGTCCGTGGGGGTGGGTTCCGGTCGGGCGACATGGATGGCGTGTCAGGCGAATGGATGGTGTGTCGCGCCGGGCGGGAACGCCACGGCACCGGGCCGGGACCGGTCGGAGATCGTCCCGGGATCGAGAAACTTTTGAGGCACTACAGCCTCAAGTGGGTCGGAGTGTGACACGGCCGGGCGGCCTTGGGGAGAGGGTCGTCGCAAAAAGTTGGGACTTACCAGCTGGATAAGGGGCCTCACCTGGGAGAGGTCGGCGGGACTGTTGCCCCCAGCCACGACTCGTAACTACACTCCATCTAAAGTTTCTGCCGGAGGAGAGATGATGGACGAAACATCGGAGCCGGCCACCGCCCGCTGCCCGGGCCCCAGCGTCCAGGACTACCTCGGCCAGGACAGCCGCCCCGTACCGGCCGCCCTGAGGTACGAGCACAACGACCACCTCGGCAGCGAGGACATCGACACCGCCCGTTTCACCTCCCGCGAGTGGGCCGAACGCGAGATGCGGCAGGTCTGGCGGCGCGTGTGGCAGTTCGCCTGCCTGGAGAGCGAGATCCCCGAGGTCGGCGACCACGAGATCTACGAGATCGGTGACGACTCCCTGATCGTCGTACGCACCGCCCCCGAGGAGATCCGCGCCTTCGTCAACGTCTGCCTGCACCGCGGACGCAAACTGCGCACCGGAGGCGGCAACGTCAGCGAGTTCCGCTGCTCGTTCCACGGTTTCGCCTGGAACCTCGACGGCACCATGCAGAGCCCGCCCTGCGCCTGGGACTTCCCGCACGTCGTCCCGGAGAAGTTCGCCCTGCCCGAGGCCCAGGTGGCCACCTGGCGCGGCTTCGTGTTCATCAACATGGACCCGTACGCCGAATCCTTCGACAGCTACCGCGGCACCTTCGACGACTACTACATCTGGCCGCTGGAGGACCGCTACAAGTCCCTGCACATCGCCAAGGTGCTGCCCTGCAACTGGAAGGTCGCCCAGGACGCGTTCATCGAGTCCTTCCACGTGATCGCCACCCACCCGCAGATGCTGCCGTGGCTCGCCGACGCCAACTCGCAGTACGACGTCATGGCGGACCAGCCGCACTGGAACCGGATGATCAACATCCAGGGCGCGCCCAGCCCGCACGTGGCCGACTCCGTGACGGAGGAGGACGTCCTGGAGACCTTCTACGACTCGCGCGCCTTCTACGCCGCCGCGCAGGGCCGTGACCTCGTCATGCAGGAGGGCGACGAACTCCCCGCGATCCCGCCCGGCGGCACCGCCCGCCAGGTCCTCGCCGAGCGCATGCGCGCCCAGCTCGCGGCCACCTCGGCGCAGGACTTCTCCCAGACCCCGGACACCGAACTGCTGGACGCCATCAACTACTTGCTGTTCCCGAACTTCAACCCCTGGGGCGGCGCGAAGTCCAACATCATCTACCGGTTCCGGCCCCACGGCCTGGACCCCGACTCCTGCACCGCCGAGATCATCTTCATGTCGTCCCCGAAGCAGCCCGGCGAGAAGCCCGCTCCCGCGAGGATCCGCTGGGTGCCCGAGGACATGCTCTTCGCCGACATCCCCGAACTGGGCGTGCTCGGGCCCGTCTTCGACCAGGACTGCGAGAACCTCCCCTACGTCCAGCAGGGCCTGAAGGCGATGCGCAAGCCGGGCATCACCCTGGCCAACTACCAGGAGAGCCGCATCCGCCACTTCAACCGGACGCTCGACCAGTGGATGGAGAAGTGACCCACCGGGTGGCGGTCAGACCCTCCGGCATCGAGCTCGACGTCCTCGACGGAGAGGACCTGTTCACCGCCGCCCAGCGCCTCGGCTACCGCTGGCCCACCGTGTGCGGCGGCCAGGGCACCTGCCGTACCTGCTTCGTCCAGGTCGACGAGGGCGCCGAGAACTGCTCCCCCGTGGGCCCGCTGGAACGCGAGGGCATCGAAGCCCTGCGCAGGCCGGTGGACGGCCTGACCCGGCTCGCCTGCCGGCTCCGGGTCGAGGGCCCGGTGACCGTGACCAAGCGCGGCGTGCGCCGCCGAGTGCAGGAGTGAGGCCCCATGTCCAAGCAAGTGATCCACCCCCTGACCGGGCACGTGTACCGGCTCACCGAGGACGGCCTGGTCGAGGTGACCGACCCCGCGACCGGCGCACGGGGCCTCTTCGACTTCCAGGCCCGCTGGCAGTCCGGCGAACTGCGGCACGCCGACCTCCAGATGGCCGGCTGGGTGGGACGCCTCGCCCGGCGCCGTACGCCCCCGCAGCCGGAGCGGTGACCACCGTGACGCCCCGCAGCACCCGGGTGGTCACGCTGGTGCGCCGCCCCGACGGGGAACCGCGCACCAGCGACTTCGCCGTCGAGGAGCGCCCGCTCCCGTCCCTGGCAGAGGGCCAACTTCTCGTCCGCAACCTCTACATGAGCGTCGACCCGTCGATGCGCGGGCGCCTGGAGAGCACCGAGAAGCACTACACGCACAACTTCACCCCGGGCTCGCCCCTCGACGGCCGCGCCCTGGGTGTGGTGGAGGAGAGCCGCTGCGCCTCGGTCCCGCCGGGCTCGTACGTACGCCATCAACTCGGCTGGCGGGAGCGGGCCGTGCTGGACGCGGCGGACACCGACGGCGCCGACCGCATCGACCCCCGGCTCGCCCCGCTGCCCACCTGGCTGGGTCTGCTCGGCCAGACCGGGTTCACCGCCTACGTGGGCCTGACCCGCATCGCGACGCTGCGTCCCGGGGACACCGTCTTCGTCTCGGCGGCGGCCGGGGCCGTCGGCACCGCCGCAGGACAGTTCGCGCGCCTGCTGGGCGCGGACCGCGTGGTCGGGACCGCCGGCGGCCCGGACAAGTGCGCCCTGCTGGTCAAGGAGTTCGGCTACGACGCCGCAGCCGACCACCGGGCCGAGCCGGTCCGGGACGCACTGGCCCGGATCGCGCCCGACGGCATCGACGTCTACTTCGACAACGTCGGCGGCGAGCAGCTCGCCGCCGCCCTGCACGCACTGCGCACCGGTGGCCGGGTCGCCCTGTGCGGGATGATGTCGCAGTTCGGCGGCGACCGGCGGACCGAGGGCCGGCGGACCGTGGACATCAACCATCTGATCCAGGCCGTCCTCAAGCGTCTGACCCTGTGCGGCTTCATCGTCCGCGACCACGACGACCTGCGCCCCGAGTTCGAGCACCGGGTCGCCGGCTGGCTCGCCGAAGGCCGCGTCACCGCACGCGAGACGGTCGTGGAGGGCCTGGAGAACGCCGCGGGGGCGCTGTTGTCGCTGCTGAGCGGCGGCAACGTCGGCAAGATGCTGGTGCGGTTGGACGACTGAGGCAGCGACGGCAGAAGCGGCGCCCCCTGGCGGGGGCGCCGCTTTCTCACTGCGCGTCAGCGCAGGGGGCGGGAGGCGGCGACGGAGTGTGCCGTCAACGACACCCCGACCCGGGTCAGCCCCGCCACGGCCGCCCGGAAGTCCTTGATGTGCGGGGTGGCGAAGTGCTCGTCGAGGGCCTGCTGGGAGGTCCAGTGCTCGTACACCCGGATCCGCCGCTCGTCGTCCGGATCGGCGGTCATGGCGTAGTCCAGGCAGCCGGGCTCGGCCGCACGGGTCTGCCGGCCCAGCTCGGCGAGCGCCTTGAGCATCGTGGCGCGGTCGCCGGGCTCGTAGTCCATCCAGCCGGCGACGATGATTTCCTCGGCCATGCCAGTCACACGTGTCCTCTCGCGGTCATGACCGCGGACCCGCCACCGATGGGGAGACGGTGACGGGCCCGCGGCGTACTCAACTGCCGAGCGGTGCCGGGACGCTGTCCACGGTGACCGTGCCCCGCTCGCCGTCGACCGTGATCACCATGCCGTCCCGCAGCCGCCGTGTCCCGCCCTCGACGGAGATCACCGCCGGGATGCCCAGTTCACGGCAGACCACCACGGCGTGGCTGTTGAGCGCGCCCACGTCCACGACGGCCGCCCCGGCGACCAGGAACAGCGGGGTCCAGGCCGCGTCGGTGATCGGTGCGACCAGCACCTCGCCCGGCTCCAGCGCCTCGCAGGAGGCCGGGTCGGTGACCACCCGCACGGTGCCGGTGTAGGTGCCGTGGCTGCCGCCCACCCCGGAGAGCACATCGCCCTCGACGGCGGCCGGGGTGCGCTCCTCGGCGCGGCGCGGCCAGCCGTCGATCTCGGTCTGCGCGTCGGCGGCCACGAAGAACGGCGGCTCAAGCTCGTGCAGGCCCGCGTACTCCTCCAGCCGTTGCGCGATCACCGGGCCGAAGGACTCCGGGGCGCCGACATAGTCGTCGAGCTCGGTGTCCAGCAGCATCATCACGTCCTCGGGCCGGGCGAACACTCCCGCCTCGACTCCGCGCCGGCCCAGCTCCCGTATCGCCATGCGGATCTCGTTGACGACGGTGACGCAGTTCGCCTTGGTGCGCTCGCGGGCCGGGATCCACACCTGGGAGGCGTGCAGACCCGCGTCGAACAAGGGCTGCGTCTCCTCCGGAAGCAGGGCCCTGATCTCCCGTGCCGTCCGCTCGCGCCCCTCGGTCAGACGCGTGCGGCGGGCGGCGGGGGAGTCGTCGTCGGGGCTGTGCCGGATCCGGTCGACCAGGGCCAGCGCCTGGACGGGGGCCGCCTCCCAGGACAGGGCGTGGATGTCCCACTCGTTGGGGCCGCGGTCGCCGGACTCGGCGAGGAACTCCTCGAAGGAGTCCCGGAACGCTTTCACATCACCGGTAGCGGCGTCGAGCGCCTGCTCCACCGCGGCCGGACCCCGGTCGAAGAGCGCGCTCAGCTCGGCCGAGGCCGCCACCTGACGGGACAGCGTCCACAGTCCGGTCGACGGGGAGGCGGAGTCGACGTCGCCCAGACCGCCGATCAGGTCGAGCATCGCGCCGGGTCGCTCCACGCTCGCACAGAGCGGGCCGAGGATCGCCGGCCCGACGGAGGCGGGGAGCGACGACTCCACGTGCCGCTGGAAGGTCGTCTCCACCTCGTCGAGCAACGACCGTGCGTGCGCCACCAGTTCGGCGTCGGACAGGGCGCTCAGGTCGGGGCGCGCACGGCGCAGGGCGCGCAGCCGGTCACGGTCGGCGTCGGCCTCCGGGAAGCCGGACTGGCCGAGCATCCGCTGGAGTGTGGCGCCCGCCTTGGCGGTCAGCTCCTCGTCCTGGTCGTCCGGGTGCGCCACGTACACCGGGGTGTCGGAGCGCTGGCCGACGAAGGCCGCGTCGATCTGGTCGGCGGTCTGGCCCATCCGGATGCCGAACAGCCGCATGTGGGACAGGTTCAGATAGAAGTGCCCGCCGAACATCCCGACGAACGGCGGCCGGGGCCCGGCCACTTCCTCCTCGCGGTAGATGCCGAACCCGACGAAGCCGTTGCGCCAGCCTTGCAGGCCCCGCCCCCAGACCAGGGTCCAGCCCAGCGGGCTGGCCGGGTCCGGGAGGGTCTCGCCCGCGTTGGCCCGGGTGTAGTGCGGCAGCCGCTCACTGCGCTGCCAGTCCGTGATCCAGCTCTTCATGCCCGAGATCTCCCGCTGTCCGTACCCGCGCCTGCCCGTGCCCGTCCCGCGTCTGCCGCTGCGCGTGCGCCCACCACTGCTGCGCGTGCGTCTACCACTGCGCTGTTCCGCCGTCGACGCTGATCAGCGTGCCGGTGATACCCGCCCCCGCGTCGCTCGCGAGCAGGGAGGCGACCGCCGCGATCTGCTCCACAGTGGTGATCTGCTTGGTGGCGGCGTGCTCGGCGAACCGGCCCAGCCACTCCTCGTACGAGATGCCCTCGGCCTCCGCCGCGGCGGGACCCGCGGCCCGCATGAGGTCGGTGTCGACGGCGCCGGGGCAGATGGCGTTGCAGGTGATGCCCTGGGTGCCGTACTCGAAGGCGGTCGCCTTGGTCAGTCCGTGGATGGCGTGCTTGTTGGTGATGTAGTGGCTGATCGCGGGCTTGTTGGCCTGCTTGCCCTCCACCGACGAGATGTTGATGATGCGGCCCCAGCCGCCGTCCAGCATCTTCGGCAGTGCCCGGCGGGTGCCGTAGAAGTAGTTGTTGACGTTCAGGTCGAGGGCCGCGTGCCAGGCCTCGTCGCTGAGCTGGTGGATCGGTGCGAAGCCGGAGCTGCCGCCGGCGTTGTTGACCCAGATGTCGAGCCGGCCGAAGCGCTCGGCGGCGAAGTCGGCGAGGGCCTCGATGTCCTCCTGGCGGCCCGCGTCGCAGGGGTGGAAGACGGCCCGGTCCCCGGCGTCCATCTCCTCCAGGGCCTGCTTGCCCTTGATCTCGCTGCGGCCGCTGACGACGACCGTGGCGCCGTCGGCCAGGAAGGCCTCGGCGATGGCGCGGCCGATGCTGCGCGTGCTGCCCGTGATCACCGCGACACGTCCGTCGAGGCTGCCCGTAGCCACCATGGTGTTCTCCGAGTGTGGTTGGTAGGTCACCTGGCGGCTCTGTGGGCTGTGTCCAGGTGCTGGTGAATGGTGCGGTGGAAGTGCTGGAGTCCGGGTTCGTTGCGTCCGAAGACGAAGTCGGTCCCGGCGAGGGCCTCGAGGCCCTGCTGGACTCCGTAGGTGGTCGCGTAGTCCTCGTCGCGGACCACCTCGTGGAACCACTCGCCGAACCGGTCGGCGGCCTGGCGTTCCTCGTCGGTGACGGCCGGGTCGCGCAGCAGGATGATCTGCTGGGTCACCGACTCGGTCGCCGTGCGGGGCAGGACCAGGGAGACCGCGATCTTCTGACGCCAGCCGCCGGCGATCGCGAGGCCCGGGAAGAGCCAGTAGATGGGCCCGACGCACTCCCCGGGATCGCGCTGCTCCGGCGGCAGTTCGACCGCCCGCGCGATGGGGCGCAGGGCCGGTGCGATGCGCTGGTGGGGGCCCCAGGTGTCGTGGGCCATCATGTTCGACAGGTTCGTCTCGAACACCGTCTTGGGGTGCAGCGAGGCGAAGTGGTAGGTCTCCAGGTACCCGTCGAGGGTGACCTTCCAGTTGGGGCTGGTCAGCTCGCTGGTGGAGTAGTGGTGGCACTCCGCGAGGCGCATGCCCGCAAGGAGGGGCTGGAGGTCCCCGAGCCAGGCGTCGAGGTCGGGTTCGGCCGCCGGGTCGAGGGAGACGAAGACGATTCCGGCGCGCTCCCCGGCCGGGAGCCGGACGAGACTGCGGCCCTCGCGGGGAACCTCGCCGAAGGTCTTCTCGGCGTACACCCCGCGCAACTGCCCGGCCAGGTCGTACGACCAGGAGTGGTAGGGGCAGGTGAGCCGCTTCTGCACCCCGCAGCCGGGTTCGAGGAGCTTGGCCCCGCGGTGCCGGCACGCGTTGATCATCGCGTGTATCGCGCCCTGCCGGTCACGGGTGATCAGCACGGGGATGCCGAGCACGTCGATCGCCTTGTAGGTGTTCGGGCCGGGAAGCTCGCTGGACATGGCGAGCGGCAGCGGGACGCTGCGGTGGACCGCGTCCGTCTCGCGCCGCCAGCGGTCGGCGTCGAGGTAGTTGGAGACCGGTTCCGTCCACTGCTCCTGGGCCTCGTGCGTGGTGTTGTCGCGGTAGTGCGCCATCACCCGCTCGACGAGTTCGGCCGCCTCCCGGCGCATCGTCACGGCGGCCGGGTCGGTGGACCGGTCCTGGCTGATCCACGACGCGTATTCGGGGGTCGGGGGAGCCGGCGGGGCCGAGGCCGGGGAGCCGCGCCCTTCGGCTGTCTCCCGGATCTCCGGCGAACTGGTCTGGACCACGATGTCCTCACAATCCTCCCAGCCGCGAGCCGGTGACCGGCCTCGTGACGCAACAGCTGGGCTGTGTCCGAAACTGCAACAGGACTTAGTGTGGTCTGTCAATAGAAAGTGTCGAAGTTGCCGCTCGGTGTCCCGTGGGGGTGGGTGGGATGGTCATGACCCTGCCGTTCGAGGTGGGTGTGGTGGTGCGCGACCTCGCGTCGATGGAGCGCTTCTACTGCGAGGTGATCGGCTGTCGCCCCGAGCGCCGCTCGCGTGTGCCGGAGTCCGTGGGCGGCCCCGCGGGGCTCGGCGGCGAGCTGGAGGTGGTCTGGCTCGGGGTGCCTTCCGGAGGGCGCGTCAAGTTGATCCGTCCCCGGTCGGCGCCGGTGGAGGTGCCTGCGGCGGCCTGGTCGGCGGGGCGTCCGGGACTGTCGTATCTCACCTTCCATGTCGACGACACGGACCCGGTGGTGGCACGGCTGACGGCCGCTGGCGCCCGGCCCCTCTCGGACCCCGTCGTGGTACCCGCGCACGGCCGCCGGATCAGCTTCTGGGCCGATCCGGAGGGCAACGTCGTGGAGTTGGTGGACCGGCGGGGAGGCCGACCGCGGCAGGGGCATAGTAATTAGAGACCCTCTTCAGTAAGGTGCCCCCAGCCGGTTACTGTAGACCGGCACAAGTAAGTCCGATCGCTTGGCAACCTCCCTCGGACGAAGGGGCGGACGATGGCTCAACGAGCGTCGACGGCATCGAAGAAATCCGCGCAGGTCAGTGCACAGGTCGTCAAAGACCTGCACGAACGCATGGTGCGTATCCGGCTGTTCGAGACCGTGGCGGGAAAGCTCATGGAGGCGGGCAAGCTGCCCGGCTTCCTGCACCTGTACGTCGGCCAGGAAGCCGTCGCCGCCGGCGTCATGGCGGCCCTGCGCGACGACGACCAGATCACCTCCACCCACCGCGGCCACGGACACGCCGTGGCCAAGGGCGTCGGCTTCCGCGAGATGTACGCCGAGCTGTACGGCAGGGTCACCGGCGCCTGCCTCGGCCGCGGCGGCAGCATGCACATCAACGACCTCAGCCGCGGCATGCTCGGCGCCAACGGCATCGTCGGAGCCGGTGTCCCGATCGCCGTGGGCGCCGCCTTCGCCGCCCGCTACAAGGGCCGGGACAGCGTCGCCGTCACCTTCTTCGGCGACGGCGCCACCAACATCGGCGCCTTCCACGAGGGCGCCAACATGGCCGCGATCCTCGGCCTGCCGGTCGTCTTCATCTGCGAGAACAACGGCTACGCGGAGTTCACCCCGCAGTCCGGGCACATGCTGCTCACCGACGTCGCCGACCGGGCCACCGCCTACGGCATGCCCAGCGTGATCGTCGACGGCATGGACGCGGTCGCCGTCCATCGTGCCGCAGCCGAGGCCGTCGCCCGGGCCCGGGCCGGCGCGGGCCCCATGATGATCGAGGCCAAGACCTACCGCTTCTTCGACCACCAGGGCGTCAAGGGCCTGCGCCACCCCTACCGCTCGGACGAGGAGGTCGCCGAGTGGAAGTCCCGCGACCCCATCGACCTCATCGAGACCCGGGCCCTCGCCGACGGCACCGCGACCCGCGCCGACCTCGACGACGTATGGCAGCGCACCCGCGAGGAGATCGCCGAGGCCATCGCGTACGCCGAGGCGAGCCCGCTGCCCGACCCGGCCGACCTGCTGCTGAACGTCTACTCGGGATGAGCGCCATGACCACGATCACCGAAGCACCGGCCGTCGCCCCGAACGCCGGGGCCCGCAAGCTCACCTACGTCAAGGCCTTCAACGAAGGACTCGCACAGGCCATGCGCGAGGACGAGAACGTCTTCGTCGCCGGCGAGGACGTGGCCGGATACGGCGGCGTCTTCCGCATGTTCGACAACCTGCTCGACGAGTTCGGGCCCCGCCGCATGATCGACACCCCGATCTCCGAGGCCGCCCTGGTCGGCCTCGGCGTGGGAGCCGCCGCCCAGGGACTGCGCCCGGTCGTCGACCTGATGTTCATGGACTTCATCGGCGTCTGCCTCGACCAGATCGTCAACCAGGCCGCGAAGATGAAGTACATGTTCGGCGGCGCCCTGTCGGTGCCGCTCACCATCACCACCGCCTCCGGAGCGGGCCTCGGCGCCGCCGCCCAGCACAGCCAGAGCCTGGAGGCGTGGCTCGCCCACGTGCCCGGCCTCAAGGTGGTCATGCCGTGCGACGCCTACACCGCCAAGGGCCTGACCGTCTCGGCCATCCGGGACGACAACCCGGTCGTCGTCATGCTCAACAAGGTCCTGCTCGGCAGCACCGGCGAGGTGCCCGAGGAGATCTACGGCATCCCGCTGGGCCAGGCGCACACCGCACGCCATGGCTCCGACGTCACCGTCATCGCACTGGGCCGCATGGTCGGCGAGGCGCTCGCGGCGGCCGACGAACTCGCCGCCGAGGGCGTGGAGATCGAGGTCATCGACCCACGCACCGTGCAACCGCTGGACACCGAGACCATGTTCGCGTCCGTGCGCCGCACCAACCGGGTGCTCGTGGTGCACGAGGCCGTCACCTTCGGCGGGCTCGGCGCGGAGATCGCCGCCCAGATCCAGGACGTCGTCTTCGACTACCTGGACGCGCCGGTCCTGCGGATCGGCGCCCCCTTCTCACCCGTGCCCTTCTCGCCGGTCCTGGAGAAGGCGTACGTGCCCGATCGCGCCCGGATCGCCCAGGGCTGCCGGCGCCTGCTCGAAAGGTCGTGACCGACGTGGCGGTCGAGGTTCTGCTGCCGAAGATCGGCCTGACCATGCAGGAAGGCACGATCGACGAATGGCTGGTGCCCACGGGCGCCGTTGTCACGGAAGGCGAGGCGCTGCTGCGGCTGGCCACCGACAAGGTCGACGTGGACGTCGAGGCGGAGGCCGGGGGGCTGTTCCATCCGGTGGTCCCGGCGGGCACGACCGTCCCCGCCGGGGCCCTGATCGGATGGCTGCTGGCGGAGGGTGAGCGGCCACCGGAAGGCGCGGGCGAGCCTGCGGGTGCCGTCACCAGCACGACCACCGTTGCCCCGCCGGTCGACCGTGTCGGGGACCGCCTGCTGTCCTCCCCGAACGCCCGGCGGGTCGCCGCGGCAGCCGACGTCGACCTCACCGTCATGCGCGGCACCGGGCCCGGCGGCCGGATCGTCTCCGAGGACGTGGAGGACCACATCGCGGCACTCGCCGCCCCGGCCGGCCGCGCCTCCTCGCCACTGGTCCGCAAGCTCGCCAAGGAACGGGGCATCGACCTCTCCGAGGTGAACGGCACGGGGCCGGGCGGCCGTATCCGCAGGGCGGACCTCGACGCAGCCCTGCCGGTACCCGAGACCACCGCTCCCGCGCGCTCCACCGAGGTCATCCCCCTAACCGGGATGCGCGGCACCATCGCCCGCCGGATGCACGCCAGCCTCCAGGAGATGGCCCAGCTGACCCACGGCTACGAGGTGCGGATGGACGCCGTGGTGTCCCTGCGGGACCGGCTCAAGGAGGAGTGGGCCGGCAGCGACCTGCCGGTGCCCAGCATCAACGACTTCCTCCTGAAGGCAGCCGCTCTGGCCCTGCGCGAGCACCCGCTGCTCAACGCCACGGTCCGCGAGGACGGCATCCACCTGCTCGACGACATCCACCTGGGCTTCGCGGTGGCCGTACCGGGCGGCCTCATGGTTCCCGTGATCGAGGACGCGGCGGAGCTGTCGCTGACCGGGATCGCTGAGCGGACGAGGGCCCTGGCCGAGGCCGCGCGCGAGGGGCGGATCTCCCCGGCGCAACTGGAGGGGGCTACATTCACCGTCACCTCGCTCGGCGGGTACGGCGTCGACTTCTTCACGCCCGTGATCAACCCCGGCAATGTGGCGATCCTCGGGGTGGGCAGACTCAGGGACGGCGTCGAGTGGACCGACGACAGACCGCTGCGAACACGTGTCCTCACCCTGAGCCTCACCTTCGACCACCGTGCCGTCGACGGCGCCCCGGCCGCCGAATACCTGCGCACGCTGAGCGAGTTGCTGAGCAGGCCGCTTCGTCTGCTGGTGTGAGCCTGTGCATCCGGTGCACGTCCTACGCTTCCGGGATGAGCAACTCCGCTGCCGCTGCTGTCCTCACCACCGCCGACCTACCGGAAGCGATACGTGCCGTACGAACCTTGCTGGACATTGCGGACACCGACCCCGCAGAGGTCGACTTCGAAGCCGTGATCAGATCCCAGGAGGTCCTGGAACGTGTACGCCACGCACTGCCCGACCTCGTATGGTGGGCGTCGGCCGGCGAGGAAGAGGGTTCGTCAAAAGCCGGCGACGACCCAGCCGGGTGTCTGCCTATCCAGGTGTTCGACTGGTCCCGCCCGCTGGACCGCGCCGAACCCTTCATCGCGGCTCTGGGCCCGGATCCCGCCGCTGTTCGGTGGGATCTGTATGCATGGCCCGCGGTTCCCGAAGCGGGACTGGAAGCGATCTCGCAGAAGTACGCGTATCTCACGTTGACGGTGAATTCCCGGGACCTCTACCAGGAGGAGCGGTCGCAGGACCACACGATCTACGTGCACGTCCCCAACCCGCCCGGCGACCGGATCGATCGGATCCATTGGCTTGCCGATCAGGTAGGTGGCCGATTCACCGGGAGGGTGGAGGTGGCGCCTCTCTAGCTCAGCGACCGGACGTGATCCGCTCCGCGAGTTCGCCGACCTCGCGGACGAAGGAGCGGTGGCCCAGTGAGCGGTACACGTCGTCGCCCCGGACCTGCGAGATCGCCGCGGTCTCCAGCAGCGCCAGCAGGCCGAGGCCGATCACCGCCGCCTCGGCGTCGGAGACGGACCCCCGCGCCTTGCGGATCAATCGCACCAGCTCGTCCAGGACCTCCGTACGGCTCTCCTGGCGCAGTGCCTCCGCGTCCTGGCTCATGCCGGCCGACGACACGAAGAACACGGTGGCTGCGGAGCGGTGCTCGCCCATCCAGGCCAGCAGGGCGGTCACCGACGCGCCGATGTCCGAGCCGGGATCATGGGCCTCGGTGATCTCCCGCAACTGCTCGCGCAGCGCCGCGGCGAACGCCCGCATGGTCTCCGCCAGGACCTGGTCCTTGGAGGAGAAGTGGTAGTACACCGCCGCCGACGTCATCTCGGCCCGAGCGGCGATGTCGGCCACCGTCACCTCGTCCGGCGGCTGGGTGGCGAACAGCTCCGTGGCCGCCTCGATCACCCACTGCTTGCGCGAGGGTCGGTGAGCGGCGCGGGTTCCGGATGTCGTCATGATGTCAAGTATGCCGGGCGGCGGGTGTCCCGGAGGCCTACGCGCAGCAGGAATTCCGCAGACCGGGGATCGGAGTTACTGGATACACTGGTCAGTACGGACGGACCCGGGACGCGGGTTCACGGCGGCGGGCAGGGAGCATGATGGCGGCCACGACGAAGAACGGCAAGCAGCCCGCCCACCGACCCTCGCGGCGGCAGCACATCATCACCGCGGCCGTGCGGGTGTTCGGCCGCAACGGCTTCGCCGAGACCAGCGTCCAGGACATCGCCGACGAGGCCCAGGTGGTCCCGACCGCCGTCTACTACCACTTCGACGGCAAGGAGGAGCTGCTCGAACTCGCCATGCGCCGGGTCTTCGACCAGCTGAACGCCGTCGTGGAGGCGGCCCGGCCGGAGTCCGAGCCGGGTGACGCGGAAGGCCTGGTGCGGGTCATCGACGCCGTGTGGGAGTGGGTGGAGAAGAACCCGGACGAGGCCCGCCTCTACCAGGTCCAGGTCGCCTCGGCCAACGGCAGCGTGAAGGTGCTGCGGGACGAGTTCGAGCAGCGGCACATCCAGCGCGGCTACGACTATCTGCCCGAGGGCACCACCCGCAGCCCCCGCGCAGCCAAGGCCCGGCACGCGGCACAGGCCCTCGCCGTCCGCACCCTGATCAGCACGACCATGCTCGTCACCGCGCTCCGTGCGGAGGGCGGACCACTGTCCCAGCTCCCCTCCCGGTCCGTGCTGGAGGCGGTGCGGGCCCTGGCATTGCGCATCGTCGCCGCTGAGCAGAAGGCGGAGTGACCGGCGCACTGGGCCACTGACCCGAGGCCGTTCACCAGGGCAGCGGCCTGCGGTCGGCGAACAGGCCGCCCGTCGTCCCGTCGCCTTCGGGAAGCGTCGCCAGCCAGACCGGTGTGTCCGCGCCCTCCGCCGGGCCGCGCGGGGCTGACGGGCCACCCATTCCGCTGCGGGTCCAGCCGGGGTCGGCGGCGTTGACCAGGACCCCCGTACCCGCCAGTTCGGCCGCGAGCATACGGGTCAGGGCGTTGAGCGCCGTTTTGGAGACGCGGTAGGCAGGGTGCCGGCCGGAGTCCATCAGCGACAGGGAGCCGTACGAACTGGTGAGGTTCACGACCCGTCCGTAACCGGCCTCCACCATCCCCGGAACGACGGCCTCCGCCACCCGCCAGGCGCCGGCGAGGTTCGTGTCCAGCGTCTCGCGCAGAACGTCCTCGTCGAAGTACGGCGGCCGCAGTGGCCCGTCCAGGGAAACCCCCGCGTTGTTCACCAGGACGTCGATCCCGCCGGTCAGCTCGCGCGCCGACCCGACCGCTTCGCGGACACTCGCCGCCGAGGTCACATCCAGAGCCAGGGGCAGTGCCGCCGGGCCGAGGGCACGGCACGCTTCCTCGGCTGCGGCCGCTCCACGCGCCCCGACCAGGACCCGCAGCCCCCGGTCCGCGAGCTGTCGGGCGATCTCCAGGCCGATGCCGCGGGCCCCTCCGGTCACCAGCGCCGTTCTGTCACCGTGGCGCACGGCTGCCTCCTCTCACACCGTCAGGACCGAGCACGCGCTGATCCCGGGCGCCCCGTACACATGGGTGAAGCCCACCCGTGGCGACCCCGGCACCTGCGGACCGGGCGCACGGCCCTGCAACTGCCGTACGACCTCATGGAACTGGCGGAGCCCGGAGGCGCCCACGGGCTCACCGCCGGCCAGACAGCCGCCGTCGGTGTTGACCGGTATGCGGCCCGTGGGATCGGTGGCCCCGCCGACCAGCAGCTCCTCCTGCTCGCCATGGCCGCACAGCCCCGTCTCGGCCAGGTGGATCAGCTCCGAACCGCTGTCGGTGTCCTGGAGCTGGGCCACCTGCACGTCCGCGGGCCGTACCCCCGCCGTACGGAAGGCCGCCTCCGCGGCGTCGACGCTGGGGCTGCGGTGCGGTCCCGGTGGCAGCCAGGGCGAGAACACCTCGAACGAACCGAAGCGCCGGGTCCGGAAGGCCAGCGAGGCCAGCTTGACCGGCCGTTCGCACAGATCGAAGGCGCGGTCGCCGCGTGCCAGGACCAGCGCGGCGGCACCCTGGCCGGGGGAGCAGAACATGTACTGGGTGAGCGGGGGGCTGACCTCGGCCGAGTCGAGGATCTCGCGTTCCGTGAGCGGTTTGCGCCGCCAGGCCAGGGGATGGTGCGAGCCGTTGCGGAAGGCCCGTTCGGCGACCAGCGCCAGCGCCCGCTCCGAGATCCCGTGCTCGTACAGGTACCGCTGGGTCTTCAGCGCGAAGAACTGGGTGGTGAGCATCATGCCGGTCTCGGCGTACCAGTCGCCCAGGCCGTAGCGGGCGGGGGAGACGTGGAACGCGCCGCGCTCGTGCTTGTCGAAGCCCACCGCCAACCCCAGCGGGGCCTCGCCCGCGCGCAGCGCGTCGGCGACCGCGAGCACGGTGGAGGCGCCGGTCGCGCAGCCGTTCTGCACGTTGACGAACGGCACTCCGGTCAGGCCCAGTCGGCCCACCAGTGTGTCGGGCTTGCCGGACACGTCGGAGCCGCCGGCCGCGAGGCCGATGTCGTGCCAGGCGACACCTGCGTCGGCGAGCGCCTCACGCACGGCACGCTCGGCCATCTCCATCGCGCTGACACTCTCGTCGCGGCCGAAGGGGGTCATCCCGCATCCGACCACGTACACCTCGTCGCGTGGGCTCATCGGGGCCTTCCTTCGTGGGTACCCCGGCCTTCAGGCCGGGGAGGAAATGAAGCCCCCGCGGAGCGGGGCAGGAGGAGTCGGTTCGCCGCGAGGGCGGACCAGCGTCCACCGCCCACCGACCGACGCCCCCCGCTCACACGGGAATTGATAAGGTGTGAGGTATGGCGGAGCGGGTCAAGCGGGCGTTCAGGTACCGCTTTTACCCCACGGACGAGCAGGCGGCTGAGCTGTCGCGCACGTTCGGCTGCGTTCGCCTGGTGTACAACAAGGCGTTGGAGGAGCGGACCCGGGCCTGGTATAGCGAGCAGCGCCGCATCTCCTACGTGCAGTCCTCCGCTGCGCTGACGGGGTGGAAGAAGACCGAGGAACTCGCCTTCCTGACCGAGGTGTCCTCGGTTCCGCTGCAGCAGGCGCTGCGCCACCTTCAGGCGGCGTTCGCCCACTTCTTCGCCAAGCGCGCCCAGTATCCGCGCTACAAGTCGCGGAAGAAGTCCCGGGCGTCGGCCGAGTACACCCGTAGCGCCTTCACCTGGCGCGAGGGGAAGCTGACTCTGGCCAAGATGGCGGAGCCTTTGGACATCCGCTGGTCGCGTCTGCTGCCTGAGGGTGCGGAGCCGACCACGGTGACGGTGTCCCGTGACGCGGCGGGACGCTGGTTCGTGTCCCTGCTGTGCGAGGACGGCATCGCCCCGGCCCCCGCCACGAATATGGCGGTCGGCCTGGACGCCGGGATCACCTCCCTGGTGACCCTGTCCACCGGGGAGAAGATCGCCAACCCCCGGCACGAACGCCGCGACCGTGCCCGTCTCGCCAGGGCGCAGCGGGAGCTGTCCCGCAAGGCGAAGGGCTCCGCGAACCGGGCCAAAGCCCGTCGTCGTGTCGCCAAGGTGCATGCGCGGATCGCCGACCGGCGCCGCGACTTCCTGCATAAACTGTCGACTCGACTCGTCCGTGAGAACCAAACGGTCGTGATCGAGGACCTCACCGTCCGCAATCTGCTGAAGAACGGGCGCCTGGCGCGCGCCATCTCGGATGCGGCCTGGACGGACCTGCGGTCCATGCTGGAGTACAAGTGTGCCTGGTATGGGCGCGAACTCGTGGTTATCGACCGCTTTTTCCCCAGCTCGAAGCTGTGCGGAAGCTGCGGCACGGTCGCCGTGAAGCTGCCGCTGCACGTTCGTGAGTGGACGTGTGCCTGTGGCGTGGTGCATGACCGCGACGTGAACGCGGCGCGCAACATTCTGGCCGCCGGGCTGGCGGCAGCAGCCTGTGGAGACGGTGTAAGACCTCAACGGGAGTCCTCCCGGACGGGGCGGTCGTCGGTGAAGCAGGAACCCCAGCGGGCGACCGCTGGAATCCCCCGCCTTTAGGCGGGGGAGGTAGTCAACGCTCCTCGTCCCGCTCCGGACGGAACGCGAAGGTCATGACCTCGGTGCCGTCGTCGTCCTGGTACGCGCTCACGGTGGTGAGCCGGACCGGCAGACCGATCCGGATCTCCTCGCGGGGTACCGCCAGGCGTGCCTCGACCAGGACCTCGCCGAGGTCCACATAACCCAGGTGGTAGGGATGATGGCCGCCGGCCGGCGGCCGGTAGGGCGGCTTGGGCGGGAACGCCTGGAGCGTCCACGACCAGACCCGCCCGCTCACCGGCAGCACGTGCGCGGCCATCGTCCCGTCCGGACAGCGGGGGCACGAGTCCTGCCGGGGGAAGACGACGGTGGCGCACTCGGAGCAGCGGGCGCCCACGAGCCGCCGTGGGCTCCCGTCGTCGTCCTTCCGGTCCTCCGGTCTCTCGAACAACGACTCGTCGATGAGTCTGGTGGTCATGCCGTCCCGCCTTCCGTGTCACCAGCCCAGCAGACCGGCCAGCCGTTCCCGGTGGTGCGCGGCGCCGCCCAGCAGGGCCGCGTCGGACTGGGCGCGCCGGAAGTACAGGTGTGCGTCGTGCTCCCAGGTGAAGCCCATCCCGCCGTGCAGTTGCACGCACTGGGCGGTGACCGCGGTGAATGCCTCGCCGCACCAGGCCTGTGCCACCGCCGCCGCCTCGGCCAGCGCCTCGGGCGTGCCGTCCGAGCGGACCGCGCGCACCACGGCCGACCGGGCGGCCTCGACCTGGAGCAGCATGTCGGCGCAGGCGTGCTTGACCGCCTGGAAGCCGCCGATGGGCCGCCCGAACTGGGTGCGTTCGCGCACATGGGCCACCGTCATGTCCAACGCGGCCTGCGCCCCGCCGAGTTGCTCGGCCGCCAGTGCCACCAGGGCCACGTCCAGGGCGCGGGAGACGACGTCCGCCCCCTCGCCGCCGGCGGTCAGCGCCCGGGCCCGGCAGCCGGTGAAGGCGACCACGGCCTGGCCCCGGCTGAGGTCCAGGGTGGGCACCCGGCGCACGGTGACCCCCGGCTCGCGCGGGTCGACGAGGAAGAGGTCCACGCCGTCGGCCCCGGCCGCGGCCACCACCAGCGCCTCGGCGTCGGCGCCGTCCAGGACGAACGGCGCGGTGCCGTTCAGCAGCGGCACACTGCCCTGCCAGGAGACGGCCACCGGCACGGCGTCCGGCCGCCAGGCCCCGTCGGGCGCGGCCACCGCCAGGGCGTGTACGGCGCCCTCGGCCAGCGCTGCCAGCGCTGTGTCGGCCGTACCGCAGCCGGCCAGCACCTGCCCGGCCAGCACGGTCGAGGACAGCAGCGGCACCGGAGCCAGGGTCCGGCCCAACTCCTCGCAGACGGCGGTGATCTCGGCGAGGCCGCCGATGCCGCCCACCGACTCGGGCAGGCCGAGAGCGGCGAGGCCGACCTGCCGGCCGAGCACGTCCCACAGGCCGGCGTCGATGCCGGGAGCCTCCTCGGACAGCCGGCGGACCGCCGCGGTGCCGCCGGCGTCCGCGCACACGGACCGCACGGTCTCGCGCAGGTCCTCCAGCTCGGTGTCCGACAGGGCCGCGCCCTCGGTCACGGTGCTCGTCGTCATCGTGTGCTCCCGCTGTTCTCGCCCGGTTCCCGCAGGGCGCTGTGCGCGGCGGCCATCCGGGCCACCGGGACGCGATGCGCGGAACAGGAGACGTAGTCGAGGCCGAGGCCGTCGCAGAACGCGATCGACTCGGGGTCACCGCCGTGCTCTCCGCACACGCCGAGCTTGATGCCGGGCCGCACCTCCCGGGCCCGCTCGGTGGCGAGGGCGATGAGGGCGCCGACGCCGCGCGGGTCGAGCCGGGCGAAGGGGCTGGCGGTCAGGAACCCGCGTTCCCTGTAGGAGGCGAGCACCTGGCGCTCGACGTCGTCCCGGGAGAAGCCGTAGGTGAGCTGGGTGAGGTCGTTGGTGCCGAAGGAGAAGAACTCGGCGTGCTCGGCGAGTTCACCGGCCAGCAGCGCGGCCCTCGGCGTCTCGATCATCGTGCCGAGCCGGTAGGGCACCTCCACCCCGGTGCGGGCGGCGACCGCGTCGGCGGCACCGCGGACGTAGGCGGCCGCTGCGGCGAGTTCCTCCGGCAGGCTGACGAGCGGGATCATCACTTCCAGCTGCGGCCGTACTCCGGTGGCGGAGACATCGGCCCAGGCGGTGAAGAGCGCCTCGGCCTGGGCCGGGTAGAGCCTCTCGTGCAGCAGCGCAAGGCGCACCCCGCGCAGTCCGAGCATCGGGTTGGCCTCCCGCAGGGCGGCGGCCCGCTGCTCCTCGGCCGCGTCCAGGGCCTCGCCGGGGGCGGGCAGGAACTCGTGCAGCGGGGCGTCCAGCAGGCGAACGGTCACCGGACGGTTCCCCAGGGCGGTCAGCAGCGCCCGGAAGTCCTCGTGCTGGGCACGTTCCAGCGCCACCAGCGCCTCGTCGCGGGCGGACGGATCGGCGGCCAGCAGCACCCGGCGGATCAGCGGCAGCCGTGCGCCGAGGAACTGGTGCTCGGTACGGCACAGCCCGACGCCCTCCGCCCCCAGGGCGAGGGCGGTGTCCACCTCGGCGGCCGTGTCGGCGTTGACCCGCACACCCAGCCGGCGCACGTCGTCCGCCCACTCCAGCAGGGTGGTCAGCTCGGGCGGCGGTCCGGCGACACTGACGCTCAGCGTCCCGGCGTAGACGGCTCCGGTACGGCCGTCCAGCGAGACCGGGTCGCCCTCGCGCAGCACGCGCTCGCCGAAACGCACCGTCCCGGCGGCCCGGTCCACACGCAGTCCCTCCGCGCCGCACACCGCGGGCTTGCCGGCACCCCGGGCCACGACGGCGGCGTGGGAGGCGATGCCGCCGGTGGCGGTCAGCACCGCTGCGGAGGCCAGCATCCCGGGGACGTCCGCCGGGTTGGTCTCGGCGGCCACGAGGACGACCCGCGTGCCGTCCGCTGCCAGTTCGAGGGCGCGTTCGCTGGAGAGCACGACCGCTCCGGTCGCCGCTCCCGGGGACGCGGGCAGTCCCCTCACCAGGAGCTCTTCCCCACCGGTCAACCGCAGCTGGGGGTGCAGGAGTTCCTGCACCTGCGCGGGGCTGATCCGGCGTACGGCCTCCTCGTGGCCGAGGGCCCCGTCCCGGGCCAGGTCCGCGGCCAGACAGACGGCGGCCCTGAGCGGCGGGCGCGGTTGCGGGGCGGCGGCCAGGAGGGAGATCTCGTCGTCGCGCACCTCGAAGTCGACCGTCACCGGGGTGCGCAGATGGCGTTCCAGGGTGAGCAGGGAGTGTTCGAGCAACGCGGTGCCGCCCGCGAGCCGTTCCAGCGGTTCCCCGGTGTGGGGTGGCGGGGCGCTGCGGCGCACTCCGGGGAAGAAGGCGCCCCGGGGCGAGAAGCGGCCGCTCTCGGGATCGCGGCTGACCGCGGTGCCGTAGCCCGAGTGGTCGGCGGGGCCGATGCGCAGGGCCTGCACATGCAGGGCGACGGCCAGCTCGGCGGGGAGCTTCTGGGCGCGGCGGGACCTTCGCGCACGGGGGGAGTCCCACCGGTTGAGGAGGGCGCGCGCGGCCAGCGCGAGCTGCTGTGCCGGATCGTCCGGGAAGGGACGGGAGCCGTGCTCCGCCGCCAGGGAGAGCAGCAGTTCCACGCGTTCTCTCGGCTCGGGTGTGTCCAGGAGGGCGTCGTCGAGCACGGCGGCGGGCACGTCCAGGGCGTACTCGGCGATCATGCGCACGGTGCCGGCCCACACCTCGTACAGGGCGTCGGCCCGTCCGATGACGGCGGTCAGGTCGTCCGCCCGGGCGGGGGAGAGGCCGAGACAGGGCAGGTCCGGCGGCAGTCCGGCGACCTCGGTGGGTGCGCTCGCCGACAGGCGTATCAGCAGCGGCCGGACCGGGTCGCCCATGCGCCGCCCCGAGAGCTGTTCGACCAGTTCCACGGCGGCCTCGGCGGTGTCGGTCGCGCACAGCGAGGCGGCGGCGCCGGCGGGCACGGTGAGCCCCGGAACGACCGGCAGGCCGAGGGCGAGGAGCCCGTCCACGGCCGCGCCGTGGGAGCCCAGTTCGGCGGCGTCGAGACCGCGGATCCGCCCCTGCCCGTAGGGCACCAGGACCCGGCCGGGGCCAGCCGTCGCGGAGGGTGCGGACGGGCCCGCCTCGCGGTCGGCGACGGGCACCCCCGGCTCCTGGTGGTCGGCGACGGGCACCCCCGGCTCCTGGTGGTCGGCGACGCGTACCCCCGGCTCCTGGTGGTCGGTGACGCTCACCCCCGGCTCCTGGTGACCAGTTCCTCTTCGCGGGCCGCGTCCTCGGCCCGGCTGATGCCCAGGACGAGCAGCAGTTCCTGGTGCAGCCGCATCCACACCGTGTGGTACGAGTCGCACAGCGGCGAGGCCAGCCATTCGGACGCGCCGTCGTCGAAGCGGTCGAGGGCGTCCTCCAGGGCCGTCAGATACCGTCCGCTGCCCGCGAGCACCTGCTCCAGCCTGCGCAGCACGGGCTGGATGGCCTCGTGCACGTCCTCCAGCGACTCGCGCACCCCGGCGTCGTAGACGTCGTCCGAGTGGTCGTTGGGGGCGCCGTCGGGGCGGCACTGCCAGGCGGTGCACACATCGCGGATCTGCCGGTTGACCGGCAGGAACGCCTCGTAGGCCGCGGTGATGCGCTGTTCCTGCTCGGAACCGGCGGGAACCCGCAGGGTCTGCGCGACGGTGGCCTTGGCACGCTCGGTCGGCAGCACCACGGGCCCCTTGGCCATCGCCAGCCCGGCGTCGACGAGCGGACGGTGCTCGGACTCCGGCCGGCCGCGCCACATACCGCGCAGAACGAGATCGACGACTGCCTCGGTGAGGGGGTCGTCGGACGCGTCCGGAAGGCCCACGGCAGCAGATTGCATCGCCACACCATTTCCCCGGTTCTGTGGTGACCGGTTCCTCGGTTCTGTGTTGCCCGGAGGTTACGCCTCGACGGGCGGGTTAGTGAAGAGTGACTCAAGAAACACTTTCCGGTGCGAGGGTCCCGGTGCGGTCGCCGCCGGCCTTCGGGCGCCCCCGCGCGGCGAGGAACTCCGCCATGAGCCGCTGCGCCTGCGGGCCGTCCGCCAGGGCGGCGATCGACCGTGCTTCCTCGGTCAGGTGCCGCCGCAGTCCGTCGCCGTCCCCGGCACGCAGCAGCGACTTGGCGGCCCGCAGCGCGTCGCCGGCGCCGGCGGCCAGGGCGGACGCGGTTTCGTGTGCCGCTGCGTCGAGGCGGCCGTCGTCCACGGACCGGGAGACCAGGCCCCATCGTTCGGCGTCGTCGCCGGTCAGGACCCGGTCGGTCAGGATCAGCTCCGCCGCCCTGCGGGGACCGACCAGGCGCGGCAGGAACCACGAGGCCCCGCAGTCCGGCGTCAGCCCGATCGCCGTGTACGCCAGCCGGAACCGCGCCGAGCGGGCCGCCAGGACGACGTCACCCACCAGGGCGAGACCGACCCCGCCGCCCGCGGTCGCGCCGGGAACCGCCGTCACCAGCGGCACCGGCAGGTCGTACAGGGCCTGTATCGCGGCGTGCGCGGCGTCCGCCACGGCCCGCACATAGGTGCCCGTCTCCGCGCCCCGGCCTGCGAACGCGCGCAGGTCACCCCCTACGCAGAAGCTGCCGCCGGCGGACCGCAGCAGGACCGCGCCACCCGGGTCCGCGGCTGCCTCACGGGACGCGTCCCGCAGTGCCTCGGCCGTCCTCAAGTCCAGGGCGTTGCCCCGCCCGGGATCGTCCAGTCGCAGTTCGACGACCCGGTCGGGATGGCGGACGATCCGGACCGGCTCGGTGCTCACGGGCAGGGTCATGGGCGGTGCTCCTCGCGTCTTCCCGTCGCCGTGCGGCGTGCTTCCCGTCGCCGGGTGCGGTGTCTTCCCGTCGTCGGGTGCTTCCCGGCAAGATACTGAAGACGCTATACAGTTTCTAGGACGCGGCGGGCCGGATGCCCGTACGCCCGTCGGCGGGAGGACCCGTGCCCATCCAGTTCGATGTCGATCCGGCAGTCGCCCAACTCGCCGCGTCCACCGCGGAGTTCGTACGCGAGGTGGTCGTCCCGGCCGAGCGCGAGTGCGGCGGGTCCGTGCACGACGCCCCCGAGGCCCTGCGCGAGACCCTGCACAAGGCGGCTCGTGAAGCGGGCGTCTTCGCTCCGCACGTGCCCGAGCGCTGGGGCGGGCACGGACTCGACCTGCGCGGACAGGCGGCCGTCTTCGAAGCCGCGGGCTACTCCCTGCTCGGTCCGCTCGCCCTGAACTGCGCGGCCCCAGACGAGGGCAACATGCACCTTCTGGAGAAGGTGGCGACCGAGGAACAGAAGCAGGCCTATCTGCGTCCCCTCGCCGCGGGGGAGACCCGGTCCTGCTTCGCGATGACCGAACCGGCGCCCGGGGCCGGGGCCGACCCCCGCTCCCTGCGCACCACCGCGACACGGGTCCCCGGCGGCTGGCGCCTGGACGGTCGTAAGTGGTTCATCACCGGTGCCCACGGAGCCGGCTTCGCCATCGTCATGGCCCGCAGCTCGGGCAGCCCCGGCGACCCGGGCGGAGCCACCATGTTCCTGGTCGACGCCGGCACGCCCGGCATGCGTCTGGTCCGCAACATCGAGACCCTCGACGAGTCGTTGTTCGCCGGACACGCCGAGATCGTCTTCGAGAACTGCGTGGTGGGGGAGCGGCAGGTCCTCGGCGAGGTGGACCGCGGCTTCGAGGGCGCCCAGGTCAGGCTCGGACCCGCCCGGCTGACCCACTGCATGCGCTGGCTGGGAGCCGCTCGCCGCGCCCAGGACGTCGCGCTGGAACGGGCGGGGAGCCGGATGGCGTTCGGCTCGGCGCTCGCGGACCTCGGCATGGTCCAGCAGATGCTGGCCGACTCGGAGATCGACATCGAGGCGAGCCGCGCCCTGATCCTGCGCACCGCCTGGGAGTTGGACACCGCGTCACCGGCCGCCTCCCAACTGACCTCGGTGTCCAAGACGTTCGTGGCGGAGGCGGTCAACCGCGTGGTCGACCGGGCGGTGCAGATCTGCGGAGCCCTCGGCATCACGGCCGCCGACGCGCCGCTGGCCCGCCTGTTCCGGGAGGTACGGCCGTTCCGGATCTACGACGGCCCCTCGGAGACACACCGCTTCGCCATCGCGCGGCGCGCGGTACGGCCGTACCGGCAACCCCGCGAGGAAGCCGCCGGAGGCCGCTGACGGGAAGCCGCCAGGGCCGCTGGTGGCGACGCGACCTGGCCCTGTAGCTCCCGGCGTCAGCCCTGACCGTCCGCACTGGGAGCAGGGCAGCCCCGTGGGCGCGTGACAGCAGCGCGACGGAGCGAAGACGCGCCGCTGCCCCGCTCCCACAGCCGAGCGCGCAGCCGGAGCCACCAAGGCCGCGGATCGTCCGGCTGTACGGGTGCGTCCGGCAGCGCCGAGAAGACGCCGGCCTGCGCCTGCCACCCGCTGAACAGGCTGTGGAAGGTCGGGTGAGGTGCGTGCGGTAGAGGGCCTTTCGGAGAAGGCACTGCGATCCCCTTCGCTTGGTCCGTGACCGCTAACGTGACCGTTAACGTTACCGTTAACGGGATTCTCGCCCAGCGGTGCGGCTTCCGTCAATGCCCGGCGCCGGACGGCCCACGGCACGGCAGGACGGTGAACCTGATTGACTTGCACCGGGCGACACAGGACAGAAGTGAGTGGGCGACGTGGCCGGACAGCGCAAAACGGAAGACCAGAAGGCGCGGGGTGTGAGAACCGCCAAGCGCGTCACCCTCCGCGATGTGGCCGAAGCGGCGGGCGTGTCCCATCAGACCGTCTCCCGGGCGATCAACGGCAAGGGGGAGATCGACCCGGCGACCCAGCAACGCGTCCTCGACGTCGCGAAGCGGATGCGGTACCGGCCCAGCCGCTTCGGCCGGGGGCTCAGCCGCCCGGATGTCGTGTCCGTCGGGCTCATCGTCCCCGACGTGGTCAACCCGTTCTTCCCGGAGTTCGTGGCCGGCGTCATCGCGGCCGCGGACGCACGCGACTGGCAGGTACTCGTCGCCAGCACCGAGAACGACCGCTCCCGGGAGCTGGCCCTGCTCCGGTCACTCGGCCAGCAGGTCGACGCGCTCGTCGGCTACGTCACCCACACCGATGCGGAGATCGAGCCGTACGTGGGCACCATGCCGCTGGTCGTGGTCGACCGCGGGATGGAGTCGGCGAACCACGCGGTGGTCCAGATAGACACCGCGCCCGCGATCCGGGCCGGGATGCAGCACCTCATCGACCGGGGGCACCGCAGGATCGGCATGATCGACTGCGAGTGCCGCAGCGCCCCGATGGTCCGGCACCGCACCTTCCTCGACGTCGTGGGTGAACACGACCTGCCCGTCGACGAGGGCTGGATCGTCCTGGGCGAGCAGTCCCCGGACGGCGGCGCCGCCGCGTTCGAGGCGCTGCATGCCGCGCACCCGGATCTCACCGCCGTGATCGCCTTCAACGACCTGGTCGCGATCGGCGCGCTCAGGGGTGCCCGCCGTGCGGGGGTCCACGTACCGGACGACTGCGCGCTGGTGGGCTACGACGGACTGAGCGTCGTCGACCTGGTCGACCCCCCGCTGACCACGCTCCACATCGACAAGCGGAGGCTGGGCGAACTGGCCATCCACCAGGTCGACCAACTCCTGGCAGGGGAACTGCCGCCCCCTATCGTGCTGACACCGACGTTGAAGGTCCGAGGCACGACCTGAGCCGTTCGGCGGGG
This sequence comes from Streptomyces griseorubiginosus, assembly GCF_001514195.1. Taxonomy (GTDB): domain Bacteria; phylum Actinomycetota; class Actinomycetes; order Streptomycetales; family Streptomycetaceae; genus Streptomyces; species Streptomyces griseorubiginosus. Next base: position 207,837 of record NZ_KQ948737.1, on the reverse strand, counting down.
CGGGTCGTCGGCACCCCACCCGCGAGGCGCTCGCGTGCTACTTCCCCAGCACACGGTCCGCGTTGGTCACCTGCGTGCGGATGTCCCGCCTGACAGCGGCGAGTTCCCGTGCCTTCTCCTCCATCGCCCGGCGTTGGCAGGCCGCGTCGACGGAGGACCAGACCCCGACGACGTTCGTCCTGCGCTTGCACTCCACGTCCCGGCGGGCCACGGCGATCTCGGCTTCGGTGGCCTTCGGTCCGGTGAACTCGGCGGCCTTGCCGGGGGCCCGGGTCGGATCCGCGTACGTGTAGCCGTACTGCCGCATGCACTGTGACCAGGTGCGGAAGACCCGTATCACCCGCGGGTCCTGCTGGGAGTCGCGGTAGCTGCCGATGTTGATCGCACCGACGAGCTCTCGGTTGCCGATCTTCCGCGGATCGCCCGAGAGCGCCTTCGTGGCCTCCCCCTGACATCCGTCCACCGGAACGGGCCGACCGCGCTCGTCCTTCGAGGCTCGTGTGCCGTCCTCGTGCTGACCTGTCAGGAGCAGCATCTCCTCCGGTCCTGGGTTGGGCCCCTTGCTCTTCCCCTCGGTTCGGCTCGGCACCGTGCCCGGAGCGGCGTGATATCCGTGGCGGGCGGCGAGCCGGGCGTCCGTGATCCCGTATCGATGGGCGGTGTTGGCGGGATTCAGCGTGCCGGTGTCCGCTGCGGGTTCCGTGGGGGCGGGCCAGTGCAGGCCGAAGCGCTCCATGCAGGACGCGGTCAGCACGGCGCGCGCCCGGAACAGACGCGCCACCTGACGGTCGGTGAACAGATAGGGCTCGATGGGCAGGACCAGCGACCCGACGTCGAGCCTCACGGGTACGTCGGCCACCGGGGGCGGCGCCGATACCGTCGGTCGCGGCTCGGCGGCCTGACCTTCCGCGCAGCCCGCGACGACGGCCGACAGGACAGCCAGGGCTCCGATCCGCCCTGCCAGTTGCGTGGTGCGTGTCCGCATGTGGTCTCCCCCGTGTGTGCGGCTGGACGAGGGGCCCGCCCCCGTGGCCGGGAGCGGGCCCGAACCGTCGTCAGCCGACCCTCCACCAGCTCATCGAGGCGTTGTTGTTCCGGACGCCGCTGTTGAGCTGCCGGGACTCGCCGGGGTAGAAGTCGTCGTACGGGGCGTTGCCGCTCGCGTTCTGGTTCTCGTTGTAGTAGATCCGCGCGGCGTAGTTCCCGTCGTTGTTCCAGGCGCGGTTGACGTTGTTCTTCACCCGCAGACCGTGGCCTTCGCCGCCCGCCGCGAAGGTGTGGCCGGCGAAGTCGTTCACCCAGCCGGCGTACTTGCTCCATGAGCTGTTGCTGGACGCGCTGTAGTAGAGGTAGATGTTCCCGTCCCAGTCGGCGCGCTGGGTCTGCGCGGACGCCTGGGCGGTGGCCAGGACGGTGGTCCCGGCGACGAGAGCCGCCGCGACCGCGAGCGAACCGACCATTCGACGTGCAGATGTCACGTGTGTCCTCCGTTTGTCTACGGGCGGCGGACTGAGCCGTCGGCAGCCTTCGTCGCCGTACCCCCGTGGTGACTGGTCCCGAAGCTAGGCCCGGGCCGACGCGATGCGGGAGCAGTTTCGGTGCTCGCCGAAAGACCGCGACTGGCGGGATCGGAGCTACCGCGCCCTGCGTTCATGGGGGAGAGTGGGACACCTGGGGTAGCAGCCTTTCGGGGGGAAGCTGATGCTGCGTATCCATTTCAGTGCGGAGGACCTCGGTCGGATTCGTCTGGCGACAGGACCGGATCCCACCTGGGAGGCCCTGCTCAGTCTGCATGTCCTCGGCAGCTCCGCGATCGATCCCGAACTGCGGAGCTGGACCACCCGAGTCCGGGCGACCTTGCACGCGGCTTCCCGGCCGCTGTTCCATCTCGTTCCGTCCCGTGGCTACTCGCCCGATTTCCTGACGCCTGCCGAAGCGGTGACCGATCCGGAGGCCGCCGTCGACACGATCATGTCCACTTCACAGGCGCGCCTGCGGGCGGACATGGCGCTGCTCGGCCGGGAGCGGAAACTGCCGTCGTGGGCGCCCGCTCTCGCCTCGGGGGTTCCCGCGGCCAGACGCGGTCTGGGCCGTGCCCTCCGCCACTACCACCGACAGGCGCTCGATCCGTACTGGACGCAGATCAGTGCCTCGGTCGACGCCGAACGGGCCCTGCGCGCCAAGGCGTTCCTGGCCGGCGGCACGGAGCGGCTGCTGAGCGGGCTGCACCCTGCGGTGCGATGGCGGGCTCCGGTTCTCGAGATCGCCTATCCCCGGGACGGGGACCTGCACCTGCGGGGGCGTGGGCTGCGGCTCGTACCCTCGTACTTCTGCCGGGGAACGCCCATCACCCTGCGGGACGGCTCCCTCGCACCGGTGCTGGTGTATCCGGTGAGTCAGGACGTCGGCGTCCTGCGGCCGCACAGCATCGCCGCGAGGGCCGGTGCGCTCGACCGGCTCCTCGGCCGTACCAGGGCGGCGACCCTCCTGGCCATAGGGGAGGGGGAGAGCGTCACCGGCGGTGAGACGGCCCGGCGGTTGGGCATTTCGTCCGCGTCGGTCAGCGAGCATGCGACGGTGCTGCGTGACGCGGGTCTGATCCAGAGCCTGCGCGTGCGCAACACGGTCCGCCACACCCTCACACCGCTGGGGGCGGAGCTTCTGGACGGCCGCGTACAGCGAAGCTGAAGTGTCCCGTGATCGTCACTTCGTGCCGGCCGACCCCCGGATGGCGGGGATCAGGTCTGCGAGCCGTTCGAGCTGGTCGCGCTGGGAGTGCAGGTCCAGGGCACCGAGGCGGGCGACGACGTGCCGGGCACCGGCGGTGGCGTACCGTCCCAGGTGCTCCGACACCTGGTCCGCGGAGCCGGTGACCACCGCCTGGATCTTCTCCAGCTCCTCCAGGGGCATTCCGTATGTGGCCCGCGCGTAGTCGTCCAGTGCCCTACGGCCGCTGTCGATGTCGTCGTCGATCCGTACCGAGACGAACAGTGCGGGGGTGATGTCCTCGGTCGCGCGCCCGGCGTCGGCCGCCGCCTTGTGGATGGTGCGGAGGCCGGACGCGTAGTCGGCGGGGTCGGGTGGGTAGGGCAGCCATCCGTCGTACAGTCGGCCGGTGCGGGCCAGCGCTGCGGGTGTCGCGCCGCCGAGCCACACCGGAGGGCCGCCGGCTCGGAACGGCCTGGTCGTGGGCGGGACGTCGTCGAACCGGAGGATCTCGCCGTGGAAGGAGTCGGCGCCGTCCCACAGGGCCCGCCACAGCGCGACCGTCTCGTCCAGGCGGGCGAAGCGCCGTTCCCACGGCAGCTCGGACAGCGCGTAGAGGGGCCGCCCGAACCGGCCGGGGAAGCCGGCACCGACGGTCACGGTGAGCCGGCCGCCGGACAGCAGGTCGATCGACGCCAGCGACTGCGCGGCCTGGATCGGCCGGCGCAGGAACGGCAGGAGTGCGGCCGTGCCCAGCGTCACGGCCTCGGTCACCGGGGCGAGCGCGGCCAGCATCGTGAGCGCCTCGATGCGCGGGCTGATCAGGGAGTCGTTGACGAACAGCGAGGAGAAGCCCGAGCGTTCGGCGTGCCGACCGAAGGCGATCAGTTCGCGAGGGTCGGCAGCGCCCCACTGGGCGGTTCCGGTCGGAAGCAGTACACCGATGTCCATGCCGGCCATGTTCACGAGGGGTACGAGTAGCGACAATTCCCTGGAGGGAATGGCGGAGGACCCTTCGCCGCCGTTAGAACAGGTCCGTGGACTTCCCCAGCGCGCTGCGTGAACGTCGTACCCGCGGTCATCTGAGCCAGCTCGACCTGGCGTTGCGAGCGGGCACTACCCAGCGCCACCTCAGCTTCATCGAGTCCGGCAGGTCCGCCCCGGGCCGCGACATGGTCGTACGGCTGGCCGAGGCACTGGAACTGCCGCTGCGGGAGCGGAACGAGCTGCTGCTGGCCGCCGGGTACGCGCCCGCCTACCCCGAGAGCTCGCTGGACGACCCGGTGCTGGCCCCGGCGCGCGCGGCGATCGACCACATCCTCCGGGGGCATCTGCCGTATCCGGCACTGGTCGTGGACCGGTGCGGTGACCTGATCGCCGCGAACGCCGCATTCGACCTGATCACCGAGGGTGCGGCTGCCGAGCTGGTGGGACCGGGCACGAACGTCTACCGCCTGGCGCTGCATCCCGACGGCCTGGCCTCCCGCATCCGCAACCTCGCCGAATGGGCACGGCACATCCTGGTACGCCTCGGCCCCCTGGAGGAGTTGCGCGCCGAACTCACCGGTTACGTTCCCGAGTTGGAGCCGACCGCCGGGCTACTTGGTTTCGCCGTTCCGCTGCGTCTGTCGTCCTCCTTCGGTGAGCTGTGCCTGATGACGACGGTGACGACCTTCGCCACCGCCGTCGATGTGACGCTCGCAGAACTGAAGCTGGAGGCGTTCCTGCCGGCCGACCCGGCGACGGCCGAGGCGCTCTCGGCGGCCGCAGGGACAGTGGCTCGCCCGCAGGAGTGTGGACAGAGTTGAGTCCCACGATCAGCCGACCACGTCGCTCTCCGGGAGCGAGCCGCCCAGGAGGACCTTCCGGTGAACGCGGCTCGCCCGCCGCTTCTCCTCGTCGGCGGCCGGAGCTGCTGCAACGGCTTCGTTCGTCCCGCCGGTTCAGACCGCGGTGAAGGTCCACTGCACGTTGGTGCTGCTGTTCCCTGACCACTGCTTGGTCACGGAGCCCGAGGGCACGTTGCCGCCGCCGTCGAGGACGAGGCCGGTGGCGCGGTTGGTGATCCAGTATCTGCCGCCACCCTGGTACCTGAGCTGCCACTGCTGCTTGGTGCTGCCGTCCCAGGTGGCTTCCAGGGCGGGGGAGCCGTTCGTGGTGGCGCCGCCGCCGTCGGCGACCATGCCGTTGGCGCGGTTGACCAGCTTGTAGTAGCCGGTGCCGAGCTCGACGGCCTGCCACTGGAGGTTGGTGCTGCCGTTCCACGTCCACTGCTTGAGGTTGGAGCCGCTGGGGACGTTTCCGCCGCTGTCCAGGACGAGTCCGTCGGTGACGTTGGTGATCCTGAACCATGCCGAGGGGTTGAGCTGCACCTTCATCGACACGACGGCGTCGTTGGTGCCGCTGGGCCGCAGGTCGGCGGTGTCGGCGGTGAAGGTCCAGGCGGTGCCGGTGAAGTTGTCACCGGAGTAGCCGATGATCTGGTGGCCGGGGGCCAGTTTCAGCGAGGACAGCGTGCGGCTGGGCAGGCCGGCGAGCGACAACTGGTCGGCGGTGTAGGTGCCGATCTGGAGCACGGCTGAGCCGCCCAGGTAGTTGACGTCCTGGTAGGCGACGGCCCCGGACTGTGGCTTCAGGGTCGGGATCTGACCGGAGAAGGTCAGCTTCACGACGTAGGCGAGGGCGGAGAACGGCGCCGACGACGACGGCAGCGTCACATGCAGCCCGGCCGAGTCTTGCGTCGGCGTGGGCAGGCTCGTGTACGTGCCGGCGGTGGGGTTCAGCAGCTGCGCCGAGGTCAGGGAACCGACGTTGATCCGGGCCGAGTTGAGTGTCGATATGTTCAGGGCGCTGCCCGGCCAGCCGAGGACCGTGGCGTACAGGACGGTGTTGTTCTTGCTCCGGGTGAAGCGGATGTCCTGCGCGGTACCGACCTTCGGGGCGGTGAAGGCGCCACCGCCCATGTGCGTGGGACCCTCGCCGTACGTGGTCCAGGCCCGGGTTGAGTAGACCGACTCGCCGAAGCGCTTCAGGTAGTCGCCGATGCCGAGGAGGATGTCCTTCTGGGCCTGGGGGATCGTACCGTCCGCCATCGGGGCGATGTTGAGCAGCATGTTGCCGTTCTTGCTGACCCGGTCGATCAGCGAGTGCAGCATCTGCTGGGTGCTGTAGTAGCCGATCCCGTTCGTGTAGCACCAGCTGGAGCTGGAGATGCTGTCGTCGGTGAGCCAGTAGGGGGCGGTGATGTCGCCGGGGCCGCCGCGCTCGTAGTCGAAGACCTCGCCGTGTCCGTTGAAGCCGTCCTTGTAGGTGGCGACGACTTCGCGACCCCACGCCTCGGCCTGGTTGTAGTAGTACGACAGGAAGTTCAGCTGCTGCGTCTGGTTGACCTTGTTCAGGTCGAAGTCCTGCCAGATGATGTCGGGCTTGGCGAGGTCGATGACCTCCTTGAGCTTGTCGTACCACAGCTGGTTCTCGGCAGTGGTGCCCAACTGCCCGTACAGCTTCTGGAGGCTCGGGTCGGACTGTGCGGGCGCGTGGTCGTAGAAGCCGTTGAAGTTGAACGCGTGGTGCATGGCCACCAGGAGCTTCAGCCCCTTGGCGCGGATGGAGTCGGTGAACAACTGCAGCAGGTTGAGCTGGGGGCCCTTCGCGACGGAGTTCCACTCGTTGACCGAGCTGTTCCACATGGAGAATCCGTCGTGGTGCTCGGCGACCGGGCCGGCGAACCGGGCACCGGCGTCGGCGAACAGCTGCGCCCACTCGTCCGGGTCGAAGTTTCCGCCCGCGGACTTCAGCTTCGGGGCGAACTTGTTGAAGTTGCCGTTCAGGTCGTTCGCGCCGTTGATGAAGTTGTGGTACGGCCACGCCGACGGGTCGCCGTACGTGGCGATGTGGTGGGTGTTGGCCTTGCTCCCGCTGATGTACATGTTGCGCGGGTACCACTCGCTGTCGTAGGCGGGGACGCTGAACACGCCCCAGTGGTAGTAGATGCCGAACTTGGCGTCTTTGAACCACTCGGGAGATGCGGTGTGTTGGTCGACCGAGGCCCACGTGGGCGTGTAGGTGGTCGCGGCGCGGGCGGTGCCTGCGGTGAGGACGTTCCCCACGGCCGCCGCTGCCGCGACACCCGTGGCGCTGGCCAGGAACTGGCGTCTGCTGATCATGGTGGTACCTCCGTCGGAGCTGTGGTGAGAGACCGGGCCGGTGGTCGGTGGCACTTCTGTCGGCGCGAAGGGCATCACCGGCTGCGAATTGACTCTTTCGGCGCCCGGAGCCTCTCGGGAACCTTGCGCAGCGTGGGCGTGATGTCACGCATGAAGCTGCGGCACGCGCCGGGTCCCTGTCAACGGGCGTGCAGGGATGAAAGCTTGCTCCTCCTTGTAACTTTCCACCGTTATGTGCAGCTATTTGCCCGTTACTTCCCTGGTAGACATGGCATGTCTTCGGGCTGTGCGTCGGTGAACTGATGGTGTTGCGGCGCCTGGGTGTCAACGAGCGGCTGGAAACGATAAGTAGTACTCATTTTGGCGCGACCCGCAACGAGGGCTCTGGATCCTCATGCCGTCAAATGCCTTATAGCGGACGAGATTACGCGTCAGTTCCTCGCGATTGCGCCTGGGATCGAACGAACGCCGTACGCACCCTTGACGAACCCCTTGATAAGACGGCTAATTTCTTCCACGTCGGTGACGCTCAAGCCGCCTTAAGCGGCCGACGCCTTCCAGGGACGGTCGGCGTCGGCCTGTCCAAGCCGTCGCCCCCGACTTGCTCGGGGGTATCTGTGAACCCCAGTGGAGTCCGTCACTCATGACCGTCAACATGCCTTCGTTCGGCCCAAAGAGAGCGTTCGGCTCCGGACCTGCGGCCGGGCACGGCCGACCGCCCCACTGAGGCCGCCGGACGCTCAGGGATTGCGCTACGAGGAAGTTCCGCTCCCCAGCCCGACAACTCCGCAGGAGCCGACGCATGAACGCTCAACCGACCGTCCGAACCAACTGGAGGGGCAGACCCCCGGCCGCCGCCACCGCCGCCACCGCCGCCACCTCCTCCGTCTTCCGCCGCCTGGCGGCAGCGCTCCCGGCCGCGGTCTCCGCTGTCGTGCTGGGCTCCCTCGCAACGCCGACGCCGGCCTCGGCCGCGACCCAGGCCACCTACTACGTGGCCCCCGACGGCAGCGACTCCAACTCCGGGACCATTTCCGCACCGTTCAAGACCCTCCAGCACGCCCGGGACGTCGTGCGCACGGTCAACGGCAACATGACCGGGGACATCAACGTCTATCTCCGGGGCGGCACTTACCCGGTCGGCAGCACGATCGACTTCACCTCGGCCGACTCCGGAACGAACGGCCACCATGTCGTGTACTCCGCCTACCCGGGCGAGAAGCCGGTGCTGGACGCAGGCGTTCAGGTGTCCGGCTGGACCCAGCACAGCGGGAACATCTGGAAGGCCACCCTCAACCGCGACGACAAGCTCCGCGCCCTCTACGTCAACGGCAAGCGCGCCCAGATGGCCTCCAAGACGATCAACTCGGCCGGATGCTACGGGACTTACACCGTGACGGCCGGCCAGGCTCCCTGGGCGTGGGAGTCGGGTTCCCAGTGCGACGGAGCCAAGTACAGCCTCTCCGACCTGCCGGCCATCGCGTCCCACCAGGACGACGTCGAGATCGTGTCGGCGACGACCTGGACCACTGCCATCGTGGGCGTCCGTCAGATCACCACCAGCTCGGACGGCGCCAACCGCGTCGCCCTGTTCCAGCAGCCGGGTGCGGCCATCGCCCAGGCACCGCCGTACGGCCCCTTCAGAGCCGGCGGCAGCCATACGTTCATGAACGCGTACGAGTTCCTGGACCAGCCGGGCGAGTTCTACTTCGACAAGAGCACGCACACGGTCTACTACTACAAGTCCAGCTCCGAGGACATGACGTCGGCGCAGGTCTTCGCGCCGAACAACGTGTCCACCCTCCTCAAGATCGCCGGCACGTCGAGGACCGACCACGCGCGGAACCTCACGTTCTCCGGGCTCACGGTCGAGCACTCCGACTGGAACCTGACCAATGTCGCGGGCTCCGTCTTCCGGCAGGGAACGCAGGGCAACGCCGGCTCGAACGTGTACGCGCGGCAGAACTTCCACGCGTACACCTACCGCAACGTCGACCTGCCGCCCGCGGCCGTCCAGATCGAGAACGCCGACGGAATCGTCCTGCAGGGCAACACCGTGCAGCACGCCGGCGCCGACGGCATCACCCTGGCCAACGACGTGACGGACTCTCAGCTGACCGGCAACGTCACGAACGACATCGCCGGGTCCGCCCTCACCGTGGGACACCCCCAGCACGTGTACATCGGGGACTACACCCCGACCAACCACGAGAAGTACCCCGTGAACGTCGAGGGCGTCTGCAAGAACATCACCGTCAGGGACAACTACCTCTACGACAGCGCGGTGCTGTTCCAGGGCTCCAGCCCGGTCTCGGCGTACTTCGTCGACACGCTGGACGTCGAGCACAACCGGATCGAGAAGTCCCCGTGGGCGGGTATCACGCTCGGCTGGGGGTGGTGGAACTTCGACGGCTCGACGAACTCGATCAATCCCGGGAACCCGACCACCACGGCGAAGAACAACACCGTCAAGTACAACGAGCTGATCGACACCATGCAGGTGCTCGGCGACTCCGCTCCCATCTACACGCTGGGCAGCCAGCCGGGCACCGAGATCAGCAACAACTACATCAAGGGCGTCCCGGCCGGTCACAAGTACGGCCTGCACCCCGATGAAGGCTCAGCCTTCATCAGCTACCACGACAACGTGTTCGACGTCGATCCCGGCCTGGCGTACACCGTCAACTCCGGCACCTGGGGCCGCCAGCACGACCTGACCATCACCAACAACTACGGCACCCTGAACAAGATCTTCGACAGGAACGTCCCGAACAGCACGATCCAGGACGTGCGGGGCTACGGGGACAACGTGTGGCCGGCCCAGGCCTACGGCATCGCCCTGAACGCGGGTCTGGAGGAGGCGTACAAGAACCTGCTGCCCGCCGCGGTCACGGCCCCGCAGGACTACGCGCTGCCCGCGAGCACCTTCGCCGGCACCGGCGTGATGACCGTTCCGGTGCGCAGCCCCAAGGACGCGACCAAGACGCTGTGGCTGGCACCCGCCGGCACGACGACGTTCGCCGCCGGTCCCACCATGACCAGCGCGAGCGGCACCGCGACCAGCGTCCGCGTCCCGCAGACGGCCGGTGACTATCGCCTCTATGTCGTGGACGCCCAGGGCAACGCGTCCCCCGCGTCGAAGGCCCTGGTGCGGCAGCGCTGGAACCACGTCGACGACAAGGCGGCCGGGGTGACCTACTCCGGGACCTGGTCGAACTGGAACGACACCAAGGACATGAACGGGTCCGAGATGTTCACGAACACCGCCGGCAACTACGCCGAGTTCTCGTTCACCGGCACGGGCGTCCGCTACCTGAGCATGACGCAGCCCAACATGGGCAAGGTCGACGTCTACCTCGACGGCACCCTCGCCCAGGCAGCCATCGACGCCTACGCCGCGACGGTGACGAAACAGGTGCCACTGTTCGAGAGGACGAACCTGGCCGCGGGCCCGCACACGATCAAGGTGGTCTGCACGGGGACGAAGAACTCCGCCGCCTCCAACACCGTCTGCGCGCTGGACGCGTTCGCCGCCATCCAGTTCCCCGCGAAGAACGCCAACTACAAGGTCGTCAACAAGGGCAGCAACAAGGCCATCGACGTGTCAGGTGGATCGCTGTCCGCCGGAGCCAACATCATCCAGTGGACCGACTCCGGGGCGGGGAACCAGAACTGGCGCTTCGTGCCGGTGGGTGACGGCAGCTACGAGATCGTCACCCGGAACAGTGCCCTGCTCATGGACGTCAGCGGTGCTGCCACCGCGGACGGCGCGACCATCGTCCAGTCGTCCGACACCAACGTCGCGAACCAGCACTGGACCCTGACCGCCTCCGGGAACGGCTACTACAAGATCAAGAACGTGAACAGCGGCAAGGTGCTCGACGTGTCCTCGAGCGGCACTCAGCTCGTCCAGTCCACGGACACGAACGCCGACAGCCAGCTCTGGAAGGTCGTCAGCGTCGACTGAACCGCCCGGCATCACCACGCATTCGAATCGCGCAGCACCCCCTCACATGTGATGACGCCTACCTAGGGACAGGGCCTGTGGACATCACCAGACGACAACTCGGCCGACTCGCCGCGGTCGGCACCGGCGCACTCCTGCTGCCGGGCCTGCTGTCACCGGGCAGAGCAGCGGCAGCCGCACTGTCGGCCGGAAAGTGGGGCGACCAGGGCGACGGCACCTACGTCAACCCCGTCCTCCCGGGCGACTTCAGCGACTGGGACTGCATCCGCGTCGGCACCGACTACTACGGCATCACCAGCACGTTCGGCTACTCGCCGGGTGTCGCCGTGCTGCACTCGAAGGACCTGGTCAACTGGCGCACGCTCGGCGGCGCGGTCGGTGACGTGACCCAGATCGGGTCGGAACTCAACTGGGACCGGATGAACCGCTACGGCCGCGGCGTGTGGGCGGGGGCCATCCGCTTCCACGCGGGCCGGTACTGGGTGTACTTCAACACCCCCGACGAAGGCTTCTTCATGACCTCGGCCGCGTCACCGGAAGGGCCCTGGGATCCGCTGACGGCGGTGTGGCGGACCTCCGGCTGGGATGACCCGTGCCCGTTCTGGGACGACGACGGGCAGGGCTACCTGGTCACCTCGCACTACTCGGACGGCTACAAGATCAACCTGTTCAGGCTGTCCGCGGACGGCAAGTCGCTGGTCGGCTCACCCACGGTCATCCACCAGTCTTCGGGCAGCGAGGCCAACAAGCTGTACAAGATCAACGGCCTCTACTACCACCTGTACAGCGAGGTGAAGTCCGAGGGCCGGGTGCTGATGATGAACCGCAGCTCCAACCTCTACGGCCCCTACGAGACCAAGCAGTTGTTGCACGTCAACACCTCGGCGGACCGCGAGCCCAACCAGGGCGGGCTCGTGCAGACCCCGGACGGTGCCTGGTACTTCGTGACCCACCACGGCCACGGTGACTGGGAGGGGCGCGTGCTGTCCCTGCTGCCCGTGACCTGGATCGACGGCTGGCCCATCCTGGGCCAGGTCGGCACCGACGGCATCGGCACCATGGCGTGGACCGGCCAGGTCCCCGCCGGCGGCACACCCGGACTGCCGGTCGACGCGCTTCCCTCCGTGGTGACCAGCGACCTGTTCACCGACACCCGCCTCAAGCCCCAGTGGGAGTGGTACTACCAACCCCGCGCGGATCACTGGTCGTTGACCGAACGCCCCGGCTACCTCCGGCTGAAGGCGTTCGCCCCACTGGCTGGCGACAACCTGACCAAGGTCGGCAACACCCTCACCCAACGGGTGCTGCGCACCGCGGGCGGGGGGACCGTGACGGTCCGCCTGGAACTGGCCGGCCTCGCCGACGGCCAGCACGCCGGACTGTGCCACTACGCCGCCACCTACGCCGGGTTGGGCGTCCGCCGCTCCGGTAGCACCACCGCGCTCGCGTACAACGCCGGCGGCACCCTCACCAACGGCCCGGTCGTCACGCAGAACGCCGTGTGGCTGCGCACCACGTGGGACGTCAACGGCGTCAGCCAGTTCTCCTACAGCCTCGACGGCAGTGCGTTCACCTCCGTCGGCGGGACCTATCAACTCACCTGGGGCGGATACCGCGGCGACCGGATCGGCCTGTACACCTACAACCCCACCAACACCGGCTACGTCGACGTCGACTCCGTGCAGTACACCATCGCCCCCGCCAGGGCCTACACGTGTGTCAGTGTGCGCAGCGGCAAGGTCGCCGACGTCTCCGGTGGCTCGACCGCGGACGGCGCCGGCCTGATCCAGTGGCCCGACAGAGCCGCAGCGAACCAGCAGTGGACCTTCCAGTCCACCGCGGACGGCTATCACACCATCACCTGCGTCCGCAGCGGCAAGGTCCTCGACGTATCGGGCTCCTCGACCGCGGACGGCGCGCGGATCGTACAGTCGACCGCGGACGGCCGCGCCAGCCAGCAATGGCAACTGCGCCCGCTGACCGGAGGCGCGTTCACCGTGGTCAACCGCAACAGCGGCAAGGTGCTGGATGTCACCGGTGGCAGCACGGCCGACGGCGCCGCGCTCATCCAGTACACCGACAGGGGCAGCACCAACCAGCAGTGGACCTTCAAACGCGTCCCCGGGCAGTAGGACGGTCACCGAGCGGTGTGCATGGTGAAGGTGCACACCGCTCGTCCGTCCGGTCAGAGCAGCCCGGGCTGCTGCCACGCCGTGCCGAGAACCTGGTGGTCCAGGAAGTTGAGGAACGTCTCGTACCACACGCGCGCGTGGTTCGGCTTCAGGATCCAGTGGTTCTCGTCGGGGAAGTAGAGGTACTTCGCCGGGACTTGGTGCCGTTGGAGTTCCTGGAAGAGCGTGGCGCCCTGCCCGACGGGCACGCGGTAGTCCTTCGCCCCGTGGATGATCAGCATCGGGGTGCGGATCTTCGCGATGTCGAGGTGCGGCGAGTCGGCCTCGTACCGGTCGGGGCGGGTGAGCGGATCGCCGAAGATCCGCTGGAAGTACCAGGGCACATCGGTGTCGCCCTGGAACATCCGCAGGTCCCACAGCCCCGCATGGCTGACGATCGCCTTGAACCGGTCCGTGCGGGTGGCGACGCGGTTCGCCATGTATCCGCCGTACGAGCCGCCGGCGAGCGCGGTGCGTGAGGCATCGATGTCGTCGCGGGCCTCGGCGGCGTCGGTCAGCGCGATCACGTCCGTGTAGGGGCGCCCGCCCCACTGCCCCCAGCCACGCCGGTGGTTGAGCTGCCCGTAGCCCGTCGACAGGGCCGGATCCGGCAGCAGCACCGCGTACCCGCGCGCGGCGAACGGCCAGGGGTTCCAGCGCCAGGTCCAGCCGTTCCAGCTGGAGTGCGGTCCTCCGTGGACGGCGACCAGCAGGGGAGCGGGCCGTTCGGCGGACGCGCCCTCGGGCAGGACGAGCCAGCCGCGCAGCAGGAACCCGTCGTCCGCCTCCACGTGCACCTCGGTGAGGGTTCCGGGCAACTCCCCGACGCCACCCGGCGCAGGCAGCTGTGCCGGAGTCTGGTCAGCGGCGTCTGCGTCGATCCGCACCGGCGTCGGCGGCGCGTCGACCGCATGGCGCAGGGCGTAGAGCGTGCGCCCGTCGGGGGACACGGTCAGCGAAGCGTACGCACCCGACGCGGTGAGGCGGGTGACGCCGCCGTCCGGGTCGCGCCGGAAGACGGGGGCGTGCCCCTGCTCGTCGGACGTGAAGAAGAGCGTGTCGTCCACCGGCGAACAGACCACGCCACCGGGCCAGTTGTCGAAACCTGGCAGCAGGTCCTGCACCGTGCCGTCGGCCAGGTCGATCCGGACCAGAGTCGCGTCCCAGGGCTCTTCGTACGTCGCGTAGCGCATCCGGCAGCACACCACGGCCGATCCGTCGTGGGTGAATCGCGGCCCCTCGTAGAGGTGCTCCAGATCACCGACGACGTGGACCTCCTCACCGCTCACCGCGTCGGCCACCACCACGGCGGTGCGATGCCGGTCCGGGACCTGCCCGGGTATGAACCGGCGGTACGCGACCCGAGTGCCGTCCGGCGACAGCACCGCGTCCCCGGGATCCTCCAGACCGATGCCCTGCCCGCCGGCCACGACGGGCTCGGCGTCCACCGAGGCCCGGACGAAGATGTGCGGCTCCGCCGGGCCGAGGTCGTGGTCCCAGGCGCGGGTCGGCCCGCCCTCGTACAGGATCGCGGTGACCTTCGCGTCCTTGCGTGCCGCGCGCAGCTTGCCGTGCGCCTCGGCGTCGGCGGCACCGGGCAGCAGCCCCGCGGTGAGGCACAGTGCGCCGGAGTCCCGGGCGACGGTCGCCGCGGTGATTCCGCCCGCGTGCCGGGCCACGACGACGGCCTCCCCGCGCGGTGGCAGCGCCCACAGCGCGGGGCCCTCGTCCTCATCTCCCTCCGCTGCGGCGCGTTCCGACAGGAAGTACAGCGTGCCGTCCGGGCCGAACACCGGTGCCGACTCGCCCTTGTCGGACTGGGTCAGCCGTAGCGCGTCGCGTTCACCGGTCTGATCGATCTCCCACAGGCCGGACACGAACCGCGTCCCGTCCCCGGACAGCGACTGCACGGAGGCGACCAGCCGAGTGCCGTCGACCGACAGGGCAAGGGAGTTGACGCGAGAACAGGCGACGAAGGCGGACAGGTCACGGAAGGTGGACGGACCACCGGAGGACTCCATCATGCGGACGATTGTCACCCGCGCACCACGATCACCACCACGCGCCGACCGACTTCGACGGGGATCGCCGGCCCGCGGGAACTCAGGCGCCGTCGCCACCGGGGCGGTGTTCCACCCAGGCCGGCACCGTCCGGGCGAACTCCTCCGGCACCTGCTCCGGTGCCACAGTGCGCCCGTCGGACAGCACACGGGTCTCGCTGCCGAGTGCGGCCGCGAACCTGGGGAGGGAGGGGGGCGAGTAATGAGCACGGGAATGCCGTTTCGTCGAAAGGGCCGGTGTCGAGGCAACGCGGACCGCCGGTGCCGCACAGACGTGGGTGGAGATACAGAGGAACCCCAGCCGACGCACGACCGGGGTTCCTCGAGGAGTGAGTGCGGGCCGGGCGGCTCAGTGCCGCAAGGTGAGGATGCCGGGCCGATACGGCAGGTTGTCGTAGGAGGTGTTCTGCGGTGTGTCAGGGGACTTGCCCTGGTACAGGAACTGAAGGTTGCAGGGGTCGATGGTCATGGTCTGGTCGGGGTTGTTGCGGACCAGGTCACCGTGACTTATGTCGTTGGTCCAGGTGGCGCCGCTGTTGGCCTTGCCGGCGAAGGGGTTGGACTCGGTGGCGGCCTGCGGGGTCCACGGACCGTTCAGGCTGGCGGCGGTGAAGGAGCGGAAGTAGCGCTGCTCACTCGCGCCCCGCGCTTCGACGATCATGAGGTACTGGTTCTGGCCCTGGACCTTGTACACCTGCGGCGCCTCGAACAGGTTCTTCGTCGTGTCGCTCATGACCGTCGTGTACGACGAGCCGAAGCTGCCCGGGAAGTCGCCGATCGGCATGCTCGACTTGTAGATCTTGCCGTTGTCACCGGCGAAGAACAGGTACATGTTCTTGTCGTCGGCGATCAGGGTCTGGTCGATCGGGCCCGTGGCGGACTCCGAGCGGGGGATGCTGCCGGTGAACAGCGGCTGCGGCGCGGACCAGCTGTTCGGGTCGGTGGGGTCGCTGGAGGTGCGGTAGTTGAAGGCCCAGCCGCCGCTCCACTGGGACGCCAGCACCCAGATCTTCTTGGGCGCGAAGTAGAACAGCGTCGGTGCCACCGCGTTCTGGCGCATGCCGGTCTGGCGGGCGGATGCCATGTCCGACCAGTTCGTGAAGGGGCTGAACGCCATCGAGCCGTAGGCCGAGCCCGAGAAGTCGGACCCGTAGACCAGGTGCTTGCCGTTGTAGGTGACGGTGGTGAAGTCCTTCAGCGAGGCCCACCCGTTGGCTGGCAGCGCCAGCGCGCCCGTCGAGGTCCACCGGTACGTCGACGGAAGAGCACACGTGTGGCTCGTCGGCGCCGCGGTCGTCTCGCTCTTCGGCGCCGCGGTCGCCTGGAAGGTCCAGCGCTGGTTGCCGCCGCCGTTGGTGTCCCAGATCTGGACGGGAGTGCCGTTGGCGGTCTTGCCTCCGGGGATCTCCAGCGCCCGGCCGCTGGCGACGTTGGTCAGCGTGTAGGTGCCGTCACTGTTCCGCTGGGCCTTCCAGTGCTGGTGGGCGCCGCCGTTGGCGTCCCACACCGTCGGCCTGGTCCCATTTGCCGTCCGGCCCGCCGGTTCGTCCAGTACGCGGCCGCTGGCGACGTTCGTGAGCGTGTAGGAGCCGTCGCTGTTCCGTACGACCTTCCACTGCTGGTTGGAGGCCCCGCCGGCGTCCCACACCTGAAGAGCGGTGCCGTTGCCGTTCTGTCCCGCGGGCTCGTCGAGCACGCGTCCGGCGGCTGCGTTGGCGAGCGTGTAGACGGTGCCGGAAGCGATCTCCCCAGCCTGTGTGCCGCCGCTGCCGGAGCTGCCCGCACTGCCGACACTGTTCAGCGTGGCGAGCACCGCGCTGTAAGCGGGCTTCTTGGTGCCACCCGCGTCGAACAGCAGCGCGTTCTCACCGGTGCGCCAGGAGTCGCTGTCCCGGATGCCCCACACCGTGATGCCCGTGCAGCGTGCGACCTCGAGGCAGTCCCGGACGGCGTCGGTGTACGCGGTGGCGGACGCCTGGGCGATGTCGAGCTCGGTGATCTGCACGTCCACGCCGAGCGCGGCGAAGTTGGACAGGGTGGTCCGGAAGCCGGCGGGCGGGCCGCCGGCGCCGAAGTGGCTCTGGAAGCCGACGCAGTCGATGGGCACACCGCGGGACTTGAAGTCCTTGACCATCTTGTAGACGCCCTGGGTCTTGGCGTCGGACCAGTTCTCGATGTTGTAGTCGTTGTAGCAGAGCTTGGCGGAGGGGTCGGCGGTCCGGGCGGTGCGGAAGGCCTCCTCGATGAAGCCGTTGCCGAGCACGTCCTGGAAGACCGAGCTGCGGTGCCGGCCGCTGCCGCCGTCGGCGAAGGCCTCGTTGACCACATCCCAGGCGTAGATCTTGCCCTTGAAGTGGGCCATCTCGGTGGTGATGTGGTTCTTCATCACACTGCGCAGGGTGTTGGCGTCGGTGATGGACTTGACCCAGCCGGGCAACTGGGAGTGCCAGACCAGGGTGTGGCCGCGCAGGCGCTGGCCGTGCGTGGAGGCGTGGCTGACGATCGAGTCGGCGGCGGCGAAGCTGAACGATCCGCGGGAGGGTTCGACGGCGTCCCACTTCATCTCGTTCTCCGGGGTGATCATGTCGAATTCCCGGTCGAGGATGGCGGAGTACGTGGAGTCGCCGAGCCTGCCCGCGGCCACTGCCGTCCCGAAGTAACGGCCGCTGCCGCCGGCCGCGTCGGCGACCGTGGTCGGCGTGCGGTCCTCCGGCGTGCGTGCGGCCAGTGCGACCAGCGGTACGGCGGCCCCCGCGGCGGCGAGGACCGCGGCGGCGGCGATCACGCGGCGGATTGCCGGACGGCGGCGATGAGAGCGGTTCTGATCTGGCAACGGCCTGTCTTTCTTGCACGGTGGGCCTTGCTCTGGGACCCAGTTGCCTGCCAGTTGCCGTAAGGGGCACAAAGGTTGCCGTGATCGGGGAGGAATGTGGCCCGCAGGCCAAGGAAGGCGCCGCACTTCACTGACCTCGACGCTGCCGGCCGGTGACCCGAGGGCCGGTTGTGTCGCGGGTTGGGCGCACCCAGCCTCACCCACGCCGTCGTCGCGTGGCACCTCCAGGCCGTTCATGGGCGGCGTGCACGCCGTCGGGGGCCACGACCGGCCCCGCCAGTGTCCAGCCCTCCGCGGTCACCTCGGCGTGCACCTCGCCCGGGGTGACCTGCTCGCCGCAGTGGGCGCAGGTCGGCCGGGGGGTGAAGTCGTGGTCGTGGTGGCGCAGTTGCATGGGTGGGGAGGTGGTCAGCCAGCGGTCTCCCCAGCGCAGCAGTTCGCGGATGACGCCGAGCAGGTCGCGGCCGGCCTCGGTGAGGTAGTAGCCGTCGTGGCGCGGCTCGTCGGGCAGCGGGCGGCGCTCCAGGACGCCGTCGGCGACCAGGCTCTTGAGCCGGGCGGACAGCCGGTCGGTGGGGGCGCCGGTGTTCTTGGCGATCTGGCGGAAGCGGTGGTTGCCGAAGGAAACCTCGCGGACGGCGAGCAGCGACCACCGGTCGCCCACCACCTGAAGGGCGGCCGCGATCGAACAGGGGCGGCCGGGGACCTCGTACGGGTCGATGCGTGGTGTGGTCACGCTCCCAGTATCCCGCGCGAGCTTTGAATATCAAAGCTTGGGCAATGTCGGGACCCGCGACCCTGCTGTGGTTTGAATCTCAAAACGCGTCGTGCTTCGCTGGATCCATGAGCCCATTGGTTTGGTTTTCAAAGCAACGTGTGGCGTCGACCGTCATCCTTCTGGCGGTCTTCATGACCAACCTCGATCTGTGGATCGTCAACGTGGCGCTGCCCGCCATGGGTTCGTCCTTCGCCTCCTCCTCCGGCCGGGTGGCCACGCTGGGCTCCTTGTCCTGGGTGCTCAACGCCTACGCCATCGTCCTGGCGGCCCTCCTGGTCGTCGCGGGTCGTATGGGGGACCGGATCGGGCAGCGGCCGGTGTTCCTCGCCGGTGTCAGCGTCTTCACGCTCGCCTCGCTGGCCTGCGCCCTGGCGCCGGACCTGGGGACACTGGTGGCCGCCCGAGCCCTGCAAGCGGCAGGCGCCGCCGCCCAGCTGCCCACCTCCCTGGCGCTCCTGCTGGCCTCCGTGCCGGCGGAGCACCGCACGCGCGCCACCCGCAACTGGGCGGCCGTCGGCGGGCTCGCCGCCGCCGCGGGCCCCGTCGCCGGCGGACTGCTGGTCCAGGTCGACTGGCGCTGGGTCTTCGTGATCAACGTCCCCCTCGGCATCGCCACCGTCGTGGCCGGGCTGCGGGTCCTGCCCTCGACCACGCGCCGGGAGCAGGGCCGCCTGCCCGACCTGATGGGCGCCCTGCTGATCACCCTGGCGATCGCCGCCCTGTCCGGCGGACTGGTCCAGGCGCCGGACTGGGGCTGGCTGGACGCCAGGAGTGTCACGTTGTTCGCCCTCGCGCTGGTCAGTGCCGCCGTGTTCGTCCGCCGCTCGCTCCAGCACGCTCACCCGCTGTTCGAGCTGCCCCTGCTGCGCCTTCCGCAGTTCGGCGCCGCGAGCGCCGGCACGTTCGTGTTCGGCGTCGCCTTCGCCATCATGCTGTTGTCGAACGTCCTGTGGTGCCAGGAGATCTGGCACTGGAGCGCCCTGCGCACCGGCGTGGCCATGGTGCCCGGCCCCGCCCTGGTCCCCGTCGTCACCCTGCTCACCGCGCGCGCCGCACAACGCCTGGGCCACGGGCCGCTGGTGACGACGGGCGGACTGCTCTTCGCCGCCGGGATGCTCTGGCGCACCTGCTTCGCCTCCCTGAAAGCCGACTACTGGCTCGACCTGCTGCCCAGCCAGGTCCTGGGCGGCGTGGGCGTCGGCCTGACCCTCGGCACCCTGGTCGCCGCCGGTGTCAGCTCCTTGCCCGGCCACCGCGCGGCCACCGGATCGGCCCTGGTCAACTCCGTACGCCAGATATCCGCCACCGTGGGAGTCGCGCTCCTCGTCGCCATCGTCGGCACCCACGTCGGTCCCGCGCAGCGGCAGGACTTCCGTGCCGCATGGCTGGTGGCGGCGGCGCTGAGCGTGGCCGCGGCCGTCGTCGGTGTGCGGATCACCCGCACTGCCGCCCGCACCCGCGAGGCCGCCGCCTCGGCTCCCGCTCCGGTCGCCTCCCTGACCGACCCGCGCCGCACTGCGTGATCGCTGCCTCCGCGCCGGGCGCGAGCCCAGTGATCGACGCACTGGATGGCGGGCGTACGGGCCGTTCGGGCGCTGTTGCCGTTGCCGTTGCCGTTGCCGTTGTCGCTGAGGCGCGGGCTGCCGCCGCGCTGGACGTCGTCCGCTTCGACGTCGAGGTCTCCGAGCGCATCTTCAGGTCGTGTCGGCGGAAGGCGGTTGTCATCGCCACGACCACCCCATCACCTGCGTGCCGTGAACTCAGGGGCGGCACCTCGCGAAGGCTTCCCGGCCCGCTTGAGACCGTTCGTCCTGCGCACCACGGTCGCCGCGGCCTTGCGCGAGCCGCGGCGACCGGTCTCGGGGCTTCTCCCTACGCCTGGGGAACGCCCGCGGGGGCGGGGGTTCGGGTGGCGCGCAGGCGCTGGGCGAGCAGGGCGAGGGCGCAGAGGGCGGCGACCGTTGCCGCGTAGGTGACGAACGTGTCCTTCAGGCCGGCGTGGGTGGCGGCGATGCCGGCGATCACGGCCGGGATGCTGAAGGCGAGGTAGGAGATGACGAAGGCGACGGACAGCAGCTCGCTGCGTTCGGCGGGCCGGGCTATGCGGGCCAGGGTGCCGAAGCTCGCGAGGGCGGAGCCGCCGAAGCCGACGCCTGCGATCGCGGTTCCGGCCGCGGCCGAGGCGAGGGAGTGCTCCTCCACACCGGTCAGGGCGACGGCCGTGCCGACCAGTAGCAGGGTCGCGCTCACGGCGAGGGTCCGTCCGACGGGCCAGCCGCGCAGGGCGAGAGCGGTGAGGAAGGCGGGGCCGGTGAGCAGGGTGACCACGAGTCCGCCGACGACGTGGCTGGAGAGGCCGAACAGGCCGACGGCGACGGACGGGCCCAGGGAGAGGTAGAGCCCGCCGAGCGCCCAGCTCGCGATGAGGATCGGGACCAGGCTCAGCAGGTCGGCCCGCAGGTGGGGGGCGATGCGCAGGCGGGGCTGAAGGGAGCGGGCGGCGCCGGGGCGGCGCAGCGAGGTCTCGGGCAGGGCCGACAGCAGGGCGCCCGCGACGACGAGGGCGACGAGCAGCAGGACGTAGACGAGGCGGGTGGGGTGCGGGCCGTACTCGATCAGGAGCCCGCATCCGAGCGAGCCCAGTCCGAGTCCGAAGGTGGGCGCGGTGCCGGTGACCAGACCCGCCCGGTGCGGGGCGTGCGCGGGGTTGAGGTCGGACAGGGCCGCGCCGATCGTGGTCATGGCGGCCCCGGTGGCGATGCCCTGGATGAAGCGGGCCGTCAGGAGCAGGCCGACGTTGCCCGCGGTGAGGAACAGGACCATCGAGACGGCTTCGAGGGTGATCGCGGCCAGCAGGACCGGGCGGCGGCCGAGGTGGTCGGAGAGAGCGCCCAGGACGAGCAGCGCCCCGATCATGCCGAGCACGTAGACGGCGAACACCGTGGTGAGGGTGGTGGCGGAGAAGTGCCATTCCTGCTGGTAGACGACGTAGAGGGGGGAGGGCGCGCTGGAGGCGGCCATGAACAGCACGAAGACGACCGCGAGGGAGGCGAAGGCGACGGGACGGCTCAGCCGTCGTCGCCTCTCCTCCGGTGGCGCCGGGCGGTCGGTGGTCGGCGGGGTGGTGGGCTGGAGCTGGGACGGGGCGGGACCGGACACGACGCGACTCCAAATGCAGTGATCGATGCGTTTAGGACGCTACCACTAACGCAACGATCAGTGCGATAATTTCCCCATGGCTGAATCGTCGACCCAGGTACGTCCCGGCGGCCGCTCCGCGAAGGTGCGGGCGGCGGTCCACCGCGCCGTCGCGGAACTCCTCGCCGAGGAGGAGGCGGAGACCCTGACCCTGCCCGCGGTGGCCGCACGCGCCGGCGTCCACCCCACCACCCTGTACCGGCGCTGGGGGTCCACCGCCCAGCTCCTCAACGACGTCGCCACCAGCCGCTTCACCGACGACCTGGTCGTCCCCGACTCCGGCTCCCTCGAAGGCGACCTCCAGCGCTGGCTCGCCGACGTGGCCACCGACGTCGCCGACCCGGACACGCTCGCCCTCATGCGGGCGACCATCGGGTCCGGTCCGGCGGGCGGCTGCGCCTGCGTCGAGGACCGCCACCGCCAGCTCGGCGCGATCATCCGGCGCGAACAGGAACGCGGGGGAGCGGCACTCGACGTGGAGAGCGCGGCGGACTTCCTTCTCGGCCCGCTCTACTACCGCGCCGTCTTCACCGCCGAGCCCGCCTCCGCCGACTGGGCCCGCACTCTGGTGTCCACGTACCTGGCGACGCTTCGGACGTCGTGAGCCGCCCCTGAAGCGCGAGGGCCGGCGAGGCGGATGCCAATGAGAGGCCGCGCCGCCCGGCCAGTGCTCAACACGCGGTAGGCGCTTGTGCGATGGTCGGTTTCGCCCTTGGGGCAAGCCGCGCTCGGCCGATGAAGCTCAGCGAGTCGAAACAGGCTGGGCCTTGAGCGGGGGGAGGCGAGTCGGGATCCGGAGGCGGGTGCTGCGACCGAGGGGCCTCTGAGCAGCCGCCCCGCCTGGAAGGCCGCGACGGGCCTGACGTCCCGCGGCCGTGCGAGCCGTACCTGCTACCGGCTTCACACCGGGCGGACGGTCGGGCGGCGGTGTGCGCGGGATCGTCGGCCGGCGCCGACCACGCTCGCCGGATGGCGCGGACGGGTGCGCTGACCAGGCAGTCGTCCACACTCTGGTCCAGACCGGAAGCGTCAAAAAATGTAAAGACCGACCAGCTGCACCAGCTGATTCCATCGGAAGGCAAAGACGCCGGGGACTCCGAACCAGACACCAGTGCTGCCGTCAGCAGTTTCTCGCCCGGGCATCTCGACTCGACTGATTTCAGCTTCAGTTGTTGACGACTGACACGGATGGGACTACAACCCGAGAGAGCGCTCTCACGTCTGCTGTTGCTCCACCCGCACACACGCCGAACCGGCCAGGAGACCCGCATGCAGAGTTCCGTCAGCGCACCCCTCCACAGACCACCCAGCGACGTCCCGCGCACCCGCTTGGCCCTGGGCCTGGTCGTCGTCCTGATCGCCGCCTTCTTCACGGCCCTGGCACCGTCACCCGCTCACGCCGCCGACCAGCTGCTGTCCCAGGGCAGGCCCGCCACCGCCTCCTCGACCGAGAACGGCACCTTCCCCGCGAGCGCCGCGGTCGACGGCAACACCGGCACCCGCTGGTCCTCCGCCTTCGCCGACCCGCAGTGGATACGCGTCGACCTCGGGTCCGTCCAACAGCTCAGCCGCGTCAACCTCGTCTGGGAAGCCGCCTACGCGACGGCCTTCCAGATCCAGACCTCCACCGACGCCACCACCTGGACCACCGTCTACTCCACCACCACCGCCACCGGCGGCACCCAGAACGTCACCGTCTCCGGCAGCGGCCGCTACGTCCGCCTCTACGGCACCGCGCGGAGCACTCCGTACGGCTACTCCCTGTGGGAGTTCCAGGTCTACGGCCCCGGCGGCACCACACCGCCGGACGACTTCTGGGGCAGCACCGGCGACATACCCCCGGCGAGCAACGCCGTCGAGGTCAAGATCCTCAACCGGACCAACGGCAAGTACCCCGACAGCCAGGTGTACTGGAGCTTCAACGGCCAGACGCACTCCATCGCCGAGCAGCCCTACCTCGACATGCCGGCCAACTCCGCGGGCCGCATGTACTTCTACCTCGGCTCACCCAACGGCCCCTACTACGACTTCATCGAGTTCACGGTCGGCAACAACGTCTTCAACGGCAACACCACCCGCGTCGACGCCTTCGGCCTGAAGCTGGCGATGCGCCTGCACACCAAGGACGGCTACGACGTCGAGGTCGGCGAGAACCGGCAGACCTTCGCCGAGGACCGCGCCACCACCTTCCAGCGCTTCACCGACGCCGTGCCGAACGAGTTCAAGGTGCTGGCCCGTACCCAGGCCCCGTACCGCATCATCGCCCCCGGCAGCGACCCCAGCTTCCGAGCCGGGGGAGTCAACGCCGCCTACTTCACCTCCTACGCCCAGTCCGTCGGCGTCAACGCCGCCACCTCCGACATCTTCGGTTGCGCCGCCTCCCTCGCGGGCAACCCCGACATGTGCGCCGCCCTCAACCGCCACGTGGCCACGCTGCCGGCGTCCCAGCAGTCCGACCCGGCCCAGTTCTACAAGGCGGCACCGGCCAACTACTACGCGAAGTTCTGGCACGACAACGCCATCAATCACCTCGCCTACGGCTTCCCCTACGACGACGTGGCCGGCCAGTCCTCGTTCGTCTCCCATGCCAACCCGCAGTGGCTCCTGGTCGCGGTCGGCTGGTAGCCGCCGTGTCGGTGCGAGCGCCTGACACGTCGTTCCGATGACCGACGCGTCCGGCCGGGCCCCGCCGGCCCGGCCGGACGCACGAGGTGGGAACCACCCCCTTCCGCGAACGGCACGCGGCAGTGCACCTCCAGTCGCACGCCCGGTTCCGGAAGCGGAGTCATCGGACCGCCGCCGCCCGGGACGCGGGCCGCCAGCCCAACTCCGGTGCGATCAGGTGGCGTACGTCGTGCAGGATCTGCTCGTACTCCTCGCGGTGGAACTCGTACGGCAGCTCCAGACGCAGCTCCGACACCTGGGCGAGGACGGGATCGGAGGCCAGTTGCTCCAGGATCTGCTCGGCGGTTCCGACCAAGTCCGAGGCGAACAGCGTGCGTTTGGGACCCTGAGGGGCCAGGGTCCGTTCGTGGCGGCTCGCCGCGTAGGCGCGGTAGCGGGCCCGGCCGGCCGCGTCGGCGCTGTCGAAGGGCACGATGACCCGGCCCAGCGCGACCCGGGACACGGTGCCCGCGGGGAGCGTGCGACGGTACTCGGCCAGCAGGTTCAGCTGGGCCGTGGCGAAGTCGTCGGTGCCCTCACCCGTGACGATGTTGCCGGACAGCAGGCTCAGCCCGTTCTCGCCGGCCCAGCGGACCGAACGCAGACTGCCGCCGCCGTACCAAATACGGTGCGCAAGTGCGGGGTTGTGCGGTTGCAGACGCGGGCGCTGGATGTTTCCGGGGGAGTGGATGACCGTGTCCGGGCCGCCGAGGTAGTCGCCGCGCAGGTGGTCGAGGACGCGGGCGATCCGGCCGTACGACAGGTCGAAGCCGCGCCAGTCCCCGTCGTGCACGAGGTCGCCCAGCAGCTCGGCATGAGGCATCCCGGTGCTGAAGCCGATCTGGAGGCGCCCCCGGGACAGGACGTCGGCCAGGGCGAGGTCCTCGGCGAGCCGGAAGGGGTTCTCGTAGCCGATCGGGATGACCGCGGTCCCCAGCTCGATCCGCTCGGTGCGCTGGCCGGCCGCGGCGAGGAACACGGCCGCCGAGCCGACCCCGTGTTCCAGGTGGCGTTGCCGGATCCAGGCACCGTCGAAGCCCAACCGCTCTCCGTACTCGAAGAGTTGGAGCGTCTCCTCCAGGCCCGTGTACGGATCGTCGTCGGCGAAGTTGCCCGGGGTGAGAAGAGCCAGTGACGTGATGGTGGGAGTGGGCATGCGGGGACCTCAGCTCGTGGTGGACGCGGGGGAGGACACGCGTTGGCCGGGTATCGCCGCGAGCAACTCGCGGGTGTACGCGTGGCGTGGGCGGGTGAACAGCTCCTCCGGCGGGCCCGTCTCGACGATCCGCCCGGCCCGCATGACGGCGACCTCGTGCGCGATCTGCCGTACGACGGCCAGATCGTGCGAGATGAAGAGGTACGCCACGCCCGTGTCGGCCTGCAACTCGGCCAGCAGGTCGAGGACTTGGGCCTGCACGGACACGTCCAGCGCGGAGACCGGCTCGTCGCACACCACCAGGTCGGGGGAGAGGGCGAGCGCGCGGGCGATCGCCACCCGCTGACGCTGTCCTCCGGACAGTTCAGCCGGACGGCGCTCCAGCGTGGCGGCCGGGAGCGCCACCCGGTCGAGCAGGTCGCGTGCGCGGGTGAGCCGGGAGGCGCGGTCACCGACCTTGAAGGCCCGCAGCGGCTCGGTGATCACCTCGCCGATGGAGAAGCGGGGATCGAGTGAGGCGTACGGGTTCTGGTAGACGAGCTGGGCGCGGCGGCGCAGCTCTCTGACCCGGGCGCCGCGTGCGGCGGTGACGTCGGTGCCGTCGAACAGGATCTGTCCGGCGCTCGTGTCGGTGAGACGGAGCAGCAGGCGGGCGGTGGTGGACTTGCCCGAGCCCGACTCGCCGACCAGGGCGAGGGTGTGGCCGCGGTGCAGGGTGAAGCTGACGTCGTCGACGGCGCGTAGGGTGCGGGGGCCGTCCCCGGCGCGGGGCAGCCTGAACTCCTTGACGAGGTTGCGCACTTCGACAAGGGGCGCCGTCTCCGGCGCGGGCTGTGCGGCAGGAGTTCGGGACCGGGTGGTGGTCAGGCTGGGGGCGCTGGCGAGCAAGTGGCGGGTGTACTCGTCCTGCGGGTCGGCGAGGATGTCACGGGTGGGGCCCGCCTCCACGACCTTGCCCTGTGACATCACGACCAGCCGCTGCGCCCGGTCGGCGGCGACCCCGAGGTCGTGGGTGACGAGCAGGACCGCGGTGCCCGACTCCTCGGTCAGGCGCTGGAGATGGTCGAGGATGACCCGCTGCACGGTGACATCGAGCGCGCTGGTGGGCTCGTCGGCGATGATCAGCTCCGGCTTCGCCGCGATGGCGATGGCGATCAGGGCGCGTTGGCGCATACCGCCGGAGAGTTCGTGCGGGTACTGCCGTGCCCGGACGGCCGCGTCGGGCAGCCCGGCCCGGTCCAGGACGGCGATCGCCTCGGCCGGGGCCGAGCGGCGGGTCGCGAGTCCGTGGATGCGCAGCACCTCGGCGACCTGTTCACCGATCCGCTTGACCGGGTTGAGGGAGACCGTCGGGTCCTGGGGGACGAGTCCGATCCGTGCGCCCCGCACGGTGCGCAGCTCCGCCTCGGACAGGCTGGCCAGGTCGTGGCGGCCGAAGCGGATCGTGCCCGCGTCGATCTGCCCGTTGGCGGCCAGCAGGCGGGTGACCGCGTGGGCGGTCGTGCTCTTGCCGGAGCCGGACTCGCCCACCACGGCGGTCACTTGTCCCGGCAGGACGTCGAGGTCCACGCCCCGGACGGCCGGGACCGTGCCGCCGCGGGTGCGGTACGACACGGACAGGCCGCGTATCTCCAGCAGTGGTGTGGTCACGTCCTCACCGTTCTCGTGTTCGTCGGTCATCGCTGCCATTAGCCGTCCAGGGCGCGGGCGATGCGGTTGGTGGCCAGGACGGTCGCGGCGATCGCCAGTCCGGGCAGTGCGGTCAACCACCATGCGTTGGCGAGGTAGTTGCGGCCGTCGGAGATCAACGTCCCCCATTCCGGGGCGGGTGGCGGCGCGCCGTAGCCGAGGAAGCTCAGCGCGGACACGGCCAGGATGGAGGCGCCAAAGTCCAGCGTGGCCAGGACGATCACGGGGCCCGCGGCGTTGGGCAGCACATGCCGGCCCAGCACCGCGTACCAGCGGGTCCCGCACGAGCGGGACGCCTCGACGAACACCGCCTGCCGCACCCGCAGCACCTCCGCGCGTGCCACCCGGGCGAACGAGGCGACGCTGGCGATGCCGACCGCGACCGCCACCTTCACCGTCCCGTAGCCGAGCGCGGTGACCAGGGCCAGCGACAGGAACAGCGCCGGGATGGACAGCAGCACGTCCACGAAGCGCATCAGGACGTCGTCCACCCAGCGGCCCACGAACCCGGCGACCACACCGAGCAGTCCACCGACCACGAACGAGACCAGGACCGCGATGATCGTCGCCTTGAGGGACAGCTGGGCGCCGTGCACCACGCGGGAGAACACATCGCGCCCCAGCTCGTCCGTGCCGAACCAGTGCGCACCGCTCGGGCCGCGGAAGTTCTGCGACGGCACCCCCTTGAGTGGATCCTGCGAGGTGAAAAGGTCCGGCCAGAACGAGGCCAGCACCACCAGGACGACCGTGAGGGCGGACAGCAGCAGACCGGGCCGGCGCAGCAGGAACCGCAGCACCTGCCGCACCTGGACCCGGCGCCCCGCCCGGGCTCCGGTCCCGGTGCCGTCGGCTGTCGTGCTGAGCGGTCGGCCGAGGCCGAGAGCGGCCTCGGCGGGGGCGTCGACGTCGTCGGCGTCGTCGACAAGGCTCTGGCTCTGCATCCGGCTCATGCGAAGCTCGCCCTTCCGCCCGAGGCCACCACGATCCGCGGGTCCAGGAGCGGATAGACCAGGTCGACGACGAGGTTCGTCGCCACGAAGATCAGCGCCCCGAACACCACCACCCCCTGGACCACCGGCAGGTCCTGGACCGTGACCGCGGCCGCCGTCACACGGCCGAGTCCGTCGCGGGAGAACACCGTCTCGACGACCACCGAACCGGCGACCAGCTGTCCCACCAGCAGACCGACGACCGTCAGCGCGGGCAGGGACGCGTTGCGCAGCGCATGCCGCACATGCACTCGCCACCGGCCGGCGCCCTTGGCGCGCGCGGTCTCCACGTACGCCTGGTCCAGCGCGGTGAGCAGGCTCTTGGCCAGCACCTGGGCGACCAGCGCGCCGGTCGGGATCGCCAGCGTCAGGGCGGGCAGCACCAGATCTCGCAGACCGTCGTTGCCGAACGCCGGGAACCAGTGCAGCCGGAAGGAGAACGCCTCGACGAGCAGCAGCCCCACCCAGAACGTCGGTACCGACACCCCCAGCGGGGGCAGCGACAGCAGGAGCTGCCGCAACCACCGCAGGGAGGTGTACGTCGCCACCACGGCGAGACCCCCACCGAGCAGCACCGCTAACAGCAGGGCGGCACCCGTCAGTTGAAGGGTCTGGGGCAGCGCGTCGGCCAAGGTGGAGGTCACCGGGCGGCCCGTGGAGACCGCGTCGCCGAAGTCGCCGCGCACCGCCCGGCCGAGGTAGTCGGCGTACTGCACCAGGATCGGCTTGTCGAAGCCGTACTCGTGCCGCAGCGCGGCCAGCCGGGCCGGGTGGACGTCCCCCGAGTCCATCCCGGCGCCGGCCATCGCGGTGACCGGGTCACCGGGCAGGAAGTCCAGCACCAGGAAGGACACGGTGTACGCCGCCCACAGCACCCCGACCGCCTGCGCCAGCCGTTTGATCACATAGCGGCGCATGCGTCAGCCGATCCAGGTGTCGTGCAGCTGGATGCGGCTGCCCGAGTCGAAGGCGAGACCGTGCACCCTCTTCGTCACGGCCAGCTGGGTCTGGAGCTCCACCACCGGCACGTTGTAGGCGTTCTGCACGATCAGCTTCTGCGCCTCGTCCACCAGCTGCTTGCGCTTGGCCGTGTCCGTGGTCGCGGCCTGTCCGGAGAGCGCCGTGTCGAGGGAACTGGCGGGCAGCCGGTAGAAGTTGGCCAGCTTGCTGGAGAAGGAGCTGCGCAGGATGTCGGGGTCGGCGCGGGTCACGTTGCCCCACACCAGGTCGAAGTCGCCGCCCTGGAGCGTGGTGGCGAACTGGCTGACCTGGTTCTGCTTGAGCGTCACGTCGATCCCGACGGCCTTCAGTTGCTGCTGGACGAGTTCCAGTGCGGGCTGGTTGGTGGCCGCGTTGGGGAACCAGCTGATGACCAGGCTGAGCTTCTTGCCGCCCTTGGCGCGGATGCCGTCACTGCCGGCCTTCCAACCGGCGTCGTCCAGCAGGGACTTGGCCTTGGCCGCGTCGAAGGCGAGGTCCGCGGAAAGGTCGGTGTAGTCGGGCGTGGTGTGCGCCAGGACGCTGGTCGCCGGCTGGGTGCCGGTCGGGAACACGGTGTCGGCGATCTGCTTGCGGTCGACGGCGGCGAGGATCGCCTGCCGCACCTTCACGTCCTTCAGGACGGGCCGGGAGTTGTTGATCCCCAGCCCGAACACCACACCCGGGTTGGCCCGGCGCAGGAGAGTGACCTGACCGCCCTTGAGGGCCGCCTCGTTGGCCTTGCCTACGCTGCTGATCGCGTCCACCTGCCCGGACTGGAGACTGCCGGCCCGCACCCCCGGCTCGGGCACCACCTTGAACACCAGCTTGTCCAGGTAGGCCTCACCCTTCTTGGTCCACAGGGAGGAGCCCCAGTCGTACCCGGTGCGCTTGGCCAGGGTGATCGACTGGTTCTGCACGTACTGCTTCAGCACGAACGGCCCGGTCCCGACGACGCCGTCGCTGCACTTCTGCTGCGGCGTCTTCTGCACGCTCGCCGACGACTCGATGCCCAGCGAGTGGGTCGAAGTCGCCTGGAGGAACTGCGCGTTGGGCTCCTTGAACGTTACCTTGACGGTGAGCGGGTCCACCGCGACGGTGCTCTTGACGCTGCTCAGATAGCCCTGGGCGAGGGTGCCGAGCGCGCCGAGCTGCGGCACCGCGTCGAAGTTGTCCTTGACGACCTGTGAGGTCAGCTTGGAGCCGTCGCTGAAGGTGACACCCGGGCGCAGATGGAACGTGAACTGGGTGGCGTCGGAGTTGATGTCCCAGCTCTTGGCCAGCCACGGCACGATCTTGCCGGTCTCGGGGTCCTGGTCGGTCAGGGAGTCCACGATCTGGCGCACCGAGTAGATGCTCTCGTTGCTGCCGACCTGCTGCGGGTCCACGCAGCCGGCGTCCGAACCCACCGCGAAGGTCAGGGTGCCGCCTGACGTCGGCTTGCCGCTGTCGTCGCCGGAGCCGCCGGCGCCCGAACCGCAGGCGGTCAGCAGCACGCCGGTGGTGAGAAGGGCGCTCAGCGCCGCCCATCGAGGGGATCTGAAATCCGGAAATGCAGTCACGGGGTGGTTCTCCTACTCATGTCACCAGGCACGGGGTGCCTGCAAGGCACGGGCGCGCACGGGCGTGCGACCCCGGCCGGCACGGTGCCGGTGGCGGGGGAGCGCTGTGCAGACAGGGATCAGGGGGAAACGGGGATCCGGCGGAGCAGCGGGATCAGCGGAGACCGGGACCCGGCGGAGCAGCAGGATCAGCGGGGACCGAGACCCGGCAGAGGAGCGGGATCAGGTGGAGAGGGGTACGGCGACGACCGGTGCCGGACGTCGGCCGGCGCTGGGAACGCGCGTCAGGCCCGACAGAGACAGCTGGTCGAGCGCTTCAGATCGATGTGCCGACGGCGCGAGAGCCGGGAGAACACCATGGCCCCGGCGAAGGAGGCACTGGAGTCATCACTGTGACGAGACATGCCGGTCCTTCCTGTCCCCGGCCCCGCTCAAGGGGCCACGCGCTTGCGGGATCATCGATGATTCCGCCGGGCTTTCACCTGGAGCACCCCACCGCGTCGGAGGGTTGCCGGTCAGCCAGCCAGGGCTTGACGCTGACACTCAATGCCGTTCGTGATCGTACGGAGCGGACTTGTCGTAGGTCAATGCCGCAACCGTGACGAGCCACGCCTGAACTCAGCCGTGTTCCTGCACGAACTTCACCCGGTGGCCCTCGGGATCGTGCAGCCAGGCGAACCGAAGCCGCCCGTCCGGAGAGTCGGTTGGCCCCTTCAGGGGCTTGCCGCCTGCTTCGAGGGCCCTGCGGTGCATGCCGTCGACGTCGTCGCACCACAACACGACCTCGGTGTTCTCACCCGGTGTCGTGGCGATGCCGAAGAGTTCGCCGCCCACGCGGGCCGAGCTGAGCCCGATCCGCACACCGGCCACCTCCACCTCGACCTGGTGCGGCTCGCCCTGCGACGGGAAGCGGAAACGCTCGGGCATGCCGAGGCGACGGAAGAACGCGGCGCAGCGCTCCACGTCGTCACACCACAGGTTCACCTGGAACGCCTCGAACTCCGCCATCCTGACACGCTACTCCGCGCCGGATCGCCGAACTGCCGCCCCCACAGGGACGGTCCGCCACAGTCGCCGCGCGATACCGAGCAAGCCCCGCTCAGGACCCGCCACGCTCACGGGGGATCTTCTGACCGGCCTCGATCGCCACCGGCAGCCGGTTCTCGGCCGGGGGCAGCGGGCAAGTTGCCAGGTCCGTGTAGGCGCAGGGCAGGTTCGCGGCGCGGTTGAAGTCCAGGACGACCGTGCCGTCCGCGGCAGGCGGTTCCAGGGCCAGGGCCCGGTTGGCGGCGTAGGTGGTGACCCCTGAGGTGGCGTCGGTGAACAGCACCAGCAGCCGGCCCGCACCATGGCCGGGGAACGCAGTCAGGGACAGCTGACGTCCGCCGAGCTCGAACTCGACCCTGCCCGGAGCGTCGTACACGTGCTCGAGGCCCTCGACCGCGGCGCCCACGGTGGTCGGACGGGGCTCGTCGAAGGGGACGTAGCGGCCGGTGACGGCCCACGAGGGGTCGGGCGCGTAGGCCGGGGTCCCGGTGAACGCCGTGCGCAGCGGCGCGTCCGGGTGCCGGGGGCGCACGATGTCGCTGCCGCCGCGCTTGGCGACCTCGATGACCGCGTCGCCCCAGACCGCGTCGACGCCGCCGCGCTCGGGAAGGACGCCGAAGCGGTACTCGCCGCGCACCGGCGTCCCGTCGACGACCAGTTCCTCGCCCTCGTCGAGGTCCACGACGACACCGTCGGCCCCGGTGCGCCACGCGCCGGGCGCGTCCGGGAAGCGCTGGGGTTGCTCGTCGAGCCAGTGCAGGCCGGTGATCGCGAGGAACCCGTGCGGGGCGGCGAGCCGGGCCTCCTGGGCTTGGTACCACTCCTGCCAGTTCTCGGTGAAGGCCTGGCGATCCGTTGCGGTGGCCTCGATGGTCATGCGTTCTCCTTCAAAGGGTGGAGGGTGTGGGCCGGGCCGATGGCCCGGCAGGTCTGTTCAGGCGGCCAGTTGGCCGAGCAGTGCCCAGGTACGTCGGCGGTCCGCTTCTCCGGCGATCTCGGTGAGCGAGAACACCACTTCGGTGGCTCCGGCGTCGCGGTAGCGCCGTACCTCGGCCTCCACCGCCTTCTCGTCGCCGATCACGGCCAGGTCGGCGGCGCGTCGGGCTCCGGAGAGCTCGATGACACGGGCGTAGGACGGGATCTGCTCGTAGAACGCGAGGGTCTCGGTGGCCTTCGCCCGTACCGCGTCCGCGTCGTCCGTGACCACGCCGGGCACGAGGGCCACGATCCGGGGCGCGGGCCGTCCGGCGGCCTCGGCCGCGGCGGTCACGGCCGGAACGATGTGCTCCGCCAGGGCACGCGGTCCCGCCAGATAGGGCAGGATCCCGTCCGCGAGCTCACCGCTCACCCGCAGCGCCTGCGGCCCCATCGCGGCGACCAGCACCGGGACGCCGCCCTCGGCGCCCGGTACACGCGCCGGAACCGGGGTGCGGGCGGTGAGCAGCTCACCCTGGAAGTCGGCCGTCCCTGTCTCGGTCAACTGCCGCAGTGCGGTGAGGAATTCACGCAGGCGGGCGATGGGGCGCTCGAAGGGCAGGCCGAAGCCGGTCTCCGTCAGCAGCTTCGTGCCCAGGGCCAGACCGAGGTGGTAGCGCCCGTGGGTCGCGGCCTGGGCGGTCTGCGCCTGACCGGCGACGAGCAGCGGGTGCCTGCCGAAGACGGGGATCGCGGAGGTGCCGACCTGGAGTCCGGGAACCTCGCGCCCGACGATCGCCGCGAGCTGGGGTGAGTCCGCGCCGAAGGTCTGCCCGAACCAGGCCGACCGCAGACCCGCCGCGGCGGCCTCCTGGGCCAACTGCACGGTGGCGTCGACCTGGTTGGGTGCGTCGGACGCGTTGAGAGCTACTCCCACAGTCATGTCAGCAAGAACGGGCGCTCGGCGAACCCGCATTCCGGTTCGTGTGTGACAGCTTCATGTCGGTCATGTGGCACTCAGCCCGCCTGTCGGTGGTCGGGGGCGGACCGGTGGGTGAGGGGTTCGCGCAGGCCGAGATGGTCGCGGAGGGTGGTGCCGGTGTAGTCGGTGCGGTAGAGACCCCGTTCCTGCAGTTCCGGGACGAGCAGGTCGACGATGTCGTCGAGGCCGTCGGGGATGAGGTAGGGCGTGACGTTGAAGCCGTCGATCGCTCCGTGTCGTACGAAGTGGGCGAACTTGTCTGCGAGACCGGACCGGGTGCCGACGTGGCCGCGCTGAGGGCCGAGAGCGATCACGGTCTCGCGCAGCGACCAGCCGTGCGCCTCCGCCTTGGCCCGCCACTCGGCCACGACCGCGCGCGGGTCGGCGATGCGCCGGGCGCCGAAGGAGCCGTCGTTCTCGGCGACGACCGGATCCTCCTCGGGCAGGGGCCCGTCGGCGTCACGGTCGGACAGGTCGATGCCCCACAGCAGCCCGGCGATCCCCAACGCCGTTGCGGGGGTCACCTGTTGGAGTCTGATCCAGCGCTTCTTCTCCTGGGCCTCCTCTTCGGTGGCGCCGATGATGATCTCGGTGCCGGGCAGGATCCTCAGGTCGTCGTCGGGACGGCCGACGGCACGCAGCCGGGTGCGCAGGTCCTCGGCGAAGGCCAGCGCGTCGTCGAAGTCGTTGCCGTGCGCGGAGAAGATGACATCGGCGTTGCGGGCCGCGAAGTCGCGTCCCTCGCCCGAGTCACCGGCCTGGAAGATCACGGGGTGGCCCTGGGCGCTGCGCGGCAGGGTCGGGGCGAGGGCGACGTCGAACTGCGTTCCACGGTGCCGCACTTGACGTACGGCACCGGGCGTCGACCACTCCCGTGCACCCGGGGAGTCGGAGATCGCTCCGTCCTCCCAGCCGTCCCAGAGCGCGCGGGCCACGGTGAGGAACTCCTCGGCACGCCGGTAGCGGTCGGCGTGGTCGAGGTAGCCGCCGCGACGGAAGTTCGCGCCGGTCCAGGCGTTGTCCGTGGTCACCACGTTCCAGCCGGCGCGGCCCTCGGAGAGCAGGTCGAGTCCGGAGAGGCGACGGGCGAGATCGGCGGGTTCGTTGAAGGTGGAGTTGGACGTGGAGACCAGGCCGATCCGGCGGGTGACCGCGGCGAGTGCCGAGAGCTGGGTGATGGCGTCCGGGCGCCCGGCCACGTCGAGGTCGTGGATCCTGCCGTCGACCTCGCGCAGTCGCAGCCCCTCACCGAGGAAGAACGCGTCGAACAGGCCCCGTTCGGCGGTCTGGGCGACCCTGCGGAAGGAGGCGGGGTCGATCTGGGAACCGCTGTCGGGGGCGGACCAGATGGTCCAGTGGTTGACGCCCTGGAAGAACACTCCGAAGTGCAGCTGGGCGTGCGGCCGGGGGACGTCGAGGGGATCGGTGCGGGTCATCGGACGTCCTCCTGGGTGGTCGCGGCTGTGGCCGTGGCAGTGGCCGTACCCGTGGCAGCAGGGGCAGCGGCGGTGAAGCGGTTGGCGGGGCGGGCCAGCCCCAGGGTCGAGCGAAGGGACGTGCCGGGAAGCGGGCGGGCGACGAGGCGTCGCGCGGACAGGGTCGGCACGACGAGGCCGGAGAGGACGGACAGGTCCTCGTCGAGCACCAGCGGGTGCAGCCGTACGCCGTCGACGTGGTAGCTCAACTCGGCGAGAAGGGAAACTAGTTGGTCCGCGGAACCGATGTGCCGCAGTCTTCCCCGGTCACGCCAGGGCGCGTGCCGTTCCAGGTCGGCGACGCGTTCGGTGGCCGTGGCGTCCGGGGTGTCGAGGGCCACCTCGACCTCGGCGAACACGCGAGGCGTACCGGCAGCAGCTGCGGCAGCGGCGGCCGCGCTGACCGACCCTAGGTCGCGGCCCCCGACGAGCGCCACGTCGAGCTGCGCGGCGGGCACCTGGTCCGGCCGGCCCAGGACGACGAGCTGTCCCTGAGGCGGGCGCGGGACGATCGCCGGGCCCTTGACGGCGTAGGTGTCCCCGGTGAAGTCGATGTAGTGGAGCCGTTCGCGGTCGAGGTAGCGGCTGGTGGCCACGGACCGGATGACGGCGTCGTCCTCCCACGAGTCCCACAGGGCGCGCGCCACCTCCACGCCGTCCCGGGACTCCCGGGCCCGCGCGTCGGCGCCGTCCACCGGCGGCCGTCCCCAGGCCCGGGCCGCCTCGGGACGCTCCTCCTCCGTCACCACCCACCCCGCACGACCGGCCGAGATGTGGTCCAGGGACGCCAGCTGGCTGGAGACATGGAAGGGTTCGGCATAGGTGACCGGGACGACGGGCGCGATCCCGATGGTGCTCGTGGACGCCGCGACGAAGGCCGCCCGCTCCACCGCGCCGATACGACCCACAGGGTTCGGCGCGGCACCGGGCGGCAGCACGCCGTCGTCCAGAGTGATCAGGGTGAACCCGGCGTTCTCGGCCACGGCGGCGACCCGGGAGACGCGGCGCGGAGTGAGCAACTCGTCGGGTGAGTGGGCGGCGCGGCGCCAGGCCGCGAGGTGGGCGCCGTCACCGTCGATCTCGACGGCGAGGTGCAGGGCAGGGCTGGACAAGGGGGTGTTCCTTCCGAGGTGCACGCGAACTCGTGACCGTGCGGCGCAGGGCGGCGGGCAGCGCAGGGTGTGAGGCGCAAGGCGCAGGGCGCGGGGACACGAGGAGACGGCCGGCAGGAGGGGCCGGCAGAGGTCAGACGTGTACGGAAGTACAGACGGCGGAGGAGGTGCGGCAGTAGTCGACATGCCGCCGGGTGATGAGCCGCGCACCCGTGCACGCACCCTTGGGTGCCGCGCCAGGTACGTGCATCGAAGGCCTCCCCTGTCAGGAACTTGCACGTTCAACGTACGTCGTTGGCCCCTGCGCGTGTCAAGGGTGTTCGTGCGGAGCGTCATGGTCCCGGGGCGGCGTGCCGCCTGCACCGGGGCGCGGAGCAGCACCAACCTTGTGTCTGAACCTCAGGCCGGCAGGACGAACGGAGGGTGGGCGCCGTTGAGGAAGTAGTCGCCGACGTCGCGGAACTGGTGGGCGACGGGCCGGTGCAGGGTCTGGGTGCGCGCGTTGCGCCAGAAGCGGTCGAGGCCCAGCCGGGCGGAGGCGGAGCGGGAGCCGACGACGTCGAGGGCACGGCTGGTGGATTCCTGCGCGGCCCTGGAAGCGGCGGCCTCGGCCATCGTGACCTGCACCGAGATGTCCGCGTGCTCGTCGTAGGTGAGGTCCTCGCCGCGTACCAGTCCGCCGTGGACGGCCGCCTGTGCCTGATCGGTGAGGGCGGCGGCGGAGCGGGTGAGGACGGTGAGTTCCCCGTAGGTGGCCAGCACATGGGGATCCTGGGGAGAGCCGTCCGGCCAGGACAGGCTCCAGGAGGAGTGGGCGGCCCGGCAGTACTCGCGTGCCTCGGCCAGTACGCCCTCCGCGAGGCCGAGCAGGAGCTGGACGGAGAGGAGGCGCCCGATCGGTGAGGCGAGAGCGGTCGACGGCGACAGCACGTCGTCGTCGGCGGCCAGGGAGCCGAGGACGTCCTGGGCGGCGACCGGTACGGCGTCGAACTCCACACTGCCTCCCGCCGCGAGCCGTTGACCGAAGGTGTCCGCGTCGTCGATCCGCACACCGCGACGGGTGGGATCGACGACGACGGCGACCGGCTCGCCGCTGCCGGCCCGCACGGCCCGCACCGCCAGGCGGTCGGCGACGAGAACTCCGGCGGCATAGCTCTGCCGCCCCTCGAGGACGTAGCCCTTCCCTTTCCTGGTCAGGGTCAGCGGGACGTCCTGAGGGGCGAAACCGCCGCCCCAACACCACTGCTCCATGGCGGATCGCTGTTCGATCCGAGCGGCGAGCTCGGGCTCGGTGAAGCACCGTGCGCTCCAGGACAGGAAGCAGTGGGAGCCCAGTAGCTGGGCGATCGCGGCGTCGGTGCCGGCGATCGCCCGGACGACCGCGAACGCGGTGGGCCAGTCCGCGCCGCCTCCGCCGAGTTCGGCCGGTATGAGCAGCGTCAGCAGGCCCGACTCACGGAGTCTGGACACCTCGTCGAAGGGGAGCTTGCCCGCGTGCTCCCTGGCCGCCGCGTCTGTGGCCAGATCGTCCGCCAGCTCGTGGGCCACGTGCAACCAGTGGGCGCGGCCGGGCCCGATCGGGTCGGACGCCGAGGTGGGCGGGGACGGCATGGGGGCAAGTCCCATGGTGGTGGTCTCCTCAAGCGTCGTCGGAATGATCCCTAGTTCCCTAGTAATCCGATAGGAATTATAGGGAATGTGCGTGTCAGGGAGTGTGGCCGTCTCGAAATCGACGTCGTGCACCACGTCCGGGAAGTGGGGGGGGCGGGGGAGCGGGACCGCCTGGTCAGCCGTCCCTGCCGCAGGGGATCAGCCGTGCCGGAGACCAAGTGCTGCCCCTGTCGCGCTGACCGTCACGCGATCGTCAGCTCGGGATGATGCTTCCTCACCACCGTGGGGTGGGCGCGGACCCAGCCCTTGAGCTCGTTCCAGCCGAACTCCGCGAAGAGCGGGTTGTCGGGGTCCTGCGTCACGCCGTCAGCATCCGACGCGCCCGGGAAGGGCAGCGGGGCGATCCGGGCGTCGAGCCGGGGGTTGTAGAAGAACGGTGCGGAGTAGCGCTCGCGTGATCCAGGAGGGGAGACCACGCGGTGGTTCGTCGCCTTGAGGTAGCCGTTCGTCGCGACCTCCAGCAACTCGCCGAGGTTCACCACGAACGCGCCCGGCAGATTCGGTACGTCGATGAAGCCCTGCCCGTCCGGCGTCTCCACCTGGAGTCCGGGCACCTCGTCCGTCAGCAGCAGGGTCAGGAACCCGTAGTCCTTGTGCACACCGACGCCCTGGTCGTCGCCCTGCGGGGCCCGCCCGGGATAGCGGACCAGCTTGAGGTGGTTGCGGGGGTGGCCGGAGAAGGCGGCGTCGTAGAAGTCCTCGGGGCCGCCGACGGCCGCGAGCAGTTCGTGCAGCAGCCGGTGGGCGACCGTGCTGAGCCTGCCCATCCACTCCAGCGAGACCTCCCGCAGCTCGGGCAGAGCAGTGGGCCACTGGTTCGGCCCCTCAAGCCACCAGTACGGTGGCTCGCCCGGGGCGGGTACGCGAGCGGGCAGCTCGTTGCTGATGTCGAGCTGGTCGCGCCAGTCCCGTCGGCCCTGGGTGTGCTCGTTGCCGATGCGCGTGTAGCCGCGGAAGTGGGGCGAGTTGAGGTTGTCGAGGGCGAGCCGGTCGGCCTCGGGCATGGCGAAGAAGTCGCGGGCGGTACTGAGCAGCCGGCTCTGTTCGGCGGCGGTGACGCCGTGGCCGACCAACTGGAAGAAGCCGACGTCGCGGGCGGCCCGGTGGAGCGCGTCACGGTCGGGGGCGGAGAGGTCGATCACCGGGAGGGAGGTGGGCTGGGACATGGGTGGCGTTCCTTGCGGGCGGTGCGGGTTCGGGGGAGGGGCGGTCGGGGATGGGGGTACTTGGGCGTGCGGGTGTGCGCTCGGCCTTGGGATGCCGCTCAGTGATCCGTCGGGCACGGTCGGCGCGTGCGGTGGGCCTTGGAGTGCAGCTCAGGGGTCTGCCGGCGCGGCCTCGGCGTGGTCGGTGCGTGCGCGCGGCTTTGGGATGCCGCTCAGCGATCCGCCGGCATGGTCGGCGCGTGCGGTGGGTTTCGGGGTGCAGCTCAGGGGTCTGTCGGCGCGGCCTCGGCGCGGGCGGCGCGCGTCTGGCCTTGGGACGCCGTTCAGCGGTCCGCCCGCGTAGCCCCGGCCGCGGCCGACGCGCGCGCTCGGCCGCAGGACAACCCCTCAGCGGTCCGTCGCCGCAGCCCCCACGCAGTCGGCCAGCTCCTTGATCTCCGCCGGGCCGACCCGGCAGCAGCCGCCGACGAGTGCCGCGCCGGAGCGGAGCCAGGCGGGCGCGAGGTCCGCGATCTCGTCCTGCGCGCCCTTCCAGCTGCGGGATTCGGGGTCCCAGAGGCCGCCACCGTTCGGGTAGACGACTCCCGGCAGTCCTGAGACGAGGGCCAGCGCTGCGCTCGCGTCGGCGGCGGGGGCGCAGTTCACCCCCGTGGCGAGGACGGCGTCGCTGCTGCGGGCCAGCGCGAAGGCCTCGCTGAGCGGCTGGCCCGCGCTGGTGGTCGTCCCGCGGATGCTGTACGAGAGCCAGGCCGGGATACCGAGCCCCTCCAGGGCGATCAGCACGGCCTCGGCCTCGCGCAGATCGGGAATGGTCTCTACGGCGAAGACGTCGGGGCCCGCCTCGGCCAGCGCTTCCAGCCGGGGCCGGTGGAAACGGGTCAGCTCGGCCACGCTGAGGCCGTAGTCCCCCCGGTATTCCGAGCCGTCCGCCAGCATCGCGCCGTACGGCCCCACGGACGCCGCGACCCAACGCCGCCCGGCGAAAGGGCCCTCGGCAGCGTCGGCGGCCTCACGAGCCAGCGACACGCTGCGTCGCAGCAGTGCCGTGGTCTCCGTGCGGGAGATGCCCAGCCGGGCGAAACCGTCGTAAGTGGCCTGGTAGCCGGCCGTGATGGCGACCTGCGCGCCGGCCGCGTAGTAGGCGCGGTGGACGGCGGCGATCGCGTCGGGGTCGTCGCGGAGCAGGCGGGCGGACCAGAGGGTGCCGCTCAGGTCGTGGCCCTGGGCCTCCAGCTCGTTGGACATGCCGCCGTCGAGGACGAGGGGGCCGGCGGCCAGGGCGTCGCGGAAGGTCGTCACAGCACTCTCGTCACGAAGTCGCGGGTACGGGGATGTTCAGGCGCGGTCAGGACGCGGGAGGGCGGTCCGGACTCCAGGATCTGTCCGTCGTCGAAGAAGACGATCTCGTCGGCGACCTCGCGGGCGAAGCCCAGTTCGTGGGTGACGACGAGCATCGTCATGCCGTCGGCGGCCAGGCCGCGCATCACGTCCAGCACCTCGCCGACCAGCTCCGGGTCTAGGGCCGAGGTCGGCTCGTCGAACAGCATGAGCTTGGGCCGCATGGCCAACGCGCGGGCGATGGCGACGCGTTGCTGCTGGCCGCCGGAGAGCTGGGCGGGGTAGGCGTCGCGTCGGTCGGCCAGCCCGACCCGGTCCAGGAGCGCGAGCGCCTCCTTGGTCGCCTCGGCGCGCGGGCGGCCCGCGCCGACCGGGCCCTCGACGACGTTGGCGAGAGCCGTCAGGTGCGGGAAGAGGTGGAAGCGCTGGAAGACCATGCCGATGTCACGGCGCTGCCGGGCCAGGTCACGGCGGCGCAGTTCGCGCAGTCCGTCCCGGTACGGCTCGTAGCCGATCGGATCGCCGTCCACCAGGATCCGGCCGCCGTCGGGCCGCTCCAGACGGTTCACGCACCGCAGGAAGGTCGACTTCCCCGACCCGGAGGGCCCGATCACACACGTGACCGACCCGCGCGGTACGGAGAGGTCGATTCCGCGCAGCACTTCACGCCCGGCGAAGGACTTGCGGACACCGGTGGCCTCGATCATCATCGGCTGCCGCCCTTCGCGAAGTGCCGTTCCAGGTAGTGCTGGCCGACGTTCAGCAGGGTCGTGACGGCCAGGTACCAGATGCTGGCGACGATCAGCAGCGGGATCGTCTGGTAGGTGCGGGAGTAGACGATCTGCACGGAGTACAGCAGTTCCGCGTAGGCCAGCACGCTCACCAGGGAGGTCGTCTTGAGCATGGAGATGGTCTCGTTGCCGACCGGCGGGATGATCACCCGCATCGCCTGCGGCAGCACGATCCGGCGCAGCGTCCTGACCCGGGACAGACCCAGCGCGTCCGCCGCCTCCAGCTGCCCGGGGTCGACGGAGACGATCCCGGCCCGGATGATCTCGGCGAGATAGGCGGCCTCGTTGAGACCGAGACCGAGCAGGGCCGCGGCGAAGGTCGTGATGACGGAGTTCGCGGGGACGTCACCGATCGCCGGCAGGAGGGGCAGGTGCAGCGAAAGTGTCGGGTAGAGCGCGGAGATGAATCCCCAGAACAGCAGCTGGACCAGGAGCGGGGTGCCCCGGAACAGCCAGATGTACGCCCAACTGACGCTCCGGGCCACCGGGTTGTCCGACAGCCGCATGAGCGCCAGCGCGATGCCGAGCACGAGTCCGATCGCCATCGCGACGGCGGTGAGCTCCAGAGTGGTCAGCAGGCCCGTCATCACGGTCCGGCTGAACAGCCAGGCGCCGACCGTGTCCCAGCCGAAGCGCCGGTTGGTGATCAGCGACCGGAGCAGGCTCGCGGCCAGCAGCACGACCACGAGGGTCAGCACCCACTGGCCCGGCCTGCGACGGCGGTAGACCGGCAACTCCGCGCTCATGAGGCCGCGTTGATCTCGAACTTGTCCAGGGCGCCGGACTCGAGGCCCCACTTGGCGAGGACCTGCTCGTACCCGCCACTTGCCTTGAGGTCCTCCAGCGCCGACTTGAGCAGCCCGGTCAGCTCACTGTTCTTCGGTACGGCGATGCCGAAGGGCGCGTTGCCGTAGGAGTCGCCGGCCACCTCCAGCTTGCCGCCGGACTGCTTGGCGGCGTACGAGGCGACCGGGGAGTCGGCGAGGGCGGCGTCGGCGCGGCCGCTGGTGACGGCGAGGTTCACGCCGGTGCCGTCCGGGAAGGTGCTGACCTTGATCGGCG
This sequence comes from Streptomyces griseorubiginosus, assembly GCF_001514195.1. Taxonomy (GTDB): domain Bacteria; phylum Actinomycetota; class Actinomycetes; order Streptomycetales; family Streptomycetaceae; genus Streptomyces; species Streptomyces griseorubiginosus. Next base: position 165,361 of record NZ_KQ948737.1, on the reverse strand, counting down.
TCTTGCAGGTCTTGGCGCGGGCCGGCACGTCTTCGAGGGCCTGGGTGGACCCCTTCGCCACGGCGACCGAACGGCCGCACAGCGAGTCGCCCCCGGGCTTGAGCCCCTTGGGGTTGCCGGCCGGGACCAGCAGGGACGTGCCCGCGTCGAAGTAGGTGACGAAGTCGACGACCTTCTCCCGCTCGGCGGTGTCCGTGAAGGAGGAGACGCCGAGCTGGTACTTACCCGACTGGAGGCCGGGCAGGATCGAGTCGAAGGGCACGTTGACGATGGTGACCTTGACGCCCAGGACGGTGCCGAGGGCCTTGTCGAGGTCGGCCTCGGCGCCGACGACCGTCTTGTTGTCGGCGGCGAAGAAGTCCATCGGCGGGTAGCTGACGTCGCTGGCGATCTTGATCCCGCTCGCCTTCAACGCGGCCGGGACCTTGGCGGCGAGCGCGGCGTTCTTCGCGATCGGGGCGGCGGCAGAAGTGCCGGACGACGGGCTGGTGGAGGCGTCGGCCGACTGGGAGGGATCGGCGCAGCCCGCCAGAAGCAGCGTCGCGGAACCGAGGAGGACTAGCGGGCGCAGAGCGGACAAGGCGAACTCCTGATGAGCATGAAATGCAGGGGATGGCTGGAGACTATCCGTGGATGCGTAATAGGCAAGTCCAGTTGCTCATGATGCACGTAGGGTGCAACGAAGCTGCAATGTTCCCGCAATGAAGAGGCGCGGCGGCACCGCGGCCTGGCGCTATGCTCGGCCCCCGATGACCACCGACAGCAGCCTGAAACGCGGCCTGGCCGTGCTCCGCCTCTTCGCCCAGCACCCGTCGCAGGACCCGCGTGGCCACACCGCCGCCGAGGTCGCCGCGCTGCTGGGCCGCGAACGAAGCCAGGTCTCCCGCATCCTGCGCAGCCTCGAGACGGCCCGGTTCCTACGCCGTGATCCCGCCTCGCTGCGCTACTCCGTCGCCTGGGAGCTCTACGCGCGGGCCCAGCAGATCACCGAGGCACGGCTGCGCCGAGACGGCCGCACCGCGCTGGAGGGCGTCGCCGCCGACACGGGGGAGTGCGCCTACCTGGGAGTCCTGCGGGGCGCCAGCTCGGTGACCATCCTGGAGTCGATGCCGCCCGCGCTGTCCTCGTTCGTCTCCTGGGTGGGCCGCGCCTACCCCGCCTATTGCAGCGACGCCGGACAGGCCCTGCTGTTCGACGCCGACGACACCGAGGTCGCCGCCGTCTTCGCCCGGACCGCCTTCGTCCGCCACGGCCCCAACACCCCGGCTGACCTCGACGACTTCCTGGCCCGCCTGAACACGGCCCGCAAGCGGGGCTACACGATCGTCGACCAGGAGGCCGAACCCGGCCTGTACTCGCTCGCCGCTCCGGTCAGGGACTTCCGCGGGGAGATCGTCGCCGCGGTACAGGTCGTAGGCCCCCGCCGCCGTCTGGAGCCGGCGACGGCGGCCTGCGCGGACTCGGTGGTCCGCTGGAGCGACTGGCTGACCGCGGCACTGCGCTCGACGGACCACGAGACGGACGAGGAGACGGACAAGAAGACGGACAAGGAGACGGACAAGAAGACGGACGGGAAGTCGGACCGGGACTGAGCGGCCGTATCCGAGGCCGTAGCCGAGCCGAGGTTCAGCCGAGCAGGATGGCCAGTCGCGCCGCCGCGTCACCGATCGCGGCGACGATCTCGTCCCTGTCGTCCCGTGCGGCCGCGTGCGGCACGACCGCGCTGACCGCCGCCACGACGCCCCCGCGAGGATCCCGTACCGGCGCGGCCACCTCCAGCACGTCCTCGTCGTACTCGCTCTCGCACACGGCGACCCCGCGCCCGGCGTCCGCGGCGACCCGTGCCAGCAGATCGTCCACCGTGCGCGGTGCGTAGGGCCCGCCCGCCCCGATGAAGTCCTCACCGCCCAGGAGTTGAGCCACCTCCGCCCGCGAGTGGTCGAAGAGCAGCGCCCGCCCCGCCCCGGTGCACCAGACCGGCGTCAGCCGCCCCGCCCGCGCCCACGAGAACTCGGCCCAGGCCGCCAACTCGGCCCGCACCGAGAGCACCATCGCCCCACAGAGCACGTCCACGTACGCGCACGCCCCGAACCGGACCACCAACTCCCGAAGCAGCGCACGGTTTTCCACGCCCCACGGTCCGGCCTCCGCCGCGACGGCCAGCAGATCCGCCCCGGCACGGAACTCGTTCCCGTCCCGGGCGAGCGTCCCGGTGCCGACCAGATCCCGCAGCAACCGCGACGCCTGCCCCTTGTCCAGCCCGCTCTCCTCAGCCAGCCGGACCACCCCGGGCCCCCCTCGGCTGTCGAGCTCCCCCCGGACCACCCGCTCCACCAGCCCGAGCCCTCTGGGCAGTGCACCCGTCGCCACGTCCATGCGCGGGATGCTACCCGCGCACGTCGGCAGGCGGCCTTGAGGTCCCGCGCTCCAGCGGCAGCGGATGATGCCGTGGCTCACACCGATCTGCGCACCGCCGGGGAACTTGCCCGGTTCGACGGGAGTCAGGGTCAGCGCAACGCAACGCACGTCGCATCCCGCTCCGCGAGAACCTCGGACTCGAACTGCCGGCCCGCGCCACAGCACCCGCCCGTGTCCGACCTGAGCCGCGCAGGAGCCCCAACTGCTCTGCGCAACGGCTTCGTTGACACCACCCGGACGACGTGCTTGCATCGCGTCATGTTTCCGCCGGAGCCTCTGACCCGTCGCCGCGCCGTGGACTTCGTCCGGGTCGCCGCCGCGCTGTGTCGACTCTCCGTCTGACTGGTTCTCTCCCCGGCTTCTCTCCTTCGACGGCCGTGTCACGCGTGCGCTGTCGGTCGCCATTTCCGTCCGTGCAGGTCTGCCGAGGCCGCTGGACGGCGTGTCGGAGCCGCGCTCCGCCCGCGCCCGTTTCCCCCACCCCACCCACCACCCATGACGGGACAGCCATGTCTGCTGCCGGTTCCGCCGACCACCACGAGATCGCCTACGACCGCCGCAGGCTGCGCCAGTGGCTAGCAGGGGAAGCCAGAGCGGAAGGTGTCACACGGCGCCGGCTGCTGACGCTGCTGGCCGCGACCGCCGCCGCCACCGGACTCCCCGCGCCGGAACCCGCTCGCGCCGCCGACCCGACGATCGTCAAGCCGCTGCCGCCCGCGTGGTTCATCCCACGCGGCACCAATGCCGAGACCCGCTGGGAGGCGCTGCGCGGAACCGGCCACCACACCCCCAACGAGCTGTTCTTCGTCCGCAACCACACCGCGACGCCCGTCCTGGACGCCGACGAATGGCGGTTGAGACTGTGGGGTGACGGGCTGCGCGGCACACCCGGCGAGGACAGGCCGGTGGAGTTCGGCTACGACGATCTACGCGCCCTGCCCGCCGTCACCCGTACCGCCTTCGTCGAGTGCGCCGGAAACGGCCGCAGCTACTACTCGACTCAGCAGGGCGAGACGGTCACCGGCACCGCGTGGACGCTGGGCGCGGTCGGCGTCGCGCGCTGGCGCGGGGTGCGACTGGCCGACGTGCTGCGCAGGGCCGGGCTGTCCCCGTACGCCGTGGACGTGCAGCCCCGTGGCCTCGACGCCGAGTACGTCAGCGGAGGGGAGAGCCTGGGCCGGGTGCGCCGCCCGCTGCCGCTGGCCAAGGCGCTGGACGACGTACTGCTCGCGTACGAGATGAACGGCGAGCCGCTTCCGTACGACCACGGGTATCCGGTGCGCGTGCTGGTGCCGTCGTGGGTGGGGATCGCCTCGATCAAGTGGGTCGGCGACATCGAGGTGTCGGCCCAGCCGTTGTACTCGCCGTGGAACACCACCTTCTACCGGCTGTTCGGCCCCGCCTACCCGCAGGAGGGCAGCAAGCCGCTCACCCGGCAGACGATCAAGAGCGCCTTCGAGCTGGCGAGCGGCGCGACGTTCCCGGCGGGGCAGAGCCAGGTGCTGCACGGCAGGTCCTGGTCGGGAGCGGGCGCCGTCGCGCGAGTCGACGTCAGCACCGACGGCGGGACGAAGTGGCGGCGGGCCCGACTGCACGACCGACCGCGTTCCGGCACATGGACGCGCTGGTCCGTCCCCTGGACGCCCGGCACTCCCGGCCCGACACACCTGCTGGCACGCGCCACGGACACGGCGGGCCGTACTCAACCCGACACGGCCGTGTTCAACACCCAGGGCTATCTCTTCGACGCGGTGGTCCGCCACCCGGTGACCGTGGTCTGACCGAGTCGGCTGGCACGCCCTTGACCTCAAGTCCAGTTCAGTTTCTACGGTCGATCCTGTCGAACCGACGCAGACAACGGCAGGGGCCCGGTCATGGAGTACTCACACAGCGACACCGACCTGAGCAAGCAGCCCATCGGCTACTGGAGTTGGGCGGCCCACAAGGCCGTCATCACCCGCACCCGGACCGCTCTCGCAGAGATCGGCACCACCCAGCCGCAGTGGTGGGTCCTCGCGCAGGTGGCACGCGCAGACACCCCGAAGACCCGTACGGAAGTGGCCCGCATCCTTCAGGGCTATCTGGAGGTCGGCCTGGACCACATGGACTCGGAGATCGACCGGGCCATCGCCCAGGACTGGATCACCGAGGACACGGAGGGACGCCTGAGCCTCACGGATGCCGGCAAAGCCTTCTATGACAAAGCGGCGACTCTTCAGGACGAGCTCTGGGCGGAACGGCACGCGGATGTCTCGGACGAGGAGTACCTGATCACCCTCAAGGTGTTGCAGCGGTTCATCCACAACACGGGCGGGCGCGCTTGGCACCACTAGCGTTACCTCGGGAGCTCAGTCTCCCGGCACCGGCTGCGCCCCGGCCATGAGGCGGCTCCAGCTGAGGGTTGTCCGGCTGAATCCCGGGGTGGGGCGACTGCCGGTCCTGGCGGTGATGCCTCCGTGCGTTGCTGCGTTGCCCGACGACGGGTGGCTGCTCAGTGAAGCATGGTGAGCATGCCCTCAAGGCCGCGGTGGAACGCGGCGCCGACGCTTTCGGCGCCGTCGAGATGGGCGCCGCTCATCGCGCCGTCGCGCATCATGACGAAGTGCCGGGCGGCGTGTTCCGGTTTGCCGCGACGAGGTGAGTCCCCGAAGACCTGCGCGAAGAGGTCGGTGAGGGTGGTCGTGTACCAGGCGCGGTGATCGAGGATCACCTGGCGTACCGGGTCCTCGGGGTCGGGGTACTCGGCGGCGGCCTTGAGGAACGCGCAGCCGCGGAACTCCGGTGAGGCCAGGCTGTCGGCGAGAGCGGTCCCGATCGCGCGCAGTGCGTCGGCCGGGGACGGCGCGGCCTCGATGGCCGCCTGCACATCGGCCCGGGTGGCGGTGTCGACGCCGCGCAGATAGGCGACCACGAGGTCTTCCTTCGAGGGGAAGTGCCGGTAGAACGTCGCCCGCGTGGCCGGGGCCTCGGCAAGGATCCGTTCGACGCCGACCGCCCTGATGCCTTCGCGGTAGAACAGCCCGCTGGCCGTGGACAGCAGGCGCTCTCGCGCCTCGGAGCGGACCGGCTCTCCCGATGAGCTGCCGTTCGCGGTGTCGGTGGCGGGTCGTGTCCGGGTGGCCATGCTTCCACCGTAGCAGAAAGAACGATCGGTCTTGCGCTCGTCGAGGAGTCGTGTCAGGCTCCAGAGAGCAAGAGAGAACGGTCTTTCTCCCTAGGGTTCAGCGGGCATGCTGCTGCCCTGCCCTGCCCTGCTCGACGCCGGCATGCACCGGATCCAACAGCCTTTGGAAAGGAACAGTCATGACCACGACCACTGCCCCCGCGCCCGCTTCTGCCCCTGACGTCGTCGCGTCAGCACTCCGGCGGCTCTACTTCGTACGCTTCGGGTTCGCTTTGCTCTGGGCCGTCGCGCTCTTCTCGACCGCGTCGAGCATCGGACCGGTGAGCGCGACGCTGCTCGTCATCTACCCGCTGTTCGACGTGGTCGCCGCCGTCGTGGATGCCCGCTCCTCCCGAGCGAGCGGGTCCGCTCCCGGGCTCTACGTCAACATGGCGATCAGTGGGCTCGCCGCCGTCGGACTGGCCTTCGCGGTCGCCTCCGGCATACCGGGGGTTCTGCGCGTGTGGGGGGCCTGGGCCGTCACGGCAGGCCTCGTCCAGCTCATCGTCGCTGTCCGGCGACGCGAGCTCGGTGGCCAGTGGGCGATGATCGCCAGCGGCGGCATCTCCGTGCTCGCCGGGCTGTCGTTCCTCCGGCAGGCCGGCGCCCCGGACCCCTCGCTGAGCAGTCTGGCCGGTTACGCCCTGCTGGGCGGCATCTTCTTCCTCGTCTCCGCGCTGCGCCTCCGACACAACGCAAACCCGAGCCTCGGCGACGGCAACTGACGGACCCACCACACAGCCGGCGTCGACAGCATGGTGGCCGGCATCGTCAACGGCCCAACGTCGCCGCGAAGCGGCTCACTCCGCGGTGCAGTTGCCGGCCGGGCGGGGCTCCGCGCCAGAGCCGCCAAGGGTACGGAGGCAGGGGCAGAAGCCCTCCAGCGCGGAGTCGGTGATGTGGTCGACGCTGCGGAGTAGAGGTGCCAGCTCCTGCGCGGCTGGGTGGTGTCCCCAGCCCCACCCCCGATCCGGTGTCCAGCCCCAGCGACCTGGAGGCCGGTGCGCGGGAGAGTTTCCTCGTCGGCATCACGCCGACAAGGAACTGCGCCGGACACACTCACTTCGGGGGAAACGACATGAACGACATCCTCGCCAGGCGCGCGACGGGACTGGCCGGCATCACGGCGGCGGTCTGCTTCATCATCGAAGTGCCCCTGTACTTCCTCTACTCGGGGCCGCCGCCGGACGCCAACGTGCTGACGCGCCTGCTGATCGGCATCGTCGCGCTCGCGGCCCTGATCCTCTTCGTCACCGGTGTGCGTGAACTGATCAAGCAGGTGAACCCCGCATACGAATGGGTCGGCACGGTGGCCTTCGCCACCGGACTGGTCTACGCGACCGTCACCCTGGTCTCCAGCGGGCTGGAGGCCGGCGCCGTCATCGCCGCCGACCACCCGATCGACCCCACCATCACGGTCAACGGCACGTACATCCTCTACGGTTCGATCGGCCGCCTGCTGCTCGCACTGTTCCTGACCGCGTTCGGCTACGCGGTCACCCGCCCGAACCTGCTGCCCCGCTGGGTCGGCCGCTCGGCCTACGTCCTTGCCGCGGTGAACCTGGCCTTCGTGCCGTCCCTGTTCTTCGGCAACACCCCCGCGCACTTCTACGCGGCGAACGGGTGGGGCAGCACGGCCCTGATGGGGGCGCTGCTGAGCTACTGGCTGCTCGCGGTGGGCATCTCCACCTACCGCAGCGCCGCACGCCGTACGCCCGCCCCCGCACCGGTCCTCTGACCCGGCCTCCGCACCGGTCCTCCGACCCGGACCGCACGCGCACCGAGCGGCCCGTGGTCCCCGGCCTTCGAGCCCGGGCACCACGGGGCCGACTGCGGTTTGGGGTCACGCCTTTGGACAACCAGCCAGTTTTATAGGTGAGTTGAGCTGGTGCCACACCTGGTGATCGGCCCGTCGAGTCTGGCAGCGAAGACAGTAGTCGACGTGGAAGCGCGCGAATCTGTCTGGGATCACAAAGGCTGGTCGCCCCACGACGACGAGGTGCCGAGAGCATGGTCGACGGCCCGGGGCAGTCGCTCGCTCACTTCGTCGCCGAGTCGCTCGAACTCCCGCTTCAGCAGGGGAGTGGCCAGCCGGGCGAGCCCCCCGAACTCGATCCGCGCCCGGTAGATGAGCCGGGTTCGCCCACCGGCGTCCTCGAAGCGCAGGTCGTCCGTGGATGTGGCCGTCTTGTTGCGTCCGACGAAGATCAGATGGTCGGGGTCGAAGCGGGCCAGTCGGTAAAGCAGCTCGGTGCGGTGACCTCTGAAGACGGAGACGTTGCGCCACTCGGCTCCTACGGACACCGGCCCGCTGTCGACGCGGTCACAGGTGACGGTGCCCGGGTCCCACATCTCGGTGTTCGCGAAGTCGGAGAGAAAGCCCACCACGTCGGTCAAGGGATGGTCCAGCGTCATCACACGCTCGACTTCGATCACAGAGCCCTCCGTTCCGTACCGACCATTCACCCGCCTGTCCCAGCACGACTACTTCCCCCATGGCGCATCCGACGGATGCACGCAGCGGCGTGCGCCCCGATCCGCAGATCGTCCGCCACTCCCCAGCTCTCCACTCCACGCTCGCGAGCTCTCCACTCCACGCTCGCGGCCCACCTCCCAGACGCGGCAGTCCGTCACCTGCATCCGGTCGGCCACCGGCCGCCGAAGCAGTCACGAGGCAAACGATCACCGTCGTCGCCGGAGTCACTGCGGTCACGCGAGTCACTGGAGGTACGGCATGAAGATGCGGGGCGCTCGGATCCTGGTCCCCGGTGCCACCGGCCAGATCGGCGAAGCGCTCGTCAACCGCCTGTACGCCCTCGGAGCCCGTCCGGCCCTCGCAGGCCGCGACGCCGATAGGCTCGCCAAGGTCGCGGCGTCCTGCGCAGGCGCGCCCGCCAGGACCTTCGACGCGTGGGACCTCGACGCCTGCGCGCAGACCGTCGACTGGGCAGCGAGCGAATTGGGCGGCCTGGACGGCGTCGTGGTGTGCGTCGGCGTCGCCGCGTTCGGCCCGGCCACCGACGTGAGCGACGCCGTCGCCGAACACCTGACCGCGGTCAACGCACTTGCCCCCATGGCCTTCCTGCGGGCCGCCGCCCCAAGACTCGACGCGGGCGGAGTCCTCGCCGCCGTCACGGGAGTCGTCGCCGAGGCGGCGCCGGCCCGGATGGCGGACTACGCCGCTGCCAAAGCCGCGCTGGCCGCCTGGCTCACCGCGGTCCGCCGCGAACAGCGGCGCCGTCGCGTGAACGTGCTCGAGATCAACCTCCCGCACATGGACACGGACTTCGCCCACCGGGCCGTACAAGGCGAGTCACCGAACCTGGCGCAGGGCCTGCCGGTCGAGGAAGCGGTGCAAGCGGTCGTCACAGCCCTGTCCGACGGTGCCCGCCTGATCCGGCCCGGCACCACCACCCCGCTCGAAGTGGTCCGGTAGGACATGCCCAGAAGACGCGCCGCCTCCACCCCGCCGGCTCACCGTGCCCCCTCGCACCGCCCGGCCGAGGCAGTGACCTCGCTGCCGCCCAGGCCACTGCGGCGGGTGCTGTTCCGCCAGCACTGGCGTGACCTGGTGTTTCTGCATTGGCCCGCGGATCCGTTCCGGGTGGCCGGGCTGTTGCCGCCCGGTACCGTGCCCGACCTCCACCAGGGGCGGACGTATGTAGGGTTGGTCTTCTTCCGCATGGAGAACCTGGCGTTCGGCCGGTTGCCGCCCGTTCCCTACCTGGGCTCGTTCGGAGAGGTCAACGTGCGCCTCTACAGCCGTGACGCCCTGGGGCGGCGCGGGGTGGTGTTCCGCTCACTCGACTGCGACAGACTCCTGCCGGTCCTCACGGCACGCGCCGGATTCGGGCTGCCCTACCAGTGGTCCCGCATCAGCACCGGGTGGTTCGACAACCGCCTGCTGTACACGACCGCCCGCCGCACCGCCGACCACCCCGGAGCAAGAGCCTGGCTGGACGTCGAGGACTCGCCTGTGACTCCCGGACCACTGGAGGAGTTCCTCACGTGCCGTTGGGGGCTGCACGAACGCATCCGCGGACGGACCTACTACCTCCCCAACGCGCACCCTGCCTGGACCTTCCGCGCCTGCACCCTCTTGGACTGGGAGGACGCTCTGATCCCGGCAGCGGGACTGCCGAAGCCGCAAGGTGAGCCCGTCAGTGTGCTGTACGCCCCAGGCCTCCCGGTCCGCTTCGGCACGCCGGTGCGTCTGCCGACTTCCTGAGCGCTCCTCGTGGGTCAGGCCCCGGCCAAGCCCCGGTCCATCACGGCGAGGAGTTCTTCGGCGGCCCAGCCTGGCCCGCGCCCCCGTACTGCGCGAGTCAGCCCGGTCGGTCGCGGGCCTGTGTCTCCCCACAGGGCCCGGAGAGCGGTGGGCACGTCATCACTCGTCAACGTGTTCGGGTCGAGCACCAGGCCCGCGCCCGAGCGCTGCGCGTCGTAAGCAATGGAGAACTGGTCGCTGGAGAACGGCAGCACCAGTGCGGGTACGCCCGCCCGCAGGCACTCGGTGAAGGAGTTGCCGCCGCCGTGGTGCACCATGGCGTCCACGTGCTCCAGCAGAGCCTGCTGCGGCACCGAGGGGACCACCACGACCCGGTCACCCCCCAGATCGGCCAGGGCTCCGGTGCGCTCACCCGCCGCCACCACGACGGCGGTGTCCCGAAGGCCCTCCAGCACCCCGGCGACCACGGTGCGCAGCACGTCGTCGCGCGCGGACAGGAACGTCCCGAGCGCGACAAGAACCACCCGCGCGGCCGCACCGCGCAGCCCCTTCAGCCGCGCCTCCCACTGCGAGTCCAGGGCCGCGGCCGGTGCGGCCATGTGCCCCGCGAACAGCCGCACGGGCCCATCCGGCCTCGTCGGCAGCCAGGGCAGCTGCGGATAGGCGTGCACGACGGCGTGCGGGGAGCTCAGGGCGAAGGCCCTGCCCGGAGCGGGCCGGGAGGGCGCGTGCTCACGCGCGAAAGCCGCGAACAGACGGGTGAAGGCCTCGTCGTTGGCCCGGACGGCCCCGGACAGCTCCTCCAGAGCCTCGGGATCGGGGCGTACGGCATCCGGCCAGGCGTAGGGGAGACCGAACCAGGCGTCGGGCCCCGACAGCACATAGCTGGGATGCCCGGGGCAGAACGTCGCGTAGGGGACGCCCAGGCAGTGCAGGGCCAGGGTGACCGGGTAGCTGAGCTGGTCGACGACGTACCAGTCCGGCCGTAGCCGCCGATCCGTCGTGCGCAGCGCCTCCAGTACGGCCTCGGGGTCCGCGAGCATGTCGGCGCGCCGGTGCCTGGCCTGGGCGAGCAGCGCGGCCACGGCCCCCTCGCGGGTCGCGTCGAGGAACTCCCGCAGCCGCTCCGCCTCCCGCGCGTCCTGCCGGGTCGCCTCGGCCACCCCGGTGTTGGCGTTGCGGGTCACGGACAGCGGTACGAAACCTGTCCCGGCCCGTCGCGCCAGGTGCTCGAACGCCGGCGCACACGCGAAGTGGACGTCCGCGCCCCGCTCACGCAGGGCACCGGCCAGGACCGCCAGGGGCTGCGCGTGGGACAGGAACGGGGGACTGACGACAACGACACGCGGCATGCGAACCCTTCGACCAGACGTCCTGCGCCCACGGTCCGTCCGGACCGGGGACGACCTGCGCCCGCGGTCCGGACGGACCCAGCCAGCGCATCGTAGCCGCGTACGGGCCGTGCGCACGGCATGACGATCACCACGTCAACGGGGTGCATCCGCGCACCCCCTGCTTCGGGAACCACCAAGGTCAGAGCCGTTTCTGAGATCGGAGAGCGCGTGACCGCCGCCGCCTTCGCCACCACCCGGGCGACCCGGAGCACGGCACGACGGGCTGCCGTCGCCACGCAGGACCGTGACCCCCTGGTAGCCGCACGGACCGCCTTTTTCAACATCTGGAGCGGGCCCGCCGGCGAGCGGGACGCCGCCGGCCGCCCCCAGGACGACCTGGTCCGGCTGCTGGAGGCCGAGTACGGGGTACGGCCACGCACCGTGCCGTCCGGCGACGGGCTCGGCGTCCGTCAGGAGGACGCGGCCGTGGCCGCCCTGCGGCGCGCCGCACGCCTCGGTGTGTCGCTGACCCCGCAGGCCCTGCTCGCCCACCGTGACGGTGGCCCGTGGCTGCGGGCGGTGCTGAGCGAACTGTGGCCGCAGACCGTGCACCTGCATGGCCGCCGCCACGCGCAGGAGGCACTGAGGGCGACGCTCACCGAATCGCCCGACGCCCCCACGACCGGTCACCTCCTGGACCTCGCCGTGGCCACCGGCCTCACCCCCCTGACTCCGGCCGAGGCCGCGCCCGTGGCGCACCACGCCGATCGCGCCGTACGCCACGCCGCATGGCGTTACCTGCACCAACTCCCCGGAGGCACGGCCCACTTGCCCGACCCCTCCGCGGCCGCGGACGCCTACGAACGACTGCTGCTGAACCCGCCGACCCTCGTACTGGGGCCACGAGAAGGCGAACGAGAGGGCCGGGTGGTCGCCCAGACCATGCTGCTGGGCGGCCTCGACACGCCGGGACAGGGACTCAGTGGAGGAATGGCGGTCCTGCTCGGCGGCCTCGGAGACCAACTCGCCGAGACCGAGGGAATCGCCGGCGTGATCACGGTCGTGACGGCCGGACACGAGGACCTGGCGGCCGACGGCAGGCTCGCTTTCGAACGACGCACCGGGCACTGGGTGTTGAGGCTTCCCGTCGACACGCCCCGCTCACCCCTGCCGACAGAGACACACCGGCACCGAACCGCGCTGACCTGGTGGGCGGTGCGGCTGCTGGGCTGCATGCCGCGGCCGCTGGATGTCCTGCACGTGCGCTACGCCGACGACGCGAGCCTGGCACTCGCCGAGGCCGCCGAACAGTTGGGCGCCGCCTCGGTGTTCACCGCCACCCCGGACCCGCACCGCGGACTCGCCGACCGCCACGCCGCGAGCGACCCCGGCGACTCGCGGGCCGCCCAGGCGTTGCGGCACGACCTGCACCGGGTGTTCGTGGCCGACCGTCTCGTGGAGCGCGCGGACACGGTCATCGGCATCCCGGGCCGCGGCGGGACCCGTGAACTGGTCCGCCACTACCCCCACTTGGCACACCTCTCCGGGGGCAATGGGCCCAGCGCCCCGCCCGAGGGCATCGCCCCCTACCGGGCCGCCCCCGACGAGCAGGAGCGCCGGCGCGCCGCACTCGCAGCCCTCTACCAGGACGGCACCCGGCCAGACGCCCTCGACGCCGAGGACTACGACCTCCCCCTCCTGCTGTCCGTCGGCCGACTCCACCCGGTCAAACAGCAGGACCTCCTGGTAGGCGCCTGGCTCGAAACCGGGGGCTACAGCAACAGCACCCTGGTGCTCATCGGAGGCAGCCCGCACACCGCCACCGAGGCCGAGACCGACATGCGCCGCCGCATCGACACCCTGCTCGCCGATGTCCCCCAGGCCTCCCGCCGTATCGCCCTGCTGCCTGCACTGCCCAACGCCGACGTACGCCGTCTCCAGCGAGCCCTGGCGGCCCGCCCGCAGGAGGCACCCTGCTGGTACGTGTGCCCGAGCGCCAAGGAGGAGTTCGGCATCGCGATACTCGAGGCGATGGAAGCGGGCCTGCCCGCCGCAGGGCCCCAGCGCGGGGGAGTGGCCCACTACCTGCGCGACGGGGTGAACGGCATCCTGATGGACACCTCCACCCCGACCGGCCTCATGCGCGGCCTACGGCGCCTGGCGCACATCAGCGACGACGACCGCCGCCGCTACGCGACCGCCGGCCAGAACCTGGTCGCCGAGCGCTTCTCGGTAACCCGCATGGCGAACGAACTCACCGCCGAGTACGTTGCGTTGGAGCGACGGTAGACAGCTGGGCCATCGGAAGGGACGCAGGGGGCGGCGATGAGCGGCAGATGGTGGCTCATGCAGGGCGACACCCGGGTCGGAGAACTCCAGCACTACGCAACGGATCAGCCGACGTTCCTGTGTCGCTTCACCCCCGGTCCCGGATGGGAGGCCGTTCGCACGCGGTTCGAAGACTGGGAAGCCCTGCACGGTCCAGACGCCGACGGATCCCGGGCCGCGGAAGTCATCAAGCCCATCATGGACCTCGGACTGACATTGGTCCCCGAAGACCGTGGAGCGTCACTGGCGCTGTTCCAGGAATGCATCGTCCGGATAGAAGGCGATACCGCGCGCGTGCGTTGGTGGACCTGACCAAGTCTCGGACTCAACGCCTTGGCCGCCGAACGGCACGACCGCCGCCGCCCCGGACTGAACCACCTGGCCTTCCACGTCGAAGACGCGGCCACGGTGGAGAAGTTGACGGCCGACGCCGCTCAGCACGGCTGGCATCTGATGTTCCCCGAGCGGCACCCCTACGCCGGCGGCGCACAGCACTATGCCGCCTACCTGGAGAACGACGACGGCTTCGAAGTCGAACTCGTCGCGATCAAGGCACCCGGACGAAACTGAGAAACCGTATCCGAACCGGCCGCCGCGCATGGCGTCACGCGGCGTGTTCCCACTCGTCCCGGTGGGGGTCTTCGACGTCGGTGCTGGAGTGGGCGGCGTTCTTTTCACAAGCTCGCAGCACCGCCCAAGTGAGGGCGGAGACGCAGGTCAGGATCCAGGGCACGGGCCAGGCGTAGGACCACCACTGGGCGTGGGGAGCGAGGAGGAGGTCGGTGGCGGCTGATGCCATGGCGGTGCCGAGGCTCCAGCACAGCAGCCGGCCCGCGTAACGGACGGCACGGGCGAGGCGGCCGCGACCGGTGCGGTGGCGGCTGCGCGCACGGCAGGTGGGTGCGGATCTGCCCGAAGGGGTCATTGCGCGAAAGTCCTCTGTAAGGAGCGGCGGTTGCCGCAGAAGCGGCCAGGCCGGCCGGACGCCGTGAGTGTGCTTGCGGTGGAGAGCCGTGCACAGAGGAGTGTGGCACCGACAAGGGATATCCGTAAGACAGAAGGACTACATGCCATACGCCCAGTTCTCGCCAAGGGCGCGGGGGAGAGCCGTTCGGCACTTTCCTGCCGGACGGCCCGCTGCAGCTTCTGTCCTTCCCGCACGGTCAGCCGCCAACTCCAACCAGTGATGCCATACCGGCCGCCCTTGCCGAATGTCGTCACGGCACCCGCCACAACGAGCAACCCGGCAAAGGCTGCCGGTCACCGCACTAACTCAGCACGATGCGCCAGCGGTTGTCGGCGGTGCCGTCGTCCGCGTCCTGGACCGCGAACGCGCCGACCGCGGTCGAACTGCCCGCGATGGCGAGCAACTTGCCGCTGTTCACGTTGCGGATCTTGTAGGTCCCGTCGCCCTGGTCGAGCAGGGTCCATTTGTGGTCGGCGGTGCCGTTGTCCGACCACTGCAGGACCGTCGCGCCGTCCGCCGTGTCCATGTTCAGGACGCCGAGCACCTTGCCGCTGTTGGCGTTGCGGAAGCGGACCGCGTTTCCGTCCGTGATCATTTCCCATTCGTGGTCGGCGGTGCCGTTGTCCGTCCACTGCAGAGCGCGGCCGCCATTGGCAGTGGACATGTTCTGGATGCCCAGCAGGAGACCGCTGCTTGCGTTGACGAGACGGACGGTGTTGCCGGTGGTGTTCCAGTAGACGGTGTAGTTGAAGCCGTGCGCGTCGTAGAACGGGCCGAGGTTGACGGTGGCGCCGCCAGACGTGGCGGTGAAGGCGAGTGAACTGCTGCTGGTCCGTCTGATGGAGGACGTGGTCAGCGCGGGCGGGGAACTGAGCGTGGAGTCACCGTAGTTGCCCGCGAGGACCACCGGGCCGTAGGTGATCGCGGCGACGTTCGCGTTGTCGTTGGCCGGTCGGATGCCGATCCGCATGGGCAGGCGGACGGTGACCGTGTCGCCGGAGGTCCACGAGCGGTTCAGGGTGGCGTAGGTGCCGGGCGTGGTGGAGACGCTCTGCGCGACGCCGTTGACGCTGATGACGGCCCCGCTGGTCCAGCTCGGTATACGGATGCGCATCGCCCACGTTCCGCTGACGCTGCCGGTGACCTGGAGGGTCGTCGTGCCGCTGACGGGGTAGGTCGTCGTCTGGGTGACGGTGATACCGCGCTCCGTCCAGGTGAGTACCGACGGCACGAACATGTTGACGGTCAGCGTGGTGTCGTTGCGGAAGTAAATGGAGTCCATCAGCTTGGTGTGCATCTCCAGGCCCGTGCCCTGGCAGCACCAGAAGGTGCCGTAGTCGGTGCTCCAGGTGCCGCCGCCCAACGCCGGGCCGACACCGCGCCGACCTCCCGGCTTGAGGGGGGTGAAGTAGGTGACGTGGCCGTGGTCGTCAGCCGGGTTCTGCTGGCCGATGATCTGATTCAGCCACGCCCGCTCGTAGTAGTCGAACAGCGCCACGCGGTTCGGGTCCAGCGTGAACAGCTCCCGTGTGAGGGTGAGCATGTTGATGGTGTTGCAGCTCTCGCACGTGTCGTTGGTCAGATAGCCGGCGATGGCGTTCGGGGCGCGGAAGTGCTCCGCCTGGCTGTTGCCGCCGATGGCGTAGGTGTGCGCGTTGACGGTGATGTTCCAGGCGTTGGTGGCGATGTCCCGGTAGCGGGTGGTGCCGGTGGCCTTGTACTCCCGGGCGGCCCCGATCCACTTGGGCACCTGGGTGTTGGCGTGCAGTCCGTTGAACTGGTCCTGGTTGGCCGCCAGGGGGTCGAACACCGCGGCGTGGTCGAAGCGCTGGGCGACGGTGAGCCACCGTGCGTCGCCCGTCTGCTGGTAGAGATCGGTCAACACGGCGTTCATGCCGCCGAACTCGATGCGCAGCATGGTCTGCATCTGCTGGGTGGTCAGCCTGCCGGTGCGCCAGTCGACCCATCCGGCCAGGGCGAGCAGTACGTCCCGGGCCTGTGTGCTGCCGATGTGGCGCCATACGTCCAGCAGGCCGGTGAGGGTCTTGTGGAGGGTGTAGTACAGGACCTCGCCACTGGTTCCCTGCTCGAGAGCGGTGAAGTTGGACTCGGGGTAGCCGGAGAGGTACCCGGGGTTGAAGCCCGCGGCGCTGTTGTTGGCCTGGCACTTGGCCAGTTCCGCGACCATGTAGGTGGCCTTGTCCCGGCAGGTGGTGTCCCCGGTCACGGCGTACGACTGTGCCCATGCCGTGAGGAAGTGCCCCTGGATGTGGGTGCGGAAGCCGAAGTTCGGTGCGTCCCAGCCGCCGCCCGCGGCCGCGCCGTTGGTGGACAGCCTGTGGGTGGCGCGGAAGTTGTACAGCAGTCGGTCGACATCGATGAACCGCAGGTAGTTCTGGGTGCGGTTCTGGTTGTCCAGCCACCGGCTCGCGGTGAGCCGGACCTGGCCGAGTTCGAAGGGGTGTGCCAGGACTCCGATGTCGGTCCTCGCGGGGGCGATGGCCGCCTGGGCCGCAGACGCGCCGAGGACGGACCCGGTGGCAGAGGAGGCGGCGGCGACCCCGGCCAGTTGCAGGAGGCGACGTCTGCTGACGGAGGGAGACATCTCGGTCCTTTCGGAAGGGCAGGGCGACTGCTTGGAGTTGTGATGTGTCCGCTCGCACGTCTGACGCTCGGGCGCTGGCTCAAATGGTTCGACTTCTCAAACGTTGTTCGAAATATAGAACGCGGTCTTCGCTGACATATTGGAGGATTAACGAGTATGGACGTTGCCTGTGTCCAGCCTTGTGACACAGAAACTCGAACGGGCTGCACGGGGCGCTCTCGTGGGACGACTTCAGGGGGCCGGATGAGCGCCGGGTCGCCCACGTGTGCGTTCGGTAAATCGGATGTGTCGGACGTATTGACGCGCTCTCTTCTGCGGATCTAGCCTCTGCCCGATTTCACGAACGGCGTTCGAAATATCGTCCAACCTGCTTGAGGAGAAAGCGAGTTGCCTATGAAGGCTTCCGGCCGAAGCGCCACCCGCCTCAAACGCCATCACGGTTGCTGAGACGACTGACCGACACCTGGCCCGAGCCGCAACCGCCCCACCTGGGCCGACACAGTGCTGGACGCGGCGGTGCGACACCGCCGTTCGGATCCCCGTCCGGCCCCGGCGGTGTCCGGGTCCGTCGGTGTCCGGGTCCCCTCCCGCCTCTCCGAGACCGCATTCCCCCGGCCATCGCGCTCCCCCTTTCGCCCGGCGGTGGCATCCGCGCCAGACAGGAGATCCGATGACTGTGCTCCGCGCCCGGCTGACCGTGATAGTGCTCGCCGTCTGCCTCCTGCTCACGGGCCAAGCCCTGAGCACGCCCCAGCGGGCGGCCGCAGCCGACCCCGGGTACCTGATGGTGCACTTCACCGGCGACTCCGCGACCGGTCAGCAGCTGTACGTCGCGCACAGCGCGGACGGCCTGCACTGGAACGACCTCAACGGCGGACAGCCGGTCCTCAATTCGAAGATCGGGACTAAGGGCGTGCGCGACCCCGCACTGGTGCGCTCCCAGGACGGCAGCAAGTACTGGATCATCGCCACCGACCTGTGCATCAACTGCGGCTCGACGTACGCCGACGGCAGCCCCAACTTCGTGGTGTGGGAGTCGACCGACCTGGTGAACTGGTCGGACCCGTGGCTGCTCCCCGCCGCCTCACTGGTCCCCGGCGGAAAGAACGCGTGGGCGCCGGAGGCGATCTGGAACCCCGAGACCCATGACTACGTCCTGTACTGGGCGACCAACGCCACGTTGAACGGCATCAACAAGTACCGCATCTACGCCGCCCGCACCACGGACTTCCACGCCATCACCACCCCGCAGATCTGGATCGACCCACCCGGCACCACCGCAGTCGTCGACACCCAGATGACCGAGGTGCCCGCAGGTACCGGCCCCTACCGCTACCTGAGGGCCTCCGGCGACGGCAAGAACAACATCGAGGGCAGCAACTCGATCCTCGGGACCTGGACCAACCTCGGCAACCTCTCCAGCATCGGCCTGACCGGCAACGTGGTCGAAGGCCCGGTCTGGATGAAGTTCCGGAACAGCAATCAGTGGGCCCTCTACATCGACTACAACAACCCGCAGGGCGTACGCGAATACCGGCCGATCCTGACGACCAACCCGTTCGACGTCAGCACCTACCAGCTCCAGCCGGCGGCCGACTACGACATGGGCGGCACCGCCAAGCGCCACGGCGCGATCATGCCCCTCACCTCCGCCGAGGAGAGCCGCGTCCTCGCCCGCTGGCCCAACACCCCGGCGCAGCGACTCCAGTCGTACAACTACCAGGACCGGTACGTGCGCCAGACCAACTTCGACGTGCGCATCGACGCGAACGTCACCCCCGCCCAGGACTCCCAGTTCCGGCCACGGCCCGGCCTGGTGGGCACCGGCACCGTCTCCTTCGAGTCGGTGAACTACCCCGGCTGGTTCCTGCGCCACCAGAACTACGACTTCCAGCTCGTCCGCAACGACGGCTCCGCCCAGTTCGCCGCCGACGCCACCTTCCGCAAGGTCGCCGGCCTCGCCGATCCGACCTGGTCGTCCTTCGAGTCGTACAACCACCCCGGCTACTACATCCGCCACTACGCCTACCAGCTGCGCCTCGACCCCATCACCACCACTCTGGGCCGCGGCGACGCCACCTTCCGCGTGACGAACTGATCCGGCCGTCTCACGGACCGCTCCGCGGGGTCCGCCGCTCCTCCAGCGGACCCGAACACAAACTCCGGCGTCGGCGCCTGCCGCCTTGGCCGGCCCCCGGCCCCAGCGGCCGGGCCGGGCTGCCGCCGTGCCTGCGGCGCCCGGGAATTCCGCTCATCTCCCCGCTCCACTCTGCGTAGGAGTCCTTCATGATCAAGAAACAGTGGATACGGCGCGTCAGACGCGCACTGCTGGCAACAGGAGCCACCGCCGCCCTCGCCGGCGGCCTGCTCACCGCCACGGCCGCCCCCTCGCAGGCCGCCACCCAGGGGCCGTGCGACATCTACGCCACGGGCAACACCCCGTGCGTCGCCGCGCACAGCACCACCCGCGCCCTGTACGGGGCGTACAACGGCCCGCTGTACCAGGTCAAGCGCGCCTCCGACAACGCGACGAAGGACATCGGCCTGCTGAGCGCGGGCGGATACGCCGACGCCGCACAGCAGGACACCTTCTGCGCGAACACCAGCTGCGTCATCACCGTCATCTACGACCAGTCGCCCAAGCACAACAACCTCACCCAGGCGCCCGGAGGCGGGGCCGCCGGCGGGCCCGACAACCTCGCCAACGCCGTCGAGGCTCCGGTCACCGTCGGCGGACACAAGGCGTACGGCGTCTACATCGCCCCCGGCACCGGCTACCGCAACAACAACACCAACGGCATCGCCACCGGCGACCAGCCCGAGGGCATGTACGCGATCTTCAACGGCAAGCACTTCAACGGCGGTTGCTGTTTCGACTACGGCAACGCCGAGACCAACAACCTGGACACCGGCAACGGCCACATGGAGGCCCTCTACTTCGGCAACAACAAGGGCTGGGGCTGGGGCAGCGGCAACGGCCCCTGGGTCATGGCCGACCTGGAGAACGGCCTCTTCTCCGGGGTCAACCGCGGACTCAACTCGGGCAACCCCAGCGTCGACCACCGATTCCTGACCGCCATGCTCAAGGGCGGCGCGAACCAGTGGGCCCTGCGTGGCGGCGACGCCCAGTCGGGCGGCCTGTCCACCTTCTACAACGGAATACGCCCCACCGCCTCCGGCTACAACCCGATGCACAAGGAAGGCGCGATCATCCTCGGCATCGGAGGTGACAACAGCAAGTGGGCCCAAGGCACCTTCTACGAAGGCGTCATGACCCAGGGCTACCCCTCGGACGCCACCGAGAACGCCGTACAGGCCAACATCACCGCCGCCGGCTACAGCAGCGGCTCCACCAGCACCGGAACCCTCACCCCCGGCTCCCGGATCTCTCTCCAGGCCACCACCTCGCCCTGCTGCACCTCGCACTACCTGCGCCACAACGACGCCGACACCAAGGTCGTCATCTCCAACATCACCGCCGGCAGCTCGGCCACCGACAAGGCCGACGCCACCTGGATCGTCCGCGCCGGACTGGCCAACACCTCCTGCCTGTCCTTCGAGTCGGTCGACAAGCCCGGCCAGTTCCTGCGCCACTACAACTACCAGCTCAACCTGAACTTCGACGACGGCGGCAGCGCGTTCGCCCAGGACGCGACCTTCTGCCCGACCACGGGCAACAGCGGCGTCGGCACCTCCTTCCAGTCCGTCAACTTCCCGACGAAGTACCTCCGCCACTACAACTACACGGTCTACATCGCGAGCAACGGCGGCTCCAACACCTGGGACTCCACGACCTCATGGGCCCAGGACACCAGCTGGCTCACCGCGGCTCCCTGGAGCTGACGAGGGACCGAACCCGTGGGCGGCTCCGGGCCGGGGCCCCCACGGGTCGTCCATCCGCCCGCACCTTCCTTCGCCCTGGCGACACCAGATGAGCGCCCCCCGACCATCGCGCCGACTGTTCCTCGGCATGGCCGCGGCCGTCCCGCTGTCCACCACCGGCGTGCTGATCTCGGCAGCGGGCCCGCGAGCGCCACGACGAACTCCCCGTTCGTCAGGCCTACTTCACCCAGCACCCGTGGGCGCCTGGACCGAGGTGTCAGGAGCGATCGAACAGAGTCACCACGCTCTGCGGTGCCTCCTGGCCGAAGAAGTCCTTCAGGTTCTGCGCCGATCGGTCGGCGGAGTCGTTGCTACGAAGGAACAGTTGCTCTTCGTAGGCGGTGAGCGCGACCTCGACGTCTGGTTGTTCAACCAGCTTGGTAGCCAGGTCCGCCCCGTCGTACATGGCGAGGTTCGCACCCTCGCCGGCGAAGGGCGACATCAGGTGCGCGGCGTCTCCGACCAGCGTCACGCCGGGCACCCTGTCCCATGTGAGCCCGACGGGCAGGGCGTAGATGGGTCGGAGCCAGGGCTCCGCGTCGCTGTGTGTCACGAACGCGGTGAGCAGCGGCGACCAGCCATCGAACTCGGCGGCGAGGTGACGCAGGCCCGCGGACGGGTCGCCGAAGTCGATCGACCTCATCCACTCCTCGGGCTTGTTCAGCGCCACGTAGCCGCGCACCTGCCCGTCGGCACAGCGATGCGCGATGATGCCTTGGCCCGGCGCGACCGCCATCAGCGTGCCGCCGCCGATCGCGGCCACGCTCGCCCGACAGTCCTGGCGGCCCGAGGCGAGGGCGATCTCGATGAAGCAGGTTCCGCTGTAGACGGGCTGGGCGGGGGTGAGCAGCGGACGGACCTTCGACCAGGCACCGTCCGCGCCGATGACGATGTCGGCGTGCGTGGCGGAACCGTCCGCGAAGGTGAGGACGCAGCCGTCCTCCACACGGTGCCGGATCGAGGCGAGCTTGTGACCCCACCTGATCGTCCCGGGCTCCAGTGAGTCGATGAACAGGCGCCGCAGCTCGCCACGATCCACCTCTGGACGGGCCGAACCGGGGTCCGCGGGCAGGTCGTACAGGATCGTGCCGTGGCGGTCGACGACCCGCTTGGCGTCCTCGCCCGGGCGGACCAGCGTGAGGAACTCGTCGTGGAGACCGGCCGCGCGAACCGCGACCTGTCCGGTCTCTTCGTGGATGTCGAGCAGGCCGCCCTGGGTGCGGGTCGTGGCCGACGCCTCACCCTCGTAGATCGTCGCGGCGACGCCGTGAGCTTGTAGTACCCGGGCGAGCGTCAGGCCGCCCAGTCCCGCTCCGACAATGGCGATGGTCTTCTGCATGCAGCGCTCCTGTGGTGCGCCGGCAGGCGCCGGCGATGGTCAGCGCCGAAAGCGGACGGGATGCCCGATCTCGGCAAGGAGACGCTCACCGACCAGAACCATCTGCATCGATGTATGCGCGATGTCCGGCGGGTGTGGACTGCGGAACATCGTTTTTCGCGACCTCATGACTATAGCTCGGCACTCGCATCACGGTGACCGAGACCCTTCACGCTGCGACGCACCGCGCCGGCCAAGGTCATCGTGGACTGGACAGGCCTGGAGTGCGGCATGCGCCCAGCTCACCGAAGCACTGCACCGCTGACCCCGCGCAGCAGATTGTGCTGCTGAACGGCGCGGGACGGGGTACCGGGATCCTGCAACGTCCCCCGCACGAAAGTGATGCCTAACGCCATGGCGCAGACACTAGACGTCGTCGAACTCATTCTCGAGGACCACCGGAGGATGGAGGATCTCTTTCGCCTGATGCGCAGCGTCGAAGCCGACCGTGCTGCCGCCCTTCGTGAATTCTCCGGTCTGCTGATCGCGCACGCTCTGGCGGAAGAGGCGAAGGTCTATCCCGCCCTGAAGCGCTACAAGAAGATTGACGACGACGAGGTGGAACACGGCGAGGAGGAGCACGAGGAGGGCAACAAGGCGCTCCTGGAACTCCTGGAAGTCGATGAGGTCGGCTCCGAGGAGTGGGACGAGAAGCTGGAAGAACTCGTGCAGGCGGTCACGCACCACGCCGACGAGGAGGAGCGCACCATCCTGAACGGGGCGCGCGAGAACGTGGCCATGGAGCGCCGCGAGGAACTGGGCGAGGCGTTCATCGAGGAGCGCGAGCGTCACCTCAAGGCAGACTGCGGTGCCATCGACAACGTACGCAAGATCGTCGGCTCCTGACGGCGGCCTCCCGGTCCGGGACAAGTCTGTGGGCCCAGCGCGCCGGGGCCCACAGACACCTTCGGAACGACTTCCCGCCCTGCGAGATGGTCTACGGCTCTTACGCGTAGCGGGAAGCCGACGGCACGCCCTAGGACTTGTCCGTCCGATCATGTGACCACTGCGTGCCTGAGTCGTTCCTGTGGGCATGGGGCGGGGTGATCTGAGTGACGCCGAGTGCGAAGGGCTTCGGCCGTTCCTGCCGGTCAGCAACGGGTGTTGTGGCAGGTGGCGGGACCACCGGCAGGTGATCGACGGGATTCTGTACCGGGTGCGGACCGGCGTTCAGTGGCGCGATCTGCCCGAACGGTTCGGACCGTGGAAGATCGTCTACGAACGCCACCGCCTGTGGTCGGCTGACGGCACATGGGAACGTCTGCTCCAGCAGGCCGCGGCCGACGCTGCAGGCGAGATCGACTGGGACATCTCGGTCGACTCCACCATCATCCGCGCCCACCAGCATGTGGCCGGCGCCCGCACTGACCCGCCTCCGGCCCCGAGATCAAAGGGGGCCGGAGGGATGGAACACCAGGCCGAGACGCCGTGGCAAGAGCTCGTTGCCCGCCTGGTGGAGGTCGTGCGGCAGGCGAAGGCCTGGGCCGCTCGCGCGATGGGTTCACCAGCAAGCTCCACCTGAGCGCGGATGGCCGCTGCCGCCCAGTGTCTCTGATCGTTACTCCAGGTCAGCGAGCCGACTGCACCCAGTTCAAGCCGGTCCTGGAGAAGATCCGCGTCCCTCGACTCGGGCCGGGACGGCCCCGCAAGAAGCCCGACAGCCTGGCCGCAGACAGGGCTTACAGCAATGGGCTCGTCCGGAACTATCTGCGGCGCCGGGGCATCCGCCACACGATCCCGGAGAAGACCGACGGCCAGGCCGCCCGCCAGCGCAGAGGCTCACGCGGTGGACGGCCACCCGGCTTCGACGAGGACCGCTACAGGAAACGCAACACCGAGGAACGGGCGATCAACCGCCTGAAGCAGTTCCGGGCGGTTGCCACTCGCTACGACAAGCGCGGCTACGTCTTCCTCGGCACCGTCACTGTCGCGGCCGTCGCGATCTGGCTCCGAACTTGAACTGCTACGCGACCCAGCAGTAGACGCTCTGGTTTTGGCGCCGGGCATTGCTCACGAGAGCAGCCAGATCGCCCACGATCGCGTCCGCGATCTCCGCGTCGATGACCTCGCCATCCTCCGCACGCAATCGAGACCACGAGACGGCGACGTCACTCAACCTGGAGTGCTCGGCGTCCGCAAGCGCAGTGGACAGACGAGGCGAGATCGCGAAGACGACACATCCGTCATCGTCCTGGCCAGCGACGATGCGAGGCTCACCAGCTGCGATGAGTTCCTCGAAACTGCCACCGGTCAGAAGGCATTCCCACTCGACCACGGCCTCTTCGGGATCGAAGTTGCCGAAGGAGAGCGACTCGAATGCCCATCCCGGCCCGGTCTGGACGGCCATGCCCGCTGACGTGTCGTCCGGCGCCACGAAGAACTTCACGATGATGCTCACCTGGGCATCATGCCCGACCGTCCACAACCATGATCGACCGGACAAGTCCCAGCTGCTCCACCACCTGGCGGCCACAGGGCCAAGCAGTCAGCCTTCGGAGAGCACGTCCTTGACCGTCGCGTGCACCGGCAGGACCGAGGTCAGCTGAGTGAGTTCCAGGATGCGCCTGACCTCCGACTGCAGACCCGTCAGCGCGAAACGGCGCCCCGCGTCCGAACGGCGCCGGTGGATGTCGACGAAGGCTCCCAGAGCGCTGGAGTCACAGAAATCCACACCGGTCAGATCCAGGATCAGCAGGGGGACGTGCTGCATCTCCTTGGTGGTGAGGTGCCCGAGGAGCTGGGGCGCGGTGTGGTAGTCGATGGGTCCCTCCACGGCGACGACGGCGTGTCGTGGACCGCGATGCGAGGCCAAGGTCAGCGTGGGGCCCGTGGGAAGCAGGCTGCCGGCGTCGGCCGACGGTGAGCCGTGGGCGGACGTGTACCCCTCAGGGCCGGTGGACGGGGTCATCTCGGGTGGCTCTCCTGCATCACGAGGCTTTGACTTCCGCCCACACCACTTTCCCTCCGTCGATCCGGCGCGTACCCCATCGTGTCGCGATCGCGTTCACCAGGAATATGCCACGGTGCCCGAACTCCCCGGGATGAGAGACGATCAGACGAGGTTCCTCGGTACTGCTGTCCGTGACCTCCAGGACGACGCGTTCACCGGCCCGCCGCAGCTCGACACGCAGTGGTGTCCTGGCGTGGCGGACGGCGTTGGCGACCATCTCGTCCGCGATCAGCATCATGTCGTTGACCAGATGCTGAAGGTTCCACTCGTGCAGGGCCTCCGACACCAGCTGACGGGCGTCCGGGACCGCCCCGGACACCGGCGCGTACTCGCGTACGACCGCAGAGACCTGCTGCGAGGCGTCCTCGGGCCGGTGCAGGTACAGCATGGCGATGTCGTCGTCGTGCTGACCGTCGGCCAGGGTGTCCAGCCAGGAGTCGCAGTCGGCCTCGATCTCGCCGACCGGACCGGCCAGCAGCTCCCGCAGGGACCGCAGCCCGTCGTCGATGGGACGCCCGCGGCGCTCGACCAGGCCGTCGGTGTACAACAGCAGCCGCGACCCGGGTGGCACCGGGATCTCCTGCTGCGGATAACGGCGCCGCCCCACCCCCAGCGGCGGGCCCACCCGCTCGTCCAGGAAGCGCACACGGCCCTGCGGATCACGCAGAACCGGCGGCAGGTGCCCGGCGACGGCTGCGCGCAGCCGGTCCTCGGCCGGGTCCAGGACGGCGTAGACGCAGGTGGTGATGCAGCCGGGAGCGATGTCGTCGACCAGGACGCTCAGATGCTCCAGCACCTCGGAAGGTGCGAGACCGAGCCGGGCGTAGGCCCGGCAGGCCGTACGGATCTGGCCCATGACCGCTGCCGCCCTGACGCCCTTGCCCATCACGTCACCGACGACCAGCGCCACCTCACCGTCCGGCAGCGGTATGAGATCCACCCAGTCCCCGCCGGCACCGCGGTCACGTGCGGCGGGCAGGTAGCGCGAGGTGCTGGCGATCCCCTCCACGCGCGGCAGGGTCGGCAGCAGATGACGCTGCAACTCCATGGCCGCTTCCCGCTCCTGCCGGTACGTCTGCGCGTTGTGCAGGGCCACAGCGGTCTGAGCGGCGACTCCGGTGACCAGGCGTTCGTGCCGTTCCGTGAAGACGCCCCGCTCAGGATGGCCGAAGAAGAAGCCCCCGAGCACCGTCCCGCGGGACGTCACCGGTACGGCCAGGTAGCTGCGTACCGGCAGGTGCCCCTCCGGCATGCCGTGGTGGGGCGAGTTGTGGCCGTAGCGCGGATCGGCCGTGATGTCGTCGGACCTCATCACACCAAGGCCTCGGAAGGTCTCCTCGAAGACCTGGGTGTTGCGGGGCATGGGGAACTTGTCGAAGACCGACCGGTCCACACCGGAGAGCACATAGAGCAGGTACGACTCTCCGGTCTCGCCCAGGACGTTGTAGAAGAAGGCGCCAAACGCCGCTCCGGACAGCCCGGTGGCGGCGTCCACCGCGTGCTGCACCAGCGTGTCGAGGTCCAGCTCCGCCGCCAGGGCGCTGCCGGCCTGCTGGAGCAGTTCGACGATCGTCGCCTCGTCGCGCAGTTGCCTCTCCCGCTGTTCCAGTTCCTGCTGGGAGCGGCGCAGGTCGGCCGTGACGGAACTCAACCGGGCCACCGTCGACTGAAGGTGAGCGGCCCGTCGTGCCACCAGGTTCTCCATGTCCTCCAACGAGGTGCGCACCGCCTCCGCCTCCAGGGCGGGCGGTGGCCGGCCGCCTGACAGCAGCGCCAGGCGTGCACTGGAGGTGACAGCGGAGAAGAGGTCGACGACGTCGGCGGCGAGCGCAACCCGGCAGAACAGCACGACCGCGAACCACTCGCCCGGCGACAGTGTCCCGCCGAAGGCGAGCAGGGAACGCACGCCCTCCGCCCGGAGGGCTTCATCCGGCGCGTCCTCCTGGCTGTCCGACACGTGCACCACGTCTACGCCGCTGAGGGGTGGCACGGCGCCGTCCGGATCCGCGGTCGCCCAGGCTCCCAGGCGGTCCAACAGCCGGTAAGCAAGCGGTGCTTGGCGGGCGGCCTCCGGCGAAGGCACCGGCAGATCCAGTGCAGCGGAACCCTCCGTGCCGTGCCAGGGGGCGTATGCGCCACTGAGGCCGGCCAGGGACAGACGCCGTTCTTGCCGAGCTCGCGGCCCCGCGACCACCTGCGCCGCAGGGGCGGCCTGCGGCCGGGAGAGGAAGACGCCCACCACAGGGCACGCCCGGTCGCCCCGCCCGTCCACCAGGCTGTCGTGGAAGAACTCGGCAACGACCTGTGCCGCCGCGTCCGCCGACGAGGCACCGCTGACCGCCTCCCGCAAGTGGACACCGCACCGGGCCACTTCACTGAGACCGAAGGCCGACAGGTCGAACCGCGTGTCCTGCACTGCGTTGCACCTCGATACCCGCAGACGGCAAGGCCATGGACAGATGGAAGGACCATGGACTCCACAGATTAGACCCCTGGCCGGTTCGTTTCGGCGACGTCACCGTCCGCGACCCCCGGCCGGGCAGGGGTTCGGGGCGGAGTGCCCGTGCAGGTCCTTGAGGACCATCTCCGTCAGTGGCGCACTGCTGCGACGGCGGCGTCGGTGGTGGGATGCAGGGCGAACACCTGGTCGAGGCCGACGGTCTGGAACATGCGGGTGAGGTCGCGTCCGAGTCCGGCCAGGCTGAAGGAGGAGCCGGCGGCCTCGGCACGTTGGTAGGCGGTGACGAGCACGGTGATGCCGGTGGAGTCGCAGTAGGTGAGGTCGCAGAGGTCGACCACCAGGGCCGTGCCAGGGGAGAGGTGGACGTCTTCCAGCGCCTGGGTGAGCCGTGGCGCGGTGTGATGGTCCAGTTCGCCGGTCACCTTCAGCAGGACGGGGCCGGCCTCATGGATCTGCTGGTCGACGGTCAGATCGGGCTCGGTCACCGGTTCTCCTGACGGGGTGAGGCAGGCTACGGACAGGGGCAGGGCGAACGGGGCGTGTTGCCGCCGACTTTCGGACCCGCTGCCGAGGGCACCCTCCACAGTGTGCAGCAGGTGGTCGTCGTCAGTCCGCCCCGGCACCGTTCCGCATGCTGATGCCCCGACTGATCGTCCCATCCTACGAACCGATCGGTCTCGACACGGGGCGAACGATTGCGGTGCAGGATGGGAAACGCCGAGCCCGGCCCGGCGGCTTGCCCGCCTTCTCGGGGGGTACGAGGCCTTCTCCAGGACACGGCACGTGGATCGGCCACACTGCTCTCGCGCGGTGGCCTGGTGTGGATGACACGGACGAGAGGGTCTCCTGTGGGGCGTTCTGCAGATGACGAGCACCGCCCGCCGAGCGCGGCGGCCGACGTGTTCGCCGCTGACGTCGAGGTCGGCGGGGACCTGGCTCTGGTGGACTGGGCGGCGACCCCGCTGGGACCGCCGGGCGAGTGGCCGCAGAGTCTGCAGACGGCGGTGAGCATCCTGCTGTCGTCGCGGTTCCCCATGTGGATGGCATGGGGGCCGGACCTGACGTTCTTCTGCAACGCCGCCTACCGCCGGGACACACTGGGCCAGAAGTACCCGTGGGCCCTGGGCCGTCCGGCGAGCGAGGTGTGGGCGGAGATCTGGAACGACATCGGCCCGCGCATCGACGCGGTGCTGACGACGGACCGGGCCACCTGGGACGAGGCGCTGCTGCTCTTCCTGGAGAGATCCGGGTATGCCGAGGAGACCTATCACACGTTCTCCTACAGCCCGTTGCGAGACGACACCGGCGCGGTGGTCGGGATGCTGTGCGTGGTCAGCGAGGAGACCGAGCGGGTCATCGGCGAACGGAGGATGGCAACGCTGCGGGACCTCGGTTCGGACCCCAGCGTGGTACGGACCGAGCAGGAGATGCTGGCCTTCGTCGGTCAGCAGCTCGGCCGCAACCCCCGGGACCTCCCGTTCACGCTGACGTATCTCTTCCAGCCGGACGGCAGCGCGCGCCTGGCGGGGACCACCGGGCTGACCGCCGCGCACCCCGCGGCGCCCGTCACCCTGCCGGCTGACGCCGCGGACGCCGGGGACGCCCTGTGGCCGGCCGCCGCGCCGGCCCGGGGGGAGTCGGTGGTCGTGTCCCTCGAAGGCACCGCCTTCACCACGCTGCCCGCCGGCGAGTGGCCGAAGCCGCCCACCCGGGCCCTGGTCGTCCCCCTACTGCAACAGGGCGGCGATCCCTACGGCTTCCTCGTGGCCGGACTCAACCGGTACCGCCCCCTGGACCCGGGCTACCGCGGGTTCGTCGAGCTGGTCGCCGGACACATCGCGGCCGGCATCGCCGGTGCGCGCAGCTACCAGGCCCAACAGCGCCGGGCCGAGGAACTGGCGGAGCTGGACCGGGCGAAGACGACGTTCTTCTCCAACATCAGCCACGAGTTCCGTACCCCGCTCACACTGATCATGGGGCCGGTGGAAGACCTCCGGGCACGGTTCGACGGCACCGACCCCCGTGTGCGCGAAGAGCTGGATGCCATCCACCGCAACGGTCTGCGACTGGGCAAACTCGTCAACAGCCTGCTGGACTTCTCCCGCATCGAAGCCGGCCGCATGCAGGCACGATACGAACCGGTGGACCTGGCGGCGGTCACCGCCGAACTGGCCAGTGTCTTCCGCTCGGCCGTGAACAAGGCCGGTCTGGCCTTCGAGGTGGACTGCGCCCGCCTGGACGAGCCGGTGCACCTCGACCGCGGCATGTGGGAGAAGGTGGTTCTCAACCTGCTCAGCAATGCGCTGAAGTTCACCTTCGACGGCTCCATCACCGTCACGACCCGCGCCGAGAACGACCATGCGGTGATCACGGTCGCCGACACCGGCATCGGGGTGTCCGCCGAGGAGATGCCGAGGCTCTTCGAACGCTTCCACCGCATCGAGACCGCCCGCGCCCGCTCCGACGAAGGCAGCGGCATCGGCCTCGCCCTGGTCAAGGAACTCGTCGGCCTGCACGGTGGCACCATCAGCGCCGACAGCACCGTGGGCAAGGGCACCTGCTTCACCATCCGGCTGCCCTTCGGCTCCGAGCACCTGCCCGCGGACGCCCTCGCGCCGGCCGTCTCCGCCGCGGCCGTCTCGGCCACGGCCGAGCCGTACGTCCAGGAAGCGCTGCGCTGGCTGCCCACCGGGCCGTCCGACACGGACCCGCCCATGGTGCCGACATCCGACGACGTCGCGCCTCACACCTCCGGACCGGTCGTCCCGGCCCGGGTACTGATCGCGGACGACAACGCCGACATGCGCGAGTACCTCACCCGCATCCTGCGGGGCGCCGGATACCGCGTGGAGGCGGTCGCCGACGGCCACGAAGCCCTCCGGGCCGTCCGAGCCGACGCCCCGGACCTCGTGGTCAGCGACGTCATGATGCCCCGGCTCGACGGACTGTCCCTGGTGAGGGAGCTGCGCACGGATGCGCGCACCGCCCCCGTGCCCGTGCTGCTGCTCTCCGCCCGAGCCGGTCAGGAAGCCTCGATCGAGGGCCTTGAGGCCGGTGCCGACGACTACCTCGTCAAGCCGTTCGCAGCGGCGGAACTGCTGGCACGGGTGCGGGCCAACGTGGAGCTGTCCCACCTGCGCGCGCATCACGCCCGGTGGCGCACCGCTCTGGTCGACTCGTTGCAGGAGGCGTTCTTCGTCTGCGACGAGGACGGTGCGGTCATCGAGATCAACGCCGCGTTCACCGACATCCTCGGCTACGGTCCCGGGGAGCTGCCCTACCCGCCTGTGCACCCGTGGTGGCCGGACGCCGACACCGATCGGGAGGCTCACCAGCAGTGCGCCGAGGCGTTCGACCGCCTGGTGGGGGAGGGACACGGTCGCTGCACCGTCCCCGTCACCCACCGCGACGGGCATCGGCTGTGGATCGATGTCGCCTTCAACCCGGTACAGGACCCCGACACCGGGCACCGCGTGATCGTCGGCACCTTCCGTGACGTCACGGCCGAGCACTACTCCGTCCAGCGCGACAGCGCCCTCGCGGCACTGAGCCTGCGCCTCTCCCAGGCCACGGCTCTGCCCGAGGCGCTGACCGGTGCCCTGAGCGAACTGAAAAACCTGTGGCGGGCCCGTCAGGTCCTGGCCGCCGTCTTCGGTCACCGGGCCGAGCCCGTCCTCGCCGCCGCGGACGCAGCACCCAACTGGCAGGAGCTGCCCGCCGACCGGCGCGAGGCACTCGTCGCCCTGTGCGAGCGACCCCCGCTGACTCCCGTCACCGACCACACCAGTGCAGGCATCACCGTGGAGCACCCCGACGGCCCCATGGCGCTGTGGGTGGACCTCGGGCAGAGCCGGCCCTTCACCGACGAGGACAAGCTGCTGTTGTCGCTGCTGGCCGGACATCTGGCCCAGGGCCTGGTCCGCGTCCACCAGATCGACCAGCAGCGCGAGACCGCCATCGCCCTCCAGCGGGCGATCCTTGGCCCGGCCCACCTGCCGGACGGTTTCGCCGTCCGCTACGAGCCGGCCACCCCGCCGCTGGAGGTGGGCGGTGACTGGTACGACACGGTCGCCCTGCCCGACGGGCGGACCGGCATCGTCGTCGGGGACTGCGTCGGCAGGGGACTGGAAGCGGCCACCGTCATGGGACAACTCCGCAGTGCCTGCCGGGCCCTGCTCCTCCAGGACGCCAGCCCCGCCCAGACCCTCATGGCCCTGGACCACTTCGCCGCCGGCATTCCCGGCGCCCTGTGCACCACCGTGTTCTGCGGGGTCCTGGACCAGGCGACCGGCTGCCTGACCTATTCCAGCGCCGGCCACCCTCCGGGCATTCTCGCCCACCGCGACGGCACCATTCACCTCCTGGATGACGGACGCTCTCTCCCGCTGGCCGTCCGCCCCGGCAGACCGCGTCCCGAGGCGGAGTGCACCATCCCCGCCCGCGCCACCCTGCTGCTGTACACCGACGGCCTCGTCGAACGCCGTCGCCGCCCGCTGAACGAGGGCATCGACCAGGCCGGCGAAGCCGTCCACGCCGGCAGGAACGCGACCGTCGACGACCTCGCGACGCAGATCATGACCCGCCTTGCTCCCGAGAACGGCTACGACGACGACGTCGCCCTGCTGCTGTACCGGCACCCCGCCCCACTGGAGATGACCTTCCCCGCCGAGTCCTCGCAGCTCGCACCGGTCCGCAAAGCGCTGCGTACCTGGCTCGAGCGATGCCAGATGCCCCCGCAGACGGCGCAGAACGTTCTGGTCGCCGTGGGCGAAGCCTGCGCCAACGCCATCGAACACGGCCACCGCCACGCCCCGGGGGACCCCGTCCGGCTGCGCGCTGAGGCGTCTGTGAACGACGTGCGCTTGATCGTCGCCGACACCGGTCGGTGGAAGACCCCGCAACCCGACGCCAACGCTCACCGCGGCCGCGGCGTGACCCTGATGAAAGCGATGATGCAGCAGGTCACCATCACCTCCGGCGCCACCGGGACCACCGTCGACATGCACACGAGGATCGCTTGATGACCACTCCGCTCACCCTGACGCCTGGCCGGCGGCCCGACGGCACGATGCTGCTGACAGCCGTCGGCGAGATCGACATGACCAACACAGAAGCCCTCGCCGATGCCCTGGACACCACGAGTGGCCCGATCGTCCTCGACCTCACGGGCGTCGGATACCTGGACAGCGCGGGCCTCAACGTGCTGTTCACCCGCGCCGACCGCGTCGAACTCGTGGCCACTCCACTCCTCGCCCCCGTCCTGACGATCTCGGGCCTCGCCGACCTCACCACGGTCCATGGGCTGTAGCTGTCCGGAGGCATTGGGGGCGGCGGGCTCGTGGCGAACGACCCACCGCCCCTTCCTGCCTGGCGGCTACTTGATACGGATCTCGGCGAGCTGGAGGCGGTACCTGGTGCTCTCGTCGGAGGCCGGCTTGCCGAGCCTCGTGACCTTCAGGCGTAGGTAGCGGCCGTTCGCTGAGGTGAGGGTGTAGGTCTGGGCGGCTCCGTTCGGGTTGGGCTCGCCGGTGACGGTGCGGGCGGTGGTGTAGGTGGTGCCGCCGTCGGTGCGGGTCTGGAACGTGAAGTCGACCGGGAAGCCCGCCGTGCCCCCGCCCGCGGCGCCCGTGTCGGTGCGGGGGTGCAGGGTGACCGATCCGATGGCCCGGTCGGCGCCGAGGTCGACCTCGATCCACAACGGTGAGCCGCTGACGTCGGCGGAGGGGAAGTCGATGCTGGTGAAACCCCTGGAGCCGGCGACGCTGGTGAGGGTGCCGTCCAGAAGCCGGGTCTTGCCCCAGTCGCCGTTCTCCAGCGTGTAGTTGGCGGTGACGGTGGTCGCGGCGGTGGGGACGGTGAGTTCGGCCAGCTGGAGGCGGTACTTGGTGGTCTCGTCGACGGGAGGGGTCCCGAGCTTGGTGGCCTGGAGGCGCACGTAGCGCGCGGTCGTCGTTCTGAAGCCGTACGTCTGCACGAGCCCGCCGGGGTTGGGCTCGGCCGTCACCGTGCGGACGGTGGTGTAGGTGCCGGATCCGTCGGGGCGGGTCTGGATGGTGAAGTCGACGGGGAAGCCCGCCGTGCCGCCGCCGACCGCAGGGGTGTCGGTGCGCGGGAAGAGCCGTACGGCGTCGAGGTCCGTGTCGGCCCCGAGATCGATCTCGACCCAGACAGGGTTCGCGCTGACGTCGGCGGAGGGGAAGTCGATGCTGGTGTAGCCCTTGGCGCCGCTCACACTCGCGAGCTTGCCGTCGGTGAGCCGGTTCTTGCCCCAGTCGCTGTTCTCCAGACTGCTGTTGCTGGTGACGGGACGTCCCAGGGCGAGGTCGTCGAGGCGGCCGGCACCGGTGACCGTGAAGGTCCATGTGCCCGGCTGGAGCGTGAAGTAGACGTACGCGGAGTCCTTGCTCGCGTAGCTCAGCCCCGAGACGCTGCCGGTGGCGGCGCCGCCCGTGAAGACGGTCGTACCGTTTGCCTTGATGACCGGTGAGGAGCCGCCGTACGTCGGAACACCCACCCGCGCGGTCGTCGCGCCGGGGGAGGTGAGGGCCAGGGTGACCTGGGAGCCGTCGCGGGTGATGTCTAGGCGGATGTCGCCCTTGACGGTCGGCGTGACCGTGCTGACCTTCGTCAGGGTTCCGGTCTGCGGGACGACGTCGTACGTCTCCCAGCCGGGCTTGGTGGGGCGGACGCCGGCGGCGTAGGCGGACATGACGTACAGCGGGCCGCCGTTCCAGGCGTGGTTGTCGGTGCCACCCGACTTGTCCCATATCTCCCACAGGGTGTAGCAGGCGGGATCGGCGACCTGAGCGGCGTAGCGGTTGCGCATCCGCTCCTCGGCGACGGTGGCGGCGCCCATGAGGTAGAGCGCTTCCAGGACGTAGAACTCCATGTAGGGGCTGGCGTTGAGGTGGGTGCGCAGCACCTCGGTGACCGCCCGGTGGCGGGATGCGGGCGCGAGGCCGGCGACGACGGCCAGGCCGTTGGCGCGGTCGTCGGTGTCGCCGTTGTAGCCGGGGGAGCGGTACTCGTTCCTGGCGGAGTTCCACAGCACGCTGTCGAAGTTGGCCTTGATGCTGTCGCGCTTGGCCTGCCAGGCGGCGACGTCGCCGCTGTTGCCGCTGAGCCCGGCGAGGGTGATGGCCGTGCCGAGAGCCAGGTAGTACCAGCAGTTGTCCAGGACGCGGGCGTCGATGTTGCTGCCCCAGTCCTCCCAGTCCCAGTCCCCGGCGCGATGGCTGACCAGCCCGGACGAGTCGAGGCTCCACAGGTTCAGGTACGACTTGACCGCCGGGTAGGTGCCGGAGACGGCGTCGGTGTTGCCGGTGTAGAGGTGGTACGTGCCGAAGGCCCACACCGAGGCGAGCATCTGGACGGGCAGTTCGGCGGTCCAGATGGTGGAGGGGATCGGCGCGTACAGCTGGCCGCTCGGCTTCTGCCAGGCGGCCAGCTGGGCGATGGCCTTGGCGCCGAGGGCGTGGGAGCGGGTGTCGAAGGTGTAGAAGCCCTCTTTGAGCTGGTTGACCACATCGCCCCACCACTGGGCGCGCTCGCGGGTGGGGCAGTCCATGTAGTTGTCGCGCATGTTGACGTACATCGTGCGCGCCGCCTTGCCCCACAGGGTGTCGAAGAAGGCTTCGTTGCTGCTGAACGATCCGGCGAAGTCGGTGTCGTAGCCGGACTCCCGGTATTTCAGGTCGAGGATGGTGACACCCGCGGGGATGGTGTACTTCACCGCCGTGCCGCTCATCCAGGCCAGTGCCTCGAACTCCTGGACCCCGCCGGTGCAGACGTAGGTGGCGCGGACGTTGTTCTCCTGTCCCGGTGTGAGGCCGGTCAGGCCGTCGCCGTCGGCGTAGTGGTCGGTCTGCATGCCGATCACCGCCCCGGCCGGGGCGTCCACCTTCAGATACGGGGTGACCTGGAGGTTCGAGGGCAAGGTGGCGGTGATGGCGGTGGCGCCCTGCCCTGTGGACGGCAGCGATGCCGCATTGCTGTAGGACTTCAGGCCCGAGTAGCGGAACTGCGGGACCGGTCGCCGGACGAGATCGTTCCAGGGTGCGGCACCCGCGGCCCCGAAGTCGGTCGGTGCGCTCCACGCGCTGTCGTTGAAGCCGGTCGACTCCCAGGCCGACAGGGCGGCGGCGTTACGGGCGTCGTAGTAGACGTTCGACTCGGGCAGGCGGAAGTTGACCTGGGTTCCGCTGGTGTTGTTGGAGTAGCCCGGGTGCACGGTGTGCTTCCAGCTGGTGTCACTGACCACCCGGGTGGTCGTCGAACCGGTGGTGATGTCGGACTGGAACAGCAGACCGCCGCTGCCGCTGCTGCTGTGCGAGAAGCCCTGCTTGCCGAAGTACCACACCAGCAGCGCGACCGTGTTGCTGCCGCTCCGCAGGTACGGGGCCAGGTCGATCTCGTCGTAGTAGGTGCCGGTGCGGTTGGGGCCGCGCTTGAGCTGACCGTCGAAGACGACGAGCGCCCCGTTGACCCACAGCCAGTACTTGGAGTCCGCCGCGATCTGGGTAACGGCCTTCGACGGGGCGGAGACCAGGGTGAACGATCTGCGGAACGCCACCCATTGGTTCGTCGAGCTGGTCGGAGCCCAGATCCATTTCGCGGTCCAGGAGACGGCGGCGGACGCTGCGGGAGCGAGCCCCGGCAGAAGCGCCGAGCCGAGGGTGGGTGCGAGCGCCACGGCTATGGCCGAGCGCAGGATGGATCGACGCGATACAGAGGACATGCGGGCTCCTGCTGTGATGGTGCGGGTGCGGGTGCGGGTGCGGGTGCGGGAGAGGGGCATCCAGACGGCTGGGAGAGAGAGGTGTTCGTGGGGACACCGTGTTTGAATCGTTTCATCACGGTGTTTGCAGCGGGAATTCTTTGCCGCTGCGCGAGACGGTGTCAAGAGCCGTGCAGTGACCGTCTCTTCGAGAACTGGGACGGATGTGCGCGGGGCGACCGCCGCCCCGGGGCAGGTCCTCCTGGTGCGACACCATTGCGTAACCGCTGCTGGGGGACGGTGGTGAGGCTGAGTCGGCACTCCTGCGGTCGCGTCGTGGATACGGACAGGACCCGGTGGCCCCGAGGCTCCGTCACTCCGAGGGCCTGCTGTCGAGATCCCCCCATCACGTCGATCATGTGCGGAAGGCATGTGCCGGAGTCCTCCGCCCCGTAAGATCGGTGATCTCACGCGCGGGGGAGGTGCTCATGGTCAGGCGGCGACCTGGAGCGCCGACTCTGGAAGAGGTGGCCGCCCACGCCGGGGTGGGACGAGGCACCGTCTCCCGGGTCATCAACAACGCGGCCGGCGTCAAGGAGTCGACACGCCAAGCCGTGCAGCGAGCCGTCGAAGAACTGGGGTACGTGCCCAATCTCGCGGCCCGGTCCCTGGCCGGTCAGCGTGCGGACGCCGTGGCACTCGTGCTGACCGAGCCGGACTGGAGGCAGTTCGCGGAGCCGTTCTTCTCGGAGATCGTCCGCTCACTCGGCGACGCGCTGGCGGACACCGGGATGCAGCTGATGCTGACCTTGATCCGCTCGGAGACCGAGCGGCAGCGCTTCCTCGAGTACGCCCGGGGCGGCCGGGTCGACGGCGTCCTGCTGATGTCGGTCCACGCGGACGACAGACTGCCGGACATGCTCGCCGACGCACGGTTGCCGACCGTTCTGCTGGGACGCCGCTCGGGCGACGAGTACGTCAGCTACGTCGACGCCGACAACGTGGGCGGTGCCCGCGACGCCGTGTCCCACCTCTTGAAACAGGGCCGCACCGCCATCGCCACCATCACGGGGCCACTGGACATGTACGTCGCGCAATGCCGACTGCGCGGCTACCAGGACGCGCTGGCGCAGGCCGGCCTGATGAACTCGCGGTCATGGGTTGCCGAGAGTGACTTCTCCGAGGAGAGCGGTCGACGCGCGATGGCGGAACTCCTCGAACGCCATCCCGAGATCGACGCCGTCCTCGCCGCGTCGGACACCACGGCGGCCGGGGCGCTGCACGCACTGCGCGCCGCCGGACGGCGGGTACCGGAGGATGTCGCGGTCATCGGTTTCGACGACTTCCCGCTGGCTGAACGCACCGAGCCGCGCCTGACCACCGTGCGGCAGCCCCTCGAGGAGATGGGGCGGGCCATGGTCAGACTGCTGATGGAGGAGATGGAGGACCAGTCCGAGGCCTGGCGCCACGTCATCCTCCGCACGAAGCTCGTGGTCCGGGAATCTTCCTGACAGCCTTCGTTCGCCGCCCGTGCCACGGAAGCCAGTGAGCAAGATGGGCTGACCTCGCGCCACCTGCCGCTCGGGGCACCCACGGCCCAACTCCCTCCGGCCTACGACAGCGGCGACCACCTCCACCCCAGCGACGCCGGAATGCAGGCCATGACGAACGCCGTCGACCTCCGCCAGGGGCGAGCAAGGAGTGCAACGCGTCGCGTGCAGTACACCGTTGGCGTGCATGGGCAGTGCCGGTGGCCGCGACCACCGACCCTGGCGCGATTATCACTCCGATGCCCTTGAGTGCGAAGGATCCTGTGGAGAAGCGTCGCCACCCCCGGGGGACTCCATGTCGTCATGACCCAGGGGGAGTTGAGTAGGCGTACTCATACTCCAAGCCCGTCCGGCGGCCAGGATGGACGCACGGCGCCGACGAGAGCGCCGGTCCGATCCACCTCAGCAAGTCAGGGGAATCTCTCATGTCGCGTCGTGTCGTTCTGTCCGTGATCGCCGGTGGCCTCGTCCTCGGCGGTGCGGGTGCCTTCACCCTCGTACACGCCCAGAACCAGCCTCCGGCGCTGACGCACAGCACGGCCCACTACATCGCGCCCGAAGGAGCCCGCAGCGGCTCGCTGACCTTCACCGCCGACGTCACGGCGTCCTCCGGGCTGAAGAGCGTCAAGGTGCTGGCCTGACCGGCGAACTCGACCTTCGCGAAGATGGGGCTGACGGCCAAGGACATGGCCGCCGTTGAGTCGGCCGTCTGCAAGCCCTCGGGCGGCGACACCGAGCGGTGCACGTACAAGGTGGCTGTCACCGGTGCCGACGACTCCCCGCGGGGCCGGTGGCATGTGGCCGTCCTCATCACCGCCAAGAACGGCGACACGACCCTGAACACCAAGGCGGCCGACTTCACGGTGGCCTGACCGAGCCGGACGTGTGATTGCAGTGCCGGCGTCTGTCTGGCCCTGCTGCGCAGGCCTCCGGGTGACAGCGCCCCGTCGGCGTGAGGGGAGGGCGGCTGCGGAGCCCGGGGACTACTGCGCGCCGGTTCCCTGATCGACGAAAAGCCCGGCCCTGGTGGCCACGAGCGTGCCGTTGGCCGCGGGATCCTGCGGCGCGGCTAGGACCTTCGCACTGTTGCACAGCAGTTGGACCTTTCCCGCCGTCGTCAGGGTGACCGTCCCCGTCGCGCTCAGCGAAGCCTCGTTGTAGCCGCTGCCGCGAGGCGTGGTCATGTTGGGGCCACCAGTGACCCTGCAATTCCCCTTGTCGGCGTAGATGAGGAAGGCGGAACCGGTCAGGGTGTACGTCCCCGCAGGAAGCGACAGAGCGACGACCTGCGTGTCCGTTGTGCCGATGGAGTGCACTGCCGTCGCTTTGTAGACATCGCCCGCAGCGGCGGACGCGGAAGCGACCCTTTGTGAGGCATTCGCGGTGGCTCCCGCGTAAGTCGCTCCCAGGGCGGCCAGGGCGATGGCTGAGATCCCTATGGTTCTGATCTTCACGATTCTGTGCACGACCAACTACCCCCTGGGAATATTGAATTGATGTCAACTCAAAATACCGTCCACACAGTTCCGTTGGGCGAAGTGTGATCCGCTCACCCAAGTGGTCACCGCGCCGTGCGCTTCGGTTCCCTGGCTGTTCATGGAGAGTTTTCAGCGTGGCCAACGATCGGGTGAAACATGTGAGGCTGGGGTAAGGGGTCGCAACGTACCAAGCCCCCGTGCCGTTGGGGGAGTTGTTCGAAGCCTTATCTCGCCGTCACAGGAGCCTCGTTCATTCCCTGTCCTGCCGCACCGCGTCGGTACTCCGTCGGCACCGCCCATGCGCACGTCAACGCCGTGACCGGCCTGCTCGCTGAAAGAACCCCGGGCCTGCCCAGGAATCTACAGACGCATGATCCGGAGTTCGTCCAGCTGAACGGAACTCTCGCGCAGTGCGACCGCGTCGGCGACAGCCGAGCTGACTGGAGTACCAGCCGGCCACGCACCACCGGCACGTCGAACGTGACACCGGAGCCGCTGTGCCCGGCTGACCCCGAGCCTCTCCCCGCCCCGGTACTCACCTCCCACAGCGCTACGCCAGCTGTAACTCATCTCTCTGACAGGCCAGTTCCGTAAGTTCACGATCATGACGGGAAACCACAAGAACACCTCCATCACTCGACGCCACGCACTCGCGGTAAGCGGCGGCACGGTCGCGGCCGGAGGCCTCGCTCTCACCGGCTATCAGTCGGCCTTCGCCGACACGACCACCCAGACCGCGGCGAGCGCGTCCTCGACAGCCACCTCGGCGGGCGCGGCGTGCATGCAGCTGATGTCCAGCGTCACGGAGGGGCCGTACTACCTCGACGGCGCTCTGGTGCGCAAAGACATCACGGAGGGCAAGAGCGGTGTCCCGCTGACGGTGTCCCTCACCGTGGTGGACGCCACCGACGGCTGTACCCCGGTCAAGGGGGCCGCCGTTGAGATCTGGCACTGCGACGCTTGGGGCTACTACTCCGGCTACACCACCGCAAGCCCCGGCGGCTCGGTCCCCGCCGAGAGCGAGGAGGGCGACAGCGCCGACGACAACAACTACCTGCGCGGCTACCAGATTGCCAACGCCCATGGGGTCGTCAAGTTCGAGACGATCTTCCCCGGCTGGTACATCCCGCGCACCTGCCACATCCACGTCAAGGTGCACACCGGCGGTCAGAAGGAGGACGGTACCTACGAGGGCGGCAAGGTCAACTACACCGGCCAGCTGTTCTTCGACGACGACACCGCAGAAGCGATCTTCGCGCTGGAACCGTACGCCAAGCACACCGGCACCTACACGAAGCTCGCCGACGACATGGTCTACGACGGCGGCGGCGCCTCCAGCGGCCTGCTGACCCTCAAGGCCGTCCACAAGAAGGACCCGTCCAAGGGATACAAGGGCTCCCTCACCCTGAGCATCGACCCCGACGCCGAGAACACCGGCGCCGGCAGCGGGGGCGGCGGCACACCCCCGAGCGACGCCCCGACCGGGACCCCGTAACTGCTTCTGGCCCCACCCCTGCGCTGCGCCCAGCCGCGGATGTCCATGCTCTTGTGGGACCGGCGACCGCACCGGTCAGAGGCGCAGCAGGGTACCGGCGGCTTCCTCCAGCAGGGCCACGGCGAGGAGTTCGCCGTCGACAGGCCCGAAGCGCTCCAATGCCAGCCGGTGGAGGCGCAGCACTGTGTCGGCCATCTCGTGTGGGGTGCCGAGGTCTCGGGCCTCAGCGGTGATGACCTCGAGCTGGTCGTGGATGCGGTGGAGGCCGTACGAGCGAAGGTAGTCGCCGGCGAACAACGCCGGCAGGTCCCGGCGGATGAAGTCGCTCCCCGCCGCG
Source organism: Streptomyces griseorubiginosus (assembly GCF_001514195.1). Classification (GTDB taxonomy): domain Bacteria; phylum Actinomycetota; class Actinomycetes; order Streptomycetales; family Streptomycetaceae; genus Streptomyces; species Streptomyces griseorubiginosus. Next base: position 124,071 of record NZ_KQ948737.1, on the reverse strand, counting down.
CTGTCGGCGAGCGTCTCGTGCAGGGCGGCGAGGTCGATGCCGACTCGGCGTCCCAGGAGCAGTGCCTCGGCGGTGGCCGTGGCCTGCCCGAACCAGAGGAGGTTGATGAGGAGTTTCGTCGTGCAGCCGGTTCCCGGGCCGCCCATGTGGCGGATCCGGTCCGGTGTCGCCACCGCTTCCAGCAGTGGCCTGCACCGGTCGAGGACCTCGGCGGATCCGCCCACGAACAGCCGCAGGCGCCCGTGTTCGGCGTCGTCCGGACTGCCGCCCATGGGTGCTTCGAGGACTTCGACACCGTGGGCCCCGGCTCGCTCGCGCAACTGCCGTGCCGCCGCAGGGGAGTTGCTCGTCATGTCGATCCACACCGCCCCAGGGGCCAAGGCGGCGAACACGGCGTCCGTAAGGGCTGCCGCAGCCTCATCGGGTCCGGGAACCACGCTGACCAGTACATCCGCCCCGGCTGCGGCGGTGGTGACGGAGGCCGCCCAGTTCGCCCCCAACGAGCGCACCGCTTCTTCGCGTTCGGGTCGCACATCGGCAACGGTCACCGTGTGTCCCGCCGAGACCAAGCGTCCAGCCAGAGGTGTCCCCATGCGGCCGGCACCGACGAGGGCTATGCGCGAGGGCAAGGAATCACCACCGTTGCAGTCGTTGTGTCTGTCGTCTCCCCCGGCGCACCAAGAAAGACCACCACCGCCGTCCGGTCGCCCGGCGACGCTACGGATCCCTGGGGAACACCGAGTTCATGGTACGGACTTGCCGGGAGACAACTCCGGCACTCTGTTCCTTGCCAGGCCACGGAAGATGTCAGTCCGGGGGGAGTGGTTGCTCGGCCCAGATGGTCTTGCCCCGCCCGGTCTGCCGGCTTCCCCAGCGGTGGGTGAGTTGCGCGACGAGTAGCAGTCCGCGGCCGCCTTCGTCGTAGGCGTGGGCCCGGCGCAGGTGCGGTGAGGTGGAGCTGCCGTCCGAGACTTCGCAGATGAGGGTGCGGTCGCGGATCAGCCGGAGCTGGATGGGCGGTGCTCCGTAGCGGATGGCGTTGGTGACCAGTTCACTGACGACGAGTTCAGTGACGAAGGCGGCCTCGTCCAGTCCCCAGGCGGTCAGCTGTTCGGTGGCCGCCTGGCGGGCCGCGGCCACGTGCTCGGGGTCCGGTGTGATGTCCCAGGTGGCGACCTGGTCCGCGCCGAGGGCTCGGGTGCGGGCCAGCAGCAGGGCGACGTCGTCGCCGGGCTCCTCCGGCAGCACCGCCTTGAGCACGCCGTCGCACAGCGTGTCGAGGGAGTCGGCCGGCGCGCACAGGGCCCGGCACAACTCGGCGGTAGCGTGATCGACGTCGCGGTCGCGGTCCTCGATCAGACCGTCGGTGTAGAGGGCGAGCACCGAGCCCGCCGGCAGTTCCAGCTCGGCTGCCTCGAAGGGCAGGCCGCCGACGCCGAGGGGCGGGCCGGCGGCCATCTCCACCAGGGTCGCGCTGCCGTCGGGCAGCAGCACCGCGGGCGCGGGATGGCCGGCCGCCGCGAGGTTCAGCCGCCGCGAGACCGGGTCGTAGACGGCGTACAGGCAGGTCGCGCCGAGTTCCGCGACTTCGCCGCTCTCGTCGGAGGCCAGGTGGGTGACGAGGTCGTCGAGGTGGGTGAGGAGTTCGTCCGGTGGCAGATCGACGTCGGCGAGGGTGCGGACTGCCGTGCACAGGCGGCCCATCGTCGCCGTCGAGGGAATGCCGTGCCCGACGACGTCACCGACGACCAGGGCGACTCGGCTGCCGGACAGCGGGATCACGTCGAACCAGTCGCCGCCGATACCGGCCAGCGAGTCCGAGGGCAGATAGCGGTGGGCCACCTCGACGGCGGCCTGTCCGGGCAGGCCCCGGGGCAGGAGACTGTGCTGGAGGGCCAGGGCCGTGGCGCGCTCGCGGGCGAAGCGCCGGGCATTGTCGATGCATACGGCGGCCCGGCTGGCGAGGTCTTCGGCCAGGACGGTGTCGTCCTCGCCGAAGTCTTCCGGGTTGGCGATCCGCACGGCGACGACCACGCCCAGCGTGGTGCCGCGTGCTCGCAGCGGCGCGGCGAGCATCGAGTGGGCGCCCACGCGATACGCCCTGCCGGCGGGGGAGCGCGTGTTGCGCGCCGCGACCCAGCGCACGAAGTCCGGCTCGCCGGCCTGACTGACCACGGCCCGCCCGGATCGCAGCGCCTTCGCCGGCGGGGAAAGCGGTGAATACGTGTCGGTGTCGCCGACATGTACGGCGGCCTCAGGCGTTCCCTTCGTGCCGGAGCCGTGGGCGACTCTGCGCAGGACGATGTCCCGGGCCGGAATGTCGGGCAGGCCCTCCGCCTGGAAGACCCACTCCAGCAGGTCGACGCTGGCGAAGTCCGCGTACCGGGGTACGAGCAGTTCGATCAGCTCCTCGGCGGTGCGCACCACGTCCAGGGTGGCGCCGATGGAGGCCGCGGCCTCGTTCAGCAGGGCGAGGCGTTGGCGAGCCCAGTACTGCTCGGTGCTGTCGAACGACGCGATGCCAACGGCGTGGACCTCACCGTCGGCATCCCGCAGTGGCCACATGTCGGTGGTCCAGGAGTGCTCCCGGTTCAGGGCGGGGGCTCCGGTGAAGCTCTCGTAGCGGACCGGACGGCCTGTGTCGACGACCTGGCGCAGATGATCAAGCCAGCCGCGATGCGCCGGGCGATCCTCCACGCTCTCCGGAAAGTGCTGTCCGAGCAGGGCCTCCTCCGGCACGCCCATGATGCGGCAGGCCCTGTCGTTGAGCCGCATGTAGTGCTGGGTGGTGTCGAACACCGACATGGGCAGGGACGCCTGCTGGAAGGCTTGGCCCGCCAGAGTGGGCTCCTGGCTGCCGACGGGGTCGGCGGGGTCGGCGGTGATCACGTAGCCGCACCGCTCTCCGCTTTCGTCGATCAGGGCGCAGGCGCTGAGTCTGAGCGGAACGGACGAGCCGTCGCGGTGGCGCAGCACGACGAGGCCGGACAGGTTCGTGACCGTGTCGGCTTCGATGTCCTCGACCAGCAGTTCGGCGGCCGGACGGTTCACCACCTCCTCGACCGTGTATCCCACCAGGTCGCGGGCACCGTCGCTCCAGGCCCGCACCACACCCCGCACATCGACGATCGCCGTGGCATCGTGCTGCACCATGAGTTCAGGATCGTTCCTCTGCCCGGCCAGTTCAACCGAGACAGTCCTCTGTGCGTCCAGTCCAACTGAGACAGAACGCCGTCCGGGAAGGGAACGAGTGGCGCGCCGGAGGCCCCGGCGCCTGGGGGCCGTGACCAGCGCCGAGAGACCCCGGGCTCCGCGGGGGAGAAGCAGAGTCCACCTGCCGAGAGGGTGATCGGCCTGCCGGTCGGCTCAGCGGCCCTTCGCGGCGAGCACCGCGGCGATCAGTTCCCGGCGGCTGCTGACGCCGAACCGGGCGAACACCGCCGTCAGGTGCTCCTGCACGGTGTACGCGGAGACGTGCAGCCGGGCGACGATCTCCCGGGTGGAGCACCCTTGCAGCACCAGCGCGGTGACCCGGCTCTGGGCCGGGGTGAGGCCATGGGCGGCCAGCAGCAGGGAGCCGAGCTCGGCGGCCGGCGCAGGCTCGACCACCACCCCGATCCGGTCCTCCGCCCGCCCCCGAAGACGCGTGGCGTGCAGGGTCAGCCACTGCCCGTCGGTGGTGCGCAGCCTGATCGAGCCGGGCCGGTGCGCAGTCTCCGGGAGCGTGTCCGGCGACTGGGCCAGCTGGACGGCCAGCGCGTAGACCGGCAACGGCAGTCCGTGGATCTCCGGGGCCTCCAGCCCGGCCAGCCACCGTTCGGCGTCCGGGCTGATCGAGACCAGGGAGAGCCCCTGGTCGAGCACGAGCACGCCGGGGCCGCCTGCGGTTCCCGCCCCGTCACCGGTCAGGGCCTGGCGTACGACATCGCGGCGCAGCCCTTCGGCCAGGTGCGGGGCGAGCCTGCGCACGAGGTCCAGGTCGGCGCCGGAGAAGCCGGCTTCCGCGTCCTCCCTGTGCAGGCAGAGCACGCCCCAGCACTCGTGCCCGACGATCAGAGCGGCGCGGAGCTCGTCCCCGAACCCCAGACTGGCCATGATCTCGCGGTAGCGGGCACTGGCGGAACGCTCACCCCGCGTTGCCCGGTCCAGTGACATGACCGGCTCCGGGCTTCTGGCCAGCACGGCGAACTTGTTGACGTCCGCGCGGCCGTACTCGTTGTCGAGGAAAAGCGGGGTGGCACCGGCCAGCGGGTCCTGGGCGACAGCCGAGGTGAAGAGCAGGGTCGCCGGATCCACGGAGGCGAAGAACACGGCCTCCACCGGCAGGATGCCCGGCAGGCGGCGCAGCACCTCTCGACCGCGGCCACCGTGTGGCGGTCACCGGCCGCGACGAGGGCAAACTGAAGGCGTTCCTCGACGAGGCCGGCCAGCCCGACCGTCTGCTGGGCCTGGTCGCGGACGCGGCGGACTGGCAGGCCACCGAGGCGGCCGTGACCCGGACGGTGGAGCATTTCGGTGCCCTCGACGCGGCGGTGGCCAACGCCGGATTCATGTCCGGTGACTCCATCGGGGCCGGTGACCCGACATCGTGGGCGCCGATGGTTCTCACCAACGTCCTCGGTCCCGCCCTGCTGGCCCACGCCACCCTGCCCCACCTGGAGGCCACCGGCGGACGACTGGTGCTCATCGGCAGCGTCGCCGGGCTCAAGAACTCACCCGCCAATCTCTACTCGGCCACCAAATGGGCCACCACGGGGCTTGCCGAGAACCTGCGCCTGCATGTCACGACCCGCGGAATCGGCGTCACTCTCGTCAACCCCGGCATGATCGACACACCCTTCTGGCAAGGCGCCGGCGTGCCTCCCTTCGCCCTGCCTCCCCAGCCCATCGCCGAGGCCATCTGCTTCGCCCTCGACCAGCCGACGGGCGTCGATCTCAACACCTTGACGGTCCGGCCGATGGGGCAGCCCGCCTGAATCGCCGCGATCGGCGAATGGCCATGACCGACCTGAACTGGCAGCTCCCCGTGCCATGTCGACCGTGGCCAAGGCGAACCGGATGGGAAGTGGCAGAGATGGGGTCTCAGCGCTGCGGCGCCGACAACGAGAACGGCGACCGCATCGACGACCCCTCCGAGGACGCGCTGTTCATGATGATCGACGACCTCAACGAATCCGACAACACCTTCGTGGTCGTCCAGCCTGACGAGGACGACCCGGTGTGGCTCGCTTCAGTGGCCGTCCTCGACGAAGGCGGCTACGAGATAGTCCGCCGCGACTCCTCCCGCAATGAGCACGAGGTCACGTGGGCGACCAGCATCAACGACATCGCCCACGACCTCACCCTCTGGTTGGCCGCCCGCAATTTCCCCGGACGGCCAACCAGACAGATCACCGGGTTCCGGAACTCGGCCTAGCCGCAGGTCCCCGGGATGGCCCAGGCGTTGTCGATCTCGTCGGTCGTGCCGAGATGGGTCTCGCCCGGCGGGACGCACCTCTTGATGTCGGTCGGCCACCAGTCGATGTCGACCTGGATCTTGACCCAGGTGCTGCCGCAGTGTCCGTAATACGCGTCTGTCTGCGTCTCGTAGTAGCCGCAGGCCTTGACCCCGGCTTTCCCCTCGGGCGCGGCGTGGGCACTTCCGGAGAGCGCCGCGCCCGCGAGGAGTACAGCGCTGAACGCGGCCGCGGCGAGGCGGAGCTTGCTTGCAGGTTTCTGCATGGAAGGGTTCCTCACTTGTGACGGTTCCGGGTTCAGCCTGCGCTCGACTCGGTGGCAGGGTCGACTTCTTTCGGTCTGGGCCGAAACGAGGGCCTCGAACTGCCCCTTTGGGGACCGGAACAGGTTCTGCGCTTGTCGTTTAACGTGCGTACTGGCGCTTCGGTCGAGCCGGTGGGCTGGGTGTCCTGACATGCTTCGGAGCATGGAGTCCCGTCATAGTCCCGGAAAGAGCCCGTTGCGCCTGGCTGATGTCCGCCCTGATCTCGTCGGCGAGATAACTGCCCTGCTGCGGGAGTCGCATCCGGGAGACCCGATCGCGGACTCGATCTCGGGCCTTCCCTTTCACGGGATCTGCCGCAACTACGTGCTGACCGCTCCAGAAGGGACGCCATCGCCATGGGTCATCGTGCTGGAGCGTGAACAGGAGGCGGTGTTTCTGCTGGGTGTTGATCCGTCTCGGTTAGTAGTCACGTGGGTTGATGTAGTAGACGGACGAGATGCGCCTACTACTGAGACGCGTTAGTCCTGACTGACGCGTCTGGGCTTCGTTCCCTTTCGGGGCGGCGGTTCTTCGAGCCGGGTGGCCGACCGGGACCGGGCTGAGACGGTTTCGGTGCATCAGCCGGAGAGCCGGTCTTCGCGTGCAGGTTCCTGAACCCCCTGCGGACGCGCGCTGGTGTCCGATTGTTCGGCTCGGTCTGTTCTCCCAGGGCCGCCGCAAGTTGGTGGCCGGCGGGCGGGCCAGTCGGAGCTGGGCGTAGGCCGCGATCACCAGCCATGTCCACCGGTCGGCGGCTTCGGAGCTGCGAAGACGAGGCTTGGTCGACCCGAGCGTCTGCTTGAACAGGCGAAAAACGTGTGCTCGATGTCGAAGCGGCAGAGGAAGGACTGCCAGCAGCGGTCGACGCCCATCTCGGTGGCGCCGGTGTCCGACCACCACAGCCAGACGGGCTTGTTCAGCCGTGGCAAAAGGCCCGGTCAGCACACGTGCCGGCGCCCGGCCGAAGCCACGGAGAGACATCCACCGCCAACACCAGCAGACCGTCCGCGGCCCTCGGCAACGGCATCCCGGCCAGAGCCCGACGCAACGGGGCGACATCGATTCGGCCCCGGTTGAGCCCGCCGTACAGAGCTCCGTGCCCATGGCGTGTTCGGGCGCGAGCACTTGATCGACCAGTGTCCGCACCGGTCCATCCGTGCACAGCAGGGCGCCGCATAACGCGAACAGGCGTCGCCCCCGCGCGGTCAGACACGCGTACAGCGCCGACCGGAAGTGCGGCACTTCCGCGAACGCATCCCGCGGGACATCCTGATGCACCAAACTCACGACCACGGCCTTCGCGCTGATCCACCCTGTGACGGAGCACAGGGTCAGGCACTGGACCGTAAACGACATGCTGAGCATGCCGTTTAATGTCGTGCCTGAATTCGCGCACTACGAGTTGCCGAGTTGGTCTACGAGGGATCGAAGCTCGCGAGCCCGGCGCCGGGACATGCCGTGTATCACGGCATCCAGGAACTCCCGTGCTTCGAAGGGACTGCCGCAGCATTCCCACGCACCGCAGCCGCCATCCTTGTACTCACTCCAGAGGTTGCGGTACGGGTTCCGCACGAACTCTCTCGCCAAATCCTCACGGACTCGGCCGTGACGCCAGGCCACAGGTGGTTCCGGCTCCTCTCGACCCTGGCAACTTCGGCAAGAGCAGGCGGGAACAGGCTGGTTACAGGGGGTTGATAAGAGGACGCCACGACGACGATGTCGTCGGTCTCGTGGATGAGACCGACGACATCAAGAAGTGGTCTGGCGAGCTCGGCAGTGCCGCTCTCAGCAGTGCCGCAGACCGCGCGCGCTCGGATCGGCGTCGAACGAGGACGGTGTGTTGACCCAGTCCGCCGGGACGTAGCCCCACCCGTCGTAGCCAGGAGCGGTCCAGTCGCCCTTGGTGTGGTACCAGGTGGTGTTGCCGCCGCCGTGCAGTCCACCGTAGGTCCAGCAGTCGAACCAGCTGAAGGTGGAATAGAGTTGCCCCGTTATGTCCGCTTCGTGGTAGGCGCCCGAGCGCAGAATGGCGGGGGCTCCGTTCCCGCACCACAGCCGGCCGTCGCTCGCCCGGACTCCGCACTCGGCGCTGGCAGCGGCACTGGCCGAAGGGGCGGCGATCACACCGCCCGCCGTCAGGGCGAGGGCTGCGATCCAGAGGGAGAGATACTTCCTGGTCCTGGTCATCCACCTGTCCTTTTCTCATTGGTTTTCGAGTGCGACCGAAAGGTGCCGGGTGCCTGCCCGGCTTTTCCCGCAGGCCCTTCGCAGTACCGTGATGCACTGTTCAGCACTGCGTGACGCCGGGCAGTTGGTTGTCCGGACTGCTCATGTAGATGTTGCTGACATAGCCCCCGTACTGAGGCAGGTAGGCCCACCACTCGTGCAGTTGGAGGAGCGGGTCGCGGGTGGTGTTGGGCTCGGGCGGGCCTTGGCGTCGGAGTTCCAGGTGCCGAACCACTTGCCCGCCGGTCGTATGCCACCGGGAACGTTCAGCGAACGGGTCAGCCTGCCCAGGTCGGTGTACGCCTTGCCGTGCGAGGTGCCGACGTCGTGCAGGGTGTACACGGCCACGATGGAGCGGTCACCGGAACCCACCGTCCCGGTTGTGTGCAGCGCCGGTTTCGTCAGGTCGACGGACGCTGCCTTGCAACCGCAGTGAACGCGAGGTGCGCATGGTGAGTTCCCCGTCTTTGTCGGTGGTGGTTCGGCCGTGTGGGCCGGGCCTGCCGAGAAGACTCACGTGGGCCGCGTTGCGGCGACAATCGGTTTCGGCGTACGCCGAAAGTCCTCGGCGGGAGATTCGATCCGCCACCGGGTGGGTAGGGGGTTCGGCCGTTTGAGTCCCCAGCACAACCAGCTCTCGGGAGCGCCCAGTTCGCCGGATGTACGCGGCGGATCAACTAACATCGCAGCGCGTCGCACAACCCGAACAAGGCGTCGCTACGTGCGGTCAGGCACGCGTACAACGCCGATCGGAACTCCGCCACAACCGTGAACGCGTCTCGTTGAGCCTCGTGCTCGACCAGTCCCACGATCGCGGCCTCTGTGCTGCGTCCCGTTCGACGGCAGACCTTGGACCGCAAGCTGAGTCGTCGTTGCACACGGCATCGCACATCCCGAGACCGTGCGGAGTTGCTCGGAGGCGAGCGGCCGTCGACCCTGCGCGTAAGGCATGGAACAGGGCCTGCCGCGCCCCTGGGTTCGCGCGTTGGCGTCAGGGGCGCAGGGCGCGCAGGCCGGTGCGGATTTCGCTGACCAGTGTCTCGGGCTGTTCCAGGGCCGCGAAGTGCCCGCCCTTGTCGGCCTCGCCGTAATGAATCAGATCGTCGTAGGTGTCTTCGATCCAACTACGTGGCACGCGTGGGATGTCCTTCGGGAAGACGGTCACCGCGACCGGCAGTGTCACCTTCGGGCCGGCGAAGGTGCGGGACTTGTTCTCCCAGTAGATGCGGGCGGAGGGCGCCGCGCTGTTGGTGAACCAGTAGAGGGAGATCGTGTCGAGGATGTCGTCCACGCTCAGCGCGTCCTCGGCGAGCCCGTGGTTGTCGGTCTTGGACTGGTACTTCTCGTAGATCCAGGCCGCCTGACCCGTGGGGGAGTCCGCCAGCGCGAATCCGACGGTCTCCGGCTTCGTGCCCTGAAGGTGGTTCGACCCACCGAGTTCACCGGCGTAGAAGGCGAGGGTCTCCACCGCGTCGCGCTGCTCGGGCGACAACTCTTCGGGCATCTGCGCCGGAAAGGCGTACTGCGTGTTCAGGTGAATCCCGACGAGCCCCGCGGGCTGCATGGCCCCGAGGTCGGTGGTGACGACGCCGCCCCAGTCGCCGCCCTGTGCTGCCCACCGCGTGTAACCGAGGCGCTGCATCAGCTCCGCCCACGCGCGCGCGATCCGCGATGCGGTCCACCCGGTCTCGGTGGGCTTCTCGGAGAACCCGAATCCGGGGAGTGACGGGATGACGACGTCGAATGAATCGGCGGCGTCTCCTCCGAACGAGACCGGATCGGTCAGAGGGCCGATCAGCTTCAGGAAGTCGAGGATCGAGCCCGGCCATCCGTGCGTGAGGATCAGCGGCAGCGCGTTCGGATTCCTCGACCTGACGTGGAGGAAGTGGATGTCCAGCCCGTCGATCTCGGTCAGGAACTGGGGGTGGCGGTTGAGTTCGGACTCCAGGCGCCGCCAGTCGTATCGGTGCTGCCAGTGGTCGACCAGGGACCTGGCGTTCTCCACGCGAACCCCTTGCGACCAGTCGCCCACTGTTTCCGGATCGGGCCACCGGGTCCCTGCCAGTCGCCGCTTCAGGTCGTCGATGTCCGATTCCGGGATCGAGACGGTGAAGGGGCGGACGAGGGCTGAGGCGTGCGGCGTCGGTGTGGTCATGGCCTTCTCCTGAGCTTCGAGGCATGGTGCGGCCCGGCCTTCCACTGCACACTGGTGTACAGCGAGTCTCACTGTACATCGATGTGCAGTGGATTTCACCGTACACGGGTGTGCAATAATTCTTTGTCGTGCCCTCCAAGTCCTCCCGCGCGCAGTCGATGATGGAGACGCGCGATCGCATCCTTGACGTCGCCCTCGCCCTGCTGGGAGAGAAGCCGGATGCCGGGATGGGCGAGATCGCCGCCGCTGCCGGCGTCGTCCGTCGCACGGTGTACGACCATTTCCCCTCGCGCCTCGACCTGGTTCGGACACTCACGGAACGAGCGGTCGCCGAGATGACAGCCGTGTTGGCCGAAGTCAACGCCTCCGATGCGAAAGCGGACGCGGCGTGGGTCGAGTTCATCGCCCGCCTCTGGCCGGTGGCGCACCGATACCGAGTGCTGTTGGCACTGCGTCGCGGAGAGTACGGCGAGACGATCCACGGCTTGCTCGGGCCGCTCGACGAACTTCTCGCCGACCTCGTGAAGCGCGGCCAGGACGACGACGTATTCGCACGCCACCTGCCGGCGGCCCTCCTCAGCCAACTCGCTTACGGCGTGGTGTTCGCCATCGCGGACAGCGCCCTGGAGAACGGAACCCTCGACGCCCGAGCGGCAACGATCACGAGTCTGCTGATGCTCGGAGTTCCCGAGAAGCACGCAATCGCCCTCGCGGACGACCGGCCCTGACCCGCGGCGCTCAAACGCAGCCTCAGATCGTCCACCCGGCCACGACATCGTCACCGCAGCCTGCCAAGAACTGCGGGAGGGCGGTGTGATCGCGGCAATGGCAGGACAGGACGCGCGACACCTGAAGCGCGCGGGCCCGGACGCGCTGCGCACACGCTCTCATATCGTCCTGGGCCACGCCGCCGCCGCGAACCTGCATGCTGCCGGCCTCGCGCGCTCGCCGTATGCGGCGCGGCCATGGATGCCACGACGGTGCCCGCCCCCTCCCTGCGGCAGGCGATCGTCCCCGCCCACCTGATGGGCCGGGTCGCCCCGACCTTCCGCATGCTCGCCATGTGCGCCGCCCCGGCCGGTGGTGGGACTCACCGGGTCTTGCAGGACCCCGCCAAGGAGAGTGCGGCCGACGTCGTCTCCAGCCTTCGTCGCCGGCCAGCCCCTGTGTCACTGCTCCAAGATCGGGCACGCCGGCACCGTGAATCGCCCCGGCCCGCGCGGAGGGCCTCGCCCGCATGCGCTTCCACAGGGTCCGGGCGGGTGATCGGCGCATCCAAGACAGGTGTGCGGAGAGAAGAGTCTCGGTATGCGTTCGTGGCTGGTGCATTCGGTCGCCGTGGCGCCGCCGGACCGTCAAGGAGGCTTCTGTGCCCGCGTCCCCGAACATCCCCGACGTCCTGGTCATCGGCGCAGGTGTCGCCGGGCTGGCCTGTGCGCGGGACCTCCTGGCGGCTGGGCTGGACGTCCAGGTCGTGGAGGCGTCCGACGCGGTGGGCGGCCGTATGCGCTCCGACCGGGTCGACGGTTTTGTCGTGGACCGGGGCTTCCAGGTGTTCAACACCTCCTATCCGCAGGTACGCCGCAGGTTGGTGCTGCGGCAACTGCGGCTGCGACCGTTCACGGCCGGTGTCCTGGTGCACACCGCCGGGCAGGGCACTCTGCGCTTCCAGGACCCCACCCGGCGTCCGCACGCTTGGTCGACGCTGTTGCCGGGACGGCTTGCCGGTCCTCGTGACCTCGTGGCGCTCGGCCTGCTCACGGCCCGCGACCTGTTCGGCCCGGTCAGCCGGGTCAAGGCAGCGCGGGACCGGACCACCCGCACGGCCCTGGCCGATGCCGGATTCTCCGCAGAGTTCGTCGAACGCTTCTTCCGGCCGTTCCTGTCCGGGGTCTTCCTGGAGGACGAGCTGGAAACCTCCAGCCGGTTCTTCCACCTCGTCTGGCGCAGCATGCTCCGCGGCACCCTGTGTCTGCCGGGCGCCGGAATCGGCGCCGTCCCCGCGGCGCTCGCCGCCGATCTGCCCGTCGGCACGATCCGCCTGGAGACCGCCGTGAGCGCCCTCACCGACGAGGGCGCCGTGACGGACAGCGGACAGGAACTGCGCGCGCGGGCGGTCGTGGTGGCCACCGGCCCCGGCCCCGCGGGACGGCTGCTGCCCGGCCTGAAGGTGCCCGACTGCCGCGTGGTCACCACGTACTACCACGTGGCACCGCGGTCGCCATTGTCCGAACCGACTCTCCTCGTCGACGAGGGCCGCCGGTTCTTGAACACGTGTGTCCTGAGCGATGTCGTGCCGGGTTACGCCCCGGACGGTTACGCCCTCGTGGGGACCTCCGTGCTCGGCGGGGACGCCGACGGGCGGGAAGGGGCCGTGCGGGCCGCGCTGGCCGAGGCGTACGGGACGGACACCACAGGATGGGACCTCCTGACCGTCCGCACGATCGTCGACGCACTGCCGGTCATGACGCCGCCGCTGCCGATGAGCCGCACCACCCGGGTGGGGCCGGGACGTCACGTGTGCGGCGACCACCGGGCCACGGGCTCGGTCCAGGGAGCCCTGGCCTCCGGCGCCCGGGCCGCCAGGGAGGTTCTCCGGGACTTCGTCCGGTAGCGCCTTCCGACACGCTGGTACCGCTGTTCGCCATCGACGTCTTCGTCGGCTTCACGATCATGCTGCCGCTGCCGCTGCCGCTGCCGCTGCCGCTGCCGCTGCCGCTGCTGGTCGCGGCCTTCTTCGCCGTCCACCGCGCGTACGGCCGGATCGGGGAGCGGCTGGGGCTGGGCCGTTTCTCCGAGCCACCGCACCGCCGGCGTTCCCTGGTGATCGTTCCTGTCTCCTCCCTGTCCCGGGTGACCTCGGAGGCCCTGACCACGGCGGCGTTCCTCGGTGCCTCTATGGGGCGCCCGATCGCTGCCTATGTCCGCGAGGTCGCCGCGGCGGAGCCTTTCACCAGGGTGACGGTGCTGATCCCGGAGGCGGAGCCGGAGCGGCTGTGGCAGCGGCTGCTCCAGAACCAGCGCGGTGCCGTCGTCGCCCACGCGGTACGGCGGGAGACCGACGCCTCATCTGCCGACTGAGATTCCGGCTGCTGTGAGGGCTGCGGGGCACGGCCGTATGAGTGCCGTCAAAGGTGCGGGGGCCGCCGTAAGGGACCCGTCAACGGGCGGCCGAATCCGGCCAGGGCCGGGGTTTGCTCTATCTGTCCGTTTCTCTTCCGAACCTCTCCTAGGAGTTCGCGATGGCCGACCTGGCCTTCGTCGTCATCACCGCCGCGGGTTTCGCGCTGGTGGCTCTCGTCGCCAAGGGGGTGACCAAGCTGTGACCGCGGACAACATCGTCGGCCTGATCGTGGCCGTCGCCCTGCTGGGCTATCTCGTCCTCGCCCTGATCTTCCCGGAGAGGTTCTGAGAACTGACATGGGTTCCGTGCTCGCCGGCGTCCTCCAGCTGCTCGCCCTCATCGGCGCGCTGGCTCTCGCCTACATTCCCCTCGGCAATTACATGGCCAAGGTGTACTCCTCCGACAAGCACTGGCGTGTCGAGAAGTGGACCTACAGGGCCATCGGTGCCAACCCCGACGCCGAGATGACCTGGACCGCGTACCTGCGCGGGGTCCTCGCCTTCTCGGCGGTCGGCGTGCTCTTTCTCTACCTGCTCCAGCGGATCCAGGGCATCCTGCCCGGCTCGCTCGGCTTCGACTCGGTGAATCCGGCGCAGTCGTTCAACACGGCCGTGTCCTTCGTGACCAACACCAACTGGCAGTCGTACTACGGCGAGCAGACCATGGGCCACGTGGTCCAGACGGCTGGTCTCGCCGTGCAGAACTTCGTCTCCGCCGCTGTCGGCATAGCCGTCGCCGTGGCCCTCGTACGAGGGTTCGCGCGGTCCCGGACCGGTGAACTCGGCAACTTCTGGGCCGACCTGGTGCGCGGCACGATCCGGATCCTGGTACCCGGTGCGGCGATCGCCGCGATCGTGCTCGTGGCCTGTGGAGTCATCCAGAACTTCTCCGGCATCCACGAGGTCGGGCAGTTCATGGGCGGGACGCAGCAGTGGAACGGGGGCGCGGTCGCCTCGCAGGAGGCGATCAAGGAGTTCGGCACCAACGGCGGTGGCTACTTCAACGCCAACTCGGCCCACCCGTTCGAGAATCCGACGCCGTTCACCAACCTCTTCGAGATCTTCCTGCTGCTGGTGATCCCGTTCTCGCTGACCCGCACCTTCGGGGTGATGGTCGGAAGCGTCAAGCAGGGCTACGCGATCCTCGCGACCATGGCGACCATATGGGTCGGCTTCGTCGGCCTGATGATGTGGACCGAATTCGCCCATCACGGCCCGGCGTTGCACCTCGCCGGCGGTGCGATGGAAGGCAAGGAGGTCCGCTTCGGCGTCGGCTCCTCGTCGATCTTCGCGGTGTCCACCACGCTCACCTCGACGGGAGCGGTGGACTCCTTCCACTCCTCCTTCACCGGGCTCGGAGGCGGGATCACCATCCTGGGCATGCAACTGGGCGAGATCGCGCCCGGCGGCACCGGGTCCGGGCTCTACGGCATGCTGATCATGGCCGTCATCGCGGTGTTCATCGCCGGACTCATGGTCGGCCGGACGCCCGAGTACCTGGGCAAGAAGATCGGCACCCGCGAGATCAAGCTCGCCGCCTGCTACATCCTCATCACCCCGGCGCTCGTACTGGTCCTCGCCGCGATCTCCATGGCGCTGCCTACCCCGCCGCACTCGATGCTCAACTCCGGTGCGCACGGCTTCTCCGAGGTGCTGTACGCCTTCACCTCCGCCGCCAACAACAACGGCTCGGCCTTCGCGGGCCTGAACGCGAACACCGACTGGTACAACACCATGCTCGGCGTGGCGATGCTGCTCGGCCGCTTCCTGCCGATGGTGTTCGTGCTGGCCCTGGCCGGTTCGCTCGCCGAGCAGCGCCCCGTCCCCGAGACCGCGGGCACCCTGCGTACCAACAAGCCGCTGTTCGTGGGCCTGTTGGTGGGCGCGATCCTGATCATCACCGGTCTGACGTACTTCCCCGCGCTCGCGCTGGGGCCGCTGGCCGAGGGGCTGGCGTCATGACCACCCGTACCGAACCCCACGAGGACGCGATGTCCACACCCACCCTTGCGCCCCACCAGGACACGCCGACCGGTCACAAAGCCCCCGAGGGGCGCGTCGGCGCGGGACTCTTCGACCCCAAGCAGCTGCTGAAGTCGCTGCCGGACGCCTTCCGCAAGCTCGACCCACGGGTGATGGTCAAGTCGCCCGTGATGTTCGTGGTCTGGATCGGTTCCGTGCTGACCACGGTGTTCTCCTTCAAGGACCCGGGGGACTGGTTCGGCTGGACCATCAGCGCCTGGCTGTGGCTGACGGTCGTCTTCGCCAACCTCGCGGAGGCGGTCGCCGAAGGGCGCGGCAAGGCCCAGGCCGACACGCTCAGGAAGGCCAAGACCGACACCGTCGCGCGCCGCCTGCTCAAGGACGGCTCCGAGGAGCAGGTGCCCGGCACCGGGCTGAAGATCGGTGACCGGGTCGTCTGTGAGGCCGGCGACATCATCCCCGGCGACGGTGACGTGGTCGAGGGTGTGGCCTCGGTCGACGAGTCGGCGATCACCGGTGAGTCCGCCCCGGTCATCCGGGAGTCCGGCGGCGACCGCAGCGCTGTCACCGGCGGCACGAAGGTCCTCTCCGACCGGATCGTCATCAAGATCACGACGAAGCCCGGCGAGACCTTCATCGACCGGATGATCAACCTGGTCGAGGGCGCGGCCCGGCAGAAGACGCCGAACGAGATCGCGCTGAACATCCTGCTCGCCTCGCTCACCATCGTGTTCCTGCTCGCCGTGGCGACATTGCCGCCGTTCGCCGACTACGCCGGCACGCACCTGACGATGGTCGTGCTGGTCGCCCTGCTCGTCTGCCTGATCCCGACGACCATCGGCGCCCTGCTCTCCGCGATCGGCATCGCCGGCATGGACCGCCTCGTCCAGCGCAACGTCCTGGCCATGTCGGGCCGCGCGGTCGAGGCCGCCGGTGACGTCTCGACCCTGCTGCTCGACAAGACCGGCACCATTACGCTCGGCAACCGACAGGCGTCGGAGTTCGTGCCGGTGGCCGGGGTGACCGAGGCAGTGGTGGCGGAAGCCGCCCAGCTGTCCTCGCTGGCCGACGAGACACCGGAGGGCCGCTCCATCGTCGTACTGGCCAAGGAGAAATACGGGCTGCGCGAGCGCGTGCTGACCGGGGCCGAGTGGATCGAGTTCACCGCGCAGACCCGCATGTCGGGTGTCGACGTGGACGGACGCAGGATCCGCAAGGGTGCGGCCGGTTCGGTCATCGCCTGGGTAGAGGGCCGGGGCGGTGAAGTAGCCGCCGACGCCCGGGAGGTGACCGACCGGATCTCCGCGGCCGGTGGCACCCCGCTGCTGGTCGCGCTCGAAGATGCCGAAGGCGCCCGTGTGCTGGGTGTCATCCACCTCAAGGACGTCGTCAAGGAGGGCATGCGGGAGCGGTTCGACGAACTGCGTCGCATGGGCATCAAGACCGTCATGATCACGGGTGACAACCCGCTGACCGCCAAGGCGATCGCCGAGGAGGCCGGGGTCGACGACTTCCTCGCGGAGGCCACGCCCGAGGACAAGATGGCCCTCATCAAGCGGGAACAGGCAGGCGGCAAGCTCGTCGCGATGACCGGGGACGGCACCAACGACGCCCCGGCCCTCGCCCAGGCGGACGTCGGCGTGGCCATGAACACCGGCACGTCCGCCGCCAAGGAGGCCGGCAACATGGTCGACCTCGACTCCAACCCGACGAAGCTGATCGAGATCGTCGAGATCGGCAAGCAACTCCTCATCACCCGGGGCGCGTTGACGACGTTCTCCATAGCCAACGACGTCGCGAAGTACTTCGCGATCATCCCGGCACTGTTCGCGGCGGTCTACCCCGGCCTGGACAAGCTCAACATCATGGGCCTGTCCTCACCGGACTCCGCGATCCTGTCCGCGGTCATCTTCAACGCGCTGATCATCATCGCTCTGGTGCCCCTGTCCCTGCGGGGCGTGCAGTACCGGCCGGTCAGCGCCGACAAGATGCTGCGTCGCAACCTCACCATCTACGGCATCGGCGGCCTGATCGCCCCCTTCATCGGCATCAAGCTCATCGACCTGCTCATCTCCCTCATCCCCGGGATCGGCTGAAGGCCATGAACAACTCCGTACTGAACACAGGCCGGTTGCTGTGGGCGGGACTGCGCGCCCTGCTGGTACTGACGCTGGTGACCGGTGTCATCTACCCGCTCGCCGTCACCGGCGTCGCCCAGGCCCTCTTCCACGACAAGGCGAACGGCTCGGAGATCAGGGCCGACGGCAAGGTCGTCGGGTCCTCACTGATCGGGCAGTCGTACAACCTGCCGCTGAAGAAGGGGCAGGAGACTCCGGAACCGGATCTGAAGTGGTTCCAGGGCCGCCCGCAGAACGGCCTCGGCACCAACAGCGTCAACACGCAGTACAAGCTGATCCTGTCCGGGGCCACCAACCTCTCCGCCGACAGCAAGGTCCTCGTCCAGCAGGTCAAGGACGCCCAGGCCGCCGTCATCAAGGACAACTCGGTGCCCGGCTACACCGTCAAGCGGTCTCAGGTTCCCGCCGACGCGGTCACTTCCTCCGGCTCCGGCCTCGACCCGGACATCTCCCCGGCCTACGCGGACCTCCAGGTCCACCGGGTGGCCGCACGCAACGGCCTGAGCGTGGCCCAGGTCCAGAAGCTGGTCGACGAACAGACCAAGGGCCGCACGCTCGGCTTCGTCGGGGAGCCTCGCGTGAACGTCCTGGAGCTCAACATCGCGCTCAAGGCCTTGGCGGCCAAGGGCTGATGGTGTTATCCGACCCTCGGGGGAGTCGGTGCACCCGGACACGATCCGGGTGCACCGACTCCCGCCGTCATGAGCAAGTACGTCACCGGACGTACGACAGGAAGGCGCACGTCGATGACACGGGTGCTGGTGGTGGAGGACGACCCGCAGCTGGTACGGGCCCTCATCATCAATCTCCAGGCGCGCCGGTACGGGGTCGACGCGGCCCCCGACGGCGCCACCGCGCTACGGCTCGCGACTGCCCGGCAGCCCGACGTGGTGATGCTCGACCTCGGCCTCCCCGACATGGACGGCGTCGACGTCATCAAGGGGCTCAGAGGCTGGAGCCGGGTGCCGATCCTGGTGCTGTCCGCCCGCCAGGGCTCCGACGAGAAGGTCGCCGCGCTGGACGCAGGCGCCGACGACTACGTCAGCAAGCCGTTCAGCATGGAGGAACTGCTGGCCAGGCTACGGGCCGCCGTCCGGCGCACCGAGGAGACTCCGCTCACCTCCGGGGTGACGCTCGTCGAGACAGCTGACTTCAGCATCGACCTGCTGGCCAAGAAGCTGCACCGGGACGGCCGAGACGTACGCCTGACCCCCACGGAGTGGCATCTGCTGGAGATCCTGGTCACCAGTCCGGGACGGCTGATCACGCAGAAGCACCTGCTGGAGGAGGTCTGGGGCGCCAACGTCACCCAGAGCAACAAGACCAACTACCTCCGGGTCTACATGGCCCAACTTCGCCGAAAACTGGAAGCGGACCCCTCCCATCCCCGCTACCTCATCACCGAGCCGGGCATGGGCTACCGCTTCGAAGGATGACAAGGGCACGCGGCAAGCTCCGGATCTCCCTCGGCACGGCACCTGGTGCGGGCAGGCTCGGTGGCGAGGTTGCAGCGCGGGGCGATGCGGTCGGCCATGCGGGCGCGGTCGACCACCCTGGCCCGTTCCGGTAGCGAGGCGCTCATCGATGATCTGCATCCGTCGGCCCTGCCCCTCTGAGCGGATGCAGAGCGGCCGGTCAAAGACGCGTTGCTACGCGGATCAGGTCGGCGGCTGCGCGAAGGCGGCTCTGCGGGGGCCAGGCGATCACGGTTGTGACAGGCGGGGCATCCAGGACCGGCACGGCGGCGAGATCCCGGCGCAGATCGGTGCCGGCGGACTCGGGGATGATCACGGTGGCCTGGCCGAGCGCGATCAGCTGGAAGAGCTGTGTCAGGTTTTTCACCTCTGGCCCTGGCCCCGCTGGGTAGCTGCCGTCGTGGTCCGGCCAGCGTGCCATCGGGAGTTCCGGCAGTGCGCTGACCTCGGCCACCCGGACCTGGGAGCGGCCGGCGAGGTGGTGAGAGGCGGGCAGGATCGCCACCTGTCCCTCGGTGTACAGGATTTCGCTGTCGAGTCCGGCCGTCGAATCGAAGGGCAGATGCAGCAGAGCCACGTCGGCTTGCCCGTTGTGGAGCAGTTCCTGCTGCTGGTGCGCTTCGCAGAGCAGCAGATCGACAGTGGCTGCGCCGGGCTCCGCGCGGTAGGCGTCGAGGAGTTTGGCCAGCAAGCCGCCTGCGGTGCCCGATTTGACGGCGAGGACGAGACGGGGGCGGCTCTGCGCGGCCTGTCGGGTACGCCGCTCGGCAGCGGCCACCGCGCTGAGGATCGAACGAGCCTCGGACAGCAGGACGGCCCCGGCCTCGGTGAGCGTGACGCTGCGGCTGGTCCGCTCCAGCAACGTGACCCCGAGCTGTCGTTCGAGCCGGGCAATGGCGCGGGACAGGGGCGGCTGGGCCATCTCCAGACGCTGGGCGGCCTTGCCGAAGTGCAACTCCTCGGCGACGGCGGCGAAGTACCGCAGCTCGCGTATTTCCATGTAGGCACGGTAACCGTGGGGAGTCCCGATCGATACCGCCCGGGTATCGCTGCACTGCCGAAGCGGTGTTGGTGTCCGGCCGTATCGCAGCCATGCTCGGTCTCATGAGTGAGAAGACGATTGCGCTGGTCACCGGCGCGAACAAGGGAATCGGATACGAGATCGCGGCCGGCCTGAGTGCGTTGGGCTGGAGCGTGGGTGTCGGCGCCCGGGACGAGCGTCGCGGGACGGACGCCGTGGCGAAGCTGCGCGCGGCAGGCGCCGACGCGTTCGTCGTGCCCTTGGACGTGACCGACGACGAGAGCGTGACCGCCGCCGCACGGTGGGTCGAGGAGCGGGCGGGACGCCTTGACGTGCTGGTCAACAACGCCGGGATCGCGGGCGGTTGGCCGGAGGAGCCTTCGACCATCGACCTGGAAACCGTGCGGCGGCTGGTGGAGACCAACGTCATGGGAGTCATCCGGGTCACCAACGCGATGCTGCCGCTGTTGCGCCGCTCGGCGCACCCGCGGATCGTCAACCAGTCCAGCCATGTCGGCTCTCTGACGCTGCAGACCACTCCCGGCGTCGACCTCGGAGGGATCAGCGGGGCCTACGCGCCGACGAAGACATTCCTCAACGCCGTCACCATCCAGTACGCCAAGGAACTGAGCGGCACCAACATCCTGATCAACAACGCCTGTCCCGGCTACGTGGCCACCGACCTCAACGGATTCAGCGGCACTCAAACCCCTGAGCAGGGCGCGGCAATCGCCGTCAGGCTGGCGGCCCTGCCTGACGACGGTCCCACCGGCCAGGTATTCGACGACAGCGGAGTCGTGCCGTGGTGATGTACTGACGTGGTCCCGCGCGACCGGCTCGCACCAAAGAGGGCCGTTGAGTGCGTCACGCTCCTGGTCGCTATGGCGCATGGCACTCGGCCTCAGCAAACACCTATTGAGAGAAGGAACAACTCCATGCCTTTCGCCAACTTCAAGGTCCCCGAGAAGACCCTCACCCCGAAGCAGAAGGAGCAGATCGTCACCCGCACCACCGAGCTGTACGTCGAGATCTACGGCGAGCGGGCCCGTGACAACACCATGGTTCTGGTCGAAGAGGTCGCCGACGGCGGCTGGGGCATCTCCGGAAACGTGCTGACCCTCGCCGTACTCGGTGAGGCCACACCGGCCGACACCACCGACGCCTGACCGCACCCACCAGCGGCGCCGGTTACCAGGTCCGGGCGGATGCGCACCACGTAGTCCACGGTCCGGTGCACCCACGGCTTCAGCAATGCCTGGCGGCGGGCCAGTTCGTGCGAGTCGGTCACCAGGTGCGCGTAGCCGGCGACCACCACGCTCCAGCCGTCGTGTGTGGGCGACGGCGTCGGCCTCGTACCCCGCGCTACGACACCCTGACCACCGGTGACTCTTACAGCTTGAGGCTGAACCAGGTCGTCTTGCCGTGGTCCATCGGTCGCACGCCCCAGTCGTCCGCGAGGGCACGGACGAGAAGCAGGCCACGCCCGGACTCCTCGTCCTCCGCCGCGACGCGCGGCTGGGGCAGCTGGGGGCTGCGGTCGCTGATCTCCACGGTGAGATCGGTGTCCGTGCGGCACACGTGCACCCCGATTGGGCCCTGGGCGTGCTGTACCGCATTGGTGAGGATCTCGGAGAGCAGCAGGAGCGCGTCGTCAGCGGCGCCCGCGCAGTACCACGTGCTCAGCGCCTTGCCGAGGAAGTCGCGGCCGGCCGGCACGGACTCGGGAGTGGCGGGCAGGTCCGTGGTGGCCGTGGCGAGCGGGGCCGCGGGCAACTGGGTCAGCAGCAAGGTGACGTCGTCGTGGCCGTCCGCGTCGGGCAGCAGCGTCGACAGGACATGGTCGGCGGCGGTCTCCAGATCGGGCACCGCGGTCGGGAGTTCGTCGAGGGTGGCGACGAGCTGGGTGAGCTTCTCCTCGATGTCGGTTCCGGGTGTTTCCACCAGGCCGTCGGTGTAGAGCACGAGGGTGGCGCCGGGCTCGATGGTGCTGGAGCACTGCTCGTAGATCACCCCACCGACACCGAGGGGGGCGTTCACGGGTGCCGGCAGCGTCCGGGTGGGCAGACCGGGGACGGCGACGAGGACCGGCAGGTGGCCGGCGGAACACATGGTGACTTCCCCGGTGTCGGCGGCGATGACCAGATAACAGCAGGTGACCAGCTGGTCCGGTACGTCGAGATCGGCGACGACGGCGTCCATCGCCTGCATCAGCTGCCGGGGTTGGAGCCCGGTCTTGGCCAACGCGTGTGCGGCAGAACGAAGTTGGCCCATGACGGCCGCGGCCTCCAGACCGCGGCCCATCACATCGCCGATCAGTACGCCCACGCGGCCCGCGCCCAGCGGGATCAGGTCGAACCAGTCACCGCCGACACCCGCTCCCTGGGTCGCCGGCCGGTAGCGGCTCGCGGTGGCGAGGCCCGGGATGGCGGGCGGCGTACCCATCAGGCTGCGCTGCAGGGTCAGGGCGATGTGCCGTTGCTGCTCGTACAGTTCCTTCAGCTCCGCCTCGGCGCGCTTGCGGTCACTGATGTCCCGCACGATCGCGCACGCCCCGACGACCGCACCGTCCGCCGCCCTGGTGGGCCACAGGGTGACGTCGACATCCAGCAACGCTCCGGAGCGGGTGAGCCGCAGCGTCTCGAAGTGCTCGACCTTCTCACCCTGGCGCAGCCGCTCCAGGAGCACGGTGATCTCGTGTCTCCTCGCGGAGGGGGCCAGCACGGACACGTGCCGTCCCATGACCTCGTCCGCCGTGAACCCGTACAGGCGCTGCGCCGCAGCGTTCCAGTACGTGATCCGACCGTCGAGGGTCTTCGCGAGGATGGCGTCCTGCGAGGACTCGACCAGCGCGGCGAGCTCGTTGATGCGTTCTTCGGCGGTCTTGCGTTCGCTGACGTCGCGTACGGCGGCGGAGACGAGGAGGCCGTCGGTGGTTTCGAGGGGGCTGAGGCTGATTTCGACGGGGAACTCGGTGCCGTCCTTGCGGAGGCCGTAGAGGTCGAGTCCGGCGCCCATGGGGCGTACTTGCTGGTTGTGGGCGTAGCCGTTGCGGTGTGCGGTGTGGTGGGTGCGGAAGCGGCCGGGGACGAGGAGTTCGACGGGGTGGCCGAGGAGTTCTTCGCGCTGGTAGCCGAAGAGGGCTTCGGTCTGGGCGTTGACGAGGCGGATGGTGCCGGTGTCGTCGACGATGACCATGGCGTCCGGTGCCGCCTCCAGCAGTCCCCGGAACCTCTCCTCTGCGGCGCCCGTCACGCCGGCGGGGACTTGGGCGCCGCATCGGCACCCCCCAACTGCCACCGTCGAGGCGGGATCGGGTGGGGCTGCTTCGATCAAGTCGTTCATTCGCGTCCTCGCCCACAGGCTCACTTCGAGACAGGTCATCCCAATTCGAGACAGGCCATCCCAGCGCAGACTGCGCCGTTGCGCCGCGACAAGTCGTGTAGTGGCCCCCACTGCTCGAACTTGTCCGCACCCGACGAGCGTGGTGACCGTTCCGTGGCGGCGTCCGTCCTGTGCCTTTCTGCGGGAGTGGCGATCCGCGGGCACGGGTCACGGCGGACAGGCCCGAGTACCGGCCAGTGAGAACACCGTCGTGGAGCTGCTCGCGTTCAACGGCGCCGTGCATGCTGGACTTGCCATCGTCGCCAGGCGTGGACACCGCCCGGTGCCGGTCTTGCTTCCGCACTCACTGTGTCACCCGGGGTCGTGAGTGCGGCCGTGGTGGAGTCCCACGATCAGCCGGACACGTCGCTCTGCCGGCGGCACCGGCGGCGCCGGACCGTGCCCCGCGGATGCTGGGGACGAATTCCCTTCCGCTCCGGCGGCAGACGTGCTGCCCGAACGCGTCTCGGATCGTTCGCGGCCCGGCTCGAGGATTGTCCTGACGTCTTCTCAGACGTCGGTGATGCGCAGGCCGGCGTGGGCCCTGTAGCGGCGGTTCACCGAGATCAGGTTGGCTACCAGCGACTCCACCTGGTGGGCGTTGCGCAGTCGTCCGCCGTAGAGGCCGCGTGCGCCCGGGAGGCGTGAGGCGAGTGCCTGGACGGTGTCGGTGGCGGCGCGTTCGTCACCCAGGACGAGTATGTCGGTGTCGATCTTCTCGATCTGCCGGTCTTCCAGAGTGACGGCGGAGAGATGGTGAAATGCGGCAGTCACCCGGGAGTCCGGCAACAGCGCGGCAGCCTGTTGGGCGGCGCTGCCCTCCTCGGGCCTGAGCGCGTAGGCGCCCTTCTTGTCGAAGCCGAGCGGGTTGACGCAGTCGACCACGATCTTGCCGGTGAGTTCCGCGCGGAGCGTGGCCAGCAGCTCGGCATGTCCCTCCCAGGGCGTGGCGACGATCACCAGGTCGCTCTCCCGCGCGGTCGTGGCGTTGTCGGCGCCGCGGACGTCAGTGCCGGTGGCTGCTGCCGTGGAGGCGGCCCGGGCGGCGTCCCGGGAGCCGATGATGACCTGTTGGCCCGCTCCGGCGAGCCGGTAGGCGAGGCCGCGCCCCTGCGGTCCGGTGCCGCCGAGGATGCCGACCACCAGGCCGGACACATCGGGGAGGCGATGGGGATCGTTTCGCGTGGCTTCGGCGGGAGTGGAGGGGCGGGCGCCGGCGGCTTCATCGGCAGTCGTCATGTTGTGGTCCTCGGCTCGTTCGGTTCATTCGGTTCGTTCTTCCGCGGCTCGGTGCCGTCCGTCGTCAGTGGGCTGCTGGGGCAGCGATACGGGACATCGGCCGGTGCCGTCAGGCGGTCAGCGACTCCACGCGGCGCATCACGTCGCGGCAGAACGCGCCTACTGCGTGCGGGTCGTCGGTGAACTGCGAGGGCTTGATGCAGAAGGTGGTGAATCCCTGGGCCATCTGCTCGGGGATGGGTTCGAGGGCTTGGGCGAGGTCGGCGCAGGAGTGGTCGTCGGGGAACACGGCACGGGTGCCGCCGATCATCTCCAGATCGGCGATGTCACGGCCCGCGGCGGCCATCGCGGACTTGAGGGTCTGCATCTGCTCGGGCGTCACCTTGCCCAGCGGGTTGAAGGCGTGGCCGTACCGGACGATCCTGCGCACCATCGCCTCGTGCATGCCCGCGCCGCCGAAGCAGAGCCGAGGGCCGTCCGGACGGTAGGCCTTGGGCTCGAAGTAGACGTCCTGGAACGAGTAGTACTCGCTCTCGTGGGACACAGGCGAGGGGCCCCACAACTTCGCCCAGATCTCCAGGTGTTCGTCGAGGAGCTTGCCACGCCGCGCGAAGGGGACATTGAGCGCGGCGTACTCGTCCCGGCTCCAGCTGACGTTGGGCAGCACCATCAGTCGACCCTCGGAGAGCAGGTCGAGGGTGCCGAGCTCGCGGGCCAGGAGCAGGGGGTGCCGCAGGGGAGCGATGACCGCCGAGGCGGCGAGACGCACACGGTCGGTGACGGCGGCGATCGCGCTGAGCAGCATGAGCGAGTTGGGCCAAGGGGTGTGCGGGTCCTGGTTGCCGGGCAGGGCGTAGTCGCGCGGGTTGCCCATCACGCCGTTGGCTCCGGCGTCCGGGCCGAGCACGATGTGTTCGCTGATCATGACGGAGTCGAATCCGGCGTCCTCGGCCTCGCGGGCCCAGCGGACCACGGCGGGCAGGTCCGCGCGGCCTGCGGTCATGGTCCAGTTCTCGCTCAGGACGAGCTGCATGCGGGGAGTGGTCATCGTGGTGATCCTCGGGACGAGTGTGGTTGAGGGCAGACGTGAGCGGCGCCGCTCGTACAGGGGCGGGGCACCCCGGCAGCCGTAGCCGTAGCCGTAGCCGTAGCCGTAGCCGTAGCCGCAGTCGCAGCCGTCTGGGCGGCCGCGGCAGTTGGTCAGGCGCTCAGTCGGTCAGGCGGTCAGTCGCTCCGTCGGTCAGTCGGTCAGTCGGTCAGGCGAGGGTGACCTCGACCGGCAGCCTCTTGATGCCGTTGACGAAGTTGGAGCGCACGCGGGGGACGTCGCCGGCGAGTTCGATGCCGGCGATGCGCGGGATGAGCTCCTCGAACATGATGCGGATCTCGGTGCGGGCGAGGAGGTTGCCCAGGCACAGGTGGGGGCTGCCCTTGCCGAAGGTGACGTGGTCGTTGTCCCGGCGTGCGACGTCGAAGTCGTAGGGGTTGCCGAAGACCTCCTCGTCGCGGTTGCCGGAGGCGTACCACATGACGACCTTGTCGCCTTCCTTGATCTGCTTGTCGCCCAGTTCGACGTCCCGGGTCGCCGTGCGGCGGAAGTGGTAGACGGGCGACGCCCAGCGCAGGAACTCCTCCACCGCCGTCGGGATGAGGGAGGGGTTCTCCTGGAGGCGGGCCAGCTGCTCTGGGTGCTGGAGCAGGGCCAGCATGGAGTGGGTGATGGTGTGGCGGGTGGTCTCGTTGCCGGCCACGACGAGGAGCAGGAAGTAGTTGTCGAAGTCCTGCGGCGAGAGGGGCACTCCGTCCTTCGGGGTGGTGTTCACCAGCCGGGAGACCAGGTCGGTGCCGTCGCCGCCGCGCCGCTGCCGGGCCAGCTCACGGCCGTACTCGAAGACCTCCAGCGAGGCGGGGGAGCGGAACGGCAGATCGCGGTACTGCTCGCTCTCCGCGCTGTGCAGCAGGACGTCGGCGTAGTCGGGGTCGGTGTTGCCGATGATGCGGTTGCCCCAGTCGATGAGCTGCTGGTTGTCCTCCGGCGGTACGTCGAGGAGGCGGGCGAGGACGTTGATGGGGAAGTCGGCGGAGACCTCCTTGACGAAGTCGAAGGTCCCCTTGGCCAGCGCCGCGTCCAGTGTGGTGGCGGTCAGGCCGCGCAGGAAGTCGGCGTAGCTGTTGATGACGCTCGCACCGAACTGGCGCTGCAGCAGGCTGCGCAGGGCGCGGTGGCGTACTCCGTCCAGTTCCAGGATGGAGGCGCGCTTCTTGATCTGGTCCTCGTCGACCTCTTCGAGGTTCACGAACTTCATCGAGGTGAACGTCTCGGCGTCGCGGTCGACGCGGGCGATGTCGGCGTGCCGGGTCACCGCCCAGAAACCGGAGTTGGGGGCCTCCTCGGGCTGCCAGTGCACCGGGTCCTGGTGACGCAGGGTGTGGAACATACGCCACGGGGTGGTCCCGTCGGTGAAGTTGTCCAGGTCGGCGAGGTTGACGTCCGCCAGCGGCATCGGGTCGGTCACGGCTGCGGTCGGGGTCTCGGTCGTCATCGCATGGCTCCCAGTCGTCACAGGTGGTAGGCGTACTCGGTGAACTCCCAGTCGGTGACGTGCCGTTGGAAGCGTTCGGTCTCGTTGCGCTTGTAGGAGAGGAAGGACGCGGTGAAGTCCTTGCCGAGGACTTCGGTCAGTTCTGTGTCCGCCTCCAGGGCGTCCAGCGCGGCCGGCAGGCTCATGGGCAGTTCGGCTGCCCTTGCGGTGTCGTAGCCGTAGCCCTCCAGCGGGGCGGGGGGCTCCTCGCCGGCCGTCACCCCGAGCAGTGCGGCGGCGATCGTGCCCGCGATCAGCAGGTACGGGTTGGCGCTGGCGTCACCGAGACGCAGTTCCAAGCGGGCGCCGGAGCCGCGCTCGGGCGGGATGCGGACCATGGCGCTGCGGTTGTCCAGGCCCCAGTCGATCAGCCAGGGGGCGAGGGTGTCTGGGCCGAACCGCTTGTAGGAGTTCACGGTCGGATTGGCCAGGGCGGCCAGGGCCGGGGCGTGGGTGAGGAGGCCGGCGACGGCGTGGCGGGCGGTGGCGGACAGCCCGTACGGCCCGGTGGGGTCGTCGAAGGCGTTGCCGGCGCCTTCCTCGTCGGCGCTCTCGCAGGACAGATGGAGGTGGAAACCGGAGCCTCCGGCGCCGTTGAACGGCTTGGCCATGAAGGTCGCGAGCTTCCCCTCCTTCCGGGCCAGCTCCTTGATCGCGGACTTGAAGCGGAAGGCGCGGTCCGCGGCGGACAGGGCCTCGGAGTGGGTGAGGTTGATCTCGAACTGGCCGCCGTCGAACTCGTGGTTGCCGCTGGTCACGCCGATGTTCATGTCCCGCAGCAGGCGCAGGGTGCGCAGCAGGTGGTTGTCGCCGTCAGCGCGCAGGCCGGCTGTGTAGACGGCGCCGGTGGTCCCGGCGTAACGCTTCCACCCGCTCGGGGAGGCGGGGTCCTCGTCGCAGAGGAAGTACTCGAGTTCGGGGCCGACCACCGGACGCAGTCCGTGCTCGGCGCACCGGGCGAGGACGCTGCGCAGCAGATCGCGGGGTGACTCGGGGGCGGGCAGGCTGGTGGCCGGGTCGGTGGCGTCGGCGAGGCAGGAGACGACGCCGGGTTCCCAGGGGAGGGGGACCAGGCTGTCCAGGTCGGGGCGCACGGTGATGTCGGGCAGGCCGGCGTCGAGTCCGCCGGAGACGGGGACCACCTCCCCCTGGGGGCTGGTGTGGTAGACGGCCCGGCAGAAGGCCAGGCCGTGGTCGCAGGCTGACGGCAGGTGGTCCAGCAGGACGTCGCGTGCGCGGTCGACGCCGATGAGGTCGGGATAGGTCACGCGCACCACGTCGATGCCCTCGGCGGCGAGCCGCTGCATGTGCTGACGGAGGCTGGGGTTCGGGGCTGCGCTCACCGATGTCTCCTCGGGCGCTTGGGGTGTGGGTGGCGAGAGAAGTCAGAGGACTGGTGCTGCTGGGAGCACGACCGACTTGTTTGATGCCAAACGGTATGGGGGCTGTGAGCACCCCGCAAGAGGGGATGGAAAAAAATTATCCGCATGGATAGGTATTGACCAGAGGCAGGTGTCTTCCTATGTTGTTTGAAGCCAAATGAGTTGGGGCCCGGTCAGTCGCCAGGCCCCTGGCCGGGGCCCGGCCGCAGCGGTCGGGCCCCTCTTCCTCTCCTCGCCCCCGCCCCGACGCCCTCACTCTCAGGAGGACCGGCCATGAAGGTCGTCGTCGACATGAACAAGTGCCAGGACCACGGCCAGTGCGTCTTCGCCGCCCCCGATGTCTTCTCGATGGACGACAGCGGTCACCTGGCCTACGTCACCGACCCCGACGACGCGCTGCGCGACGAGGTCGAGGAAGCCGCCGACGTGTGTCCGCTCCAGGCCATCCGTATCGAGGACTGACCATGACATCGACGCAGGCACGCATCGTCGTGGCCGGCGCCTCCATGGCCGGCCTGCGCGCGGCCGAGCAGCTGCGGGCCGCCGGCTGGACCGGAGCCATCACGCTCGTCGGTGACGAGCCGCACATGCCCTACAACCGGCCGCCCCTGTCCAAGGAGGTCCTGGCCGGCAACGCGCCCTTCGAGTCCCTCGCCTTCCGCCTGCGGGCCAGTGTGGGCGACGCGGAGTGGCGGCTGGGGACCAAGGTCGTCGCCGCGCGGCTCGCGGAGAACATCGTCGAGTGCGACGACGGCGAGGCGCTCACCTACGACGGTCTGGTCGTCGCCACCGGAATGCGGCCCCGGCGCCTGCGCTGCCCCGGCCCGCTCGCGGGCCGGCACACGGTCCGCACCATCGACGACGCGCAGGGCCTGCGGCAGGCCCTCACCCGGCCCGGAGCCCGGGTGGTCGTCGTCGGAGGCGGCTTCATCGGCTGCGAGGTCGCCGCCACCGCCGTGGCCCTGGGCGCCCGCGAGGTGACCGTCGTCGACCCGCTGCCCCTGCCGATGGTCGGCCCCCTCGGCGAGCTCCTCGCCAGGGCCCTGCTCAAGCGCCACGAGGAACGCGGCGTGCGCTTCGCCCTCGGCACGGGGGTGACCGGCTTCACCGGCGACGACCATGTCACCGGCGTCGCCCTCGCCGACGGCACCGTCCTGCCCGCCGACGTGGTGGTCGAGTCGGTCGGCTCGGTCGCCAACACCGAGTGGCTGGACGGCAACGGCCTCGACCTCGGCGACGGCGTGCCCACCGACGAGCACCTGCGCGTCGGCGGACGGCCCGACGTGGTGGCCGTCGGTGACGTGGCCCGTTTCCCCAACGCCCGCTACGACGGCGTACCGCGCCGGGTGGAGCACTGGTGCATCCCCACGGACACCGCCAAACACGCCGCGAAGACCCTCGTCGCCCACCTGACCGGCACCGGCCACGACCTGTCCCCGTTCGCCCCGCTGCCCACCTTCTGGAGCGACCAGCACGACTTCCGCCTGCAGTCCTTCGGGGCGCCGGTACTCGGCAAGGAGGACGTGCGCGTACTCGAAGGCGACCTCGACGGGGACGTCGTCGTCGGCTATCACGCCGGTGGCCGGCTGGCCGGTGTCGTCGCCCTGGGCGGTCAGGCCGCGGCGGCCGCCGCCTCCCGCTACCGAGCCGAACTGCTCAAGCAGCCCGCCCTCACCGCCTAAGGACTTTGCTGACCATGACCACCGTCCGTGGATTCTTCTTCCCCAAGACGGCGAGCGGAGCCTCGTCGCTGGTCCCCTCACCGCCCTGGCGGTACTCCGGTGACCTGCTCACCGTCGAGTACCGCACCGACCCCTCCCGGGTGCGTGAACTGCTGCCCGAGCCGCTGGAGCTGGCGGACGAGGACCCGGGCGCCGTGGCGCTGATCTGGGCCGACTGGCAGTCCTGCTCGGAGTCGGGCCGGGAGCTGCTGGACCCGGTACTGGCCCAGTACAAGGAGGCGTTCGCGGTCGTGCGCTGCAAGTACCGGGGGCAGACCTACACCCGCTGCGTGTACATCTGGGTCGACAAGGACTTCGCCATCGCGCGCGGACTGCACCAGGGCTACCCGAAGAAGCTCGGCTCCATCCACCAGACCCGCCCGCACCCGTACGGGCCCGCCCCGCGCATCGAGGCCGGCGCCCGCTTCGGCGCCACCCTCGCCGCCGCCGACCGGCGCCTGGCCCAGGCCGTGGTCACCCTGCGCGAGCCCTCCGAGACCAACGGCTTCGTGAACGCCCACCCCATGGCCCACCACCGCTGGCTGCCCTCCGTCGAGAAGGGCAAGGGCCTGGCGCTCGACGAGCTGATCGAGTCCGGCGCCGCCTCCTTCGAGGGCGGGCAGCCGTGGCGCGGCGACGCGGAGCTGGAGCTGTTCGAGGCGCCCACCGAGGAGCTGGCCCGGCTGGAGATCCGCGAGCCGATCGCCGCCTACTACCGGCAGGTCGGTGTCGTCTGGGACGGCGGCCGACTGCTGGAGTCCGGCACGTCCGGCGCCGAGTAACCCCCGCACAGACCACAGGACCTGGAGACCGGACATGACCGAGCACACCCTCACGGTGGCCGGGGTCGCCGTCGACACCCGGCACTGGATCGGCGGCGAGCGCGTCGCCTCCACCGAAACGTTCACCGATGTCTCACCGATCGACGGCAGCGTCCTGGGGGAGATCTCCCGGGGCACCGCCACGGAGGCAGCGGCCGCGGTGGCCGCGGCGAAGGCCGCCTTCCCCGCCTGGGCCGCCACCCCCCGCGCCGAACGCGCCCGCATCCTGCACGCCGTCGCCGACGGCGTCGAGAAGCGGCTGGAAGAGCTCGCCATCGTCGAGACCACCGACAACGGCGCCCTGCTCCGCTCCCACCGGAGAGGCGTGATGCCCCGCGTCGCCCACAACTTCCGCTTCTTCGCGGACTGGTTGCTGAAGCT
Organism: Streptomyces griseorubiginosus; assembly: GCF_001514195.1. Taxonomy (GTDB): domain Bacteria; phylum Actinomycetota; class Actinomycetes; order Streptomycetales; family Streptomycetaceae; genus Streptomyces; species Streptomyces griseorubiginosus. Next base: position 92,682 of record NZ_KQ948737.1, on the reverse strand, counting down.
GGAGCACGAGAACTTCGAGACGCGCGGCCACACCAACCACGTCTCCTGGGATCCGGCGGGCCCCTCGGTCCTGATCACGCCGTGGAACGCGCCGCTGATGCTGGCTACTTGGAAGGTCGCCCCGGCTCTCGCGGCCGGCAACACGGTGATCCTCAAGCCCGCCGAGTGGACCCCGCTGACCGCCTCCCTCCTCGCGGACATCGCCGCCGAGGCCGGACTGCCCGCCGGGGTGCTCAACGTCGTACAGGGTTACGGCTCGGAGATCGGCGACGCCCTCACCTCGCACCCGGACGTGCGCCGGATCAGCTTCACCGGTTCGGTGCCGACCGCCCGGCGCATCGCTGCCTCGGCGGCCGCGAACCTGACCCCGCTGAGCCTCGAACTCGGCGGCAAGTCACCCCTGTTGGTGTTCGCCGACGCCGATCTGGACCTCGCCGTCGACCTCGCGGTGGAGCAGTACGACAACGCCGGGCAGGTGTGCCTGGCCGCCACGCGCTTCCTGGTCCAGGAGTCGGTCGCCGAGGAGTTCACCCGCCGCTTCGTCGAGAAGGCCGGACAGCTCACCCAGGGCGACCCGCGTGACGAGGCCACCGACATCGGCCCGAACATCCACCAGCGTCAGCTGGAGAAGATCGACGGGTTCGTGCAGCGGGCGCTGGCGGCCGGTGCCCGTGCGGTCATCGGCGGCCATCGCAAGGACGCCCAGTACTACGCGCCGACCCTCCTCACCGACGTCGCCCAGGACTCGGAGATCGTGCAGGAGGAGGTCTTCGGCCCGGTCCTGACCCTGCAGACCTTCACCGACGAGGACGAGGCCGTCCGCCTCGCCAACGACACCCGCTTCGGGCTGGCCGCCACCCTCGCCACCGGCGACCCGGAGCGCGCCGAACGTGTCACCGTCCAGCTGGTCGCCGGCACGGTCTGGACCAACTGCTTCTTCGTCCGCGACCTCCAGGCGCCCTTCGGCGGCTCCCGCCACTCCGGCGTCGGCCGCGAGGGCGGCACCTGGAGCTTCGACTTCTACTGCGACGTGAAGAACACCGTGACCGCGCCCACCGGTTGGAGGAACCATGGGTGAGATCGTCGGGGCGGGCCTGCTCGCCCACGTCCCCACCATCGTGCTGCCCGAGGAAGACCGGCTGGAGCTGAACGAGGGCAAGGAGATCACCCTCGTCACCGGGCTCCACCAACTCCGCAAGGACGTCTTCGAGCGCGACGACTACGACACCGTCGTCGTGCTCGACTCCCACTGGGCCACCACGGTCGAGTTCGTCGTCACCGCCCAGCAGCGCAGGGCCGGCCTCTTCACCTCCGAGGAGCTGCCGCGCGGCATGTGCCGGATGCCGTACGACTTTCCGGGGGACCAGGAACTCGCCCGCAACATCGAGAAGTTCGCCGACAAGCACGGCACCTGGATCACCGCGATCGAGGACGACCACCTGCCGATCTACTACGCCACCATCAACCTCTGGAAGTTCCTCGGGGAGGGGCTGCCGGACAAGCGGTGGGTGACCATCGGGGTGTGCCAGACCGGCGACATGGAGGACCACCTGCGCCTCGGCCGGGCGCTGGCCGACGGCATCGCCGCCACCCCGGGCCGCCGGGTCCTGCTCATCGCCTCCGGTGCGCTGTCGCACACCTTCTGGCCGCTGCGCGAGCTGCGCGACCACGAATCCAGCGACCCGGTGCACATCTTCACGCCGGAAGCGCGCGAGGCCGACCACGAACGCATCGCCTGGTTCAAGGAGGGCCGCCACGACAAGGTCCTCGACACCATGCCGGAGTTCTGGAAGTACAAGCCCGAGGCGAAGTTCTTCCACTACCTGATGATGGCCGGCGCCCTCGGTGAACAGGCGTGCGTCGCCAAGGCCCGCCAGTACGGCGAGTACGAGAACTCCATCGGCACCGGCCAGGCCCACCTGTGGTTCGACCGCCCGGCCGACGGCTGGACCGGCACCGGCCCGTCCGCGACCCCCGCCCCGCGCACCCCTCACAGTCGTATCTAGGAGCCCGGAACATGCCCGAGTACCGCCGCATCCTCCTCGACGGCGCCGCCGTCCAGGCCACCGTCGAAGGCGATGAGCTCGTCGCCGGGGACGGCCGACGCGTCAAGACCGAGGACGCGCAGCACCTGCCGCCGGTCGTGCCGTCCAAGGTGATCGCCGTCCACCTCAACCACCGCAGCCGCGTCGACGAGTTCCGTATCGACCTGCCGGACACCCCGACGTACTTCCACAAGCCGACCTCCTCGCTCAACTCCCACAAGGGCGCCATCGTCCGCCCCGCGGGCTGCAAGTGGCTCAACTACGAGGGCGAGGTCGCCATCGTCATCGGGAAGACCGCGCGGAACATCGCCCCGGCGGAGGCGGGGGAGTACATCGCCGGTTACACGATCGCCAACGACTACGGACTGCACGACTTCCGCGACACCGACGCCGGTTCCATGCTCCGGGTCAAGGGCTCCGACACCCTCTGCCCCCTCGGCCCCGGCCTGGTCACCGACTGGGACTTCCGCGGCAAGAGCCTGCGCACCTACGTCAACGGCGAGGCGGTGCAGGACGGTTCGACCGACGAGATGAAGTGGGACATGCACTACCTCGTCGCCGACATCGCCCGCACCATCACCCTCTACCCGGGCGACGTACTCCTGTCCGGCACCCCCGCCAACTCCCGGCCCGTCCAGCCCGGAGACGTCGTCGAGGTCGAGGTCGAGGGCCTCGGCCGGCTCACCAACCACATCGTCACCGGTCCCACCGCCGTCCGCACCGACGTCGGCGCCCAGCCCACCGAGTCCGAGGAGGTCCTGTCCACGGCGCTCGGCGGCGACTGGGAGTTTCGCGGCATCCGCCCGCCGAAGCGCTGAGGCTCGTGCGACGGTCCCTCGGCCTGTGGGTGTGGGTGCGGGTAGGGTCGCGTCCATGAGCGATTCCGCCGACAAGCCGCCCGCCAGGCCCCGCAAGCGTGTGGACTACGGGACCGGCCGCGAGGCACTGCTCAACGCGGCCGTGCGCGTGGTGGCCCGGGGCGGGCTGCGCAAGCTCACCTACCGCGCCGTCGCGGAAGAGGCAGGTGTCACGCACGGGCTCGTGATGCACCACTTCGGTTCGCGGGACGCGCTGATCGAGGCGGCCCTCGAACACGCGGTGCGCACCAGCACACGTATCAGCTCCCTGGAACCCGGCACGGGCGACATCGCGGACTTCGCGGCGGGACTGGCGGACATGGTCACCCGCGAGCCGGCCATGCAGATCTTCCAGTACGAGCTCATGCTCGAATCACGGCGCAGGCCCGAACTGCTGCCGCAGATCCGTGCTCTGTACGACGAGTACTTCCAGGCCACCGAGAGGGAGCTGTCCCGCAGCCTGCCCGACGGCACCAGCCCTGCCCTGACCCGGCTCGTCTTCGCCGCCCTGGAGGGTCTCGTGCTGCACCAACTGGTCCTCGACGAGCCGAACGTCACCGAGGCCGCGATGAAGGAGCTGCGGTCACTGCTGACCCGGCAGCCTGGAGACCCCGAGTAGCCGCCTCTACGGCAATCCCTGCCATAACAGCAGGTCAGAACTGAGCCCCCGTCGCATGGCGACGGGGGCTCAGTCCGTCTCCAGCGGCGTAAAGAGTTGATTACGTGCCCGCGAAGTATTGACGAAATTATCCGTCTGGATAATTCTCGCGGTACGAGGTCTCTGGTCGTCCCTCCCTCTCCCCATCTCCCGTTCCCCCCGTCTCGCGCCCGATACGAGGAGTGCCACGACATGACCGTCACCACCGCCGGATCCACTTCCGCAACCGAGGACCTGCTGCCCTTCCGCGACCCCGGCTTCCGAGCGGACCCGTACCCGTACTACGCGCGGCTGCGGCAGGAGCACCCGGTCTACCGGCATCCGGTGGGCCTGCACGTCGTCTCCCGCTACGAGGACGTCGCCCGGCTGATCCGCAACCCCACCCTGAGCGTGCAGCAGCTCGACTTCGGGCCGGCCGCCCCGATCCACCACACCATGCTCGGCAAGGACGCCCCCGACCACACGCGGCTCCGCCGGATCACCAACCGCTGGTTCACGCCCAAGGCCGTCGAGGAGTGGTCCAAGGTGATGCGCTCCTGTGTGGAGGCCGTGCTCGACGAGGTGGAGAAGGGCGACGGCACCCTGGACGCGGCCGACGGCCTCTCCCTGAAGTGCACCTTCGAGACGACCTGCCGCATCTTCGGCATCGAGCCGGCCGAGATGGACACCATCCAGCGCAAGACCTACGAGATCGGGCTGAGCCTCGGCCCCGGCGGCAACGACGAGGAGGCCCGCGCCACCACGGAGGCGTTCGCCTGGTTCACCGAGCACATCCGCCGGTTGGTGGCCGGCAAGCGGGACCACCCCGGCGAGGGGCTGATCGACGCCTTCATCGCCGCGCAGGGCGAGGGCAGGATGACCGAGGACGAGGTCGTCTACACCGTCTTCCTGTTCTTCGCCGTGGGCCACCTCGACGTCAAGCACCTCATCAACCACGGCATCTGGCTGATGACGCAGCGGCCCGAGCTGTTCGCCGCCTACCGCGACGAGCCGGAGGCACGGCCGGGCATCATCAACGAGATCCTGCGGATCGACACGCCCGAGTCGATGGTGGTGCGCCTGACCACCCAGGACACGGTCATCGGTGACACCACGGTGCCGGCCGGAGAGGCGCTGGCCCTGCTCATCGCCTCCGCCAACCGCGACCCCGAGGTCTTCGCCGACCCCGACACCTTCGACCACACCCGCCCGGTCGCCGCCGGCCGGCACCTGGCCTTCGGCTCCGGTATGCACGGCTGCGCCGGCCAGGTCCTGGCCCGCGCCGAGGCAGACGTCGTCTTCAGCTCGATCGTCAACCGGTTCTCCGGTGTCGAGCTGGCGGGAGAGCCCGCCTATGCGCACACCGAGTTCCTGCGCACGATCACCCACCTCCCCGTCCGTTTCCTCTGATTCCCCCGACCCCTTTCGAGAGGCAGGAGCCGTCGTGAAGGTCGAAGTCGATCTCAACAAGTGCCAGGACCACGGCCAGTGCGTCTACGCGGCCCCCGACCTTTTCGCACTGGACGACGAGGGACGTCTGTCCCTGCGGTCGCAGGTGACCGACGTCTATGTGGCCGACGTGGACGAGGCAAGCGCCGAGGACCTGTACGAGGCCGCCGAGGTCTGCCCGCTGCAGGCCATCACGGTCCACGAGTAGGGACGGGAACGCGGCATGTCGCCGCCGCCCTTCGAGCCGCGGGAGAACGACTCCGGCATCGGTGTCCGACCGTCGGTCGCTCGAGGAGCACGCCGCCTGCACCCCGGCCGTCGTCCACCCGCTGCGGTACGGCGGCCTCCGGACGTGCGCCAAGCGGACGCCGGTGAGCGTCGCCAGAGGACCGGGTTCGACTGGCCCGGCTGTGCCTGGCCGGAGGGCGATCGCCGGACGACTCGCGGCCGCGACCAGTACAACACCACCCCCATGACGGCTTCGACTACCGCTGCTGGGGCATCCGCGGCGGGTGCCGAGTGATCTTCGTCCACGCCCACGACGCCGGTCGTCTCCTGCCCTGCCGCACACGCCTGCTTCCCCGGGGTCAACGGTCTGAGCCCGTCATGCGCCGGGGTGCGGGCGCCGGCCCGCCGCCTGGGTCACGGTCCTGTAAAGACCTCGTGTCCGGAGAAGGATCTCACGGCAACCCCTTGCCAAACGGATAGTTCCAGCCCACCATGAGGCAACTCGTTTGGCCTAAAACGAAACTCCGCCCCCGTCCCCCGGCAGGTGATTCGAGTGGACAGTCAGACCGCGTCTCTTACGCAAGCGGGTCATGATGCATCCATGGCAGGCAGGCTCAAGCCCGATTCTCTCGGTGTCCTGGGCGTTCTCTTCTTCGTTCTCTCCGCCCAGGCCCCGCTGACGGCCATCGCCGGGGCTGTGCCCTTCGCCGTCGCCATCGGCAGCGGTGCCGGAGCTCCTACCGCCTATGTCGCGGCCGGCGTCGTCGTCCTGCTGTTCTCCGTCGGATTCGTCGCCATGAGCCGTCATGTCGTGGACGCCGGAGCCTTCTACGCCTACATCGGCAAGGGCCTCGGCCGGCCGGCCGGTTCCGGCGGCGCCGGGCTCGCCCTGCTGGCCTACTGTGCCGTCCAGGCCGCCATGTACGGGCTGTACGGAGCCACGGTGAGTGCCCTGGTCGAGCACTACTCGGGCGCCCGCGTGGCGTGGTGGGTCTGGGTTCTGGTCACCATGGCGATCGTGGAGATCCTCGGCGCCCTGGGGATCGACATGGGCGCGAAGATCCTCGCCGTCTTCGTGCTGGCCGAGTTCAGCATCCTGGTCGCCTTCGCCCTCGTGACCTTCTTCAAGGGCGGCGGTCCCGAGGGGCTCGGCGTCACCGAGAGCTTCTCGCCGTCCGCCGCACTCCAGGGTGCTCCCGGTGTGGCCCTGATGTTCGCCGTGGCGTCGATGTTCGGCTTCGAGTCCACGGCCATCTACGGCGAGGAGGCCCGCGAGCCCCGCAAGACCGTGCCCCGCGCCGCCTACGCCTCCGTCACGCTGATCGCTGCCTTCCTGGCCTTCACCACGTGGATGCTGGTCTCGGCGCACGGAGCGTCCCAGGCGACGAGCGATGCCGGCAAGGCGCTGCAGAGCGGTGACGCGACCAGCTTCGTCTTCGCCCCGATCACCTCCCTGTTCGGCGGCTGGGCGGGCGACGTGCTGCCGATCCTGCTGGTCACCTCACTCTTCGCGGGCATCCTGGCCTTCCACAACTCCGCCAACCGCTACCTGTTCTCCCTCGGCCGCGACGGTCTGCTGCCCAGCGGCCTGACCGTCGTCAACCGGCGCCACTCGCCCTGGGGCGCCGGCGCCGCGCAGACCGTGATCTCCGTGCTGCTGGTGATGCCCTTCGCCGTGCTCGGCAAGGACCCGGTGCTGACCCTCTTCTCCTGGCTCAGCGGCGTCTCCGTCCTCGGCGTCATGCTGCTGTACTTCCTGACCTCGGTCTCGGTCGTCGTGTTCTTCCGCCGCTCGCGCGCCGACACCCGCCCGTGGAACACCCTGATCGCCCCCGCACTGGGCGCGCTCGGCATCGCCGGCGCCATCTGGATCATCGTCGACAACTTCACGACGCTCATCGGCGGTGACCAGACCACGGCCACGTGGCTCGAGCTCACCGTTCCGGTGGTGCTGGTCCTCGGTGTCGTCGGCGCCCGGCTGACACGGACCCGGGCGGAGACCACCGGCTGAGCACTCCAATGCACCAGCGATACGGCCGGAGCCTGCGCCCCGGCCGTATCGGGCCGTCTGCCGAGCACCACGAGTTGTCTGCCATCGACCGACACAAAAGGAACTGAAGGGGGAGAGCGCGTGCTGAACGCCACCCATGAGGATCTGCTGCGCCGCGCCAAGGAACTCGACCTGCCCACGCAGCATCACATCGACGGCAGGAGCCAAGCCGGTGACGGCGGATCGTTCGCCGTGATCTCCCCACGCGACGGCCAGAGTCTGGTCCAGGTCGCGGACGCGGGGGAGGCGGAGGTCGATCTCGCCGTCGCGTCGGCTCGCCGCGCCTTCGACACCGGGCCGTGGCCGCACCTGGCGCCCGCCGAACGCGGCCGGGTCCTGCTGCGGATCGCCGAACTGCTGGAGGAGCGGCGCGAGGAACTGGCACTGACCGTGAGCCTGGAGATGGGCAAACCGATCACGGACGCCTACTCCATCGAGCTGCGCGCCGCGATCAACACCTTTCGCTGGTACGGCCAGCTCGCCGACAAACTCACGGACGAGTCCCCCCACACAGCGCCGGACTCGCTCGCCCTGATCACCCGGGAGCCGACCGGAGTCGTCGGCGCCGTCGTGCCCTGGAACTTCCCGCTCACGCTGGCGAGCTGGAAGGTCGCGCCCGCGCTCGCCGCCGGCTGCACGGTCGTCCTGAAGCCGTCGGAGTCCTCCCCGCTGTCCGCCCTCCTGCTCGGCCGCGTCGCCACCGACGCGGGACTGCCGCCCGGCGTCCTCAACGTCGTGACCGGCGACGGCCCCGTGGCCGGCCGGGCACTCGGCCTCCACCCCGGCGTCGACGTCCTGGCCTTCACCGGATCCACGGCCGTCGGCCGTCACTTCCTGCGCTACGCCGCCGACTCCAACCTCAAGCGCGTCTGGCTCGAACTCGGCGGCAAGTCACCGAACATCATCCTCCCCGACGCCCCCGACCTGGAGAAGGCCGCGGCGACCGCCGCCTGGGGCATCTTCTTCAACCAGGGCGAGATGTGCACCGCCCCCTCCCGGCTGCTCGTGCACTCCTCCATCGCCGAACAGGTCACGGAGGCCGTCGTGGAGCGAGCGCGCGAGCTCCGGGTGGGCGACCCGCTCGACCCGGCCACCGAGATGGGCGCACTGGTCGGCGACAGCCACCTGGGCAGGGTCCTGGACCATGTCGCCTCCGGCCTGGACGAGGGCGCCCGGCTGCGCGCGGGCGGAGGCCGGGCTTTGGCGGAGACCGGCGGCAGCTACCTGCGGCCCACCGTGTTCGACCGGGTCGACCCCGGCATGCGGCTGGCCCGTGAGGAGATCTTCGGCCCCGTCCTGTCCGTGCTCGCCTTCGACGACCTCGACGAGGCGGTACGGCTGGCCAACGCCACCGAGTACGGCCTCGCCGCCGGCCTGTGGACCTCCGACCTGTCCACCGCCCACAAGGTCTCGCGTGCGCTCAAGGCCGGGACGGTCTGGGTCAACTGCTACGAAGAGGGCGACCTGACCGTGCCCTTCGGCGGCATGAAGCAGTCGGGCAACGGCCGCGACAAGTCCGCCCACGCCATCGACAAGTACACCGAACTGAAGACCACCTGGATCCAGCTGTGACCCGCCCCCTGATCGCCGTCCCCGCCCGCTTCGCCGCGTCCACGTCCGCCCTGCGCTACGCCGCCGAGGTCAACGCCCGTGCCCTGATCGAGGCGGTGTGGCGGGCCGGGGGAGAGCCGCTGAGCATCCACCCCGCCGACCCCACCGCAGCCGATGTGGCCGAGCGGCTCGCCCGCTTCGACGGCGTGCTGCTCCCGGGCGGCGGAGACCTGGCACCGCACCGTTACGGAGCCGCCGACACCCATGACAGCGTCTACGACGTCGACGACCTCCAGGACGAGTTCGACCTCGAAGTCGCCCGTCAGGCAATGGACTTGGGACTACCCCTGCTGGCTGTCTGCCGAGGAATGCAGGTGGTGAACGTCGCCCTCGGCGGCAGCCTGGAACAGGACATGGGCGGCGCGGACCGCGAACACCGGCACATCGTGCACCCGGTCGCGATCCAGCGCGGCACCCTGCTCGAACAGGCCACCCGCGTCGAGAAGACGGAGGCCTCCTGCTACCACCACCAGCGCATCGACCGCATCGGTGCCGGGCTCACGGTCACCGCGCGGGCCGCCGACGGCACCGTGGAGGGGCTCGAACTGCCCGGACACTCCGGGTGGTTCACAGCGGTGCAGTGGCACCCCGAGGACACGGCGGACCGGGATCCGGCCCAGCAGGCCCTGTTCGACGCCCTGGTCGACGCCGCCCACCGCAGACACTGACAAGGACGTGGCTCTCTTCGGCCACAAGCGACAGGCACCGCGCCTCGCGCCCGGACTCGACGACGTCGCGCTGGGCCGGGTGCTGAGAGGCATCGCCGCCGCCCGGGGGCCGGGGCCGGGGCCGGGTCCTGGTCCGGGTCCGGGTCCGGGTCCGCAGGACCTTGCCATCTCCCGGGCGGAGCGGCTCCTGCGGGAGCCGGGCGACGACTGGGACCGGCGCTGCCACCGGGTCGGCGTCCTCGCGCAGGCCGCTCCTGCGCCGGCCCGGAGCTGGCGCGCGCCGGCCCCAGGACCCGGACGCCCTGGCGCTGGCCGTGTGGTCCGCCACTGGCAACCGACCCGCAGGGGGGCCCTGGCGCTCTGCCGCGTCGCCGCCGCTGCCCGCCCCGCTGATCCGACCCCCTGGGTGGGTGCGCTGGCGGCGCTGCGGCTGCTGGGGCAGCCGAGCTCTGAACTTTCCCCCGTCTGGCAGGAGATACACGCGCGTCATCCATGGCGCCGGGAGGCGCATCTGCAGACCCTGGGCTACCTCTCACCGGAGGAGCAGGGCAGCCAGGCCGCGCTGCGGGACTTACTCGACGATGCCATCGCGGTGCGCTGGGGGTGAGCCGGTACTGGTCGCAGCTGCACACCGCACGGCTCCTGGACCAAGGCACGGCCCACTGGCTGCAACCCGGTCACCTGCGTCACGCGGCCGCCGTCGCGGACCTGGGCATCCGCGCGCACGCCCTGGTCCGGGCGGGCCGCGGCGGTGAGGCCGGCCCGGTGGAGTGCTAGGCGTGAGTGCGGCTCGCCGGACGCGAGGCGCCGCACGCGGAGTGGGGGGCAGGACTGCACGGTCCTGCCCCTCCACGCGCTGCACCGACGTCAACCGCTGCGCTCCGCCGCCTCGACGATGTTGGTCAGCAGCATGGCCCGGGTCATCGGCCCCACACCGCCGACCGGCGGTGCGAGGGAGCCCGCCACCTGGTCGACGTCGGGGTGGACGTCTCCGAGGATGCCCTCGACGGTCCGGGTGATGCCCACGGACAGGACGGTGGCGCCCGGCTTGATCCAGTCGGGCTTGACCAGATGGGCCACGCCGGCCGCGGCCACGACGACGTCGGCGACGCGGGCGTGGGCGGCGGTGTCCTGGGTGGCCTCGTGGCACAGGGTCACCGTGGCGTGCTCGGTGCTGCGGGTCAGCATCAGACCGAGCGGCCGGCCCACGGTGAGCCCGCAGCCGATGACGCAGAACTGCTGTCCGGTGATGGCCACTTGATGGCGCCGCAGCAGGTCGATGATGCCGCGCGGGGTGCAGGGCAGCGGCCCCGGCATGCCCAGCACGAGTCGGCCCAGGTTGGCGGGGTGGAGCCCGTCGGCGTCCTTTGCCGGGTCGATGAGCTCCAGCACGGCGTGCATGTCGATGTGGTCCGGCAGCGGCAGCTGGACGATGAAGCCGGTGCAGGCCGGATCGGCGTTGAGCTCGAGCACGGCGGCCTCGACCTCGGCCTGGGTGGCCGTGGCGGGCAGCTCCACCCGGATCGAGGCGATGCCGACCTGCGCGCAGTCGCGGTGCTTGCCGCCGACGTAGGAGTGGCTGGCGGGGTCGTCGCCGACCAGGATGGTGCCCAGCCCGGGAGCGATGCCCCGGTCCTTCAACAGCTGCACCCGCTCGGCGAGTTCACGTTTGGTCTCGGCTGCCGCGGCCTTCCCGTCGAGCAGCGTCGCGGTGGTCATGTCGTACGAGCCTCTCGGTGCGGTCGTCAGGCGAAGACGACGGTGCGGGAGCCGGTGAGGACGACGCGGTCCTCCGCGTGCAGCCGGACCGCCCGGGCCAGCACGATCCGCTCGACGTCCCGGCCGATCGCGACCAGCTCGGGCGCGGTGTGGCGATGGCCGACGCGGACGACGTCCTGCTCGATGATCGGGCCCTCGTCCAGGTCGGCGGTGACGAAGTGCGCGGTGGCGCCGATGAGTTTGACGCCCCGGTCGTGGGCCTGGTGGTAGGGCTTGGCGCCCTTGAAGCCCGGCAGGAACGAGTGGTGGATGTTGATGACTCTCCCGGAGAGCCTGCGGCACAGCTCGTCGGAGAGGACCTGCATGTAGCGGGCGAGCACCACGAAGTCGACCTGGTGGTCGGCCACCAGCCGCAGCAGCTCCGCCTCCGCCTCGGGCTTGGTGTCGCGGGTGACGGGGAGGTGGACGAAGGGGATGCCGTACCGCTTCGCGACCGGTTCGAGGTCGGGGTGGTTGGAGACGATCAGCGGGATGTCGACGGGCAGTTCGCCCAGGTCCCAGCGGTAGAGCAGGTCGACCAGGCAGTGGTCGAACTTCGACACCATCAGCAGCACCCGGCGGCGCTGCTCCTCGGGCCGGACGGTCAGCACCGGGTCGAAGCGGGCCAGCCGCAGCGCGAGTTCGTCCCGCAGCTTCCCGGTATCGGCCGCGGGCGACTCCAGGCTCACACGGATGGTGAAGATGCCGGTGCTGGGATCGGAGAACTGGGCGCTCTCCAAGATGTTGCCCTCGGCCTCGGCGACGCCGGCGGCGAGGGCGTGGACGATGCCCGGCTGGTCGGGGCAGCGGAGCGTGAGTATGTGGCGTTGCACGTCAGGATCTCCGTCGGGTCAGGACCGCACGCGGGCGCGCTCGGGGTCGTACACGGGAGTGGGCCGGACCGTGGCGTCGGCCTTGGACCCGTCGGCGGAGACGGCAGTCAGTGCGGTGCCGGACTTCACGGCGTCCCGGTGCACCCGGGCCAGGCCGAGGGTGGCGCCGCCGAGGGCGGGGGAGGGCACCGCCATCGTCACGTAGCCGATGTCCCGGCCGTCCAGCTCCAGCCGGGACCCCTCGGCGGCCTCCGGCGCGGCATCCACGACGACGCTGACGACACGGCCGGTGACGCTGTCCTTCTTGGCCAGCAGCGCGTCCCGGCCCTGGAAGGGGCCCTTGTCGAAGTCGAGCGCCCAGCCCATCCGGCACTCGAACGGGGTGACCGTGTGGTCGTACTCCAGCTCACCCATGATCATCCCGGCCTCGGTGCGGCAGGTCAGCAGGGCGAGGGCACCGAAGGCCCTGATCCCCAGGTCCGCTCCGGCCTCGAACACCGCGTCCCACAGCTCCGGCGCGCGCTCCCGCGGCACCTGGATCTCGTAGCCGAGCTCGGCGGTGAACCCGAGCCGGCTGACCTGTGCGGGAATGCCGGCGACGAGGGTGTCGCGCAGGAAGGTGTAGTAGGGGAACGCGGCATTGGACACGTCGACGTGGGTGAGGCGCTGCAGGACCACGCGGCTGCGCGGGCCCTGCAGGGTCAGGACGGCGGACTCGTCGCGGCGCTCGGTGACCGTGGTCCCGGCGGGTGCGTGAGCGGCCAGCGACTGCTGGGTGGCCGGATCGCCGCCGGTGACGACGACGTGGTCCGGCGCGAGGACGGCCACGGTCACGTCGTCCACCATCATCCCGTCGTCGTCGACCACGACCCCGTAGGCGATGCGTCCGGCACCCAGCCCCTTGACGCTGCGCGAGAAGACGGCGTCGACGGAGGCCACCGCGTTCTCGCCCTCGACATGCCACTTGTAGAGCATCGAGTACTCCGAGGCCCCGGCGGCGCCACGGATGGCCTTGTACTCCTCGGCCGGATCACCGATGGCCAGCGGTACGGCGTTGCCGTAGACGTCGATCCACTCCTCGACGTGGTCCGCGTAGCGGGGAGCGAACGGGGTGGTGCTCAGTCCATCGGGAACGACCATGGGAACTCCAGTACAGAGGGGAGGTGAGCGCTGGAGCGAGAATCTATCCATATGGATAACTTGTCAATAGGATAGATTGGCCGCCGGGGCGCAGCCGGACAGAGGGAGGGCGAGTGACTGCCCAGGCGGAAAGAGGCGGAGATGCCGGCCAGGAGGTCAGGCCCGGCTATGGCGAGGGGCGAGGGGCTCTCCTGGAGGCGGCGGTCAGGGTGGTGGTCCGTGGTGGCCTGCGAAAGCTGACGTACCGTGCCGTCGCAGCGGAGGCCGGTGTCACGCACGGGCTGGTCGCCCACCACTTCGGTTCGCGCGACACGCTGCTCGAAGAGGCGCTGCGGTGGTGCGTCGCCCGCAGCGTCGAGACGTCCTCGCTGGTACCCGACAGTGGGAGGCTGGAGGACTTCGCCGCGACCCTCGCCGACTTCGTCGCGGCGGACCCCGACCTCCAGCTCTTCCAGTACGAGCTGAAGCTCGAATCCAGCCGGCGGTCAGAACTGCGCCACCTTGTCGACCTGCTGTACGACGCCTACCGCGATGCTGTCCGCGAGGCGCTGGCCTGCCTCGACGTGTCACAGGAGATGACGGACATCGTCTTCGCGGCCCTGGACGGCCTGGTCTTTCACCAGGTCACGTCCGGCGCACCGGACCGCATCGACGAGAGCGTCGCCGCCTTGCGACGACTCCTCGCGGCCCATCGCGCGCAGGCTTCACCAGGAGGGGTCGGCGGTGCATCGAACGATCCGAAGCTCTCCTGAACCCACTTCAGGGGCGGCACTGAGGAGCTTTCTCGAAGGGCGTGACCAGCCAGTCCGGCCGCAGACCGCAACAGATCCCTGGCCGTGAGCCGCGTGCGCGTGGCGAAGCGTACGGACTGTCCCCAGCCGACCCGTATGGACTCCATGCACCACTGGCGCACCGGGTGGACTGGGGGCAAGTCGCTTATAGGAGGGCGGAGTTCTGCAGAATCGAGCGATGGCGCCTCCCCGGCGGTACGGCTTCAGCCCTGGCAGGCGCACCCGGCGGCGCTCTTGGCCTCGCGCACGGTGACGGACGGGTCGGTCGCCTGCTCGGCCGACGTGCAGCAGGCCTGCACGCCGCAGCAGGAGTTGTCCGCGACGGCATCCGGTTCGGTGGCGGTGGTGGCGGGCTTGGTGGCGCGGACGATGGCGGAGTGCATGCCGTCGGCGACCGGGTGCGTCGGAGTGATCTCGATGTCCGTGAACCCGGCCGCCTCCAGTCCGGCGTGGTACTCGGCGAAGGACAAGGCCCCGGCGATGCAGCCGACGTAGTTCCCGCGCTCGGCGCGCTGTTCGGTGGTGAGGGTGTCGTCGGCGACGACGTCGGAGACGCCGATCCGGCCGCCGGGCCTCAGGACGCGGAAGGTCTCGGTGAACACGGCGGGCTTGTCCGTGGACAGGTTGATCACGCAGTTGGAGATCACGACGTCGATGGTGTTCGCGGGCAGCGGGATCGCCTCGATGGTGCCTTTGAGGAACTCGACGTTCGTGGCTCCGGCCTTCGCCGTGTTGGCCAGAGCGAGGGCGAGCATCTCGTCGGTCATGTCCAGGCCGTACGCCTTGCCCGTGGGGCCGACGCGGCGGGCGGAGAGCAGGACGTCGATGCCGCCGCCGGAGCCGAGGTCGAGAACGCGCTCGCCCTCGCGCAGTTCGGCGACGGCGGTGGGGTTGCCGCAGCCGAGGGAAGCGGCCACGGCCTCGGCGGGCAGGGCGTCGCGCTCGTCGGCGGCGTAGAGGGTGGAGCCGAAGTTCTCGTCGACCTCGACCGGCTCGGGCCCGCAGCAGGCGGTGCCGCCCTCGGTGACCTTCACGGCTGCCGCCGCGTACCGCTGGCGGACGGTTTCACGCAGATCGATGGGGGTCTGGCGGACTGTTTCACGCAGATTGATGGGGGTCTGCTCGCTCATGACTCACTCCCGGATGACGGGCCGCAGCGTGGGCCCGGAACGGCCTGTATTGACGTTCGTTGATGCAACCTTGCGCCTTGGATCGAAAAACGTCAACATAGAGGCATGTCGAAACAAGAGCTTGAGGTGGTCGGACAGGACGCGGGCTGCTGCCCGGGGCTGTCCGCCGCGCCCCTGGGCGAGGACCAGGCCGCGGATCTGGCGAAGGTCTTCAAGGCGCTGGGTGACCCGGTCCGGTTGCGCCTGATGTCGATGATCGCCTCCCGCGGCCAGGGTGGGGAGGTGTGCGTGTGTGAGCTGACCCCGGCCTTCGACCTGTCCCAGCCGACGATCTCCCACCACCTCAAGCTGCTGCGCCAGGCCGGCCTCATCGACTGCGAGCGGCGTGGGACCTGGGTCTACTACTGGGTGCTGCCCGGCGTCCTGGACAGGCTCGCCGCGTTCCTGTCCACCACCCAGCCCGCCGGAGTCACCGCGTGAACCCCTCCCTCGGCCGGCGCGTCGCCGCCGAGGCGATCGGCACCGGGTTGCTGGTCGCGGTGGTGGTCGGCTCCGGCATCCAGGCCACCGAACTGTCACACGACGTCGGTGTGCAGCTGCTCGCCAACTCCCTGGCCACGGTCCTCGGCCTGGGCGTGCTCATCCTGCTGCTCGGGCCCGTGTCCGGCGCGCACTTCAACCCGGTCGTCACGCTCGCCGCCTGGCTCACAGGCCGTAGGGATCCAAACGGCCTGCCCCTGCGGGACCTTGCCGCGTACGTACCCGCCCAGATCGCGGGGGCCATCGGGGGCGCGGTCCTGGCTGATGCGATGTTCGCCGAGCCGCTGGTCAGGTTCTCCGCCCACGACCGGTCCGCCGGGCACCTGCTGCTGGGTGAGGTCGTCGCGACGGCCGGGCTGATCCTGCTGATCTTCGGCCTCGGCTGGATCGGTCGCGCGGCGCTCGCCCCGGCCGCGGTGGCCTCCTACATCGGGGCCGCGTACTGGTTCACCTCCTCCACGTCCTTCGCGAACCCGGCGGTGACCATCGGACGGACGTTCACCGACACCTTCGCCGGCATCGCTCCTGCTTCCGCCGCCGCGTTCATCGGCGCCCAGCTGCTGGGAACCGTGTTCGGGCTGGGGGCTGTCGCTGTCGTCTACGGCCGCCTTGCTCCCACCCCGGATGAAGTCGTCGTCGCGCACGGCGAGCCGGAACCCGCCGTCTCCTGACGATCCGATCTCCCGAGAAAGCCCCCGCTCATGAGCCCTTCCGCCGCGTCGCGCCCGTCGGTGCTGTTCGTCTGCGTCCACAACGCCGGCCGCTCCCAGATGGCCGCCGCCTTCCTCACCCACCTCGCCGGCGACCGCATCGAGGTTCGCTCGGCCGGCTCCGCTCCCGCGGACGCCGTCAACCCGGCCGTCGTGGAGGCGATGAAGGAGGTCGGCATCGACATCTCCGCCGAGACTCCGAAGATCCTCACGGTCGAGGCCGTCCAGGCATCCGACGTCGTGATCACCATGGGGTGCGGCGACACCTGCCCCGTCTTCCCCGGCAAGCGGTACCTGGACTGGCAGCTCGACGATCCCGCCGGGCAGGGCGTCGATGCCGTACGCCCTATCCGCGACGCGATCGAGACCCGTGTTCGGGCGCTGGTCGCGGAAATGGCGCCCAGTTGACGGCTGGGTGCCCGTACAGCATGGGAGCTTGGTGCCGTCGTCTTCCATGGTGACCGCCGCTCGTCTGTCCGCCGCCGCGCTCGGGGCCGCCGCGATCGGCGGTGACGGTGACGGTGGCGGTGGCAGTGGTGGTGCCTGCCGCGGAGCCACGCCCGGCCCGAACGCCAGAAGGTGGAGATCAGTGCGGTCCCGCCCTCCTCGGCTTGGTCGCAACCGTGCCGAGGCGTTGGCGACTTCGAGCCGGGTTTCCCTGGGCCTGCGATTCGTCCGGCCGACACTCAGCGGGGCGTTTGCGGTCCGATGACGGACAGCAACTGCAGCCGTTCGTAGCTCTCGCTGCCTGGGGTGGCGGTGTAGACGAGCAGCAGATGTGACTGCTCCGGATCCAGAAGTGTCTGGCAGGCCAGCTCCATCTCTCCGACTTCGGGGTGGACGAAGCGCTTGGTCTCGCGGGGGCGGATGCCGACCTCGTGGGCCTGCCACGCCTGCCGGAACTCCTCGCTCTGGGCCAGCAGCAGATCGGCGAGCTGAGCCGCGCGGGAGCGGCGCCCGCGCAGGGTGACCAGCCCGCGCAGGCCCGAGGCGAACATGCGGGTCAGGAACGGGTGGTCTTCGGGGGCGTAGAGCGCCCTGGTCGCGGGGTCGGTGAACCAGCGGTAGCCGAGGCTGCGGGCCGGCCCCTCGTAACCGGTCAGGTCACCGGTGAGTGCGACGGCCAGGGGCGTCTGCCGCAGGGTCTCTCCGAGCTCGGTGACGATCTCCGCAGGGGTGTCCTGAAGACGGTCGAGGATCCGCAGCATGCCGGGACTGATGTGGTCGCTCGCCGAGCCGCGGGGTGGCGAGGCGTGTCCGGCGAGCCGGAACAGGTGGTCGCGTTCGTCGAGAGAGAGGTGGAGCCCCTGCGCGATGGCGGCGATCATCCGCTCGGAAGGCTGAGGCCCGCGCTCCCGTTCCAGCCGTGCGTAGTAGTCGGTCGACATGTGGCACAGGAAAGCCACTTCCTCGCGCCGCAGCCCGCTCGTCCTGCGCCGCTGTCCACGCGGGAGACCGACGTCTTCGGGTTGCAGCGCCTCGCGGCGGCGCCTGAGAAACTCCGCCAGCCCGGTCCGGTCGATCAGCATCTGTTCCTCATTCACCTTCCGCTTCCTCCGACGGTCATGTCTACCGCTCGTACAGGGTGGTAACCACGGCCTGGCAATCCCCCCTTGGGGCCGCCCCGAGCTGCGGGACCCGGTGCCGTAGCGGGGGATCGGCAGGCCCTGCATAACGATGTCGGCGTCCGTGACAGTGGAGGAAATGACGCAACGATCTGGAGTGAGTTCGCATGCCGCGTGATTCCATTGACATTCCCGCCGTCGATCTGTCCGGGAGGCGCGCCGTGGTGACCGGCGCGAGTGACGGTATGGGGTTCGGCATGGCTGCATGGCTTGCCGCCGCAGGTGCGGAGGTGGTGATGCCGGTCCGCAACAAGGCCAAGGGGGAGGCGGCGCTGGCGCGGATCCGTCAGCTGGTGCCCGGCGGGCAGGTGTCGCTGCGGAGCCTCGATCTGTCCTCGCTCGCCTCGGTGGAGGCGTTCGGCAAGACGCTGATCGAGGAGGGTCGGCCGGTCCACCTGCTGATCAACAATGCCGGTGTCATGACGCCGCCGAACCGGCAGACCACGGCGGACGGGTTCGAGCTGCAGTTCGGCACCAACCACCTGGGGCACTTCGCTCTGGTGGCGCATCTGCTGCCGCTGCTGCGGGCCGGCCGGGCCCGGGTGACGTCTCAGATCAGCATTGCGGCGAACCAGAACGCCATCAACTGGGAGGACCTGAACTGGGAGCGCTCGTACAACGGCCAGCGCGCCTACAGCCAGTCGAAGATCGCGTTCGGACTGTTCGGTCTGGAACTGAACCGGCGCAGTGAGACAGGTGGTTGGGGCATCACCAGCAACATCTCCCACCCCGGTGTCGCACCGACCAGCCTGCTGGCCGCCCGCCCCGAGGTGGGGCGTGACAAGGACACCCTCGGTGTGCGCGTGATCCGTTTCCTGTCCGCCCGCGGCATCCTCCTCGGAACCGTCGAGAGCGCGAAATTCCCCGCTCTGTACGCCGCCACGTCCCCGGACGCCGAGCCCGGCCGGTTCTACGGACCCAGCGGACCGCTCCACCTGGGCGGCCCACCCGCCGAGCAAAAGCCGTACACCCGCCTCACCGGCACGCAAGAAGCCACCCGCGTTTGGGAAACCTCCGAGAAGCTCACGGGCCTGCGCCTGTAGTCATGGACCCGCCCGATGGGCGCAGCGCCGGATGAGGTGCAGCGGCCCATCGGGACGAAGTGGTCCCGCCGCATCACCGGCCGCCTGGCCCGCGTCGGCCCCCGGGCCGCCGTTCACTCCCCGGGCAGTGGAGGAAACGGCGAGTACCGAAACGCAGGTCCAGGACACCGGAAGATCAGGCAACGCTCCACGCACGCAACTGACGGCCGATCAGGCCCACTCCCGTCGCGCCGGAAGCCGCGTCCCGCACCAGGGCGACCGCTTCTTTCGGCGGATACTCCAGACGGCACCCGTTCAGCGCGAGGTAGGCCTCAGTGCAGTGCCAGGCGAACGCCTCGTTGGAGTGCTCCAGACAGGGCAGCCGGAGCAGGGTCTGCATCAGTGCCGCCGCCTTCAGATACAAGGATCCGTAGACGTTGCGCTCCATGGCCCGGGCATTGACCCGGGCGACAGCCGCGTACAGGGGACCGTAGTCGTCCACCTGCGGGTCACCCGGCAGCAACTCGGCAGCATGCAGCAGGAAAGCCACGTCGAGAGGGTGCGGCGGCTCGTGCTGTGTCACGCGGCGTGACCCCGCTCGTGCTGCTCCTCAAGATCATGCCGTGCGGCGAGCTCCGCTGTACGACGCTCCCCGTCGGCAACGGCCGCGTCGGCCGCTTCGGCGAAGGCGTCACCGCTACGGGCCATCGACCTGCTGAAGGCGTCGAGGAAGTGCGTCTCCACGGCGGTGGCCCGGGCGTAGGCGGCGGACAGGATGTACTCCTGCAGGCTGACACCCTCCTGCCGCGCTGCGGCCTCGATCGCGGCGCGCTGGGCCGGGTCAGGGAAACGGAGGTTCATCGCTTTGGGCTGAGGCATGGTACCGATGGTATCGCCGGTACCATCGGGCGACCAGCCCGGACCTGGAATGGCCGTTGTCCATGGGACGGTGACATCTGTCATCCCCATCGGTGGACGACGGACACTGGGGGAACGAATCCCTCCGCCGCTACTTTCATGCCCATGACGAAGACCAGTGGCGATCACCCGGACAAGACCGACATCAAGGTGAGCCTCATCGGCGGCCACCGCCTCAAGGGCGAGAGCCTGAGCGAGCGCACCCTCACCGCCTCCCTGATCGGCGGCGCTGACATCGACCTCACCGACGTCGACATCCCCGACGGCGCCGAGCTGCGCATCACCAAGCTGAGCCTGATCGGCGGCGTCAGCCTCAAGGTCCGCCCCGACGTGCGCGTCGAGGTCCACGGCATCCGCCTCGGCGGCGTGCAGGACGAGGGCCCCACCGAGCCCGGCGGCCCGACGGTCCGCATCGACGCGTGGGGCCTGATCGGCGGGGTGAGCGTGCGCCGCGACTGAACCGATCCGGCACGGCAGCGAACAGGGCGCCGCGCAGACGTGTCGTAGGACGTGCGGAGCGAGCAGGGCGCCACGGCGACGGATCCATCCGCATGGCCATTGGCCTGGTCTGCGGTGACCAACGTCTACGCAGCCTCCGCCCAGGAGCCCGCGAGCGTGCATTCGGAGCGCCCACACCTGGCAGGAGCATCCAGTTCCCGGACATCACCTGCGAGCGTTCGTTGTCGCTCCCTACTCGTTGGTTGAGAGGCGAAGCGAGTCGGCCGACGCGTAGCTCTGCCCGGTTCCAGCGTCATCACAGGCCGTCTTGTGGGTGCCTGGCTGCCCCCGCAGCATGAACAGTCCGGCCGTAACGAAGGAGGATGGGTGCGCAGCTTCGAGACGGGACAGACGGTCGTCCGGCGCGATGTGCACAGCCCCGGCCGGGTGTGGAGCGAACATGCCCTGCGCGTCGTTGCCGACACGGGCGAGGCCTTGGTGGCGGCCTGTCCGCCGGGAGCCGAGACGCGGTGGCCCGCCCTGTACCTCAAGGCTCGTGACGAGGGTGACCGTGCGGTGCGTACCGAGGCGTTCGACGTGATGGCCAGCGGTGTGTGGGAGCTGGCGGCCGCGGTGTGGCAGGAGACCGAGCTGCTGCTGTGGAAGCCGCCAGAGACGTGGTTCAGCGTCAACGCCTTCTACACCGCCGACGGGCTGCGGAACTGGTACGTGAACTTCGAGCGCCCCACCGTTCGGACCGGCGATGGGTTCGACACCTTCGACCTGACCGTGGACCTCGTCGTCGACGCCGACCTGACCCGCTGGCAGTGGAAGGACGAAGACGAGTACGCGCACGTCCGGCGGCTCGGCATCGTCACCGACATCGAGCACCGGGCGGTGGCCGCTGCCCGCGACCAGGCCCTCATGATGATCCAGGAACGCTGCGGTCCGTTCGCGGACACCGCCTGGTGGTCGGCCTGGCGGTGGAACCCGGCCTGGCCCGCGCCGACACTTCCACGATCCGGGGTGACCGGACAGAGGGTTGCACCGGCGGGCGGCTGAACCGTTGGCTGACTCCCGCCACGAGGTCAGCAAGCTGGAACAGGGCAATGCCTGACAGGCCGGGGCTGTCGTGGAGGGTGTGGGGGACGGTGTCCCCGTGCCTCACCTATTTTCCCTGTCTGGGGGGCCGCGGTGTGCTTACCGGCGGTTTTGGCCGGCAGACGCGTGCGCGTCATCAAGTGCTCCTTGGTGGAACGGATTTCCTGGTCCACCTGATAGGAGCTGCGCCGTTGGATGGCTTGGCATCCCCTCTGGCCATGGACTGCCCAGGCCGCTGAAGATCAGCCCCGAGCCCCCAACTGCCGGATGTCAGTGCAGAGAGGGCCTCACGTTGGAGGAGGCGCCGGCGGTCTCCTGCCCCTCCGGTTCGAAGTCCACGTCCACCACGCCCTCGACTGCGCGCACCAGGCGGGCGGCCACGGGGATCAGAGACGTGTCGCGGACTCGTCCGACGAGCTTGACGGCTCCTTCGTGCACCTCGACGCGGATCGCCGACGAAGGGGCGGGGAACAGGTAGGCCACCACCTCGCGGCGCACCTCCTCGGCGATCTCCTCGTCGTCGCGCAGGAACACCTTGAGCAGGTCGGCCCTGCTCACGATGCCCTCCAGCATGCCCTGCTCGTCGACCACGGGCAGCCGCTTGACCCTGGCGTGGGCCATGGTGCGGGCGGCCTGGGCGAGGGTTGCGTTCGGGCGCACGGTGAGGGCCGGGGACGTCATCAGCTCAGCCGCGGTGACGGCGCCGGCCTTGGCCAGGTCGGCCAGGCGGCGCAGCTGGGTGTACCGGTCAGGGTCGTTGTCGCGGAACTCCTCCTTGGGCAGCAGGTCGGCCTCGGAGACGATGCCGACGACCGTGCCCTCGCCCTCGACGACGGGCAGGGCACTCACCTTCCACTCCTGCATCAGCCGCACGATCTCTTTGAAGGGGGCGTCACGGTCGAGGGAGGCGACGGTGTGGGTCATGACGTCGCTGACGATGTGCGGGCTGCCGTGCATGATCACTCCTCGCGTTCAGATGCGGTTGCCGGAGCCGTAAGGGGCATAGAGGTCCAGGAGTCGGGTCCGGGCGGAGCGAAGGCGGTGGGCCAGGACGTCACCGACCCACCGAGCCACGGCGCTGCCCAGAGCCGGATCCTCCTGGCACATCAGACGGACGGCCGTGGCGTCGAACTCGTACGCCCGCACCGGGGTCGTGGCCTCGGCGCCCAGGTGATAGGTGTGCGGGGCGAACAGCCACGACCACCCGACGAGTTCGTTGTGCCGCAACGTCTCGATGACGGCCGGCCTGCGCCCGGGCACACGCATGTCGAGTTCGACGGTGCCCGTACGGATGATCCAGAACCGGTCGGCCCGGCCGCCTTCCTCGAACAGTCGCGCCCCTTCCGGAAAGGACACCTCGCGGGCGTAGCGCATCAGACGCTCCTGGTGCTCGGGAGGCAGGGCACGCAGCATGCTGGGAGTGGACGTGGGGATCATGGCGTGCCTCCTGACGGGTGTGGAACCTGCCACTACCAGCCTGTGCCCGCCTTCGGCGTCGGCGCATGGGCCACTCGGTCCATCGGATGGACCACTCGGCGGTGCCGTGACGACCTTCGGCACCCTGCGGCACGGCCGCCACCGCTGTTGCATGAAGAGGTGAGACGACCCGCCCGACGGGGGGTGAGCTCTGTGGGTACCTCACTGACTCCCGACTTCTGGAGGCTGTTCACCGTGCTGCTGGTGATCTTCGCCGCCGCGACCGTGGTGGTGAGCGCCCTGCTCGACGCGCTGATCGTGCGGATGGCACGGCACGGGCGGTCCACCGGGCACCGAAGGGCGACCGCTGACGGTTTCGAACCGCACCTGGCGCACCACTGAGCCCTGCGCCGACGCGCAGAACGAGAAAGGAACGGCGATGACCGCCACCGTGACAACAGGCGTGCAGGTGGACGGGGCCTGGCGTGGGTTCGCCGGGCCCCGCTGGCGCGAGCGCGTCGACGTGCGCGACTTCATCCAGGCCAACTACACGCCGTACGAAGGCGACGACTCGTTCCTGACCGGTGCCACCGACCGTACCCGCGAGGTGTGGAGGAAGGTCAGCGCGCTGTTTCCGGAGGAACGGAGGCGGGGCGTCCTGGACGTCGACACCGCCACCCCCTCCACGATCACCTCGCACGCCCCCGGCTACATAGACCGCGACCGCGAACTGATCGTCGGCCTCCAGACCGACGCCCCGCTCAAGCGCGCGATCATGCCGAACGGCGGGCTGCGGATGGTCGAGAACGGGCTGAAGGCGTACGGCTACGAGCCCGACCCGTTCGTGACACGGGTCTTCGGCACCTACCGCAAGACCCACAACGACGGTGTCTTCGACGCCTACACCCCGCAGATGCGTGCCGCCCGCAGGGCGGGCATCATCACCGGCCTGCCCGACGCGTACGGCCGGGGCAGGATCATCGGCGACTACCGGCGCGTGGCCCTGTACGGCACGGACCGCCTCATCGAGGCCAAGCGAGCCGAACGCGCCCTGCTGGACGCACGCCCCTCCACCGCCGACGTCATCCGCGACCGGGAAGAACTCGCCGAGCAGACAAGGGCGCTGGCCGAGCTCGCAGAGATGGCCGCCTCGTACGGATGTGACGTCAGCCGGCCCGCCGCCACCGCCCACGAGGCCGTGCAGTGGCTCTACCTGGGCTACCTCGCGGCGGTGAAGGAGCAGAACGGCGCCGCGATGTCCCTGGGGCGTACGTCCACGTTCCTCGACATCTACCTCCAGCGCGACCTGGCGTGCGGGACCATCGACGAGACCCGCGCCCAGGAACTGATCGACGACTTCGTGATCAAACTGCGGATCGTACGGTTCCTGCGCACTCCCGAGTACGACGACCTGTTCTCCGGCGATCCGACGTGGGTGACGGAGTCCATCGGCGGCATGGGTGAGGACGGCCGCACGCTGGTCACCCGCACCTCCTTCCGCTTTCTCCAGACCCTGTACAACCTGGGCCCGGCGCCGGAACCCAACCTCACCGTGCTGTGGTCGCCACGACTGCCCGCAGGCTTCAAGGAGTTCTGCGCCCAGGTCTCGATCGACACCAGCGCCGTCCAGTACGAGTCCGACGACCTGGTGCGCCCGCGGACCGGTGACGACACCGCGATCGCCTGCTGCGTCTCCGCGATGGCGGTGGGCCGGCAGATGCAGTTCTTCGGAGCGCGGGTGAACCTGGCCAAGGCGCTGCTGTACGCCGTCAACGGCGGCCGGGACGAGATGACGGGCGAGCAGATCGCGCCCCCGGCACCCCCGCTCACGGGGGAGTACCTGGACTACGAGGCGCTCTCCACGGCGTACGACCGCGTCCTGGACTGGCTGGCGGAGACGTACGTGGATGCGCTGAACGTCATTCACTACATGCACGACAAGTACGCCTACGAGCGCCTCGAGATGGCCCTTCACGACCACCCCGTGCACCGCTTCATGGCCTGTGGCATCGCCGGCCTCTCGGTCGCGGCCGACAGCCTGTCCGCCGTCAAGTACGCGCGTGTGAAGGTGTTCCGTGATGCCACCGGACTCGCCGTCGACTTCCGCACCGAGGGAGACTTCCCGGCGTACGGCAACAACGACGACCGCGCCGACAGCATCGCCGTGGCACTGGTGGAGTCGTTCATGGCGAAGGTGCGCAGGCATCCCACCTACCGCAACGCCGAGCACACCCAGTCCGTCCTGACGATCACCTCGAACGTCGTCTACGGCAAGCACACCGGAAACACTCCCGACGGCCGCCGGTCCGGACAGCCCTTCGCGCCCGGGGCCAACCCGATGAACGGACGTGACCGGCACGGGGTCGCCGCCTCGGCCCTGTCGGTGGCCAAACTGCCGTACGAGCAGGCCCGGGACGGCATCTCGCTGACCACGACCATCACACCCGAGGGGCTGGGCCATCATCCGGCCGAGCGCGCCGGGCACCTGGTCGGCATCCTCGACGCATACATGACGGTCGGGGGCTTCCACATGAACGTCAACGTGCTGGACCGGGCCACGCTGGAAGACGCGATGGAGCACCCGCAGAAGTACCCGGAGCTGACCATCCGCGTGTCCGGATACGCAGTCAACTTCGTCCGGCTGACGCGGGAACAGCAGCTCGACGTGATCAGCCGTACCTTCCACGGATCACTGTGAGCCCGATGGCGACCACCGGCCGGATCCACTCCTGGGACCTGTCCACCGGCGTGGACGGCCCCGGGACCCGGTTCGTCCTCTTCGTGTCCGGCTGCCCACTGCGCTGCCTGTACTGCGCCAACCCGGACACCTGGCACATGCGTGACGGCAAGGAGACGAGCGTCGACGAGGTGATGGCGGAGATCGAGAGGTACCGGGCCTTCGTCACCGCGTCGGGCGGCGGCGTGACCGTCACGGGCGGTGAGCCGTTGCTGCAGCACACTTTCACGGGGGAGATCCTGCGCCGCTGCAAGGACGTCGGGCTGCACACCGCCCTCGACACCTCCGGCTTCCTCGGCACGCGCGCCACCGACGGGCTGCTGGCCGACACCGACCTGGTGCTCCTGGACATCAAGTCCTTCGACGTCCCGGCCTACCGTCGCCTGACCGGCGGCGAGCTGGCGCCCACCTTGAACTTCGCCACCCGTCTGAACCGGCTCGGCGTTGCGACGTGGATCCGCTACGTCCTGGTGCCGGGTTGGACGGACGACCCGGAAGGCGTCGCAGGGCTTGCCGCGTTCCTCGCGGAGCTCGGCTCTGTCGATCGGGTGGACATCCTGCCGTTCCACAAGCTCGGTGCCGCGAAGTACGAGGCCCTCGGCATCCCGTTCCCACTGCGCGACACTCCGAGCCCGACGCGGGAGTCGGTCGAGCGGGTACGGGAAGCGTTCCGTGCGTACGGCTTGGTGGCTCACTGAAGAGGTGGGGGAGCCCGGTCCCTCAAGATCAGGTACGCCACGCGGTCGACGCGCTCCGGCCTCGAACTCGGCCACCGTGGGATCGTGTTCGCCCTTGCCCGAGTGGAACGGGAGCTCCTGGACACCTCCGGCCACCGGCTCAGCAGCCGTGCCACGTGCGGGCCGACAGCGACCGGTACGGCGTAGCGGATGGCCGGTGGGAAAAGAAGGCGACGCCGATCGTGTCGCCCCGGTGAGCTTGGGGAATGCGGCCGCGAGAGCAGGTCCGCGAGGAAAGCCCCAGCCGCACCAGCCGTACTGCCAGGCCCAGGGGGCCGACCGTGACCGCGGAGTCGGGGTGGACCGATGACGGACGTGAGGAGCGCAGCAGCGCGCACAGGGCGAGGGCGGGCAGGATCGCTCACAGCCCGGCGACCAGTGGCAGGCCTGCGACACCCGCGTACACCGTGACCTGTGGCACGAAGACGCGGCCACGGTGACCGCGGTCTGCAGGTCCCTCTGCAAGCAGGCGCGCCGGTGGCCGAAGAGCGTCACGGCTCCGGGCACGAGGCGGCGCCATAACGGGAGGCCCGCGGGCACCGAACTGCGCCGGCCGGGGCTGTCCGTTTGGGGTTCACTGAGCCGTTTCCTTGGTCCGCCCATGATCCATCGGTGTGCTCGCGAGCGCGTGCTCCACGCGACCCCGGCGGGACTCCATCCCAAGTGGCCCTTCGAATAGGGCCGTTCAGCCCAGTAGGCACAGACCTTCGGCATCCGTCGGCCCCGATCGCACGCCGGGAGAGTGGGGGACGTCAAGCACGGATCGAGGCCCTTCGAAGGGATCACCGCCATGGCTGTCCACGAGCACCCGCACCGGAGTTCGGGCTTCCACCTGCCGTCCTTCCGCAGGAACCGCAGTGCCTCTGCCTCCGCCGAGTCGGCAGAGCCCCTCGCGCACACCGCACGGGCCTACGCCTTCGCTTCTCTGCGGCTGCTGACCGGGTTCGTCTTTCTGTGGGCATTCCTCGACAAGACCTTCGGGTTCGGTTACGCCACCCAGGCGGGCAACGGCTGGATCGACGGCGGCTCGCCCACCAAGGGCTTCCTCGGCTCGGTGGCCGCCGGGCCGATGAAGGCCACGTTCCACTCCTGGGCCGGTGATGCATGGGCCGACTGGCTGTTCATGCTCGGTCTGCTCGGCATCGGTGTCGCGCTGATGGCCGGTGTGGCGCTGCGGTTCGCGGCCCTCGCGGGCGCCGTGATGATGGCGCTGATGTGGATCGCGGAGTGGCCACCGGCCAAGCACCTGTCGGACGGCTCGCCGAGCATGTCGACGAACCCCTTCGTCGACTACCACGTCGTCTACGCCGTCGTCCTGATCGCCCTCGCCGCCGCCTGCGCCGGGGACACCCTCGGCCTCGGCAGGCTCTGGGCCAGGCTCCCGTTCGTCGGCCGCAACCGCCGGCTGCGCTGACCACGGGAGGCGTGGCGGACCCCACAAGGGGAAGCGGGTCCGCCGCGCCGAAGACCGGCATGAGGGGGGCCGGTCGGCCACTGGCAGGGACCTGCGGCCCCTGCCAGTGGCCTCATCCGAAGACGACGCTGGCATCGGGACCCCCGATGCAGGAGGTGGACAACATGACCCGCACCGTCACCGTCGGTCTGGACGGCTCGCGTGAGAGCCGAGCCGCGTCCGAGTGGGCGGCCCGCGAGGCACAGTTGCTCGGATTGCCGCTCAAGCTGGTCCAGGTCTGGGAGCCGGTACCGGATCCGATGGCACAGGCGCCGCTCCTCGGCTCCGAGACACAGCAGCACTGGACCGAGCGCGTACCCCGTGAAGCGGCCGAAGGCATCCGGCTACGCCATCCGGGTCTCGACGTGAGCACGGAGCAGGTGTCCGGACGGCCCGCCGAGATGCTGACGAGCGTGGCGAAGGACGCCGAAGTGCTGGTCCTCGGCTCTCGCGGGCTGAGCGGCCTCGGAGGCTTTCTGGTGGGCTCGGTCGGGCTGGCCGTCGTGGCGCACGCCGAACGGCCCGTCGTCCTGGTGCGCGCCGATGCGCAGGCCCCTGATGAGCACGAGACGGCCCCGGCCGGTACCCGGGCCTCTGCGGCCCCGTTCCGGCCCGTCGTGGTCGGCCTCGACATCGAGAGTCCTGACGAGGAGCTGATCGAGTTCGCCTTCGCGGCGGCGGCCCGGCGTGCCACGTCGCTGCGAGTCGTGCACGGCTGGAACCCGCCCCCGTACTACGCCTACGGCCTCACCGCGGACCTCGATCTCCACGACAGGCTCGCCCGCCGCGAGTCCGTCGCCCTGGCCGAACTCCTGCGCCCGTGGCGGGAAAAGCACCCGGACGTCGAGGTCACCGAGGAGTCCTCCTACGGCACCGCCGGCAACCACCTCGCCGACGCCTCACGCGACGCCTCCCTGGTCGTTGTGGGCCGCCGGATCCGCCGCAGCCCTTTCGGCTCCCACATCGGTCCCGTCACCCACGCGGTCCTGCACCACTCCGCCGCCCCCGTCGCGGTGGTCCCGCATCCGTGAGGAGAGACACGGTCAACGAGTCGATCGACGAGGTGCTGCGCGGTCCGGTCATGGCACGGATCGTCTTCGAGAGAGGAGCAGGGCGATGAGCGCGATAGCCAAGGAACTTCCGGTCGTGGTCGGGGTCGACGGCTCGGAGCCGAGTCTGCGTGCCGTGGACTGGGCCTCGGACGAAGCCGTCCTGCGCGGACTGCCGTTGCGGCTGGTGTACGCGTCGCTGTGGGAGCGGTACGAGGGCGACGCGCTCGCTGCGGACCTGGGCAAGCCGCCCGAGGAGGTGTCGGCCGACGACATCGTCGAAGCCGCCGCGCGCTGCGCCCGCAGCCGCCACCCCGAACTGACCGGGCAACGAGCGTGATGGATCGCCGCGTGTGCGACGGACCCGGTGCGCACCGAGACGGCCGACGCGGATCCGACGTCCGACGACCAGCAGTCCCGCCTGCTGCGCGGCGGCCGGCAGGGTCTGGGAGGCCCGGCCTTCCAGCATCAGGCGAGCGGTCGGTCGTGATCAGGACCCGGTCGACGAAGTCGGGCCCGGGAAGGTGCAGGTCCTCTTTGGGGATGCCCTGGGCGGTGTGCGTCAGCAGGTTCTTCGCCTCGTCGCCCAGCAGGCTGTGAACGTCGGCCATCGCTCCACCTCCGCGAGGTTCGCACGGCTCATGGCCCCACCGTGCGGCGCGGCGTGGTCGTGCGACAGGGCCGTTCGGTCCCGTGACAGGCGCCGAACGGCCCTGGGAACACCTCAGCCGAAGAACACTCCGAACTCGTCGTACAGCGACGGGTCCACCACTTTGGTCCTGCCCCGGGTCTCGTCGAGGGGGATGCGGACGATGTCCGTGCCGCGCAGGGCGACCATCGTGCCGAAGTCGCCGTCCTTGACCGCGTCGACCGCGTGCAGTCCGTAGCGTGTGGCCAGCCACCGGTCGAAGGCGCTGGGCGTGCCGCCGCGCTGGACGTGGCCGAGAACCGTGGTGCGGGCCTCTGTTCCGGTGCGCCCCTCGATCTCCTGGGCCAGCCACTCACCGATCCCCGACAGGCGTACGTGGCCGTACTCGTCCACGGACCGGTCCTTGAGGATCATCTGGCCTTCCTTGGGGACAGCACCCTCGGCGGCCACGACGATCGGCGCGTAATTGATCTCGAAACGGCTCTTCACCCAGGCGCAGACCTGATCGATGTCGAACGGCCGCTCCGGGACGAGAATGACGTTGGCTCCGCCCGCGACCCCCGCGTGCAGGGCGATCCACCCGGAGTGCCGGCCCATCACCTCCACCACCAGCGTCCGCATGTGCGACTCGGCGGTGGTGTGCAACCGGTCGATGGCCTCGGTGGCGATACCGACGGCCGTGTCGAAGCCGAAGGTGTAGTCGGTGCCGGCCACGTCGTTGTCGATGGTCTTGGGCACGCCGACCAGTTTGATTCCCTGGCGACTGAGCTCCGTGGCTGCGCCGAGGGTGTCCTCGCCGCCGATCACGATGAGCGCGTCGACCTGGTGCGCGTCCAGAGTGTCCCGGATGCGCCGCACTGCGTCATCATGCTTGAGGGGATTGGTGCGGGAGGAACCGAGGATGGTTCCGCCACGGGGCAGGATCCCGCGTACCTCGGCGATGCCCAGGGGCAGCACACTGTCGTGAAGGGCGCCGAGCCAGCCGTCACGCAGTCCGACGAACGTGAAACCGTAGTCCTGGGTCCCCTTGCGGACGACACTGCGGATCACGGCGTTCAGACCGGGGCAGTCACCGCCGCCGGTCAGTACTGCGATCTTCATGACTTCCTCCCCTTCTCCCCGGGAGGGGGGCCTTCGCCCACACCGCGGCGCGTCGCGGGGCGGACAGGCGCTGTGTGTCCGGGGGAGCCAGGTGTCTCTCTCCATCATGAGCGCCCGCGCCTTCGGCAGCGACTTCCCCGAGGTCTGGCACTCACAAGGTGACGCGTCCACGGTCCCAGACCGGGCAGACAGGGTGGGAAGGGCCCATCCGCTTCTCGCGGAACCTGATTGCGCGGTGCGCGCCCCGAAGGCGCTTCCTCGCGTCTGCCCGCGAGCCCTTCCCGCCACCTCCACCACATCACTCCGACCACTTGCCCGCCAGGGCCGACCGGCCCCACTTGGTCTGCAGCATCCGCCTCATGATCGCCACCTCCTCTTCGCGCCTCCGCCTTCACCGCCACTGTCGTTGTCCAGGAACGTGACAGCCGCTGCCCGGCCGCGGCACGGACCGTATGGGTCAAGTCCCGCACAGAGCTGGGCCGTTCGGCCCGGAACTGGTCGCCGGGGTCGGCCGACCGGGTGTGCCGGGTGCGCGGGCCGTACCCCGGTCGTACCCCGGTCGGTCCCGGACAAGGGACCATCGACCCCCTCACCGCGCCGTCCCACCGCCCCACCCTCGAAGGCACGGGACCTGTCCGTCGCTCGTGCGGGAGGAGAGCATCATGCGCATCGCATCTCTCGACGCCACGACCCTGGAGGCCTGTCTGTCGGCCGCCGTGGCGGCGCCTTCGTTCTTCAACAGCCAGCCCTGGCGCTACCGGCTCGACCCCGACACCGTCACCCTGGAGGTGCGGGCCGCCCCGGAACGGAGCCTGCGCCACGCCGACCCCGTCGGCCGCGCCCTGCACATCTCGGTGGGCGCATCCGTCTTCAACCTCCGCGTCGCCGCGCTGCACTTCGGCTGGTCACCCGTCGTACGCCTGCTGCCCAGCCCCGAGGACCCCGGCCTGCTGGCCACGCTGCGCATGACGGCTCCCGTCCACCGCACCACGGACACGTTCCGCGCCGACCTCTACCCTGCGGTCTGGCGCAGGCACAGCAGCCGTATGCCCTTCTCCGGCCGTCAGGTCCCGCCGCCGGTCCGCGCCGAACTCGCCGAGGCCGCGCACATGGAGGGCGCTCTCGTCGCCTTTCCCGCCCCTGCCGAGACGGCTCGTATGCTCCGAGTGGTCTCCGAGGCCGAGCAGCGCAACCGCGCCGACGCGGACCGCGGCACGGAGAGCCGCCGCTGGCTGCATCCGGACGGGGCCGGGGCCACGGACATCGGCCTGCCGAGGACGGCGCTCGGTTTGCAGGACGCGCGCGAGCAGATCCCGATGCGGGACTTCACCGCCCAGCGGCACCCCGAACGGCTGCCCGCCCAGGACTTCGAAACCGCCCCGCTGATCGCTCTGCTCACGACGGAACACGACCGGCGCACCGACTGGCTGCGCACCGGGCAAGCGCTCGAACACGTACTGCTGGTCGCCACGGCCCACGGCGTGCGCGCCTCCCTGCTGCACCAGCCGATGGAGTGGCCCGACCTGCGGACCGAACTCAACCCCGTGCCGGAGCACACCGGGCACGCCCAGATGCTGATCCGCCTCGGCTACGGCCCCGAGGGCCCCGCCACCCCGCGGCGGGCCCCGCAGGCGGTGAGCGACCCGGAGACGCTCAGGTGAGAAAGGGCGGGACAGTGCCGTCCCGTCGTGCGGTGGGGACCGAACGGCCCATGCGGACGCCGGTCACTCGGCCCACGCTGGAACCGTGGGGCACTCCCGGTGCCCCGGAGCGAAGGAGGAACGGTCATGAAGGGCTTCGTCTTCCACGGCCCCGGACAGTCCGCCTGGGAGGAGGTTCCGGACCCGGCCGTCCAGGAGCCCACCGACGCCGTCGTACGGGTGAAGGACGTCACCATCTGCGGGACGGATCTCCACATCCTCAAGGGCGACGTGCCCGAGGTGGAGCCCGGCATGGTTCTGGGCCACGAGGCCGTCGGCGAGATCGTCGAGATCGGCAGCGACGTGCGCACCGTACGGCCGGGAGACGAGGTCCTGGTCTCCTGCATCACCGCCTGCGGCCGCTGCCGCTTCTGCCGGCAGGGCACGTACGGCCAGTGCCTGGGCGGCGGAGGCTGGATCCTGGGCCACCGGATCCACGGCACGCAGGCCGAGTACGTGCGCGTGCCGTACGCCGACCTGTCCGTGCACCGGCTGCCCGGCGGACTGAGCGGGCAGGACGCCGTGCTGTTCGCCGACATCTACCCGACCGCCTACGAGGTGGGCGTGCTCAACGGTGGCGTGCGCCCCGGGGACACCGTCGCCGTCGTCGGCGCCGGCCCCATCGGACTGGCCGCGATCCGCACCGCGCAGCTCTACACCCCCGAGCGGATCATCGCTGTCGACCTCGCCGACTCCCGGCTGGACGCCGCCAAGCGGCTCGGCGCCGACGTCGTCGTGTCCGCGCGTGAGGACCCCGCCCAACTGGTCGCCGACCTCACCGACGGCCTGGGCGCCGATGTCGTCATCGAGGCCGTCGGCGTCCCCGAGAGCTTCGAGCTGTGCACGCGGATGGTGCGTCCCGGCGGGCACGTGGCGAACGTCGGCGTGCACGGCAAGCCCGCCACCCTGCATCTCGAAGACCTGTGGATCAAGAACGTGACCATGACGACCGGGCTGGTCGACACCTCGTCGACCCCCACGCTGCTGCGGATGGCGGCAGCCGGCCGACTGCCCACCGCGTCGATGGTGACCCACACCTTCCCGCTGGACAGCATGGAGGAGGCGTACGACGTCTTCGGGCGCGCGTCCGAGACCGGCGCCCTCAAGGTCGTGCTGGGCGAGCCGCGACACGACGCACTCGCCGTTCCCGCGGCCTCGTGACGGAGGAGGAGAGAGCCGTGCGTGAACACGCGTCGGCCGGTGCGGCGCAGCCCGCGACCGGCCAGGGTGCGAGTGACCTGGGCCGCCGCCTCGCCGGCAGGCGTGGAGAGCTCGGTCTGACCCGGCAGGAAGTGGCCGACCGGGCCGGCATGGACACCGGCTACCTCCGCTACCTGGAGGAGGCCCCCGCCGCCGCCCCGGGCGTCGGCACCCTCCTGCGGCTCGCCGACGCGCTGGACACCGGGGTCACGGTCCTCACCGGCGGTGACGTCGATCTGCCGCCGGGGCGGGGCCGGGCGAGCAGAACAGCGGTATCGGTGGAACTCGGCACGGACGAGTGCTGGGAGCGGCTGTCGACGCACGGGGTGGGCAGGCTCGGCCTGATCACCGCGGAGGGCGTGACGATCCTTCCCGTCAACTACTCCGTCGTCGACCGTGTCATCGTCTTCAGGACCGCCCCGGACTCCCTCCCGGGCACGGTCCCCGGCGAGCAGGTCGCCTTCGAGGCCGACCACATGGACGAGGTGCTCCGGCACGGCTGGAGCGTGCTGGTGCGCGGCCTGGCCCGTGAGGTGACGCGGCCCGACGAGGTACGGCGGCTGACCGAGCGGGCGTACAGCGAACCCTGGGCCGGCGGGCGGCGCGACCTGTGGGTCCGCCTGGACCCGGTCGAGATCACCGGCCGGCTGATCAGGGAGCGTCCCCCGAGCGGGTGAACCGACCGGGCAGGGCCGTCCCGCGCGGGGGCAGGGACCAATGGCCCCTCATGCTCCGGCAGGAGCCGGGTAGACGCTGGAGCGGACGACTCACCCCGCGGCGAAGGTTGGACCGCCCATGTATCCGAGCGACGGCTTCCGTGAACTGGACCGGCAGGAGTGCCTGCGCCTGATGGCGAGGGTCCCCGTGGGCCGCATCGTCCACACACGCCACGCCCTGCCCGCCGTCCTGCCGGTCAACTTCTCCCTGGACCACGACGGTGGCGTGCTCCTGCGGACAGCAGCGGCGTCGGAACTGGTCCGCGCGGTCGACGGCGTGGTCGTCGCCTTCGAGACGGACGAGGTCGACGCGGCCGCACAGTCCGGCTGGAGCGTCGTCGTCACGGGCCGGGCCGCGGTGGTGACCGATCCGACCGAGCACGCGCGGCTGTTCCAGGTCGGGCCACGCTCCTGGGCACCCTCGCCCGAGGAGGTGTTCGTGCGGATCGCACCCGAGCTGATCACGGGCCGTGAACTCGTCGGCGGACGCTCCGTGTACGGCACCCGGCTCGCCTTCTGAGCACAGCTCACCGCGGCCCGTGCGGGACCGAACGTCCCGGAGCGAAAGGGCCGCACGGCGCCCTCGCCGACCCACGCGGGCCCTGCCCGTTTCCTCCCTCGTGGACGAGCATCGTCGCGAGAGCCCGGTGGACCGACCGCCGGGGAGGGACGTGCACGGAAGGGGCCGGGACATGACTGGACAGCGCGTGGTTGTCGGAGTGGACGGCACGCTGATCGCCGTTCGAGCACTGGACTGGGCGGCCGAGGAGGCCGAGCGGCGTGGAGCCACCCTGCACATCCTCTACGCCGTGGCCGATCAGGACGAGGCGGGGCCGGTGCTGGCCGCCGCTGCCGCCCGGATCCGCGACCACCATCCGGGGCTGCCGGTCGTGACCGGCGCCGCCGAAGGCACCGCGGTACCGGCGCTCGTACGGGAGAGCGAGGGCGCCGCCCTCACCGTCGTCGGCACCCGGGGGCTCGGGCGGGTCACCGGCACGCTGTTCGGATCGGTGAGCCTGCGATTGGCCGGACACACCCACAGCCCCCTCCTGGTCGTCCGCGGCGATCACCGATGCGACGGCGGGCGCGAGGTGCTGCTCGGCCTGGAGAGCGACACCGACGCGGACGCGGCCGCCTACGCCTTCCAGGAGGCGGAGCGCCGCGGGGCCCGGCTCACGGTCCTGCACGCCTGGAGCCACCGGCACGAAACGCCCGAGCTGCCGTCGCTGCTCCCCGGGACGAGCCCCGCACAGCGGGATGCGGCCCGGCGCGAGGCGGGCGAGGAGGCGGTCGGACGCTTCGACGTGGCCGAACTGCGTCAGCGCCACGCCGGGGTCGGCGTCGCGACCGTGACGGTCCGTACCGATCCGGCGCACGCCCTGCTGGAGAAGACACGGGAGGCCGGGCTGGTCGTGATCGGGGCCCGCCGACACGGCCACGGCAGCACGCCGCGGCTGGGCACGGTCGGACACGCCCTGCTGCATCGCTCGCACTGCCCCGTGGTCGTGGTGCCGGCCCGATAGGGGGCACCTGGGCCGCAAGGGGTGGCCCGAACGGCCCTGTCGAGGGCCCCACAGACGGACGGAAGCTGGTTCTGTGCCGCACCGCGCGCACGTCCGACCCCGAGATCCGCCACGGAAGGGAAACCCGATGTCCGTCGACACGCAGCAGGCGCCCGCCGAGCTCACGGACGAGGAGCTGAAAGCCCTGGACGCCCACTGGCGCGCCGCGAACTACCTGTCCGTCGGCCAGATCTACCTCATGGCGAACCCCCTGCTGGAGGAACCCCTGCGCCCGGAGCACGTCAAACCGAGGCTGCTCGGCCACTGGGGCACCTCACCTGGGCTGAACCTCGTGCACACCCACCTCAACCGTGTCATCAAGGCCCGTGGCCAGGACGCCGTGTGCATCTGGGGTCCGGGCCACGGAGGGCCGGCCGTGCTCGCCAACTCCTGGCTGGAGGGCAGCTACTCGGAGACGTACCCCGACGTCAGCAGGGACGGGGCCGGGATGGAGCGGCTCTTCCGACAGTTCTCCTTCCCCGGCGGGGTGCCCAGCCATGTGGCACCGGAGACCCCGGGATCGATCCACGAGGGCGGCGAGCTGGGCTACTCCCTGGCCCACGCCTACGGGGCCGCACTGGACAACCCGGACCTGCTGGTCGCCTGTGTCATCGGCGACGGGGAGGCGGAGACCGGGCCGCTGGCCGCCTCCTGGCACTCCAACAAGTTCCTCGACCCCGTCCACGACGGCGCGGTCCTGCCCATCCTGCACCTGAACGGCTACAAGATCGCCAACCCGACCGTGCTCGCCCGGTTGCCCGAGGCCGAACTCGACGAGCTGCTGCGCGGCTACGGACACGTGCCGATCCATGTCACCGGTGACGACCCGATGGCCGTGCACCGGGCCATGGCCGCGGCCATGGACCACGCCCTGGAGCGCATCGACGCGATCCAGAGCAGCGCTCGCGAGGACGGGGTCTCCGAACGGGCCCACTGGCCGGTGATCGTGCTGCGCACCCCCAAGGGCTGGACCGGCCCCGCCGAGGTCGACGGCCTCCCGGTCGAGGGCACCTGGCGTGCCCACCAGGTCCCGCTGTCCTCCGTACGGGACAAC
Source organism: Streptomyces griseorubiginosus (assembly GCF_001514195.1). Taxonomy (GTDB): domain Bacteria; phylum Actinomycetota; class Actinomycetes; order Streptomycetales; family Streptomycetaceae; genus Streptomyces; species Streptomyces griseorubiginosus. The sequence goes on along the minus strand of NZ_KQ948737.1, from coordinate 55,757 downwards.
CCCGAGCATCTGCGGCAGCTGGAGGCGTGGCTGCGCTCCTACCGCCCGCAGGAGCTGTTCGACGAGCAGGGAAGCCCGCGCTCCCAGGTCCTCTCCTGCGTACCCGAGGGCGAGCGCAGGCTCGGCGCGAGCCCGCACGCCAACGGCGGCCTGCTGGTGCGTGAACTGCCTCTGCCCGAACTGGAGTCGTACGCCGTCGAGGTCGACAAGCCAGGCGCGACGATGCACGAACCCACCCGGATCCTGGGCGATGTGCTGGAGTACGTCATGCGCATGACGCGCGAGCGGCGCGACTTCAGGATCGTCGGTCCGGACGAGACCGCATCCAACCGGCTCCAGGCCGTGTACGGCGCGAGTGGCAAGGCCTGGCAGGCGCAGACCCTGCCCGTCGACGAACACCTGGAACGGCACGGCCGGGTGATGGAGATCCTCTCCGAACACACCTGCCAGGGCTGGCTGGAGGGCTATCTGCTCACCGGCAGGCACGGACTGTTCTCCTGCTACGAGGCCTTCGTGCACATCGTCGACTCGATGGTCAACCAGCACATCAAGTGGCTGCGCACCACCCGCAGGCTGCCCTGGCGCGCGCCCATCGCCTCCCTCAACTACCTGCTCACCTCGCACGTCTGGCGCCAGGACCACAACGGCTTCTCCCACCAGGATCCCGGCTTCGTCGACCACATCCTCAACAAGAGCCCCGAAGCCGTCCGGGTCTACCTGCCGCCGGACACCAACACCCTGCTGTCCGTCGCCGACCACGTGCTGCGCAGCCGCGACTACGTCAACGTCGTGGTCGCCGGCAAACAGCCCTGCTTCGACTGGCTCTCCATGGAGCAGGCCCGGGTGCACTGCGCACGCGGCGCCGGGATCTGGGACTGGGCCGGTACCGAAGGCAGCGGCCGGGAACCCGACGTGGTCCTCGGCTGCGCGGGCGACGTGCCCACCCAGGAGGTCCTCGCCGCCGCCCAGCTGCTGCGCCGGCACCTGCCGGACCTGACCGTCCGGGTGGTGAACGTCGTCGACCTGGCCCGGCTGCTGCCGCAGGAGGAGCACCCGCACGGCATGCCGGACGCGGAGTACGACGCGCTGTTCACCCGCGACAAGCCGGTGATCTTCGCCTACCACGGCTACCCGTGGCTGATCCACCGCCTCGCCTACCGGCGGGCGGGCCACCCGCACCTGCACGTACGCGGCTACAAGGAGATCGGTACGACCACGACTCCGTTCGACATGGTCGTCGGCAACGACCTCGACCGGTACCGGCTGGTCATGGACGTCATCGACCGCGTACCAGGGCTCGCCGTGCGCGCCGCCGCCGTACGACAGGAGATGGAGGACACCCGGCTGCGACACCACGACTGGATCCGCGCCCACGGCACCGACCTGCCGGAGGTCGCGGACTGGACCTGGGACGGCTGAGCGGCACCGATCGGCGGCGGGGCCGTCCGGCGGCCCCGCCGGGACCTGTGGCCCCTTCTGCAACCGTCGTACCTCCGAGGAGAGTGGAGGCACGAACTCGAGGAGGACCCCATGTGCCGCACCGTCACCGTCGGTCTGGACGGTTCACCCGAGAGCCTCGCTGCCGCGGAGTGGGCCGCCGACGAGGCATGGTTGCGCGCGATCCCACTGCGCCTCGTGCACGCCGGGGACCAGCCGCTGCACGACTACGTACCGTTCGCGGGTCACCCCGTGGAGACTCCCGGCATGGACCGTGCCGTTGCGCGAGGTCGCGGCGGTCCTCGCGCATCGCCGGCCCGGGCTGCGTCTGAGGTGGGACCGGCTCGACGGGAGTCCGGCGGCCGCGTTGACCGGTGCGGCCCGCGAGGCGGACCCTCTGGTCCTCGGATCGAGGGGGCTCGGCCGTACCACCGGCCATCTGCTCGGTTCCGTGGCCTCGGCCGTTCTGGCCCGGGCCGAGCGGCCGGTCGTCCTCGTCCGGGCCGCGGCCGATCGACGGCCGGACGGGGCGGGAATCGCGTGGCAGCACGGTGCGGAACGTGATGTGGTCCTCGGCCTCGACCTGCGCGACGGCCAGACCGAAACCGTCCTGGACTTCGCCTTCGACACCGCTGCACGCCGTCGGGCGGCTCTGAAAGTCGTCCACGGCTGGAACCCCTCCGCCCTTCAGGACGCCGGCCCCGACGACGAACAACCGGGCCGCCGGGCCGAGATCCTCGCTGAAGCGCTACGGCCCTGGCGGGACAAGTACCCCCAGGGCGAGGTGGCCGAGGAGGCTGTGGTCGGCACCGCCGGATCGCATCTGGTGGACGCCTCGCGGGACGCCGGGCTCCTCGTCGTGGGCCGCAGGCGCCGCTCCGCGCAGCTGGGCCCGCACATCGGCCCGGTGACGCACCACGTCCTGCGGGAGGCGGTCCCGCCGGTGGCGGTCGTGCCGCACGACTGAGCCGCTCCCCGCGCCCGTCGGTCCGGCGACGGCTCAGGCGCCGGGCGCGGTGAGGCGGATCCCTGTGACCAGATCCGGCCGGATGCGGACCGCGTAGTCCATGGTCTGCTCCGCCCAGGGTCGCAACAGCGCCTGGTACCGGGCCAGTTCCTCCGGATCTGTGATCAGGCGGGCATAGCCCGTGACCACCACGCTCCAGCCGAGATGGGTGTCCGGGTCGATGTCGTCGGCCTCGTACGCCACGACGACTCCGAGATCCCGAGCCTGCCGGGTTCGTGTCGTCAGAGCCGCGCCTGCATGGGTGCGGATGACGATGTCGCCGTCGGCCAGGACGTGGTTGACCGGGCGGATCGTCGGCAGCGCCTGCTGGGTGAAGACGATCCGCCCGAAGGAGACACTGCCCAGGAGCCGCAGTGCCTCGACGCTGTCGATACCCGTGCTGCGGCGGGGCTCGAAAGGGACGGGCTGGGCGTTGCCGAGGATCATGGCGGATTCCCTGAGAACGTGCGGATCGTTTGTTCGTGGTTGAAACATCTGAGCCGCTCGACGCCGGTGCCGACAGGGCCGATCGGCCCCGATGCGGTACCCACCCGGACCCTCCGCATGCGGAGACGAGATCTGTGTGGTGCTGACGGCCGCGACGACAAGGGGCTCCCCGGACTTCGTCCCGGGGAGCCCCTCGCCCCTGCTAACCCTGCCTCTCGCCCGCCCCGCCGCCCCGCCACGGAGGCGGTTCTGCGCCCCGGCGGGCGGCATCCGCGCGGTGCGTCAGGCGCTCCACCAGGCCGCGCAGCCGGTCCTGCAGCCGGTCGGCGAGCTCGTGCGCGCTCGCCTCCCGGGCGTGCACGACCACCACGTCGCGTCCCACCCGTATCTCACCGCCCGCCGTCCAGGGCAGCCCGGCGTGATGCGCGATCGCACGGGAGATCCGCACCTCACCGATGGCGGGCGGGAGACCCGGGCGGTCGAGTGCCGCCCGCACCTTGGCCCGGATGTAGGCGAGCTCCTGCTCGTCCACGTCGCCCTCGGCCCGAACCCCGACGGGCCCCGCGACGGGGTCGACGGCCCCGGTCTTCCTGGGAGTCATGCGTGCCACCCCTTCGATCTCGTGCCGACGATTCCAGAGTGGCCGGTGTGCCACGCCGCTCCCAGAGGCCACTCGGCCCTCCGGTGGGGCCGTCGGGTCCCGCCGGAGGGCGTTGGGCCGGACGTCCCCCGGTTGCCCCGTACGGCCCAAGCCCCGCTGCCGGCCCCGGCAGCAGACTGGCAGGCAAACGGACATCGACCGGGGAGGACGACGGACATGAGCGTGCGCGTGGGCATCAACGGCTTCGGCCGTATCGGACGCAACTACCTGCGCTGTGTGCTGGAGCGCGCCGAGAACGGCACCGGCACACCGGTGGAGGTCGTCGCCGTCAACGACATCACCTCGCCGGCGGCACTGGCCCATCTGCTGGCCTACGACTCGACGTACGGTCGCATAGGCCGCCCCGTCGAGCACGACGAGGGCTCCCTGACCGTGGACGGGCACCGCATCACGGTCACCGCCGAACGCGACCCGGCCGCGCTGGCCTGGAGCGAGCTCGGCGTCGACATCGTCATCGAGTCCACAGGGCGGTTCCGCACCCGCGAGCAGGCCGGGGCCCATCTGAAGGGCGGAGCGCGCAAGGTGCTGCTGTCCGTACCGGGCAAGGACGTGGACGCCACACTCGTCATGGGCGTCAACGAGGGCACCTACGACCCCGAGCGCGACCACGTCGTGTCCAACGCCTCCTGCACCACCAACTGCGTGGCCCCCATGGTGAAGGTGCTCGACGAGCACTTCGGCCTGGTCAAGGGGCTGATGACGACCATCCACGGCTACACCAACGACCAAGTCGTCCTGGACGGCCCGCACAAGGACCTGCGGCGTGGCCGCACCGCCGCCGTCAACATCATCCCCACCTCCACCGGGGCCGCCCGCGCGGTCGGCCTGGTGCTTCCGGAGCTCGCCGGCACGCTGGACGGGATCGCCGTACGGGTGCCGGTCGAGGACGGGTCGCTGACCGACCTCAGCGTGGTGCTGGAACGGCCGGTGACGGCCGAGGAGGTCAACGCGGCCTTCCGCGAGGCCGCCGACGGGCCGCTCAAGGGCGTCCTGCGAGTGTCCGACGCTCCGATCGTCTCCCGGGACATCGTGGGAGACCCCGCGTCCTGCGTCCTGGACGCCCCGCTCACCCAGACGCACGGCGACCTGGTCAAGGTGTTCGGCTGGTACGACAACGAGTGGGGTTACACCAACCGGCTCGTCGACCTGACCCAGTACGTCGGCGAGCGCCTGCCGCGCATCTGACCCCACGGCCACGCGTGCGGGACCACCGCTCGCCTGATCCCGTACCGTCCGGACCCCCGGACCACTACCGTGGCACTCGACGGTACTGGCCCGGCCGGGGAGCTGGAGGATCACACGTGGGTGGCTCGGACGGAACCGAAAAGGCCCGCATCAGGCTGCCGCAGCTGAGGCTGGACGAGCTCCTGGAGGAATTGCAGGCCCGACTCGACGCGGCCCGCGGCACCCGCGACCGGGTGCACAGCCTCCTGGAGGCGGTGCTCTCGGTCGGCCGTGAACTGGATCTGGAGCAGGCGCTGCACAGCATCGTCGAGGCGGCCGCCGCACTGGTGGACGCCCGGTACGCGGCACTCGGCGTGATCGGCCCCGACGGCAGGAGCCTGTCCGCCTTCCACACCGTCGGAGTCACCGACGAGCAGATCGCCAGGATCGGACCCTATCCGGAGGGCCACGGCATCCTCGGGGAGCTGATCCGCCACCCCGAGCCGCTGCGGCTGACCAAACTGTCCTCGCACTCCGCCTCGTACGGGTTCCCACCCCACCATCCGCCGATGAACACCTTCCTCGGCGTCCCGATCCGGGTCCGGGACCAGGTCTTCGGCAACCTGTACCTGACCGAGAAGCGAGGAGGCGTGCAGTTCGACGAGGAGGACGAGGCCGTGCTGTCGACGCTGGCGGTGGCCGCCGGCGTCGCCATCGACAACGCCCGCCTCTACGAGGACTCCCGCCTGCGCGAGCGCTGGCTTCAGGCCAACGCGGAGATCACCCACAACCTGATGTCGGGCGGCGCGCACACGGAGGTTCTCCGGCTGATCGCGGACCGGGCCCGGGAGAACACCGGCGCCGCCCTCGCCCTGGTCGCGACCCCTATGGGAGACACCGAGTCGCTCACCGTGGAACTTGCCGTCGGACAGGGAGCCGAGGCGCACCGAGGGCTCGTCCTTCCCTTGGACAGCAGTCTCATCGGACACGTCTTCGCTTCCGCCTCACCGGTGACCAGCGTGGATGTCTCCACCGACGAGAGGATCTCGTCGGCTCCCGAGCGCTTCGGCGGCCTGGGGCCGGCCGTCGGAGTGCCGATCGGCTCCGGCGCCGACGGGGTACGCGGGGTCGTCCTGCTGGTCCGCGAGGCCGGTCGGACCCCCTTCACCGACAAGGAGATCGAACCCCTGCGCGGTTTCGCCGCGCAGGCCGCCGTCGCGATGGAACTCGCCGAACGCCGCCGGGACGCGGAGGAGATCGCGGTGCTCAAGGACCGCGACCGCATCGCCCGCGACCTCCACGACCTGGCCATCCAGCGACTGTTCGCCACCGGCATGACCCTGCAGAGCGTCGGGCGCCGCATCGAGAACGCCGAGGCCGCCGAGCGCGTGGTACGCGCGGTGGACGACCTGGACGAGACCATCAAGATCATCAGGTCCACCATCTTCGGTCTGCGCTCGCGCGAGGACGGCGCCGGAACAGGGCTGCGGGCCCGGACCGTCCGGGTGGTGGGGGAGGCGGCACCGGTGCTGGGATTCGCCCCCAGCATCCGGATGGAGGGCCTTGTGGACACCGACGTGCCCCGGGAGACCGCCGACGACGTGATCGCCGTCCTCTCCGAGGCACTGACCAACGTGGCCCGGCACGCACGCGCCGGACGCGCCGACGTGGTCCTGGAGACCGACGGGCGCGAGGTCCGGCTGACCGTGTCCGACGACGGGGTGGGCATTCCGGCCGAGGGCCGCCGCAGCGGGCTGCGCAACATGGCCGAACGGGCGGAAGGGCTCGGCGGGGACCTGACCATTGACTCTCCCGAGGCGGGCGGCACCACCCTGGTGTGGCGGGTCCCGGTGACCGACTGAGCCGACTCGGCAACAGGGGCCCGGCGGACAGGTGTTACGGTCGGGCGACCCATCGCTCTGTTTCGCGTGCCCGACGACCGTTGACGGTGAACCTCTCAGCACACCGCCTCCAGGAGGCCTTGGCGCGGGGGGCCGTTCGACCGCTGCGGACCGTTCCTGCCGGTGGCTGGTCGTCGTAAGGTCCCGAGGGGAGCCGCCTGTCCCGGCTCCCCTCGGACCCCGGAGAAACCGCGTACTCACCGGGTGAGCGCCGAGGCGTCCCGCTGCTCCGGTCCGGCCGGTTCCGCGCCTCCCATGTCCAGGCGGAACGGTGGGTACTGGTCCGTCATCAGGGCGACATAGGCCGCGACCCTCAGCACCCAGCGGTTGAGGCCGAGCACCAGGTCGAAGATCTGCTTCGGGTACTTCTCGGTGAAGGTCAGAATCACGGCCGCGACGAGCGTCAGCACGGCGATCAGCCCGCCGTCCCACCAGCCCCTGCGCAGGCCGCCGAGGAAGAACCCGATGACGACGTAGTGCGGAATGGCCAGCAGCCACCACTTCACCAGCACCAGACCGCGGGAGAGGTGCTCGGGGTAGGCGACGTCCAGCCGTGCCGGATAGTCCGGCTCCTCCTTGAGGCTGAACGGCGGATAGCGGTCCGTGGCGAGGGCGCCGTAGGAGTAGTACGCGACGCGCCAACTCCAGCGCAGCACGCCGAGATTGAAGTCGAACAGGGGGAGTGGGTACCGCCCGGTGAACAGGATGGCGAAGAACGCGACCACGCTCACGAAGACGAAGCCGACCCAGAGGAAGAACAGCACCACGTAGTGGGGGATGACCAGGATCCACTTCACCAGCCACAGCCATCGTGACAACGGCGCGTCGAGCACCGCTTCGACCCGGACCGGTCGGTCCGGTACTCCAGTCAGGGTCGTCATCTCGATCAGCTCCTTCGCCCCGGGCGGGACAGCCGAAACCCCTCCTGTGTCCAGCGTGAACGCCGCACGCACGCGGCCGCCAGGGCCGTCCGGACCCGCCGACGGGTCCGAGGGCCCAGGCCGGACGAACCTGCGCCAAGACCGGCACCAGGACCAGCCGAGGCGCCTGAGCGTGGGACCACCTCCGTCCGCGGGCACGGCTCAGGACCTTGACAGGGACCGATCGGCCCATGTGCTTCGCACGCCGACGACGGAGTCTGTTGTCAGGACGCGGTACGCCCGCTCAGGAGGGCACGGCCGTTCGTATCTCGGGAGCACCGGAGGCCACCATGCACGGCACCCCGCACACCGTCGCAGACGTGATGACCCGCACCGTCGTCGCCGTGGTGGGCGACACGGTCTTCAAGGACATCGTGAAGGCCATGAGCCGGTGGCGCGTGAGCGCCCTGCCTGTCGTCGACGGTGGCCACCGGGCCCTGGGTGTGGTGTCCGAGGCGGACCTGCTGCCCAAGGAGGAGTTCCACGACGGCGACCCGGACCGATACGCCCGGCTGCGCCGTCTTTCCGACCTGGCCAAGGCCGGGGCGCGAACCGCCGAGGAGTTGATGACGGCGCCCGCCGTCACCGTCAGGGCCGACGAGACCCTCGCCCGGGCGGCGCGGATCATGGCGCGCGGCAAGGTCAAGCGACTGCCCGTGGTGGACGCCGACGGAGTCGTGGAGGGGATCGTGAGCCGTTCGGACCTGCTCAAGGTCTTCCTGCGGGACGACGAGGACATTGCGGACGAGGTACGTCATCAGGTGGTCGCGTTCCTCTTTCCCGATCCGGAGAAGCCGATCCGGGTGGTGGCGCACGACGGTGTCGTGACCCTGACCGGGCGGGTGCGCGACACCTCGATCGTGCCGGTCGCGGTCCGTCTTGTGAGGGCCGTGGAAGGAGTCGTCGGCGTGGACTGCGAGCTTCTGGGTCCACCCCGCAGGCCGGATCTCGACGCGGACCTTCCCGACGCCCCACCTACGGACGATGCAGCCCAGGACCGCGAGATCGCGTCGGACGGCTGCTCGTCCTGACGGACGTGCCGGGACGGCCCTGTCGGAGGTCCGTCCGCTCACAAAGCGGTTCGAGAGGAAGGGACAGGGGGTGTCGGACCATGGCAGGGACGAGGCACGCGCGTATGAGGAGGAAGCTGCTGTGGCGGTGGCGGCGCAATCCGCTCCGTCGGCGCAGTGACAGGGTGGAGACCTGGATCGTCCTGACCACCTGGATCGTGGCCCTGGCCGGCGGCCCGCTCGCGGGAAAGGCGGCGGGCTCGGCCATGGAGGACGACCTCGCCCACCGGAGAGCCGCTGTGCACGCCGTGTCCGCGGTGCTCACCGAGGACGCGGACGCAGCGCCCGCCGTCACGGAGGACGGCATCGGTGACATGGTGCACGCGAAGGTTCGCTGGACGGCCCCCGACGGTTCCGCACACACCGGACTGACCCGGATCGAACCGGGGCGTGTGAAGGGGAGCCCGGTCGCCGTGTGGATCGATCGCCAGGGCGACCTGGTCCGTGCACCGCTTGCTGCCGACCAGGCGGGTCTGCAGTCGGCGTTGACGGGCGTGCTGGTCGCGGCCGGTACCGGCGCCGTTGCCTTCGGCTGCGGCCGACTCGCCCGGCTCCGTCTGGACCGTCGGCGGATGCGGGACTGGGAGTCGGAGTGGGCGCGCGTCGCGCCGAGCGGGGGAAGGACATGACCGGCGCGGCAGAAGGGCAAGGACGTGACCGGGCGAAAGAGCCCGACCGGATCCCTCGCAGGGCGGACCGGCTTACGCGCGTGCCCCTCCTCGCGCGTGACGCTTGAGTCGTCAAGAGGGAAGGAGACGGCGGACATGGACGGCATGCTCGAGCGGCTCACCGGCCGGCCGACCCTGCCCGACCTGTTCGGCTGGGTCGAGACCGGGCTTCCCGTGGTGCACACGCGCCGGGGACGCACGGTATCCGCATCGAGGAGCGGTTGACGGACGGCACGTACGTCCTGCGCGCGGAGCTGCCTGGCGTCGACCCCGCGAAGGACGTCGAGATCACCGTCACGGAGGGGGTGCTCGTACTGCGCGCGGAGCGGACCGAGGAGACCGAGGACAAGCACCACACCGAGTTCCGCTACGGCACCTTGACCCGTTCCGTACGGCTCCCGGCCGGAGCCGAGGGTGACGATGCCACGCCAGAGTACGAGGACAGCGTGCCCACCATCACGGTTCCGGTATCGGAGCTGGAGACGGGGGCGAGGACCATTCCGTGCAGCAGGGCTGAACGCGTGCAGCGGTGAGCGGGAGCAGTGGGTGTGCACCCGGACCGTTGCCCAGGCGCACACCCACTCACGGCGTGCTGCCACTGGGCCTCGCTCCTGGCCTCCCAGGCGGGGGCCGAACGGCCTCTGGCGGCGCCCGGCCGACCGCGCGACCGTGATGGTGGACCCCTGAGCCGTACACCCGCACGGTACGACGAAAGGCGGTGAGGACGATGGAGCTGCCCCTGATCGTGGGAGTCGACGGATCGGACTTGAGCCTGGTGGCGCTCGACCGGGCGACGGACGAAGCGGTCCGGCACGGCACCGCCGGGGAGCGCGTCCAGCGGCGCCGTCCCGAGGTGAAGGCTTCGGCGGACGTGGTTGCCGAAGACGCGGCGGTGGAGGTGCTGTTGCGTGCGGGCCACAACGCCTGCGCGCTGTTGACGGGCTCCCGTGGACGCGGCGGGCTGAAGGGCTTGCTGCTCGGCTCGGTCGGTCTGACCGTGGCCGCCCGGGTCGTCGGTCACCGGCTCGCCGAGCGGCTCGTGGGACCCCGAACCGGTCCCGTCACCAAAGGGGCCGTCCAGCACCTCGACTGTCCGGTCGCTGTGGGCCGCACCCCTGAGGACTCGGCAGCGAGGGAGTGAACGCCATGTATCCGAACCACCACGACATGTCAGGCTGGGACTGGTTCGCCGCATCGGTCGGCGGGGTCCTGTTCTGGGCCCTGATCATCACCGTCGCCGTCCTGCTGTACCGATCCCTGACGGTTGGTCCGCAGCAGCCGCCCACCCACGTCCCACCGTCCCCCGAGCAACTGCTCGCCGAGCGCTTCGCCCGGGGCGAGATCGACGAGGAGGAGTACCGGCGCCGTATGTCCGTGCTGGACTCCGACGACGTCGGTCTCACCAAACGCTGAGGGGAGGTGGCAGCCATGCATGCGCCTCCGTACGACGAGGAGACCGTCACGGCGTTGGTGACGGCCGCGACGGCCGCTCCCTCGCTGCACAACGCCCAGCCGTGGCAGTTCTGTTGGCGCTCCGCCACACGCACTGTCGAACTGCGCGCCGACCTCCGCCGCGCGATGCCCCGCACCGACCCCGACCACCGTGCCCTGCACCTCGGTTGCGGCGCGGCCCTGTTCAACCTTCGCGTTGCGGCGGCGCACCTGGGCCTGGACATCCAGTCCCGGCTGCTGCCCGATCCATCCGACCCGTACCTGCTGGCCGCGGTCCGCATCGGTGGCCTCGGCCCGCCCGACCGCGAAGCGTCCACGCTGTTCCCCGCGATCGAGCGGCGCCACACCAGCCGCCAGCCGTTCGCCGACCGGCCTGTACCGGCCGACGTGCAGCAGGCGCTGCGGGACGCCGCCGCCCGGGAGGGCGCACAGCTCCTCTTCCCCGGTGCATGGCACCTGGAGGCCCTGCTCGACCACGTCCGGGATGCGGAGGGGCGCGACGCGCTGGATCCGGAGCGCCTGGAGGACCTGCGGCGGTGGACTCACAGGGGCGCACAGGCCACCGACGGGATCCCGGACCACGCCCTCGGGCCGCGCCCACGCTCCGGCCGCTGTCCGCAGGTGCGCTTCGAGGAGGAGCAGGTGGAGGGGCCCGCCACTGCGGCCCTGTTGCGGGCGGCCGCACAAGCGGACGTGCTCGTGCTGGGCTCACGAGGGCTGAGCGGTTTCACGGGATTCCTGGTGGGATCGGTCGCCCTCGGCGTCGTCGCGCGGGCCGCTCGGCCGGTCGTCCTCGTACCGGCGGGCGGAACGGGCGCGGACGGGTACGAGACCGCCGGGCCCCAGGGGAGCGGTCGGCGGGACGTGGTCCTGGGACTCGACCTGGCGGACCCGTGCGACGAGGTGATCGAGTTCGCCTTCGAGGCCGCGCGGGATCGTGGGAGCCGGCTGCGGGCGGTGCATGCCTGGCAGTCGCCTGTGCCGTTCGGATTCGGTCCCGGGGAGATCGGTCTGATCGAGGCGCCGTGGCGCGCCGACGAATGGCGGGACTTCATGGCCGCCGTCCTGCAGACCTGGCGCGACAAGTACCCCGGCGTCGAGGTCGTCGAGACCCTCACCGAGGGCCGGCCCGCCGCTCCGTTGATCCACGCTGCCTCCGGAGCGAGCCTGCTCGTCGTGGGCCGCCGGATCGCGCAGGGGCCGGCGCCCGCCCGTACCGGGCCCGTCGCGCACGCAGTCATCCAACACGCCGGCTGCCCCGTGGCCGTCGTTCCCCATGAGTGAGATCCATCAGCGAGAGCCATGAGCGAGATCCCACGAGCGAGAGGTCTGGAGCCGTGATGAGCACGCCGACGAAGTACGTGTACACGTTCGCCGAGGGCAGCCGGGAGATGGCCGCACTCCTGGGCGGCAAGGGCGCCGGACTGGCCGAGATGACCCGGCTGGGACTGCCCGTGCCGCCCGGGTTCACGGTGACGACCGAGGCCTGCAAGGTCTATCTGGCCACCGGCGAGGAGCCGCCCGAACTGGGTGTCGAGGCCGCCCGGGCCCTGGCCGGACTGGAACACGCCATGGGCCGCACCCTCGGCGCCGACGACGACCCGCTGCTGGTGTCCGTCCGCTCGGGCGCTCGCTTCTCGATGCCCGGCATGATGGACACGATCCTCGACATCGGCCTGAACGACGACTCCGTCGCCGGGTTCGCCAAGGTGACCGGTGACGAACGCTCCGCCTGGGACTCCTACCGGCGCCTCGTGCAGATGTTCGGCCACACCGTGATGGGGGTGGACGGCGACCTGTTCGAGGAAGCCATCGCCGCCCACCGGACCGCGCTGGGAGTGGCCACCGACCACGAACTCGCCACCACCGAACTCGTCGTGCTGGTGGAGGAGTTCAAGGCGCTGATCCGCAGGGAGACCGGCGAGGACTTCCCCCAGGACCCGGCCGAGCAGCTCGCCCGCGCCGTCCGTGCCGTCTTCGACTCCTGGAACGGCGAACGCGCCCGTGTCTACCGCCACCGTGAGCACATCCCCGAGGACCTGGGCACGGCCGTCAACGTGCAGGCCATGGTCTTCGGCAACCTCGGTCCGGATTCCGGCACCGGAGTCGCCTTCACCCGCGATCCCGCCACCGGCGCGCGCGGGCTGTACGGCGACTACCTGCCGGACGCCCAGGGCGAGGACGTCGTCGCGGGCGTACGTGACGCGCTGCCGATCAGCGAGATGAAGCAGCTCGACCCCCGCTCCTACGTCGAACTGGGCGACCACATGCGGACGTTGGAGGGCCACTACCGCGACCTGTGCGACGTCGAGTTCACCGTGGAGCGCGGGCGGCTGTGGATCCTGCAGACCCGCGTCGGCAAGCGCACCGCCGAGGCCGCCTTCCGTATCGCCCACGACCTGCGCGAGGAGGGCACCGTCACGGCGGACGAAGCCCTCACCCGGGTGAGCGGCGCCGAACTCACCCGCCTGATGTTCCCCCGCTTCGACGTCAAGGCCACCGACGCGCCCCTCGCCCACGGGATCCCCGCCTCGCCGGGTGCCGCCGTCGGCGCCGTCGTCTTCGACTCCGCCGAGGCCGTACGGCGGGCCGCCGCCGGTGAACAGGTGGTCCTGGTCCGCAGGGAGACCACCCCCGACGACCTGCCCGGCATGATCGCCGCCCAGGCGGTGCTGACCAGCCGGGGCGGAAAGACCAGTCATGCGGCGGTCGTGGCCCGCGGGATGGGCAAGGTGTGCGTGTGCGGCGCGGAGGACCTCTCCGTCGACCCCGTCGCGCGCCGCTTCAGCACCTCTTCCGGCACGGTGGTCCACGAGGGCGACACCGTCTCCGTCGACGGCACCGCGGGCACCGTCCACCTCGGCGCCCTGCCGCTGACCGCGTCCGACGTCGGTCGCGCACTGGAGTCCGGCACGGGCGAGGGGGCGCTCACCGAGGCCGTCCTCGGCGCGCTGGCACACGCCGACGCGGTCCGGCGTCTTCAGGTGCGTGCCAACGCCGACACACCCGAAGACGCGGTACGGGCACGGGCGTTGGGCGCCCAGGGCATCGGACTGTGCCGCACCGAGCACATGTTCCTCGGTGAGCGCAGGGCCCTGGTCGAGGCGATGATCCTGGCCCGCGACGACACCGCGCGCGCTCAGGCGCTGGAGGCCCTGCTGCCGCTCCAGCGCGCGGACTTCACCGCCATCCTGGAGGCGATGGACGGCCTGCCGGTGACGATCCGGCTCATCGACCCGCCGCTGCACGAGTTCCTGCCCGACCGCACCGAACTCGCCGTCCGCCTCGCCCAGTCGGTCCACCCGGACCCCCACGACCGTCAACTCCTGGACGCCGTCGAGCGGATGCACGAACAGAACCCCATGCTGGGCCTGCGCGGGGTCCGTCTGGGCCTGGCCGTGCCCGGGCTGATGGCCATGCAGGTGCGGGCGATCGCCGAGGCGGTCGTACGGCGCGTGGGCGACGGCGGCCGACCGTGCGCCGAGATCATGATCCCGTTGGTCGGCACGGTGGAGGAACTCCGCCTGGCCCGCGCGGAGACCGAACGGGTCCTTGCCGAGGTCGCCGCCGAGACCGGCACACCGCTGGACTGCCCGATCGGCACGATGATCGAGCTGCCCCGCGCCGCGCTCACCGCGGCCCGGATCGCCGAGGGCGCCGACTTCTTCTCCTTCGGCACGAACGACCTGACCCAGACGACCTGGGGGCTGTCCCGCGACGACGCCGAGGCCTCCTTCTTCCCGCTCTACCTGGACAAGGGCGTCTTCACGGTCTCGCCCTTCGAGTCGATCGACCAGGAGGGCGTGGGCAGGCTGGTGGAGATGGCCGTCGCGGCGGCCCACGAGGTCGATCCGGGACTGGAGACGGGCGTGTGCGGCGAGCACGGCGGTGACCCGGCCTCCATCCACTTCTTCCATCGGGCGGGCCTGGACTATGTCTCCTGCTCGCCCTTCCGCATCCCGGCGGCGCGTCTGGAGGCCGGCCGGGCGGCGCTCGTCGACACCACGGCCACCAGCGAGACGAGGTGATCCCTCGACGGGGGACGCTGGGTGGCCCTCACCCGGAAGGCGGGCAGTGGTGGTGAACGCATCCGACCGGGCACGCAGCCTCCGGCACACCGCCGCGCACCAGGGACTCGGCGATGCCGCGGTCGTCCTCCACGACCAGCACCCGCGTCTCCTCGGCACCGCCTCTGGTCCGGCCGCTCGCCCCGAACGCCGGGGCGAGCGGCTGCGGGTCAGTGATCGTCCCCGTCGCCGCCCGAGGCAGTCTTGGAGTAGCCGTCGTGCCACGCGGCCTTCGCCCCCGAATCACCGATGCGGTAGACGTCCACGGAGGCTCCAGCGGCTATGACGAGTGACAGAACGGCCATCGCGATGCGCACCGGCGCGGCGGACGGGCGTATGCCGCGCGACGTCTCGGACCCGGACGTGGTGGCGCGGCGGGCCGCCCACCAGACGAGGACCGCCAGAAGGAACAGGCCTCCGGCCCAGGGCAGCAGGCCGTCGCCGAGGTCGGCGTGCCGACGCACCAGGGCATTGCTGTCGACGTGTGCCTCCAACCACTCCCCGGCCTGCGTGGCCAGGGGAACGCTCACGAGGGTGACCAGGGCCAGCAGCGGCAGCACGATGCCCATGCGCTGCGCCGCGCTCGGCCAGATCGCGCAGACCGCGAGTGCCAGTGCGGTGAGCGGAACGAGCACGACGACGAAATGCACGATCAGAACATGCGCGGGCAGGCCGTTGATCAGGCTCATAGGTGTTCCTCCAGCAGGTTGGTCACACGCGATGTGTCGAAGGCGCGCCAGCCTCGCACAGGAAGTTCTCAACCTCCTCTGAGCCCCTCGGACCATCTCCTACGTCGTGAGGCTGTCGAGCTGCGCGGAGCAACACAAAGATGGCAAGGGCGAGAACGTCCAGGCGGTTGCGGGGGAATGCCGCTCGTAGCGGAGGCTGAGTCGGCGGTCGCGGGACAGCGGCGAATCGGTGGAAGATTCCGGGCGGGTCCGCCGCCGGAGCGACCACGGAACCGTTCGCTCCAGGTGACCGGATCATCACCGAAAAGGCCTGCCGCTCGCTCCTCACCCAGGTCTGGAGAGGAACTCTCACCCGATCAAGTCGCCGGCTGGCGCCTACGGTTGGTCGAAAACATCGGATACCGGCTGAGACTTCCGTGAGCTGCCCACCGAAGCTGAGGCCAGCGATCCGAGAGGGACTGCCGTCCCAGGATTCAGACATCCCGATCGGCACCGGCGACGTTACCGCCCCCGGCCCCGAGAACCCTGCCTCACCGGACTCGACGACTGCTGTGCGGGCCTGCCGCGGACCGCGAAGGTGGCGAGCGAACCGGGCGTCGACCTCGGCCGTCTCGGCATCGCCGGGGAGAGCGTGGGAGGCGGCCCCGCCGCAGGGAGCCACCACCTCTGTGATGCCGCACCGGCATCACAGAGGTGTAAACAGGTCTTGGACGCCGAACGGTTCCCACGACCAGGCTGGAGGCATCCCGAGCGAGAGGCACCTCACCATGAAGGTATTCGTCACTGGCGGCTCCGGTTACATCGGGCAAGCCGTCATTCACCGTCTGCGTCGGCACGGACACACCGTCACCGCCCTCGCCCGCAGCGAAAGCTCCGCCACGGCGGTCAGCTCCGCGGGCGCCACGGCGGTTGACGGATCCCTGACCGACCTTGCCGGCCTGAACCAGGCCGCCGCACGCGCGGAGGCCGTCATCCACCTCGCGCAGGCCGACACCGGCGAGGCCGACCTCGCCGCGGCCACCGCGATGCAGGACGCCCTGGGCACCGGCACCTACATCCACACCGGCGGCACATGGGTCTACGGCAACACCCACGGCCTCGTCGACGAGGACGCCCCCTGGGACCCGCCCCAGCTGGTCGCCTGGCGCCGCCCCGTCGAGGACGCGGTCCTGGCCCGGGCCGAACACGGAGGCCACCCGGTCGTCATCCGCGCCGGACTGGTCTACGGCGGAGCCAACCGGCTCATCGACACCTTCTTCACCCAACCGGGCGCCGCGGCCGGAGCCATCCCCTACATAGGGGACGGCTCCCAGCACTGGGCCCTGATCCACGTCGACGACCTCGCCGACCTGTACGTCGCCGCCCTGCACGCAAAGCCCGGCTCGGTCTACGCGGGCGTGGGCGGCATCAACCCCACCGCACACGACGTCGCCCAGGCCATCAGCACCGGCCAGGGGCTGCACGGCAAGATCCGCTCCCTCACGCTCGACGCGGCCCGCGCCCAGATGGGCTCCATCGCCGACGCCTTCGCCCTGGACCAGCAGCTCACCCCCGCCCGCGCCCTGACAGAGTTGAACTGGCAGCCCCAGCACACCCGCCCCCTCGACCATTTCGCCCGCAGCTGACCCCACCTCCAGGCAGCCCGGCCCGAACAAGAAAGATCCCCTATGGACGTGGACCTGAGGAGACTGCGCTACTTCGTCGCAGTCGCCGAGCAACTCCACTTCGGCCGGGCTGCCGACGCCCTGCACATCGCCCAGCCCGCCCTCTCCCGACAGATCCGCGCCCTCGAAGACGATCTCGGCGTCGCCCTGTTCCTCCGTGACCGGCGCGGCACCACCCTCACACCGGCCGGCCGGCAACTGCTGCACGACGCCGGACCACTGCTGGCCGCGGCGCAGGCTGCCGTCCGCCGCTGCGTACAGGCCGCTGCCCCCACGCAGCGGTTCACCATCGCCTTCATGCCCGGCATCACCGTCACAGCAGCTGTCAAAACCCTGACCGCGCAGCACCCGCACCTCGACATCCGGCTGCTGCGCACCAGTTGGGACAACCAGACCGAAGTGGTCCTGGACGGCCGTGCCGATGTCAGCATCGTCCGGCTGCCTGTCGATCCCCAAGGCCTCCGGATCCAGCCGCTGTTCACCGAACCCCGCGTGGTCGTCATCGCGCGCGACCACCCCCTGGCCGGCAAAGACGCACTCAGCCTCACCGATCTGGCCGGCGCCCATCTGCTTCAGGATCCCGCAGCAGTGCCCGAATGGCAGGCAGAGACCCGCGCACCCCACGCCAACGCGCCGACAGCAGTCCCGGTCGCACACAGCGTGGAGGAAAAACTCGAACTCGTGGCCACCGGCGCCGGCTTCTGCGTCCTGCCCCAGTCGACCGCATCTTTCTACACCCGGCCCGACGTCGTCGTCCGGCCCGCACCCGGCCTCGCCGACAACGAGGTCGCTCTCGTCTGGAGCAAGGCCCACGAGACACCACTCGTCCACGCCTTCGGCGCCGCCGCGCACCAACTCCAGCCCTGAACACACCAGACGGCATCCTGGCCGGCGTCGTCCCGGCACCCAGCGAAGACCAGCGAAGGTTCACCACCTGTGCAAGGACGCCAACCGCCCGCAGGGGCCACCAGGTTGCGGGTCCTTCAAGCGGAGCAGTCGGGCTGGTCGCCGAGGCCGACGGGGGTCGCCGTGCCGGAGAGGTACCTGTCGAGCATCTCGCGCCGCTGGGCGATCTGCTGCTCCTGGCGGGCGAGTTCGTCGCGGACCCGCCGGACGCGGGCCAGGAGTTGTGCGCACTCGCCGGCAGGCGGGGTCGGTGTGGTGCAGGGAAGGATGTCCCGGATGACCTCGGAGGGCAGTCCCGCGCGGTAGAGATCCTGGATGAAGGCCACCTGGCGTACGGCGTCCTCACCGTAGTCCCGGTAGCCGTTGGAGCGGCGGTCGCTGGAGAGCAGCCCTTGGTCCTCGTAGTACCGGAGCGAACGGGTGCTGGCCCCGGTAGCCCTGCTGAGTTCTCCGATGCGCACGCCGTCTCCTCCACCGAGCCAGGCTTGACATTGACGTCAATGTCAAAGTTTACCGTCCTGGACATGAGGAGCAGAGAAGACATGAGGCGGCGCACTGCGGTCGTGACCGGCGCCGCGACGGGCATCGGGGCCGCGATCACCGAGCGCCTGGCCGGAGAAGGAATGCATCTGGTTCTGGTCGCACGGGACGGCACACGCCTGGAGGCAGCGGCCAAACGCCTGCACGACGAGCACGGGGTCGAGGTGTCGACGCTGGCGCTGGACCTGTCGCACCAGGGCGCTCCCTCCCACCTGGCCGCGTGGCTGGCGCGTGCGGGAACCCATGTCGACGTGCTGGTCAACAACGCCGGCGTCGGCTTGCTGGAACCGGTCGCCGCAAGCGATCCCGCGCGGGTGCGGGCACTGGTCGACCTCAATGCCGGTGCGGTGGCGGAATTGACCGCGCTCCTGCTGCCCGCCATGGTCGCGCGGGGGAGGGGAGTGATCGTCAACATCGCGAGCACCGGTGCTTACACGCCTGCTCCGTATGCGGCCGCCTATGCGGCCTCGAAGGCTTTCGTGCTCTCCTTCACCCAGGCGCTGTGGGCCGAGACAAGAGCGACGGGGGTACGGGTCGTGGCGGTCAGTCCCGGGCCGACCGACACTGCGATGATGACACGGCGCATGCGGGGAAAGCGTGCGCCGGATGCCGTCGCGGACACCGTCATGGCCGCCGTGCGCGGCCGCGGCCCCGCAGTCGTCGACGGCCGTCTCAACAGGGTCCAGACGTTCGTCTTCAGCCGCCTGTTGCCCGCGTCGGTCGCCACCCTGATCGCGGAACGAGCCTTGCGCAAGGCGGCGCGCGGTGATTGAAGCTCCGCGTCCGCCCCGGATCCATGACGTCCTGCCAAGAAGCAGCACGGCGATGGTCGACTCCCCATCCGGCTGCGCGGAGAGCCAAGTTACAGCCCTGATCAGCGCATTGCCTGGCCGTCCGACCGCACGGTACATGGTTCTGTCCGGCGGGAGTTGAGGGTCAGTCGGTGTCAGTGGCTCCTGGCATGATCGCGACCATGACGACGTCGAACGTGCGAGAACTTGTTCTGCGGACCGCCGAGAAGCATGGCGTCCCGGAGCCGGTGGCACAGGAGTTGCTCGCCCACTCCCGACCGTGCCTCCACCTGGTCCACTTCCAGGACCTGACGCCCGCCCAGCAACAAGGGGCCCGACCCGTCGCGCGCACGGGAGGCCTCCCCTGCCTGCCGGAGGGCGTCGACTGGCCCGAGGGGCGCAAACCTCTGGTGTTGACCGTCGATTGCGGAGCGCTCCCTCGCGAAGCCCTGGACATCGAACTGCCGTCCGACGGCAGCCTGTTGTTCTTCACCTCGATCGAGTACGAGCCGGAGTCATCGGTGGTGCTCCACGTACCTGCCGACGCGTCGACCACGCAACGCTCGGCGGCGTACGAGCTCGACGGCCGGCCGGAGCAGGTCCGGGTCTACGAACCGGACGTTCTGTATCCCGTACCGGGACTGACCGTCTCACCCGATTGGCGCGACGCCCCGGCGACCAGCGCGTTTCTCGGCAGTGGGGTCGACGGGGACGACGTCCTGGACAACTTTGAGGACGCCGTGCGGAGAGCCGCAGCGGGCGGGGCGTCCTACGGAGTCGCCGTCCAGTTGGGAGGTTTCTCGAGCCCCTGGCAGTCGGCACCGGACGAGGGAGACCTTGTCCTCCTCGCACAGATACACGGTCAGGCGATCGACCTCGACGTCTACACCCAGACCCTCATTGTCGGCACGCGCGAGGACATCGCCGCACGCCGGTACGAAGCCTTGGAGTTCGAGCAACAGGTCTGAACACCCACCGGACCTTCCCTGCAAACCCTAACCGGCACGCCCGGACGAGTTCTCCGGTCACCGCTCCGCGCCCTGGGTCAGGCACTCGATCAGATAGTCGCCCGTGCCGTCGTCGATGATCACGCCGTGGGTCTCGCTGCGGAAGCCTGGGAAGCAGCGGTCGAAGGACTCCAGAGCGGTGAGATAGCGCAGCAGCGGCCCGTCGAGTGCGCCGACGGATTCGCCCGGCATCAGCACCGGGATTCCGGGCGGGGTGACCGTCACCATGGCGGCCGCCACTCGGCCCGCCGCCTCCGAGATGCGGACCCGTTCGGTCTCCCCTCGCACCAGCCGCTGGTAACAGTGCTGAGGTGGCGCGACGGGCTGAGGGAGCTGCTGAAAGGCTGTGTCCAGGAGCTCCACCAGGCGTACCGAGCGCAGTTGCTCGTGCATCTCCTGGCACAGCCCGTGCAGGGTCAGGCCGGCGTACCGGCGGGGGTACGCGGCGACGGCTTCCGGCAGTACGCGCTCCAGTGGGGCGTCCGCGTCGTAGAAGGCCTTGAAGTCCGTCAGGGCGTCCAGCAGGGTGCCCCACTTGCCCTTGGTGATGCCCATGGAGAAGAGGACCAGAGTGGTGTAACTGTCGGTCTTCTCCACCATGACCTTCCGGGTGGCCAGATAGGCGGTGAGCACCCGGGCCGGGATGCCTTCCTCGGCCATGTCGCCGGTGGCGTTGATCCCCGGACAGGTCAGCGTGACCTTGACGGGGTCCAACATGCAGTGGCCCTCGGTCAGTCCGGGGAAACCGTGCCAGTCGGCGCCGGGTTCCAGCAGCCAGCAGGACTGCTCGGTGCGCAGCAGTTCCGGCGGGGCTTCCTCGAACGGCAGCCGTTCACCGGTCAGCGGGTCGGTGACCGTGTCGGGCTGCCACACCCCGAAGAACCACGGCGGCCGGTCCCCGGCGCTCTCGATCCGCCGACGCAGGTGCACCATCTCCTGACGGAAGCGGATCGCCTCGGTCACCGCTTCGTCGATCAGCCACTCGCCCTGCGGGCCGTCCATCATCGCGGTCGCCACGTCGAGCGAGGCGATCATGGGGTAGAGGGGCGAGGTGGTGCCGTGCATCATCAGGGCCTCGTTGAACCGGTCATGCTCCACCGGTGCTCGCGGTGCGGATCGCACATGCACCATCGCACCCTGCGACAGCGCTGCCAGCAACTTGTGCGTGGACTGGGTCGCGAACACGGTCGGGCGGTCCTGGCCGGGGAAGGTCTGTTCGTCCATCGACATGCCGTAACGGCCGGCGTAGAGCGGGTGGAAGCGGGCGTACGCGAACCATGCCTCGTCGAAGTGCAACCGGGGCGTGCTGGCGGCGAACGCGCGAGCGGTGGGAGCGGCGTCATAACTGAGGCCGTCGTATGTGGAGTTGGTGAACACCGCGTACTGGGGGAGTGGGGACACCGCGCCCTCGGTGAGCGGGTTGGCGGCGATCCGGGCCGCCACCGTGTCCGCGGCGATCTCGGCCGCGGATAGCGGGCCCGCCAGCCCGTAGCCGTTGCGGGTCGGTACCAGGTAGACCGGCCGGGCGCCCGAGACGACCAGGCCGTGCAGTACGGACTTGTGACAGTTGCGGTCCACCAGGGCGATCTCGTCGCGGGTGACGCTGAAGTGGCCGACCAGGCGGTTGCACGTGGAGTCGCCGTGCAGCACGAAGTAGGTGAGTTCGGAGCCGAACACCCGGGCCGCGTTGCGTTCCGCCTCGCCGATCGGCCCTGTGTGCTCGAACAGCGAGCCCAGTTCCTCCACCGAGATCGACAGGTCGCTGCGCAGCAGGCGCTCCCCGAAGTAGTCGTGGAAGGCGCGTCCCGCCGGTGACTTGAGGAAGGCGACACCGCCGGAGTGGGCCGGGGTGTGCCAGGAGTACTCGTGGGCGTCGTCGAAACGGCGTAGTGCCCGGAAGAACGGCGGCAGCACTGCTTCCCGGTAGGCGCGGGCGGCGGTGGTGATGCGGCCCGCGATGAAGCCCGGTGTGTCCTCCAGCGGCCAGACGTAGCCCACGACAGACTCGGAGACCCACAGCGGCAGGTTCCCCAGGCCCTCGTCGGCCATCACCAGGAAGACCGGCAGGTCCTTGAACCGCCGGCCGATCCGTTGCAGCACGGCGCTGCCGCCCGGTGTCCCGTCGAGGGTGCGGCCCGTCCGGGCGAACGAGCGGGCCGGCGCGGCGAGCGCGGTGCCGGGCCCGTCGCCGGAGACTTGCGGAAGGTCCCAGGCCACCAGTGCGGCAGCCAGACCGGCTTCGGTCCGCAGTACGGCGTCCGCGTCCTCGGCCGTGACCGCCCACCGGACTTCGAAGCCGGCTGTCTCGATCGCGTCCCGGATCATCCGTAATTGCTGGGGTCCGGCACCCTCGCCCTGCGGGTGTTTCGGTACCGCGACCAGGATCCTGCTGTCGGCCATGCGATCTCCCGCCCTCCGCGGCGGCGCCCCCGGCCGCACCATGCCAGTGTCCTGACGGCGCACCGGGCGGAACGGCGGCCGGGTCGGCAAACCACCGCTACGGCGGAAACCGACGTCCGGACGTTGACGTGCAAGGAAGCTGGGGGTGCGCTGGAGCGACGAGATCCGTTGCCGAGCCCAGCCGGCGGCCGGCTGGGCTCGGGGGACGGTGGGCGTCGGTCGGGCGGGTCAGCGCTGGAGCGTGAGCAGGCCGGGGCGGTACGGCAGTTGGATGTAGGGGGTGCCCGACGGTGTGTTGGGGGAGAGCCCCTGGTAGAGCAGTTGCAGGTTGCAGGGATCGACGGTCATGGTCTGGTCGGGGTTGTTGCGGACCAGGTCGCCGTGACTGATGTCGTTGGTCCAGGTGGCGCCGCTGTTGGCCTTGCCGGCAAAGGGATTGGACTCGGTGGCGGCCTGCGGCGTCCAGGAACCGTTCAGGCTGGAGGCCGTGAACGAGCGGAAGAACCGCTGCTCACTCGCGCCCCGGGCCTCGACGATCATGAGGTACTGGTTCTGGCCCTGGACCTTGTAGACCTGCGGCGCCTCGAACAGGTTCTTCACCGTGTCGCTCATGATCGTCGTGTAGGACGAGCCGAAGCTGGCGGGGAAGTTCCCGAGCGGCATGCTCGACCTGTAGATCTTGCCGTTGTCGCCGGCGAAGAACAGGTACATGTTCTGGCCGTCGGCGATCACGGTCGGGTCGATCGCGCTGCCGTCGGGGACGCTGCCGGTGAACAGCGGCTGTGCGGCGGACCAGCCGTTGGGGTTGGTTGGGTCGCTCGACGTGCGGTAGACGAACGGCCACTGGGTGCCCCAGCCGTTCGAGGTGAGTATCCAGATGTTCTTGGGCGCGAAGTAGAGCAGCGTGGGCGCCACCGCACCCTGGCTCATCCCGGTCTGGCCGGCCGACGCCATGTCCGACCAGTTCGTGAAGGGACTGAACGCCATCGACTTCCATGACGACCCGTCAGAGGCGGTCGCGTAGACGAGGTGCTTGCCGTTGTACGTCACGGTGGTGAAGTCCTTGAGCGCCGCCCATCCGTTGGCGGGCTGCGCCAGTGGGCCGGTCGAGCTCCACTTGTAGGTCGACGGAAGAGTGCAGGTGCCGCCGGCCGGTGCGGTCAGCCCGGTCCACTTCTGGTTGTTGCCGCCGCCGCAGTTCCACAGCTGCACCGCAGTGCCGTTGGCCGTTGCGCCGCCCGACACGTCCAGGCACAGCCCGGACTCCACGGCGACGATCGTGCCGTCGGAGTTGACGCGCCACTGCTGGTTGGTGCCACCGTTGCAGGACCAGATCACGGGCCGGGTGCCGGCCGTGGTGGCGTGGCCCGGAACGTCCAGGCACTTGTTGCCGTAGACCGTCAGCTGGTTGTTGTCCGTCAGCGTCCACTGCTGGTTGGACGCGCTCGTGCAGTCCCAGATCTGCACGTTGGTGCCGTCGCTCTGGCCGGCGCCCGACACGTCGAGGCACCGGCCGGAACCGACTCCGCGCACGGCGGCTGTGGTGGCCGCCTGAGCCGGAACGGCGACGAGCAGCGCTGCGACCGCGAGGAGGGCCGCGAGCATCACGGACAGATGCTTACGGCGGGGTGGATGCCTGAGCATGGAGTCCTCATTCCTGAGTGAGCGTTCGGGATGTCGAACGATGGTCGAAGAGTCGAGCAGATGTGAGGCGGAGAGCGGCAAGATCTATTGCGCAGGAGGGATCGATTTACTTCCCTGATACATGGGATGGATTAGCAGGTACGAATGCGTCCTGTGTCTAGCCCCGCGACACAAATTCCCTTTGAGGGGCGGCTATTGCCCTGTTGGCCTTGCGGCGGGCCGAGAAAACATGGGTGTTCTGGCTATGGAGTGTGGGTAGCTTCGCGTGTGCGTGTCCCGTCGGCGTGCGCTCCGGCCGCCCTGATCGGTCCCTGAGGCGACCCGGAAAAGCCCCTGAGGCAAAGGCCACTTGAGGGATCGCGGGCCTAACGTGACGACAGTGCCCCAGCCGGGCCGCACGCCTGTCACAACCACTCTCCCGACTTGAGGAGGACTCATGCCGTCAGGGGGCAGCTCCGCACTGCGGCGGATCACCGTCCGGGCCGCGGCCGCCGCCATGGCTGGGGGAGTAGCCCTGGCCGTCGTCACCGGCCTCGCCGCCGCCCCGACAGTCCACGCGGCGCCGTCCTCCGCGGGAACCCTGCGCTGGGTGCCATGCGGCGATCCGGGTAAAGACGATCCTGAGAAAGGCGACCCGGAGAAACCGGGAGCCGAGTGCGCCACCCTGCCGGTGCCGGTGGACTGGGCCCACCCGAACGGGCCGAAACTGGACCTGGCCGTGGCTCGCCGCAAGGCCACCGCCCCCGACGCCGTCGTCGGCTCGATGGTGTTCGGCCCGGGTGGGCCGGGTGACTCGGGTGTGCATATGGTCGTGGGCAATATCAGCCGCTTCAGCCCCGAGGTCCGCCGCAGGTTCGACATCGTCAGCTTCGACCCGCGCGGTGTGGGCGCCAGCAACCCGGTGACCTGTTCTTCTGCCCTGCTCGCCGAACGGCCGTCACCGGTGCTGAGGAGCCAGGAGGACTTCGACGCCACCCTGGCGTACAACAAGCGGCTGCGTGCCGACTGCCGTGCCCGTACGGGCCCGGTGTTCGACCACCTCGACACCGCCCAGACGGTCCGGGACCTGGACGCCCTCCGAACAGCCCTCGGCGAGCCGAAACTGACCTTCCACGGCAGCTCGTACGGCACGCTGCTCGGCGCGCAGTACGCCGAGACCTACCCGCGCCGTGTGCGTGCGATGGTGCTGGAGAGCGTCATCGACCACAGCGTCTCCACCACCCGTGACTTCCTGCACGCCGAGGCGGCCACGGCGGAGGACTCGTTCCAGGAGTTCGTGAAGTGGTGCGAGCGTGCCAGGGACTGCGCGCTGCACGGCCGTGACGTCCGCACCGTCTGGCGGGGCCTGTTGGCCCGGGCGGAGCGCGGCGAGCTGGAGGACCCGACGAAGCCAGGCTCCTCGCTGTCCTCCTCGGACATGGTCAACAAGATCGCGTTCCGGAAGTTCTACCAGGCCGACTACCGGGGCCTGGCAACCGCGATCGCGGGGATGGACGCGAGCAGGCCGCTGCCCGCCTCGCCCACGTCGACAGCGCCGCTTCCCGCGGCCGCCCCGGTCTTCTGCTCCGACTGGCACCTGCCCGTACGCGACTACCGCGACTACGCCGCCGTCGTCACCATGATGAACCGGGCCGCGCCCGACCTGCCTCACCTGCTGCCCCTGCACATGACAGCGGCCTGCCTGGGCGCGCCGACCGCCAACCCGCAGCACCGCCTGCGCGTGCACGGCGCCCCGCCGATCCTGGTGTCCAACGCGCTGCACGACCCCGCCACCGGATACCCGTGGGCGGTCTCGGTCGCCCGCCAACTGGGCCGCAGCGGCGCGCTCCTCACCTACGAGGGCCACGGCCACGGCAGCGTCACCAGCGGCCCGTGCATGGAGGGCGCGGTGAACAGCTACCTCACCGACCTGGCCGTCCCGCCACCGGGCGCCAGGTGCCCGGCCGAACCGCTCTGACCGCTCGCCCCGGGGCCGGCGAGGGGGATGCCACCGGGGGCGGCCGGTGCGAGGCGCCTACCAGGGGGTTCCCGATCGCCGGACCAGCCCCAGCGGCACGTACTCGACCGGCGGGTTAGGTACCGGCGATCACGGGGCAGGACGTCGTAACCCACGCAGCGCAGATCTCCCTTTCGCACCTCCTCTGACGAGAGATACAGGACATGTCTGCTCAAGAACGCGCACACCACCCACCGCGCCGAATCGGCGTCGTGGCCGAGTCCCGCTCCGGAGAGACTCGGGTCGCGGCGACACCGGCGACGGCACGGCTGCTGCTCGGCCTGGGGTACGAGGTCGTCGTCGAGTCCGGGGCCGGCCAGGCCTCAGGCTTCGACGACCAGGCATACGCCGACGTCGGCGCGCGCATCGCCGAGGCCTGGGACGCGGACGTCGTCCTGAAGGTGAACGCTCCCACCGAGGCCGAGATCCGCCGGTTGCGCAGAGGAGCCGTCGTGACGGCCCTGATGGCCCCGGCACAGCATCCCGAGCTGCTCCAGGCACTCGCCGACGCCGGGGTGACGGCCCTGGCGCTGGACGCGGTGCCACGCATCTCGCGGGCACAGTCGATGGACGTGCTGTCGTCGATGGCGAACATCGCCGGATATCGCGCGGTCGTCGAGGCCGCACACGTCTTCGGACGGTTCTTCACCGGTCAGGTCACCGCGGCCGGAAAGGTGCCGCCGGCGAAGGTACTCGTGGCCGGCGCGGGCGTGGCGGGGCTCGCGGCCATCGGCGCCGCCTCCAGCCTCGGAGCGATCGTGCGTGCCACCGACCCCCGTCCGGAGGTCGCGGACCAGGTGAAGTCGCTGGGCGGTGAGTACCTGTCGGTGAAGGCCGCCCAGGAGGCGAGCACCGACGGCTACGCCAAGGCGACCTCCGCGGACTACGACCGTGCCGCCGCCGAGCTCTACCACGAGCAGGCCCGGGACGTGGACGTCGTCATCACCACGGCGCTGATCCCGGGGCGGCCGGCGCCCCGCCTGCTGACGGCCGAGGACGTGGCCGTGATGAAGCCCGGAAGCGTGATCGTCGACATGGCCGCGGGGATGGGCGGCAACGTCGAGGGCAC
Source organism: Streptomyces griseorubiginosus (assembly GCF_001514195.1). Classification (GTDB taxonomy): domain Bacteria; phylum Actinomycetota; class Actinomycetes; order Streptomycetales; family Streptomycetaceae; genus Streptomyces; species Streptomyces griseorubiginosus. The sequence continues at coordinate 28,258 of NZ_KQ948737.1, read as the reverse complement.
CGTGCCGGGCCGGATCGTGGTGACCGACAACGGCGTGACCCTCATCGGCTACACCGACCTGGCCGCCCGGCTTCCGGCCCAGGCCTCGCAGCTGTTCGGCACGAATCTGGTGAACCTGCTGAAACTGCTGACCCCCGGCAAGGACGGGCAGCTGACGATCGACTTCGACGATGTCGTGCAGCGGGCGGTGACCGTGACGCGGGACGGCGACGTCACCTGGCCGCCGCCCCCCGTCGCGGTCTCGGCAGCCCCTGCCGCACCACCCCCGGCCGCACCCGAGGCGTCCGCACCCGAGCGGCCGGGACTGACGCCCGCCCGGCGCTTCGCCCTGATCGGGTTCGGGATGCTCGCGATGTTCCTGTTGGTGGCCTTCGCCCCGGCTCAACTCGCCGGCAACTTCACGGTGTTCGCGCTGGCGGTGGTGATCGGCTACTACGTCATCGGCAAGGTGCACCACGCTCTGCACACCCCGCTCATGTCGGTGACCAACGCGATCTCAGGGATCGTCGTGATCGGCGCACTCCTCCAGATCGGGCACGAGAGCCAGCTCGTGACCGTGCTGTCCTTCGTGGCGATCCTGCTGACGAGCGTCAACATCTTCGGAGGCTTCGCCGTCACCCGCCGCATGCTGTCCATGTTCTCGAAAGGCTGAGCCGAGATGACCTCCCTGACAGCCTCCCACGCGGCCGACCTGGTCGCCGCGCTGCTGTTCATCCTCAGCCTGGCCGGCCTGTCCCAGCACCGCACGTCCCGTGCCGGCGTCGTCTACGGCATCGCCGGCATGGGGCTGGCCCTCGGGGCCACCGTGGTGGTCGCCGCGCAGAGCATCAGCGCCGGGGCGGTCGCGCTGATCGTGCTGGCGATGGCGCTCGGTGCGGTGCTGGGCCTGTGGCGCGCCCGGCGCGTCGAGATGACGCAGATGCCCGAACTCATCGCCGTCCTGCACAGCTTCGTCGGACTGGCCGCCGTGCTGGTGGGCTGGAACAGCTACCTGGAAGTGGAGTCCCACGGGGCGGCCCAGGACCGGATCGCCGCCGACCTGCTGGCCATCCACCACGCCGAGGTGTTCATCGGCGTCTTCATCGGCGCGGTCACCTTCACCGGCTCGATCGTCGCGTTCCTGAAGCTGTCGGCGCGCATCAATTCCCGGCCGCTGATGCTGCCGGGCAAGAACGCGCTGAACGTCGGGGCGCTCGTGGCGTTCGTCGCGCTGACCGTGTGGTTCACGATCAGCCCGAGCCTGCCGCTCATGATCACGGTGACCGTGCTGGCCATGGCGCTCGGCTGGCACCTGGTCGCCTCCATCGGCGGCGGCGACATGCCCGTCGTCGTCTCCATGCTGAACAGCTACTCGGGCTGGGCGGCGGCCGCGGCCGGCTTCCTGCTCGACAACAACCTCCTCATCGTCACCGGCGCGCTGGTGGGCTCCTCCGGCGCCTACCTGTCGTACATCATGTGCAAGGCGATGAACCGGTCCTTCCTCTCCGTCATCGCGGGTGGTTTCGGCATCGAGGCGCCGTCCGGGGACGTCCAGGAGCAGGGGGAGCACCGTGAGGTGCGGGCGGCCGAGGTGGCCGAGATGCTCGCCCAGGCCCGCTCGGTGATCATTGCCCCCGGCTACGGCATGGCCGTCGCCCAGGCCCAGCATCCCGTCGCGGAGCTGACGCGGCAGCTGCGGCAGCGGGGCGTCGAGGTCCGCTTCGGCGTCCATCCCGTCGCAGGGCGCCTGCCCGGTCACATGAACGTGCTGCTGGCCGAGGCGAAGGTGCCCTACGACATCGTCCTGGAGATGGACGAGATCAACGACGACTTCGCGGGCACCTCGGTCGTGCTGGTCATCGGCGCGAACGACACCGTCAACCCGGCCGCGACCGACGACCCGGCGAGCCCGATCGCCGGGATGCCGGTGCTGCGGGTCTGGGAGGCCGAGCAGGTCGTCGTCTTCAAGCGCTCCATGGCCTCCGGTTATGCGGGAGTGCAGAACCCGCTGTTCTTCCGGGAGAACAGCGGCATGCTGTTCGGCGACGCCAAGCAGAGCGTGGAGGAGATCCTCCAGGCGCTGGGCGACGGCACCTGGCCCGACGCGGCACCGGTGACGCGGCAGCCGACGGTACCCAGTCGCTGACGGGCCCGTCCCCGCGCTCCAGCACGAGGGGGGGGAGGGGCGAAGGTCGGTCGGCGAGCCCCGGCGGTCGTGGGCCGACCCCTGCCCTGCCTCGTGTGCGGCGCCCGTACCTCTCGTCCCCCACCCCGCTCAGGCGGATCCGGACGGACGATCGCTGCGGAGCGTGCCGCGGATCGCTCTGCGTTGGCTCGCGGTCGTGTCGCCCCAGACCCCGTCCGCTTCACCGTGCCGAACGGCCCAGTCCCGGCAGGCGTGCAGCACCGGGCACCGGCGGCACACGGCCCGGGCACGCGCCGTCTCACTGTCCGTCTCCACCAGGGGGAAGAACAGTTCGGGGTCCTCGCCCACGCACAGCGCCCGAAGGCGCCAGGCGGAGCCATGATTGTCGATCGATGGTGTACGAGCCATACCGCACCTCCGCGGTCGGACCAGGGCACAGGTGTGGCCGTGGCGGGGGAGCCACGGTCCCGGCAGAGGTGCACGACATCCTATTCCGCATGGCCGAAAAAAGGCCATAGGGGATTTTCGAGGCATTGTGGGTGACGTCCCGCCGAGCGACGTCGGCGCGGTGGGCATGCAGCCCACTGCGTCGTCGCCACTGTCTGTGAGCGGGTGGGCCGCCATGAGCTCCATCGGAACATCTGCCTGGCATCTACGGCGATATGCACCCGGTGGAAGGGTCGTTCCGGACTGCCTGTTGCTCCGGAAGCATCCGGAGCAACAGGCAGGCTGCTAGGTGACTCAGCCCTGCACTGGGGCACCGTCCGTCGGCTGTACCGCCATGATCACGGGTTGTACGGGGTGTACGTGATGGAGGAGACCTTGAGGTACCTTGCGCCGTCCGCCGTGGCCCACGTCGAGTTGTTCGGGTTGCCCGGCCAGTCACCGCCGACAGCGGTGTTGACGATGAAGTGCATCTTCACACCCGGGGCGGTGGTGTACCACTTCGTTCCGGTGATGGTCCCGTCGACGGCGAAGTCGATGTGATCGGGCCACCAGGTGAACGAGTAGGTGTGGTACGAGTTGGTCCAGCCAGCTGCGTTCGTCTTGGAGAACTGGGTCTGGTTGTTGTTGGGGTCGTGGAAGGTCTGGTAGACGGTGTTCGGGTTCTGGCCGACGATTTCGGCGGCGTCGAACTCAGGGAGCCACGGATTCAGGAAGGCGGCCCACACGGCGGGCAGGAGGCCCTGGCCGTTGGGCATGTTCGCGGTGAAGCTGTAAGTGCCGTAGCCGTACAGCGCCTTGGACTCCACACGCCCCGAGTAGTAGGTGTTGCCCGACTTGTAGGTCTTGATGACGAGGGTGCTGCCCTCGTACCACACGCAGGCGGGAGTGTAGGTCTCCAACTCGTTGTTGGCGGTCCACCGCCCGTTGATGGTGTTCCACGAGTTGACCGTCTGGGGAGTTCCCCAGGACGCCGCGTGGGCTTGCGGGTGTCCCAGGACAAGCAGCGAAAGGGTCGCCAGGGCGACCATCATCAGGCGTCCAGGTGTGGCACGGGCAGAGGACATCGCGGCTCCATCGCTCGGATGACACGGGGCGTGGGAGCGATCCCACGCAGCCTTCATCGGCGGACTCTAGGAGTCCGTTTATTCTTTGACAAGATGCGCGGCACGATCCGTGTGCTGCCTTTGGGAGTTGAAGGAAGGGCGCGCCGCGGGAGTGCTGATCGGAAGTGGATGCGCCCCCCGACACCCCCCATGAAGTCGCAGCACGCGTCGGCCCCTGCACTCACGCCGGACTCTCGGCGACGCCGGCAGACTCGCCGCCCCCGTCCGATGCACGCTCCTACGGTTGCTCGCGCGCCGAAGTGGGTTACTGACGCCTGTGCGGATGCAGGCGGCTGAGCTGTTCGAGCGGAAGATCAAGCCGCCGGAGGTGGCGCGGCACCTGCGGGTGAGCCCGAAGTCGGCGTACCGGTCGCACCTGTTGTGGCCGGGAGCCGGTGGGAAGGCCCTGGCGTCACGTGGCCCGAGCGGGTCGCGATGCCGTCTGTCCCCGCGCTGTGTGGAGAAGCTGGCCGCAGATCTCGACGGGGGACCGGCCGCGCATGGGTGGGTGGAGGACCACGTGTGGACCGCGGCAAGGGCTGCCACGCCGATCGGCAGGAAGTTCCACCTCTCCTACAGCGTCTCGGATGCCACGAGGCCGATGCACCGGCTCGACTTCAACCCGCAGGTGCCTGCACGGCAGGTCGCCAAGCGCGACGAGCGGGCCGTCGCCGCCTGAAGGGAGGCGACGAGTCAGTATGCCCAGACGGCTCCGACGGCGGGGGCGAGGGCGCGGCCCTGTTGCCGGCCGGCATCGGCGGCTGGTTTGGCCCGGGCCGGGTCGTAGGGGTTCGGCCCGATGGCGGCGCGGCTGGTGGCATCGGGGGTGGCAAGCACAGTCTGCGCACTCTCGCTCAGCCGGGCGACGTCGTCCTGGGCGCTGGGGATGCCTGCGTGCCCCTCGGGCATGGGGGCCACGACGACAATGCGGTCGTGGCCGGCCGCAAGGAGGGCGTTTGCGGCGGAGACCATGCCGGCGTCGATCCATTCGCGCCCGCCGAAGTGCACGCTGGGCCATATGCCGGGAACGGCACCGCTGGCCGCCGTGGCGGTTTCGATCGCGATCCCCGCTTCGGGCCCGAGCAGTTCAAGGCGACCGGTGTCCGCGTCGGTGACGGCGACCCGCATGGTGGCCGGCCACTGCTCAGTGCGCAGGCGCGCGCGGACCACGGCCTGGCGCGTCCGGGGAGAGACGTTCGCCCCGAACTTCCGGGCCACCCGGCCGAAGCCGGCGCCCACCGCCTCGGGTGCACCCGCGCCGGAGCGGAAGGCTTCTGCCCAGCCCTCGTATACGGCCGGGTCGGTCCGCACCGCCGGTTCGTGGTCGGCGACGCGCGCCTGGTCGGCGAAGAGTGCCTCCCAGTCCGTGCCGGAGGTGAAGTTCGTTCCGACGAAGGAGCCGGCGGAGGTTCCGATCACCGTGTCGGCGGTGCGAAGGTCGATGCCCTCGTCGAGCAGGCCCGCGAGCAGGCCGACTTCCCAGGCTATGCCGGTGACGCCGCCGCCACCGAGGACGAGTGCGCGGGTCGGGTTCGGGGGAGTCACAGCGGCCACCTTTCCGGTAATTATTATTTCCGATAATCTACGTTACCGTAAGTGGATGCAGCATGTGCCCCGTGGCCGTCCGCGCCGAGCCGACATCGACCGTGTCGCCCTCGAACACGCCCTTGCTCTCCTCCAAGAACGCGGCTACGACGGACTGCGGATGAAGGACGTCGCCGAGTCGGCTGGCATCGGTCTCGGTGCGCTCTACCGGCGCTGGGCAGGGAAGAAGGAGTTGGTCATGGCGGCCCTGCGGGCCGACGTGACCCAGCACGAGACGGATGACACCGGTGATCCCTTCGCGGATCTGGTCACCGCTCTTGAACGCATCGGCGACGCCGTACCCCATGGCCTGGGCAGGCTGATCGCCGCCTGCCTTACCGATCCGGACTCGGAACTGGCACGCGTGGCCATCGAGGCCAAGGTCACCCCCATGCTCGACGGCCTGACCGCCCGGCTGGAAAGGGTGGCCGGCCCCGCGCCCGACGTGCGGCTGCGCGCCGAAAGTGGCCTGCTGTACCTCCTGTGGCGCACAGCCGTCGACGGGCAGACAGCCGACGCGACCACCCTTCACCGGCGAGTCCTGCAAGTCATGGGAGTCCCCCCACCGCCGGGCCCGGAACAGAGCAGCACGGCTACGGGAGTCTGATGGTCAGCCTGGTCTGCCGTTTCCTGACTTCAGCGCATTCGCACTCGGGGGACACCGGGGCGACCCGGACCAGTGTCGCGTCACCGGTGTTTTCTGCGCCCGGCTGCACCCTGGCGGCCTTGACGGCCGCGCAGGCGGGGCTTGGGCTGGTGTCGCTTGCGCCGCTTGCCCGATCGGTTCACGGAGGTCTGCGCGCGCGCCTGGGCGGGGGGACCGGATTGCCGCAGGCTGTCGATCGTGTCCTCGATCGCGTGCAACTCCGCCTCCGCACGCCCCGGTTCCTCCGCGTCGAGCCGCGCGAACGCGTCACGTGCCTGCTCATGAGCGCGCAGCACCTTCGCCCGGGGGCGGCCTCGGCCCCCGTACGACTGGGCCAGCACCGCCTGCGCACGCGCCCTGTTGAACCTGAGCTGCCAGGCACGTACGTCCAACTCGTCGTACAGCGTCAGTGCCCGCCGGGCGGCCGCCTCGGCCCGTCCGCAGGTCTGCCGGATCGCGGGTGCGGCACGCTGAGATCGGCCCGTCGCGTCCAGCGCGAGCAGGACCTCCGCCTCCAGACAGCTCGTCCAGGCCTCGTGGACGCGATTGGCCCACCGGTCCTCCTTGCGCATCCCCTCGTACTGGTGCAGCGCCTGCTCGACGTGTTCCAGCGCCTCGACCAGGTCCTCCTGCCGACTCTCCGCCGGACGGGCGCGCGCCCGGCCCAGGTGCGCCTCCGCCAGTCGGCTCAGCGCGAGCGCGTGCTGCGGCCGTACGGCCTCGCGGTACTCCCGCTCCAGGGCGTCGTAGTGACGGCGCAGGGCTTCGGTGTGCCGGTCGACGCTCTCGTCCCACTCCTGCCGGGCGGCATGCTGGGCGCCCAGCACGGACAGGGCCTCGGCGATGTCCCGTTTCCACAGTCCCGGACACCGCTCGCGCAGGGCCTCGTAGATCTCGACGCTCTCCGAGGCCGTGGTCACCGCTTCGTCGACGCTTCCGCTCGCACCGAGCTGCCAGGCCAGACCGCGCAGGGCGAACGCCTTCATGCCCTGGATCTCGTCCGGCCCGTGCTCGTCGCCCTCCTGGGCCCGCGGCAACCGCTTGATCAGCTCGCACGCCTCGGTCGCCGCCTGAAGGGCCTCGCGCTGGCGGCCGATGCGGTGGGCAGCCGTGGCCAGGGTGCACAGCGCCTTCACCAGACCGAAGGCGTTCCCCCGGCTGGGGTTGCGCTGGAACAGCGGTTCCAGACGCCGTATGGAGTCCCGGGCGCAGAGGTCCGCGTCCTCGAACCGCCCCACGTCGACGAGCCGGTCGGCCAGGTCCTTGAGGGCCTCGGCCAGGGCGAACTCGTGCTCCTCGGACGGACTGAGCTGGTGCAGCGCGTGGTACATGTCCACGGCCTGCCCGGCGATCTCGTGCGCCTGGATGCGCAGCCCCGAACTGGCCAGATACAGCGACCAGCGCTGAAGGGCCCGGGCCAGTGCTTCCCGGTTGTCCTGCGTGGGCGCCCCGCCGCCCTGGCGGTAGTGCTGCACCGCGTGTTCGGCGACGGCCGTGGCCAGCTCCAACAGCACGTCCGGGCAAGCGAGATCGAGTTCCCCGAGGACCTGGGCGGCGACCTCCTGGGCCGACTCCTTGCGCAACGTGGAGTTCAGCGCACAGGCCAGCGAGGTGCCGATGGCGCTCGCGAACTGGTCCTGATCGGTGGCCGCGACCTGCTTGACCAGCCTGACGAGGGGACGGGCGTGACCGCGCAGCGCGGCGTCCAGCGCCTCGCGGGCCCGCTGCTGGGCCGACGGCTCGCCCGTTCCGTCGGACCGGCAGCCGTCGGAGCCGGCGGTGAGCTGAAGGACGTGCAGCACATTGAGGATCTGGCGCGCCTGATCCGTCGCGTCCTGAGGGATGCCCGGGCCGTCGCCGCCGACATCGAGCAGGCGCGGCGCGATGTCGGGAAACGCTGCGATGACCTTCGCGCCGAGCCGCTCGGCGAGCCTCAGCGGCTGGAGGGACCGCAGGTAGCCCTCTCCGGCAAGCTCCTCGTGCTGCCATCGGGCGAAGGCACGCGTGAGCCACTCCGGTTCGTCGGCGAGGTCGGGGACGAGCCGCAGCCGGCGCGCCGCCTCGGTCTCCCGCTCCCCGTCCGTCTCACCGTCCGCCACCGCCAGGCTCGACACGGCGACGATCCTTTCGAGCAGGACCGGGTCGTGCGGCAGCCGCTGACGTTCGGCGGACGCCTGCCACCGCTGGCGCTCGACGTCGAGGGCGTAGTCCAGCAACGCGTTGGCGCGTGAGCGCGTGGGCGGTCCCGAGGTGGCCGAGTGCGTCTTGTGCAGCAGGGTGCGGGCGTCCACCAGCGCCTGGATGAGGATGAGCAGGTAGCTGCCGAAGTCGGGCTCGTCGAGGCCGGGTACGCCCGGGTCGGTGTCCGCGACGACGTCCGTCCCGGTCTCACCCTCCGGCCCGGCGCCGGCATGCACTGCGGCGCGGGCATTGCCGTCGCTCTCCTCGTACCAGCCCCGGAAGGCGGCGTAGGCCGCCCGGTACACGTCCGCACGGTCGGCTTCAGGCAGCGGCGGGAGCGGGGCTGGATCCTCCACGTCGACCAGTGCCTCGTAACGCCGTCTGACCGCGTCCCACCACGGACCGCCGCGGTGGGCGACCGCCAGGACGCGCAGTGGGTGGTGGCCTCCGCGCTCGGTGGCCTCGGCCAGGAGGATGTGCAGCTGCCCGGCGTGGGCGTCGGCGTCGTCGATGACGAGCAGCCGGCTCTCGGGCAGGGCACATACCCCGGTGAAGTCCACGTGCAGCGGGTCGACGAAACCGGCGACCCACCCCCGGCCGGCCATCGTGCGGCACAGCTCACGGGCGAGACGGGTCTTGCCGACCGTGCTTCCGCCCGTGAGCAGCCGTACGCTCTGCCCGCCGTCCCGGTCGTCCGCGTGCTCACACCAGTCGACGAGCGCCCGGAGCTGTCCCGCTCGTCCACGGAAGGGCACGACACCGTGGCGGGATTCGAGCAGGTCCGCCTCGGACCAGTGCTCGCGTGGCGGCAGGGGGATGTAGGCAGGCTTCAGGATCTCGCCACCCGCCCAGACGGGGTCCAGCGGGACGCGTTGCGTGGGTGTCGCCTCGCCGGGTGCGACCTCGCCGGGTCCGGCCTCCCCATGGGCCGCCAGCAGGCGGGCGTTGGCCTCGGCCTGCCCGTCGTCGCCGAAGACCGCGGTGACGGGCAGCGCGATCAGCCGCCCCTCGATCGTGGCGCGGTCCTCCGTGATCACACCGATGAGGTGATCCCCGCTGAACAGGGCCGCACCCGACATGCCGCTCCACAGCGACCCGCCCCGCGCGAGCGAGGACGAACCTGTCCTGATCTGAAGGTTCAGACGACGCACCGCACGCCGCGACCCGGTGAGCGGAAGGACGCGGCCGCGCACGTCCTCCGGGTTCACCAACCGTCTCGCCCCGGCCTGCTCCACCCCTGACTTGGGGAAACCCAGCGCCTGGGCGGCGACGGCGCCCTCGCCGATGAGCCGGCCCAGACGCACCTCATCCAGGGGGCCGTCGAGTGCCCTCCGGAACGGATCGTCGGCGGTGGATTCCAGAAGCGCGTAGTCGTGCTCCGCATCCCCCCGCGCGGTGACCCGGAAGGTGTGCGGCTGCGAGAGGTCGTAACTCCCCTCGTGGCGGCCGTAGGCGCGGACGGTGACCGCGGAGCCCTTCGGTCCGACGCAGTGACCCGCGGTGAGGACGAGCCCCGGTGTCAGCAGATACCCCGAGCCTCGTCTGCCGTCCGAGGAGAGCGAGACCAGCCGTTCGGCGTCGAGCCCGGTCATTCGGCGCCGTCTCCCTCGTCGGAGATGAGCGTGGTGGGCGGCAGGGTGAGGTTCAGCTTGATCCGGTGTGTGGTGGCATTGCCGCGCGCGTAGTCGCCACCGGCCTGGACCACCCAGAACTGGATTCCCGCCCGGCCCGTGGCGTTCCGCGTGATCTGGACCGTGGCCTCCACCTCGACATCGGCGATGCCGAAGCGCAGCTCTTCTTCCGTGGCTCGCCGCTGTGCGTCTTCCAGTTCGCGTCGCAGGCCACCGAGCATGTCCGCCAGCCCCAACCCATCGGTGGGGAGCGCCTGTTGCCTGTCTGCCATTGCCGTACTCCTTCGCAGGGGAGTTCCCGATCACGAGGAGCGGAAGGGCCCGGCGACAGAAGACGGCGACACCGTCAATTGTCTGATTTCGCCCGAGAACGGGCAACTCGACGTTCGACCTTCCCACGGGCGCCGACACCCAGAACTCCACGTTCATCGGGCCCGGAGCGATGGCCGAGCTCGCCGCGCTCCTCGGCGAGCAGGACCCGCTGCCGGTACCGGTCGCCGACTTCGGCGGGCCGGTACTCAGGACAGACACTGGCGAGAGGCGGTCTTCGCCACCGAACTCACCGCCGTTCGCTCACCGTGCGTGATGGCGGACGCGGGGGCTGGGACGCTGCTGACCCAGTGGTCGGCCTTCTCGATGGCGTGGCGGGGAACCTGGCTCTCCCGCTTTCCGAAGCGGCGCAGGTCGTCGCGGCGGTTCGTGAGTGGGCGCGGCAGCCGCCTGAGCCGAACGCGCACTGCTCTGTTCGAGTGGTGAGCGCGGGTCCGCGGTCGTAGCGTCAGGGAGGGGACATTTGTCGGCCAGCGGCAGCGGGGATCGGCCATGCAACTACGCGCACTCACCACGACGGTCGCGCTCTTCGCCGTGGCCACCCTCGGCACCGCCGCGGGCACCTCGCCCGCGGCCCCGCCCGCACCCGAGCACGTGACGCAGACCGTCCAGCAACGTACCGGCCCTCCGGTCCTCGTGGACTGCCTGTGGCACCCGCGGGTGCGTCCGACGAACTTCATGCTCGCCTGCGGGGACGGCAACAGCCGCCTGGCCTCCCTGCACTGGACCCGATGGGACGCGCGCGGGGCGCGGGCCGACGGCGTGAACTGGGTCAACGACTGCAAGCCGTACTGTGCGGCCGGGCACTTCCACGCCTACCCGGTGACCGTACGACTGGACCGTACGCGGCCCTGGAAGAAGCACCCCCAGGTGTCGCACTACTCCCGGATCACGCTGACGTACCCGGCCGCCCGGCCGGCACAGTTCGGCCCGACCGTGTCCTATCCGCTCTGGGACTGAGGGGCCGCGACCTGTTCGGGCCGGGCGCCCGTGATCACCTCGGAGCGGCTGCCGCCGCGGTCCATGAAGTCGCCCATGAACGCCAGCCCCAGTCCGGCGACGCCGAGCGCCGCGCCGACCAGCGACGGTGACGCCCAGCCCCAGCCCGCCGAGATTGCGACACCGCCGAGCCAGGCGCCGCCCGCGTTGGCCAGGTTGAAGGCCGAGTGGTTGGAGGCCGCCGCCATGGTCGGGGCGTCCTTCGCCTTGGCCATCAGCAGCATCTGGACGGGCGTGGTGATGAGGGCACCCATCGCGCCGATCAACGTGATGGTGACGAGGGCGGGCACGGTGCTGTGGACGGTGAAGTAGAACGCCACCAGTGCCGAGGACATCAGCGCGAGTCCCGCGTACAGCGTCGGGCGCAGGGCGCGGTCCGTGAGGGGGCCCGCGACGAGCGTGCCGACGGTCATGCCGACGCCGTAGAGCGCGAGGACCAGCGTGGTCGAGGAGTCGGACAGGCCCGTGAGATGGGTGAGCATGGGCACGAGGTAGCTGTAGACGGCGAAGAATCCGCCGAATCCCACGACGGCCGTGGCGAGGCCGATGGCGACCTGCTTGTTGCGCATGGCGCGCAGTTCGTGCCGGACGCCGGTCTGCGGGCCGCGCGGCTGGTGGGGGACGAAGAGGGCCAGCGCCACCAGGGCGACGAGGCCGATGACGGCCACCGCGACGTAGGCGGCCCGCCAGCCCAGTTGCTGCCCGAGCGCCGTACCGGCCGGGACGCCCACGATGTTGGCTATGGTCAGCCCGAGGAACATCTTGGAGACCGCGCGTGCGGCCCGGTCGGGGGCGACCAGCCGGGACGCCACCACCGCGCCCACCCCGAACAGTGCCCCGTGCGGCAGCCCGGCGAGGAAGCGCGCGGCGAAGAGCAGGCCGAAGCCGGGGGCGAGCGCGGACGCGAGGTTGCCGAGGACGAACAGCCCGGACAGGAGCAGCAGCAGCCTCTTGTGCGGGATGCGTGCGCCGATGCCCGTCAGCACGGGGGCACCGACGACGACACCCAGTGCGTAGGCGGAGACGATGTTGCCGGCCTGTGGCACGGACACGCCGATTCCGTCAGCGATCTGGGGCAGCAGCCCCATCGTGGCGAATTCCGTCGTACCGATGCCGAAAGCGACAACAGCCAGGGCCAGGAGAGCCAGTGGCATGGCGCAGGAGAACCTTTCGGAGGTGGTGCAGAAGGACGCGGGGGTGGTTCTGGACCGTGTCGAAGCGGCTTCCCTCACCCGGCATCGTCGCCCGGCGCCCCCAGGGCATGGTGAGCCCACAGCGAGTACAGCAGCGCGGGGGAACAGGGCATTCCAAGATCCGGGCCCGCTTTCCGTGACCCATGTCACCCCTGTGTCGGCACGGCTTGCTGGATCGGACAAGCTGTGAGCGCTGCCCGGGCGTCTGGGAACGGCCCGTCCGCTGGAGTGGAGTGACCGCAGGGTTGCGACGGAGGCAGCCCCGAGCGGGACGAGTGCGCTGCCCTGGGGCCTTGCCGTCTGCCCAGGAACACCGAGGTTCGCGCCAAGTGGGCGGAAGTCTTGGGGTGAGGCCCCGATGTGGACGTGGCGCTGACGGCCGTAGACCGGGAGCAACGGCGGAGCGGCGACCGAGCCGCCCCCACAATCCCCGAGGATTGCCATGCCCTCCATGACGCGTCCCGGTCCCCAGGTCTCTTCCGCCGGGGAAAGCTCCAGCGGTCCCGCACGTTCCACCGCCGTGCGGCGCGCGCTGCGCGAAGTGGCCCTGGTGCTGGTGCTTCTCCTCGCCTACAAGTTCGGGCGATGGGCGGCGGACGGGAACGTCGGCGCCGCCTTCCAGAACGCGGAGAGCGTGTGGCACTGGGAGCGGATGCTCGGACTGCCCTCGGAGAAAGGCGTACAAGGCGTCCTGCTGGACCACCCGGGAGCGATCCGCTTGGCGAACGGCTACTACGCGTGGGTGCACTTCCCCGCGACGGGGCTGTTCCTGCTGTGGTTGTACTGCCGCAGGCCCGCGCACTACCGGTGGATCCGCAACGTGATGACTCTGCTGACCGGCTCCGCCCTGCTGCTGCACATGGTGGCTCCGCTGGCGCCGCCGCGGATGCTCGCGCGGGCCGGCATGACGGACACCGCGCACGTGTGGGGGCCGGCCGTGTACGGGGACCCGCGCACGGACGCGGCGGCCAACCAGTACGCGGCCATGCCGTCCCTGCACGTCGGATGGGCCGTGGTGGTGGCCGTCGCCCTGATCGTCGTCTCACACGGCAGATGGCGCTGGCTGTGGCTCGCTCACCCCGTCCTGACCGTGCTGGTCGTCGTGGCCACGGCCAACCACTACTGGCTGGACGGCGCTGTGGCCTGCGTACTCGTTGCCGGCGCGTTCTGGGTGGTCCGCCGCCCTCAGTGCGAACCACACCCGCCGGCACGACCGAAGCGCCTGACCGATATGCGGTCGGGAGCGCAGAAGCGCCGGTGAGAGCGGCCACCGCTCATGGCGACCGCGGCCGTTCGTTGGCGGACTGTGCGGGGATGCTGCCGGGCCGGTGGACGGAGAGCGATCAGCACGGCCGCGTGTGCGCCTGTGTGCTTCCCTCTGCGCGATCCCACGGGGGCGTGACGCCCGGACTGACATCACCAGGGGCCGACGCTCGCAGATTCCGGTACCGGTGAAGCGAACCGCCGCCTCGGCTCGCGTGCGCGCGGCACGCAGCGAAAACCTAGGGACGTCCCCCAACGCGAAGGACGCGGTCGGAGCCCGAGCATCGGTGGCAGGCGCTCCACGCGCCCCACCCGCACTTCACCGTCCGACCCTGGGGGAATCACCATGGCCTCTCCCGAACATCCCGCTCTGCATGCCACCCCAGGCGGCCCGGCGGGACCCGACCTGTTCGTGCCCCTCCACCCACCGGCCCTCGCGGGCGCGATCGGGAGCTGAGCACCGCGCTCCAGGTGCTGCCTGTGCGACCAGGCAGCGCGCAACGGCCTCGCATCAGCACCATGGTGGCGTAAGCGGCACAGATGATCATCGTTGTGGCGGGAGGGCAGGTGACGTGGTGGCGTTGCAGGCCCGACTGCGGCTCGCCGCCTGATCCGGGTTGGCGCCATAGCGTCGCTACGGGCAGAAGGCAAACGTCGCTCACTCGAAGGTGTGACGCTTTGCGGCTGCAGGATCGGTTTCCCGAACAACGTAGTGTCATATGCCTGTTGCTTCCGGCGCGAGGCAACACAACACGGGCCAGAGGAGAGGGTGGCATCGCGGATGGCGGATACCGGTTGGAGTGAGCAGGGGCTGTGCCGGACGGCCGATCCCGACGACTTGTTCGTCGAGGGCGCGGCGCAAAACCAGGCCAAAGCACTGTGTACCGGCTGCGGTGTTCGGACCGAGTGTCTCGCGTACGCCCTGGACCAACGCATTGAATTCGGTGTGTGGGGAGGAATGACCGAACGCGAGCGTCGAGCACTGCTGCGGCGCCGGCCGACTGTCACCTCCTGGCGGCGGCTTTTGCAGACGGCGCGTGCGGAGTACAACCACGCTCATAGCGCCACGGGGGTCGTGCCTGAGGCGAGTTGACGGCCACCAGCCCCTGCAGCAGCACACGGCGCGCAGGGTAGGCGTCTGCGCAGGGAGGACGTCGGCTTCGACCAGCGGCGAGACGGCTGGGCATCCGGTCATGCGTTGTCACTGCTTCCGAAGAAGCCCGCCGAGCCTCCTGGACGATTCGTGTGCGGACCGCGGCGCTGGCAGGTGTCGAGGTAGGCCGCAGGCGTCGGCTCGGCTCAAGCGTGCCCATAGGCAGCGGTACTTGTTCTTGTCCTCTCTGCGGTAAGTGCTGGCTCAGGCCGGGGTGGAGGCGCCTCAGGACAGGCCGACGACCGCAGGGGGCTGCAGAAACGGATCAGCCCTCGTCCCACTCACCGTGGCAGAGATACGGCGACTTCTGGACATTCTCCAGCCGCGCCCACGAGCCGACCGCAATGCCGTTATTAACGCGCGCTGAAGTGGTCGGCCTGGAGAAGACGCCGCCAAGCCATCGCCCGCCGCTGCCGCTATCGGATACGCAGCTCAGGACACGAACCGCTGCTGGAGTATCTGGCTCTCCGCTCTCGCCAGGCAGTCGGTGACGCCTCAGTCCGTGGAGATGCCTGTCCCGCCGAGCACCAACACACGGCCGGTACGGCGCCTCGACGACCGGCTCCAGTTCCGTGGTGGTTCCTGGCGGCTGGCAGATTCTCGGGAGGGGCCCAGATCAGGAGGAGGCATGCGCAACGCTCGGCGTAGTAAAGACCGAGATCCCCCGGCTCCCGCCATGCCTCCCCCCGCCGGCGACTGCACCGCACCCCACCCAGCTGTCCAGCTGTCTGGACGGGAGGTGGCTTCCGTCAGGTGAATGTGGGCACCCGGTGATCCAGAACACCGCAGGATCACCAGGGAGGCCTACGTGGGCGACGAGCAGCACGCTCAGCAGGATCCGACGACGCAGCACCCCAGGCCCGGCTTCCCCTCGCAGGACCAGCCGCATCCGGGGTGGACGGGCCCGATGGACCCGCCGCCGGACCATGGCGAGGACTCCTACCGGGGCTCCGGTCGGCTGGAGGGCCGTAAGACGGTCATCACGGGCGGCGACTCCGGCATCGGCCGGGCCGTGGCCCTGGCATTCGCCCGTGAGGGCGCCGACGTGCTCTTCACCTACCTGGAGCAGGAGGCGAAGGACGCGGCGGAAACGACCCGACTGGTGAACGATGCAGGACGCAAGGCCATTGCCGTGCCCTGCGACATCCGCGAGGAGGACGAGTGCCGGGCGCTCGTCGACAGGGCGGTCGAGGAGTTCGGCCGCATTGACGTCCTGGTGAACAACGCGGCGTACCAGATGTCTCAGCCCGACGGAATCGAGGCGATCTCGACAGAGCAGTTCGACCGGGTGATGCGAACGAACCTCTACGGCATGTTCTGGCTGACCAAGCACGCGGTGCGACACATCCCGGAGGGCGGCAGCATCATCAACTCCACCTCCGTGCAGGCGTACAAGCCGAGTCCGCACCTGCTGGACTACGCGATGACCAAGGGCGCGATCGTCACCTTCACGCAGGGACTGGCACAGATGCTGGCGGAGCGCGGCATCCGCGTCAACGCTGTTGCACCCGGCCCGGTGTGGACGCCGTTGATCCCGGCGACCATGCCCGACACGGCGGAGTTCGGAAAGCAGACCCCGCTGGGCCGACCGGCGCAGCCGGCCGAACTGGCCCCCGCGTACGTCTACCTCGCCTCACAGGAAGCGAGCTTCATCACCGCAGAAATCCTCAATGCCACCGGCGGCACCCCCCTGCCGTGACGCCACCGCGACGCCGCGCCCCATCCTGCGCTGCCGATGGCCCCTTCTTCGGCTGGATGGTCCACACGTACGAGGCCGCCCTCCGCGACCGGATGGAGAGCCTCGGCGGAATGAGCGTCCGGATCGACCACCCCACGCCATCCGGCGACGCGAATCCAACCAACCTCCCCCTGGGCGCTTGCTATGCCTGGCCAGCGAGCGGCACTCCACTCGCACCGGAGGTCACTGCCGCCGTCACTCAGTACGGGCCTCCCTCCTTGGGCTTCGTGCGCGACCGCCACGACCTGGGCATGCTCCTGCTGGCAGATGCCCACGTTCACCGAGGCAGCGTCTGGTCCTTCGCGCCGACGAACAACGAACCAGCCCGACTTACGAAGGCGATCCTGTTGGCCAGGCATTCCGGAGACCAGGATCTGGGGGGGGGGCGGCCCTTCGTGGCTGGTTTTGAGGGTGCCGAGGAAGATGTGAACAGCGCAGACCGCTCCAGCAACCCACGTTGACCGGTCACAGGATTCTCCAGGGCGCGCCAACCGATCGCTCCCACCACTTGACGCAACAAGCCGAAGGCGTTCGTATAGCACCTGCTTCATTAAATCGGATGCGGATGAGGGTGGTACCGCCATGGCTGACGACCTGACATGGCTCAGCGCATATGAACTCGGGCAGCTGTACCGAAGCCGGCAATTGTCGCCGGTGGAGGTGGTCGGTGCGGCGCTGGACCGCCTGGATCGGGTGGACGCCCGGTTGAACGTCATGGTGACGGTCACCGCGGACGCCGCCAGGGAGCAGGCGCTGAAGGCCGAGCAGCGCTTTGCCGCCGGGGACGAGTTGCCTGCGCTGTACGGAGTTCCGATCACGGTGAAGGACCTCACCGACACGGCCGGTGTGCGCACCACATACGGCTGCGTCGCCTACGCCGGCCACGTGCCCGACAAGGATGCCGCCGCCTGGTCCCGGCTCAAGGACGCCGGGACGATCCTGCTGGGCAAGACCACGACCCCCGAGTTCGGATTCCTTGGCGTCACCGAGAGCAAGCTGACCGGCACCACCGGCACTCCATGGGACCCAGCCCGTGCGGCCGGCGGCTCCAGTGGTGGCGCCGCGGCCTCGACCGCCGCAGGCGTCGCGCCCGTGGCCTGGGGCTCCGACGGCGGAGGCTCCATCCGCGTTCCCGCCTCGCTCTGCGGAGCGGTCGGGGTCAAGCCCTCGACCGGCCGCATTCCTCACCTCGCCAACACGGAGCCGGACACCACCGAGGGTCCCATCACCCGCCGTGTCGTGGATGCCGCGCTCCTCCTTGATGCCACCGTCGGCCCCCACCCCCTCGACCGCCTCTCCCTGCCCGCCACCGGCGAACGGTATGCCGACGCGGCCCTGGGCGCGGGGGACCTGAGCGGCCTGCGCATCGCGGCTGACCGCGGCCTGCTG
This sequence comes from Streptomyces griseorubiginosus, assembly GCF_001514195.1. Taxonomy (GTDB): domain Bacteria; phylum Actinomycetota; class Actinomycetes; order Streptomycetales; family Streptomycetaceae; genus Streptomyces; species Streptomyces griseorubiginosus. The sequence continues at coordinate 10,476 of NZ_KQ948737.1, read as the reverse complement.
CACGGCCCCGTGGACCGGGAGACGCAGCGCGTCTTCGCCGCCGCTCTGGAGGACCTGAGGGCCGCCGGAGCGGTGGTGGAGGAGACCCAGGTGGAAGTGCCGGACCCCATGGTGTTCGCCGTGGCCTACTGGGGCCCCGAGTACATGACGATCGTGGAGCAGATGCGCGCGGCGGAGCTCGACATCTGGCCTCTGGCGGTGGACATGGCGGACCGGGCGGCGCGCCTTTCGCCCGTGGACGTGGGACGTGCCGCGCGCGAGACGAAGACGGCCATCTACCTCGCCTATGCGGAAGTGTTCGCCGACTTCGACCTGTTGGTCACCCCCACCACGCCCTTCCCGGCCTTCCCCCACGCCGGGGACGTGGGCGGTCCCGCCACCGTGAACGGGCTGCCTCTCGCCGATCCGGGATGGCACCTGCACCGGCTCACCGAGTCGCCCAGCCATGCCGGACTCCCCGCCGTCTCCGTGCCTTGCGGCTTCACGGCCGGAGGTCTTCCCGTCGGCCTCCAGATCATCGGACCTCAGCACGCCGACGAGGCCGTCGTCTCCGCTGCCGCCCGTTACGAGCGCGCCACCGACTGGTGGACACGGCACCCCGCCCTGTGAGTTGACCGAGTTCACCGAGTTCACCGAGTTCACCCGCACGCCGCAGCCTGGGCTGAGCAGACGAGGACTCGCCGACCACACATGCGGCTGAAATCGGCGCCCCTCTGTCTCAAGCTCGGCGGTGGAGAGGTCGCCAGGCCCCGTCGCCGGTGACCCCGGGTGCACGACAGCATGGACTGGAACCAAGGTCGACCCACCGGCAACGACGGGACACCGAGCCGACGCGGGGTGGCGGCGCACGGCACCGTCCGCCACCGGCTCCTCCGCCGTCGCCCAGAGCGCGCGCCGTGCTGCGCCCTCCCGACGTGTGCACAGCACCCGGGACTCGGCGCTCACGTCGGTGCTCGCGTTGTGGTCCGGTGCCCTCGGCTCGGACCACAAGTGGGCCAGGACGCATCGTCCCCACCTGGGGCACGCGTTGGCGGCAGAGCGCCACCATGCGGCAAGTCCGGTTGCGATGCGCGCCCGACGGGCGTCGTACAGCTGTCGCGATACGCACGGTAGCGACACCGGCGCAGAGGGGTGCTGCCGGATGAAAGTTACGACCTGGAAAACCCCGCACTTGACTCATTGCCTGTTGTACATCAGTCGCTATACATTCGCCGTCAACTTGGCTCGAAAGCGGCCACAGGCTGCGCCGAAGGAGCGTCCCGATGGCTATACGACACATTCCAGGAGCCGCGGTGCTCAGCCTCGCACTGGCCGCGTCCACGCTCACCGCGTGTTCCGGTGGCTCATCGGGCGGGCAGAAGCCGGTCTCCGCCGACGACCTGATCCCCTCACTTCCGGCCGCAAAGGCGGACGTCGACCGCATCACGTGGAACCTCACCGGTGGCGAGCCGGAGACGCTGGATCCGGCCAACGCTGCGACGCCCCAGAGCGGCCAGGTGGTCCGCAATCTCTGCGACTCCCTGCTGACCCTGGACGCGAAGTTCAACCTCAAGCCCAACCTGGCGAGCTACGACCAGCAGTCGCCGACCAAGCTCGTGCTCACGATCCGCCCAGACACCAGATTCTGGGACGGGTCCACCGTCACCGCGGAGGACGTCGCCTTCAGTCTGCGCCGGGCAGCCGATCCGGCGAAGATCGCCAGCTATCTCTTCGCCAACGTCGATTCCATCAAGGCGACGGCAGCCGACAAGGTCACCGTCACCTTCAAACAGCCGGACGAGATGTTCACGAGCGAACTGGCCAACATGGTGGTCCTGAAGAAGGCGTTCGTCGAGAAGGCCGGCTCCAAGCTCGGCACCCCGGCCGGCGGCCTGATGTGCAGCGGGCCGTTCAAGCTCGACAAATGGACCAGCGGCGACAGCATCACGATGAGCCGCAACGACGCCTACTGGAACCGCGAGCGGCGCCCGTTCGCCAAGTCGGTGAGGTTCACGTTCGTCACCGATGCCACCTCCCTCGCCCAGTCGCTGAACGCCGGCGAGATCGACGGCGCCTACGAGCTGTCTGCTTCCTCCGTGCCGGCCTTGCAGAAGTCCAAGAAGGGGCGACTGGTCTTCGGGCTCTCTCCTCAGTCGATGAACATCTACGTCGCCCGTCCGGACGGTGTGATGGCCGACGGCAAACTGCGCGCCGCCCTGCAGCGGATGATCGACCGTGAGGCCCTGGCGAAGGCCGTGTACCACGAGGCCGCCACCCCGCTGTACACCATGACACCCCCCGCGACCTGGCCGAACGCCCAGCGCGCAGCGTACGAGAAGGCGTACAAGGCCTTCGAGACCGCGCGGTCCTACGACATGGACGCAGCCAAGAAGCTGGTCAAGTCCTCCTCCTACAAGGGACAGCAGATCGTCCTGGCGATCGCCGCGGGCGATGACACTCAGTCGCGCACGGCGCAGTTGCTGCAGCAGCAGGGCCGGGAAGCCGGCCTGACGATCAAGATCCAGAGCATGCAGCCGCTGGTCTACGCACAGGCGGGCTACGACGCTTCCAAGCGCAAGGGCGTCGACCTCATGCTGTCGTCGAACTTCAGCGCCACGCCGGACCCGTTGGAGACCATCGGCTTCACGTTCCTGCCCAAGCAGACCTACAACTACGTCAACTACGACGACCCGCAGGCCACCAAACTGTTCGACGAGGCACGCAGCACCTTTGACGGAGCCCAGCGAGCCGAGAAGATCGTCGAGATGCAGGCGCTGTACGAGAAGGCCGACGCGATCATCCCGCTGGTCTCCACCAACACCACGACCTTCCTCAATGACCGGCTGACCGGGGCGATCACCTCGTTCGCCTACTGGTCCATGCCGCAGATGGCCTACGTCGGCGCCGCGCAGAAGTAGGAGCGACGAGATGTCCGTGTCCACTTCCGCGGCCGGTGTGCCGGCCCGGCTCCGCACCTCCTGGCGCCACCCCGCCACGGCCCTCGCGATGACCTACGTCGTGGGCCCCGTCCTCACCATCCTGTGCGCCTCCTTCCTCCTGTTCGCCGTCCTCACCCTGTCTCCCGGAGACCCGGTGGCCCAGTTGCTGGGGCCGCACGCCTCCGACTCCGCGCGCGCCGCGATGCGGGTCAGGCTCGGGCTGGACGACCCGCTGCCGGAGCGATACTGGCACTGGTTGACCGGCGCCCTGCACGGAGACCTCGGCACCTCGCTGACCTACCGGGAGCCGGTCTCCGATCTGCTCGCTCCCCGGCTGCTCACCACGTTTGTGCTCGTCGGCATGGCAGCGGTCCTCATCCTTGTCGCGGGCCTGGTCCTCGGCGGGATCGGCGGGACGAGTCCGCGGTGGCGCCCGCTGGTCAACGCCCTGGCCGGGCTGGGCATCGCCGTGCCGGCCTTCGTCGCCACCACCTTTTTGATCAGTGTCTTCGCGGTGAACCTCGGATGGTTCCCGACCGGCGGCGCGGGCAGCGGCTTCACCGACCGGCTGTGGCACCTCACCCTCCCCGCCATCGCGCTGTCCATCGGGTATGCCGCCTATCTGATCCAGATGACCTCCAGTGCGATCGGCGAGGAGGCCGTGGCCGAGCATGTTCTGACCGGCCGCGGCCGGGGACTGCCCGGCTCCTGGGTCTTCCGGCGGCACATTCTGCGCAACGCGGCACTGCCGATCCTGACCGCTTCCGGTCTGACCGTGGCCGGGCTGGTGGCCGGCGCGGTGGTGGTGGAGCCCGCCTTCGGTATCGACGGCATCGGCTCGCTGCTGATCAGGAGTGTCTCCGCCAAGGACTACCCGGTCGTGACCGCCGTCAGCGCGTTGATCGTCACCGTGTTCGTCGTCGTGACCACGTTGCTCGACGCCGGTCAGCACCTGCTGGATCCGCGACTGAGGAAAGGACGCTGACCGATGGCCACGCTCACAGCCACTCTCCGTCTGCGGAGAATGAGTACCAGGCGTCCCGGTGACCCGCTGCTCATGGTCTCGGCAGCGCTGGCCGCCGGCCTGGTGGTGCTCGCGGTGATCGGCCCCTGGATCGCGCCGTACGACCCGGCGGCCACCGACGTCCTCGCCGCGAGCCAGGGACCGAGCGGCGCCCACCTGTTCGGCACCGACTCGCTGGGCCGGGACATCTTCTCCCGGGCCCTGACCGGGGCCCGGCTGAGTTTCGCGGGACCGGGCATCATCGTCCTGGGCAGCGCCGGCCTGGGCACTTTGCTGGCGCTCGCGGCCGCCTGGCACGGCGGCTGGGTCGACCGGCTACTGAACCGGCTGCTGACCCTGCTGTTCGCGATTCCCGGCGTGCTCGTGGCCGTCGTCGCCGCGGCCGTGTTCGGCGCCGGCTTCTGGGCGCCGGTCCTGGCCCTGACCCTCGTCTACACGCCGTACGTGGCCCGGGTGGTGCGCAGTGTCGCCGTGCGGCAGCGACAGCTGCCCTACATCGAGGCACTGCAGCTGGCGGGTCTGCCGACGTGGCGAATCTGCCTGCGGCACCTGTTGCCCAATGTCGCACCGATCGTGCTGGCCCAGGCGACGATCGGCTTCGGATCCGCGCTGATGGACTTCGGGGCTGTGTCGTTCCTCGGGCTCGGCATGCAGCCTCCGACGGCGGAATGGGGAGTAATGGTGGCCGACGGCCGGTCCGAGGTGCTGGACGGCGCCGTGCAGCAGAGCATGGCGGCGGGCTTGTGCATCGTCATCTCGGTGGTGGCGTTCAACGTGCTGGGGGAGCGCCTCACCCAGCGGTTCGGAGGGACCCGATGAACAACGCACCCCTGCTGGAGTTGCGGGGCGTCGGCATCACTGCCGGGGACCGCAGGAACCGGCGCACACTGGTCCGCGACGTGGATCTGACCGTGGCGGCGGGCGAGACCGTGGGGCTGGTCGGCGAGTCGGGCTCGGGCAAGTCGATGCTGGTCAAGTCCGCCATGCGACTGCTGCCACGGCATGCCGCGACGTCCGGACGGATCGACTTCGAGGGACGTTCGGTGCTCGGGTTCTCCCGCCGTGAACTGAGCGCGTACCGGTCCCGGGACGTCGCGCTCATCCACCAGGACCCGCGCGCCCACACCAACCCGCTGCGCACCATCGGGGACTTCCTGGTCGAAGGCGTCGTGGCCGGCAAACTGCTCGGCCCCCGAGAGGCCAGGCAGCGGGCCTGCGCACTCATGGCGGCCATAGGCATCACCGACCCCGAGCACCGCCTGACCCAGTACCCGCACCAGCTCTCCGGCGGCTTGCTGCAACGCATGATGATCGTAGCCGCGCTGCTGCCCTCCCCCAAGCTGGTCTTTGCGGACGAGCCCACCACCGCGCTGGACGTGACCGTGCAGTCGGAGGTCATGGCGATCCTGCAAGAGCAGATCCGCGAGCGGAACCTCGGGCTGCTGTTCATCTCTCACGACCTGGACCTGGCCGCCGCTGTGACCGACTCCCTGGCCGTCATGTACGCCGGGACCGTCGTCGAACGGGGAACCACCGCGGAGGTCTACTCCCGTCCCCTGCACCCCTATACGGCCGGCCTGCTCGCCTGCCGTCCCAGCGCGACGGCCGTGACCCGGCTGAAGCCGATCCCGGGCCGGCCGGTCTCGGCGTACGAGGTGGCCTCGGGCTGCGCGTTCGCCGCACGCTGCCCTTTCGCCACCGAGGAATGCCGGAAGGACCGGCCACAACTGCGCACCGTGGAGGACCGGTTGGTCGCCTGCCATCGAGTGGAACAGATCGGCGCCGAGCTTGCCCAGGTGGTGCACTCATGACGACCCGATCAGTCATCGCTCCCGCACTCGTCGTGGAGGGTCTGCGTAAGGAGTTCCCCGCCCATTCCCGGGGCGGCAAGGCGCTCGTCGCCGTCGACGACGTCAGTTTCACCCTGGAGCGCGGTGGCTCGCTGGCCGTCGTGGGCGAGTCCGGCTCGGGCAAGACCACGACTGCGCGCATCGTCGCCGGGCTGGAGCGGGCCACAAGCGGGACGGTCACCGCCGCGGGCAGCGGGAAGGGGACCGCGCGCCCCGTGCAGATGGTCTTCCAGGATCCCTTCGCCTCCCTCGATCCCCGCCAGCGCATCGGCGCCGGTCTGACGGAACTGCTGCGCGTGCGCATCGGACTCGGGCGCGCCGCGGCCCGGGAGCGCGCTGTGGGTCTGCTGGCCGAGGTCGGGCTCGACGAGCAGCACGCGGCGCGGCTCCCGCGCGATCTGTCCGGCGGACAGCGGCAACGCGTGGCCATCGCACGGGCATTGGCCCTGGAGCCGGAAATCCTGATCCTCGACGAGGCCGTCGCCGCCCTCGACGTCAGCGTGCAGGCACAGGTACTGAACCTGCTCCGCGACATTCGCGAGCGCACCACAGTGGCGTTCCTGTTCGTCTCGCACGACCTCGCGGTGGTCCGCCAGGTCACCGACCAATGCCTGGTCATGCGCAACGGTCGCGTCGTGGAACAGGGGCCCACCGCAGAGGTGCTGGACCACCCCCGGGACCCGTACACCCGGGAACTGCTGGACGCGGTGCCCCGGCCCGGCTGGCAGCCCCGCCGCCGAAGCGCCTGACACCCCGCGCCCGCCGGCCCTCTGGGCCACGTACGCCCTCGTAGTAAATCAATCGCTATACAAAGGAGCCGACCATGGGCATCCTCTCCACCGAGGGAGCCACGACCCTGACCGTCCCCCACCCCTCCCAGGCACCGGCTCTGCTGGGCGGGACGTTCACCACGCCCTGGTTCGTCGTCGACGACGAGCGCACCAAGGACTTCGAGAAGGCGTCGTACCACGACGAGTACCCGCACGCCTACGAGGGCGAGGACGGGTACGGCGACGGCCTGGTGGAGGGCTTCCACCTGCTCAGCCTGCTGGACGTGCTGTGCAACCACTCCGTGTGGTCCGAGGGCCCGTGGATCGCCTGGAACTACGGGCTGGACAACGTCCGCTTCGTCTCGGTGATCCGCACCACCGACCCCTTCCGCGTCCACGGCCACGTCCGCGAGGTCATCGACCGCGGGGACCAGGGCCACCTCGTCGTCACCGACCTGCGCGCCGAGGTCAGGGGCCGGGAGCGCCCCGGATTCGTCGCGACGCAGCGCGCCCTGTGGTCCACCGTCTGAACTGCCGTAGAGAGGCCGAGAACATGGAACTGGACGCACACCAGCAGTACCTCCTCGACAAGACCATCCCCGAGGGATTGGACTACGCCGCCGGGCAGTGGCCGGACAACCTCGCCCTCACCCACATCGAGGGCGGTGGCCCCACACTGACCTGGGCGGAACTGCGCGAGCGGATCAGCCGGGTGCGCACCGGCCTCGAACGCCTCGGCCTCACGCCCGGCGACAAGGTCGGCATCCTGCTGCGCAACCAGGTGGAGTTCCCACTGACCTGGCTCGCGGTCATCGAAGCCGGCGCGGTCGCCGTGCCGATGAACCCCAAGTACACCCCGCGGGAGATCGACTTCGTCCTCGGCGACGCCGGCGCCCGGTGGCTCGTCGCCACCGACGACGTCGTCACCGGCACACTCACCGATGACGGCATCGGCCCCGTGGCGAGTGAACGGATCATCGTCGTCGGCCAACCCGTCACCGGCCTGCACGACTTCGCCACGCTGGCCGCGCACGAGCCGACGCCGCGCACCCACCGGGCAGACCCCGGTGAGGTGGTCAACATCCAGTTCACGTCCGGCACGACCGGGCTCCCCAAGGGATGCCTGCTCACCCACACCTACTGGATCCAGATCGGCGTCTACGGCTCGGCGCTCGGCGACGCCCAGCGGATCCTGGCGGACCACCCCTTCTACTACATGCAGAACCAGGCCTATCTGATGATGGCGCTGGCCGGCGGAGGTGGCCTGTACGTCACCGCGGGGCTGAGCCGGCGCAAGTTCATGAACTGGCTCGTCGACCACCAGATCGACATGGCCTGGATCGACGAGGGCATGCTCGATCTCCCGGAGAGCGAGGCCGACCGGAAACTGGCCCTGAAAAAAGCACCCGTGTCGGCCATGCCGCCCTCCCTGCACGAGCCCCTGGAGCGCCGCTTCGGCCTGCGGGCGCGCGAGGTCTACGCCAGCACGGAGGTCGGCAACGGCACCTTCGTCCCGTACGAGCGCACCGACACCGTCGGCACCGGTTCCATGGGCTGGTGCTTCCCCCGGCGTGAGTCGAAGATCATCGACCAGAACGGCGAGGAGGTCGAGCCGGGCCGCTCGGGTGAACTGTGCCTGCGGGGACCCGGCATGATGCTCGGATACCACAACCGCCCGGAGGCCAACGCCGAACTCTTCCTGCCCGGCGGCTGGTTCCGCACCGGCGACATCGTCCGCAAAGACGCCGACGGACAGCATTACTACGAGGGCCGCGTCCGCGATGTCATCCGCCGCAGCGGAGAGAACATCGCCGCGGCCGAGGTCGAACTACAGATCATGAGCATGCCGGAGGTGGAGGAGGTCGGTGTCATACCGGTTCCCGACCCCCAGCGCGACGAAGAGGTGAAGGCGGTCGTCGTACTCAAGCCGGGGGCCAGCCTGACCGCCCAGGAGATCGAGGCGTGGTGCCTGAGGGGGCTCGCCCGCTTCAAGGTGCCACGCTACATCGAGTTCCGTGACAGCCTGCCGCACACGGCCAGCGGCAAGATTGCGAAGGCGGAACTCCGCGCCGAACCCCACCGTGCACACGCCGTCGATCTGCGTCCATCCTGAGGCAGAGCAGCGGATCGACCAGATGCCACCGGCCGATCCGCTCCCTCGCTGCGGTCCGCTCAGCCGGCCGGGAGCTCCACGAGCGACAGCACCTTGAGGAAACGCTCCAGCGCGGCCAGCTGACGCTCAGGCGTCCAGATCTCCGGGTGCTCGACCACGGACAGGGCTATGCCGGACACCCAGACCCGCACCATGTCGACCGTGCCCTCCAGCTCGTCGGCCGGGACCAACTCCTCGACGGCCCGCACCAAAACCGCTCGCATCGCCGGCTCCATCCGCGCCAGGTTCCGCCGGATGACCGGCTCCGCACCCTGATGCGTCAGCAACGCCACCCGCGCGCGCTCCTGCCTCAGCCCCTCCTCGGTGTCCGGCAGGAACCACTGCAGGGCGACCCGCAGCCGGTCCCGGGGCTCGGCAATCTGCTCTATTTCCTCAAGGACGACGTCCGCATCAACCAACACGTACTCCATGACGGCATCCAGCAGGGCCTCACGGTTGGCGAAGTAGTGCGTGATCAGCGTGATGGACCCGCCCATCCGCTGCGCGATCTTCCGAAGCGTCAGCTCGGCCAGCCCTCCCTCACTCAAAGCCTGCAGGGAGGCCGCGACGATGTCGCGAACACGCTCCTCCGGATCCACATACCGCGGCACTGAGACCTCCCCGCCCGCGCACCCGGCCCTCGCCCGGCACGACTCACAGACATCGAAATATAGCAAGCGAAACATATCCCGGAGGTGTGTCATGAGCTTCACCGTCGTCGAGACCATGGCCTCGGAGCCGCCGTCCGTGCATGCCCGCGAACACATGGTCACCATGCGTCACGGAGTCGACCCGCACCGTGGCCTCGTGGCCTCAGGTGCCTCGGCCGCCCGTACCGGTGCATGGGACGCCTTTCTTGGCTCCGGCCATCCGGGCGTAGATCTGGTCGACCGCCTTGCCCGTGGCGTCGTCGGAGGCATGCCACAGGGTGCCGATGACGTGGCGTGGAAGGCCGTGGCAAGCGTGATGACCTCGTCGGGCAGTGTCAGCCCGCCTGTGTGGGTCTCGCACGCGGCGAGCCGGACCTCATGGTCCCGGGTGCCAGGTCCTCCCCACGGAGGGTCGGGGGTGGCCGCTATCGCCCGGCTGGGGAAGAGCGACGAGCTCAGACTGGCTGACGCTTCCGCGCCTGGGGGCGTCGGCGTTCGCGACGGTCAGGGATCATCGCCGTTTGCGGCTGGTGACAGCATTCTTACCGGCACTCCAAGTCGGCGTGGGCCTGTGTGACGGCCTCGGGGTACCCATCCTTCCCCCTCGAAGAACTTCCTTTCGCAGCGTTTGGGGCTGGCGGCGGATCACCGCGCGGGGGCTGGCGTCGCCTCAGCGGATTTTCGCCAAGGCCTTGTCCGGGTGGGCTGCTTGGACGTACCTGACGGCGGTGTGGGGGTGGATGCCGAAGACGCGGACGAGGTGAACAGGATCGACAGTGTGTCTGGCTTCGTCGAGGTCGCGGTCGGCCCACAGTTGCTTCGGCAGCGTGCCGGTCTGGTCGAATGCGGCCCTCAGTGCGCAGTAGCTCATGGGTGGCTGGGCGGGGTGGGGGCGCAGTGGCTTGTGATGAGCAGGTGCGGGTTGTCCGAGGTGGGCCAGTTCTTGCGGCGCTCGGTGAGCCAGGCGGCGAGAAGCTGCAGAGTCAGCACGTCCAGGTGGACGACGTGCTGGTGGCCCTTGCCGCGCCGGATGCGCAGGGTGCGGCGGTGCAGATCGAGGTCGGCGAGTCTGAGCCGCGTGACTTCGAGAGGCCGCATTCCGTGGACCACGA
>NZ_KQ948736.1:1038624-1369265 GCF_001514195.1 Streptomyces griseorubiginosus | reverse complement strand
AATCATTGAAAGGGTTGGATCCTGAACTTCGGTTCGGGGTCCAACCCTTTTTTGTTGTGCGTCACTTGAAGTTCACGTTGCGCAATCACCATCCGAAGCATGGGTACTGCTGCAATGCTCAGGGCCGCCGGCGTCGGAGTCGGTGACGAGGTCGTCGTACCGGCCTTCGGGAACGTCGAGGTCGCCGAGGCGGTGACACTCGCCGGTGCGCTTCCGGTGTTCGCGGACATACATCCGTCGACCTACTGCCTTGACGCGTCCGCTGTCGAAGCGGCCGTAACTCCGCGGACGGCGGCCGTCGTTGTCGTCCACCGTTTCGGTCGGCCCGCCGACATGCGGCGGCTGCTCGAGGTCGGGCAACGGCACGGGCTGCTCGTTCTCCAGGAGGGCGAGTCCGAGGCGCCGTACGACGAGGTCGCGCAGCGTCGGGAGCGGGCCTGCTACCTGGACGGGAAGTTGCGCGGGGTGCGCACGCCCGATGGTGGGGACGGGCACACCTATCAGCAGTACGTGGTGCGGGTGCCGGGGAACGGCCGTCCGGATCGGGACGCCTTCGCTCGCGCCCTGCGGGGCAAGGGAGTTGACTGCCGGGTGCCGGTGAAGACGCCCGTGCACCGGCTGCCGGAGTTCCGGCGCTGTGTGTCGCTGCCGGAGACCGAGCGTGCTGCCGACGAGACCCTTGCCCTGCCGGTGGACGCCTCGTTGACCAAGCGGGACATGCAGCGGGTCGTGGCCGCGTGCAATGCGCTCGGTGGACTGCTTCAGCCTGCCTTCTGAGCGAGTTGGGAGCACGGGTCTGTTCGGGGTATGATCTATTCCGTTGCCGCGAGGGAAACCTCGAAAAGCGACAGGCCCCCTTAGCTCAGTCGGCAGAGCGTCTCCATGGTAAGGAGAAGGTCAACGGTTCGATTCCGTTAGGGGGCTCCAGCCAAAAGGCCCCGCCCAATCGGGCGGGGCCTTTTTCGTGCTTTCTCTCAGTCCTTGTGGAGGCCCGGGACACGCATCGCCAGAATCGCCATGTCGTCGGACGGGGCGTCGGAGGCGAAGCGCTCGACCGCGCGCATGATGCGGGCCGCCACCGCGCCGGCCGTCAGACCCGTGCAGGTGGTCAGGACGTCGGCGAGGCCGTCGTCGCCCAGCATGCGGGTGCCTTCCCGGCGTTCGGTGACACCGTCGGTGACGCAGAGGAGGACATCGCCCGGGTCGAGGGTCACGGTCTCCTCGTAGAGCTCCAGGTCCTCCATGACGCCCAGGAGCGGCTGGGGTTCGGCGGCCGGTTCGACGGTGCCGTCCTGGCGCAGGCGGAGCGGGAGCGGGTGGCCGGCGCAGACGACCTTCAGGCGGGCGCTGCCGTCCTCCTGGGGCCACAACTCGCCGTACAGGAGGGTCAGGAAGCGGCTGCGGGCGCCCTCGTCGAGGATCGCCGAGTTCAGGCGTTCCAGGACCGCCGGGCCGCTCAGGCCTTCGCGGGCCAGGAGGCGGAGGGCGTGTCGGGCGAGGCCCGTCACCGCCGCCGCGTTCGGGCCGGTGCCGCAGACGTCGCCGATGGCGAAGCCGTAGGCGCCGTCGCTGATCGGGAAGACGTCGTAGAAGTCGCCGCCGACCTCGTTGCCCTCGCCGGCCGCGCGGTAGATGACCTCGACCTCGACGCCGTCGATCTCGGGGAGCTCGGGGGGCAGGAGGCTGCGCTGGAGGGACTGGCTGATCGCCGTGCGCTCGGAGTAGAGGCGGGCGTTGTCCAGGGCGAGGGCGGCCCGGCGGCTCAAGTCCTCGGCCAGTTCCAGGATTTCCTGGCGGAAGTGTTCGTCGGTGGGCTTGCCGAGGGTCAGCATGCCGATGACGCGGTTGCGGGCGACCAGGGGGAGGACGACGGTCTCGCCGCCCACCGCGGAGGCCGTGGCGAGGGTGGGGCCGATCCCGGAGGCGACCTGGTGGGTGGGGCCGCCGCTGAGGCCGAGGCTGCGCATGGAGCTGCGCAGGGCCGCCTGGTGGGCGGCCTCGCCGGGGGCCGACCAGACGCGGGCGCCGGGCGTGGGGACCGGGTCCGGGGGCTGGACCTTCGACAGCAACGACTTGATGCCGTCGATGAGTTCCTCGTCCTCGTGCAGGACGTACGACAGATAGGGCTCCGAGGCCTGGTCGGCGATCGTGTAGACGGCGCACCAGGTGGCCAGGGTCGGGACGGTCATCTGGGCCATCAGGGCCAGCGTCTGGTCGCGGTCCAACGTGCCGGCGAGGAGGTCGGAGGCCTCGACGAGGAAGCTGAGGGAGCCGCGGCGCAGTCGCTCCAGCTCGCCCAGGCGGGCCGACTCGACGGCCAACGCGATGCGGTCGGCGGCGAATTGCAGGCGCAGGGCTTCTTCGTTGGAGTATCTGCCGGGGGCTTCCGCGGCCACGCCGAGGGAGCCGGTGAGGCGGCCTTCGACCTTCAGCGGGACGGTGACGACCGAGCGCATTCCGGTGCCGCTGAGGAGCGGTACGGCGCCCGGTACGGCCGACAGGTCGTCGTGGACGGCCGGCATGCGGGCGGAGCCGTAGCGGCCGGGGCCCGCCTCGACGGGCACGCGCGCGAAGCGCTGGCGGGCGGACGGCAGGCCGGTGGAGGCGCGGACCTCCAGCTCCGTCTCGTCGTCGGTCGCGAGGAGCAGGAAGGCGGAGTCACCGTCGAGCATGTCGCGGGCGCGTTCGACCGTGCGCTGGAGGAGGCCGTCGAGGTCGTCGGGGGCGGGCGAGCCGATGAACACCTCGAAGGGGTCGGTGTTCTGGCCGTCGGGGGACGTGGTCGTGTCGGAGGCCGCGACGCGCAACGGGGTCTGGAGCACGGCCCGTTCGTGGTCGCGGACCAGCAGGCAGACCGTGGAGGGCTCGCCGCCGGAGTCGCGGACGCGCAGGTGGGAGGCGTACACCGAGGTGACGCGGCCGTTGGCGGCCCGGATGCCGTAACTGCCCTCCCAGCGCGAGAGCCGCAGGGCCTCGGCGATGCCGGTGCCGGTGCCGGGGGTGTGCGGCCAGGCCGCGAGATCGGTGAGGGGTTTGCCGATCACCTGTTCGGCGGGGTAGCCGAAGAGCTCCTCGGCGTCCTCGTTCCACGAAGTGATGGCGCACGTGCGGTCGATCTGGACGACGGCGACGCGGACGCGGCCGTCGGCCAGCGGGAGCAGGTCGGCGGGCAGCGACGGACCGGCCGTACGGGTGCCGACCGGGCGTTCGGGCAGGTCGAGGCGGAACCACACCTGTTTGTGGGTGGGGGTGTACTCGACTCCCCAGCGGCTGGCGAGCGCGGCGCAGAGCTGGAGGCCGCGGCCGCCCTCGCGGTCCAGGTTGCCCATGGTGACGGCCTGGCCCTGGAGGGGGATCTCGCGCTCGGGGTAGCGGTCGGCGACCTCGATCCGTACGCCTTCGTCACTGCGCAGACACAGAACGTCCGCGGAGGTGCCCGCGTGGACCACCGCGTTGGTGACGAGTTCGCTGGTCAGGACCACCGCGTCGTCGACGATGTCGGCGAAGCCCCAGCCCTGGAGGGTGTCGCGGACGAAGGAGCGGGCGGTCGCTACCGATCGTCCGACGGGCTCGAAGCTGGCGGCCGCGCGCGCGGTGATCACAGAACTCCTCGACCGGTTGTCGACGTGCAGGGCTGCCTGGCCGACCGGGTGGTGCCGCTGTTGCGGCAGGCCGCCCGTCGGCCGGGGGTCCGGGTTCTGTCCCCCGGGGACCAGTCCGGTGGTCATGTGTGCGGCCGCCCTCCGATGCCCGCTCGTGCTCGTGCCACCGCCCAGGCCGGACGGACCGGCTCGGCTGGACAGCCGCATGCAAGGTTACTTACCTTCGACGGCTGTGCGGATGCCGGTCTGCAGTGTTTCCGTCCGGAGGGTGTGCGGACGATGTGCGAAGCTGCCGAACTGTTATGGCCGGGTTCAACCTGGGTGAAACACTGGGCAGGCTCCTGAAGAAGGTTCGGGCAGGCCGAGTGCCGTCCGCGTGAGACGGGCAGCAGCCCGTCGTGCGGCTTTGTTCGCCCGGTTGAGATATCGCTGTAGTAAGCAGGAGTGCGCGGCAGCAACCGGTATGCCGCGCGGCACCACCCGAGCACAGCAGTAACGGTCGACCCCTGCGGGAGGGACACAGTGGAGTCTGGCGCAGCGACGCGGGGCACTAAGACGCGCGCGAAAGGCGGACAGTCCCCGAGCAACCAGCGCAAACCGAGCAATGGCACCACCGCGGTGGACACGGCGGCCCTGAACCGGCTGCTGGCCGCCCTGGTGTCCATGCGGGACGGGAACTTCCGCAAGAGGCTCACGGTGTCCGGCGACGGCGTGATGTCGGAGATCGCGGCTGTTTTCAACGAGGTGGCCGACCGCAATCTGCATCTGACGGGTGAGCTGTCGCGGGTGCGGCGCATGGTGGGCCGTGAGGGCAAGCTCACGGAAAGGCTGGAAACAGGCGCCTGTGAGGGCTCCTGGGCGTCCGCCATCGATGCGTCCAACGCGCTGGTGGACGATCTCGTACGGCCGGTCTCCGAGGTCGGCCGGGTGCTCTCGGCGGTCGCGGAGGGTGACCTGTCGCCCCGCATGGAGCTCAGGACCCAGGCGCCGGACGGGACGGGGCATCCGCTGCGCGGGGAGTTCCTGAAGGTCGGGCGGACTGTAAACAACCTTGTCGATCAGCTGTCGACCTTCACCGACGAGGTCACGCGCGTGGCCAGCGAGGTCGGTACCGAGGGCAAGCTCGGCGGCCAGGCACGTGTGCGGGGCATGTCGGGTTCCTGGAAGGACCTGACCGAGTCCGTCAACACGATGGCGTACCGGCTGACGGCCCAGGTGCGGGACATCGCCCTGGTGACGACGGCAGTCGCCAAGGGCGACCTGTCCCGCAAGGTCACGGTGCATGTGGCCGGCGAGATGCTGGAGCTGAAGAACACCGTCAACACGATGGTGGACCAGCTGTCGTCCTTCTCCTCCGAGGTGACCCGCGTCGCGCGTGAGGTGGGTGTCGAGGGCGAGCTGGGTGGCCAGGCGCAGGTGCCGGGTGTGGCCGGCGTGTGGAAGGACCTCACCGATTCGGTGAACCTGATGGCAGGAAACCTTACTGCCCAGGTGCGCGGCATCGCCCAGGTGACGACCGCGGTCGCCAACGGTGATCTGTCGCAGAAGGTGACGGTGTCGGCGCGTGGTGAGGTCGCGCAGCTCGCCGACACGATCAACCAGATGACCGAGACGCTGCGGATCTTCGCGGACGAGGTCACGCGGGTGGCCAACGAGGTCGGTGCCGAGGGGCAGCTGGGCGGGCAGGCGAACGTGCCGGGTGCGGCGGGGACGTGGAAGGACCTCACCGATTCGGTGAACACGGTCTTCCGGAACCTCACCACGCAGGTGCGGGACATCGCCGCGGTGACGACGGCGGTGGCCAACGGTGACCTGTCGCAGAAGGTCACCGTGGACGTGGCCGGCGAGATGCTGGAGCTGAAGAACACCGTCAACGGGATGGTGGACCAGCTGTCCGCGTTCGGTGCCGAGGTCACGCGTGTGGCGCGTGAGATCGGCGTCGAGGGTGAGCTGGGCGGTCAGGCCCAGGTGCCCGGGGCCGCCGGAACCTGGAAGGACCTCACCGACTCCGTCAACACGGCGTTCAGGAACCTCACCGGTCAGGTGAGGAACATCGCCCAGGTGACGACGGCGGTGGCCAACGGTGACCTGTCGCAGAAGGTCACCGTGGACGTCTCCGGCGAGATGCTCCAGCTGAAGAACACCGTGAACACGATGGTGGACCAGCTGTCCGCCTTCGCCGACCAGGTGACGCGGATGGCCCGGGACGTGGGCACCGAGGGGCGCCTGGGCGGTCAGGCCGTGGTGCCAGGGGTCTCCGGCACCTGGAAGGAACTCACGGACTCCGTCAACTTCATGGGTGGCAACCTCACCTCGCAGGTGCGGCAGATCGCCCAGGTGACGACGGCGGTGGCCCGCGGTGACCTCTCCCAGAAGATCGACGTGGACGCCCGGGGCGAGATCCTGGAGCTGAAGAACACCATCAACACGATGGTCGACCAGCTCTCCGCCTTCGCCGACCAGGTGACCCGGGTGGCCCGTGACGTGGGCACGGAGGGCCGTCTCGGCGGGCAGGCGCAGGTACCCGGCGTCGCCGGTGTGTGGCGGGACCTGACCGACTCCGTGAACGGAATGGCAGGAAACCTTACTGCCCAGGTGCGGAACATCGCCCAGGTGGCGACCGCGGTGGCCCGGGGTGACCTGTCGCAGAAGATCGACGTGGATGCCCGGGGCGAGATCCTGGAGCTGAAGAACACCCTCAACACGATGGTGGACCAGCTCTCCAGCTTCGCCGACCAGGTGACGCGGGTGGCCCGCGAGGTGGGTACCGAGGGCATCCTGGGCGGGCAGGCCGAGGTGCAGGGGGTCTCCGGCACCTGGAAGGACCTCACGCAGTCCGTGAACTTCATGGCGAACAACCTGACCATCCAGGTCCGCAACATCGCCGAGGTCACGACCGCCGTCGCCAAGGGCGACCTCTCCAAGAAGATCACCGTCGACGCCAAGGGCGAGATCCTCGAGCTCGTCACCACCGTCAACACGATGGTCGACCAGCTGTCGTCCTTCGCCGAGCAGGTGACGCGGGTGGCCCGCGAGGTGGGCACCGAGGGTCAGCTGGGCGGCCAGGCACGGGTTCCGGGTGTCACGGGCATCTGGAAGGACCTCAGCGACAACGTGAACCTGATGGCCAACAACCTGACCATGCAGGTGCGCAACATCTCCCAGGTCGCCAACGCGGTCGCCAACGGTGACCTCACGCGGACCGTGACCATCGAAGCGCGCGGTGAGGTCGCCCAGCTCGCCGACACCTTCAACACCATGGTGAAGACACTGAGTTCGTTCGCCGACCAGGTCACCAAGGTGGCCCGCGAGGTGGGCACGGACGGCATCCTGGGCGGTCAGGCACGGGTGCCCGGTGTGGCCGGCACCTGGAAGGACCTCACCGAGTCCGTGAACCAGATGGCGTCCAACCTGACCGGTCAGGTGCGGAACATCGCCATGGTGACCACGGCCATCGCCAAGGGTGACCTGACGAAGAAGATCGACATCGACGCCCGGGGCGAGATCCTGGAGCTGAAGACCACGATCAACACGATGGTCGACCAGCTGTCGTCCTTCGCCGAGGAGGTCACCCGGGTCGCCCGCGAGGTGGGCACCGAGGGACAGCTCGGTGGACAGGCGCGGGTGCGGGACGTCGACGGCACGTGGCGCGACCTCACCGAGTCCGTGAACGAAATGGCAGGAAACCTTACGCGCCAGGTACGCGCCATCGCGCGCGTGGCGACCGCGGTGACGCGGGGCGACCTGAACCTGAAGATCGACGTGGACGCGTCCGGGGAGATCCAGGAGCTCCAGGACTACATCAACAAGATGATCGCCAACCTGCGCGACACCACGATCGCCAACAAGGAGCAGGACTGGCTCAAGGGCAACCTGGCCCGTATCTCGGCGCTCATGCAGGGCCGCCGGGACCTGGAGGACGTGGCCTCGCTGATCATGAGCGAGCTGACGCCGGTGGTGTCCGCGCAGCACGGGGCGTTCTTCGTGGCCATGCCGCTGCTCGACGGCAAGGACCTCGCGGCCGACAGCGACGACCAGTACGAGCTGCGGATGCTCGGGTCGTACGGCTACTCGATGGGCTCCATGCCGACGTCGTTCCGGCCGGGTGAGGCGCTCATCGGGACGGCCGCCGAGGAGAAGCGCACGATCCTGGTGGAGAACGCGCCCAGCGGCTACCTGAAGATCTCCTCCGGTCTCGGAGAGGCGCCGCCCGCGCAAGTGATCGTCCTCCCGGTGCTGTTCGAGGGGAAGGTGCTCGGAGTCATCGAGCTCGCCTCCTTTACACCCTTTACGCAGATCCAGAAGGACTTCCTCAACCAGATCGCCGAGATGATCGCGACCAGCGTCAACACCATCTCCGTCAACACCAAGACGGAGGTGCTGCTGAAGCAGTCGCAGGAGCTCACCGAGCAACTCAGGGAGCGGTCGGCGGAGTTGGAGAACCGGCAGAAGGCCCTCCAGGCGTCCAACGCCGAGCTGGAGGAGAAGGCCGAGCTGCTGGCCCAGCAGAACCGCGACATCGAGGTGAAGAACACCGAGATCGAGGAGGCGCGGCAGGTCCTGGAGGAGCGTGCCGAGCAACTCGCCGTGTCGATGCGGTACAAGAGCGAGTTCCTGGCCAACATGTCCCACGAGCTGCGGACACCGCTCAACTCGCTGCTGATCCTCGCCAAGCTGCTCGCCGACAACGCGGACTCCAACCTCACCCCGAAGCAGGTCGAGTTCGCGGAGACCATCCACGGGGCCGGGTCCGACCTGCTCCAGCTGATCAACGACATCCTCGACCTGTCGAAGGTCGAGGCGGGCAAGATGGACGTCTCCCCGACACGGATCGCGCTCGTGCAGCTCGTGGACTACGTGGAGGCCACCTTCCGGCCGCTGACCGCGGAGAAGGGGCTCGACCTGTCGGTACGGGTCTCGCCCGAGCTGCCCGCCACGCTGCACACCGACGAGCAGCGCCTGCTCCAGGTGCTGCGCAACCTGCTGTCCAACGCGGTCAAGTTCACCGACTCCGGGGCCGTCGAGCTGGTCATCCGGCCCGCCGGGCGGGATGTGCCGGTGGCGATCCGGGAGCAGTTGCTGGAGGCCGGTTCGCTGCGTGACGCGGACGCCGACCTGATCGCGTTCTCGGTGACCGACACCGGCATCGGGATCGCGGCCAGCAAGATGCGGGTGATCTTCGAGGCGTTCAAGCAGGCAGACGGCACGACCAGCCGCAAGTACGGCGGTACCGGTCTCGGCCTGTCGATCTCGCGGGAGATCGCGCAGCTGCTCGGCGGTGAGATCCACGCGCAGAGCGAGCCGGGGCGCGGATCGACGTTCACGCTGTATTTGCCGCTGCACCCCAGTGAACTGCCGCCCCAGGGCTACCAGCAGTCCATGCCCGCCCTGGAGGCCGGCGACCTCGTGGCGTCCACCTCGGAGAACGGCATGTCCGGGGCCGAGGTGGAGACGCCGGCCGAGGTGAGGTCGTACCAGGAGACGCAGAACGGTGCCGCTGCGCTGTTCCGGCGCCGCCGCCGGACCGCGCCCGCCCTGGAGCAGCGGATCGGGCAGCCGGACCAGTGGTCGGCGGTGGAGCACCAGTCCGCCCCGCAGCCGCGCCGGGGCATCCGGTTCGGTGGGGAGAAGGTGCTGATCGTCGACGACGACATCCGCAACGTGTTCGCGCTCACCAGCGTCCTCGAACAGCACGGACTGTCCGTGCTCTACGCGGAGAACGGCCGTGAGGGCATCGAGGTGCTGGAGCAGCACGAGGACGTGGCGGTCGTCCTGATGGACATCATGATGCCGGAGATGGACGGGTACGCGACCACGACGGCGATCCGCAGGATGCCGCAGTTCGCCGGGCTGCCCATCATCGCGCTGACCGCGAAGGCCATGAAGGGCGACCGGGAGAAGGCGCTGGAGTCGGGGGCCTCCGACTACGTGACCAAGCCGGTCGATCCCGATCATCTGCTGTCGGTGATGCAACAGTGGATGCGGGGAGAGTGATGGGATTCGGCGAAGTTCACGCGGAGTTGCTGACCGAGTGTGTCCGACGCCGTGTAGAACTGCGGGATTCGGGGAACCTTCTGGTCTCCCGCTTCGTTCGTGCTACGTGCACAGTGACATCGCGGTGACAGGGTGTGGCGACAGACAGGGTGCGGCTACGATGACCGGCACAAGGACGGGCGGCGAAAGGGAGTCGTCCCCAGGGGCGGCACCCGGTGCACATCCGGGGCGAGGAGGGCGGGCCATGGTGCAGAAGGCCAAGATCCTCCTGGTCGATGACCGGCCGGAGAATCTGCTGGCGCTGGAGGCCATCCTCTCCGCGCTCGATCAGACACTGGTGCGGGCATCGTCCGGGGAGGAAGCGCTCAAAGCGCTGCTCACGGACGACTTCGCGGTGATTCTGCTGGACGTCCAGATGCCTGGCATGGACGGCTTCGAGACCGCGGCGCACATCAAGCGGCGGGAGCGGACCCGGGACATCCCGATCATCTTCCTCACCGCGATCAACCACGGTCCGCACCACACCTTCCGTGGGTACGCGGCCGGCGCGGTGGACTACATCTCCAAGCCGTTCGACCCGTGGGTGCTGCGCGCGAAGGTCTCGGTCTTCGTCGAGCTCTACATGAAGAACTGCCAGCTGCGTGAGCAGGCGGCGCTGCTGCGGCTCCAGTTGGAGGGCGGTGGCGGCAAGGCCGCGGTCGGCGACGCCAAGGAGCCGGCGGGTCTGCTCGCCGAGTTGTCGGCGCGCCTCGCGGCGGTCGAGGAGCAGGCGGAGGCGCTGTCCAAGCAACTCGACGACGAGTCCGCGGACGCGGCCGCGGTGGCCACCGCGGCCCATCTCGAACGCAAACTCACCGGGTTGCGGCGGGCGCTGGACGCGCTGGAGCCCGGCACCGGGCCCTCTCCTTCGGTGTCCTCGCAGAACTGACGCGGGATCGCCGGTGAGCATCCGTCAGTTCACCCGTTCCACAAGGGTGCGTCAGTTCCACGCCTCTTCAGAGGCGACACGAACGGGTGAAGCAGCGGGCACACGTGTCCGTTGCCTTCTCCACCGGTAATCTCACACCTATGGCCTCACGTCCCTCCGCAGCCAAGAAGCAGCCCGCCAAGAAGGCTGCCGCTCCCGCGAAGGGTCCGGCGAAGAAGGCGCCCGCCAGGAAGGCCCCCGCGAAGAAGGCCGCGCCGCCGAGGCCCGCGCCCAGCCCCACCGGTGGCGTCCTGCGGCTCTTCCGGGCCCTCTGGCTCGGCGTCGCCCATGCCGTCGGCGCGGTGTTCCGCGGCATAGGGCAGGGAGCCAAGAACCTCGACCCCGCGCACCGGAAGGACGGCGTGGCCCTCCTGCTGCTCGGACTCGGCCTGATCGTCGCCGCCGGTACCTGGTCGAACCTGCGCGGCCCGGTCGGCGACCTCGTCGAGATCATCGTGACGGGCGCCTTCGGCCGGCTCGACCTCCTCGTACCGATACTGCTCGCCGTCGTCGCCGTCCGTTTCATCCGGCACCCCGAGAAGCCCGAGGCCAACGGCCGGATCGTGATCGGTCTGTCGGCGCTCGTCATCGGCGTGCTCGGGCAGGTCCACATCGCCTGCGGCTCGCCGGCCCGCAGCGCCGGCATGCAGGCCATAAGGGACGCCGGCGGCCTCATCGGCTGGGGAGCGGCGACCCCGCTCACGTACACCATGGGCGACGTCCTGGCCGTACCGCTGCTGGTGCTGCTGACCGTCTTCGGCCTGCTCGTCGTCACCGCCACCCCCGTCAACGCCATCCCGCGACGGCTGCGGGAGCTCGGGGTGCGGCTCGGGATCCTGCCCGACCCGGTGGTGGACGAGTTCGGGGACGACGACGAGCGCTACGACGAGCAGTGGCGTGAGGCGCTGCCCGCGCGCGGTCGCCGGCGCGGTCCCGCACCCGAGTCGTACGACCCCGACGGCGCGGAACAGGAAGCCCTCTCGCAGCGTCGCGGGCGCCCCAGGCGCTCCGCGGTGCCGCAGCCCGCGATGGACCGGCAGATGGACGCCGTGGACTTCGCCGCGGCCGCCGCCGCGGACCTGGACGGCGTGGTCATGCACGGTCTGCCGCCGTCGCCGCTGGTCGCCGACCTCACCCAAGGGGTGAGCGTGGGCGACCGGGTGGAGACGACCCCGGTGCCCACCCCGGTCCCGGCCGCGCGGCCCAAGCAGGACGCGAAGCCGAAGCAGGAGAAGCTCAAGGTCGAGGTCGCCGACCTCACCAAGCCCGCTCCCGAGGCGCCGAGCGACCTGCCCGCGCGCGCGGAGCAGCTCCAGCTCTCGGGCGACATCACCTACGCACTGCCCTCGCTCGACCTCCTGGAGCGCGGTGGCCCGGGCAAGGCGCGCAGCGCGGCCAACGACGCCATAGTCGCCTCGCTGACCAACGTCTTCACCGAGTTCAAGGTCGACGCCGCCGTCACCGGCTTCACGCGCGGGCCGACGGTCACACGCTACGAGGTCGAGCTCGGACCCGCCGTGAAGGTCGAGCGGATCACCGCGCTGGCCAAGAACATCGCGTACGCCGTCGCCAGCCCGGACGTGCGGATCATCAGCCCGATCCCCGGAAAGTCCGCGGTCGGCATCGAGATCCCCAACACCGACCGGGAGATGGTCAACCTCGGTGACGTGCTGCGGCTCGCGGCCGCCGCCGAGGACGAGCACCCCATGCTGGTCGCGCTCGGCAAGGACGTCGAGGGCGGCTATGTGATGGCCAACCTGGCGAAGATGCCGCACGTGCTCGTCGCCGGAGCCACCGGTTCCGGTAAGTCGTCGTGCATCAACTGCCTGATCACTTCCATCATGGTGCGCGCGACCCCCGAGGACGTGCGCATGGTCCTCGTCGACCCCAAGCGTGTGGAACTGACGGCCTACGAGGGCATCCCGCACCTCATCACGCCGATCATCACCAACCCGAAGCGGGCCGCCGAGGCGCTCCAGTGGGTCGTACGCGAGATGGACCTGCGCTACGACGACCTGGCGGCGTACGGATTCCGGCACATCGACGACTTCAACGAGGCCATCAGGAACGGCAAGGTCAAGCTGCCCGAGGGCAGTGAGCGTGAGCTCCAGCCGTACCCGTACCTGCTGGTGATCGTCGACGAGCTCGCCGACCTGATGATGGTCGCGCCCAGGGACGTCGAGGACGCGATCGTGCGCATCACGCAGCTCGCGCGCGCGGCCGGCATCCACCTGGTGCTCGCCACGCAGCGGCCGTCGGTGGACGTCGTCACCGGTCTGATCAAGGCGAACGTGCCTTCGAGGCTCGCCTTCGCCACCTCCTCGCTCGCCGACTCGCGGGTCATCCTCGACCAGCCCGGCGCGGAGAAGCTGATCGGCAAGGGCGACGGGCTCTTCCTGCCGATGGGCGCCAACAAGCCCACCCGTATGCAGGGCGCCTTCGTGACCGAGGACGAGGTCGCGGCGATCGTCCAGCACTGCAAGGACCAGATGGCGCCGGTCTTCCGGGACGACGTCGTCGTGGGCACCAAGCAGAAGAAGGAGATCGACGAGGAGATCGGCGACGACCTCGACCTGCTGTGCCAGGCGGCCGAGCTGGTCGTCTCCACGCAGTTCGGGTCCACGTCCATGCTCCAGCGCAAGCTGCGGGTCGGGTTCGCGAAGGCGGGGCGGCTGATGGACCTGATGGAGTCGCGGGGGATCGTCGGGCCGAGCGAGGGCTCCAAGGCTCGTGACGTTCTCGTGAAGGCTGACGAGCTGGACGGAGTGCTCGCGGTGATTCGCGGGGAGGCTTGAGGGGAGCACGGAACGGGTGCGGCCACCGATGTTCGATCGTGACTCACCCGTAAGGGATCATTGAGCAACCGTTTCCCTTCGGCGCACGTCAAGTTGAGGGAAGCGAAAAGCTGCTGCTCCACCATCGGCGTGTCCGGCCATACCGATGGCGTACAAAGTCCTACCGCCCGGTTGCCCCACCCTTTCGTACCCCCCCTAGACTGAACCCTCAGCACAGGTGGCTCAAACGCTCGAAAGGCGCCCCCGTGTCCATCGGCAACTCCCCTGAAGACGAGCGTCCGTTCGAAGACGACCCGCAGGAAGCCCGCCTCTCCGTCGGCCGCGCCCTGAAACAGGCGCGGATCGCGGCCGGGCTGACCGTCGACGACGTCAGCAGCGCCACCAGGGTCCGCATCGCCATCGTGCACGCCATCGAGGCGGACGACTTCGCCCCCTGCGGTGGCGACGTGTACGCCCGGGGCCACATCCGGACCCTGGCCAAGGCCGTCCATCTGGATCCGGCTCCGCTGCTGGACCAGTACGCCGCCGATCACGGCGGTGGGCGACCGGCCCCCACCCCGGCCGCCCCGCTGTTCGAGGCGGAGCGCATCCGTCCCGAGCGCCGGGGACCCAACTGGACCGCGGCCATGGTCGCCGCGATCGTGGCCGTGGTCGGCTTCGTCGGGTTCACCGCCTTCAAGGGCGGCGACGACGGCGGCACGACGCAGGTGGCCGACGGCACCACGCCCGCCACCACCGCGTCCCCGACGCCCAAGTCCGACAAGACGGCCACCAAGGACCCGAAGCCCACCCCGTCCGACAGCGCCATTGCCGCGGCACCCCAGGACAAGGTGACCGTGCAGGTCAGCGCCGCCGACGGCAAGAGCTGGATCCTCGCCAAGGACCACAACGGCCGGACCCTCTTCGACGGACTGCTCAAGCAGGGCGACACCAAGACCTTCCAGGACAGCGACAAGATCAACCTCGTCCTCGGTGACGCCGGGGCCATCCAGCTGTACGTGAACGGCAAGAAGATCGACGACGACTGGCAGCCCGGCGCCGTGGAGCGCCTGACCTACACGAAGGGCGACCCGCAGGTCGGCTAGGCATCTGTTCGGTTTCCGTCGCAAAGGGGTTGGCCAAGATCGGCCAACCCCTTCGACATGGGGTGTCGGTGGGACGAAGTAGTCTTGAGCCCATGCCTGAACGCCGTACCGTCGCACTCGTCACCCTTGGCTGCGCCCGTAACGAGGTGGACTCGGAGGAGCTCGCAGGCCGTTTGGAGGCGGACGGCTGGGATCTCGTGGAGGACGCCGCCGACGCGGACGTCGCCGTCGTCAACACCTGTGGCTTCGTCGAGGCCGCCAAGAAGGACTCCGTCGACGCCCTCCTGGAGGCCAACGACCTCAAGGGCCACGGCAGAACCCAGGCCGTCGTGGCGGTGGGCTGCATGGCCGAGCGGTACGGCAAGGACCTCGCCGAAGCCCTCCCCGAGGCCGACGGCGTGCTTGGCTTCGACGACTACGCCGACATCTCCGACCGTCTCCAGACGATCCTCAGCGGCGGCATCCACGCCGCCCACACCCCGCGCGACCGGCGCAAGCTGCTGCCGATCAGCCCCGCCGAGCGCCAGGAGTCGGCGGCGGGCGTCGCCCTGCCGGGCCACGGTCCCGCCGTAGAGGCCCCTGCCCCCGCCGACCTTCCGGAAGGCCTCGCTCCGGCCTCCGGCCCCCGCGCGCCCCTGCGCCGCCGTCTGGACGGCTCGCCGGTCGCCTCGGTGAAGCTCGCCTCCGGCTGCGACCGGCGCTGCTCCTTCTGCGCCATCCCGTCCTTCCGCGGCTCCTTCATCTCGCGCCGCCCCTCGGACGTCCTGAACGAGACCCGCTGGCTGGCCGAGCAGGGCGTCAAGGAGATCATGCTGGTCTCCGAGAACAACACGTCGTACGGCAAGGACCTCGGCGACATCCGTCTGCTGGAGTCGCTCCTGCCCGAGCTCGCCGAGGTCGACGGCCTCGAGCGGGTGCGCGTGAGCTACCTCCAGCCCGCCGAGATGCGCCCCGGCCTGATCGACGTGCTGACCTCCACGCCGAAGGTCGTGCCCTACTTCGACCTGTCCTTCCAGCACTCCGCCCCCGGCGTGCTGCGCGCGATGCGCCGCTTCGGCGACACCGACCGCTTCCTGGAGCTCCTCGACACCATCCGGGGCAAGGCTCCCGAGGCCGGCGTGCGCTCCAACTTCATCGTGGGCTTCCCCGGCGAGAGCGAGGGCGACCTCGCGGAGCTGGAGCGGTTCCTCAACGGCGCGCGTCTGGACGCCATCGGTGTCTTCGGGTACTCCGACGAGGAGGGCACCGAGGCCGCGACGTACGAGAACAAGCTGGACGAGGACGTCGTCGCCGAGCGGCTGGCGCGGGTGTCGCGGCTCGCCGAGGAACTCGTCTCGCAGCGCGCCGAGGAGCGGGTCGGTGAGACCGTGCACGTGCTGGTCGAGTCGGTCGACGACGAAGGCGTGTACGGCCGTGGCGCGCACCAGGCGCCCGAGACCGACGGCCAGGTGCTGCTCACGAGCGGCGAAGGCCTGAGCGTCGGCCGTATGGTCGAAGCGAAGGTGGTCGGTACGGAAGGTGTCGACCTGGTGGCCGAGCCGCTCGACGGTTCGCTCGCGTGTAGTGAGGAGGCGGGCAGATGACCGGAGTACCGGCGTCCGCCGCAGGTGGCCCCTCCGCCGCGAAGGGCGGACGGGTGGGCGGGGTCCCCGGTGCCGCCTCCGGTGCGGTCCCCGGCACTCCTTCGGACGCGGTCTCCGGTACGGCGGGCGAGGCGCGGGCGAGCGTGGCGACCGGGGCGGGTGCCGTCCCACGAGCGGGAGTCGCTCCTGGGGCCACCGTCGTGTCCGAGGTCTCCCCGGACCGCGAGGGCGGCTCCGAGGCCAAGCCTTCGCCGGGCAAGAAGATCGCGGCTGCCGCCGTCAACCAGGCCAGCGTCTGGAACATCGCCAATCTGCTGACCATGCTCCGGCTGGTCCTCGTGCCCGGCTTCGTCTTCCTGATGCTCGCCGAGGGCGGTCACGACCCCGCGTGGCGGTCGTTCGCCTGGGCGGCCTTCTCGGTCGCCATGATCACCGACCTGTTCGACGGTCACCTGGCCCGCACCTACAACCTCGTCACCGACTTCGGGAAGATCGCCGACCCCATCGCCGACAAGGCGATCATGGGGGCGGCGCTGGTCTGTCTCTCCGCGCTCGGCGACCTGCCCTGGTGGGTGACGATCGTCATCCTCGGCAGGGAACTCGGGATCACCCTGCTGCGTTTCCTCGTCATCCGGTACGGCGTGATCCCGGCGAGCCGGGGCGGCAAGCTCAAGACCCTCAGTCAGGGGATCGCCGTGGGGATGTACATCCTGATGCTGACGGGGTGGCTGGCCACCGCGCGGTTCTGGGTGATGGCGGTGGCGGTCGTGCTGACCGTCGCGACCGGGCTCGACTATGTGAGACAGGCCATCGTGCTGCGCAGGCAGGGAATCGCCGAGCGCAAGGCGGCGTTGGAGGAGGCGGAAGCGTGAATTCCCCGGCCGCCCAGGTGGTACGACTACTCGCTGTGAACGGGCAGACGCTCGCGGTCGCCGAGTCGTTGACCGGTGGGCTGGTTGCGGCGGAAATCACAGCGGCTCCCGGAGCCTCCCAGGCGTTCCGGGGCTCGGTGACGGCCTACGCCACCGAACTCAAGCACGAGCTGCTGGGGGTCGACGCCACCCTGCTGGACCAGTGCGGGGCGGTGGATCCGCAGGTCGCGGCCCAGATGGCGGCCGGAGTGCGCAAGGCGCTCGGTGCCGACTGGGGGATCGCGACCACCGGGGTCGCCGGCCCGGAACCGCAGGACGGCAAGCCGGTCGGAACGGTGTACGTGGCTGTGGACGGGCCCGCCAGGGGCGCTTCCGCGGCAACTGATGGCGGGAAAGTGACCGCGCTGCGGTTGAACGGCGACCGCGCGGAAATTCGTATGGAGAGTGTACGGAGCGTACTCGCTTTGCTCCTGGAAGAGCTTACGGGCGAACAGACCGGGAATGAGCGGGCACAGGATACGGAACGGAACGGGGGGTTTTGATGTTTGCAGCCCTGAGTGAACACGACATCGCTCCCCGCACGGCCGCGGCGCAAGGCGGTACGGTGGGGCGTGAAGGATGCGGCTACGCGGTCCGAGGAGGGAGCCACCGATGATTCTGCTCCGTCGCCTGCTGGGTGACGTGCTGCGTCGGCAGCGCCAACGCCAGGGCCGTACTCTGCGCGAAGTCTCCTCGTCCGCCCGAGTCTCACTCGGCTATCTCTCCGAGGTGGAGCGGGGGCAGAAGGAGGCTTCCTCCGAGCTGCTCTCCGCGATCTGCGACGCGCTGGACGTACGGATGTCCGAACTCATGCGGGAAGTGAGCGACGAGCTCGCCCTCGCCGAACTGGCCCAGTCCGCTGCGGCCACCCCCAGCGAGCCCGTACCGGCGCCGGTACGCCCGATGCTGGGTTCCGTCTCGGTCAAGGGTGTGCCACCGGAACGGGTCACCATCAAGGCGCCCAGCGAAGCGGTGGACGTCGTCGCGGCGTAGCGCGTCGCTCACGCTGGTGTGAGCGTGTGCCGACAGCGCGCTGAGAAGAAGTGTGCGAGGCCCCGGACGGGCTTCTCCGGTTGATCTGGAGAGGCGCGGGTCGGGGTTTTCGTGCATCTTGGAGCGATCTGCGGGTGGCGTTGTCGGGTGCCTGGGTTGTTGCTTCGGTGACGGTGGACGTCCTGGTGCGTCCGTGTGCCCGGGGTGCGCCCTCCCTCTCGGGTGAGGCGGCGGTCTAGCGTCCGGGCTGGAGGTGGCTGCATGGCGGGGCCGACAGTGTGCCGGGGGGTGGCTCTCGGGCTCGGGGTGCTGTGGTGGTGGGCCGTGGCGTGGCTGCTGCTGTCACCCGACGCCGGCGCGCTCGAAGGGGCGGTCGCAGCCGGCGGGTGGGGGCTGAGCCTGTTGCCGGTCCACTGCGTGCCGAAGGGGCGGGCCATGGGGGCGCTGGGGGCCGGGCGGTGGCGTCGGGCGTGGGGGACGGGGAGTGCGCGGCGTTACGGCGGTCCGGCGCCTGCTGTGGGGGAGGGCGAGGCGGAGGGGAGTCGGTGAGGGGCGTTGGTGTGCGGTGAGGGCGATTCGGCAAGGGCAGCGGGCGGATTCGGCGGGGTGAGCTGAGGCGGTCCGGCGGAAGCGGCCGGCGCGTGTGCGGGTGCCGTCGTCACCAGGGCATCGCTACCCCGCCGTTCGGGCGGAGGATCTGCCCCGTGGTGAAGGACGAGGCGTCCGAGGCCAGGTGGAGGACCGCGTGGGCGATGTCCTCCGGCTCGCCGACCCGCTTGAGCGGTGACATGCGGGACATGAGTGCCTCGGTGTGGGTCTGGGCCTCCTCGTCGTGGCGGTCGGTCATCGGGGTGCGGATCCAGCCCGGGGCGACCGCGTTGACCCGGATGCCGTAGCGGCCCACTTCGGTGGCCAGCGTTTTCGTCAGTTGGACCACCGCCGCCTTGGCCGCGCCGTAGCAGAGCAGGCCGGGGCCTCCGGTGTCCACGGCTCCTGACGCCATCGTGACGATGCTGCCCCGCGTGCCGCGCGCGATCATCAGACGGGCCGCCTCCTGGCAGGCGTACAGGACGCCCTTGAAGTTGACGTCGAGGACGCGGTCGAGGTCCTCGTCCCGCGTCTCCAGGACCGGGCTGCTGTGCATGATCCCGGCGACCGCGGCCAGGATGTCGAGGTGCCCGCAGGAGGCGACGGCCCGGCGCAGCTGCTCGCGGTCGGTGACGTCCAGGGGGTGCGTGTGCGCGGTTCCGCCGGCGTCCTTGACGAGGCTCGCCGTCCCGTGCAGGCCCATCTCGTCGCGGTCCGCGCAGTGCACGGTGGCACCGGCCTGGGCGAGCAGGACGGCGGAGGCGCGGCCGATGCCGCTCGCGGCGCCGGTGACGAACGCGGTGCGTCCGGTGAGGTCGTACGCGCTGACGGCCATGGAGCGACCGTACGAGGGTTTCTGACGGAGCGTCAATTGGTCGTACGGCGTGAGGTTCCGGGGTGTCCGCTCGGTGCTCGGCGCCGGGGGCCCGGGGTGGGGCCGGTCTGGCAGTGGGGGCACCAGTAGGTGGGGCGTTCGCGAGAGCCGTCGCCCTGGTCGGCCACGCGGATGGAGGTGCGGCAGCGCAGACAGGGGCGGGGGGCACGGCCGTAGACGAAGAGGTCCTGCCCGCGGCGGCCCGTCGTGTTGCGGATCGGGCGGTCCCGGTTGGCCTCCAGGAGCTTCTTCGCGAGCGCGGGAAGGTGGACCGCGCGGTCGGCGGGGAGCGCGCCGACGGGGAGCCAGGGGGTGGCGCCGAGCAGGAAACAGAGCTCGCTCTTGAAGACATTGCCGATGCCGGCGAGGTTGCGCTGGTCCAGGAGGGCTTCGCCGAGCTCGCGGGAGGGGTCCTCGAGGAGGTTCGCGAGGGCCCGCTCGGGGTTCCAGTCCGGGCCCAGCAGGTCGGGGCCCAGGTGGCCGACGGCTTTGTGTTCGTCGGCGGTGCGGAGGAGTTCCAGAACGGGGAGGCGGTAGCCGACGGCCGTGCGGTCGGTGTTGCCCAGGATCGCGCGGATCTGGTGGGCGGGACCGCCGGTCCAGCGCTGGTCGTGCGCGTACACCTTCCACGTGCCGTCCATACGGAGATGGGAGTGGAGGGTGAGGCCGCCCTCCACGCGGGTGAGGAGATGCTTGCCGCGGGGAGTGACGTCGAGGACGTGGCGGCCTGTGAGGTCCGCGGTGGCGTACTTCGGGACTCTCAGGTCGCTGCGGGTCAGGGGCCTGCCGGCGAGGGCCTCGTGCAGGCGCCTCGCGGCTTGCCAGACGGTGTCTCCTTCGGGCATGGGTCAAGGGTGGCACGGGGGCGCGGGCGCCGGGGCGGGGCGACTCCTGGGGGCTTTGCGCGTGGTCTCCCGGGCGGGGGCGGTCCTATGCGCGCAGGCGCAGGCCTCGTGGCGTGGCGATGAAGCCTGCTGACTCCAGGAGGGTGCCTGTGGGAGAGGTCAGGGCAGCGGTGCCGTTGATGCGTTCCACGGTGACGGTGCCCAGGGATCCGGCCTTGGCTGCCGCGGCCAGTGCCTCGGCCGCCGTGCGGAGGCGGGGGTCGTCGACGGGGGCGCTGTCGGGGCTGGAAGGCCAGGCCAGGAGGGTCTTGCCGCCTCGCTCCATGTAGAGCGTGAGCTCGCCGTCGACGAGGACGACCAGGGAGCCCGCCTTGCGGCCCGGTTTGTGGCCGGCCTCCGTCGGGGGGTCGGGCCAGGGCAGGGCGGCGCCGTAGGCGTTGGCGGGGTCGGCGGCGGCGAGGACGACCGCTCGGGAGGTGTCCGCAGGGGTCTGCCTGCGGTGCAGGAAGCCCGAGCCGTGGGCGGGCGGGGGGTAGTCCCGTGGGGAGATGTACTGGTCCCGGGAGGCCGGCGAGGGCAGACCGCGCCCCGGTGCGGGGAAACCGTCGGGGGCTTGCGCGGGGGAACCGTCGGAGGCTTGCGGGTCCAGGTCGGTGGGTGGGTCGAAGGGACCGAAGGCGTCCGCCCAGTCGAAGTCCTCGGTCAGGGTGCCGGGATCGGTGGGGGCGTCGAGTCCCGGGCCTGCGGGAGCGGGGGCCGGGACGGGCTCGCCCCGGTCGCGGGCGTTGGAGACGGCTCGTAGGCGGTCCACCGCTCCGTCCATGGCGAACTGGGCGGCGCCGAGGCCCTCCACCACGTAGCCGCGGCGGGCCTGGCCGCTGTCCTCGAAGGCGGAGAGGATGCGGTACACCGCCGAGAAGCCGCCCTCGACGCCCTCCGCCGCGACCGCTCCGCGGGTGACGACGCCATGGCGGTCGAGGAGGGTGCGGGCCAGGGCGTGGGCGCGCACGGTCGGGTCGGGCTCGCGTGGGGGCAGCAGGGACCAGCGGCCCGCTGCCGTCGGCGGCCCGCTGCGGGAGGCGCTGCGAGCCGCGGCGGTGAGGGAGCCGTAGCGGCCGCGCGGGACGCTGCGTTTGGCGCGGTGGGCGGTGGAGCCGGCGGTGCGGCCCGAGCCCAGCAGGGAGCGCATGGGGGTGAGGGTGTCGTTGGTGAGCCGCCCGGACCAGGCCAGGTCCCATACCGCGTCGGCCAGTTGGGGGTCGGTGGCCTCGGGGTGGGTGGTGGCGCGGACCTGGTCGGCGATCTGGCGGAAGAACAGGCCGTAGCCGCCGGCGAGGGCATCCAGGACGGACTGGTGGAGTGCCGTCAGCTCCAGGGGGTGGGGCGGCGGCAGGAGGAGAGGGGCCGCGTCCGCGAGGTAGAGGGAGACCCAGCCGTCCTTGCCGGGGAGGGCGCCCGCTCCGGCCCACACGATCTCCCCTGCGGCGGTGAGTTCGTCGAGCATGGCGGGCGTGTAGTTGGCGACGCGGGACGGCAGGACGAGCTTCTCCAGTGCGGAGGCGGGCACGGACGCGCCCTGGAGCTGCTCGACCGCGCGCACCAGTCCGTCGACGCCCCGCAGGGAATGGCCCTTGCCGATGTGCTGCCACTGCGGCAGGAACTGAGCCAGGGCCGGGGGCGCCACCGGTTCCAGTTCGTGGCGCAGGGCGGCCAGGGAGCGGCGCCGCAGACGGCGGAGCACGGTCGCGTCGCACCACTCCTGGCCGATGCCCGCCGGATGGAACTCTCCCTGTACGACACGGCCGCTCGCGGCGAGCCGCTGCAAAGCGCCCTCGGTGACCGCAGTGCCCAGGCCGAAGCGGGCCGCGACCGTCGCCGAGGTGAACGGGCCGTGGGTGCGGGCGTACCGCGCGAGGAGGTCGCCCAGGGGGTCCTTGACGGGCTCGGTGAAGGCCTCCGGGACACCGACCGGCAACGCGGTGCCGAGGGCGTCGCGCAGGCGGCCCGCGTCCTCGATCGCGGCCCAGTGGTCGGCGCCGGCGACACGGACCCTGATCGCGCGGCGGGCGCGGGCGAGCTCCTGCGCCCACTGCGGTTCGGCGCCCCGCTGGGCCAGCTCCGCGTCCGTGAGCGGACCGAGGACGCGGAGCAGGTCCGCGACTCCCTCGGCGTCCTTGACGCGGCGGTCGTCGGTGAGCCACTGGAGCTCCCGCTCCAGCTCGGTCAGCACCTCGGCGTCGAGCAGCTCTCTGAGCTCCGCCTGGCCGAGCAGCTCGGCCAGCAGGCGGGAGTCCAGCGAGAGAGCGGCCGCGCGGCGCTCGGCGAGGGGCGAGTCGCCCTCGTACAGGAACTGGGCGACGTACCCGAAGAGGAGAGAGCGGGCGAAGGGGGAGGGCTCGGGGGTGGTGACCTCAACCAGGCGGACCTTGCGGGACTCCAGGTCGCCCATCAGCTCCACGAGGCCCGGCACGTCGAAGACGTCCTGGAGGCACTCGCGGACCGCCTCCAGGACGATCGGGAACGAGCCGAACTCGCTCGCCACCTCGAGCAGCTGGGAGGCGCGCTGGCGCTGCTGCCACAGCGGGGTGCGCCTGCCGGGGTTGCGGCGGGGCAGCAGGAGCGCGCGGGCGGCGCACTCGCGGAAACGGGAGGCGAACAGGGCCGAACCGCCGACCTGGTCGGTGACCATCTGGTCGACCTCGCCCTTGTCGAAGACGACGTCCGCGGCGCCCACGGGGGCCTGCTCCGCGTCGTACTCCGTGCCGGTCGTGGCCGGGTCCCGGTCGAGGAGGTCCAGGCTCATCAGGTCGGCGTCCGGCAGCCTGAGGACGATGCCGTCGTCGGCGTGCATGACCTGGGCGTCCATGCCGTAGCGCTCGGAGAGCTTGGCGCCGAGGGCGAGCGCCCAGGGGGCGTGGACCTGGGCGCCGAAGGGGGAGTGGACGACGACCCGCCAGTCGCCGAGCTCGTCGCGGAAGCGCTCCACGACGATGGTGCGGTCGTCCGGGATGTGGCCGCAGGCCTCGCGCTGCTCGTCGAGGTACGAGAGCACATTGTCCGCCGCCCAGGCGTCCAGGCCCGCCGTGAGGAGGCGCAGACGGGCGTCGTCCTTGGGGAGCGAGCCGACCTCGCGCAGGAACGCGCCCACCGCGCGGCCCAGTTCCAGGGGGCGGCCCAGTTGGTCGCCCTTCCAGAAGGGCAGCCTGCCCGGGACGCCGGGGGCGGGAGAGACCAGGACGCGGTCGCGGGTGATGTCCTCGATGCGCCAGGAACTGGTGCCGAGCGTGAAGACGTCCCCCACGCGCGACTCGTAGACCATCTCCTCGTCCAGTTCGCCGACCCGTCCGCCGCCCTTCTTGGGGTCGGAGCCGGCGAGGAAGACGCCGAAGAGACCGCGGTCGGGGATGGTGCCGCCGGAGGTGACGGCGAGGCGCTGGGCGCCGGGGCGACCGGTGACGGTACCCGCGATGCGGTCCCAGACGACGCGCGGGCGCAGTTCGGCGAAGGCGTCCGAGGGATAGCGGCCGGCGAGCATGTCCAGGACCGCGGTGAACGCGGACTCGGGCAGGGAGGCGAAGGGGGCCGCCTTGCGGACGGTGGCCAGGAGGTCGTCGAGCTGCCAGGTGTCCATCGCGGTCATCGCGACCAGCTGCTGCGCGAGGACGTCCAAGGGATTCGCCGGGACCTTGAGGGACTCGATCGAGCCGGTACGCATGCGCTCCGTGACGACCGCCGCCTGGACGAGGTCGCCACGGTACTTCGGGAAGACCACGCCGGTGGAGACGGCACCGACCTGGTGACCCGCGCGGCCGACACGTTGCAGGCCGGAGGCCACCGAGGGGGGTGACTCGACCTGGACCACGAGGTCCACCGCGCCCATGTCGATGCCGAGTTCGAGGCTGGAGGTGGCCACCACCGCGGGGAGACGGCCTGCCTTCAGGTCCTCCTCGACCAGGGCGCGCTGTTCCTTGGAGACCGAGCCGTGGTGGGCCCGGGCGATCACCTGGGGTGCGCCCTGGGCCGCGCCCGAGCCGCCCATGAGTTCCGCGGGGGCGTGGTGTTCGTCCAGGGGTTCGCCGGTGGCCCGCTCGTAGGCGATCTCGTTGAGGCGGTTGCAGAGGCGTTCGGCGAGGCGGCGGGAGTTCGCGAAGACGATCGTGGAGCGGTGGGACTGGACGAGGTCGGCGATGCGCTCCTCCACGTGGGGCCAGATCGACGGACGCTCGGCGCCTTCGTTGCCCTCGGCGACCGGGGAGCCGCCCAGTTCGGCGAGGTCCTCCACGGGGACCACCACCGAGAGGTCGAACTCCTTGCCCGACTTCGGCTGGACGATCTCCACCTTGCGGTTCGGCGAGAGGTAGCGGGCGATCTCGTCCACGGGGCGGACGGTCGCGGACAGTCCGATGCGGCGGGCCGGCTTCGGGAGGAGCTCGTCCAGGCGCTCCAGGGAGAGGGCCAGGTGGGCACCCCGCTTGGTGCCGGCCACGGCGTGGACCTCGTCGAGGATCACCGTCTCGATGCCGGTGAGCGCGTCACGGGTCGCCGACGTCAGCATCAGGAACAGGGATTCCGGAGTGGTGATCAGGATGTCCGGGGGACGGGTGGAGAGGGCTCGGCGTTCGGCCGCGGGGGTGTCGCCCGAACGGATGCCCACCTTGACCTCGGGTTCGGGCAGGCCCAGGCGGACGGACTCCTGGCGGATGCCGGTGAGGGGGCTGCGGAGGTTGCGCTCCACGTCCACGGCGAGGGCCTTGAGGGGGGAGACGTAGAGGACACGGCAGCGTTTTTTGGGGTCGGCGGGTGGGGGTGTGGAGGCGAGCTGGTCCAGGGCGGCGAGGAAGGCGGCGAGGGTCTTGCCGGAGCCGGTGGGGGCTACGACCAGCACGTCCGAGCCCTCCGCGATGGCCTGCCATGCGCCTGCCTGGGCGGTGGTGGGGGCGTCGAAGGCACCCGTGAACCAGCCGCGGGTCGCGGGGGAGAAGGCGTCGAGGGCGCGGTGTGCTGGGCTGACCATGTGTTCCATCCTGCACCCAGGCACTGACATTCGGTGTGCGGCGGGTTTGTCGTCTGCGGGGTGGGTGGGGGCGGGCGTTTTGCGCAGTTCCCCGCGCCCCTGGAGGCCTGCGGCGGCCCGTTGCGGTTCGGTGGGGGCGTGCGTAGCGCGTGCGGTCCGGTGGGTGGGTCGGTGCCGGGGTGGGGGGTATCCGTCCTCGGTCCGGCGGCTCGGTCGATTCAAAGGGGCCCGGTTCCGGACGCCGGCCGCTGCGGGCGGACACCCCCCACCCCGTCCCCTTCCCGCCGTAGGCGGCGAACAGTGCGTCGTGGCAGGCGTCCCCATGCCCCACCCAGGGGCGCGGGGAACTGCGCGACCAGCCACGACGGACCTCAAGCCGCCCGACAACCGAACCCGGCACCCCGTAGGCGCCCGGCTCAGGCCCAGCGCAGCGGGGGCGCGGCCAGCCCCCACCGGGCCGCAGCCGACTGTGGAACCGCACCCGGCACAATGGGTGTATGGCAGGTTCCAAGGAGCGGGCCAGGCATTGGCAATATGCCGAGCTGCCCGGGGTCGATCTGCTGCGGGCCCGGTACGTGCGGAAGAGGTTCGTGCGGCATACGCACGAGAACTTCGTGATCGCTGCCATTGCCGACGGGGTCGAGGTCTTTCACCATCGCGGGGCCGATCAGTACGCCGGGGCCGGGACGCTGGCCTTGGTCAATCCTGATACGGCTCATACCGGGCGGGCCGGGGTGCCCGAGGGATGGCGGTACGGGGCCGTCTATCCGTCGCCCGAGGTGGTGGCCGGGATCGCGGCCGAGACCACCTCGCTGCGCGGTACGCCGGGATTCGTGCGGCCCGTGCTCGACGATCCGTATGCCGTGGGTCTGGTGCACGAGGTGCTGCGGGCCGCCGAGGAGGGCAACGCGCTGGCCGCCGACACCTTGCTGCGGGTGGCCGTGACGCGGTTGCTGCGGCTGAACGGCGGGGTTCTGCCGGAGCGGCACGTGCGGTCCGCCGGAGCGCGGGTGGCGGTGCGGGCGCGTGCCGTGCTGGAGGAGCGGATGGCTGAGCCGCCCTCTCTGGAGAGGCTGGCGGCTGATCTCGGGACCAGTCCGTTCGCGCTGTTGCGTGCGTTCCGGGGCCTGTACGGGATGCCGCCGCACACCTGGCTGACCGATGCCCGGGTGCGGCGGGCCCGCCGATTGCTGGACACAGGGGCCGCTCCGGCCCTGGCCGCCGTCGAGGTGGGGTTCACCGATCAGTCTCATCTGAACCGGCACTTCACCCGGATCGTCGGTGTGCCGCCCGGGGCCTACCAGCGGGAGCGCAAGAACGTACAAGACTCGTCCGGACCGCTGCTCCTAGCGTCCGAGAGGTGGCAGAACAGAGCGCACTCGCAGATCGGCAACCCCACGGGGGCGGAAAGCCGGACTCCGCCGTCGTCCGAGACGCCCTCGGAGTCGGGGTGGCCGTCGGACTGTCCGGTTTCGCCTTCGGGGTGACCTCGGCCGGCAGCGGGCTCACGCTGCCGCAGACCTGTGCGCTCAGCCTTCTGGTGTTCACCGGAGCGTCCCAGTTCGCTCTGGTGGGGGCGCTCGCGGCCGGCGGGAGTCCTTTCACGGCCGCGGCCGGGGCTTTCTTCCTCGGGGTGCGCAACGCGTTCTACGGGCTGCGGCTGTCCCAGTTGCTCGCTCTTCCGCGCTTCCTGCGGCCCTTCGCCGCTCAGTGGGTCATCGACGAGACCGCCGCGGTCTCGCTCGCGCAGCCCACGCGGCGTGCCGGTCGGATCGGCTTCGCCGTCACGGGGCTCACCCTCTATGTGTTGTGGAACCTGACCACCTTGCTGGGGGCCCTGGGCGCCGACGCGATCGGGGACACGCGCGCGTGGGGGCTGGACGCGGCCGGGCCGGCCGTGTTCCTCGCGCTGCTCGCGCCCATGGTCAGGAGCGGCACCGAGCGGGCCGTGGCCGGGCTCGCCGTGCTGCTGGGGCTCGGGCTGCTTCCGGTGCTGCCGGCCGGGGTGCCGGTGCTGGCGGCCGCCCTCGCCGCGCCCCTGGTCCTGTGGGCGCGAGGGCGTCGCGAGCGGACGAAGGAGGAGGGGCGGTGAGCACATGGATCGCGATCGGCGTCACCGCCCTCGGTTGCTATGTCGTCAAACTCCTCGGACTGCTCGTGCCGGCGGGCGTGCTCGACCGGCCCTTGGTGAAGCGCCTTGCCGCACTGGTGCCGGTGGCGCTCCTGGCCGCGCTCACCGCTCAGCAGACCTTCGCCGACGGGCGGATGCCGGTCCTCGACGCGCGGGCCGCTGGACTGGCCTCGGCCGCCCTGGCACTGCTCCTGCGGGCGCCGTTCCTGGTCGTGGTCGCGACCGCGGTGGTCGTGACGGCGGGGGTGCGGGCTCTGGGTGCCTGAAGGACGGTCGTACGCGCGCGGACCGGCTCAGCCGACGCCGCGGCCGTACGCGCGCAGGGTGCGCAATGCCTCGATCGTCACCATGGGGCGCGCTTCGAGGGTGGTGGACGGTGCCCAGGGGCGCCAGCGGATCGGCCAGCCGCCGTCCTCCTGCTGTTCGGCCGCCAGGTGGTCCAGCGAGCGGGCCATCTCGTCGTCGGTGAACCACGCGCGCGCGAGGGAGTCCGGAGTCCTCGCGTAGTCGTGCGGGAAGTGGTGCTCGCCCGGCGCGTAGCCGGGGGCGACGGGGAACGCGGCGAGGTCCGCGGGGTCCAGCACGGCCAGTCGTCGCTCGCGCACCAGTCGGCCCAGGCGGTCCGCGGTGGCCTGCGCGCGCGGGCGATCCGGAACGGAGTCCAGGAAGGTCAGGGCGGCCCTGATCTCGTACGGGTGGGACACCTGGAGAGACTCCACCGCCTGCCAGCAGAAGTCCGTGGCCCGGAACAGCCAGGCGTGCCACACCTCGTTGCGGTGCAGCAGGCCGACCACCGGGCCCGTGGCGAGCAGTTCGCTCGGCGGGGCGTCCACCACCGGCAGGAACGGGGCCGTCGGATAGCCGCGCTGGGCGGGAGTGACGGCGGGCAGGGCGCCGTCCGGGGTGGAGACGGACGTGAGATAGCGGCACACGCGCTCCACCCGCTGTCCGCCGCAGCGCCCCACGGCGTCCAGGATCCGCAGGGCGTGAGCGATGTGCAGGGGCTGGCTGACCGGGCCGCGCAGATCGGGCTCCAGGGCGTGGCCGTACCCGCCGTCCGTGTTGCGGTAGGCGTCCAGAGCCGTCTCCACCGGGTCGGGGCCGCCGTTCAGGAAGTGGTACGCGAACAGCCGCTGTTCCAGCACGCGCGCGGTGAGCCAGACGAAGTGCTCCGCGCGGAAGAGCGGGGAGTGCGCCGGTGGCGTCTGGGGGAGTGGGAAAGCTCCTGTTTCGGGCATGCGACAGACCGTAGGGCGGAAAGCGGTCTCGACAAGCGGTCCCGGCCGAGGCCCACCCTCAGGGGCGGGATACTGGAGTCATGCGGTTGACGGTCTTCTGGCAGCGGATGGCGGAACACTTCGGTCCGGGGTACGCCGACACCTTCGCGCGCGATCATGTGATGGCGGAGCTCGGTGGACGCACGGTGCACGAGGCGCTGGACTCCGGCTGGGACGCCAAGGACGTGTGGCGAGTGGTGTGCACGGTGATGAACGTTCCCGCGGAGAGGCACTGAAGAGCACTGACAGGTCACACCGAAGAGCACTGACCGGTCACGAAGATCGCAGCAGGGCAGCCGAATGTCAGTGCCGTGGGTGAGACTTGCTCCGTGGCACCCACTGACGAGTCCGGGCAGACAGCCCCGCAGGCACCTCCGTCCGGCACGACGCCGCCCTCCCGGCCCCCGGCCGCAGGCGCCGGGCCGAACGCCCGTATGCCGCGCTGGCTGCCGCGCGCCATGGTGCTCGCCCTCGCTCTCATCGCCGTGTTCCAGCTCGGCAGTTGGGCCTTCCACCAGCTCATAGGGCTGCTGATCAACATCCTCATCGCGTTCTTCCTGGCCCTGGCCATAGAACCCGCGGTGAGCAAGATGGCCGCGCGGGGCATGCGCAGGGGACTCGCCACCTTCCTGGTCTTCTTCGCGGTGCTGATCGTCTCCGCGGGCTTCATCGTGCTGCTCGGGTCGATGCTCGCCGGCCAGATCATCAAGATCGTCGAGGATTTCCCCGACTACCTCGACTCCGTCATCAGCTGGATCAACGGGCACTTCCACACCGATCTGAAGCGGGTGGACGTCCAGGAGGGCCTGCTGCGCTCCGACTGGCTGCGCAACTATGTGCAGAACAGCGCCACCGGCGTCCTGGACGTGTCCGCCCAGGTGCTCGGCGGGCTCTTCCAGCTGCTGACGATCGTGCTGTTCTCGTTCTACTTCGCTGCGGACGGGCCCCGCCTGCGCCGCGCGATCTGCTCCGTGCTGCCGCCCGCCCGGCAGGCCGAGGTGCTGCGCGCCTGGGAGATCGCCGTCGACAAGACCGGCGGCTACCTCTACTCGCGCGGTCTGATGGCGCTCGTCTCCGGAGTCGCGCACTTCGTGCTCCTCCAGGCCCTGGAGGTGCCGTACGCGCCCGTGCTGGCCGTGTGGGTGGGCCTGGTCTCGCAGTTCATCCCGACCATCGGCACCTATCTCGCGGGCGCCCTGCCCATGCTGATCGCCTTCACGGTCGACCCCTGGTACGCGCTGTGGGTCCTGGTCTTCGTGGTGATCTACCAGCAGTTCGAGAACTACGTGCTCCAGCCCAAGCTGACCTCGAAGACCGTCGACATCCACCCCGCGGTCGCCTTCGGCTCGGTCATCGCGGGTACCGCCCTGCTCGGTGCCGTCGGCGCCCTGATCGCCATCCCGGCGGTCGCCACGCTCCAGGCGTTCCTCGGGGCGTACGTGAAGCGGTACGCCGTCACCGACGACCCGCGGGTCCACGGCCACCGCAAGCGGGGCGAGGGGCCCTCGCCGGTCACGCGCGCGCGTGCGCTGTGGGAGCGGCGGCGGCACGGGGCGCAGGACTCCACCGACGGGGACGAGTCGGCCTGAGGCGCCGGTTCAGTACGTGAGGGCGGCCCAGAGTCCGGCGCCGGCGACGGCCGTGACGTAAGCGCCGACCGCCGCGTACAGGAGCCTGCGCCGCAGCGTCTCGCTCCACGGGGTGCGGGACAGCAGCCAGGCCAGCGCGGGAAGGACAAGGACCGCGTGCAGGCTCACACCGTGCAGCGGCTTGAGCGGGGCGGTCGAGTGGTAGGCCGCCTCCTGGTGTCCGGTACGGGTGAGGACGACTCCGCGCGCGATCATCGCGGCACCCGAGGCGAGCGCCACGAGCAGGATCGCGAACCCCGAGCGCACCGCGAGGTCCATCCCCGCGGGGCCCGAGGGCCGCTGCCGGAACGACGCGACGGCGAACACGGTCAGCAGGACCACGAGGACGCCCCCGCCCACCGCCAGCGTCATGGACACCGCCGTGTCGAAGGGCGTCTCCATGTCGAGGTGCGAGGGCACCCGGCGCCACGCCTGGAGGGTGATGCCGCCGACCTCGACCACGCAGTCGGCCGCGAACACCGCGAGCAGCACGGCACGCGTGCGTGCGCCGACGCGCAGATACGACGTCACCCAGGTGACCGCGATCAGCGTCACCCCGAAGGACAGCCCGAACGTCACCGGCTTGCGCCAGGAGACCGGTCCGTCCCAGGGGCCGCCGTCCACGGCGAACACCACGAGGTGCACGAGCCCGGAGATGACGAGGAAAAGACCGGTGGCGTGGCAGAGCCGCTCCACGCGGCGTGCGCCGGGAATCCGCGGCACCGATGTCCGTGCCGACGCCGCGGGCGTTCTGTCGAGGTCCTTGCTGTTCCGGGTGTCCATGGCTCAACACTGGCGAGGACGGCCCCCGGGGTCGTCGTACGGCCGAAGGCACCTGGGGTACGCCGCGGGCAGTAGCCGACCCGCCGGAGAGGGCATGGAAAGGCGGTCGACGGAGGCTTCGGGAGGCGGTCGGAGCCTGTCGGAGGAAGTCGTCCGAGTGCCGCGTGGTGCGCTTGACACGAAAATCGAACATCCATTCTCATGGAGGCTCCGGCCTAGCCGACGGTGTGTCATTCGGCATGATTTGCCCGGAGAAGTACCCGAGTTATCCACAGGCCGGACGGGCGTCAGGGCGCATTGTCAGTGGCAGGCGTTAGCGTCTTTGACGTGAAGCGATCGACTCAAGCAAATCGGGTGGAACCCATGGCAGGAACCGACCGCGAGAAGGCGCTCGACGCCGCGCTCGCACAGATTGAACGGCAGTTCGGCAAGGGCGCGGTCATGCGCATGGGCGAGCGGCCGAACGAGCCCATCGAGGTCATCCCCACCGGGTCGACCGCGCTCGACGTCGCGCTCGGCGTCGGCGGCATCCCGCGTGGCCGTGTGGTGGAGGTGTACGGCCCGGAGTCCTCCGGAAAGACGACCCTCACCCTGCACGCGGTGGCCAACGCTCAGCGGGCCGGCGGCCAGGTGGCCTTCGTGGACGCGGAGCACGCCCTCGACCCCGAGTACGCGCGCAAGCTCGGCGTCGACGTCGACAACCTGATCCTCTCCCAGCCGGACAACGGCGAGCAGGCCCTGGAGATCGTGGACATGCTGGTCCGCTCCGGTGCCCTCGAC
This sequence comes from Streptomyces griseorubiginosus, assembly GCF_001514195.1. GTDB lineage: Bacteria > Actinomycetota > Actinomycetes > Streptomycetales > Streptomycetaceae > Streptomyces > Streptomyces griseorubiginosus. The sequence continues at coordinate 1,337,415 of NZ_KQ948736.1, read as the reverse complement.
CTGATCGTCATCGACTCCGTGGCCGCGCTCGTCCCGCGCGCGGAGATCGAGGGCGAGATGGGCGACAGCCATGTCGGTCTCCAGGCCCGTCTGATGAGCCAGGCCCTGCGGAAGATCACCAGCGCGCTCAACCAGTCCAAGACCACCGCGATCTTCATCAACCAGCTCCGCGAGAAGATCGGCGTGATGTTCGGCTCGCCGGAGACCACGACCGGTGGCCGGGCGCTGAAGTTCTACGCCTCGGTGCGCATGGACATCCGCCGCATCGAGACCCTGAAGGACGGCACCGACGCGGTCGGCAACCGCACCCGCGTCAAGGTCGTCAAGAACAAGGTCGCGCCGCCCTTCAAGCAGGCCGAGTTCGACATCCTCTACGGCCAGGGCATCAGCCGCGAGGGCGGTCTGATCGACATGGGCGTGGAGCACGGCTTCGTGCGCAAGGCCGGCGCCTGGTACACGTACGAGGGCGACCAGCTCGGCCAGGGCAAGGAGAACGCGCGCAACTTCCTGAAGGACAACCCCGACCTGGCCAACGAGATCGAGAAGAAGATCAAGGAGAAGCTGGGCGTCGGCGTGCGTCCCCAGGAGCCGACCGCCGAGCCGGGTGCGGACGCCGCGGTGTCCGCCGCCGCGGACGACGCCGCGAAGGTGCCCGCTCCGGCAGCCGCGAAGGCGACGAAGGCCAAGGCCCCGGCCGCCAAGAGCTGATCCCGTGACACGGCGAACCGACTGGGCCGAGTACGAGGACGCTCCGCGAGGGCGGGGCGGTAAGGGCAGCGGGGGTTCTGCCGGGCCGGACGGCGACGAGCACGGGGACGGTACGGGGCACGGGGCGGACGGGGGACACGGCCGCCCGGTGTCGCGCGGCTCGCGTCGCCCCTCCGTCGACGGGCCGTCGGGGGGCGGTGCGGACGGGGGCTTGGGCCATGCCCTGAGGTACGGCGACGGCCGGCCGTACCTGGTGGGCCGCCCCGGCGACGGTGCCGCCGTCCTGCAGGGCGGTGGGGCGAGCGGGGGCGCGGGGCACGGCCATGAGCCGTACGGTGACGATCCGTCATACGGTGGTGGCGAGTCGTACGGTGACCGTGCGTCATCCAGCTCATACGGCGACGGTTCTTCCCGCGGCGATGACGGTCCTGCGTACGGCCGTGAAGAGGCGGCCGCGCATGGCTTCGGGGGAGCCGGACGGGGTTCGCGTCGCGGTGACGGCGGCGCTCCCGGACGGAACGGTCCCCGTGGGCGTCGGCAGCGCCGGCGCGGCTTCGGGGAGTCGCCCGGTGAGGACGGAGGCGGTCCTTCCTCGTCGAGGGCCGAGAAGGGGGAGCCTCCGGCGGACCCGGTGGAGCGGGCGCGGGCGATCTGTCTGCGCCTGCTCACCGGGACCCCGCGCACCCGCAAGCAGCTGGCCGACGCCCTGCGCAAGCGGGAGATCCCCGACGAGGCCGCCGAGGAGGTGCTGTCGCGGTTCGAGGAGGTCGGGCTGATCAACGACAGCGCGTTCGCGGACGCCTGGGTGGAGTCGCGGCACCATGGCCGAGGGCTCGCCCGGCGTGCGCTCGCCCAGGAGCTGCGGACCAAGGGCGTCGACTCCACGCTGATCGACGAGGCCGTCTCCCAGCTCGACTCCGAGCAGGAGGAGGCGACGGCGCGCGAGCTGGTCGAGCGCAAGCTCCGGGCCACCCGGGGTCTCGACCGGGACAAGCGGCTGCGCCGCCTCGCCGGGATGCTGGCCCGCAAGGGCTACTCCGAGGGCATGGCCCTGCGGGTGGTCAGGCAGGCACTGGAGGAGGAGGGGGAGGAGACGGAGTTCCTCGGCGACGAGGGGTTCTGAGACCAGGGGTGTTGAAACGAGGGGTTCTGAGACGGGGGTAGGTCCAGGGGGACCAGGATTCCGGCCGCACGGATCGCGGGCCGGGTGCGCTCACTGCCAGTCCTCCGGCCGTTCCACGTGCTCCAGGCGGAGGATCTGGCCCGTGCGGCTGTAGCGGCGGATCTGGGGGAGGGGCGGGTAGTAGGCGTGCACGGAGACCGCGTGGACCTCGGTGGACTCGTTGAGGACCTCGTGGACATGGTGCTGTCCGAAGGAGCGGCCCTTGCCGGCGGGCAGGCGGCGCTCACGGTCCACGTCGTCGGAGAGTTCGAGGGTCTTCCAGCCGTCGGCGGGCAGCCGGGCGGCCAGGGAGTTCTCCTTGAGCTCACCGGCCGCGGTGATGAACGCGCCGACCGACTCGGCGTGGTCGTGCCAGCCGGTGCCGGTGCCGGGCGGCCAGCCGATCAGCCAGGCCTCGCTGCCGCCCGGGCCCTCGAGGCGCACCCAGGTGCGGCCTTCGGGGTCGAGCGGGAGCGAGTCGATCAGCTCGGTGTCGGCGGCCGTACGTCGGACGAAGTCGAGGAGTTCGGCCTGGGTGGGCGCGGCGACGGCGGAGACAGAGGGGAGGGCAGACACGGGTACCGTCCTGAGAGGAGTTCGCGGAACCGCGGTGCCGCTCAGCAGCGGCACGCGAGAAAGGAAAGCGGCGAATTCAGCAGGACGGGCGACACACGCAGCCCGCATAGCGGACGAGGTCCATATGGACCCTCCGCCACAGGCGCACACAGGTGTCGGTCACGATGCGGAGTACACCATGACGCCCAGGGGCCTTTCAACTCACTGTCACTATGTGGACGCACAGTGACAGTGAGCACGTCAACGAGGACCGGCCCCCGTGCCCGCCTCGGTCCTGGCCGGCGGTCCGCCCAGGGCCGTCTCGGCCGCCGAGTACAGGTCGGCCGGGCGGACACCGCTCAGGGCGGTGACGAGGTAGCCGTCGGGTCGTACGAGAAGGACCGTGTGCGGGGCGGCGCCCGGGTACTCCTCGGCGACCAGGAGCTCGGCGGAGTGCGGCAGCGCGGTCACCGCCGCGGCCAGGCGGGGCATGATTCCGGCGGTCACCCAGTGCTTGCGCTCCCACACACCGGTGCCCGGCGCGACCAGGACGACCAGCAGGGCGCCCCGGCCGAGGCGCTCGTGCAGCCGTACGAACGAACCGTCCTCGGCGGTGACCCGTACGTCCGTGACCGAAGCGCCCGGCGGGGTGTCGACCAGTACCTCTCCTTCGAGGTGCCGGGGTGCCAGCGGTGAGTGGGCGTACGACCCCGGCGCACCGAGCGGACCGCGCCCCAGATGGCCGTCCGTGAGCAGCGCGTCGTGGCCGCGGGCCGAGCCCGGGACGACCGAGCGCAGGCCCCCGCCGCCGCGCACCAGCGGCAGCGCCTGGTCGGCGGCGCGCAGCCGGGCGGAGACGATCGCGCGCCGCTCGGCCTGGTAGCTGTCGAGAAGCGCCTCGTGCGGCCCGTGGTGCCAGGCCAGGGCCAGCTTCCAGGCGAGGTTGTCGGCGTCCCTGAGGCTCTCGTCGAGGCCCTGGGTGCCGAGCGCGCCGAGGCAGTGCGCCGAGTCCCCGGCCAGGAAGACCCGCCCCGCCCGCCAGCGGCGGGCCAGCCGGTGGTGCACGGTGTGGACGCCGGTGTCGAGGAGTTCGTACGGCGGTGTCGAGCCGCCCGTCCAGCCCGCGAGGGTCTCCCGGACGCGGGTCACCAGGAGTTCGGGCGTGACCAGGTCCTTGCCCGGGGGCAGGAGCCAGTCCAGGCGCCACACGCCGTCCGGGAGCGGGCGGGCGGAGATCTCCCCGGCCGACGGCCCGGACGTCCGCCACGGGGGCGTCCGGTGCAGCAACGCCCAGTCCTCGAAGGGGAGTTCGGTGCGCAGGGCGGCGACCGCGTGGCGTTCCACCGCCGTACGGCCCGGGAAGCGGATGTCCTCCAGTTTGCGCACGGTGGAGCGCGGGCCGTCGCAGCCGACCAGGTAACTCCCGCGCCACCACGTGCCCTTGGGGCCGCGGGTGTGGGCGGTGACGCCCGAGGGCTCCTGCTCGACGGTGTCGAGCCTGCTGTCCGTGACGATCTTCACCAGCCGCTCCTCGGCGAGGGCGGTGCGCAGGGCGTTCGTCAGGACGTGCTGGGCGAGGTGCAGGGGGGCGTCCCCGGTCTCCTCGAAGTCGACCTCGCGCATCACCTGCTTGCGGCGCATGGACCGCCATCCGGCCCAGTGCGCGCCCAGCCCGGTGACCGGGACCCCGGTCAGCCGGGACATCAGGGCGGCGGTGTCCTCGTGCAGTACGGCGGTGCGGGCCAGGCGGGGTTCGTCCTTGCCGGGTCCCTCGTCGAGGACCACGGAGGGGACCTCCTGGCGCGCCAGCGCCAGGGCGAGCGTGAGCCCGACGGGCCCCGCTCCGACGATGATCACCGGGTCCACGGTGCGGCGCCTCCTGACCGCGGCGGAGTCCCGAGGGACGTTTGTGAACAGGAGGTTGGAGCAGGGTGCACGATCACAGAACGTATGCAACCTATTGCCGGTGCTTGCGTCAAGTGACGGAGGCAGTGGCGATCATGCCACTGCCTCCGTGTCACTCCTACTTGTGGGTCAACCCACTTGACTGATCATCAGAATCCGCCGCCACCGGTGTTCTCGCCGGTACCGAAGCCTCCGCGCACCGCGGCCGGGTTGACCTCCACCGTGTCCTCGCCCAGCACCGCCCCCGTGCTCTTCTTGCTGCGCCGCAGCCGCTGCTCCAGCCAGCTCGCGAAGCTGGTGAGGATGAAGTTGACGATGATGTAGATGATCGCCACGACGATGAAGCTCGGGATGACGTTGGCGTAGTTGGCCGCCAGCGTCTGGCGCGCGTTGAGCAGCTCGGTGAAGCCGAGCATCACGCCGCCGAGCGCGGTGTCCTTCACGATGACCACCAGCTGGCTGACGATGGCCGGCAGCATCGCGGTGACCGCCTGCGGAAGCAGGATGCTGGTCATCGTCTGGCCCTTGCGCAGACCGACCGCGTAGGCCGCCTCCGTCTGCCCCCGGGGCAGCGAGAGGATGCCGGCGCGCACGACTTCGGCGAGCACCGAGGCGTTGTAGAGCACCAGGCCGGTGACCACGGCGTACAGCGGGCGTTCCTCGCTGCTGATGTTCAGGGAGGAACGGACGTAGAGCTCGTTCGCGAACAGCATCAGCAGCAGGACCGGGATGGCCCGGAAGAACTCGACCACCGTGCCGGCCACACCCCGTACCCAGGCGTGGTCGGACATCCGGGCAATGCCGAAGACCGCGCCCAGGGGCAGGGCGATCACCATGGAGATCGCGGCGGCCTTGAGGGTGTCGGCGAGACCGGGCAGGAGGTAGGTCGTCCAGGCCTCGCCCGTGGTGAAGGGCTGCCAGAGGTCCCACTCCAGCTGGTTGTTGTCGTCCATGGTCCGCCACACCCACCACAGCAGGAGGGCGAGCAGGAGGGTGAAGACGACGGACAGCAGGATGTTGCGCCGTTTGGCGCGGGGTCCCGGAGTGTCGTAGAGGACCGAACTCATCGCTTCACCGCCAGTCGCTTGCTCAGCCAGCCCAGGAAGAGGCCGGTGGGCAGGGTAAGTACCACGAAACCGAAGGCGAAGACCGCGCCGATGAGCAGCGTCTGAGCCTCGTTCTCGATCATCGTCTTCATCAGGTACGCGGCCTCGGCCACGCCGATCGCGGCCGCCACCGTGGTGTTCTTCGTCAGCGCGATCAGGACGTTGGCCAGCGGGCCGATGACCGAGCGGAAGGCCTGCGGCAGCACGATGAGACGCAGGGTCTGGCTGAAGTTGAGCCCGATCGCGCGGGCGGCCTCGGCCTGGCCGAGCGGCACCGTGTTGATGCCGGAGCGGATCGCCTCGCAGACGAACGCGGCGGTGTAGACGATGAAGCCGAGGATGGCCAGCCGGAAGCTCATGACCTTCACGTCGTCGCCCGCGCCCAGCGTGATGCGGAAGATGTCGGCGAGGCCGAGGGAGGTGAAGACGATGATGACCGTCAGGGGGATGTTCCGGACGATGTTGACGTAGGCGGTGCCGAACCCGCGCATCAGCGGGACGGGGCTGACCCGCATCGCGGCCAGCAGGGTGCCCCAGACGAGGGAGCCGATGCCGGAGAAGAAGGTCAGCTTCACCGTCATCCAGAAGGCGCCCCACAGGCTCGGGTCGTCATAGTCTGAAATAAAGTCGAACACGATCTCCCGCGCTTCCGGGTGTGTGGCGGAGGGATGAGGGGCGCGACGCGCCGCCGCCCTGATCGCGGCGGACGGCGGCGAGCCGGTGGGTACCCCGCGCAGACGCCCCGCCGGCCGGTCGTCGCCGGCAGCTGCCGCCGACGACCGGCCACACGCGGGCCGGCGCTCCGCGCCCCCTCAGGGGCGCGGCCGGACCGCGGTCGCAGCGGTGCGCTGGTGGGTTCCCGCGATTACTTGACGATGACGCCGATCTTCGGGGCGGGCTCGTTCTTGTAGCCGGCCGGGCCGAAGTTGGCGTCGACGGCCTTCTGCCAGGAGCCGTCGCTGACCATCTTCTCCAGCGCGGCGTTGATCTTGTTCACGGTGGCGGTGTCGCCCTTCTTGACACCGATGCCGTAGTTCTCGTTGCTCAGCTTGAGGCCGGCGAGCTTGAACTGGCCCTTGTACTTGTCCTGCGAGGCGAAGCCCGCGAGGATCGAGTCGTCCGTGGTCAGGGCGTCGACGGCGCCGCTCTGGAGGCCGGCGATGCACTCCGAGTAGCCGGAGTACTCACGCAGCTGGGCCTTCGGGGCGAAGTCGTCCTTGACGTTCTGCGCCGAGGTGGAGCCGGTCACGGAACACAGCTTCTCGCCGTTGAGGTCCGTGGCCTCGCTGATCTTGGAGTCCTTCTTGACCAGCAGGTCCTGGTGGGCCAGCAGGTACGGGCCGGCGAAGTCGACCTTCTTCTTGCGCTCGTCGTTGATCGAGTAGGTGGCCGCGATGAACTTCACGTCGCCGCGGGCGAGCGCGTTCTCACGGTCGGCACTCTTGGTCTCGACGAACTCGATCTGGTCGGGCTTGTAGCCGAGCTGCTTGGCCACGTACGTGGCCACGTCCACGTCGAAGCCGGAGAAGGAGCCGTCGGGCTTCTTCAGACCGAGGCCCGGCTGGTCGTACTTGATGCCGATCTTGATCTTGCCGCCGCCGGAACCCGAGCCCGAGCCCTCGTCCTTGCTGTCGCCGCCGCACGCGGTCGCGGACAGGGCGAGGGCGAGAACGGCTGCCGAGGCGGCGGTGACCTTGCGGAGCTTCATGGTGAACATCCTTTGGGTGGTGAAGAGATGTGGGCCGTCGGTGGTCGATCCGGGTGGCACGTCAGTGGTGCAGGATCTTCGACAGGAAGTCCTTGGCGCGGTCGCTGCGCGGGTTGCTGAAGAACTGGTCGGGCGCAGCCTCCTCGACGATGCGTCCGTCCGCCATGAACACCACGCGGTTTGCAGCCGATCGTGCGAAACCCATCTCGTGGGTGACGACGATCATGGTCATTCCGTCGCGGGCGAGCTGCTGCATGACTTCCAGCACCTCGTTGATCATCTCAGGGTCGAGCGCCGACGTGGGCTCGTCGAAGAGCATGACCTTGGGATCCATGGCCAGCGCCCGCGCGATCGCGACCCGCTGCTGCTGGCCGCCGGACAGCTGGGCGGGGTACTTGTCGGCCTGGGTGGCGACGCCGACCCGGTCGAGGAGGGCCCGCGCCTTCTCCTCGGCCTTCTTCTTGTCGGCCTTGCGGACCTTGATCTGACCCAGCATCACGTTCTCGAGCACGGTCTTGTGCGCGAAGAGGTTGAAGGACTGGAAGACCATGCCGACGTCGGCGCGCAGCCGGGCCAGCTCCTTGCCCTCCTGGGGCAGCGGCTTGCCGTCGATGGCGATCGAACCCGTGTCGATCGTCTCGAGGCGGTTGATGGTGCGGCACAGGGTGGACTTCCCGGACCCGGAGGGTCCGATGACCACGACGACCTCGCCGCGGGCGATGGTCAGGTCGATGTCCTGGAGTACGTGCAACGCACCGAAGTGCTTGTTGACGCCCTTCAGGACGACCAGTTCGCCGGTCGCGACCGCATCTTCCTTGGCCGCCGATACTTCGGTCATCGCTCTCTGGCTCCGTCCTCCTCGGTTTCGGAGGACAGTAGTAACCGTATGCGACCAGCGTCATTAGTCTTGAGGGGAATCTGAGCATCACGATCCGATAGCAATCGGACACGTGTCGTAGCAGTTGTGACCAGGTGCGTCCGGTGTGCGTATCAGCCGGATAACGGAACCGCGGCGCAACCGGAACCCTCTTGACGCCGTCCTCATCCATCAGCATGACTGCACGGTGCGCACGCGCGTGTGGGGTGTGCGCATTATGCCTGTTCAGCACATATTCAGATAGTACGCCCGATGGATCGAAGGGGGCCGGCGTGAGACTTCTCCTCGTCGAGGACGACAACCACGTGGCCGCCGCGCTGTCCGCGGTGCTCGCCCGTCACGGGTTCGACGTCACGCATGCGCGCAACGGCGAGGAGGCACTTCGGGCGCTCGTCCCGGAGGGCGACGGCTTCGGAGTCGTACTGCTCGACCTCGGCCTGCCCGACCAGGACGGCTACGAGGTGTGCGGCAAGATCCGCAAGCGCACCAGCACGCCGGTGATCATGGTCACCGCACGCTCCGACGTCCGCTCCCGCATCCACGGCCTGAACCTCGGCGCCGACGACTACGTGGTCAAGCCGTACGACACCGGTGAACTGCTCGCCCGCATCCACGCGGTCAGCCGGCGCACCGCCCACGAGGACGCCCCCGGCGGCGCCGACACCGCGCTCGTCCTCGGCGCCGTACGCATCGAACTGCCGACCCGGCAGGTCAGCGTCGACGGCACGGTCGTCCAGCTCACCCGCAAGGAGTTCGACCTCCTCGCGCTGCTCGCCCAGCGACCCGGTGTGGTCTTCCGGCGCGAGCAGATCATCAGCGAGGTCTGGCGCACGAGTTGGGAGGGCACCGGGCGGACGCTGGAGGTCCACGTGGCGTCCCTGCGCGCGAAGCTGCGGATGCCGGCGCTGATCGAGACGGTGCGGGGGGTGGGGTACCGGTTGGTGGCGCCGGGGGTCTGAGGGGCCGGGCGAGAGAGGTCCGGCGAGAGGGGCCGGGCGAGAAGGACCGGTGACGGGTCAGGAGGTCCGGTCCCTGGACTGGACCGCGCCCCTGAGCGCCGCTGAGGTGAAGGCGCCGCGTGAGAGTGTGCGGCGCGGACCTGTGCGAGGCTCGGGGCGAGGAGATAGGGCCGGAACCGGAAGAGGGACGGTGGCTGTGGACGCGGGTGAGCGGGGCTGCGTGAGTGCCCACGGGTGCGGTGCCCTGGGTGGCGGCGCCCGGTCGGGGCTCGGTGCGGGCGGCTGCGGGGGGTCTCGGGTCCGTACGGGCGGGCGCCGGGGGCCGTGGGCCCGCGTGGGCGGGCGCCGGGGGTTGTGGCTCCGTGCGGGTGAGTACCGGGGGCCGTGGCTCCTCGAATCGTCGCTGGGCGGGGTGTAGGCGGGACCGTGCGGACACGTCTTCTTCCGTTGCTCATCGTCCTCATGGCCGCCGTGCTGCTGGCGCTGGGCGTGCCGCTCGCCATCGGGGTGGCCTCCGCGCAGCAGCAGAAGGTCGTCGTCGACCGGATCGACGACACCGCCCACTTCGCCGCGCTCGCCCAGTTCGTCAGCGACGCCTCCGACGAGCGCCTGGAGACCCTGAAGAGCGAACTCGCCAGCTACCACAACGTCTACGACATTCGCGTCGGTGTCTTCTACGACGGCGGCGTACCCATGGCCACGGCGCCCCGGACCTGGTCGATCCCCGAACAGGGCGAGGTCCGCGAGGCGTTCGACGAGGCGCTCCTCAGCCGCCGCAGCCAGGACCCGAAGCAGGTGTGGCCCTGGCAGCAGGGCCGGCTCGTCGTCGCCTCCCCGGTGATCCGCGACGGGGACGTCATCGCGGTCGTCGTCACCGACTCGCCCAGCGGGCCGATGCGTTCACGGATCCTGAAGGGCTGGCTCGTCATCTTCGCGGGCGAACTCGCGGCGATGCTGCTGGCCGTGGGTGCGGCACTGCGGCTCACCGGCTGGGTGCTCAGGCCCGTGCGGGTGCTCGACGCCACCACCCACGACATCGCCACCGGGCGGCTCAAATCCCGGGTGGCGGTGGCGGGCGGACCCCCCGAACTCCAGCGGCTGGCACGGTCGTTCAACGAGATGGCGGACAACGTCGAGGACGTGCTGGAACAGCAGCGGGCCTTTGTCGCCGACGCGTCCCACCAGTTGAGGAACCCGCTCGCGGCGCTGCTGCTGCGCATCGAACTGCTCGCCTTCGAACTCCCCCCGGGCAACAAGGAGATCGCGTCCGTCCAGACCGAGGGCAAGCGGCTGGCCCAGGTCCTCGACGACCTCCTCGACCTCGCGCTCGCCGAGCACACCGAGGCGGATCTGCGGATCACCGACATCGGTGAGCTCACGGCGGAGCGCGTCGCCGCGTGGACGCCGACCGCGGAGGCCAAGGGGGTACGGCTGGAGGGTACGTGTCCGCCCACCACCGCCTGGGCCGACCCCGTCACCCTGTCCAGCGCCCTGGACGCCGTCATCGACAACGCGCTCAAGTTCACGCCGGAGGACGAGACCGTGACGGTCACCGTCGCCGCGGACGGGGACACGTCGACGGTCGTCGTCGCCGACCGTGGGCCCGGGCTCACCGACGAGGAACTCTCGCGGGTGGGGGACCGGTTCTGGCGCAGCGGGCGGCATCAGAACGTCAAGGGGTCCGGGCTGGGGCTGTCCATCTCGCGGGCGTTGCTGGCGGCGGGGGGAGGGACGATCTCGTACGGGCGTCAGGAGCCGCATGGGCTGGTGGTGACGGTGGCCGTGCCGCGTAGTGGGCCTGCGGTGTGAGGGGCCGGGCCGGGTGGGAGATCGTCCCGTGGTGGGGTGAGGTCTCCTGGATGGTGCGGTGTGAGGTCTGCGGCTGGAGGTTCTTCGACGTCTGCTACGGCTTCACCGAGCGGTAGTAGCGGCGCGCGCCCTCGTGGAGGGGGACCGGGTCCGTGTAGATCGCCGTGCGTACGTCGACCAGCTGGGCGGAGTGGACGTCGTGGCCGATGCGGTCCCTGCTGTTGATCACGGTCCGGGTGAGCCACTTGACGAGCTCGGGGTCCACGTCGCTGCGGGTGATCAGCAGGTTGGAGACGGCCATGGTCGGTACCGTCGCGTTGTTCTGGGCGGACGGGTACGCCGACGCCGGCATGTTCGTGGCGCGGTAGTAGCGGGTGGACTCGCCCTCCGCGTGCAGCTTCGCCACCAGGGACGGCTGGATCGGGATGAAGCGGATCGCCGAGTGTTCCGCGAGGTTCCTCAGACCGTCGGTGGGCAGGCCGCCGGACCAGAAGAACGCGTCCAGGTCGTGGCCGAGGAGTTTGGGGCCGGTGTCGATGCCGTAGGCCTTGGGCTGGATGTCCTTGTCGGGATCGATGCCGGTGGCCTTGAGCACGCGGTCCGCTATCAGGCGTACGCCGGAGTTGGGGGCGCCGATCGAGACGCGCTTGCCCTTGAGGTCTTCCACCGTCCGGATGTCCGAGTCGGCCGGTACGACGAGTTGGACGTAGTCGTCGTAGAGGCGGGCCACTCCGCGGAGCGTGTCGGCGTGGGGGTCGTGGTTCTGGAGGTAGTTCTCCACCGCGTCGGCGGCGGCGATGGCGAAGTCGGACTGTCCGTTGGCGACACGGCGGACGTTCTCCTGGGAGCCGGCGGTGTCCTTCAGGACCACCTTCAGGTCCGGCATGTCCTTGTGGATCGCGTCGTTGAGGAGTCCGCCGTACTTCTGGTAGACGCCGGCGCGGGTGCCCGTGCTGAAGATGATCGTGCCGCTCGGGGGGGTCTTGCCGAGGGGGAGCAGCCACCAGAGGAGGAGGCCGAGGGCCACGAGGGTGGCGGCGACGGCTTGGAGGATCTTTGACTGGCGGCGGGTGAGGTGGGGGAGCGGCGACGGCGGGTGGGGCATGGCGGTGATCCTGCCAGGGGGGTGGGGCGGTGGCCAGGGTTGGGGTGGGGGCGGGTCTTTGTCTGCCGGTTCGGTGGGGGCGGGTGTTTGTCTGCGGGTTCGGTGGGGGCGGGCGTTCTGCGCAGTTCCCCGCGCCCCTGGATGCCTGCGGCGGCCTCTTGCGGTCCGGTGGGGCTGTGCGTAGCGCGTTCCGTCCGGTGGGTGGGTCGGTGCCGGGGTGGGGGGTATCCGTCCTCGGTCCGGCGGCTCGGTCACTCTGAGATGTGTTCGGTTCCGGACGCCGGCCGCTGCGGGCGGACACCCCCCACCCCGTCCCCTGCCCGCCGTACGCGGCCCACGGCCCGGAGAGGGCGGGCGCGCGCGGCGAACGGTCCGGGGAGGGCGGGCGTGCACGGCTGACGGTCGGGGGGGCGGCGGAGGCTGACGGTCCCGTCATGGCGCAGGCGAACTGGAACTCCCCAGGGGCGCGGGGAACTGCGCGACCAGCCACGACGGACCTCAAGCCGCCCGCAAACCGAACCCGGCACCCCCGTAGGCGCCCGGCCCAAGCCAAGCGCAGCGGGGGCGCGGGGAACTGCGCGACAAGCCACGATGGACCCGCAGCCGCCTGTAAGCCGTACCCGGCATTCCCCTAGGCGCCCGCAAAACCGCACCCGGCACCCCCTACCCCCCGTCCCTCCCCACCGTCGCCTCCGTAACCCGGGACGACGACGGCCCCGGTGTCTCCGGCGGATGCCGGTGCGTGGTGAGGCGGGTTGCCAGGGGTTCTGTGTAGCGCGCTGTCAGGGGGCCCAGGATGACCAGGATCAGGACGTACGCCGTGGCGAGGGGGCCCAGGGAGGGTTCGATGCCGGCCGAGACCGCGAGGCCTGCGATGACGATCGAGAACTCGCCGCGGGCGACCAGCGCGCCGCCCGTGCGCCAGCGGCCCTTGGGGGAGATGCCGGCGCGGCGGGCGGCCCAGTAACCGGTGGCTATCTTCGTGGCCGCGGTGATCAGGGCGAGGGCGAGGGCGGGGAGGAGGACGGGCGGGATGCTCGCCGGGTCGGTGTGGAGGCCGAAGAAGACGAAGAAGACCGCGGCGAAGAGGTCCCGCAGGGGGCTGAGGAGGGTGTGGGCGCCCTCCGCCACCTCGCCGGAGAGGGCGATGCCCACGAGGAAGGCGCCTACCGCTGCGGAGACCTGCAGTTGTTGGGCCACTCCCGCCACCAGGATCGTCAGGCCCAGGACCACCAGGAGCAGTTTCTCCGGGTCGTCGCTGGAGACGAAGCGGGAGATGAGACGGCCGTAGCGGACCGCCACGAAGAGGACCAGGCCGGCCGCGCCGAGCGCGATCGCGAGGGTCAGGCTTCCGGCCAGGAGGCCCGCGCCGGCCACCAGGGCCGTGACGATGGGGAGGTACACCGCCATCGCCAGGTCCTCCAGGACCAGGACGCTCAGGATGACCGGGGTCTCGCGGTTGCCGACCCTGCCCAGGTCGCCGAGGACCTTCGCGATGACGCCGGAGGAGGAGATCCAGGTGACGCCCGCCAGGACGACCGCCGCCACCGGGCCCCAGCCCAGGAGGAGGGCCGCCGCGGCTCCGGGGAGGGCGTTCAGGGCCCCGTCGACCAGGCCGGAGGGGTAGTGGGCCTTGAGGTTGGTGACCAGGTCGCCCGCCGAGTACTCCAGGCCGAGCATCAGGAGGAGCAGGATCACTCCGATCTCCGCCCCGATGGAGACGAACTCCTCGCTGGCGCCCAGGGGGAGCAGGCCGCCCTCGCCGAAGGCCAGGCCCGCGAGGAGGTAGAGGGGGATGGGGGAGAGGCGGAAACGGGCGGCGAAACGGCCCAGCAGGCCCAGGCCGAGGATGATCGAGCCGAACTCGATCAGAAGGACCGCGGAGTGCATGCTTCCTACTCCCGACCCAGGATCGCCGCCGCCGCGTCCACGCCCTCGCGGGTGCCCACGACGATGAGGATGTCGCCGCCCGCCAGGCGGAAGTCCGGTGCGGGGGACGGGATCGCCTCCGCGCGGCGCAGGGCCGCCACCACGGAGGCTCCCGTGTCGGTGCGCATTTTCGTGTCGCCGAGGACCCGGCCGTTCCAGCGGGAGCCCGCCGCCACCTCGATGCGCTCGGCCACCAGGCCCAGGTCGGTGGTGTAGAGGAGGCTCGCGCTGTGGTGGGAGGGCTTCAGCGCGTCGATCAGGGCGCCTGCCTCGGAGCCGGTCAGCCGCAGGGACTGGGCGCAGGAGTCGGGGTCGTCGGCCCGGTACACGCTCACCGTGCGGGCGCCGTCGCGGTGGGCCACCACGGACAGATGGCGGTCCTCCCGGGTGATGAGGTCGTACTGGACCCCGATGCCCGGCAGCGGCGTCGCCCTGAGGCGTGGAGCAGACACGTTTCTTCCCCTTGTGCTTCGAGTGGTGTGCGGTTCACGTGATCACGAGTGATCACTGGTGCCGGGTTCGCATGGTGTCAGCTCCCCGTACCGTGGCGATATGGGTGACGTGACGGATATACGCGGGCGACGGGTACCGGCGAAGCTGGTCGCGGAAACGTCGTGCGCAGCCGAGGAGAGGAGCGGAGGTCCGGCCGTGTCGTTGTTCTGGCGGATCTTCTCGCTCAACGCCGCGGGTCTCCTCGTGGCCGCCGCGCTGCTGCTGGGGCCGGTCACCGTGTCGACGCCCGTGCGGCAGGGGGAGGCCGTCGTCGTCCTCGCCGGGCTCGTGCTGCTGCTGGTCGCCAACGCCGTGGTGCTGCGGGTCGGGCTCGCCCCGCTCCAGCGGCTGGGGCAGGCCATGGCCGCCGCCGACCTGCTGCGTCCCGGCGTACGTGCCCCCGTCTCCGGTCCCGCCGAGACGGCCGCGCTCATCACGACGTACAACACCATGCTCGACCGGCTGGAGGCCGAGCGGGCGACCGGCGCGGCCCACGCGCTGTCCGCGCAGGAGCGGGAGCGGCACCGGATCGCGCGTGAGCTGCACGACGAGGTCGGGCAGACCCTGACCGCCGTGCTCCTCCAGCTCAAGAGGGTCGCCGACCGGGCTCCCAAGGAGCTGCGGGAGGAGGTCGGGCAGGCGCAGGAGGCCACCCGGGCCGGGCTCGACGAGATCCGCCGGATCGCTCGCCGGCTGCGGCCCGGGGTGCTGGAGGAGCTGGGGCTGCCGAGTGCCCTGCGGTCCCTCGCGGCCGAGTTCACCACGCACGGACTGACCGTGCGCCACCACCTCGGGGGCGATCTGCCCCCGCTGACCGAGGAGTCGGAACTGGTCGTCTACCGGGTGGCCCAGGAGGGGCTGACGAACACCGCGCGGCACTCCGCCGCCGACCGCGCCGAAGTGCGGCTCCAGCCGGTTGACGGCGGTGTCGAACTCCTCGTGCGGGACAACGGACGCGGGCTGGGCACGGCCGCCGAGGGCGCCGGGATACAGGGCATGCGGGAGCGGGCCCTGCTGGTGGGGGCCGCGTTCTCGGTGGAGCCCGGGCCCGGCCGGGGGACCGACGTGCGGTTGCGGATACCGGTCGCGGCGGAGGTGCGGTGATGGCGGAGCCGACGCGGGTGCTGCTCGCCGACGACCACACGCTCGTCCGGCGCGGGGTCCGGCTCATCCTGGAGGGCGAGCCGGACCTCACGGTGGTGGCCGAGGCGGGTGACGGCGCGGAGGCCGTGGAGCTGGCACGCGCGCGTGAGGTCGATCTGGCCGTGCTGGACATCGCGATGCCCCGGATGACCGGGCTCCAGGCCGCCCGCGAACTGTCCCGGCGCCTGCCCGACCTGCGGATACTGATCCTGACGATGTACGACAACGAGCAGTACTTCTTCGAGGCGCTCAAGGCCGGCGCCAGCGGGTACGTGCTCAAGTCCGTCGCCGACCGCGATCTCGTCGAGGCGTGCCGGGCCGCCGTACGGGACGAGTCCTTCGTCTATCCGGGGGCCGAGCGGGCCCTCGTCCGGTCGTACCTGGACCGGCTGCACCGCGGTGTCGACCTGCCCGCCCGGGCCGTCACCGAGCGGGAGGAGGAGATCCTCAAGCTCGTCGCCGAGGGGCACACCACAAAGGAGATCGGTGAGCTGCTGTTCATCAGCGCGAAGACGGTCGAGCGGCATCGGGCGAACCTGCTGGCCAAGCTGGGCATGAAGGACCGGCTGGAGCTGACCCGCTACGCGATAAGAGCCGGGCTCATCGACCCGTGACGCGCACATCCCTGCCTCGGCGGCCGGCCTCGCGGCGCCGCCGTACCACGTAGGTGCCCGCGAGCCCGGCGCCGACGACGGCCAGCGCGACGCCGATCGCCCGCTCGAAGCCGGCCGGACCGACGCTGCCTCCGGAGCCGCCCTGGACGCCGAGGGTGGGGGCGACCGTGGCCACGTTCGCGACGGTGGTCTCCGGCTGGAGCAGCACCTCGGGGAGGGTCTCCGGCTGGAGGAACACCTCGGGGGCGGTCTCCGGCTGGAGGAACACGTCGGGGGCGATGTCGTCCTGGGGAAGCAGATCGGCGGGGGGCTCCCGCCGTGGCGGCGCCTGGCAGGCGATGCCGTCGTTCCAGCCATGAGCCTGGCCCTGTCCCTGACCCTGGCCCTGGCCCTGGCCCTGGCTCTGGCTCTGGCTCTGTCCCTGCCCCTGGCCTTGGCTCTGCCCCTGGCCTTGGCCCTGTCCCTGTCCCTGACCCTGGCCTTGGCCCTGTCCCTGACCCTGGCCTTGGCCCTGCCCCTGGCCTTGGCCTTGCCCCTGTCCCTGGCCCTCGCCCCGGCCTTGGTCCTCGTCGAGGCGGTTGGGGTCGGCGGGGTTCGGGTCGAACTGTGCTTGTGCGCCCTGCTGGAAGGCGAAGTCCGCGCAGTCCCGGTCGGTTTGGGCGTGCGCGGCGCCGGTCAGGGGGCCGGCGGTGGCCAGGAGGACCACTGCCGCGCCGGTTATTGCGGTGCGTATTGCCATGGGTCGGGTGCCTTTCGGGCGGGGGCCTGAACAGCCGTCACCGCGACCCTAGGGACGCGCCCGGGGATCGGCCCGTGGTGCTGGGCCGAACGGGCGCGCGGTGTCACAGCAGCGAGTCCCAGTCCCCGTCGAAGTCCCCGTCGAAGTCCCCGGCGTTCAGGAACAGCAGGTCCGACGACTGATCGGGGTCGCGCGGCGACTGCTGCGTCCAGATGCACTTGCCCGTGGGGGTGTAGCGGGCGCCCCAGTGGGTGGACAGGGCCGAGATGAGCTGGAGGCCGCGGCCGCCCTCGTCGGTCTCCGTGGCGCGGCGGATGCGGGGCATGGTCTGGCTGCCGTCGTAGACCTCGCAGATCAGCCCGGCGCTGTGCAGGAGCCGGAGCCGGACCGGGCCGCGGGCGTGCCGGACGACGTTCCCGACCAGCTCGCTGACCAGGAGTTCCGTGGTGGGGACGAGGTCGTCCAGGTCCCACGACGCCAGCTGTTCGCGTACGTGCCGACGTGCCTGGCTCGCGGCCTTCGGGTCGTCCGGCAGCCGCCAGGACGCCATCCGGTCGGCGGGCAGCGCGTGCAGGCGGGCGACCAGGAACGCGGCGTCGTCGGCCGCCTGCTGATCCGTCGGCAGCAGCCCCACCGTCAGGGTGTCGCACAGACGCTCGAGGTCTACGGCCGTCCCGTCGGCGTGCGCGGCGGCGAGCAGCCGTGCCAACTCGGCCATGCCCTCGTCGATCTCCCGCCTCGCCGACTCGACCAGGCCGTCGGTGTAGAGCACGAGCAGGCTGCCCTCGGGCACCTCGAACTCGACCGTCTCGAAAGGCGGTTTCGCCGCGCCGAGCGGTGGGTCGGCGTCCGGCTCCGGGAAGTGCACCGTGCCGTCGGGGTGGACCAGGGCCGGCGGCGGGTGTCCGGCCCGGGCGAGGGAACAGACCCGGGTCGTGGAGTCGTAGAGCGCGTACAGACAGGTGGCGTACGACGCCTCGCCCATGGCGCCGACGATGTCGTTGAGGTGGCCGAGGATCTCGGCGGGCGGCAGCTCCAGGTCGGCCAGGGTGTGCACCGCGGTGCGCAGCCGGCCCATGGTGGCCGCCTCCGGCAGACCGTGGCCCATGACGTCGCCGACGACCAGCGCAACCTGTCCGCCGGACAGCGGGATGATGTCGTACCAGTCGCCGCCGACGTCCGCGCCGGGCCCCGCCGGCAGATAGCGCGCGGCCGCCGTGCACGCGGGCAGGTCGGGCAGGTCCTGCGGGAGCAGGCTGCGCTGGAGTTCCCGGGACCGGGTGTGCTCGGCGTCGTAGAGCCGGGCCCGCTCCAGGGACTGGGCGAGGAGGGCGGCGATCGTGGTGAGCAGGGCGCGGTCCTCGTCGTCGAGGAGCCGGGGCCGGTCGAAGGAGACGACGCACACCCCGAAGGTGTGTCCGGAGGCCGTCAGCGGCAGGAACGCCCAGGACCGCTTGTTGCCGCGGGCGGGGAAGTCGGCCAGCTCCGGGTAGCGGGCCGCGTACTCGTGCGGGGACGACATGAACAGCGGGACGCCGGTCTCGATCGTGTCCCAGGCCGGGTCGCCGGTCGTCGACCGGGGGCGGCTGTCGAGCAGGTCGACGAACTCGGCGGGGTAGCCGGCCGCGCCCACGTGGTGGAGCCGGTCGCCCTCGCTGACCTGGACCATGAGCCCGGCGGCGGCGAACGGCGGCAGCACCCGGCGGGCGACCGCGTCCACGACGTCCCGGGAGGTCGTCGCCTTGGCGAGTTCCGTGGTCAGCTCCGCGATCCGCAACGCCCGTTCGGCAGCGGCCCGTTCGGCCGCCTGTCGCTCCTCCGCCAGCCTGCGCTTCTCGGTGACGTCCTGGAAGTACAGGGTGCGTCCGTCCGGCCCCGGCACCAGCCGGACGTGCAGGCGCCGTTCGCACTGCGCTAGGTGCACGTCGAAACCGGCGGGCCGCTCCTCGGCGGCCGCGGCCAGGCAGCTCTCCTTCAGCCCGGGGACCTGCCGGGTGGCCGACAGGTCCCACAGCAGCCGCCCGAACAGCTCCTCCTCGGAGAATCCGAGGAAGCGTTCCGCCTCCAGGTTGGCGAAGGTGATCCGCCACTCGTCGTCGACCGCGAGGAAGCCGTCGCTCATGTGCCTGAGGGCCCTGCCGAGCGCGTCCCGGGCGGTGCGCGACTCGTTGCTCTCCCAGCCGACCCCGATCATCCTGAGGGGCTCGCCCTGCTCGTCGTAGGTCGCCCGGCCGCGGGCCTGGGTCCAGCCCCAGGTGCCGTCCAGGCGCCGTACCCGGTACTCGGCCTCGTAGACGGAGTGGTCGAGGATGGCCCGCTGGGCCGCCGCGAGCGTGGGGGCCAAGTCGTCGGGGTGGACGATCCGCATCCAGTTGTCGATCCGGCCGGTGAAGTCGGCGGGCCGGGTGCCGTACAGCGCGAGGGCCGCGTCGTCCCAGATCAGGTCGCCGTTGCGGATGTCCCAGTCCCAGGAACCGACCTGGACCTCCTTGAGGGCCTGCCGCAGCCGTTCGCCGCTCCGCTGCGCGTGGGTGGGGCCGGAGGCCGGCGGCGCCTGGGCCATCCGGTCCTCGGTCCAGGCGACCACGTCCCGCAGGAAGTCCCAGTGCGCCGGGGTGGGTTCGCCTCCCTCGCCGGCCAGGACGGTCAGCGCGCCGACGCTGCGTCTGCCGCTGAACACCGGGAGAGCGGCGAGGCCGGTGCCGGGCCAGGGGACGTCGTCGGGGGTGTCCTGGCCGGGGGTGTCGCGGCCTGCGGTGTCCCGGCCGGTGGTGTCCCGTCCGGCGGTGTCGCGGCCCGTGGTGTTCCGGCCCGTGTCCCGGCCGGTCTTCTCCCCGCCCGGGGAGAGCGGCACCCAGACGCCCTTGCCCTGCTGGAGCGCGCGGGCGGGGGCCAGCGGGCCCTCCTGGTCGACGATCTCCCAGGAGCGGGTCAGAGCGGGCGGCAGGCCGACGGACGACACCAGCCGCAGCGCCGACATCGGGCCGCGCAGGTGCATCGTGCCGCCGAGCGCGCTCAGCTCGCCCACCGCGTGCCCGAGCGCGAGTCGGAAGACCTCGCTCTCCGTCGCGCCAGGGGTGACCGTGCCGAGAAGAGCGAGCCGCGCGTTCATGCAGGGAACTTATCGTTCCCGTTCCTGTTCGAAACCTTGCTTCACAGTTCCGACCCGGACGACTCCTTCACTTCCTCACCCCAACTGCCGCTCATTCACGACAGGTTGTTTGAAATCCCGGGCGTGTGCCGTGCCGTTGCCGTGCCGTCGGGCGGGCGGTTTCCGATGCCGGGCTCCGTCGGTCCCCGGACACGCGGAAGGGCCGGTCCCCGCACCGATGGCGGCGTGGGGACCGGCCCTTCTCCAGTTGTGGCGCGTCAGTCCGTGCCGGACGTTGCGGCGCGTCAGCCAATGCCGAATGCTGCGGTGCGTCAGTCCGGGCCGGACGCCGCGGCGCGTCAGTCCGTGCCGAACTCCATCGCCGCCCGGTCCAGCAGGGCCTCGTCCTCCGAGACCTCGCCCCGGGACGCGATCGCCTCGGCGCCGCCCTCGGGGAGCTCCGGCATGGTGCCGATGAGGCCCGTCGCGGCGGCCTGGGACGCGCCGATCGTGGGGCTGCCGGTGCCGATCAGGCCGAGGCCCGCGTACTGCTCCAGCTTGGCGCGGGAGTCGGCGAT
The DNA here is from genome assembly GCF_001514195.1 of Streptomyces griseorubiginosus. Classification (GTDB taxonomy): domain Bacteria; phylum Actinomycetota; class Actinomycetes; order Streptomycetales; family Streptomycetaceae; genus Streptomyces; species Streptomyces griseorubiginosus. Next base: position 1,316,935 of record NZ_KQ948736.1, on the reverse strand, counting down.
GTCGAGGTTGCGCATGGTGAGCTGGCCGATCCGGTCCACGGGACCGAAGGCCGAGTCCTCGGTGCGCTCCATCGACAGCTTGTCCGGGTGGTACGAGAACGCCGGACCCGTGGTGTCGAGGATCGAGTAGTCCTCGCCCCGCCGCAGCCGCAGGGTGACCTCACCCGTGACCGCCGCGCCGACCCACCGCTGGAGCGACTCGCGGATCATCAGGGCCTGCGGGTCCAGCCAGCGGCCCTCGTACATGAGACGGCCCAGGCGCCGGCCCTCGTTGTGGTACTGGGCGAGGGTGTCCTCGTTGTGGATCGCGTTGACGAGCCGCTCGTAGGCCGCGTGCAGCAGGGCCATGCCGGGCGCCTCGTAGATGCCGCGGCTCTTGGCCTCGATGATCCGGTTCTCGATCTGGTCGGACATGCCGAGACCGTGCCGGCCGCCGATCGCGTTGGCCTCCATGACCAGGTCGACGGCGGAGCCGAACTCCTTGCCGTTGATGGTCACCGGGCGGCCCTGGTCGAAGCCGATCGTGACGTCCTCGGGCGCGATCTCGACCGACGGGTCCCAGAACCTGACGCCCATGATCGGCTCGACGGTCTCGATGCCGGTGTTCAGGTGCTCCAGGGTCTTGGCCTCGTGCGTGGCACCCCAGATGTTGGCGTCGGTGGAGTACGCCTTCTCCGTGGAGTCCCGGTACGGCAGCTGGTGCGCGACCAGCCACTCCGACATCTCCTTGCGGCCGCCGAGCTCGGTCACGAAGTCCGCGTCCAGCCACGGCTTGTAGATCCGCAGGTTCGGGTTGGCGAGCAGGCCGTAGCGGTAGAACCGCTCGATGTCGTTGCCCTTGAAGGTCGAACCGTCGCCCCAGATCTGGACGTTGTCCTCCATCATCGCCCGCACCAGGAGCGTGCCGGTGACGGCACGGCCCAGCGGGGTGGTGTTGAAGTACGCCCGCCCGCCCGAGCGGATGTGGAACGCCCCGCAGGTGAGCGCGGCGAGCCCCTCCTCGACCAGCGCGGCCCGGCAGTCGACCAGGCGCGCGATCTCGGCCCCGTAGGTCTGCGCGCGACCGGGCACCGAGTCGATGTCGGGCTCGTCGTACTGGCCGATGTGCGCGGTGTAGGTGCAGGGGATGGCGCCCTTGTCGCGCATCCACGCGACCGCGACGGAGGTGTCGAGACCGCCGGAGAAGGCGATGCCGACGCGCTCGCCGGCGGGGAGGGACGTGAGGACCTTGGACATAGGAAGATTATGCATCACGACGCATGGTCATGCAAAGCCCTCGCGTGGGGGCCTTCACGTGATGCGCGTCATCTCTGGAGGAGGCGGGCGTGCCGAGGCCGCGGCACGCCCGGCCGTCCGGGGCCGGACCGTCAGGCGGGTTGCGGGAGGGCGGTGTCCGCCTGCTCGCCGAAACCGGCGTCGCGGGCGCGCAGTGCGGCGGCGGCCCGGTCGTGCACCTCCAGCTTGGTGAAGATGCGCGAGACGTAATTGCGCACCGTCTTCTCGGCGAGGAAGAGTCGCCGGGCGATCTGGCGGTTGTTCAGGCCGTCCGCGAGCAGTTTCAGTATCTCGCCCTCCCGGCTGGTCAGCCGGGAGAATTCGGGGGGCTCCGGAAGTCTTTGCATGGTGGCGAAATATTTGCTGAAACGGGCGGCGATCGTGGGGCTGAAGGCGGCGCCCCCGCGCGCCACGATCGGCAGGGACTGCAGCAGTTCCTCCGGGCACGCGATGCGGGCCAGATAGCCGTTCACCCCCAGGCGGAGGGCGGAGACGATCACGTCGTCGTACTCGTTCTGCGACACCACGACGATCCGTGGCCGGGACTTCTCCTGGCGGTAGGTGGACAGGACCCAGGCGACGTTCCTGCAAATGGCCCGCTTGCACGACGGTTCACCGATGATCACGACGTCGGGCCGGAGCGGATTGCTCTTGAGACATCGAAGCCCGCGGGACTCGTCCACCGCGGCGCCGATCAGGTTGACACTGTCGTCCTGTTCGACGATCGCTTCCAGTCCGGCCAGGAAAACGGGATCCTCACTGAGAATGAACAGGTTGATCCGCACGACTTGACACCCCCGTGTTATAGACGTACTCGCCTGCAAAGACCGTGCCAGCCTAGGCGCCCGAAGCGGATGTTCAACGCCGAGTAAAGGCGTATGGTCGCCTTCAGGCCGAGTTGGACGTCCGTCTGATCGAACCCATAGGTTCGGCGCATGGGAGATGTCTCGCGCCGACGTCTGATCATGCTCGACGGGGCGGCCGCCCTCGGGTTCGCCCTGCTCCCTCAGCTGGCGGTGGTACGCCCCGGTACCGGCGGCACACCCGACGGGGTCACCGTCGCACTGCTCTCTCTCGTCACCGCGCTTCCGCTCGCCGTACGACGCCTGTGGCCGGTCCCGGTGTTCGCGGTCGTCCTCACCGGATCCTGCGCGGCGCTGGCCGCCGGACTCGGTCCGGCCGTCTTCCTCGCCGCCGCCTACGCCCTCTACATGGTCGCCACGACACGGCGGCAACAGCTCGGGCGGTCGGCCGTGCTCGTCGGCGGGGCGAGCGCGGCGGGCGCTGCCCTGCTGACGGTGACCGGCGGCAGCAACTACCAGGGCGGCACTCAGGCGGTGCAACTGCTGTTCGGGCTGCTGGTGTTGGGGACGACGTGGGCCGCGGGGGCGGCCGTACGGGAGCGACGTGAGAGTCTGCGGCGGACCATCGAGCAGGCGGCCGAACAGGCCAAGGTCGAAGAACGCATGCGGATCGCCCGGGACATCCACGACGTCGTCACCCACAGCGTGGGCCTCATCGCGATCAAGGCCGGTGTGGCCAACCACGTCGTCGCGACCCACCCCGAGGAGGCGCGCGAGGCCCTCACCGTCATCGAGGAGGTCAGCCGCCGGGCGCTGCGTGACATGCGGGCCACCCTGAAGGTGCTGCGCCGCGAGCACGGCGACGAACAGCGGGACCTCCAGCCCGTCCGCGGCCTGGCGGACCTGCCCCTGCTGGTCCGTACGGCCGAGGCGGCGGGCGTCGGCGTCGAGCTGCGCACCGACCAGGCGGAGGAACCGCCCGACGGTGTCGCGCTGGCCGCCTTCCGCATCGTCCAGGAGGCGCTGACCAACGTCGTCAAACACGCCGCCCCGACCCGCTGCCTCGTCCGCGTCACCGCGCGGGCCGGACTGATGACGATCGACGTCACCGACGAGGGACCGGGACCCGGGCACCGCGCGACCGTCCCCGGCGGCGGCATGGGACTCGTCGGGATGAAGGAACGGGTCGCCGCGCACGGCGGCACCCTCACCGCGGGGCCCCGGCCCGGTGCGGCCGGCTTCCACGTCCTCGCGACACTGCCGTACTGAGGACGGCCCGGACCGCGGTTCGAAAGTGTGGCCGAAAAGGATTTCATACCCTGGTATGAGTCCCCGTCGTGAAGTCGTCCCGTGCCGTCCCGACCCCGGTCCGATGTCCTCGGCGGCCGCCGCGGCCAGACTCGTCGTGTGATTGACGTCCAGAACCTGACGAAACGGTACGGGCAGGCTACCGTCGTGGACAGCCTGACCTTCACGGTGCGGCCCGGAGCCGTCACCGGCTTCCTCGGACCCAACGGCGCCGGGAAGTCGACCACGATGCGGATGATGCTGGGCCTGACCCGCCCGGACACCGGGACCGCCCGGATCGACGGGCGCGCCTACGTCGACCTGACCTACCCCCTCCGGCACGTCGGCGCCCTGCTGGAGACCTCGGCCCCGCACCGCGGCCTGACCGCCCGGGACCATCTGCGCTGGCTCGCCCAGAGCAACCGGATCGATCCGGGCCGGGTGGGCCAGGTGCTGGAGACGGTCGGGCTGTCGGACGCCGCCCGGCGCAGGATCGGCACCTTCTCCCTGGGCATGGGACAACGGCTGGGCCTCGCCGCGGCGTTGCTCGGTGACCCGCCCGTGCTGGTGCTCGACGAACCGGTCAACGGCCTGGACACGGAGGGCATTCGCTGGCTGCGCGACCTGCTGCGCTCGATGGCCGACGAGGGCCGTACCGTCCTGATCTCCAGCCACCTGATGACCGAGATGGCCCTGGTCGCCGATCACCTGGTCGTCATCGGCCGCGGCCGACTCCTCGCGGACACCGGCATGTCGGAGTTCCTCGCGCGCCACGGACGCTCCTCCGTCCGCGTGCGCACTCCTGAACCCGAACGTCTCGCACGGGAGTTGGCAAGCTCCGGTGCCACCGTGACGCGTATCCCCGGCGGCGGACTCGACGTCGTCGGGATGCCGGCCGCGGACGTCAGCCGGATCGCGGCGAAGGGCGGCTTCCCGCTCGACGAACTCAGCACCCACGCCGGTTCGTTGGAGGACACCTTCCTCGGGGTCATCGACCAGGCGGGCGCGGCCCACGGTACGGGCGTCGACGACGGCACCACCGGCACCACCGGCTCCACCGGCTCCACCGGCACCACCGGTGAGGAAGGCAGGAACTCCCGTGTCTGAGACTCTCGCGGCCGTACGCGCCGAGACGACCAAGCTGCGCGGCATCCGCGGCACCCAGGTGTCGCTGCTGCTGTTCGCCGCGGTCAGCATCCTCATCGCGGCCCTCGGCGGCTGGTCCGCGAAGAACGCGCTGGAGTCCGACAACCCGAGCCTGCGCTCCGACTTCACCCCCGAGCAGGCCGGCCTCGACGGCATCCTCTACGGCCAGCTGGCCCTGATCGTGTTCGGCGTGCTCGTCGTCACCAGCGAGTACACGTCCGGGATGATGCGCGTCTCCCTGCTCGCGGTGCCCCGGCGGGGACGCCTGTACGCGGCGAAGATGGGCGTCACCGCCCTGGCGGCCCTCACCGCCTCCGTCCCGGTCACCGTCCTCGGCTACCTGGTCACGCAGGCGGCGCTCGGGTCCCACGGCTCCTCGCTCGGCGCCAGCGGTGTCCCGCGTGCCCTGGCCGGCTCCGTCGTCTACCTGACCCTGATGTGCCTGTTCGCGGCCGGGGTCGCGGCCATCGCCCGCAGCGCCGTCGTACCGCTGGCCGTCCTGCTGCCGATGGTGCTCGCCGGAACGCACATCCTGTCGCTCATCGGAGCGACCAAGGAGATGGCCCGCTACTTCCCTGACCAGGCCGGAAACGAACTGCTCACCGTCGACTCCCCGCACACGGCCTTCGGGTTCACGGTGCTGCTCGCCTGGACCGTCGCCGCCGTCGGATGGGGATGGGTGCGGCAGCGGCGGTGGGACAGCTGACAGGACCGGCATAGGACAACTGCCCCATGCCGATGGGACATTCAGCCCCGTAGCTTCCCTGACAGATCACGGGCCGAACAGGTCGGCCCGAACGATCCGACACGGGAGGACATCCATGTCCGCTGTTTACGAGCCGCCCATGCTGCAGGAAGTCGGCGACTTCGACGAGCTCACGAAGTGCCTCGGCGTCGGAAGCTGCAACGACTTCGCCGGCTGCGGCTACGCGATCGTCTGCTTCTGGTGATCACCTCCGGTGCCGGTGCGTTCACGCGCACCGGCACCATCCGGGGGCAACGAGGGGACGGGGATCGAGGCGACATGGAATTCGTGGTTCTTCCGGACAGTCCGGACGCTGCAGCCGTGGCCGGCCGACTGCGGGCGAAACGGCGCGTAGACCACGCGTCAGGGCGGCCCTGGATCGTCGGCGACTGGCGCGAGAGCGAGATCACCACGCTCCACGCGGGCCCGCGCCGACTGGCCGTGCTGGGACACACCCGGCTCGACGAGACCACCACAGTGGCCGCGCTCGGCAGGCTGCGCTCGCTGCACGACGCCGACGCGATCGCGTCCCGGCTGCCGGGCGTCTTCCACCTGGCGGTCTCCCTGGACGGCAAGACCCGTGTGCAGGGTTCGGTGGTCGGTACACGACAGATCTTCACAGCCGTCCTCGACGGCGTGACCATCGCCGCGAGCGGACTGGAGCCGCTGCTCCGGCTGACCGGCGCCGACCTCGACGAGAGAGTCCTCGCCGCCCGTCTGCTGGCCCCCGGCGGCCCGCCCTGGCCCCTCGCCCAGCGCCCCGTGCGGCGCGGCATCACGCCCCTGACCACAGGTCACTGGCTGGAACTGGACAGGGACGGCCGGGCCCGGCAGATCCGCTGGTGGGAACTGCCGGAGCCGACCCTCGGCCTCGCCGAGGGAGCGGCCGCCGTCCGCTCGGCACTGGACGACGCGATCACCGCCCGGGTCACGACCGGCGGCACCCTCAGCGCCGACCTGTCCGGCGGCCTGGACTCCACCTCACTGTGCTTCCTCGCCCACGCGGCGGGCGCCGACCTGGTCACGTACCACGTGATGCCGATCGACAGCGCCAACGCGGACACCGTATGGGCCCGCAGGGCCGCGGAGTCCCTCCCGGCGGCCCGGCACCACATGCTCTCCGCCGACCGAGCCGAGAACCTGTTCGACGTCGGGTACACCGCCGACCTCGTGGGAGCGGCCCCGGAAGGACCCTCGACCTGGGCCTCCGGACTCGCCCACATCCAGGACCTGGCCAAGCGGGCCACGGCGGAGGGCGCCACGCTGCACCTGACCGGCTTCGGCGGCGACGAGCTGTTCGGCCGGATGCCGGCCTGCGCCTGGTCCCTGGCCCGCGCCACGCCGGTCGACGGGCTGCGGCTGGTCAACCGCTACCGGCTCGCCAACCGCTGGCCGTGGCGGTCGACGCTGCGGGCGCTGCTGGACCGGTCGACGTTCACCCAGAACCTCGGCGCAGTCGCCGCCCGGATCGACACCCCGCCCCCGCCCGTCGACGAGCCCGACTTCGGCTGGGTGTTCGCGCCCCGCCTGCCCTCCTGGGCCACTCCGGACGCCGTGGCCGCGGTCCGTGACCTGCTGGTCGAGGCCGCCACGCAGGGACCGGGGCCGTTGGACGCCGACCGGGCCCGGCACCAGGCGCTCGCCTCGCTGGTCTTCGAGGGAACCACCGTCCGCCAGGTCAACACCGCACTCGCGGGCACCGGCATCACCTGGGACGCGCCCTTCCTCGACGACCGGGTGGTGGAGGCGGCCCTGGCCACCCGCATCGACCAGCGACTGCTCGGCGGCAGGTTCAAGCCACTGCTCACCACGGCCGTACGGGGCCTCGTCCCCGCCGACGTCCTGGACCGCCGCGACAAGGGCGAGTTCAGCGCGGAGGCGTTCCGGGGCCTGGCCCGCAACCGGGCCCGGATCCTGGAGCTCTGCGAGGACTCGCGGCTCGCCCGGCTCGGGCTCATCGACCCGGTGGCCTTCCGTGCCGCGGTGCTGAATCCGGGCCCGATGTCCCATCACCTCATGCCGATCGACACCACGGTGGGCTGCGAGAGCTGGCTCAGGACGCATCCCCGGACGCGTCCCGGGACACACCCCCTGCCCGCCACCCAGGACCCGCACTCGGGAGAACTCGGATGAAGCTGACCCTCGCCCGCGACGTCACCCTCACCGCCGTCGACACGGGCGCCGTGCTGCTCGACGGGCGGCGCGGCCGCTACTTCCAGCTCAACCACTCCGGCGCCGGAGTCCTGCGCCGACTCCTCGACGGGGACGCGCCCGACGCGGCCGCCGCCGGCCTGTGCGCCGCGGCCCCGGTCAGCGACGCCCAGGCCCGGCAGGACGTCCAGGCCCTCATCGACGCGCTCAGCGCGGCCCGTCTCGTGGAGGTGGCCTCATGACCACTCCCGCCGTGGCCGAACAGGCCCCGCGACTGCCGTGGCACCGGCAGTTCGCCCCCCGCTGCGCGGCCGGTGCGGCCCGCCTGCTCGTCCAGCTGCCCCCGGCCCGCCTGCACCGCGTGCTGGGCGTGCTCAGCAAGGGGTCCCGCCCCGCCGGATACGCCGAGGTGGCGCGGGCCCGCCGGGCGGTCGTCTCGGTCAGCACGCGCTGCGCGGGACTCGGCTGCCTCCAGCGCTCCGTGGCCACCGCCCTGCTGTGCCGCACGCGCGGCCGGTGGGCCGACTGGTGCACCGGGTTCAGGACGCAGCCCTTCGGCGCCCACGCCTGGGTGGAGGTCGACGGACGGCCGGTGGACGAGCCGGGCGAACTCAGCGCGTTCCGCACGGTCCTGGCCGTGCGCCGCCCGAGCGAGCACCCCCGTCCCTCCGGCGACAGCCCCGGCGCGTCCGGCGAGAACCCCGGCGGGCCCGGCGAGAATCCCGGCGCGTACGGCAGGAGCCCGGGCCGCATCGACGGGAGCCGCTGATGACGGCGATCCGAGCCGAGGGCCTCTACGCGTACTACGGCACCACCGCGGCCGTGAACGGCCTCGACCTGACCGTGCCCACGGGCAGTGTGTACGGCTTCCTCGGACCGAACGGCGCGGGCAAGACGACCACCATCAACATGCTGATCACCCTGCTGCGTCCCACCGCGGGCCGCGCCGAGGTCGCGGGCTTCGACGTCGCCGGCGCGCCCGCCGAGGTCCGCCGCCGGATCGGCATCGTGTTCCAGGAGTCGACCCTCGACCTGGACCTCTCCGCCGCCGAGAACCTCCGGTTCCAGGCCGACCTGTGCGGACTGTCCCGCCGCGCCGGGAGCCGGGCCATCGACTCGCTGCTCGACCTGATGGACCTGTCCGAGCGCCGCAGAGTGCCGGTACGGCAGTTCTCCACCGGCCTGCGCCGTCGACTGGAGATCGCCCGCGGCCTGCTCGCCGAGCCCCTCGTGCTGTTCCTCGACGAGCCGACGACCGGTCTGGACGCCCAGACCCGTGCCGCGGTCTGGGACCATCTCGAGCGGCTGCGACGGGAGCGGGGCATCACGGTCTTCGTCACCACCCACCAGCTGGACGAGGCCGAGCACTGCGACCGGATCGCGATCGTCGACCGGGGCAAGGTCGTCACCGAGGGCACCCCCGCGGACCTCAAGTCCGTCATCGGGGCCGACCTCGTCGCCCTGCGCACCGAGGACGACAAGCGCGCCGCCGAAGCCCTGCGCGAGCGGTTCGGACTCCTGGCGGAGCCCACCCCGGACGGCCTGCTGTTCCGGGTCGAGCGCGCATCCGCCCTCGTACCCCGCCTGTGCACCGAACTCGGCGTGACAGTGCGCGAGGTGAGCATCGACCCGCCCACGCTCGACGACGTCTTCCTGCACCACACCGGTCTCGCCATCCGGGAGGCCGCGGCCGGCCCGCGCACCCTGGGCGACCTCGGGGAAGGACTGCGATGACCCGGACCGACACCGCACCGGCCGCACTCGGCGACAGCACGGCCCCGACACCGCCGGCCGAGCGGTCCCGCCACCCCGCCCGCCCCGTCCTGCTGCTGTGGCGGCGCGAGATGATCCGCCTGCGGCACAATCCCGTACGACTGGCCATGGGCCTCGTGACGCCCCTACTGTTCCTCGTCGTCCTCGGCACCGGTCTCGACGCGGCCTCGTCCAGCCTCGGAAAGGCCCAGCTGAACGACTACCGGGCCTATCTGTTCCCCGGCACGCTGGTCATGTCCGTGCAGGCCCCGGCGATCGCCGTGGGCATCTCCCTGGTGTGGGACCGTCGGCTGGGCGTGCTGCGCCAGATGCTCGTCGCTCCGTTCCCGCGCGCCGCCATCGTCTTCGGCCTCGCCCTCGGCGGAGCCACCACGGGTGCGGTCTACGGCCTGATGGTGCTGTCCGTCGGCGGCATCGCGAACATCCGCTACACCCCCATGCTGCTGGCCGTGCTGCTCGAACTCCTGCTGGTCTCCCTCATGTTCACCTCGCTCGGACTGCTCGCCGCCGTCACCATCCGGCAGGTGGACACCTTCCAGGTCGCGGTCAACCTGAGCCTGATGCCGCTGATGTTCTTCTCCGGCGCGATGTTCCCGCCCAACGGCCTGCCGGGCTGGCTGGACACCGTCGTCAAGCTCAACCCCCTGACGTACGGCGTCGACGCGGTCCGCCGGACCCTGCCCGGCCCGGACGTGCTCACCTCGGAGCAGACCCGGCTGATGCTCGGCGGCTGGCACCCGCCCGTGGTCGCCGAACTGGGCATGATGGCCGCCCTCACCGCGCTCGCGCTCGGCTTCGCGGGCTACCGATTCAGCCGTACGTCATGAGCCGGGAAGGACAGCGCACGGCTGTGATCACGGCCGATGCGGCGAAGACGGCCCTCGCCCCGCCGGCGGCCCGGACCCGGGCGGGCCTGGTGCGGCTGACGGCGCGGCTGACGCTGGCAGCGGTCCTCGCCTACGCCGCCCTGGTGAAGGTGGGGGACCTCACGGAGGCCGGCCGCACGGTCGCCCTCTACCGGATCGTCCCCGACGACCAGGCGCAACTCATCGGCGGCGTCCTGCCCTTCGTCGAGCTGGCGATCGCCCTCCTGCTCGCGGCCGGGCTGGCGACCAGGGTCGCGGCGGTGGGCACGGCCGTCCTGCTGGTCGTCTACGTGGCGGCCATCGCCTCGGTGTGGGCGCGGGGCATGTCCATCGACTGCGGGTGCTTCGGCGGCGGGGGCACGCTCAGCGACGGCGCCGAGCGGGGCTACGCGATCGACATCGCGCGCGACCTGGTGCTGCTCGGCGCGGCCGCCCTCCTGATCCGCCACCCGCGCACCCCGTACGCGCTGGACAGCTGGGTCCTGGACCCGAAGGAGCGAGAAGCATGACGGACACAGGGACGACGGACACAGGGACGACGGACGCAGGGAAGACGGACACAGGGACGACGGACGCCATGGTCCGCGAGATGGTGCACCGGCGACAGCGGCGGCGGCGCACAACGGTGGTTTCACTGGTGGCCGTGGTGGTGGTCGCGGCCGCCGCCCTGGTCGGCGCGGGCCTTGTCCGGGCCACCAACACCGCCCCGGACAAGGCGCCGAGCCGCGTGCCGGCCGGGGTCGCCGCCGACAAGTCGGGGGTGGCTGCCTCCACCGGTGCCGTCCGGGTCGACGTCTACCTCGACTACCTCTGCCCCGAGTGCCGCCGTACCGAACGGGCCCTGAACTCGGCACTCGGGAGCCTGCGTTCGCGCGGCGGGGTGAGTGTCGTCTACCACCCGGTCGCCTTCCTCGACGACCGCAGCGCGCCCGCGGGCTACTCGACGCGCGCCGCCTCCGCAGCGGCCTGCGCGGCCGACGCGGGCAGGTTCGAGCAGTACTCCACCGTCCTGTTCGCGAAGCAGCCCGCCGAACAGGGCCCCGGCCTCAGCGAGGCCCAGCTGATCGCCGCGGGCAAGGAGGCCGGCATCACCCGGGACTCCTTCGCGCGCTGTGTCGAGGACGCCCGGTTCCGGCCCTGGGTGCAGTACGTGTCCGACGTGGCCGCCTCCCGCAAGGTGGCGCTGACACCGACCGTGACGGTCGACGGCCGCCGCGTCGACGTCACCGGCCCCGATCCCGGCGCCGCGCTCACCCGTGAGGTCACGGAGGCTCGACGATGACCCGGCTGACGGTGGCCCTGTCCGGCGACTGCATGGTGACGCGAGGAGGACTGATCACCTCCGACCCGGCCGCCGAACGGCTCCGCGATCTGCTGCACGGCACCGACTTCGCCGTCACCAATCTGGAGGTCGTCCCCAGCGACGGACGCGGACATCCCGTCCACAACGCGGCCGGCGGGGGCTGCCTGATCGCGGACTCCGCGGTGCTCGACGAGGTCACGGCGGCCGGATTCTCCGTACTGGGCTGCGCCAACAACCACGCCATGGACCTGGGAACGGAGGGCGTGCTCGGCACCGTGGACCTGCTGCGGGCGCGGGGGATCCCGTACGCCGGCATCGGCGCCGACCTCACGGGCGCCCGCCGCCCCGTCTACGCCGACCGGCCGGGCGGCAGCCTGGCACTGCTCTCCTGCACCGCGACCTTCCTGCCCGGGCAGGAAGCGGCCGACCCGTCACCTGAGCTGCCCGGCCGCCCCGGTCTCAACCCGCTGCGGCACACCGCGACCATGCAGGTCACGGCGGACCAGATGGACGTGCTGCGCACGATCGACGCCGAGACGGGCCTTCGGGCCCGGCGGGCCGAGGCCCGCGCCCTCCTCGGAGTCGACCCGGCCCTGCTCGGCCCCGACCGGCTCGCCCTGTTCGGCACCCGCTTCCGTACGGCGGACGCGCCGGGCTTCACGACCGAGTGCGATCCGCGCGACCTGGACGAGATCGCCCGCTGGGTCGGCGAGGCCCGGCTGCGCGCGGACCTCGTCGTGGTGAGCGTGCACTCCCACGAGCCCGGCCCGACGCCCGAGACACCGGGCGAGTTCCTGCGCGTGTTCGCCCACCGGATGATCGACGAGGGCGCCGACGCCGTGGTCGGACACGGGCCGCACTTCCTGCGCGGAGTGGAGCTGTACCGGAACAAGCCGATCTTCTACAGCCTGGGCAACATCGTCAGCCAGATCGAACTGACCGACCGCGTCTCCGCCGAGGACTACGCCAAGGTGACCGCGGAACGGCCGCTCACCCCCGGCCGCTACTACGACCGGCTCAGCGGACACGGCACCCGGCTGTTCGCCCCGCACCGCCGCTACTGGCAGTCGCTCGTCCCGGTCCTCACCTTCGAGGACGGCACCCTGACCGCGGCCCGGCTGCACCCGGTCGACCTCGGCTTCGGCCGGCCGGTCCACCGCCGTGGCCGCCCCCGGCTGGCCGACCGGGCCGAGGCCGAGAAGACCCTCACGGACGTCGCCCAGCTGTCCCAGCCGTACGGGACGGCGGTCGAGGTCATGGACGACGGCACCGGGGAGCTGGCGCTCGACGTGGCGTGAAACGGTATACGGAGCAGTCGAGTTGGCTGGGCGACTCCACATAAATGGCGAGGCAACCCCGCTAAAGTGGCGAGGCGACCCCGCTGAAGTGGCGCATACCGTCAAACCCCGCATGCGGACGAGGATCGAGGATCACGCAATGGCCGAGGCGGTCCGGGTCCTGATCGCGGACGACCAGGCGCTGCTGCGCGGCAGCTTCCGGGTCCTGGTCGACTCCACGCCCGGCATGGAGGTCGTCGGCGAGGCGGGGGACGGCGCCACCGCCGTACGCCTCACCCGCGCGCTCGCGCCGGACGTCGTCCTCATGGACCTCCGTATGCCCGTCATGGACGGGATCGCGGCCACCCGGGAGATCTGCGCCGACGAGAAGCTCTCCGGTGTCCGGGTGCTGGCCCTGACCATGTTCGACATGGACGAGTACGTCTATCCGGCGCTCCAGGCGGGCGCCAGCGGCTTCATGCTCAAGGACGCCTCGCCGTCCGACCTGGTCAACGGCATCCGGGTCATCGCCACCGGCGAGGGCGTCCTGGCTCCGACCGTCACCCGGCGCCTCATCTCCGACTTCTCCCGCCGCAGCGGGACGGCACGCCCGGCTCCCCGGCTCATCGGGCTGACCAACCGGGAACAGGAAGTCCTCGTGCTGATCGCCAACGGACTGTCCAACCAGGAGATCTCCGAACGCCTGGTCATCAGCATGCCCACAGTGAAGACCCACGTGGGCAGCCTCCTGGCCAAGCTGCACGCCCGGGACCGCGCGCAGCTGGTCATCATCGCCTACGAGAGCGGCCTGGCCGAGCGGGGCATGCCGGCCTGATCGCCGTAGGGGCGGGCCCGGACACCGCGCTCGCCGAGCCGTCCGGGGACGGCCGGGCCGCGCGTCCTCCCCGAGCGCCTACCCTTGACCCATGACCAGCAGCAGCGACCGGAGCCCGGCAGTGGACGTTTCATCTCCGAAAACGTACGAAGTGCGCACCTACGGGTGCCAGATGAACGTCCACGACTCCGAGCGATTGTCCGGACTGCTCGAGGAGGCCGGGTACGTGCCCGCGCCCGAGGGCTCCGACGGGGACGCGGACGTCGTCGTCTTCAACACCTGCGCGGTGCGGGAGAACGCCGACAACCGGCTCTACGGCAACCTCGGCCGGCTCGCGCCCAGGAAGGCATCGCGGCCCGGCATGCAGATCGCCGTCGGCGGCTGCCTCGCCCAGAAGGACCGCGACACCATCGTCAAGAAGGCGCCCTGGGTGGACGTCGTCTTCGGCACGCACAACATCGGCAAGCTCCCCGTCCTGCTGGAACGCGCGCGCGTGCAGGAGGAGGCGCAGGTCGAGATCGCCGAGTCGCTGGAGGCGTTCCCGTCGACCCTGCCGACCCGGCGCGAGAGCGCCTACGCGGCCTGGGTGTCGATCTCCGTCGGCTGCAACAACACCTGCACCTTCTGCATCGTCCCGGCCCTGCGCGGCAAGGAGAAGGACCGCCGTACCGGCGACATCCTCGCCGAGATCGAGGCCCTGGTCGGCGAGGGCGTCTCCGAGATCACGCTGCTCGGGCAGAACGTCAACGCGTACGGCTCCGACATCGGCGACCGTGAGGCCTTCAGCAAGCTGCTCCGGGCCTGCGGCACCATCGAGGGCCTGGAGCGCGTCCGCTTCACCTCCCCGCACCCCCGCGACTTCACGGACGACGTGATCGCGGCCATGGCGGAGACCCCGAACGTCATGCCCCAGCTCCACATGCCGCTCCAGTCCGGCTCGGACACCGTCCTCAAGGCGATGCGCCGCTCCTACCGCCAGGACCGCTACCTGGGGATCATCGAGAAGGTCCGCGCCGCCATGCCGGACGCCGCGATCTCGACCGACATCATCGTGGGCTTCCCCGGCGAGACCGAGGAGGACTTCGAGCAGACCATGCACGTGGTCCGCGAGGCTCGCTTCACGAACGCCTTCACCTTCCAGTACTCCAAGCGCCCCGGAACCCCCGCGGCCACCATGGACGGGCAGATCCCCAAGGAGGTCGTGCAGTCGCGCTACGAGCGTCTCGTCGCCCTCCAGGAGGAGATCTCCTGGGACGAGAACAAGAAGCAGGTCGGCCGCACCCTGGAGCTGATGGTCGCCGAGGGCGAGGGCCGCAAGGACGGCGCCACCCACCGCCTCTCCGGCCGCGCCCCCGACAACCGCCTGGTCCACTTCACCAAGCCCGACCAGGAGGTCCGCCCCGGCGACGTCGTCACGGTCGAGATCACCTACGCCGCTCCCCACCACCTCCTCGCCGAGGGCGCCGTCCTCGACGTGCGCCGCACGCGCGCGGGTGACGCCTGGGAGAAGCGCAACGCCCAGGAGGCCGCGAAGCCGGCGGGCGTGATGCTGGGGCTGCCGCAGATCGGGGTACCGGCGCCGCTGCCGGTGGCCACCGGGGGTTGCGCGGCGCACTGAGCGACGGCACGGATTCAGCGGGTTCAGGGGAGGGGCGGGGCATGGGGCGCTGGGTGGTGGTCGTCGACCGCGCTGTCGGGACGCAGAACGACGTCGACGAGGTGGCGCACTTCGAGGGCACCCAGGACGAGGCCCGGGCCCGTCTGTACGAGCTCGCCTGCACCCACCGTCCGAGCGCCGGCCTGCGCCAGAAGCGCCGACAGGTCTACCGGATCGGTGACGGGGACGCCTACTACGTGAACGTCGAAGGCGCGATCAGCACGCACCGCCTGGTGTACCGGCTCGCCGAACTGGCGTGGAGCACCCATCCCGAGTCCTGGCCGTGGGGCTGGAAGTAGGCTGCGGATCATGCTTGTCGCCGCCGCTGTCTGCCCCTGCCCGCCGCTCCTCGTGCCCGAGGTCGCCGCGGGCGCCGCGCCCGAGCTGGACACCGCGCGGGCCGCGTGCGCGGACGCACTGGGCGTGCTCGCCGCCGCTCGGCCCGACCTCCTCGTGGTCGTCGGACCCGCGGAGCAGAGCGGCCGCGGGGTGCACGCGGAGGGCTCGCGCGGCTCGTTCCGGGGCTTCGGTGTGGACGTCGATGTACGACTGGGTGCCGGCGGAGCAGGGGGTGTCGGCGTAGGTCCGGGTGCCGCCGGGGGAGTAGGCGTCGGCGTACGACCGGGTGGCGACGGGGCGGTAGGCGTCGATGCAGGACCGGGTGCCGACCATGGCGACGACGAGGAGCCGCGTCCGCTGCCGACCTCCCTGGCGGTCGCCGCCTGGCTGCTGGAGCGCACCGGCTGGTCGGACGCCCCGATCGAGGGACTCGGGGTCGGGGAACCTCTGGAGCCCGAGCGGTGTATCCAGACCGGGAGGGGAATCGCCGGCCGGGCCGAGCGGGTGGCGCTGCTGGTGATGGGCGACGCCAGCGCCTGTCGCACGCTCAAGGCACCCGGTTACCTCGACGAGCGCGCGGCCCCCTTCGACGCGGAGGTCGCGCGGGCACTGGGCGCGGCCGACGTGGCTGCCCTGCGCGCGCTGGACGCCGAGCTGGCATACGAGCTGAAGGCCTCCGGCCGCGCGCCCTGGCAGGTCCTGGCGGGCGCGGCCGAGGGGGCCGGCCTGGGCGGCTCGCTGCTGTACGAGGACGCGCCGTACGGCGTGGGGTACGTGGTCGCGGCGTGGTCGTGACGGGGGCGTAGAAGGGCCAGGGGGCTGGTAGGGCCGAGGGCTGTAGGGAGCCCGGGAGCGCCGAGGGCCGTAGGTAGTCCGGGAGCGCCGAGGGCCGTAGGGACCCCGGGAGCGCCGAGGGGCCGTAGGAACTCCGGAAGCGCGGAAGGGCCGTAGGGACTCCGGAAGGGCCGAAGGGCCATGGGGAGTCCGGGAGCGCCTGGACAACGGCGGACGGCCGGGTGCGTCCGCCCCGGCCGTCCGCCAGTGTGCCGTGCCCGCCCTTCAGGAAGTGGGCGGCGGTGAGGCCGGAGGCGTGGTGTCGCCGCCCGGTCCGCCCGGTCCGCCCTGTCCCTTCGTGCCGTCCTTGTGCGCGGCGAGTCGGTCCATGGCGTCCTTGGCCTTGCTCGTGCCCCTCTGGATCCTGCCGCTGTACTTGCCCTTGGTCTTCTCGTCCACGACCTTCGCCGCCTTGTCGAGGCCGTGCTGGATCTTGTCCCCGTGCTGGTGCGCGAGGCCGGAGACCTTGTCCTTGGCCGGGCTGAGCTTGGCCCTGAAACTGTCCATGAGACCCATCGTTCGCCTTCCCACGCGGGGCAGTTACGTGCGGGCGCCCTCGCCGGCCTCACGGTCGGCCGCATCCTCGGCGGACTGCTGCTTCGGGATCTCGACGTCCTCGGCGGCGGCCTCCCCGGCGGCCTCCGCGTCCGCCTGAGTGCCCACGGCTCCGGACGCTTCACCGACCTCGGCCTTCTCAGCGGCCCGTTCCTCGGCCCCTTCGTCAGCCTTGGTGCCGGTCCGCTCCTTCGCCGCCGACGCCTCTTCCGCCTCGTCCGCCTCGTCCGTCGCGTGCGTTGCCTTCGTCGCATCCGCCGCATCCGCCGCGTCCGCCGCATCCGCCGCGGACTCGGCCGTACGGGTGTCGGCCTGCGTCTCGGCGGTTGACGCCTCCTCCGTAGCCTTCGACCTCCGGAGAAGTCGTGCGAAAACGCCCATATCCACTCCATACGTTACTCGTGCGGGGGAAAACCCGCGTCGTCCGGTGCGCCCGTCTGCGCCACCCGGAATCGCCGCCTCCGGGAACAGGGCGGCGGAAACCACGCAACTGGCAACGACGTCGGGCCGGTGCCGTCACGTAACTCGTTCGAGGTGGGGTTCGGAGGTTTGCGAGACTGGTGCCGTGAGCAGCGCACCCCCCGCCCCCCGCGTCATCGCCGTCGTCGGACCCACCGCGGCCGGAAAGTCCGATCTGGGCGTCTTCCTCGCCCAGCGCCTGGGCGGCGAGGTCGTCAACGCCGACTCCATGCAGCTCTACCGAGGGATGGACATCGGCACCGCCAAGCTGACGCCCGAGGAGCGCGACGGCGTCCCGCACCACCTCCTGGACATCTGGGACGTCACGGTCACCGCCTCCGTCGCCGAGTACCAGCGGCTGGCCCGCGCCAGGATCGACGCCCTGCTGGCCGAGGGTCGCTGGCCCGTCCTGGTCGGCGGCTCCGGCCTGTACGTCCGCGGTGCCGTCGACAACCTGGAGTTCCCCGGCACCGACCCCGACGTCAGGGCCCGACTGGAGGACGAGCTCGTCCTGCGCGGCTCCGGCGCGCTGCATGCCCGCCTCGCCGCCGCCGACCCCGGCGCCGCGCAGGCGATCCTGCCCAGCAACGGCCGCCGTATCGTCCGGGCCCTCGAGGTGATCGAGATCACCGGGAAGCCCTTCACCGCGAACCTCCCCGGCCATGACTCCGTCTACGACACCCTCCAGATCGGTGTCGACGTGGCCCGGCCCGAGCTCGACGAGCGCATCGCGCGCCGGGTCGACCGGATGTGGGACGCGGGACTCGTGGACGAGGTGCGGGAGCTCGAGGCGCGCGGGTTGCGCGAGGGGCGCACGGCCTCGCGCGCGCTCGGGTACCAGCAGGTGCTGGCGGCGCTCGCGGGGGAGTGCACCATGGAGGACGCGCGGGCCGAGACCGTACGGGCCACGAAACGCTTCGCGCGCCGCCAGGATTCGTGGTTCAGGCGCGACCCACGGGTGCATTGGTTGAGTGGGGCTGCGGCGCATCTCACAGAACTTCCGCAGCTCGCACTGGCGTTGGTCGAACGACCGGTCACAGCCTGATCACGTCCTGGCATCGGGACGCTCCGGCCGTCATCCGAGCCTCCGGCGCCGTGCCATCATCGAGCTTCGATCGACCAAGTGGAGTCCGAGTTGGGAGGGCGCGTGGCGATGGAGGCCGGCCCTCGCGACACCGCACAAGGCACCGAGCCCCTCACCGTCGAGAACGGTGAACCGGAGCAGGACGGGACCCGTCCGAGCCCCGAGGCGCTCGACGAGGTGCCGGACGGTGTGACCGACGACGGCCCCGAGCCCGAGGAGATGTTCGCGGCCGGGGAAGAGGTCGAGGTCGAGCTGCGCCCGCAGCGCCGCCTGCGGATCTGGCAGCTCGCCCCCATCGTCGCGCTGGCCGCGGTCGGCTCCCTCATGTTCGCCTTCCCGCTGGCCTTCGATTTCGGCGACAGCGGAGCGGTGATCGCGATGCTGGGCCTGCTGATCTGCTCGTGCGCCGCGGGCTGGGGAATGACGGCGGCGCGGCGCGTTGGTTACACGTGGCCCGGGCTGCCGAGGCGGGGCGAGGACCGCCGGGCGGACTGGCGGGTGGTGGCGGCCTACGCCCTGCTGGTGGCTGTGGTGATCGTGTTGGCGGTCTGGCGCGTGGCAAGGCTGCGCTGAGGGCTTCTCGCCTTCAGGGGGCGCGTTCAGGGCGCGCACCCGTGCCGATGTACGGCCCCACCGCGCGGGCGCGAGCGGCCCGCACCGGCGCGCGCCGTACGATCGAGACATGAGCACGCGGATCCCCTTCCTCAAGGGTCACGGCACCGAGAACGACTTCGTGATCATCCCGGACCCCGAGAACGACCTCGACCTGCCCCGCGAGACCGTGGCCGCCCTCTGCGACCGCCGGGCCGGTATCGGCGGCGACGGCCTCCTCCACGTCGTGCGGTCCGCGGCGCACCCCGAGGCGGCGCACCTGGCGGCCGAGGCCGAGTGGTTCATGGACTACCGCAACGGGGACGGCTCGATCGCCGAGATGTGCGGCAACGGCGTACGCGTCTTCGCCCGCTACCTCCAGCACGCCGGACACGTCACCGAGGGCGACCTCGCCGTGGCGACCCGCGGCGGGGTGAAGACCGTGCACATCGACAAGGCCGGCGACGTCACCGTCGGCATGGGCAGGGCGCGGCTCCCTGAAGGAGACGTCACGGTGAGCGTCGGCGAGCACAGCTGGCCCGCGCGCAACGTGAACATGGGCAACCCGCACGCCGTCGCCTTCGTGGACGACCTGGCGCACGCCGGCGATCTGTACTCGCCGCCGCCCTTCAGCCCGGCCGCCGCCTACCCGGACGGGGTCAATGTCGAGTTCGTCGTCGACCGCGGCCCCCGGCACGTCGCGATGCGCGTGCACGAGCGCGGCTCCGGCGAGACCCGCTCCTGCGGCACCGGCGCCTGTGCCGTCGCCGTCGCCACCGCGCGCAGGGACGGCACCGACCCGGCGATCACCGGCACCCCGGTGACCTACACCGTGGACGTGCCCGGAGGCACCCTCGTGATCACCGAGCGGGCGGACGGCCAGATCGAGATGACCGGCCCCGCGGTGATCGTCGCCGAGGGCGAGATCGACGGCGACTGGCTGGAAAACGTGGTTCGTTGACCATATGAACGACGGTACGCGGAGCGCCGGAGGCGTGGAACCGAAGCCTTCGGTGCCGTGTGCGATGGAAAAGCACGGGCACCCGCCATTCAGGCGGCGCGAAATCGTAAACCTGCACATCGTCGCTCGAATGGGTGATCCGTTTCACGCTCGCCGAGAGGCGGTCAGCCGGGCGTGATGGGCTCGGTAGCATCAAGCACCGGCCCGGACGGGGGAATGCCATCCCCTGAGCCGTGTCCGCCATGGGGCACCCCGTCCGCCGGTCCACAGCCGGAGGTGCCCATGAGTGCGGAGGCCACGAACCCCGCGACCCCAGGTCCGGTGACAGGTGCGGCCGCCCGCTGGCGGGCGCGGATCGACCTGCGCCGCCTGGGACGCGCCGCCCTGCTCGGCCCCGCCGCCCGTGACCGGCTGCCCGCCGCCATCGGCCATGTCGCCGAGGCCCACCGCGCCCACCACCCCGACGCCGACCTCGAACCCCTGCGCCGTGCCTGGGTCCTGGCCGAGTCCTCGCATCGCGGCCAGATGCGCAAGAGCGGTGAGCCGTACATCACGCACCCGCTCGCCGTCACCCTCATCCTGGCCGAACTCGGCGCCGAGACCACCACCTTGACCGCCTCCCTGCTCCACGACACCGTCGAGGACACCGAGGTGACGCTCGATCAGGTCGGCGAGGAGTTCGGCGCCGAGGTCCGCTTCCTCGTCGACGGCGTCACCAAGCTGGAGAAGGTCGACTACGGCGCCGCCGCCGAGCCCGAGACCTTCCGCAAGATGCTGGTCGCCACCGGCAACGACGTCCGCGTGATGTCGATCAAACTCGCCGACCGGCTGCACAACATGCGCACCCTCGGCGTGATGCGCCCCGAGAAGCAGGCCCGCATCGCCAAGGTCACCCGGGACGTCCTCATCCCGCTCGCCGAACGCCTCGGCGTCCAGGCCCTCAAGACCGAGCTGGAGGACCTGGTCTTCGCGATCCTCCACCCCGAGGAGTACGAGCACACGCGGGAGCTGATCGTCGACAACGCCTCGCGCGAGGACGACCCGCTCGCCGAGATCGCCGAAGAGGTGCGCGGGGTGCTGCGCGAGGCCGGCATCCAGGCCGAAGTCGTCATCCGGCCGCGGCACTTCGTCTCCGTGCACCGGACGGCCCGAAAGCGCGGCCGCCGCCTGCGCGGCGCGGACTTCGGGCGCCTGCTCGTCCTGGTCGGCGAGGACGCGGACTGCTACGGCGTCCTCGGCGAACTGCACACCTGTATGACGCCGGTCGTCTCGGAGTTCAAGGACTTCATCGCCGTACCGAAGTTCAACCTGTACCAGTCGCTGCACACCGCCGTGGCCCGCGGCGACGGCCAGGTCGTCGAAGTCCTCATCCGCACGCACCAGATGCACAAGGTCGCCGAGGCCGGTGTGGTCGCGCTGGGCAATCCGTACGTGGGTTCCCCGGAGGAGCCCGGTGCCGTCGACGAGGAGCGGGTGGACCCGACCCGCCCCGGCTGGCTCTCCCGGCTGCTCGACTGGCAGGCGGCCGCGCCCGACGCCGACACCTTCTGGTCCACCCTCCGTGAGGACCTCGCCCAGGACCGCGAGATCACCGTCTTCCGGCCCGACGGCGGCACCCTGGGGCTGCCCGAGGGCGCGACCTGTGTGGACGCCGCCTACGCGCAGTACGGCGAGGACGCGCACGCCTGCCTGGGCGCTCGTGTCAACGGCCGGCTGGCGACCCTGAGCACCGTTCTGAAGGACGGCGACACCGTCCAGCTCCTCATGGGGCAGGACCCGGCCGCCGAGCCCTCCAAGGAGTGGCTGGAGCACGCGCACACGCCCGCGGCCCGGATCGCGATCCAGCGGTGGATCGCGACGCATCCCACGCAGGAGTCGGCGGAGCGGGGCACAGGGGGAGAGAGCGGATCCTTCGTGCCGGGTGCGGCCGCGCCGGAAGGTGTCGGAGGGGGCGTAGCCAAGGCCGGGGCCACCGAGCCGGTCGGTGTGGTCGATCGGGGTGCCAGCCAGGCGTCGGCCGTGGTGGCGGGCTCCGCGCCGGGGGGCTCCGCCCTTCCGGCCGCCGATGACAAAGCTGCCCCCGCGCGTGCGGCTCTCGCCGAGCCTGCGTCCGCGTCCGCTCCCGACCAGCAGACCCCGGCCCGGCCCGGCACCGCCAACGCCCTCGTCGACCAGCCGGGGGCGACCGTACGGCTGGCCGGGTGCTGCACACCCGTGCCGCCCGACGAGATCATCGGCTTCGCCGTGCGCGGCGGAGTGGTCACCGTGCACCGCGTCGAGTGCGCCGCGGTGGCGCGCATGCAGGGCATGGGGCGCAAGGAGGTCGGCGTGAGCTGGGGTGACAGCGCCGAGTGCCGGGTCACCCTGTTCGCCGAATCGTTCGGCCGCCCGCACCTCCTGGCCGACCTCACCGAGGCCATGGCCGGCGAGGGCGCCGAGATCGTCTCCGCGACCGTCGAACCCCCGAGCCAGCAGCGCGTGCGCCACACCTACACCGTCCAGTTGCCGGACGCGGCCCTGCTGCCCTCCCTGATGCGGGCCATGCGGAACGTGGCGGGCGTCTACGACGTGAGCCGGGCGCAGACGCCGGGGGCCTGACGGGGAGGATGCCGGGGGTCTGCGGGGAGGATGCCGGGGGTCTGCGGGGCGGATGCCGGGCCCTGCGGGGCGGACGCTCCGGCTGGGGGTCCTCGTCCGGAGCGGATGCTCCGGCTGGAGTTCTTCGCCCGGAGCGGATGCTCAAGCCGGAGTTCCTCGTCATCGGCTCGGCCGTCCCGTCGCCTCGGCGAGACCGGAAGAACTCGTTCGAGTGGGGTGGTCGCGCGTCGCCGCCGTGGCGCACGCGCGCGCTGGTAGCGGTGGTGCATGCCGCTCACCCCCCGCAGCCACACCCGCCCCGCCCCCGTACAGTCCGCGCCCGCCGCCCCGCCGGACTCCGACGCCCTCCGCCGCCGTACGGGAAGCCCTCAGGGCACGGCAAGCTCCCAGAGCACAGGAAGCCCCCCGCGCAAGGGATTCCGGCGCCGCAAGGCGGTCGCACTGCTCGCCTCCGCCGTTTCCGTCTGTCTGCTCGCCGCGAGCGCCCCGGCCGAGCCGCTCGGTGTCGGGGACCGCCTCTTCCCGTACCTGGGCAATCCCGGCTACGACGTCGCGTCGTACGACCTCTCCTTCACCTATGCCGGAGACAACAGCAAGCCGCTCGCGGCCGTCACGACCATCGACGCCTGGACGACGACGGAGCTCGACCGCATCAACCTCGACTTCGCGCACGGCGACGTCCAGGCCGTGGAGGTCGACGGTCGGCCCGCCGCGTTCAGCAGCGCCGGTGAAGACCTCGTGGTCACTCCGGACAGGTCGCTGCCCAGGGGCAGCTGGATGCGGATCACCGTCCGGCACACGAGCGACCCCGTCTCCGCGGACGACCGCGACGGCGGCTGGGTGCGGACCACGGACGGGCTCGCCATGGCCAACCAGGCCGATGTCGCCCACCTGGTCTTCCCCTGCAACGACCACCCCTCCGACAAGGCCATGTTCACCATCCGGGTCACGGCGCCGGACGGCTGGACGGCCGTCGCCAACGGTCTGCCGACCGACGTGGACCGGGCCGGCCGGACGACCACCTGGACCTACCGCACCCAGCACCCCATGGCCACCGAGCTCGCACAGGTGTCCATCGGCCGTTCCACCGTGCTGCGTCGCAGCGGGCCGCACGGACTGCCCGTACGGGACGTGGTGCCCACCCAGGACCGCGCCGCCCTGGAACCCTGGCTCAAGAAGACCCCCGCGCAGATCGCGTGGATGGAGGACAGGGTCGGGCCGTACCCCTTCGAGACGTACGGCATCCTCATGGCCGCCGCCGACACCGGCTTCGAGTTGGAAACTCAAACTCTGTCCCTCTTCGAGAAGGACCTGTTCACCGAACCCGCCTACCCCAAGTGGTACGTCGAGTCGATCATGGTGCATGAGCTCTCCCACCAGTGGTTCGGCGACAGCGTCAGCCCCCGCACCTGGTCCGACCTGTGGCTCAACGAAGGCCACGCCACCTGGTACGAGGCCCTCTACGCGGAGGCGAAGGAGGGGCGGACCCTGGACGCCCGTATGAAGGCCGCGTACGGCGCCTCCGACCGCTGGCGCGCCGCCGGCGGACCGCCGGCCGCCCCCAAGCCGCCCAAGCCCGGCCAGAAGATCAGCATCTTCCGTCCGAACGTCTACGACGGCGCTGCGCTCGTCCTCTACGCCCTGCGCCAGGAGATCGGCCCCAAGGCCTTCGAGACCCTGGAACGGGCCTGGGTGCAGCAGCACCGGGACGGCACGGCCACGACCGCGGACTTCGTCCGTCTCGCCTCCGCGGTCTCCGGACGCGACCTCGGCGGCTTCCTCCACGACTGGCTCTACGCCGAGAAGACCCCGGCGATGCCCGGACACCCGGACTGGAAGGCCGTGGCCCCCGCCGCCGTGCCGGTGAAATAAGCCGGTGACGAGACGTCCCGTGCCGTGCGACCATCTTCAGGTCGGCGCGGCACGGGACACGGGAATCTCCCGGGGTACTCGTGCGTTGACCAACATGACCGGCGGTGGTGTCGTGACCACCACGGACCCCTGGCCGCCGTATCGGACTCCCCAACGACGTAAGGACCCAATGACCTCCTCTTCATCCCCTTCCCAGGACACGCAGCGCCTCGCGCACACCTACGCCGAAGGTCTTCGGGCCGATGCCCTGATGGAAGAGGACGTCGCCTGGAGCCACGAGATCGACGGAGAGCGGGACGGCGACCAGTTCGACCGCTCCGAGCGCGCGGCCCTGCGTCGCGTCGCCGGCCTCTCCACCGAACTCGAGGACGTCACCGAGGTCGAGTACCGCCAGCTCCGTCTGGAGCGGGTCGTCCTCGTCGGCGTCTGGACCACGGGGACCGCGCAGGACGCCGACAACTCCCTCGCGGAGCTCGCCGCCCTCGCGGAGACCGCCGGCGCCCTCGTGCTCGACGGCGTGATCCAGCGCCGCGACAAGCCCGACGCGGCCACCTTCATCGGTTCCGGCAAGGCCATGGAGCTGCGGGACATCGTCGTCGAATCCGGCGCCGACACCGTCATCTGCGACGGTGAGCTCAGCCCCGGCCAGCTCATCGCCCTCGAAGACGTCGTCAAGGTCAAGGTCATCGACCGTACGGCCCTGATCCTCGACATCTTCGCCCAGCACGCCAAGTCCCGAGAGGGCAAGGCGCAGGTCGCGCTCGCGCAGATGCAGTACATGCTGCCGCGACTGCGCGGCTGGGGTCAGTCGCTGTCCCGTCAGATGGGCGGCGGCAAGGGCGGCGGTCTCGCCACCCGTGGTCCCGGTGAGACCAAGATCGAGACGGACCGGCGCCGGATCCGCGAGAAGATGGCGAAAATGCGCCGGGAGATCGCGGACATGAAGACCGGCCGCGAGATCAAGCGCCAGGAACGCAAGCGCCACAAGGTGCCGTCCGTCGCCATCGCGGGCTACACCAACGCCGGCAAGTCGTCCCTGCTCAACCGCCTGACGGGCGCCGGTGTCCTGGTCGAGAACGCCCTGTTCGCGACCCTGGACCCCACCGTCCGCCGCGCGGAGACCCCGAGCGGCCGCCTGTACACGCTGGCCGACACCGTCGGTTTTGTACGGCACCTGCCGCACCACCTGGTCGAGGCGTTCCGCTCCACCATGGAGGAGGTCGGCGAGTCCGACCTGATCCTGCACGTGGTGGACGGTTCGCACCCGAACCCTGAGGAGCAGCTGGCCGCCGTACGCGAGGTGATCCGGGACGTCGGCGCCATCGACGTGCCCGAGGTCGTCGTGATCAACAAGGCGGACGCGGCCGACCCGCTGACGCTCCAGCGGCTGATGCGGATCGAGAAGCGCGCCATCGCGGTCTCGGCCCGCACCGGCCAGGGCATCGCCGAGCTGCTCGCCCTGATCGACAACGAGCTGCCGCGCCCGTCCGTCGAGATCGAGGCACTCGTGCCGTACACCCACGGCAAGCTGGTGGCCCGCGCCCATGACGAGGGCGAGGTGATCTCCGAGGAGCACACCGCGGAGGGCACCCTGCTCAAGGTGCGGGTGCACGAAGAGCTGGCCGCGGATCTGGCGCCGTACGTACCGACGCCGGTTGTGGCCTGAGGAGACGCGTAGCCGGTTGCCCGGTTGGTTGCTGTGAGTGGGCTGGAGGCCCGTCCCTTTCCCGAGGGGCGGGCCTCAGGCTTTTCCGGGGTTCCGAACACGGGTTGGGGGAGGTGGGGGCCGGGCGCGATCACTGTCCCGAGCGCTTCCGGCTGACCGAGTCGTACACCCCCTCGGCCACCTGACCCAGCCGGGGTCCGGCCAGCCAGCCCGCGCTCACCGGGCCTATGGAGGTGTTGGACACCAGCGCCGGCCGACCGTCCGCCCCGGCCGCGACCCAGCCGCCACCGGACGAACCACCGGTCATGGTGCAGCCGATGCGGTACATGGTCGGATCCGAGGCGTTCAGCGACAGCCGCCCGGGCCTGTCCTGACACTGGTACAGCGACTCCCCGTCGAACGGCGCCGCTGCCGGATACCCGCTGGCCGTGATGGTCCGCACCCGCGGCACCGCCGGAGCGGCGAAGTCCACCGGCAGAGCCGAACCGACCGTCTCCTCCAGCGACTTGCCGTTCCCTCCGTCTTCCGGCGTCACATGGATCACGGCGAAGTCGTACGGCGCCCCGGCCCCGCCGGTCGGCCCGCCCTGCGCGATCCACTGCTCCGAGGTTCCCGCCCAGTCGGCCCACCAGACGCCGTACGGAGCCAGCTCGTCCTCGCTCGCACTCGTCAACTCCTCACCCGCCAGGGCCTGGTCGTTGTACGACGGCGCGAACGCGATGTTGCGGTACCAACCGCCGTTCCGGCCCGCGTGCACACAATGCCCCGCCGTCCAGACCAGGTTGGACCTGCCCGGAGCGGCCGGATCCGCCACGACCGTCGCCGAGCACACCATCGTGCCCTCGGGGGAGTCGAAGAACACCTTGCCCGCCTCAGGGACCTTGTCGTGATACGTAGGCGATACGGCCTTCGCGTCCACCGGCGCCGGCTCCGGGTCGGTGACCCCCTGGTCACCCGAGAGGTCGCTCTCCTGGACACCCCGGTCGGGATCCTCGGCCCGGCGCATCCGGTCCGGATTCCACAGGCCCTCGATGATCGGGTTGATGTAGTCCTGGGCCTCGCGCAGCCAGTCGTCCCTGTCCCAGTCCTTCCAGGCCCCGTTCTTCCACTGGTCGACATCGATTCCGTGCTCCTTGAGCCGGTCCTTGATGTCGTCGGGGATCGTGATCTTGCCGTCGCCCTCGCCGGACGATGCCGACGCCGAAGCCCGCGCGTCCACGTCGGCGCCCTTGGAGTCGCAGGCGGTCGCGGTCAGGGCCAGCACCGAGACGAGAGCCACGGCGGTCAGCACGGAGGAGGTTCTGCGGCGCGCGCCCCTCCCGCCTTCGCCGCGAGCGGTGAACGACAGCGGATCTGATCGCATGCTCTGCCTCCCCCTGGTACGGGCGAACCGGATGCGTACGCATGAACCGGATGCCAGGGCCGGCAACTTCCCGCGAACGTCCCGCGAGTTCGCCCTCCGGCACCACGTCTTGGAACGGCACCACACACTATGCGCCCGCTGTGGGTGACTTCCGACGGAATCGCAACAGTTACGTCACTCCAAAGATCTTCGGACCGCCCGTAACCCGGTGAGCGGTCCGGGGTTGGTAGCGGTGGGGGCTCTTGCCCACGACCCTGCCTGCGGACAGCCGGGTTCCCGCGCCCCGATTCCCGGAGGCTTTCCAGCCATCGGGTCATCGATGTGCCGAGATGTCGAGCAAAGGCTCACGGGGTTCCGTATGTCGGGGCGGGCGAGTCCGCGAGGGAACCGCTTGCCCCAGCACAGCGCGACGACGGGAGAACCATGGCCGTGACCGAGACCGCCGTGACCGAGACCGCCGTGACCGAGGCCGCATCGGGGAAGGCCACGGCGGGGCGGACTGTCGTCCAGGACGCGTCGGCGGCCCGGGCCGCGCACGAGGGGATCCTGCGGCGCCAGTCGGCCCGCGAATCGGCGGCCCGCACCTATGCCCGCGCCCTCCCGATCGTGCCCGTCCGCGCCCGCGGTCTGACCATCGAGGGTGCCGACGGCCGCCGTTACCTCGACTGCCTCTCGGGCGCCGGTACCTTGGCCCTTGGCCACAACCACCCCGTCGTCCTCGAAGCGATCCGCAAGGTCCTCGACTCGGGCGCGCCCCTCCACGCCCTCGACCTCGCCACCCCCGTCAAGGACGCCTTCATCACCGAGCTGTTCCGCACCCTGCCGCCCGGTCTCGCCGGCCACGCGCGCGTGCAGTTCTGCGGACCGGCCGGCACCGACGCGGTCGAGGCCGCCTTCAAGCTCGTACGTGCCGCGACCGGCCGCAGCGAACTTCTCGCCTTCGCCGGCGCCTACCACGGCATGACCTCCGGCGCCCTCGAAGCCTCCGGCCATGCCTCCGAGGTGCGGGTCGCCCGGCTGCCCTACCCGCAGGACTACCGCTGCCCCTTCGGCGTAGGCGGTCCCCAGGGCGCCGAACTCGCCGCCCGCTGGACCGAGTCCGTCCTCGACGACCCCAAGTCCGGGGTTCCGCTGCCCGCCGGGATGATCCTCGAACCCGTCCAGGGCGAGGGCGGGGTCCTCCCCGCTCCGGACGACTGGATGCGGCGCATGCGGCAGATCACGGCCGACCGCTCGATCCCGCTGATCGCCGACGAGGTCCAGACGGGCGTCGGACGCACCGGCGCCTTCTGGGCGGTGGAGCACAGCGGCATCACCCCGGACGTCATGGTGCTCTCCAAGGCCATCGGCGGCAGTCTGCCCCTCGCGGTCGTCGTCTACCGGGACGACCTCGACGTCTGGGAACCCGGCGCCCACGCCGGCACCTTCCGCGGCAACCAACTCGCCATGGCCGCGGGCACGGCCACGATGGCCTACGTCCGCGAAAACGCCCTCACCGAACGAGCGGCCGCCCTCGGGACGCGCATGCTGGACCAACTGCGCCTCCTGGCCGAGGAGTTCCCAGTGATCGGTGATGTGCGGGGGCGGGGGCTGATGATCGGCGTGGAGATGGTGGAGCCGGTGGAGCCGGTGGAGCCGGTGGAGCCGGTGGAGATGGTGGATTCGGAGGGGTGGGGGGTTGGTGCGGACCCGGGGCGGGGTGGGGGCGTTGGGGGCGGCGGAGTTGATGAGTGCGGTGAAGGCGGGGGTGTTGGCGGTAGCCGGGCTGGTGGCGGGGCCGGATCGCCGGTGAGTGGTGCTTCGGGTGCCGGCGGGGTGGGTTCCCTTCGCCCTCGTCTTCCTCGCCCCGCCTCTCCTGCACTCGCCGCCGCCGTCCAGCGGGAGTGCCTCCGACGTGGCCTGATCGTCGAACTCGGCGGCCGTCACTCGAGCGTTGTCCGCCTGCTCCCACCCCTGACGATCACCGACGAACAGGCAACCGCCGTCCTCGACCGCCTCGCCGATGCCGTGGCAGCGGTGGCCCGCGATCACGTCCCCGGGAGCGGGATGCAGCAACAGCGGCGCCGACGGAGCGGGGGATAGAGGGGTGGGGTGAGTGGGGGAGTTGCCGAGGAGCGGAGTGGGTTTCGTTGCTGTGGCTGGCCTTGGGCCTCTGCCTGTGCCTGTGTCAATGCGTTGTCCCGGGTCGTCTTCGGAGTGAGGGAGGCGGTACGGAGAGCCGAGGGCGCCGCAGGTCCGCAGTGGCGCCTGGTCGGGTGGGACACCGACTGTCCCGAGCCCGTGGCCGCCGCCATCCCAGCGCCGAGGGAGATTGCCGGGCCGCTTATGCGGCAGCCCCCACGGCATCGGCAACGCAGCGGTCAAAGCACCCGCCAGAGCCGCAATGCGGCCCGAGTTCCTCCCGGTCACCAGCCGCACAAGCCGACTGAACATCCACCACCACCAGCCCCTCCGCTCCACCAGCCCCTCCGTACTCCAGGACAGAGAACGCACCCCGCAGTCCCAGAACGATCCCCAGGCAGCCCGAGGAACAGCGAACGTGAACACCACCCCCACCCCCACTCCTCACAACCGCACGTCTACGCAGCCCCCCACGGCCCCTCCTCTCCCAAGCTCACCTCGGCCCCACCGCACCCCCGCCCAAGCCGGCCCACCACGACAGGAACGCCTGCCCGACGCCGTGTTGGACACCACCCCGGACTTCCTGGACCACCCCGACGCGCATACCGCAGCCGAGGCCGCAGCCGTGGAGAACCTGCTGCGCTGCTGGGTCCGAGAGAACGACCTCCCGGCGCCCGCACCTGGCACCGGAATCCTCCACATCCCCCTTCCTGCAAGCGGCACCTCCCTCCTCGTCCCCGTTCAGTACTGGTCCCCGACGGGCTGGCACCGCTTCGGCCGTCCCTGCCTCGACGGCGCCCCCGTGCAGGCCCCGCCGGTGGACGCGGTCACCCTCGCAGCACTGCTCTCCCGCGAGTCGATGCCGACGGACCCGGCATCCGTGGGCCCCGAACTCACTGCTCTCGCTGGTGCCGAACTCACTGCTCTCGCAAGTGCTGAACTGACCGCTCCCGCAGGTGCCGAACTGACCGCTCCCGCAGGTGCCGAACTCCCCGCCCGCGTCGCCGACTCCGTTCGCCGCACGGCCGTCTTCGTTCGTGAGCGCCGCAAGCACCCCGACGACGGACCCGACCTCTTCCTCGCCGCCGAACAGGCACTCGTCCTCGGCCACCCACTTCACCCGGCCCCGAAGAGCCGCGAGGGCCTCTCCGAAGCCGAAGCCGCCTCCTACTCACCCGAACTGCGTGGCTCCTTCCCGCTGCGCTGGCTCGCTGTCGACCCCTCTCTCCTCGCCACCGACTCGGCCTGGACCGAACGCGGCCGTCCCGTCCCCGCGGCCCACCTCACCCAGCGCTTGGCCGGACCCGACCTGCCCCTGCCCGACGGCCACACCGCTCTGCCGATGCACCCCTGGCAGCTCCGCGAGGTCCGGCTCCGCCCCGAAGCCGCCCCGCTCTTCGCATCAGGAATGCTCCGGGACCTCGGTGATCACGGCTCCCCTTGGCATCCCACCTCCTCCGTACGTACGGTCCATCGCTCCGGCGCTCCCGCCATGCTCAAGCTCTCGCTCGGCCTGTGCATCACCAACTCCCGCCGTGAGAACCTCCGCAAGGAACTCCACCGCGGTGTCGAGGTGCACCGACTTCTGCGTGCCGGCCTGTCGAGGGAGTGGCAGGCGGCCCACCCCGCGTTCGACATCGTGCGCGACCCCGCCTGGCTGGCTGTCGACGCACCCGACGGCACTCCCGTCCCCGGCCTTGACGTGGTGCTCCGTCACAACCCGTTCACCCCGTCGCACGACGTCTCCTGCGTCGCCGGACTGGTCTCACCCCGTCCCTGCGCCGACCCCGACACAGGCCGAACGACCTGGCGATCCCGGCTGGCCGAGCTCGTCACCCGCCTCGCCTTCCGGACCGGCCGGCCCCAGGGAGCCGTTGCCGCCGAGTGGTTCCTGCGCTATCTCGAGCAGGTCGTTCGCCCGGTGCTGTGGTTCGACGGCGAGGCGGGTATCGCACTGGAGGCGCACCAGCAGAACACCCTGGTGCTGCTCGATGCCGATGGCTGGCCCGCCGGCGGCCGATACCGCGACAACCAGGGCTACTACTTCCGCGAGTCCCGTCGGGCGGAACTCGATGCCCGGTTGCCGGGCATCGGGCAACGCAGCGACACCTTTGTCTCCGACGAAGTCACCGATGAGCGCTTCGCCTACTACCTGGCGATCAACAACGTCCTCGGGCTCATCGGTGCGTTCGGCTCCCAGCACCTGGCCGACGAACGGCTGTTGCTCGCCGCCTTCCGCCGCTTCCTGGACGACGTGGCCTCCGGACCCGACCGAATGCGCAGCACCCTGCCCAGCCGCCTGCTCGACTCACCCGTCCTGCGCTGCAAGGCAAACCTGCTGACCCGAGTGCACGGCCTCGACGAGCTCGTCGGTCCGGTCGACACCCAGTCCGTCTACGTCACCATCGCCAACCCCCTTCACTCCTGAGGAACATGACCCACCCCACCTCCTGAGAGGCCCGCAGTGTCAGCCACCCGTGCCCACACCAAATCTGTTTCCGTCCCCTCGGCCGACGCCGACGCCGACGCCGACGCTGCCAACGCCGATACCGAGGCCGATCCCGATGCTGAGACCGGCGCCGCCACACCTGGCCCCCACCAGGGCACCGACAGCGAGGACACGCTGGAACTGCGTCTGCCCGAGGAACTCCTCGCGCTTCTCGCTCCGGAGGGAACCGACGGAGACGGACACCGAGAACCGGGCCGGGACGACGGCACCACAGCGCAGAACACTGCACCGCCGTACACCACACCGCCGAACACCGCACTCACCACTACCTCTGCGGACCTGCTCGGCAACATCGCCGACTGGGGCCCGGTAACCACCCCGGCAGGCGTGTTCCACCTGGTGCCGGTGCAGGTCGAACGGGACCTCCCTCTCGTCAGCCGCTGGATGAACGACCCCGCCGTGACCGCGTTCTGGGAGCTGGCCGGGCCCCAGAGCGTGACGGAGGAGCATCTGCGGTCCCAGCTGACCGGCGACGGACGCAGCGTGCCCTGCCTCGGAGTGCTGGAGGGCACGCCGATGAGCTACTGGGAGATCTACCGTGCGGACCTCGATCCGGTAGCCCGCCACTATCCGGCCAGACCACATGACACCGGTATCCATCTCCTCATCGGAGAAGTCCCCCATCGCGGGCGCGGTCTTGGCAGCACACTCCTCCGCTCCCTGGCCGATCTCGTGCTCGACAAGCGGCCCGCCTGCGCCCGCGTCATCGCGGAACCCGACCTTCGCAACATTCCGTCCGTCACCGCCTTCCTGAGCGCAGGCTTCCGTTTCTCCGCCGAGATCGAGCTGCCCGCCAAGCGGGCGGCCCTCATGGTCAGGGAGCGGTCCCTGCGCGATCTGCTGTAGCCGCGCGTCATCGCGCAATCACTTTTGGTACACCGCTCGCGGCGGGCCGGTTCCCACTCGCCCCGAAATTTTTTGTGCGGGCCTCGCCCGTCACAGACCGCGCCAGTCGTGAGCCGCGGGCCGCGTCAATCGGAGAGGTCTCCGGCCACTTTCGGCCCTCGACGGACGGATCCCGACCCATTCGTGCCAGACCCGGTCCGATGCGAACCGAGTCGAGCCGATTCGACACCGGCTCTCGACTGCTCCGAGCTGCTCCCGGTCCTGATCCCGCCCTGTTCCCGGCCCTCGTCCTCGCCTTGATCACCCCAATGTCAGTGCCGGGTCGTAGGGTGGTCGCGCTATGACGAAGCCCTCACTCCCCGAACTCCTGCATGCTGCCGTCACTGCCGTCGGCGGCACGGAGCGCCCCGGCCAGGTGACCATGGCCGAATCCGTCAGGGATGCGATCGACGACAGCTCCCATCTGCTGGTGCAGGCCGGCACCGGCACCGGAAAGTCGCTGGGCTATCTCGTGCCCGCGCTGGCGCACGGGGAGCGGGTCGTCGTCGCGACGGCCACCCTGGCCCTCCAGAGACAGCTCGTCGAGCGTGACCTGCCGCGCACGGTCGACGCGCTGCATCCGCTGCTGCGCCGCCGCCCCGAGTTCGCGATGCTCAAGGGCCGGTCGAACTACCTGTGTCTGCACCGGCTACACGAAGGAGTTCCGCAGGACGAGGAGGAGGGCCTCTTCGACCAGTTCGAGGCTGCCGCGCCCACCAGCAAGCTGGGACAGGACCTCCTGCGGCTGCGGGACTGGTCCCAGGACACCGAGACCGGGGACCGTGACGACCTCACTCCCGGTGTCTCGGACCGGGCCTGGGCGCAGATCTCCGTGTCCTCCCGGGAGTGCCTGGGCGCCACGAAGTGCGCCTATGGAGCGGAGTGCTTCGCCGAGATGGCCCGTGAGCGCGCCAAACTCGCCGAGGTCGTCGTCACCAACCACGCGCTGCTCGCGATCGACGCCATCGAAGGCGCCCCGGTCCTCCCGCAGCACGAGGTGCTGATCGTCGACGAGGCTCATGAGCTGGTCTCACGGGTCACCGGTGTCGCCACCGGCGAGCTCACCCCCGGCCAGGTGAACCGAGCGGTGCGTCGCGCCGCGAAGCTGGTCAACGAAAAGGCGGCCGACCAGCTCCAGACCGCCGCCGAGGGCTTCGAGCGGCTGATGGAGCTCGCCCTGCCCGGCCGCCTGGAGGAGATTCCGGAGGACCTGGGCTACGCCCTCATGGCCCTGCG
Organism: Streptomyces griseorubiginosus; assembly: GCF_001514195.1. Lineage (GTDB taxonomy): Bacteria > Actinomycetota > Actinomycetes > Streptomycetales > Streptomycetaceae > Streptomyces > Streptomyces griseorubiginosus. Next base: position 1,282,744 of record NZ_KQ948736.1, on the reverse strand, counting down.
GGACGCCGCGCGTACGGTCATCTCCGCGATCGGCGCGACCCGCGACAAGTCGGTCCAGGACGAGGACGCGGTCCGCAAGCAGGCGCTCGCCTCCGTGGAGTCGGTTCACGACGTGGCGGAGCGGATCACGAACGGCTCGGAGTGGGACGTCGTCTGGTACGAGCGCCACGACCGCTTCGGTGCTTCCCTGCGCGTAGCGCCCATGTCGGTTTCGGGCCTCTTGAGGGAGAAACTGTTCGCGGACCGCTCCGTGGTCCTGACCTCGGCGACCCTGAAACTGGGCGGCGACTTCAACGGCGTGGGAGCGTCCCTAGGGCTCGCCCCGGAGGGGACCGAGGGCGATGACCTGCCGAAGTGGAAGGGCGTGGACGTGGGTTCGCCCTTCGACTACCCCAGGCAGGGCATCCTGTACGTGGCCAAGCACCTCTCGCGCCCCGCGCGCGACGGCGACCGCGTGGACATGCTCGACGAGCTGACCGAGCTCATCCAGGCGGCCGGCGGCCGCACCCTGGGCCTGTTCTCGTCCATGAGGGCGGCCCAGCTGGCTGCCGAGGAACTGCGCTCCCGTATCCCGGAGTTCCCGATCCTCCTCCAGGGCGAGGAGACCCTCGGTGAACTGATCAAGAACTTCGCGGCAGACCCGAAGACCTGCCTCTTCGGCACCCTGTCGCTGTGGCAGGGCGTCGACGTACCCGGCCCCAGCTGTCAGCTCGTCGTCATGGACAAGATCCCCTTCCCGCGTCCCGACGACCCCCTGATGAGCGCCCGGCAGAAGGCCGTCGAGGAGGCGGGGGGCAACGGCTTCATGGCCGTCGCCGCCACGCACGCGGCACTTCTCATGGCGCAGGGCGCGGGTCGTCTCGTCCGGGCATCGGGGGACCGTGGCGTCGTGGCCGTACTGGATCAGAGGCTGGCCACCGCGCGGTACGGCAGCTATCTGAAGGCGTCACTGCCTGACTTCTGGTACACGACGGACCGTAACCAGGTCCGGAGGTCACTCGCGGCGATCGACGCCGCCGCGAAGGTGACCGAGGCGGCGGAACTCGCGGCCGAGGCAGGGAAAGCCCAGGCGGAAGCGGAGTGAGCGTGGGGGGCATCCATCCCCCCGACGCAGGGGCCGGGGCCCGGACAGCGCAGGGCCCCGGAACCGGCGCAGAGGTTCCGGGGCCCGGTCGTGTCGGCGAGGCCTGCCGCGGTGCTCAGACGCGCCGCAGTACGGCCACCACCTTGCCGAGGATCGTCGCGTCGTCGCCGGGGATCGGCTCGTACGCGGCGTTGTGGGGGAGGAGCCAGACATGGCCGTCCTCGCGCTTGAAGCGCTTGACGGTGGCCTCGCCGTCGAGCATCGCGGCGACGATGTCACCGTTCTCGGCGACGGGTTGGCGGCGGACGGTGACCCAGTCGCCGTCGCAGATCGCGGCCTCGATCATCGAGTCACCGACGACCTTGAGGACGAACAGCTCACCGTCACCGACGAGCTGACGCGGCAGGGGGAACACGTCCTCGACCGATTCCTCGGCGAGGATCGGGCCACCGGCGGCGATCCGGCCCACCAGCGGGACGTACGACGCGGCGGGCTTGCCCGCGGTGTCCGTCGGCTGCGCCGAGGCGCCCTGGTCGGAGCCGCGCACCTCGTACGCACGCGGACGGTGCGGGTCGCGGCGCAGGAAGCCCTTGCGCTCCAGCGCCATCAGCTGATGCGCGACGGACGAGGTGCTCGACAGGCCCACCGCCTGGCCGATCTCCCGCATGGACGGCGGGTAGCCGCGCCGCTGGACCGAGTCCCTGATGACCTCGATCACTCGGCGCTGCCGGTCCGTGAGTCCCGAGCTGTCGGCCCTGATGCCTGGAGGCCGGCCCGGCAGGGAGCGCTTGTGTCCCTCTGGATTCACGGCTTCGTTCATCGCATGCACCGGCTCGAGTCGGCCCTGGGAACGGTCCTGGGCAGTGATGGTGGCACTGTCTGCGGTCGTGGTCACGTCGGCCCCTCTCGATGGTCTCCCTGCTGGACAACGGTAGTTGCTTTCGAAAGGTTGCGCCAAACACACGTTCGAGTGAAAAATCGCGGATCGCCTGCCGCGATCAAGTGTCTGGGTGTATGGCTAACGCGCCGACCGCCGAACTGAAGGGGCCATTGCTGTACTCTTCACCGCCGGTGGCGACCTCGCGGTCCGCTGGCCCAGTCTGCCACCAGGTGGCCCGTCAGCCGGGCACCGGCTTCCATCTCTGCGGGAATCCCACGTCCCCTCCTTGTGGCGCCCACGGTATCTCCGCATGCTGCGCAGCGATACGGCTGTGCGTCGTGTTCGGCGCGGGCCGGGGCGGTCGTACGGCACATGCCTATACACGTGCGACACGCGCGTACGGCGTGTATGTCGCGCCAATCCCTACATGTAGTGCTTGGATTGCTACAGCAGCCCAGAAGTTGTGGTCCCCCGGGTCTCCGTGCCCGCTGTCATCGCCTATGCTTGGGGCTGCTTCGAGGGGCTCATGGGGCCCAGCGAGGCTATTGAGTCTGCTGTGAGGAGGGTTGGGAGTTCATGCACTGCCCCTTCTGCAGGCACCCCGACAGCCGCGTCGTCGACAGTCGTACGACCGACGACGGCACGTCGATCCGCAGACGCCGCCAGTGTCCGGACTGCTCCCGTCGTTTCACGACCGTGGAGACGTGCTCGCTGATGGTGGTCAAGCGGTCCGGAGTCACCGAGCCTTTCAGCCGTACCAAGGTCATCAACGGTGTGCGCAAGGCATGCCAGGGACGGCCTGTCACCGAGGACGCGCTCGCTCAGCTCGGCCAACGGGTCGAGGAGGCGGTGCGGGCCACCGGAAGCGCCGAGCTGACCACCCACGACGTGGGGCTGGCCATACTCGGCCCGTTGCAGGAGCTCGATCTCGTCGCGTATCTGCGTTTCGCCTCCGTCTACCGGGCATTCGACTCGCTCGAGGACTTCGAGGCCGCGATCGCGGAACTGAGGGAAGACACGGGACCCCCCGCCGCGGACGACGAGGACCGCGGAGAGGCTGAGGGCGGCAATGAGGCCGTCGTGGGGAGCCAGGAAGACGATCGCGGGCCCGGCGGGACCGCTCAGGTCCCCGAGCCCGCCCGCGCCGCCGACTGATCGGCGGGCCGGACCGGGCCAGGACCCCCGGGCCGGCCGGACGGCGGCAAACGAGACCTGTTGCGGGCGGTAGGTGGGTGCCCGCAGCACCAGACAAAACACCGTGTCACGGGAACATCGTGGCACTTCAGGGCGTTTTAGCCCGTACAGGGAGGCGGCATGACAGAGACGGCGAGCGGTCCGGCACGGAGTTCCCGCGCCAAGGGCACCAAGGCGGCTGCGAACAAGGGCCTGCGCATCGAGCGCATCCACACCACCCCCGGCGTGCACCCGTACGACGAGGTGGCCTGGGAGCGCCGTGACGTCGTCATGACCAACTGGCGCGACGGCTCGGTCAACTTCGAGCAGCGCGGCGTCGAGTTCCCCGACTTCTGGTCGGTGAATGCGGTCAACATCGTCACCAGCAAGTACTTCCGCGGTGCCGTCGGCACCCCGCAGCGCGAGACCGGCCTCAAGCAGCTGATCGACCGCATCGTGAAGACGTACCGGAAGGCCGGTGAGGACTACAAGTACTTCGCCTCGCCCGCCGATGCGGAGATCTTCGAGCACGAGCTGGCGTACGCCCTCCTGCACCAGATCTTCAGCTTCAACAGCCCTGTGTGGTTCAACGTCGGTACGCCCCAGCCGCAGCAGGTCTCCGCCTGCTTCATCCTGGCCGTCGACGACTCCATGGAGTCGATCCTCGACTGGTACAAGGAAGAGGGCATGATCTTCAAGGGCGGTTCCGGTGCCGGCCTGAACCTCTCCCGCATCCGCTCCTCCAAGGAGCTGCTGTCCTCCGGCGGCAACGCCTCGGGTCCTGTCTCCTTCATGCGCGGTGCCGACGCCTCCGCAGGAACGATCAAGTCGGGTGGCGCCACGCGCCGCGCCGCCAAGATGGTCATCCTCGACGTCGACCACCCCGACATCGAGGACTTCATCGAGACCAAGGTGAAGGAAGAGGAGAAGATCCGCGCCCTGCGCGACGCGGGCTTCGACATGGACCTGGGCGGCGACGACATCACGTCGGTCCAGTACCAGAACGCCAACAACTCGGTCCGCGTGAACGACACCTTCATGAAGGCGGTCGAGACGGGCGGCAAGTTCGGTCTGACGTCCCGCATGACCGGTGAGGTCATCGAAGAGGTCGACGCCAAGGCGCTGTTCCGCAAGATGGCCGAGGCCGCGTGGGCCTGTGCCGACCCGGGCATCCAGTACGACGACACCATCAACCACTGGCACACGTGCCCGGAGTCCGGCCGTATCAACGGCTCGAACCCGTGCAGCGAGTACATGCACCTGGACAACACGTCCTGCAACCTCGCTTCGCTGAACCTCATGAAGTTCCTGAAGGACGACGGCAAGGGCCACCAGTCCTTCGACGTCGAGCGCTTCGCGAAGGTCGTCGAGCTCGTCATCACGGCGATGGACATCTCCATCTGCTTCGCCGACTTCCCGACCCAGAAGATCGGCGAGAACACGCGCGCGTTCCGCCAGCTCGGCATCGGCTACGCCAACCTCGGCGCCCTGCTGATGGCGACCGGCCACGCCTACGACTCCGACGGCGGCCGTGCCCTCGCCGGCTCCATCACCTCCCTGATGACCGGCACCTCGTACCGGCGCTCCGCCGAACTCGCCGCGGTCGTCGGCCCGTACGACGGCTACGCCCGCAACGCGCAGCCGCACCTGCGGGTCATGAAGCAGCACGCCGACGAGAACACCAAGGCCGTCCGCATGGACGACCTGGACACGCCGATCTGGGCCGCCGCCACGGAGGCCTGGCAGGACGTGCTGCGTCTCGGTGAGAAGAACGGTTTCCGTAACTCCCAGGCGTCCGTCATCGCCCCCACCGGCACCATCGGTCTCGCGATGTCCTGCGACACCACCGGTCTTGAGCCCGACCTCGCGCTGGTCAAGTTCAAGAAGCTGGTCGGCGGCGGCTCGATGCAGATCGTCAACGGCACGGTCCCGCAGGCCCTGCGCCGCCTGGGCTACCAGGAGGAGCAGATCGAGGCGATCGTCGCCCACATCGCCGAGAACGGCAATGTCGTCGACGCTCCCGGCCTCAAGCACGAGCACTACGAGGTCTTCGACTGCGCCATGGGCGAGCGCTCCATCTCCGCGATGGGCCACGTCCGCATGATGGCCGCGATCCAGCCGTGGATCTCCGGCGCCCTGTCCAAGACGGTCAACATGCCGGAGTCGGCGACCGTCGAGGAGGTCGAGGAGATCTACTTCGAGGCCTGGAAGATGGGCGTCAAGGCGCTCGCCATCTACCGCGACAACTGCAAGGTCGGCCAGCCCCTCTCCGCGAAGACCAAGGAGAAGGCCGAGGTCACCGAGAAGGCCGAGGCGACCATCCGCGAGACGGTCGAGAAGGTCATCGAGTACCGCCCGGTCCGCAAGCGCCTCCCGAAGGGCCGTCCCGGCATCACCACGTCCTTCACGGTCGGCGGCGCCGAGGGCTACATGACCGCCAACTCCTACCCGGACGACGGTCTCGGCGAGGTCTTCCTGAAGATGTCGAAGCAGGGCTCGACCCTCGCGGGCATGATGGACGCCTTCTCCATCGCGGTCTCCGTCGGCCTCCAGTACGGCGTGCCGCTGGAGACGTACGTCTCGAAGTTCACCAACATGCGCTTCGAGCCGGCCGGTATGACGGACGACCCGGACGTGCGGATGGCGCAGTCGATCGTCGACTACATCTTCCGCCGCCTGGCGCTGGACTTCCTGCCCTTCGAGACGCGCTCCGCGCTCGGCATCCACTCCGCCGAGGAGCGTCAGCGCCACCTGGAGACCGGCTCCTACGAGCCGACCGAGGACGAGGTCGACGTCGAGGGACTGGCCCAGTCGGCTCCCCGCACCCAGGAGCTGAAGGCGGTCGCCACGCCGAAGGCCGAGGTCGAGGCGGCCAAGCCCGCCCCGAAGCAGGCCCACACCAGCGCCGAGCTGGTGGAGATGCAGCTGGGCATCCAGGCCGACGCCCCGCTCTGCTTCTCCTGCGGTACGAAGATGCAGCGGGCCGGTTCCTGCTACATCTGCGAGGGCTGTGGCTCGACCAGCGGTTGCAGCTGACGTCGAACTAGCCGCGTAGGGCGGTGCGGTCGGGAAACCGGCCGCACCGCCCTCGTTCTTTTCCGTTTCTCCACGAGTCGATCACGCGCTAGGCTCCCTCCGCGCACGACCGGCGCGAAGATCAGGGTGGGGACACGGGGGACATGAGCGAGCAGCAGATCACCGATGCCGCGCAGAGCGTCGAGAGACCCGAGAAGGGCATGAACGAGTGGGGCCAGGCCTTGTTGGCCCTGGTGACGGTCGGGGGCCTCGCCTTTCTTCTGTTGTCAGGGACCTTTCAGCAGAAGGCCAGTGAACCCGAACCAGCCGCGTGTGACGCATCGGACGGCACCCGGCCCTCGAAGCCCGTCTCCGGGATGCAGCTGTGCACGGCTCTGAACCGCGCGGACCTGCCCATGCTGCTCGGCACCCCGGACGAGTACGCCATGAACGCCAGCGGCAAGGAGACCTCGAGCAACTGGGCCGACGGCACCAAGACCGTCACGCCCGAGGCGGAGATCCAGCTCGCCACGTACTCCGTCAAGCTCTCCACGTCCGAGGACGACACTCCGGTGGCCGAGATGACGGGCTTCCTGGGGAAATCGGCGCAGAACACGGTGATAGGCGGGCACCCGGCGGTCCTCTACTCGGACCGGACCATCGCCCTGCAGTTCAACTTCGGCGGTGGCAAGGTCGACAGCGGTCCCGGCGGCATCGCCCGCAGTCTGGTGGTCGCCAAGAACGCCGAGGACGGCGGTGGCTTCTACGAGGTCACCATATGGCGCCAGGACGACGTCGTCCCCGACGACTTCGCCCTGCTCCGCGTGGCCGAGACGGTGCTGCCGACGGTCCCCGGGTGGGTCTCCGGCTGACGCGTCCCCTGCGAACCGTGGCCCGCAGACGGGTCACCGGCGACCCATCGTCCGGGTGAAGGTGGCGGGGTCGTCCTCGAAGCCGCTGATCCCCGGGTGGAAGTCCCAGGAACCGGTTTCCTGGCGGACGAACTCGGCGATGGTCGCGGCCGTCGCGCCGAGGACGCTGCCGAAGTCGTCCTCGGCGAGGACTGTGTAGCCCTCCCTTATGCGCAGGGCGGGATTCGCCACGCCGACGAAGGTGCGGTGCACGGAGCGCTGCTGGATGACGGCGCCGACCACCACACGCGTGTACCGCGCGTCGAGCCGGTCGAGCTCCAGCGTCATGACCTCGTCCCAGCCGAAGCCCTTGCCGTCCTTGCTGTCCCGGTTGAGGTAGATGGTGCCGTCGGGGGAGCGGCTGTCGAAGTGGACCACATAGGCGGGATCTCCGTACGGGGCGTCCGCCACGTACGTCGCGGCAACGATGTCCAGATCGGTGTCCGGCTGCCCGGCCGGACTCGGATCCCACTTGAGCGCGACCTCGACCTTGCGGATCCCCTTGTTGACAGCGCTCACCAGACGTCCCCTTCCCCCTGCGTCCACGGTCCGAACTGCCGGTCAGGCAAGACCTGTTGTCCATCCTGCCACGAGGGTCCGACAGTTGGGGGTGCGCTCTCCCGCCGAGCGTGACCGACGCCACGCTCGGTGGCCTTACGATGGCGCGGTGCTGGTCAAGTGGATTCGCTGCACCGTGGTGGACCGCCGCGGCTTCGAGCGGGGGCAGCGAAAGTGGGCGGGGCTTCTGGGAGAGCCGGGGTTTCGGGGACAGGGCGGAGGCTGGAGCCGGGGGCGGCAGGGTGTGGCGCACATCTTCTCCTTCTGGGAGAGCCGTTCCTTCTACGACTCCTTCATGGCGCGTTCCCACGACCGGCTCGCGGCGGCCCAGTCAGGCACGTTCAAGGACATCCAGGTCAAGCTGTTCGACTACCGCTTCGACGTGAAGACGGGCTTCGAGCCCCGCTTCACCGACGCCGACCTGGTGCGGTTCGCCCACTGCCGCGTCCACGAGGAGCGCGCGGAGCATTTCACCCTAATGCAGGAGAAGGTCTGGAACCCGGCGATGGCCGGCTCGCCCGGCATGATCCGGGGACTGTTCGGCGAGGCTCCGGGGCACGAGTTCCTGGTGCTCTCCATGTGGCGGTCGGCCGCCGAACACGGCAAATACCGCACCGAAAGGGTGGAGCGCCTCGCTCTGCGTGCCCAGACCGAGGCCGACGTCGCCGCCCTCACGGGTGACATCGTGGACCTCGAGCCGGCCTGGATAGTTTGAGATCCGAACTCGGTACGTGTGGGTTCATAAGTGACTCCTGGTGCGGAAACCATGTGACCTACGCCGTATGGAGCCCGTACGAGTCCTCGATACGGGCCGACTCGATCTAGGGTTTTGGCATGGCACGACCACGGCGCATCGTCCTTGTCCGGCACGGGGAGTCAACGGGCAATGTTGATGACACCGTGTATGAACGCGAGCCCGACCACGCCCTGGCCCTCACGGAGCAGGGCTGGCGGCAGGCAGAGGAGACGGGGAAACGGCTGCGCGAGGTCTTCGGCCGGGAACGCGTCAGTGTGTACGTCTCCCCCTACCGCCGTACCCACGAGACGCTGCGCGCCTTCCATCTGGACCCCGAGCTCATACGGGTGCGTGAGGAGCCCCGGCTGCGGGAGCAGGACTGGGGGAACTGGCAGGACCGCGACGACGTACGCCTTCAGAAGGCCTATCGGGATGCCTACGGGCACTTCTTCTACCGGTTCGCCCAGGGAGAGTCCGGGGCCGACGTGTACGACCGGGTCGGCGGCTTCCTGGAGAGCCTGTTCCGCAGCTTCGAGGCGCCCGACCACCCGCCCAACGTCCTGATCGTGACGCACGGCCTGGCCATGCGGCTGTTCTGCATGCGCTGGTTCCACTGGACGGTCGCGGAATTCGAGTCGCTGTCGAACCCGGGGAACGCGGAGATGCGGATGCTCGTCCTCGGGGACGACGGCAAGTACCTGATGGACAGACCATTCGATCGTTGGCGGGATCCGGAACCGTACGGGATCACCGACTAGAGTGGCGGACCGATGACCGCTGACTCCTCAACCGACGGGCGCCTCGAGCGCGCCCTGGCCAGTCTGCGTGGTCTGGCCGTGGGAGACGCGCTGGGCTCGCAGTTCTTCGTGCCTGTGAACTACCCGCTCCTCCAGAACCGTGAGCTGCCGTCCGGCCACTGGCAGTGGACGGACGACACCGAGATGGCCTGCTCCGTGGTGGCCGTCCTGAGCGCCCACCACCGCATCGACCAGGACGCACTGGCCCACTCCTTCGCCCATCACCACGACTTCGACCGCGGTTACGGCCCCGCCGTCAACCGTCTGCTGCGGCTGGTCCGCGAGGGCGGCGACTGGCGTGAGCTGGCCGCGGCCCTCTTCAACGGGCAGGGCTCCTGGGGCAACGGTGCCGCGATGCGCATCGCGCCCCTCGGTGCCTACTACGCGGACGACCCGGAACAGGCGACCCACCAGGCCGAAATCTCGGCGTATCCCACACACCAGCACCGGGAGGCCGTGGCCGGCGCCATGGCCGTCGCCGCGGCAGCCGCCCTGGCGGCGGACCCCAAGGGGCCGCCGAGCCCTGGTGCACTCCTCGACGGGGTCATCGCTCTCGTCCCCAGGAGTGCCGTCGGCGCGGGCCTGCGCAGGGCCCGGGACATGCTCGACTACGGCGACGCCTCGACCGTCGCCGCGGTGCTGGGGTGCGGGCGCCGTACGACGGCCCATGACACCGTGCCGTTCGCGCTCTGGTCGGCCGCCAGGTCTCTCGGCGACTATGAATCGGCGTTCTGGACGACCGCACAGGTCGGCGGCGACGTGGACACGACCTGCGCCATCGTGGGCGGGGTGATCGCCGGCGGGAAGGCCGGGGCACCGCCCGCCGAGTGGGTGGCGCGGACCGAGGACTTTCCGGAGTGGATGCGGGTGGAGGGCTGAGGGGCGATGCGGGTGGGCGCGGGTTGAGAGGCCTTGGGGCGCCCGTCTTCGTCTGGTGAACCGCCGTGCTCTGAGGCTCGCCGCGATCTTGGTGGCGCCGTGCTCTGAAGCTCGCCGCGATCTTGGAGGTGCCGCGCTCTGGGGGGGCACCGCGATCTTAGGGGCGCCGCGCTCTGATGTTCACCGAGTTCGGAAACTCTCCGTGTGCGTCGGGAACTCTGCGTGACCATCCGCTCGTTGTCGTGGCAGTTGCTGTGCGACGGGTAGGCCGGTTGGCGCGAGGGAGACCAGGCGCGGGGGGTGGTTTCGGTGGGGTGGTGGTTGCCGGTATGGCTGCCGTTGTCGGGGGCGGCGCTCGCCGCGTTGTGGTGGGTGCCCCCTGTGCTGTCGTGGGTGCCGCGTGCGCGGACGGCCGGGCTGTCGTGGACCCAAGGGTCCTTGCCCGGCCATCCGGTTCTGGGCGTGAGCCCGGCGCGATCAGCCGAGGCCCGGACCCGCCGTGCCGGCGAGCGCCTCCAGGTCGCTCTTGCGGACCTTGATCACCAACCAGGCGCTGACCAGGGCGAGTACGGCCATCGCGGCTGCCGCGACGAAGCCCGTGGAGATGCCCTGGGCGAGCACCTCGTGCCCCCACGGGGCGGGCAGTTGGTGCGTCTTGGCGAACTCCGCCTTCTGCTCCGCGGAACCGTCAGCCATGAAGTTCGGCAGCTGCTTCTCCGCCTCGTCCTTGCTGGCCGATCCGAACACCGTCGTCAGGATGGACAGGCCGAGCGAACCACCCACCTGTTGCATGGCGTTGAGGAGTCCGGAAGCCGCGCCGGCCTCGTGCTGGGCGACACCGGAGACCGCTGTGATCGTCAGCGTCACGAAGTTCAGCCCCATGCCGAAGCCGAAGACCAGCATCGGACCCAGTACCCCGCCCGCGTAGGAGCTGTCGGAGCTGATGAGCGCCTGCCAGGCGAGTCCGGCCACGGCCAGCGCCGACCCCGTGAGCATGAACGGCTTGGGGCCGAACACCGGCAGGAACCGCTGCGACAGACCCGCGCCCAGCGCGATCACGACGGTCACCGGCAGGAAGGCGAGACCGGCCTCGATCGGGGTGTAGTCCAGTACGTTCTGGACGAAGAGCACGATGTAGAAGAACATGCCGAACATCGCCGCGGCCAGGCTCAGCATGATCACGTAGGTGCCCGCGCGGTTGCGGTCGGCGAACATCCGCAGCGGCGTGATGGGTTCCTTGGCTCGCGACTCGATGTACGCGAAGGCCAAAAGAAGAACCACGGCGACGCCGAAGGACCCGATGGTCAGGCTGTCCCGCCAGCCCTCGTCGGCGGCGCGGATGAAGCCGTAGACCAGCAGGGCCATGCCTCCCGTGGAGGTCAGAGCGCCCGCGATGTCGAAGCGGCCGGTGTGCCGTTCGGACTCGCTGATGTAGAGCGGGGTCAGGACCGCGATCAGCACGCCGATGGGCACGTTGACGAAGAGCACCCACCGCCAGTCGAGCCACTCCGTGAGCATGCCTCCCGCCAGCAGACCTATCGCGCCGCCGCCCGCGGAGACCGCGGCGAAGACGCCGAACGCCCGGTTCCGCTCGGGCCCTTCGGGGAAGGTGGTGGTGATCAGCGCCAGCGAGGTGGGCGACGCGATGGCGCCTCCCATGCCCTGCAGGACGCGTGCGGCCAGCAGCTGCCAGGGTTCCTGGGCGAGTCCGCCGAGCAGCGAGGCGAAGGTGAACAACAGGATGCCGGTCAGGAAGACCCGGCGGCGCCCGAGGATGTCACCTGCCCGGCCGCCCAGAAGGAGCAGACCGCCGAAGGTGAGGGTGTAGGCGCTGACGACCCAGGTGAGGTCGGTGGTGCTGAACTTGAGCGCGTCTTGAATGTGCGGCAGGGCGATGTTCACAATCGTCGCGTCGAGCACCACCATGAGTTGGCAGGCCGCGATGACGGCGAGCGCGATGCCGGGACGCCCTTCCCGGCGGGCCGCGCCTGGCTTCTGACTGTTGATCAACTGAGAGGTTGTCACGATGAGTCCCCCACAAGCGCTTTAGTGAACGGTGGCGTTCACTGTCGCGCTTACGGTAGTGAGTCCCCAGTAGTGAACGCAAGCGTTCACTTAAGTTTGTCGGTGCGTGGCGTATCCCCCTATGTCGCCGCGCGACCCACCCGCCCTCCCCGGAATTCCCGCTTCCCTGTTCGCTGGAGACACTCAGATGGTTACCTCGCGCTGGACGGCCGCCCCCGCTCAGACGGCCTCACCCCGTCGGCGCGGCCCCGTGCTGGAACGGGCGATCCTCGACGCCGCCCTGGAGCAGCTCAGCACGGTCGGCTGGAACGGCCTCACGATGGAAGGTGTCGCGGCCGTGGCCCAGACGGGCAAGGCCGCGGTCTATCGTCGCTGGCCGTCCAAGGAGGATCTCGTCGCGGACGCCCTCAGGGCCGGGCTGCCGCGTTTCGAGGAGGTGCCCGACCTCGGTGGCGTGCGCGAGGACCTGCTCGAACTCTGCCGCCAGGCACGCGAGGCGATGTTCTCCCGCCCCGGCTTCGCGCTGCGCGCGGTCATTCACGAGTGCGACCAGGTGCAGGCGGAGCGCTTCCATGCGGTCATCTTCAACGGGGTGGTGGAGCCGAGCGTCAAGCTGCTGCACCAGATTGTCACTCGCGGAATTGAGCGAGGAGAGGTGCGCCCTGACGCCGCGAACGACTACGTCTTCGATGCGATTCCGGCCATGATGATGTACCGCTCCAAGATGCGCGGAAGCGAATGGGATGACCTGGAGATGGAAGAGATGATCGACCAGTTGGTCCTGCCCCTTCTGCGGCCGACGGGTTCCTGACCGGTGCTCGCGAGTTTCTCGCCGGCCGTCAGGGAAACCGGGGTGTCGCAGGGTGATCCGGGCGGCGTAGGCTAAGGGCGCCATGCCGTACGAACCGCCTACTCACACCGTCGAGCGCTCCCTCCGCGCCACGACCGGAGCGAAGATCATTGCCGGTGTCGACGAGGTCGGGCGAGGCGCCTGGGCCGGCCCTGTCACCGTCTGCGCCGCCGTCACCGGACTGCGCCGACCGCCCCAGGGCCTCACCGATTCCAAGCTGCTCAGCGTCAAGCGCCGGACCGAACTCGCCGAGGAACTGCGGACCTGGGTGACGTCGTACGCCCTGGGTCACGCGAGTCACGAGGAGATCGACGACCTGGGGATGACGGCCGCCCTGCGGATCGCCGCCGTACGCGCTCTGGAAGCCCTTCCGGTGCGGCCGGACGCGGTGATTCTCGACGGGAAGCACGACTACCTCGGCACGCCCTGGAAGGTCCGGACCGTCATCAAGGGCGACCAGTCCTGTGTGGCGGTCGCGGCGGCCTCGGTGATCGCCAAGGTCCAGCGCGACAAAATGATGGCCGAACTGGGTATCGACCATGCAGACTTCGACTTCGCGGCCAACGCCGGGTATCCGTCACCCGTGCACAAGGCCGCACTGGAGGTCCGGGGCCCCACCCCGTACCACCGGTTGTCGTGGGCGTATCTTGATGCGCTGCCTCAGTGGCAGCACCTCAAGAAGGCCCGCAGCTGGGCGAGTGGAAGCACTCCTGGGATCGAGGGCCAGCTCGGCTTCGATTTCTGACGATTTCGCTCGCACGGATGTGCCACCCGCTGACGCGAGCCGCACCGACGTTTGATAAACATCAGCCCATGCCTCTCATTCCCGAGGAGCCTCAGATTCACGAGAGTGCCCAGGGTCCCCGCGCCACGGCGGCCAGCGGCCGCACCGCGCCGACCCCCCGTCCCGTACCCGGCCCCCGTCCCGTGGCTCCGCCGCGTCCCGGTCGTCCCGGCCCTCTGCGGCCGACGCCGCCGGTGCAGCGGACGCCGCACGACGTGGCCGTGGCCAAGCCCGGTCTCCCGGGCCCCGCTGCCCCCTCCGTCTCGGCGCCGGCCCCGGCTTCGAGGACTCCCCAGATACAGCTCATCCCGGCCTCGGCCACGGGTGCGCTCGACGCTGCCGAGGAGGCCGTCGATCTGCTGCTGGAATCGGGCCGTGCCCCCGGTGAAGTGCTGGTGATCACCACCGGTGAACAGCATCCGTGGGCCGCCCACGAACTGTCCTTCGGTGAAGCCGCCTACTGGGCGCAGCACGACGCCGGCGACGACGTGTTCTACGCGGACGCCTCCGCGGTCTCGCGTGCCGCGTCGCGTCCCGTGGTCGTCGTCGCCGTGAACGGCGGCTCTGCCACCGCTGCTGCCGAGGCCCTGCCTCTGGCTCATGCGCGTGCCGGCGCCCTGCTGATCGTCTGCGGTGACCCGCAGCAGATCAACTCGGTACTGGGCGCAGGCGTCTGAGCCCGTTCCCGGAGACTCGGGGCGCCTGAGGTCACCGATGGTGCCGCTTGTGCGGCACCTGCACGGCGGCGCATTTGGCATGCTCGCGTCCGTGCGGAATGCCGGCGGGGGAGTGCGGGTCTAAGGGGAGCGTCCGCCGGGATGTGGCAGCAGCGGCGGTGACCGGGGCGTAGGGAACCAGTGGTGAACCCGCCCCGGCCGTACGTCGGTGACGTACGGCCGGAAAACCGTGTCGGGCGGGGCGCACCCCTCCTGGAGCAGTGGTCCTCAGCGGGCTGCGGCGCGCCGCAGCACCTCCGAGGCGGCGCCGCCGGTGCGTGGCAGCAGGGGCGGCGACTCGGACGTGGCGAAGGGCTCCGGCGCGGAGGCCGCGTTCGGGCGCCGGCCGCCGCGTCCCTCACCGAGGACCTGCCAGCCGTCCCGCGTCAGAGTGATGTACGCACCACAGCGCAGTCCGTGCAGGGTGCAGGCGTCACGCAGTCCCCACATCCAGGCGCCGTCCTCCTCCGTCCAACGCGCGTCGCCCTCACGGCAGTAGAGCAGCACGGCGGTGCGCACAGGGGTGCGGCGCCGCAGGTCGTGCGGGATCACCCGGCGCAGCTGCGAGAGCAGCGTGTTCCTGAACATCCAGCCGTCGGCCGGTGCCGGGCGGCGCGTGAACGAGGCGCTCGCCAGCAGCCGTTCGTCCGGATCGAGAACCGCCACGATCGCGGTCGCCGGCTTGGGCTGGTGCCGGGAATGCAGCCCGCTGACCACCTCGCGCGGACTGCGCAGCAGCGGGATACCGGCCTCGGCCCACTCGGCGGGTTCGAGCAGACGGGCCAGAGGGTTGGCGGATGCGGCGGACAGGTCGGTTGACGACGTGGACGCCGCGGAGGACGGAGCGAATCCGAAGGTCACGGTCCTCCCTTCGGCTACGCGCCCATGCGGGGGCGGGGTCGGATTGGGGGAGCGCGCACCGCAGCAGAGCCCTACCGGTCCACGGACGAGCCGTGCGGGGAGCGGACTTCAATTCTTCCTGTCGAACTTGGTTGCGGCAACGAGCAATTGGGCCCACCGACCCGAATCGGATGGTTGGTGGCATATATCCCTACCCCGTGTTTTGCCGGGCGACGCTCGGAGTCGTCGGCCCCGGCTCTTCGAGGCCTCGACCGGCAAGCGCGCAGAGACCTTCGCCGACTCCCACGCCTCTCAGCCACGTACCGCCAGCACCAGCGGCAACACCCCCTGGGCACCCGACCGCAACAGCAGCCGGGCGGCGACGGCGAGGGTCCAACCGGTCTCGGTCATGTCGTCGACGAGCAGCACGGGACCGCCGGCGGCCTCAAGTGCCTCCCGCAGGGCCGGAGGCACGATGAGCGCACCGTGCAGGGCACGAAGGCGCTGAGCGCTGTTGGAGCGCGGCAGCGAGAGCTCGTCGGAGTGGTCCGTGTAGCCCAGGGAGCCCAGGAACGGGATCCGGCCGACCGCGGAGATCCGGCTCCCGAGCGACTGGACCAGCTGAGGCCGGGTGCGCGAGGGCAGCGTGACCACACCTACGGGGCGGGCGGGGGAGTCCGCGGAGCCGGAGGCCCAGCCGTCGGGCCCCTTGGCCCAGTCGGCCAGCACGGTCACGACGGCGTGGGCCACGTCGTCGGGAACGGGGGCGTCCGGGGTCTGGGGCGCGAGCAGCGGACGCAGCCGGTTGCCCCAGCCGATGTCCGACAACCGTCCGAGGGCCCGGCCCGGGGAGGCCTGTTCCCCGGGCGGAATACGGCCCTTGAGGTCGACGCCGATGGCAGGCAGGCCGGTGGGCCACATCCGGCGCGGCTCCACCACGACCCCGGCCCGCGCGAGCGAACCGCCTGCCGTGTCCAGTGCGGCCGGAGAGATGTCGGCGGTGAAACGGGGCCCTGCGCAGTTGTCGCAGCGGCCACAGGGAGCCGCTTCCTCGTCGTCCAGCTGCCGTCGTAGGAACTCCATACGGCAGCCCGCGGTGGTGGCGTAGTCGCGCATGGCCTGCTGTTCGGCGGCACGCTGCTTGGCGACCCACGCGTAGCGCTCGCTGTCGTACGACCAGGGCGTTCCGGTGGCGATCCAGCCGCCCTTGACCCGGTGGACGGCGCCGTCCACGTCGAGCACCTTGAGCATGATCTCCAGGCGGGTCCGGTTCAGTTCGACCAGCGGTTCGAGCGCGGGCAGCGACAACGGCCGGTCCGCTCCGGCCAGGGCGTCGAGGGTGCGCCGTACGGCTTCCTCGGGCGGGAACGCGACCGAGGCGAAATAGGACCAGATCGCCTCGTCCTCACGGCCGGGCAGGAGCAGCACCTCGGCGTGCTCGACACCACGTCCGGCGCGTCCCACCTGCTGGTAGTAGGCGATGGGCGACGAAGGCGAACCGACGTGGACGACGAAGCCGAGGTCCGGCTTGTCGAAGCCCATGCCGAGTGCGGACGTGGCGACCAGCGCCTTGACCTTGTTCGCGAGCAGAGCTTCCTCGGCCTGCTGGCGTTCGGCGTTCTCCGTCTTTCCCGTGTACGAGGCGACGGTGTGCCCGCACTCACGCAGGAAGGCGGTGATCTCCTCGGCGGCGGCCACCGTGAGCGTGTAGATGATTCCGGAGCCCGGCAGATCGCCCAGGTGGTCGGCCAGCCAGGCCAGCCGGTGAGCCGCGTCGGGGAGTTGGAGCACGGACAGGCTGAGGCTCTCGCGGTCGAGGGGGCCCCGCAGCACCAGCGCGTCCGAGCCATTGCCCGTACCGAGTTGCTCGGCCACGTCCGCGGTGACACGGGCGTTGGCGGTGGCGGTGGTGGCGAGCACCGGCACGCCGGACGGCAGCTCCGTGAGCATGGTCCGCAGTCTGCGGTAGTCGGGGCGGAAGTCGTGTCCCCAGTCGGAGATGCAGTGCGCCTCGTCGACGACCAGAAGGCCGGTGGCGGCGGACAGTTCGGGCAGGACGTTGTCGCGGAAGTCCGGGTTGTTGAGCCGCTCGGGGCTCACCAGCAGCACGTCCACGGTGCCCGCGGCGACCTCCGCGCGAATGGTCTCCCACTCCTCCGAGTTGGAGGAGTTGATGGTCCGGGCCCGGATGCCGGCTCGTGCGGCCGCGTCGACCTGGTTGCGCATGAGAGCCAGGAGCGGGGAGACGATCACGGTAGGTCCGGCGCCGCGCTCCCGCAGCAGGGCCGTCGCCACGAAGTAGACCGCGGACTTGCCCCACCCTGTCCGCTGCACGACCAGGGCGCGGCGCTTGTCGGCGACGAGTGCCTCGATGGCCCGCCACTGGTCCTCGCGCAACCGCGCCGATCCGGTGCTGTCCCCGACGAGCCGGGCGAGGATACCGTCAGCGGCCTCGCGCAGTTCGTCCTTGCTCGTGTGCGTCATGCCTCCCATACAACAGGACGGCTCGGACAGTCGGGCGCCGCGGCGGGCGGCCTGTGGACGAAGGACCTGCGGGGACGCCTGTGCGCTGCCGATCTGTGGACGGCGAGTCGGGTGGTTGTCGTGGTCCTGATCGGAGTTATCCACAGGGGCAAGCGGAGGATCGCGATCCGCGAGATCGTCTGCGCATGACGAATCACAGCGAAACGACCGGATCGGCTGCAAGCGGCAATAACGACGGACGGGACGGGCGCGGACGAAGCGGTAGCGGGTGGGACGGCGATGGGCGCGATGGGGATGAGCGGGGAGGAGGTGGCCGCGACGGTAGCGGCCGGAACAGCAGGGGGCACGATGGCGGCGGCCGCGAGGGCGGTGGGCCGGACGGGGACCGCACGGGCACCGGTGAGCGGTTCGGGGACGGTTCGGGCATCGGCGAACCGGTCGGGGGCGGCTTGGGTATCGGTGAGCGGGGCGGGGACGGCTTGGGTATCGGTGAGCGGGGCGGGGACAGCTTGGGTATCGGTGAGCGGGTCGGGGACGGCTTGGGCATCGGTGAGCGGGTCGGATTCGACGCGCACGGGGCCGAGCACCAGGTCACTCTGCGGACGCCGGGCGAACTGGCCGATGCCCTGCCGTACCTCCTCGGCTACCGGCCCGAGGACAGCATCGTGCTGGTCGCCCTGCACGACCGGGACGGCCGTGGCCGGTTCGGTGGGCGAGCCCGGCTCGGCATTCCGGCCAACAAGGACGACTGGGCGGCCGTGGCCCGGCAGTTGGCCCATGGGCTGATCACCGGCAGCGAGCGCAGGGGTGCCCGGCCCGAGCAGATGGTCGCCTACCTCTGCCAGGAACCCGGAGCCGGTGAGACGGGAAAGGAGATCACGGAGCGGCTGGCACCGCTCGCCACCCTGCTGCGCACGGAATGCGGCCGGCTCGATGTGCCCGTGATCGAGGCCCTGTGCATCTCCGGCGGACGCTACTGGTCGTACTGCTGTCCGAGCGAGGAATGCTGCCCCGTGGAGGGACTTCCGATGGGTCTGCCCGGCACCTCCGTGCTCGCGGCCGCGGCGACGTACGCCGGTCTGCAGGTGCGAGGCACTCTGCGTGAGTTGCGCGGCAGGTTGCAGCCCTGGGAGACCGCTGCCGCCCTGGAGCAGGAGGTCGCCCTGGACACCGCCGGTATGGCCTTGATCCCCAGGATGCTCGACCTGCCGAGCCGCAGGGAAGTGGCGGAGGAGACAGTGCGGCTGGCAAGGCGCGTCATGACTCGTTTCGCCGAAGCGCCACCCGTGTCCGGCACCCTCCAGGCGGACCTGCGGGACGACGAACTGCTGGGGCACGAGGAGGCGGCGGAACTCATCCTCGGTCTTCAGGACCGCACGACCCGGGACCGGGCAGCCGAGTGGATGGAGGCCGAGGAGACGGGGCCTGCCCTCCGGCTGTGGCGGGCACTGGCCCGTCGGTGCGTGGGGCCGTACGGCGAACACGCCGCGGCGCCGCTCACGCTCGCCGGGTGGGTCGCGTGGTCCGCGGGCGACGAGATCGAGGCCAGGGAGGCACTGGCCATGGCCCTCGGAGCGGATCCGAGCTACCTCTTCGCCCGGCTTCTGCACCAGGCCTGCAACGAGGGACTGGACCCGGAGTCGATCCGTCGGTGCCTGCGCGCGGAACGCCAGGCGCGTGAGACGGGGGCCCGGTCGGAGGTCTGCCCGTCCGATGAGGAACAGACGGTCGAGGATTCGGGGCTGCCAAACACGGCTGACTCCGACGGCAGTCGGGCTCTCGGTTCCGAGGGGAGTCTTCCCTCGCGCCTGTTCGAGCCCGTCCCGGCGTCCATGCCTCCCACGGCCGCCCGTCGACGCAAGCGGACTCGTAGTGGCACTCGCGGCGATGCCCTGACGCACCCTGGGCAAGGTGAGGGGCGACCGTCCGGCGTGGAGGACTCGCGCCCACCGTCCCGCGAGGTCGGCCGTACACGTCCCGGTGCCGTGCGCCGACGTGCCACGGGGAAAGACGCCACATGCCCACCCGAGGGCACTCGGCCTGGACGTGGTGCCACTGACGGTGCCGCCGAGGGGGAGGGGTGAGCGACCGCTGGGAACGTGTCGCGCGTGGGCTGGCCCGTTTGTGTCGCCGGACGGCACCTCCGGCTCGCCGCCATTCGGTCGGCTTCCCCGGTCTCGGGCGTGACTCGGAACAGCTCAGCCCCGTTCACCTGAGTGGCGGAAAGCCCGACCGGGCTGTGCCGTCGCCCAGCACTTGTCCTTCAGTAGCCCCGCAGCTGGCAGAAGCCCCGCACCGGGCGCCGCACCCATCCGTGCCGCGCAGAGCGCAGAGGAAGCGACCCTTGCATCAGCCGACTCCGCCCTCCACCGACGACGCTCCGTCGGCCCGTGGTGCGCCGAAGGCGGCTTGGACCGGGAGCGTCGGACCGCCGCAGCGGGTGGTCACCGACACCGGCACACCCGAGCCGCAGTTCCCGACTGGCACACCCGAGCCGCAGTTCCCGACCGGCACACCCGAGCCGCGGTTCCCGACCGGCACACACCACACATCGGTGACCGCAGAGCACCGGGCGTCCGATCGATGGGGGAGTACGCCTTCGGCGTCGTGGGAGCGCGAGTCGTCTCCCCCGGCAGGGCCCGCGCGACGTCCGTCGACGCCGGTGGAGCCGAGTCGGACTACGGCTTCGGCCGGGAGCCGCTCCGCCCGGTTTCCGGGACCGGTACCGTCCGGGCCACCGCTGCCTCAGGGCGGCTCCTCGGGCCGCGGAGGACCGGCCGACCTCCCCCCTGCGCACTCGACCATCATCTGTGTGGCACTCCCGGGCCTCGCCATCTCCACAGCCCAGGGGCAGTTGACCGGCCAGGGGCTGGAGGGCTTCTACCGCGCGGGCCGGCGGGTGCTCTCCCGGTGCCAGGTCCGGGTCGCCGGCCGCGAACCGCTCCCTGTCCAGGCACGGGCGACCGCGGCCGATCGTGCACGCTTCGTCGCCGTCGTCCGGGTCTCCCCTGGCCCGAGCCCGGACCCCGACGTCGTCGTCGAACGAAGCCGCCACGCCGACGGGACGGAACGCATCACGCTGCGCAGCGCCGCCCCCCGCCCCCTGCGGCTGCCCGTGGAGGTGGCACTCGGCTCGGATCTGGCGGACCTGGGCGCCATCGCGTCGGGCCGAGCGGGACCTGAACTGTCCGCGAGCGTTCACGACTCCGGTCTGCGCTGGTCCGGCGCCTCCGGTGGGGCCTCGGTGACAGCAGACCCGCCCCCGAGTGACGCGCTGGCGTCGGCAGGCCTGCTGCGCTGGGAGTTCGAGCTGCCGCCCGGTGGCACGGCTGGTCTGGAGCTGCGCGTACGTCTCGACGGCGCAGCTCCCGTCCGGGCCGCCGGGCGTGCGTCGACCAGTCCCCTCGCTTCCGCCCGCGCGACGGGAGACCACCCAGCGCTCCAGCCTCTCCTGCACACGAGCATCGACGATCTCCGGTCCTTGCTGCTGCGCGACCCGGCACACCCCACCGACACCCATCTCGCGGCCGGAGTCCCCTGGCGCTGCGGACTGGCCCCGGCCGACGCACTCGCCGCGGCCCGCATGGCCCTGCCGCTCGGTACCGGGCTCGCCGCCGGGACACTCCGAACCCTCGCCCGCACCCAGCGACGAGGAAAGACGGGAACCCTCGAGGCACTGTCCGGAATGATCCCAGGACCACGCCGGGACGCGGGGGCACATTTGCCGCCCGGCTGTACCGGCACCGAAGCCACCCTGCTCTTCCCCGTGCTGCTCGCGGAGGCCTTCCGGTGGGGGCTCTCGCGACAGGAGACGGAAGACCTGCTCCCGACGGCCGAGCGCTGCCTGGGCTGGATGCGAGCGACCGTGGGGGAGGGGACCTATCTCCATGACCCGCAACCAGGTGGTCCGGCCCGCTGTGAGACGCAGGCCCACGCGCATCGCGCGGCCGTCCTCGGTGCGGATCTGCTCGACGCTTTCGATAGACCCGGTGCGACGGCGCTGCGGCAATGGGCTCGCGACCTGCGAACGGCCTTCCGGCGGGAATTCTGGATCGAGGACCGTGGTGGCGGCCGCCCGGCGGCGGCACGTGCTCCGGACGGCCGCCTCCTGCCGTACCTCGGAGCCACGGCCGTCCATCTCCTGGACACCGGTTTGCTCGGCGGCGGCGAACTGGCGCCCGGACTCCTCGACAGTGTGCACACCGAGCAACTCGCCCGGCTGCTCGGTGGCCCGGCCATGGATTCGGGATGGGGGCTGCGTGGCCTGGGTGCCAGGGAAGCGGGATACAACCCCTTCGGTCATCGCACGGGGGCCGTTCGCGTCCACGAGACGGCTGTCGCTGTCGCGGGGCTGGCCGCCGCCGGGTACGAGAAGGAGGCCGGCTCCCTCCTGCGAGGTCTGCTCGCGGCCTCCGAGACCTTCGGCCACCGGCTCCCAGAGATGTTCGCCGGAGAACAGCGCTCGGAGGGGAGCGCTCCGCTGCCTCATCCGGCGGCCTGTCGTCCCGCCGCGACCGCAGCGGCTGCGGGAGTGCTGTTGCTGAGTGCCCTGGCGGGAGTCCGCCCGGACGCCCCGGCGGGAACCGTCACCCTGCGTCCCATGCGCAGCGTGCCTCTCGGCGAGATCGGACTGACCGGGCTGAGGATCGCGGGCGCCCCGTTCTCGGTACGGGTCAGCAGACTCGGGCTCGCCATGGTCGAGGAGGCTGCCGAAGGACTACAACTGGGGTCGTGACCTCGTACGACATCGCCTCGGGCAGTAGCCGCGAACAAGAGGTGGAATCTGCCCTGGGGAGCAGTGGATCAACCGTTGCCGCGACAGGCGAAGGGAGTGTTTATCGTCAGGCAGACGACTATGATCGCCGCATGCCCTACGACCCGTCAGCCTTTCCGCCCTTCGCCGTCACCGTGGATCTGGTCGTACTGACCGTGCGTCGCCACGCCCTGTGCGCGCTCGCGGTGCGCAGGGGCGAGCCGCCGTTCCAGGGGCGCTGGGCACTGCCAGGCGGCTTCGTACGGGCCGACGAGGATCTGGCGCAGGCAGCAGCCCGGGAACTGGCCGAGGAGACCGGACTGCGCGCACACGACCCGGCTGTCCCCGTCCAGGACAACGGCGCGCACCTGGAACAGCTGGCGACCTACGGTGACCCCAAGCGTGATCCTCGGATGCGCGTGGTGAGCGTCGCCCATTTGGCTCTGGCCCCTGATCTGCCCGCTCCCCGGGCAGGTGGCGATGCCAGCAACGCACGCTGGGCGCCTGTCGAGGAGCTGTTGCAGCAGGGCGGTTACGGTCGCGACGGGGAACCGGTCGCGCCGCTGGCCTTCGACCACGCGCAGATTCTGTCGGACGGTGTGGAGCGAGCCCGCTCGAAGATCGAGTACTCGTCGCTGGCCACCGCGTTCTGCCCGCCCGAGTTCACCGTCGGTGAGCTGCGTCGCGTCTACGAGGCGGTGTGGGGCGTTGCACTCGACCCGCGCAACTTCCACCGCAAGGTGACGGGTACGCCGGGCTTCCTGGTCCCCACCGGTGGTACGACCACGCGGCAAGGCGGGCGCCCCGCTCAGCTCTTCCGCGCCGGCGGCGCCACTCTGCTCAACCCCCCGATGCTGCGCCCCGAAGTGTGACGCCATCGAAAACCGGACATAACGCGCTATCTTGCTACGGGTGATCCAGGCCTTCGGACTGACCAGCACCTCCCGCAAGGACCTCCCGCTCGCGGTCGACGACGTGTCCTTCGAAGCCCGTCCGGGCCGCGTCACCGCGCTTCTCGGAGCGACGGGCGCGGGCAAGACCTCGGCGCTCAGACTCATGCTCGAACTCCAACAGGGCCGTGGCATCACCCAGTTCAGAGGGCGTCCGCTGCACCGCATCGCACATCCCTCGCGCGAGGTCGGCGTGCTCCTGGGCGATGTGCCAGGCCATCCCGCGCGCACGGTCCGCGGGCATCTGCGGATGCTGTGCGCGGCGGCCGGTGTGCCGGTCAGGCGCGCCGACGAGGTGCTCGAAGCGGTGGGGCTGGTCAGTCTGCGCGACGAGCGTCTCGGCACGCTGTCGCGCGGCATGGACCGCCGCCTGGGTCTGGCCTGTGCCCTGCTGCCCAACCCGCACAGCCTCGTACTGGACGAGCCGGCCGAAGGTCTCTCCAGCGGGGAGAGTCGCTGGCTGCACGGCATGCTGCGAGCGCACGCCGTCCGAGGCGGCACGGTCCTGTTCACCACGGCCGAGCCCAAGGAGGCCGCGCGCGTGGCGGATCGGGTCGTCACGCTCGAACAGGGCAGACTCGCCGCCGACCAGGAGGCCCCGGAGTTCGCGCGCACCAGGCTGCGCCCCCGTGTCGCCGTACGGAGTCCTCACGCCGTCCGCCTCGCTGCCCTGCTGGCCAAGGAGGCGCGGGCGGCGCACCGTTCCGTCGAGGTCGTCCGGGAGGGCGGCAACCGGCTGTCCGTGTACGGCGGTACGTGTGCCGAAGTCGGCGAGATCGCGTTCCGTCACGGCATTCTCGTGCACCAACTCGCGGATGAGACCGGGGACATGGGTCCGGGCGCGGGGTTCTTGCCAGGGGAGGAGACCCCTGGAGGGCGCCGCCGTCCAGGAAGCCCGGACTCGGGTGTGGGCGCCCCGGAGACCGAGGCCGGGGGAGGCGCTGAGGCCGGCGAGGACGCGCACGGTGGCCGGTCGCGGCACGGCAGCAGCCTGGAGGCTGACAGCGAACGCCTGCGGCACACCGGTCAGGAGGCCCGCAGCGACTCGCCGGAAGAGAGCGTGCACAGCGGCTCGGCTCCCGGCAAAGCCTCGGCGTCCCCCGCCCTCCCCTCCCCCCTCCCGCCCCCCATCTCCGTCAGGACCGCCGCCGGCCCCCTGCGCCCTCTCCGCTACGAAATCCGGCGCGCGACAGGGATCGGCACCGGCTTCCTCACCGCCGCGGCCGTACTCGTGACGTCCGCCCTCACCGCCGTACTCCTGGCGCGGGTCGGTCACACCCCGCAAGCCCGCCTGCTGGCCGCATGGCCCAGAGAACTGCCGCTGCCCCCTGCGGCTCTCGGAGCGGGACTGCTCGGCGCGCTCGCCTTCGGCGACGAGTTCCGCCACCCCGCCCTGGCCGCGGACCGCGGCACCGTACCCCGCCGACTGGGGCTGCTCACCGCGAAACTCGTCGTCGCCGCGGTCACCGCACTGCTGCTGGCTCTTCTCGCGGTGGGCTGCGACGCCGAAGTGCTGTACCTCGTCTACGGACGGGAGCTCACGGAAGTTCCCGGCGACTGGTTGGTGTTGAGCGCGAGTTGGATCGGACTCGTGATCGGGTGCGCCTGGGCAGGCGTCCTGGCCGCCGGCATCTTCCGGTCGACCACGGCCGGGCTCGCCGCGGTGGTATCGGTGCCCGTCCTCGGCGTACCCCTCGTACAGAGGGTCCTGGAGGGGGCGTCCGTGCGAACCGCGGCCGGACTGCCCGCGCGGCTGCGTGAGGTCTTCCTGGTCCAGTGGCCCTTTGGTGGAGGGCGCTATCTGGCCGGAGCGGTACGCGTGATCGTTCAACCTGTGGGTGGCGCACTGACGTTGTCGCTGACCGCTCTGCTGTGTGCATATCTGCTCACGAGCCTGCGCGGCAGGGTTCGATGACGACCGTCCGTGCCGTTCCGGTCCCGACGTGCGCACAACTCCCCGGTGAAAGCGCATTTCTTTCCGATAAGGCGTCAATTGCGACGGGGTGAGCGATCACCCTTTCGTGTGCTTTTCACCAAAGACCTCAAGGGAGTTGGAGGCGACGCCGACAAAGGATCCGTGAGTACCCTTGCGCACACCATGATGACCGCCGCCCGCTCCGCCGACTCCGGTCTGGCCGGCCCGGGCGAACTCGACCGCTACCCCTACGCCGAGGCCCCGGCTGTCGGCCGGGTCGGAGCCTCCATGTGGGACGGCTCGGACCCGGAGCTGGGCCGCGTGGGCCGACGAGCCGCCGGCAGCCGCGGGCGCGGACTGCACGGCCAACTCGTCCAGCAGCTCGGACAGATGATCGTCTCCGGTGATCTGGGCGCCGACCGCCCGCTCGTCCCCGAGGAGATCGGACAGCGCTTCGAGGTCTCCCGCACTGTCGTCCGTGAGTCGCTCCGCGTCCTCGAGGCCAAGGGCCTGGTCAGTGCCCGCCCGAACGTCGGCACGCGCGTGCGTCCCGTCAGCGACTGGAACCTCCTGGACCCGGACATCATCGAATGGCGGGCCTTCGGACCGCAGCGCGACGATCAGCGCCGCGAGCTGAGCGAGCTGCGCTGGACGATCGAGCCGCTCGCCGCGCGCCTGGCCGCCGGACACGGCCGTGACGACGTCCAGCAGCGCCTCGGCGACATGGTCGAGATCATGGGACACGCCATGAACCAGGGCGACGCGCTCACCTTCTCCCGCGCCGACGCCGAGTTCCACTCCCTGCTCATCCAGGTCGCGGGCAACCGCATGCTGGAGCACCTCTCCGGGATCGTCTCGGCCGCCCTCCAGGTCTCCGGCGGCCCGGTCACCGGATGCGACCGGCCGAACGAGTCGTCGTTGGCGCACCACGGCCGGATCGTCGACGCGCTCGCCACCGGCGACGGCATGGCAGCGGAAGCGGCCATGCGGCAACTTCTGACCGTCCACCCCGAGGTGGAGCGCGTGGTGCCCGCCCCGCGCGAGCACTGACCGCGCGTAGCGGGCGGCGCGGCCGGGGATGCCTTCCCCTTCCCGCAGCATCGTTCGGCCGTCGAACCGCCGCCGTCGGACCCCGCAGGGTCTACAGGGACCCTGCGGGGTCCGACGGCGCGCAGGGGTGAGAGCATTTCCGGGCATCGCCGACCGGAGCCACCGGCTGACCATGTCTGCCCGTGTCTGACCGTTTTTGGTTACTTACGGGGTGTGACTCGGGCCACGCAGATTGGGCGTAACGCTCGTGGAAACAGCGCGATGACCTAAGAGGTGACAGCCGCGGAGGGAATACGGACGCCGTTCAAGGCGCTGTGCATCTTCCCCGGCCCCCGCCCGCGCCGTCGGCCCTTCCCAGGTCGGTGGTCGGCTCCAGTCCGTCATGGACGGGGCCGGAAGCCGTTTTCCAACGTTCCGAGAGGTTGTTCGTGTCGGCCAGCACATCCCGTACGCTCCCGCCGGAGATCGCCGAGTCCGTCTCTGTCATGGCTCTCATTGAGCGGGGAAAGGCTGAGGGGCAGATCGCCGGCGACGACGTGCGTCGGGCCTTCGAAGCTGACCAGATTCCGGCCACTCAGTGGAAGAACGTACTGCGCAGCCTCAACCAGATCCTCGAGGAAGAGGGTGTGACGCTGATGGTCAGTGCCGCGGAGCCCAAGCGCACCCGAAAGAGCGTCGCAGCGAAGAGTCCGGCCAAGCGCACCGCCACCAAGACGGTCGCGGCGAAGACGGTGACCACGAAGAAGGCCACCGCCACCGCCACCCCTGCGGCTCCCGCCGCCGAGCCCGCTGTCGAGGGCGAGGAGCCCACGAAGCCCGCCGTGAAGAAGGCGGTCGCCACCAAGAAGGCGGCCGTGAAGAAGACCGTCGCCACCAAGAAGACCGCGGCGGCCAAGAAGACGACCGCCAAGAAGGACGACGCCGAGGCCATCGAGGAAGAGGTCCTCGAGGAGATCAAGCCCGGCGAAGAGGAAGAGGAGGGGGCCGAGAACAAGGGCTTCGTCCTCTCCGACGACGACGAGGACGACGCTCCGGCCCAGCAGGTCGCCGTCGCCGGCGCCACCGCCGACCCCGTCAAGGACTACCTCAAGCAGATCGGCAAGGTCCCCCTGCTCAACGCCGAGCAGGAGGTCGAGCTCGCCAAGCGCATCGAGGCCGGTCTGTTCGCCGAGGACAAGCTGGCCAACGCCGACAAGCTCGCTCCCAAGCTCAAGCGCGAGCTGGAGATCATCGCCGAGGACGGCCGCCGCGCCAAGAACCACCTCCTGGAGGCCAACCTCCGTCTGGTGGTCTCCCTGGCCAAGCGCTACACCGGCCGCGGCATGCTCTTCCTGGACCTCATCCAGGAGGGCAACCTCGGTCTGATCCGCGCGGTCGAGAAGTTCGACTACACCAAGGGCTACAAGTTCTCCACGTACGCCACCTGGTGGATCCGTCAGGCGATCACCCGCGCGATGGCCGACCAGGCCCGCACCATCCGTATCCCGGTGCACATGGTCGAGGTCATCAACAAGCTCGCGCGCGTGCAGCGCCAGATGCTCCAGGACCTGGGCCGCGAGCCCACCCCGGAGGAGCTGGCCAAGGAACTCGACATGACCCCGGAGAAGGTCATCGAGGTCCAGAAGTACGGCCGCGAGCCCATCTCCCTGCACACCCCGCTGGGCGAGGACGGCGACAGCGAGTTCGGTGACCTCATCGAGGACTCCGAGGCCGTCGTCCCGGCCGACGCGGTCAGCTTCACGCTCCTTCAGGAGCAGTTGCACTCCGTGCTCGACACCCTGTCCGAGCGCGAGGCGGGCGTCGTCTCGATGCGCTTCGGTCTCACCGACGGTCAGCCGAAGACCCTCGACGAGATCGGCAAGGTGTACGGCGTCACGCGCGAGCGCATCCGCCAGATCGAGTCGAAGACCATGTCGAAGCTGCGACACCCGTCGCGTTCGCAGGTGCTGCGCGACTACCTCGACTAGGTCGTAGTCGTACGACACCGAAGGCCCGGTCCCTGCCCAGGGGCCGGGCCTTCGTGCTGCGCGCACAGGCGCCCTGCATGACTCTGGGTTTCCGATCACCACACGGAGTGAGGAGCATGCATGCGTCGTCCCATTGCCCGGACGCTGACCGGGCCGCTGGTTCTGGCGGCCGTGGCCGCGGCCATACCGCTGGTGGCGGCCGCCCCTGCGGCGGCCGACAGCATTGTCGTCGGGGGATTCCCGGTCGATGTGTCCACGGCACCCTGGACGGTGGCCCTGTCCAGCCGTGACCGGTTCGGGGGTACGCGCGCCGGGCAGTTCTGCGGCGGTGTCGCCGTCGACCCGACCACGGTGCTCACCGCGGCCCACTGCATGGGCGAGAACGTGCTGGGGGCGCCACCGGAGCGGGTGCGCGACCTCCGGGTCATCGCGGGGCGTACGGACCTGCTCTCGGACCAGGGAGCGGAGATCGCCGTACGCCAGGTCTGGGTGAATCCCGGTTATGACCCGCAGACCAACGCGGGGGACTTCGCGGTCATCACGCTCGCCCAGCCCGTCCCGCAGAGCGCTGTGATCGGCATGGCGGCCGCCGGTGATCGCGCATATGCGGCCGGTACGCCCGCCACGGTGTACGGCTGGGGCGACATCACGGGCGGGGGTGACTACGCCCGAAGCCTGCGGGCCGCACAGGTGCATGTGATGTCGGACACGCGATGCCGTGAGGCCTATCCGGGTACGGCCGAGGGCACCTACCTCGCCGACAGCATGCTGTGCGCCGGGGAGGAGCGTGGCGGCCGCGACTCCTGCCAGGGGGACAGCGGGGGTCCGCTGGTCGCACAGGGGAAGCTGGTCGGACTCGTGTCCTGGGGGAACGGCTGCGGGCGCGCGGGCTGGCCCGGCGTCTACACGCGCGTGTCCGACGTCATGCGGACTCTGGACCAGCAGGGGCCCCCAGGGGCCGTCTCGGCACCGCGGACCGGTGCAGGAGCGCCTCAGAGGCGCTGAGCGGTCTCGTACGAGCCATGAGCAAGGGCGGCTGCCCCTGGGTGCAGGGGCAGCCGCCCTTATGCCGACCTGTGTCGGCGCCGGCTCGTCGTGGACGCGAGTGTCAGCGCTCTTCTTCGGAGGCGGTAGCGGGAACGGCCGTGAGCCGCTCCGTCTCGTCCTGTATCTCAGCGGCGATCTTCTTGAGTTCCGGCTCGAACTTGCGACCGTGGTGGGCGCAGAAGAGCAGTTCTCCGCCGCTGATCAGGACGACGCGTACGTACGCCTGGGCGCCGCAGCGGTCGCAGCGGTCTGCGGCCGTCAACGGGCTCGCGGGGGTCAGAACAGTAGTCACGTCGCCTCTTCTCTAGCTCGACGAGCTGTCGTACCAGGGTCAACATCCAACCAGCCCCAAAACGTTCCCGCTCGGGGCTTCTCCCAGAGAGAAATTTTCCGGACGGCTGGCTGCTGCCGGTTTGGCGGCGAATGTGCCGTATTGCGTGTCTGTGTGTCTTACGGTTTCGCGCTGGTCGGTCAAGGTCGGTCCCGCCGGCTGGGTTGCCGGTTGTTCATGAGGACGTGCCCGGAGCCTAAATGGTTCATGCCCCCGAGGGAACGTGATATGTACTTCACCCCATCGAGGGATCGAACAGGTATGCGACTCTGGATTAGTCTGTCTTCCGCACGAGGGTGGCGTTACAACGGCTCTACCAGGCCTCGGTACCCTCATGGCGGCTACCGATGCCGCGCCCTTACCCAGAAGGGCCCCACCTGAAATTCAGCGAGGAGCGAACCGCGTGACCGCCGAGACGTCCGTGCCGTCCACAGCTCTGCTGGCAGGAGCAGACCGGGACGGTTCCAACTACACCGCGCGGCACCTGCTCGTCCTCGAGGGGCTCGAGGCCGTACGCAAGCGCCCGGGTATGTACATCGGCTCGACCGACAGCCGTGGTCTCATGCACTGCCTGTGGGAGATCATCGACAACTCCGTCGATGAGGCCCTGGGCGGGTACTGCGACCACATCGAGGTGATCCTCCACGACGACGCCTCCGTGGAGGTCCGGGACAACGGCCGGGGCATCCCGGTCGACGTCGAGCCCAAGACCGGCCTGTCCGGTGTCGAGGTCGTCATGACCAAGCTGCACGCCGGCGGCAAGTTCGGAGGCGGCTCGTACGCGGCCTCCGGCGGTCTGCACGGTGTGGGCGCCTCCGTGGTCAACGCCCTGTCCGCGCGACTGGACGTCGAGGTCGACCGCGGCGGTCACACCCACGCGATCAGCTTCCGACGCGGCGTGCCGGGTGCCTTCGCGGCGACCGGGCCCGACGCCAAGTTCGACGCCACGAGCGGCCTGCGCAAGACCAAGAAGATCCCCAAGACCCGGACCGGCACGCGTGTGCGGTACTGGGCCGACCGCCAGATCTTCCTCAAGGACGCCAAGCTCTCCCTGGAGAACCTCCACCAGCGCGCCCGCCAGACGGCGTTCCTGGTGCCCGGCCTGACCATCGTCGTCCGCGACGAGTTCGGTCTCGGCGAGGGCGGCAGCAAGGGCGAGGAGTCCTTCCGCTTCGACGGCGGCATCAGCGAGTTCTGCGAGTACCTGGCCACCGACAAGCCGGTCAACGACGTCCTCCGCTTCTCCGGCCAGGGCACCTTCAGGGAGACCGTCCCGGTCCTGGACGAACACGGCCAGATGACCCCGACCCAGGTCACCCGTGAGCTCGACGTCGATGTCGCGATGCGCTGGGGCACGGGATACGACACGACCTTGAAGTCGTTCGTGAACATCATCGCCACCCCCAAGGGCGGCACCCACGTGGCCGGCTTCGAGACGGCCGTCACCAGCACGATGAACGAAGTGCTGCGTGCCAAGAAGCTGCTGCGCGTCGCCGAGGACGACATCGTCAAGGACGACGCTCTCGAGGGCCTCACCGCGGTCGTCACCGTCCGCCTGGCCGAGCCCCAGTTCGAGGGCCAGACCAAGGAGGTCCTCGGCACCTCGGCGGCCCGCCGCATCGTGAACACCGTCATCTCCAGGGAGCTCAAGGCCTTCCTGACGTCCACGAAGCGGGACGCCGCGGCCCAGGCCCGGGTCGTGATGGAGAAGGCCGTCGCCGCGGCGCGCACGCGCATCGCGGCCCGCCAGCACAAGGACGCCCAGCGCCGGAAGACGGCCCTGGAGTCCTCCACGCTGCCGGCCAAGCTCGCCGACTGCCGCAGCGACGACGTCGACCGCAGTGAGCTGTTCATCGTCGAGGGAGACTCCGCGCTCGGTACCGCGAAGCTCGCCCGGAACTCCGAGTTCCAGGCGCTGCTGCCGATCCGCGGCAAGATCCTCAACGTGCAGAAGTCGTCCGTCACCGACATGCTCAAGAACGTCGAGTGCGGCGCCATCATCCAGGTCATAGGGGCGGGCTCGGGCCGGACGTTCGACATCGACGCCGCCCGCTACGGCAAGATCATCATGATGACCGACGCCGACGTCGACGGATCGCACATCCGCTGCCTGCTGCTGACGCTGTTCCAGCGCTACATGCGGCCCATGGTGGAGGCGGGCCGGGTGTTCGCGGCGGTGCCGCCGCTGCACCGGATCGAGCTCGTCCAGCCGAAGAAGGGGCAGGACAAGTACGTCTACACGTACTCGGACCGCGAGCTGCGCGAGAAGCTGCTGGAGTTCCAGAGCAAGGGGGTCCGCTACAAGGACGCCATCCAGCGGTACAAGGGCCTCGGCGAGATGGACGCCGACCAGTTGGCCGAGACGACGATGGACCCCCGGCACCGGACTCTGCGCCGGATCAACCTCGCCGATCTCGAGGCCGCCGAGCAGGTCTTCGATCTGCTGATGGGCAATGACGTGGCGCCCCGGAAGGAGTTCATCTCCGGGTCGGCCGCGACACTGGACCGGTCGCGCATCGACGCGTAGTCGCTGCGCTGGGCTCGGGCGGGGCTGCGATCGGCCTCGTCCGGGCTTCGGGTCTCGTCCGGGCTTCGGGCTGGTTTGGCGGTCACGCGCATCGTGGCTTCGGTTTTTGTGGCCGGGTCGGGTGGCTTGCGCGGGTGTGGCCGGGTCGGGTGGCTTGCGCGGGTGTGGTCGGGGTGGGTGGTCGGCGCGGCCTCTTCACCTTGGGGACGGGTGATGGCCGCGGGTGCAACGGGATCAGGGCCCGGCGTCCGACTCTGTCGGTGGTGGCCGGCGGTCGATGCCTGCCGACTGGGCTGCGGTGACGGATGAAGTAGGTTCGTCGACTGCGTTGCCTGGCGGGGCTTCCGGGGCAGCGTCCACGCGGCGGTTCCTACGGCCGGCGGAACGGCCTTCGACTCGGCGGTCATTTCTCACGTCACGCGCAGGTCCAGCCGCCGTCGACCAGGGCGTCTCCACCCGAGGGTGGAGGGCGCGGCCCCCGCGGAATCCACCCGTGATCCACCCCCGCTCCGATCTCCCGACCTGCGGATTTCCGTAGCTTCGAAGGTGTCGGCGGCATCCGCTGCCGGCGGTCCCTTCCTCGCTCACGGAGGCTGTGATGTCCGGGCTCGTCGATGCGTTGCTGATCGTGGTCGCGGTGATCGTGGTGATCGCCCGGCAGTTCCGCGCAAGCCGGATCGACACCGGGCGGCGCTGGTGGCTGCTCCCCGTGATCCTGGCCGTCGTGGCGCTCCGGGAGGCGGGGCTGGTGGACCCCCGGCATCACACGGCATCGCTCACCCTGCTCGTCGCCGAGCTGCTCACCGGCCTCGCCATCGGAGCCGGATGGGCGTGGACCAGCCGCATCTGGACCGAGCCGGACGGGACGGTGTGGAGCAGGAGCACCAAAGCGAGCGGAGCCGTCTGGTGCGTCGGCATCGGGCTGCGCGTCGGCCTCTTCGCGCTCGGTGCGGCGATAGGTGTCCACCAGGACTCCTCCGCGCTGCTGCTCGCTCTGGCCGCCACCCTCCTGGTGCGCTCCGCGATCCTGGTCTGGCGTGCGCAGTCGCTGCGCCCGGCCGTCGCCCCGGCACCGGCGTACGGTGAGCGCATGTTCGAGTCCACGGGGAAGGTGCGCGGGTGACGGAGAACAGCTGGACCCGCTGGCCCTCCCGGGAGGCGCTCACCCGTGAGGCGGCCACGCGCCCCCGGCGGGTGCTCGGCTGGGTCACACGGGCGCTGGTGCTCGCCATGCTGCTGTGGGGGGCCTTCAACGGCACCCATGTCCGTGGCTGGGGTGTGCTCGTGGCGGTGGCTGCGATCCTTTCGGCCGCGGTCGCCGGCTGGGCACTCTTCCGCACCACCCTGGCGCACCGGCTCTGGCCCTCCCTGGCGCTCTACAGCCTCCTTATGGTGATCGCGGTCGTGGCCCAGGCCGCCGACTTCGGAGTGATCGCCCTGGTCCTGTGGTGCGGCTGCGCCATCACCGCGCTGGAGCGGCTGCCCATCGCGGCCGCCCTGCCGGTGACCGTGGTCGCCCTCGCCCTGTACGCCGCGGTCAACGACGACGCATGGCTGACCACCCTGGCCACCACCGCGGGACTCGCCCTGGCCGGCTACGTCCTGCGGCTGGACGCCGAGGCACGCGGCAGCGCCCAGCGGCTGCTCACCCAGGAGCGGGC
Source organism: Streptomyces griseorubiginosus (assembly GCF_001514195.1). GTDB lineage: Bacteria > Actinomycetota > Actinomycetes > Streptomycetales > Streptomycetaceae > Streptomyces > Streptomyces griseorubiginosus. Next base: position 1,248,811 of record NZ_KQ948736.1, on the reverse strand, counting down.
GGCCCGAGCGGCCGAGGCGGAGTCCGCGGCACTCGGGGAGCGGGCCCGCATCGCCCGGGAGATCCACGACGTGCTGGCACACAGCCTCTCGGCTCAACTGGTGCATCTGGAGGCGGCACGGCTGCTGATAGAGGGTGGGGCCGACCGGGACCAGATCCTCGAACGAGTGGTCGCGGCCCGGGGCATGGCGCGCGACGGTCTCGCCGAGACGCGGCAGGCACTGTCGGCCCTGCGCGGGGACATGACCCCGCTGGAGGACTTCCTGAGTCAGCTCGTGGGCACGGACGACGGGGCCGAAGCCACCATTTCGGGTGAGCGCAGGCCCTTGCCGGCCGAGGCGTCGCAAGCGGTGCGCAGGGTCGCCCAGGAGGCCCTGACCAACGTCCGCAAGCACGCGCCGGGAGCCAAGGTCCGGATGCGGCTCGAGTACGGCGAGCACCAGGTGACGCTGGTGGTCCGGGACTCCGGTGGTTCGCCGGGTGAACTCACCACCACCGGAGGCGGGTACGGTCTGCTGGGGATGCGGGAGCGCGCCGAACTGCTGGGCGGTTCGCTGGACGCGGGGCCGGACGACGAGGGGTTCATGGTGACGTTGAGGGTGCCGGTATGACGGAGGGGGCGCAGACGAAGCCCGCGCGGGTGGTCGTGGCGGACGACCAGACCGTGGTCCGCGAAGGCATCGTGATGTTGCTCGGCCTGCTGCCCGGGATCGAGGTTGTTGGTGCCGCGGGGGACGGCGAGCAGGCGGTGCAGCTGGTCGCGGAACTCGCCCCGGACGTGGTGCTGATGGACCTGCGCATGCCCCGCTGCGACGGGGTGGAGGCGACCCGGCGGATCCGGGCCGAGCACCCCGGCACACAGGTCGTGGTGCTGACGACGTTCGCGGACGACGACTCGCTGTTCCCCGCGCTCAAGGCGGGAGCCCGGGGCTATCTCACCAAGGACGCGGGAGGCGACGAGATCGTACGGGCCGTGCACAGCGTGCTCTCCGGGGACGCGGGACTCTCGCCGAGCATCCAGCGACGGCTCCTTGAGCGGCTGTCGCAACCCGAGCCGCCTCAACCGACGGCCAGCTCCGTGGAACCGCCCGACGGGCTCACCGCCCGGGAGGTCGAGGTGCTGGCGCTGATCGCCGAAGGGCTCAGCAACCAGGAGATCGCCCGCGCACTGCACGTCTCCACCGCCACGGTGAAGACCCACATCAACAACCTGTTCGCCAAGGCGGGACTCAAGGACCGTGCACAGGCGGTGCGTTACGCCTATGCGAAGGGACTTGTGCGGCCACCGACGGGAGGAGTCACCTGATGGGGTGAAGTGCGCGGGGAAGGAGAGTCGGGGGTCGTCCCGTTCTGTCCATCCTTGAGCATGCAGTCAAGCAACGCTCGTCCCCGCGGAAGCGGGGGTGACGCCGAGAGTACGGCCGAGACCCACGACGGGCACGATCAGGCCCACGTCGAGGCGACCGGGGTGCGGTACGACGATCCCTGGTACGACGCGCTCGCCTCCGGCTGGGGCGAGACGAGCGGTGACGGCACTCCCGTGGCCCCGGTTGACGCGGCACGCGCGGAGCGCGCGGACAGGGCGGCGGCCGCGGCCGATGTCTACCTCGAAGTGCAGCGCAGCGCGGCCTTCCAGGAGGTGCGCAGCCGGTACCGGAGATTCGTGGTCCCGGCGGGCATCGGGTTCTTCGTCTGGTACGTGGCCTACGTCGTGACGGCGACGAGCGCGCCCGGGCTGATGGCGCGACCCGTGGCGGGCGCGGTGAATGTGGCCATGCTCGCAGGACTCGGACAGTTCCTGACCACGTTCCTGCTGACCTGGGCCTACGCCCGGCATGCGCGGCTGCGCCGGGACCGGGCCGCGCTCGAACTGCGCTGGGACACCCAGGAACTGACGCGTACGGCTCGGGGCGGTGCTGCATCGTGACGGGGAACCACCAGACTCTGGCGCTGCTGCTGTTCAGCGCGTTCGTCGCGGTCACACTGGGGATCACGACATGGGTGAGCCGGCACCGGCACGGCTCGGCGGAGGAGTTCTACGCGGGGGGCCGACTGTTCTCGCCGATGGAGAATGGTTTTGCCATCGCGGGTGACTACATGTCGGCGGCGTCCTTCCTCGGGATCTCCGGTCTCATCGCGCTCTTCGGGTACGACGGGATGCTCTACTCGGTCGGCTTCCTCGTGGCCTGGCTGGTGGTGCTGTTCCTGGTCGCCGAACTGGTGCGCAACTGCGGGCGGTTCACCCTCGCCGACGTGGTCGCGGCGCGGATGAGCGAGCGACCGGTGCGGATCGCGGCGGGCACCTCTTCGGTCACTGTGTCCGTGCTGTACCTGGTCGCGCAGATGGTAGGCGCGGGCAGTCTCGTCGCGCTGCTGCTCGGCGGCACCAGTGAGGCGGCACAGTCCTGGACCGTCATCGGAGTCGGCGCGCTCATGGTGATCTATGTGTCCCTGGGAGGGATGCGGGCCACCACCTGGATCCAGATCGTCAAGGCGGTGCTGCTGCTCGGCGGGACCGTGGCGCTGACCGTGCTGGTGCTGGTGCGGTTCCACGGCGATTTCGATCAGTTGCTGCTCACGGCGGCGGAACGCAGTGGCCACGGCCGGTCGTTCCTGGCGCCGGGCCTGAAGTACGGCGGGGACTGGACCGCGCGCTTCGACTTCATCAGCCTGGGACTCGCGCTCGTGCTCGGCACAGCGGGGCTGCCGCACATCCTGTCCCGCTTCTACACCGTGCCCACCGCACGCGCGGCACGGCGTTCGGTGGTCTGGTCGATCGGGCTCATCGGCGGTTTCTACCTGATGACGATCGTCCTCGGCTTCGGGGCCGCGGCGATCGTCGGACCCGGAGCCGTAAGGGGTTCGAACGCCGCGGGGAACACCGCCGTCCCGTTGCTGGCCCTGGACTTGGGCGGTGGTGCCGACTCCACGGGCGGAACGGTTCTGTTCGCGATCGTCGCCGCCGTCGCCTTCGCCACGATCCTTGCCGTGGTCGCCGGCATCACGCTCGCCTCCTCGGCCTCCGTCGCCCATGACCTTTACGCCTCGCTACGGCGTGGACGTGCCAAGCCGCGCAGCGAGGTGGCCGTGGCCAGGACCGCCGCCGTGGGGATCGGGGTGGTAGCGATCGCCCTCGGTCTGTTCGCGAGGGACCTCAACGTGGCCTTCCTGGTCGGCCTCGCCTTTGCCGTCGCCGCCTCCGCAAACCTGCCGGTCCTGCTCTATTCGCTGTTCTGGCGAGGGTTCACCACCCGGGGCGCCGTCTGGTCCGTCTACGGCGGGCTGGTCCCGGCCCTGGCCCTGGTGCTGCTGTCGCCCGTGGTGTCCGGCAGCCCCGAATCGCTCTTCCCCGGTCTCGACTTCCAGTACTTCCCGCTCCAGAACCCCGGCCTGATCTCCATCCCCCTGGGCTTCGTCGCGGGCTGGCTCGGCACGATCACCTCGGCGGAGGTCGCCGACGAGGCCAGACACGCGGAGACCGAGGTGCGGTCACTGACGGGGGCGGGAGCCGTGTAGCGACGGCGACGGTGAGCGGGCGGTGCCGGAGTCGTCGTACGGCATGCGTCTACGTCGTACGACATCCCGCGCCGGGTTCCTCCAGGCGTACGGCACCATCCCGTGCGCAGGCGCTCTCCCCGCTCCTTCACGGCGGCAAGGACGGCTAGGGCGCTACCCACGCGTACCGGTGCTCCGGGCGCCCGGTGTCGCCGTATCTGAGCGACAGGCGGAGGCGGCCGGCCTGTTCGAGGTGGCGGAGATAGCGCTGGGCGGTGGAGCGGCTCAGTCCGGTTTCGGCGGCGACCTCGTGGGCGGACAGGGGATGGTCGGCGTGGTGGAGGACGCGGCAGATGAGGTCCGTCGTGGGTTCCGAGTGGCCGCTGGGCAGGCCGGGGGAGGCCGGGGCCGACGTCATGCGCAGCGCGCTGAAGATCCGGTCGACCTGTTCCTGGCCTGCGATGCCGCGGCCCCCGACGCGGTCGACGGTGCGACGCAGGGCGGCGTAGGAGTCCAGACGGGTGCGCAGGGCCGCGAAGGTGAACGGTTTGACCAGGTAGTGGAGGGCGCCCAGGCGCATGGCCGCCTGGATGGTCGTCACGTCACCGGCCGCGGTGATCATGATGACGTCGGTGCCGTGGCCCTGTTCCCGCATGCGGTGGACGAGTTCGAGGCCGGTCTGGTCGGGCAGGTAGTGGTCGAGCAGGACCAGGTCGATGGTCCCGCGCTGCACGTTGGACAGCGCCTGGGCGGCGCTGTGCGCGCGGGCGGCCACCCGGAAGCCGGGAACCTTCCCCACGTACTTGGCATTGATCTCGGCGACACGGAAGTCGTCGTCCACGACCAGGACGTCAATCATCGGGCCTCTTTCCCTCAAGGCCTGGCGGGCGTAACGCCCGTGTTTCGGCTCCGCTGTTGTAGCGCGCGCAAAATGAGCACAACAGGCTGTTGCAAGCAAAAGAACGGCATGCGCCCAGAAGACTGATGCCGTGGTGTGGGCCGCATCTACCGTCCCCGGCCATGAGCGCAGACATCAGCCCCGCCATCGAGCTGCGGGGCGCGAGCAAGACATTCCGGACCCCGTCGGGGGGTCTGCACACGGCGGTCAGGGGACTCGATCTCACGGTGGGGCGTGGGGAGTTCGTGGCGGTCGTCGGCCCCACGGGCTGCGGCAAATCGACCACGTTGACGCTGGTCAGCGGGTTGGAGGAGCCCTCCGAGGGCGAGGTTCTGGTGGTCGGGGAACCGGTCCGCGGAGTCGGGGACAAGGTCGGTTTCGTCTTCCAGCAGGACGCCACCTTCCCCTGGCGCACGGTGCTCTCGAACGTGATGGCGGGTCCGCGGTTCCGCGGCGTGCCCAAGGCCGAGGCGAAGCAGAAGGCCCGGGAGTGGCTGGCCCGGGTCGGGCTCGCGGCCTTCGAGGACCGCTACCCCCACCAGCTCTCCGGTGGCCAGCGCAAGCGTGTCGCGCTCGCCGCCACCTTCGTCAACGACCCCGAGATCCTGCTCATGGACGAGCCGTTCTCGGCGCTCGACGTGCAGACCCGGGCCCTGATGTCCGACGAACTCCTCGAACTGTGGGAGGGCACGGGCGCCTCCGTCGTCTTCGTCACCCACGATCTGGAGGAGTCCATCGCGCTGGCCGACAAGGTCGTCGTGATGACGGCCGGGCCGGCCACCGTCAAGCAGGTGTTCGACATCGACCTGCCGCGGCCGCGCAAGGTCGAGTCGGTGCGCCTGGAGCCGCGGTTCATCGAGATCTACCGCGAGATCTGGGAGTCCCTCGGCGAAGAGGTCCGCATCACCCGGGAGAGGGGTGCCGCTCATGTCGCCTGAGGTCCTCAGCACACCGGTCGTGGACACGGCCAAGACCCCGCCCGACCGTGCGCACTCACGCGCGCGTGCCGCCCGCAGGCGCAGGATCGTCGTCACCGTGTCCCGGGTACTGCTCCTGGTGGCCGTCCTCGGCCTGTGGGAAGTGCTCGCCCGGACCGAGGTCATCGATCCCTTCAACTTCTCCATGCCCTCGAAGATCTGGGACCAGATCTGGACCTGGATCACGCACGGGACGGCACTCGGATCGCTGGGCGAACAGATCTGGTACACGCTGCACGAGGCGCTGCTGGGCTGGGTCTTCGGTGTGGTCGCCGGTGTGGTCTTCGGTATTGCGCTGGGGCGGATCACCTTGCTCGCCGACGTACTTGGTCCATACATCAAGGTGCTCAACTCGATACCCAGGATTGTCCTTGCACCCATCTTCGTGATCTGGTTCGGTCTCGGACCGGCCTCCAAGGTGGCCTCTGCCGTCGTCCTGGTCTTCTTCCCGGTCTTCTTCAACGCCTTCCAGGGCGCCCGCGAGGTCGACCGCAACCTGGTCGCCAACGCCCGCATCCTCGGCGCGAGCGATCGCAGGGTGACGCTTCAGGTCGTCATCCCGTCCGCCACCTCCTGGATCTTCACCAGCCTGCACGTCAGCTTCGGCTTCGCCCTCATCGGGGCCATCGTCGGCGAGTACATCGGTGCGACCAAGGGCATCGGCCTGCTCGTCGCTCAGTCCCAGGGCACCTTCAACGCGGCCGGTGTGTACGCCGCGATGGTCATCCTCGCCGTGGTCGCACTCCTCGCCGAAGGGCTGCTCACCTTCGCCGAGCGCCGCATCTTCCGCTGGAAGCCGTCGGGGTCCGACAGCTGACGAATGCTGCGGCAAGCCCTCTCTTGGAGCCGACTGCCACTTCGGTCCCCTGCTCGCCTGTCGCCGACCGCTCCCGCATCTCCTCGCCCGTGAGCAACCAACGCGGCGCCCCTTTCTCTCACAAGGACGTGAACCCCATGCGCAAGTCCGCCCGATACGCCTCCCTGGCCGGAGCCGGCCTGCTCGCCCTCTCCTCCCTCACCGCCTGCGCCAACGACGCCTCGAGCACCGCCTCGACCGGCTCCGGCAGCAAGGGCGACGGCAAGGGAACCAAGGTCAAGATCATGGTCGGCGGCCTGGACAAGGTCATCTACCTGCCCGCGATGCTCACCCAGCGGCTCGGGTACTTCGACTCCGAGGGGCTCGACGTGGAGCTGCTGAGCGAGCCCGCCGGAGTCCAGGCCGAGACCGCGCTGGTCTCCGGCCAGGTCCAGGGTGCCGTCGGCTTCTACGACCACACGCTGGACCTTCAGGTGAAGGGCAAGGACGTGGAGTCGGTCGTGCAGTTCTCGCACGCGCCCGGCGAGGTGGAGATCGTCTCCAACAATGCGGCCGGTGACATCACCTCGCCCAAGGACTTCAAGGGCAAGAAGCTCGGCGTCACGGGCCTCGGCTCCTCGACCGACTTCCTCACCAAGTACCTCGCGGTCAAGAACGGCGTGAAGGTCAGCGACTTCACCCCGGTCGCCGTCGGAGCGGGGCCGACCTTCATCTCGGCACTGCAACAGGGCTCGATCGACGGCGGTATGACGACCGACCCGACCGTCGCGACGATTCTCGACAAGAAGGCCGGCAAGGTCCTTCTGGACATGCGCACGCCCCAGGGTTCCGACGAGGCGCTCGGCGGACCGTATCCCTCGTCAAGCCTGTACATGCAGACTGAATGGGTCAACGGTCACAAGGACACCGTGCAGAAGTTGGCCAATGCATTCGTCAAGACGCTCAAGTGGATGTCCACCCACAGCGCGACCCAGATCGCCGACAAGATGCCCGCCGACTACTCCCAGGGCAACAAGCTGCTCTACGCGGTGGCCATCAAGAACACGCTGCCCATGTTCACCAAGGACGGTGTGATGCCCAAGAACGGTCCCGAGACCGTCGAGAAGGTCCTCAAGGCGTTCAACCCGGCCATCCAGAACGCCGACGTCGACCTCGACAAGACGTACACGACGGAGTTCGTCGAGAAGGCCGCACAGAACGCGGGCTGAGCGCGGCGCTGTGCACGAGAGACCTGCTCACGCGCGGGTCGCCCACACGTAACGGTGTTCCGGGCGGCCCGCGTCGCCGTACTTGAGGGTCAGCCTGGCCCGTCCCGTGCGCTCCAGGAGCTTCAGATAACGCTGGGCGGTCTGACGGCTCACCCCGGTCCGGTCGGCGATCTCCTGAGCCGACAGGGGCCCTTCGGCGTTCATCAGGGACCTGCGGACGAGTTCCGCCGTGGTGGGGGAGTGTCCCTTGGGCAGGTCGGGCTCCGCCGACGAGGACAGGGCGCCGAAGATGCGGTCGACCTCGGCCTGTTCCGCCTCGCCACCTCCGTCCAGGGTGCGGCGCAGCTCGGCGTACGCCTCCAGCCTGGCTCTGAGGCCGGCGAAGGCGAAGGGCTTGACCAGGTACTGGAGCGCGCCGTGCCGCATCGCCGCCTGCACAGTCGTCACGTCCCGCGCAGCCGTCACCATGATCACGTCGGTCTGGTGGCCGCGCCGCCGCATCTCCTGGACCACCGCCAGGCCGGTCTCGTCGGGCAGATAATGGTCCATGAGGACCAGGTCGACGTGCGGCAGCGCCTCCAGCTGCCGTAGCGCCTCCGCCGCGTTGTGCGCCTCACCGGCCACATGGAAGCCGGGCACCTTCTCGACGTACGCGGCGTTGACGCGCGCCACGCGGGTGTCGTCGTCCACGACCAGGACCTCGATCATCACGACTCCTCCTCGGCGGCCTGCTGGGACGTCGGTGCGGTGAGAGCGGGTTGCGGCTCGGCCAGTGCGTCGGGCAGTACGACGGTGAACTCGGCGCCCCCGCCGCCGGCGTCCCCGACGGTCGCGCTGCCGCCCTGGCGTTCGGCGAGCTTGCGCACCAGGGAGAGCCCGAGGCCACGTCCCCGGTGAGCCGGGGGCTCCTTGGTCGACCACCCCTCGGTGAAGACCAGCTCCCGCTGCTCCACCGGGATCCCGGGGCCGGTGTCCCGCACTCTGAGGACGGCCGTACGGCCCTCTGTGCGCAGTTCGACCTCCACGCGCGCGTGCGGTGCTCCGGCGGCGGCGTCCAGGGCGTTGTCCACGAGGTTGCCGACGATGGTGACCAGTCCGCTCGGATCGACGAGCCGGTCCGGCAGCCGGGTCCGGTCGGAGACCCAGAGGGCTACTCCGCGTTCGGCCGCGACGGTGGCCTTGCCCACCAGCAGGGCGGCGAGCCGCGGGTCCTCGATCTTCTCGGTGACCTGTTCCGCGGTGGCCCGGTGGTCGCCGACGACCTCTCCCACGAACTCCACCGCGTCCTCGTACATCTCCAGCTCGAGCAGCCCCAGGAGGGTGTGCATCCGGTTCGCGTGCTCGTGGTCCTGCGCCCGTAGCGCGTCGATCAGGCCGTGGGTCGAGTCGAGTTCCCGGCCCAGCTGCTCCAGTTCGGTGCGATCGCGCAGAGTGGCCACCGCGCCGCCGTCGTCGGTGGGCATGCGGTTGGCGACCAGCACCCGCTGGCCGCGGACGGTGACCAGATCGGTGCCGGTGACGCGTCCGGCCAGGACGTCGGCCGTACGGCCGTCCCCGAGCGCCTCGTCGGGGGAGCGGCCGACGGCCTCGTCGCCGATGCCCAGCAGCCGCCGTGCCTCGTCGTTGAGCAGGCGGATGCGCCCGGCGCGGTCGAGGGCGACGACACCCTCCCTGATGCCGTGCAGCATGGCCTCGCGCTCGGCGAGGAGACCGGAGATGTCGGAGAAGGCCAGATCGCGGGTCTGGCGCTGGACGCGGCGTGAGATGAGCCAGGCCGCGAGCGCACCGACGGCGAGGGCCCCGCCGGCGTAGGCGAAGAGCCCGGGGATCGCGTGGATCAGCCGGGCGCGCACGCTGTCGTAGGCGATACCGACCGAGACCGCCCCGACGATTTTGCCGTGAGTGTCGTACAGCGGGACCTTGCCGCGGGCGGTGCGGCCCAGGGTGCCGCTGTCGATCTGCATGATCTCCTTGCCGGCCAGAGCCTGGCCGGGGTCGGTGGAGACGGTCCTGCCGACCTCGCTGCGGGTCGGATGCGACCAGCGCACGCCCCGCCAGTCCATCACGACGACGTACTCGGCCCCCGTCGCCCGGCGGATCCGCTCCGCCTCCCTCTGCACGGGGCCACTGGGCAGCGGGGGCGTGTCCTTGACCTGCTCGGCGATCTGCGGCTCGGCGGCGGTGGTCTGGGCGATGGCGAGCGCCCGGCGCATCGCCTGGTCGTCCAGCTGGTTGCTCAGCGGGGCCAGGAAGAGTCCGGTCGCGAGCACCGCGACTCCCGCGGCGATCGCCAGCTGCATCAGGAGCACCTGAGAGAACACGCGGCGGGGCAGGCCCAGGCGCAGGCGTCGGGCAGGGGCAGTGCGGCTCATACCCATGAAGGTACGTGGGGGCGCCGGATCCATCGCCGGAGGTGTGGCATGGATCTCTTGATCAATGTGTGGACGGGGTTGTTGGGGCGGTCAGCTCGCCAGGACTGTCGAGGTGGCCAACTCCCGGACCGTCACCACGTCCATCCGCGCGGGCGAGCCGAGCACGGACGCTCCGCAGCTCTCCGGGCGGGGCGGCAGTGAGGCCGTCTGGGCCACGAGGACCCGCCAGTGGCGGCCGTCGACGTGCGCGACGGTCACCTCCCAGTGCGGAGCCGCGCCGCCGGTCCGTACGACTGTCAGCGCCTCCGCCGCGTATTCGCCCACGGCCCTGCGCACGGCCAGCTCGGCCGCCTGGCCCGGCCGCTCCCAGGCGGAGCTCCCGCGGCACCCCTCGACCACGATCCGGCCCTCCTGGACGCTGTGGAGGACCTGCTTGACGGTGTGGGCCTCGGCACGGCCGTAGGCGTAGCCGTACGGCAGGACGAGCACCGTCGGCGAGAAACGGTGACCACCCAGATGGGTGACCTCCCAGGCGCCCTCCACTGCCGAGGCGGCCAGTTCCGCGGCGAGCGGGCGGCCTAGGAGGGCGCAGCAGCGGTCCCGCTTGCCGTTGGTGCAGACGAGTGCGAGCGGATCGCCGGTGTGGGCCCGCCCGTGGAGGGCGGCGTCGAAGGAGGTGTGGTCGCCCCTGCCGAGCGCTGCGAGATCCAGGTCGAGCAGGTCCCGCGGGTCACGGGTCGTCGCACTGCGGAGCCACACCTTGCCGGGCGCGGTGTGGGCCGCGTACACCTGCCGGACGGTGGGGGTGCCGCTGTCGGCGTGCCGCCCTGGGCGGCGGATCAGGGCGACGCGTACGCCCGTGTCCTTCGCCGCTGCCTCCAGGGCGCGGCCGAGCGCGGGGTCCAGGTGGCTCGAGGTGAGAGCCTTGGCGCCCCAGGGGCCGGGCTGCTCCAGGAGCAGCCAGGTCCGCGCGGTGGCCGCGGTTCCGGAAACGGGCTCGTCGAGGTCGTGCGAGACCGTTGTACAGGTACTCACAGAGGTGAGCCTAACCTGACTTGGCGCACGGCGACTTTCGGTCCGGCCGGAGCCGGGGAGCCGACGGGTGCGGCCGTGCCTCCTGCGGAGTCACTGCTCGGGCATCGGCTGGGGCAGCGGCTGGGGTGGCTTGGGGCCCACATAGAGGCCGCTCGGGCGCATGCGCAGCGGGCGCTCGCCGTACTCCTCCAGGGCGTGGGCGATCCAGCCCGCCGTCCGGGCGGCGGCGAAGACCGTCTCGCCAGCCGTGGAGGGCATGCCGGAGGAGGCGGTCAGCACGGCGAGGGCGAGGTCCACGTTGGCGTGCAGAGGGGCGTGCCGGGTCGTGGTGGCGACGATGTCGCGGGCCGCGAGGAGGGCGGGCTCCGCGCGCGGGATCTCCTCCAGAAGCGCGAACAGGGCCCGCGCGCGTGGGTCCTCGCCCGCGTAGAGCCGGTGACCGAGGCCGGGGACGCGCCGGCCGGCCCGCAGCTCCTCCGCGATCACGGGGGCCGCGTCGCCCCGATCGAGCACGTCGAGCAGCAACTTGTGGGCCAGCCCGCTGGCCGCGCCGTGCAGGGGGCCTTCCAGGACGCCGAGCCCGGCGGAGACGGCCGCGTACGCGTGCGCACGGGCCGACGCGGCGACCCGTACCGCGAGGGTCGAGGCGGCGAGGTCGTGGTCGACGAGCAGGCCGAGAGCGGTGTCCAGGGCGCGAAGGGACGCCTCGTCGGGCTTGCGGCCGCTCAGGCGGGTCCAGAGCCGGTGGGCCAGGGGGCCGTCGTCGCGGCGCCGGTCGCGCGCGACGGGTGGCAGGCCGGCGACGAGCGTGGGGATGAGGGTGCGGGCGGTGCCGAGCACGGACTCTTCGGACAGGTCGAAACGCAACGGGTCGGCGGCGGCCGCGGCGATCGCCGCGACGCGCAACCGGTCGGTGGGGCTGGTGTGTTCGGGCAGCGCGTCCACCGCACGCCGAGCCGCCTGCACGGAGGAGTCGGGTGCCGTGAAGGTGACGCCGGGGTGCAGCTGTCCGGTCCAGAGCCACTCCGCGATCTCTTCGTAGGAGTGGCGTGCGGCCAGTTCCGTGGCATCGACGCCACGGAAGTAGTAGCGGTCCCGGTCGATGAACGTGATGCGGGTCCGCACCGACAGTTCGCCGCCACTGCCCGGACTCCCGCCGCTCTCCCGGCGGTTGCGTCGGGCGAGGGTCTCCACCTCCTTGGCGTCGAAGGTGCTGCCCCGGCCGCCGGGGACGCGTCGGCTGCTGAGCTGACCGCGGCTGACGTACGCGTACACGGTCTCGGGTTTCACGCCGAGCAGTTCGGCGGCTTCCTTGGTGCTGAGCCGGTGTTCGGCGGGGCCGGGGTGGGCGTCTTGATCGCGCATAAGAGGTCACCGTATCCGCAGCCGAGGTGGTTGATGGTGTGCATTGATCTCATATTGATTCAATCAATATTGACAGCTAGTGAGTCAACCATGGACAGTCGAATCAAGTCCAGGGAGGAATCATGTCGGTCAACAGGTCTGCAACCACTCTCATCGACGTGCCGAGAGGGCTCGCCGGCGTCGTCGTCACAGACACCGAGGTCGGGGATGTGCGGGGGCGGGAAGGCTTCTATCACTACCGCCAGTACTCGGCCGTCGAGCTCGCGCAGACCCGCAGCTTCGAGGACGTGTGGCATCTCCTCGTCCACGGTGAACTGCCGGACGCGGTACGGGGTGCGGCCTTCCGTGCCGAGACGGCGGCGTTGCGGCGGTTGCCGGACGAGGTGCGGGCGGCGCTGCCCGCGGTCGCGGCGGCGAGCGGGGTGTCGGGGCCGCTCGCGGGGATGCGGAGCGCGCTGTCGCTGCTCGGGGCGGCGAAGGGGTTCCGTCCTGTCTACGACATCGACCCCGAGGGGCGGCGACAGGACACGCTGGTGGCGGCCGCGGCCGTACCCACGCTGCTCACGGCGCTGTACCGGCTGGGTGCGGGGCTGGACCCCGTGGAGCCGCGTGAGGACCTCTCGTACGCGGCGAACTACCTCTACATGTTGACGGGTTCGGAGCCGGAGCAGGCGCGGGCTCGGGCGATCGAGCAGTACTTGATCTCAACCATTGATCACGGATTCAATGCATCAACCTTCACGGCGCGGGTGGTGGCGTCGACGGGTGCGGACGTGGCGGCGTGCCTCGTCGGGGCGGTGGGTGCGCTGTCCGGACCGCTGCACGGGGGTGCGCCGAGCAGGGCACTGGACACGCTGGACGCGATCGGCACGCCGGACCGGATCGACCCCTGGATCCGGGAACGTGTACTGGCCGGCGACCGCATCATGGGCTTCGGTCACGCGATCTACCGGACGGAGGACCCTCGGTCCCGGATGCTCCGGGAGGTCGCGCAGCGGTTCGGCGGCCCGCGCGTGGACTTCGCCGTCGAGGTGGAACGTCGGGTGGAGACGATCCTGGCCGAGTTGAAGCCGGGGAGGGAACTGCACACCAACGTCGAGTTCTACGCGGGCGTGGTCATGGAGCTGTGCGGACTGCCGCGCGAGATGTTCACGCCCACCTTTGCCGCGGGGCGGGTGGTGGGGTGGAGCGCGAACATCCTGGAACAGGCGGCGGACTCGAAGATCATTCGGCCGGTGGCTCGGTATGTGGGGGTGGAGGCGCCGGTGGCGGTGCCTCACGTGGCCTGAGCACGGAAGGTCCGGCACCAGGGCGGTGCCGGACCTTGGCGGCCAACGGGCCGTGTGAGCTGCCGGTTCTGCCGATGAGCCCTACTGTCGGGGGTTGGCAGTCTCAGACGTCGAGGTGCTGGGGGTTCTTCGCGAGCAGCGCCGGCGAGGCGGCGGACGAGCTGATGAGTGCAGCCATCTCTTCGATGAGAGTCATTACTTCGCCTAGGCGTCCGGAATATCGGCCTTGGCTCGTACCAGGGTCTCGCGCGTGATGACCACGATGCGCTCGTAGTCGGCCCGTGCCGCGTCCGCGGGAAGCTGGGAGTCCAGGGAGCCGGTCGCATCCGTCCCGATCACGGCGAAGTTCCCGTCGGCCAACTCGAAAATGTCCGGGCATGTCGCACCGGACGTGCTGCCTCTTTCGCGTGGCGATGCTCCGAGGCGGCGAATGATCTGACTCACTGTTGGTTTCCCTCTGGTCTCACGAACGACGAGCACGCGCACGACGGTTACGAGGCGAAGCGGCCCTGTGGGGTGCACGCGTCATCTGGCGACGTGAGCGATGGCGGAGCGGGGCTGCCGTACGCGATGGCGTGTGACTCGACCCCGGCGGCTGAGTCAACCTCAGCGGCGCCTGGGACAACGGGATACTTGACCCCTTCGTTATGGCCCGAGGGTGTGATTTACCTGGGTGGAGGCGTTCGCGTTCTGCTACGCGCTCGGTGGGTCGCCGACGACCCACCACTCCTCCGTGTCTGCTTCTTCCAGCTGTCGCAACAGATCGTCGACCAACTGCCCCAGTTCCGCCTCGTCGGTGTCCGCGAGACTGGCGCGCTGCTGCCGTGTGGCATACCAGTAGTCCCTGACGATCGGGTTCTGGAAGATGCCGCGAACGTGCTTGAAGAACTCCTCTTTGGTGAGGTTACCGATGCGGTAGTAGAAGAGGAGGTTTGTGTACAAGGCGTTGGCGAACAGGTACTGGCGTCGCTGCTTGGGGGAGACGGACGCTTCGTAGAGGTCCAGGACCTCGGCCAGTTCGGGATCGTCCAGGGCTTTGCTGAGCAGCTCCCAGTGCTGGCGCTGCTGGCTCGCCAGATCGTCGTGCTGGTGGGACCGGGCGGCCGATTCCAGCTCGTCCAGGCGGGTGTGGAGGGACCGCATCGCATGGTGCTGTGCGGCGAGCGAGACGGCCATGCCCGCCAACGCGCCGACACCGATTGCGGCCGCTGTGCCAAGTCCTCGCGTCCAAGCCTTCTGTGTGGCCATGTCAACCCCCGGTTCAGGCGGCCGTCCGCCGGTCGTCGGGGTGCGGGTCGACTGATGGGGACCGGCGAGCGGTGGGCGGCGCTTGCCGTCTCCCAGGGTGCCGAGCGGCTCTGATCGGCGGGGGAGGCGGAGAGGAGGCGCACGGAGGGAAGTGAGGGTCGCACGAACCGGCGCCTTCCCCAACGTCTGCCCCGCAAGTGCTGCTAACAATCGTTCACTTCGGCGGGTTTGTTCCGGCTCGTATCCTGGTCCGGCATTCAGAGCTCGTCAGTGCGCCGGGACCGCGATCCGGTGCACGCAGCAGCGCGAAAGAGGTCGTACGTTGAGTCAGCCGAGCGGGAGCCCCCGGCAGATCCCGGTCGTCGTCCTCGCCGGATTCCTCGGTTCCGGCAAGACCACCCTCCTCAATCATCTCCTCCACCGCAGCGGCGGCAGCCGAATCGGCGCCGTCGTCAACGACTTCGGCGCCATCGAGATCGACGCCATGGCCGTCGCCGGCGCGCTCGGCGACTCCACCGTCTCCCTCGGGAACGGCTGCCTGTGCTGTGCCGTCGACGTCAGTGAGCTCGACGGATACCTCGCCAAGCTCGCCCACCCCGACGCCGGCATCGACGTCATCGTCATCGAGGCCAGCGGGCTCGCCGAGCCGCAGGAACTCGTCCGCATGGTCCTCGCCAGCGAGGAGCCCGGCATCGTCTACGGCGGTCTCGTCGAGGTCGTCGACGCCGCGGAGTTCCAGGACACCCGCGCCAAGCACCCCGAGCTCGACCGTCACCTCGCTCTCGCCGACCTGGTGGTGGTCAACAAGCTGGACCGGGCGGAGCCCCAGGACGCCGAGCGGGTCCTGGCCACCGTGCGCACCCTTGTCGAGCACGCTGCCGTCGTCCCCGCCACCTACGGCCGTATCGACCCCGAGTTCCTCTTCGACTGCCGTCCCAGCGAGGAGCGCATCGGACAGCTCTCCTTCGACGACCTCGACGACCTCGATCACCACGGGGACGATGGCGATCACGGTCACGACAACCACCTGCACTCCGGCTACGACAGCCTGTCGTTCCGTTCCGACGTCCCCATGGACCCCCGTCGGCTCATGGCCTTCCTCGACAGCCGGCCGGACGGGCTGTACCGGATCAAGGGGTACGCCGACTTCGGGCCCTACGACGTCCGCAACCGGTACGCCGTGCACGCCGTCGGCAGCTTCCTGCGGTTCTATCCCGAGCCCTGGGGAGCCGGGGACGAACGCCTCACCCAGCTCGTCCTCATCGGCTCGGGCATCGACACCCAGGCCCTCGGCAAGGAAGTGGAGGCGTGCCGGGCGGACATGACAGACGCCCCGCACGCCGCCGACGAGGCCGGCATGTGGGGCGTCCTGCGCTTTGTCCAGGGAACGGAAGAGGATCCCGAGGAACCGGCCTAGACCGGCCGGATCAGCTCTACGGGCCTAGACGGGCCTGCCAGACCCTGGATCGGACCGCCAGACCCAGACCGGCCTCCCAGACCCAGACTCCCCAAGTCCTACACCGGCCCCGCCACCACCGAAACCGTCTTCGGCAGCGACACACCCGATCCGTCGCGGCGCGGGTCGATCTCCGGCAGGTCCGCCGGGGTGCCGTTCTTCTGTGCGGCGCGGGCCGGGACGGGGCCCGCCCAGGCCAGGGACAGGCAGTCCTCGCCCTTCAGGAACCGCTGGCAGCGCACACCGCCCGTGGCGCGGCCCTTGCGCGGGTACTGGTCGAACGGGGTCACCTTGGCCGTCGTCTGGACCGAGTCGTCGAGCGTGCCGCGCGAGCCCGCCACCGTGAACACGACCGCGTCGGCGGCCGGGTCCACCGCGGTGAAGGAGATCACCTTTGCGCCCTCGGTGAGCTTGATGCCCGCCATACCGCCCGCCGGACGCCCCTGCGGGCGCACCTGCGAGGCCTGGTAGCGCAGGAGTTGTGCGTCGTCGGTGATGAAGACCAGGTCCTCCTCGCCCGTGCGCAGTTCGACCGCGCCGACGATCCGGTCGCCCTCCTTGAGCGTGATGACCTCCAACTCGTCCTTGTTGGACGGATAGTCGGGGACCACGCGCTTGACGACACCCTGTTCGGTGCCGAGCGCCAGACCGGGTGAGGACTCGTCCAGCGTGGTGAGGCAGATCAGCGTCTCGCCGTCCTCCAGGGAGAGGAACTCGGCCAGCGGGGCACCGCCCGAGAGGTTCGAGGCCGCCTCCGGCAGCTGCGGCAGGTCGATCACATTCAGGCGGAGCAGACGGCCGGACGACGTCACCGCGCCGATCTCGCCCCGCGCGGTGGCCGGCACCGCCGAGACGATCACGTCGTGCTTGGCGCGCTTTCCGCCGGCCTCCTCCGGGAACGGCTCACCGTTCGCCGTACGGGCCAGCAGCCCCGTCGAGGACAGCAGCACCCGGCACGGGTCGTCCGCCACCTGGAGCGGTACGGCCGCCACCGGCGCCGTGGCCCCGGCCTCCAGCAGGACCGTGCGCCGCTCGGTGCCGTACTTCTTGGCGACCGCGGCCAGCTCGGCGGAGACCAGCTTGCGCAGCTCGGAGTCCGACTCCAGGATCCGGGTCAGCTCCGCGATCTCCGCGTTGAGCCGGTCCTTCTCGGACTCCAGCTCGATGCGGTCGAACCGGGTCAGCCGCCGCAGGGGCGTGTCCAGGATGTACTGCGTCTGGATCTCGCTCAGCGAGAAGCGCTCCATCAGGCGCTCCTTCGCCTGCGCGGAGTTGTCGCTGGAGCGGATGATCCGGATGACCTCGTCGATGTCGACCAGGGCGGTGAGCAGGCCCTCGACCAGGTGCAGCCGGTCGCGGCGCTTGGTGCGCCGGAACTCGCTGCGGCGGCGCACCACTTCGAAGCGGTGGTCGAGGTAGACCTCCAGGAGCTCCTTGAGGCCGAGCGTGAGGGGCTGCCCGTCCACCAGCGCCACGTTGTTGACGCCGAAGGACTCCTCCATCGGCGTCAGCTTGTAGAGCTGCTCCAGGACCGCCTCCGGCACGAAGCCGTTCTTGATCTCGATGACCAGGCGCAGGCCGTGGGCGCGGTCGGTGAGGTCCTTGACGTCGGCGATGCCCTGGAGCTTCTTCGCACCGACCAGGTCCTTGATCTTGGCGATCACCTTCTCCGGGCCGACCGAGAAGGGCAACTCGGTGACGACGAGGCCCTTGCGGCGGGCCGTGACCGTCTCGACGGCGACCGTGGCGCGGATCTTGAAGGTGCCGCGGCCCGTCTCGTACGCGTCCCGGATGCCCGAGAGGCCGACGATCCGGCCGCCGGTGGGCAGGTCGGGGCCCGGGATGTGCTTCATCAGGGCGTCCAGATCCGCGTTGGGGTAGCGGATCAGGTGGCGGGCGGCCGCGATGACCTCGGTGAGGTTGTGCGGCGCCATGTTGGTGGCCATGCCGACCGCGATGCCGGAGGCGCCGTTCACCAGCAGGTTCGGGAAGGCGGCGGGCAGCGCGCCCGGCTCCTGCTCCTGGCCGTCGTAGTTGGGCGCGAAGTCGACGGTGTCCTCGTCGATGGACTCCGTCATCAGGCTCGCGGCCTCGGCGGCGCGGCACTCGGTGTACCGCATGGCGGCCGGCGGGTCGTCGTTGCCCAGCGAGCCGAAGTTCCCGTGGCCGTCGACCAGCGGGACGCTCATCGAGAAGGGCTGTGCCATGCGCACGAGGGCGTCGTAGATCGACGTGTCTCCGTGCGGGTGCAGCTTGCCCATGACCTCGCCGACCACGCGCGCGCACTTCACGTAGCCGCGGTCGGGGCGCAGGCCCATCTCGTTCATCTGGTAGACGATGCGCCGGTGCACCGGCTTGAGGCCGTCGCGGGCGTCGGGGAGCGCGCGGGAGTAGATGACCGAGTACGCGTACTCGAGGTACGAGCCCTTCATCTCGTCCACGACGTCGATGTCGAGGATCCGCTCCTCGTACGAGTCGTCGGGCGGCGGGGTCTTCGTGCTGCGGCGGGCCATCGCTGCCGGCTCCTCTTTTCTGGTCGCTCGCCTACGGGTCGCTCACATCGGCCCTTTGGCTCACTCTTGCTGAAGCGTGAACAGGATCTGACGCGGACCATTGTGGACCGCGGCACTGACAGTCCGGGCCAGGACCCGGCTGAGCCGCCCGGCAGGCGACCACCAGGCCACCAGGCCCGGCGACCACAGGCCGTCCGCCCGGCGACCACCGAACCACCCGGCCCGGCGCTCGCGCAGTGCCCCGCTCACGGTTGCCCGCAGGCTACGCGATCCGCTGTGGGCGTACGCGCCCCGGGAACTTCACCCAGGGTCCGCACGCTTGCATAAAGTGGCAGGACCGGCAGGAAAACAGCTCTGCACACCGCGGTTTCCACGACCGCGACCGCGATCGAAGGGACGTACATGCCCATGGGTCACACGGCCACAGACCAGGCAGGCACCGGGGGCCTGACAGCGACCGAGCACCGCCTGGCCAACGGCCTTCGCGTGGTGCTCTCCGAGGACCACCTGACCCCGGTCGCGGCGGTGTGCCTCTGGTACGACGTCGGTTCGCGCCACGAGGTCAAGGGCCGTACCGGCCTGGCTCACCTCTTCGAGCACCTGATGTTCCAGGGCTCGAAGCAGGTGCACGGCAACGGGCACTTCGAGCTGGTCCAGGGCGCGGGCGGCTCGCTCAACGGCACCACCAGCTTCGAGCGCACCAACTACTTCGAGACCATGCCCACCCACCAGCTGGAGCTCGCCCTCTGGCTGGAGGCCGACCGCATGGGCTCCCTGTTGGCCGCCCTCGACGACGAGTCGATGGAGAACCAGCGCGACGTCGTCAAGAACGAGCGCAGGCAGCGCTACGACAACGTCCCCTACGGCACCGCGTTCGAGAAGCTCACCGCGCTCGCGTACCCCGAGGGCCACCCTTACCACCACACCCCGATCGGTTCGATGGCCGACCTGGACGCGGCCACCCTGGAGGACGCCCGCGCGTTCTTCCGCACCTACTACGCGCCCAACAACGCCGTCCTGTCGGTCGTCGGCGACATCGACCCGGAGCAGACGCTCGCCTGGATCGAGAAGTACTTCGGCTCCATCCCCTCGCACGACGGCAAGCCCGCGCCCCGCGACGGCTCGCTCCCCGAGATCATCGGCGAGCAGTTGCGCGAGGTCGTCGAGGAGGAGGTTCCCGCGCGCGCGTTGATGGCCGCCTACCGGCTGCCCCACGACGGCACCCGCGAGGCGGACGCGGCCGACCTCGCCCTGACCGTCCTCGGCGGCGGCGAGTCGTCCCGCCTCTACAACCGGCTCGTACGGCGCGACCGTACGGCCGTCGCGGCCGGCTTCGGCCTGCTGCGCCTGGCCGGAGCGCCCTCCCTGGGCTGGCTGGACGTGAAGACCTCCGGGGACGTCGAGGTGCCGGTCATCGAGGCCGCCATCGACGAGGAGCTCGCCCGGTTCGCCGCGGAGGGGCCCACCGCCGAGGAGATGGAGCGCGCCCAGGCCCAGTTGGAGCGCGAGTGGCTGGACCGGCTCGGCACCGTCGCGGGCCGCGCCGACGAACTGTGCCGCTACGCCGTCCTGTTCGGTGACCCCCAGCTCGCCCTGACCGCCGTGCAGCGCGTCCTGGACGTGAGCGCCGAGGAGGTCCAGGCCGTCGCCAAGGCCAAGCTGCGTCCCGACAACCGTGCGGTGCTGGTCTACGAGCCCACCGCTCCCGCCGAGATCGCCGACAGTGCCGAGGACGCCTCCGAGGACCCGCAGGCCGCGGCGACCGTAGAAGCCACCGACGACAACGAGGAGGCGGCCAAGTGACCGAGCTCGCCGCGATGGAATTCCACCCGCAGCCGCAGGCGGGCGAGCCCAAGGTCTGGGCCTTCCCCGCCCCTGAGCGCGGAACGCTCGACAACGGCCTCACGCTGCTGCGCTGCCACCGCCCCGGCCAGCAGGTCGTCGCCGTCGAGGTGCTTCTGGACGCGCCCCTGGACGCCGAGCCGGCCGGCCTGGACGGCGTCGCCACGATCATGGCGCGCGCGTTCTCCGAGGGCACCGACAAGCACTCCGCCGAGGACTTCGCCGCCGAGCTGGAGCGCTGCGGCGCCACCCTGGACGCGCACGCCGACCACCCCGGCGTCCGTCTCAGCCTCGAGGTGCCCGCCTCCCGTCTCGCCAAGGCGCTCGGTCTGCTGGCCGACGCCCTCAGGGCGCCCGCGTTCGCGGACAGCGAGGTCGAACGGCTCGTCACCAACCGCCTGGACGAGATCCCGCACGAGCTGGCCAACCCGTCCCGCCGCGCCGCCAAGGAGCTCTCCCGGGAGCTGTTCCCGGCGGACTCGCGCATGTCGCGTCCGCGCCAGGGCACCGCGGAGACCGTCGAGAACATCGACTCCGCCGCCGTACGCGCCTTCTACGAGAAGCACGTACGCCCCGCCACCGCGACCGCCGTGGTCGTCGGCGACCTCACCGGCATCGACCTGGACGCGCTGCTCGCCGACACCCTCGGCTCCTGGACCGGCTCCGCGGCCCAGCCGCGCCCCGTGCCGCCGGTGACCGCCGACGACACCGGCCGGGTCGTCATCGTGGACCGCCCCGGAGCCGTCCAGACGCAGCTCCTGATCGGCCGTACCGGTTCCGACCGGCACGCACGCGTGTGGCCCGCGCAGGTGCTCGGCACGTACTGCCTCGGCGGCACCCTCACCTCGCGACTGGACCGGGTCCTGCGCGAGGAGAAGGGCTACACCTACGGCGTGCGCGCGTTCGGGCAGGTCCTCAGGTCCGCCCCGGACGGCTCGGGGGCCGCGATGCTCGCCATCAGCGGCTCCGTGGACACCCCGAACACCGGTCCCGCCCTGGACGACCTGTGGAAGGTACTGCGCACGCTCGCCGAGGGCGGTCTCACCGACGCCGAGCGCGATGTCGCCGTGCAGAACCTCGTCGGGGTGGCGCCGCTCAAGTACGAGACCGCGGCGGCCGTAGCGAGCACGCTGGCCGACCAGGTCGAGCAGCACCTGCCGGACGACTACCAGGCGACGCTGTACCAGCAGCTCGCCGCGACCGGCACCGTGGAGGCCACCGCGGCCGTCGTGAACGCCTTCCCGGTGGACCGGCTGGTGACGGTCCTGGTCGGCGACGCGGCCGCCATCAAGGAGCCCGTGGAGGCCCTCGGCATCGGCGAGGTCAAGGTCGTGACAGCCGAGTAGCGGACGCGACCCACGCGGACGCGACCCGCACGGACGCGACCCACAGGGGCCCTGGTGACGCATGTGCCACCAGGGCCCCTTCGACACCCAGGTCGCTCGGACATCCAACTCACTCAGATGTCCGAATTGGGTGGGAGGTTGCCTGTCTGCCCTGTGGGATGCGCTACAAACACCGTGATCCGTTTGGGCCTTGAAAGCCGCCCCGCTTAGCGTCATCCGGGCTGTTCGTCAGGCAGTGCGCCGCGCCCGCGGCACCGGACAGCCATCGCCGAGTCCCCGTACGGCGCGAGCCAGGGGAGCCGGGGACCCACACCAAGTCCCTGGGGTGAATCGGGCGTCCGTGCATCGCGCGGGGCTCGTAGGAGACCTTCCTGCTCCGAACCCGTCAGCTAACCCGGTAGGCGAGAAGGAAGGAAAGGATCAGCCACCACATGGCGTTCACCTGCGCCACCGGGAAGCACCGTCGTCCCAGCCGCATGAAGCGCACCACCGCCCGAGCCGCGGGCGTCGCCGCCCTCGCCACCACCGGCGTCATCGGCGCCGTCGCCGCTCCGGCGCTCGCCGCCGACAACTCCGTCACCGCCGTGGAGCAGAGCGGTCTCATGCCCGTCGTCAGCACCGGCCAGTCGCTCGCCGCGCAGATCGACGCGCAGGCCGTGGCCCAGGAGCAGGCCGCCGCACAGAAGAAGGCGGCCGCCGAGGCCAAGCGCAAGGCCGAGGCCAGGGCCAAGGAGATACGCGAGGCCAAGGAGCGCGCCGCCCGCGAGGCCGAGCGCAAGCGTCTCAACGCCTTCGTCGCCCCGATCTCCGGCTCCTACATCTCGACCGGCTACAAGAGCGGCGGCTCCATCTGGTCGTCCGGCAGCCACACCGGTGTCGACTTCCACGCCGCCAGCGGCACCTCCGTGCACGCGGTCGGCCGCGGTACCGTCGTGGAGGCAGGCTGGGGCGGGGCGTACGGCAACAACATCGTGATCAGGATGGCCGACGGCACGTACACCCAGTACGGCCACCTGTCGTCCATCGGCGTCTCGGTCGGCCAGTCGGTCACCCCCGGGCAGCAGATCGGCCTGTCCGGCGCGACCGGCAACACCACCGGACCGCACCTGCACTTCGAGGCGCGCACCACCCCCGACTACGGCTCGGACATCGACCCCGTCGCCTACCTGCGTTCGCACGGCGTCAACGTCTGACACCGCTTCCGCGCGAGACCTTCGCGCGATCTCCGCGAAGCCCCGGCTGCCCGAGCCGGGGTTTCGTCGTTTCCGGAGCCCCCTTGTCCAAAAAATATCCCCGGATTCCGGTCCGCCGTCGGAAATTCCCGCTGATTGCAATAGAGTCACTGAACACACGTCAATCGGCGACGTTTCGCGGGGATTAAGACGGAGGTCGGACATGCGTATTCCGGCGCACTCGGTATGCACGGCGATCCGGGACGACATCGTCGCCGGTGTCCACGAGCGCGGCAGCCGGCTCACCGAGGAACTGCTTGCCCGCCGCTACGGCGTCTCCCGTGTCCCGGTCCGGGAGGCCCTGCGCACCCTGGAGGCCGAGGGCTTCGTGGTGACGCGGCGGCACGCGGGCGCGTGCGTCGCCGAACCGACCGAGCAGGAGGGCGCGGACCTCCTGGAGATGCGCCTGCTCCTCGAACCGCTCGGCGCCGCCCGGGCCGCCCAGCGGCGCACCGAGGCCCATCTGAAGGTGCTGCGCGGCCTGGTCCGGCTGGGTCAGGAGCGTGCCAGGCGGGGCAACAGCGAGGATCTGCGCTCCCTGGGGGGCTGGTTCCACGAGACGCTCGCCCAGGCCGCCGGCAGCCCGGCGATGACCTCGGTGCTGACCCAGCTCCGTCACAAGATCGCCTGGATGTACGTCGTGGACGCGCCGGCCGACCCGGTGGAGTCGTGGGCGGAGCACGGCGCGATCGTGGACGCGGTGGCGCGCGGGGACGGCGAACGCGCGCGGGCGATCACGGCGCTGCACACCGAGCGCTCGGGTGCGGCGCACCGGCTGCGGCTCACCTCGGGAGCGGATCGCCCGGACCGTGTGAGGACCTCGCAACATCCTGTAAACGTGACAGGCCTGCGGCATTAACACAGGCGCCGTATACAAAGAGGAGGGAATTCGTGGGGCAGTATTTCTGCTGCCCGCGAAAGGGAAATGCGAAGGGCCCGCCCGATAATCCGGACGAGCCCTTCGACTTGTTTTACCGCGCTGTGTCCCGAAGCTCAGACGGTCTCGGGAAGCTCCTCGAGTCCCTCGGCGACCAGCTTCGCGAGCCGGTCGAGGGCCGCGTCCGCGCCCTCGGCGTCGGAGGCGAGGACGACCTCCTCGCCGCCCTGGGCGCCGAGGCCGAGGACGGCCAGCATGGAGGCCGCGTTGACGGGGTTGCCGTCGGCCTTGGCGATCGTCACCGGGATACCTGCGGCCGTGGCGGCCCGGACGAAGATGGAAGCGGGTCGGGCGTGGAGGCCCTCGGCCCAGCCGACGTTGACGCGGCGCTCAGCCATGTGATGCTGCCCTTCGGTGTTCAGGGTTGTCTAGACCAGTTTCCCACACGTGAAGCGTCTCCGGAGGGGACCCGATGTCCCTCCCGGGGTGAGCAGTCGGACCGCGGCCTCGGTCCGACGTCCGTCCTGGCGAGTCCTCGTGCGCTCGCTCGTTCTCCACAGACTGCCTCGCGCCGTTGTCGTACGCGAGCCGTACTCTGGGGCCCATGCAGAGCGCGTCGGACCGGCACGAGTACCCCGCCCACTGGGAGGCCGACGTAGTGCTGCGCGACGGCGGCACCGCGCGCATCAGGCCCATCACCGTCGACGACGCCGATCGCCTGGTCAGCTTCTACGAGCAGGTCTCGGACGAGTCGAAGTACTACCGCTTCTTCGCGCCCTACCCACGCCTGTCCGCCAAGGACGTCCACCGCTTCACGCACCACGACTTCGTGGACCGGGTGGGACTCGCCGTCACCATCGGCGGCGAGTTCATCGCCACCGTACGCTACGACCGCATCGGCGAGGACGGCATGCCCGCCTCCGCCCCCGCCGACGAGGCCGAGGTCGCCTTCCTCGTCCAGGACGCCCACCAGGGGCGCGGTGTCGCCTCCGCCCTCCTGGAACACATCGGGGCCGTCGCACGCGAGCGCGGCATCCGGCGCTTCGCCGCCGAGGTGCTGCCGGCCAACGTCAAGATGATCAAGGTGTTCACCGACGCCGGGTACACCCAGAAGCGCAGCTTCGAGGACGGCGTCGTCCGCCTGGAGTTCGACCTGGAGCCCACCGACCGCTCCCTCGCCGTGCAGTACGCGCGCGAGCAGCGCGCCGAGGCGCGGTCCGTGCAGCGGCTGCTCGCCCCCGGCTCCGTCGCCGTCGTCGGCGTCGGCCGCACTCCCGGCGGTGTGGGCCGCAGCGTCCTCGCCAACATCCGGGACTACGGCTTCGAGGGCCGCCTGTACGCCGTGAACAAGGCCTTCCCCGAGGAGCAGAAGGACCTCGACGGGATCCCCGCGCACCGCTCGGTGAGCGACATCGACGGCCCCGTCGACCTCGCGGTCGTCGCCGTACCGGCCGACCACGTCCCCGACGTGGTCGCCGAGTGCGGGGCGCACGGCGTGCAGGGACTCGTCGTGCTGTCCGCCGGGTACGCCGAGAGCGGCCCCGAAGGCCGCGAGCGCCAGCGCGAACTGGTCCGGCACGCACGCGCGTACGGCATGCGGATCATCGGCCCGAACGCCTTCGGCATCATCAACACCCACCCGGACGTCCGGCTCAACGCGTCCCTGGCCCCCGAGACCCCCCGCCCCGGCCGGATCGGCCTGTTCGCCCAGTCGGGCGCCATCGGCATCGCCCTGCTCTCCCGGCTGCACCGCCGCGGCGGCGGGGTCACCGGCGTCACCGGCGTCTCCACCTTCGTCTCCTCCGGCAACCGCGCGGACGTCTCCGGCAACGACGTCCTCCAGTACTGGTACGACGACCCGGACACCGACGTCGTCCTCATGTACCTGGAGTCCATCGGCAACCCCCGCAAGTTCACCCGCCTCGCCCGGCGTACGGCGGCGGCCAAGCCCCTGGTCGTCGTGCAGGGGGCCGGATCCGCCCCGCAGGGCCACGCCGTGCGCGCCACGCGCCTGCCGCACACCACGGTGTCCGCGCTGCTGCGGCAGGCCGGCGTGATCCGCGTGGACACCATCACCGAACTCGTCGACACCGGCCTGCTGCTGGCCCGCCAGCCGCTGCCCACCGGGCCCAAGGTAGCGATCCTCGGCAACTCCGAATCGCTCGGCCTGCTCACCTACGACGCGTGCGTGGCCGAGGGCCTGAAGCCGACGCCCCCGCTGGACCTGACCACCGCGGCCACGCCGGAGGACTTCCACGTGGCCCTCGCGCGCGCGTTGGCCGACGACTCCAGTGACGCGGTGATCGTCACGGCCATCCCGGCGGTCGGCGGGGGATCGGCGGGCGACGCCGCGCTCGCCGAGGCCCTCAGGTCCGCGGCGGAGCAGGTCCCCGGCAAGCCGGTCCTCGTGGTCCACGTCGAACTCGGCGGCCTCGCGGAGGCGCTGTCCGCAGCGACCAGCACCGCACCCCAGGCCGCCGCCGTCCCGCCGGTGATCCGCGCCGACCACCCCTTCCGCGCCCTGGACCGGCTGCGCGCCACCCCGGCCCCCGCCGAGCCGCCCGCCCCCGAGACCTCCGAGCGCCTCATCCCCGCCTACCCCGCGGCCGAGCGCGCGGTGCGGGCCCTGTCCGACGTGGTGGAGTACGCCCAGTGGCGCCGGGACGCCGCCGAACCCGGCAAGGTGCCCGAGTACGACAACGTCGACGAGAAGGGCGCCGCCGCCCTCATCGACGGCCTGCTCACGCGCGGGCAGGGCCTCAGCCTCGGCGGCGACGAGACCTGCGAGCTGCTCGGCACGTACGGCATAGAGGTCCACCGCGCGCTGCCCGCCCCCACCTCCGACGCCGCCGCGGAGGCCGCCCGCACCCTCGGCTACCCGGTCGCCCTCAAGGCCACCGCCCCGCACCTGCGCCACCGCGCCGACCTCGGCGGCGTACGCCTCGACCTCGCGGACGAGGAGCAGCTGCGACGGGCGTACACCGAGCTGACCGAGCTGTTCGGCACGCCCGACGAACTGCGGCCCGTGGTGCAGGGGATGGCCCCGCGCGGGGTGGACACCGTCATCCGGGCCGTCATCGACCCCGCCGCCGGTGCCGTGCTGTCCTTCGGGCTCGCCGGGGCCGCCTCGCAGTTGCTCGGCGACACCGCGCACCGGCTGATCCCGGTCACCGACCGGGAGGCGGCGAGCCTCGTCCGATCGATCCGGACGGCGCCGCTCCTCTTCGGCTGGCGCGGCTCCACGCCCGTCGACACACCCGCCCTGGAAGAGCTGTTGCTGCGGGTGTCCCGGCTGGTCGACGACCATCCCGAGGTCGTGGCGGTCACCCTGGAACCGGTCGTCGTCGCCCCGCGCGGTCTGAGCGTCCTCGGCGCCTCCGTACGGCTCGCGCCGCCGCCCGCCCGCGACGACCTCGGCCCGCGGACACTCCCCACGTACTGAGCTGCGGCGAGCGGTGCCTCGCAGTCAGTGCGCCCCCGTAGGATGGACGTCATGGCCAAGACCAGTACGACGACCCAGGGGCTGCGAGCGGCGATCGAGCGCAGCGGCTACTACCCGGCCCTCGTGGCCGAGGCGGTGGAGGCCGCCGTCGGCGGCGAGCCGATCCGGTCGTACCTGGTCCACCAGGAGACGACGTTCGACCAGAACGAGGTGCGGCGGCACGTGACCGTGCTCGTCCTCACCGGCAACCGCTTCATCGTCAGCCACACCGACGAGCAGGCCGCGGACAGCACCTCCCCGACGCCGTACGCCACCACCTCCACGGAGTCCGTGAAGCTCGGCCGGATCTCGTCGGTCGTGGTGAGCCGGGTCGTCGCCAACCCCGAGCAGTACCAGCCGGGCACCCTGCCCCGCGAGGTCGTGCTGACCATCGGCTGGGGTGCCGTCTCCCGTATCGACCTGGAGCCCGCCGCCTGCGGCGACCCCAACTGCGAGGCGGACCACGGCTACACCGGCAGCTCCACGGCCGACGACCTCAGCCTGCGCGTCAGTGAGGCGGGGGACGGCCCGGACACCGTGCGCCAGGCCCTCGCCTTCGCGCAGGCCATCTCCGAGGCGACCGCGGACGTCACCCGCTGATGGCACAGCCGGCCGCCTGGGACCACCCCGAACCCCTCGCCCTCGACACCGCGCCCGTCCCCGAGTACGGCACCGGCTCCCTCGCCGACCTGCTGCCGACCCTCGCCGCCGGCATGGCCGTACCGGACATGACCGCCGCGATCACCGAGCTCACCCCCGCCGACCGGAACTGCGTGTTCCTGATCGACGGCCTGGGCTGGGAGCAGCTGAAGGCACACCCGGACGAGGCGCCCTTCATGACCTCGCTGCTCGGCACCTCGCGCGGCGGCACCGGCCGCCCCCTGACCACCGGCTACCCGGCGACCACCGCGACCTCCCTCGCCTCCGTCGGCACCGGCCGGCCGCCGGGCGAACACGGCCTGCCCGGCTACACCGTGCGCAACCCGGCCACGGGCGAGCTGATGAACCAGCTGCGCTGGCAGCCGTGGACCAAGCCGGCCGCCTGGCAGCCGTACCCCACGGTCTTCCAACTCGCCCACCAGGCGGGGGTGCACGCGGCCCAGGTCACCTCGCCCACCTTCCAGAACACCCCGCTCACCAAGGTCGCGCTCAGCGGCGGGACCTTCCACGGGCGGCTGGCCGGCGAGGACCGGGTGGACCTCGCGGCCGAGCAACTGGCCGCCGGCGACCGCTCGTTGGTGTACACGTACTACGCCGAGGTGGACGGCGCGGGCCACCGCTTCGGCGTCGACTCCGACACCTGGCGCGGCCAGTTGATGTACGTCGACCGCCTGGTCCAGCGTCTCGCCGAGCAACTGCCCGCGAACAGCGCGCTGTACGTCACCGCCGACCACGGCATGCTCGACATCCCCTTCGACGAGCAGCACCGCATCGACTTCGACGAGGACTGGGAACTGCGCGCCGGGGTCGCCCTGCTGGGCGGCGAGGGCCGGGCCCGCCATGTGTACGCCGTGCCGGGCGCCGCGGGCGACGTGCTGACCTGTTGGCGCGAGGTCCTCGGCGAGCAGTTCTGGGTCGCTTCGCGGGACGAGGCCGTCGCGGCGGGCTGGTTCGGGCCGCCGGACCGTATCGACGAGCGGGTGTACGACCGGATCGGCGACGTGGTGGCCGCCGCCCGCGACGACGTCCTGCTCATCGCTTCCGAGCGGGAGCCGAAGGAGTCGGCGATGGTCGGCAACCACGGTTCCATGACCCCCGCCGAGCAACTGGTCCCCCTGCTCGAAGTACGCTCCTGAAGCCGATCCGGCCCTGTCCGCCGCAGAAACCGAAAGGTGCTCGACTCGCCATGCCCGAGCTGGTGTTCTTCTCCGGAACGATGGACTGCGGGAAGTCCACGCTGGCTCTCCAGATCGAGCACAACCGCTCGGCGCGCGGCCTGACGGGCATGATCTTCACCCGGGACGACCGGGCCGGCGAGGGCAAGCTCTCCTCCCGGCTCGGCCTGGTCACCGACGCGGTGGAGGTCGAGGACGGCCAGGACCTGTACGCCTACCTCGTCGACCACCTCTCGCGCGGCGGCCGCGCGGACTACGTGATCGCGGACGAGGCGCAGTTCCTCGCGCCGGAGCAGATCGACCAACTCGCCCGCGTGGTCGACGACCTGGACCTCGACGTGTACGCCTTCGGCATCACCACCGACTTCCGCTCCAAGCTGTTCCCCGGCTCCCAGCGCCTGGTCGAACTGGCCGACCGGGTCGAGGTCCTCCAGGTCGAGGCCCTGTGCTGGTGCGGCGCCCGGGCCACGCACAACGCCCGTACGGTGGGCGGGGAGATGGTCGTCGAGGGCGCCCAGGTGGTCGTCGGTGACGTCAACCAGTCCGACGACATCGGCTACGAGGTCCTGTGCCGCCGCCACCACCGCCGCCGCATGACCTCGGGTACGGCCCGGGCGGCCGCCCTGTCCCCGGACGTGCTGCCGGTCGAGCAGACCGGGGCGCACGTCTGACCGAGGGCATCGTCGCGGGGCGTGCCGTTGACCGAGGCCATCGAGGCGGGGCGTGCCGTTGACCGAGGGCTCGCGCGGGTTCTCGTTTCTCTCGGCGCCGGTTCCCGATGAGCCCTCAGCCGCCGGTTCTCGACGAGTCCTCAGCGAGGGTTCTCGATCAGCGAGAACCGCGCCCCCTCCGGATCCGCCACTGTGGCCACGCGTCCGTGCGGACTGTCGTGGGGCGGGCGCAGCACATGGCCGCCGAGGTCCACCAGGAGCCGGGTCGCCGCGTCGGCGGAGGCCACCTCGAAGTACGTCATCCAGTGCGGGCCCCGGTCGCGGGGGAGGTCGTGGCCGACGCCGTGGAGGCCGGCGACCGGGCGGCCGCCGGCGTGGAGGGTGACGTAGTCGAGGTCGGCGGAGACCACCGGCTCCTCCTCGAAGCCGAACACCGTCTCGTAGAACTTGGCGACGCCCTCCGTCTCGACGGTCAGCAGTTCGTGCCAGGCCGGCGTGCCCGGGACCCCCGCGACGGACGTGCCGAGGAGCGCGGCCGCCTGCCACACGCCGAAAACGGCACCGGAGGGATCCGAGCCGATCACCAGCCGCCCCGCGTCCCCGGCGTCCAGCGGTCCCACCCCGACCGTGCCGCCGCACAGCCGTACCGTCTCGGCCGTCAGGTCCACGTCCTCCGAGGCGAGGTACGGCGTCCAGGCGACCGGAAGATGCCGGTCGGGCGGCAGCTGGCCGATCCCGGCGACCTCCTGGCCGCCGAGCTGGGCCCGGACGTAGGGCCCGAGCTGCTGCGGCCCGGGCACGAACTCCCAGCCGAACAGGGAGCCGTAGAACTCCTGGGTGGCGGCCATCCCGTGCACCATCAGACTCACCCAGCAGGGGGTACCGGGCGTGTACCGAGCGGGCCTGGCGGCCGGCTCCCTTGCCTCGGTCATCGTCACTCTCTCCTCGGCCCCTCGCGGTGGCCGTGTCGTGTCCGCGGTCCGGACCTCCGTGCCGATGCTCGCACCACCCGCGGTGCCGCGCGTTCCGGGCGCGCCGCCGCACGGCACTCCCGTGCCCGGGCGTGCCCGGCGGGCGGTTGCCCGTCCCATGGCGCGCGATGGCCGACGGATGGCGATCGGCTGTACAGCATGTGCCCGTTCCCGTACGCCTGGTGATCGGGCCTGCTCGGCGGAGCAGAGTAGCCGGACATGGACGGCGCGGCCACCCCGTGCGCGAGGATGGGGGCCATGAACGCCATCATCTCCGCATCCGAACTCGCGAGCGATCTGGCGGGCCCGAAGCCGCCCGTCCTGCTCGACGTCCGCTGGCAGTTGAGCGTGGCCAAGGCGGCCGGGGAGCCGCCGTTCGACGGCCGTGCCGCGTACGCGGCCGGCCACATCCCGGGCGCCGTCTACGTCGACCTGGACCGGGAGCTGGCAGGACCGGCCGGTGGCGGTGGGCGGCACCCGCTGCCGGACCTCGCCGTGTTCGGGGCCGCGATGCGCCGCGCGGGTGTCTTCGCGGACCGGCCGGTGGTCGTGTACGACGGCGGACAGGGCTGGGCGGCCGCCCGCGCATGGTGGCTGCTGCGTTGGACGGGTCACCCGGACGTGCGAGTGCTCGACGGCGGGTTGACGTCCTGGGAGGGCCCGCTCCAGTCCTCCGTGCCGGGCCCCGCGCTCGCCGAGGGCGACTTCGAGCCGGTGCCGGCCGCGACAGGCCTCCTGGACGCCGACGAGGCCGCGACTCTCGCCCGCAGGGGAGTGCTGCTGGACGCGCGCGCGGGGGAGCGGTACCGCGGGGACGTGGAACCGATCGACCGGGTCGGCGGCCACATCCCGGGCGCCCGCTCGGCGCCCACCACGGACAACGTCGGTTCCGACGGCCGCTTCCTGCCCGCTGAGGAGCTGCACGCCCGCTTCAAGTCCCTCGGCGCCGGCGACGACACCGAGGTCGGCGTCTACTGCGGCTCCGGCGTCTCCGGCGCCCACGAGGTGCTGGCCCTGGCGGTCGCCGGCATCCCGGCCGCCCTGTACGTCGGTTCGTGGTCGGAGTGGTCCTCGGACCCGGAGCGCCCGGTCGCGGTGGGCCCGGACCCCCAGTAGGCCCACGGAACGTCCCGAGCACGCGGACAGCGAAAGGGCCCGCCTCCACCCGAGGCGGGCCCTCACGGCCGTAGAACCGGCTGCTCTCAACCAGCCGTAGGACCGGTTGCTCCCAGCCGCAGGACCGGCTGCTCCCAGCCTTAGCGCCGGCTACTCCTGCTTCTTGCGCCGGGTGCCGAACACGATCTCGTCCCAGCTCGGGACCGCCGCTCTACGGCCCGGACGGACGCCGTCGGCCTCGGCCTGGCGGTCGGTCGCGCCGATGAGGCGGTCACGGTGGCTGGCCACCGAACGCGGCATGAGGACGTCCGCGTAGGCGGAGCCGGCCGAGGCCGCTGGAGCCGGGGGCTCCTCCGCCTCGGGCTCCGGGTCGGGCTCGTCGACGGTCGCCGTTTCGGACGGCCGCTCCGGTACGACCATGTCGCCCCGGAAGCTCGGCACCGCCTCCAACAGGCTGGTCAGCGAGTCCCGTTCGGCGACCGTCTCCTCGACGGGCTCGGCCGGGGGCAGGCTCGGCCGGTCCAGGGCGCGGTCCAGCGGACGGTCGCGCGGCAGCCGGGCGATCCGCGGCACGAACGGGAAGCTGGGCTCCGGCGCCGCGAGGTCGTCGGACTCCCCGATCAGCGAGCGGGCCTCGTCGTCGACGGCCTGGACGAGCCGCCGGGGCGGGTCGTAGGTCCAGCTCGCCGAGTGCGGTTCGCCCGCGACGCAGTAGACCAGCAGCACTTCCCAGGTGCCGTCGTCGCGGCGCCAGGAGTCCCACTGGACGGTGTCCTTCTCGGCGCCGCGCAGCAACAGCCGCTCCTGCACGGCCTCGCCGAGCTGCGGTCCGGCGTTCTCGCCGGGCCGGCGGACCGGGGTCTTGCGGGCCCGTTCGGCCATGAAGGCGCGCTCGGCGAGCACGGGGCCCTCGAAGCGCCGCACACGGTCTACGGGGATGCCTGCGAGCTGGGCTACCTCTTCCGCGGTGGCTCCGGCACGTATACGCGCCTGGATGTCGCGGGGACGGAGATGGCTTTCGACCTCGATCTCGATCTGACCGAGGCGTGGACGGTCGCCGCGCACCGCTGCGCGCAGCCGCTCGTCGATCGGAAGCGTGTACTCCGTTGAGTCGGCAGCCTTCAGCACCAGCCGTGTGCCGTCATTGGAGACGGCCACGACACGCAGTTCGGGCATGGGGACCTCCCGGGTGGTGCCTGCCGACGTCACGTGCGTCGCTGCTTCCGCTAGTCGAGTGTGGCCTGCCCGGGTGCAGCCTGCCACAACCTTGCCGAGTTGCCCGGCGTGTCGGGCACGGGCCCTGGATCGCCGTTATGGCACGGTTACCTATTCGCAACGCTAAGTGACCAACTCCGTCACCCTGTGCAACTAGCCCCCTCCCGGCCGCCCTTGATGGCTTCGGACGCCCTGGCGGGAGATCGAACCCAGGGCTCGCAACAGTACTCCATTTGGGCCACGTGCGTGGATTGGCACGCCACTCAACTTCGTTCAAGAGGTGATGTCCGGCCCGTCGTTGAGCGGATCGGCGATCTTGAACGTGGCGCACTTCACGCGCTATGCGGCGCACTTCACGCAATGTCCAGAAACGGAACGGCCGGTGCGGCCCCTAAGGCCACACACCGGCTACGGCCCCGACGCCCGGCTACGTCCCCAACACCCGGCGCAGGTAGTCGTTCTGGAAGCGGCGGTCCGGGTCGAGGCGGTCCCGGAGCGCGGTGAACTCGCCGAAGCGCGGATAGACGCCGTCGAAGTACTCGGCGTCGCGCGTGTGCACCTTGCCCCAGTGCGGGCGCCCCTCGTGCGCCGTGAAGATCCGCTCCGCGGCCGTGAAGTACGCCTGGTACGGCGTGCCCTTGACCATGTGGACGGCGATGTACGCGCTGTCCCGGCCGGACGCGGTGGACAGCGTGATGTCGTCGGCCGGCGCGGTGCGCACCTCCACGGGGAAGCTGACCCGCAGCGCCGAGCGCTCGACCATCGCCTTCAGTTCCCGCAGCGTCTCGATCACGGCCTCGCGCGGGACGGCGTACTCCATCTCCACGAACCGCACCCGGCGCGGCGAGGTGAAGACCTTGTACGGGATGTCGGTGTAGGTCCGCGCGGACAGCGCCTTGCTGGAGATCCGGGCGATCGAGGGGATGGTGCCCGGCGCCGCGCGGCCCACCCACTGCGCCACCTGGAAGACCCCGTTGGACAGGAACTCGTCCTCGATCCAGCCCTTCAGCTGCGGCACCGGCTGCTCGGGGCCCGCGCTGCGGTTGTTGCGCTTGGTGGTGGTGGAACCGGTGTGCGGGAACCAGTAGAACTCGAAGTGCTCGTTCTCGGCCCA
Source organism: Streptomyces griseorubiginosus (assembly GCF_001514195.1). Lineage (GTDB taxonomy): Bacteria > Actinomycetota > Actinomycetes > Streptomycetales > Streptomycetaceae > Streptomyces > Streptomyces griseorubiginosus. Next base: position 1,214,439 of record NZ_KQ948736.1, on the reverse strand, counting down.
GAGTTCGTCGAAGGCGCCGGCGACCTGGTCGAAGCTCATCGGCTCCTCGCGGGCGGTGAGCAGGAAGATCGGCTCCACGGCGAAGGTGATCGCGGTGACGATGCCGAGGGCGCCCAGGCCGATCCTCGCGGCCGCGAAGACCTCGGGGTTCTCCTTCTCCGAGCAGCTGAGCACCGACCCGTCGGCCGTGACCAGCTCAAGTCCCTTGATCTGGGCGGCTATCGAGCCCGACTCGCGACCCGTGCCGTGGGTCCCGGTGCTGGTGGCCCCGGAGACCGTCTGCTCCATGATGTCGCCCATGTTGGTGAGCGACAGCCCCTCGCGCGCGAGAGCCACGTTGAGCCTCTTGAGCGGAGTGCCCGCCTCCACCGTGACGGTCATGGCGTCCCGGTCGATGCTGCGGATGCCGGTCAACAGTTGAGGGCGGATCAACACACCGTCGGTCGCCGCGATCGACGTGAAGGAGTGCCCGGTGCCGACCGCCTTCACCTTCAGACCGTCCTCCGCGGCCTTCCGCACGGCAGCCGCCAGCTCGTCGACCGAGGCGGGTGTGACCTCCCGCGCGGGACGCGCGACGACATTGCCGCCCCAGTTACGCCACGTGCCGTTCTTCGCGCTCGCTGCCGTGCTCAACGGTGCCTCCCCGACGTGGAGCCGGCCTGCTGAGCCGGCGGTACCCCAGGAAACCGACCGCGACCGCGACGGCCCCGGCTACCGCCGGAACCCCGTACCCGCTCCGCGCACCGGCCACGTCGATCACCCAGCCGGCCACCGAGGAGCCGAGCGCGACCCCCACCGCGAGCCCGGTGCTGATCCAGGTCATGCCCTCGGTCAGGTGCGCGCGTGGTACGTGCTGCTCGATCAGGGACATCGTCGTAATCATCGTGGGAGCGATGGACAGGCCCGCTACGAACAGCGCCACGGCCAGAAACGGCAAGTTTCCGACCAGTAGGAGGGGGATCATACTCACGGCCATGGCGCATATGCCCAGCAGCCAGCGACGTTCCGGTGCTCCCGGCAGGCGCAGCAGCCCGAAGACGAGCCCCGCCACGCACGAACCCGCCGCGTAGAGCGCCAGCACCACGCTCGCGGCGCCCTTGTGGCCCTGCTCGTCGGCGAAGGCCACGGTGACCACGTCCACCGCCCCGAAGATCGTGCCGGTCGCCACGAAGGTGGCCACCAGGACCTGAAGGCCGGGGGAGCGCAGCGCCGAACCGCCCCCCTGCCCCGTGCGCGGATGCGGCGCCGGTTCGGTGGCCCGCTGCGCGGTCAGCCAGAAGACGCCGATCGCCAGGAAGCAGGCCGCGAGCAGCGGTCCGGCCTCGGGGAACCAGGCCGTCGACAGACCGATGGAGATGATCGGCCCGAAGATGAAGCACACCTCGTCGACCACCGACTCGAAGGAGTAGGCGGTGTGCAGCTGCGGGGTGTCGCGGTACAGGGCCGCCCAGCGCGCGCGGATCATCGCGCCGAGGCTCGGCACCGCCCCGATACCGACGGCGCAGACGAACAGTGTCCAGTCGGGCCAGCCGAAGTGGGCGGCGAGCAGCAGTCCGGCGGCCGCCGTGAGCGCGACGAGCGTCGCGGGGCGCAGCACCTTCCGCTGGCCGTGCTGGTCCACCAGGCGCGAGATCTGCGGTCCGATCACGGCGGCGGCCAGCGCGATGGTGGCCGACAGGCTGCCCGCCAGGCCGTACCGGCCGGTGAGCTGGGAGACCATCGTGACCACGCCGATGCCCATCATCGACAGCGGCATCCGGCCGACGAGGCCCGCGGCGGAGAAACCCTTGGAGCCGGGGGCGGCGAACAGGGCGCGATAGGGGCTGGGCACGGCGGTCTCCGGTCGGGAGAGGGGCAGCTGGAGGGCGGCCACGGAGTAAGGCGTCAAAGCAGCTCATACAGCTTACGAGTGAGGTGACCCTAACGCACCCGTTGAACGCACCCGTCCGAACGGCCCGGGAACCCGGCCGGTCACCCCGCCGTTTCCCGGCTGTCAGTACCGGATGACAGGATCGACCCATGCGAGACGCGCTCGACGCCACCCCCTACGACGCCCTGCTCCTGCTCTCGTTCGGAGGCCCCGAGGGCCCGGACGACGTGGTCCCGTTCCTCGAGAACGTGACGCGTGGGCGCGGCATCCCCAAGGAACGCCTGAAGGAAGTCGGACAGCACTACTTCCTGTTCGGCGGGGTCAGCCCCATCAACGACCAGAACCGCGCCCTGCTGGACGCCCTCCGCAAGGACTTCGCCGACCACGGCCTGGGCCTGCCGATCTACTGGGGCAACCGCAACTGGGCCCCCTACCTCACCGACACCCTGCGCGAGATGGTCGCCGACGGCCACCGCCGCATCCTGGTCCTCGCCACCAGCGCGTACGCCTCGTACTCGGGCTGCCGCCAGTACCGCGAGAACCTCGCCGACGCGCTGGCCGCCCTGGAGGCCGAGGGCCTGGAGCTGCCGAGGATCGACAAGCTGCGGCACTACTTCAACCACCCCGGCTTCGTGGAGCCCATGGTCGACGGGGTGATCCAGTCCCTCGCCGAGCTCCCCGAGGAGGTCCGCGACGGCGCCCACCTCGCCTTCTCGACCCACTCGATCCCGACCGCCTCCGCGGACACCTCGGGTCCGGCCGAGGCCCACGGCGAGGGCGGCGCGTACGTCGCGCAGCACCTGGAGGTCGCCCGGCTGATCGCCGACGCCGTCCGCGAGCGCACCGGCGTCGACCACCCCTGGCAGCTCGTCTACCAGTCGCGCTCCGGCGCTCCGCACATCCCGTGGCTGGAGCCCGACATCTGCGACCACCTGGAGGAGCGGCACGACTCCGGCGCCCCGGCCGTGGTGATCGCGCCCATCGGCTTCGTCTCCGACCACATGGAGGTCCTCTACGACCTCGACACCGAGGCCAAGGCGAAGGCCGAGGAACTGGGCCTGCCGATGCGCCGCTCCGCGACCGTCGGCGCCGATCCGCGGTTCGCCGCCGCGATCCGCGACCTGGTCCTGGAGCGTGCCACGGTGGAGCGCGGCCAGGAGGTCACCCCCTGCGCCCTCGGCGCCCTCGGGGCGAGCCACAACGTCTGCCCGGTCGGCTGCTGCCCCGCCCGTGCCCCCAGGCCCGCCGCCGCGGGCGTCGACAGCCCCTACGCGTGAGGAGCGCCGTGACCGACCCCCTGCACGCGGAACTGCTCGAACTGGCCCAGGAGGCGGCCCGCAGCGCCGGCACCCTGCTGCGGGACGGCCGCCCGGCCGACCTCGCGGTCGCCAGGACCAAGTCCAGCCCCATCGACGTGGTGACCGAGATGGACATCGCGGCCGAGAAGCTGATCACCGACCTGATCTCCGAGCGCCGTCCGGACGACGGCTTCCTCGGCGAGGAGGGCGCCTCCACCGAGGGCACCAGCGGGATCCGCTGGGTGATCGACCCGCTCGACGGCACGGTCAACTACCTCTACGGACTGCCGACCTGGTCGGTGTCCATCGCGGCCGAGGAGGACGGCGAGACCGTCGTCGGGGTCGTCGCGGTGCCGATGCGCGGGGAGACCTACCACGCGGTCCGCGGCGGGGGCGCCTGGGCCACCGGCGCCTGGGCGGGCGAGCGCAGGCTGACCTGCCGGCCGACGGCGCCGCTGGAGCAGGCCCTGGTGTCGACGGGCTTCAACTACGTCAGCGAGGTCCGCACCCACCAGGCCGAGGTGGCGGGGAAGCTGATCCCGCTGCTGCGCGACATCCGGCGCGGGGGGTCGGCCGCGGTCGACCTGTGCGACCTGGCCGCCGGACGCCTCGACGGCTACTACGAGCGCGGCCTGAACGCCTGGGACTACGGAGCGGGCGACCTCGTCGCCCGGGAGGCGGGCGCCCTGACCGGCGGACGCCCCGGAGAGCGCCCCAACCGGGACCTCACGGTCGCGGGCACCCCGGGCGTCTTCGAGCCCCTCCAGCGGCTCCTGGAGGACTTCGGCGCCTGGCACGACTGAGGTGCGCAGGTACGGGCACACGTGCACCGGGCGAACGTGAGGTGAACGCGGCTCCCCGTGGACGCAGCGGACCCCCGGCGCTGGATTCGCCGGGGGTCCGCTGTCGTGCCGCGAAGCTGTTGTGCCGCGAAGCCGATCAGACGCTAGGCGCCGACCTCCACACCGTGTTCGGCGGCGAGGCGGCGCAGGTCGTCGAGCTCGCCCTGCTCCACCTCGACGAGGAAGTCGTCGCCGTCGTTGCGAGCCCGCGTCAGGTCGGTCTCGGTCGCCCTTATGCGCTGCAGAAGTCCTGCGGTGAATGCGTCCATGCTGCGCCCCCTCGTCCTGGGTCGTGAGTCGGTGGCACGGGGGTGTGCCGTTCGGAAGGGGCGATCACGTCTCCTGCGGGTGCCCAGCGCTGCCCTGCCGGGCGGCGACGGTGCCGGACACCCACGCCCGCTCTGGACAAACGGGAGCACGTCGTGCCGCATGGTGGTACGGCACATGCAGAGCGTGATCGCGGGGTGTAAAGCCGTCCTCCCCCCGCTCCTTCCGACGGAAACCTCAACCACGCGAGAAAATCCCGCATTCCCGCTCTCACACCCGTCTTTCAGCTGCCCCTCATCCGCCTTACCGCCGACTTATGGCCGAAAAGGGCAGGATGGAGACCAACACTCACCCGAACTCCTGCCCGTGCTGCGCCCTGAGCGCGCTACGCGGGTGGACACAGGAAGGACAAGCGACGTGCGCGTACTCGTCGTCGAGGACGAGCAGCTGCTCGCCGATGCGGTGGCCACCGGACTGCGCCGGGAGGCCATGGCCGTCGACGTCGTGTACGACGGTGCGGCCGCCCTGGAGCGCATCGGCGTCAACGACTACGACGTGGTCGTCCTCGACCGCGACCTCCCGCTCGTCCACGGCGACGACGTCTGCCGCAAGATCGTCGAACTCGGCATGCCCACGCGGGTGCTGATGCTCACGGCGTCCGGCGACGTCAGCGACCGCGTCGAGGGCCTGGAGATCGGCGCCGACGACTACCTGCCCAAGCCCTTCGCCTTCAGCGAGCTGACCGCACGCGTGCGTGCCCTCGGCCGGCGCACCAGCGTGCCGCTCCCGCCCGTCCTGGAGCGCGCCGGGATCAAGCTCGACCCCAACCGCCGCGAGGTCTTCCGCGACGGCAAGGAGGTCCAGCTCGCGCCGAAGGAGTTCGCCGTCCTGGAGGTCCTGATGCGCTCCGAGGGCGCCGTCGTCTCCGCGGAGCAGCTCCTGGAGAAGGCCTGGGACGAGAACACCGACCCCTTCACCAATGTCGTGCGGGTGACCGTCATGACCCTGCGCCGCAAGCTGGGCGAACCCCCGGTGATCGTCACCGTCCCCGGCTCGGGCTACCGGATCTGATACCCGTGGCTTCGACTCCCGCTCCTCCCCAGGCCCCTCCGAAGCCCACCTGGGACCCCAGGCGGCCGGCGCCGCAGCTGCCCTGGCTGCGCCCGACCATCCGCATAAGGCTCACGCTGCTGTACGGCGGCATGTTCCTGATCGCGGGCATCCTGCTGCTGTCGATCATCTACCTGGTGGCCGCGCAGGCGCTGAACGTCGGCAGCAAACTGCCCTTCGAGATCACCACGGGCAGCGTCACGAGCGACATCTGCCGCAACCTGCCCTCGAGCGGCACCTCCGAGGTCATGAACAGGGCCATCAACGCCTGTGTCAACGACCAGCGCCAGCACGCCCTGGACGACCTCCTCAGCCGTTCCCTGCTGGCCCTGCTCGGCCTCGCGATCATCGCCTTCGCCTTCGGCTACGCCATGGCGGGACGCGTCCTGTCGCCGCTCGGCCGGATCCTGCGGACCGCCCGCGCGGTGGCGGGCTCGGACCTGTCCCGCCGCATCGAGCTGGACGGCCCGGACGACGAGATCAAGGAACTGGCCGACACCTTCGACGACATGCTGGAGCGCCTGGAGCGCGCCTTCACGGCCCAGCAGCGCTTCGTCGGCAACGCCTCGCACGAGTTGCGGACACCGCTCGCGATCAACCGCACGCTCCTGGAGGTGCACCTGTCCGACCCGGGCGCGCCGCCGGAGCTCCAGCAGCTCGGCAAGACGCTGCTGGCCACCAACGAGCGCAGTGAGCAGCTCGTGGAGGGACTGCTGCTGCTCGCCCGCAGCGACAACCAGATCGTCGAGCGCAAGCCCGTGGACCTCGCCGAGGTCGCCGAGCAGGCGGTCGACCAGGTGCGCGCCGAGGCCGAGGCCAAGGGCGTGGCGATCCGCAGCGAGCAGCGGTCGGCGGTCGTCCAGGGCAACGGCGTCCTGCTGGAGCGCATCGCCCTGAACCTCGTGCAGAACGCCGTGCGCTACAACGTGCCCGAGGACGGCTGGGTCGAGGTCACCACCGAGGTGCAGCACGGTCAGGCGGTGCTCACGGTCTCCAACACGGGCCCGGTCGTGCCCGCCTACGAGGTCGACGATCTCTTCGAGCCCTTCAAGCGGCTGCGCGGCGCGGACCGCACCGGCAGCGACAAGGGCGTCGGGCTCGGACTGTCCATCGTGCGGTCCGTGGCGCGGGCGCACGGCGGCCACATCTCGGCTCAGCCGCGCGAAGGGGGTGGACTCGTGATGCGAGTGACCCTGCCGGTCTGAGATCATGGCCCCCGCACTGAGATCGACACACAGGGATGTTCGCTTTGCGCGGAATTTTCTGGGCACCCGACGGGCAGTTCCGTGTGTGATCGATCACAAGGGAGAATTTCCGGCCATCTACTCTCAGTGATCATGCGTCATGTCGGAAAGCCGGGAAAATCCGGGTTTTCACAGGTCCTGATCACGGAAAGTACACGGTGAGACGCCTTTGAAGTGCGGGATTCGGACCGTGTACGGTCCCGATCGCCATCCAACCCGATCACTCAAGAGGAGTCCGGTTGGGTGTCGATTGAGTAACAGACCTTGATGTGAGGCAAAATCTCCGCCTCAGGTCGGGCACAAGTCCGGCCTCTCACGCGTTACGTGCGCTGGAGACACCGCAGACACCCAGAGGGGGAGAGCGACATGGCAACGGATTACGACACCCCACGCAAGACCGACGACGACGTCGACTCGGACAGCCTTGAAGAGCTCAAGGCACGGCGGAACGACAAGTCGACGTCCGCTGTCGACGTCGACGAGTTCGAGGCCGCGGAAGGCCTGGAGCTGCCCGGAGCAGACCTCTCCAACGAGGAGCTGGCCGTCCGGGTGCTGCCCAAGCAGCAGGACGAGTTCACCTGCATGAGCTGCTTCCTGGTGCATCACCGCAGCCAGCTGGCCCGCGAGAAGAACGGCCAGCCGATCTGCCGCGACTGCGACTGAGGGAGGGTCGGGCATGACTGGCTCGACCTCTCCTCGGAAGCGCCGCCTTCCCCTGGGGAAGGCGGACAAAGGGCCGTCGGACGGTCCTCATCGCACGCGTGACGACGAGCGGGGCTCTTTCGATCCGGGAGCCTCGCTCGAACCGGTGGTTGCCCGGGCCGACCTCCCGGCACCCACCGATCGGACCGGGACGCCCGCGCCCGTCGCCAAACGGCGGGTGGCGGCGATCCGGGACAAGACCCGGGAAGGGGTCCGCAAGGGCGGCAGCCGGGCCAGGGCGGGCCTGGCGTACCTCACCGACCGGATCATCGAGATAGCCCCGCGTATCCCCGTACGGGACCTCGCGACCCTCCGCCGTCAGTTCCCCGGCCTCGGCCCCGAGCAACTCGCCGACAAGCTCGTCACGGGCGCGGCGAGCGCCACCGCGACGGTCGGCGCGGGCGTCGGTGCGGCGGCGATGCTTCCCGTGCCGCCGGCGATGCCGACCGAACTGGCCGCCGAGATCACCGGAGTCGCCGCGATCGAGCTGAAGCTCATCGCGGAACTGCACGAGGTCTACGGGGTACGACCCCCGGGCAACCTCAGGGAGCGCAGCACCGCGTATCTGAACTCCTGGTCGGGAGAGCGCGGGATCGACGTGAAGAAGCCGTCGACCGTGAGCGGCTCCCTCAACACCCAGATGAAGCATCAGCTGCGGCAGCAGATCATGAAGCGGATGATCCGCGACCTGCCGAACCTCATGCCGTTCCTGGTCGGCGCGGCCGTGGGAGCGGTCATGAACCGCCGGGACACCAGGAAGCTCGCCGAACGCATCCGCAAGGACCTGCGCAAGGTCCAGGTCCCCTGGGATCAGCTCCCCGCGCTGCCGGCCCTGGAGGCCCCGGCGAACCCGCTGGAGCTGGAGGAGTAACGAGTTGGTGCGTGATAGCGGGTGAGGCGTGTTTGTCCTGCTCGCGGCCGTTCTCAGGTCGTGGCGGTGCGGTCGGATACGAGGCTGGCGATGGCGCGGTAGGTGTCGGGAAGGCGGTCGCGGCGGTGGGTCCAGCGCGTCAGTTGCTTCCAGCGTTTGTGGTCGGCGAGGGCATGTTCGACGGTGATGCGGTCGGATGAGTGTCCGTGGCGGTCGCGTTCCCACTGTTCGACCCTGCTGGGCAGTGCTCCGGGCCGTGGTTTTCTCGGCGGTGTGATCGCTTGCCCGCGGTGGTCGCGGCTCAGGCCGAGGTAGCCGTCGTCCAGGAGGACCTCAACGTCGGGGAAGTGTTGGAAGCAGACGTCGATGCCTTCGTTGCGGGCGGCCGTGGCATCGTGCATACGACCAGGCCGCAGGTTGTCGGTCCATAAGGTGCGGCCGCGCCAGTCGGCGATGACGGTGGCCTTCATGGTGTTCTGTCTCTTCTTCCCGGAAACGAAAGCGCGCCGTCCGCCGCGGCCAGCAGGTGGCCGGCGGACCTGGACTTCAGTGGCGTCCAGCCGCAGCTCGACGCCTTCGGCCTGGGCGTAGGCGAACACGTCGGCCAGAGTCCGTAATCGCAGGCCGGGGCGGTCGGGGACCGCGCATCCCCGCTCGGCCAGGAGCGTACGTATCTCGGCGATCGCACGGGTGACGGTGGAACGGTCGACACCGAACAGCAGCCCCAGCACCGAGTGCGGCAGGTCGTGCCGCAGATGGATCAGCGTGGCCACCAGCCGGTCGACGAAGACCAGCTGGTGACGGGCGCCAGCCCCTGCGGCCCGCTTCCTGGCCCCACCTCGTGCAGCATGGCGACGACCCTCGACCCCGGCCTGCCACGGCACCGCCAACTCCTGGACGAGGAGCGCAAGATGCCGTCGAGAGATCCCCGTGAACAGCGGATGCGCCAACACCGCCCGATTGACCATGATCGCCACACCCGGATCATGCCACCGGCCAGGAACGACGCCTCACCCGCTATCACGCACCAACTCGTAAGACTTCAGTGAGAAGACAGGGCCCCACCCGCCGGGTGAAGCCCTGCACGAACGTTCTATGCGGCGGCTGTGCGGGCTGCCTTCAGCGCCTCGGCCAGCCGCTCCGGCTCCCGCGTCGACAGGTACAGGTAGGGCGTCGGGTCCTGCGGATCGGTGACCTCCACCTTCAGCGCCCTCGGGATGTAGGCCCGCAGCAGCAGGAAGGCGCGGGTGTCGGCCTTGTACGTCCGCCAGGCCCGGGCCTCCTCCGGGTCCAGGACCTCCGCCTCGCCCAGCGCCGACACCGGGATCTTCGCCTCGCCGGCGATCAGCGAGTCACCCACGACCCGGATGCGCAGCGAGCCGTAGGAACTCGCCATCACCGCGGCGACGGCGGTGCCGCCGACCAGGCCGCCGAGCAGCGGAAGCGGGCCGAACGGCAGCAGGATCAGCGCGAAGGCGACCCCGACCAGGAAGGAGATCAGCCACCAGGAGCGGGGGGCGGTGAGGCGTTCGTCGTACGGGACGGCGGAGGGCTGCATGAAACCAAGCTTGGCACGGTGTCCTGACAGGCCCGACGCGCGGGTAAGGTCTGCGGCTGTGAGTGGTACTTCCCCGGCTCTTCAGCCTCCCGCCGACGCGGTGCGACCCGTGCGACACCCGGACGCCCCCGCGCCCGGTGAGCTCCTCGGTGCGCACTACGGCCAGTGTTTCGGCTGTGGCGGCGAGCAGCCCCACGGGCTGCACCTGGAGGCACGGGCCGGCGAGGGCGTCTCGGTCACCGCCGAGTTCACCGTGCGCCCCGCCCACCAGGGCGCCCCCGGACTCGCGCACGGCGGGGTGCTCGCGAGCGCCCTCGACGAGACCCTGGGCTCGCTCAACTGGCTGCTGCGCACGATCGCCGTGACCGGACGCCTGGAGACGGACTTCGTGCGGCCGGTGCCGGTCGGCACGGTGCTGTACCTGGAGGCCGAGGTGACGGCGGTGGCCGGGCGGAAGATCTTCTCGACCGCGACCGGCCGGATCGGCGGCCCCGAGGGGCCCGTCGCGGTCCGTGCCGACGCGATGTTCGTCGAGGTCAAGGTGGACCACTTCATCGACAACGGCCGTCCGGAGGAGATCCGGGCCGCCATGAACGACCCGGACCAGGTCCGGCGTGCCCGTGCCTTCGAGGTGAACCCGTGAGCCGTGAACCCCGTCAAGAGCTCGCCGTGCTGATCCGGCGCGTCGATCCCGACGTACCGCTTCCGGCGTACGCGCACCCCGGTGACGCGGGGGCCGATCTGCGGACCACCGAGGCCCGTGAACTCAAGCCGGGGGAGCGGGCCGTGCTGCCCACGGGGGTGTCTGTGGCGCTGCCGGAGGGGTACGCGGCCTTCGTGCACCCCCGGTCCGGCCTCGCCGCCCGCTGCGGTGTCGCTCTCGTGAATGCCCCGGGGACGGTTGATGCCGGGTACCGTGGGGAGATCAAGGTGATCGTGGTGAATCTCGACCCGCACGAGTCGGTGCGGTTCGAGCGCTTCGACCGGATCGCCCAACTCGTCGTCCAGCAGGTCGAGAGGGTCCGCTTCCAGGAGGTCGCGGAGCTTCCCGAGTCGGCGCGGGCCGAGGGGGGCTTCGGGTCCACCGGCGGTCACGCCGCCGTGGGCGACGGGGGCGATACAAGCGGTGAGGCCGCCCTGGGCGGCACAACGGGTGGGAATCGATACGCATCGGTCGTATCCGACCGGGAAGGACAGTGACGTGTTCGGACGTCGCAACAAGAAGGGTGCCGCCGAGGGCGCGGCCGGCGAGGCCGAGCAGGTCGTCGACAGTGTCGACACTGAGGCGGACGACGTGGAGCGCGAGCGCGTACGGCTGGAGCCGGAGCCGCGGCCCGACGGGCCCTGGGACAGCACCGAGGTGCGCGACCCCGCCGAGGGCCGGGTCGACCTGGGCGGTCTGTTCGTCCCGGGTGTCGACGGCATGGAGCTGCGGGTCGAGGTCGCGGGCGACGCGATCGTCGCGGCCACCGTCGTGCTGCGCGACAGCGCCATCCAGCTCCAGGCCTTCGCCGCTCCCAAGCGTGAGGGCATCTGGGGCGAGGTGCGCGAGGAGATCGGCTCGGGCATCACCCAGCAGGGCGGCATCATCGACGAGGTCGAGGGTCCGCTGGGCTGGGAGCTGCGCGCTCAGGTGCCGGTACAGCTGCCGGACGGCACGGGCGGCTTCCAGGTCGTGCGGTTCGTGGGTGTGGACGGCCCGCGCTGGTTCCTGCGCGGTGTGATCTCGGGCCAGGGCGCGGTGCAGCCGCAGGCGGCCGGGCTTCTGGAGCAGATCTTCCGGGACACGGTCGTGGTCCGCGGCGAGGGCCCGATGGCGCCCCGCGACCCGATCGTCCTCAAGCTGCCGAACGACGCCCAGATGGTCCCCGAGGGTGTCCAGCAGCAGGACGAGGGCTCCCGCTTCTCCGGTGGCATGGGTCAGCTCCAGCGCGGACCGGAGATCACCGAGGTCCGGTAGGCGTACAGCGCCCAGGCCCTGAGGGCCGTACCCCGTCAGGGGTGCGGCCCTTTCGCATGCGCGGACCCTTGACGGCGGATTGGTCTGTACCTACGGTCTCCGCTCAACGCCTCTGTTCATAAAGGCGCTTTCCGTTCACGTACAAGAACGAAAGGCCCCCCACGCATGCGCAGAACCGCTCTCCTCCTCACCGTCGCGGCCCTCGCCGCCGGAGCCCTCGCGGTGCCCGCCGACGCCGCTCCCACCACCTTCGCCCATCCCGGAGTCACCGTCTCCCGGGGCCAGTTGGACTTCGTCCGCGGCAAGGTCGAGGCCGGCGCCCAGCCCTGGAAGGGTGCCCTCGACCAGATGCTGGCGAGCAAGTACGCCGACCTGAACCGCACGCCCAAGCCGCGCGCGGTCGTCGAGTGCGGGTCGTACTCGAACCCCAACTACGGCTGCACCGACGAGCGCGAGGACGCGATCGCCGCGTACACCGACGCACTCGCCTGGTACCTCACCCGGGACGACCGGTACGCCAGGAAGGCCATCCAGCTCATGGACGCCTGGTCGGCGGTGATCACGGACCACACCAACAGCAACGCGCCGCTCCAGACCGGCTGGGCCGGTTCGACGTGGCCCAGGGCCGCCGAGATCATCAAGTACACGTACACCGGGAGCTGGGCGAACTCCGGGCGCTTCGCGACCATGTTGCGCAACGTCTACCTGCCCGAGATCATCAACGGCTCGAACTCCAACGGGAACTGGGAACTGTCGATGATGGAGGCGGCCGTCGGCATCTCCGTCTTCCTGGAGGACAAGGTGTCGTACGACAAGGCGATGGGGAAGTTCCGCACCCGTACCGCCGCCTACGTCTACCTGGAGTCCGACGGCGCGCTGCCCAAGACGGTGCCGAGCCAGAACCTCGACACCCGGGCCAAGGTCGTCAACTACTGGCAGGGGCAGTCCACCTTCGTCACCGGGCTCACCCAGGAGACCTGCCGGGATTTCACGCACACCGGGTACGGCATCTCCGCGATCTCGCACGTCGCCGAGACCAGTCGCATCCAGGGGCAGGATCTGTACGGCACCGATGTGGGCGAGCGGCTGCGGCAGGCGCTGGGGTTCCAGTCGAAGTACGAGCTGGGTGCGGCCGTGCCGAGCTGGCTGTGCGGCGGGTCGCTGAAGACGGGGCTCGGGCCGGTCACCGAGGTCGGGTACAACGCCCTGCACCATCGGCTTGGCATAGGCATGACCAACACGCAGGCGCTGACCGAGCGGAACCGGCCGGCGGGCAGCAACAATCTCTTCGTCGCGTGGGAGACGCTCACCCACGGGGACAACCCGAACTGAAAGCGTTGTAGGCCGGGCGCCGGGCGGTTGATACTGGCGCCCGGCTGCGCGGTTCGCGGTCTCGCGGTCCGCGGTTCGACGGGGGAGGAACGTATGACGCAGACGGTCACCGAGACCATGGTGCGGGTCGAGGACATCCACAGGTCGTTCGGTGAGGGGGCCGGCGCGGTGCACGCACTGCGCGGGGTGTCCTTCGAGGTGCCGCGCGGCGAGCTGGTGGCCCTCAAGGGGCGTTCGGGCTCCGGGAAGACCACGCTCCTCAACATCGTCGGCGGGCTCGACCGGCCCGACCGGGGGCGGGTGGAGATCGACGGGGTCGATCTCGCCGGGCTGGACGAGGACGGGCTGCTGGCGCTGCGCCGGGACCGCATCGGCTTCGTCTTCCAGTCCTTCGGGCTCATCCCGATCCTCACGGCAGCGGAGAACGTCGGCGTGCCGATGCGGCTGCGGCGGATGGACGCACGCGCGCGTGAGGAGCGGGTCGAACTGCTGCTGTCCCTGGTCGGCCTCTCGGACCACGCCAGGCAGCGGCCCGGTGAACTCTCGGGCGGCCAGCAGCAGCGGGTCGCCATCGCCCGAGCCCTCGCCAACAACCCCTCCCTCCTGGTCGCCGACGAGCCGACCGGCCAGCTGGACGCGGAGACCGGTCACTCGGTGATGGAGCTGCTGCGGGCGGTCGTACGCAGTGAGAACGTGACGGCACTGGTGGCCACGCACGACGCGACGCTGCTGGATCTGGCGGACCGGGTGCTGGAGGTGGGGGACGGGGAGATCGTGGCGGGCTGAGGGCGGTTCCGGGTTCGGCCGGGGCGCCACGAGGTGTGGTCCGGGACCACGGTGACGCCCCGCCGTGATGCGCGGAGTCGGCAGGACGGTCGTCGCAGCGCCCCCCCGCGTCAGAGTTGCGTCAAAGAGGCTCCCCGAGGCCGGTGCATGGCCGCTTTGCCGGGATCGGCGGACGTAGGGTCGGCGCTGCGCAGGCAGTCTCGACCGGAAGACAATGAGCTCATGGGACGCGGCAGGCTTCGGATCTACCTCGGTGCGGCACCGGGCGTCGGCAAGACGTACGCGATGCTCTCCGAGGCGCACCGCAGGGTGGAGCGGGGGACCGACTGCGTCGTGGGCTTCGTGGAGCACCACGGGCGGCCCCGCACCGAGGTGATGCTGCACGGCCTCGAGGAGGTCCCGCGCCGCGAGCTGGAGTACCGGGACGCCGTCTTCACCGAGATGGACGTCGACGCCGTGCTGCGGCGGGGCCCCGCCGTCGCCCTGGTGGACGAACTCGCCCACACCAACATCCCGGGCTCCCGCAACGCCAAGCGCTGGCAGGACGTGGAGGAGCTGCTGGCGGCCGGGATCGACGTGGTCTCGACGGTGAACATCCAGCATCTGGAGTCGCTCGGTGACGTCGTCGAGTCGATCACCGGGGTACGGCAGCGCGAGACCGTGCCGGACGAGATCGTGCGGCGGGCGGACCAGATCGAGCTGGTCGACATGTCGCCGGAGGCGCTGCGGCGGCGGATGGCGCACGGCAACATCTACCAGCCCGACAAGGTCGACGCGGCCCTGTCCAACTACTTCCGGCCCGGCAACCTCACCGCCCTGCGCGAACTCGCCCTGCTGTGGGTGGCCGACCGCGTCGACGAGTACCTCAAGCAGTACCGCAACGAGCACCGCGTCTCTCGGATCTGGGGTTCGCGGGAGCGGATCGTGGTCGGGCTGACCGGCGGGCCGGAGGGGCGGACCCTGATCCGGCGGGCCGCCCGCCTTGCCGAGAAGGGCGCCGGTGGCGAGGTCATCGCCGTCTACATCGCGCGCAGCGACGGACTCACCTCCGCCTCGCCCAAGGAACTCGCCGTGCAGAGGACCCTGGTGGAGGACCTCGGCGGAACCTTTCACCATGTCGTCGGCGACGACATTCCGGCCGCGCTGCTCGACTTCGCGCGCGGGGTCAACGCCACCCAGATCGTCCTCGGCTCCTCCCGCCGCAAGACCTGGCAGTACGTCTTCGGACCGGGCGTGGGCGCGACCGTCGCGAGGGAGTCGGGGCCCGACCTGGACGTGCACATCGTCACCCACGACGAGGTCGCCAAGGGGCGCGGACTGCCCGTCGCCCGGGGCGCCCGGCTCGGCCGGGCCCGCATCCTGTGGGGATGGGTCGTCGGCCTCGCGGCGCCGGTGCTGCTGACCGTCCTGCTCAGCGCCGTCGACCTCGGCCTCGCCAACGACATGCTGCTGTTCCTCGCGGTCGTGGTCGCGGCGGCCCTGCTCGGCGGCCTGTTCCCGGCGCTCGCCTCGGCCGCCGTCGGCTCGCTGCTCCTGAACTACTTCTACACACCGCCCCTGCACCGCTGGACCATCGCCGACCCGAAGAACATCGTCGCCATCGTGATCTTCGTGGGCGTCGGCATCTCGGTCGCCTCCGTCGTCGACCTGGCGGCCCGCAGGACCCACCAGGCCGCCCGGCTGCGCGCCGAGTCGGAGATCCTGTCGTTCCTCGCCGGGAACGTGCTGCGCGGCGAGACCGGCCTGGAGGAACTCCTGGAGCGGGTCCGGGAGACCTTCGGGATGGAGTCGGCGGCCCTGCTGGAACGGGCCGGTGACACCGAGCCCTGGACCTGCGCGGGCCGCTCCGGGCTCGGGCCGGCCGTGGACCGGCCGGAGGACGCCGACGTCGACGTACCGGTGGGGGACCACATGGCACTGGCGCTCACCGGCCGGGTGCTGCCCGCCGAGGACCGCCGGGTGCTCGCCGCGTTCGCCGCCCAGGCCGCCGTCGTCCTGGACCGCAGCCGCCTCCAGGAGGAGGCCGACCGGGCCCGCGCCCTGGCCGAGGGCAACCGGATCCGCACGGCGCTCCTGGCGGCCGTGTCGCACGATCTGCGGACCCCGCTCGCCGGCATCAAGGCGGCCGTCTCCTCGCTCAGGTCCGACGACGTGGCCTGGTCCGAGGAGGACCAGGCGGAGCTCCTGGAGGGCATCGAGGAGGGCGCCGACCGGCTCGACCACCTCGTGGGCAACCTGCTCGACATGTCCCGCCTCCAGACCGGCACGGTCACCCCGCTCATCCGGGAGATCGACGTGGACGAGGTGGTGCCGATGGCGCTCGGCGGGGTGCCCGACGGGAGTGTCGAGCTGGACGTCCCGGAGACCCTGCCGATGGTCGCCGTGGACCCGGGGCTCCTGGAGCGCTCGGTGGCCAACCTGGTCGAGAACGCCGTCAAGTACAGCCCGTCCGGGCGGCCCGTCAGGGTCTCCGCCAGCGCCATCGCCGACCGGGTCGAGGTGCGGGTCGTCGACCGCGGCCCCGGCGTCCCCGACGAGGCCAAGGAACGCATCTTCGAGCCCTTCCAGCGCTACGGCGACGCCCCGCGCGGTGCCGGGGTGGGGCTCGGCCTCGCGGTGGCCCGGGGTTTCGCGGAGGCCATGCACGGCACCCTCGACGCCGAGGACACGCCCGGGGGAGGCCTCACCATGGTGCTGACGCTCCGGGCCGCGCACATGCGCGGGGAACTCCCCGACGAACCCTTCGCGGAAGCGGAAGCGGAAGCCGGAAGCGCGGAAGCGGAAGCCGAAAGCACGGAAGCGGAACCCGGAAGCACGGAAGCGGAACCCGGAAGCACCGAAGCCGAAGCCGGAAGCACGGAAGCGGAACCCGAAAGGCAGGCCACATGACGAGGGTGTTGGTCATCGACGACGAGCCGCAGATCGTGCGCGCCCTCGTGATCAACCTCAAGGCGCGCAAGTACGAGGTCGACGCGGCGCACGACGGCGCCACCGCGCTGCGGCTCGCCGCCGCCCGCCACCCCGACGTGGTCGTCCTGGACCTCGGCCTGCCCGACATGGACGGCGTCGAGGTGATCAGAGGGCTGCGCGGCTGGACCCGGGTGCCGATCCTCGTGCTGTCCGCCCGGCACTCCTCCGACGAGAAGGTCGAGGCGCTGGACGCGGGCGCCGACGACTACGTGACCAAGCCGTTCGGCATGGACGAGCTGCTGGCCCGCCTCCGGGCCGCCGTGCGCCGCGCCGAGCCCACCGGGGGCGACGAGGACGACGTCCTGGTGGAGACCGACGAGTTCACGGTCGACCTGGCCGCCAAGAAGGTCCAGAGGCACGGCAGGGACGTACGGCTCACGCCCACCGAGTGGCACCTGCTGGAGGTGCTGGTCCGCAACACCGGGCGGCTGGTCAGCCAGAAGCAGCTCCTCCAGGAGGTCTGGGGGCCGTCGTACGGCACGGAGAGCAACTACCTGCGGGTCTACATGGCCCAGCTGCGCCGCAAGCTGGAGGCGGATCCCTCGCACCCCAAGCACTTCGTCACGGAGCCGGGAATGGGGTACCGGTTCGAGAAGTGAGGGCCCGGGGACGCAGGGCCGGTTCGAACGCCAGTGCCGTGGGTACAACGCTGTCGGCGGGCCCCGGTACGCTTTTGGATATGAGTGCTGTTCCGCGTTCCGAGAAGCCGGTGGGCCGGTTCCGGCGCATGCTCGACCGGCTCTCCTCCTCGCAGGAGGACCTGGAGTCCGAGGAGCTGCGCGAGGACACCGAGACCGCGGGCTGCACCCGGATCGGCGACTGCCACGACCGCCAGATCGTGACCGTTACTGGTACCTTGCGCACGGTCACCCTGCGACCGCGCGCGGGCGTCCCCGCCCTGGAGGCCGAGCTGTTCGACGGCTCCGCCGCCCTGGACGTGGTGTGGCTCGGCAGGCGCTCCATCGTGGGCATAGAGCCGGGGCGCAAGCTGATCGCGTCGGGCCGGATCTCCATGAGCCGGGGCCGCCGGGTGCTGTTCAATCCGAAATACGAACTCCGACCCGTGGGACGGGAGTAGCCGGTGACGTCTCTCGACAAGCCGACCGAAGACACTGAGACCGACGACGCGCGGGCGGTGACCGAGGCAGCCCTGTTCGAGGCGTTCGGCGGCGTCCGGGGCATGGTCGAGACGGTCCTGCCAGGGCTGCTCTTCGTCACGATCTTCACGATCAACAAGGACCTGCACCTGTCGGCGATCGCCGCGCTCGCGGTGTCCCTGCTGCTGGTCGTGGTCCGCCTGGTCATGCGCGACACCGTCAAGCACGCCTTCAGCGGGGTCTTCGGCGTCGCCTTCGGTGTCGTCTTCGCGATGATGACCGGCAACGCCAAGAACTTCTACCTGCCCGGCATGCTGTACACCCTGGGCCTGGGCCTGGCGTACGTCATCAGCACCCTCGCCGGTGTACCGCTGATGGGGCTCATCCTCGGCCCGGTCTTCAAGGAGAACCTCTCCTGGCGGACCCGCAACCCCGGCCGCAAGAAGGCCTACGCCAAGGCCAGTTACGCCTGGGGCGGCATCCTGCTCGCCAAGTGCGCGATCCTCTTCCCGCTGTACTGGTGGGCCGACACCGCGCAGCTCGGCTGGGTCCTGGTCGCCCTGAAGATCCCGCCCTTCCTGCTGGCCGTATGGCTGACCTGGGTCTTCCTCGCGAAGGCGCCCGCTCCGATCGACGTGTTCGCGGAGATGGAGGCGGAGGAGAAGGCCGAGGAGGAGCGGAAGCGCGCGGAGCGCGAGGAGACCGCGGGCGGGCGGCACCGGCGGGAGGCATAGCGCTCGGTGCCGGGTGCGGGCCGTGCTGGGGGCTGCCGCCCCCAGGCCCCCGCTTCGGCCCCGAAAGAGCCTCGTCCTCAAACGCCGGACGGGCTGAAGTGAGAAAGGGCGCCCTGAGATTTCCAGGGCGCCCTTCCGTCGTCGTAACCGCTAGGACGCTTCTTCCTTGCGGACCGACAGCAGGTCCTCCAGCTGCTCCTCGCGGGCCTGGGCCGCCACGAACAGGAGTTCGTCGCCCGCCTCCAGGGAGTCGTCCTGGGACGGGGTGAGGACGCGGGTGCCGCGGATGATGGTCACCAGGGAGGTGTCCTCGGGCCACTCCACGTCGCCGACCGTGGTGCCGGCCAGGGCCGACTCCTCCGGGAGGGTCAGCTCGACGAGGTTCGCGTCGCCGTGGCTGAAGCGGAGCAGGCGGACCAGGTCGCCGACGCTCACCGCCTCCTCGACCAGCGCCGACATCAGGCGCGGGGTGGACACGGCGACGTCCACGCCCCAGGACTCGTTGAACAGCCACTCGTTCTTGGGGTTGTTCACCCGGGCGACGACCCGCGGGACGCCGTACTCGGTCTTCGCCAGCAGGGAGACGACCAGGTTGACCTTGTCGTCGCCGGTCGCGGCGATCACGACGTTGCAGCGCTGGAGCGCGGCCTCGTCCAGGGAGGTGATCTCGCAGGCGTCGGCGAGCAGCCACTCCGCCTGCGGGACGCGCTCGACCGAGATGGCGGTCGGCGCCTTGTCGACGAGGAGGACCTCGTGGCCGTTCTCCAGCAGCTCGCCCGCGATCGAGCGGCCGACCGCGCCGGCACCGGCAATGGCGACCCTCATCAGTGACCGCCCTCCTCTTCGGGGCCCTCGGCGAAGGACGCCTCGACCTTCTCGATGTCGTCCGTACGCATCATCACGTGGACCAGGTCACCCTCCTGGAGCACGGTCTGCGAGGTGGGCAGGATCGCCTCCCCGAGGCGGGTCAGGAACGCCACCCGGACGCCCGTCTCCTCCTGCAACCTGCTGATCTTGTGGCCGACCCAGGCGGACGAGGCGTGCACCTCGGCCAGTTGGACGCCACCCGTGGGGTCGCGCCACAGCGGCTCCGCGCCGGACGGCAGCAGCCGGCGCAGCATCTGGTCCGCCGTCCAGCGGACCGTGGCCACCGTCGGGATGCCGAGGCGCTGGTAGACCTCGGCACGCCGCGGGTCGTAGATACGGGCCGCGACGTTCTCGATGCCGAACATCTCGCGGGCGACCCGCGCGGCGATGATGTTGGAGTTGTCGCCGCTGGAGACCGCGGCGAAGGCGCCGGCCTCCTCGATGCCCGCCTCGCGCAGGGTGTCCTGGTCGAAGCCGACTCCGGTGACACGACGGCCGCCGAAACCGGAGCCCAGTCGTCGGAAGGCGGTGGGGTCCTGGTCGATCACGGCGACCGTGTGCCCCTGTTGCTCCAGGGTCTGGGCGAGAGCGGAACCCACTCTCCCGCAGCCCATGATGACGATGTGCACGACCGTCCTTCCGGTGTCAATAACTACTGCTCAGCCACATCAGGGTCTCAGACAGAGGCCCAAGCTACACACGCGCGGTAGGACGAGGGCACCCCTGTGCACGGTTGCCCCCAACTTCGTGCTGTCAGCGGCGGCTGATGCTGCGGACGCTCGCGAGGGTCAGGATTCCGAGGCCGACGAGGGCGGCGGCGGCACCGATGAGCTCGGCGGTCGTGTACATGAGGCCTCCGGGGGCGGGGTCGGACGGGGTCCTGTCATAGCGGGGTCGGACGGGGGTCTTGTCATATAGGCATGCGGATCCGTGCGGCCGTGGAATCCGTAGCCGGGGAGCGTCCGGTTTTCACCCGGAGAGCAGATGCGGGGTGCCGGGTGGTTGAGCGCACGTTCGAACGCTTACGCTTCTCTGTTGTGTCCAAACTGACCGACGTGCCCAAACGGATCCTGATCGGGCGCGCACTGCGCAGTGATCGGCTCGGGGAAACGCTCCTGCCGAAGCGCATCGCCCTTCCCGTGTTCGCCTCCGACCCGCTGTCCTCCGTGGCGTACGCGCCCGGCGAGGTGCTGCTGGTCCTGTCCATCGCGGGTGTGTCGGCGTACCACTACAGCCCGTGGATCGCCGTCGCGGTCGTCGTGCTGATGTTCACCGTGGTCGCCTCCTACCGGCAGAACGTGCACGCCTACCCGAGCGGCGGCGGCGACTACGAGGTGGCCACGACCAACCTCGGCCCCAAGGCCGGCCTCACCGTCGCCAGTGCCCTGCTCGTCGACTACGTCCTCACCGTCGCCGTCTCCATCGCCTCCGGCATCGAGAACCTCGGCTCCGCGGTGCCGTTCGTCGTCGAGCACAAGGTGCTCTGCGCGATCGCGGTGATCGTGCTGCTGACGCTGATGAACCTGCGCGGGGTCAAGGAGTCCGGCTCGCTCTTCGCGATCCCGACCTACGTCTTCGTCGCGGGCGTCTTCGTCATGATCGCGTGGGGCGCGTTCCGCGGGCTGGTCCTCGGCGACACCATGCGGGCACCCACGGCGGACTACCACATCAAGGCCGAGCACCAGGGCCTGGCCGGCTTCGCCCTGGTCTTCCTGATGCTGCGCGCCTTCTCCTCCGGCTGTGCCGCGCTCACCGGCGTCGAGGCGATCTCCAACGGCGTGCCGGCCTTCCGCAAGCCCAAGTCGAAGAACGCGGCGACGACCCTCGCGATGATGGGCCTGCTGGCCGTCACCATGTTCTGCGGGATCATCGCGCTGGCCATGACCACCAACGTCCGCATGGCCGAGAACCCGGCCGTCGACCTGATCCACAACGGCGTCCCCCTCGGCTCCGACTACGTCCAGAACCCGGTGATCTCCCAGGTCGCCGAGGCCGTCTTCGGCAAGGGCAGCTTCCTGTTCGTCGTGCTGGCCGCGGCCACCGCGCTGGTGCTGTTCCTGGCCGCCAACACGGCCTACAACGGCTTCCCGCTGCTCGGCTCGATCCTCGCCCAGGACCGCTACCTCCCGCGTCAGCTGCACACCCGCGGCGACCGCCTCGCCTTCTCCAACGGCATCGTGCTGCTGGCCGGTGCGGCCGGGCTGCTGGTGTGGATCTACGGCGCCGACTCGACCCGGCTCATCCAGCTCTACATCGTCGGCGTGTTCGTGTCCTTCACGCTCAGCCAGACCGGCATGGTCCGGCACTGGAACCGGCACCTGGCCGTGGAGAAGGACCCCGCCAAGCGCACCCACATGATCCGCTCCCGCGCGATCAACGCCTTCGGCGCCTTCTTCACCGGGCTCGTCCTGGTCGTCGTCCTGGTCACCAAGTTCACGCACGGCGCCTGGGTGGCCCTGCTCGGCATGTGCATCTTCTACGCCACGATGACGGCGATCCGTAAGCACTACGACCGGGTCGCCGAGGAGATCGCCGCGCCCGAGGGCCCGAGCGACGACAGCCTGCGGCCCTCCCGCGTCCACTCCGTCGTCCTGATCTCCAAGATCCACCGCCCGGCACTGCGCGCCCTCGCCTACGCCAAGCTGATGCGCTCGGACTCGCTGGAGGCCCTCTGCGTCAACGTGGACCCGGCCGAGACCAAGGCACTGCGCGCCGAGTGGGAACGGCGCGGGATCGACGTACCCCTCAAGGTGCTGGACTCGCCGTACCGCGAGATCACCCGGCCGATCATCGACTACGTCAAGGGGCTCCGGAAGGAGTCGCCGCGGGACGCGGTGTCCGTGATCATCCCCGAGTACGTGGTCGGGCACTGGTACGAGCATCTGCTGCACAACCAGAGCGCGCTCAGGCTGAAGGGCCGGCTGCTGTTCACGCCGGGGGTCATGGTGACCTCGGTGCCTTATCAGTTGCAGTCCTCGGAGGCGGCCAAGATCCGGGCGAAGCGGCGGCAGGAGTGGAACGCGCCGGGGGCGGTGCGGCGCGGGCCCGCCGCCGTGGACCGGGCGAAGGAGCCGTCGCAGCCGAAGTAGACTGGACGGCTGTTGTCCCCACGCGGGTCGCCCACTGTCGCGGACGCGTGTCCCTCACCATTTTGGAGTCACCCCGCCATGCAGGCAGAACCGAAGAAATCGCTGGTGGGGACGGAGTTCGAGGTCGAGGTCGGCCCGGTCGCCCACGGCGGGCACTGCATCGCCCGGACGACCGACGGCCAGGTGCTGTTCGTGCGGCACACCCTGCCCGGTGAGCGGGTGGTGGCCCGGGTGACCGAGGGTGAGGAGGGCGCGCGGTTCCTGCGCGCCGACGCCGTGACGGTCCTTGAGGCGTCCAAGGACCGCATCGAGGCGCCCTGTCCCTACGCCGGTCCCGGCCGCTGCGGCGGCTGCGACTGGCAGCACGCCAAGCCGGGAGCGCAGCGACGCCTCAAGGGCGAGGTGGTCGCCGAGCAGTTGAAGCGGCTCGCGGGCCTCACCCCCGAGGAGGCCGGCTGGGACGGCACCGTGATGCCGGCCGAGGGCGACAAGCTGCCGGCGGGCGAGGTACCCGCGTGGCGCACACGCGTGCAGTACGCGGTGGACGCCGACGGCAACGCGGGCCTGCGCCGCCACCGTTCGCACGAGGTCGAGCCGATCGAGCACTGCATGATCGCCGCGCCGGGCGTGAGCGAGCTGGGCATCGAGGAGCGCGACTGGTCGGGGATGGCGTCGGTGGAGGCGATCGCGGCGACAGGGTCGCAGGACCGCATGGTCATCCTGGAGCCCCGGCCGGGCGCCCGGCTGCCCCTCGTGGAACTCGACAAGCCGGTCTCCGTCATGCGGGTCGAGGAGAAGGACGGCGGCGTCCACCGCGTCCACGGCCGTGCGTTCGTGCGCGAGCGTGCCGACGGGCGCACCCACCGGGTGGGCAGCGGCGGCTTCTGGCAGGTGCACCCGCAGGCGGCCGACACCCTGGTGAAGGCCGTCATGCAGGGCCTGCTGCCGCGCAAGGGCGAGATGGCGCTCGACCTGTACTGCGGTGTCGGCCTGTTCGCGGGCGCGCTGGCCGACCGGCTCGGCGACCAGGGCGCGGTGCTCGGCATCGAGTCGGGCAAGCGCGCGGTCGAGGACGCCCGGCACAACCTCGCCGACTTCGACCGGGTCCGCATCGAGCAGGGCAAGGTCGAGAGCGTCCTGCCGCGGACGGGTATCACCGAGGTCGACCTGATCGTCCTGGACCCGCCGCGGGCGGGGGCGGGCCGCAAGACGGTGCAGCACCTGTCGTCCCTGGGGGCGCGGCGCATCGCGTACGTCGCGTGCGACCCGGCCGCGCTGGCGCGGGACCTGGCGTACTTCCGTGACGGCGGGTACCGGGTGCGGACGCTTCGGGTGTTCGATCTGTTTCCGATGACGCATCACGTGGAGTGCGTGGCGGTTCTGGAGCCGGTGGGGAAGGGTTCCTGAGCTGCCGTAGATCCGTGCCGAGGGCGCGTCCGTCACCGACGGGCGCGTCCTTTTCGTTTGTGGTGGCTGAGTGGTCGTCGGGGTGGGAGATCCATGCACGGCCGGGCTTGCCTGGGGAAACCGATCGGTTTACGCTACTGGAAACCGATCGGTTTCCTGTCTGTGGAGGTTCAGTCATGACCGCTCTCAAGGGCGCCAACGTCTTCGTCACCGGCGGCAGCCGCGGTATCGGCAAGGCGCTGGTGGAGGAGTTGTACGCGCGCGGGGCCGGCAAGGTCTACGCCACGGCCCGCGATCCGCGCACCGTCACGCACCCGGACGCGGTCCCGGTGGCGCTGGAGGTCACCGACCCGGCCTCGGTGGCCGCGGCCGCCGCGCAGGCCGGCGATGTCACCGTCCTCATCAACAATGCCGGTGCCGTCGTCGGCGCGTCCTTCCTCGACTCCCCGGTCGACGACGTACGCCGGGAGTTCGAGACCAACTTCTACGGCCCGCTCCTGCTCACCCGGGCCTTCGTGCCGATCATCGAGCGCAACGGCGGCGGTCACCTGCTCAACGTGCACTCCGTGCTCTCCTGGATCGCGCTCGGCGGTTCCTACAGCGCCTCCAAGGCCGCGCTCTGGTCGCAGACCAACTCCCTGCGCCTGGAGCTCCAGCCGCGCGGCATCGACGTCACCGGTCTGCACGTCGGTTACGTCGACACCGACCTCGCGTCCGGCGTCGACGCCCCCAAGTCCGACCCCCGTGACGTGGCCGCGCTCGCCCTCGACGGTGTCGAGACCGGGGCGTACGAGGTGCTCGCCGACGACATCTCACGTCACGTCAAGGCGGGGCTGGCGGGCGACCTGGCGGGGCTGTACGAGCAGCTCGGCAAGTAGGGGCGCGGCGCATCCCGACGGTCCGCGGGGATGGCTGGATGTCGGGATGGCGGGACGGCTGGATGTCGGGATGGATGGGTGTGCTGGATGGTTCAGCGCACGCCCGCCGCGTCGAGCAACGTGGTCACGGTGGGGGCGACGAGCCCCGGCAGGGTGTCCGCCTGGATGCCCGCGCGAGCGCTCGCGCCGTCGAAGACCAGGCTGAGCTGCCGGGCCAGCAGATCGGGGTCGCTCGCGCCGCCCTGTTCGGCCTCGGTGCGGAAGAAGGACGTCAGGTTCGCCTTGACCTGGTGGGCCACCTGGCTCGCCGGGTGGTCCTGGTCCTTGAGTTCGACCTGCACGGCCAGGAACGGACAGCCGTAGAAGTCGGGCGTCGCCGCCTGCGTCTCCACCTGTGCGAAGACGTGCAGGATGCGCTCGCGCGGTGAGCGGCCGTCGTCCGCCGGGGGCAGGTACGTGGCCACGTAGGCGGAGGCCCGCTCCTTCAGGCTCACTGCCAGGAGTTCGTCCTTGCTGCCGAACAGCTGGTACATGGAGCGCTTCGACACGCCGGCCGCCTTGCACAGCGCCTCGACACCGATGCTGACGCCGTTCCGGTAGGTGAGTGTGGCCGCCGCCTCCAGCAGCCGCTCCCTGGGGCTCTTCACTTCGGTGGTCATACGGCGAGGTTACCCGGAGCGGACGGGGTGAAGACCGATCGGTTTCCCGCTCGGCTTCCGAGCCAGGGCGCAGGCTCGCGCGTCAGCGCATGTTCGCCGCGTCGAGCAGGGTCGTCACCGTGGGGATGACCAGTCCGCCGCGTGTGTCGGCGTCGATGCCCGCGCGGGCGCCGGCGCCGTCGAAGACCAGCATCAGTTGGCGGGCCAGCAGGTCCGGGTCGTTCGCTCCGCCCCGTTCGGCCTCGGTGCGGAAGAAGGCCGTCAGGTTCTCCTTGATCCGGTGGGCCGCCCGGCTCGCGGGGTGGTTCGGGTCCTTGAGCTCGATCTGCACGGCGAGGTAGCGGCAGCCCTGGAAGCCGTGGTCGCTCGCCTGCGCCTCCGTCTGTTCGAAGACGCGCAGGATCCGTTCGCGGGGCGGGCGGGTGTCGTCTGCCTCGGGAAAGAGTGCCGTCACCTGGGCGGAGGCGTGTTCCTCCAGGCTCGCCGCCAGCAATTCGCCCTTGCTCTCGAACAGTTTGTACAGGGAGCGCTTGGACACTCCCGCCGCCCTGCACAGGGCGTCGACGCCCACGCTGACGCCCTCGCGGTAGGTCAGCGCGGCCGCTGCCTCCAGCAGGCGCTCTCGGGAGCCGGGCGTCGTCTCGGTGGTCATGAGGCGAGGTTAACGCGAAATCCCGCCGCAGGAAACCGATCGGTTTACAATGCGGGAAACCGATCGGTTTCGCATGCTCCGAAGAGGGCGTGTTGCTGACCCCCTACGCAGAAGGAGACGGCGAGATGCCCAGCCGGGAACCACGCCCCACGATCCACATTCCGGGGACCACCGAGCACACTGTCCCCCCGCGCGGCGCCCACGAGGGAACGCTGCGCTACCTCAAGGCGGGCACCGGCGCCCCCTTGGTCCTGCTGCACACCGTGCGCACTCAGGCCGAGCACTTCCGCTCGCTCATCCCGTTGATCTCCGACCGCTACACCGTGTACGCCCTCGACCTGCCGGGGATGGGCTACTCCGAGATCGTGCCCGGTGCGTCGTACGACGAGCCGGCGATGCGTGCCGGTGTCGAACGGCTTCTCACCGAACTCGACCTCCACGACGTGACGTTGGCCGGGGAGTCCATGGGCGCGGTGCTCGCCCTGACCACCGCGGCCGGTCTCCCCGAGCGGGTCCGTCGCGTGGTCGCGGTCAACGCCTACGACTTCCGCGGCGGCATCGCCCGCTCCGGCCTCCTCGCCCGGGTCGTGGTCAGCGGGGTTCTCGCGCCCGGGGTGGGCCCCGTGATCGCCGCCGTGGAACCCAGGCCCGCCCTGCGCGCGATCCTTCGCGGCGGCCTCGGCGACAGGAGCGCGCTGCGGGAGGACTACGTGGACGAACTCCTCCAGGTGGGCGCCCGCCCCGGCTACCCGACCGTCGCCCGGGCCGTCTACCAGGCCCTGCCGAGCCTCATCGAGGCCCGCTCCCGCTACCCCGAGGTCCAGGCGCCCGTCCACCTCGTCTACGGCGAGAAGGACTGGTCCCGCCCCTCGGACCGGGACGCCGACCGGCGGCTGCTTCCCGGCGCCGACTTCACCCAGATCCCCCGGGCCGGCCACTTCATCGCCCTGGAGCGCCCCGACGTACTGGCCGGCCTGCTGAACGCGGGGGCTTGAGACCCACGCCGGGCCCGTCCGGCCAGGACATGTCTGACCTGCTCCTTTGCCCGGCCTCGTATAGTTCGACGTGCTTCGATGACCCCGGGAGGCCGACCGTATGAGGATCTCGCAGCGGGCTCGGTCCGTCGCGCCGTTCTACGCCATGGAGTTCGGCAAGCATGCCGCGGCGCTGGAGGCCGCGGGGCGGCACGTCGTCAAACTCAGCCTGGGGGAACCGGACTTCGGGGCGCCGCCGGCCGTGGTCGAGGCGATGCGGGACGTCGTGGGCAGCCGGCCCATGAGCTACACCGGGGCGCTCGGGCTGCCCGAACTGCGGCTGGCCATCGCGCGGTTCTACGGTGAGCGGCACGGCGTCGACGTCGATCCGGCCCGGGTCGTCGTCACCGCCGGGGCGTCGGCCGCGCTGGTGCTGGGTGCCGCCGCGCTCGTCGATCCCGGGGACGAGGTGCTCATCGCCGACCCCTCCTACCCCTGCAACCGGCAGATCGCCGAGAGCTTCGGCGCACGGGTCGGTCTCGTGCCCACCAGCGCGGAGTCGCGGTACCAGCTGGATGCGGCCACCGTCGGGTCGTACTGGACCGACCGCACCCGCGGGATCATGGTCGCCAGCCCCTCCAACCCGACCGGCACCTCCGTACCGGCCGACGAGCTGGCCGCGATCTGCGCGCTCGCCCGGGAGCGGGACGCGTGGCGGATCGTCGACGAGATCTACCTCGACCTCGGCGACCACGACGAGCACGGGCGGCCGCCGCGCAGTGTGCTGTCGTACGACCAGGAAGCGGTCGTGATCAACAGCTTCTCGAAGTACTTCGGCATGACCGGCTGGCGGCTGGGCTGGTGCGTGGTGCCCGAGGCGCTGGTGCCGGCCCTGGAGCGGCTGGCCCAGAACTACATGATCTGCGCCTCCACCCCCGCCCAGTACGCCGCGCTCGCGTGCTTCACGCCCGAGTCGCTCGCCGTGTGCGAGGAGCGGCGGGCCGAGTTCGGGCGGCGGCGGACGCTGGTGCTGGACGGGCTCGCGCAGATCGGGCTGCCGGTGCCGGTGCCGCCCGACGGGGCGTTCTACGTCTACTTCGACGTCAGCGGCACCGGGCTCACCTCGTGGGAGTTCTGCGGACAGGCGCTGGAGGAGGCCCAGGTCGCGCTCACCCCGGGGCGGGACTTCGGGGTGGGCACCGCGGACACGCATGTACGGCTGTCCTACGCGGCCTCGGCCGAGGAGTTGAGCGAAGGCATCGCGCGGCTGGGGAAGTTCCTGGCCACGCTGACTTAGACATGGCACAGGGGCCGGTCCACCAGGACCGGCCCCTGTTTCACGCGGACGCTCAGACCAGGTCGAAGCGGTCCAGGTTCGAGACCTTGACCCACGCGTCGACGAAGTCCTTCACGAACTTCTCCTTGGCGTCGTCGCTCGCGTAGACCTCGGCGAGGGCGCGCAGCTCGGAGTTGGAGCCGAAGACCAGGTCGGCACGGGTGCCGGTCCACTTCAGCTTGCCGGTCTCCGCGTCCCGGCCCTCGAACGCCGTCTGGTCCTCCGAGGTGGACTTCCACGTCGTGCCCAGGTCGAGCAGGTTGACGAAGAAGTCGTTGCTCAGGACGCCCGGGCGGTCGGTGAAGACGCCGTGGGCGGTGCCGCCCTGGTTGGCGCCGAGGACGCGCAGACCGCCGACGAGGACGGTCATCTCGGGGGCGCTCAGGGTGAGCAGGTTGGCGCGGTCCAGCAGCAGGTACTCGGCGGGGAGGCGGTTGCCCTTGCCGAGGTAGTTGCGGAAGCCGTCCGCGACCGGCTCCAGCGCGGCGAAGGACTCGACGTCGGTGTGCTCCTCGGTCGCGTCCACACGGCCCGGGGTGAAGGGGACCTCCACCGCGACGCCGGCGTCCTTGGCGGCCTTCTCGACCGCCGCGGCACCCGCGAGGACGATCAGGTCGGCCAGGGAGACCTTCTTGGCACCGGTGTTGAACTCGGCCTGGACGCCCTCCAGGACCCGCAGGACCTGGGCGAGCTGCTCGGGGTCGTTGACCTCCCAGCCGCGCTGCGGCTCCAGGCGGATGCGGGCGCCGTTGGCGCCGCCGCGCTTGTCGCTGCCGCGGAAGGTGGACGCCGAGGCCCACGCGGTCGACACGAGCTGCGAGACCGTGAGGCCGGTCTCCAGGACCTTGGCCTTCAGGGCCGCGATGTCGGCGGCGTCGATGACCTCGCCCTCGGCCTGCGGCAGCGGGTCCTGCCACAGCAGGGTCTCCGACGGGACCTCCGGGCCGAGGTACAGGGACTTCGGGCCCAGGTCACGGTGGGTCAGCTTGTACCAGGCGCGGGCGAAGGCGTCCGCGAACTGGTCCGGGTTCTCGTGGAAGCGCTTGGAGATCTCGCCGTAGATCGGGTCGAAGCGCAGCGAGAGGTCCGTGGTGAGCATCGTGGGCCGGCGCTTCTTCGAGGCGTCGTGGGCGTCCGGGATGATCTCCTCGGAGTCCTTGGCCACCCACTGCTTGGCGCCGGCGGGGGACTCGGTGAGCTCCCACTCGTAGCCGAAGAGGATGTCGAAGAAGTCGTTGCTCCACTGGGTCGGCTTGGTGGTCCAGGTGACCTCGAGACCGGAGGTGATGGCGTCGCCGCCCTTGCCGGTGCCGTAGGTGGACTTCCAGCCCAGGCCCTGCTCCTCCAGGGAGGCGGCCTCGGGGTCGTTGCCGACGTGGTCGGCGGGGCCGGCGCCGTGGGTCTTGCCGAAGGTGTGGCCACCGGCGATGAGGGCGACGGTCTCCTCGTCGTTCATCGCCATGCGGCGGAAGGTCTCACGGATGTCGCGGGCCGCGGCCAGCGGGTCCGGGTTGCCGTTGGGGCCCTCGGGGTTGACGTAGATGAGGCCCATCTGGACGGCGCCGAGCGGGTTCTCCAGCTCACGGTCGCCTGTGTAGCGCTGGTCGTCCAGCCAGGTGGTCTCGGGGCCCCAGTAGACGTCCTCGTCGGCCTCCCAGACGTCGGCGCGGCCGCCGCCGAAGCCGAAGGTCTCGAAGCCCATGGTCTCCAGGGCGACGTTGCCGGTGAGGATCATGAGGTCGGCCCAGGAGATGGACTGGCCGTACTTCTTCTTCACCGGCCACAGCAGACGGCGGGCCTTGTCCAGGTTGCCGTTGTCCGGCCAGCTGTTCAGCGGCGCGAAGCGCTGCTGGCCACGACCGCCACCGCCGCGGCCGTCGCTGATGCGGTAGGTGCCGGCGCTGTGCCAGGCCATGCGGATCATCAGCGGGCCGTAGTTGCCGAAGTCGGCGGGCCACCAGTCCTGCGAGGTGGTGAGCACCTCGGCGATGTCCCGCTTCACGGCGTCCAGGTCGAGGGCCTGGAAGGCCTGGGCGTAGTCGAAGTCCGCGCCGAGCGGGTTCGCGACGACCGGGTCCTTGGCGAGGATCTTCAGGTTCAGTCGCTCCGGCCACCACTGGCGGTTGCCGCCGCCCTGGGTGGGGTGCGCGGCGCGCCCGTGCGCGACCGGGCAGCCACCGGTGCCCTCGGGCTTGGAGTCGGTGACGATTGCGTCGTGGTTCTCAGACATGGAGGTCCTTCCGAACGGGGTGGATCACAGAGCTGAAGCTGAAGTAACGGCTCGGGGGGAACAGGCGGGGCACAGGCCCCAGTAGATGACCTCGGCCTCGTCGATCGAGAAGCCGCGGTCGTCGGAGGCTGTCAGGCAGGGCGCGTGACCGACGGCACAGTCGACGTCGACGACGGCCCCGCACGACCGGCAGACCAGGTGGTGGTGGTTGTCCCCGACCCGCCCCTCGAACCGGGCCGGGCTGCCCGGCGGCTCGATGCGGCGCACGAGACCCGCCGCGGTGAGCGAGTGCAGGGCCTCGTAGA
Organism: Streptomyces griseorubiginosus; assembly: GCF_001514195.1. Lineage (GTDB taxonomy): Bacteria > Actinomycetota > Actinomycetes > Streptomycetales > Streptomycetaceae > Streptomyces > Streptomyces griseorubiginosus. The sequence continues at coordinate 1,183,401 of NZ_KQ948736.1, read as the reverse complement.
CGGCCTGGAGCGATATGTGGCCGAGACGGTCGCGCACTTTCGTGGCGATCGCGTCGACGGGGAGGTGGTCACCGGCCCGGACGGTCTCGAGCAGTGCGACGCGCGCGGCCGTCACCCGCAGGCCGGCACCGCGCAGCTCGTCGGCGGTGTTCGGAGGCTGGGGGGCGGTCATGGGGACCAACCTACCCTCATAAACCTGAATGGTTCAAGAAATGGAACTGTTCCAATTCTGTGTCGCGTCGCACTGCGGCCCCCAAGGCGCTCACAAGGGTCCCCTGTCGGGTGTGCGGGCGGTGTAACTCCTGGTGAACGGCTCGGGAGACATCTGCGTAATGGCCGTTTCGTACGGTCGACGGAGATCGAGTCGTCGAGCTCAGGAGGCGTGCCCGTGGTGCGGACGGTCTGCTCGTACTGCGGCGTCGGCTGCGGCCTGGTGCTCGACATCGGGCGGGGCCCGGACGGCCGCCGTACGGTCCTGAAGGCCTCCGGCGACAAGGAGCACCCCGCCAACTTCGGCAAGCTCTGCACCAAGGGCGCGACCACCGCCGACATGCTCGCCGCGCCCGGCCGCCTGACCACGGCCCTGGTACGGCCCGAGCGCGGCGAGGAGCCGGTGGCCGAGTCCGTCGGCACGGCGATCACCGAGACGGCCCGGCGGCTGCGGGAGATCGTCGACGAGCACGGCCCCGACGCGGTCGCCCTCTACGTGTCCGGGCAGCTGAGCCTGGAGGCGCAGTACCTGGCCAACAAGCTCGCCAAGGGCTTCCTGCGCACCAACCAGATCGAGTCGAACTCCCGGCTGTGCATGGCCAGCGCCGGCACCGGCTACAAGCTCTCCCTCGGCGCGGACGGCCCACCCGGCTCGTACCAGGACTTCGACAGGGCCGACCTCTTCCTCGTCATCGGCTCCAACACGGCCGACTGCCACCCCATCCTCTTCCTGCGCATGATGGAGCGGGTCAAGGCCTCGGGCGCCAAGGTGATCGTCGTCGACCCGCGACGCACCGCCACCGCGGCCAAGGCCGACCTGTTCCTCCAGATCAGGCCGGGCACCGACCTCGCCCTCCTCAACGGGCTGCTGCACCTCCTGCACGCGAACGGCGACACCGACCCCGACTTCATCGCCGCCCACACCGAGGGCTGGGAGGCGATGCCGGAGTTCCTCGCCGACTACCCGCCCGCCGCGGTGGCCGAGACGACCGGCCTCGCCGAGGAGGACATCCGGGAGGCCGCGCGGCTCATCGGCGCGGCCGGTGAGTGGATGAGCCTGTGGACCATGGGCCTCAACCAGTCCACGCACGGCACCTGGAACACCAACGCCCTGGTCAACCTCCACCTGGCGACCGGCGCGATCTGCCGCCCCGGCAGCGGCCCCTTCTCCCTCACCGGTCAGCCCAACGCCATGGGCGGCCGCGAGATGGGCTACATGGGACCGGGCCTGCCCGGCCAGCGGTCCGTCCTCGTCGACGAGGAGCGGGCCTTCGTCGAGGACCTCTGGGAGCTGCCCCCGGACACCCTGCGCGCCGACGGCGTCGGCAAGGGCACCGTCGAGATGTTCCGGAAGATGGCCGACGGCGAGATCAAGGCCTGCTGGATCATCTGCACCAACCCGGTCGCCTCCGTCGCGGGCCGCCGCACCGTCATCGAGGGCCTGGAGGCCGCCGAGTTCGTCGTCACGCAGGACGTCTTCGCCGACACCGAGACCAACGCGTACGCCGACGTCGTGCTGCCCGGCGCGATGTGGACCGAGGGCGACGGCGTCTTCGTCAACAGCGAGCGCAACCTCACCCTGACCCCGGCCGTCGTGGACCCGCCCGGCGAGGCCATGGCGGACTGGCGGATCATCGCCGCCGTCGCCCGCGAGATGGGCTACGAGAAGGGCTTCTCCTACGACAGCGCCGAGCAGGTCTTCGAGGAGATCAAGCGGGCCTGGAACCCGAAGACCGGCTGGGACCTGCGCGGCATCTCCTACGACCGGCTCCGCGCGACGCCGGTGCAGTGGCCGGCGGCGAGCGAGGACGGGCCCGACCGGAACCCCATCCGCTACGTGGACGAGGACGGCGCCCTCCGCTTCCCCACGGCGAGCGGGCGGGGCGTCTTCTTCGCCCGGCCGCACCTCCCGCCGGCCGAGATGCCGGACGACGACTACCCCTTCGTGCTGAACACCGGGCGGCTCCAGCACCAGTGGCACACGCTGACCAAGACGGCCAGGGTGGCGAAGCTGAACAAGCTGAACCCCGGGCCCTTCGTGGAGCTGCATCCCGAGGACGCCGCGGCGCTGGGCGTGGCCGACGGCGACTCCGTCGAGGTGGCCTCCCGGCGCGGGCGGGCCGTGCTGCCCGCCGTCGTGACGGACCGGGTACGGCCGGGGTGCTGCTTCGCGCCCTTCCACTGGAACGACCTCTTCGGGGAGTACCTCAGCGTCAACGCGGTGACCAGCGACGCGGTCGATCCGCTGTCGTTCCAGCCGGAGTTCAAGGTGTGCGCGGTGTCGCTGACGAAGGTGGCGGTGCCGGTTGCTCTGCGGCCTCCGGGGGTCGGGGGTGCTCCGGTCGAGGCGGCTGAGGGTGTCTCTGCCGAGGTGGCTGGGGTGGCTGGGGGTGCCTCCGTCGAAGTGGCTGCGGTGGCTGGGGGTGCCTCGGTCGGGGTGGCTGGCGTGGCTGGGGGTGCCTCGGTCGGGGTGGCTGGGGTGGCTGGGGGTGCCTCGGTCGGGGTGGCTGGGCCTGCTTCCGTCGAGGCCGCGGCCGCGTCGGTCTTCGGTCTCGACCCCGCGCCGCCGCCCGTTCTCAGCGCGCAGGAGCGCCAGTACCTGGTCGGATTCCTCGCCGGGATCCCGGCGGGATCGCCCGGGGTGCCGGTCCTGCCTCCCGACGCGCCCTTCCGTCCCGAGCACGCCTTGTGGGTCAACGGCACACTCGCCGGGATGTACTCGCGGGCGGCCGCCACACAGGCGCCGGACACACGGACCTCGGCCACCCTCTCGTCGGGCACGGTCCCGCGCCGTGAGGTCGTCATCCTGTGGGCCTCGCAGACGGGGACGGCCGAGGAGTTCGCGGCCGCCACCGCCGAACGCCTCAGCACCGTCGGGCACAGCGCCTCCCTGGTCGGCATGGACCAGGCCGACCTGGGTCAACTGCCGCCCTCCGCCGATCTGTTGCTGATCACCAGCACCTTCGGCGACGGCGACGCCCCCGACAACGGCAGCGGCTTCTGGGAGACCCTGGCCGACCCCGGCACCCCCCGCCTGGAGGGCCGGCGGTACGCCGTCCTGGCCTTCGGCGACTCGTCGTACGACGACTTCTGCGGGCACGGCCGCCGGCTCGACCAACGCCTCGGTGAACTGGGCGCACTGCGGCTCGCGCCCCGCACGGACTGCGAACCGGACTTCGAGGACGCGGCCCACGGCTGGCTGGACGAGGTCCTGACGGCACTCGCGGGGGAGGAGGGGAGTGCGGCTCCGGAGGCCGGGCCCGACACCACCGGGCTCACGGGGGGCGGGGTCGGTCTGCTGGGCGCCGATGTCGGCCTGCCGGGGGGTGGGGTCGGTCTGCCGGGTGGTGGGACCGGTCTGCCGGGTGGCGGGGTCGGTCTCCCGAGTGCCGGAGTCCGTGTGCCGGGTGCCGGGGCCAGTCCTCCGGGTGGTGGGGTACGTATGCCGGGTGCTGAGCTCGGTCTGCCAGGTGCCGGGGCCGGTCTGCCAGGTGGCGAGGTCCGTATGCCGGGTGCCGGGGCCGGTCTGTCGGCTGTCCCGGCCGGCCTCATACGCAGCGGCCTTCCCCCGGTGCCCTCCGCCGTGACCGCTCCGGCCCCCGTCGCCCCGCGTCCGCGCAAGCCCGCCCCCGTCCTCGCCCGCCTCACCGGCAACCGCCTCCTGAGCCTGCCCGGCGCCGGCAAGGAGGTCCGGCGGTTCACCTTCGACACCGGGGCCGGCGAGACCCCGTTCCTGTACGACGCCGGCGACGCCCTCGGCATCCGGCCGCTCAACTCGGCGGAGCTGGTCGAGGAGTGGCTGACGGTGACCGGCCTCGACGCGACGGCCGCCGTGGACGTGAACGGCGTGGGCGAGGTCCCGCTCGGCGAGGCATTCCTACGGCACCTGGACATCACCAGGATCACCCCCGCCCTGCTCCGCTTCGTCGCCGAACGCACCCGTGATCCACGGGAGTTGAAGAAGCTCCTGCGCCCCGACAACAAGGACGAACTGGCCAAGTGGGGCTGGGGGCGGCAGGCCGTGGACGTGATCACCGAGTACGGCGTCAAGGCCGCCCCGCAGGACTGGGCGCGCACCCTCGGACGCCTCCAGCCGCGGCTGTACTCCATCTCGTCCAGCCCCCTCACCGACCCGCACCTCGTTTCGCTCACCGTCTCCGTCGTGCGCTACGAGAACCTGCGCGGCAAGCCCCGCCAGGGCGTCTGCTCACCCTTCCTGGCCGACGCCGCCGCGGGCACCCCGGTGCCGGTGCATGTCCAGCGCTCCCCGCACTTCCGCCCGCCCGCCGATCCCGCCACACCGATGGTCATGGTCGGCCCCGGCACCGGCGTCGCCCCTTTCATCGGCTTCCTGGAACAACGCCGCGCCCTCGGCGGACGGGGCCCCGCCTGGCTGTTCTTCGGCGAACAGCACCGGGCGACCGACTTCTACTACGAGGACGAGCTGGCCGCCTTCCTCGCCGACGGCACCCTCACCCGCCTGGACACGGCCTTCTCCCGCGACCAGCGCGCCAAGGTCTACGTCCAGGACCGGATGCGTGAGCACGGCCCGCTGCTGTGGTCCTGGCTCCAGGACGGCGCCCACTTCTACGTGTGCGGCGACGCCTCCCGCATGGCGAAGGACGTCGACCGGGCGCTGAGGGACATCGCGGCACTGCACGGCGGCCTGGACGAGGCGGGCGCGGCGGCCTATGTGAAGCAACTCGCCACCGACAAGCGCTATGTGCGGGACATCTACTGACCGGACCGCCGGACGGGCGGTGAACCACCCATGGGAGTATCGGTCGCCATGAGGGCATCCCCTGCGGTCCGCAGCCTGCGCGCGGCGGTGTTCGCCGCGTTGTGCGTGCTGCTGGCCGCCGGGGGACACACCCTGGCCACCGGCATGACACCGCCGGTGTGGGCCCAGGCGGTCGGGTTCCTGCCGGTGTTCGTGGCCGGCTGGCTGCTCGGCGGCCGGGAACGCTCGCTCGGAGCCATCGGCGCGGCGACCCTCACCTCCCAGGCCGGACTGCACCTGGCCTTCGGCGCGGCCGGCTCGCACTCCAGGGCGACCCGGCAGGGCATGGCGATGCCCCACATGGCCATGCCGCACACGGTCAAGGTCCACATGGCCATGCACGGCATGCGGATGATCCACACCACCCCCCCGCCGCCGCACGCCGTCACCCCGCACGCCACCGCCGCCCACCTCTCCGCCGCCCTCCTGCTGACCTGGTGGCTGCGGCGCGGCGAGGCCGCCCTGTGGTCGCTCCTGCGCCGTTCCGTCGCGCTGGTGCCCGGTCTCGCCGCCTGGTGGCAGGGCTACGGCGAGCCGGCCGCCCCGGACCCCGCGTCCCCGGCGCCCGACCACGGCACCCGCACGCCCCGCCCCCTCCTGCTCCGCCACACGGTCCACCGGCGCGGACCGCCCAAGACGATCCCGTACGCGATCTGACACCTCTCTTCCTCTGGTACGGAGATCCCTCACCCATGTCCCGAGCACACACCGCCCTGCGCCGCGCCGGCCTCGGCACCGCCCTCGCCGCCGCCGCGCTCCTGACCGCCGCCGGAGTCGCCTCCGCGCACGTCACCGTCCACCCCGACAGCTACGCCAAGGGCGCCACCGACGGCGTCCTCAGCTTCCGCGTCCCCGACGAGAGCGACACCGCGAGCACCACGAAGGTCCAGCTGTTCCTGCCCACCGACCACCCGCTGCTCGGCGTGCTGGTCTCCCCGCACGACGGCTGGACCGCCACGGTCACCGACACCAAGCTCAAGACGCCGGTCAAGACGGACGACGGCACGATCACCGACGCGGTCTCCGAGATCACCTGGACCGGCGGGAAGGTCGCGCCGGGCCACTACGAGGACTTCGACGTCGCCTTCGGCCAGCTCCCCGACGACACCGCCGAGTTGACCTTCAAGACCCTCCAGACGTACTCCGACGGCAAGGTCGTCCGCTGGATCGAGGAGGCCGCCAAGGGCGACGAGGAACCGGAGAACCCGGCGCCCGTCCTCAAGCTCACGTCGGCCACCGCCTCCGGCACGGCGACGAAGGGTTCGGCCGCCACCCCAGCCACCACGAAGGCCTCGGCGAGCGACTCCACGGCCCGCGGTCTCGGTGCCGCCGGACTGGTCGTGGGCGTGCTCGGCCTCGCGGCCGGGGCCTTCGCCGTCGTACGGAGCCGCGCCGCCAAGTGAGCAGTCACCTGTGGATTTCCGTACCCACAGGTGGTTCTCGGTGCCCGAATGGGAGGATGAGGCGCCATGACAGCAGGGTGGTGTTCCCGCACGCTACGGGCCGCGGTGTTCGCGGCCGTCTGCGTGCTGCTCGCCGCCCTGGGCCACGTCCTCATGTCCGGCGCCCACGTGCCGGGCTGGACGCTGGCCGCGGGCCTGGTCGTGACCGGGTGCGCGGGCTGGTGTCTGGCCGGCCGTGAGCGCGGACTGCCCCTGATCGTCGCCGTCGCCGTCTCGGCCCAGACGGCCCTCCACACGGCCTTCTCCCTCGCACAGCCCACTTCGGCAGCGCCGGACATGGGCGCGATGCACATGGAGTCCATGCACACGAGCGGCATGGACTCCATGGACTCGGCCCAGCTGGGGGCCTCGTCCGGCGTCGACGCCCTCGCGTACTGGCTGCCTTTCGGCATGTACGCGGCCCACCTGATCGCCGCGCTGGTCACGGGCCTCTGGCTGGCGTACGGCGAACGCGCCGTGTTCCGCATTCTGCGGGCCGTGGCCGGACGGCTGGTCGCCCCGCTGCGGCTGCTGCTCGCCCTGCCCGCGACCCCGCACCGGCCGCGCGTGCGGACGCGCCGGGCCCGGTCGGAGCGGGCGCCGCGGCTCGTCCTTCTCGTCCACGCGATCACCCATCGCGGTCCGCCTCCGGGGACGACTGTCGCCTGACGACAGCTGGTGACCCGGGGCCGCCCCTGTGCGCCCCGGGCCTCGGTCGTCCGCCCCTGCGGCGTCGTACGACCGCTTCCTCACCGGAGGGCCGCGCACCCCTGTGCGCCCGAGCGCTCCGGATCACGGCTGACCCGAGAAGGACACCTGGTGATCACTTCCACCCTGCCTGCGCCTGCGCCTACCCCTGACCCCGCCCCCGACGACCTCCGCGCCCGGCGTGAGTCCGCCGACGCCTCCGCGACCGCCTGGGCGCTCGCAGCCCGCGCGGGTGACGCCGACGCCGTCGACCACTTCGTGCGCGCCCTGCACCGGGACGTGCTGCGCTATGTCTCCCACCTGTGCGGCGACCCCCAGGCCGTGGACGACCTGGCCCAGGACACGTTCCTGCGGGCGCTCGGCAGTCTGCACCGGTTCGAGGGGCGGTCCTCGGCGCGGGCCTGGGTGCTGTCCATCGCCCGCCGCGCGGTGGTCGACGGCTTCCGGCACGCGGCGGTGCGGCCCCGCCGGTACGACGGTGCCGACTGGCAGGCCGCGGTGGAGCGGGCGCAGCCTCGCGGTGTGCCGGGCTTCGAGGACGGGATAGAGCTGGTCGATCTGTTGGGGGCGTTGTCCGACGAGCGGCGGGAGGCGTTCGTGCTCACGCAGATGCTGGGGTTGTCGTACGCGGAGGCCGCGGTGGTGAGTGGGTGTCCGGTGGGGACGGTGCGGTCTCGCGTGGCGCGGGCCAGGACGGCGCTGATGGAACTGGTGGTCTGAGGTCTGAGGTCTGAGGGCGGCTGCGGGTACGCCGTGGCTGGTCGCGCAGTTCCCCGCGCCCCTTAGGAAGATGCAGTCACCGCCTGTTTCGAAGGAACCGTACCGTCGTTCCAGCCACGGCCAGGGTCGCCAGAGCCGCTCCAGTCAGAGTCAGCGCCCTCGCTCTACGGCTCGGTGGCGTCGGCCTCGCCCCCGGGGTCACGCCGTACGCGCTGCCCGGGGCTCCCGGGATCGCGCTTGCCAGGAGTTCCGCGAGGTGGACCGCCTCGTGGCCGCCGCTGTCGAACTCGTGGATCTGGGTGCGGCAGCTGAAGCCGTCCGCCAGGACCACCGTCTCCGGGGGCTCCTCCCGCAGGCGGGGGAGGAGGACCCGCTCCGCGCAGGCCTCGCTGACCTCCAGGTGGCCCGGTTCGAAGCCGAAGTTGCCGGCGAGGCCGCAGCAGCCGGAGTCCAGCTGCTCGGCGTCGACGCCGGCGCGGCGCAGGAGCTCCCGGTCGGCCTGCCAGTCCAGGACCGCGTGCTGGTGGCAGTGGACCTGGGCGAGGGCCTTCGCGGAGCGGTCGGGGACGTGCGGGGGCTCGTAGCCGGGGGAGTGCTCGGTGAGCAGTTCGGCGAGCGTCACCGTCCGGTCGCGCAGCCGCCGTACGTCGTGGTCGCCGGGGAACATCTCGGGGGCGTCCGAGCGGAACACCGCCGTGCAGCTGGGCTCCAGGCCGACCACCAGGCCGCCCGCCCGCACATGTTCGGCGAGCGTGCGCACGGTCCGGCTCAACACCTTCTCCGCGGTCGCCAGTTGGCCGGTCGAGATCCAGGTCAGGCCGCAGCACAGCGGCTCCTCGGGGAGGACCACCCGCCAGCCCGCGTGCTCCATGAGGGTCACGGCCGCCCGGCCGATGTGCGGGTGGAAGTGGTTGGTGAAGGTGTCCGGCCACAGCAGGACGCTGCCGCGCGCCCCGTCCCCGTAGGGCTCGTGCCGGGCGAACCACTGCTGGAGGGTCTCCCCGGCGAACAGCGGCACCTCGCGGTTCTCCACACCGGCGAGCGCCACGGCCGCCCTCGACAGCGGCGGGGTGTGGGTCAACGCGTTGACGAGCGGCCCGAGCCGGGCGCGTCCGACCAGCTGTGCGACGGCGGGCAGCCAGCCCATCGACAGGTGCGCGCGGGGCCTGCGCCACCAGCGGCCCTCGTAGTGGTGGGAGAGGAACTCCGCCTTGTAGGTGGCCATGTCGACGTCGGCCGGGCAGTCCTTCTTGCAGCCCTTGCAGGCGAGACACAGGTCGAGGGCGTCCCGGACGGCCTCGGAGCGCCAGCCGTCCCGGATCGGGCTGTCGCCGTGTCCGTCGAGCATCTCGAACAGCAGCCGGGCCCGTCCGCGCGTGGAGTGCTCCTCCTCGTGGGTGACCTGGTAGGACGGGCACATCACCGCGCCGCCGTCGGTGGTGTGCTGACGGCATTTCCCCACCCCCACACAGCGGTTGGCGGCCTCGGCGAAGGACCCGCCGTCGTGCGGGAAGCGGAAGTGCAGCTCGCGGGGGTCGTAGGGGGCCCAGTCGCCGCCGAGCCGCAGGTTCTCGTCCAGCTGGTACGGCGCCACCACCTTGCCGGGGTTCATCCGGTCCAGCGGGTCGAAGACGGCCTTCAACTCGCCGAAGGCGGTGACGAGCCGGTCCCCGAACATGCGGGGCAGCAGCTCGCCCCGGCTCTGTCCGTCGCCGTGCTCACCGGACAGGGAGCCGCCGAACTCGACGACCAGGTCGGCGGCCCGCTCCATGAACCGCCGGTAGGTGGCGACTCCCTCGGCGGTGTACAGGTCGAAGGGGATCCGGGTGTGCACACAGCCGTGGCCGAAGTGGCCGTAGAGACTGGGTCCGGTGTCGCTGAGGTAGCCGAACTCGTCGTACAGGGACCGCAGTCGGCGCAGATAGTCGCCGAGCCGTGCGGGCGGGACCGCGGAGTCCTCCCAGCCCTCGAAGGTGTCGGGCCGGCCCGGGATGTGCGCGGTGGCGCCGAGTCCGGCCTCGCGGACCTGCCACAACTCCTGTTCGTGGGCCGGGTCGTCGAGGAAGGCGACGTCGGGATCGTGCTCGGACTCGTGAAGGCCGTCGAGCATGCGGTGGGCGTTCTCGTCGGCTTCCTGGTGGGTCCGTCCGCCGAACTGCGCCATCAAGAAGGCATTGCCGTCGGGGAGTTCGGCGCGGGCCTTGGGGTTGAGGCGCTTGATCCGCTCGTCCTCGATCAGCCGCGCGTCCAGGCCCTCCAGTGCGATCGGCTCGTACGGCAGGATGGCGGGGACGGCGTCGGCGGCCGTCTCGATGTCGGGGAACCCGAGGACCACCAGGGTGCGTTCCCTGACGACCGGCACCAGTTCCAGCTCCGCGCGCAGCACCGTGACGAGGGTGGACTCGCTGCCCACCAGCAACCCGGCGACGTCGAAGCCGTGTTCCGGGAGCAGGGAGTCGAGGTTGTAGCCGGAGACCCGGCGCGGGATGTCCGGGAAGCGGGCGCGGATCTCGTCGCCGTAGGTGTCGCGCAGGGCCCGCAACCGCCGGTACACGGTGGCCCGTAGATCTCCCTGCCGTTCGATCTCGGCGTACTCCTCGTCGCTGGTCCGTCCGCACCAGAACCGGGTGCCGTCGTACAACTGCACTTCCAGGCGGGCGATGTTGTCGACGACCTTGCCGTACGCCTGCGCGGTGGCCCCGCAGGAGTTGTTGCCGATCATGCCGCCGATGGTGCAGTTGGCGTGGGTGGCCGGCTCGGGGCCGAACCGCAGCCCGGTCGGGGCGAGTTGCCGGTTGAGTTGGTCGAGGACGATGCCCGGCTGGACGACACAGGTGCGGGTGTCCTCGTCCACGGACTCCACGCGGTCGCAGTACTTCGACCAGTCGATCACCACGGCGGTGTTGGTGCACTGCCCGGCCAGGCTGGTCCCGCCGCCCCGGGACAGCACCGGCGCGTCGTGCTCGCGGGCCACGGCCAGCGCCTCCGCCGCCGCCTCCGGGGTACGCGGCACGACCACGCCGATCGGGGTCTGGCGGAAGTTCGAGGCGTCGGTCGAGTACGCGGCCCGGCTCCCGGCGTCGAAGCGGACCTCGCCGTCGACCCGCTCGCGCAGCGCGCGCTCCAGATCCGTGGTGTCCGGAGGGGGCGCGTCGGGCCGTCGTACGACAGGAACGGGCAGGTCGGAGGTCGCCATGAACCCCTCCTTCGGTCGGGCGCGGGCACCGGCCGGGTACCCGCAACCGCACCGCTGACTACTCCGCCTTGGACTCCTCGGCGAGTTCCGGCATCAGGGCGCACAGCGCCCCGCGCTGGTCGGGGCCCATGAACCGGGCCAGGGCCGCCTTGACCGTCTCGGCGAGGGTGCCGGACGCCTCCTCGAGGAGGTTCCGCGCCTTCTCGGTGAGCGCCACCTCGACGCCCCGCTTGTCGCCGCAGACCGACTTGCGGGCGACGAGTCCGGCGTGCTGGAGACAGGCGATCTGGTAGGTGAGCCGGGTCTTGGGGCGGCCCAGCAACTCGGCGATCCGGGTCATGCGCAGGCCCTCCCGGGGGCCCGTGGCGAGCAGGCACAGGACCAGGAACTCGTCGTGCGAGACGTCCAGCCGTTCCTTGACCACGCCCCGCAGCTCCTGCTCCACGGCGCCGGTCGCGGCCAGCATCAGCATCCAGGCGTGCAGCTCGGCGGGCAGGAGTCCGTCACCCGCGGCGGAGGGACAGTCGGAGTGGTCGGCCATGGCTTCGATTCTACCCGTTGTCCAAATTTGAAGAATCGGCTAGCGTGCTGTCGTCATCCAAATTTGGACTACCTGAGTGAGGAACCATGTCCGTCGCCGTCGAAACCGGAACCTGGCAGCTCGACCGGACCGCCACCACCGTCGCCCTGAAGCACAAGACGATGTGGGGCCTGGTCACGGTCAAAGGCGCCTTCGCCACCGTGGACGGTCAGGGCGAGGTGCGGGCCGACGGATCCGCCGTCGGCACCGTGACCCTCGACGCGGCCTCCCTCGACACCAAGAACGCCAAGCGCGACGAGCACCTGCGCGGCGCCGACTTCTTCGACGCCGCGAACCACCCCGAGATCACCTTCGCGGTGCGCAGCGCCGAACTGCGCGACGGCGACCAGGTGCACGTGGTGGGCCAGCTGACCGTGCGGGGCATCAGCCGCCCGCAGTCCTTCACCGGCCGGATCAGCGAGGCGAGCGCGGACGCGGTCACGGTCGACGCCGAGTTCACCGTCGACCGCGACCAGTTCGGTCTCGGCTGGAACCAGCTGGGCATGATCCGCGGCCTGACCACGGTCAACGCCACGCTCCGCTTCAAGCGGTCGGCAGCGTGAGGTAGGCGCTCGACAGCGTCTGCGGCGACGAGGTGAACACGCGCAGCCGGACCTGCTGGTGCTTGTGCGGCAGCGCGTACGTCCCGTCCGGCGGCCGCAGTTCGTAGACGGCCGTGGCGTGGGCGGCCAGCGTGGCCGGCCCCCGCAGCACCGTGAAGTACGGGTACATGCCCTGGCCCCGGGTGAGGGTGAAGTGGGGCGTGAGCGCCTCGTCGTCCGCGTTGGTCACTCGCACGGTCAGCCGGGAGAGCGCCCGGGCGTCGTGCCGGACCCCGGCGAGCTCCAGGCGCAGGGGCGGGGAGCCGGTGGCCGCCAGCGCCGCGCTCGCCAGCGCCGGACTCAGCAGCAGCACGGTCGCGGCGATCCGGGCGGGACGCCGGTTCGCCCCGCCGAGCCGCCGTGCGAACGGCTGCCAGGCCCCAGCGAACTCCGTCGCGGGCGCGGTCACCGCCGCCGCCAGCCACAACGGCGTCATCATCAGGTAGTAGCCGTCCTGCGAACGCGTCGCCAGCCAGAACGCCAGCCACGGCAGCACGGTCGCCGCCGGACCGAGCCGGCGCACGAACAGCACCGACAGCGCCAGCAGACCGGCGAGCAGCAGCACACTGGCGTACCCGTACCAGTCCAGCCGGTCGCTGCCGTTCGTGAGATACAGCGAGACGCCCACCAGTCCCTGGCCGTGCAGCACCGCTCCCTGGATCAGCGGCAGCGCGATCCCCTTCAGCCACGCGACCGGCTGGGTCACCACGAAGTACGCGTTCAGCGCCAGCCATACGGCGGCGGCGACCCCGGCGAGCCGCAGCACCACCAGGCCCGCCGCCCGCGCCCCGAGCTCCCCGCGCCGCACGGCGTAGATCCCGGCCAGCAGGAACGGCGCGAGGAACCACGGCAGCTGCTGCGCCGCGCACGCCGCTCCCAGACAGGCCGCCTGCGCCACCCCGGCCGGGCCCAGCCCCCCGCCCCGCCCGATCCGGGGCCAGCGCACCACCACCGGGATCATCAGGGCCAGCGCCAGGATCGCGGGATAGCCGAGCCTGCCGTACATCTCGATCATCGAGAACCCGAGGCACGCCATCGTCGCCGCCGAGCGCCAGGGCGTCGGCAGCAGCCACCACAGCACGACCGTGCCGACGAGCAGCGCGCCCGTGCTCATCGCGATGGCCGGCAGACTGCCGTGCCCGAGCCAGAGCAGCGGCGCGGTGAGCAGCGGGGCGAGCGGGGGATAGCCGTACGTGTAGTCGTAGCCGCCCGTGACCGTCGGGGTGAGCGCGATGCCCTTGCCGCCGAAGAGCCAGGGCCAGGGGCGGCCGTAGATCCCGTGCCCGGCCGCCAGGTCGTGCGCGGCCTGGGTGGTGAGGACGGACTCGTCCGAGCCGCGGTGGAACAGCGCGAACGTGCACAGGGCCAGCGTCAGGCCGGTCACCAGGACGCACAGGTCCACGCGGGCCAGGGACCGCCGGCCGCGCACCACCAGGGCCAGCGCGCCGCACACGAGGATCGAGGCGTAGCAGAGCGAGATGACGGCGGCCAGGGCGATCCGGTGGGTGGCCGCCTGGGTCCACACCTCGCGGGTGCCGATGAGGAGGCTGACGTCCGCGAGCAGGGTCAGGACGCGATGCCACTGCGTGGGGGGTTCAGGCTCGGCGGACACCGCGGGCCGGGTGGCGCGGTCGGGTGCCGACATCTGAGTATCTGCCAGGAACACGGCATCGGACGCTAATCGGGGGCGGTGAGGGGGGTGGGGCAGGAGGCCAAGAGTCCGGTGTGAGGCGGGTAAGACCCTTTCGTCACGATGAGCGGGGGGCGCGTGGGGCCGCCGAGGCGGTCGCGGACCGTGTCGTTGTTGGGCCGAACGGGTGACTTGGCGTAAGAATTGGCTGGTGCAGGCAATGAAGGCGAGTCGGAGCGGGGGCAGCCGGTGAACAGGTACGACGTCACCGATGAACAGTGGGAGGGGCTCGCCCAGGTCGTTCCGTTGCGAGGGCGGGACGCGTGGCCGTCCGCGATCGACCACCGGACGGTGCCGGAGGCCCCTACCGAGGCCCGGCGCCGGTTCGTCGTCCTGCGGATCAACGTCTTCGCGGACGCCCGCGAGGTCGCCGAGACGCTCATGGCGGGCATCCCCGTCCTCCTCGACCTCACCGGCGCGGAGACGGAGGTCGCCAAACGGGTCCTCGACTTCAGCACCGGGGTCGTCTTCGGCCTGGCCAGCGGGATGCACCGGGTGGACCGCAACGTGTTCCTGCTGACGCCGGCGGGGACCGAGGTGACGGGGTTGATGGAGCAGGCGGGGGTGCCGGGGGTTTAGGCCGGGGCCGGTTCCCTGGCGGGTGCGGCTGGGAGTGCGGCTGCGGGTGCGTTGTGGCTGGTCGCGCCCACGCGGCGGAGCCGCACATCGATACAGCCCCGCGCCCCTGGGGGGTTGGGGGTGCCCGGGGTGTGAAGGGGGCGGGGACGTTCGCTCGATCGTAGGAAGGGCGTCAGGGAGTAACGGTTCGCCCAGGGGCGGAGTCCTACGGTCCGGATATGCGTGTGTCCCCCACCTCCTCCGTCGTCCCGGCCCAGTCGGCCTCCCCGCTCGCGGAGTCGTCGCACGGCGGTGAGTCGCCCTCCCCGCTCGCGGAGCCGTCGTGCAGCGGTGAGCACCGTCCCGACCGGCCGTGTCTCACCGAACTCCGGCTCTCCGCGTACGCCGTGCACCGCCGCGCCGTCCTGCCGATCGGGCCGTTGACCCTGTTCGCCGGCCCCAGCGGAAGCGGCAAGACCGGTGCGCTCCGGGCCTACGAGGCACTCGCGCGGCTCGGTGGCGGCGCGAGCCTCGTCGAGGTCTTCCCCGACCCCGGCGCCTGTGTCCCCGACCGGGCCCGGCCCGACGCCCAGCACCGCCGCGGCTTCCGGATCGGCTGCACCGCGGACGGCCCCGAGGGACCGGTCCGCCTCGACGTCGCCGTCCAGGCCGAGCCCCAACTGCGCATCGTGGGCGAACGGTTGACCTCCGGCGGCCTCGTCCTCCTGGAGACCGCCCTGCGCGACCCCACCCGCCGTGCCGTCCAGGCCGCCTGGCACACCGCCGGGACCGCCCCGGTCACCCGCGCCCCGCTCCCGGACGACCGGCTCGGCACCGCCCTGCTGCCGCTGCGGGTGGCCGGCAAGACGGACGGGCAGCGGCACGTCCTCGCGGCCGCCGAGCAGATGGTCGTCGCCCTGCGCTCCGTCTTCGGCTGCGACCCACGCCCCGGACGCATGCGCCTGCCCGTGCCGACCGGCTCCGGACGGCTGCTCGGCGGCTGCGACAACCTCGCCGACGTCCTGTGGCGCACGCGTTCGGAATGCTCCCGGCGGCACGCCCAACTCGTCGCCGCGGCGGGCGCCGGATGCGCGGGACCCGTCGCCGACGTCCTCGCCGAGCCCCTGCTCACCGGGGCGGTGCGGGCGCTGATCGACCGCGGGGACGGCGGCCGTACGGAGCTCGGGCGGCTGGGTGACGGCGAGTTGAGGTACCTCGCCCTTGCGCTCGTCCTGCTCACCGGACCCGGCGTGCTGGAGGTCGACCCGGCCGGCGAGGTGCCGGCGGCCATGCAGACCCTCACCGTGCTCGCCGACAACCTCGACCGCGGACTGGATCCACGGCAGCGGGCCGAACTGCTGCGACTGGCCCTGCGGATGTGCGAGCGCGGGCACATCCGGCTGGTCGGCGCGGTGAGCGACGCCTCGTGGGCCGGCGGGACGGACGGCGTCACAGTGGTACACCTGGAGCCGTGACCGAACCTCTCGACGTGGCGAAGCTCCAGCGCAGACTGGCCGAGTTCGCGGCCGCCCGCGACTGGCAGCCGTACCACACGCCCAAGAACCTCGTGGCCGCGCTCAGCGTGGAGGCCTCCGAACTGGTCGAGATCTTCCAGTGGTTGACGCCGGAGGAGTCCGCCCGGGTCATGGACGACCCCGACACCGCACACCGCGTCACGGACGAGATCGCCGACGTGCTCGCGTATCTGCTCCAGCTGTGCGAGGTGCTCGGCGTCGACCCGTTGACCGCGCTCTCCGCGAAGATCGACCGGAACGAACGGCGGTTTCCCGCGCCCTGAGGAGCGCGGCCCTGAGGAGCGCGGCCCTGGGGAATCCGCCCGCCCCCGAGGAGCGGCCCGCTCCTCTTTCACTCTCCGTGATGAAAAGCTGTTCCGAAATCGATTTGTTGTCCACAGATTTCCGCCCACCTCTGGCTTTTCGTTCCGAGCGACCTCACTCTGGGTAGTGAACAAGGGAGTTCGGGCGGACGTGCCGGGGGTACGTCGCGACAGACGGGGGCAGCCGATGGACGCGGTGCGGCTCATCGTGACGAGCAGGCGTGCCCTGGCCGGTGGCGGTGAGCCGCCTCAGGTCATGGCCGAGGTGTGGCAGGCGCAGGCCCTGGCCCAGGCCATAGGGAGTCGCCTCGCGGTCGCCGGACCGCCCGAACTCCGGGGCGAGGCAATCGGGTTGACCGAGCTCGCGGGGCGTGGCTGCGGGGTCCTCGACCGCCCCGACGTCGCCCTCGCGGAGCTCCGGGCCGCGCAGCTCACCGACCTCGGCGACGCCCGCCAGGCCCTCCAGTACCTCGGCGGCCTCCTCGGCGAGGTCGGCATCGCCCTGGTCGGCCTAGCGTGCGCGGCGGACGACGAGACGACGTACTGGCAGTGCATGGAGGCGATCGACGCGGCGGACGAGTCCCGGGACCGAGTCCTCCAGATGCTGCGAAGACTGGCGGACCGGGGGGAGGGGCTGACCGAACGGGAGGCGGGGTGAGCTCTTCGGCCGCGGTGTGGGTACAGCTGGGCAGGGTTCGACTGCACCCACTCAGGGGCGCGGGGAACTGCGCGACCAGCCCCCACCCACCCGCACCCGAGGACAGACCTCAGCCCGCCTCCTCCTCCCCGACCCCCCGCCCAGAACCCCCGGCCCCCTGAAGATCCGCATCCAACGCCGACAGATCCGCGTTCAGTGCCGCCATCAACTCCTCCATCTGCTGCAACAACCCCTTCGGCTGCCCAGCCCCCGCAGTCAGCGGCACGGTTCCTTCGGACATGACGGCCTCCTCGGCCCAAAAACCCACGCGGGTAACGGACGGCGCACCGGCGACGACAAGCCGGTTCCGCCCCAGCCAACGATCACCAAAGGGCCCGGTCACTGGCACGGTCACCCCCCACGCACCCCGTGGACGGATTTTCACCCGCCCGGGGACGGCGGCACGGCGGCACGACGGAGGTCAAAGGGACCGGTGAGGCCACAGCGCACCCCTGCGTGCAGGATGGAGACATGGATCTGCGCATCTTCACCGAGCCCCAGCAGGGTGCGAGCTACGACACCCTCCTCACCGTCGCGAAGGCCACCGAGGATCTGGGCTTCGACGCCTTCTTCCGCTCTGACCACTACCTCAAGATGGGCGACGGGGACGGCCTCCCCGGCCCCACCGACGCCTGGATCACCCTCGCCGGCCTCGCCCGCGAGACCAGGCGCATCCGCCTCGGCACCCTGATGACCGCCGCCACCTTCCGGCTGCCCGGCGTCCTCGCCATCCAGGTCGCCCAGGTCGACCAGATGTCCGGCGGCCGTGTCGAACTCGGCCTGGGCGCGGGCTGGTTCGAGGAGGAGCACCAGGCGTACGGCATCCCGTTCCCGAAGGAGAAGTTCGCGCGCCTGGAGGAGCAGCTGGAGATCGTCACCGGCCTGTGGGGCACCGGGCCCGGCGACACCTTCGACTTCCACGGCGAGCACTACGACCTCACGAAGTCGCCCGCGCTGCCCAAGCCCGCCCAGGACAGGATCCCCGTGCTGATCGGCGGCCACGGCGCCAAGCGGACCCCGCGGCTCGCCGCCCGCTACGCCGACGAGTTCAACCTGCCGTTCGGCTCGGTCGAGGACAGCGAGAAGCAGTTCGGCCGGGTCCGCGCCGCCGCCGAGGAGGCGGGCCGCGCGGCCGACGCGATCACCTTCTCCAACGCCCTCGTCGTCTGCGTCGGCAAGGACGACCAGGAGGTCGCCCGCCGTGCCGCGGCGATCGGCCGCGAGGTCGACGAGCTCAAGGAGAACGGCCTGGCCGGCACCCCGGCCGAGGTCGTCGACAAGATCGGCCGCTACGCCGCCGTCGGCTCCCGCCGCGTCTACCTCCAGGTCCTCGACCTCGACGACCTGGACCACCTGGAGCTGATCTCCGCCCAGGTCCAGTCGCAGCTGCCGTAACAGGTCCAGACAGGTTCAGTCGCAGCTGTCGTAAATCGAAGGCGCTGGTCACAGCCCCTGTGCGAAGCTGAGGACGTCGTCCTGCCGAGCCCCCAGGATCACCCTTCCTGGGGGCTCTCGCGCGCACGGCACCCTGTACCGTCCACCGGCCGGAAAGGCCCTCACCATGTTCCTGACCATCACCACCACCGGCACTCCCGAGCGCCCCGCCACCGACCTCGGCTACCTGCTGCACAAGCATCCCGAGAAGGCGCAGGCGTTCTCCACCTCCTACGGCAGGGCGCACGTCCTCTACCCCGAGGCGGACGATCAGCGCTGCACGGCCGCGCTGCTCCTGGAGGTCGACACGGTGGCACTGGTCAGGCGCGGCAAGGGCAAGGGACGCGGCGGCGCCCCCGACGCGGCCCTCGCCCAGTACGTCAACGACCGCCCGTACGCCGCCTCCTCGCTGCTCGCGGTGGCCCTGAGCGCGGTGTTCTCCAGCGCGATGCGCGGGGTGTGCGCCGCCCGGCCCGAACTGCCCGCGCAGGCAAGGCCGTTGCGCATCGAGGTCCCCGCACTCCCGGCGCGCGGCGGCCCGGCACTCGTCCGGCGGCTGTTCGAGCCGCTCGGCTGGACCGTGACCGTCGAACCGGTCGCACTGGACGCCGAGTTCCCCGAGTGGGGCGACTCGCGCTACGTCCGGCTCGAACTGGAGTCCGCAGAGCTCACCCTCGCCGAGGCGCTGCGCCACCTGTACGTCCTGCTCCCGGTCCTCGACGACGCCAAGCACTACTGGGTGGCCCCCGACGAGGTCGACAAGCTGCTCCGCGCCGGTGAGGGCTGGCTGCCCGCACACCCCGAGCAGAAGCTGATCACCAGCCGTTACCTGTCCCGCCGCTGGTCGCTGACGCGCGAGGCGATGGAGCGCCTGGAGCTGGTCCGGCTCGCCGAGACCGACGACAGCGAGGTCGAGGACATCGACAACGCCGTCGAGGCGGACACCGAGACCGAGGAGAAGCCGACCCCGCTCGCCGTGCAGCGCCGTGAGGCCATCCTCGACGCGCTGCGCGCCGCGGGTGCGGCCCGGGTGCTCGATCTCGGCTGCGGACAGGGCCAGTTGGTGCAGGCGCTGCTCAAGGACCCGAGGTTCACCGAGATCGTCGGCGTCGACGTGTCCGTGCGGGCCCTGACCATCGCCTCCCGGCGGCTCAAGCTGGACCGCATGGGCGAGCGGATGGCCTCCCGCGTCCAGCTCCTCCAGGGCTCGCTCGCCTACACCGACAAGCGGCTCGTGGGGTACGACGCCGCCGTGCTCAGCGAGGTCGTCGAACACCTCGACCTGCCGAGGCTGCCCGCTCTGGAGTACGCGGTCTTCGGCGCGGCCCGTCCCCGGACCGTCCTGGTGACGACCCCGAACGTCGAGTACAACGTCCGCTGGGAGTCGCTCCCGGCCGGCCATGTCCGGCACGGCGACCACCGCTTCGAGTGGACCCGCGAGGAGTTCCGCGCCTGGGCGAACTCGGTGGCCGAACGGCACGGCTACGAGGTGGAGTTCCGGCCCGTGGGCCCGGACGACCCGGAGGTCGGACCGCCCACGCAGATGGCCGTCTTCGAACTGAGCACAGCTACGCCGAGCACCACTGTCAGGAACGAGAACAGGAACGAGAAGGAGGCGAAGGCGGCATGACCGAGAACCAGCGCACGGGGCGCACCCTCCCCGTCACCGACCTCTCCCTCGTCGTCCTCGTCGGCGCCTCCGGCTCCGGCAAGTCCACCTTCGCCCGGCGGCACTTCAAGCCGACCGAGGTGATCTCCTCCGACTTCTGCCGGGGCCTGGTCTCCGACGACGAGAACGACCAGGGCGCCACCAAGGACGCCTTCGACGTCCTCCACTACATCGCCGGCAAGCGCCTGGCCGCCGGCCGCCGCACGGTCGTCGACGCGACCAGCGTGCAGTCGGACTCCCGACGCCAGCTGATCGACCTGGCCAAGCAGTACGACGTGCTGCCCATCGCCATCGTCCTGGACGTCCCCGAGGAGGTGTGCGCCGAGCGCAACGCGGGCCGCACCGACCGGGCCGACATGCCGGTCCGGGTCATCAAGCGGCACATCCGCGAACTGCGGCGCTCCGTCCGCCACTTGGAGCGCGAGGGCTTCCGCAAGGTGCACGTCCTGCGCGGGGTGGCGGACATCGAGAACGCCACCGTCGTCACCGAGAAGCGCTTCAACGACCTGACCCACCTCACCGGCCCCTTCGACATCGTCGGCGACATCCACGGCTGCGCCACCGAACTGGAGACCCTGCTGGGCAAGTTGGGCTACACCGACGGCATCCACCCCGAGGGCCGTACCGCGGTCTTCGTCGGCGACCTCGTCGACCGCGGCCCGGACAGCCCCGGTGTGCTGCGCCGCGTGATGTCGATGGTCAAGTCGGGCAACGCGCTGTGCGTGCCGGGCAACCACGAGAACAAGTACGGCCGCTACCTCAAGGGCCGCAAGGTCCAGCACACCCACGGCCTCGCGGAGACCATCGAGCAGATGGAGACCGTCTCCGACGAGTTCCGGGCCGAGGTACGGGAGTTCATCGACGGGCTCGTCAGCCACTACGTCCTCGACGGCGGCCGACTGGTGGTCTGCCACGCCGGTCTGCCGGAGAAGTACCACGGCCGCACCTCCGGCCGGGTCCGCTCGCACGCGCTGTACGGCGAGACCACCGGCGAGACCGACGAGTTCGGCCTGCCGGTGCGCTACCCGTGGGCGGAGGACTACCGCGGCCGGGCGGCCGTGGTCTACGGCCACACCCCGGTCCCGGAGGCGACCTGGCTCAACAACACGATCTGCCTGGACACCGGTGCCGTCTTCGGCGGCAAGCTCACCGCGCTGCGCTGGCCGGAGCGCGAGCTGGTCGACGTACCGGCGCAGCAGGTCTGGTACGAGCCGGTCAAGCCGCTGAAGTCGGAGGCTCCGGGCGGTCAGGACGGCCGGCCGCTCGACCTCGCCGACGTGCACGGCCGCAGGGCCGTCGAGACCCGGCACCAGGGCCGGGTCGCCGTCCGGGAGGAGAACGCGGCGGCCGCCCTGGAGGTCATGAGCCGCTTCGCGGTGGACCCGCGGCTGCTGCCGTACCTCCCCCCGACCATGGCCCCGACGGCCACCAGTCGTGAGGAGGGCTACCTCGAGCACCCGGTGGAGGCGTTCGCGCAGTACGCCGAGGACGGGGTCGCGCGGGTCGTGTGCGAGGAGAAGCACATGGGCTCGCGGGCGGTGGCCCTGGTCTGCCGGGACGCGGACGCGGCCCGCAGGCGCTTCGGCGTGGACGGCCCGACCGGCTCGCTCTACACCCGGACCGGACGGCCGTTCTTCGACGACGGGTCGGTGACGGAGGAGATCCTGGACCGGCTGCGGACGGCGATCGGCGAGGCCGGCCTGTGGTCCGAACTCGACACGGACTGGCTGCTGTTGGACGCCGAGCTGATGCCGTGGTCGTTGAAGGCCGCGGGGCTGCTGCGCTCGCAGTACGCGGCCGTCGGTGCCGCGTCCGGTGCGGTGTTCCCGGGCGTGCTGGCCGCGCTGAAGGGGGCGGCGGACCGGGGCGTGGAGGTGTCCGACCTGCTCGCCCGTCAGCGTGAACGCGCGGACGCGGCAGGGGCGTTCACCGACGCCTACCGCCGCTACTGCTGGACCACCGACGGCCTGGACGGCGTCCGCCTGGCACCGTTCCAGGTCCTCGCGGTCCAGGGCCGCAGCCTCGCCGGACTCCCGCACGACGAGCAACTGGCCCTGCTGGACCGGCTGGTGGAGCACGACCCGACCGGGCTGCTCCGGACCACCCGCCGCCTGTACGTCGACACCGGTGACCCGGAGTCGGTGCGGGCGGGTGTCGACTGGTGGCTGGAGATGACCGGCCGGGGCGGCGAGGGCATGGTCGTCAAGCCGCTCGGCGCGGTGGTCCGCAGCGCCGAGGGCCGCCTGGTCCAGCCCGGCATCAAGTGCCGGGGCCGGGAGTACCTGCGGATCATCTACGGCCCCGAGTACACCCGCCCGGAGAACCTGGAGCGGCTGCGCAAGAGGTTCCTGAACCACAAGCGCTCCCTCGCGATCCGCGAGTACGCCCTCGGCCTGGAGGCCCTGGACCGGCTGGCGGAGGGCGAGCCGCTGTGGCGGGTGCACGAGGCGGTGTTCGGAGTGCTGGCCCTGGAGTCGGAGCCGGTCGACCCACGGCTGTGAGCCGCGGACCGGACGGGCCGGGGGCGCGGGGTGACCTGAGGGTCGGCCCGCACCCCCTCACCCCACCAACCGCAGCCGCTCCGCGCAGACCCCCACCTCCACCGTCTGCCCCCAGGTCAGCTCCAGCGCGTCCCCCTCCATCCCGTCCCCGAAGGCGATCAGCCGTTCGGACTCGACGGTGAGGCGGAGACGGGCGCGGGCGGCGAGTTCGCCGGCGGTCAGCGAGGTGCCGGTGGCCGGGGACGGCCAGGCCTCGCGCACGAACCACACCAGGCGGTCCTCCGTCGGCCCCGGCAGCCGCAGGCGGGCGCCCCGCTCCTGCCACACCGACCGGAGCCAGCCCGTGGCCCCCGTCCCCGTCCCCACCAGCACCCCGGAGGAAGCCTGGGCCTCGACGACACCCCCGTCGCCCTCCAGGCCCAGGCGGTATCGGGCGGTCTGATGACCTCCGGCGCCCAGGTAGATCTCGTTCAGCGCGACGAGCCGCTGGGTGTCGTCGGCGACGGCCTCGACCATCGTCAGCTCGTCGACGCTCCGGCCGGCCACCGCCAGCAGTCCGGCCGTGTCCCGCGGCCGGTGCCGTACCAGGACCCCGGGATTGCGGCCGGGCTCGGTGTCGATGCCGAGCACCGGTTGCCCCGCGAGGTACTTGGCCACATTGGCCACCAGACCGTCCTGCCCGACCACGACGACGACGTCCTCGGGGGCGAACAGGAAGCGGTCCAGGTCGGCGCGCTCGACCCGGGCCTGACGCCACGTCAGCGGAATCGCGGACGTCACGTCGGCGAGCGCCTGCCGGACCCGCTCGTGGCGCTCGGCGACCTCGCGGATGTCCCGGCCCCGGGAGGACAGGAAGAAGGCCGCCTGCCCGTGCGTGCCGTGGTGGGCCACCAACTCCTCGTACTCCGTGGTGCGATGGACCAGCACGGCCCGCGGGGCGAGACTCACTCCGGCTCCCGCGCGCCCAGCCTCGCGAGCAGCCCCGTCAGCACGTCCGGCGAGATCGTCACGCTGTCGATGTGCGGCAGGTTCTCCGCGAGCCGGGTCCCGGTGAGGGCGTGCAGGGTGGCGACGTCGACGTCTCCGTGCACCTGCAACCAGGCGGCCTGTGCCTGCGCCTTGGCGTCACCGACCGTGCGCACCCCCTCGGCCTCCGCGCGGGCGAGCCGTACCGAACGGGCCGCCTCCGCCTCCGCCCGTACCGCGTCGGCCGCCGCGTGCTCCTCCGCCTCCCGGCGTGCGTTGGTGCCCCGCTGCTCCACCAACTGCTCTTCCCTGCGCGCCAGTTCGATCTGGCTGGCGAGTTCGTTCTCGGCGATGGCGCGCTCCCGCTCGACGGCCACGGCACGCCGTTCGTAGGTCGCCCGGTCCGCCTCCTGCTGGATCTGCTCACGGGCCGGGGTGCGCAGCGCCCGCTCCACCTCCGGCTCGGGGCGCACCGCCATCACGCGGACGGCGACCACCTCGATGCCGGTGGCCGGCAGCCGGGGTTCGGCGTCCAGGCCCGCCCGGATCCGCTCGCGCACCGCGGACACACCGTCCACGAGCGCGGCGGACAGGGAGGTCCTCGTCAGGACGTCCAGCGCGTGCTGCTGGGCCGTCTCCGTGAGCAGGGTGCCCAGCTGCTCCAGGGGCGCGCCCCGCCACACCCCCGTGTCGGGGTCGATCGAGAAGTCCAGGCGGGCTGCGGCGAGGGCCGGGTCGCCGATCCGGTAGGTCACGGTCGCCTGCACGGCCACGTCCTGGAAGTCGGACGTACGGGCGTGGAAGGTCATGGCCAACTCGCGGTCGTCCACCGGCACTTCGGAGAGCGCGGCGGTCAGTGCGCGGAACCAGAAGCTGAGTCCGGGACCGTCGTGCAGCAGTGTGCCGCCGCGGTGGTGCCGGATGTGCGCCGTGGGTGCGCCGCGCAGGTGGCGCCAGCCGAAGCGCCGGGTGATGTCGGCCATCAGGTCTCTCCCTCTTTTCGTCTGTACGACGATAAGTGCAGCGGCCGTTTATCGTCAAGAGGACGACAAGAGGAAATCCGTGCGAACGGAGGGGTCAACCGGCTTCCCGTTGGTCAGGATGGAGGCATGGGATTCCATGTCGACTCCGAGGCCGGGCGGCTCAGCCGCGTCATCCTGCACCGGCCGGATCTCGAGCTCAAAAGGCTCACCCCCAGCAACAAGGACCAGCTGCTCTTCGACGACGTGCTGTGGGTGCGCCGGGCGCGCGCCGAGCACGACGGGTTCGCCGACGTGCTGCGCGACCGCGGGGTCGCCGTGCACCTCTTCGGCGACCTGCTCACCGAGGCCCTGGAGGTCCCGGCGGCCCGCTCCCTCGTTCTCGACCGCGTCTTCGACGAGAAGGAGTACGGTCCGCTGGCCACCGACCACCTCCGTGCCGCCTTCGAGACCCTGCCCGCCGTGGAACTGGCGGAGGCGCTGGTCGGCGGCATGACCAAGCGCGAGTTCCTGGAGACCCACGCGGAGCCGACCTCCGTGCGCTTCCACGTCATGGACCTCGACGACTTCCTCCTCGCCCCGCTCCCCAACCACCTGTTCACCCGGGACACCTCGGCCTGGATCTACGACGGCGTCTCCGTGAACGCCATGAAGTGGCCCGCCCGCCAGCGCGAGACGGTCCACTTCGAGGCGATCTACCGCCACCACCCGCTCTTCCGCGACGAGACCTTCCACCTCTGGTCCGAGGGGCAGGCCGACTACCCGTCCACCATCGAGGGCGGGGACGTCCTCGTCATCGGCAACGGCGCCGTCCTCATCGGGATGAGTGAGCGGACCACGCCCCAGGCCGTCGAGATGCTCGCGCACAAGCTCTTCGCGGAGGGCTCCGCGCAGAGCATCGTGGCCCTCGACATGCCGAAGCGGCGGGCCTTCATGCACCTCGACACCGTGATGACGATGGTCGACGGCGACACCTTCACCCAGTACGCGGGCCTCGGCATGCTGCGCTCATACACCATCGAGCCGGGCGCCGGCGACAAGGAGCTCAAGGTCACCGACCACCCGCCGGAGCACATGCACCGCGCGATCGCCGCCGCGCTCGGCCTGGACGCGATCCGGGTCCTGACCGCCACCCAGGACGTGCATGCCGCCGAGCGCGAGCAGTGGGACGACGGCTGCAACGTCCTCGCCGTCGAGCCGGGCGTCGTCATCGCCTATGAGCGCAACGCCACCACCAACACCCACCTGCGCAAACAGGGCATCGAGGTGATCGAGATCCCGGGCAGCGAGCTGGGCCGGGGCAGGGGCGGGCCGCGCTGCATGAGCTGCCCCGTGGAGAGGGCGGCCGTGTAGGGGGCTCACTGCAAGGAGGCTGCAAGGAAAGGCTCACTGTATAGAAATGCTGAATATCGTATAGACTTCCAGAGTCCTGTTCTCGTCCCTCCGGAGCGTCCCCATGGCGACCGTCCCCACCGCCCTCGCCGGGCGCCACTTCCTCAAGGAGCTCGACTTCACGGCCGAGGAGCTCCTCGGCCTGGTCGAGCTGGCCGCCGAGCTGAAGGCCGCCAAGAAGGCCGGGACCGAGACGCGCCGCCTGAGCGGGAAGAACATCGCCCTGATCTTCGAGAAGACCTCCACGCGGACGCGGTGCGCGTTCGAGGTCGCCGCGGCGGACCAGGGCGCGTCCACGACGTACCTGGACCCGTCCGGCTCGCAGATCGGGCACAAGGAGTCCGTGCGGGACACCGCGCGCGTGCTCGGTCGTATGTACGACGGTATCGAGTACCGCGGGGACAGCCAGCTCAAGGTCGAGGAGCTCGCCGCGTACGCCGGGGTGCCGGTGTACAACGGGCTCACCGACGACTGGCACCCCACCCAGATGCTGGCCGACGTGCTGACCATGACCGAGCACACCGCCAAGCCGGTGCGGGAGATCGCCTTCGCCTACCTCGGTGACGCGCGGTTCAACATGGGGAACTCCTACCTGGTCACCGGCGCGCTGCTCGGCATGGACGTGCGGATCGTCGCTCCCAAGACCTACTGGCCCGCGCAGGACGTCGTCGACCGGGCCCGCGCGCTCGCCGTGGACAGCGGGGCGCGGATCACCCTCACCGAGTCGCTGGAGGAGGGCGTCCGCGGGGCGGACTTCGTGGCCACCGACGTCTGGGTGTCCATGGGGGAGCCCAAGGAGGTCTGGGACGAGCGGATCTCCGCGCTCGCGCCCTACGCGGTGACCATGGAGGTGCTGCGGGCCACGGGGAACGCGGACGTGAAGTTCCTGCACTGCCTCCCGGCCTTCCACGACCTCGGCACCAAGGTGGGCCAGGAGATCTTCGAGACCCACGGCCTGGAGTCGCTGGAGGTCACGGACGAGGTCTTCGAGTCGGCGCACTCGGTGGTCTTCGACGAGGCGGAGAACAGGCTGCACACGATCAAGGCGGTACTGGTCGCGACCCTGGCCTAGGCCGGCCGGCGGTCGGCAGCCGGTCGCACGGTCACCCCTGGGCGGGGTCCGTCACAACGGGTTCCACTGATGCGGGACCACCGCCAGCCGGAACCACACCGCCTTGCCGGTCTCGGTCGGGCGGTGGCCGCAGGACGAGCTGAGCGCCCTGATCAGGAGCAGGCCGCGACCGTGTTCCTGCCAGGGATCCGGGTCCTTGACGTCCGGCTGGGTCAGATGGCCCGGCGGTGCCGGGTCCGGGTCGTGCACCTCCACCTGGCAGCCCGTGGGGAGCAGCTCGACCACGAGCTCTATGGGCGTGTCCCCGGCCGTGTGCTCCACGGCGTTCGCCACCAGCTCGGCCGTCAGCAGCTCCGCGGTGTCGCAGTCCGCCCCGTGCTCCAGCTCGGTCAGCGCGGTGCGGACCAGGGCGCGCGCCACGGGCACGGCCGCGGCGGAATGCGGCAGCGCGATGCGCCAGGAGGCGGAGGCGGAGGGGCGATCTTGCAAGGCGGGTCCGTTCATGAGCAGGCTGTCCTGCTTTCAACCGTATGAATGGTACGGCGCCGCGAGCAGGGTCGTCCGGCGGGCACCGTACGGGACCTTTCGGCCCCGTCGGCAGGCGGCTTACCCGTAGCAACGGCTTGCCTCGCGCGAGCGATCCCACTGTTACCGCTCTATGCACGAGCGGTGACATCTCTATATTGCCCTCGTGACGACAGTCACGAATGAGTGATAACTTCGACACGTGTCCGCGCCACCGTCCGAGGAGGCCGCACGTCATGAGTCCCTTCACCGGCTCCGCCGCCCGCACCCCCGACTGGCGGCACCTGCGCGTCGACCTGGCGGACGGGGTCGCCACGGTCACCCTCGCCCGCCCCGAGAAACTCAACGCGCTCACCTTCGGCGCCTACGCCGACCTGCGCGATCTCCTCGCCGAACTGTCCCGCGAGCGTTCCGTGAGGGCGCTGGTCCTGGCCGGCGAGGGCCGCGGCTTCTGCTCCGGCGGCGATGTCGACGAGATCATCGGCGCCACCCTCGCCATGGACGCCGCCCAGCTCCTCGACTTCAACCGGATGACCGGCCAGGTGGTGCGAGCCGTACGGGAGTGCCCGTTCCCGGTGATCGCGGCGGTGCACGGCGTGGCGGCGGGCGCGGGGGCCGTCCTGGCGCTGGCCGCCGACTTCCGGGTGGCCGACCCGACCGCCCGGTTCGCGTTCCTGTTCACCAGGGTCGGCCTGTCCGGCGGAGACATGGGCGCGGCCTATCTGCTGCCCAGGGTGGTCGGACTGGGACACGCGACCCGGCTCCTGATGCTGGGTGAGCCCGTCCGGGCACCGGAGGCCGAGCGCATCGGCCTGATCAGCGAACTGACGGAGGAGGGCGGCGCAGACCAGGTGGCCGCGCAACTGGCCCGCAGGTTGGCAGAGGGCCCCGCACTGGCGTACGCCCAGACGAAGGCCCTGCTCACGGCCGAGCTGGACATGCCCCTGTCGGCCTCGGTGGAACTGGACGCTGCGACCCAGGCCCTCCTGATGAACGGCGAGGACTACACAGAGTTCCACACGGCTTTCAAGGAGAAGCGCCCTCCCAAATGGAGCGGACGGTGAGCTCAACCCCCCAAGGGGCGCGGGGAACTGCGCGACCAGCCACAAGACACCCGCAGCCGCCGAACAAGCGAGGCCACCCCCTACGAGTAGCGATCATCGGCGGCGGCCCAGGCGGCCTCTACGCCGCGGCCCTGCTGAAGCGGCTCGACCCGCGCCGCGAAATAACCGTCTGGGAACGCAACGCCCCCGACGACACCTTCGGCTTCGGCGTCGTCCTCTCCGACGAAACCCTCGGCGGCATCGAACACGCGGACCGACAGGTCTACGAGGCCCTCCAGCACCACTTCACCCGATGGGACGACATCGACATCGTCCACAAAGGGACCCGCCACACCTCCGGTGGCCACGGTTTCGCCGCACTCGGCCGCAGACGACTCCTCGAAGTACTGCACAACCGCTGCCGCGACCTGGGCGTGGATCTTCGCTTCCGGACGACGGCCCCCGCCGGCCTGGAAGGCACGCACGACCTCGTCATCGCCGCCGACGGAGTCAACAGCACCACACGTGGGGCCCACACCCATGTGTTCCGCCCCCATGTGACCCCGCACCACTGCCGCTACATCTGGCTCGCCGCCGACTTCCCCTTCGACGCCTTCCGCTTCGAGATCGCCGAGACCGGGCACGGCGTGATGCAACTGCACGGCTACCCCTACGCGTCCGACGCCTCCACCGTGATCATCGAGATGCGCGAGGAGGTCTGGAGGGCCGCCGGCTTCGACGAAGCCACGCCCCAGGAGTCCACGGAGACCTGCGCCAAGATCTTCGAGGAAGCCCTCCGCGGCCGCCCTCTGCGCTCCAACAAGTCCACCTGGACCACCTTCCGCACGGTGGTCAACGAGCGCTGGTCCCACGGCAACGTCGTCCTCCTCGGCGACGCGGCCCACACCGCCCACTTCTCCATCGGCTCCGGCACCAAGCTCGCCGTCGAGGACGCCCTCGCCCTGGCCGCCTGCCTGGAGGAACAGCCCTCGGTGGAAAGGGCGTTGACGGCCTACGAGGCCGAGCGCAAACCTGTCGTCGCCTCCACGCAGCGGGCCGCCCTCGCCAGCCTGGAGTGGTTCGAGAACCTCGCCCTGTACCTCGACCAGCCGCCCCGCCAGTTCGCCTTCAACCTGCTCACCCGCAGCCGCCGTGTCACCCACGACAACCTGCGGCTGCGCGACGCCCGCTTCACCGCCGCCGTGGAGCGCGAGTTCGGCTGCGAGCCCGGCACGCCCCCGATGTTCACCCCGTTCCGGCTGCGCGGACTGACCCTGCGCAACCGGGTCGTCGTCTCCCCGATGGACATGTACTCCGCCACCGACGGCCTCCCCGGCGACTTCCACCTGGTCCACCTCGGGGCCCGGGCGCTCGGCGGCGCCGGACTGGTGATGACCGAGATGGTGTGCGTCTCGCCCGAGGGCCGGATCACCCCCGGCTGCACCGGCCTCTACGACGGCGCTCAGACCGAGGCCTGGAAGCGGATCACGGACTTCGTGCACGCGCGGTCGCCCGGCACCGCGATCGGTGTGCAGCTCGGCCACAGCGGCCGCAAGGGTTCGACCAAGCTGATGTGGGAGGGCATCGACGAACCCTTGCCGGAGGGCAACTGGCCCGTCGTGGGCCCGTCGCCGATCCCGTACAAGGCCGCCAACCAGATCCCGCGCGAGCTCACCCCGAACCAACTGACCGAGATCCGCGAGCAGTTCACCGCGGCCGCCCGCCGCGCCGACCGCGCCGGCTTCGACCTGCTCGAACTGCACTGCGCGCACGGCTACTTGCTCTCCAGCTTCCTGTCCCCGCTGACCAACCGCCGCACCGACGGTTACGGCGGCACGCTCGCCGGACGCCTCCGGTTCCCGCTGGAGGTCTTCGACGCCGTCCGGGAGGTGTGGCCGCGGGAACGGCCCATGACCGTGCGCATCTCCGCCACCGACTGGGCCGAGGGCGGCACCACGGCCGAGGACGCCGTGGAGATCGCCCGCGCCTTCGCCGCGCACGGCGTCGACGCGATCGACGTGTCCACCGGGCAGGTCGTGGCCGAGGAGCGACCGGAGTACGGGCGTTCCTACCAGACGCCGTACGCCGACCGGATCCGCCACGAGATCGGCGTCCCCGTGATCGCCGTCGGCGCGATCTCCTCGTGGGACGACGTCAACTCGCTGATCCTAGCCGGGCGTACAGACCTGTGCGCGCTGGCCCGGCCGCACCTCTACGACCCGCACTGGACGCTGCACGCGGCCGCCGAACAGGGCTACGACGGCCCGGGGGCCGTCTGGCCCGACCCCTACCGAGCGGGCAGCCGGCGCCCGCAGACCGGACGCACGGACGCCCCCAAGCCCCGGCTCACCCTGGGGACTTGAGACACCCCGGAACCCGTGGTGCGGCAGGGGTCACAACCCCACGAACGCGGCCCCCGCGTCCCGCAGCCGTTCGTGCAGCCCGCGGAAGACCGCCGCCGCGCGCTCGCCCGGCCAGTCCGCCGGGAGCAGCGGGGCGGGCAGGCCGGGGTCGGCGTAGGGGAGCCGGCGCCAGGAGTCGAGGGCGAGGAGGTAGTCGCGGTAGGCCTCCTCGGGAGGGGTGTCGGACCGCTCCTCCCAGACGTGCAGCACCGGCGCGTGGCGGTCCAGGAACGCCTCGTGCTCCTTGGCGATCTCGGCCAGGTCCCACCAGCGGGCGACGGCCTCCACGGTCGCCGCGAAACCGAGGTGCTCGCCGCGGAAGAAGTCCACGTACGGGTCGAGGCGCAGCCGCTGGAGGGTGTGCCGGGCCTCCTCGTACAGCCGGGCCGGGGCGATCCACACCCCGGGGGCCGCCGTGCCGAAACCGAGTCCGGCCAGGCGTGAGCGCAGCACGTGCCGCTTCTGCCGTTCCGACTCCGGCACCGAGAACACGGCGAGGACCCAGCCCTCGTCCTCGGGGGGCCGTACGGCGTAGATGCGCCGGTCGCCGTCGTCGAGCAGCTGGCGGGCGTCCGGGGAGAGTTCGTAGCCGGCCGCGCCCTGTGCGGTACGGGCCGGAAGGAGCAGCCCGCGGCGCTTGAGCCGGGACACCGAGGACCGTACGGAAGGGGCGTCCACGCCGACCGCGGCGAGCAGCCGGATCAGTTCGGCGACGGGCACGGGGCCCGGGACGAAGCGGCCGTAGGCGCCGTAGAGCGTGACGATGAGAGACCGTGGTGCATGCTGGTCGGACACGTTGATCATCTTAGGTCGTGTGGATCACTGCTGGTCACCATCGGTGCGCAGCCGGAACCGCTGGAGTTTCCCGGTCGCCGTGCGCGGCAGCGCGTCCATGAAGACGATCTCGCGCGGGCATTTGTAGGGCGCCAGTTCGGCCTTGACGAACGTGCGCAGCGCCTCGGCGTCCCGCTCCGCGCCCTCCTTGAGGACGACGTACGCCACGACCACCTGACCGCGCCCCTCGTCGGCCCGCCCCACCACGGCAGCCTCCACCACGTCCGGATGCCGCAGGAGCGCGTCCTCCACCTCCGGTCCCGCGATGTTGTACCCGGCCGAGATGATCATGTCGTCCGCGCGCGCCACATAGCGGAAGTACCCGTCGTTCTCCCGGATGTATGTGTCCCCGGTGATGTTCCAGCCGTCCCGCACGTACTCGCGCTGCCGTGGATCGGCGAGGTAGCGACAGCCCACGGGACCGCGCACGGCGAGCAGCCCGGGCTCCCCGTCGGGCCGCTCCCGGCCCGTCTCGTCGACCACGCGCGCGTGCCAGCCGGGCACGGGCACCCCGGTCGTCCCGGCCCGGATGTGCTCGTCGGCCGCGGAGATGAAGATGTGCAGCAGCTCGGTGGCGCCGATGCCGTTGACGATCTCCAGCCCGGTCCGCTCCCGCCAGGCATGCCAGGTGGCCGCCGGGAGGTTCTCGCCCGCGGAGACACAGCGACGCAGGGACGAGACGTCGTACGCGTCCAGCTCGTCCAGCATCGCCCGGTAGGCGGTCGGGGCGGTGAAGAGCACGGACACCCGGTGCTCGGCGACGGCCGGCAACAGCTGCTTGGGGCCCGCCTGCTCCAGGAGGAGGGAACTGGCGCCCGCGCGCATCGGGAAGATCACCAGGCCGCCGAGCCCGAAGGTGAAACCGAGCGGGGGACTGCCGGCGAAGACATCGTCCACATGGGGGCGCAGCACATGCTTGGAGAAGGTGTCGGCTATCGCGAGCACATCCCGGTGGAAGTGCATACAGCCCTTGGGCCGTCCGGTGGTCCCCGAGGTGAAGGCGATCAGCGCCACGTCGTCGGCCGCCGTCTCCACGGGGCGGTACGGCGTCCCGGGCGCCTCGCGGTTCAGGAGGTCGTCGGGGGCGTCGCCACCGTACGTCGTGATCCTGAGACCCGGTATCTCGGCCTTGGCGAGGTCGTCGACGGCGCGTATGTCGCACAGGGCGTGCTCTATGCGGGCGATCTCGCACATCGTGGCTAGCTCGTGCGGCCGCTGCTGGGCCAGCACGGTCACGGCGACCGCGCCCGCCTTCAGGACCGCCAGCCAGCAGGCCGCGAGCCAGGGCGTGGTCGGGCCGCGCAGCAGGACGCGGTTGCCGGGGACGACCCCGAGGTCCCCGGTGAGGAGGTGTGCGAGCCGGTCCACGCGGGCGCGGAGTGTGCCGTACGTCCATGGGGGCCCGGCGGGGGTGTGGAAGACGGGGCGGTCGTCGGGCTGACCCGTCAGCAGTTCTGCGGCGCAGTTCAGCCGAACGGGGTAGCGCAGCTCCGGCAGGTCGAAGCGGAGCTCCGGCCACTGGTCGGGGGGCGGGAGGTGGTCGCGCGCGAAGGTGTCGACGTGGGCCGAGACGTTCATGGCGGGTCGCCCCCTGCCTTGTGGGCTGCGGTGAGCTGTGCTGCGTGGCGCCGATGTCCTGTCGGCGCCGATGTGCTGCGTGGCGCCGATGCGCGGTGGGCGTCGATGGCGGCTCGCACAAGGAGCGTATCGTGTTGGTGACGACAGTCAACGGCGCGCGATACTGTCGTAGGGCCCTGTCGAGAGAGGGGACCGGCAATGCCCGCATTCTCGCTCGAACCATCGCAGACCGCCCGCTGCGCGGAGCTGCGCGCCCTCGCCGAGGAGCGGCTGCGCCCGCTCGCGGAGAAGGGCGAGCCCGGCCGGGTGAACCGACCGCTGGTCGCGGAACTGGGCCGACTCGGCCTGCTGGAGCGGCTGTTCACCTCCGGTGCGCTGGATCTCTGCCTGATGCGGGAGTCCCTCGCCCAGGCCTGCACGGAGGCCGAGACCGCCCTCGCCCTCCAGGGCCTGGGCGCCCACCCCGTCCACGCCCACGGCACCCCGGCCCAGCGCGAACGCTGGCTGCCGGCGGTGAGCGAGGGCAGCGCGGTGGCCGCGTTCGCACTGAGCGAGCCGGGGGCGGGGTCGGACGCGGCGGCGTTGGGGTTGCGGGCGGAGGGGGAGCCGGTCGGGCGGGGGGCGGCGGAGGGGTCGGGTGCGGCGCGGTGGGAGCGGGGGAGGGCCGACTCGGAGGCTCCGGGAGCGCGGGCGGAGACGCAGCGTTCCGGGTCGGAGTCGGCGGCTCCTGGGTCGCAGGCGGGGCGGGAGTCGGTCTGGCAGGGTGCGGAGGGGGCGGAGGGGGCGCAGGCGGGGTGGGAATCGGTCCGGCGGGGTGCGGCGGGACCGTCGGCGGGGCGGGAGCCGGGCTCGGCGGCCGGCGCGCCGGCTCGGCCGGTCGCCGTTCCCGACGGGGCCTCCCGGTGGCGGCTCACCGGTGAGAAGTGCTGGATCTCCAACGCGCCCGAGGCCGACTTCTACACCGTCTTCGCGCGGACCACGCCCGGTGCCGGTGCCCGGGGCGTGACCGCCTTCCTCGTGCCCGCCGACCGGCCGGGGCTCACCGGTACCGCCCTCGACATGCTCTCCCCGCACCCCATCGGCGCCCTCGCCTTCGACGCCGTACCGGTGAGCGCCGACGACGTCCTGGGCGAGGTCGACCGGGGGTTCCGGGTCGCGATGGGCACGCTCAACCTCTTCCGGCCCAGCGTCGGCGCCTTCGCGGTCGGCATGGCACAGGCGGCACTGGAGGCGACCCTCGCGCACACCGCCCGACGGGACGCCTTCGGCGGCAAGTTGAGGGACCTTCAGAGCGTCGCCCACACGGTCGCCGAGATGGCCCTGCGCACGGACGCGGCCCGCCTGATGGTGTACGCGGCGGCGACGGCGTACGACGAAGGCGCCCCGGACGTGCCCAAGCGGGCGGCGATGGCGAAACTGCTCGCGACCGAGACCGCGCAGTACGTCGTGGACACCGCGGTCCAACTGCACGGCGCCCGCGCCCTCCAGCGCGGTCACCTACTGGAGCACCTGTACCGGGAGGTACGCGCCCCACGCATCTACGAGGGGGCGAGCGAGGTCCAACGGGGCATCATCGCCAAGGAGTTGTACGCCGACGTGGAGCTGTCGTGAGCGCCGAGCGCATCAACCCGCCCGAGCTGTCCCCGCCCACCGGCTTCTCGCACGCGGTCGTGGCCACCGGGTCGCGGGTGGTCTTCCTGGCGGGGCAGACGGCCCTGAACGCCGACGGCAAGGTGGTGGGGAAGACCCTGCCCGAGCAGTTCGAGCGCGCGCTCGCGAATCTGCTGACCGCGCTGAGGGCGGCGGGCGGAACCCCGGCGGACCTCGCCCGGGTCACCGTCTACGCCACCGACATCGCCGACTACCGTGCCCATGCCCGTGAACTGGGCCGCATCTGGCGTGAGTCGGCGGGCCGGGACTACCCGGCCATGGCGGTAGTGGAGGTCGTACGGCTCTGGGACGACCAGGCGGCGGTGGAGCTCGACGGGTTCGCGGTACTGCCCTAGCCTCGCGGGGGCCGCCCGGAGATCCTCGCCGCCCGGAGATCCGCGCGGCCGGGGAACCGGATCAGGCGGCGACGGTCAGGAGGTCGACCTGTACCCGGTGCGGAGCGACGACGCGGCCGTCGGGCAGCAGCTCCCCGGTGTCGTCGAAGACGATCGCCCCGTTGCACAGCAGGTTCCAGCCCTGCTCGGGGTGGGCGGCGACGACGTGCGGGACGGTGCTGTCGGACGCAGGGCACGAGGACCGGTGAGAGCACATGGCGCACCTCCACATTGGTGGGACCGCCCCTATGGGGTCCGTATCCGTATGTGTAGACCATGCTCCCGCCGCGAACTCATCGGAACGGCCCGACGTGAAGCGTGACAACACGCGGACAACTCTCGGACCGTTCCACGACGCTCGATGCGGACTCGCCACCGAAGGAGTGACGATCACGGTGGTCGGCGGGTGTTCCCGGTAGCAGTGGGAGGACCGTTCCACTCGACCGGGAGGTATCCCCATGTCCGTCCGTCCCGCTCTCGCCGCCGCCGGTGCCGCGCTGTTCCTGCTCGTGGCCCCCGCGCTGCCCGCGCACGCCGACCCGTACGAGTCCGTCACCGTCGACCCCGTGGGCCGTATCGCCGCGGACGGCACCGTCACGCTCTCCGGCACCTACCGCTGCACCGGCGGCACGGGCCCCGTGTTCGTCAGCTCCTCCGTGGGGCAGCGCTCCCCGTCGGTCCGGCAGGGCATCGGCGGCACCCGCGCGGTGTGCGACGGCGTCGAGCACGTCTGGGAGAACTCGGGCAAGCCCACGCCGGGCTCCCTCGAGCCGGGCGCGGCCCACGTCGAGGCCACCGTCATGGAGCTGAGCCCCCAGGGCGGCCTGCCGATGCCGCGCTTCCACGCGACCGGGCAGCAGGACATCACCCTGACGAAGAGCTGAGCACGGCCGGGCCCGGCAGGGAAGAATCGGCCGGCCCGGCCCCGACGGTCAGAGCCGTCCAGCCGCGCTCACCGCACGAGTCTGATCTCCGGAGGCCACAGCACCCCGTCGGCCAACAGCAGTGCGGGGCCCAGGTGTTGAGGACATACGACCAGCGGGGGCCGGGCATGGCAGGAGATCTCGAACCGGGCCCGGGCCCCGCACTCCTCCCCGTCCCGCGGCCCGGATTGCCGGCTGGCGCACCGCAGTACGGGCGTGGCGTCCGCGGCGGTCACGAGGCACCCGCCGGTATGCCGGAGACGCGTCCGAGGGCAGCCGTGGTCATGGTCTCCTCCTCCGAGCGAGCCGACGGCCGGGCTCGGGCTGGGTCGTGAGGTCACGTACACCCGGCCGGGTCCGGAAGGTCCCGCCCACCCGGCCGGGTCCGTAGCGATCCCGGCCACCCGGCCCGCCTCCACGCTAGGAACACGCGGCCAGGCCCGCCTCGCCCGGACGGCCGTTCGGGTGATTATGGTCGTCCCATGGCGGACCCCACGGCGGACGACGAACCCACGCGCGCGGCCAGGCTGCTGGACGCCCAGGCGAAGGCCGAGCGGCTCTTCGCCGAGATCGGGGCGCGCGGGCTGATCGCGCCGGGTGCGGGGGAGCGGGAGGTCAGCGACCGCGTCCGGGACCTGGCGAACGAGCTGTTCGGCACCACCCGGCACTGGCACAAGCGGGTCGTGCGATCGGGACCGAACACCCTCAAGCCGTACCGGGAGAACCCGCCGGACCGGGTGATCGGCGCGGACGACATCGTCTTCGCCGACTTCGGCCCGATCTTCGAGGAGTACGAGGCCGACTTCGGCCGCACCTTCGTGCTCGGCGGCGACCCGGACAAGCACCGCCTCCGCGCCGACCTGCCGCGGATCTTCGCCGCCGGCCGGAGCTTCTTCGAGTCCGACCCGCACATCACCGGCGCGCGCCTGTACGCCGAAGTGGCGCGGCTGGCCGCCGAGTCCGGCTGGGAGCTGGGCGGTTGGCACGCCGGTCACCTGGTCGGCGAGTTCCCGCACGAGTGGATCGAGGGCGCCGACGTGGAGTCGTACATCGCCCCCGCCAACGACACCCCGTTGCGCCGCACGGACAGGGCGGGACGGCGTTGCCACTGGATCCTGGAGATCCATCTCATCGACGGCGAGCGGGAGTTCGGCGGCTTCCACGAGGAACTGCTCACCCTCTGACCCCGCCTGTTCAGGTGCGGTCGATGTGCACGTTGGTCGACTTCACGCGCGCGGTGGCCTCCACACCGACCTCCAGGCCGAGTTCCTCCACGGCCTCCCGCGTCAGCAGGGACACCAGCCGGTGCGGGCCGGCCTGGATCTCCACCTGCGCCGCGACGTCGCCGAGCTTCACGGCGGTGACGATGCCGGGGAAGGCGTTGCGGACGGAGGTGTGGGAGATCTCCTCGTCGCCGCCGTCGCCCTTGGCGAGCTCCACGGAGAAGGCGGCCAGGTCCTTCCCGTCGATGAGGCGACGCCCGCCCTCGTCCCGGTGCGTGGGAACCCGCCCGGCGTCCGCCCACCGCCGCGCGGTGTCCGGGCTCACGCCGAGCAGCCGTGCGGCCTGGCCGATCGTGTAGGACTGCATAGGCGCCAAGATAGGCGATCCACAGCGACGAGCCGCCCGTGAGCCGGATCCCCGGGGCACCGAGGCACTGGGGCATCGGAGCACCAGGGCAAGTTTTGCCGGAACGGCAACGCCGCTGGCCCGACCGGGACGCGAGGGGCGACGGTGAGCCCATGACTCGCGACAACGCAGGAACGACGACCGCCGACGGATACGCCGGAGACCCCGCCGTACGGGCGGAGTGGGACGACCGCTACGCCGACCGGGCGCAGCTGTGGAGCGGCCGGCCCAACGGTGCCCTCGTGGCCGAGGTCGCCGGGCTCACGCCGGGGCGGGTGCTCGACGTCGGCTGCGGCGAGGGCGCCGATGCCGTCTGGCTCGCGCGCGGCGGCTGGGACGTGACCGCGCTGGAGGTCTCGGGAGTGGCGCTGGACCGGGCGGCGGGGCACGCACGCGACGCCGGCGTCACCATCCACTGGGTCCACGCGGAACTGACGGAGGCGGCACTCCCGCCCGGCTCCTTCGACCTGGTCTCCGCGCAGTACCCGGCCCTGCCGCGCACCTCCGACGCCGCGAACGAGCGGGCGCTGCTCGGGGCGGTCGCGCCCGGTGGCGTACTGCTGCTCGTCCACCACGCGGGGATGGACACCGGGCACCCGCACGACAGCGAGTTCGACCCGGCCGCGTACGTCTGGCCCGCGATGGTCGCCGCCCTGCTCGACGACGACTGGGAGCTGGAGGTGGACGAACAGCGACCCCGGCCGGCCCCCGACGGCGGGGCCGGCGCACACCACACCGACGACGTGGTGCTGCGAGCCCGCCGACTGCGCTGACGGCCCCTGACATTCGAGAGGAATGTCCGAAACTGGACCCTGATCGCCTCCAACCGTTGCGCCTCCCCCTTTGTCTGACATGGCACGGATTCGCCGTGCACGCAGACAAGAGGGGATGCTCACAGATGAAAGCTTGGGCAACCGTGCTGGCAGCACTGACGCTGGTCCTGACGGGAGCAGGCGCCACGCCTGCCGTCGCCGCCGCGCCACAGGCCGAGGCCTGCCAGAAGGGCTGGGGCAGCATCACGAAGGCCGCGCCCGGGTCGTTGGCGATGGCCGCTTCCCTGACGGATGTCAGGGCCGGCCAACACACCTGCTACGACCGGATGGTGCTCGACCTTCCGGGCATGACGACGGCCGACCCGGCGGGGTACTGGGTCCAGTACGTCCCCGGCTTCAACCACCCCCCGTCCCAGACCGGCATCCCGGTCGCGGGAGGGGCGATCATCGAGATCGAGTTCACCGCGCCGGTCGACGACTCGCGGTACCACGTCAGGCTCGCCGATCCGCTGCCGGGACTCGACTTCCGCGGCTACCGGACCTTCCGGGACGCGAAGTTCGGAGGCCACTACGACGGAGCGACCCACATCGGGCTCGGCGTCCGCGCCACGCTGCCGTTCCGGGTGACGGTCCTGCCCGACCGACTGGTGGTGGACGTGGCCCACACCTGGTAGCCGAGCGACCGTCAACCTCCGCGCAAGAGCGGTCAGATGTCCCGGAAGATCTCGATCTGCGCCCCCACCGAGTTCAACCGCTCCGCCAGATCCTCGTAACCCCGGTTGATGACATACACGTTGCGCAGCACCGACGTGCCGTCCGCCGCCATCATCGCCAGGAGGACGACCACGGCGGGGCGCAGCGCAGGGGGGCACATCATCTCGGCGGCGCGCCAGCGGGTCGGGCCCTCGACCAGGACCCTGTGCGGGTCGAGGAGTTGGAGGCGGCCGCCCAGGCGGTTCAGGTCGGTGAGGTAGATCGCGCGGTTGTCGTAGACCCAGTCGTGGATGAGAGTCTGGCCCTGCGCGACCGCCGCGATCGCCGCGAAGAACGGGACGTTGTCGATGTTCAGGCCGGGGAACGGCATCGGGTGGATCTTGTCGATCGGCGCCTCCAGCTTGGAGGGCCGGACCGTGAGGTCGACCAGGCGGGTGCGGCCGTTGTCCGCGAAGTACTCCGGCGTACGGTCGTGGTCGAGGCCCATCTCCTCCAGGACCGCCAGCTCGATCTCCAGGAACTCGATCGGCACCCGGCGCACCGTCAGCTCCGACTCCGTGACCACCGCCGCGGCCAGCAGGCTCATCGCCTCGACCGGGTCCTCGGAAGGGGAGTAGTCGACGTCCACGTCGATGCGCGGCACGCCGTGCACGGTGAGCGTGGTGGTGCCGATGCCCTCGACCCGGACGCCGAGCGCCTCCAGGAAGAAGCACAGGTCCTGGACCATGTAGTTGGAGGAGGCGTTGCGGATGACGGTGACGCCGTCGTGGCGGGCGGCCGCGAGCAGCGCGTTCTCCGTCACGGTGTCGCCGCGCTCGGTCAGCACGATCGGACGGTCCGGGCGGACCGCCCGATCCACCCGCGCGTGGTACTGCCCCTCGGTCGCCGCGACCTCCAGACCGAACCGGCGCAGCGCGATCATGTGCGGCTCGATGGTCCGGGTGCCGAGGTCGCAGCCGCCGGCGTACGGCAGCTTGAAGCGGTCCATGCGGTGCAGCAGCGGGCCGAGGAACATGATGATCGAGCGGGTGCGCACGGCGGCGTCGGAGTCGATCGACGCCATGTTCAGCTCGGTCGGCGGGACCAGCTCCAGGTCGACGCCGTCGTTGATCCACCGGGTGCGGACGCCGATGGAGCCCAGCACCTCCAGCAGGCGGTAGACCTCCTCGATGCGGGCGACCCTGCGCAGCACCGTGCGCCCCTTGTTGAGGAGCGAGGCGCAGAGCAGGGCCACACACGCGTTCTTGCTCGTCTTGACGTCGATGGCACCGGACAGCCGGCGCCCGCCGACCACCCGCAGATGCATCGGGCCCGCGTAGCCCAGAGAGACGATCTCGCTGTCCAGTGCTTCACCGATACGGGCGATCATCTCAAGGCTGATGTTCTGGTTGCCGCGCTCGATGCGATTGACGGCGCTCTGACTGGTGCCGAGCGCCTCCGCGAGCTGCGACTGTGTCCAGCCCCGGTGCTGCCGGGCGTCACGGATGAGCTTGCCGATGCGTACGAGGTAGTCGTCTGCCATGGGGTTGAGGCTATCTCAGATATGAGATTGCGCATTCCGGGGCGTCCGTTCGGGTGAGTGACCCGTGCGGATCCGAGGAGACGTCAGTGGCGCTTGGCGGTACGGGTCCGGCGCCATCCGAAAGGTCCGGGCAGATCCATGGATGTCGTACGGCGTCCCGTGCTGCTGTGGGTGTGCTTCGGGCCGTGGCTGCCGCCGCCGGTCGTGATGGACCAAGAGCGCCGGTTGATGTTGAGCCGCACTCCGGGAAGGATCCGGAAACTCTTGCGGAACGTGAGCGGCATGGGGGCCTCCTGTCGAAGGTCGCGCGTGCTGTCGTTGCCGTTCGAATACCCCGGCCCGGCGAAGAGATGGCTGCCAGGTTTCGCACCGCCCCGTCCCTGTGGGCGAGTTGGGGCGGTCGTCGCCCCCCGGGGACCGTCGTCCGCGGGGACCGTCGCCCCCGGGGACCGTCACCCCCAGCGCTCGTCACCCCTCGGGCCGTCACCCAGGGCAGCCGTCACCCGGGTCGGCCTCCTTCGGCGGGCCTCACCCCTCGCCGCGCGGTGGCCGCCAGATCATGACCCGGGTCGCCGGGAGCTGTTCCGCGAAGTGGCCGTCCGGCGAGATGCTCCGCAACAGGGCGCGCAGGTCCCGCTCGAACTCCGC
Organism: Streptomyces griseorubiginosus; assembly: GCF_001514195.1. GTDB lineage: Bacteria > Actinomycetota > Actinomycetes > Streptomycetales > Streptomycetaceae > Streptomyces > Streptomyces griseorubiginosus. The sequence goes on along the minus strand of NZ_KQ948736.1, from coordinate 1,141,731 downwards.
CAGCCGGTCGCCGAACAGATGGGGTGCCGAGTCGGAGCGGGAGAACGTCCACGCCACCAGGTCGTTCACGCCGCGCTCCACGACCTGCCCGGCGGGCACGACGCGCTGTTCGAATTCCTCGAAGCCGGCCCGTGTCATGACCAGGTCCTCCCGGCCGGGGGTGCCGTGGACGAGCCGGCCCTGTCCGGCGCGGCGCACCGGACCGAGGTACCCGCGCACCAGCTCGCCGATCTCCGCGTAGGGGGAGGCGGGCCACGGCAGGGGAGTGGTCGCGGTCGGCGCGTCCTTGTCGTCGGCGATGTGGACGAACGCGCCGCCCGGCTCCAGCATCCCCCGCACGGTCGTGGCGACCCGGTCGCGGTCCGTCCAGTGGAAGGACTGGGCGAACACCACGGCCCGGAACGTCCCGAGGCCGGCCGGCAGGTCCTCGGCACGGCCGGGCACCCAGCGCGCGTTGGTGACCCCGCGCCGCCCGGCCTGCCGTTCCGCCTCGGCCAGCATGTCCTCGTCGGGATCGAGGCCGACCGCCTCCGTGAAGTACCGCGCCAGCGCGAGCAGCACCGTGCCGGGCCCGCAGCCCACGTCGAGGAGCCGGCCCCGGCCGTCCAGTCCGAGGGCCCTGGCCACCGTCCCGGCGAGACCCGGGGCGTACGGCAGCCGACCGCGCGTGTAGTGGACCGCGCTTCCCTTGAAGAGGGTCGGGTCCCATTCCCATCCGTCAGGCATGACCGTTCCCATCCGGCGTCCCGGTTTCTCGTCCGTCGGGCATGCCGGTCAGGACATCACAGCGGGGCCGGGCATGACCATCCCGGCCTCATGTACTAGAGTTATCTCGACATCGAGATATCTGCCGAGGCGTACCGCAGCAGCACGCGTCCGTCGAACCTGACGGTAAGGCATGCCTAACTTAGCCTTACCTTAGCGGATCGGCCAAGGTGGCGTGGCGGCAGGATGCGGTGGTAAGCGCACAGAAATGAAGGAGACTGTCGTGTCGGCGAACAGCTTCGACGCCCGCGCCACGCTGAGCGTGGGTGACGAGTCGTACGAGATCTTCCGGCTGGACAAGGTGGAGGGCTCGGCCCGCCTGCCGTACAGCCTCAAGGTTCTCCTGGAGAACCTGCTCCGTACCGAGGACGGCGCGAACATCACCGCCGACCACATCCGCGCCCTCGGCAGCTGGGACTCCCAGGCCCAGCCGTCGCAGGAGATCCAGTTCACGCCGGCCCGCGTGATCATGCAGGACTTCACCGGCGTGCCCTGTGTCGTGGACCTCGCGACCATGCGTGAGGCCGTCAAGGAGCTCGGCGGCGACCCGGCCAAGGTCAACCCGCTCTCCCCGGCCGAGCTGGTCATCGACCACTCCGTCATCGCGGACAAGTTCGGCACCCACGACGCGTTCGCGCAGAACGTCGAGCTGGAGTACGGCCGCAACCGCGAGCGCTACCAGTTCCTGCGCTGGGGCCAGACCGCGTTCGACGACTTCAAGGTCGTCCCGCCGGGCACCGGGATCGTCCACCAGGTGAACATCGAGCACCTGGCCCGCACGGTCATGGTCCGCAACGGCCAGGCGTACCCCGACACCCTCGTCGGCACCGACTCGCACACCACGATGGTCAACGGCCTCGGTGTGCTGGGCTGGGGCGTCGGCGGCATCGAGGCCGAGGCCGCGATGCTCGGCCAGCCGGTCTCCATGCTCATCCCGCGCGTCGTCGGCTTCAAGCTGACCGGTGAGCTCAAGCCCGGCACCACCGCCACCGACCTCGTGCTGACCATCACCGAGATGCTCCGCAAGCACGGTGTCGTCGGCAAGTTCGTCGAGTTCTACGGCGAGGGCGTCGCCGCCACCTCCCTCGCGAACCGCGCCACCATCGGCAACATGTCGCCGGAGTTCGGCTCGACCGCCGCGATCTTCCCGATCGACGACGAGACCATCAAGTACCTCAAGCTCACCGGCCGCACCGAGCAGCAGCTCGCGCTCGTCGAGGCGTACGCCAAGGAGCAGGGCCTCTGGCTGGACCCGAAGGCCGAGCCCGACTTCTCCGAGAAGCTGGAGCTGGACCTCTCCACGGTCGTCCCCTCCATCGCCGGCCCGAAGCGCCCGCAGGACCGTATCGTCCTCGCCAACGCCGCCCAGCAGTTCAAGTCGGACGTCCTCAACTACGTCGACGCCGTGGACGAGGCGGGCAAGGAGTCCTTCCCGGCCTCCGACGCCCCCGCGGTCGCCCCGAACGGCGTCCCGTCCAACCCGGTCACCGTGACCGCCCCCGACGGCTCGACGTACGAGCTCGACCACGGTGCCGTCACGGTCGCCGCGATCACCTCCTGCACCAACACCTCGAACCCGTACGTCATGGTCGCCGCCGCGCTGGTGGCCAAGAAGGCGGTCGAGAAGGGCCTGACCCGCAAGCCGTGGGTCAAGACCACCCTCGCCCCGGGCTCGAAGGTCGTCACCGACTACTTCGACAAGGCGGGCCTGACCCCGTACCTCGACAAGGTCGGCTTCAACCTCGTCGGCTACGGCTGCACCACCTGCATTGGCAACTCCGGCCCGCTGCCGGAGGAGGTCTCCAAGGCCGTCAACGACCACGACCTCGCGGTCACCTCGGTCCTCTCCGGCAACCGGAACTTCGAGGGCCGGATCAACCCCGACGTCAAGATGAACTACCTGGCCTCCCCGCCGCTGGTCGTCGCGTACGCCATCGCGGGCTCCATGAAGGTGGACATCACCAAGGACGCGCTGGGTGTGGACCAGGAGGGCAAGCCGGTCTACCTGGCGGACATCTGGCCCTCCGAGGCCGAGGTCAACGACGTCGTGGCGAACGCCATCGGCGAGGACATGTTCAACAAGTCCTACTCCGACGTCTTCGCGGGCGACGCCCAGTGGCAGGCGCTGCCGATCCCGACCGGCAACACCTTCGAGTGGGACGCCGAGTCGACCTACGTCCGCAAGCCCCCGTACTTCGAGGGCATGACGATGGAGACCACGCCGGTCAGCGACATCACCGGCGCCCGGGTCCTCGCCAAGCTGGGCGACTCGGTCACCACCGACCACATCTCGCCCGCCGGTGCCATCAAGGCCGACACCCCGGCCGGCAAGTACCTCACCGAGCACGGTGTGGAGCGTCGTGACTTCAACTCCTACGGCTCCCGCCGAGGCAACCACGAGGTCATGATCCGCGGCACGTTCGCCAACATCCGCCTGCGCAACCAGATCGCGCCGGGCACCGAGGGCGGCTACACCCGCGACTTCACCCAGGACGGCGGTCCGGTGTCGTTCATCTACGACGCCTCCCGCAACTACATCGAGCAGGGCATCCCGCTGGCCATCCTGGCCGGCAAGGAGTACGGCTCCGGCTCGTCCCGCGACTGGGCCGCCAAGGGCACCGCGCTCCTCGGCGTCAAGGCCGTCATCGCCGAGTCGTACGAGCGCATCCACCGCTCGAACCTCATCGGCATGGGCGTCCTGCCGCTCCAGTTCCCCGAAGGCCAGTCCGCCGCGACGCTCGGCCTGACCGGCGAGGAGACCTTCTCCTTCACCGGTGTCGAGGAGCTGAACAACGGCACCACGCCGCGCACGGTCAAGGTCACCACCGACACGGGCGTCGAGTTCGACGCGGTCGTCCGCATCGACACCCCCGGTGAGGCCGACTACTACCGCAACGGCGGCATCATGCAGTACGTGCTGCGCTCGCTGATCCGCAAGTAGTCCTTCGCGGACAACGGTTCGTCGCGAAAGGGCCGCACCCCCGGCACCGGGGGTGCGGCCCTTTCGCCGTTTCCGCAGCGGAATGCGCAGGTCATCACCCACCCTCAGGTGGAACACAGGGTTCCCTCAGCGGACCGGGACACGATCGGTACATGACTGGCACCAGGACCCGGCCGCGACGACGCCCGCGCGCGACGCGCACCCGGCTGCTCCTCCTCGTCGGCGCCACCCTGGTCGTCGTCTGCGGGGCGACGGCCCTCGCCACCGCGTTGTTCCAACGCGCCTACGTCATGGGAGAGTTCGACGGCCGGGTCGTGAACGCCGCCGAACGCAGCCTCGGCGGCGCAGCCCTCCACCCGTCGTCGAGCACCTACTTGGGCTTCCTCCGGAACGACGGAAACCCGTCGGGCATGCTGGCGGCCCGGCTGTCCGGTGACGGGAAGGTCCTTTCCGCGGCCGTCGTGAAGCAGGACGCCCCGCCGCGGGCTCTCGACCCGGCCCAGCAGGCCGCCCTGACAGGTCTGCGCGCCGACGGCTCGCAGCACACCCGGACCCTCCCGGGTCTCGGCGCCTACCGGGTCACCGTGCTGCGCAGCGGCGGCGTACAGGTCCTGACCGGGCTGCCGACGGCCGACGTGGAGAACATGCTCGGGCACCTGGTGCTGGTCGAGTCCGCCGTCGCGGCCACCGGGCTCGCCGTCGCCGGCTGCGTGTGCGCGGTGGTCGTACGACGGCAACTGCGCCCCCTCGGCCGGGTCGCCGCCACCGCGGCCGAGGTCGCCCGGGCCCCGCTCGGACCCGGCGACACCCTCACCAGGGTGCCCGTGCCCGACACCGACCCGGACAGTGAGGCCGGGCAGGTGGGCGCCGCGCTCAATGACCTCCTCGAACGGGTCCGGCACAGCGAGGAGTTGGTGCGCAGCGGCGAGGAACGCATGCGGCGCTTCCTGGCCGACGCCAGCCACGAACTCCGTACGCCCCTCGCCTCGATCGCCGGATACGCCGAGCTGGTGAACCGCGGCACCGGCGTCGTCGACCCGGTGCTGGCCTGGCGTCGCGTCTCGGCCGAGTCCGCACGCATGACGGCCCTGGTGGAGGACCTGCTCCTGCTCGCCCGCCTCGACGAGGGCAACCCGCTCCGGACCGCGCGGGTGGATCTGGCGGCACTGGTGGCGGAGGCGGTGTGGGAAGCGCGGTCGGCGGACAACGGCCACGACTGGCAGCTCGAACTTCCCTTGGGGTCGGCGGCGTTGGCGACCGGAGACGCGCCCCTCCTGCGGCGGGCGGTGGCAGCCTTCCTGTCCAACGCGAGGACGCACACGCCGGTGGGAACGAGGGTCGTCACGTCGGTGGAACCTTCCGACGACCACTGTGTGATCAGCGTCCGCGACGACGGTCCCGGTATCCCCCCGCCCCTCCTCCCCACGGTCTTCGAACGCTTCACCCGCGCGGACACCTCCCGCTCCCGGTCGGACGCGAGCGCGGGCGGTTCGGGTCTGGGCCTGTCGTTGGCGCTGGCGATCACCGCAGCACACGGAGGCCACATCACCGTCCAAAGCTCCCCGGGCCGAACGGAGTTCACGATCCGACTCCCGAGGGCGACGGAGTCCGGGGCGGAGAGGGGCGGCGGCGAAGCGGACGTCCGTGCCGCTGCTCTCCCACCCCGCCTGCGGGGCCAGTTGGTGAAGTAGGAGCACGCAGGGCGCCGCGGTCGTGGTGTTGACGCTCAGCCGCCTTCGCCACGGGGGCCCACCCCATCCAACTCCCGTCCTACCCTTGCGCCGTGACCACCCCCACCCCCATCCAACTCCCGTCCTACCCTTGCGCCGTGACCACCCCCACCCCCTTGCACCGCGCGCTGCACGACCCCGGCCCCCGCCCCCTCCCCGACGACGTGGTCCATCTCCTCCAGTCGCTCGACGCGCCACCCCGTCTCGCCGCCCACCTGCGCCTGGTGCACGACGTGGCGCACGAGCTCCTCGACTGGCTGGCACGCCGGCACCCCTCGCTCCAAGTCGACCGGGAGGCAGTGCTGTTCGGTGCAGCGACCCACGACATCGGCAAGACCGCGCACGTCGGTGAACTCCTGGGCCCCGGCTCGGCACACGAGGAGGCCGGTCGGCGGCTCCTCCTGGCACAGGGGGTCGCCCCCGGCCTCGCCCGCTTCGCCGCCACCCACGCGACCTGGACCCTGCCGGACATCGGCCTGGAAGACCTGCTGGTCAGCCTCGCCGACAAGATCTGGAAGAACAAGCGGGTCCCGGAGCTGGAGGACTTGGTGGTCAGGAGGCTGGCCGAGGCGAGCGGGCGGACGGTGTGGGAGGAGTTCCTGGACCTCGACGACGCGCTGACGGCCGTAGGGGAAGCCGCGCAGGAGCGGTTGGCCTTCCAGACGGCCCACCCGGTGTGACGCTCACCGGCTCCGGTCGTCAGAACCCGACGAGCGCGTCCAGGTCGACCTCGACGGGGAAGGGCAGTTCCGTGACCAGCTTGTCGTGGTGCACGGGGTGGGACGGCGCGGGGAAGTACGAAAGGGTGTCCGCGTTGAGCCAGTACTCGTGGACCGCGAGCTTCTGCTCCCGGTCCAGTTCGACGCGCCAGTAGTACGGGACCTCGGACGGGGCGAAAAGAGGACGCTGATCCTGGCGGGAACCAGGCGGGACGACCTCTACGACGAGGACGACCTGTTCGACGGGGACGCACTCGGTTCCGAAGAAGTCCAGGCCCCGGTGGTCGAAGACGATCAGGTCGGGCTCAGGTGCGTTGCGCTCGTCGACCATGACGCACTGCCCACCCACGACTTGGTACGGCTCGGCCCGCGCGGCCTCCAGCACGCCTCGCAACCGGCCGCGGACATGGTTCTGCCAGAGACCGGCCTGCGCCCGGGGCGCGATCACACCGTCCACGAGTTCCCAGTCGAAGTCCAGCTCCAGACCCTTGACCTGGTCGAATCGCCAGCCCCCGGCCGGTGGGAACATCCAGGCGTTCTCGTCATCAGCTCTCACGTGGGCCAGTCTGGGCACCGTCACACACCGTTATCGCGCAGATCAGGACGCCGCCACCCGAACCGGCGACACCACGCCACACCACTGACACCAGCGCCAGCCGTTTACAACTGCGCCCCTTCCCGCTACCTTCCGCAGAAGGCAGGGTGGGAGCGCTCCCATTCGGACGGACCGGAACCCGCCCGCATGCGCGCTCCCACCCCGCCGCAACCCCACACCCGCACGGCCCGTACCTCAAGGAACGGACTGGACTGTCATGATCCTGACAAAGTTAGCGAGGGTGACCCGTCCCAGAGCCCTCTTCCTGGTCCTCGTCTCCCTGCTCGCCACCATCCCCGCCCTGAGCCTGGTCCTCACCGCGGGCGGCAGGGCCGAGGCCCACGGCACCCCCATGAAGCCCGCCAGCCGCACCTTCCTGTGCTGGCAGGACGCGTTGACCGACACCGGTGAGATCAAGCCGGTCAACCCCGCCTGCAAGAACGCCCAACAGGTCAGCGGCACCACGCCGTTCTACAACTGGTTCTCCGTGCTGCGCTCCGACGGCGCCGGCCGCACCCGCGGCTTCGTCCCGGACGGTCAGCTGTGCAGCGGCGGCAACACCAACTTCACCGGCTTCAACGCCCCCCGCGACGACTGGCCGCTCACCCACCTCACCGCGGGCAAGACGGTCGACTTCTCCTACAACGCCTGGGCCGCGCACCCGGGTTGGTTCTACGTCTACGTCACCAAGGACGGCTTCGACCCCACGAAGGCCCTCACCTGGAATGACATCGAGGACCGGCCCTTCCTCAGCGTCGACCACCCCCCGCTGCACGGCAGTCCGGGCACGGTCGAGGCCAACTACTCCTGGACCGGCCAGCTCCCGGCGAACAAGTCGGGACGCCACATCATCTACATGGTCTGGCAGCGCTCGGACAGCGCGGAGACCTTCTACTCCTGCTCCGACGTGGTCTTCGACGGCGGCAACGGCGAGGTCACCGGCATCCACGAGCCGGGCAACCCGACCGAGCCGGTGCCCGGCACCTGCACCGCCACCCGTAGGACGACGGGCAGTTGGAGCGGCGGCTACCAGTCCGAGGTCACCGTCACCAACTCCGGTGACGTGCCGATGCTGGGCTGGATGGTCGACTGGAACCTGCCGTCCGGCCAGAAGGTCGACAGCCTCTGGAACGGCAACGCGACCTACACCGGCCAGAGCGTGATGGTCCACAACGCCAACTGGAACGGCTCGTTGAGTCCGGGACAGAGCGCGACGTTCGGCTACGTCGTGACGGGCTCCGGCGGTGACACGGCCACGACCCTTCCGTGCAGGGTCGGCTGAGCACCCGTCAGCACCCGTGGACATGCTCAGGGCGGACCCGGTGGACTGTGTGCCACCGGGTCCGCGAGCCGGTCGGCGCGAGGGGGGTGGGTGGCCGACGCGGAGGGGGAAGGCTGTGACGGCGCGATGCGCGCGATGACGTGATCGAGTGGTCTATACATCACTCTATCCTCGCGGCGGACAACGATGTCAAATCAGCCCGGCGCTCACCCGCTGAACCCCGACACCCCACCCAGCCAGTCGAGTTGGCGGCGCACCTGTACCGCCTCGCCGCCCTCGTGGCTGTTGTACGGATAGGCGTGGATCTCCTTGCGGGGCTCAGTGCCGGTCAGTTCGCCGTAGCGGTTGAAGGCCGCGTACGCCCCGCTCGGCGGGCACACCGTGTCCCGCAGACCCACCCCGAAGTGGGCCGGGGCGAAGGCGCGGCGGGCGAAGGAGACGCCCTCCATGTACGAGAGCGTGCGGTACGCGGCCTCCTCCGCGCCCCGGTGCACGGACAGGTAGGCGCTGATCTCGCCGTAGGGACTCGCGTCGGTCAGGTCCAGGGCGCGCCGGATGCCGCACAGGAACGGCGCGGTGACCAGGACCGCCGCCAGGTCCGGCACCAGCCCGGCGACGGCCAGCGCCAGGCCGCCGCCCTGACTGTTTCCGACGGCCGCGACCTGTTCCGCGTCCACGCCCGGAAGCGCCCGCACCGCCGCCACCGCGCGCACCGCGTCCGTGATCAGCCGCCGGTAGTGGTAGTCGCGCGGATCGAGCAGACCGCGTGCCGCCGGACCCGGGCCGCCCGGGGCGAGGGCGTGCGGATCGGGGGTCGCGCCGCCGTTGCCGTGCTGGTCGCCCTGGCCGCGGTTGTCCATCAGCAGATGGGCGTACCCGGCGTTCACCCAGGTCAGCCGCTCGTGTGGGAGGCCGCGCCCGCGCCCGTACCCGGCGTACTCGACGACCGCGGGCAGGGCCGAGGCGACTCCTGCCGGCCTGCTGTACCAGGCGCGGACCGGGTCGCCGGCGAAGCCCCGGAAGGTCACGTCCCAGGTGTCGGTGAGACGCAGTCCGTTCTCGGCCGGGCGCACCGACACCAACACGTCCGGGTCGGCCGCCTCTTTCAGGGTGTCACGCCAGAACGCGTCGAAATCCGGGGGTTCCTGGACATCGGGGCGGTAGCGCTCCAGCTCGTTCGTCGGAAGGTCGAACGCGGGCACAGGACACCTCGCATGAGTCGGTCAAAGCAGTGAAACTTGCGGAGGGGTACGGGATGCGGCCTTCCCGTTCCTACCCCACTCCTGCCCCAGGTATCTCCTGCCTGACCCATTGACAGCGCTTTCTGAATGGCCCTAAGTTGCCGCGGAGTTACCGGTAAGAGCTCGAAAGTTTCGGTTCCGTCCCCCGCCTGAGAGGACCGAGCGTGAGCACCTCCGTCAAGTCGGCACCTCCCCCCACCGGCGTCGAGGACCGGCCCGCCGTGACCCCTCGACCGGCGCCGCGCGGAGGGTGGCGCCGGGCCCTGCGCCGGGACTGGCAGCTGTACTCGCTGGCCGTGCTGCCGCTGCTGTTCTTCCTGGTCTTCCGCTATCTGCCGATGATCGGCAACGTGATCGCCTTCCGGCGCTTCGAGCCCGGTGGCTCGATGTTCGGCGAGGACTGGGTGGGCCTGCGCTATGTGCGCATGTTCCTCAGCGACCCGACCTTCTGGCAGGTGTTCCGCAACACCCTGTGGCTCGGCGGACTCACCCTCGTCTTCTGCTTCCCGATCCCGATCGTCCTCGCGCTGCTGCTGAACGAGGTCCGCCGACGCTCGCTGAAACGGTTCGTGCAGTCGGTGTCGTACCTCCCGCACTTTCTGTCGATCGTGATCGTCGCGGGCCTGACCCTCCAGATGCTCGCCACCGACGGCCCGGTCAACCACGCCCTCGCCTGGCTCGGCCACGACGAGATCCGCTTCATCCAGGAACCCGGATGGTTCCGCACGATCTACGTCGGCTCCGAGATCTGGCAGACCGCCGGCTGGGGCACGATCCTCTACCTCGCCGCGCTCACCACCATCGACGAGGACCTGTACGAGGCCGCCCGCATCGACGGGGCCAACCGCTGGCAGCAGATCTGGCACGTCACCCTGCCCGGTATCCGCCCGACCATGATCACGCTGCTGATCCTCAACGTCGGGACCTTCATGGCGGTCGGCTTCGAGAAGGTCCTGCTGCTCTACAACCCGCTGACCTACCCGACCGCCGACGTGATCTCGACGTACGTGTACCGCACGGGAGTCGAGTCCAACAGCTTCAGCTACGCGGCCGCCATCGGGCTGTTCGAGGCGGTCATCGGCCTCGTCCTGATCACGTCCGCCAACACGCTCTCGCGCCGCACAGTGGGGACCAGCCTGTGGTGAAGCCGAGCCGTTCCTACCGGGTCTTCCAGGGCGTCAACGGGGTGATCCTCACCCTCGTCGTGATCGTCACCCTGTACCCCTTCCTCAACATCGTCGCCCGGTCCTTCAGCGGGGAACGCCAGATCCGGGCCGGTGAAGTCACCCTGTGGCCCAAGGGGTTCAACCTCACCACCTACAAAGTCGTCTTCCAGGACTCGATGTTCTGGCGGAACTACGGCAACACCGTCTTCTACACGGTCGTCTCGACCGCGGTGGCCATGGTGCTGACGACCTGTTACGCCTACGTGCTCTCCAAGAAGAACCTCAAGGGGCGCGGGGTGCTCGTCGGCATCGCCGTGTTCACGATGTTCTTCACCGGCGGCCTGATTCCCCACTACATCCTCGTCACCGAGCTCGGGCTGAAGAACAGCGTCTGGGCCATCGCGCTGCCCAACGCGATCAGCGTCTTCAACCTGCTGGTGATGAAGGCCTTCTTCGAGAGCCTGCCGACCGAGCTGGAGGAGGCCGCGCAGATCGACGGGCTGAGCACCTACGGCATCCTGCTCAGGATCGTGCTGCCGTTGTCCAAGGCGGTCGTGGCAACCATGGTGCTCTTCTACACGGTGTCCTTCTGGAACTCGTGGTTCGGGGCGTTCCTCTACATGGACCGCGCCGACCTGATGCCGGTCACCGTCTATCTGCGCAACCTCATTGCGGGCGCCACCGGAGGCGGCAACGCGGGCGCGGGCACCGCCGAGCTCAGCCAGGTCGGCGCGAGCATCCAGGCGGTCACCATCGTGCTCACCGCGCTGCCGATCGTCTGCGTGTACCCCTTCGTCCAGCGCTACTTCGTCTCGGGCGTGATGCTCGGCGCGGTCAAGGGCTGATCCCAGCAACTCACCTACGGAACAAGGGAGTTCCCATGCCGAACGCAGGAGAGCTGTCACGGCGTCAGATCCTGGCCGCCGCCGGATTCGCCGGTCTCGCCACCCTCACCGGCTGCGGCGGCGGGGACGGCGGAGGCGACTCCAAGGACCTGTCGAAGAAGCAGGACGGCGCGATGAAGAACTACCGCGCCGGACAGCAGTTCAAGGCGACCAAGGCGCTGTCCTTCTCGATGCTGCACAACGACAACCCGGTCTACCCCCTCAAGAACAGCTGGCTGTTCTGGAAGGAGGTCACCCGGCGCACCGGGGTCACCATCAAGCCCCTGGACGTGCCGCTCGCCGACTACGAGAAGAAGCGCAGCGTCCTCATCGGCGCGGGCGACGCCCCGTTCATCATCCCCAAGACGTACCACCCCGGCGAGGTCGCCTTCGTGTCCTCGGGCGCCATCCTGCCGGTCAGCAAATACGTCCATCTGATGCCCAACTTCCGGGACAAGGTCAGGAAGTGGAAGCTGGAGCCGGAGCTCGACTCCATCCGCCAGTCCGACGGCGAGTACTACCTGCTGCCCGGCCTGCACGAGCGGCCCAAGTCCAACTACTCGCTCTCCTTGCGCACGGACGTCCTCGGCCGGCACGGTCTCGCCCTGCCCACGACCTGGGACGAGGTGTACGACGTCCTCAAGGCGCTCAAGGCGGAGTACCCGGACAAGTACCCGTGGTCCGACCGCTGGAGCACCAACACCCCCTTCCCCTGCGGGGCGTTGTTCGGCTATCTCGGCCAGGCGTACGGCGTCAAGGCCGGCTGGAACTACGACAACATCAGCTACGACACCAAGGCGCAGAAGTTCGTGTTCACGGCGGCGCAGGACGCCTACCGGCAGATGGTCGAATTCCTCAGGAAGCTCGTCGCCGAGAAGCTCCTCGACCCGGAGAGCTTCACCCAGCAGGACGACCAGGCCATCCAGAAGCTGCTGGCCGAGAAGTCGTACGTGATCAGCGCCAACTCGCAGGAGCTGGTGCAGAACTACCGCTACAACCTGAGCAAGCAGGTAAAGGGCTCGACGATCGAGATGATCCCCGTGCCGCTCGGTCCCGCGGGCCCGATCCTGCTGAGCGGCGTCCGCCTGGAGAACGGCGTCATGATCTCCAGCAAGGCCCTCAAGAGCTCCGACTTCGTCGCGATGATGCAGTTCGTGGACTGGCTCTGGTACTCCGACGAGGGCCAGAAGTTCTCCAAGTGGGGCGTGAAGGGCGTCACTTACACCGAGTCCGGCGGCAAGTACACCCTCAAGCCCGGCATCTCCCTCATGGGCTCCGACCCGGACGCCCCGAAGGACCTCCAGAAGGACTTCGGCTTCTTCAACGGCGTGTTCACCTACGGCGGCAGCTGGGAGCTGGTCTCCTCCAACTTCAGCCCCGACGAGAAGAAGTTCCAGGACGTCATGTCCCAGCGGAAGCAACTGCCGGTCGACCCGGCCCACCCGCTCCAGTCCTTCGAGCAGGAACAGGCCACCCTCTGGGACACCCCGCTCAAGGACACCGCCATCCAGAACACCCTCCAGTTCGTGCTCGGCAAACGCCCGATGTCCGACTGGAACGCCCACCTCGCCGAGCTGAAGGCGAAGAACATGCAGCAACTCGTCGACCTGCACAACAAGGCGCACGAACGCTTCAGGAAGGAGAACGGGTGAGCCTCCGCGCCGCCGCGCAGCGTCCCGGCCCCCTCCCCGCCGCCCGGCACGGGCGCGACGACACGGGCCGAACCGAACCTGGCGGCGCCGCCCAGTCGGCCCGCGATGCCGACGACCTGGCCGGCCGGTACCCCGACGGCCGAGTGCCCACCCTCGCCCGGACGCAGTCCCACGCGAGCTGCGCGGGACCGGCCCCCTGCGGGCGCCGGCCGGGCCTGTGCCCACCGCTGCCTGACGCACCGGAGGCATCCGTCCAGTGGTCCACGGTCGACGCATCCGTCCAGTGGTCCACAGTCGACGCATCCGTCCAGTGGTCCACGGTCGACGACGAGTACGGCAGCGCCCAGACCGCCCGACCGTGGAAGGACCACCCCCGCTCGCCCCGGACCGACCTGCTCACCCCGACCGAGGTGAGCCGGACCGGGAACGAGCCCCCGCCATGGGGCGGCGCGGGGGCCGACCGCCAGGGCATCCGAGCCGCGCACCTCCTGCCGACCGGGGAGACCCCATGAGCACCCCCGTCGCCTTCGGGCAAGGCGCACTCTCCCGGGCCGCCGCCCTCGTCCACACCCTCCTCACCGTCGAGGCCCTGCTGCTGGTCGGTGCCTCTCCGGGCCTCGCCGGGCTGCTCCTCGTCGGACCCGACCCGGCGAACCTGCCCCTCGCCGCCGTCTGCCTGCTGCCCCTCGGCCCGGCGACCGCCGCCGCCCTGTACGCCCTCCACCACCGCGACCACGACCTGACCGACCTCCACCCGGCGCGGACCTACTGGCGCGGCTGGCGGCTCAACGCCGTCCCCGCCCTCAAGCTGTGGACCCCGCTGCTGGCCTGGCTCACGGTCATCGCGTTCACGCTCACCCACTTCCCGGCCACCGGCCTGCCCGGCTGGTGGGCGGTCCTGCTCGCGGCCGTCGGCGCCGGCTCCCTCCTGTGGGGCGCCCACGCGCTCGTCCTGACCGCCCTGTTCACCTTCCGGGCCCGTGACACCGCCCGCCTCGCCGCCTACTTCCTGGTCCGGCACGCCCGGGCCACCCTCGGCGCCGCCTCACTGCTCGTCCTGACCGCCGCCGGGACCGCCGTACTCACCGAGGCCCTGCCCGCCCTGCTCGCCGCTCCCGTGCTGCTGTCCCTGCTGCACAGCAGCCGCCCGGTGATCGCCGAGACCCGGAAGGACTTCACCGCATGACGGCGTCGAGCCCCAAGCCCTCGCACCTCGACCCCTTCGGCGTGCCCCTCCCGCGCCTTCAGTAGATCCTCCGCCCCCGCTCGTCCGGGACCCCCGACTTCCGGAAGAAGTAGCTGTTGACCTGATCGCGCCACTCGCGGGCACTCCGGAGCTGCTCCTCGAACCGCTCCGCCACCCGCGCATGGCGTGCCGGGTCCACGAGCCCCACCAGCGAACCCCACACCTCCCGGGCCGCCTCCACCTCCGCCACGCCCTCGAAGTGCGTGTCGTAGATGTGCTGGATCACCGTCTTGCCGCTCTTCAGCATGTGGTCGTACGACACGTGGTGGAAGAACAGCAGCAGCTCGTCCGGACAGGTCTCGGGAGACTCGTACAACTCGGCCCACGGCTTGGCGTACTGCCCGGCGTACCCCGTCCCGCTCGCCACGCTCCGGTCCACGCCGACCCCGTCACGGTCGGCGAAGTGGTAGGTGCCCCACGGGCTGTACTCGTAGCCGTCGACACTGGGACCGTAGTGGTGCCCCGGCTGCACCATGAAGCCCACCCCGAGCGGAGCCGTGTACTTCTCGTACGTCCGCCACGAACCGTCCAGGATCGAGCGCAGGCCCGCCGCGGGACCCGATCCAGGCCCCGCCCCGAAGCTGAGCCGGATCCACTCGTCGAGGATCCGGTGCGGATCGGCGCCCGGCTCCCAGGCCAGCCGCCCGAACGTGTACAGATTCGCCTGGGCCAGCGGATGCCCCGTCCAGAACAGGTCGTCCCCGACGTTGGACACGGCGACGAGCCCACCCCGCGCCAGTGCGCCCACCGGGGACCCCTCGGCGATCTCGCACCGCAGGACCTCGCTCCACATCGGCCCCAGCCAGCACACGTGCCGCTGCTGCCCGGTGTACTCCTGCGTGGCCTGGAGCTCCACCGCGAGCCGGGTCCCCGGCATCGCCCCGATCAGCGGTGAGACCGGCTCCCGCACCTGGAAGTCCATCGGGCCGTGCTTGACCTGGAGGACGGCGTTGTCCGCGAACTCCCCGTCCAGCGGCACGAAATGGTCGTACGCGGCCCGCGCCCGGTCCGTCGAGCGGTCCCGCCAGTCCTGGCGGTGGTCGTAGACGAAGGCCCGCCAGTGAACGGTTCCGCCGTGCGGCGCGAGGGCGGCGGCGAGCATGTTCGCACCGTCCGCATGACTGCGCCCGTACGCGAACGGCCCCGGCTGCCCCTCCGAGTCCGCCTTCACGACGAACCCGCCGAAGTCGGGGATCGCCGCGTACACCCGGGCGGCCGCTCCGGCCCACCACTCGCGCACCTCCGTGGCGAGGGGGTCGGCCGTCTCCAGCCCGCCCAGCACGACCGGCGCGGCGAAGGTCACCGACAGATGCGTGCGGATGCCGTACGGCCGCAACGCGCCCGCGATGTCCGCCACTTCACCGATCCGGTCGGTCAGCAGCCGGGCCTCCGCCGCGTGCACGTTCACGTTGTTCACGGCCACCGCGTTGATCCCGCAGGCCGCCAGCAGCCTGCCGTACGCCCGCACCCGCTCCAGATCCCCGCGAGCCCGTCCGTCCGCCCAGAACAGCGACCCGCCCGCGTACCCGCGCTCCACCTGGCCCATGACGGGGTGCACGGCCACGTTGTCCCAGTGGTCGAGCATCCGCAGCGCCAACTCGGGCCGGTGGTGCTGGGGTTCGGTCTCGCCGAGGAAGGCCGCCTCCCCTAGCCGTACGACATGGAAGAAGCCGTACAGCAGCCCGCGCGCGCCGGTCGCCGTGACGGTCGTACAGCCGTCACGGCGACCGCAGGTGAACGCCTCGCCGCCGTCGTCCTCACCGGTCAGCTCCAGCACGAGGTCGGGGTCGTCCTGGACGACCGCGCCCCCGAACCGGGCGCAGGCCTCCGTCACCTCCCCGCGGACCGTGTCCACCAGCGGGCCCGTGCCGCGGATCAGGGTCCGCCGGGTGCCGATCGGCCGGAACGCACCGTCCGGCAGCCAGGCCGGATCGACACCCTGCATGGGACCCCCAACGCCGTTGCTCAGGCCAGCAGTTCGACCTCCGACAGGACCGCCTCGCCGTCGAGCACCAGACGGTACTTCCCGTACGTACCCGGAGACCTCACGGTGAACGCCCGTGTCTGCCGGTCCCAGGCGAAGGACTCTCCGGACCGCCGGTCGAGGGTCTTCCACGTGCTGCCGTCGGCCGAGCCCTGGAGCGTCCAGCCGGCCGGCGCCTTCGCCCGGTCCGACGACGAGGTCACCGTGTACTGAACCCCCTCGACCTCCCCGGACACCGGCAGGTCGACCGAGGTCACGGCCGCTTCCGTCGCCGAGGTGTTGTCGAACAGGGCCCCGTCACCGGACAGCACGTCCGCACGCGGCGTCGGCACCTCGTCGTCCTGGGTGATCGACACCGGCGCCGCGTTCTTCCCCGTGCCCCACTTCGAGGGACGGGGGCCCATGGCGAAGTCCAGGACGGCCCCCTTGGACAGCACCGCGTGGGGGAGCGAAGTCGACGTCCACGGCTTGCCGTTGACCTTCAGGCCCTGCACGTACACGTTCCGCGCGCTGTTCTCCGGCGCCCTGACCACCAGGTCCCGGCCGTTCTCCAGATGGACCGTCGCCTTGGTGAACAGCGGTGAGCCGACGGCGTATTCGCCGCTGCCCATCACCAGCGGGTAGAAGCCCAGCGCCGAGAAGAGGTACCAGGCCGACTGCTCGCCGTTGTCCTCGTCACCGTGGTAGCCCTGCCCGATCTCGCTGCCGACGTACAGCCGCGACAGCACCTCACGCACGTTCCTCTGCGTCTTCCAGGGCTGACCGGCCGCGTCGTACATGTAAGTGACGTGGTGGGCGACCTGGTTGGAGTGCCCGTACATGCCCATCCGGACGTCCCGCGCCTCCGTCATCTCGTGGATGACACCGCCGTAGGAACCGACGAACTCGGGCGAGGCCGTCTCCGGCGTCGAGAAGTACGTGTCCAGCTTCTCGGCCAACCCCGCACGTCCGCCGTACAGGTTGGCGAGCCCCCGGCTGTCCTGCGGGGCGGTGAATGCGTACCCCCAGCCGTTGGTCTCGGTGTAGTCGTAGCCCCATACGCGCGGGTCGTAACTCTCCGACGGCACCCGCCAGTCGCCCTTGGCGTCCCGGCCCTGGAAGAAGCCGGCCTTCGCGTCGAAGAGACGTACGTAGTCCTGGGCCCGGTTGAGGAAGTACTCCGACTCCTCGCGGTAGCGCTTGTCTCCCGTCTTCGCGTAGAGCGCCCGGCCCATCCGCGCGATGCCGTAGTCGTTGAGGTAGCCCTCCAGCGCCCAGGACAGGCCCTCATGGGTGTCGGTGCTGGTGTAGCCGAGGAAGGGCGAGGTCTGCATGCCCTTGCGGCCCACACCGGAGGACGAGGGCGCGACCGTGGCGTTCTTCAGGGCCGCCTCGTACGCCGACTTCGCGTCGAAGTCCACGCCCTTGACGTACGCATCTGCGAAGGCCACGTCCGAGGAGGTGCCGGTCATCAGGTCCGCGTAACCGGGCGAGGACCAACGCGAGGTCCAGCCGCCGTCCTTGTACTGCTGCACGAACCCGTCGACCATCTCGCCCGCCTGAGAGGGTGTCAGCAACGAGTACGCCGGCCAGGTCGTCCGATAGGTGTCCCAGAAGCCGTTGTTGACGTACACCTTGCCGTCCACGATCTTCGCCCCGGTGTGCGTCGGGGCGTCCTGGGACGGCATCGGGGAGAAGGGCGAGGCGTACTGGTACGTCGAACCCACTTTCTCGAAGCCGGAGTTGGGGTACAGGTACAGCCGGTACAGGCTGGAGTACAGCGTGGTCAGCTGGTCCTCGGTGGCGCCCTCCACCTCGACCCTGCCGAGGATCCGGTCCCAGGCGCGCTGGGCGGCCCCCTTCACGTCGTCGAAGGAGGTGCCGTCCGGGATCTCCTGGCGCATGTTGTCCTTGGCCTGGTCGAGGCTGATGAGGGAGGTGGCGATGCGCAGGGTGACGGTCCTGTCGTCGAAGCGCAGGTACCCCTTGACTCCGCTCGACGCCCCGTCCACCACCGGCTTGTCGAACACGCCGTAGACGAACAGCCGGGTCGCTCCCGTGGACAGGCCGGACTTCACGTCCGAGTAGCCCGTGAAGGTCCCGCTGTCCTTGTCGAGCGTGAGTCCCGCCTGGTCCGTGACGTTGTCGAAGAGGACGCTCGCGTCGTCACCCGGGTAGCTGAAGCGCAGCACCGCCGCGTGGTCCGTCGGCGCCATCTCCGCCTTCAGCCCGTTCTCGAACCGCACCCCGTAGTAGTACGGCCGCGCGGTCTCGTTCTCATGCCGGAAGGCCAGCTCGCGCGCCTCCCGGCCGGTGGCCGGTGTCCCGGCGGCGGTCGACGGCATCACCTGGAAGGTCTGCCGGTCGCCCATCCAGGGGCTCGGCTCATGGCTCGCGCTGAACGCCTGGATCGTGGGGAGGTTGTCCTCGTTGTTCGCGCGTGCGTAGTCGTAGAGCCAGGTGAGCGAACCCGCGTTCGTCACCGGCGTCCAGAAGTTGAAGCCGTGCGGCACGGCCGCGGCCGGGAAGTCGTTGCCCCGCGAGAAGCCACCGCTGGAGAGTGTGCCGCGGGTGGTGAGCGCGTAGTCGGACAGATGCGCCCTCGGCTGCTCCGGCGCGGCCCGCTCCAGCGTCACGTCGTCCAGCCAGCCCCGGAACTTCGCCGGCCCGGCGGGGGAGTCGTAGGCGACCAGGATCCGGTCGACGGTCTTCCCGGCCGCGACCGACCCGATCCGCGCGGCCACGTGGTTCCACTGGTTGACGTACAGCGCCTTCGACGCGCCCTGCCCCTGCGGCGACAGCGGGAATCCGTGCTGGTCACGCGCCCCGAGGCGGCTCAGGAAGGTGCCGTCGGTGAAGGCCAGGTCGACGGAGACGTTCGTCGAGTCGTAGTCCCGGTCGCCATCCACCATCGACGGGTAGATCCGGTACGACAGCCGGGTGAGCCGGTCGACCGCCACGTTCACGTCGAAGATCTTGTTGTACGAGTACGCCCGTCCCTGGGCCGTGTGCCGTCCGGCGTAACGCAGGGCCTTCTTTCCGGTGAATCCCGCGGCCGCCTTCGCGGTGGGCGATCCGGTCGGCCCGCGGTCGACGAGGGACAGCATGTCCGGGGGCACCGGCCCCTCGTTCCCGCCCGTGGAGAGCTGGAGGTCGGCGAGCTGGAGGATCCCGGAGGCGCCGTTGTTCCTCGTGATCTCCAGCCGGAAGTGCCGGTACTCGGCGACGGCGTCGGCGGGGATGTCGTACGACCTGGTCTGGAACCGCTCGCCGAAGGTCTGGTCGGCACGGGTGTCGAGGGTCTTCCAGTCCTTGCCGTCCGTGGAGCCCTTCAGGTTCCAGTCCCTCGGGTCGCGCTCGGCGAAGTCGTTGGCCGAGGTCAGCGCGTAGCTGACCGCCTTCACCGGCGTGTCCAGGTCGAACTCCGCCCAGCCCGTGGACGCGAAGGCCAGCCACTTGGTGCCCGGTTCGCTGTCCGCGAGGTTCTCCTTCACCTCGCCGCCGGAGGCGTTCTCGGCGCTCGCCCGGACGTCCGTGACGCGGTCGGTGACATTGCCGGGGACGCCGGTACGGTAGCCGCCGTCGACACCAGAGGACCTGCCGGCGTCGACCGTGCTGGTCCAGTCGGGGGCAGGGTCGCCCGCCTCGAAGGACGAGTGGAACTCCTGGTCGGCCGGGCCGGCGGCCTCGGGCAGGGCGACCGCCGCGCCCTGGGAGCCTACGGTCACGCAGAAGGCGGCCGTGAGGACGACCGCCGTACTCCGTCTGAGCCGAGTTCTGTTCCGGGGCATGGTCGAGTACCCTCCCTGCACAAGGATGGACAACGTTGTCAGGCAATCCGTGCAAGGATCAGTAGGGGCCCAAGTGGACAGTGGTGTCAAGGGTGTTGGCTGCGGCATTCGGGGTCTATGTCGCGGATTTTTCCGGCAAGTCTCGCACAGGGCACTCATATTTCCGCGAGGTCTCAACTCGAAAACACCCATGGCCAACCTTGCATTCGATCTTGCTCCGTCGGCGGGAAGTGGACTATACCTGTCGGCGATTCACCCCACTCGCACGAACCTCTTGCACGAACCTGCTTGACCTGACCGCGGTGCCGGGGAGGATCCGGTTCACCGCCTGAGTCCTGGAGAAGGCGAGGACTTGAGCATGGGATCCACTTCCGCCGAGAACAGCACGAACGGCAACGCGGGTGTCGGCCGCCGCGATGTGATCAAGCGGTCGGCCGCGCTGGGACTGGCCGCCGTTCCCGCGACCGGTTTTCTCTCCGCCTGCGCCAGCGGCGGTGGCGACGATTCGAGTGACGACAGCACCAAGGGCACCGCCTCGAAGGAGAATCCCTTCGGCGCGGCGAAGGGCAGCAAGCTCGACGTCGTGATCTTCAAGGGCGGCTACGGCGACGACTACGCGAAGGCGTGGGAGGCCGACTTCCAGAAGAAGCTGGGGATCACCTCCACCCACACCGGCACCCAGGAGATCACCGGAAAGCTCCAGCCGCGCTTCAACGCGGGCAACCCGCCGGACATCGTCGACGACTCCGGCGCCCAGCAGATCAAGGTCGACGTCCTCTACAAGAACGGGCAGCTGCTCGACCTCGCCGAGGTCCTGGACGCGCCCGCGGTCGACGACCCGAGCAAGAAGGTCCGCGACCTGATCATCCCGGGCACCCTCGACGCGGGTCTCCAGGAGGGCAAGATCGTCGCCCTCAACTACATCTACACCGTCTGGGGCCTGTGGTACTCCGGCAAGCTCTTCAAGGAGAAGGGCTGGGAGGAGCCCAAGACCTGGGACGACTTCCTCGCCGTCTGTCAGGACGCCAAGAAGCAGGGCATCGGCGGCCTCGCCCACCAGGGCAAGTACCCGTACTACATCAACGTCGCCATCATGGACCTGATCGCCAAGAAGGGCGGTCTGGACGCCATGAAGGCGATCGACAACCTCGACCCGAAGGCCTTCGTCGGCTCGGACGCGGCCCAGGCCGGCGTCGAGGCGATCTACGAGGTCGTCGAGAAGGGCCTGTTGATGCCCGGCACCAACGGCCTGACCCACACCGAGTCCCAGACCCGCTGGAACCAGTACAAGGCCGCCTTCATCACCTGCGGTTCCTGGCTGGAGAACGAGCAGCTCAAGCAGACGCCGGCGGACTTCGACATGAAGTTCATGCCGATGCCGCTGCTGCCCGGCAGCGCGCTGCCCTTCCAGGCGATCCGGGCCGGCTCCGGAGAGCCCTTCATCATCCCGGCGAAGGCCAAGAACCTCCCGGCGGCCAAGGAGTTCATGCGCCGCATGCTCTCCAAGGAGTGGTCGACGATCTTCGCCAAGGAGGCCAACTCGCTCACCATCCTCAAGGACGGCGTCGACCCCAGCGTCAAGCTGCGCCCGGGCACCCAGTCGACCGTCGAGGCCTCGAAGGCGGCCGGTGACGACACCTTCCGTTACCTGTACACCGAGTGGTACAGCGAGATGGGAGCGGCGATCGAGGCCGCGTCCAACGAGCTGATGGCCAAGCGCATCCAGCCGAAGGAGTGGCTCAAGCGGGCCCAGGCCGCGGTCGACAAGCAGGCCAAGGACCCGGCGTCCAAGAAGAACCACCGGGACTGACCGCAACGCCGTTTCCCGGGCCGGAGCGCTCCGGCCCGGGAAAGGACACCAGGGGCAGGAATCGCCAATGCG
This sequence comes from Streptomyces griseorubiginosus, assembly GCF_001514195.1. GTDB lineage: Bacteria > Actinomycetota > Actinomycetes > Streptomycetales > Streptomycetaceae > Streptomyces > Streptomyces griseorubiginosus. Next base: position 1,119,874 of record NZ_KQ948736.1, on the reverse strand, counting down.
CAAAGGGCAGTACAGGTTCGTCGCGGGATTTCTCTTCGCTCCCGTGTCGCTCTACCTGATCTTCGTGATCTGGCCCTACGTCCAGACGTTCGGCTATTCGCTGACCGACTGGAAAGGGCAGTCGCAGACGTTCAAGTTCATCGGCCTGGACAACTACAAGGCGCTGTTCCAGGACGACGTCTTCATGCAGGCCGTCTGGCACAACATCCTGTTCCTGATCTTCATTCCGGTGATCACCATTCTGCTCGCCCTGTTCTTCGCGTTCATGCTGAACGCGGGCGGGCGCAGCAAGGCCGGCGGAGTGGGGGGAGTGGCGGGATCGCAGTTCTACAAAGTCGTCTACTTCTTTCCCCAGGTGCTGTCCCTCGCGATCGTCGCCGTGCTGTTCAACGCGGTGTACCGCAGTGACGGCGGCGGCCTGCTCAACGGCATCCTGATCAAACTCGGCCTGGTCGACGCCGAGAATCCGGTGGAATGGCTCAACGAGCCCAACCTGGTGCTGTGGATGCTGCTCATCGCCGTGGTCTGGCACGGGGTCGGGTTCTATCTCGTGCTGTTCTCGGCGGCCATGCAGTCCATCCCGAGGGACATCTACGAGGCCGCGCTCATCGACGGCGCGGGCCGCAACCAGTCCTTCTTCCGCATCACCCTGCCCCTGCTGTGGGACACCGTGCAGACCGCCTGGGTCTATCTGGGGATCGTGGCGATGGACATGTTCGTGCTGGTGTCGTCGATGACCCAGAACATGGGCGCCTACGGCGGCGGTCCCGACCACCACAGCGACGTGATGTCGACGGTGATGATGCGCAACTTCCAGTACTTCGGCAAGAGCGGATACGCCTGTGCGATGGGCGTCGTCATGCTGCTGCTCACCCTGGTCCTGTCCGTGGTCATGCTGCGTGCCACCCGCCGCGACCGCGTCGAGTTCTGAGCGGGAGAGATTGCGACGATGAGCGCACCCATCAAGGAGACCGCGGCCGTCCCGGTCCAGCGGACCACCGGCAAGGCCCCGGCCCGCCCCGGCAGCGAGCGCAGCGAGGGCGTCGTCCTGAACGCCTTCTCGCACGGCTTCCTGGCGCTGTGGGCCCTGCTGATCGTGCTGCCACTGCTGTGGCTGGTGCTCAGCTCCTTCAAGACCGACGCCCAGATCGGCGGCTCCGCCTTCGGCTGGCCGCAGCACTGGTCCCTGGACGTCTTCGGGCGGGCCTGGGAGAAGGGCATCGGCGACTACTTCCTGAACACCGTCATCGTGCTCGTCTTCTCGGTGCCGCTGACGATGCTCCTCGGGTCCATGGCCGCCTACGTCCTGGCCCGCTACGAGTTCTGGGGCAACAGGTTCCTGTACTTCTTCTTCGTCGCGGGCGCGATGTTCCCGGTGTTCCTGGCCCTGGTCCCGCTGTTCTTCATGGTGAAGCGGCTGGACATGCTGAACACCTACCAGGGGCTGATCCTGGTGTACGTCGCCTACTCGATGCCGTTCACGGTGTTCTTCATGCACGCGTTCTTCCGGACGCTGCCCACGGCCGTCTTCGAGGCCGCGGTCCTCGACGGCGCCTCGCACACCCGGACGTTCTTCCAGGTGATGCTGCCGATGGCGAAGCCCGGCCTGATCAGCGTCGGCATCTTCAACACGCTCGGTCAGTGGAACCAGTTCATCCTGCCGACCGTGCTGATGCAGCCGCAGAGCGGGGACGATCCGGAGCGGTACGTGCTCACCCAGGGCCTCATCCAGCTCCAGCAGCAGATGGGCTACGCCTCGGACCTTCCGGTGCTCTTCGCCGGGGTGACCATCGCGATGATCCCCATGCTGGTGGTGTACCTGTCCTTCCAGCGCCAGGTGCAGGCGGGCCTCACCTCGGCGACCTTGAAGTAGCGCTCCGCAAGCGCCCGCAAGCACACCGTCCCCGATTTCGGTGACGGTGTGCTCAGGTGTGCGCTACGCCCCGGAAACTGTTCAACCTCTTGACGGGAGGCGACCCGAACGGCTCAGCTTAGAGTTCACTAGTTGGACATAGACGGGGCCTCATCGCTGCGGTCCCGCGCGCAGGAGGTCGTCGTGGAGACTCCGGGGTCGCAGTCGTCGCTGCACCGAGCCAACCTGGAGCGGGTCGTGCGGGCCGTCCGGCTGGCCGGGTCGCTCACGCAAGCGGAGATCGCCCGGACCACGGGGCTGTCCGCCGCGACCGTCTCCAACATCGTCCGCGAGCTCAAGGACGGCGGAACCGTCGAGGTCACGCCCACGTCGGCGGGTGGCCGGCGGGCGCGCGCGGTCTCCCTGAGCGGGGACGCCGGCATCGTCATAGGGGTGGACTTCGGGCACACCCATTTGCGCGTCGCGGTCGGGAACCTCGCCCACCAGGTGCTCGCGGAGGAGTCCGAACCGCTGGACGTGGACGCCTCCGCGCCGCAGGGCTTCGACCGGGCGGAACAGCTGGTCAACCGGCTGATCGAGGCGACCGGCGTGGACCGCACGAAGATCGCCGGGGTGGGCCTAGGCGTACCGGGCCCCATCGACCTGGAATCCGGCTCCCTGGGCTCCTCGGCCATCCTGCCGGGCTGGATCGGCACCAAGCCCGCCGAGGAGCTCCAGGGGCGCCTCGGCGTGCCCGTCCACGTGGACAACGACGCCAACCTCGGCGCCCTCGGCGAGCTGGTGTGGGGCAGCGGCCGGGGGGTCAGGGACCTGGCGTACATCAAGGTCGCGAGCGGTGTGGGCGCCGGACTGGTGATCAGCGGCAAGATCTACCGTGGCCCGGGTGGCACAGCGGGAGAAATCGGGCATATTACTCTTGATGAATCCGGCCCCGTCTGCCGTTGCGGCAACCGCGGCTGCCTGGAGACCTTCGCGGCGGCGCGCTATGTGCTCCCGCTCCTCCAGTCCAGTCACGGCACCGACCTGACCGTGGAGGGCGTGGTGAGGCTGGCGCGGGACGGAGACCCTGGTTGCCGTCGGGTGATCGCCGACGTCGGCCGACACATCGGCAGTGGAGTCGCCAATCTCTGCAACTTGCTGAACCCGAGCCGAGTGGTCCTGGGCGGTGATCTCGCCGAGGCCGGTGAGCTGGTGCTCGGGCCGATCCGGGAGTCTGTCGGCCGCTATGCGATCCCCAGTGCGGCCCGCCAACTGTCCGTGCTTCCAGGGGCACTTGGCGGCCGTGCGGAGGTGCTCGGAGCACTCGCCCTCGCACTCAGCGAGATGGGTGATTCGACCCTTTTGGACAGCACGCTGCACGCAGCGGCACCTGCCTTCACTTAGAGAACGCAGGACGCCGTTGCCATCTCGTTAAGTATTTACTTCTTGACGTCGCACGTGTGGCCGAGTTGACTTCCAGCCACCTCGGCCGCAACGACGCGGCCTCGTCAGGGAGGTTTCTCAAGTGAACACGCTCATGCGTCGTGTGGCCGTATCCGTCGCCGTTTCGGCGCTCGCCGTCTCGGCCGCGGCCTGTGGCAAGGCCGGCGACGACAAGACCAGCGACAGCAGCAGCTCGGGCTCCGGCAGCAAGTCGATCGGTCTGCTCCTGCCCGACAACGTCACCGCGCGGTACGAGAAGTTCGACAAGCCGTACTTCGAGGCCAAGGTCAAGGAGCTGTGCAGCGACTGCACCGTCTCCTACGCCAACGCCGCGGCCGACCCGGCCAAGCAGGCCCAGCAGATGAGCAGCATGGTCACCAAGGGCGTCAAGGTGATCGTGATCTCGGCGCAGGACTCCGCCGCCATCAAGTCCTCCATCGCCTCCGCGGTGAGCAAGGGCGTCAAGGTCGTCGCGTACGACCGTCTGGCCCAGGGCCCGGTCTCCGCGTACGTCTCCTTCGACAACGTCAAGGTCGGCGAGCTCCAGGGCCAGGCCCTGCTCGACGCCCTCGGCTCCAAGGCGACCCCCAAGGCGAACGTCGTCATGATCAACGGTGACGACGCCGACCCGAACGCCGCGCAGTTCAAGGAAGGCGCGCACAAGGTCCTCGACGGCAAGGTCAAGATCGCCTACGAGCAGTCCGGCCTGTGGAAGGACACCGTCGCCGCGCAGAAGATGTCGGCCGCCATCACCCAGCTGGGCGCCAAGAACATCGCGGGCGTCTACGCCGCCAACGACGGCATGGCCGGTGGTATCGCCAACACCCTCAAGGGCGCGGGCATCAGCAACATCCCGCTGACCGGCCAGGACGCCGAGCTCGCCGCCATCCAGCGGATCGTCGCCGGCACCCAGTCCGCCACGGTCTACAAGGCCTACAAGCCCGAGGCCGACAACGCCGCCGAGCTCGCGGTCAACCTCCTCCAGGGCAAGGACATCAAGTCCCTGGCCGACACCGAGGTCACCAGCGGCTCCGGCGACAAGGTCCAGGCGAAGCTGCTGACCCCCGTCTCCGTGACCGTCAAGAACATCAAGGACACGGTCGTCAAGGACGGTCTCTACACCGTCGCCCAGATCTGCACCGCGGACTACGCCGCCGCGTGCAAGAAGGCCGGCCTTCAGTAGGACGCCCTGAGCCCTCGGGGCGCGTCCCGCACGGGAGGCGCCCCGGCGGCAGGCACAGAGCCTGTCCGGTGCCCGCACCGCCTTCATACCCCGCTGCGGGGCGGGCACCGGACGGAAGCATGGCGGACGCAGCCGTTGCCAAAGGGCACCGGCCGCGCGCATGTTCGACTTGTTAATCGGTGCTTACGGCGCGACTCGTCCCACGAGTGCCGAAAGCACAACCTTCCGCGCATTACCCCAAGCGCGGCATCCCCGCCGGTCAGGCGGCGAAGGAGATGGTTCACGTGTCCGCTACGCCCGTGCTGGCGTTGCGCGGAGTCTCCAAGCGGTTCGGTGCGGTTCAGGCCCTCACCGACGTAGAGCTGGAGGTCCACGCCGGAGAAGTGGTCGCCCTGGTCGGCGACAACGGCGCAGGAAAGTCCACGCTGGTCAAGACGATCGCAGGCGTGCACCCCATCGATGAGGGCGTCATCGAGTGGGACGGCAAGCCGGTCAGCATCAACAAGCCCCACGACGCCCAGGGACTCGGCGTCGCGACGGTCTACCAGGACCTCGCCCTGTGCGACAACCTCGACGTGGTCGGCAACCTGTACCTCGGACGCGAACTGCTGCGCCGCGGCGTCATCGACGAGGTCACGATGGAGAAGAACTCGCGTGAGCTGCTGAACACGCTCTCCATCCGCATCCCGAGCGTCCGCATCCCGATCGCGAGCCTCTCCGGTGGTCAGCGTCAGGTCGTCGCCATCGCGCGCGCCCTGATCGGTGACCCCAAGGTCGTCATCCTCGACGAGCCCACGGCCGCGCTCGGCGTCGAGCAGACCGCGCAGGTCCTCGACCTGGTCGAGCGGCTGCGCGAGCGCAACCTCGCCGTGATCCTCATCAGCCACAACATGGCCGACGTGAAGGCGGTCGCCGACACCGTCGCCGTGCTGCGGCTGGGCAAGAACAACGGCTCCTTCTCGGTGAAGGACACCAGCCAGGAAGAAATCATCTCCGCGATCACGGGTGCCACGGACAACGCCGTCACCCGTCGTGCGGGACGTCGCAACGCGGAGGCGGCAAAGTGAGCGACACGTCGAAGGTTTCCAAGGCGGAGACGGCGGAGGACCAGACCACGGTCGCTCCCGCCGACGACCCCACCGCCGCGCCGGTCTCGGTCGTCGACCCCCGGCTGCTGGTCCGCGAAGAGGGCTTCAAGGGCTACTGGACCGAGTTCACCCGCAAGGTCAAGGGCGGTGAGCTGGGCTCGCTGCCGGTCGTCGTCGGTCTGATCGTCATCTGGGCGATCTTCCAGTTCAAGAACGACCGCTTCCTGAGCGCCGACAACCTCTCCAACATCAGCTACTACCTCTCGGCCACCGGCATGATCGCCATCGGCCTGGTGTTCGTGCTGCTGCTCGGCGAGATCGACCTGTCGGTCGGTTCCCTCAGCGGTCTGGCCTCCACCCTGTTCGCGGTGTGGGTGGTCAACCACGGCATGAACGTCTGGCTGGCGCTCGTCCTGGCGATCGTCACCGGTGTCGCCATCGGCGCGCTGCACGGCTGGTTCTTCGCCAAGATCGGTGTACCGGCGTTCGTCGTCACCCTGGCGGGTCTGCTCGGCTGGAACGGTCTGATGCTGTGGCTGCTGGGTTCCAGCGGCACCATCAACATCCCGTCCGACTCGGGTCCGATCCACCTGTTCGGCCAGAGCTCGTTCTTCATGGACCAGGCCATCATCGGCGCCTACCTGCTGGCCGGCCTCGCCGTCGTGCTGACCCTCATCGGCAACTTCAGCGAGCAGCGGCGCCGCAAGGCCGCGGGTGTGCCCTTCCGGCCGACCGCCGAGATCCTGGTGCGCGTCGGCGCGCTCGCCGTCGCGGCGTTCGTGGCCGCCGCCGTGCTGAACAACGCCTCGGGTGTCTCCAACTCGCTGGTGATCTTCCTGGCGGCGCTGGTGGTCGTCGACTTCGTGCTCCGCCGCACCACGTACGGCCGTCAGGTCTTCGCGGTGGGCGGCGGCATCGAGGCCGCGCGCCGTGCCGGTATCAGCGTGCCGATGGTCCGGATCACCGTCTTCGCCATCTCCGGCGGTTTCGCCGCGATCGGCGGTATGTTCTTCGCCGGCCAGACCGCGAGCGCCACGCTCAGCGCCGGCGGCGGCAACACCCTGATGCTCGCCATCGCGGCGGCCGTCATCGGTGGTACCAGCCTCTTCGGTGGCCGCGGTTCGGTGTGGTCCGCCCTCCTGGGCATGCTGGTCATCCAGTCCATCACGACCGGTCTCGACCTGCTGAACATGAACGCCTCGATCCAGTACATGATCACCGGTGGCGTGCTGCTCGGCGCGGTCGTCATCGACTCCGTGTCGCGCAGGTCCCAGAAGGCCTCGGGTCGCGGCTGACCCCGCAGGATCCTTCGGGAAAGATCCACTTGCCCGGCACCCAAAAGGTGCCGGGCAAGTTCGTTGTCGGAGAACATTAGACTCGACACGCCCGGCAAAGCTCGATCAGCTCTAATGCAAGGAGGCACGGGTGCAGCTGCTGACCCGTATCAGGGGACCGCGCGATCTGGACCGGCTCAGCCTTGAGGAGCTGGACCAGCTGGCGGAGGAGATCAGGAGCTTCCTCGTCGGTGCCGTCTCCAAGACCGGCGGCCACCTCGGCCCCAACCTCGGTGTGGTCGAGCTGACCATCGCGCTGCACCGGGTCTTCGACTCGCCCAAGGACCGGGTGCTCTTCGACACAGGGCACCAGTCCTACGTGCACAAGCTGCTCACCGGCCGCCACGACTTCTCGAAGCTGCGCTCCAAGGGCGGCCTCTCCGGCTACCCCTCGCGCGCCGAGTCCGAGCACGACGTCATCGAGAACAGCCACGCCTCGACCGTCCTCGGCTGGGCCGACGGCCTCGCCAAGGCCAACCAGGTGCTGAAACGGGACGACCACGTCGTCGCCGTCATCGGTGACGGCGCCCTGACCGGCGGCATGGCCTGGGAGGCGCTGAACAACATCGCCGACGCCAAGGACCGCCCGCTGGTCATCGTCGTCAACGACAACGAGCGCTCCTACGCGCCCACCATCGGCGGCCTCGCCAACCACCTGGCGACCCTGCGCACCACCGACGGCTACGAGCGCTTCCTGGCCCGCGGCAAGGACCTCCTGGAGCGCACCCCGGTCGTCGGCCGGCCCCTCTACGAGACCCTGCACGGCGCCAAGAAGGGCCTCAAGGACTTCATCGCGCCCCAGGGCATGTTCGAGGACCTCGGTCTGAAGTACGTCGGCCCCATCGACGGCCACGACATCGAGGCGCTCGAGTCGGCGCTGGCCCGCGCCAAGCGGTTCAACGGCCCGGTGATCGTGCACTGCCTCACCGAGAAGGGCCGCGGCTACAAGCCCGCCGAGCAGGACGAGGCCGACCGCTTCCACGGCATCGGCCCCATCCACCCCGACACCGGCCTGCCCATCAAGGCCGCCGCCGCCAGCTGGACCTCCGTCTTCGGCGACGAGATGGTCAAGCTCGGCCAGGAGCGGGAGGACATCGTCGCCATCACCGCGGCCATGCTCCAGCCGGTCGGCCTGAAGAAGTTCGCGGACGCCTTCCCGGACCGCATCTACGACGTCGGCATCGCCGAGCAGCACGCGGCCGTCTCCGCGGCGGGCCTGGCCACCGGGGGAGTGCACCCCGTCTTCGCCGTCTACGCCACCTTCCTCAACCGCGCCTTCGACCAGGTCCTCATGGACGTCGCCCTGCACAAGTGCGGGGTGACCTTCGTCCTCGACCGGGCCGGCGTCACCGGCGACGACGGCGCCTCCCACAACGGCATGTGGGACATGTCGATGCTCCAGGTCGTCCCCACGCTCCGGCTCGCCGCCCCGCGCGACGCCGAGCAGCTGCGCGCCCAGCTCCGCGAGGCCGTCCAGGTCGACGACGCGCCGACCGTGCTGCGCTACTCCAAGGGCGTCGTCGGCCCCGCCGTACCCGCCGTGGGCACGGTGGGCGGCATGGACGTCCTGCGCGAGCCCGGCACCGACACCCCCGACGTCCTCCTGGTCTCGGTGGGCGCCCTGGCCCCCATGTGCCTGGAGATCGCCTCGCTCCTCGACCGGCAGGGCATCTCCACCACCGTCGTCGACCCGCGCTGGGTCAAGCCGGTGGACGAGGCCATGGCCCCGCTCGCCGAGCGGCACCGCGTGGTCGTCACCGTCGAGGACAACTCCCGCGTCGGCGGCGTCGGCTCGGCGATCGCCCAGGCCCTGCGCGACGCGGGCGTGGACGTCCCGCTGCGCGACTTCGGCATCCCGCCGCGCTTCCTCGACCACGCCTCCCGCAACGAGATCATGGCGGAGATCGGGCTCACCGCGCCCGACATCGCCCGCCAGGTCACCGGCCTGGTCTCCAAGCTGGACGGCCGCTACGACGAGGCCCGCGCCGAGGTGGAGCCCGCCCGCGACTGACCAGGGCTCGCCCGTATGGGCCGGTCGCACCACTCTTCACAGTGGTGGGACCGGCCCATTCGCGTGAATCCGCCTGTGCCGGGGCATACGACCTACGCCCCCTCTCGATCATGTCGAGGACGACACAGCGTGGGAGGTCATCGTGAGCAGCACCCTCTTCCGGACGAAGAAGGTCGAACAGTCCATCCAAGACACCGAGGAGCCGGAGCACGCGCTCAAGAAATCCTTGTCCGCGCTGGATCTGACCGTCTTCGGTGTCGGCGTCATCATCGGTACCGGCATCTTCGTCCTGACCGGCACCGTCGCCAAGAACAACGCCGGTCCGGCGACCGCCCTGGCCTTCGTGGTCGCCGGCGTCGTCTGCGCGCTCGCCGCGCTCTGCTACGCCGAGTTCGCCTCCACCGTCCCGGTGGCGGGATCGGCGTACACCTTCTCCTACGCCTCCCTCGGCGAACTGCCCGCCTGGATCATCGGCTGGGACCTCGTCCTGGAGTTCGCGCTCGGCACCGCGGTGGTCGCCGTCGGCTGGTCCGGCTACATCGCCTCGCTGCTCGACAACGCGGGCATCCACCTGCCGGAGGCCCTCAGCGGCCGGGACGGCGCCCACGGCTTCGGCTTCGACATCCTCGCCGCACTGCTGGTCCTGGTCCTCACCGGGATCCTCGTGCTCGGCACGAAGCTCTCCGCGCGGGTGACCTCGATCGTCGTCGCCATCAAGGTGACGGTCGTCCTGACCGTGATCGTCGCCGGCGCCTTCTTCATCAAGGGCGACAACTACAAGCCGTTCATCCCGAAGTCCCAGGCGGTCGAGGCGGGTGGCAGTCTCCAGTCCCCGCTCATCCAGCTGATGTTCGGCTGGGCGCCCTCCAACTTCGGCGTGATGGGCATCTTCACGGCCGCCTCGGTCGTCTTCTTCGCCTTCATCGGCTTCGACGTGGTCGCCACGGCCGCGGAGGAGACCCGCAACCCGCAGCGGGACATGCCGCGGGGCATCCTGGGCTCCCTGCTCATCTGCACGGCCCTCTACGTGGCCGTGTCGATCGTGGTGACCGGCATGCAGAAGTACACCGACCTGTCCATCACGGCACCGCTCGCGGACGCGTTCAAGGCGACCGGGCACCCGTGGTTCGCGGGCTTCATCAGCTTCGGCGCCGCGGTCGGCCTGACGACCGTCTGCATGATCCTGCTCCTCGGCCAGACCCGGGTGTTCTTCGCGATGAGCCGCGACGGACTGCTGCCGACGTTCTTCTCCCACGTCCACCCGAAGTTCCGCACCCCGCACCGCCCGACCATCCTGCTCGGCGTGATCATCGCGATCGTCGCCGGCTTCACCCCGCTCAGCGAACTCGCCGAACTGGTCAACATCGGCACGCTGTTCGCGTTCGTGGTGGTGGCGATCGGCGTGATCATCCTCCGCAAGTCCCGCCCCGACCTGCCGCGCGCCTTCCGCACCCCGTGGGTCCCGGTCATCCCGATCCTGTCGGTCCTGGCCTCCCTCTGGCTGATGCTCAACCTGCCTGCGGAGACGTGGCTGCGGTTCGCGATCTGGATGGTGCTCGGGTTCGCGGTGTACTTCCTGTACGGCCGCACGCACAGCCGCCTGAACCGACGGGCCGAGACGGAGGAGGTTGCGTAGGGTTCGTTGTCGGCTGCGGGTGCGTCGTGGCCGGTCGCGCAGTTCCCCGCGCCCCTAAAGACGGTGGGTGCAGTCCAGGCACGCTCAGCTGCAACCCACTCAGGGGCGCGGGGAACTGCGCGACCGGCCCCCACCGGCCCGCAGCCGAACGACGACGCTCAAGGACGAACGGTCCGCGGCCCCGCCACCTCCGCCCCCAACTCCCCAACCCTCCGCCGCAGTTCACGGTCCGCCGTGACCACCAGCACCGGCCGCTCACGGCAGGCCTCAGCCACCAGTTCCACCATGTGGTCGTCCCCGCTCCCCGGCGCCGACTCCACCCGCACCCCCGGCACCGAGGACACCCCCCGAGCCGCCCCCTCCACCACCAGCACGATCTCCACCGGCCCGTCCCGCCCCGGCACCCCGTCCGCCGCCAGCCGGTCCCGCAGTCGCTCCGCCGCGCCCCGCCGGTCCCGCCACCACCCGTCCGGCACCGAGCCGACGACATTCGCGGCGTCCACGACCACCAGCAGCACGTCACTCATGGCCCCAGCGTCCCATGCCCGGCCCGCCCGAACTCCTGACCGACTCCCGGATTAGAGTGGTCCCGTGTCAATGGTCCGTACAGTGAACGGCAACTGGCTCATCCGCGCCCGCGACGGCCGGCTCGGCGTCTACGTCACCCATGACGACGAAGTCCGGTGCCGGTCCGAGCGCGGCCCCGGCAGCGACACATGGTCGCCATGGCGCAGGATCGGTGGCGAGCAGCGCCTGCAACCGGGCCTTGCCGTCGGACAGGGCGTCGACGACTACGCACACCTCGTGTCCTGGCGCCCCACCAAGGCCGCGGAGGCGGGCCTCGTCCACTCCACCCACTTCCGCGTCCACCTCGCACCCCTCGACTGGACCCCGCTCGGCCACCCCGACAGGACGGGCGCGCGGACCGGCCTGCCGGCCGTGGCCGTCGACGCGGAGGGCCGGGCCCATGTCTTCGTCCGCAACCGCGGCAACGGCGTGCACGCCCTCGTGCAGAAGGAGCGCGGCGGCTGGAACGCCTGGACGGATCTGAAGGGATCGGACGTCCATGAGCAACTGGCCGCCGTGACGGGGGAGTCGGGCCGGGTGGAGCTGTACGCCACCAACCCCACCGGCATCCTGCGCTGGGCCCAGGAGGAGGCAGGCGCGCCTCCCGTACCGGACGATCCGCTGCCGGTCCGCGTCGAACCGGGCACCCTGAGCGCGCTGCCCACGTCCAAGGAGCACGTCACGCTGTTCTTCGCGGACCCCGAGGGCATGCTCCACGCCTGGCGGCGGGGGACCGAGCCCGTTCCTCTGCTCGCCGCGGCCGGGCCCGGCCCGGTCGCCCTGCTGCGCTGCACGCTGGAGGGCCACGACTGCACGCTGCTGGCCCAGCGTTCGGCCTCCGGCCGGGTCGCCTTCGCCGCCTGCCCCACCGAGCAGGAGTCGGCGGGTCTGTGGTGGACGGAGTCCGGGCCGCAGCTGCCGGTGGGCACGGAGGTGGCCCTCGCCGAGGACGCGGACGGCCGTGTCGTCGCGGCGACGATCACTCCCGACGGCGTTCTGCGGATCGCCCGGCAGAAGGACGAGCCGGGGCTGGCCCTGGCAGCCTGGCAGGAGGTCTGACACCCCACGGGGGAGCGGGAACACATCGGTTCCGGAGCCCCTCCGAACGAGCGGGAGCACACCGCTCCCGGAGCCCGCCCGGACCCGGGACCGGAGCCCCTCCGGACCCGGGACGTGACAAGGGGCCCCCGCCGCAGCGGAGGCCCCCTTCACGGCCGTACGAAACTCGCTTACGCGGGAACCGAAGCCAGGCCCGGGGCCAGGAACTTCTTGCCGTTCACGCGCTCGGAGACGCCCTCGCGGTCCAGGTACGGCGTGATGCCGCCCAGGTGGAAGGGCCAGCCTGCGCCCGTGATCAGGCAGAGGTCGATGTCCTGGGCCTCGGCGACGACACCCTCGTCGAGCATGAGCCCGATCTCCTGGGCGACGGCGTCGAGGACGCGGGCGCGGACCTGCTCCTCGGACAGGACGACATCGCCCTGCTTGAGGAGCGCGGCGACCTCGGGGTCCAGCTCCGGCTTGCCGGAGTCGTAGACGTAGAAGCCGCGCTTGCCCGCCTTGACGACGGCCGCGAGGTTCGGGGAGACCGTGAAGCGGTCCGGGAAGGCCCGGTGGAGGGTCTCCGAGACGTGCAGACCGATCGCGGGACCGACCAGCTCCAGGAGGACCAGCGGGGACATCGGCAGGCCGAGCGGCTCCACCGCCTTCTCCGCCACGGCCACCGGGGTGCCCTCGTCGATGACGTTCTGGATCTCGCCCATGAAGCGGGTGAGGATGCGGTTCACGACGAACGCCGGGGCGTCCTTGACCAGTACCGCGGTCTTCTTCAGCTTCTTGGCCACCGCGAAGGCGGTCGCGAGCGAGGCGTCGTCCGTCTGCTCGCCGCGCACGATCTCCAGGAGCGGCAGGATCGCGACCGGGTTGAAGAAGTGGAAGCCCACGACCCGCTCGGGGTTCTTCAGCTTCGACGCCATCTCCGTGACGGAGAGGGAGGAGGTGTTGGTGGCGAGGATCGCGTGCGCCGGGGCGACCGCCTCGACCTCCGCGAACACCTGCTGCTTGACGCCGATCTCCTCGAACACGGCCTCGATGATGAAGTCCGCGTCGGAGAAACCCTCCGCCTTGTCCAGCACACCGGTGACCAGGGCCTTGAGGCGGTTGGCCTTGTCCTGGTTGATACGGCCCTTGCCGAGCAGCTTCTCGATCTCGGCGTGGACGTAGCCCACACCCTTGTCCACGCGCTCCTGGTCGATGTCGGTCAGGACGACCGGCACCTCAAGGCGGCGCAGGAAGAGCAGCGCGAGCTGGGAGGCCATCAGACCGGCGCCGACGACGCCCACCTTGGTGACCGGACGGGCCAGGTTCTTGTCCGGGGCACCCGCGGGACGCTTGCCGCGCTTCTGCACCAGGTTGAACGCGTAGATGCCGGAGCGCAGTTCGCCGCCCATGATGAGGTCGGCGAGGGCCTGGTCCTCGGCGTCGTAGCCCTGCTGGAGGTCGCCGTTCTTGGCGGCCTCGATGATGTCCAGGGCGCGGTAGGCGGCCGGGGCGGCCCCGTGCACCTTGGAGTCCGCGACGAAGCGGCCCTTGGCGACGGCCTGGTCCCAGGCCTCACCGCGGTCGATCGCCGGACGCTCGACGACGATCTCGCCCTTGAGGACGGACGCCGTCCACAGCAGGGACTGCTCCAGGAAGTCAGCGCCCTCGAACAGGGCGTCGGCGATGCCCAGTTCGTAGACCTGCGCGCCCTTGAGCTGCTTGTTCTGGTTGAGGGAGTTCTCGATGATGACCGAGACGGCCTTCTCGGCGCCGATCAGGTTCGGCAGCAGCGTGCAGCCGCCCCAGCCGGGGACCAGACCGAGGAAGACCTCGGGGAGCGAGAAGGCGGGCAGGGCCGCGGACACCGTGCGGTACTGGCAGTGCAGACCGACCTCGACGCCACCGCCCATCGCGGCACCGTTGTAGTACGCGAAGGTCGGCACGGCGATGCCCGCGAGGCGCTTGAAGACCTCGTGGCCGCCCTTGCCGATGGCCAGCGCGTCCTTGTGCTCCTTGAGCAGTTCGACGCCCTTGAGGTCGGCGCCGACGGCGAAGATGAACGGCTTGCCGGTGATGCCGACACCGACGATCTCGCCGGCGGAGGCCTCCTTCTCGACCTGGTCGATGGCGGTGTTCAGGTTCGCCAGCGACGCCGGGCCGAAGGTGGTCGGCTTGGTGTGGTCGAAGCCGTTGTCCAGCGTGATGAGCGCGAAGCGCCCCGCGTTGAACGGCAGGTCCAGGTGGCGTACGTGCGCCTGGGTGACGACCTCGTCCGGGAACAGCTCGGCCGCACCCTTCAAGAGCTCAGTGGTGCTCACTTGCTGCCTCCGGCGTCCTTGTGGTTCGGGTTCTCCCAGATGACCGTCGCGCCCATGCCGAAGCCGACGCACATGGTGGTCAGGCCGTAGCGGACCTCGGGCTGCTCCTCGAACTGACGGGCGAGCTGCGTCATCAGACGCACACCCGAGGAGGCCAGCGGGTGACCGAAGGCGATGGCGCCGCCGTACTGGTTGACGCGCTCGTCGTCGTCCGCGATGCCGTAGTGCTCCAGGAAGGCCAGGACCTGGACCGCGAAGGCCTCGTTGATCTCGAACAGGCCGATGTCGGAGATCGACAGACCCGCCTGGGCGAGGGCCTTCTCGGTGGCCGGGATCGGGCCGTAGCCCATGACCTCCGGCTCGACACCCGCGAAGGAGTACGAGACCAGGCGCATCTTGACCGGGAGGTCGTTCTCGCGCGCGAAGTCCTCGGACGCGATCAGGGAGGCGGTGGCGCCGTCGTTCAGACCGGCCGCGTTGCCGGCGGTGACCCGGCCGTGCACGCGGAACGGGGTCTTGAGGCCGGAGAGGTTCTCCAGCGTGGTGCCCGGGCGCATCGGCTCGTCGGCGGTGACCAGGCCCCAGCCCGTCTCGCCGGCCTCCGGGTTGGTGCGGCGCACCGAGATCGGGACCAGGTCGGCCTGGATCTTGCCGTTGGCGTACGCCTTGGCGGCCTTCTCCTGGGAGCGCACGGCGTACTCGTCGGCGCGCTGCTTGGTGATCGTCGGGTACCGGTCGTGCAGGTTCTCGGCGGTCATGCCCATGAACAGCGCGGACTCGTCGACCAGCTTCTCGCTCACGAACCGCGGGTTCGGGTCCACGCCCTCGCCCATGGGGTGGCGGCCCATGTGCTCGACACCACCGGCGACGGCGATGTCGTACGCGCCGAAGGCGACCGAACCGGCCACCGTGGTGACGGCGGTCAGCGCGCCGGCGCACATGCGGTCGATGGAGTAACCGGGCACCGACTGCGGCAGACCGGCGAGGATGCCCGCGGTGCGGCCGATGGTCAGGCCCTGGTCACCGATCTGCGTGGTCGCGGCGATGGCGACCTCGTCGATCTTCTTCGGGTCCAGACCCGGGTTGCGGCGCAGCAGCTCCCGGATCGCCTTCACGACGAGGTCGTCGGCGCGGGTCTCGTGGTAGATACCCTTCGGGCCCGCCTTGCCGAACGGGGTGCGGACGCCGTCGACGAAGACGACGTCCCTGACGGTACGAGGCACGATGGCTCTCCTCCAGATGCGGGATCTGCACTGCTGCGGCCGCGCTGAGCGCGCGCTCAGCCCCATGCTACTTATGAGTAACGTGGCTGCCCACCCCTGGGGGCCGGAGCGGCGAAGGTCACACCCCGGGCGGCGCCGTGGAACCCCGTGGGGTCAGTACCGGAGTGGGCACCGGATGCGATCCGGGCCCCTCCCCGGTGATCACCCCGAACAGCGTACGCGCCGCCTCCGCGCCGAATCCGTGCACGTCGTGGCTCATCGCGGAGAGTGTCGGACGGGTGAGCCGGCACAGCTGGGAGTCGTCCCAGGCGAGCAGCGAGACGTCGTGCGGAACGCCCAGGCCCATCTCGGCGGCGACCGAGAGACCGGCGACCGCCATGATGTCGTTGTCGTAGACGATCGCCGTCGGCCGGTCCGGCGGGGCGGCGGTCAGCAGGGACCGGGTGGCCCGCGCCCCGGCCTCGCCCGAGTAGTCGGTGGTGACCTGCCAGGCTCCGGCGAGCTCCAGCGTCCGCGCGGCCTCGTCGAAGGCGGCCGTGCGCATGGCCGTGTGGCCGAGGGCCGCCGCGCCGCCCACCCGGGCGATCCGCCGGTGCCCGAGCGCCGCGAGATAGCGCACGGCCTCCGTCACGGCGGTCGCGTCATCGGTCCACACCGAGGTCAGCGTGCCGGTGAGCGAGGGATGCCCCACGGCCACCACCGGCATCCCCAGCCGCTCCACGGCGGCGACCCGCGGATCGTCCGCCCGGAAGTCGACGAGGATCGAGCCGCCGATCTGCCGGCCGCGCCACCACGCCTCCTGGAGGCCGACCTCCTCCTCCACGTTCCGCACGAGCCGCAGCAGCAGCGAGCAGTTCCGCTCGATCAGCACGCTCTCCACGCCGGAGACGAAGTCCATGTAGAACGGTTCGAGGCCCAGCAGCCGGGCCGGCCGGCAGACCGCGAGCCCCACCACGTCCACCCGCGACCCGGCCAGCGTCCGTGCCGTGGGGTTCGGCGCCCAGCCCAGCTCCCGCGCGGCCCGGAAGATCCGGTCCCGGGTCGCCTCCGACAGCCCCGGCTTGTGGTTGAAGGCCAGCGACACGGCCCCCTTGGACACCCCGGCGCGCGCGGCGACCTCCTTGATGGTGACGCGGGAGGTCGTCATGAAGCGGGCTCCATGCAGTACAGGGCGGACCGGGCGGCGTCCGGATCGGGAGTCTCCCACCCGGTGACCCCGATGGTCACCCGTTCCCCGGGCAGCAGGGTGACGAGCCCGCGATCGGCCCGCGCGGCCGGGTGCAGCCGGTCGGCCTGGAGCAGCAGGTCCCGTACGAGGGTGCGGGCCGTCACGGTGACGGCACCCGGCGCCACGGTGACGTCGAACTCGGGCCGGGGGTAGGGGATTTCACGGTCGGGCGAGGGGAAGTGCAGGGCCCGCAGTCCGTCCGCGTCGGCGACCAGGAACTCCTTCGGGCCGGCGGGCTCCAGCTCGTCCGGCACCGGCACCTCGGCCACGGCCCGCCGTCCCGCCCGGAACCCCAGCTCCGCCTCGCCGAGCACCGCCCCCTCGACCGACATCCGCCGCAGCCGCAGGACGCCCGCCCACTCCTCGCCCGCCTGGTTGACCACGGCCACGACCCGCCCGCGGACCGTCAGCAACCGGTCCGCGTACAGTCGCCGCAGCTCGTGGTAGAGCGGCTTCTCCCGGCCGTCACCGTCCACCGCCGCCCAACTCGTCACCGGCCAGCAGTCGTTGAGCTGCCACACGACCGTCCCCGCGCACACCGGCCAGTGCGACCGCCAGTGCTCGATCCCGGCGGCCACCGCCCGCGCCTGGTTGACCTGCGTGAGGTAGTGCCAGCGGTCGAAGTCCCCCTCGGGAAAGGCGAAGTACCGCTCCAGACCGCGCCGCAGCTTCCCGTTCCCGTCCTCCGCCTTCTGGTGGTGCAGCATGCCGGGGGAGTCCGCCGCGAGCTCCTCCCCGGCCAGCGCCCGCCTCAGCGTGGCGTGCGCGGGCGGTGCCTGCCAGCCGAACTCGGCCACGAAACGCGGCACTTCACTGCGGTACGCGGCGTAGTCGAGCCGGTTCCACACCTCCCAGGAGTGATGCGTCCCGTGCGCCGGATCGTTCGGGTGGTGCTCCCAGGACCCGGACCAGGGACTACCCGCCGTGTACGGCCGGGTCGGGTCCAGCTCGGCCACCACCCGCGGCAGCAGGCCCAGGTAGTACCCCTCACCCCAGGAGTCCCCGGCGAGCCGCCCCTCCCAGCCCCAGTCCCGGAACCCCCACAGGTTCTCGTTGTTCCCGTTCCACAGCACCAGCGAGGGATGCGGCATCAGCCGTACGACGTTCTCCCGGGCCTCCGCCTCCACCTCGCCCCTGAGCGGCTGCTCCTCCGGATAGGCCGCGCAGGCGAACGGGAAGTCCTGCCACACCAGCAGCCCCGACTCGTCGCAGGCGTCGTAGAAGTCCTCGCTCTCGTAGATCCCGCCGCCCCAGACCCGTACGAGGTCCACCCCGGCGGCGGCGGCCTGCCCGAGCCGCTCCCGGTACCGTTCACGGGTGATCCGGGAGGGGAACACGTCGTCCGGGATCCAGTTCACGCCGCGTGCGAAGATCCGCTCACCGTTGACGACCAGACAGAACCCGGTGCCGTGCTCGTCGGCCGAGCGGTCCAGCTCGACGGTCCGGAAGCCGATCCGACGCCGCCACACGTCCAGCGGCCCGTCCTCGTGCAGCAGGGTCAACTCAACCTCGTAGAGCGGTTGTTCACCGTAGCCTCGCGGCCACCACAGGCGCGCTTCCGGGACTTCCAGCCGTACCGCCCCCGAGGCCTTGTCGATCGCCGCGCGCGCCCGCACCCCGCCCACCACGGCCTCCACGGTCAGCGGCGCCTCGACCCTCGCCCGCTCCACCTCGACGGCCAACTCCACCACGCCCACGCCCTGTTCGACGCTCACCAGCGGCCGTACCCGGGCGATCCTGGCCGTCGACCAGCGCTCGATCCGCACCGGCCGCCAGATCCCGGCCGTCACCAGCGTGGGCCCCCAGTCCCAGCCGAACGAGCAGGCCATCTTGCGGAGGTACTGATAGGGCTCGGCGTACGCGCCCGGCCGCTCGCCCAGCTGCCCTCGCACCGCCTCGGCCTCGGCGTAGGCGGAGACGAACCGCACGCTCAGCCGCCCGGCCATGCCGGTCACGTCGAAGCGGTAGGAGCGGTGCATGTTCCTTGTCCGGCCCAGGAGTTGGCCGTCGAGGCGGATCTCGGCCACGGTGTCCAGGCCGTCGAAGACGAGATCGGTCTGCTCATGGCCGTCGGAGGGCGCGAGGTCGGTCTCGTAGGTCCACTCCCGCCGCCCCACCCACGCGACCTCCCTCTCGCCCAGGCCGAGGAAGGGATCCGGGATCACCCCGGCCGCCAGCAGATCGGTGTGCACACAGCCCGGCACGACGGCGGGCAGCGCCTCGCCCTCGTGCCGCAGGATCCAGCCCTCGGTGAGCGGTGTGGCCTGAAGCATGTACACACTCCCTAAACCGATCAAGTCCCTTGCTGCGGACACCTTTTGCCATGGCTGCCATCGTTGGCGAGATAGCGACTTTACCGGTTAAGAAAACGTTGTCAGAGTTCCGAACCAGCCAACCCGCTCGTGCTCGTCCGTCCCGTGAACGGAGCTGATGCACATGAACCGCCGTACAGCCGTCTCCCTGGCCGTGGCCGCCAGTGCCGCCCTGCTGCTCCCGGGCTGCACCGGAACCGGAGGATCCGCGAAGGGCGCCGACGCCAAGGCCCCTGACGACCCGTCGAAGGTCACCGGCACCATCAAGGTCCTCACCGTCCGCACCGACCTCGTGCAGGACGGCACCCTGAAGAAGTACGCCGCCGAGTTCAACAAGACCTATCCGAAGGTCAAGGTCGAGTTCGAGGGCCTCACCAACTACGAGGCCGAGGTCAAGATCCGGATGAACACCGAGAACTACGGTGACGTCCTGCTGATCCCCGCGGTCATCAAGAAGGCCGACTACCCGAGGTTCTTCGCCTCGCTGGGCACGCAGACCGAGCGCGCGAAGAAGTACCGCTTCACCGACTACACCACGGTCGACGGCAAGGTCTACGGGCAGAGCCCGGTCGGCGTGGCCCCCGGGTTCGTCTACAACAAGCGGATCTGGAAGCAGGCCGGGGTCACCGAATGGCCCACCACCCCGGCCGAGTTCATCGCCGACCTCAAGGCCATCAAGGCGAAGACCGACGCGATCCCGTACTACACCAACTTCGCGGCGGGCTGGACGCTCACCTCCTGGACGTACGTCGACGGCGCCGTCAGCTGCGACCCGCAGGCCACCACCGAGCTTGCCGAGGGCGACCCGTGGGCCAAGGGCGCCGACCTGCGCGTCGGCGACACCCTGCTCCACGACATCGTGAAACAGGGCCTGGTCGAGAAGGACCCCACGACCAGCAACTGGGAGGAGTCCAAGCCCCGTACCGCCAAGGGCGAGATCGCCACCCAGTGGCTCGGCACCTGGGCGATCGTCCAGTTCCGGGACGCGGCGAAGAAGGCCGGGGCCGACCCCGACGACATCGGCTTCATGCCCTTCCCGGCGCAGACCGGCGGCAGGTTCTGCGCGACCGTCTCGCCGGACTACAACCAGGCCGTCAACGTCCACTCCCAGCACAAGGAGGCCGCCCGCGCCTGGATCGACTGGTTCACCGACAAGTCCGGCTACGTCGAGGACAACCTGTCCATCTCCCCGCTCAAGGACGCCCCGATGCCCTCGGTCCTCAAGCCGTACGAGGACCAGGGCGTGCAGCTCATCGAGGTGGACGACGCGCAGGGCGCCCGGGTGAAGCAGCTCGACAGCGACTCGGAGGTCGGCATCTACGCCCCCGAGTACCGCCAGAACCTCGTCGACCTCGCCCGCGGCGCACGCAAGGGCACCCTCGACGGCTTCCTCGGCGACCTCAGCAAGCGCTGGACGGACGCCCAGAAGAACCTGGGGTCCTGATGACGGACACCACCGAGAAGGCGGTCGTGGAGGTGAGCACGGCCGCCCCCGTCCCGGCGCCCGCCTCGCGTCGCACCCGGGCGTGGCGGGGCCTCACCCCCTGGCTGTTCCTGATCGCCCCGCTCGCCCTGCTGATCACGTTCACCTACGCGCCGATCGTCAACATGCTGGCCTACAGCTTCACCGACTGGGACGGCGTCAGCCCCGTCCTGCACTACACGGGGGCGGCCAACTACGAGGAGGTCCTCACCCGCCCGGACCTCTTCGAGGTCTTCTGGGTGAGCGGCTACTACCTCGCCGCCTCCGCGGTCCAGATCGTGCTGGCGCTCTACTTCGCGACCGTGCTGAGCTTCGACGTCCGCTTCCGGAACTTCTTCAAGGGCGTGCTCTTCTTCCCGTACCTGATCAACGGGGTCGCCATCGGCTTCGTGTTCCTCTACTTCTTCCAGGACGGCGGCACCCTCGACTCGGTGCTGGGCCTGTTCGGGGCGCACACCGACCACGCCTGGCTCGGCACCCCGGTCTCCGCGAACACCTCGCTGGCCGGCGTCTCGGTCTGGCGCTACCTGGGCCTGAACTTCGTGCTCTTCCTGGGCGCGATCCAGTCGATCCCGGGCGAGCTGTACGAGGCCGCCGAACTGGACGGCGCGAACCGCTGGCACCAGTTCCGCCACATCATCGCGCCGGGCATCAAGCCGGTCCTGACCCTGACGGTGATCCTGTCGATCTCCGGCTCACTGTCGGTCTTCGAGATCCCGTACATCATGACCGGCGGCGCGACCGGCACCGAGACCTTCGTCATCCAGACGGTCAACCTGGCCTTCCGCTTCAACAAGACGGGCCTGGCCTCGGCGGCCGCCGTGGTCCTGCTGCTGATCATCCTGCTGGTGACCTGGGTGCAGCGGCGCCTGGTCCCCGACGACAAGGTGGACCTCGTATGACACGCCGTGGGATCGCCCGCACCCTGGTCCACCTGTCGCTGATCGCTGCGACCCTGGTCGTGCTGCTCCCGCTCGTCGTCGTCCTGCTGACCTCCCTCAAGTCGGAGAAGGAGATGGCGAACACGAGCGGTGCGCTGGAACTCCCGCACGACCTGCTGAACTTCCACAACTACGTGGCGGCGTTCCGGGACGGGGAGATGCTCTCCGCCTTCACCAACACCACGATCATCCTGCTGGTCTCGGTCACCGGCACGGTCCTGATCGGCTCGATGACGGCCTACGCCATCGACCGCTTCACCTTCCGGTTCAAGAAGCTGGTGGTGGCGCTCTTCCTGACGGCCGCCCTGGTGCCCGGCGTGACGACCCAGGTGGCCACGTTCCAGATCGTCAACAGCTTCGGCATGTTCGACTCGCTGTGGGCCCCGATCGCCCTCTACATGGGCACCGACATCGTCTCGATCTACATCTTCCTTCAGTTCGTCCGCTCGATCCCGATCTCCCTGGACGAATCGGCCCGCCTGGACGGCGCCAACGCCTTCACGATCTACCGCAAGATCATCTTCCCGCTGCTGAAGCCCGCGATCGCGACCGTGGTGATCGTGAAGGGCATCACCGTCTACAACGACTTCTACATCCCCTTCCTCTACATGCCCTCGGAAGATCTTGGCGTGATCTCGACGTCGTTGTTCCGCTTCAAGGGCCCCTACGCGGCCCACTGGGAGGTCATCTCGGCCGGCACGGTCCTGGTCATCCTGCCGACGCTGATCGTCTTCCTGAGCTTGCAGAGGTTCATCTACAACGGCTTCATGCGAGGAGCGACCAGGTAGAGCGCCCCTTCAGGGGCGCGGGGCTGTATCGATGTGCGGCTCCGCCGCGTGGGCGCGAGCAACCACAACGCACCCGCAGCCGCCGTACATCGAGGAACCCCTACGGCGGCTACGCGGACAACGCAGCCACCAACACAGGAGTCACCTGCTCGACCTGCCAGGCCCGCGCCCCGAGCCCCGCCAACGCCGCCCCCACGGACTCGGCGCTCACGACACTCGGCGGCTCCCAGCAAACCCTCCGCACGGTATCCGGAGTGATCAGGTTCTCCTGAGGCATGTTCAGCGACTCGGCCAGCGCCGACACAGCCGCTCGGGCCGCAGACAACCGAGCCGCAGCGGCAGGATCCTTGTCGGCCCAAGCGCGCGGCGGCGGAGGCCCCGTGACCGGCTGCCCCGGCTGCGGCAACTGCACCTCGGCAAGCCCCCTGGCCCGGTCCACCGCGGCCTGCCACTGCTCCAGCTGCCGCCGCCCCATCCGATGCCCGAACCCGTTCAGCGCGGCGAGCGCGTGCACGTTCACCGGAAGCGCGAGCGCGGCTTCGACGATCGCCGCGTCGGACAGCACCTTGCCCGGCGACACGTCCCGCCGCTGGGCGATCCGGTCCCGCGCCTCCCACAGCTCCTTGACGACGGCCAGCTGCCGACGCCGCCGTACCTTGTGCATCCCGGAGGTCCGGCGCCACGGGTCCTTGCGCGGCTCGGCCGGCGGAGCGGAGGCGATCGCGTCGAACTCCTGGAGCGCCCACTCCAGCTTGCCCTGCCGGTCGAGCTCCTTCTCCAGGGCGTCCCGCAGGTCGACGAGGAGCTCCACGTCGAGGGCGGCGTAGCGCAGCCACGGCTCGGGGAGCGGGCGGGTCGACCAGTCGACGGCGGAGTGGCCCTTCTCCAGGACGAAGCCCAGCACGCCCTCGACCATCGCGCCGAGCCCCACCCGGGGGAACCCGGCGATCCGCCCGGCCAGCTCGGTGTCGAAGAGCCGGGAGGGGATCATGCCTATCTCGCGGAGGCAGGGAAGGTCCTGGGTGGCGGCGTGCAGCACCCACTCGACACCGGAGAGCGCCTCGCCGAGCCCGGACAGGTCGGGACAGGCCACGGGGTCGATCAGCGCGGTGCCCGCGCCGGCGCGGCGCAGCTGGACGAGGTAGGCGCGCTGTCCGTAGCGGTAGCCGGACGCCCGTTCGGCGTCGACGGCGACGGGCCCGGTGCCCGCGGCGAACGCGGCGATCACCTCGGCGAGCGCGGCCTCGTCGGCGATCACGGGCGGAATGCCCTCACGCGGCTCCAGCAAAGGGATCGGCGCCTCCGCGCCAGAGGATCCACCATCGTCCGGAGGGCCGCCTCCGGTGGTTCGCAGTGAAACGTCTGCTGCGGTCTCTTGGGCGTCGGTCACATGTCAAGGGTATCCGTGTATGGACAGCGCCTGCCGACGGAACGTTCCGTCGGCAGGCGCCTGAGGGTCGTAAACCAGTCAGCCCGGTGAAAGCTCTGGTTCACGTCCGTGAACAGCGAGGCTCGTCAGCCCCGGGGACGAGGCCTGGGGAGAGCCTCAGTGGATGATGCCGGTGCGCAGGGCCACCGCCACCATGCCGGCCCGGTCGCCCGTGCCGAGCTTGCGGGCGATGCGGGCGAGGTGGCTCTTGACGGTCAGTGCGGACAGGCCCATCGAGACGCCGATGGCCTTGTTCGACTGGCCCTCGGCCACCAGCCGCAGCACCTCGACCTCACGGCCGGAGAGCTCGCGGTAGCCGCCCGGGTGGCTCGGGGCACCCGGGGGGCGGCGGTGCATACGGGCGGCGGCGGCGCCGATGGGGGCGGCGCCCGGTCGGGTGGGGAGCCCGAGGTTGGTGCGGGTGCCGGTGACGACGTAGCCCTTGACGCCGCCCGCGAGGGCGTTGCGTACGGCGCCGATGTCGTCGGCCGCGGAGAGGGCGAGGCCGTTGGGCCAGCCCGCGGCGCGGGTCTCGGACAGCAGCGTCAGGCCGGAGCCGTCGGGAAGATGGACGTCGGCGACGCAGATGTCTCTGGGGCTGCCGATGCGGGGACGGGCCTCCGCCACCGACGAGGCCTCGATGACATCGCGCACACCGAGCGCCCAGAGGTGACGGGTGACGGTGGAGCGGACACGCGGGTCGGCCACGACCACCATGGCGGTGGGCTTGTTGGGGCGGTAGGCGACCAGGCTTGCGGGCTGCTCGAGGAGAACGGACACCGGGCCTCCTGGGGTGCGGGACGGCTTGGAAGGTCACAGACGTCTTCGGCACCGGACCCGGCGTCCTTTAGAGAATGATCACGATCTAGTGAGTAACAATTAGCGCAATTCGGACGTGCGATCGATCGTTCGGTGAGCACATCGGGTCGTTCGATGACTCACTCCTGACTGAAAGTGGCCGTATCGACAAATTGATGCGCCATGTGGGTGGACGGTTCCGCTGGTCGGCAGGGGGTCAGCGGGCCTGGGGGTCCCGGCGCTGTGGCAACGTCACCACCGACGCGTCACCCGGGCCGGCCGGCGGCAGACCGGCGACCTGGGCCAGCAGATCGCACCAGGACGCCAGATGCGCAGCCGCGTCCGGCACCCCGCCCAGCCCCTCACGGGGCGTCCAGGACGCGCGGATCTCGATCTGCGAGGCCGCCGGGCGCTCCGACAGCCCGCCGAAGTAGTGCGAGCTCGCGCGCGTGACGGTGCCGCTCGGTTCGCCGTACGACAGCCCGCGCGCCCCGAGCGCCCCGGTCAGCCACGACCAGCAGACCTCGGGCAGCAGCGGGTCGGCGGCCATCTCCGGCTCCAGCTCCGCGCGCACCAGCGTCACCAGCCGGAAGGTGCCCCGCCAGGCGTCGTGCCCGTCCGGGTCGTGCAGCAGCACCAGACGACCGTCGGCGAGGTCCTGGTCGCCGTCGACCACGGTGGCCTCCACCGCGTACGCGTGCGGCGCGAGCCGCTGCGGAGCCCGGGTCGCCTCCATCTCGATCTGCGGCCTCAGCCGACTGCCGCGCAGGGCCTGGACCGCGGCCTGGAAGGCCGGCGGAGCCGCACCGCTGACCACCCGGTCCCCTTCCTTCGCCTCGTCCATCCCACCAGCGCCGTCCGACATTCGTCCCTGAGCCGCAGCCATGCGGGAAGGTTAAGGGGAAGGGCGGTGTGGTGCCGCCCTAGACACCCGGTCTCGGCGTCATGCACACACGGACACCGCGCACTCGGCACCCGGCGCACCGTGCGAGACTTTCCGTCGTGAGTGCACTCGAGACGCCGCCCCCCGCCACGTACGACTCCGCCTTCCTCAAGGCATGCCGGCGCGAACCCGTGCCGCACACCCCCGTCTGGTTCATGCGGCAGGCCGGGCGCTCGCTGCCGGAGTACCGCAAGGTCCGCGAGGGCATCCCGATGCTCGAGTCCTGCGCCCGGCCCGAGCTGGTCACCGAGATCACCCTCCAGCCGGTGCGCCGGCACAACGTGGACGCGGCGATCTACTACAGCGACATCGTCGTCCCGCTCAAGGCCATCGGCATCGACCTCGACATCAAGCCCGGCGTCGGACCGGTCGTCGAGCACCCGATCCGCACCCGCGCCGACCTGGCCCAGCTGCGCGACCTCACCCCCGAGGACGTCCCCTACGTCACCGAGGCCATCGGCCTGCTGACCCGCGAGCTCGGCTCCACCCCGCTGATCGGTTTCGCCGGCGCGCCTTTCACCCTCGCGAGCTACCTCGTGGAGGGCGGCCCGTCCCGCACCTACGAGAACGCCAAGTCGATGATGTACGGCGACCCCGAGCTCTGGGCCGACCTGCTCGACCGCCTCGCCGAGATCACCGCCGCCTTCCTGAAGGTCCAGATCGAGGCCGGCGCCTCCGCCGTCCAGCTCTTCGACTCCTGGGCCGGCGCCCTCGCCCCCGCCGACTACCGCCGCTCGGTGCTGCCCGCCTCCGCGAAGGTCTTCCAGGCGGTCGAGGGCTACGGCGTCCCCCGCATCCACTTCGGCGTCGGCACCGGCGAACTCCTCCAGCTCCTCGGCGAGGCCGGCGCGGACGTCGTCGGCGTCGACTGGCGGGTCCCGCTCGACGAGGCCGCCCGCCGCGTCGGCCCCGGCAAGGCGCTCCAGGGCAACCTCGACCCGACGGTCCTGTTCGCCTCCACGGCGGCCGTCGAGGCCAAGACCCGCGAGGTCCTGGACTCGGCCAGGGACCTGGAGGGCCACGTCTTCAACCTCGGCCACGGCGTGATGCCGTCCACCGACCCGGACGCGCTCACCCGCCTCGTCGAGTACGTCCACACGCAGACGGCCCGATAGGCGGCCTCACCACGTGTGCCGGGGCCGCGCCTTCCTGCCGAACAGCAGGCCGCGCGGTTCCGGCGGCGGGGGAGTGCCGGCCTTCAGCGGCCAGGCGAACAGCATCCCGGCGAGGAAACCCACCACGTGGGCCGCGTACGCGACCGTGCCCGCGGTGGAGACGCCCTCGCCCGACGAGTAGAACGCCTGGAGCACGAACCAGAACCCCAGCACCAGCCAGGCCGGCAGTCTCAGCGGCAGGAAGACCAGGAAGGGCACCAGGACCCACACCCTGGCCTTCGGATACAGCACCAGATAGGCGCCCAGAACCCCGGCGATGGCCCCCGAGGCGCCGATCAGCGGGTCGGACGAGTCCGCGTTGAGGACCGCGAAGCCGTAACCGGCCGCATAGCCGCAGACGACGTAGAAGAGCGCGAAGCGCACATGTCCCATGCGGTCCTCGACGTTGTTGCCGAAGATCAGCAGGAACAGCATGTTGCCCAGCAGGTGCAGCCAGCCGCCGTGCAGGAACATCGCGGTCAGCACCGACAGCGCCGGGGACTTGTCGTAGTCCGCCGGGGCCACCACACAGCCCGTCGTGCCCTGGGCGTTGGTGCCGACCTCACCCGTGGGGACGAGCCTCGGCATCTGATGGTGGATCAACTCCTGCGGGACGGCCGCCCAGTGGTCCAGGAACGCCTGGAGATGGCACAGCTGCGCCACGCTGCTGTCGCCCGCCACGGAACCGGCCAGGCCGGGCGTGAAGAGGAACACGAGGACGTTCGCGGCGATGAGCGCATACGTCACCACGGGGGTGCGGCGCACGGGGTTCACGTCATGGACGGGGATGACCACAAGAAAGTACTGCCCCCGATGTGTCCGGCGAATCGGGGCGGGCCGGTGAACACCCGCACGCACGCGTGCGTATGACTCCTCAACCGCCCGTGGCACGGGGAAGGCGGGCCGCGGGGACTACGTGAGGAACAGGCGATGAACGACCGTATTACTCCTCCGATGCACGCGCTTCCCGACGGCGAGGCCGAACTGTCCCTGGTGGTGCGACTGCCGTGGGAGGACGTGGCCAGGCTCGGTCAGGAGGCCGGGCGGCTGGCGTCCCAGATGCAGCGTCCGGTGACGCTCGACGAGGCGGTGAGCAACCGGCTCAGGACCACCCGGCCGGCGGCCCACGCGAAGCCCGCGGGTGAGCAGCCGGCCGCGATGCCCGCCAGTACCAGTGCCTCCGTCTCGGCGCTGCCGCCC
The DNA here is from genome assembly GCF_001514195.1 of Streptomyces griseorubiginosus. Classification (GTDB taxonomy): domain Bacteria; phylum Actinomycetota; class Actinomycetes; order Streptomycetales; family Streptomycetaceae; genus Streptomyces; species Streptomyces griseorubiginosus. Next base: position 1,091,905 of record NZ_KQ948736.1, on the reverse strand, counting down.
CGGCCGCCCGCCGACCAGGCCCGGCAGGCCATCGAGCGGATCAACGGGACGGCTTAGCCCTCGGGCAGCCCCTGGAAGGCCGAGGCAGCCCTCAGGAGGCCCGCACCTTCGCGGCGGCCTTCCTGGCCGCCACCAGCACCGGGTCCCACACCGGGCTGAACGGCGGCGCGTACCCCAGGTCCAGGGCCGTCATCCGCTCCACCGTCATCCCCGCCGTCAGGGCCACCGCGGCGATGTCGACCCGCTTGCCCGCGCCCTCCCTCCCGACGATCTGCACGCCGAGCAGCCGCCCCGTGCGGCGCTCGGCGAGCATCTTCACCGTCATGGGGGAGGCGCCCGGGTAGTACCCGGCCCGGCTCGTGGACTCGATCGTGACCGACTCGAACTGCAGGCCCACCCGACGGGCGTCCTTCTCGCGCAGCCCGGTCCTCGCGATCTCCAGGTCGCAGACCTTGCTGACGGCGGTGCCGACGACCCCGGGGAAGGTGGCGTAGCCGCCGCCCACGTTCATGCCGATGATCTGGCCGTGCTTGTTGGCGTGCGTGCCGAGCGGGATGTGCCGTTCCTGCCCGGAGACCAGGTCGAGGACCTCCACGCAGTCGCCGCCCGCCCAGATGTTCTCGTGGCCGCGCACCCGCATCCCGAGGTCGGTCAGCAGCCCGCCGTGACCGCCCAGCGGCAGCCCGGCCGCCTTCGCGAGGGAGGTCTCGGGGCGTACGCCGACACCGAGGACCACCACGTCCGCCGGGTACTCGGCGTCCTCGGTGACCACGGCCCGCACCCGGCCGTCCTCGCCGGTGAGCACCTTGGTCACCTCGGTGTCGTTGACCATGGTGATGCCGAGGCCCTCCATCGCCCGGTGCACCAGCCGGCCCATGTCCGGGTCGAGCGTGGACATCGGCTCGCGGCCCCGGTTGACGACCGTCACCTCGTAGCCGCGCTTGATGAGGGCTTCCGCCATCTCCACGCCGATGTACCCGGCGCCGACGACCACCGCCCTGCGGCCACGCGTGCGTGCCAGCGTGTCGATGAGCGCCTGGCCGTCGTCGAGGGTCTGCACCCCGTGCACACCCTCCGCGTCCACCCCGGGCATGTCGGGCCGGATCGGCCGGGCACCCGTCGCGATCACGAGCTTGTCGTACGACGTCCAGGACTCGTCCCCGGAATCGAGGTCACGCGCGCGTACCCGCTGCCGGTCCACGTCGATCGCGACGACCTCGGTGCGCAGCCGCAGGTCGATGCCGCGGTCCCGGTGCTCCTGGGGTGTACGGGCGATCAGCCGGTCCCGCTCCTCGACGTCCCCGCCCACCCAGTACGGGATGCCGCACGCCGAGTAGGAGGTGAAGTGGCCCCGCTCGAACGCCACGATCTCCAGCTCGTCGGGGCCCTGCATCCGCCGGGCCTGGGACGCCGCGGACATCCCCGCGGCGTCCCCACCGACCACGACCAGCCGTTCCCTCACGTCCCGCACACGACTCATGTCCATGCGAACACGCTACGAGGGCGGGGCATTTCAGGCTCGGGCGGCCCGCCCCGGCGTCAGTTCTCTCCGCCCCGCTCCCGCGGGCCGTCCGGGTCCGGGGCCGGGCGGGCCGTCGGCAGGGGGCCCAGGGCGGTCGCGGCGCCGGCCGGGGCCGGGCGGCGGGGCAGGCGGGGGCGGATCAGCCGCAGCCAGACGAGCACGACCAGCGCGAGGCCCACCAGGAACGGCAGCACCGCGGCCAGTGCCATCACGATCCAGCGCAGCATGGTCACGAACGCGTCCCAGCCACCCGTCAGCGCGTCGGCGACGCCCGGGTCGTCGTCCTTCTCGGCCTTCACGACCGGCTTCTCGGCCAGCGACAGGGTGATCGTGGCCAGCGTGGTGCGGTCCTTCAGGGACGCCTGGCGGGCGAGCAGCGACTCCAGGTCGGCCTCGCGGGTGCTGAGTTCGCCCTCCAGGGTGACCACGTCACTCAGCTTGGTCGCCTTGTCCATCAGCTCACGGATCCGCGCCACGCTCGCGCGCTGGGTCGCGATCCGGCTGTTCACGTCGACGACCTGGTCGGTGACGTCCTGCGCGTTCGCGGTGCGCTCCAGCAGCTTGCCCGCGCCCTGGAGGTCGGCGAGGACCTCGTCGTACTTCTCGACGGGCACCCGCAGCACCACCTGCGTCTGCTCGTGCCCCTCCTCGTCCCGCGTGGTCGTCTCCTTGCCGACGAACCCGCCCGCGTTCTCGGTGGTGGTCCGGGCCGCGTCCAGGGCCTTCGGCACGTTCTTGACCTGCACGGTCAGCGAGGCGGTGCGGATGATGTGGTTCGCGCCGATCTTGGGCGCGGAGGCGGCCCGCTTGCCGCCCGCGGAGGCCTCGGCGCCGGCCCCGCCGCCGGCGTCGGACTGGGCCTGCGGTGCGTCGGCCCGTTCGGCACTCGCGGTGTCGGCGCCCTTGTCGTCGGCCCCGCTGCACCCGGCCAGCGCCAGAGCGCCCACCAGCAGGACCCCGGCCAGGGCCCGGCCGCGGTGGACGGAGCTTCGTGAACGGCGTGAACGTGGTGCGCGCATGGGCGTCCCCCCGAGGTTCGTGAACAGCTGACGGTCCTTCGACGCCGCAAGGGGTGAGAACGTTGGACTCCACCGGTCCCGATGCGGTCACGGTCAGGACTCGTGAAGGACACCGGGCCGCCGACGGACTGTCAGTGGGGTCTGAGACGCTGGGGCCATGAACGGATCACAGGTGGTCGTCGTCGGAGCGGGCATCGCGGGACTGGCCGCGGCCCACCGGCTGGCCCGGCGCGGCGCGCGCGTCACCGTCCTCGAGGCGTCGAACCGGGTGGGCGGCAAGCTGCTGCCCGGAGAGATCGCGGGCGCCCGCGTGGACCTCGGCGCGGAGTCGATGCTGGCCCGCAGGCCGGAAGCCGTGGCCCTCGCCGAGGAGGTGGGCCTCACCGACCTCCTCCAGCCCCCGGCCACCTCGACCGCCTCCATCTGGACCCGGGGCGCCCTGCGCCCCATGCCCAAGGGCCATGTCATGGGCGTCCCCGGCACCGCCGACGCCCTCGCCGGAGTGCTGTCCGAGGAGGGCCTGGCCCGCATCGGGCAGGACGCCGAACTGCCCCGCACCGAGGTCGGCGACGACGTGGCGGTCGGGGAGTACGTGGCGGCCCGCCTGGGCCGTGAGGTCGTCGACCGTCTCATCGAGCCCCTGCTGGGCGGGGTCTACGCGGGCGACGCGTACCGCATCTCCCTGCGCTCCGCGGTCCCGCAGCTCTTCCAGGTCGCGAAGACCCACACCTCGCTCACCGAGGGCGTCCGCGAGATCCAGGCCAGGATGGCCGCCAACCAGCAGACCGGGCCCGTGTTCATGGGCATCCAGGGCGGCGTGGGCACCCTCCCGTTCGCCGTCGCCGACGCGGTCCGCGCGCGCGGCGGCGAGATCGTCACCGGAGCCCCGGTGACCGAGCTGCGCCGCGAGGCGTCCGGCGGCTGGAAGGTCGTCGCCCAGGACCATGTCCTGCACGCGGACGCGGTGATCGTCGCCGCCCCCGCCCCGGCCGCCGCGGCCCTCCTGCGCGCCGAGGCGCCCGAGGCCGCCGGTGAACTCGGCACCATCGAGTACGCCTCCATGGCCCTGGTCACCCTCGCCTACCGCCGCTCCGACACCGACCTGCCCGCGGGCAGCGGCTTCCTGGTCCCGCCGGTCGACGGACGCACCATCAAGGCGGCCACCTTCGCCTCCCAGAAGTGGGGCTGGATCGCCGACGAGAACCCCGACGTGGTCGTCCTGCGCACCTCCGTCGGCCGCTACGGCGAGACGCGGATCCTGGAGCGCGACGACGCCGACCTGGTGGAGGTCTCCCGCCATGACCTGCGCGAGGCGACCGGCCTCGACGCCACCCCCCTGGAGTCCCGCGTCACCCGCTGGACCGACGGCCTGCCCCAGTACCCGGTCGGGCACCACGCGCGCGTGGCCCGCATCCGGGAGCACCTCGCCAAGCTGCCCTCCCTCGCGGTGTGCGGCGCGCAGTACGACGGCGTCGGCATCCCGGGCTGCATCGCGAGCGCGCACGCCGCCGCGGACCAGATCGAGGGCGACCTGACCGCCGTACGGGAGCTCACCGCCAACCCGGTGCAGAGCCTGCACGGGGGAGCGGGAGAATAGGTCCCATGAGCAACGACGCCCCCACCCCCGAGTCCGGCAGGGTCCCGAACAAGGGCAAGCTGGCCAAGGACCTCAACGAGGTCATCCGTTACACGCTCTGGTCCGTCTTCAAGCTGAAGGACGTGCTCCCCGAGGACCGCACCGGCTACGCCGACGAGGTCCAGGAGCTGTTCGACCAGCTCGCCGCCAAGGACGTCACGATCCGCGGCACCTACGACGTGTCCGGGCTGCGGGCCGACGCCGACGTCATGATCTGGTGGCACGCGGAGACCAGCGACCAGTTGCAGGAGGCGTACAACCTCTTCCGCCGCACCCGGCTGGGCCGCGCCCTGGAGCCGGTGTGGTCGAACATGGCGCTGCACCGCCCCGCCGAGTTCAACCGCTCCCACATCCCGGCGTTCCTGGCCGACGAGAACCCGCGCGACTACGTCAGCGTGTACCCGTTCGTGCGGTCGTACGACTGGTACCTCCTGCCCGACGAGGACCGCCGCCGCATGCTCGCCGACCACGGCAAGATGGCCCGTGGCTACCCCGACGTCCGCGCCAACACCGTCGCGTCGTTCTCGCTCGGCGACTACGAGTGGATCCTGGCGTTCGAGGCCGACGAGCTGTACCGCATCGTCGACCTCATGCGCCATCTGCGTGCCTCGGAGGCCCGGATGCACGTCCGCGAGGAGGTCCCGTTCTACACGGGCCGCCGCAAGGACCTCGGCGACCTCGTGGCGGGCCTCGCCTGATCAGCGAGCGGGTGGGGCGGCGGCCTTCTTTTCGGTAGCCGCCTTCCCTTCGGGCGCCGTCTTCCCTCCCGTAGCCGCCTTCCCGCCGACGGTTTCCGTCGGGGAGGCGGCCCGGGGCTTCGGCTCCGGGTGCGGGGCGCACGCGGCGCGCCGCACCGGGAGGCGGCCCTCCAGCAGATAGGCGTCCAGGTAGCCGTTGACGCAGGGGTTCGGGCCGCCCGCGATGCCGTGCGTGCCCGCGTCCCGCTCGGTCACCAGCACCGACCCCGACAGCCGCCGGTGCAACTCCAGTGCCCCCTCATAGGGCGCGGCGGCATCCCGCTCCGCGGCGAGGATCAGCGTCGCCGGCAGCTCCGCGGGCCCGGTGCGCACGTCCAGCGGCTCCTGCCGGGCCGTCGGCCAGTAGGCGCAGGGGAGATTCATCCAGACGTTGTCCCACGTCTCGAACGGCGCCACCCGGGCCAGCCGGGTGTTGTCCCGGTCCCACACCTTCCAGTCCGTCGGCCAGGACGCGTCGTTGCACTCGACGGCCGTGTAGACGGCGTTGGAGTTCTCCGCCTCCTTCGCCGCCTCCTGGTGCGGGCCCGCCTGCTGGATCAGCGGCTTGGGGTCGCCCTTGAGATACGCCGACAGCGCCTGCGCCCGGTGCGGCCAGAAGTCGTCGTAGTACCCGACCGACAGGAACGCCCCCTGGAGCTGCCCCGGGCCCACCGTGCCCCCGGCCGGTTCCGCGGCCAGTCGCGCGGCCGCCTTCTCGTAGCTCAGCAGCACCTTCTCCGCGGTGTCCCCGAGCCCGTACACGTCGTCGTGCCGGGCGGTCCACTCCCGGAAGTCGGCCCAGCGGTCCTCGAACGCGGCCGACTGGTCCAGGTTGTTGCGGTACCAGACCTGTTCCGGGTCCGGGTTCACCGCCGCGTCGAACACCATCCGCCGCACATGCGAGGGGAAGAGCGTCGCGTACAGCGCGCCGAAGTAGGTCCCGTACGACGCCCCCATGAACGTCAGCCTCGGCTCGCCCAGCGCGGCCCGCAGCACGTCCAGGTCACGGGCGTTGTTGAGCGAGGTGTAGTGCCGCAGCGCCGGGCCGGTCCGCCGGGCGCACCCGCGCGCGTACGCCTTCGCCTGCGCGACCCGCTCCTTCTTGTACGACTCCGAGGGGTGCGTCGGTGCCTGCGTGGGCGCGTGGAAGAACTGCTTCGGGTCCTTGCAGGACAGCGGCGCCGAACGGCCCACTCCGCGCGGGGCGTAGCCGACGAGGTCGTAGGCCGCCGCGAGCCCCTTCCACTCGGGCAGGGCACCGATCAGCGGGAAGTACATGCCGGAGGCGCCGGGACCGCCGGGGTTGTAGACCAGGGCGCCCTGCCGGGGCACCCGGCGCTTGCTGTTGTGCGGGTCCTTGTGGGTGGCGCGGACCCGGCTGACGGTCAGCCTGATCTGCTTGCCGTCGGGGTGCGCGTAGTCGAGCGGGACTGTGACCGTGCCGCACTGGACCCCGTCGGGCAGGTCCTCCACCGCCGGGCAGGCGCCGAAGCGGATCCCGGCCGACTCCGCCCGCGCGGCGGCGACCGTGGTCCCGTACAGCTCCGCGGCGCCCGGGGCGGCCGGTGCGCTCCCGGCCGGGGCGGCGGCGAGCGTGGTCAGCAGCAAGGATCCGGCGGCCGTGTAGAGGGCGGGAGCTCTCATCGGTGTCCCTTCGGTGCGCGGCAGCGACAAAAGGGATGTTTGGTTCGGCTGTGGTGGAAGGCAAGCACCGCCCCGCCGGTGTCGGCCCCAATGCCTCCGTGCGCCCCCGGGCGCGCTCAGTCGCGCGGGTCCGTGTCCCAGCCGTCGTGCCGCTGCTCACGGTGGGCGAAGGCGGCGCGCAGATCGGGTTCGCCGACCGCGTTGATGCCGCGCACCGCGACGGAGGTGAGATAGGTCCGCTCGTCCGTGCCGCCGGTGCCCCGGCTCAGGGCGCCGAGCAGCCGCTGGCCGGCCGGGGAGGCCCAGCGCGAGTACGGGTGGACCTCGATCCTCGCGATGGCAAGGCAGCTCAGACTCAGCGCGAGCGGCAGCGCGAACCAGAGGGCGACCAGGTGTCGCGGCATCTCCGACGGGGCGGGCGCCAGCAGGGCGATCACGCCCAGCGCGACCACCGCCACCGAGGCCGACTGCACCTGGCGGACCCCCGACGCGATGCCGGACCGGGCGCCGGCGGGCACGGCGAGACCCGCGTCCACCAGACGGTCGCCGAGTCCGCGCACGGCGTCCGCCGCGGCCGCACCGGCGCGCACCGGCGCGATCCGCGACTGCCCCTCAGGTCCGATGGCCCCGAGGACCGTGCGCTCCATCTCGTCCCGGCCCCGCGGATCGACGACGGTCGCCCAGCCGGTGCGGGCCAGCAGCAGTCGTCGCTGCCGGGCCATCGAGACCAGCGTCAGATCGGCGACCCGCCGGGGGCCGCCGGACAGGAACGCGGCCTCGTACAGCGTCAGATCGTGCTCCCGGGCATCCGCGTCCGCGGCCGCCGCGTGCACCGCGGCCAGGCACAGCCGCGTGCAGGCGGTGCCGGTGACGGCCCAGGCCAGCAGCAGGAGAAGAACCCAGAACATGCCGCGTTTCTATGCCAAAGGCTCGCGACAGCGCCATGGGCTGTTCACAATCCGGACGGAGCGTTGTCGGTGTGTGACGTTCCGTTTGTCCGGAAACGGCCCATGGCCGGAAGTGGCCTACGAGGGGACGGGGGCCGGACTGGAGGCGGCCGGGGGAAGCGAGTACGTCGTCGCGTACGGCGACGGGGTGACCGGCACGACCACGCCCGGGTCGGTCGTCGGACCGGGCGGCGCCGGGGAGTTGACCAGGGGCGGCGCGCTGTCGCCGGCCAGTTCCTGGGCCAGGGCCGCGAAGTCGACGTACCCGGTGGCCTCCAGGACCTTGATGTGGTCGAGGACGGTGGTGTTGGCGTCGTCGGCCAGGGCGCGGACCAGGGAGTTCTGGGTGCTCGCGCGGACCTCGGCGACGACCGAGAAGACCCTGCCGTGCGCGAGGCGCAGGATGTTGGCGAACTGGCGGTCGTAGTCGACGCCCTGGGCCTGGTTCAGGGTCGCGAGCCACTGCTTCTGCTGGTCGTTCGGTTCGTTGGGCAGGGCGAGCCCGAGCTTCGCCGCCACGTCCCGCACCCGGGCGTCCAGGAAGGTGTGACCCGCCACGAGGTGCTCACCGGCCGTCCGCACGGCCTGGGTCGTGCCCTTCTGCTCCGCCTGCTGACCCGCGGGCAGTTCCCAGAGCCCCGCCAGCCGGACCTTGGTGACGAAGTCCCGGTCCAGCGCGGAGAGCGGGCCGTACGGGGTCGTCACGGTCCCGGCCTTGAGCAGGCTCAGCCCTGTGTCCGAGCGGTCGGCGTACGACCAGATCGGGACGAGGATCGCCACGAGGGTCGCCGTCAGCCCGGCGATGATGACTCCGGTGCCGGTGAAGATGCCTCGGCCCTGGAGTGGCGGCCGTGGTCGCGCTCGCATGGTGCCTCCTGTTGCGGCACCGCACGCTAGTACGTTTCAGGTGCGGGGTGCACATATTACCGTCGGGTCAACACCGACTGCCGGGCCTCCCGTGGGCGCCGGCCACGGTAGGCAGGGCGGCCCCCTCAGCGCCGCAGCAACACCTTGCGCGTGGCCCGGGCCAGCCGGACCGCGGGCCTGCGGGACCTGGGCGCGGGCCCCGACCGCTCCAGCCACCACTCCCGCACCTGGCGCCGCGTCCTGGCCTCCGTCAACGCGCCGCCGAGCAGCAGGTGTTCGGCGAAGGTCAACGCGTCCCGCCGGTACCCGTCCGTCATCGGCGACCCCTGCGCGTACGTCAGGAACGCCGGCCGGTAACCCGCCCCCAGGATCAACGGCAGTTCCGGCGCCACCTTCGCCACCACGTCCGCCCGCTTCCCCGCGAGCGCCCGCGCCTGCACCCCCAGCCGCACCCGGTCGAACCCCTCGGGGGCCGGAGTCCCCGCCACCAGCGCGGACAACAGCGCGGTCTGGGCGAGCGCGAGCCGCTGCCGGGTGACTTCGGCCGGAGCACCGGCCGACCTCTCCGAGGATGCCGTACGCCCCGCACTGCTGGGCGGCCCCTGCGAGATCATCGCCCGCCCGGCACCGCCGCCCCCCTTCTCCACGGCGTCCCGGATCGACCTCAACTCCCCTTCCAGCTCGCCCGGTTCGGGGAAGTTCTCGTCCCGTTCCAGCAGCACCCCCGGAGGCGAGACCCGGGACGCGAGGTCGGTGAGGATGTCGAGGACCGGCTGCGGAACCGGGTGGGCGTGGCTGTCGTGCCACACCCCGTCCCGCTCGAACCCGCCCGCGACATGGACGTACGCGAGGGCCTCCAGGGGGAGTTCGGCGAGCGCCTCGGCCGGGTCCTCGGCGCGGTTGACGTGGTTGGTGTGCAGGTTGGCCACGTCGATCAGCAGACGCACCCCGGTCCGGTCGGCGAGGTCGTACAGGAACTGCCCCTCGGTCATCTCCTCGCCGGGCCAGGAGATCAGCGCGGCGATGTTCTCCACCGCGAGCGGCACCGGCAGCGCGTCCTGCGCGATGCGGATGTTCTCGCACAGCACGTCGAGGGCGTCCCGGGTGCGGGGGACGGGGAGGAGGTGTCCGGCCTCCAGGCGCGGGGAGGCGGTCAGCGGGCCGCCCGCCCGCACGAACGCGATGTGCTCGGTGACCAGCGGTGCCCTCAGCGCCTCGACCCGTTCGGCGAGCGCGGCCAGCCGCCCAGCGTCGGGCCGCTCCGCCCCGCCGAGGCCCAGGGAGACACCGTGCGGGACCACCGTCACCCCGCGCTCACGCAGCCGCCGCAGCGACTCGGGGAGGTGTCCGGGGCAGACGTTCTCGGCCACGACCTCGACCCAGTCGATGCCCGGCATGCGCTCCACGGCGTCCGCGATCTCCGGCCGCCACCCGATCCCCGTGCCCAGTCGCTCCATGGTTTGTCCCCCTCCTCCGCCCGCTCCGGCCGCCGTCCGGGCGGCGTGACGGAGGTATGGCCCCGGGCGCACGGTCCGAACCGTGGCACGGGGACCTTCAGAGCAACATTTGAGGTTCGGGAACCATGCCGAACTCGGCGGTCACGCCGTAGCAGAAGCAGCCCCCGTACGTCATCGCAGCGCCGGATGATCGGCGACCACCGTGCAGCTGCCCGGCGCGATCTCGGTGAAACCGGCGTCACGGACCAACGGCAGCCCGCTGTGGGTGAGTTCGCCCCAGCGGTCCGCGTCAGCGATGCGCACGGCGAGAGGGAACCCGGCGTCCCGCCAGCTCGCCTTCTCCTCGTCCGACAGTTCCCACCAGGCCAGTTGGGCGCCGTGACCGGCCTGGGCCATCGCCTTGCCGGCCGACATGTCGAGATCCGGGTTGAGCCACAGCACGGGGGCCGCGGGGTCCGCCGCCACCGGGGGCTCGGGGTCGTCGAGGTCGGTGCCGGAGACCTGGAGCCTGGCCAGTTCCTTGGGCCAGCCGTCGAGCGGCACCGGCGGGAACACCCGTACCTCGGCCGACTTCCCCGTCACCGTGATCCCGGGCAGTGCCTCGGCCCGCCGCCACTCGGCCCCCCGGGCCCGCCGGACGACCTTGCGGATCCGGGCGTCCTGCCAGTCCCGCACGGCCTCGGCCCACTCCCCGTCGCCGACGGAACGCTCGTCGCTCAGCAGCACGAGCACGGCCCGGGCGGCGGTCTCCAGGGCGTCGGTGCGAGCGGGCGGGGCCGCCTTCTCGATCCGGACGACCAGCGGCAGCACGAACTGCGGTGCCTGGTCGCGGGCGGTCGGCTCCGTGCGGAAGGGGCTGTCGGTCGAGGGCGTCACGTCGTTGCTCACCCGGACCACCCTAAAGCTCAGCCGGAGCAGGCCGTCCGCTGAGCCTCCTGCCACTCGCAGACCGGGCACAGGGTGATCCCCTTGTACGACTCCGGGTACTCCGTGGGCTTCCGGCACAGGACGCAGTCCGCGTACGGCGGCCCGTCGGCGACCGGCGGCTTGGGCATGTTGCCGATCGTGCAGTAGTCCTCGCTCATGCCTCCAGCCTAGGGCCGGATCAGCCTAGGACCGGATCAGCCCAGGACCGGAGCGGCCTAGGAACCGATCAGCTCGGACACCTTCACGAACCGGAAGCCCCGCGCCCGCAGCCGGGGCACCACCGTCCGCACCACCCGCTCCGTCGTCGGCGCTGCGCTGCGCGTGCAGTGCATGACCACGACCGACCCCGGCCGCACCCCCTCCAGCACCTGCCGGGCCACCGCCTCCGCGTCCGTCGCGAACGCGTCGCCGCTCACCACGTCCCACTGGACTGCGGTCACCCCGGCCGGGGTCAGCTCCCTCAGGGCCTGCCGGTCGTAGCAGCCGCCGGGGAAGCGGAAGTACGGCCGTGCGTCCGGCACCCCGGCCTTCCGGAACGCCGAGTACGCCCGCTCCACGTCCGCCCGCATCCGGTCCGCGGACACCCTCGGCAGCCCGTAGCAGTCGTCGGTGAAGGCGTAGTGGCTGTAGGAGTGGTTGGCGACCTCGAAGAGCGGATCGCGCCCGATCGAACGGGCCTGGTCCGGATACTCCTCGGCCCACCGCCCGGTCATGAACACGGTGGCCGGCACCTTCAGCGCCCGCAGCGCCGAGATCAGCCCCGGATTGTCGAAGTGCTCACCCGCCGCCGCCCGCGCCCCCTGGTCCGCGGTCATGTCGGCGTCGAAGGTGAGCGCGGCCGTCCTGCCGTGCACCCGGGACCCGTTCCTGAAGACCGGGGTCAGCCCGCCCGGACCCGGGGCGAGGGTCGGCGGCGCACTGGTCGCCGAGGGGGCCGGGCGGGCCGTCCGGGGCGCCGGCTGGACGGTGGCGGCACAGGCCGTGAGGGCGGTACCGAGGAGACAGACGGCGGTCACGCGTCGTACGAGAGTGATCACCGTACGAAAATAGGGCGAACCATCCGATTGTCATCTCAGCCCCGGCCGGGGCGTCACCCGCTCAGATGTCCCGCCGCTCCAGCGGCTTGGTCGCCGGGCCCTGGATCACCTTGCCGTCGGTGTCGAAGCGGGAGCCGTGGCAGGGGCACTCCCAGGCGTCCTCGGCGCCGTTGAAGGAGACCAGGCAGCCCATGTGCGTGCAGCGTGGCGAGACCGCGTGCAGGGCGCCCTCGTCGTCGCGGTAGACCGCGACCCGGTCGCCGTTCACACGGACCACCGCGCCCTCGCCGGGCGGCAGGGACTCCAGCGGCGGGGAGGGGCGCAGCCGGTCACCGACGAAGTGCCGGGCCACCTGCGCCTGGTGCTTGAGGAAGGACGGGGCCTCGCGGACCTGCGAACGCAGCCGGCGCGGGTCGTACAGCTCGCTCCACGCGCACTCCTCGCCGGTGATCTGCGCCGTGAGCAGGCGGCCGGCCATGATGCCGCCGCTCATGCCCCAGCCGCCGAACCCGGTGGCGACGTAGGTGTGCCGGGCGCCCGGGTGCAGCGGGCCGACGAGCGGCACCGTGTCGGTGGGGTCGTTGTCCTGGGTGGCCCAGGCGTGGGTGAACTCGACCCCGGGAAAGTGCCGGGCGGCCCAGGCCGAGAGGTCGTCGAAGCGGGCCCGGGTGTCCCCGGTGCCGGGCGTGAAGTGCTCGCCGGTGACGATGAGCAGCCGCCGGTCCTCGTCCCAGGGAGCCGTGCGCACCGAGCGGGTGCCCTCGTCCGGCGTGATGAACATGCCGTCCGGATCGCGCTCCCGCTCGATCGTCCCGGCGACCACCAGCTCGCGGCGCGGGGAGAGCCGGGTGAACAGCAGGGCCCGGTCGAAGACCGGGTAGTGGGTGGCGACCACGACGTCCCGGGCCGTCACCGTCGCCCGGGTGTCCGTCGTCAGCCGGCACGGCTCGCCCTCGTCGAGACCGACGACGACGGTGTGCTCGTGAACCGCAGCGCCGGAGGCGACCAGGTCCTCGACCAGGGCCAGCAGGTACTTGCGCGGATGGAACTGCGCCTGGTCCTCGACCCGTACCGCTCCCGCCACCGGGAACGGCAGCCCGGTCTCCGTCACGAACGACGCCGGCAGCCCCGCCTCCCGGGCGGCCTCCGCCTCGGCCCGCAGTTCCTCGACCCGGCCCTCGTCACCGACGTAGGTGTAGGCGCTGCGCCGCTCCCAGTCGCAGTCGACGCCCAGCTCCCGCGCGATCTCGGCGGCCCGTTCGATCGCCTCGCTCTGCGAGCGCGCGTACAGCCGGGCCCCCTCGGGGCCGCGGGTGCGGCGCAGCTTGTCGTAGACCAGGGTGTGCAGGGCGGTGAGCTTGGCGGTGGTGTGCCCGGTGACCCCGGCCGCCACCCGCCCGGCCTCCAGTACGGCGACCCGCAGCCCCGCGTGCGTCAGCTCCCAGGCCGTGCTCAGCCCGGCGATGCCGGCGCCGATCACGGCCACGTCGACGTCGAGGTCCTCGGTCAGCGGCGGCAGGGGGCCACCGGGTGCCGTCTCCAGCCAGTACGAGCCCTTGACGTGTCGGTTCTCGGTCATGCGGGCCGAGTACCCAGGGATTCACTCTTCCAGCAGCCGCCTGCGGGCCTCCGCCACGTCGAAGTCCGCCTTCGGGTACCGCGGGTCCAGCTCGGACAGGTGTTCCAGGAGAAGGCGGCTGACCGCCCAGTTGCGGTACCACTTGCGGTCGGCCGGCACCAGGTACCAGGGCGCGTGCCGGGTCGAGCAGCGCTCCAGGGCGATCTCGTACGCCCGCTGGTAGGCCGGCCACAGGGCGCGCTCGTCGATGTCCGAGACGTTGAACTTCCAGTGCTTGTCCGGGCGGTCGAGACGCTTGAGGAGGCGGTCGCGCTGTTCCTCGTAGGAGATGTGCAGGAAGCACTTGACGACGGTGACGCCGTCGTCGGCGAGTGCCTTCTCGAAGCGGTTGATCTCGTCGTAGCGGCGCTCGATCTCGGCGGTCGGGACGAGTTCGCGCACCCGGGCGATGAGCACGTCCTCGTAGTGCGAGCGGTCGAAGATGCCCAGCTCACCGGCCTGCGGCAGGGCCTTCTTCACGCGCCAGAGGAAGGGGTGCTCCAGTTCCTTCGGCGTGGGCGCCTTGAAGGCGTGGATACGGCAGCCGGAGGGGTTGAACAGGCCGATGACGTGCTTGACCGTGCCGCCCTTGCCGCTGGTGTCCATGCCCTGGAGCACCAGCAGGATCCGGCGCCGGTCGCCCGCCGTGCTCGCAGCCCACAGCCGTTCCTGAAGGTCGGCCAGCGGGTCGGCCAGTTCGGTCATCGCGGCCCGGCCGGCCTCCTTGTCCCCGGGGCCGGCCGGGATCTCCCGGGCGTCGTAGGAGGCCAGGTCCACCGCCTTGCCGCCCGGCACGCGCAGCAGCTCGCGCAGGGAGACGTCGGCACCGGCCTTCGAGCCCTTCTTCTCCGCGCGGGCTTTCGAGCCCTTCCTGGACATGGGACACCCCTTCCGGTCCGGGTCCGGTCCCTCGATCCTGCGCCGGGGGACCGGGGCGCGCCGGCCGTCCCGGAGGGGCGGCTACCTGCGCCAGGGTCCCGTCACCGCGAAGGTCGTCCCGGGCGTGTAGCAGTTGACGTACATCGTCTGCCCGTCGGGCGAGAAGGTGACGCCGGCGAACTCGCCCCACTCGGGCGCCTCGGGCGTGCCGATGTTCTGGGCGTTGCGGGCCATCGCGTAGACCTCGCCGTGCCGGGTCACGCCGAAGACGTGCTGGGCTCCGTTGCCGTCCTCGCACACCATCAGGCCGCCGCTGGGGGCCAGGCAGATGTTGTCCGGGGACTCGCCGGGCAGCTGCACATCGGTGTCCGGGCCGAAGACGATCACCAGGGTGAGCCGGCGCGCCGAGGGGTCGTAGCGCCAGATCTGCCCGAAGTGGGAGGCGGCCGAACCGTCGGAGCTGCGCGCGAACGACGACACGAAGTAGACGGACGTCCCGCCCCAGTAGCAGCCCTCCAGCTTCTGGGCGTGCGTGATGCCCTTCGGGCCGAAGTCCTGGAGCCGGACGGGGGTCTGGACGGCCAGCGGGTCCGGTACGTCGACCCATTCGATGCCCTCGAAGCAGGCCCCGGTCTCCTGGATCACCGACAGGTCGGGCACGCCGGGCACCCGCATCGCCTGGAGCCGGCCGCCGGCGCGCAGCGAACCGGGGCCGCCCTCGGGCCGGTTGGGCAGGAAGCGGTAGAACAGGCCGAAGGGCTTGAGGAAGGCGTCCTCGGTCTCGTAGACGATGCCGCGCTTCGGGTCGATCGCGATCGCCTCGTGCTGGAAACGGCCCATCGCGGTCAGCGGTACGGCACCCGAGCGGTGCGGGTCGACCGGGTCCACCTCGAAGATGAAGCCGTGGTCCTTGGTGTAGCCGTTGGTGCCGGCCTTGTCCTCGGTCTCCTCACAGGTCAGCCAGGTGCCCCACGGGGTGGGCCCGCCCGCGCAGTTGACGGCGGTGCCGGCGATGGCGACCCGCTCCGACAGCACGTTGTTCCGGGAGTCCAGCGTGAGGGCCGTACAACCGCCCTTGCCCGCCGGGTCGTAGGTGAGGCCCTCGACCGTCGGGACCTGGAGGGGCGCGGTGGGGCGGTTCTCGTGGTTGCGGACCAGGTGCACCCGGCCGTGTCTGCCGGGCAGCGCGGTCATGCCGTCGTGGTTGGAAGGAACCTTTCCCTCACCCGAACGCAGCTGGTCGCCCTCGCGGGAGAGGACCTGGTAGCGGAACCCTTTCGGCAGGTCCAGCAGGCCCTTCGGGTCGGGTACGAGGGGGCCGTAGCCGGTGTGGCCGAGGGACTGGGCGGCGGCGGTGCCCGCGAAGAGCTCGGACAGGGCCCCGGTGAAGGCGATGCCGACCCCGAGGGCCCCTGAGCGGGCGAGGACTTGACGTCGTGTTGCGGACATGGCGGTGCGACCTTCCTGCTGGCGGACAGGAACTGTGACGCCGCTGTGTCTATCACCTGGGTCGGCCCTCGGGAACCACGCGCGTAGCGTGTCCCCATCCGTCACTGCCCGGTCGGGTGCTCCTGCGCGCGCTCCAGGAAGCGCAGCAGCTCCACCGGGAACGGCAGGACGAGCGTGGAGTTCTTCTCGGCGGCCACCGCGACGACCGTCTGGAGGAGCCGGAGCTGGAGCGCGGCGGGCTGCTCCGACATCTCCTTGGCGGCCTCCGCGAGCTTCTTGGAGGCCTGGAGCTCGGCGTCGGCGTTGATGATCCGGGCCCGTCGCTCACGGTCGGCCTCGGCCTGACGGGCCATCGACCGCTTCATCGTGTCCGGCAGCGACACGTCCTTGATCTCCACGCGGTCCACCTGCACACCCCAGCCGACGGCCGGGCTGTCGATCATCAGCTCCAGGCCTTCGTTGAGCTTCTCGCGGTTGGACAGCAGATCGTCCAGCTCGCTCTTGCCGATGATCGAACGCAGCGAGGTCTGGGCCATCTGGGAGACGGCGAACTTGTAGTCCTCGACCTTGACCAGGGCGCTCGCCGCGTCGACGACCCGGAAGTAGACCACCGCGTCCACGCGCACCGTGACGTTGTCCCGGGTGATGCCCTCCTGGGCCGGCACCGGCAGCGTGACGATCTGCATGTTCACCTTGTGCAGCCGGTCCGCGAACGGCACGACCAGCGTGAACCCGGGCTCGCGCACCCCGCCGGCGAGACGCCCGAGGCGGAAGACCACCCCGCGCTCGTACTGCTTGACCACCCGGGCCGCCGCCGCGAGGTAGACGCACCCGGCGGCGGCGGTCGCCGCGGCCGCCGCCAACAGTTCTGGGAGCATGCCGACCTCCTCAGAGAGGTCCTTCTGTCTGCTCCTGCCACGATATGCCCGGTGCCTGGCCCGAGGCCACGACGGCTTCGGACCAGGCGGTGAGGGCTACGGGGCGGTAGCCCTCACGGCTGAGGGGCGGTAGCCCTCACGGTTGGGAGGCGGTGGCCCTCACCGGCTCCGGCTCGGTGACGCGCACCGGTTCCGTGCCGACCGAGCTGTGCCGTTCGGCCCAGTTCTCCAGTGCCGTACGGCAGGCGTGGTCCAGGTGGTGCAGACCCGAGAGGTCCAGCTCCACGGGCCGGTCCTGGGGCAGCGACTCCAGGCTGTCGAGGATCTTCGGCAACCGCAGGAAGGTCGCGTTGCCCGACAGGTGGGCCTGGATCGGGCCCGCGCCCTTGTCGACGATCTCCAGCTTGAGGTGCGAGGCCTCCCAGGCGGTCTTGGCGACGGACAGCGCCAGACCGATCAGCACGCCCTCGAACATGTTGACCGCGACGATCGAGACGGCGGTGGCCACCAGGATCAGCGCCTCACCGCGGTGACTGCGCCACAGCGGCCCGATCGCCTTGAAGGGGATCAGCTTGAAGCCCGCGTGGACGAGGATGCCGGCGAGCGCGGGCAGCGGGATCAGGGCGAGCGCGGAGGGCAGCAGGGCCGCGAACAGCAGCAGCCACACACCGTGCATGACCCGGGACGCCTTCGTCCGCGCGCCCGCCGCGACGTTGGCGGAGCTGCGCACGATGACCGCGGTCATGGGCAGGGCGCCGAGCGCGCCGCACACCGCGTTGCCCGCGCCCTGGGCCATCAGTTCCTTGTCGTACTCGGTGCGCGGACCGTCGTGCAGCCGGTCCACCGCGGCCGCGCTGAACAGCGACTCGGCGGAGGCGATCAGCGTGAACGCGAGGATGGTGCCGAAGATCGCCGGGTTGGCGAGCTCACCGAAGGCCTCCGAGCCGGGGGGCTGGATGGAGCCGAGCAGGCCGTTCACCTCGACGGTGGCGATCGACAGGCCGAAGACCTGGGTGACCACGGTGGCCAGCAGGACGGCGGCGAGGGCGCCCGGCACGGTCTGTGCCTTCCCGGGCAGCTTCTTCCACAGGACCAGCACCGCGACGGTGCCCGCCCCGACCGCGAGCGAGGTGAGCGCGGTGCCGCTGCCGAGCGCGTCGACCACGGCACCGGGCAGTCCCAGGATCTTGTCGACCCCGGTGGTGGGCGCCTTCAGGCCGGCCGCGGAGTACAGCTGGCCGGCGATGAGCACGAGGCCGATGCCGGCCAGCATGCCCTCGACGACCGAGACGGATATCGCCCGGAACCAGCGCCCCAGCTTCAGGGCGCCCATCGCGAGCTGGATCAGCCCGGCCGCCAGCACGATCACTCCGAGCGCGGGCAGCCCGAACTCCTGCACCGCCTCGAAGACGAGCACGGTCAGACCGGCGGCGGGCCCGGAGACCTGGAGGCTGCTGCCCCGCATGACTCCGGTGACCAGCCCGCCGACTATGCCGGTGACCAGGCCGAGTTCGGCCGGGACGCCGGAGGCGACGGCCACACCCACGCAGAGCGGGAGCGCGACCAGGAAGACGACCAGGGACGCGGCGAAGTCCTGCCGCAGGTGAGGGAATTTGGTCAGCACGGCGATCACAGACCCTCGAACGCGTCGGACTCGGTGCGGTGGACGCGGACGGCGCCGGTGTGCACCTCGTAGTACCAGGCGTGCAGGGTCAGTTGCTCTTCTGCCAGCTTCTTGTCGATGAACGGGTAGGACCGCAGCCGCAGGATCTGGGCCAGGACATGGCTCTGTACGCCCTCGGCGACCTCCGGGTCCTCGGCCGCGCCCGCCGGACGCGGGGTGGCGTGGTGCAGCCAGTCGCGGACGGCCGGTACGGCGTCCAGGTCGTCGCCGCGGACCAGGGCGCCGACGGCGCCGCAGTGCGAGTGCCCGCAGACCACGATGTCGCGGACGCCCAGCACCTCCACGGCGTACTCGATGGTGGCTGCCTCGCTGGTGGGGTGCTCGGAGGCGTAGGGGGGAACGATGTTGCCCGCGGTGCGCAGCTCGAAGAGCTCTCCCGGGCGGGCGCCCGTGATCAGGGCCGGGACGACCCTGGAATCCGAGCAGGTGATGAACAGAACCTGGGGGGACTGGCCTTGGGCCAGCGGGGCGAACTCCTCAGGGCGCTGTCCGAACGTACGGGCGTTGTCGATGAGGGGCTGCATGTGGTGACTCCTCCTGGCGCGCCGTGGGGGGCGCGTCGGGCTTGCCGAGTGCGCGGCTGCGCGTCGGCTCGCATGACAGTGATTCAGGTGAGGTGGGGGACTTCGCTGCCGAGAGCGGCGGAGAGCAGCCCAGAACGGCGGAGAGCAGCGGACCGCGGCTGTCAGCAGTGGACGGCAGAAGAGCGCGCTGTCAGCAGCGGAAGACCTGAAGTGCCGCCGGAGCGTGGGCTGTCGAGGGTCTCGACAGGGGGAATCCGCTCGGTACGGAGTGGTGCCCGGGTGTCGTCGCCGACTCCTGGGTCAGTGCCGCGCGGTCGGGCCCCTGGGGTGCGAAGTCGACGGCGCGGTGCCGGTCGCGTGCGCGCAGGGGACCGGTCGGGTCGCCCGCGGGGTTGCAGTGGCGCTTCGTGGCGGCTTCGATGCGCAGCGTACTGCCGGGGGGTTGGGATCCGGCAGGAGCTTTGGCCTCGACATGACGGACCGTGTGCGCGGTTGCGAAGCCCTCGGTGGGTGCGAAGAACTGGAGGGCGAACAGGACGGCTGTGAGGGCCGCCAGCGCGGTGCGTACCGCTCCACCTCGAAACATGCACCCCCCTCCCGCAGTTCGCATCTCTAGTCCAGACCAACGCCTGGTCAACGGCTGGTCAAGAAACACCTTAGCCCGGCAAAGTTGTTTGCTGGGTTAACTTAACGTTTCCAGCTGAAGAGAGGCTGAAGCGCGCCGGGTCGCTGTCGCGAACTGGCTCTTGACGTGCGACGTTTCGCTGTGGTTGGGCAAGCTGGGTTCAGGCGAGCCGGCTTCGGGCGAGCTGGGCCCGGGCGGGCTGTGGTCAGCCGACGAGACCCTTGGCGTCGCGGGCCAGCGCGGTGAGTCGGGATATCGCGCGGAAGTACTTCTTGCGGTAGCCGCCGTTCAGCATCTCCTCGCTGAACAGCCGGTCGAAGGGCAGCCCGGAGGCCAGCACCGGCACCTCGCGGTCGTAGAGACGGTCCGCGAGCACCACGAGCCGCAGCGCGGTCGACTGGTCCGGCACCGGCTGGACATCGGTGAGGCACACCGCCTTCAGACCGTCGGTCAGGGCGCCGTACCGGCTCGGGTGGACCTTGGCGAGGTGGGCCAGCAGGCTCGGGAAGTCGTCCAGCGAGGCGCCCTCGGTGGCGTACGCCGCCGTCCTGACCTCCTCGTCGGTGAACGGCGCCGGCGCCTCGGGCAGCCCGCGGTGGCGGTAGTCCTCGCCGTCGATGCGCAGCGGGCGGAACTGGGCCGCGAGGCCCTGGATCTCGCGCAGGAAGTCGACGGCCGCGAACCGGCCCTCGCCGAGCTTGCCCGGCAGGGTGTTGGAGGTGGCGGCGAGCGCCACACCCGCGTCGACCAGCTTGCCGAGCAGCGTGGAGACGAGAACGGTGTCGCCCGGGTCGTCCAGCTCGAACTCGTCGATGCACAGCAGACGGTGGCCGGAGAGGGTCTGCACCGTCTGCTGGAAGCCGAGGGCGCCGACCAGGTTGGTCAGCTCGACGAAGGTGCCGAAGGCCTTGAGGGAGGGCTCGGCGGGCGTGGCGTGCCAGAGGGAGGCCAGCAGGTGGGTCTTGCCGACGCCGTAGCCGCCGTCGAGGTAGACGCCGCGGGGGCCGGCCGGTGCCTTGGTCGCCTTGGCCCTGCCGAACGCGGTGCCGAGGCCGAGGAAGCCGCGCTTGCCGCCGCCGACCGCGTGGGCGCCGCCGAGACCCGCCGCGAAGCCCTCCAGGACCCGCACGGCCTCGGTCTGGCTGGGCTGGTTCGGGTCCGGGATGTAGGTGTCGAAACGCACCGAGTCGAACCGCGGTGGCGGCACCATCTCGGCGACCAGCCGGTCCGCGGGGACGTGCGGCGCGCGGTCGCACAGGGATGGCGGGGCGGTGTCGGTCATCGAACCGGACCCGGACGCGGCGGGGGAAGTAGACACGGTTCACCATGCTAAGCGCCGTGCCAGACTGCACGACATGCGACGCCTGTTCCCTGTGACCGACGAGACAGAGCTCCGTAGCCCCGGGACGGAGATCCGCAGTCCCGCGACACGGACTCGTAGCCCCGAGGGGGAGGCCGGCCGCGAGTGGAGCCTCGACGAGCTGGCCGCCGCCTACGCCTACCCCGCGCTCGGGCCGGGCGCGGGACCCGGGGCCCCCGAGGTCTGGCTGCGCGCCAACATGGTCTCCACCCTCGACGGGGCCGCCCAGCACGACGGCCGTTCGCAGCCCATCTCCACCGCGACCGACATGCGGATCTTCGGCACTCTGCGGGCGCTGGCCGACGTCGTGGTGGTCGGTGCGGAAACGGTCCGCCAGGAGGGGTACCGGCCGGCCCGCGCGCGTGCGGAGTTCGCGGCCCTGCGGGAGGCGGCCGGACAGGGGTCGGCCCCGGCGATCGCCGTGATCAGCGCGAGCCTGGACCTGGACTTCTCCCTGCCGCTGTACACCTCGCCCCTGGTGCCCACGCTGATCCTCACCGGCGCGGCGGCGGCACCGGACCGGATCGCCGCGGCCGAGAAGGCGGGAGCGCGGGTGGTGATCGCCGGCGACGGCGTCGGCGTGGAGCCCGCGCGGGCCGTACGGGCGCTGGCCGGCCTCGGGCACACCCGGCTGCTCACCGAGGGCGGGCCCCGGTTGCTCGGGCAGCTGGTGGCCGCCGGGGTGCTCGACGAGCTCTGCCTGACCCTGTCGCCGATGCTCACCGCGGGGGACGCGCAGCGCATCGCCGGGGGCCCGTCGGTCGCGGTGCCCGCGCGGTTCGCGCTGGCCTCCCTGCTGGAGGAGGACGGATTCCTCTACAGCAGGTACCGCCGGCCTTGACCGCGGGCGTATGGGTATAGGGGTTCGATCGGTACCGCTGTCGCCGACATCGGCGGAATCTGTCGTTCCGTTTGATGTCCGGCGGGCACACTGAGTCCGGCAGTACCCGTGCGATCACGGGGCAGGATGGTTTCCGCAACGCGCAGAGAAGGGGACGCCCCGGTGTTCACAAGCGTCTTGATGATCGAGAAGGCCCTGACGTCCGCCGACGTGGAGTTCGTCACCACCTTGCACGGGGACGAGTCCGTCGCGTTCCACGTGCTGCTCCAGCCGCGGGGGGATCAGGCGGACCGGCTGCTGCGGGCCATCGACGACGTGGCGCTGGGCGAGCTGGACGAGGCCGTGCGGGAGCGCGAGACGCCCGAGGGCGAGGCCGCCAAGGGGGTCGGCGAGCAGGCCCTGGCGGTGTCCCTCCAGGCGCTCAGAGCCTCCGGCAGCGAGGCCGAGGGGCGGCTCATCGAGGACCACCCGCTGGACGCGCTGAAGTCCCTGGTCGACGAGATCGGCGCGGACGAGGTGATCGTCCTGACCGACCCCCACTACGTGGAGGAGTTCTTCCACCGCGACTGGGCGTCCCGGGCCCGTCACAAGGTGGGCGTCCCGGTGCTGAAGCTGTTCTCGCACAGCAAGGCATAGGCTGAGCCCCGAACTCTTACCGCACCCTTCGTACCGCACCACTCTGGGGAGACACACGCATGGCACCCGGCCTTCCTACCGCCATGGACCGACCGCACTTCATCGGGATCGGTGGGGCCGGGATGTCGGGGATCGCGAAGATCCTCGCGCAGCGCGGGGCCAAGGTGGCGGGCAGCGACGCCAAGGAGTCGGCGACCGCCGAGGCGCTGCGGGCGCTCGGCGCGACCGTGCACATCGGGCACGCGGCCGAGCACCTCGCCTCCGACGCCACCTGTGTGGTCGTCTCCTCGGCGATCCGGGCCGACAACCCCGAGCTCGCCCGGGCCGCCGAACTCGGCATCCCGGTCGTCCACCGGTCCGACGCCCTCGCCTCCCTGATGGACGGCCTCAGGCCGATCGCCGTCGCGGGCACGCACGGCAAGACGACCACGACCTCGATGCTGGCCGTCTCCCTGTCCACGCTGGGCCTGAAGCCGTCGTACGCGATCGGCGGCGACCTCGACGCCCCCGGCTCCAACGCCCTGCACGGCGAGGGCGAGATCTTCGTCGCCGAGGCGGACGAAAGCGACCGCAGCTTCCACAAGTACGCCCCCGAGGTCGCGATCGTCCTCAACGTCGAGCTCGACCACCACGCCAACTACGCCTCCATGGACGAGATCTACGAGTCCTTCGAGACGTTCGTCGGCCGGGTCGTCCCGGGCGGCACGCTGGTGGTCAACGCGGACCACGAGGGCGCCCGGGAGCTGACCCGCCGTGTCACGGCGAGCGGTGTGCGCGTGGTGACGTACGGCGACGCCGAGGACGCGGACGTGCGGGTCCTCTCGGTGGTTCCGCAGGGCCTGAAGAGCGAGGTCACCGTGCTCCTCGACGGTGCGGAGCTCACCTTCGCGGTCTCCGTCCCCGGCCGCCACTACGCGCACAACGCGGTGGCCGCGCTGGCCGCCGGCGTGGCCCTCGGCATCCCCGCCGCCGAACTGGCACCCGCCCTCGCCGCCTACACCGGCGTCAAGCGGCGCCTCCAGCTCAAGGGCGAGGCGGCGGGCGTCCAGGTCATCGACTCCTACGCCCACCACCCGACGGAGATGACGGCGGACCTGGAGGCGATGCGCGCGGCGGCCGGCGAGGCCCGCATCCTGGTCGTCTTCCAGCCCCACCTGTTCTCACGGACCCAGGAGCTCGGCAAGGAGATGGGCCAGGCGCTGGCACTCGCCGACGCCTCGGTCGTCCTGGACATCTACCCGGCCCGCGAGGACCCGATCCCCGGGGTGACGAGCGAGCTGATCATCGAGGCGGCCCGGGCCGCGGGCGCGGACGTGACGCCGGTCCACGACAAGGCGGACGTGCCGTCGGTGGTCGCGGGAATGGCGAAGGCCGGTGATCTCGTTCTCACCATGGGCGCGGGCGACGTCACCGACCTGGGCCCGCTGATCCTGGACCGTCTCGCGCAGTAAGGGGCTGAGCTTCATGTCGTACGACGTCGAAAAGCCGGACGAGCAGTGGCGAGCGGAGCTGACGCCGGCCGAGTACGCCGTACTCCGCAAGGCCGGGACCGAGCCGGCCTTCACCGGTGAGTACACCGACACCAAGACCACCGGTGTGTACTCCTGCCGCGCCTGCGGCGCCGAACTCTTCACCTCCACCACGAAGTTCGAGTCGCACTGCGGCTGGCCGTCCTTCTACGACCCGAAGGACACCGACGCGGTCGAGCTCATCGAGGACCGCTCCCACGGGATGGTCCGCACCGAGGTGCGCTGCGCCCGCTGCGGCTCGCACCTCGGGCACGTGTTCGAGGGTGAGGGGTATCCGACCCCCACCGACCAGCGCTACTGCATCAACAGCATCTCGCTGCGCCTGACGGCGGACGAGAGCTGACGGCAGACGAGAGCTGATGCCGGACGAGGGCTGACGCCGGCACCCCCGGAGTGAATGACCGAACCATTGGTCTGTTGACTTTCGGCTGATCGAGCCAGAAGATTCCGGGGGTGACCCACACCGAGCACCCGTCTGTCCGCACCGCCCTGCCCGTCGACCTCGACGAGGCCGCCCACCGCTGTCTCGTCGCAGGGTTCGAGGGGACCACCGTCGTCCCCGACACGCTCAAGCGGCTCATCGACCGCGGCCTCGGCGGGGTCATCCTGTTCACCCGCAACGTGCGCGACGCGGAGCAGGTGCGCCGCCTCACCGACACCCTGCGGGCCCTGCGCCCCGACCTGCTGGTCGCCATCGACAACGAGGGCGGCGGCATCGGGCACCTGGTGGCCGCGGGCGCCCCGGAGGTCCCCGGCTCCTACGCCCTCGGCGTCGTCGACGACCCGGCCCTGACCGCCCGTTGCGCCGACGCGCTCGCCGGTCACCTTGCCGCCCTCGGCATCACCGCCTCCTACGCCCCCGTCGCCGACGTGCAGCGGAGGGCCGACAACCCGATCGTGCGAACGCGGGCCTTCGGCTCCGAGCCCGAACTGGTCTCCCGGCACCTGAGCGCCTGGATCGCCGCGACCGAGGCGCGCGGCATCGCCTCCTGCGCCAAGCACTTCCCCGGCCACGGCGGCACGCACACCGACAGCCACCACGAACTCGCCGTCGACCCGCGGCCGTACGAGGAACTCGACCTCGAACCCTTCCGGGCCGCGATCGCCGCGGGGGTGCCGATGCTGATGAGCGCGCATGTCGTCTTTCCGGCGCTCGACGCGAACCGGCCGGCCACGCTCAGCCGGCGGATCCTCGGGGATCTGCTGCGGCACGAGCTCGAGTTCGAGGGGGTGTTGGTCAGCGACGCGCTGGAGATGAAGGCCATCGCCGACCTGTACGGGGAGGCCGCGGGGGCGCGGATCGCCCTCGCCGCCGGGGCCGACCAGGTCATCGTCGCCGTACCCGATCTGCGCGTCACCCTGGAGTGCCGGGACGCCGTGCTGGAAGCGCTGCGGGAGGGTGTGCTGGCCGAGGAGCGGATCCGGGAGGCGGCGGGGCGGGTGCAGCGGCTGGTCGAGCGGTATGCGACACCTGCGGCGGAGGTCGCCCCGTGGGACGCGGAGGCGGGGCTGGAGGCGGCTCGACGGGCCGTGCGGGTACCTCCGGTGGGGGTGCGGGGGGCGCATGTCGTGGATCTGTTCCCGGCGCCGCATCCCGCGTTGAACTGGGGCGGGGAGGATCTGCTGACCCAGGTGCTGGCGGTCGATCCCACGGCCACGGGGACGGCGGTGGCGGGGGAGCCGGCGGATCTGGAGGGCGTGGCCGCGGAGATTCTGGCCAAGGCCGGAGGGGCGCCGCTGGTCGTGGCCACGTGTGATGCGGGGCTGTATCCGTGGCAGGGGCGGTTGAGGGATGTGCTCCTCGCCCGGCGGCCCGCGGCGGTTCAGGTCGCCACGGGGCTGCCGGACGGGGGTGCGGTTTGTTCTTACGGGCGGGGCAGGGTCAATCTGCGGGCGTTGGCTGAAGTGGTGGTGGGGGCGTGGTGACTTGGCTGCCGGCCGGTGGGGGCTGGTCGCGCCCGCGCGGCGGAGCCGCACATCGATACAGCCCCGCGCCCCTAAATACAGCTCACCTTCGCGGAACTTGAATCAGCTCCTTGATGCCCCTGGCCTCCAAGTGGCTCTCGTCCCCCGCCCGTTCCGCCAGGACCACCGCCGGGCGTACCCCCTCCTGACGCAAGCGCATCCACTCCTCGAAGTAAGCCCCGCCGGGCCCCGACACCGACCGGGTGGAGGGGGTGCAGTCCAGGACCAGCGCTGTGTCGCGGGGCTCGGGAAGCCGTGAACCGCTCCGCAGTTCCGCGACCGTCGCCGCCACCGCCTCCGCTATCGGCTTGGGGTGGCCCTGGGCGTCGAACAGGCCCAGCGTGTACTCCAGTTCGGGGAAGTCCGCGAGGGACCGGTCCACGTCGTGGGAGCACCACCAGGTCACGCCCCACAGGCCCGTGCAGCCGGAGGCGTTCAGGATCGTCTCGCGGGCGAAGTGCGGGGCGTCGGCGGCCGGGATGTGGGGTTCGGGGGCGCCGGTCTCCTGGACCCAGACCGGGCGGGCGGGGTCCTCGGCGTAGGCCTTGGCGAGTTCCGTGCCGTACTCGGCCAGGTGCAGGACCTGCGGGGAGCGGGGGCCGTAGAGGCTCGCGCAGCCCCCGGAGAAGACCCACGGGTGGACCGTGGTGACGTCGCCCTTGCGGGCCGAGGCCTCCGGGGTGAAGGGATGGTCGTCGCCGTACCAGGCCGCGTCGTACGCGGAGTGGGTCACCAGGCCCGTGCCCTCGCCGAGCCCGTCGCGGGCGGCGGCGAGCAGGGTGTCCAGGTAGTGGTCGACCTCCGCCGCCGTGGCCGGGTTGTGCTCGATCAGGTTGTTGAGCTCGTTGCCCAGCTGGAGGCCGATGAGGTTCGGGCGACCGGACAGGGCGCGGCCGAGGGTGCGCAACAGGTCCGCCTGGGCGGCGATGGCGTCCGGGTCGGTGAAGACGTTGCGGTGGTGCCAGCTGCGGGTCCACTCCGGGTAGAAGTCGAAGCTCGACAGATGGCCCTGCACGCCGTCCACCAGGACGTCCAGGCCCGCCTCGGCCGCCAGGTCCACCAGCCGCGCCAGCTGGTCGACGGCGGAGGTGCGGATCAGGGTGCGGTTGGGCTGGAGGAGCGGCCACAGGTGGAAGATCCGGACGTGGTCGAGGCCCAGGCCGGCGATCTGGTCGAGGTCCGCGCGGGCGCGGGCCGGGTCGAAGTCGTGCCAGGCGTGGAACCAGCCGTGGCGGGGCGTGTAGTTGACGCCGAAGCGGAGCGTGGGAATGGGATCCTCCTCGGGTTCGGCCCGGTCCGACCTCGGCCCGGCTCGTGTTCCGCTCGAGTTCTGCTCTTGTCCTGCGCGAATGTATCAATCACCATAGTCATCGATGGGTAATTATTTGAACCACGACGTGCGCGACGCCGGCGCCCTGGTCATCGGCCTCGACGCCGGTGGCACCCGCACCCGCGCGGTCCTCGCCGCCGCCGAGGACGGTCGCGTGCTCGGGGAGAGCACCGGCGGCCCGGGCAACGCCATGACCGTTCCGGCCCCGCAGCTCACCGACCACCTCGCCGAGGCGCTCGCCCGGGTGGTGCCCGAGGAGGCGCGTGGCCGGGTCGTGGCCGTGACGGGCGGTTTCGCGGGCGCCACGGCCGCCTCCGCGCAGGATCCCGGCACCGTGAAGGCCCGCACGGCCCTCACCGAGGCGCTGCACCGCCTCGGCGTCCCGGCCGGCCGGATCGGCGTGTGCAGCGACATCGAGGCCGCCTTCGCCGCCGCCCCCGGCACCCCCTCCGACGGCCTCGCCCTGGTCGCGGGCACCGGCGCGGTCGCCATGCGCATCACCGCCCGGCACGCCACGACCACGGTCGACGGCGACGGCTGGCTCCTCGGCGACGAGGGCAGCGGCTTCTGGATCGGCCGCAGCGCGGTCCGCGCCGCCCTGCGCATGGCCGACGGCCGCGGCCGCCCCACGGTCCTCGCCGCCTGGGTCGGCCACACCCTGGGCCTGCCCGTGGACGTCCTCCCCAAGGGCCCGATCCAGCCCTACGACCGTCACGGCACCGCCCCGACCCCCGCCCCCGGCACCCCCGCCCCCGGCGTCCCCGGCTGGGAACGCGCCCGGCGTGAGGACTTCCGCCGGCAGCTGCTGCCCGCCGTGCTGGCCGACCCCCCGATCCGACTGGCGCGCTTCGCCCCGCTGGTCGCCGAGGCGGCCGCCGAGAACGACGCCGTGGCCCTGGCGATCCTCGCCGAGGCGGCCGACCACCTGCTGGACACCGTACGAGCGCTGGAACCGCGCCCCGGTGAGCGGATCGTCGCCACCGGCGGCCTCCTCGGTCCCGAGGGCCCCCTCACCGCCCCCCTGGCCGACCGACTCCACGCCCATGGCCTGAACCTCGACTGGGTGGCCGACGGCCGCCCCGGCGCGGTCGCCCTCGCACGACTGGCCCACACCTCATGAGCGACGCCCTCCACCGCGACCCCACCGCCCCGACCGAGCCCCTTTACCGCGACCCCACCGCCCCGGTCGACGCCCGCGTCCGCGACCTCCTCGCTCGGATGACCCTGCGGGAGAAGGCCGGCCAGCTCAACCAGCGGATGTACGGCTGGGACGCCTACCGCCGCACCCCCGACGGCGGCTTCGAGCTGACCGACGCCCTGTACGCCGAGACCGACCGCTTCGAGGGCCTCGGTGCCCTCTACGGCCTCCAGCGGGCCGACGCCTGGTCCGGGGTCGAGCACGGCAGCGGGCCGGGGGCCGAGGACGGGGCCGCGCTCGCCGAGCTGGTGCAGCGGCACGTCGTGCGGCGGAGCCGGCTCGGCATCCCCGCCCTCTTCGTGGAGGAGGTCCCGCACGGCCTGATGGCCCTGGACGGCACGGTCCTGCCGGTGAACCTGGCCGTGGGCGCCGGCTGGGACCCGGACCTGTACCGGCGGGCCGCCGCCCACGCCGCCGCCGAACTGCGCGCCCGCGGCGGCCACGTGGCCCTGGTCTCGGCACTGGACATCGCCCGCGACCCGCGCTGGGGCCGCACCGAGGAGTGTTTCGGCGAGGACCCGTACCTGGCCGCCCGGCTGACCGAGGCGCTGGTCCGCGGGATGCAGGGGGCCGGTGAGGTCTTCGCACAGGACAAGGCCCCCGTCGTTCTCAAGCACTTCGCGGGCCAGGGCGCGACCGTCGGCGGCCGCAACTCCGCCGAGTCCGAACTCGGTTGGCGCGAACTCCACGAGATCCACCTCCCCGCCGCCCGGGCCGGGGTCCGTGCGGGCGCCGCCGCCGTCATGGCCGCCTACAACGAGGTCGACGGGATGCCCTGTTCCGGCAACCGGGCCCTGCTCGCCGGGCTGCTCCGCGAGGAGTGGGGCTTCGAGGGACTGGTCATGGCGGACGGCCTCGCCGTCGACCGGCTGGCCCGCATCACCGGCGACAAGGTCTCGGCGGGCGCCCTCGCCCTCAACTCCGGTGTGGATCTGAGCCTTTGGGACGAGGGCTTCACCCACCTGGAGGAGGCGGTCGAACGGGGGCTCGTCACGGAGGCCGTCCTCGACACGGCCGTCGCCCGCGTCCTGCGCCTCAAGTTCCGGCTGGGGCTGTTCGAACGGCAGGACGGCACGGCCCGCCCGCCGTCCGGGGGAGCGGAGCTCAGCCGGGACCTCGCCCGGGCCGCCGTCACCCTCCTGCGCAACGACGGCGTCCTGCCCGTCGGCCCACACGTCTCACGAATCGCCGTGCTCGGGCCCCAAGCCGCCACCACCGCCCACCAGTTCGGCGACTACACGGCCCCGCAGCGCCCCGGCACCGGCAGCAGCGTCCTCGACGCCCTGCGCCGGCTCGCCCCGCCCGGTCTCGACATCCGGCACGCCCCCGGCTGCACCCTCACCGGCAGGGACCTCTCCGGCATCCCGGCGGCGATCGCCGCGGCCGCCGCCTCCGACCTCGCCGTACTGGTCCTGGGCGGCAGCAGCGCCCGTACGCCGGACACCGAGTTCGACGCCAACGGGGCCGCGCTCAAGGCCGTCTCCGAGATGACCTGCGGCGAGGGGGCCGACCTGGCCGAACTGCGCCTCGGAGCAGCCCAGTACGCGTTGCTGGACGCCGTCCTGGCGACCGGCACACCGACCGCGGTGGTGCTGGTGCAGGGGCGTCCGCACGTGGTGCCGGACACCGCGTCCGCGCTGCTCACGGCCTGGTACCCCGGCCCCTGGGGAGGCGACGCGATCGCCGAGGTGCTGCTCGGACTCGCCGAACCGGCCGGCCGCCTGCCAGTCTCCGTCCCCCGCTCGGCGGCCCAACTCCCCGTCTACTACAACCACAAGGACACCGAGTACGGCGGTTACACGGACCTGGGCGCCGAGCCCGCGTACTCCTTCGGGCACGGGCTGTCGTACACGGACTTCGACTGGACCGAGCCCGCGTTCACCGGCAGGAGTCTCAGTGTCGACGTCACCAACACCGGTCAGCGGTACGGTCGTTGTGTCGTCCAGGTCTATCTCCGCCGGCTGATCACCCCCACCTGGCCGCGCACCCTGGAACTGTGCGCGTTCGAGGGTGTGGGCCTTGCTCCGGGTGAGCGCCGTACGGTGACGCTGCCTCTCGAAGGCGTCACCGGCACGGTCGAGATCAGGGTCGCCGCGTCAGCCGCGCAGGCGCTCGCGGTGAAGGGTCACAGCTTCACGGCGCCCGACGAGACGCCCTTGTAGAACCACCGCTGGGTGATCACGAACAGCACCAGCACCGGGACCACGGAGATCACCGAACCGGCCATGACCATCCGCTGGTCGTAGCCGAACGAGGAGCTCTGGAGGCGGGAAAGCCCCAGGGTGAGCGTCATGTTGCTCTCGGAGCGCAGCACGATCAGCGGCCACAGGAAGTCGTCCCAGGCGCTGATGAAGGTGTTGATGACGACCACCATGATCGCGCCCCACGCGGACGGCAGGTACAGGTAACGGAAGCGCTGCCACTCGTTGGCGCCGTCCAGCATCGCCGAGTCCTCGATCTCGCGCGGGACCGCGAGGAACGCGCCGCGCATGAGCAGGACGTTGATGGCGCCGACGAAGCCGGGGAGCCAGACACCGGCCAGGTTGTCGACCAGGCCCAGATCGCGGATGCTGATGAACAGCGAGACCATGATCGACTCGAAGGGGAACATCATCGAGGCGACCAGCACCACCCAGACCGCCTTGCGGCCCTTCCAGGCGGGCTTGGAGAGCATGTAGCCGGCCGTCGTGGAGAAGACCAGCTGGCTGGTGACCGACAGGGCGACCACGATCAGGCTGTTCCTGATGTACGACCACACCGGCACCTGGTCGAAGACGGTCCGGTAGGCGCGCAGCGTCGGATGGTGCGGCAGCAGGGTGGCGTCCGTGCCGAAGACGTCCTCGCTCACGCCCTTCAGGGAGGCGAGGAGCTGCCACAGCAGCGGGCCCACGGTGAGGCCGAGCACCAGCAGGAGCAGCAGATAGCGCACGACCAGCTCGCGCGGACGGCCGTAGTCACGCCAACGCGGCATCAGGCGACGGCCCTTGGTCTCGACGACATCGACGACACTCGTCGTCATGACTCGTCCTCCTTGGTCAGACGCTGCGCCAGCAGGGTCAGCCCCAGCGTCAGCGCGAACAGGGCCACGCTGACGGCCGAGCCGTATCCCGCGTTGCCGGTGATCGGGTCCAGGCCGACGTCCCGGATGTAGAAGGGCAGGGTGCGGTCGGCGCCGCCGGGGCCGCCGGTGGAGCTGCCGAGCATGTAGATCTCGGTGAACACCCTGAGCGAGCCGATGCCGGTGAGGGTGCCGACGAGCATCATGGCCTGCCGGACGCCGGGGACCGTGATGTGCCAGAACCGGCGGACCGCGCCGGCGCCGTCCATCTGCGCGGCCTCGTGCAACTCCTTGGGCACGTTGCCGAGGGCGGCCAGGTAGAAGACCATGTACCAGCCCAGGCCCTTCCACAGCGTCAGGCCCATCGCGGAGAGCAGGATCAGCCACGAATCCGAGAGGAACGGGATCGCGGACTTGATCAAGTGGGCCTTCTCCAGCCAGGTGTTGACCAGGCCGTCGTCGGCGAGCAGCCACTGCCAGCTCAGACCCACGACCACGCTGGAGGCCAGCACCGGGGTGTAGAAGGCCGATCGGAAGAACCCGATGCCGGGCAGGTTCTTCTCCACCAGGACGGCCAGCATCAGCGGCAGCAGCACCATCAGGGGGACGACGATCACCGCGTACAGGATGCTGTTGCGGGTGGCGAGCCAGAAGTCGTCGTCCTGGAGCATCCGCGTGTAGTTGTCGAGCCCGACGAAACTGGCAGTGCCGCCAAGGGGTTTGGCGTTGGTGAACGACAGCAGGACCGTGTTGAGGAACGGGAACACGCCGAAGACCACCGCGCACACGATCGCCGGGGCGGTCCACAGCCACGGCAGCCACCAACGGCGGTACATCGCCGCTCCGTTGGCCCCGGGGGCGGGACCGGGCAGCGCGGCCCTGGCGAGTCGGCGCAGGCGGGACGGGGCCGTGCCCGGCGCGGAGGTCAGGGGCTCCACGCCGGACACCGGATGCGTGATCTGTGCCGTCACCGTCAGCTGCCCTGCTTCAGCAGCTCGTTCGCCTTCTCCTGGGCGTCCTTCACCGCGTCCGCCGCGCTCTTCTTGCCCTGCATGGCGAGCTGCACCTGGGCCACGATGGCGTTCTGCACGGCCGGGGAGAGGTTGGTCTGGTTGGTGGAGGCCGTCTTGAGCTGGTCGGCGACGAGCTTGCGGGCCTGGGAGAACGGGTCGCTGCCCGTGACGTTCTGGAAGAAGGGGTCGTCCAGCGACTTGGTGGTGGTCGGGAAGATCACCACGTCGGGGTCCTTGCACCAGGCCGTCTGGTTCTCGGCGTTGGTGAGGAACTCCGCGAACGACAGGGCCACGGGCGCGTGCTTGCTGGTCGCGGCGACCGAGATGTACTGCGGGGCGCCGGCGGACGCCTTGCCGAGCGCGTCGTAGGGCTGCTGGCCGACGGCCGTCTTGGCGTAGATCGACGGGCTGTTCTGCTTCACGAACCGCACGAAGCTCGGGTTCGTCGAACCGTAGGCCACCTTGCCCTGGCTGTAGAGCGTGGACGGGTCGTTGCTGGAGGACAGCGAGTCCTTCGGCATCGCGCCCTCCTTGTACAGCTTCGCCATCCAGGCGACCCACTGGGTGGTGCGCGGGTCGTCGCCGAAGACGGCGGACTTGCCGTCGGCGGAGAGGACCTTGATGCCCATCTGGTCGAAGTCGGCGGGGATGCGCCAGATCGGGTTGGCCATCGTCGCGAAGAACTTGCCGCCGGAGGCCTTGGCGACCTTCTCGTAGTCGGCGAAGAGGCCGAAGATGCTCGTCGGCGGCTTGGCCGGGTCGACGCCGGCCTTCTCCAGCAGGTCCTTGTTGTACGTCAGCAGGACACCGCCGGTGTACCAGGGCAGCGTGGTGTGGATCGCCTTGCCGGAGGCGTCCGGGAAGGTGGCGGTCTTCCAGAAGGACGGGACGAAGGGCTCGGCGGCGGCCGGGTCCTTGGTGCCGATGTCGAGCAGGTAACCGGCCTTGGTGAGGGCGG
Organism: Streptomyces griseorubiginosus; assembly: GCF_001514195.1. Taxonomy (GTDB): domain Bacteria; phylum Actinomycetota; class Actinomycetes; order Streptomycetales; family Streptomycetaceae; genus Streptomyces; species Streptomyces griseorubiginosus. The sequence continues at coordinate 1,058,567 of NZ_KQ948736.1, read as the reverse complement.
TCGCCGTCGGCGCGTTGACGTTGATGACGTCGGCCATCGTGCAGGCCTGGGCGTCGGCGACGGTCCGGCTGGTGAAGGTGTTGTCACCGGGGTCGTCGATCCACTTCACCTTGGTGCCGGGGTGGGCCTTCTCGAAGTCGGCGATCACTCCGTTGAAGAAGCTCCCGAAGTCTTTCTTCAGGTTCGTCGTCTGGAAGGTGATGTCGCCCTTGACCTCGCCGGTGAGCTTGCCCGACCCGACGTTGCCCTTGTCGACCTTGCAGCCGCCGGCGGTGGCGTCACCGCTGTCGGACCCGCCGCCGGACAGGCCGCAGCCGACGGCCGTGAGCGACAGCACGGCGATACAGGTCAAGGTGCGGGTCAGTCTCTTTGCACGCATGTGATGCCCCTCCACGGCTGGTTCATTGAACCAACTCCGACTCCGATTGATGAAAAGGTGGACCAGAATTCATCGGAGGTCAATGGTTTCCCGTGTTGCTTTTAGGTTCCGTAGGAGATCAGTGACGGTGTTCGTGGTCCGGATGGGACGGATCACCGGGGTGTTCGTGCCCGTGGGAGTAGGTCACGCCCGCGCGCGACTGGTCCAGCCAGCCGAAGAATGCCTGGCGGCCGGCCGCGGTGCGGAGCTCGCGGGTGATGTGGTCGCGGACCTCGTCGTAGGGGCGTATGTCCTGAGGGGTTGCCCCGTCGAAGGGGGTGACGCCTCGCCTCAGTGCGTCCGGGGTGAGGTAGCGGTCCTGATTGCGGTCGTAGTAGTCGCGTACGGCCGATTCCGGGACCGTCTGCTCGGCTTCCAGGGCGGCGAGGAGGGTGCGGGCCGCTGGTGAGTGGGCCAGGGCTGCGGCGACGATGCTGCCGAGGTCTGCGACGTCTGTCTCGGCGACGGCCAGGACGGAGGCGGGGGACACCTCTTCCGGGACGGTGAGGCCGCGTTGAGAGCAGGCTCTTCGGGCGAGTTCGTCGGTGACGACGACTTGGGTGGCCCAGCGGCGTCTTTGTCTCGCGACGGAGGGGGGTTCGTAAGGTCGTGTGGCGGGTGCGGGGCCGTCGTGGCTGGTCGCGCAGTTCCCCGCGCCCCTGGAGGGGCCCTTTTCCAGGAACGAGTCCACACGTTCCCTTGGCAGTGGTTCGCCGTCTATCAGGGCCGCGTGTTCCGGGTTCACTCGGTGACCTCCAGGGGGATCGTTCTCGTGTACGCCACCTGGCCGTTCCATGCCGCCTTTGCCAGGAGCCAATACGTGCCCGGGGGGATCAGGGAGCCGTCGAGTTCGATCACGGACTCGGTCTGTTCTCCGCCCGGCACCCTGAAGCCCTGGAGGCCCGGTGTCACGCCCTGCCAGGTGCCCCAGGAGGAGACCGCCCAGAGCTGGCCGCCGATCGGGCCCCGTGTGGTGTTGTGCAGGCTCACCGGAACCTGAGCCCGCTCACCTCTGCGCACGGTGACCCGGTCGGCGGCCAGGTCGCACGCCAGGCCCTGGCCGGCGGGCGGTCCGCCCGGCACGTCCAGGCCCAGCACGTCCTCGTAGGTCTGGCCGCCGTACGTCAGCCGGGCCCTGAGCCAGTGGCGGCCGGGCTCGGGGTCCGGGGGCGGGGTCACCGTCACCTCGGACAGGGAGAAGCCGCCCGGGCCGAGTGCGTACGGCAGTACGGCGGGCTGCGCGGACCAGCCCGGCGGTACCTCGAATGCCACCGTGCCCGTCGCCGAGGCGTCCGTGAGTTCCGAGCCGACCCGGACTGTGGCGGTGACAGGGCCCGTGGCGGTCAGGGCGGTGGGGGAGAGGTAGACGGACACCGGCATGTTGCCGCGGGGGGCCGGTCCGGAGTTGTGGAGCCAGTAGCGGGTGTGGACCGGCTGGGCCGGCTCGTGGGCGGCGACTCCGGGGTCGGACGTCGGCTCGGGAGCCTGTGGGGGCGTGGCCAGGACGGTGGCCACCTCGAAGCCCGTGAGCGTCGTTTGCAGGGCTCCTTCGCCGTCCGGGGTCAGCGGCTCGCCCGGCCTCTCCAGTACGTCCGCGCGGGCGCCCTCCGTCCAGGCGACCGGGCCGCGCACCCGGGCCCGCACCGGCCGTCCGTTCACCTCGTGCATCCGGACCACGACCCCGCGTCCGGGGTCCGCGGGGGTCGAACCGCCCCTGGCCAGCGGTGAACCCAGCGGCTTGAGGGCGTCCAGGAGGACGGCGCGGGCCGGTTCCACCTCCAGGAGGGAGGTGGTGCGGGGCAGCAGCGGGGTCGCGCCCTCGTCGCGCACCCGGGCGGTGAGCGGGTGGTTGAACTCATGGCCCCGTGCGGGCAGTTCGAGGTCCCGCCAGTCGCCCTCGCCGGCGACGACCGCGTACTCGAAGGTGTGGGACCAGCGCTGGAGCTGGAAGCCCGAGCCGTCGGGGGTGGTGCGGCGGGGCGGGTCGACCCAGATGCCGGACGGCCAGCCGGTGCAGGAGCGCATCAGCGACATGCAGAGGTCGCCGGAGCTCGTGATCACACAGCCGGGCGTGCCCCGGTTCAGGACGGCGAAGCCGCGCCCGTCCCAGGCGTCACCGGGCGGGAGCGCCTCGCCGCCGCCCGCCGCGGTGGCCGTGACGGTGAAGTCCTCCAGGTCCGTGATCAGCGCCTCGACGGCCTTGGCGTCCCCCGGCGCGTCGGCGCCCGCGATCACCAGCAGCGGCAGCCGTTCCAGGTCGCGCAGATCGGCGCCGGGCACCCACTCCTCGCGCAGGGAGGCACGCGGCGCGACCCAGACGGCCGCCACGCCCCGCTCGGCGACCTGGCGGCGCAGTTCGCGGTCGGCGGCCGGGTCCATGGCGAGGGCCTCGGCGACCAGGGAGTTGCGGGCGGGGCCGCCGACGGCGATCCGCAGGTCGGGGAGGTTGGAGTCCACCTCCAGGTCGCCGTAGCGGGGGCCGCCCGCGACGGTCGAGGTGGCGGTGACGCCCGCACGGACCAGGGCGGCCGCGAGCGGGGCGCCCAGCTCACCGGCCTCGTCCCAGTCGGCGTACACCAACTCGGCGACTCCGAAAGCCCGTTGGCCGAGGTGCGCGCCGGAGTCGTCGTGCAGGGCGACCCGTGCGGTGGACCCCAGCCCGAACCAGGTGTTGGCCGGGTTGTCGAGGGTCCACGGGAACTCCTCGCTGTTGACCTCCACGAACCCGAAGCCGCGCCCGATCACCGCGTCGGCGACCTCGTGCACGGGCAGTCCGCCCCGGACGTCGGAGGGCCAGCGGACCCGGACGAGGCGGTCCTCGCCGTCGTAGCCGTCGAGGGTCGTGGTGACATCGAGCCGGTTCACGCCGGTCCACAGGGTCAGGCGCTGCGTGTACGTGAAGAGACCCAGGTCGGCGCGGACGGTGATGCGGGAACCGGCCGGGGAGTGATCGACATCGATGTCGGCGGTCACGTCGCGGCTGCGGGCGGCCGTCGTGCCGGTCGGGGTGAGGTGCCAGGGGCCCTCGCCGAAGCGCGGGTGCCGGGCGAACTCCTCCTGCACCACGAGCTCGTTGCCGATGTCCCCGGCGGGCAGGAGTTCCCGGTCTTCCACGACGGACCGGAGACTGCTGACGGCGCCGCCGCGAGACGGGTCGACCGTCACCTCGTAGAACTCGTTGCGGATGGTCAGCCCCTCGCCGGTGGTCCACTCGGGGATCGAACCGGCCGTCAGGGGCAGGGCCTTGAGGCCCATGCCGGGCACCTGCGGGACGACGACCTTGAGGGTGCCGTCCTGTTCGCGGACGGCCGGCAGCGGCTGGAAGTCGTCGCCGACGGGCACCAGACCCGGGTCGGCGACGGTCAGCACGTCCCGCCGTTCCCAGGTGGCCGGGTTGAAGACCACCAGATCGGGTCCAGTGCCCGGCTCGACCCGGTCGGCCAGCGCCTTCGTCGCGTCGGCGTGCACGGTCTCGGCGAGATCGGCCAACTCCCGCCAGCCGGTGAGGAGATCGATGTACACCTGGTCCGACTCGGAACCCGTGATGGCGTCGTGGTGGGCGCCGTAGACCAGTTGGCGCCAGGCCTTGTCGAGGGCCGCGTCCGGATAGGGGTGCCCGGTGACCAGCGAGGCGAGGGTCGCCCAGGCCTCCGCGTCGGCGAGGAGCGTCTCGCCGTACCGCTGGGCCTGCTTGGTGTCGATGTAGGAGACGTCCTTGCCGGTGTAGACCGGGTTCATGTCCCGCGTCTGCGGCGAGGCCCTGCGTCCCTCGGCCTCCAGCTCCGCGCGGACGGCGGCGAAGAAGTCCCGGGGGATGCCGGAGACGAACCGGGGCCAGACGTAACGGGCGTTCCAGTCCCGGTGGATGTCCATCACCCAGCGGCACGGCGGCGCGTAGTCCCCGCCGACCGGGAGCAGCACGTTGCGGGTGAGCGCGACCTGCTTGAGCCCCTTGAACAGCTTGAGCGCCTCGGCCTCCGCCTCGGGCAGCGTCGGCGCGTTGTCGATCCGCCAGCCGGCCCCGTAGTGGTTGACCATGTACGCGGTGAGGATCCCGCGCCCCGAGGGGGCGATCCAGTCGAACTCCGCCGGGAACTGCATGCGCTTGGGGTCCCGCGGCTCCTCACCGAACACGGAGAGGGTGGGTCCCCACTGGTGGAAGGGCCCGCGCGCCCAGGAGCTGGACGTGACGCCCGCGTCCGCCATCAGGCCGGGGAACTGCGGGTCGTGCCCGAACGCGTCCAGCTGCCAGGCCGTCTCCGGCGACGCCCCGAGGATCGCCCGCTGGTATCCGTCGCCGTACAGGGCGTTGCGTACGGTCGCCTCGGCGCCGGTGAGGTTGGTGTTCGGCTCGTTGTACGTGCCGCCCATGATCTCGACGCGGCCGGTGCGGATCAGCTCCCGCAGGAAGCCGCGCTCCTCCGGGAAGGCGTCCCAGTACGGCTTGAGGTAGTCGACCTCGGCGAGCACGAAGGTGTACGCCGGGTCGCGCCGGGCCAGATCGGAGTGGGCCCGGACCAGGCTCATCCCCGACTGGCCGCGCGAGTCGAAGGTGCGGGCGGGCAGGCCGGTGCCGGCCGGGTCGTCGGCGACGTCCCAGGTCTCGGTGTAGGCGCCCTGGGTGTTCCACCAGACCGGGTCGTAGTGGAAGTGACTGACCATGAACATGGTCCAGCCGGGCTCGGCGGGCGTGAACTCGCCGGTCGCGCTCGCGCTCTCGTCCCCGTCGGCCGCGGTGACCCTGATCGGTCCGCCGGGGCCGGTCACCGGGATCTCGGCCCGTACGGTGCCGTCCTCGCCGACGGCGACCTCGGCCTCTCCGGTGCCGCGGCCCTCGACGCGGACGCGGACCGAGCGGCCCGGCAGGTGCTCGATCCGGACCGCCACCACCTGGAGCGGTTGTTCGGGAGTGCCGACGAACAGCTCGGTCGACTCGACAGCGGTGACGCGCATGGGGCTCCTACGAGATGACTCGGGGGAGCCCCATCCTGGCACCGAGGGGATGATTCAAACAACCATCTTCGTGTTATCTCGGTGGTTCATCCATGCACGATCGGTCACCGTCACCGGGTACGGCGAGCCTTCACGGCGTGCTGCGGCGTGATGTGGTCGGTGAGCGCGAGGGAGGCGCTGGCCCGCTGGTAGGCGACCTGGCCGACCCGGACGTAGAGGCAGTCCACGATCATCAGCACGGAGTGCCGGCCGCCGATGCTGCCGGTGCGGAAACTGGTCTCCGAGGTCGCCGAGATGAGCCGGATGTCGGCGGCCCTGGCCAGCGGGGAGCGCGGGTCGGTGGTGATGGCGACGGTGGTCGCGCCCCGCTCCTTGGCCATCTCGAAGGGTTCGAGGGTCTCCCGGGTCGCGCCCGAGTGGGAGATCCCTATGGCCACGTCGGCCGGGGTGAGCAGGGCCGCCGAGGTGGCCGCGCCGTGCACCTCGGTCCAGCCGCGGACCTGGCAGCCGATGCGGAACAGCCGGGTCTCGGTCTCCTGGGCGACCGCGCCGCTGCCGCCGACGCCGTACACGTCGATCCGGCGCGCCTTGGCCAGCGCCTGCGCCGCGCGCTCCAGGGAGTCGAGGTCGATGCGCTCGATGGTCTGCTGGATCGCCCGCAGATCGGCGCTGCCCACCACCTGGACGACGCGCTCCAGGCTGTCGTCCGGCGAGATGTCGGGGCCGATCTCGGCCGAGCCCCAGTCGGAGACCTCGCCGCGACCGCGCTCCTGGGCGAGTTCGATCAGCAGGTGCTGGTAGGAGTCGAGCCCGATAGCGCGGCAGAAGCGGGTCACCGTGGCCTGCGAGGTCCCGGTGCGGCGGCCCAGCTCGGCGGCCGAGCAGTGGGTGACGGCGGCCGGATCCTCCAGGATCAGCTCGCCGACCTTCCGCAGGGAACCGGCCAGCCGGGGCAGTTCGGTGCGGATCAGTGTGGTGACGTCCGTCGGAGGCATGGAAAGAAGGTATCAGCCACCCTATGGGGCACTGATTGAATACCAGGACCGTGCTGTGATTTATTGATTCATCGATCGGTGATTGAATGGTGGTTCAATCCATCAGTGGGGAGTGTCGCGTGTCCGTCGAGTCAGTCAGTGCCCAGGGCTTCGCCGAACAGAGCCTGGACGTCCTCCGTCACGTCACCGAGTCCGCCCACGAGGACGTGCGCCGAGCCGCCGGCCTGATCGCCGACTGCATCCGCGCCGACGGCGTGATCCAGGCCTTCGGCACCGGTCACTCCCAGGCGATGGTGCTGGAGGTCGCGGGCCGGGCGGGTGGGCTCGTGCCGACGAACCGCTTGCAGATGTCCGACCTCGTCGTCTACGGCGGGGACGCGCCGAGCGTTCTCGACGATCCGCTCCTGGAGCGGGAGCCGGGGATCGCCGTCCGGCTCTACGAGCTGGCCGCGCCCGCCCCGCAGGACCTTTTCGTGATCATCTCCAACTCCGGGGTCAACAACGTCATCGTGGAGATGGCGCTGCACGCGAAGTCGCGCGGGCACAAGATCCTCGCGATCACTTCTCTCACCCATACCGGGGCGGTGCCCGCGGGGCATGTCAGCGGGAAGAAGCTGGTGGATCTGGCGGACGTGGTGCTGGACAACGCGGCGCCGGTGGGGGACGCGACGGTCTCCTTGCCGGGGGGTGGGGCGGTGGGGGCGCTGTCCACGTTGACCGGGGTGATGTTGGTGCAGATGGCTGTCGCCGAGGCGTGTGCGGTGCTGCTCTCCGCGGGTTTGCGTCCGCCGGTTTATGTGTCGGCCAACGTGCCTGGTGGGTTTGAGGGGAACTTGGAGTTGGAGAAGCGGTATGCGGGGCGGGTTCGGCGTACTGCTACGTGAGGTTCGGGGCTTCCGGGGTATCGCGGGGAACTTGCGGCCGGTGGGGGCTGGTCGCGCAGTTCCCCGCGCCCCTGGGTGAGTTACCCGGCCCTCAGTTCACAGGTACTGGAGTCAGGGCGACCGCCAGCGGATATGCGCCCGTTGCCAAAGGGGGCCTGGTGGTGTTGGTCGCCGTGTCCACCGGGACCAGCACGTTGCCGTCCGCCGTCGTGACGTAGGCCGTCCTGCCGTTCCAGTCGAGGGCCACGTCGAAGGCCGACCTGCCCACCTTCACCGGGGTGCCGGAGGCGCCCGTGACCGTGTTCACCGGGGTGATCGTGTCGCCGTTGCTCGGGCTGACCCAGAGGGTGCGGCCGTCCGGGGAGAGGCCGAGGCCGTAGGCCTGGCCGGTGACCAGGAAGGTCGGCTCCGTCTCGTTCGTCGCCGTGTCGATCGGGGTCACCGTCGAGCCGCCGGAATTGGAGACGTACACCGTCCTGCCGTCGGGCGCGGCCACCACGTTGAAGGGGCTCGGGCCCACCGGGATCGCCTTGCCCGCGGTGGCGGTGGTGAGGTCGACCGGGGTGACCGTGTTGTCGTGGATGTCGGCCACGTACAGGGTCCGGCCGTCGGGGGTGATCGCCATGTTCTCCGGGCCGTCTCCCACGGGTACCGGTGTGCCCGTCCGCAGAGTGGCGGTGTCGATCGACTGCACTGTGCCGTCCGAGTAGTTGGCGACCCAGAGGGTGGTGCCGTCCGGGGTGAGTGAGAGGCCCGCCGGGACCTTGCCGACCGCCACCGTGGCGGTGACCGTGCCGCTCGGCACGTCGATCACGCTGACCGTGTTCGAGCCCTGGTTGGCCGCGTACGCGGTACGGCCGTCCGCGCTCACCACGACCTCGCCGGGGTTGTCGCCGACGGTGATGTTCTTGGTCGTGCCGGCACCCAGGTCGAGGGAACTGACCGACGCACCACTGAAGTTCGCGGTCAGCGCGCGGGTCGTACCGGTGCCGTCGGTGACCTGGACGGGGAGGGCCCGGTCGAGGATGCCGGTGCCCTCGGCGACGACCGAGTGCACGCCCTCCGTCTTTCCGGTGAGGGTGACGGTGACCTTGCTGTCCGGCGTGGTGGCCGTGCCCTGGGAGGGGGTGGCGGTGACGCCCGGCGGCACGTCGAGCTTCCAACTGACCGTCTTGGTCTGGGCGTCGGAGAAGTCGAGGGTGACCGTCGCCGATGCCCCGGGCTTCAGGGAGAGGGAGGCCGGGGAGAAGGTCGCGTCCACTCCGGGGTCGGGGGCGTTCTCCAGCATCGTCGTGTAGAGGAACTGGTCCATCACGCCCGGTGAGACCTGCTGCGGAACGGCGTCCAACTCCTTCCGGTCGGCCTGGAGTTCGGCCCAGTACTTCGACACCGCGGCCGTGTCCCCGGCCCGGTGCGCGAGCAGCAGGTCCACGGCCGTCCCGCCGGCGCCCCCGTACGCGCCGAGCTTGTCGAGCCAGGGCGAGGTCTCGTCCAGGAAGCCGGGGTTGTCGAGGTGGGCGCGCAACTGGGCGGGGGTGGCGGCCATGTCGGAGAAGTAGGACTTCAGCCGGGCCGCCGCCCGGTCGACTCCGCTGTTCTGCCGCAACGCCTCGCGGAAGGCGGCGATCAGGTGGGTGAGGGTGGGGGACTCGGTCGCGTCCAACTGCGAGGAGTAGTTGTTCTCCGCGAAGATCCGCAGCCACTTGGCCGCCTTCGGGCCCGCCAGATCACGGACCGAGGCGAGGAACGCCCTGTGCGGGTCGTACGCGTCGGGGTTCCACAGGTAGGCGGCGGAGGTGAACAGGGCGATCCGGCTCGCCTCGCCCTGGACCATCGGGTTGGCGGTCACCCCGGTCGCCTGCGCGGCCACGCCCGGCTCGCGCCCGGTGTACGGGCCGAGGAGGAGACGGCTCGTGACGTAGTCGTTGACCGGGTAGTTGTCCCAGACCAGGATCGGGTGGCCGTAGACCTCGCGGGCCTGCTTCAGCTGGTCGGTGGTGAGGGTGGGCGCGATGACGCCGACACCGGTCCACTCGACGACCACGGCCGCGTCGAGCTGCTCCCGAAGGGCCTTCTTGTACGGGGTGTCGGCGAGATCGGAGTACTCGGTGGGGACCATCTCCAGGGGTTCGAGGTCCGGGTGGCTCGCGGAGAACCGCTTCCAGACGGTGTTCAGCAGGTGGGCCTGGGCGGCACCGGCCGCGGCGCCGCCCGTGCCGAACTCCTCCTCGTCCGCCGGGCAGTTCCACTTGGTGTAGCTGATGTCGTCGAGCGGGATCGCGAAGGAGCGGACACCGATGGCGTACAGCGAGTCGAACTTGGCGGTGAGGGCGTCGACATCGGCGGCGGAGGAGTAGCAGACGGAGAGGCCGGGGGACAGGGCGTAGGTGAAGCGGATGTGGTCGGCCGCGGCCCGGTCCACCAGCTGCTTCAGCAGGGCCAGTTGGGCGGCCGGGTACTCGTCCCGCCAGCGGGCCCGCAGATAGTCGTCGTCCTTGGGCGAGTAGACGTACACGTTCTGCTTGGTACGGCCGTAGAAGTCGAGCTGGGCGAGTCGTTCGGCGTGGGTCCAGGGGGTGCCGTAGAAGCCCTCGATGACTCCGCGGAGTGCGGCGGTGGGCCAGTCGCGGATCGTGAGCGTGGGCAACTCGCGCTGTCCGGCCAGGAGTTGGCGCAGGGTCTGGGCGGCGTAGAAGGTGCCGGTCGGATCGGCGCCGGAGAGGGCCAGGACGGCCCTGCCGTGGCTGCGGCCGGAGGCGAGGACGTAACCGCCGGAGGGGAGGCCCTTCGGGGAGCCGGCGTGCAGTTGTTCCAGGACCCGGGCGGTTGCGCTGTTCTCGCCCGGGCCGCCCAGATGGACGGTGAGGGCGGCCGGTCCTGGTCGGTCGCCGGTGTGCACGGTGGTGATGCGGTCGGCTCCCGCCGCCTTGAGGGCGGCTTCCACGACCCGTCGGGCGGAGGGGTCGGTGCCGGGGCCGACGACCTCCACGACCCGCTGGGGGACGGGCAGTTCGCCGTGTCCGACGGTGATCCGCTGAGGAGTCGGCCACACCTCCGGCACCGGCTGCCGGGGCGCCGCCGAGGCGGGAGCCATGGGGGCGGCCAGACCGAGCGTGAGGAGCAGGGCGGCGGCCGTGCGTCTGAAGTTGATGAATGAATCCACCCTGCGAGGCTATTGATGTTGAATGAAGCATTCAATCGGAGGAACGTTCAAAGTACCTTGCGGTGCACCAGCGCCGACATGCACAGCACCCCAGGCAGCAGCGGCAGCCACACCGTCAGGACCCGGTAGCCGATCAGGGCCGCCGTACCGACGCTCACCGGGACGCCGTAGACGGCGAGGGTGAAGACCATGGCCGCGTCCACCGGGCCGATGCCGCCGGGCGCGGGCACGGAACCGACCGCGGTGCTCGCGGCCAGGTACGCGAACGCGACCTGCGCCCAGGACAGCGTCACACCGAGCGAGGCGCCGACCGCGTGGATCACGCTGGCCTGGAGCAGGGGCGCGGCGGCCGCACCGCCCCACAGGGCCAGGACCCGGCTGGGCATGGTGTGCAGCAGGCGGGCGTCGGTCAGGGCGGTGCGCACGAACGTCACCGCCGGGCGGCGCAGCGGTCGGACCAGGACGAGGAGCAGCAGGGTGCCGCCGAGGCCGAGCCCCGCGGCCGCCAGGGGCAGGAACAGCATGCGGTGGTCCGGGACGAGTTCACCGAGCCGCAGCAGTCCGGGCAGGGTGACCAGGAAGCCGACCAGCACCAGCGTCTTGGCGATCGGCCTGACGAGCGAGTACAGGGCGAGCGAGGCGGTGGCCCGGGCCAGTGGGACGCCCTGGCCGCGCAGGAAGCGCAGGGTGACCGCGTGGGCGCCGAGACTCGCCGGCAGGACGTGGTTGGCGGCACCGGCAGCGAACTGCGAGGCCACCAGGAGCCCCGGGGGCAGCCGTTCGGGGAGGGCGCCCTGCCGTACGACGGACGCGGAGATCCAGCCGAGACAGGTCCACAGCAGCGCGACGAGCAGCCACCCGGGGTCGGCGTCGGCCAGCCGCGCGGTGCCGTCGTACAGGGCGCGCCAGTCCAGCACCGCCCAGACGCCGATGAGCAGCACGGGCAGCAGGGTCAGTGCCCGGCGGGTGAGGCGGGACAGGGAGCGGCGGTGACCGGCGGGGGCGGGGGCGCTGCTCGGGAGCGGGGCCGGGGCGGGAGCGGGAGCGGCCCCGGGGGACCTTCGAGCGGAAGCAGGGACACGGCTCACGTCGTCCTTTCGCGTCAGGCCCCGTACGGGACAAGGGGCATGACGGAGGCAAGGCGATGCAGAGGGGACGAGTGAAACGTTCCCTCTCGGTGTGACGTTCAAATGTCCGGCAACCGAAGGAGTGCGGGCGGGTGGGCGACACGGGGTGCGGCGGCGGTCGCGGGAACGGGTCGCCCCGGCACCCTTGGCGGGGTGCCGGGGCGAGCCGCGAGCGGACTCCTAGCTGATGAAGGAACCCGGGGCGCAGGCGGACGAGGTCACCCAGGTGTGCGACTGGATGTTGTTGTTCATGGTCCTGTTGTTGGTGAAGTGGTCCCGGCTGAGGTCGTCCACGTACTTCTCGCCCGGCAGGAGGCAGCCGTACGCGGTGTCGTTGTACTGGTCGAGGTAGTAGAAGGCCACGACGTCCTTGCCGCCGACGAAGCCGCTGTTCATCACGGACGAGGCGGTGTTGGCGTCACTGCCCTGGAAGGGGCCGAGGTTGTCGCCCCAGGAGGGGTCGCTGCCCGCGGTGACGCCGAGGAGCGTGCCGCCGCAGTCGGTGCCGTCCCAGGCGCGGACGTCGCCGTCGCGGCCGTGCGCGTTCCAGTTGGCGTTGCAGCCGGGGCCCGCGTGGGCGGTGACCGGGACGGCGATGCCGAGGGCCGCGATGCCCAGGGTGGCGAGGGAGACGGTCAGCTTGCGCATGACGGATTTCCTGTTCTGCTCGCGCCTCGTGGGAGGCGTGGTGGGGATGGTGAGGTGACGATCCGCGAGCGTCGTCGCGGGGTCTGTCCGTGACACGGGGGTCACGGATGTTCTGGGACCGGCGCGTACCAGGTCAGGTGCGGGCCGGGACGGTGCGTTCGGCGACGGTCAGGGCGTGCCGCTGCATCCGCAGGTGGGCGGTGAGGGCGGGACCGTACTTGCCGGCGAGTTCGCCGATGTAATGGGCCTCGCGCCGCTCACCGATGGAGCGCAGGGAGACGGAGCGGGCGCAGGTGGCGTCGGCGACCGCGATCCGGGTCTCGTTCGCGAAGGACCTGGCCTCCTCGGCCGGGGTCTGCTGCGCGCTGTGATCGCGGGTGGACTGGCGTGCCGCGTCGGGGTCGGGGAAGGGGTGGCCCGCCTTGTTCATGCACTGCGACCAGGCCGTCACGGCGTTCTTCAACTCCTTGTCGGCCAGGAGCTTGCCCACGTACAGGGGACGCAGGTTCCTGACGGCCACGTCGGATCGGAACCACGCCTCCGGATCGCCGTACAGCGCCTTCTCGGCCTGGCCCGCGCAGCCGCCGGACTGCTTGCTGATCGTGCCGCCGGACGGTGTCGGCGCCTTCAGCACCACCGCGTCGCGGCCGCCGTCCATCGCGATGTCGAAGGCCTTCTGGCGGGACCGGGAGAGGGACTTGCGGTAGGCGATGTTGGGGTTGCGCAGCCGGGCGAGGTCCTCCTTCGCCTCGATCCGGCTGCCGTAGCCGTGGCTGCGCGCCCAGTCGACGTCGTCCTGCACATAGCCGACCGGCCTGCTCTCCTCCAGGCTCGGTGGCTTCTCCTCGCGGTAGTCGAAACCGTGCTTGCGCATGCAGACCGTGACGAGGTGCTGCTCGGCGTCGGAGATCCGCAGGTCCTGGTCGTACGTGAGCTTCTCGGTGGTCGCGGCGGCCTCGGCGCGGGCGACCGGTGAGGTGCGGTGGGTCGTGTCGGAGTCCGCCGAGCATCCGGTCAGGACGAGCGAGGACAGCGCGGCGATCGCGCCCAGCGTGGTGGTCACTCGCCGCATGCCGCGTCCACTGGCTACCACCGTCCGGCGTGGGGCGTCGGCGCGCTTCATCGGCATGCTCCTGGGGTGTGCGGTCGAACCGGGTTGTTCCTACGAGCCGTTGACGCCCCGGGAGGCACATCCGTATGCCCCGCGAATCGCGGATTTTTTTCTTGGTCCGGCGGTCATACGAACGGCTCGGCGCAGCCGTCCCTCGGAGGAGCCGGATCTCTGCCCGTCGTCCAAATCCGGCCAACCGGCGTTCCGCGGGGAAGTCGGCTCGCACAAGGCCTGTTCCTTTGTGCAGGCCCTGTCCGGGGGCCGGGACGCGGTCGGGAGCCGTCCGGATCCGGCCAGGCAGGCCCTGCGCGCGCCGTGTGATGTCCGTGCCCGTCGATATCGTCGAACGCGTATCCATGGGGTGGTGCGGCGATCGGGGGATCATGCTCCAGGTACGACTGCTGGGTCCGGTGGAGGTGTGGCAGGGCGGCCGGCGGGCCCCGCTCGGCGGAGTGCGACCTCTCGCCATGCTGTCCGCGCTCGTCGTACACCTCGGCGAGGTCCTCTCCACGGACCGGCTCGTCGACTCCGTCTGGGACGAGCAGGCCCCCGCGACCGCCAGCGCCCTCGTCGCCACCCACGTCTCCGCGGTCCGCCGCGCCCTCGCCCGCATCGACGCCGCCGAGGTGATCCGGACCCGGCCGCCGGGCTACGTCGTCGACCTCGACCCCGACCAGGTCGACGCCCGCCGCTTCGAGGAACTCCTCGCCTCCGGCCGGTCCGAGGCCACCGGGGGCCACCTGGAGGAGGCCGCCGACCTGCTGTCCGAGGCGCTCGGACTCTGGCGCGGCCAGGAGGCCCTGGAGGGGCTCGCGCAGTCGTTCGCCCGGATCGAGGCGGCCCGGCTGGCGGAACTGCGGCTCGTCGCCCAGGAGGAGTCCTTCGGCCTGCACCTGGAGCTCGGCCGCGCCGACCGCACCATCGCGCCCCTGCTCGCCCATGTCGCCGCGCATCCCCTGCGGGAGCGGCCGCGCGGCCAGCTGATGACCGCGCTGTTCCGCACCGGCCGGGTCTCCGACGCCCTGCGCACCTATCAGGAGGGCCGCGAGGTCCTGCGGGAGGAGCTGGGCATCGACGCCGGGCCCGAACTGCGGGCCCTGCACAAGGCCGTCCTGACCAACGACCCCGCCCTGCTCGGCGCCGGCGCCCGGCCGCACGAGCCCGCGCGGTCGGGGCCCGGCTCCCGCCCGCCTTCGCCGCACCCCGGACACCCGTCCCACGAGCCGTCACCCGGCCCCGCACAGCGGCCGCACGAGAGCACACTCCTCGGCACCGGCACCGGCACCGGCACCGGCACCCGGCCGCACGCCCCCGCACGGTCGGGGCCCGGCTCCCACCCGCCGGTCCCGGAGGCCGAGCCCACCCGGATGCCCCGGCAGCGGACCACGAGCCGTACCGCGGCGGACGGCACCGGAGCGGGCACGCCGACCAGGCCCGCGCCCTCCCATCTCCCCCCGGACATCGCCGACTTCGTCGGCCGGGCGGACCAGATCGACTGGGCCGTCTCGCTGCTCGGCGGAGTCGACGACCCCGGCCGTACCGCCCCGCCCATCGGGGTGATCTCCGGACGTTCGGGCACCGGCAAGACCGCCCTCGCCGTCCACGTCGGCCACCGCACCGCCGAACTCTTCCCGGACGGCCGCCTGTTCGTGGACCTCAGGGCCGCCGACACCGCGCCCCTGGAGCCCGCCGACGCCCTCGCCCGGCTGCTGCGCGCCATGGGAGCCGAACCGGAGACCCTGCCCAGCTCGGTCGAGGAACTCACCGGCCTGTACCGCACCGTCACCGGACACCGCCGCATCCTGCTGATCCTTGACAACGCTGCCGGGGAGGCGCACGTACGCCCCCTGCTGCCGCCGGGACCCGGCTCCGCGGTGCTCGTCACCAGCAGGCGACGGCTGGTGGCCCTGGAAGGCGCCGCCCACCTCGACCTGACCGTGCCGGACCAGGACGAAGCCCTCGAACTCCTCCGACGCGTCGCCGGAGGAGACCGCACCGACGCCGAACCCGACCAGGCCGCCGAGATCGTCTCCCTGTGCGGGCGCCTGCCGCTCGCCGTCCGTATCGCCGGGGCGCGGCTCGCCGCCCGGCCGCACTGGGTGCCCGGCCGGCTCGCCGCCCGGCTGCGCGACGAACGGCTCAGGCTCAACGAACTGCGTGCCGGAGACCTGGAGTTGCGCACCAGCCTCGAACTGGGCTACGCCGACCTCGACCCGCAGCAGCAGCGTGCCCTGCGCCGGCTCGCCCTCCTCGACCTGCCCGACTTCGCCGCCTGGATCGCCGCACCCCTGCTGGACATCGGCACCGAGGAGGCCGAGGAGGCCGTCGAGCGGCTGGTGGACTGCCACTTCATCGACGTGATCGGCGTCGACGG
Organism: Streptomyces griseorubiginosus; assembly: GCF_001514195.1. Lineage (GTDB taxonomy): Bacteria > Actinomycetota > Actinomycetes > Streptomycetales > Streptomycetaceae > Streptomyces > Streptomyces griseorubiginosus. The sequence goes on along the minus strand of NZ_KQ948736.1, from coordinate 1,042,894 downwards.
CACCGGGCGCAGCCGCTACCGCATCCACGACCTGGCCCGCGAACACGCCCGCGAGCGCTGTCTGTCGGAGGAGAGCCCCGAGGAGCGCTCCGCGGCCGTGCTGCGCCTCGTGGAGTGCTGGCTCGGACTCGCCGAGAAGGCCGCGGCCCGCGGCCCCGGCGGCGCGGCGCGCTACTTCCCCGAACCGGCCGCCGTACGGCCCGTCGACCCGCTGGACCCGCGCGCCGAGGAGGACCTGCTCGCCCGGCCCGCCGCCTGGTTCGCCGCCGAACAGGCCGGTCTGCTCGCCGCGGTGGACCACTGCGCCGACCACGGCATGGACCGCGCCGCCCGCGACCTCGCCGGGGCGCTGATCGCCAGCTCCGTCGCCCTGTACAACCAGTTCGACGCCTGGTCCCGCTCGCACACCGCGGCGATGGCGGCGGTGCGCCGCAGCGGCGACCGCGAGGGCGAGGCGTGGCTGCACATCGGCCTGGGCCAACTGCGCTACGAACAGGACGAGTTCGAGGAGTCCTACGGCTACTTCCGGGACGCCCTGCGGCTGTTCGAGGCCCTGGGGGACGCACCGCAGGGGTCGGCCCAGGCCCTGGTCGGCATGGCCACGGCCCGGCGCGAACAAGCGTGCTTCCGCGAGGCATTGGAGCTGCTCGACGACGCGCTGGAGCGGTACGGACCGGACGGCGACCGCGGTGCCCGGGCCCAGGTGCTGTACGGCCTCGGCTGTGTGCACCGCGAGCAGGGGCGGGGTCCCGAGGCCCGCGAGGCACTGTCGCGCGCGCTGGAGCTGTACCGGGCGGAGGGCGACCGGTTCGGTGCCGCGCTGACCGTGCGGTCGCTGGCGTTGTGCCATCGGGCGGAGGACGCGTGGACAGCGGCGGAGGAGCTGCTGCGGGACGCGCTGCGGGGGTTCCAGGAACTCCAGGACACCTTGGGTCTGATGTACACGGAACAGTCGCTGGCCAAGGTGGAGCTGCGGCAGGGGCGGCTCGACGAGGCGCGGGAACGGCTCGACCGGTGCCTGGAGGTGGCCCGCGACCGGCAGGACCGGTTCGGGGAGGCGCTGGTGTTGCGGACGCTGGGGGAGTGGCACCTCGCGGCACGTGACGCCGGGGGTGCGCGGGAGCCGTTGGAGCGGGCGCTGTCGGGGTGGGAGAAGTTGCGGCTTCCCTTGTGGCGGGCGCGGACCCTGTGGGATCTGGCGGAGGTGTTCGAGGCCGAAGGGGAGACGGGGGCGGCGTCGGATGCGCGGGGTGAAGCGATGAGTGTTTTCCGGGAGTTGGGGGCTCGGGAGGCGGGGGAGCGGGGCGTTGGCGCCTAGGGTCTGTTGCGAAAGTGGATCTTGTTCGTTGATGATCACGTGCTGTGGGACGTGGTGATCTGACGAGCGGTCAGTGGGCCCGGCTTGAGCCGTTGCTGCCGCGGGGCATCAAGCCAGGTCGTCCGCAGGTGTGGACACGGCGGCAGCTCATAGACGGCATACGGTGGCGGACCCGGACCGGTGCCCCCTGGCGCGACGTGCCGGAACGTTATGGGCCGTGGGACCGGGTCTACGACCTGTTCCGGCGCTGGCAGCGGGACGGCATCTGGGCCAGGATTCTCACCCAGCTCCAGGCCGAAGCCGATGCGAAAGGCATGATCACCTGGGACGTGAACGTCGACTCCACCGTCTGCCGGGCCCACCAGCACGCTGCCGGAGCGGCGAAAAGGGGGATCTCCAGAAGGAACCGCCTGGCGGCGTTTCCGTCGAGCCGGCCGACCACGGCCTCGGGCGATCTCGGGGCGGACTGACCAGCAAAATCCACCTTGCGGTTGAGCAAGGTCAGAAGCCCTTGTCCATCGTGATCACGGCCGGGCAGCGGGGCGATGCCCCGCAGTTCGAAGCGGTCCTGGAAGCCATCCGGGTCCCGAGGCTGGGACTCGGCAGGCCGCGCAAGCGGCCGGACCGGGTGCGAGCCGACAAGGCGTACGACTCCCGCAGCAACCGCTCCTAGCTGCGCAGACGCGGGATCAAGGCCACCATCCCGGTACCGGCGGACCGTGTCCGCAACCGCCTCAAGCGCGGATCACGTGGCGGGCGGCCACAGACGTTCGACAAGGATGACTACAAACAGCGGCACGCGGACGAGTGCGGGATCAATCGCCTCAAGCGCCACCGCGCCGTCGCCACGAGGTACGACAAACTCGCCGTCCGCTACGAAGCAGCCGTGCTGGTCGCAGCCATCAACGAGTGGCTATGACGCATCGTCACAGCAGCCCTATCCGCCCTGCACGATCCGCCCCTGTGGAGTTCCGTAGTACCAATAGCGCTCAGCTGGAGCTGGGGAGAGCGTGCCAGCAGCCAGATCGACCAGAGCCTGCGCCAGCTCAACCAGCGGAGCAGCGGCGATGTGTTCTGCACCGCGCAGGAAGCTGGTCCCACTCTCCTCCAACTCGGGCCAGGTCGAAACTTCGTCCTGGCTCACGCCGCCGCGGGCCTCGATCCGGCGTGCCGCCTCCACAATGCAACTCAGGAGTACCTCTTGCTGCTCGACGGCGAAGTCGTCAAGCAGGACGGCGGAACTGCTGCCTACCAACGCCTGGGTGCGGAGCCCCTGCTCCAACTCTGGCCAACCCGAGGGCCGCAAATCCGCCGGCATCTCCGCACCAACTCGTGCCGCCTCGATAAAGAGAACCCCGAGCGCCACGTCGTAGGCCCAGAACATCGCTTCACCGGAGATCACCGGCACAGCCCTACTCAACTGCGCTCCTCCCCCCAGCCGATCGCTTCCAGCCCTAATCATGGCTGATCTACTCAGACGCTTGCCCGGTTGGCTCATCACGCCTCTGAGCCGCGACCAGTACTTTCGCAACAGCCCCTAAGTGAGCGTTTGATTCTCGGTTGTCTGTTTCATTTGGCTTAGCTGTCACGCCAGTTGGAGGTGGCTTCGTGGGTGAGGCGGCGGGTCATGAGGTTGATGGCGGCGAGTTGGATCATGGCTGCTGATCGGTGGGGGTGGGTTTCGTAGTCGCGGGCCAGGCGGCGGTGGTGCATGAGCCAGCCGAGGGTGCGTTCGATGACCCAGCGGCGGGGCTGGACGTGGAAGCCGCGGACGGTGGGGTCGCGTTGGACGATTTCGAGGTCGATGCCGAGGTGGGCGGCGTGTTCGACGGCTTTGGTCTTGTAGCCGTTGTCGGCCCAGGCCTTGGTGATGGTGGGGTGGCGTGCGGCGATGCCGGCGAGGAGCTGTGTAGCGGCGGCGGAGTCGTGGATGCTCGCGGCGGTGACCGTGACGGCCAGGAGGAGGCCGAGGGTGTCGGTGACGATGTGCCGCTTGCGTCCGATGATCTTTTTGGCCGGGTCGATGCCTTGGCTGTCTAGGTGGACGGTGGCGGAGGTTTTGATGCTCTGGCTGTCGATCAGGCAGGCGGTGGGCTCGCTCGAGCGGCCTTCGGCCTGGCGGACTTTGCCGCGCAGCAGGCCGGTGAGCTGGTCGAAGATGCCGTCGGCTTCCCAGAGGGCGAAGTAGCCGTAGACGCTCTGGTGGGGCGGGAAGTCGTGGGGCAGGTAGCGCCAGGGAATGCCGGTGCGGTCGACGTAGAGGATGGCGTTCATCAGGGCGCGCAGGTCGTGGGTGGGCTTGCGGATGCCGTTGCGGGCCTGGCGCCAGGCTTCGAGGGTGGGGCGGATGAGTTCCCAGCGGGCGTCGGACAGGTCGCTGGGGTAGGGCCGTGGGCTTTGCATGATGGGTGCGTATACGGTGGCGGCTGGCCTGGCCAGGGCGTGTGCGGGGGGTGCCGGCGGCACCGGAGCGCGCGTCCTCAACGCGGTGCGTACCGGTGAATCTCGAATTGTGCCCGAACGCCGCCGTTATCCGAGTGATCTGTCCGATGCCCGCTGGGAGTTGATCGAGCCGGTACTGACCGCCTGGCGAGCTGAACGCCGCGGCCGTGGACTGGACATCGGCCGGCCTCCAGACCATGACCTGCGCAGCCTCCTGGACGCGATCCTTTACGTGAACCGCACCGGGATCCCCTGGCGCTACCTCCCGCACGACTATCCGCACTGGAACACCGTCTACGCCTACTTCGCCCGGTGGCAGGAGGAGGGCGTCTTCGACCAGCTCAACAGTCTCCTGCGCCGCCAAGTCCGCAGGCAGGAAGGCCGTGAGGCCGAACCCAGCGCATGCGTCATCGACTCGCAGAGCATCAAGACGTCCACCAACGTTCCCGCAGCCGGCCAGGGCGTCGATGCGGGCAAGAAGATCGTGGGCCGCAAGCGGAGCATCGTCAG
>NZ_KQ948736.1:563327-1038599 GCF_001514195.1 Streptomyces griseorubiginosus | reverse complement strand
CGCCCACCGCTCCGAAGCCATGGTTCACCTCGCGATGATCAACCTCATGACCCGTCGCCTCACCGCCGAATCCACCCCGAGCTGGCGCGGCACATGAACCGCCCTAATCCGGCAATCCGGGATGAAACAACGGAAGAAAACGCCCTCTAAAGGCGTGCCGCGTCGGGTTGTCGGGCGGGCGCAGGTTCGTTGTGGCTTGTCGCGCCGTTCCCCGCGCCCCTGACGGGGCGCTGCAAGGCCCCTGGACATGTGCTTGCAGGCGTTCTGCAGAGCAATTGCAGAGCCTCCCGCGACTCTGTTCCCGTGACCGACATCATCACGCTTGCCGACCCCCGGGTCGCCGCCGTCCGGCCGGACGAATGCGGTGAGCCCCTCGTCGATCTGCGGGTCGGCGGGCAGTTGCTGCTCGACGACCGGCAGGCCGACGCCGACGGCAGCTACGCGCATCTGCGAGCCGGAGCGCTGGAGCGGCTCGTGCGGGCGCAGCGGCTGCTGCCCGCGGGGATCCGGCTGCTGGTGGTCGAGGGGTACCGGCCGCCGGACCTCCAGCGCCGCTACTTCGAGCAGTACGCGGCCACCCTGCGCAAGGACCTCCCGGACGCGGGTCCCGAACGGATCCGTGAGCTGGCGAGCGCGTACATCTCACCGCCGGAGGTCGCCCCGCACGTCAGCGGCGGCGCGGTGGACCTGACCCTGTGCGACCGCACGGGCCGGGAACTGCCGCTCGGCACCGAGGTCAACGCCACCCCGGAGGAGAGCGGCGGCACCTGCCGCACCCACGCACCCGGCATCAGCGCCGAGGCGCGTGCGAACCGGGCCCTGCTCGGCCGCGTGCTCGGCGCGACCGGATTCGTCAACTACCCCACCGAGTGGTGGCACTGGTCGTACGGCGACCGCTACTGGGCGCTGCTGCGCCGGGTGCCGGCCGCCCGCTACGGCCCCGCCGACCCGCCCCGCCCCCCGGCCTGACCACCGGAGCGGGACAGCACCCGAAGGACACCGCACGGGATCACCTGACCTGCGTGATCCCCGCACGAAGAATCATCGCTAGGGGGAACGAGTGGACCACAGTCACACCAGCTGTCCGCCACCGACGCGTGAGGCCGACCACGGGATGAGCCCGAAGGACTTCGACGCCTCCTTCACGGCCGACATGCCGCGGCTGCGCCGACGGCTGCTCGCGCTGACGGGAAACCCGCACGACGCCGACGACCTGCTCCAGGAGACCTATCTGCGGCTCTCCCGACGAGCCCGCGCCCAGAACCTGACACGACAGCAGCACCCGTACGCCTACACCTGCGCCGTTGCCCTCAACCTGCTGCGCGACTCCTGGCAGCACCCCTCCCGGCGCGAGCGCACCACCGACGAACTGCCGGAATCCGGCTGGGACGGCGGGCTCGCCTCCTACGAGGCCTCCGCCACGGCCCTCGCGCTGCTCGGCATGCTCTCCGAGAAGGAGGCCGCCGCGGTCATCCTCGTCGATCTGGAGGGGCTCACCCACGACACGGCCGGGGAGCGGCTCGGTGCCCACCGCGGCACGGTCCAGCGCAACCGGCTGCGGGGCCTCGCCAAGATGCGCGCCGCGCTCCACAACTGATCCGGGAGGCACACCCCCACGGGGGTGGGGTGCGCCTCCCGGGTCTGACCTCGGGCGTCACCCGGTGTCCCGACCGGCATCCCGTCGGCGCCCGCCCCCTCGCACACCGCGAGCACCTCGACGTCATCTCGGCGTCCCTCGACGAAGGAAGAGTTCCTTGCAGACCATCAGCACGCGCCGCCGGACCAGCGGCGCGATCCTGGGCGCCTCGGCCCTGGCCCTCACCGCCTTCTTCTCCGCCCCGGCCCACGCGGCCCAGGCCACCGCGGACGCGAGTTGCGGCGTCCTCGCGCCCGGCGCCTCGGCCACCGCGCAGGCCGCCGTCGACGCGGCCTGTTCGCAGATCGGCGTCTGGTACAGCTGGGGCGGCGGCCACGCGGCCACCCCCGGCGCCAGCTACGGCTACTACGACGGCTCCGACCCGGACAGCCTCCACGACGGCGAACGCAAGGGCTTCGACTGCTCGGGCCTGATGCGCTACGCCTACTACCGGGCCACCGGCAAGGACCTGCTCAACGGCACCGCCGACGACCAGTTCCACACCTCGCAGGCCGCCGCCCGGTTCTCCGCCGGGCAGGGCACCGCCCCGCTGCTGCCGGGCGACCTGATGTTCTGGGGCAGCGGGCACATCCACCACGTGGCCATGTACCTGGGCAACGGCCAGATGGTCGAGGCCTACGAGTCCGGCACCCACATCCGGGTCACCTCGGTGCGCACCGGCGGCGACTACGCGGGCGCGGTCCGGATCAACGGCTCCGGCACCCCGATCCCGCCGCCCGCGAACGGTGGCACGGTCTTCGAGACCTGGGGCACCGGCGTGCGCACGCACCGCTCGCCGAGCGTGGGCTCCGACGTCGTCGACACCTTCCCCGGGCCGACGCAGGTGTCCGTGCAGTGCCAGCAGCACGCCGAGACCGTCACCGCCGAGGGCTACACCAACGACGCCTGGGCCAAGCTCGCCGACGGTTCCTGGGTCACCAACATCTACATCAAGGGCCCGGCCTGGCTGCCCGGCATCCCGGACTGCGGCGGCAGCAGCACCCCGCCGCCGTCCGGTGGCAGCAAGGCGTTCCAGACCTGGGGCACCGGGGTGCGCACCCACAGCGAGCCCAACGTCAACGCCGGTGTGGTCGACTACTTCGCACAGCCGACCACGGTCAACGTGGTCTGCCAGCGGCACGCCCAGACCGTCACGGCCGAGGGCTACACCAACGACGCCTGGGCCAAGCTCACCGACGGCTCGTGGATGACCGTCATCTACATCAAGGGCCCGGACTGGCTGCCCGGGGTGGCCACCTGCTGATCCGGTCACTCGCCCGACGCCTCGCCGGCCGACCGGCGAGGCGTCGGTGACGTGTTCGCCGTTCCTCAGCCGAGCGTCAGCGGGAGCGACACCGTGAACACGGTCGAGCCCGGCTCGCTCTCCAGGGTGATCGTGCCGCCGTGCGCCCGGATCAGGGAGCTCGCCACCGCGAGGCCGAGGCCGCTGCCGCCCCGGTCCCGGCTGCGGGCCTTGTCGACCCGGTAGAAGCGGTCGAAGACCCGCTCCTGGTCGGCGGCCGGGACACCGGGGCCCGCGTCCGCGATCCGTACCCGCGCGCTCCCGTCCCGCACCAGCACCCCGACCGACACCTCGGTGCCCGGCGGGGTGTGCACGGCCGCGTTGGTGAGGAGGTTGTCGAGGACCTGGCGGACCCGCTGCGGATCGAGCCGCAGCTTCAGGGCCTGCGGTCCCGGCACCACCGTCAGCGGATGGTCCGGGTGACTCGCCCGGAACGCGTCGGCCGCGTGCTCGACCAGTTCCACCAGGTCCACCTCGGCCGGGCGGAGCGGGGTCTCCACCTCCGCCGCGTCGAGGCGGGCGAGCAGCAGCAGGTCGTCCAGGAGGAAGCCCATGCGGGCCGCCTCGGCGCGCAGCCGGGCCAGGTGCTTGTCCCGCTCCTCGGGCGCGTTCGCGGCGGCGTACTGGAAGAGGTCCGCGTAGCCCCGGACGGACATCAGCGGCGTGCGCAGTTCGTGCGAGGCGTCCGCGACGAACCGGCGCAGCCGCTGCTCGGCCTCCGCGCGGACCGCGAGCGAGTCGTCGATGTGCTCCAGCATGGTGTTGAAGGCGGTGCGCAGTTCCTCGACCTCCGGACCGCCGCCCCGCTTGTCGGCGCGCAACGGCAGCCGGGCCGCCGTCTCGGACAGGTCGTGCGAGGCGATGCCGTGCGCGGTGTGCGCCATGTCGCTCAGTGGCTTCAGGCCGCGCCGCAGGACCTTGCGGCCGACCACGACGAGCGCCAGCAGGGCGAGCCCGAACGCGATCACCTGGACCGTGATCAGCCGCCGTACCGTGTCGTCGATCTCGCCCGTCGGGGCCCCGCTGACCAGGATCACGCCGGGTGTGACCTCGCAACTGCGCAGCCGGTACTCGCCCACGCCCGGGATGTCCTCGGTGCGCAGCACCTCGGTGTGCGCGGAGATCTGCGCCTTGGCCACGGCGGTGAGGCCGGTGACGTCCTCGGGGAGGTCGCCCGGCTCCTCGGGCCTGCGGAGCACGGGGGAGCCGTGCGACACGTCGTACACCGCGTAGTACCAGCCCCAGTACTTCTTGCCCGCGAGTGTGCCGTTCTCCGCGATGCTCCTGGACTGGGCGACCTGGGCCAGCCCCAACTGGTCGTCGAGCTGGTTCGACAGGTAGTCCCGCATATAGGTCGTCAGGGCCGTGCCGACCACGCCGAACACCAGCAGGGCCAGCGCCCCGAGGCCCAGCGCGAGCCGGGTCCCCAAGCGCATCCGGCGGTAGGCGGAACGCAGCCGCCGGATCATTCCGCCGCCTGCCGGATGACGTACCCGAAGCCCCGCACGGTGTGGATCAGCGGCGCCCTGCCGTCGTCGGGCTCGTCCAGCTTGCGGCGCAGCCGGCTGACGACCAGCTCGACGACGTTGGAGCGGCCGCCGAAGCCGTACTCCCACACGTGGTCGAGGATCTGCGCCTTGGTGAGCACGGTCGGCGACTTGCGCATCAGGTAGCGCAGCACCTCGTACTCGGTCGGGGTGAGCGTGACCAGCTTGTCGCCGCGGCGCACCTCGCGGGTGTCCTCGTCCATCGTGAGGTCCGCGACCCGGAGCACCGAGCGCTGGAAGCCGGGTCCGGCGCTGCGCCGCAGCACGGTCCGCAGCCGGGCCATCAGCTCCTCCACGGCGAACGGCTTGACCAGGTAGTCGTCGCCGCCCCGGGTCAGTCCGGCCACCCGGTCGGCGACCGCGTCCCGCGCGGTGAGGAACACCACCGGCACCATCGTGCCCGAGCGCCGCAGCCGGTCCAGGACACCGAAGCCGTCGATGTCCGGGAGCATCAGGTCGAGCACCACGATGTCCGGACGGAACTCCGCCGCACGGGCGAGCGCCTCCTCGCCGGAGTTCGCGGTGACCGCCTCCCAGCCCTCGTAGCGGGCGACGGTCGCGACGAGATCGGCGATCGGCGGGTCGTCGTCCACGACGAGGAGTCGTACTTTTTCCACCCGCTCATAGTGCTGCAACACGGCCGGAAAGCGGGCACGGGGTGGGCTCCCGGACCACATCGATAAGCTCTTGAAAGTTGTACGACAGCAAAACGACAGCTCCCCCCGGAGAAGCTCGACACCCAGGCCCCGATCAAGGAGCTCGTCCGTGACGACCGTCCAATCGCCCCCCTCGCCCCCCACGGCGATACAACGGCCCCGGGTGGTGGCCCGCACCGGTCTCTACGCCGTGCTGGCCGCCAACGCGGCCGTGGTCGCGTTCTTCTTCGCCCAGGCCGGCTTCGCCTCCAACGCGCTCATCGTGCTCGGCCGTCTGACCGGCCTGTACGCCGCGCTCGTCATGGCCTTCCAGCTGGTCCTGGTGGCCCGGCTGCCCTGGCTCGACCGCCGCATCGGCATGGACCGGCTGACGTCCTGGCACCGGTGGACCGGCTTCGCGCTGCTGTGGACGCTCCTCGCACACGTCGTCCTCATCGCCTTCGGCTACGCCGAGGGCACCGACGTGGGCCCGATCGGCGAGATCCTCGACCTGGCCGAGACCACCGAGGGCGTGCTCCGCGCGCTCGTCGCGTTCCTCCTGATCCTCGTGATCGGCGCCGTCTCCGCCCGCTTCGCGCGGCGCCGACTGGCCTACGAGACCTGGCACTTCATCCACCTGTACACCTACGTCGCCGTGGTGCTGGCCTTCACCCACCAGGTCGCCGTCGGCACCACCTTCACCTCCTCCCCGGTCGCCACCGGGTACTGGTACGGGGTCTGGGGCGTCGCGCTCGGCTCGGTGGTCCTCGGCCGCGCGGTGCTCCCGCTGTGGCGCAACTGGCGCCACCAGTTCCGGGTCACCGCCGTGGTCCCGGAGAGCGACAACGTCGTCTCGATCTACATCAGCGGCAAGGACCTCCACCAACTGCCCGCCCGCGCGGGCCAGTTCTTCCTGTGGCGGTTCCTGACCGCCGACCGCTGGTGGCAGGCCAACCCCTTCTCCCTGTCCGCCGCCCCCGACGGCAGGACGCTGCGGCTGACCGCCAAGGCGGCCGGCGAGGGCAGTGCGGCCCTCAGGCACGTCAAGGTCGGCACCCGCGTCTTCGCCGAGGGCCCCTACGGCGCGTTCACCGCCCTGCACCGCACCCGGCCGGAGTCCGTGTTCATCGCCGGCGGGGTCGGCGTCACCCCGATCCGGGCCCTCCTGGAGGAGATCCAGGGCCACGCCGTCGTGATCTACCGGGTCGGCTCCGACCGGGACGCCGTCCTCTACGACGAGCTGCGCGACCTCGCGCTCGCCAAGGGCGCCGAACTCCACCTGGTCACCGGGCCGCCGGTGCCCGACAAGCTGGCGGCGGGCGAACTGGCCCGGCTCGTGCCGGACATCGCCGAGCGGGACGTCTTCCTGTGCGGGCCGCCCCCGATGATGAACGCCGTGCTGGGCAGCCTGCGGGAGCTGAACGTGCCCAGGGCGCAGACCCACTTCGAGCGCTTCAGCCTGGCGGGATGAGGAAGAGACCGTGAAACGAGCCATACCCGTCGTCGTCCTGAGCATCGCGGGCCTGGTGCCCGTGTGGCTGTACCAGCCCTCGGCCGGCTCCTCCACCGTCCAGGCCACCACCCCGGCGCCGTCCTCGACGTCCTCCGGGTCCGCGGGCTCCTCCGGCGGCAACGTCGTCACGAGCTCGACGATCACCACCGAGAAGGGCCCGGTCCAGCTCCAGGTGACCTTCGACGGCACGAAGATCACCGCCGTCAAGATGCTCCAGCAGCCGGACCACCCGCAGACCGAGGCCGCGGTGCCGAAGCTGATTGCGGAGACCCTTGAGGCGCAGAGCGCGGACATCGACACCGTCTCGGGCGCGACGATCACGAGCGAGGCGTACAAGAAGTCCCTCCAGGCCACGATCGACGAGAACGCGAAGACGGCCGCGAAGGCTTCGGCGTCCCCGACCCAGGCGGCCTCCAAGACCGTCGACGGCACGGCGGTGGACACCGAGAAGGGCACCGTCCAGGTCCAGGTGACCTTCGAGGGCGACAAGATCAGCGCCGTGAAGATGCTCCAGCAGCCGAACCATCCGCAGACGACGGCCGCGGTGCCGAAGCTGGTCGCGGAGACCCTTGAGGCGCAGAGCGCGGACATCGACACCGTCTCCGGTGCGACCATCACCAGTGAGGGCTACAAGGAGTCCCTCCAGGCGGCGATCGACGCGAAGGGCTGAGAAACCGACCATGCTGCACCGCGTCGAACACGTCATGGGCTTCCCCGTCTCGCTCCGGGTCGACGACGAGCACGTCCCCGAGTCGGCCGCGGACGCGGTCTTCGCGTGGCTGCGCGAGGCCGACGCACGGTTCAGTCCGTTCAAGGAGGACAGCGAGGTGTCGCGGTACGACCGCGCCGAGCTGTCCGAGGACGCGCTGAGCGCTGATCTGCGCGAGATCCTCGACCTGTGCGAGCACTACCGTCGCGCGACCGGGGGAGCCTTCGACGTACGGCCCCCCGGTCGCCGTCTCGACCCCTGCGCGGTGGTCAAGGGCTGGTCGGTGCAGCGGGCGGCGGAACTCCTGAAGCAGGCCGGCGCTTCCCGCTTCGTCCTGAACGCCGGCGGTGACGTGGTCACCGCCGGCGGCCCCTGGCGGGTGGGCGTACGGCACCCCGAGCACGCCGACCAGCTGTGCACGGTGCTGTCGCTCACCGACGGGGCGGTCGCGACCTCCGCGTGCTACGAACGCGGCGACCACATCCACGACGCCCGCACCGGCCGCCCGGCGACCGGCCTGCTCAGCCTGACGGTCGTGGCCGCCACGCTCACCGAGGCCGACTCGGTCGCCACCGCGGCCTTCGCCCTGGGCCCCGAGGGCGTCGACTGGGCCGCCGCCCTGCCCGGCTGCGAGGTGTTCGCGGTGGACGCGGAGCGCCGCGTGCTGCGGACCCCCGGCTTCCCGACGGCCGAGGCGAAGGCGGCTTAACGGGTCGCCGCGCGGTGCTGAAACACTGGGCGTCTAGACTCTGCCGGACGGCCTTTCGAGTGGCCGGAAGTGGTCAAACCCGGCCAGACCCGAAGGGTATTCGGCGCCTTGATACGGATAGATTCAGTCACCAAGCGGTACCCGGACGGCACGGTGGCGGTCGACCGGCTCTCGTTGGAGATACCCGACCGCTCGATCACCGTCCTCGTCGGTCCCTCGGGCTGCGGCAAGACGACGACCCTGCGGATGATCAACCGGATGGTCGAGCCCAGCGAGGGCACCATCCTGATCGACGGCAAGGACAGCCGTCAGCAGCCGGTCAACACGCTGCGCCGGTCCATGGGGTACGTCATCCAGAACGCCGGCCTCTTCCAGCACCGCACGATCGTCGACAACATCGCCACCGTGCCCCGGATGCTGGGCTGGGGCAAGGACAAGGCACGTGCCCGGGCACGGGAGTTGATGGAGCGGGTCGGGCTGGACGGCTCGCTCGCCAAGCGGTACCCCTACCAGCTGTCCGGCGGCCAGCAGCAGCGCGTCGGGGTGGCCCGCGCCCTCGCCGCCGACCCGCCGGTCCTCCTGATGGACGAGCCGTTCTCGGCCGTCGACCCCATCGTGCGCAAGGGCCTCCAGGACGAACTCCTGCGCATCCAGGACGAGTTGGGCAAGACCATCGTCTTCGTCACCCATGACATCGACGAGGCCGTCAAGATCGGCACGATGGTCGCCGTGCTGCGCACCGGCGGCAAGCTCGCCCAGTACGCATCGCCCGCCGAACTCCTGTCGAACCCGGCCGACGCGTTCGTCGAGGACTTCCTCGGCGCCGACCGGGGCATCCGCCGGCTCTCCTTCTTCGGCTCGGCCGGACTGCTGCTGCACACCGGCCCGGTCGTCGCGGTCGACGCAAGCGCCGAGCAGATCGCCGCCCGCACCACCGACGAGGCCCCCTACCTCCTCGTCACCGACGTGGACGGCCGCCCCCTCGGCTGGAGCGAGCCGCGTGACCTGACCGCCGGGAGCGTCGACACCGCCCGACTGCTGCCCTACGGGCGGCCGTTCGTCGCCGGTACGGACTCCCTGCGGGCCGCGCTGGACTGCGCGGTGCTCTCGCCCACCGGGTGGGCGGTCGGCGTCGACGCCGAGGGCCGGGTGGCCGGAGTCGTCTCCCAGCAGGCCATCGGCGAGGCCATCCGCGGGGCGCACGCGGAGGGCCGTACCGACTCCGAGGCCGTGCGGTGAACGGCTTCTTCGACATCCCCAGCGACCTCCAGCACAGCTGGCTCGGGCTGATCGGCCTGCACCTCAGGGAGGCCCTGCTGCCGGTCCTCGCCGGACTGGTGATCGCCCTGCCGCTGTCCCAGCTGTGCGTGCGCTTCCGGTGGCTGTACCCGCCGGTGCTGTGGGTGACGACCGTGCTGTACGCCATCCCCTCACTGGCCTTCTTCGTCGTCCTCATCGACTACACCGGCCAGACCGAGCTCACGGTGATGATCCCGCTCACCGTCTACACCCTCGTCATCCTGGTCCCGGCGATCGTCGACGGCGTCCGCTCGGTGCCCCAGGAGACCCTCGCCGCCGCGACCGCCATGGGCTTCGGACCCGTACGCCGCTACCTCCAGGTCCAGCTGCCCATCGCGGTGCCCGCCATCATCGCGGGGCTGCGGGTGGCGACCGTGTCGAGCATCTCGCTGGTCAGCGTCGGCGCCCTCATCGGCAACCAGGGCGCGCTCGGCAACCTCATCAACGACGCCAACATCTACAACCGGCCCGAGCTCGCCGTGAACGCCGTCCTCACCATGGCGGTCCTCGCGATCCTCGCCGACGGGCTGCTGGTCGTCGTACGCCTGCTCCTGACGCCGTGGATGCCGAGCGGCGCGCGGGCGCGCCGCGCGCAGCGGCCCGAACCGGAGGTCGCCGCCCGGTGAACGTCCTCAACTTCGTCAACGCGTTCTTCAGCGACGGCGCCCACTGGCAGGGCTACGACGGCATTCCCACCCGGCTCGGGGAGCACGTCCAGTACACCCTCCAGGCGCTCGCCATCGCCGCCCTGATCGGGCTGCCGGTGGGGCTCGTCACCGGGCACTACGGGCGGGGCGGCAACGCGCTGGCCTTCATCGCCGTCGCCGGGCGGGCCCTGCCCACCTTCGGTCTGCTGGTGCTGATGACGCTGATGCTCGGGTTCGGGCTGATCAACGTGATGATCCCGCTGGTGGTGCTCGCCGTGCCGCCGATCCTCGTCACCACCTACGAGGCGATGCGGTCGGTGGACCCCGCGCCGGTGGACGCGGCGCGGGGCATGGGCATGCACGAGGTGGAGGTCCTCTTCCGGGTCGAACTCCCGGTCGCCCTCCCGCTGATCCTCGGCGGGCTGCGCTCCGCGGCCATCCAGATCGTCTCCACGGCCACGATCGCCGCGTACGTCTCGCTGGGCGGGCTCGGACGGTACATCGTGGACGGGCTGTACCAGCGCAACTACGAGAAGGTCGTGGGCGGGGCGACGCTGGTCGCTGCGCTGGCGCTGGTCACGCTGGCGGTGTTCTGGGGGATCACCCGGCTGACGGTTTCCCGCGGAGTGCTCAGGAGCAACTAGGCGGGGGACCGGGGGACTTGCCCCGGTCCTCGGCCTCACTCCCCGGTACGGGCCAGGGCCTGTTCCAGGACGACCAGCAACGCGTCCCGCACCGAGCCCCGTTCCCTCGCGTCGAAGACCAGTACCGGGACGCGGTCGTTGACGTCGAGGGCCCAGCGGACCTCGTCCAGGGTGTGCTCGACCTTGCCGTCGAAGGCGTTGACGGCGACCGCGAACGGGATCTGCTTGTGCTCGAAGTAGTCGACCGCGGCGTAGCAGTCGTCGAGGCGCCGGGTGTCGACGATGACCAGGCCGCCCACCGCGCCCTCGACGATGTCGTCCCACATGAACCCGAAGCGCTCCTGACCGGGCGTGCCGAACAGGTACAGCTTCAGCGTCGGGTCGACGGTGATGCAGCCGAAGTCCATCGCGACCGTGGTCGTCGTCTTGCGCGGGGTGTGGCTGAGGTCGTCCACGCCCGCGGCGACCTCGGTGATGGCGGCCTCGGTGGTCAGCGGCTCGATCTCGGAGATGGAGCCGACCGCGGTGGTCTTGCCCACCCCGAAGCCGCCCGCGATCACCATCTTGACCGGCAGCGGCGGTCGTACGGCGGCGGAGGCCGCGGCCGAGGGCCGGAAGGCCGGTTCAGTCGGTGTCACGGAGAACCCCTCGGGAGTCGGGGATGGCGCGCAGGCCGTCGATCAGCCTGCGCAGGACGGACGCGTCGTGGGTGACGTCGGAGTCGGGCACGTGCACTGTCAGCTGCCCTGCCGTGCGCAGGTCCTCGGCGAGGATCCGCACCACGTTCAGATGCAGCCGCAGCCGGGCCGCGATCTCCGCGATGGACTGCGGGATCCGGCACGCGGCCACGATGTCGTGCTGTTCGAAGGACAGCCGGTCGAGCACGGCGAGACCCTCGGCGGTGGCCACCACCTGGGTCTCCACGGGCATCGTCCGGCCGGACGGATCGGGTGCCACCCGGCCGGCGGTGACGAGGAACGGCCGTACGGCGGGCACGGGACCGCCGGGCTCCGGGTCCGGAGGCGTGCTGCCGTCCGCCATGACTGCGCTTCCTCCTCGGTCAGCGCTTCGACGTCGCGCCGACGCTGTTCTTCAGCTCCAGCACGAGCTGGGGGCTGAGCGCGGCACCGGCACGGTTGGCGAACAGCGTCATCTCGTAGGCGATGTTGCCGAGCTTGGCCTCCTTGTCGGTGACGACACCGAGCACGGCGCCGCTGCCGATCGCGGAGACCAGGACATGGCCGCCCTCCAGGTCGATGATGACCTTGTTCAGGCCGCCGAGACCGTAGTTGCCGGAGGCGCCGGCGGCCAGGCTCGTGATGCCGGAGACGATCGCGGCGAGGCGTTCGGAGTCCGCGTGCTCACGCAGCTCCGAGACGGCTATGAGGAGGCCGTCCGAGGACACCGCGATGGCGTCGACGACACCCGCGGTCTCCGTCGCGAAACGGTTCAGCAGCCAGGTGAAGTCGGCCGCGGCGGCCTGAAGCTCGGCCGGCGTGGTGCCTGCCGTCGGGGTGCCTCCGGTCGGGGTGCCACCTGTGGACGTGCTCACTGCTCCGCTCCTTCCGTGGAGTGGTTCTGTTCGTGCGGGGGGTTGGACGCGGTCGGGTGGGTTTCCACGGTGTGGCTCGGTACCGGTCTGGTGTGGCTGCCGGTGTCCCGGTGGGCGCGCTCCACGGCCGCCTCGAACTCGTCGAGCTCGTCGCGTACCGCCTTCGCGTCGGCGGGCCGGGGAGCGGCGGTCTTCGGTACGACGTCGGCGCCGAGGGTGGTCCGCAGGGTGGCCCCGCGGACGCGGCGACGCAGCGGACGGGCGCCGGCGGAGTCGTCCGCCGTACCGGAGGCCTCGGCGGGCACCGCCGGCGCTCCGGCGCGGGCCTTGGGGACGTACGGGTGGGTGGAGGAGGGGGTGCCGGAGGCATCGGCCGCCGGTGCCGGGTCCGGGGCGTTCGAGACCCCGTCCCGGTGCGGGACCCTGCGCGGGAGCGGCCCGGGCTCGCCGTCGACCGGGGCGTTCGCCGGTCCCCGGCCGGTCGGGGCGGCGGCACCGGTCGACATGAGGGCAGTGCGGGGGGTGAGAGCAGTGCTCGGCGCGGGTGAAGCGCCTTCCGCACCTGAATCGGCGCGCACAGCAAGGGAGTTCGGCACCGGGACGGCGTCCGCCGCGGCCGCCGTACGGGAATCCGCGACCGTGCCGGACAGCGCACCGGTGTGCACGTCCGCCGCGGCTGCCGTACGGGTGTCGGCCGCCGTGTCCGACAGCGCACCGGTGTCCGCGGTCGCCGCGGTACCGGCGGCGGCCACCGCCAGCGGGCTCATCGTCAGCAGGAGGGAGGACGGGATCGTCACCTCGGCCGTCACACCCCCGCCGGGGGTGCGGGACAGGGTGACGCCGACCTCCCAGCGGCGCGCCAGCGTGCCGACGACGAAGAGGCCGAGGACCTTCGTCGGGACCAGGTCGAGCCGTTCACGGCGGATGAGACGGGCGTTCTCCTCCGCCAGGCGCTCGGCGCTCATGCCGAGACCGTGGTCGGAGATCACCACCAGCGCACCCTCGTGGCTGTCCTTGACGATCACCTCGACCGGGCTGCCCGCGGGGGAGAACGACACCGCGTTCTCCACGAGTTCGGCCACCATCAGCGTGAGGTCGCCGATGATGTCCGGCTCGACCATGACCTCCGTGCCGGCCTGGAGGGAGACCCGCTGGAAGCCCTCGATCTGGCCGAGCGCGACCCGGACGACGTTGGTCAGGGCGAGCGGACCCGAGTCCAGGACGGTCTCGCGGATGCCCGCGAGCAGCATCAGGCTGTCGGCGTTGCGGCGCAGGCGCACCGCGATGTGGTCGATGCTGTAGAGGCGTTCCAGCAGCGCCGGGTCGGTCTCACCGCGCTCGACCGCGTCGATCAGCGCCAGCTGCCGGGTGGTCAGGTTGCTGACCCGGCGGCCCACGTTGCCGAACATCTCGGCGACGTTGCGCCGGCTGAGGACCTGGCGTTCGAGCAGCGCGACCGCGGTCGTCTGCACCTGGTTGAACACGTCGGCGAGGTCACCGATCTCGTCCTTCGCGGTGACCGGCATCTCCTGGAGCCGGGGTGTCCCGGTGTCCTCGGTGTCGTCGTCGGCGACCCGCGCCAGCTCCCGGCCCGCCACCTCGGCGACCTGCCGGGCGGCACCGGTCAGCGCCTGCACCGGCCGCACCACCGAGCGCCGTACGGCGACCGAGAAGGCCAGCCAGAGCACGAAGCCGAGCAGGGCCGAGCCGAGCAGCCAGAACGCGTTGGTGCGGGCGTCCCGGGAGGCGGTGTCGGCGCGGTCGGCGATCTGGTCGATCAGCGAGGTGGTGGTCTTCAGCCGGGTCCGGGCCTGGGTGCGGTAGTCCGGGTAGGAGTCGAGCGCGGTCTGGAAGGCGGCCTTGATCTCGGCCGGGCTCTCCGCCTGGAGCGACCCGGGGTCGATCTGGAGCTCCGCGTACTGCTGGGCGATCGTCGCCTGGGCGCTGTTGTGCTCGATGTCGCCGAGTGCCTCGGTCTGCTCCGGGGAGGCGAACCGGCCGAACCGCTCGACCTGGTGGGTGTACTCGTCGTAGGACCCGATGGCGCCGATCAGCTCGATCAGGGCGTTGGAGTCGCCGGTGGTCGCGGAGAAGACACCGGTCTCGAACGAGCCGTGCGCGGCGTCGGCGCGCAGCAGCGAGTCGAGGAGGTTGCCGGTGAAGGTGGCCGCGAGCGCCGGGTTGCGGTCCAGCCCGAGTCCGTCGATCAGACCCTTGGCCGCGTCGCTGTAGGCCGGGTCGATGTTGTCGGCGGGCAGGTACGCCTTCTCGATGGTGTTGCGCAGGTCCTCCAGGCCGTCGACCTCGCGCAGCGCCTCGGCCTCCTCGTCGGGCAGCCGGCCCCCGAAGGTCCTGCGGACCTGCTCGACCTGGTTGTCCACGCGGATCTGGGCCTCGCGGTAGGCGGTCTGCGAGGGGGTGTCGCCGGGCCGGTTGGACTGGTGGCGCACCGAGAGCAGGACGGCCTGCTGGTGCTCGGCCTCCAACTGGCCCACCAGCTTGGCCACCTGGGCGCTGTCCCGCACCAACTGGGCTGCCTTGGCGGCGTCCTGGGACTGGCCGATCTGGTCGGCGAAGAGATAGGCCAGCAGCGCGGCGACCACCGCGAGCGGCACGCCCACCAGGATGTTGAGCTTGCGCCGGAACGGCCAGCGCTCGGCGAAGTCCCGCAGGCCCCGGTCGTCGCGTGTCCTGCCCCGGCTCGGCGGCGGTGCCGACCGGGTGGACGCGTCCACCTCGTTCGTGGACACCAGCCCTCCTTCGTGGATGTCCCGGCCGACGCGCGAGGAAAGCGCGTGACCGATTCTGATCGCAACGGGACAGTGCATAGGGATACCTGAGTGGCTCCTGCACGCCTGTGTGACCGGCGCCAACTTCGGCGAGACTACAGCCTCTTCGGACAGCGCTTCCCGCCACCCCGAGTCAAGAATCCGTTACAACCTCTCGGCGCCCCGCGCGCCGGTTTCGCCTTTCCTTCACAACCGGATGGAGATGGAGGCCAATTGTGACCAGGTCGGTCTTGACTGGGCGAGAACAGGCTGGATTGGATCAGTCCAAAGGCTTCCCCCGAGGCCGAGGGCTTCACCGCAAGCTCCCTGAATCCCCTTGAGTCCCCCAGAGTCCGGAACGGGAATCGTGACTGTTACCGCCGTACACCGCAGGTCCCTCAGGAAGAACCCCGGCCTGGCCGCCGTCGCGCTGGCCGCCGCCACGGTCCTGCTGGCGGGATGCGGTTCTTCCGACAAGTCCTCCGACCCTCTCAACGAGGACAGCGCGGGTGCCGGCAGCGGCGACACCGTCGTCGTCGGCGCCAACAACTTCGCCGAGAGCACCCTGCTCGCCGACATCTACGGCGAGGCCCTCAAGGCCAAGGGCATCAAGGTCAGCTACAAGCCCAACATCGGCAGCCGCGAGACCACGTACGGCCTGCTGAAGAACGGCTCGATCACCGTCCTGCCCGAGTACAACGGCTCGCTGCTGGCCTACCTGGACAAGGACGCCGCGCAGGAGTCGACCGAGGCCGTGAACACCGCGGTCAAGGCCAAGCTCGACCCCAAGCTGACGGTACTCGACTCGGCGCCGGCGGAGGACAAGGACTCGGTCACGGTCAACGCGGCGACCGCGAAGAAGTACAACCTGACCGACGAGTCCACGCTCGCCGACCTCAAGAGCATCGCCGGGGAACTGGTCATCGGCGGCTCGCCCGAGTTCCAGACCCGGCAGCAGGGTCTGCTCGGCCTCGAGTCGGAGTACGGCCTGAAGTTCAAGTCCTTCAAGGCGCTCGACGCGGGCGGTGCGCTGACGCAGGCGGCGCTGAAGAAGAACACCGTGCAGGCCGCGGACATCTTCACGACCGACCCGACCATCACCAAGGAGAAGTTCGTCGTCCTGAAGGACCCGAAGAACCTCTTCGGCTTCGCCAACGTCACCCCGCTCGTATACAAGTCCGGTCTCAGCAAGGACGGCGTGGCCGCGCTGAACGCGGTCTCCGCCAAGCTGGATACGCAGGGACTCCTCGCCATGGACCTCCAGGTCCAGCTGGAGAACAAGGACCCGCTGGACGTGGCGAAGGCCTGGCTGAAGACGAACGGCCTGGGCTGACACCCTCTCGCCGGGCCGCGGCCCCTCGCCGTGCACCGGTGGCCGGGCCCGACGGCCCGGCCACCGGGTCTGCCGGGGTCTGTTCGGCGGATTTCGTCGGCGTCACGGGGTCCGGCACGCCGATCCGCGGCGATCTCGTCGGTCGCCGGCTCCCTCACGCTCGAACGACCTCGCGCGGGAGGGGCCCCGTCGCGTCGCCCTCCTCTGCCTTGCGGCTCGCCGCACCAGACGCCGCTCAACTGGGCCGATCGGCACCGGTCCCTGCAGCCTGCCTGAACCCCCGGACAGGCCCTAGTCGTCGACCGCCGCGGCGATCAGCAGGTCCATGAGGGCGATCAGGACGTCCCGGGAGGAGTCGCGGCGGCGTGCGTCGCACAGGACCACCGGGACGTGCTCCGGCAGCGCGAGGGACTCCCTGATGTCCTCCGCGGGGTAGGGGTGCCGGCCGTCGAAGCCGTTCACGGCGACGACGAAGGGGATGCGCCGGCGCTCGAAGAAGTCCACCGCGGCGAAGCTCGACTCGGGGCGGCGGACGTCGATCAGGACGACCGCGCCCAGGGCGCCCACCGCGAGGTCGTTCCACATGAACCAGAACCGCTGCTGGCCCGGGGTGCCGAACAGGTAGAGCACCAGTTCGTCGCTGATGGTGATCCGGCCGAAGTCCATGGCCACGGTGGTGGCCCGCTTCTGCTCGATCCCGGCGAGGTCGTCGACGCCCAGCCCGGCGACGGTGAGCGGTTCCTCGGTGCGCAGCGGTTTGATCTCGCTGACCGAGCCGACCATCGTGGTTTTGCCGACGCCGAAGCCCCCGGCGATCAGAATCTTGACGGTGTCGGGCGGAGCGGGAGTCTCAGCGGTCTCGCGGATGCGCGTCTCAGAGCCGGCCAAGGCCTTCCCTCACTTTCTGCAACAGGTCCAGATCCGGGCTGCGGGGCGAGACCGGGCGCGGGGGATGCGCGGTGATCAGGCCCGCCTCCAGCAGATCGCAGAGCATGATGACGACCACGCTGACCGGCAGGTCCAGCAGCGCGGCCAGTTCCGCCACGGCGACCGGGCGGACGCACCGGCGCAGGATGCGGCTCTGCTCGGGTTGCGGGCGCCGGGCCCGCTCCGGTGGCGGGTCCACCGCGGTCACCGTCGTGATGAGGGTGAAGTCGGCACGGCTGGGCCGCGTCCGTCCGCCGGTCAGGGCGAACGGCCGCACCAGCCGGCCCGCCGCGTCGCTGTCGGTCACCTCACCCGCCGGTGGGGCCGATGCCGGCCCGCGGTGCCGCGCTGAGGTGCTCGCCGATCTTCTTCACCAGCATGTTCATCTGGTACGCCACGACACCGACATCGGCGTTCGGCCCGGTGAGGACGACGAGGTGCGCGCCGGGCCCGGCCGAGGTCAGGATCAGGAAGCTGTTGGCCATCTCGATGAGCGCCTGGCGCACCGGGCCGCCCCGGAAGTCCATGCTGACGCCCTTGCTGAGGCTCATCAGACCGGACGCGGTCGCCGCCAGCCGCTCGGCGTCGTCGCGCAGGAACCCGGTGGACTTGCTGACGACCAGCCCGTCCTCGGAGAGCACGACGGCCTGCGTCACGTCGGCGACCCGCTCCACGAGTCCGGTGAGCAGCTGGTCCAGCTGGGTGTGCGTGGCGGGGGTGGGGCGTGTCATGGCGTGTCCTTCATGAGCGATCGGTGTGGGGACCGCGGGCGGCGACGGCCGGGTCCTGCGGGGCGTCCTGGGGGCCTTCGGGGGGCTCGCGGTCGCCGGGGGTGCCGAGCGGGTCCGTCCCGTACGCGGTGACCTCTTTCGGTACGTCGGCTGCGGCGCTGTCGGCGACCGGGTCCCGCGAGCTCTCCGGATCCTGCGAACCCTCCGGGTCCTGCGGGCCGTCGAGGGCGTCGTCCTCGTCGCGGGCGCGTCGGGTGCCACGCTGGAACCCGGCGAGCGAGGAGGCCGCGTGGTCCGCCGTGAAGTCCTCGGTGTCGCACTCCTCCGCACCGGCGTCCGGGGCCTCCTCCCGCAGCTCCACGGCGAGGCTGGTCTGCGGCACCCGCCGGGGCAGCGGGGCGAGCCCGTCGGCCCGGGGGGCGGTGACAGCGGCCCCGGCACCGTGGGCGTCCTGCGGGTTCTGCGCGCCCTGAGCGTCCTGCGCGCGCGCCGAGTCCGCCGCGTCCGGGCCGACCGTGCCCGAGGAACGGCCCATGCCGTCTTCGCCGTTCGTGCCGCCTTCCCCGGCAGCCGCCGGGACCCCGCCGTGCTCCGCCCCCGCCGTGTCCGGCGAGCTCGGGAGCGCCGTGGAGTCCGTCGTACCGGCACCGGCCGCCGTGCCCGCCGTACGGCCCGCTCCCGCCGTGCCCGCCGTACGGCCGGCTCCCGCCGCGCGCGCCGTCCTCGCGGGGCCGCTCGACACCTCCGCGAGCCCGTCCGCCGCACCCGGGTCGCCGTACGAGGCACCGCCGGAGCCTGTCGCACCGGCGGAGCCCGTCGCACCGGCGGCGCCCGAAGCGTCCGCCCCGGCCTCGTCCCGTACGACGATCTCGTGCGGGATCAGCACGATCGCCGTCGTCCCCCCGTACGGCGAGGACCGCAACGTCACCTGGATGCCGTGGCGGTTGGCGAGCCGGGCGATGACGAACATGCCGAGGCGGAGGTCGTCGGCGAGGGCGACCACGTCGAACTTGGGCGCCTCGGCCAGGTGGGTGTTGAAGGAGGCGTACTCCTCCTCCGACATGCCGAGCCCCCGGTCCTCGACCTCGACGACCAGCCCCTTGGCGACCAGCCCCGCCCGCACCCCGACCGGGCTCGGCGCGGGGGAGTACAGCGTGGCGTTCTCGATCAGCTCGGCCAGCAGGTGGATCACGTCCGCGACCGCGGGCGGCGCCAGGCAGACCTCCTCGTCGGTGTGCACCTCGACCCGCTGGTACTCGGCGACCTCGCCCACCGCGCTGCGCAGGATGTCGATCAGCGCGACCGGCTCGGTCCAGCTGCGTCGTGGCTGCCCGCCGCTGATGATGACCAGGTTCTCCTCGTACCGCCGCAACTGGCTTGCCGTGGAGTCCAGTTCGTACAGGCCCGCCAGGACGTCCGGGTCCTGGTGCTCGCGCTCCAGCGTGTCCAGCCTGCTGAGCTGGAGGTTGACGAGGTTCTGGCTCTGCCGGGCGATCCCGAGGATCACCTTCTGGAACCCCCGCCGGGTGTCGGCGAGTTCGACGGCGGTCTCCACGGCCGTCCGCTGTGCCGTGTTGAACGCCTTGGCCACCTGGCCGAGTTCGTCCGGGCCGTAGTCCAGTTCCGGCGCGGCCCTGTCCACGTCGACCTTCTCGCCCCGCTCCAGCCGCGCCACCACGTCCGGCAGCCGCTCCTGCGCGAGACCCAGCGTGGCCATCCGCAGGCCGCGCAGGCGCCGGGACAGCGAACGGGTGATCCGCCACGACATGACCAGGCAGATCAGCAGCGCGATCAGTCCGGCGGCGCTGAGCGTGGCGGCCGTCAGGAGCTGCTCGTGGGCCTTGTCCGCGCTCCTGGTCAGCAGTCCCGAGGTCTGCTGCCGGATCAGGGCGCTGTAGCGGACGGAGACCTCGGCCACCGCGGCCGTCCACCGCTTGCGCGCGTTCGGCAGGGCCACCTGCCCCGTGCCGTCGGACGGCCGTGCGGCCAGCACCTGGTCCTCGACGGACAGCAGGGTCTGCCAGTCCTCGCTCGCGAGGATCTGCTCGGTCTGTGTCTTCGCGCTGCCGCTCAGCGCGGGCACGATCTGGTCCTCGACCAGCCAGCGGCGCGTGTTCACCAGTTGGACGAATTCCTCCCAGTCCTTCTCGCCGAGGTGCCCGGAGGGCCAGGCCAGGGTGAGTTCGACGTCCTCCTGGGAGGTCAGCTCGGCCGCGTGTTCCAGGGCGACGAGCGGACCGGCCTGCGAGGTGAGGTCGCCGTCGTCGACCTGGGAGAGCTGCTGGAAGGCGTGGATCTGGTCGTCGATGATCGACGTGTACTGGTCGAGGGCCTGCTCGGCGGTGATGTCGGTGGGGTGGTCCACCTGGCCGCGGTAGTACTCCAGGCTGCCGACCGAGCCGAGGACCGAGTACAGCTTGTCGGCGACGCGCGCGGGCGCCTGCTGGATCTGGTCGGAGTGACCGACGAGCTGGGCCACCGCCTTGTCGGTGTCCGCGCGCTTGCGGTCCAGCACCGCCCGCGCGCCGGGCACCCCGGTGAGCCAGGCGGCGGAGGCGGCACGCTCCCCCTGGAGCGCGAGCGTGGTCTCGGTGCCCATCGCGCCGGTCGACCGGCTGAGATCCGTCTGCGAGCGCAGCCGCAGGCCCTCCGAGAACAACTGCGTGGTCGTCACACCCCACATGGCGGCGAGCGTCACGCTCGGCACCAGCGCCAGCAGGATGAGGGAGAGACGTATGGAACCGAGGCGGCGCCGGGCACCTTTCCGGTCGGGCATGGTCGTCCTTGGGCGGTCAGGGGGAGGGGTTTCCCGAGGTAGGGGTCAACGGGTGCCGGCGGCGGCGAACTTCGCGACGGCTGCGACATTCGTCCGGGTGACGAAGGCGGGCCCGGTGAGCACGGGGGCCACGCCGCCCCCGCTGATGTTGCCGTTGTGCCGGTACAACCACAGCGAGTCCACCGCGAGGTAGCCCTGGAGGTACGGCTGCTGGTCGACCGCGAACTGTACGTTCCCGGCGCGGATCGCCTTGACCAGGTCGTTGTTGAGGTCGAAGGTGGCGACGTGGGCCCTGCTGCCCGCCGCCTTCACCGAACCCACCGCGTCCAGCGCGAACTGCGCGCCCAGGGTGACGACTTCGTCGATCCCGGGCTCCTGCCGCAGCTTCGCGGTGAGCACCGCGTCCACCGCGTCGGCGTCGGTGCCCTCCACGTAGAGGTTCTCGGTCTCGCCGCCGAACGTCTTCTTCACGCCGGCGCAGCGCGCCTCCAGGGCGACGTTGCCCCGCTCGTGGATGACGCACAGCGCGTGCTTGACCCCCAGGCCGTTCAGCTTGTTCCCCACGGCCGCGCCGGCGACGCTCTCGTCCTGGCCGAAGTACTCGAGCAGGCCCTGCGACTTCCAGGCGTCGATACCGGAGTTGAGACCGACCACCGGGATGCCCGCCGCGAGGGCGGCGGCCACCGGTGCCTTCATGGCGGCCGGCTTGGCCAGGGTCACCGCGATGCCGTCGACGCGGTCGCCGATCGCGTCCCGCACCAGCTGGGCCTGGCCCGCCGGGTCGGAGTCGTTGGCGTAGGTCAGCTCGACACCGTCCTTCGCGGCGGCGGTGGCGGCTCCCTTGCGCACGAGCTCCCAGAAGGCGTCGTCCTTGCCGGCGTGGGTGAGCAGGGCGATCTTCATCCGTGCGGTGCCCGCGCCGTCCGTGCCCGCGGCGAGCCCCGTGTCGCCGGAGCCGGAGCCGGAGCAGCCGGTGAGCAGCAGGACGACGACGCAGGCCACGGCGGCGGCGGACAGGAATCCGGAGCGGGCCCGAGGTGGGGGAGGAGGGTTCATGGGTGCGGCACCTCGCTGTGCGGCCGAGCAGGCGGAACGCGAAAGGACGGCCGGAACGCGGGCGCGTCGACCGTTTGAACTTTCACTGGCCAGGAGCCAACCGCGTGTGACCGCCGGTAGTCAAGTGATCAGCCCCTTGTAGTGACTTCTCGGTTCCGCATCGTAATGATCTTTCCGACGGAGGGCAGTGAAGGGCGGCGGAGGGTGACGGCGGCGGGCGGGTGCCGCTGGCTAGGATCACGTGAATGGCCACAGAACCGACGATCGTCGCGACCTCCGGAGGTCACCGCGCCGGTGGCCGCACCATGGTGTCCTTCCACGCGCTGGTGCACCACGCGGTCGACCTGTCGGGCGTCCACGGGCGCAGACCGCGCGTGATGTACGTCGGTACGGCCATCGGGGACGCCGAGCACTTCACGTCCCGGATGCACGAGGCGGCCCGGGTGGCCGGCTTCGACCTCACCCCGCTCCATCTCTTCCCCATGCCCAACCTGGACGACGTCGAGGGCACCGTCCTGGAGCAGGACGTGGTGTGGGTGATGGGCGGCTCCGCGGCGAACCTGCTCGCCGTGTGGCGGGTCCACGGCCTCGACCGGATCATGCGCCGGGCATGGGAGTCCGGCGTGGTGCTGAGCGGTGTCAGCGCGGGCTCCCTGTGCTGGTTCCAGGGCGGCACCACCGACTCGTACGGCCCCGAACTCCGCCCGCTAACCGACGGGTTGGGCCTTCTGCCGTACGGCAACGGGGTGCACTACGACAGCGACCCCGGCCGCCGCCCCCTGGTCCACCGGCTCGTGGCGGACGGCACTTTGCCCGAGACCCACTGCACGGACGACGGCGTGGGCCTCGTCTACCGCGGCACCGAACTCGTCGAGGCCGTCACGGAGATCCCCGGCAAGTCCGCCTGGACCGTCACCCGCGACGGCACCAGCACCCGAGAGGAACGCGTCGAGCCACGCAGGCTGCCCGGGGTGTGAGGGGCGGCGTCCGCGCGGTGCGGGGTGGTGGGGGTGGTGCGGGGTGGTCTCTGCGCGGTGCGGTGCGGTGCGGTGCGGGGGAGGGTGCGGGGGTGACTGCGGGCTGCCGGGTGGTTCGTCGGGTGCGGCGCCGGGGGGAGACGCGTGCAACCGCGCAGGCTGCCCGGTGGGTGAGGCGGTCGGTGTCTGCGCGGTGTGGTTCGGGAAGGGAGCGGGGGTGACTTCGCGGGTCCGCGTCGGCGGGGTCCGCGAGACGACCAGGATGCGCCGAGGCCACGGCGCCCACGGCGCCCACGGCGCCCACGGCGCCCACGGCGCCCACGGCGAACGCGGCACCCGAGGTGAACGCGGCGCCCCGGGCCAAAGCGGCGCCCAGGGCGAACGCGGCGAACCGCGCAGGCTGCCCGGTGTAGCGGGTGGTGCCTGCGCGGTTCGGTCCCGGGAGGGGGTGCGGATCCGGCGGTCCGCGGGGGTGGGGCTAACGCTGGGTTCGGGTCACTGCGCGGTCTGCGGGGTGCCCGTGGCCATCGGGGCCGTGCCTGCGCCCTCGCCGGGCCGGTCGGTGTCGTACGACGG
Organism: Streptomyces griseorubiginosus; assembly: GCF_001514195.1. Taxonomy (GTDB): domain Bacteria; phylum Actinomycetota; class Actinomycetes; order Streptomycetales; family Streptomycetaceae; genus Streptomyces; species Streptomyces griseorubiginosus. Next base: position 1,015,261 of record NZ_KQ948736.1, on the reverse strand, counting down.
TCCGTCCTGCGCCGTCCGCTGCCCCTGCTTGCGCCGGTCGCGGCGGCTCACCCGCTGGTCCTGCTCGGGCAGCCAGCCGAAGGTGAGGACGCTGCCCACGACCCCCAGCAGGAGGCCGACCATGAAGCCGCCCAGGTTCGAGGTGAGCCAGGTGCCCATGGAGCACAGGACGCCGACGATCGAGTAGAACAGCCGCTGCCCCGGGCTGAAGAGGATCAGCAGACCCACCAGGAGCATCAGGGTCGGCAGGAGATAGCCCGCCACCCCCTGCATCCCGACATGCATGACGACCTTGATCGAGGCCTTCATGGTGAGCAGGATCCAGGCCCCGCCGAGGGTGAGCCACAGCCCACCCCAGAAGGGGCGTCCGTACACCCAGCGGGTGAACGCGTCCTGTTCGACGGCAGGTTGTCCTCCGTCGACGGGCCGGCCGCCGTCCACCGGCTCCTGGCCGTCCAGCGGCCCCTGGCTCTCCATCAGCAACCCGAGCTGCTGAAGCTCATCTTGAGGCCGGGCAGCTTGAAGACACCCGCCGTGGTGGCGTAGTTGGTCTGCCGCAGGTTGGCGATGTAGACCGTGTCGGCCTGCTGGCTGAAGACGCCGAGCGGACCCTTGACGCCCGCCTTGGTGAGGGTGCTGGCGTCGTTGCCGATCTCGATGTTGTTGAAGGAGGCGTCACCGGACAGTTCGGTGGAGTCCGTGGTGAGGTCGGTCGCCTCGACCTTCTTGGTGCCCTGGCCCGCCTTGATGAGCAGGTTGGTGCCACCGAGGTCGACGCTCTGGCACAGCTTGGTGAGGGTCGCGTTCTTGATGGCGGAGGTCATCACGAGGACCTGCCCACCGGTGTCACCGGCGTTCGGGCTGTTGTCCGCCATGTTGTCGAGGCCGCCGAACTGCTCGAACCCGGTGCCGTTGAGCTCGGTCGCGGTGACCGTGAACGGCATGCCGGAGATGGCGAACTGGACTCCGAGCGCACCCTCGGCGGTCATGATGGCGAGACCCGCCGTGATCGCGACGGCCGGCACCGCCATGATCGCGGCCCGGCGGCCCCGGACCCGTCCGCGTCTCGCGGAGCCGTCGGGGACTTGTGGTGAACCGCTTTCGGGGGTCTCGAAGGTGTTGCCGACGGACGAGGCCATGTGCTGCTCCCAGGGACTTAGTCAACGCAAGTGGGGCTCACGTGCGGATGTGCGGCTTCAGTGGCTCGGTGTCCTGGCGCGGACATCGGCTGCGGTGCACGCCCCTTCACACCTCCCGGCGGCTGCAAGGGCTTTCCGGTGCGTACTCCGCAGTAACGCCACGGAAGTTACCGGCGGTTACGCTCATGGGTCAAGCAAGTTGTGAGTAAAGGGTGTTGATTATGTGCCATCCGTGATCCACAACGGCCCGACATGCAGAAAAAAGCGCGAATTGAAGATCAACTGCCTTACAACGCCTTGACGTTGACGGATGATCAGGTCTACAACTCTCCTGGCTTCCCCCGGATCCGTGGCGCCGGATCCAAGCCTTCGGGCGGTACCTGTCCGCTTTCCCGGACCATCTGTCCCTCACGGGCTCTGTACCGCCCGAGTTCGACCCTCCACCGGCACCCGTGCGACCGCTTTCCCCCCTGGGGTCGCATCGGGCCGGCCACCTCCCGCCCGGCCCGACCGGAGCCCTCCCCCATAGGGCCTCGGCCGGTCACCGGCCGGCTGCCGTTGCCGGTCCGTCACGTACGGAGAAGGCGTGACGGGTCGGCAACGGCGGACGCCGCCATGCGTCCGCGCTCCCCCCTCACCCACCCTCACCTCATGAAAGAGGCAATCCCGCATGCGTATGCGTTCTCTGGTCTCCCTCACCGCCGCTGCCGCCGCCCTCGCGCTCCCCGTGGCCGTGGCCGCCTCCGCCCCCGCCGCCGCGGACGACGTCGCGGTCCTCACCACCGGCACCGTCGGCGGCCCCAGCGTCGCCGAGGGCTCGACCATCACGGCGTCCCTGGCGAGCGGCACCTCCGCGACCCTCTACTCCACCGCGACCGGCACCAGCGGCATCACCTGTGGCACCTCCACGTTCACCGCCACGGTGGGCAGCAACCCGACCGCGCCGGGCACCGCCGTCGAGTCCCTGACCGGGCAGACCTTCGGCAACTGCACCTCGAACGTGATCGGCGTCCTCGGTGTCACCAGCATCACGGTGAACAACCTGGCCTACACCACCGACGTCTCCTCCGGCGGCGCCGTCTCCGTGACCCCGACCAGCGGTCCCATCCAGACCACCGTCGTGCTGCGCACCCTGCTCGGCAGCGTCAGCTGCGTCTACCAGGCTGCGGCCGGTCTCTCCGGCACCGCAGACAACAGCGACAACAGCATCAAGTTCTCCAACCAGCAGTTCACCCGCACCTCCGGTTCCTCGCTGTGCCCCGCCAACGGCTTCTGGACCGCGAAGTACAGCCCGGTGACGGCGGGCGGCGAAGCGGTCTACGTCAACTGAACTCCGTGATCCGGTAGTTCAGCGCCGACGCAGGCGAAGTACCAGGGCGGCGCCACCGGTGAGTACCAACACCCCGGCGGCGCCGCCCGCCAGCATGGGCGCGGACGGCTTGGAGTCGGCGGCCACCGGCGTGGAGTCGGGGGCCGCCGCGGCCGCGGACCCGGCGACGGAGGGAGCCGGCGTGGCGGGCACCGCGGGAGCCGACGCCGTCGGACTCCGCGCGGGCTCCTTCTTCGCCGCCTCCTTCGCGGCCTCCTTCTCCGTGGCCTTCGAGGGCGACGGGGACGCGGCGGCGCCCGACCCGCCGGCCTGTTTCCCGGCCGCCGCCGCGAACACCACGTCCGAGCACGAGTAGTACGTGTCCGCCGTACTGCTGTTCTGCCAGATCGTGTACAGCACCTGCCGGCCCGTGCGGTCCTTCGGCAGCGTCATCCGGATCCGGTACGCCCCGTTCGTCAGCGCCGGGTCCTTCACCTCGGCGAACGGCTGCTCCGGCAGATCGGACCACCTCAACGGCTTCGACGGGTCGTAGCCCGGCTCGGTGAGGTACATCCGGAAGGTGCCGGTGTGCGGGATCGTCGAGACGTACTTCATGGTCAGCGTCGCACCGGGGGACAGCCGGGTCGCCGGCCAGTCGGAGCGGGCCAGGTCGAGGCCCTTGTAGGCGGGCAGTCCGCCGCTGCACAGCTTGCCGTCCGGGATCGTCTGCCGGTCCCGGCCGTTCACGTTCGCGACCCGCAGGTTGTCCCACGCCGTGAAGGGCGAGCCGTTCGCCGCGACGGCCGCCCGGCACGCGGCGGTGCCGGTGGAGGCGCCGTCGGGGGAGCAGGCGAAGACCCGGCTCACCGGATCCGTGGGAGCGCCGTGCGCCTGCGCGGGCGCCGCCGCGAACACGGTCAGCAGGAAGGGAGTCAGGGCGGCGACCGCCGCACTCGTACGACGGGCTGTGGTCCAGGGCATCCGGGCCATCCGGAACGCCTCCTCGGGCGGCGCGGGAAAGACGGGCTTCCGTGCAGTACGCGGCGCGGGCCCCGCACGTTCACCGACGCACCGGAACGTTCGCCGGCGACCTGTTGATCCGCGTACCGGAGCGTTCGTCGGCGACCTGTTGGCCGGCGTACCGGAATTCGCCTGCGACCTGTTGACCGCCGCCACCCCTCCGTCTGCGGGCAGACGCGGTCAAAGCGGCCTTCATCGGTCAACCGGCCATCGGGAAGGGGGTGTTCCCGGCCGCATCAAGGGTTTCCCCTGTATCCGCATGACCAGCTCTTTGCCTATCGTTCGACCACAGCTGACCCACAGGTAACCCCGAACAGGTCACGCACGCACCCCCATCTCTGCCCGGCCGGCCACCGCGCTCATGGCATCACCCCACGCCGCTTCGACGCCGAAGCGAACTGACTGCCGCTCCGCGCTGCCCGGAGCACGGCCACGAAAGGCAAGATCCTTGCGTACCTCCCCCTCCCTCCGGCGGAAGCTGATATCCGCCGCCGCCGTCTCCGCGGCCCTGCTCTCCGTCGGCACCGCCTCCGTCGCCGTCGCCCAGGACGCCCCCGCCGAGGCTGCCGCCGTCCCGGCCGCACTCACCGAGGCCGCTCCCGGCGTCCAGGCCGAGCGCCTGATCGTGGGCTACAAGTCCGGTGCCGCCGAGGCCACCTCGAACAAGGCCGCCGAGGCCGACGCCGCCGCCAAGGACGCCGACTTCCAGCGCAGACTCGGCACCGGGGCGGCCCTGGTCGACCTGGGCGCGAACCCCAGCACGGCCGAAGTCGCCGACGCCGTGGCCGAGTTCAAGGCGGACCCGCAGGTCGCCTACGTCGTGCCGGACCGCCTGAACAAGCCGCAGGCCGACCCGAACGACACCGAGTACGCCAAGCAGTGGGACCTGTTCGAGACCACGGCGGGCATGAACGTGCCGGGCGCCTGGACCACCTCCACCGGCACCGGCGTCACCGTCGCCGTCATCGACACCGGTTACGTCACCCACAGCGACCTCGCCGCGAACATCGTCGCCGGCTACGACTTCATCTCCGACACCGCGGTCTCCGTCGACGGCAACGGCCGCGACAGCAACCCGGCCGACCCGGGCGACTACTACGCGGCCAACGAGTGCGGCGCGGGCATCCCGGCCTCCACCTCCTCCTGGCACGGCACGCACGTCGCCGGCACCATCGCCGCGGTCACCAACAACAGCAAGGGTGTCGCGGGCATCGCGTACGGCGCGAAGATCTCCCCGCTGCGCGTCCTCGGCAAGTGCGGCGGCTACGACTCCGACATCATCGACGCCATCACCTGGGCGTCCGGCGGCTCCGTCTCCGGCGTGCCCGCCAACACCAACGTCGCCAAGGTCATCAACATGAGCCTCGGCGGCGACGGCGCCTGCACCTCGGCGACCCAGACCGCCATCAACAACGCCGTCAGCCGCGGCACGACCGTCGTCGTGGCCGCCGGCAACGACAACGAGAACGTCTCCGGGCACTCGCCCGGCAACTGCAACAACATCATCTCGGTCGCCGCCACCAACCGCTCCGGCGCCAAGGCCTCCTACTCCAACTACGGGTCCCTGGTGGACATCTCGGCCCCCGGTGGCCAGACCAGCACCGGCACCGCCAACGGCATCCTGTCCACCCTCAACTCCGGTGCCTCGACGCCCGCTTCGGAGTCGTACGCCTACTACCAGGGCACCAGCATGGCCACCCCGCACATCGCGGGCCTGGTCGCCCTGGTGAAGTCGGCGAACCCCGCGCTGACCCCGGCGCAGATCGAGACCGCGATCAAGAACAACGCCCGTCCGCTGCCCGGCGCCTGCTCCGGCGGCTGCGGAGCGGGTCTCGCGGACGCGGCGAAGACCGTCGCGGCCGTGAGCGGCGGCGGTACGACGACGGGCACGACCTTCTCCAGCAGCACCGCCGTCGCCATCCCGGACAACGGATCGGCGATCGAGTCCCCCATCACGGTCAGCGGCCGCAGCGGCAACGCCCCCTCCACCCTCCAGGTCGGCATCGACATCACCCACACCTACCGCGGTGACCTGGTGATCGGTCTCGTCGCCCCGGACGGCACGGTGTACAGCCTGAAGGCGGCCAGCTCCTCGGACTCCGCCGACGACGTCAGGACCACCTACACGGTGAACGCCTCCTCCGAGACCGCCAACGGCACCTGGAAGCTGCGCGTCCAGGACACGGCCGCGCAGGACACGGGCACGCTCAACAGTTGGAAGCTGACCTTCTGAGCCTCCCGCCTCCGAAGGGACGGGTCGGCCGGTGCGCGCGCAGCACCGGCCGACCCGTCCCGTTCGTGTCGTACCCGGCGGCGCGTCCCGCACCTCACGCCTCGGCGCCTACCAGTTCACCGCTCTCCGCCGACGCCAGCACCCGCGTCCCCCGGTCCGGCCGGCTGTCAAGGCCGCTCAGCAGTCCCGGTACCGCGATGCTCGGCAGCAGATGGGCCCACAGGACCGAGATGCGGTGCCCCAGATCCTCCCGGCCGTGCAGCGCCCGGGACATCAGCTGCACCCCGGAGAACGCCCCCACCAGCAGATCGGCCGTGTCCCGCAGCTGCACCGTCGGCAGCAACTCGCCCTGGTCCCGGGCGTCTTGCAGCATCTCCACCACGCGGTCGCTCCACTGCCTGAACGGCCCCGAGTGATCGACCCCGGGTGGCGCGCACTGGTCCAGCGTCAGCCGCACGCTCCCCTTCAGCAGGGCGTTGCTCCGCAGCCGGTGCCCGAAGACGAACGTCATGTCGACGATCTCCTGGAGCTTGCACGGATGCGGCGGCACGTCCCCCAGCGACAACTGCTCATCCAGCACCGCCTGGGCGAGGGACTCCTTGGAGGGGAAGTGGAAGTACAGGGCGCCTTTGGTGACTTCGGCCCGCTCCAGCACCATCGCGATGGTGGTCGCCGCGTAACCGTGCTCGTCGAAGACGGCGCCCGCCGCCTCCACGATCGTCCTGCGTGTCCTGACGGCGCGCTCCTGTCTCGCCACAAGTACCCCTCCCATGAGCCGAGTCGGGTCTCTTCCGGTCTCGATCAGGTCACATTGAAAACAGACCGGAATCCCTCGTACTCTATCGCTCATCGGCACGGGCACCTCGCCGTCCGTCACCGCTCCGTGGAACCGCTTCGGGGGAACGAGGGGGAGTCATGCCAGAGTCGCGGCAGTTCGCGGAACTCCCGTCCGAGGCCAGGCCCCTGACGGCAACCGTCCCCCGTGAACTCGTGCACCGCGTGTCCGTCGCGGAGACCCTTCTCACCGGCTGGACCAGGACGGGACCCGACCGCTTCACCCTCACCGCCCGGTGGCCGCGTGCCCACCGGTTACACGTGTCGGCAGATCGCTCGGCCCATGAGCCGCTCCTGGTGGCAGCAACGCTCCGCCAGTGCGGGGCACGGCTCGCCCGTGCCGCCTATACGGTCCTGATCGGTCATCAGTTCGTTCTTCGGGAGCTGCGGGTCGACACCCGTCCCGAGCATCTGGCGGTCGGTGCCGCCCCCGCCGAGCCCGTCGTCGACATCACCGTCGACGCGGTCCGCCGCCCCGCGGGCCGCCCCGCCGGACTGCGCTACGGCGCCGTCGTGCGCCTCGGCCCGGAATGCGTCGGAACCGGTCGCATCGCCGTGAGCTGGACGAACGAGGCCGTCTACCGCCGGATGCGTGGGGGACGCACGGCCGACGCGGGGGCTCTGCGGCCGCCCCGGCCGCCTCCGGAACCGTTACCGGCCGGCGCGGTGGGGCGGGCCCTGCGCGCCGAACGTGCTCCTGTCGCCCACCGGTCGTCCCGACCGCCGGCGACTCAGAGTCGATACCGCGCACCCCGTTTTCTTCGCCCACCCGCTGGACCACGTCCCCGGCATGCTCCTCCTGGCGGCCGCCCGCCAGGCCGCACGGGCGCACGGCGGTCCGGACGGCCCGGTGCCCGCCTCCTTCCATGCCGCGTTTCACCAGTTCACCGAAGTCGACGGACCGGTCTGGATCGAGGTGAGCGGTGCGGGCGGCGCCGACGTACAAGTCGTAGCAGGGCAAGGGGAGTCGGTGGCCTTCGAATGCCGGGTGGGCGCCGCCGCGGGGTGAGTTATCGTGTACGGAGAGTTAGAAACAAACGGCATGCCCCGTTCTTTTCCTTCCCAGGAGTGTGCAGTCGATGCCGAGGCAGTTACGCGCTGAACAGACCCGAGCGACGATCATCACCGCCGCCGCCGATCTGTTCGACCGTCGTGGCTATGAGTCGACCAGTCTCAGCGACATCGTCGAGCACGCCCAAGTCACCAAGGGCGCGCTGTACTTCCACTTCGCGGCCAAGGACGACCTCGCCCACGCGATCATGGAGATACAGTCCCGGACCTCACGGCAGGTGGCCGGAGACATCGAGGCCCGCGGCTGCACCTCGCTGGAGGCGCTGGTCCGGATCACCTTCCAGATAGCGCGGTTGTCCGTCGAGGGACCCGTGCTGCGGGCCGGACTCCGGCTCGCCACCGGCGGGGTCGAGGTGCGGGAGCCCCTGCGGCATCCGTTCACGGAGTGGCTGGACCTCGCGACCGCCAAACTCCTCGGCGCGGTCAAGGAGTCCGACCTGCACCCGGACACCGACGTGGACGCGATGGCGCACTCACTGGTGTGCTTCTTCGTCGGCACCCGCGTGGTGGGACGGCACCTGGAGCCGGTGGGACGGCAGCCGCGGCGGCTCGCCCAGATGTGGCACGTCATGATCCGGGGCCTGGTGCCGGTGCCCCGCCGGGCCAGGTATCTGACCCTGGTGAGTCAGCTGGAGCAGGAGTCGAGGGCCGGCTGAGAGGTGGTTACAGTCGGCGTATGTCTCCCAGCGCCGCCGTCGTCCTCGCCAGTGAACCCGGCTCCTTCCCCCACAGCGTGCTCGCCGAGCGGCACCCCGCGATCATCGCGCAGGTGCGGGAGGCCTTCCCCTACGGCCCCGAGCAGCACCGCGCCCTCGACGCGCTGCTCGAGAACTGCACCAAGGGTGTGATCGAGCCCCTCCCCGGCGGGGCGTGGGCCGAGTGGGGGATCGGCACCTACGCCGGGCAGTCCTGGTTCGACGTGCCCTGGCTGTGGTCGGAGAGCTACTTCTACCGCCGTCTCCTCGACGCCGTGGGCTACTTCGCGCCCGGCCCCTGGCAGGGCATCGACCCCTTCCGGCCCTCCAAGCTCACCGAACTCGACTCCCCGGAGACGGACCAGGAACTGGCCGCGCTGGACGAACTCGCCTCCCGGCCCGCCGAGGAGCGGGGCGCCGCCCTGCTGCACGGGTCGCTCTGGGGCAACCGCGCCGACCTGGGGTTCCGGCTCTCCGACGGCGAGGCCGAGGGCCGGGACGCCGTACCCGATCTGGTCGCCGACGACAGCGAGCGGCTGTGGGCGCTGCTCGACGGCACCGGCACGCTCTGCCTCATCGCCGACAACGCCGGCCGCGAGCTCGTCCCCGACCTGCTCCTCCTCGCCCACCTTCTCGAACACCGGCGGATCGAACGGGCCGTCCTGCACGTGAAGCCGTACCCCTACTACGTCTCCGACGCGACCACCGCCGACGTCGTCGACGCCCTGCGCCGGCTGGTACGGGCGCCGGGGGAGGCGGGGCGGTACGGACGGCTGCTGTGGGACGCCATGACGGACGGACGGCTCGTGGTCCGTGCGCACCCGTTCTCGTGCGCCCCGCTGCCCTACGCGGACATGCCCGACGACCTGCGTACGGAGATCGGCCGGGCCTCGCTGACCGTCCTCAAGGGCGACCTCAACTACCGGCGCCTGGTGGGGGACCGCTGGTGGCCGCCGACCACGTCCTTCGCCGAGGCGACCGACCGCTTCCCGGGACCGGTCGCCGCGCTGCGCACCCTCAAGTCCGATGTGGTCACCGGGCTCGACGCCCGCACCGAGGCCGCTCTGGTCGCGGCGGAGGGGCAGCGCTGGCGGACCGGCGGCACCCGTGCGCTCATCCAGGTCCGGCCCTGAGGAGCGTTATGCTGCCGACCTGTACCGGTGGGCTGCCGTACGTCCCGCCGACGGGCAGCGAAAGAGGACCCCATTGACCCCGCGGTACCTGAGCAATCCTGGGGAGCCCGTCTACGACGTGGACGCACGACGCTACCTCGACGTCACCGACCCCCGTGACGAGGCCGACCTCCACGACGTGTTCACGGACATCTACCGCACCAACCGCTGGGGCTCCGACGAGACCCGCTCCGGACCCGGCTCCGAGCTGCAACGCATGAAGCGGGTCATCGCCCAACTCGGTTCGCTCATTCGGGACTTGGGGATCCGCTCGGTACTGGACGCGCCCTGCGGCGACTTCAACTGGATGCGACACGTCGACCTGCACGGCGCCACCTACCTCGGCGGCGACGTCGTGGCGGAACTCGTGGCGGCCAACACTGCCGAACACTCCGCGCCCGGGCGGGAGTTCCAGCTGCTCGACTTCACCGCGCAGCCCGTGCCGTGCGTCGACCTCATCGTCTGCCGGGACGCCCTCGTGCACTTCTCCTACCAGCATGTCGTGGAGGCGCTGACCCGGTTCCGGGAGAGCGGCTCGCGCTATCTGCTCACCACGACCTTCTCCCGGACCCCGGCCAACACCGACATCGTGACCGGCTGGTGGCGCCCCATCGACCTGTGCAAGGCACCCTTCGGCCTGCCCGAGCCGCTCCAGGTCATCGGCGACGAGGAGTCCGACGACTTCTACGACGACAAGGTGCTCGCGCTCTGGGACCTCGGGCAGATCCCGGCCCGCTTCCCGGGCTACGAACCGGCGGCGGCCGAGTCGGGGTCGCGGGGCGTCTGATCCCCCTCCGCGGCCCGCAGCCGGGCCAGCGCCTCCCCGGCGGCCAGGGTCCGCGGATGCCGTGGCCCCAGCACCTCCTCGCAGACCTCCCGTACCTCGGTGAACTCCGCTCCTGCCTGGACGAGTTCACCCTTGAGGCAGAGCAGGTCGGCCAGGTTGTGCCGGACCGCCAGGGTCCCCGGATGCCGTGGGCCCAGCGTCTCCACGCAGTCCGCGAGCACCGTGCGGTACTCCGCCTCCGCCCGCTCGACATGCCCGCGCAGATGCAGCACGTGCGCGGCGCCGTGCCGTACGGACAGGGTCAGCAGGTGCTGCTCGCCGAGCACGGTCCGCCGGGCCTCGTAGACCTCCCTGAACTCCTGTTCCGCGGCCGCCAGCCGGCCCTGGTCCTTGAGCAGGTCGGCGAGGTTGTGGCGGACCGCGAGCGTGCCGGGGTGGCGGGGGCCCAGGGTGTCCACGCAGTCCGCGAGGACCGTGCGGTACTCGGTCTCCGCCCGGTCGGTGCGGCCCCGCAGGTGCAGGACGTGCGCGGCACCGTGCCGTACCGACAGGGTCAGCAGGTGCTGCTCGCCCAGCACTTCGCGCCGCGCCGCGTACACCTCCCTGAACTCCGCCTCCGCCGCCTCCAGTTGACCCCGCTCCATCAGCAGGTCGGCCAGGTTGTGGCGGACCTCCAGGGTGTGCGGATGCATGTCGCCGAGCAGCCGGCGCTGCACCTCGAAGACCTCCCGGAACTCCGCCTCCGCGTCCCCGGGCCAACCCCGGTCGCGCAGCACCGTGGCCAGGCCGTACCGGGCCGACACGGTCTCCGGGTGATCCTCGCCGTACGCCTCGGCGCGCGTCGCGAGCACCGTACGGAACTCCTGCTCGGCCTCGGCGAGCAGGCCCCGGTCGCGCAGCACGCCGGCGAGGTCGTGCCGGACCGCGAGCGTGCTCGGGTGGCGTTCGCCCAGCACCCGCGCGCACACCTGGAGCGTCTCCCGCAGCTCCGCCTCCGCCTGGCCGAACATGCCGCGCTCGTGCAGCACCTGGGCCATCTCGTGCCGGGTGGCCAGGGTGTCGGGGTGGTGGGCGCCGAGCGTCTCCCGGTAGGCGTCCAGGAGCAGGCGGTACTCCTCCTCGGCCTCCGCCAGCAGCCCCCGGTAGCGGGCCATCCACGCCACACCCTTGCGGGCGGCGAGAGTCCCGGGGTCGCGCTCGCCCAGCAGCGCCCGGCGCGTGGCGTGCACCGCGCGGTACTCGGTCTCCGCCTCGACCGGGCGGCCCCGGCCGTGCAGCAGGTTCGCGAGCGCGTACCGGGCGTCGGCGGTCTCGCCGGAGGCGTCGCCGAACAGGGCCCGGGTGTCCGCCAGCACCGTGCGGAACAGGGACTCGGCCGCCGCCAGCCGACCGCGCAGGTGCAGCAAGTGGGCGGCGGCGGCGCGTACTTCGAGCGCGTCGGGATCGTTCGGGCCGCACGCGAGCACCACCGGCTCGCAGGCGTCGAGCACCTCCTCCGCACGGTCCAGCCAGCCCCGCCGGAACAGATGCCGGGCCCCGGCCGCCGCCGCCCTGAGCGCCTTGGAGACCAGCTCGTCCTCGGCCTCGTACGGGTCGCCCATCAGGGCCAGCGGGGCGTCGACGTGCGGGAGCAGCAGCCGCCAGCGCGGCCAGTCGCGCGGGTCGTCCTCGCTCAGCTCGGCGGTGGCGCACACGACCAGGTCGGCGACGACGGCCGCGTACTCCTCCCAGTGCTCGGCGAGATCCTGCTGGAGCCGGCCGGCGTCCCGGACCAGCGGATGCAGCACGAGGGTGCGGGCGTGGTCGTCGCCGCCGGGCGGGGTGTGCAGTTCGACCAGACCGAAGTCGGCGAGCGCGGTGAGCGCGGTGTACAGCTCCTGCGGTGTGACCCCGGGCAGCAGCGAGGAGGCCGCCAGCCGGTCCGGGCGTAACAGACCGACCAGCGGCACCGGGGCCTCGCCCAGGCAGCACAGCAGCCGCATCAGCGGCCGGGCCTGGGCGATGCCCCGCCGCTCCAGCAGGTCCAGCGACAGCTCCCAGGTACCGGTCACCGGGACCGACAAGGTGCCGCCCTGCTGCCCGGGCGGGCGTTCGTCGAGGAGTTCGCTGAAGCGCTCGTCGAGGGCCACGCGGTAGTCGGCGTACGTCCGTACGGTCGTCGTGCCCGGCCAGGTGGGGAAGGCGGAGGCCGCGGCGAGGTGCGAGCCGGCGATGCGCAGCGCCAGCGGCAGCCCGCCGAGCCGCCGGGTCAGCATCCGGGCGTCCTCGCGGGAACCGGCCCGCTCCCCGGCGAGGTCCCAGAGCACCTCGGTCGCGTCGTCCTCCTCCAGGGCGTCCACCGAGTGCAGCGTGGCCCACGGCCCCCAGGTCGTCGGGCTGCTGTCCCGGCTGGTGATCAGCACCAGTCCCGGCAGCTCTGCGGCGGGCCGGATCCAGCCCGTGCCCTCCGCCAACCGGCCGTAGGGCGCGAGGTGTTCGGGCTCGTCGGCGTTGTCCACCACCAGCAGCCAGGGGCTCGCGGTGTCGCACAGCCGGCGCCACAGCAGGTCGGTCGCGCTCGAACGCCCCGACCAGGCACGGTCGATGAGATCGGCGGGAGTGCCGAGCGCCGCCACCACCTCGCGCATCCCCGCGCTCAGCGCGGCGGGGTTCTTCGCCGTCACCCACCACACGTCGACGTTGAGGGCGGCGGCGTGGGCGGCGATCTCCAGGGCGACCGTGGTCTTTCCGCTGCCGCCCATGCCGTGCAGCACCCGCACACCCGAAGTCGGCTTGCCCACCAGCTGTTTGAGGGTGTCGAGGAGCGGTCCACGGCCGCGCACCCGGCGGTCGAGCCGGCCCAGCGGAGGCGCCACGGTCAGCGCACCCGGGGCGCGGGCCGGCTCCAGCGGGGCGGCGGGCTGCTGGACCTGGATGAAGACCGGGCGCACCACCCCGGAGAACTCCTGCACGAACTCGGCCAGCAGCCCGGCCAGTTCCGGGTTCCGGTCCAGCAGGCCGCGCAGGGTGCTGCCCCACTCCTCCCGCTGCTGCCGCAGGATGACCTGCTGCCGCCCAGGCGGCGCCGCGTCCAGCTCCGCCCGTGCCGCCTCCAGCCGCTCCACGTCCTCCCGGCGCAGGAACCGTGCGATCCGGTGCCTGGCCACCTGCCAGGCGTCCGTGGTCATCAGCCCCACCATCGTGCCCGCGGCGGCGGCAGCGGTCTGGGTGAACAACTCTGCCCCGAACATCGAGGACCCCCTGTCGGCACACACCTCGACGGCTACGTCCGAACCCCTCTCCCGTTTTCAGGTTCTCATGTCAGGCGGTGCGAAAGGGACTTGATCCTGTCGATGAAGTCGAACGGGAAGGGATGAGAGGAGACCGTCGCCTTGTTGGGGCCAGGTGCACCAGCCGTCACTGCCACCGCACACCGAGGGAGGCGCACCGCATGCGTCTGGGAGTCGCACCGCACCGACTGTGGCCCGCCCGCGAGGACGAGCTCGACGGTGTCCTCGAAACCGCCCGAACCGCAGAGGAGTTGGGCTTCGACCACGTCATCGCGAGCAGCCACCTGCTGGCCGGGACCGCGGGGGTGACCCCGGACCCGCTGGTCCTGCTGTCGGCCGTGGCCGGCGCCACCAGCAGGATCTGTCTGGTCACCAGTGTGCTGATCCTGCCCCTGTACCACCCGGTCGTCGTCGCCCACCAGGTGGCCACGCTCGACCGTCTCTCCGGCGGCCGGCTCACCCTCGGTGTCGGTACCGGCTGGGACACCGCCGAGTTCGACGCGGCCGGGGTGCCCTTCGCCGGACGGGGCCGCCGTGCCGACGAACAGCTGGACGTCGTAAGGACCTTGTGGCGTGACGAGGCGGACGTACGGCTCGGGGTGCGGCCGCGTACTCCCGGCGGGCCGCCGGTGTGGATCGGCGGCCACAGCGAAGCCGCTCTGCGCCGGGCGCTGCGCCACGGCGACGCATGGCACGGTTTCGGTGTCGACGCCGCCGGACTTGTCGAGGTGCGGGGGCGGTTGGCGGTCCTGGAGGAGAAGACGGGGCGTGATTCGGCCAGGCCGCTGGAGCTGACGGCGGGCCTGGTGCTGGGGCCGCCGGGCTTCGAGGCCGCCGTACGCCCGTCCGGATGGCAGCTGTTGGGCGGGGCCGAGCCGAGCGCCGAGCGGGTGCGTGCGGAGCTGGGAGAGCTGGCCGACGCCGGGCTCGCCTCCTGCTCGCTGTGGCTGCCGGTCGCCACCGACGCGCTGCCCGACGCGCTCGGCTGGGTCGCTCAGGAGATCCTTCCGCAGTTCTCCGAGGTGTGAGGGTCCGGCCGACGTTGATGTAGTGATCATGCCGACTGCGGGAGCCGTAGGTCCGGATGCCGTTACGGCCTTGGCGTTCGGGAAGGTGACGGCCGCGCCGCCCGTGTCGCCGTCCGGGGACTCCCGGGTTCGTCGCCCTGCGTCCAGAGCGGGGAACGTCACAAACCCCCTCCACCGTGCCCGGATTCAGCCCCGATTCACGCGATGGTGTGATCATGTCCCGGCTCGCGGATGGCGCTTGAGGGGCCTGGGTAGGGCCCGGCTCATGACGCAGCAGCCCTTCGAACTCCCGCACTTCTACATGCCGTACCCCGCGCGGCTGAACCCGCACGTCGACGAGGCGCGCGCCCACTCGACCGCGTGGGCCCGCGAGATGGGCATGCTGGAGGGGTCCGGGATCTGGGAGCAGTCCGACCTCGACGCGCACGACTACGGCCTGCTCTGCGCCTACACGCACCCGGACTGCGACGGCCCCGCGCTCTCGCTGATCACCGACTGGTACGTGTGGGTGTTCTTCTTCGACGACCACTTCCTGGAGATCTTCAAGCGCACCCAGGACCGCGCCGGCGGCAAGGCCTACCTGGACCGGCTGCCGCTGTTCATGCCGATGGACCTCACGACCCCGATGCCCGAGCCCGAGAACCCGGTCGAGGCGGGCCTCGCCGACCTGTGGACGCGCACCGTCCCGTCGATGTCCGCCGACTGGCGGCGCCGCTTCGCCGTCGCCACCGAACACCTGCTCAACGAGTCCCTGTGGGAGCTCTCCAACATCAACGAGGGGCGGATCGCCAACCCCGTCGAGTACATCGAGATGCGCCGCAAGGTCGGCGGCGCCCCCTGGTCGGCCGGGCTCGTGGAGTACGCGACGGCCGAGGTCCCGGCCGCGGTCGCCGGGTCCAGGCCGCTGCGCGTCCTGATGGAGACCTTCTCCGACGCCGTGCACCTGCGCAACGACCTCTTCTCCTACCAGCGCGAGGTCGAGGACGAGGGCGAGCTCAGCAACGGCGTGCTCGTCCTGGAGACCTTCTTCGGCTGCACCACCCAGGAGGCCGCCGACACCGTCAACGACGTCCTCACCTCCCGCCTCCACCAGTTCGAGCACACCGCGCTGACCGAGGTACCCGCCGTCGCCCTGGAGAAAGGTCTCTCCCCGGCCGAGGTCGCCGCCGTCGCCCAGTACACGCAGGGACTCCAGGACTGGCAGTCCGGCGGCCACGAATGGCACATGCGCTCCAGCCGCTACATGAACGCCCGCGCCGAGACCACCTCCCCCTGGCAGAGCCTGACCGGCCCCGGCACCTCGGCCGCCGACGTCGGCGCCCTGCTCGCCGCGGCCGGCGCCGAGCGGCTGCGCGCCCACACGCATGTGCCGTTCCAGAAGGTCGGGCCGTCGCTGCTGCCCGACTTCCACATGCCGTTCCAGGTCGAGCACAGCCCCCACCTGCCCGGCGCCCGCCCCCGCCTCACCGCGTGGATGCACCGCATGGGCATGCTCCAGGAGGGCGTCTGGGACGAGGACCGGCTCGCCGCGGCCGACCTCCCGCTGTGCGCCGCGGGCATCGACCCGGACGCGAGCGCCGAGGCCCTCGACCTCAGCTCGCACTGGCTGGCCTGGGGCACCTACGGCGACGACTACTACCCCCTCGTCTACGGAGCCCGCCGCGACCTCGCCGCCGCCCGCCTCACCACCCACCGTCTCTCGCAGTGCATGCCCCTCGACGGCCAGCAGACCCTCGTACCCGTCAACGGCATGGAACGCGGCCTGACCGACCTGTGGGCCCGCACCACGGCCGAGATGACCCCCGACCAGCGGCGCACCCTCAAGGACGCCGTGAACGCGATGACCGAGAGCTGGGTGTGGGAGCTGGCCAACCAGATCCACCACCGGGTCCCCGACCCCGTCGACTACCTGGAGATGCGGCGCGCCACCTTCGGCTCCGACCTCACCATGAGCATGTGCCGGATGGGCCACGGCCCCGCCGTCCCGCCCGAGGTCTACCGCAGCGGACCGGTCCGCTCCCTGGAGAACGCCGCCGTCGACTACGCCTGTCTGCTCAACGACGTCTTCTCGTACCAGAAGGAGATCGAGTACGAGGGCGAGATCCACAACGCGATCCTCGTCGTGCAGAACTTCTTCGGCATCGACTACCCGACCGCGCTGCGGGTCGTCCATGACCTGATGACCCAGCGCATGCAGCAGTTCGAGCACGTCGCCGCGAACGAACTGCCCGTCGTGTACGACGACTTCGGGCTCTCGGCGGAGGCGCGCGAGGTGATGCGCGGCTATGTGACCGACCTCCAGCACTGGATGGCGGGCATCCTGCACTGGCACCGCACGGTCGACCGCTACAAGTCCGACTACCTGGCCGGCCGCACCCACGGCTTCCTCCCGGACAGGGCCCCGACGACACTGCCGGTGGCGGGCTGACGGGACGGCGGTGGGCGGGGAAGGCAGGGGTGGTCGGTGCACGCGGGGTCGGTCCGGGGGCGGGTTCCTGACCGCTTTTGGCTCCCCGGCTGCTTTGGGTTCCCCGGCTTCTTTGGGTTCCCCGACCGCTTTGGGTTCCCCGACCGCTTCGGGCTCCCCGGCCGCTTCGGGTTCCCCGGCCGCTCGGCGCCTGCCCGCTGGCCTCAGCACTGCTGCGCACGACCGGTGGCCCTCCGGCCACGAGCGGCCCACGCGGGGTGAGACACCCCTCGCGTGGGCGCGCTCCAGAACGGCTCGCGCCGGCGACCGGGCGGAGCCGTGCCGGCACCGGGCGGAGCCGTGCCGGACCCCCGGACCTGCTGGTTCCGGCCACTACCCGCTCCTGACCGCCCGTCAGTCTCACTCGTTCGTGGCTCGTCACGCGCCCGCGCGCCGGGTAGTCACCACCCGGTGGTGATCCAGCCGGAGGCGATCCATGGAACAGACAGCGTTGCGCCCCAAGCCGATGCCCGGTCAGGAGACCGGCGGTGGCAGGAAGCCCGGGTCCGCCCGGCGCCCGCACGCCGCGCGCCGGCGCGGGCGCCGGTTCACGAGCGTGCTGTTCGGCCTGCTCGTCGCGGCCGTCCTGGTGCTGTCGGGGGTGGGCCTCGGCATGGTGGGCACCACCGTGATCGGCACTGGCAGACTGGCCGAGCTCCAGCGGCAGGTCGGCCTGCACCCGGGCGGTCCGTCCGCCCCGGCGCAGCCGGGCCCCGCCCGGCCGTCCGCGACACCGCCGTCCACCCCCTCGCCCGCGCCCGCCGTCGCCACGCTCGGCCTGGAGGTCGTGGACGCCGAGAAGGCGGGCGCGCTGGTCGTCGGTGTCCATGTCCCGGGTCCGGGCTACACGGCGGGCCTGGTCCGCGGTGACGTACTGCTCGTGTTCGGCCGTACCCGCATCGACACCGCCGACGACCTCGCGCGAGCCGTCGCCGACGCCCGCTCCGGCCGCGAGATCGTACTGACGGTCCGCCACCGCAGCGGCGGCTACCAGCAGCTGACGGCCGTACCGGGCGTGGTGACGTGAAGCCCCGCACGGCACCGCGACCCCGCTGAACAGCGCCGGGAGGCGGGTGATGCCGCTCAGTTCGGCGAGGTGTGCTTCGAGTCCTCAAGCTCGTCGCACTCCGTCATCATCAGGCCTCTCATGGTGGCGAGTGCCCCCTCGTCGGCTCCCACGGGACGGGGCGCCAGCGCCCGGAACCCGTCTCCCAGCGCCGTACCGCTGCTCCCCGCCCTCCCCACAGCCATAGGTGCCCGTCATCCCGTCGCGAGGCAGCGCAGAGGCAGCCGCCAGGCAGGGCAGAGGCAGCGGAGAGGCAGCACAGTGGCAGCGCACTTTCCGCGCCCCGCGCGAAAACCTCGCAACCAGCTCGCGCGCCCCACGCCGTGCGGGCAGGATGCTGCCCAAGACCCACACCCGCCCAGGGAGGCCCCGATGACCGGCACCGCAGCGCCCTTCGCCGCCGACGACTACCGGGCCCGCATGGAGCGCGCGGCCCGGTCGGCAGCCGAGGCAGGGCTCGCGGGGCTGCTGGTGGCCCCGGGGCCGGACCTGGTGTGGCTCACCGGCTACGCGCCCCCCGCCACCGAACGCCTCACCCTGCTCGTCCTCGCCCCCGGCCAGGACCCCGTCCTGGTCGTCCCCGCCCTGGAGGCCCCGGACGCCGCCAAGTCCCCCGGCGCGAGCGCCCTGACCCTGCGGGACTGGACCGACGGCAAGGACCCCTACGCCGTCACCGCCCCCCTCCTCGACACCGGCGGACGGTTCGGGATCAGCGACAACGCCTGGGCCATGCACCTGCTGGGCCTCCAGAAGGCGCTGCCCGGGACCTCGTACGCCTCGCTCACCGAGGCCCTTCCGATGCTGCGGGCGGTCAAGGACCGGGCGGAGCTGGAGCTGCTGGCGGCCGCGGGGGCGGCGGCCGACGCGGCGTTCGAGGAGATCCGGAAGCTTCCCTTCGGCGGCCGCCGGGAGTCCGAGGTCGCCGCGGACCTCGCCGACCTGCTGCGCCGCTTCGGCCACTCCCAGGTCGACTTCACCATCGTCGCCTCCGGCCCGAACGGCGCCAACCCGCACCACGAGGTGGGCGACCGGGTCATCGAACGCGGTGACATGGTCGTCCTCGACTTCGGCGGCCTCAAGGACGGCTACGGCTCCGACACCTCCCGCACGGTCCACGTCGGCGAACCCACCGACGAGGAACGCCGGGTGCACGACCTCGTCCGCGCCGCCCAGGAGGCGGGCTTCCACGCGGTACGGCCCGGAGCGGCCTGTCAGGAGGTCGACCGGGCCGCCCGCGCGGTCATCGCCGACGCCGGCTACGGCGAGTACTTCATCCACCGCACCGGGCACGGCATCGGCGTGACCACGCACGAACCGCCGTACATGATCGAGGGCGAGGAACAGCCCCTCGTACCGGGGATGTGCTTCTCCGTGGAACCCGGTGTCTATCTGCCGGGCCGTTTCGGGGTACGCATCGAGGACATCGTCACGGTCACCGAGAGCGGCGGCCGCAGGCTCAACGACACCACCCGCGAGATGGTCATAGTGGACTGACCCGACCCCAGGAGCCCCCTCCACCCCTCGAGCGACTACGGCGCGACATGACCCAGGCACCGACACCCACCGCGGACACGGTCCGCCGACTGGTCCGTTCCCTGCTCAAGGACGGCACGTCCGACACCGGCGGGCCCGAGGTCCGGCCCGTCGCCGAGAGCGGCGCGCACGCCACCTGGTGGGTCGGCGCCCGCCATGTGCTGCGGCTGTCCGAGGACCGCGCGGCCACCGCCCGCCGACGCCGAGAGCTGCGTCTGCGCGACCTGGTGCGGCCGCACGTCCCGGTCGCGGTGCCGAGCAGCGTGGCCCAGGGCGAGTGGGCGCCCGGCCTTGTCTACACGCTGGACACCAAGGTCCCCGGCGGCTCGGCGGAGGAGCATGACGTCTCCGCCGTCGGCGAGGCCGACCTGGCCGGGCTTCTCACCGGGCTGCGCGAGGTGCCCGTACGGCAGGCCGAGGCGCTCGGCGTCCCGCGCGTCGCCCCGCGCTCACTGGAGGCGCTGCGCCGGGAGGCCGGCCGGGCCGCCGAGCTCCTGCACAAGGCCGACGAGTTCGACCCGGCCCGGCTCCAGCAGCTCACCTCGGCCGCCGCGGTCCAGCTCGCCGCGCAGCCCGGCAGCGCGGTCCTCGTGCACCACGCCCTGACCGGCGAGCACCTCGTGGTCAGTGCCGACGGCCGGGTGCGGGGCGTGCTCGACTGGACCGACACGGTCGTCGGCGACCCCGCCGAGGACATCGCGGGCCTCGCCCTGGCCGTCGGCGCGCCCGCCGCCGTCCGCGCCGCCACCCTCGCCGGGTACGGAGCCCGGCCCTGCCTGCGCGGTCTCTGGCTGGCCCGCTGCGACACGGTGATCCACCTCGCCGCGGGCCTGGACCGCCGGGAGGACGCGCCGCTGGGGCTGCTGAGGGCCCGGCTGGGCCGTGCCTGGGAGGCGATCCTGCTGGAGCGGGTCACCGAACTGCGGGACGACGAGTCGGACGACGCGGAGCCGTAGGGGCTTTACCTGTAGGCCGTTCCGTCCGTGGGCCGCTGCGTCCGTGGGCCGTTCCGTCCGTAGGCCGTTCCGTCCGTAAGGCGCTCCGTCCGTGAGGCCCTCCACCCGTGGGTGGGCTCCTCCGTCAGACCGTCTCCACCTGCGTATTTCCACCCTCCGTCCACCCGTGGGCCGAGGCGCACGACCGTGCCCGAGCCGGATAGTCGAGGCATGACGATCTCCGACTGGCTCATCGACGTGGCGCTCCTCCTCGTGGTCTTCCGGCAGCTCCGCGAGGAGAGACTGACCCCTCGCACGGTCCTGCTGCCCCTCGCGCTGATCACCTGGGCCGGGACCACCTACCTCCACCACATCCCCACGGCGGGCGACGACGCGTTGCTGATCGCGCTGTTCGCCGCAACCGGAGTCGCCTTCGGCCTGGCAGGGGGCCTGATCACCCGCGTGCGGTTCGCCGACGGACACATACGGGTCAAGGCGACCTGGGGCGCGGCGGCCCTGTGGGTGGTCAGCATGGGCTTCCGCCTCGGTTTCGCGGTCTGGACCTCCCACGCCTCCGGTGCGGCGCACGTCGCCCGCTTCTCCGCCGACCACGACATCACCAGCGGACAGGCCTGGGTGGCCGCCCTGATCCTCATGGCCTTCGGCGAGGTCATCGTCCGCCTCGGCGTCATCGTCGCCCGGGGCCTGCGCATACGGGCCCGCCACCAGGGAGCGCCCGCCGTGTCCGCCCTCGCCTGAGCCGGGGAGACGAAGCGGCATCCGTGAGGTCAGGCCTGGAGCAGCACCACGCACGACTCGCCGGGAACATGCAGCACCCCGTCCGTGCCCGGCGCCTCCACCGGCTCCCAGGCCGCCAGGACGCGGGCCTCGCGGGGCCCGAGGGGGATGGCCGCCGTCGACTTCGCGAGGTTCACGGCGACCCGGACGTCCCCGCGGCGGAAGGCGAGCCAGCGACGGCCCTCGTCATGGGCGATCTTGGTGTCGGCGAGGTCGGGGTCGGTGAGGTCCGGCTGTTCGTGGCGCAGCGCCAGGAGCCGGCGGTACCAGGCCAGCACCCGCGCGTGGGGTTCCCGGTCGAGCTCGGACCAGTCGAGGCAGGAACGGTCCCGGGTCGCCGGGTCCTGCGGGTCGGGCACGTCCTCCTCGGCCCAGCCGTGCTCCGCGAACTCCCGTCGCCGGCCCCGCCGTACGGCCTCGGCGAGTTCGGGATCGGTGTGGTCGGTGAAGAACTGCCAGGGGGTGCCCGCCGCCCACTCCTCGCCCATGAACAGCATGGGAGTGAAGGGCGCGGTCAGCACCAGCGCTGCCGCGCAGGCCGCGAGGCCGGGGGAGAGGGACGCCGCCAGCCGGTCGCCCTGGGCGCGGTTGCCGATCTGGTCGTGGGTCTGGGAGTAGCCGAGCAGCCGGTGCCCGGCCGTGCGGGTGCGGTCCAGCGGACGCCCGTGGCTGCGGCCCCGGAAGCTGGACCAGGTGCCGTCGTGGAAGTAGCCGCCGGTGAGGGTCTTGGCGAGCGACGCCAGGGGTGCGCGGGCGAAGTCGGCGTAGTAGCCCTGGGACTCGCCGGTGAGCGCGGTGTGCAGGGCGTGGTGGAAGTCGTCGTTCCACTGCGCGTGCAGCCCGAGACCCCCCTCGGCGCGGGGGGTGATGAGCCGGGGGTCGTTGAGATCGGACTCGGCGATCAGGAACAGCGGCCGCCCCAGGTCGGCCGAGAGGGCGTCGACCGCCGTCGACAGCTCCTCCAGGAAGTGGCAGGCGCGGGTGTCCGCCAGCGCGTGCACGGCGTCCAGGCGCAGTCCGTCGATCCGGTAGTCCCGCAGCCAGGAGAGCGCGCTGCCCAGCAGATAGGCGCGCACCTCGTCCGAGCCCGGCGCGTCCAGGTTGACCGCGGAACCCCAGGGAGTGTGATGCGTGTCCGTGAAGTACGGCCCGAAGGCGGGCAGGTAGTTGCCCGACGGCCCCAGGTGGTTGTGCACCACGTCCAGCACGACCCCGAGGCCCAGCTCATGCGCCCGGTCCACGAAACGCTTCAGGGCCTCGGGACCGCCGTAGGGCTCGTGCACCGCCCACAGGGAGACCCCCTCGTACCCCCAGCCGTGCCGCCCCGGGAAGGGACACAGGGGCATCAACTCGACGTGGCTCACGCCGAGTTCGACGAGGTGCTCCAGGCGGGCGGCGGCCGCGTCCAGGGTGCCCTCGGGCGTGTAGGTGCCCACGTGCAGCTCGTACAGGACCGCGCCCGGCAGGGGGCGGCCGGTCCACCGGCTGCGCCAGGCGTAGCGCTCGTGCTCGACGACCGCGCTGAGCCCGTCCGGTCCGTCCGGCTGGCGCCGCGAGCGCGGGTCGGGCAGCACCGGGCCCTCGTCCAGCGCGTAGCCGTAGCGGGTGCCGTCCGTGGCCTCCGCCTCCGTCCGCCACCATCCCGCGCGCTCCGGATCGCGTTCCAACGCGCGCGTGGCGCCCTCGCAATGGAGCGTCACACGGCCGGCCTGCGGTGCCCACACCTCGAACTGCACGGACGGTCCCCTTCGTCGGCTCATCCGGATCCAGCCCGTCCATGGTGCGTCAAACGCGATCAATCCGCCTCTGAATCAGCCCCTTTGCCGCAGGTGTCGTCGGGTACGCGCGCGGGGCGGCCGTTGTCTCGTTTTCTGGACACCCGGGGTTCACTGCCCGACAATCACGAACGTGACGTCGTCCTTCGAGTTCAACACGTACCCCGCGCGGCTCTCCGACGTGGAGCGCGACAAGGCGCTGAAGGTGCTCCGTGACGGCGTCGCCATGGGCCGTCTGTCGCACGACACCTTCGTGCGCCGCATGGAACTGGCCCTCGTCGCCCGCCGGTCCGAGGAACTCGCCGCGCTCACCGCCGACCTGCCCCAGGAGAACCGCGTCGCCCGGCTGGTGTTCGGCACCGTCGAGGCCGTCTCCGGCTTCACCGTACGGCTGCGCAGGGCGTGGCAGGCCGAGCGGCTGCCCAAGCTGCTGCTGCCGCACCCCGGCAGCGGTCACGCGCTGCGCATCGGCCGGGACCCGGCCAACGGGCTCAGGCTGACCCACGAGACGGTCTCCCGCGTGCACGCCGAACTCAGCCGTCAGGGCGGTATGTGGGTGCTGCGCGACCTCGGCTCCACCAACGGCACCACGGTCAACGGCCGTCGGGTCATCGGTGCCGCCGTCGTCCGCGAGGGCGACCAGGTCGGGTTCGGGCGGATGGCCTACCGGCTCGCGGTCAACTGAGCCCAAGCTCACCTCTGGCCTGGGCTTTACGTGCCGTCGCGGCCCAAAGTCCTTTCCTCCGCACGGTGTTGACGTGACCGTCAAGTCGTGACTGACTGTGCGTACACCATGCACACCAGGTGAACCGACGGCACCACATTGTGGAGGTGTGCCCTGCCGCCCCTCCTCCGTTACCCGACCGTCGACGAGCTGGGCGCACGGGCCGCGTCACTCGTCGCCCGCCATCCCGCGGACGCCCGGCTGCGCCGGGTCGGCACCTCACGTGCCGGCAGCCCCCTGTGGCTGCTCTCCGTCGGCCACGGCAGCCGCCAGGCCCTCGTCGTCGCCGGACCGCACGCCAACGAGCCCGTGGGCGGCGGCACCGTCCTCAGACTCGCCGAGCGGGCCCTGGCCGATGCCCGCCTCACCGCCGGGGCCGACGCCACCTGGAACCTCCTGCTCTGCCTCGACCCCGACGGCCTGCGCCGCAACGAGGGCTGGCTGCGCGGCCCGTACTCCCTCGACCGCTACTTCCGGAAGTTCTTCCGGCCCGGTTTCGGCGAACAGCCGGAATGGCTCCCGGACGGCGCACAGGCCGCCGCGCTGCCGGAGACCCGCACCCTCCTCGCCCTCCAGGACGAACTGCGCCCCTTCCTCCAGTGCTCCCTGCACGGCGTCGACGTCGGCGGCGGCTTCGTCGAACTCACCCGCGATCTGCCCGGCCTCGCCCGCCACGTCGCCCACACCGCCGCCGAGCTGCACATCCCGCGCGAGTTCGGCCCGTACGACACGCTCTACTGGCCGTGCCTGGGCCCCGCCGTCTACCGGATCCCGCCACCCCGCCGCGGTGACCTGGCCGCCGCCATAACGGAAGCCGCCGTCGAGTCGACCTGGTACCACCCGCACCCGTACGGCACCGTCACGGCCGTCGTCGAAGCCCCCATGTGGGGCGTGGCCGCCGTCGAGGACGCGGGCCTGCCGGCCGACGCGCCCGCCGTCCTGCGGACCGTCAGCCACACCCTGCGCCGCGACGCGCGGCTCCTCGAGGACGTCCTGGCGCGGATCCGCCCGTATGTCTCGGACGCCCCGGACGCCGCCCGGCTGCTCGCCCCGGTCGAGGACTATTTACTGGTCTGCCCCGGGCTCGCCGACGCCTGGGATCCCGACGTCACCGACACCGCCCGCCCGCTGCCCCCGCTCAGCGCCGGCCACCTGGCCGCCCTGCGCATCGCGGGCCGGCGTCTCGCCCTGCGCACCGCGGGACTCCTCCACCAGCTCGTGATCCGTGCGGGCACCGACCCGGCCGGTGCGCTGCCGGAGCTGGACCGGCTCATCGACCTGTGGTGCGCCGACTACCGGGACGGCTGCGGGGCCCGCTGGATCCCGGTCCCGCGCCAGATCGAGTACCAGTCCCGGGTCGTGCTCGCCGCCTTCGACCTCGCCGTACGGCACGCGCCCGCGCGCTCCCGTTCGGGTGAGCCCGGGTGGGGATCCGAGGCCGCCGTGCCGATGCATCGGGAATGACGCACACCCACACAGCGACAGCACTGCGACGAGCGGCCCGCACCGGACTGACGGCGGCGGCCGTCCTGCTGGCCGCCGCGGCCCCCGTCTCGGCCGGGGACCGGTCCGGCGGCGACTACCTCTACCTCATGGTCACCAAGGGCGACAGCCGCTCCAGCGACACCCGCGGCACCCTCCTGCTGTGCGACCCGCCCCAGGGCCACGGCCGCGCCGCCGAGGCCTGCGCCCAGCTCGACGCGGCCGACGGCGACATCGGCGCCCTTCCGGCCGCCGACGTCCTCTGCCCGATGCTCTACGCGCCCGTCACCGTCCAGGCGCGCGGACAGTGGAACGGCCGGCCCGTCGAGTACCGCCAGAGCTTCTCCAACACGTGCCTGATGGAGGCACGGACCGGGGCGGTGTTCGCGCTGGAGAGCTGACCCGCCCGCAGCGAAGCACGGACGCACGCGCGCGTGGCGCCGCGTCACCCTCGATCCGCCCGTTCCCGCGCGTGCAGGGCCACCGTCACGACCGTGCGGGCCTGGTGCTCCACCTGGTGCTCCAACGGCACCCAGCGGGCCCGGAAACGCTCCGCGAAGGCGTCGCTCCAGAGCCTGACGAGGTGTTCGAGGCGTGGCGCGGCGCGGTCGTCGTTCTCCCGGAGGACCCGCAGCAGCATGGCCGCCACCCGCAGGGGCAGCCGCCGGGAGAACGCGTCCACACTGCCGATGTACGCGCGGGTCTCGTCGGCGGGGCGGGTGTGGATCCAGTCCGCGGCCAGTCCCGGCACCAGCTCCAGACCCCAGGTGGCGGCCCGCAGCAGGGGCCCGTCCACTCCTTCGAGACGCGGCCGCGCGTCCCCGAGCACCCGCTCCACCGTCCGGGCCTGCCGCAGCAGCCGGCCCGCCAGCCGCCGCATCGCCGCCGCCGGGGCCGGATGCGGTGCCGGATCGTCCACCAGGTCGCTCGCCCACATCGGCACCTCGACGACCGCGGTGAGACCGCCGTAGCGGTGCGCGTGGTACCAGGTGCTGTGCCGGGCGTCGTCCGGCATGCTCGGGTACGCCGATCCCGCGCCCGGTGCCGGCATCACATGCACCCCCGGCCCCGACGCCGGCCAGCCTGCCGCGTCCGAGGCGCCGGTCTCCACCGGAATGTGCAACTCCGCCGCGGACTTGGCGAACGGCTCGGCGAGACCGGGGACGTCCTTCGTCAACTGCACCCAGCTGCCGCCCAGATCGGTGCCGTGCAGGGTCACCTGGAGGTAGGGCCGCAGTTCGTCGATCACCGCGGTCAGCGCGCGGGTCTCGGGCGGCAGCCGGTCGGGCGGCAGCATCGACGGCGCCCACTCCGGCTGCTCCGCACCGGCCGGCCGGAAGAACCCGAGGTGATAGTCGAACAGACTGCGGGGCGCCGGGGTGACATGGAGACTCGCCCCGTCCGGATCCGCGCACAGCAGGAAGTGCCAGGAGGTGTCCGCCCGCAACTGCCGCTCGGCCAGCACCCGTTCGGCCACCGCCAGCGCCGCGGGGCCGCCGGTGGGTTCGTTGGCGTGGGCGCCCGCGACCACCAGGACGGCCCGCCGGGCGTGGCCGACCGACAGCAGGTGCAGGGGCCTGCCCGCGCGCGAGACACCCACCTGCCGCAGTCGGCAGACACCGGGTCGCCCGGCGGCCAACGTCCCTGCGGACAGCACAAGTTCGGGCACCGTGGGGTAGCGCAGCTCCGGCAGGAGACTCACCCCCGACCTGTCCGACCGGCCTCGCAATCCGCAGTACCCCACGGTCCGGTTGAGCTGTCAAGGACGCCGAGGGGGAGGCGCCAGGGGGCGCCCGGAGGCAAGGCGCCGACGGCGGGCACAACCATGGCCGCCGAAGGGAGCCCGCGCCCCCGCACCCGAGGCCCCCGCCCGGCGCTCACGCAGGTCCGACGCCCTCAGGACGGGTCGGCCGTGCTCCGACTATGGCCCGCGCTCACCCGGCCGTGCCCCGACCGCGGCCCGCGCTCACCCGGCCGTGCTCCGACCATGGCCCGGGCTCTCCCGGCTGTGCCCCGACCACGGCCCGCGCTCACCCGGCGTGCTCCGACCGAGGCCCGTGCTCACCCGGCCGTGCCCCGACCACGGCCCACGCTCACCCGGCCGCAGCCCTCCGCTCCAGCAGCGCCACCGGTGACGCGCCGAACAGGTCCGCCAGCAGTACCTGTCCCGAGAACTCCCGCTCCGGCACCAGCACGTCGCTCCACACCCCGGCCGGCAGCGGCAGCACCGTCTCCCCCCAGCCGCCCGCCTCCGCCAGCCGCAGCGACAGCCGGGTCACCGCCGTGAGCACCTCCCCGGAGCGCGTGAAGGCCACGCAGTGCCCCGCGGCGGGCCCCTCGGCGGCCAGTGGCTCATAGGCCGCCGACGTCCCGAAGACCTCCGGCCGCCGCCTGCGCAGCCGCAGCGCCGCCGCGGTGAGCGCGTCCTTGTCGCCGGAGTCCTCCGGCGGGAACCGCACGGCCCGGCGGTTGTCCGGGTCCACCAGGGCCAGGTACTCGCCCTCGGTGCCCTGGTACACGTCGGGCACCCCCGGCATGGTCAGCTGCACCAGGGCCGCACCCAGCACATTGGCCTGGATGTGCGGCCGCAGCCGGCTGCGCAGCTCGGCCACCCGCTCGCCCTGGGGCCCGCACGGCCCGGCCGCGACGAACGCCGCCACCGCCTCCTCGTAGGCCGGCTCCTGCTCCGTCCAGCTCGTGTACAGGCCCGCCTCGCGCACATGCTTCAGCAGCGCCTCCCGCACCCGCCCGGGCTCCGCGGGGCCGAGCCCGAAGACCGTCTGCCAGGCGGCCCACGCCAGTTGCGCGTCCGGCACTCCGTCGCCGGTGCGCGTCACCTCCGCGAGCGTGTCCGCCCACCACCCGGGGCACTCGGTGAGCACGGCCAGCGCGGCCCGCACATCCGCGCTGCGCTTGGTGTCGTGCGTCGAGGCGACGATCCCGGTCAGCGGCCAGTCGCGCTGCACGCGCGCGCAGTACGCGTGGAACTCGTCCGGGGAGACCGCCGGGCGCCCGGGGTTCCCGCCGACCTCGGTCGCCGACAGCAGCGGCACGTACCGGTAGAACGCCGTGTCCTCCACGGACTTGGCCCGCAGCGCCGACGACGTCTGCGCGAACCGGGTCCGGAACTCCACGTGCTCCGGCCCGTCGCCGGCCCGCCCCAGCACCAGATCCCGTACGACGTCGACGGCCTCCGCCTCCTCGGGGACCGCGAAGGCGAGCCGCGCCTCGGCCGCCGCCTCCTCGGTGACCACGGCGGCGGCGTCCGAGGATGCGTAGGGCCGGTAGACCTCCATCCGCACCAGGAGCTCCACCAGCGCGGTGCGCAGCGCCCAGGGCGCCCGGTCGCGCAACGCGGGCTCCGGGGACGCGGCGCACACGCGGACCGCCGCCCGGGTCAGCCGCTCGGTCTCGGCCGCCAGCTCGTGCGTGATCACCTTGTACGCCGCCCGCCGTACCGTCGCCGCCCAGTCGCCGCCACGGTCCGTCTGGGGGGCCGCGAACCGCCGGTACTGGCCGAGGAGCTCTCCGAACCCCGCCGGGTCCGTGAAGAGTCCGTCGAGGTGTCTGAGGGCGTCGTAGCCGGTCGTCCCGGCCACCGGCCAGGAGGCGGGCAGGTGCTCACCGTCGGCGAGGATCTTCTCCACGACCGTCCAGCGGCCGCCGGTCGCCTCGTGCAGCCGCAGGAGGTAGCCGTCGGGGTCCGCGAGGCCGTCCGGGTGGTCGATCCGCAGCCCGTCCACCACGCCCTCGTGCAGCAGCTGGAGGACCTTGCCGTGGGTGGCCTCGAACACCTCCGGGTCCTCCACCCGCACCCCGATCAGCTCGGAGATGCTGAAGAAGCGCCGGTAGTTGAGTTCCGTACGGGCCAGCCGCCACCAGCCGAGGCGGTACCACTGCGCGTCCAGGAGCTGCGGCAGCGGCAGCTCCCCGGTGCCTTCGCGGAGCGGGAAGACGTGGTCGTGGTAGCGCAGGACATCGCCGTCCACGGTGAGGCTGCCCAGCTCCGCGCCGACCGGGCGCCCCAGCACCGGCAGCAGCACCTGGCCGTCCTGCGCCTCCCAGTCGATGTCGAACCAGCGCGCGTACGGCGACTTCGGGCCCTCCCGCAGCACCTCCCACAGGGCGCGGTTGTGGCGCGGGGCCATCGCCATGTGGTTCGGCACGATGTCCAGCACCAGGCCCAGCCCGTGCTCCCGCGCGGTGTGGGACAGCGCCCGCAGCCCGTCCTCGCCGCCCAGCTCCTCGCGCACCCGCGCGGGGTCGACGACGTCGTAGCCGTGCGTCGAACCGGGCACGGCCTCCAGGACGGGCGACAGGTGCAGATGCGAGACGCCGAGCGAGGCCAGGTACGGCACGGCGGCCGCGGCGGCCCCGAACGGGAACTCGGGCTGCAACTGGAGCCGGTACGTGGCCGTCGGCACCGCAGGGACGGATCGCTCAGGTGTCATGCGAACCTACGTACCCGCCCTGCGGCCTTTCGTGTCATCGCTGCTCCATGTGCCCTCCGCGGGCGCCCCCTAGACCGGCCGCTGCAACACGGTCAGGCTCCGGTCCACCAGGGTCAGCCGGTCCCCGGCCTGCACCTTCGCCCCCGTGCCGGGCGGCACCCCGTCCGGGCGGGCGGTGTCGACCACGACCTCCCACTGCCGGCCGTGGTTGACCGGCACCACGAAGTCGAGCGTCTTCGGCGAGGCGTTGAACATCAGCAGGAACGAGTCGTCGGTGATCCGCTCCCCGCGGGGGCCGGGCTCGGAGATCGCGTTGCCGTTGAGGAACACCGTCAGTGCCGAGGCCTGCGCCCGGTCCCAGTCCCGCTGGGTCATCTCCTTGCCCTCGGGGGTGAACCAGGCGATGTCGGAGAGCTCGTCATGGGTGCCCTCCACGGGCCGGCCGTGGAAGAAGCGGCGGCGCCGGAAGACCGGGTGGTCCTTGCGCAGCCACACCATCGCGCGGGTGAACTCCAGCAGCTCACTGCCGAGCCCCGCCTCCTCGGCCCCGTCCGGCCACTGCACCCAGGCGATCTCGCTGTCCTGGCAGTAGGCGTTGTTGTTGCCGCCCTGGGTGCGGGCGAGCTCGTCGCCGTGACTGATCATCGGCACGCCCTGGGAGAGCATCAGCGTGGCGATGAAGTTGCGCATCTGCCGGGCGCGCAGCTCCCGCACCGCCGGGTCGTCGGTCTCGCCCTCCGCCCCGCAGTTCCAGGACCGGTTGTGGCTCTCGCCGTCCCGGTTGTCCTCGCCGTTGGCCTCGTTGTGCTTGTCGTTGTACGAGACCAGGTCACGCAGGGTGAAACCGTCGTGGCAGGTGACGAAGTTGATCGAGGCGAGCGGGCGCCGACCGTCGTCCTGGTACAGGTCGGAGGAACCGGTCAGCCGGGACGCGAACTCCGCGAGCGCGCGGCCCTCGCCCCGCCACAGGTCCCGTACGGTGTCGCGGTACTTGCCGTTCCACTCCGTCCACAGCGGCGGGAAGTTGCCCACCTGGTAGCCGCCCTCGCCCACGTCCCACGGCTCGGCGATCAGCTTCACCTGGGAGACCACCGGGTCCTGCTGCACCAGGTCGAAGAACGACGACAGCCGGTCCACCTCGTGGAACTGCCGGGCCAGGGTCGCCGCCAGGTCGAAGCGGAACCCGTCGACATGCATCTCGGTGACCCAGTACCTGAGCGAGTCCATGATCAGCTGGAGGACGTGCGGGGACCGCATCAGCAGGGAGTTCCCGGTGCCGGTGGTGTCCATGTAGTACCGCTGGTCGTCGGTCAGGCGGTAGTACTGCGGGTTGTCCAGGCCCTTGAAGGACAGCGTCGGGCCCAGGTGGTTGCCCTCGGCGGTGTGGTTGTAGACGACGTCCAGGATGACCTCGATCCCGGCCTCGTGCAGCGCCCGGACCGCCGACTTGAACTCCAGGACCTGCTGGCCGCGGTCGCCCCAGGAGGCGTACGCGTTGTGCGGGGCGAAGAAACCGATGGTGTTGTAGCCCCAGTAGTTGTTCAGGCCCATGTCGACCAGGCGGTGGTCGTTCACGAACTGGTGGACCGGCATCAGCTCAAGCGTGGTGACACCGAGCTCCACCAGGTGTTCGATGATCGCCGGGTGCGCGAGGGCGGCGTAGGTGCCGCGCAGCTCCTCGGGCAGCCCCGGGTGCCGCATGGTGAGGCCCTTGACGTGCGCCTCGTAGATCACCGTCTCGTGGTAGCCGATCTTGGGCCGCCGGTCGTCGCCCCAGTCGAAGTACGGGTTGACCACGACCGACGTCATGGTGTGCGGCGCCGAGTCGAGGTCGTTGCGCCGGTCGGGCGCGTCGAAGTGGTAGCCGTACACCTCCTCGCCCCAGCGGATGGAACCGCTGACCGCGCGCGCGTACGGGTCGAGCAGCAGCTTCGAGGAGTTGCAGCGCAGGCCGCGCTCGGGGGCGTACGGGCCGTGCGCACGGAAGCCGTAGCGCTGTCCGGGCATCACGCCGGGCAGGTACGCGTGCCGCACGAACGCGTCGCTCTCGCGCAGTTCCACCGCCGTTTCCGAGCCGTCGTCGTGCAACAGACACAGCTCTACTCGGTCCGCGGCTTCCGTGAAGACCGCGAAGTTGGTACCGGCGCCGTCGTACGTGGCACCGAGTGGATACGCCTCTCCAGGCCAGACCTGCATGGAACGACTCTTTCAGGTGTCACGCGCCCCGTGTGGCGCCTTGGGCTCGAGTGTCCACGAAAGTGATGGAACCACCTATGACTTACGTCCCTCTTACCCAGCGACCGGCGCACAGGACGATCACAGGACCGCCCTGGGCCGAACCATTGGGGCATACACGTACTCCCGGAGTTCGCCGGGGAGTAGGGGGAAGATGTGCGCAAGATAGTGCACCGCCACCTCGGGAAGGTGGTGGCAGGTGCGGCCATCGCGGTGGCCGGGACCGCCGTGATGATCGGGATCACCCTGCCGGGCACGGCAGGGGCTGACGACCACCCGGCGGGGGCCACGACGGCCGCGGGTGGGTCCGCGGCGCAGGCCGGAGCGGGCCAGGACGGGGCGGTGGCGCCCGGAGTCGTCGAGCAGGCCCCGGCGGCCGAGGGGGAGAAGGGCAAGGGCCGCGACCCGCTCACCGACGACGAGATCAAGCGGGTGGAGCAGCTCGCCGTGAACCGGCAGATGTTCGACACCAGTGAGGACGTCGAGGGCGAGCGCGGCCCCGAGCGGCTCACCGTGGACCTCGCCGACCCGAAGGCCGACGAACTCGACGACCCGAACGCGCCCCGGCGCGCGGACGTGACGTTCTACGACTACCGGGACGACACCCTCGTCACCAAGACCGTCGACCTCGCCAGCGGCAAGGTCGTCGCGACCGGCACCCAGCACGGCGTGCAGCCGCCGCTGAGCCGTGCCGAGTACACGGAGGCCGCGAGCCTGCTGATCGCCGACCCGCTGGGCGCGGACCTCAAGGCCGACTACAAGGACGCCACCGACAAGGAACTCACCGACCCGAACCAGCTGCTGCTCACCGGCGCGGTGTACCGGGCGGTACCGGGCGGCCAGCCGGCCGTGCTCGACAAGTGCGGCGAGCACCGCTGCGTACGGCTGTTCCCGAAGGTCAAGAACGGCCCCTGGATCGACGCCAGGGCCTTCGTGATCGACCTCAGCGCCCGCAAGATCGCCAAGCTCGCCGGCTGAGCCGCGTCTCTCCTTCGTCCACTTTTCCCACCTGCTCCTTCCGCAAGGGAGTCATCTCTTCATGCGTGTCAACAGAATCAGCCGCGCGCGCAGGCACGCGGCCCTCGGCGTTTCCGTGGTCGCGCTGGCCGCCGGTGTCACCACCGGCGCGGGTCCGGCCGCCGCCCAGCCGAAGGCCGCCGCCGCGGCCGCCGCGGAGTGCAGCTCCGCCTACAAGATCGAGCAGAAGCTGTCCAGCGGCACGACCTGGAGCATGTGCTGGCGCTACGACGGCAAGGCCGGGCTCGTCCTGGAGGACATCTCCTACCAGCCCAAGGGTGAGGCCGCGCCGATCAAGGTCCTCAACAGCGCCAGGCTCGGCCAGATCCACGTCCCCTACGACGACGGCAGCGTCGAGTACGACGACCTGACCGGCTTCGGCTTCGCGCAGGGCCTGATGAACCTGGACCCGGGCGAGTGCCCCGGCGGCACCATCAAGAAGGTCAAGGTCCCCGACTCCTGGGACCCGGACCAGCCGGACGTCAGCGGCCTGTGCACCACGACCCGCTCCCGCGGCCACGCCTACCGCATGCAGGGCGACAGCGCCAACAAGGTCTACCAGGCCCAGGGCAAGGACCTGCTGGTCTACTCCGTGAACCAGGTCGGCTGGTACGAGTACATGACCGAGTGGCGCTTCCAGGACGACGGCACCATCACCATGAACCTCGGTGCGACCGGCAGCCTCTCCTACTACGACTACGACGCCGGCGACGGCCGCGGCTGGCCCATCGGCAAGGGCCCCCGCGCCCAGGCCACCAGCCACAGCCACAACGCGTTCTGGCGCCTGGACTTCGCCCTCGACGGCTCCTCCAAGAACCGCGTCGAGCAGTACGACTCGACGGTCACCGCCGCCGCCCCGGGCCAGCAGGCGCCCAGCACCAAGACCACCCGCACCCCGGTCACCAAGGAACTCGCCGGCGACGCCAAGAGCTACCGCTGGTGGCGGGTGGTCAGCGCGGTCGGCAAGAACAAGGACTGGCACCCGCGGTCGTACGAGATCGTCCCCGGCCCGAGCACCAAGTACCCGGGGCGCAGCTTCACCAAGCACGACGTGTACTTCACCGAGTACAACGAGTGCGAGCAGTTCGCCAGCAACAACCCCGGCAACTGCGGTGCGGGGGCGGGCAAGTCCGTCGACAAGTGGGTCAACGGCCAGACGCTCACCCACCCGGTGGTCTGGATGAACGTGGGCTTCCACCACATCGCCCGGGACGAGGACCAGCAGCCCATGCCGGTCCACTGGCAGGGATTCTCCATCGCCCCGAGGGACGTCACGGCTATGAATCCGCTCACTCCGGCCGAGCTCGCCGGGCAGAACGGACAGTGGACCCCCGGTAGTTGAGATTGACCCTGTCCATCCGGCTGCACCGCCGACCGCTCCCGGAGTACCCTTCCTTGATCGTTGGGTGGGGAGACCCTCCGGGTGGCACCCGGGGGAGCGGAAGGCGGTGCGCGGGTGGGCTCGGGAGGGCTGGAGTTGCCCCCTGGTGACGAGGGTCACGAGGGGAACTCCCAAGACGCCCCGCCCGGCACGGTGTCCCTGGCACGGCCGATGGACGCGGGAGCGACGATCGGGCCGGAGCTGGACTGGGACGCCGACGCCTGGCGTGAGGTGCGTACGCGCGCGCAGCGGGCGGGGCGGGCCTACATCTGGCTGAACCTCGTGGAACAGCGGCTGCGGGCCGTCGTGGCCGCCGTGCTGCGGCCCATCTACGAACCCGTCCACGGCCACGACGAGTGGGTGGTGGCCGCCGCCGGACCCGCCGGGCAGGAATGGGTCCAGCGCGCGGTGGCCGTCCGCGAGGTCAGCCGCCGCAAGGGCTATCTGCTCGACCCCGCGGACGACAACGTCCTCAGCTTCCTCACCCTGCCCCAGCTGCGCGAGCTGATGGTGCAGCACTGGCCGTGCTTCGAGCCCTACTTCGACGAGCGCCGGGACGTCGAACTGGCCCTGGACGAGCTGGAGGTGACCCGCAACGTCGTCTCCCGCAACCGCGCCCTGTCCGAGGCGGTCCTCGGCCAGGCCGAGCGCGCCTCCGCCAAGCTCCTGGAGATACTCGGCGCCGGCGGTGACGTGCCGTCCGCCCGGCGGCTGCCCGTGGACGCGGTCGAGGACCTGGTCGGCGACCGGTACGCCGACGTGGTCGCCGTCCACCCCGACCGGGTGCGGCTGCTGCGGCAGTTCCCCGCCGAGGACATCTTCGGCGGCGCCCGCCGTCTCGACGCCGTCGGCATCGGCCTCAACCTCCTCGTGCAGAACTTCTCCGGCCGCCGTCTGGTGCGGCTCGCCGAGGCCGGCTGCCGGGTGCGGCTGCTCTTCCTGAACCCGGCCTCCAGCGCGGTCAAGCGGCGCGAGCGGGAACTGGGCATGAAACGGGGCGAGTTGAGCCGCTCCGTGGAGATGAACATCCTCCACATGCGCCGGGTGCGCTCGCGGCTGCGCGACCCGGGGGCCTTCGAGATCCAGGTCTACGACGACACACCGCGCTTCTCGGCCTACCTCGTGGACGGCGACGGCACCGACGGCATAGCGGTCGTGCAGTCCTACCTGCGCCGGTCCCGGGGCATGGAGGCACCGGTGCTCGTGCTGCGCAACGGCAACCGGGTGGTGAAGGCGGGCGACGTGGACGACATCGGGCTCTTCCCCACCTACCGCGAGGAGTTCGAGACGAACTGGGCCGATTCACGCCCGGTGTCCTGAACTGTCCGGAACCGCAGGGTCGGTAAGCGGAACGCGGCCGTCTGATTGTCAGTGGCGCATGGGAAGGTGGAGACCACTGGGGGAAAGCACCACCACGAAGGGGGACCGCCCATGGGCTGGCACCAAGAGCTGCTGATCGGCTTCGACCTGGAGACCACCGGCACCGATCCGCGCGAGGCGCGCATCGTCACCGCCGCCGTCATCGAGGTCAGGGGCGGGCAGCCCATGGGGCACCGGGAGTGGCTGGCCGACCCGGGCGTCGAGATCCCGGCCGACGCCGTCGCGGTCCACGGCATCAGCAACGAGCGGGCGGCCGGCGAGGGCCGCCCCGCCGACCAGGTCGCCGACGCCGTCGCCGACGTCCTCACCACCTACTGGAGGACCGGCGTCCCGGTCGTCGCGTACAACGCCGCCTTCGACCTGAGCCTGCTCTCCGCCGAACTGCGCCGGTACGGCCTGCCGTCCCTGCGCGAGCGCCTGGGCGACCTCGACCCGGCCCCGGTCATCGACCCGTACACCATCGACCGCTCGGTGGACCGCTACCGCCGCGGCAAACGCAACCTCGAAGCCGTCTGCACCGAGTACGGCGTCGCCCTCGACGCGGCCCACGACGCCTCGGCCGACGCCCTCGCCGCGGCCCGGCTGGCCTGCGCGATAGCCGACCGCCACCCCAAGGTCGCCGCCTTCGGCCCGGCGGAACTGCACCGCCGCCAGATCGAGTGGTACGCGGAATGGGCGGCGGACTTCCAGGACTTCCTGCGCCGCAAGGGCGACGCGACCGCGGTGGTCGACGGCACCTGGCCGCTGCGCGAGCCGGCCGACGAGACGGTGTGAGAGACCCTCACGGGAGCAGAGCCGGCGGGGCGGGCGCCGAGCTGTCGCCCGGTGGCGTATCCGGGCACCCGATGTCCTGCTCGGCGGGCCGGACTTCCGTGCGACGCACGCCGGCCGCCCGGTGGGCACGCTCCACCGACTGCCCCCAGTAGGTACCGGTGACCATCAGGACCGCGCCGAGCCCCGTCAGCGCGGTGAAGTGCTCGCCGCCCAGCGCGACCCCGACCGCGGCCGCCCAGATCGGCTCGGTGCCCAGCAGCAGACTGGCCCGGCTGGCCGAGGTGCGCTGCACGGCCCAGGTCTGGGCGAGAAACGCGAACACACTGCAAAAAAGGGCGAGATAGAGCAGCTGGGTCCAGGTGGCGGTGTCCGCGTGGACCAGGTCCGGCAGGTCCCGTGCGGCCGGGACCAGGAACAGGCCGGTGCCGACGAGGGTCTGCACGGTCGTCAGGTGCAGCGGCCGTATCGCCCGGCCCGCGGTGAGCCGGCCGACCAGTGCCACATGGCCCGCCCGGACGACGGCGGCGCCGAGCATCAGCAGGTCGCCGAGGCGGGGCGCGTGGAAGCCGTTGCCCGCCATGAGGAGCCCGACGGCCAGGACGCACAGGCCGGCTGCGGCGTAGAAGACCGGCGGCAGCCCGCCCCGGTGACGCCCGCGGTCGAGAAGGGGGGTGAGCACGATGGTCAGGCTGATGATGAGTCCGGCGTTGGCGGCGCTGGTGTGGGCGACGCCATAGGTCTCGACGACCAGCACGGCGGCCTGGGTGAGGCCGAGAGGCAGACCGGCCCGCAGCTCCTCCCGCGTGAACCGGCGAGGCCCCCGGCCGGGAGCGGCGGCGACCACCCCCAGACACGCGAGCGCGGACAGGGCGTAGCGCGCGAACAGGACGAGCAGGACGGGAAGCGCGGCGGTGGCGGTCTGGGCGGACAGGTAACTCGAACCCCAGACGAGCGCGACCAGCAGAAGTACCGCATCGGTACGGCGGGCGTCGGACACCCGACCACCCTGCACCGAACCGTCCCTGAAGCCCAGAGCCAGTTTCTTCAACGATCTTTCAGTACTCCTACACTGTGGAGATGGACGAACGTCAGCTGCGGATCCTGCGGGAGCTGGGCGAACTGGGAAGCGTCACCGCGGTCGCCGAGGCGCTGCTGGTGACCCCCTCGGCGATCTCACAGCAGCTGCGGCTGCTCCAGCGCTCGGTGCGGGTGCCGCTGACCGAGCGCGACGGACGCCGACTGGTCCTCACCGACGCCGGCCAGGCCCTGGCGGGCGCGGCCATCGAGGTGGAGACGGCCCTGGCCCGCGCCCGGCACACGGTCGAGGAGTTCGCCGACCGTCCCGACGGCGAGGTCTCGGTGGCGGCGTTCCACAGCGCGGCCGCCGCGTTCTTCCCACCGCTGCTCCGCGCGCTGGCCCGCCCGGACGGCCCGGTGCCGAGACTGGCCGACGAGGACGTCCCGCAGGAGGACTTCCCGCGCCTGACCCGCGCGTACGACATCGTCCTGGCCCACCGTCTGGAGCACGCCCCCGCCTGGCCGCCCACGGTGACCGCCACCACGCTGCTGCGCGAACCCCTGGACGTGGCCATGCCGGCCGACCACCCCCTGGCCGCCAAGCGCCGGGTGACCCCGAAGGACGTGGCCGGTGAACCCTGGATCACGGTCCACGACGGCTTCCCGGTCATGGCCACCATCGAGGCGATCTCGGCGGCAGCGGGCCACCGCCTCCACCTGGCCCACCGCATCAACGAGTTCGCGGTGGCGGCGGAGGCGGTGGCAGCGGGCGGTGGCCTCGCACTGATGCCCCGCTGGACGATGCCCCGCCACCCGTCACTGACGCTGCGGCCCTTGAGCGGCGTCCAGGCAAGACGCCACATCGACGCCCTGTACCGCCCGGAGAGAACGGCGAGAAGGGCGGTCAGGACGGTCTTGGCAGAACTGAAGAAGGCAGCACTCTTGATTCAGGGTGAACAGACCCCCTAGGGGCGCGGGGAACTGCGCGACCAGCCACTACGGACCCGCACCCGCCCTAGAACGGATACCACCGCACAGTCGAATCACCGTCCCGCAACGAAGTCACCCTCCGCTCGAACTCCGTCAACGCCGCCGGATTAGAAGCCGCATGCTGCGCAACCCACGCACAACTCGCCGTCTCCCGAGCCCCCCGCAACACCGCACACCCCTCCCACTCCCGCACATCCCACCCATACGCACCCGTGAACGCGTCATAAGCCGCCGCAGGCACCCCGTACCGGTCCCGTGACAGCGCCATCACCACGAGATCGTGCTCGCGCAGGTCCGAGGAGAAGGTCTCCAGGTCGACCAGAACCGGCCCGGACGGTCCCACATGCACATTCCGCGGCAACGCGTCCCCATGAATCGCCCCCGGCACCAGATGAGGCGTCACCGCGGCCACCGCCTCCGCGAACCCGTCCCGCCGCTGTCGCAGATACTCCGCGTCGGCGGCGGAGATCGCGTCCCCCGCGAGCCGCAGCCACCGCTCCACACCCCCGAGCAGGTCCCGCGGCGGCAGCGCGAACGGCGGCGCCGGCAGCGCGTGCACCACCCGCAGCAGCTCGGCCAGATCCCGCGGCTCGGCGGGCCGTACGGCGTCCGGCAGCCGGTGCCACACCGTCACCGGGTGCCCCTCCACGAGCCGGGCCTTCGGCTCGGCCGCCCGCACCGCGGGCACTTCCGCCTCCGCGAGCCACACCGCGATGTCCAGTTCCCGGCGCGCCCGGTCGAGGAGTTCGGCGTCGCGGCCGACCTTGACGACCAGGTCACCGGCGGCGAACACGGCGTTCTCGCCGAGCGCGAGCAGCGGTGCCGAGGCCGGCAGCACCCCCGTCGCGTCCAGTACGTCCCGTGCCCGTGCCTCGTCCATGGTCCGGCCTCCAGTCGCCGTAGGTCCGCGTGCTCGCCCACGCCGGCGGGAACGGCGTGATCGGGCCAATCATCGGCCAGTCTCGCATCAGCACAGGTCGGCCCGTGTGCGCGGAGTCTTGACGGGGCACGGCGTGGTCACGACCATGACGGGGCCCACCTGGACCCGGACCGTCACGAGCCGCGCGAAGGAGCCGATCACGTGACAGTGGTGACCGCGACGAAGCGGCCGGCGCGGGACGCCCCGCACGCCGGGAGCAGGCGGAGTTCCGACCGTGGCGCCTGGTTCCTGGTCCTGCCCGCGCTGATCCCGATCCTGGTGCTCAGCGTGGGGCCCCTGCTCTACGGGATCCTGCTGGCCTTCACCGACGCCCAGTCCGGCCGGACCCGGGCCACGCAGTGGATCGGCGGCCTGAACTTCCAGGACCTGCTGCACGACACACTGTTCTGGGAGTCGTTCCGGATCGGTCTGGTGTGGGCGGTCGGCGTGACCGTCCCGCAGTTCCTGCTGGCGCTCGGGCTCGCCCTGCTCCTCGACCAGGACCTCAAACTGCGCTGGCTCGCCCGTGCCCTCGCGATCATCCCGTGGGCCATGCCGGAGGTCGTCGTCGGGGTGATGTGGCGGCTCGTCTACAACCCGGACGCCGGTGTCCTCAACGAGACGCTGCGCACCCTCGGCCTCGGTGACGGCCGGGACTGGCTGAGCGGCCTGTCCACCGCGCTGCCCGCCGTGATCGTCGTGGGGGTCTGGGCCGGGATGCCCCAGACGACGGTCACGCTGCTCGCCGGCCTCCAGAACACCCCGCACGAACTGCACGAGGCCGCCGCGATGGACGGCGCGGGCGCCTGGCGCCGCTTCCGCGCGGTCACCTGGCCCGCCCTGAGACCGGTCGCGCTCGCGATCACCGCGCTGAACTTCATCTGGAACTTCAACTCGTTCGCCCTGGTGTACGTGCTGACCAGCGGCGGTCCCGGTGGCCGGACCCGTCTCCCGATGCTCTTCGCCTACGAAGAGGCCTTCCGCTACGGACAGTTCGGTTACGCGGCCGCGATGGGGCTCGTGATGGTCGCGGTGATCTCCCTGCTCCTCGCGCTCTTCCTGGTGGGCCGGATCAAGGCAGGTGACGAGGCATGAGGACCAGCGCCGCCGGCCGCGTCGGCCAGTACGCCGCCCTCCTCGGATATCTCGTCTTCCTCGCCTTCCCCTTCCTCTGGCTGGTCTCCACCGCCTTCAAGTCCCCCCGTGAGCTGGGCAGTCCGCACCCCACCTGGATCCCGCGGCACCCCACCCTCGACAACTTCCGCCAGGCCTTCGACGAACAGCCCCTGCTGCGCGCCGCGGGCAACTCCCTGCTGGCCGCACTCGCCGCCGCCGTGATCGCCGTACTGATCGCGACGCCGCTCGCCTACGTCATGGCCCGGCAGCGCACCCGGCTCGCGAAGGCAGCCACCGGCTGGGTGGTGGTCAGCCAGGCCTTCCCGCTGGTGCTGGTGATCATCCCGCTGTTCCTGGTGCTCAAGGAGCTGCGGCTGATCAACTCCCTGGCGGGGCTGGTGATGGTGTACGTCGTGTGGGCGCTGCCGTTCGCGCTGTGGATGCTCGTCGGATACGTCCGTGCCGTGCCGGGCGAGCTGGAGGAGGCCGCTGCCGTCGACGGGGCCGGACGCCTCAGGACCCTGGTGTCGGTGACGGCGCCGCTGCTCGCGCCGGGGATCGTGGCGACGGCGCTGTTCGCCTTCATCACCGCGTGGAACGAGTTCTTCTTCGCGCTGGTCCTGCTGAAGACCCCGGAGAAACAGACCCTGCCGGTGGTCCTCACCCACTTCATCGGCGCGGAGGGCGTCGCCGACCTGGGACCGCTCGCGGCGGCGGCCTTCCTCGCCACCCTTCCCTCGCTGATCATCTTCGCGATCATCCAACGGCGGATCACAGGCGGCATGCTGGCCGGGGCGGTGAAGAGCTGATGCGTGAAGAGCTGATGCGCGCACGGTGGATCGTCGTCCTGATGCTGCTGCTCGCCGGCTGCACCCACGGCACCGGCGGCTCCGGCACGGGACCTGTCACCCTCCGCTTCCAGTCCCTCGCCTGGCAGGAGGAGTCCGTCGAGGCCAACAAGGCACTCGTGAAGGAGTGGAACGCGA
This sequence comes from Streptomyces griseorubiginosus, assembly GCF_001514195.1. GTDB lineage: Bacteria > Actinomycetota > Actinomycetes > Streptomycetales > Streptomycetaceae > Streptomyces > Streptomyces griseorubiginosus. The sequence continues at coordinate 973,658 of NZ_KQ948736.1, read as the reverse complement.
CCCACGCTGGGGTCAAGGTCGAGTACGTGCAGGGGAGTTGGGACAGCGTCCACGACCAGCTGCTCACCTCCTTCGAGGGCGGGGAGGCGCCGGACATCATCCACGACGCCTCCGACGACCTCGCGGACTTCGCCTACGGCGGTTACCTCGCCGACCTGAGCGACCTGCTGCCCCACCGCCTCAAGTCCGCGATTCCACAGCACAGTTGGGACACCACCACCTTCGGCGACGGGGTGTACGGCGTGCCCTTCCTCCAGGAACCCCGCGTCCTGATCGTCAACGCCACATGGCTGAAGGAGTCCGGCGTACGCGTCCCGACCGTTGAACACCCCTGGAGCTGGGCGGAGTTCCGGCAGATCACCGCACGGCTCAGCGGTGCCGGGAGATACGGCGTGGCCTGGCCGCTCAAGGAGCCCGTCTCCGCGACCCTCAACCTCTCCCTGTCGGCGGGCGGACAGCTCTTCCACCGGGATGCCGACGGCAAGGTGACCATCCGCTTCGAGCAGGCCGACGAGACCGTGCCGCGCACGATCCACGACCAGGCGAACACCGACCGCAGCGCGTCACCCACCACCCTCGGCAGCGGCGGCTCCGACACCCTGCCCGGATTCTTCGGCGGCAAGTACGCGATGGTCCCGCTCGGCTTCTCCTACCGCCAGCAGATCGCACAACAGGCGCCCAAGGGGTTCCGGTGGCAGGTGCTGCCCGCCCCGGCCGGCGCCGACGGGCTCACCCAGGGCGTCAGCCCGCAGACCCTGTCCGTCGCCGCGGACAGCCCGCACAAGAAGGAGGCCGCCGCGTTCATCGACTTCCTCCTCCGGCCGGAGAACATGGTCCGGCTGGCGCTCGGCGACTGGATGCTGCCGACCGGCACGCAGGCCCTCGCCGACCCCGCCCTGCACACCGCGAAGGACGGCTGGGCGACCGGAACCGCCCTCGCCCCGCACCTCCGCCCGGCGCCCGCACAGTCCGTGCGCGGCTACCCCGAGTGGAAGGACAAGGTGGCCACCCCCGCCCTCCAGGAGTACTACAGCGGCGCCATCGGCCTCGGTGAGCTGCGGAAACGGCTGGAGGACGACGGAAACCTGGTGCTCGCCCGCTACCAGCGCTGAAAACCGGTTGCCCGGGCCGACGGGGCCCGCCTAGCGTTCCGTCCGTGGCAGCGAACAACGCGATCATCTCGACCGGTCTCGGCCGGGGCAGTGCGCATTCCCAGCGGAAGCGCCGTGGCCCCGGAGCCCTGACCGGTCCGGGGAGCCACGCCCACCGCCGCTGACCGCACGCGGCCTGGTTCGTTCCTCACTCACTCTCCTGTTCTTCCGGTCAGGGCCTTCGTCTGCCCTTCTCCGCTCCCGGAAGACAAGGACCGCAGGCCATGGCCCGCCCCTCGCGCGTTTCTCGCGCGCTCTCGCAGAACTTCCTCACCGACCCCCGCGCCGCCGCGCGCCTCGCCGACATCGCCGTGTCCGACCGCGAGGCGTTGCTCCTCGAAGTCGGTGCCGGGAAAGGCGCCTTGACCGAGCATCTCGCTCCGCGATGCCGTCGGTTGCTGGCGTACGAGATCGACGACCGGCTCGTGCCGACCCTGACCGCACGCTTCTCCGCCCTGCCCCAAGTCCGGGTCGTGGCCGGGGACTTCCTCCGGGCGCGGCCTCCCCGGACGCCTTTCTCCGTCGTCGGCAACGTGCCGTTCTCCCGTACGTCGGCCGTCGTCGACTGGTGTCTGCGCGCACCGGCCCTCACCGACGCGACCCTCCTCACCCAGCTCGAGTACGCACGCAAACGGACCGGGGACTACGGGAGCTGGACCCTGCTGACGGTGCTGAGCTGGCCCCGGTACGAGTGGCGGCTGCTGGGGCGGGTCGGGCGGTACAGCTTTCGTCCCGTGCCTCGCGTCGACGCCGGGATCGTCCGGATCGAGCGTCGCCGTGCCCCGCTTCTCACCCCCGCGTCCCTGCACGGCTGGCGACGGCTGGTGGAACTCGGGTTCTCGGGGGTCGGCGGTTCGCTGCACGCGTCTCTGCGCCGGGAGCACCGACGGCACCGGGTGGACGAGGCGTTCCGGCGCGCCGGACTCGTTCGGGGAGTGCTGGTGGGGGAGGTGCCGCCCGAGTCCTGGCTGCGGATTCACGAGGTGCTCGCCTCATGAGGCCGGCACGAGGTGCGCGTCTCATGAGGCGAGCACGAGGTGCGCGTCTCATGAGGCCAATACATTGGACGAGACGTCTCGTCTCGCCTATGCTCTCCGGCATGACCAGTCGCTCGCACATCGCCATGTTCTCCACCGCCAACCACGGCCACGTGAACCCCAGTCTGGAAGTGATCCGGGAACTCGTCGCGCGCGGGCACCGGGTCACGTACGCCATTCCGCCGCTGCTCGCCGAGAAGGTCGCCGAGACCGGGGCGGAGGTGAAGCCCTGGAACTCCACGCTGCCCGGGCCCGACGACGACCCGTCGGCCTGGGGGAGCGAGCTGCTCGACCACGTGGAGCTCTTCCTGGACGACGCCGTCCAGGCCCTGCCCCAGCTCGCCGAGGCCTACGACGGCGACGCACCGGATCTCGTCCTGCACGACATCACCGCCTACCCGGCCCGGATCCTCGCCCATCGCTGGGGCGTGCCGGCGATCTCCCTCTCGCCGAACCTCGTCGCCTGGGAGGGATACGAGGAGGAGGTCGCCGAGCCACTGTGGGCCGGGCCGAGGAGCACCGAACGGGGCCAGGCCTACTACGCCCGTTTCCAGGGGTGGTTGGAGGAGAACGGGATCGCCATGCACCCGGATCCCTTCGTCGGCCGCCCCGACCGCTCCCTCGTCCTGATCCCGAAGGCGCTCCAGCCCCACGCCGACCGGGTCGACGAAACGGTGTACACCTTCGTCGGCGCCTGTCAGGGCGACCGCGCCGCGCAGGGGGAGTGGCGGCGGCCGGACGCGGCCGAGAAGGTGGTGCTCGTCTCCCTCGGCTCCTCCTTCACCAAGCGGCCCGACTTCTACAAGGAGTGCCTGCGGGCCTTCGGCGACCTACCCGGCTGGCACCTCGTGCTCCAGATCGGCGCGCACGTGGCCCCGGCCGACCTGGGTGCCGTACCGGACAACGTCGAAGTGCGCTCGTGGGTACCGCAGTTGGCGATCCTCAGGCAGGCCGACCTGTTCGTCACCCACGCGGGTGCGGGCGGCAGCCAGGAGGGACTGGCGACCGCCACACCGATGATCGCCGTACCGCAGGCCGTGGACCAGTTCGGCAACGCGGACATGCTCGGCGCCCTCGGGGTCGCCCGGCGGATCGACACCGAGGACGCCACCGCCGAGGCACTGCGTGCGGCCGCGCTCGCACTCGTCGACGACCCCGAAGTCGCCAGGAGGCTCAAGGAGGTTCAGGCGGAGATGGCCCAGGAGGGCGGCACGCGTCGGGCGGCCGATCTGATCGAGGCCGCACTGCGCGCATGAGTGAGGGCCCGTTGGCACCCCGGTCGCCAACGGGCCCTCGGTATCAGGGGGTTCGGCCCTGCCGAAGAGGGAGGGGCTCAGACCCGTACCCGCTCACCCTCGTCGTCCCGGGCCGCGGGCGCCGCCACGGCGTCCGCGGACTCGTCGTGGGTGAGGTCCGGCAGCCGGTTCAGCCACTTCGGCAGGTACCAGTTGCGCTCGCCGAGCAGTGCCATGACCGCCGGGAGCAGCACACCCCGGATGATCGTGGCGTCGATGAGCACCGCGGCCGCGAGGCCCACGCCCATCTGCTTCATGGACTGCATGGAGAGAGTCCCGAAGATCGCGAACACGGCGACCATGATGACGGCCGCGCTGGTGACGACACCGGCCGTGGTGACCACCCCGTGCTGGATCGCGTCCTTCGTCGTACGGCCCCGCAGCCGCGCCTCGCGGATCCGCGAGACCACGAACACGTGGTAGTCCATCGACAGACCGAACAGGATCACGAAGAGGAACAGCGGCAGCCAGGTGATGATGGCCCCGACGCCCTCAGCGCCCACCAGGGACGCGCCCCAGCCGTGCTGGAAGACCGCGACGAGGATGCCGTAGGCCGCGCCCACCGACAGCAGGTTGAGCACGATCGAGGTGATCGCGACGGTCAGCGAGCGGAACGACAGCAGCATCAGCACGAAGGCGAAGATCACGACGAACGCGAACACCGGGACGACCGCCCCGGTCAGCTGGTCGTTGAAGTCCTTGGACCCGGCGACCTGACCGGTGATCGGCGCCTGGAGCCCTTCGACCTTGCCGAGCGTGGCCGGACGGACCTCGTCGCGCAGCTTGTCCAGGCTCTGACCGGCCTTGTCGAAGTCGGAGCCGCCCACCAGCGGGACGTAGACGAAGGCGAGGTTCTGCGCGTCGTGCAGCTTGATCTCGACCGGGCCCCGGGAGGCGCCCGAGGAGATCGCCCGCGCCTTGAAGTCGGCCAGTGCGGCGGTGACTTCGGGTGCGTTGATGTCAGCGGCCTTGACGACCACCTCGGCCGGCTCGGAACCGCCGGGGAAGGAGGCGTTGACCCGGTTGTAGGTCTGCACGATCGGCAGCGAGTCGCCGAACTCCTGGTCCAGGGTGAGGTTCTGGGTCTTCATGCCGAGCGCGGGCGCCGCGATGGCGAGCAGGGCACCGGCCGCGACCACGACGCAGACGAGGGGCTTGGCGAGGACGCCCTTCAGCACAGCGGTCCAGAAGCGGCTCTCCCGGTTCCCGGCCCCGGCCCGCTTGCGGCGCAGCCGGCTCTCCGGGTGCAGCCAGGGGATCTTGCCCTTCTCCACCCGCTCGCCGAGGAGCGAGAGCAGCGCGGGCAGCACGGTCACGGACCCGACCATGGCGACCGCCACGACCATCAGTGAGGCCAGGCCCATCGCCTCGAACTCGGCGAGCCCGGTGAACAGCATCCCCGCCATCGCCACGCACACCGTGACACCCGAGACGATGATCGCGCGGCCGCTGGTCGCGGCGGCGATCCTCAGGGCCGTCTGCGAGTCCCGCCCGGCCTGCCGCTCCTCGCGCTCACGGCGCAGATAGAACAGGCAGTAGTCGACACCCACGGCCAGACCGACCAGCAGCATCACCGAGTTGGCGGTGTCGCTCATCGGCATCACATGGCTGACGATGCCCATCAGACCCATCGTCGCCATGATCGCGCTGACCGCGAGCAGCACCGGCAGCAGGGCCGCGACCAGCGCGCCGAAGGCGATGAGCAGGATGCCGAGCGCCACCGGCACGGCGGAGAGCTCGGCCTTCTCGAAGTCGTCGCCGAACGCGTCGGAGAACGTCTTCTGCATGCTCGCGCCGCCGATCTCCTCGATCCGCAGCGACCCGTGCTCCTTCTGCACCCCCTCGACGGCCTTCAGCACCGGCTCGACCCGGTCGCCCGCGGTGTCCGCGTCACCGCGCATGTCGAACTGCACGAGCGCGCTGCGGCCGTCCTTCGAGATCGTCCTGGTGTCGTACGGCGAGGTCACGTCGGTGACCTTGCCGGTGCCCTCGACCGCCTTCATGACCGCGGCGACGGCGGCCCTGAAGTCCGCGTCGGTCGCCTTGCCGCCGGCGTCCTTGGCCTGGATCAGCACCGTCTCACTGGCCGGCTCGTCGATCCCGGCGTCCTCGATGATCTTCGCGGCGGTGTGGGTCTCCCCCTTCAGCTGGTCGCTGTCCTTGACGTCGACCCGGCCCGCGGCCGAGCCGAGTCCCATCGCCAGGACGACGAACAGCACCCAGATCCCGACGGCAGCCCATCGGTGCCGTGCGCTCCAGCCGCCGGCCCGGGCGGCCAGACCACGCACCCTTGTGTCTCCGTTCCCCATGACGGGCTTGCCCCCTCGGAACCGGTGACAGCCCCCTGCCGTCACCTCTCGTCTCGAAGGTATGAGCTGGATAAACGCGTCTCGTCGTGCTGTCCGGTGAAGTGCGGGGGCGGCCGGCTCCTCCGGAGGGACCGCGTGCCCTCCGTACTGGGGAGGATCGTGACCCTTACATCTAACGGGCCTTCTGCGGGGCGGTGATCGGGGTCGGCAGTCCGGGCCGCCCTACGCTGTGCCCATGACGACCACGTACGCGGCGCTGCTGCGCGGAATCAACGTCGGAGGCAGCAGGAAGGTCCCCATGGCCGACCTGCGCACGCTGATGGAGGGGCTCGGTCACAGCGGTGTCCGCAGCTACCTCCAGAGCGGCCAGGCCGTCTTCACCGCCGACCACGGCGACGAGGAGTCCCTGGCCGCCGAGCTCACGGGCGCGATCGAGAAGCGGTTCGGCTTCACGGTCGACGTGATCGTCCGCGACCACGCCTACCTGAAGGCCATCGCCGACAACTGCCCCTTCCCAGCCGCCGAGCTGGAGGGCAAGCAGCTCCACGTCACCTACTTCTCCGCCCCCGTCGACGCGGACCGCTTCGCGGAGATCGACCAAGCCGCTTACCTCCCCGAGGAGTTCCGCCTCGGCGACCGCGCCCTGTACCTCTACGTCCCGGACGGCCTCGGTCGCTCCAAGCTCGCCGAACACCTCTCCAAGCCCCGGCTGAACAAGGGTGTGATCGCCACCAGCCGGAACTGGAACACGGTCGTCAAGCTGGTGGAGATGACCGGTGGCTGACGGCGGCGCCGCCGTGGAAGCGGCTGTCGCGGGGGAGCTGCGGCTCCTCGACCCCGGGGTGCGGGCCTCGCCGGAACTGGTGGGCGCACTGCTGCACCCCGAGTTCCACGAGTTCGGAGCGTCCGGCCGGCACTGGGACCGGGCGTCGATCATCGCGGCCCTGGCCGGGGTCACGGACCAGGAGGCGGGACCGATCGTGCCGTCCGGCATGAAGGGCGTGGAACTCGCGCCCGGCCTCGTCCACCTCACCTTCGACACGGAGCACAACGGCAGCCGGGCCCACCGCAGTTCGCTGTGGCGGCTCACAGCGAACGGCTGGCTGCTGTACTTCCACCAGGCGACGCCGTACGGGGGGTGACCGGTCGGACGGTGGAGACAGGGCACCACGTCGACGTGCGCCCAGGCGCCTGTGCGAGGCTCCTCCCATGCGCTACATCATCATCGGGGCAGGGGCGGTCGGTGGGGTCGTCGGTGGGCGGCTCGCCGGGGGCGGGTGCGAGGTCGTGCTGGTCGCTCGCGGGGCGCAGTACGCGGCGCTCCGGGACGGGGGACTGCGGCTGCGGGTTCCGGACGGGGAGTTCACCCACCGGCTGCCCGTCGTGGACGGCCCGGCCGGACTCGGCACCCTGCGCGCCGACGACGCGCTCGTCCTCGCCGTGAAGACCCAGGACACCCAGGCCGCCCTGGACGCCTGGGGCCCCGCCCCGGTGGCGGGCGGCGGCACGGCGGCCGGACGGCTGCCGCTGCTGTGCGCGCAGAACGGCGTGGAGGGCCAGCGGATGGCCCTGCGCACGTTCCGCCACGTGTACGGCGTCTGCGTGTGGCTGCCCGCCACCTTCGTGGAGCCCGGAGTCGTCTCCGCCGCGGGCAGCCCGCTCACCGGAATCCTGCACCTGGGCCGGTATCCGCGGGGCACGGACGAGACCGTGCGCCTGATCGCCGACGACCTGGAGAAGGCGAGGTTCGAGGCGCCGGTCGTGCCGGACCTGTCCCGCTGGCAGTACGCAAAGCTGCTGGCCAACCTCGCCAACGCGGTCGAGGCGGTCACCGGCCCCGTCGAGGGCGAGGCGGCCCTGGAGTTCGTCGAGCGGGTCCGGGCCGAGGGCACGGCCGTGCTCGACGCCGCCGGCATCGCGTACACGAGCCCCGAGGAACAGCGCGCGCGACGCGGCGACAAGGTCACCCTCGTGCCGCTGGCGAACGCCCCGCGCGGCGGCGGCTCCTCCTGGCAGTCCCTCGTCCGCGGCACCGGTACCGTCGAGGCCGACTACCTCAACGGCGAGATCGCCCTCCTCGGCCGCCTCCACGGCGTCCCGACCCCCCTGAACGAACTCCTCCAGCACCTCGCCAACACCTTCGCGCGCGAACGCAGGGAGGCCGGATCCATGCCCCTGAGCGAACTGGTGCGGCTTGCCGACGAGGCCGAGGCCGCCGTAGCCGAGTAAAGGCGCCTCAGGCCGGGCAAAAAGGCGTCCGGGCACCCCGCGTCCGGTCGGCCAGCAGGCCCCCCGTCCCGGCGCCCCGCACGCCTCACGCCGAGCAAAGGTGCCTCTCAGCACCCCTCACGCACTCACGGACAGCCGCAGACCCCGCGCCCACGCCGCGTCGTAGCGCCCGAGCACCACCCGCGCCACCTCCGGCGCCGCCCCCAGCACCTCCGCCAGCACATCCGCCTCCGCGGCGCCGCGCGCGATGCGGTCGGGCAGGAAGCCCGGGGCGAGGATGTACGGCGCCACGGCGACCCGGGCGCAGCCGAGCGCCCGGAGTTCCCGCACCGCGTCCTCGGTGCGGGGCAGGGCCGCGGAGGCGAACGCAGGCCGCACGGCGCACCAACCGGTGTGCCGCCACTCCCGCGCGATGTCAGCGATCACTGCGATCGCCTCCGGGTCGGTGGACCCCGCCGAGGCCAGCACGACCCCGGTCGAGGACTTGTCGGCGGGCGTCAACCCCGCCTCGTACAGCCGCCGTTCGAGCGCGGACAGCAGCAGCGGGGACGGGCCCAGCACCTCCGCCTGCCGGATCCGCAGCTGCGGCGGCGCGTCCCGCAGCACCGCGGGGATGTCCGCCTTCGCGTGGAACGCCCGCGTCAACAGCAGCGGCAGCGCCACGACGTCACGGACACCCTCCGCCGCCAGCGACTCCAACACCCCCTGCACGGAAGGGATGTTGAAGTCCAGGAAGCCGGTCTCCACCCGCACGCCGGGGCGCAGCGCGCGCACCCGCCGTACGAGGGCGTGCACCGTCGCGGCGTGCCGCGGATCACGGCTGCCGTGGGCGATGACCAGGAGAACCGGCTTCATGGGCTCAGCCCTTCACCAGCAGACCGCGGCTGCGCAACACCCACCGCTCCAGCGGACTGAAGATCAGCAGATCGATCGCGATGCCGACGAACAGGATGAGCAGGATCGCCTCGAACACCATGGCCATGTCGCTGTTGGTGCGGCCGTTCTCCAGCAACTGCCCGAGCCCCACGCCCAGGTCGGGGAACTGGGCGATGATCTCCGCGGCCATCAGCGAGCGCCAGGAGAACGCCCAGCCCTGCTTGAGTCCCGCGACATAGCCGGGCAGCGAGGCCGGCAGGGTGACGTACCAGATGCCCTTGACGCCCGTCGCCCCCATGGTCCGGCCGGCCCGCAGGAACAGCGGCGGCACCTGGTCGACGCCGGACACCAGGCCGTTGGCGATGGAGGGAACCGCGCCGAGCAGGATCACCGCGTACATCATGGAGTTGTTCAGACCCAGCCAGATCACGGCCGGCGGCACCCACGCCACCGACGGCAGCGACTGGAGGCCGGACAGGATCGGGCCGATGGCCGCGCGGACGAACTTCACCCGGGCCACGATCAGGCCCAGCGGGGTGCCGATGAGCAGGGCGAAGAAGAAGCCCAGCAGACCGCGCGAGACGCTGGTCCAGATGTAGCCGAGGAGATCGCCCTGGAGCCAGGCCTCTTTGAACGTGTCGCCCACGGCCGCCGGGGAGGGCAGCTTGGACGGGTCGTCGACGACCGGGTAGAGCAGCGTCCACACCACGAGGACGACGGCGAGCGCGATGACCGGCGGCAGGATCTTGTTGACCAGGGTCTGCCGCAGGGTCGGGCGGCCGGTGGCCTGGGTCTCCAGTGCGTCGAGGCCCGCCTCTACGCTCCCGGCGTCCTGGGCCGGTGTCGTGTCAGTGCTGGCCATGACGGCGGATCTCCCCACGCAGTTCTTCGGTGATCTCACGGGCCAGTTCGGCCACGGGCGCGTCCTCGATGCGGCGCGGCTGCGGAATGCCGACCGTCCACTCGCGGGCGATCCGGCCGGGGCGCGAGGACAGCAGGATCACGCGCTGCGCGAGCCGTACCGCCTCGCGCACGTTGTGCGTCACGAACAGGACGGACACGCCGGTCTCCGCCCAGATCCGGGTGATCTCGTCGTGCAGCACGTCCCGCGTGATGGCGTCGAGGGCCGCGAACGGCTCGTCCATCAGCAGCAGGTTGCTCTCCTGGGCGAGCGCGCGGGCCAGTGCCACGCGCTGACGCATACCGCCCGACAGCTCGTGCACCCGCTTGCCGTACGCGCCCTTCAGGCGGACCAGTTCGAGCAGTTCCTCGGCCTTGGTGCGCCGGTCGGGCTTGGCGACTCCCCTGAGTTTCAGGGCGAGTTCGATGTTCTTGCCCGCGGTCAGCCACGGGAAGAGGGCGTGCTCCTGGAACATCAGGGCGGGGCGGCCGTCGGTCGTGATGGACCCGGCGGTCGGGTCGTCGAGCCCGGCCACCAGGTTGAGCAGCGTGGACTTGCCGCAGCCCGAGGCCCCCAGGAGGGTGACGAACTCGCCCGGCGCGACATCGATGCTGACGTCGTCCAGGACGAGCTGCTGTCCACCCGGTCCCGCGAAGGACTTCGAGACGTGATCGAGGCGTGCTGCGTACTCGACGGACTCGTCGGCCTTGGCGAGCGTCGTGGTCGTGGCCATGGTCGTCACCTCCTGGGAACTCTTCGGGGACCGGGGTCAGCTGGTGCCGAGACCGGCGGCGTCCACCGTGGGCTCACCGTCGGCCTTGAGGACCTTGTTGAGGATCGTCAGGTCGTAGATCCCGTTCAGGTCGGGCTTCTTCAGCAGACCGGCCTTGACCGCGTGCTCCGCCTCGGTGTTGAGGGTGGCCGCCAGCGGGTCGTTGGTGAACTGGATCGACTTCCAGGCCGGGTCGAGGACCGCGGGCTTGAGCGCCTTGCCGGAGTCCGCCTCGAGCTGCTTGTTCGCCGCCGCCTTCGCCGCGTCCGGGTTGGCGTTGATCCACTTGTTGGCCTCCACCGACGCCTTCAGGACGGCCTCGACCGCCTTCGGGTGCTCCTTGAGGAAGTCCTGGCGCACGATGATGTTCGTGATCACGAACTTCTTGTCCGGCCACAGCGACGCCTCGTCGAGCAGCACCTTGCCGCCCTCGGCGACCAGCTTGGACGCGGTCGGCTCCGGCACCCAGGCGCCGTCGATGGAACCGGCCTTGTAGGCGTCCGGCGTGATCTTGTTGTCGGTGCGGACGACGGTGACGTCACCCTTGCCGCTCTGCGCGTCGACCTTCCAGCCCTGGTCGGCGATCCAGTTGAGGAACGCCACGTCCTGCGTGTTGCCGAGCTGCGGGGTGGCGATCTTCTTGCCCTTGACGTCCTTCAGGGACTTGATCTTGTCCGGGTTGACGACCAGCTTCACGCCACCGGAGGCCGAACCGCCGATGATCTTCAGGCTCTTGCCGCCCGACTTGACGTAACCGTTGATCGACGGGGAGGGGCCGATCCAGCCGATGTCGATCGACTTGGAGTTGAGCGCCTCGATCTCGGACGGGCCGGCGTTGAAGGTCGCGTACGACGCCTTGGTGGCGCCCAGCTCCTTCTGGAAGAAGCCCTTGTTCACGGCCACGAGCGCGGTGCCGTGGGTGAGGTTGCCGAAGTAGCCGATCTTGACGGAGTCGAGTCCGTCGATCTTCTTGGCGCCGGCGGCGACCTTGGCGGTGCCGGTGTCCTTGGAGTCCGACCCGTAGCCGCAGGCGGCGAGTGCCAGCAGCGGAAGAGCGGCGACCACGGCGGCGCCGCGGCGAAGGAGGGCTGAGCGGTTGACAGGCACGGGAGGTGTTCCTCTCGGAGGCCCGGCGGTCACGGTCTCTCAGGTCGTGGCCGGGAGGTCGGCAGGTCTTCGTCTCTTCCGGGACGGCGGGTGGGGGGACGGGGCGCGCAAGCGGTGCGCGTACGTCAACGCACACATCGCGCCACTCCGCCCTGCCCGCTGCCGAGCGCGCCGCTGCCGACGCGGCCGCCCTCCTTCGCGAACGTGGAGAAGTAGTCGGTGGAGTTCATGTCAGAAGTCCCACCCGTCGTCCTCGGCCTCGTCCTTGACGGGCTCCGGGGACGCGAACGACTCGCCGACCATGCCCGCGGTGAGCGTGGTGCCGTCGTTCGGGTCGATGAGGATGAACGAACCGGTGCGCCGCGAGTCGGAGTAGGAGTCGACGGGCAGCGGCTCGGCGGTACGGATCTTCACCCGGCCGATGTCGTTGGCGACGAGCTGTCCCGGGTGCGGGTGCAGGGACAGGTCGTCGAGCGTGAGACGGGACGGGATGTCCTTGACGATCGCCTTGACCGTGCGGGTGCCGTGCTTGAGCAGCACCCGGTGGCCGACGGTCAGCGGGGCGTCGGCCACATGGCAGACGGTCGCCTCGATGTCCTGGGTGGTCGGCGGGGCGTCCTTGCTGGGCACCAGCAGGTCGCCGCGCGAGATGTCGATGTCGTCCTCCAGGAGGATCGTCACCGACTGGGTCGTCCAGGCCACGTCGACCGGCTCTCCGAGCAGGTCGATGCCGGCGATCTTCGTGGAACGCCCTGAGGGCAGCACCGTGATCTGCTCACCGACCCGGAAGGAACCGGCGGCGATCTGACCGGCGTAGCCCCGGTAGTCGGGGTGCTCGGCGGTCTGCGGCCGGATCACGTACTGCACGGGCAGACGCGCGTGGCAGTGGCTCAGGTCGTGGGTGACCGGGACCGTCTCCAGGTGCTCCAGGACCGTCGGGCCGCCGTACCAGTCCATGTTCGCGGACGGCTCCACCACGTTGTCCCCGGCGAGCGCCGAGATCGGGATCGCGGTGACCTCCGGGACGCCCAGCTCGGTCGCGTACGCCGTGAACTCCTCGGCGATCGCGGCGAAGACGGGCTCGGCGTAGTCGACGAGGTCCATCTTGTTGACGGCCAGGACCACGTGCGGCACCCGCAGCAGGGCCGCGAGGGCCGCGTGCCGGCGGGTCTGCTCCACCACGCCGTTGCGGGCGTCGATGAGGATCACCGTCAGCTCGGCCGTGGAGGCACCCGTCACCATGTTGCGGGTGTACTGCACATGGCCGGGGGTGTCGGCGAGGATGAACCGCCTGCGCGGGGTGGCGAAGTAGCGGTAGGCGACGTCGATGGTGATGCCCTGCTCCCGCTCGGCGCGCAGGCCGTCGGTGAGCAGCGCGAGGTCGGGCGCGTCCTGGCCGCGGCTGGCGGAGGCGCGCTCCACCGCCTCCAGCTGGTCGGTGAGGACCGACTTGGAGTCGTGCAGCAGCCGTCCGACCAGGGTGGACTTGCCGTCGTCGACGGAGCCCGCGGTCGCGAACCGCAGCAGGGTCGTCTCCGAGAGCACCTCGGAAGTGGTCGTGCTCATCTCTAGAAGTACCCCTCGCGCTTACGGTCTTCCATCGCGGCCTCGGACATCTTGTCGTCGGCGCGGGTGGCACCCCGCTCGGTGAGTCGGGAGGCGGCGATCTCGGTGATGACCTGGTCCAGCGTCACCGCGTCGGAGTCGACCGCGCCCGTGCAGGACATGTCCCCGACGGTCCGGTAGCGCACCAGCCGCTTCTCGACGGTCTCGCCGTCCTTCGGCCCGCCCCACTCACCAGCGGTGAGCCACATGCCGCTGCGCGAGAACACCTCGCGCTCGTGCGCGAAGTAGATCTCCGGCAGCTCGATGCCCTCCCGGGCGATGTACTGCCACACGTCCAGCTCGGTCCAGTTGGACAGCGGAAAGACCCGGACGTGCTCACCGGGTGCGTGGCGGCCGTTGTACAGGTTCCACAGCTCGGGGCGCTGGCGGCGCGGGTCCCACTGCGAGAACTCGTCCCGCAGCGAGAACACCCGCTCCTTGGCGCGGGCCTTCTCCTCGTCGCGGCGGCCACCGCCGAAGACCGCGTCGAACTTCTCCGCCTGGATCTTCTCGGTCAGGGGGAGGGTCTGGAGCGGGTTGCGGGTCCCGTCCGGACGCTCCTTCAGCACACCGCGGTCGATGTAGTCCTGTACGGAGGCCACATGGAGACGCAGCCCATGGGCGGCGACCACACGGTCCCGGTACTCCAGGACCTCGGGGAAGTTGTGCCCGGTGTCCACGTGCAGCAGCGAGAACGGGATCGCGGCCGGCGCGAACGCCTTCAGCGCCAGGTGCAGCATGACGATGGAGTCCTTGCCGCCGGAGAACAGGATCACCGGCCGCTCGAACTCACCCGCCACCTCACGGAAGATGTGCACGGCCTCGGACTCGAGAGCGTCCAGGTGGGACAGGGCGTACGGGGCGTCGGTGCCCTCGTCGCCCCCCGTCACCCGGGCAACGGTCGTCGTCATGCCAGTCCCCTCTCGGTGAGCAGCGCGTGGACCGCGGCCGCGGACTCCTGGACGGTCTGGTGCTGGGACTCGATCCGCAGATCGGGCGACTCGGGCTCCTCGTAGGGGTCGTCGACCCCGGTCAGCCCGGACAGCTCGCCCGCGGCCTGCTTGGCGTACAGGCCCTTCACATCGCGTACGGAGCACACCTCGACCGGGGTCGCCACGTGCACCTCGATGTACGCGGTGCCGCTCTCCTGGTGGCGCTTGCGCACCGCCTCACGGCTGTCGGCGTACGGCGCGATGACCGGGACCAGCGCCTTGACGCCGTTGCGGGCGAGCAGTTCGGCGAGGAAGCCGATGCGCTGCACGTTGGTGTGCCGGTCCTCGCGGCTGAAGCCGAGGCCCGCCGAGATGAACTCGCGGATCTCGTCGCCGTCGAGCACCTCGACGCGGTGGCCCTCCTCGCGCAGCCGGCCTGCCAGCTCGTACGCGATGGTGGTCTTGCCGGCACTCGGCAGACCCGTGAGCCAGACGGTGGCTCCGGTCGTCACGTGCAACTCCTTGTCGGTGGCGGTCATCCGTGCAGCCCGCACTCGGTCTTGGCACGCCCGGCCCAGCGGCCGGCGCGCGCGTCCTCGCCCTCCAGGACACGGCGGGTGCAGGGGGCGCAGCCGACGGAGGCGTAACCGTCCATCAGCAGCGGGTTGGTGAGCACGCCGTGCTCCTGGACGTACACGTCCACGTCGTCCTGGGTCCAGCGGGCGATGGGGGAGACCTTGACCTTCTGTCGCTTCTCGTCCCAGCCGACGACCGGGGTGTTGGCCCGGGTCGGGGACTCGTCGCGGCGCAGTCCGGTCGCCCAGGCCACGTAGTCCTTCAGGCCCCGCTCCAGCGGCTCGACCTTGCGCAGCTTGCAGCACAGGTCGGGGTCGCGGTCGTGCAGCCGGGGGCCGTACTCGGCGTCCTGCTCGGCGACCGTCTGGCGCGGGGTCAGCGTGATGACGTTGACGTCCATCACGGCCTCGACCGCGTCCCGGGTGCCGATGGTCTCCTCGAAGTGGTAGCCGGTGTCGAGGAAGACGACGTCGACGCCCTTCATCGCGCGGGAGGCGAGATGCGCGACCACCGCGTCCTCCATGGACGAGGTCACGCAGAAGCGCTTGCCGAAGGTGTCGACGGCCCACTGGAGGATCTCCAGCGCGGAGGCGTCCTCCAGGTCGCGGCCCGCCTGCTCGGCGAGCGCCTTGAGTTCGTCGGTCGTGCGCTCTTCCTGAGTCGTGGTCATATCTGATCTCCCCCTGCGTCATGGTGCTGAAGGCCGCGGGCGAGCAGCCCGAGGAACTTCAACTGGAATGCGCGGTTGCAGGCCGCGCATTCCCAGGCGCCGTGACCCTGCTCGCTGGGGCGCAGGTCCTCGTCGCCGCAGTAGGGGCAGTAGAAGGGGGCGGCCCGCTCGCTCACGACAGTGCCTCCTCGGAGGCACGCGAGGCCCAGGCGGCGAAGCGCTCGCCGTCCTCGCGCTCGGCCTGGAACCGCTTCAGGACCCGCTCGACGTAGTCGGGCAGCTCCTCGGAGGTGACCTTCAGGCCCCTCACCTTGCGGCCGAACCCGGCCTCCAGACCGAGGGCGCCGCCCAGGTGCACCTGGTAGCCCTCGACCTGCTCGCCCTTGTCGTCGAGGACCAGCTGGCCCTTGAGACCGATGTCCGCCACCTGGATACGGGCGCAGGCGTTCGGGCAGCCGTTGATGTTGATGGTGAGCGGCTCGTCGAACTCCGGGATCCGGCGCTCCAGTTCGTCGATCAGCGAGGCGCCGCGCGCCTTGGTCTCGACGATGGCGAGCTTGCAGTACTCGATGCCGGTGCAGGCCATGGTGCCGCGCCGGAAGGGCGAGGGCTTCGCGGTCAGGTCGAGCGCCTCCAGGGCCTCGACGAGCGGCTGGACCTGCGCCTCCTCGACATCGAGGATGATCATCTTCTGCTCGACGGTGGTCCGCACCCGGCCCGAGCCGTGGGCCTCGGCGGCCTCGGCGATCTTCGTGAGGGTGGCACCGTCGACGCGGCCGACGCGCGGGGCGAAGCCGACGTAGAAGAGGCCGTCGTTCTGCCGGTGCACACCGACGTGGTCACGCCAGCGGCCCGAGGGCTCGGCGGGCGCGGGGCCGTCGACCAGCTTGCGCTTCAGGTAGTCGTCCTCCAGGACCTGGCGGAACTTCTCCGGGCCCCAGTCGGCGACGAGGAACTTCAGCCGGGCACGGGTGCGCAGTCGCCGGTAGCCCCAGTCCCGGAAGATGCCGACCACGCCGGCCCACACCTCGGGCACCTCGTCCAGCGGCACCCAGGCGCCGAGCCGGACGCCGAGCTTGGGGTTGGTGGACAGGCCGCCGCCGACCCACAGGTCGAAGCCGGGGCCGTGCTCGGGGTGCTCGACGCCGACGAAGGCGATGTCGTTGATCTCGTGGACCACGTCCAGGAGCGGGGAGCCGGAGATCGCCGTCTTGAACTTGCGGGGCAGGTTGGAGAACTCCTTGCTGCCGATGTACCGCTCGTGGATCTCGTCGATCGCCCGGGTGCCGTCGATGATCTCGTCCTCGGCGATGCCGGCGACCGGCGAACCGATGATGACACGCGGGGTGTCGCCGCAGGCCTCGGTGGTGGACAGGCCGACGGCCTCGAGACGGTTCCAGATCTCCGGGACGTCCTCGATGCGGATCCAGTGCAGCTGGATGTTCTGCCGGTCGGTGATGTCCGCGCTGCCGCGCGCGAACTCCTCGGAGATCTCGCCGATCACCCGCAGCTGCTGGGTGGTGAGGCGTCCGCCGTCGATCCGCACCCGCAGCATGAAGTACTTGTCGTCCAGCTCCTCCGGCTCCAGGATCGCGGTCTTGCCGCCGTCGATCCCGGGCTTGCGCTGGGTGTAGAGGCCCCACCAGCGCATCCGGCCGCGCAGGTCGTTGGGGTCGATCGAGTCGAAGCCGCGCTTCGAGTAGATCGTCTCAATGCGTGTCCGCACATTGAGACCGTCGTCGTCCTTCTTGAACTGCTCGTTGCCGTTGAGCGGGGTGTGGTGCCCCGCGGCCCACTGACCCTCACCGCGGTGACGGCTCACCTTGCGGCGGGGCGCTGCGGCGGCAGGGTTCTGCGGGGTGGCGGCCATGGTTGTTACGTCCTTCGGGACAGGCGGAAAGCGGCTCTTACCTGCGCGTACGGGCGCATGGGTGTACCTGCGCGTCGTTGCGCGAAGAGGAGAACGAGAGGGTGTACCGGGTGACGCTGCGGCTCGTCAGCGCACCGGACAGATGGCGCTGGACATGCGGCCGAGGTCGACGTGCCGCCGACTCACCAAGGCAATTCCAGTTCCAGACATGACGGAAGCGTGTCACGGCGATCTGGACACAGTCCAGCTTTATCCGCCATGTGGACACCCTTGTCTCGCTGGGCGAGACGAGGGTGTCGTTGGTCACAAAGATCGCGAGACCTCTTGTTCCCGCAGGTCAGGCCGGGTACGCCCCCGGCCACGGCCCCGGCGTGGGTACCTCCGCCTCCTCCTCGACCTTGGTGTCGAAGAGCTTGAAGCCACGCCGCTGGTAGTTGTCCATCGCGTGCTCACCGTCCTTGCTGCACGTGTGCAGCCACACCCGCTTGGTGTCCGTCAGCCCCGGCCAGCGGTCCGCGAGGTCCCAGGCGCGGGCGGCGCCGTACGAGAGGAGGTGCCCGCCGATCCGCCGGCCGCGGAAGGCCGGGATCAGGCCGAAGTAGACGATCTCCACCACTCCGTCGTCCTGGGGCTCCAGCTCCACGTAACCGGCGGGGGTGCCGCGGTCGTAGGCCACCCAGGTCTCCACGCCCGGCCGCTCCAGGTGTTCCCGCCACCGCGCGTACGTCCACGAGAGCCGGTCGGTCCAGCGGATGTCCCCGCCCACGGAGGCGTACAGATAGCGGCTGAACTCGGGGGAGGGGACTTCCGCGCGATGGACGCGGACGTCGCCCTCCGGGGGCTCGGCCGGGAGGAGGTCGGTCGGGGCGGTCTGTTCCAGGGACCAGGTGGTCACGGCGATGTTCGGCATGGAGGCCAGGGAACCATCTCCTCCGGAGATCTGTCGATCGAGGCCAGGCGCCGACTGCCCCGGGGACGCGTAGATCGGGCCACGGGCGCCGCTCCACCCGGGGACGGACGCGTCGACCGAAGCCAGGGCCCGGCTGCCCCGGGGACGCGTAGATCGGGCCACGGGCGCCGCTCCACCCAGGGACGGACGCGCCGAGCGGGGCCGGGGCCCGGTCAACCCAGGGACGCGTCGATCGAAGTCAGCGGCAGCGCGAACAGCACCCGGCCCGACTGGGACCACACCTCACCGGTCTGCTCCCAGTAGGACAGCGACTCCGACTCCCCGCTCCAGCAGTTGCGGGACTCGTCCGTGCCGCAGCGGGTGGCCTTGGCGGGGCCGGAGGTGGTCTGGCGCCACAGGGTGCCGTGATCGCCGTCGGTGCCGGCCGCCCGGCTCAGATACCACCGGGAGTCGTACGACAGGACCGGCCCGGACCCGGAGGCCTTGGTGACGTAGGCGTCGTGCACGCGCGCGTAGCCCGCGGCGTCGGTGGCCAGCAGCCCGGCGCGGCCGGCGGCGCCGCTGAAGTCGTAGCGCCACAGTCGCGTGCCCCGGTCGTCGCCCGAGGACACCCACTCGCTCGCGACCAGGGAGTCCGGGGCGGTGCTGCGGTCCAGCGAGAGGTAGTCGGGGCGGGCCCCGCCGGTGTCGCCTCCGGTCAGGCGGTAGGAGCCGACCGCGGGCAGCACCCACTGGGCGCCGTGCGCCGACCAGCCGCCGCGCACCTTGCCGACCGCGTCGCTGCGGACGCCGGCCCGCTGGATGCGGTTGATGTCGTACACGTACAGCGCGTCGCCGCCGTCGCCGCTCGCGGTGACCAGCAGCTTGTTCTGGTACCAGACCATGCCGGAGACCTGGGAGACCAGCCCGCGGTAGTCGCGTCCGCCGTCGACCGGGACGGCCAGCAGGACCCAGGAGTAGGTGGGACGGCTCATGTCGTCGGCGTCGACGAAGGCGACCCGGGCCAGGCCCCCGCCGCTCGCCGCCGTGCCGGTACGGCTCCATGCGGACAGGATCACCCGGTGGGTGCCCCAGGCGCCGTCGTCGTCGGCGTCACCTGAGGTGGTGACCGCCCCGGCCCGCCAGGACCGGGTGTCGGCGGCGTCCCAGCAGTACGCGGCGGTGGCGCTCGGCGCCACCGGCAGTGCCTCGCGCTCGCCGGCCGTGCAGTCGATCGCGTCGCGCAGGCTCCGGTCCGCGGAGTCGAGGACCGCGGAGACCCCGACGGGGCGTCCCATCGCGGCGGAGAGCCGGTCGAGCGACCGCTCGGGAACCAGGGATTCCCGCAGGCGCAACGAGGTGGTCCCGGCGGGGGAGTCGAGGACCTTCAACTCCCCGGGGTTGGCGGCCACGGTGGCCTGGGAGGCGCTGATCATGGTGGCGGCGGCGGTCAGCGCGAGGGCGGTCCCGGCCAGGAAGGCGCGCAGGGCTCGACCACGCCTCCGCCTGCGGTGTCTGCCACGATGCTTCATACGTCCTCCCGAGGCGGGCCAACTGCGCCTGATGATCCGTACGTTGACCGAGGAGCAGGTGGGGTGGCCCGTAGAGGGATGCTACGGCAGTACGGCACGGTTGGGGACGAAGACCGTGCAATTATGCGGGAGATGCGCCCAGATCGAGGGTTTTCACTCGGTCTCGGTGACGGCGCGGGCCCCGAGCACGGCCGGGGCCGTCGAGTGCGGCAGCAGATCGGCCGGGCTCTCCGGAAGCAGCACCTCCACCTCGGCGTCCTCGCAGAAACGATACGGCCGGTGCTCCAGGAAGGCCCCGAGGTACCGCCGTACCCGGGACATCTCCGCTCGTACCGTCACCGTCCGGACCGGATCGCCGAACATGTCCTCGGCCAGGCCCGCAGCGGTGCGGCCCGAGCGGTGCAGCGCGAGCAGATAGAGCAACTCGGCGTGCCGAGGGCTCAGTTCGTGACTCCAGGTGACCGCTCCGCCCCCTGCCGTCACGGTCACCGTCCAGCGGCGCGGGTGCGCGAGATCCAGGACGATCCGGGTGACGCCGGGCGGCTCCGGCTGGTCGGCGGCCCGGATCAACCAGCCACCCGCCAGCGGCTCCAGCGTGCACAGACCGAGCGCGGGCAGCCAACGGCGTCCCGGCGACGGCGACTTGGGCAGCGCGATCCGGTTCGGGTACGGCATTCCGGTCACCGCCGCCGTCCAGCCGTCCCGGTCCACCACCAGGGCCCTGCCGGTGAGCCGGGCGAGCACCGGCGACGCCACGGCCCGCAGGTGCTCCAGCGAGGTCAGATGCAGCTCGCGCAGCCGTGCCTCGGCGAGCTTGGCCACCGAGTCGACCCAGGCGAGCGTGGCCGGATGCATGGTGTCCAGCGGTCCGCTCACGTCGACCACCCCGATGAGCCGGCCGTCCCGCGGATCCTTGATGGGGGCGCCGGTGCAGGTCCAGGAGGTCTGCGAGCGCACGAAGTGCTCGGAGGCGAACACCTGCACGGGGTGGCCCACCACCACCGGGGTGCCGATGCCGTTCGTGCCGACGACGTTCTCCCGCCAGTCGGCGCCGAGTTCGAACCCGGTGCCGTCGGCCTTGCGCAGCACCGGCGAACTGCCCTCCCGCCACAGCACCCGGCCGTCCTCGTCGGCGACGACCATGATGTGGTGGGCGACGTCCGCGACCGCCAGCAGTCCGTCCCTGAGCACCGGCAGGACGTGCCGGAGCCGGGTGTCCTCCCGGCGCCGCTGGACCTCCTCCGGGGACAGCAGCCCTGACCGGAAATCGTGGTCGGGGTCGACACCGCCGCGCAGCATGCGGCTCCAGGACTCCTCGATCACGGGACGCGGGGCGAGCGGGGCGGGCCGGCCGGACAGGGTCGCGGAGCGGACCTCGCTGAGCACCCTGGCCGCGCGAGCCGAGTCCACGGCGGCCAGGTGGGTCACATGTGTCGGCGAGATCGGCACGGGTCCGCCCTCCGTCCGTCGTGGCTGTGCGTGGTGGCCGGCTGTCTTGACTGTCCGTCCAATAGTGCCGCTCGTGTCGAGGGCAGGAGGGCGGTCCGGCCACAGTCACCAGGAAGTTGCAACCCCCTGCAACCCTGGTGGTGCGTCCCGGCCTGGTTGAAACTTGATCCGACGTCGTCTCGCAGCGGCGTTTTTCGGCCTCTGGGCCATCACGGGGGTGGTGCCGTGTCGGCGCAGCACCACCCCCGTCTCCGACGGTTGGGCGGGGCGCCTACGGGGGTGGGTTGGGGGGTGCGTGGGCGACTGCGGGCCGGTGGGGGCTGGTCGCGCAGTTCCCCGCGCCCCTGTCGGGCTCAGGCCTGCGGCCTGGCCCGGTCCACCACCTTCTCCAGATCGAGAGTGGCCGGCAGGGTCCCGAAGGACGTTCCACGGTCTCCTCCCAGGCGCGCGGCGCAGAAAGCGTCGGCCACCTCCGGTGGGGCGTGGCGGACGAGCAGGGAGCCTTGCAGGACCAGGGCCAGGCGTTCGGTGAGGTGGCGGGCGCGGCCCTCGATGCCCTCCAGGTCGGCCAGTTCCGTGAAGAGGCTCTTGACGGCGGCGTCCAGGCGGTGGTCGGCGCCCCGGGTGCGGCCGATCTCCAGCAGGTAGGCGTTCAGGGCCTGCGGTTCGCGCTTCAGGGCCCGTACGACGTCCAGGGCCTGGACGTTGCCGGCGCCCTCCCAGATCGAGTTCAGCGGTGACTCACGGACCAGGCGGGGCAGGCCCGACTCCTCGACGTAGCCGTTGCCGCCCAGGCACTCCGCGGCCTCCGTGACGAGGGGTGTGCAGCGCTTGGTGATCCAGTACTTCGCCACCGGTACCGCGATCCTGAGGAAGGCACGCTCCTGCTCGTCGCCCTTGTCGTAGGCGGCGGCCACCCGCAGCGCGAGGGTGGTCGCCGCCTCGGACTCCACGGCCAGGTCGGCCAGGACGTTGCGCATCAGGGGCTTGTCGACGAGCTTGCCGCCGAAGGCCTCGCGGTGCGTGCAGTGGTGGATCGCCTGGGCCACGGCCTGGCGCATCAGGCCCGCCGAGCCGAGGGCGCAGTCCAGCCGGGTCGCCGCGACCATCTCGATGATGGTGCGGACCCCGCGGCCCTCGTCCCCGACGCGGCGGGCCCACGTCCCCTCGAACTCGACCTCGGCGGAGGCGTTGGAGCGGTTGCCGAGCTTGTCCTTCAGGCGCTGGAGGAGGAACGGGTTGCGGGTGCCGTCCTCCAGGACCCGGGGCACCAGGAAGCAGGTGAGTCCGCCGGGGGCCTGGGCGAGGACCAGGAAACCGTCCGACATGGGGGCCGAGCAGAACCACTTGTGGCCGGTGAGCTCGTAGGTCTCGCCGTCGGGCAAGGGGCGGGCGGTCGTCGTGGCCGCCCGGACGTCGCTGCCGCCCTGCTTCTCCGTCATGCCCATCCCGAGCAGCGCCCCCGCCTTGAGGTGGGCGGGCCGCAGCTCGCGGTCGTAGACCATGGAGGTGAGTCTGGGCTCCCACTCGGCGGCGAGATCGGGGTCGGTGCGCAGGGCGGGCACCGCCGCGTGGGTCATCGACAGGGGGCAGCAGTTGCCCGCGTCGACCTGCGTCCACAGCAGGAAGGCGGCCGCGCGTCGTACGTGTCCGCCGGGCCGGGCCCAGGCGGCGGTCAGGCCCGCGGAGACGCCCTTGCCGAGCACGCGGTGCCAGGCCGGATGGAACTCGACCTCGTCGACACGGTGGCCGTGGCGGTCGTGGGTGCGCAGCCGGGGCGGGTTCTCGTTGGCCTGGGCACCCCACTCCTGTACCTGTGCGGAGCCGCAGGCCCGGCCGAGCGCCGACAGCTCGCCGTCGACCTCGTCGAGCAGGTCCGGGTCGAGATGCCGCGTCACGGCCTCCTTGAGCGCGAGGTCGGCGCCGTAGACGTCGTAGCCGATCAGGGGTGGGGGCTGGTTGGTCACGGTGTGCGTGGTGCCTGCCATGCCTGCGAAAGTACCCCGGGGTGCGGGGTGGGTCACATGACGGACACGGGGGTGGGCGGGGTCGTCTCCGGGGCGGGGGCCAGGGTGCCGCGTGCCGGGCCTCGAAAAGAACAAGGGGACGTGTGTGCCTGGAGTGACCACCTCGCGGGGCGGCGGTGGCCGGTTCGAGCCTAGGTCAGGGCCCTGCGGTGGGTGCCCCGCGCCGGGACCGGGGGATGAGTGCACGCTCTCCTGGCGGATACCTTTAGGACGTGCAGGCAGCAAGCGAATCCCCTCAACAACCCTCCGGGCGGCTCCACCGGGCCCGAGCGCTCTACCGGAACGTCTCCAAGCGCAGGACCGCCTGGCTGCTGCTCAAGGACACCGTCAACTCGTGCATCGAGTACCGCATCCTGGGGCTCGCCGCCGAGGCCGCGTTCTTCTCGCTGCTGTCGGTGCCACCGCTGCTGCTCAGCCTCATCGGCCTGCTCGGCTACGTCGACGACTGGACCGGCACCGACAGCATCAGCAGCCTGGAGGCCAACCTCCTGGCCGCGGCGCGCACGGTCCTGTCCGACAAGGGGGTGCGGCAGATCGCGCAGCCGATCCTCGACGACGTCATGAAGGGCGGCCGTCCCGACGTCATCTCCGTCGGATTCCTGTTCGCCCTGTGGTCCGGATCGCGCGCCGTCAACGTCTTCATCGACACCATCACCGTCATGTACGGCCTCGACGGCGTCCGGGGCATCGTCAAGACCCGGCTGGTCGCGTTCGCGCTGTTCATCGCGGCGCTGCTGATCGGCTCGGTGGCGCTGCCGCTGATGGTGGCCGGTCCGGACGCGGTGGTGCGGATCGTGCCCTGGTCGGCGACGGTCGTACAGGTCCTGTACTGGCCCGTGGTGATCATCCTGTCCGTCGCCTTCCTGACGACGCTGTACCACGTGTCCGTCCCGGTGCGCTCACCGTGGATCGAGGACGTCCCCGGCGCCCTCGTGGCCCTCGCGATGTGGGTCCTGGGCAGCTTCCTGCTCCGGATCTACCTCCAGAGCACGATCGAGGGCGCGACGATCTACGGCTCGCTGGCGGCCGCGGTCGCCGTGCTGCTGTGGATCGGCGTATCGGCCTTCGCGGTCCTGGTGGGCGCGGCCGTCAACGCGGCGATCGACCGCGTCTGGCCGGCCGCGGCGACGGCGGCGGCGCGCGCCGCGAACGAGCGGGTGCGGGAGGCCCAGGTGGCCGAGTACGTGGCCCGTGCGGCGGCCGGCGTCCGGGACACGGACGTCGACCCGGACGACCCCGACATGCCCTCGGAGTTCCCGGAGCGCTGGTCCCGCTTCCTGCCGCCGGAGGACGTGACGTCCCGCCTGCGGACCCACGTGAAGTCGACGCATCCCCCGCACAAGCCGGAGGGGTCCTGACCGGGGCGCGGTGTCGGGTGCGGGCCGGGGAGCGCTGAGGGCGCGGCCGGGCCCACGCGTCAACTCCCGTGCCCCGCAGGGGACCGCCGCTGAACGGCTCATTCCCGTACGGGCGCGTCTACGCTGGCCCCATGGACGCTCTGGCAGGCCTGCTGGAAGGACCGCGGGCGCGTGGCGCTTTCATGATCCGGGCGTGTTTCGACCCGCCCTGGGCGGTGCGGGTGGAGGACCGGGCGCCGCTGACGGTGATGCTGATGGTCCGCGGGGAGGCCGTCGTCCTGCCCGACACGGGGGAGAGCGTCCGACTGCGCCCCGGCGACCTCGCCATCGCCCGCGGACCCGCCCCCTACACCTGCGCCGACGCCCCGGACACCGCCCCGCAGGCGCTGATCCTGCCCGGCGCCGAGTGCCGCCACCCCGACGGGGGGACCCTGAACGGCTCGATGGACCTAGGTGTCCGCAGCTGGGGCGACCGGCTCGACGGCGGGACGGTGCTGCTCATCGGGACGTACCTGATGGACGGCGAGATCAGCAAGCGTCTCCTGGACGCCCTGCCGCCGCTGCTGTCGCTGACCACCGACGTGTGGCAGTGCCCGCTGACCCCGCTCCTCATGGCGGAGATCGTGCGCGACGAACCCGGCCAGGAGGTCGTCCTGGACCGGATGCTCGACCTGCTGGTGATCGCCGCGCTGCGGGCCTGGTTCTCCCGGCCCGAGGCGGAGGCGCCCGCCTGGTACGCGGCGCTCGCCGACCCGGTGGTCGGGCGGGTGCTGCGGCTGATGCAGGACGATCCGGCCCATCCGTGGACGGTGGCGTCCCTCGCCGCCAAGGCGGGGGTCTCCCGGGCGGCGCTGGCCCGGCGGTTCACGGAACGCGTGGGGGAGCCGGTGATGGCGTACCTGACGGGGTGGCGGCTGGCGTTGGCCGCGGACCGGTTGCGGGAGGGGCCCGCGACGTTGGAGGCGATCGCCCGGCAGGTCGGATACGGAAGCGCGTTCGCTCTGTCCAGTGCGTTCAAGAGGGGGTACGGGGTCAGTCCGCAGGAGTTCCGGGCGCGGGCGGTCGGCGCCCGGACGTCCTAGCCTGGATGGGTGTACACGGAACGGGCGTCCAGGCTCGCCGGTGCCGTCCTGTGGACCGGTGACGGCGCCGGACGCGTTCTGCCCGACGGGTGCATGGACCTGCTCTGGAACGAGGGGCGGCTGCTGGTCGCAGGCCCCGACACCCGGGCGTACGTCACCGCAGGCGCCCCCAGCACGTGGGTCGGCCTGCGTTTCCACCCCGGCTCCGCACCCGCCTTCCTCGGTGTGCCCGCGCACGAACTGCTGGACCGCCGGGTCGAGTTGGCCGACCTGTGGCCCGCCTCCAACGTGCGGCGGCTGCGGAGCCGTGTCGCCGGGGCGGCCGACCCGGCCACCGCGCTCGAGGACATCGCGCTGGAACGCGCCGCCCCCGCCGACCCCGTCCTGCGCGCCCTGGTGGCCTCCCTCGACGCGGGCCGGCCGGTGGGCGTGACCGCCGATGAACTCGGGCTCGGGACACGGCAGTTGCACCGCAGGTCCCTCGTCGCCTTCGGGTACGGCCCGAAGACGCTGGCCCGGATCCTGCGGCTCCAGCGGGCGCTCGCGCTGGCCCGGGCCGGCGTGCCGTACGCGGAGACGGCGGTCCGGTGCGGCTTCGCCGACCAGGCTCATCTCGCCCGGGACGTCAGGGAGTTGACCGGCGTGCCGCTGACGCGGCTACTCGCCGCCGGGTAGCGGGGCGTACAGGTCGACGCCGTTGCCGTCGGGGTCGTGCAGGGACGCGTACCGCTGGCCCCACACCGCGTCCCACGGCTTGAGCTCCCCGTGGGCTCCCTCGCCCACCAGCCGCTCGTACACGGCGTCGACCTCGGCGGGGCTGTCGCAGCGCAGGGCGAGGGCGGTGCGGCTGCCGGCCGCCGGGGCCCGCCAGCCGGGGTGGAAGGAGCGGACCGTGTCCTCGGTGTCGAGCATCAGCCGCATCCCGCCCGGGAGTTCGGCCTCGGCGTGCGGCTGGGTCTCGGCGCCTTCGGGGAACGGCAGACCGAGCCGCCGGTAGAAGGCGACGGACGCGGCCATGTCGGAGGCCACCAGGCCGATGGCGTCGAATCGTGGAGTCATACCGGCACGGTAGGCGGCGCTGCCGGGAGTGGTCTTGAAGGAATCGGACACGTCATCCGAAGCTCACCGGGCCGCGCGGGGTGTCCACCGTGAAGGAGAGACCCACCGGGCCCTCGGACAGGCGCAGGTCGGTGCCTACGGCGGCGAGGAGAGGGCGGATCTCGTCCGGGGCCGGGTGGGTCGCCGCGAGGGAGAGCAGGGGTGTGCCGGGCAGGCCCGCGGCCGTGGGGTGCGGGGAGGCGCCCCAGTCGATGAGGAACGGGACCAGGCCGGAGGGGTGCTGGGTGTCGCCGTCCGTGAGGCGCCACTTCAGGAGGGTGCCGTCGGGGCGGCGGCGGCTCATCGGGCGGATCTCCCCGGGGTCGTAGCCGCGGGACCGGGCGGCGGCCACCGCCGCGTCCAGGTCGGGCGGGCTGATCGCCCAGGTGAGCGTGCGGGCGGCGGGCAGCGTGTCCACGGTGAAGGGGCGGGGCCCCGTGGGCTCCGGCTGCTCCGGGTCCGGCCCGACGATCTCCAGATAGGCCGTGCCGCCCAGCGCCACCAGGTGGTTGCGGGTGCCGCGACCGACATGCACCCCGCCGGGGGCGGGCACGACACCGGTGCGCCGGGTGAAGTCGGCGACCGTCGCCGCCAGGTCGGGGGTCGCGAGGACCAGATGGTCGAGGCCTGCCGGAATCGCGTTCACCGCGCCGAGGCTACGCACCTGGGACCGCGGGAGGAACACCCACGGCGGCCCGTGCTCGGGCCATGGCCTCCGGGCAGGGTGCCGAAGTCCCATCCCGAACCCGTCCCATCCCGTCCCGGCAGGTCCCCGTACGTCCCGCACTCCCGGACCACGCCGCCGTACACCGGGCGGACCGTCCCCCGCCGGACCGGGGACGCGAGCGGCTCTCGCCGTGCGCACCTCAGCCCTGTGACGCTGTGCCGTGCCGAGCGAAGCGAACCGCCCCAGGGGGAACCACGGGGGGAACCACGGCGGTTCGGAAAGGGAGACATCCATGAGCATGCGCAAGCGGGCCGCCGCGACGGTGACGGCCGTGTTGCTGGGCGCCGGGACCATCGGCCTCGCCGTGGCGCCGGCGGCGGAGGCGGCCCCGTACTACGGGATCGACGGCAGCGGAGTCGTCAGCGACGACTTCCAGGACGAGGAGAACCTGGGCGTCGACGACCACGCCGTCGGCAACGCCACCGCGCTGTGGCAGTCCGTCCTGTACGCGGACGGCGCCAAGTGGCAGGACGACGACGGGGACTGGCACAACTTCGCCAAGAACCGGATCGACGGTTCCTTCGGCCCGGAGACCGAGTCGGCCACCCAGTGGTGGCAGGAGCGCTACGGCCTCACCGACAACGACGGCGTGGTCACCGACCAGAGCTGGGAGTTCGCCCAGCAGTGGCTGCACGGCCCCTTCTCGGGCGGCACCGTCCGCTACGACGGCGACAAACGGGACGTCGACTTCAAGCGGGTCGGCGGCAAGTACCGGGTGAAGCTCAAGGGCACGGGGAGCTGGCGCAACGCCTACTACGACCAGGTCGGCTGACCCTGTCGGCGCGGGAGCGGGGGCGGCCGTACCGTCACTCGCTCCCCGACGGCCACGCCCACAGCACCCCCGCCACCAGCAGCACGATCACCGCGAACGCCACCAGCGCCGCCGCCCGCCACCGCCGGTGCTGCGGACCGGGGACGGCCGCCGCCACGGCCTCCGACGCGGGCACCCCTTCCGCCGGGATCCGCGGCGGCACCGGAGGGCCCACCGGGCCGTACGGCCAGACCGGGTCGGCCAGTTCCCACAGCGCGAGGAGCCGGGCCTGGTCCGCGCCCGCCACCCGGCACAGCGCCCGCACCGCACCGCGCGGCGGCTGCTTGGCCCCGCTGAGGTACCGCTGCCAGGACGACTTGCTGTACGCGGTGCGCCGGGCGAGTTCCGCGAGGCTCAGATCCGTGCGGTCCTTGAGCTGCCGCAGCTGCTCGACGAGATGCCGGGCCTCCCTCGGCAGTGCGTCGGGCAGCGGCCGCCAGCGCGTCATGGTCGTCCCCCAAGTGCTCGCCGCCGCCCTGACCGGGACGGCGGCCCCTCCCCGCCGCATCGTTCGACGCCCGTCCGCCCCGGCCAGTTCCCCTCGCCCACGGATGACCGAAGCTGAACGATTCCGACGCGCACAGGCCCACGACCAGGGGCGCACGCGCACGAACCCGCGGCATGGCCGGGGCGGCCCGGACGTCGGCCAGGGCCGCCCCGGCCGACGGCCCCCCGCCTCCTCGCGCGCGGCCTGTCCGCGATCGCACGGCCCGTCCCGCGCGCCGGATGCGCACGGCCCGCCGGGGAGGGCTGCGGGTCGCCTCGGGCCAGGCGGCCCGGTCGCGGCGGACGCCGTCTTCGCCCGCTCCGACGGCAGCCGGCGAACGCACGCCAGGCCGCCGACGGGGACTCGGGGTGCCCGGCTTCGACGCTACCGGGGGGTCTGGTGCCGGGCCGCGATGCCATCGGGGGGTCTGGTGCCGGGCTTCGACGCCACCGGGGGGTCTGATGCCGGGCTTCGACGCCATCCGGGGGTCTGGTGCCCGGCCCCGACGCCATCGGGGGGGTCTGTGGTCCCCCGCCTCGCCGCCGCCGAAAGACCCAGGGTGCCCGGTCTCGCCGCCGCCGAAAGACCCAGGGCGCCCGGCCCCGCCGCCACCGACAGACCCCAGGGTGCCCGAAGCCGCTCAGCCGCGCGGCGCCCCCGTGCTCGCCCGTTCCACCAGCCGCGTCGACAGTTCCGTGCGGGTGCTCTCCGGGTGGTCGCCCTCCATCATGCGGACCAGCAGCCGCAGGGCCGTCGCCGCCATCTCCGACAGGGGCTGGCGGACCGTGGTGAGGCCCGGGGTGGCCCAGCGGGCCTCGGGGAGGTCGTCGAACCCCACGACGCTCATGTCGTCCGGCACCTTCAGACCGCGTTCGGCCAGGGCCGCGTACACGCCGAGCGCCATGCTGTCGGAGCAGACGAAGACCGCGGTGGGCGGTTCGGGCAGGTCCAGGAGTTCCAGCGTGCGACGGTGGGCGGTGCTCTCGTCGAAGCCCGCGAGGCGGAGGTACTCGGGCCGCTGCCGGACCCCCGCCGCCGCGAGCGCCGAACGGTAGCCGGCCACCCGCGCGCTGCTGCACATCTTGCGCTGGTGACCGGCGACGACCGCGATGCGCTCATGGCCCAGCGCGAGCAGGTGCTCGGTCGCGGTCACCCCGCCCTGCCAGTTCGCCGCGCCCACCGAGACCACGCCCGCCGGCGGCTCCAGGACCGGGTCGATCAGGACGTAGGGGATCCGGTGCTGGTCCAGCCAGCCGTACTGCGCCGGCGACAGCTCGGCCAGGTTGAACAGCACGCCCGATGACCCGCGCCCGGTGAGCTTGTCCAGCCAGCCGCGCTCGGGGCGGCCGGCCCGGTTCCGGGTCAGCCCGGCGGAGACGACCACCTCCAGACCGGCGTCGTGCGCGGCCGCCTCCACCCCGTGCAGCACCGCCCCCGACCAGGAGGTCTCCAGCGAGTGCACGACCAGGTCGACGAGGCCGGACGACTTCGCCGCGTCGAACCTCGGTCTGCGGACGTAGCCGAGCCGGTCCAGGGCCTCGGTGACCCGGCGCCGCGTCTCGGGGGCCACGTCCTCGCGGCCGTTGACCACCTTGGAGGCGGTCGGCACCGACACACCCGCCTCCCGGGCCACCACCGCCAGCGTCGGACCGGCCGCCACGCTCGCACTCCCCGTGCGGACCATCGGGAACCACCCTCTCCGGCCCGCCCGAGGGCCATGGAAGTCTCGACCAGCGCGGAAAGGCAAGCGCGAGGCAGTAAGCGCTTCCTACCCTAAGTTCGCCCGGTGGAGTCGGGAAGAGGCCGGGCCCCGCCGGTCGCACCCCGAGGTACGCCGACCAGCCGCCGGAACGCGCTCTGCACCGGAATACCGGGCCGAAATGTGGTGCTCTGTTGTTCACGGTGCACAAGCGCGCTGAGGAGGCTGGTGGTCACATGGCAGCAGTCCGGACAGATCCCGTGGTCAGCACGCCGTACGGAGCCGTGCGCGGTCGCCACGAGGACGGGGTCGCGGTCTTCCGGGGCATCCCCTACGCCGCTCCGCCCTTCGGCCCGAACCGCTTCCGGCCCCCTGTCCCGCCCGAGCCCTGGGACGGTGTCCGCGACACCGTCGACTTCGGGCCGACAGCCCCGAAACCGCCGTACTCCGAGGCCTTCGCGCACTACCTCTCCGACCCGTTCGTCCCCGGCGACGACTGCCTCAACCTCAACGTCTGGACGCCCGAACCCGGTCCAGGCGCCCGCCTCCCGGTCCTGGTGTGGCTGCACGGCGGCGCCCTGACCAGAGGGTCCTCCGCGGTGCCCGTGTACGACGGACACGCGTTCGCCCGGGACGGCGTGGTGTTCGTCTCGGTCAACTACCGGCTCGGCGTCGAGGGCTACGGCCTCTTCCCGGACGCCCCCGCCAATCCCGGCCTGCGCGACCAGCTCGCCGCCCTGCGCTGGGTCCACGAGGCGATCGAGGCCTTCGGCGGCGACCCCGGCCGCGTCACCCTGGCCGGACAGTCGGCCGGCGCCATCAGCATCGGCGCCCTGCTCGCCGCCCCGCAGGCCCAGGGCCTGTTCCGGCGCGCGGTCCTCCAGAGCGGGCCGCCCGAGGCGAGCGACCGCGACAAGGTACGGCGGATGGTGCGCCGCATGGCGACCCGGCTGAAGGTCCCCGCCACCGCCGCCGCCTTCGCCGAGGTCGACCGCGAACTGCTGCTGCGCACCCAGGCCGAGGTGGGCCGCCTCAGCAGCCCCGTCCTGGGCGGCCCGGCCTTCGGCATCGTGATCGACGGTGACCTCGTGCCCCGCGACCCCCTGGAGGCGCTGGTCGAGGGTTCGGTGGCCCGTGAGGTCGAGCTGATGCTGGGCTGGACCAGCGACGAGTACCGTCTCTGGCTCGTGCCCGGCGGCCTCCTGGAGCGTGTCGACCGGCTCGGCCCGGTCGCCCTCGCCGGCGCGATGGCCCGCTGCCACTGCGGCTCCGAGGTGGTCCGCGGCTACCGCGCCCTGCACCCCGACGCCGGGACCGCCGACATCGTCGGCCAGATGGTCACCGACCACCTCCTGCGGATCCCCCTGCACCGCCTGGCCGAGGCCCGCCCCGGCTCGTCGTACGTCTACGAGTTCGCCTGGCCCTCCAACCTCCCCGACCTCGGTGCCTGCCATGCCCTCGAACTGGGCTTCGTCTTCGACACCGGGGACGTCCCGGAGTCGGCCAAGCTCGCCGGCGAGGGCGCCCCGGCCGAGCTCGCCGACGCCATGCACGGTGCCTGGGTGCGCTTCGCCACGGACGGCGACCCCGGCTGGCGCCCCTGGGACGCCACGCACCCGGTCCAGATCTTCGGCAAGGGCGACCCGTACGTCGAGTCCGGCCCTCGGGACAACGATTTCGCGGTGTGGACGGCGGACACGACCACGAAGGAGACCGCCCCGGTCTCCGAACCGGCGGAGGGCTGGCCGGCCAGGACGGCGGAACTCCGCTCGGTGGTACGGCGGTTGCGACGGACGGGGCTGGCGCGGCGGCAGCATTGAGGGGGCGGGCGGGGTCGGTTCGGCGGTGCCGAGGGGGTTGGGCGGGGTTGGTTCGGCGGCACTGAGGGGGGGCCGGCGGGGTCGGTCCGGCGGCACTGAGGAGGCCCGGCGGGGTTGGTTCGGTGGCGCTGAGGAGGTCGGGTGGGGCGGTTCGGTGGCGCCGAGGGGGTCGGGCGGGGTCGGTCCGGCAGCGCTGAGGGGGGCTGGCGAGAGGTCGGTCCGGCAGCACTGAGGAGATGGGCGGGGGCGGGCGGCGCCGGTGGGGCGGGTCGGTGTGTCTGCTTTGCCCCGGCCCGCGCCCCCACCACTCGCCCGGCGGCGGCGCGCGTGAGAGTCGGCTGCCCTCATGGGGTCGTGCGGGGCGGCCGTAACGTGGAGGACCGGGCGTGCTGGGAGATGGCGTCCGCGGCTGCGGAGACCAGGGGGGCCACCTTCGCGGGCTGGAAGCTGTCCGCGGGAGCCACCACGGCCACCGCCGCGACCACGGCCCGGCCCGCTCCGCGCACCGGGAAGGACAGGGAGGCACAGTCCGGATCCAGGGTGCGGTGCGTCACCGCGTAGCCGTCCCGCCGGACCTTCGCCAGGGCCTGCCGCAACGCGGCACCGTGCGCCGGGGTCGTGGGCGTGTACACCCGCAACGGCGATTCGCAGACATGGTTCTGGACGGCGTCGTCGGCGTGCGCGAGCAGGACGAGTCCCGCGGCGGACGCGTGCAGCGGCATGCGGTCCCCGGACTCGGGCAGGCACAGCGGGGTACCGGACCCGCTCCAGGCGATGGCGAGGCAGACGCCTTCGAGGCCGTCACGGATCATCAGCAGCGCCCCGGCGGACGCCCGGGCTCGCAGGTCCATCAGATGGGGCAGGGCCGCCTCGGCGAGCGGTGAGCAGCGCGGGGCGAGGGTTCCGGTCTCCCAGAGCCTCAACCCGATGCTGTAGCTGCCCTCCTCGCCCCTCTCCAGGGCGCCCCAGCTGTGCAGTCGGTTGACGATGCGGTGCGCGGTCGCCAGCGGGAGACCCGAGCGCCTGCTGATGTCGCTCAGGGTGAGCGTGCGGTTCTGGCGGTCGAAGGCACTCAGCACACTCAGGGCGCGATCGACGAGCGAGCGCTCCGGAGTGCCGGCGTGGGGGGTGGTCATCCCGTCTCGTTCCTTTCCTCTGCACGCAATGCGAGCGGTGTCCGAGTCGTGCATGCTGCACCGGTGTGATCCGGAACGGGCGGCCAGGACTATCATTGAATTCTGAAGTGACTTGAGAAAGGTCGATTCCGGAACCTCTATGGTCGATTTCGCACGCCTGCCGATTCCCGTCGTGCCCTACACCCCCGTCTGTCGATCGGGTTCCGGTATCTCGGTGATGTCGCTCGAGGACCTGCTGGAGAAGGTTCCGCAGACACTTCTGTCCTCTCCGCACCGACTCGGATTCCACGAGATTCTGCTGGTCACCGAGGGCACCGGGATGTTCTCGATCGACTCGACGCGGATCGAGTGCGGGCCCGGCAGCCTGCTGTGGGTGCGCCCGAACCAGATCGTCCAAGGCGCGCCGCAGCCCGGTATGAAGGGTGAGGTCATCCTCTTCACCGAGGCGTTCCCGCTGCGGATGCAGGCCACCGTGGGCATCCTCGACGACGTGCTGCGTCCCTCGTTCTGGCAGCTGACGGAGTCGGAACTGGGTCAATTCGGACGCATCATGGACCTGCTGCGGGACGAATTCCGTGGCATCGAGCTTGAGTTGGGTGAGCACATGCTGCAACACCTGCTGTCCGTGGTGTTGTTGACGGTCACCAGAATCTGCCGGGATCGGCAGGATTATCGACTCGCCCATCACGAGATCGACCATCGCGAGCTGGAGCTCTTTCAGCGGTTCCGGCTCGATCTGGACCGCTCGTTCCATCGCACCCGCCGGGTGGAGTACTACGCGACGGCCCTCAACTGCACCAGCCACGCCCTGTCCAGGGCCTGCCGGACCGTCATCGGCACCTCCGCCAAGGGGGTGATCGACGCCCGGGTGGCGCTGGAGGCGCGCCGCCTGCTCGCGCACACCCGGCTCCCCATCGGCGCGGTGGCCCGGCAGTTGGGATTCACCGAGGTCAGCAACTTCACCAAGTTCTTCATACGCCTGGTGCAGATGACCCCGGGTGCCTTTCGGCGCGTTCACGGAGTGAATTTCGACGGATGACGGAAACGGCGCTTCCTGACGAGACGTCGATACCGGCCGGTAACTGACCGGCCGGTATCGAGAGGTCATTCCGCCGGGAGCGTTCCGGTGCCTTTCCATTGAATGGAAGGCCGGTTGATCCGCATTCCCGGCACTGTGGAGACTGTGATCGCGTACCGCGGGCGGCCAACCCGACAGCTGCGCACGTCAGACGGTGCGGAAGGCGAGCACCACGTTGTGACCGCCGAACCCGAAGGAGTTGTTCAGGGCCGCGATCCGCCCCCCGGGGAGCGGTCGCGGTTCACCGCGGACGATGTCGGCGTCCACCTCGGGGTCGAGGTCGTCGATGTTGATCGTCGGGGGCGCGATCCGGTGGTGCAGCGCCAGGACCGTCGCCACGCTCTCCACACCGCCGGCCGCGCCCAGCAGATGGCCGGTCATGGACTTCGTCGCGGACACCGCGATGTGGTCCATGGCCTCGCCGAACACCTTCCGCAGCGCCTTCACCTCGGACACGTCTCCCTTGGGCGTGGAGGTCGCGTGCGTGTTGACGTGGACCACCTGGTCCGGGACCAGGTCGGAGGAGTCCAGCAGACCGGAGAGCGCGGCCACGATGCCCCGCCCCGACGGCTCCGGCTGGGTGATGTGGTGACTGTCCGCCGACAGCCCCTGTCCGACGGCCTCCGCGTAGACCCGTGCACCGCGCCGCTCCGCGTGCTCCGCGGACTCCAGGACGACCACCCCGGCACCCTCGCCCATGACGAAGCCGTCACGGCCGCGGTCGTAGGGGCGCGAGGCCGCGGTCGGGTCCTCGTTGCGCTTGGACATCGCCATCATGTTGCCGAAGCCGGCGATGGTGAGCGGGTGGATGGCCGCCTCGGTCCCGCCCGCGACCACGATGTCGGCGCGGCCGGTGCGGATCATGTCGATGCCGTAGCCGACCGACTCCGAGCCGGAGGCGCAGGCGCTCACGGGAGAGTGCACGCCCGCCCGGGCGTTCAGGGCCAGTCCGACGTTGGCGCCCTGCGTGTTGGGCAGCATCATCGGGACGGTGTGCGGCGAGACCTTGCGCACCCCCTGCTGCCGCAGCACGTCGTGCTGGTGCAGCAGGGAGATCACCCCGCCGATGCTGGAGGCGAGGACCACCCCGAGCCGGTCCGGGTCGGCGGTGCCGTCCGTGCCCGCCGGTCCCGTGAAGCCGGCGTCCGCCCATGCCTCACGGGCCGCCACCAGCGCGAACTGTGCCGAGCGGTCGAGTCTGCGGGCTTCGGGCCTGGGGAGCAGCTCGGTGGGTTCCACCGCGACCTCCGCGGCGATGCGCACCGGCGTCTCGGCGGCCCAGGCGTGCGTCAGCAGCCGCACCCCGGAGCGGCCGGCCAGCAGCCCCTGCCACGTGGACGTGCTGTCACCGCCGAGCGGCGTGGTCGCTCCGACACCGGTCACGACCACCTTGCGATCTGTCGAGAACATGAGAACGCCTCCTGGTCGGTCAGCGGTTGGCGACGATGTAGCCGATGGCGTCGCCCACGGTCTTCATGCCGGCGGCGGCCTGGTCCGGGATGGTCAGCCCGAAGCGTTCCTCCGCGGCCACCACGACCTCGACCATGGACAGGGAGTCGACGTCCAGGTCGTCCGCGAAGGACTGCTCGGGGCGGACCTCGTCGAGCGGCACTCCGACGATCTCGTTGACGATGTCCGCCAGACCGCTGCGGACCTCTTCCTGCACGGTGTTCATGTCCTGCTCCTCTGGTTGTCGGTCGACGAGTGGTGCTGTCCTTCGGTCCTGGTCCGCAGCGCGAGGCTGCGGGAGATGCGCCCGGCGGCCGTCAGCAGCGGGCGGGCGAGGTCGTGGACGTGGGCGGTGCGATCGCGGTCGTGGGCGGTGCGGTCGCGGTCGGTGACCAGACCGACGGCACCCACGGCGGTCCCGTCGGCGTCGTACAGGGGGGCCGCGACCTCGACGACCCCGTCGAGCAACTCGCCGTCGCACACGGCGAACCCCTGGCGCCGGCCCTGCTCGACGAGTCCGCGCAGCACGCCGGGGTCGGTGACCGTCCTCGGGGTGTGCGGGCCCAGCCCGAGGGTGTGGATCTCCTCCCACGTGAGGTCGTCGGCCGCGGCCAGCAGGACCCGTCCGCAGGCCGTCGCGTGCAGGGGGAAGCGGTGGCCCCGGGACCAGGACCTGTGCAGCGGCCGGGCCGTAACCGAGACGCTCTCCAGGCAGATGCCCTCGTTCCCGTCCCGCACCGAGAGCAGGACGGCGCTGCGGGTCATCGCGCGCAGCTCGAACATGTGCGGGACCGCCGCGCTGCGTAAGTCGGAATGCCGCGGTGCCAGCAGGGCGATTTCCCACAGGCGCAGACCGATGGTGTACCGGTTGTGTTCCGCACGCTCCAATGCGCCCCAGGAAAGAAGTTTCGCGACGATGCGATAAGCGGTGGCCACCGGAATCCCGGAGCGGCGGCTGATCTCACTCACCGTCAGACGCACATTTCCGGTGTCGAAGGCCCCCAGGACGCTCAGCGTGCGCTCGACGACCGAACGATCCGAGGCGGGTGTTGGTATGGACATTCGGCAGAACCCTTTCGTCGTGCGACTCGCGTCGGTGCATTCGCATGGCGTTCCCGGGGATGCCGGTCATTCCCTTGTCGGCCGCGGTCCCCGCCCGCCTTGGCGGGGACCGCGGAATTCACGCCGAGATGTGTTCCGCGCTCTCCCTGCGCGGATGGCGGGGCCGTGCGGCCGGGTCGGTCGCCGGATAGCCCACCCGGAAGAACACCAGCGGGCGTTCGCCGTCCGTGGCCCCGCACAGCCGGGCCAGGTCGCCGACGGTGCCGGGGCAGTCGATGACATGGCTCTGCGGATGGACGTGGATACCGTCCCGGAAGAGGTCCAGCCAGAGCCGGGTGACCAGTCGGCCCGCCTCCACCTCGTCGGCCGGGTCGTTCCCCTTGCCGAGGATGACCAGGACCACGCCCTCGCCCCTGGTCGCGCCCGACGACAGGGTGGTGAGCAGCCGCACCAGGCCCAGGGGGCGCAGGGCGCGGTAGACCGGGGGCGCGAAGAACATCCGCATGGCCAGGGCCTCGGCCCTGCTCAGCACGAGCATCACGTCGTTCAGCCCGTCCCTGCGGTACTCCGGGTGGCGCGGGCTGAGCCGGGCCCAGGCCAGCAGTTCGGCGGCGATCCCGGCGTCGCCGAAGAACCAGTGGTAGGCCCGCACCAGCAGCGGCCGGGCGGCCTGCGTGGGCACCACGGCCACCCGGAAACCGGCCTCCTCGGCGGTCCGCCGCGCTCGGTGCAGGGCCTCGGCCGGAACCTGCTCGCGCTTCCAGGCACCCCGCCACACCCGCCGGCCCTCGACGTCGGCCACCGAGCGGGGACTCGCCGTCGGCCACTCGTCGGGCCGGAGCCGGCCGACCCGGGTGGCGTCCACGTCGAAGTCGGGTTCCCAGCGCACCGGGATTCCCGCCTCGGCGGCGCAGATCAGCAGGCTCTCCACGTAGGTGCCGAGGGAGAGTCGCAGGTCCCGGTGTGCGGGGTCGCTCGGGCCCAGCGCGTACTGGGTGCGCCAGCCCACCTCGACGTGGTCGGAGCGGAACCGCAGTTCCCACGGCTGGGTGTTGTGGGCGTTGGCCGCCCGGGCCGCGACGCCGGCGATCTCGCGCAGCCGGTCCATGCTGCGCACGGGGGTGCTCTCGGTGTCGGTCATGGACGTGATCCCGTCGTCTGGGGGGCGGTCGCGGATCGGTCGGAGGAGGGTGCGGCGGGGGCCGGGGCCGTCTCCGGCTCGGCGGACTCGCTGATGCCGAAGCGGCGGTGGAGGGCCTTGAGCGGCGCGGGGGCCCACCAGTTGTAGGGACCGACGGCCCGCATGAACGCCGGCACCAGCACCCCGCGCACCAGGACCGCGTCCACCACGATGGCCAGGCCCGTGGCCAGGCCGTACATCTTGATCAGGGAGACCCCGGAGCTGAGCATCGCGAAGAAGGACACCGCGAGGATGGCCGCGGCCGCGGTGATCACGGGGCCGCTCGCACCGAGGCCCTCGCGCACCGAGCTCTCCAGGCGGCTGGTGCGGTCGAACCGTTCCTTGATGCGGGCGACCAGGAAGACCTCGTAGTCCATGGACAGGCCGAAGGCGATGCAGAACACCAGGACCGGCATCGACACGGCCAGCGGTGAGGGGGTGAAGCCGAGCAGGCCGGAGAGATGACCGTCCTGGAAGATCCAGACGGCGACACCGAGGATGCCGACGAGGCTGAGCGCGTTGAACAGCAGGGCCTTGACGGGCATCAGGACGCTGCCGGTCAGCAGGAAGAGGAAGAGCAGGCTCAGCACGCTGATCAGCACGATCGCCAGGGGCAGCTTGGCCGCGATCGAGTGGGTGATGTCCACCAGCTGGGCCGCCTGCCCGCCGACCAGGACCTCGCTCCCGCCGGGCGGCGCGACCGCGCGGACGGCCCGGGCGAGGTCGCCGCCCTTCTCGGAGTACGGCACGACGTCCGTCTGGACCTGGAGCCGGACCGCGCCCTCGCTGCGGTAGCCGGCGGCCGCCGCCGGGTCGAGCGCGGCGACCCTGGACCCGTCCTGGAACACTCCGGCGGAACCGACGACCCGGGTGACGCCGGTGACCTTCGACAGGTCGGCCGCGTACTGTCCGAGCTGGGTCCCGGTGGCCTTCCAGTCCTCGGAGACCACGTTCAGGGCACGGTCGTCGCCCGCGCCGAAGTCCGCGCGGACCGCCTCGTTGACCACCCGGCTCTCGGCCCCCTCGGGGAGGACCCGCTCGTCCGGCACACCGAACTGGGCACCGGCGAAGGGCACCGCCATGAGCAGCAGCAGGGCGATCACCGGAGTGGCGAGCAGGGCGGGGCGCCGGAAGGCGCGGCCCGCGACGCGGCCCCAGAAGGTCTCCGCGGGCGGCGTCGGCGGCCTGCGCCGACGCCCCCCGAGCGCGTCGATCCGGGGGCCGAGCAGCCGCAGCGCGGCCGGCAGCAGGTAGAGGGAGCCGAGCACGGCACCCAGCACCACCGCGATGCCCGCCACCGCGAAGGAGCGCAGGAAGTACTGGTCGAAGACGAGCAGTGTGGCCAGGGCCGCGCCGACCACGCCTCCGCTCAGCGCGACCGTACGGCCCGCGGTGGCACGGGTGATCCGCAGCGCCTCCTCGTCGGCACGGCCCGCCGCCCGTTCCTCCCGGTAGCGCGTGACGATCAACAGGCTGTAGTCCACCGAGAGCCCGAGCCCGAGTGCCGTGATCAGGTTGACCGCGAAGACCGAGACGTCCGTGAACTGCGCGGTGACGTTGACGGCGGCCAGGGCCCCGACGATGGTGAGCACCGACAGGAGCATCGGCAGCAGTGCGGCGACCAGTCCCCGGAAGACCAGGACGAGCAGCAGCAGGGTGATCGGGATCGCGATGGTCTCGGCCGCGACGATGTCCTTCTCGACCTGCTTGTTCATGTCGTCGTTGACGGCGGTGATGCCGCCGAACGAGACCGAGACGCCGCCGTCGGTGTCCGACAGCTCCTCGTGCAGGTCGTCGGCGGTGCGCATGCTCTCGTTCTCGTCGCCGTCGATCCGCACGAGGATCAGCCCCGAGTCGCCGGACCGCAGGCTCGGGTCGGGCGTCTCGAACCAGGAGGCGACGATCCGGGCGCCGGACGTGCCGGACACCGCCTTGCGCACGGCGTCCGCCTCGGCCCGGGCCGGTGCGCCGTCGAGGCCGTGCTCGGTGTCCTTGACCAGGACGATCAGGTTGGGCTGGCTGTCGGGGAACGAGCGCTCCAGCGCCTTGGCGGCGGCCACCGAGTCGGAGCCGGGGTCGTCGAACCCGCCCGACTTCAGATGGGTCAGTACTCCTGCGCTCGCGGCGCCGGCGACCAGCAGGAACAGTAATCCGGCGAGCAGGGTGAACCAGGGACCGCGGCGGTTCGTCCTGGCGCTCCCGGAGGGCACCGAAGTGACCATCACACGGGATTCCTTTCTACGGCTGTACCCGCGGGCCGGCCGGGCCGGAACGGGTGCGACGGGGGACTGGATGCCCCTGAACGGCCGGAGCGGACAGGTCCGTCCGGCCGGGAAGCACACCTGTGCTTCCGGGCTCATAGGCACTGACGTGGGGAAACGCGGCGAGGGCTGACGTGCTGCCGCGTGGTGAAGACTGGCGCTCTCGGGTGAGAGCAATGCTCTGCCCGGAGAGCAGTGTTACAGCGATCGCCGCTTCAATGCAAGAGCACTGATCTCTTGAAGAGAGCACCGCTCTCGTACTTGGGCGGTGCTCTCGTAGGTGGCAGACTGCTCACATGGGAGTCATCCAAGGAGCCAAGGACAGGGCCCGCGCCGAGGTCGCGTGCGCCATCAAGGACCAGGCACGCAGGCAACTCGCCGCCGAGGGTGCCGCGCGGCTCTCCCTGCGCGCGGTGGCCCGCGAACTGGGCATGGTCTCGTCGGCGCTCTACCGCTACTTCCCGAGCCGGGACGACCTGCTCACCGCCCTCATCGTCGACGCGTACAACGCGCTCGGGGCCACCGCCGAGGAGGCCGTCGAGCGCGTCGGCACCGCCGACTGGATGCGCGCCTGGAGCGCGGTGTGCCGGGCCGTGCGCCGCTGGGCGCTGGACCATCCGCACGAGTACGCGCTGATCTACGGCTCGCCCGTGCCCGGTTACGCGGCCCCGCAGGACACCGTGGCCCCCGCCTCCCGGGTGGCGCTCGTCCTGCTCGAGGTGGCGCAGTCCGCGCACGAGGCCGGCGCCCTCGCCGAACCGGACGTGCCGGGCGCGGACTGCCGGTCGGTTCTCGCCGACGACGTCCGCCTCCTGCTGCGCGAGCCCGGCCGCACGCTGCCGGAAAGAGCCGCGCCACGGCTCGCGGCGGTCTGGGCGCAGCTCTTCGGGCTGATCAGCTTCGAGGTCTTCGGGCAGTACAACGCGGTCATCGAGGACCGCGAGGCGCTCTTCGAGGCGACGGTCCTGGTACTCGCCCACCAGGTGGGCCTGCGCCCCACGGGACCGGACGCCTGAGGGGGGCGACGGGGGGTCTGGGGAGGTCGGCGGGTCGTCTCGGGGGCGGGTTGCTTGAGGGAGCTGGCCGGGTGTCCGGGGGAGGTGGCGGGCGTCTGCGGGGGTCGGTCGGGTGTCCGGGGAAGCTGGGCGGGGTCGCTTGAGGGGGCCGGTTGGGCGTCCGGGGAAGCCGGCGGGTCGCCTGGGGGAGCTGGCGCTGGGGGGGGGGGGCGGTCGGGTGTCCGGGGAAGCTGGTGGGCCGTCTGAGGGCGTCGGCGGGTTGCTTGGGGGAGCTGGCCGGGTGAGCCAGCGGGTCGCCTGAGGGGGCGGCGGGTCGCCTGGGGGATCTGGCTGGGCGTCCGGGGAAGCTGCCGCGTCGCCTGCGGGATCTGGCTGGGCATCCGGGAAGCCGGCGGGTCGCCTGAAGGAGCCGGCAGGTTGCCCGAGGGGGTCGGTGTAGCCGGTGTCTCGTTCGTGGGGAACGGCCCGGTGTCCGGGGAAGCCTGTGCGCTGCCCGGTCGTCATTGTTTCTCACCAGCCGGAAAGCTTCCTGTCGCTGAATTTTCGCCGCGTCCCGGTTTTCCCCGGTCGGTCACCGGCATTCTTTCCACTGGTTGAGAAGGCTGCTTGCGCACGCTCCGGAGTCACCGCCAATCTCTCCGTGTCGGCGTCGGCGGGCGGGTCCCATCCATTCCATTTCCCGCCTTCATTCCCCCGGTGTCCGACCAATTCGCAATCGATGTGGGATCGAGGGGGCGTTCGTGGCTGGTATGGCTATCGTCGGCATGTCGTGCCGATTCCCCGGAGCCGTCAATATCGACGAGTTCTGGAAAATTCTCATGAATGCCGAGCCACAGTTCTCGGCGGTTCCCGCCAACCGGTGGGACCACTCCGTGTACCACCGGCCGGGCGACTTCCGGGAGCCGCACGGCGTCTACACCGACCAGGTCGCCTTTCTCCCCGAGGCGGACCGGTTCGCCCCCGCGCACTACGGCATCCCGCCGCGCCGGGCCCGGGCCAT
The DNA here is from genome assembly GCF_001514195.1 of Streptomyces griseorubiginosus. Lineage (GTDB taxonomy): Bacteria > Actinomycetota > Actinomycetes > Streptomycetales > Streptomycetaceae > Streptomyces > Streptomyces griseorubiginosus. Next base: position 931,167 of record NZ_KQ948736.1, on the reverse strand, counting down.
GGACCCGCAGGCCAAGCTGTTCGTCGACCTGGCACGGGAGGCGATCCAGGACGCCGGCTGGGAGCGGGACGGCTTCGACCGGGCGGGCACCGGCGTGTTCGCCGGAGTGACCTCCCTGGACCACCGGGACATCAGTGTCTCCAGGATCAGCGCGAACCTCCTGGCGGACGGCTCGTTCCACGACGGTGAGACCGACCCCGAGCTGCTGGGCCGACTGCACCGGGCCACGGACTCCGCCCTGATGCCGTTCAACTCCTTCACCATTCCCGGCTGTCTGGCCAACATGGTCCCCTGCACCGTCAGCGAGGTCCTCGACCTCGGCGGCCCCTCCGTCTCGCTCGACGCCGCCTGTTCCTCCGCGCTCGTCGCCCTGGACGCGGCGATCCGGAGCCTGCGCTCGGGTGCCTGCTCCATCGCGCTCGTCGGAGGTGTCTACCTGGGTCTCTCGCCCACCCCGCTGGTCGGATTCTCCCGTGCGGGTGCGCTGTCCCGGCAGGGCGTGTGCCGGCCCTTCGACGAGCGCGCCGACGGCTTCGTGCTCGGTGAGGGCGGCGCGACCCTGGTGCTGCGCCCGGTGGAGGACGCGCTCGCGGCCGGCGACCGCATCTACGCCGTCGTCAGCGGGGTCGGCTCCGCCAACGACGGCCGGGGCGGCGGCCCCATGACACCGCAGGCCCAGGGACAGCTCGCCGCCCTGCGCGCCGCCTACCGGGACGCCGGGGCCGACCCCGGAGAAGTCGGCCTGCTGGAGGCGCACGGCACCGGCACCCCGGTCGGCGACCGGACCGAGATCGAGGCGATCGGACTGCTGCGCGCGGACTCCGACGCCACCACGCCGTGCTACGTCTCCTCCTCCAAGGCCCTCATCGGCCACACCCTGTCGGCGGCCGGTGCGGCCGGTCTGGTCAAGGCGGCGCTCGCCGTCCACCACGGCGTCGTACCGCCGCAGCCCGCCGGGACGCAGGTCGCCGACGTCCTGGACCTGGACTCCTCGGGGCTGCGGCTGACGACCAGCCCGCAGCCCTGGCCGCACGACGAGGTCCGTCGCGCGGGAGTCAGCTCGTTCGGTTTCGGCGGCACCAACGTGCACGCCGTCCTGGAAGGCGCCCCGCGCGTCGCACCCGCCCCGGCTCAGGACGCGCGCCTGCCCGAGGACGGGAGCCTGCCGGAGGACCCCTGGCTGATCCTGCTCTCCGCGGGGTCGGTGCCGGACCTCGCCCGGCACGCCGAGGAGGTCGGCAACGCCGTCGCCGCGGACCCGGAGGCGACCCCCGCCGACGTCTCCCGCACCCTCGGCCGCCGGGAGCTGCTCACCGCGCGCCTCGCGTTCACCGCCGCCGACCGGACGGAACTGCTCGACGGCCTTCGGCTCGCGGCCGAGCGGCTGGCACAGGGAGCGCTCGGCGAGATCGCCCCCGGCATCCACGCGGCGGCCCGGCCGCTGCCCGCCGAGGAACGCCGGATCGCCTTCGCGTTCCCGGGCCAGGGCTCCCAGCGCCCCGGCATGCTCGCGGACCTCGTCAGGAGGTTCCCGCTGCCCGCCGCCCGCGCCGCCGAGCTGATCGAGGTGACCGCCGAGGAGTCGCAGACCGTGCCGGCCGTACTGCCCGGGCTGCTGACGAAGCCGCACGCCCCGGGCGACAGCGAGGCGCAGGCGCTGCTGACGGTGACCGACATGTGCCAGCCGGCGCTCGGCATCACCGGTGCCGGCACCGTCGAACTGCTGGCCGCCTGCGGGATCGAGCCCGACATCACGGTCGGTCACAGCGTCGGGGAGTTCCCCGCCGCCGTGGCGGCCGGCGCTCTCACCGCCGCCGAGGCTGTCAGGTTCATGACCAGGCGAGGGGCCGTGCTGGCCTCCGCCGTCCCCTCCGGAAGCGGCGCCATGCTCGCCGTCCAGGCACCCGTGGCCGAGGCCGAACGGCTGGCCGAAGCCGTCGTGGGCGTCTGGCCCGCCTGCTACAACCACGACGGCCAGCTGGTGTTCAGCGGCAGCACCGAGACGGTGGAGGAACTGCGCGAGCACTGCGCGGCGCAGGGCGTCACCACGGTCCTGCTGAGGGTCTCGCACGCCTTCCACTCGCCGCTGGTCGCGGCGGCCGACGAGGAGATGTCCGAGACCATCGCCGCCCTGCCCCTGACCGTCCCCACCCGCACCTTCGTCTCCGCCGTCAGCGGCCGGGTCTGCCGGGACCCGCAGGAGACCAAGGACCTGTGGGCCCGTCACAACACCGCCCCCGTCCGCTTCACCGACGCCGTACGCTCGGTCGCCGCCTCCGGGGCCCACTTCCTGGTCCAGGTCTACGGCGGCGACACGCTCCTGCGCATGGCCCGGAACAACGAGGCCGGCGCGAGCCTGGAGACGCTCGCCCTCAGCACGGGCCGCCCCGACGCCTGCCGTGCCCTCCTGACCACGCTCGGCCGGCTCGCCGTGGCCGGGGCGCCGCTGGACCCGACGCCGCTCCTCCCCTCCGAAGGCCGGCTGCTCTCCCTGCCGCCGTCCCCGCTGGCGACCTCGGTCTACAGCGTCCGCACCGGCGGGAGCCTGCGGGAGCGGAGCGTGGTGATCCCGAGCCCGGCGGCCGCCCGGCCCGCCGCCGTCACCTTCACCGGGGGAGCGGGAACCGCCCCGGCCGCCCCCGCCGGGGACACGGAAGCCGTGGCCGCGCACGGCTCCGGTACGCAGCCCGCCGCGGCCGCACCCCTCGCCCACGGCGCCTCCGAACCGCCCCTGCGCACGGTCATCCCCTCACCCCTCCCCACGTCCCCGATCGGAGAGCCCAGGATGAGCGGTCTCATCGAGTTCCTGCACGCCCAGGTCGCCCTGCTCCAGTCGTTCGACCCGGCCGGCCGCGGCCTCCCGGGCCCGGCCCTGCCGACGATCACCCTGCCCGTCACGGAACCCGCCGTGACCGGCGCCGTGGCGGCGCCGCTACCGCCGGCCCTTCCGGCCGCACCCGCCACGGTCACCGCCGACGAGGTCACGGCCGTCGTGTACGCCGGCATAGCCAAGGTCAGCGCGTATCCCGAGGACTTCCTGCGCCCGGAACAGGTCTTCGCCACGGACCTCGGCTTCGACTCGATCATGCTGGCCGAGCTGGCCACCCGGCTGCGGGCCCAGTGGCCCGACCTCGCGATGCCGGCCGCCGACATGATGGACATCGCCTCGATCGGCGACCTCGTCACGGCCGTGCACACCCGTCTCGACGACCGGCCCGGCACCCGGCCGACTACCTCGCCGACACCGTCCGGAGCTCCGGCCCCGCAGACGGAGACCCCCGCTACGGCCCGAGCCGCCGCGCCCGCCGTGCCGACCCCGGCCGCCCCCGTCGAGCCGTCCCACAGTCCCGTCGACCGCCGCGAGGTCGCCGACGTCAGGACCTTCCCCGAGGTGATCGCCTCGCTGGAGCGCAAGCGGGGCCTGGAGACGTCCGGCGCCGTGAATCCGTACTTCCTGCCGCACGAGGGCACCATCCGGGACACCACCCGCGTCGGCGACCGTGAGCTGATCTCGTTCTCCAGCTACAACTACCTGGGCCTGTCCGGGCATCCCGAGGTCGCCGCGGCCGTCCGGGACGCGGTCGAACGGTACGGCTCCTCGGTGTCCGCGGCCCGCATCCTCTCCGGCAACCGCCCGCTGCACATGGAGCTCGACCGGGGCCTGGCCGACCTGGTCGGCGCCGAGGACGCGGTGAGCCTCGTCAGCGGCCACGCCACCAACGTCACCGTCATCGGGCACCTGATGGGCCCTCAGGACCTGATCCTCCACGACGCCCTCGCCCACGACAGCATCATCCAGGGCTGCCGCCAGTCGGGCGCCGCCCGGCAGCCCTTCCCGCACAACGACCTCGTCGCCCTCGACCGGATCCTCGACCACGTCCGGGACAACTACCGCCGGGTGCTCATCGTCGTCGAGGGTGTCTACAGCATGGACGGCGACACCGCCGACCTGCCCGCGCTGATCGCCGTCAAGCAGCGGCACGACGCCCTGCTCATGGTGGACGAGGCGCACAGCATCGGCGTCATGGGCAAGACCGGCGGCGGCATGGCCCAGTTCTCGGGCGTGAACCCGGACGACGTGGACGTGTGGATGGGCACCCTGTCCAAGTCGCTGGCCAGCTGCGGCGGTTACGTGGCCGGACGGCACGAGCTGATCGAGCACTTCCGGTACACCCTGCCGGGTTTCGTGTTCAGCGCCGGCCTGCCCCCGGCGTCCACCGCGGCCGCGCTCACCGCGCTGCGGCTGATCCGTGAGGAGCCCGAGCGGGTCACCCGGCTGCACGACAACTCGGCAATGTTCCTGCGGCTCGCCGCCGAGGCCGGCGTCGACGTGGGCACCAGCGAGGGCACCCCGGTCGTCCCCGCGATCACCGGCGACTCGGAGAAGGCGCTCCACCTGGCCGACCGGCTCTACGCCCGGGGGATCAGCGCCAACCCCATCCTGCACCCGGCGGTGGAGGAACGCCTGGCCCGGCTGCGGTTCTTCATCACCTCCGAGCACACGGAGGAACAGATCACCACCGCGGTGAACATCCTCGGTGAGGAACTGGCCCGGCTGTCCTGACTCCTTCCCGACTCCCGAACAGCACCGGGGCGGCCGGCGAACCCCCCGTACCGCCGCCCGCCCCGGTGCACACCCCCGTTCCTTCTCCAGACCAGGGAAGCAGCCATGACCGAACCGATCCGCGTGGGCGTCATCGGCGCCGGCCCCGAGCGAGGCTGGGCCAGTATGTCGCACCTGCCGGCGCTGACCGCGTCACCGGACTACGAGCTCACGGCGGTCGCCACGACCCGCTCCGGCAGCGCCCGCCGCGCCGCCGAACTTTACGGAGCCCGCCACCACTTCACCGACCCGGCCCGGCTGAGCGGCCACCCCGACGTCGACCTGGTCGTCGTAGCCGTCAAGACCCCCGACCACGCCGCCCTCGTCGAAGCAGCCCTCGAAGCGGGCAAGCACGTCTACTGCGAGTGGCCGCTGACCCGCACGACCAAGGAGGCCGAGGTGCTGGCCTCGGCGGCCGAGCGGGCCGGGGTCCACCACGCCGTCGGACTCCAGGCCCGCCACGCACCCGCCGTCCGGCACGCCCGGCACCTGCTGACCACGGGGGCCATCGGCCGGATCACCGGAGTCGACGTCTACGCCGCACGGGCGAAAGGCGCAGGCGGCACGGTCACCTCCGACGCCGTGTACACCCTCGACCGGCGCAACGGCGCCGGAACCCTGGAGGTCGCGGGCGGCCACACGCTCGACCTGCTGGAGCACCTGTGCGGCAGCATGGGCCGCCTCTCCGCCCTGCTGTCCGTCCAGCAGCCCCGGCTGACCGTGTCCGACACCGCCGAGTCGGTGGGTGTCACCGGCGCCGACCACGTCCTGATCGGCGGGCTCCTGGTCACCGGCGTCCCCGTCTCCGTCCACGTCCACGACGGCAAGACCGGTCACCCGCGCACCCGTCTGGAGTTCACCGGCACCCGCGGCAGCCTCGCCCTGGTCTCCGAAGGGCCCGCCGCCGGACACGGCATCCAGGTGAGCGACATCCACCTGTACGAGGCCCCGTCCGGGGACACCTGGCGGGAGGTGCCGGTGCCGCCGGCGCACCGCACCGCGGTGGATGTCCCCGACACGGCCGTACGCAACGTCCTGGAGCTGTACACCGCACTGGCCCGGGACATCCGGACCGGCTCCCGTACCGTGCCCGACTTCGAGACCGGACTCCGTCTGCACCTGCTCCTCGACACGGTGCGGTCGGCGCACCGGACCGGGGCGTGCCAGGCCCGGGAGGTGTGAGATGACCGTCGACCTCGTGGGGCGCCGCCCCCTGCCCACCGCAGCGCCCACCTTTCTCACCACCCTCGCCGGCGGGGGCCCGGTCTTCGGGCAGCCCACCCCGCCCCGCCCGGACGGCGACGACCGGCCGGCCGCCCTGCTGGCCTTCCTCGACACCGAACTCGACCCGGACACCGTCGACCGGGAAGCGGAACTCCCGCACTCCCTGGTCGCCCGGCTCAAGGACCTCGGCGCGTTCCGGCTGGCGGCGCCCGAGGACCTCGGCGGCCTCGGTCTGCCGCCCTACGAGGTCTTCCGCGTCGTCGAGGCGGCCGCCTCCCGGTCCACCGCCGTCGGTGTCATGCTCGGGGTCCACAACGGCATCGGCGTCGGCACCTCCCTGCTCCCCGCACTGCCGCACGGGCCGCTGCGCGACCTGATCCGGCGGCGCACCGCCGAGGGCATGATCTCCGGCTTCGCCGACACCGAACCCACCGGCGGCGGCGACCAATGGCCGAAAACGACCGCCACTCCCACACCGGACGGCTCCGCGTACGTCCTGAACGGGGACAAGCTCTTCATCAGCAACCTGGCCGTGGCCGACCTGCTCGGCGTCACCGTCACCGTGCGGGAACCGGACGGACGGCGCGTCGGCCTGGCCGTCGTGGACACCCGCAGCCCCGGCTTCGAGGTGCGGGCCGCACTGGAGTACGTCGGTGCCCGGGGCCTGCCCAACGGATCGCTGCGCCTCAACGGCGTGGTCGTACCCCGGGACCACCTGCTGACGGTCCCGAACGGCGACCCCCGGCACACCCCGCGCCTGGCCTCGGCCGTCCTGTCCGCGCGGCTGCTCATCCAGGCCGCTCCGGCACTCGCCCTCGCCCGCAACTGCCTGCGCTGGTCACGGGAGTTCGTGGCGCGACGCCGTGTCGACGGCATCGGGCTGGGGGAGTACGACCTCGTCCAGCGCACGCTGGCGGCCTGCGTGGCGGACGTGCACGCCATGGACACGGTGGTCCGCTGGAGCCTGGGCGCCCCGGACCCGCACGACCGGTGGTTCGAGCGCATGGCGGCCCGCAACTTCTGCACCGACGCGTGTGCGCGGATCGTCGACCGCACGGTGTCGCTGCTCGGCGCCGAAGGCCTGGAGACCGCGCGCTCGAAGCGGCGACGCGGCGCACCGCCGGCCCCTGTGGAGCGGGCCTACCGGGACGCACGGATGCTGCGGACGGTGGGCGGGGTCGACGACATGCTCGACGTGGAACTGGCCCGCACGCTCCTCACCCATGTCGCGGACGGCCCCGGCTACCCCGGCGACCCCGAGGCGCTCGCGCTCACCGGCTCGTTCTTCCCACGGACCGCGGGCCACGCCCGGGCCCTGAACGAGGAGCTCTCCCGGTTCTCCGCGCACTGCGCTGCGGAGGAGCCGATCACGAGGGGAACGCGCGGGCAGCACCGGCTGCTGCTGCTCGGCCGGATCTCCCGCGAGCTGTTCGGCATGGCGGCGGTCCTCGCGCGCGCGGAGGAGGACGGGCACCACCGGCTCGCCCACCTCCACTGCACGGCCGCACGCCTGCGGCTGCGGGACGCGTGGGCCCGTCTCGACGCGTCGGACGAGGCCGATCACGCGAGCATCGCGCGCGCACTGCTGTTCCGCGACCGGCACATGGACGAACTGCTCGGGCTGTGAACCCCTAGCTGCTCCCCGAGCCGTCCGAGCCGACCTGGCTCCCCGAGCCGTCCGAGCCGACCTGGCTCACCGAGCCGTCCGAGCCGACCTGGCTCACGGAGCCGTCCGAGTCGGCCTGGCTCACGGAGCCGTCCGAGCCAAGCCGAGCCGTCCGAGCCGTCCGCCGTCCGAGCCAAGCCGAGCCGTCCGAGCCGTCCGCCGTCCGAGCCAAGCCGAGCCGTCCGACAGGAGGCCGTCATGCCCGACGCCACGCCGCCCACCCCCTTGGTCCCCGCCGACGATCCGACCTGGAGCGTCGCGACCGCACCGCTGCTGTCCACCTACGAGATGTTCCTGCGGGTGATGGCCGCCCCCCGGCCTGGCGGGCCGACCGCCCAGGCCCCCGACACGGGCCGGCCATGACCCTCTCCCGGCCGGTCCGCCCGTCCCTCGCCGACTGTCTCGGCCCCGCCGAACACCGTTTCTTCGGCGACGGGTTCCGGCGGGTCCGGCAGCGGCTCCACGACATCCGGGTGGTCCGCGGACCCCATGCCGCCGAGGCGCGGGCCCGGGCGTCCGTGCGCTACCCGCCCGACTGGTCCGCGAAGAGCACGAAGGGCACCCTCGTCCCGCACCTCAGCAGCATCGACACGCTGCTGCTGGGGGCCCAGCTCGCCGAGATCCTGCTGGTGCACGCGTACGACCTCGACCCCGGGGCCCGCTCCCGGATGTGGCTGCGGGAGGTCCGGCTGCGGGCGGGCGGCCGGCCGCAGGAGGACCTGGACCACCTCGCCGTGCACGGCGTCGCCCGGCCCGCCGAGTCGGTGCCCGTCGTGGACGGCCTGCGCGCCACCGTGGTCCACACGCGCATCGGCTCGATGGACGTCCGGTCCGAGGTCCAGCACGAGACCGGGGACGGGTACCGCGCCGACAGCGGTGAGGCGCGGCACGCGAGCGCCGTGGACGCCCTGGGGGAGCCCTGCCGGTGCTACTTCGTCGAGCAGTTCCGCCATCGGGGCCTGGAGTTCGTCGACATGGCGGTGGACCGGGCGGCCCGGGAGATCGACGCGACCGTGCGCATCACGCCCGCGCCCGGGGAGGGCCACCCCTTCTCCACCGGACTGGAGGCGGCGTACGGCCCCAGCGCCTCCATGATCGACGCGATCACCGTCACGGGCCAGCTCACCCAGGTCCTGCTCTACGCCCTCGACGGACTCGACCGCCACGACAGCGACACCCTCTGGCTGCGCCGGGCCACCCTGTCCACCCGGCTCCCGCTGCGCGCCCTGGACCGCCCGTTCCCCGCCCGGGCCCGGATCGAGGACACCCACCGGCTGGCGATGGCCGACGACACCTGGCGGGCGTGCGATCTCAGCTACTCCTTCCACGGCATCAGCGGGCGGTTCGCCGTGGCACACCGTCTCCCGGACCGAGGACCCCGAAGCAGATGACGAAGAAACTGGCAGTCTCCGGCACGTACAGCACCGGCAAGACCACGACGACCATCGCGCTCTCGTACCTCACCGGCATCCCCCGCACCCATGCCAGGACCATGCGCGAGATCCTCGCCGAGGCGCTGCCGGGCAAACGCCTGGAGGAGTGTTCGGCGTCCGAGCTGATCCAGCTCGGCATCCGCCGGTTCACCGAACGGGCCGTACGCGAGTCCCATCTCCCGGGCGGCTTCGTCTCCGACGGCTCGTCGCTGCACGAGTGGGTCTACGGCACGGTCCGCGTCCACGCCGGGATCCACCCCACCGACGGTTACGACCCCACGGACGCGCCCCCCGACTTCTACGCCGAGGTCGTCGAAGCCCTGGGCGTGGTGCTCAGGGACCATGCCCGCACCGCCTACCACGCCTTCGTGCACCTGCCGGTGGAGTTCGACCTGGTGGCCGACGGGCACCGGCCGGTCTCGGAGCGGTTCCGGCGGCTGTCCGACGAACTGCTGCTGCGCACGCTCGACGAGCTGGACATCCCGTACCACGTCGTCGGCGGCACCCTCGAACAGCGCCTCGCCACCATCGTCGACATCTTCGGCCTGCCCGCGCGGACCACCCTGCGCCGGGCCGTCGAACTGGCCTGTGCCAAGACGGCGGCACCGGTGCCGGCCCGCCCCGCCGGATGAGAACTCCGGACCCGTTCCGGCCCCGACCGTCCCCGACCCCGTACCGATGGAGCCTCCGCATGCCCGGTCAGACCACCACCCCCGTGCCCGTCCCCGCCCCTCGTCCCGCGGTCCCCGCCGTGGCTCCGCTGTTCCGGCCCTTCTCGGTGGGCCACCTGCACCTGCCCAACCGGACCGTGATGGCGCCGATGACCCGGAACTTCTGCCCGGGCGGCGTTCCCGGCCCCGAGATCGCCGAGTACTACGCCCGTCGCGCCCGCGGCGGTGTCGGTCTCATCGTCACCGAGGGCACGGTCGTGGGGCATCCGGCCGCGGCCCCCACGACCGACGTGCCCCGCTTCCACGGCGAGGACGCCTTGGCGGGGTGGGCCCGCGTGGTCGAGGAGGTGCACGCGGCCGGCGGCCGGATCATCCCCCAGCTGTGGCACGCCGGCCTCGAACGCAAGGGCGACGCCGTGCCGCACCCGCAGGTGCCCGCCGTGGGACCGGCCACGCTCTCCGAGGCGGACATCGCCGACGTGGTCGCCGCCTTCGGCCGGGCCGCGGCGGACGCCCGGCGTCTCGGTTTCGACGGACTCGAACTGCATGGCGGACACGGCTACCTCATCGACCAGTTCCTGCGCCCCGAGTCCAACCCCCGCACCGACGGCTACGGCGGCGACCTGGGCGGCCGCACCCGCTTCGCCGCCGAGGTGGTGGCCGCCTGCCGGGCCGCGGCCGGCTACGACTTCCCGATCTTCCTCCGCGTCTCCCAGTGGACGGTGAGCGACTTCGGTGCCCGGCTCGCGACCACGCCCGACGAGCTGTACCTGCTGCTCGCCCCGCTGATCGAGGCGGGGGTCGACGTCATCGACTGCTCCACCCGGCGTTTCTGGCTGCCGGAGTTCCCCGGATCCGACCTCGGCCTCGCCGGCTGGGTGAAGAAGCTCACCGGCCTGCCCACGGTCGCCGTCGGATCGGTCGGGCTCGACGACAGCGAGTTCCTGAGCGCCCTCGTCGAGGGCCGGGGCGCGGCGAACGCTTCCCTGGACCGCCTGGTGGAGTCCCTGGAACGGGACGAGTTCGACCTGGTCGCCGTGGGGCGCCTGCTGCTGTCCGACCCCTCATGGGTGGCCAAGGTGCGCGAAGGACGCCACTCCGAACTGAGCCCGTTCTCCGCGGACGCACTGCTGAGCCTGACCTGAGCGCGACGGGAGTGACGGGAGCCGACGGGAGGCGCGTGCGCCGGCACCGCCTCCCGCCACCACGCCCCCGGGGGGCGTCGACCCGCGACGCCCCCGGTGCACACGGTTGCGAGTGCCCCGCGATGCTTGCCAGGCCCCCCGGTTCGGCTGCGAGTGCCCCCGCGATCCTTGCCAGGCCCGCCGGTTCACCCGGCTGCGAGTGCCCCCGCGATCCCCGCGATCGTCCCCGGTCCGACCCGGCAGCAGCCTCCGATCAGGCGGGCACCCGAGTCCCGCCAGCCCCGTACCTGCTCCGGCGCGAAGCTCGAACTGCCCTCCCACGCGCGGGTGTCCGCGTTCCACGACTCCCCGCTGTTGGGGTAGACGACGACCGGCTTGCCGGTGACCCGTGCGGCGGTCTCCACCGCCGGCGCCACATCCTCCGGGAGGCAGCAGTTGACGCCGACCGCGACGACCTCGTCCACGTCGGCGGCGAGCGCGAACGCCTCCTCCAGCGGCTGACCGGCCCGGGTGCCGTCGCCCGCGACTGAGTAGGAGAGCCAGGCCGGGACCCCGAGCCCACGGACCGCCCGCAGCAGCGCCCGCGCCTCGTCGGCGTCCGGGACGGTCTCCAGCGCCAGCACGTCGGGCCCGGCCGCCGCCAGCACCTCCAGGCGGGGCCGGTGGAAGGCCTCCAGCTCGGCCACGCTCAGCCCGTACCGGCCCCGGTACTCCGAACCGTCCGCGAGCATCGCGCCGTAGGGCCCGACCGATGCCGCCACGTACAGCGGCCGCCGGACACCCTTCGCCACCGCCTGCCGCGTCGCCTCGCGTGCCAGCCCGACGCTCAAGGCGAGCAGTTCCGCCGCCCGCTCACGCCCGATCCCGCGCTGGGCGAACCCCTCGAAGGTCGCCTGGTAGCTGGACGTGATCGCCACGTCCGCGCCCGCCTCGTAGTACGCGAGGTGCGCCTCGGTGATCGCCTCGGGCCGCTCCGCGAGCAGCCGCGCCGACCACAGTTCGTCGCTGAGGTCGTGCCCTGCGGACTCCAGCTGGTTGGACATGCCGCCGTCGAGCACGACCGGACCGGCCGCGAGAGCCTCGGTGAAGGGGCGGGCGAATGCGTCGGGGACTTCCGGGATGTCGCTGGTCATCCTTCGACGCTAACCGAACGGACGGCGGACCTCCGCGCCCGTCCGGCACCCGAACACCGGGACGGACGGCGTTCCGCAACCACCAGAACCCACCCCCCTGGCTCACCGACCCGACGCATGCCGGCCGCCCCCACCTCGCCGCCCCCACATCCCCAGGGCCGGGGTGACCGCCAGGCCCCCCAGGAGGCCGAGCGCGAGAACGTACGGCCACCAGCCGAGACCCTCGGCCGCGTCCGTCGGACGGGGTGCCGCGGCCCGGGCCGTCGGTGTGCCTACGGAGCGGACACGTGCGGCCGCGCTCGCCGTGTCGGTCGTGAGGACGACGTCGTTGCCGTCGCCGCCCCGGTAGGTGATCCGGTAGGTGGTGTCGGCGAGCTGGAGCCGGGTGCCCTCCTTGAGGCCCTTGAAGGCGCCCATGGTCCGCGCACCGCCCTGGTGGTCCAGGACGGTGACGGTCCGCGCCGGTCGCGTGCCGGCCGCCGCCAGGTCGAGGTCACCGGCCAGCCGTACCGCCCCCGACACCTTCAAAGGGCGTGCTCCCAGGACCAGTTCGCCCTTGGTGCTCTGGGTGTAGTCCCCGGCGACGCTCAACCCCCCGGCCACGACACCGTCGTTGACGACGGCACCCGCCACCGTGCCCTTGCCGGACAGCGAGGACACCACGCGCAGGCCCGCAGCCCCCGCGTCCAGCCGGGCCGCCGTCGAGGTGAGCCGGATGCCCCTGCTGTGGGCCAGAGTCGCCCCGCCCCGCAGGGCCAGCGTGCCGCGCTCGACCCTGGTCTCTCCGGTGTACGTGACCGAACCGCCGGTCAGAGTCGTCGTCGCCCGGCCCGCCTGCGTGAGGGACCCGGTGCCGCTGATCCTGGGCAGGGTCAGGGACGTGCGCGTGTTGTCGAGGACGAGCGAGCCGTCGTTCACGACCCGGTAGTGGCCGCCCCCGGTGTAGAGCCCACCGTCGCCGCCGGGTTGGCCGCTGCCCAGACGGAGCACGGCACCCTTCTCCACGGTCGTGGCGCCGTCGTAGAACTGGACCGCGGCGAAGGTGACGTCGTTGCCCTTCGTCCCCTTGATGACGATGTCACCAGCGCCGGGCGTGGACAGGGTGTCGTGGAAGCGGCCGCCGCCGATGGGGGCACCCAGGGTCACCGGGCCGTTGTAGTCGAAGGTCAGCAGGGAACGGGAGCGCGCCGCGAGGAGGTTGATGTAGACCGTCTTCGCGGTGCCCGGCATGAAGATCCTGTTCGTCGTGCCGTCGCCCCACTGGACGTTCGCGCCCTTGATGTTGGTGCCGCGCTTGTTGACGTTCTTGTGGGCGGGCGTCCAGTTCAGGGCCGGGTCGCTGAGGGACGGGTTCATGTCGCCGCCCTGGTTCGCCCAGCTGTACTGGCCGGTGAGGATCACCTTGCTGCCCGGCCGGGACTGGACGTTGATGTCGCTGCCGTACTCGCGCTGGTAGAAGTCCATCCGCTGGGTGACGGTCTCGCCCAGCGGCGTGTCCACCGTCCAGGTGCCCTGGTTGAGCACCTTGCGGACGTTCGGCAGCGAGGTCGCGTACTCGGGCCGGCCGGCGTTGGTCTGGGTGCCGTTGTCGATGACTCCGGCGAAGGGGCCGGACGTCAGGTCCCAGGTGCCCCAGAGGAAGCGCGGCTGGGTGATCAGGCCTGAGCCGCTGACCGTGCCCAGGTTGTAGGCGCTCCTCAGGGACAGCCGCAGGGTGCCGTCGACCCGGATGTTGTCCTGGTTGAGCCGGAACGCCGGGGTGCCGTAGGGGAAGTGGCCGATCAGGCCGGTGGTGCCGCCGTCGCCGTACTGAAGGGTCGCCCCGCGCGCGACCGTGACGGCGGGCGGGTCGGCGGCGGTCGTGGTGACGCGGGGATGGTTGCCGCCCAGGATCCGCACCCGCTGGCGGGTGGAGGGCAGCGTGAAGTCGCTGTCCTTGGTGAGGACCAGGGTTCCGGTGCCGCGCACGGTGAGGGTGCCCTCGCCGCGGAACACCCCGTCGTACGTCGTCGTCCCGGCCGGGACGGTGACGACGGTGTCGCCGGTCAGTGTGACGTCCCGGTCCGCGAGCACGTCGGCGGTGACGTCCCGGGGGCCGGCGGCCCGGGCCGGGGGAGCCGAGGCCAGGAGGGCGACGAGGGCGCCCACGGTCGCTGCTGTCTTGTGGGTTTGGCTGTGCACAGAGGTGGAGACGTGCGACGGCCGGACGGATAACAAAAACCTGGCGCACAAAAGCTGGCGCACAAAACTCGGTGCACAGGACCTGGTGCGCAGAAAGCGCCTTCTCCCATCGCGTCCAACCCGTTGACCGCCACCTTCCCCAGCCGTACCTTTCGGCTGTTCGCATTCACAACAGATGTTCTCAATATCGAACATCGCTCTCAGGTCCCCCTCCCCGAGAGGCAGTGCGCATGAGCCGCGCCCACGATGTCCCCGACCGACGACTGCTGCTGAAGGGCGCCCTGGCCGCGGGCGCCCTCGCGGCGACCCCCACCGTCGCCTCGGCCGTCCCGCAGCAGAAGAAGGCCGCGCCCTTCGTGAACCCCCTCGTCCGCAACCGCGCGGACCCGTTCATCCACCGTCACTCCGACGGCTTCTACTACTTCACGGCCACCGTCCCCGAGTACGACCGCATCGTCCTGCGCCGCTCCCGCACCCTGAACGGCCTCGCGACCGCCGCCGAGGCCGTCATCTGGACCAAGCACCCGACCGGTGTCATGGGCGCCCACATCTGGGCGCCGGAGCTCCACCGCATCGGCGGCAAGTGGTACGTCTACTTCGCCTCCGCGCCCGCCGAGAGCATCTGGGACATCCGCATCTGGGTGCTGGAGAACGCCAACCCGAATCCCTTCAAGGGGACTTGGGAGGAGAAGGGGCAGGTCAGGACCGCCTGGGAGACGTTCTCCCTGGATGCCACCACCTTCACCCACCGCGGCACCCGCTACCTCGCCTGGGCCCAGCACGAGCCCGGCATGGACAACAACACCGCCCTCTTCCTGTCGCGGATGGCGAACCCCTGGACGCTGACGGGTCCTCAGATACGGCTCTCCACACCGGAGTACGACTGGGAGTGCGTCGGCTACAAGGTCAACGAGGGTCCCTCGGTCATCGCCCGCCACGGCCGCCTCTTCATGTCCTACTCGGCCAGCGCCACCGACTGGCACTACTGCATGGGCCTGCTCACCGCCGACGCGAACGCCGACCTCATGAACCCGGCGAGCTGGTCCAAGTCACCCACCCCCGTGTTCACCAGCAACGACACCACCAAGCAGTACGGCCCCGGCCACAACTGCTTCACCGTCGCCGAGGACGGCCGCAGCGACGTGCTCGTCTACCACGCCCGCCAGTACAAGGAGATCGTCGGCGACCCGCTGAACGACCCCAACCGCCACACCCGCGTCCAGAAGCTCGGCTGGCACGCGGACGGCACCCCGGACTTCGGCATACCGGTGGCGGACACCGCCACGGACACGGAGGTCGCGTCATGAGACGTGTTCACGCGGTACTGCTCACCCTCTGTCTGGCTTTGGCCGGCGCCCTGGCGATGGCAGGACCGGCCCAGGCCGCCCCGCTGACGATCCCCAACGGCGTGCAGTTCACGGACACTTCGGGCAACGCCCTGCACGCGCACGGCGGCGGGGTCATCAAGGTCGGCTCGTACTACTACTGGTTCGGTGAGGACCGCAACGCGGACAACACCTTCCGGTACGTGGACGCCTACCGCTCCACCGACCTGAAGAACTGGGAGTTCAGGAACCACGTCCTCACCCAGTCGTCCGCGGCCGAGCTGGGCACCGCCTACATCGAGCGGCCCAAGGTCGTCTACAACGCGACCACCGGCAAGTTCGTGATGTGGATGCACAAGGAGAACGGCACCGACTACAGCGAGGCCCGCGCGGCCGTCGCCGTCTCCGACACCGTCGACGGCACCTACACCTACCAGGGCAGCTTCCGCCCGCTCGGCCAGTACATGTCCCGCGACATCACGACGTTCGTCGACACCGACGGCACCGCCTACATGGTCTCCGCCGCCAACGAGAACTACGACCTGCACATCTACCGGCTCACGGCCGACTACACCGGCATCGCGAGTCTCGTCGCCAACCCCTGGCCGGGCGGCCACCGCGAGGCCCCGGCCCTCTTCAAACGGGGCAACGTCTACTTCATGCTGACCTCCGGCGCGACCGGCTGGAGCGCCAACCAGCAGCAGTACGCCACCGCGACCTCCCTCTCCGGGCCGTGGACCTCGATGGCGAACGTCGGCGACTCCACGACCTACAACTCCCAGACCGCGTACGTCCTTCCGGTGCAGGGCACTTCGGGCACCTCCTACCTCTACATGGGCGACCGCTGGGGCAACTCCTTCGGCGGCACCGTCAACGACTCCCGGTACGTGTGGCTGCCGCTCACCTTCCCGACCTCCACCACGATGTCCATGTCCTGGTATCCCGAGGTCACGGTCGACACGGCCGCCGGGACGATCGG
Organism: Streptomyces griseorubiginosus; assembly: GCF_001514195.1. GTDB lineage: Bacteria > Actinomycetota > Actinomycetes > Streptomycetales > Streptomycetaceae > Streptomyces > Streptomyces griseorubiginosus. The sequence continues at coordinate 914,807 of NZ_KQ948736.1, read as the reverse complement.
CGGGACCAGCGCCACGTACAACACGCTCGTCGCCCGGCACAGCGGCAAGTGCGCGGACGTGGCCGACCAGTCGCTGTGGCAGGGCGTCGCGATCAGCCAGTACACCTGCAACGGCGGCGGCAACCAGAAGTGGTGGTTCAAGAACCTCGGCACCGGCTACTACCAGCTGGTCGGCCGCGGCAGCTCGCTGTGCCTCCAGGAGAACGCCACCAATGTGACCCAGGAGAACTGCTCGTCGAGTGCCACGACCCAGCAGTGGTCGGTGGTCACCTCGGGCTCCTACGTGAACATCAAGGCCCGCGCCACCGGCGAGTGCCTGGACGTGAACGGCGCGTCCACCGCCAACTCCGCCGCGATCATCACGTACACGTGCAACGGAGGGACCAACCAGCAGTGGACGCGCGGCACCTGACGTCAGGTCAGTAGATCCAGGGCGTCGATCGACGTGCCCGCGCTCAGATACGCGGTCGTCCCCGAACCGCTCACGATGTTGATCTTCAGTGTGTTGTACTGGCCGGTGTCCGTGCGCCAGGCACTGGTCGGCACGCTGTAGGTGAACGTGTGGTTGTTGCCCCGGTAGGACCCGTTGGTCAGTGACCGGGTGCTCGGCTGGGTGGGCGGGGAGGGGATCGCCGACGTCCAGGTGTCGTTGACGACGACCTGCGGCCGCCCGTTGGCGTAGGCCGTCGTCACCCCGATCCGCAGGGTGTGCGCGGCGGCGGCCTGCGCGGCGGTCAGCTTGAAGTACACCAGCAGACCGCTGTTGACGTCCTTCCAGAGGTAGCAGGGGAAGGCGGAGGTCTCGCTGCCGCTGCCGATCACCACATTGCCGGTCCACGCGGCGGCGCGGACGTCGGAGGGATGGGCGTACGTCATCAGGTCGGCGTTCTTGAAGCCGCTCGGAGTGCCCGTCCAGTCGTTGATCCGCCAGATCGCGCTCGCGTTGCTCGGGTCGTTCGAGGAGGGGATCGCGATCGAGTTGAGGGTGGTCGTACCACCGGCGGTCACCGTCACCGACGTGGTGTGGACGGCGAGTTCGCTCTTGAAGACGGTCAGCGTGTACGTCCCCGGGAGGACGCCGGCGATGGAGAAGTATCCGTCCGACGAGCGGGCCGAACCCCAGTACTGGGCCGCCGCGTTGGCGAGCCCGACGGTGTACGGGTACGCGGTGTTCCGGCCCGTGATGCCGACGCCGGCGACCCGGCCCCGGCCGCCCGAGGCGACGTATCCGGAGATGCCGAGCGAGTCCGCCCACGGGGTGGTGAGGGCGCCGGGGAAGAGGGACGAGGAGGGCGCGCCGCCGTCCGTGAGGGCGATGACGTACGGGCCCTGGAGGCCGAAGCGCTCGTCCTCGGTCTGGTTCTGGGCGTAGTGCAGGATCTCGTACAGGCCACCGCCGTCCGCGCTCTGGTGGCGCAGCAGCGAGCGGTAGAAGGGGCCGCCGGACGCCTTCTCGTGGTTGGAGCGCACGATCCACAGGCCGACGCCGCCCGCGCTCCAGCCGATGTAGTCGTAGTCGACGACCCGCAGCTTCGAGTAGTGCTTGGAGCGGGTCTGGCCGTCGGACTTGGCGAACACGTCCGAGGCCTCGATGGTGGTGGGCGCGTAAGTGTAGGAATCGGGCTGGTCGTTGAGGAACAGGCCGGCCTTCACGCGCAGGATGAAGCGGGTCGAGGCGACCGAGGTGTCGGCCCGGTTGGTCCACAGGTAGACGTTGTTCTCGCCGCTGCGGGCCGCGTAGTAGTGCCGCAGCGTGCCGTACGCGACCGAGATCAGGATCGTCGACCCGGACTGCTTGACGGTGACCGTCGACGTGCCGAGTCCCGACTCGATGTGCGAGTTCTTGCCGCCGTAGCCCTGGTACTCGGTGCCCTTGTAGACCAGCGAGGTCAGGTCGCCGTTGGTCTTGCTGACCTTGAAGACGAGGCTCGCGCCGGTGTCGACGACGTAGTTCGAGCCGTCGTCGCGGTAGCCGAAACTCGCTGCGGACGCGGCCTGGGCGAGCGGCCCGGCGAGGGCGGCGGTGCCGGCGGCGGCCGCGGTGCCGAGGACGAAGGTACGGCGTCCGACCGCTCTGTTCACGGTGGGTTCGGACATGGGGGTGCCTCCTTCGAGACGTGCGGGGGAGGTGCGGGTGTCTCGCAGGGTGACAGTTGAATCGATTTCGCGAAAGGGCTTTCGCGCGCCGGAGGTTGGCAATCTTGTGAAATCGGGTCAAGGGCTAGAAAGCGCTTCCGGGAGCGGGTACGGTCCAGCCGCCAGGCCATGTCACCCATCTGGGGAGCCTCGAATGAGACGTTTCAATCTCGCCGTGCTGGCAGCGCTCACGCTGAGCGCGGGCCTGACCGCCGTACCGGCCCAGGCCCATCCAGCCCAGGCCCATCCGTCCCAGGCCCATCAGGCCCAGGCCCATCAGGCCCAGGCCCATCCGGGCCATCCGGCCCAGGCCCATCCGGGCCATCCGGCCCAGGCCCATCCGGGCCGAGCCCTCGGGATCGACAACTGCGCGGGGAACGCCTGCCACTTCGACGTCCCGCCCGGCACGTACGACGTGAAGGTCCTCCTCGGCGGCGACGCCGAGTCGAGCACGAGCGTCAGCGGCGAGACCCGGCGTTCCCTGCTGCCGGAGACCGCCGTCGCCGCCGGCGAACGGACCGCCCGCAGCTTCACCGTGAACGTCCGCACCCCGGAGGGCGAGCCGACCGGCCCCGACGGCACCCCCGGCCTCGACCTGACACTCGGTGGCACCGCCCCCGCCCTCGCCGACATCCGCGTCACCCCCGCCCGGCACGCCCGCCAGATCTTCCTGGTCGGCGACTCCACGGTCTGCGACCAGCCCGGCGACCCGTATTCCGGCTGGGGCCAGCAGCTGCCCCAGTACCTGCGCAAGGGCGTCTCCGTGGCCAACTACGCCGACTCCGGCGAGAGCACGGTGACGTACCTCGCCGAGCCGCGCCTGTGGGCCACGGTCCAGCCGCTGATCCGCCGCGGCGACCTCGTCCTGATCCAGCTGGCTCACAACGACAAGACCACGGACGGGACGACGTACCGGGCGAACCTGGAGACATTGGTCGCGGGTGTGAGGGAGAAAGGCGGGAACCCTGTCCTCGTGACGCCCGTCGTGCGACGCTGGTTCAACTCGGACGGCACACTGAACAACGGGACGGCCCTGCTGGTCAACGGCCTCGGGGTGGACCATCCCGCGGTGATCCGCTCGGTGGCCGCGGCCGAGGGCGTCCCGCTGATCGACCTGACGGCGAGGACGAAGACGCTGGTGGAGTCCTTGGGAGTGGAGGGCTCCAAGGCGATCTACCTGTACAACGAGAAGAGGGACAACACCCACACCTCCGTGCACGGCGCCACCGTGTACGCGGGCCTGGTCCGCGACGAACTGCTCGCACAGGGGCTGGTGCCCGAGGGGGCCGTGCGGGTGGGATAGACGCCTGGGGCGTCCCGACCGGAACCGGGGCGCCCCAGGTCTTTGCCCGCGAGAGGTCTTCGCATGCGAGAGGTCTTTGCTCGCGAGCGACCGACTCGCCGCGTGGCTCGGCCGCTTGAGCCGCTCTCCGACCGCGCGGCCCAGCCCTCCGGGCCGTCGAGCGGAAGAGCCCACCGGGGCGTCGAGAAGCAGGAGCCCACCGGGGCGTCGAGAAGCAGGAGCCCCTGGACCGTCGAGCAGGAAGAGCCCTTAGGGCCGCTGAGAAGAAAGAGCCACCCCGGCCGAACGAAGAGCCCCCGGGCCGCTGAGAAGAAAGAGCCGCCCGGGCCGAACGAAGAGCCCCCGGGCCGCCGAGAAGGAAGAATCGATGCAGCTGCCTCCCGAGGACCGCACCCTCAGCCCGTACACCGGCTACACGCGCGCCCACTGGGAGGCCGCGGCCGACTCGCTGCTCGCGGCCGTGGAGCCGTACGCCACCGAGGACCGCGCCCTCTACCACTTCCCGGGCGACCGCCAGAGCTGGACGGGCCGCCTCTCCGACGGCCTGGAGGGCTACGCCCGTACGTTCCTGCTGGCGGCCCTCCGCCCGGACGGCACCACCCTCCAGCAGTACGCCGAGGGTCTCGCGGCCGGGGTCTCGGGCGTCTGGCCCCGCGTCGAGGACCGCCGCCAGCCGCTGGTGGAGGCGGCGTCGATCGCGTTCGCGCTGCGACTGACCCGGGAGTCCCTCTGGGACCGCCTCGACGACGGCGTACGGCAGCGGGCCGCGGCCTGGCTCGGAGACGCACTGACCGCCGAGGCCTGGCCCTGCAACTGGGAGCTGTTCCCCGTCACCGTCGCCGGTTTCCTGGAGTCGGTCGGCTACGAGCCCGAGGCGTGCCGCAAGGCCGTCGACCGGGGCCTGACGCGGATCGAGCAGTGGTACGTGGGCGACGGCTGGTACACCGACGGCGACGGCCGCAAGTTCGACTACTACAACGGCTGGGCCATGCACCTCTACCCGGTGCTGCACGCCTGGCTCGCGCGGGACGAACGCCTGCTGGACCTCTACGGCGGCCGTCTGTCCCGCCATCTCCAGGACTACGCCCGGCTGTTCGGCGCCGACGGCGCCCCGATGCATCAGGGCCGCTCCCTGACGTACCGCTTCGCGACCACGGCCCCGCTGTGGCTGGGCGCCCTGACGGACCACACGCCGCTGCCCCCGGGCGAGACCCGGCGGCTGGCCTCCGGCGCCCTCAAGTACTTCCTGGACCGGGGCGCGGTGGACTCCCACGGCCTCCTCACCCTCGGCTGGCACGGCCCCGACCCGGCGGTCCTCCAGGGCTATTCGGGCCCGGCGTCCCCTTACTGGGCCAGCAAGGGCTTCCTCGGCCTGCTCCTCCCGGCCGACCACGAGGTGTGGACCGCGGTGGAGGAACCGGCCCTGTCGGAGCGCGCCGACACGCTCACGTCGCTCGCCGCCCCCAACTGGCTTCTCCAGTCGACCGTTTCGGACGGCGTCGTCCGCCTCCACAACCACGGCAGCGAGGACGTCCGTTACGACCCGTACTACACCCGCCTCGCGTACTCCACGGTGACGACGCCCGTACCGTCGTACGACAACAGCCTGATCCTGGACGGCGATCCGAGCCGTACGGAGATCGAGCCGCTGGGGGTCGGCGAGGACTGGGCGGCCTCGCGGCACACGGCGGCCGGAGGCGCGCGGGTCACCAGCGTGGTGCTCGCGCGGGGATCCGCGGAGGTACGCGCCTTCCTCGTGACCGGCGCCGCCCCCGGCACCCCGGTACGCGTCACGGGCTGGGCCCCCGGGGACGGGGTCCGCACCGAACTCCTCCCCGCCGTTGCCTTGGACGGCGAACTGACCGGCGCGACGGGCGACGGCGACACCCTGTTCGTCGCACTGGCCCGCCTCACCGGCGAGGCCGACGCGGTGCCGTTGGGGGAGTCGGTGACTGTACGGGCCCTGGAGGAGGGGGAGTTGACCGTGGCGTGGAGCGAGGGCCCCGAGCTGCGGGTTCGACTGGACGGCTCCGGGGTCGGCGTCATCCCCGTCGACTGAGTCGCTCGGGCAGTGTGGGGTTGGTGGGTGGGAACGGCGAACTGACGGAACTGCTGGGCCGGGCCGGACTTGAGGTCGTGGGGCGCCCCGTACCGAGGTCGCCGGGGAGCCGTCCGTCAGCGGGAGCGGGCACCCGCCCCGAGCAGCGTCCGCGTGAGGCGTTCCGCGAAGTCCGCCGGATGCTGGAGGATGCCGAGGTGGCCTCCGGGGAACTCGACGAGGTCGGCCTGCCGGTCCTTCGCGAGGAACTCGGCAGTGCGGTGGAGGAGTTGTCCACGGGAGTCGATGCCGGCGCCGACGGTGAGGCGGACCGGAGCAGGCCCGGTCTCGGGTGCGTAGGCTGTGAAGGGCCGCAGGACATGCGCGAGGGAGAGCGCCATGGGATTCAGCAACTCCTCTTCTCGCGAGAGTGGTTGTCCCTCCGGAAGCTCCCCGGCCACCTCCCGGTCCTCCAGTACGGCGGTCATCAGGGCGCCGGCCGCCGCGAGCCCCTTGGCGCGGTAGACGTCACAGATCTCCCCGAACCGGGCCTGCTGCCGCGCCCCGTCCGGCAACACCCCGACGCACGGCGGCTCATGGACGACGACGTGCCGCAGTCGCTCCGGATGCCGGGCGAGGAGGTCGAGCGCGACGATCGCACCCGCACTGGTACCGAAGACATACGCCGACTCACCCTCCGGCAGCGTCGCGTCCAGCACCCGCCGCGCACGGTCGCTCCAGTCCTGGACCCGCTGGTCGGCGGCGGGTTCACCGAGCCGCCCGTGGGCGAGGCCCAGGGGGTCGAGGACGACGACCGTGAAGTGCGGCGAGAGCACGTCGGTCATCGCGTCGAGCCCCATGGGGTGGCCCGCGCCACCGGGGATGATGAGCAGCGTCGGGCCGTCGCCGGTGGTGTCGTAGTACAGGTCAGTCATCGGTGGTCTCCTCCTGGGGCCAGTTCTCGAGTGCGATGTGCAGGGCGTCGACGGCCTTGTCCCAGGACGCCCGTACGTCACGGGGCGCGCCGAAGCCGCCGGTGGACTCCAGGGCGCAGTAGCCGTGGAAGGTGGCGCGCAACAGGCGTACGGCATCGGTGAGATCGGGTTCGGACAGGCCGTAGGCGCGGAGCATGCCGTAGGTGATCTCGGCGGTGCGGCGCAGGGCGGGGGTGCCGGCGATCAGCGACTGGTCGATACGGATCTGGGTGGCCGCGTACCGCCCCGGCCGTTCGAGCGCGTACGCGCGATAGGCCCCGGCGAAGGCGGCCAGCGCGTCCTTGCCGGCCCGCCCGGCCACGGCGAGAGCGATCCGGTCGATCATCTCGCCGCCGGCCAGCAGGGCGACCCGGACGCGCAGGTCCTGAAGGTTCCTGACGTGCGAGTACAGGCTCGCGTCCTTCACCCCGAACCGCTTGGCCAGCCCGGCAAGCGTGACGTTCTCGAACCCGACCTCGTCGGCGAGATCGGCAGCGGCCACGGTGAGACGTTCGGGGGTCAGACCTGCGCGGGGGCTCATGGGGGCAGGTTACCTAGGGGGCCTAGGTTTTTGGCTAGCGATTTTCGCTTCGATGGACTGGTGGGGTTCCGCTCTCGCTCGGCAGCAACCTCCCGCTCAATCATGAGAGTTGACTCTCACACTTTCTGAGAGGACACTCTCACATCGTGGATTCCGGTAACCGACTGGGTGACATAGAGATCACCGACCCGAAGGCCATGCGGGCGCTGGCGCATCCCGTGCGGCTCGCGATCCTGGAGCGGCTCCAGCGCCACGGCCCCGCCACCGCCTCGCAGTTGTCGCCGCACGTCGGTGCCACGCCCTCCGTGACCAGCTGGCATCTGCGGCACCTGGCGGGGTTCGGGCTCGTGCGGGACGCGGCCGAGAGCGGTACGGACCGGCGGGAGAGGCGTTGGGAGGCGGTGGCGCGGGGGTTCCGGTTCGAGATGCCCGAAGACGAGGACGGCACCTCCGCCGCGCGGGCACTGGCCTCGGAGATGTTCGCCCGGGCCGCCGAACTGCCCGAGCGCTGGGCCACCGAGACGGAACCAGCCCTCGAACCGGCCTGGCGGCGGATCTCCCGCCTCGCCAACACCCGTGTCGTGGTCACCGCGGAGGAACTCGCCGCCATCGAGGACGCCATCGAGGCCGTCATCGCCCCCTACGTCATGCGGGACGAGCGCCCCGAGGACAGCCGGGGCGTACGACTGCTGCGGTACACGCTCCCCGAGTCGGCGGAAGCCGGTGACGCGTGACATCCCTCTGGCGGGACGGGCGTTTCGTGCGCTACTGGGCCAGTAGCGCTGTGTCGCAGTTCGGCGACCGGGTCTCCGAGGTGGCGGTGCCGCTCGTCGCTGTCACCGTCCTGGACGCCTCGGCCGGGCAGGTGGCCGTGCTGACCGCGCTCGCGTGGGCTCCGAACCTGCTGGCACTGGTGCTGGGCGCCTGGGTCGACGGGCGGGCGCGGAAGCGGCGCCTGCTGGTGCTGATGGATCTCGTGCGGGCTGTCGTGCTGCTGTCACTGCCCGTCGCCCACATCTGGGGGCACATCACGCTCGGACAGCTGTACGCCGTGGTGCTGCTCGGCGGCCTGGCGGGGGTGGTGGCAGGGTGTGCCTGGCAGCCGCTGTTCGCGCGGATCGTGCCGCGTTCGTCGTACGTCGCCGCCAACAGCAGCTTCAGCGCGGCCCGTTCGGCCTCCTTCGTGGCCGGACCCGCGGTCGGCGGCGGCCTCGTGCAGGCGCTGAGCGCACCGGTCGCCGTTCTCGCCGACGCGCTCTCCTTCGTGGTGTCCGCACTGCTGCTGGGACGGGCCCCGGTCGACGAGCCCGCGCCCGCGGCCCGTTCAGGGACAACCGGGCTCGCTCTCCTGCGGGATGCCCGTGAGGGTCTCCTCTTCGTCCTGCGGCAACCGGTGCTGCGGGCGGGGCTGGGCTGCACGACCACGATCAACTTCTTCACGTTCCTGGCCGGCACCGGCATGGTCGTGCTCTTCGCCGACCGTGAACTCCGACTCTCCCCGGGAGCCATCGGGTTGACGCTGGGCATCGGAGCGACCGGTTCCCTCCTCGGGGCCCTCACCGCGCCGTGGCTGTCCCGCCGGATCGGTGTGGGGCGGTGCGTCGCCGTCGGGGCCGTACTTTTCCCCGCCCCCTTCGCGCTGGCTGCCGTCGCGGGCGGACCGGCGTGGGCCGGTGCCCTGCTCCTGGGGGCGGCACAGTTCCTGGTGGGACTGGGAGTGATGTGGTTCGACGTGCCCCTCAACTCCCTTCAGGCCGCTGTCACTCCGGACGCCCTGCGCAGCCGGGTCGTGGGCGCCTACAGCACCGTCAACTACGGCATACGCCCCCTCGGCGCGGTCGTGGGAGGAGTACTGGCCACGACCGTCGGCCTGCGGACCACGTTCGTCGTGGTCGCCGTGGGCGGGGTCCTGTCGGTCCTGTGGTTGCTGCCGTCGCCCGTGCCGGGCATCCGTCGCCTGGCCGACCTGGACGACGGGCCTGCGGCGGAGCGGACCGCCGACACCGCTCACGGAGAGGAGGGCGCCCACGCGGCCTGAATATGAGGTGCGGGGCCACGCGCTCGCTCGTAGGGTGACCGGCGGACAACCGGGGGAGGGTCGTGGCGTACGAGGCGCAGCGGGGTGGAGGGACGGACCGGCGCATGATTCCGCCGGTGCGGCCCCTGTGGCGGCAGCGTGACTTCGTCGTCTTCTGGGCCGCCCAGACCCTGTCCGTCCTCGGTGACTCCTTCGCCCTGATCGCGCTGCCCCTGCTGGTGCTGGAGGCGACCGGATCCGTCGCCCGGATGGGGCTGTTGACCGCGGTGGGCGGGGCGGCCGCCGTCGTCGCGGCCGTGTTCGCGGGCGTGGTGGTGGACCGGGTCGACCGGCGTCGGCTGCTCGTCGGGTGCGACCTCGTGCGGATGGTGCTGTACGGGGTGATCCCGGTGGTGTGGCTCCTCGGTCCGCAGGTGTGGCTGCTGTACGGGGTGCTGCCGGTGTGCGAGGCGGTCGGGATGCTGTTCGCCGTCGGGTACGTCACCGTCGTACGGAGCCTGGTCGGTACCGGTCAACTCACCGAGGCGAACGGCCGGTTGAACGCGACGGCCGCCGCGGCCGGGGTGCTGGGGCCGGTGTGCGCGGGTGCCGTGGCGGCCTGGACCGGGCCCGCCACAGCAGTCGGCGTCGACGCGGTGAGCTTCGGGGTGTCGGCGCTCTGCACGGTCTTCGTGCGGTTCCGTGCCCGCCCGGCCGGCCCGGCCGAACGTACCGGGCTGTGGCGGGACCTGCGCACCGGAGCGGCCTTCCTGCGAAAGCAGCCCGTGCTGCGCTCGCTCACCGTGCTGCTGTTCGTGTTCAGCTTCCTCACCCTCGGCCTCAACGACCTGCTGATCTACCGCCTCAAGCACGACCTCGGCCACGACGACAGCACGGTCGGCACCGTCATGGCCGTCGGCGCGCTCGGCACCATCACAGGGGCGCTGCTGGTGGCCCGGCTACGCCGCTGGTTCGGCTTCGGCGCGGTCTGGACCGGCTCCGTCGCCCTGTGCGGGCTCGCCGTCGCCGGTATCGGCTGGACCGGGCAGGTCCCGGTCGTCGCGGCCCTGAGCGCACTCTTCCTCGCCGGCGGCGGCATGGCGGGCACCTGCTCCATGTCCCTGCGCCAGGAGATCACCCCCGAACCCCTCCTGGGCCGCGTCACCTCGGCCTTCTGGACCCTCCACTACGCCGCGGCCCCCCCTCGGCGCGGCCCTCCTCACCTGGGCGGCGGAACACCAGGGCACCACCCCGGTGGCCCTGACGGCGGGCGCCTGCTGCGCGCTCGTGGCGACAGCCGCCCTGTTCACGCCGATCCGCCGGGCCTGAAAAAGGAATGGCGTACCACTTGTAGTCGGGCACAGCCCGCAACGGGGCCTAGCCCCCCGGTATCCCTACCTCACCCGCTTCGCGAGACGGGTTCGCCGGGCCCGCTCGATCCGGTCGGGCCCGGCCTGCTCCCGTTCTGCTGCGAACTTGTCCCAGTCCTCCGGCCGCACCACCAGGAGAGTGCCGCTGCCGGGCACGACGACCACGCCTCCGAACGGCAGATCCCCCGCGAACCACACGCCGTCTTCAGCACCCTTTGGCCAGCGGTGGCGTTCCAGAGCGTCCGCGGCCCGCAGGAGCGGCGACCTTCCCCGCTCCTCTGCCTTGACCCGCACTGTGAAAACCGTGCCGTACTTCGTCCGGCTTTCACTCTTCTTCGACATGCCGGAGCGGAATTCGAGGGGGTATTCCCTCAACACCCGCCTGCACCTGCCGAGTGACAGAAGGGCGAAGGGAAATCTGTAGGTCATCAGGACGAACCCCATGACTCCCGCCACACTCAGCACCGAGAGCACCGGCGAGTCCCAGGTACCCGTCTTCGACAGGACCACCGGCGCCGCGCACAGCGCCCCGAAGACGACGAGGCGAAGGACAACGCCTTGGATCAGGAGGAGGTAGTTGCGCTTCAGCAGGCGGCCCACCTCCGCGACTCCAGGTGGGCTCGTGGCACCGAGAGTGTCCGACATCTTCTTTCCTTCCAGCTCAACCACGGCCACGGATCATCCGAAGGGACTCCTGGCTGCGGCGACAGAACCACCCTCTGCTGCCCGCGTCTCCATAGGCGACGGGTCGGTGAACGTCAGAGTGGACGCAACCCCGAACAGCACATTGCGGTAGTCGTCAGCGTAGTCAACCCCGGATGTGACCAGCTGCATCACAACGATCTCCGAGGAAGACACGGCCGCCACGGCGACCGTCCCCTGCCAGACGGTGCCTTCCGGCAAATCGTCGCTTTCCTCCCCGGAACGGCCCGGAGCTGTCGTGGTGCGCTGTTCTTCGAAGAAAGAGCCTGTACCGCATGGCAGTTCAAGCGGTTGCGTGTGACCTCCTGGCGTCTCGCCCGAAGTTTTCACCAGTGTGGCGACGACGAGTTTCGGATCGAGACCGGACGCCGAAATGCTCGACACCGTGAGGACGGAGGACAGAACTCCGCCGCTGCCGTCGGGGTGCAACCCCAGAGCGCATCCATGCACGTTCTGTTGACTCAGAAGAGTGAGCGCCCCGGAATAAAACCGAAAGACCTGGTCGGCTTTCTTCCGCAGTTCGGCAGGGAGGCCCAGGACCTGCTGTGCCAGCAACTCGATTCGCTCCGATGAGGGGTTCAGGTCCAGTTGCAGATAGCCGCGTGGCATCCCGTACCAGAAGGAGGGCCTCGGCTCTGCTTCCACCATTGTCATGCGAACCCCGCCAGTCCGGCGAGCCCATGCAAAGTTGCGGCAGCCTTGGTGGTCTCCGCCGCGTTGTGTCCGGTGCCGTCATCGGGCAGCCAGCCGAAGGTCTCCGCAGAAGAGGCCAGGTTCGCGGTCACGTTGACGGAGTTCATTCCGAAGTCGGCGATCCGCTTCACCTTGGCCGCGCCGCCTGCCGCGGCGTCAGCCACGGTCGCAGCAAGGTCTTCCGTGTGGCTTCGTGAGAAGGCGGGGACGATGTCCTTGGCGAATTCGGTCACCTTCGCGCCGGTGGTGACAGTCTCACCAAAGCCTTCGGCCATCCTGGCGGCTTCGGCCACCTCTTTCCCTGCCTTGCCCAGCGCCCCGACTCCCGGGACCATTCCGAGAGTGTCGCCGGCAAGCGATCCATAGGCCGAAAAGGTGTCCATGTTCCATCCGAACTTGTCGCCCCACAGGGCGGATCTGAATTCGGGGTCGGCGAGGTTGTGGGTCATCGAGACCGCGCTCGCTACCAGCGCGATCCCCGCGAACACGGGAGACCAGGGCCCAGGGATGAGTGCCAGCAGGCCGGCGATGGCGCCAATGGTGCCCGCGTGATCGTAGAGGAATTGCCCGACAGCCTTGATCGCATCCCAGATCCCGCTGACGGCTTTGCTCAGCCAGCCCGGTTCCCGAGGAGCCAGCTTGTCGGTGGCTTCGTCGAGTGACTTGGCGATCAGGTCCGCTCTGTCCGAGTGCGAGTGTTCCAGCGCTTCCGCCTTGCGGATGACATCGTTGTATGCCTCGTTGGCACTGTTGAGTGCACTCGTCGCCGCATCGAGGCTGCTCTCGGCGGCTCGAAGCCGCTGCTCTGCCGCATCGGCCTCCGCCTGGGTGGGGAACTGCTGGTTCGCCAGTTTGAGATCAGGGTGGTCCTTTGCCTGGCTGTAGCGCCCCCTGGCCTTTTCGGCGGCGGTCTTTCTTTCACTGGCCTCGTCGTCGTACTTACGCGCCAATTCCCGGTGGGAGGACAGATCTTCGTCCCACGTTTTGAGCTGGGCTGCCGCCTTTTCCAGGGAGCGCGCGGCGTTCTTGACGTAGACGGCGAGGTCTCCGTCGAGCGCTTCGCGGAAGTTCTTTGCCGCATCCCCCTGCCAGTAGCTGCTTTCCCCGCTCAGTCTCTGCAGCTGGTTGTGGCAGTTGCGCAGCGAGGTCGCCGCGTCCGCCACCTTCTGCTGCAGTGCATGGACTTCGCCTGGGACTCCGGGAACAGGATTCCATCCGAGGCCGACGTACGGGTTTGTTGCCACTTATGCGGCTCCCCTGGTCTCGGCACCTGTGGAGGCCTTCCCGATGTCCTTGAAAGCCCTGTCCAGAGCTTCCTCCACTGCTTCGTAGGCTTCCTTGTTGGTCTTGACGCCCTCGCTGATGGCGTCAATCATCCTCTTGGTCTGATCGGCCCCGTACTTCCAGCGCTCCTGGAATCCGTCACAGGACTCGTCCAGGCGTGGTGTGCCGATCTGATCGGCACGGACGTGAGCCAAGGCAGTTCGTGCCTCGTTGAGTTCTCGGACGCATCCCTCAAGCGTCCGGATGAACGTGTCCAACTGCTGCAGATCTGTTTTGAACTGCTCCCCCATGAACTCATTCCCTCTTGCCTTACCGGCATTTTCACCGGCATATCTCAAATCGGCTCGGCTCGGCTCGGCCCGGCCCGGATCCGGCGCCCGCTGGATCTTCGTCACCCTACCGAGTCCTGAGCGGGGTTCGTCACCCGCGGGAAACGCCTGAGGGGACTCCTGTACGGGTGTTGACGTGAAAGTGCTCGATTCCCTCACCCGGCCTTCACGAAGGAGTGCGGCTCGCAGGCGCGCCGAACGGCTGGGCGGCAGCGGATTTGCGCCCTCTGAAACTCGTAAAAACTTGCAATGCGACCTTGTGGATACGTGCCGCAGAGTGTGATCAGTATGAAGATTGTGGCGTTCGTAAGGTGTGGGAACCGGCTGGGCGGCGTGGGGAGGAGCAGCCGGCAACTGCTTCCTCGCGTTCGTCGGCATCGCCGGCACGAATAGGGCCGCCCGGTTGACCGTGGCGATCAGACCGGACGGCTGAGCGCTTGACCCGATACGACCCGCTCTCGCGGTCGTGCTACCGGGACATCGTCAGAGCCGTCCGCTCTCGGCATATGGCAACCGTGGGTTGGACGAACTCCCTCGACGACTTCCAGGCCGCTTTGAGCTCTGGGGTGGGGTCGAGGGAGTCACCCGCCGATCCCCGCATAATGCCGAAGACTCCACCGCCACAGCACCCGCGACCCCAGATACGCCGCCACCCCCACCAGCGGTGACAGGGCCGCCAGCCAGTACGGGACGCCCGTGTCGTGGCCGTGGCCGGTCAGGACCGCTGCCGGGAAGTAGGCGACGAAGGCGAGGGGGAGGCCGTAGGTCAGCAGGCCGCCGACCGCCTTCGGGAGGACGTTCAGGGGGTAGCTGCCGAAGGTGCCGAGGAGTTCCTCCAGCCAGCGGCTCCAGTAGTCGGCCGCCGGGTAGCGCAGGCCCGCCGAGGCGACCGCCGTGAAGAGGGCCGCCTCCAGGAACATGCCGCCGATGACCGCCGCGACGAGGTAGGAGATCCGGCCCGGTGTCCAGTCGAGCTGGCTGCGGCTCAGCGCGCCTGCCATCAGGCCGACCGCGACCGTCAGGTCGCCTATCGCGTTCGTGGGGAAGAACTCCAGCTGGAGCTGGCGGTGCACCGGCATCGGGCGGGTCAGGTAGATGTCGATCCGGCCCTCCTGGATCTGCCGGCCTGAGCCGTGCACCCGGCCCAGGAAGAGCACGAACAGACCGTGCGCGAGCATCCGCGTCGCCGGGATCAGCAGCACCTCCGAGCTGTCCCAGCCGCCCATCCCCGTGAACCGGGTCAGCAGCACCGTCGCGAACACGATCACCGACACCTGCCAGATCGCCCCGATGGCGATCATCAGCAGGAACTCGGTCCGGTACTCCAGCTGAGCACGGAAGTTGAGCCGCGTGACGCGCCACGCGATCCGGACGGCGTTCATCGGCCTCAGCCTCCCTGGGAGATGACACGGCGGGCGGCACGCCGCCACAGGAAACGGGTGAACAGGGTGAGCGCCACGGCCCAGCCGGCCTGGATCGCCAGCTGCCCGCCGGCGTCCGACAGCGGGATACGGCCGATGTAGATCGACAGCGGAACGCTCAACGTCGCCTGGAACGGCAGGAATCCGCTCAGCGTGATGAACCAGTCCGGGAAGAACCACAGCGGCGCGTACACCCCGGACAGCAGGTTCTGCGCGAAGATCAGGATCAGCATCGCCGCGTTGTTGCGGACCGTCCAGAAGCACAACTGGTCCAGCAGCAGCATGACGTTGTACAGCACCACCTGGCCGAGGAGCAGGCTCAGCGTGAACACCCCTGCCACAGCGGCCGACTTGGGCGGGTCCACCACACCCGCCGCCAGACAGACCAGGTAGCCGCCGAGCGCCCAGGCGAAGCCGTACACCTGCTCGCCGAGCGCCCGCAGGGCGTGGTACCGCTGCGGGGGCAGCGGGCGCAGGTACCAGTACACGATCGTGCCGAAGTGCATGTGCTGGAGCACGGTGTCCCGGCCCGCGTACTGGTCCAACTCCCGCAGCCGGGAAGCCAGTACGGCCAGGACGGCGTACGTCACCGCCTGCCCCTCGGAGAGACCCGCGGTGGTGCCGGTGCGGTCGTACAGGCCGTGCCACAGGGACGCCACCAGGATCACCTGGACGACGAGGCGGACCAGGACCGCCGTCATCCGGGGCGGCGCGTGCAGCTCGCCGAGCGGGGTGACGCGCGCGGCGCGCCAGGCGTGCAGAACCGCCATCTCAGACCGCCTCGGCGTGCACGTACGCGGCCCGCATCACGTCTTCGAGGTCCGCCTCGTCGATGGCGACGCCCGTCACCTCGTACCGCTCGATGACCGCCTTCAGCGCCTGGTGCACCGTCGGGGCGTCCGGGCCGTCGGGCCCGAAGACCACCTGCGGTCCGTCCTTGCGCAGTACGGCGATCCCGGGCAGCGGCTCGACCTCCGCGTGCGCGTCCGCGAACGTCGCCCTGACCTGCCAGGTCGAGCCGAACTTGCGGCGGATCTCGTCGAGGCTGCCGTCCAGGACGAGCCGGCCGTGGTTGATGAGGACGACCCGCTCGGCGAGCCGCTCCACCTCGGTCATGTCATGGGTGGTCAGCAGGACCGTACGGCCCCGCTCCTCGACCTGGTGGCGCAGGAACTCCCGCACCTGCTCCTTGACCACCACGTCCATGCCGATGGTCGGCTCGTCGAGGAAGACCACCGGCGGGTCGTGCAGCAGCGCGGCCGCCAGGTCGCAGCGCACCCGCTGGCCGAGGGAGAGATGGCGGACCCGGGTGTCCCAGAACGTGGACAGCTCCAGGATGGCGTCGAACTCCGCCAGCCGGGCCGCGTGTTCGGCCTTCGGCACCTCGTAGATGTCCCGGAGGATCGAGAACGACTCCCGCACCGGCAGGTCCCACCACAGCTGGGTGCGCTGGCCGAAGACCGCGCCGATGTTACGGGCGTTGCGTTCGCGTTCCTGGTACGGCACCACGCCCGCCACCCGGGCCTCGCCGGAGGTGGGCGTGAGGATGCCGGTGAGCATCTTGATGGTGGTGGACTTGCCCGCGCCGTTCGGGCCGAGCAGGGCGAGGAGTTCACCGGGCGCCACGTCGAAGGTGATGTCCGAGACCGCGTGCTTGGCGACCCGCTCGGGGTTGACCAGGGAGCGCAGGGTGCCGGCGAGGCCGGGGCGGCGGACGGTGGTGTGGAAGGTCCGGGACAGACCGCGGACCTCGATGCTTCCGGGCACGCTGTGAACTCCCTTGCTGGGAACAAGAGTTGCGGCCGGCCGGCTTTGAGGGCCGACCGGCCGCGGGTACACCATGACCGTCCCAGAATGTCGATCAATCGGGCAATGGATTAATCGATCCGTGAGTTGGACTATTCGATCACCCGAAGGTCACGGTCCACCCGAAGACCACGGTTTACCCGGAGATCACGGTCCACCCGGAGGTCACCCGGAGACCTCCGAGAACACGAACGAGAACTCCGCCGGCTCGGCGAGCAGGTGGTACTGCGGCAGCACGCCCGGACCGCAGGACGCGGTGCCGATGCCGTGGTGGCGGTGGTCGAGGTTGACCCACAGCGTCTCGCCGGCCACGAGGTCGGTCAGGTGCGTCGCCGCGTCCAGCTGCTCGGTCGTCCAGCGCCGGGCCGCGAAGGAGAACTCCGGGTCGCCCTCGATCCGCAGGCCACCCAGCTCCAGCCACCGCACGTCGGCACGGGCGCCGTTCTCCTGCGGGCGCAGGTACGGCGTCTGGAGTTCCTCCACGGTCGCGCTCCACCGGCCGACCTCGGAGGCCGCCCGGGTGTCCGGGTACGCCTCGCCGGGCCCGCCGCCGAACCACGTCACCTCATCGACCGAAGAGTCGACCGAAGAGTCCACCGCGGACAGCCCCAGCCGGACGCCGAGCCGCGGCAGCGGCACCGTCCACTGCCCCTCGGGCGTCACCGACACGGTCAGCTTCAGCCGCGAGCCGTCCGAGGTCCACCGGTACTCGGTGGCCAGGCCCACCTCGCGGGCCGCGGGCGCCACACGGGTGCGGACGACCAGGGCCTGGGACTCCAGCTCCACCCCGACCAGGCGGTGCCGCATCCGGTGCAGGCCCAGGGTCCGCCACAGCGTGCTGTAGCGCAGCCCGGACTTCCACTCGGTGCCGTCGTCGTTGTCGGTCGTCGCCCGCCACACGTCCAGCCGCGGGTTCTCGACGGCGACCCCGCCGACCGTCCGCAGCGCGCCGGTACGGCCGTCGAAGGTCGCCGGGCCGAGCGTGATCAGCCGCTCCTCGCGCACCGGCGAGGCGGAGGGCACGAGGGAGGGCCGTACGCCCGCGACCGCCGGGAACTGACCCCAGGCGACCACGTGGTCCTTCGGCGCCCACGCGGTGTCGGCGGCGAGCAGGGCCCGTACCGTCCACCGGGTCTCCGAGCCGTCCACGTGGGCGGGCGGTTCGGGGAGCTTGAGGTCCGCGGACTCGCCGGGTGCCAGCGCCGGCACCGACAGTGTGCCCGCCTCGACGGTCTCGCCGTCGACCTGGTACGACCACTCGAAGGCGAGCGCGGACAGGTCGGCGAAGTCGTACTTGTTCGTCACCCGCACGGTGCCGTCGGAGCCCTCGAAGGAGACCGGCTCGATGACCTTCTTGTATTCCACGAGGCCGGGGGAGGGGGTGCGGTCCGGGAAGATGAGGCCGTCGCAGACGAAGTTGCCGTCGTGCAGCTCCTCGCCGAAGTCACCGCCGTAGGCGTAGCCCAGCTCGGGGTGGGTGACGCCGTGGTCGATCCACTCCCAGATGAAGCCGCCCTGGAGCCGCTCGTACTTCTCGAACAGCTCCTGGTAGTCGGCGATGCCGCCGGGGCCGTTGCCCATGGCGTGGCCGTACTCGCACTGGATGAACGGCAGCTTCCGGCGCCCCAGGGTGCCCCCGTCCAGCTCCTTGCCGATCTGCTCGACCTCGGCGTGGTCGGCGTACATGCGGGAGTAGACGTCGGTGTCCCGGCAGTTCCAGTCGCCCTCGTAGTGCACCAGACGTGAGGCGTCGCGCCCGTGGATCCACTCGGCCATCGCGGTCAGGCCGCGCCCGGTGCCGGCCTCGTTGCCCAGCGACCAGAAGACGATCGAGGGGTGGTTCTTGTCCCGCTCGACCATGCGGGCCGCACGGTCCAGGAGGGCCGGGGTCCAGCGGTCGTCGTCGACGGGGTTGTCCCGCCACTCCTGCTCGGTGAAGCCGTGGGTCTCCAGGTCGCACTCGTCGACGACCCACAGGCCGTACTCGTCGCACAGGTCCAGGAAGGCCGGGTGCGGCGGGTAGTGCGAGGTGCGCACGGCGTTGATGTTGTGCCGCTTCATCAGCAGCACGTCCTCGCGCATGGTCGCGAGGTCGAGGGTGCGGCCCTTCTCGGGGTGCCACTCGTGCCGGTTGACGCCCTTGAAGAGGATCGCCTTGCCGTTGACCTTGATCAGGCCGTCCTCGAGCGCGACCGTACGGAAGCCGATCCTGAGCGGGATCCGCTCGCCCTCGGTGACCAGCTCGCCGTCGTACAGCCGGGGGCTCTCGGCGCTCCACGGCGCCACCAGGGCCGTGACGGACTCACCGGTCGCGACATCGATGTCGAGGGCGGGCACCAGCACCCGCCCGTCGACGTCGGAGTCCACGCGCAGGGTGCCCTCGCCCGTGAGGTGGTCGTAGGAGGCGTGCACGAAGAAGTCCAGGGCGCTGCCCGCCGGGCGGTGCAGCAGGGTCACCTCACGGAAGATGCCCGGCAGCCACCACTGGTCCTGGTCCTCCAGGTAGGAGCCGGCCGACCACTGGTGCACCCGGACCGCGAGGACGTTGCCCTTGGGCTTCAGCAGATGGCCGACGGCGAACTCGTGCGCGAGCCGGGAGCCCTTGAAATCGCCGAGGTCCGTGCCGTTGAGCCAGACCCGGGCGCAGGACTCGACGCCGTCGAACCGGATCACCGCGCCGCCCTCGGACAGTGCGGGCCAGTCCTCCGGCAGGTCGAACACGCGCAGGTGGTCGCCGGTCGGGTTCTCCGTCGGCACGTGCGGCGGGTCCACCGGGAACGGATAGAGGTGGTTGGTGTAGATGGGCAGCCCGAAGGCGCCCTCGCCCTGGAGGACCCAGTGCCCGGGGACCGTGACCTCGGCCCAGCCGGCCGGGTCGTATCCCTCCTCGGCGAAGGATTCGTCCTCGGCGTCGGCGGTCGCCGACAGGCGGAAGCGCCAGGTGCCGTCGAGGGACAGGGTCTTCGCGTCGGAGGAGGCGTACCAGGCGCGGGGCGGGAGGGCCCCGCTGCCGGGTGAGACGTCCTCGACGTAGTCGAAGGCGCTGGGGGTGGTGCGGAAAGACATCGGTCTCCAGGTCTTGGCAGAGGGGTCTTGAGAGAGGGGCCTCAGCCCTTGATGCCGGTCTGCGCGATCCCCTGCACCAGCCAGCGCTGGAGGAAGAGGAACACGAAGATCAGCGGCAGGATCGAGATGGCCGTGGCCATGAAGATCAGGTGGAAGTTGACGGTCTGGTTGGTCATGAAGGAGGAGAGCGCGATCTGGACGGTCCAGGAGCTGGGGTCCTGGCCGATGACCAGGGGCCACAGGAAGGAGTTCCAGGCGCCGATGAACGTGATCGTGGCGATGGCCGCGAAGAAGTTCAGCGAGTTGGGTACGACGATCCGCCAGTACGCGCCCCAGTAACCGAGCCCGTCCACCCGTGCCGCCTCCTCCAGCTCCTTCGGGAATCCCAGGAAGTACTGCCGGAACAGGAAGCAGGTGAAACCGCTGAACAGACCCGGGATGATCAGGCCACGATACGTGTCCACCCAGCCCAGGGAGGAGACCAGGACGAAGCTCGGGACGAAGGTCACGGCCGTCGGGACCATCAGGGTGGCGAGGACGGCGTAGAAGACCTTGTTGGCGTGCTTGTAGGGGATGCGGGCCAGGCCGTAGCCGGCCAGCGAGCAGACCAGGAGGGTGCCCACGGTGCTCGCGACGGCGACGACCAGCGAGTTCACCATGGACTTGCCGAACTCGACCGTCGGGTCGTTGAACAGTTCGGAGATGTTGCCCCACTGGAAGGAGGGCAGCACCTTCCAGTTCTCGCCGGTGATCTCCAGGTCCGTGGACAGGGCGTTGCGGAAGATCAGGTAGAAGGGGATCAGGAACAGCACGGCGGCGACGCCCACGGCGATGTACAGCCCCGTGTTGCCGAAGACGCCCCGGCCCTTGTCGCGCTGCTTGCCGACCGGAGGAGTGGTGGTGGTCACTTGGAGTCCTCCCCCCTTCCGAAGCCCATGAACTTGCCCTGGATCAGGGTGACGAGGCAGATGAGCAGCGACAGGACGACCGCGCCCGCGCTGCCCGCGCCGTAGTCCTGGCTGGTGCCGAGTGCGGTCTTGTAGAGCTCCATGAGCGGGGTCTGGGCCCAGGTCGCCTTCTGCCCGATGATGTTGAAGAACTCGTCGAACGCCTGGTAGGCCGCGATGAGCAGCAGCAGGATCACGGCGGTCGAGGTGGCGCGCAGCTGCGGCAGCGTGATGTGCCGGAAGGTCTGCCAGCCGGGCTTGGCGCCGTCGATGGCGGCGGCCTCGTACAGCTCGGCCGGGATGTTCTGGAGCGCCGCCAGGAACAGGATCATGTAGAACCCGGACTGGATCCACAGCCGCAGGGTCACGATGACCAGCCAGTACCAGGGCGGGCTCGGGTTGGCGAGGTAGGCGATGTTGTCGACGCCGAACCAGCCGAGCATGGTGTTCATGAGGCCGAAGCGGACACCGCTGAAGATGGACATCTTCCAGATCAGCGCGGCGGCCACGTAGGAGACCGCGGTCGGCAGGAAGAACACCGAGCGGAAGAACGCGCGCATGAAGCGCAGCCGGTTGACCAGCAGCGCGAGCCCCAGGGACAGCGCCCACGTGGTCGGCACGATGAACGCGGCGAACACGGTGAAGGTCACCAGGGAGTCGGGGAACTCGCTGTTGGTCAGGATCTGCACGTAGTTGTCGAAGCCGACGAACTTGCTCGGCGTGACGGTGTACCGGGCGTCGAAGAAGCTGAGCCAGATGCTCCAGAAGATCGGCACGAAGACGAAGATCGCCAGGCCGATGAGGAACGGCCCGGTGAAGAGCCAGAAGTTGACGGTCGGGTTGCCCCGCAGGCCCCGCCGCGGCCGGGCCGGGGAGGCCGTGGCCGGGGCGGGCTGGGCGACCCCGCGCGTGGTGGTGGTCGACATGACGTGGTCTTCCCGGCGGCCTAACCGAACAGCTTCTTGAGCTCGACGTTGACCTTCTTGTCGCAGGTGTCGAGCGCCGCCTCCGGGTTGCCGTTCTTACGGACGGAGGAGGAGATCACCTCGGCGAACGCGGTCTGCATCGTCTGGTCGTAGGCGATGTTGTCGAAGTGGCCGTAGTCGGTGAAGAGCTTGACGCCCTCGGCCGGCAGGCCGGTCTTGAGCTTGGTGGCCGAGGCGGCGATCGAGGTGCGCGGCGGGATGTGGAAGCCGTACGAGGTGGCCCAGTCCTCCTGGTACTGCTTCTGGTCGATCCACAGCCACTTGACGTACTCCTTGGCCGCCTCGACGTTCTTGCCCTTGGCGTTGACGAAGATCGACCAGCCGCCGTTGTAGACGGACTGCTTGCCCGCGGAGCCGATCTTCGGGAAGGGGAAGATGCCGAGGTCGTCGCCGAGTGCCTGCTGCATGGCCGGCATGGACCACATGCCGCCCCACTGCATGGCACACAGGCCCTGGTTGAGCGAGGAGGGGTCCCAGAAGTCGGTCGGGGCGTCCAGGAGCACGTTGCCGCTGGTGAACAGCTGGCGCAGCTTCTTGAGACCCTCGACGACGCCGTCCGTGTGGTAGGCGATCTCGTTCTTCTCGTTGATGGTGTCGGCGCCGGCGGACCAGATGATGACGTTCTGGATCGCGGTGAAGTCGTTGCCGAGGAAGGCGCCCTTGACCTTGCCCGTGGTGAGCTTGGCGGCGGCCTCGATCAGCTCGTCGAGCGTCGTCGGGACCTCGACCTTGGCCTTCTCGAACATCGACTTGCGGTAGTAGAAGAACTGCGGGTCGTCGATCATGCGTATCCCGTAGATCTTCCCGTCGACCGTGTGGGACTTGATGTCGTTCGGGTTGAAGTCGTCCTTGACCGGGTCGATCAGGTCGGTCAGGTCCGCCACCTGGCCGCTCTTGACGAGCTGGAGCTGCGGGTGGAACTCGAATACGTCGGGCGCCTTCTTGGTGAGCAGGGCGGCGAAGAGCGCGGACTCGAAGTTGTTGCCGGTGATCCAGTTGGTGCTGACGTCGGCCTTCTTGTACGCCGCCGCGTACCGCTTGATGGCCTGCTCGGTGCCCGCCTCGCCGTAGGCGTGGAAGTACTGGGTCAGGGCCGTGCCCGAACCGGAGCCGCCTCCACGGCCGTTGTTGCCGCCGCACGCGGCCAGTCCGCCCGCCGCGGCCAGACCCATCGCGGCCTTCATCACGTTACGACGGTTCCAGTTGGTGCTGCTCATTGCCGACATGCTGACGTCCTTGTCTCGAATACGGCTTGCGGCTCTGCGCCTTGGCTCTGCGGCTCAGTGCCAGGTGGCTCAAATGCTGTAGCGGTGCGGGGACGGTAACCTTCGGCTAAGGCTTCGGCAAGGGGTTGGACGAAGTCTGTACGAAGCGTTGTGAAGCGTTCGGGATACCGGACGCCCCCGGGTCGCGGGCCGCCGCACCAGCGGCCCGCGACCCTTTGCGGGTGGAACGCGTTACTGCCTGGACCAGGCCTGGTTGGTCCCGCCGTTGCAGGTCCACAGGCCGACCTTGCTGCCGTCGGCGGTGGCTTGTCCGCCCACGTCCAGGCACTGCCCCGACGTCTCGCTGACGATCTGGCCGTTGGAGTTCAGCAGCCACTGCTGGCTGCCGTCACGGGTCGCCTCCGGGCTGGTGACGAGCCCCGAACCGCCTGCCGTCAGGTAGCCGTTCACGCCCTTCAGGCGGCCCTTCGCGTCGTACGACCACACCTGTCCGGCCCCGCCGGTGCAGCTGCTGATCACCGCCCCGGAGGTGTCCGCGGTCAGGCACTTCCCGGACTGCCGGCCCTGGAGCGCGCCGGTGACCGCCGAGGTGCCGCGGCCCTTCTGGTCGAGGACGTACGTGGTTATGGACCGGGCCGGCAGGGTCGCCGACGCCGTGCCGCCCTCGACCGCGGGCCTCGCGACCTTCGCCCAGCTCTCGGTCGCCGAGGTCCGCACGGCCTTGCTCGCGCGCACCGGCGCCCTGCTGTTGAAGTGCAGGTTCAGCGCGGTGTCGGTGGTGTTGTGGTTGTTGACCACCACCACCCACTTGCCGTGGTCGTCGTAGGTGGACACCTCGACGCCGGCCGGCACCCCGGTCACGTTGTGGGCGACCGCGCCCGGCCGGACGAACTTGCTGTACTGGCCGAGCGCGTAGTAGCGCTTGGTGAAGTACAGGGTCTGGTTGCCGTTGGCGGCGTACTTCGGGTCGTAGTAGATCAGGCCGTCGTTCCAGCCCTCGCTGTTGCGGGCGAGCGGATCGCTGCCGACCATCTCCGACAGGGCCACCCACCACTGGAACGCCGAGTCGTGCGCGGTCGCGAAGTCCTTGTAGATGATCCGGGACAGGTTCAGGCCGCCGTCGATCGTGGGGTCGTACTCCTGCGCCCAGCCGGTGCCGCCGTTGCCGAAGCAGCAGATCTCCGTCGACCACGACTTCTTGCCGACCGACCTGGACGTCTCGTAGACCTTGGCGCGCTGGTCGTCGCCCGGGTTGTTGTACGTGTGGTGGGCGAGCCTGTCGACGTACTGGGCGGTGTCCGGCTGCGAGATCCACTGCGGGAGCTCGGTGTTGAAGTTCACCGTGGAGCTGGACTCGTCCGCGATGATCCCGGTGCGCTGGTGCCGGGACCGCTGCTCGGCGCCCAACGCCCGCACGATGTCGTCGCGTTGGTCGACCGGGACCAGCATGCCCTCCTGGCCGCAGTCGGCGAAGCTGTTGGTCGGCTCGTTGAAGGGGCTGATCCAGTCGAACTTCACGCCCTGCTTGGCGAAGTGGGCGGTGACGTCGGCGACGTACTTCGCGTAGTCCTCGGTGTTCTCCGCCTTCAGGTAGCCGCCGCAGCTCAGGCCGTTGGTCTTCCACCGCGCGGGCGCGCTGTTGACGAAGGCGATCAGGTCCTTGACCCCGTACCGGGCGGCCGCGTACAGGAAGGTGCGGCCCGCCTTGTCCTTGCTCCAGTCGTAGGACCCGTCGTCGTTCAGGAAGTCCTCGGGAGCGCGGGGCGCGTAGGTCACGCCGGTGCCGCCACCGCCGATGTTGTAGCGGTAACTGCTCAGGGCCAGGCCGTCCTCGGAGAACAGCAGCTTTGCGACCCGGGCCTGGACCTTGGGGTCGAAGTTCTTCAGGTCGTTGACCCACCAGGCGCCCGAGGCGCCGATGTTGTCGATGGTCTGGGCCGCGTGGGGGGAGACTTCGGCCGCCGAGGGGGTGACGGCCGACGCGGGCGGGGCGGATATCAGGGGACCGGCGACGGCCAGTGCGGCCGCGGCCGTCAGCAGTGCCGGTCTCCTGCGGTGGGGGTGTGTCACGTGCATCCCTTCCGTCGTCGTGAAGGCGGTGCGGAGGCGGTGCGGACTCGGTGCGGAGGCGGTGCTGTGTACGGCTCCTAGCGGGGGTTGTGGGTGCTGCTCCGCGCTGAGGTGGTGCGCTTTGTCGCCGACCTCTGCCCGACCGACTGGAGCGCCCCTTCGAGCGCGAACGTCGCCGCACCCAGGCACGCCGGGTCCGTGGGGATCGGGGAGAGGACGATCTCGGTGGCGGCCATCGGCCGGGGCAGCGCGTGCCGGGCGACGGCCTCGCGCACCTCCGCGACCAGGGGCTCGCCGAGGGCGGCCGCGACCCAGCTGCTGAGCACGACCACCTCGGGGTTGAACAGGTTGACCAGGTGCGCGACGGAGGCGCCCAGATAGCGTGCGGTGTGCCGGACGACCTCGACGGCCACCGGGTCCCCGGTCAGCATCCCGCGGGCCAGCGCGTCGATCGTGGCCGTCTGGTCGCCCGGGTGCAGCAGCTCGCTGTCGGGGCTCAGCTCACGCAGGTTCAGCATGATCCCGGGCGCGCCCACGTACGTCTCCACGCAGCCGTGGTTGCCGCACCGGCACAGGCGTCCGTCCAGGACGATCGTGTTGTGCCCCCACTCGCCGGCGCTGTTGGAGACACCGCGGTGCAGCCCGCCGCCCAGCACGAGACCGGCGCCGACGCCGGTGCCGAGGGTGACCACCACGGCGTTCTGGCTCCCGCGCGCGGCCCCGAACCACAGCTCGGCCACCGCGACGGCACGTAGCGGGTTGTCCAGGTAGAGCGGGTAGGCGATGTACTCGGAGAGCAGGTCCACCAGCGGCACGTCGTGCCAGTCCCAGTTGGGCGCGTACTCCGAGATGCCGGTCGCGCGGTCCACCTGTCCCGGCACGCTCACGCCGACGCCGAGCACCCGGGCCCCCTCGATGCCGGCCTGGGTGACCACCGAGCCGACGGCGGCGGCGACATGGGCGACCACCTGCTCGGGGAGGCTCTCGCCGGGCCGGACGTCCTCCTCGGCGCGGGCCAGGACGTTCAGCCCGAGGTCGAACAGCTCGACATGGACGTACGTCTCCGCGATGTCCACGCCGATCAACGCGCCCCCCGACGCGTTGACGGCCACGAGCCCCCGGGGCCGGCCGCCGGCCGACTCCTCGAACCCGACCTCCGTGATCATATGGAGGTCGAGCAGCTCGCCCACGAGCGTGGCGACGGTGGCCAGGCTCAGCCCGGTGGCCGCCGCCAGCTCCTGCCGTGAGGTGGGCGACTCGGCGATGATCTGGCGCAGCACCTCGTAGCGGTTCGCGGTGCGGATGTCACGTGATGTGCGCTTCACCAGGGCCGACCCCCATCCCTTCAGCTCAGGCCGGGACGACAGTGGCACCGGCGCGGCGCAAGGCTATGGGCTGCGGGGACTTTGTACAAGGGGTTAGGAAAGGGGCTTTATAAAGTCCGGCGCGATGTCGGCGCCCCGCCGGTGGGTCACGTCAGTCGGCGAGTACGGCCCGCACGAAGGCGTTGGCGAATTTTGCCCCCGGGTCCAGCTCGAGCGCCAGCTTCCGGAAGTCGCCGAGCCGCGGGTAGCGCCCGCGCAGCACCTCCGCCGGCGTGGCGAAGACCTTCCCCCAGTGCGGCCGGGCGTCGAAGGGGGCCAGCGCCTCCTCCAGCCCGCGCACCACCGGCAGCACGGCCGCGGTGTCCGCGATCCAGGTGAAGTGCAGCGCCACGGTGTCCCGCCCGTAGGAGGGGCTCAGCCACTGCTCGTCGGCGGCCACGGTCCGCACCTCGCAGATCTGGAGCACCCCGGCGACCGTGTCCCGGATGCCGTCGACCGCGTGCAGGGCGTCGAGGGCGTACTCGCGCGGCAGCAGGTACTCCGACTGGAGTTCCTCCCCGCTGCTCGGGGTGAACTCGGCCCGGAAGTGCGGGAGTCGCTCGTGCCAGGGCCCCGGCACCCCGGACTGCTCGGTGCAGTTGACCGCGGGCATCCCCGGCACCGGGTGCATCTTCTGGCCGGCGGGCGCGGCCCACGGGAAGTCCCCGAACGGCTGGTCCGCGCTCCGCTTGACCCACACCTGCCGGAAGCCCGGCTCACGCCAGTCGGTGAACAGGCTCACGCTGTACGCCGCCGACATGACCGCCTCGAAAGCCGCCGAGTCCAGTCCGGCGAGGGGGAGTTCGGTGAACACGTACTGCTCGACGTCGAAGGACGGCACGAGGTCCAGGGTGAGCGCGGTGACGACACCCAGCGCGCCCAGAGAGGTGACCGCCCCGCCGAAACGCGGGTCGTCCCGGCCGAGGGTCAGCGGGGAGCCGTCCGCCGTGACCAGCTCCACCTCCCGCACGGCCGAGGACAGCGGGCCGTTGCCGACGCCCGAGCCGTGGGTGCCGGTCGCCACCGAGCCGGCCACCGAGATGTGCGGCAGCGAGGCCATGTTGGGCAGCGCGAGGCCGTGGGCGTGGACCGTGCGGGCCAGTTCGGCGTAGCGGACGCCGCCCGAGACCCGTACGGTACGGGCCGCGGTGTCCACGTCGATCACCGGCGGCAGGTCGGCGATCGACAGCAGGACGCCCTCCGGACCCGGCTCGGCGATCTCGTTGAAGGAGTGCCCGCTGCCCAGGACCCGTACCCGGGCGCTCGCGGCGACCAGGGCGCGGACCGCGTCCAGCGAGTGGGGCCGGTGCAGCTCCTTGGCGGCGTAGGTGATGTTGCCCGCCCAGTTGGTGATCGTCTCCGACATGTCCGTCGTTCCTCCAGGGGAGTGTGTATACGTTGACCCTCTCATTTGCCGAGACCTAACGTAGAGAGCGTTTTCTACGTGATGTCGGCAGGTATGGAGGCCCCCGCCTTGTCCGAGCGACCCCGGACGCCGTCGTCCGAGCCACCCCAGGTGCCGTCGTCCGAACGCCCCCGCGCGCTGTTCGCCATGACCGCCGGGAACGTGCCGCTCGTCTTCCCGCCCGAGGTGCTGGCGCGGCTGCGGGAGTCCGTGGACATCGATCCCGGGCTGGTGGCCGAGGATCTCACCGACCCGGCACTCGCCGAGGTCCTGTCCCGCACCGAGATCCTGGTCACCGGCTGGGGCTGCCCCCGCCTGGACGCGTCCGTCCTCGACGCGGCCCCGAAGCTCCGGGCCGTCCTGCACGCGGCCGGCTCGGTCAAGGGCTTCGCCACGCCCGAGCTCTGGCGGCGCGGCATCGCCGTCTCCTCGGCCGCCGAGGCCAACGCCCTGCCCGTCGCCGAGTACACCCTCGCGATGATCCTGCTCGCCGGGAAGGAGGTCCTCGTGCGGCGGGAGCAGTTGCGGGCAGGGCGGCCGTCCTCCGGCTGGGGGATCGTGCCGGGCATCGGCAACCACGGGCGGCGGGTCGGGCTGATCGGGGCGTCCCGGATCGGGCGCAAGGTGATCGAGCTGCTGCGCCCCTTCGACCTGCGGCCGGCCCTGTACGACCCCTACGTCGACTCAGCGGGCGCCGCCGCGCTGGGCGTGCCGCTGCTGCCGCTGGACGAGCTGCTGCGGGACTCCGAGATCGTCAGCGTGCACGCACCCGAGACCCCGGAGACCCGCCATCTGCTGGGCCGCCGTGAGCTGGCCCTGATGCCCGACGGGGCCGTCCTGCTCAACACCGCGCGCGGATCGCTGGTGGACCACGACGCCCTCCTCGCGGAACTGCGCACCGGCCGGCTCTCCGCGATCCTCGACGTCACCGACCCCGAACCGCTCCCGGCCGACTCACCGCTGCTGAGCCTCCCCAACGTCTTCGTCACCCCTCACCTCGCTGGTTCGCAGGGCAACGAACTGGCCCGGCTGGGCGAGGCGGTCGTGGACGAGGCGCGGCGGATGGTGGCGGGGGAGCCGGTGGCCCATCCGGTGACGGAGGCCGAGCTGGGACGGAGTGCCTGACAGCACACGTTCGGTCACTCTCATCACCCCATACACCCATATATCGCCCACCGAGCAGACCCCCGTTCCGCCCTCGCCCCGCCGAAGGCATACCGTGAGGAGTCGTACGTCCGATCCGGGAGGAGAACACGGGATGGGCAGCCGAACCGCGCTGGTCGAGGATCTGATGGAGCGGTTCCCGCAGGTTCCGCGGGAAGCCGTCTTCAAGGAGGACCTGTTGCGGGGTGGCGTGGCCTTCGACCCGTCCGCCCTCAGCGACAACGAGTCCGGCGAGGTGAAGCCGAAGTCGTACTTCATCTTCTCCTTCGACCACGGCACCCTGCCGGAGCTGGGCGAGGCCGCGCTGCGCCGCCCGCCCGAGGAGATCATCCTCACCGGCGGGCCGTACGACCTCCGGCGGACCGTGGTGTCGGTGCGGGTCAACCCCGCCTCGCCGTACCGCGTGGCCGCCGACGAGGAGGGGCTGCTCGGGCTCTACCTCGACGGGAAGCGGATCGCCGACGTGGGTGTGCCGCCGATGCCGGAGTACTACCGGCACAAGCTCTCCAGCGGGAAGTCCGTCATGGAGGTCGCCCCGACGATCCAGTGGGGCTACCTGATCTACCTCACCGTCTTCCGGGTCTGCCAGTACTTCGGCGCCAAGGAGGAGTGCCAGTACTGCGACATCAACCACAACTGGCGCCAGCACAAGGCGGCCGGGCGGCCGTACACCGGGGTCAAGGACGTCGACGAGGTCCTGGAAGCCCTGGAGATCATCGACCGCTACGACACGGCGAAGGCGTCGACCGCCTACACCCTCACCGGCGGTGCCATCACCTCCAAGCTCCAGGGCCGTGACGAGGCCGACTTCTACGGCATGTACGCCAAGGCCATCGAGGAGCACTTCCCGAACCGCTGGATCGGCAAGGTCGTCGCCCAGGCGCTGCCGAAGGACGACGTGCAGCGGTTCAAGGACTACGGCGTGCAGATCTACCACCCCAACTACGAGGTGTGGGACGAGTACCTCTTCAAGATGTACTGCCCGGGCAAGGAGCGGTACGTCGGCCGGGACGAGTGGCACAAGCGGATCCTGGACTCGGCGGACGTCTTCGGGGCACGCAATGTGATCCCCAACTTCGTGGCGGGCGTGGAGATGGCCGAGCCCTTCGGCTTCAAGACGGTCGACGAGGCGATCGCCTCCACCACCGAGGGCCTGCGCTTCTTCATGTCGAACGGCATTACGCCCCGCTTCACCACCTGGTGCCCGGAGCCGACGACCCCGCTCGGCAAGGCCAACCCGCAGGGCGCGCCGCTGGAGTACCACATCCGGCTCCTCCAGGCCTACCGCCAGACCATGGACGACTTCGGCCTCTCCTCCCCGCCCGGCTACGGCCCTCCCGGTCCCGGCCGCGCGGTGTTCTCGGTGAGCTCCTTCATGGACAGCCTGCCCGCGCAGGAGCCGCTGGAGGTGTGAGACGAGGCCTCGCGCGAGGCCGCTCTCTGAGCGTGAAGACCCGGCTGCCCGGCAGCCGGGTCTTCTGTGTGACATTTGGGCTCCGTGATACGCAGAAGGTGAGTGAGACGGTTGATTCCGCCGGGGATTGATACTTTTCCGCCTCGGGTCCGTATCTCTGGCTGAAACCGTTCGTCACCAGATTTGAATAGCCTGCTTGTCAGTTGTGTGGGAGACGTGAAAGGCTCCTGTCCTGCCGCGAGGTTCCCCCCAACTCCTTTGCCAGTATGGCGAGTTGACCTCGCTTTCGATGCAGGAGACCCATGCCCGACCTGCCGACCCCCCAGGACGCCGCTGAGGCCGCGCTGTTCTCCGAGTGCTGGGATGCCGTGCTGTCGTATGCCGATCTGTGCACGGCCGGCTCCGCCGCCGCCACCGATCTGGCCACGGAGGCATTCTCCCTCGGGATGCGCGAGGCCCGTGAGGCGGAGGCCGCCGTCCGTGGTGCGGGCCGCCGCCAGGCCCGGCTGCCCCGAATACCCCTGCTGCTCACGGCCGTTCGCACCACCGCGGCGGACTGGGAGGTGCAGGGCCTCGGCCACCGCCTCGACCCCGACCTGCGGCTGTGGCTCCACTCCGACAAGGCCGCACGCTACACCGGCCCGCCGCTCCAGCGCCCGATCGCCCTGCGCGGACTGCGCGACCTCCAGGCGGCGGACGCCGAACTGCTGTGGCTGGCCGAGGTGGAGGCGCTTCCGCTGCCCGTCGTGGCCCGACGGCTCGGCCTCGACCCGGCCACCGTCGGCGAGGAACTCGCCCAGGTACGCGTCCTGTTCCGGGACCGCAGCAACCGCAACCACCTCGACTCGCCGATGGACGGCCCGTGCCGCAGCTACGCCCGGCTGCTGGACGCCGTCACCCGGTCCACCTCGGGCGAGACCCCGGACGACCTCTCCCGGCACCTCGCGCGCTGCCAGCAGTGCGCCGAGGCCGCCGCCTGTCTGCGGCTGCACGGCGGCGGACTGCCCGCGGCGCTGGCCGGCGGGGTCATCGGCTGGGGCGGCCTCGCCTATCTGGAACGCCGTCGCCGGGCCGCCGAGGTGCGCCTGGGCGCCGGCCGTCCGGCGCTGGAGAGCGGTCCCCCGAACCCCGGCGCGCACAGGGCGAAGGTCGTCCGAAACGGACTGCTCGTCGCGGCCGTCCTGGTGTCCCTGCTCGCCCTCGCCGTCTCGATGATGCCGGGCGGGGACATGGGGCACGACACCGCCAAGCCCGGCACCGGCACCCCCGCCGACGGGCAGCCGGTGGCCAATCCCACCTTCCCCGTCCCCTCCGCCACCTCGCGGGCCCAGGGCTCCGCGGAGCCCACGAAGACCCCGACCACCGGTCCGTCCCCGTCGTCGAGCGCGAAGAAGTCCGATCCGGAACCGCAGGGCACCAACTCGGGCGGCGTCCCGGAGCCCGAGCCCAGCGAGAGCGCGGCGCCGTCCTGCGAGGTCGAGTACTCCCTCGTGAACCAGTGGCCCGACGGCTTCCAGGCCACGGTCACGTTCACCACCACGGAGGTCCTCAGCGACTGGCGGCTCACCTGGTCCTTCAAGGACGGCCAGCGGGTGACGCAGATGTGGGACGCGAACTACAGCCAGAGCGGGGCGAAGGTGACCGCGACCGCGACCGACTACAACAGGTCTGTTCCCGCGGACGGTTCGCTCTCCCTGGGCTTCAACGCGTCCTGGCAGGGCAAGAACGCGCCGGCGTACGACTTCTCCTTGAACGGGCATGCGTGCGCGAAGGGGTAGCGCCGAGGGGGTAGTTCGTCGGGTGCGGGCCGGTGGGGGCTGGTCGCGCAGTTCCCCGCGCCCCTAAAAACATGTGGGCACAGCTGGGCACACCGTCACTGCACCCACCTAGGGGCGCGGGGAACTGCGCGACCAGCCACGACGCGCCCGCACCCGCCCCACAACCGCGCCCGGCACCCCCTACCGCGCCGCCCACAACCCCCGAACATGCCCGATGTGCTGTGTCATCACGCGATGAACCCCTTCCTCGTCGCGGGCGACCAACGCGTCGAGCAGCTCCAGGTGTTCCTCCGCCGACGCCAGCAACCGCCCCGACTTCACCAACGGAGTCAGCCCGTAGAGCCGGGACCGCTTGCGGAGATCCCCCACCACCTCGACCAGATGCGCGTTCCCGGCGAGCGCGAGCAGGCCGAGGTGGAACCGGGTGTCCGCCTCGACGTACGCGATGAGGTCACCGGAGCCCGCCGCCAGCACGATCTCCCGGGCAGCCGGCCGCAGCGCCTCCAGGGAGACGGGGTCGGCGGTCGTGGCCAGTTCCACCACCGTGGGGATCTCGATGAGGGAGCGGATGTGGGTGTACTCGTCGAGCTGCTTCTCGGACACCTCCGTGACCCGGAACCCCTTGTTGGGGACGGTGTCGACCAGACCCTCCTTCACGAGGTCGAGCATGGCCTCACGGACCGGCGTCGCCGAGACACCGAAACGGGTGGCCAGCGCGGGCGCCGAGTACACCTGGCCCGGCAGCAGTTCGCCCGCGATCAGCGCCGCCCGCAGCGCGTCCGCGACCCGCTCCCGGTAGCTGCTCTTCTTGCCGCCCAGTACGGGCAGGGCCGGGGCGCCGGGGTGCTGGGCTGCCATGAGGTCGTCTCCTAGAAGGTGGTGCAATGTCACGTGACACGGCCCATTGTCGCGGGCTCAGAGCACGAACCCGGCCGGGAACGGATCCGTCGGGTCGAGCAGGTACTGGGCCGTGCCGGTGATCCAGGCCCGGCCGGTGAAGCTGGGCAGCACGGCCGGGCGCCCCGCGACCTCCGTCGTGCCGAGCAGCCGACCCGTGAACCGTGTCCCGATGAAGGACTCGTTCACGAACTCGGTGTGCAGCGGGAGTTCACCGCGTGCGTGCAGCTGGGCCATGCGCGCACTGGTGCCGGTGCCGCAGGGGGAGCGGTCGAACCAGCCGGGGTGGATGGCCATGGCGTGCCGTGAGTGGCGGGCGGTGGCGCCGGGGGCGAGCAGATGGACGTGGTGGCAGCCGCGGATGGAGGGGTCCTCCGGGTGGACCGGTTCCTCCTCCGCGTTGATCGCCTCCATGAGGGACAGCCCGGCGTTCAGGATGTCGTCCTTGCGGCCGCGGTCGAAGGGCAGCCCGAACTGCTCCAGCGGCAGGATGGCGTAGAAGTTGCCGCCGTACGCCAGGTCGTACGTCACCGTCCGTCCGTCGGCCAGGGTGGCCTTGCGGTCCAGGCCGACGGAGAACGACGGGACGTTGTGCAGGGTGACCGCGCTCGCCCTGCCGTCCTCCACCGCGACCTCGGCGACGACCAGGCCCGCCGGGGTGTCCAGCCGGATCGTGGTGACCGGCTCGACGACCTCGACCATGCCCGTCTCCACCAGGACGGTCGCGACCCCGATCGTGCCGTGTCCGCACATCGGCAGATAGCCGGAGACCTCGATGTAGACCACCCCCCAGTCGCAGTCGGGGCGGGTCGGCGGCTGGAGGATCGCGCCGCTCATCGCGGCGTGCCCGCGCGGCTCGTTCATCAGCAACTGCTTGATGTCGTCGCGGTGTTCGCGGAAGTACAGCCGCCGGTCGTTCATCGTCGCGCCGGGGATGGTCCCGATGCCGCCGGTGATCACCCGGGTGGGCATGCCCTCGGTGTGCGAGTCGACGGCGTGCAGGACGAGTCTGCTGCGCATGATCCCGCCTTTCCTCAGGCCAGTCCGGCCGCGAGGGCCTTCTCGGTGGCGGCCCGGACGGCGGCCTCCTGCTCGGGCAGCAGCGGCACCCGGGGCGGACGGCAGGTGCCGCCGTGCCGCCCGGCGATGTCCATGGACAGCTTGATCGCCTGCACGAACTCGACGCGGGAGTCCCACCGCAGCAGCGGATGCAGCTGGCGGTACAGCGGCAGCGCGGTGTCGAGGTCGCCCCCGGTCGCGGCCCGGTACAGCTCGACCGAGGACTTCGGCAGGGCGTTGGGGTACCCCGCCACCCAGCCCTTGGCGCCCGCGACGGCCAGCTCCAGCAGGACGTCGTCCGCGCCGACCAACAGGTCCAGTTCCGGGGCGAGTTCGGCGATCCGGTAGGCCCGGCGGACGTCTCCGGAGAACTCCTTCACACCCTGGATCCACCCCTCGCCGTGCAGCGTGGCGAGCAGCTCCGGCACCAGGTCGACCTTGGTGTCGATCGGGTTGTTGTACGCCACGACCGGCAACCCGGCCTTCGCGACCTCGGCGTAGTGGGCGAGGACGGCCCGCTCGTCGGCGCGGTAGGCGTTGGGCGGCAGCAGCATCACCGACGCGCAGCCCGCCTCGCGCGCCTGCTCGGCCCAGCGGCGGGACTCCGCCGAGCCGTACGCGGCGACTCCCGGCATCACCCGGGCACCGCCGACGGCGGCCACGGCCGTCTCGACGACCTTCGCGCGCTCCTCGGGGGTGAGCACCTGGTACTCACCGAGCGACCCGTTCGGTACGACCCCGTCACAGCCGTTCTCGACCAGCCAGGCGCAGTGCTCCGCGTACTTGTCGTAGTTCACGGACAGGTCGTCGTTCAGCGGGAGCGCGGTGGCGACGAGAACTCCGCGCCAGGGACGAAGGTCGGTGGTCATACGGTCTCCCTCTCGATGGGGTGTGACATGTCAACGGCTCTCGTTCTCCCCGGCCCGCGCCAGCACCCCCAGCGGCACCGGCCGCGCGAAGGGCCTGCGCACGGCCGTCTCCGCGCACCCGGCGACGCCGGCGACCCCGGGCCCGCACATCCGGCCCTGGCACCAGCCCATCCCGGCCCGCGTCAGCAGCTTCACGGTCCGCAGATCACCGGCCCCCAGCTCGCGGACCGCCTCCCGCACCGCACCGGCCGACACCTCCTCGCAACGGCACACCACCGTCTCGTCGGTGACCTGCTCGGCCCAGTGCGCGGGCGGCGCGTACACGGAGTCGACGGCGGCGAAGAAGGCGCGCAGCCGCTTCCGGGTCCGCGCGGCGGCCGCCCACCCGCGCGGATCCGGCTCCCGGCCGGCGAGCCGCGCGGCGATCGAGCGCCCGGCGATGTGCCCCTCGGCGAGCGCGAGGGCGGAGCCGCCGATCCCCGTGGTCTCGCCCGCCGCCCACACGCCCGGCACATCGGTGCGCTGCTCGTCGTCGGCGTACACGTCCGTGCCGTCGATCCGGCAGCCGAGCGCGTCGGCGAGGTCGGTGTGCGGCAGCATGCCGTGACCCACGGCGAGGGTGTCGCAGTCGAGGCGCCGCCGGGTGTCCGGGCGCACCCGTCCGTCCCGGTCGAGCGCCGCGACCGTGACCGCCTCCAGCCGCTCGGTGCCGTGTGCCTCCACGACGGTGTGGTGGAGGAGGGTGCGGACCCGGTGCCGGGCCAACTGCCCCGCGTAGAGGGCCCCTTCGGCGACCTTGCCGGGCTGGGCCGCCAGCGCCCGGGACCGCCGTACGAACCCTGTGGGGTCGGCGGAGTCCACCAGTGCGGCGACCGTCGCGCCCGCCGTGGCGAGCCCGGCGGCCACCGGCAGCAGCAGGGGGCCGGTCCCGGCGACGACCACGGTACGGCCGGGCAGCACGAGCCCGCCCTTGAGCATGGCCTGGGCCCCGCCCGCCGTGACGACACCGGGCAGCGTCCAGCCGGGGAAGGGCAGCACCTTCTCGTATCCTCCGGTGGCGAGGAGGACGGCGTCCGCGCGGACCTCGGCCGGCTCCTCCTGCTCGGCACCGAGGAGGGCGTGCACGGAGAAGCCGGCGGCACCACGGCGCTCGACGAGCCAGACATGATGATCCGTCAAGTGCCGTACCCGGCCCGCCCGTACGTGGCCGTCCAGCCCGTCCCGCAGGCGCTCCCACGTGTGCCACTGGTGGTGCAGGGCCTGGGGGCGTCGGGCGCCCAGGCCGGTCGCGGGCTGCCGGTAGAACTGCCCGCCCGCCGCCGGGACCGAGTCGACGAGGACGACGTGGATGCCGCGTGCTGCCGCGGCGAGGGCGGCCGCGAGCCCGGCCGGGCCCGCGCCGATCACCGCCAGGGTGGGTTCACTCATCGTGGCCCGTCCCCTCCTGGGTGCGGATCCGGTCGCCCGGGCGCAGGGGCAGCAGGCAAGCCCGTTGGTTCGGGCGGTCGTTGACGGTCACCAGGCAGTCGAAGCAGACGCCGATGCCGCAGAACAGCCCGCGCGGGCGCCCCTCGCCCCGGGTGCCGCGCCAGGAGGTGACGCCCGCCGTCCACAGCGCGGCGGCGACCGTCTGACCGGGCAGGGCCTCGATCTGCCGCCCGTCGAGCGTGACGGTGAAGGCGGGACCGGGCTCGGCGCGGGCCAGCTCCAGCGGGTTCACACGGCCTCCTCGGGGTCGGGGAACCGGTCGGGGCGGAAGGGCGCGAGAGCGAGTTCGGGAGTACCGCCGGTCAGCACCTGGGCGATCAACTGCCCTGTCCCCGTGGACAGTCCGATCCCCGCGCCCTCGTGCCCGCACGCGTGGAACAGCCCCGGGACCCGGAGGTCGGGGCCGATCGCCGGCAGATGGTCGGGCATGTAGGGCCGGAACCCCAGGTAGGTCCGCATCGCCCGCACCCGCTCCAGGAACGGGAACAGCCGGGTCGCCCCGGCCGCCAGCGCACGCAGGGCCGGCAGCGACAACGACCGGTCGAAGCCGACCCGTTCACGACTCGCGCCGACGAGGACGGGCCCGGCCGCCGTGCCCTCGACGACCGGAGAGGTCTGGAGGGCCGCCGAGTCGCTGGCCACGTCCGCCACGTAGTCGGCGGCGTACACCTTGTGGCGGACCAGCCGGGGGAGCGGTTCGGTGACGAGGACGAAGCCGCGCCGGGGGAGCACGGGCAGGCTCGCCCCCGCCAGTGCGGCCAGCTCCCTGCCCCAGGTCCCGGCGGCGTTGACGACGTACGGCGCGTCGATGTCGCCCCGGTCGGTCCGCACCCCGCGCACGGTACCTGCCCGGTCACGCGGCACCTCGGTCACCGTCGCGCCGGTGAGCAGACGGGCACCCGAGGCCCGTACGAGATGAGCGGCGGCCAGCGTCGGCATGACCTGGGCGTCCTCGGGATACAGCACACCGCCCGCGAGACCGGGCGCCAAGTGGGGCTCCAGATCGTGGAGTTGCTCCGCGGCCACCCGCATCGCGTCGACTCCGGCGGTCCGTTGCCCGGTCGCGAGCTTCTCCAGGGCGTCGAGACCGTCGGGGGTGGAGGCGACGACCAGGCCGCCCTTGCGCTCGTACTCGATGAGCTCGCCGAGCTCCTCCGCGAGCTCGGTCCACAACCGGCCGGACAGCAGGGCCAGGTCGAGCTCAGGACCCGGTTCCTTGTCGGAGACCAGGAGATTGCCCTCACCGGCGCCGGTCGTGCCGCCGGCCACCGGGCCGCGGTCGACGACGATCACGTCGAGGCCCGCCCGCGCGGCGTACAGAGCACAGGCAGCGCCCACCATTCCGGCTCCGACGACCACGACATCGCAGGTCAGTCGCTTGCTCACGGCAGTACTATGTCACATGGCGCTGAGCTGGGGAACACCCTCGGCCGCGCCCGGGTGTCCCCCGTCCGTCCCAGCGGCGGCAGCCGGTCAGTCGGTGTCGCCCGGGTTCGCCGACGGCGTCCGGCCCGCCTGCACCTGTTCGAGACGTCCCGTGCCCAGCTCGGCGGCGGTGTCGGTGCTGTCGCCGTCCACGCCGTCGAGCCCGCCGTTGGTGATCGTGATCGCGTCCGTGCCCACCCTCAGGGCCGCGACGTCGAGGGTGAGGGTGGTGGCCGCGCCGCCCGAGGTGCCCTGGACCGTGACCCGCAGCCCCTGCCGGGCGTCGCCCTCCTTGGGCAGCGAGCGCTCGGTCACCTGGACCGTGCGCTTCCCGCCCGAACTGTCCGTGGCCGTGAACTGGTCGCAGGTGACCGGCAGGCTCTTCAGCCACGCCAGCGAGCCGGAGAGCGCCTTCCTGTCGTAGGCGGCGACCTGGTACAGCAGCCGGGAGTCGCCCTCCTCGAAGCCGGTCAGCGCCGACGCGCCGGACGGCTTGCCCAGGAGGTCGTCGCTGTACAGCGCGTCGAGGAACCTCTGGCAGTCGGCCGCGTTCGTCTTCGCGGTCAGGAAGTCGGCCACGTCGACCTTGCCGACCAGCAGACTGTCCCGCCAGTCGGCCGCGTCCTTCACCTGGTCCCAGTCGCCCTCCAGGTCCCCCTCCGTCACCAGCGCGGCCCGCGCCCCGGCCGGGGTGAGCGCGGCCGGGGACTCCTGCGCGAGCGGCGAGGAGGAGATCCGCGTGGTGTCCGCGCCGTCCGCCCCGCTGTCGTCACCGTCCGAACAGGCGGCTGTCGTCAACAGGGCACCGGCCGCCAGGGCCGAGGCGAGCACACGGACGGGGCGGGACGGACGCTGGGTCATCACGAGGTCTCCTGGACGTGGGCGATGCCTTCCGGTGCCTTCCATGCCACCGCCGCCGCTCCCGTACGACCAGCGCACAGGGCTGTTCGAGTGAGTACGCGGTGACGAGAAAAACCCGTGGCGCGCACGGAAGGGGGCCTCTAAAGTGAGGACCGCTTCGCACGCCGGCTCACGGCCGCCGTGCCTTATGAGCTTGGGATGAGAGGAGGTGTCGACCGATGGCTGTCTTTGCGATGAGCGCTGCCCGCATCCAGATCATCACGTCCACCTCCGTGGCCCTCGGCTGACCTCGAAGATTCCTGTGCCGGGCCACCCTGTGAAGGGTCTCCCTTGACTTCCACCTCAGTTTTCACCGCTCTCGCTCCCTACGGCTGGGACGAGGCATGGGCGGACGCGTTCGCCCCCTACGAGTCCGAAGGGCTCATCCCCGGCCGCGTGGTCCGGGTCGACCGCGGGCAGTGCGACATCGTCACCGCCGACGGGACACTGCGCGCCGACACCGCCTTCGTCACCCCGCACGACCCGATGCGGGTCCTGTGCACCGGCGACTGGGCCGTCGTCGAACCCGGGGGCAACCCCCGCTACGTACGGACGTATCTGCCGCGCCGTACCGCCTTCGTCCGCTCCACCTCCTCCAAGCGGTCCGAGGGGCAGATCCTCGCGGCCAACGTCGACCACGCCATCGTCGCCGTGTCGCTGGCCGTCGAACTCGACCTCGGCCGCATCGAACGCTTCCTCGCCCTGGCCTGGGAGTCCGGTGCCCAGCCCCTCGTCGTGCTCACCAAGGCGGACCTCGTGCCGGACCCGGTCACGCTCTCCCATCTCGTGCAGGACGTGGAGACGACGGCCCCGGGAGTGCCCGTGCTGACCGTCAGCGCCCTGGACGGCGACGGCCTCGACGTCCTCGTCGCGTCCGTCTCCGGCGGTACGACCGTGCTGCTCGGGCAGTCCGGCGCGGGGAAGTCCACGCTGGCCAACGTGCTCGTCGGCGAGGACGTGATGCAGGTGCACGCCACCCGGGACGTCGACGGGAAGGGCCGCCACACGACCACCACCCGCAACCTGCTCGCCCTGCCGGGCGGGGGCGTGCTGATCGACACCCCCGGCCTCCGGGGCGTGGGGCTGTGGGACGCCGAGACCGGTGTCGGACAGGTCTTCTCGGAGATCGAGGAGCTGGCCGAGCGGTGCCGGTTCCACGACTGCGCGCACGAGGCCGAGCCGGGGTGCGCGGTGCTCGCCGCGATCGACTCCGGGGAGTTGGCGGAGCGACGGCTGGAGAGCTACCGGAAGTTGATCCGGGAGAACCAGCGGATCGTGGCGAAGACGGATGCGCGGCTCCGGTCGGAGATCCGTAAGGAGTGGAAGAAGCGGGGGGCGCAGGGGAAGGCGGCGATGGAGGCGAAGCGGGGGCGCTGGGCGTAGTCGTTCGCGTGCGGCTGGGTGGGGGCTGGTCGCGCAGTTCCCCGCGCCCCTAGGTGGGTTACTGCTGGGCATACCTGGGCTGCACCCACTTCAGGGGCGCGGGGCTGTATCCATGTGCGGCTCCGCCGCGTGGGCGCGACCGGCCACAACGGACCCGCACCCGCCCACGCACCGCACCCCCACGTCCGTTTTCCGCCAGCCGCACCCCTGCGCACGGCGGACACTGGAACGTGTGATGGACGAAGACACCAGGTACGAAGCCGTCCGCAGCAGGGACGCCCGGTTCGACGGGGAGTTCTTCTTCGCTGTCCGGACGACCGGGATCTACTGCCGCCCCAGCTGCCCCGCGGTGACCCCGAAGCGTCACAACGTCCGCTTCTACCCGACGGCCGCCGCCGCGCAGGGCTCCGGATTCCGGGCCTGCCGGCGGTGCCGTCCGGACGCGGTGCCCGGCTCCGCCGACTGGAACGTCCGCGCCGACGTCGTGGGCCGGGCGATGCGCCTGATCGGCGACGGAGTCGTCGACCGGGAGGGCGTCGCCGGGCTCGCCGGCCGCCTCGGCTACAGCCCACGGCAGGTCCAGCGGCAGCTCACCGCCGAGCTAGGCGCCGGACCCGTCGCCCTGGCCCGCGCCCAGCGGGCCCACACGGCCCGCGTCCTGCTCCAGACCACCGTCCTGCCGGTCACCGAGATCGCGTTCGCGTCCGGCTTCGCCAGCGTGCGGCAGTTCAACGACACCGTCCGTGAGATCTACGCGGCCACCCCCACCGGCCTCAGGGCCGCCGCCAGGACCGCCCGCCGTCCCGCCACCCCCACCGCGGGCATTCCGCTACGGCTCGCCCACCGCGGCCCCTACCAGTCCGCCGCCGTCTTCGACCTGCTGGAGAGCGAGGCCGTCCACGGCGTCGAGGAGGTGACCGGAGCACCGGGCCGGCGCACCTACCGCCGCACGCTCCGCCTCCCGCACGGCACCGGGATCGTCGCCGTCCTCGAACGGCCCGGCACGGTCAGGGCCCCCTCCGGCGCCCACCCCGGCGGCTGGCTCGACGCCCACCTGAACCTGACCGACCCCCGCGACCTGACCACCGCCGTCGGACGGCTGCGGCGCCTGTTCGACCTCGACGCCGACCCCTACGCCGTCGACGAGCGCCTGGCCGAGGACCCGCGGCTCGCCCCGCTGGTCGCCGCCCGTCCCGGACTCCGCTCGCCCGGCGCCGCCGATCCCGAGGAGTTCGCGGTACGTGCACTGGTGGGCCGCACCGCATCCGAAGGTCTCGTCCAGCGCCACGGCAAGACCCTGGACGCCCCCTGCGGGAGCCTCACCCACCTCTTCCCCGAGCCCGCCGCCCTCACGGGGGCGACCGGACCGCTGGGCGCGCTCGCGACCGCCCTGGCCGACGGCGCCGTACGGCTGGACCCGGGCGCCGACCGCGACGAGGCGCAGCACGCGCTGCTCGCCCTGCCCGGCCTGGACGC
This sequence comes from Streptomyces griseorubiginosus, assembly GCF_001514195.1. GTDB lineage: Bacteria > Actinomycetota > Actinomycetes > Streptomycetales > Streptomycetaceae > Streptomyces > Streptomyces griseorubiginosus. The sequence continues at coordinate 873,276 of NZ_KQ948736.1, read as the reverse complement.
CCGTACCGTCGCCACCGTCCGCACCCGTGCGCTCGGCGACCCCGATGTCGTCCCACCCGGCCTCGACACCCCCGACAGCTGGCGCCCATGGCGCTCCTACGCCTGGCAACACCTGCGCGCAGCAGGAGAGTTGGAGACATCATGACCACCCGCTGGACCCGCCTGGACAGCCCTGTCGGCGAACTGCTCCTCACCGCCGACGAGACCGGCGCGCTGACCTCGCTCTCCGTGCCCGGGCAGAAGAACGGCCGTACCGTCCAGGAGAGTTGGCGCCACGACCCAGGCCCCTTCCGGGCTGCCCGGGAGCAGCTCTCCGCCTACTTCGCCGGTGAACTCAAGGAGTTCCAGTTGGAGTTGCGCCCCGGGGGCACCGAGTTCCGCACCCGGGTCTGGGACGCCCTCGACGACGTCCCGTACGGCGCGACCGCGACGTACGGTGAGATCGCCGCCCGCGTCGGCGCCTCCCGGGTCGCCGTACGGGCCGTGGGCGGTGCGATCGGCGCCAACCCGCTGCTGATCCTCCGCCCCTGCCACCGCGTGATCGGCGCGAACGGCTCCCTGACCGGATACGCGGGCGGCCTCGAACGCAAGACGGCCCTGCTCACCCTGGAAGGGGCGCTCTAGCCCTCCTCCAGACCCCAGCTGTGGATGCGGCGAGGATGGACGCGGATCACCTCCTCGCTGAAGTGCGGACCCAACTCGTGCGGGCCGGTGAGGAGTTCCGCCTCCCCGCGGATGTCGATGCCGCGTACCCTCCACGGCTTCAGGCTCACGATGTCGTCGACGACCAGCGCGACCTTCGGGTTCCTCTGGAGGTTGCGCCACTTCTTGGTGCGGCCCATCGCGTGGCCGCCGATCAGGATGGTGCCGTCGTCCTGCGGGAAGAAACCGACCGGGTTCGCCTGCGGCTGCCCGTGCTGATCGACGGTGGCCAGGCGTCCCAGCCGCTGTGACTTCAGGTACGCGCGCTCGGCCTCGCTGAATGCGGTCATGGCAGACACCCAAACACGCGCGGGGGAACCGCACATCGGAATCCGGTCCCAGGGCGGCGGTCCTGCGTCAGCCCCACAGCTCAGCCCCACAGCTCAGCCCCACAGCTCAGCCCCACAGCACCGTCCCCAGCCACGCGCCCATGATGAGCAGGCAGGTGAACAGCTCCGCCAGCACGCTCGAGCCGCCCGAGCGCATCGCCTGCCGCAGCGCGGCCCGCGCCTCGCCGTGCCGGCCGAGGCGGTGGCGTTCGCAGAGGTAGATGCCCGCCATGAAGCCGGGGATCGCGCCGAGCACGGGGACGAGGAAGAACCCGAGGAACGCGCCCGTCCCGGCGTACACCGCCATCCTCGGGGTGGCCCCGCTCTCCCGCAGCCGGCGCGGTGGCAGCGCCCAGCGGACCACCTGGGACAGGAACAGGGCGACGGTGGCCGACACGAGCACGAACCAGGCGACCGGCTGGGGGTCCTTCAGCGCCCACCACAGGACCGTGGCCCACACCAGCCACGACCCCGGCACTCCGGGCACCAGGACGCCGACCAGGCCGAACAGCATGACCAGGCCGACCAGCAGGAGCTCCCACACTCCCATTCGTCCAGGGTGCAGGAGGGGGCGGGGATGCGCAGGTCCGCTGGTCCGGCGCCGAGGCGGGCAGCTTTCGCCACACCTTCGCCACACCTGTTCGAGGGTTCACTCGACACGCCGTTCGAGGCACTCGGTCGTGCGCCATTTTTGCGGATGCCCCGTTTCCATACGGCTCCCGCGGTGGACAATTGGGGGCATGAGCCAGCAGGGGGGTAGGCCCACGGGTCACGAGGACGACTGGTGGGGGCAGCTGTACGACTCCACGGACGACACGGGCCCCGCACCGGCCCCGGACACCCTGGACGACCGCTTCGCCTCGGCGGCGGGGGCGGTGGAGGACGGCGGCGGGGGCGCCGCCGGACCGAGCGCGCGGTCCGCCGGGGGCGTGCCTGCGCCGCGCTTCCCCGAGCCGGGTGTTGCGGAGCGCGGCTTCTCCGAGTCTGGTGTTGCGGGGTCCGGCTTCTCCGGGGCCGACGTTACGGAGTCCGGCTTCCACAAGCCGGGTGTTGCGGAGTCCGGCTTCTCCGAGCCCGGTGTTGAGCCCGGCGCCACCGGGCCCGGCTTCTCCGAGCCGGGGGACGTGCCGCCCCGCACGAGCAGTGGTCGGGACCCTGGCCGGCACCCCCGCTCCCCACAGTCGCCGCCCGGCACCGCCCAGGGCCCTGTGGCCTTCCCTCCCGGCCCCACACCCCCCGGTTTCGACGAGCGGGGCCCGTCGGACCTCCCGCCCTCGCCTCCCGGCGGCCGTACGTCCACGGAGACACCCCCCGTCACGAACATCCCGGCGTCCCGCAGGCCCCCCGACGTCCCGAGGCCACCCACGGCGGCACCGCCACCACCCACGGCCCCGCCACGCCCCGCGACTCCGCCCCCGCTGCCGGAGGACGGCGACTGGGGTGCGCGGGGGAACGGGGGTGCTGTGAGGGGCAGCGGTCGGGACGGTGCCTCGCAGGGGGCCGCCGGGCGGGTGCCTGGAGGCGGTGGCGGCCGGTCCGAGTCAGGTCCCGGCTTCGGTCGGCCGGGTGCGGGGGACGTCGGCGCGGGTGCCGCGCCGGGCGACAACCGGCCCGTTCCGTACGATCCCGGTGACTCCGGCGAGGTCGGATCGAGCGCCGGCACGGAGCCGCGCGCGGGGGACTCCGGCACAGGCGATTCCGGTGCGGACCCGCGCAGTGGCGACCCTGGCGTCGGCCCGGACCCGCGCAGGGGCGACCCCGAACCGGGCTCGGTCTCCCCGGGCGGCTCCGGGGACGCGTCCTCCCAGGCCGGCCCCCACTACCCCGGGACCCCCGCGGTCCGCCGTGACGAGCCCACCCACCGCGCCGAAGGGGACTGGTGGGCCACCCCGGCCCCCGGCGCCCCGCAACCCGCTGCGCCCACCGCCCCCACCGGCCCCGGCTCCACCCAGCCCAACCCGACGCCGGAACCCCCCGACCAGGTCGGCGACGCGACCTCCGGCGCGGGTGCCTCCCCACAGCGCGGCGAGACCACGGCCGACCGCCATCCCGAGCCTGGTCCCCATCCGGCACCGAACGCATCCTCAGCACCCGGCCCCACCGCCGACCCGGCACCCGGTGCCCACCCCCCGCCGGTCCCCGACCGCCCGTCGGCCGCCCCGCACGTCACCAGCCCCCCGTCACTTGCCCCGGACCCGGCACCCGGTGCCCCCACGCCGGTCCCCGATCGCCCGTCGGCCGCCCCTGACCTCACCAGCCCCCCGCCCCCCACCCCCGCCCCCCTCCGCACAGCCACCCGAGTGGACCTCCCCACGCTCCCTCCCGCCCCCGTCGGATTCGTGGGGTCCGGGCCGCCCACCTATGACGCCGAGCCCACCGCGCTCCCGCCCGCCGATCCCGACGAGCTCGACGACCTCGTGGCGGACACCGTGCTGGACGGGGCCAGGTACGGGGCCTGCACGCTGCGGGCGGTGTCCGTGCGGGGGGACTCCGCGCGGTTCCGGGGGGAGCCGAGGAGGGACTCCCTGCTCACCGCCCGCTTCGGCACCGGCGACCAGGCGCTGGTGCTCGTCGCCATGGCCACCGGCGCCCGCGCCACCCCCGGCGCCCACCGGGCCGCCGCCGAGGCCTGTCAGTGGATCGCACGGGCCGTGGGACGCAGCCACGCCCGCCTCGCGCAGGACATCGGCGCCGCCCGCCGCGGTGACCTGAAGTCCGGACTGCACCGCCTCACCGACCGCAGCCTCGGCAGACTCCGGGCCAGCGCCGCCGAACAGGGCGTCGACCCCGAGGAGTACGCGGCCACCCTGCGCTGTCTGCTGCTGCCCGCCGACCCCGACTGCCGGGTCCGCGTCTTCTTCGGCGTGGGCGACGGCGGTCTCTTCCGGCTGCGCGACGGCGAGTGGCACGACATCGAACCCCTGGTCAGCGACGTCACCGGAGAACCCGTCGTCGGCTTCGGCTCGCTGCCCTCCGAGACCCCCGACGGCGACCGCCTCACCATGGACCTCGGCATCCCCACACCCCCGAGCCCCTACGAGCCCGCCCCGGAACCGCCCCGCGCACCCTTCCGCTTCCGCGCCTCCGTCGCCCGCCCGGGTGACACCCTCCTGATGTGCACCGGCGGCCTCGCCGAACCCCTGCGCGGCGAACCCGAACTGTGCGAATACCTCACGGGACGGTGGTCAGGCCCCCCACCCGGACTCGCCGCGTTCCTCGCCGACAGCCAGGTAAGAGTCAAGGGATACGCCGACGACCGGACGGCCGCCGCGGTTTGGGAGGCGTGATCGCGGCCATTGTGGATTGATGGACCCAAGGAAGACCGAAGAGGGGTGCAGGGATCCATGGCCAAACAGAACGTCGCCGAGCAGTTCGTGGACATCCTCGTCAAAGCCGGAGTGAAGCGTCTCTACGGCGTCGTCGGCGACAGCCTCAACCCGGTCGTGGACGCCGTCCGGCGCAACGCCGCCATCGACTGGGTGCACGTACGGCACGAGGAGACCGCCGCCTTCGCCGCGGGCGCCGAGGCCCAGATCACCGGCAAGCTCACCGCCTGCGCCGGCTCCTGCGGGCCCGGCAACCTGCACCTCATCAACGGCCTCTACGACGCCCACCGCTCCATGGCCCCGGTCCTCGCCCTCGCCTCCCACATCCCGTCCAGCGAGATCGGCCTCGGCTTCTTCCAGGAGACCCACCCCGACCGACTCTTCCAGGAGTGCAGCCACTACAGCGAGCTGATCTCCAGCCCGAAGCAGATGCCGCGGCTGCTCCAGACCGCCATCCAGAACGCCGTCGGCCGCTCCGGCGTCAGCGTCGTCTCCCTGCCCGGTGACATCGCCGACCAGCCCGCCCCCGAGCAGGCCGCCGAGACCGCCCTGGTCACCTCACGGCCCTCGGTCCGCCCCGGCGACGCCGAGATCGACAAGCTCGTCGAGATGATCGACAAGGCGCAGAAGGTCACCCTCTTCTGCGGCAGCGGCACCGCGGGCGCGCACGCCGAGGTCATGGAGTTCGCGGAAAAGGTCAAGTCCCCTGTGGGGCACGCCCTCCGGGGCAAGGAGTGGATCCAGTACGACAACCCCTTCGACGTCGGCATGAGCGGACTGCTCGGCTACGGCGCCGCCTACGAGGCCACCCACGAGTGCGACCTGCTGATCCTGCTCGGCACCGACTTCCCGTACAACGCCTTCCTCCCCGACGACGTCCAGATCGCCCAGGTCGACGTACGGCCCGAACACCTCGGCCGCCGCTCCAAGTTGGACCTGGCCGTCTGGGGCGACGTGAAGGAGACCCTGCGGTGCCTGACACCCCGGGTCAAGGAGAAGACGAACCGGCGCTTCCTCGACAAGATGCTCAAGAAGCACGCCGACGCGCTCGAAGGCGTCGTCAAGGCGTACACCCGCAAGGTCGAGAAGCACGTCCCGATCCACCCCGAGTACGTCGCCTCCGTACTGGACGAACTCGCCGCCGACGACGCCGTGTTCACCGTCGACACCGGTATGTGCAACGTATGGGCCGCACGCTACATCTCGCCCAACGGGCGTCGCCGGGTGATCGGTTCGTTCTCGCACGGGTCGATGGCGAACGCGCTGCCGATGGCGATCGGGGCGCAGTTCACCGACCGGAAGCGACAGGTCGTGTCGATGTCCGGGGACGGCGGGTTCTCCATGCTGATGGGCGACTTCCTGACCCTCGTGCAGTACGACCTCCCCGTGAAGGTCGTGCTGTTCAACAACTCCTCGCTCGGCATGGTCGAGTTGGAGATGCTGGTCGCGGGACTGCCCTCCTACGGCACCGCCAACAAGAACCCCGACTTCGCCGCCGTGGCCCGCGCCTGCGGTGCCTACGGCGAGCGCGTCGAGAAGCCGAAGGATCTCGCCGGGGCGCTGAAGGCGGCGTTCAAGCACAAGGGCCCCGCCCTCGTCGACATCGTCACCGACCCCAACGCCCTGTCCATCCCGCCGAAGATCAGCGCCGAGATGGTCACCGGATTCGCCCTGTCCGCCTCGAAGATCGTCCTCGACGGCGGGGTCGGCCGGATGCTCCAGATGGCCCGCTCCAACCTCCGGAACGTGCCCAGGCCTTAGACCCGTCCTCAGTCGGTGTACTCCACCCAGGCCCGCTGACCGGCCGCGTCCGTGCCGTACCAGTAGCGGGGCAGGCCCTTGATGCTCGTCGTGCGGAACGGCTTGCCGTGGTCGTCGATCCGGACCGTGCCGGTGCGGCCCTGGGAGGACCAGTCCAGTTCGAGGTACCAGGTGCAGTCGCAGGTGACCGCCTCCGCGGTCACCAGCAGGATCTCCGGGTCCGTCGAGGAGACCCGGTACGGCATCTTGACGGCCGGGATGACGTTCCCGCCGTCGTTGCCGGGCTTGGACCGGGCGATCGGCCGGTCCTTGTCGAGATCGACGGAGAACTCACGGGGGGTGAGGGCGCCGCCGCACCCCTGCTCCATGGCGTACGAGTTGCCCTGGACCGGCTCGCCGCGCGAGGCCACCCGGACCCGGAGGTCCTCCAGGACGACCGCCGTGGAGCTGCGGCCCTGCACCGAGATCCGCACCATGGTCTGCCGGCCGTGGATCGCGCCCTGCGTCGCCGCCCACTGCGCCGCGTCCTGCGAGACCGGGGGCGGCGGGACCTGGGCCGGCGGCTTGGTGATGACGTAGTCGTGGCCGCAGCCTCCGAACCAGACGTGGGAGTCGGCGGTCCAGGTGAGCGGCGTTCCCGTGAAGCCGCCCTGCTTCCCGGCCTTGCCGCCGCCCTGGGAGGCCGAACCTCCGCCCGACGCCGACGCGGACGGGCTCCCGCCGACGCCCTTGGGCTTCGGGGAGCCGGAGGTGGTGGCGGACGGGCTCGGTGAGGTGGACGGGGAGCGGTCGGGCGTGCTCGACGCCGCTGTGCGGGACGAGGGGCCCGGCGCCTCGGCGACCGTGTCCGACCCGGAACGCCCCGAGGGCAGCGCCGACAGACTGCCCAGCGTCGCAAGGAGCGCCACCGCGGCGGCCGCGGTGACGGCGATCCGCCGACGGCGGTACCAGGGGCGGGGCGGGGGAGCAGCGGGACCGGGGCCCGCGAGCAGCCTGTCGTCACCGTCATCATCACCGTCGGCGGCGCTGGTCTCGTCGCCGGTAACCGCGTCACCGACCGCCGCGTCCGGAGCCGCGTCACCGACCGCCGCGTCGGCGGGATCGTCTCCACCGGGGGCCGGCGACGCCGCCGTGGCTTCCTCCGCCGTCCGGGGCCGCTGCCTCGCCGCCACCGCCGACAGCCACAGCCGGTGCAGATCCATCCGTTCCTCGGCCGAGGCCCCGCACAGCGCGGCGAATCGTTCCACCGGAGCGAAGTCGAGCGGCACCGCGTCGCCGGCGCAGTAGCGGTGCAGGGTCGAGGTGTTCATGCTCAGGCGCCGGGCCAGCGAGCCGTAACTGCGGTCCGTGCGTTCCTTCAGGCGCCGCAGCAGTGCCGCGAACTCCTGGACCTCGTCCTGCGGTTCGGGTGCGGACAACGATTCCCCCCTGATCCGGTATCCCAGGCCCACCATATACCTGCACGTCAGAAGGGGTGGGATGGTTCCACCGCTCCGAAAAGGCCGTCAGTCGTTGCGCCGACCTGCTGTGACAGCCGATGCTTCTGGTGTCGCACCGACCAGGGCCGGACCGACCAGCCGGCGGCGGGCGTCATTCCACGCTCATGCACTCATCACACATGCACTCATGCACTCATGCACTCATCACTCATGCATGCGATCACTCATGCACTCATCACGGGGGACATCCATGTTCATGCGCACTCGAGTCGGCGCGCTCTCCGCTCTCGCCCTCACCGGTCTCGCCCTCGGCGCGACGCTCGCCACTCCGGCGCAGGCGGCGCCCAAGGCACCCGGCTTCCTCGCGGCCGCCGACCTCCCGCCGCACCCGAGTTCCGACTGGACAGCCGGCAAGGTCACCGTCGGGGTGGGCGAGGCAGGACTCGGCGTCTGCGCCGAGGCCGGCGTCCCGGCCCGCTCCTCCGCCTGGAACCGTGAGTTCCGCACCGAGCTGGAGACCGGCGCCCGCCAGGTCACCCTCGTGCTGCGCGACACGGCGACGGCGAAGAGCCTCGTCTCCCAGCTGAACCGGGACTTCAAGAACTGCGCGACCAGGATCGAGCAGGCCGACCCGGAGACCAGCGCGACCGGCAAGGACTTCGGGAAGCTGTCCGTCGAGGAGGGCGCCCATGTGTACGGGCTCGCGACCGAGACGTCCTTCGGCGCCCTCGACGTCCACCTGATGTCGGTCGGCCGGGACGGCCGCACCGTGACCGTCGTCAACTGGGGCGAGATGGGCCGCCTCGGCGACGCCCCGGTGAAGGCCTTCAAGAAGACCACCGTCACCGCGGTCAACAAGCTCCACTGACCGGCGGGGCCGCCCTCCCGCACGGGGGTCGGGCGGGCGGCCCCGCTCCGGACCACGACACAGCAGCGCACACCACACCAGCGCACACCACACCAGCGCACAGCACGCACAGCAGCGCACAGCACCTGAAAACGGGGATCAGACATGAACAGCAGCACCAGGACCCGCCGTACCGCCCTGGCCGTCGGCCTCGCCCTGGCCCTCGGCCTCGGTGCCACCGCCCAGGCCTCCGCCAAAGCTCCGCGCAGCGTCGGCGGGAAGCCCTCCGACAACCTCACCCGCATCGCCGACTTCTACGGCACGTACATCGACGCGGTGACCGACGAGGGCAGCGGCGACCTCCGGGACGCGCTCCGCGCCCACTACCTCACGCCCGCCTTCCAGAAGGAGTTGAACGCCTGGGAGGAGAGGGAGCACGCCGACGGCGTCCTGCGCGCCCAGAACGTCCCGCTCGCCTGGAAGGTCACCGAGAGCGGAAACAACAAGCACACGGAGGCCGTCGTCACCCTCACGTGGAGCGCCGGCCAGACCAGCACGCTCGTCGTCGACATGACCCGCGACACCCACAAGATCTTCCACATCGGCACCAAGGGGATCGGCACCAAGGGCGTAGGAGGCAAGAGCAGCGGAGGCAAGTGACGGCAGAATCCGGCCAGTTTCCCGCCTGCCCCGGCTCTTCGCCGGCTACGGCGGGAACGGCAGCCGGGCGTAGGTGAATCGGCCCATGCGGTGTCGTCCCGGTGTCCCGGGGCCGCGTGGGCCGTTTGCCGTGTGGCAGCGCGGGACCGGCCGCCGACGCCCGGCCGGATGAACCGGCGCACCTCCGCTCGCCGTCCCGGGGCCGTCCGAGGTGCCGTACGACAGTCACCCGCCCGTGAGCCCTGAGGCCCCACCCGGGTGTTCCGGGCCGTGCCTGCGACCCAGCGTCCCCGGGCAGGACCGCCCTCGGCCTCAACCACCGCTCCCAGCAGGGGCTTTGCGAGCCGGAGGACCGGTGTGCCGGTACCGGTTCGCCGGGCACATGCCGTGAGGCGAGTCCGGAGGCACGGACGTCGAGCGGCGCGGCGCGGCGCGGCCGGGAGCCGTCTTCGTGCACGGCGGTCCGGGCGTCGCGGTGAGGGAATCCGCAGCTCCGCGGGCGGGACCGGGGCCGCCGCCGCAACTGTGGCCGAACACCTGGTGTTGATGATTCGACATGACTGCCGCCTGAACTACGGGGCATGGATCCCCGTGAACGTGTTCGAGCAGGAGGGGAACCGACATCGGCACGCGGGCGGGGGTCATGAAGAGGCAGGCACGAGGAGGCGGTCCCACGACAGGAGGGGCCTTCTCGGCACAGACCATGGAGGAGACGACCGACGGCACCCTGGAGCAGGCGCGGTCGCCACAGCTCCGGCGGAGACTGGAGCGGGCGGACCTGGGGGCCGTACCGGAGACTCGCAGGGCCCTGCGCGAGCTGTTACGGCAGTGGGGCAGGCCCGGACGATCGGAGATAGCGGAACTGCTCACCAGCGAACTGGTCACCAACGCACTCGTCCACACCGATCACGACGCGGTCGTCACGGCCACCGTGGGCCCGCAGGCGCTGCGGGTGGAGGTACGGGACTTCGTGGCCCACCGGCCCAGGATGCGGATACCCGAAGCGGGCGAGAGTACGCACGGCCGCGGCCTGGTCCTGGTGCAGTCCCTCGCGGACGCCTGGGGCGTACGGGCGCACGGGGTGGGCAAGTCCGTCTGGTTCGAACTGGACGCCGAAGCGGCCTGAAAGACGGCAACGGGAAGGGGGCGTGACCGCGTCGGTCACGCCCCCTTCCCATGGTGCCTCGGCTTCCCTAGCCGAACTGCTGCTCAAGATCCTTGAGCTTGCGCTCCAGCGAGTCGAGACGCGGCAGAGCCATTGTGTCGTCCTCCGCGGTGAGGTCGACGGAGGAGTCAGCCCCATGGCGAACGGGCTGGAGCGAAGGACGCTGCCGTACGGGCAGCGGCTGGGGCTCCGGCGTCGATATGGCAGGCTCCGCGGACGCGCGCTCAAGAGCCGCGGCCTGCGGCGCCTGCTCCAACTGCCGTCCCCGGCCGACGAATCCACGGTGGCCACGGCTGATGGCCTTGAGCTGCGCACGCTCGACGCGCTGCTGCTCCCGCCGCCGTATGCGGGCGGTCTCCTTCTGACGCTGGTCCTCGCGGACCTCGTCGACCGCCTCGTCGAGGCTGCGGACGTTCTCCAGCAGCATCAGCGACCAGGCCTTGTACGTCTCACGGGGCGCCCTCAGCCAGCGCACCACACGGATCTGCGGCAGCGGCCGCGGCACCAGACCCTGCTCGCGGAGCGCGGCCCGGCGGGTCTGCTTCAGCGCGCGGTCGAACAGCACGGCCGCGGAGAGGGACATGCCGGAGAAGAACTGGGGGGCGCCGTCGTGGCCGAAGCCCCGCGGGGCGTGCACCCAGTTGAACCAGGCCGCCGCACCGGCGAACGTCCACACCAGTATCCGGGAGCCGAGGGCCGCGTCACCGTGGCTGGCCTCGCGCACCGCGAGCACGGAGCAGAACATCGCCGCGCCGTCGAGTCCGAACGGCACCAGGTACTGCCAGCCGCCGGAGAGGCTCAGGTTCTCCTCACCGAAGCCGACCAGGCCCCGGAAGGAAAGGGCGGCGGCGACCGCCGCGCAGCAGAAGAGGAGAACATAGGAGGCGGTGCCGTATATGGCTTCCTTGCGCCTGCGGCGCTCCTCGCTGCGCTCCCAGGAGTCGTCTTTCGCGTGCTCCCCGCCGGACCGCTTGCTCCGCGCGAGCACCGCCACCGCCGCCAGCATGCCCAGGAGCAGTACGGCGCCCGGAAGCAGCCAGTTCAGCGATATGTCGGTCAGTCTCATCTGGGGGTCCCTTGCATTGGGATAGGGCGTAACGCCCGCCATAGTGGCCCACTCCCACCGGCCCTCAGGGGGTTTCGGGGCAAGTGGCCGCCAAGGAAGTGCAAGGGAGTTGCCCAGGGCAGCGTTTTGCTCGAACTGCCGCTTGAGGGGCGGGAGTTGAGTTCGAATAAGACTACCCGTACGGGTGGTTCTCCGGAAAGTTCCTGCGCCAAGTGAGGAAGTTGTGAAGTGCCTGTAACCGAACGGGCGTCTCAGTCGGCGTTGATCTTACGGGACCCGTCCGAGGGGTGTGCACGGGGGGTCCCCCTGACGGCGGCTCAACTCGCGGCGACCGCGGTGAGCTTGGCGATCCGGTCCGTGTCGCAGGTGCGCGGGCAGGTGGCGCAGGTGTCGTCCGGGGCCAGTGTGTAGTACATGCAGCAGCTCACCCGGTCCCGGGTGGGCAGCGTCACGCCGTCCGGGCCGGCCAGCATCCGGAACGCGGGGGAGCCGACGTACGGCTTGGTGGTTCCGGGCAGGAGCCGGTCGAGTTCGCGCTCGGCCCGGCGCTTCTCGTGCTCGCCGAGAAGTCCGGCGACGTACCAGATCCCCTCGACGATCTCGTCCGTCATCATGCCCCACAGGGCCCGGCCGCGGCGGCGCATACGGGGGCCGAAGGCGGTGAGCAGCGGTTCCATGTGCTCGGCGATCGCGTCCCGCAGCTCGGCGCGCAGGGACTCCTCGTCGGGGACCGGGCGTGCGCCCGGGAGTGCCGCCGCGGGGTCGTCCGGGAGGCAGGCGAACGAGCTGGGGTGCACCGCGAGGGCCATCGGGCCCCGGGTGCGGTCGTAGGAGACGTGGGTCACGGGGTAGCGGGGGACCCTGCGGTGGAGGAACCAGGGGGCGGTGAAGAGGAGACAGGCCGGCCAGGCGTAGCGGTGCAGGCCGAAGCCGGCGATCACGTCCGGACGGCCCGGCCGGTGGTTGTCCCTGAGGACCTGCTCGTGGTCCCAGGCGAGGAACGCGTCCAGCGCGGCGGGGTTCCCCGCGAGGTCCGCTGCGGTGACCCAGCCGTCGGTGGAGGGGAGGGGGGTGAGCGGGGGGAGCTCGGTGACGGTCAGGGCGGGCAGGGCCTTGGTCAGGCGGGCGTAGGCGGGGGTGGCGGGGGTCGCGATGGAAACGGGGGTGGGCGGTGGTGTGGGCATGTGGGGCCACCCGTTCGCGGTCGGTCTGGCGGCGGGCCTGCTTCAAAGGTAAGGCTTACCTTAGCAAGGCTTTCGGGATTTGAACTGAGGCGTTCTGCGCCTAAGGTGCTTGACGGGTGAGTAACAACCCGTCGTAATGACCCCAAGTGCTGACACGTCCGAGGAGGGCCCGTGAAGGGTGTGGGGCGGGACGTGCGGGAGGCCCTGGCCGCCGACGTCCGGGTGCCGCCGCAGACGCGGGCGTCCGAGATGAGGGCTGAGCACGAGCAGGGTGAGCACGCGCGCGGTGAGCACACGCACAGCGAGGTGCCGATCCCGCGGCCGGTGGTGCAGCGGGCGTCCGTGCGGGGGCAGATCCTGGACGCTCTGCGTACGGCGTTGATGGCGGGGGAGTTGCGCCCGGGGGACGTGTACTCGGCGCCCGCGCTGGGGGAGCGTTTCGGGGTGTCCGCGACGCCCGTGCGGGAGGCCATGCAGCAGCTCGCGCTGGAGGGGGCCGTCGAGGTCGTTCCCAACCGGGGGTTCCGGGTGGTCGAGCGGGGGGCCCGGGAGCTGGCGGAGCTGGCCGAGGTGCGGGCGCTGATCGAGGTGCCGGTGATGGTACGGCTGGCGCGGACCGTGTCGGTGGAACGGTGGGCGGAGCTGCGGCCGCTGGCGGAGGCGACGGTGCGGGCGGCGGCGTCGGGGTGCCGGGCGACGTACGCGGAGACCGACCGGGCGTTTCACCGCGGGGTGCTGGGGTTGTCGGGGAACGAGCAACTGGTCCAGATCGCGGAGGACTTGCATCGGCGGTCGCAGTGGCCGTTGGTGGGGGGTGTTTCGTCGCGGGGGCGGGGTGATCTGGTGGCGGATGCGGGGGAGCATGTGGCGTTGCTGGACGCGTTGATGGCTCGGGACGTGGATGTGGTGCGGGTTTTGGTGGGCGGGCATTTCGCCGGCGTTTCGTGAGGTTGGTCCGTCGTCTGCGGCTTGGTGGGGGCGGGCGTTTTGCGCAGTTCCCCGCGCCCCTGAAATGCCTGCGGCGGCCCGTTTCTGTCCGGTGGGGGCGTGCGTAGCGCGTTCCGTTCGGTTTGGGGTCGGTGCCGGGGTGGGGGGTATCCGTCCTCGGTCCGGCGGCTCGGTCACTTTGAGATGCGCTCGGTTCCGGACGCCGGCCGCTGCGGGCGGACACCCCCCACCCCGTCCCCTGCGCGCCGTACGCGGCGAACAGTGCGTCGTGGCGTGCGTCCCCATGACCCACCCAGGGGCGCGGGGAACTGCGCGACCAGCCACAACAGACCTCAAGCCGCCTGACAACCGACCCCGGCACCCCCCCCTAGGCGCCCCTCAGTCGCTCACGCCGATGCCGCCGGCGGAGTCAACTGGCGGGAGAGCCATGTCGGGATGCCGCCCAGCAGGCGGTGCAAACGGCGGGCCTCCTCGCGGAGTCTCGTGGCCTCGGGTTCGACCTCCGCCTCGGCCAGGGACGCCAGCGCCGGCGCCGTGCCGACGAGGTAGCCCAACTCCTCGCGGATCCGGAGGGATTCGGCGAAGCCGTGGCGGGCCTCGGCCAACTCGCCGTCCCGCAGGGCCAGTCCGGCGAGGTGGCGCCAGGTGCAGGAGAGGAGCAGCGGGTCGGACTGGGCCGTCGCTCCGGCGTGGGCGCGGCGGTAGGCCGCGCGGGCCGACTGGGGGGAGTGGGCCAGGTTCTCCGCCAGCAGGCCCCGGCGGAAGTCGAGGAGGGCCCGTCCCTCGGCGCCCGGGGCGATCAGCGCGGCGGCCCGGCCGAGCGCCGCCCTCGCCTCGTCCGCCCGGTCACGGACCCCGTGCACCGTCGCCGCGTACGCAAGGTGCCCCCGTTCACAAGCGGCCGCGCCCCGCTCCTCGTCGCTGTGGGCCAGCGCCTCGGCGGTGCGCAGCGCGTCCTCCGCCTCCGCCCAGCCCTGTTCGGTGTACAGACAGCGTTCCACCAGCAGCGCTGTCCGCTGGAGGGCCGCCTGTGCGGTGACCGGTTGGAGCAGGGCGGCCGCGTCGGCCCAGCAGGCTCTCGAGCGCAGCCGCCATACCGCGGTCTGGAGTGGATCGTCACCGGCAGTCGTTCCGTTACCAGACATGGCGGTATGCGCCACGTTGCCCTCCCCGAGCGCGCCATCGAGCTATGAGTGGTGGGCGCAGTTCAGCATGAATCCGCGGGCCCGGCCAAGGGGGTGGGTGAAGGAATTCACAAAGTCGTGGGAGTCGGGGGCTCGTGGGTTTCAGCTCATCCGCAGTGCCAGGAAGAAATCCAGCTTGTCCTCGAGGCGGGACAGGTCGCGGCTCGTCAACTGCTCGATCCGGCCGACGCGGTAGCGCAGCGTGTTGACGTGCAGGTGGAGGCGGGTCGCGCAGCGGGTCCAGGAGCCGTCGCAGTCCAGGAAGGCCTCGAGGGTGGGGATCAGCTCGGCCCGGTGGCGGCGGTCGTAGTCGCGCAGGGGGTCGAGGAGGCGGGCCGTGAAGGCTCGTCTGACGTCGTCCGGGACGAAGGGAAGGAGGAGGACGTGCGAGGCCAGTTCCTGGTGGCCCGCCGCGCAGACCCGGCCGGGGCGCGCCGCCGCCACCCGGCGGGCGTGCCGCGCCTCCTCCAGGGCGCCCCGGAGGCCTTCGGCCGAGTGGACCGCGGCGCTGACGCCGAGGGTGACCCGGCCGTCGCCGTCCAGGCCCGCGGAGAGGGGATCGCGGACGGATGCGAGGAGGGCGTCGGCGAGGATGCCCGTCTCCGAGCCGTCGTGTTCCGTCGAGACGGCGGGCAGGGGGACCAGGGCGATCGCCTCGTCGCCGGTGTGGGCCACCGCGATGCGGTCGGAGGGCTCGGGGCCGGTCGCGAGGGGGTCCACCAGGATCTCCTCCAGGAGGGACTGGGCCACCGGGCCGCCCTCCAGTTCGGCGTCCTGCCACTCGACCCTGGCCACCACCACCTGCCAGTGCGGGGCGGCTCCGAGTCCGGGCAGCAGCACCGGGGCGGCCACCCTGAGGCGGGCGGCGATCTCGGCCGGTGCCGCTCCCGTCTGGACCAGTTCCAGGACCTCCTGGGCGAGGCGGCGGCGGACAGTGCGGGCCGCGTCCCTGCGGTCGCGCTCCACCGCGATCAGCTGGGTGACGCCCTGGAGGAGGTCGAGGCGTTCCTCGGGCCAGTCACCGGCGTCCGCCTCCACCGCCAGCAGCCAGTCGGACAGGACCGTCTCGCGGACGTCCCGGGAGGCGTGGGGGGAGCGGCCCGAGCTGCGGACCGGGAACAGGGAGTACGTCGACGAGCCGAGCGTGACCCGGTGCGGTCCGCGGCGGCCGGTGCGGGCCGCCGCCAGGTGTTCCGCCGCGAGCTTCGCGCAGAGGTCCGCCGGAAGGCCCGGGCCCGCCGTCTTCGGGCCCGCGATCGCCCGGCCGGTGGGGGACAGCACCCAGGCGCGCAGGTCCAGGTCGGAGCCGAGGAGGTCCAGGACCACGTCCGGGCCGCCGCCCGCCGGGCCCGAGGTCATCATGCGGCGGTGCCGGTCCACCACGGCCGCCAGGTCGCCCGCGCGCTCGCCCGAGACCTGCCGTACGACATGCTCGGTGATCGTCGCGAACGCCACCGACTCGTGCACGGCGAAGAGGGGGAGGCGGTGCCGGGCGCAGGCCACGACGAGGTCGTCCGGGATGTCCCCGAGCTCCGCCTCGCCGGCCGCCAGCGCTGCCACTCCGGCCTGCACGAGCAGTCGTACGAACGGCTCCGAGTCGGCGGCGTCCCGGCGCCAGGCGAGGCCGGTCAGGACCAGCTCGCCGCCCGAGAGGTAGCGGCTCGGATCGCGCAGGTCCGTGGTCATGACGCCGCGCACGGTGCGGTCCAGTTCGCCCTCGCCACCGAGCAGCCGCAGGCCCAGCGCGTCGGTGTCCAGCAGTGCGCGCAGCCGCATTCTCGTCGCCGCCGTTCTTTGTCTCGAAATCTACGATGGGGGAAGGGTCCGGTGGAGGAGGAGCGGCTTCTGCCGACTCCGGGGCTGTGTCCCAGGTCACGTGGGCTGTGCCGCACGTTTCCACAGCAAACCATGGAGGTTACCGAGGGCCTCCGTTCATACGAATCTACAAGATGAGGGCCGCGACCAGCCAACTCCTTCATGGTTTCCGTGACTGACCCGGTCGGAGTACGGCGCTGTGTACTGGCTCCACTCCACGTAAACAGCACATGAACGAGCCTGGGCCGCCGCACACGATCTGGCTCGATCCGTACGATCACGAGACGAAGAAGAGAGCCGGTCATGGACTTCCTTCGCCCCGCCAGCTGGGAGGAGGCGCTCGCCGCGAAGGCCGAGCACCCCACCGCTGTGCCCATCGCGGGCGGCACCGACGTGATGGTCGAGATCAACTTCGACCACCGGCGGCCCGAGTACCTGCTCGACCTGAACCGCGTCGGCGAGCTGACCGACTGGGAGGTCGGCGAGGACTCCGTGCGGCTGGGCGCCTCCGTGCCGTACACGCACATCATGGAGCACCTGCGCGGCGAGCTCCCGGGGCTGGCCCTCGCCTCGCACACCGTGGCCTCCCCGCAGATCCGCAACCGCGGTGGCGTCGGCGGCAACCTCGGTACCGCCTCCCCGGCCGGTGACGCCCACCCGGCGCTGCTCGCGGCCGGCGCCGAGGTCGAGGTGGAGTCCGTACGCGGATCGCGGCGCATCCCGATCGACGAGTTCTACACCGGCGTGAAGCGCAACGCGCTCGCGGCCGACGAGCTGATCCGCGCGGTGCACGTGAAGAAGGCCGACGGGCCCCAGCAGTACAGCAAGGTGGGCACCAGGAACGCCATGGTCATCGCCGTGTGCGCGTTCGGGCTCGCGCTGCACCCCGAGACGCGGACCGTGCGGACCGGGATCGGTTCCGCCGCACCCACGCCGGTGCGGGCCAAGGCCGCCGAGGAGTTCCTGAACGCGGCCCTGGAGGAGGGCGGCTTCTGGGACAACGGGAAGATCATCACCCCGTCGGTCGCCAAGCAGTTCGCGGACCTGTGCGCCGCCTCCTGCAACCCGATCGACGACGTCCGGGGCACCGCGAGCTACCGCCGCCACGCGGTCGGCATCATGGCCCGCCGCACCCTGACCTGGACCTGGGAGTCGTACCGCGGCACCGCCGCCACCACGGAGGGAGCTGCGTAATGCGCGTCAACTTCACTGTCAACGGCCGTCCGCAGGAAGCCGACGACGTCTGGGAGGGCGAGTCCCTGCTGTACGTGCTGCGCGAGCGGCTCGGGCTGCCGGGCTCGAAGAACGCCTGCGAGCAGGGTGAGTGCGGATCCTGCACGGTCCGCCTGGACGGCGTCCCGGTGTGCTCGTGCCTGGTCGCCGCCGGGCAGGTCGAGGGCCGCGAGGTCGTCACCGTCGAGGGGCTCGCGGACTACGCCAAGGAGCGTGCCTGTGGGCACCGCTCTCCCGAGGGGCAGGACTCGCAGACCGGCGAGGGCACCGAACTCGCCCCGATCCAGCAGGCGTTCATCGACGCCGGTGCCGTCCAGTGCGGCTTCTGCACGCCGGGGCTGCTGGTCGCCGCCGACGAGATGCTGGAGCGCAACCCCAACCCGAGCGACGCGGACATCCGCGAGGCGCTCTCGGGGAACCTGTGCCGCTGCACCGGCTACGAGAAGATCATGGACGCGGTCCGCCTCGCGGCCGCCCGGCAGGGAGAGGCGGTCTGAGATGTCCACTCCCAACGGCACCCCCACCAAGCTCACCCAGGGTGCGCCGACCAAGGGCGGCATCGGCGAGTCCACGCTCCGCCCGGACGGCACCCTCAAGGTCACCGGCGAGTTCGCGTACTCCTCCGACATGTGGCACGAGGACATGCTCTGGGGGCAGATCCTCCGCTCGACCGTCGCGCACGCCGAGATCGTGTCCATCGACACGAGCGAGGCGCTCGCCCTGCCGGGCGTGTACGCCGTCATGACGTACGACGACCTGCCGACCGAGGTGAAGAACTACGGCCTGGAGATCCAGGACACCCCGGTCCTCGCGCACGGCAAGGTCCGCCACCACGGCGAGCCGGTCGCCATCGTCGCCGCCGACCACCCCGAGACGGCCCGCCGCGCCGCCGCCAAGATCAAGGTCGAGTACCGCGAGCTGCCCGTCATCACCGACGAGGCCTCCGCGACCGCCCCCGACGCGATCCTCGTCCACGAGAACCGCGACGACCACCACATCGGGCACGTCCCGCACCCGAACATCGTGCACCGCCAGCCGATCGTCCGCGGTGACGCCCGACGAGCCGCCGAGCGGGCCGACTTCGTCGTCAAGGGCGAGTACACGTTCGGCATGCAGGACCAGGCCTTCCTCGGCCCCGAGTCGGGTCTCGCCGTGCCGGACGAGGACGGTGGCGTCCACCTCTACATCGCCACCCAGTGGCTGCACTCCGACCTGCGGCAGATCGCGCCCGTCCTCGGCCTGCCCGAGCGCAAGGTGCGCATGACGCTGTCCGGCGTCGGCGGGGCCTTCGGCGGCCGCGAGGACCTGTCGATGCAGATCCACGCCTGTCTGCTGGCCCTGCGCACGGGCAAGCCCGTCAAGATCGTCTACAACCGGTTCGAGTCCTTCTTCGGACACGTCCACCGCCACCCGGCCAAGCTGTACTACGAGCACGGGGCCACCCGCGACGGCAAGTTGACCCACGTCAAGTGCCGGATCGTGCTCGACGGCGGCGCCTACGCCTCCGCCTCCCCGGCCGTGGTCGGCAACGCCTCCTCGCTGTCGATCGGCCCCTACGTGGTCGACGACGTCGACATCGAGGCCATCGCCCTCTACACCAACAACCCGCCGTGCGGGGCGATGCGCGGCTTCGGCGCGGTCCAGGCGTGCTTCGCCTACGAGGCCCAGATGGACAAGCTCGCCGACGCGGTGGGCATGGACCGGGTCGAGTTCCGGCAGCTCAACGCCATGGAGCAGGGCACGATCATGCCGACGGGCCAGCCCGTCGACTCACCGGCCCCGGTCGCCGAACTCCTGCGCCGCGTCAAGGCGATGCCGCTTCCTCCGGAGCGCCAGTGGGAGTCCAGCCAGGGCTCGGACGTACGTCAGCTTCCCGGCGGCCTGTCCAACACCACCCACGGCGAAGGCGTGGTGCGGGGCGTGGGCTACGCGGTCGGCATCAAGAACGTCGGCTTCTCCGAGGGCTTCGACGACTACTCCACCGCCAAGGTCCGCATGGAGGTCATCGGCGGTGAGCCCGTCGCCACCGTGCACACCGCCATGGCGGAGGTCGGACAGGGCGGTGTCACCGTCCACGCGCAGATCGCCCGTACCGAGCTCGGCGTCGCCCAGGTGACCATCCACCCGGCCGACACCCAGGTCGGCTCGGCGGGTTCGACCTCGGCCTCCCGGCAGACGTACGTCACCGGTGGCGCCGTGAAGAACTCCTGCGAGCTGGTCCGGGAGAAGGTCCTGGAGATCGGGCGCCGCAAGTTCGGTTCCTACCACCCCGCCTGGGCCACCGCCGAGCTGCTCCTGGAGGGCGGCAAGGTCGTCACCGACGGCGGCGAGGTCCTCGCGGACCTGGCCGAGGTGCTGGAGGGCGAGTCCGTCGAGGTCGAGGCGGAGTGGCGGCACCGGCCCACCGAGGCCTTCGACCTGCGCACCGGGCAGGGCTTCGGACACGTCCAGTACTCCTTCGCCGCCCACCGCGCGGTCGTCGAGGTCGACACCGAGCTCGGCCTGGTCAAGGTGATCGAGCTGGCCTGTGCGCAGGACGTCGGCAAGGCGCTCAACCCGCTCTCCGTCGTCGGCCAGATCCAGGGCGGCACGATCCAGGGCCTGGGCGTCGCGGTGATGGAGGAGATCATCGTGGACCCGGTGACGGCGAAGGTCAGGAACCCCTCCTTCACGGACTACCTGATCCCCACGATCCTCGACACGCCGACCATCCCCGTCGACGTGCTCGAACTCGCCGACGATCACGCCCCGTACGGGCTGCGTGGCATCGGCGAGGCACCCACCCTGTCCTCGACCCCCGCTGTGCTCGCGGCGATCCGCAACGCGACGGGCCTGGAGCTGAACCGGACACCGGTACGGCCGGAACACCTGACCGGCACCTGACCAACCGGCGAGTCACCCGGGGGACTTGCTCCCCCGGGCCCCCAACTGTCCGTCCTGGGCCGTCCCCCGGGTCGTGCACATCCCAAATCCCGTGCCCGAAAAGGCGGTCGCACGGGTGCCCCTGTGAACCTTGGGAGACGGCACCATGACCCAACAGCAACTCGAGCCGGCGACCACCGCCGACGACGCGGGCGAAGGCACCCGCGTCCCGGCCGGCCGGTCCTGGCTCGACCGGTACTTCCACATATCCCGGCGCGGATCCACCGTGGCGCGTGAAGTGCGCGGCGGCGTCACCACCTTCATGGCGATGGCGTACATCCTCCTGCTCAATCCCCTGATCCTGTCCGGCAAGGACGTCGCCGGGGACACCCTCGGCCAGAAGGCCCTCATCACCGCGACGGCGTTCGCGGCGGCCTTCACCACGCTGCTGATGGGCTTCTTCGGCAAGGTGCCGCTCGCGCTCGCCGCCGGCCTCTCCGTGTCCGGCGTGCTGTCCTCGCAGGTCGTGCCCGTGATGACGTGGCCGCAGGCCATGGGCATGTGCGTGATGTACGGCGTGGTCATCATGCTGCTGGTCGTCACCGGACTGCGTGAGATGATCATGAACGCGATCCCGCTGGCCCTCAAGCACGGCATCACCATGGGCATCGGTCTGTTCGTCGCCCTGATCGGCTTCTACAAGGCCGGCTTCGTCCACCAGGGCAAGGCGACCCCGGTGACGCTCGGCCCGACGGGCGAACTGGCGGGCTGGCCCGTCCTGTTGTTCGCCGTCACCCTCCTCGCCATCTTCATGCTCCAGGCGCGAGGCGTGCCCGGCGCGATCCTCCTCGGCATCGTCGGCGGGACCGTCCTGGCCGTCGTCCTCAACGCCGTCGGGGCCATCGCCCCCGGGCAGTGGGCCAGCGGCGCCCCCGAACTGCACGGCAGCGCGGTCTCGATGCCCGACTTCTCGATCTTCGGGAAGGTCGAGTTCGGCGGCTGGGGCCAGGTCGGCGCGATGACGGTCGGCATGATCGTGTTCACGCTGGTGCTCGCCGGGTTCTTCGACGCGATGGCCACCATCATCGGCGTCGGCACCGAGGCGAAGCTCGCCGACGAGCAGGGCCGGATGCCGGGCCTGTCCAAGGCGCTGTTCATCGACGGGGCGGGCGGCGCGATCGGCGGTGTGGCCGGCGCGTCCGGCCAGACCGTCTTCGTCGAGTCGGCCACCGGCGTCGGCGAGGGCGCCCGCACCGGGCTCTCCTCCGTCGTCACCGGACTGTTCTTCGCGGCCTGTCTGTTCTTCACCCCGCTCACGGCCATCGTGCCGGGAGAGGTGGCGGCGGCGGCCCTGGTGGTCATCGGCGCGATGATGATGATGAACGCGCGGCACGTGGACTGGGCGGACCGCGCGACGGCGATCCCGGTGTTCCTGACGGTCGTGATCATGCCGTTCACGTACTCGATCACGGCGGGCGTCGCGGCGGGCGTCATCTCGTACGTCGCCATCAAGGTCGCCCAGGGCAAGGCGCGGGAGATCGGGGCGTTCATGTGGGCCCTGACAGTGATCTTCTTCGTCTATTTCGCCCTCAATCCCATTGAGAGCTGGATGGGCGTGCGCTAGCCGCCCCCGGTACACGACTTCCGTTAGGAGACCGAGACATGCTGGACATCGCCGACGAGCTGCACCGGTGGGTCGAGCAGGGACGTGACTTCGCCGTGGCCACCGTGGTGGCCGTCGGCGGCAGCGCGCCCCGCCGGCCGGGCGCCGCCCTCGCGGTGGACGCCGACGGCACGGCGATCGGCTCGGTCTCCGGCGGTTGCGTGGAAGGAGCCGTCTACGACCTGTGCCAACAGGCGCTCCAGGACGGGGAGTCGGTCCTCGAACGCTTCGGCTACAGCGACGACGACGCCTTCGCGGTCGGCCTGACCTGCGGCGGCGTCATCGACATCCTCGTCACCCCGGTCCGGGCGGCCGACCGGGTCCGCCCGGCCGTCACGGCCGCGCTCGAAGCCGCCGCAGACGGGGAGACGGCGGCCCTGGCCCGGATCGTCTCCGGTCCGGCGGAACTCATCGGCCGCGCACTGGTCGTACGGCCCGGGAACTCCGACGACAGCGACGTCCGGGGCGGTTTCGGCGCCCACCCCGAACTGGACCGCACGGTCGCCGCCGAGGCCCGCGCCTTCCTGGACGCGGGCCGCACCGGCACCCTGGAGATCGGCGAACAGGGATCGCGCTGCGGGGCCCCGCTCACCGTGCTCGTCGAGTCCTCCGTGCCGCCGCCCCGGATGATCGTCTTCGGCGCCATCGACTTCGCGTCGGCGCTGGTGCGGATCGGCAAGTTCCTCGGCTACCGGGTGACCGTGTGCGACGCCCGGCCGGTCTTCGCCACCGGGGCCCGCTTCCCGGAGGCCGACGAGATCGTCGTCGAGTGGCCGCACCGGTACCTGGAACGCACCGAGGTCGACGCCCGGACCGTCCTGTGCGTCCTCACCCACGATGCCAAGTTCGACGTACCCCTGCTCCAGCTGGCCCTCACCCTCCCGGTCGCCTACGTCGGCGCCATGGGCTCCCGCCGCACCCACCTCGACCGCAACGAACGCCTCCGCCAGGTCGGCGTCACCGAGATGGAGTTGGCGCGTCTGCGGTCACCCATCGGACTGGACCTCGGCGCCCGCACCCCCGAGGAGACGGCCCTGTCCATCGCCGCCGAGATCGTCGCGGCCCGGCGCGGCGGCAGCGGGGTCTCCCTCACCGGTGCGCACACCCCGATCCATCACGACGTCACCGCGGAGGCGCCCCGCCGGATCGGGTCCGTGGCCTGAGCGGACACCGGCGGCTGGTCCGGCCACGCGAACGCGTACCCCGGCTCACCGCCCCGGCTCAGCCGGACGAAGCGCAGCAGCTCCCGCACGATGCCCGCGCTGCCCTGCGCCCAGCCGGTGCGGGGCTCCAACTCGCTGGGGGTGGACCGGTGTTCGACGTTGGACCAGCGGGCCCCGTCGCCGTCCCGGACCGCGCGGGCGGCGAGGTCGGCGACCAGGACCTGTGCGAAGTCCTCCGCGCGCCGCCCCTCGGCGATCCGGTCCGAGGCCAGGGCCAGGACGCTCGCCGTACCGCAGCAGCGGCCCTGGTTGTCCCAGAACCCGGGGCGCAGCCGCCGTGGGAGCCCCGAGTGCGTGATGGTGTGCCAGCAGCGGTCGGCGAGGGCGTCCCAGGCCGGGTCCCCGTCCGAGCCGCCGCCCGAGCCGCCGTCCGAGCCGCCGTCCGAGCCGGGCTCCGTGTCCCTGGCCGCTTCCCTTCCCGTTTCGCTGCCGGTGCCCCGGCCTGTGTCGCTGCCCGTGTCCCTGTCCGAGTCGCGCAGCAGCCGGAAGATCTGGGCGTCACCGGCCGGGCCGTGGCACCAGCCGTAGCTGATCGGCTCGATGAGGTCCGGGAGGAACTGCGGGTTGGAGTGCCGGACCAGGAAACCGTCCGGGCCGTCCTGGTCGCGGGCCACGACGTCCGCGACCCCGGCCAGCGCCGACTCCACGAGGTCGGCCCGGCCGGTCGCGTACCCGATCCGGGCCAGGGCGTAGGCGATGCCGAGGGTGCCGTGGGACATGTGGTGCATACGCGCCTCGGTGCCCGGCCGGTGCGGCCAGGTGACACCCCACTCGGTCCGCTCGGCCGCCCGGAGATAGGGCTCCACCGCGAGGACCGCGAACTCGGGGTCACCGAGCGCCAGCGCGGTCAGGCCGATTCCGCCGTTGCCGCCCATCAGCTCGAACAGCTCGCCCCAGCGCTCCCCGTCGAAGCCCGCCCGTACGAGAGCCATCGCCCGGTCGGCCGCCGCGCCGCAGGCGGTGTCCCCGAGTTCCCCGTGCAGGGTGTGCAGCATCAGCGTGACGCCCGCCCGGCCGAAGTACAGGGAGTTGTCGTCGAGGCCGTCGACCGCGGACTCCAGACCGCGGCCCGCGCGGAGGGCGAGATCGGCCCAGGAGTCGTCGCCGAAGTGCCGCCAGGCCTCCAGGAGTACGGTGACGATCCCGGCCGTGCCGTCGTACAGGCACGGTTCGGGCTCCTTCTCCGAGGGCGCGGACGGCCAGAGGAGTCCGCCGTCCGCCGTCTCGCGCGCGGTCCCCACGAGCCAACGGAGTCCGTCCACCGCGAGCGCCTCGACCTCGTCGGTCCGTACCGTCGTACCGTCAACTTCCGTCATACCGGCCACTGTTGCACGGCCCGCCGATCACGTTCCGCGCAGCAACCGGTTCAGGGCGCTTCCGAAGACCGACCGGGCCGCCGTGCCCAGCAGCAGGCCGGGGAGGAGGCGGACCCCCAGCTCCTCGCGCCAGATCACGCGGGCCCGGCCGCCGGGGCCGGGGTGCACCTCCAGTTCGGCCCACCCCTTCACCACCCGGCCGCGCTTCTCCAGCCGGCACAGACCGGAGACGCCCTCCGTCGGCGGGCGCCAGACCATGACCTCCATGGGGTCGTCGAAGGCGAGCGGGCCGATCCCGGAACGGGCGACCACCAGAGTGCCCTCGGCCGTCGGACCGGGCGGCACGACGGTGACGCGCGTCAGGGGGACGACCTCGCCGTGGCGGGGCCACTCGGTGAGGCGGCGCCAGGCCTCCTCCTGGGAGAGCGGGGCGGTGCGTTCGAGAAGGAAGGTGACCACCCGCCGATCTTAGGTAATCGGGCCCGCCGGGCCCTGCCAGGACTTGCCACGCCCTGCCACGCGCTGCCAGGACTTGCCACGCCCCGCCCGAACTCGCCGCCTCCGCCCGACCTGGTGGACCAGCGGCCCCGCATGGACCGCCCCCGTGTGGTTACCCGTCAGGGAATGGAGTGACGCGAGAGCCAGGAGGTGGCGCGCATGACGCGCGTGCGTACGGTCCTGTTCGACCGCGACAGCTTTCTCGTCGAGGACGCCCTCGACCCGGACCAGGTGCGCCCGGCACCCGGAGCCCGTGAGGCGCTCGACCTGCTGCGGCTGTACGACGTCCGCACCGGGTTCGTCGCCGTACGGCCCGGCGACGGGCGGCTCGGCGACGCCGGCGTACGGGCCCTCAACCGCCGTGTCGACGAACTCCTCGGCCCCTTCGACATCTGGGGCGTGTGCCCGCACGGTCCCGACGAGGGCTGCCACTGCCGTCCGCCCGAACCGGGCCTGATCCTCTGGGCGGCGGGCCGGGTGTGCACCGCGCCGGGCGACTGCGCGGTGGTCGGCACCGCGGCGGACGCCGAGGCCGCCGCCCGGGTGGGCGCCCACGGGATCCTCGTACCGGACGAGCGGACCCGCCCGGAGGAGACGGCGCGTGCCGAGCACGTGGCGCCGGACCTCCTGACCGCCGCACGGGCCCTGCTCGGCGGACCGCCGCGCGGACGGGTCCTGGTGGACGAACGACCGATCGAGTCGGCGTTCGAGCCGGGGGAGGGCTGACCGTCCCTACAGGGCGGGGACGGTCAGCGTTCCGTCCAGCGGCACAGCAGCCGGAACGACGCGAACAGGGTCAGCGGCCACAGGGCCGCGAACGTCCAGATGACCGCGGGCCGCGAGGTGACGATCCCCAGCACCATCAGCGTGATCGACACCGTCAGCAGCAGCCCCACGGTCAGCACATGCGGACGGTAGTGGGTGACCCGGGAGAGGTCGGGAGACCGGCGCATCCGATGGGTGCGCATCCGGCGCTCCAGACGGCGGTCGCGGCGCAACGCGCGCTCCACCTCGTCCAGTATGCGCTGTTCGTGATCGGGGAGTCGCCCTGTCGCCACTGTCGCTCCTCGCGGATCCGGAGAGTCCTTCCCCGGGTGCCCGGAGAAGGACTCGTTATCCGTGAGGTGTGGGTCACTCCGCGTCGAGGAGCTTCTTCATCTCGGCGATCTCGGCGTTCTGCGCGGTGACGATGTCACCGGCCATGGCCGTGGCGTCCTTGTACTCGCCCTTGGCCTTCTCGGTCGTGGCCATCTTCACGGCGCCCTCGTGGTGTTCGACCATCATGGTCAGGAACATGGTGTCGAACTCTCCGCCGGTGGCCTTCTCGAGCTTGCCCATGTCGGCGTCGTCCATCATCCCGGCCATGCCGGAGTGCGCGGAGTGGTTCATGCCGGACATCGCCCCGGGGACCTTCTCGTCCCAGGACTTCAGCCAGCCGGTCATGGTCGTGATCTCCGGCCCCTGGGCCTTCTCGATCCGCCCGGCGAGGTCCTTGACCTCGGCGGAGGAGGCCCGGCCGGAGGCGAGTTCCGCCATCTCCACGGCCTGCTGGTGGTGCGGGATCATGCCCTGGGCGAAGGAGACGTCCTGGGCGTTGTGGGAGGGGGCGCTACCGCTGTCGGCATCGCTCCCGCAGGCCGCGAGGGTGAACACGGCGCTCACGGACACGGCGATCCGTCGGGTGGTACGCATGCTGGAACTCCATTGCTGCTGAAGGGATCTGGACGCGTCGGAGCACGCGGTCCCTAGATCCGCAGCAGCTGGAGTTCCGAGAGGGACGGCGGAGCGCGGGCCCCGTCCTGGGACGCGAACCCGTCCGGGCACGGCTCGTTGGCGCCTACGACGGTGAAGGCGGGGTCGGGCGCGAGCGCGGGCAGCACCGGCCCACCGCTCACGGCACCGGACGCGCAGCTCGCGTCGGCGTGATGGAGGTGTCCGGAGCCGCAGCCGTCGTGACAGGCCTGGTCGAGGCTGACGTCGGCGGCGACGGTCGCCGCGTGCGCGGAACGCGTGGAACGCATGGCCTCGTGGCTGTGGAGCCCACCCCCGGGAGCCAGCCCGTGCATGCCCAACAGCCCTGTGAGCAGCCCGAGCAGGAGCAGCGCCCGCCAGAGGCGCGGTCGCGAGCGGAGCTGCTTGGGGCTGGGCATCGGGCACATCCTAGAGGGCGGCGCGTGGACGCGCGGGGGAAGGGCCCGGGGAACGGAGTGACCAGCCACAACGGCGGCGACGGCGCCGGGGTGTTGCCGCTCGCACGACCCGGCCGGGCGGCGGTCGTGACATGCGCCCGCGGGCCCCGCCGCGTACCTTCGCCCTGAGCCCGTCGAGGGGCGACGGGCCGGGAAGGACCGCGTGGACACCGACCGCCGAGCCAAGGCGCAGCGTTTCGCCGATCTGCACCGGGAGGGCTGTTTCCTGCTCCCCAACGCGTGGGACGTGGGCAGCGCCCGGATCCTGGAGGCGGCCGGGTTCCCGGCCGTGGCGACGACCAGCGCGGGCGTCGCGTTCTCCCTCGGGCGGCCCGACCACGACTTCTTCGCCGAACAGCCGCCCGAGGACCGCGTCGACCGCACCACCATGCTGGGCCGGGTCAGGGAGATCACCGCAGGCCTCCAAGTACCGGTGAGCGCCGACCTGGAGGACGGATACGGCGAGTCCCCCGAGACCGTGGCCGAGACCGTCGAGCTGACCCTCGCCTCGGGTGCCGCAGGCGGCAACATCGAGGACTTCACCGGCGACCGGTCCCGGCCCCTCTACGAGGAGAAGCTCGCCGCCGACCGCATCCGTGCGGCCCGCGAGACCCTCACGGCCCACGGCGAGCCCTTCGTCCTGGTCGGCCGCACCGATGTGCTCCTGGTCGGCGGCCCGCTCGACGAGGCCGTACGACGGGCCAACTCCTACCTGGAGGCGGGCGCCGACTGCGCCTTCGTCCCGGGCGCCGCGGACGCCGAGACCATCGGCGCCCTGGTCCGGGGCATCGACGGTCCGCTCAACGTGGTCATGGGGCTGACCGGCAACGCGCTGTCCCTGGACGACCTGCGGGACCTCGGCGTCCGGCGGGTGACGGTCGGCGGCAGCATCGCCCGCGCGATGTACCGAGGGCTGCTCGACGCCGCACGGGAGCTGGCCGACCACGGCACCTTCTCCTACGCCGCCGACCAGCTCTCCCAGACGGAGCTCAACGACCTGTTCCGGCAGGGCTAGACGACGGCACCACGCAGCTGGGCGCCTCGGGGGCGTCCTGCGCGTGCCGGGTCAGCGCGCACACGGTCCGCAGCCCGACCTTCCACCGACCGTCCTGGAGTACGGCCGCCCCCGGGCCGCCGGTGTCGAGCCGGCGGTCGCCCAGGCGGAGGTCGTAGGTCACCTCGGCGTGCACGTCGGAGGTGTACGACACGGAGGTGACCTTCGCGCGCAGCTTGGCGCCGGACGGGTCGCGGAAGAGGTTGTCGATCATCAGGGAGTTCTCGTCACCGTCCTCGACGACGGCACTGCGCTGTTCCAGCGAGGACCCGGGGTCGAAGAGGACGCCCCAGGCCTTCCGGACGTCCTGTTCGGCCTGCTGGGGATCGGCGGGCGCGGTGGGTGTGGGCGTGGGCGAGACGGACGCCGGCGGCGAGGTCCCGGCCGGGGTCGTTCCCGGTGACCCGGTGACGGAGGACCGGGCCGTCCGGGAGGGAACCGCGCCCCCGCCACCGTCCTGGTCGTCACAGGCTCCGGTGAGGACGAGGGCGGCGACGCTGAGCGCCACCGCCCAGACCCCGTGCCGTGCGGGGGAGTTCGCGCGGATCATGGCTCTCCATCTCCGGGTACGCCGTGTGCCTGGCCTACCCCGAGGCGAGGGATTCATCCAGAACACCCGGAAAACCACCGGGACGGGGTGCGACGACCGCAGCGCCGGCCCCTTGGACACGTCACGGCGCCCCCGGGCCGGGCCCTTGGACTCGGCGTTCAGCCATGAACTCCGGCCCGGGGGCTGGCGTGCGGGCTGCGATCTTCGGTCCTGGGCTCGGCGTGCGGGCCCCGAATTCCGGTCCTGGACTCGGCGTGCAGCCACGAACTCCGGCCCGGGACCCGGCGTGCGGCCCGCGAACTCCGGTCCGGGACCCGGCGCGCAGGCCCCGAATTCCGGCCCTGGTCTCGGCGTCCGGGCTGCGATCTCCGGCCCTTGGCTCGGCGTGCGGGCCGCGAACTCCTGCCCTGGACCTGGTGTGGGAACCCACGACTTCGGTCTCCCCCGGACGCGACGCGGCCGCCCCGGCACGAGCCCTCTCTACTCCTCCGCGCCGCCCCGACGCCTTACCGCGAAGACCACCGCGGCCGCTGCCGCGAGGATGCCCGCGCCGATGCCGGTCCAGGCGGCCGCGGACAGCCCGCCGTCGGAGTCCTCGGCGGTGTCGGCGGCCTGGGCGGAGGCGGTCGGGAGTGTTTCGCTCGCTGCCGGAGTCGGGTCCCCGTCGGTCGGGGCCGGGTCCACCGAGGCCGGGTTCTCGGTGGCACTCGCGGACGCGATCGGCTTGGCGCCCGGTGCCGCCGCCTTCAGCGCGAGCGTCGGCGCGGGGTTCTCCCCGTTCTCGTCCAGTTCGATCCAGCGGTCGACATGCCCGTCGCCGTAGGTCTGGAGGGTCTTGAAGGCCACTTCCTTCGCGTCGGGCAACTGCCTTACGACCACGGAGTACTCCGCGCTCACACCGGTCTTCAGCTCCTTGCCCCCGACGATGTAGCCGTCCTTGTCCGTGGTGAACTTCCAGCCCGCGGGGCCCTTGCCGTAGGTGACGTCGGCGGGGGTGATGCCCTCGGGCAGGACCACGCGCACCTCCTTGATGCCGGAGCTGTCGGACTCGGCCTCGGCGTGGAAGGTGACGGTGACGTTCTCGGCGAGGGCCTGGGCCTTGTCGGCCTCGACCTCGGTGTGGGCGGCGGCCGGAACGGCGGTCAGCGCGACGGCGGCCACGGCCGTGGCGACGGCGACGGACAGACGGGGCAGGGTGGTGCGGGACATACCGAACTCCAGGCAGGGGGTACGGCGGGGCGGCCGTCCGGCACGGGCCGGACCGGCGTCCCCGAGGGGTCAGTGGGCGAGGGCTGTGCTCGTCGCCGGAGGACCCCGCCGTACCACCGCGTGCGCCAGCAACGGCCGTACGGTGAGCGGCCGTTCGTCGTAGGCCGGCACGACGGCCGGGGCGGTCGGCGGCCCGGGTGTCACGGGGCGGGCCAGCAGCAGCCGGGCGGCCGTGAGCCGGGCCCGGACCCCGTCGATCGCCGCCGTCACCCCGCGCGCCAGCGACCAGCAGACCGCGTCCGCGCGGTGCAGCAGGACCGCGACCGCCGTGGCGGCCAGTGCGTGGGCCGCCGTCATGGCGAGGGAGCCGTGGAACTGTTCGTGCCACGCGGGTCGGCCCCCGTGCGCATGCCCGCCGGAGTGCTGGGCGGCCGCCGTGAGCGTCAGCCAGAGGTGCAGCCCCGACTGGCCCGCGACACTGCACGCGACGACGGTCGCCAGGCTGCGGGGCCGCTGGACCCCGACGAGCCCCACCGCGAACAGCACGGCCGTCGCGGCGGCGCCACGCGTCCAGGGCACCGGTCCCTCGGCGAGCAGATGGTGGGCGCTGACCCCGAGGACGGTGCCGACGACGGCGAACACCGCGGCCCGCAGAACGGGCAGCGGCGCGCGGGTCGTCGTGACGGATCGGTGCATGGCCCGCTCATCATGGGCCATCCCGGCCCCGCCCGGCAGCCGGGTCGGCGAAAGATCGGTATTCCGGGCTCCGCCCGGCAGCCGGGTCGGCCAAAGATCGCTACTCCCGGCCTCGCAGCCGGGTCGGCGAAAGGTCCGTACTCCCCGCCCCGCCCTGCCCGGCAGCCTGGTCGGCCGGAGATCGGTGCTCCCGGTGCCGTACGGCAGGCGCTGGTCAGGTGGTGCCGGGCCCCTGCGGCCGCTGCCCCGTCGGGCTGCCGGGCTCGACGACCTCGCCCTGGATGACCTGCGGCGCCGGCTGCGGGTCCCGTGCCGCGCGGGCCTCCGCCTTCAGGATCCGCGTCGACCTGCCCGCCGAACGGACCAGCTCGGGGCCCTTCTTGACGGCGATGACCGCTATGACGACGATCAGGATGATCGCGAGCTCGCTCAGTCCGAACATGGGGAAGGCCTCCGTCAGAGGTGGACACCGACGCCGGACGAGACGCCCGCCGGACCGGCAGCGTACCCCGCGCCCCTCACCGGGTGTCCCTGCCATGGACCGCCCGTGACGTGCGCGGCAGCGGGAAGGGAGACAGGGCGATGACGGACGGCCGGCGTCCCCGGCGGGGACAGGGCGAACTGGAGACGCAGGTCCTGTCGGCCCTGCGGGAGGCGGACGGACCGGCCACCGCCGGCTGGGTGCGGGAACGTCTCGGCGCCGGTCTCGCCTATACGACGGTGATCACCATCCTGACCCGGCTGCTGGCCAAGGGCGTGGTGACCCGGGAGCGCTCGGGCCGTTCCTTCGTGTGGACGCCCGTCGCGGACGAGGCCGGTCTCGCCGCCCACCGCATGCGCAGGCTGCTGGACGGGGAGAGCGACCGCGAGGCGGTGCTGGCGAGCTTCGTCACCTCGCTCGGCGCCGACGACGAGAAGCTGCTGCGGGAGCTGCTGGGCCGGACCGGGGACGACGAACCGGCGGGCCGGACGCGGGACGACGCCCAGGACTGAGACCGTCTTCTACAGGTGCGTAGAAAAATTGCCGGTCTCCCCTTGCCAAGACGCTTTGCCTGTCCTTTACCATTGGGTGAACAACGTCCCGACCCGAAGGAGCCACGGACCCGCAATGGGTGAGCCTCCCAGTACCAGCCGAGCCGCGTCCCACCCGTACCAGGGAGGCGAGGCGGCCCGGTGACCGAGATCCTGCTGCTCCTGCTGGCCCTCCTGCTGACGCTGGCCTGTGCCGTGTTCGTCGCCGCCGAGTTCTCCCTGACCACCGTCGAGCGCGGGGACCTGGAGCGGGCCGCCGAAGCCGGTGAGCGCGGTGCCGAGGGCGCCCTGAAGGCCGTCCGCCGGCTGACCTTCCAGCTCTCCGGCGCCCAGCTCGGCATCACCGTCACCTCCCTGGTGATCGGCATGCTCGCCGAACCCTCCCTCGCCGCGCTCCTCAGGGGCCCGCTCGCGGACCTCGGCATGGGCGGCGCCGCCGCTCCGGTGGCGACCGCGCTGGGCGTGGCCCTGTCGACCGTCGTGCTGATGGTGGTCGGCGAGCTGGTGCCGAAGAACTGGGCCATCTCCCGCCCGCTGGCCGTCGCCAAGGTAGTCGCCGGGCCGCAGAGCGCCTTCACCACCGTCTTCGGCCCCTTCATCCGGCACCTCAACAACACCGCCAACGCCGTCGTACGACGCTTCGGCCTGGAGCCCGCCGAGGAGCTGGCCTCCGCCCGCAGCCCCGAGGAACTGGTCGCCCTCGCCGAGCACTCCGCCGCCGAGGGCGCCCTGGAGGCCGACTCCGCCGAACTGTTCGTGCGCACCCTGCACCTGGGCGAGCTGACCGCCGAGAACGTCATGACCCCGCGCGTCGACGTCAAGGCCCTCGAAGCCCACGCGACCGCGGCCGACGCGGCGAACCTCACCCACGCCACCGGCCTGTCCCGCTTCCCGGTCTACCGCGACAGCCTCGACGAGGTCATCGGTACCGTCCACATCCGCGACGTGCTCGCCCTGGAGCCCGGCCGGCGGGCCGTCACCCCCGTCACCGAGCTGGCCACCGCGCCCCTGCTGGTCCCGGACAGCCTCACCGCCGACCGGCTCCTTCAGCGGCTGCGGGCCACCCGCACCATGGCCGTCGTCATCGACGAGTACGGCGGCACCGCCGGAGTGGCGACCGTCGAGGACATCGTCGAGGAGGTCGTCGGTGAGGTCCGCGACGAACACGACCCCGTCGAGATGCCCGACCTGCGGCCCGCCGGCACCGGGGCCTGGGAGGCGGAGGGCTCCGTCCGCGTCGACCGGCTCGCCGGGATAGGCCTCACGGCGCCCGAGGGGCCGTTCGAGACCGTGGCCGGCCTGGTCGCCACCCGGCTCGCCCGCATTCCCGCCAAGGGCGACGACCTCGACCTGGACGGCTGGCGCCTGGAGGTCCTCGACGTCGACCACCACCGCGCCGGCCTGATCCGCATCACCGCACCCGCGCGGGTGCCGGTCGCGGCGGGGGAGGAGTCCCGATGACCACCGTCCAACTGCTCGTCGGCGCCCTCACCCTGCTGACCAACGCGTTCTTCGTGGGTGGCGAGTTCGCCCTGATCTCCGTGCGCCGCAGCCAGATCGAGCCACGCGCGCGGGACGGCGACAAGCGGGCCCGGATGACCCTGTGGGGCCTCGAACACCTCTCCGCGATGATGGCCACCGCCCAGCTCGGCATCACCGTCTCCTCGCTGGTGCTGGGCGCCGTCGCCGAACCGGCCATCGCGCACCTGCTGGAGCCGGGCTTCGCGGCCGCCCACGTCCCGCACGGACTGGTGCACCCGATCGCCTTCGTGATCGCGCTGTCGCTGGCCACCTATCTGCACATGCTGATCGGCGAGATGGTCCCCAAGAACATCGCCCTCGCGGCCCCCGTGCCGACCGCGCTGCTCCTCGGACCGCCCCTGGTGGCCCTCACCCGGGCGCTCAGGCCCTTCGTGTTCGGCATCAACACCTTCGCCAACGCCCTGCTGAAACTGCTGCGCGTCGAACCGAAGGACGAGGTCGAGTCGGTGTTCACCGACGACCAGCTCGCCCGCATGGTCGTCGAGTCCGGCGAGGCCGGGCTGCTCTCGCCGGCCGACGGCGAACGGCTGCGGGACGCGCTGGAACTCGGCACCCGTCCGGTCGGCGAGATCCTCGTCCCGGTCCCCAAGATGCGCACCGTCGACGCCTCGGTCACCCCGGCCCGCCTGGAGCGCATGGCCGCCGACGCGGGGTACTCCCGCTTCCCGGTCACCGGCCCGGACGGCACCCTGCTGGGCTATCTGCACATCAAGGACACCCTCGGCGTCACCGACCGCGACCGGCCCTTCCCGCGCTCCGCCCTGCACCCGGTCACCCGGGTCCGCATCGACACCCCGCTCGACGACACCCTGACAGCGCTGCGCGCCGACGGCAGCCATCTCGCGGCCGTGACGGGACAGACGGGGGCCGTCCTCGGGTTCGTGACCATGGAGGACGTCCTGTCCGAGCTGGTCGGCCCGGCGCCCGCCGCCGTGTGACGTGACGGCCGTCGACGCCGCCGGGCGGTCGCCCCGCCCGGCTGGTAGACCTGGGAACGCCGCTTTCGTCCCGGTCGTTCCTCTGACGCACCCCCTACTGAAGGAGCAAGCCGTGTCCGCCCCACCGACGGACTCCCGCCCGACGCGATCGACCCACCGTTGAGTACCACCAGCGCCCTCCTCGGCCTGCTCGCCGTCTTCCTGCTGACCGCCGGCACCGGCTACTTCGTCGCGCAGGAGTTCGCGTATGTCTCCGCGGACCGGCTCGCCCTCTCCCGCCAGGCGGAGGCCGGCGACCGCAGGGCCGCCCGCGCGCTGACGGTGCTGGAACGGCTGTCGTTCATGCTGTCCGGCGCCCAGCTGGGCATCACCGTCACCGGACTCGTCGTCGGCTTCATCGCCGAACCGTCGGTCTCCGCACTGCTGAAGCCCGCCCTGACCGGCATCGGCATCCCCGAGGGCGCCGTCGGCGGCATCTCCGTCGTCCTGGCCTTCGTGCTGGCCACCGTCGTCCAGATGGTCCTCGGCGAACTCGCCCCGAAGAACCTCGCCATCGCCGTCCCCGAGCGGCTCGCCAAGGCCCTCGCGCCCTCCACGCTCGGCTACCTCAAGGTCGTCGGCCCGCTGGTGCACGTCTTCGACGGCGCCGCCAACCGCCTGCTCCGCCGGGTCGGCATCGAACCCGTCGAGGAACTCCACCACGGCGCCACCCTGGAGGAGCTCGGCCATCTCATCGGCGAGTCCCGCGAGCAGGGCGAGCTGCCCCGGGACACCGCCGAACTCCTGGACCACGCCCTGGAGTTCTCCGAGCGCACCCTCGACGAGGTGATGGTGCCGCGCGTCGACACCGTCTTCGTCCGCGGGGACGCCACCGCCGCCGAGGCGGTCGGCCTGATCGCCGAGCACGGCCACTCCACCTACCCGGTCCTCGGCGACCACCCCGACGACGTCCCCGGCGTCCTCGGCGTACGCGAGCTGATGCGCCTGCCGGCCGACGACCTCGCCCGGGCCACCGCGGGCTCCCTGGCCCGCAAGCCCCTCCTGCTGCCCGACACCCTGCCGTTGCCCGAGGCGGTCGCGCAGATGCGGGAGCGGGACGACGAGTTCGCGGTCGTCCTCGACGAACACGGCGGCGTCGCCGGCATCGTCACCTACGAGGACATCGCGGAGGAACTCGTCGGCGACATCGCGGACGAGACCGACACCGTCACCGAACCCGCGGTGCCCGAGGGCGGGGGCTGGCTGGTCGACGCGGGCCGCCGCCTCGACGAGATCGCCGACGCCACCGGGATCGAGCTGCCCGGGGACGAGGACTACGACACCGTCGCCGGGCTGGTCGTCGACCGCCTGGGCCGCTTCCCGGCCATCGGCGACCGGGTCACCGTCGACCTGCTCGACGGAGCCCGCGCGGTCATCGACGTACGCACCCTGGACCGGCATGTGCCGGAGCGGGTCCGCATCGAGAGGGTGGACGCGGCATGAGCTTCCCGACGGCACTCCTCGTCAGGACGGGTGAGGCATGAGTTTCCCCATGGCGCTCTTCGTCACCGTCCTGCTGCTGATCGGCAGCGGGTTCTTCGTCGCCGCCGAGTTCGCGCTGGTCGCCGCCAAGCGGCACCGCATGGAGAAGGCCGCGGCCGAGGGCCGGCGCGGTGCGAAGGCGGCACTGGCCGGGATGCGCGAGCTGTCCCTGATGCTGGCCGGCGCCCAACTCGGCATCACCGTGTGCACCCTGGGCCTCGGTTCGGTCTCCAAGCCCGCGATCTCCCACGAACTCGACCCGCTGCTGCACGATCTGGGCCTGCCCACGGCCCTGAGCTACGGCGTGGCCTTCGTGTTCGCCATGGTCGTCGTGGTGTTCCTGCACATGGTGGTCGGCGAGATGGCGCCCAAGTCCTGGGCCATCGCCCACCCCGAGCGCTCCGCCATGCTGCTCTCGCCGCCCTTCCGGGCCCTCGTCAAGGTGGTCCGGCCGCTGATCTCGGTGCTCAACACCCTGAGCAACGCATTGGTACGGCTGTGCCGGGTCACCCCGCGCGACGAGCTCGCCGCGGTGCACAACCGTGAGCAACTCGCCCATCTGGTCGAGGAGTCGGAGCGGCTCGGACTCATCAGCGAGACCGACTCGGAGCTGCTCACCCGCTCGCTCACCGAGCCCGAGACCCCGGTCGGCGACCTCCGGATCCCGGCCGCGGACATCACCTCGGTGCCCGGCACCGCCGACCTCGACACCGTCCTGCGCACGGCCGCCGACCACGACCGCACCCGCATGCTGGTCCGCGAGGACGACCGGGTCCTCGGTTCCCTGCACGCACGGGACGCCCTGGTCGCCCGCGCCCAGGGCCGCACCGCCACCGCCCGCGCCCTGGCCCGTCCGGTCCCGGAACTGACCGAGGACACCAAGGTCGCCGACGCGATCGACCTGCTGCGCCGCAACCGCGCGTCCCTCGCCGTCGTACGGGACGACTCCGGCACCCTCACGGGCATGGTCACGCTCGACGACCTGCTGGCGCGCTATCTCCAGCCGCAGGGGGTGTGATCAGGGCGGGAGCGGTCACGCAGGAGAAGGACGCACATCACTGAGGAACGGGGGAATCGGTGTTCGACGTGATCATTGCCGGAGGCGGGCCCACCGGGCTGATGCTCGCCGCCGAACTGCGGTTGCACGGCGTGCGGGTGGTCGTGCTGGAGAAGGAGCGGGAGCCCTTCCCGTACGTCCGCGCGCTCGGCCTGCACGTGCGCAGTATCGAGGTGCTGGACCAGCGGGGCCTGCTGGAGCGGTTCCTCGCGCACGGCAAGCAGTCCCGGGTGGGCAACTTCTTCGCCGGCGTCACCAGGGGCTGGCCCGACCGGCTGGACACCGCGCACGCCTACACGCTGGCCATCCCGCAGACCGTGACAGACCGCCTCCTGGCCGAACACGCCGTGGAGGCCGGTGCCGAGATCAGGCGGGGCGCCGAACTGGTCGGGCTGCGCCAGGACGAGGACGGCGTGGACGTCGAACTGGCCGACGGCACCCGGCTGCGGGCGCGGTATCTGGTCGGCTGCGACGGCGGCCGCAGCACCGTGCGCAAGCTGCTCGGGGTCGGCTTCCCCGGTGAACCGGCCACGCGGGAGGCGCTGTTGGGCGAGATGGAGGTCGACGCCGATCCGCAGACGGTGACCGCCGTGATGACCGAGGTCCGCGAGCGGGAGAAGTGGTTCGGCCTCGGACCCGTCGGGGACGGCGTGTACCGGGTGGTGGTGCCCGCCGGGGAGGTGAGCGGGGACCGGACGGTCGCGCCGACGCTCGACGACTTCAGGCGACGGCTCCGGGCGGTCGCCGGCACCGACTTCGGCGTCCACTCGCCGCGCTGGCTGTCCCGCTTCGGCGACGCGGCACGGCAGGCCGACCGCTACCGGGTGGGCCGGGTGCTGCTGGCGGGAGACGCGGCGCACGTCCACGCGCCGGTGGGCGGCCAGGGCCTCAACCTCGGTGTCCAGGACGCCTTCAACCTCGGCTGGAAGCTGGCCGCGGAGGTGGCCGGCCGGGCTCCCGCAGGACTGCTGGACAGCTACCACGCCGAGCGGCACCCGGTCGCCGCCGACGTCCTGGACATGGTCCGCGCCCAGTCCCTGCTGATGTCGCCCGAGCCCGGACCGCGGTCGGTGGGCAGGCTGCTGGCGCAGCTCACGGAGTTCGAGGACGTGAACCGGTACCTGGTAGAGAGGATCACCGGAATCGGAATCCGCTACGACCTCGGCGCGGGCCCCGAGCTGCTCGGCCGGCGCCTGCGGGATCTCCCACTGGAGCGCGGCCGCCTGTACGAACGGATGCACGGCGGCCGCGGACTGCTCCTCGACCGGACCGGCAGGCTCTCCCCGGCGGGCTGGTCGGACCGGGTCGACCACGTCGTCGCCCCCGCTGCCGAACTGGACGCGCCCGCGGTGCTGCTGCGGCCCGACGGCCATGTGGCGTGGATCGGCGAGAACCAGGACGAGCTGCCGAACCACCTGGCCCGCTGGTTCGGGGCGCCGGTCTGACGTGCCGGGAGCGGGACGCGGTGCCGCTGGGGCAAGACGGGCATGTGGTGTGGGTGGCGAGGATCAGGGTGAGTCGGTGCGGCGGCCGGCCAGATGGTTCCGGCGGTCCGACCTGCCAAGAGCGGGACGCCCCCACGGTGCTGTTGCGGCCGGGGCGGGCATCCGGCTTCGGTCCGACCCGCCTGGGGCGGCACGCAACCGCAGGTGAGCGCCCGGAAGCACCGGCGCTCACCCGCGGTCGTCCCGCGTTCCTCAGGCCGACGCCGGCAGGATGTGGTCGCCTGCCTTGTCCGTGCTGAGGCACAGCGAGCACACCACGGCGTCGTGGGTGGCGCAGGCGGCCAGGTCGGGGCGCTCGTAGGGCTGGCGGCAGACGTGGCAGTCGAGGGTGACCGCGCTCGGGTTGCCGTCGGCGTCCAGCAGCGGCTCGTCGATGCCGTCGCCGGTGCGGCGCAGGTAGTACCTGCCCTTGGTGACGATCGCCATCAGCGGGGTCAGGACGAACGCGATGACGGCGGCGGCGACCGGGGAGTACGGCTGGAGGGTGTCGCCCAGGGCGTGGAAGTACATCGCGATCGACAGGCCGGACGCGGCGACGAAGGCGACCACGCCCACCGGGTTCACGGCGTGGAGCATGCCGCGGCGGAACTCCGGCTGGAGCGGCGAGAGCTTCAGCAGGTACTTGTTGACGCCGATGTCGGTGGCGACGGTGACGACCCAGGCGATCGCGCAGTTCGAGTAGAAGCCCAGGATGTCGTTGAGGAAGCTGAACATGTCCGCTTCCATCAGGGCGAGCGCGAAGCCCAGGTTGACGACGACGAAGACCATGCGTCCGGGATAGTGCTTGGTGACCCGGGTGAAGGAGTTCGTCCAGGCGAGCGAGCCGGAGTAGGCGTTCGTCACGTTGATCTTGATCTGGCTGATCACCACGAGAGCCACGGCCAGCGGGAGGACCAGCCAGGACGGCATCATCGCGTCGAAGGCGCCCTTGAACTGCTGGATCGGTTCCGGAGCGACGTCCGGGCCGACTTTGGCGAGGATGTACACCGCGAGGAAGACACCGATGGCCTGCTTCAGCGCGCCGAGCACCACCCAGCCGGGACCCGCCATGAGGACGGCCGTCCACCAGGTGCGCTTGTTCGCCTCGGTCTTGGGCGGCATGAAGCGCAGATAGTCGATCTGCTCACCGATCTGCGCGATCAGGGACAGGCACACGCCCGCGCCGAGCAGCACGGAGGCCGTGTTCACGCCGCCGTCGCCGTCCGTGCCGGCGTAGGCGAGGAAGCGGTCGACGGTGCCGGGGTCGGTGACGATCAGATAGACCAACGGGCCGATCATCAGCAGCAGCCAGATCGGAGTCGTCCACACCTGGAGCTTGCTGAGCGCCTTCATGCCGTAGATGACCAGCGGGATCACCATCAGCGTGGAGACGAGATAGCCGAGCCACAGCGGCAGCCCGAGGCCGAGCTTCAGCCCCTGGGCCATGATCGAGCCTTCGAGGGCGAAGAAGATGAAGGTGAAGCTCGCGAAGATGACGCTGGTCAGCACCGAGCCGTAGTAGCCGAAGCCGGAGCCGCGGGTGATCAGGTCCAGGTCGATGTTGTAGCGGGCGCCGTAGTAGGCGAGGGGGAGACCGGTGACGAAGATGACCACGGCGGCGACCGCGATGGCCACGAGCGCGTTGCCGGTGCCGTGGGCCAGGCCGATGCCGGCGCCGATGGAGAAGTCGGCCATGTAGGCGATGCCGCCCAGGGCGGTGGTGGCCACGACCATGGGGGTCCAGCGGCGGTAGCTGCGGGGCGCGAAGCGGAGGGTGTAGTCCTCCAGGGTCTCCCTGACCGCCTGGTCGGCGGTCGCCGTGGGTTCTGCCGTTGCCGACCGTGATTCGGTGGTGCTCATGTCACGCCTCCCGTTGGGGTGTGCGGGGGGTGGGGATGCGTGGGGACCCGTTCGGCGTCATCGGCGGCACGGGGGAGCCCGAGGGTCGTCATGAGCGGTCTGGCAGGGTTGTTCGCGGTTGGGTGTACGGCTCCGGTCCCACGGCCGGTCACGTTACGTAGCGGCTGTTAACACCGGCGCCGGACTGTCATGAACGCGCCGTTTCCGGAACCTCACCGGGGCCCTCGGGGGCGGTGGAACGGCTCGCCTCGTCCTGGACGAGCAGGGAGAGCAGGGAGGCCACGGTCAGGCCCGCCTCGGCGGGGTGGCGCAGCACCTGGCCCGCCTCGATGCGGTAGGTGTTGGTGCGGCCCTCCCGGACGTGCGAGAGGTATCCGTCCTGCTCCAGATCGGAAATGATCTTCTGTACGGCACGTTCGGTGAGCCGGCAGTGCGCGGCGATGTCGCGGATGCGGGCGCTGTGGTTGTCGGCGATCGCGGCCAGTACGCGCGCGTGGTTGGTGACGAACGTCCATCCGGTGTGTGGCTCGGGCACTCCATCCATGGCTCAACTCTAGCGACCTGGTGTTCACGCATCCAAAAACCTGAACTAAATTTCATGTATTAGTTGACGTATGTGGGTCGACGCAGCGAATCTGGTGAGCAAGGCAGCGGAGCACATGAGGGAGAGGGCCATGCCGGAACCTGCGCACTCGGCGCAGCCCCTCACCGCGACGGACGCCCGTCCGCCGTGTCTAGCCTCCGTCGAGGCGGTGACGGCCGGTGACCGGGTGACAGTCGTCTGCCGCGGCGAGCTGGACATCGGCGCCGAACGGCTCCGGCCGGAGCTGTACGACCTCCTGGCGACCTCGTCCACCGGGGTGGACCTGGACCTGGCGGGGATCGGTTTCTCCGACTGCGCCGGGCTCAACGTCCTGCTGGACCTTCGCCGGCACGCCCTGGACCAGGGCAAGACGGTCACCATCACGTCGTGCGGCCCGGCCCTCGGGCGCCTGCTCGACCTGACCGGCGCGCGGGAACTGTTCAGGGCGGAGAGGGTGGAGGGCGCGGAGGGCGCGGAGAGCCGTCCCGAGGCTCCGGACCCCGTGCCCGCCGACCCGGAGCCAGGCGCGGACGTGGACGAGGAGTTGCGTCTCGAGGTCGCCCAGCTGCGCCGGGCGATGCGGACCCGGCCCTCCATCGACGTGGCCCGCGGCATCGTGATGGCCTCCTTCGGGCTGAGCTCCGAGGACGCCTGGACGGTGCTCGTCACCGCCTCCCAGAACACCAACACCAAGCTGCACCACCTCGCGGAGGGCCTGATGGGCGCGGTCCACGGGGAACCGGTCGCGCGGGACGTACGGCAGCAGATGGCCTTGGCGGTCGCCAGGGTCCGGGAAACTCCGTCGACGCCGTTCACCGATCCGGCCGAGCGAGCCGGCGGACCGGCCCTGGATTCCGGCGCCGGAGCCGCATGACCCGGGGACCCGGCGCGCAGGGGGACTGGGCGAGGCTCCGGCATCGGACTCGGGACCGGGGACCGGACGGCGGCCCCCGTGCGGGCCTGCCGCGGTCTGGGCCGGGGTGGCGGTCTGCGTGCGGGCTTGCTGTGGTCCGAGCCGGGGCGGTGGCCGCGGTCGTGTGGGCCTGGGCGTCGGCGGGTCGGGGGTCGAGATGGGCGGCGGGCTCCGTGTCGGTGTCCTGCGGTCTGGGCCGGGGTGGCGGTCTGCGTGCGGGCCTGCTGTGGTCCGACCCCGGGGCGGTGGCCGCGGTCGTGTGGGCCTGTGCGTCGGCGGGTCGGGGGCCGAGATGGGCGGCGGGCTCCGTGTCGGTGTCCTGCCGGCCGCGCCAGGACCGCGGTCACCGCCGTGTGGGTCTGCGCGTCGCGTGTGCGGCGTTACGAGCCGCCCGGGGGCCACGGCACTACGCACCGCCCCCGGGCTCAGTCCGACGTCGTGCCGAACGCCCCCAGGATGCGTTCGGCGGCCAGCGTCGCCGTCAACTCGCCGTTCCTGACCTGCTGCTCGAGGTCGGGTGCCAGGGCGCGGACGGCCGGGTCGGCGTGCAGCCGGCCGAGGAGTTCGTCGCGGACCATTGACCAGGTCCAGTCCACCTGCTGGTCGCGGCGCTTGGCGGCGAGCCGGCCCGTGGAGTCGAGCAGGGTGCGGTGCTGTTCGAGGCGTTCCCACACGGTGTCCAGGCCCGTCGACTCCCGTGCGCTGCAACTCAGCACCGGGGGCGTCCAGGCCGCGTCCTTGCCGTGCATCAGACGCAGCGCGCCCGCCAACTCCCGTGCCGCCGCCTGCGCGTCGCGCTGGTGCGGGCCGTCCGCCTTGTTCACGGCGATCACGTCGGCCAGCTCCAGGACGCCCTTCTTGATGCCCTGCAACTGGTCGCCGGTACGGGCCAGCGTGAGCAGCAGGAAGGAGTCGACCATGTTGGCGACGGCGGTCTCCGACTGCCCGACGCCGACCGTCTCGACGAGGACGACGTCGTAGCCCGCCGCCTCCATCACCACGATCGACTCCCGGGTGGCCTTCGCGACCCCGCCGAGCGTGCCCGCGGTGGGGGAGGGCCGTACGAACGCGGCCGGGTCGACGGCCAGGCGCTCCATCCGGGTCTTGTCGCCCAGGATGGAGCCGCCCGTGCGGCTGGAGGACGGGTCCACCGCGAGCACGGCCACCCGGTGCCCCAGCGAGGTCAGCATCGTGCCGAACGCGTCGATGAACGTCGACTTGCCCACGCCCGGCACACCACTGACGCCGATCCGCCGGGCCCGGCCGCTGTGCGGGAGCAGCTCGGTGAGCAACTCCTGCGCCAGCACCCGGTGCTGGGGCCGGGTGGACTCGACGAGCGTGATCGCGCGGGCGATCAGCGCGCGCTTGCCGTCGAGCACGCCCTTCACATAGGTGTCGACATCGATCACAGCTCGTGCCCGAGGTCGGCCGAGAGCCGCTGGACGAGGTCATAGGCCGCGTCCGGGATCACCGTCCCGGGCGGGAAGACGGCCGCCGCGCCCATCTCCAGCAGGGTGGGCACGTCCTGCGGCGGGATCACCCCGCCGACCACGATCATGATGTCCTCCCGGCCCTCCTCGGCCAGCGCCTCCTTCAGCGCCGGTACGAGGGTGAGGTGCCCGGCCGCGAGCGAGGAGACGCCGACGATGTGCACGTCCGCCTCCACGGCCTGCCGGGCCACCTCGCCCGGGGTCTGGAACAGCGGGCCGACGTCGACGTCGAAGCCGAGGTCGGCGAAGGCGGTGGCGATCACCTTCTGGCCGCGGTCGTGGCCGTCCTGGCCCATCTTCGCGACCAGGATGCGCGGACGCCGGCCCTCGGC
This sequence comes from Streptomyces griseorubiginosus, assembly GCF_001514195.1. GTDB lineage: Bacteria > Actinomycetota > Actinomycetes > Streptomycetales > Streptomycetaceae > Streptomyces > Streptomyces griseorubiginosus. Next base: position 829,605 of record NZ_KQ948736.1, on the reverse strand, counting down.
CTCCTCGAAGGTGTCCACCAGGGCGCGGGTGCGGTCCACGGAGGGCGACTCCCCTGCTTCGTTGCGGTACACGCCGGAGATCGTACGGATCTGGCTCGCGTGCCGGCCGTAGACCTTCTCCAGGGCGTCGGAGATCTCGCCGACGGTGGCCTTCGCGCGGGCCGCGTGCACGGCCAACTCCAGGAGGTTGCCCTCGCCGTCCGCCGCCCGGGTCAGCGCGTCGAGCGCGTCCCGGCAGGCGGTCTCGTCCCGCTCCGCGCGCAGCCGCCGCAGCTTCTCGATCTGCTGGGCGCGCACGGAGGAGTTGTCGACCTTCAGGACCTCGATCGCCTCGTCGGTCTCCACCCGGTACTTGTTGACGCCGATCACCGGCTGGCGGCCGGAGTCGATACGGGCCTGGGTGCGCGCCGCGGCCTCCTCGATGCGCAGCTTGGGGATGCCGGCGTCGATCGCCTTGGCCATGCCGCCCGCCGCCTCCACCTCCTGGATGTGCTGCCAGGCCTTGCGGGCGAGGTCGTAGGTCAGCTTCTCCACGTAGGCGCTGCCGCCCCAGGGGTCGATGACCCGGGTGGTGCCGGACTCCTGCTGGATGAGCAGCTGGGTGTTGCGGGCGATGCGCGCCGAGAAGTCGGTGGGCAGCGCCAGTGCCTCGTCGAGGGCGTTGGTGTGCAGCGACTGGGTGTGGCCCTGGGTCGCCGCCATCGCCTCGACACAGGTGCGGGTGACGTTGTTGAAGACGTCCTGCGCGGTCAGCGACCAGCCCGAGGTCTGCGAATGGGTGCGCAGCGAAAGGGACTTGGGGTTCTTCGGGTCGAACTGCCTGACCAGCTTCGCCCACAGCAGACGCGCCGCCCGCAGCTTGGCGATCTCCATGAAGAAGTTCATGCCGATCGCCCAGAAGAACGACAGCCGGGGCGCGAACGCGTCCACGTCCAGGCCGACTTCACGTCCCGCGCGGATGTACTCGACACCGTCCGCAAGGGTGTACGCCAGCTCCAGGTCGGCCGTCGCGCCCGCCTCCTGGATGTGATAGCCGGAGATCGAGATGGAGTTGTAGCGGGGCATCCGCTGCGAGGTGTACGCGAAGATGTCGGAGATGATCCGCATCGACGGCTTCGGCGGATAGATGTAGGTGTTGCGGACCATGAACTCCTTGAGGATGTCGTTCTGGATGGTCCCGGCCAGCTTCTCGGGCGCTACGCCCTGTTCCTCCGCCGCCACGATGTACAGCGCCAGCACCGGCAGCACGGCACCGTTCATCGTCATCGACACGGACATCTTGTCGAGGGGGATCCCGTCGAACAGCTGCCGCATGTCGTAGATCGAGTCGATCGCCACGCCCGCCATGCCGACGTCACCGGTCACCCGGGGGTGGTCGCTGTCGTAACCGCGGTGCGTCGGCAGGTCGAAGGCGACCGACAGGCCCTTCTGCCCGGCCGCGAGGTTGCGCCGGTAGAAGGCGTTGGACTCCTCGGCGGTGGAGAAGCCCGCGTACTGCCGGATGGTCCAGGGCTGGTTGACGTACATCGTCGGGTACGGCCCGCGAAGGTACGGCGCCACACCCGGGTACGTCTCCAGGAAGTCCAGGCCCTCCAGGTCACGGCCGGTGTAGAGGGGCTTGACCTCGATGCCCTCCGGGGTCTCCCAGACCGGCTCGGCCTCCTGCGTGGCGTTCTTGACGGCCGTACGCCACTCGTCGGCGCCGCCGTCGCCGGCCGGGGTCCCCAGCTCGACCCCGGTGAAGTCAGGGATGCTGGACATCAGGACACTCCCATGCGGTCGAGGGTGGCGGTGAGCACGGCTACGGCGTCGCAGCCCGCGAAGACGTACGAGTCCACGCCGGAGTACTGCCCGGGGCGCCCGGCGAGGAACACGTGCCGCGCGCCCGCCGACTTGAGGGCGTCCGCGACCTCCTCGGCCCGCTCCTCGTACAGCGCGTCGCTGGAGCACAGGCAGGCCTCGGTGGCGCCGCTGTCCTCGAAGGTGCCCTCGGTGACGGGCTCGACGCCGCCGGCCTGGAAGAGGTTGGCGGCAAAGGTCAACCGGGCGGTGTGGGCGGCGGCGGGGCCCAGTGCGGCCAGGAAGACCCGGGGGCGGGCCCCGGTCGCCGCGAGGTGGGCGTCGGAGCGGGCGCGCAGCTCCTCGAACGCCTCGTCGCGCCGGACGCGCGGGAGACCCCCGGACGGCTGCTCCGGGGCGGGCTCCCGCTCGACCGGCTTCTCCGACAGGAACGGGAACTCGCTGACACCGGTGATGGGTTCGCGGCGGGTCGCGAGCCGCTTGGAGCGCTGCGCCCATGTCGTCGCCAGGTCCGTGCGGAGCCGGCCGGAGCGCAGGACGGCCGCCTGGCCGCCGTCGCGCTCGATCGTCCGGAAGAACGCCCAGGCGGACTCGGCGAGTTCGTCGGTCAATCGCTCCACGTACCAGGAGCCGCCCGCCGGGTCGATCACCCGGGACAGATGCGACTCCTCGACCAGAATCGTCGAGGTGTTGCGGGCGATACGGCGGGCGAACGCGTCCGGCAGGCCCAGCGCGTGGTCGAAGGGCAGCACGGTGACGGACTCGGCGCCGCCGACCCCCGCGGCCAGCGTGGCGATCGTCGCGCGCAGCATGTTCACCCACGGATCCCGGCGGGTCATCATCACCGGCGACACCACGGCGTGCTGCGCCTGCGCGCCCGCGGCGGGCACCCCGCACACCTCGGCGACCCGCGCCCACAGCCGGCGTGCCGCGCGCAGCTTGGCGATGGTCAGGAACTGGTCGGCCGTCGCCGCGTACCGGAACTCCAGCTGCGCGCAGGCCTGTTCGGCACTGAGACCGGCCTCGGTCAGCGCCCGCAGATAGGCGACACCGGTGGCGATCGAGGCGCCCAGCTCCTGTGCCGCCGAACCGCCCGCCTCGTGGTACGGCAGCGCGTCCACGGTCAGCGCCCGCAGCCCCGGGTACTCCTCGGCGCACCTGCGCGCCAGCGGGACGACCGGCGCGAAGTCCAACTCCTCGCCGGTGCGGGCCTCGTGGCCCAGCGGGTCGGCGCCCAGGCTGCCGCGCGCGGACTCGCCCGCGATGCCGCGCTCGCCGTAGAGCCGCAGCAACTCCTCGGCGGCCTCGGCGAATTGGCGGCCCGCGTCGAGGGCGACCGGCGCGAGGTCCAGATAGACGCTGTCGAGGACCTGGCCCAGCGACGCGACCGGAATGCCCCCGTCGCCGACGGCCAGCCACAGTGAGGTGACGCCGTTCTCCAGGTCCGCGAGCACCGCGGTGTTGTCGGCGACCGCGTGCCGCTGCCGTACGTCCCAGCCGCCCGCGGTGTTCCCCTCGGGGCGCGCACCCCGTACGAAGGGGGCGAAGCCGGGGAAGCCGGGTTCGGGTGCGGTGTCGTGCGCGGTGTACAGGGGCCGGGTGCGCAACCCGTCCTCCAGCGCGGTGGACAGGGCGTCCTCCGCTGCCGCGCCGGAGACATCCCTGCCCGACTTGCGCAGGACACCGGCCACCAGGCCGTGCCACTGTTCAAGGTTCGCGTCAGGGAACTCGGCGGCCAGCGAGAGCCCGTCGTCAGGCAGGACCGTCATGCTCGGATGCTAGGCCAGAGTCCCGAAGAGGCAGCAGAGGGCACGGCTGTGACCTTGCCCGCAACGTCACTGTGACGCCCGTCTCCCCTGTACAAATGGGGCGTATGGACGCTGACGTACAGACCTGGATCGATGGCATCGCACCCGAGCACCGACCGCTCTTCGACCGGGTCCACCGGCTGATTCTGGGGGCGTGCCCCGAGGCGACCGTCGGGCTCTCCTACGGCATGCCCACGTACCGGGTCGGTGCCCGCCGGCTGCACGTGGGCGTGTGGCGGCACGGCGTCTCCCTCTACGGCTGGGACGCGGACGCCGGCGCCGACCTCCTCTCCCGCCACCCGCGGCTCCTCAGCGGCAAGGGCACCCTCCGGCTGCGCTCCGGCGAGGCCGCGGACGTCACCGACGACGAGCTGAGCGCTCTCGTCCGCGCCTCGCTGGGAGCCGGGCGCCCCGCTAGCTGAGCGAGGGTGAGAGCCGGTCGGTGTGCAGGCGCCTGGTGACCTCCGTCAGGTCGGCGACGAACATGCCGGCGAGTTCCGCGGTGAACCCGGTGCGGACCACCACCCGCAGCACGGAGACGTCCTGGCAGGGCGCCGGGAAGGTGTACGCGGGCAGGTGCCAGCCGCGGGCCCGCATGGCGTGGGAGACGTCGAACACCGTGAGGCCCTCGGTGCCGGGCGCCACCCGGAAGGCGAACGCGGGCAGTTCGGAGCCGTCCGTGACCAGCTCGTAGGGGGCGATGGCCGCGATCCGGTCGGCCAGCGCGCGGGCCGTCGTACGACTGCGTGCCGCCAGGTCCCGCAGCCCCTCGAAGCCGTACCGCAGGAAGCTGTAGTACTGCGCGACCACGTGCGCGCCCGGACGCGAGAAGTTCAGGGTGAAGCTCGGGGAGCTGCCGCCGAGGTAGTCGACCTCGAAGACCAGGTCGTCGGGGAGGGCCTCGGCGTCCCGCCACAGGGCCCAGCCGAGACCGGGGAAGACATGCCCGTACTTGTGGCCCGAGGTGTTGATGGACGCCACCCGCTCCAGCTGGAAGTCCCACATCAGGCCCGGGTCGAGGAAGGGGGCCACCATGGCGCCGGACGCGCCGTCGACGTGCACCGGGATGTCGGTGCCGGTGGCGGCCTGGTAGCCGTCCAGGGCCAGGCAGATGTCCGCGACGGGCTCGTAGGAGCCGTCGAACGTGGAGCCGAGGACGGCCACCACGCCGATGGTGTTGTCGTCGCAGTAGGCGGTCAGGGTGTCGGGCGTGAGGTGGTACCGGCCCGGCTCCATCGGGACGTAACGCGGCTCCACCTCGAAGTAGTTGGCGAACTTCTTCCAGCCCACCTGGACGTTCGAGCCCATCACGATGTTCGGGCGCTCCGTGTCCCTGCCCTGGGCGCGGCGGCGGTCCTGCCAGCGGCGCTTGAGGGCGAGCCCGCCGAGCATCGCGGCCTCGCTGGAGCCGGTGGTGGAGCAGCCGCGCACCTCCGCCGGGCGCGGCGCGTGCCACAGCCGGGCGAGCATCCGCACACAGCGCTCCTCCATGGCCGTGATCTGCGGGTACTCCGCGCGGTCGGCGAGGTTCTTCTCGGCCGTCTCCGCCATCAGCTCCCGCGCCTGCGGCTCCATCCAGGTGGTGACGAAGGTGGCGAGGTTGAGCCGGGCGTTGCCGTCGAGCATCAGCTCGTCCCGCACCCGGCGGCAGACCGCCTCGGGCTGCGACGCGGACGCGGGCAGTTCGTCGACCGGCGGCAGGAGGGGGTCGGCGGTCGGCCGGTCCCGTTCGTGCGGGGTGGTCAGGGTGTCGAAGTCGAGGGCGGGCATGACGTCGGTGTGCGGGATGGGCATGAGTGACTCGATGCCTTTCTGGCTCGTACGGCCCCGTGCACGTCGACGCTAGATCGCCAAGCGGCCCGGCATTTGTGCCGATTACACCGATCCAGTGATCCATTTGCGCACTGATGAACCGGATTTTCCCTTGTACATACAGACGCCTCTTCGGCCCCCCGTTCCGGCCGAACCCGCTCTCCCGCGGACCGCGCCGGCGTGGAAGGCTGGGTCGGTCGGCGGTGCCGGTGGAAGGAGTCGAACCGTGGTCGAGTGGGTGTCCCTGCGCGCGGGTGCGCGGCCCGTGCCCGAGCCGGTGTCCACGACACTGGTGTGGTCCGCGGCCTTCGCCGGCTCCCTCCTGCTCGTGGCCGCGGTGAACGCGCTCATCGGCCCGGGCCGGCCCGCGCTCGCCCTCGCCGTCCTGTCCGTGCTCGCCTCCCTGCTCGGCTGGTGCGCCCGCTTCGCGGCGGCCCCCGGTACGGCGGTCCTGTGCTGGCTCTTCCTCAACGGCTTCGCCGTCCCGCCCGCGGGCACGCTCAGCTGGTCCGTCCAACGCGACACCTTCTGGCTCGTCTGCCTGCTGACCGCCGCCCTCGGCGGAACGACCCTGGCCCGCCTGGGCCACGCCCGCGCCGCGTACCGCCGCCTGGCGGTTGTCAGGGCTACGGGGTCGGGGGAGGCGGGTGGGGAGAGTCGGTGGGGGTGAGTGGGGCCGGTGGGGGGCGTGGGGGCGGACTCGGTTGGTCGGGAGTCTGATGCTGGGCCTGGCTCGGACGGCCGAGCGTCCGGCGCCTGCCGCGGGTGGCTGGGATGCGGGGCAGGTGGGGGCGGCTGGGGTCCCAGTGGCCTTGCTTCGGGTTCGTCGAGCGTTCCGGTGGGGCCCTGCTTCGGGTTCGTCGAGCGTTCCGGTGGGCGACCGCCTCGGTTGCCTGAGCGTCCGGCGCCTGCCGCTGAGGCTCCGCCTGGATTGGCTGAGGCCCGGTGGGGACCGCCTCGGCGGGGCGGGCGCCCGAGCCCGCGCGGGTGGCCGGGTGAGCGGTGGTCGAACCGTCGTGGGGGACGTGAAGCCGGGCCGCCGTGCCCGGCGCGGAGTGGCCCGGGCGTGACGCGGGCGCTCGATGTCCCGAGCGGACCACCGTGCATGCCGACGATGGACGGTCCCCCACGACAGCGCGTGCTCACCAGCCCGTCAGCAGCAGGTGGTTGAGAAGGAGGGCCAGTACTGCCTGGGCGGTCAGCCACGCGCGGGGGCGGGGAAGAAACGCGCACGCGGACAGCAGCCAGACCGCGAAGGGCAGCCAGATGCGTTCCGTCTCCGCCTTGCTCATCCCGGACACGTCGGCGACCAGCAGCGCGAGCAGCGCGGCGCAGACGAGGAGCGCGAGGCGGGCCTCGGGGGTGCCGAGACGGTCCCGGACGAGCAGGCCGGAGACGGATCGCCGCAGCCCCGCCACCGTCGCCAGGCCGGTGATGAGCACCGTGCAGGCCAGGTTGGCCCACACCCAGTAGCCGTACGGCCGCACCCCGCCCACGCCTTGGTAGTAGCGCGTGACCAGCAGACGGTACGCCTCCCACCAGTCGAACCCGGCGAGCGTGAACGCCGTCGGGACCACCGCAAGGCCGGCGAGCAGCGGCACCAGCAGGACCGGGCGCCGCCGGATCCCGTCCCGGCCCAGCAGCAGGACCGCCGCCGCGATCACGGCGACGAGGGTGAGGCCGTACGACAGATAGCAGGTCAGGCCGAGGAGCAGCCCGGACCCGCCCGCCGCCCACGGGGACCGTCCGGTGACCGCCAGGGCCAGCAGGGCCACCGCCCACGCCGCCACCGCCGCGAAGTACCCGTCGGCCGACGTGCCCATCCACACCGCGGCCGGAGCGAGGACCAGGAAGGGCGCGGCCCGGCGCGCGAGTGTCTCGTCGGCCAGCGCCCGGACCGTGACCAGCACGGCCACGCAGGCCGTCGCCCCGACCGTGATGCACCAGACCCCGGCCCACCCACCGCCCCCCAGCCCGATCCGGTCGAGCAGGACGAAGGTGAGCGGCGCGGCGGGCGGGTGGCCCGCGACATGGGCGGGCCAGTGGTCGGGGGAGCCGAGCAGGATGTGGTGGGTGAAGTCCCGCAGGGTGCCCGGGATGTCGTGGAAGCGGTCGATGACCTGGAGGTACTCGTGCCGGGTGGTGAGCCGGCCCGCGATTCCGCGCTGCCAGCCGTCGACCAGGGCGAGCGAGAAGGTCCACGCCGTCGCCGTGGCCCACGCCACCGGCAACAGGGTCCGCCAGGGCAGACGCACGGCGAGGGCGGGGCCGTACGCCACGACGGTGATCGCCACCAGGACGGCGGCCGGCGTGCCGGGGCCCAGATGCGGGTCCCAGGACGCCAGCAGCGGGGGCCAGTTGACGGAGAGCGTGTGGCGCGAGCCCTGGATGTGGCGGCCCACCAGGACGGCGGCGGTCACGAGCAGGACGGCGGCCCCGGCCGCGTACAGGTCCCGGCGCGGGGCGCGGGGCGGGGCGGGGCGTGTGGTCGGGGGAGGGGTCCTCAGCGGTGTGCGGATCACACCGGCACGCTAGGCCGGACAGCCGGTCGAGGGCGCGCGACCGGGCACGACGTCAGAGTTTCGTCATGGGTCGAGAACCCTTTCGCGGGGTGGTCCCGGCCTACCTTCGGCTCATGCGAGACGACCCACGCGATGCACGCGACCGACTTGACGCAGGCGACCGACATGACGCAGGCGACCGAATCGAAGCACGTGATGCACGCGATGCAAGCGATGCAAGCGATGCACGTGATTCACACGATGCACGTGATCCGCACGATGTACGCGGTCCGAGGCTTCCCACGTCCCCCGGCTTCTGGCGCAGCCCCTTGCGCGGCCCCGGGTTCACCTCGGTGCTGGGCCTGGTCCTGCTCGTCGGCATCACCGTGCTGTTCGTGACGGGCCTGCTGTCGTACGCCGCGTACAACCCGGACCTGTCGCCGGTCAACGACAAGACCCCGGACAAGGGCCTCCTCGGCTTCTACCTCTTCGCCTGGCCGACCGACCCGCACTGGCTGTACCGGTTCACCCAGGGCGTCCACGTCACCCTCGGCATCACCCTGATCCCGGTCCTGCTCGCCAAGCTGTGGTCGGTGGTGCCGAGGCTGTTCACCCTGCCGCCGGCCCGCTCGCTCGCTCACGCCCTGGAGCGGATCTCCCTGCTGGTCCTGGTCGGCGGTGCCCTCTTCGAGTTCGTGACCGGGGTGCTGAACGTCCAGCTGGACTACGTCTTCCCGGGCTCCTTCTACCGTCTGCACTTCTACGGGGCCTGGGTGTTCTTCGCCGCGTTCCTGGCCCACGCGGTACTGAAGACGCCGGCCGCTCTGCGCAATCTGCGGGGGCTGCGCGGGGCCCCGGAGGAGAAGAACGACCTGGTGTCCCCGCGTCCCGCCGAGCCGACCGTCTCCCGGCGGGGTGCCCTCTGGTTCGTCGGGGGCGGCTCGCTGCTGCTGTTCGCCACCACCGTCGGGCAGACCCTCGGCGGCCCGCTGCGCCGCACCGCGCTCCTCGCACCGCACGGCGGCGGCGAACCCGGGACCGGCCCGAACGGCTTCCAGATCAACAAGACCGCCGCCTACGCCGGGATCACCGCGGCGGACCGGGACGAGGAGGCGTGGCGGCTCGTCGTGACGGGACGCACCGGCACGGTCCGGCTCAGCCGGGCCCAGCTGCTCCAACTGCCGCTGCACAGCTCGGCGTTGCCCATCGCGTGCGTGGAGGGGTGGTCGACCGCCGACCAGTGGTGGCGCGGGGTGCGGCTGCGGGACCTCGCCGCGCTCGTCGGCCACGAGGAGGATCCGCCGGACGTCTTCGTGGAGTCCCTGCAACGGCACGGCTCCTTCCGGCGGGCCGCCCTGCGCGCCAACCAGGTGGCCGACCCGCGCTCCCTGCTCGCCCTGTTCGTCAACGGCGAGCCGCTGTCCCCCGACCACGGCCACCCGGCACGGATCATCGTGCCCGCCGCGCCCGGTGTGCTCAACACCAAGTGGGTGGCCCGGATGACCTTCGGAGACCTGTGATGCGACCGCGGATCCCTGTCGGCAGCCCCTTCCAACTCCTGCTGCTCGCCGCCTCGTTCGCGCTGGCCGGGTACGCGGGCGTACGGCTCCTCGACGACGACTGGTTCGGTGTGGCGCTGTGGTTCGTCGGGGCGGCCCTGCTGCACGACCTCGTACTGCTGCCGCTGTACGCGGCCCTGGACCGGGCGCTCTTGCGGGGGCTCGGTACGCGCCGGGAGCGGGCGGGGTACGTGCGGGTACCGGCCGCCCTCTCCGCGCTGCTGCTGCTCGTGTGGTTCCCGCTGATCAGCGGGATGGTGGAGAGCCGTTACCGCTCCGCCACCGGGCTGCCCGGGGATGTGTTCCTGGCCCGCTGGCTGCTGATCACCGCGGTCCTGTTCGGCGGCTCGGCGCTGCTGCTGGTGCTGCGGTCGCGGGTGCGCAGGGCGGCGAAGCAGCGTCCGCCGGCCGTCCACTGACCTGCCCGCTCCCAGCCGCGCGCGTACCGGAGCAGTGCCCTGGTGCCGAGCCGCGCCCAGGGAAAGGCCTCACCGGCGCCGCGGGTGCCGGTGGGGCCGACGACCGCCACCCGGACGCGCTCGTCGACGTCCACGGCGGAGGTCTCGGCGATCAACAGACCACCCGGGCGCAGGAGTTGTGCCATCCGGTCGAGGAGGGCGCCCGGGTCGCCGCCGATACCGACATTGCCGTCCATGAGCAGGACGGTGTCCCAGCGGCCCTCGCCGGGCAGCGGCTCGAAGACCGAGCGCCGCAGCGCCTGGCCGCCGAGCCGCAGGGTGTGCTCGACGGCGGCCTCGCTGACGTCGATGCCGAGGACCGGTCGGCCCCGGGTGGCGAGTTCGGCCACCAGGCGCCCGGGTCCGCACCCCACGTCCAGCACGGCCCCCTCGCACCGTTCGAGCACGGCCCGGTCGACCGCGTCCGCCTCCGCGCACCAGCGCTCCACTTCCAGCGGCAGCAGCCAGCCGTCGGTCCGACGGAGGAAGAGAGGGCCCCGGCCGGCACGGAGGGCGCTGGCGTAGGGGTCGGCAGCGGCCCAGGCGGCGCCCCGGGCGGTGGCGGACGTCCCGCTCATCGACGGACCGCCGGGGGTTCCGTGCCGGGTGGAGTGGTTGGTGGTTTCGCGCCGGACAGGGCGACCGCCGGTTCACCGGTGCCGTCCGCCGCGGCTCTCCCCACGCACCCCGCCAGCCGCGCCGCGAACCGGCCTCGTGGGGCCAGGGCCGCCACCGCCTCCGCGTCGGCCGCCGTGTCCACGTCCCGGAGCGGGGGCAGGTCCCGGACCCGCAGTCCGGCCCCGACCAGCCGCTCCCGCTGCACGGCCCCCGTCAGCGGCGTCGACATGGGCACGCCCCGCAGCAGGGCGGGGTCGGGTGCGGCCAGGCCGAGGGCCCAGAAGCCGCCGTCCTCGGCCGGGCCGAAGTACGCGTCGCAGCCCGCCCAGTCCGCCGTGAGCAGCTCCGGCGTCACCTGCGGGGTGTCCATGCCGATCAGCAGCGCCGGCCCCGCGCACCGCGCGAACGCGTCCGCCAGCCGCTCGTCCAGACCGCCCCCGCACTGTCGTACGACATCGAACCCGGCCGGCAGCCAGGGTCCCGGCTCCCCGTCCAGCACGAGGATCCGGCGGGTGGCCGGGGTCGCCGCGACCGTCTCCAGGGTGTCCGCGAGCGAGGCCTCGGCCAGGGACGCCGCCTCCTCGGGGGTGAACGGCGGGGTGAGCCGGGTCTTGACCCGGCCCGGGCGGGGCTCCTTGGCGATGACGAGGAGGGTGGTCACCGGACCCCCTTTCCGACGGCCGGTGCCTCGACGGGAGCCTCGGCCAGGACCCGGCTCATGTCCCGTACGGCCTGCCAGGTGCCCCGCCAGGTGCCGGTGACCTTCGAGGCCCCGGTGCGCGGCAGGTACGGCACGTCGTGCTCGGCGATCCGCCAGCCGGCGTCCGCGGCGCGCACCACCATCTGCAGGGGATAGCCGCTGCGCCGGTCGGTCAGCCCCAGGTCGAGCAGCGGCTCACGGCGGGCCGCTCGCAGCGGCCCGAGGTCGTGCAGGCGCAGCCCGGTGCGGCGGCGCAGCATCCGCGCCAGCGCGAGGTTCCCGGCGCGGGCGTGCGCGGGCCAGGCGCCGCGCCCCTGCGGGCGCCGCCGTCCGAGCACCAGATCGGCCTCGCCGTCCCGTACTGCGCGGACGAAGGGGAGAAGCAGCCGCGGATCGAGGGAGGCGTCGCAGTCGCAGAAGCACACCACCTCGGCGGTGGCGGCCCGCAGCCCGGCGTGGCAGGCCGCGCCGAAGCCCCGGCGCGGCTCGTGCACGACGGTCGCGCCGAGCGCCTGGGCGATCGCGGCAGAACCGTCGGTGGAACCGTTGTCGACGACGAGTGCGCGCCAGCCCGGCGGAATCCGGTCGAGGACCCAGGGCAGGGCCTCGGCCTCGTTCAGGCAGGGCAGCACCACATCGACGTCGGAAGGTGTCGTCGTCACGGCTTTCACCCTACGAACGCGAAGCGGACATACCGGACCGCCGCTCCTTACGAAACGCGGACGTCGCAGGCCCCCGGGGGGCCCGGCGACCGCATCACGGGCGGCTCGGTGCCAGGCTGGGAGCATGCAGCAGTCGTACGCACCCCTCGGACCCCCGGACGCCTCGCCCCGGATCCTGGTCGTCGACGACGACCCGACCGTCGCCGAGGTGGTCGCCGGCTACCTGGACCGCGCCGGATACCTCGTCGACCGCGCCGACGACGGCCCCACGGCCCTCACCCGGGCCGCCGCGCACCGGCCGGACCTCGTCGTCCTCGACCTGATGCTGCCCGGCATGGACGGCCTGGAGGTGTGCCGCCGCATCCGCGCGCACGCCCCGGTACCGGTGATCATGCTCACCGCCCGCGGCGACGAGGACGACCGCATCCTGGGCCTGGAGGTCGGCGCCGACGACTACGTCACCAAGCCCTTCAGCCCGCGCGAACTGGTGCTGCGGGTGGAGTCGGTGCTGCGCCGCAGCCGTCCGGCCGTCACCGGGCGGCGGTTGACGGCGGCCGGGCTGAGCGTCGACCCGGCAGGCCGCAGGGCCACCAAGAACGGCACCGAACTCGCCCTCACCCTGAGGGAGTTCGACCTGCTCTCGTTCTTCCTGCGGCACCCGGGGCGGGCCTTCGGGCGCGAGGACCTGATGCGCGAGGTGTGGGGCTGGGACTTCGGCGACCTGTCCACCGTCACCGTCCATGTCCGCCGGCTGCGCGGCAAGGTCGAGGACGATCCCGCCCGGCCCCGGCTGATCCAGACCGTGTGGGGCGTGGGCTACCGCTTCGAACCGGCCGGCTTCGAACCGGCAGGCTTTGAACCGGCAGGCTTTGAACCGGCAGGCTTTGGATCGGCCGACGGCCCCGGAGCCGGCGCGGAGTCCGGCCCCGCCGTGACGCCGCATTCGGCCGCGGAGTCCGACTCCGCCGTGACGCCGCATTCGGCCGCGGAGTCCGACCCCGCCGTGACTCCTCCTCCGGCCGCAGGGGAGGAGTGATCATGCGGGACACCTTCCTCATCGCCCTCTACGCCTTCGCCGGAGCCGCCGTCACCGGTCTCGTCGGCGCGGCCGCGCTGCGGCTGATCCGGCGCCGCTCGCTCACCGCCTCGCTGACCGTGATCGCGGCGGTCGGGGTCGTCGCGATGCTCGCGGGCACCCTCGCCGTCGCCTGGGCGATGTTCCTCTCCCCGCACGACCTCACCGTCGTCACCACCGTCGTCGCCATGGCGGCCGTCGTCTCCCTGATCACCGCCCTGCTGCTGGGCCGTTGGGTCGTCGCCCGCAGCCACGAACTGGCCGTGGCGGCCCGCTCCTTCGGCGACGGCGGCGCCTTCACCGCCCCGGCCGAGCCCGCCACCGCCGAACTGGACGCGCTCAGCCGCGAGTTGGCGGCCACCAGTGCGAGGCTCGCCGAATCCCGGGAGCGGGAGCGGGCGTTGGAGACCTCCCGGCGGGAACTCGTCGCCTGGATCTCGCACGACCTGCGCACCCCGCTGGCCGGACTGCGGGCCATGTCGGAGGCCCTGGAGGACGGGGTCGCCACCGACCCAGGCCGCTATCTGCGGCAGATGCGCACCGAGGTCGAACGCCTCAACGACATGGTCGGCGACCTCTTCGAACTCTCCCGCATCCACGCCGGCACCCTCCCTCTGGCCCTCGCCCGCGTCTCCCTCTACGACCTGGTCGGCGACGCGCTGGCGGGAGCCGATCCGCTCGCCCGCGAACACGGGGTGCGGCTGGTGGGCGGCCGCGTGGAGCAGGTGCCGGTGGAGGTGGACGGCAAGGAGATGAGCCGCGTCCTGGGCAACCTGCTGGTCAACGCCATCCGCCGGACCCCGGCCGACGGCACCGTCGCCATCGCCGCGGAGCGCACCGCCGAAGGGGTGGTCGTGTCGGTGACGGACGGCTGCGGCGGCATCCCGCCCGAGGACCTGCCGCGGGTCTTCGACACCGGCTGGCGCGGCACGCACGCCCGGACGCCGCCGGCCGGGGCCGGCCTCGGTCTCGCCATCGTGCGCGGGATCGTGGAGGCGCACCAGGGCCGGGCGACCGTGCGCAACATCCCCGGTGGCTGCCGCTTCGAGGTGGTGCTGCCCGCCGCCGCTTCATGACACGGGCAGCACCACCGGACTGTGGAGCGGGCGCTACGGCCGCGGCACGTCGCCCATCCCGGCCCGCGCGAACTCGGCCATGCCCTCCTCGAACACCGTCTCCGGCTTCCACCCGAGCGCGGCCCGCAGCCGCGAGGAGTCCGCGGTGATGTGCCGTACGTCGCCGAGCCGGTACTCGCCGGTCACGACCGGCACGGGACCGCCGTACGCCGCGGCCAGCGCCCTCGCCATCTCGCCGACGGTGTGCGGGTCGCCGCTGCCGGTGTTGTACGCCGTCATCGCGCCCGGCGCCGTCGCGGCCTCCAGTGCCACCGCGTTGGCCGCGGCCACGTCCCGCACATGGACGAAGTCCCGCCGCTGCCCGCCGTCCTCGAAGACCCGGGGCGCCTCCCCGCGGGCCAGCGCCGAGCGGAAGAAGGAGGCGACCCCGGCGTACGGGGTGTCGCGCGGCATCCCGGGCCCGTACACGTTGTGGTACCGCAGGGACACCGCCGAACCGCCGGTGCAGCGGGCCCACGCGGCGGCCAGGTGCTCCTGGGCGAGCTTGGTCGTCGCGTACACGTTCCGGGGGTCGACCGGGGCGTCCTCGCCGGTCAGCCCGGGGGAGAGGGGAGCACCGCAGGCGGGGCAGACGGGTTCGAAACGGCCCGCGTCGAGGTCGGCGACGGCACGCGGCCCGGGCCGCACCACCCCGTGCTCCGGACACGCGTACCGTCCCTCGCCGTACACGACCATCGACCCGGCCAGCACGAGATGCCGTACGCCCGTCTCCGCCATGGCGGCCAGCAGGACGGCCGTGCCGACGTCGTTGTGGGAGGCGTAGTCCGCCGCGTCGGCGACACCGTTGCCGAGGCCCACCTTCGCGGCCTGGTGACACACGGCGTCCACGCCGGACAGGGCGCGCCGGACGGCCGCCGGATCCCGCACGTCCGCCCCGGGGTCCTCCCGGACGTCGAACACGACAGGTTCGTGCCCACGCTCCCGGAGCGCGGTGACGACATGGGACCCGATGAACCCGGCACCGCCGGTGACCAGTACACGCATACGGCCACGCTAGGTCCGCGCCGGCCCGGGATCCCGGAACAGCGCCACCACGTCACACCTCCGTAAGGCTCTGCGGTTCCGGCGGCCCGCGGAGCATGCTGGTGGCAGGTGAACGGTCGGAGGTGCGGCGATGCGGTGGTGGCGGATCGGGGGGTGTGTGATCGCCCTGGTGGGAGTCCTGGCCGGGTGCGGGACCTCGGACACCGGTGGCTCGGCGCCGCAGGGTCCCTCGGAGAGCCCTTCGGGGAGGACGCCGGCCGGAAGTCCCACCGCCACGTCGTCCTCGGTGCCCCCTTCGTCGCAGGCGCCGTCCGCTTCGGCTTCGTCGCCCCCTGCGTCGGGCGCGGGCTGCGTCGCGGGCCGGGCGCAGATCACCGTCTCGCCCGGCGATCCCGTCCGGCGGCCGGTGTGCGTACGGCCCGGCACGGTCGTCTCCCTGGTCCTGAGCCCCCGTACCGACGGCAAGCGGTGGACGGCCGTACGGAGTTCGGCGCCCGCCCTCGTCCTGGTGACCGGCCGGCAGGTGGCCGCCGACGGGACCGCGCACGTCTCGCTGCGGGCCGCCGGGACCCGGGGCGGCAGCGCCGAGATCACCGTGTCGGCGAAGGAACCGGATCTGGCGGGCACCGGGGGCGTCGGCTTCACGCTCGCCGTCACGGTGACGCCGTACGCGCGGGAGGGGTGACCCCGGAGATCCGGAGCCACCCCTCCGTCACCGAACGGTGTGCGTCAGCCGCAGGAGCTCACCGGGATGGTGTAGATGCCGCGGCCGTGGGTGGCCGCGTACAGCGTGCGGCCGTCGGGGCTCAGCTTCAGCTGGAGCACGGCGACGGCCGGGAGCGAACCGACCCGCTGCCATGTGCTGCGGCCCGGCGCCCGGTAGACGACACCGAGGTCGGTGGCGACGGCGAGACCGCCGTTCGGGGTGACGACCGCGGAGTCGGCCGGCACGTCGGGGAAGTTCGCCGAGACGTCCTTCCACGTGGTGCCCCCGTCCTTCGACTCGAAGACATGGCCCACGCCGGCGCCCGGTCCCTCGGTCCACTGCCGGGAGAAGCCGCTGACCGTGAGGTAGACGTGGTCGGCGTTCTTCGGATCGACGGCGAAACCGCTGAGGTAGCGGTTGGGCACGGTGCCGTTCGCGCCGGTGGCGGGCAGGGCGATGTCGTGCCAGCCGGTGCCGTCCGCGTTGCCGACGGCGATGCCGCGGGTGAAGCCCTGGTTGTTGCAGGGGCCGCACCAGGCCGCGTACACCTTGCCGCCCGAGGCGGCGACGGCCGTGGCGGTGTGGCCCTCGCCGAGGTCGTAGACGCTCTTCCACTCGGAGCCGCTGCGGATGGCGTAGCCGTGGGTCTGCACCCAGATGTGCCGGCCGCCCGCGATCCACGTCGAGCTGTTCTTCGCGTCGGCCGCGAGCGGGGCGATGAAACGCGCCTCACCGGTGGCGTTGTCGGGCGGGGCGACCCCGTACGACGTGGCCTTGCTGGGGTCGGTGATCCAACTGCCGTCGTTGACCGCGCAGTTCTGCGTCACCTGGATGGCGAGGTAGACGTACTCCTGCGCGATGTTGCAGCCGTTGGCCGGGTCGGTGAGGGTGTCGCCGCCGTCGCCGCCGAAGTTGGAGCCCATCACCTTGTCGTTGCTGCGCAGCATCGACTGGCCGTTGTCCTGGAGGCCGCCGGTGACCGAGACACCGCCGTGGTCGAGGTCCTTGCCGATGCCCACCGAGTAGTACTGGAGGGTGTCGATGGTGCCGTCGTTGAGGGAGGTCCAGTCGGTGGCGTGCCCCGAGGCGTCCTGGGAGCCGTTCACCGGGCGCTTGTAGACGCCGCCGTCGTTGCCGACGTACACGAAGCTCTTGCCGTGGTAGCGGCCGATGGCGACGCCGTGCTGGTCGGAGTGGGTGGTCTGGTTGCAGTCGCCGGACTGCTTGGCGGGGTCGATGGACCAGCAGGGGAAGTTGAAGTTCCAGTACGGTCCGACCGTCGACCAGGTGGAGCCGCCGTCCTTGGACTCATAGACCTCTTCGAGGCCCGCGTACACATGGTCCGGGTCACTGGGGTCGACGGTGAGGAACTGGTTGTACCAGGCCTGCACGCCCGGCATGTAACCGGCGCCGGTCAGCGCGGAACCGGACGCGGCCAGCCCCTTGTAGTCGGCGATCTTCGTCCAAGGGCCGGTCGGAGCGCCGGACTTGGAGACGTAGATGCCCTCCAGGCCGCTGTCCGGGTTGTCGTTCAGCTGCTCGGGGGACTGGTCGATGGCGTAGTAGCGGGAGCCGTCGGCGGAGCGGGCGAAGGTGACGCTGCCGACGTCGTCCGCGTCGGCGGGCAGGTCGCCCAGGCCGCTGGTGATCCGGGTCCAGGTGCCGTGGACCTTGGTGTAGAAGCCGTTGTAGTCGTCACCGCTGCGCCAGCCGACGGCGAGCACGACCTTGCCCGGATCCTTCGGGTCGATCGCGATGTCGTTGGTGATGTTCTTGTACGGGGCGGCGGGGTCGTGCGCCAGCGAACCGCCCGGCAGGTAGTCGGGGTTGGGCGCGAACTCCAGCTTCCAGGAGCCCTTCAGCGTCTTCGTGGAGTGGCTCCAGACACCCTCGCTGGTCGCCGCCCACACCTTGCCGCCGCCGAAGCGCAGCTCATGGACGGTGGTGGACTCCAGCTCGTCGCCGCCGACCCGGCTGCGGGTGGAGAAGGTGCCGTGGTGCGGGTCGGACAGGACGTATACGCCGCTGCCGAGATAGGCGTCCGCGTTGGTGGTCGCCTCGCCGGTGCCCAGCCACAGCCTGCCGGCGCCGTCGAGCGCGAGCGCGCCGGTGGACTGGGACGGCAGCCTGTCGCTGATCGGCTTCCAGTGCCCGCCGCCGCGCCCGGACCGCCAGACACCGCCGCCCGCGCTGCCCGCGTACACGTAACCGTCGTCGTCGGCGGCGATCGCGGCCATCCGGCCGGTGACGTCGCCGGATCCGCCGCTGGAGTTGGAGTCGATGTCGCGGTAGCGGGGATCGTCGGAGTTGTACGGCAGGTCGGTGATGTTGCGCCAACTGCCCTTGGTGGAGGGCAGATCGGCCAGACTGCTCCAGGCGGCGCCGTACGCGCCGGGGGCGACGACGCCGGGCGAGGTGCGCGCCTCGGCGTACTGGTCCGCCCCCTCGGCTATCTCGTCGGCCTCGTTGCCGTCGTCGTCGTCCTCGGCCACGTTCGGGCTGAGCATGCCGGTGGACTGCGCACGCTCGGCGGCGAGTTGGGTGAGAGTGCGGGTGCCGAAGGGGGCGTGGCCCCTGCCGGACGCGGCGCCCGCGGGTGTCGCGACGAGAACGCCGGATGCGGTGATGGCACAGATCGCGAGCCATCGTCTCTTACGGGTGGGTGCTGACACCGGATCCTCCGGGGAAAGGTGGTCGTACAGCCGTTGTCCAAAACCCGACCACCGGTTCGAGGGGGAGTCCGGCACTTGAGGAGCCTTTGACCGCAACCTGCCAACAGATGGGGAGGATGCGGCACTGGCTCGTGGAGACATGGAAGTTCATGACGTCGACGAGCAGACAGGTCCGGAGCGAATGAGGGGCGCGTGGCCCATGTCTCGTGCGCCGGAATCCGAGGGGTTCGAGGTAGTGGCGGCCGCCCCGAACGCTCGAACCCCTCAGGTTTCCTTACTGAGCTAGAAGCCCGTCGTACGGTCCTCGCTGCGCGGGTCGTTCACCTGGTGCTCGGCGTAGAGGCCCGAGCGGGACTCCCGGCGCCAGGGGCGCGCGTGGGTCCGTGCCGATGCGGCGGACTCGGAGCTGTCGTCCAGGTTCACCACTGCCACCGAGGGCGAACCGTCGGCCGGGCACCGCGCGATCCAGTCACCGTCGGGAGCGACCACCCCCGTCGGGGCGGTGACGCCGTCCTGTGCCGGCCCCGAGATGCTGACCCAGTAGCCGTTGAACGCGGCGTGGCCCTGGACCTGGGCCTCGGCGGTGATGTTGCCCGGCGTGCCGCTGGTGGAGAGCAGTACGCAGTCGACGTCCAGCCTCTCGTACTCCGTGAACAGCTCCGGGTAGTGGATCTCCATGCCGAGCAGGCAACCGAAGCGCACACCGTCGACCTCGAAGGTCACCGGTGAGACGCCGGGGGAGTACAGGTAGGAGACCTTCGTCCTCGAGAGCAGGCGCTCGTCGTAACGCGTGACGACCTCACCGCGATCGGAGACGACGTAGAGGCTGTTGTGCGGGCGGTGCGGCTCGGTCAGACGGTGCACCGAGGGAATCACCGTCCACAGCCGCAACGCGCCGGCCAGTTCGGCGATCGCCGCCAACTCCGCCCGGAGCACCGGCCACTGGCACCGGCTCCAGTCCGCGGGGCCGACCGCGTGCGGGCCGTCGACGGACATGACCAGCTTGCCCGGGAAGCAGAGCGCGCCCTCCGGGAAGTGCACGATCCTCGCTCCCCGCGCCCCGGCCTCGCGCATCAGCGCACGTACCGCACGCCCGCTTTCGCGCAACGCCTCCACGTCTCGGGGGTCTTCTCGTACGACCGTCTGCGCGACGGCAAGCCGCACGCTCCTGGGAGTCCTTGATTCCGACACGATGTCTCCTGATGGAGTCGGACGGAAGTGCCGCAGAGCGGCCGTATAGGACTCACCTGTCCTGGCGGCGCGGGCACGCACCTGGCGCTTGAAATTCCTACGGGCAGTCATCGCGGCCTTCCACGCCCCGAACGACGGCTCCCCAGCAGCCTCGCCCGCGGCGATCGGCTGCGACAACGGCCTGAGACGCTGGTCCCTTTGCCTCCGTGGGGAGACCGTGCTGGGGACGGTCGCCGGAGGTTCGGCGTAGGCCACGCAGTCGGTCATCCTGCCGTCACGAGCGGACCCGGTCAAGGCCGCCCGTCCACGGTCCGACGGAGTCGCCCGCGGAGATGACCAGGGTCCGACGGAGTCGCCCCCGGCGCCGGCAGCCCGTCACCGAGTCTTGCCGCCCACCTTCAGAGGTCCTGGGTGAGGACGAGGTCCAGCGCGGCGCTCACGTTGACCAGCCCGGGGCCGGTCGCCGTGTCGATGCCGACGTGGGCGCGCTTGCCGAAGCGCGGGTGATTGGTGCCGGTCGTGACGTCGGTGGCGGTCGCGGTGAGTGCCCTGGTCACCTGGGCGGGAGTGAGCCCCGGACGGGCCCCGAGGAGTACGGCCACCGCTCCCGCCGTCTGCGGTGCCGCCGCGGACGTGCCCGAGAACATGGCCCAGCCGTCCCCCGGACCGGTGGTGTCGCCCGGGTCGTCCGCCGGGGCGTGCGGGTCCGGCAGGCTCTCGTCGACGTCGATCGCGCACCCGGGCGGCACGGGCAGCATCAGGTACTGGGCCCGGGGGAGCAGTCCCACCAGACCGCACACGGTCGGCACACGAACGCCCTCGATCCAGGGACTGACGTACCCGCTCGCGTAGTTCGACGCGCGCAGTCGGCCGTCCTGCGCCGCGAACACTCCGCCCGCGGCGATCACCCCGGGCACCTGGGGTTCGATGGCGAACTGGCCGTTGCCCGCCGAGAAGACGACCACGATGCCCTGCTCCACCGCGTCCAGGATCTCCAGCGCGAAGATCATGTCGGCCTGACTGGGGCCACCCAGCGGGGGGAAATCGCCGTCCCCGCCCCAGGAGTTGGTGAGCACGTGCGGACGGTCGGCCTTGGCGCGCAGGAAGCCGGCCGTGGCCGCCGTGAGATCGCCTCGCCGGTTGCTCGCGCGGTACGGGCGCAGCCGGGCGCCCGGTGCCACGGCGAAGATGTTCGCCGATTCCCCCGTGCCGTGCCCGACCGGGTCCTCCGCGGGGCTGGTGCCGGGCACCAGTGCTACGGGCGGGGCGATGTCATAGCCGTGGGCGGTGAAGTAGGCGTGCTCGGCCTGTCCCGTGTCGACCATGGCGACCTCCACCCCGCGCCCCTCGTGCCCCGCCTCATGAGCCGGGGTCGCGTTGAGCAGGCCGGCGACGTCGTCGGGGAGTGTGAGGTGGTAAGCCTCCACGTCCGGCGGCTTGGCGTCGGCCGGAAGGAGACGCATGGGCGTGCGCGGACGCTCCAGGGCCACCGCCTCGATGGCGTCCTCGCCGGGTGCGGCGCCGATGCCGAGCGCGTCCGGTTGCCGGTCGCCGACGATGTCGAGGTGGGTGACCGAACGCTCCCGGTTCATGGGCCCCAGCTGCTCCACCTCGTAGCTGGCGATCCGTCCGCTGGTGAGCTGTTCGTACGCGGCCGGTGTACCGGCGACGGTGAAGCCCAGCCGGCTCTCGGCCGTCACGGTCAGCCCCGCCGTCCGTGCGTACTCCTTGGCGCGCTCCAGGGCATCACCCTCCGCGCGGAACGGCCTGGCCGAGGAGAGGGCCGTCGCCCGGGTCACCGGCACCCCGCCCTGGGAGCGGGCGGAGACATAGCCGTAGACGGTTTCCGGAACGTCCTGTCCGTACCGGGGCGCTGTGGGGTTCGTCATCTGTCCTCCAGAAGCGGAGGCCCGGACGCACGGGCCACGGCAGCCGGTCACGAACTCCCGTCGCGGGCTCCGGGCGTGGGAAGGGGCGGTACGTCCACCATCACTTCAATGCTCGCATTCACGGCATTGGGTCGCAAAAGATCTCAGGGAGTGGCTGGATCCGGCAGACACAGGCGTCAGAGCCAGTCCCGCCGCTTGAAGATGACGTACAGACTCACGCAGACCACCCCCATCAGGCCGATGGCGAAGGGGTAGCCGAAGCTCCAGTGCAGTTCCGGCATGTGCTCGAAGTTCATCCCGTAGATGGTTCCCACCAGCGTCGGTGCGAAGAGGATCGCCGCCCAGGAGGAGATCTTCTTGATCTCCTCGTTCTGTTCGAAGCCCGCCTCCGCCAACGCCCGCATCTCCGCGTTCTGTTGCTGCGTGACCAGGGTCGCGTTGACCGTGAGGATGTCCGTGAGGGCCTGGCGGAAGCCGTCGACCCGTTCGCTGGTGTGGGTGACGTGGTCGGCCACGTCGCGCAGGTAGCGCTGGAGTTCCTCGTCCGTGCCGTACTTCGCGAAGCCCGCCATCAGGGCGTGCAGCATGCCCACCAGGGGGCGGGTCGCGCGCTGGAACTCCACCATCTCGCGCGAGAGTTCGTAGATACGGCGGGAGACCTCCGGGTCGCCCCGGAAGACCTCCGTCTCGATCTCGTCGATGTCGTTCTGGACGCCCGAGACGACCGGGGCGTAGCCGTCGACCACCGCGTCCAGGATGGCGTACAGGACGGCCTCGGGGCCCAGCCTCAGCAACTCCGGTGTCTGCTCCATGCGGTGGCGTACCGCCGACAGGTCGGGCGCCGCGCCGTGCCGGACCGTGATGACGAAGTCCGGGCCCACGAACACGTGCAGCTCGCCGAAGTCGACCTCCTCCGGTGCGTCCAGGTAGCGGGCCGCCCGCAGGACGACGAAGAGCGTGTCGCCGTAGCGCTCCAGCTTCGGGCGTTGGTGGGCCTCCATCGCGTCCTCGACGGACAGCGGGTGCAGGTCGAACTCCTCCGCCAGCGAGAGGAGTTCGCTCTCCGGAGGACGGGCCAGGCCGATCCACGCCATGCCGGAGGGCTGTTCGCGCAGCTCCCGGAAGGTGTCCGCGAGGGTTTCGGGGGACGACACGCGTACGCCGTCGCGGTACAGGGCCGCCTGGACGATGCTCGCCGGTTCGGCCGGTTCGGGGGTGGTCGGTTCCGCTTCGGGCGCCGGAGTCCTCGGGGGCGCGGAGGGCGGGGTCAGGGCGCGGCGCCAGGCGGACTTCTTCCCTGCCGGGCGGGGGCGTCGCTCGGACATCGTGTGCCTCTCGCTCTCGGGTCGAGCCGATGTCGGCGTGATCACAGAGCAGGGTATACGGGGCAAATGACATTCCAGGAGGCCCGCCGTGCACCACGCCGTGAGTTGCGGACAGAGCTTGTCCGCAAGCGCCGCTAGCGTGCTTCTCATGACGAAGACGACCGCGTCGGCCCCCGTGCTCGGCACCCGCGCCCTCAACCGCGCGACCCTCGACCGACAGCTCCTCCTGCGCCGGTCCGGCATGTCCGCGAAGGCCGCCGTCGGGCATCTGCTCGGCCTCCAGGCCCAGAACGTCAAGCCCCCGTACTTCGCGCTCGCCGCCCGCCTCGACGGGTTCGCCCCCGAGGAGCTGTCGGCGCTGATGGCCCAACGCGAGGTGGTCCGGATCGTCACCATGCGCTCGACCATCCACACCCACACCGCCGAGGACTGCCTTACCCTGCGGCCGCTGGTCCAGCCCGCCCGGGACCGCGAACTCACCCACTTCCGCAAGGGACTTGACGGCGTCGACCTCGACCGGCTCGCCGCGCTCGCCCGGGACCTCGTCGAGAGCCGGCCCCGCACCATGAAGGAGCTGCGGGAGGCCCTCCTCGTCGAGTGGCCGGACGCCGACCCGCAGGCCCTGGCCGTCGCCGCCCGCTGCAAGCTCCCGCTCGTCCAGGTCACCCCTCGCGGACTGTGGGGCCGCAGTGGCCAGGTGGCCCTCACCACGGCGGAACACTGGCTCGGCCGCCCCGCCGACACCGCGCGGCAGGCGGAACACCGGCTCACCGAAGCCGCGCCTCCGGGGGAACACCGGCTCACCGAAGCGGTTCCGCCGGCGGAACTCCGGCCCACCCGCCCCGCCGACACCGCTCCGCCGGCCGAACACCGGCCCACCGACGCGCCCCTCGCCCGCCCCACCCCCGCCCCCGACGCCACCGTCCTGCGCTACCTCGCCGCCTTCGGTCCCGCCTCCGTCAAGGACATGCAGACCTGGGCCGGGCTCACCCGGCTCCGCGAGGCCTTCGAACGGCTCCGCCCCGAGCTGCGTGTGTTCCGTGACGAGCACGGTGTCGAGCTCTTCGACCTCCCCGACGCGCCCCGTCCCGCCGAGGACACCCCGGCCCCGCCCCACTTCCTGCCGGAGTTCGACAACCTGCTGCTCTCCCACGCCGACCGCACCCGCGTGGTGCCGAAGGAGTACTGGGGCCGCAGCTGGCAGGGCAACCAGGCCTACTGCACCCTCCTCGTCGACGGCTTCCTCGCGGGCGTGTGGAAGCTCGACGGGGACACCCTCGTCGTCGAGCCCTTCGGCCGGCTCACCAGGGCCCAGCGTCAGGAGGTCGAGACCGAGGGGCAGCGGATGCTCGCCACGCTGTATCCGGGGACGTCGTACGACATCCGGTTCGGGACGGTCGTACAGAAGTAACCGTGGGTCAGTCCCGCCCCGTCACCGCCACCGTCAGCCCCAGACCGATCATCGTGAAGCCGCCCGCGCCGCCGATCAGGGAGAGGCGGCGGTCGGATCGGGCGAACCAGGTGCGGGCGGCGGACGCGGTCAGACCCCACAGGGTGTCCGTGACCAGGCCGATGGTGATGGGGACCAGGCCGAGCAGCAGCATCTGGGCGGGGACGTGGCCCGCCGCGTGGTTCACGAACTGGGGGAGCACGGCGGCGAAGAAGACGACGCCCTTCGGGTTGGTGACGCCGACCAGCGCGCCGTCGAGCACGGTCCGCAGGTCGCCCCGCGCAGGGCCCGCGGGTTCGGCGGTGATCGCCGAGGCCTTCAGTTCGCCCCGGTGCCGGAAGGCCTGGACGCCGAGGAGGACCAGGTATGCGGCGCCCGCCAGTTTCACCGTCAGGTAGACGGCCGCCGATCGTTCCACCAGCGAGCCGATCCCGATCGCCACGGCCACGACGAGCAGGTAGGAACCGAACACGTTGCCGAGGGCCGTCGCCACCGCGGTCCGGCGGCCGTGCGCCAGGGCGCGGCCGATCACGAACAGCACGCTGGGCCCCGGGATGACGATCACCAGCAGGGACATCGCGGCGAAGGCGAGGACACGGTCCGTGGACACCATGGCGGTCATTGAAACAGGCGACCGCCGCCCGCCTCCAGAGCCCTGACCCCTGCCCATGCGGGGAGAGGACATGGACAGGGGGCGTTGCGGGCCGCTCGTGGAGGCCCGCAACGCCCCCGGTTTCATACCTGAGGAACCCTCAGGAAACCTCTGGGGACTACGAGTTGACCTGCGCGGTCACCAGGCTGGAGAAGGTCGTCAGCCGGGTGTAGACACCCGGGTAGCCGGCCTGCGCGCAGCCCTCTCCCCAAGAAGTGATCCCTGCCAGGACGCCCCCGATGAGCAGGGGACCGCCGCTGTCGCCCTGGCAGGTGTCTGTGCCGCCGGAGGTGTATCCGGCGCAAACCATGTCGGACTGGACGAAGTCCGAACCGTAGGAGCTCTTGCAGCTGGTGTCGGACACGATCGGGACGGTCGCGGTCCGCAGCTGGTTGGAGGAGCTGCCGTTCGACGAGGTGGTGCCCCAGCCGAGGATGCGGGCCGTGGTGCCGGCCGCGTACACGCTCGTCTGGGAGGAGGAGACGTACGACGCCTTCGTGTACGGCATCGACGTCGACAGGGTCAGCACGGCCACGTCGTCGCCGTTGGTGGCGTCCGTGTAGCTCGGGTTGATCCAGATCTTGCTGACCCGGCTGACCGTGCCGTTGGTGCCGTTGAGGTAGGTGCGGCCGCCGACGACTCTGACGCTGCTGGTGGTCTCGCCGACCATGCAGTGGGCCGCGGTGACGACCTTGGTCGCGGAGACCAGGGTGCCACCGCAGAACTGGTTCTGCGAGGCGTCCGTGATCTGCATCATGAACGGGTAGGCGGTCGTGGTCGTCGTCGTACCGCCGACGATGGGCTGGGGAGCGGCGACAGCGGTGGGGGCGCTGAGCAACGCGGTGGCGGCGGCAGCGGCCGTCGCCAGGCCGACGGCGCCGGCCTTCTTCGCACGGGTGAGACCGAACATCAGTGAGTCTCCTCAGGGTTGCCGGTGGGGGTCGCGCGGGTGTGGGGGTCGTACACGGGGGTCGCGGGACCGACCCCCGTATGCCCGGGCGAGCGGCACGTTCATAAGCTAGAACGCGGGAGTTCCCCTTCCCAATGAGGGAAGCCCCTAAGGGAGTTGGGCAGGGAAAACCCTCGGTCGGCCCTCAGCGGGGCCCGTGACAGGGGGCGTTCGGTTACGACCTGCGTCCCGCCGCCAGCCGGACGATGTCCACGCGCGAGCGGATCCCGAGCTTGCGGTAGACGCGGGTGAGGGTCGCCTCGACCGTCTTCACACTGATGAACAGCCGCGCGGCTATCTCCCGGTTGGTGGCGCCCTCCATGACCAGCGCCGCCACCTGACGCTCCATCGAGGCCAGCCCTTCGAGGCTGTCCAGCCCGTCCTGCGCGGTCGTCAGCGGAGCGGCCGGCTCCACCGGCCGGGTCAGCGCGGCCGTCTCGACCTGCCGCAGCCAGGGCAGCGCCCGGCAGCGCCGGAAGAGCCGGGCCGCCTCGTCGTACGACGTGGGACCGGGTTGCCGGGTGCGCAACTGGGCCAGTGCGAACGCGGCGCGGGCCTCCTCCAGGCCGTAGCCCAGCTTGGCGAGCCGGTCCTGAACCGACGTCAACCGGTCGAGCGCGGCGTCGTGTTCACCACGCGCCGCCCGCACCAGCGCCTCGGCCCGGTCCAGTACCGCGAGCACGCTCTCCCGGCCGAGCCGCAGCGCGTTCACCCGCGTCACGTCGATGACGTCCTGCGCCTCCCCGACCTCCCCGATCCGTACGAGGGCCTCGGCGAGGTCGCCCTGCCACCGGCCGCGCGCCGGGTCGGTGATGCCGAGGCCGTGCTCCAGCTCGCGCACCCGGCGCAGCGAGCGGACCGCGCCCTCCGCGTCCCCGGCGACGAGCTGGGCGTACCCGAGGGCGGCCAGGCCCCGGGACTCGTACATCTGGTCGCCGTTCTCCTCGGAGTGGTCGACCGCCTCCCGGGCCAGTTCCAGGGCCCGCTCGACATTGCCGCCCGAGGCCTCCGCGAGGGAGGCGAGCACGGCCGAGGCCACCTCGCCGATCCCGGTGTCGCGGGCCATCATCAGGCTCTCCCGGGCCAGGTCGAGCGCCCGCCCGCAGTGCCCGGAGCGCAGCTCGGTCTCGGCCACCCCGCGCAGGAAGTGCACCTCGCTCTCGACCGAGCCGCGCCGCCGGACCTCCCGCAGCAGTGCGGTGACCGTGGCCCGGGCCTCGGGCAGCTGGTCGCTCATGATCAGCCAGCGGAAGCGGGAGTACCCGGCGCCGTTGTGATGGCAGGAGACGCGCGGGTCCTGGGGCTCCTTGAGGGCGCGCTTGATCGTCGCGGGGGCGTCCGGGTGGCCCATCAGGGTCTCGATCTGGGCCTGGAAGGACAGCGCCATCAGCTCGTTGTACCGGTCGCCGCCCTGCGCGGCCAGCGCGGCCGAGCGCGCGGCCTCCCCGCGTGCCTCGTCGAAGTCGCCCTCGACCAGCAGGGCGCGCCAGGCCAGCTGGTAGCGGATCAGGGCGAGCAGCCCGGGGTCGTCGCCCGCGTCGGCCAGCGCCTGCGGGAAGACCGCGTCGACCTCGGTCATGGCATGGCCCGCGGTGTCGATCACGATGATCCAGGCCCGCACCCGGTCCGCCGGCACGGTGGCCCGGGTCAGCACGTCCCGGGCGATGTCCCGGGCGAGGTCCAGCTCACCGGCGGTGATCGCGTCCTCGGCCGCGGTCAGCCGCCGTACGTCCGGGGCGGGCACGCTGTCGGCCGGGGTGTGCCGGGCCGACAGCAGCCCGAGCGAGGCGGCCATCGAGGGGGCGCCCCGGTCCCGGGCCAGGGCCGCGGCCTCGGCGAGCCGGGCGGCCACCTCCGGGTCGGTGCCGTGGGTGGCGAGGGCCAGGTGGCGGGCGCGCTCGATCGGGTCGGAGGCGGCCGTGGACAGCGCGCGGTGCGCCTCCCGCCGCTCCTGCGCGGGCGCCTCCGCGTACAGGGCGGCCGAGATCAGCGGATGCGCGAACCGTACGGCGGGACCCTCGGCCTCCGTGGCGAGCAGACCCAGCGCGGCCGCCTGGGCCATCTCGGCCTCGGCGTCCCCGCGGCCCGCCGCGTGCAGCAGGGCCGGGGTGGGGCGGGCGCCCGCGCTCGCCACCAGCAGGGTGCGGCGGGCCTCCTCGGACAGCATCTCCAGGCGGCTCAGCACCAGGGCCCGCAGCGAGGTGGGCACCGGCAGCGGGTCGCCGGGGCGGGGCGGGACCGGGCTCTCGGTGAGCGCGCGGCCGAGCTCCAGGGCGTAGAACGGGTTGCCGCCGCTGGTGCGGTGGATGTCCCGGACGGTGGAGCGCTGGAGGCCGGTGTAGCCGCGGTGGTCGAGCAGCGCGGCGGTCTGGGCACGGGTGAGGGGGTTGAAGCGGACGGCGAGGCTGTCCGGGGGCAACACGCGTAGATGGTGGTCGTACTCGGGACCGTCGGTCCGGACCGCGCACAGCATCCGCACCGGGATGTCGCCGAGCCGGCGGGCGGCGAAACCGAGCAGCTCCAGACTGGCGGGATCCAGCCACTGCATGTCGTCGGCGACGATCAGGACGGGTCCCTCGGCGGCGAGGGCGCGCAGCGCCGACAGCACCGCGAGGCGCAGCGCGAGACCGTCGCGCTGGAGGGTGGACTCGCCGCGGCCGGTCAGCGCCGACTCCAGGGCGGTGCGCTGGGCGGCGGGCAGCTTGTCGGAGATGTCGTCCAGGACCAGGCCGAAGAGGTCGGCCAGGGCCAGGAAGGGCAGGTGGGACTCGGACTCGGTGGCCGAGCAGCGCAGCACGGTGCGGGCCGCGTCGCCGCATTCCGCGGCCAGGGCCCGCAGGACGGTCGACTTCCCGATACCGGCCGGGCCGTGCAGCAGCACGCTGCCGCCCCGGGTCAGCCGGTCACGGGCCTGGGCGAACAGGTCGTCCCGTCCGATCACCAGGTCGGGGCGGCATCGCGCGGGCTCCTGGAAGTCGCTTGGCACGGGCAGCGCTCCCCTCCCTGTGGCGTGTCCTGGCCAATATTAGGCAAGGTGCTGCGGAATTCGGCGGGAAGATGCGGTGAGGGAGATAACAACCGGTTACGTATCAAGAAATTCAAAGCGCCCGCACCTGAATGAGATGTCTACGAATGTTACGGGAGCAGCCCCGCCCGGCGCGCGGCCGCGACCGCCTCGCCCCGGGTACGGGCGCACAGCTTCCGCATGGCCGACCTCAGGTACGCCTTGACCGTCTCGGCGCTCACCCCCAGCCGGGCCGCCGCCACGGCGTTCGTCGCACCGGCCGCCACACACGCCAGGACGTCCAGCTCGCGCGGGGCCAGCGCGACCCCCGCCGGGGACGCGGGCGCCGGAGTCAGCAGGGCGCACGCGTCCAGCAGCTCGGTCCTGAGCGCCGGGTCGGTGATCCGCGGGGCCAGCGCCCGCAGCGCCGCGTGCGCCTCCCGTACCTGCTCCCAGCCGGAGCTGTCGCCCGGCGGCGGCTCGGCCCGCGCCGCCGCCAGCACGTCCCTGGCCTCGTCGCCGACGACCAGCGCCTGCTCGACGTCCCGTGCCGCGTCCACCGCCGCCGCCATCGTCCGGTCGCCCAGCGGCCGGGCGTCGCGCAGGGCGCCGTAGAGCACGCCCCGCACCCGGCGCCGTACCACCACCGGCACGGCGAGCACCGAGCGCAGGCCCTCGGCGGCGACCGCGGCGTCGTACTCGTGGCTGATCTGCCGGGACACGGAGTAGTCGGCCACGGCGCACGGGCGGGCCAGCGCCACGGTCTTGCCGCCCAGGCCGTTGCCCGAGGTCACCGCGAGCGCCAGCAGCGAGGTGGTGGCCGTGCCGCTCAGTTCGCTGATCCGCATCCGCGGCCGGCCGGCCTCCACCAGGCCCCCGAAGGCGACCGGAAGGCCCGTCGTGCGCCGCAGCCGCACAAGTGCACGCCGGATCTCCACCGCACCGGCCGCGTCGACTGTCACCTGTTCGTCCCTCCACTGCGGCACACACCCCCGTTCGGGGGTAGTGAGACCCACATCACGGATTACACGATGGCAGAGAGCCGCCCGGCAACAGTCCGGCACGAGGAGTCCGGGACGAGTGGTCCGGGACGAGGAGGACGAGAGATGACGGCTACGGAGGACTTCCGCGGGGCGCGGGACTTCCTGCTGGCGCACCGCGAGGACTACGCCACCGCGTACGAGGGCTTCGACTGGCCCCGCCCGCGGCACTTCAACTGGGCGCTCGACTGGTTCGACGTCATCGCGCGCGGCAACGACCGCACCGCCCTGCACATCGTCGAGGAGGACGGCGGCGAGGTCCGGCTCTCCTTCGCCGAGATGGCCGAGCGCTCCGACCGGGTCGCCAACCTGCTGCGCGAGCGCGGGGTGGAGGCCGAGGACCGCATTCTCGTCATGCTGGGCAACCAGACCGAGCTGTGGGAGACGGCCCTCGCCGCGATGAAGCTGCGGGCCGTCGTCATCCCGGCGACCCCGCTGCTCGGCCCCGCCGACCTGCGGGACCGCGTCGAGCGCGGCCGGGTGCGGCACGTGCTGGTCCGGGCCGAGGACACCGGAAAGTTCGACGACGTGCCCGGCGACTACACCCGCATCGCGGTGGGCGGCGTACCGGAGGGCTGGCAGCCGTACGAGGACGCCTACGCGGCCTCCGCGGAGTTCCTGCCCGACGGCCCCACCCTCTCCGACGACCCGCTGATGCTCTACTTCACCTCCGGGACGACGGCCCGGCCCAAGCTCGTCGAGCACACGCACACCTCGTACCCGATCGGGCACCTGGCGACCATGTACTGGATCGGCCTCAAGCCCGGAGACGTGCACCTGAACATCTCCTCGCCCGGCTGGGCCAAGCACGCCTGGTCCAATCTGTTCGCGCCCTGGAACGCCGAGGCGACCGTCTTCATCCACAACTACACGCGCTTCGACGCGGCCCGTCTGATGGCCGAGATGGACCGGGCGGGCGTCACCACCTTCTGCGCCCCGCCGACCGTCTGGCGCATGCTCATCCAGGCCGACCTGACCCAGCTGCGCACCCCGCCGCGGGAGGTGGTCGCGGCCGGCGAGCCGCTCAACCCCGAGGTGATCGAGCAGGTCCGGCGGGCCTGGGGCATCACCATCCGGGACGGCTTCGGCCAGACCGAGACCGCCGTGCAGGTCTCCAACAGCCCCGGACAGGTCCTGAAGACCGGCTCCATGGGCCGCCCCAGCCCCGGCTACAGGGTGGAACTCCTCGACCCGGTGTCCGGCGCGCCCGGCGCGGCCGAGGGCGAGATCGCGCTGGACCTGTCGGCCCGGCCGGTCGGCCTGATGACCGGCTACCACGGCGACCCGGACCGTACGGCGGAGGCGATGGCCGGCGGCTACTACCGCACCGGGGACGTCGCGTCCCGGGACGAGGACGGCTACCTGACCTACATCGGTCGCAGCGACGACGTGTTCAAGGCCTCCGACTACAAGATCAGCCCCTTCGAGCTGGAGAGCGCGCTCCTGGAGCACGAGGCGGTGGCCGAGGCGGCCGTGGTGCCCGCGCCGGACGAGCTGCGGCTCGCGGTCCCGAAGGCGTACGTGGTGCTGGCGGCGGGCTGGGAGCCCGGCCCGGACACGGCCAAGGTGCTCTTCGAGCACTCCCGTCAGACGCTGGCGCCCTACAAGCGGATCCGGCGGCTGGAGTTCGGCGCCCTGCCGAAGACCGTCTCCGGAAAGATCCGCCGGATCGAGCTGCGGGAGGCCACGGCCGCCGGCTCGGACGCCGAGTACCGCGAGGAGGACTTCCGGTGAATCCGCGAGGGGGACTTCCGGTGAGCTGTGAGGAGGACTTCCGGTGAACTCGTACACGCACGGCGTGAGCACGACCGCGCTGCTCGGCGACACCATCGGCGCCAACCTCGACCGGGCGGTGGCCACCTGGCCGGACCGTGAGGCCCTGGTGGACGTGCCGTCCGGACGGCGGTGGACCTACGCGCAGTTCGGCTCCGACGTCGACGAGCTGGCGCGGGCGCTGCTCGGTGCCGGGGTGGTGAAGGGCGACCGGGTGGGCATCTGGGCGGTCAACTGCCCCGAGTGGACGCTGGTCCAGTACGCCACCGCCCGCATCGGCGCGATCATGGTCAACATCAACCCGGCGTACCGCACCCACGAGGTCGAGTACGTCCTCAACCAGGCGGGCATCTCCCTGCTGTTCGCCTCGCTGAGCCACAAGAGCAGCGACTACCGGGCGATGGTCGACGAAGTGCGGGGCCGGTGCCGTGAGCTGCGGGAGGTCGTCTACATCGGCGACCCGAGCTGGCGGGCCCTGCTCGAACGGGCCGTCGCGGAACCGGAGTTCCCGGAGCTGTCCTGCGACGACCCCATCAACATCCAGTACACCTCGGGCACGACGGGCTTCCCCAAGGGGGCCACCCTCTCTCACCACAACATCCTCAACAACGGTTATTTCGTGGGTGAGTTGATCGCCTACACCGAGCAGGACCGGATCTGCATCCCGGTGCCGTTCTACCACTGCTTCGGCATGGTGATGGGCAACCTGGCGGCGACCTCGCACGGCGCCTGCATGGTGATCCCGGCCCCGTCCTTCGACCCGGCGGCCACCCTGCGCGCGGTCCAGCAGGAGCGCTGCACCTCGCTCTACGGCGTCCCGACCATGTTCATCGCGGAGCTGAACCTCCCCGACTTCGCGTCCTACGACCTGTCCTCGCTGCGCACCGGGATCATGGCGGGCTCGCCCTGTCCGGTGGAGGTGATGAAGCGAGTGGTCGCCGAGATGCACATGGCGGAGGTGTCCATCTGCTACGGCATGACGGAGACCTCCCCGGTCTCGCTCCAGACCCGCAGGGACGACGACCTCGAACACCGCACGGGCACGGTCGGCCGCGTCCTGCCGCACATCGAGGTCAAGGTCGTGGACCCGGCGACCGGGGTCACCCAGCCCCGGGGCGCGGCGGGGGAGTTGTGCACCCGGGGCTACAGCGTGATGCTCGGTTACTGGAACGAGCCCGAGAAGACCGCGGAGGCCGTCGACGCGGGGCGCTGGATGCACACCGGTGACCTGGCGACGATGCGTGAGGACGGGTACGTCGAGATCGTCGGACGCATCAAGGACATGATCATCCGGGGTGGCGAGAACATCTACCCGCGCGAGATCGAGGAGTTCCTCTACGGCCACCCGAAGATCGCGGACGTCCAGGTCGTCGGCGTCCCTCACGAGCGCTACGGCGAGGAGGTGCTGGCCTGCGTGATCCCCCGCGACCCGGCGACCCCGCCGAGCCTCGAGGAACTGCGCGCCTTCTGCGAGGGCCGCCTGGCCCACTACAAGATCCCGAGCCGGCTGCGGATCCTGGAGGCCTTCCCGATGACGGTGTCGGGCAAGGTGCGGAAGGTGGAGCTGCGGGAGGCGTACGGGGAGGGGTAGGGCGGGCCGGTCAGGTGGTGCCCAACTCGTCGGCCAGGGCGTTCACCGGCTGCGGGGTGCCCGTCAGGTCCAGGACGAACAGGGGGACTCCCAGGGTGTCCGCGCGGGCGCGGGCCTCCGTGGTGTAGCCGGCCAGGGAGAAGTAGACGCAGTGCGCGGACTCCGTCATGGCCGTCAGCCACAGGCACTCCACGTCCCGCGGTGAGGCGGGCCGTACCGTCGGGTCCACCTGGGCGAGCAGGCCGCGCGCGGCGAGACCGATGCCGGACGGCGGGCGCTGGTCCGCCCGCCGGATGTCCTGGTAGCCGAGCCAGCGCAGGTACAGCGCGGCCACGGTCACCGCGTCGCGCGCCGTGCGGATCGTGATGGGCTGGAAGGCGCGGCGCGGGGGAGCAGCGGGGATCTCGGAGGGTGTGGGCCTCCCTGCGGAGAGAGACCTGTCCGTGGGGGTCTCGGCGGGTGCGGGACTCCCCGCGGAGACGGGACTCTCCGCGGCAGCGGGTACGTCCGCCGTCACCGCGATCCGCAGCACCGTCCCGCACGCGCACCCCAGTTCCGGGTGCGGCCACTCCGACCGGCGGCCGCACAGCGCGCACTCCACGGTGACCCAGGCCTCTTCCCACACCTGATGCGTCACCGCACGCGCCCCCGGCTCCAGCGGTGGCGAGATCGGGGCGCCGCACACGCACGGGTACGTCGGCGCCGCGTAGAGGTGCTCCCGGCGACAGGCCGGACAGCGCACCGGCACGCTCTCGGACATGGCCACATCGTCCTCCAGGACCCGGCCCGTTGTCCGCCTCTTGACGGTCTTCACCCACCGACCTACATTGCTTCCAGATAGTAGAAAATAGATTCCGCATTGTGGAAGTACTGCGGAAGTGCTCACCGCGGGGCGCGACGGGAGTACGCATCCGACAGCCGACACAGTTGAAGCAGTCGAAGCAGGAGTACTCGATGGCTCGAATGACCGCTGCCCGCGCGGCAGTTGAGATCCTCAAACGCGAAGGCGTCACGGACGCGTTCGGCGTGCCCGGCGCGGCGATCAACCCCTTCTACGCCGCGCTCAAGGCGTCCGGGGGCATCCACCACACCCTCGCCCGCCATGTCGAGGGCGCCTCGCACATGGCCGAGGGGTACACGAGGACCCACCCCGGCAACATCGGTGTCTGTATCGGCACTTCGGGCCCCGCCGGCACCGACATGATCACCGGGCTGTACTCCGCCACCGGCGACTCCATCCCGATCCTGTGCATCACGGGCCAGGCCCCGACCGCCGTGATCCACAAGGAGGACTTCCAGGCCGTCGACATCGCGTCCATCGCGGGCCCGGTGACCAAGATGGCCGTCACCGTCCTGGAGGCCGCCCAGGTCCCCGGCGTCTTCCAGCAGGCCTTCCACCTGATGCGCTCCGGTCGCCCGGGGCCGGTCCTGATCGACCTGCC
This sequence comes from Streptomyces griseorubiginosus, assembly GCF_001514195.1. GTDB lineage: Bacteria > Actinomycetota > Actinomycetes > Streptomycetales > Streptomycetaceae > Streptomyces > Streptomyces griseorubiginosus. The sequence goes on along the minus strand of NZ_KQ948736.1, from coordinate 794,808 downwards.
GATCGACGTCCAGCTGACCGAGATCGAGTTCGACCCGGAGACGTACGAGCCGCTCCCGGTCTACAAGCCGGCGGCGAGCCGCGCGCAGATCGAGAAGGCGATCGGGATGCTGAACGCCTCCGAGCGTCCGCTGATCGTCGCCGGCGGCGGTGTCATCAACGCCGACGCGGCCGAACTCCTCGTCGAGTTCGCCGAGTTGACCGGCACCCCGGTCGTCCCGACCCTGATGGGCTGGGGCGTGCTGCCCGACGACCACGAGCTCAACGCCGGCATGGTGGGCCTCCAGACCTCGCACCGCTACGGCAACGCCACCTTCCTGGAGTCCGACTTCGTCCTCGGCATCGGCAACCGCTGGGCCAACCGCCACACCGGCAGACTGGACGTCTACACGGCGGGCCGGACGTTCGTCCACGTCGACGTCGAGCCCACCCAGATCGGCCGGATCTTCGCCCCGGACTACGGCATCGCCTCCGACGCCAAGGCCGCGCTGACGCTCTTCGTCGAGGTGGCACGGGAGTTGAAGGCGGCGGGCAGGCTGCCCGACCGCGGTGCCTGGGCGGCGTCCGCGCAGGAGAAGAAGGCGACCCTCCAGCGCCGTACGCACTTCGACGACATCCCCATCAAGCCGCAGCGCGTCTACGAGGAGATGAACAAGGCCTTCGGCCCGGAGACCCGGTACGTCTCCACGATCGGCCTCTCCCAGATCGCCGGCGCCCAGATGCTGCACGTCTTCCGGCCGCGGCACTGGATCAACTGCGGTCAGGCGGGCCCCCTCGGCTGGACGATCCCGGCCGCGCTGGGCGTCGCCAAGGCCGACCCGGAGGCACAGGTCGTGGCGCTCTCCGGGGACTACGACTTCCAGTTCATGATCGAGGAGCTGGCCGTCGGGGCGCAGCACCGGATCCCGTACATCCACGTCCTGGTGAACAACTCCTACCTGGGCCTGATCCGCCAGGCCCAGCGCGCCTTCGACATCGACTTCCAGGTCAACCTGGAGTTCGAGAACGTCAACTCCCCGGAGCTGGGCGTCTACGGCGTCGACCATGTGAAGGTCGCCGAGGGCCTCGGCTGCAAGGCGATCCGGGTGACGGACCCGGCGGAGTTGGGAGCCGCGCTGGAGCAGGCGAAGAAGCTCGCCGCGGAGTTCCAGGTCCCGGTCGTCGTCGAGGCGATCCTGGAGCGGGTCACCAACATCGCGATGTCCACCACCAACGACATCGGAAACGTGGTGGAGTTCGAGGAGCTCGCGACGGAGCCGGCGCACGCGCCGACGTCGATCAGGACGCTGAAGGTCTGACAGCCGCGCACGGCTGAAGGGCGGTCCCACCGTGATGGTCGGACCGCCCTTTCCCGTGCCCGGCTCCCCCGAAGCCGTCCCCCGTCGTGTGGCTCGCCGCCCCCGTGCCGGCGAACCTCACGTGATGAGAATGTGCCCGGGGCGGGGGTGAGTTGAAGCCCCCTGAGCTGTGTTCAGAGGTTGATTTGAGGTTTGAGTTCGGCTGCGGCTCGGTGGGGGCTTGTGGCGCAGTTCCCCGCGCCCCTGAGTGGGTTCAGTCAAAGCATGTCTAGCTGCACCCACCCAGGGGCGCGGGGAACTGCGCGACCAGCCACGACGCACCTGAACGCACAAACGCGCGGGACACGGCACATGCCATGTCTCGCGCAGGGACCGCGGCGGTAGCGACGGAACCGGCAGACCCCCTTCCCTCAGGTCGAAGAAGAAGATCCCGGCGCCTTCACCACCGCACTGGCTCGCACACCGCCGCGGTCCGTTCCCTGCCCCGCCCGTCACCGGGCGACCACCCCTCATCCGGGTCGCCGGTGCGTCAGGGCAGGGAGTCTCACAAGAGGTTGGTACCGGGCGGCGCCACCGCCTGGGCGCGACAGGACAGATGTCGGCGAGGGCGCCGCCCGGGGTCTAAGGGGGTGTCAGACCTGGGCGCCGGACAGGCGCTCCACGGCCCGCAGCAGCGCCGAGTGGTCCAGGCCGCCGTCGCCCTGTGCCCTGAGGCTCGCGACCAGTTGGGCGACCACGGCGCCGACCGGCAGGGCCGCGCCGACGGTGCGGGCGGCGTCGGTGACGATGCCCATGTCCTTGTGGTGCAGGTCGATCCGGAAGCCCGGCTTGAAGTCGCGCTGGAGGAAGTTGTCCTTCTTGCGGGTCAGCACGGTCGAGCCGGCGAGACCGCCGTTCAGGACGTCCAGCGCGGCCTTCAGGTTCACGCCCGACTTCTCCAGGAAGACCACGGCCTCGGCGCACGCCTGGATGTTCACGGCGACGATCAGCTGGTTCGCGGCCTTCACGGTCTGCCCCGAGCCGTGCGGACCGCACAGCACGATGGTCTTGCCCAGCGCCTCGAAGACCGGCTCGGCCTCGTCGAAGTCGGCCTGCTCGCCGCCGACCATGATGGACAGCACGGCCTCGATCGCTCCGGCCTCACCGCCGGAGACGGGCGCGTCCAGGACCCGGACGCCCTTCTCGGCGGCGGCCTTCGCGAGGTCCACCGAGGTCTGCGGGGTGATCGAGGACATGTCGATCAGCAGGGCGCCGGGGCGGGCGTGGGCGAGGATGCCGTCCGGGCCGTAGGCGATGGCCTCGACCTGCGGGGACGCGGGCACCATCGTGATGATGACATCGGCGTCGCGCACGGCCTCGGCGATCGAGGCGGCCGCGGTGCCACCGGCGGCGGCCAGCCGGTCCAGCTTGTCCTGCTCCAGGGTGTAGCCCGTGACGTCGTAACCCGCCTTGACCAGGTTCTCGGACATGGGGGAGCCCATGATGCCGAGGCCTATCCAGGCGATCTTGGGGAGACTGCTCATGTCGGGGGTGCCTCTCGGTGTGTAAGGGGGGTCAGCGGGCGAGCCAGTCGAAGGCCTCGGAACTCGGGCGGTCGCCGGGCTTGTACTCCAGGCCGACCCAGCCGTCGTATCCGGCCTTGGTCAGCAGGCCCAGCAGCTCCTCCAGCGGCAGCGTCCCGGTGCCGGGGGCGCCGCGTCCGGGGTTGTCGGCGATCTGGACGTGCCCGGTCTTCGGGGTGAACTCCTCGATCACCGCCGGGAGGTCCTCGCCGTTCATGGACAGGTGGTAGAGGTCCATGAGGAAGCGGGCGTTGCCGAGGCCGCTCGCCGCGTTGACCTTGTCGACGATCCCCACCGCGGCCGGTGCGCTCACCAGCGGGTACCGGGGCGACTCGGGCCTGTTGAGGGCCTCGATCAGGAGGACCGCGCCGATCCGGTCGGCCGCGCGGGCCGCCAGGACCAGGTTCTCCAGCGCCAGCGCGTCCTGCTCGGCCGGGTCCACGCCGTCGACGCGGTTGCCGTAGAGCGCGTTGAGCGCCGTGGCGCCCAGTGATCCGGCGAAGTCGGCGGCCACGTCGATGTTGGCGCGGAACCGCTCCGACTCCTCGCCCGGGATCGACAGGGCGCCCCGGTCGGGTCCCGGGAGCTCGCCGGCGTAGAAGTTCAGGCCAGTGAGCTGGACGCCGGCGTCCTCGACGGCCCGCTTCAGGGCGTCGAGCTCCGACTGCTCGGGCGTGGGGGTGTCGATCCAGGGCCACCACAGCTCGACCGCGGTGAAGCCGGCCGCGGCGGCTGCCGCGGGGCGCTCCAGGAGCGGGAGTTCCGTGAAGAGGATCGACAGGTTGACGTTGAAGCGCTGCTCTGCGAATCCCATGGACCCGGCGCTCCCTTCCGTGTCGAGTATTTCCGTGATGCGGAAGTTAGTTTCTGCTTATTGGAAGATTGCCGTCGGGTCGGAGGCGTTGTCAAGAGGGCCCGGCGGAAAGCCGCACCGCGGGTTAGGTTGTGCGCGTGCGATTGAGAGTGGAGTTCACGACCGAGCCCTTCGACCTCGACGAGGCCCCGGCGCACGCCCTGGTGGCCCGCGAGGTCATCGAGGCGGCCGAACTGGACGCGGTGGACGTCGGCCCGTTCGGCAACACCGCCGAGGGTGGCGCCGACCAGGTGCTCGGTGCCGTGGACGCCCTGTTGCACAGGGCTCTCGCCGCGGGCGCCACCCGGATCTCCCTCCAGGTCAACGTGGTCGCGGAAGGGGACGTGTGAGCGCCGACGAGCCGTTCATCGCGGCGGTCAAGCCGCTGGTCGACGCCATGGGCGGCGAGCTGCTCCCGCCGGACGAGGCCGGCCCCGACGACGTCGTGCTCGCCTGGGAGGGCGCCGACGTCGTCGCCGTACGGCTGCCCCAGCTCGCGGACTCCCTCGACCACATCCTGGCCGCCATGGAGCGCAAGCGCGGGATGCCGCTCGCCGACCTCGACCGCAAGGCCAAGCAGGAGGTCGTACGGGTGCTGGAGGCGCGCGGTGCCTTCTCGGTGCGGCATGGCGTGGAGACCGTGGCGAGCGCGCTCGGGGTGAGCCGCTTCACCGTCTACAACTATCTGAACCGGGACAAAGCGTAGGCAACACCGCCGTGCGGGTTTCGTCACCCCGAATTTTCAACAAAGTGTTGACGTGATGTCGCGTCGGGGCGTTAGCTGACTGTCGTGACTTCGACTTCCACGCCCCCCGGCCTGGCCCGGTTCAACGCCCTGGAGGAGTCCGCGGCCCGTGCCGTCCTCCTCGAGGCGTGCGCCTCCACGGCGTGGGCTCGGCGTCTGCTCGCCGCCCGCCCCTACGCGACCGCGGACGACCTCTACGCCACCAGCGACGCCGCCATGGCCGAGCTGACCGCCGACGACCTCGGCGAGGCGATGGGCGGGCACCCGCCGATCGGCCGCCCCAAACCGGGCGACCCGACCTCCGCCCGGGAGCAGTCCGGCATGGCCTCGGCCGGCGACGCGCTCAAGACCGAGATGCTCGAACTCAACCTGGCGTACCAGGAGCGGTTCGGCCATGTCTTCCTGATCTGCGCGACCGGCCGCGGCGCCGAGGAGATGCGGGACGCGGTCAAGGAGCGGATCGGCAACGCGCCGGAACAGGAGCGCGAGATCGTCCGCACCGAGCTGGGCAAGATCAACCGTATCCGGCTCGCCCGCATCGTCGCGGAAGACTGAAGAGGACGCCCGACCATGAGCACCAGCACCACCGCCTCCGTGTCCACGCACATCCTGGACACCAGCGTCGGCCGCCCCGCCGAGGCAGTCGCCGTCCGGCTCGCGGCCCGCAGCGGCCGGGACGCCGCATGGCAGGCGCTCGGCGGCTCCGCGACCGACGCGGACGGCCGGTGCAAGGATCTTCCGGCCCTGCCGGAGGGGACCAGCCACGTACGGCTCGACTTCGAGGTCGAACCGTACTTCTTGAAGAAGCAAGCCGATGCGCAGCAGGACGCCCCCGCGAATCGGGACAGCGGTGCCGGAGTGTTCTTCCCGGAGGTGGCGATCACGTTCGCCGTCCAGCCCGGCGAGCACTACCACGTACCGCTGCTGCTCAACCCGTTCGGCTACTCCGTATACCGAGGGAGCTAGCTACATGACCGACACTTCCCGCCCTGCCCGCCCTGTCATCCTGGGACAGAACCAGTACGGCAAGGCCGAGAACCGAGTCGTCAGGATCACGCGGGACGGCGCCACCCACCACATCAAGGACCTCAACGTCTCGGTGTCGCTGAGCGGCGCCATGGACGACGTCCACTACTCCGGCTCCAACGCCAGTGTCCTGCCGACCGACACCACCAAGAACACGGTGTACGCGTTCGCCAAGGAGCACGGCATCGAGTCCGCCGAGCAGTTCGGCATCCACCTCGCCCGGCACTTCGTCACGAGTCAGGAGCCGATCCACCGGGCCCGCATCCGGATCGAGGAGTACACCTGGGAGCGGATAGAGGTGCCGGGGGAGGCCAGGCACTCCTTCGTGCGCAAGGGCCAGGAGACCCGGCTCGCCCAGATCACCTACGACGGCTCGTCGTGGGAGGTCGTCTCCGGCCTCAAGGACCTGACCGTGCTGAACTCGACCGACTCGGAGTTCTGGGGCTACGTCAAGGACAAGTACACGACGCTGCCCGAGGCCTACGACCGCATCCTGGCCACCGACGTCTCCGGCCGCTGGCGCTTCAACTGGACCGACGACGCCCAGGAGATGCCCGACTGGGACGCGTCGTACGAGCAGACGAAGCAGCACATGCTGCGGGCCTTCGCCGAGACCTACTCCCTCTCGCTCCAGCAGACCCTGTACCAGATGGGCTCGCGGATCATCGAGAACCGTGACGAGATCGACGAGGTCCGCTTCTCGCTCCCCAACAAGCACCATTTCCTGGTGGACCTGGAGCCCTTCGGGCTCAAGAACGACAACGAGGTGTACTTCGCCGCCGACCGGCCCTACGGCCTGATCGAGGCGACCGTCCTGCGGGACGGCCGCGAGGCGAGGATCCCCGCGGACCTGACCACCCTCTGAGGGGCGCACCATGACAGCAGTTCAGCGCATCGTGATCGAGAACTGTGCGATCGCGACCGTAGACGCCGACGACACCGAGTACGCCTCCGGCCACGTCGTCATCGCCGGCAACCGCATCGAGTCCCTCGGCGCGGGCCCGGCTCCCCAGGGCCTCCAGGACGTGGTGCGCCGGATCGACGCCACCGGTCACCTGGTGACGCCCGGCCTGGTCAACACCCACCACCACTACTACCAGTGGATCACCCGGGGCCTGGCCACCGACCACAACCTCTTCAACTGGCTCGTCGCGCTGTACCCGACGTGGGCGCGCATCGACGAGGAGATGGTCTACGCGGCGGCGCAGGGGTCGCTGGCGATGATGGCCCGCGGAGGCGTGACCACCGCGATGGACCACCACTACGTCTTCCCGAAGGACTCGGGAGACCTGTCCGGCGCGATCATCCGCGCCGCCCGCGAGACGGGCGTCCGCTTCACCCTCGCCCGCGGCTCCATGGACCGCAGCGAGAAGGACGGCGGTCTGCCCCCGGACTTCGCGGTGGAGACCCTCGAAGGCGCCCTCGCCGCGACCGAGGCCACCGTCAAGGAGCACCACGACTCCTCCTTCGACGCCATGACCCAGGTGGCCGTCGCACCCTGCTCACCGTTCTCCGTCTCGACCGAACTCCTGCGGGAGGGAGCCGAGTTGGCCCGCCGCCTCGGGGTGCGGCTGCACACCCACGGCTCGGAGACCGTGGAGGAGGAGCAGTTCTGCAAGGAACTGTTCGGCATGGGCCCGACCGACTACTTCGAGTCCACCGGCTGGCTCGGCGAGGACGTGTGGATGGCGCACTGCGTCCACATGAACGACTCCGACATCGCCGCGTTCGCCCGGACGAAGACCGGCGTGGCCCACTGCCCTTCGTCGAATGCCCGGCTGGCGGCGGGAATCGCCCGCGTCCCCGACATGCTCGCGGCCGGCGTACCGGTGGGCCTCGGCGTCGACGGCACGGCGTCCAACGAATCCGGCGAGCTGCACACCGAGTTGCGCAACGCGCTGCTCATCAACCGGCTCGGCGCCCACCGGGAGGCCGCCCTGAACGCCCGTCAGGCCCTGCGCCTCGGGACGTACGGCGGCGCCCAGGTCCTCGGCCGCGCGGCCGAGACCGGCTCCCTGGAGGCGGGCAAGCTCGCCGACCTGGTCCTGTGGAAGCTCGACACCCTGGCCCACGCCTCGATCGCCGACCCGGTGACCGCGCTGGTCTTCGGTGCGGCCGCCCCGGTCACGGCCTCGTTCGTGAACGGCCGTCAGATCGTCGAGAACAGCCGCCTGTTGCACGTCGACGAGGACGCCGTCGCCCGCTCCACCCGGGCACAGGCCCAGCGGCTCGCGCGGATCGCCGCACAGGGCTGAGAGGCGGCCGTACCGGCGACCGAGGACGCGGAACCGCCCGTCCTCCGGTCGCGGCCGCACCCCGTACTCCGGCCGAGAGGGACGGCTCTCGGCCGGCAGCCGTGGACCCCGGTTCCGGGTTCCACGGCGGCCGTGCCCGGGGCGCGCGTCGGACGCGCGCGCCCCGGAACGGTCCCCGTTCCCTCCCTGGACTCAGAGGACGCTGAGATGGGCGGGAACGCCAGAACGCCCCGTCACGGTCCCGCACGACCACTCGCACCACCTCCATGAAACCCACGTCAGTGCCGACGTGTAACCGCCCGGAGGCGAGCCGCAGTGTCAGTCCACCCCGTCGACGAGAAACTTCCCGCCCTGAAGATGGCGACCACCGGCCTCCAGCACGTGGCCGCCATGTACGCCGGAGTCGTCGCCCCACCCCTGATCGTCGGCGCGGCCATCGGCCTCACCGCCCGTGACCTCACCTTCCTGACCGGTGCCTGCCTCTTCACCGCGGGCCTCGCCACCTTCCTCCAGACCCTCGGCGTCTGGCGGATCGGCGCCCGGCTGCCCTTCGTCAACGGCGTCACCTTCGCCGGGGTCGCCCCCATGACCGCGATCGTCGCCGCCACGCGCGACAAGTCCGACGCCCTGCCCGTCATCTTCGGCGCGGTGATCGTGGCGGGCCTCCTCGGCTTCCTCGCCGCCCCCTTCTTCAGCAAGGCGATCCGCTTCTTCCCGCCGGTCGTCACCGGGACCGTCATCACCCTGATCGGCGTCTCCCTCCTGCCGGTCGCGTTCGGCTGGGCCCAGGGGCCCAACCCCGGTGCGCGGGACTACGGTTCGATGACCAACCTGGGCCTGGCGGCGGCCACCCTGGCGATCGTGCTGCTGCTCCGGCGCTTCACCCGCGGCTTCGTCAAGCAAGTGGCCGTACTGCTCGGCCTGGTGGCCGGCACCCTGGTCGCGATCCCCTTCGGGGCAACGGACTTCACCCCCGTCGCCGACGCGGCCGTGGTCGGCTTCCCGACCCCCTTCCACTTCGGCGCCCCGCAGTTCCAGCTCGCCGCGATCCTCTCGATGTGCGTGGTCATGGTGGTCTCGATGACCGAATCCACCGCGGACATGCTGGCGTTGGGCGAGATCGTGGAGCGCCCCGCCGACGAGCGGACCATCGCGGCCGGCCTGCGCGCCGACACCCTCGGCTCGGCCCTCAGCCCCCTGTTCAACGGCTTCATGTGCAGCGCCTTCGCCCAGAACATCGGTCTCGTCGCGATGACGAGGATCCGCAGCCGGTACGTCGTCGCCACCGGCGGCGCCTTCCTGGTGCTGATGGGCCTGTGCCCCATGGCCGCCTCGCTCATCGCCGTCGTACCGCGCCCGGTGCTCGGCGGCGCCGGAGTGGTCCTGTTCGGCTCGGTCGCCGCGAGCGGCATCCAGACCCTGGCCAAGGCGGGCCTGGACAAGGACAACAACGTCCTGATCGTCGCCGTCTCGCTGGCCGTCGGCATGATCCCGATCACCGCGCCGGAGTTCTACCACGCCTTCCCCGAGACCGCGAAGATCGTCCTGGACTCGGGGATCTCGACCGGCTGTGTCGCCGCGGTGGTGCTGAACCTGGTCTTCAACCACCTCGGTCGGGGCGCCCGGGACGGGCGGGACGCACGGGAGGTCACCCACCCCATGGAGGCCGTCCCGGCTCAGTCGATCTCGTAACTGTCGCCGTACACCCGCCACTTGAGCGGGGTGTCCAGGTCGAGATTGCCCGCGGTGAGGAACAGCCGCTGGGCGGTCTCGACCCGGCTCACGTCCCGGTGCGCCGCCTCCTGCTTCATCGCCCGTACGCGCGCGTCCAGAAAGGCGTGCAGATACACCGTCTGGTCACCGCCGTCCGCAGGGGTGTCCGCCCGCGCGCGGGCCCGGTCGCGGATGCCGCCGAAGCTGCGCGCGTCGCTGCCCGGACCGTGCATGACCATCGCGTCGTAGTAGATGAACTGCCCGAGCGTGCCGAGGCCGTCCTTCTTGGCGCGCGCGACCGCCGGGTCGAAGTAGCCGCGGTCCCGCTCGTCCCGCTGCGCCCTGCGGAACGCGGAGGTCCGCGCCGCCGCCCGCCAGGCCGCCGGGAAGCCGGGGTCGAGACCCTCGTGCGAGCCGGTGCCGTCCACCGCGCGCAGGGCGGGCAGATACGGGGCGAGGGGGTTGCGGGGCACCCGGTCCGTGTAGAGCTCGACCAGCGCCAGCATGTCGCTCGTGCCGGAGCAGAACCCGATGATGCCGGCGGTGTAGCCGCGGCCGTCGCCGATGTCCTCGATGTACGCGTACTGCGCCCGCCAGTCCAGCGAGGAGTTCTCCGCGCTGGACACCAGCCGCATCGCGAGGTCCTTCTTGGCCGGCGCGTCGAGCCCGCTCGGGCCCACGGGGTCGGCGGACGGCCATCCGGCGCTCAGCACTCCGGCCCCGAGCGCGGCGAGCAGGGTACGGCGGGCGGCCGCTCTGGACAGGAAGGCCACATCGTCTCCAAGTCTCCAGCAGGAGCGCTGTGCAGGGCTAAGGGCTGTCGATCGCCTGGCAGGACCCGGGAGCGGGAAGCCGTCCGGTGAAGTAGGAGCGCGGCGGGACACCCATCAGGGCGCGGAAGTCGGACGTCATGTGGGACTGGTCGTAGTAGCCGGTGACGACGGCCAGATCGGCCCAGCGGAGCTCGTCGGCGTGGGCCAGCACGGCACGGACCCGGTCGATACGGGCGTAGTGCTTGGGGGAGAGGCCGACACCGTCGCTGAACAGGTTGCGCAACTGGCGCTCGCTGACGGCGAGTTCACGCGCCACGTCACCGACCTGACCGGGTATCCGGTCCGACCGGACCGACAGCGCGGTCACCGCGGCCCGCAGCAGCGCGTGCCTCGTCCCGCCGGCCGGGGTGGGCAGCCGGTCCGGAAGGAGGTCCGCGAGGCGGGCCACCGCGCCCTCGTGGTCCAGCCGCCCGAGCTCGTACGCCAGCTGCCGCGCGGTCCGCCCGGGCAGCGCGCCCAGCGGGACGACCCGTCCGACGAGCTCGACGGCCGGCACGCCCAGCACCGCCCGCACGGTGCCCGGCGGCAGCCGGAACTCCGTGCAGGACACGGAGGGCTTGCCTCGGTGATAGGTGGCCCGGACCCTCGGGCCGGACACCAGCAGGGCCGGCCGGCCGGTCCCCTCGGTACGGACGAGCAGCTTGGTCGCGGAGTCCGGCAGCCGCACGAAGACCTTCGGCGGATCGGCGTCCTCGGTGCCGGTCCCGGTGCCGGTGCCGGTCCCGGTCTCGGCGATCCACGGTCGCAGCTCGTCCGGGAGGCGCGGGGCGGGTTCGGCGGCGGAGTCGGTCACCCGTCCACGGTAAGCGGACGGCCCCGGTGTCCGGGCCCGCGAAACGTGCCGGAATTTCCTATCGGCCGCGACGGTCCGGCCCCCACCGTGGTGGCCATGATTCTGGTGACGGGTGCCACGGGCACCATCGGCGGTGAGGTCCTACGACAGCTCCTGGCGCGAGGTGAGAAGGTGCGGGCGCTCACCCGCGACCCGGCCGCGGCCCAGTTGCCGCCCGGCGTGGAGGCGGCCCGCGGCCACCACCGGGACGCCGGGGCTCTCGCGGCGGCCATGACGGGCGTCGACTCGGCGTTCCTCGTGGGTGTCTTCGGCCCGGAGGACGCGGACAGCGACCGGGGGATGGCCGAGGCCGCACGGGCGGCGGGGGTACGGCGGATCGTGAAGCTCTCGGCGATCATGGCCGGGGACACCCGGACCGGCCTGGGCGGTGTCGCACACGGCCGGGGTGAGGAGGCGGTCCGGGCGAGCGGCCTGGAGTGGGTGATCCTGCGACCGTCGGTCTTCGCGTCCAACACGCTGAGCTGGGCCGGGCCGCTCCGCTCGGGTGAGCCGGTGCCGAACATGCTGGGCTCGGGCCGGCAAGGGGTCGTGGACCCGCGCGACGTCGCCGAGATCGCGGCAGCCGCACTGATCGACCCCGGCCATACGGGACGGACGTACACCTTGACCGGCCCCGAGACCCTCAGCCCCCAGGACCAGGCCGGCGTGCTGGGCGAGGTGCTCGGCCGCCGCGTGGAACTGCGCGATCTCACCCCGCCGGAGACCCGCGCCCTGCTGGTCGCCTCCGGCTGGAGCGAGGAGTCCGCCCAGGCCATGCTGCGCAGTGTCCGCTTCGTGGCCGAGGGCGGCAACGAGGTGGTCACCGGGGATGTCGCGGAGGTGCTGGGCCGTCCGGCGCGGATGTATCGGGAGTGGGCGCGGGACCACAGGGGGATGTTCGGCGGGGGATGAGCTGGAGAGGCACCGGGGGACGCCGGGGGACGCCGGGGGACGCCGGGGGACGCCGGGGGGACGGTACTTCGTAGCCCGTGTCCGTGAACGTGAGCCCGTCCGTGCACCCGACGGTCCCGCCCCGCGTCCAGTACGCACTCACGCCGTCCGGGCGCCCGTCTGAGCCGCGCCGAGTGCTGACCCGGGGGAGCGGGCTACAGCAGGGCCGGGTCCGTGGCCAGCCCCTTGAGGACCTCGCCCGGGTTCGGGACCAGGCGCCGCTCGCTCAGGTTCATCAGGCCGCCGACCGCGGTGATCTCGGCCGCCACGGTGCCGTCCTTCTTGCGGATCGTCTGCTGGATGCGGAACGTCTTGCCCTCGCCCCACTCGAAGCCGCAGCTCACCTCCACCTCGTCACCCGCCAGCAGCTCCCTCAGGTAGCGGATGGTGGTCTCCAGCGCCACCGGACCCACCCCGCTGCCGATGAGCCCGGCCTGGGTGATCCCGGCGGCCCTCAGCAGCGACCAGCGGGCGTGCTCGGCGTAGTTGAGGTACACGCTCTGGTTGAGGTGACCCTGTACGTCCGTCTCGTACCCGCGGACGGTCACCGGTACGGAAAACGGCTCACTCACGTCAATCCCCTCTCACGCCACGGCAGTTACCGGAACCGATCCTGACACGTGCCCTCTACACCCGGCGTGGCGAGGCCAGCAGGTAGCGGGTTCCGGTGCGCGGCTGCGTGTACTCGCCGACCTGCCAGCCCGCCTGCTCCAGCGTGCTCGCGCAGGCCCGCAGCGCCTCGCCCTCGGGGGCGTGCACGGCGACGGCCTCCGGCTGCGGGGTCGCGCGCACCCGGTAGCCGGGCGCGCCGCCCGCCTCCGGGGCATGGCCGGCCGCCTCCAGGGCCAGGGCGGCCGCCGGGACGAGGTGGCCGCGCTCCCAGCCGCACGGCCGGTCCGTGGCGCCGTCCGGATTGGTCATCCGGCGCAGCTCCAGCAGCCCCTGCCAGGCGCTGTGCACCTCGCGCACCCGGGCCGGACCGGTGTCGGCGGGTTCCTCGGTGCCCCCGACATGGGCCGTGAACACGCCGGGGGCGGGGGCGGGATCGGTGGCGGGGGGCTGCTCGGGAACCGCGGCGGCCGTCTCGCGTACGCGGTGGCCGGCCGGGGTCAGGAAGTGGTCGTGCGGCGGCCGGGGGTGCCGGAAGGCGAGACCACGCTTGACCAGTGCGTCCAGCTGGGACTCCGTGCCCTTGAGCCGGCCGGTGACGGGATCGGCGGCGTCGATGACACGCCGCTGGGCGGCGGTGGGCGGTCGGGTCACGGCGTGCTCCTTCCGGGCGACGGGCGACGGGCAGCGGGCAACGGGCGGCAGGCAGCGGGCGGCAGGGACGACTCAGAGGACCCGGGCAATCCGGGCCACCCGAGCGGTCGTACCGCACGTCGCACCGCGGGCCGCGCGGATCACCGCCCCTTCGCTTCGAAGGCTACGACGTGGGTCTGACATTCCACCCGGCGATCACCGGCCGCCCGTGCTCCGTCCCCAGCCGGCACAGCGTCCCCGTGGCCAGCTGGAACAGTGCCCCGGCCGACGCGGGCAGGCCCAGCCGGCGGGCGGTGAGGACCCGCAGGAAGTGACCGTGCGCGACCAGCACCACGCACCCCTCGGTGTTGGCGTGCGCCGCGTCCACCTTGGCCAGGACCCGGTCCGCGCGCTCTCCCACCTGCTCCGGACTCTCCCCGGGGTGGTCGGGCGGGCCGGGCGCCACGCCGTCCGTGAACAGGAACCAGTCCGGGCGCTCGCGCTGGATCTCGACGGTCGTTACGCCCTCGTAGCCGCCGTAGTCCCACTCGCGCAGGTCGACGTCGACCCGGAGATCGTGCAGGCCGATGAGCTCCGCGGTCTCGCGCGCCCGCTGGAGGGGGCTGACGAAGGCGGCGCCGACGCGGTGGGAGCGGATCAGCGGCACCAGGCCGCGCGCCTCCTGCCGGCCGCGCTCGGTCAGCGGCACGTCCGTCCAGCCGGTGTGCCGCCCGGACCGCGACCACTCGGTCTCCCCGTGCCGCACCAGAAAGAGATCACCCACGCCCGTACCTTTCCCAGTGGCCTCCCAGCACCGTGCCACAGGGCCGTGGGCTTCGCAGGGCGAGCCCCGCCGGCGGGGCCGTCTCGCGCCTGGCCGCCGGGTCACCTCACAGCCTCGCCGGCGGGATCACCTCACGGCCCCGCGGCTGAGGAGCCTCACAGCCCCGGCAACCCCTGCACCGACTGTGCGAGCTGACCCACCGCCACCACCAACGGCGTCACCGGCTGGACGAACTCGTTCAGGCGGGTCAGGGCCCGGCGCAGGACCGTGGGCTCGGGTTCGGGCTCGTCCAGTTCCTCGCGCAGGCGGCGGAGTTCCCTGGTCGTGGCCTCCGGGTCGGCCAGCGCCGCCCGGTGTTCGTCCAGCAACCGCTCCACGTACGCGAGGAGTTCCGCCGTACGCTCGGCGTCCTGGGGCTGGAAGGAGACCGAGCCGGAGAAGGCCTGGGCACGGTGTCCCACCGCCTGGTTGCCGACGTGGTGCGTGCCGCCGCTGATCATGACGCCGTTGTTGACCGGAGGGTCCTGGCGTCCGTCGTCGCTGCCCATGGTGAGGACCTCCTCGGTCTACGTGCCCGATCCGGACGGGGCACCCGGTCCGGGCCCGCCCACGGCACCGAGCGCCGTGGAGGGGCCCGACTGCTGCTGCGGGAAGTTCTGCGTGGCGCTCGCCCCCGCGCCGATCGCCTGGTTGCCGATGATGCTGGTGCCGCCCTGTTGGATGAGCCCCTGGTTGAGGATGGTCTGCTGCTGGGCGCGGAAGTCGGTGATGTCGTAGCCGCGCGCCTCGAGGAACTCACGGATCGCGGCGAGGGTGTGCCGCTCCACCAGGGCCGTGATCCGCGCGGCGTCCACGACCTGGAAGTAGTTCTGGTAGTCGGGGCTCAGTGCCAGCTCCCGGACGCTCACCCGCGCCCCGAAGTCGTAGACCGGGTCCTGCTCCAGCGCCCGGAGCTCGTCCACCATCCGTCTGCTGTGCCGCTCGTCGAAGTACGCCTGCCGCAGTGCGCGGAAGGGCGCCGCGTAGAAGGCCTTGCCGGTGCGGGGGACCGCGTCCAGCAGCAGCCCCCGCCGCGCGGAGGGGGACAGGGGTCCGCGCAGCCGGTCCACGACGTGGTACTCGGCGCGCACCGGACCGAGCACATGGTTGCTGCAATGCAGGTGCAGCGTGCGCCCCGTGGTCGAGAAGTGCAGGAACAGGCTCGGCACCACGTCCCCGCCCCACAGCGGCACATGGACCGCCAGATGGTGGCGGACCGTACCGGTGGGGTGCTCCATGATCCGCTCGACCTCGTCCGCCGACAGCCGGGCGGCCGGGGCGAGGCTCCTGGTCCTGATGAACCGCTCGTCCTCCCCGATGCCGGTGCCGCTCGCGAAGACCCGGTCCTCGATGACGAGGGAGTCGAGCGGTGCGGGGGATCGGGCGGGTCCGTGGGTTCCGGCCGTTCCGTTGGATACGGAAGGCCCGGGGGCCTGCGCCGCGTCCGTCACCGCCGCGTCGGCCGCGTCGGCCGTGCCGCCGGCCGCGGCGGTCGTCCGCAGTCGCGCGCGTACCTGGTCGACGAGTTCGGCGACGGTGAACGCCTCCGGACCGCCCGGTCGCGACAGCCCGCCGACGGGGCCGTCCGCGGGCAGCAGCGGCACCGCGAGGGACCACTGCGCCGCGGACCTCGCGTACCCGATGAAGGGCGTGAACCCGCTGTAGACCGTGACGTTCCCGTCCTGCGCCTCCCTGATGGCCGCCAGCCGCTCGGCCATCCACTTGCGTCGCGGGACGGTCGGCCGCGGCTGCCGGGCGAACGCCTCGCGGGTCATGGTCGTGCGCAGCAGCCGGTCGACGTCGAGATCGTGGCGTACGACGGTGGCGTAGGCGTACGCCACGGCCGCCACGGACAGCAGGGCGGCCGGCACCCCGGCCAGATAGGAGCCCAGCAGCCAGCTCACGAAGCCGGGGGCGGGCAGCATGGAGACGAGGAAACCGAGGACGAAGGCGAGGACCACCGCGAAGCCGGCGGCGACCGCGGTGCCGACCAGCGCCTTGCCCTGCGGCTGGTGGCGGCCGCGGGTGGCCAGGCTCGGCCGGGTGACGGCCTGCCGGGTGGTCGACAGGAACACGGTCACGAACAGCAGCCACAGCGGCGCGAACACCCCCACCGCGGCGAAGGCCGCGGTCAGCCGCAGGTCGCGGCGCTGCCGCAGCTCCTGGGCCGTCAGACAGTGGCGCACCACCGCGACCAGGTCGACGTCGGGCGAGGCCGCCACGGCGCCCGCCTCGTCGGCCAGGACGTCCTCGACCACCCGCTCGGCGAAGCCCTCGTCGACGTAGGCCGCGGCGCACAGATACCGGGTGACGTCACCCGGCGCGCTCCCGACCGGCATGTGGACCGGCGCGGTCGTCATACCGAGCCCTCCCTCTCTCCAGCGTCGGAGCGGCGCCGTCACGGCGCCGATGGAGCTCGTGCCGGCGCTGCCGCCCCCGCGGGGCAGGCCGGTCGTGACCACCAGCAGCAGGGCACCGGCCACCAGCCCGAACAGGAGGCCGCTGGGCAGCAGGTAGTCCAGCATCTCGTCGCTCGGTCCCAGCGGTACCCCGGACACGAAGGTCGTGTGCAGGCCCCACCACAGCAGGTTGGCCGCCACCGGGACCGCCAGGCCCACGACGAGGCAGCGGATCCGGCCCGCTCTCCCGCGGGCCGTCATCCGCCATAGGAAGAAGGCGAGCCCCGCGATCAGGAACAGCACGGCGAGGTCGTTCACGACCAGACCCGACGTGGTGCCGTACCGGGCGGAGGAGGTGTCCCAGCGCGGGACGAACGCCGCTTCGAACAGCCGGCGCAGGGTCGTGCTGTCGGACGCCTCGATGTAGAACTTGCGCTCGTAGCGGTCCCAGATGGGCTGCTGCACCCAGGGGCTGCCCAGCAGGACGAGGCTCAGGACAAGCAGTGCGAGCCGGCCCCGTAAGGCCGAGGAAGCGCGCGAGACGCGCCGACGAGACGACAACACCCGGGATCCCCCTGTCCCCCGGCCCTGCGGATCAGTGGCCGCACTCTAGGGCATCCCCGCTCTCCCCGGCTGTGAACCCCGGCAACACCAGGCAACAGCAGGCGACTTCAAGCCGTACGGCGGGCTACTGCCGATAGCCGCTCAGGAACCTCCCGATCCGCCCGATCGCCGCCTCCAGGTCCTCCGCGTGGGGCAGCGTCAGGATGCGGAAGTGGTCCGGCGTCGGCCAGTTGAAGCCGGTGCCCTGGACGACCTGGATCTTCTCCCGCAGCAGCAGGTCCAGGACGAACTTCTCGTCGTCGTGGATCCTGTGGACCTTGGGGTCCAGACGCGGGAAGGCGTACAGCGAGCCCTTCGGCTTTACGCACGACACCCCGGGGATCTCGTTCAGCTTCTCCCAGGCCACGGTGCGCTGTTCGTGCAGCCGGCCACCGGGGGCGGTGAGTTCGTGGATGGACTGCCGGCCGCCGAGGGCCGCCTGGATGGCGTACTGGGCGGGCGCGTTGGCGCACAGCCGCATGGAGGCCAGCATGGTCAGGCCCTCCAGGTAGTTCTTCGCGTGCTGCCTGGGACCGGTGACCACCAGCCAGCCCGAGCGGAAGCCCGCCACCCGGTACGTCTTCGACAGACCGCAGAAGGTCAGCACGACCAGGTCGGGCGCGAGCGCGGCCACGGAGTGGTGCACGGCGTCGTCGTACAGGATCTGGTCGTAGATCTCGTCGGCGAACACCATCAGACCGTGCCGGCGGGCCAGGTCGAGGATGCCCTCGATGATCTCCTTCGGGTAGACCGCGCCGGTGGGGTTGTTCGGGTTGATGATGACGACGGCCTTGGTGCGGTCCGTGATCTTCGACGCCATGTCGTCCAGATCCGGGTACCAGTCGGCCTGTTCGTCGCACAGGTAGTGGACCGCCTTGCCGCCGGCGAGTGTGGTGACGGCCGTCCAGAGCGGGAAGTCCGGTGCGGGGATGAGGATTTCGTCGCCGTCCTCGACCAGCGCCTGTACGGCCATGGAGATCAGCTCGGAGATGCCGTTGCCGAGGTAGACGTCGTCGACGCCGACGTCCAGGCCCAGGGTCTGGTAGCGCCCGGCCACGGCCCGGCGGGCGGAGAGGACGCCGCGCGAGTCGGTGTAGCCGTGGGCCTGCGGGAGCATCCGGATCATGTCCTGGAGGATCTCCTCCGGCGCCTCGAAGCCGAACAGCGCGGGGTTGCCGGTGTTCAGGCGCAGCACGCTGTGCCCCGCCTTCTCCAGTGCGTCGGCGTGCTCGATCACCGGGCCGCGGATCTCGTAGCAGACCTCGCTGAGCTTGTTCGACTGCCGGAACTCCATGCGCTGCTGCCTCTCCGGTTTCGTGTGTTGCTTGGTTTTACCAAGTGGCAGCTTGGAAAGTCCAACAACTTGTCTAGACTGCGTCGCATGTCACCTCGCCGAAGCTACGACCAGTACTGCTCCGCGGCCCGTGCCCTCGACGTCGTGGGCGACCGCTGGACCCTGCTGATCGTCCGGGAACTGCTGGCCGGCCCGCGCCGCTACACGGACCTGCACGCCGACCTGCCGGGCGTCAGCACGGACGTACTCGCCTCACGGCTGAAGGACATGGAGCGCGACGGCCTCACCACGCGACGCCGGCTGCCCCCGCCCGGCGCGGCCTACGTCTACGAACTCACCGCACGCGGCAGCGAGTTGCTGCCCGTGCTCCAGGCTCTCGGCGCCTGGGGAGGTCCCGAGCTCGGCGAGCGGCGGCCCACCGACGCGGTGCGCGCGCACTGGTTCGCGCTGCCGTTGCTGCGCTCGCTGGAGGGCGAGGGACTCGTCGAAGTGCGCCTGGAGGAGGGCGACTTCCATCTGTACGTCGGAGCACCCACCGGTCCCGCGTACGGCGACGGGCCGGCCCCCCAGGAGCCCGACGCCCGGCTCGTCCTGGACGCGGAGACCTGCGGGGAGCTCGCCCGGGGGGAGTCGAGCCTGCCGGACGCGGTGCGTGACGGCCGGGTCGAGGTGACCGGGGACGGCCCGATCGCCAAGGTGCTCAGAGAGGCGGTCGGAGAGAGGCTCGGAGGGCCGCTCGCTGAGTCGCTCGGAGAGTCCTGAACAAGCAGAAGGCCCGCCGGAGCGGGCCTTCTTGAGAGCGTGCCGTGCTGCCGGTGCCGTCAGGCCCCCGGCGGCACCCGGGACGGCCGTCCCGACCCGCGGGTCAGCGCGTAGCCGCCGACACCCGCGAGTGCGGCCAGCGCCCCGCCGATCGCCGTCCACACCCACCGGTCGGACCACCAGCCGGAGGACCAGCCGTCCTCGGGCTCGATCGCGGACAGCACGGGGGAGTCGTCCTTCGAGGCATCCCTCGAACTATCCTCGTCCGCCTCGGACTTCACCGCGATGCCCGGCACCAGCGGCTCGGCCATCGAGCCGTCCACCGCGGCCGAACCGCCGATGTCCTTGGAGTCGACCCGCACCTCGGTGCTGACCGGCAGACCCAGGTCGGCCGTGCCGACCCCGACGGCCGTGAGCCGGAGGTAGTACGTGCCCGGCAGCGGGTCGTTGGCCCAGGCCTCGGACCAGGCCCGGACCGTGCGCAGGGTGCAGGCCAGCTCCACGTCGGCCACGCCCGCCGCGGCGGTCCGCGTCTGGGAGCCGTACTGGCAGGACTGGCGGCGCCGCAGACCGTCGTACACGTCGATCTGCCAGGTCTCGGTGGCGTGCGTCTGCGGCAGCTTCACCGTCGCCTTCACGGTGGGCCGTTGACCGGAGTCCGCCGGGAACGACCAGTACAGATAGTCGCCCGTGGAGCCGCTCGCCGTGGCCGTCTGGCCCTGCTCGATCTCGGTCGCCGTGCGGAAGGACGTGCCCGCCCGGGTGGGGGCGTCACCGTCCGCCGAGGCCGAATCCGTCGGGGTCGGCGAGGAGTCCGCCGCGGCCGGTGCGACGGCCAGCCCGAGCATGAGCAGGGAAGCGCTCAACACACGTGTGATCCGCATCAGTTGGTCCTCCAGACCGCGACCCGCCAGCGCGACACCCAGCCCCACAACAGACCGGCGACGAAACCGGCGAGGATCAGCACACCGAGCAGCCACCAGCCGCGCCCGAGCCCGAAGGAGGCCACGTCGCTCGCCTTGGACGGCCCGTCCACGACGTCCACGGTCAGCTCCAGCGGCAGACCCGGAGTGGTCTTCACCCCGGTTCCCGCCGAGAAGGAGTTGGTGACCTGGAGGCACACGGTCTCGGCCGGGGCGTCGTCCTCGTCGCTCTCCGGCTTCGGGTAGCGCAGGCCCGACGAGATCACGTCGGTACGGCCGTTGCCCGCCGCCTCGCCGCGCACGATCTCCCGGCCGTGCACGGTCACCGCCCGCAGCAGCACCCCGTAGGAGGGGTTCACGGCCCGGTCGGCCGCCACGCTCACCGAAGTCCGCAGCTCCTGGCCCGGCTTGACGTCGACCCGGTACCAGCGCTGCTGGGTGAACTCCTCGCGGTCGGTGTAGAGACCGGACTTCAGCGTCGGCGCTGTGGAACATGTGTCGGTGCCCTCGGTGGCCACCGGCGTCACCACCGGGTCGGCCGCACGGTCCACCAACTGGTTGACCTTGTCGGTGAGTTCGTCGGTGTGCTCGACCGAGGTGTAGGTGCCGCCGGTCGCCTCGGCGATACAGCTGAGCTGCTTGCTCAGCTTGGTGCTGGGGACCAGGCCGAGGGTGTCGATGGTCAGTCCGACGCCCTTGGCGGAGATCTCCCGGGCCACCTCGCACGGGTCGAGCGGGGCGCAGGTGTCCTCGCCGTCGGTGATCAGCACGATCCGCTTCGAGCCGTCGCCCGCGGCGAAGTCACCGGCCGCCTTGAGCAGCGCGGGCCCGATCGGGGTCCAGCCGGTGGGGGAGAGGGTCGCCACCGCCGTCTTGGCCTCGGTGCGGTCCAGGGTGCTGACCGGGTAGAGCTGCGCGGTGTCCTTGCAGCCCGTCTTGCGGTCGTTGCCCGGGTAGTCGGCGCCGAGCGTCCGGATGCCGAGCTGGACCTCCTCGGGCGTGGCGTCCAGCACCTCGTTGAACGCCCGCTTCGCCGCCGCCATCCGGGTGCCGCCGTCGATGTCCGCCGTCCGCATCGAGCCGCTGACGTCGAGGACGAGATCGACCTGCGGTGTGCTGCCGCCCACGGGTTCACCGGCGGCCGCCGCGACCGGGAAGGCGATCCCGGCCGTCAGAGCGGCGAGCAGGGCACCCACTCCCGCCGCCAGCCGTTTTCTTGTGATCATCGCCGGATCCTATTGATCAGGTGCGCCACGCTCCAAAACGGCCGCTCACCGCAGGGGGTTGGGCAGCTGTGTCCACTGGTCGCCCGGCGTCCCCGGCGAGAGCCGCATCAGCGTCAACGCCTTGGCGGGCAGCGGCTGTTCGAGCAGCGCGATCAGATCGGGCGTGCGCGGCAGATCCCGTACGGCACTCTCCAGCGCCCCGCGCAACGCGGCCGCCGAACCCGCCGTCCCCGCGAGGGCGCCCGCCACCAGGGAGCCGAACAGCTTGCGCCGCAGGGTGGTCACGTCGTCCGTGACGACCCGTCCGGACAGCTCGGGCACCGGGATGCCGTGCCGGGCCAGCCGGGCCGGGCTGATCCGGATGTCGGCGAGGTCCCGGTAGACCAGCCGCACGGGCGCGCCTTCCTGGTCCAGCACGACGAGGAGGTTCTGGCCGTGCGCCTCCAGGGCGACCCCCAGCTCCAGCAGCCGCAGGCCGACCGTGAGGGCGAGCCGGGCGAACTCCGCGAGCCAGGCGGCAGAGTGGGGCAGGTCGGTGGTGGCGAGGGCGGCCACGGGCAGCACCCGGTCGCCGTGGACCTGCGGGGACTCGCGCAACACGGCCGCGAGATCAGGGGAGTTGGCGGTGGCGGCCCCCAGGGTGCGGGTGAAGTGCAGCAGTCCGTCCATCCGGTCGGCCAGTGTCTCCGCGAACCCGGAGAGCGTGGCGGACACACCGATCGAGTACACGGAGATGTCCCGCACCGAGGACGTGAGACGGGCGCTCAGAGCCGTCTTGACGTGCCGTTCGCCGGTCACGGCGAGGGTGCGCAGGGACATCAGCGGATGGGCGTCGAGGCCCTCGGAGGCGGACCGCTTCAGCACGTGCTCCGCCTGCCAGGGATGCACCGGCAGCAACAGCCGCTCCCCGTCCCGCAGGTCCTCGGGCCACTCCCCGGTCACCAGGCACTCGGCCGCCGGGACCGGCACCAGACCCAGCCGCACCACGGGCCGGTGCTCGGGCCCGTAGGCCAGCTGCTCGGCCACCGAGAAGCCGGGCCGGGAACGGCAGTTGGGGTGGAAGGGGTGACCGTCGACGACCCGCTGCTCCCACTCCCAGTCGTGCACCGGCCACGTGGTCGGGCGGGGCTCCTGAGTCGCCCTGGACAGCGCCAACGAGGCCACGCTGTCGTCGAGTTCGGCCGCGAACTCGGTGCCGTGCGGCACACCGAGCCCGGTCATCAGGTGCGCGGGACGGTCGTACGGGGTCCCGTCCAGCCGTACGACCGTGACCTGGGCCGCGGTGGCGTACGGGTCCGGGTGCGGGCCGTGCAGCCGGCGGCCGTCCGCGAGACGCAGGGTGAGACCCTCCCGGCCCGCCTCCCGCGCCACCACCCAGGGCAGCGGCTCGTGCGTGAGCCCACGCCACAGCCGGGACAGCACGGCCGCCCGAGCGCCGGGCAGCTCGGCCGCGTACCGCGCCGCGAGGTCGGGGCGTACGACGGCCAGCTCGTCGGCGAACTCGGCCTCGGTGGCGCGGGGACGGTGCACAGGGGGACTCCTCGGGAGCGACTGGTGTCACGGTGGAGGAATGACGGCAGACATACTGATCGTCATCGCCCCAGATCAACCGTAGAGAACGAGTGGAACGCGTGGACCTCCTGCCCCCGCCGGCCGACGCCGTCGCACACCGTGCCGACGCGTACGCGGCGGCGCCCCTGCTCAACTGTCTGCTGCGCGAGGTGGCCGAACGGCTCCCGGAACCCGGCGACCGCCCGGTGTACTGGCTCCCCGACGGGCGGCTGCTCCGGGTGCGCGGCGAGCGGCGGCCCGCCGAGCCCGAGGTGCGGGTGGCGGGCGGCTGGCGGCGGGTGAACCACGCCGAACTCGTCAAGCTCGTCGCCGAGGAACTGACCCGGCACACCGGACTGCCCAACCACGACCTGCCCGCCGAGATGATCGACAGCCGGGACGCGGTGGCCGCCCTGCTCACGGCCAGGGACCGGGCGACGGCGCCCCGTGACCCGTACCTGCGTTCCGAGCAGTGCCTCGTCACCGGCCACCCCCACCACCCCGCTCCCAAGGCCCGCGGCGGTGGCCCCGTCGCCGCCTGGCTGCCGTACGCCCCCGAGGCGCACGCCCGGTTCCCCCTGGTCCTGCTCGGTCTGCGCGAGGACGCCGTCGTCGAGGAGGGCGACACCGCGGCCCTCGACGCGCTCGGCGAGGCCCCGCCCGGCTACCGGCTGCTCCCGGCCCACCCCTGGCAGCTGGACCTCGTGGGCTGCGCAGACGCCTTCGCGGACGGCCGCCTGATCCGGCTCGGCACGACGGGCTTCGACGTCTGGCCGACGGCCGCGATCCGTACGGTGTACGCCCCCGCGAACGACCTCTTCCTGAAGTTCAGCCTGGACGTGCGCATCACGAACGACATCCGCCGACTCTGGCGACACGACCTGCTCAAACTACGCCGTACGGATGAAGCGGTGGTGCGGGCCTTCGCCCAGGGCCCCCGCGCCTCGGGCCCCGGCTCCTCGGGCCCCGGCTCCTCCGGGAGCCCCCGTTCCGCCGCCTGGCTGAGCGACCGCGGCTACCGCACCGCCGACTTCGCCTTCGAGGAACTCGCCGTCCTGGTCCGCGACGGCCTGGCCGGCCATGTGCGGCCCGGCGCGACCCCGCTGCTGGCCGCCGCCCTGGTGGAGGGCTTCGAGGGCAACCCGCTCGACGGCATCGAGGACCCGGCCGCCTGGTGGGAGGCGTATCTGCGCGCGGTCGTACCGCCCGTCCTCGCGGCCTTCGCCGACCACGGAGTCGTGCTCGAGGCACACCTCCAGAACACCCTGGTGGCCGTGGCCGACGACGGCACACCCGTGCAGGCGCTGTTCCGGGACGCCGAGGGCGTGAAGCTCCTGACCGATGTGGAGCGCGCGGACGGCTGGGAGCGGCTGGTGTACTGCCTGGTCGTGAACCACCTGTGGGAGATCGCCGTGGCCCTCGCCGAACGCCGGCCCGGCTTCGACCCCTGGCCCGCCGCCCGCCGCGAACTCGCCCGCCACGACCTCCCGGAGATCGGGGCCCTGCTCGTCTCGCCGACCCTGCCCGGCAAGACCAACCTGCTGCTGCGCTGGACCGGCGCGGACGGCGCCGACGCCCGCTATCTGCCCCTGCCCAATCCGCTGTCCGAGACCTGAGCGAACGGCTCGGTGCGGGTGGCCGCCGACGCGGGCGGGGCGCCCGCCACGGATCCTGTCCGCGGCGGACGCCCCTAGTGGACGCCCCTAGTGGACGCCCCTAGTGGACGCCTCGAGTGGACGCCCTGAGGCGACCGTCAGTACCGGCCCTGGGGTCAGAACCAGCTCTGGTTCGTGCCGGCGTTGCACGTGTGGGTGCGGAAGCCGTTGCTGCTGTCGTCGATGCAGCGGCTCGTCGCCTGGTTCTTGAGCTCGATCGTGTTGTCGGCCCACTTCTTGACGTACCAGCTCTGGTTCGGGGTGGAGTCACAGGGCAGGGTCTTGAAGCCCTGGTCGCTGTCGTACATGCACCGGTTGGTGTTGTTGCTTCTCAGCTGGACCGTGCCGTCGTTCCAGCGGTGCACGATCCACTGCTGGGCACCGGAGCCGTTGCAGTCCCAGGTGCGGAAGCCGTTGCTGGTGTCGTCGATGCAGCGGTTGGTGGCCTGGTTCTTGAAGGTGTTGATGTCGTCCTGGGCCGAGGCCGAGGACAGCGGCAGCAGCGCGAGCGCGGTGGCGGTGGTGCCGAGCGCCGCGAGGCGGCCGAGCGTGACGAGGGCCATGGATGTGCCTTTCGGTCGGGTGTGGGGCCCGCACCGCGGGACGCGGCGAGGGCAGGAAGCGGAGAACGGATACGGCGGCGGCGGGCCGGTCAGCGGCACTCGGTGCTGACGTTGCCCTTGTCGTCGCCCTTGAGGTAGATCGCGCTGACGTAGCCCACTCCGCCCGCGCGCAGCGGGAGTTGCACCCACTTGTCGTTGGTGTAGCCCTCGGCGGAGATGCGCTCGCCGGTCTTCCAGCAGTTCGCCGGGTAGGTCTCGTTCGGGTAGACCTTGCTGACCGGGTCGCAGCCGGTGACGCCGGCGCAGGCGCGGACGTTGGCCTCCGCCCACGCGGTGACCGTGGTCTGGCCGCCACCGCCTCCGCCGCCCCCGCCGGGCGTGCAGGGCAGGTTCACCCCGCGGTCGCGCAGGTACGGCACCGGGTCGATGCCGCGGACCGTGGTGGACGTGCCGACCCGGACGCGCAGGTGCAGGTGCGGCCCGGTCGCCTCGCCCTCGGCGCCCATCAGAGCGATGCGCTGCCCGGCCTGGACGCGCTGGCCGACGGAGACGTCGCGCTGGTACATGTGCCCGTACTCGGTCACGGTGCCGTCTTCGTGCAGGATGCGGATCCACTGCCCGTAGCCGCTGGCGGGGCCGGAGGCGATGACCTCGCCGGCGCCGACGGCGTAGATGGGCGTTCCGAGGGCGTTGGCGATGTCGACGCCGTCGTGGCCGCTGCTGTAGCCCTGGCTGACGACGCCGGCGGTGGGGCAGGACGCGGCGAACGCCGCCGCGGCGGTCGGCGCGGCGACGGCCGGTGCCGCGGCCGTCAGGGGCAGGAACACGGCGGCCGCCGCGACGAGTCCGGCGAGCGGATGCAGTCGCACGGGACTTCCTCTCCGTGATGCGTTGTGGGGACGGCCCGGAAGCTATCCGCGCCGAAGGCCACGGCGGCACCCGGAACGTTCCGGAATGACAGCGCGCTCGTGCGGCCGATAGGGCTCTCCAGGACAACCACACGGTTTCCGAGCCCGATGGGGGAATGCGCCGTGCGAACGACCACCCGACGCCTGATACAGGGGCTGTGCGCCCTGCTCGCCGTGGGCGGGCTGACGCCCGTCACCGCCGCGGCCGCCGACGGCGGGGAGAGACCCGCCGCACAGAGCCCGGCGGCCGACTGGCGGGTCGACCTCGCCAGTACCTCGGCCGACCAGCACAACACCCGCCACCGCGCCGACGGCCGGCTCACCATCGGCGACCGCCGCGCCCGCACCGCCTCCGCCCCCGGCCGGGCGTACGCCGTGTACACCGCGCCGGTCCAGAGCCTGGGGCGGCAGACCGACTCCTTCACCGTCCGCCGCCAGGCGCAGGTGCCGTCGGGGAGCCAGGTGCTCACCGAGGTCCGCGGCAGCGCCCACCCCGGCACCTGGACCCAGTGGACCGCCCCCGACGCGGGGGGCCGGCTGCGGCTGTCCCAGGCCGTGTCCGTCCTCCAGGTGCGGCTCACCCTCCTGGGCGACCGGAGCGGCTCCCCGGTCGTCTCGGACGTCCGGGTGCACGCCGACCCGTCCCGGTCCACCGCCCGCGCCGCGGCCGGCGCGAGTGCCGCGGCGTCCGTGACGTACCGCCTCTTCGCCACCCGTGAGGGTCTGACCGGGCAGACCACGGCCAACGGCCATGTCATCCAGCCGCGCGACCACTTCGTGGCCCTGCCCTCGCGGCGGATGCTGGCGAGCAACGGAGGCCGCGAGTACCAGGTGCGGCTGTGCTACGCCCGCACCGGACGCTGCGAGACCGCCCCGGTCTGGGACGTCGGCCCCTGGAACACCAAGGACGACTACTGGAACCCCTCGGGCCTGCGGCAGATGTGGAACGACCTGCCGCAGGGCACCCCGCAGGCCCAGGCGGCCTACCAGAACGGCTACAACGGGGGCCGTGACGAGTTCGGCCGCCGGGTCGCCAACCCGGCCGGGATCGACGTGGCCGACGGCACGTTCTGGGACGGCCTCGGCATGACGGACAACGACTGGGTCGACGTCACCTTCCAGCCCACCGACGGCGGCGGAGGCGGCGGGACGACCAACGTCACCGCGTGGGCGGAGGCCAACGTCCGCGCCTGCGCGGGCATCACGGGCTGCGACCCGGTCAGCAAGGTCTACCCGAACGAGACCTACCCGGCGAACTGCTGGAAGACCGGCGAGCGCATCTCCGCCGAGGGCTACACGAGCGACAAGTGGGTCGAGCTCCCGTTGCGCGCGGGCGGGGTGGGCTATGTCAGCGCGATCTACCTCAAGGGCGACGAGACCGGCGGTGTGAGCCGGCGGTGCGGCACCTGACCCGCTGAGCGCCGCGGCCACCCCGGAACGTGCCGGAGTCCCTTCCCGGCCGCTCTGCGGCACTGTCGGCGCGGGACACCGACAGGACCTACAGGACCGACTGGACCTACAGGACCGACTGGACCGACAGCACCGACAGGACACGACAGGAAGGGCAGGGACCCGTGAGGCTGTGGCGAGGGAAACCGGGCTGGGCGGCGGCGCTGATCGCGTTGCTGATGACGGCGGGGGTGTGCGCGAGCGCGCCGGCCGCGACGGCGGCGCCCGCCGCCCGCCCGGACTTCCGACTGCCGTTCGCGTGCGGACAGACCTGGCAGTTGCAGACGTACCTGGGCCACGCGCCCGACGACAAGAAGCTCGACATGTACCGGGTCGGCGGCTCCACCCTAGGCGCGACGGTCGCCGCCTCCGCCGCCGGCACGGTCACCGAGTTCTTCCCGCCCGGCGGGGTCGAGATCAACCACGGCGGCGGCTGGTTCACGGTCTATCTCCACATGGACCGCATCGACGTGAGCCTCGGCCAGCGCGTCGACTCCGGCACCCCCCTCGGACGGCTCGGCCTGGTCGGCACGGAGGAGGCGCACCTGCACTACGAGCAGCTCTACGACAGCAACGGCGACAACGACGGCGAGACCGACGAGATGGTCCACCCGGTGATCCAGGGCACCGAGTACCGGCTCAGCCCGAACGGCCCGTTCCCTCAGGTCAAGAGCACCAACGCGTGCGACGGCGGGGGCGGTCAGCCCGACCGGTTCTGGGTCGACACCTATGCCGACGCCACCGGGTACAGGTACGTGGACTGCGTCGGCGACAGCACCGCGCGCTGCGCCCCCCAGGGCACCCTGCGCAAGGGCACCAACTACGTCCTGTGCAAGAAGTGGGGCCACAAGGTCGGCAACGACACGTCGTACAACCACTGGTGGCTGCTCACCGACCTCGACGAGGTCGCGCCGGGCGGGTCGGGGCGGGCGTACGTCTCCGCCTACTACCTCCAGAAGTGGGGCAACGACGAGGCCAAGGACAACGACGGCCGCGACATCGGGACCTGCGCCTGACCCGACCGGCCCGGCCGGTGCCGCAGAGCACCGGCCGGGCCGGGGAGGATCAAGCGCATTCGGGCACGGCGGGACGGTCCTTGGTCCGCACGGCCGGAAGCCATGCCCTGCCGTCCCGCAGCCGGACCTTGTACCACGTGGTGGTGCGGGTGCCGACCTCGTCGGTCACCGGCAGCCCCTTGCTCATCCGGCACTCGGCGGGCAGCACGTCCCCGTGCCACACGCGGGTGGGCACGACGTTGTCGATCGTGTAGGCGGCCCGGGGGTCGACCGCGAGACCCAGACTGCAGATCGGGTCGCGCGCCTCGGCCCGGTCGCGGCAGTACTTCTCGACGTTGAACACCGTGACACGGGCGCCGGCCGATGCGGTGCCGGAGATGTTCTCGGTGTGCACCTCGGTGCCCTTGCCCGCCGTGTGGTCCTCGTTGTCCGCGACGATGTACGGCCAGCCCACGGCCGTCGCCGCGCCCAGCGCCGTGGCCGTCACGGCGCCGAGCACCAGCCGCCGCCGACGGCGTGGGGGAGCGGTGTCGCCCGGCGCGTCGGACGCGTCGCCCTCGGCCGCCCGGACGCGGGTCAGCACCTCCTGCGCGGTGTGCGCGGCGCGGCTCTCGTGGGCGGGTGCCAGGCAGTCCGCGGCGAGCGCGCGCCACACCTCGGGCACGGCGGGATCCAGCCGCAGTGGCGCCCGTCCGGCCGCGAACTCCTGTACGGCCGCGCCGCGGGCCGCCGCCGTCGCGCCGGGGAAGGGCGAGGCGCCGCCGGTGAACACCTGGTGGATCACGATGCCGAGGGCCCAGATGTCGGTGCTCGGACGGACCTGCACACCGCGCTCGCCCAACGGGGCCCGCCAGCGTTCGGGCGGCAGATAGTCGGGGGTGCCCGCGGGCGGCATCCACGCGTGCGTGCCGAGGGTGCCGTCGAGCTCGGCGGCCAGCCCGAAGTCCGACAGCCGGACCGAACCGTCCGCCATGAGCAGGACGTTGTCGGGCTTGAGGTCGCCGTGCACCCAGCCCAGAGCGTGCAGATGCGCCAGCCCCTCGCAGATCTGCGTCAGGATCCGCGTGCCCGCGCCGCCCGCGAGGGGACCTTCGGCCTCCAGGAGCTGCCGCAGACTGCGCTCGGCGCGCTCCATCACCAGCACGACCGCCCCGTCGAGCTGGGGATGGTCCGGCTCGTCCAGGACGACCGAGTCGAGCAGCCGGATCAGCCGGGGATGCCGGTTCCGGCGCCCGAACTCGCTCTCCCGCCGGGCGCTCTCCGCCAGCCCACGAGCTTGGCGCGGGGCGAGCCCGGCCGTCGGCATGAACTTCAGCGCGACGGCCCGGTCACCGCCCGCCGCGCCTGTGCCGTGGCCCGCGTCGCCCGCGCCCGCGGCCCGGCCCCTGTCCGTGACACCTGTGCCGTGGCCCCCGTCCACCGCGCCCGCGCCGCGGTCCCTGTCCGTGGCGTCCGTGCTGCGGCCCGCGGCCGTGGGTCCTGTGCTGCTGCGGCCCGCGGCCGTGGGTCCTGTGCTGCTGCCGCCCGCGTCCGTGTTCGCCACGCGACGGCCCTCGTAGACCCATCCCCAGCCGCCTTCGGCGATCGGCTCCCCGACCTCCCAGTCGCCGACCCGCAGACCGCGGGGAACCCTCGGTCCCGCCCCGCTCACCGGCATGCCCCCGCCCCGGACGGGGTGCGGGCCGGAAGGAGCCCGAGGTGCCGCTCGTCGACGAGGCCGAAGCGCAGCGCGACGCCGACGAGCGTCTCGCGCTTGCCGTTGCGACGGGCACCGCGGCCCGGTTCCCGCTCGGCGGGCGAGACGATGCGGAGTTTCTCGTCGGCGAGGTAGTCGATGTGGGCGCTGACCGCGCGGGCCGTGAGGCGCCCGTACTGCGGGTGCCTGCGCAGCCGCTCGACGATCTCGGGGGTGGTGGGTACCGCGAGCGCCGACTCGTCGCGCAGGCGCGGCTCACAGAGCGCGACCAGCACCAGGAAGTACGCGGCGGTCTGGTCCAGCGAGTACGCGGTCAGGGTGCGGGTGCCCCGGTGGTCGCCCTCCGGCCCGCTCGGATCGAGGTAGACGTGGTCGGGCGCGAAGACGTGGAAGCTCACCCCGGATCCGCGCGTGGGCAGCACGACCCGTGCGAACTCGAAGGGGATGGGCGCCCCGACCCGGCGCGGCGGCACCCGCAGATACTCTCCGGCGCCCTCCGGGTTCTCCACCAGATAGCTCTGCGTCGCGCTGAAGTTGCTCAGCAGCCAGTGCTCGTCGGTCACCCGGATCTCCCCGGCCAGCCGGGACACCGAGGGGTCCGCGAGCCGCAGCTCCACGGGTGCCGCGTCGGAGCCGCGCCCGAAGCGTGCCACCTCACCCGGACCGAGCCGTACCGTTTGTGCCGGTTCCTGTGGCAAATGAATCACTATGCCGCTCATCGTCCCCCGCTTCTCGCCGGTTTCCTCTGCCGTGCGCCGGTCAAACGCACGGACTCCCTCCAGTAACACTTTTCTCAGGCCGCCCCGGTTGCAATCGCACGCGGTCCGTCGCGGGTGTACGCAGAACTACGTATAGCCTGGAGAAATGCTGAGGGAGGTCACCGCGACGCACTACGTCGAACCGCTGCGCTCCGGCGGTTCCGTGCCCGGCGTCGTGGAGGCCGACGATCTGGGCACGTACGTCGTGAAGTTCACCGGCTCCGCACAGGGCCGCAAGGCGCTGGTCGCCGAGGTGATCGTCGGTGAGCTGGCGCGGGCCCTGGGGCTGCGCTTCCCCGAACTGGTCCTGGTGCGCTTCGACCCGGCCATCGCGGACAGCGAGCCGCACCAGGAGGTGCGGGACCTGCACGCGGCGAGCGCGGGGGTGAACCTCGGCATGGACTACCTGCCGGGCGCGCGTGACTTCACGCCCGAGATCGCGGGCCTGTTCCCCGTGGACCCGCTGGAGGCCGGCCGGATCGTCTGGCTGGACGCGCTGACCGTCAACGTCGACCGTACGGTGCACAGTTCGAACCTGATGGTCTGGCCCACGCTCGGTGTCGCACCCCCGCGGCTGTGGCTCATCGACCACGGGGCCGCCCTGGTCTTCCACCACCGCTGGGACGGCACGGACCCCGCGAAGTCCTACGACTTCCGCCATCACGCCCTCGGCCACTACGGCCCCGACGTGCGCGCCGCCGACGCGGAACTCGCGCCCAAGGTCACTCTCGACGTCCTGCGCGAGGTCACGGCGGCCGTTCCCGACGCCTGGCTCACCGACTTCGCGACCCCGGCCGAGGCGCGCGAGGCCTATGTGACGTACCTCCACGCGCGCGTGCGGGCCTCCGAGGCCTGGCTGCCCACCGACTTCCCCACCCGGGAGGAACTCGCCGCGGAGGAGGCCCTGCGCGCGGCGCGGACACAGGAAGGCCGGCCCAAGTGGCTGAAGCGGGTCCCCGACCTGCACGGCAAACCCGCCGCGGAACAGGATTGGTCGGTGCACCTCGGATGAGCCCCGTCGTACAGATCGAGTACTGCACCCAGTGCCGTTGGCTGCCCCGCGCGGCCTGGCTGGCACAGGAGCTGCTCACCACCTTCGAGACCGAACTGACCGAACTGTCGCTCAGGCCGGGCACGGGCGGTGTCTTCGTGGTCCGCGTCGACGACGAGGTCGTCTGGGACCGCCGGGAGCAGGGCTTCCCGGAACCCACGGCGGTCAAGCAGGCCGTACGCGACCGAGTGGCCCCGGGGAAGTCCCTGGGCCACTCGGACAAGTGACGGCTCGTCAGCCGCGCAGTTGCTCGTACGCCGGCAGCGTGAGGAAGTCCGCGTAGTCGTCGTCGAGGGAGACCTGGAGCAGCAGGTCGTGGGCCTGCTGCCAGTGTCCGGCCGCGAAGGCCTCCTCGCCGATCTCCTCGCGGATGTTCGCCAGCTCCTCGGCGGCGACCTTGCGGGCCAGCTCCGGCGTGGCCTTCTCGCCGTTCTCGAACTCCACGCCCGCGTTGATCCACTGCCAGATCTGCGAGCGGGAGATCTCAGCGGTCGCCGCGTCCTCCATCAGGTTGAAGATGGCGACCGCGCCCAGCCCGCGCAGCCAGGCCTCGATGTAACGGATGCCGACCTGAACGGCGTTGACGAGACCGGGGTACGTCGGCTTCGCCTTGAGCGAGTCGATCGCGATGAGGTCGGCCGCCTCGACGTGGACGTCCTCGCGCAGCCGGTCCTTCTGGTTCGGCCTGTCGCCGAGGACCTTGTCGAAGGACTCCATGGCGATCGGGACCAGGTCGGGGTGGGCGACCCAGGAGCCGTCGAAGCCGTCGCCGGCCTCGCGGTCCTTGTCGGCGCGGACCTTCTCGAAGGCGACCTTGTTGACCTCGGCGTCCCGGCGGGACGGGATGAAGGCCGCCATGCCGCCGATCGCGTGCGCGCCGCGCTTGTGGCAGGTGCGGACGAGGAGTTCGGTGTACGCCCGCATGAACGGGGCGGTCATCGTGACCGCGTTGCGGTCCGGCAGGACGAACTTGGCGCCGCCGTCACGGAAGTTCTTCACGATGGAGAACAGGTAGTCCCAGCGGCCCGCGTTCAACCCCGAGGCGTGGTCGCGGAGTTCGTAGAGGATCTCCTCCATCTCGTACGCGGCCGTGATCGTCTCGATCAGCACGGTGGCCCGGATGGTGCCCTGCGGGATGCCGGTGTACTCCTGCGCGAACACGAACACGTCGTTCCACAGGCGCGCTTCGAGGTGCGACTCGGTCTTCGGGAGGTAGAAGTACGGACCCTTGCCGAGGTCGAGCAGGCGCTGCGCGTTGTGGAAGAAGTACAGGCCGAAGTCGACCAGGGCGCCGGGCGCTTGGGTGCCGTTCGCGTCGACCAGGTGCCGCTCGTTCAGGTGCCAGCCGCGTGGCCGCATGACGACGGTGGCGAGTTCCTCGTCGGCCTTGAGCGCGTAGGACTTGCCGGACTTCTCGTCGGTGAAGTCGATGTTCCGGGTGTAGGCGTCGGCGAGGTTGACCTGCCCCAGGACGACGTTCTCCCACGTGGGAGCGGAAGCGTCCTCGAAGTCCGCGAGCCACACCTTGGCACCGGAGTTGAGGGCGTTGATGGTCATCTTGCGGTCGGTGGGGCCGGTGATCTCGACCCGGCGGTCGTCCAGGGCCGCGGGGGAGGGGGCCACCTTCCAGGACTCGTCCGCGCGGATCGCGGCGGTCTCCGGGAGGAAGTCGAGCGTGGAGGTGCGGGCGATCTCGGCGCGGCGCTCGGCCCGGCGGGCCAGCAGCTCGTCACGCCGGGGGGTGAACCGGCGGTGCAGCTCGGCCACGAAGGCGAGGGCCGCCTCGGTGAGGACCTCCTCCTGCCGCGGCAGGGGCTCGGCGTCGACGATGGCCAGCGGGGACGGCGCTGGTGCGGACATGAGCGGTCACTTCCTTCAGCGGTGGCACCGGGTGCCAGTCGAACCGGGTACGGCGGGGAGCGCCCCCGGAGCGGTAGGGCGCTTCTGAACAGTGGATACTAGTTTCCTCATCGTGGAATTTCAATGGTTTGTTGATGTCGAGATTCTCCGGGTCGAGGCAATGTGGCGCTCAGTGTCACCTCTCTCACTCCAGGTGTGCGAGATCCGCTGCCGTGTCGATGTCGTACGGCCGCGCCACGTCCCCGCACTCGACGAGCGTGAGCGCGTCCCGGTGCTCCTTCAGGTAGGCGCGTGCCCCCTGGTCGCCGGTCGCAGTCGCGGCGATCCCGGCCCAGTGGGCGCTCCCGAGCAGGACGGGGTGGCCGCGTACGCCGTCGTAGGCGGCCGAGGCGAGCGAGGTCTCGTCCTCGTACGTGCCGAGCACCCGGCGCACCGCCTCCGCCCCGATGCCGGGCTGGTCGACGAGCGACACCAGCACGGCCCGTGCCGGCGTTCCGGCGAACGAGTCGAGCCCGGCCCGCAACGACGACCCCATCCCCTCGCCCCACGCCGGGTTCTCCACGATCACGCACTCACCGAGCTCCGCCCGCTCCCGTACGGCCGCCGCGGCGGCGCCCAGGACCACGTGCACCCGTGCGCAGCCCGCCGCGCGCAGGACGCCCACCGCGTGCTCGACGAGCGGGCGGCCCCGGTGTTCGAGCAGTGCCTTGGGCCGTCCGCCGAGCCGCCGCCCGCCGCCCGCGGCCAGGAGCAGCCCGGCGACCTGCTGTTCGTTCTCCGTCATGCGTCCTGCATACCGGACGCGCCGGTGTACGGCGGGTTTCAGCGGGCTTAATTTCGGTCCGCACGGTGGCGCCCGGCGCCCCGTGTGGCGTTTACTGACCCGCATCCCTCGGCGCCCGACCAGCGCCGCCGGGACATCAGGTGCGGAAGGTGTGCGGGGGAGAGCTGTGTTGCGGAGCTTGGGACAGAGACCGGTGAGCGGCAGCGACAACGATCCGAGAGTGACCGAACTGCGGACCGCGGTCTCCCGACTGCGCCGCGAACTCGCCGCGCACCCGGCGGAGTTCCCCGACCGCGACATCGCCGAGGACGAACTCGCCGCCCTGGCCGCCATGACGATCGAGGGCGCCCCCGAAGTCCCCCGCCTGCGACGGTCGTTGCTGCTGATCGCGGGAGCGATCGGCTCGGTCAGCGCGTTGTCGCGGGGCTTGGGCGAGGTCCGCGAGGCGGTGGAACTCTTCGGGGAACCGGGGCGCTAGCCGGGGAACGAACCCCGGTAGCCCTGATGGTCGCCGCGGTGCTCGAACTGCTCACAGAGCCAGGTCTCCTGGACGAATCCGGTGCGATGGTCCCAGACGTCGAAGATGTTGTGCGGCCCCGACTTGCCCTCGACCAGCAGGTAGCGGTCCTTCGCGCCGCGGAAGCAGGCCAGGTCGCTCATGATGCCGTGGCCGCAAGGGTGGTAGTCGGACCATGCGCAGGAGATGCATGACTTGAGCCGCACCGGGTGGGGGAGGCTGCGGGCGAGCTCTCGCAGGGCGTTCTCGAAGTCCGCCTGGGTGGAACGGAATTCGTGACCGTCAAGGCGCAGAGTGGCGGTCAGCTCCTTGTGGTCCGTGGGGTCGTCGAGTCGCAGAGCGCAGTGCAGCGTCGCGATCTGCTCGCCCTGGCCGGCGACCTCGACCCGCACGGGCTGTGCCCACTCCAGCAGACAGGCGAACAGCTTCCCGTCGGCGCAGGTGAATTCTGACCCTGGTGGGTCGCCGCTGACGGCGCCTAGCGCATCCATCGTTGCGCCCTCGAAGCGGACACCCCTGACCGTCGTGCGGATCGACTCCCGGCCGTCGGTCTCGAAGACGACCTCCTCCGTGCCGTGCCGGTCGGTGTAGCGTCCCGGCCAAGGCTGTAAGGCGGTCACGCAGGGTTCTGGGTGGTCAGGGCCTCGGAGAGTTCGCCGGCCACCTGCTGGAGTACCGGGACGATCTTCTCGGTGGCCGCCTCGGTGACCCGGCCGGCCGGGCCGGAGATCGAAATGGCCGCCGCGGTCGGGGAGTTGGGCACCGAGACCGCGAGGCAGCGGACGCCGATCTCCTGCTCGTTGTCGTCGACGGCGTAGCCCTGCGCGCGGACGTCCACGAGCGCCGCGAGGAAGCCGTCCGGGGTGGTGATCGTCTTCTCGGTCGCGGCCGGCATGCCGGTGCGGGCGAGGAGGGCGCGCACCTCGTGGTCGGGGGTGTTGGCGAGCAGCGCCTTGCCGACGCCCGTGGAGTGCGGCAGGACGCGCCGGCCGACCTCGGTGAACATCCGCATCGAGTGCTTCGACGGCACCTGCGCGACGTAGACGATCTCGTCCCCGTCGAGCAGGGCCATGTTGGCCGTCTCCCCGGTCTCCTCGACCAGGCGGGCCAGATAGGGGCGGGCCCAGGTGCCGAGCAGCCGGGAGGCCGACTCGCCGAGGCGGATCAGGCGCGGGCCGAGGGCGTAGCGGCGGTTGGGCTGCTGGCGGACGTAGCCGCAGGACACCAGCGTGCGCATCAGACGGTGGATGGTCGGCAGCGGCAGCCCGCTGCTCGCGGAGAGCTCGCTCAGACCGACCTCCCCGCCCGCGTCCGCCATGCGTTCCAGCAGATCGAAGGCGCGCTCGAGGGACTGCACCCCGCCGGCGGACCTGGCGGAGTCGGTGGTGCTGGCGCTGGACGTCGGCACGGCGCGTTCCTTTCGGGGCTGCCTTCGGGGCGGGGCAGGAAGGAGCAGCAGCCTACCCGGCAGTCGGTTGACTCCCCGCTGGTGCATGGCTACGTTCTGCTTGTCGGAAGTCTAATTCCGCTTTGTGGAAACGTCCAGAGAGTCGACGTCGGGCGCACTCTGGAGAAGTGTGCCCTTGACGGCACCCGAACGGGAGTGAAGACTCCTTCAACAGAAAGTTGAATTCCGTTACGCGGAAGTTAACGGCGGCGCGGGAGTCATCCGCGGCAGAGAGGGGTCCGGGTGTCCGACACTGAACTGGTGCTGCGCTCGACGCGCGTCATCACACCCGAGGGGACACGGGCCGCGTCGGTGGCCGTGGACGGCGGGAGGATCACGGCCGTACTCCCCTACGACGCTCCCGTGGCCGAAGGCGCCCGCCTGGAGGACCTCGGCGACGACGTCCTGCTGCCCGGCCTGGTCGACACCCACGTGCACGTCAACGACCCCGGCCGCACCGAGTGGGAGGGCTTCTGGACCGCCACCCGCGCGGCGGCGGCCGGCGGCATCACCACCCTCGTCGACATGCCCCTCAACTCCCTCCCGCCCACGACGACCGTCGAGAACCTGCGGACCAAGCGCGAGGTCGCCGTAGACAAGGCCCACATCGACGTCGGCTTCTGGGGCGGCGCCCTGCCCGACAACGTCAAGGACCTGCGCCCGCTGCACGAGTCGGGCGTCTTCGGCTTCAAGGCGTTCCTCTCGCCCTCCGGCGTCGACGAGTTCCCGCACCTCGACCAGGACGGGCTCGCCCGCTCGCTGGCCGAGATCGCCTCCTTCGACGGCCTGCTGATCGTGCACGCCGAGGACCCGCACCACCTGGAGACCGCCCCGCAGCGGGGCGGCCCCAAGTACGCCGACTTCCTGGCCTCCCGCCCGCGTGACGCCGAGGACACGGCCATCGCCCAACTCATCGCGCAGGCCAAGCGGTTGAACGCGCGCGTGCACGTGCTCCACCTGTCGTCGAGTGACGCGCTCCCGCTGATCGCCCGGGCCAAGGCGGAGGGCGTCCGCATCACGGTCGAGACCTGTCCGCACTACCTGACGCTCACGGCCGAGGAAGTCCCGGACGGCGCAAGCGAGTTCAAGTGCTGCCCGCCCATCCGGGAGTCCGCCAACCAGGACCTGCTGTGGCAGGCGCTGGCCGACGGCACCATCGACTGCGTGGTCACCGACCACTCGCCGTCCACGGCCGACCTGAAGACCGACGACTTCGCCACGGCCTGGGGCGGCATCTCCGGCCTCCAGCTGAGCCTGGCCGCGGTCTGGACGGAGGCCCGCAGGCGCGGCCACACCCTGGAGGACGTCGTCCGCTGGATGTCCGCCCGGACCTCCCGACTTGTCGGCCTGGACCGCAAGGGCGCCATCGAGGCCGGCCGCGACGCCGACTTCGCCGTCCTCGCCCCCGACGACACCTTCACCGTGGACCCGGCGGCCCTCCAGCACCGCAACCGCGTCACGGCGTACGCGGGCAAGACCCTGTACGGGGTGGTGAAGTCGACCTGGCTGCGCGGCCAACGCATCGTGAACGACGGCGAGTTCACCGCGCCGAAGGGGCAACTGCTCACCCGAACGCCCTGATTCCACCCGCACCGGCCCACTCTTGAAAGGCACATGTACGTGACGGCGATTCCCAGCTTCACCGGCGACGCGCACCCGTACGGCGGCGGCGACCCGTACGCGGACTACCGCACCGCCGACTTCCCCTTCACCCAGTACGTCAACCTCGCCGCACGGACGCTCGGGGCCTCCGTCATCGCCGCCAACGACGAGTTCTTCGCCCAGCGCGAGAACCTGCTGATGCCCGGGCGGGCCGAGTTCGACCCCGAGCACTTCGGGCACAAGGGCAAGATCATGGACGGCTGGGAGACACGGCGCCGCCGGGGCGCCTCGGCCGAGCACCCCTGGCCGATGGCGGAGGACCACGACTGGGCGCTGGTGCGGCTCGGCGCGCCCGGCGTGATCCGGGGGATCGTCGTCGACACCGCGCACTTCCGCGGCAACTACCCGCAGGCGGTGTCGGTCGAGGGCACGAGCGTCGCCGGTTCCCCGTCCCCCGAGGAACTGCTGGGCGACGACGTGAAGTGGACGACGCTGGTCCCGCGGACACCGGTCGGCGGCCACGCGGCCAACGGCTTCGAGGTGCCCCTGGAGCAGTGCTTCACCCACCTCAGGGTCAACCAGCACCCGGACGGCGGCATCGCCCGCCTGCGGGTGTACGGCGAAGTCGTCCCGGACCCGGCCTGGCTCGAGGTCCTCGGCGCCTTCGACGTGGTCGCGCTGGAGAACGGCGGCCGGGCCGAGGACGCCTCCAACCTCTTCTACTCGCCCGCCTCCAACACCATCCAGCCCGGCCGCTCGCGCAAGATGGACGACGGCTGGGAGACCCGCCGGCGCCGCGACCAGGGCCACGACTGGATCCGCTACCGCCTGGTGGCCCAGTCCCGGATCCGTGCGATCGAGATCGACACGGCGTATCTGAAGGGCAACAGCGCGGGCTGGGCGTCGGTGTCGGTCCGCGACGGCGACGCCAGCGACTGGCACGAGATCCTCCCGCGCACTCGGCTCCAGCCCGACACCAACCACCGCTTCGTGCTGCCGGAACCGGCGGTCGGCACGCACGCGCGTGTGGACATCTTCCCGGACGGCGGAATCTCCCGCCTGCGACTGTTCGGCTCCCTGACGGAGGCAGGAACGGCGGCGCTGTCGGCCCGGCACCGGGAGGTGGGCGGCTGAGAGCGGGCCTCTCGGTCGGCACCGGGCCAGGTCCATCGGCCGCCGACTGGACCATGTCCATCGGTCGGCGCCGGGCCAAGTCCATCGGCCGCCGACCGGACCACATCCATCGGCTGCTGACCGGACGACGGCGTCTCCCAGCTGCCGACGAGGTGGCGTTTCCGGGCCGCCGGTCGGGCGGCGCTTTCGTGTCGCCGGCCGAGTGGCGTTTCGGGGTTGCCTGTCGGGCAGTGTTTTCCGATTTCCGTGGACAGGGCTTGCCAGTTGGCCGTGACAGGGGGAGCCCGGGCTGCCGACGGGCTCCCGCAACGGCGCGGCGGAGACGGGGTTAGCCCCCCGGACCCTGGCCCGCCCCTGAAACCGAATCCGACCCCGCCTCCGCCTCCGGATCAGGATCTGGCCCGCCGGCTCACCACGCCCGACCCGGCGTTGGGCCCGGACCGCCACCGCCACCACCCCGGCCTCGGGCCTGGCCCCCTTCCTGGGCCCGCGCCAGAAAGGAAACGGCCTCGGACCCGGACCCAAACCCGCACTCGACCCGGACCCGGACCCACCTGGATCCGCCCCAGGACTGCCTCTGACCCGAAACCCGGACCCGGCAGCCTCCGCCCGGCCCCGCCCAAGCCGCTACCTCACGCCGCATGCCCCCCGTCCACCGAGAACTCCGCCCCGGTGACGTAGCCCGCGGCCGTCAGACAGGCCACCATCGACGCCACCTCCTCCGCCGTCCCGAACCGCCCCAGCGCGGTCATCGCGGTCTGGCCCGGGGCGAACGGTCCGTCCGCCGGGTTCATGTCGGTGTCGACGGGCCCGGGATGCACGAGGTTCGCCGTGATCCCGCGCGGCCCCAGCTCCCGCGCGAGGGCCTTGGTCAGGCCGATCAACGCCGACTTGCTCGCCGCGTACAGCGTCCCGCCGGGCCCCGGCACCCGCTGGGTCATGCAGCTGCCGATCGTGATGATCCGCCCACCCTCCCGCATCCGTCCGGCCGCAGCCTGGGAGGCCAGGAACACGCCCCGCACATTGACGGCCAGCACCCGGTCCACCTCCGCGAGGGACAACTCGCCGAGCGGCCCGAGCACCCCCACCCCCGCGTTGTTCACCAGCACGTCCAGCCCGCCGAGCGCCTCCGCCGTACGGCCGACCGCCCCCGCCGCCTCCTCCGGGTCCCCGGAATCCGACCGCAGGGCCACGGCCCGCTGCCCCAGCGCCTCGACGCGCCGTACGACGTCATGCGCCGCTTCCTTGCCCGCCACGTAGGTCACGGCCACGTCCGCGCCCTCCCGGGCCAGCCGCAGGGCCGTCGCCGCCCCGATCCCGCGGCCGCCGCCGGTGACGAGCGCGACCTTGCCGTACAGATGTCCTTGAGTCGTTGTCATGACACCCATCCCAGCGGTCAGCAAGGGGGATGACCGGCGGCCAACGGACATCGACCCCGGCCGCACCACTTAGCGACCCTCGCCGTATCACCCAGCGACCCTCGCCGCACCACACCCGACAGCCCCGCCCCGTCGCCGCCCACCGCGTCACCCCCGGTTTCCCACAGCCTCCGCCGCCGCGAACAACGCGAACGCCAGCACGATCAGGGCGACGCTCGCGTAGACCTCGTAGCCGTCGAGGAAACCGATCCGCTGCACGAGTCCGACCTGCCAGTCGGTGAACTCGTGCAGCAGACCCATCCCGCCCTGCACCAGGGCGACGAAACCGACCACTTCCAGCAGTTGCTTCATGAGGAGACCCTCCCCCCGCGGGCCCCGCCCGGACATCGGCCGCGAGGCGAGCACGGTCGCGCGAAAGCATGACGCCCGCCGGGCCCCGTACGCCGAAAGTCTGCGCTGCCGCGACTTTGGTCGCCGATGCCGTCCGAGGACGGGTGCTACACGCCCTCGCTGCGTAGATTTGTCGACCGTGAGCCGTGACGAGACCGTGTCCGACCCC
This sequence comes from Streptomyces griseorubiginosus, assembly GCF_001514195.1. GTDB lineage: Bacteria > Actinomycetota > Actinomycetes > Streptomycetales > Streptomycetaceae > Streptomyces > Streptomyces griseorubiginosus. The sequence goes on along the minus strand of NZ_KQ948736.1, from coordinate 753,540 downwards.
GAGGCCTTCGCCGGCCGGCGCTGGCTGATGCCGTCGGCCGTGATCCATGAGTTCGACCCCTCCGCCGTACGGCCCGGGCGGCGGCCCCGGCGTACCGCGCGCGACTGGATCGTCGACTTCTCCTGCTTCCTCCTGGCCGTGCTCGTCGGCATCATCGGCGCGGAAGCGGCGGGCGACAACCCGCATCTCTCGCACTCCGCGGCCACCCTCGACCAACTGCTGGGCGCCCTCGCCTGCGCCGCCGTATGGCTGCGCCGCCGCTGGCCGCTGGGCCTCGCCGTGGCGACCATCCCGCTCGGGCTGCTCTCGGACTCCGCGGGCGGCGCCTGCACGATCGCCCTGTTCACCCTCGCCGTGCACCGCCCCTTCAAGTACGTGGCCTGGGTGGGCGGCATCAACATCGCCCTGGTCCCGGTCACCTTCCGGATGCGCCCCGACGCCGACCTGCCGTACGTCGTCTCGGTCGTCTTCTCCGTCCTGGTGATTGCTTCGATCATCGGCTGGGGCCTGCTCGTGCGTTCCAAACGGCAGCTCATGTTCAGCCTGCGCGACCGCGCCCGGCGCGCCGAGACCGAGGCGCGGCTGCGGGCCGAACAGGCGCAGCGGCTGGCCCGTGAGGCCATCGCGCGCGAGATGCACGATGTCCTCGCGCACCGGCTGACGCTGCTCAGCGTGCACGCGGGCGCCCTGGAGTTCCGGCCGGACGCGCCCCGGGAGGAGGTCGCGCGCGCCGCCGGTGTGATCCGGGAGAGCGCGCACGAGGCACTCCAGGACCTGCGGGAGATCATCGGCGTGCTGAGGGCCGGGGATCAGGACGAGGGCGGGCGCCCGCAGCCGACCCTCGTCGCCCTGGACACCCTGGTCGCCGAGTCCCGCGAGGCCGGCATGAAGGTCGTCCTCGACAGCCGGGTCACCGACCCCGCCGCCGTGCCCGCCTCCGTCGGCCGCACCGCCTACCGCATCGCCCAGGAGGGCCTCACCAACGCCCGCAAGCACGCCCCCGGCACGGAGGTCACGGTCTCCGTCTCCGGCGGCCCGGGCAGCGGACTCGCGGTGAGCGTGTGCAACCCCGCGCCGGAAGGGGAGGTGCCGCACGTCCCCGGCTCGGGACAGGGTCTGATCGGCCTCACCGAGCGCGCGACGCTGGCCGGGGGCCGGCTGGAACACGGGACGGAGGCGGACGGCGCGTTCCGGGTACGGGCATGGCTGCCGTGGCCGTGACACCCCCGCCGCCACGGCGGCCCCCCGCCACGGCGGCCCCCCGCCACTGCGGCCCCCCCGCCACGCGGACCGCCTCCCACCACGATGGCCGCCCCCGGCCATGACAGACCCTCCGCCACGACGGACCGCCCCCGCCATGACAGCCCCCCTCCACGGCGACGGCCCCTCCACCACACCGGCCCCTCCACGACGAGGGCCCCTCCACCACACCGGCCCCTCCACCACGACAGGACCGCCCGCCCCGGACCACCGGGCCTCCCTCCGAGCCCTTCCCGCCCGCGCAACTCGCCCGCCCGCGAGGGTGATTGCCCCCGGTCCGACCGTGATTACGTAAGGCCCATGACTGTGATCAGACTGCTCCTCGTCGACGACGACCCCCTCGTGCGGGCCGGCCTGTCCCTGATGCTGGGCGGGGCCGAGGACATCGAGATCGTCGGCGAGGCCGCGGACGGCGCCGAGGTCGCGGCCGTCGTCGACCGGACCCACCCGGACGTCGTCCTCATGGACATCCGGATGCCGGCGGTGGACGGCCTCACCGCCACCGAGCGGCTGCGCGCCCGGCCCGACGCCCCCGAGGTCGTCGTCCTGACCACCTTCCACGCGGACGAGCAGGTCCTGCGTGCCCTGCGCGCGGGCGCCGCCGGATTCGTCCTCAAGGACACCCCGCCCGCCGAGATCCTCGCCGCCGTCCGCCGCGTCGCGGCCGGCGACCCGGTCCTGTCACCCACCGTCACCCGCCAGTTGATGGAGCACGCGGCCGGAACCGCGGCGGACCGGCGCAAGGCACGCGCGCGTGAGCGCATCGGCGCCCTCAACGACCGGGAGAGGGAAGTGGCCGTCGCGGTCGGCCAGGGACTGTCCAACGCGGAGATCGCCGCCGCCCTTTTCATGAGCGTCGCCACCGTCAAGACCCATGTCTCCCGCGTCCTGGCCAAGCTCGACCTCAACAACCGGGTGCAGATCGCGCTGTTGGCGTACGACGCGGGGTTGCTGGAGCAATCCGCGGAACCCGAGCCGGACGGGCACTAGACGAGGCCGCCGGGCGTTGACGGTGTGAAGGGGGAGCCTCATGACCGATCCAGTGATCGACCTCGGGAAGTACGGCGACGCGTTCCGCGTCGATCCGCACCCCGTCTACGCCGAGTTACGCGCCCAGGGACCCGTCCACCGGGTGCGACCACCGGGTTCGGACCCCGGCTACTCCACGTGGCTGGTCGTCGGGCACGAGGAGGCGCGCGCCGCGCTAGCCGATCCCCGGCTGGCCAAGGACGGCCGCCGCATCGGTGTGCTCTTCCAGGAGGACGGGCTGATCGGCCGCCATCTGCTGGGCAGCGACCCGCCGGAGCACACCCGGCTGCGCGCCCTCGTCTCCCGCGCCTTCACCCCGCGCCGTGTGGAGACCCTGCGCCCCAGGATCCAGGAGATCACCGACGAACTCCTCGACGCGATGCTGCCGTACGGCCGCGCCGACCTGGTGACCTCCTTCGCCTACCCGCTGCCGATCACCGTGATCTGCGAACTCCTCGGCGTGCCCGAGATGGACCGCACGGAGTTCCGCAAACTCTCCACGGAGGTTGTGGCACCGGCCAGCCCCGAGAGTTCGTACGACGCCGTCGTGCGCCTCGCCGCGTACCTGACCGAACTCATCGAGGACAAGCGGTGCGCGGGCCCGAGCGACGACCTGCTGGGGGACCTCGTCCGCACCACCGCCGAGGACGGCGACCGGCTCTCCCCGTCAGAACTGCGCGGCATGGCCTTCCTGTTGCTGATCGCGGGCCACGAGACCACCGTCAACCTCATCACCAACGCCGTGCACGCCCTGCTCACCCACCCGGACCAACTCGCCGCTCTGCGCGCCGACATGAGCCTCGTCGACGCCGCCGTCGAGGAAGCGCTGCGCTACGAGGGCCCGGTGGAGAACGCGACCTTCCGGTACGCCGCCGAGCCCCTGGAGATAGCGGGACGGGCCGTGGACGAGGGCGACCCGGTGATGATCTGCCTCGGCGCGGCCGACCGCGACGACGCGCGCTACCCGGCCCCGCACGACTTCGACATCCACCGCGACACCCGCGGCCACCTCGCCTTCGGCCACGGCCTCCACTACTGCCTGGGCGCACCACTGGCCCGCCTGGAAGCCCGCACGGCGCTGCGGACCCTGCTGGACCGCGCACCGGCACTCGCGTCGGACGGGCCGCCGGGGGAGTGGCTGCCGGGAATGCTGATCCGGGGGGTGCGGAGCCTGCCGGTGCGGTGGTAAGCCACGGTGACAGGTGACAGGTGGTGGTAGGCACGGCGGCAGGCGGCAGGCGGCAGGCGGCAGGCGGCAGGCGGCAGGCGGCAGGCGGCAGGCGGCAGCCGGCAAGCGGCAAGCGGCAAGCGGCAAGCGGCAAGCGGCAGGCGGCAGGCCTGGCAGGTCACGCCCGGTGCGTGAGGCCGGGGCCGTGGGTCACCCAGGGCGGCGCGACAGCCCTCAGAACGCGCCCGCGTTCGTGCCGCCCGGGATCTCCGCCAGCCGTACGGCCCGGTGCTCCCGCCGGGACACCTCGCACGCCTCGGCGATCCGGAGCGCCTGGAGGGCCTCACGGCCGTCGCAGGGGTTGGCCCGCTCGCCCCGGACCACCTCGATGAACGCGGCCAGCTCGGCCTCGTAGGCCGGTCCGAACCGCTCCAGGAACCCCGTCCACGGCTTGTCCGCGGCGGGCGGTCCGCTCGGTTCCGTGGAGGCGATGGGCGTCCGGTCGTCCAGGCCCACCACGACCTGGTCCAGCTCCCCGGCGAGCTCCATGCGCACGTCGTACCCGGCCCCGTTCAGCCGCGTGGCCGTGGCGGTGGCGAGGGTCCCGTCGTCGAGGGTGAGCAGGGCGGCCCCGGTGTCCACGTCCCCCGCGGCCCGGAACATCGGCGGACCCGCGTCGGAGCCGGCCGCGTACACGTCGACGACCTCGTGCCCGGTCACCCAGCGCAGCATGTCGAAGTCATGGATCAGGGTGTCCCGGTACAGCCCGCCGGACAGCGGCAGCCACTCCGCGGGCGGCGGCGCCTGGTCGGAGGTCAGGGCCCGCACGGTGTGCAGCCGGCCGAGCCGCCCCGAGCGCACCGCCTCCCGCGCACCCGTGTAGCCCGTGTCGAAGCGGCGCTGGAAGCCCATCTGGAGCACCGTCCCGGCGGTCTCGACCTCGGCGATGGCGTGCAGCGTTCCGGGCAGGTCGAGCGCGATGGGCTTCTCGCAGAACACCGGCAGTCCCGAGCGCGCCGCCCGGCCGATCAGCTCGGCGTGGGCCGAGGTCGCCGTAGTGATCACCACGGCGTCCACGCCCCATTTGAAGATCTCGTCGACGCCGGGGGCCGCGGTCTCCCCCAGGCGGTGCGCGAGCTCCTGGGCCCGTGCGCCGTCCGCGTCCGTGAGGATTAAGGAACCGACCTCCCGATGGCGGCTGAGCGTGTTCGCATGAATGGTGCCGATGCGGCCCGTCCCAATGACCCCGATGCGCATGTGAACAAAATGTGGTCGATGACCGCCGTTGTCAATCCGTATGTCCGGACAACCGAACTACACGACTTCCCGTCAACAACGCACGCAGCTACGCTCGGGCCCGTGCCGAAACCAGAAGTGGACCCGACCGTGACGCTCGAGCTCAGTGTGGACCGCAGCAGCCCGGTGCCGCTGTACTTCCAGCTGTCCCAGCAGCTGGAGGCCGCCATCGAGCACGGAACGCTCACTCCCGGCAGCCTCCTCGGCAACGAGATCGAGCTCGCGGCGCGGCTCGGCCTCTCCCGTCCCACGGTCCGCCAGGCCATCCAGTCCCTCGTCGACAAGGGCCTGCTCGTGCGGCGCCGCGGAGTCGGCACCCAGGTCGTGCACAGCCAGGTCAAGCGCCCCCTGGAGCTCAGCAGCCTCTACGACGACCTGGAGGCGGCCGGTCAGCGCCCCGCCACGAAGGTCCTGGTCAACGCCGTCGTCCCCGCCACCGCAGAGATCGCCGCCGCGCTCGGCGTCCCCGAGGGCAGCGACGTGCACCGGGTGGAACGCCTGCGCCTCGCCCACGGCGAGCCGATGGCCCACCTGTGCAACTTCATTCCACCGGCCCTCCTCGACCTGGACACCGCGCAACTGGAGACCACGGGCCTCTACCGCATGATGCGAGCGGCCGGCATCACCCTCCACAGCGCCCGCCAGACCATCGGCGCGAGAGCCGCCACGCCGGAGGAGGCGGACCGCCTGGCGGAGGAGGCGGGTGCGCCCCTCCTCACCATGCAACGCGTCACCTTCGACGACACAGGGCGAGCGGTCGAGTACGGCACGCACACATACCGCCCGACGCGCTATTCCTTCGAATTCCAGCTCCTGGTCCGGCCCTGAAAGGGGCGCGGGGAACTGCGCGACCAGCCACGACGCACTCGCACCCGGCAACGAACCGCACCCCCCTTCGCCGCCCCGTGTTCGGCACCCGCAGGGCCCGTGCGGCACAATCGGGCCTTGATGAGCACCTACGGCAACTTCAGCGCCCCCATAGGCTCCCGCCGCGCCCCCGCCCTGCGCACCGTCGGCACGCGGGAACGCCGCTCACACCTGACGGCACCCCGCGTGCCCACGGTCGGCATCGACATCGGCGGCACCAAGGTCATGGCGGGTGTCGTCGACGCCGACGGCAACATCCTGGAGAAGGTCCGCACCGAGACCCCGGACAAGTCCAAGAGCCCCAAGGTCGTCGAGGACACCATCGTCGAGCTGGTCCTGGACCTGTCCGACCGCCACGACGTGCACGCCGTCGGCATCGGCGCGGCCGGCTGGGTCGACGCCGACCGCAACCGGGTGCTGTTCGCCCCCCACCTGTCCTGGCGCAACGAGCCCCTCCGGGACCGCATCGCCGGCCGTCTCGCCGTCCCCGTCCTGGTGGACAACGACGCCAACACCGCCGCCTGGGCCGAGTGGCGCTTCGGCGCGGGCCGCGGCGAGGACCACCTCGTCATGATCACGCTCGGCACCGGCATCGGCGGCGCGATCCTGGAGGACGGCCAGGTCAAGCGCGGCAAGTACGGGGTCGCGGGCGAGTTCGGCCATATGCAGGTCGTGCCCGGCGGCCACCGCTGCCCGTGCGGCAACCGCGGCTGCTGGGAGCAGTACAGCTCCGGGAACGCGCTGGTCAGGGAGGCCAGGGAGCTGGCCGCCGCCGACTCCCCGGTGGCGTACGGGATCATCGAGCACGTCAAGGGCAACATCGGCGACATCACCGGCCCGATGATCACCGAGCTGGCCCGCGAGGGCGACGCGATGTGCATCGAGCTGCTCCAGGACATCGGCCAGTGGCTCGGCGTCGGCATCGCCAACCTCGCCGCCGCCCTCGACCCGTCCTGCTTCGTCATCGGCGGCGGCGTCAGCGCGGCCGACGACCTCCTGATCGGCCCCGCGCGGGACGCGTTCAAGCGCCAGCTCACCGGCCGCGGCTACCGCCCCGAGGCCCGGATCGCCCGGGCCCAGCTGGGCCCGGAGGCCGGCATGGTCGGCGCCGCCGACCTGGCCCGTCTGGTCGCCCGCCGCTTCCGGCGCGCCAACCGGCGCCGGGTGGAGCGGCACGAGCGCTACGAGAAGTACGTGGAGGCCCGCCGCACGTCCCGGGACACGGCGTGAACGCGTCCCTGCCGCGCCAGTCCACCGCGCCCCCCGACGAACCGCAGCGGCCCACCGAGGACCGCCGGCACCGCAACCGCCGCCGGGCGATCACGCTGCTCATCATCGGCCTGCTGATCGGCGTCCCGGCCGGCTACCTGGTGATCTCCGCCAACCAGAGCCGGGACAGCGGCAAGGACAAGGAGGCGAAGTACTCGGCGACGGGCCTCACGCCCGACTGGCCCTCCAAGGTCCAGCGCCGCCTCTACCAGGTGCCGGTCCCGCACCCCGCGGACCTGGTCGCCTCCTACGAGACCAACAACTGGAAGACCAGCCGCCTCTACGTCCAGTTCCGGACGAGCGACGCGGGCCTGGCCGCCTTCCTGACCGCGATGGGCGTCAGCCGCGCCGACCTGAAGAAGAACGACATCTCCATCAGCGAGCGCGACCAGAAGATCACCGGCTGGAGGTTCGACGGACCCCGCTCCTGGTGGGGCCTGACCCACGCGCAGAAGGACCCGGCACCCACCCAGGACGTCATGGTCAACCTGACCGTCCCGAACGCCCCGAAGGTGTACGTCGTCTCCCGCACCGTGCCGTAGCGCGCCCGCCCCGGCGAGCGGGTGCGGCCCGTCGCCGGAGCCGATTGTCAGACCCCGCCCGTAGAGTCGAAGACGACTGATCCGACATGCGGGCGGGAGGTGACAGGACGTATGAGCGACAGGGCCGTGGCGGCCGCGCGACCGGGACCGGCCGTCCCCGTGGGGCGGCGAGGACCGGCCGCCTTCGGGGGGCTGCCGGGACCGGCCACCTCCGGAGGGCTTCCGGGACCGGCCGTCCCCGCCGGGCTCGCCGCGATCTTCCTCCCCGCACCCCTTCCCCGTGAGGGCCGCATCGCCTTCTGGGACCCCGGGGACGCACCCCTGCCCGCCGCGTCCCCCGAACCCGAAGCCAGGCCGGTGGAGCGCACCGAGCTCACCGTCGTACGACCGCACGGCGCCGGAGTCCGCCGCCGGACCGCTCCCGCCCTCTCCCTCCCGGTCGGCGAGGCCCTTCCGCTGCTCGTCCGGGCCCGCCGGGACCCCGCCGCCCATCCCGCGACCGCCTGCTGGGGCGCGGCCGCCCTGCACGCGCTGCGGCTCACGGCCCGCGGCCGGCTCCTGCCCGGCCTGACCGCCACCGGCCACGACGCCTGGCGGGCCGGCCCCCTGGACCCCGAGGACATCGCCCACCTGCGCGCGATCGCCGCCGCCCTGCCGTACGAGGGCCACGCGGTGCCGCTGCCGGGAACCGGCCCGCTGCGCCTGCCCGAACCGGAAGCGCTGATGCGCTCCTTCCTGGACGCGGTCGCGGACACCCTGCCCCGCACCCCGGCCGCCCCCTTCGCCGCCGGCAGGCCCTTCGCCGACCGTGCGCCCCAGCGGCTGCCGCACGCCCACGAGTGGGCCGCCGAGGTCGCCGCCGGCATGGACGCGGGAGTGCGGATCTCGCTCCGCCTCGACCTGTCCGCGTCCCGCCTCTTCAACGCCGACGACGCCGGTGCGCGCAGCGCGGGCGCCGCGATCGTCCAGGTGCACAGCCTCGCCGACCCGACCCTCGTGGCCGACGCGGCAGCCCTGTGGGCGGGCGAGGCGGACGCGGTCTTCGGACCACGCGCACGCGTGGACGCGGCCCTCGCTGTGCGGCGCGCCGCCCGGGTCTGGCCCCCGCTGGACCGGCTCTCCGAGCAGGACGTGCCCGACGTACTGGCCCTGTCCGACGAGGAGTTGGGCGACCTGCTGGGCGTGGCCGCGACCCGGCTCGCCGCGGCCGGCGTGGCGGTGCACTGGCCGCGGGACCTGGCGCAGGACCTCACCGCGGCGGCGGTCGTACGCTCCGCTCCTGGCTCCGCGACCGACGGCACCGGCTTCTTCGAGAGCGAGGAACTCCTCCAGTTCCGCTGGCAGTTGGCACTCGGCGGCGACCCGCTCAGCGAGGCCGAGATGGACGCGCTGGCCGAGGCCCACCGGCCCGTCGTACGCCTCAGGGACCAGTGGGTGCTGGTCGACCCCGCCCTCGTCCGCAAGGCCCGCAAACGTGAACTGGGCCTGCTCGACCCGGTCGACGCGCTGTCCGTGGCCCTCACCGGCAGCGCGGAGGTCGACGGGGAGACCGTGGAGGCGGTGCCGGTGGGCGCGCTCGCCGCCCTCCGCGACCGCCTGACGACGGGTGTGCGGCCGGCGGAACCGCCCCCGGGTCTGCACGCCACCCTCCGCGACTACCAGCTCCGCGGCCTGGCATGGCTGGACCTCATGACCTCGCTGGGCCTCGGCGGCTGCCTGGCCGACGACATGGGGCTCGGCAAGACGATCACCGTCATCGCGCTGCACCTGCGCCGAGCCCGCCGCGAGCCGACCCTGGTCGTCTGTCCCGCCTCCCTGCTGGGCAACTGGCAGCGGGAGATCACCCGGTTCGCCCCCGGCGTCCCCGTCCGCCGCTTCCACGGCACCGAGCGCAGCCTGGACGACCTCGACGGCGGCTTCGTCCTCACCACCTACGGCACCATGCGGGCGGCGGCGACCCGGCTGGCGGAGCAGCACTGGGGCATGGTCGTCGCGGACGAGGCCCAGCATGTGAAGAACCCCTACTCGGCGACCGCGAAAGCCCTGCGCACCATCCCGTCGCCCGCGCGCGTGGCCCTCACCGGCACCCCGGTCGAGAACAACCTCTCGGAGCTGTGGGCCCTGCTCGACTGGACGACCCCCGGACTGCTCGGCCCGCTGAAGTCCTTCCGCGCCCGGCACGCCCGCGCGGTGGAGAACGGCGAGGACGAGGAAGCGGTCACCAGGCTGGCCCGTCTGGTCCGCCCGTTCCTGCTGCGCCGCAAGAAGTCCGACCCCGGCATCGTCCCCGAACTGCCGCCCAAGACCGAGACCGACCACCCCGTCCCGCTCACCCGCGAACAGGCCTCGCTGTACGAGGCGGTGGTGCGCGAGTCCATGCTGGCCATCGAGACGGCGCAGGGCATCGCCCGCAGGGGACTGGTGCTCAAACTGCTCGGGGCCCTGAAGCAGATCTGCGACCATCCCGCGCTGTACCTGAAGGAGGAGATCCCGGCGACGCCCGGCGACCGCCTCGCCGCCCGCTCGGGCAAACTGGCCCTGCTGGACGAGCTGTTGGACACCCTGCTCGCGGAGGACGGCTCGGCGCTGGTCTTCACGCAGTACGTCGGCATGGCCCGTCTCATCACCGCTCACCTCGCCGCCCGGGCGGTCCCGGTGGACCTGCTGCACGGGGGCACTCCGGTGCCGGAGCGGGAGCGGATGGTGGACCGCTTCCAGAGCGGGTCGATCCCGGTCCTGGTGCTGTCCCTGAAGGCGGCGGGCACCGGCCTCAACCTCACCCGCGCGGGTCATGTCGTCCACTTCGACCGGTGGTGGAACCCGGCCGTGGAGGAACAGGCCACCGACCGCGCCTACCGCATCGGCCAGACCCAGCCCGTCCAGGTCCACCGCCTCATCACCGAGGGCACCGTGGAGGACCGCATCGCGGAGATGCTGGAGTCCAAGCGCGCCCTCGCCGACGCGATCCTCGGCTCCGGCGAGTCCGCCCTGACCGAACTCACGGACCGCGAACTGACCGACCTGGTCTCCCTCAGGAGGCCGTCATGACCCCGGGCCCCGCGGACGAGGTCCGCCGGGCCCTGCGGGCGGCACGGGAGCGGGCGGAGGATGCCGAGAGCGGTGGGTCCGAGGGGGCTGAGACCTCTGAGGCCGAGGGTGCGGATCGCTCGGCGGACGAGGGTGCGGCTGCCGGGGCGCTCACGGAGACCGACGGGCCGGGCGCGCCTGGGGTGCAGGTCAGAGAAGACGCGAGGTCCCACAACACCGTCAAGGACTCCGCCCCGCCCGAGCCTCGCCCCGGTGACGCGGCCCGCGCCGCTCTGCGGAAGGCAGCCGCGGCCCGGCGCTCCTACGCCGAGGGCGTGGACGCCAGGACTGAGGGGACCGACGCGGGTGTCGTCGGCGACCCCTCTGCCGAGGCCGTGAGCGAGGAAGCGGACCGGACCCGAGAGACGGCTCCGCCCCCGGCGACCGCCCCCCAGGACACCTCCCCGCGTCCCGACACCCGCCCCGCGGACGCCGCCCGCGAGGCCCTGCGGGCGGCCCGCAAGAAGCGGGCGGAAACCGAGGCCGCGGAGGCGGAGGCAGCGCTGGCGCGCCGGTCGCGTCGTGTCACCGCGGCCCCGCCGCGGGACCGGATCAGCACACCGCGTCCCGCTTCCGACGCCCGGGCGCGTGACGTACGGACGCGTGACGTACGGAATCTGCTGGCCGACGCGTTCCGGATGCCCGACGACGAGGGGACCGGGCCGGGGGAGAGCACCGAGGACAACGCGCCTGTACGGCAAGGCAGTTCCGGTCGGCAGCGAGCTGGTGTCGAGGAGGACCTCCTCGACACCACCACCCAGGTCCCCACGCCCACCCGCACCGACTCGACGTCCCCCTCCGCCGAACCCCCGTCCGCCCCCCGCCACCCCCGCTCCATGGCCGCCCCCAACCGGGACAACGACCTGCGCCGCACCTTCCCCGCCTTCCCGCCGCACACCTCGGGCGGTGCGCCGGACGCCCCGTTCGCCGCCACCTGGTGGGGCAACGCCTGGGTCACCGCCCTGGAGGAGGGCGCGCTGGACGCCAAACGGCTTGCGCGGGGCCGGAGTTACGCCGAGCAGGGACACGTCGACGCGATCACCGTGACGCCGGGACTCGTGCTCGCGTACGTGCAGGGGAGCCGCCCCCGCCCGTACCGGGTGCAGGTGCGCCTGCGGACGCTCGACGACGCCGACTGGGACCGGTTCCTGGACCTCGCCGCCGACCGCACCGGACACATCGCCGCACTGCTGGACAGGGAGATGCCCCAGTCGCTGGCGGAGTGCGGAGTGCCGTTGCTCCCCGGCCCCGGGGACCTGGAGCCGCAGTGCAGCTGCCCGGACCGGGGCCACCCCTGCAAGCACGCCGCCGCCCTCTGCTACCAGACCGCGCGCCTCCTCGACGCCGACCCCTTCGTCCTGCTCCTGCTGCGCGGCCGGGGCGAACGCGAACTCCTCGACGACCTGTCCCGCCTCAGCGCCGCCCGTGCGGCCCGCGCCGCCCAGGAACGAGAGCCGGCACCCCTGCCCGGCGTGCGGGCGAGCGAAGCCCTCACGTCCCGCCGACTCCCGCCGCTCCCGGCCCCGTTGCCCGCCCCGCCGCACCCCGAGCAGCCACCGGCGTACCCCGCCTCACCGGGCGGCCCCGACCCCTTCGCCCTGGACCAGCTCGCCACCGACGCCGCCGCCCGCGCCCACACCCTGCTCGGCACCGGCCATGACCCGGTCGGCGAACTGACCCTGTGGCAGGACGCGGTCCGGCTCGCCGCGGCCCGCCCCGGTTCCGGCCTCACCGCAGGCACCCGCGCCCTCTACGTCTCCCTGGCCGCCGCCACCGGCCGCACCCCGGCCGACCTGGCCCGCGCGGTCGCCGCCTGGCGCCAGGGCGGCCTCGACGGCCTCGCCGTCCTCGAGGAGCCCTGGGACCCGCCCGCCGGCCGCTTCGACCGCGCCCGGCCGCTGCTGCTCGCCGCCGACCTCCCCGCCTTCCGCCCCTGGCGCAACCACCTCACCCACCCCCGCGGCCATGTCCAGCTCCGCCTGGGCCGCGACGGCCTGTGGTACGCCTACGAGTCCGAACCGGGCCACGACGACTGGTGGCCCCGCGGCACCCCCGACCTCGACCCGGTCGGCGCCCTCACCGGCCTGGGCACCCAGAGCGACCTCTGAAGGCGCGACCTGATACACCGCCCCGCATCCCGTGAAGGCGGTGTGAGGGTTGTCCGGTGATGCTCGGGAGCCGGGTCCGAGGCGCCCGGGCTTCGGGTCCGGACCGCAGGAGAAGGCGGTTAGCGTGGGGGCCGTGAGTGAGACGACGACGACCCCTGCCCTCCAGTACCGCTTCGACGGCCCCGAAGACGCCCCGGTCCTGATCCTGGGCCCGTCGCTCGGGACCACATGGCACATGTGGGACCGCCAGATCCCCGACCTGGTCAAGCAGTGGCGGGTGTTCCGGTTCGACCTGCCGGGGCACGGCGGAGCGCACGCCTACCCGGTGGGCTCCGTCGCCGACCTCACCGACCGGCTGCTGGCCACCCTCGACCGGTTCGGGGTGCAGCGCTTCGGCTACGCGGGCTGCGCGCTGGGCGGCGCGGTCGGCATGGAGCTGGCCCTGCGCCACCCGGAGCGGCTCGCCTCGCTCGCGCTGATCGCCGCCTCGCCCCGGTTCGGCAGCGCCGACGAGTTCCGCCAGCGCGGAGTGATCGTACGGACGAACGGGCTCGACCCGATCGCCCGTACGTCGCCGGAGCGCTGGTTCACCAGCGGGTTCGCCGCGGCCCAGCCCGCGATCACCGACTGGGCCGTGCAGATGGTCCGCACCACCGACCCCGGCTGCTACATCGCGGCCTGCGAGGCCCTCGCCGCCTTCGACGTGCGGGCCGAGCTCGCCGGCGTCGGGGTGCCGACCCTGGTCCTCGTCGGCTCCGACGACCAGGTCACCGGCCCGGCCGAGGCCCGCACCCTGGTCGCGGGCATCCCGGACGCCCGGCTCGCCGTGGTACCGGGCGCCTCCCACCTGGTGCCGGTGGAGCAGCCGGCCGCCGTCACGGACCTCCTGGTCAGACACTTCTCCACCGCCTGGCAGCCCGCCTTCGACTCCACCACCGGGCAGACCGCGATCCCCACTGCCCCGGTCACACCGGTCCTCACGTCGGCGCCGCCGCACCCCGTGCCGATCGCCGAGATCGCCCCGGCCGTCCCGGACTTCCAGGCGGCGGGCCGTGTCGATCCGTACGACGCCGGCATCAAGGTGCGCCGCGAGGTGCTCGGCGACGCGCACGTCGACGGTGTGCTGGCACAGGCCGACGACTTCTCGGGCGACTTCCAGGAGCTCCTCACCCGCTACGCCTGGGGCGAGATCTGGGACCGCCCGGGGCTCGACCGCCGTTCCCGCAGCATCGCCACCCTGACCGCACTGGTCGCGGGCGGACACCTGGACGAACTCGCCTCCCACACCCGGGCCGCCCTGCGCAACGGCCTCACCCCCTCGGAGATCAAGGAAGTGCTGCTCCAGACGGCCGTGTACTGCGGTGTCCCGGCGGCCGGCAGCGCGTTCCGGGTGGCCCAGCAGGTCATCCGCGAGGAGACCACGCCCACCGAGTGAGCGTCGGAGGCGGGTGGCGGGAGCACCTGCCTGGGGTGCCCGGCCGCACGGGCGGAGGGGCAGGATGAGTCCCATGAAGCTCACGAAGAAGTCGCACGCCTGTGTCCGCCTGGAGAAGGACGGACGCACCCTCGTCCTCGACCCCGGGGGGTTCAGCGAGAAGGACGCGGCCCTCGGCGCCGACGCGATCCTCGTCACCCACGAACACCCCGACCACTTCAACGAGGAACGGCTGCGCGCGGCCCTGGACGCCGACCCGGCCGCCGAGATCTGGACGCTCCGCTCGGTCGCCGAGAAGATCTCGGCCGCCTTCCCGGGCCGCGTGCACACCGTCGGCCACGGCGACACCTTCACCGCGGCGGGCTTCGACGTCCAGGTGCACGGCGAACTGCACGCGGTGATCCACCCGGACATCCCGCGCATCACCAACGTCGGCTACCTGATCGACGGCGGCCGCGTCTTCCACCCCGGCGACGCCCTCACCGTCCCCGACCAGGCGGTCGAGACGCTGATGCTGCCCGTGATGGCCCCCTGGAGCAAGATCTCCGAGGTCATCGACTACGTCCGTGAGGTCAAGCCGCAGCGCGCCTACGACATCCACGACGCCCTCCTCACCGACCTCGCCCGCCCGATCTACGACAACCAGATCGGCGCCCTCGGCGGCGTGGAGCACCTGCGTCTCGCGCCGGGGGAGAGCACGGCTCTGTGAGTGTCAGTGCCGCCGGGTAGGTTGTCAGGCATGCGCATCGCGACCTGGAACGTCAACTCGATCACCGCCCGCCTTCCGAGGCTGCTGGCCTGGCTGGAGAGCACCGGCACCGATGTGCTGTGCCTCCAGGAGGCCAAGCTCGCCGAGGAGCAGTTCCCGTTCGACCAGCTGCGCGAGGCGGGCTACGAGGCGGCGGTCCACGCGACCGGGCGGTGGAACGGCGTCGCGGTCATCTCCCGGGTGGGCATCGAGGACGTCGTCAAGGGCCTGCCCGGCGACCCCGGTTACGACGGCGCCCCCGAGCCCCGCGCCATCTCGGCGACCTGCGGCCCGGCCCGCGTGTGGTCGGTGTACGTGCCGAACGGCCGCGAGGTCGACCACCCGCACTACGCGTACAAGCTCCAGTGGTTCGAGGCCCTGAAGGCCGCGGTCGCCGGTGACGCGGCCGGCAGCCGCCCCTTCGCGGTCCTGGGCGACTACAACGTGGCGCCGACCGACGACGACGTCTACGACGTGGCCGCCTTCGAGGGCCTCACCCACGTCACCCCGGCGGAGCGCGCTGCCCTCGCCGCCCTGCGCGAGGCGGGCCTGTCGGACGTGGTCCCGCGCCCCCTCAAGTACGACCACCCGTTCACGTACTGGGACTACCGCCAGCTCTGCTTCCCCAAGAACCGCGGCATGCGCATCGACCTGGTGTACGGCAACGAGGCCTTCGCGAAGGCCGTCACCGACGCGTACGTCGACCGGGAGGAGCGCAAGGGCAAGGGGGCGTCCGACCACGCGCCGGTCGTCGTGGACCTGGACGTCTAGACCGGGGGCCGCACAGCGTCCGGGCCTCGGGGCCGCACAGCGTCCGGGCCCCGGGGCCGCACAGCGTCCGGGCCCCGGGACCTCACAGCAGCGTCAGATCCACCGACTCCGCGAGCGCGGCCAGTCCCGCGTCTCCCGGATGCAGATGGTCCCCGCTGTCGTACCCGGCCCGCATCCGCTCGGGGTGGGCCGGGTCGCGCACCACGCCGTCGAAGTCCAGGACGCCGTCGAACACCCCGGTGTCCCGGATCCAGGAGTTGACCTTGAGCCGCTCGGCGTCGACGGCGGCCGTGCACCGCGCCTCGCCCCCGCAGGGCAGGATGGTCGCCGCGAGCATCCGCAGCCCGCGCGCCCGCCCCCGCTCCGCGAGCTCCCGCAGCCCCGCCACCACCTCCCGCGCGGACACTCCCGACCGCAGGTCGTTGACGCCCTCGAACACCACAGCCGTCCGCACCGACGCCTGGGCGAGCACATCCCGGTCGAACCGGCTCAGGGCACTCACCCCCTGGGTGACCGTGGAGACCCCGTCACCGGGATACCCGTCGAGGACCACACGGTTCCCGGAGATCCCCTGGTTGAGCACCCCGTAGTGCGGCACCGCACCGTGCTCCCGCAGCCGTGCGGCCAGCACGTCCGGCCACCGCCGGTTGGCGTCCGTCGTGGACTTCGTCCCGTCCGTGATCGAGTCCCCGAGCACCACCACGGACCCCGGCCCACCGCCCACCTCGACACCGGTCAGCAGCGGCCGGCTGGTGAGGACCGAGGTGTACGGCGTCGCCGAACCGTCCGCCGTGTGGTCGCCGGGCCCGCTCACGTACGACCGCTGCGCCCCGAGCCGGTGCACCGGCGCGACCGTCACCGTCCCCGGCAGATGGAAGCTCACCAGCAGGTCGGCGCCGGCGGGCACCTCGAAGCGGAGCGGATCGCTGAACGCCTGCGCCCCGGCCGGGATCTCGACACCGCGAGCCCCCGCGAACGTCACCGCCACCGGTCTCGCCCGCGCCGCCGCGCCCACCGCCCGCACGGCCACACTCGCGGCACCGATCCGCACCGGCGCGGCCGCGAAGGTGTTGTCGAACCGCAGCCGCACCCGGGGCCCACCCGCCGAGGTGTGCACCACGAGTCGCAGCGTCCGGTCGGTCCACGGCCCCACCGCCAGGAGACCGGAGCTCGCGGCAGCCCAACTCCCGCTCCAGCCCGCGGCCTCGGCCCGCACCGCGAGAGCGAACACATGCATGCCGGACGCGTGCGGCAGCCCTACCGAGGCCACCTCGCGGTGCGGAGCCAGCGGCACCGTCACGACGTACAGCCGTGCCTTCTCGGTGAGTTGACCCTCGGGTGTGTTCACGTGGGGCAGCGCCACCGCCTTGGTGGCGAGCGGGCCGCGCCGCCAGTCGGGGACGGCCAGCCGGTACGCCGAGCTGCTGCCGTCCCCGTACGTCACGGTCCCCGAGCCCTCGACCGTTTCGCCGTCCGTGCCCGTCGCCAGAAAGGCGAGCGCGTTCCCGTGACCGCGTACCCGTACGTCCTGCCCGGCGGCCCGCACGTTGTCGGGAGTACCGGCCCGCCTGTCCGGCCAAGTCAGCGCGGTGGCCTGCACGGTGAGGACGCGGCCCGGGGCCCAGCCCGCGGCGGCGAGGTCCTGGGCCGAGAGGGAAAAGCCGGAGCCGTCGAGGTCAGCCTCGCCCGGGCGGCTGTCGTCGCTGACGGCGGTGTTGTCGAAGTGCCGCTCCAGCGGCAGCGCCCCCGCCGGGAGGGCGGGCTCCGCACCGGCGGCCGGGCGCCCCGGCGCGAGAGCCGCACACAGAGCGAGAACCACCGCACCACACCGGACACGTCGGTGCACAGACGCCTCCTTCTCCTCATAGGCCACAAAAAACGCATCGCGAAGCTAGGGAGACATCCGTGACAGGTCAACGCGCCGTGCGCCGAGTGGGCGCGAACTCTGCCGGAAACGACGGCCCGCGCGCCTGTGGTGCACGCGCCCGGGTGAGTGACACGCTGGGCGTATGAAGATCCCTTTTCTGGGCGGCCGGAGTGAGAATCCCGGGACCCGCGACGCCGAGGGCATCGCCGAACTGCTCGCCGAGTGCGAGCTGCTGCGCTCGCACGCGTCCCGGTCCGGAGTCGAACTCGACGACACGGAGGCGTCGTTGGAGGCGCTCGACCAGTTGGTGCCCGGCTGGCGCGACGACGAGGACGTCCTGCTGTGGCTCGGCAACGACGCCGGGCTCTATCTCGGCACGGTCATCGTGCGGACCGTCCCGGGGGCGGCCTGGGATCTGCGGTCGGACGGACAGCCCGTGATCCGGCTGGAATCCGGCCGTGAGTTCGATGTCGTGGCCGCCGGTCACGAGTGGGCCGGCAGCGGCGTCCCCGAGCTGTCCCAGCTCTACGCGGAGGTCGCCGAGGAGTGAATCCATGGCCGTAAGCTCGGCGTAAATACGGCTAATGACCGAAAAGTGCGTGTCGTTCCTTATGCGAGATCTTGCCTCGATAGGTTGCGGCAACCACGACACAGCTGAGAGTGAGTAGGGCTGGGCATGGCCGTCGTCGATCCGTTGATCGAACTGCGTGACGTCAACAAGTACTACGGGGAGCTGCATGTCCTCCAGGACATCAACCTCACCGTCGGCAAGGGGGAGGTGGTCGTGGTCATCGGCCCTTCGGGGTCGGGCAAGTCCACGCTGTGCAGGACGATCAACCGTCTGGAGACCATCAAGTCCGGTTCCATCACGCTCGACGGGCAGCCGCTGCCCGAGGAGGGCAAGGCCCTCGCGAAGCTCCGTGCCGAGGTGGGCATGGTCTTCCAGTCCTTCAACCTGTTCGCCCACAAGACGGTCCTTCAGAACGTGTCGCTGGCCCAGGTCAAGGTGCGCGGGAAGAAGAAGGAGCAGGCCGACCGCCGCTCCCGTGAACTCCTCGACCGGGTGGGCCTCGCCGACCAGGCCGACAAGTACCCCGCCCAGCTCTCCGGCGGCCAGCAGCAGCGCGTGGCCATCGCCCGCGCCCTCGCCATGGAGCCCAAGGCCCTGCTGTTCGACGAGCCGACCTCGGCCCTCGACCCGGAGATGATCAACGAGGTCCTGGAGGTCATGCGGCAACTGGCCCAGGAGGGCATGACCATGGTCGTCGTCACCCACGAGATGGGCTTCGCCCGCTCGGCCGCCAACCGCGTGGTCTTCATGGCGGACGGCCGCATCGTCGAGGACCGCGCTCCCGACGACTTCTTCACGAACCCGGACAGCGAGCGCGCCAGGGACTTCCTCTCCAAGATCCTCAAGCACTGAGAGGGGCGACGGCCATGGCCTCGAGCCTCGACTACGATGGTCCGTTCATCCCCACGGTGATGGCGGTCGAGCCCCCAGGGACGCTGCTGCCGGGTGGGGATCCCCCCACGGCCCTTGCACCGTAGGGGGCAGCAGTCACAGAGCCATACCCGCCCGGCGCCGGCCGGAGATCACTGCTCGCGCAGCGGAATCGACACGTACGACGGGTCGTTCGCCGGCGAGGAGAAGGTCAGCTGAGCGCCGGACGGGTTGTGCTCGATGTAGAGCGGGTCGACCGTGTCGACCACCAGGGCCAGACGGTGCCCTGCCGGGACGTCGTAGGCCGTGGAGAACAGGTCCAGGTCGACGTCGAACGGCTCCCCGGGCGTCCGCCCGTGGAAGGTGTACGGCGCGTTGGAGACCAGCTTGCCGAGGCCGAGCGGCCCCACGTCGTACAGGTAGGCGACGAGGGTGCCGCTCTCCTTGGTGGGAGTGAGCGTGGTGTGCAACTTCGCGGTGCCGCGCACCTGTTGGGCGGTCCGGTACTTCTCCGACTGCCATACGGCGGCCCAGCGGCGCGGCAGCAGGGGGATCGAGGCCATCGGCGGAGCCTGGGCGATCTGGTCGAGGATGCTGGACAGGAAGACGATCCCGCCGTCGGCGCCCGAGTCGACGTTGGTGTGGATCGTGGTGGTGCCCGACAGGGCGATCTTCTTCCGCGTGGCGCCGACGGACTTCCAGTCCGGGTACCCCTCGTAGCCGCCCGTGGAACGGGACTTGAGCTGGACCGGCTCCTCGCGGTCGATCCCGTTGTCCTCGCCCTTGAGGTAGTGGTCGAACCAGCGCTCGGTGTCGGTCCACACGTCGTTGGGCAGTCCGAACAGCCCGGGGATCTCGGCGGTCGCGTGGTCGCCCGGCCTGAACTCCAGCCTCTTCGGGCCGGTCAGCTTCTCGTAGAAGTCCGCGTACTGGTTGGGCGCGAAGACCGTGTCGCCCCACGCGTTGGCCATCAGGACAGCGGCGCCGTTCTGGTTGAGCTGGTCCACGTATGTGGCGGCCGAACGTTTCTTCCCCCAATCGATCATCTCCTGTTCCTTCGACAGGTTCGACGCGTAGAAGTTGTCGAAGATCTGGCGGACTTCGGCGCTCTGGCGGCCGGTCACCAGGCTCGCGCCGTCCAGCACGGCGGCGGCCTCGACGTGCTGGGTGCGCCCCGAGTAGATCGAGTCGATCAGGTCGGCCCAGCCGCTGAGGGAGGCGACCGCCTTGACGCGCTTGTCGTGCGCGGCGGCGAGCAGGCTGATGCCGGCGCCGTACGAGACGCCCGCCATGCCGATGTGCCGGGCGTCGGACGGGGTGTTGGCGAGCGCCCAGTCGATGACCTTGGACGCGTCGGCGGTGTCGGGCGGACCCGCCACTTCTATCTGCCCGCCCGACTGCCAGAACCCGCGCACGTTGTAAGTCACCACGACATAGCCCGAGTTCGCGAGCTTCTGGGCCTGGGCGAGGTACTCGACCTGGGGCAGGCCCCAGCTGGTCGGCAGCACGATGAGCGGGAAGCGCCGGGAGCCGTCCGCTCCGGGGGGCGTGACGACGTTGGCCTTGAGGACGGTGCCGCCGTCGCCCGCGATGTCGACGAAGCGGACGGCGTCGGTCGCCTGGGCGGCAGGGGCGAGTCCGAGGGCGCCACCGGCGATCAGGGTCGCGGAGACGGCGCCCACGGTGGTCGTGCGCAGGGCCTTGCGAGGGTGTCCCACGGGTCACTCCCTACTCGTGTCAGTGCAAAGTGACCAGACGGTAACCTCGCCCGCTTACCGCAAGTAACCCGTCGGTAAGTTACGTGGGAGTAACGATTGTTGTGCTGTGAAGCAATTCAGGAGGCGCGGTGCGAGTTCCGTGGAGCCGTGACTGCCGGGAGGGGCGTCTTGGCCTCGCGGGTCACGTCCGCGACCAGTTCCACGACATCCGGCCCGTAGGCCCCGGAGTTGACCACCTTCAGCAGCAGCACGAAGGTGCTGTCACCGTACTTCCTGGTCAACCGCTCCTGGTTCCGGGCGAGGTAGCGGGTCGTGGCCTGGTTGGTGATCGCGGTCTGACCGCAGAAGAGGAACACCGGCCGGGTGCCGTTGCTCTGGTCCACGGTCAGCCGGGCGAGCAGGGCGTACTCGGACTTGCCGACCTCCACCCGGTAGCGCTCGGTGCCGATCTGGAAGGCGCCGCGATCGGGACTCGGATCGGCGTCGACGTTCACCCGGACGCCCGGCAGCAGGGAGGAAAGGTGGGCTGCCATACGGCGGTTGGAGGCCGGGCCGCCCACGCAGAACTCGGTGCGCTCGCCGAAGCCCTGGCGTGCCGCGTCATGCGGGAGGACCTGGGCGTGGGCGTTGCAGTCCTTGATGAGCGCTGCGAGTTCGAGCAGCGCGAACACGTCGTAGCGCATCACGGCCAGGTCCGGCCCGCTCGCCCCGCGGTTGACGACCAGCAGCGACTCGGAGTTGTCCGGCAGCCCGAAGAACGCCTGCTTGCGGCGGAGTTTCCGCTTCCACAGATACGTCCGGGCAAGCCAGCCGAGTGCGGCGCTGATGCCCGCCGCCACCACGCCGAGGACGATGTTGCGCACGTCGTCGTTCATGTGCGCGCATGCTAGCGGCCCGACGGCACTGCTACGTACCGGTGTTCGAAGTGTGGCATTCGCATGACACCTCCACCGAGGAGGGGTGTCGGTGCCCCTGGGATGTGGTTACGCTGCGCGGACGGTCCTGGACTGGAGGTAAGGATGCGTCGCCCTGTCGCGCGGAAACTGTCGGTCCTGGCGGTCTCGGCCGCCGTGGTGTCGGTGGGGGCGGCAGCGCCGCCGCAGGCCACCTCGGCACCGCAGAAAACACCCGTCGCCGTCGGCTACGGGGGTGCCGTCTCCAGTGTCGACGCGGACGCCTCCGCCGCCGGTATCGAAGTCCTCAGGAAGGGCGGCAACGCGGTCGACGCGGCCGTCGCCACCGCCGCCGCGCTCGGCGTCACCGAGCCGTACTCCTCCGGTATCGGCGGGGGCGGCTACTTCGTCTACTACGACGCCAAGTCCCGTACGGTCCACACCATCGACGGCCGCGAGACGGCACCGCTGAGCGCCGGCTCCGACCTCTTCGTGGAGAACGGCAAGCCGCTCGCCTTCGCCGACGCCGTCAGCAGCGGACTGAGCGTCGGCACACCGGGCACACCGGCCACCTGGGCCACCGCGCTCGGCAAGTGGGGCAGCAGATCCCTCGGAACGGTCCTCAAGCCGGCCGAGCGGATCGCGCGGGACGGGTTCGTCGTGGACGACACCTTCCGCTCGCAGACCGCCTCCAACGAGACACGGTTCCGGTACTTCCCCGACACCGCGAAGCTGTTCCTGCCCGGCGGGCAGCTCCCGGTCGTCGGATCGACCTTCAAGAACCCCGATCTCGCCCGCACCTACGCCGAGTTGGCGCGCAAGGGTGTCGGCGCGATCTACCACGGCGACCTCGGCGACGACATCGTCGACACCGTGAACCACCCTCCGGTGGACCCGGCCTCCGGCTGGAACGCCCGCCCGGGAGACCTCACCGAGAAGGACCTCGCCGCCTACCGGGCCAAGCTCCAGAAGCCGACCAGGACCTCCTACCGGGGGCTCGGCGTCTACTCCATCGCCCCCTCCTCCTCCGGCGGCACCACGGTCGGTGAGGCCCTCAACATCCTGGAACACACCGACCTTTCGAAGGCCAGTGAGGTCCAGTACCTGCACCACTTCATCGAGGCCAGCCGGATCGCGTTCGCGGACCGCGGTCGCTGGGTCGGCGACCCCGCCTTCGAGGACGTACCGACGAAGGAACTGCTGTCGCAGAAGTTCGCCGACTCGCGGGCCTGCCTCATCAAGGACGACGCGGTGCTCACCAGTCCGCTGGCGCCCGGCGACCCGCGGCATCCCGCGGCCTGCGCCGACCGGGGGACGGCGGCCCCGACGACGTACGAGGGCGAGAACACCACGCATCTGACGGTCGCCGACAAGTGGGGCAACGTCGTCTCCTACACGCTGACCATCGAGCAGACCGGCGGCAGCGCGATCACCGTGCCGGGGCGGGGGTTCATCCTCAACAACGAGCTGACGGACTTCTCCTTCGTGCCCGCGAACCCGGCGGTGCACGACCCGAACCTGCCCGGGCCCGGCAAGCGGCCGCGGTCCTCGATCTCGCCGACGATCGTGCTCGACCGGCACAACAAGCCGGTGGTGGCGCTGGGTTCGCCCGGTGGGGCGACCATCATCACCACCGTGCTCCAGGTGTTGACCGAGTTCGTGGACCGCGGGCTGCCGTTGGTGGACGCGATCGCGGCGCCCCGGGCGAGTCAGCGGAACGCTGCGCAGACGGAGCTGGAGCCGGCGTTGTACAGCAGTGGGGTGCGGTCTCAACTGGAGGCCATTGGGCACTCGTTCAAGCTGAATCCGGAGATCGGGGCGGCTACTGGGGTGCAGCGGTTGCCTGGGGGGAAGTGGCTGGCGGCTGCGGAGACTGTTCGGAGGGGTGGGGGGTCCGCGCAGGTGGTCCAGCCCGCTTCGTAGTCATCTGCGGGCGCGTGGGGGCTTGTCGCGCAGTTCCCCGCGCCCCTAGGTGGTTTCACTGAACGTCAGGCTGCCGGCCGCTGTGTCCACCGTGACCCTTCCGCCGTCCTTGATCGTGCCGTCCAGGAGCAGGCGGGACAGCTGGTTGTCCACCTCCCGCTGGATCGTGCGGCGCAACGGGCGTGCGCCGTACTCCGGTTGGTAGCCGTGCTCCGCGAGCCAGTCCACCGCGCTGTCCGTGAAGGTGACCTCCACGCCCTGGGCCCGCAGCAGGCGCCGGGTGCTCTGGAGCAACAGCTGGGTGATCTCGCGCAGTTGCTCGCCGGTGAGCTGCCGGAAGACGACCACCTCGTCGATGCGGTTCAGGAACTCCGGGCGGAAGTGGTCGCGCAGGGGGCGCAGGATCTGTTCCCGGCGGGCCTCCTCGCCGGACTGGGAACCGAAGCCGATGCCCGCGCCCCTGCGGGTGATCGCCTCCGAGCCCAGGTTGCTGGTCATCACGATCACCGTGTTGGTGAAGTCGACCGTGCGGCCCTGGGAGTCGGTGAGGCGGCCGTCGTCGAGGACCTGGAGAAGGATGTTGAAGACGTCCGGGTGCGCCTTCTCCACCTCGTCCAGCAGAAGCAGGGAGTACGGGTGCCGGCGGACGGCCTCCGTCAGCTGGCCCGCCTCCTCGTGGCCGACGTAACCGGGCGGGGCGCCGACCAGGCGGCTGACCGTGTGGCGCTCCTGGTACTCGCTCATGTCGAGGCGGACCATGCGCTCCTCGCTGCCGAACAGCGACTCGGCCAGGGCGCGGGCCAGTTCGGTCTTGCCGACGCCGGTCGGGCCGAGGAAGAGGAAGCTGCCGATCGGGCGGTCCGGGCTCGCGAGGCCCGCCCGGGAGCGCAGCACGGCGTCCGAGACGACCCGTACGGCCTCGTCCTGGCCGACCACCCGCTCGTGCAGGTGCTGCTCCAGGCCGAGCAGGCGGTCCTTCTCCTCCTGGGTGAGGCTGCTGACCGGGATGCCGGTCAGCCGGGACACCACCTCGGCGACGGCCTCGGCGGTGACCTCCAGGTGCTGGCCCTCGTCGGCCTCGTCGCCCCCGGTTGCCTCGGCGATCCGCTGCTTCAACTCGGCGATGCGGTCCCGCAGTTGCGTGGCCTGCTCATACTGCTCGTCGGCGACCGCCCGGTCCTTGTCGTGGCTCAGCTGCTCGACCTCGCGCTCCAGGGCCCGTACGTCCGTCCCCTTGGTGCGCGCTCGCAGCCGTACCCGTGCCCCTGCCTGGTCGATGAGGTCGATCGCCTTGTCCGGCAGCCGGCGGTCGGTCAGATAGCGGTCGGAGAGCTCCACGGCGGCCACCAGCGCCTCGTCGGTGTAGCGGACCTGGTGGTGGGCCTCGTAGCGGTCGCTGAGCCCGCGCAGGATCTCGATGGCGTCCGCCGTGGTGGGTTCCGGGATCAGGATCGGCTGGAAGCGGCGGGCGAGGGCCGCGTCCTTCTCGATCCTGCGGAACTCCTCCAGCGTCGTCGCGCCCACGATGTGCAGCTCGCCGCGGGCCAGGGCCGGTTTGAGGATGTTGGCGGCGTCCATGGAACCGCCCTCGCCGCCTCCGCCCGCGCCCACGACCGTGTGCAGTTCGTCGATGAAGACGATCAGCCGGTCGGAGTTGTCGCGGATCTCGCCCACGATGTTCGTCAGGCGCTCCTCGAAGTCGCCCCGGTAGCGGGTGCCCGCGACGACCCCGGTCAGGTCGAGGGCGAAGACCCGCCGCCCGGTCAGGACGTCGGGCACGTCCCCGTCGACGATCCGCTGGGCCAGGCCCTCCACGACCGCGGTCTTGCCGACCCCCGCGTCACCGATGAGCACCGGGTTGTTCTTGCCGCGCCGCGACAGCACCTCGATGGTCTGCTCGATCTCGTCGTCCCGGCCGATCACCGGGTCGATACGACCCTGCCGGGCCAGGTCGGTGAGGTCGCGGCCGTACTTGTCGAGGGTGGGCGTGCTCGTGGTGCGCTGGGCCTCCGCGCGGGGCTGCCCGCCGTCCGGGGCCGCCTCGGGAGGCAGGCCGGCGGGGGCGAAGCGGGCCGAGTTGAGGATGTGCCCGGCGGCCGAGTCGGGGTTCGCGGCCAGGGCGCTCAGCACGTGCTCCGGGCCGATGTGGCCGGCGCCCCGGGCCCGGGCCAGTTCGTGCGCGTCCAGCAGGGCCCGC
This sequence comes from Streptomyces griseorubiginosus, assembly GCF_001514195.1. Lineage (GTDB taxonomy): Bacteria > Actinomycetota > Actinomycetes > Streptomycetales > Streptomycetaceae > Streptomyces > Streptomyces griseorubiginosus. The sequence continues at coordinate 727,921 of NZ_KQ948736.1, read as the reverse complement.
TTGGCGGCGGGGGTCAGGGCCAGCGAGGTCGGCGGCGGGGCCTCCTCCGGCTGGTGCTGGACGGGTCCGGAGCGCTCGTCGATCTCCGAGGCGAGGGTGTCGGGGTCGGCGCCCGCCCGGCTGAGCAGGGTCCGGGTCGGTTCGGCGGCGAGTGCCGCCCGCAGCAGATGCTGGGTGTCCAGGTCCCGGCTGCCGTGCTCGGTGGCGTACTGGGCGGCGTCCCGCACCAGCTCCCGGGCCGGCCGGCTCAGCAGCTGGCCGATGTTGATCTGCCGGGGGCCCGGGCGGGGGCCGCCGAAGAAACGGGCGAGGAACTCTCCGAAGGCGTCGTAGCCCTCCGGTCCGCTGAAGCCGCTGGTCATGGGCGTTCCCATCCGGCATCCCCGCGGGTGTCCCCCCGGGCCGAGTCCGTGCGCGGACCGGTGGAGGGCCGGGGACGCCCTCGCTGATCGACGTGCCGGGGCCGGGTAACCCGGGTGTCAGCCGGTTACACCTTCGCACGGATGGGGGAGCGGGGCACTTTCAGCCATGAGCGCCGGGCAGGGTCGGTCCGCGGGCGGTGGCACCGGCCGTGCGCAGCCCGCGGCTCGGCTCTGCCGTGCTTGCGGATATGGCCTGCCCGCGGCCCGGTCCATCCCGCGGACCGGCTCTGCCCTGCTTGCGATGTGGCCTGCTCGGACCGGCCCAACCCGCGGACCGGCCTTGCCCTGTCGGCTGATCGCCCTGCCCGCGGAGCGGTCCTGCGAGGCCGGGTTCAGCGTGTTGTCAGGACGCGGGGGCCCGCGTCGGTGATCGCCACCGTGTGCTCGACGTGCGCCGCCCGTGAGCCGTCGGCCGTCTTCAGGGTCCAGCCGTCCGGTTCCTCGCGGTACGCGTCCGTGCCGCCCGCGATGAGCATCGGCTCGAGCGCGAGGACCATGCCGTGCCGCAGGGCGAGACCGCGCCCCGGGCGCCCCTCGTTGGGGACCGGCGGGTCCTCGTGCATACGGCGGCCGATGCCGTGCCCGCCGAAGTCGTCCATGATGCCGTAGCCGCCGGCCCGGCACACCGAGCCGATCGCGTGCGCGATGTCCCCGATGCGGTTGCCCACGACCGCGGCACTGATCCCGGCGGCGAGGGCGCGCTCGGCGGTCTCGATCATGCGTACGTCCTCCGGCCGCGGCGCGCCCACCGTGAAGCTGATCGCCGAGTCCCCCGCCCAGCCGCCGAGTTGGGCACCGCAGTCGATCGAGACGAGGTCGCCGTCGCGCAGCCGGTAGTCGTTCGGGATGCCGTGCACGATCGCGTCGTTCACGGAGGCGCAGATGACGGCGGGGAAGGGGGTGGTGGCAAAGGTGGGCCGGTAGCCGAGGAACGGCGAGGACGCTCCGGCCCCGCGCAGCACCCCGCGCGCCACCTCGTCCAACTCCAGCAGGGATACGCCCACGTCAGCGGCCTTCTCCACGGCTGTCAGGGCGCGCCCGACGACCTGTCCCGCCTCGTACATGGCATCCATCGATGTGTCCGTCTTCAGTTCCACCATGCCAATTACTATACCGGTATTAGAATGGGGGCATGGTGCGCACCCCTCTCACCCCCGAAGAACGCGAACGCGGCGAGCGGCTCGGCCGGTTGCTGCGCGAAGCGCGTGGCGGCCGCAGCATGACCGAGGTCGCGGCGAGTGCCGGGATCTCCGCGGAGACCCTCAGGAAGATCGAGACCGGGCGGGCGCCGACCCCGGCGTTCTTCACGGTCGCCGCGCTCGCCCGGGCCCTCGGGCTGTCCATGGACGAGTTGGCCGGAATGTGCGAGGCCGCGGGCGTGTGACGGGAGTTCTCTCTGTGGCCGGTGTTGTCCCGGGAGACTCCTGCTGCGCCTTTGAAAACTCCCTGTAGCCCGTTCGTAACACTGCTGGTGTTCTCTTACGCACTGGAGTGCTCCGGTCTAACGGGAGTTGAGCGATGGCAGTGGATCAACTCCCGGGACAGGTGCGGGAGTTCGTGGCCTACCTGAGCGGTGTGCTGGCCCGTCTGGACCAGGGCGGCGGCTGGTGCGCGGTGTTCTGGCAGCGCGATCCGGACGGTATGCAAGCGTGCCTCGACGGCCGCGAGGTGCCGCCCTGGGACGTGGTGGAGGCGCTCCTCCAGGACCTGGCCGGGGCGTACGGCCTCGACGCGGCCCGCGCCGAGGCCGAGCGGGCCCGTCCTCTGCACGCGGCCGCGCAGAGCGCCCACGACGCCCGTCCCGGCGGCCGGGACGCCCTAGGTGACCGCTTCGACGTCATGCTCCGCGAACAGCGCTACGCGGCGGAACGGCAGGCCGAACTGGGCCGCCTGCTCGCGGCCGCCGCCACCCAGGAGGAGGCCGATGCCCTCCGACTCGACCTCGCCTGGGCCCGCGACGACCACGAACGCGCGGTCCGGCGCTGCGCCGAACTCCAGTCCCGCATGGCGGAGTTGGACCGCCGAACCATGGGTGACCGCGCCGACGCGGCCCGCCGGGGCCGGCTGGAGGGCGCCGGATTCTTCCGCCGGGGCCGGACCGGGGACACGGCAGCGTTCGGGGAGGGCGAGCCGGGCGCAGGACTGAGCGGTACCGGGCACGGCGAGCGGATCTGGGCCGACGGCCGGCAGAGCGGCGGCTCCGGGCCGCACGCGCATGAGGGCGAGGCGACAAGCGGGCGCGGAGGCGAGGGGCCGGGGAGCAGCGGGCACGGTGGACCGGGCGACGGGGCCTGGGGCGATGGCCGGGAGAGCGGGGGCTCCGGGGCACACGGGCACGGGTATCAGGGCGAAGAGGAAGGCGGGAGCGGGCACGGCGAGAGTGGGGACCGCGGTTGGGGCGACGCTCCGATGAGCGAGGGCTCCCCGACGGATGGGCGGGGGCAGGGCGACGATTGGTCGGGCGGGCACTCGGCTCGCACCCCCAGCGCCGGGGCCGGCCGTCCCGGAGCCCCCGCTACCGGCTTCCCGGCCATGCCCCAGCAGCGCGGCACCGCGGTCGCGGCGGCTGACACCCCCTACGCGGGGCAGCGCCCGGCCACCGGACCGGCCGCCCCTTCAGCCACCGGCCCCGGGCCCGCCGAAGGACCCCACCCCGGATACGGCCCGCAGCCAACCGCACCCGGCGAAACCCTCCGCCCCGGAAACGGCACCCCCTACCCGAACAGCCCCGACGCGTTCGACCGGGCGTACGCCCCGCAGCAGACCTCGACCGGAACCGCCGCCCCAGACCGGGCGTACGCCCCGCAGCAGACTTCGACCGGAACCGCCGCCCCCGACCGGACGCCCCTTACCGACGCCCAGCCCGAGACCCCGCCGGAGGCACCCCCCACCGCCAAGCAGCGCAAGCGTCGCCGCGGTGGTGCCCGTTTCGCCGGGGAGGCGGACGCCGAGGTCGGCCCCGTGGTCGTACCGCCGACCGCCGTACCGGATCTTCCCGCCGAGCCCGCCAAGCGGGGCCGTACTCCGCGTGGGGCGAGGTTCGCCGGGGCGGCCGACACGACGGACGTACGGCAGCCGGGGCGGACGCGGGCGCAGAAGGCGTCGGGCGGCGCCGAGGACGCGGCGGCGCCGAGGGAGACCGCCGACACCGTAGCGACGCTGGTGAGGCTGCGCGCCGAGGGCCGTACCGGCGAGGCGCACGCCCTGCTCGTCGAGGTCGCCCACTGGCCCGCCGCCCGTTTCCCGCTGCTCGCGGCGGAGCTCCAGCGCGCCGGGCTCGGCGCCGACTGGGCGACCCTGCTCTGGGAGGCCGCCTCACTGCCCGCCGAGCAGCTGGTGGCCGCCGCGGACGCGCTGGTCGCGGCCGGGCGGGGCGCGGACGGCGAGCAGATGCTCCGCCAGGGGGTCGCGCGGCCCGCCGGGGAGATCGGCGCGGCCGTGCTCGCCCTGCTCGGCGAGGGGCGGCGCCGCGAGGCCTCCGCGCTCCTCGACGCGTACGTCCGCGTCCGCACGCCCGAGGAGGCCGCCCGCAGCGCCGAACCCGACCCGCGGACCCTAGTCCCGCTCCTTCTCGCGGCCGCGAGGGCCGTCTCGCAGGAGCGGCACTGGGACCTGGTGCACGCCCTGCGCGTCGCCGGGTTCTCCGCCTGACAGGTCCCCCACGACCCCGCCGACCGGGCACGTCGCTCGTCCACTGGAGTGTGAAACGTGATCGACTTGCCGGGTTAACGACAATGGTCTTGGCAAGCCTCTCCAGGAGGCTTACGTTCGTCCCTCTACGGTCTGATCTACGGGCGTAGAGGCTCTGACGTCCCGCCGAAGGAGCAGCTCATGGCCAACGTCGTACGTGCCGCTCTGGTCCAGGCCACCTGGACCGGCGACACCGATTCCATGGTGGCGAAACACGAGGAGCACGCCCGCGAGGCGGCCCGACAGGGCGCGAAGATCATCGGGTTCCAGGAAGTCTTCAACGCCCCCTACTTCTGCCAGGTCCAGGAACCCGAGCACTACCGCTGGGCCGAGCCGGTGCCGGACGGCCCCACCACCACGCGGATGCAGGAACTCGCCCGCGAGACCGGCATGGTGATCGTGGTGCCGGTGTTCGAGGTCGAGCAGTCCGGGTTCTACTACAACACCGCGGTCGTCATCGACGCCGACGGCAGCGTCCTCGGCAAGTACCGCAAGCACCACATCCCGCAGGTCAAGGGCTTCTGGGAGAAGTACTACTTCAAGCCCGGCAACCTCGGCTGGCCGGTCTTCGACACGGCGGTGGGCAAGGTCGGCGTCTACATCTGCTACGACCGCCACTTCCCTGAGGGCTGGCGGCAGTTGGGCCTCAACGGCGCCCAGCTCGTCTACAACCCGTCCGCCACCCACCGGGGCCTGTCCTCCTACCTGTGGCGCCTGGAGCAGCCCGCGGCCGCCGTCGCCAACGAGTACTTCGTCGCCGCCATCAACCGGGTCGGCGTCGAGGAGTACGGCGACAACGACTTCTACGGCACCTCCTACTTCGTCGACCCGCGCGGCCAGTTCGTCGGTGACACGGCGAGCGACAAGGAGGAGGAACTTCTCGTCCGCGACCTGGACTTCGACCTCATCGAGGAAGTGCGGCAGCAGTGGGCCTTCTACCGGGACCGCCGCCCCGACGCCTACGAAGGGCTGGTGCAGCCGTGACCAAGGACCTGCTGGGACGCCACCGCGCCGTGCTGCCCGACTGGCTCGCCCTCTACTACGAGGAGCCGCTGGAGATCACCCACGGCGAGGGGCGGCACGTCTGGGACTCCGAGGGCAACAAGTACCTCGACTTCTTCGGCGGCATCCTCACCACGATGACCGCGCACGCGCTGCCCGAGATCACCAAGGCGGTCAGCGAACAGGCGGGGCGGATCATCCACTCCTCCACCCTGTACCTGAACCGGCCGATGGTCGAACTCGCCGAGCGCATCGCCCAGTTGTCCGGCATCCCGGACGCCCGGGTCTTCTTCACCACCTCCGGCACCGAGGCCAACGACACCGCGCTGCTGCTCGCCACGACCTACCGCCGCAGCAACACGATCCTGGCGATGCGCAACAGCTACCACGGCCGCTCCTTCAGCGCGGTCGGCATCACCGGCAACCGCGGCTGGTCGCCCACCTCGCTGTCCCCGCTCCAGACGCTGTACGTCCACGGCGGGGTGCGCACCCGCGGCCCGTACGCCGCGCTCAGTGACGACGACTTCATCGCGGCCTGCGTCGACGACCTGAAGGACCTCCTCGGCCACACCCGCCCGCCCGCGGCCCTGATCGCCGAGCCGATCCAGGGCGTCGGCGGCTTCACCTCCCCGCCCGACGGCCTCTACGCAGCCTTCCGCGAGGTGCTGAACGAGCGGGGCATCCTGTGGATCGCCGACGAGGTGCAGACCGGCTGGGGCCGCACCGGCGACCACTTCTGGGGCTGGCAGGCACACGCGCGGTCCGGTCCGCCGGACATCCTCACCTTCGCCAAGGGCATCGGCAACGGCATGTCCATCGGCGGGGTCGTGGCCCGCGCCGAGATCATGAACTGCCTGGACTCCAACAGCATCTCGACCTTCGGCGGCACTCAGATCACGATGGCGGCCGGGCTCGCCAACCTGTCGTACCTCCTGGAACACGACCTCCAGGGCAACGCCCGGCGGGTCGGCGGGCTGCTGATCGAGCGGCTGCGGTCCGTCGCCGCGCAGGTCCCGGGCGTACGGGAGGTGCGCGGGCGCGGGCTGATGCTGGGCGTCGAACTGGTGAAGCCCGGCACCGACGAGGCCGATCCGCAGGCCGCGGCCGCCGTGCTGGAAGCGGCCCGCGCCGAAGGGCTGCTGCTCGGCAAGGGCGGCGGGCACAACACCAGTGCTCTCAGGATCGCCCCGCCGCTGTCCCTGACCGTCGCGGAGGCCGAGGAGGGCGCCGCGATCCTCGAACACGCTCTGAGGAGCACCATCCAGTAGGCCCACAGCGAGGGAACACCGTCATGAGCACCACCTTGGAGCCCCTGGAGCCGCTGGAGTCCATGGAGCCGACCCTGTCGGTCCGGCAGGTCCTCATGCTGGAGCGGGTCCTCGCCGGGGAGCCCGAGGTGGTGGCCGGTGCCGGCCAGCTCGACCGGGCCGTGCGCTGGGTCCATGTCGCCGAGGCCGCCGACGTCGGGGTGATGCTCAGCGGCGGCGAGATGGTCCTCACCACCGGGGTGCTGCTGGCCGGGGACGACGACAAGCAGGCCGAGTACATCCAGTCCCTGCACCGCGCGGAGGCCGCGGCCGTGGTCCTCGGACTCGGCCGTGCCTTCCCGGCGCCGCCGGACGCGATGCGCCGGGCCGCTGAGCGGTGCGGACTGCCGATGGTCGTCCTTCACCGGCCGTTCCCCTTCGCCGAGTTGACGGAGGAGGTTCAGGCCCGGCTGGTGCGGCGCAAGTTCGCCGCCGTCAGCATGTCCGAGGCCGTGCGGACCGCCCTCACCGGACTCATCACCGCGGGCGCCCCGCTCCAGCACCTGCTGGACGAGATCGCCCACCACAGCGGCTGTCCCGTCGTCGTCACCAACCTCGCCCACCGTGTCCTGGCCACCGCGGGGGAGCGGTCCGCGGTGGACGACGTGCTGCGCGACTGGGAGCGCATCGCCCGCCAGGCCGGCGGCAGCGAGGGCGACGGCTGGATCCGCGCCGAACTCGGCGGGCGGGGGGAGCGCTGGGGCCAGATCATGCTGTGCGGCTACCGCGGCGACACCGCCACCGGCCGCCTCCTCGCCGACCGCGCCGCCGAGTCCCTCGTCCTGCACCGCATGCTCGGCGGCACCTCCGCCCACACCTGGGAGGAGCAGTCCGCGCAGAGCCTGCTCACCGACCTGGTCAGCGGGGTCGTACCGGCCCGGCAGCTGCTGCCGCGGGCGCGGGCGGCCGGACTGCCGGTCAACCGGCGCACCTTCGTGCCGCTCGTCGTGCGGGACGGCGACCCCGCCGAACTCGACCGTGTCCTAAGGCTGTTGGGGCTGCCCGGAATCGTCGCCGAACTGGCCGACGGCGCCACCGCCGTGCTGCTGAGCCTGGCCCGGGACCAGGACGCCACCGTCCTCACGGCGAACTTCGCGGCCCGGCTGGCCGGGACCGTCGTGGCGGCGGCCGACCCCCGTACCGCCTGGGACGACGTGCCCGCCGGGATGCGCGAGGCCCGGCATGTCGCCGACGCCGTCGCGTCCGGGGCGCTCGACCTCCCGGCCGTCGTACGCCTCAAGGACGTCCATCTGCGCGGCCTGATCAGGCTGTTGCGGGACGATCCGCATGTGCAGTCCTTCGCGGAGCGCGAGCTGGACGGGCTGCTGTGCGACTCGGGCTCGGGTTCCGCGGACGATCTGCTCGCGGTGCTGCGCACCTATCTCGCCACCGGCCGCAACAAGTCCCGCACGGCCCAGCTCCACCATGTCTCGCGGCCCGCGCTCTATCGCCGGCTGGAGGCGATACAGGGCCGGCTCGGCGTCGACCTCGACGATTTCGAGCAGGCGGCCTCGGTGCACATCGCGCTCCTCGCGCACGACGCGCAACAGAGCTGAAACATGCCATGACCTGGGAAAACGGCGGTGAAACATGGGCTCGCGAAAGGGTGACACGGTGGCACGCCGGGTGCCCGCAGACGTGACACCGTGCAACTCAAAGCCGGTTTTCGGACTTCCTAGTCTTCTCGCACACCGAGCGACCGGAGGTCCCGATGAGCAGAGTGATTCGTGCCGCCCTCTTCCAGACCGCGTGGACGGGCGACAAGGAGTCGATGATCCAGGTACACGAGCAGGCGGCCCGGGACGCGGCCGCGCAGGGTGCTCAGGTCCTGTGCTTCCAGGAGCTGTTCTACGGGCCCTACTTCTGCCAGGTCCAGGACAAGGCGTTCTACGAGTACGCCGAGCAGATCCCCGACGGGCCGATCGTCAAGCGGTTCCAGGCGCTGGCGAAGGAGCTGGGCATCGTCCTGATCCTGCCGATGTACGAGGAGGAGCAGCCCGGCGTCCTCTACAACACCGCCGCCGTGATCGACGCGGACGGCTCGTACCTCGGCAAGTACCGCAAGCACCACATCCCTCAAGTTCCCGGATTCTGGGAGAAGTTCTACTTCCGCCCCGGCAACCTCGGGTGGCCGATCTTCGACACCAAGGTCGGGAAGATCGGCGTGTACATCTGCTACGACCGCCACTTCCCGGAGGGCTGGCGGGCGTTGGGGCTCGCGGGCGCCGAGATCGTCTTCAACCCGTCGGCCACCTCGCGCGGACTGTCCGCCTACCTGTGGCAGCTGGAGCAGCCGGCCGCGGCGGTCGCCAACGAGTACTTCGTCGGGGCGATCAACCGGGTGGGCGTGGAGGAACTGGGCGACAACGACTTCTACGGGACGACGTACTTCGTCGACCCGGAGGCCCAGTTCGTGGGCGAGGTGGCGAGCGACAAGGAGACCGAACTGGTCGTCCGCGACCTGGACATGGCCAAGCTCCGCGAGGTCCGCGACCGCTGGCAGTTCTACCGCGACCGCCGCCCGGACGCGTACGAGCCGCTGACGGCGCCGTAACAGCCGACGTCGGCACCCGCGCCCTGTTTTTAGGGGCGCGGGGCAGCGTCCATATGCGGCTCCACCGCGTGGGCGCGACCAGCCACAGACGACCGTCACTATCTTCGACAACCGAACGGAGCGTGACCCCATGCCCGGCCGCACCATCATCCGCGGCGGTCTCGTCATCACCGCATCCGACGAAATCCACGCCGACGTCCTGATCGAGGACGGCCGCATCACCGCCCTCGCCGCCACCGGTACGTCCGCTGCCGAGGCATGGACGGCCGACCGCACGATCGACGCCACCGGAAAGTACGTCATCCCGGGTGGCGTCGACGCCCACACCCACATGGAGCTGCCCTTCGGCGGCACCTTCGCCTCCGACACCTTCGAGACCGGCACCCGGGCCGCCGCCTGGGGCGGTACGACCACCATCGTCGACTTCGCCGTGCAGAGCGTCGGCCACACCCTGCGCGAGGGCCTCGACGCCTGGCACGCCAAGGCGGAGGGCAACTGCGCCATCGACTACGGCTTCCACATGATCGTCTCCGATGTGAACCAGGAGACGCTCAAGGAGATGGACCTGCTGGTGGAGGAGGGCGTCACCTCCTTCAAGCAGTTCATGGCCTACCCCGGTGTCTTCTACTCCGACGACGGCCAGATCCTGCGCGCCATGCAGCGCTCCGCCGAGAACGGCGGGCTGATCATGATGCACGCCGAGAACGGCATCGCGATCGACGTCCTGGTCGAGCAGGCGCTGGCCCGTGGCGAGACCGACCCCCGTTATCACGGCGAGGTCCGCAAGGCGCTGTTGGAGGCCGAGGCCACCCACCGCGCCATCAAGCTCGCGCAGGTCGCCGGCGCCCCCCTGTACGTCGTGCACGTCTCGGCCATGGAGGCAGTGGCCGAGCTGGCACGCGCGCGGGACGAAGGACTCAACGTCTTCGGCGAGACCTGCCCGCAGTACCTGTTCCTGTCGACGGACAACCTCGCCGAGCCGGACTTCGAGGGCTCGAAGTACGTGTGCTCAACTCCCCTGCGGCCGAAGGAACATCAGGCCAAGCTGTGGCAGGGCCTGAGGACCAACGACCTCCAGGTCGTCTCCACCGACCACTGCCCCTTCTGCTTCGTGGGCCAGAAGGAACTCGGCCGCGGCGACTTCTCGAAGATCCCCAACGGCCTGCCCGGCGTCGAGAACCGCATGGACCTGCTCCACCAGGCCGTCGTCGACGGACACATCACCCGCCGCCGCTGGATCGAGATCGCCTGCGCCACCCCGGCCCGGATGTTCGGCATGTACCCCAAGAAGGGCACCATCGCCCCGGGCGCCGACGCGGACGTCGTGATCTACGACCCGAACGCCGAGCAGATCGTCTCCGCCGAGACCCACCACATGAACGTCGACTACTCGGCGTACGAAGGAAAGCGCCTCACCGGCCGGGTCGAGACGGTTCTCTCGCGCGGCGAACTCGTCATCACCGAGCGGGAGTACACCGGGCACGCCGGGCACGGCGCCTACACCCCCCGCTCCACCTGTCAGTACCTCAACTAGGAGTGGCGCCCATGGACTTCGGACTCGTTCTCCAGACGGACCCGCCCGCCTCGAAGGTCATCAGCCTGATGAAGCGGGCCGAACGCAACGGCTTCACCTACGGCTGGACCTTCGACTCCGCCGTGCTCTGGCAGGAACCGTTCGTGATCTACAGTCAGATCCTCGCCAACACCTCGAAGTTGACGGTCGGCCCGATGGTCACCAACCCGGGCACCCGCACCTGGGAGGTCACCGCCTCCACCTTCGCCACCCTCAACGACATGTTCGGCAACCGCACGGTCTGCGGCATCGGTCGGGGCGACTCCGCGATGCGCGTCGCGGGCCGTACGCCCAACACCCTCGCCCGCATCAGCGAGGCGATGAAGGTCATCAGGGCGCTCGGCTCCGGCCAGGAGGCCGACCTCGGCGGCACCGTCGTCAAGTTCCCGTGGATCAAGGAGGGCGCCGAACTCCCCGTCTGGATGGCGGCGTACGGGCCCAAGGCGCTGAAGATGACCGGCGAGGAGGCCGACGGGTTCATCCTCCAGCTCGCCGACCTTTACCTCACCGAGTACATGGTGAAGGCGGTCAAGGACGCGGCCGCGGCCGCCGGCCGGAACCCGGCGGACGTCAAGATCTGCGTGGCCGCCCCGGCCTATGTCACCGAGGACGACTCGCCGGAGGCGCTCGCGCACGCACGCGAGCAGTGCCGGTGGTTCGGCGGGATGGTCGGCAACCACGTCGCCGACCTGGTGGCCAAGTACGGCACCGGCGGCGGCCTGGTCCCGCAGGAGCTCACCGACTACATCAAGGCCCGCGAGGGCTACGACTACTCGCACCACGGCCGTGCCGACAACCCCGACACCGCCTTCGTGCCCGACGAGATCGTCGACCGGTTCTGTGTCATCGGACCGCCCGAGAAGCACATCGAGAAGCTGCACGCACTGCGCGAGCTGGGCGTCGACCAGTTCGCCGTCTACGACATGCACGACGCCCAGGAAGCGACCATCGACGCCTACGGCTCCACGATCATCCCCGCAGTCAACGCCTGACCCCCACGCCCGGAACCGCTCGACCGACCCCCCACTCCTTGTCCCCCCTCCCCTCCGTCCAGGGGAGGGGTGGCGGGACCGGGAAAGGCCTCCCCGCCCGTCCCGGTCCCGCCCGAGGCCCCCGCACGGCCTATCCCGTCCCGTCCTGATCCGATTGGCCTGCCCATGACCGAAACAGTCCCCACGGGGTCGTCGATACCGCACAACACCGGTGCTCGCGTCGAGCTCGCCCCCGAGGCCTTCCCCGCCGACAGCCCCTTCGCCAACGAGGACCTGCGTCCCGTACCGGTCGCCGAACGCAAGTGGACGACGTACAACTTCGCGGCCCTGTGGATCTCCATGGCGCACTGCATCCCCAGCTGGACCCTGGCCTCCGGCCTGGTCGCGCTCGGCATGGACTGGAAGCAGGCCGTGTTCACCATCGCCCTGGCCAACATCATCGTGCTGTTCCCGATGCTGGCCACCGGGCATGCCGGACCCAAGTACGGCATCCCCTTCCCGGTGCTCGCCCGCGCCTCCTTCGGGCTGCGCGGCGCCAACATCCCGGCGCTGATCCGGGCCGCGGTGGCCTGCGGCTGGTTCGGCATCCAGACCTGGATCGGCGGCAGCGGCATCTTCGCGCTGGGCTCCAAGCTGACCGGCGGCCACTGGGAGGACGCGGGCAAGATCGCGGGCAACCCGTGGCCCCTGTGGCTCTGCTTCATCCTGTTCTGGGCGCTCCAGATCGCGATCATCTACCGCGGCATGGACTTCCTGCGGCACTTCGAGAACTGGGCCGCGCCCTTCGTGATCGCCGGCGCTCTCGTGCTGCTGATCTGGATCGCGGTCAAGGCCGACGGATTCGGCGCGCTGCTCGACCAGCCCTCCAAGCTCGGCTGGGGCTCAGACTTCTGGCCGGTCTTCTTCCCGTCGCTCATGGGAATGATCGGCTTCTGGGCCACCCTGTCCCTCAACATTCCCGACTTCACCCGCTTCGGTGCCAGTCAGAAGGCGCAGACCTGGGGCCAGGCCCTGGGGCTTCCGACCACCATGACCCTGTTCGCGGTCCTCGCCGTGCTCGTCACCTCCGGCTCCGAGGCGGTCTACGGCGAGGCCATCTGGGACCCTGTCGCGCTCGCGGCCAAGACGGACAACGCGTTCGGACTGCTGTTCGCGCTGATCGTGGTGCTGGTCGCCACGATCTCCGTGAACATCGCGGCGAACGTGGTCTCACCGGCGTACGACCTGTCCAACCTGGCCCCGAAGTTCATCAACTTCCGTACGGGCGCGCTGATCACGGGTGTCGTCGGCATCCTGATCTTCCCGTGGAAGCTGATCTCGACGCCCGAGTTCTACATCTTCACCTGGCTCGGTGTGGTCGGCGGTCTGCTCGGCACGGTCGCGGGCATCCTCATCGCCGACTACTGGATCGTCCGCCGCACGGTCCTGCACCTCGCGGACCTCTACACGCCCGGCGGGCGGTACTGGTACGCCAACGGCTGGAACTGGCGGGCGATAGTCGCCTTCGTCGTCGGCGGCCTGCTCGCGGTCGGCGGCTCGTACTCGGCCGTGGGGGCGGACGGCAAGAAGACCGGGCCGTTCCCGGTCGACGGTCTGATCCCGTTCCTCAAGCCGCTGGCCGACTACGGCTGGGCGGTGGGCCTGGCCACCTCACTGCTGCTGTACGTGGCGCTCATGCTGCCGAAGGGCAAGGAGCAGGAGGGTCTCGCGGCCTGACAGCGAAAGCGGTCAGGGGGCCCGGGCCGGTTCGGCTCAGGCCTTCTGACCGCTTTGCAGTGCCGCCACCGCTTCCTTGGCGGCCTTGATGGCACCCTTGTTGATCTCGTCCGTGGCGGGCGCCTTCTTCGACTCGAAGTCGCTGCCGTTGTACGTCACGGTCACCAGCGCGTTGGACGCCTGGATCATGACCACGCCCTCACGGGTCTGCTGCTTGTCCTCGGTGGTCAGGTTCACCACCGAGTACCCGGCGTCACCGACCCCGGGAACGGTTCCGCCGCCGCTCTTCGCGGTGACGTTCTCCTTGTACGACTTCGCTGCCTCCGCCTCCGAGTCCGTGATCTCGAAGGAGACGTCGAGCCAGCGGTAGTCGTACCCCTTGAGCGCGTTCCAGGAGCAGGTGCGGCGCAGGGCGGGGTCCGTGGAGGGGATCTCCTTGCCGGCCGTCTTGGCCCCGGGGACCAGCGACTTGATCGTCGCCGCGCCGATGCTGCCGCAGGGGGCGGGGGCGGCGGAGTACCGCTTCGTCGTGGCCGCCGGGGACGCGCCGCCGTCCGAGGACGGCTGATCGGCGGACTGCGGTGCCGACTCCTTCTGGGCGGCCGGAGTCGCGGCCGGGCCTGACGTCAGCACCCAGCCCGCCGCGGCGAGCACGACGACGGGCGAGATGCGCGCGGTGAGGGCGAGCGGCAGGGAAAGAGTTCGCACGGCGCACTTTTCGTGGGGGACGGACGGTGCGGACGGGTCCGCACTGCGGACGGTACGACAGTTTCACACGTCTCCCTGTGGGGTGGAAGTGTGAACTCGCTCCGTGGTGGGGCCGTCACCGCACCCTGCCGTCGATGCGTCATGTGTCCCTTTATGTCCGGGCGGTGGAGTGGTCGAGGGCCGATTCGCCGACCGTCTCAGGCCCTGGCGACGCTGCGGGGGAGGGCCGATTCGATGCGGTCCACGGCCAGGAACGCCCCGTAGGCCACGAGGTGCACCAGGCACCGGTCGGTGTGCTCCGGCCGCCGCCAGGCCGCCACGTCCTCGTCCGTGATCCGGTACGGCGCGAGCGCGGCCAGCAGCACCAGCCGTGCCCCGGGACGCTCCCGCCGGTCCGGGAAAGTGCGGAGGTCCAGCGGGGGATGCGAGCCGTCCCAGTCCAGCAGGACCTCCTCCACCAGATCCTGGTCGTCGGTGCCGAGGAGCCCGGCACCCGTCATGGCGGCCCGCAGCAGCGCCGCGTACGCGAGTCCCACCGGGGTGCCGTCCGCCCACGCGGGGGCCTCGCCCGGATCGGGCAGGTCGAGCAGCGCGAGGGACGCCCCCGGCCGGGCCGGCCGGCGCACGGTCCGGGAGAGCGTCCGGCCCGCCAGACTGCGCACCGCCCTCAAGCGCTGGGCGTTGCCCGGCAGCAGGTTCTCGGTGAGCAGCGCGGAGACGATCCGGTTGATGAAGTGGAAGGCGAACGCGGTGCCCAGATAGCCGGGGGCGTCCTCGCGCGGGAACGGGTACGGTCCGGCACCCCGGCCACCCGGCACGCGCGTGTGCCTGCCCCACTCCAGTACGCGCGCGTGGTCCTCGTTCTCCGGCCGCTCTCCTCGGACGACACGTTCGGCGAGGGCGTGGTCCCCGGTGGCGTGCAGCAGCAGGGTGTGCGCGTCCACGCAGAACGGGCAGCGGTTGGCCAGCGAGACCCCGAGTGCCGCCAGCTCCTTGCCGGTGCGGCTGCCGGGACCCGCGATCAGTGACTCGCGCATCAGCGCCCACGCGGGGGCGAGGAGCTCCGGCGCGGAGGAGAGGGCCACGAAGGTGACGGGTTCGGCGATGCCGAAGTCGCGGGACAGCTGCGCGTAGACCTCGGCGACTCGGCCGGTCGCGGCCTTCGGCGGCTGGGGCTGGGTGTACCGGAAGGGTGTGGGCATGGACAGCAGCGTGCGCCCCGGCCCCGGTGGCGGTCGTCGTACGGCCGAAGAGAGTTGGCGCTGCGTCCGTGAGGGCGGCCCGGGCGCAGGAGTACTCCCTGGGGAGTAGCGCGGGAGTTGTCCACAGGGCTGACGCCGGTGTCGCCGGAGCGGTCTAGCGTGTGGGGGATGAGCGGGCACTCGGTCGACTCGACCGTCTCACAGCGCCTCGCCGACCTGGCCCTGGCGGTCGTGGTCGGCGCCCTCGCCCTGGTCGCGGCGGCCTTCGACAAGGACACGACCGCCCTCGACCAAGGCCTCCTCGTGGTGAGTTCGGCCGCGCTCGCGTTCCACCGCGCGGTCCCGGTGGCGGTGCTGGCCGTGTCCACGCTGAGCGGAGCGGCCTACGTCCTGCACGCCCACCCTGGGCCCCTCGGCGCGCTGTCCGTCTTCGCCGCCGTGCACCTGGCCTCCCAGCAGGGGCGCCGGGGGTGGGCGGCCGGGGCGAGCGGGCTCTTCCTCGCCGCCTACGCCGCCACGGGCCCGACCGTCCACGAGGCCGTGGAGAAGACCGCGCTGCTGGCGGGCTGGTTCCTGTGCGGGGTCGTGACCGGCCTCGCCGGCAGCAACTGGCAGGCCTACCTGCGCCAGACCGAACAGCGTGCCCTGGAGGCCGAGCGGACCCGCGAGGAGGCCGCGCTGCGCCGAGCCGGCGAGGAACGCCTGCGCATAGCAAGGGAGTTGCACGACTCCCTCACCCACAGCATCTCCATCGTCAAGCTCCAGGCGGGAGTCGCCGTCCACCTGGCCCGCAAGCGGGGCGAGGAGGTGCCACCCGCCCTGCTCGCCATCCAGGAGGCGGGCGGCGAGGCCATGCGCGAGCTGCGGGCCACGCTGGAGGTCCTGCGCACCGACGAGCCCACCGGCACCCCCGGGCTGCTCGTGGAGCGGGCGAGGGCGGCGGGACTCTCCGTCGACCTGAGCGTCACGGGCGAGGAGTGCGCCCTGCCGGCTCCGCTCGACCGGGCCGTCTACCGGATCGTGCAGGAGTCCCTGACGAACGCGGCCCGGCATGCGGGGCCGGCGGAGGTGCGGGTGGAACTGGCTTACGGGAAGGACCACTTGACCGTACGGGTGGACGACGACGGGGCCGCGGACCCGGACCGTCCGCCGCGGCCCGGCCATGGTCTCACCGGCATGCGCGAGCGGGTCACGGCCCTGGGCGGCACGCTGAGCGCGGGACCACGGGACGAGGGAGGGTTCTCGGTGTGCGCGCGTCTGCCGCTGGAGCCGGGGCCGCGACTGCTGTCCGGGGCGGGGTCGCACCTGTCCTCCGGGGAGAGGGCGCACCTGCCGTCCGGAGAGGGCGCGCACCTGCCGTCCGGAGAGGGGGCGCACCTGCCGTCCGGGCCGGCGTCGAAGCTGCCCTCTGGGGCGGGGCGGCGGGTGTCTGTAGAGCCGGGGCGGCGGGTGTCCGCGGAGCCGGGGCGGCGGGTGTCCGCGGAGCCGGGGCGGCGGGTGTCCGCGGAGCCGGGGGAGTCGGCGTGATCCGAGTGGCTCTGGTCGACGACCAGGCGCTGATGCGGGCCGGGTTCCGGGCCCTGCTCGACGCCGAGGACGGCATCGAGGTGGTCGGGGAGGCCGCGGACGGGAAGCGTGGCGTGGAGCTGGTGCGTGCGCGGGTGCCCGACATCGCGCTGATCGACGTGCAGATGCCGGTGATGACCGGCATCGAGGCCACCCGGCAGATCGCCGAGGACCCGGAGCTGGCCGCGGTCCGCGTGGTGATCCTCACCAACTACGGCCACGACGAGTACGTCTTCGAGGCACTGCGGGCCGGTGCGAGCGGCTTTCTGCTGAAGGACACCGAACCGGCCGACCTGCTCCAGGCCATCGAGGTGGTCGCCCGCGGCGAGGCGTTGCTGTCCCCCGCGGTCACCCGCACCCTGATCGGCGAGTTCGTGTCCCGTCCGCCCGACCGGTCCACCGCCCCCGGTCTGGAGTGCCTCACCCGCCGCGAGCGCGAGGTCACGGCCCTGGCCGCCCGGGGTCTGAGCAACGAGGAGATCGCCGAGCACATGGTGATCAGTCCCCTCACGGCGAAGACGCACGTCAGCCGTGCGATGACGAAGCTGGGGGCCCGGGACCGCGCCCAACTGGTCGTCTTCGCCTACGAGTCGGGGCTGGTGACGGCACGCGTTAACTGAGTTGCGGACGGCGGGCGTTGATCAGCACTCTGAGGCGATGACCGAGACGGCACCGCGGGTGCGTGAAGAGATCCTCGCCTACTACGCCCGGGGCAAGGAGGACGCCCGTCTCCGGGACGGTGGCGCCCCGGCCGGGCGGCTGGAGTTCTGGCGCACCCAGGACGTGCTGCGACGGCTGCTGCCACCCGCGCCCGCGCGGGTGCTGGACGTCGGGGGCGGCAGCGGCGTGCACGCCGAGTGGCTCGCGCAGGACGGACACCAGGTGCAGCTCGTCGACCCCGTACCGCTCCACGTGGAGCAGGCCGCCCGGCTGTCCGCGGTGACCGCGCGCCTCGGGGACGCCCGCGAACTGACCGAGGCCGACGCCTCGTACGACGTGGTGCTGCTGCTCGGCCCGCTGTACCACCTGACCGAACGGGCCGACCGGGTCAGGGCGTTGGCCGAGGCGGAGCGGGTGGTCAGGCCCGGTGGGCTGGTGGTCGCCGCCACCATCAACCGGTACGCGCAGCTGCACGACCTGCTGCGCGAGGAGCGCTACTTCACGCCGTCTGTCCGCGCCCACACCGAAGCGGTCCTCGCGGACGGCAGGCATCCCTATGAGGAGGGCGGCTTCTTCACCGTCGCGCACTTCGCCCAACCGGACGAGGTGACAGGGGAGTTCACCGAGGCGAGGCTTTCCGTCGAGGGCCAGTACGGCGTCGAGGGCGTCGCGTGGCTGATGGACGGCGTCGAGGACTGGCTGGACGACCCCGAGCGGCGGGAGACGGTCCTCGCGGCCTGTCGGCACATCGAGTCCGAGCCGACACTGCTGGGAACGAGCGGGCATCTGCTCACGGCGGGCAGACGGCTACGGTGAGCAGACGTCCACGGCGAGCACGGCCACGGTGAGCGGACGGCCACCATGAGCACGGACAGGTGAGCAGATGCCCGTCGGCGACTACGCGGCCGTACCCCCCGAGTAGTCGCCCGCGAAGGTGGCCTCGATCGTGCTCGCCACGGACTGGGCCACCCCGGTACCGGTGAGGATGATGCCCAACTCCCGGTTGGCAGTGAGGGAGTTGCTGCTCAGGTTCATGGAGCCCGCCTCCACCTCCTGGGTGGCGAGGCCGTAGTCGGCGACCATGGCCTTGGCGTGGATGTAGAAACCGTTCGGATCGGAGTAGCCGACGACCGTGCCGCCGGCCGCCTTGATCTCGGAGACCTCGCTCGCGTAGTCGCCCGGAGTCTCCAGCACCACCCGCACCTTCACCCCCGCCTTCGCGCGTGCCGCGATCGCGTCGACCACCGCGCTGTCGCTGAACTCCAGTTCCTCGACGTCGAGCGTCTTCGTGGCCGCGTTCACCACGGACAGCAGCCGGTTGCGGGAGTCCGTGGGCGACCAGAGCAGATGGTCGCCGTCGGTGGGGGTGACCGAGGTGCCGGCGTAGTCCGCGGCGAACACCTTCTCGATCGCGGCGACATCACGGCTGTCGTCGGTGAACACGCCGTAGTCGCGGCCGGTCGCGTAGTACTGGGAGGTCAGATTGCCGGTCAGGACAAGCGACTTGGTGCCGTCCACGGTGATCGTCTTCTGGTGCGTGTAGACGAAGCCCGACGGCGACCACGCCACGCCCACACCCGCGTCGGTCAGTGCCGTGTAGGCGGAGCTGTTGGCACTCTGATGCGCGCGGTCCAGCACGACCCGGACGGTGACGCCCTTGTTCTTCAGGGCGATCAGGTCGTTGACGGCCGTGGTGTCCTCCAGCTCGTACATGGTCATGTCGAGGGAGGTGGTGGCCGAGTCGATGAAGTCGTAGATCGTGGGCTGTGTGGTGCCGCTGCGCGAGAAGGCGAAGGCGGTGTAGGTCGCGGCGTCGGCGGGGACGGAGGCGGCGAGCACGGCGGCGCCTGCGGCGAGCGTGACAGCCGCGCGGGTGAGGACCTTCGACAACATGCGTGACTCCTGGTCGAGTTGGGGCCCACGTGGGGGAGCGCGGGCGTTCGCATCGCACCACGCGCGTAGAACGCGGAGGAAGGGTAGGCCGGTGAACTCGCGGTTACCTACGGTCCGAGCAGCCGGGCAAAAGGGACTCCGTGCAGGTGGCGGGTGGTTCATGGAGTTCTCGTGCACTCGCAAAGACTTCGTAGGCGGGTCGGTGTGGGATGAAAGGATCCCCACAGGCGACCGCTTCGGACCGGCCGAGGCGGGCCCGACGCGCGAGGTGAGAGATGTCGTTCACCACCCGGCCGACCCTCCAGGGCACCTTCGGCATGGTGTCCTCCACCCACTGGCTGGCCTCGCAGTCGGCGATGGCGGTGCTGGAGGACGGCGGCAACGCCTACGACGCCGCGGTGGCCGGCGCGTTCGTCCTGCACGTCGTCGAGCCGCACCTGAACGGCCCCGCCGGTGAGGTGCCGATCCTGCTCGCGCCGGCCGGTGGCGAGGTGCGGGTGCTGTGCGGACAGGGCGTCGCACCGGCCGGGGCGACCGTGGCCCACTACCGGGGGCTCGGCCTGGACCTCGTGCCCGGCACCGGCCCCCTCGCCGCCGCCGTACCCGGCGCCTTCGACGCCTGGATGCTGCTCCTGCGCGACCACGGCACCAAGTCCCTCGCCGACGTCCTGCGGTACGCCATCGGATACGCCGAGGACGGGCACGCCCCCGTGGAGAACGTAGGCGCGACGGTGGAGAGCGTGCGGGAGCTGTTCGAGACGGAGTGGACCTCGTCGGCGGAGGTCTATCTGCCGGGCGGCAAGGCCCCGCGGCCAGGTGAGCTGTTCCGCAACCCCGCCCTGGCCGCCACCTGGCGGAGGCTGATCGACGAGGTGGCGGACGCGGGGGACCGGGTCGCGCAGATCGACGCGGCCCGCGCGGTGTGGCGTACCGGATTCATCGCCGAGGCGCTCGTACGGCAGGCCCGGCGGCCCACCCTCGACACCAGCGGCACGCGGCACACCGGCACGCTGACGGCCGCGGATCTCGCCGGGTGGTCCGCGCGTTACGAGGCGCCGGCGACGTACGACTGGAACGGCTGGACCCTGTGCAAGGCCGGCCCCTGGAGCCAGGGCCCGGTGCTCCTCCAGCAGCTCGCGCTGCTGCCGCCCGAGCTGCCCCGGTACGGGTCCGCGGAGTACGTCCATCTGCTGGTCGAGGGCTGCAAGCTGGCCATGGCCGACCGGGAGGCCTGGTACGGGGACGCGGCCGAGGTGCCGCTGAAGGAGCTGCTCTCGGCGGAGTACAACGCCGATCGGCGCGCCCTAGTGGGCGACAAGGCCTCGCACGAGCTCCGGCCCGGCAGTCCAGGGGGGCGCGAGCCGCGGCTCAGCGCGCACGCGCGCGTGGTCGTCACCGACGAGCCCGGGTTCAGCCCGATGGGCGTCGGCGAGCCCACGGTCGCGAAGAACCCCAGGTCCCCCGTGCCGGGCGAGCCCGAGGCCCACCCCGTGCCGGGCGAGCCCGCCGTCCACCCCGTGCCCGGCGAGCCCGAGGTCCACCCCGACGGTACGACCCGCGGCGACACCTGCCACATCGACGTCGTCGACCGCTGGGGCAACATGGTCGCCGCCACGCCCAGCGGAGGCTGGCTCCAGTCCAATCCGGTCGTGCCCGAACTGGGCTTCCCGCTGGGCACCCGTCTCCAGATGGCCTGGCTGGAGGAGGGCCTGCCGAACTCCCTCTCCCCCGGCCGGCGCCCCCGCACCACCCTCACCCCCTCCATCGCCCTGCGCGACGGCGTGCCCGTCCTGGCCTTCGGCACGCCCGGCGGGGACCAGCAGGACCAGTGGCAGCTCCACTTCTTCCTGGCCCTCGCCCTGCGCTCCCCGGTCCGCGGCGGCCTCGACCTCCAGGGCGCGATCGACGCCCCGAACTGGCACAACGACAGCTTCCCCGGTTCCTTCTACCCGCGCGGCATGCGGCCCGGGAGCGTCACGGTGGAGGCCCGGACCTCTCCCGAGGTGGTGGCGGAGCTACGGCGACGAGGGCACGACGTGACGGTGGGGGACCCGTGGTCGGAGGGCCGGTTGTGCGCGGTCGCGCGGGACCCGGAGACGGGGGTGCTGTCGGCCGGAGCGAACCCGCGCGGGATGCAGGGGTACGCGGTGGGACGGTGAGGGCGCGGGCCTCCTGGGGGTGCGTGCGGTGACAGCGGCGGGCCCTCGAGGGTGCGTGCTCTGACGGGAACGGGGGCGGTTCGAGTGAACGGCGTCCCCGGAACCCGGTGTTCACGGTGATTCCATACGGCGTCCACCAGGCGGGTGGGGTTTGTCAGTCCCGCGTGCTCTCATGGACTCATGATCGGAGACACGGAAACCATCGACGAGTTTCTCGACCTGCACGCCGGCGACGTGGAAGAGGCGGTACGCAAGGCGGCCGCGGCCGAGGTCATGCCCCGCTTCCGGCGACTCGCCGCCCACGAGGTCGACCAGAAGGCGGGCCCGCACGACCTGGTGACGGACGCCGACCGGCTCGCCGAGCAGTACCTCACCGAGGCCCTCGGCGCCCTGCTGCCGGGCTCGGCCGTGGTCGGCGAGGAGGCGGTGCACGTCGACCCGGCCTCGTACGAGGCGATACAGGGCGACGCCCCCGTCTGGATCGTCGACCCCGTCGACGGCACCCGGCAGTTCGTGCACGGCGACCCCGGCTTCTGCATGCTGGTCGCGCTGGCGAAGGGCGGTGTCCTGCTGGCCTCCTGGACCTACGCACCGGCGCGCGACCAACTGGCCACGGCGATACGGGGCCGGGGCGCGTTCCTCGACGGCGAGCGGCTGCACGCGGGCGCCCCCGAACCGGGCCGCGACCTCCAAGTGGCCACCTCCCACCCGGACTACACGACGGAGGACCAGAAGCGCGGACTGCGGCGGCTGTGGACGGACGGCGTCGCACCGCGCGCGTGCGGCTCCGCGGGGCTGGAGTATCTCGCCGTCGCCCGCGGGGAGTTGGACGCGACCGCGTTCTCCTGGGAGGCGGCCTGGGACCACGCGGCGGGCCTGCTGCTGGTCGAGGAGGCGGGCGGCGCCCATCTGACCCTCACCGGCGAGCCCTTCCGCATCACGGGAGGCAACACCCTGCCCTTCACCGCGGCCCGGGACGCGGCGACGGCGGGAAGGATCCGGGGGGTACTGGCGGGGGAGGGCTGACGGGTCGCCCACGGGGACCTGGGGTTCCGGGATCCGGGGCGGGGCGACTGAGGCGGGGCCTTCGCGAGCATCCGTCCCCCTGAGGGACCCGGAGACCCCAGTGACCCCAGAGACCCCTCCCTACCTACCCCCGAACCCCAGGACTGTCGGTCCCCCGGCATATCCTGATCCTCTGGCCATCGGCTGACGAAGGGGTCCGAAGGTGCCGTCGATGCTCGATGCGGTCGTGGTGGGTGCGGGGCCGAACGGACTGACGGCCGCCGTGGAGCTGGCCCGGCGCGGCTTCTCCGTGGCCGTGTTCGAGGCCCGCGACACCGTGGGCGGAGGCGCCCGCACCGAGGAGCTGACCCTCCCCGGTTTCCGGCACGACCCCTGTTCCGCTGCCCATCCCCTCGGCATCAACTCCCCGGCGTTCCGCGCACTGCCCCTGGAGCGCTACGGACTGGAGTGGCTGCACGCGGAGCTGCCCATGGCGCACCCCTTCACCGACGGCACCGCCGCCGTCCTGTCGAGGTCGGTCGCCGAGACGGCCGCCTCCTTCGGGCCGCGAGACGCGGGGACCTACCGACGGCTCGTCGAGCCGTTCCTGCCCAAGTGGGACACCCTCGTCCAGGACTTCATGTCCCTGCCCCTGACCGCGCTGCCCCGCGACCCGGTCACCCTGGCCCGCTTCGGCCTCACCGGGCTGCCCCCGTCGACCCTGCTGATGCGCCGCTTCCGCGACGAGCGGGCCAAGACCCTGTTCGCCGGGCTGGTCGCGCATGTCATGGCCCCGCTCAGCGGATTCGCCACCGGGGCCATCGGACTGGTCTTCGCGCTCGCGGCCCACGCCCGCGGCTGGCCCGTCGCCCGAGGCGGCTCCCAGTCCATCTCCGACGCGCTCGCGGCCTATCTCAAGGACCTCGGCGGCAGCGTGCACACGGATTACGAGGTCAAGCGGCTGGACGACCTGCCGCCGGCGCGCGCCTACGTCTTCGACACCTCACCCACCGCGCTGGCCCGCATCGCCGGTTTCGGCACCTACTACCAGGGCTACCGCTACGGCCCGGGCGTCTTCAAGGTCGACTACGCCCTCGACGGCCCGGTGCCGTGGACCGCGAAGGAGGCGCGCAGCGCCGGCACCGTGCAGATCGGCGCCGACAGCGCGGAGATCGGCAGGGCGCTGCGGGCCGCCTCCCGGGAGGGCCGGGCCCCCGACAGGCCGTTCATGATCACCGTGCAGCCGAGTGTCGTGGACCCGGGCCGGGCCCCCGCCGGAAAGCACGTGTTCTGGGCCTACGGCCATGTCCCGAGCGGCTGGACCGGCGACCTCACCGACGCCCTGGAGCGCCAACTGGAGCGTTTCGCACCGGGGTTCCGCGACCGGGTCCTCGCCCGCGCCACCGCGGGACCGCCCGAACTGGCCGCCCGCAACGCCAACTACGTCGGCGGCGACATCGGCTCCGGCGCGGTCACCGGCCTCCAGATCATGCTGCGCCCCAAGCTCTCCCTCTCCCCCTACGGCACCCCCCACCCGGCCGTCTTCATCTGCTCGTCGGCGACCCCACCGGGGCCCGGTGTGCACGGCATGTCGGGCCACAACGCCGCGAAGGCCGTGTGGCGACGGCTCCGCCAGGAGACCTGAAACGCACCGGACCGACCCCGGCGCGCTCGAAACCGGGCTGAGCGACGCTCACCGTGCTGGAAGAGTGGGTGCATGACCACACTCCGACTCGTCCAGGGCGACATCACCCGGGAGAGCGCCGACGCGATCGTCAACGCCGCGAACTCCTCCCTCCTCGGCGGCGGAGGCGTCGACGGCGCCATCCACCGGCGCGGCGGCCCCGCGATCCTGGCGGACTGCCGCAGGCTGCGCGCCGGGCACTACGGCAAGGGCCTCCCCACCGGCCGGGCCGTCGCCACCACGGCGGGCGACCTGGACGCGCGCTGGGTGATCCACACCGTCGGACCCCGGTACAGCCACGAGGAGGACCGCTCGGCGCTGCTGGCCTCCTGCTACCGGGAGTCCCTGCGCGTCGCCGACGAGCTCGGCGCCCGGACGGTCGCCTTCCCCGCCGTCTCCGCAGGCATCTACGGCTGGCCGATGGACGACGCCGCCCGGATCGCGGTGGAGACGGTGCGGGAGTCCGGGACCGCGGTCGAGGAGGTCCGGTTCGTGCTGTTCGACGAGAAGGCGTACGACGCGTTCGCCCGGCAGCTCGACTGACCCCGGAGTCCCGTGACGGTGACCCCCGGGTCCCCTGACGGCGGAACGTCCCCGGAGGGCGCGAAGCAGGCTCGCATCCCGGTAAAACACCAGGTCAGAGTTGTTCGAGGGGGTTTCCCACGGTCGCGCGCAGGTCACCTGACCGGTTGCGCACCACGCGGGCGCTTCCCACGGTGGGGCCAACGAAGTCATTTCGAAAGGAACGTGCATGCGCCCCCTCGTCTCCCGCGGCCTTCTCCTGCCGCCCCTGGTCTGTGCCGCGCTGATCCTGGGCCCGGTCGGCACCGCGGCCGCCGTCACCGACGCGGGCCGCGCAGCGTCGGACCCCGGGGTGTCGCAGCCGGCCACGCCCTCCGACACCGCCACCGTGGTGAAGCGCCTCGACGCACTGGACCGTGCCGAGCACGGCACCGTTCTCGCACCGCTCCTGGACGCGGTCGCCGACGTCACCGCGCTGGACGCCACCACCCTCGACGCGGACAGTGCGGCCGCCCACGCCAAGGCCGTGGCGGCCGCGAACGCGCGGGTCCAGCAGGAGCTGCGGCGGCTGACCGCCACCGACAGGTCCGCGGTCGCCACGGACCGGTCCGCGGTCGCCGCCGACCCGGTCTCCGACCTCCTGGCCTCGCTCCAGTCCACGATCGACGACCTCCTCGGCTCGCTCACCTCGCTGGACCTGGGCGGCGTCCTGAGTGCGGTCACCGGACTCCTCGGCGACGTGCTCGGGGCCGTGACCGGCCTCCTCGGCGGCGGCCTGCCCTCACTGCCCGCCCTCCCGGAGGCGCCCGCCCTGCCGGAGCTGCCGGCCACCTGACCCACCGGCACCGCACCGCACCACGGCACCCCCGCGTGAACACACGCGGGGGTGCCGCCTGTCGTCATGTCCCCAGGACCTCACAGAATCCTGCACAGTCATTGCCAAGTCATTGCCTGGCAGGCCTTCGGGATCTAGGTTGAGTCGCATCCTGTGCCTCAAAGTCACCATTAGCGCACAGGAATTGACGCTCCCTCAGTACGTACACCGCACTGTCGTCCCGAGGAAGGTTCCGCTCATGCCCCACCCGTACCAGCCCGCCCCCATCAGCCGCAGGCGTCTGCTGGAGGGAGGGGCGGCCGTCCTGGGCGCCCTCGCCCTCTCCTCCGGGCCCCTGGCCGGCCGCGGCCACGCGGCGGACGGTTCCCCGGAGTGGAACGGTGCCATCGACCTCTTCCGGGTGGGCACCGAGCCTCCGCACTCCACCCTGATGCCGTACGCCACCGTCGGCCAGGCGCTCGCCGCCGACCGCACCCGCTCGCCGTACCGGCTCAGCCTCGACGGCAGGTGGAAGTTCGCCTACGCCGACCGGCCCGCCGACCGCGACACCGACTTCCACCGCACCGACGTGGACGACAGGGACTGGGACACCATCCCCGTCCCTTCGGCATGGCAGGTGCATGGCTACGACTTCCCGATCTACATCAACATCACCTACCCCTGGTGGGGCCCCAACGGCCTCGGCGAGGAGGCCCAGCCGCCCGCCGCACCCACCCGCTACAACCCCGTCGGCCAGTACCGGCGCACCTTCACCGTGCCGAAGGACTGGTCGGGGCGGCGGACCTTCCTGCACTTCGAGGGCGTCAAGTCGGCGCACTACGTGTGGATCAACGGCGAACTCGTCGGCTACAGCGAGGACTCCTACACAGCCGCCGAGTACGACATCACCCCGCACCTGAAGCCCGGCACCAACCAGATAGCCGTCGAGGTCTACCGCTACTCCGACGGCGACTGGCTGGAGGACCAGGACATGATCCGGCTGAGCGGCATCTTCCGCTCGGTCTACCTGTACTCCACCCCGCCCGTGCACCTGCGGGACTTCAAGCTGGACACCCCGCTCGGCGACGACTACACCTCGGCGCAGCTCTCTGTCACCGCGAGCGTGCGCGACTACGGCGGCGGCGACGCGGGCCGCTACACGGTCGAGACGCAGCTCTACGACAGCGGCGGTCACGCCGTCTGGTCCCGGCCGCTCCAGCAGGCCGTGACCCTCGACGCCGGCGCCGAGACGACCGTACAGGCGTCGAAAGAGGTGCCCTCGCCGAAGCTGTGGTCGGCCGAGCATCCGAACCTGTACACCGCCGTCCTGCGCCTGCGCGATCCTGCGGGCAAGGTGATCGAGACGCTCTCGCACCGGGTCGGACTGCGGGAGTTCGCGCTCAGGGACGGGCTCATGCGCATCAACGGCAAGCCCGTCTCCTTCCGCGGCACCAACCGCCACGAGATGCACCCCGACCGCGGCACCGCGCTCACCCGCGCGGACCTCGTGAAGGACATCACGATCATCAAGCGGCTGAACATCAACTCGGTGCGCACCTCGCACTACCCCAACAACCCGCAGTGGCTCGAACTCGCCGACGAGTACGGCCTCTACCTCGTCGACGAGACCAACCTGGAGACCCACGGCATCCGCGGCGAGTACCCCGGAAACCACCCCGACTGGAGCAGGGCCTGTGTGGCCCGCGCCCAGAACATGGTCCACCGCGACAAGAACCACGCCTCGGTGGTCATCTGGTCACTGGGCAACGAGGCCGGCGGCGGCAGCACCTTCGTGAACATGCGCGACTGGATCAAGTCGTACGACCCCACCCGCGTCGTCCAGTACGAGGGCGACGACCGGCCCACCATCAGCGAAATCCGCTCGGAGATGTACGACAGTCCCGCACGGGTCGAGCAGCACGCCAGGAACACCGCCGACACCCGGCCGTACGTGATGATCGAGTACTGCCACGCCATGGGGAACTCCAACGGCAACTTCAAGAAGTACTGGGACATCATCCGCCGCTATCCCGTCCTCCAGGGCGGCTGGATCTGGGACTTCGTCGACCAGTCCCTCACCGAGCCCGTCCCGGTGCGCCAGTTGCTCACCGAGAACGGTCCGGGTGCGCTGACGGGTGAAGTCCTGCCCGCGAGCGCCCGGTTCGACCGGGAGAAGGGGGTCTCCGGGGCCACCGTCTTCGCCCGCGACCCCCGCCTCGACCTCACCGGCTCACTGACCCTGGAGGCCTGGATCACCCCGAAGGTGACGGGCTATCACCAGCCCATCATTGCCAAGGGCGACACCCAGTACTCGCTCAAACAGTCCGACAGGACACTGGAG
Organism: Streptomyces griseorubiginosus; assembly: GCF_001514195.1. GTDB lineage: Bacteria > Actinomycetota > Actinomycetes > Streptomycetales > Streptomycetaceae > Streptomyces > Streptomyces griseorubiginosus. Next base: position 700,111 of record NZ_KQ948736.1, on the reverse strand, counting down.
TTCTTCATCTACGGCGGCGGCCAGTGGATCACCGCCACCTGGGCGCTCCCGGACGACTGGACGGGCCGGGAGCACCACGTCGCCGGAGTCTTCGACGCTACCGCGGGCACCCTGAGCCTCCATGTCGACGGCCAGGTCAGGGCCACCCGGACCACCACCCAGAAACCCGGCCGCAACACCGCCCCGCTCGCGCTCGCCGTCGATGTCGACAACCCCACCAGGGAGTTCAGCGGCACGATCAGGAAGGCGCGCGTCTACGCCCGTGCCCTGAGCGCCGCCGAACTGGCCTCCGAGAGCCGGCGACCCGGCGACGAGGGCGTGCGGTTCTGGTTCGACGCGGCCACCGTGGGGCTCACGGAGAAGCGGGCCCCCCAGAAGACCTTCTTCGCGTTCGGCGGCGACTGGGGCGACAACCCCAACGACGGTGCCTTCGTCGCGGACGGCATCGTCACCGCCGACCGCGGTCACACCGGGAAGGCCGCCGAGGTCAAACGGATCTATCAGGCGATCCAGGCGAGTTGGTCCCCGGGCGGAACGGCGGTGACCCTCACCAACGAGAACCTCTTCACCAACCTCCGTGAATACGAAGGCAGTTGGACGCTCTCCGCCGATGGCGACGTCGTCCAGCGCGGCAAGCTCACCCGAGAGCAGCTCGACGTGGCCCCGCTGTCGAGCAAGGACATCACCGTCCCGTACCAGCTCCCGAGCGCCCCTGCGCCCGGCACCGAGTACTTCCTCCGGCTCTCCTTCACCACCAGGGAGTCCACCCCCTGGGCCCGGTCCGGCTTCGAGGTCGCAGCACAACAGCTCGCCGTGGACGCGGGAAGCCCGGCGGTGACTCCGGTGCCGCTCGCGAAGGTGCCGGTGCTGACGTACAAGGACACCTCCGCCCAAGTGGCCGTCAGCGGCAAGGACTTCTCCGTCGTCGTCGACAAGGGCAGCGGGACCATCACGTCGTACCGGGCCCGCGGCACCCGGCTCCTCACCTCCGGTCCCGTGCCCAACTTCTGGCGGGCGCCCACCGACAACGACCACGGCAACGGGCAGCACGTCCGCAACCAGACCTGGCGCGACGCCGGGGCCCACCGCACGGTGACCGGCGTCGGCGTGCGGGCGGTGGGGGAGCGGGCCGTCGAGATCAAGGTGAGCGGCACCCTGCCGACGACCACCGAGTCGACGTACACCACGACCTACACGGTCTTCGGCAACGGCGAGATCAAGGTGGACAACACCCTGCACTCGGGGGCGAGTTCACTGCCGTACATCCCGGAGGTCGGCACGATCCTGTTCCTGCCGCGCGGGCTCGACCGGCTGCACTGGTTCGGACGCGGCCCCGAGGAGAACCACTGGGACCGCAACGACGGTACGGACGTGGGCCTTTGGTCCGGAACCGTGGCCGAGCAGTGGACGCCCTACATCCGCCCGCAGGAGAACGGCAACAAGACCGACGTCCGCTGGGCCGCCCTGACCGGTCGCGACGGAGTGGGACTACTGGTCTCCGGTGAGCCGCTGCTGGAGGTCAACGCCTCGCACTTCACCCCCGAGGACCTGTCCAACGGGGTGCGCCACGACTACCAGCTCACCCCGCGCGACGCCGTGGTCCTCAGGGTGAACCACCGGCAGATGGGGGTCGGCGGTGACAACAGCTGGGGCGCGCACACCCACGACGAGTACAAGCTGTTCGCCGACCGGGACTACGCGTACACCTACCGGCTGCGGCCGCTGACGAATGTGAGCCACGCCACGGCAACCTCGCGGCGGCCGACGGCAACCAACTGACGCGACAGGAAGCACGCGGCGTGCGAGGAGTGAGGCGTCCCGTTCAGGGGCGCCTCACTCTGTTTCCGCCTCACTCCGTGTCCGCCTCACTCCGTGTCCGCCTCGGTCGGGTCGCTGAGCCCCAGCCTCAGATGCTCCACGTGGTAGACGGCCTGGTCGAGCAGTTCGGCGACATGGTGGTCGTGCAGCGCGTACACCACCGACCGGCCCTGGCGCTCGCCCACGACAAGACCCAGGTTGCGCAGCAGCCGCAGCTGGTGCGAGCACGCCGACTGCTCCATGCCCACCTCGGCGGCCAACTCCGTGGCGGGCAGCGGCCCTTCGCGCAGCCTCGCGAGGATCAGCAGCCGGGACGGCGTGGAAAGGGCCTGGAGCGTGGTGGCCACCTTGGCGACATTGGCCGCGTCCAGGCGCACGCGCTCTTCGTCGGTGGTGGTGACGGCTCCATGACCCATGGGCGGTATCTTACCCATCGCACATGAACAGATGAATGAGTCTTCATGTGTTCCTGTATGGTGCTGGGGTGTCCACGACTCTCACCCCCGTCCGTGTCCCCCCGACCGCGCAGCAGGCGCCCCGGCGCCGCACCCGCGTCCTCGCCCTGGCCGAGGCCCGCTGGGCGCTGGCCTCGACCGTCGCGTTCCTGCTCGGCCTCGCGCTGGACCTGAGCGGCATGCCGTGGTGGGCGTACGGCCCGCTCTACGCCGTCGCCTATGCGACCGGTGGCTGGGAACCGGCCCTGGAGGGGCTCAAGGCGCTGCGCGAGCGGACCCTGGACGTCGATCTGCTGATGATCGTCGCGGCACTGGGCGCCGCCGCGATCGGACAGGTCCTGGACGGCGCCCTGCTGATCGTCATCTTCGCCACGTCGGGCGCCCTGGAAGCCCTGGCCACCGCCCGTACGGCCGACTCGGTGCGCGGCCTGCTCGACCTCGCGCCCACCATGGCGACCCGGGTGACACACGACGGCGAGGAGACGGTCCCCACAGCCGAACTCGCCGTGGGGGACGTCCTGGTGGTCCGACCCGGCGAGCGCATCGGCGCCGACGGCGTGGTGGTGGACGGGGCGAGCGAGGCCGACCAGGCCACCATCACCGGCGAGCCCCTGCCGGTCGCCAAGGGCCCCGGCGACGAGGTCTTCGCCGGCACCCTCAACGGCACCGGAGCGCTGCGCGTCCGCGTCGGACGCGACCCGGCCGACTCCGTCATCGCCCGCATCGTGACGCTCGTGGAGGAGGCCTCCCGCACCAAGGCGCCCACCCAGCTGTTCATCGAGAAGGTCGAGCAGCGGTACGCGGTGGGCATCGTGGCCGCCACCCTCGCCGTGTTCGGGGTGCCCCTGCTGTTCGGCGCCGACCTCACGGACGCGCTGCTCCGCGCGATGACCTTCATGATCGTCGCCTCGCCGTGCGCGGTCGTCCTCGCGACCATGCCGCCCCTCCTCTCCGCCATCGCCAACGCCGGCCGGCACGGCGTCCTGGTGAAGTCCGCGGTCGCGATGGAGCGCCTGGGCGAGGTGGACGCCGTCGCCCTCGACAAGACGGGCACGCTGACCGAGGGGGCGCCGGAGGTGACCGCCGTACGACCGCTGCCGGGCGCCGGACTCGACGAGGACGAGCTGCTCGCCCTGGCCGCCGCGGCCGAGCACCCCAGTGAGCATCCGCTGGCCCGGGCGATCGTGGGGGCGGCGCGGGCCAGGGGCCTGCGGATCGAGAACGCGACGGACTTCGTGGCCGTGCCGGGGCGTGGGGTGACGGCGGTGGTGCACGGGCGGGTGATCGAGGTCGGCCGGGCGACTGAGGCCGGCCGGAGGATCGCGTTCGGCCGGGCGACCGAGACCGGCCGGAGGACCGAATTCTGCCGGCCGGGCCCGGAGGACATCTCCGGCCCGGCTGACGCCCTCGCGGGCGGGGACACCGTCGTCCTCGTGACCCGGGACGGTGTCCCGCTCGGGACCCTCGCCCTCGCCGACCGGCTGCGCCCCGGCGCCCCCGCCATGACCGCCGCGCTCACCGCCCTGACCGGCACCGCCCCTGCCCTGCTCACCGGGGACAACGCGCGGGCCGCCGCCCGGGTCGCCGAGGCCACCGGGCTCACCGACGTCCGCGCGGACCTGCTGCCCGAGGGCAAGGTGAAGGCCGTACGGGAGCTTCAGGACGCCGGGCGCAAGGTGCTGTTCGTCGGTGACGGCGTCAACGACGCGCCCGCGCTCGCCGCCGCCCACTCCGGCGTCGCGATGGGCAGGGCGGGCTCCGACCTGGCGCTGGAGACGGCGGACGCGGTCGTCGTGCGCGACGAGCTCGCGACCGTCGCCGCAGTTGTACGGCTGTCCCGGACCGCCCGCCGGCTGGTGGTCCAGAACCTGGTGATCGCGGGGACCTTCATCACCGGACTCGTCCTGTGGGACCTCCTCGGCCACCTCCCGCTGCCGCTCGGCGTGGCCGGGCACGAGGGCTCGACGGTGCTCGTCGGCCTGAACGGGCTGCGGCTGCTGCGGGAGTCCGCATGGCGGCCAGGAACGGCGGCCCGGGGGCCGCGGGGTTGATCTCGGGGCGTGATGTCGGGGTGAGGTTGATGTCGGATTCTCGCCAGCCCGGGCTCGGGCGGTGGCCGATGCTGGACGTATGCAGACGGGGATGTACACCGACACCGAGCGCTGTGTGCGCGCCGTGCAGTCCAAGGACGCACGGTTCGACGGCTGGTTCTTCACGGCTGTTCTGACGACCCGCATCTACTGCCGGCCGAGCTGTCCGGTCGTCCCGCCCAAGCCCGAGAACATGACGTTCCACCCGAGCGCGGCGGCCTGCCAGCAGGCGGGTTTCCGGGCCTGCAAGCGGTGCCGGCCCGACACCAGCCCGGGCTCGCCCGAGTGGAACCAGCGGGCCGACCTGGTGGCCCGCGCGATGCGGCTCATCGCCGACGGGGTCGTCGACCGCGAGGGCGTGCCGGGCCTCGCCGCCCGGCTCGGCTACAGCACCCGGCAGATCGAACGCCAGCTGCTCGCCGAACTAGGCGCGGGCCCGCTCGCCCTCGCCCGCGCCCAGCGGGCCCAGACGGCGAGGATCCTCATCGAGACCACCCCGCTCCCGATGGCGGACGTCGCCTTCGCGGCCGGCTTCTCCGCGATCCGCACCTTCAACGACACCGTGCGCGAGGTCTTCGCGCTCTCCCCGAGCGAGCTGCGCGCCCGGGTACGGGGGAGGGGGGCGACGACCGCGGCGGCGGACCCGGTGCCGCGGGGAGCCGGCCCCGGCACACCCGGGGTGCTGAACCTGCGGCTGCCGTTCCGCGCCCCCCTCAACCCCGACAACCTCTTCGGCCACCTCGCGGCCACCGCCGTCCCGGGCGTGGAGGAGTGGCGGGACGGCACCTACCGACGCACGCTGCGGCTGCCGTACGGACACGGTGTCGTGGCCCTCACCCCGCGGCCCGACCACATCGCCTGCCGGTTGCGGTTGAGCGACCTTCGGGACCTGACCGTCGCCATCAGCCGCTGCCGCCGGATGCTCGACCTGGACGCCGATCCGGTCGCGATCGACGACCAGCTGCGCACGGACCCGCTGCTGGCCCCGCTGGTGGACAAGGCGCCCGGCAGACGTGTCCCGCGCACGGTGGACGAGGCGGAGTTCGCCGTGCGGGCCGTGCTGGGGCAGCAGGTCTCCACGGCGGCGGCCCGCACCCACGCGGGCCGCCTGGTCACCGCCCACGGCGAGCCGGTGGACGACCCGGAGGGCGGCCTCACCCATCTCTTCCCCACACCTGAGGCCTTGGCCGCGCTGGACCCGGCCTCCCTGGCGATGCCCAATACTCGCCGGACCACCTTCACCACCCTGGTGCAGCAACTGGCGGACGGAACACTTCAGTTGGGAGTCGAGTCCGATTGGTCGGACACCCGGGCCCGGCTGCTCGCGCTGCCCGGCTTCGGCCCCTGGACGGTCGACGTCATCGCCATGCGCGCCCTCGGCGACCCGGACGCCTTCCTCCCGACCGACCTCGGAATCCGCCGTGCCGCCCAGGAGTTGGGCCTGCCCTCCACCCCGGCCGCGCTGACGGCCCGCGCCGCGGCCTGGCGGCCCTGGCGGGCGTACGCGGTCCAATACCTGTGGGCGACCGACAGCCACCCGATCAACTTCCTTCCCGTGTGAGGACGTTCCGTGAAGCAGCACACCGTGATCGACAGCCCCTACGGCCCGCTGACCCTGGTCGCCGACGACGGCGTCCTGTGCGGCCTCTACATGACCGACCAGCGCCACCGCCCACCGGAGGAGTCCTTCGGTGAGTCGGACGGCAGCCCCTTCGGGGAGGCCGAGGAGCAGCTGGACGCCTACTTCGCGGGCGAGTTGAAGGAGTTCACCCTCGAACTTCGGCTGCACGGAACGGCGTTCCAGACCGCCGTGTGGCGAGAACTCCGGCGCATCCCGCTCGGCGAGACCCACAGCTACGGCCAACTCGCCGACGCCCTCGGCAACCCGGGCGCCTCCCGAGCGGTCGGCCTCGCCAACGGCAAGAACCCGATCGGCATCATCGTCCCCTGCCACCGGGTCGTCGGAGCGGACGGCGGCCTCACGGGCTACGGCGGGGGGCTGGAGCGGAAGCGGCGGTTGCTGGACTTCGAGCGGGGCGCGTCGCTGTTCTGAACGGCACCGCTGAGTAGGGAGTCCGCTCGGCACTCCCTGCTCAGCGGTGTATTATGGGGATGAATGACGTGTTATGCGCGGTTCCTTCATCGACCGCCATCGGCAAACGAATCCTCCGTCCGCTCCTCACGGGGGTGGGATCATGGCGACTTCTCCGATTCGCTCCGGTCCCCAGCTCACTTTCCTTCGTCCCTCGCATTTGTACGGATCCCCGCTCCCCCTGTCCGCCGCGAGATCGGTGCTCGGGAGAGATCCCGGCTGCGACATCCGGATAGACGATCCGTATGTGAGCGGGAGACACGCGATCCTGAGCCGTTCGGGCGCGAACGTGGTCCTGGAAGACCTCGGCTCCGCCAACGGCACGGCGGTGAACGACCGTCCGCTCGCTGCCCCGCAGACCCTGCACGACGGTGATGTGCTCACCCTGGGAAGCGTGAGCATCCGTTACGAATGGCCCGAAGGTGCCGCGCGGGAGCGCGAAGCCGCACTGGGCACCGTGATGATGCCGACGGTGGGCAGCGCCCCGCGATTCGACGTGGGCGGGCAGTACGGGGCCAACATCAACAATGTGGGCGGTCACCAGTACGTCGACCAGAGGCAGGAAAGTTTTCTCCGGCAGATCGCGGCAGCCCGTACCAGAGCCCGAAGAGTCATTCTGTTCGGTTTCGTTCTGTGCTTGATCGGCTGCGCCGTCTTCGCCTACGGAATTCTGCGATTCATGGGCCGCATCGGGGAGCCGGTGTCCGACAACCCCGATGAATGGCCCGATCCGGGAGACATGTTCGGCACGGAGATCGGTGGCTTTCCCGTGTTCCTTCTCGGTTGGGTGGCTGCCGGCATCGGCTCGGTCCTGATGATGACCGGGCTGGTGATGCACATCGTCGCCGCATCGCGGCAGCGCTCGTTCGACGCGGCCGTGCGCCGCCAGTGACTCACGCGAGAGGACATCCGGTGACCTTCCACATCGGCAGCCAACAGGGCAACATCAACAACGTCGCCGGCGACCAGACCATCCACGGCGGCCAACACGGGCAGTTCGTCACGGCCACGGATCCGCGTGCCATGCTCGGGGTGCTGCGTACGGAACTCGACCGGCTCGCCCTGCCGCCCGATGTCGCGCGTCAGGTGAACACCGAAGTCGAGTCCCTCGACGCCGAACTCGCTTCCCCTGCTCCGGATCGCCCCACCATGGCCGACCGTCTGGTGCGGATCACCAGGCTGGTGACCGCCGCGGGTGCGGCCGTCACCGCCGGCGGGACTCTCGCGGGAGCCCTCACTTCCTTGGCGGCCTGGCTGGGGCCGATCGGTGACTCCGTCCTCCGCCTCATCGGGTAGTGCTCGCGGTACGGGTCGCAGGACCCGCCGCCGTGTCGGTCACGGCTCCCCGAACGCCGAGATCCTGTGCAGGAGTTCCGGCAGTGCCGTTCCGATCGGTTCTCGGATCACCTCGTCGGCGCGGTCGTCGTAGGGGGTCGGGTCCGCGTTGACGATGACGAGCCGGGCGCCGTGGTCGGCGGCGACTCCCGCGAGGTCCGCCGCAGGCTGGACCTGGAGGGTGGTTCCGACGGCCACGAAGATCTGGCAAGCCTTGCTGATCGCGGCCGCCTGGCCGAGGACGACGGGGTCCAGGCGCTCGCCGAACATCACGGTCGCCGACTTCAGGATGCCGCCGCACGTCAGACACGGCGGGTCCGGCTCACCGGCCTCGACCCTGCGGAGCGCGTCCTCCATCGGCCCGCGCGCGTGGCACTTGGTGCACACCACCTGGCGTGCGGTGCCGTGCAGTTCGAGGACCTTGCGGGCGGGCATCCCGGCGAGCTGGTGCAGCCCGTCCACGTTCTGCGTGATCACCCGTACCGGTACCCCGGACCTCTCCAGCTCGGCGACCGCCACATGCGCGGCGTTCGGCTCGGCGTCGAGGGCCCGGTTCGCGCGCCGCATCTGCCACGAGCGGCGGCGGATCTCCGGGTCGCTCATGTAGGGGGCGTACGTCACGAGCTTCTCGGCCTCGGGGTCCTTGCGCCACAGCCCGTTCGGACCGCGGTAGTCGGGGATCCCGGAATCGGTGGAGATACCGGCGCCGCTGAGGATCGCGACGAGGGGCTTGGTCATGGTGGCGAGGGTAGGGCGGCGGCTCGGCGAGGGCCAGCGGATAACGGGAGTGCGGTCGGCCCGCCGCCGCGTATAACAAGTTCGCGAGTTCCGGCTCGGTGCCGTCGGGCGTTGCACATAACGACGGGCCCGCGTCACTCACTTGCAACAAGCAAGAAATCGCGGCCCGGGTCGGTCCAGGACCCGAGCCGCGATCTGCACCTCTTGGAAAGGGCTGGCATGGGAAAGCCCGTCAACCGCCGGAAAACGAACGGGAATTCTGCGCGTTCGAAGATCACCCCTGGAGCGGTCGGAGCGACTTTCAGTTCTGTCACTGTCAGCGTGGCCAGTGCTTATGCTGCCACCGGATCAGTCGTGATCACCTGTGTGGCCGGTGGCCTGGGCCTCGCAGTGGTGATCATGCTTCTCATGATATTCGCGGCCGTTCATTAGGCCGTGGCCCCGGGGTCACCGCCACACGGTGAGGCAGAGCTGATGCTGATGTGCCAGGCGGTGGCCCCGTGCCGGATCGGGATTGCTGAGAAAAGGGTTGGAGCCGAACAGCATCCGGGCCACGAGACGTCCGGTCATCAGTCCGGAAAGACCCTCGTAAAAGGCTCTGTTCGCTGTGACACGGTGGGGCACGACATTGTCGAGGTAATAGCGCCAGGCATCCGAGTAACCGTTCGGCGGAACAGCATCGGGTCCGACCGGTTCGTTCCACAACGGTCCGACGATGCCAGGACGGCACGCGAACACCCAGCGGTATTTCTCGGGGTAGGCCCCAGCCATCGCCGGATGCTCGGCCGGTGGTCCGAGCAGGGTGACATCGCCGCGGAGCAGGTTCCACAGACGCGGCAACGCGTCCAGACCGGATTCCTGCAGCAGCGCGCCGACCCGGGTCTTGTTCCCGGTGCTGTCCTGAGTTCTGAAGTCGTACAGATGAAAGAGGCGCCCGCCGGCTCCCACCCGGGGGCGCCGGATCAGAGCGGGCCCCACTGACGTCATCCGGATTCCCGCCGTGGCGGCCAAGAGCATCGGAAGGGATGTCCACAGCAACGACAGGGAGACGATCACATCCAGGGCGCGCCGGCCTCTGCGCAGGGGCGCGGGACTGTCGGCCTCCGCGAGCTGTTCGGAGCCGTCCGCCGTCAGTGCCTCGGGCCGGAGATCTTCCGTCCGGCGCTCGCGCAGCCCTCGGAAATGGATGACCGTGAGCAGGACGGCGGGGCCGGACATGCCGAGGGCGACACTGGGGAGCAAGATGTCACACCACTGGGGCAGGAATCCCTGCCCCAGTGGTGTGAGCGCCAGGCTGAGCAGTGCGATCAGCAGGCCTGTCCCCAGTCGGAACCACCAGTGCCTTCTGCCCGTCCGGGCCGGCGGCGTCCGCGGGGGACGCGGCTCGGGCCTCCCCCCGTCCCGCTCCGCCGCCGGGGCGAGGTTCAGGAACTCCTGAAGGGCCGTGCTCCCCGACTCGTGGTCCCGGAGCACGGCTCGACGAGCCGCCTCCACCTTGATCTCCAGGAGTTTCTGATCGACCTCGGTGTCCGAGATCTCCGCCTCGATCCGCGCGTCCAGCGCATCCCGGAAATCCTGGATCCGATGTCCGACACCGCTCTCTTCCGGCCCGGGGCCCGGAGTGTGTGCGCCGATCGATGTAAGGAGATCATGAATCGTCGCGGCGATGTTGTCGTCGTTCCGGGTGCTCATCGTTCCTCCTTACTGCCGTGTCCTTCGACCGCAGCGTTGCTCTCCTGAAGAATGCGGTCGAGGTTGATTCTTGCTGACCGCAGATTGGACCGGACCGTCGCCGGGTTGTCGCCGATGAGGTCGGCTATTTCGGTCGGGCAGAATCCGTCTATGTAATAGGCCATCACCTGCCGCTGCTTGTAGCCGAGTTTGCCCAGGAGGGCGAGGACCGACTGTTCCTCGTCCCTCGACGGCGATTCGGGAGAGGCGAGTTCTTCGCTGACACCCCAACCTCCCTTGATCGCCCGGGTGGGTGCGTCGAGGTCCCGGACCGCGGAGCGCAGGAAGTGCCGCTCGGCGGCGGTGCGGACCCAGGCTCGCGGGTGTTCGATCTCGGTCCACTTTTCGAGCGCCTTGAGCATTGCGGTCTGCGCCGAGTCCTCCGCTTCCTCCTGCGAGGCGCCGATCCATCGAAGAAACCCGACCAGTTTCCGGTATTCCTGCCGGAAGAAGCTGTCGAAGTCGTCGCCACTCGGTTCCTGTCGACGCCCCACCGTGCATCCCTCCTCAATGGTCATGCACACCTGATGCAAAGGAGTGACATGACCAAGAGGCATCGTGTGATGCGGATGGCGGCGTTCGACCGCAAGTCCCTTAAACCGTGAGTCAGTTCGGGTTCTGGTGCGCTGGTGATCGGTTCGGAGGCGACATCGGAACGCGGCCTGTTCGTTTTCGAACAAACGCTGGAATTCGCGATATCGCGGCAGGAGACTGGACCCTCGGGACGACGCGATGTGTGCCGTAGGCCCGACCGTGAACCTCACGGCCTCCCGACTCGGCGAACCGTCCATGGCCGGTCTCCTCCCCCCGTTCATTCCGAGCCCGGTCTCAGGCGGCCGTCGGGCGGCGCTGCCGCATGGCACCGCCGCCGGCCGCTGCCGGGTGAGGCGTCTGCCCGTTGCCTCCACACGTGAGTGGCACGGGGCGCGCCGAACGTGCAGTGGCGTCCGGACCTTTTTTGAAATACACAGCGTCCGGACGTGGATTCAGGGAGTGACGGTGATGGGTAAGCAGCGTCAGGAGGGACTCGTCGGGGCCGAGTGGCGAGGCTCGGAGGGGGCGAGGAGGAGGCCCTGAAGCGGGTTCGGCCTACCGGGTTCGGCTTACCGGCCCGGCCCCGCCATGTCAGCCGACCCGGTGCCCGTCCTCCAGTTCCACCGCTCCGGACCCTTCCGCCAGGACCTCCAGCGCGGTCAGGACCCGGCGGCCGAGGGCGCCCGGCAGATGGTCGGGGAGTTCCTCGCGCGGGACGAGGCGCCAGGACAGCAGTTCCTCCTCCTGGAGGCGGATCGCCTTGAAGTCGCTCTCGGCGAGGACTCCGCCGTCGTACAGGTAGGCGACCAGCGGCGGCCGGGCCTGCGTACCGGGCACCCAGTCCACCGCCAGCAGGCGCCCGAGGTCGCGGTCCAGGCCGATCTCCTCCGCGGTCTCCCGGCGCGCGCCCTGGCGCGGGGTCTCGCCCTGGTCCGACTCGACCGTGCCGCCGGGAAGCGCCCAGCCCTCCCGGTAGTTGGGCTCCACGAGCAGCACCCGTCCCTCGGCGTCACGGAAGAGGGCGGCGGCACCGGCGAGGACCCGGGGGAGACCGGCGATGTACGCGGCGAAGTCAGGGGTGATGGTCATTCTCGAAGGGTAACCAGCGTCAGCGGACGCCTTCACCGGCGCAGCAGGTCGTCAGGTGGCTCAAGGGCGCCTTCCCACGGCTTCGGCACGCCCCCGTCACGTCGCCTCGTCCCCCGTCCCGTCGCCTCGCCCGCCCCCCGTTCGCCTCGGTCCCCGCCCCGTCGCCTCAGTTCCGGTCCCGTCGTCTCAGCCCCCCGCCTCCACCAACCGCACCGTCCGCTCCGCCAGTTCGCTGATGTGTGCCCCGTCGAAGCCGAACACCGCGCTGCGCACCCGGTCCTCCAGCGGCTCCTTCCACTGCGCCGGAATCGCCTCCGCGCCGGTGAGCACCCCGGTCACCGAACCCGCGGTCGCTCCGTTGGAGTCGGTGTCCAGGCCGCCCCGCACCGTCAGCGTGATGGAGCGGGTGAAGTCGCCGTCGCCGTAGAGGAGACCGGCGGTCAGGACGGCCGCGTTGGGGATCGTGTGGATCCAGCCGAGCCCCGCGGTCTCCTCCGCGACCGTGGTCAGCGTGTCCTCCCAGGTCATCCTGGTGTCGTGCAGGGACGTCACCCGGCGAACCGTGCGGGCGAGGCGACTGCCCGCCGGGATCACCGCGAGCGCCTGGTCCACGGCCTGCCGCACGGTGTCCGCCGTGAACGCCGCCGCGATCAGCGCCGCCGCCCACATCGCCCCGTACACGCCGTTCCCGGTGTGCGAGAGCACCGCGTCCCGGCGGGCCAGCGAGGCGGCGCGGCACGGGGCGCCGGGGCAGGTCCAGCCGTAGATGTCGGCGCGGATCAGGGCCCCGATCCACTCCTGGCAGGGATTGTCGAACGTGGCCGTAAGCGGGGGTTTCAGCCCGTTGGCGAGGTTGCGGTAGGCGGCCCGCTCGGCGGTGAACGTCTGGAGGTACGGCAGCCTCAGCAGCCACAGGTCGCCGACCTGCTCGGTGCTGAAGTCGAAGCCGTGGGTCTCCAGGAGGTGCAGGCCCAGGATGGCGTAGTCGACGTCGTCGTCACGGCAGCTGCCGTGGATGCGGCCGCGCACGCACTCGCGCCACTCGGGCCGCAGCTCGAGCCCGTCGTTCTCACCGACCGGCTCGGGAAGGTAGTCGGTCAGGGGCAGGGCGGCGGCCTGCCGCAGATAGCGGTCGATCCGGTCCCGCGTCCACAGGTCGCCCTGCTCGACCGGTTTGCCGAGCATGTTGCCCGCGATCCGGCCCAGCCAGCCCCCGAAGACGCGGTCGGCGAGCTCTGGCTCGGTACCCACAGGGGTCATAGCTCCGGTTTACCCCATTCCGGCGAGCCGCACAGAGGGTCCGCAGTCACTTCGCATGACTTCGCAGCGGCCTCGCAGTGACTTCGCAGCGCCGTCTCAGCGCCGTGTCAGCGCCTCTCAGGGACTGGTCGGTGCATGACGCCAAGGGGGGTCTCCGGTTAAGGTCGCAGCGGCGCGACTGGCCTTGACGTGCGCGAGGCCCGGAGAGCAAGGGGAAGACGTGACACAGCGCGTGCTCATCGCCGCGGACAAGTTCAAGGGCTCGCTCACGGCCGTACAGGTCGCGGAGCGGGTGACGGCGGGGCTGCGCCGGGTCGTGCCGGACCTGGAGGTCGAGGCGCTGCCCGTCGCCGACGGCGGTGACGGCACCGTCGCCGCCGCGGTCGCGGCCGGTTTCGAGCGCCGGGAGGTGGCGGTCGCCGGGCCCCTCGGGCAGGAGATCACCGCCGCCTTCGCGGTGCGCGCGGAGACCGCCGTCGTGGAGATGGCCGAGGCCAGCGGCCTCCAGCGGCTGCCGGCCGGCGTCTTCGCGCCGCTCACGGCGTCGACGTACGGCTCCGGAGAGCTGCTGCGCGCCGCTCTGGACGCCGGCGCCCGCACCATCGTGTTCGGGGTCGGCGGCAGCGCCACCACGGACGGCGGCGCCGGCATGCTCTCGGCCCTCGGCGCGCGCTTCCTGGACGCCGACGGCGAGCCCGTCGCCCCCGGCGGCGGAGGCCTCGCCGACCTCGCCACGGCCGACCTGTCCGGCCTGGACCCGCGGCTCGCGTCCGTGGAGTTCATCCTCGCCAGCGATGTCGACAACCCGCTGACCGGCCCCACGGGCGCCCCCGCGGTCTACGGCCCGCAGAAGGGCGCCTCCCCGGACGACGTCCAGGCCCTGGACAGCGCCCTCGCCCACTACGCGAAGGTCCTGGAGGGTGCCGTCGGTGCGAAGGCCGCCGAGTACGCGGCCTCGCCGGGCGCGGGTGCGGCCGGCGGCATCGGCTACGGCGCCCTTCTCGTCGGGGCCCGGTTCCGCCCCGGCATCGACGTCATGCTCGACGTCCTCGGCTTCGCGCCCGCGCTGGAGTGGGCCGACCTGGTGATCACCGGTGAGGGCTCGCTGGACGAGCAGACCCTGCACGGCAAGGCCCCGGCGGGCGTCGCCGCGGCCGCCCGCGCCAAGGGCAAAGAGGTCGTCGCCGTGTGCGGCCGCCTCGCCCTGCCACCGGAGGCCATCGGCAGGGCGGGCATCCGCCGTGCCTACCCGCTCACCGACGCCGAACCCGACATCCAGAAGTGCATCTCCGAGGCGGGCCCGATCCTGGAGGACGTGGCGGAGCGGATCGGCCGGGACTTCCTGGTCTGAGGCCGGTCAGGGCGGTCGCCGGTGTGGACTTCCACCCACCGGGCATGCCGTCTCACCCCTTGGGACCGAGGCCCGGGGCAGGGGACCGCAACCGATGCCGGGCACGGAGCAGGCGAGGCGGCAGCAGGCGAGCCGAGCCCGGCCCGGTCAGCCCGTCGGCTGCGCTCCTCGTCCGAGATCGGCGCGTCGGCCGCCCGACAACCGGTACGCGTCCAGTGCCAGCGTCATCTCGATCAGGTCCCGTGGCCGGGCCAGCGACCGGGACGTCAGCTGCTCCAGTCGCCGTAACCGGTTGAAGACCGTGTTGCGGTGGCAGTACAGGCGGCCCGCGGCCCGCCCCGCCGAGCCCTCGCACAGCAGCCACACGTCGAGGGTCTCCAGGAGCACGGCCCGGTCGGCGGGCTCCAGCTCCAGCAGCGCCCCGAACACGTCCGACACCAGCCGGTCGGCCAGCTCCGGCTGGCTCACCACGAGCGCGGTCGGCATCCGCTGATCAAGGCGTACGACCGCGCTGTCGTCCGGCGGACACGTGCGCAACGCCAGCTCGGCGAGCCGCCGGGCCCGCCCCAGCTCGGCGAGGCCCGGCACCACCGGACTGATCCCGCCCGGCCCCGAACAGCGTCCCTCCAACGCACGCGCCACTCCGTCCAGGCCCTGACCGGGCGCGAGCGCCACGACCGCGACCTCGCTGTCGGCCCGCATCCGCCAGATGAACCGGAACCCGGCACCCCGCAGCGGCCGCTCGGCAGACTCCCGCCGCTCGGCCCGCAGCACCACCACCGCGTACGGCCCGTGCTCCGGCAGATCGAGCCCCGCCGCCGCCCGAGCGGCGAGCCCGGGCGTGGCCTGCCCCTCCAGCAGCGCGTCCAGGAGCGCCTGCAACTGCTCGTCCGTACGCCGCCGAAGCTCCGCCTCGGTCGCCCGGTACGCCTCCGAGGCCGCCTGCGCCTGCGCGTCCACCGCCGACCACACCATCGTCGTCGACCGCATCAGCGCCGCGAGCCGCTCCGGCTCCCGCCCGGACGCGCCCTCCACGAGCGCGTCCCACACCAGGTAGCCGGCGTTGCGGTAGGCGTGCACCAGAAGGTCCAGCGGCAGCCCCTGGTGCGCCCGGCGGCGGCCCGCGTCCTCGGCGTACTCCAGGTCGCGGCGCGGTGAGTCCCGCGGTGCGGAGATCGTCTCGATACCGATCCGTATCGCCTCCTCGGCCTCCCGCCACTGCTGGTCGTACGGCAGCACCTGCCCGTAGACGCGGGAGTGGTCGGTGAGTTGTCGCAGGTGCTCGTCGACGAGTTCCGGCACCCGTTCCAGCAGAGCCGTGCAGGACTCCGCGAGCAGCTTCCAGTCATGACCGGTCCGCGGCCGTCGCCCTCCCATCCCCGGAGGATGCCATCGGCACACCGCCTCGCACAGGCCCCTGACACGCGGTGTTGTGCGCACGCACAACGACGGCACCGGCCCGGTGGGCACGCGCAGCGATTCCGCCGGGGCCCGTGGACGGACGCCTCCGCCGGGTGCTGGGGTGAGCGCCACACCGAGAGCGGACAAGGGGGGAACCCATGAGCGGAGCCGGACTGGCCGTCCAGGGCCTGTCGGTCGGATACGGTCCCGTGCGCGCCCTGCGCCGGGTGTCCCTGGAGGTGCCCGAGGGGGCCGTGGTGACGGTGCTCGGCGGCAACGGCGCGGGCAAGTCCACCCTGCTCAGGGCGATCAGCCGGACCCTCTCCTTCCACGGCGGCGCGGTCACCGAGGGCACGGTGGCCCTGGACGGCCGCCGCCTCGACACCCTGGCGCCGGACCGGGTGGTCGCCGCCGGAGTCTGCCAAGTGCCGGAGGGCAGACAGGTCTTCGCCCGTATGACGGTCGCCGACAACCTCCGCGCGGGCGCCCTCGGCGGCGGCGGACCGGGGCGCGCACAGGCCCTGGACCGGGTCCACGCCCTGTTCCCCGTACTCGCCGAACGCGCGAACCAGCGCGCCGGGCTCCTGTCCGGCGGCGAACAGCAGATGCTCGCCGTCGCCCGCGCCCTGATGGCCGCGCCCCGGGTCCTGCTCCTCGACGAACCCTCCCTCGGACTCGCCCCGCTCATGGCCCGGCGGATCGCCGACACCGTCCGCGAGATCAACGCCCAGGGCACCTCGGTCCTCCTCGTCGAACAGAACGCGGCACTCGCCCTGCGCCTCGCCACGCACGCGTACGTCCTGGAGGTTGGCGAGATCACCCTGTCGGGCCCGGCCGGGGAACTCGCCGCCTCCGACGAGGTCCGCCGCCGCTACCTGGGCGTGGTCGACGAGGACGCGGCGGCGGACGCGGAGACGACCGGCGCACGGACCCTCACCCGGTGGGAGGGATGACCCGGTGGACCTCCTCGACGTACGCGAGCTGACCGTCCGCTTCGCCGGGCTCACCGCCCTCGACGCCGTCTCCTTCACCGTCCGCCCCGGCACCGTCCACGCCCTCATCGGCCCCAACGGGGCGGGAAAATCAACCTGCTTCAACGTCCTGTCCGGCGTCTACCGAGCCACTTCCGGCAGCGTCCGCTTCGGCGACCACGAACTCACCGGCATGCCCGCGCACCGCATCGCCGCGCTCGGCGTGGCCCGCATCTTCCAGAACCTCGCCCTGCCGCCCCGCGCCTCGGTCGAGGACTGTCTGCTGCTGGGGCGCCACCGGCTCACCCGAACCGGCTTCCTGGCCGCGGGACTTCGGCTGCCGTCGGCGGCCAGGGAGGAGCGACGGCACCGCGAACGCGTCCGGGAGATCGCCGAGTTCGTCGGCATCGCGGACTGTCTGGACCGCCCGGCGGGCTCGCTCCCGTACGGACAGCAGAAGCTCGCCGAACTCGCCCGCGCGCTCTGCATGGAACCCCGCCTGCTGCTCCTCGACGAGCCGGTCGCGGGCATGACCGCCGACGAACGGCGCCGGACGGCCGCGGTGATCGCGGGCGTCCGGGACGGCCTCGGCATCTCGATCGTCCTGGTGGAACACGACATGGGGGTGGTGATGCGGCTCGCGGACGCGGTGACCGTACTGGACTTCGGGCGCCGGATCGCCGACGGCGCCCCCGCCGACGTACAGAACGACCCGGCCGTCGTACAGGCCTACTTGGGGACGGCGTCATGAGCACTCTCGCCGAGATCCTGCTGAACGGCCTCTCGCTGGGGTCGGTGTACGCGCTGATCGCGCTCGGTTTCGTGGTGATCTTCCGGGCCACCGAGGTCGTCAACTTCGCGCACGCGTCCCTGCTGTTGGCGGGCGGATACGTCACCGCGACCCTCCACGACGACCTCGGCTTCTGGCCCGCGCTGCTCGTGGGGATCGCGGGTGCCGCGCTGGTGGGGGCCGCCGTGGAGTTCCTGGTGATGCGGCGGTACCGGGGCAGCGACCACAGCGTGCCGGCGATCGTCACCATCGGCGTCGACATCCTGCTCACGACCGAACTGACCCGCCGTATCGGCACCGACGTCCTGGCGCTCGGCGACCCCTGGGGCGACGCCGTCCTGAAGCTCGGGCCGATCTCCCTTGCCCACACCCGGATCGCCGCCTTCGTGGCCGCCGCGCTGCTCATCACGGCCTTCCTGCTGGCGTTCCGGTACACCTCGTGGGGCGTGGCGATGCGGGCGGCGGCGGAGAGCGCGGAGACGGCCGCGCTGATGGGCGTACGGCTCGGGCGGGTGTCGCTCGGGGCGTGGGCGGTGGCGGGCGGACTCGCCGCCGTGGCCGCCCTGTTCCTCACCGTCTTCCCGACGCCGGGTCTGGAGCGGGCGACCTCGCTGGCCGCGCTCAAGGCGTTCCCGGCCGCCATCCTCGGCGGGCTGGACTCCACGACGGGCGCGCTGGTGGGCGGGCTGCTGGTCGGGGTCACGGAGTCCCTCGCCACCGGCTACCAGAGCGATCTGACCTTCCTGGGAAGGGGGTTGGGGGATCTGGCCCCCTACCTGGTCATGGTCGCGATCCTGCTCGTACGGCCCTCGGGGCTGTTCGGCACCAAGGAGCTCGCCCGTGTCTGAGGCCCTGGTGAGACCGCTCAGGCTCCTGAGCGCACGCACGTACCTCTGGACCGCGGTGGCGGTCCTGCTGCTCGCCCTGCCCTTCTACCTGGACCGGTTCTGGCTCCAGGCGGGCCTGTTCGCGATGGCCGCGGCGATCGGCGCGATCGGCATCAACCTCCTCACCGGCGCCACCGGCCAACTCTCCATGGGCCACGCCTTCTTCCTCGCCGTCGGGGCCTACGGCTACTGCGTGTTCGCGGCCGACGGCGGTGACGGACTGGCCGGGCTCGGCCTGCCGACCTGGCTCGCGGCCGTGCTCGCCGTCCTCGTCACCGGGGTCGCCGGCGGGCTGTTCAGCCCCATCTCGGGGCGGCTCAGCGGCGCCTACCTCGGCATCGCCACGCTCGCGCTCGTCTTCATCGGCCAGCACGTGATGTTCAACGCGCACGACCTGACCGGCGGCGCCAACGGCCGGGACGTACCGCCGCTGAGCCTGTTCGGCCTGACCTTCGACGACAGCGAACTCCTCGTCGCCGCCGTGCCGTTCGGCTCGGCGGAGAAGCTCTGGTACGCGGGCCTCGTCCTGCTGGCGGCCGGCGCGCTGTTCGCCCGGGGAGTCCTGCGCGGCCGCCCGGGCCGGGCGATGAACGCCATCCGGGACCACCGCATCGCCGCCGGAGTGCTGGGCGTGCCGGTCGCCCGGCACCGGGCCGCGGTCTTCGTGCTGTCCTCGATGTACGCGGCCCTGGCGGGCGTCCTGCTCGCGCTGGTCTTCCAGCGGACGGTGCCCGACTACTTCGGCATCACGCTCTCGCTCGAGTACCTCGCGATGATCGTCATCGGCGGCCTCGGCTCGGTCTCCGGAGCGGTGGCGGGAGCCGTCTTCGTCTCGGTGCTGCCACAGCTGCTGACCCGCTGGAGCGACGCGCTGCCGCTCGTCTCCGCCCCCGGCACGGGCGGGATCGCACCGGGCGAGGCCTCCCGGTACCTCTACGGCGCCGCCGTCGTGCTGGTGGTGCTCTTCCTGCCCGGCGGCCTGGTCGGCACGGCCGTCCGGCGCCGCACCGGAAACGACACGGGAACCCACACGGAGGAACGATGAGCACGACGACGTACGTGACCAGGTCCGCGGCCGGTGCCCTCGCCGCCCTGCTGCTGGTGGCCGGGTGCAGCTCCAAGGCCAAGGATGCGGGCGGGGACGGCGACAAGGCGGGCGCGGGCGGGGTGCGGACCGGGGAGGGCGTCTCCGGGAAGACGATCACCCTCGGCGCGCTCACCGACATGACCGGCGTCTACGCGACCCTGGGCAAGAGCGTCACCCAGGCCCAGCAGCTGTACGTGAAGCAGCTCAACGCCGCCGGGGGTGTCTGCGGCTACAAGGTGGCCCTGTCGGTCCGCGACCACGGCTACGACCCGCAGAAGGCCGTCTCCGGCTACACCGAGCTGGAGCCGAAGGTGCTGGGCTTCGCGCAGTTCATCGGCTCGCCCTTCGTCGCGGCGGTCAAGCAGCGGATCGACGGCCAGGACAAGGCGCTGGTGCTGCCGCAGGCCTGGTCCTCCGCACTGCTGGGCAGCCCCTACATCCGGGTCATCGGGTCGACCTACGACATCGAGACGATCAACGCGGTCGACTTCCTCATCAAGGAGAAGGGGATCAGGAAGGGCGACCGGATCGGCCACGTCTACTTCGAGGGCGACTACGGCGAGAGTGCGCTGGCCGGCTCGAAGCACATCGCGGAGGAGGCCGGGCTGACCGTCGTCGAGCAGAAGATCAAGCCGACCGACAACGACATGACGGCCCAGGTCACCGCGCTCAAGAAGGCCGGGGTCAAGGCGGTCGTGATCAGCGCGGGGCCGCGGCAGGCGGCCTCGCTGGTGGGAGTGGCGGCGGCGAGCGGCTTCGACGTGCCGGTGATCGGCAACAACTCGGCGTTCGCGCCGCAGCTGCTCGCCACCCAGGCGGGTCCGGCGCTGACGAAGAACTACTACGTGGCCTCGCCCTCGCTCCCCATCGGCGCGGACACCCCGCAGGCACAGAAACTGGTCGCCGACTACCGGGCCGCCTACCCGAAGGACACCCTGGACAACGGCATCGTCGCCGGCTGGACCGCCGCGGCGGCCTTCGGCGAGGCCCTGAAGGAGGCCTGCGCGACCAAGGACCTCACACGGCAGGGCGTGGACAAGGCCCTCCTGTCGATCGACTCCTACGACATCGGCTTCGGTGTCATCCAGAACTTCACCGATCCCAAGGCCCCGTCCTCCCGCGAGAGCGTGATCCTCCAGCCCGACAAGAGCGTGACGGGCGGCATGAAGGTCGTACGGGAGGCGGAGGCGTCCGAGGCGGCGAAGGCGTACACACCGGGGGCCTGAGAACGTCCGAGGCGGCGAAGGCGTACACATCGGGGGGCCTGAGAACGGCCGAGGGGCTCGAACCGGAATCGGTTCGAGCCCCTCAGCCATGCACTGTCATCGCTACGGCAGCTGCGCTGCCCGAGCCTCGCGCCTGTTGTCGCGGAAGTTGTTCACCCGGCGGGCCGTGGCGAACAGGGGGATCACCGCGCCCATGACCAGCTGGAGCGCGCACCCCGTCTGGAGCAGCAGCTGGCCGCCCGGAGCGCCGAACGCCCAGGCCGCGAGGAGGCCCATGCCCAGGACGATCCAGGAGAGCATCCCGACCGCGAGGCGGCCCCGCGGCTTCGGGTACTCGACCCGGCTCACCATCAGCCACGCCGTCCCCAGGATCGCCAGGAGCGTCGCCACGAACGGCAGCTCCAGCAGGACGATCGACACCACGGTCAGCGCGCCGAACGGCGACGGCATGCCCTGGAAGGTGCCGTCCTTCACCGTCACACAGGAGAACCGCGCGAGTCTCAGCACCACCGCGAGCAGCACCACCACGGCCCCGACCGCGGCCACCTTCTGCGAAGCGTCGTCCGCCACCATGCCGTAGACGAGGACGAAGTACGCCGGCGCGAGGCCGAAGCTGATCAGGTCGGAGAGGTTGTCCAGCTCCGCGCCCATCGGCGAGGACCGCAGCTTGCGTGCCACCAGTCCGTCGAACAGGTCGAAGACCGCCGCGCACAGCATCAGGATGACGGCGGTGGCCGCGCTGTTGCGCGCCATGCCGGACTCCTGGCTGTCCGTGAGGTGCGGGATCAGGATGCCGGTGGTGGTGAAGTACACCGCCATGAAGCCGCACGTGGCGTTGCCGAGGGTGAGGGTGTCCGCTATCGAGAGGCGGAGAGAAAGAGGCATCTCCTCCTCGTCGTCGACCTCGTCGGCCTCGGGCACCCAGCCCGCCTGGGTCTCGGGATCAATCACGGTCAATGCGAGTCACCCCAGCCACCGTCTTCTGTCCGACCTCGACCGCGACCTCCACGCCCTCGGGCAGGTAGATGTCGACACGCGAGCCGAAGCGGATCAGGCCGATCCGGTCACCCTGCTCGACCTTCGTCCCCTGCGGGATGTACGGCACGATGCGGCGGGCCACCGCGCCGGCGATCTGGATCATCTCGATGTCACCGAGTTCGGTGTCGAAGTGCCAGACGACGCGCTCGTTGTTCTCGCTCTCCTTGTTGAACGCCGGAACGAACCCGCCGGGGATGTGCTCGACCGACGTCACCGTGCCGGAGAGCGGCGCCCGGTTGACGTGGACGTTGAGCGGGCTCATGAAGATCGCGACGCGGGTGCGACCGTCCTTCCACGGCATGATGCTCTGCACCACGCCGTCGGCCGGGGAGATGACCCGGCCCGGGGCGATCTCGCGCTCGGGGTCGCGGAAGAACCACAGCATGCCCGCCGCCAGCGCGGTGGTGGGCACGGCGACGGCCTTCGCGACGCCGGAGCGGCGTGCGCGCAGCAGGCTGACGGCTGCGGTGGCGACGGTCGGAAGAAGCCACGGCGATGCTCCGCGGGCCAGGCGTACGCCTGCCAGGCTGTCGCGAGGTGCAGAGGTTTGGCTGTGGGGCATGGATGACCTTCGTAGCGGATGATGCCGCGCACTAGACGGGGGACGGCGGCTTTCCGGGATCGTACCGGGCGCGGGCCACAACTGGGCAAGCCAGGAAGCCGAGTCGGCGGCTGAAGCCCATCGACGGGGTGTGATCTTCTTCTCCAAGAAAACACCCCGTATCCGGACATCTAACCCTGGAACCGATACTCTTCGAGCAGCCTGCGACCGATGATCATTTTCTGGATTTCGGCGGTACCTTCACCGATCAGCAGCATCGGGGCCTCACGGTAGAGACGCTCGATCTCGTACTCCTTGGAGAAGCCGTAGCCGCCGTGGATCCGGAAGGCGTCTTCCACGACCTCCTTGCAGTACTCGGAGGCGAGGTACTTCGCCATCCCTGCCTCAAGGTCGTTTCGCTCCCCGGAGTCCTTTTTGCGTGCCGCGTTGACCATCATCGCATGCGCGGCCTCGACCTTGGTAGCCATCTCGGCCAGCTTGAACTGAATCGCCTGGTGCTGGGCGATCGGCTTGCCGAAAGTGTGACGCTGCTGGGCGTACTGGACGCCCAGTTCGAAGGCACGCTGAGCGACGCCGCAACCACGCGCCGCCACATTCACGCGGCCCACTTCCACGCCGTCCATCATTTGGTAAAAACCTCGGCCGGTGGTCCCGCCGAGCACCCGATCGGCCGGAAGTCGCAGGCCATCCATGATCAGCTCGGTGGTGTCGACACCCTTGTAGCCCATCTTGTCGATCTTCCCGGGGATGCTGAGGCCCGGACGGACCTCTCCGAAACCGGGCTCCTTCTCGACCAGGAAGGTGGTCATCGACTTGTGGGGCGCGGTGCCCTCAGGGTGTCCTTCATCACTTCGGACGAGAACGGCGACCAGACTTGACGTTCCGCCGTTCGTCAGCCACATCTTCTGGCCGTTGAGGACGTATTCGTCACCGTCCTTGACCGCCTTGGAGGTGATGGCGGACACGTCCGAGCCGAGACCCGGCTCCGACATCGAGAAGGCGCCCCGGATGTCGCCGGCCGCCATCCGCGGCAGGAAGTGGTCCTTCTGCTCCTGCGTGCCGTGCTGCTTGAGCATGTACGCCACGATGAAGTGGGTGTTGATGATGCCGGACACCGACATCCACCCACGGGCGATCTCCTCGACGCACAGCGCGTACGTCAGGAGGGACTCGCCCAGACCGCCGTACTCCTCGGGGATCATCAGGCCGAACAGGCCCAACTCCTTGAGCCCGTCGACGATCTGCTGCGGGTACTCGTCGCGGTGCTCCAGCTCGGTCGCGACCGGGATGATCTCCTTGTCCACGAAGTCGCGGACCGTGGACAGGATCTCCTGCTGGATGTCGGTCAGACCGGCGGTCTGGGCGAGGCGTGCCATCGGGCTCAGCCCTCCTGAAGTTCCGGGCGGCCGGGCTGCTCGCCGCCGCGCTCCTTGATGTAGGTCTCGGTGGGCACCATGACCTTGCGGCGGAACACGCAGACCAGCGTGCCGTCCTGCTTGTAGCCCTTGGTCTCGACGTAGACGATCCCGCGGTCGTTCTTCGACTTGGAGGGCCACTTGTCGAGCACGGTCGTCTGGCCGTAGATCGTGTCGCCGTGGAAGGTCGGCGCCACGTGCTTCAGCGACTCGATCTCCAGGTTGGCGATCGCCTTGCCGGAGACGTCCGGCACCGACATGCCGAGCAGCAGCGAGTAGATGTAGTTCCCGACCACCACGTTCTTGCCGAAGTCGGTCGTCTGCTCGGCGTAGTTGACGTCCATGTGGAGCGGGTGGTGGTTCATGGTGAGGAGGCAGAAGAGATGGTCGTCGTACTCGGTGACCGTCTTCCCGGGCCAGTGCTTGTAGACCGCCCCGACCTCGAACTCCTCGTAGGTGCGTCCGAACTGCATGGCGCTCAGCCCTCCGGGATCTCGAACTTGGAGGTGCGCTGCATGCCGGCCGCGCGACCCTTGCCGGAGATGACCAGCGCCATCTTGCGGCTGGCCTCGTCGATCATCTCGTCGCCGAGCATCGCCGAGCCCTTCTTGCCGCCCGCCTCGGACGTGTAGTAGTCGTACGCGTCCAGGATCAGCTCGGCGTGGTCGTAGTCCTCCTGCGAGGGCGAGAAGATCTCGTTGGACGCCTCGACCTGGCCCGGGTGCAGCACCCACTTGCCGTCGAAGCCGAGCGCCGCGGCGCGCTGGGCGACCTCGCGGTAGCCGTCGATGTTGCGGATCTGGAGGTACGGGCCGTCGATCGCCTGGAGGTTGTTGGCGCGGGCGGCCATCAGGATCTTCATCAGGATGTAGTGGTAGGCGTCCGCCGGGTAGCCGGGCGGCTGCTCACCGACCACCAGCGACTTCATGTTGATCGACGCCATGAAGTCGGCCGGGCCGAAGATGATCGTCTCGACGCGCTGGGAAGCGGTCGCGATCTCGTTGACGTTGTTGAGGCCCTGGGCGTTCTCGATCTGCGCCTCGATGCCGATCTTGCCGACCTCGAAGCCCATGGTCTTCTCGATCTGCGTCAGCAGGAGGTCGAGGGCGACGATCTGCTCGGCCGTCTGCACCTTCGGCAGCATGATGCAGTCGAGGTTCTGGCCGGCCCCCTCGACGACCGTGACGACATCGCGGTACGTCCACTCGGTCGTCCAGTCGTTGACGCGCACGACCCTCGTCTTGCCGGTCCAGTCACCCTCGTTGAGGAACTTGACGATGGTGTGCCGCGCCTCGGGCTTGGCGAGCGGGGCGCACGCGTCCTCCAGGTCGAGGAAGACCTGGTCCGCCGGGAGGCCCTGCGCCTTCTCCAGGAAGCGGGGGTTGCTTCCCGGTACCGCGAGACACGAGCGGCGGGGACGCAGACGGTTGACGGTCATGCGGGGACCTCCAGGGGGTCGAGCTTGTTCGCGTTGCGGATCTCGTCGACGATCCGGCCGATGATTCCGGTGATGTCGAAGTCCTTCGGGGTGAAGACTGCGGCCACTCCGGCTGCCCGCAGCTGTTCGGCGTCACCATTCGGGATGATGCCACCGGCGATCACCGGTATATCTGTGGCACCGGCCACACGGAGCCGCTCCAGGACGTCCGGCACCAGCTGGGCGTGCGAGCCGGACAGGATCGACAGGCCGACCGCGTGCACGTCCTCCGCGAGGGCCGCGTCCACGATCTGCTCCGGGGTGAGCCGGATGCCCTGGTACACCACCTCGAAGCCGGCGTCACGCGCGCGCACCGCGATCTGCTCGGCCCCGTTGGAGTGCCCGTCCAGACCCGGCTTGCCGACCAGGAAGCGCAGCTTGCCGACGCCGAGGTCCTTCGCCGTGAGGTCCACCTTGCGGCGGACGTCGGCCATGGCCGAGCCCTCCTCCGCGGGGACCGCCACCGGCGCCGAGGAGACGCCCGTGGGCGCCCGGAACTCACCGAACACCTCCCGCAGGGCCCCGGCCCACTCCCCGGTCGTCGCACCCGCGCGGGCGCACTCCAGGGTGGCCTCCATGAGGTTGCCGGTGCCGCGCGCGGCCTCCTTCAGCTTCTCCAGCGCCTTGCAGGGGCGCGGGTGGTTGAAGGGCGGCTGGTAGCGGGTGTCGCGCCAGTTCTGGAGCGACGAGATGACCCGGGCCTCGACCGCCGGATCGACCGTCTGGATTGCTTGATCGAGATCGGCCGTCAGGGGATTGGGCTCGGTCGTGTTGAAGATGTTGACGCCCACGATCTTCTCTTGACCGGACTCGATACGAGCGCGCCGCTCGGCGTGCGACGAGACGAGCTGCGACTTCAGATAGCCCGACTCGACGGCGGCCATCGCGCCGCCCATCTCCTGGATCCGCTCGATCTCCGCGAGCGACTCCTCGACGAGCCTGCTCACCGTGGCCTCGATGACGTGCGAGCCCTCGAAGATGTCCTCGTACTCCAGCAGGTCGCTCTCGTGGGCGAGGACCTGCTGGATGCGCAGCGACCACTGCTGGTCCCAGGGCCGCGGCAGACCCAGGGCCTCGTTCCAGGCCGGCAGCTGCACGGCACGCGCGCGTGCGTCCTTGGAGAGGGTCACGGCCAGCATCTCGAGGACGATCCGCTGGACGTTGTTCTCCGGCTGCGCCTCGGTCAGCCCGAGGGAGTTGACCTGGACGCCGTAACGGAAGCGGCGGTGCTTGGGGTTCTCGATGCCGTAGCGCTCTCGCGTGACCTGGTCCCAGATGCGGCCGAAGGCGCGCATCTTGCACATCTCCTCGATGAAGCGGACGCCCGCGTTCACGAAGAAGGAGATCCGGCCGACGACGTCGCCCATGCGCTCCTGCGGCACCTGGCCGGAGTCCCGGACGGCGTCCAGGACCGCGATCGCCGTGGACATCGCGTACGCGATCTCCTGGACCGGCGTGGCGCCCGCCTCCTGCAGGTGGTAGCTGCAGATGTTGATCGGGTTCCACTTCGGCATGTGGGAGACCGTGTACGCGATCATGTCCGTCGTCAGGCGCAGGCTCGGCCCCGGCGGGAAGACGTGCGTCCCGCGGGACAGGTACTCCTTGACGATGTCGTTCTGGGTCGTGCCCTGGAGCTTGGTGATGTCCGCACCCTGCTCCTCGGCGACGACCTGGTAGAGCGCCAGCAGCCACATGGCGGTGGCGTTGATCGTCATCGAGGTGTTCATCTGCTCCAGGGGGATGTCCTGGAACAGCCGGCGCATGTCACCGAGGTGCGCGATCGGCACTCCGACCCGGCCCACCTCGCCGCGGGCGAGGATGTGGTCGGAGTCGTAGCCGGTCTGCGTCGGCAGGTCGAAGGCCACGGAAAGGCCCGTCTGCCCCTTGGCGAGGTTGCGCCGGTACAGCTCGTTGGACGCCTCGGCCGTGGAGTGCCCGGCGTACGTGCGCATGAGCCACGGCCGGTCCTTCTCCCTTGCCCCGTCGACGTTCTGACGCTCAGTCATCTATGACCCCGGGTGTCTCAGACGTTGCGGAAGCGGTTGATGGCGTCGAGGTGCGTGGCGCGCATCTCCTCGTCGCGCACGCCGAGACCCTCCTCGGGGGACAGGCAGAGCACGCCGACCTTGCCCTGGTGGAGGTTGCGGTGCACGTCGTAGGCCGCCTGGCCGGTCTCCTCCAGGGAGTAGACCTTCGACAGGGTGGGGTGGATCTTGCCCTTCGCGATGAGCCGGTTGGCCTCCCAGGCCTCGCGGTAGTTGGCGAAGTGCGAGCCGATGATCCGCTTCAGGGACATCCACAGGTAGCGGTTGTCGTACTCGTGCATGTAGCCCGAGGTCGAGGCGCAGGTGGTGATGGTGCCGCCCTTGCGGGTGACGAACACGGAGGCGCCGAAGGTCTCACGGCCGGGGTGCTCGAAGACGATGTCGATGTCCTCGCCGCCGGTGAGCTCGCGGATGCGCTTGCCGAAGCGCTTCCACTCCTTGGGGTCCTGGGTCCGCTCGTCCTTCCAGAACTTGTAGCCCTCGGCGTTGCGGTCGATGATCGCCTCGGCGCCCATCGAGCGGCAGATGTCCGCCTTCTGGTCGCTGGAGACGACACAGATCGGGTTGGCGCCGCCGGCGAGGGCGAACTGCGTGGCGTACGAGCCGAGTCCACCGCTCGCGCCCCAGATCAGGACGTTGTCGCCCTGCTTCATGCCGGCGCCGTTGCGGGAGACGAGCTGCCGGTACGCGGTCGAGTTCACGAGCCCCGGGGCGGCGGCCTCCTCCCAGCTGAGGTGGTCCGGCTTCGGCATCAGCTGGTTCGACTTGACCAGCGCGATCTCCGCGAGGCCGCCGAAGTTGGTCTCGAAGCCCCAGATGCGCTGCTCGGGGTCGAGCATGGTGTCGTTGTGGCCGTCGCTCGACTCCATCTCGACCGACAGACAGTGCGCGACGACCTCGTCACCGGGCTTCCAGGCGTTGACGCCGGGGCCGGTGCGCAGCACGACGCCGGCGAGGTCGGAGCCGATGATGTGGTACGGCAGGTCGTGGCGCTTGGCCAGGTCGTTGGTGCGGCCGTAGCGCTCCAGGAAGCCGAAGGTCGACAGCGGCTCGAAGATCGAGGTCCACACCGAGTTGTAGTTGACACTCGATGCCATCACGGCGACCAGGGCCTCGCCCGGGCCGAGTTCGGGCACGGGGACGTCGTCGAGGTGGATCGACTTGCGCGGGTCCTTGTCGCGGGTCTCCAGGCCCGCGAACATCTCCGTCTCGTCCTTGTGCACGGTGATCGCGCGGTACGACTCGGGGAGCGGCAGAGCGGCGAAGTCGGCCGGAGTCGAGTCCGGCGACTGGATCGCGTCCAGGATGTCCTTCACGGTCACGGTGTTGCCTCCGGCGATACGCGCCCTGAGGGAGGGGCGCTGAGGGTTACGTCGGTGCCGTCGGTTCGGCGGTCTTGCTGTGCGGCAGCGCTTGGTGGCGCGGGAGGTTGCCTGTGACGCAGGCGTCCGGGCGGGCAGCTCGATGAGTTGCTGGGACAGCCGGCGTGCGAAGGGTCTCTGCACGCCGGCCGCCCGGACACCCTCAACGTAAGACACCGCGTGCCACCGTGCAAGGCACTGAGTGCCAGAGATTGCTCTCAGATGAAATCTTTACGTAACAAATGAGCGATGATCGATCGAACGGCGGCTGACAGCTACCTGAAATGGGTCTCTGACATGCCAAAACGGCCACCCCGAAGGGTGGCCGTCATCACAGCGGGGAGCAGCCGCTCAGCGCTCCTTGAGTGCCTGCTCGATGGCCCGCATCACCTCGTCGAGCGGTGCGTCGGTGTGCGCGACGGTCACCAGCACCTCTCCCTGGGACGTCACCGAGGCGGGAGCCGGCCGCGGTGCGGTGGTGGTGTCCCGGCCCGCTCCGATGCCCGTCCCGAAGGTCTTGCGCACGATGGCGAAGGCGTGGTCCAGCTGCGCCTCCACGTCGCCCTGCCCGCCCGCCCGCAGCCATCTGCGCAGCACGTGGTTGTGGGCGGTGACCACGGCGGACGCGGCGACCTCGGCCAGCAGCGGATCGTCGTTGGCGTCGTCGTCATGCGCGTGCTCGTCGAAGTGCCCGAGCAGATACCGCGTGAACAGCCGCTCGTAGCGGGCCACCGACGCGATCTCCGCCTCCCGCAGCGTCGGCACCTCGCGCGTGAGCTTGTAGCGGGCGACCGAGATCTCCGGCCGGCCCGCGTACATCTTCATGACTTCCTTGATGCCGCGGCACACCGTGTCCAGCGGATGCTCGTGCGCCGGGGCCGCGTTGAGCACCGCCTCGGCGCGGATCAGGGTGTCGTCGTGGTCGGGGAAGATCGCTTCTTCCTTGGAGCGGAAGTGGCGGAAGAAGGTGCGACGGGCGACCCCGGCCGCGGCCGCGATCTCGTCGACGGTGGTCGCCTCGTACCCCTTGGTGGAGAACAGCTCCATCGCGGCGGCCGCCAGTTCGCGGCGCATCTTGAGCCGCTGGGCGGCCGCGCGGCTGCCGGCGGCACTCTCCGGCGCGTCGGGTGTGGCTGGCGTACGGGACGACTTGGCGGGCTGGGGCATGCCCCGAACGTACTGCATGTGTGCAGGTTGGTGCGCGTGTCCGGGGTTTGTCCCGCCCCGGGCCGGCGGAGAGCCGCCCGCCCAGGGCGGCGGGGGCGGGCTGCCCGGGCCGAGCAGGCCGCCCCAGTCCTCGCCGCCGAACCAGTCGCCGGCGTGCTCAGCGGCGGGCATATTCGCGGAAGCCACGGCCGGTCTTGCGGCCGAGGCAGCCCGCGGCCACCAGGTGCTCCAGGAGCGGGGCCGGGGCCAGACCCGGGTCGCGGAACTCCCGGTGCAGGACCTTCTCGATCGCGAGCGAGACATCGAGCCCGACGACGTCGAGCAGCTCGAAGGGCCCCATCGGGTAGCCGCCGCCGAGCTTCATCGCCGCGTCGATGTCGTCCAGCGACGCGTAGTGCTCCTGGACCATCTTGATCGCGTTGTTGAGGTAGGGGAACAGCAGCGCGTTGACGATGAAGCCGGCCCGGTCCCCGCAGTCCACCGCGTGCTTCTTGATCCGGACGCAGACCTCGCGGACCGTCGCGTGGACGTCCTCGGCCGTGAGCACCGTACGGACGACCTCGACCAGCTTCATCGCGGGCGCGGGGTTGAAGAAGTGCATGCCGATCACGTCCTGCGGGCGCGAGGTGGCACGGGCGCAGGCGACGACGGGCAGCGAGGAGGTCGTGGTGGCCAGGACCGCGCCCGGCTTGCAGACCTTGTCCAGCGTGGCGAACAGCTGCTGCTTGACCTCCAGGTCCTCGGCGACGGCCTCGACCGCCAGGTCGACGTCCGCGAAGGACTCGTAGGAGCCCGCCGGGGTGATCAGGTCCAGGGTCCGCGCGGCCGCCTCGGCAGTCATCCGGCCCTTGTCGACAGAGCGTGAGAGCGACTTGCCGATACGGGCCTTCGCCGTCTGGGCCTTCTCCTCGCTGCGGGCGGCGAGCACGACCTCGTAGCCGGCCTTGGCGAACACCTCGGCGATCCCGGACGCCATGGTCCCGGAACCGGCGACCCCGACCGAGCGGACCTCGCGGCCCGCGGCCTGCTCCGAGCTCTCCAGGGGCGTCAGCGCGTCCCGCACGACCGTCGCGCTGCCCGGGGCCTCGTACGTGTAGAAGCCGCGTCCCGACTTACGGCCCGTCAGGCCCGCCTCGCTGAGCTGCTTGAGGATCGGGGCGGGGGCGTGCAGCCGGTCGTGGGACTCGGCGTACATGGCCTCCAGGACCGTGCGGGCGGTGTCGACGCCGATCAGGTCGAGCAGGGCGAGGGGGCCCATCGGCAGACCGCAGCCGAGCCGCATCGCCGCGTCGATGTCCTCGCGGGAGGCGTACTTCGCCTCGTACATCGCGGCCGCCTGGTTGAGGTAGCCGAACAGCAGCCCGTCGGCGACGAATCCGGGCCGGTCGCCGACCGCGACGGGCTCCTTGCCGAGGTCGAGGGCGAGGTCGGTGACCGCGGTGACCGCGGCCGGCGCGGTGAGCACCGAGGAGACGACCTCGACCAGCTTCATCGCGGGCGCCGGGTTGAAGAAGTGCAGGCCAAGGACCCGCTCCGGGCGGGCCGAGTCGGCGGCCAGGCGGGTCACGGACAGCGCGTTGGTGCCGGTCGCGAGGATCGTCTCCGGGCGCACGATCCCGTCCAGCTCACGGAAGATCTGGTGCTTGATCTCGTACGACTCCGGAGCCACCTCGATGACGAGGTCGGCGTCGGCCGCCGCCCGCAGATCGGTGGAGGTGCGGACACGGGCGAGGACGTCCGCGCGCTCCTGCTCGGTGAGCCGGCCGCGCTCCACGGCACGGGCGGTCGCGGTCTCCAGGGCGGTGACCGCCTTGGCGGTCTGCGCCTCGCTGATGTCGATGCCGACGACCTCGCGGCCGGCCTTGGCGAGGACCTCGGCGATACCGGTGCCCATGGTGCCGAGGCCGACGACGGCGATCGTCCGGAGCGGGGACAGGGAGGGGTCGGACAGGGGAGTGGCCATCGCGGAACTCCAGGAATGAGGGTGACGACTGGGAGCGCGACCCGGTACGCCGAGGGGCGCACCGGGTGCGTGAGGCATTGCGGAATGCGGGTGTTGCCGGGCTGCGAGCGCACACGCCCGGGCCGTCGTCGCGGGCGCTGCACACGCCCGGAGAACGGGAGATGCCGACCGGCCCTGTCCCAGGCCGGGTCGTACTGGTGGTACCCGAGGTACCGAACCGACTGCTCTCACGGCAGCTGCGTCACCAGGCCACCGCAAGGAGTTCCGCGAGTGGGTAACTCGCTCGTCTGAGCTTAACCGGTGGGTAACGAGCGCGCCAGCCCCCGGATTTGTGATGTACGTCCCGCGCCCCGGGCCGTCCCCCTAACCTCGGGTTCATGGACGAAGAGTTGCGATCGCTCACGGAGCGTCTACGGCGGGAGGCGGGAGCGTCGGCCGCCCTGGACCGGCTGGCGGCGACCGGGGACCTCGACGATCTGGCCGAGGTGCTCACCGCGCCAGGACAGCCGTTGTGGGCCAGGGAACTGGCCGCGTTCCGGCTCGGACTCGCCGGGGACCGCCGGGCCTTCGAGGCGCTCGTCCTGCTGCTCAACCACCGTGATCCGCCGCGCTGTGCCACCGCCGCGTACGCGCTCGCCCGCCTGGGAGACCCGCGCACCGCCCGCGCGGCCGCCGCCCTCGCCACCAACGAACTCCGCGTCGCCTACGCCCTGCACCCCGTGCGCCTCCTCGCGCAACTGCGCGCCCCCGAGTCGGTGCCCGCGCTGATCACCACGCTGGAACGGCGACTGAACCTGCACGACCCCTATCGCCGGGTCGCCCTGGCCTGTGTGGAGGGGCTCGGCACCCTCGCCGACGCCCGGGCCAGACCCGTCCTGAACGAGGCCCTCGCGCATCCGGTGCTGGCGGAGGCCGCGGTGCGGGCGCTGGCGCGGATTCCCCGGCAGCGGTGAGCCGTCGCGGATTCCGACCCGCCGGTGAGTCGTCAGGGGGTGAGGGGTCGGACGTACCGCACCTCCGGCACCGGGACGTCGTCCGCCTCGAAGGGCTCCTCGGTGCCGTCGGCCTCGAAGCCCGCCCGCTCGTAGAAGCGGCGGGCGCGGGTGTTGTCCTTCAGGACCCACAGGTACATGCGGTCGTGCCCGAGGGCCGTGCGGTTCCACAGCGCTTCCCGGAGCAGGGCCTGTCCGATGCCGGAGCCGTACCTCCGCGGGTCCACGTAGACGGCGTACAACTCGGCGTCGTCGGTGCGGACTTCGCCGTCGCGGTACGGGCCGTGACAGGCCCAGCCCATGACGTCGCCGTCCCACTCGGCCACGAGGTTCACGATGTCGGGGTCCCCCTGCGCGAAGCGGGTCCGGTGCCGTTCGGCGTCCCGCTCCGGGCTCATCGCGTCGAGGTACGACCGGGAGACCAGGCCGCGGTAGGCGCTCTGCCAGCCGCGGACGCGGATCTCGCCCACGCGGTCGCAGTCGTCGAGGGTCATGGGGCGGACGAGGAAGCGCTCGTCATCTTCGTCGATCATGGCGGCACCCTAGGTGCGCCCGACCGTTCGAGCCCACGAATTATCGGGCCTCCGCATTATTCGGCGAGCACCGCGAACGCCTCGACCTCCATGAGGAACTCCGGCCGCACCAGCCCAGCCACCTGCACGGCGGAGGCCGCCGGCAGCCGGTCGTCGGGTATGTGCTCGGCGCGGGCGGCGCGGAGAGCCGGCATGTCCTCCAGGTCCGTGACGAAATACGTGAGCTTGACGACGTCGTCGAAGCTCGCGCCCGCGGCGGCCAGGCAGCGGCGGAGGTTCTCGAAGACCTGGCGGGCCTGGGCCTCGGCGTCGCCCTCGCCGACCAGCTCGCCGTTCTCGTCCAGGGCCACCTGGCCGGACACGGCGACGAAACGGCCGTGGCCCAGCACCACATGGGAGTACTGGGCCGCGGGGGCGACCCCGTCGGGGGCGGGAATCCTGGTCAGCTCGGTCATGGGTCCATGGTGGACCACGCCACTGACAACGCCGTCCCCGACGGAGTCTCAGGCGCTCAGCCGCGGAAGCCCAGCAGCCCGTGCAGCGTCGCTCCCCGCGAGGACGTCGACGCGGCCTTGGCGGTCAGCGGCTTCGGGTCCGGCAGCGCCTTGCACACCGCGTCGGCCTCGCCGTGACCACGCGGCACCCTGCCGTCGGTCAGATACGCGGCCAGGTGCTTGTCCAGGCACGCGTTCCCGCTCAGCGTGATGCCGTGGTTCCCACCGCCCTGCTCGACGACGAGGCTGGAGCCCGCCAGCAGACGGTGGACCGTCGCGCCGCCCTGGTACGGGGTGGCCGCGTCGTTCGTCGCCTGGAAGAGCAGCACCGGCGGCAGCTTGCCGTTGGCGATGTTCACCGGCTTCAGGGAGTCCGTCGGCCAGAACGCGCACGGCGCGTTGTACCAGGCGTTGCTCCAGGTCATGAACGGCGCCTCCTCGTGCACCGCCCAGTTGTCCTTCCGCCACTGCCGCCAGTCGCGCGGCCAGGAGGAGTCGCGGCACTGCACGGCGGTGTAGACGCTGTAGCCGTTGTCACCGGAGGCGTCCACGGCGGCGAAGTTCTCGTACGCCTCGACGAGCGGTCCGGCGTTCTTCTTGTTCACGTACGCCGAGAACGCCTCGGCCAGATAGGGCCAGTAGCCGTTGTAGTAGCCGCCGGGCATGAAGGTGTCCTCCAGCTCCGAGGCACCCACCTTGCCGCCCGCGGGCTTCCTGGCGAGGGCGGCCCGCATGGCGTACCACTTGGCCTCGATCCGCTCCGGGTCGGTGCCGAGCTTGTACGTCCCGTCGTACTTGGCGATCCAGGTCATCAGGGCGCGGTGCCGGTCGTTGAAGGCGTAGTCCTGGCCGAGGTTGTCCTCGTACCAGACGCCGGTCGGGTCCACGATCGAGTCGAGGACCAGGCGGCGCACCTGGTGCGGGAAGAGCTTGGCGTAGACCGCGCCCAGGTAGGTGCCGTATGAGTAGCCGAAGTAGTTGATCCGTCGGGCGCCGAGTGCCTTCCGGATGGAGTCCATGTCCTGCACGGCGCTGACGGTGTCGATGTACGGCAGCACGCTCGCGTACTTCCGGCCGCAGGCGGCGGCGAAGGCCTCGACCCGCTTGAGGTTGGCCTTCTCGATCGCGGGCGTGACCGGTACGGAGTCGGGGCGCACCGGGTTGAAGTAGCCCGGCTTGCAGTCGAGGGCGGGCTTGCTCCTGCCGACGCCGCGCGGGTCGAAGCCGATGACGTCGTACTGGGACGCGACCGCCTTGGGCAGCGCGCCCGCGACGAACGCGGCGAGGGTCAGGCCGCTGCCGCCGGGGCCGCCCGGGTTGACCAGCAGCGGGCCCTGGTACGTCTTCGCGGTGTGCGGGACGCGGGACAGTGCGAGGGTGATCTGCCGCCCGCGCGGGTTCGCGTGGTCGAGCGGCACCTTCAGGGACGCGCACTGGAGCGTCGGGTGGTCGTCGGTGCCGCACTTCTTCCAGGCGAGGGCGACGGCTTGCGGGGAGTGCGGGCTGGTCGAGGCGCCGGCCTCGGCGGGGACCGCGGTGACGGACCCGGCCACGACGACCGCGGCGCCGCACAGCACGGCTGCGCGTTTTCTCATGAAGTCCTCCCAGGACGGAGGGTTTCTGGCCGCGAGGGTCACGGTCCACGCCGCATCGTCCCGGAAAGTCCGCCCGGAAGAACCTGATCTGACAATAGTTGACCCGATTGGGCCGAATGATGCGCTCGAACGCTCTCAGAGCAACGTGAGTTGGGTCGGTTCGGACACCGGCTCGGCCTCGGGTTCCGGTTCCCGGATCCGCCGCGGCATCCCGGCGCCCGCCGGACCGATGCCGTACTCCCGGGCCAGCTCGTGGACCTGACGGGTGATCCGGCGCTGGTACCACTTCGGGGCGTAGGCGCCGTCCGCGTACAGCCGCTCGTACCGGCGCACCAGATACGGGTGCTCCCGGTCCAGCCAGGCCATGAACCACTCGCGGGCGCCCGGCCGCAGATGCAGCACCAGCGGGGTGACCGAGGTGGCCCCCGCGGCGGCGATCGCGCGCACGGTGGCCCGCAGCTGTGCCGGGTGGTCGCCCAGGAACGGGATCACCGGTGCCATCAGCACCCCGCACCCGATGCCGTGCTCGCCCAGCGTCCGTACGACGTCCAGGCGCCGCTCCGGAGCCGGGGTGCCCGGCTCCACGGTGCGCCACAGCTCGCGGTCGGTGAAGCCGACCGACACGGAGACGCCGACGTCGGTCACCTCGGCGGCCTGCTTCAGCACCTCCAGGTCGCGCAGGATCAGCGTGCCCTTGGTCAGGATCGAGAAGGGGTTCGCGTGGTCGCGCAGGGCGCCGAGGATGCCCGGCATCAGCCGGTACCGCCCCTCCGCGCGCTGGTAGCAGTCGACGTTGGTGCCCATCGCTATGTGGTCGCCCGTCCAGCGGCGCGAGGCCAGCTGCCGGCGCAACAGCTCGGGCGCGTTCACCTTGACCACGATCTGCGAGTCGAAGCCGAGGCCGGTGTCCAGGTCCAGGTAGCTGTGGGTCTTGCGGGCGAAGCAGTACACGCACGCGTGCGTGCAGCCCCGATAGGGGTTGACCGTCCACTCGAAGGGCATGCGGGAGGCGCCCGGCACCCGGTTGATGATCGAACGGGCCCGGATCTCGTGGAACGTGATCCCGGCGAACTCGGGGGTGTCGAACGTCCGGCTGACCACCGCGTCGGCGCCGAAGAGGGCGGCGTCGGCCCGTCCGTGTTCCGCGGACTCGGTGAGGTTCTCCCAGCGCATGAGGCCTCCTCGGTAGCACTGCCCTTCGAGTGAAACACTTGTTCGAATTTTCGTGCAACCCCGATTTGGGGGGCCGTGGGCCGGGGTGGTTGGCTTGCCCCGACCCCGAGAACTTGAAGTCCTGGAGGAAGTCGATGGCGCAGGTCGAGGCCACTACGGAGCGGATCGTCGCGGCGGACGCGGAGAAGGTGTTCGACGCCGTCGCCGACTACAGCGGCACCCGCGGCAAGGTGCTGCCCGAGCAGTTCAGCGAGTACGAGGTCCGCGAGGGCGGCGACGGCGAGGGCACCCTCGTGCACTGGAAGCTCCAGGCCACCAGCAAGCGCATCCGCCACTGCCTCCTGGAGGTCACCGAGCCCACCGACGGCGAGCTCGTCGAGAAGGACCGCAACTCCTCCATGGTCACCACCTGGCGGGTCACCCCGGCCGGCGAGGGCAAGTCCCGCGTCGTCGTGACCACCACCTGGGACGGCGCCGGCGGCATCGGCGGCTTCTTCGAGAGGACCTTCGCCCCCAAGGGCCTCGGCAGGATCTACGACAGCCTCCTGGACCGGCTCGCCGCCGAGGTCGAGAAGTAAGTCGTCCGCACGCGGCGGATGTTGATCTCGGTCACCTGATCGAGTGGATCTCCGCCAGGCCCGCCGATCTGCCGTAACTCGTCGCGCTTGTTCGTAGTTGTCGCCCAAAGCGGGAATTGCGTGACAGGCGTGACGAGGGGAGCGGCAGGTGGGCGTGACGACTCCGGCGTACCAGGAACGGGTCGAGGCGCCCCCGCCGGCTCCCGTGCGAAGCGCCGAACTCGGGCCGCGCCGCGTCCGGTTGGTCTTCTTCGGGCTCATGCTCGCGTTGCTCCTCGCCGCGCTGGAGCAGATGATCGTCGCCACCGCGCTCCCGAAGATCGTCGGTGAGCTGCACGGCCTGGACCGGATGTCCTGGGCGATCACCGCCTACCTGCTCACCGCCACGATCGGACTCCCGGTCTACGGCAAGCTCGGCGACCTGCTCGGCCGCAAGGGCGTCTTCCAGTTCGCGATCGTCGTCTTCGTCATCGGCTCGGCACTGGCCGGACGGGCGCGGACCATGGACCAGCTGATCGCCTTCCGCGCGGTCCAGGGCGTCGGTGCGGGCGGCCTCATGATCGGTGTGCAGGCGATCATCGCCGACATCGTGCCGCCCCGTGAGCGCGGCCGCTTCATGGGACTGATCGGCGCCGCGTTCGGACTCGCCTCCGTCGCGGGACCCCTGCTCGGCGGCTACTTCACCGACCACCTCTCGTGGCGCTGGTGCTTCTACGTCAACGTGCCCTTCGGACTCCTGACCCTCGCCGTCGTCACCCCCGTCCTGAAACTGCCCCGGCCCGCCGTCAGGCCCCGCTTCGACGTCCTCGGCACGCTCCTGCTCGCCGCCGCCTCCACCTGCCTGGTGCTGCTGACCAGTTGGGGCGGCACCGAGTACGCCTGGGACTCCCGGGTCGTCCTCGGACTCGGCGCCGGAGCGGCCGCCGCCGCCCTGCTCTTCGTGGTCGCCGAGCACTTCGCCGCCGAACCCCTCATCCCCCTGCGGCTGTTCCGGGACTCCGTCTTCAACGTCACCGGCCTGGTCGGCCTGGTGATCGGCGTCGCGCTCTTCGGCGCGGCCAGCTATCTGCCGACCTTCCTCCAGATGGTCGACGGCGCCAGCGCCACCGAGTCCGGACTGCTGATGCTGCCCATGATGGCCGGGATCGTCGGAGCCTCCGTCGTCTCCGGACAACTCATCAGCCACACCGGCCGCTACAAGATCTGGCCGGTCCTCGGCAGCGCCCTGTCCGTCCTCGGCATGTGGCTGCTCTCCCGCCTCGAAGCCGACACACCCCGGCTCCACTACAGCCTCTGGATGGCCGTCCTCGGCGCCGGGATCGGCATGGTGATGCCGGTCCTGGTCCTCGCCGTGCAGAACTCCGTCCGCCCCGCCGACCTCGGCACCGCGACCAGCGCCAACACCTACTTCCGGCAGATCGGCGGCAGCGTCGGCGCGGCGGTCTTCGGCACCCTGTTCGCCCACCGGCTCGCCGACGCGCTCGCCGCCGAACTGCCCGCGGGCACCGGGCTGCCCGACCCCGA
The DNA here is from genome assembly GCF_001514195.1 of Streptomyces griseorubiginosus. Taxonomy (GTDB): domain Bacteria; phylum Actinomycetota; class Actinomycetes; order Streptomycetales; family Streptomycetaceae; genus Streptomyces; species Streptomyces griseorubiginosus. The sequence goes on along the minus strand of NZ_KQ948736.1, from coordinate 661,339 downwards.
GTCCCTCACCCCGCAGCTCGTCCACACCCTGCCCCCGGCGCTGCGCGACGGCTACGTGCGGGCCTACGCCGACGCCATGCCGAGGATCTTCCTCTACCTCGTACCGGTTCTCGTGCTCGGCCTGCTCATCGCCTTCTTCCTCAAGGAGAAACCGCTGATGTCGCACCACGCCCCCGAGGCGGAGACCGCGCCGGTCCCGCAGGCGCGCGCGTCGCACTCCGGCCGGCTCCTCGTGCACGGCAGCGTCCGGCACTCCGACGGCACCGCCGTGGCGGGCGCCGCCCTCACCCTCATCGACGTGGCCGGGGCGCAGATCGGGCGGGTCGCCGGCGGTGCGGACGGGCGGTACGCGCTGTCCACGCCCGGACCGGGGCCGTACGTGCTGATCGCCGCCGCGGGCGGTCACCAGCCGCAGGCGGTCTCCGTGACCGTGGGCGAGCTGCCGGTCGAGCTCGACATCGTCCTCGGCGGCGCCGGACGGCTCACGGGCCGGGTCCGGACCCCCGACGGCACCCCCGTGCGGGACGCCGCCGTCACCCTCACCGACGCACACGGCGAGGTCGTCGCCACCACCCGCAGCGGGCCGGAGGGCGCTTACGTCATCACCGAACTGCTCGCGGGGGAGTACACCCTCGCCGCCGCCGGGTCCGGACTGAGCCCCGCCGCGCTCCCGGTCGCCGTGCGGGCCGCTCGGGAGACCCGCCAGGACGTCGAGCTCACGGGCGGGGCGATGCTGCGCGGCACCGTACGGGCGGGCGGAGCACGGTCGGTCGAGGACGCGCGCGTGACCCTCCTGGACGCGGCGGGCAACGTCGTGGACACCCTCACCACCGGGCCCGACGGCACCTTCCGCTTCCTGGGCCTCGCCGCCGGCGACTACACCGTGATCGCCACCGGCTACCCGCCGGTCGCCACCGTGGTGCGCATGACCGGGGGCGACCGCGCGGAGCGGGACGTCCGGCTGGGCCACGAGGACTGACAGGCGTTGACGCGGGGCGGTCGCCTGCGCCACGACGACCGACAGGCGTCGGCGCGGGGCGGTCGCCTGGGCCACGACGACCGCAGGCCACGACGATCGACAGGACGTCGGCGCGGGGCGTGCGCCCCGGGCCACGGAGTTGACGCGGCGTCAGCGCGGGGCGTGCGCCGGGGTGGACCGGACCGGACCAATTCCCGCATTGCCGCACACCGTGACCGACCGGCGCCGTACGGTGGAGCAGGCGGCACAGATCTTGCGGAGAGAGGGCCTGGGCCATGGACCGAGGCACCGAGCGGGGCGCGCCTGACAGCCGCGGGGCTGGACCGGGTGCGGCGGACGGCCACGCCCCGGCCGGACGCGTACCGCTGGCCGTGGTGGTGGTCGACCGCGTCGGCCTGGTGTCCCACTGGAGCCGGGGCGCGGGGCGGCTGTTCGGCGTGACCAAGGAACAGGCCATCGGCCGTCCGGCCGCCGACCTGCTGCCCGTCTCGGGAGCGCTCCCCGACGACGAGGACGCCCTGCCCCACGGCCACACGGTCCACGACGGACTGGGCCCCGACCTGGAGTCGTCCCTCGACGGCGGGCTCTCCTACCCGGCCGCCGGCCGCGCCCGGCTCACCGTGCCGGGAGCGGACCGCGTCGACGTCCTGTGGTGGGCCTATCCGCTGGTGGGCCCCGGCCAGGAGCGCCTGCTGGTCCTCGCCGCCGACGCGGACGCACTCCGGCAGGACCTGGAACTGGAGGACGGCGCCGTCGCGGTCGAGCGGATCGCACCCGCCTTCGCCCTGCACACCGACTTCCCCGGCGCTGACGAACTCGCCCGCAGGCTTCCCGAGATCCTGCCCAGCATGAGCGTCGGCGAGAGCGCCCGCATCGTCGCCCAGATCCTCGAACTGGGCTATCCCGTCCTGGAGTTCAGCCAGAACGACCGGGTGCCCGTGACCCCCGACTGGGGCGTGCCGCGGCGCGCCGAGCGCAAGGCCCGCCGCGAGCGGGCGGCGCGGGCGGCGGCCGAGGGACGGCCCGTGCCGCCGGACGAGACGGACGAGGGCGAGGATCTCGAGTACGTCGCCGTGCGCGAGCGTCTGGAGTTCCTCAACGAGGTCAGCGGGAGGATCGGCACCTCCCTCGACCTGTCCCGCACCATCGTCGAGGTCAGCAAGGCGGTCGTACCCCGCTTCACCGATGTCGCCGGCACCTATCTGCGCGAACAGGTCGTCGCCGGCGAGGGCTTCCCCGACGGCGTGCCCGACACCACCACCATGTGGCACCGGGTCGCCCTCGAACACACCGATGAGCCCGGCCGCTGGGACGACGTGGTGCCGGTCGGCGAGGCCATGCCGTTCCCCGCCCACACCCCGTTCTTCCAGTGCATGACCAGCGGCGAACCCGTGTTGGTGCCGCGGATCAGCGAGCAGATGGGCCATGCCATCGCCTCGCAGTTCGAGAAGCGCGACATCAGGCCGTTGATCACCGGCCGTTCGATGCTCGTCGTCCCGCTCAAGGCCCGCAACGTGGTCCTCGGGTTCATGATCCTGCTGCGGCACCCCGAGCGTGTCGAGTTCAACGACATGGACCGCGTCACCGGCGCCGAACTCGCCGCCCGCGCGGGGCTCGTGCTCGACAACGCGCGCATGTACACCTTCCAGGAGTCCGTCGCCGAGACCCTCCAGGACAGCATGCTGCCGCACATCCCGCCGCGCATGGCGGGCTGCGACATCGCCACCCGCTACCTGCCGGGCACGCTCCTCGGACGCGTCGGCGGCGACTGGTTCGACTCCGTCAAGCTGCCCGGCGCGCGCACCGCCCTGGTCGTCGGCGACGTCATGGGCCACGGGCTCAACTCCGCCGCCATGATGGGCCAGTTGCGGACGGCCGTGCAGACCATGGCCGCGCTCGACCTGCCGCCCGGCCAGCTGCTGCGCAACCTCGACGACCTCGCCCAGCGGCTCGGCGACACCTACCTCGCGACCTGCCTCTACGCCGTCTACGACCCGATCGCGGGCGAGCTGCTGATCGCCAACGCGGGCCACATCCCGCCGGTGATCGTGCGGGCCTCGGACGGGCGCAGCGAGCTGCTCCAGCTGCCCACCGGTGCGCCCATCGGTGTCGGGGGAGTGCCCTTCGAGGCCGTACGCGTGCGCGTGGAGCCCGGCGACCGGCTGCTCATGTGCACCGACGGTCTGGTGGAGGTGCGCGGCGAGGACATCGGGGTGGGCCTCGCGACGCTCACCGAGTCCGCGGCGCACCCGGCCGCGTCCATGGACGACGCCTGCGACGCGATCATCCGGGCGCTCAACACCCGCGGCGGCCGCAAGGACGACGTGGCGCTGCTGATGGCCCGGCTCAACGGCATCGAGCCCGACGACGTCGCCGAGTGGCGGATCGCCCTCGACCCGGCCGAGGTGGGGCGGGCCCGGGCCGTGGTGCGGGAGCAGCTCCACGACTGGGGGCTGGCGAAACTCGCCGACGGCGCCGAGCTGATGGTGAGCGAGCTGGTCACCAATGCCGTACGGCACGCGCACCGGCAGCCCGTCCAGCTGCGGCTCGTGCGGGGGGACACCCTGCTGTGCGAGGTGGACGACGACGACCACGACCTGCCGAACCTGTCGAGCGCCGGGCCCACCGACGAACTGGGGCGGGGCCTGCGGGTGGTGAGCACGCTGGCGCGGGAGTGGGGCACGAGCCGCACGAAGGCGGGGAAGACCGTGTGGTTCGAACTGACCCTGCCTCGCCGCTGATCGGTCCAGGGGCGCGCGTTTCTCGAACGCACAGTGAAGGAATGCGCCACGCGCTTGTTCGCCTGCCCCCGGCGCGATACACCGTACTGGCCCGCCAAGTGTGGCGGGTTTGTCACTTCCTGGGGAGTTGGGCATGAGCGTGACGGGTCGGTACCGGGAGTCCTGGGAGGGGTTCTGGCGGGAGGCTCCGGGGCGGCAGGGGGCCGTGTTCTGGGACGCGGAGCCGGTGTTGACCTCCGGGGTCCACCTCGCCCACTTCGAGCCGCTGCTGCTCGATCCCGGGCTGCCGCTCGTGGACCTGGGGTGCGGCAACGGCACCCAGAGCCGCTTTCTCGCCGCCCACTTCAGCCAGGTGATCGGCGTCGACCTGTCCGCCGCCGCCCTCGACCGCGCACGGGACGCCGACCCCGACGGGCAGGTGACCTACCGGCAGCTGGACGCCTCGGACAAGGGCGAGCCGGAGAACCTGCACGCCGAACTCGGGGACGCCAACGTGTACATGCGGGGGGTGCTGCACCAGGCTGCCCCCGAGGACCGGCAGCAGATGGTCGACGGGATCGCCACCCTGGTCGGGGAGCGGGGCCGGGCCTTTGTCGTCGAGCTGTCCGAGGCGGCCAAGCCCGTCCTCCTGGGGCTCGCGCAGGGCCCCGACGGGCCGCCCGACAAGCTGGCGCCCATTTTCCGCCACGGCATCGCGCCCGGCGAGGTGGCCGACGACGCGGTGCCCGTGTACCTCGGCGCGGCCGGGCTGAAGATCGTGACGAGCGGTGAACTCCCGCTGATCACCACGGAGTACCGCGCCGACGGCACCCGGATCGAACTGCCGTCGAAGTGGTGGGTGGTGGGACGCGCGGGCTGACAGCGCCCTATCGGCGCCGCTGAGCGGGCACCCCGCCCGCCGCGGGCTCGGCCTTGCGGAACGCCCATTCCATGCGCGGTTCCATCACGCACCGGAAGACCCGCCGCACCGGTGCCGTGCACAGCGCGGTCACCACCGCCCCGGCGACCAGGGTGACCGCGATCTCGCCGAGCGGGGTGTGCGGCCAGCGGTGGGCCGCCCAGTCGACGTGGTTGCCGGCCTGGACGACGAAACCGTGCAGCAGATAGCCGTACAGCGTGCCCGCGCCCAGGGTCGTGAACCACATCCGGCGCCCCGGCACCCAGGACAGGAAGCAGGCCACCAGGACCAGGGAGCAGGCGAAGAGGCCCAGGGTCATCAGCGGGCCGTACCAGGAGGGCACCCCGAAGTGCGCGGCGGCGTCGCGGTGGAAGAACCACGCGTAGTCCATGCGCGGCACCGCCCAGTACGAGAACACCACCGCGGCCGCGAACACCGGGACCGCGAGCAGCCGTACCCGCCACTGCCGCACCAGCGAGAAGTGCTCGGGCCGCAGACACAGGCCGAGCACGAAGTACGGCAGGAACTGGAGGGTGCGCTGGAGGTCGAGGTCGTCGCCGATGGACGGGCTGAGGGTGGCGAGGGCGGCGACCGCCAGGGCGATCGGCAGCGGCCGGCGCAGGCTCCGCCAGATCGGCGTGGTCAGCCGCCAGATGAACAGCGCGGCCAGGAACCAGGTCAGGTACAGCGGGTCGAGCAGGCTGATCGGACGGTCCGGGACACCGTCGGACCAACGGGTGAAGAGGGTGTACGCCGTCTCGAACACGACATAGGGGGCGACGACCCCGGTGACCAGCCGCTTGATCTTCGCCGGGCTCGCGTCGAAGGTGCGCGAGAAGTAGCCCGAGATGATGATGAACGCCGGCATGTGGAAGGCGTAGACGATCGTGTAGAGCGCGGTGACGGTCCGGCTGCCGGAGCGCAGCGGCTCCCAGGCGTGGCCCATCGCGACCAGCACGATCGCCAGGTACTTGGCGTTGTCGAAGAACGCGTCGCGCTGCTTCGGGCGGCCTGACGGGTTCCCCGGCGCCGGCGCGGCGGTCGCCGGGGGCGTCGCCGCCGTCCGTCGTACCGACTGCTGTGCGGGCTGTGCGGTGTCGCTCACGCTTCTCCCTGTCCGTCTCCTGTGGAACCCGCGAGGGAGAATACGCGTCTTCCAGGAGTTGCCTGTGCGGCGGGGGTGAGCCGCATGCGACTCGCCTCACCCCGCGCGGGCGACGTAAACCTCTTCGCCGCGTAACGTGGCGCACCATGAAGATCCTGATCAGCGCCGACATGGAGGGCGCCACCGGCGTGACCTGGCCGGCCGACGTGCTGCCGGGGACGCCGCAGTGGGAGCGCTGCCGGTCCCTGTTCACCTCGGACGTGAACGCGGCCGTGCTGGGCTTCTTCGACGGGGGCGCCGACGAGGTCCTCGTCAACGAGGCCCACTGGACCATGCGCAACCTGCTCCTGGAGCGGCTCGACGAGCGCACCGAGATGCTCACCGGGCGGCACAAGTCGCTGTCCATGGTCGAGGGCGTCCAGCACGGCGACGTCGACGGCATCGCGTTCGTCGGCTACCACGCCGGAGCCGGCCAGGAGGGCGTCCTCGCCCACACCTACCTCGCCAACTCCATCACCGGGGTCTGGCTGAACGACGTCCCGGCGAGCGAGGGGTACCTCAACGCGCACGTGGTCGCCGAGTACGGCGTCCCCGTCGTCCTCGTCACGGGCGACGACGTGGCCTGCGAGGACGCCCTCGGCTACGCCCCCGAGGCGCTGAAGGTCGCGGTCAAGGACCATGTCTCGCGGTACGCCGCCGTGTGCCGCACACCCGCCCGCACCGCCGCCGACATCAGGGCCGCCGCCAAGCAGGCCGCACGGCTGGCGGTCCGTCAGAAGCCCGTCCAGGCGGGCCCGTTCACCGTCGCCGTCGAGTTCGACGCCGAGCACCTCGCCATGGCCGCCACCGTGGTGCCGGGCGTCGAGCGGATCGGGGCACGGAAGGTGGCGTACACGAACGAGACCATGTACACGGGAATCCGTACGTTCAAGGCGGTCACCACCATCGTCTCGGCCGCCGTGGAGGAGCAGTATGGCTGACCAGCAGGCACTCGACGAGGTCGTCCGGTTCACCTCCGACCTCATCCGCATCGACACCACCAACCGGGGCGGCGGCGACTGCCGGGAGCGGCCCGCCGCCGAGTACGCGGCCGAGCAGCTGGCCGGGGCCGGCCTGGAGCCCCTGATGCTGGAGCGCACCGAGGGCCGTACGAACGTCGTCGCCCGGATCGAGGGCAGCGACCCGTCGGCGGACGCGCTGCTCGTCCACGGTCATCTGGACGTGGTGCCCGCCGAGGCCGCCGACTGGAGCGTGCACCCCTTCTCCGGGGAGATCCGCGACGGCGTCGTCTGGGGGCGCGGCGCGGTCGACATGAAGAACATGGACGCGATGATCCTGGCCGTGGTGCGGTCCTGGGCCAGGCAGGGCGTACAGCCCCGGCGGGACCTCGTGATCGCGTTCACCGCCGACGAGGAGGCCAGCGCCGAGGACGGCTCCGGGTTCCTCGCCGACGAGCACCCCGAGCTCTTCGAGGGCTGCACGGAGGGCATCAGCGAGTCCGGGGCGTTCACCTTCCACGACGGCGCCGGCCGGGAGATCTACCCGATCGCGGCGGGGGAGCGCGGCACGGGCTGGCTCAAGCTCACCGCGCGCGGCCGGGCCGGACACGGCTCCAAGGTCAACAAGGAGAACGCGGTCACCCGGCTCGCCGCCGCCGTGACCCGTATCGGCGAGCACGAGTGGCCGCTCCGGCTCACCCCGACCGTCCGCGCGGCCCTCGCCGAACTCGCCGCGCTCTACGGCATCGAGACCGACCTCACCGAGGTGGACGCGCTCCTGGAGAAGCTGGGCCCGGCCGCCAAGCTGGTCGAGGCGACCGTGCGCAACAGCGCCAACCCGACCATGCTGGAAGCCGGTTACAAGCTCAACGTGATCCCGGGGGAGGCCGTGGCCTACGTCGACGGCCGGTATCTGCCCGGCGGCGAGGACGAGTTCCGCACCACGCTCGACCTGCTGACCGGCCCCGACGTGGACTGGGAGTTCAGCCACCGCGAGGTCGCCCTCCAGGCACCGGTCGACTCACCGACCTACGCCGGCATGCGGGCCGCGGTGGAGGAGTTCGCCCCCGGGGGACATGTCGTGCCGTACTGCATGTCCGGCGGCACGGACGCCAAGCAGTTCTCCCGGCTCGGCATCACCGGATACGGTTTCGCGCCGCTGAAGCTTCCGGAGGGCTTCGACTACCAGGCTCTTTTCCACGGCGTCGACGAGCGCGTCCCCGTGGAGGCCCTGCACTTCGGGGTCCGGGTGCTCGACCGCTTCCTGCGGACGGCCTGAGCGAGTGGGGGAGAACATGCACACGTCGCCCTATGGTTCCTGGCCCTCGCCCGTCGACGCGGCCCTCGCCGCCGCGCACGACGGACACCCGGAATGGCTGGGCTTCGTCGGGGACGAGGTCTGGTGGACCGAACCCCGCCCCGCCGAGGGCGGCCGCCGCACCCTGGTGCGCCGACGCGCCGACGGCACCGAGGAGTCGGTGCTGCCCGCGCCGTGGAACGTGCGCAGCCGGGTCATCGAGTACGGCGGCCACCCCTGGGCCGGCGCGGTCGTGGCGGATGAATTGCTCGTCGTGTTCGTGCACTTCGCCGACCAGCGGCTGTACCGGTACGGGCCCGGCGCCGAGCCGGTGCCCCTGACGCCTCTCTCCCCGGTGGGCGGCGGACTGCGCTGGGTGGAGCCGCAGTTGCGGCTGGACCTCGGCGAAGTGTGGTGCGTCCTCGAGGAGTTCACCGGCGACGGACCCACCGACGTGCGCCGGGTCCTCGCCGCCGTCCCGCTCGACGGCTCCGCCGCCCACGACCGGGACGCGGTGCGCGAACTCACCGGCGAACGGCACCGGTTCGTCACCGGCCCCCGCCTCTCGCCGGACGGCTCCCGCGCCGCCTGGCTCGCCTGGGACCACCCGAGGATGCCCTGGGACGGCACCGAGCTGATCGTCGCCGAGGTGCACGAGGGCACGCTCCGGGAGCCCCGCACGGTGGCCGGCGGCCCGGAGGAGTCCGTCGCCCAGGCCGACTGGTCGCCCGACGGCCGGCTCCTGTACGCGAGCGACCGCACCGGCTGGTGGAACCTCTACCGCGACGGCGAGCAACTGTGCCCCCGCGAGGAGGAGTTCGGCGGCCCCCTGTGGAAGCTCGGCCACCGCTGGTTCGCCCCGCTGGACAGCGGCCTGATCGCCGTCGTGCACGGCACCGGCTCGACCGCCCTCGGCATCCTGGACCCCGAGACCGGCGAACTCGTCGACGCGGCAGGCCCCTGGACCGAGTTCGCCCCGACCCTCGCGGTGAACGGAGAAAGGGTCGTCGCCGTCGGGGCCAGTCCACGCACCGCCTACGAGGTCGTCGAACTGGACGCCCGCACCGGCCGGACCCGGGTGATCGGGGCCGCACACGAGGACCCCGTCGACCCCGCCCACTACCCCGAGCCCCAGATCCGCACCTTCACGGGACCGGACGGCCGGGACATCCACGCCCACGTCTACCCGCCGCACCGGCCCGGGTACGTGGCCCCCGGCGGCGAACTGCCGCCCTACGTCGTGTGGGCGCACGGCGGACCCACCGGGCACGCGCCCCTCGTCCTCGACCTGTCGATCGCCTACTTCACCTCGCGCGGCATCGGCGTCGCCGAGGTCAACTACGGCGGCTCGACCGGGTACGGGCGCGCGTACCGCAACCGGCTGCGCGAGCAGTGGGGCGTGGTCGACGTCGAGGACTGCGCGGCCGTCGCGCTCGCCCTCGCCGACGAGGGCACCGCCGACCGCGACCGGCTCGCGGTCCGCGGCGGCAGCGCGGGTGGCTGGACCGCCGCCGCCTCGCTCACCTCGACCGACGTCTACGCCTGCGGCACCATCGTCTACCCGATCCTCGACCTGGCCGGCTGGGGCACCGGGGAGACCCACGACTTCGAGTCGCAGTACCTGGAGAGCCTGGTCGGACCGCTCGCCGAGGTCCCCGGCCGGTACGCGGAGCGCTCGCCCGTCGAGCACGCCGACCGGGTCACCGCGCCGTTCCTGCTGCTCCAGGGCCTGGACGACGTGATCTGCCCGCCCGCGCAGTGCGAGCGGTTCCTGGAGAGGATCGCCGGGCGGCGGATCCCGCACGCCTACCTCGCCTTCGAGGGAGAGGGCCACGGATTCCGCCGCGCCGACACCATGATCCGGGCCCTGGAGTCCGAACTCTCCCTGTACGCACAGGTCTTCGGGTTCGACCCGCCCGGCGTCCCGACCCTGGAGCTCAGCAAGTGACCGCACTGGTAAGGCCGCCCCGGCTCGCCCCCGGCGCACGCGTGGCCGTCGTCGCACCGAGCGGCCCGATCGTGGAGGAACGCCTCCAGGCCGGGCTCGACATCCTGCGCGGCTGGGACCTCGACCCGGTCGTGACCCCGCATGTCCTGGACCGGCACGGCGAGTTGGGGTACCTCGCCGGATCCGACGCGGACCGCGCCGCCGACCTCCAGGCGGCCTGGTGCGACCCCGCGGTGGACGCGGTGCTGTGCGCCCGGGGCGGCTACGGCGCCCAGCGGATGGTCGACCTGCTGGACTGGGACGCGATGCGGGCGGCCGGCCCGAAGGTGCTCGTGGGCTTCAGCGACGTGACCACGCTCCACCAGGCCTTCGCCACCCGCCTCGGCCTGGTCACCCTGTACGGGCCCGCCGCGGCCGGTGCCGACTTCGTCAAGAACGCCCTCGCCCAGGAACACCTCAGGGCCACGCTCCTCGCCCCGGAGACGGTCCGCACCCTCACCTCCCGGGGGCCCGCGCTGGTCCCCGGCCGGGCCCGTGGAGTCACCCTCGGCGGCTGTCTCAGCCTGCTCGCCACCGACCTCGGCACCCGGCACGCCCGCAGCGGCGCCCGGGACGGACTCCTCCTGATCGAGGACGTGGGCGAGCAGCCGTACCGCGTCGACCGCCTGCTGACCCAACTCCTGCGCACCGGCTGGCTGGACGGCGTCCGGGGGATCGTCCTCGGCTCCTGGGAGAGCTGCGGGCCGTACGAGGTGCTGCGGACGGTCCTCGCCGAGAGGCTCGGCGGACTCGGGGTGCCCGTCGTCGAGGAGTTCGGATTCGGGCACTGCGAGGGGGCCCTCACCGTGCCCTTCGGGGCGGCGGCCGAACTCGACACCGAGGAGGGCACGTTGACGCTGGACGAGCCGGCCTTGAGCTGAGTCCGCGCGCCGGACACGCGGCGGCGGGCACTGTGGCGGCCGGTCGCCCGACCAGGACGGCGGCCCCGGAAGAGAGCTCGCGTGCGGTCGGCGGGGGCCGTACCCGGAACTCCCCGGGAGCCGGGAGCCGGGAGCCGGGAGCCTGGTGTCTGGTGCGCACCCGTCTCCGGGCCGGTCGCGAGCGCGCCGCCACAGGCGAGCAGCAGCCAGCCGGCCGGCCGTGGCCGCGGTCCACCCGGAAGGCAGCGCCCGCCGTGCGGGCCGTGGGTCCTGGGCTCACCCTGGTCGCATGAGCCCGAAGACCGCCGAGAGCGGCACGACCAGAGGCAGCAGCGGGGCGGTGACCCCCGCGCGGCTCGCCGTCCTGCTGCTCGCCGCCCTCGCCCTGACCTTCGTCTTCGAGAACACCCGGGCGACCCGGATCCGGCTGCTGGTCCCCGAGGTGACCATGCCCCTGTGGACCGCCCTGCTCGCCACCGGCCTCATCGGCGCCCTGTGCGGGGCGTACGCCATGAGGCGGCGGGGCTAGCGCCGTAGGGTGGCGGGATGCCGCACACCGCTTCCCGCTATCTCGCCGAAGGCCCCCGCGTGGGCATACGCCCCTTCACCTACGAGGACGCCGCGGAGTTCACCGCCCGGGCCCGGGAGAGCAAGCAACTGCACCAGCCCTGGCTGTTCCCGCCGGACAGCGAGAGCGCCTACCTCGCCTACGCGGGCCGGCTCATCGAGGACCGGACCAAGGCCGGGTTCCTGGTCTGCGAGAAGGACGGTGAGCGGGGCGACGGGGCCATCGCCGGTTTCATCAACATCAACAACATCGTCGAGGGCGGCTTCCGCTGCGGAGCCCTCGGCTACGGCGCCTTCGCGCACGCCGCCGGGCGCGGGCTGATGCGCGAGGGACTGAACCTCGTGGTCGACCACGCCTTCGGGCCCATGCGGCTGCACCGCCTGGAGATCAACGCGCAGCCCGGCAACACCGGCTCCCTCGCCCTCGCCCGCAGCTGCGGGTTCCGGCTCGAAGGGTTCTCCCCGAAGATGATCTGGATCGACGGGGACTGGCGGGACCACGAGCGCTGGGCGATCACCGCCGAGATGCGGACTTCCGGTTGATCTTCATGGTGTCGAGGTCCGTGACCGTCGACCTCAGATCCCGCAAGCCGTAGCCGAGAGCGCGCAGGGCCGTCTCCGCGCGGTCCTCCGCGAGCGCGCCCGCCATCTCCTCGCCGTCCGCGGCGTCGGAGACCACCACGTACCGCATCGAGAAGTGCTTCAGCGGCGCCGGCTCGTACGACAGCGAGCCCTCCTCGGAGAACCGCATGCTCGCCATGCCGTGGTCCGCCGCCTCGGCGAGGAGCCGCGCGCGGGCCTCCTCGGTGAGCCCGTCCCAGGTCCCCCGCACGATCACCCGGTAGGTGTGCTGCTCGCTCACTGTCGCTCCCTCGCGTATTCCGTGGACGGTCGAGGGTACGTCGGCGAGGATGATCCGCATGCGGAATATCGTCGTGCTGGACGCCCCCTCCAACCTCGGCCTGCGTCCCCCCGCCCCCGGCACCGTGCCCGGCTGCTACAAGCTCGCCGGCGCCCTGCGGGAGCAGCGGATCGTGCAGCGGCTCGGGGCGCTGGAGGGCGGGGTCGTGGTGCCGCCGCGCTACGACGGGGGGGACTGGCAGGAGGGCGACGGGGTGTTCAACGCCGCCGCCATCGCCGACTACACCGTCAAGCTGGCCGACCGCGTCGAGCGCCATGTGCGCGCCGGGGACTTCCCCGTCGTCCTCGGCGGCGACTGCTCCATCCAGCTCGGCGCCTCCCTCGCGCTGCGCCGCGTCGGGCGCTACGGCCTGGCCGCGATCGACGCCTCACCCGACTTCCGGCACACCGGCAACTCCGACCGGATCGGCGCGGCGGGCGGTGAGGAGGTCGCGCTGGCCACCGGGCGCGGGCAGGACGACCTGACGGACATGGAAGGGCTCAAGCCCTATCTGCGGGACGAGGACGTGCGGTTCTTCGGGATCCGCGACGCGTTCGAGGAGGACCGGGCCGAACTCGCCGCCCTGAAGATCCCGGTCGTCACCGTCGGGGACCTCCGGGAGTGGGGCGCCGACGCGCTCGCCCGGGCCACCGCTCAGGCCTTCGAGATCCCGGAGATCGACGGATTCTGGGTGCACCTGGACGCCGACGTCCTCGACCCCTCCGTCATGCCCGCCGTCGACAGCCCCGACCCGGAGGGCCTCCAGCCCCGCGAACTCACCGATCTCCTCAGGCCGTTGCTCGCCTCGACCGCCTGCGTCGGGCTCAACATCACCATCTACGACCCCGATCTGGACCCCGACGGCACGGCGGGCGCGCTCCTCACCGACATCGTCGTGGACGCCTTTGCGCAATCCTGACCGGCAGCTCCCCTGGCCGACTCGGGGCCGAGCGGCTTCCATGGTGATCGTGACGACGATCCGGCGAGACGTGCTCACCCTGCCCGCCGCACCGCTGGGCCCGGACAACCCGCTGCCGCCGCTGCGCCTGCCGTACGAGGTTCACCGTACGGACGTACGGGACCGGTCCGACCTGCCCCGGGACATGGCCCGGCAGGCCGGCTACGGGCCCCTGCGCAGCCTGCTGCCGGTGCCCGTCCGGGACGGCTACGGCAGAGCGCGCGAGCCCCGCGAGTTCGAGACGATCGTGATCGAGAACGACCGGCTGAGGGCCACCGTCCTCCCCGCTCTGGGCGGCCGGATCACGTCCCTCCTCCACAAGCCGACCGGGCGTGAACTCCTGTACCGCAACCCGGTGTTCCAGCCCGCGAACTTCGCCCTGAACGGCGCCTGGTACTCCGGCGGCATCGAGTGGAACATCGGCGCCACCGGACACACCGCCCTTGCCTGCGCACCCCTGCACGCCGCCCGCGTGGCCGCCCCCGACGGCGGGGAGATGCTGCGCCTGTGGGAGTGGGAGCGGCTGCGCGACCTGCCCTTCCAGGTCGACCTGTGGCTGCCGCGGGACTCGGACTTCCTGTACGCCGGCGTCCGGATCCGCAATCCGCACGAGCGGCCGGTGCCGGGCTACTGGTGGTCCAACACCGCCGTACCGGAAGGCCGCCGGGTGCTCGCCCCGGCCGAGGAGGTCTGGCACTTCGGCCACGAGCGCCGGCTGCGCCGGGTGCCCGTCCCACCTGACCCGCACAGCAGCCCCTACGCCGCCGACTGGTTCTACGACCTGCCCGACACCCGGCGCCGCTGGATCGCCGCCCTCGACGCCGACGGCCACGGACTCGTGCAGACGTCCACCGACGCCCTGCGCGGCCGCAAGCTGTTCGTGTGGGGGACCGGCAGGGGCGGCCGCCGCTGGCAGGAGTGGCTCACCGAGCCCGGCACCGGCGGCTACTGCGAGATCCAGGCCGGGCTCGCCCGCACCCAGCTGGAGCACGTACGCCTGGACCCGGAGAGCGAGGTCTCCTGGCTGGAGGCGTACGGGCCGCTCAGCGCGCCTCCCGCGGTGTCCGAGGCGGAGGCCCGTCTGGAGGCCGTACTGCCACGGGCCGCCGTCGACGAGGCCCACGCCGCCTGGAAGCCGTACGCCGACGCCGAACCCGGCGAGATCCTGGCCCCCGGCTCCGGCTGGGGCGCGCTGGAGGTGCTGCGGGCCGGCTGGAAGCTGCCCGGCACGCCCTTCGAGGAGAGCACGCTCGGCGAACCGCAGGCGCCCTGGCTGGAGTTGCTGCGCACCGGGTCCTTCCCCGAGCCGCGCCGGGTACGGCCGCCCGGCGGGACCCTGGTCGCGCCGCACTGGCGGGACATGCTGGAGACCGCGCCCGCCACCCCGCTCACCGAGTACCACCTGGGCGTCGCCCAGTGGCACGCCGGTGACCGGGCCCAGGCGGTGCGCAGCTGGGAGCGCGGGCTCGAACTCGCCCCGTCCCGCTGGCCGTTGCTGCGCTGCCTCGCCGTCGCCGACCAGGAGAGCGGCCACCGGGAGCGGGCCGCGGAGCGGTACGCCGACGCCTTCGACGACCTGTGCCAGGAGCGGCGCGACGACGGCGAGTCGTGGACGGCGGCTACGGCCGCGCTCGGCCGCGAGGCACTGGAGGCCCTGCTCGCTGCCGGGCGCACGGCCGAGGCACGCGCGGTGTGGGAGCGGCTGCACGCCCCGACCCGGGCCCGCGGGCGGTTCCGGCTGATCGAGGCGCGGCTGCTGCTCGCCGAGGGGAGGACCGAAGCCGCCCGGGCCGTCTTCGACGAGGGCTTCGAGGTCGCCGACCTGCGGGAGGGCGCCGAGGCGATCGGCGCCCTGTGGAACCGCCTCGGCGACGAACCGCTCCCGCCCGCCTACGACTTCCGCATGCGCCCGGACACCTAGTCGCCCTAGGTGACGTTGCGGTCGACGTACTCGTACACCACGCCGTCCGGGTGCATCGCGATCAGGTTGCGGCCCACCGGGGTCGGCACCGGGCCCGCGATGATCCGGGCGCCGAGCTCGTCGAGGAGCCGGCGGGCCTCGTCGACGTCCTTCACGGCGATGGTCGCCGCCACCTTGCGCAGCACCTCCAGCTCCGCTTCCGGCCCGCTCATCAGCAGGAAGCAGCCGACCGCGGCCACCTGGACGCCGCCGCGCTCGAAACGGAGGGCCGTGGCGCCCGCGAGCCGTTCGTAGAAGACGACCGCGCTGTCCAGGTCGTCGACGCAGACACGCAGCGTGGTTCCCAGAATCTCCATGCGCCGAGCCTAGTTCGGCCGGCCGGCCGCGGGAGATCGTTTCACGCGATCCTCCCGACCCGGCCGCCGGTGCCGCACAGCCGGCCGGGCGGGCGTTATGCGTACGCCCGTACGGGTACCCGGCGGCCATGGACCGCTTGGATCACCTGGAGCATCTGGACAAGCATCTGGTCGACGAACTGGCGCAGGTGGCACGCGAGACCGTACGGGACGAACTGCGCGAACAGACGCGCAAGCAGCGCCGTACGGCCATGCTGTACGCCGCGTCCGGTGCCGCCGCCCTGTACGCGGGCGCCGCCCTGGCCCTGGCCGTGGGTCTCGCCCTCGCCCTCGGGCTGCCCGACTGGGCCGCCGCACTGATCACCGCCGTCGTCCTGGGCGCCGTGGCCTATGTGCTGCGCGGCGCGGCGCGGCCCGGAGGGTCCCGGCCCGAGGCCGGGCAGGGTGCCGGCGCCGGAGCCACCGCACCGGTGGCCGCCCCGCCGACCGGGCCCGGCACGCCGTACCCGCCCATGCCGCCGGTCGCGCCCGGAGCGACGAGCACGCCGGAGCCCGGTGCGGCCCCGACGCGGGCCGGCACCGATCCCGAGCAGCCGCACCACCGCGCGTAACGCCCGGTGCACGACCCATGGGAGGAATCGCACGTGAAGCACGGCAAGGTCGTGGTGGTGACCGGGGCCAGCGGCGGCGTGGGACGGGCCACTGCCCGGGCCTTCGCCGAGCGCGGCGCCCGGGTCGCCCTCCTCGCCCGGGGACGCGAAGGCCTCGCCGCGGCGGCCGACGAAGTGGAGCGGGCCGGGGGTGAGGCGCTCGTCGTGAGCGTCGACGTGTCCGACGCGAAGGCCGTCGAGGACGCCGCCCAGCAGGTCGTGGACGCCTTCGGGCACATCGACGTATGGGTCAACAACGCCTTCACCGGTGTCTTCGCCCCGTTCACGGAGATCACCCCGGACGAGTTCCGCAGGGTCACCGAAGTGACCTACCTGGGCTATGTGTTCGGCACCCGGGCCGCCCTGCGGCACATGCAGCCCCGCGACCGCGGGACGATCGTGCAGGTCGGCTCGGCGCTGGCCTACCGGGGCATCCCGCTCCAGTCGGCGTACTGCGGGGCCAAGCACGCCATCCAGGGCTTCAACGAGTCCCTGCGGTGCGAGCTGCTCCACTCGGGCAGTGGCGTGCGGACGACGATGGTGCAGCTGCCCGGCCTCAACACCCCTCAGTTCGACTGGGTGTTGAACCGGATGCCCGGGCGGGCCCGGCCGGTGGCGCCGGTCTACCAGCCCGAGATCGCCGCCCGCGCGGTCGTGCACGCGGCCTTCCACCCGCGGCGGCGCGAGTACTGGGTCGGCGGGTCCACGGCGGCCACGCTCATCGCCAACGCGGTGATGCCGGGGGTCCTGGACCGTTACCTCGCACGCACCAACATCGAGGCACAGCAGGAGGAGGGCGAGCACAGCGGTCCCGGCAATCTGTGGGCTCCCGCGGACGGACCGCACGGGCGGGACCACGGGGCGCACGGCCGCTTCGACGACGAGGCCGTGCACCGCAGCCCGCAGGACTGGCTCTCCCGCAACCGCGCCCGCATGGGCGTGGGGCTCGTGGCGGCCGCGGCCGGGGCGCTGGGGGTCGTTGCGACCTCCGGGCTACGCCGACGGGGCTGAACGCAGGGACGCATGGTGAGCGGCGGGACCCAACGGCCCCGCCGCTCAAGGTTGTTCGGTGCACCGGCCGTCACGGCCGCTCACGGTCGTTCGGTGCACCCGCCGTCACGCCACCCGGTACTCCTCCACCTCCTCCGTCCGCAACGTCAGCCCGTGTCCCACCCCCGCCTGCGGGCGGACCGTGCCGCCCGTCGGGTCGAGGGCCCCGTCGAAGAACATGTCCTCGATGCGGACGTGGTCGTGGAACCACTCCATGTGGCGGATGTTGGGGATCGAGGCGGCCGCCGCCGCGTGGGCGTGCGGGGCGCAGTGCGTCGAGACCTCCAGGCCGTGCGCCTGGGCCAGGGCCGCCGCGCGCAGGAACTCCGTGAGGCCGCCGCAGCGGGTCGCGTCGATCTGGAGGCAGTCGACCGCGCCGGCCGCGATCATGCGGGCGAAGTACGGGAGGTCGTAGCCGTACTCGCCGGCCGTCACATCGCACACGAGCGCGTCGCGGACCAGCCGGAGCCCGGTCAGGTCGTCCGAGGAGACCGGCTCCTCGAACCAGCCGACACCCTCCTCCACCAGCGCACCGCCCACCCGGACCGCCTGCTTGCGGGTGTACGCCCCGTTCGCGTCGACGTACAACTCCGCGTCCGGGCCGATGACTTCACGGGCCGTGCGGACCCGGGAGAGGTCCCGGGCCACCGCCCGGCCCCAGCTCTCGCCGATCTTCAGCTTGACGCGCGGGATGCCCTGGCCGTGCACCCAGCCGTTGAGCTGCGCGGCCAGATGCGTGTCGTGGTACGTCGTGAAGCCGCCGCTGCCGTAGACCGGGACCCGTTCACGGGCCACGCCCAGGAGGCGGGCCAGGGGGAGTTCGAGGAGTCGGGCCTTCAGGTCCCACAGGGCGATGTCGAGCGCCGAGATCGCGCCCGCCGCGATGCCCGGACGGCCCGCGTTGCGGACCGAGCGGCACATCGCGTCGTGCAGCGCCGGGATGTCCAGCGGGTCGCGGCCCTCGACGAGCGGTCCGAGGTGCTCGGTGAGGAAGTCACCGACCGCGGCCGGGCCGTACGTCCAGCCCGTGCCGGTCTCCTCGCCCGTCGACACCTCGGCGATCACCATGGTCGTGGTGTCCCAGGCGAGCGTCCCGTCCGCCTCGGGGGCGTCCGTCGGGACCGTGTACACCGAGACGAGGGGCCTGAGCAGTTTCATCGCTCACCCCTGCTGGAGCTGGGGCAGCACCTTCGTGCGGTAGAAGTCGAAGAAGCCGCGCTGGTCGGGTCCGATCTGGTTCACGTAGATCCGGTCGAAGCCCGCGTCGGCGAAGGCGCTCAGCGCGGACACGTGCTCGTCGACGTCGTCCCCGCACACCGTCTTCTCGGTCACCATGTCCTCGGTGACCAGGGGGCCCAGCTGCTCGAAGTGGCTCGGCGAGGGCAGGATCTGGCCCATCTCGCCGGGCAGGAACTGGTTGAACCACAGCTTGCGCACGGTCCGGACGCACTCCGCGCGGTCCGTGCCGTAGCAGACCTTGGTGCCGCCGCTGACCGGCTTCCCGGCCCCGCCGCCCTTGCGGTACTGCTCGACCATCGACTCGTCGGGCATCATCGTGATGTAGCCGTCCCCGACCCGGGACGCGAGTGCGGTGGCCGCCGGGCCGAAGCCGGAGATGTCGATGGGGACGGGCTCGTCCGGGACCGTGTAGAGGCGGGCGTTCTCGACCGTGTAGTGCGTGCCGTGGTGGTTGACCTCCTCGCCCGTGAACAGGCGCCGCATCACCTGGATCGACTCCTCCAGCATCTCCAGCCGGATGTGCGCGGGCGGCCAGACATGGCCGAGGATGTGCTCGTTCAGCGCCTCGCCGGAACCGACGCCGAGCCGGAAGCGGCCGTTCGTCATGACGGCCGAGGTCGCCGCGGCCTGCGCCACCACCGCCGGGTGGATCCGCACGGTCGGGCAGGTCACGGCCGTCTCGATGGGCAGCGACACCGCCTCCGAGAGCGCGCCGATCACCGACCAGACGAACGGGCTCTGGCCCTGCGCGTCGTTCCACGGGTGGTAGTGGTCGGAGATCCACAGCGCGGTGAAACCGGCCTGTTCGGCCATTCGCGCCTGTTCGACCAGCTCCGCGGGTCCGAACTCCTCGCACGAGAGGAAATAGCCGTATTCGGGCATGGGGGGTACCTCCGGCGGTTCCGCATACAAACGGGCTTGCCCCGAGTACCCGGCGACCCGTACGGAAACCGGCGTTTGGGCGTCCTGGCCAGGGGGACGCGGAAGGCTCCCGAGGTACGCGACAGCCCCGGAGGCGAACCGTGAGTCGACCCCGCATCGTGATCGTCGGTGCCGGCTTCGCCGGGTACCGGACGGCCAAGGAACTGTCCCGAAAAGCCCGCGGCAAGGCCGACATCACCCTGCTCAACCCGACCGACTACTTCCTGTACCTGCCCCTGCTGCCCCAGGTCGCCGCCGGTGTCCTGGAACCCCGGCGCGTCACCGTCTCCCTCTCCGGCACCCTGCCCCGGGTGCGGCTGGTGCTCGGCGAGGCCGACGGCATCGACATGGACGGCCGGACCGTCCACTACACCGGCCCGGAGGGCGAGCGCGGCAGCCTGCCCTACGACCGGCTCGTGCTGGCCGTCGGCAGCGTCAACAAACTGCTGCCCGTTCCCGGGGTCGCCGAGTACGCGCACGGCTTCCGCGGGCTGCCCGAGGCCCTGTACCTGCGGGACCACGTCACCCGCCAGGTGGAACTCGCGGCCGCCGCGGACGACCGCGCCGGCTGCGAGGCCCGCTGCACCTTCGTGGTGGTCGGAGCCGGTTACACCGGTACCGAGGTCGCCGCGCACGGGCAGCTCTACACCGACGCGCAGGTCCGCAAGCACCCCCTGCGGAACGGCATCCGGCCGCGCTGGATCCTCCTCGACATCGCCGACCGGGTGCTGCCCGAACTCGACGAGCACCTCTCCACCACCGCCGACCGCACCCTGCGGGAACGCGGGGTGGAGGTGCGCATGGGCACCTCGGTGAAGGAGGCCACGCCGGACGGGGTGCTGCTGACCGACGGCGAGTTCGTCGCGACCCGCACCCTGGTGTGGTGCGTGGGCGTACGGCCGGACCCGCTGGTGGAGTCCACCGGCCAGCCCGTCGAACGCGGACGGCTCGTCGTCGACCCCTACCTTCAACTCCCCGGCCGACCCGAGGTGTTCGCCTGCGGGGACGCGGCCGCGGTGCCCGACCTGGACAACCCGGGCGGCTTCACACCGATGACCGCGCAGCACGCCTGGCGGCACGGGAAGACGGTGGCCCACAACATCGCCGCCTCCTTCGGGGACGGCGAGCGGCAGCCCTACCGGCACAGGGACCTGGGCTTCGTCGTGGACCTCGGGGGCGCCAAGGCCGCCGCCAATCCGCTGCACGTCCCGCTGTCCGGGGTCGCGGCCGGGGCGGTCACCCGCGGTTACCACCTCGCCGCGATGCCCGGCAACCGCGTCCGGGTTGCCGCCGACTGGCTCCTGGACGCCGTACTCCCGCGTCAGGCCGTGCAGTTGGGCCTCGTGCGGTCCTGGTCGGTGCCGCTGGAGTCGGACTCGCCGGAGCTGGCCCGGGTACCGGGGCGGCCGGGCGCCCGCGAGGAGGCCCGGGCACGCTCCGGCCCGGGAGCGGCGACGGCCCGGGACACGCAGTCGGGGCGGGAAGCGCTTGATCAGGACGACCCGGGACCGGAGAAGGGGGCGGGGCACGTGAAGGAGCCGAGGGAAGTGAAGGACGTCGAACCGAGCGCGGGCGAGGCGGTGATCTCGGAGGCGAAGGCCCGCGAGGCCCGCTCCGAAGCCGAACCCGCCCAGAAACAGCCCGACTTCGAGCCCGCCAAGAACCAGCCCGGTGGGGAACCCGCCAAGAACCAGCCCGGCCGAGCGCCGGCGAAGAACCAGCCCGGCGGGGAACCCGCCAAGAATCAGCCGGGCCGCACGCCCGGCGACCAGCAGGACGGCGGGGAGCCGCGGCCAAGCCCCGGTGCAGGCCCCGGCCCCGTCCAGCACAAGCACACCGACGCGGACTCCTCGGAAGGAGACTCATGAACACCGGTGAACTCGTCGAACTCGCCCAGCAGTTGCGCGTGGACAGCGTCCGCGCCTCGGCCGCCGCGGGCTCCGGGCACCCCACCTCCTCGATGTCCGCGGCAGACCTGATGGCCGTGCTCTTCGCCCACCACTTCCGCTACGACTTCGACCGCCCCGCCCACCCCGCCAACGACCGCTTCGTGCTGTCCAAGGGCCACGCCTCACCGCTGATGTACGCCGTCTTCAAGGCGGCCGGTGCCCTCGACGACGAGGAACTGCTGACCTTCCGGACGCTCGGCAGCCGCCTCGAAGGACACCCGACCCCGCGCCGGCTGCCCTGGGTCGAGACGGCGACCGGTTCGCTCGGCCAGGGGCTGCCCGTGGGCGTCGGCATCGCGCTGGCCGGACAGCGTCTGGACCGCAGCGGCTACCGCGTGTGGGTGCTCTGCGGCGACAGCGAACTCGCCGAGGGCTCCATCTGGGAGGCCGCCGAACAGGCGGGAGCCGAGCACCTCGACAACATCACCGCGATCATCGACGTCAACCGGCTCGGCCAGCGCGGCGAGACCCGGCACGGCCACGACCTCGACGCCTACGCGCGCCGCTTCCAGGCGTTCGGCTGGCACACCGTCGAGGTCGACGGACACGACGTGGACGCCATCGACCGCGCCTACGGGGAGGCCGCCTCCACCAAGGGCCAGCCCACGGCCGTCATCGCCCGCACCCTCAAGGGCAAGGGCGTCGAGGACGTCCAGGACCGCGAGGGCCTGCACGGCAAGCCGCTGAAGAACGCCGACGACGCCATCGAGGAACTCGGCGGCGTCCGCGACCTCCGCCTCCGGGTGCAGGAGCCGCCGGCCGCCCGCATCCTGCACGCCGTGCGCGCCGGGCACGTCGAACTGCCCCGGTGGGACAAGGGAGAAGAGGTCGCCACCCGGGACGCCTACGGCCACGCCCTCACCGCCCTCGGCACCGGACGCGGCGACGTCGTCGCCCTCGACGGCGAGGTCGGCGACTCCACCCGCACCGAGTTCTTCGCCAAGGAGCACCCCGAGCGCTACTTCGAGTGCTACATCGCCGAACAGCAGATGGTCGCGGCCGCCGTCGGACTCGCCGCGCGCGGCTGGGTGCCGTACGCCGGAACCTTCGCGGCCTTCCTGACGCGCGCCTACGACTTCGTGCGGATGGCCTCCATCAGCGGGGTCGGCATCAACCTGGTCGGCTCGCACGCGGGTATCGCCATCGGGCAGGACGGGCCCAGTCAGATGGGTCTGGAGGACCTGGCGATGATGCGGGCGGTGCACGGTTCGACCGTGCTGTACCCGTGCGACGCCAACCAGACCGCGCACCTGGTCGCGGCCATGGCCGACCTGGACGGCATCCGCTATCTGCGCACCGGCCGCGGCGAGAGCCCGGTGATCTACGGCCCCGAGGAGGAGTTCCCGATCGGCGGCAGCAAGGTGCTGCGGTCCTCCGCCGACGACCGGATGACGATCGTCGCGGCGGGTGTCACCGTGCCCGAGGCGCTCAAGGCCGCCGACGCGCTGGACCAGGAGGGCATCCGGGTGCGGGTGATCGACCTCTACTCGGTCAAGCCCGTCGACCGCGACACCCTGCGCCGGGCCGCCGAGGAGACCGGCTGCCTGCTCACCGTGGAGGACCACCACGAGGAGGGCGGCCTCGGCGACGCCGTCCTCGACGCCTTCACCGACGGCCGCCCCGTCCCGCGGCTGGTGCGCCTCGCCGTGCGGTCGATGCCGGGCTCGGCCTCGCCCGAGGAGCAGCTGCACGCGGCCGGCATCGACGCCGAGTCGGTCGCGGCCGCCGCACGGCTCCTCGTGGAGCAGGCGATCGTGCCGTGAGCAGCGACGACGTACGGACCGTACGCGCGGGGAAGCACACCGTCGAGGTGCACCGGCCGGACAAGGTGCTCTTCCCCGGCGGCGACGGCGCCAAGGAGTACACCAAGGGCGACCTCGTCGCGTACTACCGGTCCGTGGCGCCGTTCATGCTGCCGCACCTGCGCGGCCGTCCGCTGATGCTGGAACGGCATCCGGACGGCCTCGCGGGCCCCCGGTTCATGCAGAAGAACACCCCGGACTCGTATCCGGAGTGGATCCACCGGGTCGAGGTGACGAAGGAGGGCGGCACCGTCTGCCACACCGTCTGTGACGACACCGCCACCCTGCTGTACCTCGCCGACCAGGCCTCGCTCACCCTGCACCGCTGGCTGTCCCGGGCCGGCAGCGTGGAGCGGCCCGACCGGATGGTCTTCGACCTCGACCCGGCCGGGGACGACTTCGAGGCGGTGCGCGAGGCGGCCCGGCTGCTCGGGGAACTGCTCGACGAGCTGCGGCTGCCCTCCGCGCTGATGACCACCGGCTCGCGCGGACTGCATGTGATCGTGCCCCTCGACGGCCGGCACGACTTCGACGAGGTGCGCGAATTCGCCAAGGACGTGGCCGACGCCCTGGTCGCCGGCCACCCCGAGCAGCTCACCACCGCCGCCCGCAAGAAGGACCGGGGCGACCGCCTCTACCTGGACGTCCAGCGCAACGGCTACGCGCAGACCGCCGTCGCCCCCTTCACCGTACGGGCGAAACCCGGAGCTCCCGTGGCCACGCCGATGAGCTGGGCCCAGCTCGACGATCCCGGACTCGACGCCCGCCGCTGGACCGTCGCCGACGCCGTGGAGCAGGCCCGTACCGATCCCTGGGCCGGGATTCTGGCGCGGGGACGGGCGCTCGGACCGGCCCGGCGCAGGCTGAACGCGTTGATGTCGTCCTGAAGGTTTGGCGAACGTGTGAACGGCCACCCGAGGTGAGAGGTGGCCATGGCGAACACAAGAGACACATCGACATCACAGAATTCACGGAATTCCCCCAGAGGGGAAGAAAAGGACACGGACGAGAACGTGACGGAGCAGCGACGGCCCAAGCCGATGGAGGTGCTGCGCCAAGCGCGCGCCCAGCTCTCCGAGCTGACCGGCATGACGGCCGAGAACGTCTCCTCCTTCGAGCAGACCGAGGACGGCTGGTCGGTGGAGGTCGAGGTCCTCGAACTCTCCCGTGTTCCCGACACGATGAGCCTGATGGCGAGCTACCAGGTCGAACTCGACCCCGAGGGTCAGCTCACCGGCTACCGCCGAGTCCGCCGCTACGAGCGCGGCCGGGCCGACGCACACAGGCAGGGCGGTCGCTAGACCGCCCGCATCGGACATCCGTTCACGACACCACCGACAAGGAGGCATGGTCGGCATGACCGTCGTTCCGGCACAGCAGGGCGGTGGAGGCGGCTCCAGCGGTCTCTACGACGTCCTGGAACTGGTCCTCGACAGGGGGCTCGTCATCGACGCATTCGTGCGCGTCTCCCTCGTGGGCATCGAGATCCTCAAGATCGACGTACGGGTCGTGGTGGCCAGCGTCGACACCTACCTGCGCTTCGCCGAGGCGTGCAACCGGCTCGACCTCGAGTCCGGCCCGCACAAGAGCCCGGGCCTGCCCGACATCATGGGCGAGATCACCGAGTCCGGCGCGCGCGGCAAGTCCAAGGGCGCGCTCTCCGGCGCCGCGGAGACCATCTCCGACGCCTTCAAGCAGGCGCGTGAGGGGGACGGCCAGAGCGAGTCCCGGCCGCGCACCCGTAAGTCCACCGCCTCGCGCACGCGCAGGAAGGAGGAGGAGGAGTGAGCACGTACGTCTACGGCATCATCGCCGCCTCCCACCCCGACCTCCCCGAGGGGCTGGCAGGGGTCGGCGATCCCGCGATGCCGGTGCGGGTGCTGAAGGAGGGCGAGCTGGCGGCCGTCGTCAGTGAGGCCCCCGAGGGGCTGCGGCCCAAGCGCCGTGACCTGCTCGCCCACCAGAACGTGCTGAGCGAGGCGGGCGCGGAGGGCTCCGTGCTGCCCATGCGGTTCGGCAGCGTGGCACCGGACGACGACACCGTCACCTCGGTGCTCGCCGAACGCGCCGACCACTACCAGGAGCGGCTGCGCACCCTCGACGGCAAGGTCGAGTACAACGTCAAGGCCACGCACGACGAAGAGGCCGTACTGCACCGCGTGATGTCCGACAACCCGGAGATCCGCTCCGCCACCGAGGCCAACCGGCAGGCGGGCGGCGGCAGTTACGAGCAGCGTCTCCGGCTCGGCGAGATGGTCGTGGCCGCGGTCAAGGCCCGTGAGGCCGAGGACGCGGAGGAGGTGCGCCAGGCCCTGGAGCCGGCCGCCGAGGCGATCAGCGTCGGGCCCGAGTCCAGCGGCTGGCTGGCCAACGTGTCCTTCATGGTGGCCCGCGACGCCGCCGCGTCCTTCCTCGAGGAGGTGGACCAGCTCCGCAAGAGCCATCCGCACCTCGACCTGCGGGTCAACGGCCCGCTCCCGCCGTACAGCTTCGTCGAACCCGGACCGGGTGAGCCGGCGGGCACCACGGTGGGCATCGACCACGCGGAGGAGTGAGCCGGTGTGGGTCTCATCGGAGAGGTTCTGCTCCTGCCCTTCGCCCCGGTGCGCGGCAGCGCCTGGGTGATCAGACAGGTGCTGAACGAAGCGGAGCGCCTCTACTACGACCCGGCGGCGGTCCGGGCCGAACTCGCGCAGCTCGAGGAGCGCCTCGAGGCGGGCGAGATCGACGAGGAGGAATTCGACCGACAGGAGGACGAACTCCTCGAACGACTGGAGATCGGCCTGCGCGGTGGCGCGGGGACTGGCGACGGGACGACACGATGAACCGAGTGGGAATGGGCCTCGCGGTAGGGGCCGGATATCTCCTGGGACGTACGAAGAAACTGAAACTGGCTTTCGCGGTCGGCTCGATCGTGGCCGGCAAGCGGATGCACCTCAGCCCGAAGATGGTCGCTGACCTGGTCTCCCAGCAACTGTTGAAGAACCCGCAGTTCAAGGAGATAGGCGACACGCTCCGCGAGGATCTGAGGGGCGTCGGCAAGGCGGCCTCGGGTGCCATGGTGGAGCGGCAGATGACCGCGCTGGCCGACCGGCTGCACGGCCGTACCGCCGAGGTCCGCGACGAGCTCTCCGGCGTGGCGCCGGAGGTGCCCGGCCTCCAGGACGGCGAGGACTCCGAGGAGGACGAGGAGCCGGACGAGGAGGAGACTGGCACCAGGGGCGGCAAGGGCGGCAAGGGCGGCAGGGCCGACCGGGCCGACCAGGAGCCCTCGGACGAGGACGAGACCGACGAGGACGACGAGGTCGACGACGCCGAGGCGGAAGCCGACGACGAGGCCGACGACGAGGCCGAGGCGGAAGCCGACGACGAGGACGACGACGAGTCGGACCAGGCTCCGGCCGCCGCGAAGAGGACGGCAAAGAGGGCCCCCGCCAAGAAGTCGGCGGCCAAGAAGGCCCCCGCGAAGAAGGCGCCGGCCAAGAAGGCGTCCCAGAGCCGGACGGCCGGCAAGAAGACCGCGGCCAAGAAGACCACGGCGAAGAAGACGGCCGCCAAGAAGACGACCGCGGCCAGGGGAGCCGGCCGAGGCACCCGGGCCCGCATGCCGAAGGGAGGCGGTGAGTGATGACGGATACCGTCGGATCCGCACGTGACGCCACCGACAAGGCGAAGAGCAACCCGCTGACCGAGGTGGCCCACAGCGAGGCCGCAGACCGGCTCAAGGCCGAGGTGCAGGAGTACCTCTCCGCCCAGGCCCAGCGCATGCTGGTCGGCGTCGGCCGCAAGCTGGGCGAGACCACCGGCAAGCTCAACGACATCGCCGAGGGCAACAGCCCCGGGTTCGCCAAGCTCGCCCTCGACGGCGGCAAGAAGCTCGCCGAGGGCAAGGGCCCGCTGCGCAGCGCGCTGGAACTCGGAGCGGGCAAGGCCAAGGACAGCGTGGTCGGCGCCTTCAAGAACCTCGGCGGCGGCAAGGGCAAGAAGAAGGGCGGCTCGGGTCAGAAGCCCACGGTGATCATCGAGTTCATCGACGTGGGCGTGGATCTGCGCACCGCCTACGACCAGTGGACGCAGTACCAGGACTTCTCGACCTTCGCCAAGGGCGTCAAGAGCGCGAACCGCGCCGACGACACCCACACCGACTGGCAGGCGAAGATCTTCTGGTCCTCCCGGAGCTGGAAGGCGACGACCACCGAGCAGGTCCCCGACGAGCGGATCCAGTGGACTTCGGAGGGCGCCAAGGGCAGCACCAAGGGCGTCGTCTCCTTCCACAAGCTCGCCGACAACCTCACCCGCGTCCTGCTGGTGATCGAGTACTACCCCAGTGGTCTTTTTGAGAAGACCGGCAACATCTGGCGCGCCCAGGGCCGCCGGGCCCGGTTGGACCTCAAGCACTTCGCCCGCTTCATCACCCTCAAGGGCGAGGCGGAGGACGGCTGGCGCGGCGAGATCCAGGACGGCGAGGTCGTCAAGAGCCACGAGGACGCGGTGGCCGAGGAGGAAGAGGAGAACGCCGAGGACGACGAAGGCGCCGAGGCCTCCGAGGACGAGGACACCGAGCCGGACGACGAGCTCCGGGACGAGGAAGAAGAGGACGAGGAAGCCCCGGACGGGGAAGCCGAGGACGAGTACGAGGAGTACGACGAGGAGGAGCCGGAGGACGAGCTCGCCGAGGACGAGGAGCCTGAGGACGAGGAGTACGACGAGGAGGAGCCCGAGGACGAGCTCCCCGAGGACGAGGAAGAGGCTCCGGAGGACGAGGAAGAGTACGCCGAGGGCGGGAGCCGCCGATGAGCATGCCCAGCCGGCTCCCGGACCCGTACGGCCAGGGGAGCGGAGCGAACCTGGCGGACATCCTGGAGCGAGTGCTGGACAAGGGCATCGTGATCGCGGGTGACATCCGCATCAACCTGCTCGACATCGAACTGCTCACCATCAAACTGCGGCTGATCGTCGCCTCGGTCGACAAGGCCAAGGAGATGGGCATCGACTGGTGGGAGGACGACCCGGCCCTGTCCACCAAGGCCCGCCGCGACGAACTGTCGCGGGAGAACGCCGAGTTGCGCGAGCGGCTGGCCCGGCTGGAGGAACTCGAGCCCCGCCGGGCCCAGGAGGAGGGTTCATGACCGGACTGCGTTACGTCTACGCCGTGTGCCGTCCCTTCGGCGCCGCCCTCCAGTCCCAGCTGACGGGACTGGGGGGCGATCCGCCGCGGCTGCTCACCCACCACGGTCTGATCGCCGTGGTGAGCCATGTGCCGGAGCGGGACTTCGCCGAAGCCCCGCTCCGGGCCCATCTGGAGGACCTCGAGTGGCTGACCGCCACCGCCCGGACCCACCAGCTGGTCATCGACGCGCTCACCGCCGTCACCACCCCGCTGCCGCTCCGGCTCGGCACCGTCTTCCGGGACGACAGCGGCGTACGGACGATGATGGAGGCGCGCGAGGACGACTTCCACCGCATCCTCGACCGGGTGCAGGGCCGGGTCGAATGGGGCGTGAAGGTGTACGCCGAGTCCGAGAAGCACGAGCAGGAACCGGCGAGGCCCGCGCAGCCGGCGTCCGGCCGTGACTACCTCCGGCTGCGGCGGCAGCAGACCAGGGCGACCGAGGACAGCTGGCAGAAAGCGGAGTCCTTCGCGACCCGTATTCACGACATGCTGTCCGCCCACGCCGAGGATTCCCGGCTGCACGCCCCGCAGAACGCCACGCTTTCCGGTGCCCCCGGACGGAACGTCCTCAACGCCGCTTATCTCGTCCCGCGCACGGCTTCCGAGGAATTCGTGGAACTGGTGGACCGCATGAAGGACGACACTCCGGGAATGCGCGTGGAACTCACGGGCCCGTGGGCCGCGTATTCCTTCACGCAGCTCAGCGACAGCGAGGAGGAGCGCCCGTGACCGTGATCGAACGGCGCGAGGTGGCCCTCGTCGACCTCCTCGACCGGCTGCTGGCCGGCGGGGTCGTCATCACGGGGGACATCACCCTGCGCATCGCGGACGTCGACCTCGTCCGCATCGACCTGAACGCGCTGATCAGCTCGGTCAACGCGCAAGTGCCCTCACCCTGGGGAGACTGACGTGACGGCCCGACCCAACCGGCTGGACCTGGAGCCCGACACCGTCGAGCGGGACCTGGTCAAGCTGGTCCTGACCGTGGTGGAGCTGCTCCGGCAGCTCATGGAGCGCCAGGCGCTGCGCCGGTTCGACGCGGGCGACCTGAACGAGGAGCAGGAGGAGCGGATCGGGCTCACCCTGATGCTGCTCGACGACCGCATGACCGAGCTGCGTGAGCGCTACGGCCTGCGGCCCGAGGACCTGAACCTGGACCTCGGGCCGCTGGGACCGCTGCTGCCCCGGGACTGACCCGGACGAGTCCGGGGGCCTCGGTCGGAAAACCTCACCATCTGTACCAGCGGCCCCTGCCGCCGCCCGCGGTCTTTCCTCGCATCAGGAATCCCAGCAGCCACAGGACCAGCAGGGCCAGCGCGATCCACCAGAGAATCTTCACTGCGAATCCGGCACCGAAGAGAATCAGTATCAGTAGCAGTACGAGCAGGATGGCAATCATGATCTGAACCTCCTGCATGCAGAGTTTCCCTATTGCGACATTTCAGGCGTTTTTTCAGGTGTCTTTCCTGCACAGGATTTCCCCGTGCAGAACACAGAACCAGCCGTCCTCCTGTTTTCCCCATTCCCGCCAGGCGTCCGAGACGGCCCGCAGTTCCCGTACGGTGGCGTGCCCGCCCTCGGTGGCCCGCTCCGCGTACGCGGAGGCCAGCGTGCGGTCCGCCCACAGCCCGCTCCACCACTGACGTTCCTCGGCGGTGGAGTAGGTCCAGGTGCTGGAGGTCGCCGTGATGTCCGTCAGCCCCGCCCGCAGCGCCCAGGACTTCAGCCGGCGCCCGGCGTCCGGCTCCCCGCCGTTGGCGCGGGCCACCCGGCGGTACAGGTCCAGCCAGTCGTCGAGCCCCGCGGACGCCGGGTACCAGGTCATGGCCGCGTAGTCCCCGTCGCGGACGGCGATGTACCCGCCCGGCTTCGTGACCCGTGCCATCTCTCGCAGTGCCCGCACCGGGTCGCCGACGTGCTGGAGCACCTGGTGGGCGTGGACCACGCAGAAGGTGTCGTCGGGGTAGTCCAGGGCGTGCACGTCGGCGACCGCGAAGTCGATGTTGGTCAGGCCCCGCTCGGCCGCCGTGGCCCGAGCCTGGTCCAGGATGCCCGGGGCGTGGTCCACGCCGGTGACGTGCCCGTCGGGGACCAGCGCGGCCAGGTCGGCGGTGATCGTGCCCGGGCCGCAGCCGATGTCGAGGATCTTCATGTGGGGCTTCAGCGAGCCGAGCAGATAGGCCGCCGAGTTGGCGGCGGTGCGCCAGGTGTGCGAGCGGAGCACGGACTCGTGGTGCCCGTGGGTGTAGACGGCTGTCTCCTGCGGTCTGTCCTGAGGATTCGACATGACTGAACCGTACGCCCGCATGTCGCATGGTGAGACCCGTGTATTGCCATGTGGACTGACGGTCCGTCAGGTAACGCATATGCGTTTGCCCGGCTCCTGTCCTTCCCCTGACAATGCCGCCCATGGGACATCTGGAAGCCGCGCACCTCGAGTACTACCTCCCCGACGGGAGGGCCCTGCTCGGCGATGTGTCGTTCCGGGTGGGGGAAGGGGCCGTCGTGGCGCTCGTCGGACCCAACGGGGCCGGCAAGACGACGCTGCTGCGGCTGATCTCCGGGGAGCTGAAACCGCACGGCGGCACGGTCACCGTCAGCGGCGGCCTCGGGGTGATGCGCCAGTTCGTCGGGTCCGTGCGGGACGAGACGACCGTACGGGACCTGCTGGTGTCGGTGGCGCCGCCGCGGATCCGCGAGGCCGCCCAGGACGTGGACCGGGCCGAGCACCTGATCATGACCGTCGACGACGAGGCCGCCCAGCTGAAGTACGCGCAGGCCCTCTCCGACTGGGCCGAGGCCCGCGGCTACGAGTACGAGACGCTGTGGGACGTGTGCACCACGGCCGCGCTCGGGGTGCCGTACGACAAGGCGCAGTTCCGGCAGGTGCGGACGCTGTCCGGCGGCGAGCAGAAGCGGCTCGTCCTTGAGGCGCTGCTGCGCGGCACGGACGAGGTGCTGCTGCTCGACGAGCCGGACAACTACCTCGACGTGCCCGGCAAGCGCTGGCTGGAGGAGCGCCTGAAGGAGACCCGCAAGACGGTCCTCTTCGTCTCCCACGACCGCGAACTGCTGTCCCGGGCCGCCGAGAAGATCGTGTCGGTGGAGCCCTCGCCGACCGGCGCGGACGCCTGGGTGCACGGCGGCGGGTTCGCCACCTACCACGAGGCACGGCGTGAACGCTTCGCCCGCTTCGAGGAGTTGCGCAGGCGCTGGGACGAGAAGCACGCCCAACTGAAGAAGCTGGTGCTGAACCTCCGTCAGGCCGCCTCCATCAGCCATGAGTTGTCCTCCCGCTACCAGGCCGCCCAGACCCGCCTGCGCAAGTTCGAGGAGGCCGGGCCGCCGCCCGAGCCGCCGCGCGAGCAGGACATCACGATGCGGCTCAAGGGCGGCCGCACCGGCGTAAGGGCCGTCACCTGCAAGGGACTTGAGCTCACCGGGCTGATGAACCCCTTCGACCTGGAGGTGTTCTACGGCGAGCGGGTCGCCGTCCTCGGCTCCAACGGCTCCGGCAAGTCGCACTTCCTGCGGCTGCTGGCCGGGGACCCCACCGTGGCGCACACGGGGGAGTGGAAGCTCGGCGCGCGGGTCGTGCCCGGGCACTTCGCGCAGACCCACGCCCACCCCGAGCTCTTCGGCCGCACCCTGCTCGACATCCTGTGGAAGGAGCACGCCCAGGACCGCGGCGCCGCGATGTCCCGGCTGCGCCGCTACGAGCTGACCGGCCAGGCCGAGCAGAGCTTCGACCGGCTCTCCGGGGGGCAGCAGGCGCGCTTCCAGATCCTTCTCCTGGAGCTCCAGGGCGTCACCGCGCTCCTCCTGGACGAGCCCACGGACAACCTCGACCTGGAGTCCGCGGAGGCCCTCCAGGAGGGCCTGGAGGCCTTCGAGGGCACGGTCCTCGCGGTCACCCACGACCGCTGGTTCGCGAAGTCGTTCGACCGCTACCTGGTCTTCGGCTCGGACGGACGGGTGCGCGAGACCGACGAGCCGGTGTGGGACGAGCGACGCGTGGAAAGGGCCCGGTGACCGACGGTCACCGGGCCCCTCCAGGGCGTCTCAGGCCCAGCGCAGCAGGGCGCCGAGGCCGCCCACCGGCGCGTCCTCGGCCGAGGTGCCGTCGGCCGGCGTGACCGAGAGCGCGGGCGCGCCCGTCGCCACCGCCGACCTGATCAGCGCGTCGTCCGCACGGGCCGACCAGGAGTTCTGCTCGCCGAGGATCTTCAGCTCCGTACGGCGGACCGCCAGCTGGTCCGGGTCCTCGCCGATCCACACCGTGCGGTGCGCGTCGGGGCCGTCCGGGCGGATCAGGAGTTCGTCGATGCGGTGCTCACGCGCCGCCTCGACCAGCGCGGGCACGCCTTCCACGGCGCCGGGACGCCCGTCCTCGCCCGGCGCGCGGGCCGCGAGGAACCGTTCCAGCTCCCGTTCCGCGCGCTGCCGCACCTGACCGGTGCGGGCCCGCTCCACGTCCTCGTCGAGCAGCCGGCTGCCGGCGCCGTGCTCCGCCTCCACGACCAGGTCGTGCAGCCGCTTCGGGAGCCGGTCGTGCACCGACCTCTTCTCGCGCTCGTCACCGACCAGGATCAGCAGGTCGGCGCCGGTCTCCTCCTGGCAGACGGCGAGCGCGTCGGCGATCTCGGCCGCGTTGTGCTCCCAGGTGTTCTCCACCCGCAGCTGGAAGTGCCGCTCCGACCAGTCGGCCGTGCTCGTGCGGTGCACCGGCCACTGCTTGCCGGTCACCGAACCGGCGTCCTCGCGGCCCAGCGCCCCGCGCAGCTCGAAGTCGGCGCCCTTGCGGTCGACGTACGCCACCACGCAGACCGGGTCCTCCCCGGCCAGCTCCAGCAGCGGCGCGGTGTGCGGCAGCGTGCCCCAGCGGATCACGTCGGCCTCGGGAGACCTGGTCAGCGGCGGGTCGAGAACCACCTCGCCGGCCCGGGCGAAGACGGCCCTGCCGTGCGGTTCCGACGAATGCCGCAGCTCCTCCAGCGCCTCCCGCACCGCCACGCAGGTGTCCTCGTCGGCCCCCTGCGTGGACAGCTCCCGGGCGACCGCGACCGCCGCGAGATGCCGTTCGTGGGGGGCGTCCTCCGTGCGGGGCGGGGTGCCGACGTACACGGAGGCCCAGGGGCCCTGATGTTCGTAGAGTGGATGCAGAAAGGCGAGATCCATGATTCCCTCCCGGATGCCGTTCGGGGGCAGTGCGACAGTGCTCGCCGGGCGGGTACCCGAAGCGCATGGACGAACACGACGAGCGGGGTACCACCATGAACGGAGTCGACCCCAGCCGGTTGGACGACCAGCAGCTGATGAAGGAGCTGGAGACGATCCACCGCACGCGGCACGACACACTGCTCTACGGCTCGAACGACGCCCTCCGGGCGCACAACGACCGCATGGCGGGCCTGGAGGGCGAGTACCTGCGCCGCAACCCCGACCGGACCGTGGCCGCGGGCCGCACCCGCGAGGGGGCGCGGGAACGGAAGCCGGGGGAGTCGGCCACGCCGGGGGAGGACTGACCGGGGGAGGACGGACTGGCCGGGTCTCGGCACGAACTCCGGGAGAGGACTGGCCGGGTCTCGGCACGACCTCCGGGAGAGGACTGCCCGGGGCCCGGAACGGCGAACGGTGACCCGCCGATCGCATGATCAGCAGGTCACCGTCGACGTGCCCCGAGGGGTCAGTGGCGCGTGGGCAGCCGGTCCCAGTGCCGGTGCGCGGCGATCGCGGCCACGAACGCGTCCAGGAACTCCTCGCCCGCCGCGCCCGGCGACGTCTCCGTGACCACGCCCAGGTCGGACTCCACGTGGTGGAACTCGGTGGACAGCCGCAGCCCCTCCGGCTCCAGGGCCGACAGGATCCCCACGCCCGAGCCGAGCGCCCCGATCGGCTTTCCGTGCCGGTAGGCGTCCCGGACGAACCGCAGCGCGTCGGGGTCGGCGGCGGCCGGCGAGGTGCCCACGGGCCCGCCCGGCAGCAGGACGGCGTCGTACAGCACCGACGCCACGGTCGGCAGCGCACGGTCCACGGTGTACAGCTCGCCGTCGGCGCCCCGCACCTCCCCGTCGACCGGGGCCAGCGCCTCCACGATCGCGCCCTCGGCGGCCAGCCGCTCCCGCACCGAGGTCACCTGCTCGGCGTCGATCCCGTCGGTGACCAGGACCGCGATCTTCCGGGTGCGGATCGAGCCGTCACCGCGCTGCGCCTCCAGACTGAGCGCGGGAGAGGCGGACTTGGAGGCCTCGGTGGCTTCGGCGGCCTCGGCGGCGGGCCCCGACGGCAGCGGCACGCCGATGCCACGGGCCACCTCGGTCGCCAACTCACCGTTCACCTTGGCCAGTTGCTCGACCGTAAGGGCCCGCACCGCCCGGGCGTCCACCTTGCCCAGCTCGAAGCGGAACGCCTCGACGATGTGCTGCTTCTCCCAGTCGCTCATGCTGTTCCAGAACAGCGCCGGCTGGCTCCAGTGGTCCTGGAAGCTCGGGCTGCGCCGCCGGATCTTGTGCCCGTCGACCCGCTCGGTGTAGTGCGTGAACGCCTTCCCGTCCACACCGGCGTGGGCCGGGCAGCCACCGCCGAGGGAGTTCGGGAAGTAGTTCGTGCCCCGGTGGATCGCGCTCTGGTGGGCGCCGTCGCGCTGGTTGGTGCGCACCGGTGCAACCGGCCGGTTCACCGGCAGCTGCGCGAAGTTGGGGCCGCCGAGGCGGGTCAACTGGGTGTCCAGGTAGGAGAAGTTGCGGGCCTGGAGCAGCGGGTCGTTGGTGAAGTCGATGCCGGGCACCACGTTCGCGGTGTGGAACGCGACCTGCTCGGTCTCCGCGAAGAAGTTCTCCGGGTTGCGGTCGAGCACCATCCGGCCGATCGGCCGTACCGGCACCTGCTCCTCCGGGATCAGCTTCGTGGCGTCGAGGAGGTCGAAGTCGAAGGCGAACTCGTCCTCCTCCGGCACCAGTTGCACCCCCAGCTCCCACTCCGGGTACTCGCCGGCCTCGATGGCGTCCCACAGGTCTCCCCGGTTGAAGTCCGGGTTGCGGCCCTGGCACTCCTGCGCCTCGTCCCACACCAGCGAGTGCGAGCCCAGCCTCGGCTTCCAGTGGAACTTCACGAAGGTGCCCCTGCCCTCCGCGTTGACGAAGCGGAAGGTGTGCACGCCGAAGCCCTGCATCATGCGGTAGCTGCGCGGGATCGCACGGTCCGACATCAGCCACATGATCGCGTGCAGGGTCTCCGGCTGGAGCGACACGAAGTCCCACAGGGTGTCGTGCGCGGAGGCGCCGGTGGGCATGTCGTTGTGCGGCTCCGGCTTCACCGCGTGCACGAAGTCCGGGAACTTGATGCCGTCCTGGATGAAGAAGACCGGGAAGTTGTTCCCGACCAGGTCGTAATTGCCCTCGGACGTATAGAACTTGGTGGCGAAACCGCGCACGTCCCGCACGGTGTCCGCGGAGCCCTTCGGCCCCTGCACGGTCGAGAACCGCACGAAGGCGGGGGTGCGGACCGCCGGGTCCTGGAGGAAGGCGGCCCGGGTGAACTCGGCGCAGGACTCGTACGGCTGGAAGTACCCGTAGGCGCCAGCGCCCCGCGCGTGCACCACCCGTTCCGGGATCCGCTCGTGGTCGAAGTGGGTGAGCTTCTCCCGGAAGTGGAAGTCCTCCATCAGCGTCGGACCGCGCTCACCCGCGGTGAGCGAGTCGTCGGTGTGGTCGACCTCGACGCCCTGGTCGGTGGTGAGCGGCCCGGCGGCCGGGTCGTCGGCGTGGAAGGCCTCGCGCTGACGCTGCTTGCGGTCGGCGGACGCGGCGGCGTCCTGGTCGGTGCGGTCCATCAGGCGGCCTCCTGGGCGAACACGTCGAGGAACGTCTGGCAGAACGCCTTGAGGTCGTCCGGCTTGCGGCTGGTGACCAGCTTGTTGTTCCCGTGGTCGCAGACCTTCACCTGCTCGTCCACCCAGGTGCCGCCCGCGTTGCGGATGTCCGTCCGGAGACTCGGCCACGAGGTGAGCACCCGGCCCCGGACCACGTCCGCCTCCACCAGCGTCCAGGGCGCGTGGCAGATCGCGGCCACCGGGCGCCCCTGGGTGAAGAAGTCCCGCACGAACGCCACGGCCTTCTCGTCCGTCCGCAGGAAGTCCGGGTTGGCCACCCCGCCCGGCAGCACCAGGGCGGCGAAGGAGTCCGCGGACGCCTCGCCCACGACCTCCTGCACGGGGAAGGTGTCCCCCTTGTCGAGATGGTTGAACGCCTGGATCTTCCCCGGCTCCGTCGAGACGAGCACGGGCTCGTGGCCCGCGTCCACCGCGGCCTGCCAGGGATCGGTGAGCTCGATCTGCTCGACGCCCTCGGGTGCGGTCAGAAACGCGATACGCATGAGACTCAACGTCCTTTCCTCGAAAGCTTCTTGCTTGCACGAGCGGTGCGCAGGCAGCGCAGCAGCTCCTCCCCGTACGGCAGCAGCACGCACGCCCCGATCGCGGCGCCGATGCCCGTCAGATAACCGGGGGACAGCGGCCGCCGGCGCGGCACCAGCCGCCAGGCGTCCTTGTGGCCCCGTCCGCCGCGCGCCAGCGACTTGACCTGGTCGGCGTGCAGACACATCAGGGCGGCCAGCGCGGCGAACGGCAGCGACTCCAGAAAGCTGTGGATGTGCTGCTCCAGCGGCTTGACCTCGCGGTCGCTGTCGACGGCCGTCCTGACGTCCCACAGCGCGGTCGCCTCGTGCACCGCGGCCCCGCCCAACTGCACGCTCAGCAGCAGGGGGTTGACCTCGTAGCGCAGGGTCAGCGCGATGGGCAGGCCCACCTCGGCCATCATCAGGGTGGGGGTCCCCCCACGCCCTTTCGGGCAGTGGGGGAGGATGAGGGACTCCTTGGTCCCCGAGGTGTCCTCGATGCGGGTGCGCCGGTGCATCACCCAGTCCGCGAGCCCCGGCACGAACCAGCCGGGCAGCAGGCCGTACAGGAGATAGCGGGTGGTGACGTCGCCGACGTCCACGGTGGTCCCGGCGGCGATCTCCGCGGCCCGGTCCCTCACAGCAGGTCCCTCGGGTCCGCCCCGGGCTCCGGGTCGGGCGTGGCGCGGCTGATGTCGGCGAGTGCCGAGCCGGGGTCCCGGTCCGCGGCGAGGTCGCCGAGGCTGACCATGCCGACGGGCAGACCGTCCTCGACGACCGGCAGCCGCCGCACGGCGTGCGCCCGCATCAGCGCCGCCGCCTGCGTCACCGGGTCGCCCGGGGCCACCGTCACCGGATCCGGGGTGCACACCGACCGGGCGCTCACCGTCGAGGGATCGATGCCGTCGGCGACGGCCCGGATCGTGATGTCCCGGTCGGTGAGCACCCCGACGACCTCCTGGCCGTCGGCCACCACCACGTCGCCGATGTCCTGCGAGCGCATCAGCCGCGCCGCCTCGACCAGCGAGGCGTCCGGGCGGACGGCCACCACCCCGGGCGTCATCACGTCCCGTACGAGCGCGGCCGTCACGGCGTGCCCTCCGTCCCGGTGAGTGCCCGCGCCAGCTCCTGGACGTTGGCGTAGTGCTCCTTGCGCGGCAGCCCCGCCACGGCCTCGGTGAGGGCGTCGGGGGCGTTCTGGCGGCGCAGCACCCGCACCAGCTCCACGGGGCCGGCGGGGAACGAGGTGCGGCCCAGGATCCGGGCCAGTTCCAGTCGGACGCCCTCCAGGGACGCCCCCTCATCGCCCGGTACCACGGGGCCGCCCCAGACCTGCGGATCGTCGTCGGCGGTCGGCTCCGGGTCGTTCCACTCCTCGCTCCGGGTGGGGTGCCCGGAGCGGAGCAGACCCTGGAGTTCGTGCTTCATCTCGTCGTCGCGGTGGCGGCTCAGCCGGTCGCTGCCTCGCTGCATGTCTCCACTCCAGATCTTCGGGTCCGCACCGCGTACCCGAGGACCGGAGGCCGACACGGGGTTTGTCCGGCCGAAGCAGGGGGTTTGTCCGGCGCAAGCGGGGAGACCCGATGCGAACCCCCCGCGCACCTCCCCTGGGAAGGACTGGCGATGGTCGTCCTCGCCGCGCTCATACCGATCCTGATGCTCGCAGCCCTGCTCGCGCTCGGCCGCTACGAGGAGCTGATGCTCCCGGACCCGGAGGACGACCGGCTCGAACCGGCCGCCCTCTCCGTGGCTACTTCTTCTCCCGCCCCGGCAGGAACTCCTGCACCTTCGCCTTGAAGCCCTGCTTCACCATGGAGCCGCGGTCCGCGTCGCCCTTGAGGATGGCGGCGGCCGTGGCCTCCATCTGCTCCCAGGTCGCGTGCGGCGGGATCGGGGGTACGGCCGGATCGGTCAGGAACTCCAGCACCGCGGGCCCGTCGGCCGCGAGACCGGCCCGCCAGGCCGCCTCGACGTCCTCCGGCTTCTCCACCCGGATCCCGGTCAGGCCCAGCGAGCGGGCGAACGCGGCGTACTGCACGTCCGGAAGCTGCTGCGAGGGCAGGAACGACGGAGCGCCCTCCATGGCCCGCATCTCCCAGGTCACCTGGTTGAGGTCGTGGTTGTTCCAGACGGCGATGATCAGCCGCGGATCCTCCCACAACTCCCGGTACTTGGCCGCCGTGATCAGCTCCGCCATACCGTTCATCTGCATCGCCCCGTCCCCGACCAGGGCGATCGCCGGCCGGTCCGGGTGCGCGAACTTCGCGCCGATCGCGTACGGCACTCCCGGGCCCATCGTGGCGAGCGTGCCGGACAGCGAGGAGCGCATACCGGGCCGCATGGTCAGGTGCCGGGCGTACCAGTTGGCGGTGGAGCCGGAGTCCGAGGTGACGATCACGTCGTCCGGCAGCAGCGGGTCCAGCGCCCGGGCCACGTACTCCGGGTTGATCGGGTCGGCCGACTGCTGCGCCCGCCGGTCCATCACGTCACGCCAGCGCTTGACGTTGTCGCACACCGTCTCGTACCACTTGCGCTCACCGCGCTCCGCGTCCAGCATCGGGATCAGCCGCTGGAGCGTGGCCTTCGCGTCGCCGACCAGGTTCACCTCGTACGGGTAGCGCATTCCGATCATGTGCGGGTCGATGTCGATCTGCACCGCCCGCGCCTTGCCGAACTCCGGCATGAACTGCGTGTACGGGAACGACGACCCGATGGTCAGCAGGGTGTCGCAGTCCCGCATGAGTTCGTACGACGGACGCGTGCCCAGCAGCCCGATCGAGCCGGTGACATAAGGGAGTTCGTCGCTCAGGACGTCCTTGCCGAGCAGCGCCTTGGCGACCCCGGCGCCGAGCATCTCGGCCACCCGCTCCACCTCGGCCCGCGCCCCGGCCGCGCCCTGACCGATCAGGATCGCGGGCTTCTCACCGGAGTTGAGGATCTCCGCGGCCCGCTGGAGCGACTCCTCGGAGGGCACCGTGGTCCAGTTGCTGCGGCCCAGGCTGGACGGCAACATCTTGAACTCGTGCGTGGGTGGCGCGTAGTCGAGCTCCTGTACGTCCCCGGGGATGATGATCGCGGTGGGACAGCGGCGGGCGTACGCGGTGCGGATCGCCCGGTCCAGGACGTTCGGCAGCTGCTCCGGGACCGTCACCGTCTCCACGAACTCCGAGGCGACGTCCTTGAACAGGGTGTGCAGATCGACCTCCTGCTGGTACGACCCGCCCATCGCCGTACGGTGCGTCTGGCCGACGATCGCCAGCACCGGCACATGGTCCAGCTTCGCGTCGTACAGGCCGTTGAGCAGATGGATCGCCCCGGGCCCCGACGTGGCGGCGCACACTCCGATGCGCCCGCTGAACTTGGCGTAACCGACCGCCTCGAACGCGGACATCTCCTCGTGCCGGGACTGCACGAACCGCGGCTGGTTGTCGGCCCGTCCCCAGGCCGCCAGCAGACCGTTGATGCCGTCGCCCGGATAACCGAAGACATGGTCCACACCCCACTCGCGCAGCCGTTCGAGGATGTGATCGGACACCTTGGTGCTCATGTGCTGACCTCCCGGACATAGATGGCACAGGCAGCAGCCCTACGAGTCACCCTGCACGCGCCGGGAAAACCTGCCTCGGCGTTTGGCGTCGAGGGTCGGGGGCAGGCGCATTCCCAGTGCTTCGGACCGGAGGCACGTCCGTGGGAGCGGCCCCCTGCCGCCACGGTCGCGCCCGTCCGGTCCCCCCTCGCGGACGCGCTCCCACCCCGATCGCTCAACCCGGAGCACGATCCAGGGAGTTGCGACGCTGATGCCCGTTCCAGCAAGCGCGAAGCACCACCCGCACGACGACGCCCCCGACACCGCCGAGGCCTTCCGCACGCTCGCCGAACTGCCCCCGGGGCCCGAGCGCGAAGCCCTGCGCGGACGGCTCGTGGAGGCCTGGCTGCCCATGGCCGACCGGCTCGCCGGCCGCTTCCGCAACCGTGGCGAGACCCTCGACGACCTGCGCCAGGTCGCCGCGCTCGGCCTGGTCAAGGCCGTCGACCGCTACGACCCCGGCCTCGGCAACGCCTTCGAGAGCTACGCCGTGCCCACCATCACCGGCGAGATCAAGCGGCACTTCCGCGACCACATGTGGACGCTGCACGTGCCGCGCCGGGTCCAGGACCTGCGCAACCGGGTCCGGTGCGCCGTCCAGGACCTCTCGCAGACCATTCCGGGCCGCGGGCCCACCGTCGCCGAGATCGCCGGGCACGCGAGCATGACCGAGGACGAGGTCCTGACCGGCCTGGAGGCCCTGGAGAGCTTCACCGCGCTCTCTCTGGACGCCGAGCTGCCCGGGAGCGAGGACGGCTACTCCCTCGCCGACGCCCTCGGCTCGGCCGACCCCGCGCTGGACACGGTCGTCGACCGCGAGTCCGTCAAGCCCCGCCTCGCCGCACTGTCCGAGCGGGAGCGGGCGATCCTCTACATGCGGTTCTTCGCCGACATGACCCAGAGCCGCATCGCCGAGCAGCTGGGCATCTCCCAGATGCACGTCTCCCGCCTGATCAGCCGCTGCTGCGGCCGGCTGCGGGAGCAGATCATGCGGGATGCGGGGGCGTGAGCGCGGGGGGTGTTCCCTGAGGGGAGCGCCGGGAGGTACTGCCTGGTAGTGAGGGTCGGCGCAGGTTCTGTGGTCGGCCCGGGTTCGCTGGTGGCCGTGTCGGTGGGATCCGGGGGCCCCGTCGGCTTCGTGTCACCCGGTCGGCCCCCGCCGTCCCGCCAATGGACTCCGGCCGCGCGCGGGACGGGGCAGGGCGGGCTGTGATGGCTGTGGGTGCGACCGTCGCGCCCCGGTCCAGTCGTCGTATCCCCGACGCCCGACGACGGGCCCCGCAGCCGTCGGCCGAAGGAGTCCTCCCCATGCGCCGCACCGCCCGTCTCCGGGCCCTGTCCGTCGTCCTTCCCGCCCTTGGGATCGCCCTGGGCGGCACCGCGCACAGCGCCTTCGCGGATCCGTCCGCGGAGGTCAGCCCCGGCAGTGTCCAGCCGGGCGGCAGCGTCACGGTGTCCGTGTCCTGCGACCCCGGCACCGGTACGCCCCCCGCCACCCTCGACGCCACCTCCGAGGCCTTCGAGACGGAGACCGTACGGCTGCAACTGGTGCCCGGCAACGAGGACGCGGTCACTGGCCCCGCCTACAGCGGCACCGCGCGGGTCTCCGCCGACCAGGAGCTCCAGGACGGCGCCGGTGGTGTCGGACCGGACTCCGCGTGGACCGTCGACGGCACCTGCCCCAGCGCCGACCGCGCAGCCGGCAAGGCCTGGAGCGCCACGTTCACCGTCACCCGCGGCACCGGCACCGGCACCGGCACCGCCACCGGCAGCCACCGCCCCTGCGCCGCGCCGAGCGTGGAGCCGTACACCACGCAGCACACCGAGCCACGCACCGACGCCTGCGCCGCCGCCGTCATCCAGCGCCCGGTCCGGGCCGGCCAGGGCGGCAGCTTCACCGACAGCGTGCCCGCCCTGGTCGCCGGGGGACTGCTGATCGCGGGCGCCGCCGGCGGCGCCGTGTACCGGCTGCGCCGCAAGGTCCCGACGAGGGACACCTGACCGGCCCCACGGGACGGGCAGGCCCCGGCCGAAACGTCAGGACGGTGTGACGGGCGCAACCCGCACGGGCGGCCATGGCCCCTCGGCACCGTGGGTACTCAGATCGCGAGGAGCGCGACAGGCGGGGCAGAACGAGACGGCGGACCCGACGAGCCACCGCGGAGCGGCTGACGGAGGTGACCATGCGGACCGACCCGAAGGACCACGGCCCGGTCCGCTACGGCCCCCCGCTCCCCGACGACGGACTGCCCGTACTTCCCGAGCTCGCCGCCGTCCTCGCCGCCGCGGCCACCCGCCACCGTGCCGAACCGGTCGGCGGCGGCACCGCGCTCCTGGAGGCCGCCTGCGACTACACGGCCCGGCGCGGCCTGCTCGTCCGGCCCGACCACGTGGCCGCCGCCCCCGGCGCCCCGGCCCTCCTGCTCGCCCTGACCGCCGCGCTCGGCGGTGACGTCCTGGTGCCCCGGCCCTGCGCCGCCTGGTGGGCGCCGTACGCGCGCCTGCTGGGCAGACCCGTCTTCCACGTGGCAACACCGGCCGAGTGCGGCGGCGTCCCGGACCCCTACGCCCTCCTGGAGACCGTGCGCCGGGTGCGCGCCGAAGGCGGTGACCCGCGGCTGCTGGTGCTGTCCGTCGCCGACGACCCCACGGCCACCGTCGCCCCGCCGGAGGTGCTGCACGAGACCGTCGAGGCCGCCGCGGGCGAGGGCCTGCACCTGGTCAGCGACGAGACCTGGCGCGACACCGTGCACGCCCCCCACGAGACGGTGCTGCTCAGCCCCGCCGACATGCTGCCCGACCGGGTCACCGTCGTCACCGACCTGGCCGGCGCCCTGCTGCCCACCGGCTGGCCGGCCGCGATCGCCCGCTTCCCGGCGAACGGCAGCGGGGACGGCCTCCGCGCGCGCGTGCTGGACGTCCTGACCGCCCTGGGCGCCCGGGTCGCCGCCCCGGTCGCCGCGGCCGCGGCCCACGCCCTCACCGAGCCCGAGACGGTCACCGCCCACCGCGCGGCCGTCGTGAAGCTCCACGCGCGCGTGGCCGCCGCCGCGCACGCCGTCGTCGTCGGCGCGGGCGCCCTCTCGCTGCCCCCACGGGCCGGCCGCCACCTCTACGCCGACCTCGGCCCGCTGCGCCCCGCCCTCACCCCACAGGGCGTCGGCGACGCGCAGGACCTGGAGGACCTCCTCACCACCCGGCTGGGCATGCCCGCGCCCGGCGGCCACCGCTTCGGCGACGACCTCGGCGCCCTGCGCGTACGGCTGTCCACCGGCCCGCTGCTCGGCGACTCCGACGAGCGACGCGCGGAATGCCTCACGTCACCCACTCCGTTGGAACTGCCACACGTGCAACGCGCGTTGATCACCTTGAAGTCGGTCTTCGACGACCTCCGCGACGACGCTCAGCGATGGGAGCCTCCTCGATGACGCAGCAGTCCGAGTCGACCGCCAGCACCCGGCCGGCCGACGAATCCCGGGCCCCGTCCGCCGTCGCGCCCGCGTCCCCGCCACTCGCCGAACCCCGGCCGCTGGGTGAGCGCAGAGTGTGGCCGCGGTCCTTCCACGACCGCCTGACCGCCCCGCTGCCCGGCCTCAAGGCCATGGCCCGCTTCGCCCGCGAAGGCGCCGTACGCCCCGGCCCCGAGGGCCTCGCCGACATCCCCAAGCTGCCCTACGCCCCCGCCCCGCTGCCCGCCGTCGACGCCCGCACGGTCGCCGTCTCCTGGGCGGGACACGCCAGTTGGGTGGTCCGGATCGGCGGGCTGACGGTCCTCACCGACCCCGTCTGGTCCCGCCGTATCCTCGGCACCCCGGCCCGGGTCACCCCGGTCGGCATCGACTGGCAGGCCCTGCCGCGCGTCGACGCCGTCGTCATCAGCCACAACCACTACGACCACCTCGACGCCCCGAC
Source organism: Streptomyces griseorubiginosus (assembly GCF_001514195.1). Taxonomy (GTDB): domain Bacteria; phylum Actinomycetota; class Actinomycetes; order Streptomycetales; family Streptomycetaceae; genus Streptomyces; species Streptomyces griseorubiginosus. The sequence continues at coordinate 617,074 of NZ_KQ948736.1, read as the reverse complement.
CCTGCGCCGCCTGCCGCGCGACACCCCGGTCTTCGTCCCGGCCGGTCTCGCCCGCTGGTTCCACCGCCGCCGCTTCACCGCGGTCACCGAGCTGGACTGGTGGGAGGCGGCCGAACTCCAGGGCGTCCGCTTCGACTTCGTCCCCGCCCACCACTGGTCCAAGCGCTCCCTCACCGACACCTGTCGCACCTTGTGGGGCGGCTGGGTCCTCACCGCCCAGGACGGACAGCGCGTCTACTTCGCCGGCGACACGGGCTACGGCCACTGGTTCTCCCGCATCGGCGACCGCTACCCCGGCATCGACCTCGCCCTCCTCCCCATCGGCGCCTACGACCCCCGTTGGTGGCTCAGCGACGTCCACTGCGACCCGGAGGAGGCGGTCCGGGCGGCCCAGGACCTGGGCGCACAGCGGATGGCCCCGATGCACTGGGCCACGTTCGTACTCTCGGCGGAACCGGTGCTGGAACCGCTCACGCGGGTGCGGGCGGCATGGGAGAAGGCTGGCCTGGACCGCGAGAACTTGTGGGATCTGCCGGTAGGCGGTTCGAGGGTCCTGTCATAGCAAGGGTCGAGCGGATCTCCCTAGGGGGCGCGGGGAACTGCGCGACAAGCCCCCACGCACCGGCACCCCGCGACGAAACTTCACTTGGCAGGCCGAACCCGTTTCCAAACGGTGGGCGCCGCACTGATCGCCACAGTCAGCACCACCGCCGCAAGCACCCCTTCCCAAGGCTCCTCGAACAGCGACCCACCCAGAATCCCGATCAACTGATACGTCACCGCCCACGCCAGACACGCCGGCAGATTCCCCCGCACAAACCTCCGCAGCGGCCACTCCGCCATCAGACACGCCAGCATCACCGGAATCCGCCCGGCCGGCACCAGCCGGGACAGCACCAGCAGCGCGACCCCGTGGTCCGCCAGCTTCCCCTGCGCCTGCGCGAGCCGCTCCTCAGGGGCCCGGCGCCGGATCGCCTCCAGCCACCGTGAGCCGTTCTTCGACCCCATCCCGCGCCGCCCCAGCCAGTACAGCGCGATGTCCCCGAGGAACGCGGCGAGCGAGGCGGTGACGAACACCAGCGTCAGGCTCAGCGGCTCGGTCCGGTGAAAGGCCACCACCGCGGCCGAACTCACCAGCGCCCCCGTCGGTACCACGGGCACCAGCGCCCCCAGAAACACCAGCAGGAACAGCGTCGGATAGCCGATCGCCTGCCCCGCCGCCCCCGGCGTCGCCCCCGTGGAGGCGGCTGCGAGCCACGTCACCGCGCGACCTCCAACCGCACACTCTCCCCGTGTTCGAGCCGGTGCACGTCCACCTCCGGCGCGAACTCGGCCGCCCACCGCACGAACTCGGCGCCCGGCGCGTGGAATTCGTGCGGCCGCACCGCGTCCATCCCGATCGGCCAGTACGTCCCGTAGTGCACCGGCACCGCACTGCGCGGCGCCAGCTGCGCCAGCGCCCGGGCCGCGCGCCCCGCGTCGAGATGCCCCTCCCCGAGGTACGGCCCCCACCCGCCGACCGGCAGCAGGGCCACGTCGACCGGGCCGACCTCCTTGGCCATGTCGTCGAACAGCCCGGTGTCCCCGGCGAAGTACGTCCGTGCCGAGCCCTCGACGACGTAACCGAGCGCGGGGGAGCGGTGCGGGCCGACCGGCAGGCGCCGCCCGTCGTGCAGGGCGGGGACCGCGCGTATCAGGAGGTCGCCGATCCGGCGTTCGTCCCCCGGCGCCACCTCGTCCACCCTGAGGTGGGTGAGCCGGCGCAGCCCCGGCACCTGGCGTGGTGCGCCCCGGGGCACGAGCAGGTGCGTGCCCGGCGCGAGCCGGGCCAGCGAGGGAACGTGCAGGTGGTCGGCGTGCAGATGGGAGACGAGCGCGACCTGCGCCTGCCAGGCGTCGGGAGGTGGTACCGCTCCGCGGCGCCGGCGCAGATGCGCGAGCCGGCGTGCGAACAGGGGGTCGGTGAGCACACGTACGTCCGCATCCGTGACCGTGCAGGTCGCGTGACCCCACCAGGTGATCTCCACCGGCACCTCTTTGCCTCCTCCGCGCGACTCCCCGAAGCCTACGGGCTGGAGTAGGGTCGGCGGCGAAACCCGGAGGTGAGGGGGACACCATGGGATCGGTCCGTGTCACGGCGATCGCGAGTCTGACGCCGTTGGAAGAGCTGGACGCCGATCCCTTCCTGGTGGACTCCCGCAGCCAGCACGCGATGTGCGCGCGCTGGGCCGCCGAGCGCGGGTACACCGTGCGGCGGGAACTGCTGGTGCGAGGGCTCAGAGCCGACCACTGCGTGCTGTGGGACGGCGTGCGGGCCGGCAGCGACCTGTTCGTCGCACCCAGCCGGCGGGTCCTGGAGAGCGCCCTGTCGTCGGTGGAGGAGTTCACCGCGGAGTGCGCCCGGCGCGGGGTGCGGGTGGAGACGGTGGGCTTCGCCGAGCCCCGCTACGACGCCCAGATGAAGGCCAGCGTCCACCGCAGGCTGTCGATGCCGACGGCGGGATACGACGGGCGGTGACTGTCCGACCCGTGTGACACGCTGGTCCCAGCGCCCGCACCGACGACGGGCCAGGACGTGAGGTGTACGGGGCGTGGTGGCGGGGCGTTGGCGGCGGGTGGCCAGTCAGGTCGGGCGGAGCGTCACGGTATGGGCGGTCTCGACGCTCACCATGCTCGTGCTGGCCGGCATCCTGCCGGACTTCCAGATCCAGTCCCCCGACGGGGACAGCGCCACCCGGATCGCCGTGACGGCCGCGTTCGGCGCCGGTGCCTTCGGTCTGCTGTCGGCCGTGGTGTGGCCGCTGCTCGTGCGGCTCTTCCTGCTCGTGCCCACCCTCGTCCTCGGGCTGCTGGTCTTCGTGCTCAACGGCTCCCTGCTGCTGCTCGCCCTGCGGATCAACCCGTCCGGGCGGGGCGAGGTGGCCCCCGAGACGGCCGTGGTGGTGGCCGCCGTGATGTCGGCCGTGGCCTCCGCCACCGGCGGCGCGCTCGCGGTACGCGACGACGACGCCTACCGGCGCCGGCTCTACCGGCTCGCCGACCGCCGCCGAAGAAGCCACCCGCCCGGCACCGCCACCCCCGGCACCCTCTTCCTCCAGCTCGACGGCGTCGGTCACGACGTCCTGCTCGCGGCCGTCGACAAGGGCCTGATGCCCACCGTCGCCCGCTGGCTGGAGCGCCCCACCCACCGGCTCACCTCCTGGCGCACCGACTGGTCCAGCCAGACCGGCGCCAGCCAGCTCGGCATCCTGCACGGCAGCAACCACGACGTCCCCGCGTTCCGCTGGTACGAGAAGGACCGCGGCGAGGTGATGGTCTGCAACCGGCCCACCAGCGCCGTCGAGCTCCAGCGCCGGGCCGTGGAGCGGGCCGGACACGGCGGACTGCTGGCCGTGGACGGCGCCAGCCGCGGCAACCTCTTCTCGGGCGGTGCCGAGGAACAGGCCCTCGTCCTGTCCATCGCCACCCGCCGCCGCAGCCGCGAGACCCGCTCCCGGGCGGGCTACTTCGCCTACTTCTCCGACCCCGCCAACGCGGTCCGCACCGCCCTGTCCTTCTTCGCCGAGGTCGGCCGCGAGATCGGCCAGTCCGTCCTGGCCCGCGCCCGCAAGGAGCGCCCGCGCGTGGGCCGCGGGGGCCTGTACCCGCTCGTGCGGGCCTTCGCGACCGTCGTGGAACGGGACGTCGTGGTCGCCGCCGTCATGGGTGACATGCTCGCCGGGCGCACCGCCATCTACGCCGACCTGGTGGCCTACGACGAGGTCGCCCACCACTCCGGACCCATGAGCCGGGACGCCGGGAAGGTCCTCCAGCGCCTGGACCGCTCGCTCGCCCTGATCGAGAACGCCGCCGAGCACGCCCCGCGCCGCTACCGGATCGTGCTCCTCTCCGACCACGGCCAGAGCCCCGGCGAGACCTTCCGCACCCGCTACGGCCTCACCCTCGCCGACCTGGTCCGGGCCGGCTGCGGGCTGCCCGTGCCGCGCAAGGCCGAGCGCACCCACAGCGGGGCCGAGGCCCGCGCCGCCGTCCGGGCCGCGCTGCGCAGACCGGGCAAGGAAAGCCGCGAACAGTACCGGCCCGGGCGGGACTCCGAGCCGATCGTGCTGGCCTCGGGGAACCTCGGACTGGTGTCCTTCCCCGACGTGCCCCACCGGATGAGCAAGGAGGAGATCGACGCACGGCACCCGGCGCTGCTGACCACGCTCGCCAACCACCCCGGCATCGGGTTCCTCCTGGTGCGCAGCGAGGAGCACGGCGGGGTGGTCCTCGGACCCTTCGGCACCGAGATACCGCTGGACCGACTGGACGAGAACCCTGGGCCGTTGGCCGACTTCGGGCCCGGCGCGGTCGAGGCGGTGCGCCGGACGCACTCGTTCCCGCACACCGCGGACATCATGGTCAACTCCTGGTACGACCCGGCCGAGGGCGAGGTGCTGGCCTTCGAGGAACAGATCGGGTCCCACGGCGGCTTGGGCGGCGCGCAGGCCAAGCCGTTCTTGTTGTCGCCGCTCGCGCTCTCCGAGCCGCCGGAGGGACTGGTCGGAGCGGAGAGGGTTCATCAGGTGCTGCGGCGGTGGCTCGACGAAGCGGGGGGTCCTCAAGTGCCGTTGGAGCAGGCTGAGGAGAAGGCCGCGTAGTTTGTCATCTGCGGGCCGGTGGGGGCTGGTCGCGCCCACGCGGCGGAGCCGCACATCGATACAGCCCCGCGCCCCTGAGTGGGTGCAGGCACCCTGCGAAAAATTCAGCTGCGTTCGTTTGGCCGGGCAACCACACTGTTCGAGTTGCACCTCCCTTTTCGAACACTCCCTGGAGCCACCGCTTTGCAGGCTGCCGTCACCGTCACGCCCTCCCGTATACCCGACCTTCTCCTCGGCCTCGCCACCGTGCGGCCCGTCTTCGTCTGGGGTGCCCCCGGCATCGGGAAGTCCTCCCTCGTCCGGGAGTTCGCCGCCTCCCTGGGGCTGGAGTGCGTGAGCCTCATCGGTACGCAGCTCGCTCCCGAGGACCTCATCGGGGTGCCGCAGATCCGGGACGGCCGCTCGGTGTTCTGCCCGCCGGAGTCCATCGCGCGCGACGAGCCGTACTGCCTGTTCCTGGACGAGCTGAACGCGGCCACCCCGGATGTGCAGAAGGCGTTCTACTCGCTGATCCTGGACCGCCGGATCGGGGACTACGAACTCCCCAAGGGCTCCGTCGTCATCGGCGCCGGCAACCGGGCCACCGACAACGCGCTGGCCCGTCCCATCGCGTCCGCCCTCGTCAACCGCCTCACCCACGTCCACCTGGAAGTCTCCGCGAAGGACTGGCTGGTGTGGGCCGGCGAGCACGGCATCCACCCCTGGATCCTCGACCACCTCACCGACCGGCCCGACCACCTGTGGTCCAAGCCGCCCAAGACCGAGGAGCCCTTCTCCACGCCCCGCTCCTGGCACATGCTCTCCGACGCGCTGCACTCCTTCGGCCGGGACCTCGACGAGGAGACCCTCAAGGTCCTCGCCCACGGCACGCTCACCCCGCGGCACGCCACCGCGTTCTGCGGCTACGTCAAGATCGTGCGCAGCCGCTTCGGCATCGAGGCCGTCATCAAGGGCGAGGCGCGCTGGCCGAACCGCCTGGAGGACCGGGACCTGCTCTACTACCTCGCCGAGTCCTTCCGCGGCCGTCTCATCAAGGAACTCCCGGCCGGCAAGGAGCACATGTCGGCCGCCGGCCGCCAGACCGCCTACCGCGCCAAGTCGCTGCTCGTCCAACTCGCCGAGATCTCCGTCGAGGTGGCCCAGACCGTCATCGCCTCCGACGAGGACGGCAACCCCGTCCTGCCGTCCTGGTTCCTCGTCGAGGCGGCCCGGGACATGCCCCGGCTGGTGGAGGCGCGGCGGTGAAGCAGCAGCCCGCCAAGAAGAAGCGGGACCTCGCCGCCGAGGCCTTCGCCGAGGGGATGCGGCTGCTGAAGACCAACCCGGCGCTCGCCGCGGTCGAGTTCGACGTCTGCCGCGACGAGAAGTGCGAGTACGCGCCCCGGGACGGGCTCGTGGCCGTCGACTCCCACGGTGAACTGCACGTCCACCCCCACCGGTTGGCCGAGCCCGCCGCCTGGGCCTGGGCCCTCGCCCACGCCGTCCTCCACCTCGGCTTCGGGCACGTCCCGGCAGCGAAGGGCCCGCGGATCCAGCCGGACCGGTTCGAGCTCGCCGCCCGCTGTGTCGTCGTCAACCGCTTCCTGCTCGGCTTCCCCGTGGGCGAGACCCCCGAGCACCTGCCCGCCTCCTACCCCGACGGCGACGAGGAGCGGCTCGCCGCCCGCTGGCGGCGCGACGGACTGCCGGCCGTGTACGAGCGCTGCGGCACCGCGCACGACCGCCCTGACCAGGTGCTCATGCCCTGGTACGGCTGGTCCCAGCCACCCCCTGATCACCAGCTGGCGTTCGCCACCGCGCTCACCCGGACCGTCTCGGCGGCCATGGACGTGGCCGGCGGCCGCCGGGACTCCCTGACCGGCGAACGCCCGCCCCGCCGCCCCTGGGAGCGGGCCCTGAGCTGGTTCATCACCTCCTACCCGCTGCTCGGCGGCATCGCGGCCGGCATCGAACTGGTCGCCGACGCCGAACTCGCCCGCGCCCACGGCATCGCGATCGCCGCCGTCAACACCGAGGCCGCCGAGATCTACGTCAACCCGCTGCGCCGCTTCGAGGACGAGGAATGGCGGTTCATCCTCGCCCACGAGATGCTGCACGCCGCCCTGCGCCACGGCGACCGCTGCGGCACCCGCGACCCCTACCTCTTCAACATCGCCTGCGACTACGTCATCAACGGCTGGCTGAACGAGATGCAGATCGGCACCATGCCCGACGGCCTGCTCCACGACCCGCAGCTGGCCGGACTGTCCTCCGAGGAGGTCTACGACCGCATCGCCGGCGACCTGCGCCGCATGCGCCGGCTGGCCACCCTGCGCGGCAAGGGCGTCGGCGACATCCTGGGCGGCCCCCTCGGCTCGCCTCGCGACTACGTCGACCTCGACGAGTTCTACCGCCGCGGGCTCGCCCGGGGCCTGGACCTGCACCAGCAGCAGGAGCGCGGCTTCCTGCCCGGCGGACTCGTCGAGGAGATCCGCGCGCTCAGCCATCCACCGCTGCCCTGGGACGCCCAACTCGCCCGCTGGTTCGACGAGTTCGTTCCGAGCCCGCAACCCGTGCGGTCCTACGCCCGTCCCTCGCGCCGCCAGTCCGCCACCCCCGGCATCCCGCGCGCCGGACGGTACTTCCCGCCCGAGGAGATCGCCCGCTGCACCTTCGGCGTCGTCCTGGACACCTCCGGCTCGATGAGCCGCACCCTGCTCGGCAAGGCGCTCGGCGCGATCGCCTCCTACGCCGAGGCCCGGGACGTACCGGCCGCCCGGGTCGTGTTCTGCGACGCGGCCCCGCACGACGCCGGCTATCTGCCCGTGACCGAGATCGCCCAGCGGGTCCGGGTGCACGGCCGCGGCGGCACCGTCCTCCAGCCCGGCATCGACCTGCTGCACCGCGCCGACGACTTCCCTGCGGGCGCGCCCGTGCTGGTGATCACCGACGGCTGGTGCGACGTCCTGCGGGTCCGGCGCGAGCACGCCTACCTCATCCCGCAGGGCGCCCGGCTGCCGTTCACCGCCCGCGGACCGGTCTTCCGGGTGAGCTGAGCCGTAGTGTGATCGGATGGGTCCCGCACCCCCGTCAGCGGGACCACAGGAAAGGACTGATCGTGGCTACCACGCGCTCCGCACACACCGTCTGGGAAGGCAACCTCCTCGAGGGGAGCGGTGTCGTCGACTTCGACTCCTCCGGTGCCATCGCGGCACAGCCGGTCACGTGGGCCTCGCGCTCCCAGGACGCCAACGGCAAGACCAGCCCCGAGGAGCTGATCGCCGCCGCGCACTCCAGCTGCTTCTCGATGGCGCTGTCGCACGCCCTGAGCGGCGCGGGCACCCCGCCCACCAAGCTCGTCACCTCGGCCGACGTCAGCTTCCAGCCGGGCGAGGGCATCACCGGCATCCACCTCACCGTCGAGGGCACCGTGCCGGGCCTCGACGAGGAGGGCTTCGCCGCCGCCGCGGCCGACGCCAAGGCCAACTGCCCGGTCAGCCAGGCCCTGAAGGCCGTACCGATCACCCTGGATGCGAAGCTGGCCTGAACCCGTTCGCGCAGGCCGCCCGTCCGGGGCGGTCTGCGCGAAGTCCGGTCCGGCAGCGGACCGGTGGCGTGAAAGGAAGGGCGATGATTCCGGGAACGGCCGGCGGTACGACGGCACTGGACTCCGGCACCCGTGAACTGACCCGTGTCGTAACGCTGTTCAGCCTGACCGGACGGCTGGACCCCGGACTGCCCTCGCCGGGCAGCCTCGTCGACACCTTCGACTTCGGCCGCTTCGCCCTGCACCTGGCGTCCAGCGAGGCCGTCCTGCCCGTGCCGGTGCTCGTCGAGGACGTGCCGCCCGCGGAACTCGGGCTGCCGCACGGCGATCACGGCCTCGACCTCGCCTCCCTCCAGATCGCCGTCGTCGCCACCCCGCGTGGGGACGTCACCCTGGCCCTGGACTGCGGATTCGCCGGGCAGACACCCCCCGAGGCCCTCGCGGCCTGGCTCGCCGACACCTGCTTCCACCGGGACCGGATCACCCTCGGCGCATCCGGCCTGCTCGACTCGCTCACTGGACGGCTCGCCCCGGCCGAACCACTCGCCTTCGGCCAGAACGTCCACCAACTGGTCTTTCCCGGCGGCGAGTTGAAGCGCGACCTGCTGGACCCCGACGAGATCCGGCTGACCGCCCTGCTCCACGAGATCGTGTACCGCGGCCGGCCATCCGCGTCCGGGCCGCCCCACCTCATGAGGAACGGCCACACCCTGTCCGCCCACGGCCGTGGGGTCTCCGTGCACGCCGGCTGGGCCGAACACGTGGAGAACGGGCTGACCCTGGTCGCCGTCGGCATGGTCTCCGCGCTCGCCGTCCTCCAGCGCACCCGGCTGGCCGCCTTCGGGACCATGCGCGCCAACGAACGGGCCGCGGCCGAGTCGCCGTACGAGATCCGCAGGCTGATCTCCCGGCTCTCCGACGGGGTCAACGAACTCCAGCTGGACCTGGCCTTCGGGGTCGAGGCGTACGTCGACGGCCTGCTGATCCCGGAGATGGTCATGCAGTCCTTCCAGTCCTCGCTGCGGGACGCCCTCGGCATCCCGGCCGGCCTGGACAACTCGGCCCGTATGGTCGAGCGCCTGACCTCGGTGATCAGCGCCCGGTCCGCGGCCCTGGACGCCCAGCTCGCCGAGCGCGACGACCGCAGGGACCGTACGGTCTCGGCGCTCGCCGCGGTGGCCACCGGTATCGCGCTGCCGCCGACGCTGCTGCTCGGGTTCTTCGGGGCCAACGCCTCCAACGTGGACAACCGGCGCTCCATCTTCGACGCCCGCTACCTCCCGGCCTATCTGCTGGCCTGGCTGCCCTTCATCGCCCTCGCCGGCATCGGGTACCTGCTGCTCAGGCGGGTCAGCAGGCGCTCCGCCTCCTTCCTGGCGACCTCGCAGGTGAACAGGTCCGCGCCGGTGCCGGCCCCCCGGTCGCGGGGTACTCGTTCCCCTGAGCAGGACCCCGCGCGCCATTGACAAGAACGCGCTCAAGTTTTGTGCTGGAGTGCGGGACGGCTCCCTGACGGGACTCCTGGCGCAAGCGGACTCCCGGCAAGCGGAACTCCTGGCGAAGCGGAACTCCTGGGCGGAACTCCGGAGCGGAACTCCTGGCGGAAGGGGACGGCGATGGGACGGGCGGTCGGGATCGATCTCGGGACCACGAACTCGGTGGTGGCCGTGCTGGAGGGCGGTGAGTCCACGGTCGTCGCCAACGCGGAGGGGGCCAGGACCACACCGTCGGTCGTGGCCTTCGCCAAGAACGGCGAGGTGCTGGTGGGCGAGGTCGCCAAGCGGCAGGCCGTCACCAACGTCGAGCGCACCGCGCGCTCCGTGAAACGGCACATGGGCGACGGGAACTGGCGCTTCCCGGACCAGGGCTCGATCGACGGCACCCGGTACCGGGCCCAGGAACTGTCCGCGCGGGTCCTCCAGAAGCTGAAGCGGGACGCCGAGTCCTATCTGGGCGAGGAGGTCACCGACGCGGTGATCACCGTCCCCGCCTACTTCGACGACACCCAGCGCCAGGCCACCAAGGAGGCCGGCGAGATCGCGGGCCTGAAGGTCCTCAGGATCATCAACGAGCCCACGGCGGCCGCACTGGCGTACGGCCTCGACCGGGGCGAGGAGCAGACGGTCCTGGTCTTCGACCTCGGCGGCGGCACCTTCGACGTCTCCCTCCTGGAGATCGGCGACGGCGTCATCGAGGTCAAGGCGACCAACGGCGACACCCGTCTCGGCGGCGACGACTGGGACCACCGGATCGTGGAACACCTGGTCAAGCGCTTCAAGGGGCAGTACGGCGTCGACCTCGGCAACGACAAGATGGCACTGCAACGACTCCGCGAAGGCGCCGAGAAGGCGAAGATCGAGCTGTCGTCGTCCTCCGAGACCACGATCAACCTGCCCTACATCACCGCCTCCGCCGAGGGCCCCCTGCACCTCGACGAGAAGCTCACCCGCGCCCAGTTCCAGGAGCTCACCGCCGACCTCCTCGACCGCTGCAAGACGCCGTTCCACCAGGCGGTCAAGGACGCGGGCATCAAGGTGGGCGCGATCGACCACGTGATCCTCGTCGGCGGCTCGACCCGGATGCCCGCGGTGACCGACCTGGTCAAGGAGCTCACCGGCAAGGACCCGCACAAGGGCGTCAACCCGGACGAGGTCGTGGCGGTCGGCGCGGCCCTCCAGGCGGGTGTCATCCGCGGCGACGTCAAGGACGTGCTGCTGCTCGACGTCACCCCGCTGTCCCTGGGGATCGAGACCAAGGGCGGCATCATGACGAAGCTCATCGAGCGCAACACCACCATTCCCACCCGGCGTTCGGAGATCTTCACCACCGCCGCCGACAACCAGCCCTCGGTGGGCATCCAGGTCTACCAGGGGGAGCGGGAGATCGCCGCGTACAACAAGAAGCTCGGCGTCTTCGACCTCACCGGTCTGCCGCCCGCGCCCCGGGGTGTCCCCCAGATCGAGGTGGCCTTCGACATCGACGCGAACGGGATCATGCACGTCTCGGCGAAGGACCTGGCCACCGGGCGCGAGCAGAAGATGACGGTGACGGGCGGCTCGGCGCTCCCCAAGGACGACATCGACCGCATGATGCGGGAGGCCGAGCAGTACGCCGAGGAGGACCACCGGCGCCGCGAGGCCGCCGAGACCCGCAACCAGGCCGAGCAACTCGTCTACCAGACCGAGAAGTTCGTCCGGGAGAACGACGACAAGGTGCCCGCCGACACGAAGACGGAGGTCGAGTCGGCGGTGGCGGACCTCAAACGCCTCCTGGAGGAGAACGCCGACACCGCCCCCCTCCGCGACGGCGTGGAGAAACTCGCCTCCGTCAGCCAGAAGATGGGCCAGGCCATGTACGCCCAGGCCCAGGCCGCCCCGCAACAGCCGCCCCAGGACGAGCCGACGTCAGCGCCCCAGGACGAGGAGGGGGTCGTCGACGCGGAGATCGTGGACGACGACAGGAGCGAGACAGACGCGAACGACCGCAAGGACGGGGCCGCCTGAGGAGGGCCGGGTCGCCTGAGGAGGGCCGGGCCGTCTGAGGAGGGCCGGGCCGTCTGAGGAGGGCCGGGCCGCCTGAGGACTCGGGGACCTAGCGCACCCTCGTCGGCAGTGCGGCGCACACGGCGTCCAGGACCGACGCGTACGGGGTGCCGGCAGCGGTGAGCCGGGAGCGCAGTCGCTCCAGGCCCTCCCGGTGTCCGGCGAGCAGGTCCGTGTCCCCGGTCCGGGCCGTGAACTCCAGCACCGCGGGCAGGAAGTCCGGCACCTCTTCACCGGTCAACTCCAGCCCCGCCGCCCGGAACACCTCCGTGAACCGCTTCCGGGTGCCCCCGTCCTGCCACCGGCTCAGGTACAGACTGTGCCGGTTCCCGGAGCCGAAGACCTGGTCGTAGTGCGCCGCCAGTTCCTGCGCGGACGTCACGGCCGCGTGGTCGGCGAACTCCCGCAGCTGCGGAGCCGCCTCCCGCAACAGCGGCAGCCGGGCGCGGAGGTCGTCGTCGGGGTACGTCAGGCAGAGCGCCGCCGCCTGGTACAACACCGCATCCGAGGGCATCGGGGCCGCCTCCTGAACGTGGTCGGTGGTCTGCCGTGGGCGCGGCGCGTGGAGCCCCTCCACCGACACGAACGGCAGCTGACTGCACCTCGGGCCTTCCGAGCCGGTCGGGACCCGTCCGCGCGGTCGAGGCAGCTTCGCGTGCCGGTCGGCGCAGACATGCCGCGTCCGCGGTGGTGTCCAGGTGGCGGTCACGCGTGCTCCCTCCTCGCCGGCCCACGGGTCCTTCGAACCTAGGGCGGGGTGCGGGAGGGCACCCGGTATCCGCACCCGTACGGGTCAGGCCTTGCGCGCGACCCCCGCGTACACCGGCACGATGCCCTCCGCCTGAGCGGCCACGTCCTCCGGGCCCGGCCGCCAGCCCGACACCGGGATCACGCCGGGCCCGAGCAGCTCCAGGCCGTCGAAGAACCGGGAGAACTCGGCCAGCGAGCGGGGGAAGAACGGTGTGCCGCTGCGACGGAACTGCTCCGCGGCCTTCTCGATGGCCTGGGGGCTGAGATCGGGCGTGACCTGCGAGAGGATCAGGAAACTGCCCGGGGCGAGCGCGTCGACGTATCGCGTGAGCAGGCCGTACGCCTCGTCGCCCAGGTAGTGGGTCAGCGCGACCAGGGACAGGGCGGCCGGCTGCGAGAAGTCCAGGGTCTCGGCCGCCAGCCGCAGGATGGTGTCCGGCTCGCGGACATCCGCGTGGACGTAGTTCGTCGCCCCCTCGGGGGTGCTGTGCAGCAGCGCCTGCGCGTGCCTGAGGACGATCGGGTCGTTGTCCGCGTACACCACCCTCGACGACGGCGCGACCTCCTGGGCCACCTGGTGCAGGTTGGGCTCGGTGGGGATGCCGGTGCCGATGTCCAGGAACTGGCGGATCCCGGCCTCGGCGACCGTCCGCACCGCCCGCTGCATGAACCGGCGGTTGGCCCGCGCCCCGCGCATCACCGTGCCGTCCACGGCGAGGATCCGGCGGGCCAGTTCCTCGTCCACCGGGTAGTTGTCCTTGCCGCCCAGCCACCAGTCGTACACCCGGGCCGGGTGCGGCCGGCTGGTGTCGATCCTGGGCGCGTCGGATGCGGTCATGCGGTGTCTTCTCCCCTTCGTCAGGATGCCTGTGCTCAGATTCGTCAGGACGCCTGTGCTCAGAAGTCCGCGCGGCGGTCCCGCAGCAGCTTCTTCGTCCGCTCGGCCGACGCGGCCCGCGCCGACATGTGGTCCAGGACCTCCAGATGCGTGGCGACCTCCTGGCGGGAGTCGAGGTACAGCGCGCCGGTCAGGTACTCGGTGAAGACCATGTCGGGCAGCTCCGGTTCGGAGAAACGGAACAGCGAGAAGGGCGCGTACGTCCCCGGGTGCGGACCCTCCTCGAACTCGCACACCTGGAGCGTGACCCGGTCGCGCTCGGCGAACTCCAGCAGCTTGTCCAGCTGTTCGGCCATCACCTCGGAGCGGATGCTCACCGGGCGGCGCAGCACCGTCTCGTCCATGATCGCCCACAGGTGGGGCGGGTTCGGGCGGTCGAGGAGCTTCTGGCGGGCCATCCGCAGCGACACGTGCCGCTCGATCGCCTCCGTCCCGGACTGTCCGATCGTCCCGGCCTCCAGGACGGCCCGGGCGTAGTCCTCGGTCTGGAGCAGACCGGGCACGAAGTGCGGTTCGTAGGAGCGGATGATCGCGGCCGCGCCCTCCAGGCTCACGTAGAGGCTGAACCACTCGGGCAGCACGTCGTGGAACCGCTGCCACCAGCCCGGCTGGTTGGCCTCCTCGGCCAGCCGGACGAAGTCCTCGACCTGGGCCGCGGGGACCCCGTACGTCTCCAGGAGCACCTGGACGTACGGGATCTTCAGGGCGACCTCGGCCATTTCCATCCGCCGTACGGTCGCGGGGGCCACCCGCAGGACCTGGGCGGCCTCCTCGCGCTTGAGGCCGGCCGCCTCCCGCAGTTCCTGCAACCGCCTGCCGAGCACCACCTGGCCCACGGTCGGCGCAGGTCGCCGCTCACTCACGCCACGCCTCCCCTACGCGTCGAAGCTTGCGTGCAGTGTGTCATGTCCCGGTGTCCCGCTCACCGGTCACGCTCGCTTTGCTCCTTACCTCCGCTCTCCGCCCTCCGCACCTCCGTTCAGGGCAGCAGCGCGTGCAGGTACTTGACCGTCGCCGGGTCGGCCGGGAGGAACGTCTCGATGGCCAGCTCGGCGACGGTCACGTCCATGGGGGTGTTGAAGGTGGCCGTGGAGGAGATGAACGACAGCGTCCTGCCCTCGTGCTCGATCCGCATCGGCAGCGCGAAGTAGGGGACGGGCTCGTCCTGTTCGGCGCCGGTGTCCTCCTGCGGGTCCGGCACCGGATAGGCCGCCACCTCCTCGTACAGCTCACGCAGCTGCTCGGAGCGGCGCAGGGCGATCTGGCGCCGCATCTGTTCCAGCAGATGCCCGCGCCACTGAGGCAGATTGAGGATGCGCGGGGCGAGACCCTCCGGGTGCAGGGTGAGCCGCATGGTGTTGAGCGGCGGCCGCAGCAGCGACTCGGGGACACCGTCGAGGAGCATCATGATCCCGCGGTTCGCGGCCACGACGTGGTACGAGGCGTCGAACACCAGGGCCGGGTAGGGCTCGTAGCCCTGGATCAGCCGCTCGATCCCCTCGCGCACGGCGTCCAGGGCAGGGTCGTCCAGCGGGGTCTCGGGGAAGCGCGGGGCGTAACCGGCGGCCAGCAGCAGGGCGTTGCGGTCCCGCACCGGCACCTCCAGATGCTCGGCGAGGCGCAGCACCATCGCCTCGCTCGGCCGGGAGCGGCCCGTCTCGACGAAGCTGATGTGCCGGGCGCTGGAGTCCGCCCGCAGCGCCAACTCCAGCTGGCTGACGCGCCGTTGCTCCCGCCAGGCGCGCAGCAGCGGGCCGACTCCCTGGTCGGAGGGGGTGGTTGTGGCGGAGGGGGCAGTGGTCATGAGTACGACCGTAGTCGAGGGGGCGAGCAGGTGACCGGGCCGTGGACCTCTCGTCCCTCTCGGCGGGACGGGCCGTTGGACCTCTCGTCCCTCTCCGCGGGACGGGCCGTGGGACCCCTCGTCCTTCTCCGTCGGACGGCCGTGATCCCCGAGGTGGCGGACGACCTCACCGGGACGGTACGCGGGAGAGCGGCCGGAGATCGGCCGGGCCAGTGCCCGCCTCTCACCCGGGGGAACCCTCCGACCAGGACCGCGGCAGTCGTCCTGTGGCAGCCTGGACGGAAAGCCGACCCCAGGAAGGAGCGAGGCCATGCCCGTCGAACCCCTGTCACAGAAGGAGATCGAGGACCGGCTCGCGGAACTGCCGGGCTGGTCCGTCGACGACGGCCGCCTCACCCGCTCGTACCGGCTCGGCGATCACTTCGCCGCGACCGCGATGGTCGTGCACATCGCCCAGGTCCAGCAGGAGCTCGACCACCACTCCGACCTCACGCTCGGCTACAACACGGTCGCGCTCGCCGTGCACACGCACAGTGCGGGCGGTGCCCTCACCGAGAAGGACTTCCAGCTCGCGCAACGGGTGGACGCCCTCGCCGCCGGCCACGGGGCCCAGTGAGCCCGTGCTCGACTACGACAAGGAGGCCCACGCCTACGACGACACCCGCGGCGGTGAGCCCAGGGCCGCCGCGGCCGCCGACGCGGTGCTCGGCCTGGTCCCGCCCGGCACCCGACGCCTCCTCGACGCGGGCTGCGGCACCGGGATCGTCACCCGCAGGCTCGCCGCCGCCCGGCCCGCGACCCGGGTCACCGGCGCCGATCTGACCTACGGCATGGCCCGCATGGCCGCCGTACGGCTGCCCGGCGCGGTCGTGCTGGCCGACAGCCGCGCGCTGCCGTTCCCCGACGGGGTGTTCGACGCGGTGACCAGTGTGTGGCTGCTGCACCTCCTCGACCGGCCCGAGGACGTCCGGGCCGCGGTCGCCGAGTGCGCCCGGGTCCTCAGACCGGGCGGGGTGTACGTCACCACCGTCGACAAGGCCGCCGCCCACGACGTCGGCAGTGACGTCGACGCCGTCCTGGCCCCGCGCCCGCGCCGCCCGGCCCCGGACGCGGCGCCGCTCGTGGAGTCGTACGCCGCCGCCCACCTTCTCCACCCGGCGGGGCAGGCCCGTTTCCCGGGCCGGGGGCAGGGCCGCAGCCCCCGGCGCACCGCCGCGGACCTGCGCCGCGGCTGGTTCACCCAGCTCCGTCCCGGCGACCCGCTCACCGAACGGTTCGCCGAGCAGCTGGAGTCCCTGCCCGACCAGGAACTCCCACGCGAGGACCCGGTGTTCAGCGTCCGGGCTTTCCGGAAGGCCGGCTGAAGTCCATGGTCCAGTTGGTCACCCAGCTCTCCCCGCCGTCGAGGGAGAAGGCCTGCTCCCAGTGGGCCCCGGTCGCGGAGGTGTCCGCCCACACGAACCGCACCCGGACCCCCTTGCCGTCGTGGAGGTCATCGCCGTAGAACACACCGCGCCCGCCCTCGAACCGGCCGGTAACCGGCGGGAACAGCGTCCCGCTGCGGCTCGCCGCCCAGTGCAGGGACCACCGTTCGGCCGCCCGGTCGAAGAGCCGCAGCGTGGCGCCCTTCGCTCCGAGGTGCGGCAGGTCGATCTCATCGATGTTCGCGGCCCCGTCGAACAGCGGCCAACAGCGGCTCGTTCCCGGGAACTCCTCCCACCTGCTGCTGGGTCGAGGAAGTCGGTGCGGCGGCGGTTCACGACCGCCCAGTCGCCGTGGAGGAAGTCGAAGTCGCGCGGGCCGCTCATGAGCGGGCTCCTGTGGTCCCCGCGGGCAGTGAGTCGGTCAAGTAGGCGTCCAGGTCCGGGACTTCGGGCGTGAGCAAGTGCTGCACCCAGGCGTTCCGTTCCTGCAGGATCGGCGGGAGTTCCCAGACGCAGCCGATCCAGGGCAGTTCGGGGGTGACGAAGTGCGTCGGGTCGAGGTCGGGACAGTGGAGCGCCGGCTGGCCTGCCGCGGCGCCCCGGAAGTGCAGCACGTTGTCCCACACCCAGCTGTAGGCGTTGAGGTAGGCGCCGCTGTCCGCGCCCCGGTGCAGTACGACGAAGGTCGCCGGCGGGGTGCCGTCGGGCTCCGGCAGCAGCCCCGGCAGGATCTCGTACGCCGCCTTCTCGACGTCGGGCGCGATGCCGGCCGGGTCGGCGGTGACGTGGTAGCGCTTGATGTGCCGCCCGGCGATTTCGATGGGCGGCGGCACGGTCAGGAGTTTCTCGGTGAAGCTCATGGCGGGACGCTAGGCCCCCTCCACTGACATCCTGTGGCAGTGAAGTCTGGGATGGTGTGGCCGTGAAGTCCAGCCGACTCGTCTCGATCCTGCTTCTGCTCCAGATCCGTGGCCGGATGACCGCCGCCCAGCTCGCCGAGGAGCTGGAGGTCTCGGTGCGCACGGTCTACCGGGACGTCGAGGCGCTCGGCGCGGCCGGTGTCCCGCTGTACGGCGACGCGGGCCACGCCGGCGGCTACCGCCTGCTCGATGGCTACCGCACCCGGCTGACCGGTCTCACCGCGGGCGAGGCCGAGGCTCTGTTCCTGGCCGGAGTGCCGGGGCCGGCGGCCGAGCTGGGGCTGGGCCCGGTGCTCGCAGCCGCCCAGCTGAAGGTGCGGGCCGCGCTGCCGGCCGAGCTTCGTGCGCACGCGGACCGGATCAGCGGGCGCTTCCACCTCGACGCGCCCGGATGGTATGCGGCGGGCGACGAGGCGCCGTACTTGCCGGAGGTGGCGGAGGCGGTGTGGAAGAGCCGCGTCCTGGATGTCGTGTACCGGCGCTGGCGGGAGCCGACCGATGTCCGGCGCCGTCTGGAACCGTACGGGCTGGTCCTGAAGGCGGGCCGCTGGTACGTGGTCGCCGGCCCGGGACCGCGCACCTACCGTGTCGACCAGATTCTCCAACTCACGGTTTCGGAAGAGGAGTTCAATCGCCCGGAGGGCTTCGATCTGGGCGCGTACTGGACGGTTCACCAGCGGGACTTCCACGACCGGCTGCACCGCGGCGAGGCGGTCGTACGGCTGGCGCCGGGCGTGCGGCTGCCGAGAGCGGTCGTGTGCGCCACGGACGAGAAGGGCCGGACCGTGGCCCGCGTCCCGATCGAGTCCGTCGAGCACGCCCAGGGCGTATTCCTCCGCCTGGGCACGGACGTCGAAGTCCTGGAACCCCCCGAACTACGCGCCCACATGGCCCGAACCATCGCCGAACTGGCAGAAAGATACGGCAACCCGGCTTCTCCGAGCGGACACTGAGGAGGTCTAGCTGAAGCCACCGCTGAAGTCGCTGTTCAGTTGGGCGGAGCAGATGTTGTAGCCGCCCTGTGCACGCCCCTTCTTGGTCTTCCCGTCGATGGTCACCGAGCACTGGACGTTGCCTCCGCCCATGAGCTGGGCGGTCACCTGGTAGTAGAAGGCGTCCGCGTCGACGGTCAGGGTCTTCTCCATGGGCAGCCCCTTGCCCTGAAGGTTGGTGCCGTCACTGCCGTAAGTGATCTCGACCCCTGACGGCGCCGAGCCCCAGACCTTGAACACCGCCTTCCCGCTGGGCGCGGTGTCGGAGTCATCGGCGGTCTTCGCCTCTGCCTTGGCCGTCGCCGTCCTGGTGACGGTCACTGTCGGCGCGGGTTCGGCCTCGGAGGCGGCCGGAGCCGGGGCCGTGATCGTGACGGTGGGTGCGGGCGCGGCGGCGGTCTTCTTCCCGCCGGCGCTCTTGCCCGCGGAACCGATGACCATACCGATGAGCAGGAGGACCACGGCTGCGGGGACGAGCACTCGCTTACGGGCCCAACCAGGCCGAGGAGCGGGTGGAAAAGGTGGCTGGGGCGGGGGAGGCGGTGGACCGAAACCAGTCGGCGGAGTGCCGGGAGGCGGAGGCGGCTGGATGTACGACATGGTCCCCCCTGAGGTCTTTCGTGGGGGATGAGCGTAACGAGAGGTGTCAAGAAAGGGTGAGGGCTGTGCGGGCACGGTGATTCAGTTGTGATCCGAACATTCCGCACGTGTGGCGGGGACGGACGCACCTGTCGGCATCCGCCCCCGCCCTGCCCTCAGGACACCACGCAGTTCCGGTCGCCCGTCCTGAACGTCGTCGGCTTGCCGTTCGTGCCCGACCAGGTTCCCGTGAAGCCGAAGCTCACGGACGAGCCTGCTGCCACGGTGGCGTTCCAGCTGACGTTCTTCGCCGTGACCGTCGAGGCGGACTGGGTGGTCTCGGCGTTCCAGGTCTGGGTGACCGTCTGGGCGTTGGGGAAGGTCCAGGCAAGTGTCCAGCCGGTCCAGGCACTTGACCCCGTGTTGGTGAGCTGGACGTCCGCCTGGAAGCCGCCCGACCACTGGTTGGTGATCTTGTAGGCCACCGCGCAGGCGCCCGTCGGGGGCGGGTCGGTCGGATCCGTGGGGCCGCCCCCGCCGGTGTCGGAGGTGTCGCCGTAGATCACACCCCGGCCGTTCGTCGACACGTACACCCGGCCGTACACCCGGGGGTCGCCCGTGATGGCCGCACCCGTCCAACCCCACTGGTGGGCGTCGTCGTTGATGCGGGTCCAGCTCGCGCCCTTGTCCGTGGAGCGGAAGATGCCCCGGACCCCGCCGATCTTCGCGCTGGTGTAGAGCGTCTGGTACGACGCCCCCGGCGCCGCCTTCCCGAAGCCGACGGTGTCGGCCTGGTCGACGTTGGAGAGCTTCGTCCAGGTCGCGCCGGAGTCGGTCGAGTGCCACAGGCCGTACGCCCCGTCGGCGGCCCCGCCCGCCAGCCACACATCGCCCTTCACCCCGGGCAGTGCCTTGAAGCGCACGCTGTCACCGCTCGGCAGGCCGGTGGCCGCCGAGGCCGTGAAGGTCGCGCCGCCGTCCGTACTCACGTAGAACTTCCCGGACTTGAAGCCGTAGAAGGTCTTCGCGTCCACCCGGTCCGACTCCACGATCGCCCCGGCCGGGATCCCGCTCGACGCCGACCACGACGTACCGAACCCCGTCGTGTACCGCACTCCCGAGCCGTCCGGGCTCCACACGAACCGGCTGCCGTCGGAGGAGGCGGCCACCGTGCCGCCGCCGCTCACCCCCGAAGGGTCGGTCCCCGCGAACCAGTTGGCCCCGTTGTCGGTCGAGAACGCGATGTGGGGTCCGGAGTCCAGATTCCCCACCCGCACCACCGTGTTCGGGTCGGTCTCGGCGAAGTCCAGGCTCGTGGTCGTGGTGAAGTTCGGCTGGGTGAACATCATCGGCGGGACCTTGGTGAGGTCGGTGTGCCGGAAACCGCCGACGTCACCGAGGGCGCTCAGCAGCGGGGCACCCGAGGGCGGTGACGCCAGGTCGTTGACCGCCGTCTCCTCCAGGCCCTGGACCATCGGCTTGATGGTGAACTTGCCGCCGGAGTCCCAGTTCGTGAGGTTCTCCGTGCCGTAGAGGGTGGCTCCCGTCCCGTACATCATGCGGTTGGAGTTGAACGGGTCGATCTCCAACGACTCGGTCATCCAGCCGAGTTTGGGCGACTGCTCGGGCGGCGAGGGGTTCGCGCCCCAGGTCAGCCACGGGGAGGAGGAGACGTCCAGGGTGAAGCGGTTCGCGCGGTCGGGGTACGACGTGTAGTCCCACGCCCTCGTCCAAGTCGCCCCGCTGTCCGTGGAGCGGAAGATCTGGGTGTCCGGCCACCAGGCACTGTAGGCGGTCGCCATGACGGTTCTGGGTTTCTGCCGGTCCACCGTCAGACCGCTGAAGCCGTAGGAGGTGTCCGCCTCCGCGACCGGGCTGATGTTCGTCCAGGTGCCGGTCGCGGTCGCGTACCGCCACACCTGGCCCTTGCCGCCGTCGTACGGCCCGCCCTTGTCGCTGTACGTGAGATACAGATAGCCGTTCACCGCGTCCAGGACGCCCTTGTGCGCCAGGTACCCCGTCGGCTGCCCGGCGAGCCTGCTCCAGCTCGCACCGCCGTCCGTCGACCGGTACACCGAGTTCTGGAGGTCGGCGACCCCGACGTAGATCGACCGGGTGGCCGTCCCCGCCGTCCCCGTCGACTCGTCGAAGGTAACCCAGACGACGCCCTGGTTGTCGCTGGCGTAGCCGCTGGTGTCGCCCGGATCCTGCTGGTAGGTGCCGGGGTTGGGGAAGGCGGTGACCTGGGACCAGCTGACGCCCGAGTCGGTCGAACGCCACAGCCCCTTGCCGCTGGGCGCGCCCAGGTACAGCACGCTGTTCCTGTTCGGGTCGACGGCGAGCCGCTCACCCATGCCCCGCCCCGGCATGTTGCCGCCGAGCTTGAAGGGCAGCACGGTCTTCTGCCAGCTCGCACCCCGGTCGGACGACCGCATGACCGCGCCGTTCTTCGGGTCCCAGCTGTTCGTGTACGTCCCGACGGCCGCGTACACCTTGTCCGGGTCCACCGGGTCGGAGGCCAGGCCGACCACCCCGGTGTGCCCCCAGTCGTCCCAGCCGACCGAGTCCAGCAGCGGGGTCCAGGTCTTCGAGGACTCCTGCCAGCGATAGGCGCCGCCGATGTCCGTGCGGGCGTACGCGAGGTTCTTCTCCTTGCGGTTGAAGACGATGCCCGGCACGAATCCGCCGCCGTCGATCCGGGCGTTCTTCCAGGTGTACGTGTCGGCGGCGAGCGGGACCTCGGAGGCGTTGCCGGCGGCCACCACGGGCGGGGTGCCCGCGAGCAGCCCGGCCGCGAGCGCGAGCACCGCCGTCAGGATGCGGGTTCTTCGCACGGGGGAGTCCTTTCCGGAAAGGGGAGCGCATGGAGTGGGGGGAGCGCTTTCCGTTCACAGCGAGAAGCGCCGGGCGACCCCCAGTGCGGGAGGGGGCCGCCCGGCCGGTCGGCCCCGCCGTCAGGTGGCGGGGCCTATACGCGGAGCCTTCGAGCGGCTCCGAGGGAGAAACGGTGCCTGTAGCGCTTTTAGGGGCGCGGGGAACTGCGCGACCAGCCACAGCGGACCCGCAGTCGACAACGGTCTCCCCACGGAGTGCTCGGCGGGGGCTATTCGAGAAGCTCCGCGTACGAACCCATGGCCAAGGCAATGTCCGCCTGGGCCCAGAACCGGTGGTACGTGAACGACGGCACCGCGCCGCCCGCGAGATACGCCTGGATCTTCGACCAGGCCGGGTCGTTCTTGTAGAAGGACCGGATGGACTCGAACGTGGACGACGAGTTGATCGCGTCCCCGTTCGGCATGGTCCCGGTCCACCCGCTCGGCACGTACACCGAGTCGTCGAACCGGTTGTAGTCCGCGCGGTCCTCCGGCACCGCGACGCCGAGGCTGTCCTGGTAGTTGTTCCACATGCCGTCCAGGAGCGCCTTGGCCGTGGTCTTCGCCGCGGTGTCACCGGACTTGGCGGCGTAGTAGCTCAGCGTCTTGGCGTAGGCGGCGGCCACACCGACGTCGTTGGTGTAGTCGGCGACGGTGACGTGAAGTCCGCTGTTGGCGCCGGGACTTGACGCGTTCCAGGTGTCGGGCTGGCCCGACCACTGGAGGGTCGAGGGGATCCGGTAGGTGCCGTCCGGGTTGATGGTGGTCTTGGACAGCGCCCACTTGACCCACTTGTCGAGGACCGCCTTGGCCTGCGCATTGCCCGTCTGCTGGTAGTACTCGGCGACGCGCTCCATCGACCAGGCCTGGAACCCGAACCACTGGTTGGACGGCGGGTCGTGGTAGACGGGCTGCTCGTCGTAGTACATGCCGTAGAAGGTGGACTTGCCGGCCGGGGGACTGGCG
This sequence comes from Streptomyces griseorubiginosus, assembly GCF_001514195.1. Taxonomy (GTDB): domain Bacteria; phylum Actinomycetota; class Actinomycetes; order Streptomycetales; family Streptomycetaceae; genus Streptomyces; species Streptomyces griseorubiginosus. The sequence continues at coordinate 594,160 of NZ_KQ948736.1, read as the reverse complement.
TAGCGGCCCGCCCAGCTGTTGGTCGCACCGCCCGCGATGGCGCCCTCGTCGGACTGGAGCCACCGGTAGAACTCCAACTGCCGGGTCAGCGAGGTGTTCCAGTCCGCCGCGCCGGTGGCCGACTTGGGCTTCAGGTCGGCGTAGGAGCTCAGCGCGTACGCGGCCATCGGGTTCTGGTAGCCGCTGTGCGCGTGGCTGGAGCCGATGCGCCAGGCCCACCCTGCCGAGGTGTCGGTCGCGCCGCCCCAGGCGTAGTACCAGGACAGCAGGTACATCGAGGAGTTCTTGCCGCTGCCGGCCGCGCAGGTGGACGGCCCGACACAGTTGCCGATCTTCTTGAAGTACTTGTCGTACATGGCGTAGCGCAGGTAGTCGCCCATCTTCGCGGCCTTGCCCACGGTCGCGGAGACGTCGGAGCCCTTGCCCTGCTGCCTGGCCCAGATGTCCGCCCAGTACGCGGCCTGCACGGCCCGTGCGTCGGCGTCCGGGGCGTTGGTGAACTTCCACTGCTTGGCGTAGGAGGAGTCACCGGTGAACAGGTCCAAGTACCCGTTCTTGCCACCGTACTTGAAGGCGTCGCAGGTCGGCTGCGGCACCGTCTCCCACACCGACTCCTGCGCACCGCGCTGGAAGGTGTTGATGTACGACGGTCCGGTGTCGGCAGGTCCGGCCTCGCACTTGCCGGGCGAGTTGCCGTAGCCGTAGACGTTGTCGACGTCCTGGAGCCAGTGCATGCCGTAGATGTCGTCCGTGCCGTACGCCGACTTCAGCTCACCGGCGATCGGATCGGACCCCACCGACACACCGCTGTCCAGCTTGGCCGGGTACTCGTTGGGGGTGTCCAGCTCGGGTGCGTAGGTGGCCGGCTTGGAGGCGTTGTAGAAGGAGTTGGTCGGCTGGTCGGCGTGGGTGGGGATCATGTACTTCTCCATGATCTCCCAGGCGCCGTTGAACTTGGACCAGTCGCCGGTCACCTTGCCGTACATGGCCTGGAGCCACAGGAGGTAGCTGTACGCCTCCGAGGTGGTCTCGTGACCGTGGTCCGGCGCCTCGACGATCAGCGTCTCCACCGAGTGGTAGGGAATGCCCTCGGGGGAGAAGTAGCCGTTCGCCGGGTTGGTGATCTTCCCGTACAGATCCAGGAAGCGGGCGTTGTACGTGCCCGTCGCCGCGATCTGGGTGACGTTCACCGAGGCCTTGGCGTGGCCGGTGGCCGTGGACTCGAAGGTGGCCGCGCCGGTGCCGGAGGCGTTGCCGGTGATGGTCACCGTCTGCGCGGTGTTCCAGTTCGACGGCGTGAAGGTGAGCGAGGCGCCACCCGTGACCGAGAGGCCGGAGTTGCCGCTCGTACGGGCCGTCGTGACTGTCACGTTGGCCGAGGGCTGCGTCGAGAGCTTCACGGTGTAGGCGCCCGTCTTGCCCTGCTGGACGGCCAGTTGGGTGGTCGAGGCGACGATCGCGGGGCCCGAGGCGACGGTGATCCCGACCGGCGTCGACTCGGCGGACGCGCCCAGGCTGTCGTACGCCTTCGCGAGCAGCGAATGACTGCCCACGGTCAAGCTGGAGGCCGAGAGCGAGTACGGCGATGTCGTGTCCGTGCCCAGCAGCGTGGTGTTGTCGTAGAACTCCACCTTGCTGATCGTCGCGTTGTCCGCGGCGGCGGCCGTCGCGGCGAGCGGGACCGCGGTGCCCTGGGTGTAGACCGCTCCCGCGGCCGGGCTGGTCAGCACGGTGATCGGCGGCTGGTGGGCTCCGGTGCAACTGGTGCCGTTGACCGCGAAGTTGGTGGGCGAGGTGTTGGTGCCGCTGTAGGTGAACTGCGCCCCGGTGGAGACGGCGGCGCCCGCGGCGATGGTGGCGTTGTAGCCGGCGTCCTTGACGCTGATGTTCTGGCCGGACTGGGACCAGACGCCGTTCCAGCCGTTGCTCAGCTTCTGGTTGCCGGCGTAGCCGTACGTCAGGGTCCAGCCGTTGATGGCGTCCGTGCCGCGGTTGGTGATCGTCAGGTCCGCGGTGAAACCGGAGCCCCAGTCATTGGTCTTGTAGTCGACACTGCACTGAACGGCGGCTGCCTGTGCGGGAGTTGAAGCCGCACTCAGCATCGCGAACGGCAGTGCCATGGCCGCCACGACAGCGGTCCACAATCGCCGGGCGGTCCGGCGTCTCCTGGTGGGGGGCATTGCTGGTTCCTCCTTGTGCGGCTCGGAGAAGTCAAGGCTTGAACCAGTGGGAGCGCTCCCATAGTGAGGATGGGTCTTCAAGGGGTCAAGGCTTGTGAACAGTCGAAAAGATTCGACGAACAGGCCGGGCAAAAGGCCGGTGACTCCTCTGTTCTTTGCCGTCACTTGGCGCTACCTTCCTTGACACCAGTGGGAGCGATTCCATCAGTCGACGCGTCCGTCACGACGCGCTGATCTGCAAGGAGTCGCTCATGCGACACCCCCCGCGTTCAGTACTTTTAACCGCCGTCGCCGATGCGGGCGCCCTCGCCGGGTCCGTGACGGTTCCGGCGGCCAAGGCGTTCGGCGTCATCCCCGCCTGCTCTCGGTGGAGCGCATCCAGCTTCTGCTGGGCCTCGACGGCCGACACCCGCCACCGACCTGATCCTGGCCGGCGGGCTCGCCTGCGCGAACGAGAGCTGCTGGAAACCCACGCTCGCCCTGGGATCACGACGGCACACCCACGGCGTTCGGCACCGGGCTGCGCGACCGTCTGCGCGCCCTGAACGGACAGCGCCCGCACCGACCCGTTCCCTCGCACACCCGTGCCCCGTGCACGGCACCCTCTCGACGGACAACACCCGCGATCGATAAGGAAACCCGCACTCATGAGTCGTACGAGAACAGCGCTCCTCGCTGCCCTTGCGCTCGTCGCAGGGGCCTCCGGGACCGCGCTCGCCGTGGTCCCCGGGGACGTGGGCATCGCCGCCGTCCCCTGCACCGTGGACTACAAGGTGCAGAACCAGTGGGACACCGGCTTCACCACCGCCGTCACGATCACCAACAACAGCGCGGCCAAGTCGAGTTGGTCGCTGAAGTGGTCGTACGCCGGAAACCAGAAGGTCTCCAACTTCTGGAACTCCAAGATCAGTCAGAGCGGTACGGCCGTCACCGCGAACAACGAGAGCTACAACGGCTCGCTGGCCACCGGCGCTTCGGTCAGCTTCGGCTTCCAGGGCACCTACAGCGGCACCAACGCGGTGCCGACCACCTTCACGCTCGACGGGGTGACCTGCAACGTCGACGGCGGCGGCCCCACCGACCCGGGCCCGACCGATCCGGGCACCCCCGGCACCGGCACCCGGGTCGACAACCCCTACGCGGGCGCCAAGGTGTACGTGAACCCCGAGTGGTCCGCCAACGCCGCCGCCGAGCCGGGCGGCAGCCGCATCGCCAACCAGCCCACCGGCGTGTGGCTGGACCGGGTCGCCGCGATCAACGGCGCGGGCGGGAAGATGGGCCTGCGGGCGCACCTCGACGAGGCCCTCAAGCAGAAGGGCAGCGGCGAACTCGCCGTACAGCTGGTGATCTACGACCTGCCGGGCCGTGACTGTGCCGCGCTCGCCTCCAACGGTGAGTTCGGTCCGACGGACATCGACAAGTACAAGACGCAGTACATCGACCCGATCGCCGCGATCCTCGCCGACTCCAAGTACGCCTCGCTGCGGATCGTCACCACGGTCGAGCTCGACTCCCTGCCGAACCTCGTCACCAACGTGTCGCCCCGGAACACCGCCACCCCCAACTGCGACACGATGAAGTCCAACGGCAACTACATCAAGGGTGTCGGCTACGCGCTGAACAAGCTCGGTGACGTCCCCAACGTCTACAACTACGTGGACGCCGGGCACCACGGCTGGCTCGGCTGGGACGACAACTTCTCGGCGACCGTCCAGACGATCAAGCAGGCTGCGACCGCCGAGGGCGCCACGGTGAACGACGTCCACGGCTTCATCACCAACACCGCCAACTACAGCGCGCTGAAGGAGCCGTACTACACCATCAACGACTCCGTGAACGGCAAGTCCGTGCGCGAGTCGAAGTGGGTCGACTGGAACCGTTACGTCGACGAGCTCTCCTACGCCCAGGCCTTCCGTCAGGAGGCCGTGAGCCAGGGCTTCCCGTCGGGCGTCGGCATGCTCATCGACACCTCCCGCAACGGCTGGGGCGGCAGCGCCCGGCCGACCGGTCCCGGGGCCAAGACCGATGTGAACACCTACGTCGACGGCGGCCGCATCGACCGGCGCCTCAACACCGGCAACTGGTGCAACCAGTCCGGCGCCGGCCTCGGCGAGCGTCCGCAGGCCAGCCCGGCGGCCGGGATCGACGCCTACGTGTGGATCAAGCCCCCGGGTGAGTCCGACGGGGCGAGCAGCGCCGTTCCGAACGACGAGGGCAAGGGCTTCGACCGGATGTGCGACCCGACGTACACCGGCAACCCGCGGAACAACAACAACATGTCCGGTGCGCTGCCGAACGCTCCGCTGTCGGGGCACTGGTTCTCGGCGCAGTTCCAGGAGCTCATGAAGAACGCGTACCCCGCGCTCTAGCTTCGCCGGGTGCGGTGGGACTGCGGCTGTCCGTCCGTCGTGGCTGGTCGCGCCCCGCGGCGGAGCCGCAGATCGATACAGTCCCGCGCCCCTGAGAACATCAACTCCACCGGGGTCTGGTCAGTGCTCCTTGGCCAGGCCCCGGCGGATCGCCAGCTCCACCGCCGAGTAGTCGCCGTCGGGGCGGTGCACCTCGCACCGCTCCGACGGCAACAGCGGTGGCTGGGCCATGAAGCGGGGGTTCGTACCGTGGTGGGGCTGGGCCGCGTGCACCAGGAAGGGGTGGCAGAGGTAGACGTCCCCCGGGCTGCCGGTGGCATGGGCGAGGGGGCGGTGCGCCGATGCCTCGTCCACCTTCGGGCCCAACTCCAGGAAGGAGGCGCCCTGTTCGCCGTAAGGCTCCAGGACCGGCGGTACGTCGAGATGGGAGCCCACTCTGATGCGGGTCGGGGCGTCCTCCTCCGTGACCTCGCTGAACAGGAACAGCATCAGCAACGCACGCTCCCGGGAACGGAGGTTGGTGTGGTACATCCCCGGCTGCGCGCCCTCGGGGAGGTAGCTTCCCTCGATGTGCCAGCCGGCGTCGTCCGGCTCCTCCGCGTGCGGGAACCGCAACGGGAACGTGCCCAGCGAATAGCGGGACTGCCAGCGGTCCTCACCCACCAGCAGGTCGAACGCCGTATGCAGGGCAGGGGTGTTGGCGGCCGCGGCGAAGGGGCCCTGGGCCATACCGGGGACCCGCACCACCGGGTCCTTCCAGGAGGCCGGGTCCTCGGGGTCGTAGCCCGTCTCCCGCCACAGCAGTGACGCGCAGTGCTGGGCGACGCGCGATGGGAAGGCGCCCTCGATCTTCACGAATCCGTCGTCGAGGAAGCGCTCGACCAGTTCGTCGTCCATGCGGGTCATGGTGGTGGACCGGCCTCTCCGGCGCATCCCCTTTTCCCCGCGTCCGCGCTGCCGTCGTTTTGCCGTGTCGGCAACATCGCTGGCGTCCGTGCGGTGCGTCGGCGCACGCTGTCGGCATCCTGAGGAGAGGCTGACGGCATGGCGCACCACCACAACCACGACCAGGACCACCACCACGGTCACCAGCACACCGACATCGACTGGTCCAGGATGGCCGAGCACCTGGAGACCCAGGCGGAACTGTTCACACCCCTGTACGAGCGGGCCCTCGCCTGGCTCGGCCACAAGCAGACCGAACCGGGGCTGATCGTCGACGCGGGAAGCGGGCCCGGAGTGCTCTCCTGTCTGCTCGCGGAGGCGTTCCCCGGGGCCCGGGTCGTCGCCGTCGACGCGGCCGAGCCCTTGCTGGAGCGGGCCTCGGCGCGGGCCGCGCGGCTCGGTCTCGCCGACCGCTTCGGCACCCTCACCGGTGAACTCCCCGGGGTCCTCGACGACTTGGACTACCCCGTCGACCTGCTGTGGGCCAGCCGGAGCCTGCACCACCTGGGGGACCAGCGGGCCGGGATCGCCGCGTTCGCCGCCCGGCTGGTGCGCGGGGGCACCCTGGCGCTGATGGAGGGCGGTCTGCCCGCCCGCTTCCTGCCCCGGGACCTCGGGATCGGGCGGCCGGGGCTCCAGGCGCGGCTCGACGCCCTGGAGGAGGAGTGGTTCACCGAGATGCGGGCGGGGCTGGCCGACTCCGTGGCCGAGACCGAGGACTGGCCCGCGCTGATGGCCGCCGCGGGGCTTCGGCACACGGGGACCCGGAGTTTCCTGCTGGATCTTCCGGCGCCGACGACGGATCGGGCCCGGGCCTACATCGCCGCGTCGCTGGGGCGGCTGCGGGAGGTGTTCGCCGATCAGCTGGCGCCGGACGACCGGGAGACCCTCGACCGGCTGCTCGACCCCGAGGACGCGGCGAGCGTGCATCGGCGGGGGGACGTCTTCCTGCTCGCCGCGCACACCGTGCACACCGCCGTGCGGACCGGCTGAGGCACGGAAACCTCGCGGCCGACGCCGCACCGGCGAGCCCGACTGCCGTCGGGCTCACGGCACTTGACTTCGAGAACGCTCCAACTGATGTACTCCCTGCCATCCACGAGAGCACAGCGGAACACAGGGGGAAACCATGTCCGACGCACCGGTCGCACTCATCACCGGCGGTGGCAGCGGTATCGGCGCCGCGGTCGCACGGCAACTGCTCGACGCGGGGCACAAGGTGGCCGTCACCGGCCGCGGTGAGCCGCGGCTGCGCGCCTTCGCCGAGGAACTCGGCAACCCCGAGGGTCTGTTGACGTTCGTCGGCAACGCGGGCGAGTACGCCGACGTGCAGGCGGCCGTCGACGGCACGCTCAAGGAGTTCGGGCGACTGGACACGGTCGTCGCCAACGCCGGCTTCGCCACGCACGACACCGTGGCCGCGGGGGACCCGGCGGGCTGGAGCGAGATGGTGCTGACCAACGTCCTCGGCCCCGCCCTGCTCATCCGGGCCTCCATCGACGCGCTCAAGGAGACCCGCGGCCGGATCGTGCTGATCGGCAGCGTGGCCGGGTTCGTGCACGGGCCCGGCAACATCTACGGCGCCACGAAGTGGGCGGTGACCGGGCTCGCCGAGAACGCCCGGCGCGAGGTCACGGAGTTCGGTGTCGGGGTCACCCTGGTCGCCCCGGGGCGCGTGGAGACGCCGTTCTGGGACAGCTACGGCAGCCTGCCGCCCGGTCACCTGCTCACCGCCGACCAGATCGCCGACTCGGTGGTGTGGGCCGTACGGCAGCCGGAGGGCGTCGACATCAACACCGTCGTCGTACGGCCCGTCGGGCAGCCCGTCTGACGGCCGGCGCCGGACCCACGACGATCGGCGCCGGACAGACGACGGCCGGCGCCGGACACACGACGGCCGGCGGTGGGTCCCCGATACGGGAGGCCCACCGCCGGCCGAAGCGCTGGTGCGTCAGGCGGCGTTGAACGTCGACGGGTCCGGGCCGAGGCGCCGGTCCTCGTTGAGCGCGCTGATCGCCGCCAGGTCCTCGGTGTCCAGGCTGAAGTCGAAGACCTCGATGTTCTCCTTGATCCGCGACGGCGTCACGGACTTCGGGATCACGACATTGCCGAGCTGGAGGTGCCAGCGCAGCACGACCTGGGCCGGGGTGCGGTCGTGCTTCTGGGCGATGGCCACGACCGCCGGGACCTCCAGGAGTCCCTTGCCGGAGCCGAGCGGCGACCAGGCCTCGGTGGCGATGCCCTGCTCCGCGTGGAACTCGCGGGCGGCCCGCTGCTGGAGGTGCGGGTGCAGCTCGATCTGGTCGACGGCCGGCACGACGGACGTCTCGTCGATCAGCCGCCGCAGGTGCTCGGGCTCGAAGTTGGAGACACCGATCGCCTTGATCCGGCCATCGGCGTGCAGCTTCTCGAACGCCTTGTAGCTGTCGACGTACAGGTCGCGGGCGGGCGTCGGCCAGTGGATCAGGTACAGGTCCACGTAGTCCAGGCCGAGCTTGGCCAGCGAGGTGTCGAAGGCGCGCAGGGTCGCGTCGTAGCCCTGGTCGCTGTTCCAGAGCTTGGTGGTGACGAAGATGTCCTCGCGGGGGACCCCGGAAGCCGCGATGGCCTTGCCGGTGCCCTCTTCATTGCCGTAGATCGCCGCTGTGTCGATGCTGCGGTACCCGGCCTCCAACGCCGTGCTGACCGCGCGCTCCGCCTCGTCGTCCGGCACCTGCCACACGCCGAAGCCCAACTGGGGCATCTCGACGCCGTTGTTGAGGATGATCGGGGGGACCTTGCTGCTCACGAGCTCTTGATCCTTACGGTTGTCGGACGGTGGTACTCCCATCGTCAACGATCACGAGCCGTGATGCATTCCTGACCGGAGAATCCGTCCGAACTGACCCGCCGGTCAGTGAGTCATGGCTGAAATTGGCCGGAAATGCATCCGACGTCTTCGGTACAGACCATTGACCACCGACGGTCCTGCCGCGACTCTGGATCGCGCCATCGGGCGGAATCCTGAACTCTGTTCATGGATATGAATCCATCCGATCTTTCATCCGATGTTTCCCGTGTCTCCTGGCTCACGGAGAGGGAGGAACATGAGACGCCGTCGTCTGCGCACGGCTCTGACGACCCTTGCACTCGCCGCCGCGACCCTGGTCACCGTGCCGGCCGCCGCACCCCCGACCGCCGGCTCCCCGACCGGCCCGTCCCCGGACCGCGACTGGTCCGTGGCGATGGTCGAGTCGACCATGGCCCGCTACACGCCGAGCAGCATCGGCGGCTGGTCCTACCCGGTCGGCCTCTACCTCTACGGCCAGTACCTCGCGTACGAGCGCACCCATGACACCCGTTACCTGACCTACATCAAGGACTACGTCGACCGCTTCGTGAAGAGCGACGGCTCGATCGGCCAGTCCTTCAACAGCCTCGACAGCATGCAGGCCGGCCGGCTCCTGGTGATCCTGCACCACGAGACCGGCCAGGACCGCTACCGCAGGGCGGCGAAGAAGATCGTCGACCGCCTGGCCGGCTACCCCCGCACGAGCGACGGCGGCTTCTGGCACGCCGACACCGCGAGCCGCGCCCACCAGCTCTGGGCGGACGGCGTCTACATGGTGAACCCGTTCCTCGTCGAGTACGGAGAGGAGTTCGGCGACAGCTCGTCCACCGACGACGAGGCCGCGAAGCAGCTCGCCGTCTACGGAAGCCACCTCCAGGTCGCGAACGGACTGCTCAAGCACGCCTACGACGAGTCGAAGACCGCCGGCTGGGCCGACCCGCGCACCGGACTGGCCCCCGAGCACTGGTGCCGTGCGGTCGGCTGGTACTCCATGGCGATCGTCGACGTGCTGGACGGCATCCCGCAGAACCACCCGCGCCGGGCCCAGCTGCTCGGCATCCTCCGCAGGCTGGCGGCGGGTCTGGAGAAGTACCAGGACCCGGCGACCGGCCGCTGGTTCCAGGTGATCGACAAGGGTGCCCGCGGCGACAACTGGACCGAGACGTCCTGCTCCAGCATGTTCACGTACGCCCTCTCGCGCGGTGCTCAGCAGGGGTATCTGGACCAGCGTTTCAAGGCCGTCGCGCACCGCGGCTACCAGGGCGTGCTCGCCCGGCTCTCGGTCGGCTCCGACGGGCGCACGAACCTCGCCGACATCTCCATCGGCACCAACGTCGGCGACTACGCGTACTACATCGCTCGCGACCGGGCCACCAACGACTTCCACGGCCTGGGCGCCTTCCTGATCATGAACGAACAACTGCGAGGTGATTGATGTCATGAGCACATCCAGAAGAGTGTTGCTGGGGGCCGCGCTCGGCGGTGCCACGGCGGCCGCGGCCGGTCTGCCGACGGCGACCGCCGCCCACGCCGCCTCCTGGCAGCAGAAGTGGGCCCCCTCCGCGAGCGCCGACGGCCTCGGCGCCTTCGAGACGGTCGAGGACGACCGCGCCGACTCGCACTCCGCCGGGCAGCCGCACATCTACGCCACCGGCAACAACTGGCGCTTCGACATGCACACCGTCGACCGCGACACCTCGACCGACCGCCAGCGCCAGGAGGTCACCGGGCTGCGCAACGGCAGCGGCGGCAACTACCTGAAGTGGACGAAGGGCCAGACCTGGCGGGTCACCTACTCGATGTACATCCCGAGCTCCCTGAAGGCGACCACCACCTTCACCCACATCATGCAGATGAAGCAGCCGGGCAGCGGCACCTCGCCGATCGTCGTGCAGTCCCTGCGCCGCGTGAACGGCAGGCAGACCATCGAGCTGAAGCTCGCCATCGACGACATCCTCGTCGGCCGCACCGACCTGGACCCGCTGCACGACAAGTGGACCGACGTCGACTTCCAGATCAAGGTCGGCGACGGCTCGGCGGGTTCGGTCCGCTGGATCCTCAAGTCCGCCGGCTCGGCCGTCGTCGACGCGTCGAAGACCGGCGTCGACACCTTCCTGGCCGACCGGGTCCGCCCGAAGTGGGGCATCTACCGCTCCCTCGGCGACACCTCCGGCTCCCTCCAGAACACCTACTTGCTGCTCAGCAATCTCCGCGGCTACCAACTGGTCTGAGGAGCCGTCACCTTGAAACCCCCCACAGCCAGACATTCCCGAGCGGCGGCGATCGTCCTCTTCGTCGTCGCCGTCGTCCTCGGACTCAGCCACCCGGCCGCCCTGCAGGAGCCGTCCCAGGTCGCCGCCGTCTTCGACGTCCGCTTCCCGCCCGGCGGCTCCCCGTTCGACGTGGGCCTCCAGGACACGACGGGCGACTGCCTGACGGGCAGTCACCACACCTCTGGCGGCGCCCTGCGGGTCTCGGGAGGTCAGGACTGCGGCCGTACGGCGGTGCAGCCGCTCGACCTCGAGAACCCCCGCCAGGACTTCCTGCGCGACTCCGTCGGCGGTCTCTTCCTGCACTGGGGCCTGCGCACCGCACCGGCCCACACCAGTTGCACGGCCTGGGAGAACGACGTCACGAACGGCGGCTGGAACGCCGACTACTGGGTGAAGGAGGCCCAGAAGCTGCACACGCAGTACCTCGTCCTCGCCTCCTTCCACAGCCGCCTCGGTTACGCCCGCACCTGGCCGTCGAAGATCCCCGGCTCCTGCTCCACCCAACGCGACTTCCTGGGTGAGCTGGTCAGGGCCGCCAAGGCCAAGGGGCTGAAGGTCATCCTCTACATGACCAACGACCCCCAGTGGCACGACGAGGGCGGCCACGAGTGGCTCGACTCGGCCGCCTACTCCGCCTACAAGGGCAAGAACGTCGACCTGACCACCAACGACGGCTTCGGGCAGTTCAGTTACGACAACTTCTTCGAGGTCATGGACCGTTACCCCGACCTCGGCGGCTTCTGGATCGACAACGACAACGCCTACTGGGAGAGCCGCGACCTCTACCGGCAGATCTACGAGAAGCGCCCGGACTACACGCTCAGCAACAACAACGAGGACACGCCGATCATGGACATGATCAGCAATGAGCAGAAGACGGGGATGACGCCGGCGTACGACTACCCGCAGGCCGTCTACACGGCCCAACCCCGCCTCACCGAGGCCGACTTCAAACTGCCCTCCACCGGCTCGTGGTGGTACGGCGGCACCGATCCGTCGGTCGACAAGATGCTCACCCTCGGCCGCCTCGTCACCAACGCCGGATCGTCCGTGAAGGCACTGATGGCCGAGACCGCCCAGGTCAACGGCAAGTTCCCCGCCAAACAGGCCGAGTTCAACAACTTCGCGAACTCCTACCTCAACCCCATCTGGGAGTCGCTGCACGGTACGGAGGGCGGCGGCTACCTGTACGGCGGGCTCAAGCCGGGCTTCTGGAACGACGGCGCCCACGGCGTGACCACGATCAGCAGGAGCGACCCCGACCGCCAGTACATCCACGTCCTGACCCCGCCCAGCACCAGCACGCTGCGCATCCGCGACAACGGCTACCGCGTCGCCTCGGCCACCAACCTCCGTACGGGCGCGGCGGTTTCGTGGTCGCAGTCGGGCGGCGTGCTCACTCTCTCCGGGCTCGGGAACTGGGACCCGTACGACACGGTGTTCAAGGTCGTCACGGCCGGCCGCCAGGGCATCCTCACCGGCGTCAAGGTGAGCGCGAGCGCCTCGGCGAGCGGTCACGCGGGTTCGGCCGCCGGTGACGGCGACTACCGCACCTACTGGGACAACGACAAGACCCTGCCCGTCAACCTCACCTTCGACCTCGGCAGCTCGAAGAAGGTCCAGTACCTCGGGCTCAACCAGCGCGAGGACTCCGTCGCCTACGTCCGTTCGGACACCGAGCAGTCGGCGCGGATCAAGGACTACAAGGTGTATCTGAGCGCCGACGGCACGACCTGGGGCAGCCCAGTGAAGACCGGCCAGCTGCCGAGCCGCCGCGGTGTGCAGGGCATCGACCTGACCGCGGCCAACGCCCGCCATGTCCGCCTGGAGGTCACCTCCACCTGGGCCGCCGCCACCGACACCACCCGCTACAAGCGACTGCGCATCGACGAGGCGTGGATCGGCACGTCGTACGCCACACCCGCGAACGGGGGACAGTGATGTTCCGGATCAGATCGCTCACGGCCGCGGTGGCGGGCCTGCTCCTCACCGCCGCCGTGCCGCTCCTGGGCACCGCCCAACCGGCCGCCGCCTCGGACAACGGCCAGTCCGTCCGGCCCGCCATGGGCTGGTCCAGCTGGAGCTACGTGCGCCGCACACCGACCGAGGCGAAGATCAAGGCGCAGGCCGACGCGCTCGTGTCGACCGGTCTCAAGAACCACGGCTTCGTCCACATCAACCTGGACGACTTCTGGCAGAAGTGCGACTCGAACGGCTTCGTCGTCGACTCCTACGGCCGCTGGACCGTCGACTCCGCCAAGTTCCCGTCCGGCATCAAGGCGCTGGCCGACTACGTCCACTCCAAGGGCCTGAAGTTCGGCTTCTACGTGACGCCCGGCATCGCCAAGAACGCCGTCACCAAGAACACACCGATCGAGGGGACTTCGTACCACGCCAAGGACATCGCGGACACCTCGAAGACGGAGAAGAACTACAACTGCAAGAACATGTACTACATCGACTACTCCAAGCCGGGAGCCCAGGAGTTCGTGAACTCCTGGGCGAGGCAGTTCGCCTCCTGGGGAGTCGACTACCTGAAGATCGACGGAGTGGGCAGCCAGGACATTCCCGACGTCGAGGCGTGGGACAAGGCCCTGCGTGCCACCGGACGGCCCATCAACTTCGCGCTGTCCAACAACCTCCCCATCGCCGACGCCTCCACCTGGCGGAAACTGGCCAACAGTTGGCGCACCCAGGGTGACGTCGAGTGCTACTGCGGGCCGGGGAGCAACGGCAGCGGCTATCCGCTCACCGACTGGTCCCACGTCACCAAACGCTTCGACTCGGCGGCCTCCTGGCAGCCGCACGCGGGCCCCGGAGGCTGGAACGACCTGGACTCGCTGGAGATCGGCAACGGCGACCAGGTGGGCCTGACCGCCGACCAGCGCCGGTCCCACTTCACGCTTTGGGCGATGGCCGCCTCGCCGCTGCTGCTCGGCACCGACCTGACCGATCTCGACCCGGTCGACAAGGCGATGCTGACCAACGACCGCCTCATCGGGGTCGACCAGGACGGCGTCGCTGCCAAGCGGATCGTCAGCAGCGGGGTCAAGCAGGTCTGGAGCAAGAAGGAGAGCGACGGCCAGTACGTGGTGGCCCTGTTCAACACGGGTACGTCCGGCAGCGCGACGGTCGCCGTGGACTGGTCCCAGGTCGGCTTCACCGGCTCCGGAGACGTCACCGACCTGTGGTCCGGCTCCCACAAGGGCGTGATCGCCGACTCCTACAGCGCGACGCTGCGGCCCGGCGAGACCCGGCTGGTCCGCGTGAAGCCCGTCAACTCCCTGAAGAGCGCGGCCGCTTCGCCGGGCATGGCCGTCGCCCCCTACGAGTACCTCGGCTGGGGCAACCCGCAGAACGCCACCTCGGTGATGTCGGCGACCGGCGTCAAGTGGTTCACCCTCGCGTTCATCCTCTCCGACGGCGGCTGCACCCCGAAGTGGGACGGCTCGCGCCCGCTGACCGGCGGCACCGACCAGTCGAGGATCGACGCGATCAGATCCGCCGGCGGTGACGTCATGGTCTCCGTCGGCGGCTGGAGCGGGAACAAGCTCGGCGAGAAGTGCTCCAGCGCCTCGGCGCTCGCCGGCGCCTACCAGAAAGTGATCAACGCCTACCGGCTGAAGGCCCTCGACATCGACATCGAGAACACCGAGTGGTCCAACGCGACCGTTCGGCAGCGGGTCGTCGACGCGCTGAAGACCGTCAAGGCGAACAACCCGGGCCTGAAGACGGTCATCACCTTCGGCACCACGACCAGCGGCCCCGACTCCACCGGCGTCGACATGATCAAGCGGGCGGCGAACTCGGGCCTGGCGAACGACGTGTGGTGCATCATGCCGTTCGACTTCGGCGGCGGCACCACGAACATGGGCACCCTGACCACGCAGGCCATGGAAGGACTCAAGGCACGGGTGAAGTCGGCGTACGGCTACAGCGACGCCACCGCCTACGCGCACATCGGGCTGTCCTCGATGAACGGCAAGACCGACGACTCCGGTGAGCGCGTCCGCGTCGCCGACTTCAGGACCATGCTCGCCTACGCCCAGCAGCACCACATCGGACGCCTCACCTACTGGTCTGTCAACCGCGACCGCCCCTGCGGCTCGGGCACCGACGGCGACTCGTGCAGCGGTGTGACGCAGCAGCCGTACGACTACCTCAAGGTCTTCACCCAGTACACGGGCTGAAGGGAGGAACATCCGTGAAAATCAAGAGAGTTCTGCCCTACGGCCTTGCCGCGGCCCTCGCGCTGCCCCTCGCGGGCCTGAGCCAGGCCACCGCGTTCGCGGCCACCGACTACCAGGCGGAGGACGCGACCGTCGTGCAGGGCACGGTGGCCACCAACCACACGGGTTACACGGGCACCGGCTTCGTCGACTACACCAACGTCAAGGGCTCCTATGTGGAGTTCACCGTCAGGCCCGCCTCCGCGGGCACCACGGCCGTCACCTTCCGCTACGCCAACGGGACCGCGACCGACCGGCCCATGGACCTCTCCGTGGACGGCACGGTCGTGGCCTCGGCCGTCTCGTTCCCGGCCACCGCCGACTGGAACACCTGGGCCACCAAGACGATCGACGTCCCGCTCACCGCGGGCTCCGCGAAGATCCGCGCGACCGCCACCAGCGCCGCCGGAGGCCCCAACCTCGACCGCGTCCGCGTCGACGCGGCCACCGACTCCCAGGCCCCGAGCCGTCCCGGGCAGCCCAGTTGCTCCGACATCGGCGAGGACGGGCTCACGCTGGCCTGGGGCGCCGCCACCGACAACGTGGGCGTGATGGCGTACGACCTCTACGAGCACGGCAACAAGATCGGTGAGGCGCCCGGCGGTTCGACCAGCAAGGCGCTCACCGGCCTGACCCCCGGCACCACCTACAACCTCACGGTCATCGCCCGTGACGCGGCCGGCAACACCTCCCCGGCCAGCCCCGTCGTCGACTGCACCACCAGGCCCAGCTCCGACACCACCCCGCCGACCCGGCCCGGCACCCTGTCCGCGGCGGACGTCACGGCGAACAGCGCCGCCCTGAACTGGGGTGCCTCCACCGACAATCGGGCGGTCGCCGGCTACGACGTACGCAGCGACACCACCGTCTACACGTCCGTCACCGGCACCTCGACCACGCTGACCGGGCTCGCCTGCGACAGCCCGTACAGCCTGAACGTCGTCGCCCGCGACACGGCCGGCAACGTCAGCCCGCCGAGCAACACGGTCACCTTCACCACCAAGGCCTGCGCCACCGACGGCGGCGTCCCCTCCTCCGTCGCCACGCTCTCCTCCGGCTGGACCATCCCCTGGGGCGTGTTCTGGCTGCCCGACGGCAAGAGCGCGCTGGTCACCGAGCGGGACGACTTCCGGGTCTGGAAGGTCACCAAGGACGGCACGAAGACGCAGGTCGGGACCGTCCCGAACGCCGTCACCACCAACGGCGAGGGCGGACTGCTGGGCGTCGCCGTCGACCCGAACTGGGAGACCAACCACCGCGTCTACTTCATGCACACCGCGTCCGAGGGCAACCGAGTGGTCCGCATGACGTACGACGGGACCACGCTGAGCGGCTACACCGTGCTCCTTCAGGGCATCAAGAAGAACCGCTACCACAACGGCGGACGCCTCGCCTTCGGCCCCGACGGCTACCTCTACGTCTCCACCGGCGAGGCCCAGACACCCGACCTCGCGCAGGACAAGAGCTCCCTCAACGGCAAGATCCTGCGCATGACCACCGACGGCAGTCCGGCACCCGGCAACCCCTTCGGCACCTACGTCTACAGCCTCGGGCACCGCAACCCGCAGGGCCTCGCCTTCGACCGCAACGGCCGCCTGTGGGAAGCGGAGTTCGGCAACAGCTCCAAGGACGAACTGAACCTGATCAAGCCCGGCGCCAACTACGGCTGGCCGACCTGCGAGGGCACGTGCAGCGTCTCCGGGATGACCAACCCCAAGGCAACCTGGAACGTCTCGGAGGCGTCCCCGAGCGGCATCGCGATCGTGCGCAACGTCGTCTACATGGCCTCGCTGCGCGGCGAGCGGCTGTGGCGGATCCCGATCAACGGCGACAACGAGAGCGTCGGCACACCGACCGCGTACTACGTGGGCACCTACGGCCGGCTGCGTACGGTCACCAAGGTGCCGGGCGCCGACCAGCTGTGGCTGTCGACCACCAACTGCGACAACAACGGGGGTGCGGCCGACGGATCGGACAAGATCCTGCGCGTGACCATCGGTTGACGAACCGTCAGGCCCGGTACAGCGCCTCGACCTCGTTCGCGTACGCCGTCTCGATCGCCTTGCGCTTCAGCTTCAGCGACGGCGTCAGCAGTCCGTGCTCCTCGGTGAAGGGCTGCGCGAGGATACGGAAGGTACGGATCGACTCGGCCTGCGAGACCAGGGTGTTGGCGGCGACCACCGCCCGCCGCACCTCGGTCTCCAGGTCGGCGTCGCGCACCAGCTCGGCCGGGGCCATCCGCGGTTTGTCGTGCATCGCCAGCCAGTGCTCCACTGCCTCCTGGTCCAGGGTGACCAGGGCGGCGACATAGGGCCGGTCGTTGCCCACGACGATGCACTGCGAGACCAGCGGATGGTCGCGCACCCGCTCCTCCAGCACCCCGGGGGAGACGCTCTTGCCGCCGGAGGTCACGAGGATCTCCTTCTTGCGGCCGGTGATGGTGAGATAGCCGTCCTCGTCCAGGGAGCCCAGGTCGCCGGTGGCGAGCCAGCCGTCGTGCAGGGCCTCGTCGGTGGCCTTCTCGTTGTTGAGATAGCCCTGGAAGACGTTGTCGCCGTACAGCCAGATCTCGCCGTCGTCCGCGATGTGCACGGTCATGCCCGGGATCGGCTGGCCGACCGTGCCGTAGCGGGTGCGCTCGGGCGGGTTGGCGGTGGCGGCGGCCGTCGACTCGGTGAGGCCGTACCCCTCGTAGATGTGCACGCCCGCGCCCGCGAAGAACAGCCCCAGCTTGCGGTCCATCGCCGAACCGCCGGTCATGGCCTGTTTGATACGGCCGCCCATCGCGGCCCGCATCTTGGAGTAGACGAGCTTGTCGAAGAGCTGGTGCTGCATCCGCAGCCCCGCCGACGGGCCGGGTCCCAGCCCCCAGGCCTTGGCCTCCATGGCCTCCGCGTACTTCACGGCCACGTCGACGGCCTTCTCGAACGGACCCGCCTTGCCCTCCTTCTCGGCCTTGCGGCGGGAGGCGTTGAAGACCTTCTCGAAGATGTACGGCACGCCCAGGAAGAACGTCGGCTTGAACGCGGCCAGGTCCGGCAGCAGGGCGGCCGCGTTCATCTGCGGCTGGTGGCCGAACCGCACCCCGCCGCGGATCGCGGCCACCTGCACCATCCGCCCGAAGACATGGGCGAGCGGCAGGAACAGCAGGGTCGCCGCCTCGTCGCCCTTCTTCGAGTGGAACACCGGCTCCCAGCGCTCGATGACGGTGTCCGCCTCGTACATGAAGTTGCCGTGGGTGATCACGCAGCCCTTGGGGCGGCCGGTGGTGCCCGAGGTGTAGATGATGGTCGCGACGGAGTCCGGGGTGACCGCCTGCCGGTGGCGGTGCACCACCTCGTCCTCGATGGCGGCCCCCGCGTCGTACAGCTCCTGCACCGCGCCGGAGTCCAGCTGCCACAGCCGGTGCAGCGCAGGCAGCCGGTCGATGACGGTGGCGATCGTCATGGCGTGGTCCTCGTGCTCCACGATCGCGGCCGTGCACTCGGCGTCGTACAGCGCCCAGAAGCACTGCTCGGCGGAGGAGGTCGGGTAGACCGGCACCACCTGGGCGCCGATCGTCCACAGCGCGAAGTCGAACAGCGTCCACTCGTAGCGGGTGCGGGACATGATCGCGACCCGGTCGCCGAAGCGGATGCCCTGGGAGAGCAGTCCCTTGGCCAGGGCCATGACCTCGTCGCGGAACTCCGCCGAGGTCACGTCCCGCCAGCGGCCGGCCTCGTCCTTGCGGCCGAGGGCGATGTGCATGGGGTCGTCGCGGGCATGCTCGAAGACGACGTCGGCCAGTCCGCCCACCGGGGGTGCCAACGCCAACGGAGGGTTGGTGAACTCGCGCAAACCCCGCTCCCCGCTCTCCCTGGCGCTCAGTGACGCTCCGCACAGCGCCGTGAAAGCTACCCCACCCGGGCATCCGACGGGAGAGGGGTCGAAACCGAACGCTGCTCACGTACCGTGAGGTAGCTGCCGGAAAATACGCTCACATGGGGAAGGGTCGGGCACAGAACCGACGGTTTGAGAGAGGTTCGGAGCCGTAATCTCCACCGAATCTGTACGACCCGCTTACGGCTCACGCCCCTTGCGAACCGGTCACCCCCGAGGGGCGACCCTCTCCTCC
Organism: Streptomyces griseorubiginosus; assembly: GCF_001514195.1. GTDB lineage: Bacteria > Actinomycetota > Actinomycetes > Streptomycetales > Streptomycetaceae > Streptomyces > Streptomyces griseorubiginosus. Next base: position 575,220 of record NZ_KQ948736.1, on the reverse strand, counting down.
TTCAGCGCCGCCGGCCCGGAATCTGTCACTCCGCTCCGCGTCGCGCGATCCGTCCGGACCAGGGCCAGCACCAGCGCCCCGGCGACCGTCGCGGTCAGCCCCGCGACCACGGCGGCGGAGTTCAGACCGGAGGCGAACGCCGCTCGCAGCGCACGCTCGGAGAAGGCGCCCCGCAGCGCACCGGCCGCCCCGCCGGCCAGCGCGTGGGCCGCGTCGTCCGGCAGGGTGTCCCGCATCCGCGAGGTCAGCACCGTGCCGTACACGGCGATGCCGAGGGCGAACCCGAGCTGCCGGAAGGCGTTGACCGCTCCGCCCGCCATCCCGGCCCGGTCCTGCGGTACGGCGGCCAGCGCGGCGCCGGCGATGCCGGGCGCGACCAGTCCCGTACCGACACCCAGCAGCACCATCCCCGGCACCAGCGCGGACGCCGTCGACGTCGCGTCCAGGCCGGTCACGCAGAACTGCCCCGTGCCCGTCAGCAGCAGACCGCCCCCGACGGTGATCCGCGCCGGAACCCCGTGCAGCAGCCGGCCACCGGCCGCCGCCACCACGAACGACGACAGCGACAGCCACAGGAAGACCAGCCCACCGCGCACCGGACTCATCCCGAGCAGCGTCTGCATCCAGATCGAGTCGTACGCCATCAGGCTGAACGCGGCCGCGTTGAAGGCGAGCGCGCCCACCATCACCCCCGAGAACGCCGGCTTCAGGAACAGCCGCGGGTCCAGCAGCGGGTCGGCGCCGCGCCACTCCACGACGACGAAGGCGACCAGCGCGAGGACGGCCGCCGCGCACACCAGCAGGGTGCCCGTCTCGGCCCAGCCGTGCTCCCCGGCCCGTACCGCCCCGTACGTCAGCCCGCCCGCGAAGGCCGCGAAGGTCAGCGTGCCCGCCCAGTCGATCCGCCGCTCGCGCGAACCGTGCGACTCCGGTACGACCCCCAGCGTCAACCACACCGCGGCCACGCTCACCGGCAGATTGACGTAGAAGATCCACCGCCAGCCCGGCCCGTCCGTCAGCACCCCGCCGAGCAGCGGCCCCACCGCGGCCGCGGCACCACTGACCGCGCCCCACACACCGAGCGCCACCGAGCGCCGCCTGTCCTGGTAGACGGAGCCCAGCAGCGGCAGCGTGGTCGCGAGCATCGCGGCCGCCCCGAGCCCCTGCACCGCGCGTGCGGCGACCAGCATCCCGGGACCGCTCGCCAGCCCGCACATCAGGGAGGCCGCCGCGAACACCATGACCCCCACGACATGCACCCGGCGCCGCCCCAGGATGTCGGCCGCGGCCCCCGCGCCGAGCAGCAGCGCGGCCAGCGCCAGCGCGTAGCCGTCCATCACCCACTGAAGATCGCTCAGCGAGGCGTCCAGCGACCTCGCCATGTCCGGCAGCGCGACCACCGCGATGGTCACGTCCAGCAACAACATGAACGTGCTCAGACAGACGGCCGTAAGCGGCCCCCATGTACGCATGTCCTCAACTCCTCCTGCGACGGATGCGAACGACTTCGTACGATGGGCCACACCGGCCGAACGGCACGGCTGGGGGCGCCTCGGTGCCGGAATCCGATACCGGAGGGCCCTGTGCAGACGGAATCCCACACCTCCTCGCCCGGCTTCGACGCACTCGACCGACGGCTGCTGTCGGCGCTGGCCCTCGACGGCCGGGCCTCCTTCAGCCGTGTCGCCGCGGTGCTCGGCGTCTCCGACCAGACCGTCGCCCGCCGCTACCGCAGGCTGTGCGCCGACGGCGGGCTGCGGGTCGTGGTGATGCGGGACGCCCACCGGCTCGGCGAGGACCAGTGGATGCTGCGGGTGCGCTGCGCCCCGGACAGCGCGCCGGCCATCGCGGAGGCGCTGGCCAAGCGCCCCGACACCTCCTGGGTGGGCCTCGCCTCGGGCGGCACCGAGGTCCTGTGCATGACCCGGCCGCGCAGCTCCGGGGACCACGACGACCTGCTGCTCGGCAAACTCCCGCGTACCCCCAGCGTGATGGAGATCCGCGCACACCAACTGCTGCACCGCTTCTACGGCGGCGCGCAGAGCTGGGTCTCCAAGCTCGGCGCGCTCACCGCCGCGGAGACCGAGGCGCTGCGTCCCCGTCACGAAGCGGCCCCGGGCCACGTGCGAATCACCCCGGACGACGAGCCGCTGCTGGCCGCGCTGGAGCGGGACGGGCGGGCCGGCTACCCCGAGTTGCAGCGGGCCACGGGTCTCACCGAGTCCGCCGCCAGACGCCGGCTAGCGGCGCTGCTCGCGTCGGGTGCCGTGTTCGTCGACTCGGAGTGCGATCCGGGGATCTTCGGCCACCCGGTCTCGGCCCTCCTGTGGATCACCGCGGCACCCTCCGCGCTGCACTCCGTGGGCGAGGCGCTGGCCGGCCATCCCGGCATCGCCCACGCGTCGGCGGCGACCGGCCCCTGCAACATCATCGCCTCCGTACTGGCCCGGAACACCGCCGACCTGTACGCCTACCTCAGCGGCCCACTGGGGCAGCTGGAGGGGGTACGGCACGTGGACACGACGGTGTTCCTGCGCCGAATCAAGCAACTGACCTATCGGGAGCGGGGGCGGTAGGGGGCACGGGACGGGGGGTCTGCTCAGCGCCGGTGGGTCAGGCTCGGTGGAGGCGGTCGCCGGCTGCCAGGATCGCTGCGGCGAGGGCGTCCGCCGCGCCCTGGGCCGCGGTGCGGCGTGGGCCGTGCACCAGGACGAAGTCGACCCGTCCCAGTTCCGGCAGTCCGAACCGGTCCGGCACCCGCACCAGGCCGGGCGGCACCAGCCCCCGGGAGTGCGCCATCACGCCCAGCCCTGCCCGCGCCGCCGCGATCAGGCCGTTCAGGCTTCCGCTGGTGCAGACGATCCGCCACTCCCGCCCCTGCCGTTCCAGCGCCTCCAGGGCGAGCGCCCGGGTGATCCCCGGCGGCGGGTAGACGATCAACGGCACGGGCCGCTCGGTGTCCGGGCGCAGCCGCTCCGCCCCGATCCACACCAGCCGGTCGTGCCACACCAGTTCACCGCGCGGCTCCTCGGGACGCCGCTTGGCCAGCACCAGGTCGAGCTTCCCGGCGGCGAGTTGCTCGTGCAGCGTGCCCGACAGCTCGACCGTCAGCTCCAGATCGACCTCGGGATGGTCGTACCGGAAGCCCTCCAGGATCTCCGGCAGCCGGGTCAGCACGAAGTCCTCCGACGCCCCGAACCGCAGCCGCCCCCTCAGACGCGTGCCCGTGAAGAACGCCGTCGCCTGGTCGTGCACCTCCAGGATCCGCCGCGCGAAGCCGAGCATCGCCTCGCCGTCCTCGGTCAGCTCCACGGAATGGGTGTCCCGGCTGAACAGCTGCCGCCCCGCCGCGTCCTCCAGGCGCCGGACATGCTGGCTCACGGTCGACTGGCGCAGCCCGAGCCGCCGGGCGGCCTGCGTGAAGCTCAGCGTCTGCGCCACCGCCAGGAACGTACGCAACTGCGACGGGTCGTACACACCGGCAGGTTATCGCGAAACGTGATGACAGTCAGAGTGGTATGCGGGATTCCCGATCAAGGAGTGAAGGAGGACGATGGAGGGGGAACTCCCGCCCTGAGGGGAGACACCCGGCATGTCCTCGTACCGCCGTCGAACTTGAGTAAGTGGAGCATCGTGAAGCGCCTGAAGTGGCCGGCCTGGATGCCGGTCGACCCGTACATCCTGCTGCTGCTCGGCACCGTGGGCCTCGCCGCCCTCGTGCCGGCGCGCGGAACCTCTGCGGACGTGGCCTCCGGAGCCTCCACGGCGGCGATCGCCTTCCTCTTCTTCCTGTACGGCGCCCGCCTCTCCACCCGTGAGGCCCTCGACGGCCTCAAGCACTGGCGGCTGCACGTCACCGTGCTCGCCTGCACCTTCGTGATCTTCCCGCTGCTGGGCCTCGCCGCCCGCGGACTCGTCCCGGTCTTCCTGACGAACCCGCTCTACCAGGGCCTGCTCTTCCTCACCCTGGTCCCCTCCACCATCCAGTCCTCCATCGCCTTCACCTCGATGGCCCGCGGCAACGTCCCCGCCGCGATCTGCGCCGGCTCCTTCTCCTCCCTGGTCGGCATCGTCGTCACCCCGCTGCTGGCGGCCGCCCTGCTCGGCAGCAGCGGCGGCGGGTTCTCGGCCGACTCGCTCCTGGAGATCGTGCTCCAGCTGCTCGTGCCGTTCCTGGCCGGGCAGGTGACCCGCCGCTGGATCGGCGCGTTCATCACCCGCCACAAGAAGGTCCTCGGGCTGGTCGACCGCGGCTCGATCCTGCTGGTCGTCTACACCGCGTTCAGCGAGGGCATGGTCCAGGGCATCTGGCACCAGGTGAGCCCGCTCAGGCTCGGCGGACTGATGGTCGTCGAGGCCGTCCTGCTCGCCCTGATGCTCGCCCTGACCTGGTACGGCGGCAAGGTGCTCGGCTTCGACCGGGAGGACCGCGTCGCCATCCAGTTCGCGGGCTCGAAGAAGTCCCTCGCCTCCGGACTGCCCATGGCCAGCGTCCTGTTCGGCGCGCACGCCTCGCTCGCCGTGCTGCCGCTGATGCTGTTCCACCAGATGCAGTTGATGGTCTGCGCGGTGATCGCCAAGCGTCGCTCGCAGGACCCGGTCCCGGCCGAGGCGGGGGAGACGGCGGCGGTCAGCGCCGCGGGACCAGCCTCAGCGTCACGAACCGCGGTCGGTACAGCGACACGTTCCGGTTGAGCTGCGCCGAAGCCCCCGCCGTCTCCAGCCAGTTGACGTCGTAGCTGAGCACCAGCCGGCCGCCTCCGGACACGGCGGGATGCGTCTGCGGGTTGTAGGCGGCGACCTGGCCCGCGGGCAGGGACGGGGTGAAGTCCCCCTCGGGGCCGTGCCAGGGCCCGGTGGGGGAGCAGGCCCAGTACGACGTCACCGCCGCGAGTCCCTTCGTCCCCGCGGCCATGGTGAACAGCACGTACGTCCCGTCCTGCCGTACGACGGAGAAGGCGCTGCCCACCCCGGTACGCTGCCCGTCACCGAGCACCGGACGCGGACGGGCGCCCGTCGTCCACGCCGAGCCGTCCCAGTACTCCCAGGCGCCCGGTTCCGCGAGGCCGCCGGCCGGCACCCGGGCCACGTACGCGGAGGACGCGTTCCGGGACGCGGCCTGCCCGTCGTCGCCCCCGAAGACGTACGTCCACTCGCTGTCCCCGACCAGCGTGGTCCCGAACAGCACCCGCCGGGACGGGTCCTCGACCCGCTGCTCGTCCAGGACCTTCGTGACGGACTCGACGCGCAGGTCGGGAAGGGAGAGCGTGGCGACCTCGGTGGCGGTCGGGACGCCGTAGATCCACGGGTACGGGCCCGTCGTCCGCACCCACAGCAGCACCCGGACGACCTTTTCGGCGGAGCCGGGGGAGCGGGGTTCGACCCGGGCCGCGACCGGCCAGCGCCACTGGTTGGGGGCCGGGTCCGGGAACAGCGGGGCGGGGAGGGTGGTCTCCAGGCGGCCGCCGCGCATCAGCACCGCCGAGTTGCGCACCAGCGGGGCGGTGGTGTCGCGCCAGGAGTACGGCTCGCCGAACGGGTTGGGCGGACCGTGCACCGCGCCGAGATAGGTGTCGGAGAACAGCCACAGCAAGCGGCCGTCCGGCAGCCGCACCGAGTGCGTGCCGTCCCCGCCGGTCCAGTCGTCGGCGCGGGCGGGGTCGTCGCCGTACCGGGCGAACTCGGCGGTGAGCCGGTCGTCGGCCGACCAGGCGCCGATGGTGCGCGGCGTGCAGCCGGTGCTCTCACCCCCGTCGCGGCCGGTCAGCACGCCCACCCCGACGGCCACGAGCACCAGCACCAGCAGCAGACCGACCCCGCTCCCGCTCCACCGCCGCACTCGTCCGTCCTCGGGCACGGTTGGCGACGTTAGCGGCTGGGGGGCGGCTGGTCCATGGGGGCGGGACGGGGGCGCGGGGCGGTGGCGAAGGAAGGTGTGCGGGTTGGGTGTCGGGGGCGGTGGTCGCGGGAGGTGTCCGCGAGGCGGTGTGCGGGCCGGGTGTCCCGGCGGTGGGCCTGGGGACGCGCAGAGTGCGCTGTGCGGCGATCCGTGAGGTGGCGGCGGTCACGGACGCAGCACCACCTTTCCCAGGTTGCTCCGCGACTCGATCGCCGCGTGTGCCTTCGCCGCGTCCTCCAGGGCGAACTCCCCGTGCACCACGGGCCGGAGGGTGCCTGCCGAGAACATCCGCCACAGGTCCCGCCGCCACCTCTCGTACAACTCCGGCCGCTCCCGGGAGATCCGGGCCATCTGGAAGCCCGTCACGGACTTCGCGCCGACGAGGAGGTCGTACGCCTGGATCGTCCCGCCGCCCGAGCTGTACGCCACCAGCCGCCCGCCCGGGGCGAGGGCCGCGAGTGCCGGGGTGAGCAGGTCGCCGCCGACCGCGTCGAGGACGTAGTCCACCGGGTCGCCCCAACTGCCGTCCCCGTAGAGGGCGGTGGCGTCGGCGCCGAGCGCCCGCACGAAGTCCGCCTTGGCCGCGTCGGAGACCGCGCCCACCACGCGAGCGGCGCCCCGGATGCGGGCTAGCTGCACAGCGAGGTGTCCGACCCCGCTCGCGGCCGCCGTGATCAGGGCCGACTCGCCGGGTTCGGGGCGGGCCGCCTCCAGGGACCCGAGCGCGACAAGCCCGCCGCGGACCAGCGCGACCGCGTCGACCGACGTGGCGTCGTCGGGTATCGGGGACGCCATGGCCTCGTGCAGGAGCGCGAAGTCGGCGTACCCATGCCCGAAGCACAGGCCGGTGACCCGCTCACCGGGACGGAAGCGGGTGACCCCGGCGCCCACGGAGACCACCTCCCCGCCGAGTTCGCCCCCGAGGGGCACCGGTTCCGGGGCCTCGGTGACCTTGCGGACGACGGGCAGCGTGACACCGACCGCCTCGCAGCGTACGAGGAGTTCGCCGGCCCCCGGTTGTGGCACCGGCACCTCCTCAAGGAACAGGGGGCCACCTGTGGACTCGTAACGGACCCGACGCATCGGACCGACCTCCCGTGGATGGGTGTGACCCCGACGAGGAATTCATTGGGGATTCCAACGATAGGGGAGCAGTCGTTGGGAAGTCCAACGAAAAGTGGCTAGGCTGACCTCATGGCCGAAGCCCCCCTCCCTGCGATCCGCTCCCTCCCCAGCTGGCTCCTCGGCCGTGCCGCCGCCCGAGGCCGGGCCCTGGTGGCCGAGGCGCTGGCCGCGGAGGGCGTGAAGATGTGGCACCACGTGGTGCTCTCGGCCGTCCGGGACCTCGCCCCCGTCGCCCAGGCCGACCTCGGCCGCGGGGTGCACCTCGACCCCAAGGACCTCGTCGGCATCCTGAACGACCTCCAGGCCGCCGGCCTCGTCCTGCGCGAGCCGCACCCCACGGACCGCCGCAAGAACGCGGTGTCCCTCACCGCCGAGGGTGCACGGCTGCTCAAGCGCTGCGAGAGGGCGGCCCGGCAGGCCAACGACGAGCTGCTGGCCCAGCTCTCGGCCACCGAACGCGCGCAGTTCTTGGGCCTGTTGATCCGGATCTCCGGCACGGAGGGCTGACGGCGGATAACGTTCCGTCATGACCGCACCCCTCGCGCTCGACCCCGCACGCACCGCCCTCGTGCTCGTCGACCTGATGGACCGTATCGTCGCGCTGCCCCTCGAGCCCCGGAAGGGCACCGAAGTGCTCGCCGCCGCCGAGGAGTTGGCGTCCGCGTTCCGCTCGGCCGGCGCGCCCGTCGTGCTGGTGCGCGTTCAGCGGCCCGGCGTCGCCGACCAGCCGCCCGGCAGCGGACTTGTGGCCGGTCTCGCCCGGGACGGCGACATCGAGATCGTGAAGCGGACCATCGGCGCGTTCCAGGGCACCGACCTGGACGCGCGCCTGCGGGAACACGACGTCACCACGCTGGTGTTCGGCGGGATCGCCACCAACCTCGGTGTCGAGTCCACTGCCCGCGCCGCCGGTGACCTCGGCTACGACCTGGTCTTCGTCGAGGACGCCATGGCCGCCTTCACCACGGCCGAGCACGAGGCGTCCACCAGGCTCGACTTCCCGCGCCTGGGCACGGTGGTGACGGCGGATCAGGTGCGCTTCACCTCGGCGGACTGAGCCCCCCGGCGCGGTCAGTTCGTGGCGACCGCCGTCTCCAGTGCCAGCCGGTGCTCGCCCGCGTACACGTTCATGGAGCTGCCCCGCAGGAAGCCCACCAGCGTCAGCCCCGTCTCCGCGGCCAGGTCCACCGCCAGCGACGACGGCGCGGACACCGCCGCGAGGACCGGGATGCCGGCCATCACCGCCTTCTGCGCGAGCTCGAAGGAGGCCCGGCCGGAGACGAGCAGCGTGGTGCGGGACAGCGGCAGGTCGCCGCTCTGCAGGGCACGGCCGACCAGCTTGTCGACGGCGTTGTGGCGGCCCACGTCCTCCCGTACGTCCACCAGTTCGCCGTCCTCGCTGAACAGCGCGGCGGCGTGCAGGCCGCCGGTCCGGTCGAACACCCGCTGGGCCGCGCGCAACCGGTCGGGCAGGGTCGCCAGCAGCTCCGGGTCCACACGGACCGGAGGGGTGTCGGCTATCGGCCAGCGGGCCGTCGTCCGGACGGCGTCGAGGCTCGCCTTTCCGCACAGTCCGCAGGACGAGGTCGTGTAGACGTTCCGCTCCAGCGTGATGTCGGGGATCACCACACCGGGGCCCGTCTTCACGTCCACGACGTTGTAGGTGTTCGAGCCGTCCACCGTGGCGCCCGCACAGTAGACGATGTTCTGGAGATCGTCCTGCTCGGCGAGCACTCCCTCGCTCACCAGGAAACCGGCGGCGAGCGCGAAGTCGTCCCCGGGTGTGCGCATGGTGATCGCGAGCGGCTTGCCGTTCAGCCGGATCTCCAGCGGTTCCTCGGCGACCAGTGTGTCCGGCCGGGACGAGACCGCCCCGTCGCGGATGCGGATCACCTTGCGTCGTTCCGTGACTCGTCCCATATGTGTCTCAGTCCCGGTTCTGTACGTGCTGGTGGCCGAACGGCCTTCACGATCTCAGTGTCCTGCACATGGAGTATGAAACACAGCCCATACTGTCTACAGTATGAAGTCCGTCGGGGGCGAGCAAGAGGCCGATCCACCGCTACGACCGTTCGGCGCGTGCTGGATACCGCTCATCGCATACGGTCGACGTGCCGTCTTTTCAACTCCCCGGTTCCTTCCTACCGTCCGGGATCATGAGTCCCCCTGTCGCGCCCCCGGGCTGGAGCCGCTGGCTCGTGCCCCCGGCCGCTCTCTCGGTCCATCTCTCCATCGGTCAGGCCTACGCCTGGTCCGTGTTCAAGCCGCCGCTCGAGTCCGCGCTCGGTCTCAGCGGCACACAGAGCGCACTGCCCTTCCAGCTCGGCATCGTGATGCTCGGCCTGTCCGCCGCGTTCGGCGGCACCCTCGTCGAGCGCAACGGACCGCGCTGGGCGATGACCGTGGCGCTGATCTGCTTCTCGTCCGGTTTCCTGCTGTCCTCGCTGGGCGCTGCCACCGAGCAGTACTGGCTGATCGTCCTCGGCTACGGCTTCGTCGGCGGCATAGGCCTCGGCATCGGCTACATCTCCCCGGTCTCCACCCTGATCAAGTGGTTCCCGGACCGGCCCGGCATGGCGACCGGCATCGCCATCATGGGCTTCGGCGGCGGCGCGCTCATCGCCTCGCCCTGGTCGGCGCAGATGCTGGAGTCCTTCGGCTCCGACAGCTCCGGGATCGCGCTCGCGTTCCTCGTGCACGGGCTGTCGTACGCCGTCTTCATGCTCCTCGGCGTGCTGCTGGTGCGTGTGCCGCGCAGCGAGAAGCCCGTCGAGAGCGCCCCCAGCGCCTTCGAGGGGCCCCAGGTCTCGGCCCGCAACGCCGTGCGCACGCCCCAGTTCTGGTGTCTGTGGGTCGTGCTCTGCATGAACGTGACCGCCGGCATCGGCATCCTGGAGAAGGCCGCCCCGATGATCACGGACTTCTTCAAGGGCACCTCCACCCCCGTCTCGGTGTCGGCCGCGGCCGGTTTCGTCGCGCTGCTGTCGGCGGCCAACATGGCGGGCCGGATCGGCTGGTCCTCCACCTCCGACCTGATCGGACGCAAGAACATCTACCGGCTCTACCTGGGCGTCGGCGCGGTGATGTACGGGCTCATCGCCCTGTTCGGCGACTCCTCCAAGCCGCTGTTCATCCTGTGCGCGCTGGTGATCCTGTCGTTCTACGGCGGCGGCTTCGCCACCGTCCCCGCCTATCTGAAGGACCTCTTCGGCACCTACCAGGTCGGCGCCATCCACGGCCGGCTTCTCACCGCCTGGTCCACGGCGGGCGTCCTCGGGCCGCTCATCGTGAACTGGATCGCCGACCGGCAGGAGGAGGCGGGCAAGAGCGGATCCGCGCTCTACGGCCTGTCGTTCGTGATCATGATCGGGCTGCTCGTGGTGGGTTTCGTCGCCAACGAGCTGGTCCGCCCCGTCGACGTCCGTCACCACATCCCCGCACCGAGGGAGGCAGCCGATGTCGGAGCACGACAGCAGCCAGAGTCCGCCTGACCGCCGCCCGCTGATCGCCCTCGCCTGGGTGTGGGTGGGCGCGCCGCTCGCGTACGGGCTCTACGAGCTGGTCCAGAAGGCGACCCAGCTGTTCACCGGGTAACTGTTCGGCAGGTGTTCGGGCGTCCGAGAGTGTGAGGGAAGCCGACAACTCGGGCGCCCGATTCCTGTGGCCTTACGTGCCCGCGTACCCGCGAGTCACTGTTCAGACTGGTGAATCCGGCTACCCAAGGCAACGAGGGGGACCCCCATGAACGGCTCGCGGATCGCTGCCGTCGGCCACTACCAGCCCGCGAAGGTGCTCACCAACGAGGACCTGGCGGCCCTGGTCGACACCAGCGACGAGTGGATCAGGTCCCGGGTGGGGATCCGTACCCGCCACATCGCGGGACCCGACGAGCCGGTCGACGAGCTCGCCGCGCACGCCGCCGCCAAGGCGCTGGCCGCGGCCGGGCTCGCCCCCGCGGACATCGACCTGGTCCTGGTCGCCACCTCGACCGCCGTCGACCGTTCCCCGAACATGGCCGCGCGGGTCGCGTCCCGGCTGGGCATCCCCTCGCCCGCGGCCATGGACGTCAACGTGGTGTGCGCCGGTTTCACCCACGCGCTGGCCACCGCCGACCACACCGTGCGGGCCGGTGCGGCGACCCGGGCGCTCGTCATCGGCGCCGACAAGATGTCCGCGGTGACCGACTGGAGCGACCGCACCACCTGTGTGCTCGTCGGTGACGGGGCCGGCGCGGCGGTCGTGGAGGGGGCCGACGTTCCCGGCATCTCGCCCGTGCTGTGGGGGTCGGTGCCCGAGATGGGACACGCCGTGCGGATCGAGGGCGAGCCGGCACGGTTCGCGCAGGAGGGGCAGAGCGTCTACCGCTGGGCCACCACCAAGCTGCCGGCGCTGGCCCGGCAGGCCTGCGAGCGCGCCGGTCTGACCCCGTCAGACCTGGCCGCGGTGGTCCTGCACCAGGCCAACCTGCGGATCATCGAGCCCCTCGCGGAGAAGATCGGCGCCGTGAACGCGGTGGTCGCCCGCGATGTGACCGAGTCCGGCAACACCTCGGCGGCGAGCATCCCGATGGCCTTCTCCAAGCTGTTCGAGCAGGGCGAGATCTCCAGCGGGGACCCGGTTCTTCTGTTCGGCTTCGGCGGCAACCTCTCGTATGCGGGCCAGGTCGTCCGCTGTCCCTGACCGAGCCGCTGTCCTGACAAGGGCGGTCAGGTGTGTGAGGAGACCGACTGCCGGTTTACCTGGTCACCCTACGCCGTAGACTGTAGACAAAACGCAATGGACAAGTCCGCCTGTCGAGGAGGGGGACCGCGATGCTGTCGACAGGACTGCCGCAGGGATCCGTGCCGAAGCTCGAACGTCCGGGTCCGC
>NZ_KQ948736.1:555036-562689 GCF_001514195.1 Streptomyces griseorubiginosus | reverse complement strand
AGGGCCGTTGCCGCGGACGATGTCGATGGCGCGGTGGCGTTGAACGCCCGTTTCCACGCCAAGGTGATGGAGTTGGCGGGTAACGCGGTGCTGGCGGAGTTGGCGGGGCAGGTGGATCGTCGGGTGCGGTGGTATTACACGCCGATCGCCCGGCAGCGTGGTCGGCAGTCGTGGATCGAGCACCGGGAGTTGATCGCTGCGATCGCCGACCGGGACGAACAGCGTGCCACCGCCGTCATGCGGCAACACACCGAGCACACCCGGACGTCGTACCACGCACGTCAGCGGTCCTAGCGCCTAGAACGCGTCGGCGTGCGCCCCGACCCACTCGGCGAACGTGCGCGGCGGCCGTCCGGTGACCTGCTCCACCGTGGGCAGCACGACCGACTCGTCCAGGGTGCCGTCGACGAAGAAGCTGAAGAAGGCGTCGACGTACGGCTTCGGCATGCCGGACGCCTCCATCTCGGTGCGTGTCTCCTCCGGCGTCAGCCCCACGGCGCGCAGGTCCCGGCCCAGGGCCGCACCGAGGATCCGGACGCGGTCGGCGGGCAACAGCGCCTCGGGGCCGGTGAGTTCGAGAGGGCGGTCCGCCCAGTCGTCCGACAGCAGTGCGCGCAAGGCCACTTGGGCGATGTCGTAGGGGTCGACGTCGGTGGTGCGGACGTCGGGGAACGGCACCCGGACCGTGTCGCCCTTCCTGATCTGGTCCGCCAGCCGGAGCGCGTTGGACATGAAGCTCGTGCACCGCAAGGACGTCCAGCGCAGCCCCGACGCGCGCACCGCGTCCTCCGCGTCGATCAGATAGCCGGCGACCGCGTTGCCCCGGTCGCCGGTGCCCGCGGACCGTCCCGACAGCAGGACCACCCGCTCCACTCCCGCGTCCCGCGCCTCCGCGAGGATCTGCCGCTGCCCGCCGTATCCGGGCATCAGGAACAGTCCCCGTACGCCGTCGAGCGCGGGCCGCACCGACTCGGGCCGGTCGAGATCTCCCGCCACGGCCGCGACGCCCGCCGGTAACCCCTCGCTCCGCCCGGCCCGGCTGAGCGCCCGTACCCGCTCGCCGGACTCCGCCAGCGCGCGCACGAGTTCGACGCCCACGTTGCCCGTCGCGCCCGTCACCAGAAACATGGTCTCCCCCTCCGCCGGGCCCGTCTCGCCGAGGCGGGCTGCCGTCGGACCCATCCTGCGTGGCGGGTGCCGACAGCGCCAGAGTGCGCCGCTCCGCGCCAGAACGCGGCGAGTCTTTGTCCTGTGAGTGGGGAAAGTCGGTATCAATCTCTGCACAGCTTCTTCCCAGGTGGGGCAGCCACTGCTACGTTCCCCTCGAAAGCACGCCAACGGGTGGCCGGATGAGGCGGGGAGGGGCTCGTGAGACGCATGACGGCACGACCTGCGAACGCCCATCAGGCCAAGCTGCTCAAGCTGCTGCGCGACGGAGGCCCCAACTCCCGTGCGCAGCTGGGCGACGAGGTCGACCTGTCACGGTCCAAGCTGGCCGTGGAGGTGGACCGGCTGCTGGAGACGGGCCTGATCGTGGCCGACGGACTCGCCGCCTCCCGCGGCGGACGCCGGTCCCACAACATCCGGCTCGCCCCTGCCCTGCGTTTCCTCGGCGTCGACATCGGCGCGACCTCGATCGACGTCGCCGTCACCAACGCCGAACTGGAGATCCTCGGGCACCTCAACCAGCCCATGGACGTGCGCGAGGGCCCGGTAGCGGTCTTCGAGCAAGTCCTGTCCATGGCGGCGAAGTTGAAGGCGTCAGGGCTGGCGGAGGGTTTCGACGGGGCCGGTATCGGTGTTCCGGGGCCGGTGCGCTTTCCGGAGGGTGTTCCGGTGGCTCCGCCGATCATGCCGGGCTGGGACGGCTTTCCCGTGCGGGAGGCGCTCAGTCAGGAACTCGGCTGTCCGGTCATGGTCGACAACGACGTGAACCTGATGGCGATGGGGGAGATGCACGCGGGCGTGGCACGGTCCGTGGGTGATTTCCTCTGCGTCAAGATCGGTACCGGTATCGGCTGCGGCATCGTCGCCGGCGGTGAGGTCCACCGCGGGGTGACGGGCAGCGCGGGCGACATCGGGCACATCCAGGCCGTGCCCGACGGCCGTCCGTGCGCCTGCGGCAACCGGGGCTGCCTGGAAGCCCACTTCAGCGGGGCGGCCCTGGCCCGGGACGCCGTGGAGGCGGTCGAGCAGGGGCGGTCGGAGGAACTCGCCGCACGTCTCGCCGCGAACGGCACCCTGACGGCCGCCGACGTCGCCGTGGCCGCCGCCGCCGGTGACGCCACCGCGCTCGATCTGATCCGCGAGGGCGGCAACCGGACCGGCCAGGTCATCGCCGGACTGGTCTCCTTCTTCAACCCGGGCCTGGTGGTGATCGGCGGCGGGGTGACCGGACTCGGCCACACCCTGCTCGCCGCGATCCGCACCCAGGTCTACCGTCAGTCGCTGCCGCTGGCGACCGGCAACCTGCCCATCGTGCTGGGGGAGTTGGGACCCACCGCCGGAGTCATCGGCGCGGCCCGGCTCATCAGCGACCACCTGTTCTCACCCGCGTAGGTCTGTTCCGCACCCGCCCAGGTCTGTACCGCCAAGTCCGTACCGCCTAGGTCCGTACCCCCAAGTCCGTACCGCCCAGGTCTGTACCGCCCAGGTCTGTTTCTCACCCGCACAGGTCTGTCCCTGCTACGGCACACCAGCACAGCGCCCTGCCTCGCCCTGCTCTGCCTCGCCCTGCCCTGAAACCGGCCCGCACGCCCGCCAAGGGGACCTCATGGCACCAGAACCACCGCTGCTCAGCATGTCCGGCATCACCAAGTCCTTCCCGGGAGTCCGGGCCCTCGACGGCGTCGACCTCGACGTCCAGGCCGGTGAGGTGCACTGCCTGCTCGGCCAGAACGGGGCCGGGAAGTCCACCCTCATCAAGGTGCTCGCCGGCGCCCACCAGCCCGACACCGGCACCATCCGCTGGCGCGGGGACGAGGTCACCCTCCGTTCGCCGATCGCCGCCATGCGCCTCGGCATCGCGACCATCTACCAGGAACTCGACCTGGTGGAGCACCTGTCCGTGGCCGAGAACGTCCATCTCGGGCATGAACCCACGGCCGCCGGGTTCGTCGTACGGGGAAAGCAGGCGAAGGCCTCGACCGGCCTGCTGCTGAAGCGACTCGGCCATCCGGAGATCGATCCGGCGCGCCTGGTGGGGGAGTTGTCGGCGGCGCAGCAGCAGATCGTGTCCATGGCGCGGGCCCTCTCCCACGACGTACGGCTGATCGTGATGGACGAACCGTCCGCCGCACTCGACCCGGACGAGGTCGACAACCTCTTCCGGATCGTCGGCGACCTCACCGCCGAGGGGGTGGCCGTCGTCTACATCTCCCACCGCCTGGAGGAGATCCGGCGCATCGGCGACCGGGTCACCGTCCTGAAGGACGGGCGGGCCGTGGCGGTCGGGCTGCCCGCGAAGTCGACGCCGACGCGTGAGGTCGTCTCGCTGATGACGGGGCGCAACGTCGAGTACGTCTTTCCGGAGCGGCCGGTCGCGGCGCCGGACGGTCCGGCGGTCCTGGAGGTCCAAGGGCTCGCCCGCGACGGCGAGTTCGCGGCCCTGGATCTCTCCGTGCAGCCCGGGGAGATCGTCGGGCTCGCCGGACTCGTCGGCTCGGGACGCTCCGAGATCCTGGAGACGATCTACGGTGCCCGGAAGCCCACCGCCGGTCAAGTCGTCGTGGACGGAAAGGCGTTGAAGCCGGGCAGTGTACGGGCCGCGGTCCGGGCCGGGATAGGACTCGCCCCCGAGGAGCGCAAGGCGCAGGCCCTGCTGATGCTGGAGTCGGTCACCCGCAACGTCTCCGTCTCCTCCATGTCCCGTTTCTCGCGCGGTGGTTGGATCGACCGTGGCGCCGAACTCGGCGCGGCCCGGGCGGCCACCCGGGAACTGTCGCTGCGGCCCGACAACCCCGCCGTGCCGATCCGCACCCTGTCCGGCGGCAACCAGCAAAAGGCCGTCCTGGCCCGCTGGCTGCTGCGCGGCTGCCGGGTCCTGCTCCTCGACGAACCCACCCGGGGCGTCGACGTCGGCGCCCGCGCCGAGCTGTACGCGGTCGTCCGGCGCCTCGCCGACGAAGGGCTCGCCGTGCTGCTGGTCTCCAGCGAGGTCCCCGAGGTGCTCGGCCTCGCCGACCGTGTCCTGGTGCTCCGCGAGGGCCGTGTCGTACACACCGCGCCCGCCCGTGAGCTCGACGAACACCGCGTACTCGACCTCGTCATGGAAGGAAGCCCGGCGACATGACGCAGCCCGTGTCCCCGCCCAGGGGAAGCGCCGACAAGGCGCCCTCGGTCAGTGAACCGTCCGCGTGGCGAGGAGCGTTCGGGCGTGCCGACGTCCGCACCCTCTCCCTCCTCGGCGTGCTCGCCGTCCTGATCCTCATCGGCGGCATCACCAAGCCCGACGAGTTCCTCGACACCCGCAACCTCCAACTCGTCCTCACCCAGGCCTCGGTGATCGGTGTCGTCACCGTCGGCATGACGTTCGTCATCACCTCCGGCGGCATCGACCTGTCCGTCGGCGCGATCGTCGCCCTCGCCTCGGTGTGGGCTACCACCGTCGCCACCCAGGAGTACGGCTTCACGGGCATCCTCTTCACCGCGGTGCTCGTCGGAGTCGGCTGCGGCCTCGTCAACGGGCTGCTCGTCGCGTACGGCGGGATGGTCCCCTTCATCGCCACCCTCGCCATGCTCGCCTCGGCGCGCGGACTCGCCCTCCAGATCACCGACGGCCGCACGCAGATCGTCACCGTGCCCTCCGTCCTCGACCTCGGCGAACGCGACGCCTACGTCCTCGGCGTCCCGCCGCTCGTCATGGTCTTCGCGGTCGTGACGATCATCGGCTGGCTGGTCCTGAACCGCACCACCTTCGGCCGGCGCACCGTCGCGGTCGGCGGCAACGCCGAGGCGGCCCGCCTCGCCGGCATCGACGTCCGCCGCCAGCGCCTCTACCTCTACCTGCTGTCCGGACTGTGCTGCGGCATCGCGGCCTTCCTGCTGATCATCCTGTCCGGCTCCGGCCAGAACACCAACGGCAACCTCTACGAACTCGACGCCATCGCCGCCGCGATCATCGGCGGAACCCTCCTCAGCGGGGGCCGCGGCACCATCACCGGGTCCGTGCTCGGTGTCCTGATCTTCACCACGATCACCAACATCTTCGCCCTGAACAACCTGCAGAGCGACGTCCAGCAGATCGCCAAGGGAGCGATCATCGTCGCCGCCGTGCTGGTCCAGCGCCGTACCGCAAGCACGACCTGAGGAAAGGGTTCACCGCCATGACGTACAGGACGAGTCGCAGAGGGCTGCTCTTCGGGACCGCCGCCGTGGGTGCCGGTGCCCTCCTGGCAGGTTGCACCAGCAACGACTCCGGGGACGACGAGCCGGCCGCGAACGACCAGCCGGCCGCCGACGACAAGCCCGGCAAGGCCGTCACCATCGGCTTCGCGGGACCCCAGGCCGACCACGGCTGGCTCAACGCGATCAACGACAACGCCAAGAACCGGGCGAAGAAGTACTCCGACGTGACCCTGGAGATCACCGAGGGCTCCAACGACACCGCCCAGCAGATCGGCCAGATCGAGACCCTCATCAACAAGAAGGTCGACGTCCTGGTCATCCTGCCGGCCGACGGCAAGGCCCTCACCCAGGTCGGCCTCAAGGCCATGCGCGCCGGGATACCGGTGGTCAACCTGGACCGCATCTTCAACACCCCGCAGGCGTACCGCTGTTGGATCGGCGGCGACAACTACGGCATGGGTCTGAACGCCGGCCACTACATCGGCCAGAAGCTCAAGGGCAAGTCCAGCGCCAAGGTCATCGAACTGGCCGGCCTGGACAACCTGGAACTCACCAAACAGCGCACCCAGGGCTTCGACGACGCCCTGAAGAACTACCCCAACGTCCGCAAAGTGGCCCGCCAGGCCGCCGAGTTCACCGTGGAGTCCGGCCAGGCGAAGATGGCCCAGCTGCTCCAGGCCCAGTCCAGCTTCGACGCGCTGTGGAACCACGACGACGACCAGGGCGTGGGCGCGCTGCGCGCCATCGACCAGGCCGGGCGCGACGACTTCCTCATGGTCGGCGGCGCGGGCGCCCTGTCCGCGTTCCAGGCCATCAAGCAGGACAACGGTGTCCTCAAGGCCACCGTCCTCTACCCGCCGACCATGGCCGCCTCCGCGATCGACCTCGCCCGCGCGCTCGGTCAGTCCAAGGGCATCGGCGGCCTAGCCGAGTTCGAGATCCCGGCCTCCCTCACCCTCTACTCGGCCGTGGTCGACAAGACCAACGTCGACCAGTACATGTCCACCGGCTTCAAGTGAGGCGTACCGAAACAGGGCCGGTCCCGGCGACCGGACCGGCGGTGGACAGCGGTGCACCCCGGCCGCGCCGGTCCATGGGACGGGCCGCAGGGGCCCGGTTCGTCGACGAGTTCACGGCACGGGCCGCAGGGGCCCGGTTCGTCGACACGTTCACGGCACGGGCCCCGGCAGCCCGGTTCGTCGACGGACCGGGCTGCACCCCCCACCACGCCACGACGACGAGGAGGACATCGCGCATGGCACAGCCGCAGCAGTCAGAAGAGGCCGAGGTGCCGCCGCTACGGGTCGGCATGGTCGGCTACGCCTTCATGGGCGCCGCCCACTCCCAGGGCTGGCGGACCGCGGGGCGCGTCTTCGACCTGCCCCTGCGCCCGGTGCTCGCCGCGATCTGCGGACGGGACGCGGACGCCGTGCGCCGGGCCGCCGACCGGCACGGCTGGGCGGCGGCCGAGACCGACTGGCGGGCCCTGGTCGCGCGGGACGACGTCGACCTCGTCGACATCTGCACCCCGGGCGACAGCCACGCGGAGATCGCGATCGCGGCGCTGGAAGCGGGCAAGCACGTGCTGTGCGAGAAACCCCTCGCCAACACCGTGGAAGAGGCGCAGGCCATGACCCGGGCGGCCGAAGCGGCCCACGGGCGAGGCCAGTTGGCGATGGTCGGCTTCAACTACCGTCGGGTGCCCGCCACCGCGCTGGCCCGCCGCATGGTGGCCGAAGGACGGCTCGGCAGGCTGCGGCACGTGCGGGTGACGTACCTCCAGGACTGGCTCGTGGACCCGGCCGCGCCGCTGACCTGGCGACTGCGCAGGGAGAAGGCCGGCTCCGGATCGCTCGGCGACCTGGGCGCCCACATCATCGACCTCGCCCAGTACCTGGCCGGAGAGCCGCTCGCCGGGGTGTCCGCGCTGACCGAAACCTTCGTACGGGAGCGCCCGCTGGCCGGTGCCGTCAAGGGTCTCGCTGCCGAGACCGCCACCGGTACCGGCCAGGTCACCGTCGACGACGCCGCCCTGTTCACCGGCCGCTTCGCCTCCGGCGCCCTCGCCTCCTTCGAGGCCACCCGCTACGCCACCGGGCGCAAGAACTCCCTGCGCATCGAACTCAACGGTGAACGCGGCTCGTTGGCCTTCGACCTGGAGCGCCTCAACGAACTCGCCTACCACGACGGCACCGAGCCCGGCACGCACGCCGGGTTCCGCCGCATCCTCGTCACCGAACCGGATCACCCCTACCTGGACGCCTGGTGGCCGCCGGGTCACGGTCTCGGCTACGAGCACACCTTTGT
>NZ_KQ948736.1:543467-554269 GCF_001514195.1 Streptomyces griseorubiginosus | reverse complement strand
GGCAGCGGGCGGCGGAGCGGATCAAGGACACCGCGCGGGCGGCGGCCGCCTTCGGTGTCCAGACCGTCATCGGCTTCACCGGCTCGGCGATCTGGCATCTGGTGGCGATGTTCCCGCCCGCATCCCAGGCGATGATCGACCGCGGGTATCAGGACTTCGCCGAACGCTGGAACCCGATCCTGGACGTCTTCGACGCCGAGGGCGTGCGCTTCGCCCACGAGGTCCACCCCGGCGAGATCGCCTACGACTACTGGACCACCCACCGCGCCCTGGAAGCGGTCGGTCACCGCAGCGCGTTCGGGCTGAACTTCGACCCCTCCCACTTCGTGTGGCAGGACCTGGACCCGGTCGGTTTCCTCTACGACTTCCGCGAGCGGATCTACCACGTCGACTGCAAAGAGGCCCGCACCCGCCTGGACGGCCGCAACGGCCGCCTGGGCTCCCACCTCGCCTGGGGCGACCCCCGCCGCGGCTGGGACTTCGTCTCCGCCGGCCACGGCAACGTCCCCTGGGAAGACGTCTTCCGCATGCTGCGCTCCATCGATTACCAGGGGCCCGTCTCGGTCGAGTGGGAGGACGCCGGGATGGACCGGCTCCAGGGCGCACCGGAGGCGCTGAAGAGTCTCAAGCGCTACGACTTCGAGGCCCCGTCGGCCTCCTTCGACGCCGCATTCGGAGGCGGCGAGTAATTCTCTCCGGTCGAGGGTGTGCTCCGGCAGGGCGGCCCATTGGTGGGGCGGCGGACGTGCGGGTCGGCGGACCGGCGGCTTGGCGGCTTGGCGGGTCGGCTGACCGTCGGCGCGCCGGGAGAGCCTGCTCCCGGCAGGGGTTCCGTCCCTGTGCCCTGGACGCCGCCCGCCGGCGCACCCCTTGATCGAGCGAGGCGGTCAGGCGGCCGTACGCCGGACCGCCCTCTTCACCTCCCGTCACGGCGATGCGCGCAGCACACGCACGACCGTCCCGGGGGCCTGCGTCATACGTGTTCAAGGAGGCTGTTCATGTCCGCGTCCGTTTCCGTACCGCGGGTCGGAGTCTGGCTGATCGGCGCCCGCGGGTCCGTCGCCACGACGGTCGCCGCAGGCGGTGCCGCCCTCACCGCGGGGCTGCACCCGTCGACGGGGCTGGTCACCGAGACGCTCCCCTTCACCGACAGCGGCGGCCACGACACCGTGGACAGCCCCCTGCCTAGACGGGCGGAGGTCCAGGCGGTCGGCGGTGTCCTGCCCCACGACCTGACGACCGCCGTTAACGCCGAACTCGCCGTCGTCGAAAGGGAGATCAGACCCGGCGGCCGTCGCGAGCCGAAGACAGGCTTGGTCGACGCCGGTCGCTCCGGGGAGCAGCGGTGACGGCGCGGGGGGCGGCGGCACCGTACGACTCGTCCGAGGTCGGCGGCCGGACGCCGCCGAAGCCCGCTGCACTCCCGTCGCCCCTGACTTCACCTCGCACAGGGCGACAGAAACGTATCCGCACAGGCCGCGTCAGCGTTCGCGCCCGCGCCCGCGCCTGGGCTGAACTCCTGCGCCTTCCAGCCCTGTTCACCGTGCCCGGCGACGCACTCGCCGGCACGGCGGCGGTCTCCGCGCGTCCCACTCCCCGCACTTTCCTCGCCATCGCCTCCTCTCTCTGCCTCTACGAGGCGGGCATGGCCCTCAACGACTGGGCCGACCGCGACGTGGACGCCGTGGAACGCCCGCACCGCCCTCTGCCCTCCGGCCGTATCCGTCCCACGGCAGCCCTCGGCGCGGCCTGCGTCCTCACCGGCGCGGGCCTCTCCTTCGCGGCCTGGGCGGGGCGCCCGGCCCTCACCGTCGCGGTTCCGCTGGCGGCCACCGTGTGGGCGTACGACCTCGCCCTGAAGAACACACGGCTCGGCCCGGCGGCGATGGCCACGGCACGGGGGCTGGATCTGTTGCTGGGGGCGTCGGCTGGGGGAGCGGGGGCGAGCCCGGGGCGGAGGACGGCCGACGGCGGTGCCGGGCCGGTGGGCGGTGGTGGCGGAGTGCGTCGGGTGGTGGGTTCGTTCGGTTCGGGCCGGTTGGCAGGTGCCGTCGGCGTGAGGGCTGATGCAGTCGGAGACCTGGGAGGGCTTGGCGTAGGGCGGAAGGCCGATGCGGTGGGCGCCCGGGTCTCCGCCGTCGTCGCCGAGGCGCGCGCGGCCTCCGCAGTGGCTCCCACACCGGCAGCTTTCCAGAGCATCCGGCAGGCTCTCCCCTCCGCCGCCCTCCTCGGGGCCCACACCCTCGCACTCACGACCGTGTCCCGCAAGGAAGCGCAGGGCGGCTCGCTCCTCGCCCCCTTGGCGGCGCTGGCCACGACTGCCGCACTGACCCGCCTCGTGGCCCGGGCACGTTCGCTCCCGACGGACCGGACCGGCGAAGGCCGGGGCCATGGCGAGCAGCCCTCCCTGAAGCACCGGACACCTACGGCCCGTTCCCTCTCGCCAGGACCCCTCGCGCCCCCTCCCCGACGTGACTCCCTGCTCAGGCTCCTCGACGACCCGCCCGCCGTTCTCCGCGCCGCCCTCGCCGCGGCCTACGCGGTCACCGCCGCGCGCCCGTACTTCCACGCCGCGCTCAACCCGTCACCCCCGCTCACGCAACGCGCCGTCACCGGGGGCATCCGCGCCACGATCCCTCTCCAGGCCGCCCTCACCGCCCGCTCGGGCACGAAGTCCGCGACACTCACCGCCCTCCTCACCACCGCCCTCGCCCCCCTGGCAACCCGCTTTGCGAGAAAGGTGAGCGTCACATGACCAGCCCCCTTGCCGAGCCCAGCGCTGGAGCCCACGCATCGGCCCCGTTTCCTCATCCGGAGCCCACCCCAGGCACCACCGGAGCCGCCTCGGTCCCTTCGCCGGAGCCCACCCTCCGTGCCACCGGAGCCCCCCAGGCTCGTTCGCCCGAGCTCCAACACACCCTGAGCACTACCGAAGCCGCCCCAGCCCCTACGCCCACCCCCAGCACCACCAGAACCGCCCCCACCCCCCTCACCGCAACCAACCCCGCCCCCTCCCCGCCAGCCCCCCAACTCCGCTTCGGCTACGGCACCAACGGTCTCGCCGACCTCCGTCTCGAAGACGCCCTCTCCCTCCTCGCCGACCTCGGCTACGACGGGCTCGGGCTGACGCTCGACCACATGCATCTCGACCCCCTCGCCCCCGACCTCGCCGCCCGCACTCGCCGCCTCGCGCAGCGGCTGGACGAACTCGGGCTGACGGTCACTGTCGAGACGGGGGCCCGCTATGTGCTCGACCCGCGCCGCAAACACGGCCCCTCCCTGCTCGACCCCGACCCCGACGACCGCGCCCGCCGTGCCGACCTGCTGGTGCGGGCCGTCCAGGTCGCCGCCGACCTGGGTGCCCACGCCGTGCACTGCTTCAGCGGCGTCACCCCGGCGGGCACGGACCCGGACCTGGCCTGGAAGCGGCTCGCCGAGGCGCTCGCCCCGGTCCTGGAGGCGGCCACCACCGCCGGCGTCCCCCTCGCCGTCGAACCCGAACCGGGCCACCTCCTCGCCACCCTCGCCGATTTCCACCACCTCCGTACCGCACTCGGCGACCCCCCGGCCCTCGGCCTCACCCTCGACATCGGGCACTGTCAGTGCCTGGAGCCCCGATCACCCGCCGACTGTGTCCGCGCCGTGGGCCCCTGGCTGCGTCACGTGCAGATCGAGGACATGCGCCGAGGTGTCCACGAACACCTCCCTTTCGGCGAAGGCGACATCGACTTCCCACCCGTCCTCGCCGCCCTGGCCGAGACCGGCTACCAGGGCCTGACGGTCGTCGAGCTGCCCCGCCACTCCCACGCGGGCCCCCACTTCGCCGAGCTCTCCCTCCCCTTCCTCCGTCAGGCCGTGGCGCTCTCACAAGGAAGCACCCCATGACCCACTCCCGCACCCACGCCCACCAGGCGACCTCCGTCGCGGACACCCCGGGGGGTCCCGTCACCCCTGACCCCCACACCCCCCTCACCACCTCGCTCACCACCCTGCACCGCCACCTCACCGCCCGACTCGGCGAAGCCGCCCGCGCCTGGCTCGACCAGGCCCTCGACGAGGCCGCCGCCCACCCCGGCACCCACGGCCCCATCTCCCCGTGGGAGTTGCGTCTCGCCGAGGCCGGACGTCGCTGCGGGCCCGAACACGCCGACGCCGTCCGCGTCCTGATCCTGCACGCGGCCCGCGCCGACACCGACGCCCTCACCCGTGTCTACGCCCAGGGCACCGCCGCCGAACGCCGAGCCGTCCTGCACGCCCTGCCCCACCTGGTGTCCGGCCCGCAGGCACTCCCGCTCGTCGAGGACGCCCTGCGCACCAATGACACCCGGCTCCTGGCCGCCGCCGTCGGCCCCTACGCCGCCCGCCACCTCGCCGCCCACCAATGGCGTCACGCCGTCCTGAAGTGCCTGTTCACCGGCGTGCCCGTCACCGAGGTGGCCGAACTGGACCGGCGTGCCCGCGCGGACGCCGAACTCGCGCGCATGCTCGGCGACTACGCCGCCGAACGCACCGCCGCGGGCCGGCCCGTCCCCCAGGACCTGTACCGCGTCCTGCCCCTGACCGACCCCGAGGCCGGCCCACCCGCACCGGTCACCCCGCCCCCACCGGCCGCCGACCACGGCACCAGCGGCGCCCCACACCCCCACACCGCCCCCGGCGCCGACGGCGCCCACGGCAAGGAGTCCTGATGCGCATCTTCGACCCCCACATCCACATGACGTCACGGACCACCGACGACTACCAGGCCATGTACACCGCAGGAGTGCGCGCCGTGGTCGAGCCGTCGTTCTGGCTGGGTCAGCCCCGTACCTCGCCCGCGTCCTTCCTCGACTACTTCGACGCCCTGCTCGGCTGGGAGCCCTTCCGCGCCGCGCAGTACGGCATCGCCCACCACTGCACGCTCGCCCTGAACCCGAAGGAGGCCAACGACCCCCGCTGCACCCCGGTCCTCGACGAACTGCCCCGGTATCTGGTCAAGGACCAGGTCGTGGCCGTGGGCGAGATCGGTTACGACTCCATGACCCCGGCCGAGGACACCGCCCTCGCCGCCCAGCTCCAGCTCGCCGCCGACCACGCACTGCCCGCGCTCGTCCACACCCCGCACCGCGACAAGCTCACGGGCCTGCGCCGCACCCTCGACGTCGTCCGCGAGTCCCACCTGCCGACCGACCGGGTCCTGGTCGACCACCTCAACGAGACCACGGTCAAGGAGGCCAAGGACAGCGGCTGCTGGCTCGGCTTCTCCGTCTACCCGGACACCAAGATGGACGAGGAGCGGATGGTCGCGATCCTGCGCACCTACGGCCCCGAGCGGGTCCTGGTGAACTCCGCAGCCGACTGGGGCCGCAGCGACCCCCTCAAGACCCGCAAGGTCGGCGATCTCATGCTCGCCGAGGGCTTCAGCGAGGACGACGTCGACCGGGTGCTGTGGCGCAACCCCGTCGCCTTCTACGGCCTCAGCGGCCGCCTCGACCTCGACGTCCCGGTCACCGACGTCACCCACGAGGGCAACTCCATCCTGCGCGGACCGCAGAAGACGGAGGCGTGAGCCATGCGCTTCCGCCACCCCGACGGCACCACGGTCCACCTCGCCTACTGCACCAACGTCCACCCCGCCGAAACACTCGACGGCGTCCTCACCCAGCTCCGCGACCACTGCGAACCCGTCCGCCGCCGCCTCGGCCGCGACCGCCTCGGCATCGGCCTGTGGCTCGCCCGCGACGCCGCCCACGCCCTGGTCACCGACCCCTCCGCACTGCGCGTGCTGCGCACCGAACTCGACCGGCGCGGCCTGGAGGTCGTCACCCTCAACGGCTTCCCCTACGAGGGCTTCGGCGCCGAAAAGGTCAAGTACCGCGTCTACAAACCGGACTGGACCGACCCCGAACGCCTCGAACACACCACCGCCCTGGCCCGCGTCCTGACCGGACTCCTGCCCGACGACGTCACCGAGGGCAGCATCTCCACCCTCCCGCTCGCCTGGCGCACCGGCTACGACGAAGCGGACGCCGAGAAGTCCCGCACCGCACTGCTCACCCTCGCCGAACGCCTCGACGCCCTCCACGAACTGACCGGCCGCTCCATCCGCGTCGGCCTCGAACCGGAACCCGGCTGCGTCGTCGAGACCACCGGCGACGCGATCGCCCCGCTCGCCGCGATCGCCCACGACCGCATCGGCATCTGCGTCGACACCTGCCACCTCGCCACCTCCTTCGAGGACCCCCAAACCGCCCTGGACGCGCTCACCACCGCCCGCGTCCCCGTCGTCAAGACCCAGCTCTCCGCGGCCCTGCACGCCGAACACCCCCATCTCCCCGAGGTCCGCGAGGCCCTCGCCGCCTTCGACGAACCCCGCTTCCTGCACCAGACCCGCACGGCCACCGCCGCCGGCCTGCGCGGCACCGACGACCTCGGCGCGGCCCTCGCCGCGGACGCCCTGCCCGACGGCGCACCCTGGCGCGCCCACTTCCACGTCCCCCTGCACGCGGCCCCCGCCGCACCCCTCACCTCCACACTCCCGGTGCTCCGGGCCGCCCTGACCCGGCTCGTCGGCGGCCCGCACCCCCTCACCCGCCACCTCGAGGTCGAGACCTACACCTGGCAGGCCCTCCCACCCGCACTGCGGCCGCGCGCCCGCACCCAGCTCGCCGACGGCATCGCCGCCGAACTCACCCTCGCCCGCGACCTGCTGACCGACCTCGGCCTCAAGGAGCTGCCATGAGCCCCCAGCCCCCGCAAGCCGCACCGGCAGCGGCCGCCACCGACCCACAGCCCCCCGCCGCGCGACCCACCCCCCTCCTCGTCCTCGACGTGGTCGGCCTCACCCCCCGGCTCCTGCACCACATGCCCCACCTCAAGTCCCTCGCCCAGTCCGGCTCCCACGCCCCGCTCGGCACCGTCCTGCCCGCCGTCACCTGCGCCGCCCAGTCCACCTTCCTCACCGGCGCCCACCCCAGCGAGCACGGCATCGTCGGCAACGGCTGGTACTTCCGCGAGCTCGGCGACGTACTCCTGTGGCGGCAGCACAACGGTCTCGTCGCCGGCGACAAGCTCTGGGACGCCGCCCGCCGCGCCCACCCCGGCTACACCGTCGCCAACATCTGCTGGTGGTACGCCATGGGCGCCGACACCGACTTCACCGTCACCCCCCGCCCCGTCTACTACGCCGACGGCCGCAAGGAACCCGACTGCTACACCCGGCCCCCGGCCCTGCACGACGAACTCACCGACAAACTCGGCACCTTCCCCCTCTTCCACTTCTGGGGCCCTGGCGCGGACCTGGTCTCCAGTCAGTGGATCATCGACGCCACCCGCCACATCATGGGCACCCGCCACCCCGACCTGACGCTCTGCTACCTCCCTCATCTCGACTACGACCTCCAGCGATTCGGCCCCGACGACCCGCGCTCCCTCAAGGCCGCCGCCGACCTGGACCGGGCGCTGGCCCCGCTCCTGGACGACGCCCGCGCGGAAGGCCGTACCGTCGTCGCGCTGTCCGAGTACGGCATCACCCGCGTCGACCGCCCCGTCGACATCAACCGGGCCCTGCGGCGCGCCGGACTCCTGGAGGTGCACACGCAGGACGGCATGGAGTACCTCGACCCGATGGCCTCCCGAGCCTTCGCGGTCGCCGATCACCAGATCGCGCATGTCTACGTGCGCCGCCCCGAGGACCTGGACGCCACCCGCGCCGCCCTCGACGGACTGCCGGGCCTGGAGCAACTCCTCGACGACGAGGGCAAGAAGGCCCACCACCTCGACCACCCGCGCGTCGGCGAACTCGTCGCCGTCGCGGAGCCGGACGCCTGGTTCACGTACTACTACTGGCTCGACGACGACCGCGCGCCCGACTTCGCGCAGCTGGTCGAGATCCACCGCAAACCCGGCTACGACCCGGTCGAACTGTTCATGGACCCGCTCGACCCCTACGTCAAGGTCAAGGCGGCCACCGCGCTGGCCCGCAAGAAACTCGGACTGCGCTACCGCATGGCGGTGGTGCCCCTCGACCCGTCACCTATTCGCGGCAGCCACGGCCGCCTCCCCGAGAGCGACGACGAAGGTCCGCTCCTCATCTGCTCCACCCCCCGTGCCGTCGGCGACCGCATCGCGGCCACCGACGTGAAGTCACTCCTGCTCCGGCTGGCCGGACTCACCTGACCGGCCGGACTTTCCTGGCTGGTCCCCAGTGAAGCACCCACCACTGACAACGCCCCCCGACACCGAGGAGTCCCAGGCAGGAGCGGACTGAGGCGGGACCCCGAAGGCGCAGGGGGCGCTCCCCGCCGGTCGGGGTCCCGCCGTCGTGTAAACGGACAGGCCGGCCGCCCCCGGACCGCCGCGGCGGCCGTCAGGGCGAGCCGGCGTGCACCCGCGTACACGTTCATGGAGTGCCCGCATGCACGGCCGGCCGGGGCCGAGGGCCCGGTCCGACGCACGGCGAGAACGGCACCGGCCTGTAGGCCCCCGGCCCGGTCGAGGACCCGTTCGGCCGCGCCGAGCCGGTCGGGGAGGCTCGCGAGGACGCCGGGGTCGACACGGACCGGGGGAGTGTCGGCGACGAGTCGCCGAGGCTCCCCGTCAAGACTCGCCTTACCGGACGGCCCGTGAGAGGAGGTCGTACGCCCGCCCTCCGTCAGGCTCCCGACCATGCACGGGGCGGGACGGCGCGAGTGGGCTCCGCCTCGGACGGGGCTCGCCATCGCGGACGAGCCCACTCCGTCACCGCCGCGGGCCACCCCGGGCCGTTCCGCCACTCGTCCCATGGCCGACCTCAGCTCCGTAGCGCCGTGGCCGGCGACGTCTCGATGCGGACCGGCGCGGTCGGCGACTTCTCGATGCGGATCGCGGCGGCCTCGAACTCCGCCGCCCCCGCGATCGGACAACGAGCCCTGGCCACATGCTCGTTGCCGTCCGCGTCGTTCGACGACTCGGTCATGAACGCCAGGCCCGGACGCAGCGCCGGGTCCACCCACACCGGTGCCGTCGTCGCCCCTCGCCTTGTCACCACCCGCACTTCCTCGCCGACCACCACGCCGTAGCGCTCGGCGTCCTCGGGACTCAGCTCGACGCACTCCGCCCGCCGAAGCGGCGATGTCGAACCGCCTTTCTGGAAGCGGGGGTTGTGCGGGTCGAGGCGACACCCCTTGGTCAGCCGAAGCGGATACCGCTCGTCCGTCAAATCGACCGGAGGGGGATGCTCGACGATGTGGAAGGGCACACGGCCGTCACGACCGCCCTGTCCGCGCCCGACGAGCAGCTCCAGGTTGTGCCACGCGCGGACCGCATCCCCGTCGTACTCCGCGATGCCCGACGGCAGGCCTGGCTCGCCGTACGCCCAGGTCCGCGCCAACTCCCTTATGGACGTGGCCGGTACGCCCGTCACCTTCACCGCGAGCGACAGCGTCCACGGTTCGACGAGACTCCGGTACTCCTCGTACCCCGAGGTGGCCCGCTCGATGAACTCCCGCTCGGCCAGGCCCGTTTGGATGATGTCCCGGCCGATCGCGTGGGCCATCGGGACGGCGGTGCCGATGTTCGGCCGAGCCCAACTGCCGGACCCGTGAACGTGGGTGCTCAGTTCCGTCATGCGGCGGACCGGAGGGCGAGGAGGTCGGAGAGGGCGTGGACCGTGCGCAGAGTGGGCACGTCCACGCCGGTGATCTCCGCCAGCTCGATCACGGCGGTGAGCAGGACGTCGAGTTCGAGGGGCTTGCCGCGCTCCAGGTCCTGGAGCGTGGACGTACGGTGGTCGCCCACGCGTTCGGCGCCGGCCAGGCGCCGCTCGATGGAGACGCCGACCGTGCAGCCGAGGGCCTCGGCGACCGCGAGGGTCTCGGCCATCATGGTCTCGATGACCTTGCGGGTGCCGCCGTGCAGACACATCTGCCGCATGGTCGCGCGGGCCAGTGCGCTGATCGGGTTGAAGGAGATGTTCCCGAGCAGCTTGAGCCAGATGTCGTCGCGCAGGTTCTCCTCGACCGGAGCCTTCAGACCGCCCAGCCGCATGGCCTCACTGAACGCGAGACACCTCTCGGACAGGCTGCGGTCGGGCTCGCCGATGGAGAACCGGGTGCCTTCCAAGTGCCGTACGACACCGGGGGCTTCGAGTTCGGTGGCCGCGTAGACGACACACCCGATGGCCCGGGAGGGCGCGAGCACCGCACTGACCGCACCCGCCGGGTCGACGCTCTCGATGCGGTGGCCGTCGTGGGGGCCGCCGTGCCGGTGGAAGTACCACCAGGGGATGCCGTTCTGGGCCGCGATGACGGCGGTGGTGTCGTGGAGAAGGGGTTCGATGAGCGGCCCGCACGCCGCGTACGAGTTGGCCTTCAGGCCGAGGAAGACGTAGTCGACCGGGCCGATCTCGGCCGGGTCGTCGGTGGCATGGACGTGGGCGGTGAAGTCACCGCGGGGGCTGAGGACCTGGACGCCCTGCCCGCGCATGGCCGCCAGGTGCGGGCCACGGGCGACGAGGTGCACATCCGCGCCGCCACGGTGCAGGGCCGCACCTACGTATGCGCCGATCGCACCGGCGCCGAGAACTGCGACTTTCATGATGAGGAAGCTCCGTTCGGTGAGGGTGACCGAGGAACTGTCGACTTTGTCGACTGGATATTGTCTACAGGGTGGAGTCGGAGGTCAGCAAGACTCGTGCAGCAGTTGTGCGCCGTAGACTGTAGGCGAAAGCCAATCGACAGTTGGCACTCAGCTGCAGCGGCGACGCTGTACAGGAGGGACCGCGATGTTGCCGACCACAGGACTGCCGTACGGCACCGTGCCCAGGCTCGAGCGCCCAGGACCCC
>NZ_KQ948736.1:538717-542791 GCF_001514195.1 Streptomyces griseorubiginosus | reverse complement strand
AAGGCCGTTGCCGCGGACGATGTCGATGCCGCGGTGGCGCTGAACGCCCGTTTCCACGCCAAGGTGATGGAGTTGGCGGGCAATGCGGTGCTGGCGGAGTTGGCGGGGCAGGTGGATCGTCGGGTGCGGTGGTATTACACGCCGATCGCCCGGCAGCGTGGTCGGCAGTCGTGGATCGAGCACCGGGAGTTGATCGCCGCGATCACCGACCGGGACGAACAGCGTGCCACCGCCGTCATGCGGCAACACACCGAGCACACCCGGGAGATGTACCACCAGCGCGAGAAGTAGCCCGCGCGAAGCGACCGGCAGGCCGGATCAGGCGGCCCTTCCCCTTGCCGTTGGCCGGGGAAGGGCCGCCTGATGTCCGAACGGCTCGCCTGATGTCCGAACGGCCTTGCTCAGGCCGCGGGTTGTGGCTGGGGTGCCACCTCACGGCTCCTGGGCCGACCCGGCTGCCGCAGCAGCAGAGCGATCCCCGCCGCGAGCATCGAGGTGGCGCCGGCCAGGGCGTACGCGCCGTCGTAACCCCACGCCGCGACGACCATCGAACCGAGCCCGCCGCCGAACAGGCCGCTGATCAGCTTGCCGCTGTACACCAGCCCGTAGTTGGAGGCGTTGAAGTTCTCCCCGAAGTAGTCCGGGGTGAGCGCCGCGAACAGCGGGTAGAACGCGCCGCCGCCGAACCCGGACAGGAACGCGAAGAACAGGAACAGCGACTCGCTCCTGACGTCACCCGCCCAGATCACGCCGAACTGCGCGAGCCCCAGGACGACGATCACGAACACCAGCGTGGACTTGCGGCCCCACTTGTCGGACAGCCAGCCCACCACGCCCCGCCCGATGCCGTTGATGACCGCCATGACACCCATCGACGAGGCCGCCACCAGCGGGCCGAAGCCCACCTCCTTCGCGTAGTCGACCTGGAAGGAGATCCCGAAGATCGACACTCCCGCCGTCATCACGAGGGCGATCCACATGAGGGGGAGCATGCCGGTCCTGACGGCCTCCCTCGGCGTGAACTGCCGTACGGCGGGAGGGTTCTTGGCCAGCGCGACGGCGCCCTTGCCGTTGCCGCCGTAGGTCAGCGGGTCGATGTCCGCGGGCCACCAGTTCTTCGGCGGGTCCTTGAAGAAGAACGCGCATCCCACGACCACGATCAGGATGTAGCAGCCGATGAGGTCCAGGACACGGTGGTAATTGGCCGTGTCGAAGCCGTAGTTGAAGATAAAGATGAAGGGCAGGGACCCGTACGCGAAGCCGCCGTTGACGAACCCGGTCCTGGCGCCCCGGCGTTCGGGGAACCACTTGCCGACCATGTTGATGCAGGTCGCGTAGACCAGTCCGGCGCCGACTCCTCCGACGACGCCGAATCCCAGGATCGCCAGCCAGACGTTGCCCAGGTGCGACAGGGCGAGGAACCCGACCAGGCACATGCCCGAGCCGATGTACATGGCCTTGCGGGCGGTCAGGACGCCCTTCTCCCGCAGCCAGCCCGCCGGGAAGGCGATGCCGGCCTGGAAGAAGACCCAGACGCTGAGGATCCAGAAGGTGTTGCTCTGCGTCCAGCCGTGGGCGTGGGACAGGGTGTCCTCGGCCGAGCCGTACGCGTACTCGAAGACGCTGATGGCCATCATGGTGATCCAGGGCAGGTACACCATGAGCTTGCGTGAGTGGCCGAGGATGTCCCGGTCGGTCTCGCCGATGCGGTAGACACGGCCGTTGGCGTCGGTCACTTCTCGGTAGGGACGTGATGCGGCGGTGGAGTGTGCGGTCTTGTCGGTCTCGCTGCGTGCTGCGTACGGATCTGCCGTCATGTCAGGCCATTTCCTCGCCGAGCGGTTGCGGGTTGGGTACGGTCCTGCGGCTGGTCCGAGGCCTGCCCGGGGCCTTGAGGAACAGTGCGAGGACCGCGGACGCCAGGCCGATCGAGCCGGCCAGCACGAACGCGCCCTGGTAGTCCCAGGCGCCGACCACGATCGAGCCGACCCCGGAGCCCACGAGCCCCGAGATGAGCTTCGAGCTGTAGACCATGCCGTAGTTGGAGGCGTTGTTGTTCTCACCGAAGTAGTCGGCCGTCATCGCGGCGAACAGCGGGAAGATCGCGCCGCCGCCGAAGCCGGAGACCATGGAGCAGAAGAGGAAGAACGGCATGCTGCCCATCTGGCCCGAGACCAGCACCCCGAACTGGGCGGTGCCCAGCACCAGACACACGATGATCAGCGTGTTGCGGCGCCCGAACTTGTCGGAGATCCAGCCGATCACCCCGCGCCCGGTGCCGTTGACGATCGCCTTCAGCGACATCGCCGTGGCGACGATCCCGCCGGCGAAGCCCATGTCCTTGCCGAACGGCACCTGGAAGGCGATGCCGAAGATGTTGATGCCGGCCGTGCACAGCAGGCAGAACCACATCATCCACAGGACGGGTGTGCGCGCGGCCTCCCTCGGGGTGTACTGCTTGACCGCCGGCGGGTTCTTCTCCAGCGCCCGCCGGATCTTCGGGTCGTCGGTCATCCTCAGCGGGTCGACGTGCGGCGGCCACCAGTTCTTCGGCGGGTCCTTGAAGAACCAGCCCGCGAACGCGACCACGGAGCAGCACACCAGGCCGACGGTCACCAGGACGCCCTTGTAGTTGCTCAGGTCCATGTACGACGTGAACAGGAAGACGAAGGGCACCGAGCCGTAGGCGAAACCGCCGTTGACCATGCCGGTCTTGCCGCCCTTGCGCTCCGGATACCACTTGCCGACCATGTTCACGCAGGTCGCGTAGACGAGACCGGCACCGATACCGCTGCACACACCGAAGCCCAGATAGGCGACGATCACGTTCGGTGCGAACGCGAGCGAGAGATAGCCGAGGACGGTGCCCAGCGCGCCCAGCATCATCGCGTAGCGGGCCGGAAGCTTCCCGCTCTCCCTGAGCTGCCCGGCCGGGAAGGCCACGGCCGCCTGGAAGAAGACCCAGACACCCATCAGCCAGAAGATGTGGCCACTGCTCCACAGATGCGCCTCGTGCAGTGTGTCCTCGGCCGACGTGAACGCGTACTCCGAGGAACTGATGCCCAACATGCCCATCCACGGGAAGAGCACCATGGTCCATCGTGGCCGTCCCATGATGTGCCGGTCGGTCTCACCGACCCGGTACACGCGGCCGTTGCGGTCCGTCACCTCTCTGAAGGCGGCGGACGACGAGTAGTCGAGTGTTGTCATAGCCTCAAGCACTCCTTGCGTCGAAAGATCTGGCCAGCGCCCCCTGTCCAAATTCCTTTCGTGCGCGCACGGATCCCGGGGTTCGCCGACGCGCACCGCCGCCGCACCCCGTGCTCTGTCACGTCATGGACCACCGCCCGACCGGCCGTGGACATGGCTCCGGTTCCCCACGTCAGATCACCCCGCCCGACTTCAGTAGCCGCAACTCCTCGTCGCCGAGACCCAGTTCGCCGATGTAGATCTCTTGGTTGTGCTGGCCGAGGAGGGGTGGGGTGGTGATGGTGGTGGGGGAGTCGGAGAGCTTGAGGGGATTGCCGACGGTGGTGAAGGTGCCGCGTTCGGGATGCTCGACCTCGACGATCATGTCGTTGGCCGCCAGCGAGGCATCCTCGATGATCTCCCGGGTGGACAGGATCGGCCCGCACGGAATGTTGTGCCGGTTGAGCTCCTCCAGCACCCGCCACTTCGGCAGGGTCGCCGTCCATTCCTCGATCAGCTGGAACATCTTCGCCAGCTTCGGCAACCGCGCCTCAGGCGTGGCCCATTCAGGATCGTCAGCGAGTTCCGGCCGTCGGATGAGCCCCGCCAGGGGTGCCCATCCGACGGGTTGGACGATGACGTAGACGTAGTCGTTGGGCCCGCCCGGCGCGCACCGCACCGCCCACCCCGGCTGACCGCCCCCCGACGCATTCCCCGAGCGCGGGACCTCATCGCCGAAGTCCTCGTTGGGGTATTCGGCCAACGGCCCGTGCGCCAGGCGCTGCTGGTCGCGCAGCTTGACCCGGCACAGGTTCAGCACCGCGTGCTGCATCGCCACGTTCACCCGCTGCCCCCGCCCGGTCCTCTCCCGCTGGAACAGCGCGG
>NZ_KQ948736.1:533947-538285 GCF_001514195.1 Streptomyces griseorubiginosus | reverse complement strand
GTGTTCAGCGTGATACTGCGCTTGTTGCAGTTCAGCATCGTGAAATACAACGAGTCCGCACCCGGCACATCCCGCAACTGCCCCCGCGTGACATCCCCGCCCGGCGCCTCCACCTTCACCACATCCGCCCCCAGCCACGCCAGCAACTGCGTCGCCGACGGACCCGACTGCACATGCGTCATGTCCAACACCCGCACACCCTCAAGAGCCAACGTCGTCATGGGTCACCTCACCGTCAGCAGGCTTGGGTTCGGCACATTGCATACAGTCGACGAATACTGTATGAAGATTGTTATCCCGCATCACGTGGGTGATGTCCAGGGGGCGTGCAGCACTTTTAGGTCGTGCACTTTTGAGACGGGAGCCGAACCATGGACCTGTACGAGCACGAAGCCCGCGCCCTCTTCGAGGAACACGGGATCCCGGTGCCGAGGGCGGAGGTCACCGACTCGCCCCAGGAGGCCCGCGCCATCGCCCGCCGACTGGGCGGCAGTGCCGTCGTCAAGGCACAGGCCAAGACGGGGGGCCGGGGCAAGGCGGGCGGTGTGCGGCTCGCCGCCGACCCCGCGGAGGCCGAACGGACGACCCGCCGGATTCTCGGCATGGACATCAAGGGGCACCGGGTCGGCAGGGTCATGCTGGCCCAACCCGTCGACATCGAGGCCGAGTTCTACGTCGCCTACGTCCTCGACCGCGCGGCGGGCCGTTTCCTCGCCATCGCGTCGGCGGTCGGCGGCATGGACATAGAGGAGGTCGCGGCCACCCGCCCCGAAGCGGTCGTGCGCGTCCCCGTCGACCCCGCCGAGGGCGTCACCTCGGCGACGGCGGGCGCGATCGCCCAGGCGGCCGGGCTGCCCCCGCAGACCGTCGACGTCCTCGTACGGCTGTGGGAGGTGCTGGTCCGCGAGGATGCGCTCCTCGTCGAGGTCAACCCGCTCGTGCGCACCCGGCAGGGGCAGATCCTCGCCCTCGACGGCAAGGTCACCCTCGACGACAACGCCCGCTTCCGGCAGGCCCGTTGGGGCGCCGACAGTATCTCCTACGACGATCCCCTGGAGGCGGCCGCGGCAGCGAAGGGCCTCACCTACGTCAAGCTCGACGGCGAGGTCGGCATCATCGGCAACGGAGCGGGACTGGTCATGTCGACCCTCGACGTGGTCGCCGGCTGCGGTGCCCGGCCGGCCAACTTCCTCGACATCGGCGGCGGCGCCTCGGCCCAGGTCATGGCGGACGGGCTGTCGGTCATCCTCTCCGACCCGGCCGTGAAGTCCGTGCTCGTCAACGTCTTCGGCGGGATCACCGCCTGCGACGCGGTGGCCGACGGCATCGTCAGGGCCCTGGACGAGGTCCGGCCGACCAAGCCGCTGGTCGTGCGGCTCGACGGCAACAACGCGGCTTGCGGGCGAACCGTCCTCGACGAGCACGCCCATCCTCTCGTCGAGCAGGCCACCACCATGGACGGCGCCGCCCGGCGCGCCGCCGCACTCGTCAACACCGGTTGAAGGAGCGGGACATGGCCATCTTCCTGACCAAGGAGTCCAGGGTCCTCGTCCAGGGCATGACCGGCGGCGAGGGCATGAAACACACCCGGCGCATGCTCGCCGCCGGGACCAACGTCGTCGGCGGCGTCAACCCGCGCAAGGCCGGCCAGGCCGTCGACTTCGACGACCGTGTCGTCCCCGTCTTCGGCTCGGTCGCCGACGGCATGCGGGCCACCGGAGCCGACGTCACCGTCGTCTTCGTGCCACCCGCCTTCACCAGGGCGGCCGTCGTGGAGGCCGCAGACGCCGGGATCGGTCTCGCCGTCGTCATCACCGAGGGCGTCCCCGTCCACGACTCCGTGGCCTTCACCTCGTACGCGAAGAAGAAGGGGACACGGATCATCGGCCCCAACTGTCCGGGCCTGATCACTCCCGGACAGTCCAACGCGGGCATCATCCCGGCCGACATCACCCGCTCCGGCCGGGTCGGTCTGGTGTCCAAGTCGGGCACGCTCACCTACCAACTCATGTACGAGCTGCGGGACATCGGCTTCTCCACCTGTGTCGGCATCGGCGGTGACCCCGTCGTCGGCACCAGTCACATCGACTGCCTGGCCGCCTTCCAGGACGACCCCGACACCGAACTCGTCGTTCTCATCGGGGAGATCGGCGGAGACGCGGAGGAACGGGCGGCCGCGTACATCCGGGACCACGTCACCAAGCCCGTCGTCGGCTACATCGCCGGCTTCACCGCGCCCGAGGGCCGGACCATGGGCCACGCCGGCGCCATCGTGTCCGGTTCCGCGGGCACGGCCCGGGCGAAGAAGGAGGCGCTGGAGGCGGTAGGCGTCAGGGTCGGGGACACCCCGACCGAGACGGCCCGCCTCGTGCTCTCCCTGCTGGACACGGTTCACGAGGCCTCGGAGGCCTGACCCGAACCGTGCAGCGCGTTCCCTCACCACCCCGCCCCCGACTGTGCACCGAGAGCGGAGAGATCGCATGACAACCACCCTCGACTCCACCCGGCTCGTGGTGAAGTCCGGTACCTCCTGGAACGACGCCTGGCAGCGCTGCCTCGCCGTCGCCCCGGAGGCCTTCCGCGACGACCGCGTCCTCAACCTCTGGGGATCCGCCTGGCGGGCCGACGGCCGGGCGCTGCCCGCCACCAGCCCCGTCGACGGCAGCCCCATCGCCGGTCCGCCGCGTCTGGACCGGGAAGCCGCCCAGCAGGCCGTCCGCGCCTCCCTCGACCAGCACCGCGCCTGGCGGCACGTCCGCCTCGAAGAACGCCGAGCCCGGGTCGCCGCCACCCTCGACGCCCTCACCGAGCACCGCGAACTCCTCGCCCTCCTCCTGGTCTGGGAGATCGGCAAGCCGTGGCGCCTCGCACAGGCCGACGTGGACCGGGCCATCGACGGCGTGCGCTGGTACGTCGACGGCATCGAGCCGATGGTCCAGGGCCGGGTCCCGCTCGACGGCCCGGTGTCCAACATCGCCAGCTGGAACTACCCGATGAGCGTGCTCGTCCACGCCCTGCTGGTCCAGGCGCTGGCGGGCAACGCGGTCATCGCCAAGACGCCCACCGACGGCGGCGTCGCCTGCCTCACCCTGGCCTGCGCGCTCGCCGCCCGCGAGGGCATCCCCGTCACCCTCGTCAGCGGCAGCGGGGGAGAGCTGTCCGAGGCGCTGGTGCGCGCGCCCGAGATCGGCTGCGTCTCCTTCGTCGGCGGCCGCGACACCGGCGCCGCCGTCGCCACCGCCGTCGCCGACCTCGGCAAACGGCACATCCTCGAACAGGAGGGACTCAACACCTGGGGGATCTGGAACCACACCGACTGGGACGCCCTCACCGCCGTCATCCCCAAGCTCTTCGACTACGGCAAGCAGCGCTGCACCGCCTACCCGCGCTTCGTCGTCCAGCGCGAGCTGTTCGACGAGTTCCTCGCGGCCTACCTCCCCGCCGTGCGCACCCTGCGCCTCGGCCACCCGCTCGCCGTCGAGAACTCCGACGACCCCTACCCCTCCCTCGACTTCGGCCCGGTGATCAACGCGGCCAAGGCGAAGGAACTGCGCGACCAGGTCGCCGAGGCCATCGACCGCGGCGCCGTGCCCGTGCACCGCGGCAGCGAGGCCGACGCCCGCTTCCTGGCCGGCCAGGACACCTCCGCGTACGTCCAACCAGTCACCCTCCTCAACCCGCCCCCCTCCTCGCCCCTGCACCACGCGGAACCCTTCGGCCCGGTCGACACCATCGTCCTGGTCGACACGGAAGCGGAACTGCTGGCTGCCATGAACGCCTCCAACGGCGCCCTGGTCGCCACCCTCTCCACCGACGACCGGGCGACCTTCGACCGACTCGCCCCGCAGATCCGCGCGTTCAAGGTCGGACACGGCACCCCGCGCTCCCGCGGCGACCGCGACGAACTGTTCGGCGGCTTCGGAGCCTCCTGGCGCGGTGCCTTCGTCGGCGGCGAACTCCTGGTGCGCGCGGTCACCCAGGGACCCCCCGACGAACGGCTGCCCGGCAACTTCCCCGAGTACCAGCTGATGCCGTGACACAGGTCGGGGCGGCGCCCCGGGACGGCGCGCCGCCCCGTCCACCGGCGAACACACGACGACACGGAGATGGGGTGACGAGCATGACGTTGGCTCTTGAGGGTGTGCGGGTGTTGGACATGACGCATGTGCAGTCGGGTCCGTCGGCGACGCAGTTGCTGGCGTGGCTGGGGGCGGATGTGGTGAAGGTGGAGGCGCCGGGCGGGGATGTCACGCGGGGGCAGTTGCGGGATGTGCCGGGTGCGGACTCGTTGTATTTCACGATGCTGAACTGCAACAAGCGCAGTATCACGCTGAACAT
>NZ_KQ948736.1:477997-533349 GCF_001514195.1 Streptomyces griseorubiginosus | reverse complement strand
CGGCGCTGTTCCAGCGGGAGAGGACCGGGCGGGGGCAGCGGGTGAACGTGGCGATGCAGCACGCGGTGCTGAACCTGTGCCGGGTCAAGCTGCGCGACCAGCAGCGCCTGGCGCACGGGCCGTTGGCGGAGTACCCCAACGAGGACTTCGGCGATGAGGTCCCGCGCTCGGGGAATGCGTCGGGGGGCGGTCAGCCGGGGTGGGCGGTGCGGTGCGCGCCGGGCGGGCCCAACGACTACGTCTATGTCATCGTCCAGCCCGTCGGATGGGCGCCCCTGGCGGGGCTCATCCGACGGCCCGAGCTGGCTGATGATCCTGAATGGGCCACTCCTGAGGCGCGGTTGCCGAAGCTGGCGAAGATGTTCCAGCTGATCGAGGAATGGACGGCGACGCTGCCGAAGTGGCGGGTGCTGGAGGAGCTCAACCGGCACAACATTCCGTGTGGGCCGATCCTGTCGACCCGGGAGATCATCGAGGATGCCTCGCTGGCGGCCAACGACATGATCGTCGAGGTCGAGCATCCCGAACGCGGCACCTTCACCACCGTCGGCAACCCGCTCAAGCTCTCCGACTCGCCCACCACCATCACCACCCCACCCCTCCTCGGCCAGCACAACCAAGAGATCTACATCGATGAACTCGGCCTGTCACAGGACGAGTTGCCGCAGCTCAAGGCGCAGGGCGTCATCTGACCCACCCGACCCGACCGGAGAGGTAGCCCCACCATGTCTTCTTCCGTATCCCGGACCGCGACGGTCACCGACCGGCTCGTTGAAGCCAACCGTGCTTATGCCGCCGGTTTCACCGACCCCGGCATGGGCGCCCGCCCCGTCCTGCGTGTCGCCGTGGTGGCCTGCATGGACGCCCGTCTCGACCTGCACGCCGCGCTGGGCCTGGCGCTCGGTGACTGCCACACCATCCGCAACGCCGGGGGAGTCGTCACCGACGACACCATCCGCTCCCTGACGATCAGTCAGCGGGCGCTGGGTACGCGCAGTGTGGCGCTGATCCACCACACCGGCTGCGGGCTCCAGACCCTGACCGAGGACTTCCGCCACGAACTGGAACTGGAGGTCGGCCAGCGCCCCGCCTGGGCGGTGGAGGCCTTCCGGGACGTCGACCAGGACGTACGGCAGTCCATGCAGCGGGTGCGCACCTCGCCGTTCCTGCCGCACACCGACGACGTGCGCGGCTTCGTCTTCGACGTGACGACGGGCTTGTTGCGGGAGGTGGTCACACACTCCTCCGCCCGGGTCTCCTGAATTCTTGGCTGAGCCTCTGGCGCGACATCAACGCATGCAGAATACTGTATGCAATCATCGTTCGACAGTGGATCATCAGCCACTCCCGAGGGGGTCGCCCCGTGTCGTACCGCACCGCTCTCTCCGAAGTCCTGGCCGACGTCGTCGGACCCGTCGCCGAAGCGACCCGGGTCCAGGACAGATTCCCCCGCGGCACCGTCACCGCCCTCGGTCAGGCGGGGCTCCTCGGACTCACCGTCTCCGCCGAACTCGGCGGTGGGGGAATGGAATTGAGGGAAGCCGCCGACGTGGTGACGCGGACCGCGCGCGTCTGTCCGTCCACCGCGGCCGTGCTCCTGTCCCACTACACGGCGGTCGCCGTCCTCGAGGCGTACGGCTGCCCCTGGGTGCGCGGTGAGATCGCCGCCGGACGTCACCTCGCCAGTCTCGCGCTGGCCGAGTCGGCATCCGGGGCCGACGGCGGGGCCGGAGCCGGGGACCCGCTTCTCGACCCGCGCTCGTTGGCCACAGCCTCCGGCGGTGTCGTCGCCCTGCGGGGCCGCAAGCGAGGGGTGGTCGCGGCGGGGGAGGCCGACACCTACGTCTGGTCGTCCCGCCCCCTCGCCGCCCGGGCCGGACTGACGCTCTGGGCGGTCCCGGCGCACGCCCCCGACCTGTTCGTCCCGGCGCGTCCCGGCGTCGAGGGCCCCCGCGGCACCGCGACCTCCACCGTCTTCGCCGACCCGGTGCTGGTGCCGGCCGAGGCGATGCTGGGCACGGACGACGGAGGGCTCGACGTGGTGCTGCGCACGGTCCTGCCCTGGCTCCTCGAACTGCGGGCGGCGGCACAGCCGTTCCGCCCCGCGAACCCCGTCGAGCCGGGAAGTGCCCGTCGCCGGACCGA
Source organism: Streptomyces griseorubiginosus (assembly GCF_001514195.1). GTDB lineage: Bacteria > Actinomycetota > Actinomycetes > Streptomycetales > Streptomycetaceae > Streptomyces > Streptomyces griseorubiginosus. The sequence goes on along the minus strand of NZ_KQ948736.1, from coordinate 531,204 downwards.
CTCGCTCGCCGCGTCCTGACCCTTGCGCAAGCAACCTGGCCACCTTCAACGGCAGGGTTGTGTATACAGAAGTCTGTATGGAGTATTGACTGAGTCTCCGCACCTCTCGCCGGGGACCCGCGTGACGGAAGGCGAAGCGATCATGACGACCAGCGGCAGCGATGTGACGGTCGAGAGCGTGGTCCGGAGGGTGGTGGCCCGTCACCGCGGCGAACGCGGTCCGCTGCTGCCCGTACTGCACTCGCTTCAGGCCGAGTTGGGCCATGTGCCGCAGGAGGCGGTTCCGGTGCTCGCCGAGGAGCTCAACCTCTCCCGGGCGGACGTCCACGGAGTGGTGACCTTCTACCACGACTTCCGTCGCGAGCCCGCGGGTCGCACCACCGTGCGCATCTGCCGCGCCGAGGCCTGCCAGGCCCTGGGTGCCGACCAACTGGTCCACTACGCCCGCGAGTCCGGCCTGGCACTGGGCGAGACGACAGCCGACGGCTCGGTCACCGTCGAGCAGGTCTTCTGCCTCGGCAACTGCGCGCTCGGGCCGTCCGTGGAGGCGAACGGGCGCCTGTACGGCCGAGTCGGCCCCGCCCGGCTCGGCGCGATCCTCAACGGGACGGTCTCCTCATGAGCAACCCCTCACGCTCCACCGCCACCGTGTACGTCCCCCGCGACTCCGCGGCCAGGTCCGTCGGCGCCGACGAGGTGGCCCAGGCGCTCCAACAGGCCAGTGTCGCCGGGGACTTCGCCCTGGACGTCGTACGCAACGGATCACGTGGCATGCTCTGGCTGGAGCCCCTCGTCGAGGTGGTGACTCCCCAAGGCCGTGTCGGCTACGGACCGGTGGCCCCCGAGGACGTCGACGAACTCCTGGCCGCGGGCCTGCTCGACGGCGCCGACCACCCCCTCCGGCTCGGCATCGTCGATGAACTGCCCTGGCTGGCACGGCAGAACCGGGTCACCTTCGCCAGGGTCGGCGTCACCGACCCCCTGTCGACCGAGGACTACGAGGCCCACGGCGGCCTCGCCGGACTGCGCGCCGCCCTGGAGCTGGCGCCCGCGGACGTGGTCGCCGAGGTCACCGCGTCCGGACTGCGCGGCCGCGGCGGCGCCGGATTCCCGGCCGGCATCAAGTGGAAGACCGTCCTGGACTGCGCCGACGAGCTGAAGTTCGTCTGCTGCAACGCCGACGAGGGCGACAGCGGCACCTTCGCCGACCGCATGGTCATGGAGGGCGACCCCTTCATGCTCATCGAGGGCATGACGATCGCCGCACACGCGGTCGGGGCGAGCGAGGGCTATGTGTACATCCGCTCCGAATACCCCGACGCGATCGCCACGATGCGGCAGGCCATCGGCATCGCCCGCGAACACGGCTGGCTCGGCAGGAACATCCTCGGCTCCGCACTCCACTTCGACCTGCACGTCCGCGTCGGCGCCGGCGCGTACATCTGCGGCGAGGAGACCTCCATGCTGGAGAGCCTGGAGGGCAGACGCGGCATGGTCCGCGCCAAACCGCCGATCCCGGCGATCGAGGGCCTCTTCGGCAGACCGACCGTCGTCAACAACGTCCTCACCCTCGCCACCGTGCCCGTCGTGATGGCCGAGGGCGCGCAGGCCTACGAGCGCCTCGGCGTCGAACGCTCCCGCGGCACCCAGGTGTTCCAGCTCGGCGGCAACATCGCCCACGGCGGCATCGTGGAGACCGCGTTCGGCATCACCCTGCGCGAGCTCATCGAGGAGTACGGCGGCGGCACCCACTCCGGACGCCCGGTACGCACCGCGCAGGTCGGCGGCCCCCTCGGGGCCTACCTGCCGGAGTCGATGTTCGATCTCCCCATGGACTACGAGGCGTTCGCCGCCGCCGGTGCCATGGTCGGGCACGGCGGGGTGGTCGTGTTCGACGAGACCGTCGACATGGCCGCACAGGCCCGCTTCGCCATGGAGTTCTGCGCCGAGGAGTCCTGCGGCAAGTGCACCCCCTGCCGGGTCGGCGCGGTGCGCGGCGTCGAGGTGATCGACAAGATCGTCGCCGGCACCCACCGGGACGAGAACCTCGCCCTGCTGGAGGACCTCTGCGACCTGATGACCGAGGGCTCGCTGTGCGCGATGGGCGGGCTGACCCCGCTGCCCGTGCGCAGCGCCCTCACCCACTTCCCCGACGACTTCCTCGGCGGCCGTCGACTCCTCGACATCCAACCCGTACAGGCGACTGGCCGCAGGGCGGAGGGCACGGCATGACACTCCTCAAGGAAACCGACTTCGGAACGCCGGAAAGGCCGGGACCGGCGACGGTGAGAGTGGAGGTGGACGGCCTGCCGGTGACCGTCCCCGAGGGCACCTCGGTGATGCGCGCGGCGGCCCAAGCAGGCGTCGAGATACCGAAGTTGTGCGCCACCGACAGCCTGGAGGCGTTCGGCTCCTGCCGGCTGTGCGTGGTCGAGATCGACGGCCGGCGCGGCACCCCCGCCTCCTGCACCACCCCGTGCGCCGACGGCATGAAGGTCAGCACCCAGACCCCGAAGGTGGAGAAGCTCCGTCAGGGCGTCATGGAGCTCTACATCTCCGACCACCCCCTGGACTGTCTGACCTGCCCGGCCAACGGCGACTGCGAACTCCAGGACATGGCAGGGGTGGTGGGCCTCCGGCAGGTCCGCTACGGCTACGAGGGCGAGAACCACCTCGACGCCGAGAAGGACACCTCCAACCCCTACTTCGACTTCGACCCCTCCAAGTGCATCGCCTGCTCCCGTTGCGTCCGCGCCTGCGGCGAGGTCCAGGGCACCTTCGCGCTCACCATCGAGGGCCGCGGCTTCGACTCCAAGGTGTCACCGGGCGCGGGGGAGTCCTTCATGGACTCCGAGTGCGTCTCCTGCGGCGCCTGCGTGCAGGCCTGCCCGACGTCCACGCTCCAGGAACGCTCGGTCGTCGAACTCGGCATGCCCACCCGGTCGGTGGTGACCACCTGCGCCTACTGCGGGGTGGGCTGCTCCTTCAAGGCCGAGCTGCGCGGCGACGAACTCGTGCGCATGGTGCCGTACAAGGACGGCGGCGCCAACGAGGGCCATTCCTGTGTGAAGGGCAGGTTCGCCTTCGGCTACGCCACCCACCCCGACCGCATGCTCAAGCCGATGGTGCGCGACCGCATCACCGACCCCTGGCGCGAGGTCGAGTGGGACGAGGCGATCGGCACGGTCGCCCGCCGCCTGCGCGAGATCCAGGACCGGCACGGCGCCGGCGCGATCGGCGCCATCACCTCCTCGCGCTGCACCAACGAAGAGGTGTACGTCGTACAGAAGATGGTGCGCGCGGCCTTCGGCAACAACAACGTCGACACCTGCGCCCGCGTCTGCCACTCCCCGACGGGCTACGGACTCAAGCAGACCTTCGGGGAGTCGGCCGGCACCCAGGACTTCCGCTCGGTCGCCGAGGCCGACGTCATCATGGTGATCGGCGCCAACCCCACCGACGGACACCCGGTGTTCGCCTCCCGGATGAAGCGACGGCTGCGCGAGGGCGCCCGGTTGATCGTCGTGGACCCGCGCCGCATCGACCTCGTCCGCTCCCCGCACATCGAGGCCGCCCACCACCTCCAGCTGCGCCCGAGCACCAACGTGGCGGTCGTCAACGCGATGGCCCACGTGGTCGTCACCGAGGACCTCGTCGACCGGTCCTTCGTGGACGCCCGCTGCGAAGGCTTCGACGAGTGGGCCGAGTTCATCGCCCGCCCCGAGAACAGCCCGGAGGCCGTCGAGGAGATCACCGGCGTCCCGGCCGCCGAACTCCGGGCCGCCGCGCGGCTGTACGCGACCGCACCCAACGGGGCGATCTACTACGGCCTCGGTGTCACCGAGCACAGCCAGGGCTCCACCATGGTCATGGGAATGGCCAACCTCGCGATGGCGTGCGGCAACATCGGCCGCGACGGCGTCGGCGTGAACCCGCTGCGCGGCCAGAACAACGTGCAGGGCTCCTGCGACATGGGCTCCTTCCCGCACGAACTCCCCGGCTACCGGCACGTCTCCGACGACGCGGTCCGTACCGTCTTCGAGAACCTGTGGGGCGGAACCCTCCTCGCCGAACCGGGACTTCGCATCCCCAACATGTTCGACGCGGCCATCGACGGCACCTTCCGGGGCCTGTTCGTGCACGGCGAGGACATCGCCCAGTCCGACCCCAACCTGGGGCATGTCACCGCTGCCCTCGAAGCGATGGAACTGGTGGTCGTCCAGGACCTGTTCCTCAACGAGACGGCCAAGTTCGCCCATGTCTTCCTGCCCGGTGCCTCCTTCCTGGAGAAGGACGGCACCTTCACCAACGCCGAGCGGCGCATCAACCGGGTGCGCTCGGTGATGAAACCGAAGACGGGCAAGCACGAATGGCAGATCGTCAGCGAGATCGCCACCGCCATGGGCTACCCGATGTCCTACGACCACCCCGCCCAGATCATGGACGAGATCGCCTCGGTCACCCCGACGTTCACGGGAGTCTCCTTCGAGCTGCTGGACAAGCTCGGCAGCGTCCAGTGGCCGTGCAACGAGGAGGCGCCCGAGGGCACGCCCATCATGCACGTGGACGAATTCGTGCGCGGCAAGGGCAGGTTCGTGGTCACCTCCTACGTGCCGACCAGCGAACGCAGCACCCGGCGCTTCCCGCTGGTCCTCACCACCGGGCGGATCCTCAGCCAGTACAACGTCGGTGCCCAGACCCGCCGTACCGGCAACGTCGCCTGGCACCCCGAGGACATCCTGGAGCTGCATCCGCACGACGCCGAGGTCCGCGGGATCAACGACGGCGACATGGTCACCCTGGCCAGCCGGGTCGGGCGGACCACCCTGCGCGCGGAACTCTCCGACCGGATGCCGACCGGGGTCGTCTACACCACGTTCCACCATCCCGTCACCGGCGCCAACGTGGTCACCACGGAGAACTCCGACTGGGCCACCAACTGCCCGGAGTACAAGGTGACCGCCGTCCAGGTGGCGCTCGCCCGCCCCGACCGGACGGACGACACCGAGACCGCCGGGAACGACCTCGTGACGGTGGTGGACTGACATGACAGCGACCGCCGTGCCGTCCGAGTGCCGGATGGCCAACGACATCGCCAGGAACCTCGCCCATCTGCCGGGTGAGGAGGCGGCCGAGGCGATCGCGGGACACATCGGCAGGTTCTGGGATCCGCGTATGCGTACCCGGCTGTACGAGTTCGTCGACGCGGGAGCGGAGGGGCTCGACCCGCTGGTGGCGGCCGCGGTGAAGCGTCTGCGCTGACCTGTGCGGTCTCCTCCCTGTACATCGCTCCACACTGCATACAGTATGGAGTCATTGGTCCCAGGGTAGATCCCAAGGGCAGATCCCACGGGCAGGGAGGAGCCGCGCATGCTGTTCCGGCAGCTCGAGTACTTCGTGGCGGTGGCGAGGGAACGGCACTTCGCCCGGGCGGCGGAATCCTGCTACGTCTCCCAGCCCGCGCTCTCCGCGGCGATCGCGAAGCTGGAGCGGGAGCTGAACGTCACGCTGATCAACCGCGGCCACACCTACCAGGGCCTGACCCCCGAGGGCGAGCGGCTCGTCGTATGGGCCAAGCGGATCCTCGCCGAGCAGGACGCCTTCAAGGCCGAGGTCGCCGCCGTGCAGTCCGGCATCACCGGCACCCTCCGCCTGGGCACCGACCCCACCGCGTCCACGACCCTCGCCCTCCCCGTCGCCGCGTTCTGCGCCGCGCACCCGCTGGCCAAGGTCCAGGTCCGCTCACGGCTGTCCACGAAGGAACTCCACCGGCAGCTGCGCGACTACGAACTCGACGTGGCCATCGCCCACTTCGACCCGGACGACCAGGAGGGCCTCCAGGTCGTCCCGCTCTATCAGGAGCGGTACATGCTGCTCGTCTCCGACGACCAGCTGGTCTCCCAGAGCCCGACCATGACCTGGGCGGACGCCGCCGAGCTGCCGCTCGCCCTGCTCACCCCCGACATGCGGATCCGGCAGATCGTCGACACGGTGTTCGCGGAGAAGGGGTTCGTGGTCACCCCGCAGGTCGAGACGGACTCGATCGCCTCCCTCTACGCGCACGTGGGCGGCGGCGGTTGGGCCAGCATCGTGCCGCACACCTGGTTGCGCGCCATGCCGGTGGTCGGCCGGACCCGCGCGCTGCCCCTGGTCGACCCGGAGGCCGGCGCGCAGGTCTCGGTCGCGATCCACGCGGCCACCCCCGGCTCGGTCGCGGCCCGCGCGTTCGTCAACGCGGCGACGGGTCTGTCCCTGGACGACTTCTTCGCCCGCCCGTTGCCTGCCGACCACCTCATGCACTGAACGGGGACCGACACCTCCCCACCCATGCAACCCGGTTCGTCACCCTCCATACCGCGCCTGAACCGCCTTCCGGTCCAGCCCGCCCTTCGCCGTGTACGGCAACGCGGCGACCACCTCCAGCCGGTCCGGGACCTCGAAGGGGGCCAGATGGTCCCGGCAGTACCGGAGGATCTCCTCGCGCCCGGCGCCGTCCCCCTCCCGTACCACCACGACCGCCCCGACCCGCTGCCCGTACACCGGGTCCGGCACCGGGAACACCGCCGCCTCCGCGACCCCCGGGCAGCCCGCGAGGATGTCCTCGACCCGTTCGGGCGAGATCTTCTCGCCGCCCCGGTTGATGAGGTTCTTGATCCGCCCGGTCAGCGACAGATATCCGTCAACGTCCAGCGCCCCCAGGTCACCGGTGCGCAGCCAGCCGCCGACGAAGGTCCGGGCCGACTCCTCGCCGTCGTCCAGATACCCCCGGGCGACCGTGGGCCCCTGCACCCACACCTCGCCTTCGACACCGGCCGGGCAAGGGCGCCCGCTCCCGTCCACGATCCGTACCTCGACCCCGGTCGGCCGGCCCACCGACCCCTGCCGGAGGCCTCCCCGCTGCGGCAGCGGTTCACTGGTTGCCTGGTGGGTGGACTCGGTCATCCCGTACGCGGACAGCAGCGGCGCCCCGAAGGTCCGCTCCAGCGCCCGCTGGGTCGCCGTGTTGAGGGGCGCGCTGCAGCTCCGTACGAACTTCAGCGGTGGTGCCTGCGGACCCGGGTGGTCCCGGTCCGAGCGCTCCAGCAGGATCTCGTGGATCGCCGGCACCGCCGTGAACCAGGTGGCGCCCGCCGCCCGCATGTCGTCCCAGAACGTGCCCGCCGAGAACCGTCCCCGCTCCGGCAGCAGCACACAGCCCCCGCTGGCCAGGGAGGACAGCAGCGCCGCGAACAGTCCGTGGCCGTGGAAGAACGGCATCACCGCGACCGTGGCGTCCCCGGGCCCCAACTCGTAGCCGGCGCAGATGTTCCGGACGGAGGCGGCCACGTTGGCGTGGGTCAGCGGGACCATCTTCGCCCGGGCGGTGGTCCCGGCGGTGAACAGCACGAGAGCGTCCCGCTCCGACAACTCGGCCGAGGCCGCGGTGCCTTGATGTTCCCCGCACGCCGAGGCATCCAGCGCCACCGTCGTCGTCCCCGCACCGGAGACGTCGACCCGCAACGGCCACGCGGGCACCGGCACCACCGGCGCACCGGACACCGCCGTGTCGAACAGGACAGCCCGTGCGCCCAACCCCGTCACCCGAGCGGCGAGTTGAGCTTCCGGAAGGGCGGGGTCCAGGGGAGCGGTCACCAGTCCGGCCCGCGCCGCGCCGAGCAGTCCCACGACGAACTCGGCCGTGTTGGCGCAGATCAGCCCCACGGCGTCCCCGGGGCGCAGGCCCGCATCGCCGAGCCGGGCGGCCACGTCGTCGGCGAGGGCCGCGAGCGTCTGGTACGACAGCCGCACGCGCTCACCGGTCACCACGAGGGCGCGCGCCGAGGGGCGTTCCCGCACCTGCCGGTCGAGGAGATCGGCGAGACCCGCGATCTCCGGAGGCCGGTACCGGTTCGCGTCGCGCACGGATGCCGCGGCCGGAACGGCCATGACCCCACCCCCTCGCACAGCTTCGACGGAACATCCTCTGCGAGCCTGCGGTGGCCTCCGGAGCGCGTCCAATACCCGCTGGCGAACGCCCGATAGCGGCTGTCTATCAAGGGAGTTGCCAGGCCTCCCACCAGCCCTCGATAGACGCCGTTTATCGGCTGGTCGCCGATGGGTCTTGGACGCGGGCGAGCGCGCTGCGGATGGTGAGAGAAGTAGCCGCTCCGGCAGGACCTGCCCAAGGAGGACCTCGGACCATGACCGCTCCCTCGACCGTGGAGACCGCGGCAGCAGCCGACGTTCCGACCGAGCTCACCGACGGGTACCACCTGGTCGTCGACGCGCTCAAGCTCAACGACATCGACACCATCTACGGCGTCGTCGGCATCCCGATCACCGACCTGGCCCGGCTCGCCCAGGCGCAGGGCATCCGCTACATCGGCTTCCGGCACGAGAGCAACGCCGGACACGCGGCCGCCATCGCCGGCTACCTCAACAAGAAGCCCGGCGTGGCCCTCACCGTCTCGGCCCCGGGCTTCCTCAACGGCCTGGTCGCCCTCGCGAACGCCACCACCAACTGCTTCCCCATGGTGCAGATCTCCGGCTCCAGCGAGCGCCACCTCGTCGACCTGAAGCAGGGCGACTACGAGGAGATGGACCAACTCGCCGCCGCCCAGCCCTTCGTGAAGGCCGCCTACCGGGTCAGCCGGGTGGAGGACATCGGCCGCGGCATCGCGCGCGCCCTGCGCACCGCGATCTCCGGGCGCCCCGGCGGTGTCTATCTCGACATCCCCGCCGCGGTGCTCGGCGCCATCATGCCCAAGGCCGAGGGGGACCGGACCCTGAGCCGTCTCGTCGACCCCGCCCCGCGGCAGCTCCCGGCGCCGGAGGCCGTGGACCGGGCGATCGAGCTCCTCGCGTCCGCCGAACGCCCCCTGGTGGTCCTGGGCAAGGGCGCCGCGTACGCCCAGGCGGACGACAAGGTACGGCAGTTCGTCGAGTCCACCGGCATCCCCTACGTACCGATGTCGATGGCGAAGGGCCTGCTGCCCGATGACCACCCGCAGTCGGCGGCCACCGCACGCTCGCTCGCGCTGAAGAAGGCCGACGTCGTGATGCTGATCGGCGCCCGCCTCAACTGGCTGCTGGGGCACGGCCAGACGGGCTGGAACCCGGACGCCAAGTTCGTCCAGATCGACATCGACCCCAAGGAGATGGACAGCAACCAGCCCATCTCCGCGCCGCTCGTCGGCGACATCGAGTCGGTGCTCGACGCGCTCGCCGAACGCACCAAGCCCGGCCAGATCCAGGCCCCTTCGGCCTGGCGCGAGGAACTCGGGGCACGCTCGGCGCAGAACGTCGCCAAGATGGCCGAGCGTCTGGCGGCCGACCCGCACCCGATGCAGTTCATGGGCGCCCTGAAGGCCGTACGGGACGTCGTGCATCAGCACCCGGAGACGTACATCGTCAACGAGGGCGCCAACGCCCTGGACATCGCCCGCAACGTCATCGACATGCACGTACCGCGCCACCGCCTCGACAGCGGCACCTGGGGCGTCATGGGCATCGGCATGGGCTACGCCATCGCAGCCGCCGTCGAGAGCGGTGCACCGGTCGTCGCCATCGAGGGCGACAGCGCCTTCGGGTTCAGCGGCATCGAGATCGAGACGATCTGCCGCTACAAGCTGCCCGTCGTCACCGTGATCATGAACAACGGCGGGGTCTACCGCGGCGACGACACCAACCCGTACGACGACGAACCCTCGCCCACCACCCTGATGTCGGCGGCCCGCCACGACCTGCTCATCGAGTCGTTCGGCGGCAAGGGCTACCGGGCCACCACCCCCGCCGAGGTCACCGCCGCCCTCACCGAGGCCCTCGCCCTGGGCGGCCCGGCGCTCATCGACTGCGTGATCGACCCCTCGGCCGGCACCGAGAGCGGCCACATCTCCCACCTCAACCCCAAGGGCATCACCGTCGGCAACATCACGCCCGCCGCCAAGTGACCACGTACCTTCACGAAAAGGAAGCAGACATGAGTGAAAAGCCGCTCGCCGGAATCAAGGTGATCGACTTCACCGGGGTCCAGGCCGGTCCCGCCTGCACGCAGATGCTCGCCTGGTTCGGCGCCGACGTCCTGAAGGTGGAGCGCCCCAACGGCGGCGATGTGACGCGCCGTCAGCTCAGGGACATCGAGGACCTGGACGCCCTCTACTTCACGATGCTCAACAGCAACAAGCGTTCCCTCGCCATCAACACCAAGACCGCCGAGGGCAAGGAGGTCCTGGAGAAGCTCATCAAGGACGCCGACGTCCTGGTGGAGAACTTCGCGCCGGGCGCCCTGGACCGCATGGGCTTCACCTGGGAACGCATCCAGGAGCTCAACCCGCGCCTCATCTTCGGCTCGGTGAAGGGCTTCAACGACCAGTCGTCCTGGAACGACCTCAAGGTCTACGAGAACGTCGCCCAGTGCGCGGGCGGCGCCGCCTCCACCACGGGCTTCTGGGACGGCCCGCCCACCATCTCCGGCGCCGCCATCGGCGACACCAACACCGGGATGCACCTGGCGATCGGCATCCTCACCGCGATCATCGACCGCGGCAAGACCGGCCGCGGCCAGAAGGTCTCCGTCTCCATGCAGGACGCCGTCCTCAACCTCTGCCGAGTCAAGCTCCGCGACCAGCAGCGCCTGGAGCGGGTCGGCCACCTGGAGGAGTACCCGCAGTACCCCAACGGCGAGTTCACCGACGTGGTGCCGCGCGGCGGCAACGCGGGCGGCGGCGGCCAGCCCGGCTGGGTCCTCAAGTGCAAGGGCTGGGAGGACGACCCGAACGCGTACATCTACTTCACCGTCCAGGAGCAGAACTGGAAGCGCACCGCCGAGGTGATCGGCCACCCCGAGTGGGCCGAGGACCCGGAGTACGCCACCGCGCTCGCCCGCCAGTCGCACATCTTCGAGATCTTCGAGGAGATCGAGAAGTGGCTCGCGGACAAGACCAAGTACGAGGCGGTGAACATCCTGCGCGAGTGGGAGGTGCCCTGCGCCCCCGTGATGAGCATGAAGGAGATCGCCTACGACGAGGACCTGCGCAGGAGCGGCACGGTCGTCGAGGTCGAGCAGAAGGGCCGCGGCACGTATCTGACCGTCGGCAGCCCCGTGAAGTTCTCCGGGTTCAAGCCGGAGATCGTCGGCGCCCCGCTGCTGGGTGAGCACAGCTCGGAGGTGCTGGTCGAGCTGGGCTACGACGAGGAGACGATCGGTCGCCTCAAGGAGAGCGGCGTCATCGTCTGAGGACATGGTGAAGGGGCCGTCACCCACCGCGTGACGGCCCCTTCACCATGTCCTCAGACCGACGCCTCGGCCCGTCGCCGCATCAGCTCTCGCTCCCGCTCACGCCGTGCGGTCACGTCCCGGACGACCGCACCGCAGTAGCTGCTGCCGTCGGGCCCGGAGAGCAGGACCACGCTGAACTCGATGGACAGCTTGCGGCCGTCCGCGGCCAGCGCCGGCACGTTCAGCAGATCCGCGTCGCCGTACTTGCTGTACCCGCGCTCCATGGCGGCGTCGAAGCCCTCCTGGTGCCGCTTGCGGTGCCGCTCCGGGATGATGACGTCCAGACTTCGCCCCGTCACGTCGGCCGCGGGGAACCCGAAGATGCGCTCCGCACCCCGGTTCCAGTAACGGATCAGACCTTCGCTGTCGGTGATCACTATGCCGTCGGGCGCCTGAGCCGCCATGCCCAGCACCACCGCGGAATCCAGATCTTCCATGTCGCCTCCGAGTCGGGGCCGCGAGAGTGTCAATAGTATACAGAATACTGTCGCCAGAGCTCCTGGTCGGACGGATATGCAGGTGAAGGGCACTCCGAAAGCTTGGTATTGTTGTCCATGTCGCCGCGGGGAACACCCCCGTCAAGGCGGCAGACACCTGGTCCGGGTGGCGGAATGGCAGACGCGCTAGCTTGAGGTGCTAGTGCCCTTTATCGGGCGTGGGGGTTCAAGTCCCCCCTCGGACACCAGCTCATCGCACAACAAGAAGCGCCGACCCCGGCAGGGGCGGCGCTTTTCTCGTCCCGGTGACCGGCCCGCTCAGCACAGCTCGTGCCGGGTCCCCTCCGTGACGGCGCGCAGCTTGTCGGGGTTGGCCACGTTGTGGAGCGTCGAGATACGGCCCTGCTCGTCGAAGTCGAAGGTGAGCGTGGCGATCACCCGGTCAGGGCCGCGGAAGACCACCCCCGGGCCGCCGTTGACCGAGGTCAGCTCCGCCCGCATCTGCCCGGGCTCGATGCCCTGGTAGGTCACGCTGCCGAGCGCGGCGAACCAACGGGCCACCGTCTCCAGGCCGACGACCGGTTTCAGGGCCTGGCGGACCTTCCCGCCGCCGTCGGTCCACAGCGTCACGTCCGGGGAGAGCAGCTCCATCAGGGTGTTGATGTCACCGCCGGTCGTCGCCGCGAAGAAGCGCTCGGTGACGTCCCGTTGACGGGCCCGGTCAGCGGCGAAACGGGGCCGGCGCGCCTGCACATGTGCGCGGGCACGGAGCGCGGCCTGCCGTACCGCCGCCTCCGAGCGTTCCACCGCCTGCGCGATCTCGACGTAGCTGAAGGCGAAGACCTCCTTCAGCACGAACACCGCGCGCTCCAGCGGAGTCAGCGTCTCCAGGACGACGAGCAGGGCCATGGACACCGAGTCCGCCGTGGCCACGTCGTCGGCGGTGTCCGGACCGGTGAGGATCGGCTCGGGGAGCCATGGCCCGACGTACGTCTCGCGCTGGCGGCGGGTCGAACGCAGCTGCTCCATGGCCACGTTGGTGACGATCCGCGTCAGGTACGCCTTGGGGTCGGCGACCTGGGCACGATCCGCCGACGACCACTTCAGCCAGGTCTCCTGGACCGCGTCCTCGGCGTCCGCCGCCGTGCCGAGGACACGGTAGGCGACCGAGAAGAGCAGCGTGCGGTACTGCTGGAAGGCGAGCTGGTCGGGGCCGGCCTGCTGCGGCTGGGTCACTTGGCGCTCCGGATCCGGGTGTGGCGGCCGCCGTGCGGCCAGAACGCGCCCGAGGCGGGCATCTTCTTCATACGGCCGAAGGTGGCCCACGGTGCCGCGCTGACGATCTCCTTGTACCGCACGGCGCCCTTGCCGGTCAGCACGATCCGGCGCGGGCTGTCGTCGGGACGGGTGAACTGTACGACGGCATCGTTCCGGCCCAGGCTGACGGGTGTGTGGTAGTAGCCGAACCGGAACGGCCTGGGCTGTTTCCCGGCCAGGACCCGCAGGATCGACAGGGCCGCGTGCACTCCCGTGGGCATCCCGCTCTGGCAGGTCCCGTGCAGCACGCCGTAGCCCTGACGGACCGCCGCGGCGTCGCCCACGGCGTAGACGTCCGGGTGGGAGACCGAGCGCAGCGCGTCGTCGGTGACCACGCGGCCGCGGTCGTCGACGGTCAGGCCCGCGGCGGCGGCCAGCGGTGGGACACGGGTGCCGCTGGTCCACAGCACCACGTCCGCCGGAACGCCGGAGCCGTCCGCGAGTTCGACGCTGTCCGGCAGCACCTTGGTCACCTCGGCTCCGGCGCGCACCCGCACGCCGAGCCGGGCGAGCGCCGCGTCCACGTGGGCCTTGGCCTTGGGGTGCAGGGTGGCCCCGGGCTCCTGCCGGCCCAGCAGGACCACCTGGAGCCGGGGGTGCCGTTCGGCGATCTCCGCGGCGGCCTCGACACCGGTGAGTCCGCTGCCGCCGATCACGACCGTGCCGCCGTCGAGCCGTTCCAGCCGGTCGGCGAGAAGCGCGGCGGACTCCGGGCCGTCGAGGGTGTGGGCGTGCTCGTCCACGCCGGGGACGGTGACGGTGTCCGCGATGCTGCCCAGGCCGTAGACCAGGGTGTCGTAGCGCAGGACCCGGTCGTCGTCGATCCGGACGGTGCTCGCCTCCGCGTCCACGGCGGTGACCCAGCCGCGGACGAACACGGCACCGGTGCCGTCCAGCAGCTCCGGGATCCTCATCTCCGCCGTCTCCTGGCCGGTGGCGGTCATGTGCAGCCGAAGCCGCTCGGTGAAGGTGTCGTACGGGTTGACCAGCGTCACCCGCAGATCTCCCCGCTTCCTGCTCCGTGCGGCGAGTTGTGTCGCGGCGGAGAGCCCGGCATATCCGGCCCCCAGGACCAGGACCTCGTGCCGCCGGGCCGCTGCCGAGTGCGTCGTCTTCATGGTCTGCCATCGCTTTCGTGTAGGTCGTTCCCGCCGTGCGGACGACCACCAGACGCAAGCGGGCCTCCGGAACGTGAGGCGAGATGCGTGTGACCTGCGCCACGCGCTGAGCCGGTTAATTCGTTTGACCCGGACCGTCCGCGAGGCGCTCAATACCCGGCATGGCCGACATCCAGGGCACCTACGACGACCTGTTCTCCGCCGTCCCCAACGGGCTGGCGGCGCTGCTGGACGAAGGGGACGTCGGTGGCTCGGTGGCCGTCTTCGTGGACGGTGAACCCGTGGTGGACGTGTGGGGCGGCTTCGCCGACGCCGGCCGGACCGTGCCGTGGACCCAGGACACGATCACCAACGTGTACTCCACGACCAAGACGATGACGGCCCTGAGCGCACTGATCCTCGCCGACCGCGGCCAACTCGACCTGGACGCCCAAGTCGCCCGCTACTGGCCGGAGTTCGCCGCCCAGGGCAAGGAGAAGGTGCTCGTACGGCACTTGCTCTCGCACACCGCGGGACTGCCCCACTGGGAGGGGCCGGTCGAGGAGCTGTACGACTGGCAGGCCGCCACCGCCCGGCTCGCCGCCCAGCCGCTCCTCTGGGAGCCCGGCACCGCCGCCGGATACCACTCGCTCACCCAGGGCTTCCTGGTCGGCGAGGTCCTGCGCCGGATCACCGGACGGACCGTCGGGGAGTTCCTCGCCGAGGAGGTGACGGGCCCGCTCGGCGCCGACTTCCACATCGGCCTCCCCGCCGCCCACGACCACCGCGTCGCCCTCACCGTCCCCCCGCCCGGCCGGGACGAGGACTACACCGCCGGCGCCGCCAGCCCCGGCCCCGACGCGACACCGGCCTCCGCCACCGCCCTGCGCGTCCGGGACGGCAACAGCGTGGCCTGGCGGCGCGCCCAGATCCCGGCCGCGAGCGGCTTCGGCAACGCCCGCTCCATCGCCCTCGTACAGTCCGCGCTCGCCTGCGGCGGAGCGGTCGGGGGCGTACGGCTGCTGTCGGCGGCGGGTGCCGCGCGGGCCACGGAGGAGCAGTTCAGCGGCGAGGACCGCGTGATCGGCATGACCCAGCGGTACGGCCTCGGCTACGGGCTCTTCGGCACCGGCTTCGGCTGGGGCGGCTGGGGCGGCTCGCTCGTCATGATCGACCCGGACGCCCGCATGGTGGTGGCGTACGCGACCGACCAGATGCGCGAACCCGCCCAGGACACCCGGGGGTTGGGCCTCGTCATGGCCGCCTACGACGGTCTCCAGGGCCTGCGTCGCTGACCGTTGTCGGTACCGGTGACCCCTGAAAACCCGGTGCGCCGACCGGGTCGGCTCCCTACACTCGCCATGACCAGGAACGATCACCAGGGACACGAATGAGGGGAGTACGGCCATGTGCGTGCGCACAGCTCTCGCCGTTCCCCGGACGTCGTACGACGTGATCCTGGTGTCCCCGCCCCTCCGGTGCCCGCTGCGCGGCCGGCACCGGACGCCCGTCACGCCTGTCTGAACGGCTCTCTCACCGCCGTGGCACGCCTTTCTGACGTGCCGTCATGTCGTAGTACGGGTCATCGCGCCGCCCTGTCACCACCGCACCGAAAGGCCACGGGCCGTGCGCACCAACCACCTCAACCCGCTCTCCGTCGTCCGCAATCTCGGCGTCCTCGCCCACGTCGACGCCGGCAAGACCACCGTCACCGAGCGGATCCTGTTCGCCACCGGGACCACCCACAAGCGCGGCGAGGTCCATGACGGCACGACCGTCACCGACTTCGACCCGCAGGAACGGGACCGCGGGATCACCATCTTCGCGGCCGCCGTCAGCTGCGCGTGGGACGGGCACCGCCTCAACCTGATCGACACCCCGGGCCATGTCGACTTCGCCGACGAGGTGGAGCGTTCGCTCAGGGTGCTCGACGGGGCGATCGCGGTGTTCGACGCGGTCGCGGGCGTGGAGCCGCAGAGCGAGTCGGTGTGGCGGCAGGCCGACCGGCACGGCGTGCCGAGGATCGCGTTCGTCAACAAGCTGGACCGCGCGGGCGCCGACCTCGACACGGCCGTGGAGTCGATCCGGCGGCGGCTGCACCCGGCCCCGCTGGTCGTGCAGCTGCCCATCGGCCGTGAGGACGGCTTCACCGGCGTCGTCGATCTCGTCGGGATGCGGGCGCTGACCTGGACCGACGGCGGCCCGGTCGAGGAAGGGCCGGTGCCGGGCGCCCTGCGCGAGGAGGCGCTCGGCCGGCGCCGGCTCCTGGAGGAGGCCGTCGCCGAACGGCACCCCGCCGCGCTGGAGGAGTTCTGCGACCGCGAGACCCTCTCCGCGGACACCCTCACCGCCGCGCTGCGGGACCTCACCCGCAGCGGCGACGGTGTGGTCGTCCTGTGCGGCTCGGCCTACCGCGACCGCGGGATCGAGCCGCTGCTGGACGCGGTGGTGGCGTACCTGCCGTCACCGCTGGACGTGCCCGCCGTACGCGGTGAGCAGGGCGAGGAGCGGCCCTGCGACCCGGCGGCGCCCCTCGCGGCACTGGCGTTCAAGGTGAACGCCGGGCCGACGGGACGGCTGACCTACGTCCGCGTGTACTCGGGAACGATCGAGAAGGGAGCCACCGTGTGGGACGCGGGCGCGCGGCGCACCGAGCGCGTCGGACGGATCCTGCGGGTCCGGGCCGACCGGCACGCCCCGCTGGAATGGGCGGTCGCCGGCGACATCGTCGCTCTCGTCGGGCTGAAGTCGGCCCGCGCGGGCTCGACGCTGTGCGCGCCGGACGCCCCGCTGGTACTGGAACCGCCGAGCGCGGCCGAACCGGTCGTGTCCGTGGCGGTCGAGCCCCGACGGTCCGTCGACACCGACCGGTTGGCCTCGGCGCTCGCCCGGCTGGCCGAGGAGGACCCCTCGCTCGTCGTCCGCACCGACGCCGAGACCGGCCAGACACTGCTGTCCGGCATGGGGGAACTGCATCTGGAGGTGGCGGTGGAGAAGGTACGGCGTGAGCACGGGCTCGGCCTCAACGTCGGCCGTCCGAGGGTCAGTTACCGCGAGACGGTCGGGCGCGGGGTGTCCGGGCTGGTCTTCCGGCACGTCAAACAGGACGGCGGGGCAGGGCAGTTCGCGCACGTCGTGCTCGACGTCGAACCGGCCGAGGAGGGCTTCGAGTTCCGCTCGGCGGTCGTCGGCGGGCGCGTTCCGCAGGAGTACGTCCGCGCGGTCGAGGCCGGCTGCCGGGACGCCCTCGCCGAGGGACCCCTCGGCGGGCACCCGGTGACCGGGCTGCGGGTCACCCTCACCGACGGGGCGACCCATGTGAAGGACTCCTCGGACACGGCCTTCCGCACGGCGGGCCGGTTCGGCCTCCGGGAGGCCCTGCGGGCCTGCGCGATGGTCCTTCTCGAACCGGTCGTCGAGGTCACGGTCACCGTGCCCGAGGACGCGGTCGGGGCGGTCCTCGGCGACCTCGCCGCGCGCCGCGGCCGGGTCTCGGGCTCGGTCGCGCGCGGTGGCTCGGCGGTCGTCACGGCAACCGTGCCGCTGGCCGAACTCTTCGGCTACGCGACGAGGTTGCGCAGCCGGTCGCAGGGCCGCGGCACGTTCACGGCCAGACCGACGGGGTATGCGCCGGCGCCGGCCGGGGTCGCGGTTCGGCGGTAGCGAACGAGTGGCCCTCCCTTACCCGGGAGGGCCACCTCTGACCTCCGGACCGGCTCAGCAGTCCCGGAACTCCGGCGACTGGTTCAGCACCTGCGAGCGCACCGACGTGAAGCGGGCGTAGGTGTCGCCGTCCACCGACTCCGGGCGGAACGCCGCCACCCGGTGGCAGTTCTGGAAGGCCAGGGCCACGCCGAAGTGGCGTTCCAGGCTGCCGCGGATGGCGTCACTGGCGAGGGCGCGCAGGAGCTGGCCACGCTCCTGCTCGGACGGGGGAGGGGTCTGGTTGTCGGCGAACTCGGCGATCCCGCCCTTGAGTCGGGTGGCGAGGTCGGCGATCAGGTCGTAGGCGTAGGGGAGGGAGGTGCGGACGGTGTCCACGAAGTCCTCCTCCCGGAGGGTGCCCTGCTCGGCTTCGGCGAGGAGCTTCGGGGAGACGTCGAGAGACATGCGCTGCGGTTCCGTTCTGTTGGGGGAGGGGTCAGGCAAGGGGGGCCGGGCCCGGTGTGAACTCCGGGTCCACCTGGGCCGTCAGGTCGAGGCCGGTCGCCGCGTTGGCCCAGGAGCGGGCGTTGCGGAGGTGGAACTCGACCGCGTGCGCGTGGAGGGCGGCCCAGTCGCGGGGGTGGGTGTCGACCGTGTCGCGCAGGACCGACAGGGCGTGCCGGTTCTCGGGTTCCAGTGACTCCGACTCGCCCTCCGCGCGGCCCTGTTCGGCCGCCCGCACCCAGGGCGACTGGACCAGGTGGGTCAACAGGTCGTCACCGACGTGCTCCTTGAGGAAGAGCAGGTCGTCCTCGCCGGTCACCTTGTTGCCGACCACGGCGATCCGGATCCCGAACTCCCGTGCGTGGTCCCGGTACTGGCGGTACACCGAGACACCCTTACGGGTGGGTTCGGCGACCAGGAAGGTCACGTCGAAGCGGGTGAAGAGGCCGGAGGCGAAGGCGTCCGCGCCCGCCGTCATGTCGACGACGACGTACTCGCCGGGGCCGTCGACCAGGTGGTTGAGGTAGAGTTCCACCCCGCCCAGCTTGGAGTGGTAGCAGGCCACCCCCAGGTCGCTCTCGTCGAACTCGCCCGTCACCATCAGCGGGACGTCACCCACCCGCCGGACATGGCGGGCGTGCAGTTCGTCGTCGCCCAGCAGGCGCAGCAGACGTGAGCCACGGCCCGGCGGTGTCGTCTTGATCATCGCCTCGCGGGAGGCGATACGCGGATTGGTGCCGCGCAGCAGGTCCTTGATGTCGGCCACGTGTGCGCCCAGGGGAGGGGCGCCCAGGGAGGCCGGGTCGCCGTCGTGGCCGAGTGCCTCGGCGAGGTGCTGGTTGATGTCGCCGTCCACGGCCAGCACCGGTGCGCCGGACCGGGCCAGGTGACGGGAGAAGAGCGCCGACAGGGTGGTCTTGCCGCTGCCGCCCTTGCCGACGAACGCGATGCGCACTACCGCTCCATCTTTTTGAAAATGGATGTCATGTTGCTAGGTTCTATGGCGTCCGTTCGATCACTGTCAAATCGCCCCGCGATCAAGGTGAAAGGCTTAATGCATATGATGTGCAAGTGCGTGACTACAGCATCAGGGCCGCGGGCCCGGACGACCTCGACGGTGCGCGAGCCGTGATGCTCGACACCGTCTACCGCGACTTCGGAACCGGATACGTGCCCCGCTGGCACGGCGACATCGTCGACCCGGCCGCCGCCTACCTGGCCCCCGCCCGCCACACCCTCCTCGTCGCCCTCGACCCGGACGACCGCCGGACCGTCGTGGCCACCGCCGCCCTCGACTCCCGCGGCCCCGCCCACCCGCCGAACCCGCGCGAACTCGCCGAGCGCTACCCCTCGGGCGAGACCGCGCAGTTGCGCCGGATCTACGTCCGCCCCGAGCACCGCAGGCGCGGCCTCGCCCGGCGCATGGTCGGCGAACTGCTCGCCTTCGCGGCCGCCGACGGCGGCTACCGCTCCGTCTACCTGCACACCGACCCGGCCGTCCCCGGCGCCGAACCCTTCTGGCGCTCCCTCGGCAAGGTCGTCCACGACGAGCGCGAGACCACGGACGGCGTCAGCGACGTCGTCCACTTCGAGATACCGATGGGGCGATAGAACCACCATGCGACGCCGACACCTGCTGGGCTCCCTGCTGCTCGCCCCCGCCCTCACCGCCTGCTTCGCTTCCGCGGGCGGCGACTCCTCCGACCAGGGAGGCGACGGCTCACGCCTGCGCGTCGCCCTGGCCTTCCCGCCCGCCGAGAACCTCTCGCCGTACGGCGCGGACGCCACCCTCCTCAGCCGCCTCGGCGTCACCGAGGGCCTGACCGCCCTCGACGCCAACGGCGCCGCCGCCCCCGCGCTCGCCGAGTCCTGGCGCCGCGAGAACGACCGCAGTTGGCTGTTCACCCTGCGCGAGGCCACCTTCCAGGACGGCTCCGAGGTCACCCCGGCCGCCGTCGCCGCCGCCCTCACCCACGCCACCGAGGCCAGGCCCGCCCCGGCCGCGCTCGCGGGCGTGACGCTGAAAGCAGAGGCGGCGGGGGACGCCGTACGCGTCACCACGAGGACGGCCGACCCCGTGCTGCCGCTGCGGCTGTCCAGCCCCAACCTCGCCGTGTTCGCCCCCAAGGCCTACACCGCGGCGGACGTCGACCCGGTCGGCACCGCCACCGGACCCTTCGAACTGACCAAGGTCACCGGCTCCTCCTCCGCCGCCCTCGACCGCTTCGACGACTACTGGGGCGGCCGCGCCCAGGCCTCCGGCGTCGACGCCCGCTTCGTCGCCGACGGCACCGCCCGCGCCAACGCCCTGCGCACCGGCCAGGTCGACATCGCCGAGGCCATCCCCGTCGCCCAGGCCGCCGCCCTCGACAGGGCCACCCTCAGAAAGACCGCGACCACCCGCACCACCAGCCTCCAACTCAACACGGAGTCGGGCCCGTTCAAGGATCCGAAGCTGCGCGCCGCCGCCCGCGAGGCCGTCGACGGCTCCGCACTCGTCAAGGGCGTCTTCGAGGGGTACGCCGATCCCGGCGCCGGCATCTACGGACCGGCCGTGACCTGGGCCGAGGGCAAGCGCGTCCGGCCCACCGGACGGGCCGCCGCCGCGCGCCCGAACGGCACCGCGATCACCCTCGCCACCTACGACAACCGCCCCGAACTCCCCGAGGTCGCCCAGGTCCTCCAACAGCAGCTCCAGAAAGCCGGGTTCAAGGTCACCCTTCAGGTGCGCGAGTACTCGCGGCTCGAAAGCGACGCGCTCGACGGGAAGTTCGACGCGTTCGTCGGAGCCCGCAACAGCCTCGTCGACACCGGTGACCCGGTCGGCGTCCTCGCGAGCGACTACACCTGCGACGGCGGCTACAACCTCGCCCAGCTGTGCGACAAGGAGGTCGACAAGGCGGTCGCCGACGCCGACCTCGTGTCCGACACCGGTGAACGCCAGGACGCGGCCCTGCGCGCCGAGGCGGCGATCCTCGGCACCGACGCCGTGGTACCGCTGGCCCACCAGAGCATCATCGTCGGCGTCGGCACCGACGTGCGGGGGGTGCGCCTGGACCCGTACGAGCGCACCCTGGTCGGCACCGGAACGCGACGCTGATCCATGCGGCACCGCGTCGCCACCCTCCTGTGGCGGGCCCTGCTCGCGGCGGTCCTCGTGTGCGGGATCGGCCTGCTGCCGTGGCTGTCCCGCACCGACCCGGCCCTCACCGTGCTCAAGGCCCGCTCGGCGGACCGGGACCCCGACCCGCGCACCCTGGCCGACATCAGAGAGCAACTCGGCCTGGACCAGGGCCCCTTGCACCTGCTCGGCCAGTGGCTCGGCGGACTGCCCCACGGGGACGCGGGACGGTCGTGGCTGAACGGCACGGAGGTCACCCCGGCCGTCGTCCAGGCGCTCGGGGTGTCCCTGCTGCTGGTGACGGCGGCACTCGTGGTGGCCGCGGGCACCGCCGCCCTGGTGTGCGCCCGCACCCTAGGCCTCGGCGCGCGGCGGCGCCTGGACGGGCGGCGGGCCGGCGGCGGCGCCTCGGCGATGCTCGCCGCGCTCCCCGAGTTCCTCACCGCCTCCGTGCTCGCCACCGTCGTCGGCGTTCAGCTCGGCTGGCTGCCCGCCCTCGGCTGGTACGGCCCCCGGTGGACGATCCTGCCCGCCCTCGCCCTGGGCCTGCCCGCCGGGGCGGTGCTCGGCCGCCTCCTCGACGACCTGCTGCCCGGCGCCTTCGCCGAACCCTGGGCCCTGGCCGCCGAGGCGCGCGGGCTGCGCGGCCGTACCGTCGCGGCCCAGGCGGTCCGCCGCTGCGTGCCCGCCCTGCTGCCCAACCTCGGCCTGTTCGTCGTCGGCCTCACCGCCGGATCCGTCGCCGTCGAGCAGATCTACGACATCCCCGGCCTCGGCCGCACCACCCTCCAGGCCGCCCTCGCCCAGGACCTGCCCGTCCTCCAGGCCGGCACCCTCGCCCTGCTGCTCCTCGCGGCCACCGCCACCGGCCTCGCCGCACTCGCCGTCCGCCTCGTCACCGGCCCGGCGCTGCGCGACGGCGCCCTGGACTCGCTGCACCGGCCGCGCCCGTCCGCCCGCAGCACCCTGCCGTTCGTGTACGGCGGCCTCCTGACGGCCGTCGTCACGCTCGGCCTGCTCCGCGACCCGCTCGCCCTCGACACCGGCGCCCGACTCCAACCCCCCTCCTGGGCCCACCCGTTCGGCACCGACGCGCTCGGCCGGGACCTGCTCGCCCGGGTCGGACACGGCGCCCTCGACACCCTGCTCGTCGCCCTGGCCGTCAGCGTCGCCGCACTGGTCGTCGGCGTGCTGCTCGGGCTGCTGCCCCGGTTGTCCGGGCCGCTCGTCGACACCGTCAACGCCGTACCGCCGGTGCTCGCCGCCCTGCTCGTCACCGCCGTCGCCGGGAGCGGGGCCGCCACGCCCGCCGTCGCCGTGGCCGCCGTCTCCTGGGCGGCGCTCGCCGCGCACACCTCGTCCCTGCTCCGCCAGGAACGCGCCACCCCGCATCTCGCCGCCACCCGCGGCCTGGGCGCGAGCCGCTGGTACCTCCTGCGCCACGAACTGCTGCCCGCGGTCCTACCGCCCGTCACCCGGCACGCCCTGCTGCGCCTGCCCGGTGTCGCCCTCGCCCTCGCCTCCCTCGGCTTCCTCGGCCTCGGCACCCAACCGCCGTCCCCGGAGTGGGGGTTGCTCCTCGCCGAGAACCAGCCCTACGCCGAACGCGCCCCCTGGGCCGTCCTCGCCCCGGCCGCCGCGCTGGCCCTGCTGGGAGCGCTCGCGGTGAGCGCGGCGGGCGGGGTGCGGTGGCCCGGACGACGCGTGCCGCGCCCCCGTACCGCGCTCTCGGGCTCCGAACAGCCTCTACGTGCAAGGGAGTTGGTGGAGACCGGATGACGTCCACGTCGACCACCTGGGGCGGGCCGTCGGAATGGCGGGCCGGCTGGTCGGGTTCGTGCTCGGGCTCAGGACCTTCAGCCAGCAGGGGCTGTTCGTGATCGGCGGGGCGCTCGCCGGCCGGTACGGGATCTTGCCCGTCGTCCTCACCGGATGCGCGCTGCCGATCGGCGGGTTCGGGTGGTCATAGGGCGGGGTTCGCCGGTCATGCGGGACTGCTCGGGCCTCGACCCGTCGCAGCCGCGTCGACTGCAACTCCTCAGGGGCGCGGGGAACTGCGCGACCAACCCCCACGCACCCGCACCCGCTCCACGACCTCACCCGGCACCCCCCATGCCCACCCCGGCGATAAGGTCCCCCCATGGAGACTCAGGACATCCACGTGGAGATCGTTCAGGAGGCGGGGCAGGAGCTCGTCGACGCCTTCGCGCGGATGCTGCCCCAGCTGTCCTCGACCGCCGAGGCGCTCGACCTCGCCGCGCTCGACCGGATCCTGGCAAGTGACGCCATCACCATGCTGATCGCGCGGGCGTCCGGCGGCACGGTCGTCGGTACCCTCACCCTCGTCATGTTCCCGGCGCCCGCCGGTCTGCGGGCCCGTATCGAGGACGTGATCGTCGATCACGCCGCCCGCGGTCAGGGTGTCGCGGGACTGCTGATCAGGGAGGCCATCCGGCTCGCCCGGGAGGCCGGGGCCCGGACCGTCGACCTCACCTCGCGCCCCGACCGGGCGGCGGCCAACCGGCTGTACGAACGCCAGGGATTCCGACAGCGGGAGTCGACGGTGTACCGGGTTCCCCTGAAGGGCTGAGCCCCCTTCAAGCCCCTCTACAGGCCCTCTTCAGGCCCTCTTCAAGCTCCGTTCGAAGCAGAGCCCCGCTTCAGGAAGCCACGACCTGCCGCCGCGCCGGCACCAGCTCCAGCAGCTCCTCCACCGCCGCCTGGTCCGCCCGGTGCGTGCGCCACAGCCACAGCACGTCCCGGCCGAACGACCAGAGCAGGGTCCCGAGGGCCAGCGCCACCACCCCGAAGGTCGCCGCGAACGGCAGGTACCCGGACGCGGCCACCAGCAGCAGGATCCCCTGGAGCGCGGCCACCGTCTTGCGGGCCATGCTCGGCGGCAGCGGGGCGTTCAGCCAGTTCCAGACGCGGGCCGCCGCCACGAAGCCGTAGCGCATGCCGCCGATCAGCAGCACCCACGGACCCTGCGACATCGACACGTACACGCTGAGCACCAGGATCAGGAACGCGTCGACCTCCATGTCGAACCGCGCGCCCAGCGGGGTCGAGGTGCCCGTCGCCCGGGCCACCTTGCCGTCGACACCGTCGAGGATCAGCGCCACCGCCGTCAGGCCGACGAAGAGCGTGACCGGCGGGGAGTCCTGGAAGGAGTCCGCGACCAGGGCCGTCACCCCGCCGACCAGGGTGGCCCGGCCGAGCGTGACCCGGTTGGCCGGACCGAAGGAGCGCGGCCGGGTGCGGTGCAGCGCCCTGGAGAGCACGGCCCAGGTGGCGACGGCGAAGGCGAGGCCGGTCAGCCAGCCCGCCGGCCCCATGCCGATCGCCGTGCCGAGCAGAGCCAGCAACAGGATCTGAACGCCCGCTCCGACAGCGGTCTCCTGCTGGACCAGCCTTGCTTCGTAAGTGTTGTTCAGGGCCACCGCTGATTCCTCCGGCCAGATGACAGAGTCGATCAAGGCCGCGTACTGTGCGCGGCCTGTGCACACCTCGGTTACGTGACGAGGTACGTGCACGGGTTCCCGATCGTTCAGGAGGGTTTCGATGAAGGCCGCCGCACGTGCGTTCTGGCTCCGCACTCCGGGGGAGGGCGAGCTGCGGGAGGTCACGCTTCCCACCCCCGGCGAGGACGAGGTGCTGGTCCGCTCGCTCTACTCGGGAGTCAGCAGGGGCACGGAGACACTCGTGTTCCGCGGCCAGGTGCCCGAGAGCCAGCACGCGGCCATGCGGGCACCCTTCCAGGAGGGCGACTTCCCCGGACCGGTGAAGTACGGCTACCTCAGCGTCGGCGTGGTGGAGGAGGGCCCCTCCGCGCTGAAGGGCAGGACCGTCTTCTGTCTGCACCCGCATCAGACGCGGTACGTAGTGCCCGCGAGCGCCGTGACGGTCGTACCGGACGACGTGCCGCCCGCACGGGCCGTCCTCGCCGGCACGGTCGAGACCGCCGTGAACGCCCTGTGGGACGCGGCCCCGCTGATCGGCGACCGGATCGCGGTGGTCGGCGGCGGCATGGTCGGCAGCTCGGTCGCCGCCCTTCTCGCCCGCTTCCCGGGCGTCCGTGTCCAGCTGGTGGACTCCGACCCGGCCCGCGCCGAGACCGCCGACGCCCTCGGTGTCGGTTTCGCGTCGCCCGCGGACGCCCTCGGCGACTGCGACCTCGTCGTCCACGCCAGCGCCACCGAACAGGGCCTCGCCCGTGCACTGGAACTCCTCAGGCCCGAGGGCACGGTCGTCGAGCTGAGCTGGTACGGCGACCGCCGCGTCGGCCTGCCGCTCGGCGAGGCCTTCCACTCCCGGCGGCTGACCGTGCGCAGCAGCCAGGTCGGCACCGTCTCCCCGGCGCGCGCCCACCGCGGTTACGACGGCCGGCTGGCCCTCGCGCTGGAACTGCTCGCCGATCCCAGGCTTGACGCCCTCATCACCGGGGAAAGCGCGTTCGAAGAACTTCCGGAGGTGATGCCCCTGCTGGCCAGTGGGGAGATTCCGGCCCTCTGTCACCTCGTGAGGTACGGCAAGACCGCCTGACCTGAGAAAAGAGTGAGATCCGGCTGAACAAGGGGACACAGGGAGCCGTACTACACGGCATCCCCCGGCAGGGATCAGCCGGAGGACCAGACGCGCCGCACCTGGAGGGTCGTCCGTTGTTCAGCATCACCGTCCGCGATCACATCATGATCGCCCACAGCTTCCGCGGCGAGGTCTTCGGCCCCGCGCAGCGACTGCACGGAGCGACGTTCCTGGTGGACGCCACGTTCCGGCGCGAACAGCTGGACGA
This sequence comes from Streptomyces griseorubiginosus, assembly GCF_001514195.1. Taxonomy (GTDB): domain Bacteria; phylum Actinomycetota; class Actinomycetes; order Streptomycetales; family Streptomycetaceae; genus Streptomyces; species Streptomyces griseorubiginosus. Next base: position 505,034 of record NZ_KQ948736.1, on the reverse strand, counting down.
CGACAACATCGTCGTCGACATCGGCCTGGCCACCCAGGAACTCGGTGCCGTGGTCAGCGAGCTGAACTACAGAAACCTCGACAACGAACCGGACTTCGCCGGAGTCAACACCTCCACGGAGTTCCTGGCGAAGGTCATCGCGGACCGGCTCGCCGAGCGTATCGAGAAGGGCGCTCTCGGTGAGGGCGCCAAGGGTCTCGCGGGACTGACCGTCACCCTGCACGAGTCGCATGTCGCCTGGGCGAGTTACGAGCGTGCCCTGTGACCGACCTGACCACCGGACGGGCGGCCACGCTGGACTACGTGCCCGTGCAGCACGCCGCCCTGAAGAAGGCCGAGATCATCCCGATGTCCCTGCGTTCCGTGCACTTCGTGATGCCCGGCGGCGTGGACGACCCGACCGCGCCGAGCGGCGGCAACGCCTACGACCGGCGGGTCTGCCTGGACCTGCCCGGCTTCGGCTGGCAGGTCGAGCGGCACGCGGTGGCCGGCAGCTGGCCCCGCCCGGCCGAGGCGGCCCGCGCCGAACTGGCCCAGACCCTGCGGGCCCTGCCCGACGGCACCGTCGTCCTCGTCGACGGCCTGGTCGCCTGCGGGGTCCCGGAGATCATCGTCCCGGAGGCGGAGCGGCTCGGCATCGTCGTCCTGGTGCACCTGCCGCTCGGCGACGAGACCGGCCTCGAACCCGGGCTCGCCCTCGAACTCGACGTCAAGGAGCGCGAGGTGCTGCGGGCCGTGCCCGCCGTCGTCGCCACCAGCGACTGGGCCGTACGGCGACTCGTCTCGCACCACGGCCTCGCCCCCGAGCGGGTCCACGTGGCCACCCCGGGCGCCGACATCGCCCCCCTCGCCTCCGGCACCGACGGCGTGTCCCGGCTGCTGTGCGTGGCCGCGGTGACGCCCCGCAAGGGCCAGCACCGGCTGATCGAGGCCCTCGCCGGCGCCCAGGACCTGCCGTGGAGCTGTGTGTGCGTCGGCGGGATCACCCAGGACCCCGAGTACGTCGCCCACCTGCGGATGCTCATCAAGCGCTACGGCCTCCAGGACCGCCTGCACCTCGCGGGACCCAAGGCCGGGGCCGAGCTCGACGCCAGTTACGCGGCCGCCGACCTGATGGTCCTCACCTCCTACGCCGAGACCTACGGCATGGCGGTCACCGAGGCCCTCGCGCGCGGCATCCCGGTGCTGGCCACCGACGTCGGCGGAGTGGCCGAGGCGGTCGGCCGCGCCCCCGACGGCGGGGTGCCCGGCATCCTCGTCCCGCCGGAGGACCCCGCCGCCCTCGCCGCCGAACTGCGCGGCTGGTTCGGCGAGGCGGACGTACGACGCAGGCTCAAGGCGGCTGCCCGGGGCCGGCGGGCCGCCCTGGACGGCTGGGCGACCACGGCCCGCAGCCTGGCCGGAGTGCTCGGCCGACTGCCGAACGAACCCAGGAGGGCGGCATGAGGAAGACGGCGACCAAGGAGAGCGGCAAGATCCCGGCACAGCCGGGCCCGCGAGAGGTGACGTCCGTGAAGCCTGCTGTCCCGTCCGACACGGAAACGGTCATCCCCGGTGCCGGACCCAGTGTCCGTCCCGGTGAGCGGCCCACCGTACGGCTCAGGGACGCCGGTCCCGACGACGCCCCCCGGTACGCGCCCGAGTGGCTTGAGCTGCGGGAAGGCCCGGACGCGGCCGCCCGGTCCGGGGATCTGATCGACCCGCTGCGGATCCGGCTGGCCAACCTGCCGGGCAAGGCCGGTCTCGTCATCCACGACCTGGGCTGCGGCACCGGCTCCATGGGCCGCTGGCTCGCGCCCCGCCTGGACGGCCCCCAGCACTGGATCCTGCACGACCGGGACCCGTACCTGCTGCACTTCGCGGCCGTCGCCTCCCCGCGCTCCGCCGCCGACGGCAGCCGGGTCACCGTCGAGACCCGTCGCGGCGACGTCGGCCTGCTCACCCCGGACGCCCTCGCCGGCGCCTCCCTGGTGACAGCCTCCGCACTCCTCGACGTCCTGACCCGCGAGGAGATCGACACCCTCGCCGCGGCCTGCACCGGCGCCGGCTGCCCGGCCCTGCTCACGCTGTCCGTGGCCGGCCGCGTCGAACTCAGCCCGGCGGACCCGCTGGACGAGGAGATCGCCGACGCGTTCAACGCCCACCAGCGGCGCGGCGGACTGCTCGGTCCGGACGCCATCACCGTCGCCTGCGAGGCGTTCTCCGACCGGGGCGCGACCGTACGGCTGCACCCCAGCGCCTGGCGGCTGGGGCCCGCCGACTCCGCGCTCACCGTGCAGTGGCTGCGCGGCTGGGTGGGTGCCGCCGTCGAGGAGCGGCCCGAGCTGAAGGAACGCGCCGAGCGCTACCTCCAGGACCGGCTCGAAGCGTGCCGCGCGGGCGAGCTGAACGTCGTCGTGCACCACAGCGACCTGCTGGCACTGTCCCGGCCGACGGGCGGAGCGTCATGAGCGTGGAGACGGTGCGACCGGCCGGCGAACGGCACGCGACGAAGGCTGAGCTGCCGAGCCTGCCGGTGCGGCGCTCAGGGGGATCCGTCACGCCGGACACGGTGTCCCACCGCGCCCTCACCCTGCGCACCGAAGTGCTCCAGACCGGCAACGACGTGCTCACGGCCCGCGCCGACGCCCTGGTGGCCCGCGCCGAGATCCTCGAAGCGGCCGGGGAGTCCGCGGCCGACCTGCGTGCCGCCGCGGCCGTCTCCGCGGACCGCATCGGCGTGATCGTGACCGGAGCCCGGCCCCGCCCCGCGCGCGTCCCGCGTTGGCGCAGCGCTCTGCGTGCGGTCCTCGACTCCCGCGCCCTGCGCACCCACTTCGGCACGGTCGCCGGTGTCACCATCCTCGCCGTGCTGCTGTGGCGCCTGGGCACCGGCGTCTTCGTGGAGGGACTGCGCCGGATCGACACCCCGGCCCTCCTCGCGGCGCTCGCGATCGGCGTGGTGACCACCGTGTTCAGCGCCTGGCGCTGGCAGTTGGTGGCCCGCGGTCTGCGCATCCGGCTGCCGCTGGGCCCCGCCGTCGCCGACTACTACCGGGCCCTGTTCCTGAACGCGGCGCTGCCCGGCGGCGTCCTCGGCGACGTGCACCGCGCGGTACGGCACGGACAGAGCGCCGGGGACATGGGCCGCGGAGTGCGCGCGGTCGTCCTCGAACGGGCCGCGGGCCAGATCGCGTTGGCCCTCGTCGGCGGCGCCGTCCTGCTCACCATGCCGTCGCCGGTGCAGGCCGACGCCCTTCAGCTCGCCCCGGTCCTCGGCCTCGCCGGCCTGGGCGCGCTCGCCGTCGTCGCGGCCCTGCGCATGAACCGGGCCCCCTCCTCCCGCCGGGGCCGGGCCCTGCGCGCGACCCTCGCCGAGGCGCGCGAGGCACTGCTGTCCCGCCGCAACTGGCCCGGCGTCACGCTCTCCTCGGCCGCCGTGCTCGCCGGCCACCTCGGCATGTTCGTGCTCGCCGCCCGCATCGCGGGCTCCGGCGCCTCCGTCGCCGTCCTGCTGCCGCTGGCCGTGCTCGCCCTGCTCGCCATGGGACTGCCCCTGAACATCGGCGGGTTCGGCCCCCGGGAGGGCGTCACCGCCTGGGCGTTCGCCGCGACGGGCCTCGGCGCGGAGGCCGGGCTCGCGACCGCGATCGTCTACGGCGTCCTCAGCTTCGTGGCGAGCCTGCCGGGCGCGGCCGTCCTGGTCGTCCGCTGGTACCAGGGACTGCGGCGCCCGGTGGAGGAGTCCTACTCGGCGTCGGACACGGTACCGGCCACAGAGCCGGTGCCGGCCTCGGATTCGGCCCCGGTGCCGGATTCGGTCAGCATCGAGAAATACGTTCCGAAGGAAGCCGCGAGGCTCTCCAGCAACGCTTTCCCTTTTTCCGCGGAGCCCAGCGAAGGGCGCCCGATGACACCGGAATCGGTGTAACCGGACATACCGAGGGTGAGGAGATGACGACGGTCGTCCGCGATGAAATCGGAGGTCTCGTAACCGGGCCGAAGCGATTCGGGGTGCGCATGCAGAAGAATGGAGGTCTCGATTTCTCCCGCATGCATGTCGGTGAGCAACGAGGTGACCACTCCCGCGTCCAGCCGGGCCGCCTCCCAGTCCTCCGCGGCCGGGAACAGCGCCGTCCGCTCCCCGCGCGCGGACGCCTCCTGGACGACGTTTCCCAGCACGTAGTTGCCGCCGTGCCCGTTGACCACCACCAGGGCCTCGACGCCCGAGCGGCGCAGCGAGTCCGCGATGTCCCGTACCACCGCGTGAAGGGTGACGGAGGAGATGCTGACGGTCCCTGGCCAGGCCGCGTGCTCGTGCGAGCAGGAGATCGTCACCGGGGGGAGGAGGTGCACCGGGTACGCCGCGGCGATCTGCCGCGCGACGGCACAGGCGACGAGGGTGTCGGTCGCGAGCGGAAGGTACGCGCCGTGCTGTTCGAAGCTCCCGACCGGAAGGACGGCGACCTGTGTTGAGACGCCCGCCCCTCGTGTCCGTACGTCTTCCGTAGTGTCCGTCGGCAACAGACCGTACGCCGCCGACCGTATTTCCGAACCACTCATCTTTTCTCGGCCTTTCGTCTCTGCTTAGGAACCAGATCATGACAGACAAAGTTGGCGTACTCGGCAAGAAGGCACCACAGCGTACGGGTGTGGAGCGCGTGGTGAATGCCCCGCTGCCCACCGTGTACGGGAAATTCCAGGCAGTCGGTTACCTCGATCACGACCGGGGTGACGAACAAGTCGCCCTGGTGCACGGTGACATCGGCTCGGAGAACGTTCTCGTCCGGCTGCATTCCGAGTGCCTGACCGGTGACGCGTTCGGCTCCCAGCACTGCGAGTGCGGCGACCAGCTCGACGCCGCGCTGCGGGCCGTGGTCAAGGCGGGCAGCGGGATCGTCGTCTACCTGCGCGGTCACGAGGGCCGGGGGATAGGCCTGCTGGCCAAGCTGCGCGCGATGGCACTCCAGGCGGAGGGCCTGGACACCGTGGAGGCGAACCTCGCGCTCGGCCTGCCCGTGGACTCCCGGGACTACGGCGTCGCCGCCGGGATCTTCCACGACCTGGGCGTGAACTCGGTGCGGCTGATGTCCAACAACCCGCGCAAGCGCGAGGCCCTGGAGCGGCACGGCATCGAGGTCACCGAGACGGTGCCGCTGCTGATCACCCCGTGCGAGAGCAACATCACCTATCTGCGCACCAAGCGGGAGCGGCTGGACCACGTCCTGCCGCATCTGGACGCGGTGGCCCACCTGTCCTGATCGCCGGGCGGATTCCGGGCCGGGAAATCCGGACAGGAAGAGGGAATGACCGACGACGTCCTCTTCCTCTCCGGAGCACAGGTCACCCGCCTGCCCGACGTGGAGGCGGCCATCGCCTTCACCGCGCTCAGCTCCGGGGCGGCCGACCCGCCGGCGAAGATCACGTATCCGAGCCGCTGCGACGACGGCGTGGCCTTCGCGCATGTCTCCCGGCTCACCGCCGGCTCCGGGGCCGTCGCGAAGTCCGGCAGCGTCGATCCGGCCGACGCGGCGCCCGGGCGGCCCGCCGTCCACGCCGTGGTGACGGCCCTCGGCCCGGAGACCGGCCGCACATGGGCCAGGGCCCGGGTGCCGGAGCCCAGGACGCGACGGTCCGCGGCCGTCGTCGTGGACGGCCCGACGACCGCGGCGCGGCACGCGGGACCGATCATGGACGCACTCGCGAGCGCGCAACCGCCGCCCCTCGTCCCTCCAGATGAGGTCCTGTCCCGACGCGCCGACGGGCGCACCGCACCCTGCGACATCGTCACCGGCGTCGGCCTCGGTATGCAGGACGAGGTTTCCGCCCGGGCCGTGGCGCGGGCACAGGGGGAGTCCGTATGAGCGTGGTCGTCGTCGGCGGCGGGGTCATGGGCACGAGCATCGCCCGCCACCTGGCCCGGGCCGGCGTACCGGACGTGGTCCTCGTCGAGCGGGACGAACTCGCCTCCGGCTCCACCTCCAAGGCGGCCGGCGGGGTGCGGGCGCAGTTCTCCGACGAGCTCAACATCCGCCTCGGGGCCCGCAGCCTGGAGGCGTTCGGGCGCTTCGACCGGGACACGGGGCAGGACATCGGACTGCACCGGGTGGGCTATCTCTTCCTGCTGTCGACGCCTGAGGAGGTCGCCTCCTTCGAGGCGAGCGTCGAGCTCCAGAACTCCCTGGGCGTCCCGAGTCGCATGATCGACCCGGCCGAGGCCCGGCGGCTCTCCCCGCTCATCACCACGGACGGCCTGCTCGCGGCCGCCTTCTCGCCCGAGGACGGCCACTGCACCCCCGAGTCGGTGGTGCACGGCTACGCGGCCGACGCCCGCCGCCACGGCGCGACGATCCTGCGGCACACCGAGGTCACCGGCATCGAACTCCACGGCGACACCATCACGGCCGTGGTCACCACCAAGGGCCGGATCGCCACCGACACGGTGATCTGCGCGGCCGGAGCCTGGTCGCGGGCCCTCGGCGCGATGGTCGGCGTCGACCTGCCGGTGGAACCGCTGCGCCGCCAGATCGCGGTCACCGAGCCGGTGCCGGGACTCCCGCCCGACCTGCCCATGACCATCGACTTCACCAGCAGCCTCTACTTCCACGGCGAGGGCCCCGGCCTCCTCCTCGGCATGTCCGACCCCGACGAGAGACCCGGCTTCGACACCGCGACGCACGACCGCTGGATCCCCCGCCTCGCCGAGGCGATGGCCCACCGCGCCCCCACCCTCCTCGACCTGCGCCGCACCGGCGGCTGGGCCGGCCTCTACGAGCTCACCCCCGACCACAACGCCCTGATCGGCGAGGCCACTTCGGTCTCCCGCTTCCTGTACGCGACCGGCTTCTCCGGCCACGGCTTCCTCCAGGGACCGGCCGTCGGCGAGGTCGTCCGCGACCTGTACCTGGGACGCGTACCCTTCGTGGACATCAGCCCGCTCAGCGCCGGCCGGTTCGCGGCCGACGCCCCGCGCCCGGAGGCCAACCGCGTATGACCGAGCTCCACCTGTGGCTGCGCCACGAGGTCCGTTCCACCGAGCGGCGCACGCCCCTCGTGCCGTCCGACGCCCGGCGCCTCGTCGAGGCCGGGGCGACGCTGACGGTCGAGGAGTCCCCGCAGCGGATCTTCCCGGTCGAGCAGTACGAGGCGGTCGGCTGCGTGGTCGCCCCCGCGGGCTCGTGGGTGTCCGAGGCGCCACGGGACGCGGTGGTCGTCGGCCTGAAGGAACTCCCCGACGAACCAGCCGCCCTGACACACCGTCATGTCTACTTCGGGCACGCCTACAAGCAGCAGCCCGGCGCCCCCGAACTGCTGCGCCGGTTCGCCGCCGGGGGCGGGGCGCTCCTCGACCTGGAGTACCTGGTGGACGACCAGGGCCGCAGGCTCGCCGCGTTCGGCTACTGGGCCGGTTATCTGGGCGCCGCTCTGGCCGTCCTCCAGCACCGGGGCAGGCTGACCGCGCCCCTCACGCCGACCTCGCAGGAGGAACTGGAGGAGGTGCTGCGGCCGGTCGCCGGGGACGAGGAGTTCACGGCGCTGGTGGTCGGCGCCCTGGGCCGCAGCGGCCGGGGCGCCCGGGTCGCCCTGCGGGCCGCCGGACTCGACCCGACCTGCTGGGACCTCGACGAGACGAGGAACCTGGACCGGCCCGCCCTGCTCGCGCACGACGTCCTGGTGAACTGCGTCCTCGCCACCAGCCCCGTCCCGCCCTTCGTCCGCGAGGAGGACCTGGACGACCCGGCCCGCCGACTGCGCACCCTCTCCGACGTCACCTGCGACGTCGGCTCCCCGCTGAACGTCCTGCCCGTCTACGACCGCGTCACCGAGTGGACCGAACCGGTCCGCCGGCTCCACAAGGAGCCCCCGCTCGACCTGATCGCCATCGACAACCTGCCGTCCCTGCTCCCGGAGGAGTCCAGCACCGGCTTCTCCGGCTCGTTGCTGCCCCTGCTGCTGGAGTTCGGCACCGGTGGGCCGTGGGGGCGCTGTCTGGAGCGGTTCCGTCAGGCGTGCCGTGAACTCGGCATCGAGGAAGGGGAGGCCCGCCGTGTCTGAACCGGTTGCCGCGACCGGCACCGTGCACTGGATCGGCGCCGGACTGTCCACCGGCAGCGGGCTGGCCGCGCTGTGCGACACCGCCGACCGCGTGCTGCTGTGGCACCGCACCGAGGAACGCGCCGAACAGGCCCTCGAAGGACTGCGGCTCAACGGCCGGGCCGTGCCCCGCGCCTACACACCGGCCGCGCTCACCGCCGAACTGGCGCCCGGGGACGTCGTGGTGTCGATGCTGCCCGCCTCCGAGCACCCCGGCCTCCTCGCCGCCTGTGTGCGCCGACGGGCCCACTTCGCCTGCTCCAGCTATGTGTCCGACGCCCTCCTCGAACGCGTACCGGAGGCGGAGAAGGCCGGCGTCGTCGTCCTCACCGAGGCCGGACTCGACCCCGGGATCGACCACCTCTTCGCACACGACCTCGTGGCCCGGGCCCGGGCGGCGATCGGCGACACGACACCGGCGTCGTACTCCCTCACCTCCTACTGCGGCGGTGTCCCCGCCGTCCCGAACGACTTCAGGTACCGCTTCAGCTGGGCCCCGCTCGGCGTCCTCAACGCCCTGCGCTCACCCGCCCGTCACCTCGACGACGGCACCCCCACCACCGTCGAGCGGCCCTGGGAGGCGACCCGGCGTCATGTCGTGGACGGCGAGACCTTCGAGGTCTACCCCAACCGCGACAGCGTGCCCTTCGTCGAGCAGTACGGGCTGCCAGCCGCGTGGACCCCGCGGACCTTCGTGCGCGGCACCCTGCGGCTCGACGGCTGGCTGCGTGCCTGGGAGCCCGTCTTCGAGGAGCTGCGGACCGGCGACGACGCCCGGATCGCGGCCCTGGCCCAGGAGTTGGCGGCCAGGTATCCGACCACGGACGCCGACCGCGACCGGGTCGTCCTCGTCGTCTCCCTGGACGTGCGCGCGGAGGACGGCCGCACCTGGTCCGGCGGCTACCTCCTGGACACGGTGGGCGACGAGGACGACAGCGCGATGGCCCGCTGCGTCTCCCGCACCCTCGCCCTCGGCATCGGCCACATCCTCGACGGCACCCTGCCGGCGGGCCTGCACCGCGCCGCCGAGACCGCCGCCCGCTCGCGGCAGTGGCTGGGCGAACTGTCCCGGGCGGGCCTGCACTTCACGCTGCGGGTGGACCAGGGAGACCGACGGGGCTAGCTGACGACCGCCTCGTGGACCAGACGCTTCAGGTCCGGGAAGACCTTCAGCGTCTTCGGCCGGACCTGGGTGTAGAACTGCACGCTCAGATCACGGACCGGATCGACCCAGAAGGTCGTGGAGGCGGCCCCGCTCCAGCCGAACGTGCCGAGGCCCGCGGGGGCCGGGGTGCGGGCGGGGTCGATCACCACGGAGACGCCGAGACCGAAGCCGAGGCCGTCGTTGCCGGGCTCGTCGTGGGCGGGCTTGGTGCCGAACGCGCGCAGATCGGCGCCGCCCGGAAGGTGGTTGGAGGTCATCAGGTCGACCGTCTCGGCGGACAGCAGCCGGGTGCCGTCCAGTTCGCCGCGGCGGCGCAGCATCTCCGCGAAGCGGTGCACGTCGTGGGCCGAGGCCGCAAGGCCGCCGCTGCCGGACAGCAGCCGGGGGCGGCCCCGCAGCGGCAGCCCGGGGACCGGCTCGATCGTGCCGTCGTCCTTCTCGCCGTACAACTCCGAGAGTCTGTGCGTCTGTTGCTCGTTCACCCAGAAACCGGCGTCGGTCATCCCGAGGGGGCCGAAGATCCGTTCGGCGAAGAAGGCGTCGAGCGAGGTGCCGGACACGATCTCGATGACCCGGCCCAGCACATTGGAGGCGACCGAGTAGTTCCACTGCGTGCCCGGCTCGAACTGGAGCGGCAGGCCTGCGTACACGGCGACCGTCTCGGCGAGGGTCGAACCGGGCAGCACCGACGAGTCCAGACCGGCCTCGCGGTAGAGCGCGTCGACCGGGTGGGAGTGGTAGAACGCGAAGGTCAGGCCGGCGGTGTGGGTCATCAGGTGCCGGATCCGTATCGGACCGTCGGCCGGGCGGGTCGTGAGGGTGTCACCGGCCCCGTCCACGTACACGCGCGGTTCGGCGAACTCCGGGAGGTGGTCGGCGACCGGGTCGTCCAGGGACAGCCGCCCCTCCTCCACCAGCAGCAGGGCCGCGACCGCGGTGACCGGCTTGGTCATCGAGTAGATCCGCCACAGTGTGTCGGTCTCGACGGGCAGTCCGGCCGCGAGGTCGCGCCGGCCGTGGACGGTGAGGTGCGCGACGCGGCCACCCCGGGAGACGCAGACCAGGAAGCCGGGCATCCGGCCCTCGTCGACGTAGTGCGCCAAGTGCTGGTCGAGGCGGTCGAGGACCTTCTCGTCCAGCCCCACCTCACCCGGATCGACCTCTTGCCGCAGCTGTGCCATCGTTCTCCTCCGTCACGTCCGTCGAGGCGCGGACCGGATACCCGCTCCGGACTCCCCTCAGACATCATTTTCGCTCAGGAAACCGCGCCCGGTCGCGGGTCGGGCGGGAACGGCCGGCACGGGAATGCGGGGCGCGGGCGGGCCGGTTGATCGTGGTATGACTCAGGACGCGACGCAGGACGCACTGCTCCGGCTGCTCTCGCAGGGCCACGGCGGGGTACTGACCACGCTCAAGCGCGACGGCCGCCCCCAGCTGTCGAACGTCACCCACGCCTACTACCCCGACGAGCGCATCATCCGGATCTCCCTCACGGACGACCGCGCCAAGACCCGCAACCTGCGCCGGGACCCCCGCGCCTCGTACCACGTGACGACACCGGACCGCTGGGCCTACACGGTCGCCGAGGGCACCGCCGACCTGACCCCGGTGGCGAAGGACCCCCACGACGACACGGTCGAGGAACTGATCCGCCTCTACCGCGACGTCCAGGGCGAGCACCCGGACTGGGACGACTACCGCGCGGCGATGGTCCGCGACGGCCGTCTGGTGCTGCGCCTGCGGGTGGAGCGCGCGTACGGGATCCCGGCCAGGGGCGACCAGGGCTGACGACCGGGCGCGGGCCCCGCGCCGGGGGCCTACGTCCCGGGGCGCAGGGCAGCCGGCCGCCCTGTCGGGCGACCTACGACCCGGGGCGCAGGGCGGACGACCGATGTGCCGGAGGCGTCGGCTGCCTACGCTGACCGGCACACCGACACCACGCGAAGAGGTCACCATGCCCGTGAACGGCCGTAGTCACATCCGCATCGCCCGTCCTTCCCGGGACCTCGCGGCCGCCGAGCGGTTCTGGGTCGAGGGGCTCGGGCTGGGGGTCGTCTGGCGTGCCGAGGGCGGTCCCGAACCCGGCGAGCACGATCTGCTGATGCTCGGCTGGCCGGACGCCGGCTGGCACCTGGAACTCGTCCACGAACAGGGCCGGCCGGTCGAACCCCGGCCCACCGAGGAGGACCTGCTGGTCGTCTACGTCGACGGGCCCGTACCGGACGACCTGGTGGCCCGCCTGGAGACGCACGGCGGGAAGCGGGTGCCCTCGCCGAACCCGTACTGGAACGAGTGGGGCGTCACCGTCGAGGATCCGGACGGGTACCGCCTCGTGCTCTGCTCCCGGGGCTGGAGCAACGCGTAGGAAGCGACGCGGGTAACCGCGGCCGGGCCCCCGGAGCCGTGACGGCGTCCGGGGGCCCGGGGGGATGTCCGCGTCCGGTCAGGCCGTGACCGTCTCCGGCCGCGGTGCCTCGCCGGGTGCGCGGGAGCCGAGGTCCTCCGTGGCGACCTTGTGGGTCTCGCGGGCGGTCAGCGCCGCGATCACCGGGGGGACGCAGAGGGCCGCCGTGAACAGGGCCACCGACGACCAGTCCGTCCCGTCCGGGCCCGCGATCTGCGCCGCGAAGGTCACCGCGAAACCGGCCACGGCGAAGCCGATCTGGGTGCCGATCGCCATCCCGGACAGCCGGACCCTGGTGGAGAACATCTCCCCGTAGAAGGACGGCCAGACCCCGTTCGCCGCGCTGTAGACCACGCCGAACGTGACGATGCCGAGCAGCAGGACGAGCGGGTAGGTGCCCGTGGAGACCGCCCACAGGTACAGGAACATCATCACCGCGCTGCCCACCGCTCCGATCAGGAAGACCGGCCGTCGGCCGATGCGGTCCGAGAGCGTGGCCCACAGGGGGATCGCGGCGAGCGCGACCAGGTTGGCCAGCGCGCCCACCCACAGCATCGAGGAACGGCTCATCCCGACCGCGTCGCTCGTCGCGTACGCCAGCGCCCACACCGTGAAGATCGTGGACACCGAGGCGATGACCGCGCCGCCGATCACCCGCAGCACATCCGCCCAGTGCTCCCGCAGCAGCACCGCCAGCGGCAGCTTCACCACCCCCGCGGAGGCGGCCTGCTGCTCGAACGCCGGGGTCTCGGCCAGCTTGCGGCGGATCACGAAGCCGGCCACGGCGACCCCGACGCTCAGCCAGAACGGCACCCGCCAGCCCCAGGACAGCAGCTGGTCCTCGGGCAGTGCGGCGACCGGCAGGAAGACCAGCGTGGCGAGCAGCTGTCCGCCCTGGGTGCCGCTGAGGGTGAAGCTGGTGAAGAAGCCCCGCCGGTGCGCCGGCGCGTGTTCCAGGCTCATGGAGTTGGCGCTGGCCTGTTCGCCGGCCGCCGAGATGCCCTGGAGGACCCGGCACAGCACCAGCAGGACCGGGGCGAGGGTGCCCACCTGGTGGCGGGTCGGCAGACAGCCGATGAGGAAGGTCGACAGGCCCATCAGGACCAGCGTGAAGACCATGATCTTCTTGCGGCCGACCCGGTCGCCGAAGTGCCCCATGAAGAGCGCGCCGACCGGCCGGGCCGCGTAGGCGACCCCGAACGTGGCCAGGGACAGCAGGGTCGCGGTGGCGGGGTCGGACTCGTCGAAGAACACCTTCGGGAAGATCAGGGCGGCGGCGCTGCCGTAGATGAAGAAGTCGTAGTACTCCAGGGCGCTGCCGATCCAGGCTGCGGTGGCGGCCTTTTTCGGTTGCCCGACGGCGTCGGCGGGGACGGACACGGCGGTGCTCCTTCGGGGGGACTCCGGGAGCTACCCAGCTAATTAACCCACTGGGTAGTTAGTAGCGGTTGCCGAGGATGTTGCGCCCGCGTTTCCCGCGTGTCAAGGGTTCCGGGCGGAGGGATTCAGTCCCCGGCACGGTCTGCGGTCAGGTACGCGATCACCATGTCCCCGAGCATCGCGCGGTAGTGCTCGCGCTGCTCCGGAGCGACCAGGTCGCGGCCGAACAGCGCCCCGAAGGTGTGCCGGTTGGCCACCCGGAAGAAGCAGAACGAGCTGATCATCGCGTGCAGGTCCACCGCGTCCACGTCGGCGGTGAACAGCCCGGACTCCTGCCCCGAGGCCAGGATGCGGCGGATCACGTCGAGCGCCGGGGAGCCGATGCGGCCGAGCTTCTCGGAGGCGGCGATGTGCTCGGCCCCGTGGATGTTCTCGATGCTGACCAGGCGGATGAAGTCGGGGTGCTGCTCGTGGTGGTCGAAGGTCACCTCCGCGAGGCGCCGGATCGCCGCGACCGGGTCCAGGTGCTCGACGTCCAGTTCCTGTTCGGCCTCGCGGATCACGCCGTAGGCCCGCTCCAGGACGGCCGTGAACAGCTGCTCCTTGCCGCCGAAGTAGTAGTAGATCATCCGCTTGGTGGTGCGGGTGCGGGCCGCGATCTCGTCGACCCGGGCGCCGTCGTAGCCGGCTCGCGCGAACTCCTGGGTGGCCACGTCCAGGATCTCGGACCGGGTGCGGGCCGCGTCGCGGATCCGCCCGTGCGGTCGTGCCGGTTCGTCGACGGTGGTCATCGGGTCCCTTCGGGAAGTGCGGCCGGTGCCGCAGATTCTAGAAGGCGCGGGCGAACCCTTCCCCGGCGGCGGTCCGCCTGATATAGCTAACGTACTGGTTCGTACATTAGTCGCCTTTCGCGATCGGCTCAGGAGGTCCGCGTGGCCAAGGACTCGTTTCTCGTCGGACTGATCGGCGCGGGCGTCGGACCCTCGCTGAGCCCGGCGCTGCACGAGCGGGAGGCGGACCGGCAGGGCCTGCGCTATCTCTACCGGCTCATCGACATCGACGCCCTCGGCGTACCCCCCGAGGCCGTCGGCGACCTGGTGCGGGCCGCCCGTGACCTGGGCTACGACGGGCTGAACATCACCCACCCCTGCAAGCAGCTGGTCATCGGGCACCTCGACGCGCTCGCCCCGCAGGCCGAGGCGCTCGGCGCGGTCAACACCGTCGTCTTCGAGAACGGCCGGGCGACCGGCCACAACACCGACGTCACCGGTTTCGCGGCCTCCTTCGCGCGCGGGCTGCCGGACGTGCCCCTGGAGCGGGTCGTCCAGCTGGGCGCCGGCGGCGCGGGCGCGGCCGTCGCGCACGCCGCGCTGACCCTGGGCGCCGAGCGGGTCACCGTCGTGGACGCGCTCGCCGACCGGGCCGCCGCTCTCGCCGCCGCCCTCAACCGGCACTTCGGCGAGGGACGCGCGGCCGCGGCCGGCCCGGAGCGGCTGCCCGCACTGCTCGCCGGGGCCGACGGCGTGGTGCACGCCACCCCCACCGGCATGGCCGCCCACCCAGGACTGCCCTTCCCGGCCGGCCTGCTCCGCCCCGAGCTGTGGGTCGCCGAGGTGGTCTACCGCCCGCTGGAGACGGAACTGCTGCGCACCGCCCGTGCGTTGGGCTGTGCCACGCTCGACGGCGGCGGCATGGCGGTCTTCCAGGCGGCGGACGCGTTCCGGCTGTTCACGGGCCGCGAGCCGGACTCGGCACGGATGCTGGCGGACATCGCGGAGCTGGCGGGCGGGGTCGCGGCACCCGGGCAGACCTCACGCTGACGTCTCGGCGGCCTCCGCAACCACCGCCCGTTCACTGCCGGTTGACGGTGCGGGTGACGCCCGCGAAGACCGTGGTCGCGAGGATCCAGCCCGCGATGATGAGGGCGTACGAAAGCCACTGGTACCAGCCGCTCGGCGCGAAGGCCCCCTCCTGGCCGAAGGAGATCACCGGCAGCAGCAGGTCGAGGGTGAAGAACAGCGCGTTGAAGCGCGGGGCCTCGTCCGCCTTGAGCGGCGGCGGGTGGTGCAGCCCGTAGGCGATCGTGCCGACCGCGAGCAGGGAGACCAGCCAGACACCGGCGCGCAGCGGATGGAAGCCGTAGCCGACGGCCGCGTCCTGGACGTGCCCCCACAGCCGCCCGTACCAGGGCAGGGTGGCGCGGCGGCGGCGCTGCTTGGCGAGCTGGACCTGCCGGGCCGCGTAGTCGTCCCCGATCCTGCGGTATGCGGCGGTCAACTGCTCGTAGGCGTGCGGGACATAGCCCTCGCGGTCCCGCTCCAGCATCGGCAGCCGGCGCGCGGGCGGTTCCTGCGGGGTGAGCGAGGTGTAGACGAGCCCGTTGAACTGCACCTCGTCCGGCACCGACTCCGGCTCCAGGAACAGCTCGTCGATCTGTGCGCGGCGCAGGGTGAGGGCGCCCTCCATGGCGGGGCCCTTGCGGATCCACAGCTCCCCGATGGTGCTGCTGCTCGCCCGCAGCGCCGCGTCGCCCGGGTTCGACAGATGCGCGTAGGAGAAGTCGAGGCGGCCCGCGATCCGGGCGCCCCGCAGACCGATCCAGCCGAAGGTGTGCACCCGGCGCAGATGGACGTCGCCCTCGACGCTCAGGGTCTGGGCGTCGAGCACGATGTCGCCCGGGTTGCTGAGCCGGGCGTCGTTGAGGTTGACGGAACCGGCCACGGACGTGCCGTTGAGCCGTACCTCGCCGTGGGCGCGCAGACCCGGCGCCCACAGGTCGTCGCCGATGCTCATGTGGTTGAGCTGGAGCGCGGGCTCCCCGGCGCCGTCCGCGACGATCTCGGCACGGTCCATGAACAGTGCCCCGGCGATCTGCGCCCCGCCCAGCCGCACCGGTCCGTTCACCCGGCAGTCCGTCAGCCGCAGCACCGCCTCGACGTGCACGGTGGCGGCGGTGAGGCCGGGCAGCACGGAGTTGCTGAGGTTCAACTGGCGCAGCCGGCAGCCGTACAGGAGCGGTACGTCGTCGAAGTGGCAGTGGCTCAGGCGCACGGCGTGGCCGACCGCCCCGTACTGGAGGGCGAGCACACCGGTGATCCGGGCGCCCGCCAGCTTCAGGGCGGGTATCTCGCCGTCCTCCCGCGGCCCGTTGAGCATCAGGAACCGCAACACGGAGGCCCGCACGGTGCGTTCGGGGCCCCAGTCGGCGCCGCCCGCCGCGTCCTCGTCGTCCGCCGCCCGGAAGTCCACGGCCTCGCCCCGGGGAAAGGCGCGCCACACCCGCCGTTCGGCCGGGGTCAGGTTGTTGATCTCCATCAGCGGTGACTCTCCAACGCACGCGCCCCGGTGTCAACAGGCCCTCGACGACGCGGACGGCCCGGGAGACCGTGCTCCCGGGCCGTCCGCAACTGCCGTACTAGGCGCGTGTGTTCCACTCCGCGATCACCGGCCGGTCGTGCTCCGTCGACAGCCGGCTCACCGTGCCCGTGGCCAGCTGGAAGAGCCGGCCGTCCGCCGGGGCGAGCCCGAGTCGGCGGGCTGTGAGGACCCGCAGGAAGTGGGCGTGGGCCACGAGGACCACGTCGCCTTCGCCGAGCGCGGTGTCCACCCGGGCCAGCACCCGGTCGGCGCGCCGGCCGATCTGCTCCGGCGACTCCCCGGGGTGCCCTTCGGGTCCGGGCGGGACCCCGTCGGTCCACAGGTCCCAGTCGGGCCGGGTCCGGTGGATGTCGACCGTGGTGACGCCCTCGTAGGCGCCGTAGTCCCACTCGTGGAGGTCGGGGTCGGTCACGGCCCCGGTGATGCCCGCCAGTTCGGCGGTGCGTATCGCGCGGCCCAGCTCACTGGTGAGCGCGAGCGAGAAGGTCCGGCCCGACAGGAGCGGAGCGAGCAACTTGGCCTGTTCCTCGCCGTGCTGGGTGAGGGGCAGGTCGGTCCAGCTGGTGTGCTGTCCCGACACGCTCCACTCCGTCTCGCCGTGGCGGACCAGAAGAAGATCCCCCACGACGCGCCTACTTCTTCGCTTCGACGGCGTGGCCGCCGAACTGGTTGCGCAGCGCCGCGATCATCTTCATCTGCGGGGAGTCGTCCTGGCGGGACGCGAACCGCGCGAAGAGCGAGGCGGTGATCGTGGGCAGCGGCACCGCGTTGTCGACGGCCGCCTCCACGGTCCAGCGGCCCTCGCCGGAGTCCTGCGCGTAGCCCTTCAGCTTGTCCAGGTGCTCGTCCTCGTCGAGGGCGTTGACCGCGAGGTCGAGCAGCCACGAGCGGATGACGGTGCCCTCCTGCCAGGAGCGGAACACCTCGCGCACGCTGTCCACCGACTCGACCTTCTCCAGGAGCTCCCAGCCCTCGGCGTACGCCTGCATCATGGCGTACTCGATGCCGTTGTGGACCATCTTGGAGAAGTGCCCGGCGCCGACCTTGCCCGCGTGGACATAGCCGTACGGCCCCTCGGGCTTGAGCGCCTCGAAGATCGGCTGGAGCCGGTCCACGTGCTCCTTGTCGCCGCCGACCATCAGGGCGTAGCCGTTCTGGAGGCCCCACACACCGCCGGAGACACCGGCGTCGATGAAGCCGATGTCCTTGGCGCCCAGCTCCGCGGCGTGCTTCTCGTCGTCCGTGTAGCGGGAGTTGCCGCCGTCGACCACGGTGTCACCGGGGGACAGGAGCTCACCGAGCTCGTCCACCACGGACTGGGTGGGGGCGCCGGCCGGCACCATCACCCACACCACGCGCGGGGCCTCGAGCTTGTCGACCAGCTCGGCGAGGCTCGCCACGTCGGAGACCTCGGGGTTGCGGTCGTAGCCGATGACGGTGTGGCCCGCGCGGCGGATCCGCTCGCGCATGTTGCCGCCCATCTTGCCCAGACCGATGAGTCCCAGCTGCATGTCAGTGCACTTCCTTCAGTTCACGGTAGGCGGCCACCAGGGCGGTGGTGGAGGAGTCGAGACCGGGGACGTCCGCGCCCTCGGTCAGGGCGGGCTCGACGCGCTTGGCGAGGACCTTGCCGAGCTCGACGCCCCACTGGTCGAAGGAGTCGATGTTCCAGACCGCGCCCTGGACGAACACCTTGTGCTCGTAGAGGGCGATGAGCTGGCCCAGGACGGAGGGGGTGAGCTCCTTCGCGAGGATCGTGGTCGTGGGGTGGTTGCCCTGGAAGGTGCGGTGCGCCACCTGCTCCTCGGGCACGCCCTCCGCGCGGACCTCCTCGGCGGTCTTGCCGAAGGCGAGCGCCTGCCCCTGTGCGAACAGGTTGGCCATCAACAGGTCGTGCTGCGCCTTGAGTTCGTCGCTCAGCTCGTCGACCGGGCGGGCGAAGCCGATGAAGTCGGCCGGGATGAGCTTGGTGCCCTGGTGGATCAACTGGTAGTACGCGTGCTGTCCGTTGGTGCCGGGCGTGCCCCACACCACCGGGCCGGTCTGCCACTCCACCGGACGGCCGTCGCGCTGCACCGACTTGCCGTTGGACTCCATGTCCAGCTGCTGGAGGTACGCGGTGAACTTGGAGAGGTAGTGGCTGTAGGGCAGCACCGCGTGCGACTGGGCGTCGTGGAAGTTGCCGTACCAGATGCCCAGCAGACCGAGCAGCAGCGGGGCGTTGGCCTCGGCGGGGGCGTTGCGGAAGTGCTCGTCGACGATCCGGAAGCCGTCGAGCATCTCCCGGAAACGGTCCGGGCCGATGGCGATCATCAGGGAGAGACCGATCGCCGAGTCGTAGGAGTAGCGGCCGCCGACCCAGTCCCAGAACTCGAACATGTTGTCCGGGTCGATGCCGAAGTCCGTGACCTTCTCGGCGTTCGTCGACAGGGCCACGAAGTGCTTCGCGACGGCCTTGTCGTCGTGGAGTCCGCCGGGGCCATCGAGCAGCCAGGAGCGGGCCGAGGTGGCGTTGGTGATCGTCTCGATCGTGGTGAACGTCTTCGACGCCACGATGAACAGGGTCTCCGCCGGGTCCAGGTCGCGGGTGGCCTCGTGCAGGTCGGCGCCGTCCACGTTGGACACGAAACGGAAGGTCAACTCCCGTGCCGTGAAGGCCCGCAGGGCCTCGTAGGCCATCGCGGGGCCGAGGTCGGAGCCGCCGATGCCGATGTTGACGACGTTCTTGATCCGCTTGCCGGTGTGGCCGGTCCACTCGCCGGAGCGGACCCGGTTCGCGAAGTCGCTCATCTTGTCGAGCACGGCGTGCACGCGGGGCACGACGTTTTCGCCGTCGACCTCGACGACCGCGTTCGCGGGGGCGCGCAGCGCGGTGTGCAGGACCGCCCGGTCCTCGGTGAGGTTGATCCGCTCACCGCGGAACATGGCGTCCCGCAGGCCGAACACGTCGGTGGCGGCGGCCAGTTCCTGGAGCAGGGCCAGGGTCTCGTCGGTGATCAGGTGCTTGGAGTAGTCGATGCGCAGATCGCCGACGCGCACGACGTACCGCTCCGCGCGCCCCGGGTCCTTCGCGAACAGCTCGCGCAGATGGGGGGTCCCCTCGGCGCGGTGGTCCTCCAGGGCCGTCCACTCGGGGCGGCGCGTCAGCAGGGGGGAGTCAGACATGAGCAGGGGTCTCCTTGCCGGCCTCGCCCCGCAGGGCGACGGCGTACATCTCGTCGGCGTCGAGGCGGCGAAGTTCCTCGGCGATGAGTTCGGAGGTGGTGCGGACCTTGAGGGCGAGGGTGCGGGAGGGCTGGCCCGGCAGGGACAGCGTGGCCAGCGGGCCCTCGGGGCGGTCGATGACGATCTCGCCGTTCGCGGTGCCCAGGCGCACGGCCGTGACGACCGGCCCCGCGGTGACGACCCGCTCGATCTTCACCTTGAGCCGCGCCTCCAGCCAGCGCGCGAGGAGTTCGGCGGCCGGGTTGTCGGCCTCCGCCTCCACGGCACCGGAGATGATCTGCGCCCGGGCCTGGTCGAGGGCCGCCGCCAGCATCGAGCGCCACGGCGTCAGCCGGGTCCAGGCGAGGTCGGTGTCGCCGGGCGCGTAGGAGCGGACCCGGGTGTCCAGCACCGCCAGGGGGTCCTCGACGGCGTACAGGTCGGTGATCCGGCGCTGGGCCAGCGCGCCCAGCGGGTCCTTCGCCGGGTTCTCCGGCGCGTCCACCGGCCACCACACGACCACCGGGGCGTCCGGCAGCAGCAGCGGCAGGACCACGGAGTCGGCGTGGTCGGACACCTCGCCGTAGGTCCGGAGGATCACCGTCTCACCGGTGCCGGCGTCGGCGCCCACCCGGACCTCGGCGTCCAGCTTGGAGGACATCCGGTCGCGGGCGGTGCGGGCGTGCCGCTTGATGACGACCAGGGTGCGCGAGGGGTGCTCGTGCGAGGCCTCCTCGGCCGCCTTGATCGCGTCGTAGGCGTTCTCCTCGTCCGTGACGATCACCATCGTCAGGACCATGCCCACCGCGGGCGTCCCGATGGCGCGGCGACCCTGCACCAGCGCCTTGTTGATCTTGCTTGCCGTGGTGTCGGTCAGGTCGATCTTCATGGCCTGCGCCAGCTCCGTCCGTCTCGTGCGAGCATCTCGTCGGCTTCCTCGGGTCCCCAGGTACCCGACGCGTACTGCGCCGGACGGCCGTGGTTCGCCCAGTGCTCCTCGATCGGGTCGAGGATCTTCCAGGACTCTTCCACTTCCTGGTGACGCGGGAACAGGTTGGCGTCCCCGAGGAGGACATCCAGGATGAGCCGCTCGTAGGCCTCCGGGCTGGACTCGGTGAACGACTCGCCGTACGCGAAGTCCATCGTCACGTCCCGGATCTCCATCGAGGTGCCCGGCACCTTCGACCCGAACCGGACCGTCATGCCCTCGTCCGGCTGGACGCGGATGACGATCGCGTTCTTGCCGAGCTCCTCGGTCGCCGTGTGGTCGAAGGGGGAGTGCGGGGCGGACTGGAAGACGACCGCGATCTCGGTGACCCGGCGGCCCAGCCGCTTGCCGGTGCGCAGGTAGAAGGGGACGCCCGCCCAGCGGCGGTTGTCGACGTTCAGCCTGATGGCGGCGTACGTGTCCGTGGTGGAGGCCTTGTCGATGCCCTCCTCCTCCAGGTAGCCGAGCACCTTCTCGCCGCCCTGCCAGGCACCCGCGTACTGCCCGCGCACGGCGCTCTTGCCGATGTCCTCCGGCAGCTTCACGGCCCGCAGGACCTTCAGCTTCTCGGTGAGCAGCGACTCGGCGTCGAACGCGGCCGGCTCCTCCATGGCGGTCAGCGCCATCAGCTGGAGCAGGTGGTTCTGGATGACGTCACGGGCGGCGCCGATGCCGTCGTAGTAGCCGGCCCGGCCGCCGATGCCGATGTCCTCGGCCATCGTGATCTGCACGTGGTCCACGTACGAGCGGTTCCAGATCGGCTCGTACATCTGGTTGGCGAAGCGCAGCGCCAGGATGTTCTGGACGGTCTCCTTGCCCAGGTAGTGGTCGATCCGGAACACCTGCTCCGGATCGAACACGTCGTGCACGATGGCGTTGAGCTCGCGGGCGCTCTTCAGATCGCGGCCGAACGGCTTCTCGATGACCGCGCGCCGCCAGGACCCCTCGGGTGCGTCCGCGAGGCCGTGCTTCTTGAGCTGCTTCACGACCTTCGGGAAGAACTTCGGCGGTACGGAGAGGTAGAAGGCGTAGTTGCCGCTGGTGCCGCGCGCCTTGTCGAGGTCGTCGACGGTCTGGCGCAGCTGCTTGAACGCCGTGTCGTCGTCGAAGTCGCCCGGGATGAACCGCATGCCCTCGGCGAGCTGCTGCCAGACCTCCTCACGGAACTCGGTCCGGGCGTGCTCGCGCACCGAGTCGTGCACGATCTGCGCGAAGTCCTCGTCCTCCCAGTCCCGGCGGGCGAACCCGACGAGCGAGAAGCCCGGCGGGAGCATGCCGCGGTTGGCGAGGTCGTAGACGGCCGGCATCAGCTTCTTGCGGGACAGGTCGCCGGTGACGCCGAAGATGACGAGACCGGAGGGCCCGGCGATCCGGGGGAGACGCCGGTCGCGCTCGTCGCGCAGCGGGTTCTCCCAGTCGGCGGTGATGGTCATTCCGCGTCCACTCCCTTGCTGTTCAGCGACTTGGTGACGGCGTCCAGCAGGTCCTGCCAGGCCACCTCGAACTTGGCGACACCCTCGTCCTCCAGCTGCCGCACGACCTCGTCGTAGGAGATCCCGAGCGCCTCCACGGCGGCCAGGTCGGCGCGGGCCTGCGCGTAGCCGCCGGTCACCGTGTCGCCGGTGATGTCGCCGTGGTCGGCGGTGGCGTTCAGCGTGGCCTCGGGCATGGTGTTGACCGTGCCGGGGGCGACCAGGTCGTCGACGTAGAGGGTGTCCTTGTAGGCCGGGTCCTTCACGCCGGTCGAGGCCCACAGCGGGCGCTGCCGGTTGGCGCGGGCGTCGCCGAGGGAGGTCCAGCGCTCACCGGAGAAGACCTCCTCGTACGCCTCGTAGGCGAGCCGCGCGTTGGCGAGCGCCGCCCTGCCCTTGAGCGCGAGGGCCTGCTCGGTGCCGAGCAGGGTGAGCCGCTTGTCGATCTCGGAGTCGACCCGGGAGACGAAGAACGAGGCGACCGAGTGGATCGTGGCGAGGTCGAGGCCCTTCTTCGCGGCCTTCTCCAGGCCGGCCAGGTAGGCGTCCATGACCTCGCGGTAGCGCTCCAGCGAGAAGATCAGCGTGACGTTGACGCTGATGCCGAGGGCGATGACCTCGGTGATCGCGGGCAGGCCGGCCTTCGTCGCCGGGATCTTGATCATGACGTTCGGGCGGTCCACCAGCCAGGCGAGCTGCTTGGCCTCGGCGACCGTCGCCCGGGTGTCGTGGGCCAGACGGGGGTCGACCTCGATGGACACCCGGCCGTCCCGGCCGCCGGTGGCGTCGTACACCGGGCGCAGCACGTCGGCGGCGGCGCGGACGTCGGCGGTCGTCATCATCCGTACGGCCTCGTCGACCGTCACGTCCCGGGCGGCGAGGTCGCTCAGCTGCTCCTCGTAGCCCGCTCCGGAGCCGATGGCGGCCTGGAAGATGGAGGGGTTGGTGGTGACGCCGACGACGTGCTTCGTGGCGACGAGCTCGGCGAGGTTCCCGGACTCGATCCGCTTGCGTGACAGGTCGTCCAGCCAGATGGAGACGCCCTCGTCGGACAGGCGCTTGAGTGCTCCCGCGGTCGCGGTAGCTTCGGTCACTTTGATCATCTTCTTTCTGGCGGTCGGATCAACCACGCGCGGCGGCCAGCGATTCCCTGGCTGCTGCGGCGACGTTCTCGGCGGTGAAGCCGTACTCGGCGAACAGGGTCTTCGCGTCGGCGGAGGCGCCGAAGTGTTCGAGGGAGACGATGCGTCCTGCGTCACCAATGAAGCGGTACCACGTCAGACCGATACCGGCCTCGATTGCGACGCGGGCTCGCACGGACGGCGGAAGGACCCGCTCGCGGTACTCCTTCGGCTGCTGCTCGAACCATTCCACGGACGGCATCGACACCACCCGGGTGCCGACCCCCTCGGCTTCCAGCTGCTCCCGCGCGGCGACGGCGAGCTGCACCTCGGAGCCGGTGGCGACGAGAACCACGTCGGGGGTCCCGGTGGAGGCGTCCTTCAGGACGTACCCGCCCTTGGCCGCGTCCGGGTTCGGCGCGTAGGTCGGCACGCCCTGGCGGGTGAGCGCGAGGCCGTGCGGGGCCGGGTCGGTGGCGTGCCGGCGGAGGATCTCGGCCCAGGCGATCGCGGTCTCGTTGGCGTCGGCCGGGCGGACCACGTTCAGGCCCGGGATGGCGCGCAGCGACGCCAGGTGCTCGACCGGCTGGTGCGTCGGGCCGTCCTCGCCGAGACCGATGGAGTCGTGGGTCCAGACGTAGGTGACGGGCAGCTGCATCAGCGCGGACAGCCGGACCGCGTTGCGCATGTAGTCGGAGAACACCAGGAAGGTGCCGCCGTAGATGCGGGTGTTGCCGTGCAGCGCGATGCCGTTCATCTCGGCGGCCATCGAGTGCTCGCGAATCCCGAAGTGGACCGTACGGCCGTACGGGTCGGCCTCGGGCAGCGGGTTGCCCGCCGGGAGGAAGGAGCTGGTCTTGTCGATGGTGGTGTTGTTCGAGCCGGCGAGGTCGGCGGAGCCGCCCCACAGCTCGGGCAGCACCGGGCCCAGCGCCTGGAGGACCTTGCCGGAGGCGGCCCGGGTCGCGACGGAGGCGCCCTCCTCGAAGACGGGGATCGCGGACTCCCAGCCCTCGGGGAGCTGGCCCGCGACCACCCGGTCGAAGAGCCGCGCCCGCTCGGGCTGCTCGCCGCGCCAGGACGCGATCTGCTTGTCCCAGGCCGCGTGCGCCTCGGCACCCCGGTCCAGGGCCTGACGGGTGTGGGCGAGGACCTCGTCCGTGACCTGGAAGCTCTTCTCCGGGTCGAAGCCGAGGACGCGCTTGGTGGCGGCGACCTCGTCGGCGCCGAGCGCGGAGCCGTGGGCGGCCTCGGTGTTCTGCGCGTTCGGGGCGGGCCAGGCGATGATCGTGCGCATCGCGATGATCGAGGGGCGCCTGGTCTCGGCCTGGGCCGTCTTCAGGGCCGCGTGCAGGGCGTGCACGTCGATGTCGCCGTCGGCCCCGGGTTCGATGCGCTGGGTGTGCCAGCCGTAGGCCTCGTAGCGCTTCAGGACGTCCTCGGAGAACGCGGTCGCGGTGTCGCCCTCGATGGAGATGTGGTTGTCGTCGTAGAGGAAGACCAGGTTGCCGAGCTTCTGGTGGCCGGCGAGGGAGGAGGCCTCGGCGGAGATGCCCTCCTGGAGGTCGCCGTCGGACACGATCGCCCAGATGGTGTGGTCGAAGGGGGACTCGCCCTCGGGGGCCTCGGGGTCGAACAGGCCACGCTCGTAGCGGGCGGCCATCGCCATGCCGACGGCGTTGGCGACACCCTGGCCGAGCGGCCCGGTGGTGGTCTCCACGCCGGCGGTGTGCCCGTACTCGGGGTGACCGGGCGTCTTGGAGCCGTGGGTGCGGAACGCCTTCAGGTCGTCGAGCTCCAGCTCGTACCCGGAGAGGAAGAGCTGGGTGTACAGCGTCAGCGAGGTGTGGCCGGGGGAGAGGACGAAGCGGTCACGGCCGGTCCACTCGGGGTCCGCCGGGTCGTGCCGCATCACCTTCTGAAAGATCGTGTACGCCGCCGGGGCCAGGGCCATCGCGGTCCCCGGGTGTCCGTTGCCGACCTGCTGCACGGCATCGGCCGCCAGAAGGCGGGCGGTGTCGACGGCACGCCGGTCGAGTTCGGTCCATTCGAAGGTGTCCGGTGTCTGCGTGCTCATCTTCAAGAAGTCCTCGATCGGAGCGGGATTGCTGGTCTGACGTGTTCGAACTTAAAAGTCTGACTTTTACGGGGGAAGGTCGCGGTGTGCCAGCCTGTGGTGAAAGTGGGACACGGAACGCTTCAGGCGGGCGGCGCGAGAAGGACATGGCGGACAGAACGACCCAAGGCTCCATCCAAGGCGGAGCCGATGACGGCCAAGTGGACGGGATCAGAACGTTCCCCTTTCCCGTCGAGCTCAGTGTGGGCGGCGTGGGCATGCAGGTCGGACCCATGGGAGCCGACCGCACCTGGCATGCGGATGCCCCGCTGGAGCGGGTGCACCGCATCGACTTCCATGTCGTGATGCTCTTCGACGGCGAGCCCGTCCGCCACATGGTCGACTTCGCCGAGTACGAGGCCGCGGCGGGCGACCTGTTGTGGATCCGCCCGGGCCAGGTCCACCGTTTCTCCCCGACGAGCGAGTACCGCGGAACCGTGCTCACCATGCAACCCGGGTTCCTGCCGCGGACGACGGTGGAGGCGACGGGGCTCTACCGCTACGACCTGCCGCCCCTGCTGCGGCCCTCAGAGCCCCAGTTGGCGGGGCTGAAGGCAGGACTGGCCCAGCTCCGGCGGGAGTACGAGGACACGGCGACCCTCCCGCCGAGCCTGCACGCCGCGGTCCTGCGGCACACCCTGACGGCGTTCCTGCTGCGCCTCGCCCATCTGGCGGCGAGCTCGGCGGACGCGGGGCGGCAGGCGGAGTCGACGTTCACCCTGTTCCGGGACGCCGTGGAGAAGGGGTTCGCCACCAACCACAGCGTCAGCGCCTATGCCGACGCGCTCGGTTACTCCCGCCGGACCCTGGTGCGCGCGGTGCGTGCGGCGACGGGGGAGACGCCCAAGGGGTTCATCGACAAGCGGGTGGTCCTGGAGGCCAAGCGCCTGCTGGCCCACACGGACCTGCCGATCGGCCGGGTGGGGGCGGCGATCGGTTTCCCGGACGCGGCGAACTTCTCGAAGTTCTTCCAGCAGCACACGGAGCTGACACCGGCGGCGTTCCGGGCGGAGTTGCGTTGAGTTCTCGACGCACGGAACTCCGCCGAGTTCTCGACACGGGGAACTGCGCCGAGTTCTCGCAGAGTTGAGAGCCGGTCAGGTTTGTCATGTCCATTTGGCGGAGTCTTTGCCGTGCATGACCTGTGCGAGGGGCGAACTTTGCCCGGCGTGACCCGCGGTTCGCCCGGCCTTCACTCAGGGCCGGTGCGAGCCCCCTACTGTTGCCGCGCCGCCACCCCCACGAACGTCCGTCACCTCTGTCCGGAGGACAGTCATGGCCGCCGTCAAGGCACCCTCGCGCAACCGACGTTCCCTCTCCGCGCTCGCCGGAGCCCTCGCCCTCACCGCCGCCTCGATCGGCGTGTGGGCGGCGACCGCCACCACCGCCCAGGCCGCCGCCCTCCCCACCCCCGACCACGTGGTCGTCGTGGTCATGGAGAACCACGCCTACACCCAGGTCATCGGCAGCTCCAGCGCCCCCTACCTCAACAACACGCTCAAGGCGGGAGGCGCGAACCTCACCCAGTCCTACGGACTCACCCACCCGAGCGAGCCGAACTACTACATGCTGTTCTCCGGCTCCAACCAGGGCCGCACCGACGACAGTTGCGTGAGCGTCGGGTCGATCTCCGCCCCCAATCTCGCCTCGGAGCTCATCGCCGCGGGCAAGACCTGGGCGAGCTGGAACGAGTCGCTGCCCAGCCAGGGTTCGACTACGTGCAGCAGCGGCAATTA
>NZ_KQ948736.1:128894-477361 GCF_001514195.1 Streptomyces griseorubiginosus | reverse complement strand
CAGCACCAGCTCCACCACCTACAACCACTACAACGTGCTGCGCACGATCGAGGACCTGGCCGGCCTGAGCACCCACGCGGGCAACGCCGCCTCGGCCGCCGACATCACCGGCATCTGGAACTGACGCCGGTGTACCTCGCGGACTCCCGCTCCACGGACGCCCGCGGCACCCAGGCCGCCGCCGCACCGGACACCCCTCCGGTGCGGCGGCGGGCCGTCGTGCCGTCCACCGTGCTCGCCCTGGGCGCGGTCAGCCTCATCACGGACGTCTCCTCCGAGATGGTCACCGCCGTCCTGCCGCTGTACGTGGTCGCGGGCCTCGGCCTGTCCCCGCTCGGCTTCGGCCTCCTCGACGGCATCAACAACGGCGTCGGAGCCCTGGTCCGGCTGGCCGGCGGCCACCTCGCCGACCGGGGAGGCCACCGGCACAAGCTCGTCGCGGGCCTCGGCTACGGCCTCTCGGCGCTGTGCAAACCGCTCCTGCCGCTCGCCCACACCCTGCCCGTCCTCAGCGCGGTGCTCGCGGTGGACCGCACCGGCAAGGGGCTGCGCACCGCCCCGCGCGACGCGATGATCTCGCTGGCCACCCCACCCGCCCACCGCGGGCGGGCGTTCGGCGTCCACCGCGCCATGGACACCACCGGCGCCCTCCTCGGCCCCTTGGCCGCCTTCGCCGTCCTGCGGGCCACCGTCGACGGCTACGACGCCGTCTTCACGGTCAGCGCCTGCGTCGCCGCGCTCGGCGTCCTGGTGCTGGTGCTGTTCGTGCCCCGCCACATCGACGCTCCCGCGGACGCCGTACGACCGCCCGATGCCGTACGGCCGCCCGATGCCGTACGGCCGCCCGATGACGTACGACCGTCCCAGCCGCCCGATGCCGTACGGCCGCCCCGGCCGCCCGAGCCGTCCCGGTCCCCGGCGTTGCGTGACACGCTCGGGCTCCTGCGTCGGCCGGACCTGCGGCGGCTCACGGTGTGCGCCGCCCTGCTGGGCCTGACCACCGTCAGCGACTCCTTCCTGTACCTGCTGCTCCAGCGCGAGGGCGACCTGCCCGCCCACCTGTTCCCGCTGCTGCCCCTCGGAACCGCCGCCTCCTTCCTGCTGCTCGCCGTCCCGCTGGGCGCGCTCGCCGACCGCGTCAGCCGCCGCCGGCTCTTCCTGGCCGGACACGGTGTCCTGCTGCTCGGCTACGGCCTGGTGCTCTCCCCGTGGCACGGCGTCCCGGCGGTGCTCGCCGTCCTCGTGCTGCACGGCACCTTCTACGCGGCCGCCGACGGAGTCCTCGCCGCCGCCACCGCCTCGGTCGTCCCGGACCGGCACCAGGGCGCCGGGCAGGCACTGGTCGGCACCGGCCAGGCGCTGGCCCGGTTCGTCTGCTCGCTCGCCTTCGGCGCGGCCTGGAGCCTGTGGGACGGACGGACCGCGCTCACCGTCACCGCGGCCGGGCTCGCGGTGAGCACCGCCGTGGCCGCGTTCGTGCTCCGGACCGTCGACGAGACTCCCGGGACCACGACCACCGAGGAGGTGCGCGCATGACACGGACGACCCGTCTGGTCACCCTCCTGGTCGCCGTCCTGCTGCTGGGCGCGGTCGGCGCCGGGGCGGTGCTGCACGCCGCCCACCGCTCGGGCCTGAAGGACGAGCAGCAGGCCGACGGACCCACCGTGCGGGCCGGCACCGTCTCGCTGCGGCCGACGGCCCCGCGCCGGCTGCTGGTCCGCAACCTGGCCTGGGGCCCGCACCGCGACGAGATCGCCACCGTGCCCGCCGACGACCCCGGGGGCCCGCGCACCGCGTCGGGCGTGAAGTGCCTGCGCTTCCACGCCGCGGCCGGCACCGGCATCTGCCTCCAGGCCGTGCACGGCGCCCTGGAGGACACCTACCGTGCGGTGGTGCTCGACTCCCGCCTGCGGGTACGGCACCGCTTCCCGGCCCCGGGCATCCCCACCCGGGCCCGGGTCTCGCCCTCCGGGCACCTGGTCGCCTGGACGGTGTTCGTCAGCGGTGACTCGTACGCGGGGACGAACTTCTCCACCCGCACGGCCGTCGTCGACACCCGCACCTGGACGATCGACGACAACCTGGAGACCTTCCGCGTCATCAAGGACGGCCGGACCCACCACGCGGCGGACACCAACATCTGGGGCGTCACCTTCGCCGACGACGACCGCTTCTACGCCACGCTCGCCACCGGCGGCCGGACCTACCTGGTGCGCGGCGACGTCAGGGCCCGCACCCTCACCGCCCTGCACGGCAACGTGGAGTGCCCGTCCCTGTCGCCGGACGGCACCCGCGTCGCATACAAGAAACGCGTCAAGGGGGCCTCTCCGGACGCCCCTTGGCGGCTGTACGTGCTGGACCTGCGGACCATGAAGGAGACCGCGACCGCCGAGTCCCGCACCATCGACGACCAGGCCCTGTGGTCCGA
Source organism: Streptomyces griseorubiginosus (assembly GCF_001514195.1). Classification (GTDB taxonomy): domain Bacteria; phylum Actinomycetota; class Actinomycetes; order Streptomycetales; family Streptomycetaceae; genus Streptomyces; species Streptomyces griseorubiginosus. The sequence goes on along the minus strand of NZ_KQ948736.1, from coordinate 474,933 downwards.
CGACCACACCCTCGTCTACGCCCTGCCCGGCGACTACGGCTCGGACCTGTGGACGGTCCCCGCCGACGGCACCGGCACGGCCCGCCGTCTGATGAAGTCGGCGGTCGCACCGGCGTACCTGGGCTGACGCGGGCCTGCCCCGGGAGACCGCGCGGGTCTCCCGGGGCGGCTTCAACCAGCCCGTCAGTGACCGAAGTTGAACCAGTTCACGTTCACGAAGTCGGCCGGCTGGCCGCTGGTGAAGGTCAGATAGACGGAGTGGGTGCCGGTGACCCGGCTGATGTTCGCCGGGACCGTTCTCCAGGACTGCCAGCCGCCCGTGTTGGCGATCGAGAAGCTGCCGACCGGAGTCGCCGTCGGACTGTCCAGCCGTACCTCGACCAGACCGCTCACCCCGCCGGCTGCGCCGCTCGCCACCCGGGCGACGAACTGGGTGGCCCCGGTGGAACCGAAGTCGACGTTCTGGTAGAGCGCCCAGTCGCCGTTGGCCAGCGAGGCGATGTTCTGGCCGCCCCCGGAGTCGGTCGTGGTCTCGGTGCCGACCCCGTTCTGGCCGTTGAAGGACTCCGCCTGGATCGTGCTGTACGCGTCCCGGCCGCCGCTCGGCGGGGGAGTGGTACCGCCGCCGCCACCGCCCGCGGAGAGCACCTGCACGTAGTCCACGACCATGGGCACGCCGGACTGCGTGCCGGAGTCCAGTCCGCCGCCGAACGCGTCCGGGAACGCGCCGCCCATCGCCACGTTGAGGATGATGAAGAACCCGTGGTTGGTGGCGTTGGCCCAGGTGGTCGCGTCGACCTGGCTCGCGTTGACGGAGTGGAACTGGGTTCCGTCGACGAGGAAGCGGATCGTCTCGGGGCTCACCGAGCGGTCCCACTCCAGGGTGTAGGTGTGGAAGGCGGACTGGCAGGTCGACCCGGGGCAGGGGACGTTGTTGCCGATGCCCGTCGTCTCGTTGCAGGGGCCGCCCGGGTTGGTGCCGCAGTGCATGGTGGCCCACACGCGGTTCATGCCCTGGACGTTCTCCATGATGTCCAGCTCACCGACGCCCGGCCAGTTCTGGTAGTTGCCGCGGTAGGGCGCGCCCAGCATCCAGAACGCGGGCCAGTAGCCCTCGGCGGCGGTGCCGGTGACGTTCGGCATCTGGATGCGGGCCTCGACGCGCAGCTTGCCGCCGGCCGGGGGCTGGAAGTCGGTGCGGTTGGTCTCGATGCGGCCCGAGGTCCAGTTGCCGGCCGCGTTGCGGACGGGGGTGATGCGCAGGTTGCCGTTGCCGTCCAGCGCCACGTTGCTGGTGCTGTTGGTCATCGTCTCGACCTCGCCGGTACCCCAGTTCGCGGGGCCTCCCGGATACGAAGTCCCGGTCGCGTACTGCCAGTTCGAGGTGTTGACGCCGGTGCCGGCGGTGCCGTTGAAGTCGTCGACGAAGACCTGCGACCAGCCGGTCGGCGGGGTGGGGGCGGAGGCGTCGGCGGGGAGGGCGGCGGCGGTCGCGAGGGCGGCGGCCAGACCCAGGGTGCTCAGGACGGCGACGAGGGCCCGGCGCCGTCTGGGTATACCGGAGGTTTCGCTCATGGGGGTGCCTCTCGGGTACGGGGGGAAGTGAGCGCGGGTGTCTTGGGGAGCCTTTGAGAGCGCTCTCAAAGTGGGCCCAATGTGCTCGCAGTCACTCCGGCCGTCAAGAGGTTGAGCCGTGAAAGTCGTTCCGTCCCTGGTGAGTTCACCCTCTGAAACCGGGCGTACCCGGCAGGCGGCGGACCCGGCAGGCGGCAGGCCCGCAAGGCGGCACGCCCGCATGGCGCCGGACCCGCTAGACGGCGCTGCCCGCCTTCCAGTCCGCCCACGACAGGTTCCAGCCGTTGAGCCCGTTCGACGGCTCCACGGTCCGCTCGCCGGAGTTCTTCACGATCACGACGTCGCCGAGCATGGAGCTCTTGTAGAACTTGTAGCCGTCCACGGACGGGTCGTTCGCGCCCTTCGCGTCGTGCAGGCCGACGCAGCCGTGGCTGGTGTTCTGGTGACCGAACACCGAGTCGGCCGCCCAGTAGTTGCCGTGCACGAAGGTCCCGGAGGTGGTCAGGCGCTGGGCGTGCGGGACGTCGGAGATGTCGTACTCGTCGCCGAGGCCGACGGTCGAGGACTCCATACGGGTCTGCTTGAACCGCTCGCTGATGACCATGATCCCGGACCAGGTGGTGTGGTCGGAGTCGCCGCCGGAGACGGGGTAGGTGGCGATCGTCGAGCCGTCGCGCCTGACCGTCATCTCCTTGGTGGCCAGGTCGACCGTGCTGATCTGCTCGCGGCCGATGTGGAAGGTGACGTCCTTCGACTGGACGCCGTAGACGCCGTCCGCGCCCTGGACGTCCTTGAGCCGCAGGCCCAGCGTGATCTTCGTGCCGGGCGCCCAGTAGGTCTCGGGGCGGAAGTCGAGCCGGGTGTCGCTGAACCAGTGGCCCACGATCTCCACCGCGGGCTCCGCGGTCACGGTGATCGCCTTCTGGACGGCTGCCCGGTCGGACACGGCGTGGGTGAAGTTGATCGACACCGGCATGCCGACGCCGGAGGTGGAGTTGGCCTCGGGGGTGAAGTAGCCCACGAAGGTCTCACCGGGCGACCTGGTGGTGAAGGTCGTGGTCTGTGCGGTACCGGTCCGCGCGGTCGCCGTGACCGTGTACTTCGTGCCCGAGTACGGGTTCCTCGTCGAAGTCCACCTGGTCCTCGCCTCGTTGAGGGTTCCGGCCAGCGTGGAGCCGTCGTTGCCGGTCACCTTCACGGAGGCCAGCGTGCCGTCGGTGACGGTGACCTGGACGGGGCTCGCGAAGTCGGCCCTGGTGGTGCCGTCGGCGGGGGTGACCGTGATGGCCGCCTTCTTCGCGGCGGCCCGTGCGGACGGGGTCGCGGACGACTCCGGGGCGTCCGAGGCGTCCGCGGAGTCACCGCATCCGGTCAGGACGACAGCGGCCGGCACGACGCCCAGGGCGGCGAGCACTCCGCGCCGGGACCACCTCTCCCTCTCTCGTCCGGACCGGTTCGATATGTGCGGGACGCCCACGGCACACCTTCCTGAGATATCCGCCTTTGCGGGTGCATGCTGCCGCGCGCACATGTGCTGATCCTTGGAATCAGCGGTCCGCTTCCTGAGATTCCGGTGAGGACGGTGCCCCGCGCCGCTACCAGAGGTCCAGGAACTCCGTGATCGCCCGCAGGAGTCCGTACTTGCGGCGGTGCGCCCGGCTGCAGAAGCCGCGTCGGCGCCATCGGCTGCGCGGTTGCGGGACCGGTGCGGCGCACCACTTGCAGGGCCGCGTCCGGTGGCTCTCCGTTCCGCCGTCCATGCTGCGGCAGCGTAGTCACCACCGGAAAGGGGGACCAGGCCGTCACCCGGTCCCCCTCGGTCCCTCAGACGCTGGTCGGCAGGCGCGGCTCCGGCGCCGCCTCCCGCAGCCCGAACCGTTCGTGCGCCCGGCGCAGCGGCTTCGGCGCCCACCAGGCCCGGCGGCCCAGCAGTGCCATCGTCGCCGGGACCAGCAGCATCCGTACGACCGTCGCGTCGATCAGCACGGCCAGGGTCAGCCCCAGGCCGATCTGGAGGATGGGCGAGAAGCCGCCGGTCATGAAGGCGCCGAAGACCACCGCGAGCAGCAGCGCGGCACAGGTGACGACCCGCCCCGACCGGCGCAGCCCGGTCACCACGGCCTCCCGCTCGTCCCCGGTGTGCCGGCGGACCGTGGAGCCTGTCGGCACACCCCTGCCTGCCTCGCGACGCCCGGCAGGCACGCCCGCGGCCTGGCCAGACGGCTCGCGTGGCTCCTCGCCCGCGCTCGAATCCGCTCGCACGGCGGGACCCCCGTCGAGGGTGTCCCGGTGCCTTGCGATCGCATGCACCGGCCGCCGCGACGCACGGCCGGCGAGGGTACGACGCCGGTCCGCCGACAGGCTCTCCCGCATCCGGGCCAGGATGAAGATCTCGTAGTCCATGGCGAGCCCGAAGGCGATCGACACGACCAGCGGGGGCACGGTCAGGCTCAGCGCACCCAGTCCTTCGCCGCCGAGCAGCCCGGCCCCGTGGCCGTCCTGGAAGACCCACACCACCACGCCGAGCGCGGCCCCCAGGCTGAGCAGAGTGGTCGCGACGGTGCGCAGCGGGAGCAGCACCGAGCCGGTGAAGGCGAACAGCAGGACGAAGATGCCGGCCAGAACGGTCAGGGCCGCCCAGGGTGCCCGCTCGGCGAGCATGGCGCGGAAGTCGACCAGCCGGGCCGCGACCCCGGTGACCTGGACGGGCTCGTCGCCGCGTATCTCCCGGACCCGCTCGACCAGGCCGGTGGCCGCCCCGCCGTCCACGCTGCCCGGCGGCATCAGCTCCACGACGGTGGTGCCGCCCGGCAGGTCACGGGACTCGGCGTGCGCGACCAGGGCGCGGATCCGGTCGGCGGTCGCGGGGGTGGTGCCGGGCCCGAGGACGACCACCACGGGGGAGACCCCGGTGCCCTTCGGGAAGTGCGCGTCGACGGTGTCGTACAACTGCCGTGCCTCGGTGGCCGCGGGCAGTTGCCGGGCGTCGCCGATGGCGATGCGCAGACCGGTCACGGGCAGGGCCAGGAGCAGCAGGACCGGGACGACGGTGACCAGGACGGCGGTACGGCGGCGCTGCGCGAAGCGGGCGAGGCGGGCGAAGACCCGGCCCTCCTCGTGCTCGGAGCGCGCCTTCGAGGGCCGGATCCGCCCGCCGAACCTGGTGAGCAGGGCGGGCAGCAGGGTGACCGCGGCCAGCATGTCGACCACCACGACCGCGGCCACGGCCAGGCCGATGCTGCGCAGGAACACGCTCGGGAAGACCAGCAGTCCGGTCAGGGAGACGGCCACGGTGAGCCCGGAGAACAGGACGGTCCGGCCGGCCGAGGCGACCGTGCGGTGCACGGCCTCCACCACGTCGTCGGTGTACCGGCGTTCCTCGCGGAAGCGGACCAGTGTCAACAGGGCGTAGTCCACGGCGAGTCCGAGGCCCAGCATGGTGGTGACCTGGATCGCGTAGACCGAGATGTCGGTGACCTGGCTGAAGACGAACAGGCCGAGGAACGCGCCCGCGATCCCGCTCACCGCGACCACCAGCGGCAGCGCGGCGGCGCGCAGTCCGCCGAACACGACGAGCAGCAGGGCGAGAACGACCGGCAGGGAGATCAACTCGGCTTTCTCCACGTCCTGTTGGGCCCGCTCACCGAGCTGCCTGCCGAGGAGTTCGCCGCCGCTGACGTGGACGTCGGGCGCGTCGATCCGTTTGATGGTCTCGACCGCCCTGTCCGTCGCCTCCTCCTCGGCCTCGTCGCTGAGACCGCCCTCGAAGGTGACGGGGATGACGAGGGCCTGTCCGTCGCGGGCGGTGAGGCCGGGCGTGGTGTACGGGTCCGGTACGTCGGCGACCCCGGCGATCCGCCGGACCTCGGCGACGGTCCGCTCGACCTGGGCGCGCAGAGCCGCGTCGGAGACGGCCTCGCCCGCGACGACTGCGGTGACGGACTCGCCGGTCGGGTCGATGCCGGAGAGGTGGTCGTCGGCCAGGTCGGACTCGGTGCCGGGGACGTCGGGCACGTCGTCGGAGAGGTCGGCGAATACGCCCGTGCCGAGGCCGAAGCCCAGCAGCAGGAACGCGGCCCACAGGCCGATGACGGTGAGCGGGCGACGGGTCGCCGCCCGGGCGAGGGTGGAGAGCACGGGGGCCTCCCGGCGGGTTGGCGGTGGCTGGTGGCACCGGTGGTCGAACGCACCGGTGATCGAGGGCACCGGTGGTGTTGGCCCCCTCAGGCTGCTGCGGCGGGCCCGCTCACCGGATCGCCGTCGCGGGCGGTTTCCGGGACTCCGCCGTGCGAGTGAGTCCTGGCCCCGGCTCACTCCCGCGGGGGAGGAATTCTCGGTACCGGTCGAGGAGTTGACCTTGGGAACAGCTACGAGGAGGCCCGCATGTCCGAGGTACCGCCCACCGTCCGTGAACTCCGTCTCGTCGTCACCGCGGACGACTACGACGAGGCGTTGCGCTTCTACCGGGACGTGCTCGGTCTGCCCGAGCGGGCCGCGTTCGCGTCCGACGGCGGCCGCGTCACCATCCTGGAGGCGGGGCGGGCGACGCTGGAGATCACCGATCCGGACCATGCCGCGTTCATCGACGAGGTGGAGGTCGGCAAGCGGGTCGCCGGGCACATCCGGGTGGCGTTCGAGGTCGACGACTCGACGGCGACCACGGCGAGGCTGGCGGAGGCCGGGGCGGAGGTCGTCGCCGAGCCGACCCGCACCCCGTGGAACTCGCTCAACTCCCGCCTGGAAGGGCCTGGTTCACTCCAGCTCACCCTGTTCACCGAGCTCGGGGACCAGGGGGACGAGGAGGACTAGGGCGCCCCCGGCGTCACCAGACCCGTCTCGTACGCCCGGATCACCGCCTGGACCCGGTCCCGCAGCCCCAGCTTGCTCAGGACGTTGCTGACGTGGGTCTTCACCGTGTGCTCGCTCACGAACAGGGTCGTGGCGATCTCGGCGTTCGACAGGCCCCGCGCCAGCATCCGCAGGGTCTCCACCTCCCGGGCCGTCAGGACGTCCAGGCAGCCGGGGGCGGGCCCGGTGGCCGTCTCCTCGCGGCGGCGGCGCACGATGTCCGCCACCAGGCGGCGGGTGACGGCCGGGGCGAGGAGGGAGTCGCCGCCCGCCACCACGCGGACCGCGTGGACGAGGTCGTCGCGGCGGACGTCCTTGAGCAGGAAGCCGCTGGCACCCGCGTACAGGGCGTCGTACACGTACTCGTCGAGATCGAACGTGGTCAGCATGACCACCTTGCAGCCCGACCCCGCGCACACCCGGCGGGCCGCCTCCAGGCCGTCCATGACCGGCATCCGGATGTCGAGCAGGAGGACGTCCGGGGTGTGCCGGCGGACCGCGGCGACCGCCTCCGCGCCGTCCCCGGCCTCGGCGACCACCTCGATGTCCGGCTGCGCCTCCAGGATCATGCTGAAGCCGCTGCGGACCAGTTCCTGGTCGTCGGCGACGACCACCCGGATGCTCACCCGAGGGCCGCCTCCCGGTCGGCGCCCGCGGGCAGCCGCACGACCACCCGGAAGCCCCCTTCCGGACCCGGCCCGGTCTCGGCGCTGCCCCCGCAGGCCGCCGCCCGCTCCCTGAGGCCGATCAGCCCGTGCCCGCCGTCCGGGCGCGCGGGCCCGGTGCCGTCGTCGGTCACCGTGACGGTCAACTCGTTCTCTTTCCAGTCGAGTTCCACCTGTGCACGGGAAGCGTACGCGTGCTTGACGGTGTTGGTCAGGGCTTCCTGCACCGCGCGATAGGCGGCGACCTCGGTGTCCGGGGGAAGGGGGCGCGACCGGCCGCAGATGCGGAAGTCGACCCGCAGGCCCGTCGATTCGGAGACCTGGCGGACCAGGGACGGGAGCGCGGCGAGGTCGGGCTGCGGCAGCCGGGTGGCGCCGCTCCGGCGCTCCTCCTCCTTCAACACACCGAGGATCCGCCGCAGTTGGTTCATCGCGTCCCGGCCGCTGGCCGCGATGGCGTCGAACGCCGCCTCGGCGCGGGCCGGATCGCTGCGCACCACGACCGGTCCGGCCTCCGCCTGGACGACCATCAGGCTCACCGCGTGCGCCAGGATGTCGTGCATGTCCCGGGCGATCCGGGCCCGTTCCTGGGCGATGGCCCGCGCGGTCTCCGCGGCCCGCTCCCGCTCGAGGCGGGCGGCCCGGTCCTCGACGGCCGCGGTGTACGCGCGCTGGAGGCGGGCCAGCACACCGAGGCCGTAGGCGCAGATCATGCCGGTGAGGTGGAAGGCGTACTCGAAGGGCTGGGCGTGCTCCTTGAACTGCATGGTCAGCACGGCCCCGAGCAGCCAGCTCGCCAGCATGCTGCGGCGCTGCCAGGGCAGGCCCTGGACGGCCATGGTGTAGAGGACGACGAGGCCGCTGTAGGGGACGTCGGGCGGGGGCGCGTGGTAGTACGCCATCGCGGTGGTGACCGTCGAGACGGCCAGGGCGGTCGCGTAGGGGAAGCGGCGCCGCCAGATCAGCGGAACGGCCGTACCGGCTCCCAGCAGCCAGCCCACCAGGGTGAGCCGGTCGTCGCCCTCGTCCGGGAACATCCACTGGAGGGACGCGGCGAACAGCACCAGCACGGCGAGCGCGCTGTCGACGACGTACGGGTTGGCCGACCTCAGGCGGTTCACGACCAGGCCGTACGGGTGCGCCGACCTCGCGCGGGTCACGAGCGGGTCGTGGCGGGACCGGGCGGCGGACATGGGCGGCTCCTCGGGGCCGGGGCCGTTCCAGTATCACGACGACGGCCCGGCCGGGGCCTCACCGGTGCGAGGGATTTCCGGTGCCCGGGCGGGGCGTGACCGCGGGCTGCCAGCCCAGCGCCCGTGAGATCCCCAGCGCCGCGAGCCGTACCGCCGGGACCAGGGCCGGCACCTGGTCGTCGGCCTGGGGCACGACGACCGACACGGCCGCGACCACCGTGCCGTCCGGGCCGCGCACCGGGGCGGCCACCGACAGGGCGTCGTCGGTGACCTGACGGCTGCTCACCGCGACTCCCGAGCGCCGCACTTCGGCCAGCACCCGGCGCAGCCGCGCCGGGTCGGCGATCGTGTGCGGGGTGAACACGGCGAGCGGACCGGCGCAGTACTCCTCCTGCTCCCGCGGGCCGCAGTGGGCCAGCAGCACCAGACCGACCCCGGTGGCGTGCAGCGGCCAGCGCGCGCCGACCCGGATGTGCACCCCGACCGCCGAACGCCCCGAGATCCACTCGATGTAGACGACGTCCGAGCCGTCCCGCACCGCCAACTGCACGTTCTCGTGGGTGGCTTCGTACAGGTCCTCCAGGTACGGCAGCGCGAGCTGCCGCAGCGCGACCCCGCGCGGAGCCAGCGCGGCGACCTCCCACAGCCGCAGCCCCACGTGGTAGATCCCGGCGTCGTCCCGCTCCAGCGCGCCCCACTCGGTCAGCGCGCCGACCAGGCGGTGGGCCGTGGTCAGGGTCAGTCCGGCCCGCCGGCTGATGTCGGTGAGGGACAGCGCCGGGTGGTCGTGGTCGAAGGCGGCGAGCACGGACAGCAGCCGGTCCGGCGCGGTGGGGGTCCCGCCGCGCGCACCGGTCCTGGAGTGCGGGGCCACGGTCATGGCCGGTCGACGACCCTCAGCAGGAGCGCCTGGAGCGTCTCGCGTTCGGCGGTGTCGAGCGGGGCGAGCAGGTCGTTGGTGACCCGTCTGCCGGCCTCGTCGGTGCCGCGCAGGAAGGCCCGGCCGTCCTCGGTCAGCACGACGATCTTGCTGCGCCGGTCGTCGGGGGAGGGGCGGCGCTCGGTCATGCCCAGCCTCTCCAGGTCGTCGACCAGGCCGACGATCGCGCTCGGGTCGTAGCCGAGCCGGGTGCTCAGCTCCCGCTGGAGGGCGCCCTCGGCACCGGCGAGATAGCGCAGCACGGCGTAGTGCCGCAGCCGCAGCCCCGACTCCTGGAGGAACGTGTTGAACAGCTGACCGGAGCGCAGGCCGAGGCGGTACAGCAGATAACCGGTGTCCGCGTGCAGCCCGCGCATCCACGGCTCCTCCGCGTCCATGGGCTTCGGGGTCACGTGCTGGCTGGTGATGGCGAGCTCCCTGGGTCGGTACGACGTACAGATTCCAGCATGACTCACCCGGAGGTCTCCAACAACTATTGACGTCACCAATTATTGCTCTTAACTTCGACCTCGCAGTCGTACCAGCACGCGTACCCGCAGTCGTACCCCTCGGGAAGGGACCCGCTCGTGCCCAGCATCGATCTCTCCGGCAAGGTCGCCGTCGTCACCGGCAGCGGCCGGGGCCTCGGCCTCGCCTACGCGCACGCCCTCGCCGCCCACGGCGCCTCGGTCGTCGTCAACGACGTGGACGAGGCGGTCGCCGAGCAGGCGGTGAAGAGCATCACCGAGGCCGGCGGCCGGGCCGTCGCCGAGGTCGTCCCGGTCGGCACCACCGAGGCCGCCGAGCGGCTCGTGAACCGCGCGGTGGAGGAGTTCGGGCGGCTGGACATCCTGGTCACCAACGCGGGCATCCTGCGCGACAAGGTGCTGTGGAAGATGACCGACGACGACTTCGACGCCGTGATCACCACCCACCTCAAGGGCACCTTCACCTGCGCCCGCGCCGCCGCCGTGCGGATGCGCGAGCAGGGCGAGGGCGGCTCGCTGATCCTGGTCGGCTCCCCGGCCGGGCAGCGCGGCAACTTCGGCCAGACGAACTACGCCGCCGCCAAGGCCGGCATCGCCGCCTTCGCCCGCACCTGGTCGATGGAACTGGGCCGCGCGAACATCACCGTCAACGCGATCGTGCCGGTCGCCGCGACCGCGATGACCGAGACCATCCCCGCCTTCGCCCCGTACATCGAGGCCATGCGCAACGGCGAGCCGCTGCCGGACTTCCTGCGCAAGGGCGAGGGCTTCGGCACCCCCGAGGACTGCGCGGCCCTCGTGCCCTTCCTCGCCTCCGAGGCGGCCCGGGGCATCACCGGACAGGCCATCGGCATCGGCGGCGACAAGGTGGCACTCTGGTCCCATCCGCAGGAGATCAAGGCCGCGTACGCCGACGGCGGCTGGACCCCCGAGACGCTGGCCGACGCCTTCCCCACCTCGGTCGGTGCCGAGCTCCAGTCGGTCGGCATCCCGGCGCCCAAGTTCCCGGAGGCATGATGGCCCCCTCGATGAACGTCGACGACCTGGTCGCCATCGACGTCCACACCCACGCGGAGGTCTCCTCCAAGGGCCACGCCTCCTCCCTGGACGACGACCTCCACGACGCCTCCTCCGCCTACTTCAAGGTCGAGGGCAAGCGGAAGCCCACGCTGGAGGAGACCGCCGCCTACTACCGCGAGCGGAGGATGGCCGCCGTGATCTTCACGGTGGACTCGGAGTCCGCGACCGGCACCGCGCCCGTCCCGAACGAGGAGGTCGCCGAGGCCGCCGCCGCCAACTCCGACGTGCTGATCCCCTTCGCCTCCATCGACCCCTTCCGCGGGAAGGCGGGCGTGAAGCAGGCCCGCCGACTGGTCGAGGAGTACGGGGTCAAGGGCTTCAAGTTCCACCCCAGCATCCAGGGCTTCTTCCCCAACGACCGCTCGGTGGCCTACGACCTCTACGAGGTGATCGAGGAGACGGGCACCATCGCCCTCTTCCACACCGGCCAGACCGGCATCGGCGCCGGGGTCCCGGGCGGCGGCGGCATCCGTCTGAAGTACTCGAACCCGCTGCACGTGGACGACGTGGCGGCCGACTTCCCGCACCTGAAGATCATCCTGGCGCACCCGTCCTTCCCCTGGCAGGACGAGGCCCTCGCCGTCGCCACGCACAAGCCGGGCGTCCACATCGACCTGTCCGGCTGGTCGCCGAAGTACTTCCCGCCGCAGCTCGTGCAGTACGCGAACACCCTGCTCAAGGACAAGGTCCTCTTCGGCTCCGACTTCCCCGTCCTCACCCCCGACCGCTGGCTCGCCGACTTCGAGAAGCTGTCGATCAAGGACGAGGTGAAGCCGAGGATCCTCAAGGAGAACGCCGCCCGCCTGCTCGGGCTGACCAAGCCGTAAGGGGCCCCTGATGCGCAACGAGGGACTGGGTTCGTGGCCCGCACGCCGGGCCCGCAAGACCCCGCACCGCACCGCCCTGATCCACGGCGGCACCACACTCTCGTACGCCGAGCTGCACACCCGCGTCACCCGCCTCGCGCACGCCCTGCGCGCCCGGGGCATCCGGCGCGGCGACCGGGTCGCCTACCTCGGACCCAACCACCCCTCCTACCTGGAGACGCTGTTCGCGGCCGGAGTCCTCGGCGCGGTCTTCGTCCCGCTCAACACCCGCCTCGCCGGACCGGAGATCGGCTACCAGCTCTCCGACTCCGGGGCCAGGGCGCTCGTCTACGGACCCTCGCACGCGGGGCTCGTCGCCGGACTGCCGGGCAGCACCGATGTCCGTACGTACGTCGAAGTGGGCGCCGAATACGAGCAGCTGCTCGCCGGGTCACCGGCCGAGCCGATCGACGAGCCGGTCACGGGCGACGACACCTGCATCATCATGTACACCTCGGGCACCACGGGCCGCCCCAAGGGCGCGATGCTCACCCACGGCAACCTCACCTGGAACGCGATCAACGTCCTCGTCGACACCGACCTGATCGCCGACGAACGCGCCCTGGTCTCCGCCCCGTTGTTCCACACCGCGGGCCTGAACATGCTGGCCCTGCCCGTGCTGCTCAAGGGCGGCACCTGCGTCCTGGTCGAGGCCTTCGACCCGGACGCCACCTTCGACCTGATCGAACAGCACCGGATCACCTTCATGTTCGGGGTTCCGACGATGTTCGAGCAGGTGGCCCGGCATCCGCGCTGGCCGGCCGCGGACCTGTCCTCCCTGCGCATCCTGACCTGCGGCGGCTCCCCGGTGTCGACCCCTCTGATCGCCGCCTACCAGGAGCGCGGGCTCACCTTCCTCCAGGGCTACGGCATGACGGAGGCCTCACCCGGGACCCTGTTCCTGGACGCCGAGCACGCCATCAGCAAGGCGGGTTCGGCGGGGGTGCCGCACTTCTTCAGCGACGTCCGGGTCGTACGGCCCGACCTCGCGCCCGTCGACACCGGCGAGACCGGCGAGGTCGTGCTCCGCGGCCCGCACGTCATGCCGGGGTACTGGGGGCTGCCCGAGGAGACGGCCGCCTCCTTCGCCGACGGCTGGTTCCGCAGCGGGGACGCCGCCCGGGTCGACGAGGACGGCTACGTCTTCATCGTCGACCGCATCAAGGACATGATCATCTCGGGCGGCGAGAACATCTACCCCGCCGAGATCGAGGACCTGCTCCTGCGCCACCCCGACATCGCCGAGTGCGCGGTCATCGGCGTCGCCGACGAGAAGTGGGGCGAGGTGCCGAGGGCGGTCGTCGTCCCCCGCGAGGGCAAGGTGCCCGACCCCGACGAGGTGCTGGCCTCCCTGGCCGGCCGGCTCGCCAAGTACAAGATCCCCAAGTCGGTGGTGGTCGCGGACGAACTCCCGCGCACCGCCTCCGGAAAGCTCCTCAAGTCCCGGGTGCGCAAGCGCTACGGCAACAGTTAAGGAACCCCATGAGCCTCACCGTGAACGGCCTCGACGAACTGAAGAAGCTCGCGGGCAGCGACCTCGGCACCAGCGAGTGGATCGAGGTCACCCAGGAGCGGATCGACACCTTCGCCGACGCGACCGGTGACCACCAGTGGATCCATGTGGACCCCGAGCGCGCCAAGGACGGCCCGTTCGGCGCCCCCATCGCCCACGGTTACCTGACCCTGTCCCTGTTCATCCCCCTGTTCACCGAACTCCTCGACGTCCAGGGCGTGACGACGAAGGTCAACTACGGTCTGAACAAGGTCCGTTTCCCCTCGCCGGTGAAGGTCGGCTCCCGCATCCGCCTGGTCGGCAAGCTGACCGAGGTCGAGGAGGTGCCCGGCGGTGTCCAGATCACCGTCGACGGGGCGATCGAGATCGAGGGCGGGGCGAAGCCGGCGGCGGTGCTGCAGAGTCTTTCCCGGTTCTACGCCTAAAACGTCCGGGCGGAGGCAGTGGGGAACTGCGGGACCGCTGTGGCTGGTCGCGCAGTTCCCCGCGCCCCTTTGGGGGCGGCGTCGAACTCAGCCGGTGACGTCGACGAAGACCGGGTTCGAGTAGAACCACGTGTCGGCCCACGGGTCGCCGTTGCCGGGCTCGTGGGGGATCGGGCCGTGCGGGTCGATCGCCGCGCCGAGGTAACCCGCTCCGTGCCGGTTGCCGTCGCTGCCGCGCAGGCGGACGTAGAACGACTCGTCCCCGGCGGTCAGCGGGATGCGCAGGGTGTACGTCCCCTTCCGGCCCGACACGTCCCTGGTCTGCACGACCTTCGTGTCGGGCGCCCGCCAGCCGTCCCGGTCGGTCACCGGCCCGCGCACCGCGCCCCGGATCACGTCCACGTGCGCCAACTCGGGCAGGATTCCCTGGGGGTTGGGGCGGGACGCGGAGGTGACCGTCACGTACAGCGTGAGTTTCTCGCCCTTGCGGACCCGCAGCCGACCGCCCAGGGTGACCCCGCGCCCGGCGTCGCACTCCCGCTTCACCCGGACGTCGAGCCCGTCCAGAAGGTGTCCGTGGTCCACCCAGACGCGGCCCGCGCGCAGGCCCGCCATGACCGAGCGGTAGCCGTAACGCGTCACACCCACATGGGTGCGGCTGAACTCGCCCGGCCAGAAGTCGCTGCCGGGCTGCGGGGTGTCGGTGTTCACCGGGTCGGGGAGCCTGCCGGTGTTGTCGAAGTTCTGCCCGGCGGGCCAGTCGCCGTTCTTCCAGGTGTCGAAGACCGTGCGGTGGTTGTCGGAGTTGGTGGTGATCGAGTACAGGCTGCCCTCGGCCAGCATCGAGTCCCACAGCCCGCCGACCGTCGCGGTCGCCCAGTCGAAACCGCCGTACGTCACATAGGCCTCGGCCGGATAGCCCGCCCAGGACTGCGCAGACTGCTTGTTCTCGTACTCGCCCCGGATCGACGTGGCGCCCCGCCACCCGGGGATCGCCGCACCCTGGGCGCCCGGGGCGCCCTCCATGCCGATCATGATCTCGGGAGCCGCGTCGCGCCAGTTCCGCAGCTCGTGCGGGGAGTCGATGCCGAGCCGCAGCGGATGGTTGGCGATGACGAGCACGTCGTCCACGTAGCCCGAACGGCGCTGCTCCGCCAGCCACTTGATGGCCTTCACGGCGTGCGCCTCGTTGCGGGCGGTGTCGGCCGCGCCCGCGGAGCCCTCGGTGTAACCGAGCAGCTTGCCGTCGTAGGCCAGCTCGAACTGCGTGAGCAGATCCGTCTCGTGGGGGCCGGGCGCGGCGAAGACCGTGCAGTGCTCGGCGGCCGGGATGTACCACTCCAGGCCCTGGAAGATCAGCTGACGCGGGTTCTCGGCGCGGGCCTTGACGATTTCCGCGTGCTCCAGCTTCGCGCCGTAGTTCGCGTGTCCGAAGTTGGAGTGCTCGTTGAACACCATCCAGTCGAGGCCGTACTTGGCGGCGGCCCGCGCCTGCTGGGAGAAGGTGTACTTCGCGTCGTGGCTGTAGACGGAGTGCACGTGGTGGTCGCCGACCAGGTAGGCGAGGTGGGGGTCGTCGCTGCCCAGGCCCCGCTTCCCGGAGGCGGCGAAGGCGGGAGTGGCGGCCGACCCCAGCGCGAACGCCGCGCCGAACAGGCCCGCACGGCGCAGGAGTCCGCGTCTCGACACACCCTGCGCGTCGAGGTCGGCGGGGGAGACGGCGGGGTCGGCCCAGGAGGGAAGCTGCTGCTCGGTCATGGTGATCCTCAAGTGGGGGGGGGTCAGTGAGTCATGAAGGACGAGACGGGCAGCGCCCGCGAGACGATCCGGACGTCGCCGAGGCGGCCGTGGAAGATCTGGTCGATCTTGTCGGCGTAGGTGTAGCCGCCGAGCAGCCACGGCTCGCCGACCGAGGTGATCCCGACGGCGGAGGCCTTCGGGTTGCGGACCACCGGGCAGCCCTGGACGTACAGCGTGGTGTGCCTGCCGTCGTTGACGACGGCCAGGTGCCACCAGGTCTCCAGGGGTGTCTCCTGGCCCCAGTTGGTGGCGATGCCCTGCTGGTTGAGCGGCCGCATGGCCCACTGCGGCTCGCGGTCGTTGGAGAGGGAGAGGGTGGCGAGCGGCTCGTCGGGGTCGTCGCCGGTCCTGCCCGCGGCGCCGCCGGTGCCCTGCCGGCTGACCAGCCCCGCCCAGGCGTTGTGGTCCGGGTCCCAGTCGGCGGGCATGCGGTAGAACACCTCGATGGTGTAACCGTCCTTGAACTCCGCCGAGTTGAGCGGTGCCCCGTCGACCGTCCGGAGGTACGCGCCCTTCAGCGGCGACTTCCAGCCCCGGAACTCCAGGCTGCCGTGGCCGGGCTGGTCGGGGTGGTGGTCCGCGGACCAGCCCAGGGTGCCGCCGCCCACCGAGACCACAGTGAGGTCGTTGCCGCGGCCGGAGAGGTCACGGACCGTGCCGGAGACGGCCGAGTCGAAGCGCCAGTACGCGGCCGTGCCCGGCAGGAGCATCTTCGAGGCCGGGCGGGCGGCGCGCGCGGGCACCGGGGCGAAGCCGGAGAAGCGCTCCGCGAAGTCGATCCCGACCGTGAACCGGTCGGCGTCTCCGCTGAGTTCGATCTCCTGCCGCTCCAGCTCGTTGAGGCCCTTCCCGGCCCGGCCGAGGATCCACGGGGAGACCGTCTCCACGTCGATCACGCCCCGGTCCAGGTCGAAGCGGTACAGGCGGATCATGGCCGCGCCGCCGAAGTACCGGTTCTGGTAGTTCGTCAGGTGCAGGTGGACGTCGTTGCCCGCGCTGTTCTTCCGGGTGGCCCGGCCGGCGGGCCAGTAATGGCCGTTGAGGGTGAGGAAGATCTGGTCGTGGTCCTTGACCAGCCGGTCCCACAGCTGCTGCCCGTAGTCGGACAGGGTGTCGTCCTCGACGACCAGCTCGTGGGTCGTGAGGATCACCGGCGTCTTCGGGTGGGCGGCCAGGACACTCCTCGCCCACGCGTAGCCCTGGTCCGACAGCCGCCAGTCCAGGGCCAGGACCAGCCACTCGCGCCCGGCGGCCCGGAAGAGGTGGTAGGTGTTGTAGCCGTCGGCGGAGGCGCCCCCGAAGGTCCGGTGCCGCTCGAACCGGGACGGCCCGAACGCGTCCAGGTACGGCGTCGCACCGCGCTGGTCGGTGCTGGACGACTTCACGTCGTGGTTGCCCGCGAGGACGCTGTAGCCGACCCCGCGCCGGTCCAGCAGCTCGAACGCCTCGCTGATCGCGGCGAATTCGGGAGCCGCCCCGTTCTGCGTGAGGTCGCCCAGGTGGGACAGGAAGACGATGTTCTCGTCCTTCCCGTGCTCCAGCAGATACCGCAGCGAGGCCTCTACGGGCGCCTTGTCGATGCTCGGCCCGTCGAAGAGGTACTGCGTGTCCGGCATCACGGCGAGCGTGAAGCGCCGGCTGTCGGGGTCGGGGCGGTGGCCGGCCACCGAGGCGGGAGCCGCCTCCGCCACGGCGGGAAGGGCGACCGCGGCGCCGGCCGCGGCGCCCAGCAGCGCCGTGGCCCGCAGGAAACTGCGCCGGCCGGCACCGGCCTGCGGGGCCTCCTGGCCGTGGTCGTGGTCATGCGAAGTACACACGTGTGCTCCAAGACGGACGTGAAGAGGTCGGTGAGAGGGGTGTTCAGAGCGCGCGCAGCGTCCAGCTCCAGCGGTGGACGCCCGGCGTGACGAGACAGGAGGCGGTGGTGTCGGGTCCGCAGGAGGCGGTGCCGAGACCCCGGTGGGCCGCGTCGATGTGCACCACACAGCCGGCCCTCGGGACGAGCTCGTCGTGATGTGCCACCGCGGTGAGATCCGCGGCGCGGTACCGGCTCACCCCGACCTGGCGCGGTTCGTCCAGGACGACCGAGAGGCCGGTGGCGTCCGGCGCCGAGAGCGTGAAGTGCCGTACACCGTGACGGCCGCCGCTCTCCTGCGGACGCAGGTAGGGGGTGAACAACTCGTCCACGGGCACCGCGTGGTGGCCGACCGGAGCCCCGAAGGCACGGTCCGGATACGACTCCCAGGGGCCCTGGCCGAACCACTCCATGAGGTCGAGTCCGGCGACCGTCTCGAACACCGACCCGACCCGTGCCACGTCGTTCAGTTCCTCCGGCAGCTCGGCCGACTCCGCGACGTGGATCCCGCCCTCGACCGCGGTGAGGACCTGCACATGACGGACCACACCCGCCGCGCAGGCGTACTCGGCGTGCACGGTGACCCGGCCCTCGGACCGCCGTACCTCCGCGACCTTGCGCACCAGCGCGTCCAGGCCCCAGTCCCGCCAGCGCGGGGCCATGCCGCCGAGCTCGTCGTTGTCGGTGGGCGCCCGCCACAGCGAGAGCGCGGGGGCGGCCGTGAGCAGCGGATGGACCAGGAGGCCCTCGTCGTCGACCTCGACGGAACGATTCGGCACCGCGAGCGCCGGTCGGGGCGCGGCCCTGCGCAACCGCACCTGCGGCACGCACACCACCGTCCCGCGCGGCGCCCAGGGCTCGTCCCCGGCGGTCGTCACCCGCAGGGTCAGCCACGCCTCGCCGCCGTCCTCGGGCAGCTGGAACGGCAGCGGCACCGCGGCCGTCTGACCGGGCCGCAGATCGGGCAGCTCGGCGGGCGCGGTGAGGGTGCGGCCGTCGGCCAGCGACAGCTCCCACTGCCCGGCCAGCCAGTCGAGGCCCCGGAAGTGCTGGTGGTTGCCGAGCACGATCCCCTCGTGCCGGAAGCACTCGATGCGCACCGGCGCCGCGATCTCCCGGTGCTCGTACATCGCCGGCTTCGGCGTCCGGTCCGGGAAGACCACCCCGTCCGCGATGAAGGCACCGTCGTGGTCGGCCTCGCCGAAGTCGCCGCCGTACGCCCAGCGGTGTCCGGGCGCGGCGACACCGTTGTCATAGAGCCCGGCGCCCCCACGCCCGACCGGTCTGCCGTCGTTCACACGCTGGAGGATGCCGTGGTCCCAGAACTCCCAGATGAACCCGCCCTGAAGACCCGGCGTGGACTCGATGGCCGCCCAATGGTCGGCGAGCGTGCCGTTGCTGTTGCCCATGGCGTGGGAGTACTCGCACCAGATCAGCGGCTTGGTCTGCCGCCCGGAGAGCGCGTGCGCCACGCACTCCTCCAGTGGGGCGTACATGGGGCAGGCGATGTCGGTGGCGTCGCCGGCCGCCGCCCAGTCGAGCTTGGCCGCACCCTCGTACTGGACGGGCCGGGTCGGGTCGTGCCGTCGCAGCCAGCCCGCGGCGGCGTCGTGGTTGGCACCGTAGTCGGACTCGTTGCCCAGCGACCAGACGATGACCGACGGGTGGTTCTTGTCCCGCAGCACCATCCGCGCGACCCGGTCCACGAAGGCGTTGAGATAGCGCGGGTCGTCGGCGATCTCGTGGGCGTGGTCGTGCGACTCGATGTCCGCCTCATCGACGACGTAGAAACCCAGCTCGTCGGCGAGGTCGTAGAGCGCGGGGTCACCGGGGTAGTGGCTGGTGCGGATCGCGTTGAACCCGAAGCGCTTCAGCGTGACCAGGTCCGCGCGCATGTCGTCGTACGACACCGTGCGCCCGGTCAGCGGGTGGAAGTCGTGCCGGTTCACGCCCCGGACGAAGATCCGCTCGCCGTTGACCAGCAGTTCCCGGCCGGAGATCTCGACGTCCCGGAAACCGATCCGCTGCCGTGAAGTGTCGGCGACCGTGCCGTCGGCCCGGTGCAGCCGGACGGTCAGGTCGTACAGCTCGGGCGTCTCGGCGTTCCAGGTCCTGACGCTCTCGACGACGGTCCGCAGCCGTGCCTCGCCGAGGAAGTCGGAGACCCGCTCGTCCTCCCGGTTGAACCGGTCGAACTCCGCGTCCTGTGTCAGCGCCAGGCCGTCCAGCTCCCCGCTGACGTACCAGCCCTCGGGCAGCGCACCGCCCGCGTCCCGCACCCGGCAGTCGACCCGCAACGAGCCGTCGCGGGAAGTCCGTACGGTCACGTCCGCCAGATGCAGCGGATCCGTCGCGTACAGCAGCACCGACCGGGTGATCCCGCCGTGCCACCACTGGTCCTGGTCCTCGATGTGCGAGGCGTCCGACCACTTGACGACCGTGAGGCGTACGACGCTCGGGGCGCCGGCGCTCACCAGTCCCGTCAGGTCGAACTCGGCCGCCAGGTGGGAGTCCTTGGATATCCCCGCGGGCCGCCCGTCCACGTGCACGAGGAGCACGCTCTCGGCGGCCCCGACCTGGAGCACGATCCGGCGTCCGGCCCACTCGGCGGGGACGTCCACCGCACGCTCGTACACCCCCGTCGGGTTGGCGGCGGGGGAGTTGGGCGGGAAGTCAGGGAACGGCATGCGGACGTTGAGGTACTGCGGCAGGTCGTCGGTGCCCTGCATCGTCCAGACACCGGGGACGTGGGCCGTCGACCAGGAGCCGCCGACCGGCGCGTCCGGAGTGGGCAGCAACTGGAAGCGCCAGTCGCCGTCCAGGGGGAGTGCTCCGGAGCGCCGGTCGACGGCGTTCATGGGCAGCCGCCCCCACGAGGTCACCTCGGGCGCCTCCCAGGGGCGCAGGGCGATCAGGGGGTCGGTGGGGCGGGGGCCGCGGGGTGCGTCGGTCATGACCGTTCCGTAGTCGGTGGTGCGGGGGCGTGGCAGGACTGTCCGTGGCCGTGCAGGACCCGGCCCTGGAGGCCCCAGGCCGGGTCGATGCGGACGCCGAGCCGGTCCAGGACGGTGGGGGCGATGTCGACCAGGCGCGGGGTGTCGAGCCGGGTGCCGCCCGCCATGCCGGGCTCGGCCAGCACGACGAACACCTCCCGCTCCGCGCGGGTGTCGCCGCCGTGGCCGCCGGTGTCGAGGTGCCCGTGGTCCGTGGTGACCAGCACGGTCCAGCGCTCCCGGGCGCGGGCGGGGTCCAGCCGCCGGGTCTCGACGGCCGCGAGGAGCCACCCGAGGTGGGTGTCCTGGGCGAGCAGGGCCCGGTCGTAGGCGGGGCTGTGCGGGCCCTCGGCGTGGGCGGCCTCGTCGGTGGCGCCGAAGTAGACGAAGACGGCGTCCGGGTCGTCCTGGGTGAGCCAGCGCTCGGCGGTGCGGGCGACCAGGCGGTCCGCGGTGCCGTAGCCGTCGGTCTCGCCGTCGTAGCGGACCCGGCGGCCGACGGCTGGGCCGAGGGTGCCGCGCCTGATCAGCTCCGGCCAGGACACCGCGGCCGCGGTGCGCAGTCGGCGCCGGGCGGTGCCGGCCCGGCTCAGGAAGTCGGGGTAGCGGGCGTAGTCGGCGCCCGCGAAGTCGTTGCCGCGTACGCCGTGCCGGTCGGGCCACACCCCGGTCAGCACGCTGGACCAGCCGGGCCCGGAGTCGGTGTACGCCATGCTGGTGGACGGCCCGTCCGGGGCCTGGCCGTCCACCTCGCCGTAGGGCAGCAGGCTGGTGCCGTGGGCGCCCGCCGCCATCAGGCCGTGCAGGACGGGCGCCACCGCCGGGGAGCGGGTGAGCAGGTCGTACCGCAGCCCGTCCATCCCGACGACGAGCACCTTGCCGACGGTGTCACTCACCGCCCACCCCCTTCTCCCGCAGGCCGCCCGGCCGGGCCGGAGGTGGTGCGGGTTGCTTCGGCGGGCCGCCGGTCAGGAGCGTGGTGGAGCGGCGCGTCGGTTGCGTGGACGCGGCGCGAGCCGGTGTGGCTCACCGCGCACCCCCTTTCCTGTCGCGGTGGGCCGGCCGGTGTGGACTCGGTGCGGGGTGTCCTGGCGGGCGGCCGCGGCCTGCGCGGGGCGTGGAGGCCGCCGTGGGGCGGTGCGCCGGTTGCCTGGACGCGGCGCGAGCCGTCCCTCTGGACCTTGGTGTGGTTCACCGCCCACCCCCTTCCTCCCGGCACCCCGTCAGGTGCCCTGGACCGCGCCCTCGGTGGCACCCGCGATGAAACCGCGGGCGAAGATGCTGAACACGATGACCAGGGGGAGTGCCGCCATCAGCACGCCGGCCATGACCATGCTGTAGTCCGTGGTGTGGCCGACGTTGAGCTGGGCCAGCTCCACCTGGAGGGTCACGTGGCCCGGGTCGGTCAGCACGACCAGCGGCCAGATGTAGTCGTTCCAGCAGTTGACGAAGGCGTAGATGGCGAGGAACGACAGCGCGGGCCTGATCATCGGCAGCGCGATGTTCCAGTACTGCCGGAAGAACCCGGCGCCGTCGATGCGGGCGGCGTCGAGGAGTTCGTCGGGCACGCCGTTCTGGATGTACTGGTGCAGCCAGAAGATGCCGAAGGCGTTGGCGAGGGACGGCAGGGCCAGTGCCTTGAGCATGCCCACCCAGCCGATCTTCGACATCAGGATGAACTGCGGCAGGATCGCCAGCTGGAGCGGCAGCATCATGAACAGCAGCAGCGTGCCGAAGAGGATCTTGCGCCCTGGGAAGTCGAACTTGGCGAAGGTGAAGGCCGCCAGGGAGTCGATGAACAGCACCAGGACGGTGGTGACGGTCGCGACCATCACCGTGTTGAGCATCGACCCGAAGAAATCGATGGTGTTCAGCACGTGCCGGATGTTCTCCAGCAGATGCGAGCCGAAGGTGAACTTCGGCGGGCTCTTGTAGATGTCCTGCGTGGTGTTGGTCGCCATGATGATCGTCCACGCGAACGGGAAGACCGAGACCAGGACGGCCACGACGAGGATGACGTGCGCCGTGAGGCCCTTGGGGCGGCGGCGTTTCCCGCCCCCCGAGGCCGGCCGCGCGGTGTCGAGGGCGGTCATGCCTTCCTCCCTCGTGTGGTGAGGCGCCAGTTGACGGCGACGAGGATGATGATCAGGACGAAGAAGGCCCACACGATGGCCGCGCCGTAGCCGTAGTCGTTGTTGAGGAAGGCCGACTGGTAGAAGTACAGCAAGGTCGTCAGACCCGCCTGGCCCGGCCCGCCGAGGTTCGCGTTGGCGGCGTTGCTGGCGAACAGGACCTGCGGTTCGCTGAAGCTCTGGAGTCCGTTGATGGTCGAGATGATGACCGTGAACAGGATGATCGGCCGCATGATCGGAATCGTGATCTGGAAGAACGTGCGGATCGGGCCCGCGCCGTCCATCTTCGCCGCCTCGTAGATCGAGCCCGGGATCGCCTGGAGACCGGCCAGGTAGATGATCATGTTGTAGCCGGTCCACTGCCAGGTCATCAGCAGCGAGATGACCACCTTGATCAGCCACGGATTGCTCAGCCACGGCACCGGCGAGATGCCGACCATGCCCAGGATCGCGTTGACCAGACCGAAGTTGTTGCTGAAGACCGCGCCGAAGAAGATCGCCACCGCGACGATCGACGTCACGTTCGGCACGTACAGCGCGATGCGGTAGAAGCCCTTGAAGCGCCGCACCGAGTGCAGCAGCGTTGCCAGCGTCAGGGCGCCGAACAGGGTCGGCACGGTGGACAGCACCCAGATGACCAGGGTGTTGCGGATCGACAGCCAGAACACCGGGTCGTCCCACAGGAACCTGAACTGCTGGAGCCCCACGAACTGCATGCTCCCCAGGCCGTCCCAGCGCTGGAAGGCCAGGTACAGCGAGTAGAAGACCGGGAAGAACGAGAACGCGGCGAAGATCAGGTAGAACGGCGAGATCGCCAGGTACTGCCGCCAGTACGCCAGCGGACCCCGGCGCTTGGGCCGGGCCGCACCCGCGGGCGTGGTGCGCCGCGGGCGGAACCGGGCCGGGCCCGGCCCGCCGCGGTGCGTGGGCACCGCGGCGGGACCGGTGACCGGAGGGGACGTCACCTCAGCTCACCCCCTGCCGCCGGGCGATCTGCTTGGCCTGGCTGACCGCGTCCTTCCAGGCGTCGTCGGGCTTCTTGCCCTTGGCCTCGATGTTGGTCAGTTCCGTCATGAAGGGGGCCATGACGGCGGCGTCGGCGGGCGCCTCGTAGGCCACCTTGATGGCCTTGGCGGCCGGGCCGAAGACCTCGATGATCTTCTGTCCGCCGAAGAAGGCGTCGGGGCCGGTCATGGCCGGCATCGCGTACGCGGCGGGCGCGGCCGGGAAGATGGCGGCGTCCGTGAAGCCACGGGCGTCGTTGGCGGGGCTCAGGATCCAGCTGATGATCTTGAACGCCTCTTCGGGGTTGCGGCACTGCTTGGGCAGCGCCAGGTAGGAGCCGCCCTGGTTGGCCGGCCCGACCGGGTTGGCGCAGACCCGCCACTTGCCCTTGGTCTGCGGCGCCGCCTGCTCGATGTCCAGCGCGTGCCAGGCCGCGCCGAGTTCGGTGAGCAGGTTCTTGCCGACGGCGGCGTTCCAGGTGTTGTCGTTGATCTTGGCGTCGATGCCCAGGGTGTACGGGCGCACCGCCGTGGTCCACGCGGCGCGGATGTGGTCCCCGTCGCCGATGAAGTGGTTGTCCTTGTCGATGAACCGCTGGCTGCCCTGGCCGACCGCGATGTTGAAGACGGAGCCGATGTTGTTGACCAGGTAGGTGCCGGGATTCTTCTTCTGGAGCTGGACACCGAGCTGGAAGTAGTCCTCCCAGGTCTTCACGAGCTCGGCGACCTTGGCGGGGTCGGTGTCCACCCCGCCCTTGGCGAAGAGGTCCTCGCGGTAGAAGAGCGCGGTGGGGCCGATGTCGATCGGGAAGCCGATCTGCTTGCCGTCCTCGGTCTGGGCCAGCTTGGTCTTCCAGTCCAGGTACTGCGAGGAGACCTTCTTGAAGCCGAGGTCGTTCAGGTCGAGGAAGCGGCCGGCGTTGGGCAGGAACGAGGCGATGTCCTCGCCCTTGATGCCGGTGATGTCGGGCACGGAGGTGCCCGCCGCGAGGGTCGTGGTGAGCTTCTGCTTGAAGTCGCCGCCGATGGAGGCGGACGTCAGCTTGACCTGGCCGGCGAAGTGCGTCTTGGCCTCGGCGACCACCTTGTCGCTGAGTGCGCCGCCCCAGTACCACAAGGTCAGGTCCTTGCCGTTCTTGGTGCCGCCCGAGCCCGAGCCGCCGCCGCAGGCGACGGTCAGTCCGGAGGCGGCCGCGGTCAGCGCGGCGGCCTGGAGGAAGCCTCTACGTGAAAGGTCCACGGGTCACTCCTGTTGTTCCTGTTCGTGGTGCTGAGGGGTGTGGGACGGGCTGTGGGGGCGTTGTGAGGGTCAGTGGGGCCGGGGCGGGGTGACCGGGGCGTGGTGCACCGGCGGGCCGACGTCGGCCGGCAGCCGGTCGGTCAGGAAGCCGTACGTCCTGCGCAGCTCGGGGTCGGTCAGTGAGCGCCACCAGCGGTCGACGCCGTACCAGCCGGGGGCCGCGAGGGCCCCGCCGTGCTGCTGGACGGAGAGCCCGGCTGCGAGCACGGCGAACCGCAGCCGCTCCTCCAGGGGCCAGCCGCCCAGCGAGGCCGCGACGAACGCGGCGCCGAAGACGTCACCGGCGCCGGTCGCGTCCAGGACGCCGACGCCGAGGGCCGGGACGTCCGCGTACTCGCCGGTGCTCTGGTCGACGGCCACCGCGCCGTCACCACCGCGGGTGACCACGGCCACCGGCACCAGCTCGGCGAGCGTGCCGAGGGCCGCGACCGCGCTGTCGGTGCGGGTGTAGGCCATCGCCTCGGTCTCGTTCGGGAGGAAGGCGTGGCACAGGGCCAGCTGGTCCAGGAGGTCCTTCGACCACTCCTGGGTGGGGTCCCAGCCGACGTCCGCGTAGATGCCCGTGCCGTTCGCGGCCGCCTTGGCGAGCCAGGCGCGCGGCTCGGCCTCCAGGTGGACGAGGGCCGTGCGCGCCTCGGGCGGGTCGCCCATCAGCGCGTCCTGGGAGTACGGCGGCTCCTGGCCGTGGGTGACCAGGGCACGGTCGGTGCCGTAGGCGAGGGCGACGGTGACGGGGGTGGGCCAGCCGTCCGCGGTGCGGGAGAGCGAGAGGTCGATGTCCTCCTGGTCGCACAGCACGTCCCGGCAGTGGTCGCCGTAGAAGTCGTCGCCGAAGACCGTGGCCAGCGAGGTGCGCAGGCCGAAGCGGGACGCGGCGACCGCCAGGTTGGCGATGCCGCCGGGGCCGCAGCCCATGCCGGCCGTCCAGATCTCCTCGCCGGGTGTCGGCGGCTTCCCGAGCCCGGTGAGGACGAGGTCGTAGAAGAGCAGCCCGGTCAGGAGCACGTCGGGCCTGTCGTCGTCCACGCGAAGAGCCTCTCGTCAAAACTCGTCAATTTCGATGACGGGAATCGTGCGCTGCTCCGAGAGATTGGTCAATACCCGAGCAGAACTGAGCATGGATTTGATTGAAGATGACGAGTAGTGTTCACGCCGTGCTGGCAGAACGACGACACCAACTCATCCTGCGGGCCCTGCGCTCCGGTGGTCCCGCGTCCGTGACCGATCTCTCCGAGCAGCTGGGTGTGAGCCCCGCCACGATCAGGCGCGACCTGGTCAAGCTCGAGGAGGACGGCCTGCTCACGCGTGTCCACGGCGGCGCCGTCGTGGAGGAGGGCGACCAGCCCTTCGCCGAGGTCGCCGAGGTGCGCGTGTCCGAGAAGGACGCCATAGCCGAGCGGGCCGCCGCCATGGTCACCGACGGCCAGTCGGTGCTGCTCGACATCGGCACCACCGCCTACCGGCTGGCCCGCCAGCTGCACGGCCGCCGCCTCACGGTGATCACCAGCAACCTGGTGGTCTACGAGGAACTCGCCGACGACGAGGGCATCGAGCTGGTGCTGCTCGGCGGCATGCTGCGCCGGGAGTACCGCAGCCTGGTCGGCTTCCTCACCGAGGACAACCTGCGCCAGCTGCACGCCGACTGGCTCTTCCTCGGCACCAGCGGAGTGCGCCCCGGCGGGCAGGTGATGGACACGACGGTCGTCGAGGTGCCGGTCAAACGGGCCATGATCAAGGCCGGTGACAAGGTCGTCCTGCTCGCCGACGCCGCCAAGTTCCCGGGTACCGGGATGGCGAAGGTCTGTGGTCCCGAGGACCTGGACGTGGTGGTGACGAACGCCCCGGCCGACCCGGTCACCCGCGCTTCACTGGAGGAGGCGGGTGTCCAGGTGGTCGAGACAGGAAAGGTGCAAGAGTGAGGCTCACGATTCTGGGCGGCGGCGGGTTCCGCGTGCCGCTCGTGTACGGCGCCCTCCTGGGCGACCGCGGCGAGGGCAGGGTCACCGAGGTCGTGCTGCACGACCTGGACGGCCGCCGGCTCTCCGCGGTGACCCGGGTGCTCGCCGAGCAGGCGGCACGCGTCCCCGACGCCCCCGCGGTGACCGCGACGACCGACCTCGACGAGGCCCTGCGCGGCGCCGACTTCGTCTTCTCGGCGATTCGTGTCGGGGGCCTGGAGGGCCGGGCGAACGACGAGCGGGTGGCGCTCGCCGAGGGCGTCCTCGGTCAGGAGACCGTCGGCGCCGGCGGCATCGCCTACGGCCTGCGCACGGTCCCGGTGGCCGTCGACATCGCCCGCCGGGTGGCCCGGCTCGCCCCCGAGGCCTGGGTCATCAACTTCACCAACCCGGCCGGACTGGTCACCGAGGCCATGTCCCGCCACCTCGGCGACCGCGTCATCGGCATCTGCGACTCCCCGGTCGGCCTCGGCCGCCGTATCGCCCGCGTGCTGGGCGCGAATCCCAACGAGGCATGGATCGACTACGTCGGCCTCAATCACCTCGGCTGGGTCCGCGGCCTGAAGATCGCGGGCCGCGACGAACTGCCCCGGCTGCTCGCCGACCCGGACCTGCTGGGCTCCTTCGAGGAGGGCAAGCTCTTCGGTGTCGACTGGCTCCAGTCCCTGGGCGCGATCCCCAACGAGTACCTGCACTACTACTACTTCAACCGCGAGGCCGTGCGCGCCTACCAGCAGGCCGAGAAGACCCGCGGCGCCTTCCTCGCCGACCAGCAGGCGCACTTCTACGACGAGGTCGGCGACCCCGGGGTGAAGGCCCTGGACGCCTGGGACCGCACCCGCGCCGAGCGCGAGGCCACCTACATGTCGGAGAACCGGGAGACCGCGGGCGCCGGCGAGCGCGACGCCGACGACCTCTCCGGCGGTTACGAGAAGGTCGCCCTCGCCCTGATGCGGGCCATCGCCCGCGACGAGCGCACCACCCTGATCCTCAACGTCCGCAACCGGCGCACGCTCTCCGTGCTCGACGACGACGCCGTGATCGAGGTGCCCTGCCTGGTCGACGCCAACGGCGCCCACCCGGTGGCCGTCGCCCCGCTGCCCGGCCACGCCACCGGCCTGGTCTGCTCGGTCAAGGCGGTGGAGCGCGAGGTGCTGGCCGCCGCCGAGTCCGGCGCCCGCACCACCGCCGTCAAGGCCTTCGCGCTGCACCCGCTGGTCGACTCCGTGGGCGTCGCCCGCCGCCTGGTCGAGGGGTACACCGCGGTCCACCCGGGGCTCGCGTACCTTAAGTAGCGCCCGCTTTCTGGAAAGCGCTTTCTCGAAGCTCTTCCGCCCTCCCTGGAGACTTTTCATGCACGACGAACGCACCCGCATCGAGGAGCGCGTCCAGCGCGCGCACGACCAGCGCATCAAGCCCGCGATCTACGCGGCCACCGTGCCCCTGGAGGTCGAGGCCTGGCAGGCGCCGGGTGAGCCGGTCTCCTTCGAGGAGGCCGCGGCCGCCCGCTACGAGCCCTTCGCGATGAACACCCCGTGGGGCCCGCCCTGGGGCACCACCTGGTTCCGGATGCGCGGCCAGGTGCCCGCGGAGTGGGCCGGCCGGCGCGTCGAGACCGTCATCGACCTCGGCTTCGTCGGCGACTGGCCCGGAAACCAGGCCGAGGCCCTGGTCCACCTGGTCGACGGCCGCCCCCTGAAGGCCGTGAACCCGCTCAACCAGTACGTCCCCGTCGCCAACCCGGCCGTCGGCGGCGAGCAGATCGACTACCTGGTCGAGGCCGCCTCCAACCCGGACATCCTCAAGGACAACTTCTCGAGGACGACGCCGATGGGCGACAAGCTCACGGCCGGCTCCGTGCCCCTCTACACCTTCCAGCGCGCCGACCTCGCGATCCTCGACGAGGAGGTCTTCCACCTCGACCTCGACCTCCAGGTCCTGCGCGGGCTCATGGTCCACCTCCCCGACCACGAGCCCCGCCGCCACGAGATCCTGCACGCCCTGGACCGCGCCATGGACGCCCTCGACCTGGACGACGTCGCCGGCACCGCCGCCGCCGTCCGCGAGGTGCTCGCCCCCGTCCTGGCCAGGCCCGCGCACGCCAGCGCGCACACCGTCTCCGGCGTCGGCCACGCCCACATCGACTCCGCCTGGCTCTGGCCGATCCGCGAGACCAAGCGCAAGACGTCCCGCACCTTCTCCAACGTCACCGCGCTCGCCGACGAGTACGACGACTTCATCTTCGCCTGCTCCCAGGCCCAGCAGTACGAGTGGGTGCGCGACAACTACCCGCACGTGTGGGCCCGCATCCAGGAGTCCGTGAAGAAGGGCCAGTGGGCGCCGGTCGGCGGCATGTGGGTCGAGGCCGACGGCAACCTGCCCGGCGGCGAGGCGATGGCCCGCCAGCTCATCCACGGCAAGCGGTTCTTCATCGAGCACTTCGGCATCGAGACCAAGGGCGTCTGGCTCCCGGACTCCTTCGGCTACACCGCCGCCTACCCGCAGCTCGCCAAGCTCGCCGGCAACGAGTGGTTCCTCACCCAGAAGATCTCCTGGAACCAGACCAACAAGTTCCCCCACCACACCTTCTGGTGGGAGGGCATCGACGGCACCCGCATCTACACGCACTTCCCGCCCGTCGACACCTACAACGCCCGCTTCTCCGGCGAGGAGATGGACCGCGCGGTCCGCAACTACTCCGAGAAGGGCGGCGGCACCCGTTCCCTGGCCCCCTTCGGCTGGGGCGACGGCGGTGGCGGCCCCACCCGCGAGATCATGGAGCGCGCCCGGCGCCTCGCCGACCTGGAGGGCTCGCCCAAGGTCGTCATCGAGCACCCGGACGACTTCTTCGCCCAGGCCCGCGCCGAGTACCCGGACGCCCCCGTCTGGGTCGGCGAGCTCTACCTGGAGCTGCACCGCGCCACCTACACCTCCCAGGCCCGCACCAAGCAGGGCAACCGGCGCTCCGAGCACAAACTGCGCGAGGCCGAGCTGTGGGCGACGACGGCCGCGCTGCACGCGCCGGGCTACGCCTACCCGTACGAGAAGCTCGACCGGCTGTGGAAGACGGTCCTGCTGCACCAGTTCCACGACATCCTGCCCGGCTCCTCCATCGCCTGGGTGCACCGCGAGGCGGAGGCCGAGTACGCGCGCGTGGCCGAGGAACTGGAGGCGCTGACCGCCGAGGCGGTGGCCGCGCTGGGGGCCGGGAGCACCCGGGTCTTCAACACCAGCCCCTACGACCGCTCCGAGGTGGTCCGGACGTCCGCGGGGACCCCCGCCTTCGTCGAGGTCCCCGCGAACGGCAGCGCCCCCCTGGCCGACGCGCGTCCCGCCCAACCGGTGACCGTCTCCGGCCGGCTGCTCGACAACGGCCTGGTGCGGGTGACGGTCGCCGAGGACGGCACCCTGGAGTCCGTCCTCGACCTGCGCGCCGGCCGGGAGGTCCTCGCCTCCGCGGGCAACCTGCTGCGGCTGCACACCGACCTCCCGAACTACTGGGACGCCTGGGACATCGACAGCCACTACAAGAACCGCTACACGGACCTCCTGGAGGCCACGGCGATCGAGGTCGTATCGGAGGACCCGCTGGAGGGCGCGATCCGCGTGACCCGCTCCTTCGGCAAGGGCTCGAAGATCACCCAGACGATCTCGGTGCGCGCCGACAGCCCCCGCATCGACTTCGCGACCGAGATCGACTGGCACGAGGCCGAGAAGATCCTCAAGGCCGCCTTCCCGGTGGACGTCCGCGCCGCGCACTCCTCCGCCGAGATCCAGTTCGGCCACGTCCAGCGCCCCACCCACACCAACACCACCTGGGAGTCGGCCCGGTTCGAGGTCTCCGGCCACCGCTGGGTCCACCTCGCCGAACCGGGCTACGGCGTCGCGGTCCTCAACGACTCGACCTACGGCCACGACGTCTCCCGCACGGTCCGCGAGGACGGCGGTACGACCACCACGGTCCGCCTCAGCCTGGTCCGCGCCCCGCGCATCCCGGACCCCGAGGCCGACCAGGGCAAGCACCGCTTCACCTACTCGCTGCTGCCCGGCGCGAGCATCGACGAGACCGTCGCCGAGGGCTACTCCCTCAACCTCCCGCTCCGGGTGGCGGACGCGGCCGGGGCCCCCGAGCCGGTCGTCTCGGTCGAGGGCCAGGGCGTGACGGTCGAGGCGGTCAAGCTCGCCGACGACGCGTCCGGTGACGTGGTGGTCCGCCTCTACGAGTCCGGCGGCGGCCGCGCCCAGGGCGTGCTGCGCACCGGCTTCCCGCTGGCCGGCGCCCAGGTCACCGACCTGCTGGAGCGCCCGCTGGAGGACGCGGCCGTCGAGGACGGCGGCGTGCGGGTCTCGCTGCGTCCCTTCCAGGTGCTCACGCTGCGGCTGCGGAGGGGCTGACGGATGGCGATGCAACCCTGGTTCACCGACGCCAAGTTGGGGATCTTCGTCCACTGGGGCATCTACGCCGTCGACGGCGTCCAGGAGTCCTGGTCGTTCTACGACGACATCGTCCCGCACGAGCAGTACATGTCCCAGCTGGAGCGCTTCACGGGCGCCAAGTACGACCCGCGCGCCTGGGCCGACCTGTTCGCCCGCGCGGGCGCGAAGTACGCGGTGCTGACGACCCGTCATCACGACGGAGTCGCCTTGTGGGACACCGGGTTCGGCGACCTCAACCTCGGCAAGGACTACCTCGGCCCCTACGCCGAGGCCCTGCGGGAGAAGGACCTCAAGGTCGGCTTCTACTACTCCCACTCCGACTGGAACCACCCGGACTACGCCTCCACGCGCAAGCCGGGCCGCCCGCCGGAACAGGAGGACAACCGCTACTCCGAGGTGGCCGCCGAGGACGAGGACCTGGAGGCCTGGGAGCGGTTCATCGCCTACCGGGACGGCCAGATCACCGAGCTCGCCTCCCGCTACCGGCCTGACCTGATGTGGTTCGACGGCGAGTGGGACCGCAGCGAGGAGCAGTGGCGCATCCTCGAACTCGCCGCGCTGATCCGTTCGTACGTGCCGGACGTCGTCTTCAACGCGCGCATGCTCAGTGAGGGCGACTACGCCACCCCCGAGCAGGGCGCTCCCATCGAACCGCCGGACGGTCCCTGGGAGTTGTGCCTGACGATCAACGACTCGTGGGGGTACCAGCACCACGACCACAACCACAAGTCGCTCGCCCAGCTGATCCGCTACTTCACCGAGACCATCGGCGGGGGCGGCAACCTGCTGCTCGACGTCGGTCCGATGGAGGACGGCACCATCCCCGAGCCTCAGGTCGAGCGGCTCGAAGGGCTGGGGGAGTGGATCGGGAAGCACTCCGAGGCGGTGTACGGGACCCGGCGCGGACTGCCCGCCGGGCACCACTACGGTCCCAGCACCCTCTCCGCGGACGGCCGGACGCTCCACCTGGTCCTCTTCGACGCGCCCCGCGCCGAGATCGGCCTGCGCGGACTCGTCACCCCGGTCCGCAGGGTCACCGTCCTCGGCACCGGCACGGAACTCGGCCACCGGAAGGTGGGCGGACTCCACGACGCCGTGGGCATCGTCTGGATCGACCCGCCGGCCGCGGCGGACCTCGACCCGTACGCCACCGTCCTCAAGGTCGAACTGGACGGGGAGTTGGAGCTGTACCGGGGTTCCGGTCGGTTCTGACACAGCTGCGGTGCCTGCCGGTTGAGGGACCGGCAGGCACCGCTGTTCCTGGGACGGTACTCAGCCGGTGAACCCGGCCGTGATCGAGGTGAACTGCCAGTTGCTCTGGCTGATCCCGGAGCAGTTGCTCACCACGCCGCCGCCCGGGCACGGCCGGTCGCGGTTGACCGACCAGAAGGCGAGCCGCGCGATGTGGTGACTGTTGGCCCAGTCCTTGATCTGGGTCCAGATGGCCGGGGTCGTGTTCTCCTGCTGGTCGGACAGCCCGTTCATGCCCGAGATGCCGATGTGGGCGTAGGCGGTCGCGTCGTCCCACCCGAAGGTCGACTTCAGCTTGGCTTTCAGCCCCTCCGTGGCGTTCACGGTGTTGCCGTACATGTCGGAGCCGCCGCCGAAGTCGAACGGCATGATGGTGAACACGTCGATGTTCGCGCCCAGCGACTGCGCCTGCTCGATGAGCCGGTTGCCGTAGTAGGTCGGTCCGGTGGTCGAGGTGCCGAAGGTGACGATGGTCTTCAGGCCCGGGTTGTTGGCCTTGACCGTCTTCAGCGCGGTCAGGATCCTCGCCTGCACGGCCTCGTTCTCGAACTCGTCGGTGTTCTCGATGTCCATGTCGATCGCCTTGAGCGAGTAGGCGTCGATCACCTTCTGGAGAGCCGCCGCGAGCGCGCTCGCCGAGGAGCAGTTGGCGCCGAGCTTGCTGCCCTGCCAGCCGCCGAACGACGGCACGACGTCACCGCCGGCGGCCCGGATCTGGTTGATGGCGGTCTGGTCGACGCCGCCGGTCAGCGGCCGGGTGCTGTCCCAGGCCGGGTTGCAGCCACCGGAGTCCAGCATGAACGCCATCGTGAACCACTTGACGCCGGTCGCGCTCATCACGGTCGTCGGGCTCGGCGGATCGCCCCAGCCCTCGTACAGATAGGGCGCGGCCTGCTTGAAGCCGGTGCCGCCACCGGTACCGGCGTCCGTCGTCACACTCACGGAGTTGGAGGCGCCGGAGGTGTTTCCGGCCGCGTCCCGCGCCCTGACGGTGAAGGTGTACGCCGTGCTCGCCGAGAGCCCGCTGACCGTGGCGGTGGTACCGGACACGGTCAGGACGTTGCTGGAGCCCCTGTAGATGTCGTACGACGTCACCCCCACGTTGTCCGTCGACGCGTTCCACTTCAGCGACACGCTCGACGAGGTCTTGCCGGTGGAGGTCAGCCCGGTGGGCGCGGTCGGCGCCTGCGTGTCCGAACCACCGCCACCGCCGGGGCCGTCGAGGCTGATGTCGTCGGCGTAGTAGGTGCCCTGGGCGTACCAGCCGTGCACGTAGATCTGCGCGCTGGTCTGCGAGGCGCCGGTGGTGAAGCTCGTGCTGAGCTGGCTGTACGCCGACGGGGAGGTCGTCCAGGTGGAGGGTCCGCCGGTCACGCCGAGGTACACGTACGAGCCGCGCACCCAGCCGCTGAGCTGGTACGTGGTGTTGGGCTGCACGGCGACGGTCTGGCTGCACTGCGCGTTGTCGCTCGAACTCACCGCGCCCTGAAGGGCTTTGGAGCCCCCGTGCACGGGAGCGGAGACGACGGACCCGAGGTTGCCGGTGCAGGTCCAGGGGGAGAGGCCGCCCGACTCGAAGCCGGGATTGGTCACGATGTTGGCCGCCTGGGCCGTGCCGGGGAGGGCGACGGCTCCGGCCAGTGCGAGAGCGGCGGTGCCGAGCAGAGCGAGGACTCTGGAACGTCTGAGTGGGTTGCGCACGCGATCTCCCTGAAGAAATGGGGGTGTTCGGGAGTGCAGAGAGGAGCGGGGGGTGCGCAACCAAGTTGGTATGGACCAATCCAACTGTCAAGGTGGTTTGCGGGATTGGTCCATACCGGTGCTGTGAAAGTTTTTAGGGGCGCGGGGCTGTGTTGATTTGCGGCTCCGCCGCGTGGGCGCGATCAACCACGACGCCCCCGCACCCGGCAGCCAACCTAAAGCGGCAGTACCTCCGCCGCAGCCTCCATCGCAGGGGCCGGCGCCGGAACGGACGGCAGCAGCGGCTGCTCGACCTCCTCCACCCGCTGATGCGGCACCGGCACCGGCACCGACGCCGGCCGAAGCTGCCGCGGCCCCGACACCACCGTGTAGTCCTGCCCCAGGAACGGCGGCTCGATCACCCCGGTCTCCTCACCGAGCGCCAACTGCACAGCCGCCCAAGGCACGTTGACCCCGCAGAGGGACAGCTGGTGCAGCCCGCCCGCGGGCCGCGTGTTGACATCCATCAGGACCGGACGGTCGCCGAACATCCGGAACTGGATGTTGGACAGGTAGTGCAGCCCGAACCCCTCGGCGATCAGCCGCGCCGGCTCCAGCCACTGCTCGTCCTGCGTGAACCCGCGCCGACGGCCGTTCTTCGTGCGGCCGATCGCCAGCCGCACCCGGTTGTCGGTCCCGGTGAGCGTGTCCACCGACACCTCCGGCTGCTCCAGCCGCGGCATGACCAGCCAGTCCACCTCCTCGCCGGCCTGCTCGAGCGCCTCGACGACCATGTCCAGCGAGACGTACGGGCTCGGGAAGCCGTTGAGCTGCGCGAGCGAGAAGGGGGTGCGCGTGATCACGCGGAAGCCCACCCCGCCGGCGCCGGACGCCGGCTTGAAGCACGCCTTGTGCCCGTCCGCCTCCAGCGCCTCCACGGCCGTCACCAGGTCGGCCGCGGTCCGCACCCGCCACCACGGCGGCACCGGGACACCGATCGACTGGACCGCCTCGTAGGCGACGACCTTGTCGTGGAAGACGGCCACGCCCTCCGGCGGCGGCGCCAGCAGCGCCGTACCGACGGCCGCGAAGTCGGCCCGGTGGGCCACGATCGCCGCCTGGTGCAGCCGGGGCACGAACACGTCGATGCCGCGCCGCTGGCACTGGTCGAGCGCGAACTCGACGTAGGCGGCGGGGGACAGGCCCTCCGGCTCCAGTTCGGCGGTGTCCGCCGCGGCCAGCACCGGCGAGTCGGGGTCGCCGTGCGTCGCGTGGATCTCGACGGCGCGATCGCTGGGATTTCGCCGCAACTGATCCATGAAGAACACGTTCTCCGCGTACGTGCGGTTGAGCCAGACGCGTACGCGAGAGAGCATGCAGGCCGCCTTTCGGGCATTTTCGGGCACGGCGAAGCGGGCCCGTGCCCGGGCAGGGTGGTTGGAGGGACACCAAACCGCCCCTGGAAAGGGAAGTTCCATGCGGTGGTGTTGGGGCGATCATACGGCTTTCCCGGGGTCCCGCGTGCAACGCCCGTGTTACGGATTACCCGATCATGAACCCGCCCCGCGCGGTTCACTCTTGTACCGGGAAACCAAATGTGTTGTCGTGGTTCCACTCGGTGCTCGGAGGGGGCGAGAGGTGACGTCTACGGCCGGTGCCGCGGCACAGCTCCTGGCCATCAGCGATCTGCACATCGGCTACCCCGAGAACCGCGCCCTCGTCGAGGAGCTGCGTCCCGGGACCGACGACGACTGGCTCCTGGTGGCCGGCGACGTCGCGGAGACCGTCGCCGACGTCCGGTGGGCCCTCGAAACCCTCGCCGGCCGCTTCCGCCAGGTCGTCTGGGCCCCCGGCAACCACGAACTGTGGACCCATCCCAAGGACACCGTCACCCTGCGTGGGGTCGCCCGCTACGAGCACCTCGTCGCGATGTGCCGGGACCTGGGCGTCCTCACCCCCGAGGACCCCTACCCGGTCTGGGAGGGCCCCGGCGGCCCGGTCGCCGTCGCCCCGCTCTTCCTGCTCTACGACTACTCGTTCCTGCCGGCCGGCTGCACGACCAAGGAACAGGGCCTGGAGTACGCCCACGGCACCGGCATCGTGTGCAACGACGAGTACCTGTTGCACCCCGACCCGTACCCGACCCGCGAGGCCTGGTGCCGGGCCCGGGTCGCCGAGACCGAGCGCCGGCTCGACGCGCTCCCCGACGACCTGCCCACGGTCCTCGTCAACCACTACCCGCTGGACCGGCACCCCACGGACGTCCTGTGGTACCCCGAGTTCGCCATGTGGTGCGGCACCACGCTGACCGCCGACTGGCACCGCCGCTTCCGCGTCGAGACGATGGTCTACGGCCATCTGCACATCCCCCGGACCACCTGGCACGAGGGGGTGCGCTTCGAGGAGGTGTCGGTGGGCTACCCACGGGAGTGGCGCAAGCGGCCCGAACCGCCGGGCAGGCCGCGCCGGATCGTGCCCGGGGAGGTGGGCGCACGGTGATCGAGGAACTCCTGCCGGCCCCGGTGGTCGCCGTCGAGGCCTACGGCACCGACGAGCGGGACGACGCCGGGTTGTACTCCGTGGACGCCGGGCACGCGGGGCTGTACCCCGAGGAGGCCGGGCACGCAGGGTTGTACCCCGAGGAGGCCGGGCACGCGGGGCTGTACCCCGAGGAGGCCGCGCTCGTCGCGCACGCCGTTCCCAAGCGCCGCCGGGAGTTCACCCTGGTGCGTGCCTGCGCCCGGCGGGCCATGGAGAAGCTCGGTGTGCCGCCGCAGCCGCTGCTGCCCGGCGAACGGGGTGCCCCGCGCTGGCCCGCCGGTCTCACCGGCAGCATGACCCACTGCGACGGCTACTGCGCCGCGGCCCTGGTCCGGGCCGCGGACCTGGCGTCCCTCGGCATCGACGCCGAACCCCACGGTCCGCTCCCGGAGGGTGTGCTGGAGAGCGTGTCCCTGCCGGGGGAGCGGGTCAGGCTGCGGGAGCTGGCCGGGCAGCACCCCGCCGTCCACTGGGACAGGCTGCTGTTCAGCGCCAAGGAGTCCGTCTACAAGGCGTGGTTCCCCCTCACCGGCAAGTGGCTGGACTTCTCCGAGGCCGACATCGCGATCCACGTCGACCCCGAGGGGCCTCCCGGCGGCACCCTGCGCGCCGAACTCCTCGTGCCCGGCCCGCTGGTGGGCGGTGTGCGCCGCGGAGCCTTCGAGGGCCGCTGGACGGTCCAGGACGGTCTCGTGGCGACCTCCGTGACCGTGCCGCACGCCTGACCGTGCCGCACGGCTGACCGTGCCGCACGGCTGACCGTGCCGCACGCCTGACCGTGCCGCACGGCTGACCGTGCCGCACGGCTGAGCGGGCGGCACGCCTGAGCGGGCGGCACGGCTGAGGGCGCGGCACGGCATCGCCCCCGACGCCCCCACGGTTCCGGGGCGGACGCCCTTATGGCTCCGGCGGGCACCAACCCCGCAGCAGCCTGAAGAACTCCTCCTCGTTGCCCGCGAGGCCCGCGTCCGCCAGGGCCTGTTCGGCCTCGGCGAGGACCGCCGGCGGGACCACCGGTGGCCGGGCGGTGTCGGGCGGACCCGACGCGGTGTCGAAAGCGGCTCGGACCGTGTGCAGCAGCCGCAGATACGCCTGGACGGCGGTGCGCTCACGGTCGGTCAGTACGGCGGTGGGCATCGGCGGCTCTCCCCAAGTCGTGGTCGGACATACGGCTGTGTGTCTCCAGCTTGCCGTCCACCACTGACAATCCGGTCTCCGTGCCCCGTCGTTCGCCCGCTTAGCGGAGGCGAAACCTCCCCGAAATCACCCTGGGGAAAGGGGTCCTACGCTGGGAGGAAGGGCTTTCGGCCGCCCCGCGGCGGCCGGTGAGACGGAGGGAGGTGGGCGCGTGGTCGACGACCCGCGCGCACGCCCGGTGCGCGCCGTCCGGCTGCGCCCGGTGGGCGACGCCGCACCGGAGCTGCGGTACCGCGTGGTGCACGGTTACCGCCGTGCCTACCGCATGGCCGGTGACGGCCCGGCACTGGTGCTCGTGCACGGCATCGGGGACTCCTCGGCGACCTGGGCGGACCTGATCCCCCCGCTCGCCCGCACCCACACCGTGATCGCCCCCGACCTGCTCGGCCACGGCGACTCCGACAAGCCGCGCGCCGACTACTCGGTCGCCGCGTACGCCAACGGAGTGCGGGATCTGCTCACCACCCTGGGCATCGAGTCGGCCACCCTGGTCGGGCACTCGCTCGGCGGTGGTGTGGCCATGCAGTTCGCCTACCAGTTCCCGGAGCGCACCGAGCGGCTCGTCCTGGTCGGCGCGGGCGGGGTGGGCCGCGAGGTCAACCCCGTGCTGCGGCTGGTCTCGCTGCCGGGTGCGCACCTGATGCTGTCGGCGCTGCGGCTGCCCGGAATGCGGCTCCAAGTGGGCCTCGCCGTGGGCCTGATGAAGCTCCTGGACACCGATCTCGGCCAGGACGCGCCGGACATCCTGAACCTCGTCGACGCGCTCCCCGACGAGACCTCCCGCAACGCCTTCATCCGCACCCTGCGCGCGGTCGTCGACTGGCGCGGACAGGTCGTGACCATGCTGGACCGCTGCTACCTCACCGAGGGCATGCCGACCATGCTGCTGTGGGGCGACCGCGACAGCGTGGTGCCCGTACGGCACGCCCACCGCGCCCACGAGGCGATGCCCGGCAGCCGCCTGGAGATCTTCGAGGGCGCGGGCCACTTCCCGTTCCACACCGATCCCGCCCGCTTCGTCTCGCTGGTCGAGGAGTTCACGGCCACGACGGGCCCGGCGCACTGGAGCCGGGAGCACTGGCGGGAGCTGCTGCGCGAGGGACGGCCGGACGGCCCACGCGCGCGTGCCGTGGAACGGGACCTGAGGGAGGCGAGCGAACGCAGCGCCACGTGAGGGGGCGAATCTCAGCCCTGGGGCCCGCGATAGCCGAGGGACGCCTCGATCCGCCCCGCCAGACGGTCCCGCTGCGCCGGACCCCGCAGCGGCGAACCCGAGAGCAGCGTCCGGCACTTGCTGGCCAGCAGCAGACCGAAGCTCTCCGCGTCCCGTTCGTCGGCGAGCTCGAAACGGCTGCGCGCGGCGACCTTGCGGACGGTGGCCTGGAGGTCGGCGTCGTCGTGGAGGAGCCGGGCCGCGACCGCGGCGCCCTCGACGTGGTGGGAGCAGTGACCGGCGTTCATGTGCCACAGCTCGTGGCCGAGGATCACCAACTGGTGGTCGGGCGCGGTGCGTTCCTCGATCACGACGAGGTCCTGGTCGGCCATGTCGAGCCAGAGTCCGCTCGCGGTGCCGGGCGGGAAGGGTGCCGTACGGAAGTGGACCGGGCGGCCCCGGCGTCTGCTCATCGCCTCGCACAGGGCGCCGTACAGGTGCTCGGGCCGGGCCGGTGCGGTCAGCTCCAGCTCCGCGACCAACTCGCCGCTGAGGCGGCGCATGTGCTTACCGATGCCCACAGTTGTCTCCCGGATCAGGACTCGGGCCGCTTGACGCTCTCCAGGAGCATGTCCAGCCACTCGGCGACCTTGTCACGGTGCTGGTCGGTGGGCAGCTGCGCGGCCCGCCAGGCGATCCCCCGGACGCCGTGGTCCTGGAGCAGCCGCTCCAGCGGGTCGTGGGCGGCCGCGGCGGCCTCCCGCTCCCGGTCGGCGAGCTTGTGCAGCAGCTCCTGCTCGGTGCGCTGGAGCGCGCCCGCGAGCGCCTCGGGGTCCTCGGCGGTGAGGAACCCGGCGTGCACCCGGAAGAACCGCTGGATGGCGTCGCAGTGCTCCATGGTGGGGCGGCGGTCGCCGTTGATGAGCGCGCCCGCCTGCTGCCGGGACATGCCGGCCCCGTCGGCGATCTCCTGCTGGGTGTACTTGCGGCCGCCCGGCTTGAGCCGGGTGCGGCGCAGCAGGTCGAGCCGTTGCAGGAACCGCGCCTGGACGTCCGGTTCGCCGGCCGGGCGTCCGCTCAGCAGCGCCTTGACGACGGGCTCGGGGACGCCGGAGGCCACGGACAGCCGCCCGGTGTCGAAGACCTGCGCGTGCGGGACGCCGAGCCGGTCGGCGAGTGCGGTGACGCGGGCGACGACGGCCGTCAGTACGACCGTTGCCGCGTCGTCCGGGCTCTCGAAGCCATCCGACACCGACAGATCTCCTACGTCTCTCACCCGACTTCTCACAGGCCCTCGCCGTGAACTTCCCGGAGAGTAGCCCGTTGTTCGAACTCACATCCAGGTCTCGCCACAACTGTGGCCAATTTCAGCCGTCAACCGCCATGGAATGCCACGATAGTTGACACGCCTCCTGACGGGGAAGCAGGATCAAGGCGCCGCGTGAAGGCCGCATAGGCAAGAGGGGTGACCTCCCGATGGCACATCAGGCAGGTGGGCAGCCGTCGGAACCGCGGCCGGGCCCCGAGGGGCTCGAAGCCCAGGCGTACCTTCAGGACTACGCCACGCTCCTGGAAGCCGTCCCCTTCCCGTCCGTCGTCCTCGACCACCGCTGGGACGTCGTTCTCGCCAACACCGCTTTCGCGTCACTTTTCCGTGCCGTGGGTCCGCATCCGTCGGCCATGCCGGGCGACAACTTCCTCCGCTTCGTCCTGTTCCATCCGGACGCGAGTTCCGTTCTCGGGGAGCACGAATCGCGCTGGTGTCTGCCGATGCTCGCGCAGTTCGCCGCCGCGGTCGAGCGGTACGGCCATGACCACGGGCTCCAGGTGATCCGGCGGGACATCGCCCAGGACCCGATCATGGAGGCCGCCTACCGGCACGGGCTGCCGCACTGGATCCGCGCGGTCGGCGAGCAGGCCGTGGAGCACGACGGCTCCGTACGCCCCCTGGTGCACCCCGATCCGCGGTGGGGTGCCACCGACTGCCGGGTCGTCGACGAGACCCCGCCCACGCTGCGTGAACTCGGCTGCACCAGACTGACCCTGGTGCTCCGCCCGGCCGGCGCCCGGCGCCGCCCGCGCCGCGCCGCCGGCCACCTCACGGTGGTGCCCGCCCCCGAGGCCTGACGGGCACCGTCGGCGTTCAGGTCGCCGACGGCGCCTCGTCAGTCATCGCGCACGTTCTCCGCCTGTCGGCGTTACGCAAGCGGCTTGCATTTCTTGCGCTATTCTTGCGCGCATGACGCGACGACTTGCCGAGGTGGCGAAGAAGGTCGGGGTCAGTGAGGCCACGGTCAGCCGGGTGCTCAACGGCAAGCCCGGGGTGTCCGAGGGCACCCGGCAGGCCGTGCTGTCCGCGCTGGACGTGCTCGGCTACGAGCGGCCCACGCAGCTGCGCGGCGAGCGGGCCCGGCTGGTGGGACTGGTGCTGCCGGAGCTCCAGAACCCGATCTTCCCCGCGTTCGCCGAGGTCATCGGGGGAGCGCTGGCCCAGCTCGGGCTGACGCCGGTGCTGTGCACCCAGACCAAGGGCGGGGTGTCCGAGGCGGACTACGTGGAGCTGCTGCTGCAACAGCAGGTGTCCGGGGTCGTCTTCGCCGGTGGGCTGTACGCGCAGGCTGACGCCCCGCACGACCACTACCGGCTGCTCGCCGAGCGCAGGATCCCGGTGGTGCTGGTCAACGCGTCCATCGAGGACCTCGGCTTCCCCGGGGTCTCCTGCGACGACGCGGTGGCGGTGGAGCAGGCCTGGCGGCACCTCGCCTCGCTGGGGCACGAGCGGATCGGGCTGGTGCTGGGGCCGGAGGACCATGTGCCCTCGGCGCGCAAGCTGGCCGCCGCGCGGGCCGTGGGGGACCTGCCCGACGAGCAGGTCGCCCGGGCGATGTTCTCGATCGAGGGCGGACACGCGGCGGCCTCCCGGCTCATCGACCGGGGCGTCACCGGCATCATCTGCGCCAGCGACCCGCTGGCGCTCGGCGCCGTCAGGGCCGCCCGCCGCAAGGGCCTGGACGTGCCCTCCCGGGTCTCGGTCGTCGGTTACGACGACTCGGCGTTCATGAACTGCACCGAGCCTCCGCTCACCACGGTCCGGCAGCCCATCGAGGCCATGGGCAGGGCGGCCGTGGAGTTGCTGAACACACAGATCAGCGGCGGTTTCGTGGCGCGCGAGGAGCTGCTGTTCGAGCCCGAGCTGGTGGTGCGGGGCTCGACGGCACCGCCGCCCCGCTCCTGAGATCCACCTGACTGTCAAATAATTTCAGATTGTGCGCGACATCTTGCGGACGGATGTCGCCGGTGCTTGAGTGTGCCCCGCCCACCGCTCCTGCCCAGAGGGGTCCACCGATGAGAAGCACCGGGTTCCGCCGTACGTTCGTCGCGCTCAGCGTCAGCTCGCTCGCCTTGGCCCTGACCTCCTGCGGGTCCGGCGGGGACGACTCCGCCGGCGGCAAGACCCGCATCACGGTCAACTGCATGCCACCCAAGAGCGCCGAGGTCGACCGCCGCTTCTTCGAGCAGGACATCGCGTCCTTCGAGAAGCAGAACCCGGACATCGACGTCGTCGCCCACGACGCGTTCCCCTGCCAGGACCCCAAGACCTTCGACGCCAAGCTCGCCGGCGGGCAGATGGAGGACGTCTTCTACACGTACTTCACCGACGCCCGGCACGTCGTGGACATCCACCAGGCCGCCGATCTCACTCCGTACGTCAAGGAGTTGAAGAGCTACGGCACCCTCCAGCAGCAACTCCGCGACATCTACACCGTCGACGGCAAGGTCTACGGCATCCCCCGCACCGGCTACTCCATGGGCCTGATCTACAACAAGAAGCTCTTCGAGAAGGCGGGCCTCGACCCCGAGCAACCCCCGGCCACCTGGGCGGAGTTGCGCGCCGACGCCAAGAAGATCGCCGCGCTCGGCGACGGCACCGTCGGGTACGCCGACTACAGCGCCCAGAACCAGGGCGGCTGGCACTTCACCGCCGAGCTGTACTCCCAGGGCGGCGACGTCGTCAGCGCCGACGGCAAGAAGGCCACCGTCGACACCCCCGAGGGCCGTGCCGTCCTCCAGAACCTCCACGACATGCGCTGGACCGACGACTCGATGGGCAGCAAGCAGCTCCTCGTCATCAACGACGTCCAGCAGCTGATGGGTTCGGGCAAGCTCGGCATGTACCTCTCCGCCCCGGACAACATCCCGATCCTGGTCAAGGAGAAGGGCGGCGACTACAAGGACCTCGCCCTCGCCCCGATGCCCGGCGGCAAGGGCACGCTCATCGGCGGCGACGGCTACATGGTCAACAAGAAGGCGAGCCCCGACCAGATCAGGGCCGCCCTGAAGTGGCTCGACCACATGTTCCTCACCCCCGGAGCGGGCTTCCTCGGCGACTACGCCCGCGCCAGGAAGGCCGACGCCCCGGTCGGCCTGCCCGAACCGCGTCTGTTCACCGGCGCCGCCGACGCCAAGGACCAGCAGGTCAAGAAGGCCAACGCCAATGTTCCGGTGGAGAACTACCAGGCCTTCCTCGACGGCAACCAGAGCCTGGACATGAAGATCGAGCCCCCGCACGCCCAGCAGATCTACTCCGTCCTCGACGGTGCCGTCTCCGCCGTCCTCACCAAGGAGGACGCCGACATCGACCGGCTCCTGGAAGACGCCTCGACCAAGATCGACGGCATTCTGGCCCGGGGCTGACCGCCATGACGAAGACGGCCGAGCGGCTCCACGAAGTCGCCGTCCCCCCGATCCAGGCGCCGACTCCCGCAGGGGACCGGAGGCGGCGCCGCCTCGCCGACCAGGCCCGTGCCCACGGCTTCCTCCTCGGCGGACTGCTCTGCTTCGCCCTCTTCTCCTGGTATCCGGCGATCCGTGCCGTCGTGATCGCCTTCCAGAAGTACACGCCCGGCTCCGACCCCGAGTGGGTCGGCACCGCCAACTTCACCCGCGTCTGGCACGACCCGGAGTTCGCCGCCGCCTGGCGCAACACCTTCACCTTCACCCTGCTGGCCCTGCTCATCGGGTTCGCGATCCCGTTCGTCATGGCCCTGGTCCTCAACGAACTCCGGCACGCCAAGGCGTTCTTCAGGGTCGTGGTCTACCTCCCGGTGATGATCCCGCCGGTGGTCAGCGCCCTGCTGTGGAAGTGGTTCTACGACCCGGGGGCCGGCCTCGCCAACGAGGCACTGCGCCTGCTCCACCTGCCCACCTCGAACTGGTCCAACGGCACCGACACCGCGCTCGTCTCCCTGGTGATC
Organism: Streptomyces griseorubiginosus; assembly: GCF_001514195.1. Taxonomy (GTDB): domain Bacteria; phylum Actinomycetota; class Actinomycetes; order Streptomycetales; family Streptomycetaceae; genus Streptomyces; species Streptomyces griseorubiginosus. Next base: position 430,805 of record NZ_KQ948736.1, on the reverse strand, counting down.
GTGGCGACCTGGGCCACCATGGGCGGCACCGTCCTGATCTACCTGGCCGCCCTCCAGTCCATCCCGGGCGAGCTGTACGAGGCCGCCGAACTGGACGGCGCGAACCTCCTCCAGCGCATCCGTCATGTGACGATCCCTCAGACCCGGTTCGCCATCCTCATGCTGATGCTCCTTCAGATCATCGCGACCATGCAGGTCTTCACCGAACCGTTCGTGATCACCGGCGGCGGCCCCGAGAACGCCACGGTGACCGTGCTCTACCTGATCTACAAGTACGCCTTCCTCTACAACGACTTCGGCGGTGCCTGCGCACTGAGCGTCATGCTCCTGCTGCTCCTGGGCGCCTTCTCCGCCGGGTACCTGCGCCTGACCCGGTCCGCGGAGGGGGACCTCGGATGACCACCCGCACCCTGATCTCCCCGGCGGCGCTCGCCCGCCCCCGCGGCAAGGCCGTCTACTGGACCGTCCTCACCTCGGTCGTCGTCCTCTTCGCGCTCGCCTTCCTCTTCCCGGTGTACTGGATGGTCACCGGCGCGATGAAGTCACCGGACGAGGTGGCCCGCACCCCGCCCACCCTCGTCCCCGAGCGGTGGCACCTCGGCGGCTACCAGGACGCCTGGCAGCTGATGCAGCTCCCGCAGCACCTGTGGAACACGGTGGTCCAGGCCGCCGGCGCCTGGGCGTTCCAGCTGGTCCTGTGCACGGCGGCCGCCTACGCCCTGTCCCGGCTGAACCCCGCCTTCGGCAAGGTGATCCTGGGCGGCATCCTCGCCACGCTGATGGTCCCCGCCCAGGCCCTGGTCGTACCGAAGTACCTGACGGTGGCCGACCTGGGGCTGCTGAACGACCCGCTCGCGATCTGGCTGCCGGCGGTCGCCAACGCCTTCAACCTGTATCTGCTCAAGCGGTTCTTCGACCAGCTCCCGCGCGACGTGCTGGAGGCCGCCGAGATCGACGGGGCCGGGAAGCTACGGGTCCTGTGGTCGATCGTGCTGCCCCTGTCGCGGCCCGTCCTCGGGGTGGTGTCGATCTTCGCGCTGGTCGCCGTGTGGCAGGACTTCCTCTGGCCGCTGATGGTCTTCTCCGACACCGACAAGCAGCCCATCGGCGTGGCACTGGTCCAGTTGTCGCAGAACATCCAGCTCACCGTGCTGATCGCGGCGATGGTGATCGCCAGCATCCCGATGGTCGCGCTCTTCCTCGTCTTCCAGCGGCACATCGTCGCCGGGATCAGCGCGGGCGGCACAAAGGGCTGACCCCGTCCCTCCGCAGAAAGGCAGGCTCCGTGGCACAGCAGGACTGGTGGCGCTCCGCCGTCATCTACCAGGTGTACGTCCGCAGCTTCGCCGACGGTGACGGAGACGGCACCGGGGACCTCGCCGGGGTCCGCGCCAGGCTGCCGTATCTCGCCGAACTCGGCGTGGACGCCCTGTGGTTCAACCCCTGGTACCTCTCCCCGATGAAGGACGGCGGTTACGACGTCGCCGACTACCGTGCGATCGACCCGTCCTTCGGCACCCTCGCCGAGGCGGAGAAACTCATCGCCGAGGCGCGGGAACTGGGCATCCGGACGATCGTCGACATCGTGCCCAACCATGTCTCCGACCAACACCCTTGGTTCCAGGCGGCCTTGAAGGCGGGTCCCGGCAGCCCCGAACGCGAGCTGTTCCACTTCCGGCGCGGTCGTGGCCTGCACGGCGAACTGCCGCCCAACGACTGGCCGTCCCAGTTCGTCGGCTCCACCCAGCCCGTGTGGACGCGGCTGCCCGACGGCGACTGGTACCTGCACCTGTTCACCCCGGAGCAGCCCGACCTCAACTGGGCCCACCCGGCGGTCCGCCAGGAGCACGAGGACATCCTGCGGTTCTGGTTCGAGCGCGGAGTGGCCGGCGTCCGCATCGACTCGGCCGCCCTGCTCGCCAAGGACCCGGACCTGCCCGACCTCGCCACCGCCCCCCACCCGCACCCCTTCGTCGACCGCGACGAGCTCCACGACATCTACCGGTCCTGGCGGGCCGTCGCCGACGAGTACGGCGGAGTCTTCGTCGGCGAGGTCTGGCTCCCCGACACCGAGCGCTTCGCCCGCTACCTGCGCCCCGACGAACTGCACACCGCCTTCAACTTCTCCTTCCTGTCCTGCCCCTGGGACGCCGAGCGGCTGCGCACCTCGATCAGGACCACCCTCGCCGAGCACGCCCCGGTCGGCGCCCCCGCGACCTGGGTCCTGTGCAACCACGACATCACCCGCACGGTGACCCGTTACGGCCGCACCGACACCGGCTTCGACTTCGCGGCCAAGGCCTTCGGCACCCCGAGCGACCTCGCCCTCGGCACCCGGCGCGCCCGCGCGGCGGCGCTGCTCTCGCTCGCCCTGCCCGGGGCCGTCTACGTGTACCAGGGCGAGGAACTCGGCCTGCCCGAGGCGGAGATCCCGCGCGAGCGGATCGAGGACCCGATGCACTTCCGGTCGGGCGGTGCGGACCCGGGGCGGGACGGGTGCCGGGTGCCCCTGCCGTGGACGGCCGACGCCCCGCACGCCGGGTTCGGGGGCGAGCCCTGGCTGCCGCAGCCCGACGGCTGGGCCGCGTACGCCGCCGACCGCCAGGCCGCCGACCCCGCGTCGATGCTCGCCCTCTACCGGCAGGCGATCCGCCTTCGGCCGGTCTTCGGCCACGGACCGCTCACCTGGCTTCCGGCCCCCGAGGACGTGCTCGCCTTCACCCGCGCGGACGGCGTCCGGTGCGTGGTGAATCTCGGCACCGCGTCCGTGGAGCTGCCCGACCACGCCGAACTGCTGCTCGCCAGTGGGCCTTTGGACGACGGGGGCCGACTGCCCGAGGACACCGCGGTCTGGCTGCGGAGCTGAGACCGCACCACCCCCACAGGAAGGGATCAGCACATGCACAGATCTGTCAGGAGCATGTCAGCAGCCATCACCGTGGCCCTCACCACCGGCCTGCTCACCGCCATCGCCCCCTCCGCCCACGCGGCCGCCGGCGCCACCCTCCCCTTCACCTCCGTCGAGGCCGAGTCCGCCACCACCACCGGCACGAGGATCGGCCCGGACTACACCCAGGGCACGCTCGCCTCGGAGGCGTCGGGCCGGCAGGCCGTACGGATCACCGCCGGTCAGCGCGTCGAGTTCACCGTGCCGCGCGCCGCCAACGCCGTGAACCTCGCCTACAGCGTCCCCGACGGCCAGTCCGGCACCCTGAACGTCTACGTCAACGGGACCCGGCTCGCCAGGACCGTCCCCGTCACCTCCAAGTACTCCTACATCGACACCGGTTGGATCCCCGGCGCCAGGACGCACCACTTCTACGACAACGCCCGCCTGCTGCTCGGCCAGAACCTCCAGGCGGGCGACAAGGTCGCCTTCGAGTCGACCGGCACCCAGGTCACCGTCGACGTGGCCGACTTCGAGCAGGTCGCGGGAGCCGCCGGTCAGCCCGCCGGTTCGGTGTCGGTCACCTCGAAGGGCGCCGACCCCACCGGCAACGGCGACTCCACCCAGGCCTTCCGGGACGCGATCTCCGCCGCGCAAGGGGGAGTCGTCTGGATTCCGCCGGGCGACTACCGGCTGACCTCCTCGCTCAGCGGCGTCCAGAACGTCACGCTCCAGGGCGCCGGAAGCTGGCACTCGGTCGTGCACACCTCCCGCTTCATCGACCAGACCGGCTCCTCGGGCGGCGTCCACATCAAGGACTTCGCGGTCGTCGGCGAGGTCACCGAACGCGTCGACTCCAGCCCGGACAACTTCGTCAACGGCTCCCTCGGAACCGGCAGTTCGGTGTCCGGTATGTGGCTCCAGCACCTCAAGGTCGGCCTGTGGCTGACGGGCAACAACGACAACCTCGTCGTCGAGAACAACCGCTTCCTCGACATGACCGCCGACGGCCTCAACCTCAACGGCAACGCGCGCGGAGTCCGCGTCCGCAACAACTTCCTGCGCAACCAGGGCGACGACGCCCTCGCCATGTGGTCCCTGTACGCACCCGACACCGACAGCAGCTTCGAGAACAACACCATCACCCAGCCCAACCTGGCCAACGGCATCGCGATCTACGGCGGCACCGACATCGCGGTCAGGAACAACCTGGTCTCCGACACCAACGCCCTCGGCAGCGGCATCGCGATCTCCAACCAGAAGTTCCTCGACCCCTTCTTCCCCCTCGCCGGCACCATCACGGTGGACGGCAACACCCTGGTCCGCACCGGTGCGATGAACCCCAACTGGAACCACCCCATGGGGGCGCTCCGGGTCGACTCGTACGACAGCGCCGTCAACGCCACCGTGAGGATCACCAACACGACGATCACCGACAGCCCCTACAGCGCCTTCGAGTTCGTCTCGGGTGGCGGGCAGGGCTACCCGGTCCGCAACGTCACCGTGGACGGCGCCACCGTCCGCAACACCGGGACGGTCGTCGTGCAGGCGGAGGCCCAGGGCGCCGCGAGCTTCCGCAACGTCACGGCCACGTCGGTGGGCTCCGCCGGGATCTACAACTGCCCCTACCCGGCGAACTCCGGCACCTTCGCCCTCACCGACGGCGGCGGCAACTCCGGCTGGAACAGCACCTGGTCGGACTGCTCGACCTGGCCCCAGCCCGGCCAGGGCAACCCCGAACCGGACCCGAACCGCAACCTCGCCAAGGGGCGTCCCGCCACCGCGACCGGCTCCCAGGACGTCTACACACCCGGCAAGGCCGTGGACGGTGACCCGAACAGCTACTGGGAGTCGGCCAACAACGCCTTCCCGCAGTCCTGGACCGTGGACCTCGGTGCGAGCCAGACCGTACGACGTCTCGTGCTGAAGCTGCCCCCGTCCTCGGCGTGGGGCGCGCGCACCCAGACCGTCACCGTGCTCGGCAGCACCGACGGCGGAAGCTACGCCACGGTCGTCGGCGCGCAGGCCTACCGCTTCGACCCCGCGACCGGCAACACGGCCACCGTCTCCCTGCCGGCGGGCACCAGTCTGAGGTACCTCCGCCTCTCCGTCAGCGCCAACACCGGCTGGCCCGCGGGGCAGTTCAGTGAAGTGGAGGCGTACTCGACTCCGTGACCACGGCGTCCTGCCCGGCCCCGCGTTTCGCCGCCTGGATCTGCTCGTACACATGAGTGCGCAGTTCGGCGAAGCGCGGGGCCACCCGGGTGTGCACCTGGTCCCGCTCCTCGGGCAGATCGACCTTGAGCTGCTCCCGCACGACCGTGGGCGAGGCCGAGAGGACGATGACCCGTTCGCCCAGGTAGACCGCCTCGTCGATGTCGTGGGTGACGAACAGGATCGTGATGCCGCGCTCGCGCCACAGCCGTCGTACGAGATCCTCCAGGTCGGCGCGGGTCTGCGCGTCCACCGCCGCGAACGGTTCGTCCATCAGCAGGACCTCGGGCTCGTAGGCCAGCGCGCGGGCGATGGCGACCCGCTGCTGCATACCGCCGGAGAGCTGCCACGGGTAGGCGCCGGCCGCGTCCGGGAGACCGACCGACTCCAGTGCGTCGGCGACCAGCTCACGGCGTCGGGCCCTGGTCAAGTCCTTGTGCTTCAGGGGGAGTTCGACATTGTCGGCGACCCGCATCCACGGGAACAGGCTGCGGCCGTACTCCTGGAAGACGAAGGCCATGCCGGGCGGGGGCCCGGTCACCTTCCGGCCGGCCAGGCGGACCTCGCCCGCTGTCGGGGTGAGCAGACCGCCCATGCACTTCAGCAGGGTCGTCTTGCCGCAGCCCGACGGGCCCACCAGACAGACCAGTTCGCCCGCCTCGACGGTGAAGGTGAGGTCGCGGACCGCCTCCACCCGGCGCCCCGAGCCCGCGTAGACCTTGTTCAGGCCGGATACGCCAAGAAGTTCCTGCATGGACCGCCCTTTCGCGTTCGGGGAACTCACGGGGACCGCCGGGCCGCAGCGCGCAGGCCGTGGTACCAGGCGAGGACCCGCCGCTCGACCAGCTGGAACACGACGGAGAGCAGACAGCCGAGCAGACCGAGCACGATGATCCCGGTCCACATGTCCGGTACCGCGAAGCTGCGTTGGAACTGGACGACGGTGAAGCCGATGCCGTTGCTGGCCGCGAACATCTCGCTGATGACCATCAGGATGATGCCGATCGACAGCGCCTGCCGCAGACCCGCGAAGATCTGCGGACTCGCCGAGCGCAGCACCAGGTGACGCAGGCGCGACGGGCCGGAGATGCCGTAGGTGCGGGCGGTCTCCAGCATCACCGGGTCGACCGCGCGGACGCCCTCGACCGTGTTGAGCAGGATCGGCCAGACGCATCCGCTCGCGATCACCGTGACCTTCATGGTGTCGCCGATGCCCGCGAACAGCATGATGACCGGGATCAGCACAGGCGGCGGGATCGCCCGCAGGAACTCCAGGACCGGTTCGCACACCGCCCGCACCCGCCGGTAGGAGCCGATCACGGTGCCGAGAGCCACCCCGGCCACGGCGGCCAGCGCGTAACCGGCCGTGAGCCGCCAGAGGCTGGGCAGCACGTCGTCGCGCAGCCGCTCGGCGGTCCACACGTCAGGGAAGGTCTTCAGGATCGTGCGCAGCGGCGGCCAGAAGACGTCGGTGCTGTTCGCCGACGCCAGCCACCAGCCCGCGAACAACAGGGCGGGCAGGGCGAGCACGAGGACCAGCCGGCGAGCGATCCGCTTCACACCGCCACCTCCCCGCGCACCGACTGGTGCCAGGCCAGCGCCCGTCGCTCCACGGTACGCGCGCCCACGTTGACGAGCAGCCCCAGCAGACCGGTCACCACGATCAGCGCGTACATCTCCGGCACCGCCTGCGAGTTCTGCGCGACCCCGATCCGCGCGCCCAACCCAGGCGCCCCGATGACGAGTTCACCGGTGATGGCGAGGATCAGCGCGACGGTCGCGGCCAGCCGGACACCGGTGAAGACGTACGGCAGCGCGCTCGGCCACAGCACGTGCCGGATCCGCGCCCAGGTGCCGAGGCCGTACGACCGCGCGGTCTCGTCGGCGACGGGGTCGACGTCCTGGACACCGTAGAGCGTCTGGACGAGGACCTGCCAGAAGCCGGCGTAGACGACGAGGATCAGCACCGAGCGCAGTTCGCTGCCGTACAGCAGCACGGCCAGCGGGATCAGGGCGACGGAGGGGATCGGGCGCAGGAACTCGATGGTCGACGCCGTTGCCTCGCGCAGGTACGGCACGACCGACAGGAGGACACCGGTGACGATGCCCGCGCAGGTGGCGACGGCCAGGCCCAGCGCCCAGCCGGTGAGGGTGTCGCCGAGGGCGGTCCAGAAGGCGCCGTCGGAGAGTTCGTCGGCGAGGGCGCGGGCGATACGGCTGGTCGGCGGGAAGTACTCCTCCTTGACCACGCCGAGCCGCGGCACCGCCTCGCCCAGGAGGAGGAAGGCCGCGAGTCCGGCGGTACCCAGCAGGGTGTTCTGGAGCCTCACGGAAGGAGCGCGTCCACGTCGGGGGTCTTCTTGAAGAACCCGTCCTTCTCACCGAGCTTCGCCAGCGCCTCGATCGAGGCCCTGTCCGGTTCGGCCGGCCACTTCGGCAGGATCACCTGCTCCAGCACCGACGCCGGGATCTTCGTGTACGTCGTGACGATCTGCCGGGCTTCGTCCGGGTGCGCGTCGGCGTAGGCGAGGGACTCGGCGGTGGCCTGCTGGAACCGCTTCACCACGTCGGGGTTCTGCTGCTGGTACCGCTCGGAGGTGAAGTACATGGCGACGGTGGTGTTCGCGGCCACGTCCACCAGCTGGGAGGCGATCACCCGGCCGCCCTGGCCCTTGATGGTGGCCAGGGCGGGCTCGACCGCGCAGGCCGCGTCGACCTGGCCGGCGTCGAGCGCGGCCGGCATCTGGTCGAAGGGGAGCTCCACGAAGCTCACCTTGTCCGGGTCGCCGCCGTCCTTGCGGACCGACTCGCGCACCGCCGACTCGTTGATGTTCCTGAGGGCGTTGATGGCGACCTTCCTGCCCTCCAGGTCCTTCGCCGACCCGATCGCGCTGCCCTTCTTCACCGCGACGCCCGTGAAGTCCTTGCCCGCCACGCCCGTTGAGGCGATGGCGTTGGAGACCGCCTTGACCGGGACGCCGTTGCTGCGGGCGATCAGCAGGGAGGTGACGTTGGAGAACCCGAACTGGAACTGTCCGCCGGCCACCCCCGGGACGATCGCCGCGCCGCTGGACGCCTTCGAGATCTGGAGCTTCAGCCCGCGCCTGTCGTAGAAGCCCTTCTTCTGGCCCAGATAGACCGGCGCGACGTCGACGATGGGGATGAGCCCGAGTCTGACGGTGGTGGTGCCCCCGGACGATCCCGGGTCCGGGTCCGCCGAGCCGTCGGACGAACCGCAGGCGGACCCGGTGACCAGTAACGCCCCGGCCGCCAGGGCGGTGAGGATTCGACGCATGGCTCCTCCTGTGCAGACTTCGTCGTTCCGACAGGCTGTGCGCAGACCGCACGGTACAACGTCACCGTCACGCAGGCCCAGATCATCGACCGGAATCCGGAGCAACTGGTCGAGAAAACAAGGGATTTACAGGTCCAGCACGAGCCTCTTGCCCCGGCACCGGGACACGCAGATCATCATCGTCTCCCCGGCCTCCCGCTCCTCGTCCGTGAGCACCGAGTCCCGGTGGTCCGGGGTGCCTTCGAGGACGTCGGTCTCACAGGTGCCGCAGGTGCCCTCGGTGCAGGAGAACAGCACCTCCACTCCGGAGGCGCGCACGGCGTCGAGCACCGACACGTCCGCGGGGACGGTGACCGTCGTGCCGGTCTGCGCCAGCTCCACCTCGAACTCGGTGTTCTCGCCCTCCTCCTGCTCCTTCGGCGCGAACCGCTCCACGTGCAGCAGTCCGGCCGGGCAGCGCTGCTCCACCGCGTCCAGGAGCGGGCCGGGCCCGCAGCAGTAGACGAGGGTGCCCTCGGGGACGCCGTCGAGCACGGACGGCAGGTCCAGCAGGCCGGTCTCGTCCTGGGGGGCCACCGTGACGCGGTCGTCGTAGCGGCTCAACTCCTCGGTGAACGCCATGGAGTTGCGCGTGCGCCCGCCGTACAGCAGGCTCCACTGGGCGCCCTCGGCCTCCGCGGCCGCGAGCATCGGAAGGATCGGGGTGATCCCGATGCCGCCCGCGATGAAGAGGTAGCGCGGTGCGGGCCGCAGGGCGAAGTGGTTGCGGGGACCGCGCACCCGTACCTTGTCGCCCTGGTTCACCTGCTCGTGCACATGGGCCGATCCGCCGCGCCCGACCGGCTCGCGCAGCACGGCGATCCGCCACCGGGCGCGGTCGGCGGGGTCGCCGCACAGGGAGTACTGGCGCTCCAGGCCCGGCCCGAGCAGCACGTCGATGTGGGCGCCGGGCTCCCAGGCCGGGAGCGGTTCGCCCAGCGGGTGGCGCAGGGTGAGGGCCAGCACGCCGTCGGCCGCCGATTCGCGGCGCTCGACGACGAGTTCGGCTTCGTACGCGTCACTCATGAACGGTGTCCTCGCGGCTCGGTTCCTCGCGGCTCACCGCCGCGCGGCTCGTGTCCCTGTGGTCCGGATGCGGGCGGCTCGTGGCCCTGCGGGTGGGCGAGCATCCACTCCCACATCTCGATCGGGTCCTGCGCGGTGTGCTCGCGGCCGCAGTGGCAGGTGCCGTGCAGGGTGTCGGTGCCCGGCAGCCAGTCGATGCGGTAGATCTCCCCGGTGGGTCCGGCACTCACAGGACCTTCTCCACGGGCTTGTCGCCTTCCTCGACGAGACGGGCGAGGATACGGCGGGCGGCGAGACCGCCGGTGTCGATGTTGATGCTGAGCTCCTGGTAGCCGGCGCGCTCGGTGCCGAGCGTCCGCTGGAGCAGGTTGAGGGCGTCCACGTCCTGCATGACCACCGTGTGGTTGTTGCCCCGCAGGAACTCGGTGACCTCGGTGTCCTCGGTCGCCCAGTCGCGCGAGACCATCCAGAAGTCGTACACGTGCCCGTCGGCGGACGGTGTGATGGCGTACGTGATCTCGGTGTGGAAGCCGTTCGGGTCGCTGCCGTCCGCCTCCGGCAGCACACCGACCGGGGCGATGCGGCTGTGCAGCAGGTAGAGACAGGGAGCGTGGTACTCGATGTCCTGCCAGCGGGTGATCCGGCCCTCGATGCCGGTGGACTTCGCGTAGAAGGGCGGGCACGCGGCGTCGTCCATGTGCCGGCTCACCCGGACGATGCCGGCGCCCTCGTCGACCTCCGTGGTGATCGGCGTCTCGGCGACCTCGGGGGTGCCGATGTAACCGCCGTGCAGATAGGTCTCGTGGGAGAGGTCGAGGAGGTTGTCGACCAGCAGACCGTAGTCGGCGTCGATGGGTTCCATGCCGCGCACGGTGACCCAGCCGGGGGAGTCGAGGTGCCGGGCGCGGGGGATGGTGTCGGCGTCGGCGAGCGCCGGGTCGCCTATCCACACCCAGACCAGCGAGTCCTGCTCGACCACGGGATAGGAGGCGACCCGGGCGGTACGCGGGACGCGCTTCTGGCCCGGCACGTACACACAGGTGCCCGTCGTGTCGTAGGTGAACCCGTGGTAGCCGCAGACGAGTTTGTCGCCGTCGAGCCGGCTGGGCTTCTCGTGCAGCGGGAACCGGCGGTGCACACAGCGGTCGGCGAGGGCGACGGGTGTGCCGTCCTCCTCGGTCCGGTAGAAGACGAGCGGCTCGCCGAGGACGGTGCGTCCGAGCAGTTCCTCGCGGCCGACCTCGTGGCTGTAGGCGGCGACGTACCACTGGTTCCTGGCGAAGGCGGTCATGTGCGGCATCGTTGCGGCTCCCGTCTGTCGTGGTGGTGGCATCGTCTTGGCGGCGGCCGGGGCCGGGCAACACCGCTTCCGTCTCACGGAAGGAGAAGGGTGAACCCCGGTCGGACAGCGGTCGGACAGCGGTCGGCAAGCTAACTGTAAAGAACCTTGACAGTTATGTGGTCTAGTCCAATCATGGGCACCGATCCACACCGATCCACACGGCCCACCCCTGGGAGCGTCAGTGAGACGACTTCGCACATTGCTGTCCTGTCTGAGTGTCAGTGCTCTGTCCGCCGGGCTCGTCGGAATCGGGGGAGGAGACGCACTCGCGGCGCCGCTCTCGCCCTCGTCCTCGCCCTCGTCCTCCGGCTTCGGCAAGCCGCTGCCGGCCCAGGTGGCCGCGCCCTACGTCGAGTCCTGGACCGGCGAGAGCCCCGCCGACCTCGCCGCCGCCTCCGGCAACAAGTACCTCACCCTGGCCTTCCTCCAGACGGCCGCGCCCGGTTCCTGCACCGCCTACTGGAACGGCGACACCACCCAGCCGATCTCGAAGGCGGCCTTCGGCCGGGACATCGCCACCCTCCAGGCGCGCGGCGGCAACGCCATCCCGTCCTTCGGCGGCTGGTCCGCGGACACCACCGGCACCGAACTGGCGGACAGCTGCACCAGCGTCGACGCCATCGCCGCGGTCTACCGGAGCCTGGTCACCACGTACGGCATCACCCGCATCGACCTCGATGTCGAAGGCGACTCGATCGACAACGCCGCCGGCATCGACCGCCGCAACAAGGCCATCGCGAAGGTGCAGCGCTGGGCCGAACGCGCCGGCCGCACCGTGCAGTTCTCCTACACCCTGCCGACCTCCACCAAGGGTCTGGAGGCCAACGGCCTCGCCGTGCTCCGCAACGCCGTCGACAACGGCGCCCGCGTGGACGTCGTCAACCTCATGACCTTCGACTACTACGACGGCGCCACGCACGACATGGCGGCCGACACCGTGACGGCCGCCGAGGGACTGCAAGCCCAACTGGCCGCGCTGTACCCGAAGAAGAGCTCCGCCCGGCTGTGGCACATGATCGGTGTCATCGAGATGCCCGGCATCGACGACTACGGCCCCGAGGAGACCTTCACGGTCGAGAACGCGGCCGCCGTCGAGAAGTGGGCCGAGGCCAGAAGGATCAACACCCTCTCCTTCTGGGCCCTCCAGCGCGACAACGGCGGCTGCCCCGGCACCGGCGGCTCCGACTCCTGCTCCGGCATCGCCCAGGACACCTGGGCCTTCAGCCACACCTTCGAGCGGTTCACGAGCGGAGGCCACGGGTAGCGGTCCAGCTCCGAGACGGGGCGTGGGCCGGTGCGGAGAAACGCACCGGCCCACGCCCCGTCGATTTCGCTACAAGTTCCGAAATTATTCGGGGCGAGGACGGCCACGTGGCCGAAACACGCGGTTCCTAGCGTCGGGACACACCACGCCACTGACCTCAGTACTCGTGAGGAATCCCGTGTCACAGGAGTCCCCGTGCCCCACCTCTCCCGCCGCACCGCCCTGCGGCTGACCGCCGGAATGGCCCTCGGTGCCGCGCTCCCCCTGGCAGGCTGCGGGCGCGAAGACGACGCGGCCGCCACCTCCGGCGCCAAGAAGGTCGACACGTCCCCGGCAACCGGCACCGTGAACGTCTGGGCCGCCCAGGGCGACGCCGACGTGCTCGGCAAGGTCCTGACGCCGTTCAAGGCCGCCAACCCCGACCTGGCCGTGCAGACCACGCTGATCCCGAACGCGGAGTACTACACCAAACTCCAGGCGGCCGTCGCGGCCGGCAAGGGACCGGACCTGGCCCAGTTCTTCCCCGAGTCGCAGGCGCAGTTCCTCGACTCGTCGACCCTCTTGCCCGTGCCGGACGACCTGGTCGATCCGGGCCGCTTCTTCAAGAGCCTCTGGGACGCCGGCGTCGTGAACGACGTGGCCTACACGGTGCCCTGGTACGCGTACACGTACGCACTGGTCTACCGATCGGATCTGGCCAAGAAGGCGGGCGTCGAGGCGCCGACCACCTGGGCCGGCATGGAACCCTTCCTCAAGGGCCTCCAGAGCGCCGGTGCCGCCCACGCGCTGGGGGCCGACATCGGGTGGGACATCTTCAACGGCCAGGATGTCGCCATGTACGCCTGGCAGGCCGGCGGCTCACTCGTCACCTCCGACAGCAAGTGGAACCTCGACACGCCCCAGATGATCGACGCCCTCGACTACAACGCGTCCTTCTTCACCGCCGGGACCGCCGACACCGGTGGGCCGACCTTCCTCGACGCACAGCCGTACTTCGTCTCGGGCAGAACAGCGAGCATGATCACCGGCCCCTGGGTCATCGGCCAGCTCGACACCGCCGCCAAGAAGAGCGGCTGGACGGCCTCCCATGTCGCCACAGCCCCGCTGTCCGCCGGAGCGTCGAGCAGCGTCTCCTTCTCCGCGGGCGGTACCTGGGGCGTCCTCGCCGACAGCGGCAACCCGGACGCCGCCTGGAAACTCGTCCGGCATCTGGCCGAGCCCACCACCCAGGTCGCGCAGTACAAGGCGTACGGATCGCTGCCGGCCGTCGTCTCCGCGTGGGGCGACCCGGTGATCAAGGGCCAGCCACTGCTGGACGCCTTCTTCACGCAGCTCAAGAACACCCGCGCGTTCCCGCAGGTCGGCACGTGGCAGCAGGTCGCGACCCGGCTGGGCAAGGAGATGGAGGCCGTCGCCAAGGGGAAGCAGACCGCGGCGAAGGCGGCCGCGGCCATCCAGGCGTACGCCGAGAGCGTCGGCACGGGCAGGAAGTGATGACCACGACGGCCGTACCGGCCACCGAGAGGACCCGAGCCGTACCGAGGACGGCGGCACCCAGGGCGTCCCGGGGCCGCCGCACCGCGGTCGCCTGGCTCTTCCTCGCCCCCTTCGGCGTCGTCTTCCTGGTCTACACGGCGATCCCCACGGTCGCCGCGCTCGCCCTGAGCCTCACCGACATCCGCGGCGCCGACCTGCGCACCCCGTTCGCCGTCGACTTCACCGGCATCGACAACTACCTCCGGCTGTTCCAGGACGACACCTTCGTACGGGACATCCTCAACACCGCCCTGTTCGTCGTCGTGGGCGTGCCCCTGACGATGGGTGCCGGTTTCGCTCTGGCCCTCGTGCTCAACTCCGGCGTCAGCAGGCTGCGCGGTGCCTTCCGGACGGTCTTCTTCGCTCCCGTCGTCACCAACGTGGTGGCCGTCGCGCTGATCTGGCAGTACGCCTTCCACGTCGACGGCACAGTCGACAAGCTGCTCGGTGCGGTCGGGTTCGCCGGACCGAACTGGCTGGACGACCCCGACCTGGCCATGCCGGTCGTCATCCTGCTCGGCGTCTGGCGCAACTTCGGCACCGCCATGGTGCTGTTCCTCGCCGGTCTCCAGGCGGTCCCCCGGGACGTGTACGAGGCCGCCGCCCTGGACGGGGCCGGCCGGTGGCGCCAACTCCGGCACATCACCCTGCCGTTGCTGATGCCCACCACCCTCATGGTCTCCGTCCTGCTGACCGTCTTCTACCTCCAGGTCTTCGACGAGCCCTACCTCCTCACCGGCGGTGGCCCGCTCGGCTCCACCGAGTCGGTCGCGCTGTACACCTACCGCCAGTTCGGGGCGGGCGAGTTCGGGATGTCTTCGGCGGCGTCCTTCGTGACGCTCGCCCTGGTGACCGTGGTCAGCGTCGTCCAGTTCCGGCTGCTGAGGTCCCGCACATGAACCGTGCCGCCCGCCCCCTGATGTACGCCGCCCTGGTGCTGTGCGCCCTGCTCACCCTGCTGCCCTTCGCGTGGGGGGTGAGCGGCTCGTTGCGCAGCCTGGACGAGATCCGTTCCGACCCCGGGGCCCTGTTCCCGCACCACCTGACCTTCGGCAACTTCACCCGGCTGTTCGAGACCCAGGGCTTCGGCAGGTTCCTGGTCAACAGCGTCGTCGTCGCGCTGATCGTCGTCGCCGGGAACATCCTGGCCGCGTCGGCCGCCGGGTACGCCCTCGCCAAGCTCGACTTCGCGGGCCGTCGGCTCGCGTTCGGCGCGGTCATGGCGGCGATGATGGTGCCGTTCACCGCGGTGTTCGTCACCCAGTTCGTGATCACCGTGGACCTGGGCCTCGCGGACACCCTCACCGGGATCGCCCTGCCCGGTGCCGCGCTCCCGCTGTCGGTCTTCATCGTGCGCCAGTACGCCCTGTCGGTCCCCGACGAACTCCTCGAAGCGGCCCGCATCGACGGCGCGGGCGAGTTCCGGATCTTCCTCAGGATCTTCCTGCCG
Organism: Streptomyces griseorubiginosus; assembly: GCF_001514195.1. GTDB lineage: Bacteria > Actinomycetota > Actinomycetes > Streptomycetales > Streptomycetaceae > Streptomyces > Streptomyces griseorubiginosus. The sequence continues at coordinate 415,752 of NZ_KQ948736.1, read as the reverse complement.
CTGGCCGGACCCGCCGTCGCCACGATCACGATCATGTCTTTCCTCAACTCCTGGAACAACTTCATCTGGCCGCTGGTCGTCGCCCAGAGCATGTCCACCTACACCCTCCCGGTCGGCCTCGCCGCCACCAGTCAGGCCGCGGCCCACGTCACCGACTACGGCCTGCTGCTCGCCGGGGCGATCGTCGTGATGCTGCCGGTGCTCGTGCTCTTCCTCTTCCTCCAGCGCTACTTCGTGCAGGGCATCGCCGGAACGGGGTTGCGATGAGCACGCGGGTCACCGTCCGGACCCGGGTGGGCGACCAGTCCGAGGTAGGCACCAGGGGTGGGTACCACCCGGTGACGGGAGCAGGCGCGTGCTGATCGCGGGCATGAACCAGAGCGCCGTACGACGGGTCAACACCTCGGTGATCCTGCGGGCGTTGGCGGTGTCGGCAGGACCGCGGAAACTCACCGAACTCGCCGCGCAGACCGCTCTGTCCCGTCGCACGATCGAGCTGGTCCTGGACTCGCTCGTCGAGGCGGGCTGGGTCGCCGAACTCGACAGGGTGCCCCTCAGCGGCTGCGCCGGACGCCCGGCCCGCCGTTACGAACTGCGAGCCGAGCATGCTCTGTTGGCCGCGGTACGCGTCACGACCGTCGATGCGTCCGCCGTCGTCGCCGACGTGCGCGGCCACATCCTCGGCCGGTCCCACGGTCCGCTGCGCGCCTACGAGGACCCCGACACCACCCTCGACGACGCCGCCGGTCTGGTCCGCCGGGCCCTCGACGACGCCGGCGGCACGGTGGACCGGCTGCGCGCCGGGGCCATCGCGGGCGGCGGTGCCATCGACGACGAGGGAGTCGTGCGGCGCCTGGTGCACACCACCCGCTGGGAAGGCGTGCACCTGCCCGAGGAGCTCGGCCGGCGCGTCCCGGTGCCCTGGTTCGCCGACAACGACACCAACCTCGGTGCGCTGGCCGAGCGTTGGCGGGGAATCGCCGCGGATCACGACAACGTCGTCTGGGCGATGCTCGGGAACCGGACCGGGCTCGGCATCCTCATCAGGGGGGCCGTGCACCGTGGGCTCGACGGTGCCGCGGGCGAGATCGTCGAGGCACGCTCGATGCCGGCCGGCTCGGTCGAGGACCGCCCCGTCGCCGCCCTGACCTCACCGCTGGCCGCCCAACGCGCCCTCGCCCTGGCCCGGTTCGAGGCGGCCCGCGCCGGTGACACCGCCGCGCTCGCCGAGGTCGACGAGTTCGTGGAGAACATCGCCTCGATCCTCATCACCCTGTCCTGGACGGTCGCCCCCTCGCTCATCGTCCTCGGCGGCGGCCTCGAGGACGCGGCCGACGTCCTGCTGCCGCGGGTGCGCGCCGCGTTGCGGGACGCCCGGGCCCCCGCGGTCGAGCTGCGTGCCACCGCGCTCGGCCACGACGCCCCGCTCGTCGGCGCGGTCAAGCTCGCCCTGGACCGCATGGACACCGAACTGTTCGGACCGCTCGTCCCGGTCGACTGACCCCCACACCACACGCACCCGGAGCTCCACTTGACCAGCACCCCCCGCACCGATGTCCTCATCGTGGGCAGCGGCATCATGGGCTCCCTCGTGGCCCGCCTCCTGCGCAGGAGCGATCCGGCGCTGCACATCACCATGGCCGACGGTGGCAGCCCCATCGGCGGTGCGCCGGGGCTGCACCTGCACGACCTCGACGATCCCGAACTGTGGTCCCGCTACAACGAGAAGGCCGCCACCGGCATCCAGGGCATGTACACCGGAGCGGAGGTGGTCCGCGAGGTCGCGGACAGCCTTCCCGACCTCACCCCCGGCATGTTCCACGCGCTCGCCTTCGGCCAGGACGCCGAGGCGATGCCGCAGGCCGCGCTCGCCTGGAACGCGGGCGGCATGGGCGTCCACTGGACCGCCGCCACCCCGTGGCCCGCCCCGGACGAGGCCTTCGACTTCGGCGACCCGGACGCCTGGGCGGCCGACCTCGACACCGCACGCCGACTGCTCGCCGTCACCCCCGCCGCGATCGGCCCGACCAAGGTGGGCGAGCTCGTCCTCGACGTCCTGCGCCGACGCTACGACGGCTCGGGGCCCGCCGACCGTGCCCCGCAGCCCATGCCGATGGCTGTCACCCCCACACCCTCGGGCCCCATGCCCCGCTCGGCCCCCGGGACGATCTTCCCCGCCCTCGCGCAGGGCGGCGACCCGGCCTTCACCCTGCTCACCGGCACCCTGGTGACCGCCCTCGGCACGGGAAGCGGCCGGGTCACGGCGGCCCGTCTGCGCCGCGTCGCCGACGGCACCGAGTCCGAACTGCGCCCCGGCACCGTGGTGGTGTGCGCCGACGCCCTGCGCACCCCGCAACTCCTGTACGCATCCGGCATCCGGCCCGAGGCCCTGGGCCGCCGGCTCAACGAGCACGCCTTCGTCACCGCCCGCGTCCTGCTCGACCTGGACCGGTTCGGCCTGGACGCCGATGCCCTGCCCCTGCCGCGTCCCGGCGAGTTCAGCACGGACTCGCTGTGGCTGCCGTGCAACGGGCCCGCCCAGCCCTTCCACGGCCAGATCATGAACCGCACCTACGTGGACGGGACCGGCCGGCCCCTCGCGCACTCCGTCGGTCTGTCGCTGTACGTCCCCGTCGAGTCGCGACCGCAGAACCGGCTCGTGTTCTCGGCGGGCGAGACCGATCTCGCTGGCCTGCCCCGCATCCGTGTCGAGTTCGGCTACTCCGAGGCCGACCGTGTGCTGATCCGCCGGGCCCTGGACGAAGTCCGTTCCGTCGCTGAGGAGTTCGGCCCCTTCGATCCCGCGACCGAGTCCACCGTGCTTCCGCCCGGTTCCTCGCTGCATCTCACCGGCACGGTCCGGGCAGGCGTCAGCGACGACGGCACCAGCGTGTGCGACCCGGACGGGAGGGTGTGGGGCTTCGACAACCTGTATCTGGCGGGCAACGGAGTCGTTCCCACGGCGATGGCCGCCAACGTCACCCTGACCGGTGCCGTCACCGCGGTACGGGCCGCCCGTGCCGTCACCGCCGCACGCACCGGAACCATCGAGAGGAACCGAAAGTGATCGACATCGCCAAGGAATTCCGCGTTGCCCTGCCCGCCTGGATCGACGACGAACTCGCCGCCACGCCCGCCGCCCTGCCCACCCGCGAGGACCGGATGCGGCTGGTGCACCGGCTCGCCGACCGCAACTGGCGCGAGGGCAACGGCGGTCCGTTCGCCGCGCTCGTCGCCGAGCGCGCGTCCGGCCGGATCGTCTCCGTCGGCGTGAACGTCGTGCTGTCCACCGGAGTCTCCAGCGCGCACGCCGAGGTCGTCGCCCTCGGCCTCGCCCAGATCGCCACCGGCAGCTGGGACCTCGGCGGCGACGGCCTGCCGTCCCACGAACTGGTCGTCAACTGGCGCCCCTGCGTGCAGTGTTACGGCGCCACGATGTGGTCGGGGGTGCGCGGCCTGGTGGTCGCGGGGGAGGGTCCTGAACTGGAGGAGATCACCACCTTCGACGAGGGCCCGGTCGGCCCCGACTGGGCCGAGCAGTTCGAGAACCGCGGCATCGAGGTCGTGGGGGACGTCCTCAGGGACGAGGCGCTCGCGGTGTTCCGGAACTACCGCAAGGCCGTCGACGAGTCCGACGACGTCGTCGTCTACAACGCCCGCGGGGGAGCGGAATGAGCCCCCGCTTCGCGACGGACGTCGTCACCTTCCACCATCCCGGCTTCTGGGACCTCGACTCCGCCGACGCCGTCCGGGCCTGGGCCGCGGACAGTCCGGACCGCTTCTGGGGGCGGGTGCTGGACACGCTCGCCGAGACCGAGGTCACCGGCATCGAGCTGACGTTCGCGCCCGGCGGCATCGACTCGGCCCTGGGCGCCTTCGGCAGCGCGGAGGCGTTCCGCCGGGAACTGGCCGACCGGGGCCTGGCCGTCGTCAGCGCCTTCGTCGCCGACAGCGACGCCCCCGACTGGCGGCACGGCGGCAACCTGCCCGCGATCGTCGCGGACGCCGAGCGCCGCGCCGCCTTCCTGGCCGAGGTGGGCGCCGAGGTCCTCGTCGCCGGACTGCCGATGAGGACGACGTACGGCACCCGCCCGCCCTTCTTCGTCGACGCCGCCTACATGAACCGGATGGCCGACATCGCGCACGCGGTGGGCGAGGCGGTGTCCCGGTCCGGGGTGCGGCTGGCGTTCCACACCGAGTCCCACAGCACCCTCTGGTACGAGCGGGACATCGACCTGTTCATGGCCCTGACCGACCCGCGCTACGTCTGGCTGTGCCCGGACTCCTGCCACATCGCACTGGGTGGCGGCGACCCTGTCGCGGTGGCCCGGCGCCACACTCCGCGCATCACGCTGGCCCACTGGAAGGACGCGGTCGCCCCGATCGGCGTCCATCTCACCGTCGACGAGACGGTGTACTCACAACAGCAGCCGTACATGGCGGAGTTGGGCAAGGGGATCGTCGACTGGGAGGGCTGGGCGGACGCGATGTCCGCCACGCCCGGCGCGGGCACGGTCCTGATCGAACTGGACGAGGCCGCCGATCCGGTGGCCGCGCTCAGGTCGGGCACGGCCGTGGCGAAGCGGGTGCTAGCGGCGCAGTTCGCCGTGGGCGGTCTCCGGGAGGCGCAGATAGACCAGTGACGAGCCGAGGCACAGCAGGGCCACGTACCAGGGGAACAGCCCGGCGTGCCCGAACTCCTTGAACAGCGTGCCGACGTACGGCGCCGTCCCGCCGAACAGCGCGACCGTCAGGGAGTACGGAAACCCGATCCCGGCCGCCCGCACCCGGGGCGGGAACACCTCCGCGTTCACCGCCGCGCTGATCGAGGTGAACCCGGTCAGCAGCACCATCCCCGCGCACTGCACGAGCAGCAGGACCGCGAACGAGTCCCGCAGCGCGTGCAGCAGCGGCACGCTCAGCAGCGCGAACCCGACCCCGAAGAACAGCAGCAGCGGCCGCCGTCCGAACCGGTCCGACAGCAGCCCGCCCAGCGGCTGGAGCAGACCGAAGAAGGCCAGCGAGATCGTGCCCGCGAGCAGCGCGTCCGACTTGCCGACCCCGGCGTTCAGTTCGGCGTAGGTCGGCAGGTAGGACGTCCACGTGTAGTACGCGATGGTGCCGCCCATCGTGATCCCGCAGATCAGCAGCGACTCACGGGGATGGCGGCGCAGCGCCTCCAGCAGCGCGGGCCGCGGCGCCGACCGCTGCTCCTCGCTGCGGGTCTCCTGAGCGCCCTGCCGGATCCAGAAGCCGACCAGGGACAGCGCGGCCCCGAGCACGAACGGCACCCGCCAGCCCCAGTCGTCCATCCGCCCCTCGCTCAGTGTGTCCACCAGCACGGTGGCGATCCCGGACGCGAGGAGCTGCCCGGCGGTCGTCGACACATACTGAAAGCTGGAGAACAGCCCGCGCCGACCGGGGCCCGCAGACTCCACCAGGAAGGTCGTCGAGGCCGCGAACTCCCCGCCCACGGACAGCCCTTGGAGCAGTCGCGCGAGCACCAGCACGACCGGGGACAGCACGCCCACCGCCGCGTACGTCGGCGTCAGTCCGACCAGCAGGCTGCTGCCGCCCATCAGCAGGATGGTGACCGTCAGCGCGGCCCGCCGACCGTGCCGGTCAGCGATTGCCCCCATCAGCAGCCCGCCGACCGGCCGCATGAAGAACCCGACCGCGAACACGGCGAACGTCGAGAGCAGCGGTACCAGCGAGTTGTCCGCGCCCTTGGGGAAGACGGCGGCGGCGATGTAGGTGGCCAGAAACGTGTAGGCGTACCAGTCGTACCACTCCACGGCGTTGCCCACGGAGGCGGCGAACAGCTGGCGTACGGGCCGTTTCGCGGGCGGCGCCACCGGACGAGTCGTCTCTGTCATGATCGCGACCATCCCCCGCTCGCGCCGCGTCACACCTCCCGTACCCGCGACTTTCACATCAGCGCCACCAGACCCTTCCCTGTCGTTTGGTGGACTTGGAAAACTCGCTGCGCGCACCTTCCGTCACGTTCCGGCCACCGATGCGCAGGATGAGAGGTCCCCCTCACTCATGGCTGACGTCAACCGGCGCAGATTCCTCCAACTCGCGGGCGCCACCACGGCCTTCAGCGCCCTGTCGAACAGCATCCAGCGCGCCGCCGCCCTCCCGGCCCACCACCGCACCGGGACCATCGAGGACGTCGAGCACGTCGTCGTCCTGATGCAGGAGAACCGCTCCTTCGACCACTACTTCGGCTCGCTCCGAGGCGTGCGCGGCTTCGGCGACCCGCGCCCGGTCACGCTGGACAGCAGCAAGTCCGTCTGGCACCAGACCGACCGGAACGGCAAGGAGATCCTGCCCTTCCGGCCCGAGGCGAACGACCTGGGCATGCAGTTCATCCAGGACCTGCCGCACGGCTGGAACGACGGACACGCCGCCTTCAACGGGGGCAAGTACGACAAATGGGTCCCGAACAAGGGGTCCACGACGATGGCGTACCTGACCCGCGAGGACATCCCCTTCCACTACGCCCTCGCCGACTCGTTCACCATCTGCGACGCCTACCACTGCTCGTTCATCGGCTCGACCGACCCGAACCGCTACTACATGTGGACGGGGTACACGGGCAACGACGGCCAGGGCGGCGGCCCGGTCCTCGGCAACGACGAGGCCGGCTACGGCTGGACGACCTACCCGGAGCGCCTGGAGAAGGCGGGCGTCTCCTGGAAGATCTACCAGGACGTCGGCGACGGCCTGGACGCCAACGGCAGTTGGGGCTGGATCCCGGACGCCTACCGGGGCAACTACGGCGACAACTCGCTGCTCTACTTCAACCAGTACCGGAACGCCAAGCCCGGCGACCCGCTGTACGACAAGGCCCGCACCGGCACCGACTACACCAAGGGCGAGGGCTACTTCGACCAGCTCAAGGCCGACGTCAAGGCCGGGAAGCTGCCCCAGGTCTCCTGGATCGTCGCCCCCGAGGCCTTCACCGAACACCCCAACTGGCCCGCGAACTACGGCGCCTGGTACGTCGCCCAGGTCCTGGACGCGCTCACCTCGGACCCCAAGGTCTGGGCGAAAACGGCCGTGTTCATCACCTACGACGAGAACGACGGCTTCTTCGACCACGTCGTCCCGGCCTACCCGGCGGGTTCCGCCGCGCAGGGCAAGTCCACGGTCGACCCGGCGCTCGACCTGTTCCAGGGCAGCGCGAGCCACCCGGCCGGCCCCTACGGCCTCGGCCAGCGCGTGCCCATGCTCGTCGTCTCGCCCTGGAGCAAGGGCGGTTACGTCTGCTCCGAGACGCTCGACCACACCTCGATCATCCGCTTCCTGGAGCGCCGCTTCGGCGTCCACGAGCCCAACATCTCGCCCTGGCGGCGGGCCGTGTGCGGCGACCTCACGGCGGCCTTCGACTTCTCCCGCAAGGACACCAAGCCGGTCGCCCTGCCGGACACCGACGGCTTCGAGCCGCCGGACCGCGAGCGCCACCCCGACTACGTACCGGTCCCGCCCGCGGTCGGCGCCCTGCCGAGGCAGGAACGCGGACTGCGTCCGGCCCGCCCGCTCAAGTACGCCCCGCACGTGGACGGTTCGGTCGACGCGAAGGGCGGCAGGTTCACGCTCGCCTTCGCCTCCGGAGCCAAGGCCGGCGCCGCCTTCCTGGTGACCTCCGGCAACCGCACCGACGGGCCCTGGAGTTACACCACCGAGGCCGGCAAGTCCGTCTCGGACACCTGGAACTCGGCGTACTCGAAGGGGTCGTACGACCTGACCGTGCACGGCCCCAACGGCTTCCTGCGCTCCTTCAAGGGGTCGAACAAGACCGCCGGGCCCGAGGTCACCGCCCGTCACAGCGGTGACGACATCGAGCTGACCTTCACCAACAGCGGCTCCGGACTGGTCCGCCTGAAGGTCGAGAGCGGCTACGGCGACCGGGTGCGGACGTTCACCGTGCGGCCCGGCACCACCGTCCGGCACACCTTCGGCCTCGCCAGGAGCCGCCGTTGGTACGACCTCACGGTGACGGCCGACGCGGACCCGGCGTTTCTCAGGCGATTCGCCGGACATGTCGAGAACGGGCGCCCCGGAGTGAGCGACCCGGCCGTCATCACCGGGTAAAGCCGCTGTACAAGCCGCCGAACAGGTGGCCGGATCGCGATGGTCCCGGGGTAATGTGCCCCGGTGACCACGCATTCGAACACACCTGCCGGTTGGTACCCCGATCCGCACGGAGCGCCCCAGACGCTCCGTTACTGGGACGGGGCGCAGTGGACCCAGCACACCAACGGCCAGCAGCAGGCGGCGGGCCAGGCCCAGGCCGTACAGGCCCCGCCGGCCCAGCAGGCGCCCCAGATACCGCAGCAGGCGGCCGGCCCCGACGCGCGCGTGCAGCGTCAGGTGCAGCAGCAGGCCGGGGTCACCGCGGGCGGTGCGGGCGGCGGCACGCTCTTCACCGAGCCGGTCCTGGTGGTGAACCAGAAGGCCAAGCTGATCGAGCTGACCAACGAGTACAAGGTCATGGACCAGCACGGTCACCAGATCGGCTCGGTCACCCAGGTCGGCCAGAGCGCGCTGCGGAAGATCGTGCGTTTCCTGTGGAGCATCGACCAGTTCATGAAGATCAGGCTGGAGATCCGGGACGCCCACGGGCAGCCGGTCCTGCTGCTGACCCGGCCGGGGAAGATCTTCAAGTCCCGGGTGATCGTGGAGCGTCCGGACGGTTCGCCGGTCGGTGAGATCGTCCAGCAGAACATGATCGGAAAGATCAACTTCGCGCTGATGGTGGATGGTCAGCAGGTCGGCGCGATCAAGGCGGAGAACTGGCGGGCGTGGAACTTCGCGATCGTCGACCACGCGGGGAACGAGGTGGCCCGGATCACGAAGACGTGGGAGGGGCTGGCCAAGACGATGTTCACGACCGCGGACAACTATGTCCTCCAGATCCACTACCAGTTGCCCGAGCCGCTGCTGAGTCTGGTGGTCGCCACGGCGCTGACCGTGGACACGGCGTTGAAGCAGGATGCTCGGGGCTTCGGCTGACCGGGCCCAGAGCGGTCAGAGCGGTGTGAGGTGCCCCGGTTCGGAAGGCCGGGGCACCTTCACGTCCCGCAGTGACGGTTCCAGTGCCAGGACCGCCGCCACCGGGTGGTCGTCGTGCACCTCGGCGGGAGCGACCCGGCTCAGCAGCACCACGCCCCACGAGGCCAGGCCCGCGCCCGCCAGCGCCAGCAGCACACCCGCCACTCCGCCGCGCAGGCCCTCGCCCAGCAGCGAGAGTCCGATGACCGCCGCGGCCAGCGGGTTGGCCAGGGTGACCACCGCGAGCGGGGCACCCAGACCGTCCCGGTAGGCCGTCTGGGAGAGCAGGAGACCGCCCGCCGCGAAGGCCGCGACGAGCAGGGCCACGCCGATCACCTGGACGCTGAGCAGGGATCCGGAGCGGTCCGTCGCGGCCACCGTGACGGTCTGGGTGAGCGCGGAGGCGACACCCGAGGCGACCCCGGACGCCGAGGCGTGCCGTACTCCGGGCCGGGCGCCCGGGCGGGCCAGCAGCCCGATGAGGGCCGCCGTCGCCCCCGCCACCGCGACCGCCTCGGTGGTGCTCAGCACCTTCCCGGGTGCGGAACCCGACGCCACCACCAGGATGGCCGCGAGCCCCGCCAGCGTGTACGCCGTGCCCCGCCACTCCGTCGCCGTGACCCGGCGCCCCGCGATCCGCGCGCCCAGCGGCACCGCGGCGACGAGCGTGAGCGCGCCGAGCGGCTGGACCACGGTCAGCGGGCCGTACTTGAGGGCCACCACGTGCAGCAGTGCGGCCGAGGCGTTGAGGGCGACGGACCCCCACCAGGCACCCGAGCCCAGCATCCGCAGCACACCCGAGCCGGGGTTGCGCGAGGCCAGGCGCTCCTGCGCGACCGCGGCGGCCGCGTAGGCGACGGAGGAGAGCAGGCTCAGGGCGACGGCGATCAGGGTGGCGTTCATCGGCCCGCTCCGACCAGGACGTTCTTCTTCTCGGACGCGGCCGGGGCGAGCTTCTCCCGCGCCCGTCCCGCCGTGCTCGCCGTGCGCTGCGGCGCGTGGAGGACCGCGAGGGCGATGCCGAGCAGCGCGGCCGCGACGATCGCGTCCAGCCAGTAGTGGTTCGCCGTGCCGACGATCACCGTCAGGGTCACCAGCGGGTGCAGCAGCCAGAGCCAGCGCCACCGCGAGCGGGTCGCCACGATCAGGCCGATCGCCACCATCAGCGCCCACCCGAAGTGCAGCGAGGGCATCGCCGCGAACTGGTTGGAGAGGGTGTCGGTCTGCGGCGGGCCGTACACGGAGGGGCCGTAGACCTTGGCGGTGTCGACCAGTCCGGCCGCCGCGAGCATCCGCGGCGGGGCCAGCGGGAAGACCAGGTGCAGCACCAGGGCGGCGCCGGTCAGCGAGGCGAGGACGCGCCGGGCCCAGACGTAGTGCGCGGGGCGCTTGAGGTACAGCCAGACCAGGAAGGCGACCGTGGCCGGGAAGTGGACGGTCGCGTAGTAGGTGTTGGCGATGTGCGCGAGGGTGTCGCCGTGCAGCAGCAGCGACTGCACCGAGCGCTCCGAGGGCAGGTGCAGGGCCCGCTCCCAGTCCCAGACGCGACCGGCGTTGCGGAAGGCCTCGGGGGTGTGCCCCGCGACCAGTTGCCGGCCGAACTTGTAGACGAGGAAGAGTCCTACGACGAGCAGGAGCTCACGGACGAGCGGCGGCCGCGCTGTCGCGCCCGGCTCTGCTTCTGAAGGCTCGGTGCGGGCATTCATCCCCCGGCCCTTTCGCTGACGGTGGTGCGGGTACTGGATCCGGACAGGGTGATGACTCGTCCCGATCCCCAAACTCATCGATACGACATCGTACCGATACGCCAGTGTACCGATACGGACGGGTACCGGTACACTGGCGTATCGATAGACGAACGACACACGGGAAACCGGGAATGAAACGCGCGGATCGCGCAGCAGGCCCGTCGACCCGTGAGTGAGGAGAAGGGCAGATGACGTCGCAGGCCGCGGACGGACCGGAGACGGTCGCCGCCTCGCGCCGCTCCAAGATCACGCCGGAGCGTGAGCAGGAGTTCTTCGACGCCGTGCTCGAACAGATCCGTGAATGCGGATACGACGCCGTGACCATGGAGGGCGTCGCCTCCAGCACGCGGTGCAGCAAGTCCACGCTCTACCGGCAGTGGAAGACCAAACCCCAGTTCGTGGTGGCCGCGCTGCGCTCCCGGCGCCAGGCGAAGTTCGACGGCATCGACACCGGATCGCTCGCCGAGGACCTGCGCGAGGCCGCCCGGGCGGCGGGCCGGTGGTCGACGCGCGACACCAAGCTCCTCCAGGCGCTCGGCCATGCGGCGACCCAGGACGCGGAACTCGCGCGGGCCCTGCGGGAAGCGCTGGTCGAACCGGAGATCGCCGCCCTGAGGCACCTCCTCCAGCGGGGCGTCGACCGGGGTGAGATCGTCGCCGGACACCCGGCGCTGGAGTATGTCCCGGTCCAGATGTTCGGCGTGATCCGCGCCCGGCCGGTCATCGACGGCGAGTACGCCGACCAGGACTACCTGGTCCGCTTCGTCGAGGCCGCCGTACTGCCGGCCCTCGGCCTGACCTGACCCAGGCCGCCGTCCACGGGATGACTGGACGGCGACCTGCTCGCGCCGCACCGTGGGGACGGGGGCGGCGCGCACCCCCCGGCCGGGTGGGGTTCCTCCCGAGCGGAGAGGAGCCCCACCCGGCCGTCCCGGCTTCGGGGCCTGGGTCGTTTCGCCTTGTGGGACCCGGGCTGCTTCCGCTCCGGGGCCTCCGGCCGTTGCGGCTTTCGGGGCCCTGGCTGCTTTCGCCCCGGGCACCCCGGCCGCCTCGGCTTCGGAGCCCCGGCGTCACACGTTGCTGCCGCTGCCGCCGCCCGTGGACACCTTGATCCCCTTGGTGATGTCGTCGATCACACCCTGGCCCTCGCCGACGTCCACACCGAAGCGCACCACCACGATCTGCTGCGGGTTCGCCGGCGCGGGGAAGGCCAGCGACTGGACATAGCCGTCGGAGCCCTTGCTGGTGACCGCCTTCCAGCGGACGAGGTACCCCTTCTGTCCGGCCACGGTCACCGCCTTGGAGTCGAGCACGTCGTGCGAGGTGATCGAGCCGTAGGTCTTGCCGCCGTAGGACTGCTCGGCGTTCGCCTGGATGTCGGCCTTGGCGACCTGCTCGGCCGTGCTGCCCTTGCTGCCGAGCGCCAGGGCGGGCGCCGAGTAGGCACCGCCCTTCGTGCACGTCGCGGAGGTGTCGCCGGGGCAGGCGTAGGAGTCCTTCGAGGTGACGGACGCGCCGACCTGGATCTCCTGGCCGTACCAGCCGTCCGGGATGGGCAGGCTGATCCCGTCGACCAAGTCGGTCACCGAACCGCTCTCGATCCTCGGCGCCTCGGAGCCCTGCGGGGAGGGCGACGCGCCCCCCGAGCCGCCGTCGCCGCCGGAGCCGCCGTTGCCGCCGAAAGGCCCGCCCTGCCCGTTCTGGCCACCGTTCCCGCCGAAGGGCCCGCCCTGGCCGCCTCCCGGTCCCTGCGAGTTGGCGGTGTCCTTGCTTCCGCCGCCGTTGTCGGTCAGCGCGTACACGCCGATGCCTATGCACGAGAGGACCACGACCGCCGCCACCACCGCCACCGCTATGCCCACCGGGCCGCGCCGCTTGGTGGTCGGCGGCTGTGCGGGATACGCCGGGTACGCCGGATAGGCCCCGTACTCCCCGGGGCTCGCGACCTGCTCCGGGGGACCCCATGCGGCGGCCGATCCGGTGGGACGGGTCTGCTCCGTCCACGCCCTGCCGTCCCACCAGCGCTCGGTGGCGGGACCGTCACTTGTCTGCCCGGGGTCGGGGTACCACCCGGGGGGAGTCTCCTGCGTCATGCCCCCACCGTATGAGCACTCGGTGAAAGGGGGATGAGAGGGGTCCGGTCCGTTCCGGCCGAGATTTCCGCGCACGTCGGGCCACCGCTTCGGCACGCGCGCGTGCGGGGCGCCCCCATGCGCCCCGCGATGATCGTCGCGAAGGAGCCACGCACAACCGGACCGGCCACTGCCGAGGCTGTCAGCCCCGACTGCCGACGCTTTCGCCCCCCGCCGTCGAGGCTTCCACCTTCCGCTGCCAGAACGACAACTGACCGATGGTCAGGTTTGTCGACGGCTGGTCACGGGCAGGGTGCGTCGCCTGCGCGTACCCCAGATCACCCGTCACGGCAACAGGTACCGCGACCGCCCTCCGCTTCCGCACCCGTACGGCTACGCTCGAGATCTGTACGTCGTCCGGGCGACTTGGGGAGGTAGCGGGATGACGGAGGTACGGCCCACTGCGGCCGCCCCGGCCTCGCTGTGGGAGCGCGACGAGGAGCTCACCGCCGTCGAACGCGCGGTCGACGCTCTGCGCGAGGACCATGCGTCCGCGGGGAGCGTGCTGATGATCCGCGGCGAGGCGGGCTTCGGCAAGACCGCCCTGCTGGCCGAGACCCGCAGGATCGCCGAGGCCCGCGGCTGCACCGTCTGGTCGGCCCGCGGCGGCGAGACCCTCAGGTCCGTCCCCTTCAACGTCGTCCGCCAACTGCTCCAGCCCGCCCTCCTGTCGCTGATGCCCGAGGAGGCCCGCGAGTACCTCGGCGACTGGTACGACATCGCCGGCCCCGCCCTCGGCATCGCGGACCCGGGGGAGCGGCAGGCCGACCCGCAGGGCGTGTGCGACGGACTGGTCGCCGCGGTGCGCCGGCTGGCCCGCCGGGACTGGCCGCTGGTGCTGACGATCGACGACGCCCACTGGGCCGACCAGGAGACCCTGCGCTGGCTCGCCGCCTTCGCCGAGCGCCTCGACGACCTGTCCGTGCTGGTCGTGGTGGCCCGCCGCCCCGGTGACGCCACCGGCGAGCGGGCCCGCCTCCTGGACGCGGTCGCCGCCACCGCGGGCCGCCCCGTCACCAGCCTCAGCGCCCTCACCCCGTCGGGCGCCGAGGGCCTCACCCGCGCCACCCTCGGCGACCACGCCGACGCCCCGTTCTGCCGCGAGGTCTGGGCCGTCACCGGCGGCAACCCGTACGAGACCGTCGAACTCCTCGCCAAGGTCCGGGACAGCGGGATGGAGCCGAGCGAGGACTCGGCGAGCGAACTGCGCGAGCTGAACCGCTCGGCCCGCGGCGGCGGACTCGTCGCCCGCCTGGAGGAACTCGGCATCGACGCCACCCGGTTCGCCTGGGCCGCCGCGATCCTCGGCACCGACATCTCCGTCGGTCTGGCGGCCCGGCTCGCCACCCTGAGTCCGCAGAAGGCGGCACTCTGCGCCGAACTGCTGCGCAACGCCCGCATCCTCACCGGCGTCCAGGGCGAGGCCGGCGAGCTGGAGTTCGTCCACCCGCTGATCGCCACCGCCGTCTACGACTCCATCCCCGACGCCCTGCGCACCGCCTGCACGGCATCGCCGCACAGCTCGTCACCGATTCCGGGCACGGCGCCGCGGCCGCCTCCCGGCATCTCCTCCAGGTCCACCCGGACGACGACGAGGAACTCGTCGAGCAGCTGCGCGAGGCCGCCCGCGAACACCTCGCCGTCGGCGCCCCGGACGCGGCCCGGCGCTGCCTGGAGCGGGCGCTGCTGGAACCCCCGCCGCCCGAGGTCCACGCGAGCGTGCTCTACGAACTCGGCTGCGCCACCCTCCTGACCGCCCCGGCCAAGACCATCGGCCACCTCCAGACCGCGCTCGCCATGCCCGGCCTGGAGGGCTCCGCCCGGGTCGACGCCGTCATCCGGCTCTCCCAGGCCCTCATGCACAACAACCAGCTGGAGGAGGCCGTCCGCACCGTCGAGGCGGAGGCCGCCCGGCACGAGGAGGGCCCGGCCCGGCTCCGTCTCCAGGCCGTGCAGTACACCTGGGAGAGCCTCTACCCCGGCGAGACCACCTTCCCGGGCCGCTCCGAGCGCCTCGCCGCCCTCGCCGCCACCTGCACCGGCCGGGACAACGCGGAGCGCGCCCTGCTCATCCTGCGCGGCTTCGACGCGATGGCCCACGGCGAGAGCGCCGAGGAGATCGCCGAGATCTGCGACCGCGCCCTGGTCAACGGCCGCCTCGCGCCCGGACTCGGCTGGACCGACATCGAGTGGGGCCTCGAACTGCCGCTGATGCTGGCCAGCGCGTACGCCTTCACGGACCGGCTGGACCGGGCCGAGACCCTGTACTCCGACGCCCTGCGCACCTACGAGTCGGCCGGCTGGAGCGGCGGACACCTCGCGCTCGCCCACGCCTACGTCGGCCTCGGCCACCGCAGGCGAGGGCGGCTGCGGGAGGCGGAGACCTCTCTGCGCGAGTCACTGCGGCTCGCCGAGCGGGTCGGGCGCGGACTGCCCCTGTACTGGTCGGCGACCTGCAACCTCGTCGACACGCTGCTCGCGCGCGGACATGTGGAGGAGGCCTGGGCGATCGCCGAGCAGTACGGGTTCGCGCCGCCCTACCCCTCCACGATCGTGCTGCCCGATCCGCGGTCCGTGCGCGGGCGGCTGCTGCTGGCGGTCGGCCGGACCAAGGAAGCCGTCAACGAACTGGAGGCCGCGGAGAAGGCGGCGGAGGTGCGGGGGCACCACAACCCCGTCCTGGTGCCCTGGGCCGTCGACCTCGCCCGTGCTCTCGCCGTGGAGGATCCGGTGCGGGCGGCCCAACTGGTCAAGGAAATCCGCCGGCATGCCGAGCGGCTCGGTACGGACACGGCCATAGGTGAGGCGCTGAGGTGTGCGGCCGCGCTGGAGACGGGGCAGCGGGCGGTACGGCTTGCTGCGCAGGCTGTGGCGTATCTGGAGGCGTCGCCGTGTCAGTACGAGCATGCGGCGGCGCGGGTGGAGTACGGGATTCTGGCTCGGTCGGTGGCTGAGCTGAACCGTGGGGTGGCGTTGGCTCGGTCGTGTGGGGCGGACGGGTTGGTTGCGCAGGGGCGGGAGGTGCTGGAGACGGGGCGGGGGTTGCGGTGATGCCTGCGGGCCGGTGGGGGCTCGGCGCGCAGTTCCCCGCGCCCCTGGGGAGTTACGGTGCGACCAATTGATTCGTCAACGCCACCAGACGCTTCTGCACCTCCCTGTCGTACGTCGCCTCATGCGCCCGAGCCGGACTCGTCCCGTCGAAGTAGCCGCCCGACCCCACGTCCTCCGTAGCCGGCGTCAGCACCCCCGGCGCCCCGTCCGCCACCGTCGACCAGGGCGCCATGCCGCCCTCCCTGACCATCGCCGTGTCCATGAACGTGGCCGGGTGGAGGACGTTCACCGAGACTCCCGTGCCCTTCAACTCCTCGGCCAGGGCGAAGGTGTGGGCCGCCAGGGCGAACTTCGCGCGGCAGTAGGCGGCGAATCCGGCGTAGCCCCGGGTGAACCCGGGGTCGTCGAAGTCGAGTGGCTCCTGCCCCACCGAACCCACGTTGACGATCCGGGCCGGAGTGTTCGCCGTCAGGGTCGGCAGCAGGGCCCGGGTCAGCGCCACCGGTGCCAAGTAGTTCACCGCCAGCCGGAGTTCGTGGCCGTCGGCGCTGAGCTCCCGGCCCGCGCCCGGTGAACCGGCGCCCACACCCGCGTTGTTGATCAGCACGTCGAGTCCGGGGCGGGCCTCGGCGACCCGGGCGCCCAGGTCACGCACCTCGGCCAGGGAGGCCAGGTCGGCCACGAACCCCTCGGCCTCGCCCTCCAGCCGCAGCTCCGCCACCAGGCTCTCCGTACGGCCCCGGTCGCGGCCATGGGCGAGGACGACATGGCCGGCGCGGACCAGCTCGAAGGCGACGTAGCGGCCGAGACCCGAGGTGGCGCCGGTGATCAGAATGGTCGACATGCCCCCACAGTAGGTAGATCCCGGGGCCTCGTGCCTGCCCCTGCCGGTGTCACCCTTCCCCGCTCTCCTCCTCCGCCAGCACCCGCTGGGCCGTCGCGAACGCCGAGTTCGCTGCCGGAACCCCGCAGTACACGGCCGTCTGGAGCAGTACGGCCCCGATCTCGTCCGGCGTGAGCCCGTTGCGGCGGGCCGCGCGGACATGCATGGCCAGCTCGTCGTAGTGGCCGTGGGCGACCAGCGCGGTCAGTGTGATCATGCTGCGCTCGCGGCGGCTGAGCGTCGGGTCGGTCCAGATCTCGCCCCACGCGTAGCGCGAGATGAAGTCCTGGAAGCGGGCGGTGAAGGGCGTCTGGCGGGACTGCGCCCGGTCCACGTGGGTGTCCCCGAGGACCTCGCGCCGCACCTCCATGCCGCGCCGGGC
The DNA here is from genome assembly GCF_001514195.1 of Streptomyces griseorubiginosus. Lineage (GTDB taxonomy): Bacteria > Actinomycetota > Actinomycetes > Streptomycetales > Streptomycetaceae > Streptomyces > Streptomyces griseorubiginosus. The sequence continues at coordinate 398,496 of NZ_KQ948736.1, read as the reverse complement.
GCCGCCGTCGAGGTGGGCCCGCAGGGCGGTGAGGACGGCCTCCGGGCACTGTGCCGGGGCCAGGTGGGAGGCGCCCGGCAGCTCGACGAGCGTGGCGCCCCGCACCGCGTCGGCGATCTCCCGCAGGTGGGGCGGCGGGGTCGCCGGGTCCTCGCGGCCCGCGATCAGCAGGGTCGGCGCGGAGATCCCGTCCAGCCGGTCGCTCAGGTCGAAGGCGGCCAGCGCGTCACAACAGGCGGCGTACGCCTGCGGGTCGGCCCCGGCATGGTCCCGCACGAGCACCGGATCGGTGAAGTCACCGGCAAACCAACGGGCGTCGGCGCTCTCCAGCAGCCACTCCAGGCCCTCCCGCCGGACCCGCTCGGCCCGCTCCTGCCACGGCTTGGCGCCGTTGAAGTGCGCGGAGGAACAGATGACCGCCAGCGACGCGATCCGCTCCGGGTGGTGCACGGCCAGATGCAGACCGACGGCACCGCCCAGCGACACCCCGGCGTACGCGAACCGCTCGATGCCGAGCGAGTCGGCGAGTTCCAGCACCAGGGCGGCTAGGTCGCCAACCGTGGCGCCGGGCCCGATCAGGTCGGCCGCCGAACCGCCGTGCCCGGGCAGGTCCCAGCGGACCACCCGGTGGGTGATGGACAGCTCGGGCGCCACCTTGTCCCACAGGGCGTACGACGTCCCGAGCGACGGCCCGAGCAGCAGCGGCGGCGCGGAAGCGGAGCCCTCGGCACGGTGGTTGAGGAGTTTCTCGGTCAACGTCGCTCCAGTGCGCGGTCGGTGAGGGCTCCGGCGGAGCCGGTGTAGCGGGCGGGGTCGGTGAGCTCCCCGAGGTCGACGTCCTTCAACTCAGGCTCCTGCGCGAGAAGTTCGCCCAGTGACCGGCCCTCGGCGTACGTCCTGCCGGCCAGCTCGGTCAGCAGCTCCTTGGCGCGGGCCCGGCCCAGCACGTCCGCCAGCTCGGCGGAGAGGCGCTCGGAGACGATCAGTCCGTGGGTGAGGTCCAGGTTTCGGCGCATGGCGTCCGCGTTCACCCGCAGTCCCTCGGTGAGTTCGGCGGCGTCCCGGGCGGCGCCGCCGACCAGGCGCAGCAGATCCCTCAGGGGCTCCCACTCGGCGTGCCAGGCCCCGGCCGGCCGCTCGTCCTCCGCGGCCATCGAGCCGTACAGCGTGGCCGCGAGCTGGGGAGCGCGCCGGGCGGCGGCCGCGATCAGTGTGGAGCGGACGGGGTTCGCCTTGTGCGGCATGGCCGAGGAACCGCCGCCGCTGCCCTCGGTGACTTCGGCGATCTCGGTGCGGCCCAGCACCAGCACGTCGGCGGCGATCTTGCCCAGGGCTCCGGCCGTGAAGGCCAGACACCCGGCGAGATCGGCGATGGGCGTGCGCAGGGTGTGCCAGGGCAGGAGGGGCGCCTCCAGGCCCAGTTCCCGGGCGAAGGCCGCCGCGAGGGCCGTCGGGTCCCCGGCTCCGTACGCGGTGAAGGCGGCCAACGTTCCTGCCGCACCCCCGAGTTGGGCAGGGAGACCGTCCCGTACCCCGAGGGCCCGGTCCCGCGCGTCCAGTACCAGCGAACGCCATCCGGCCGCCTTCAGCCCGAACGTCGTCGGCACGGCGTGCTGGGTCAGCGTCCGTCCGGGCATCGCGGTGTCGCGGTGTTCGCCGGCGAGCCTGGCCAGAGCACGCTGCACACGGTCCAGGTCCGCCAGGACCAGGTCGAGCGTGCGCGCGGCCACCAGCATCATCGCCGTGTCGAGGATGTCCTGGCTGGTCGCGCCCCGGTGCACGGACGGGCCGTACTCCTGGCCCACCGCCTTCGTGAGGTCGGCGACCAGGGGGATGACGGGGTTGCCGCCGGCCCGCGCACGGTCGGCGAGGGACCGTACGTCGAAGCGGTCCGCGCGGGCCGCCCCGGTCACCGCCTCGGCCGCCCCGGCCGGGGCGAGACCCAGCCGGGCCTGCACCCGGGTCAGCGCCGACTCCGCGTCCAGCAGCGCCTGGAGGAAGGCGCCGTCGGAGGTCGCGGAGGCGGCGGGGGAGTCCGCCCACCCGGGAGCGAGCAGACCGGTGTCCGGATCGGGAGAAGTCACTGGAACTCCAGGAAGACCGTCTCGCCTTCGCCCTGAAGGCGGATGTCGAAACGGTACGTCCCGTGACCGGTGTCGGCGGCGATCAGCGTGTCGCGGCGGTCCGCGTCCAGGTGGGAGAGCAGCGGGTCGGCGGCGAGGGCCGCCTCGTCGCCCGGCAGGTAGATCCGGGTGAACAGGTGCACCAGCAGACCGCGTGCGAAGACGCACACACTGAGGTGCGGGGCGCTCTGTCCGCGGGCGCCGGGGCGCAGGGTGCGCGCGTACCAGTGCCCGTTGGCGTCGGTCTGGATCCGGCCCCAGCCGGTGAACTCCACGCCGTTGCGCCCGAGGTAGCCGCCGGTCGCCGGGTCGCGCCGGATCGAACCGTCGGTCGTCGGCAGGTTGCCGTCCGGGTCCGGGCCCCACAGCTCCACGAACGCGTCCGGCAGCGGGTTGCCCTCGCCGTCGGTGATGTAGCCCTGGACGGTGATGGTGTCCGGGTGGCCGACGGGCGCGATGTCACCGCCGCCGGGGAAGGGCAGGGCGTACCCGTAGAAGGGGCCGACCGTGTGCGAGGGGGTGGGCAGCACGCTCTCGGGCGAGCTGGTGTCGATCTTCGTCATGGCAGGTCAGCGTCCTTCCTCGACCCAGGTGGCCTGCGGCCCGTCCAGCACGATGTCCCAGTGGTAGCCCATCGAGAACTCCGGTACGGACAGGCTGTGGTCGTAGGTGGCGACCAGCCGCTGCCGTGCCGCGTCGTCCGTCACCGACTGGATGATCGGGTCGTACGGGAAGAGCGGGTCGCTCGGGAAGTACATCTGGGTCACCAGGCGCTGGGTGAACGCGGTCCCGAACATGGAGAAGTGGATGTGGGCGGGGCGCCAGGCGTTGACGTGGTTGCGCCACGGGTAGGGGCCGGGCTGGATGGTGGTGAAGCGGTAGAAGCCGGTGTCGTCGGTGAGGGTGCGGCCGACGCCGGTGAAGTTCGGGTCCAGCGGGGCGTCGTGCTGCTCGCGCTGGTGGGCGTAGCGCCCGGCGGAGTTCGCCTGCCAGATCTCGATCAGCTGTCCGCGCACGGGCCGGCCGTCCCGGTCGAGCAGCCGCCCGGACACGGTGATGCGCTCGCCGACGGGCTCCCCGCGGTGGTGCCGGGTCAGGTCGTTGTCGATCTCGGTGATGTCCCGCTCCCCGAAGGCGGGGGAGTGCAGCTCCACCAGCTCGGGGTCCTTGGTCACGTCGATGGTGACCGGCGGCTGCTTCGGGTGGCGCAGCACCGAGGAGCGGTAGGGCGCGTAGTCGCGCCGCGGGTGATGCTCGACCGGCGCCCCGTCGGCGACCCGCTTCTCGTAGGCGGCGTGCTCGGCGGCGATTTCCTGGTCGATGTCGTGCTGGGTGAGAGTCATGGGATTCCTGCGTTCCGTTAACGTTCGAGGACGAGAGCGAGACCCTGGCCGACACCGATGCACAGGGTGGCGACACCGACTCCGCCGCCCCTGCGGGCGAGTTGGTGGGCGACCGTGCCGGCCAGCCGCGCGCCCGAGGCGCCGAGCGGATGCCCGAGCGCGATCGCGCCGCCCTGCGGGTTGAGGACCGCCGGGTCGAACTCGGGCCATTCGGCGACGCATCCCAGCACCTGGGCGGCGAACGCCTCGTTCAGCTCCAGGACCGACAGGTCGTCAAATCCCTTGCCCGCCTTGGCGAGCGCCCGGTTGACGGCCTCGACGGGGGCGAGGCCGAAGTAGTGCGGGTCCAGCGCGTTGACGCCGGTCGCGGAGATCCGGGCCAGCGGCTCGCGGCCGGTCGCGGCCAGGCCCTCGTCGTCCACCAGCAGCAGGGCGGCGGCGCCGTCGTTCAGCGGTGACGCGTTGCCCGCGGTCACCGTGCCCCCGTCCTTGCGGAACGAGGGCTTGAGCTTCGCCATCGCCTCCAGCGACGCGTCCGGCCGTACGCCTTCGTCGGCGCCGAAGACGACCGGCTCGCCCTTGCGCCGCGGGATGGACACCGGAGCCAGCTCGGCGTCGAACAGCCCCGCCGCCTGCGCCCGGGCCGCCTTCTGGTGCGAGGCCAGGGCGAACTCGTCCTGCTGCTCCCGGCTGATCTTGTGCTTGTCGGCGATCAGTTCGGCCGACTCGCCCAGCGGGATCGTCCACTGCGGCTCCATGGCCGGGTTGACCATGCGCCAGCCCAGCGTGGTCGAGTACAGCTCGGTGTGGGCGGCCGGGAACGGCTTGTCGGACTTGGGCAGCACGTAGGGTGCCCGGGTCATCGACTCCACACCGCCGGCGACGGCGATCGAGGCGTCCCCGACCGCGATGGCCCGGGCCGCCTGGATCACCGCCTCCAGGCCCGAGGCGCACAGGCGGTTGACGGTCACCCCCGGCACGGAGGTCGGCAGTCCGGCGAGCAGGGCGGCCATGCGGCCGACGTTGCGGTTCTCCTCGCCCGCCCCGTTGGCGTTGCCGAAGTAGACGTCCTCGATCCGGGACGGGTCCAAGTCGGGGGTGCGGGCCAGGAGTTCACGGATCGCGTGGGCGCCCAGGTCGTCCGGGCGCACCGAGGCGAGGCCTCCGTTGTAGCGGCCGAAGGGGGTGCGGACGGCGTCGACGATGTAGACGTTCTTCACTTCAGGTCCTCCGCGACACTCAGCTTGGCGTCGGTCTTGGCGGTGATCTCCTCGACGGTGACCCCGGGTGCCGTCTCGACGAGCACCAGACCGTCCTCGGTCACGTCCAGGACGCCGAGGTCGGTGATGATCCGGTCCACGCACGCCTTGCCGGTGAGCGGCAGCGCGCACTCGGTGAGGATCTTGGGCGAGCCGTCCTTGGCGGTGTGCGTCATCACCACGATGACCGTGCGGGCGCCGTGCACCAGGTCCATCGCCCCGCCGATCCCGGTGATCAGCTTGCCGGGGATGGCCCAGTTGGCCAGGTCGCCCCGCTCGGACACCTGCATGGCGCCGAGGACCGCCACGTCGATGTGCCCGCCCCGGATCATCGAGAAGGACAGCGCCGAGTCGAAGAAGGACGCCCCCGGCAGCACGGTGACGGTCTCCTTGCCCGCGTTGATCAGATCGGGGTCGACCTGGTCCTCGGTGGGGTAGGGGCCGGTGCCCAGGATGCCGTTCTCCGACTCCAGGATCACCTCGACGCCCTCGGGGAGGTAGTTCGGGATCAGTGTCGGCAGGCCGATGCCGAGGTTGACGTACTGGCCGTCCTGAAGCTCGCGTGCGGCTCGTGCGGCCATCTGCTGCCGGGTCCAGGCCATCAGTCGTTCACCGTGCCTCGTGCCGGAGCCGCGGAGACCGTCCGCTGCTCGATCTTCTTGTCCGTCGCCTGTTCCGGGGTCAGGGCCAGCACCCGCTGCACGAAGATCCCGGGCAGGTGCACCGCGTCCGGGTCGATCTCGCCGGGCTCCACGAGTTCCTCGACCTCGGCGATGGTCAGCTTGCCCGCCATCGCCGCGAGGGGGTTGAAGTTGCGGGTGGACTTGTTGAAGACCAGGTTGCCGTGCCGGTCCCCCTTCGCCGCCCGCACCAGGGCGAAGTCGGTGCGGATCCCGCGCTCCAGGACGTACTCGGTGCCGTCGAACTCCCGCACCTCCTTCGGCGGCGAGGCCAGCGCGACCCCGCCGGAGCCGTCGTAGCGCCACGGCAGCCCGCCGTCGGCGACCTGGGTGCCGACCCCGGCCGGGGTGAAGAACGCGGGGATGCCGGCGCCGCCCGCCCGCAGCCGCTCGGCGAGCGTGCCCTGCGGGATCATCTCGACCTCCAGCTCGCCGGCCAGGTACTGGCGGGCGAACTCCTTGTTGGCTCCGATGTAGGAACCGGTCACCCGGGCGATCCGCCCGGCCGCGAGCAGGACCGCCAGGCCCGACTCCATGGCCCCGCAGTTGTTCGAGACCACTGACAGCTCGGACACACCACGCTCGTACAGCGCCTGGATGAGCACGTTCGGCACACCGCTCAGACCGAAACCGCCCACCGCCAGCGACGCACCGCGGGGCACGTCGGCCACGGCCTCCCCGGCTGTGGCGACCACCTTGTCCATCCGCGCAGCCCCATCTCTTGACTTGCTCAGTGCACTGAGTATTTCGGCGAGGTTTCTCTTAAGCTGCCACTGTGGCAGCCTGGCGTCAAGGCTCGATATTCTTCAGTGCACCAACCAAAATCATCCTTTCCCGGCACCAGCCGATTCGTCCTCGGGAGCGCACATGGCCGCGGTGGACCTCACCACCCACCCCGGGCACCTCGCCCGGCGGCTCCAGCAGGCGCACTACCTGCTGTGGAACACGATGGTCTCCGAGGAGATCACCTCGCCGCAGTTCGCGGTCCTGAACGCGCTCGTCGCCGAACCGGGGCTCGACCAGCGCACGGTGGGGGAGCGGGTGGGCCTCGACCGCTCGACCATCGCCGAGGTCATCAGCCGGCTGGGCCGCCGCGGACTGCTCGACAAGGTCCGCGACCCCCAGGACGGCCGGCGCTTCCTGCTGCGCCTGACCGAGGAAGGGGTGCGCACCCACCGCAGGCTGACCGTGCGCACGGCCCGGATGAACCAGGTCTTCCTCGCCCCTCTCTCCGCCGACGAGCAGAGCCTGTTCTTCGAGCTGATCCGCCGGGTCTCGGACGCGGCCGAGGGGCTCCGCAACCCGGCGGAGCCGCTGGTCGGCCGGCCCTGAGCGCACGGCGGCCCCGGCTCAGGGCGCCTTCGCGAACACGACCCACACCTGGCCCTCGGCGAAGTTCACCGGTGAGCCGTCCTTCGTCGTGAACCGGGTGCCGTCCGTCGCCTTCGCCCGCTGCCAGTTCACGTCCCAGGCGCGCCCGTCGCGCAGCACCTTCGCCTTTCCCGAGCCGACCGTCACCGTGTACGGCGTGTTGTTGCCGAGGAAGTCGTGGAAGGCGGACTTGCGGACCTTCACGTACTGCACCACGACCGTCGCCGGGGCGAGCCGCTTCCCGTCGGTCATCACGTCCGGGGTGCCGTCCAGCGAGACCAGCCAGCGCCCCCGGCTCGCGGACCAGCTGAAGGTGAAGCGGGCGGCCGGGAAGCGGACCGTCTCCGAGGTGTCCTTCGTGCCGCCGGCGGGCGCGGGGCCGTAGCGGAACCCGGTGGTCAGCGCGTCCGGGCCCGGCGTGGTGGGCATCAGACGCTTCGGGCGCAGGTAGAGGTTGTGCGGGATGGCCCGGCCGGCGCCGCGGAAGTAGGCCTCGGACGCCTTCTCGGGGGTACGGGCGTCCAGCGGTGCCCGGTTGATCAGGGGCATCAGCTTGCCCTGCGCGCCGGAGAAGGCGAGCGTCGGGTCGTGGAACTGCCGCAGCAGCTCCAGGTCGGACTCGCGGGCGCTGCGTACCGGGCCGACGGCCTTAGGCAGCTTGGTCGCGTACACCGCCATGAGCCGACTGAGCCCGCCCTCGACCTGCTCGGCGTAGACGATGTCCGCGGAGTCGAGGCCGGTCTGCGGTCGCGCCGCCCGTACGTTGTCGATCTTCACGGCGAGCAGGGAGGGGGCCTGCCGGGTGGGCTCCGACGGGGTCGGCGTCGAGGGGCTCGGGGCCGAGGTGTCCAGGTGGCCCCGCCCGTCGTCGGACGGGACGCGGGGCTTGCCCTGATGCGTGCAGCCCGCGACGAACAGACCTGCCGCGGCCAGCAGGGCCGCCACCGTACGGGCGCGTCTCGCACGCGCCCCGGATCTGCTGCCCGCCGTGTCCGCCGTACCCATGTCATCCGCCGTCCCCGTCATGCCCACCGCTCCCGCCGCACGCGCCAGGCCCGCCATACGCACCCGCCTCGTGTCATTGATTGTGCGCTTATAAGTTCTTTGATGGCCATACCTGTCTGATCTTGATCGGGCGCACCCGGTAGGCCGATCAGCCCTCGATCGCGGTTCGGCGTCGGCGCCTCGGGTACCCGGGCGCCGACCCCAAGGACCGACACGCGCTGTACGAGGTGACGGAGGGAGTGCCGGGCGATGAAGGCTGTGACCTGGCAGGGCAAGCGGGACGTACGGGTGGAAGAGGTGCCCGATCCCCGGATCAAGGAACCGACGGACGCCGTCATCCGCATCACCTCGACCGGGTTGTGCGGCTCCGACCTGCATCTCTACGAAGTGCTCACCCCGTTCATGACACCGGGCGACATCCTCGGGCACGAACCCATGGGCATCGTCGAGGAGGTCGGCGCCGCGGTGCCCGACCTCGCGGCGGGCGACCGCGTCGTCGTGCCGTTCCAGATCGCCTGCGGCAACTGCTGGATGTGCATGACCGGGCTGCCGACCCAGTGCGAGACCACCCAGGTCACCAGCGAGGGCATGGGCGCCGCCCTGTTCGGCTACACCCGTCTGTACGGCGCCGTGCCGGGCGCCCAGGCCGAGTACCTGCGGGTCCCGCAGGCGCAGTTCGGGCCCATCAAGGTGCCCGAGGGGCCGCCGGACGACCGCTTCGTCTACCTCTCCGACGTGCTGCCGACCGCCTGGCAGGCCGTCGCCTACGCGGACGTCCCCGAGGGCGGCAGCGTGGCGGTGCTCGGACTCGGGCCCATCGGCGACATGGCCTGCCGGGTCGCCCAGGTGCGCGGCGCCGGGCGCGTCTTCGGCGTGGACCTGGTGACCGAGCGGCTGCGCAGGGCACGCGCGCGGGGCGTGGAGACGTACGACCTCCGGAGCTTCGACAGCGAGAAGGAGCTCGTCCAGGCCATCCGCGACGAGACCGACGGGCGCGGTCCCGACGCCGTGATCGACGCGGTCGGCACCGAGGCCCACGGCAGCGCGGCCGCCCGGCTGGCCCAGAACGCCTCGGCCCTGCTGCCGAGGAGGATCAGCGGGCCGTTCGCCGAGCGGTTCAGCATCGACCGGCTCGCCGCCCTGCACACCGCGATCGAGCTGGTGCGCCGCGGCGGCACCCTCTCCCTGACGGGCGTCTACGGCGGCATGGCCGACCCGCTGCCGATGCTCACCATGTTCGACAAGCAGATCCAGATCCGCATGGGCCAGGCCAACGTCCGGCGCTGGAGCGACGAGATCATCCCGTACCTGACCGACGAGGACCCGCTCGGCGTCGACGACTTCGCGACCCACCATGTGCCGCTGTCCGACGCCCCGCGCGCGTACGAGATGTTCCAGAAGAAGCAGGACGGCATGGTCAAGGTGCTGATGAAGCCCTGACGATCTGCCGACCTCCGCTGCCGGTCCCGGTCAGCGCAGGATGTCGACCAGGTCGTAGCGCACCGGCTCCTCCAGCTGCGCGTAGGTGCAGCTCTCGGGGGTCCGGTCGGGCCGCCAGCGGCGGAAACGCGCGGTGTGGCGGAAGCGTGCGCCGTTCTCCATGTGGTCGTACGCCACCTCCGCCACCCGCTCCGGCCTCAGCGGCACCCAGGACAGGTCCTTCTTGCCCGACCAGCGGCTCGGCGCCCCGGGCAGCCGGGCGCTCTCGTGGGCGGCCTCCTCGGCCCAGGCCGCCCACGGATGGCCGCTCGGGTCCGCCATCCGCAGCGGCTCCAGCTCGTCGATCAGCTCGGCGCGCCGCTTCATCGGGAAGGCCGCCGACACGCCCACGTGCTGGAGCGTGCCCCGGTCGTCGTGGAGCCCGAGCAGCAGGGAGCCGACGATCGGGCCGCTCTTGTGGAGCCGGTAGCCCGCCACCACCACGTCCGCGGTGCGCTCGTGCTTGATCTTGAACATGGCGCGCTCGTCCTGGAGGTAGCGCCCGGTGAGCGGCTTGGCGATGACCCCGTCCAGGCCCGCGCCCTCGTACTGCTCGAACCACTGCTGCGCCACGCCGATGTCGGTCGTCGCGGGGGCGAGGTGCACCGGCGCCGTGACCCCGGACAGGGCGGTCGTGAGCAGCTTCCTGCGCTCGGCCAGCGGCACGTCCAGCAGGGACTCGTCCTGGAGCGCCAGCAGGTCGAAGGCGACGAAGGAGGCCGGGGTCCGCTCGGCCAGCGTCCGCACCCGTGAGTCGGCCGGGTGGATCCGCTCGGTCAGCGCGTCGAAGTCGAGGCGGCCCTCCCGGGCGATCACGATCTCCCCGTCCATCACACAGCGCTCCGGCAACCGCTCCCGCAGGGCCTCCACCAGCTCGGGAAAGTACCTGGTCAGCGGCTTTCCGGTACGGCTGCCCAGCTCGACCTCGGCCCCGTCCCGGAACACGATCGCCCGGAACCCGTCCCACTTCGCCTCGTAGTGCATGTCCGGCGGGATCTTCGCCACCGACTTGGCGAGCATGGGCTTCACGGGGGGCATCACCGGCAGATCCATGGCTCCGATTCTGCTGGGAGGTGCCGTTTTTCGCCTGATATGCGCACCGTGCCCCGTGGGCCTACGGTGGCCGCATGGGTGACGCGGTGGAACTGGAGGCGGGCGGCCGCACGGTACGGCTGTCCAGCCCGGACAAGATCTTCTTCCCGGAGCGCGGCTTCACCAAGCTGGACCTGGCCCGCTACTACCAGGCGGTCGCCCCCGGCATCCTGCGCGCCCTGCGCAACCGCCCCACCACCCTGGAGCGCTACCCGGACGGGGTCACCGGCGAGAACTTCTTCCAGAAGCGGGCGCCCAAGAACATGCCCGACTGGATCCCCACCGCCCACATCACCTTCCCGAGCGGCCGCAGCGCCGACGAGATGTGCCCCACCGAGGAGGCCGCCGTGCTGTGGGCCGCCCAGTTCGGCACCCTCACCTTCCACCCCTGGCCGGTCCGCCGCGACGACGTCGACAGCCCCGACGAACTGCGCATCGACCTCGACCCGCAGCCCGGCACCGACTACGACGACGCCGTGCGCGCAGCCCACGAACTGCGGTCGGTGCTGGACGAGTTCGGCGGTCTGCGCGGCTGGCCCAAGACCTCCGGCGGACGCGGCCTGCACGTCTTCGTGCCCATCGAACCGCGCTGGACCTTCACCCAGGTACGGCGGGCGGCGATCGCGGTCGGCCGGGAGATGGAACGCCGGATGCCGGACCACGTGACCATCAAGTGGTGGAAGGAGGAGCGCGGCGAGCGCATCTTCCTCGACTACAACCAGACGGCCCGCGACCGCACGATCGCCTCCGCCTATTCCGTACGGCCCCGCCCGCACGCCCCGGTCTCCGCACCCCTGCGCTGGGAGGAGGTCGGCGAGGCGCACCCCCAGGACTTCGACCTCGCGACCATGCCCGCGCGCTTCGCCGAACTCGGCGACGTGCACGCGGACATGGACGATCACGCCTTCTCGCTCGAGCCCCTGCTGGAGCTCGCCCGCAAGGACGAGCACGACCACGGACTCGGCGATCTGCCGTACCCGCCCGAGTATCCGAAGATGCCGGGGGAGCCCAAGCGGGTACAGCCGAGCCGGGCCAGGAAGCCCGGTTCTACAACTCCTTGATCCGGACGTCCCGGTACGAGATCACGTCCGTCGTGCTGTGCACCTGGAGTCCGACGTAGCCGGAGGCGAACCGCCGCCCGTCCGTGCCCGGGTCGTCCGAGCGTGCCGGGTAGAAGTCCTGACCGCCGACGTTGTCGAACTCGTTGATCAGCACGCCGTTGCGGAAGACCGAGTAGTGCTGGTCGACCACCCGGATCTCGTAGTCGTTCCACGTCCCCTTCTGGGTGACACCGGCACCGGCGAGCCCCACCCGGTCGAAGCCGTACACCGACCCGGTCTTGTACATGTCGCCGTCGGGGCGGTCGAACACCTGGACCTCGTGCCCGAACTTGATGGCCGCCCACTCGGGCCGGGGCTCCTCCGGGTGGTCGTGGACCCACGGGAACCGCACGAACACACCGGAGTTGGCGTTGCCGGTACCCGGGGCGTCGTCCCGCCACTGGAGCTTGAGCGAGAAGTCGCCGTACGTGCGCTCCGGGAACCAGAGCATGCCGAGGCCGTCCCTGGTGGTGCCGGACGTGATCGACCCGTCGCCGTTCGGCGCGAACGAACCGCCGCCCACCTGCTGCCACTTGGCGAAGGAGGCCGCGCTGCCGTCGAGGATCGTGCGGTAGCCCTCGGTCTGGCCCGGCCTGCCGATGCCGGACTCACGGGCCGCCGCGTCGATGGCGTCGTACTCGCGCGCGTCGAGCACCCCCTCGCGGAAGAGCCTGTCCAGGACGGTCTTCACGTGCTTGAGGAACAGGGCGTGGGAGGTCCACTCCTTCTCGTCCTCGATCAACTCGTTGATCCGGCACCGGCTGTTGGTGATCCGGTTCGGCACCCCCGAGTCGACCGCGCCAACGATCACCGTCAACCGCTCGTCGAGTTCGGGGCAGTTGGGCGCCGGAACCTGACCGGACACCACCGTGAAGGTCACCGTGCGCGCGGCCGAGGTGTTGCCCGCCCTGTCCGTCGCACGGTACGCGAGGGTGTGCGTGCCCGCCCGGTCGACGACCACGGGAGCGGTGTACGCCAGATAGGGTCCGGCGTCGATCGAGTACTGGATGCCGGCGACACCCGAACCGCCCGTGTCCGTGGCGCTCACGGTCACCCTGGCGTTGCCCACGTAGGCGCCGTCGGAGTTCCGTGTGCCGTCCACGGTCACACCGGTCACCGGCGGGACGGTGTCCTGCGGGGCCGCCGCGACCACCGTGAAGGCGACGCTCTTCTCGGCGGCCACGTTGCCCGCCTTGTCGGTCGCCCGGTACCGCACGGTGTGGGAGCCGACCTGATGCACCATCACGGGCATCGTGTACGGCTGCCAGGTCCCGCTGTTCACCGCGTACTCGATGGTGTTGACCCCGGACCCGGTGTCGGACGCCGACACGGTCACCGTGGCCATGTCGATGTACGTGCCGTCGGGGTTCTTCTCGCCGCTCACCGTCGCCGAGGTGTCCGGCGGGGCGGTGTCGTCGGACGGCGGCGGCACCACCGTGAAGGCGGCGCTCTGCTCGGCGGAGACATTGCCCGCCTTGTCGACGGCCCGGTAACGCACCTTGTGGTCGCCGGCCTGGTCGACGACGACCGGGGCGGTGTAGGGCTGCCAGGCACCCGTGTCCCCGATCGCGTACTCGATCCGGTCGACGCCGGAGCCGCCGGCCTCGTCGGTCGCCGTGAGGGCCACGCTCGCCGAACCGACGTACTGGCCCTGCGTGTTCTGCGTGCCGGACACCTGAGCGCGGGCCGTCGGCGCGGTGGTGTCCTGGCCGGTGCCCTCGGTCACCACCAGGATGCCCTGCATCTGGCCGTGGCCCGGGATCGTGCAGTGGTAGAAGTAGCGGCCCGGGGTGAGCGTGACCTCGGCGGTGTGACGGCCTCCCGTGTCGTCGTTCGGGTTGGCGAGGATGTTGAGCTGGACGTCGTCGTTGAACTCGGGATCGCTGGTCACGAAGGTCAGCGTGTGCGGCATCCCGGTGGTGTTGCCGGTGGCCGCGCTGTTCTCGAAGACGATCGTGGCCGTACCGGCGACCGCTGTCGTCGGCGCCGAGGCGTACTTGGTGATGTCGTCGCCGGCGGTCCAGGTGAGGGTCTGCGCGGCGGCCGCCGTTGCCTCCCGGGGCCGGGCCGTCGACGTCGACGTCAGGCCCAACAGCGTCACCAGGGCCACCAGCAGGACGGTCAGAGTTCTCTGTCGGCGCATCACTGTCCTCCCCGCACCAACTGGCCGGCGGCCGGAGTGGGTCCGCCGCCCTGGTAAGTGACCCGCCACAGCGCCGACTTGGCGTCCGAGGTGAAGAAGCCGCGCCCGTAGTCGAGGACGTAGAGGGCCCCGTCCGGACCGAACTTCCAGTCCATGAGGTTCTTGATGCCGTCGTTGCCGATCGGCACGATCTTCTTCAACGACTCGGAGTGGACCGGGAGTCCGCCCTCGCCGTGGGTCCTCGGATCCGTGATCACCGCGTTGCGCGGCTGGTCGGCGTCGTAGAAGTCGCCGACGAACCACTTGCCGTCCCAGTAGGAGGGCCATTTGACGGTGCTGGTCGCCGCGGCGGTGTCGTACCGGTAGACCGGGCCGTTCATCGCGGCCTGGCCGCCGCCCTTGAGCCAGGGCAGCAGGTACGTGGCCTCCTCCTGCTTGTACGAGGGGATGCCGTTCGCGTCCCGCGGGTAGTCCGGGGCGCCGCCCTGCGGCGAGTACCAGATGTTGTTGCCGGTGACCGGCGGGAGGTTCACCAGGCCGTCGTTGTTCGGCGACTCGTTCTTCGGGTGGTCGCAGTCGTACCAGCCCAGCGGCTGGTCGGGGTTGGGCAGGTTGCGGTCCCGGTAGGGCTGCTTGTTGCCCATGCAGTACGGCCAGCCCCGGTTGCTCGCCCTGGTGATGACGGCGAAGGTGTCGTACTTGGCCGGACCCCAGGTCGTCGAGGGCGCGCCCGCGTCCGGACCGACCCACCCCGCGTAGAGGATGTCGGTCTTCTTGTCGACGAAGATCCGGGCCGGGTTCCTGACCCCCATCACATAGATCTCACCACGCGTCTTGCCACCGCCCTCGGCGGTCTCCCTGCCGGTGAAGAGGTTTCCCTCGGGGAGGGTGTACGTCCCGTCGGCCTCCGGATGGATGCGCAGGATCTTCCCGTTGAGGTTGTTGGTGTTGCCCGCGGTGCGGCGCGCGTCCGCGAAGGAGAGGCCCTTGTAGTTCGGCTGCGGGTTGTTGCCGGAGTAACCCCCGCTGAAGCCGCTGGAGTTGTTGTCGCCGGTCGCGATGTAGAGGTTGCCCTTGGAGTCCCAGGCCATCCCGCCGCCCGCATGGCAGCAACTGTGCACCTGGACAGGCCACTTGAGCAGCACCTTCTCGCTGTTCAGGTCCAGCCGGTTCGTCGCGAGGTCGAGGGTGAAGCGGGAGACCCGCCGCTCGGCCGTCTGCGTGTCGCGGTTGAGCCGGGAGTGCGGGGTGTAGTGCAGGTACACCCAGCCGTTCTCCTCGAAGCGCGGGTCGAGCTCGATGCCGAGCAGGCCCTCCTCGACCTTGACCAGCTCGTCGCCGCCGCCCTTGTTGCCGAAGACCGTCAACGCGCCCGCGAGGGTGACCTTCCCGGTCGCCGGGTCGTAGACGTGGATCTCGCCCCTGCCCTTGCCGATGTCGGGGTTGTTCCAGTCGGTGATCACCGGCTGGGAGGAGTCGGCGCCGCCCCGGCCGATGTAGAGCACCCGCCCGTCCGGCGCGGTCACCAGCCCGTGCGGCTCGCCGATCTGGTCGTTCTGGCCCGGCTGGTTGGGCCGGGTGAGGCGCTCCGCCTTGTAGTTGGCGTTGATGGTCGCCTTGCAGTCGGCCTGCACGAGCCGTGCGGTCCACAGCAGTGCGCCGCGCAGATGGGTGCGGAAGTCGGTCTCGTCGTACGACGACACCGTGCCGCCCATGCCGGTGTAGAAGGACCGGCCGCCGTCGTAGTCCCGGCACCAACTCACCGGATGGTCCCAGCCGTTGGCGCCTGTGCCGGGCCGGTACGTCGACTCGCGCACCCGGGCGACGGTGTGCACCTCGCCGGACGGGTTCTTCACCCAGTTGAACCACTGGTCGGGGCGCTTCCACCGCACCGGCAGGTCCCTGGTCGCCGGGTGCTGCCGGTCGCCGACCTCGACGGTGGCCCGCTGGACGGCCGTCGGGCTCGTGGGGGCCGGCCGGGCGCCGACGAGCCCGGTGAACCAGTCGGAGTACGGTTCCGCCCGGGCCGCGTCATGGATGCCGACGAAGCCGCCGCCCGCCTCCATGTAGGCCTCCAGACCGGCTTCCTGGTCGGGGTCGAGGACATCGCCGCCGCCGGTCAGGAAGACGATCGCGTTGTAGCCGCTCAGCGCCCTCTCGTCGGTGAAGACCCGGGCGTCGTCGGTGGCCTCGGTCGCGAACCGCTGGTTCGCCGGGCCCGAGAGCCCGATCCGTTCGACGGCCGCGATCCCCGCGTTGACGACCGGCGACTCCTCGCCGGCAGCCGCGGAGCCGTAGAAGACCAGCACCCGCACATCCCCGCCGCCCGGTGGTGACGTGATGGACATCGTTGTCGCGGTCGGTTCAGGCGGCGGGGCCGCCCCCGCGGCGGGGCCGGACAACAGCCCGGCGGCGACGATCCCGGCGGTCACGGCCGCCACACGGGTCCGTCTTCTCGTCGTTCCTCCGCTTCTCGCGCTCAACCCTCGTAAGTGCATGGGCACCTCCTCGGTCACGGCAACAGCGCCATGGAAGCTAGACCGCTTCGCCGCGCTCGCCAATACCTATGACCGGGATCGCACCAACTTTGTCCTGAGTGTGGATAAACGGCTCGCGGGCCGGTACCGTCTCACAGGTTCATCACAGGTACGTCTCCGTCAAACCCTTACCACGGTGGGGAGTTCCGCATGGGCGCACTGGACAGACGTGGCTTCAACCGGCGGGTGCTGCTCGGTGGTGCGGCGGTCGCGACATCGTTGTCGCTCGCACCGGAGGCCCGCAGCGACGCCGGTCCGGCGCTGGCGCCCCCGGGCGGCGAGGTCAAGCGGATCAAGCTGTACGCCGAGCGGCTCCCCGACGGACAGATGGGCTACGGCCTCGAGAAGGGCAAGGCGACCGTCCCCGGGCCGCTGATCGAGCTCAACGAGGGCGACACCCTGCACATCGACTTCGAGAACACCATGGACGTCCGGGCGAGCCTGCACGTCCACGGTCTCGACTACGAAGTCTCCAGCGACGGAACGGCGTTGAACCACAGTGACGTCGAGCCGGGCGGCACCCGCACCTACACCTGGCGCACCCATCTGCCGGGCCGCCGCAGCGACGGCACCTGGCGGGCGGGCAGCGCGGGCTACTGGCACTACCACGACCACGTGGTCGGCACGGAGCACGGCACCGGCGGCATCCGCAAGGGCCTCTACGGCCCGGTGATCGTCCGCCGCAAGGGCGATGTCCTCCCGGACGCCACCCACACGATCGTCTTCAACGACATGCTCATCAACAACAAGCCCGCCCATTCCGGCCCCGACTTCGAGGCGACCGTGGGCGATCGGGTCGAGTTCGTGATGATCACGCACGGCGAGTACTACCACACCTTCCATATGCACGGTCACCGCTGGGCGGACAACCGCACCGGCATGCTCACCGGTCCCGACGACCCGAGCCAGGTCATCGACAACAAGATCGTGGGACCGGCGGACTCCTTCGGCTTCCAGGTGATCGCGGGGGAGGGGGTCGGGGCGGGCGCGTGGATGTACCACTGCCACGTCCAGAGCCACTCCGACATGGGCATGGTCGGACTGTTCCTGGTGAAGAAGAAGGACGGCACGATCCCCGGCTACGAGCCGCACGAGCACACCGGGCAGCGGGCCGAGCACCACCACTGACGGATCATGGACGGGTGACTCTTCTTCTCACCCGGGGTGATCTGGAGGCAGTGCTGGAGCCGACGGCCTGCCTCGAAGCGTTGCGGCACGGCTTCAGCACCGCGGAGCGCGTGCCGATCGCGGGGCAACGGGTGCGCACGGACCTCCCGTTCCCCGGCACGGCGACCGCGCTGATCCCAGGCCTGCTCCCCGGCGTTCCCGCCTACACGGTGAAGGTCAACGCCAAGTTCCCCGGGGCCCGGCCCGCCCTGCGCGGGGTGATCTGCCTGCACAGCGGTACCGACGGCGAACTGCTGGCGCTCCTGGACTCGGCGACCGTCACGGCATGGCGAACGGGGCTCGCGGCGGCCCTGGGCACCGATCTGCTGGCCGGCCGGGGAGAAGCCGTCGGAGTGGTCGGGGCGGGCGCACAGGCCGAGCTGATGGTGCGCGGCCTCGCGGCGCTACGACCCCGCGGCGACCTCGTCGTCCACGACACGTCCGCCGACCGCGCCGCCGAGTTCGCCGCCCGGCACGGTGGCCGGGTGCTGTCCTCCGCCGCGGAGGTGGCTCGGGTCGCCGACATCGTCCTGGCGGCCACCTGGTCCCGGGAACCGCTGCTGCACCTGGACGACACCGGGCCGGGCCGGCACTTCACCAGCCTGGGCGTGGACGAGCCGGGCAAGGCGGAACTGGCCCCCGATCTGCTGGACGCGGCCCTCCTGGTCGTGGACGACCGCGAACTGGCGGCGGGGGTGGGCGTGTTGAGGGAGGCCGACACGACCCTGGGTGAGGTCGTGCGCGGCGAGCATCCCGGCCGGACCACCGACACGGACCTCACGGTCTACGCCCCCGTCGGCATGCCCTGGCAGGACCTCGCGCTGGCCTGGACGGCGTTTGGGCGGGCCGAGCGGGAGGGGGTCGGGCGGCGGGTGGATCTGTTGGCCTGAAGCGACCTGGACTTGATCGCGGGGGGATCTGTTGGCCTGAAGCTACCTGGACTTGATCGCAGGGGTCTCTGTCCGTGCTCCTCGCCTCAGCCTCTGTCGGCTCGCCCCCGCCGGCCCCGCCTCCCCGGACTCGCCTCTCCACGAGAGCGCTCTCAACCGAGTCCTCCCGCGGGGCTATCCTGATCGGCACCCCGCCGACGAGGAGCCCGATGTGAACGATGCCGCGCCACGTCCCACTCTGGAGGCCGTGGCCGCCCGGGCCGGGGTCTCCCGGGCCACGGTGTCCCGGGTGGTGAACGGCGGCGACGGGGTCAGGGAGCCGCTCGTCGAACGGGTGCGCAGGGCCGTCGAGGAACTCGGTTACGTGCCCAACCAGGCCGCCCGAAGCCTCGTCACCAAGCGGCACCACGCGGTCGCGGTCGTCGTCGCCGAACCGGAGAGCCGGGTCTTCGCCGACCCCTTCTTCGCCCTGCAACTCAGGGGGATCAGCAAGGAGCTGACGGCCCAGGACAACCAGCTCGTCCTGCTGCTCACCGAGGGCCGCGACGACCACACGCGCGTCGCGCGCTACCTGGCCGGCGGACACGTGGACGGCGCGCTCGTCTTCTCCCTCCATCTGGACGACCCGCTGCCCGGGCTGATCCAACGGGCCGGTGTCCCCACGGTGTTCGGCGGGCGCCCCGGCTGGAGCGACGGCACGGCGGACGTCGTCTACGTCGACAGCGACAACCGCGGCGGCGCCCGGGACGCCGTACGGCACCTGCTCGGCCTCGGCCGCTCCCGCGTCGCCCACATCACCGGCGCGCTCGACCAGACCTCCGCGGTGGACCGGCTCGACGGCTACCGGGACGTGATGGGGGACGCCGACCCGGATCTCGTCGCGCCGGGCGACTTCACCCCGGCCGGCGGCGAGCGGGCGATGCGGGAGCTCCTCGACCGGTGCCCCGGCCTGGACGCGGTGTTCGCCGCCAACGACCTCACCGCCTCCGGCGCCCTGCGCGTGCTGCGCGAACGGGGGCGCCGGGTGCCCGAGGACGTGGCCCTGATCGGCTTCGACGACATGCTGCCGGTCGCCGAGCAGACCGACCCGCCGCTGACCACGGTCCGCCAGGACATAGAGGAGATGGGACGGTTGATGGCCCGCCTGCTGCTACGGGGCCTCGACCCCTCACCGGCCGGACCGGCGGGCGCCGCACCGGCGGGCGCCGCACCGGCCGGTGTCGTGCTTCCGACCACGCTGGTGCGACGCGCCTCGGCGTGAGGCGTGGTGTGACCGCTAGGAGGACGTCTGCGGCTCGCTCTTGATCACCGCGAAGCGGGCGCCGTAGGGGTCGGCCAGCTTGGCGACCCGGCCGACGCCCGGCACGGTCGTGGCCGGCAGCCGGACCCTGCCGCCCAGCTCCTGTGCCTTGGCGACCGTCGCGTCGGTGTCCGCGACCTCGAAGTACGGCATCCAGTACGCCCCCTCCTTGGCCTCCAGAGGGTCGTCGGCGAGCGGGACGATGCCGCCGAACATGCTGTCCTCGCTCTGGCCGTCCGGAAGGACCGTCGTGTAGGTGCCGCCGGGGAAGTCGACCGCGTAGGTCTCCAGACCGAGCGCCGCGCGGTAGAAGTAAGCGGCCATCGGCAGGTCGGCCGTGTACAGCTCGACCCAGCACAGGGTGCCCGGCACCTGGGTGACGTCCAGGCCCTTGTTCCGGCCGGGCTGCCAGATGCCGAAGGGCACACCGGCCTTGTCGGCGAGGATCGCCATGCGGCCCTGGTCCATCACGTCCATGGGCTGCATCAGCACCGAGCCGTGCGCCTGCTCGGCCGCTTTCGCGGTGGCGTCCGCGTCCGGGGTCTGGAAGTACACGGTCCAGGAGGGCGGCCCCTGGTCCGGGCCGGTCTGCATACCGGCGGCCGCGGTCCGGCCGTCGAGCTGGAAGAAGCCGTACCCTCCGGCCTCGGGCGGGCCCGGCCGGAACTCCCAGCCGAACAGTCCGCCGTAGAAGGACGTGGCACCGTCGATGTCCGGGGTGCCGAGGTCGAGCCAGTTCGGAGCGCCGGTGACATAACGGGTCGTGAGCATCATTGCCCTCCTCTGACGGGGTCCCGTTGCCTGCACTGCCGAGTCTGGCACCGCCCACCGACAATCGCCGCCGGGATGCCGGGACGGGCCGGGTGCGAGGCGAAACCGATCCAGCGCGCCGCCGTGCGCCCGAGGGCGGGGACGGGGACCATCGAGGCGGTCGGGGCGAGGACCGACGAGGCGGCCGGGCGAGGATTGGCCAGGCCGCCGGGGGTCATGAACGGCCTCGTTGATCCGCCGTTGATCGAACGTTTTTCGCTGCCCGGCACGATCTCGGCCATGCACACAGACACCATCAGCCCGGGCGGCCTCGACTGGCAGACGCAGGCGCTGTGCGCGCAGACCGGGGCGGATTTCTTCTTTCCGGAGCCGGGCAGCTCGGTACGGGAGGCGAAGCGCATCTGCGGCATGTGCGAGATGCGCCCGGCCTGCCTCGAGTACGCCCTGGCCAACGACGAGCGCTTCGGCGTCTGGGGAGGCCTCTCCGAGAAGGAGCGGCTCGACATCAGGCGGCTGGGCAACCGATGAGCCGACCGAGGGCCGATGAGCCGAGCGATAGCCGGTGAGCCGAGCGAAAGCCGATGAGCCGGCCGGAAAACCGATGAGCCGACCGGCCGGGAGTACGGCTAGGATCCCGGAGCGCACCCGGGCGTAGCGCAGAGGCAGGCGCACCGCCCTGCACAGGCGAAACACGTCGGTTCGAATCCGACCCCCGGGCTGCGTCCACGGGGCCCTGTAGAGCAGAGGCAGACTCGCCGCCCTCTCAAGGCGGATACGCCGGTTCGAATCCGGCCGGGGCCCATGGCGCAGGGGTCGGTAGCGCAGAGGCAGGCGCACCTTCATCGCATGAAGGGAACGTCGGTTCGAATCCGACCCGGTCCACGGCAGGGCACGAACGGGGCGGGGCGCATGGGGGACATGATCGACGAGGACGAGCTGGCCGCCTTCCACCGCACGGTCGGCAGACTGCGCGAGCTGCCCGTCGACGACCCGGTACGGCTCCGTGCCGAGCAGGTCGCCGCGTCCTTCGCCCGCGACGGACGGCTGAGGCGGCGCAAGGCGCGCGGTGCCGAGACGGCAGCGGCCGACGCGGCCGCCATGGCGGCAACCGCCACCGGCGCCCAGGACCGGCGTGAGGACGCGCCGCTGGCCGTGTCCGGCGACACAGGGGACGTGGGTGTCTTCCGCAAGCCGCGCAGTTGCTATGTCTGCAAGACGTCCTATCGACAGGTCGACGCCTTCTACCACCGCCTCTGCCCGCGCTGCGCCGCCGACAACACCGCCCGGCGCCGGCTGAGCACCGACCTCGCGGGCCGCCGCGCGCTGCTCACCGGAGGACGCGTGAAGATCGGCTTCCAGCTGGCCCTGATGATGCTCCGGGACGGCGCCGAACTGCTCGTGACCAGCCGCTTCCCGCACGACACCGTGCGCCGCTTCCAGGCCGAGCCGGGCAGTGCGCGCTGGCTGGACCGGCTGACCGTGATCGCCGTCGACCTGCGCGACCCGCGCCAGGTGCTCGGCCTGTGCGAGGAACTGTGCCGGGAGGGCCGCCCCCTGGACATCCTCGTCAACAACGCCGCGCAGACGGTACGCCGACCACCCGAGTCGTACGCCCTCCTCGCCGCCGGAGAGCGGGACGCATTGCCCGAAGGGGCGCGACGGGCACCGGGCTTCATCTCGACGCGCATGCTGGAGAGCGGCGCGGCCGCCCTGCCCGTCGCGCTGCGCGAGGCCGACGAGGCCGGGCTGCTGCCCGACCCGTCCCCGGAGAACTCCTGGTCGGCCCGGCTCGGCGCACTTGACCCGGCCGAGGTCCTGGAGACCCAGCTCGTCAACGCGCTCGCCCCGGCGCTCCTCTGCGACCGACTGCTGCCCCTGCTGCTGGCCTCCCCGCACCCGCGCCGGTACGTCGTCAACGTGACAGCCGTGGAGGGACGGTTCGCCGTCCGCAACAAGATGCCCGGGCACCCGCACACCAACATGGCCAAGGCCGCCCTCAACATGCTCACCCGCACGAGCGCCGCCGAACTCGCCGTGCAGGGAGTGCACATGTGCGCCGTCGACACCGGCTGGATCACCGACGAGAACCCGGCGCCGAAGAAGGAGCGGATGGCCCGCGCCGGGTTCCGCACGCCGCTGGACATCGTGGACGGGGCGGCGCGGGTCTACGACCCCATCGTGCGCGGCGAGGCGGGCGACCCCGTGTCCGGCGTGTTCCTGAAGGACTACCAGGAGGCGGAGTGGTGAGCGCGGACGCCGGGGGACCCTTCGCGGGAGTACCGCACGTCGTGCCCCGTCCCACCGCCGAACTCGCCCCGCTGCTCGACTGGTTGCGGTCCGGCCGCCCGGCGGGGGAGCGGCTCGACTTCGCGGCGGGTACGGCGCTGCCCGACGGCCGCCTCGACCTGTGCAAGCAGTCCCTGGGCACCGAGGGTGCCGCGCTGGTCGCCGACGCGCTGTCCCAGGGGCCTTCCCCGGTACGGCACCTGCTGCTGGGGACCGACGCGCTGGGCGACGACGGGGCCGCCGCGGTGGCCGGAGCGGGCACCGGCGTCGAGACCCTGTACCTCGGCTGCAACGGCGTCACCGAGGGCGGCGCCTGCCGGATCGCCGACCAGTTGCGGGCCTCGCCGCAGGTCGTCACGGGCGTCTGGCTCAAGCGCAATCCGCTGGGCGCCGGGGGCGGCCGGGCGGCCGCCGAACTCATCGACGCCGCACGCTCGTTGCGGACCCTGGACCTCGTCCAGACCGGGCTCGACGCCACCGGAGCCGCCGTCCTGGCCGACGCGCTGGCGGCCGCGGCGGAGCACGGCCGACGGATCGAGCGGCTGTTCGTCGGCGGCAATCCGCTGGGGGAGGCGGGCGCGGCAGCGCTCGTCGAGGTGATCGCGGCGGGCGCGGTCGACGAACTGTACGTGTCCGCGGCCGGGTTGGGCGATGCCGGCGCTCTGCGGCTCGCGGCGGCGCTGGACCGGGCGCCGCACGGCCGGCTCACCCGTCTGTCGGTCGCGAGCAACGGCATCGGCCCCTCGGCGGCGGCCCGGCTGGTCGCCGCGGCGACGGCGGCCGGGGTGCAGTTGCTGGACCTCGGCCGGGTACGCGCGGCGGCCGTGCTCGGCGCTCAGGACAACCACGTGGACCTGACGGCCGCCGAGACCATCGCGGACGTCCTCGCGAGCACCGCCGGACACCGGCTCACCCACCTCGTCCTCACCCACACCGGCATGCGCAGCCGCGAGGCCCACCGCCTCCTGGACACCGCCCCCCGCGCCACGACGGCCACCCGGTTCGTTCTGGGCGAGGGGATCGCCGCCAGCGTCAAACGCCGTCTCGCCGCCCATAGCGCCCACCTCCCGCCCCCGTCGGTACCGGCGGACGTGGCGGCCGTACGCAGCGTGCACCGGACCCCACCGGCGAGTGCCTCAGGCTGACACCGGCGACCGGCGCCGGCGACCGGCGGCCAGCGACCGGCAGCTGGCGACCGGCGACCGGCCTACGCCCGATCACCGTGCCATCGCCATGAACACCTCCGTCCAGAAGCGCTGTTGCTGCGCCGACGCGCCCACCAGATAGGTCGCCCGCAGCTTCGCCGGCAGCAGGGCGACCAGGCGCGTCACGGCCACCCGGTTCTTGCGCAGCTGGGACAACTCCGCGTTGGCGAGGATCTGGTGGACGGTGTCGCTGTCGTCACCGCCCTCCGAGGAGTGGCCGGCGGCGCGGCGCAGCCGGGCCTCCCAGGCGTCGAGGTCCCGCGCCAGCTCACGCAGACCGGTGACCGGGCGGCCCCGGAAGCGGTCGATCAGCGCGGTGAGCGGGACGGGCGCGTACTCGCCGTCGCCGAGATAGACGGTGCCCATCTCCAGCGGCAGCCCGCGCCGGTGCAGCTTGATCAGCCGCTCCAGCGTCCGCTTGGTGATCCAGGCCCGTCCCTCGTCGTCGATGTCGTGCTTCCACCACTCCAGGACGGTCTCGGCGTCCGAGCCGTACCGGGCCAGCAGCCACTCGTTGGCCGGTATGTCGGCGGGCTCGACCTGGAGCGAAGCCGTGAACCGGGTCGCCTGGGCGATGTTGTTCCGGGACACGAGCATCTTGCGGCCCAGATGGTACGGCGGGTTCTGCACCGCGATCTGAGCCCGCAGGTTCTCGATCCGCCGCCCCGCCAGCGACCACTCCTGAGTGATCTCCATGAGCTTCGCGAACGCGGCCTTGTCCTTGGGCCGGTTGTACTCGTCCCACACGATCGCCTTGGGCTCGGGCCCGGTGAACTTCGCCGCCAGCAGGTTGTCGAGGGTGCCGTCGGCGGACGGGATCGGCGCGCACAGTTCCTCGACGTTCGTCACCGGCAGCGAGAAGTACAGCGGTTCGCGGCCCAGGGCCGTCCGCACGGTCTCGCGCACCAGTTCCGTCTTGCCGCAGCCCGGTGGGCCCTGGAGCAGCACCGTCCAGCGGCCCCGCAGCGCGGCCCGCAGCACCTGCCGGACCGGGTCGGGGATCGTCGCGGGGTTGGACACGCCGAGGAGCGTCGCGATCCGGTCCAGGATCTCGGCGGTGCGGTTCTGCCCCGGCCTGCCGTCCGGACCCGGCTCGGCCAGCCGCAGCCGCTCCCCGTCGACCAACGGCAGCCCCCAGCGCAGCGGAAAGCCCTCCCGGGCGTTCGCCAGCACGTGGTCCAGGGTGCGCGGGGACAGCAGTTCACGCAGGGCGGGGGAGAGCGACGCCCACAGCGAGAACACCGGAGTCAGGTCCCAGGGGCGGTACTTGGCGGCCAGGTGCCGCCGCCACGCGGTGTCGTTCGCCGTGATCCGCAAGGTCACCATGCGGTCGAGGAGCGCCAGGTCGCTGCGGCGGGCCGAGGTCTCGGCCAGCGACTCGTTGTCCGTGAGGAAGACGCCGACGCAGCCCAGCGCCCGCAGGTCGTGCTCCCCGAGCGTCCAGTTGCAGGCGATCTGCATCAGCTGCGACTGGATCGTCTCGCCCGCCTGGAGGGAGTCGTCGATGAGCAGCACGAACGGCCGTCCCGGCTTCAGCTGGCTCATCACGAGCTGGCGCAGGACCAGTTCACCGGTGTGCGGGTCGCGCACCGGCGCGTTGACCAGCAGGTCGTCCGGCGTCAGGTTGGCCGCCGGGACGTACACCAGCGTGGCGTCCGGGTGGACCCGGCCGATGTGCGAGAAGAACGTCGCCGTCTTGCCGATGCCGTGCTCGCCGAAGATCTGCCCCGTCTGCCCCATGTCGATCATCGCGTCGATGAACGACTCGAGGCGCGATGCCGTCAACTGCTCGGTGTCCGTGGTCATTTACCGTGATCCTGTGGTGACGCGATGGCAGTCCATCGCCGGTGTGTGGGTTTCGGGCCACTCGCTGCCGCCCTCCGTGATCAGCCAGATCCATTTGTCCGGCTCGGCGGGCGTGACGGGCGGGGCGTATCCGTCGGTGAGCACCACGACGGCGTCGGGGGTGACGTCGAAACGCCGCCCGCCGACCTCCGTACGGCCCTCCACGTAGTCGGCGACCACCTGGAAGCTGGTGCCGCCACCGCCGTAGACCCGCTCGCCCGGCCTGAACGGCATCACCACGGCGTCGAAGGAGAGCCAGTGCGCCTCGACCCCGTCGATCCGGCCCACCAGTCGGGTGAGCCACTGGATCACGTGGTCCGGCATGGAGCCCGAGGTGTCGTAGGCGACGACGAGCACCTTCTCCCGTACCGGACCGCGCCGCGAGAGCACCGGGTCCTGGCCGAGGGCGGCGAGCAGCGCCCCCCGCTTCTTCGGGTACACCAGCCGCTCGCCGTCGCGCAGTCTGGAGCCGAGCACGTCGACCAGCCAGCGCTGCCACCAGTGGACCGTACGCGTGCGCGTGGTCTCGCCGCGCAGGGTGCCCGCGCCCAGGCTGCCCCAGATCCGCGCGGCCCGGGCGTTGCCGTCCTCGGTGCGGTCCATCAGGTCGAGGAGCTCCCGCTCCGCGCCCGCGTGTCCCCGCCGGGCCGCCAGCAGGGAGTTCAGCAGCGCCGAGGAGGTCACCGCGTCGACGGTCTCCTGGTCGGCCGGGACGCCTCCCTCGCGCAGGTGCACGCACAGCCGCCGCTCCGGGACGGGCGGCCTGTGCATGCGCTTCAGCTCGCCGTACACCCGCATGTCCGTCTCGGTGAACACCTCGTACGGCACCGGCTCCAGACCGTGTGCCGTCAGGTCCCGGACGTAGGCGTCGTGGACCTCGCGCGGGTCGACCCCAGTGGGGCGGCCGTTCAGCAGGGGCAGCCGCGTGCGGCCCAGCCGGACGAGCGCCACATGGTTGACGGACACCTCGCAGGCCAGCTCGAACACCGGGTCGGCGCGCAGCTCCGGGTCGGTGAACAGATGCCGGTGCACGAGGTGCCGCGCCTCGTGGAACAGCACGAACTTGACGCCGTCCAGGCCGAGGCCGACGAAGAAGTCCGGGTTGTAGAGCAGCAGGCAGGAGCCGTCGCCCGAGGCCACCACGGCCGCGGTGTCGATCGCGGTCGTGGGGATCTGGTGGTGGCACTTGGCGTACAGCCAGGACGCCACCGCCGACTCGGTCAGCCCGAAGTCCAGCAGCGCGGCCTCCTTCAGCCGCCGCGCCTCCTCGATCACCCCCGCGTCCGCCGGGCGGTACCGCTCCAGCGCCCGCCGGTCGGCCAGGTCGACCACCGGGACACGCCGCCCCCGCTCTCCGTACGCCATGCCGAGCCCCCCGTACCGGATTCCCCCGTGATGCCCCCGTGCCTCATTGGTAGCAGCGCCCACTGACAACGGGCCAGCGCATTACGCCCACCCACGCCGGACCGGCGCACTAGGCTCGGGGACCAAGGGCGGGGCCGTAGCGCAGAGGCAGGCGCACCGGTCTCCAAAACCAGAACACGCTGGTTCGAATCCAGCCGCCCCGCCCCCCTTGCCCGGCAGGGTCAGGCGATCGCGCCCGCCGTCATGATCAGCTCCGGCGCCGTCCCGTGGAACGTGTCGAGGAGCTGCGCGAGCACCGCCCAGGCCTCCTCCCGGTCGCCCAAGTGGTCGCGCACCAGAGGGCGCAGGGCGTTCTCGGCGTCGCGCACGCGCGCGGGGAAGAGCGCGGGGCCCAGGGACAGCACCGTCAGTACGTGCGCGGCCGGTCCGTGCGCGGTCGCGTAGACACCGGATCCGGCCAGCACTCCCGCCCGCCGGACGCGGTGGGTGAACTTGGGGTGGCTGCCGAACCGCTCGCGCAGCGCGGGCGGACAGTCCGGGCGCACGGACAGGGCCCAGCGGGCGTAACCGGGCAGCGGGCGTTCACGGTCGGCCGCGGTGACCGTCC
This sequence comes from Streptomyces griseorubiginosus, assembly GCF_001514195.1. Lineage (GTDB taxonomy): Bacteria > Actinomycetota > Actinomycetes > Streptomycetales > Streptomycetaceae > Streptomyces > Streptomyces griseorubiginosus. The sequence continues at coordinate 370,928 of NZ_KQ948736.1, read as the reverse complement.
GCCAGTCGTCCTGACCCAGCACCATGGACGCGGCCTGCCTGGCCGGTCCCATGGCGGTGGCGGCACGGAGCGCGCCGACGAGCCCCAGCTCTACGACGGGTTGCGGCACCGGCGGTTCCACCGCGTGCTTGCGCAGGACCGTGTCCACGCGCAGAGGGCCCGTACGGCCGGGACCGAACGGCATGCCCCGCAGCACCGCCCGCCGCATCGGCTCGTCCGCCGAACGGTGCCCGTACACCGCCGCGTTGAGCTCGGGGTCGTCCTCCTCCAGGATCCACACCAGCACGGAGGAGGGGACCGGGGTCAGCTTCAGGGCGGCGTGCGCGGCCCGGCGCCGGTTGCCGCCCGGTCGCGGCGCGCCGATCCGCCGCCGTATCCGTGCGGCGGAGTCGGCGTCGATCAGGTCCAGCAGGAAGCCGACGGCCCGCTGATCCGTGCTGCTGTCACGCATGACCGCATGATGTCGCAGGCGGCGGGCGCCCCGCACCGGATATACGACGGGACCGCAGGGCCGACGCCGGATGCCGGACGGGACCGCAGGGCCGGTCCGCCGGATGCCCGGCGGACCGTAAGGCCGACACCGGACACCCGACCCGGCGGGACCGCAAGTCCGACGCCGGATGCCCGACGGGCCGGCAGGGCCGACACCGGAGGCTCTACGGGTCGGCAGGTCGGCCGGGTCGGCGTCAGGCCCCGGCGCGGGCCGCCATCCGCGCCTTGCGCGCCGCGAGCTTCTCGTCGAACTTGAGGGCCTCCGCGTCCAGCCCGCCCATGAACAGACCGAGCTCGTCCTGCGCCTGCTGCCCCTCGGGGCCGAGACCGTCGATCTCCATGACCTTCAGGAAGCGCAGCACGGGCTGGAGCACGTCGTCGTGGTGGATGCGCATGTTGTAGATCTCGCCGATCGCCATCTGCGCGGCGGCCCGCTCGAAGCCGGGCATGCCGTGACCGGGCATCCGGAAGTTCACGATGACGTCGCGCACCGCCATCATCGTCAGGTCGGGAGCCAGCTCGAAGGCCGCCTTCAGCAGGTTCCGGTAGAAGACCATGTGCAGGTTCTCGTCGGTCGCGATGCGCGCCAGCATGCGGTCGCAGACCGGGTCCCCGGACTGGTGGCCGGTGTTGCGGTGCGAGACACGGGTCGCGAGCTCCTGGAAGGCCACGTAGGCGACCGAGTGCAGCATCGAGTGCCGGTTGTCCGACTCGAAGCCCTCGCTCATGTGGGCCATCCGGAACTGCTCCAGCTTGTCCGGGTCCACCGCGCGGGAGGTGAGCAGGTAGTCGCGCATCACGATGCCGTGCCGGCCCTCCTCGGCGGTCCAGCGGTGCACCCAGGTGCCCCAGGCGCCGTCCCGGCCGAAGAGCGAGGCGATCTCGTGGTGGTAGCTGGGGAGGTTGTCCTCGGTGAGGAGGTTCACCACCAGGGCGATCCGGCCGATCTCGGTGACCTTGGACTGCTCCTTGTCCCAGGCCTCGCCGTCCTCGAAGAAACCGGGGAAGTTGCGGCCGTCGCCCCACGGCACGTACTCGTGCGGCATCCAGTCCTTGGTGACCTTCAGATGCCGGTTGAGCTCCTTCTCGACCACTTCCTCCAGCGCGTACAGCAGCCGCGCGTCGGTCCATTCGGAGGACGGGCTGCCGAGATGAGGGGAAGTGATCGTCACAGGTGCTCCAGGGGGACACGGCGAATACGTCTGGGAGCCGGCGAGCGGTGCCGGGAACCTACGGAATCGTAGGCTACGAAACCGTAGGTTACGAGACCGTAGGTTAAGGGTGCCGTAAAGATCCCTGATCAGCGGTGTTCCCCGGTCATGACAAGGTGTCCCGGGAAGCGCAGGTCCGGGGCCGTCCGGGTGAGACGCTCACCCGATCAGACGTACAGCTCCCGCAGCCGGACCGAGAGGCATGTCACACACCCTTCGAGCTTCTCGAACTCGCTGATGTCCACCACCACGGGCTCGAAGCCGAGGTCGGTGTACAGCTCCGCCGTCTTGGGCGCGCTCGCGGCCATGAGCAGCTTGGGGCCGCCGAGCAGGACGACATGGGAGCCGGCCCCCTCGGGCACCGACAGGAAGCGCGGGAAGAGCGAGGGCCGGTCCACCTTCGGGATGTGCCCGACGACGGTCCCGTCGGGAAGCGCCGTGACCGCCGACTTCAGGTGCAGCACCTTGCTCACCGGTACGACGACCACCTGGGCCCCGAGCGGCTCGAAGGCGGCCCGCAGCTGCTGGACGCCGGCCGCGTTGGTGCGCCCGCCGCGGCCGACGTAGATCGTGTCACCGACCTTGAGGACGTCCCCGCCGTCCAGGGTGCCCGGCTCCCAGATCCAGTTCACCGAGCAGCCGAGGCGGGCCACGGCCTCCTCGACGCCGACCGTCTCCTCGCGCCGGGACTCGGCGCCGGAGCGAGCGATCAGGGCGACGTTCTTGTACACGACCACCGTGTCCTCGACGAACACCGAGTCCGGGCAGTCCTCCGCCGGGTCCACCTCCACGGTCTCCCAGCCGTGGGTGCGCAGGGCCTCGACGTACGCCTCCCACTGTTCGAGCGCGAGGTCGACGTCGACCTTCTCCCGCTCGATGTGCGTCACCAGGCCTTCGGCGAGACGCGGACCGGGGCGGCGGACGAGGGCCTTCTTGCTGGGCACGAGGGAAACTCCGTATCGGCGGGACAGGGCGGCGCCCGTGACGGGCGCCGGTCAGCCATCATGCAGCGCCGATCCGTGTCGACAAAACCCCCCTTGTCAGGCTGTGGCCCTCCTGAGACGCACCACGGCCCACGAACCCCACCGCGCCGCACACGCGCGTGCCGCCTCATGAGCCTCCGGCAGCAGCCGCACGACGATCCCCCCGTCGCCCGCCGCCGGGGTTCACGGCACGGTGGGGAAAGCGGTTGTGGAGTGTCGGCGCGGAAAGTGCGCCGGGTGCCTTCGTGGGCGGTCACCCCGCAAGCCTCGGCGGGCGGGCTGCCGGAGGCCTGGCGGGCACCATGACGGCAACGGCGGTGCGGATGCTGCCGGAAACCGCCGCGGACGCCGCTCCGCGACGGCCTCCGGCGAGCATCTTGCCGGAGGCCGTCGCGCCCGCCCCACCGGAGGCCGCGGCGGGGGCCGTGCCGCAGGTCGAGCGGAGGCGCCCTGCCGCGAGCCGAGGGGCGGCCCTACGCCAGGGACTCCAGGTCGTCCGGAGTGATCTCGCGGAGTTCGCCGTCCAGCAGCAGCCAGCGTGTGATGCCGATGGACTCCAGGAACGGCAGGTCGTGGCTGGCCACCACCAGGGCTCCCTCGTACGACTCCAGGGCCGTGGTCAGCTGCCGCACGCTCGCCATGTCGAGGTTGTTCGTCGGCTCGTCGAGCATGAGCAGCTGGGGTGCCGGCTCGGCCAGCATCAGCGCCGCCAGCGCCGCCCGGAAGCGCTCGCCGCCGGACAGCGTGGACGCCTGCTGGTCGGCCCGCGCCCCCCGGAACAGGAAGCGGGCGAGACGGGCCCGCACCCGGTTGTTGGTGGCACCCGGCGCGAACCGGGCCACGTTCTCCGCGACCGACAGCTCACCGTCGATGACGTCGAGCCGCTGGGGCAGGAAACGGAGCGGGACCTGGGCCGTCGCCTCGCCCGACACCGGCTCCAGCTCCCCGGCGATCGTGCGCAGCAGCGACGTCTTGCCCGAGCCGTTGCGCCCGATCAGCGCCACCCGCTCGGGTCCCCGCAGGTCGAAGCCGCCCTGCACCCGTGCGCCGTAGGCGAGTTCGAGGTCCATGAGGGTCAGGACCGTACGGCCCGGCGGCACGGCCGTGTACGGCAGGTCGACGCGGATCTCGTCGTCGTCCCGTACCGCCTCCACCGCCTCGTCGAGCCGTTCCTTCGCCTCCGAGAGCCGCTCCTCGTGCATGATGCGGTGCTTGCCGGCGGACTCCTGCGCCGCCCGCTTGCGCGCCCCCATGACGATCTTCGGCTCGCGCTTCTGCTCGAACATCTTCTGGCCGTACCGCTTGCGGCGGGCCAGCTTGACCTGTGCGTCGGCCAGTTCGCGCTTCTGCTTGCGGAAGTCGGACTCGGCGACCCGCACCATCCGCTCCGCCGCGTCCTGTTCGACGGCGAGGGCGTCCTCGTAGGCGGAGTAGTTTCCGCCGTACCAGGTGACCTCCCCGGCGCGCAGATCGGCGATCTGGTCGACCAGGTCGAGGAGTTCACGGTCGTGACTGACCACGACCATGACCCCCGGCCAGGAGGCGACGGCCGAGTACAGCCGCCTGCGGGCGTACAGGTCGAGGTTGTTGGTCGGTTCGTCGAGGAGCAGGACGTCCGGGCGGCGCAGCAGCAGCGCGGCCAGGCGCAGCAGCACCGACTCGCCGCCCGACACCTCGCCGATCGTACGGTCCAACCCGATGTGTCCGAGACCGAGTTCGCCGAGGGTGGCCAGGGCGCGCTCCTCGACGTCCCAGTCGTCGCCGACCGTCTCGAAGTGCTCCTCGGCCACGTCACCCGCCTCGATGGCGTGCAGGGCGGCGCGCCGCGCGGCGATGCCGAGCGCCTCGTCGACCTTGAGGCCGGTGTCCAGCGTGACGTTCTGGGGGAGGTAACCGACCTCGCCCGCGACGCGTACGGCGCCGTCGGCCGGGGCCAGTTCACCGGCGATCAGCTTCAACAGGGTCGATTTTCCTGACCCGTTGACCCCGACAAGGCCGGTGCGGCCGGGGCCGAAGGCGATGTCCAGGCCCTCGAAGACGGAGGTGCCGTCGGGCCAGGCGAAAACGAGCGAGGTGCAGGTGATGGAAGCAGACATACAAGTCTCCGCGGTTGCTCGAAGCGAGAAGGGGCAATCGCGTATCGAGACACCTGCGACCGGCGGGAGACGAGGGAAACCGGGGGGCGTGGAAGGGGCCCTGCTCGTCGGGAACGGCTCGTGTGCCGAGGTCGCACGCAGCGCACACACCTCAGGTGTGTGACACGGTGTCTCAGGACCTCAGACGAGCAACGTCCTTCTCCGATCGACGGCAACAGAAGCGTTCTACACCGTATGAGGCGGCCACCGGGCTGTCAACGAATTAAAAGTCCGCAGCATCCAAAGGAGGCCCCGTGACCGACGGCTCGCTCTCCCTGCCGGCCCGTCTCTACCTGCTGGCCTGGGACACCTCGAAGTCCGAGGTCACCGGTACCGCGCAGGTCCCCCAGCTGGTCCGGGCCGGTGCCCTCACCGAGCTCGCCCAGCGCGGTCTGCTCCTCGACGAGGACGGCATCGCGACCCCGGTCGACATGGACGCCGAGACCGGGGACCCCGTCCTGGACGGGCTCCTCGAACTGGTCCGGGAATCGCGTCCGCACCGGTGGCGCGGCTGGGTGACACTGCACTCCCGGTTCACCCTGGACGCCGTGCGTGAACAGCTCACCGCGGGCGGATATCTGCGGGCCCGGAAGAAGCGGGCCCTCGGACTGTTCCCCACGGTCGACCACGACCTGGCGCGACCGGCCACGGTGGAGGCGCTCCAGGAGGAGGCGCGGGAGATCCTGCGGGGGCGGACCGCCGGGCTGTCCGGCCGGGACGCTGCCCTGGGCGCTCTCGCCGCCGCCGCCGACCTGCGCACCCTGCTGCCGCGCAAGGACCGTCACGACGTCCACGTCGAGGAACTGATCGACCGCAGCGGCCCGGTGGCACCGGTGCTGCGCAAGCTCGTCCAGGAGGTACGCGGAGCGGTGACGGCGGCGACGGTCGCCACGCGCGCGTGACAGGGTTTCGGGCGGTGCGGTGACGGTGACTCCACGTCTCCGCACGCGGCCCGGCCAGGACCGGCCGGGGGAGCCGACGGGTGCGGTCGGCCTCAGAAGGCGATCAGCACACGTCAGTACACGTCAGTAGGCGTCAGCACGCGTCCTCAGAAGGCGTCGGTAGGCGTCAGCACGCGTCCTCGGAAGGCCTCAGTACGCGTCGCGCATCAGTTCCGCGAGGTCGTGGTCGAGGTCGAGCTGGAGGTGCTCGAGGCCGCTCGGCACGAGGTCGTTGGTCGCCTCCAGGAACCGGCGCAGCTCACCGGTGCGGACATGCACGACGGCGGTGCCCTCGGGGGCGTGGAACTCGAGCACGGTGCGGTCGTAGCCGTAGGGGCGCACCCGGACGTCGCCGTGGCCGTCGGGCTCTTCGAGACCTGTGGTGAGCAGTTCGCGGCTGAAGGTCCAGCAGACCTCGACGCCCTCGAGGGTGGCCGGGGCGGGGAAGGTCATACGGACGGCGAACGGGTCACAGCGGTCGTAGTGCAGTGTGGCGGGAATGCTCGGCATCCGCGGTGCCGCGGCGACGAGACGGGCCTCTACGGGCTGCTCGATGACGGTGGACAACGCCTTGCTCCCTTGTGACGGCTGATGGGGCTCTAGGAGGGTGGGACGGGCAATGGAAGAGACGTCGGAATCGGCCAATCCGTGTACACGAGAATCGAGTGACCTCTGTCACCGTCGTCACGCCCCCGTGGGATCCGGTCCTTCTCCCGTGCCCCCAGAGACAGTTGTGACACCTCGCGCACCGCTCGGCGTGCGGCCGAGGGCATCTGGACGGCGCCCGGAGCGTGCACTAGCTTCGCCCGCCATGAGGCGCATGGGGAACACGCGAGGCAAGAGACCTGTGGGACTGACCATCCGGACCATCACCGCGGGCGCGGTCTGCGCGGCGGCGCTGGCCGCCGTGACCGCCGTACCGGCCCAGGCACACGGCCCCGACGGCGGTACACCGCACTGGGAGCTGAAGGACAGCGGCGCCCCCGGCGTGCGCTTCCGGGGCCTTTCGGCCGTCAGCCGGGACACCGCCTGGGTGGCCGGAACCCAGGGCACCGTGCTGCGCACCACCGACGGCGGGGCGAGCTGGCGAAACGTCTCACCGGCCGGAGCGACCGACCTCCAGTTCCGGGACGTCGAGGCCTTCGACGCGCGCCGGGCCGTGGTGCTGGCCATCGGCGAGGGCGAGGCGTCCCGGGTGTACCGGACCGAGGACGGCGGAGCGACCTGGACCGAGTCCTTCCGCAACACCGACGCCAAGGCCTTCTACGACTGCCTCACCTTCTTCGACCGCCGCCACGGACTGGCGATGAGCGACCCGGTGGACGGGAAGTTCCGCATCCTGTCCACCGCCGACGGCGGCCGCTCCTGGAAGGTGCTGCCCGACAAGGGCATGCCGGCCGCCCTCGACGGCGAGGCGGGCTTCGCGGCGAGCGGTCAGTGCCTGGTGAGCTCCGGCCCGCGCGATGTCTGGCTGGCCACCGGCGGAGGCGCACGCGCGCGTGTACTGCACTCCGGCGACCGCGGCCTGACCTGGACGGCCTCCGACACCCCGATCCCCGGCGGTAGCGCGGCCAAGGGCGTCTTCGCCCTCGCCTTCCGGGACCGCGCGCACGGCCTCGCGGTCGGCGGCGACTACAACGCGGACCAGCCGTCCCCGCGCGCGGGCGCCCGCACCGCCGACGCCGGCGGCTCCTGGCAGTCCGCGGCCACCTCGCCGCCCGCGTACCGCTCCGGCGTCGCCTGGCTCCCGCACAGCCGCACCGCCGCCCTCGCGGTCGGCCCCACCGGCACCGACCTCACCACGGACGGCGGCCGGACCTGGCGGACTGTGGACACCGGCTCCTACGACACCGTCGACTGCACGGTCGACGGGGGCTGCTGGGCCTCGGGCGAGAAGGGGCGGGTGGCTCGACTGGAGCACTGAGCGGCGGAATGTGGGTACCCGGTCGCCGACGGCGAAAGGAGTGATCCCCCATGCCAGCCGGTTCGAACTCCAAGCGCGAGCGCCAGTACGAACACATCAAGAAGAGTGCCGAGGACCGGGGCGAGAGCACCGGACGGGCCAAGGAGATCGCGGCCCGCACGGTCAACAAGGAACGCGCCCGCTCCGGTGAGTCCAAGACGGCCAGTCGTACCTCGACCCAGGACATGTCCTCGGGCAAGCGAGGCGGACAGCGGTCCGGCAAGGGCTCCCAGGGCCCGACCTACGACCAGCTCTACGAGGAGGCCAAGCGCAGGGGCGTCAAGGGCCGTTCGGACATGAACAAGACCCAGCTCCAGCGCGCGCTCGGCAACAAGAGCTGACCTCTCGGACCCCTCAGGCGGACGGCTCCCGGTACGGCTCCAGTGCCGGGGCCGTCTTCGTCGCGGCGAACTCGGTGACGCGGTACGCGCACACCCCGGCCGCGACGAACGGGTCGCCCGCGGCGATCTCCTCGATCCGCGCACGGTCCTCCGCGACGGCGATGATCACCCCGCCGTCGCGGGGGTTCTTCCGGCCAGAGGCGAGGAACACCCCCCGCGCGTACTGCTCGTCCAGCCAGGCCACGTGCGCCGGCAGCACGGCGTCCACGGCATCGAGGGACGCGGTGTAGGTCAGCTCCAGTACGAACATGATCGCGAGCCTATGCCGGGGGCCGTACGCTCGTCCCCACCATGGAGACGATGGACATCCCCGCGGGCCGGCCCGCGACCGAGGAACAGGCCCGGGCGATCCAGGACGAGTTGAGGACGAGGACGATCCTCGGCGAACCCGGCCCACCGCCCGGCACCGGACATGTCACCGGCGTCGACGTGGCCTACGACGACGAGCGGGACGTGGTCGCGGCGGCCGCCGTGGTGCTGGACGCGGCGACCCTGGAGGTCGTGGCCGAGCGGACCGCCGTGGGCCGGATCTCCTTCCCGTACGTCCCCGGACTGCTCGCCTTCCGCGAGATCCCCACCGTCCTCGCGGCGCTCGACGCCCTGCCGTGCCCGCCCGGCCTCGTCGTCTGCGACGGCTACGGCCTCGCCCACCCCCGCCGCTTCGGTCTGGCAAGCCACCTCGGCGTCCTCACCGGCCTGCCGACGATCGGCGTCGCCAAGAACCCGTTCACCTTCTCCTACGACGATCCCGGGCCCCGGCGCGGCGCGTGGACGCCGCTGCTGGCGGGCGACGAGGAGGTGGGCAGGGCCCTGCGCACCCGCGCGGCGGTGAAGCCGGTCTTCGTCTCGGTCGGCCACCGCGTGAGCCTCGACAACGCGTGCGCCCACACACTCGCCCTCACCCCGGCCTACCGGCTCCCGGAGACCACCCGCAGGGCGGACGCGCTGTGCCGCCGGGCACTGCGGGAGGCGACGACCCGTCAGGGAGGGTGAGCCGCGGGTACTCAGTACGTCGTCCGTCGGCAAGGGAGGAGCGGGTACTGAGTACGTCGTCTGAGTATCTGTACGGATGTGCGGGCCCCGGTGCGGTCGGCAGGCTGTCCCGCATGACGACGCACCGTATGACCCAGCGTTCCCCCAAGCCCCTCGCCGACCCCAACCGGCCCGTCGAGCGCGCCGTGACCGCCGCACTGGTCCTCGGCGTGCTCGCGGGGCTCGGCTGGATCGCCGGGATGATCTACACGGTGGCGGGCTGGTCCTTCTGAGGCCCTGCCACCGGGCCCGGGGCCGCCTGCACCGCTCGCGGCCCGCTCACTTGGCAGACGCCACCCGGAAGGTGATCCCGGCCTCCTGGAGCCGCTCGATCAGCGCCTCGCCCATCGCCACCGCCGTGGTGACCTGACCTGACGTCTCCGGCAGGTCGTCGAAGGCCAGGGACAGCGCGGACTCGGCGAACATCCTGGCAGTCTCGTCGTAGCCCGGGTCGCCGCCCCTGACCTCGGTGTACACCCGCCGACCGCCGCCCTCGCCGACGAACCGCACCGAGAACCAGCTCTTCGCCCGCTTCTCCGGGCTCGGTCCGTCACCCGGCCTGACCCGGCCCGACAGCCAGCGCCGCGCGGGCGGCACCTGGGCCGCCGCGAACAGCGCGCCGACGGCCGCGACCCCGCCCACCGCCACCGGCAGCCGCCGTACGGCCGCGTAGTGCCGGTAGCGGAAGTCCGGGCCGTAACGCTCCAGGGCCTTCGCCGAGCGCTGGACGATCTGCGGGTCGATGGTCGGCAGCGGCAGGGCCCAGGCGCCGACCTCCGGGGCGTAGCGCGGGGTGCCGGCCGGCGCGGTGGCCCGCCGGCCCATCAGGCGCGGCTCGTGCCGGGCCCGGTCCCGGGCGGCGGCGATCATCTGTCGGCCGCGCGCGAACTGGTTGAGGGCCGAGGCGAAGGTGCCGCCGGAGAACATGCCCTCCGCGGTCACGAACCCGTCGACGGTCAGCGGCACGCCCTCCGGCAGTTGCCGGACCGTGAACCAGACCCCCAGGTCGTGCGGGATCGAGTCGAAGCCGGCCGCGTGCACCATCCGTGCGCCCGTCTCACGCGCGCGTGCGTCGTGCCGGACGTACATCAGGTCCACGAACTCCGGCTCCCCGCACAGGTCGAGATAGTCCGTACCGGCGTCCGCGCAGGCGGCGACGAGCTCCTCGCCGTACGTCAGGTAGGGCCCCACCGTGGTGGCCACCACGCGCGCGTGCCCGGCGAGCGCGCGCAGCGAGTCCGGGTCGGACACGTCGGCGGTGAGGGTCCCGACCTCGGTGCCAGCGGGCAGCCGCTCGCGCAGCGCCCGCAGCTTCTCCTCGCTCCTGCCGGCGATGGCCCAGCGCAGGTCCTTCGGGCCGTGCGCGGCGAGGTACTCCGCGGTGAGCGTGCCCGCGAAGCTCGTCGCTCCGAAGAGCACGATGTCGTAGGGACGGTCCGACCTCTTCAGCCTGCTCATGACACTCCTGGATCCGCCGCACGCGCCGTTGTCGGTGGCCGAGGCTAGCGTGAGGGGTGGTTCTGCTCGGCGGCTGGGTCGAGGAGAGCCACCGCTCCGGCGCGCCGACACGTGCGACGGTGCGGGTCCGGCGGCCGATGACCGGCCGATAATTGGCTAAGCGCTTGCTCGTTCAGGTCTTGTGCCCGCTGGGGCGTGTTCATAGCATCACTGGTGTTACATCAGTTGTGTCATACCGATGGGGGCTGGATGACAACGGCGACGACGCCCGGGCGGCACGGCCCGCTCACCGGTGTGCGCGTGGTCGAGCTGGCCGGTATCGGCCCCGGCCCGTTCGCCGCCATGCTCCTCGCCGACCTGGGCGCCGACGTCGTCCAGGTCTGCCGTCCCGGCGGCAGCGCCCTGTCGATCGACCCCGCCTACGACATCACCAACCGCAACAAGCGGTCCGTGGTCGTCGACCTCAAGGCCCCCGACGGTCCCGCGCGCGTGCTCGACCTCGCCGCCCGGGCCGACATCCTCGTCGAGGGCAACCGCCCCGGCGTGGCCGAGCGGCTCGGCGTCGGCCCGGCGGACTGCCACGCCCGCAACCCCGCCCTCGTCTACGGCCGCATGACCGGCTGGGGCCAGGACGGCCCGCTGGCCCAGCGCGCCGGGCACGACATCGCGTACATCGCCGTCACCGGCACCCTCGGCCTCATCGGCGAACCGGGCCGTCCCCCGGCGGTCCCCGCCAACCTCCTCGGCGACTACGCGGGCGGCGCCCTCTACCTCGTCGTCGGCGTCCTCGCCGCCCTGCACCACGCGCGCGCGACCGGCACCGGCCAGGTCGTCGACGCCGCCATCGTGGACGGCACCTCCCACCTCGCCGCGATGCTGCACGGCATGACCGCGGCCGGCGGCTGGCAGGACCGGCGCGGCGCCAACCTCCTCGACGGCGGCTGCCCGTACTACGGCACCTACGAGACCGCCGACGGCGGGTACATGGCGGTGGGCGCCCTGGAGCCGCAGTTCTACGACCGCTTCCTGGACCTGCTGGGCCTGCCGGACTTCGCCGACGCCCGCAAGGACTGGACCCGCTGGGGCGACCTGCGCGAGGCGGTCGCCGCCCGCTTCAAGTCCCGTTCGCGAGACGAGTGGACGGCCGTCTTCGAGGGCACCGACGCGTGCGTGGCGCCCGTCCTGTCCCTGCGCGAGGCCCCGCACCACCCCCACCTCGCCGCCCGCGGCACCTTCACCGACCACGACGGCATCACCCAGCCCGCCCCCGCGCCCCGCTTCTCCGCGACCCCCACGGCCGTACGGACCGGGCCCGCCCGACCGGGCACCGACACCGCCGCGGTGGCCCGCGACTGGGACGTACCGGATCTTTCGAAAGACCAGGAACTCCCGAAGGGCCCCCGATGAAGCGGCAGATCTTCGCCCCCGAGCACGACGCGTTCCGCGCGACCGTGCGCGCCTTCCTGGCCAGGGAGGTCCTGCCGTACTACGAGCAGTGGGAGAAGGACGGCATCGTCTCCCGCGAGGCCTGGCGCGCGGCCGGAAAACAGGGCCTGCTGGGGCTCGCCGTGCCCGAGGAGTACGGCGGTGGCGGCACCTCCGACTTCCGCTACAGCGCCGTCCTCGCCGAGGAGTTCACCCGCGCGGGCACCCCCGGACTCGCCCTGGGCCTGCACAACGACATCATCGGCCCCTACCTCACCTCGCTCACCACCGACGAGCAGAAGCGCCGCTGGCTGCCCGGCTTCTGCGACGGCTCCCTGATCACCGCCATCGCGATGACCGAACCCGGCGCCGGCTCCGACCTCCAGGGCATCCGCACGCGCGCGGAGGACCGGGGCGACCACTGGCTGCTCAACGGCTCCAAGACGTTCATCTCCAACGGCATCCTGGCCGACCTCGTGATCGTCGTCGCGAAAACCACCCCCGAGGGCGGGGCCCGGGGGCTGTCCCTCCTGGCCGTCGAGCGCGGCACCGAGGGCTTCGAGCGCGGCCGCAACCTCGACAAGATCGGCCAGAAGGCCCAGGACACCGCCGAACTGTTCTTCCACGACGTGCGCGTGCCCAAGGAAAACCTCCTCGGCGAGCGCGACGGCGCCTTCGTGCACCTGATGACCAACCTCGCCCAGGAGCGCCTGAGCATCGCCGTCTCCGCGATCGCCGCCGCCGAACACCTCCTGGAGATCACCACCGCGTACGTCAAGGAGCGCGAGGCCTTCGGGCGGCCGCTCGCCACCAAGCAGCACATACGGTTCGAGGTGGCCGAGATGGCCACGGAGTGCGCCGTCACCCGCACGTTCCTCGACCGCTGCATCGAGGATCACTCGATCGGGCAGCTCGACGCCGTCCACGCCTCCATGGCCAAGTGGTGGGCGACCGAGCTCCAGAAGCGCGTCGCCGACCGCTGTCTGCAACTGCACGGCGGCTACGGCTACATGAGCGAGCACGCGGTCGCCAAGGCCTTCACGGACGGCCGCATCCAGACCATCTACGGCGGCACGACCGAGATCATGAAGGAGATCATCGGCCGTTCCCTGCTGGGATAAGAACCTTTCGCCCGGCTGACCCTCACCCCTGAAAGGCTTCCTCGTGAGCACCGAAGCGTACGTGTACGACGCGATCCGCACCCCGCGCGGCCGCGGCAAGGCGAACGGCGCCCTGCACGGCACCAAGCCCATCGACCTGGTCGTCGGGCTCATCCACGAGATCCGCGCCCGCTTCCCCGGCCTGGACCCGGCCGCCGTCGACGACATCGTGCTCGGCGTCGTCGGGCCGGTCGGCGACCAGGGGTCCGACATCGCCAGGATCGCCGCGATCGCCGCCGGGCTGCCCGACACGGTCGCCGGCGTGCAGGAGAACCGCTTCTGTGCGTCCGGCCTCGAAGCCGTCAACATGGCCGCCGCCAAGGTGCGTTCGGGCTGGGAGGACCTGGTCCTCGCGGGCGGCGTCGAGTCCATGTCCCGGGTGCCGATGGCCTCCGACGGCGGCGCCTGGTTCAACGACCCGATGACCAACCTCGCCGTCAACTTCGTGCCACAGGGCATCGGCGCCGACCTCATCGCCACCATCGAGGGATTCTCCCGGCGCGACGTGGACGAGTACGCGGCCCTCTCGCAGGAGCGGGCCGCCACCGCCTGGAAGGAGGGCCGCTTCGACCGGTCCGTAGTCCCGGTGAAGGACCGCGCGGGCCTGACCGTCCTCGACCACGACGAGCACCTGCGCCCCGGCACCACCGCCGACTCCCTGGCGGGCCTCAAGCCGTCCTTCGCGGACATCGGCGACCTGGGCGGCTTCGACGCCGTGGCCCTCCAGAAGTACCACTGGGTCGAGAAGATCGACCACGTCCACCACGCGGGCAACTCCTCCGGCATCGTGGACGGCGCCTCGCTCGTCGCGATCGGCTCCCAGGAGGTCGGCGAGCGCTACGGCCTGCGCCCCCGCGCGCGGATCGTCTCCGCGGCCGTCTCCGGCTCCGAACCCACCATCATGCTGACGGGCCCCGCGCCCGCCACCCGCAAGGCCCTCGCCAAGGCCGGCCTGACCATCGACGACATCGACCTGGTCGAGATCAACGAGGCCTTCGCGGCGGTCGTCCTGCGCTTCGTCAAGGACATGGGCCTCTCGCTGGACAAGGTCAACGTCAACGGCGGCGCGATCGCCCTCGGCCACCCGCTCGGCGCGACCGGCGCGATGATCCTGGGCAGCCTCATCGACGAACTGGAGCGCCAGGACAAGCGATACGGCCTCGCCACCCTCTGCGTCGGCGGCGGCATGGGCATCGCGACGGTCGTCGAACGCATCTGACCCCCTCCCACGGATACGACGGATCACACGGAGCACTTCCACATGAGCACTCAGTCCACGACCATCCGCTGGGAACAGGACCGCACCGGCGTCGTCACCCTCGTCATCGACGACCCGAACCAGTCCGCCAACACCATGAACCAGGCGTTCCGCGACTCCCTCGCGGTGATCACCGACCGCCTGGAGGCCGAGAAGGACACCATCCGCGGGATCATCATCACCTCCGCCAAGAAGACCTTCTTCGCCGGCGGCGACCTGCGCGACCTGATCCGCGTCACCCCGGAGACCGCACAGGAGCTCTTCGACGGCGGCATGGCGATCAAGCGCAACCTGCGCCGCATCGAGACCCTCGGCAAGCCGGTCGTCGCCGCGATCAACGGCGCGGCCCTGGGCGGCGGTTACGAGATCGCGCTCGCCTGCCACCACCGCATCGCCCTCGACGCCCCCGGCTCCAAGATCGGCTGCCCAGAGGTCACCCTCGGCCTGCTCCCCGGCGGCGGCGGAGTCGTCCGTACGGTCCGCCTGCTGGGCATCGCCGACGCCCTGCTGAAGGTCCTCCTCCAGGGCACCCAGTACGCCCCGCGGCGAGCCCTCCAGAACGGCCTCGTCGACGACGTCGCGAGCACCCAGGACGAACTCCTCGCCAAGGCCCGCGCCTTCATTGAGGCCAACCCCGAGTCCCAGCAGCCCTGGGACAGGCCCGGCTACCGCATCCCCGGCGGCACCCCCGCCAACCCGAAGTTCGCGGCGAACCTGCCCGCCTTCCCGGCGAGCCTGCGCAAGCAGACCAACGGCGCCCCCTACCCGGCCCCGCGCAACATCCTCGCGGCCGCCGTCGAAGGCGCCCAGGTCGACTTCGAGACCGCGCAGGTCATCGAGGCGCGCTACTTCGTCGAGCTGGCGGCGGGCCAGACGTCCAAGAACATGATCCAGGCGTTCTTCTTCGACCTCCAGGCGGTGAACTCCGGCGCCAACCGCCCGAAGGGGGTCGAGCCCCGCCAGGTCCGCAAGGTGGCCGTGCTCGGCGCGGGCATGATGGGTGCGGGCATCGCCTACTCGTGCGCCCGCGCGGGCATCCAGGTCGTCCTGAAGGACGTGACCCCGCGGGCGGCGGCCAAGGGCAAGGCCTACTCGGAGAAGCTCTGCGCCAAGGCGGTCTCCCGCGGCCGTACGACCCAGGAGAAGGCCGAGGCGCTCCTGGCCCGCATCACCCCGACGGCCGACCCCCAGGACCTGGCCGGCTGCGACGCGGTCATCGAGGCCGTCTTCGAGGACTCGGCGCTCAAGCACAAGGTGTTCCAGGAGATCCAGCACATCGTCGAACCGGACGCGCTGCTGTGCTCCAACACCTCCACGCTCCCCATCACCGCCCTCGCCGAAGGCGTCGAGCGCCAGGGCGACTTCATCGGCCTGCACTTCTTCTCACCGGTCGACAAGATGCCCCTGGTCGAGATCATCAAGGGCGAGCGGACGGGCGAGGAGGCGCTGGCCCGTGCCTTCGACCTGGTCCGGCAGATCAGGAAGACGCCGATCGTCGTGAACGACTCGCGCGGCTTCTTCACCTCCCGCGTGATCGGCCACTTCCTCAACGAGGGCGTCGCGATGGTCGGCGAGGGCATCGAGCCCGCGTCCATCGAACAGGCGGCGGCGCAGGCGGGCTACCCTGCGAAGGTGCTCTCCCTGATGGACGAGCTGACGCTGACCCTCCCGCGCAAGATCCGCAAGGAGACCAGGCAGGCGGTGGAGGAGGCGGGCGGCACCTGGACGCCCCACCCCGCGGAGGCGGTCATCGACCGCATGGTCGACGAGTTCGGCCGCACGGGTCGCAGCGGGGGCGGCGGTTTCTACGACTACGGCGACGACGGCAAGCGCGTCGCCCTCTGGCCGGGCCTGCGCGAGCACTTCACCCGCCCCGGCGCGGAGATCCCCTTCCGGGACATGCAGGAACGCATGCTCTTCTCCGAGGCCCTCGACACCGTCAAGCTCCTGGAGGAAGGCGTCCTGACCTCGGTCGCCGACGCCAACATCGGCTCGATCTTCGGCATCGGCTTCCCCGGCTGGACCGGCGGCGTCCTCCAGTACATCAACGGCTACGAGGGTGGGCTGCCGGGCTTCGTGGCACGCGCGCGTGAACTGGCCGACCGGTACGGGGACCGCTTCACGCCGCCGGCGCTGCTGGTGGAGAAGGCGGAGAAGGGGGAGCGGTTCGGGGACGCCTGAGGTGCGGGGGTGAGTGCGGGCGCGTGGGGGCTGGTCGCGCCCACGCGGCGGAGCCGCACATCGATACAGCCCTGCGCCCCTCGGTGGGCCCCGGCGAGCGCGCCGCGATCCCGTCCGGTCACCCCGTCCCGCGGTCCATCTGCGCCGTCCACTCCCGTAGTTCCTCCTTGAGGGACCGCTGAAAGGTCGTCAACAGGGCCTGGACGACCAGGGGTTCCATGTGCGCGGACAGCGACTTCACGTCCCGTGGGTCGCGCCGCGCCACCTCGCCGCGGAACAGCTCGGACAACTCGTGCGCGGCGGCCCTGGAGTGCTCGATGAGCACCTTCCGCGAGGCCAGGATCGCCTCCTGCGACAGCGGCACGTCGAGCAGCCCGACGCCCAGCCGGAGCAGGCCCAGGTCGACCAGCCAGGTGTCGTCGTCCCGCCGTACGACACCCATCGCGGCGAGCCGTTCCACGTCGTCGTCGTCGAGCGCCCGCCCGGCCCGCCGCTGGAGTTCCTCCCGGGTCACCGGCTCCACCAGGTCGGGGGCCCAGGAGGCCACCACGGCCCGGTGGATCGCCAGGTCGTGGGCGCTCAGACCGGCCGGCAGCTGCTGCATGTACCGCTCGATCGCCGCCAGCGTCATGCCCTGGTGCTGGAGCTCCTCGATCAGGGCCAGACGCGCGAGGTGCTCGCGGCCGTAGTGGCCGACCCGGCGGGGGCCGATCACCGGCGGGGGGAGCAGCCCCCGTGTGCTGTAGAAGCGGACCCTGCGGACCGTCACCCCCGCTCGCGCGGCCAGCTCGTCGACGGTGAGGGCCGGCTCGGCGTCGTTCCGGGCGTCGTTCCCGGCGTCGGGGGAGGTGTCGGTCGTCATGTGCAGCAGTATCGCTGTCTCACCACTGCTGTGACATCCGCCACCGGTTGGGCGAGGGGTTCCCGGGCAGGTGATCCGTCGGTCCGTGCCCCGCGCCAGGAGGCAGGGGCCGACGCACGTCCGGACCCCCGAGCGAGACCCGCCGGGGCGCACCAGAGAGTGGAACCACCTGTGAGCAAGGACGCCGCGCAACCGGCCCAGGCCCCTGCCCGTACCGCCCGCACCCCCGCCGCGCGGGTGCACGCCGACGCGGGCGACGCCGGCTACAGCAAGGATCTCAAGGCCCGCCACGTCAACATGATCGCCATCGGCGGCGCGATCGGCACCGGCCTCTTCCTGGGCGCAGGCGGGCGTCTGCACACCGCGGGGCCGGGACTCGCGCTGGCCTACCTGGTCTGCGGGATCTTCGCCTTCTTCGTGGTCCGCGCCCTCGGCGAACTCGTCCTCTACCGCCCCTCATCGGGCTCCTTCGTGTCGTACGCGCGCGAGTTCCTCGGCGAGAAGGGCGCGTACGTCGCCGGCTGGATGTACTTCCTCAACTGGTCGACGACCGGTATCGCGGACATCACGGCGATCGCGCTCTACACGCACTACTGGAGCATGTTCACCGACATCCCGCAGTGGACGCTCGCGCTCGTCGCCCTCGCGGTGGTGCTGGCCGTGAACCTGATCTCGGTGAAGATCTTCGGCGAGATGGAGTTCTGGTTCTCGATCATCAAGGTGGCCACGCTCGTCGGCTTCATGCTGATCGGCATCTTCCTGCTCGCCACCCAGCACGAGGTGGGCGGCAGGACGCCCGGAGCGAGCGTGATCACCGACGGCGGGGGTGTCTTCCCGCACGGCCTGATGCCGGTCGTCCTCGTCATGCAGGGCGTGATCTTCGCGTACGCCGCGCTGGAGCTGGTGGGTGTCACGGCGGGCGAGACGGCGCAGCCGGAGAAGGTCGTGCCGCGCGCGGTGAACTCGATCATGTGGCGGGTGGGTCTGTTCTACGTGGGCTCGGTCGTCCTCCTGGCCCTGCTGCTGCCGGGTTCGCTCTACTCGGCCGACGAGAGCCCGTTTGTCACCGTCCTCTCGAAGATCGGCGTCCCGGCGGCGGGCGACGTGATGAACCTGGTCGTCCTCACGGCGGCCATGTCCTCCCTGAACTCCGGCCTCTACTCCACGGGCCGCATCCTGCGCTCCATGGCGACGGCGGGCTCCGCACCGAGGTTCACGGCGAGGATGAACCGCAGCCAGGTGCCGTACGGCGGGATCCTGCTCACCTGCGCGGTCTGCGTGCTCGGCGTCGGCCTCAACTACCTCGTGCCGAGCCAGGCCTTCGAGATCGTGCTGAACATCGCCTCGCTCGGTGTCATCAGCACGTGGGTGATCATCATGGTCTGCCACCTGGTCTTCGTCCGCCGCGCTCGCGCGGGCCACCTGACCCGCCCCGCGTTCCGCCTCCCCTTCAGCCCGGTCACCGAGATCAGCACGATCGCCTTCCTCCTGGCCTGCCTGGGCATGATGTGGAACGACCCCGAGGTCGGCCGCAAGACCCTCCTCCTCATCCCCCTGATCGCCGCCCTCCTGATCGCCGGCTGGTTCGCAGTCCGCCACAGGGTCCACTCCCCGACCCCACCCGCCCCGACCGACCACACGGCCTGACGGGGGGCCACTGTCAGTGCCGTCCCCTACCGTGGCGTCATGGGGGAGATCACTTACACCAAGGGCGACGCCACGGCCCCGTCCGTGAAGGGCACCAAGCTGATCGCGCACGTGTATAACGACATCGGGGGCCGAGGCGGGGGCAGCACGGACCCGGGGCACGTGACACGCCCTGAAGGGGCGCGGGGAACTGCGCGACCAGCCACAGCCGGCCTGCGGCCGAACACATACCGCGGGGGTACGGCGAGAGTTGCCCTGCCGCGCAGCGGAAAATGGTCCAGTGTCGAGCCGCTGATCATGGCCCGGCTGGTCGAGCGCAGTATCGCGGTCACCGTCTACGACTTCGGTCAGGACTCTGCCGCCACCCGCACCCCTTCTTGAACCGGCTGTCCAAGTCCGGGAGCCGGTGGAGGGCGGCCCCCGCCTCGACGCGCGTCGAAGGACAGGGCCGCCCACCCGGTCCGCGCTCAGTCCGTGTGCACGTCGTTCGTCGCTGCGATCTTCGTCCACGACTTCGGCTGAATCGCGGTTGCCGCAGCTCCCGCGATCGACGCGCCCCGCGCCGCCGGCGCCCCCGGCTTCGACGGCTGGAACAGCCATGTGTCGAACAGCGCGGCCAGCGGCTGACCCGACACCTCCTCGGCGTACTTCTGGAAGTCGGCCACCGAGGCGTTGCCGTAGGCGTGCCGCTGCGGCCACCCCTTCAGCACCGCGAAGAACGCCTCGTCACCGATCTCGTTCCGCAGCGCCTGGATGGCCAGCGCCCCCCGGTCGTAGACCGCGATGTCGAACTGGTTCTCCGGCCCCGGATCACCCGGCCGCACCGTCCAGAACGCGTCGTCGGCCGGGTGCGAGGCGTACACGTAGTCGGCGAGTTCCCGTGCCGTGCCCTCGTCCTCGTGCTCGGACCACAGCCACTGCGCGTACCGCGCGAAGCCCTCGTTGATCCAGATGTCCTTCCAGCCGCTCACCGACACCAGGTCGCCGTACCACTGGTGGGCCAGCTCGTGCACGACCACCGAGGTGTTGGAGCCGTTCGCGAACTGGCGCGGGCTGTAGAAGGGCCGGGTCTGGGTCTCCAGCGCGTACCCGGTGTTCGTGTTCGGCACGTACCCGCCGAGCGCGTCGAAGGGATACGGTCCGAAGTACGAGCTCAGCCAGTCGGCGATCTCCCCGGTCCGCTCGACGCTGGCCCGCGCGGCACCGTAGTTGGCCCCCAGGTCCTTGCTGTAGGCGTTGACGACCGGGATCCCGCCGTCGGTCGTGCCGGTGGTGAGGTCGAACCGGCCGACGGCCAGCGTCGCCAGATACGTGGCCTGCGGCTTGTCGGAGCGCCAGTTCCAGCGGGTCCAGCCCAGGCGTGAACTCGTCGACTGGAGGGTGCCGTTGGAGATGGCCTGGCTGCCGTCCGGGACCAGCACCGACACGTCGTAGGTGGCCTTGTCGAGCGGGTGATCATTGCTGGGGAACCACCACCACGCGGCCTCGGGCTCGTTCGCCCCGACCCCGCCGTCCGGAGTGCGGTGCCAGCTGGTGAAGCCGTACGCCTGCTTCGACGACGGAACTCCGCTGTAGCGCACCACGACCGTGATCGCGGTCCCCTTGGCCAGCGGCGACTTGGGCGTGATCTCCAGCTCATGCTCGCCCGACGTGGTGAAGGACGCCTTCGTGCCGTTGACCCGCACCTCGCTCACATCGAGCAGGAAGTCCAGGTCGAAGCGGGACAGATCCTGCGTCGTACGCGCGAGGAGGGTCGCCGTACCCTCCAACTCGTCCGTCGACGGCTGGTACTTGAGCCGCAGGTCGTAGTGCGAGACGTCGTAGCCGCCGTTGCCGTAGTCCGGGTAGTAGGGGTCGCCGATGCCCGGCGCGCCGGGGGAGAAGCTCGCCGCCGACGCCGGGACCGCCAGCATCAGGGAGGCCGCCGCGAGGGCGCCCGGTGCGATGAGTCTGCGGTGCACGAGAACTCCAAGTCGTGGGGGGACCAAGTCGGTTCGCAGCCTATTCACCACCTGTGAGCTGGATGTGTCCACGACCACCCCTGTCACACGATCGCCATTCGGCCGACATGGTCTCAAGGGGCCCTCTTTTGCCCGGGAGTTGACCGCAGTAACGTCCGCGCATGCCGACAAGCACGCGCTTCACGATCTGGAGACCGCTCGCGACCGCCCTCGCGGCCACCGCCGCCCTGCTGGCGACCTTCCTCGCACCCGCGACCGCACAGGCGCAGACAGCGCCGCGCGAGAGCCAACCCGTCTACTCCTACGAGCACGCGGTCCGCGAGGCCGTCTGGGTGGACACCCGGCTCGACGGCGACGGGGACGGGAAGTCCGACCGCGTCGCCGTCGACATCGTGCGGCCCCGCGAACCCGCCCAGAGGGGCCGCAAGGTCCCGGTCATCATGGACGCCAGCCCGTACTACTCCTGCTGCGGTCGCGGCAACGAGAGTCAGCTGAAGACGTACGACGCCAACGGCCGTGTCGTCCAGATGCCGTTGTTCTACGACAACTACTTCGTGCCCCGCGGCTACGCCTTCGTCGGCGTCGACCTGGCCGGAACCAACCGCTCCGACGGCTGTGTGGACGTCGGCGGCCGCTCCGACATCCAGTCCGCGAAGGCCGTCGTCGACTGGCTGAACGGCCGGGCCACCGCCTACACGACCCGCACCGGAACCCAGAAGACCAAGGCCGACTGGACCAACGGCAAAACCGGCATGATCGGCAAGAGCTGGGACGGCACCATCGCCAACGGCGTCGCCGCCACCGGCGTGAAGGGCCTGAAGACCATCGTCCCGATCAGCGCCATCTCCACCTGGTACGACTACTACTTCGCCCAGGGCGCCCCGCTCTACGACTCCGGGCCCGACTGGCTCTCGGACTACGTCGACAGCCCCGACGCCCGCGCCAAGTGCGCCGCCGTCCAGCAGAAGCTCGTCGACCAGGCACCCCGCACCGGTGACCGGACCCCGCTGTGGACCGAGCGCGACTACGTCAAGGACGCGCGCAAGGTCAAGGCCAGCGTCTTCCTGGTGCACGGCATGCAGGACCTCAACGTCCGTCTCCAGCACGTCGGTCCGTGGTGGGACGCCCTCGCGAAGAACGGCGTCCAGCGCAAGATCTGGCTCTCCCAGACCGGCCACGTCGACCCCTTCGACTTCCGACGCGCGCAGTGGGTCGACACCCTGCACCGCTGGTTCGACCACGAACTCCTCGGCTACGACAACGGCATCGACCGCGAGCCCATGGCCGACATCGAACGCCACCCCGACCAGTGGGTCACCTCCAAGTCCTGGCCCCCGCGCGGCACTTCGGCCACCACTCTGCGCCCCGCGCAGGGCACCCGGCCGGGCGTCGGCACCCTCGGCCTGAGCAGGGCCAGGGGCACCGAGACCTTCACCGACGACCCCGCACTGAGCGAGACCGACTGGGCCGCCCGGATCGACACCTCGACCCCCGACAAGGCGGGCTTCACCACCGGCACCCTCACCGGGGACCTCCGCCTGTCGGGCGCCTCGAAGGTGACCGTCACCGCGACACCCACCACCTCCACGGCCCACCTGTCCGCCGTCCTCGTGGACCTGGGTCCCGACACCATCCGTGACTACGCGGCGAGCGGGGAAGGCATCAGCACCCTGGCCGACCGCACCTGCTGGGGACTGAGCACCACCGGTGACAGCGCCTGCTTCAAGGAGACCCGGGCGAAGACGACCGCCGTCGACTACACGGTGGTCAGCCGCGGCTGGGCCGACCTCGGCACCTACGCGGATGCCGGGAAGGGCGTCCCGCTCACCCCGGGCAAGGCCTACACCATCACCCTCGACCTGGGCGCCACGGACCACGTCGTGCCCGCGGGCCACCGTCTCGCCCTGATCGTCGCGGGCACCGACAAGGACCTCATCGACCCGCCGCCCACCCGGCCCACCCTGACGATCGACCTGGCCCGTACCTCGGCCCGGGTCCCCTTGGTCGGCGGCGCCGCCGCCTTCGCGCACGCCACGAAGGGCGCCCGGACCGCCGTACCGCAGGAGGCCGGGGCGCTCGACGGTGTCCGGGCGCCGCGCACCGCCCACCGTGTCCCGGAGGGTGGATGAGCCGGCGAGCAACCGGTGACGGAGCCGGACACCGGCCGGTGAATCGGCGCTGATCTGCGGCATCTGTGGTAGGTCCTGGGGAACTGTGTGAAAACCGGCGTACCCACCGCCCCAGGGGAAGGTGCCGCAGATGACTGAAGACCTGAAGAAGAGAGGTGGCCGGGAAGGCCCCATGGGCGTTCTCGGCCACCGGACCGACCGGGTGGTGTTCGGAGTCACCGCCGTCATCACCCTGGCCTTCGTGATCTGGGGCTGGGCGGCGACGGACTCCCTGGAGGACGTCTCCACCACGCTGCTCGACGGGCTGATCCACAACGGCGGCTGGGCCTTCATGCTGGCCGCCTCGTGCTTCGTGGTGTTCGCCCTGTGGCTCGCGATGAGCCGTTACGGCCGCATCCACCTGGGCGCCGAGGGCGAGGAACCCGAGTTCAGAACCGTCTCCTGGGTCGCCATGATG
Source organism: Streptomyces griseorubiginosus (assembly GCF_001514195.1). Lineage (GTDB taxonomy): Bacteria > Actinomycetota > Actinomycetes > Streptomycetales > Streptomycetaceae > Streptomyces > Streptomyces griseorubiginosus. The sequence goes on along the minus strand of NZ_KQ948736.1, from coordinate 347,232 downwards.
TTCAGCGCCGGCATGGGCATCGGCCTGATGTTCTACGGCGTCAGCGAGCCGCTCTCCCACTACACGACCCCGCCGCCGGGCACCGATCCAGCCAACTCCGGTGAACGCATGGAGACGGCGATGGCGACGACCCTCTTCCACTGGACCCTGCACCCGTGGGCGATCTACGCGGTGGTCGGCCTCGCCATCGCCTACAGCACCTTCCGCAAGCGCAGGCGCCAGACCATCAGCGCCGTCTTCACCCCCCTCATCGGGGAGCGGCACGCCAACGGCGCCGCCGGCCGGGTGATCGACATCCTCGCGATCATCGCCACCGTCTTCGGCTCCGCCGCCTCCCTCGGTCTCGGCGCCCTCCAGATCGGCTCCGGCTTCCAGGAGCTGGACTGGATGAACCACGTCAGCACCGGACTGCTCGTCGCCATCATCGCCGTACTGACCCTGGCCTTCGTGCTCTCAGCGGTCTCCGGCATCGAGCGGGGCATCCAGTGGCTGTCCAACACCAACATGGTGCTGGCCCTGGTCCTCGCGGTCTTCGTGTTCGTCGCGGGGCCCACGATCATCGTCCTCGACCTGCTGCCCACCTCGATCTTCTCCTACCTCGGCGACCTGCCCCAGCTGGCCGGCCGCACCGAGGCCAGCGGCGGCAAGGGCGTCGCGGACTGGCTCGGCAGCTGGACCGTCTTCTACTGGGCCTGGTGGATCTCCTGGACGCCCTTCGTGGGCATGTTCATCGCCCGCATCAGCCGAGGCCGCACCGTCCGCCAGTTCGTCGGCGGGGTCATCCTGGTGCCCAGCACGGTCAGCCTGGTCTGGTTCGCGATCTTCGGCGGCACGGCCATGAAGCTGAAGGAGGGCGGCGCGCTCGGCGGCGAGGACACCCCCGAGGGCCAACTCTTCGCGGTGCTCCAGGAGTTCCCCATGGCCACCGTCACCAGCCTGCTCGTGATGATCCTGGTCGGCATCTTCTTCGTGTCGGGCGCCGACGCCGCGTCCATCGTGATGGGCACGCTCTCCCAGAAGGGCGCCCTCGAACCCGGCCGTTTCGTCGTGGTGTTCTGGGGCGTGGTCACCGGAGCGGTCGCCGCGATCATGCTGCTCGTCGGCAGCGGCCAGGGCGACGCGCTCACCGGCCTCCAGAACCTCACCATCCTGGCCGCCGCGCCCTTCGTCCTCGTCATGATCGGCATGTGTGTCGCCCTCATGCGCGACCTGCGCCGGGACCCGGTCATCGTGCGCGGCGAGATGGGCTCCGAGGCCGTCGAACTCGCCGTGATCGAGGGCCACCGCAAGTACGACGGCGACTTCGGGATCCAGATCGGCCCGGGCCCCGGCACCGAGACGGAGGGCGACCCGCTGGGCCACGACCACGCCTGAGAACGGCCGGCGCGCGGAGGGGGCGGGCACGACCGCCTCCTCCGCGCACCGATGTCAGGCCCCCCTCCCGCCGGTCCCCCTTCGACCACGCGTACGCCGCCCACGCCTGGCCGGGCTCCCAACTCCTCCTCGTCGGGCGACCCCGGCGGCCCGGCCGTAGCGGAATGCCCCATGCCGTGCGCAGACCTGCCCAAAGCCGGGAATACTCACACCATGTCTGCCGCCTACGCGACCTTCGGCCTGGCACCGGCGATGCGTGCCGGTGGAGTCCTCGCCAACGGTGACTTCCAACTGCACCGCGACTTCGTGGACTTCATCGTCGACAGCCGCCCGCTCCTCTTCCAGCTCTCCGACCTCGACGCCGTCTCCCCCCTCGCCTCCGACGTGCCGCCCGCCATCTTCACCGCACAGGTCCGCAGCCTCCTGGGCGAGACGGACGCCCCGCTGCCGGGCGGCCGTCACGTCATCTACGGCTGTCCCGAGTGCGAGGACCTGGCCTGCGGGGCCGTCACCGCCGTCATCGAGCGGGACGGTGACGACTTCATCTGGCGCGACTTCGCCTGGCAGACCGAGGAGACCGTGGACCTCCGCCTCAACGGCTACCACGGCATCGGCCCCTTCCGCTTCCAGGGCGCCGAGTACCGCGCGGCACTGGACTCCCTCCTCCAGGAGGAGACCCGGCGGGCCCGCCGCCGCGTCCTGCTCATCGGCGCCCGCGTCGCCGTCCTCGCCAAGCTGGCCGCCGCCCTGCGCTCCATCGGCATCGGCGCCGACATCACGCACGGCGTGGGCGGGGTCCCCGCCGACGAACTGCGCGGCTACGGCGCCGTCGCCTTCGGCCGCGCGATCAGCGAGGAGGAACGTGCCGCCGTACGCCGGTCCTTCGCCGGCGCGGGCATCGAGGTGGCCTACGTCGACGGCCTGGCCCCGATCGTCCCGCTCCTCGTGGCCCAGATAGAGCACGCCCTCGACCGCAGCCCCCTCGCACAGCGCCGACTGATCAGGCTGGTCGCCGCCGACGGCGAGGCGGGCGTCGAGGTCACCTCCCCGTGCCGGGTGCGGCTGACGGCGTACCGCCTCGACCGCCTCTACCGCACCCACGCCCAGGAGGTCTTCGACGGCGTCCTGGAAGCGGGCCGGCACCGGATCGCCCTGGACGCCAAGGCGGTCAAGGGAGAGTCCTTCGTGGTGGCACGGACCTCGGGAAGCGTCCTGGTGGAGGCGATGGCCCGGTGAGGAGCGGAGGCGGGCGACCGGTGCCTCGCGGAGGAGAGGGCCCGCTGAAATCCCGAGCGCCGGCCGTCCCCCACGGCCACTAGGATCGGCGGTCTGATGACTGCCACCCTCGTCGCCAAGAACCTCGCCGCCGGCCACGGCGACCGCTCCCTGTTCAGCGGGCTCGACCTCGTCGTCGCACCCGGAGACGTCATCGGCCTGGTCGGGGCCAACGGCGCCGGCAAGTCCACGCTGCTCAGGATGCTCGCGGGCCTGCTCGCACCGGAGGAGGGCGAGCTCAGGCTCTCCCCGCCGACGGCGACCGTCGGTCACCTCCCGCAGGAGCCGGAGCGCCGCCCGGGCGAGACCGTCCGGGAGTTCCTGGCCCGCCGCACCGGCGTCGCCGAGGCCCAGCAGGTGATGGACGACGCGACCCAGGCCCTGGTCGACGGAGCCCCGGGCGCGGACGACGCCTACGCCACCAGCCTGGAGCGCTGGCTCGACCTGGGCGGCGCCGACCTCGACGAACGCGCCGAGGAGGTCGCAGACTCGCTCGGCCTCGCGGTCGACCTGGACCAGCCGATGACCTCGCTCTCGGGCGGCCAGGCGGCCCGCGCCGGCCTCGCCTCCCTCCTGCTCTCCCGCTACGACGTCTTCCTCCTCGACGAGCCGACCAACGACCTCGACCTGGACGGCCTGGAGCGCCTGGAGAAGTTCGTGAAGGGCCTGCGGGCCGGCACGGTCGTCGTCAGCCACGACCGCGAGTTCCTCACCCGCACGGTCACCAAGGTCCTCGAACTCGACCTGGCCCAGCAGCAGATCACCCTCTACGGCGGCGGCTACGAGGCCTACCTGGAGGAGCGCGAGGTCGCCCGCAGGCATGCCCGGGACGACTACGAGGAGTACGCCGACAAGCGGGCCGCCCTCCAGGACCGGGCGCAGATGCAGCGCTCCTGGATGGACAAGGGCGTCAAGAACGCCCGCCGCAAGGCGAGCAACGACAACGACAAGATCGGCCGCAAGTTCCGCAGCGAGGCCAGCGAGAAGCAGGCCGCGAAGGCCCGCCAGACCCAGCGCATGATCGAACGCCTCGATGTCGTCGAGGAGCCGCGCAAGGAGTGGGAACTGCGCATGGAGATCGCGGCGGCCCCCCGCTCGGGAGCGGTGGTCGCCACGCTGCGGGACGCCGAGGTGCGCCAGGGCAACTTCGTGCTCGGCCCGGTCACCCTCCAGATCGACTGGGCGGACCGGGTGGCGGTCACCGGAGCGAACGGCGCCGGCAAGTCGACGCTGCTGGCCGCCCTGCTCGGCCGGGCGGCGCTGTCCGCCGGCCAGGCCGCCCTCGGCTCCGGCGTCCTGATCGGCGAGGTCGACCAGGCCCGCAAGCTGTTCCACGGCGAGGAGTCGCTGCTCGACGCCTTCTGCGCGGCCGTCCCCGACACCGAGCCCGTGGAGGTCCGGACCCTCCTGGCCAAGTTCGGCCTGAAGTCCGACCACGTCATGCGTTCGGCGGCGACCCTGTCACCGGGGGAGCGGACGCGCTCCGCGCTCGCGCTGTTGCAGGCCCGCGGTGTGAACCTGCTGGTCCTGGACGAGCCGACGAACCACCTCGACCTGCCGGCGATCGAGCAGCTGGAGTCGGCCCTGGACGCCTACGAGGGCACCCTGCTCCTGGTCACCCACGACCGCCGCATGCTGGACGCGGTGCGCGTGAACCGCCGCCTGGAGGTCGCCGACGGCAAGGTGACCGAGCGCTAGGGCCGACCGGGCGCAGGGGTGCTAGTCCGTGAGTCGGCGGGCGAGCGAGGGATAGTCGACGACGAGTCCGTCCTCGTCGAACAGGAGGTCGCTGCGGAAGTCGCCGGAGGCGAACCGCACCCGTCCGCCCGCACCCGTCCGCTCCAGATGGGTGTAGGTCTGCGGCGAGGGCCGTACGGACAGCTCGGGCACCGACACCCACGCCATCAGGAACTCCCGTTCCCCGGGCGCCCGATGGAGCCCGTGCCGCAGCACGGGCATGGCGTTGGTGAGCGGACACAGCCCCAGATCGCAGTCGAGCGCCCCGTCGAGCCCGGGCAGCGGCTCTCCGTCGGCGGCCCACCGGCCGTGTCCGTCGTGGGCCAGGTCCAGGGTGCGGGTCCCCGACCCGGTCTCCGCCGTGACCGCCAGTCGGCGGGTCACGAAGTCATCGCCGGTCTCGAGCTCGTACGAGATCCAGTACGGCTCGGGAGCGACCCCGACCGCTCTGCCCCGCGCCCGCAGTGAGCCCTCGCCGAACTCCGCCCAGGCGGTCTCGTAGCCCCGGCTCTCGAACACTTCCCAGGTGACGGTGCGCGAAGTGACCATGCCCTTCACCCTAGGTGTCCGCCACCCTCGGCGTGCGGGAGGCGGTGCGAGCCTCCCGCACATGCCGGGTCGGGTCAGCGGCGGCCGTTCTTCGGATCGACGATCCCGGCCCGGCGCAGGGCATCGGCCATCGCGCTGTTGGCCGGAGCCGGCGCCGACCGCTGCTGCTGGCGCGGTTGCTGCTGCCGCTGCTGGGGCGGCCGCCCGCCCCGCTGCTGACGGCGCTCCCCACCGGAGGGCTTCGCCGCCGCCTCGTCGTCGAGCCGCAGCGTCAACGAGATCCGCTTGCGCGGGATGTCGACCTCCAGCACCTTCACCTTGACGATGTCACCCGGCTTCACGACGTCCCGGGGATCCTTCACGAACGTCTTCGACAGCGCCGAGACATGCGCCAGGCCGTCCTGGTGGACACCGACGTCGATGAACGCCCCGAAGGCCGCCACGTTGGTCACGACGCCCTCCAGCACCATCCCGGCCACCAGGTCGGAGATCTTCTCGACGCCCTCCTTGAAGGTCGCCGTCTTGAAGGCGGGACGGGGGTCACGCCCCGGCTTCTCCAGCTCCTTGAGGATGTCGGTCACGGTCGGCAGGCCGAACGTCTCGTCCACGAAATCCTGCGGCCTGAGCGACCGCAGCACGCCGGTGTTCCCGATGAGGGACGCGACCTCCTGCCCCGCGGTCTTCACCATCCTGCGCACCACCGGATACGCCTCGGGATGCACGCTGGAGGAGTCCAGCGGGTCGGAGCCGCCCCGGATCCGCAGGAACCCCGCGCACTGCTCGTACGCCTTGGGGCCCAGCCGGGCCACCTTCTTCAGCTCGGTGCGGGAGGTGAACGGGCCGTTGGTGTCCCGGTGCGCCACGATGTTCTCGGCGAGCCCGGAGGTGATCCCGGAGACCCGGGCCAGCAGGGGAGCGGACGCGGTGTTGACGTCGACCCCGACGCCGTTCACACAGTCCTCCACGACCGCGTCCAGCGAGCGCGACAGCTTCACCTCGGACAGGTCGTGCTGGTACTGGCCCACGCCGATCGACTTCGGGTCGATCTTCACCAGCTCCGCGAGCGGGTCCTGGAGCCGGCGCGCGATGGAGACCGCGCCGCGCAACGACACGTCCATGTCCGGCAGCTCCTGCGAGGCGAACGCGGAGGCCGAGTACACCGACGCGCCGGCCTCGGACACCATCACCTTGGTGAGCTTCAGCTCCGGGTGTTTGGTGATGAGTTCACCGGCGAGCTTGTCGGTCTCGCGGGACGCCGTGCCGTTGCCGATCGCGATCAGCTCGACCGCGTGCTCCTTGGCCAGCCGGGCCAGCTTGGCGATCGCCTCGTCCCACCGGTTGGCCGGGACGTGCGGGTGGATGACGTCGGTGGCCACGACCTTGCCGGTGGCGTCGACCACGGCGACCTTCACGCCGGTACGGAAGCCCGGGTCGAGGCCGAGCGTCGCGCGCGTGCCGGCCGGGGCGGCGAGCAGCAGGTCGCGGAGGTTCTTCGCGAACACGTCGACCGCCTCGTCCTCGGCGGCCGTCCGCAGCCGCAGCCGCAGATCGATGCCGAGGTGCACGAGGATGCGGGTCCGCCAGGCCCAACGGACGGTGTCCTTCAGCCACTTGTCAGCGGCACGGCCACGGTCGGCGATGCCGAACCGGTGGGCGACGACCCCCTCGTACGACGAAGGGCCGTCCGTGGGCTCCTCGGGCTCCAGGACGAGGTCGAGGATGTCCTCCTTCTCGCCGCGCAGCATCGCCAGGACGCGGTGCGAGGGGAGCTCCTTGAAGGGCTCGGAGAAGTCGAAGTAGTCGGCGAACTTGGCGCCCGCCTCCTCCTTGCCGTCCTTCACCTTCGCGACCAGGCGCCCGCGCACCCACATGCGCTCGCGCAGTTCACCGATCAGGTCGGCGTCCTCGGAGAAGCGCTCCGTGAGGATCGCGCGGGCGCCGTCCAGCGCGGCCTGCGGGTCGGCGACGCCCTTGTCGGCGTCGACGAACGCGGCGGCAGCGGCGAGCGGGTCGACCGTCGGGTCACCGAGCAGGCCCTCCGCGAGCGGTTCGAGCCCGGCCTCGCGCGCGATCTGCGCCTTGGTGCGCCGCTTCGGCTTGAACGGGAGGTAGATGTCCTCGAGGCGCGCCTTGGTCTCCGCGCCCCGGATCTGCGCCTCCAGTTCGCCGGTGAGCTTGCCCTGCTCGCGCACCGAGTCGAGGATCGCGGTCCGTCGCTCCTCCAGCTCCCGCAGATAGCGCAGCCGCTCCTCGAGCGTGCGCAGCTGCGCGTCGTCGAGCATCTCGGTCGCTTCCTTGCGGTAGCGGGCGATGAAGGGAACCGTGGAACCGCCGTCGAGCAGTTCCACGGCCGCCTTGACCTGCCGCTCCCGTACGCCGAGTTCCTCGGCGATCCTGCCTTCGATGGATCCGAGGTGGGTGGACCCGCTGGACCCGGGTGTCGTCACGATCCCGTACCGCCTTCTCACTGAGGTTGCGCGGCAATTGTGGCAGGCGGCACCGACAGTCGGGGATCAGGGCGCGGTCGTCCCGGCCGCGGTCGTCAGGCCCTGCGGCTCCTCGTCGAGCCGGACGCACCGCCGAAGAGCCGGGCCAGCGCCCGGAAGGGCAGCGTCACGACGGTGGCGATGGCGCCACCGATCTGGCGCAGTACGTCTGCGATCGCGCGGAACATGTGCATTCCCCTTTCCTCTCCCGGCCACCACGACCGGGAGAAGAACGGGTACCTCACAGACGCGCGGGCAATCTTCGTCGCGGGGATGCGGGGATGCGGGGATGCGGGGATGCCGGGGAGGCCGGGAAGCGGGGACGCGGGGAAGCGGGGAAGCCGGGGATGCCGGGAAGCCGGGGATGCCGGGAAGCCGGGAAGTCGGGAAGCGGGGGTCCGGGAGTGCCGGAGTTTGGGAGCCCGGGAGCCCGCAAACTCGGGAGCCTGCAAGCCTCCAAGCCCGGGAGCTCGCATGCCCGGGAGCCCGCAAGCCCGCAGACCCGGGCGCCCGTCAGCCCCCCCGGGAGTCCGCAGGTTCAGCGCTTGCCGATCAGGTCCGCCGGGTACGCGCCCGCGGCCACCGCCGTCCGGGCGAACCCGCCCGCCAGCTCCGTCAGCCGCCGCACGCCTTCGGCGCCGAGGTGCTCGTACGGGGCCAGGTCCAGCCGGTCCGTCTCCGCCTCGATCTCCTCGCGCAGGGCGGCCCCGCGTTCCGTCAGCTCGCCGTCGGCGTCGAGGAGCTCGCGCTCCTGGAGCTGCCCGACGGCCGCGTCCCATTCCGCCCGGCTCCAGCCGCGCGTGGTGAACACCCAGGACGGTGTCATGCCCCGACCTGTCGCGGTGTGGGTCACCAGCGCCTCCAGCCCGTCGAGTTCTGCGGACATCAGGGCGGCGAGATGCCCGTCCCCCCGGTGCTCGCGCAGCAGCGTCGCCGCGTGCCAGAACGCCAGGTGCGGCTCCTCGGGCACCGGCAGGTCGGCGTGGGCGGAGTACAGCGGGCGGGCGGCCCGCGAACAGCCCTCGGCGGCGTGCAGCGCGAGCCGCGCGGCCTCGGCCATCTCGTCGCAGGCCAGGACCTCCTCGCCCAGCAGGCGGCGCAGCGTCGTGTCGACGGCACGCGCGCGTGCGGCCAGGACCTGCTCCGGCCCGGCGGTCCGCCACACCGCGGGCACGTGCTCGGCGACCAGGTCGTGCTTGTAGTTGTAGAACGCCGCCGTCACCGCCCCCGCGCCGACCGGTCCCAGCGCGGCGGCCCGCACCGCGAAGTTCACGGCCCTCGGATGGGTGACGCCGACCGAGGCCAGCTCCTTTCCCAGGTCGGGGGAGAAGTAGTGCGTGGCGTGCAGCGAGTTGAGCGCGTTGTGACAGCGGCGACCGGCACGGGGTTCCAGGGCGGCAGTAGTCATGCCCCGCAGGTTACCGACCGCTTGGTATCCACTCGTCGGGGGAGCGGTGCATGGCAGGAAAGGTGGGGAACTCGTCATTGCAGCCGTCACCGACCGCCCCAAGAATCAGGGGCATGGCCCAGCGAACCGTTCTCTTCGTCCTCTTCGACGGGGTGCAGAGCCTCGACGTCACCGGCCCCCTGGAGGTCTTCGCCGGCGCCGAGCAGCACACCCCGGGCAGCTACCGCATCCGCACGGCCTCGCTGGACGGCGCCGCCGTGCGCACCTCCAGCGGCCTGACCGTCGTACCGGACGAAGCGCTCGCGGGGGCCGACACCCCGCACACCCTCGTCGTGCCCGGCGGCCAGGGCACCCGGCGCCCCGACGCGCGCCTCGCCGACTGGCTGCGGGAGCACGGGCCGCGCGCCGAGCGCCTGGTCTCGGTGTGCACCGGCGCGATCCGGCTGGCGGAGGCGGGGCTGCTGGACGGCCGCCGGGTCACCACCCACTGGGCGTACTGCGACAAGCTCGCCCATGACCACCCGGCCGTGGAGGTGGACCCCGATCCCATCTACGTGCGCGACGGGCACGTCTCGACATCCGCCGGTGTCACCTCGGGCATCGACCTCGCCCTCGCCCTGGTCGAGGAGGACCTCGGCCGTGACGCGGCCCTCACCATCGCCCGCCACCTCGTCGTCTTCCTGCGCAGACCCGGCAACCAGGCCCAGTTCAGCGCCCAGCTCGCCGCGCAGACCGCGCAGCGCGAACCGTTGCGCGAGGTCCAGCAGTGGATCACCGAGCACCCGGACGCCGACCTGAGCGTCGAGAGCCTCGCCGTCCGGGCCCGCCTCTCGCCCCGCCACTTCGCCCGCGCCTTCCAGACCGAGACCGGCATGACCCCCGGCCGCTACGTCGACCGGGTCCGGCTCGAACACGCCCGCCGCCTGCTGGAGGACACCTCCGACGGCGTCGAGGAGATCTCCCGCGCCAGCGGCTACGGCACCCCCGAGGGCATGCGCCGCGCCTTCGTCAGAGCCCTCGGCACGGCCCCGTCCGAGTACCGCCGCCGCTTCCACCCGGCCCAGTGAAAGGCCTCGCCATGCAGATCGCCGTCGTCCTCTTCGACCGCTTCACCGCCCTGGACGCCGTGGGGCCGTACGAGACCCTCGGCCGCCTCCCCGACGCGGAGACCGTCTTCGTCGCCGAGCGGACCGGCCCGGTGCGCACCGACACCGGGGTCCTCGCCATCACCGCGGACAGGACGCTCGAAGAGGTGCCGAGCCCCGACATCGTGATCGTGCCGGGCGGCCCCGGACAGACCCCGCAGATGGAGAACACGGCGCTGCTCGACTGGCTGCGCACCGCGGACGCCACCAGCACCTGGACCACCTCGGTGTGCACCGGCTCCCTCCTGCTGGCCGCCGCCGGGCTGCTCGAAGGCCGCCGGGCGACCTCCCACTGGCTGGCCCTGGAGTACCTGGAGCGGTTCGGCGTCGAGCCCACCGGGGAGCGGGTCGTGTTCGACGGCAAGTACGTCACCGCCGCCGGCGTCTCCTCCGGGATCGACATGGGGCTGGCCCTGCTCGGCCGGATCGCCGGTGACGAACACGCCCAGGCCGTACAGCTGTTGACCGAGTACGACCCGCAGCCGCCCTACGACGCGGGCTCACCGCTGAAGGCCCCCGCGCACCTCGTCGAGGAGTTCCGCGCCAAGAGCCGCTTCATCCTGACGTAGTCCAGGTGAAGCGCGGCGCCCTGCGCTCCAGGAACGCGGCGACGCCCTCCGCGGTGTCGCCGCTGCCCCGCGCCTGTTCGGCCCAGTGCGCGTCCCGGTCCGTGCGCCCGCTCGCGAACTCCTTCGCCGCGGCCTGGGTCAGCTGCGACCGGGAGGCCAGGATCCGGGTGAACTCCCCGACACGCTTGGCGAGTTCGCCCTCCGGCAGCACCTCGTCGACGAGACCGGTGCGCAGCGCCCGCTCCGCGTCGATCAACTCGCCCGAGAACAAAAGGTACTTGGCCGTCGCCGGACCGACCAGCGAGACCAGCCGCCGGGTCGAGGAGGCCGTGTACACGATCCCGAGCTTCGCCGGTGTCACCCCGAACAGCGCGCCCTCCTCCGCGAAGCGCAGATCGCACGCCGCCGCCAACTGTGCCCCGCCGCCCACGCAGTGCCCCCGGATCGCCGCGAGCGTCGGCTTGGGAAAGGCCGCCAGTGCCTCCTCGGCCCGCACCGCGAGTCCCTGCGCCTCCTCGGGCCCCTCACGCAGGGTGGAGATGTCGGCGCCCGCGCAGAACGTCCCGCCCTCCCCGGTCAGCACGAGCGCCCGCACCCCCGGATCGGCGGCCAGGGTGTCGAGCAGTGGCGGCAGCGCCCGCCACATCGCGGCCGTCATGGCGTTGCGCTTGGCCGGATGACGGACCACGACGGTGGCCACCGCGTCGGTGACGGTGTGCAGCAGCTGCGGCTCCGGGTACTCCATATCTCGGATGCTAGCCGTACCCCCCGACCGTACGATCAAGCCGGGGGCCGCAGCGCGAGGAGGCCCCGGATGGCAGTGAAGAGGGTGGACAGGACCGAACCGGCCCGGCTGAGCCGTGAGTTCGGACGGGTGGCGGCACTGGGCGTGATCCTGGTGCTCGCGGGGCTGGTCGGGCTCGTCTACACCGGGGTGGCCACGCTCACCTCCATGTTCCTGTTCGGCTGGCTCCTGCTGGTCGGCGGTGTGGTCGGGCTGCTGCACGCGGTCCAGGCCCGCGACTCCGGCTTCTTCTGGCTCGGCGTGGTCGTCGCCGCCCTGAACATCGCGGCCGGCGTCGTCGTCATCGCCCGTCCGGAGGCGGCGGCCGCGGCCCTGACCATGTTCGCCGCGCTGCTGTTCCTGACCGGAGGGGTGTTCCGGCTGGTCGGCAGCCTGGTGGTGCGCGGACCGCAGTTCGGCTGGACGCTCGTGCAGGGCGCCTTCGGGCTGCTGCTCGGCATCCTGGTGCTGGCCTCCTGGCCGAGCAGCAGCAAGTACGTGATCGGCTGCTTCTTCTCGCTCGCCCTGCTCTTCGACGGGCTCGGTCTCGTCGCCACCGGGTTCGGGGGCCGCAAGATCGTCGGAATGGTCGCCGAGCGACAGGAAACGCCAACCGCGCCGACAGAATCCGAGTAGTTCCGCGCGGAAACGGTCGTAGGCACTCGATATGTGCTGACTTCTGTTCAGCGCGGCGGGCCGGAGTGACGCCCTGCCAACACTCGACGTGTGGTGACAATCGAGCGCAAGGGTGGCGACCGAAGAATGGACGACGATGGGCGTGGGTCCGGCCCTCGTCCAACGGACAGCTCAGACGCCGGCAGAGAAGCGGACCACGGACCGGACCCCTTCGCACCGGATCCCCACGGACCGGACGGCGCGGGACCGGCCCCTCTCGTATCAGCCCCACTCGGACCGGAACCTGTCATACCGGAACCTGCCGGACCCGAACCCGTCGGACCCGACCTCTTCGCACCGGCTCCGCCGGATCCGCTGCCGTACGAGGGCGTGTGGCGGTTCACCGCCCCCGCCGTCGACGCCTCCGTCCCGCAGGCGCGGCACGCCGTGCGGGACCTGCTGTACCGACAGGGTGTACCCGTCTCCCAGGATCTCGTCCAGGGCCTCCTGCTGATCGTGTCCGAGCTCGTCACGAACGCCGTCCGGCACGCGGCGCTGCTCTCACCGATGCTCGCCGTGGAGGTGGCCGTGGGCGCCGAGTGGGTGCGGGTGTCCGTCGAGGACAACCACCCCTACCGGCCGACCGCCCTGGAGGCCGCCCACAGCGAGACCGGGGGCCGCGGCCTGCTGCTGGTGCGCGAGATCACCCGGGAGGCGGGCGGCGCCTGCGACGTCGAGCACACGGCCGGCGGCGGCAAGGTGATCTGGGCCGCCCTGCCGCTCACGACCGCGCCGGTGTCCTAGGGGACGTTCACCAACGGTTCCAGCGGGCTGTCACCAGCCGGCCGACGGGCCCGTCAGCTCCCGCACCGCGGGCCGGGCCGCGTCGAGGACCGTCATGAACCACGAGGAGAAGGTGTCCTTCGCGTGCCGCTCCGCCAGCTCGGCCGGGGTCACGAAGGCGGTCGCGCCGACCTCCTCGGCGTCCGGGTCGAGCGACGACTGCACCAGCCCGACGAAGAGATGGTTGTACTCCTGCTCGACCAGGCCCGAGTCCGGGTCCGGGTGGTTGTAGCGGACCGTGCCCGCCTCGGCGAGCAGCGAGGGGGAGACTCCCAGCTCCTCGTACGTCCGCCGGGCAGCCGCCGCGAAGGGCGCCTCGCCGGGGTAGGGGTGGCCGCAGCAGGTGTTGGACCACACGCCGGGGGAGTGGTACTTGCCGAGCGCCCGCTGCTGGAGCAGCAGCCGGCCGCGCTCGTCGAAGAGGAACACCGAGAAGGCGCGGTGCAGCTGCCCCGGCGGTTGGTGGGCGGCGAGCTTCTCCGCGGTGCCGATCGTCACACCGTGCTCGTCGACCAGTTCCAGCAGGATCGCGTTCGCGGCGCCGTTCGACGGAGTGTGCGTCGTGGTCGCAGGTGTGGTCGGCATACCCATCCTTCACATCGGTCTTCGCGCCCCAAGTGTGCCGCACCGATCCGGCACACCCGGCAGTTGATCGTGCCCGGCGCGGCGGGCCGGGAACCGCCCGGGGCGGGGCTGTGGGGTGGAGGACGCAAAGGTGCACCGGATCGCTGCGTTCCGCCAGAACAGGCGTTTCATGCACCGTACACGTGTGTCAGTGGCAGAGGTGACGCCGCGTGTCAGTGGCACGGATGACACCGGTGTGCCAGTGGCACGGACGACACCCGTGCGTCAGTGGCACAAGTGCGCCTCGTGCTCCGCGTGGCCGCCCGGCTCCAGCTGGAAGGTGCAGTGCTCCACGTCGAAGTGGTCGCCGAGACAGCCCTGGAGTTCGTGCAGCATCTTCTCGTGGCCGATCGCGTTGAGCACCTCGGAGCTCACCACAACGTGGGCGGAGAGCACCGGCATACCGGAGGTGATCGTCCAGGCGTGCAGATCGTGGACGTCCTCCACCCCGTCCAGGGCCAGGATGTGGGTCCGTACCTCGGCCATGTCGACGTCCTTGGGCGCCGCCTCCAGCAGCACGTCCAGGGTCTCGCGCAGCAGCTTGAGGGTGCGCGGCACGATCATCAGGCCGATGAGGAGAGAGGCGATCGGGTCGGCGGCCTGCCATCCCGTGGTGAGGATCACCGTCGACGCGATCAGCACCGCGAGCGAGCCCAGCGCGTCCGCGGCGACCTCGAGGAACGCGCCCCGCACGTTCAGGCTCTCCTTCTGGCCGCGCATGAGCAGGGTCAGCGAGATCATGTTCGCGACCAGACCGATCGCGCCGAACACGAGGGCCAGCCCGCCCCTGGTGTCGGCCGGCGTGACGAACCGCTCGATCGCCTCGTACAGGAGGTAGCCGCCGACCCCGAGCAGCAGCAGACAGTTCGCGAGCGCGGCCAGGATCTCGGCGCGGGCGTACCCGAAGGTGCGGTTGCCGGTCGCCGGGCGGTTGGCGAAGTGGATCGCGAGCAGGGCCATGCCGAGACCCAGCGCGTCCGTCGCCATGTGGGCCGCGTCCGCGACCAGGGCGAGGGAGTCCGCGGCGATGCCACCGACGATCTCGATCACCATGACGGTGAGCGTGATCGACAGGGCCACCCGCAGTCTGCCCACGTACGCCGCGGTCGCCGTACCGCCGGCCGGGGCGTGCGTGTGCCCGTGGTCGTGCCCTGCCCCCATGGCAGCCGCCTCCTGTGCGTCGGTCCGGAGCAGCCGGAAACGCCGCTCCGGGATCACAGTGAACTACGGGCGGGGGGTATCGGGCAACGCGGCACTGAACACCGTTGTCATGTGCCCTGACCTGGGCAAACGATCCGCAGGTCAGGGGAGCCTCACTGGATGTGCAGCCGCACCGGTGGTGCAGCCGCACCGGTGGTGCAGCCGCACTGGTGGTGCGGCTCACTGGTGGTGCAGCGCCCTGGTGGTGCGGGCCACTGGTGGTGCGACCTCACCGATGGTGCAACTGCCACCCGCGCCAGGCGGAGTCGATCATCTCGCGCACCCCGCGGCGGGCGCTCCAGCCCAGCGCCTCGGCGGCCCGCGCGGCGGAGGCCACCGACACGGGGGCGTCCCCGGGGCGCCTCGGCTCCACGAGGGCGGGCCGGCGGTCCCCGGTCACCTCGCCGATCACCGTGACCATCTCGCGCACGGAAACGCCCTCGCCGCGACCGATGTTGACCGTCAGATCACCGCTCAGGTCACCCTCGGACAACCGCCGGGCCGCCGCGAGATGGGCCTCGGCGAGGTCGGACACATGGATGTAGTCACGGATGCAGGTGCCGTCCGGGGTCGGGTAGTCGTCACCGAAGATGCGCGGGGCCTCACCGCGGGTCAGCCGGTCGAAGACCATCGGGACGATGTTGAACACCCCGGTGTCCGCGAGCTCCGGCGCGGCCGCCCCGGCGACGTTGAAGTAGCGCAGACAGACCGTGGAGATCCCGTGCGCCCGCCCCGCCGCCCGCACCAGCCACTCCCCGGCGAGCTTCGTCTCGCCGTACGGGTTCACCGGGGCGCAGGGCGTCTCCTCCGTGATCAGTCCCACAGCCGGGTTGCCGTAGACGGCCGCCGACGAGGAGAAGAGGAAGCGCTCGATCCCGGCCTCCGCGACCGCCTCCAGCAGCGTCGCGAGGCCTCCGACGTTCTCCTGGTAGTAGCGGGTGGGCTGCGCCACCGACTCGGCGACCTGCTTGCGCGCCGCGAGATGCACCACACCCGTCACCGCGTGCTCGGCCAGCACCCGCTTCAGCAGGCCGCCGTCCAGCGACGAGCCCCGGACCAGCGGCACCTCGGCGGGCAGCCGCGCGGGCACCCCCGCCGAGAGGTCGTCCAGGACGAGCACCCGCTCACCGGCCCCCGTCATGGCCCGCGCCACATGCGCCCCTATGTACCCGGCACCGCCGGTGATCAGCCACGTCATGGTCGCCCACCCTATGCCGACACCCAGTGGACCCGCCGCGCCCGCGCTGTCCGTGGCCTCCGTGGACCCGCGTGCCCCCCGGTGTCCTTGGCCTCCGTAGACCCGCGTGCCCCCGGTGTCCGTAACCCCCGTAGACCCGCGTGCCCCCGATGTCCGTAACCCCCGTGAACCCGCGTGCCCCCGGTGGCCGTGGCCTCCGTCACCTGCGATGTCCCGGATGTCCGCTCTGTGGGGTGCGGTTTGTGGGCGGGGGCCCAGATCACCGATGATGATCGCGGCAAAGGCCGGGGGAGGCGCTGTTGATCGACCCGTTAACGGGCGGTGAACGCAGCCTTCTTGGCATCCGATAGCCTCTGCCGACATGCCGCCCGCCTGGCCCGGCCAAGGGGCGCCCCCATCGTGCACATGACCGGCGCCCGCGCGTCGGCACCCAGGGAGTGAGTTCGGTTGTCGACCGCCATCCTCACCGGTCAGCCGGTTCCCGGTTCGTCGATCGAGGGTGATCTGCGGTCCCTCGGCTTCGACGTGCTGATCGCCGCGGACGCCGCCGACGCCGAGCGACTGGTCGCCGAAGCGCCGTGCGAGCAGCGCATCGCCCTCGTCGACGCCCGCTTCGTCGGCCACGTGCACGCGCTGCGCCTCGGCCTGACCGACCCCCGCTTCTCCCTCGCGGCCGTGCCCGGCGCCGTCACGGCGCAGCCCGACGGCCGCGTGACGCTGACCCGGGCGCTGGCCCGCGAGAACTCCGCCGGCGGCGGTACGGCGGTCGCCGTGGACAGCCTCCCCGACCGCATCGTCACCGCGCTGGCCGAGGACGGCGCCGACGTGCACCGCCCCGAGCTCGGCAGCCTGGTCGCCGCCGTCCCCGCCGACCCCCAGGCCCGCAACGAGGCACGGCAGGCCGTCGCGGAGGTCGACGACGAGGCCGTACGCCTGAAGTCGGCCGTGAAGTCCCGTGACGGCTTCTTCACCACGTACTTCATCAGCCCCTACTCCCGCTACATCGCGCGCTGGTGCGCCCGCCGGGGCCTGACCCCGAACCAGGTCACCACGGCGTCCCTGATCACCGCCCTGATCGCGGCGGCCTGCGCGGCCACGGGTACGCGCGGCGGGTTCATCGCGGCCGGTGTGCTGCTGATCGCCTCGTTCGTCCTGGACTGCACCGACGGCCAGCTCGCCCGCTACTCCCTCCAGTACTCCACGCTCGGCGCCTGGCTCGACGCCACTTTCGACCGCGCCAAGGAGTACGCCTACTACGCGGGCCTCGCCCTGGGTGCCGCCCGGGGCGGCGACGACGTCTGGGCCCTGGCGCTGGGCGCGATGATCCTCCAGACCTGCCGGCACGTCGTCGACTTCTCCTTCAACGAGGCGAACCACGACGCCACCGCCAACACCAGCCCCACGGCCGCCCTTTCGGGCCGGCTCGACAGCGTCGGCTGGACGGTGTGGGTCCGGCGCATGATCGTCCTGCCCATCGGCGAGCGCTGGGCGATGATCGCGGTCCTCACGGCGGTCACGACCCCCCGGATCACCTTCTACGTGCTGCTCATCGGCTGCGCGTTCGCGGCGACCTACACGACCGCGGGCCGCGTGCTGCGGTCGCTGACGCGGAAGGCACAGCGCACGGACCGGGCGGCGGGAGCGCTGGCGGACCTCGCCGACAACGGGCCGCTGGCCGGACTCCTGGCGAGGGGCAGGCGCGCATCGCTGGGCGGACCCCTCGTGGCCGCGGTGTCCGGCACGGTGGTCTTGACCGTGTCGCTCTTCTCGGGCGTGACCTGGGCACCCGTCGTCGGCGCCCTCGTCTACGCCGTCGCCGCCGGTCAGGCTCTGCACCGCCCCCTCAAGGGCGCCCTCGACTGGCTCGTCCCCCCGCTCTTCCGCGCCGCCGAATACGGCACCGTCCTGATCCTGGCGGCCAAGGCGGACGTGAACGGGGCCCTCCCTGCGGCTTTCGGCCTGGTGGCGGCCGTCGCCTACCATCACTACGACACGGTGTACCGCATCCGCGGCAACGCCGGAGCGCCCCCGGCCTGGCTGGTGCGTGCCGTCGGGGGGCAGGAAGGGCGGACGCTCCTCGTCACCGTGCTGGCCGTGGCCCTCACCGCCGCGCAGTTCACGGTCGCGCTCACGGTCCTGGCCGTGGCCGTCGCCCTGGTGGTGCTCCTGGAGAGCATCCGCTTCTGGGTGTCCGCAGGGGCACCCGCCGTACACGACGAAGGAGAACCCGCATGATCGGCCTCGTGCTGGCGGCCGGCGCCGGACGCCGACTGCGCCCCTACACCGACAGCCTCCCCAAGGCTCTGGTGCCGGTGGGCCCTGCGGGCATAGAGGGCGAACCCACGGTTCTCGACCTGACCCTCGCCAACTTCGCGGAGATCGGCCTGACCGAGGTCGCGGTCATCGTCGGCTACCGCAAGGAGGCCGTGTACGAGCGCAAGGCGGCCCTGGAGGCCAAGTACGGCCTCAAGCTCACCCTCATCGACAACGACAAGGCCGAGGAGTGGAACAACGCCTATTCCCTGTGGTGCGGTCGTGACGCCCTCAAGGACGGCGTGATCCTCGCCAATGGCGACACCGTGCACCCGGTCTCCGTGGAGAAGACGCTGCTCGCAGCGCGCGGCGAGGGCAGGCGGATCATCCTGGCCCTGGACACCGTGAAGTCCCTCGCGGACGAGGAGATGAAGGTCGTCGTCGATCCCGAGAAGGGCATGACGAGGATCACCAAGCTGATGGACCCGGCCGAGGCCACCGGCGAGTACATCGGCGTCACGCTCATCGAGGGCGATGCCGCCCCCGAACTGGCCGACGCGCTGAAGACGGTCTGGGAGACCGACCCGCAGCAGTTCTACGAGCACGGCTACCAGGAGCTCGTGAACCGCGGCTTCCGGATCGACGTGGCGCCGATCGGCGACGTCCAGTGGGTGGAGATCGACAACCACGACGATCTCGCCCGCGGACGGGAGATCGCGTGCCAGTACTGACGAGGCTGATTCCGTCACCCGTCGTCGTGGACATCCGCCCGGGTGCCCTCGACGACCTCGCGGGTGTGCTCGCCGACGAGCGCATCTCGCACTCGGGCAAGCTGGCCGTCGCCGTCAGCAACGGCTCCGGCGCCAGGCTGCGGGACCGGCTTGCTCCCGCCCTGCCCGGCGCCACCTGGTACGAGGTCGGCGGCGGCACCCTCGACGACGCCATCCGGCTGGCGGGCGAGATGAAGGCCGGCCACTACGACGCGGTCGTCGGACTCGGCGGCGGCAAGATCATCGACTGCGCCAAGTTCGCCGCGGCACGCGTCGGCCTGCCCCTGGTCGCCGTACCGACCAATCTCGCGCACGACGGCCTGTGCTCGCCCGTCGCGACCCTGGACAACGACGCGGGCCGCGGCTCCTACGGTGTGCCCAACCCGATAGCGGCCGTCATCGATCTCGACGTCATCCGCGAGGCCCCCGTGCGCTTCGTGCGCGCGGGCATCGGCGACGCGATCTCCAACATCAACGCGATCGCCGACTGGGAGCTGGCGAGCCGCGTCCAGGGCGAGAAGATCGACGGACTCGCGGCAGCCATGGCCCGCCAGGCGGGCGAGGCCGTGCTCCGGCACCCGGGCGGAGTCGGGGACAACTCCTTCCTCCAGGTGCTCGCCGAGGCCCTCGTCCTCACCGGTGTCGCGATGTCGATCTCGGGGGACTCACGGCCCGCGTCCGGCTCGTGCCACGAGATCAACCACGCGTTCGACCTGCTCTACCCCAAGCGTGCCGCCGCCCACGGCGAGCAGTGCGGTTTGGGCGCGGCCTTCGCGATGTACCTGCGCGGAGCCCACGAGGAATCGGCGTACATGGCCGAAGTACTGCGCCGGCACGGACTTCCGGTGCTGCCGGAGGAGATCGGCTTCACGTCCGCGGAGTTCGTGCGCGCCGTGGAGTTCGCCCCGCAGACCCGCCCCGGCCGCTACACCATCCTCGAACACCTCGACCTCAAGACCGACCAGATCAAGGACATCTACACCGACTATGTCAAGGCCATCGGTAGCTGAACTCCGTCCGGTCGTCCACCCCGCTGGGGTCAAGGACCGGCGCAGCGGTGAGCACTGGATGGGACGCCTCTACATGCGTGAGGTGTCCCTGCGGGTGGACCGCTACCTGGTGAACACCAGGGTCACGCCCAACCAGCTCACGTACCTGATGACCGTCTTCGGTGTCCTCGCGGCCCCGGCACTGCTCGTGCCGGGGATCCCGGGCGCCGTGCTCGGCGTGGTGTGCGTCCAGATGTACCTGCTGCTGGACTGCGTCGACGGCGAGATCGCGCGCTGGAAGAAGCAGTACTCGCTCAACGGCGTCTACATGGACCGCGTCGGCGCGTACCTGACCGACGCGGCCGTGCTCGTCGGCTTCGGACTGCGCGCCGCCGACCTGTTCGGCAGCGGCCGTATCGACTGGCTGTGGGCCTTCCTCGGCACGCTCGCCGCGCTCGGCGCGATCCTCATCAAGTCCGAGACCGACCTCGTGGCCGTCGCCCGGCACCAGACCGGGAAGCCGCCCGTGCAGGAGGCCGCCTCCGAGATGCGCTCCTCCGGCATGGCGCTGGCCCGCAGGGCCGCCTCCCTGCTGAAGTTCCACCGCCTGATCCTCGGCATCGAGGCGTCCCTGCTGATCCTGGTCCTCGCGATCGCCGACCAGGTGCGCGACGACCTGTTCTTCTCCCGGCTCGGCGTCGCCGTGCTGGCCGGCATCGCGATGCTCCAGACCCTGCTGCACCTCGTGTCGATCCTCGCCTCCAGCAGGCTGAAGTGAGCACCGCCATGAAGGTCGGCGCGGTGATCATCACCATGGGCAACCGGCCCGAGGAGCTGCGCGCCCTGCTCGACTCGGTCGCAAAGCAGGACGGCGACCCGGTCGAGGTGGTCGTGGTCGGCAACGGCTCGCCCGTCCCGGACGTCCCCGAGGGCGTCCGCACGATCGAGCTGCCCGAGAACCTCGGCATCCCCGGCGGCCGCAACGTCGGCATCGAGGCCTTCGGACCCAGCGGTCGAGAAGTCGACATACTGATGTTCCTCGACGACGACGGTCTCCTGCCGAACCACGACACCGCGGAACTCTGCCGCGAGGCGTTCACCGCGGACCCGAAGCTCGGCATCGTCAGCTTCCGCATCGCCGACCCCGACACCGGGGTCACCCAGCGCCGGCACGTCCCGCGGCTGCGCGCCTCCGACCCGATGCGCTCCTCCCGGGTCACCACCTTCCTCGGCGGTGCCAACGCCGTGCGCACCCAGGTCCTCGCCGAGGTCGGCGGCCTGCCGGACGAGTTCTTCTACGCCCATGAGGAGACCGACCTGGCATGGCGGGCCCTCGACGCGGGCTGGATGATCGACTACCGCTCCGACATGGTGCTGTACCACCCCACGACCGCGCCCTCACGGCACGCGGTCTACCACCGCATGGTCGCCCGCAACCGCGTCTGGCTCGCCCGCCGCAACCTGCCCGCCCCGCTGGTCCCCGTCTACCTCGGTGTCTGGCTGCTGCTGACCCTGCTGCGCCGCCCCTCGCGACCTGCCCTGAAGGCCTGGTTCGGCGGTTTCCGGGAAGGCTGGAGCACATCATGCGGTCCGCGCCGGCCCATGAAGTGGCGTACGGTGTGGCGGCTCACCCGTCTGGGCCGTCCCCCGGTCATCTGACAAGCTCGTATCCGAGAGCAGCCGGGCCGCACCGCGGCCCCACGCTCATGCCCTGCCTGTCCAGGCCGCGCATCTCGAAGACGAAAGTTACCCATCCATTGAGTGAGACAACGCACGACGGCAAGGTCGCGACCAGCGCGCCCGTGTCGCCCGACCAGGGCCTCACGGCGGCACAGCTCGCCGCGAAGTACGACCTGGCGGTGAGCGGCGCTCGACCCTCGCTCGTCGAGTACGTACGCCAGCTCTGGGACCGGCGTCACTTCATCCTCGCGTTCTCGCGGGCGAAGCTGACCGCCCAGTACAGCCAGGCCAAGCTCGGCCAGCTGTGGCAGGTGGCGACCCCGCTGCTGAACGCCGGTGTGTACTTCGTGATCTTCGGCGTGATCCTCGACGCCAGCCGGGGCATGTCGAAGGACGTGTACATCCCGTTCCTGGTCACGGGTGTCTTCGTGTTCACCTTCACGCAGAGCTCGGTCATGGCGGGAGTGCGCGCCATCTCCGGCAACCTCGGCCTGGTCCGCGCGCTGCACTTCCCGCGCGCCTCGCTGCCGATCTCCTTCGCGCTCCAGCAGCTCCAGCAGCTGCTGTTCTCGATGCTCGTGCTGTTCGCGGTGGCGGTCGGCTTCGGGCACTACCCGGACCTGTCCTGGGCGCTGATCGTGCCGGTGCTGGCCCTTCAGTTCCTGTTCAACACCGGGCTTGCGCTGATCATGGCCCGGGCCGGTGCCAAGACGCCCGACCTGGCCCAGCTGATGCCGTTCGTGATGCGCACCTGGATGTACGCGTCCGGCGTGATGTTCTCCATCCCGATCATGCTGGCCGACAAGCCCCAGTGGGTCGCCACGGTGCTCCAGTGGAACCCCGCGGCCCTCTACATGGACCTGATGCGCTTCGCGCTGATCGACGACTACGGCGCCGAGAACCTGCCCGACCACGTCTGGGCGGCGGCGGGCGGCTGGGCCGCGCTGTTCGCGCTCGGCGGCTTCGTGTACTTCTGGAAGGCGGAGGAAAGGTACGGCCGTGGCTGACGACATCCGGGACGAGCAGATGCCCATGGCCGTCGCGGAGACGCAGGTCCCGACGGTGATCGCCGACGAGCTGCACATCGTCTACCGCGTCAACGGCGCCAAGACCGGCAAGGGCAGCGCCACCGCGGCCCTGAGCCGCATCCTCAAGCGCGGCGAGGAGCGGGGCGTGCGCAAGGTGCACGCCGTGCGGGGCGTCTCCTTCGTCGCGTACAAGGGCGAGGCCATCGGTCTGATCGGCTCCAACGGCTCCGGCAAGTCGACCCTGCTGCGGGCCATCGCAGGTCTGCTGCCCGCCGAGAAGGGCCGCGTCTACACCCACGGCCAGCCCTCGCTGCTCGGCGTCAACGCGGCGCTGATGAACGACCTCACGGGTGAGCGGAACGTCATCCTGGGCGGTCTCGCCATGGGGATGTCCCGGGAGCAGATCAAGGAGCGCTACCAGGAGATCGTCGACTTCTCCGGGATCAACGAGAAGGGCGACTTCATCACCCTTCCGATGCGCACGTACTCCTCGGGCATGGCGGCCCGGCTGCGGTTCTCCATCGCCGCCGCCAAGGACCACGACGTCCTCATGATCGACGAGGCCCTGGCCACCGGTGACCGCAAGTTCCAGAAGCGCTCCGAGGAACGCATCCGGGAACTGCGCAAAGAGGCCGGCACGGTGTTTCTCGTCAGTCACAACAACAAGTCGATCCGCGACACCTGCGACCGCGTGCTGTGGCTGGAGCGCGGTGAGCTGCGCATGGACGGCCCGACCGAAGAGGTCATCAAGGAGTACGAGAAGTTCACGGGCAAGTAGTCCACCCCGCCCCGGACGAAAACGACCCCTCCGCTTGACCGGGCCCCGCCGGAACTGCTCCGGCGGGGCCCCGCGTCTGCAAAGGAAACGTCAACTTCCGGCCCCCTTAGGAATCTTGGGGCCAATCGGTGTGTTGTTGTGATGCGCAGGACACCCCGACGATCCTCGGCGCGTTGTACAACGTAAGCTGTACCGGTGCCCAATCGCGGCAAGTGGGGCGATAATGCGCGACACCCCCGCACAGGGACACCGTGCGGAAGGCCGGGCGGCGTGTCCGAAATAGTGTGTATTGGGTCGGCGGTGTAGAACGGGAGATGTGACGGCAATGGCTTCGGAAACTCCCCAGCTCAGCGCAGCACGTGCCGTCCCCGCCCCAGGCAGGCAGCGATGACGGAGACCGGCACGAAGCGCCCCGGAGCGACGGAGCGCGGAACGCTCGACAAGGCCGCGGCGGAGAACTTCCCCGTGGCCCCCTTCTTCCTGCCCAGGGACTGGCGCGCCGACCTCATGGCCGTCTACGGCTTCGCGCGCCTCGTCGACGACATCGGCGACGGCGATCTCGCCCCCGGCGGCGCCGACGCCCGGCTGCTCGGCGTGTCGCCCGAGGAGGCAGAGGACCGGCTGCTGCTCCTCGACACCTTCGAGGCCGACCTGAACCGGGTTTTCGACGGCACTCCGCACCACCCCCTGCTGCGCCGCCTCCAGCCCACGGTCCGCCGCCGCGCACTGAGCCCCGAGCCCTTCCTCGGCCTGATCGCCGCCAACCGCCAGGACCAGCTCGTCACCCGCTACGAGACCTATGACGACCTGCTGGCCTACTGCGAGCTGTCCGCCAACCCCGTCGGCCGTCTCGTGCTCGCCGTCACCGGCACCTCGACCCCCGAGCGGGTCCGCCTCTCCGACGCGATCTGCACCGCCCTCCAGATCGTCGAACACCTCCAGGACGTCGCCGAGGACCTCGGCCGCGACCGCATCTACCTGCCCGCCGCGGACATGAAGCGCTTTCATGTCCAGGAGGCGGATCTGGCCCCGAAAAGCGCGGGCGCATCGGTGCGCGCTCTGGTTGCATACGAAGCACAACGCGCCCGCGAACTCCTGAATGAAGGCGCCCCCCTGGTGGGTAGCGTCCACGGCAGACTGAAGCTGCTGCTCGCAGGGTTCGTGGCGGGGGGAAGGGCGGCGCTCCACGCGATCGCCGCCGCAGAACACGACGTACTTCCCGGCCCGCCCAAGCCCGGCAAGCTCCGGCTGCTGCGCGAGGTGGGCGTCGCTCTGCGAGGAGAGGGGTGATCCGGACCGTGGAGTCACCGTCGCACGTGTCCGCACCGGTACTCGCCGCCTACAGCTACTGCGAGGCGGTGACCGGACAGCAGGCGCGCAACTTCGCGTACGGCATCAGGCTGCTGCCGACGTCCAAGCGACGCGCGATGTCGGCGCTCTACGCGTTCTCGCGGCGCGTCGACGACATCGGCGACGGCGCGCTGGCACACGAGGTCAAGGCCGCGAGACTCGAGGACACCCGGGCCATGCTGACCCGGGTGCGCGAGGGTGCGGTCGACGAGGACGACACCGACCCGGTGGCCGTCGCCCTCGCCCACGCCGCCGAGACCTTCCCGATCCCGCTCGGCGGCCTCGACGAACTGATCGACGGCGTCCTGATGGACGTACGCGGCGAGACCTACGAGACCTGGGACGACCTCAAGGTGTACTGCCGCTGTGTGGCGGGCGCCATCGGCCGGCTCTCGCTCGGCGTCTTCGGCACCGAACCCGGGGCGCGCGCCGCCGAACGCGCGCCGGAGTATGCCGACACGCTCGGTCTCGCGCTCCAGCTCACCAACATCCTCAGGGACGTCCGTGAGGACGCCGAGGGCGGCCGCACCTATCTCCCGGCCGACGACCTCGCGAAGTTCGGCTGCTCGGCCGGCTTCAAGGGGTCGCAACCACCCGAGGGAGCCGACTTCGCGGGCCTCGTGCACTTCGAAGTGCGTCGGGCCCGCGCCCTTTTCGCCGAGGGCTACCGGCTGCTCCCCATGCTCGACCGGCGCAGCGGCGCCTGTGTCGCCGCGATGGCCGGCATCTACCGCCGGCTGCTCGACCGCATCGAGCGCGACCCCGAGGCGGTGCTGCGCGGCCGGGTCTCGCTCCCCGGACGCGAGAAGGCGTTCGTCGCGGTCCGCGGCCTGTCGGGGCTGGACGCCCGGCATGTGACGCGACAGACCGTCAGGAGGCGCGCCTGATGGGAGATGTGGACAATCCGGTCCAAGGTGATGCCGCCGGAGAAAAGTGGCACGCAACCCTCCGCTCGATCACGGCGTCCCTGACTGCGACGGTCGGCCGCGCGCCGTTCCCGCAGCACGGCGGCCGCGCAGGGGAGGGGGTGCGATGACCGACGGGCAGCAGCCGGCGCGGGACGCCGTCGTGATCGGCGGCGGGCTCGCCGGGATCACCGCCGCGCTCGCGCTCGCCGACGCCGGGGTCCGCGTCACCCTGCTCGAAGGACGGCCCCGCCTCGGCGGACTCGCCTTCTCCTTCCAGCGCGGCGACCTGACCGTCGACAACGGCCAGCACGTCTACCTGCGGTGCTGCACCGCCTACCGCTGGTTCCTCGACCGCATCGAGGGCACGGCGCTGGCACCCTTGCAGGATCGTCTCGACGTGCCCGTTCTCGACGCGAACCGGCCCGCGGGCCGACGGCTCGGCAGACTGCGGCGCGACGCGCTGCCGGTGCCCCTGCACCTGGGGCGCAGCCTCGCGACCTATCCGCATCTCACCCTTGCCGAACGGGCCGGAGTGGGGCGTGCCGCGCTCGCGCTCAAGGGACTGGACCTCGCCGATCCGAGCCTGGACGCACAGGACTTCGGCAGCTGGCTGACCGCGCACGGTCAGTCGGCGCGTGCCGTCGAGGCCCTGTGGGACCTGGTCGGGGTCGCCACCCTCAACGCGGTCGCGGGCGACGCCTCGCTGGGGCTCGCCGCGATGGTGTTCAAGACCGGTCTGCTGTCCGACCCGGGCGCGGCCGACATCGGCTGGGCGCGCGTCCCGCTGGGCGACCTGCATGACCGGCTCGCCCGCAAGGCGCTCGACTCCGCGGGCGTGCGTACCGAGGTCCGAACACGCGTCACCTCCATCTCCACCGATGACAACGGCACTTGGAGCGTCCAGGTTCCCGGGGAGACGCTCCGCGCGGACGCGGTCGTGCTCGCCGTGGCCCAGGGCGAGGCCGCTGACCTGCTGCCCGAGGGTGCGCTCGACGCCCCGGAAAATCTTCGGCGGATCGGCACCGCGCCCATCCTGAACGTCCATGTCGTCTACGACCGCAAGGTGCTCGACAAGCCGTTCTTCGCCGCCCTCGGCAGCCCCGTGCAGTGGGTCTTCGACCGCACCGACGCCTCCGGGCTGCGCGAGGGCCAGTACCTCGCCCTGTCCCAGTCGGCCGCGCAGGACGAGATCGACTCACCGGTGGCCGAGCTGCGCGAGCGGTACCTGCCCGAGCTGGAGCGGCTGCTCCCGCTCACGCGCGGCGCCGAGGTCAGGGACTTCTTCGTGACCAGGGAGCGCACGGCCACGTTCGCCCCGACCCCCGGCGTCGGTCGGCTCAGGCCCGGCGCCCGTACCAGAGCCCCCGGCCTCTACCTGGCCGGCGCGTGGACCGCCACAGGGTGGCCCGCGACCATGGAGAGTGCGGTCCGCAGCGGTGTGAGTGCGGCGGACGCCGTACTGAGCACCCTGGGCCGGCCCCGCCCCGCCCACCTCTTCGACGTCGAGGAGGCCGCATGATGCTCGATCAGCACGGCGCGACAGGCCCCAGCACCTCCGGCACCGCAACAAGAGGAGAGACTGTGCCCACTGTGCCCCCCGCCGAGACGGCTGCTCGGAGGACCGCGGTGGACGTGACCGCGCTCCTGGAGCGCGGCCGGACCCTGGCCACACCGGTGCTGAAGGCGGCCGTCGACCGCCTCGCGCCCCCGATGGACACCGTTTCCGCCTACCACTTCGGCTGGATCGACGCCCAGGGCAACCCCGCGGACGGCGACGGCGGCAAGGCCGTGCGCCCCGCCCTCGCGGTGCTCTCGGCCGAGGTCACCGGCGCCGCGCCGGAGACCGGCATCCCCGGTGCGGTCGCCGTCGAGCTGGTCCACAACTTCTCGCTGCTGCACGACGACCTGATGGACGGCGACGAGCAGCGCCGCCACCGCGACACCGTGTGGAAGGTGCACGGCCCCGCCCAGGCCATCCTGGTCGGCGACGCCCTGTTCGCCCTCGCCAACGAGATCCTCCTCGAACTCGGCACCGTCGAGGCCGGCCGCGCCACCCGCCGCCTCACCACCGCCACCCGCGCCCTCATCGACGGCCAGGCGCAGGACATCTCCTACGAGCACCGCGACCGCGTCAGCGTCGAGGAGTGCCTGGAGATGGAGGGCAACAAGACCGGCGCGCTGCTCGCCTGCGCCTGCTCCATCGGCGCGGTCCTCGGCGGCGCGGACGACCGCACCGCCGACGCCCTGGAGAAGTACGGCTACCACCTCGGCCTCGCCTTCCAGGCCGTCGACGATCTCCTCGGCATCTGGGGCGACCCGGTCTCCACCGGCAAGCAGACCTGGAGCGACCTGCGCCAGCGCAAGAAGTCCCTGCCGGTCGTGGCCGCGCTCGCGGCGGGCGGTGCCGCCTCCGAGCGGCTCGGCGAGATCCTCGCCGCCGACGCGAAGAGCAGCGACTTCGAGAACTTCTCCGAGGAGGAGTTCGCGGCCCGTGCCGCCCTCATCGAGGAGGCGGGCGGCCGCGAGTGGACGGCGGCGGAAGCCCGCCGTCAGCACACCATCGCCATCGAAGCCCTCGACGCCGTCGACATGCCCGAGCGGGTGCGGGCGCAGTTCACGGCGCTGGCCGACTTCGTCGTCGTACGAAAGAGATGATCATTATCGGCTGAATAGCCCTCGCGTAGTCGCCGGCCGGTGCTGCGAGGAAAGGAAAGGCACCGGCCGACGGCGGACCCACAGCAGAGCACCACATTGCACACTGCACGAAGGGGAAGCCATGACAGCGACGACCGACGGAAGCACCGGGGCCCTGCCGCCCCGGGCTGCCGCGGCCAGCGAAACCCGTCTCCACACCCCCGTGGCGGCCGGGGTACAAGAAGCCGCCGTACGGGCCGTCCGGCGCGCCACCGACCACCTGCTCGCCCGCCAGGACGCCCAGGGCTGGTGGAAGGGCGACCTCGAGACCAACGTCACGATGGACGCCGAGGACCTGCTGCTCCGTCAGTTCCTCGGCATCCGCGACGAGTCGACCACCCGGGCCGCCGCCCAGTTCATCCGCGGCGAGCAGCGCGAGGACGGCACCTGGGCCAGCTTCTACGGCGGCCCAGGCGAACTCTCCACCACCGTCGAGGCGTACGTCGCCCTCCGCCTGGACGGCGACGCGCCGGACGCCCCGCACATGGCCAAGGCATCCGCCTGGATCCGCGAGCGGGGCGGTATCGCCTCCGCCCGGGTGTTCACCCGGATCTGGCTCGCCCTGTTCGGCTGGTGGAAGTGGGAGGACCTGCCCGAACTCCCGCCGGAGCTCATCTACTTCCCCAAGTGGGTCCCTCTCAACATCTACGACTTCGGCTGCTGGGCCCGCCAGACCATCGTCCCGCTGACGATCGTCTCCGCGAAGCGGCCGGTACGGCCCGCGCCCTTCCCGCTCGACGAGCTGCACACCGACCCGGCCGACCCGAACCCCGCCAAGCCCTTCGCCCCGGTGGCGAGTTGGGACGGCGCCTTCCAGCGGCTCGACAAGGCGCTGCACCAGCTGCGCAAGGTCGCTCCGCGCAGACTCCGCAGAGCCGCCATGAACTCGGCGGCCCGCTGGATCATCGAGCGGCAGGAGAACGACGGCTGCTGGGGCGGCATCCAGCCCCCCGCCGTGTACTCGGTGATCGCCCTGCACCTGCTCGGCTACGACCTCGAACACCCGGTCATGCGGGCCGGGTTGGAGTCCCTGGACCGCTTCGCCATCTGGCGCGAGGACGGGTCCCGGATGATCGAGGCCTGCCAGTCCCCGGTGTGGGACACCTGCCTCGCCACCATCGCCCTCGTCGACGCGGGAGTGCCCGCCGACCATCCGCAGCTCGTCAGGGCGGCCGACTGGATGCTCGGCGAGGAGATCGTCCGGCCCGGCGACTGGGCCGTCAAGCGTCCCCAACTCCCGCCGGGCGGCTGGGCGTTCGAGTTCCACAACGACAACTACCCCGACATCGACGACACCGCCGAGGTGGTCCTCGCACTGCGCCGGGTCCGGCACCACGACCCCGAGCGGGTCGAGCGGGCCATCGGGCGCGGGGTGCGCTGGAACCTCGGGATGCAGTCGAAGAACGGCGCCTGGGGCGCCTTCGACGTCGACAACACCAGCCCGTTCCCCAACCGCCTGCCGTTCTGCGACTTCGGCGAGGTCATCGACCCGCCGTCCGCCGACGTCACCGCCCACGTGGTGGAGATGCTGGCGGTCGAGGGCCTCGCGCACGACCCGCGCACCCGGCGCGGCATCGACTGGCTGCTCGCCGAACAGGAGCCGGACGGCTCGTGGTTCGGACGCTGGGGCGTCAACTACATCTACGGCACGGGGTCGGTGGTGCCCGCCCTCACGGCCGCCGGACTGCCCGCCGCGCACCCGGCGATCCGCCGGGCCGTCGCCTGGCTGGAGAAGGTGCAGAACGACGACGGCGGCTGGGGCGAGGACCTGCGCTCCTACCGGTACGTCAAGGAGTGGAGCGGCCGCGGCGCCTCCACCGCCTCCCAGACCGCCTGGGCGCTGATGGCGCTGCTCGCGGCGGGGGAGCGGGACTCCAAGGCCGTCGAGCGCGGCGTCGAATGGCTCGCGAGCACCCAGCGCGAGGACGGCTCCTGGGACGAGCCCTACTTCACCGGCACCGGCTTCCCCTGGGACTTCTCCATCAACTACCACCTCTACCGGCAGGTCTTCCCGCTCACCGCGCTGGGCCGTTATGTCCATGGAGAACCGTTCTCCCGGACCGAGGCCCTCTGATGAGCGCCGGGCCCGCCACCGCCCCCCTGCTGATCGCCTGCGCCCTCGGCATCGAGCACCTCGCCCTGCGCACCGGCGACCGCGGCGGGGCCGGCGGGCCGGTCACCGTGCTCCGGACCGGCATGGGGCCGAGGGCGGCCACCCGAGCCGTCACCGAGGCCCTCGCGGACCCCGCGCTCGACGGGGCCGCCGTCCTCGCCACCGGCTTCTGCGCGGGCCTCGCCCCCGGGATGCACCCCGGCGACCTGGTCGTCGCCGAGGAGACCCGGGATCCGGACGGAACCGTTCCCTGTGTGCAGACCGACCTACTGGTCAAGGAGCTCGTACGGGCCGTACCGGGACGTACCGTGCACACCGGACCCCTCACCGGCTCCGATCACGTCGTCCGCGGTCACGAGCGGTCGGAGCTGCTCGCGACCGGCGCGATCGCGGTCGACATGGAGTCCGCGGCCACGCTCCTGAGCGCCGTGCGCGCGGGCGAGCGCCCTGTTGCGGCCGTCCGGGTGGTCGTGGACGCTCCACAACATGAACTCGTCCGGATCGGCACGGTACGCGGTGGAATATCGGCCTTCCGCGTCCTTCGTTCCGTCCTTCCCGCTTACTACGAATGGCACCGTTCCTTGCTGCTCCCCAGGAGGTGAGCCAGATGGCCATGCCGCTGCGTCAGTCCATCAAGGTCGCTACATACTTGGCCGAACAGAAGCTCCGCAAGCGGGACAAGTTCCCGCTGATCGTGGAGCTGGAACCTCTCTTCGCGTGCAACCTGAAGTGTGAGGGCTGCGGCAAGATCCAGCATCCGGCGGGCGTGCTCAAGCAGCGCATGCCGGTGGCGCAGGCCGTCGGGGCGGTGTTGGAATCCGGTGCGCCGATGGTGTCCATCGCCGGCGGTGAACCGCTGATGCACCCTCAGATCGACGAGATCGTGCGGCAGTTGGTGGCGAAGAAGAAGTACGTCTTCCTCTGCACCAACGCCATGCTGCTGCGCAAGAAGATGGACAAGTTCACGCCCTCCCCCTACTTCGCCTTCGCGGTGCACATCGACGGGCTGCGCGAGCGGCACGACGAGTCCGTGGCGAAGGAGGGGGTGTTCGACGAGGCCGTGGAGGCGATCAAGGAGGCCAAGAAGCGCGGCTTCCGGGTCACCACCAACTCGACCTTCTTCAACACCGACACCCCGCAGACCATCATCGAGGTGCTCAACTTCCTCAACGACGACCTCAAGGTCGACGAGATGATGATCTCGCCCGCCTACGCCTACGAGAAGGCGCCCGACCAGGAGCACTTCCTGGGCGTGGAGCAGACCCGCGAGCTGTTCAAGAAGGCCTTCGCGGGCGGCAACCGCAAGAAGTGGCGGCTCAACCACTCCCCGCTCTTCCTGGACTTCCTGGAGGGCAAGGTCGACTTCCCGTGCACGGCCTGGGCGATCCCCAACTACTCCCTGTTCGGCTGGCAGCGCCCCTGCTACCTGATGAGCGACGGGTACGTGCCGACGTACCGCGAACTCATCGAGGAGACGGACTGGGACAAGTACGGCCGCGGCAAGGACCCGCGCTGCGCCAACTGCATGGCGCACTGTGGTTATGAGCCGACCGCCGTCCTCGCCACCATGGGCTCGCTCAAGGAGTCGCTGCGCGCCATGCGCGAGACGGTCTCCGGAAACCGCGAGTAGTGCCATGACCGCCATCCCCTTGGGCGTCCCCGAGGTACCGGTCCGGCCGATCGCCGAGCGGCGCGTGTCGCGGCAGATCATGGTCGGGCCGGTGGCGGTCGGGGGCGGGGCCCCGGTGTCGGTGCAGTCGATGACGACGACCCGTACGTCCGACATCGGCGCCACCCTCCAGCAGATCGCCGAACTCACCGCGTCCGGCTGCCAGATCGTCCGCGTCGCCTGTCCCACGCAGGACGACGCGGACGCGCTGGCGACCATCGCGCGCAAGTCGCAGATCCCGGTGATCGCGGACATCCACTTCCAGCCGAAGTACGTGTTCGCGGCGATCGAGGCCGGCTGCGCGGCCGTCCGCGTCAACCCCGGCAACATCAAGCAGTTCGACGACAAGGTCAAGGAGATCGCGAAGGCCGCGAAGGATCACGGCACGCCGATCCGGATCGGGGTCAACGCGGGCTCCCTGGACCGCCGTCTGCTCCAGAAGTACGGCAGGGCGACCCCGGAGGCGCTCGTGGAGAGCGCGCTGTGGGAGGCCTCGCTCTTCGAGGAGCACGACTTCCGCGACATCAAGATCTCCGTCAAGCACAACGACCCGGTCGTCATGATCGAGGCGTACAGGCAGCTCGCCGCCCAGTGCGACTACCCGCTGCACCTCGGTGTCACGGAGGCCGGGCCCGCGTTCCAGGGGACGATCAAATCGGCCGTGGCCTTCGGGGCGCTGCTGTCCCGGGGCATCGGCGACACCATCCGGGTGTCCCTGAGCGCGCCGCCCGCCGAGGAGGTCAAGGTCGGCATCCAGATCCTGGAGTCGCTGGGGCTCAGGCAGCGGCGCCTGGAGATCGTGTCGTGTCCGTCCTGCGGGCGGGCGCAGGTCGACGTCTACAAGCTGGCCGACGAGGTCACGGCGGGTCTGGAGGGCATGGAAGTGCCCCTGCGGGTCGCGGTGATGGGGTGTGTGGTCAACGGTCCCGGCGAGGCGCGGGAGGCGGACCTCGGGGTCGCGTCCGGCAACGGCAAGGGGCAGATCTTCGTGAAGGGGGAAGTCGTCAAGACCGTACCCGAGTCGAAGATCGTGGAGACCCTCATCGAGGAGGCGATGAAGATCGCCGAGCAGATGGAGAAGGACGGCGTCGCGTCGGGGGAGCCGGCCGTCACCGTGAGTTGAGCAGCACGGACCGAAGGGGGCCCGAGCGTGACCATTCTGGAGAACATCCGGGGACCACGCGACCTGAAGGCGCTGTCCGAATCGGATCTCGGTGAACTGTCCGAAGAGATCAGGGAGTTCCTGGTGCACGCGGTCGCCAGGACCGGCGGCCACCTCGGGCCCAACCTGGGGGTGGTGGAACTGACCATCGCGCTCCACCGGGTCTTCGAGTCGCCGGTCGACCGCATCGTCTGGGACACCGGCCATCAGAGCTATGTGCACAAGATCCTGACGGGCCGTCAGGACTTCTCCAAGCTGCGCGGCAAGGGCGGCCTGTCGGGCTACCCCTCGCGGGAGGAGTCCGAGCACGACATCGTCGAGAACAGCCACGCCTCCACCGCGCTCGGCTGGGCCGACGGGCTCGCCAAGGCCCGCCAGGTGCAGGGCGACAAGGGACACGTGGTCGCGGTCATCGGCGACGGCGCGCTCACCGGCGGCATGGCTTGGGAGGCGCTCAACAACATCGCGGCCGCCAAGGACCGGCCGCTGATCATCGTCGTCAACGACAACGAGCGCTCGTACTCGCCGACCATCGGCGGCCTCGCCAACCACCTGGCCACCCTGCGCACCACCGACGGTTACGAGAAGGTGCTGGCCTGGGGCAAGGACGTACTCCTGAAGACCCCGCTGGTGGGCGGCACCATCTACGAGTCCCTGCACGGGGCGAAGAAGGGCTTCAAGGACGCCTTCGCCCCGCAGGGCATGTTCGAGGACCTCGGGCTGAAATACGTCGGCCCGATCGACGGGCACGACATCGGGGCCGTGGAGTCGGCGCTCCGGCGGGCGAAACGGTTCCACGGTCCGGTGCTCGTGCACTGTCTGACCGAGAAGGGCCGGGGCTACGAGCCCGCCCTCGCCCACGAGGAGGACCACTTCCACACCGTCGGTGTGATGGACCCCCTCACCTGCGAGCCGCTGGCGCCCTCCAACGGGCCCTCCTGGACCTCGGTGTTCGGCGACGAGATCGTCGCGATCGGGGAGGAGCGCGAGGACGTCGTGGCGATCACGGCGGCCATGCTGCACCCCGTCGGCCTCGGCAAGTTCGCCGCCCGGTTCCCGGACCGGGTGTGGGACGTCGGCATCGCCGAGCAGCACGCGGCGGTCTCCGCGGCCGGTCTCGCGACGGGCGGGCTGCACCCCGTCGTCGCCGTCTACGCGACCTTCCTGAACCGCGCCTTCGACCAGCTCCTGATGGATGTCGCCCTGCACCGCTGCGGCGTCACGTTCGTCCTGGACCGGGCCGGGGTCACGGGGGTCGACGGGGCCTCGCACAACGGCATGTGGGACATGTCGATCCTTCAGGTCGTGCCCGGCCTGAGGATCGCCGCGCCCCGCGACGCCGACCAGCTGCGGGCCCAGCTCAGGGAAGCGGTCGCCGTGGACGACGCGCCGACGCTGGTGCGGTTCCCCAAGGAGTCGGCGGGGCCCGCGGTCCCGGCCGTGGACCACGTGGGCGGCATGGACGTGCTCCATCGCGGGGAGCGCCCCCAGGTGCTTCTCGTCGCCGTCGGTGTCATGGCGCCCGTCTGCCTCCAGGCGGCCGAGCTGCTGGAGGCGCGCGGCATCGACTGCACGGTCGTGGACCCCCGGTGGGTCAAGCCCGTCGACCCCGCGCTGCCGGGCCTCGCCGCCGAGCACCGGCTGGTGGCCGTCGTCGAGGACAACAGCCGGGCCGCCGGGGTGGGCGCCGCGGTCGAGCTGGCCCTCGGGGACGCCGAAGTCGACGTGCCCGTACGGCGGTTCGGGATCCCGGAGCAGTTCCTCGCACACGCCAAGCGGGGCGAGGTGCTCGCCGACATCGGGCTGACGCCGGTCGAGGTGGCGGGGCGGATCAGTGCGAGCCTTGCCGTCAAGGACCAGGTCGGAGCCGTCGGGCGGCAACAGGTTGACGTCAAGGAGAAGGAATGAGCACGGAGTTCGACCTCGGCAGACTCCTGGCCGAGCGCGGAGCCGAGCGGTACGAGCTGCACGGGAAGTACCTGAACCACCAGCTCCCGCGCATGCTGCACACCATCGGCTTCGACAAGGTCTACGAGCGCGGCGAGGGCGCGTACTTCTGGGACGCGGACGGCAACGACTACCTGGACATGCTCGCCGGGTTCGGGGTGATGGGCCTGGGGCGTCACCACCCCGTCGTCCGCAAGGCACTGCACGACGTCCTCGACGCCCAGCTCGCCGACCTCACCCGCTTCGACTGCCAGCCGCTGCCCGGGCTGCTGGCCGAGAAGCTCCTCGCCCACAGCCCGCACCTGGACCGGGTGTTCTTCGGCAACAGCGGAACGGAGGCGGTGGAGACCGCGCTGAAGTTCGCCCGGTACGCCACCGGCAGGCCACGGGTCCTGTACTGCGACCACGCCTTCCACGGACTGACCACCGGCTCGCTCTCGGTCAACGGCGAGTCCGGCTTCCGGGACGGCTTCGCACCCCTGCTGCCCGACACGGCCGTGCCCCTCGGCGATCTCGACGCCCTGGCCCGGGAGTTGAAGAAGGGCGACGTGGCCGCCCTGGTCGTCGAGCCGATCCAGGGCAAGGGCGTGCACGAGGCGCCGCCCGGCTATCTGCGGTCCGCGCAGGAACTGCTGCGCCGGCACAAGGCGCTGCTCATCGCTGACGAGGTGCAGACCGGGCTCGGGCGCACCGGGGCCTTCTACGCCTACCAGCACGAGGACGGGGTCGAGCCCGACCTGGTCTGCGTGGCCAAGGCGCTCTCCGGCGGCTATGTGCCGGTCGGGGCCACGCTCGGCAAGGACTGGATCTTCAAGAAGGTTTACTCGTCCATGGACCGGGTGCTGGTGCACTCGGCGAGCTTCGGGTCCAACGCACAGGCCATGGCGGCGGGGCTCGCGGTCCTGTCGGTCATGGAGAACGAGCAGATCGTCGCGAACGCGCGCGCGACGGGGGAGCTGCTGAAGTCCCGGCTGGCGGCGCTCGTCGACAAGTACGAGCTGCTCGCCGATGTCCGCGGCCGGGGCCTGATGATCGGCATCGAGTTCGGCAAGCCCAGGTCGCTCAAGCTGCGCGGCCGCTGGACCATGCTCCAGGCCGCGCGCAAGGGCCTGTTCGCGCAGATGGTCGTCGTACCGCTGCTCCAGCGGCACCGGATCCTCACCCAGGTCTCCGGCGACCACCTGGAGGTCATCAAGCTGATCCCGCCGCTCGTCGTCGGCGAGAAGGAAGTGGACCGGTTCGTCGACGCCTTCACCGACGTCATGGACGACGCGCACAGCGGCAGCGGGCTGATGTGGGACTTCGGCAGGACGCTGGTGAAGCAGGCGGTGGCCAACCGTTGACCCCTGCCGCCGGGGCTTTACCCCGGGGCTTTGCCTCTGAGGCAAGAAATTTGCCGCAGAGGCAAAGCTGCGGCTGAATGGAGGCATGAGCTCCCCGGAAGCCTTCACGGAGCTGCCCTCGGTGGCTCCCCAGCTTCGCGCGCTGCGCCGCCGCGCCTCCCTCACTCTGGAGGCCGCGGCCGCCGCCGCGGGGCTGTCGGCCGCCCACCTCTCCCGGCTGGAGACCGGGCAGCGCCAGCCCTCGCTGCCGATGCTGCTCGCACTCGCCCGCATCTACGGTACGACGGTCTCGGAACTCCTCGGTGAGACGGTCGTCGACCGGGAGTCCGTGGTGCGCGCCGCCGACATGGAACCCACCGCGGCCGGCGGCTGGACCTACTTCCAGGCCGGCGCGTCCGGCCGCGGCATGCAGGCCCTGCGGGTGCGCGTGCCGCACGGCTCCCAGGGCGACATCGTGCGGGTGCACCCGGGCGAGGAATGGCTTTACGTCCTGCGCGGACGGCTGCGCCTGCGTCTCGGCGACACCACGCACGGACTCGGTCCCGGTGACAGTGCGCACTTCGACTCGCTGACCCCGCACCGCATCGCCGCCCAGGATCCCGACGGAGTCGAGCTCCTGTTCGTCCACACCCTGTTGCAGAGTCCCACGGCCGCCCTGTGCCTGGGCCCCACCCCTGGAGAGACACCATGAGCGACATGGAGGAGAAGTTTCCCCGCGCCCTGTGGGTACGCCTTCTCATCTACTTGGCGGCCGGCCACGTCTTCGCGGCCTTCCTCTACCTGCTCTTCGAGGTGGGAGCCGGACAGTAGGGGCCGTACGGCTCAGTCGAGCAGGCGCTCCCGCAGCCGCTCGCGGATCTCGGGGGTGAGGCCGAGACCTTCCTCCAGATAGGTGTCGACGCCGCCCCAGGTCTCCTCAATGGTCTCGAAGGCCGCCTCCAGATACTCGGCGCGCGCTTCGAACAGCGGGCTGAGCAGCTCCATGACCTCGGGGGAGTACGCGTCGGCGGAGGTGCTGGTGCGGCGGACCTTGTAGCGGCGGTGTTTGGCGTTCGACTCCAGGTAGTCGGCCACGATCGCCTCGCGCTCCACGCCCAGGGCGAGCAGGGTCACCGCCACGGCCAGGCCCGCGCGGTCCTTGCCGGCCGCGCAGTGCATGAGGGCGGGGACGCTGTCCTCGGCGAGGGAACGCACCACCTGGGAGTGCTCGGCGGTGCGCTCCTTGATCATCGTGCGGTAGGAGTTGGTCATCCGCGCCGCGGCCTTGCCGTCGCCGAGCAGCTCCCGCAGCTGCTCGATGTCCCCGTCCCGGACCATCTTCCAGAACCAGGTGCCCTCCGCCGGGTCGCTCAGCGGCAGATTCACATTGGTGACGCCCGGCAGCTCGACGTCGGGGCCCTCCAGCTTCTGGTCCGCCGCGTTGCGGAAGTCGAAGATCGTGTGCAGGCCGAGCGAGGACAGGAAGGCGGCGTCGTCCTCCGTCGCGTGTGCGAGGTGGCCACTGCGGAACAGCACCCCGTACCGCACCCGCCGTCCGTCCGCCGTCCGCAGTCCGCCCACATCACGGAAGTTGCGGACTCCGGCGAGCTCGGGTTCGGTCGACGGGATCTGCTGCGTCACGGGGGCTCCTCCCAGCCGGGCACCGTCGGCGCTGCTCGTCGACGGGCACGCTCTCGACCATACGACATGGCTTCCTGGGGCAATGAGTTGTCCACAGGCCTGGCAATCGGTCGTCCACAGGCGTTGCAGCAGGGGCCCCTGGCCATTGATGATGTTGCTGCCTGAGCGCGCCTGTTTACACCTGTTCGAATCTGTGAGGGGCACCACCATGCTGGAGATCGCCGAGAACGGCCGTACGTGGATTCTGTCCGGGCCGGCCAGCAGTTACGCCCTGCACCTCACACCCG
This sequence comes from Streptomyces griseorubiginosus, assembly GCF_001514195.1. Lineage (GTDB taxonomy): Bacteria > Actinomycetota > Actinomycetes > Streptomycetales > Streptomycetaceae > Streptomyces > Streptomyces griseorubiginosus. Next base: position 308,834 of record NZ_KQ948736.1, on the reverse strand, counting down.
AGGACGAGCTGCTGCACCTGCACTGGGGGCCCAAGATCGCCCTCGCCGACGCCGAGGCGCTCGCGGTGCGCCCGCTGCCGGAGTACTGGCCCTTCGAGTCCCGGCTCGACGGGCGCGAGGAGTACCCGGTCGAGGGCGGCCCCCGGTTCACCCGGCCCGCCCTGTCCGTGCGCACTGACGAGCGCCGCGGCACCGAGTGGACCTTCGAGTCCCACGACACCGAGGGCGACGAGCTGCGGCTGCGGTTCCGCGACGGCGGCCTGGCCATCACCCTGCACTACCGGATGCGCCACGACGTCCTGGAGCGCTGGGTGACCCTGGACAACCAGGGGCCGGGCCCCGTCGAGCTGCTGCGTGCCGACTCCGCGACCTGGACCCTGCCCGACCGCGAGGACGGCTGGCGGCTCTCCCAGCTGCACGGCCGCTGGGCCGCCGAGTCCCTGCTCACCCAAACCCCGCTCACCTACGGCGAGAAGGTCATCGGCAGCCGCCGCGGCCACACCGGGCACCAGCACCTGCCCTGGGTCGCGCTCGACACCGACGCCACCGAGGAGCGCGGCGAGGTCTACGGGGCCGCCCTCGGCTGGTCGGGGTCCTGGCGGATCGCCGTCGCTCAACTCCCCGACGCGCGCGTGCAGATCACCGGCGGTGCCGGCTACGACGAGTCCGGCCTGCTCAGCCTGGCCGAGGGGGAGTCGTTCACGACGCCCGTCTTCGCCGGACTCTGGAGCGACGGCGGTTTCGGCGGCGCGAGCCGCGCCTGGCACGCCTACCAGCGGGCCTACGTCATCCCGGACGCCGACCAGGACCGGCCGGTGCTGTTCAACTCCTGGGAGGCCACCAACTTCGACATCTCCGAGGAGCAGCAGGGCACCCTGGCCCGCCGGGCCGCCGCGGCCGGGGTCGAGCTGTTCGTGGTCGACGACGGCTGGTTCGGCACCCGCACCAGCGACCGGGCCGGTCTCGGCGACTGGAGCCCCAACCCCGACCGCTTCCCCTCCGGCCTCAAGCCGCTCGGCGACTACGTGCACGCGCTCGGCATGCAGTTCGGCATCTGGGTCGAGCCGGAGATGGTCAACCCGGACAGCGAGCTGTACCGCGCCCACCCGGACTGGGTGCAGTACCAAGAGGGACGAAAGCGGACGGAGTTCCGCAATCAGCTCGTACTGAACCTCGCGCGCGAGGACGTCCAGGAGTACCTCTGGGAACAGCTCGACGCCCTGCTGTCGAGCGCCCCGATCGACTACGTCAAGTGGGACTTCAACCGCTGCTTCACCGACGCCGGCTGGCCCGGCGACCCCTACCCGCAGCGCCTGTGGGTGGACCATGTCCGTGGCTTCTACGCCCTGCTGGACCGGCTGCGCGCGGCCCACCCCGGTGTCGCCTTCGAGTCCTGCTCGGGCGGCGGCGGCCGGATCGACCTCGGGGTGCTCAGCCGCACCGACCAGGTGTGGACCTCGGACAACACCGACCCGCTCGACCGTCTCGCCATCCAGCACGGCTTCAGTCAGATCCATCCCGCGCGCGTGATGGCCGCCTGGGTCACCGACAGCCCCAACACCCAGCTCAACGACCGGGTGAGCTCGCTTCGGTTCCGGTTCGTCAGCTCCATGGCCGGGGTGCTCGGGGTCGGGGGCGACCTCACGGAGTGGACCGAGGAGGAGCTCGCCGAGGCCCGCCGCTGGGTGGACCTCTACAAGGAGATCCGTCCCGTGGTCCAGCGTGGCGACCTGTACCGGCTGCGTCCGCCGCGGGGCGGCCTGAGCGCGGTGCAGTACGTCCTCGGCGAGGAGGCGGTCGTACTCGCCTGGCTTCAGGCCCAGCACTACGGGGAACCCGTACCGGCGGTGCGGCTGCGCGGACTCGACCCGGCGGCGTCGTACGAATGCCTCGAAACGGGCGAAGTTCACCGAGGGGCCGTATTGCTGCATCACGGACTTCGCACCGGCCTGCGAGGCGACCTCGATGCGGCAGTTTTCCGGCTGCGCCGCATCTAGGGCTTCTGTCCGAATTGCTGGTTTCTTTCCAACTCCTTCCGGAGTGCGGGGTCCTGGGAATTCGTGACGTGAGGAGCGTCATATCCGTGACGGTGTGTCGCACGTCATGTTCACGTAATTCTTATGGCCCTCAAGGGGATTTGCGTGGGTGACGGGCATTCGATTCACGCAGGGTGACCGGTAATTCCCATAAGGGATCAAGGGGAACGCTTTCCCGGGGAACCACTCACTTGTCCCTTTGCGTCTTGCTCGTTTACGTTCGCCACCGATCCGGTCGGACGCCCAATCCTGCCGCCGAACGGATTCCGCACACACTCACCCGTGACGGCAGGAGCGGGGGACCCACAGGCAGTACCGCCTGTTCCGGTCTCCGGAACAGGCTTGGGGTTTAGTCGCGTCCCGACGCGGCCGGGCATCTCCAGCTCGCACCCGACAGCTCACCTCGCAGGCGCCGGAGAGGAATTCGCCATGCCCGCGAAGGGTAAGCACCGCCGCCCGAAGTCCCAGCGCTTCACCCGCTCGATAGCCGTCGCCGGTACCGGAGGCGCCGCGCTCGCGCTCCCGCTGATGGGGGCCACCGGCGCCCACGCCGCCACCTCGCAGTCGGTGCCGGAAAAGGCCGTTCAGTCGCTCCCGGTCACGCAGAAGTCGGCTGAGAAGACCGCCGCGAAGAAAGACACCGCGAAGGCCTCGACCGTGCGCACCTATTCGGTGCGCGTCGGCGACTGCCTCTCGAAGATCGCCGACGAGCAGAATGTCGCCGGTGGCTGGAAGAAGCTCTATGCCGACAACCGTGAGGCCGTCGGTGACGACCCCTCGCTGATCCACCCCGGCTTGAAGCTGTCGATCGGCAAGAAGGCGGCCGCGGGCGCGGCGAAGACCGGATCCCCGGCCAAGTCGTCCGCCCCGAAGCACTCTTCCCCGAAGCCGGAGAAGGCGGAGGCCAAGCCGGCGGCCGCGACCCAGAGCACCGGCAGCTCCAGCGGCTACACCCTGCCGGTCACCGGGGCCACCATCGGCACCGGGTACCACGTGGCGGGTGCCATGTGGTCCAGCGGTTACCACACCGGCGTCGACTTCGTCGTGCCCACCGGCACCCCGCTCAAGGCCGTCGCCGCGGGCACGGTCGTCTCCGCGGGCTGGGGCGGTGCCTACGGCAACCAGGTCGTCATCAAGCTGAACGACGGCTACTACGCCCAGTACGCCCACCTCTCGCAGCTCTCGGTGTCGGCCGGTCAGACCGTGTCCGAGGGCCAGCAGATCGGTCTCTCCGGCGCCACCGGCAACGTGACAGGACCGCACCTGCACTTCGAGATCCGCACCACGCCGGACTACGGCTCGGACGTGGACCCGGTCGCCTACCTCCGCTCGAAGGGTGTCGCCGTCGGCTGACCCCGCCCCTGTACCACCGAAGGCCGGACCCCGATCCCCGGGTCCGGCCTTCGGTGTTCCGTCCCCGGGTCCCGCCCACGGGTTCCGACTCCGGCGGTCCGCCGCCCCGGCCCGGCCTGTGAGCCGTTGCTCCTGAACGATCACTTCATTGCGATCTCGTGGCGAGGGGGCTCGGGGTCGTCGACAGCCGGGGGAGGGTGGGGCACAGTGAACTCCGTTGCTGTGTAAGCGCTTTCTGATTCCTTCGGAGGTCACCGTGTCGCCCAGTCCCGTACCGCCACCGGACGTGACGACCACCCGCAGAGCCTTCGGAGCCCTCGCCGCAGGTGCCGCCCTCGCCGCCCTCGGCCCCGCGGCCACGGCGAGCGCCTCGCCGCGACACCGTCGCCTCGTCGCCCACGACGACTTCCACCACGGTCTCGGACAGTGGGCCGTCGAACTGGAGCAGGGCGGCTCGGTCACCGCGCGGCGCAGGACCCTGGAGGTCGACGTGCCCGCCGGCGCGACGATCTGGTTCAAGCAGCGGCTCGAAGGACCGTACGTCCTCGAGTACACCGCGACGCCGGTCTCGGAGGGCGGCGTCAACGACCGGGTCTCCGACCTCAACAACTTCTGGAACGCCGTCGACGTCCGGTCCCCGCAGGACATCTTCGCCACGCACCGCGGCGGGGCCCTCGCGGAGTACGACCAACTCACGACCTACTACGTCGGCTACGGCGCCAACACCAACACCACGACCCGGCTGCGCCGGTACGTCGGCCAGGCCGGGGTGCGGCCGCTGGTCTACGACTACACCGAGCCCCTGCTCGTCGCGAACCGGCCGAACCGGGTGCGTATCGTCTCCGACGGCACCGGGGTGAAGTGGTGGAACAACGGACGGCTCGTCTTCGACTACACCGACCCGGAGCCGTACACGAGCGGGCACTTCGCGTTCCGTACCACCTGGAGCCACTTCCGGATCAACGACTTCCGGGTGTGGCGGTCGCATCGTCAACAGCGGTGATCAGGGACCTATTCCTGGTTTGGCCAACACTTTAGGAGTGGCTTATCTCACCGCACGTCAAGCCCTTCCTACGGTCGCGTAGGTCACATTCGAAGGTGAATCATGAACTGCTGTGGCAGACGATTCGAAGAATGACAGCAGATCAGTGATCGGGTCGTACGTGGCGGTGGGGGACAGCTTCACCGAGGGCGTCGGCGACCCCGGCCCCGACGGGGCGTTCGTCGGCTGGGCCGACCGGTTCGCGGTGCTTCTCGCGGACCGGCGGCCCGAGGGCGAATTCAGGTACAGCAATCTCGCCGTGCGCGGGAAGCTGCTCGACCAGATCGTCGAGGACCAGCTTCCGCAGGCCGTCGAACTGGCGCCGGACCTGGTGTCGTTCTGCGCCGGCGGCAACGACATCATCCGGCCCGGCACCGACCCCGACGAGGTCGCCGAGCGCTTCGAGCGGGCCGTCGCCCGGCTCACCGAGGTGTGCGGCACCGTCATGGTGACCACCGGCTTCGACACCCGTGGCGTGCCCGTGCTCAAGCACCTGCGCGGCAAGATCGCCACGTACAACGGGCATGTGCGGGCCGTCGCCGACCGGTACGGGTGCCCGGTGCTCGACCTGTGGTCCCTGAAGACGATCCAGGACCGGCGGGCCTGGGACCACGACCGGCTGCACCTGTCCGCGGAGGGGCACACGCGTGTGGCGCTCCGCGCGGGCCAGGTCCTCGGCCTCGAGGTCCCGGCCGACCCCGACCAGCCCTGGCCCCCGCTGCCGCCGCGCGGCCCGCTGGACGTGCGGCGGGACGACGTCCACTGGGCGCGGGAGTACCTGGTCCCGTGGATCGGCCGCCGACTGCGCGGGGAGTCCTCCGGCGACCACGTGACGGCCAAGGGCGTGCTCTCGCCGGACGACATCAAGACACGGATCGCTTCGGTGGCCTGAGGGGCGGGGCGGCTTGGGGCGGGCGGGGCGACGAGAGGCTTGCGGCGCGCAGGCTTAGCGACGGGACTCCCGCGCGGCCGCCTTGGCCGGTCGGCGGGGGTGGTCCGCGGTGCCTTGGCAGGCTGGCGGCGGGTGGTTTGTGGTGCCCGGGTCGGCAGGCGGCGGGTCGTCTGTGGTGCCTGGGCCGGGTGGGTGCGAGAGTTCTGCGCGGCCGAGCCGGGAGGGGGTTATCCATGCGGCCGGACCGGGCAAGCGGCGACCGCCGGAGGTCCGCGGCGTCTGGGCCGGGCGGCGGCTGCGGTGGCCGGGCTCGGTGGCGGCGGCGGAAGCTGCGGTGGCCGGGATCGGTGGCGACGGTGGGAGTTCTGCGGTGGCCGGGCCGGGCAAGCGGCGACTGTTGGAGGTTCGCGGCGTTTGGGCCGGGCGGCGGCGGGTGGTGCCCGGTGTGCGGGGGCGTGGCTGCGGCTACGGCGTCAAGGGCGCCCCGTCCAGGCCCAGTTCGCGGGTCAAGGCCTCGTCGACCCACTCCTGGGCGCGGGTTCGGAGGACCGCTCCGGCGTAGGACGTCAGCTGGACGGCGAGGCCGTCCAGGAGGGCCGTGAGGCGCAGGGCCGTGGCCTGGGGGTCCGGGCAGTGGAACTCGCCCGCCGTGACACCCTCGGCGATCACCTCCGCCAGCGCCGCCTTCCAGCGCCGGTCGAGATCGCGCGTGACCTCCTGGAGGGCCGGTTCGCGCAGTGCCACGGCCCAGCCCTCGATCCACAGCCGCCACCCCTTGGCCTGACCCGTCGGGGCATACCAGCGCACGGCCGAGCGGAGTCGGCGCAGGGCGCTCGTACGTCGGCCGAGGAGCTTGCGCAGATGCGCCAGATCATCCTCCGCCGCGAAGGTGAACGCGGCGGCGACCAGCTTCTCCTTCGTCGAGAAGTGATAGAGCACCAGGGCGTTGCTCACCCCGAGCGCCGAGGCCACGTCGGCGATCCTGACGGCCGCCACGCCCCGCGCCTCGATCTGCTCGATGGCCGCCCGCAGCAGCTCCTCGCGCCGCTCGGCCACTGTCAACCGCACTCTCGCCACGAGGTCACCCTAATCCGTCGGCCAGGAGCACACCGCCCGGCCGGGGTCGGCTCAGCGATACCAGCCGAACCGCTCCGCGATCACCGGCAGCCGGTCCGCGACCACCGCGTGCGCCGCGGCGCGCGGCGAGGTGCCGTCCGCCTCCGCCCGCCCCAGCATCTGCTCGACCAGGGCGCGCATGGAACGTCGTATGTGTGCGAAGGCCTCGTCCGCGTCCGCGCCGATGTCACCGAACAGGGTCCACCACCACCAGGCGTTCGTCCCGGAGTTGACCACCACGTCCGGCAGCACGGTGACCCCGCGCGCGGCCAGCATCACCTCCGCCGCGGGTAGGACCGGCATGTTGGCGGCCTCGACGATCCAACGGGCCCGGATCCGCGCCTGGTTGCCGGTGTCGATCGCGTACGAGACCGCCGCGGGCACCAGCACCTCCGCATCCGACGACAGCCAGGCCTCGCCGGGCAGTTCACGGTCGGCGGGACGCAACACGGAGCGGTCCACGGTCCCGTAGGAGTCCCGGGCGGCGAGCAGCGCCTCGACATCGAGGCCGGCCGGATTGAGGATCGTGCCCTTGATGTCCGCGACGGCGACCACGGTGAGCCCCGCGCGGGTGAGGAAGCGGGCCGTGGCCCCGCCCATGGTGCCCAGCCCCTGCACGGCCACCCGCGTGCCCGCGTACGGCACCCCGGCCCGGTCCAGGGCCGCGAGCACCGACTCGGCGACCCCGCAGCCGCCCGCCAGCTCGTCGAGACCGATGCCGTCCACCTCGACGGCGAAGGCGTCCGCGAGCCGCCGTCGCGCCGCGGTCGCGTCGTCGAGCAGCGGGTAGACCGCCTGGATCGAGGAGACCAGACCGGCCTCGGCGGCCGCCCGGTCCACCAGGTCCTGGCTGAGACCGAGGTCCTCACCGGTCGTCCAGAGACTCTCGACGTACGGCCGCATGGCACGCAGGTAGCGCACGAGGAGCCCGTACGCCTCCGGGTCCCGGGGGTCGCAGTCGATGCCGCCCTTGGCGCCGCCCAGGGGGACGTACCGCGCGGCGGGGTCGTAGTGCAGGGCTTCCTTCATGGTCATGCCGCGGGCGAGGCCGGTGACCTCCTCCAGCGTGCAGCCCGGGCGCATGCGCAGACCGCCGCTGGCCACACCCCGCACCAGCCGGTCGACGACCAGGAAGCCCCGGCGGCCGGTGACGTGGTCGGTCCAGGTGAGCGACAGCAGGGGGGTGGTCACGCGGGCTCCGGGGCGGCTGAAGAGTTACTGAACGGGGAGTCAGTATTGGCATCAGGGCCCGTGCTGTCAACGTGAAGGAGCCCCTCCTGTCAACGTGAACCCCTCCCGCGGCGTCCTTACGCATGTGACCGGGCAGACCCCGGCACAGTCAGAGGGGCGGACCATAATGGATGCCTCAGCTTCTCCACCTGGAGGTACCGTGACCGGCTTCCGTTCCCTGAGCTCCGGGCTCCGCGCGGTGCAGCCCGCGGCCTTCGGTGCGGATCCGAGCGGCGAGCGCATGGCGCGCATCCGCAGATCCCCCCACTTCAAGGACGGCGTCTTCCAGAACCCGGGCGGGAGCCCCACGCGAATCCGGCCCGACGCCTCGCCGCTGGACTTCGCCAAGGTCTTCTTCGACAGCGACAGCCGGCCCCGGCGCGCTCCCGAGGGCCGGATCCCGGTGCACCCCACGACCCTCGCCGACCTCTCCAGGCCGCCCGCCACCGGCCTGCGGCTGACCTGGATGGGCCACTCCAGCGTCCTCGCCGAGATCGACGGACGCCGGGTGCTGTTCGACCCCGTCTGGGGCGAGCGGTGCTCCCCGTTCCCCTTCGTCGGGCCCAAGCGGCTCCACCCGGTGCCGCTGCCGCTCGCCGCGCTCGGCCCGGTCGACGTGGTCGTGATCTCCCACGACCACTACGACCATCTGGACATGCCCACCATCAAGGCACTCGCCGGGACGGACACGGTGTTCGCCGTACCGCTCGGGGTGGGGGCCCATCTCGAGCACTGGGGCGTGTCCGCGGACCGGCTGCGCGAGCTGGACTGGCACGAGTCGACCCAGGTCGCCGGACTGACGCTGACGGCCACGCCGGCTCGGCACTTCTGCGGACGCGGACTGCGGAACACCCAGCACACGCTGTGGGCCTCCTGGGTGGTCTCCGGCGAGGAGCACCGGGTCTACCACAGCGGTGACACCGGGTACTTCGACGGCTTCAAGGAGATCGGCGCGGCTTTCGGGCCCTTCGACGCCACGATGATCCAGCTCGGCGCGTACTCCGACCTGTGGCCGGACATCCACATGACCCCCGACGAGGCGCTGCGATCCCATCTGGACCTCCAGGGCGGGGACGCGGCACAGGGTGTGCTGCTGCCGATCCACTGGGGGACGTTCAATCTCGCGGCCCATGCGTGGGCGGAGCCGGCCGAGCGGACGATGCTCCTGGCGCACAAGGCCGGGGTCGCGATGGCTTCGCCGCGGCCGGGGGAGCCGTTCGAGCCGGGCGCGGTGCCGGCGGTCGACCCGTGGTGGCGCGGGGTGGCCAAGGCGCCTGTCGGGGGATGGGACGCGTTGCCGACGGCTGCGGGGGAGCCGGAGGCCGTGCTGGAGGGCTGAGGGCCCTGCAGGTCGGCCTCTGTTGCGAGGTTGAGGGCTGAAGCCTGAGCTCGGGTGGTGTCGGGGGGTGTCGGGTGCTCGCGGCGGTGATGAATCCGCCGGGGGCGCGCGGCACCCCTTTGTGATGCGCTCTTCCGGGTGCGCCGGGGACACTGCGCCGGAGTCCCTCATGGACACGCTCAGTGACGTTCGGGAAGGCTTGGGCCAATGGTCCAGCGGTGCCTTTGTGGGCGATCGCACTCGAAAAGGCGGCTGATGTGATGACCGGGGCACCCGTACGCCTCGCGGCCTCGTCGCGCGTTCCTGAACACCTTTGACCAGGGCTGATCGGTATTCACTCGTTCGAGGGTGCCAGTCCGATCGGCTTGTCGGTCTGTCGTGCGAAGCCTCATACCAGAGTGGGACGCCCTCCGGAGGACTTTGTCAACTGCCGCTCGCACATGATGCCTTGGCGACTACTGTGAGTGTCCGCCGGGCGACGAGGGGCTGAAGTATTCGGTTCTCTCGACCGGTACGCCACGACGCATGCCCACGGTGGACCGCCGCGGGGGCGGGGAGGAGGGAGGGGGCGCAGGTGACCGACGAACGCGCCGCCTCACCCGTCCCCACGCCCCCCGCGCGGCAGCCCGCCGGGGCGCACGCCGCGGCCCGCCGGACTGGGCGGGTCAGCCCGGGGAACTCCGGCCGTCAGGACCCACGGACCACTACAAGGACACCGATGTCTCACCTCCGTGCACCGGCCGCGCGCGCAGACCGCCGTGAGGGCGGGCGGCACGGCCGGCAGGTCGCCCGCCCCGCACCCTCGCTGCCGGAGACGCACATACGGCCGCAGTTGTTGCGCCTGGCCGTGCTCCCGCCGATCGCGGTGGCCCTCAGCGGCTGCGCGGCGGTCCTGTTCACCGTCCGCACCACGGGGGCACGGCCCGGACTCGTCCTGTGGGGTGTCCTCGGCGGCGCGCTCTCGGTCACACTCGCGGGCATCCTGATCGCCGCGGTGGCGGCCGACCGAGCCGCCGCCACGGTGAGCGACCGGGTCGGCGCACTGCGCCGCAGCAGCGCGCGCCGCGAAGCCGAACTGCGGGCGCTGGTCGAGGGATTGCGGCGCGGGGAGGTGCCGCCGGGGCGTGCTCCGCGCAGCGGTCCGGCCGAGGGCGCCGACGACTTCGAGCTGCTCGCGGCCGATCTGACGCGCGCGCACGACGGAGCCGTCACGGCCGTCGTCCAGGCCGCCCAGCTCTCCAGCCAGGCCGGCAGCGAACAGAAGCTGGAGGTGTTCGTCAACCTCGCCCGGCGGCTTCAGTCGCTGGTGCACCGGGAGATCTCGATTCTCGACGAGCTGGAGAACGAGATCGAGGATCCCGACCTGCTCAAGGGGCTCTTCCACGTCGACCACCTCGCGACCCGGATCCGGCGGCACGCCGAGAACCTCGCGGTGCTCGGCGGTGCGGTCTCGCGGCGGCAGTGGAGCAACCCCGTCCCGATGACCGAGGTGCTGCGTTCGGCCATCGCCGAGGTCGAGCAGTACTCGCGGGTCAAGCTGGTGCCGCCGATCGACGGCACGCTGCGGGGGCATGCCGTCGCCGACGTCATCCATCTGCTGGCCGAACTCGTCGAGAACGCGACGGTGTTCTCGGCCCCGCACACCCAAGTGCTGTTGCGGGCCAACCTGGTGACCTCGGGGCTCGCGGTCGAGGTCGAGGACCGTGGGCTCGGTATGCCGGTCGCCGAACAGCAGCGGATGAACGCGCTGTTGACGGACCCCGATCAGGTGAATGTGGCCAGCCTGTTGGCGGACGGCCGCATCGGGTTGTTCGTGGTGTCCCAGCTCGCCAAGCGGCACGGGATCCATGTGCGACTCCAGAGCAACATCTACGGCGGGGTGCAGGCCGTTCTCGTCGTCCCGCAGGCGCTGTTGGGCTCGGCGCCGGGGGCGGTGGGGGCGCAGCCCCCCGAGGGCGCGGTATCCGGCGTCGGGGCGCCGCGGAGTCCCGGCCCACAGCGGCCCGGTGCGCAGGCACGGCACCGGGGAGCGCCGGCGGAGCCGCGTCCCGGGGGCGATCCGAGTCGGCGGCAGTCTCAGGGCGCCGCGGGAGCGCAGCTCAACGGCCGCACGACCCCGGCGGTGAACGGCGGGTCGGCGGGGACACGGGGCGCGGAGGGTGGACGGACGGCGCCTGCCGAGGGGGAGGGCGGCGGCGGGCGTGGGCGGGGCGGAGACGCGTCGTCGCGTGGCGGCGGGGGCGGGGCGAACGGGGACGGGGCGAACGGAGACGGGCGCGCACCGGGGGCTGGTGATCGTGCGTCGTCGGACACGGGTCGTCCTGGGGCTTCGCCTGCGGTCGGCGGGGTCGAGGACCCGGCCGAGGAGGGGAGCCGAGCACAGGCCGGGGGCGAGTTCGCGCCGGGCGCCGGTGGCCCTGAGGCGAATGCAGGCGGACGGGGGATCGGGGGTGCCGGCTCGGCCGCGAACGGTGCGGCCACGTCCGGAGGGAGCCTGAGCGCGCTGGAAGGCGACGCGAGTGTGTCGCACGGCCGTGGGTCGGGTTTCGACGGCAGCGATCCCCTGTCGAGCGGCGGCCCCTCGCTGAACGGCGCTTCGGGGGTGGCGGCCGGGGGGACTGGGCCGTCGGCTGGTGGTGACGGTGCGGGGGCCGGTGGGATCGGGCCGTTGGCCGGCGGGCATGGAGCGGGGTCCCAAGGGAACGGATCGCCCGTCGACGGGTATGGAGTCGACTCCCCCGGGGGCGGATCGTCTGTCCATGGGAATGGAGTCGGCTCTCACGGGGACGGATCGTCCGTCCGAGGGAATGGAGTCGGCCCCCACGGAGACGCATCGTCCGCCGACGGGGGAGGAGTCGGTTCCCACGGGAGCGGGCGCGCCCTCGGTGAGGGAAAGGGCGGGCGGCCCGCGCCCCTGCCCGTGCGGGGGGCGCGGGCCGGGCGGCCCAATCCGGCCGACGCCGTGCCCGGGATCAAGCCTGCCGATCGGCGGCTGGTCGCGGAGCACGTCGTCGCGCCTCCGACCCCGCGGGCCGGGACCGTGCGGGGCACCATGGGCAAGCCGCAACTGCCCCGGCGCCGCGCCCAGGAGCACATCGTGCCGCAACTGCGCGGCGGGCCCGCACCCAGGCAGGACGCCGAGTACCTGACAGGCCACGACCCGGGACTGATGGCCGCCTTCCAGCGGGGGATCAGCCTCGCCGAGGCCCAGCAGCACCTGGAGTCGGACCCCGGCGAACAGGGACCGTCCCTGCCCGTCGCTCCGCCCCACATGGCGTCCGACCCCATGGGACCGGCACACACAGCCGCCGGACACATGGAGCCACACCCGGGGGGACCGCAGCACACCGCTGCCGTCCATATGGAGTCCGGCCACACGGGTCCGGCGCACACGGCCGCCGCCCCCATGGACCCCCTCTCCCACATGCCTCCCGCATCAGCGGAGTCAAGCCGTGTGCCGTCCCCCGACCCGTCCGCCGCGTACGAGTTCGACTTCCACCTCCGTCGTGGCAGGGGCCGTACAGACGCCACACCCACGACCGAGTCCGCCTCCATAGACGCAACCCACCCAGACGTGACCCCCCTGGACGTGACCCCCATGGAGCGGCCCCACATATCCGACCCGCACGGTCTCGGTCCTGACCACACCACCCACCGGCACGACGGGAGCGCACCCGCCGGATGACCAACCCCGCGTTCACCTCACCCCCCAGCGCTCCCGCAGACCTTCGTACCTCAAGGAGTCGATCCACCATGGCGAGCGAAGCGCCGACCGGCCATGTATCCGACCTCGACTGGCTGATGAGCGGCCTCGTGCAGCGCGTGCCGCACACCACCAGCGCGGTCCTCCTGTCCTGCGACGGGCTCGTGAAGTCGGTCCACGGCCTCGATGTCGACAGCGCCGACCACATGGCCGCCCTGGCCTCCGGCCTCTACTCCCTCGGCCGCAGCGCGGGCGCCCGCTTCGGCGACGGCGGGGACGTCCGCCAGGTCGTCGTCGAACTCGACTCGACGCTGCTGTTCGTGACCACCGCCGGATCCGGCACCTGTCTCGCCGTCCTGGCGGGACGCGAGGCCGACGCCGCGGTGCTCGGCTACGAGATGGCGATGCTCGTCAAGAGCGTCCGCCCCTACCTGGTGACCGCGCCCCGGCAGCACGCCGTCGAATCCCCGGCGATGAGGCCTTGAGCGTGGCGGCGGCCGGCGACGGGCCCTGGCTCGACGACGCGGCCGGGCGGCTGGTGCGGCCCTTCACGGTCAGCAACGGCCGCACCCGGCCGTCCATCGCGCTCGACCTGCTGTCGCACCTGCGGGCCACCGGGGTCACCCCCATCGGCTACCTCGGCCCCGAGCACGCGCAGGTGCTCGACCTGTGCCGCACGACCGTCTCGGTCGCCGAGGTCGCCGCCCACCTGAAGCTGCCGGCGGTGGTCACCAAGGTGCTGCTGTCCGACCTCGTCGACTGCGGGGCGCTGACCACCAAGCCCCCCGAGTTCACCCACAACCCGACTGACCGGGCTCTTCTGGAGGCAGTGCTCGATGGACTACGACGACAGCTCTGATCCCTTCCCCACCGCACTGAAGATCCTGGTGGCGGGAGGGTTCGGAGTAGGCAAGACGACCTTCGTGGGCGCGGTCAGCGAGATCGCCCCCCTCAGCACGGAGGAGCTGCTCACCACGGTCAGCGCCGCGACCGACTCTCTCGACGGCATCGAGAACAAGGTCGAGACGACGGTCGCCATGGACTTCGGACGCATCACGCTCGACCCGCAACATGTGCTCTACCTGTTCGGCACGCCCGGGCAGGAGCGGTTCTGGTTCATGTGGGACGAGCTCTCCGAGGGCGCGCTCGGCGCGGTGATCCTCGCGGACACCCGCCGGCTGGAGGACTGCTTCGCGGCGGTCGACTTCTTCGAACAGCGCGGACTCGGCTTCATCGTCGCGATCAACGAGTTCGACGGCGGCTACCGCTACGACCCCGAGGAGGTGCGCGCCGCCATCGACCTCCCGCCGGAGATCCCGATCGTGCGCTGCGACGCCCGGATCTCCAGTTCCGGTGTCCAGACCCTGCTCACCCTCGTACGGCATCTCATCGCCCACAGCCCGGCACCCGCGCCGAGCCATGGCGCCCACATGTGAAGCACCCCGCGCCAACCCTTGGCGCCCACATGTGACCCCCGCACACACTGCCACGGAGCCGCATATGACCGACGTCCACAGCGACGGAAGCCGCCCATGAGCTACGACCCACCACGCCCGGCCGGTCGACTGCTGCTCACCCCGGAGGACAAGGAGGCTCCGGACCGGGCGCGACGACTGCGCCTGCTGGGGCTCGGGGAGCAGCCGGAGCCCGCGCTCGACGCCTTCGCCGGGCGGCTCGCCGAGCGCACGGGGGCGCCGTACGCGATGGTCAACTTCATCGGCGAGCAACGGCAGTTCTTCGCCGGGCTCAGGATTCCCGCGACCCGCCCTCCGGTCCCTGCGGACGGCGGCGAGGCCAAGCCGGAAGTGGGCCGCTACATGGAGCGCGACCACGGGTTCTGCCCCCATGTGGTCGTCCGTCGCAAGGCGTTGGCCCTGGAGGACGTCCGTGACTACCCCCGCTTCGCCGGCAACCCGGTGGTCGACGAGTTCGGCATCCGGTCCTATCTGGGCGCACCCCTCATCGACTCCACCGGGATGGTCCTCGGCACGGTGTGCGTCGCGGACGTGGAGCCGCGGACCTGGGGCAAGCCCGGCCTGGAGACCATCAAGTCGTCGGCGTCCGAACTCATGGCACGGCTGGAGCAGGGGGTGGCCGGCGGGCTCCCGCTGTGAACGGCAGCCGCCCGTGGCCCGCGACGCCGGTGACCGTCACACGCCTCCGCGCCAGATGTTGTCGAAGGCCGCGCTCTCGATCGCCCGCCGCTGCCGTACGGCCTCCAGTTCCATCACCGCGTCCCCGACGGCCGCCAGCACGGTCGTGACCGTCTCCCCGCCGAGGTCCTCTTCGAACTCCGCGTTCTTGTCCTCGATCCCGGCGGCGGAAGCCAAGGCGGCGAAGACCGGTTCGCCCGAGGCCCGGCGTTCCTGTGCGGCGCTGCGGGCCGGGGAGTCGACCGGCACCGTGCGAGCCGAGAGCAGCGGGAAGCGGCGGCCGCGCGGGCGGCTGGTCAGTCCGACCTTCTCCAGGTCGTCGACGTAGGCCGTGGCGAGTTCGCGGCCCCGGCGCCACAGCCAGTCCTCCACCGTCTCGTAGGGCTCCTGCCGGACGAGCGCGGCGGTGGCCTCGTCGAGCAGCCGGTCTCCCGTCGCCGTCTCCGGCGCCGGCACGATCCGGTCGTCCTCCACGGTGATCGCCCCGGCCGCCACGAGGTCCAGCACCTCGGCCCCCGCGAGCGCGAGCGACAGGTCGCCCTGCTCCACGGAGCGGCCGGGCGGCACGTCCAGGGCGACGATCGCGAGGTCCCGTGCGGTGGTCATGAGTGGCTCCACGTCTGTCGGCCGGGTGCGGGGCAAGGGTGCCAGGACCGCGGGGTCCTTGCGTCCTCGGTCGATTCTCTCCGCGATCGGCCCGCGATGACCATGGGATCCGGGAATCCGCCCCGGGGGAGGAGCGGGGCGCGGCGTTCGAGGGGAGCACCGCCCGCCCCGCCGGAGGATGGGTGCGGCGTTCGGGGCGAGCACCGCGGCGGCGGCCAGGAGGAGCGCGGACGGGTAACTGTCCTGGCCAACGCGGCCTGGGGGCAGGGCTGTTCGCCCGCGACCAGCGCTCGGCCCCCACTCCGGCCGGGGTCCGCTACCGCGCTGCTCCCGGACACCCGTGGGTGCGCAGCCCCACGCACAGGCACCGCAGGTCGCCGCCTGTCCGGACCAGGCCGTGTGCCGCCTGTCCGGGCCGCCCAGCCGTGTGCCGCCCGGCCCCGACCGTGTTGCCGAGTGCCGAGTGCCGAGTGCCGAGTGCCGAGCACCGAGCACCGCGCACCGAGTACCGAGTACCGACCGGGGATCTCGCGACCCCGTGCGTGACCTCGGCCTCGAGCCGGCCGGGCTGCGCGGCGGCCTGTTCGGCGCTGCCCCCCGCCCCCGCCGCCACGCCCCCGCCGCCCCGCCGCCGCAGGCGTGAAGCCGAGCTGTGGGGCCGCTTAAGAAATCCTCGATGGACCAGGACGGCGTCGTACGGCAGATTGCTGGGCGTTCCCACCCCTCGTACCCACAGGAGCCGTAGCGTGAAGGCGCTGGTCAAGGAGAGGGCCGAGCCCGGGCTCTGGCTCGCGGACGTCCCGGAGCCCGCCGTCGGACCCGGCGATGTGCTGATCAAGGTGCTGCGCACCGGGATCTGCGGCACCGATCTGCACATCCGGAACTGGGACGGCTGGGCGCAGCAGGCGATCCGCACCCCGCTCGTCCTCGGGCACGAGTTCGTCGGCGAGGTCGTCGAGACCGGGCGCGACGTCCAGGAGATCCAGATCGGGGACCGGGTGAGCGGCGAGGGGCACCTCGTCTGCGGGAAGTGCCGCAACTGCCTCGCCGGGCGGCGGCACCTGTGCCGGGCCACGGTCGGCCTCGGCGTCGGACGGGACGGGGCCTTCGCCGAGTACGTCGCCCTGCCCGCGGCCAATGTGTGGGTGCACCGGGTGCCGGTGGAACTCGACGTGGCCGCGATCTTCGACCCGTTCGGCAACGCCGTGCACACCGCGCTGTCCTTCCCGCTGGTCGGCGAGGACGTGCTGATCACCGGGGCGGGGCCGATCGGCCTGATGGCGGCGGCCGTCGCCCGGCACGCCGGTGCCCGCAACGTCGTGATCACCGACGTCAGCGAGGAGCGCCTGGAGCTGGCCCGCAAGATCGGGGTGAGCCTCGCACTCAATGTGTCGGAGGCTCAGATCGTGGACGGGCAGCGGGAGTTGGGGCTGCGCGAGGGCTTCGACATCGGGCTGGAGATGTCCGGCCGCCCCGAGGCCTTGCGCGACATGATCGCCAACATGACCCACGGCGGCCGGATCGCGATGCTGGGGCTGCCGGCCGCGGAGTTCCCCGTCGACTGGGCCCGGATCGTCACCTCGATGATCACCCTCAAGGGCATCTACGGCCGTGAGATGTTCGAGACCTGGTACGCGATGTCGGTCCTCCTGGAGGGCGGCCTCGACCTCGCCCCCGTGATCACGGGCCGGTACGGCCACCGAGACTTCGAGGCGGCGTTCGCCGACGCGGCGAGCGGCCGCGGCGGCAAGGTCATCCTCGACTGGACCAACTGACCTAGGGACTGACGATGTTCGACTCCGTGCGCGACGACCTGCGCGCCACCCTCGACGAGATCCGCGCCGCCGGACTGCACAAGCCCGAGCGCGTGATCGACACCCCGCAGTCGGCGACCGTGAACGTCTCCGCGGGCGGCCGCCCCGGTGAGGTCCTCAACTTCTGCGCCAACAACTACCTCGGCCTCGCCGACCACCCCGAGGTGGTCGCCGCCGCGCACGCCGCCCTGGACCGCTGGGGCTACGGCATGGCCTCGGTCCGCTTCATCTGCGGCACCCAGGAGGTCCACAAGGAGCTGGAGGCCCGCCTGTCCGCCTTCCTCGGGCAGGAGGACACGATCCTGTACTCCTCCTGCTTCGACGCCAACGGCGGTGTCTTCGAAACCCTGTTGGGCCCCGAGGACGCGGTGATCTCCGACGCCCTGAACCACGCCTCCATCATCGACGGCATCCGCCTGTCCAAGGCCCGCCGCTTCCGCTACGCCAACCGTGATCTCGCCGATCTGGAACGGCAGTTGAAGGACGCGTCCGACGCGCGTCGGCGTCTGATCGTCACCGACGGCGTCTTCTCCATGGACGGTTACGTGGCGCCCCTGCGCGAGATCTGCGACCTCGCCGACCGCTACGACGCCCTGGTCATGGTCGACGACTCGCACGCCGTCGGCTTCGTCGGTCCCGGCGGCCGCGGCACGCCCGAACTGCACGGCGTGATGGACCGCGTCGACATCATCACCGGCACCCTCGGCAAGGCCCTCGGCGGTGCCTCGGGCGGCTACGTCGCCGCCCGCGCCGAGATCGTCGCCCTGCTGCGTCAGCGCTCCCGGCCGTACCTCTTCTCCAACACGCTGGCCCCGGTGATCGCCGCGGCCTCCCTGAAGGTCCTGGACCTGCTGGAGTCGGCCGACGACCTGCGGGTGCGGCTGCGCGAGAACACGGCCCTGTTCCGCCGCCGTATGACGGAGGAGGGCTTCGAGATCCTCCCCGGCGACCACGCCATCGCGCCCGTGATGATCGGCGACGCCTCCCGGGCGGGCCGACTGGCGGAGCTGCTGCTGGAGCGCGGGGTGTACGTGATCGGGTTCTCCTACCCGGTGGTGCCGCAGGGCCAGGCGCGGATCCGCGTCCAGCTGTCGGCCGCGCACTCCACCGGGGACGTGAACCGCGCGGTCGAGGCCTTCGTCGCGGCCCGCGCGGAGCTCGGGGACTGAGCCGGGCGCGGGACGTGAGCGGGGCCGGGCGGCTGCACCGGGCGCGGGACGTGAGCCGGGCCGTGCGGCTGCACGGGGCTCGGGGGCTGAGCCGGACCCTAGCGCTGAGCCAGACCCGAGCGCTGAGCCGGACCCGAGCGCTGAGCCGGACCACACGGGTGCATTTGAGACAATCAGTCGCATGATCGAAGCGCGGCGGCTCCACATCCTGCGTGCGGTGGCCGACCACCGTACGGTGACGGCGGCTGCCGCCGCGCTGTATCTCACGCCCTCCGCGGTCTCCCAGCAGCTGACGGCGCTGGAGCAGGAGACCGGCCACCGGCTCGTCGAGCGGGGTGCGAAAGGCGTACGGCTGACCGCCGCCGGTGAGATCCTGCTCAGCCACACCAACGCGGTCCTCGCCCAACTGGAGCGGGCGGAGGCCGAACTCGCCGCGTACGACGCGGGGGAGGCCGGCACGGTCACCGTCGCGTCCTTCGCGACCGGCATCGCGCTGGTCGTGGCGCCCGCGGTGACCCGGCTCGCCAGGACCGCCCCGGGTATCCGCCTGCGGGTCCAGGACGCCGAGGGCGACGCCAGCCTGCCGATGGTGCTGGACCGGCAGGTCGACGTGGCGGTCGCGGTGGAGTACCGCGGGGCCCCGCCGGCCGACGACCCCCGCCTGGCGCACGTGCCCCTGTACGCCGAGCCCTTCGACGCGGTCGTCCCGGCCGGTCACCGGCTCGCCGACGCGGGCGAGGTGCCGCTGGCGGAGCTCGCCAAGGACCCCTGGATCGGCCCCTACCCGGGCAACCCCTGCCATGACGTGGTGGTCCTGGCCTGCGAGAACGCCGGTTTCCAGCCCTGCCTGGAGCACTCCTCGGACGACTTCCGCGCGGTGGTGGCCCTGGCCTCGGCGGGCGCCGGGGTGGCGCTGGTGCCGCGTTCGGCGCTGCGCGGGATGGACCTCGCGGGGGTGGTCGTACGACCGGTGGACGGGCCGGCCCCGACGCGGCGGGTGTTCGCGGCGGTACGGCGGGGGGCGGAGGGCCATCCGCTGATCCGGCCCGTGCTGGAAGCACTGGGCGAGGCGGCCGGGGCGTAGCCGCCGACCGGGAGCCTGACCTGGGAGCTTGGCTGAGAGGTCTCGGAAACCTCCCTGTTTCATATCTGGGATAACGTCCCGGATATGAAACATGATGTGGTCCCGAGCGAGGTCGACTCCGTCGATGTCCGACTCGCCGCCCGGCTCGCCGTGCTTCGGGCCGAACGCGGCTGGTCCCTGGGCGAGTTGGCCGAGCGCAGTGGCGTCAGCAAGTCGACTCTCTCGCGTGCGGAGCGGGCCGAGATCAGTCCGACCGCCTCGCTGCTCAACCGGCTGTGCGGGGTGTACGGGCGGACCATGTCGCAGCTGCTCAGCGAGGTCGAGGCCGAGCCCGCACCCCTGGTGCGCGGCGCCGAGCAGACGGTGTGGGAGGACGCCGCCTCCGGGTTCGTACGGCGGTCCGTGTCTCCGCCGCACCCCGGGCTGCGCGGCGAACTCGTCGAGGGGCGTCTCGCCGCCGGTGCCGACATCTCCTACGACCGCCCGCCCGTACCCGGTCTCGAACAGCACATCTGGGTCCTGGCGGGCGCGCTCGACGTCACCGCGCAGGGAGCCGACCACCACCTCGACACCGGGGACTGCCTCCGGCTGCGGGTATGGGGGCCGACCCGGTTCCGCTGCACCGGCCCCGAGGCGGCGCGGTACGTGCTGGCGGTGGTGCTGCCGTGAGCGCGTCTCGCCTGGACGAGGCACAACTCGCGGAGTGCGTCGAGGAGTTGGCCGGGCTGCTGGTCAACACCGTGGACGGCGGTGCCTCCATCGGATTCCTCGCGCCACTCGACCGGGCCGCGGCCGTCGCCTGGTGGACGGAGCGCGCGGCCGCGGTGACCGCCGGACAGCTGGCCGTGTGGGCCGCCTTCGACGACCACCGCGTGGTCGGCACGGTCAGCCTGGCCTTCCCCGACAAGCCCAACTCCCGCCACCGCGCCGAGCTGGTCAAGCTGATGGTGCACCGGAGCGCCCGTGGGCGTGGTCTGGGCCGCACGCTCCTCGGAGTCGCGGAAGAGGCCGCCGCCGCGGCCGGGATCACCCTGCTCCACCTCGACACCGAGACCGACAGCCCCGCCGAACGCCTCTACGACTCGGCCGGCTGGGTCCGGGCCGGGGTCATCCCCGACTACGCAGCCGATCCCGGCGGGAAGCTGCGGCCGACGACGCTGTACTACAAGCGGCTGACGGCGACAGCGCCCGCCGGCTGACGACGACCGCTCCTACTGGGTGACGACGACCGCTCCCACCGGGTGATCGGCGAGAGCGGCCCCACCAGCTGATCGGCAACGGCGGTCCGCCTGGTGAGCGGTGACGGCGCTCCGCCAGGCGTCCGGTGACGACCGACCACCAGGTGATCGGCTACGGCGGTCCGCCAAGCGATCGGTGACGGCGGTCCGCCGTGGCCATCGGCGCCCGCTCCCACCAGGTGATTGTCAGTGCGGGCCGCTACCGTGCCTGTCATGCCGGACGCCGAAGACGTACGCCGTGTCGCCCTGTCCCTGCCGGACACCACGGAGAAGATCGCCTGGAACATGCCCACGTTCCGGGTCGCGGGCAAGATGTTCGCCACGCTGCCCGAGGACGAGACCTCCATCGCAGTGCGCTGCCCCAAGGAGGAGCGCGACGAACTGGTGCTGGCGGAACCGGGGAAGTTCTGGATCGCCGACCACGAGGCGCAGTTCGCGTGGGTGCGGGCCTACCTGTCCGCGATCGAGGACGAGGCGGAACTGCGGGACATCCTCGCCGACTCCTGGCGCCAGGCGGCCCCGTCGCGGCTGCTCGACGCGTATCCGGCGCTGGGGCTGCCGGACGAGCCCAGGGCGTGAGCTCCCGTGCCCGGCCGGGCCCGAGGGCCAGCGGGAAACGGGTGCGCGACCATCGACCCGAGTGCGGTATGGTTTCTTTGCGCGTTCGGCCAGGGGAAACCCCAGGTCAGACGGGCACCGGGACGTGGCGCAGCTTGGTAGCGCACTTGACTGGGGGTCAAGGGGTCGCAGGTTCAAATCCTGTCGTCCCGACCAGCTTCACGCAGGTCGGAGGCCGTTTTCCCATCGACGGGAGAACGGCCTTTTCCGTGGCCCGCTACAGGGCCCTCTCAGTCCCGACAGTGCCCTCTCAGTTCCGCCGAGAGCCGTCCGCGTAGAGCGGGAACGCTGCGGCCAGCTTCTCGACCCGCGTGCGCAGCTCGTCCGCGGGGCGTTCGCCCTTCAGGGACTCCGCGATGATGTCGGCGACCTCACGGAACTCCGTGTCGCCGAAGCCGCGGGTGGCCAGGGCGGGGGTGCCGATGCGCAGCCCCGAGGAGACCATCGGCGGGCGTGGGTCGAACGGCACGGCGTTGCGGTTGACCGTGATGCCGATGCGGTGCAGCCGGTCCTCGGCCTGCTTGCCGTCGAGCTCGGAGTTCCTCAAGTCGACCAGGATCAGGTGCACTTCGGTGCCGCCGGTCAGGACGGTGATCCCGGCTTCGGCGACATCGTCGGCGAGTAGCCGGCCGGCGAGGATCTTCGCGCCCCGCAGGGTGCGCCGCTGCCGCTCCCTGAACTCCTCCGAGGCGGCCACTTTGAAGGCCACCGCCTTCGCCGCGACGACATGCTCCAGCGGTCCGCCCTGCTGCCCCGGGAAGACCGCCGAGTTGATCTTCTTGGCCAGGTCGGCCCGGCTCAGGATCACACCGCCGCGCGGGCCGCCGAGGGTCTTGTGGGTGGTCGTCGTGACGACGTCGGCGTACGGCACCGGGTTCGGATGCAGCCCCGCGGCCACCAGGCCGGCGAAGTGCGCCATGTCCACCATCAGATACGCGCCCACCGCGTCGGCGATCCGGCGGAACTCCGCGAAGTCCAGCTGCCGGGGGTAGGCCGACCAGCCCGCGACGATCATCTTCGGCCGGTGCGCGAGGGCGAGCTGCTCCACCTCGTCCATGTCGACGCGGAGGTCGGTCTCGCGCACGTGGTACGGCACGACGTCGTACAGCTTGCCCGAGTAGTTGAGGCGCATGCCGTGGGTCAGATGCCCGCCGTGCGCCAGGTCCAGCCCGAGGATGGTGTCGCCGGGCTGCAACAGGGCGAACATCGCGGCCGCGTTGGCCTGGGCGCCCGAGTGCGGCTGGACGTTGGCGGCCTCGGCGCCGAAGAGCTCCCTGACGCGGGCGATGGCCAACCGTTCGATGACATCGACGTGTTCACAGCCGCCGTAGTAGCGGCGACCCGGGTAGCCCTCGGCGTACTTGTTGGTCAGGACCGAGCCCTGGACCTCCATGACCGCGGTCGGGGCGAAGTTCTCCGAGGCGATCATCTCGAGGGTGGACTGCTGGCGGTGCAGCTCGGCGCCGACCGCGGCGGCGACCTCTGGGTCGAGTTCGGCGAGGGGGAGGGCGAGGGAGGAGGCGGGCGCGGTGAGGGAGGCGGTGGGCGTGGTGAGCGACGTACTCGTTGCCATCTGTGCACCATCCTGAGAGCCAACTCATGGGCAACTGATATATCAACCTGTGCGGTAAAGTATGGGAGCTTGCGGGGACCGGTCAAGGGGGCATCCATGCAGCAGGTCGCGGCCGAGGCCGAGGAACTGTCGCTCGCCGAGCGCGCGTACCGCGCCATCCGGGACCGGCTCGTCATGCTGGAGATCCGCCCCGGCGCGCCGATCAACGAAGAGCAGCTGGGCCAGTCGCTCGGCGTCGGCCGCACGCCGGTGCGCGAGGCGCTCAAGCGGCTCCAGTACGAGCGCCTGATCACGACGTATCCACGGCGCGGCACCTTCGCCACCGAGGTCAACATCACCGACCTGGCACACATCTCCGAGGTGCGCCTGGAACTGGAGCCCCTGGCCGCAGCCCAGGCCGCGCGGCGCGCCACGGCGGCCGACCGGGCGAACCTGACGGCACTCCGGACCGAGCTGGAGGACGGAGGCCTCGGCCGGGACCCCGCCGAGCTGATGCGGCTGGACCTCAGGGTGCACCGGGCCGTCTACACCGCCACGCACAACCCGTACCTGGAGGACACCCTCGTCCGCCACGACAACCTGGCCACCCGCATCTGGTGCCTGTTCGTCGACCGGCTGTCCGGCATGGCGGGACATGTCGAGGAGCACGGCCCGCTGATCGCGGCGATCGTGGCCGGGGACGCCGACCGCGCGGCACGGCTCGCCCGCAGCCATGTGGAGGGCTTCGAGCGGGCCGTGCGCGAGGCGATCTGAATCCGGCCCGCCCGCACGCGCCTCAGACGCCGGTCCCGTCGCCGTCGAGGTCGGTGCACTGCCGCACCACCCGCAGCTCGTCGCCCTCGAAGCGCATCTCGTACAGCTTCCCGCGCGCGTTCTCGAAGGGGCGGTGCAGGATCATCATCAGCCGTCCGTCGAAGGCCCGAAACAGCATGCCGTGCCCGCTGTCGTCCCGGACCAGCGGCCGCCGCTGCTCCCAGGGCCCTTGCAGCGCACCGGACTTGGAGACCGCGTAGGTCTGCACGTAACCACCGCTGACGGTGCCGTCCGCACCCGCCGTGTTCTTCTCGTACGTCGACCAGAGCATGAGCAGGCCGCCGTCGGGGGTGCGATGGAGCTGGGGGCCGTCGGTGACGTAGGGCGCGAGCTGGTGCGGTACGCCGGCGGGGATCTGCTCACCCAGCCAGGACGCGTCCGAGCCCTTGAACAGGAAGACGGGGTCACCGATCGTCGCGGTGAGATCCGGAGCCAGCCGGACCGCCTCGATGGTCCCGTCCACGGTCTGGAGCCACTCGTGCGCGTACACCATCCAGGGCTGCCCGGCCGGATCGACGTGGAGCGTGCCGTCGAGGGTCATGAGGTGCGCGGGCGGGGTGGGTCCGGTCGGGTCGACGACGGTGAAGGGGCCCAGCAGCGAGTCGGACACGGCGGTGATCGTGCCGCGTGCGTGGTTCGGCAGCTGGAATGGCGTACCCCACCGCCCGGCGGGCGGCACCGGCAGCGGACGGCTCTCGTCGTGCAGGGTGGTGAACAGGTAGTACCGGCCGCCCCAGGCGTGCACCTCGGGCGCCCATCCGCCGTCCCGCGCCCAGAGCCCCTCCTGCTCGCCGGTCCGGAACACCACCACGGGCCGCGTCCACTCCCTCAGGTCGCGGCTGCGGTAGACCATCGTCCCGACCCCCTCCACCCCTGACGCCGACGGCTCGTTGGAGGTGTAGAGGTAGTACGTCCGCGTCTCCTCGTCGGCGACGACGAACGGATCGTGCAACGGCATCTCGGGCAGCCGCAGGGGCTCGGTGTCGGTCACGGCTGCACGATACGTGGGCGTCGTGTCGGTGCCCTCGGGCGCCGCAACCGACGGGGCGCTTCAGCCGACCGGGCGCTGGAGGCGTACCGTCAGCTCCACCCGTACGTCGTCCCCCGCGTCGAGTCCTTCCGGCTTGCGTACGGCGTTCTTGAGGGGGAGCAGGTAGCCGCCGTCCTTCGGGAAGAGCGAGGTCGTGAAGGTGGTCTCGCCGATGCGGGCCTCGACCGGGATCACGCCCCAGCCGTACGTGGCCGCCCTCGCCACCTCGCCGATGTCGGCGGACTCCTGGTCGGGCACCGGGACGAAGTAGTAGGGGGCCGGGCCGCGCCATTCGACCACCCGGCCGGTGAAGGTGAGCCGCATGGGTCCCCCGTCGGTTCGAAGACGTCAGGAGACGTTGTACCGCGCCGCGACGTCCGTGAGGTAACCCCGCAGCAGGATCTTCGCCTCCTCCAGCAGCGCCGCGTCCCCCTTGACGTCCCTGCGGAACGCCTCCTGCGCGAGGGCGTCGGCGGCGAGAACGGCCGCGTGGCAGACGCGGGCGAGGGTGTCGTCGTCCTCGGCGAGACGCAGGGTGAGCAGGATGCGGCGGATCCCGTCGGCCATCCGGCGTTTGTGCTCCCGGTCCGCGGCCCGGGTCCGCTCGGTCAGTCCGCTGCCGAACCACAGGGCGCGGAAGCCGTGCTCGGTGCGGTAGATCTCCGCGTACGCGTCGATGAGGACGCCGACCGGGTCCTCCCAGCGCTCGGTGGCCGCGGCGGAGGCGAGCGCGTCCATCGCGGCTTCCAGCTTCGCGAAGTAGCCGGCCGCCAGCGCCTCGATGATCGCGCCGCGGTCGGGCAGGTACTGGTACAGCGAGCCGACCGACACCCGCGCCTCGGACGCGATCCGGGTCGTGGTGAGCGCCTCCACGCCCTCCTCGACCAGGATGCGCTCCGCGGCGTCCAGCACCCTGGCCAGCCGGGCCCGGCTGCGGGCCTGCTGGGGAGTGCGGCGCAGGGAGGCGATCCAGGCGGCGGGGTCGGCGCCCGGGGCGGACTCGGCCACGGGACCACCTCCGAACGTGAACGTGACTTTGTTTCACGTTTAGGTTAGCGTCGCGCGCATGACCGACTCAAGCCCGGTGCTGAGCGAGGAACGGGTCGCCGTGGCGGCCGCCTGCCGCCGTCTGGGGGCCGAGGGCCTGCTCATCGGTACGGCGGGCAATGTCAGCGTGCGGGTCGAGGACCGGGTCGCCATCACCGCGACCGGAGCCGTCCTCGCCGAGCTCACCCCGGAGCAGGTGACCGTCGTGGACCTCGACGGCGAGATCGTGGCCGGAGAGCTGCTGCCCACCTCGGAGCTCGACCTCCACCTCGGTGTCTACCGGCGCTACGGCACCACGGCCGTCGTGCACACCCACGCCCCGATGGCCACCGCCCTCTCCCTCGTCCTCGACGAACTGCCCTGCATCCACTATCAGTTGCTCGCGCTCGGCGGCACCGTCCGGGTCGCGCCGTACGCCACCTTCGGCACCCCGGAACTCGCCGAGTCGGTCCTCACCGCGCTGGACGGGAGAGGGGCCGCCCTGATGGCCAACCACGGTGCGGTCACCCACGCCCCGACCCTCGACAAGGCCGTCGAGCACGCGTTGCTCCTCGAATGGGCCTGCGGTGTGTACCAGCGCGCGGCCGTCCTCGGGACGCCGCGCGCCCTCGACGAACAGCAGCAGATCGCGGTGATCGAGGCCGCCCTCGCCCGCAACTACGGCACCACGCAATCCGCTCAGGAGGGGAACAGATGAACGTCGTCACCATGGGTGTGCACGTCCTGGACGTGCTGGTCCGGCCGGTCGAGGAGATACCCGAAGGGCAGGGCGCGACCCTCGTCGAGGACATCCGGATGACCGCCGCAGGCACGGCGGCCGGCACCGCCCTCACCCTGGCCAAGCTGGGCGCCTCGGTCCGCACCACGGGAGCGATCGGCACCGACCCCACGGGCGACCTGCTGATCCAGCTGCTGCGGAAGGCGGGCATCGACACCGAACTGCTGGTGCGGCGCCGGGACACCGCCACCTCCGCGAGCGTCCTGCCGATCCGCCCCAACGGCGACCGCCCCTCCCTCCACCTGCTCGGCGCCAACATCACCTACGGCCTCGACGACATCCCCTGGGACGCGGTCGCCGAAGCGAGCCATCTGCACCTCGGCGGACCCGAACTCATCGGCGCCGACGTCGCCGTCCGCGTCCTGGCGCACGCCAAGGACCACGGCGTCGTCACCTCGGTCGACCTCCTGGCCCCGGGCTACCTCGGCACCTTCGACCAGATCGAGCCGCTGCTCCCGTACATCGACTTCCTTGTCCCCAACGACGACCAGGTCGTCGGCTTCAGCGAGGAGGAGGACCTCGTCACCGGCGCCAGGAAGTTCCTGGCCGGCGGGGTGGGCCTGGTCGCGGTCACCCGCGGCGGCGAAGGCGCCCTCCTGGTCACGGCCGAGGGCACCGAGACGATCCCCGCCTTCGAGGTCGAGGTCGTCGACACCACCGGCTGCGGCGACGCCTTCTCGGCGGGCTTCCTGCGCGGGGTGAGCCTGGGCCGTACGCCTCGCGAGGCGGCCGTCCTCGGCAGTGCCGCGGCCGCGCTGGTCGCCCAGGGACTGGGCAGCGACCACGGGGAGTTCGACCTCGCGGAGGCCGACGAGTTCGCCATGACGAGCAAGATCCGCGCGTAGCCGGCGCGGTGGGTCAGGGGTACGGAATGAGCGCGGGGCGCCCGGTGTTGCGGCAACATCAAGCGCCACCGCACTCCTGGGAGTTCCCATGCCCCGCTCCGAAGCCCGCGTCGCCACCGACCGCCCGCACCGCTACGCCAAGCAGCTCGCCTCACACCTCGGGCGTCGCTCCACGACCAGCTGGGACGAGGAGAGCGGTGAGGGCAGCCTGCTCTTCCAGAACGGAGGCAGGGGCTCCCTCACCGCCACCGAGGGCGCGCTGCTGCTGACGCTGGAGACGGAGTCCGAGCACCTCGACCTCCTGGAGGGCGTGGTAGGCAGCCACCTGGTCCGCTTCGGCACCAAGGACGAACTCGTCGTCGCATGGACGCGGGACGGCGGCGAGCCGGGCACCACCCAGCGCAAGGAATCCGACTGAGCCGCGCCCACCCAGCGCAAGGACTCCGGCTGAGCGGGTCAGATCACACAGCCGACATGGGCCAGCGCCTGCTTGAGCAGCACTCCGTGCCCGCCGGGCATCTCGCTCTCCACCGCCGGTGACAAGGCCTCCTGCGGGCTGAACCACACCAGGTCCAGGGCGTCCTGGCGGGGCCGGCAGTCACCGGTCACCGGGACGACGTAGGCGAGGGACACCGCGTGCTGGCGCGGGTCGTGGTACGGGGTGATGCCCTGGGTGGGGAAGTACTCCGCCACCGTGAACGGCTGGAGCGAGGACGGGATCCGGGGCAGCGCCACGGGCCCCAGGTCCTTCTCCAGGTGGCGCAGCAGGGCGTCCCGGACCCGCTCGTGGTGCAGAACGCGGCCGGAGACCAGGGTCCGGCTGACCGTTCCGTCGGGTCCGATGCGCAGCAGCAGGCCGACGCTGGTGACTTCGCCGCTGTCGTCGACGCGCACGGGCACCGCCTCGACGTACAGGATGGGCATCCGGGCGCGCGCCTGCTCGAGGTCGTCGGCGCTCAGCCAGCCGGGCGTGGTATCGGTCAAGTCAGACATTGCTAGATCATACTTTCCGGGGACGGCGGGCGCTCAGTCGCGCCCGCCTGGTGGGACGGGGCCGGGGCAGGAAGTCCGTAGAGGCGGCGGGCGTTGTCCCCGCTCGTCCAGGCCGCGACGCGCAACGCGTCCGGCAGGCTCAGCTCGTCGGCGTCCACCCGCTCCTGGAGCAGCGCGCCCAGCCCCTGCCGGAAGGACAGCGCGCCCAGCAGATGGAACTCGGCCAGTCCGTACGCGTCCGAGCTGTAGAGGAGCTTGCGGAACGGGGTGATCTCCAGCGCCTCCGCCAGGATCGCCCGGGACCGCGCCGGGCCGACGTGGTGGAGGGTGAGACCGACGTCCAGGTACACCTGCTCGAACACCGCGGCCAGATAGGCGGCCTGCCGCTGGTACGGCCAGCAGTGCAGCAGCAGGACCGGAACCGTGCCCGCGGTCAGGTGCAGCCAGTCCGTGAGGAGGGTCGGGTCGACGCGGTGCATCCGGATGTCACTGTCGCCGAACCCGGTGTGCAGCTGGAGCGGCAGGCCGAGGTCCACGGCGGTCCACAGCAGATGCCGTACGAGGACGGGATCGGCGAGCCGGCCACCGCGCGCCAGCCACTCCCCGGCGGCGCGGGTGACCTCCTGCTCGGTGGGCCGGGCCGGGTCCAGGTCGAAGCCGGTGCGGTAGGCGGCGACCGACTTCACGGCCACCACACCGGTCCGTCCGACCGCCTCCAGGGCCGCCGCGCGGAACCCGTCGGCGTACGACCGTGCCGTCACGCCCCGCGCCGCGACCGCCTCGGCGACGCTCTCCAGCCGGACGACCTCGTACGCCGTCCCGCCCGCCGCCTCCGCCAGCTGGGCCGGGGTGCTGAGACGTTCCGGCAGATGTCCGGTGTCCACACAGAGGACGTCCGTGCCGGCGGCGGTCAGGAAGCGGCGGTCGACCTCCCGCACGCCGAGTTCGGCGCGCCGGGCCAGGTAGTCCTCGGGCGACGCGTGGCGGGGCAGGTCCAGTAGGGGTGCGCAGTGGCGGCGGACCGCCACGCCGACCGGGCTGTCGAACGGCGAGATCCCGGGCCAGGCCGCACCCTCGGTGAGCAGCGACTCGAAGCCCTGGCGGTCGAGGGCGTCGGTGACGACCCCGTGGCAGTGGTGGTCCACGAGACGGGTGGCGGCGAGGGCCTCGTGGACGGGACGCGTCTCCGCACCCCTCGGCGGTCCGCTCATGATCAGTACTTCCAGCGGTACGCCGCCGCGATCTGCTCGTCGTCCAGGTCGGCCACGGCGTCGCTCTCCCCGAACCGCACGGCGACCACGGCGTCGGCGAGGGCCGGGCCCAGCGCGGCCCGCAGCCGTTCGTCGGCGCGGAACGCCCGGACCGCCTGGGACAGCGATGTCGGCAGCCGGCGTACGCCCGCCGCGGCGGCCTGGTCGGCGGGGAGCAGGGCCGGATCGCCGGTGATCTCCCTGGGCAGCGGCATGGCCGAGGTCAGCCCGTCGAGACCTGCGGCGATCAGGCCGGTGAAGGCGAGATACGGGTTGGCGGCCAGGTCGACCGGCTTCAGCTCCAGGTTCGCGGACCGGTCGGTCAGGCCCGCCGTGCCGGTGACGATCCGGACGGCCGCCTCCCGGGTCTCCCGGCCCCAGACGCTGAACACCCCGGCCCACTGGGAGGGTTTGAGCCGTAGATAGCTGGCGGGGCTCGGCGCGGTCAGGGCGGTGAGGGCGTGCAGATGGGCGAGCACACCGGCGATGAACGACTCCGCGTCGGCGGTCATGCCGTACCGGCCCGTGCCGCCGGAGTGCAGGTTCACGCCGTCGCGCCAGGCGGAGAGGTGGAGATGGCCGCCGTTGCCGACGCCTTCCGCGAACACCGCCGGTGCGAAGGACACGACGAGCCCGTGCCGTTGGGCCACCGCCCGGATCGTCTGGCGGACGAGCACACTGACGTCGGCCGCCGCCACCGGGTCCAGCGCGCTCGTGGAGATCTCGAACTGCCCGGAGGCGTACTCGGGATGGAGCTGCTCCACCTCGATGCCCTGCCGGGCGCAGGCCGCCAGCAGGTCGGCGGTGTAGTCGCCGAGCTCGACCTGACGGACGGCGCCGTACGCCGGGCCCCACGCGGCGGGCCTGAACTCGCCGTCGGCCACCGGGCCCTGGCCCACCGCCCACTCGATCTCGACGCCCGCCCTGAAGGTGATCCGGTGCCGCTCGGCGGCCTCGGTGACGATCCGCCGCAGCACCGTGCGGGAGCAGCCCGGATGCGGCTCGCCCTCCTGGGTGATCCGGTCGACCGGCGCCCAGGCCCAGCCGGGCTGCCCGGCCAGGGCCACCAGCCGGTCGAGGTCGGGGTAGAGGCGCAGATCGCCGTCGGGGGAGCCCAGGGTGTCGGTGGTGACGATGGAGTCGTTCGCCAGGAAGGTGTCGAACACCGGCGACATGCCCACACCCCAGGCGGCCGCGGCGGGCAGCTTGGCCGTCGGCACCGTCTTCACGCGGCAGACGCCCGCCGTGTCGACGTACGCCAGGACCACACCGTGGACGCCCTTCCCGGACAGCTCTTCGGCGAGGACGGTCGCCCGCTCCACGTCACCGGGACGTCCACCGGGGACGGGGTCGGCAAGGGTGGTCATACGTCCTCCACGACGGGCTCGGCCGGATCGGGTCCCGCGTCAGGCTTTCACGGCCACCGCGCCGTACTGCGGTACCACGGCCGGGGAGTCCGAGTCGGCACGCCACCGGGAGCAGGAGACCAGGCCCGGTTCGAGCAGCTGAAGACCCTCCAGGAAGGAGGCGATGTCCGCTCCGCTGCGGGCCGTGATCGGCGGAGTGGCGTTCTCGTTCCAGAACTTCATGGCCGGGATCTGGCCCTCGCCGCCCAGCTCGGCGTCGAACGTCGGGTGCGTCAGGGCGAGATGACTGCCCGCGGGCAGCGCGGCCATGACCTCGCGGGCGATCCGGCGGGCCTCGTCGGTGTCGAGGACGAAGTTGAGGATGCCGAGCATCATCACCGCGACCGGCTTGCTGAAGTCCAGGGTCCGGGAGGCGCGTTCCAGGATGGCCGCCGGGTCGTGGACGTCGGCGTCGATGTAGTCGGTGACGCCCTCGTGGGTGCTGGTCAGCAGGGTGCGGGCGTGGACGAGCACGATGGGGTCGTTGTCGACGTAGACGATCCGCGCCTCGGGCGCGATGCGCTGCGCGATCTGGTGGGTGTTGTCCACCGTCGGCAGCCCGGTGCCGATGTCGAGGAACTGCCGGATGCCCTGCTCCTCGGCGAGGAAGCGCACCGAGCGGCCCAGGAACCAGCGGTCCGCGCGGGCGATCTCCCGGATGATCGGGAACATCCCGGCGACATGGTCGCCGACGCGCTGGTCGACCTCGTAGTTGTCCTTGCCGCCGATCCAGTAGTTCCACACACGCGCGTTGTGCGCCACACCTGTGTTCAGCCTCGCCGATACGCCCGACGGGGTGTGGCTCTCGCTCACGACAGTGCTCCTTCTCGTGCGGCCGTTGTCGCCATTGTGCCGCCCGATGATCAGCTTGTCCCGGAAACCGCGACCTGAACGCCCCGTCCGGGATGCCTCCGGACGATCAGGCGGCGACACTGGCCGGGTACGGACCCCTTGGCGCGAGGAGTGCGCATGCTGCCCGGCTTCCTCACCAGGGCGTTCGGGCTGCTGCTCGGCCGGGAGGGACGCTCGCTCCATCTGAAGGCGGCGGGCGGTGCCACGGCCGTCCTGCTCGTCGTGATGCTCCTCGGTTCCTGGGCGGTCGTCGCCGCCGAGGACGGGGCGCGGGGCGCGAACCTGACCTCGTACCCGAAGGCCCTGTGGTGGTCGGTCGAGACGGCGACCACCGTGGGGTACGGCGACTTCTTCCCGGTGACCTGGTGGGGCCGGGTCGTCGGCACGGTCGTCATGGTCGTGGGGATCACGACCTACGGCATGGTCACCGCGGCCCTCGCGACCTGGTTCGTGGCACGGGAGCAGAAGCGGCGGCACGGCCCCCACCAGCTCGGCGCGGAGACCCTGCACGCCGTCCACGAGCGCTTCGACCGGCTGGAGGAACTGCTGGGAGCGGCGAGGAAGAAGGACTGACCCGGGCCCGTCGGAGGGGTCAGCGCTTGATGCCGACGGCCCCGTACAGCGACACCGGCTCGCCGTCCTCCCGCTCGTCGGGGCGCCACTGCGACAGGGACACGATCCCCGGCTCCAGCACCTCCAGTCCCTTGAAGAGACGGCTCACTTCGTCGTGCGAACGCGCCACCAGGGTCACGCCCTTCGCCGTGTACGCCGCGATGCCCGCGTTCACCTTCTCCGGGTCGAAGTCCGCCGTCATCGCGGACAGCACCAGGCAACTGCCCGGCGCCAGTGCGTCGACCAGCGTGGCCACCAGTTCCTCGGCGCCGTCCTCGGCGGAGACGAAGTGCAGCAGCGCGATCAGCGACAGCGCGACGGGCTGGTCGAAGTCGATCACGGCCGAGGCCCCTTGGAGGATCCGCTCCGGTTCCCGGGCGTCGGCCTGGAGGTAGTGCGTCGCCCCCTCCGGCGTGCCGTGCAGCAGGGCCGCCGCGTGGGCCAGGACGATCGGGTCGTTGTCGACGTACACGATGCGCGCGTCCGGTACGGCGGACTGGGCGATCTGGTGCAGGTTCGGCTCGGTGGGGATGCCGGAGCCGATGTCGAGGAACTGCCGGATCCCCGCCTCCCGTACGACGGTCCGGGTGGCCCGTTCCATGAACCGGCGGTTGGCGCGCGCCTGCCGGGGGGCGTCGCCCTGGGCGGTGATCTGCCGTCCGAGTTCCTCGTCGACGGGGTAGTTGTCCTTGCCGCCGAGGAACCAGTCGTACACCCGGGCCGGATGCGGCCTGCTCGTGTCGATCCGCCGTCGGGCCGACTCGGTCCCGGTCACACACAGCTCCTCTGCTCGACAGGATGTGCGAGCAGTGTGCCACGACGACCCGGCTGCTAGGGACCGACTTCGGCCATGTCGGCGCCGATCGCCGGATGCGTCAACCCGGCTGCCGGCGCGGTGGGTTGGAGTGCGCACGCGGATACGCACACGCGCCCGTGTGCGCCGTCGGGAGTTCCCGTACGGCGGGCACGGGCGCGTGTGCGCGGTTCCTCACCGCGTCCGCGGGTGCGTCACGACCTGAGGGGATCGTGTCCCACGGACATCAGCCGGTGCCTGCGCGGGCTGTCCTCGGGCTCGTTCTCCACGTCGACCTCGGCCTCGACGGTCTCCACGACCTGGTACATCACCTCGAGGTCCTCGTCGGTCAGGTCCGTGCGCCGCTTCTGGAGGATCGCCAGGACATGCTGCCCGGTCGGCTCACCGGCGTGCTCCGGCAGCGGTTCCGCGGACTCGTCGGCGTCGCTCACCCGCAGCCAGGCGGCCAGTTCCTGCGAGGTCATGTTCACCGCGCGGTGGAAGTCCTCCCAGAGCGCGTCGAGTTCGAGGGCGTCGGTCATCGCGGTGCGCCTTTCGTGGGTGCTTGCGGCTCGGCTCGCGGCTGGTCAGTCCCGGGGCCAGTTCTCGGCCTCGAACATCCAGCGCTGCTTCTCCAGCTCGGCCGTGATGCCGATCAGCAGGTCCTGGGTGACCGGGTCGGCCTTCTCGGTGGCCTCGATGCGCTCGCGCAGCCTGCCGATCGCCGCCTCCAGCGTCTCGGCCACCAGCCGCACGACCTCGTCGTCCTTGATCCAGCCGTTCTTCGAGCCGGGCAGCGTGTACGCGGCCGCGATCGTCTCCGGACGGCCGTCGGGCGGCAGCCCCAGGGCGGCGGAGCGCTCCGCCACGGTGTCGGAGAAGGTGCGCGCCGTCGCCACCAGCTCGTCCAGTTGCAGATGGATGGACCGGAAACGCGGGCCCACGATGTTCCAGTGCGCCTGCTTGCCGATCAGCGACAGGCCGATCAGATCCACCAGGGTGCTCTGAAGGGCCTCCCCGGCCGTCTCGCGGGCCGAGTCGGACAGGGTGCTCTTCACCACAGTCATACCGTGCTCCTCCTTCGGGCATGGTCAGTGCCGGTACGGAGCAGCGCGTCGCGTTCCTGCTCGCAGGTACCGCCCCACACGCCCGAGGTCTGCCCGGTGCCGAGCGCCCACTCCAGGCACTCGGGGCGGACCGGGCAGCGGGCGCAGACCTGCTTGGCCGCCGCGATGTCGCGCACGGCGGGCCCCGCTGTGCCCACGGGGAAGAACAGCTCGGGGTCCTCGCCCACGCAGGCCGCTCGACGCAACCACTCCATGGAGGCGCGAGTGCCCCGGGCGTACTGGTGCAAACAGTGGTGTCTCGGAGTGTGAGCACGTCGCCGGGGACTTCCGTCACGCCCGCGAAGGCCTGGGTGTGCCTCCGCGGGAGCACCGGCAACAGGACCACTCGGCGAGACGGCACTTACCGCGGCGGTTACCTGCACTTAGCATCGGTCTCCGCATGAACACGATGACGCTCTGGCACATCTCCGGCTGGGAGTTCGCCGCGCTCGCCGCCGCGGCCCTGCTCGTAGGCTTCTCCAAGACGGCCGTCAGCGGGGCCAACACGGTCAGCCTCGCGATCTTCGCCGCCGTACTGCCCGCCCGCGCCTCCACGGGCGCGCTGCTGCCGATCCTGATCGCCGGCGACGTGCTCGCGGTGCTCACGTACCGACGGCACGCCCACTGGCCGACGCTCTGGCGGCTGTTCCCGGCGGTCGCGGTCGGCGTGGTCGCGGGCACCGTGTTCCTGGAGTGGGCGGACGACGGGATCGTACGGACCTCGATCGGCGCGATCCTGCTGCTGATGGCCGGGGTGACGGTCTGGCGGCGCCGCACGGCCGACGCGGAGGAGGAACCCGACTCGGTCGCCACCCGCGCCGGGCGCGTCAAGGCCCGCTCCTACGGTGTCCTCGGCGGTTTCACCACCATGGTCGCCAACGCGGGCGGGCCGGTGATGTCGATGTACCTGCTGTCGGCCGGCTTCCGCAAGCTCGGCTTCCTCGGTACGTCGGCGTTCTTCTTCCTCATCGTCAACGTCTCCAAGGTGCCCTTCAGCGTCGGCCTCGGCCTGATCGACGCCCACTCGCTGCTGCTCGACCTCGCCCTCGTGGTGTTCGTCGTGCCGGGCGCGTTCATCGGCAAATGGGCGGTGAACCGCATCAACCAGCGACTCTTCGAGCGACTGGTGATCGCGGCGACGGTGGTGGGGGCCGTGCAGCTGCTGGTGCGGTGACCTCGTCCGGGGCGGAGCGTGCGTCTCACGGGGCGAGCGTGGCATCTCGTACGCTGGCCGTCATGTCCCCCCACGTCCTGGTTCTCGGCGGTACCACCGAGGCGCGTGAGCTGGCCGCCGTGCTCGCGGGCCGGGAGGGGGTGCGTGTCACCACCTCCCTCGCGGGGCGGGTGGCGCGGCCGGGGGCGGTCGCGGGGGAGGTGCGGGTGGGGGGCTTCGGCGGGGCGGAGGGGCTCGCCGAGTGGCTGCGGGAGGAGCACGTCGACGCCCTGGTCGACGCCACGCATCCCTTCGCCCGCGGCATCACCGGCAACGCGGCCCGGGCCGCCGCGGCGACCGGCGTGCCCTCGCTGGTGCTGCGCCGCCCCGGCTGGCACCCCGGTCCGGGGGATCGCTGGCACCTGGTCGACTCCCTCGACGAGGCCGCGGCGGCGCTGCCCGGCCTCGGCCGACGCGTGTTCCTGACCACCGGCCGGATGGACCTCGCCGCGTTCGCCCCGCTCACCGGCCTGCACTTCGTCGTACGGTCGGTGGAGCCGCCCGAGCCGCCGATGCCGCCGCACACCGAAGTCCTCCTGGCCCGCGGCCCGTTCACGGTGGAGGACGAGTCGGCGCTCCTGCGGGCTCACCGCATCGACGTCCTGGTGACCAAGGACAGCGGGGGAGCGGCCACGGCCGCCAAGCTCACCGCCGCCCGCGAACTGGCCCTGCCCGTCGTGGTCGTACGCCGACCGCCCCTGCCGGACGGGGTCACGGAAGTACCGGATCTCGCGGGAGTCCTGCGGTGGCTGGAGCTCAACGCGCCGTGACCGAGGCCCGCATGCGGTCGATCGTGCGGAGCACCTCGTCGCGGTTCCGCGCGCGCTTGACCCACACGGGCAGCCGGGCGACGAGGGTCATCTTCCGGCCGTGCTCGTACCAGGGGTCCCGCTCGCGCAGCGAGGCGGCCACGAACCGCCGGATCAGGTCCAGATGCGCGAGGTCGTACGCCCACAGCTCCCCGTGCCGCGTCCCGGCCTGCAGCCAGAGCGGGGGCCGACAGCAGCCGTTCATGGTCCGGGCCAGCCCGCACGAGCGGCAGATCACGCGCGTCTCCGGCCGAGCCGCCCCTTCCCCGGGCGCGCTCGTCTTCCAGCGCCCGGTCCGCTCGAAGTGGGCGATCCGGTCGCAGCGCGGACACCGCACGAGGGCCGAGCGGCAGAAGTCGTAGGCCGTCGAACCGGGATCGTGGAAACGGACGGGGGCGGGGGACATGCCGTGAGTATGGCGTCCGCGCGGTCCGCCGGGCACACGGTTTTCAGGCGGCGGCGCTTTCCGCCGCCTCCCTCGTGCGCTGCGGGAGTCCGGTGCTGAGGTCCTCCACCAGGAGGCGTTTGGCGATCGTGTCCACGGCGGCGCGCAGGTCCGTGCCCGAGGGGCGGCCGATGTCCTGCTGCACCCGGTCCGCCAGCCAGTTGCCCCACGCGGTGCCGATGACCCGGGCCTCGCGCGCGCCGCCCTCGGTGTGCGAGAAGAGATGGCCCGCCCGGGTCAGATAGCCCTCCTCGACCATCCGGTCGAAGACCGGCAGCAGCACCTCGGGCGGCAGATGCCGGCGCGCGGCGATCATGCCGAGGCTGGCGTGGCCGACCATCCGCGTGTGCAGCTCCACCTGCATCACCGCCCAGGCCCCGGCGATGTCCAGCCGGGTGTCGGAGTCCCCGATGATCCGGCGCGCGGTGTCCAGGTCGGTACTGCCGATGATCTTCCCCACGGTCGCCTCCAGCACCCGCTGCGAGTCCGCCCCGGACGGTGACGCGAACCCCTCGCCCAGGTCGGTCGAGCCGGCCCGTGCGCTGTCCCGCAGTTGGACCTGCTTGAGGAACAGGGCGACGACGAAACCCAGCCCGGCCACCGGCACGGTCCACAGGAAGACGGTCTGGAGGGTGTCGGCGTACGCCTCGATGATCGGTGCGGCGACGGCCGACGGCAGTCGGTGCAGTCCCTCCGGACTGGTCGCGGCCCTGGTGACCGTGGCCGGGTCCAGGCCGCCGCCGCCCGCCCGTACGGCGGAGGCGATGCCGTCCTTGAGGTTCGGGGTCAGGGTGTTGGTGTAGATCGTGCCGAACACCGCGGTGCCGAAGGAACTGCCCAGCGTACGGAAGAAGGTGACGCCCGAGGTCGCCGTGCCGAGGTCGGCGTACTCGACGGTGTTCTGCACGGCGATGGTCAGAACCTGCATGCACAGCCCGATGCCGGTGCCCAGCACGAACATGTACAGGGACTCCAGCCAGGCGCCCGTGGACGGCCCCATCAGGGACATCAGGAACAGTCCGAGCCCCATCACCAGCGAGCCGGCGATCGGGAAGAGCCGGTAGTGACCGGTCTTGCTCACCACGTTGCCGCTGGCCACCGACGCGATCAGCAGGCCGATCACCATGGGCAGCGTCCGTACACCGGAGATGGTCGCGGAGTCGCCGTCGACGTACTGGAGATAGGTCGGCAGATACGTCATCGCGCCCAGCATCGCGAAGCCGACGATGAAGCTCAGGATCGAGCAGACCGTGAACACCGGGTTGCCGAACAGCCGCATCGGCAGCATGGGTTCGGCGGCCCGGGTCTCCACCCAGCAGAACAGCCCGAGGGCGAGGGCGCCGCCGACGAACAGGCCGATGATGACGCCGGAGCCCCAGGCGTACTCGTTGCCGCCCCAGCTCGTCGCCAGGATCAGGGCGCTGGCGCCCACCGCGACGGACGCGATGCCCAGGTAGTCGATCACCGGCCGCACGGCCGACCTGACGACGGGGATGGTGCGGGCGGCCGCGAAGACCACGACGATCGCGATCGGGACGTTGACGTAGAACGCCCAGCGCCAGGTCAGATGGTCGGTGAACAGCCCGCCCAGCAACGGCCCGATGACGGTGGCCACCCCGAACACCGCCCCGATGGCGCCCTGGTACTTGCCGCGCTCGCGCAGCGGGATGACGTCGGCGATCAGCGCCATCGCCGTCACCATCAGACCGCCGGCCCCGACTCCCTGCATCGCCCGCCAGGTGATCAGCAACGACATGTCGGAGGCGAGACCGCACAGGAACGAGCCCGTGATGAACACGATCGCCGAGACCTGGAAGACCACCTTGCGCCCGAACAGGTCACCGAACTTGCCGACCAGCACGGTCGAGACGGTCTCCGCGAGGAGGTACGACGTGACGACCCACGACATGTGCTCGGCGCCGCCGAGGTCCGAGACGATCGTCGGCAGCGCGGTGCCCACGATCGTCTGGTCGAGGGCGGCGAGCAGCATCCCCAGCATGATCGTCACGAAGACGACGTTGCGCCGGCGCGCGTCCAGCACGGGCGGCTGGTCGGCGGGGGCGGTGGCGGCGGGCGGTGCGGACTCCGCGGGGTGCTCGGCGACTGTCACAAGGGCACGATCACACCGCTGGGCCATCCGTGCATGCCGGGCGGTCCGGGCGAGTGCCTGCGTGCGGGCTCCCGCGGGACGGCCCCTTTCCGGTGCCTATTCCTACTCCTGCTTCGGATGACGGCGGAGCAGATACGTGTCCATGATCCAGCCCTTGCGCTCCCGGGCCTCGGCGCGCAGCCGCTCGATCCGGGGGGCGGCCTCGGCGATCGGTCCTGACGCGAGGATCTCGTCCGGTGTGCCTATGTAGGCGCCCCAGTAGATGTCGATGTCCTGGTCGGCGTAGGCACGGAAGGACTGGTGGGCGTCGAGCATCACCACCACGTCGTCCACGCCCTCCGGGAACCCCTCCGCGAGACGCCGGCCGGTGGTGATCTGGACGGGGCGGGCGACGCGGTTCAGGCCGGTGCGGTGACGGGCGACGAGCGCCGAGACACTGCTGATGCCGGGCACGACGTCGTAGTCGAAGTCCACCGAGCCGCGCTCCAGGATCTCCTCCAGGATGCCGAGCGTGCTGTCGTACAGCGCGGGGTCGCCCCACACCAGGAACGCGCCGCTCTCCTCCTCACCCAGCTCCTCGGAGATCAGCCGCTCGTAGATGTCGGCGCGGGCGCTGCGCCAGTCCCCGACGGCGGGGGAGTACGCGGAGCCGCCCGCCCGCCGGTCCCGCTCCGGGTCCTGGGCCTCGACCACCCGGTAGGTGCCCTCGGGTATGTGCGTGTCCAGCATGTCCCGGCGCAGCTGCGTCAGGTCGCTCTTCACCTCGCCCTTGTCCAGGACGAAGAACACGTCCGTGCTCCGCAGCGCCCGGACCGCCTGAAGGGTCAGCTGCTCGGGGTCGCCCGCGCCGATACCGATGACATGAATCTTTCGCACCCCCCGAGTCTGCCGCACCCCACTGACAGCGAGGTCACCGCGTCGGGGCTTACGGGTGCGCGGGGGTTCTCGGTGGGGGGAGAGCGGCGCCCGGCCCGTACGCCGGGCCACCGGGCTCCGTGGCACCGGTCGAGCCCCACCGGGCTTCGTGGCACCGGTCAGGCCGCGTCGGGCCCCACCGGGCTCCGTGGCACCGGTCGCGCCGCGTGGGGCCCGCGGCCGGGGGCGCGATGCTCCCGTGCCCTGCCACCCGGGCCGGTGACGGCCACCCGTCGGCTCTCCCCGCGGCACCGCCGGGGCACGGGGTCCGCGCGTCACCCCCGCGGCCGCGGCGGGGACGGCCACCCGGCGCCCCCCGGGAGCACCGCCGGGCCACGGGGCCCGCCCGTCACCCCCGCAGCCGCGGGCGGCGGGTCCGGGCGTCCACCGGTGCCGCCGTCCGTTCCACCTCCTCCGCCAGCGCCCGCGCCCACTGCGCGAGACCGGCCAGGTCCATCTCGTACGGCCGCTGCCGCCCGGCCCCCGACGCGGCCCACTCCGTCACCGCCCCGGCGCCGCGCCGCAGCAGCCTTGCGCCGCCGGTGACGTTCCCGCGGGCCGCGTGCGTGAGGCCCACGGCGAGCTGGGCCAGCCCCCGCCACAGGCCGCGTTCCTCCTCGGGGCCCGACTTCCAGGCGTCCTCGAAGACCTCGTGGGCGTGGAAGGGACGCCCGGCGTCCAGCAGGTCCTGGGCCTCGGTCACCGTCTCCCGCGGTGTGCGGACCACGCCCTCCGGCTGCCGGGCGACGCCCTCGGAGCCGTACGGCAGCGGCCGCCCGAGCCCGTCCCGCGGCCGCGCGTTGCGCGCCCGCCCTTCCTCGTCCCGGTCCCGTGCGTCGCGTACCTGCCCGTCGTCGCCCCGGTCCCGTGCGTTGCGCGCCCGCCCCTCCTCGTCCCGGTCCCGTGCGTCCGCCTGGCGTCCTGAGGATGTACTGGCCATGCCCCGATTGTCCCGCGCCCGGTGCCTGCTTCGGACGAGCCCCCGAGGTGGGGTAGAGTTCTGTACGCGCGTTCCCGCGGTCACCGCGGGTCGGCACACCGGGACGTGGCGCAGCTTGGTAGCGCACTTGACTGGGGGTCAAGGGGTCGCAGGTTCAAATCCTGTCGTCCCGACGGTGCGAAGGGTCTTCGCGGGCGAGAGTCCGTGGGGGCCCTTTTCGTACGTCCCGTGCCGGAGTGGTAGAAGCGGTCATGACCAACTCGCACTTCCCCCGCTGCTCCCGCCGCCCGGCCGGTGTCCGATGACCGCGGGCATCGACACCCCCGACCGCCGGGGCCGCACCGGACTCGACCGCACCGGCCTGGACCTGACCGGCAATCCACGCGTCAGGGTCCGGGAGGTGACCCTGCTGTCCAGCCACTGGTACGTCGAGCGGGCCACGACCTTCGACATCCAGCACGCCGACGGCAGTTGGAGCACCCAGCAGCGCGAGACCCACGACCGCGGCAACGGGGCCACCATGCTCCTGTACGACAGGGCACGCGAGACCGTCCTGCTCACCCGGCAGTTCCGCTACCCGGTGTACGTCAACGGCCACCCGGACGGACTGCTCATCGAGACCCCGGGCGGCCTGCTCGACGACGATGACGAGCACCCGGAGATCGCGGTGCGGCGCGAGGTCGTGGAGGAGACCGGGCACACCATCGGCGAGGTCCGGCACGTCTTCGACGTCTACATGAGCCCCGGTTCGGTCACCGAACGCGTCAGCTTCTACGCCGCCGAGTACGCCGCGTCGACCCGCACCCACGAGGGCGGCGGCCTCGACGAGGAGGGCGAGGACATCGAGATCCTCGAACTGCCCTTCCGCCGGGCCCTGGAGATGATCCGCACCGGGGAGATCGCCGACGCCAAGACGATCATGCTGCTCCAATGGGCGGCGCTGGAGGGCCCGTTCGCGAAGTGAGCGCAAGTGGGCACGCGGGCCCTTGACTTGAAGTGCGCTTCAAGATGAAGACTCCCGTGTGTGCCCCCGAGACGGGTACACACGGGAGGGAATCACCATGAAGTACCGCACCATCGGCACCGATCCGGCGACCCGTCGCGAGGTCAGCGTCCTCGCGCTCGGCGCGATGCTGTTCGGCTCACGGGCCGACGAAAAGACCTCGTTCGCGGTTCTCGACCGGTATGTCGAGGCCGGCGGCACCTTCATCGACACGTCCGACAACTACGCCTACTGGGAGGACGGCGGCCAGGGCGGCCAGAGCGAGGAACTGCTCGGCCGGTGGCGGCGCAGCCGCGGCATCGGCGGCGAGGTCGTCATCGCCACCAAGCTCGGCGCCCGCCCGCTGGCCCCCGGCACGGGCTACGCCGACAACGCCGAGGGCCTGTCGGCGAAGGTGATCCGGGAGTCCGCGGAGCGCAGCCGGGAACGGCTCGGCGTCGACAAGCTGGACCTGCTGTACGCGCACATCGAGGACCACGGCGTGCCGCTCCAGGAGACGGTCGAGGGGTTCGCCGGGCTGGTGGCCGAGGGCACGGTGGGCCTGCTGGGGGTGAGCAACCACGCCACCTGGCGTGTGGAGCGGGCCCGGGCGCTCGCGGCGGCGGCCGGGCTCCCCGGCTACGAGGTCCTCCAGTACGCCCACAGCCACCTCCGCCCCCGTACCGACGTCCCCGAGCCCCTGTTCCCCGACGGCAGCCTCGGGCACGCCGGCCCGGACCTGCTGAGCTATCTGCGCGCGGAACCCGGACTCACCCTGGTCGCCTACTCACCGCTCCTGAAGGGCGCCTACACCCACCCGGAGCGGCTGCCCGCGGACTTCGACCACCCGGGCACCGCGTCCCGCCTGAAGGTCCTGGCCGAGGTGGCGAAGGAGACCGGCGCGAGTGTGAACCAGGTCGTCCTGGCCTGGCAGATCGGCGGCGACCTGCCGATCGTCCCGCTGGCGGGGGTGTCGTCGGTGGCCCAGCTGGAGGAGAACCTGGCGGCGGTGGACCTGGAGCTCACGCCGGAACAGCGGGCGCGGCTGGACGGGGTCCATTGAGCGGTCAGCTCACCCCTGTGTGCCCGTGAACCGGTCGAGCAGTGCGTCCAGCCCCTCCGTCAGCCCCACCACCCCGCCCCGCTCGGCGAGGGCGGGGGCGGTCTCCCGCAGGACGGGCAGTTCCCGGGACGGCATGTGGTGCAGGCCGAGCCGGAACGCCGGATCCGACTCCTCGGGGTTGTCCACCATCGGCCGTAGCTCCACCGCCACATAGCCCAGCAGCCAGGAGGTGAACCCCCGGAAGGTCGCGGCCACCCCGGCGTCGTCCAGGCCGCTCTCCCTCAGCAGCGTGAGCACTCTCTCGTGATCCCTCAGCACAGCGAGCGGCCGGCGGGCCAGCGGGACGGCGAGCATGCGCGTGGCGAGCAGCGGGACGGCCTGGGGATGGGCGAGGCAGACGTCGTACGTCGCCCGGGCCACGCGGTGCAGTCCGGCACGCCAGGAAGGCGCCGCGGGCTCCCGGGCGAGCCGCTCCTCCAGTTCCAGGTACAGGGCTTCCACCAGCCCGTCCAGGAGGGCGTCCTTGCTGTCGGCATAGCGGTAGAGCGCCATCGCCTCGACGCCGAGCTCGGCGCCGAGGCGGCGCATGCTCAGCGCCGACAGGCCCTCGCGGTCGACGAGTTCCAGGGCGCTGGCCAGGACGCGCTCCCGGCTCAGCCGGCCGTAGCGGCCGCGGTCGCCGGCGCGGCGTGCCGGTCCTGCCGCCGCCCGGGCGCCGCCGCTCCGCTCCTCAGCCCGCTCACCTGCCATGCCTCGCCTCCAGTGAGTCGCTCCGCGCGGTGCGTTCCGCCTGTGTTGACTCTACGCATGACCCGGGGCAGGGTGTACGTATACGGCGTAAATATACGCTTTCAGGACATGAGGGCGTCTGCCCGAGCACCGCCCCCGGGAGAGCCAGAAGTGGGAGCGCGAGATGACCGTCCACCGGCTGCGGTCCCGACAGGAACCGCCGGACCACCGCAGGCCTCCCCAGGACCACCTCGAACCCGTAGCGCGCGGCGCCGACGGGCCGGCGGGACCCGACCGGCGGGACGTCCCCTTCGCCACGACCTGGATCAGCCCGGAGGCCCGGCGGGCCGCGCAGAAGGTGCTCGCCTCGGGCTGGGTCACCACCGGCCGCGAGACCGAACACTTCGAGGACGACTTCGCGGCGTACGTCTCGGCCCCGTACGCCGTCGCGGTGAGCTCCTGCACGGCCGCCCTCGAACTGGCGCTGCGCGCCCTCGCGTTGCCGGCCGGCGCGCCCGTCCTGGTCCCGGCGCTGACCTTCTGCGGAGCGGCCCAGGCCATCCTCCACGCCGGACTGCGACCCGTCCTCGTCGACGTCG
Source organism: Streptomyces griseorubiginosus (assembly GCF_001514195.1). Taxonomy (GTDB): domain Bacteria; phylum Actinomycetota; class Actinomycetes; order Streptomycetales; family Streptomycetaceae; genus Streptomyces; species Streptomyces griseorubiginosus. Next base: position 264,538 of record NZ_KQ948736.1, on the reverse strand, counting down.
ACCCCGCCACCGGGATGCCCACGCCCGCCACCGTCACCGCCGCGGCCGCCGCATGCGGCCGGCCCGCGGCCATGATGGTCCTGCACTACACCGGCGCCCCCGCACCCGTCGCCGCACTCGCCGAGGCCGCCGGACTGCCCCTCACCCGCGTCGTCGAGGACGCCGCGCACGCCCTGGGCGCCACGGTGGGGGAGCGCCCCGTGGGCGGCGTGTCGCGGGCGACCTGCTTCAGCTTCTACGCCACCAAGAACCTGCCGATCGGCGAGGGCGGCATGGTCACCACCGGCGATCCGCTGCTCGCCGACCGGATCCGCCGCGGCCGGCTGCACGGCATGTCCGCCGACGCCTGGCGGCGCGCACTGCCCGGCGGGACCTGGCGCTACACCGTCGAGGAGGCCGGGCTCAAGGCCAACATGACGGACGTGCAGGCCGCCATCGGGCGGGCCCAGCTCCGCCACCTGGCCGCGTGGCAGAACCGCCGTGACGCCCTCGCCGAGCAGTACGCGGCGGCGCTGGCGGCCGTACCGGGCATCGAACCGCTGCGCTCTCCCGCGCCCGGCCGGCACGCCCGCCACCTCCAGGTCGTCCGGGTGCTCGAGTCGTACGGGACGAGCCGTGACGAACTCGTCGAGCGACTGGCCGCGCACGGCATCGGCACCTCGGTCCACTTCATCCCGCTGCACCACATGCCGTACTTCCGGCAGGCCGCGATCATCCCGCCGGGCGGCCTGCCGGGCGCCGACGCGCTGTTCCCGCAGCTGCTGTCCCTGCCCCTGTACCCGCACCTGCCCGAGCGCTCGGTCGACCGCGTCTGCGCCCACCTCGCGCGCTACGCCGCCCGCACCCGCCGTCCCGCCGGCCTGCGCACCCTGGTCATCGGCGCGGGCGAGGCCGGACGGGCGCTGGCCCGGGACCTCGCGCACACCCCGCAGTACGGGCTGGACCCCGTCGGCTTCCTGGACGACGACCCGGCCAAGCGCCGGGCGGCCCTCATCGGGGGCCTGCCCGTCCTCGGCACCCTGGAGGACACCGGCAGCGTCGTGCCGCTGCACCGGGCCGAGGCGGTGGTGGTGGCCATCCCGGGGCTGGCCCCGGCCAGGTTCCGCCGGGTGGCGCGGGCCGCCGAGGCCGCCGGGGCCAGCGTGCGCTACCTGCCGTCGTTCATCGCCGCGCTCCGGCGGGACGTGGTCGGCGACGACATGCGGGAACTGGACGTGCGCGCGCTGATCGGCCGCGCCGAGATGCATGTCGTCAGCCCCGAGGCCGGCGCCACGATCGCCGGACGGCGGGTCCTGGTCACCGGTGCCGGCGGCTCGATCGGCAGCGAGCTGTGCCACCAGGTCCATGCCTTCGGCCCCAGCCGCCTGTTCCTCCTGGACCACGACGAGTCGAACCTGCACCGGCTCCAACTGGAGCTGCACGGCGACGCGTTGCACTCCGACGACATCGTGATCTCGGACATCCGCGACCGCCCCCGCATCGACCAGATCTTCCGCCGGCTGCGCCCCGAGGTGGTCTTCCACGCGGCCGCGCACAAACACCTGCCGCTGCTCGAACTGCACCCCTGCGAAGGCGTGAAGTCGAACGTGCGCGGCACCGAGAACCTGGTCCGGGCCGCCACGGCGGCCGGCACCGCGCGGTTCGTGCTGATCTCCACCGACAAGGCGGCCGACCCGGTGTCGGTGCTCGGCGCCACGAAACGGCTGGCCGAGCTGATCGTGCACCGCGCCCAGCGCAGCGCCCCGCCCGGGACGGTCTTCGCCGCCGTCCGCTTCGGCAACGTCCTCGGCAGCCGGGGCTCCCTGCTGTCGGTCGTGGCCCAGCAACTGGGCGCCGGCTCCCCGGTGACCGTCACGCATCCCGACGCGACCCGCTTCTTCATGACCGTGGAGGAGGCCGTGGGCCTGGTCCTGGAAGCGGCGCGGATGGCCCGCGGCGGCGAGGTGCTGGTGCTCGACATGGAGCGCCCGGTGCGGATCGTGGACCTCGTCCGCGGGTACGCCCGCTCCCTGCACGTCCCCGACGTCGACATCCGCTACACCGGTCTGCGCCCCGGCGAGAAACTCAACGAGACGCTGTTCGCCAGCGGGGAGCAGCACAGCCGCACCGCCCACCCCCGCATCCTCGCCGTCACCTCCCCGGACGAGCACACCGCCGACCTCGGCCGGCGCCTGCCCGAGCTGTACGCCGCCGCCGACAGCGGCGACACCGACGAGGTGCGCCGCGTCCTCGCCGACCTGCTGCCCGGCTTCCCCGCCCCGGCACCGGCCCCCGAGCCGCACGCCGGGCTGGCCGACCCGTACCCGGACGACTTCTGATGCCCGCGCCCCGCCGGTGGCCGACCTGGGAGCCGAGACCGCGAGTGCGGCGCCCCCGCCACCTGCTGCGCCGCGTCCTCGTGGTCGCGCTGGTCACCGTCCTCGCACTGCTGGGCCTCGGGGCGGGCGGCTTCTGGTGGGCCACCGAGCACTACGGCGACCAGGTCACCCGCATTCCCGACGCCTTCCCCAAGGGCCCCCGCCCGCCCAAGCCCCCCGGCCACGACGGCGGTACGACCTTCCTGCTCGCCGGCGTCGACAGCCGCTCCCGGCGCCCGACCACCGGCAGCGACGCCACCGGCCCGCTGTGGAAGTACGGCGCACAGCGCAGCGACACGCTCATGCTGGTGCACCTCAGCGGCGACGAACGCAGCGCCTCCACCCTGTCCCTCCCCAGGGACAGCTGGGTCCCGATCCCCGGCCACGGCTCGGCGAAGATCAACGCCGCCTTCTCCTGGGGCGGACCGCCGCTGCTCATCCGGACCGTGGAGCAGCTCACCGGCACCCGCGTCGACCACTTCGGCGTCATCGACTGGCACGGCTTCCGCGCCCTCACCGACGCCGTCGGCGGCGTCCCCGTCACCATCGAGCGCGATACCTACGACCCCGAGCAGCACCGGCACTTCACCGCCGGCACCCACGTCCTGAACGGTGAACAGGCGCTGGCCTACGTCCGCCAGCGGCACGGCCTGCCCGGCGGCGAACTGGACCGCATCAAACGCCAGCAGCAGTTCCTGCACAGCCTCGTCGGCCAGGTCCGTGCCGACATCAGCGTCACCGACCCGCTCGCCACCGACCGCATGCTCGACGCGATCACGCGCGCGGTGAGCGTCGACGACCGGATGTCGAACGGCGACCTGCGCGACCTCGCCTTCGGGCTGCGTCACCTGGACGCGGCGAAGACCCGGTTCGATACCGCGCCGATCATCCGGTCGGAGATGATCCGCGGCCAGTACGCCCTGATCCTCGACCGGCCCGCGCTGCGCGCACAGGTCCGCGCCCTCGAAGCCGGAGACCGCCCGGTAAAGGAACCCGCCACCGCGAGGAGGTAGTCCGTTGACCAGCGTGCCCACGAGGGCGACCAGGCGCGTCCTCGTCATCTGCCAGCTCGACGCCTACGCCAACGGCGTGAAGCCCGTCGAGATCCAGCGCTTCCTGCGGCAACGGGGGCACGACGTACGTCTCGTCGACACCTACCACTTGAGCAGGTCCCGGCGCGCCCCGGCACGGCTCGCCGGCCGACTCCCCGCACCCGGCCTCCGCAAGGCCGCCCTCTACGCGACCGAGGCGACCGCGGCCGCGCTGACCCGGCGCTGGCGCTTCGGCCGACGGCACCTGTCCTACTACCTGCTCGTGGCCGACCACCGGCTGCGGCGCGCGATCCTCAGACGGGAACTGCCCCTCGACGACTTCGACCTGGTGATCTGCGAGACCGTCTACGACGCCGGGGTGCTGACCGAGGCCACCTCGGCCCGCACGCTCTACGACGCCCCGGCCCCGTGGGCGGACGAGGTGTACTTCGACGGCAGGGTGACCGAACGGCAGCACCACAAACTGCGGCGGCTGGAGACGGCCCTCTTCGAGGGCGTCGACCATCTGGCCCTGCACTGGGACTCGTACGCGCGCTACGCGGTCGAGCACTACGGGATCAGCGGGCGCAACCTGATGTCACTCAACTTCGGCTGCGCTCCCTCGCCGCTGCGGGCGGAGTTCGCCGCGCCGCCGCGCATCGTCTACCTCGGCAACGTGACCGCCGGCTTCAACAACCCGGCCCTGCTCTCGCGCCTGGCCGCGCTGTACCCCCGCATCGACGTCTACGGCGGCCCCCCGCCCGACCCCGCGCTCGGCCTCCACTACCTCGGCTACGCCCCCTCGACCGACGTGCTGCGGAACTACCAACTGGGCCTGGTCACATGCAGCGAGGACCAGCTGCGCCGGGAGGGATTCTCCTCGAAGCACGTCCACTACCTGTCGTACGGCCTGCCCGTGCTGGTCCCCTCCTGGCGGCGCCATCTGGACCTGCTGCGCGGCTCGGTGCCCTACACCGAGGACACCTTCCGTGCCGTCGTCGAGGACCTGGGCGAGGAGCGCCGGTGGCGGTCGGTCAGCGACGAGGCGTACGCCCAGGCCGAGCGTCTGAGCTGGGACGAGACCCTGCGCCCGCTGGAACGCCTGCTCGGCGACGACCCCCATCCCTCCAGGGACTCGACATGGACCTGAACGCCTATCGCCGTCTGCTGCGCCTCCACTGGGTGGCGATCCTCCTGCTGACGCTCCTGGGCGCGGCCGCCGGGGCCGCGGTGGCCCAGTCGCAGTCGCCGGTCTACGCGGCCAAGGCCCAGATGCTGGTGACCGTCTCCGCCCCGGGGGAGGACTCCAGCCAGGCCTACCAGGGCGCGCTCCTCTCCCAGCAGCGCGCCAAGTCGTACACGACCCTGCTGACCGGTCAGTCCGTGCTGCGGCAGCTCACCGACCAACTGGGGCTGCCGTACTCGGTGGAGCACATGAAGAGCCACATCACGGCGGACAACCCGACCGACACCGCGGTCATCGACGTCACGGTGAGGGACCGCTCGGCCCGGCAGGCCCGGGAGATCGCGCAGGCGTTGGGACCGGCGTTCTCCAGGATCGTCTCGTCCGCGGAGAACTCCGGGCAGCAGGGCGACGGGAAGGCACCCGTGATCAACGTCAGGACGCTGGAGCCCGTGCAGCTCCTCGACGGACCGGTCTCCCCGCACAAGGACTTCGACATCCTCCTCGGGCTCGCCGTGGGCCTGTTCCTCGGGCTCGTGTGGGCGGTCGGCCGTGAGGTCACGGACACCCGGATCCGGGACGTCCAGGACCTGGAGCAGAACACGGACGTCGACGTCCTGGGCGTCCTGCCCCGGGGCGGGCGGAACCGGGACCTCGAGTTCCGGACGGGGCTGCCCGACGCGCCGGTGCGGGCCCAGGCCTTCCGGTGGCTGGCTCTGACGACCGAGATCCCCGCCCGCGGTGCCGGGGCCCGGGCGTACGTGGTGACCTCGCCCCTCGGCGGGGAGGAGCCGGCCGGTGTCGCCGCCGGGCTGGCGATCGCCCTGGCCGAGAGCGGCACACGGACGATCGTGGTCGACGCCCAGCGCTCCCGCGTCCAGCTGGCCGATCTGCTCGGCTTGTCGTCCCCCTGGGCGCTGACGGACGTCCTGGACGGCCGGGTCTCCCTCGACGAGGCCCTGCGGACCTGGCACGACGACGTGCCGCTGCGGGTTCTCGCCGGGCGCGTCGCGGAACCCGGCGCCGACACCCCGCCGCTGCGCCAGGCGGAGGTCGCCGACCTGCGCGGCCGGCTCACCGCACGGGCCGACGCCGTGGTCTTCCTCGCACCTTCCGTGCTGACCCGGAGCGACGCGACGGTCGTGGCCCGGGCCGTGGGACAGGTGATCCTCGTGGCGGAGGCCGGGGTCACCCGCGTACCGGACTTCGTCCAGTCGGTCCAGCGCCTGCGCTCGGTCGGCGTGGGCGTGCTGGGCGCCGTGCTCAGCGGGGAGCGGCGGCGGCGCAGCAGGCCGTACGTACCGGCGGTCTCCCCGCCCGCCCGCCTGAACGGGCGTGATGTGCGCCGTGAGGACCGCGGCAGGTCCCACACGGCGGAATGGTCCCCGGGAAACGGCGGCGGTCCCCGGCGCGCCTCGAAGGCGGAACCCCGGTGAGGACGCATGGGACCCGGAGCGGGGCCGGCTCATGACGACCGCGAGCGCACCCGCCCGCCCGGCCACGGGGGCCGGTCCCGGCGCACGCCCCCGCGTCCTGCTGATGCTGGTCCTGATCGCGGCCGCGATGCCGGTGCGCGTGCTCAGGTCCGTGCCGGGGATCGACTCGGTCTCCGTGCTGGACATCCTGCTGGCCGTCGCCGCGCTGACCCTGTTCCTCGACCTGGCCTGCGCACCCCTGGACCTGGGATACCCGGGGCTCTTCGCCCTGCTGTGCGTCCCGGCGGCCGTCTGCGGCCTGTCGATGCTGTGGACGCAGGACCCGGGCGCGACCTTCCGCGCCACGCTCGTCTACGGGGAGGGCGTCGTCGCCTACCTCTTCGTCGTGCGGGAACTCCGGGACGCCTCACCGGACCGCGTCATGACGTACATCAGGCGCTACGCCTGTCTGCTCGTCGTGCCCGCCGTGCTGCTCCTGCTGCGCGTGCCCGGCTTCGGTCCCGAGGAGCCCGGGCTGCCCACCGACTCCGACCGCTACCTCTCGTACTACACGAGGCTGTCCCACCCCGCCCTGGGCCCCTCGAACAATCTCGCCACCGTGCTGGCCTTCTTCGTCCCGCTGCTCCTGTACTGGGGCCATGTGCGGCACGAGCGGTGGTTCACCGTGGCCGGGTACGTCACGCTCGCCGCGGTCCTCGGCACCCTCTCCCGCGGGGTCGTCCTCGGCCTCCTGACGGCAGCCGTCCTGGCGGCCCTGGGAAGCCTGCTCCGCAGCCGGTGGGCGGGCGGCCGGGTGTTCGGAAAGGCCGTCGCCGCCCTGGCGGTGGCCGTGATCGCCGTCGCGCTGCTGTACCGGCTGCTCCCGCACACCCTGGTGGCCAGCCGGTTCAGCCCGGCCAACGTCCTCATCCGCTCGGAGTTCGCCGTCGAGGCCGTCGAGAAGATCGCCGAGCGGCCGTTCCTCGGCTACGGCGGGGGAGCGGCCCCCGACGGCATGGCGGACCTCGCGCGGGTCCACGACACCTATCTCCAGCAGATGGTGTACTTCGGGGTCCTGCTGGGCGCCCTGGTCTCGCTCGTCCTGGCCGGGACGGCCGTGTTCTTCTTCTCCCGGTGGCGCACCAGCGGGCCCGCCCGGGTCGTCGGGTTCACGCTCGTCGCCCAACTCGTCGTCTTCGCGGTCGAGTCGAGCTTCGAGGGCACGGTCCTGCGGGTGCTCTTCTACCTCTCCCTCGGGCTCGCCACCGCGCTGGTCCGCGCGTCCGAGAAGGACCCGGGCGGGCCGCCGCCCTCCGGCACAAGGAGCTGACGCCATGTCATGGAAGCGCAGGGCCAACGCGGGACTGCGGCGCGTCACGGGGTTCGAGGTCCGGCGGGTGCCCCGGTCGGCCGCGGCCGCCTACCCCGCCGACTACGACGAGGAGGCGAAAGCGGTGATCACGGCGGTCCGGCCGTACTCCATGACGCCTGCCGAGCGCGTCAACGCGCTGATCCTGGCGACCCGTTACGTCGTGCGCCACCGCGTCCCGGGTGCGATGGTGGAGTGCGGGGTCTGGCGGGGCGGCAGCATGCACGCCGTGGCCCGCACCCTTCTCTCGCTCGGCGCCGCCGACCGCGAGCTGTTCCTCTTCGACACCTTCGAGGGCATGCCGCCGCCGACCCGGCACGACCGCAGGAACGACGGGGAACCGGCCGACCGCCTGCTCGCCGACGCCGACCCGGACAGTCTGATCAGGGCCGTGGCGAGCCTCGAGGACGTCAAGTCGGGCTTCGCGCCGATCCCGTACCCGAAGGAGCGGATCCACTATGTGCGGGGCCTGGTCGAGGACACCGTGCCCGGACGGGCGCCCGAGCGGATCGCGATCCTGCGCCTCGACACGGACTGGTACGCCTCCACCCGGCACGAACTGGAGCACCTGTACCCGCGCCTGGTCCCCGGCGGAGTCCTGCTGATCGACGACTACGGCACCTGGCAGGGATCACGCCGAGCGGTGGACGAGTTCCTGGAACGGACCGGCGAGCGGCTGCTGTTGCTGCGGATGGACGAGGGGCGGATCGCGGTCAAGCCCTGAGGGCCGTGGGCTGGTCGAGTCACCGGCTCACCCCTCCTCCGCCGCCCGGTGGGACAGTGCCGCGCGGACCGAGCTCGCGGCGAAGGCGCAGGTGCGCCGGACCAGGTGCCGGTCTGCCACGGTCATGGCGACCGCGAAGAGCGCCGCGGAGCAGCCGCCGCCCGCGAGACCGGACCACAGGGTGCCGCCACCCCGTGCGGACACCGCCCAGCCCACCGCGGCCGCGCCCACGCCGGCGAGGACGGGAGCGATGAGCGGGCGGGCCAGCCGCACGGGAATGCTGCGCGTGGTCGCCCGGCCGATCACCAGCGCCTCCACCACCCCCGCCGCGCACCAGCCGAGGCCCACGGACGCCACCCCGAGCGGCACGAGCAGCGGCACGGTGACCGCGAACCAGGTCACCGCCTGGAGGAGGCCCGCCCGTAGCACGGTCCGCGCGTCGCCGAGCGCGTACAGGTAGCCCTGGGCGGCCACCGAGACCGACCCTCCCACGGCCAGCCCCAGACAGGCGCCGGGCACGGCCGCGGCGGCGTCCCGCCACTGGGGCCCGAAGAGACCGGGCACCAGCCCCGGCGCGGAACCGGCGAGCGCGGTCAGCACGAAGCCCATGCCGACCGAGGTGATCTCGACGGCCTGCTGGACCAGGCGCGTGCTGCGGTCCCGGTCGGAGACCAGCCGGGACATCGTGGGGAACGAGACCCGCCACAGCGACTGGAGGATCAGGTACGGCACCTCCATCAGCCGCTTGGCCAGGGCCCACAGGCCCAGCTGGGCGACCCCGCCGACAGCAGCGACGCACACGTTGAGGAGCTGGTCGCGCAGCAGCCAGGTCGCGTTGACCGCCTGGAACCGCAGGCCGAACCCGACGAGCGGCCTGATGAGCCGCAACCTCGGCCGGGGCCGCACCAGCCCGTCGGGGCACACGCACCCCATCACCACCGCCCCGACGAGGGCCCGGACCACGGTCGCCGTGGCGAGCCCCCACACCCCGAACCCGGCCGCCACGGTGCCGATCGCCCACGCCTGGTAGCACAGCACCTGGGACATCTCCACGACCACCAGCCGCCGGTACAGCAGGGCCCGCTCCAGCAGGATCCGGCCGGGGAACTGGAGGGCGACGAACGGCATGGAGGCGACCATGACGGCGGTCACCCAGGCGACCCGGCCGAGCGGGACGGCCACGGCCGCGGCGAGCGCCGTCATCGCCAGCGTCAGGCCCAGTTGCAGCGCGCTCAGGGCGCCGAGCTCCTCGCCGCTCGGGGGCTGCTCCCGGCGGATGAGCCCGGCGCCCAGACCGCCGTCGGAGACGAGCCCGGCGAACAGCACGAAGGACATGCCGACGGCGACCACGCCGAGGTCCCGGGGTTCCAGCAGCCGGGCCACGACCACGTTCCCGGCGAACCCCAGCAGCAGGATCACCAGGCCGCGGGTGCTGACGACGAAGACGCCCGCCTTGGCGCGCCGTTTCAGCTCGCTGCCCGTGAGGACCTCGTCCTCGCCGTGCCCTCGCCCGGCACCCATGCTGACTTCAGCGGGTGGCCCGCCGTGCGCGTCGGCGGGCCAGCCGGGTCCTGATGCCGAACCGTCCGAGCTGGTGCCGGCCGTGGTCGTGGACGAGGGTCACCGCGTCGGCCCTGCGCCGGTCGAGAGCGGCGGCCCGCCCCTCGCGCAGCCGCAGCGGCAGGGCCGGCGGGTCCAGCCGCAGGGCGACGTCGGGCGCCAGGAGCAGCCGGGTCATGAGCGTGGAGTAGACGGTGTCCCGAGTCGCCCTGAGCCACGGTTTGGCCAGCACGTGATGGAGGAGGAAGGGTTCGGCTCCGTCGCCGTACCGGCACGTCAGGCGGTCTCGGTCGACCAGATCGAGGCCCGGGAAGGGCGGGTGGGGAGCCAGCCGGTGGTCGAGGACGAGGAGCTCGTCGTCCTCGAAGCGGGCCGCGAGCACCGCGTTCAGCACGTCCTGGTCGGCGAAGTAGAAGGGGTCGTCCAGGGTCGCGCTGCCGTATCTGCTGTGCGCGACGCCGATGGTCCGCTGCCCCTCGGTCCACGGCGGCAGGAGCCGTTCGGTCAGGGCATGCGGGTAGGCGAGGAAACCGGCGTTCAGATAGCGCCGGCGCCGCAGGGGGCCGAGCCCGAGGGTGGTCTGCCACTCGGGGTGGAAGCGGTGGCTGTTGGGCAGGCAGTCGACGAAGGCCACGATCCGGCCCTGCCGGGCGGCCTCGGTGAGCTCCGTCAGCGGCCGGGTGACGATGATGTCCGCATCGATGAGGACCGCGACCTCCGCGGGGCGACGCAGGGGACCGTAGGGGGCGACGAACACGGCCGGCATGTCGGGCGAGGGCGGCTCCACGAGGAGGACGTGGTCCGCGAGCATTTCCCGCTGCTGGGGCGACAGGCCGATGTCGACGACGACCAGGGGCTCCTCGTGGCCCGTCAACCGCAGGGAGTTGAGCAGCGCCACCAGCCCGGGGAAGAACCGCCGGTCGGCGACCGTGTAGAACGCCGCGCCCGGCAGTGGTACGGGGGAGTCGTCCACCGTTCGATTCTATGGCGGTATGAACCAACTGTCCTGTATGCGTAGAATTGCATGATCCTCATACGGTGGCCGGGCCTGTGGTCGATGCCACACGTGAAGCCAATCCGCCGTCTGTGTGCGGGGATTCAAGCGGATGTGCGCTTTCGTGCCGAGTTCTGCGAATTCCGCGAGTTCCGGTAATCGGTTTGTCGACATATGCTCCGGGACCCGTCCGACCGCATGCTGTTCAGGAGGTTTGCCCGTGGGCGTCTTTTCCGGGTCGGGATCGCTGTCCCGCAGATCGATGCTGGGACTGATGGCCCTGCCGTTGCTCGCGGCGAAGCCGCCGCGCCCCGCCAAGGGCGCGACCAACACCGACGTCGTCCTCGTCACCGACTACGCGACGCCCCAGCTCGCCGCGAACGCTGCCGCCGGCAAGCGGCTGCGTTTCCCGGCCGGCCGGACGTACCTCGTCGATGACCTGCTGATCCCTGCCGGGTGTTATGTCGAGGGCAACGGCGCGGTCCTCAGGACCGCGAACGCGACCACCACGGACAGCAGCGACGACGGCATCCTGCGCGTGGGCGGAAACGGTGTCACCGTCGACGGCCTGAAGTTCGACGGGAACGTGCAGAACCAGAACGGCGTCTGGAACCAGCACCGCCACCAGATCAGGGTGCACGGCGATATCAGCGATGTCCTGGTCATGAACTGCGAGTTCTACAACATCATCGGCGACGGCGTGTACATCAACGTCGGCTCCGCCGGAAACACCGGGCACACCATCGAGGTCCGCGACTGCACGTTCACCGGGACCAACAGCAACCGCAACGGCGTCAGCGTCACCTCGGGAACGAACGTGCACATCCACCACAACACGTTCACCGACATGGCCCGCCCCGACATGCCGGGCGCGATCGACATCGAGCGGAACGCCGTCACCGACGTGATCTCCGACATCCTGGTCGAGTACAACACGATCACACGAGCGGCCCTTTCGGGCACCGGCTCCCGGTACGGAATCCTGGCGGCCCTGTTCGACTGCGTTGGCACGAACATCGTGTTCCGGAACAACGACATCAGCGGGGCCGGGCTGAGCGCCGGCTGCCTGATCATCGGCAACAGCAGCGGAACGCTGAACACGAGCACCGTCTCCGTCACGGCGAACGACATCCATGACGCCGGGGGTGCCGGAGTCGAGCTGAACTACGGCATCAGGCCCGACATCACGGACAACCGGTTCACCAATCTCTCCCCGGCGATCCTGAACTACTTCTCCGCCCTCGGGGACACCTCGGGCAACACGTTCACCAACGTCGCCACGCAGATCTCCTAGAAGGGGAGCGGTTGTCGCGGTTGTCTCCCCTTCCGTCCCGTGGTTAGGGTGTACGTATACACCGTAAATATACAGACTCGACCCACCATGTCGGGGTGAGGATCTGTGGATCACGGCTCGGACTGCTTCGCGATCACCCCTTACGGCCGGGGTGCCGGAAGTTCGCGGGTCCGTGTCTTCGAGTGGCTCGACCGCATCGGCACGGACTTCGCCGTCGGCAGCTATCTCTCGCTGTCCGACGCCGCCCCGTCCCGCCTTCTGCGGCACCCGGTGTCCCTGGCCCGGGCGGAGCTGCGGCTCGCGGACGTCGTACGCGCCGGACCCCGGCGTCTGCTGCTGCACCGTGAGGCCTCCCCGCTGAGCCGCGGCTGGTGGGAGCGGCGGCTCCTGAGGAGCGCGGAGTTCGCCGTCTACGACTTCGACGACGCCCTGCAGTGGGACCGGGGCGAGGGGGGTCTCGTCCGCAGACTCGCTCCCAAGGCGGCCAAGGCCCAGGTGGCCGTGGAGCACGCGGACCGGGTCATCGCGGGCAACGCCGTGCTGGCCGACTGGGCCTGCGAACGTCACCGCGACGTCGTGGTGATACCGAGCTGTGTGGCCCTGGCGGACTACGTGCCCAAGAGGTCGTACACGCTGCACGACCCGCCGCGGCTCGGCTGGATCGGCTCACCGCACAACGAGGCGTGTCTCCTGCTGATCTCCGGGGCGCTCCGGGAGGTGCACCGGCGGACCGGGGCCCGGGTCACGGTCGTCGGCACCACCACGCCCTCTCTCGGCGACCTGGAACACCTCATCGACCGGATCGCCTGGAGCCCGGACAGCCAGCGGGAGGCCCTGTCCGCGATGGACATCGGGCTGATGCCGCTGGCGCCCACCGCCTACAGCCTCGGCAAGTGCGGCTACAAACTCCTCCAGTACGCCGCAGCCGGGCTGCCCGCCGTGGCGACCCCGCTCGGCGTCAACACCGAGCTGCTGTCCGAGTTCGGCATGCCCGCGCCCCGCGGCCCGGACGAGTGGACCGCCGCGATCCTCGGGCTGATCGACGCGTCCGCGACCGTCCGGGCGGGGCTCGGTCGGACCGCGCGGGAGATCACCGGGCGCAGGTACTCGTACGACGCGTGGCTGCCCCGCTGGGCCGCCGCCCTGGAACTCGGGACGGTGACCCCGTGACCGGCGCGGACCGGCCGGTGCCGACCGTCGACATCGTGATCGTCAACTGGAACACGGGCCGCTGCCTGGCCGACTGCCTGCGGTCGATCGCCGCGACCGACACGTCGCTGCTGAGGGTGACGAGGATCGTCGTCGTCGACAACGCCTCCACGGACGACTCCCTGCACCACCTCGCCACCGGCGACACCGTCGCCGGCGTTCCGCTCGACGTGGTGCGCAACGCGCGCAACCGCGGGTTCGCCGCCGCCTGCAACCAGGGTGCGGGCCGGGGGAGCGGCGACTTCGTGCTCTTCCTCAACCCGGACGCGCAGTTGTACCCCGACACCCTCCGGGCCGTCGGCCGGTTCCTCGGGACGCCGGACGCGGACGGCTTCGGGATCTTCGGCGCGCTCATGGTGGACGAGCTGGGCCGTCCGCGGATCTCCTGCTCGCGCTTTCCCAGCCTGCGCATCTGGGTCGGGAAGATGACCGGCCTGGACCGGCTGGCCCCCGCCCTGTTCCCGCCGCACCACCTCGGACCGCGGGAGCTGACCCGCTCGGGACCGGTGGACCAGGTGATCGGAGCCTTCTTCCTGGTGCGCCGCCCCTTGTACACCGAGCTGAACGGCTTCGACGAGCGGTACTTCCTCTACCTGGAGGACGTCGACCTGGCCCTGCGGGCCCGCGAGGCCGGCTGGCCCTCCTACTTCCTCCGGCAGGCCCGTGTGCACCACGCGGAGAACGTCAGCTCCTCCCAACTCGGGCCATGGCGCCACTACTTGATGCTGTGCAGCCGCACCACCTACGCCTGTCTGCACTGGCCCAGGTCCCGGGCACGGCTGCTCACGGCACTGACCCTGTCCCTGGAGCCGGCCGCGCGGCTGACGGCCGCCGCCGCGCACGGCCGGTGGGCGGACCTGCGGACCACCGTGGCCGTCTACCGGCGGTACCTGCACTGGCTCCGCACCGGCCGCCGCCGCGACCCGTCGGCACCGGCGATCCCCGACCCGCGCGAGACCGGCCCGGCGCCGGGCGGCACGACCGGCAAAAGCGGCACGACGAGCAAGAGCGGCCCGGCCGGCAAAAGCGGCACGACGAGCAAGAGCGGCCCGGCCGGCAAAAGCGGCACGACCAGGAAAAGAGGCGGTCCGTCCCATGCGCACCGTTGACGAGACTCCCCCCGCCACCCTGCCCGCGACCGGCACGGTGCGGCTTCCGGCGTCGCGCCGGGTCCTCGACGTCGTCGTCGCGCTGACCCTCCTCGTGGTGCTGGCGCCCCTGCTGGCGCTGCTGGCGCTGCTGGTCGCCGTGACGAGCGGTCGGCCGGTGCTCTTCCGGCAGCCGCGGACGGGGGAGGGGTGGCGGGAGTTCACCCTGTACAAGTTCCGCAGCATGCGCAGCGGCAGCGCGGGCCCCCAGGTCGCAGGCGGCGCCGACCCGAGGATCACGGCCACCGGCCGGCTGCTGCGCCGGCTCGGCCTCGACGAACTGCCGCAGCTGTGGAACGTCCTGCGCGGCGACATGACCCTGGTCGGCCCCCGCCCCGAGGTCCCGGACCTGGCCCGCCGCTACCCGCCCGAGCACCAGTGGGTGTTCCGGCACCGCCCCGGCCTCACCGGCCCCTGCCAACTCCGCTCCCGCGCCTACGCCGACCGGCTCGACGGCCGGCCGGACCCCGAGGCGTACTACCTGAGGGTCCTGGTGCCCCGGCGCACCGCCCTGGACGCGGAGTTCCTCAACCGGGCCACGGCCTGGAACGTCGTGCGGTACCTCGCCCGGACCGCCCTGTACGTGCTCCGCACCCCGTGGGACGAGGCCCGGGAGCGCCGAGGGGGCGGGTCCTGATGCGGGCCGTGGTGACCGGCGCGGCCGGGTTCATCGGCTCCCACCTGAGCGCTCACCTGCTGTCCCAAGGGGACGAGGTCGTCGGGGTCGACGCCCTCACCGATTTCTACGACCCCGCCCGCAAACGGCACAACCTCGACCGGCTGCTGCGCCGGAAGGGCTTCCGCTTCCACCGCGGCGACCTGCTCGACCTGCCCCTGCGGCAGCTGTTCGCACCCGCCGACGCCGTCTACCACCTCGCCGGCCAGCCCGGTGTCCGCGGCTCCTGGGGGCCGGAGTTCGCCGTCTACCTGGAACGCAACGTCCTGGTCACCCAGCGGGTCCTGGAAGCGGCCCGGGACACCGGACTGCGGCGCCTGGTCTTCGCGTCCAGCTCGTCCGTGTACGGCGACGCCGAGGCCTACCCGACGCCGGAGACCGTGCGCCCCCGGCCGGTGTCCCCGTACGGCGTCACCAAGCTCGCCGCGGAGCAGCTGTGCGAGACCTACCGCACCGTCTTCGGCGTCCCGGCCGCCTCGCTGCGGCTCTTCAGCGTCTACGGCCCCGGACAGCGGCCCGACATGGCCTTCGCCCGCCTGGTCGCGGCCGCGCGTGCCGACCGTCCCTTCCCGCTGTACGGCGACGGCGGCCAGAGCCGTGACTTCACCTACGTCCAGGACGTGGTCGCCGCGATGCGGGCGGCCGCGCTCTCCTCCTGGTCCGGCGTCGCCAACCTCGGCGGCGGCAGCGAGGTGACGATGCGTCAGGTCATCGACCTGCTGGGCGACTTGAACGCGCCGGTGCGGGTCGTACCGGGCCCCGCCCGTCCCGGGGACGCCCGCCGCACCGCCGCCGACATCACCCTGGCCCACGACGCCTTCGCCTACCGCCCGGCCACGGGCCTGCGGGCCGGGCTCGCGGCGATGCTGCGCGCCGAGTCGTCGCCCGGGGCCACGTCCCCCGTCACGACGACCCCTGCGCCCCCCGGTAGTAGGCGATGATCTCCGCCTCCGTCATCTCCCGGTCCCGCCGACGCCCCAGGAAGTAGACGGCCGACGCGTCGTCCTGGGCGAAGTCGGGCGGGACGAGGTGGTCGAGGCCGCGCAGCCAGAAGAGCGCCGCCCGAGTCGCGCGGCCCGCGACGGCGCTGCGGGTCAGACCCCGCACCAGGTGGTCCACGCTCCACAGCATCTGGGTGCCGGGGCCGGCGACGGGGCCCGCGGCGAGTTCCTCGAACCGCCGGAACAGATAGCGGTGGCCGCTCGGGGTGAAGCGCGTGAAGTCGTGGGCGCCCGCGTGGACCTGTTGCAGGAACGGGGTCTCGGCATAGACCAGCCCGTCGTCCCGCAGCACCCGGTGGATCTCGGCGACCACCTGCGCTGGGTCCAGCACATGCTCCAGCACGGCCTGCACCAGCACCGCGTCGACACTGGACGTGCGCAGCGGGATGCGGTGGGCGTCGGCGACGAACTGGGTGGCCGGGCTGGTGACGATGTCGAACCCGATCACCCGCACGCGGGTGTCCCGGTAGACCGCCTCCACCCCGTTCCCGACCGTCGCCCCGCCCACGACGAGCAGCGTCGGCGCCGGGCCCGGCAGGGCGCGCAGCAGCAGGTCGATGTTGACGGCCGCGACCCGGTTGGGCGGCCTGGCGATCCGCCGCAGCGGGGTGGGCAGCGCATCGGCCCCCCGGTGCACGTGCGCGGGGGACGCGAGGGCGGCGACGGCCTCCCGGCGCACCACGCTGTGCTCGAAGTCGACGAGCACGGGCGCTCCCGCCACGTCGGGAAACGCCGGGGAGGCGTGGTACGCGCAGTCCGGCGCGGCGCACCGCAGCGCACCGGCACCGGCTCCCACGCCGGTACCGACACCGGCTCCCACACCGGTACCGACACCGGCTCCCACGCCGGTACCGACACCGGCCCCGGCACCCGTTCCCACTCCGGAACCCGCCCCCGCTCCGGCACCGGCTCCCGCTCCGGTCGGGTCCGCCTCCAGCCCGGAACCGCAGCGCGGGCATGCCAACAGCGGCCTGATGTCGTCCAGTTCGGCCAGGACCATGCGCGCTCCTCGGACCCCGGGGATCACCGACGGCCGGTTCCTGCGCCGGGCTCGCCATGAGACATCCTCGCCCGGATTGACCCGGATCGCCTGCCGGGAGAAGATGTACGTATACGCCGTAAATATACGGTTTATGGTCGTGGTGGACGAGCGGTGGTGGATGATGCGGCACGGGACACTGGTCCCCGGTTCGGGACGTCCGGTCGGCGACGCCGACTGGCCGGGCACACCCCCGCGGGTCGCGTCGGCGGCGGAGCTGCCGCCGTCGCCGTCGCTGCCCCGCGTCAAGGTCCTCCATGTCATCACCCGCCTGGAGGCCGGCGCCGGCGGCAACACCCTGCTGTCGGCCCAGGGCATGGACCCCGCCCGCTACGAGGTCTGGATCGCCGGAGTCCCCGGCGGTCCCCTCTGGGCCCGGGCCCGGGCCGCCGGCCTGCGCACGGTCGAGATACCCGGGTTCCGGCACACGCTGACCCCGGCGGACCTGGCGGTGCTGTGGCGGCTGACGCGGCTGATCAGGCGCGAGCGGTTCACCATCGTGCACACCCACTCCGCCAAGGGCGGATTCCTCGGGCGCGTGGCCGCCCGGCTGTGCCGCACACCGGTGGTCGTGCACACCTTCCACGGCGTCAGCTTCCACCCCTACCAGTCCCGCGGCCGGCGACTCGTCTACCGCCGCCTGGAGCGGGTCACCCGGCGCTTCACCCACCGCTTCCTCGCCGTCGCGCCCCGCCTGGCCGAGCAGGTCGTCGAGGAGCGCCTCGCCCCACCGGGCGCCGTCCGGGTCGTCCCGTCGGCGGTCGACCTGGCCCACATCCCCGAACGGTTCGACCCGCTCGCCCGCCGCGTGCTCGGGACGCCGCGCACCACCGCCCTCGTCGGCACCGTCGGCCGGCTCGACCACCAGAAGGCCCCCCTCGACTTCGTCCGGATGGCCGCCGCACTGCGCGCCGAGCGTCCGGACACCGCCTTCGTGATGATCGGCGAGGGACCACTGGAGGGGGACGTGCGACGGCTCGCCGCGGAACTGGGCGTCGACCTCACGCTCACCGGGCACCGGACGGACGCCGCCTGGCTGGTGGCCGGGCTGGACGTCTTCGTGATCACGTCCCTGTACGAGGGACTCGGCCGGGCGCTCACCGAGGCCCTCGCCACGGCCCGCCCGGTCGTCGCCACAGCAGTCAACGGCGTACCCGACCTCGTGGAACACGGCGCCACCGGGCTGCTCGTCCCGCCGGCCGACCCGGACGGGGCCGCGCGGGCCGTCCGCTGGCTGCTCGACCATCCGCACCAGGCGGCCGACATGGGCCGTCAGGGCCGGCGCCGGGCCCGCCGGGGCTTCACCCCGCAGGCCATGTGCGCCGCCGTCGACGCCTGCTATCGCGAGCTGCTCGGCCTCCCGCCGCCCGCTCCGGCCCCCGCCCACTGACTCGGCCGCCCCCGCACGGCCCACCCCCGCCCCCGGGAGATCGACATGCGCCTCACCGTCATCGGCACCGGATACGTGGGAGCCGTCCACGCCGCCTGCATGGCGGACCTCGGTCACCAGGTCCTCGGTGCGGACGTCGACCCCGAGCGGATCGCGGCGCTCACCGCGGGCCGGCCGCCGTTCTTCGAGCCCGGTCTGGGCGGGCTGCTCAAACGTGCCGTGGACAGCGGACGGCTGCGCTTCACCACCTCGACGGCCGAGGCCGCCCGGTTCGCCGCCACCCACTTCGTCTGCGTCGGAACACCGCCCCTGCCCGGTTCCGGCGCCGCGGACCTGCGGTTCGTCGAAGCGGCCGTGGACGAGCTGACCGCACACCTGCCCGAGGAGCGGGACGAACGGGTCCTCGTCGTCGGCAGGTCCACCGTGCCGGTGGGTACGACTCAGCGTCTGGCCGGACGGCTCGGCACCGCCGCCGACCTCGCCTGGAACCCGGAGTTCCTGCGCGAGGGCTGTGCGGTCCAGGACGCCACGCGGCCCCTGCGCATCGTGGCGGGCGTCGGGGCCGCGTGGGCGGAAGCGCGGCTGCGGGAGGTCTACGCGCCCCTGACGCGGCTCGGCACGCCCTTCGTCGCCACTGATCCCGCCACCGCCGAACTGGTCAAACTCGCCTCCAACTCCTTCCTCGCCACCAAGGTCTCCTTCATCAACGCCATGGCGGAGATCTGTGACGCCACCGGCGCCGACGTCCTGACCCTGGCGCGGGCCATGGGCGCCGACCCCCGCATCGGGCCGGGCTGCCTCGTCCCCGGGCTGGGGTTCGGCGGCAGCTGCCTGCCCAAGGACATCCGGGCCTTCGCGGCCGGGGTGGAGGACCTGGGCCTCGGGGAGTCGGTGGCCTTCCTCCGCCAGATCGACGCGATCAACTCCCGGCAGCGGCTGCGGACCGTCGAACTCGCCGCGCACCTGGTCGGCGGGTCCTTCACGGGCCGCCGGATCGGCGTCCTGGGCGCCGCCTTCAAACCCGGCAGCGACGACGTCCGGGACTCGCCCGCGCTCGCCGTCGCCGAAGCCGTACGACGGCGGGGAGCGCACGTGCGCGTCCACGACCCCGAGGCGGCCGACAACGCGCGCGCCGTGCGTCCGGCCCTGCTGTTCGCACCGGACGTGACCAAGACGTGCGACCAGGCGGATCTGGTGCTGCACCTGACCGACTGGCCCCAGTACCGGGACCTCGACCCCGCCGAGCTGGCCCAGGTGGTGCGCACCCCGGCGATCGTCGACGCCCGCCACACCCTCGACGCGGCGGCCTGGCGCGCGGCGGGATGGACCCTGCACGCCCCGGGTCGGCCCCGGCACGCCGTGCGACGACAAGGCGGAGCACCATGACAGAGCCCACCGCGGCCATGCACCCGCGCCCGCACGGCGTCCGCGGCGGGGCCCGACCCTCCACACCCGCGGCGCCCCCGCCGGTCTGCCGCCCTCACCGCAGGGCGCCGGTCCCGTCATGACGCGCACCCGCATCCTGGTCACGGGTGGAGCCGGGTTCGTCGGCTCGCACTACGTCCGCGCGCTGCTCGGCCCCGACGGTCCCGCCGACGTCACGGTGACCGTCCTCGACGCGCTCACGCACGCCGGCCGCCCGGCCGGCCTCGACGACCTGCGCCGTACGGACCACTTCGCCTTCGTCCGGGGCGACATCTGCGACCAGGAACTCGTCGACGAACTGCTCACGGCACACGACCAGGTCGTGCACTTCGCCGCCGAGACCCGCGTCGACCGACCGGGCCACGGGGCCGAGGCCTGCGTGCGCACCAATGTGCTCGGCACCCAGACCCTCGTCGACGCGGCCCTGCGACACGGGCCGAAGCGGTTCGTGCACATCTCCTCCGACGAGGTGTACGGCTCGATCCGCGCCGGATCCTGGCCGGAGACCGACCCGCTGCGGCCCAACTCGCCCCGCGCCGCCACCAAGGCCGCCTCGGACCTGATCGCGCTGGCCTGGCACCGCACCCACGGCCTCGACGTCCGGGTCGCCCGGGGCTGCACCACCTACGGCCCCCGGCAGTTCCCCGACCGGCTCGTGCCCCGCTTCATCTGCCTGCTGCTGGAGGGGCGGCCGGTCCTCCTGCACGGCGGCGGACACGACGTCCGCGACTGGATCCACGTCGACGACCACGTCCGGGGCATCGAACTCGTCCGCACCCGCGGCCGCCCCGGCGAGGTCTACAACATCGGCGCCGGTAACGAACGGTCCGTACGGGACGTGACCGCCCTGCTGCTGCACGCGTGCGACGCCGACTGGAGCCGGGTCGGCATCGTCACCGACCAGACGGTCCACGACCGGCGCTACGCGGTCGACGCCAGGAAGATCCGGGACGAACTCGGCTTCGACCCGCGCCGGGACCTGGCCGCCGGTCTCGCGGAGACCGTGGACTGGTACCGCACCCACCGGTCCTGGTGGGAGCCGCTGCTGCACCTGGCCGAACGCGACGAGGGCAGGGCGGGGGTGTACCTCCGGTCATGAACGCACCCATGCACACACCCGTGAACACCCCGATGATCACGCCCATGAGCGCGCCCATCGAGGACTACGCCCTCGTCGGCGACCAGGAGACCGCCGCCATGGTCGGCCGGGACGGTTCCGTCGACTGGCTCTGCCTGCCCCGCTTCGACTCCCCGGCCTGTCTCGCCGCACTGCTGGGCACCGAGGACAACGGGTTCTGGCGTCTCGCGCCGACGAGCGGCGGCCGCTGCACCAGCCGTGCGTACCGGCCGGGCACGCTGGTCCTGGACTCCCTGTGGGAGACACCGGCCGGCACCGTCCGCGTCACCGACTTCATGCCGCCCCGTACCCGGCTGCCCAGCCTCGTGCGGGTGGTCGAGGGGCTTTCGGGCACCGTGACCGTGCGCAGCGCGCTGCGGCTGCGGTTCCACCAGGGGCGGGTCGTGCCGTGGGTGCGGGACCTCGGCCCCTGCACCGTCGCGGTCGCCGGGCCGGACGCGGTCTGGCTGGGCGCCGACGGCCCCGTCCGGGTCGTAACGGGCGCGGACACGGTCGACTGGGACGTGACCCTGACCGCGGGACACCGGCTCACGCTGACGCTGGTCTGGGCCCCCTCGCACCGGCCCGAGCCGCCCGCGCCGCTGCCCCTGCCCGTGGAGACCGTGCTCAAGGAGACCGTCGACCACTGGCACCGCTGGACCGCCCGCTGCCGGTACCAGGGGCCGTGGCGGGACGCGGTGGTGCGTTCCCTCGTCACCCTCAAGGCCCTCACCTACGCTCCCACCGGCGGCATCGTCGCGGCCGCCACCACCTCACTGCCCGGCAGCATCGGAGGCGAGCGCAACTGGGACCACCGGTTCTGCTGGCTGCGCGACTCGACCCTCGCCCTGTCCTGCCTCCTGCGCAGCGGATACCGCGACGAGGCCCGGGCCTGGCTGGACTGGCTGGTGCGGGCCATCGCGGGCGACCCCGGCGATCTCCAGACCGTCTACGGCGTCGGCGGCCAGCGGCTGCTGCCGGAGACGGAGGCCCCCTGGCTGCCCGGTTACGCCGGCTCTCGGCCGGTCCGGTTCGGGAACTCCACGGCACACCAGTTCCAACTCGACGTCTACGGCGAGGTCCTGGACACGCTCTGGCTGGCCCTGCGCGCGGGCATCCCGATCCCCGCCCATGTGTGGACCCTCGTCGAGGCGTTCATGGACCACCTCCGACTCCACTGGCGCGAACCGGACCACGGACTGTGGCAGGTGCCCGGCCCCGGCAGGCGGTTCGTGCACTCCAGGGTCATGGCGTGGGTGGCCGCCGACCGCGCCCTGCGGATGGGGGAGGCGCTGGGCCGGACCGGCTCCTCGGCCCGATGGCGGTCACTGCGCGACGAGATCCACCGCGAGGTCTGCCGGGAGGGCTGGGACCCCGGGCAGCGGTCCTTCGTGCAGTCCTACGGCTCGCCGGCGCTGGACGCCTCGGCCCTGCTGATCCCCCGTCTAGGCTTCCTGCCCGTCACCGACCCGCGCGTACTCGGCACGGTGCGCGCTATGCGCCGTCTGGAGCACGGCGGGTTCCTGCGCCGCTACGGCCAGGGCCGCACCGGCGACGGCGGGCAGGAACTCGACGGTCTGGGCGGCACCGAGGGCACCTTCGTCGCGTGCTCCCTCTGGTACGCCGAGGCCCTCGCCGCCACCGGGCAGCCGGCGCGCGCCCGGGAGCTGTTCGAACGGGTCCTGGACGTACGCAACGACGTCGGACTGCTGGCGGAGCAGTGGGACCCGGACGCCGGACGGCACCTCGGCAACACCCCCCAGGCGTCCAGCCACATCGCCCTCGTCGAGACGGCGTTCGCGCTGACTCCGGCGCTCAGGGCCTGACCAGCAGCTGGAAGTCGAAGGCGTACCGCGAGGCCCGGTAGATGTGGGTGCCGTACTCGACCGGGCGGCCGGTGTCGTCGAAGGCCGTGCGCTGCATGGTCAGGACCGCGGTGCCCTCCTGTTCGTCGAGCCGGGCGGCCTCCTCCGCGGTGGCGCGGCGGGCGCCGATGGTCTGGCGGGCGCTGTGCAGGGTGATGCCGGCGGTGCGGAGCATGCGGTAGAGGCCGGTGGACTCGAGGCGGTCGCTGTCCAGGGCGAGCAGTCCGGCGGGGAGGTAGTTGCACAGCAGCGCGACCGGCTGGCCGTGGGTCAGGCGCAGCCGTTCCAGGAGCATGACCTCGGCGCCCTCCGGTACGGACAGCGCGGCGGCCACGTCGGCGGACGCCGGCACCGTCTCGTTGCGGACCACCCGGGTCGCCGGACCCTGGCCGGCCGCCTCCAGGTCGTCGTAGAGGCTGCTCAGCTCCAGGGGGCGCTTGACCTGGCTGTGCACCACCTGGGTGCCCACCCCGCGCCGCCGGACCAGCAGGCCCTTCTCCACCAGGGTCTGGATGGCCTGGCGGACGGTCGGGCGGGACAGACCGAGGCGGATCGAGAGGTCGATCTCGTTGCCCAGGAGGTTTCCCGGGGCGAGCACGCCGTGCTCGATCGCCTCCTCCAGCTGCCGGGCGAGCTGGTAGTACAGGGGCACCGGACTGCCCCGGTCCAGGGCGAAGTCCAGCGAGTCGAGCGCGGGCGCGGTCGCGGCACGGGACATGGCACCGGGCTTCGCCATGGAGGTACCTCCCTCAGCGGGTCGGGGGCGGGGGGGGCAGAGGTGGGTCCGGCG
This sequence comes from Streptomyces griseorubiginosus, assembly GCF_001514195.1. Lineage (GTDB taxonomy): Bacteria > Actinomycetota > Actinomycetes > Streptomycetales > Streptomycetaceae > Streptomyces > Streptomyces griseorubiginosus. The sequence continues at coordinate 240,951 of NZ_KQ948736.1, read as the reverse complement.
GGTCGGGGGGCGGGTCAGAGGTGGGTGCGGCGGGCGGCCGTCTGGCGGTCGTACTCCGTCCGCGCCGCGACCGCGGCCTCGCGCGACGCCGTCTGGGCCACCGGCACGTCCCACCAGGCCTCGGCCGGGGGAGCGGCCGGGTTCGCGGTCTCCGTCTCGACGTAGACGCAGGTCGGGCGGTCCGAGGCGCGGGCCGCGGCCAGGGCCTCGCGCAGCTCCCGCACGGTCTTGGCGCGCAGCACGTCCATGCCCAGGCTCGCCGCGTTGGCGGCCAGGTCGACCGGGAGCGGGGCCCCGCTGAAGGTGCCGTCGGCGGCCCGGTAGCGGTAGGCCGTGCCGAAGCGCTCACCGCCCACCGTCTCGGAGAGGCCGCCGATGGAGGCGTACCCGTGGTTCTGGATGAGCACCAGGTTGATCGGCAGGCCCTCCTGGACGGCGGTGACCAGCTCGGTCGGCATCATCAGGTAGGTGCCGTCGCCGACCAGCGCCCACACGGGGGTGTCGGGGGTGGCCTGCTGGACGCCGATCGCCGCCGGGATCTCGTAGCCCATGCAGGAGTAGCCGTACTCCAGGTGGTACTGGCGCGGGCTGCGGGCCCGCCACAGCTTGTGCAGGTCGCCGGGGAGCGAGCCGGCCGCGTTGATCACAACGTCCTCGTCGCCGACGACCGCGTCCAGCGCGCCGAGCAGCTGGGTCTGGGTGGGGACGGCGTGCTCGTCGGCGGCCTCGTAGGCCCGCGCCACGACCCGCTCCCAGCGCTCCTTGCCGGTGCCGTACTCGGCCTCATAGGCCGCGGCCACGCGGTGGCCCGCAAGGGCCGAGGTCAGCGCTTCCAGGCCCGCCCGCGCATCGCACACGACCGTCCGCGCGGCCAGCTTGTGGGCGTCGAAGGCGGTGATGTTGAGGTTGAGGAAGCGCACGTCCGGGTTCTGGAAGAGGGTGCCGGAGGCGGTGGTGAAGTCGGAGTAGCGGGTGCCGACGCCGATGACCAGGTCCGCGGTGCGGGCGAGGTCGTCGGCGACGGCGGTGCCGGTGTGGCCGATGCCGCCCAGGTCCGCGGGGTGGTCGTGGCGCAGCGATCCCTTGCCCGCCTGGGTGGACGTGACGGGGATGCCGGTGGCGTCCACGAGGGCCTTCAGGGCCTGCTCGGCCTCGCTGTGGTGGACGCCGCCGCCCGCCACGATCACCGGACGGGCCGCCGCGCGGATCACGCGGACCGCCTCCGCCAGTTCCACCGGGTCGGGCGCGGGGCGCCGTACCCGCCACACCCGCTCGGCGAAGAACTCCTCGGGCCAGTCGTGGGCCTCCGCCTGGACGTCCTGGGGGAGGGCGAGGGTGACCGCGCCGGTCTCGGCCGGGTCCGACAGGACGCGCATGGCCTGGAGGGCGGACGGGATCAGGGCCTCGGGGCGGTGGATCCGGTCGAAGTACCGGGAGACCGGGCGCAGGGTGTCGTTCACCGACACGTCCGCCTCGGTGGGGTGCTCCAGCTGCTGGAGCAGCGGGTCGGCGGGGCGGGCGGCGAAGTAGTCGCCGGGCAGCAGCAGGACCGGGAGGCGGTTGATGGTGGCCAGGGCCGCGCCGGTGACCAGGTTGGTGGCGCCCGGGCCGATCGAGGTGGTGACCGCCTGGGCCGACAGCCGGTTCAGCTGGCGGGCGTGGCCGACCGCCGCGTGGACCATGGCCTGCTCGTTGCGGCCCTGGTGGAACGGCATGGCGTCCTCGCCGGCCTCCAGGAGGGCCTGTCCGATCCCCGCCACGTTCCCGTGGCCGAAGATGCCCCAGGTCCCGGCGACCAGCCGGTGCCGTACGCCGTCCCGCTCCGTGTACTGGACGGACAGGAACCGCACCAGGGCTTGGGCGACGGTCAGGCGGGTGGTGGTGCTCATCAGGACTTCTCCGGTGCCGTGTCGAGAGGGGCAGGTAGGACAGCGGGAGACGGGCCGGTCACCGCAGGGCGCCGTCGAGAGGGGTGCCGGCCGTGAGGGCGTGGCGGACGGTCCGCTCCAGCTCCCAGCCGGAGAGCAGGCCGTGGCACAGCGCGCCGCCGAACCCGTCGCCCGCGCCGTCGACGGCCGCCACGGGGGCGGACGGCACGTCGGCGGTGGTGCCGTCGCGGTGCACGGCGAGGACGCCCTGCGGGCCCCGCTTCACCACGGCCAGCTCCACGCCCGCCGCGAGCAGCGCCTCGGCGCAGGCGTGGGGTGCGCGCACTCCGGTGGCGATCTCGCACGCGTCGAGGTCGCCGACCGCGACGGTCGCGTGCCGCAGGGCCTCGGCGTACGCGTGCCGCAGGGCTTCGGCGTGGTGGGGCCGGGCCTCGGCGTAGGCCTGCCGCGGGGCCCGGGTGTAGCGGGGCCGGGGTTCGGCAGGGTCCGTCCGGGCCGGGTCGTCGCCCGGCGCGGGCCGCCAGTCCAGCTCCAGGACCGTGGTGCCCGCCCGGTCCCGGCACTTGAGGGCGGCGAGCGTGGCCGACCGGCTCGGCTCCGCGCTCAGACCGGTCCCGGTGATCCAGAAGATCCGGGCCGCGCGGATGGCGAAGTAGTCGAGCTCGTCCGTGTGTATCTCCAGGTCGGGAGCGCCGGCGACCGGCGTTGCGGAGGCCGCCGTCCGGGTCACCCAGCGGTTGTCGACGCCGGACTCGGTGAGGGTCTGGTGGAGATACGCGCCGAAGGAATCGGCTCCGGTACGGGTGATGACGGCGGTGGACCAGCCCAGCCGGGCGGCGGTGACCGCGACATCCGCGGCCGGACCCCCGAGGAACCGCCCGGAGGACCCGTGCCGGGGCCCTGGCACCCCCGGTCGGTGCGGGTGGAGATCAACTCCGATACGGCCCATACTGATCACGTCGAACTGCTGCACTGGCTCGACCATGCGCGACGCTCCTCGGTCCGGACTGGGGATGCGAGGCCCTCCGGGCCCGTTGCATCCCCAGGTGTAGGACTCGAAGGGCGAGCCTGTCAATAGTTTGTACTTACATTCGGACCTGTTCGTGAAATGATGTCTTAACAAAGTATTGACAGCGGCAGCGCCAGGGGAGTTGGATCCCGTCCCAACACAAGTTGGCGCGTTTTCACAGATCCCACCCCCTTTCCCGACGTACTCCCCGTCGCACAGTGAGGTGCAAGGAAAGATGGACCGCTCTTCTCTCTCCCGCTCGCGGAGATTCGCCCCCGTCGTGGCCCTCGCCGCGGCCGCGGCCCTGACGCTCGCCGGCTGCTCCAGCAGCTCGGGCGGCAAGAAGTCCGAGGAGAGCGCGGACGGCGCCTCCGCGGGCAAGGCCACCACGCCCCGGATGACCATCGCCCTGGTCACCCACCAGTCGCCGGGCGACACCTTCTGGGACATCGTCCGCAAGGGCGCCCAGGCCGCCGCGAACAAGGACAACGTCAAGCTGGTCTACTCGGCCGACCCGAGCGCGGGCGGCCAGGCCAACCTGGTGCAGAACGCCATCGACCAGAAGGTCGACGGCATCGCGGTCACCCTCGCCAAGCCCGACGCCCTCAAGGACGTCGTCGCCAAGGCGAAGGCGGCCGGCATACCCGTCGTCGGCCTCAACTCCGGTGTCAGCGAGTGGCAGAAGCTCGGCCTGATGGAGTTCTTCGGCCAGGACGAGACGGTCGCCGGTGAGGCGCTCGGCAAGCGGCTGAACCAGGAGGGCGCCAAGAGCGCCGTCTGTGTCATCCAGGAGCAGGGCAACATCGGCCTCACCCAGCGCTGCGACGGCGTGAAGAAGACCTTCACCGGCAAGTTCCAGACGCTGAACGTCAACGGCGCCGACATGCCGTCGGTGAAGTCGACCATCACCGCCAAGCTCAGCCAGGACAAGTCCATCGACTACGTCGTGGCCCTCGGCGCGCCCATCGCGCTGACCGCGTCGCAGGCGGGGTCCGACGCGGGCAGCAAGGCGAAGGTCGCCACCTTCGACCTCAACAAGGACCTGACGACCGCCATCAGCAAGGGCACCATCGCCTTCGCCGTCGACCAGCAGCCCTACCTCCAGGGCTACCTGGCGATCGACTCGCTGTGGCTGTACAAGAACAACGGCAACTACATGGGCGGCGGCGAGCAGCCGGTGCTCACCGGCCCGGCCTTCGTGGACAAGTCGAACGTCGACGCCGTGGCGAAGTTCGCCGCGAAGGGCACCAGGTGATGGGTATGACCCAGCACGCCGAGCCGGCGGTGACCACACCGCCGGCCCCCGGCCCCGGCCAGGTGAAGGACGGCCGGACCGCGGAACGACCGCTCGCCCTGCGGCTGTTGGCGCGCCCCGAGGTAGGGGTGTTCCTGGGTGCGGTGGCGGTGTGGGTGTTCTTCCTGATCGCCGCTCCGCCGGTGCGCGAGGGCAGCGCGATGGCGAACATCCTCTACCAGTCGTCCACGATCGGGATCATGGCGCTGCCGGTCGCCCTGCTGATGATCGGCGGGGAGTTCGACCTGTCCTCGGGTGTCGCGGTGATCACCTCGGCGCTGACCGCGAGCATGTTCGCCTTCCAGCTCACCCTGAACGTGTGGGTGGGCGTCTTCGTGGCGCTGCTGGTGGCGCTGGGGATCGGGTTCCTCAACGGCTGGCTGGTCGTCAGGACCGGGCTGCCGAGCTTCCTGATCACCCTGGGCACGTTCCTGATCCTCCAGGGCGTCAACCTCGCGGTGACCAAGCTGGTCACCGGGAACGTGGCCACCGACGACATCAGCGACATGGACGGCTTCGACCAGGCCAAGAAGGTCTTCGCCAACTCCTTCGAAGTGGGCGGAGTCCAGATCAAGATCACCATCATCTACTGGCTCGTCTTCGCCGCGCTCGCGACCTGGGTGCTGCTGCGCACCAAGTACGGCAACTGGATCTTCGCGGTCGGCGGCAACAAGGACTCCGCCCGCGCGGTCGGCGTGCCGGTGAACTTCACCAAGATCAGCCTGTTCATGCTGGTCGGCTTCGCCGCCTGGTTCGTCGGGATGCACAACCTGTTCTCCTTCAACACCGTGCAGTCCGGCGAGGGCGTGGGCCAGGAGCTCATCTACATCTCGGCCGCGGTGATCGGCGGATGCCTGCTGACCGGCGGCGCGGGCTCGGCGATCGGGCCGGTGTTCGGGGCGTTCATGTTCGGCATGGTCCAGCAGGGCATCGTCTACGCCAACTGGAACCCGGACTGGTTCAAGGCCTTCCTCGGCGTGATGCTGCTCGGCGCCGTCCTGATCAATCTGTGGGTCAGCCGCACGGCGACCCGGAGGTGACCCACCCATGACCACTGAAGAGACCGGCACGCACGGCGCGATCCTCGCCGACCCCCCCGACACCGCCGCGGGGGACGGGGCGATCGTCGAACTGCGCAACGCGGGCAAGTCCTACGGCAACATCCGCGCCCTGCACGGCGTCAGCCTGAAGGTGCACCCCAGCCAGGTGACCTGCGTGCTCGGCGACAACGGCGCCGGCAAGTCCACCCTCATCAAGATCATCTCCGGGCTGCACCAGCACACCGAGGGCGAGTTCCTCGTCGACAACGCCCCGGTCCACTTCACCACCCCGCGCGAGGCACTCGACAAGGGCATCGCCACCGTCTACCAGGACCTCGCCGTCGTCCCCCTGATGCCGGTCTGGCGCAACTTCTTCCTCGGCTCCGAGATGACCAAGGGCCCCTGGCCGGTCCGTCGCCTCGACATCGAGAGGATGAAGAAGACCGCGGACGAGGAACTGCGGAACATGGGCATCGTCCTCGACGACCTCGAACAGCCCATCGGCACCCTGTCCGGCGGCCAGCGCCAGTGCGTGGCCATCGCCCGTGCCGTCTACTTCGGCGCCCGCGTCCTCATCCTGGACGAGCCCACCGCCGCCCTCGGCGTCAAGCAGTCCGGCGTCGTCCTCAAGTACGTGGCCGCCGCCCGCGACCGCGGACTCGGCGTCATCTTCATCACCCACAACCCGCACCACGCCTACATGGTCGGCGACCACTTCAGCGTGCTGCGCCTGGGCACCATGGAACTCTCCGCCTCCCGGGAGCAGATCACCCTGGAGGAACTCACCAACCACATGGCGGGCGGCGCCGAACTCGCCGCGCTCAAGCACGAGTTGTCCCAGGTGCGAGGCGTCGACACCGAAGCCCTCCCGGAAGAGGGAGACCTCACCGTGGCGGCCGGCGGCGAGGGGAAGTCCTGAGGTGGCGGCCCCGCTCGACCGCATCCGCGTCGGTTCGGCCCCGGACTCCTGGGGCGTCTGGTTCGCCGACGATCCGGCGCAGGTGCCGTGGGAACGCTTCCTGGACGAGGTCGCCGAGGCGGGCTACTCCTGGATCGAGCTGGGGCCGTACGGCTATCTGCCGACCGATCCGGCACGGCTGACCGACGAGATCGCCAGGCGTGACCTGAAGGTCTCGGCGGGTACGGTCTTCACGGGCCTGCACCACGGCCCCTCGGTCTGGGAGTCCACCTGGGCGCACGTCAGCCAGGTCGCCGCGCTCACCCGGGCCGTGGGAGCGCGGCACCTCGTCGTCATCCCGTCCTTCTGGCGGGACGACAGGACCGCCGAGATCCTGGAGCCGCCCGAGCTGACCCACGAGCAGTGGGCCCACCTCACCAAGGGCATGGAACGTCTCGGCCACGAGGTCAAGGAGACCTACGGGCTCGACCTCGTCGTCCACCCGCACGCCGACACCCACCTCGACACCGAGGACCACGTCGAGCACTTCCTGGACTCGACGGACTCCGAACTCGTCAACCTCTGCCTGGACACCGGGCATTACGCCTACTGCGGCGGCGACAGCGTCAAGCTGATCGAGACGTACGGCGAACGCATCGGCTATCTGCACCTCAAACAGGTCGACCCGGCGATCCTCGCGGACGTCGTGCGCGACGGGGTCCCGTTCGGCCCGGCCGTCCAACGCGGCGTGATGTGCGAACCGCCCTCCGGAGTACCGGAGTTGGAGCCCGTACTGGTCGCTGCGCAGAAGCTCGGGGTGGAACTGTTCGCGATCGTCGAACAGGACATGTACCCGTGCGAGCCGGACAGGCCGCTGCCGATCGCGGTGCGCACCCGCAAGTTCCTGAGGTCCTGCGGCGCCTGAGAGGGATGACCATGACCGAGCGAGGCACCCTCGGTGTCGCCGTCATCGGCACCGGCAAGATGGGCGCCGACCATGTCCGACGTGTCCACGAGGTAACCAGTGGGGCCCGGGTGAGCGCCGTCGTGGACCTCGACGCGGACCGCGCCAAGCAGGTCGCCGCCCGCGTGGACGGCTGTACGGCCCACACCGACATGGCCTCCGCGATGGCCGCGTCCGACGTGGACGCCGTCCTCATCGCCTCCTCCGGGCCCGCCCACGAGTCGGCGCTGCTGCTGGCCCTGGAGCACGACCTGCCGGTGCTGTGCGAGAAGCCGCTCACCCCCGACGCGGCCTCCGCCCTGCGCGTCCTTCAGGCCGAGCAGGCACTCGGTCACCGGCGCGTCCAGGTGGGCTTCATGCGACGCTTCGACGCCGAGTACGTGAAGCTCAAGTCCTGCCTGGACACAGGCCAGTTGGGACGGCCGCTCATGCTGCACAACCGGCACCGCAACGCTGCCAGCCCGCCCTTCTTCACCAGCTCCATGCTGATCAGCGACTCCGTGGCGCACGAGACGGACGTGACCCGCTGGCTGCTCGGGCAGGAGATCACCGCGGTGACGGTACTGCGACCGACCCCGTCGGCGAACGCCCCGGACGGTCTCCAGGACCCGCAGTTCGTCGTCCTGGAGACCGAGGGCGGCGCCCTCAGCGACGTCGAGATCTTCGTCAACTGCGGCTTCGGCTACCAGGTCCAGGCCGAGGTGGTCTGCGAACGCGGCACCGCCCGCATCGGCGACGGCCACGCCATGGTCACCTCCATGGCGGGCCGCTGGGGCGGCACCATCGCCCAGGACTTCGTCGAACGCTTCGCCGACGCCTACGACCGTGAGGTCCAGGCCTGGGTCGACGCCACCCGCCGCGGCGAGGTCACCGGGCCCAGCGTGTGGGACGGCTACGCGGCGGCCGCGGTGTGCGAGGCCGGCGTGCGCTCGCTGAACGACGGCGGCCGGGTGCCGGTCGAACTCGTGGAGCGGCCCGCGCTGTACGGCTGACCGGCCGCCGTGCAGGGGGAGTTCGGCGAAGTTCCCTCGTGCTCGCTAAGCACTCCTCGAATCGCGGCATCTTCGGGACGCCCTGTGCCACCATGGCGCGGCTGTCCTCGGCGGGGCGGCGAGGGGGTGTGCATGGGAGTCCTGCGGATACTGCTGCCGTTGCCGCGTGCGGCGGCCAAGTGGGCGCCGGAGAAGGGCGGACCGCTGCTCGGGGCGGCGCTGTCGTACTGCGCCACACCGTCCTGGGCGGGACTGCCACCGCCCTCGCCCGCGCGGCGGCTGGCCTGGGCCGAGGAGGCGGTCGCGGCCTACCGCGCGACGGCCGACACGGAGGGCCTGAGCCGCGCCCTTTCCCTCCGCGCCCACGCGTTGCTGCTCTCCGGCCGCTTCGAGGAGGCCTGCGGCGCCGCGGACGAGGCGACCGCGGTACAGGCCCCGCAAGTCGACACGGCGGGCGGCGTCGGCGTATCGGGCGTGGTGTCGGCGGCGGTGGGTGCCTTCCTCGGGGACGTGCGGGCGCAGGCGCTCGCAGGGCTGGGGCGGGTCGAGGACGCCGTGCCGGTGGCGCGGGCGAGCGTGGCGGCCTACCGGCGCCTGCCCGCCCCCGACCGCAGGGACCGGGCGCTCGGCAGTCTGCCGGGTGCGCTGCGGACGTACGGGATGCTGCTCGCCGCGACCGGCCGCCGCGAGGAGTCCGTGGCCGTCTACGAGGAGTGCGCCGCGCTCCTGGCCGCCATGTCGCTCCGGGAGCTGGCACACGTCGAACGGGTGCGGCCCCAGGTGCTCGCCGAACTCGTCGGTGTGCTGCGGGCGTCGGGGCGCCACGAGGACGCGCTCGGCGTCGGCCCGGAGGCCCGGGAGGCGCTGCGCGGACCCCTCGCGTGGACCGTTCCCGAGACCGTGCTGCCGCTGCGGGTACGGCTCCTGGTCGACCTCGCCCGCTGCCACACCGCCACCGGCGACCCGGCCGAGGCCCGCGCCTGCGCCCAGGCGGCGGTCGCCGAGGCCCGCAAGCCGCACGGCGCGGGCGAGTTGACCTCGGCGCTGGACTGCCTCGCCGACGTGCTCGGTGAACTGGGCCAGACCGACAAGGAGTCGATCGCCCGGCGCGAACTGGCGGAACTGCGCGACGCCTAGGAGGACATGCGCGGCCGCGGCTCGAACCCGGCCGCCCGGTAGGCGGCGTCGACGAGGGTCATCGTCGCCACCGCGTCCTCCGCGTCCAGCGGCAGCGCCGCGCCCCCGCGCACCCGGTCCGCGAACGCCTCCAGCTGGTAGGTGTACGACGACCGGGTGCCGAGCCGCTCGGTGCGTTCACCGTCCGCCGTGCGCACCACGAGCCGGTCGTCGAGGTGCGGCAGCACGAAGTTCGGCGCGAGCACCTCGCCCAGGGACCCGGTGACCCGGCAGCTCATCTCCAGCCGGTCGTACGCCATGTGACAGCGCGCCGACCCGGTCGCCCCGCCGGGGAAGGCCAGCTCGGCGTCGAGCCACTCGTCGACCCCGGGCGCCTGGGCCCGCTCCCCGCCCCGCGCGGACACCAGCCGCGGTGCGCCACCCGCCCACGGGGCCAGCATCCGCAGCGCGTGCAGGCTGTAGCAGCCGAGGTCCATGACCGCGCCCCCGGCCAGGGGCAGCGACCAGCGCGGGTCGGTGTCGGGCGGTGCCGGGATCGCGACCAGGGCCTCGACGTGCCGCAGCTCGCCGATCTCCCCGCTCGCGAGGATCTCGTGGAGGCGCCGGGTGACCGGGTGGAAGAGGTAGTGGAAGGCCTCCATGAAGACCGTCCCGGCCTTCGCGGCCGCCTCCCGCACCTCGGCGGCCTCCTCCGCGTTGCTCGCCGACGGCTTCTCGCTCAGGACGTGCTTGCCGGCCGCGAGTGCGGCGAGGTTCCACGGCCCGTGCAGCCCGTTGGCCAGCGGGTTGTAGACGACCTCCACCTCAGGGTCCGCGATCAGCTCGGCGTACGACCCCGCCACCCGCTCCACACCGTGCTCGGCCGCCCAGGCCTCGGCACGGGACCGGTCGCGCGCGGCCACCGCGACGACCCGGTGACCGGTCGCCCGGGCCGGACCGATCAGCGACGACTCGCTGATCCGCGCCGCTCCCAGCACTCCGATGCGCAGCGGTTCACTCATGTCCTCGGTTCCTCCTGGCTGATGGCGGGACGTTCCTCCCGCCGGGTCGGTGTGCCCTGAGCGGGCGGGAAACGACGGCGTGCGAGGTCCTGGGCGTGGGCCACCACGCACTCGACGAGTTCGAAGGCGGGCAGTCCGCCGACCCAGTAGGTGCGGTCACGGCCCTGGAGCGCGTCGAGGCGGTCCAGCGCGCCGTCCCGGAGATCGCCGGATCCGAAGTGCGGCATGAACGCCCAGCCGCGCACCAGGTGCACCTCGCCGAGCTGCCCGCCGAGCGCCTCGACGTCCTCCCGCAGCAGCGCGGTGACCTCCTCGGGGCGGCCGTAGGAGTAGAAGGTCCGCACCTCGCTGCCCGGGTAGCGGTGGTGGTACGACACACAGTGGCCGGCCGTCTCACGGCTCGCCGTGTGGGCGGCGAGAAAGTAGAAGGCGTCCTCGGGCAGCCCGGACGCGTCGGCGAGAGTGGTGTGGTAGGCGTGGGAGCGGATCCGCGCGGCCAGGTCGCGCTCCTCGTCGCGGGCGTCCAGGACCGGCAGGATCCGGTCCGGCGGCACGGCCAGCACCACGTCGTCCGCGTCGAGGGGCCCCGAGTCGGTGTGCACCCGCACCCCGTCGGGGCGCCGCTCGACCGAGGTCACGCGCACCCCGCACCGCACGTCCTTCAGCTCCTCAGCGACCCGGCGCCACAGCGTGGCGAACCCGCCCACCACCGTGAAGTCGCCCCTGTGGCCCAGGAGTTCGGGTCCGGGGTCCAACAGGCCGGTCATCTCCGCGTACTTGACGAAGTACAGCGCGGGTACGCCGTCGTCGAGGTGGCCGTACCCGGCGGCCGTCCACCCGGTGGCGAAGGAGTCCGCCATCGACTCCAGGCCGTGCTCGGCGAGCCACTCGGAGACGGGCGCGGCCAGGGCGCGGGCGGAGTGGGCGAGCCCGGGTTCGGCTATGCGCGGGAACTCCCGTTCGCGCAGCTCCCGGTAGCGGTGCAGGGAGCCGTCGCGCAGGAACGCCATCGGCTGCCGGGCCGCGGCTCCTCCGGGGGCGTCGAGGACGCGGTAGCGGCTGGTGCGCTCCGTCTCCACGTCCAGTTCGGTCAGCAACTCGGCGATCCGTTCGTACCTGTTGGTGCAGATGTGGCCGCCGAGGTCGTAGGCGCGGCCGTCGGCGTGCACGCTCTGGCACTTCCCGCCCACCGATTCCCGCTCCTCCAGGACGGTCACCCGGTGCCCGGCCCGCTCCAGTTCGCGGGCGACGGCCAGGCCGCCCGGTCCGGCGCCGACGACGGCCACGGTCCGGGGGGCTGCGGTGCCGGGTAACTCCTGCATGCTCGTGACTCCTGGTTCGGTCGGACGTGGCGAGCTCTCATGGTCGTACGGAGAGATCACGTGACCGTAAACCGGCGTCGCGGGCGCGTCGAGCACCGGACCGTGTCCCGGGCACGGGCGCCCGGGACACGGCGGTGGCCTCAGGCGGAGCGGACCTCGGCGATGGTCACCGGACGGTGCTCGTGCAGGGACAGGGTGCACGCCTCGGCGATCCAGCCCGCCTCCAGGGCGTCCGCGATGGTGCACGGCGAGGGCCGGGTACCGGCCACGACCTCGGTGAACGCGGTGAGTTCGGCCCGGTAGGCGGCCGTGAAGCGGTCCATGAAGAAGTCGTGCGGGGTGCCCGCCGGGAAGGTCACACCGGGCTCGACCGAGCGCAGCGGCAGCTTGTCCTCCAGGCCCACCGCGATGGAGTCCTGGAAGCCGTGGATCTCCATGCGGACGTCGTAACCCCGGGCGTTGTGGCGGGAGTTGGAGACCACCGCGATGGTGCCGTCGTCCAGGGTGAGGATCGCGCCGGTGGTGTCGGCGTCGCCCGCCTCCTTGATGTACTCGGCGCCCCGGTTGCCGCCGACGGCGTACACCTCGACGACCTCCCGGCCGGTCACCCAGCGGATGATGTCGAAGTCGTGCACCGAGCAGTCCCGGAAGATGCCCCCGGAGGCGGCCACGTACGCGGCCGGCGGCGGGGCCGGGTCCAGGGTGGTCGAGCGCACGGTGTGCAGCTTGCCCAGCTCACCGCTCTGCACGGCGGCCCGCGCGTTGACGAAACCGGTGTCGAAGCGGCGGTTGTAGCCGATCTGGATCGGCACCTCGCTGCCCTCGACGGCCCTGAGGACCTCGACGCCCTCGCTCATGTGCTTGGCGACCGGCTTCTCGCAGAAGACGGGGATGCCGGCCTCGACGCCGGCCAGGATCAGCCCGGGGTGGGCGTCGGTCGCGGCGGCCACCACGATGCCGTCCACGCCGGCGGCCAGCAGGGCCTCGGGTGAGTCCACGACCTCGCCGCCGAAGCGCTCCGCGGCGGACTTGGCGGCCTCGGCGAACGGGTCCGTGAGGACGAGGGACTCGACGGCGTCGAGTCCGGAGAGGGTCTCGGCGTGGAAGGCGCCGATGCGGCCGAGGCCGAGGATTCCGATACGCATGGGGGTGCAGCTCCTTGAGGGTTTTCCGGTGAGCGGTGTGTTCGGTGAGCGGGGAGTCTCACGAGGTCTTGCGCGGGTGGGGAGGGTGGGGTCAGTCGAGGCCGCCCAGGACGTTCTGGTCCCAGTCGATCACCGATCCGGTCACCACGCCCGACCGGTCGGACAGCAGGAGGACCACGAAGTCCGCGATCTCGTCGGGCTGGCCCAGCTTGCCCATCGGGAGCCGGGCCGCGGCCTCCTCGCGCCAGTCGTCGCCGGCGCCGTGGAAGGTTTTCTGGGTGGCGTCCTCGCCCTCGGTCGCCGTCCAGCCGATGTTCAGGCCGTTGATCCGGACCCGGTCCCAGCGGTGGGCGTGCGCCGCGTTGCGGGTCAGGCCGATCAGCCCGGCCTTCGCCGCCACGTAAGGGGCGAGGAAGGGCTGCCCGCCGTGCGCCGAGGAGGTGATGATGTTGACGACCGTGCCGGGCGCGCCCCGGCCGACCATGTCCGCGACGGCCGCCTGCATGGCGAAGAACGGCGCCTTCAGGTTGATCGCGATGTGCTGGTCGAACAGCTCGGGCGTGGTGTCGAGGAGGGTGCCCCGGGAGGTGAGCCCGGCGGAGTTCACCAGGCAGTCGACCCGGCCGTACGCCTCCACGACCCGGGTGACGCAGGCCTTGGCCTGCTCGGCGTCGGCGAGGTCCGCGCGCACGAAGAGCGCCTTGCCGCCGGCCGCCTCCAGCTCCGCGACCAGCGCCTCACCGGGCTCCGGCCGGCGCCCGCTGACGGCCACGACCGCCCCCTCACGGACGGCGGCCCGGGCGATCGCGGCCCCGACGCCCTGGCTGCCGCCGTTGACGAGGACGACCTTGTCGTCGAGAAGTCCCATGGATGTGCTCGTCCCTTTCAGCTCGTGCGCCTTCAGCTGGTGCGCCGCTCGGCGCCTGCCCGCAACGCGTCCCTGAGGACCCGCGCGTTCCAGTCCTCGGCGAGCGCCCGCCGCACGAGGTCCGCCTGCGAGGGCGGGGCGAGTCCGTCGACCGGGGGATCGCTGTCGAGGTTGGTCGGGAAGGGGTAGCCCTCGGCGCTCGCGGCGATCACGTTCTCCAGCCACTGCGCGTCGGCGCCCTCCGCCTTGCGCCGCAGCAGCGCCGGGTAGACCGCGTTGGACACCGCCTCCCGGTCCACGCTCTCCATGGCCCGCCCGAACGCCGAGGAGATCTGGAGCAGGTTCGCCATCCGCCGTACGTCCGTGGTGCGGTTGGTGCCGGCCGCGTGGAACAGCGCCGGGTTGAAGAAGGCGGCGTCGCCCTTGGCGAGCGGCAGCTGGACGTGGTGCTCCTTGAAGTACGCCTGGAACTCCGGCCGCCGCCACGCCAGATACCCGGGCTCGTAGGCCTGCGAGAACGGCAGGTACAGCGTCGGCCCCGACTCGACCGGCATGTCGCAGTGCGCGACCGCGCCCTGGAGCGTGAGCACGGGGGAGAGGCGGTGCACGTGCGCCGGATAGGCGGCCGCGACCTCGTCGGACAGGAAACCGAGGTGGTAGTCGCGGTGCACGGTCTGCGCGAGACCGCCCGGGTTGACGACGTTGACCTGCGAGGTGACCTGGTAGCCGGGGCCCAGCCAGGCCTCGGACACCAGGGCGAGGACGGGGTTGGCGTAGTAGTCGGCGAAGGCCGCCGGGTCGTAGAGGGCCGCCTTCTCCAGCGCGTTCCACACCCGCTCGTTGGCGCCGGGCTTCGCGAAGTGGTCGCCCGCGGTGGCGCCCGCCGCGTACTGCTCGCGGATCAGCGAGTCGAACACCTCGGTGAACCGGTCCACGACCGCCGGATCGGGGAAGGCCCCCTGGAAGACCACCACCCCGGGCCCGTCGGTCAGGGCCCGCACCAGCTCCTCCTGCACGTCACGGCGGTCCTTCGCGCCGCGGACGCGCTCGGCGTCGTACAGCAGCACGTTCCGATCCACGGCACAGGCGTGCGGGTAGTCGGCGGGATCGGCCGTCCGCTCGACGAGCACGCGGAAGGAGTCCAGGTCGCAGTCCTGCTCGGACAGCCAGGCACGGCGGTGTACGGCGGTGAAGGACATCGGCGTCCTCTCGGTGACAGGGGCGACTCAGCGCTGTCATTCTTGTCATGACAAAGCCGTCGAACAACCGGCAGGCGGCCATCAAAAACCCCTCAAGGAGCAGACGCGTGGGACACCCGTTCCCCATTCGGGAGATCGCACGACAGGCGGGGCTCAGCGAGGCCACCGTCGACCGGGTCCTGAACGGCAGGGGCGGGGTCAGGGAGAACACCGTCCGCGAGGTCCATCAGGCGATCACCGACCTGGACCGGCAGCGCACCCAGGTCCGCCTGGTGGGCCGCACCTTCATGGTCGACATCGTGATGCAGACGCCGGAGCGCTTCTCCACCGCCGTCCGCGCCGCCCTGGAGGCCGAGCTGCCCGCGCTGCACCCCGCCGTCCTGCGCTCCCGCTTCCACTTCCGCGAGACGGGCCCGGTGACGGAACTGACGAGGATCCTCGACCGGATCGCCCGGCGCGGCTCCCAGGGCGTGATCCTGAAGGCCCCTGACGTCCCCGAGGTCACGGCCGCCGTCGGTCGGCTCGCCGAGGCCGGCATCCCCGTGGTCACCCTGGTCACCGACCTGCCCTCCACGGCCCGGCTCGCCTACGTCGGCATCGACAACCGCGCCGCCGGGGCGACCGCCGCCTACCTGACCGGCCAGTGGCTGGGCGACCGGCCCGGAAACGTCCTCACCAGCCTCAGCAGCGGGTTCTTCCGCAACGAGGAGGAACGCGAGATGGGCTTCCGCAGCGCCATGCGCGCCCGGCATCCGGACCGCGCGATCGTCGAGATCGCCGAGGGCCAGGGCCTGGACGCCACCCAGTACGAGCTCGTCCGGGCGGCCCTGGAACGCGACCCGGACATCCGCGCGGTCTACTCGATCGGCGGCGGCAACATCGCCACCCTGAAGGCCTTCGAGGACCTGGGCCGGGAGTGCGCGGTCTTCGTGGCCCACGACCTCGACCACGACAACGACCGCCTGCTGCGCGAACACCGCCTGTCCGCCGTGCTCCACCACGACCTGCGCCAGGACATGCGGGAGGCCTGCCACATCGTGATGCGCGCACACGGGGCGCTGCCACCGGCCGGTCCCACGACACCGTCGGCGATCCAGGTGGTCACGCCCTACAACATGCCGTACTGAAGCGGCCTTTCACAGCTCCACCCATGCACCGCTCTCCGCGGACCGCGCCATCGCGTCCAGTACGGCCGCGCTGTGCACGGCGTCCGTCAGCGTGGCCCCGTACGGCGTGCCCTCGGCGACCGAACGCAGGAAGCGGTACGCCTCCACGACCTTGAGGTCGTCGTAGCCCATGGCGTTGGCGGCGCCCGGCTGGAAGGCCCCGAACTCGCCGTCGCCCGGGCCGACGTAGACCGTGGAGACCGCCTGGTCCTGGTAGCCGGTGCCGTGGCCGACCCTCAGCTCGCCCATGCGGCGGAAGTCCCAGAACAGCGCGCCCCGGGTGCCGTGCACCTCGAAGCCGTAGTTGTTCTGCTCGCCGACCGAGACCCGGCAGGCCTCCAGGACCCCCCGGGCGCCGGAGGCGAAGCGCAGCAGGCAGTTGACGTAGTCCTCGTTCTCCACCGGCCCCAGTTCCCCGGTGGCGAGGGTGTGCCCGGCGGTGGCGCCGGTCGGGCGGGCGCGCTCGGGGAGGAAGACCGCGGTGTCGGCCGTGAGGGACGCGATGTCGCCGAGCAGGAAGCGGGCCAGGTCGGCGCCGTGCGAGGCGAGGTCGCCGAGGACTCCGCTGCCGCCGCGCTCACGCTCGTAGCGCCAGGTCAGGGCGCCCTGCGGGTGGGCCGCGTAGTCGCTGAACAGCCGGATGCGGACATGGGTGATCGTGCCGAGCTCGCCGCCGACGATCAGCTCGCGAGCGGCCTCCACGGCGGGCGCGTTGCGGTAGTTGAAGCCGACCGCGCTGCGCACGCCCGCCGCCGCGGCCGCGTCCGCCACCGCGCGGGCGTCCTCCACGGTCAGGCCCACCGGCTTCTCGATCCACAGGTGCTTGCCCGCCTCGGCCATCGCGACACCGATCTCGCGGTGCAGGAAGTTGGGCGCGGTGACGCTCACCGCCTGGACGCGTGGATCCGCGGCGACCTCCCGCCAGTCCCGGGTCGCGGAGGCGAACCCGAACTGCGCGGCGGCCTCCTCGGCCCGCCCCGGCACCTCCTCGGCGACCGCCACCAGCTCGGGGACCAGCGGGAGCCGGGGGTAGTGGTGCCGCACACGGGCGTATGCCTGGGTGTGCACCCGTCCCATCCAGCCGAATCCGACGACGGCGACACCGAGCGTATCGACCATGGGGAACCCCTCTGCGACCTGTTTTGGACCGTTCCAGTGCGTGTCCAGGTCACCTTGAGTGCCGTCTTCTGCCCATGTCAAGCCTTCCTCGCCCGCAGCCGAGCCTTTGACAAGCCGCCAGACCTCATGGAACGGTCCACCCCATGAGACCGCCGACGATCCGCGATGTGGCCGAACGGGCCGGGGTGTCGAAGTCGCTGGTCTCGCTCGTGCTGCGGGGCTCGGACCAGGTCCGCCCGGAGAAGCGGGAAGCCGTGCTGCGGGCCGTGCGCGAGCTCGGCTACCGCCCCAACGCCGCCGCCCGCAGCCTCAGCGAGCAGCGCACCCGCACGGTCGGCGTCCTCCTCCACGACCTGCGCAACCCCTGGTTCGTCGAACTGCTCGACGGCATGAACTCCCTCCTCCACGACAACGGCCTGCGGATGCTCCTGGCCGACGCCCGCCTCAACCGCCGTACGGGACAGGACCCGGCCGGGTCCTTCCTGGACCTCGGCGTCGACGGACTCGTCGTGGTCGGCACACTGCCGGAGGCCACCGCGCTCGGGGCGGTCGCCGAACGCCTGCCCGTGGTGGTCGCGGGCGCGCGCGAGCCGCGGCTGCCCGGGGTGGACGTCGTCGCCAACGACGACGTGCGGGGCGCCCGCCTGGTCACCGAGCACCTGATCGGCCTCGGGCACCGGCGCATCGCGCACATCGCGGGGTACGGGGCGGTGGGCGAGCTGCGCCGGGAGAGTTTCGAGGCGACCATGCGGGCTCACGGGCTCGCCGAGGGGGCCGTCGTCGAACCGAGCGACATGACCGAGGAGGGCGGCTACCGTACGACGGTCCGGCTGCTGAGCCGCGCGGACCGGCCGACGGCCGTCTTCGCCGTGAACGACATCGCCGCGATCGGCGCGGTGTCGGCCGCCGAGGAACTGGGCCTGCACGTGCCGCGCGACCTGTCCGTCGTCGGCTACGACAACACCAGCATCGCCCGGCTGCGGCACGTCTGGCTCACCACGGTCGACAACGCGGGGCACGAGGTCGGCCGCCGTGCCGCGCGGTGTCTGCTCGACCGGTTCGAGGGGCGCGGGGGAGCGGGCCGTACGGAACTCGCGGTGCCGGTGCTGGAGGTGCGGGGGACGACGACGGGGCCGCCGGACGTCCACGTTTCTTGATCCTGGGACCGTGATCCTGGGGCCGGTCAGAGGTTGATCGCGTACGCCTTCCGCAGGGTCTCGTGGACCGTCCAGGTCGTGCGGTCGCCCTCGCGCAGGACGGCCATGTCGCCGGGCCCCACCCTCAGCGTCGGGCCGTCCTCGACCTCGATGGTCGCCGAGCCGCTGACGACGACGAACAGCTCGTCCGCCTCCGTGTCGGTGACGACTCCGGGGGTGATCTGCCAGATGCCCCGGATCTGGCGTCCGTCCGGCGACTCCCAGATCACCTTGCCGGTCACCTCGGGCGTCCCGGAGACGATCTGCTCCCGCGCGAGGGGCTCGGACTCGAGCTCGGCGTCGGGGACGTGGAGTACGAAACTGTGGTCCATGGGGCGACCCTAGCGAGATCGTCCGCGGCCGGTCCGTCGACAGTGTGTGGAGTGTCGGCGCAGGTGGGAGGACACTTCGTCGCGGACTGGCGGGGTGTGGCGGCCCGGGTGATCGTGGAGGGCATGGCGGACACCCAGGCTGCCGCGGCTCCGGCACGCCGGCACGACACCCGCGAGGCGGTCCTGTTCGGCGGGGTCTACGGCTCGGTGCTGGCCTGCTCCATGGTCGCCGCGCTCACCCAGTACGGGCACACGTCCCGGGACAGCCGCCGCTACGACGCCGCGTGGCTGCTGGTCACGGCCCTCGCCTCGGCCCTCGCGCCCGGCTACGCCCACTACATCGCCGAGCGCACCCCGCACCGGCGCGGGGACGCCCTGCGCACGCTGGCCGAGGAATGGCCTCTGGTCGCGGCGGTCGTGCCGACGGTCGTCCTGCTGGCCGGCGCGGGCTGGGGCTGGTGGCCGGCCAACGGCGTCGAGTACGCCGCCTTCGCCCTCAACATCACCCTCCTGTTCACCCTCGGCCTCGTCACGGCCCGCTGGTCCCACCGCCGTTGGCTCACCGCGGTCACGATCGGAGCGGTGGACGCGATGCTGGGGGTGGTGGTCGTGGTGGCGAACGCGGTGATCAAGTAGGGGAGGCGCGGGCGATTCAGGGCTGCGGCCGAGCCGGTCGCGGGGGCAGCATGGCGTGATGCCAGACCTGTTGTGGGACGACGTCAGGAACTTCTTCGACCCCGATCTGATGGGGGCGCTGCCGGATGTGCGGGTGCCGGACACCTCGGTGGCGGACTGGCAGGCGGTGCTCGATCTGGTGCGATCGCGCGGGTGGGCGTACGCGTACTCGGAGGGCGGTGCCCCCGGACGGCTGCCGCGAGCCGGGGACCTGGCGTCGCGCGGGACCGAGACGGGTGCCGAGCTGCGGGTGTGGCCGGAGCCCGGCTTTCTCGTGATCTTCCGGATGTACGAGGTCGAGGCGATCGACTTCGACGTGGATCTGCGGGAGTTGCAGGGGCAGACGGGCGTCGACGCGCTCTGCCGGCTGCTGCGCGCCGTCGGGCGGCGGTTGGGAAAGCCGGTACTGATGGCCCCGGAGTCGGATTCGGCGCACCCGGTGCTGGGCTTCGATGTCACGGCGGACCGGGTCGTGCTGCTCGCCGAACCGTGGCCGTGCTGAGCGGGATGCCCGTAGTGGCCGCAATATGGCGGACAGAATTGTTGACAATCCTCTTCGGCTGGATCTACGTTCGGCGGGCACGCACTCAGAGAGGGCGACGATGGCTGACGAAGTCCGTCCTGGTACCGGGGAGCAGGCCAAGCGGTATGCGCTCGCGCAGCTTCGGCAGGCGATCGCGCGGGGCGAGATGGCGCCGGCGCAGCGGCTGGTGGAGAACGAGCTCGCCGAGCAGTTCGGGGTGACACGGGCCAGCATCCGGGCCGCGCTCATCGACCTGGAGGCCCAGGGCCTCGTCGAGCGGATCCGCAACCGGGGTTCCCGGGTGCGGGTGGTGAGCGTGGAGGAGGCGGTCGCCATCACCGAGTGCCGCATGGTCCTCGAAGGGCTGTGCGCGGCCAAGGCGGCGACCCTGGCCACTGACGGGCAGCTCGCCGAGCTGACCGAACTGGGCACGGCGATGTCCAGGGCCGTGGCCGACGGCGAGCCGATGACCTACTCCGAGCTCAACCGACAACTGCACACCAAGGTGCGGGAGTTCTCCGGACAGCGGACCGCCGAGGATCTGCTGGAGCGACTGAACGCCCAACTGGTCCGGCACCGCTTCCAGTTGGCGCTACGGCCGGGCCGCCCCCAGCACTCCCTGAACGAGCATCTGGCGATGATCGAGGCGATCAGGGCCAGGGACCCGCAGGCGGCCGAGCAGGCCACCCGCGCCCACCTCACCAGCGTGATCGAGGCACTGCGCGACTGAGCCGCGCGGGGCGGGCACGCACCTGTCGATTTCAAGGAGATCCAAGCGATGACACAGTCAGGCGCGCCCGCTCCACGTTCGACACTGGTGATCACCGCGCACGCCGGGGACTTCGTGTGGCGCGCCGGAGGTGCCGTCGCGCTGGCCGCCTCCCGGGGCGAGAAGGTCACCCTCGCCTGTCTGACCTTCGGCGAGCGCGGTGAGTCCGCGAAGGCCTGGCGCGAGGGCCGCACCCTGGAGGAGATCAAGGCGCTGCGGCGCGACGAGGCCGAGCGCGCCGCCGCCACGCTCGGGGCGGAGATCCGCTTCTTCGACGCCGGGGACTACCCGCTGGTCGCCACCGCCGAGCTGACCGACCGGCTCGTCGAGGTCTACCGGGCCGTCCAGCCCGACGTCGTGCTCACCCACCCGGCGCAGGACCCGTACAACGGCGACCATCCGGCCGCCCACCGCATGGCCCTGGAGGCCCGGATCCTCGCCCAGGCCATCGGCTACCCGGGCGAGGGCGAGATCATCGGCGCCCCG
This sequence comes from Streptomyces griseorubiginosus, assembly GCF_001514195.1. Classification (GTDB taxonomy): domain Bacteria; phylum Actinomycetota; class Actinomycetes; order Streptomycetales; family Streptomycetaceae; genus Streptomyces; species Streptomyces griseorubiginosus. Next base: position 219,927 of record NZ_KQ948736.1, on the reverse strand, counting down.
CCGGTGTTCTGCTTCGAGCCCCACCAGCCCGAGATGAGCGGCTTCAAGCCCGAGGTCCTCCTCGACATCACCGAGGTCTGGGAGACCAAGCGCGAGGCCATGGAGTGCCTCGGCGCCCAGCAGCACCTCTGGGACTACTACACCGACCTCGCCGTACGCCGGGGCGTCCAGCTCAGGCGCAACGCGGGCCCGAACCTGGGCCTGACCCACAAGACCATGGCCGAGGCGTACATGCGCCTCTACCCCCAGATCGCGAAGGAGCTGGCATGAGCGGCGTGATCGTCACCGGCCCACCGAAGGCGAACCTGAAGGACGTCGAGGCGCTCGCGCGGTACGGGGTGGCCACCGTCAGCGAGGCCATGGGCCGAACGGGCCTGCTGGGGCCGCTCGTTCGCCCCGTCCAGCAGGGCGTGCGGGTCGCGGGCACCGCCGTCACCGTCCTGAGCTGGCCCGGCGACAACCTCATGATCCACGCGGCCGTCGAGCAGTGCGGCGAGGGCGATCTCCTGGTCGTCACCACCACCTCCCCGTGCACGGACGGCCTGTTCGGCGAGCTGTTCGCCACCGCCCTCCAGCGGCGCGGGGTGCGCGGGGTCGTCATGAACACCGGCATCCGTGACACCCAGGCACTGCGCGAGATGGGCTTCGCCGCCTGGTCCCGGGCCGTCTCCGCGCAGGGCACGGTCAAGGCCACCGGCGGCTCGGTCAACGTGCCGATCGCCGTCGACGGGCAGGTGATCCACCCCGGCGACGTGATCCTCGCCGACGACGACGGTGTCGTGGTCGTCCCGCGCGAACGTGCCCGGGAGACGGCCGAGCGGGCCGAGGCGCGCGAGGCCAAGGAGGCCGCCACCCGCGCCGCCTTCCTCGACGGTCAACTGGGCCTGGACCGTTACGGGTTGCGTGAGACGCTGAAAGAGCTCGGCGTCGAGTACCGGGCCTACGAGGAGTTCACGGGGGAGCGGCCGTGACCGACGGGGTGCCCTGTCTGCTGATGCGGGGCGGCACCTCCAAGGGCGCCTACTTCCTCGCCGGTGACCTCCCTGCCGAACCCGTTCTGCGGGACGCGCTGTTGCTGCGGATCATGGGCGGTCCGGACGAGCGGCAGATCGACGGACTCGGCGGTGCCCACCCGCTCACCAGCAAGGTCGCCGTGATCTCCGCGTCCACGGATCCGAGCGCCGACGTGGACTACCTGTTCCTCCAAGTCGTCGTGGGACGGGCCGAGGTGAGTGATCGTCAGAACTGCGGGAACATCCTCGCCGGTGTCGGCCCGTTCGCCGTCGAGCGCGGACTCGTTCCCGCGGGGGAGCGGGAGACCTCTGTCCGGATCCGTATGGTCAACACCGGCGACCACGCAACGGCGACCTTCCCCACGCCCGGTGGCCGTGTCGACTACGCGGGGGACACAGGGATCTCGGGCGTGCCGGGGACGGCCGCGGCCGTGGTGATCGAGTTCGCGCCGGGCGCCGGGCGTCTGCTCCCCACCGGCAGCGCGGTCGACGTCGTCGACGGTGTCGAGGTGACCTGCGTGGACAACGGCATGCCGACGGTCCTCGTCGCGGCCGCCTCGCTCGGGGTCACCGGCTACGAGCGGCCACAGGACCTGGAGGAGGATGTCGCGCTCGCCGGCCGGCTGCGCTCCGTCCGTCTTGGGGCCGGGCGCCTCATGGGCCTGGGTGACGTGTCCGGCGCCACCGTCCCGAAGGTCACGCTGCTCGCCCCGCCCCGCGCCGGGGGCGCGGTCACCACCCGCACCTTCATCCCCGTGCGCTGCCACACCTCCATCGGTGTCCTGGGCGCGGCGAGCGTCGCCGCCGGACTGCTGATCGAGGGGGCCGTGGGCGCGGACCTCGCGGTACTCGACCCGCGGGGCGACCGCGTCCGTATCGAACACCCCACCGGATTCCTGGACATCGAGAGCAGCGTGCGGACCGGCCACGACGGGCTGCCCACCGCAGGCCGTACCGCCGTGGTGCGCACCGCCCGCAAGATCTTCGACGGCACCGTCTTCCCCCGGCCCGCCGACCGACCCGCAGGAGGGCATCGATGACCCCGCCGCTCGGCGACATCGCCCACATAGGGCACGCCCAGCTCTTCACCCCCGAACTCGACGCCGGTGTCGCCTTCTTCACCGACTTCCTCGGCCTCACCGTGTGCGGTCAGAACGGCGACAGCGTCTTCCTGCGGACCTTCGACGACTACGAGCACCACAGCCTGGTCCTCACCGCCCGCGCCCGCCCCGGCCTCGGCCGGCTCGCCCTGCGCACCTCCAGCGAGGAGGCACTGCACCGCCGGGTCAGGGCGGTCGAGGAGGCGGGCGGCACCGGACGGTGGGTCGAGGACGAACCGGGCCTGGGCAAGCTCTACGTCACCACCGACCCGGACGGCCACGAGCACGCCCTCTACTGGGAGAGCGAGCACTACCGGGCCCCGGAGGACCTCCGGCCCGCCCTGAAGAACCAGCCCCAGGCCAAGCCCAACAGGGGGGTCGGTGTACGGCGGTTGGACCACGTCAACTTCCTCGCCGCCGACGTGCTCGCCAACGCCGAGTTCCAGCAGCGGGTGCTCGGAGCCCGGCCCACCGAACAGATCCGGCTCGACTCCGGCCGGATCGCGGCCCGTTGGCTGACCTTCACCGACAAGTCGTACGACGTCGTCTACACCGAGGACCGGACCGGCAGCACGGGCCGGCTGCACCACATCGCCTTCGCCACCGACACCCGTGAGGACGTGCTGCGGGCGGCCGATCTCGCCATCGACACCGGGGTGTTCATCGAGACGGGTCCGCACAAGCACGCCATCCAGCAGACGTTCTTCCTCTACGTCTACGAGCCCGGCGGCAACCGGATCGAACTGTGCAACCCGCTCACCCGGCTGGTCCTCGCCCCCGACTGGCCGCTGATCACCTGGACCGAGGAGGAGCGGAGGAAGGGACAGGCCTGGGGGCTGAAGACCATCGAGTCGTTCCACACGCACGGAACACCGCCAGTCGGCTGACCCGCGCGGTGGCACCGGGGCCCGGTGCACCCACCCAGGGGCGCGGGGAACTGCGCGCCCGGCCCCCCACGACCCGCACCCGCACGCGGCGGCCACGCACCCGGGTTCTCAGGCGTCCGCCGCACCCCGCACCCGCACTCCGTCCAGCGCGATCGCCAGCACCCGGTCGCGCTGGGCGTCGTCGTCGAAGGTCGTCGCCGTGATCCCGGCGACCATCCGCAGCAGGTCCACGAAGTCCATGTCCCGCCGTGCCTGCCCGGCCTCCTGGGCGCGCTCCAGCAGCGGACCCCCCGCCGCGTACATGGAGTCCCGGCACGCGGCGAAGATCTCCGACTCGTCGTTGAGCGCCTCGCGCACCGCCCGCTTGGTCACCATGTAGCCGGCGAACCGGTCGAGCCAGGCGGTGAGCGCCTGCCAGGGCTCCTCGTCGGCGAGCTGCTGTGCCACCTCGACGAGCGTGTTCACGTCGTCCGCGTAGACGGTCTCGAACAGGTGCCGGCGGGTGGGGAAGTTGCGGTAGAGCGTGCCGATGCCCACGCCCGCGCGCCGCGCGATGTCCTCCAGGGACGCCTCCGCCCCGTGCTCGGCGAACGCCTCGCGCGCGGCGGCCAGCAGGGCGTCGTAGTTGCGGGCGGCGTCCTTCCGGTGGGGCCGGCGGGACGCGACGATCTCGCTGACGGGGAACGACGACGGGGCGGTCACGGCTGCCTCCCGAGGCTGAAACGGAGGTCGACCTCCGGAACGGGTTGAAGCGGAGGTGCGCCTCCGCTAGAGTGGAGGCGTACCTCCACTTTAGCAGTCGAGGTGCTCCCATCGTCCTTTCCGCGACCGCTTCCCCAGAGGCTCCGGCCGCACCCCGTTCGTTCGGAGAGGCTCTCCATGCCCCGCAAGTCCACCCGTCTCACCTTCGCGGTCCTCGCGACCGGTGCAGGTGTGTTCTCCATGCTCCAGTCGCTGATCGCGCCGGCCCTGCCGACCGTCCAGCACGCGCTGCACACCTCACAGTCCACCGCGACCTGGGTGATGACCGCGTATCTGCTGTCCGCCTCGATCTTCACGCCGATCCTCGGCCGCGTCGGCGACCTGGTCGGCAAGAAGCGCACGCTGGTCGCCGTCCTGGTGACCGTGGCCGTCGGCTGTCTGCTCGCCGCGCTCGCCCCGGGCATCGGCGTCCTGATCGTCGCCCGGGTCGTCCAGGGCGTCGGCGGCGCCCTGTTCCCGCTCTCCTTCGGCATCATCCGCGACGAGTTCGCCGCGTCCGAGGTCAGCGGCTCCATCAGCAACCTGTCCGCGGTGATCGCCGCCGGCGGTGGCGTCGGCATGGTCGCCGCCGGGCCCATCGTGACCGCGCTCGACTACCGCTGGCTGTTCTGGATCCCGGTCGCCATCGTGATCGCCGCGACCCTCATCGCCGTACGGTATGTGCCCGAGTCGCCCCGCAGGGCCGAGGGGAACGTCAACTGGCTCGGTGCCGTGCTGCTGTCCGCGTGGCTGGTCGCGCTGCTGCTGCCGCTCAGCCAGGCGGGCAAGTGGGGCTGGGGTTCGGCCCGGGTGCTCGGCCTGTTCGCCGCGGCCGTCGTGCTGTTCGCGCTGTGGCTGTACTCCGAGGCCCGCTCCCGCACCCCGCTGATCGACCTGCGGGTCATGCGGCTCCCGGCCGTGTGGACCACCAACACCGCGGCCCTCCTCTTCGGCGCCGGGATGTACTCGATCTGGTCCTTCCTGCCGGGCTTCGTGCAGACGCCGTCGTCGGCCGGATACGGCTTCGGGGCGAGCGTCACCGCGGCCGGACTGCTCATGCTGCCCATGCTCGTGGCGATGTTCCTCTCCGGGGTGCTCAGCGGCCGGCTCGAGCCCGTGGTCGGCGCCAAGTCCCTGCTGGTGGCCGGTGCCGCGCTGGGTGCGGTGGCCTGCGGCTTCCTCGCCCTGTGGCACGACGAGCGGTGGCAGATCGCCGTGGTCGCGGGCATGTTCGGGCTCGGCATCGGACTCGCCTTCGCCTCCATGGCCAACCTGATCGTGGGCAGCGTCCCGGCCGACCAGACCGGCGCCGCGACCGGTATGAACGCCAACATCCGCACCATCGGCGGCTCCATCGGCGCGGCCGTCACCAGCGTCCTGGTCACCGGTCACCTCCAGTCCTCGGGCCTGCCGTACGAGTCCGGCTACACCCACGGGTTCGCCCTGCTGGCGGTGCTGTGCCTGGCGGCGGCGCTGGCCGCCCTGCTCGTTCCGGTACGGCGGGCAGCCGTCCGCCGGGTCGTCACCGAGGCCCCCGACGTGCGGGAGTCCGTCGCCACCCGGGGCTGACGCGGTGCCCGCCGGCCCGGCCGCAGGCGTGAGGTAGGGTTTACCCGCGCGATCACACGGACGACCCGTGGGAGACGCGGCCGGGACGTGGCGCAGCTTGGTAGCGCACTTGACTGGGGGTCAAGGGGTCGCAGGTTCAAATCCTGTCGTCCCGACTGGAGACAGTCGCAGATGAGGGCCGGTTTCGGAGATTTCCGAGACCGGCCCTCGATCGTTCCGGGACCGCCACCCACCATCAGGGCCCCCCTTTCTTCTGTCTCGTCCAGATGTGCGAACGGTGGGGGCTCATCGTCGAGGGGACATGAGGCAGGGGGGACTAGGCCCTGTGGTCCCTTCGTAGGGCCGCCCGGCCCTCCGGTGGGACCAGTGGGGACCTGTGCGCCAGGTGAGTGTGAAGGAAGAGTGAGAAGCTGATCGAGGGGGAGCGTTGCCCAGGACCTGACGACGCGTGGTGGTGAGCACCGTGGCTACAGGCGACAGGACCATCGGGGTGCCGGCCGAGGGCCGGGTCGATCCCTTCGGCGATCCCTTTCTGCGCACGCGGTTCGCCGTGCCGTCGAGGCCGGCCACCTTCCTTCCCCGCCGCCGGCTGACCCGGCACCTCGGCCAGGCTTTGCGGACCCCGCTGACCATGGTCAACGGCTCCGCGGGCGCGGGGAAGACGCTCCTGGTCGCCGACTGGATCGCGACCCTGGACCGCCCGGTCACCTGGCTCACCGTCGAGGCCGAGGAACAGCGACCCGGCATGTTCTGGGCCTACTTCCTCCAGGCCCTGGACGCCTCCGGCACCCCCCTGTCCGACCGCGTCCACGTCCCGGCTGACCCGAGCCGGGTGAGCCGCAAGGTGCTCTCCGAGATCGCCGAGGACCTGGTCGGACGCGACCCGGCCCCGCTCGTCGTCCTCGACGAGTTCGACCGGGTGAGCGCGTCCAGGATCGCGGAGCAACTGGAGTTCGTGCTCCAGCACGCCGGCTCCGGTCTTCGCCTGGTCCTCGTCACCCGCAACGAGCCCATGTTCTCCCTGCACCGCCACCGGGCGGCCGGAGCCCTGACGGAGATCCGCGACGCCGAACTCGCCTTCACGCCCGAGGAGGCGGCGGCACTGCTGGAGCTGCACGGACTCAGCCTGCCCGGCGACGCCGTGCACGCCCTGGTGGAACGCACCCGCGGCTGGGCCGCCGGTCTGCGGCTGTGCGCCCTCGCGGCACAGGAGAGCCCGGACCCGCAGGCCTACCTCAAGGAGTTCGAGGCCGACCGCAGCACCGTCGCCGACTTCCTGCTGGCGGAGGTGCTCAGACGCCAGCCGCGGGAGACACAGGACCTCCTGCTGCGCGTCAGCGTCCTCGACCGCTTCTGCCCGGACCTGGTGAACGGACTGACCCACCGGACCGACGCCGGCCGCATCCTGGCCGAGCTGCACCGCGACAACGCCTTCGTCGAACAGCTGGGACAGGGGTGGTACCGCCTGCACCCCCTGTTCGGGGAGATACTCCAGACCCACCTGCGGGTGCGCAGCCCCGGCCTGGAGGCCGATCTGCACCGGTCGGCGGCCCAGTGGCTGCGCCGCCGCGGCACCCTCCCGGAGGCACTCGCGCACGGCGCCGCGGCCGACGACTGGGACTTCACCGCCGGTGCTCTCGTCGACGACCTGGCGATAGGACAGTTCTTCACCGGACTGCGCTCCGACGAGCTCAACGAACTGTTCTCCCGCATGGGCCCCGAAGCCGTGGGACCCGCGCCCGAGCTCGTCCGGGCCGCCCGCGACCTGGCCCAGAGCGACCTCGACCGGGGCATGGCCCACCTCCACCACGCCGAGGCAGGGCTGGCCGGCGAGGCGGGCGACCCCGCGGCCGCCCAGCTGAGCTGGGCGCTCCTGGAGGCGGTGGCCGCCCGACTGACCGGCTCTCCCGCACGGGCCGAACAGGCCGCCGAGACCGCCGACGAGGTACGGCCGGAGATCCCCGCGCACCTCCTGGACAAGCACCCCGAGCTTCCCGCCCTGCTGCTGACCCACCTGGGCTCCACCCGGCTGTGGGCCGGACGCTACGAGGACGCGCGGGCCGCGCTGACCGAAGCCGCCGAATGCCCCGGCGGCGCCCAGACGGTGCTGCCCCGGGAGGAGTCGATGGGCCACCTGGCACTGATCGACTACCTGAACGGATGGCCCGGCAGGGCCGAGCACAAGGCCCTGGCGGCGATGACCGAGACGGAGCGGTTCAGCCTCCCCCAGCCGTCCGGCACGGGCATCGAACGGCTGGTGCTGGCGGCCGTGGCCGTCGACCGCAACGAACTGGGCCGCGCCCAGTCCCTCATCGACGAGGCCGACGAACTCGCCCTGGAGATCCAGGACCCCGTGCAGGCCGCCGGGCGGGCCCTCGCCGCGGCCCGGCTCCAGCTGGCCCGCGGCAACACCCGGGCGGCCGTGGCGTCGGCGACCCCGGCCGTCTCCACCGCCGTCGCCTCCCCGTGGGCGGAGGGCCTGGAACGGGTCGTCGCCTCCGCCGTCCATCTGGCCGAGGGACGGACCGGGACCGCCGCCGAGCTGCTGCGGCAGCTGCCGGACGACCGCCCCGCGTGGGTGGTGGAGGCCGCCCGGCTGAGACTGGCCGCGGGCGAGACGGACGCCGCGCTGGACCTCCTCGACAGCCTGCCCGCCGAGAGCCGGCCCGGGCCCGCGGTGACCGTCCGGGCAGCGCTGGTGAGAGCGCAGGCCGCGGCGCAGCGGGGAGACACCGAGACGGCCCGCCGACTGGTCGCCCAGGCACTCCTCGGCGCCCGGCGCGAACGGCTGCGCCGCCCCTTCATCGACGCCGGACGCTGGATCAGGCCGTACCTGGCCGCGGCGCCCGTGCGGCCGCTGGCCGCCGGATGGCTCGTGCCCGCCGCCGCGCCCCCGTCCACCGCCGGACCGGCCGGTTCCCGACCGGCCGTTGCCGGACCGCCCCCCGCGCCGGTCGTCGTGCAGGAGCTGAGCGAACGCGAACACGACGTCCTGCGCGGACTGGCCCAGATGATGTCGACCCAGGAGATCGCCGCGGACCTGTACCTGTCGGTGAACACCGTCAAGACCCACCTCAAGAGCCTGTACCGCAAGCTGGCGGTGAACCGCCGCAGCGAGGCGGTACGCCGAGCACGGGACCTGCGGCTCCTGTGAGCAGGTCCCCCGTGACGGGTGAGGCGCCCGCGCACCCCGGTCCGCTGCCATGGGAGGAGCGGCCGTCTTCACCGAGCCGCTGACCGATCCGGCGAGGTGGTCACCATGCGGCGTTGGCGCGCTCTGATCGTCCTGGGCACGGCCCAGTTCCTCATGGTCCTGGACACCTCGGTCATGAACGTCTCGATCAGCCAGCTGGTCGAGGACTTCGACACCGAGGTGACCACCATCCAGGCCGTCATCACCCTGTACGCGCTGGTCATGGCCGCGTTCATGCTGATCGGCGGCCGGCTCGGCGACATCCTGGGGCGCCGCCGGCTCTTCTTCCTCGGACTGGTCGTGTACGGCGCGGGATCGGCGCTGACCGCCCTCGCCCCCACCGTGTGGGTCCTCGCGCTGGGCTGGTCGGTCGTCGAGGGACTCGGCGCCGCGATGGTGCTCCCGGCCATGGCGGCCCTCGTCGCGGAGTCCTACCGCGGACCGGACCGGGCCGTCGCCTACGGCGTCATCGGTGGCCTCGCCGGTGCCGGGATCGCGGTCGGACCGCTCCTCGGCGGCTGGGTGACCACGTATCTCACCTGGCGGCTGGTCTTCGCCGGGGAGGTCGTCGTCGTCCTCGCCATGCTGTGCTGCCACCAGATGATCGCCGAACCGGCCCGCACCGGGACCCGCCCCCGTCTCGACGGGGTCGGCGCCGTGCTGTCGGCCGCCGGGCTCGGCCTGGGGGTGCTCGGGGTCCTCCAGAGCAGCACCTGGGGATGGGTCTCGCCCCGCAACCCGCCCTTCACCGTCCTCGGGTTCTCCCCGACGCTGTTCGTCGTCGGAGCCGGAGCGGCCGTCCTCGCCGTCTTCGTCCGCTGGGAGCGGCGGCGCGACGAACGGGGCAGTGACCCCCTCGTCCACCTGGACCTGCTGGGCAGGCCCGCGCTGCGCTCGGGACTGATGGCCCTGCTGAGCCAGAACCTCATCCTGCTGGGCCTCTTCTTCGTGATCCCGCTGTACCTCCAGGTGGTGCAGGGCTTCGACGCCTTCGAGACCGGGCTCCGGCTGCTGCCGGTCTCCGTCACCATGCTCGCGGCCTCCCTGCTCGCCTCCTCCCTGGGCCGCACCGTCGGACCGCGCAGGATGATCCGGCTGGCCCTCGCCACCCTGACCGTCGCCATCGTCTGGCTGCTGGCCACCATCGACCCGGTCATCGACGACGCGCAGTTCGCCGGCGCCATGGCCCTGGTGGGCGTGGGCACGGGGCTGCTCGCGTCGCAGCTGGGCAACGTCGTCCAGTCCACCGCGGGCGAGGAGGAACGCAGCGAGGTCGGCGGGCTCCAGTTCACGGCGCAGAACCTGGGCTCCGCGCTGGGCACGGCCCTGATCGGGTCGATCCTCCTCGGCGCCCTCGCGCACGCCTTCACCACCCAGGTCGCCGACGATCCGCGGCTGTCCGAGGAGACCCGCGCCGAGACCGGGGTGGCCCTGGAGGCCGGCATCTCCTTCGTCACCACCGACCAGGTGCGCTCGGCGGCGGCGAACGCCGGACTGCCGCCCGCCGAGGCCGAGGCCGTCACGGACTCCTACGCCGACGCGCAGCTCGACGGCCTCAAGGCGGCGATCCTCGCCACCGGAGGCATCACGCTGGCCAGTTTCCTCGTCACCCCGAACCTCCCGGCCGGTCGCGGCGGCCGGCGCGAGACGGCGGACACCCCCGTGCCGTCCCCCTCGGCCGGGCCGACGCGCTGACCCCCAAGGAGCATCCATGTCCACGACCGACCCCACGACGGTACGCGGGCCCGGCACCGGGATCCGGGCCCGCGCCGACTACTCCGGCGGCGTCTACGGCTCCATGCTGGCGGCCTCCGTGGTGATCGGAGCCGGCACCCTCGGCTCGTTCCCACGGCTGGAACTGGTGCTGCTGTTGCTGCTGACCGGGGTGGCGTTCTGGATCGCGCACGTGCACGCCCAGCTGTTCGGGGCGCGTCTGGCGCAGCAGTCCCTCGACCGGCACGTCGTGTTCGAGGCCTGCCGCGAGGAGTGGCCGATCGTCAAGGCCGCCGTGCCGCCCGCGGTGGCGGTGGGGGTCAGTCCGCTGCTGGGTCTGGACGTGCAGGGTGCCCTGTGGCTGGCGCTGTCCGTCGCCGTGGTCGGACAGGTGGGCTGGTCGGTGGCCGCGGCCCGTCGTGCCGGTGCGTCCTGGCGCCTGGTCGCCGGCACGGCCTCCGTCAACCTGTTGATCGGCCTGCTGATCATCTCGTTCAAGGTGTTCCTGAAGCACTGACCAGGTAGCCCGAGCGCCGGTCGGCGGATCACCTCCGCCGGGTGAGGCAGGAAGGGGGCGTTCGAATGGACCATCGGAGTACAGGGCGCCGACCGCCCGCCAGGCCGCCTGCGGGAGTACAGCCCATGCGCTACGAGATCCGAGTCGACGGACACATGTCGGACACACTGGCCGAAGCCTTTCCCGAGCTGGAACGCGTGGTCATGTCCGGGCAGACGGTCCTGTTCGGCTCGGTCATCGACGAGGCGCACCTGTTCGGCCTCCTGGCCCGCTGCCAGTCCCTGGGGCTGCACGTGGTGGAGATGCGACGCATGCCGGAGTGACACCGCGGTCCCCGGGGCCGCCGTGGCCGCCGGCCGGCACACGGGCCCGCCCCCCGGGGCCGCCGGCTGGCGCACGGGCCCGCCCACGGCACCGGCCCCCCGACGGCACGCGGGACCAGTCCGCCGGCCCCGGCCGACCGTCAACGTGCGGGGCCCTTCAGCCAGAACGGCCCGCCGTCAGCACACGGACCCAGTCCGCGGCCCCGGCCGACCGTCATCGCGCGGGGGCCGTCAGCTGTACCGGCCCCACGTGGGCGCCCGGGGCTGGTCAGCCGGAACGGCCCGCCGTCAGCACGCGGGGGCCGTTCGCGGCATAGGCCCCCGAGGGTGCGGGGCCAGTCCGCAGCCCCGGCCGATCGTCAACGTGCGTGAGCCAGAAGCCGTACCGGCCCCCCGCGGGCGCACGGCGCCGGTCAGCCGGAACGGCCCCTCGCCGGCATCCGGTGCCCCTCAGTCGCACCGGCCCGCGAACGCACGTCGGCCACTGCCTCACGCCATCCCGGGGGCCCGCGACCCATCGCGCTCGCCCACCGCCCGCGAGCCTCCCGCGCCCGTTCCCGGACCACACGGCTTCGCACACACAGCCGTCTCCCGACTCCCACAGGCACCACACGCACAGCCGTTCTCCCGCCCCCAAGCACCGCACACACAGCCGTCCCCCGCCCCAAGCACCGCAGAGCAGCCGCGCCGGCTGTCGATCCCTCTGGTCAAAGCGTCTCCGCCTGTACCCGGCCCGAGCGGACCGCGGCGCCCAGTGCTTCGAAGTCCCGTTCGTTCTGGTCGGCGTAGGACTGGGCGTAGCCGGTGAGGGCCTGGTCGAAGCGGTTGCCGGAGCCCAGGTAGGCGGCGATGGCGATCGGGTCGCCGGAGCGCGCGTGGGCTCGGGCCAGCGAGGCGCCGCACACCCGGGCGAACAGGGCGAGCATCGCGGGGTCCATAATCTCCGGCCGGGCGATGCCCTTCCAGTCCCGCAACTGCCGTACGTAGAAGTCGCGTTCGACCCCGTCGATGCCCGTCACATGGGTCCAGCCGAGGAAGATGTCACTGGTCGTCTGGATCAGACGCTGGCCGTCGACGACCCGCCGGCCCTGGTTGTCGAAGCGGTCCGCGCCGGTCTGCGCGGCCAGGACCGACTCCTGCGCCTCCTTGGCCTGGAGGAGCAGCGGGTCGTCGTCGTTCCTGCCCAGCAGGAGCAGGATCCAGCAGCGGGTGCCGACACTGCCCACCCCGACCACCTTGCGGGCCATGTCCACCAGGTGGAAGTGGTGCAACAGGTGCTGCCGTTCGGACGGCAGGGTGCGCGCGTACTCCTCCAGAACGGTCTGGAGCTCCTTCTCCTGCTGGTTGTCCGCCGCGTAGGCCAGCAGATCCCTCAGCGGTGTGATCAGCGGCGGGTCGGCGGCGATCCGGCGGCCCTCGGGGGTGTTCCGCGTGAGCTTCGCGAAGGCCTGCAGGTGGGTGCGGGTACGGGCCTGCTCGGTGGCCCGCGCGGTACGGCGCCTGGCCTTCTTGTCCATCGAGGACGCCAGCAGCGCGCGCAGGTGGTCGACGTCGTCCTGGGCGTACCAGATGTCCAGGGTGCGCATCCCCGCGAAGTCGCGCATCCGCCGGCGGTAGGAGCGGACGCACGTCCGCACGATGGTGTTCTGCTCCTTGAGGGAGAAGCCGTTGGCGCGGGCCGCGATGGCGAAACTGGCCGCCAGCCGCTTCACGTCCCATTCGAAGGGGCCGGGATGCGTCTCGTCGAAGTCGTTGATGTCGAAGACCAGATGACGCTCCGGCGAGGCCAGCAGCCGGAAGTTCAGCAGATGCGCGTCCCCGCACAACTGCACCCGCAGCCCCGTGTTGGGGGCGGCACCCAGGTCGGCCGCCATGATGGCCGCCGCGCCACGGTAGAAACGGAAGGGCGACTCGAGCATCCGCCCGTAGCGGATCGGCACCAACTCCGGCACCCGCGTGGCGGACTGACGCTCTATCACCTCGATCGGGTCGAACCGCGCCGAGTCCGCCTCGAAGAAGCCGTGGCTCGAACGGGGCACGCGGGCGCGGGCGTTCCTGCCGATCGCCGCCCGTTCCGAGGGCGACAGAAGGACCGTCGAGGAGTTCGGTACGGTCATGGCTGGACCTCCTGGATCGTAGACGAGAGGCCGCACCACGACCGGTGGGCCGCGCACCCGCACGGTGCGGGCGACGGCCTCGCACACCGCCCGCCGGACCCGGCCGGGCGGTGCTCCGTCCGGGCGCTCGGGGGAGCGCTCATCTCGTCCCTCTTCGTCCGGGCCGCCGCCGGGCCGGCGTACGACCTCGTTCCCAGCCCACCCGCACAGCCGCAACCGCGGATCACCCCCGACGGGTGACCCGGGCACCGGCGGTACGCGGGACGCTGGCCGCGTGAGGGGCCCCGCACCGCTCCGGCGGTGCGGGGGACGACCCGTTCGAGCGGGCGAGGAGAAGCCATGACCACGCAGCGGGGCCCGGCACCACACACCGCGACGGACCAGGACCCCTACGGGGGCAGCACCCACGGCGGCAGCCCCGGAGGCACGGCCGCCGGAGCGGACGTACTGGAGCGGCTCGGCCGTTCCTGGACCTGGATCCTCGGATCCGCGATCGCCACACTCGTGCCCGGCATCCTCGTCCTGGTGTGGCCGGACGAGACCCTGCACGTCCTCGCCGTCCTGATCGGCCTGTACCTGCTGGTCGCCGGCTCGTTCCGGTTCGTCTCCGTCTTCGCCTGGCACGCCCCCGGCGAACGGCTCCTCGGCCTGATCATGGCCGTGCTGTACGTCCTCGCCGGCGTGCTGTGCCTGCGCAATCCGCTCCAGACCATCGCCGCCCTCTCGCTCATCGTCGGGGTCGTCTGGCTCGTGACCGGCATCCTCACCCTCTACACGGCGATCACCGCCGAGGACCTGCCGCACCGCGCCTTCGTGCTGGGCGCGGCCGTGATCGGCATCGTCGCCGGGATCGTGGTGCTGGCCCTGCCTACCGAGTCGGCGCGGGCGCTGACCCGGCTGCTCGGACTGTGGCTCGTGCTGCTCGGCCTGTTCGAGCTGGTCCTCGCCCTCGCCTGGCGGGCCGCACTGCGCCGGTCGGGCATCACGGACCGCCATGAACCGGCGGACGCCTGAGAACGAGCCCGGCCGCTCCGACGAGGGAGCCCCCATGAACCCCGCCTCGACCCCCGGCACGCCGGGCGGCGACGCATCCGGAGGCACCGGCCACGCCCTGACCGCGGACGAGCACGCCGAGTACCAGCGACTGCGCCGCGCCGCGACGGTGAGGCACCGCCGAGCGCGCTACGCGGGCGCCACCGTCCTCCTGGTCCTCACGCTCCTGCTCGCACCGCTGGCCCTCGTCGCGACCTGGGTGCACGACCAGGTCGCCGACACCGACCGGTACGTGCAGACCGTCGCCCCGCTTGCCTCGGACCCGGCCGTGCAGGGCGTCGTGATCGACCGGCTGACCGACCGGGTGGTGGCCCAGGTCGACGTGGAGGCCATCACGGCCGCGCTCACCAAGACGCTGTCGGACAACGGGGCCCCGCCGCGCGTCGTCGAGGGCTCGAAGTCCCTCACCGCCCCGCTGCGCTCCGCGGTGCACTCCGTCGTGGAACGCACCGTGACGCGCGCGGTCACCAGCGAGCTCTTCCGGCAGGCCTGGGAGGGCGCCAACCGGCGGGCCCACGCCACCGTGGTGAACATGCTCACCGGCGACCGCCAGGGCGCGGTGCAGGCCGAGGGGGACACGGTGCAGCTGGACATCGGCGCCGTGGTCGACCAGGTGCGGCAGCGGCTCGTCGACGCCGGCTTCGAGAAGGCCGCCGCCATCCCGGACAGCGACCGCACCGTCACACTGTTCCGTACCGAACAGCTCGCCAAGGCCCAGGACGGCATGCGCCTGCTGGACGTCGTCGGCACCTGGCTGCCCGTCCTGACGCTCGCCATCGCCGCCCTCGCCGTGTGGGTCGCCCCCGCACACCGGGTGATGGTGATGATCACCGCGCTCGGCGTGGGTGTGACGACGGTGGTGGTGCTGGTCGCGCTCGTCGTGCTGCGGCGTGTCTACCTGGACTCCGTGCCCGCGACGACCCTGCCGCCCGACGCCGCCGCGGCGATCTTCGACACCTTCCTCCGCTTCCTGCGCGCGAGCGCCCGCACCCTGCTCGTCGTCTGCCTCCTCACGGCCCTCACCGCCTACCTCTACGGCCCCGGCCGGGTCGCCCGCGGAGTGCGCGCGCTCGCCGGGCGGGGGGCCGCGGGCGCCGGGAACACGCTGCGCCGCGCGGGGGTGACCACCGGGCTCACCGGGCACTGGCTCGCCGCCCACCAGAAGTGGACCACCGGGATCGTCATCGGGGCCGGTGCCCTGGCTCTCGTCCTGTGGAACCACCCCACCGTCGGCGCGGTGGCCCTCGTCCTGGTGCTGGTCCTGGTGGTGCCGGCGATCATCGCGGTGCTCGCCGCAGCACAACCGGCGCCCGACCCGCCCGACTGACCGGGACCCGACACGCCCCACCGACCGGGGCACGCGGCCGCGTGAGCCAGGGCGCCGGGTGAGCCATGACCAGGAACGCCGATCCGGTCCGCCCGGCACGCGGGGCCCGCGCCGCACGGGTCGTGGCGAGCGTACGGTCCAGCGCACTGGTCCGGTTCCTGCCCCGCCTGTCGGCGCTCAACGTGGTCGAGGGCGCCATGCGGCTGGCGGCCAGGCCTTCCTCGCCGCGCTCCCGCTGCTCATGACGGTGGCCGCGTTCGCCCCTCCCGCCGTGCAGGACCTGCTGGCCGACTCCCTGCGCTCGGTGCTCGGAGTGCGGGGCGACACGCTCGACGAGGTGCGCCGGACCTACGAGGCCACCGGCCCGACCCGGGACTCCGTCGGTGTCCTGGGGGTGCTCGTCGCCCTGGCGTCCGCCACCGCGTTCAGCCGGGCGCTGCAAGCCGTGTTCGAACGCTGCCGGCGGCTGCCCCGGGCGCCGCTGCGGGCCGCGGTCTGGCGCCGGCCCCTGTGGCTGGTGGTGTGGCTGGTGTTCCTGCTGACCCAGGCGCCGGTGCGCGACGGGTTCGGGGCCGGTCCCGCCGTCGGTCTGACGATGTCCCTGCTGTCGACGACGCTGCTGTGGTGGTGGTCCCAGCACCTCTTCCTGGGCGGCCGGATCGGCTGGCAGAGCCTGCTGCCGGGCGCGATGCTCGCCGGGACCGGCACGGTCGCGCTGAGCGGGGTGGCCCGGCTGGTGCTGCCCACCGCGATGGAGCGCAGCCTCGCCGAGTTCGGCCCGCTGGGCCCCGTCTTCACCTTCCTGTCCTGGCTGATCGGCGTCTTCCTCGTCGCCGTGTCGGGCCTGGCCGCGGGGGAGGTCGTCGCCACCGGCGCCTGGTACCGGAAGGCCTCCGCCCCGCTCTTCCGCCCCCCGGACCGTGCCCTGGCCCGGTCACCCGCTCACCCGCGCCGGGTGAAGCCGTCGGCTCCTTGCCGTGGGCACGCTGAGAACGCACAGACAGGCGGCCGGGCCAAGGCCCCGGACGGAGGAGAGTGACATGAGCGAGTCCACGTACCTCGCGTACGACTACCCGCTGCTGAGCGTCTTCTGGTCGATGCTCTGGTTCTTCCTGTGGATCATGTGGTTCGTCCTGCTCTTCCGGATCGTCGTCGACATCTTCCGCGACGACGCCATGAGCGGCTGGGCCAAGGCCGGCTGGCTGGTGTTCACGATCGTCCTGCCCTTCCTGGGCGTCTTCGTGTACATCATCGCCCGCGGCAAGAACATGGGACGCCGTGAAGTCGCACAGGCACGGGCGCAGCAGCAGGCCTTCGACTCCTACATCCGCGAGACCGCCAAGGGCGGCGGCGGAACCAGCAGTGTCGACGAACTCGCCAAGCTGTCGGAGATCCGGGCCAAGGGCGACATCACCGACGAGGAGTTCGCCCGGGCCAAGAGCCTCGTCCTGAGCGGCCACGGTTCGGGGACCGCCTCCACCGGTGTCGGCGCCGGCTCCCGGCACTGAGCACACCGAACGATCGAAACGAGGGGTCAGGATGACCGCCACACACACCACGCACCGCACCACGGCCAAGCAGGGCTGGGCCGCCGGCACGACGGTCTTCGCGGCCGTCATGCTGATGCTCGCCGGAGTGCTCGACATCTTCCGGGGCATCATGGCCATCGCCGAGGACGACGTCTTCGTCACGACGCGCAACTACGTCTTCGAGTTCGACCTCACCAGCTGGGGCTGGATCCACCTCGCGCTGGGAGTCGTGGGCGTGCTGGTGAGCCTCGGCCTCTTCCGCGCGGCCACCTGGGCGCGCGTGGCCGGCGTGGCCATCGCCGGACTCATCATCATCGCCAACTTCCTCTCCCTGCCGTACTACCCGGCCTGGTCGATCGTGATGATCGCGATGTCCGGGTTCATCATCTGGGCCCTGTGCACGGTCCGGCGCGACGACTCCTTCGAGCCCTTCGAGCGTCCCGGACGCGACATGTGACGACCCGTCGAGTGCGTGGCCTCCGGGTGAGGGCCGCGCCGGGAGGGAGGGCGAGGACATGGAACGGCAGCAACGCGACGGTGCACGCACCGGCAGCGTCCTCCGGGCCCGCCTCGCCCTCCTCGCCCTGCTGTGCAGCGTCCTGGTGCCGCTTCTGGTGGCCGGACTGCGCAGTGTGCTGTGGGCTCTCGTGGGCATCGCCGGACTGGCGGTCGCCGCCGTAGGGGTGTGGTGGACGCTGGCCCACACCGGCGCGCTGCGCGTGCTCGGGCTGGTGCTGTCGGTGGCCGCGCCGCTCACCGTGCTCTCCCTGTACGCCGCGTCGGGCATGCTGGGCCCGGCCTGTCTGTCCCTGGTCCTGTGGGTGCTGGCCGTCGCCTCGGCACGTACGGCCCTCGCACCCCCGCGCTCCCCGGCCCGGCGGGCACCGGCACCGCGCGACCCCTGGGTCGTGATGAACCCCCGCTCCGGCGGCGGCAAGGTGGGACGCTTCGGCCTGGTGGAGAAGGCCCGGTCGGCCGGCGCCCGCGTCGTGCTGCTCGACGGGAACCAGGACGTGGTGCAACTCGCCCGGCAGGCGGTGGCCGAGGGAGCCGACCTGCTGGCGGTGGCCGGCGGCGACGGCACCCAGGCCCTGGTCGCCGAGGTCGCGGCCCGGCACGACCTGCCCTTCGTGGTGATTCCCGCCGGGACCCGCAACCACTTCGCCCTCGATCTCGGTCTCGACCGGGACGATCCGGCGGCAGCCCTCGAAGCCCTCACCGACGGCGTGGAACAGCCCGTGGACCTCGGCTTCGCCGCGGACCGGGTGTTCGTCAACAACGCCTCGTTCGGGACGTACGCCTCCGTGGTCGCCGACCCCGCCTACCGCGACGCCAAGCTGCACACGACCCTGCGGACCCTTCCCGGACTGCTCACCGGCGAGGACGCGCCGGGCCTGCGGATGCGGGCCGGCGCCACGTGGGTCGGCGGACTCCAGGCGCTGCTCGTCAGCAACAACCCCTATCTGCGGGCGGTCGACGCGGCCCGTCCCGGACGCCGGGAGCGGCTCGACTCGGGGCTGCTCGGAGTGCTGGGCGTGCGCGTGGCGAACACCGCGCAGGCGGCCCGCCTGGTGCGCGGCGAGCGCTCCGGGTCCGTCATGCGGCTGCGGGTCGACGAGGTCGTCGTGGACGCGGACACCTCCGACATCGCGGTCGGCATCGACGGAGAACACGTCCTGCTGCCGACCCCCGTGGTCTGCCGCACCGAGCCGGGAGCGCTCCGGGTCCGCGTGCCCCGCCACCGCCCCGGCAGGCCGGTGCTCGCGGCCCCGGCGGACTGGCGGCGCGTGGCACGGCTGGCCCGGGGCGGACGCGGTGCCGGGGCTGCGGGGCGGGATTCGCGTTAGCGGCACATCTCCGGCCGGGAGCGTCTGCCTCCCGGCCGGAGATGCGGGTGCGGGTCATCCACACCCGACTACGTCACCCCGTCCTCGCGGTCAGTCGCCCGGAGGCCTGCTGAGCCGCCGTCAGGTCGTCGACGGTCTGGGTCGTCGCCAGAAGCTCCGCCGCCACCGGCGCCAGGGCCTGCGGTGTCAGGAAGCCCTCGGCGACGGGCAGACCGCCCGCGTCCCGGATGGCCTCGCGCAGCGGCTTGGCCCACAGGTGCTCCAGCAGCACGAAGGCCGCCGCCGTACCCGGCAGCAGTTCCTCCGCGAGCGCCCGGAGATCGCGCGGCGTGAACCCGTAGGCCCTGGTGCCGGGGCCGTACTGCGGTGCGCCGCGGGTCGCGTCCGGGAAGCGGGGCGTCAGACCGAGCAGCGCCTCGACGGTCTCACCCATGCCCTCCGCCTCGTAGTTGAGGCCGACCGTGTCGCCGTCGATCTCCTTCTGGAGGAACAGCACGTCCAGGACCCGTATCTGCCCCTTGCCCTCCAGGACCGCCAGTTCCTGGAGCACACGGCCCTCGAACGCCGCGTCGGGGCCGAACTCGATGGTCAGCAACTGCACCGGACCGAGTGTCGCCATGACTTTCTCTCCCTTCCTCCGCCCCGGGTTCATCCCATACGGCCGCGCGCGTCCCGCGCCTCACCCGCGGAAGGTGAACCCGTCGGACGGTGGCGCGTACGGCCGTACCAGTCGTGCACGACGGCACTGCCCGTCACCGCGTCCTGGAGCGAGGCCCCGCGCCGGCTGAACGGGATCCACAACAGCCCCACGGGCAGCGCGACACAGAGCAGGGCCCGGAGCAGGGCCGTGCCCCAGGTGAGCCGCCGCCCCGAACGGTCCGTCACCCGCAGGCCCATCAACTGGTCCCCGGCGGTGCGCCCGCCGAAGAGCCATCCGCAGGTGAGGTAGACGACGAGGGCCGTGCAGCCGAGGGCGGCGGTGGCGCCGGGCCCGAGGTCGGGGTACGCGAACGGCGGGCCCACCAGCAGCCGGTGGGCCGCGGCGTACCCGGCCTCGGCCGCCAGCAGGATCGCCAGCACCACGAGCAGGTCCGCGGCGGCCGCCGCCGTCCGCGACACCAACCCCGCCGGACGCCCCTGCACTTCCTGGGGGCGACGGGTGCGGGCCGGGGCGGTCACGGCGTCTCCACCGGTGCGGCCGACCCGTCGGTGAACCCGCCCGTGCCGGATCCGTTCGCCCCGGACGGGCCCGCCCGGTGCAGCAGCCGGTCCGTGAGCCGCTGCACCAGCCGGTCGGCGCGGGCGTTCTGCTCACGGAACGCGTCCAGCGTCTCCGCGGTGATGCTCCCGCCGGTGTCCCGGACCACCCGGCCGAGGTCGAGTTCGTCGAGCACCGACTCGGCGTACGCCACGAGGTCGACGCGGGCGAGGAAGGGGTCCGGGTCGACGCGGGCGAGCAGGGCATCGAGGTCCACCCGGTCGAGCACGCCGTCGAGGTCGACGCGGGCCAGCACGGCGTCCAGGTCGACGCGCGCGAGCACCGCGTCGAGGTCGAGACGGGCCAGTACGGCGTCCAGGTCCACGCGGGCCAGCACCGCGTCCAGGTCCAGTCGGGAGGCGACGCGGTCGACGTCGAGGCGGTCGGCCACGGCGTCGACGTCGATCTCGTCGAGGACGGCGGCGGACAGCGCGCGGACCAGCGCCCGGGCGCGCAGTTCCGCCTCGGCACGGGCCCGCAGCCGCTCCGCCGCGCCGAGGGCACTCCAGCGCGCCACCCGCCGGCCGACGGCGTCGGCCGCGAACGACGGCACGAGGACCCGTACCGCGGCACGGGTGCAGGGCACGGCCACGGCGCCGACCCCCGTCACGACCGCCCGCGACCGGCGTCGCAGTTCCCACGCGAGACCGAACGCCGCGTCCGGTACGGCCGGCGCGCCCCGGCGCCGTACCCGTGCCGCGTCCTCGGCGGTGCCCGCGACGGCCCGTACGGCGAGATCGACCAGCCCCACGGCCAGCCGTGCCGCCTCCGCGGCGGCTCCCCTGTCGGTGCTGCCCATCCGCCTCACCTCCTGTCGAGCGGTCGGGTGTCGGGGCCGACGGACCACTCGGCCCCGGTGCTGCGGCTGAAGGCGGTGACGGCGGCCTCCACGGTGGGGAAGAACCGGTCGGGATCGATGGTGCGGGTGAGCCCGTAGCGCTCGATCTTCCGCCGTACCGGGTCCTTGAGTTCGGCGAAGACCAGCCGGACGTGCCGGACGCTGAGCGCGGTGTCGAGTTCGTGCAGCACGTCCGCGGCGGTGGTGTCCACGTCCGTCATGGGCTCCGCGGCGACGACGATCCAGCGCGGCCGGGGATCGGCCCCGGCCAGCCGTCGCACCTCGTCGCGGAAGCTCTTGGCGTTGGCGAAGAACAGCGGTGCGTCGAACCGGTAGATGACCAGTCCCGGCAGCCTGTCCGCGCCCGGGTAGGAGCGGATGTCGTGGTACCCCTCCAGGCCCGGCACCCGCCCGAGCACGGTGTCGTACGGCCACCAGGCCCGCCGGAAGACGTTGAGGACCGAGAGGCCGACCGCGATGGCGATACCGGGCAGCACCCCGAGCAGGGCGACCCCGACGAACGCGGCGACGCACAGCAGGAATTCGGTCCTGCGCTGCCGCCACAGCCGTACGGCGCCCGGGATGTCGGCCAGCGACAGGGACGCGGCGATGACCACGGCGGCCAGCGCGGGCTGCGGGAGGTTGCGGAACAGGCCCGGCACCAGCACCAGCATGAGCACGATCAGGACCGCGCCGACCACGCCGGTGAGCTGGGTCTTCGCGCCCGTGCGCTCGGCGACCGCCGTACGGGAGCCGCTCGCGCTGACGGGGAAGCCCTGGAAGAGCCCGGCCGCCAGGTTCGCCGCACCGACCGCCGCCATCTCCTGGTTCCCGCGCACCTCCTGGCCGGTACGGGCCGCGAACGCCGACGAGTTGGAGATGGTGTCGGCCAGTGACACCACGGCGATCCCGAGGGCGCCGCCGAACAGCGGGACCAGGTCGTCGGCCCGTACATGGGGGAGCGTGAACGGCGGGAAGCCCTCCGGCAGCCGGCCGACCAGCCCCACGCCGTGCTCGTCCAGGTCGAGGAGCGAGGCCGCCGCGATCGCGAGGGCGACCATCACGAGCACGGCGGGCACCTTGGGCAGCAGCCGCTGGAGCAGCAGGATCAGGACCAGCCCCGAGACGCCCACGGCCGCCGCCGCGGGCACCGTCGCCCCCTCGGCCAGCTTCCGCACCAGTCCGGCGCACTCACCGAGCAGGTTGTCCGCGTCGACCTTGAACCCGAGGAGCTTCGGCAGCTGGCCGATGAGGATGGTCAGGGCCAGGCCGTTCATGTAGCCGATCATCGTCGGCTTGGAGATGAGGTCCGCGATGAAACCGAGGCGGGCCACGGAGGCGAGGATCATGATGCCGGCCACCATGAGCCCGAGCATCGAGGCCAGGGCGACCGCCCGCTCCGGATCCCCGTCCGACGCGACGAGGGGGAGCACCGTGGCGGCGATCATCGGGCCGAGCGAGGAGTCGGGACCGAGGACCAGGATCCGGGACGGGCCGCACACCGCGTAGCCGAGGAGGCACAGGATCGTGGTGTAGAGGCCGGTGATGGGCGGCAGCCCCGCGAGCTCCGCGTACGCCATGCCCTGCGGGACGAGCAGGGTGGTGAGGGCGATCCCGGCCACCACGTCCTTGGCCAGCCACTCGCGCTGGTAGCCCGTGAGCGCCTGGACCCCCGGCACGGCTCGCAGCAGTCCCCACGGCCCCCGGCCGTCGTGACCGGTGGTCGTGGACCGTCCCTGCGACTGCTGGCCGTCCATCCGCCCTTCCCGACCTCGTCACGGCCCTCGACTGGTCCTCGGGCGCGGAACGCTGTGCCCTTCAAGGATCCGGCCGGCCCCGCCCGCACGACTTCACCCCGCGAGGGTGACCGAGGGGGCGGGGGAGCTCGGGGCCGGGAAGGACGCTCCTCCACAGAGCTCCCGCCTCGGTCAGGCTTCCTTCCGCACCAGCCCGTCCCGCGCCGCCGTCAGCCGGCTCGCGAGCTGGTCGACGCCGATGACGTCGAGGCCCCGCTGCCCGTCCACGGCGGCCCTGGCCGCCGAGCGGGTGGCGCTGAACACGGCCCAGGAGTCCGCCGTCCAGTCGGACCGGTCCGGGGACCCCACCGCGTCCAGGGCGGTGCGCAGCGGCGTGGTGTCGACCGGGCCGTCCACGTCGCCGGAGAGCGCGGTGAAGGCGTCGAGGACGATCTTCCCGGACCGCAGGGTGAGCGTCGCCGTGTGCCGGCCCTCCGGCAGGCCCCTGAGCCGGTAGGTCGCCTGGCGCTTGTCGGTGGCGACCGTCCGCGCGCTCCGGGCGAGCGGCCGGCCGTCCACGGTGACGTCGAGGACGGCACTGCCGTCGTTGCCGCCGATGACGTCGAGGCCCGTGCCGGTGAACGGGACGGTCACGGACGCCCCGGCGCCGGCGCCGGTCGATGTCGACCGGTACCAGTTCATCGCGTCCCCGAGGGAGGCGTTCCGGCTCCACGTGCCGTCGTAGACGACCGAGCCGTCCATGTTGTCGGTCAGCGCGGTGGCGTACGGCGTCCAGCCGGCGACCTTCTCCACCTTCAGGTTGTCGAAGCCGACCTTGTGGAAGTCGGAGCCCAGCTTGACGCGGCCCCCGGTCACCGGCGTCGGGTCCTGGTACTCGGCCACGGCCCGGCCGTCGACGGAGACGGTGACCCGCGCGCCCTTCGCCTCGACGGCGAGGCGGTAGCCGTCGGCCGGGGCGACCGTCCCGGTGCGGATCGCCGTGCCGTAGCGGTAGAAGGTCCAGTTCCCGGCCGGTCCGATCCCGACGCCGTACGCGGCGTCGGTCGCCGCCATGCCCTTCTGCTGCCGTACGCCCAAGGTGGCGAGGCCGCCTTGCGGATCGGGGAAGGAGACGTCGACCGATGCTCTGTAGTTCTCCCAACGGAAGTCACCGACCGTGGTGTTGGGGGTGTTCCGGTTCCAGGCGCCGGTGTCCTTCATGGACTGGTCCAGGTACTGGTACAGGACGTTGTCGCCGTCCGCTTCCTTCCCGACCTCCCACGCACCCGTCTGGTCGACCAGGTAGCGCGGCTGGTTGCCCCGGGAGGCGAGGTACGGCCGGGACACCGTGCGCCGGCCGTCGTCCGAGCCGACCCGGACCGGGCCCTCCTCCTCGTACCCGAAGTCGTCGGCGTACAGCACGCCGTCGCGGGTGTCGTGCCGTTTGCCGGTCGCGTCGGTGTCGAGCACGGTGCGGGCCCCGGACTCCGGGAGACGTTGCCGTGTCGCCTTGTCGTGGCTGCGGTCGAGCGTGGTGAAGGTGACGATCGAGCGCGGCTTCACGGTGTAGGTGTAGTACCCCTCGTCGTCGGGGCGGAGCTGGGCGGCCAGGTGCTTGAAGTCGGCGTCGTAGGCCTGGCCGGGGTCGGCCGCGCGGGTCTCCCAGACCTCCATGGCCGGATCGTCGCCCAGGTCCATGTTCTCGGCCTTGATGCGGTAAGTCCTCGTCCGGTCGCTGTCGTTGACGGCGATCGTCGAGAAGTCCCGCTTCTTCGGGTCGGCGAGCGTCAGGTAGCTGGGCGCGCCGTTGGAACCGTCGACGTTCTCGGTGCCGCTCACGCCGCTGTAGCTAGCCTCGGGCACCGTGCGCCAGATGCCGGCCGTGTTGGTGGAGTTCTCCCACCCTGTCCTCGCGAACTGGGTGAAGTGCTGCATCACGTACAGGGCGGCGTCGTAGTGGATGTTCCCCGACCACGGGTCGCGGGCGCTGACCAGCTCCTTGTGGCTGTACTGGGCGCCCTCGTAGAAGGCGCCGATCGCCGGCTGGAAGATGTAGTGGGTCCGCTTGGAGTTGGCGTAGCTCTTCACCGAGCGGTTGGCGACGTCCAGCGCGCTCTGCACGCCGCCGATCCCGGTGCTCGCGCCGCCCGGGCCCTCGGTGTTGTGCACCCGGAAGTCCGTCCAGCCGAAGGAGCCGACGCCCTCGCTGTACCAGACCTCCTTGTCCTGCCCGTAGGTGTTCTCACCGGTCGCGAGCTTCGTGTACGGCCGGTAGGTGGGGCTGTCCGGCGTGCCGTCGAGCCGGTCCTCGGTGGTGTAGTGGTAGCCCACCGCGTCGACCGCGCCGAAGAGTTCGGTGTCCGTGAGCAGCGCCGGGCCGATGTTCTTCGTGGTGTTCTCGTCCGAGGCGACGATCTTGATGCCGTGGTACGCCTTCGCGGCAGCCTGCTGCTGACGGGGCGTCAAGCCGTAGCGCGGGTCGGCGAAGTCGGTGTCGTTCGTCAGCGCGTTCTTGTACCACTTGACGAAGGAGACGTCCGGCTTCGTGGTCTCGTTGGTGTCCGGATCGACGTAGTCGACCATGTACCCGTACTTCTCGTACGCGTCGAGGATCGTCTCCTTGTACCACTTGTACATCTCGTCGGTGCCGGTGCCCTTGTTCCACTCGGTCTGGACCCACTGGGGCATGACCCAGCGCAGGATCGAGACCTTCAGGCCCGGGTTCACCGTCCTGGCGTCGGCGGCCAGCTGGAAGCCGGGGGAGCGGGACGCGTCGGCGAGCTCGTCCGCCGTGCGCATGGTCGCCGGGTCGGAACCGGTCGAGGTGTTGGTGTCCGAGCCCATCTCGATCTTCACATGGTTGATCAGCGGGTTCCGCCCGCCGAACAGCACCCGGACCAGCTGCCAGTACCGCTTCGGGTGCTCGGCCTTGTAGTCCATCAGCAGATTGCTCGTGCTGTTGCAGCTGAGCAGGCCGAGGCCCTTGTAGGTGAGGCCGTTGACGTTGTCGGCGCGTATGTCGTGCCCGTCGACCACGACCTGCACGGGATCGTCCGCGGAGTGGGCCGCGGGTGCTGCCGCGGTCAGCCCTGCCGCAAGTGCCATGGTGGTCGCCGCGGCGAGTGACGCCCCGCCGAATCCTCGCTTCATACCCATTCGGGGGACCGTAGGTGGCAAGCGCTTTCTGGGTCAATCCCCTTGCGTCACTTGCGAGTTGCCGAATCCCTCGGGCCCTTTCCCGGCGTAAAACGCGTGGACCGCGAGACGGCTGCCACGGGACACTTCCCAACTCGTACCGTCACTTCCCAAACACACAGGGTTAGGATGCAGACGCCTGAGCTGGAGAAAATGGCACCGCGCAGGGGCGCGGTGCTCCTCGCACTTCGTTACTACGGACGGGAGTTGGCCCGCCTGCGCCGGCTGACGGCTCCCGCCATGCTGATGTTCGGACTGGGCAACATCGGCCTCAACTACCTCGCCCCGCTGGTCGTGGCCAAGCTGGCCGGAGACATCGCCGGCGGCGCTGAACTCACCATCACGACGGCCCTGCCGTACGTCCTGGGGTTCGCCGGTGTCCTGCTGATCGCCGAGGCGATGTGGCGGGTCGCCCTGCACTGCATGAACCGTCTCGACGCCCTGGGCATCGAGCACCTGTACATCATCGGGATGGACGAACTGTTCGCCAAGGACGCCGCGTTCTTCCACGACAACTTCGCCGGGTCGCTCACCAAGCGCGTCCTGAGCTTCGCCACCCGCTTCGAGCCCTTCGTTGACACCCTGTGCTTCCAGGTCGTGGGCAGCGTCGTGCCGCTGCTGTTCGGCTCGGTGGTGCTGTGGCGCTACGAACCGCTGCTCGTCGTGGGGCTGTTGACGATGATCGTGGTGACGGCGCTGGTCGCGGCACCCCTGATCCGGCGGCGCCAGGAACTGGTCGCCGAACGCGAGGCGGCGGTCGCCCGGGTCTCCGGGCACGTCGCCGACAGCCTGATGAACATGGACACCGTCCGGGCGTTCGGCGCCGAGGAGCGGGAGGCCGCCGAGCACCGGTCGCGGGTCGCGACCTCGCGACGGCTCATGCTCAGGTCGTGGGACTTCGGCAACCTGCGCATCGACACCTTTGTCGCCCCGATGTCGGTGCTGACCAACGCGCTGGGTCTGCTGCTCGCGGTGACCCTGGGCGGGGGCGAGCACGGCGTGGAGGCGGTGGTGGTCGCCTTCACCTACTACTCCAACGCCACCCGGATCATGTTCGAGTTCAACCAGATCTACCGTCGGCTGGAGAGCTCGATGACGGAGGCCGCGCAGTTCACCGAGCTGCTGATGACCCCGCCGACCGTGCTCGACCCGCCGTCGCCCGAGCCGCTGGTGCCCGGGGCGGCCGACGTCCGCTTCGAGGGGGTGCACTTCAGCCACGCGGGAGCGGAGCGGCTCTTCGAGGGGCTCGATCTCGTCGTGCCCGGCGGGACCAAGGTCGGCCTCGTCGGACGCTCCGGCGGCGGCAAGACCACGCTCACCCGGCTGCTGCTGCGGATGCAGGACATCGAGGGCGGCCGGATCCTGATCGGCGGCCAGGACATCAGCCGGCTGCGTCAGACCGACCTGCGCTCCCTGATGGCCTACGTCCCGCAGGATCCGGCCATGTTCCACCGCACCCTGCGCGACAACATCGCCTTCGCCCGGCCGGAGGCCACCGAGGCCGAGATCCGCCGGGCGGCCGAGGCGGCCCACGTCACGGAGTTCGCCGACGCGCTGCCGGACGGCTTCGACACGCTCGTGGGGGAGCGGGGCGTCAAACTGTCCGGCGGCCAGCGCCAGCGCGTCGCCCTCGCCCGGGCGATCCTGCGGGACGCGCCGATCCTGCTCCTCGACGAGGCGACCAGCGCGCTGGACTCGGAGAGCGAGATCCTGGTCCAGGAGGCGCTGTGGCGGCTCATGGAGGGGCGGACGGCCCTGGTGGTGGCCCACAGGCTGAGCACGGTCGCGGGCATGGACCAGCTCGTCGTCCTCGACCGCGGGCGGATCGTGGAGCAGGGCAGTCACCAGGAACTGCTCTCCCTGGACGGGCCGTACGCGAAGCTGTGGCGCCACCAGTCGGGGGGCTTCCTCGAAGACAGGCCGGTGGAGGCCGAGTTGCGCTGAACGGTGCGAGCGCGGGCAAGGAGGACAGCTGACCGGCGGCGCCCTGCGCGGGGGCGCCGCCCGGACCCGCAAGGGGCGCGAGGGCGGGTTCCGCGCTCCGGTCAGGAAGTGTCGGTTCGACGTCCGCTTGTGAACTTCGACGATCGCGCTCCGAACGCCGATGACAGCACGCTCGTTGCGTATGAGTCGTTTTCGGCCTTCGGTGAGCGGTGTCCGGATCGGCCGCATGGCCCGGAAGCCACTCCGCGGGATACCGTC
The DNA here is from genome assembly GCF_001514195.1 of Streptomyces griseorubiginosus. Classification (GTDB taxonomy): domain Bacteria; phylum Actinomycetota; class Actinomycetes; order Streptomycetales; family Streptomycetaceae; genus Streptomyces; species Streptomyces griseorubiginosus. Next base: position 191,769 of record NZ_KQ948736.1, on the reverse strand, counting down.
CTGCAACCGGAGACTGCCGTCTTCGCAGGTCACGAGGGTCGCAATGGTGACCGAAGCGTGTGCAGCGGTGACGACTCGACTGACTCATCTCCAAATCGTAAGCACATATTCCACACATGCCCCCTTGCAGACGGGTCTTGATGGTCTAGATTGACCTTGCTGCCCATGGTGGGACACGGGGCGACAAATAGTGATCTATTGGTCTGACGCTGCGGACGCGGAGCAGAAACGTCTCGGCGTCGGGCGCGGGGTGGTTGGTTCTTGGAACCCGAGGGGGGCTTCGGGTGCGGGGAGCATCCGAGGTTTCAGTGGGTTCCGGAACAACTCAAAAGTCTGGCGGAACGTGCAAGTCAGCTTTCTTTCTGGGTGAGTTCTTTACTCAGTGTTGACCTAGGCATGTCATACGGGGGGTCGTGCGCCCCCCGGGAGAAGTACAGCGCGGCGTGGGGCGGGGGCCTGCGAGGAACGGTGCGGGAGGCGGGGGCCTCCCGGAGGGGGGTAGGAACGATGTCTGGCAATCAGGTCGTACCACTGGGGACCGGGGGGCTTCCGTGCCGGATGGGGGGATAGCCAGACCCTTTCCGGCGGCGCACGAGCTGACGGACAGGGCGACAGGGCAGTCGGCGAACGACTGGGAGCAGCGCTACCGCCGTACCGTGATCACCAGCGACACGGTGACCACCGCCTTCGTGGTGGCGGGGATCGGCGAGTTCTTCGGGGCCCGGGACGCGGCCAACTGGCATGAGAAATGGGGCATTCTCGCGTTCGGCACCGAACTGCTGGTGCTGGCGGCGCTCGCGGTGGGCCGGGCGTGGGCACCGGCCGTGCTCGGCCAGGGTGCCGAGGAGTTCCGCAGGCTGGGACGGTCCCTGTTCGCGGCGACCGTCGTGCTCGCGCTCGGCGGGATCGCCCTCACCTCTCGCAACATCAAGCTCTGGATCTTCGTCGCGATCCCCGCCATCGCGCTGGTCACCATGACCGCGCGCTATGTGCTCCGCCTCGGGCTGCACAAGCAGCGCAAGGAAGGGCAGTGCCTGAGACCGGTGCTCGCCGCCGGGAGCCCGGCCACCGTGAGCGACCTGATCAACCGCACCCGCAAGTTCCCGCACCTCGGATGGCGGGTGGACGGGGTGTGCACGACGGAGGGCCGCGGCTTCGACGCCGACGAACTGGACGGAGTGCCGGTCGTCGGACAGCTCACGGACGTCGCCAAGTACGTGGAGAACGACGGCTACCGGGTCGTCGCGGTCACACCGGACCCCTACTGGACACCGGAGCGGCTCCAGCGGCTGGCCTGGAACCTGGAGGGCAGCGAGGCCGAGATGGTCGTGGCCCCGGTGCTGATGGAGGTGGCAGGCCCGCGGCTGCACGTCGACGCCGTGCTCGGGATCCCGCTGCTGCGGGTCAGCATGCCGACGTTCACCGGGGGCCGCCGGGCCATCAAGGCGGTCGTCGACCGGCTGGGCTCCGCGATCCTGCTGATCCTGTTCGCGCCGCTGATGCTCCTCGTCGGACTGCTCGTGATGGCGGACAGCCGCGGCGGGGCGTTCTACAGCCAGCGCAGAGTCGGCAAGGACGGCCGCGAGTTCACCATCCTCAAGTTCCGCACCATGGTCGTCGGGGCCGACCTGGCACGCGCCGAACTGGCCGACCGCAACGAGGGCGCGGGGCTGCTGTTCAAGATGCGCCGGGACCCGCGGGTGACCCGGGTCGGCACCGTGCTGCGCCGGTACTCGCTCGACGAACTCCCGCAGCTGTTCAACGTGCTCACCGGATCGATGTCGCTCGTCGGTCCGCGCCCTCCGCTGCCGGAGGAGTCCGCCGCGTACGGCCCGGACATCCGGCGGCGACTGCTGGTCAAGCCCGGCCTCACCGGCCTGTGGCAGATCAGCGGACGCAGCGACCTGCCGTGGGAGGAGGCCGTCCGCCTCGACCTGCGGTACGTGGAGGACTGGTCGCTCGCCCTGGACGCGGTGATCTTGTGGAAGACGCTGCGCGCGGTGCTCTACGGCCAGGGGGCCTACTGATGTGCGGGGGGCGCCGTCCGCGGGGCGGGCAGACAGCAGGCCACAAGGGCCTGGCTGGGGGGAGGAACGGGTCATGAGAATCAGCGTGTTCGGGCTCGGCTACGTGGGCTGCGTGTCGGCCGCGTGCCTGGCCCACATGGGGCACGAGGTCATCGGCGTGGACGTCAACCAGGTGAAGGTCGACCTGGTCAACGACGGCAAGGCCCCGGTGGTCGAGGAGCGGATCGGCGAACTCACCGCGGAGGTCGTGCGGACCGGGGCGCTGCGTGCCACCACCGACGTCCGTGAGGCGATCATGGGCAGCGAGGTGTCGCTGATCTGCGTGGGCACCCCGTCGGAGCCCAACGGCAGCCTGTGCACCACCTACCTGGAGCGGGTCACGGAGGAGATCGGCGCCGCGCTCGCCGAGCGGGGCGGCCGGCACACCGTGGTGTTCCGCAGCACCATGCTCCCGGGCACCTGCCTGAACCTCCTGGTGCCGATCCTGGAGAAGAACATCGGCGGCACCGCCGGAGTGGACGTCGGGGTCGCGGTCAACCCGGAGTTCCTGCGCGAGGGCACCAGCGTGCGGGACTTCTTCGACCCGCCCAAGACGGTCATCGGCGAACTCGACCCGGCCAGCGGCGACGTGGTGGCGGCGCTCTACGAGAGCCTGCCCGGCGAGGTGTTCCGGGTGCCGATCCCGACGGCCGAGGCGATCAAGTACGCGGACAACGCGTTCCACGGCCTGAAGATCGGCTTCGCCAATGAGCTGGGCGCGGTGTGCCAGGCGCTCGGCGTGGACTCGCACCAGGTCATCGACGTGTTCCTGGCCGACCGCAAGCTGAACATCAGCCCCGCCTACCTGAGGCCCGGCTTCGCCTTCGGCGGCTCCTGCCTGCCCAAGGACCTGCGCAGCCTGGTTCACGCGGCACAGCGCGCCGACGTCTCGGTGCCGATCCTGTCCCACGTGCTGCCCTCCAACGCCGACCACCTCCAGCGAGCGGTGGACCTGGTGGAGCGCACCGGCAAGCGCCGCGTGGGCATGTTCGGGCTGTCCTTCAAGCCCGGCACCGACGACCTCCGCGAGAGCCCGCTCGTCGAGCTGGCGGAGCGACTCCACGGCAAGGGGTACGACCTGCGGATCCACGACGCCAACGTGAGCCTGTCCCGGCTGATGGGCGCCAACCGCGAGTACATCGAGACCCGGCTGCCGCACCTCGCGCAGCTCCTCGCGGACTCCGTCGAGGAGGTCCTCGACCACGCCGAGGTGTGCCTGGTCGGGACCAAGGACCCGGCCGTCCTCGCGGCCCTGCCGCACGGCGGCGACCAGACGATCGTCGACCTCATCCGCCTCCCCGACGCCGAGACGCGCCGGACCGAACCGGGATACATGGGCCTTGCTTGGTAACGAAGTCGGCGGCGACGGCAAAGGCCGGCGCGCGCTGATCCTGGTGGAGAACCTGTCGGTGCCGTTCGACCGGCGGGTGTGGCAGGAGTGCACGACGCTGCGCGACGCCGGCTGGGAGGTCCACGTCATCTGCCCGCAGGGGGAGAAGCGGGACACGGAGCCGGAGGCGGTGATCGACGGGGTGCGCATCCACCGGTACCCGTTGCGCGCCGCCACCGGAGGACCGGCCGGCTACCTCAAGGAGTACGGCTCCGCGCTCTGGCACACGGCCCGACTGGCCCGCAAGGTCGGACCCGTCCACGTGGTGCACGCCTGCAACCCGCCCGACCTGCTGTTCCTGTCGGCCCGTTGGCTGCGGCGGCGCGGCGCGCGGTTCATTTTCGACCAGCACGACCTGGTGCCCGAGCTGTACCTCTCCCGCTTCGACCGCGGCAAGGACCTGCTCTACCGTGCCGTGTGCGCCGTGGAGCGGCGGACCTACCGGGCCGCGGACGTGGTGCTCGCCACCAACGAGAGCTACAAGGACGTCGCCGTCAGCCGTGGCGGCAAGCGGCCCGAGGACGTCTTCGTGGTGCGCAGCGCACCCCAGATCGAGCGGTTCCAGCCGGTGCCGCCCGAGCCGGAGCTGAAGCGCGGCAAGCCCCATCTGCTGTGCTACCTGGGCGTGATGGGCCCGCAGGACGGCGTCGACTACGCCCTGCGCGCCCTCGCGAAGCTGCGCGACGAGTTCGGGCGGACCGACTGGCACGCGGTGTTCGTCGGCTCCGGCGACGCCTTCGACGCGATGGTGGACCTGTCCCGGCAGCTCGGGCTCACCGACCAGGTGCAGTTCACCGGCCGCATCCCGGACGCCGACCTGGTGCGCTACCTGTCCACCGCGGACGTGTGCCTGTCTCCCGACCCGCGCAACCCGCTCAACGACGTGTCGACCATGAACAAGGTCCTGGAGTACATGGCGATGGGCCGGCCGATCGTCTCCTTCGACCTGAAGGAGGCGCGCGTCTCCGCCGCTGACGCCGCCGTCTACGCGCCCGCCAACGACGAGACCCGGTTCGCCGAGCTCGTCACGGTGCTGCTGGACGACCCGGACCAGCGGGCCCGTATGGGCAAGATCGGCCAGGAGCGGATCGGCGGGCAGCTTTCCTGGCGCAACTCCCAGGCGTCACTGCTCGCCGCCTATGCCGCCGCCTGCCGGGACCGCGAGGTGCCGGCGAGCGGTTCGGTGCGCACGAGGAAGAAGAGGCAGCGCAGTTGAACGAAGACACCATCCGCCTTGTCACGATCGGGCGGATACTCCGGCGGCGGTGGCGGCTCCTGGCCGTCCTCGCCGCGGTGGGCGCACTGTTCGGTTACGGCATCTCGGTGCTGGTGTTCCCGCCGAGATACACCGCCTCGGCGCCCGTACTGCTGCCAGGGGTCTGGGAGGAGCGGGAACTGCTCACCCAGGTGGACATCGCCACCAGCCTGACCGTGGTCGACCGCACGGCCGACGCCCTGCACTGGTCCGACGTCAGCAGCTCCGAGCTGCGGCACGACGTGAGTGCCTCGGCGGGCGACGGGAACATCATCACGATCTCCGGCACGGCCGACACCCCGGAGCGCGCACAGCAGCTCGCCGACGGGGTGGCCCAGCAGTTCGTGCAGTTCGCCGCGCAGGTCGCGGGCAGCGGCACGGACTCCTCGGTGGCCGCCCAGACCGAGGCGCTGCGCAAGCAGGTGGCGGAGACCAACCGGCGCATCTCCGACCTGGCCGACGCGGCCGATCCGGGACAGACCGTGGAGAGCGTGCAGTCCCGCACCGCGCTCGAGAACCTCCGCACCTCGCTGGAAGCGGCCATGAAGAAGCTGGAGGAGGCCGACCCGTCGGCCACCAAGGCGGGCATGGTCGTCATGGGCCAGGCCGCCCGGCCCACCGGCGAGGCACCGCCGACGAGGATCCAGCTCATCGCCGGCGGGGCACTGCTGTTCTTCGTGCTCGCGGTCGTCGGCCATCTCGTCGCCGCACGGATGAACCGCCGGCTGCGCACCGAGCCCGCGATCGCCGCAGCACTGGGCTCGACGCCGCTCGGCGTCGTGGACGTGCCCGGTGACTGGCCCGCGCACCGGCCGAAGGGCTCGGGCCGGGGAGCCCGGATCAGCCGGCTCCTCGGCGCCGACACCCGCTGGGACGAACCGGCCCCGCAGAAGTCGGGCGACGAGGCCGGCCGACGGCTCCGCTACCGGCGGGTGTGCGCCCGCCTCCGGGAACAGCTGCCGGCTCCCCGGCGGCTGCTGGTCGTCGTACCGGACGGCGACGAGATCGCCCGCAAGGCCGCGGGGCAGCTGCTCGCCGAGGCCAAGAACGATCCCCAACTGCGTGTGGTGGAGGTGTCGGTGGACCGGCCGATCGTGCCGGACCGAGGAACGGAGAACGGTGCCGTGGTGGTGCTCAGCGCGAACAGCTGGACCGCGGAGGAACTCGCCGGCATCGCCGAGGCGTGCGCGGAGGGCCGGCACGACGTCGTCGGTGTCGTCCTCGCAGGCCCGGTCCAGGCCGGCCCCACGCGTGCCGCCGCCGACCTGCCGGACGACGCCACGCTGACCTTCGCCGTTCCCGGCCGTGCGACGGGAGGCCGGGCGTGACCACGAACACGACTTCACCGGAGTCGGCCGCCACCCCGCTGCTGGACGTCCAGGCCCTGGTGGTCGCGGTGCGCAGGCGCCGTCGCCTGTGGAGCGCCATGGCGGTCCTGGGCTTCCTGGCCGGCCTCGCGGTCGCGGTCCTGCTGCCGCCGGCGCCGAGCGCGACGACCAAGGTGCTGGTCGCCCACGCGGACGACCAGCCGAACGACACCGGCACACTGATCCGCACCGACGTCGCCCTGCTCCAGACCACCCGCATCGCCGACACGGCCCTGAAGGCCCTCAAGTCCCCGGAGAAGCCCGAGGACTTCATGAAGGACTACCGGGGCACCGGCCTGACCAACAACCTGCTCCAGATCGACGTCACCGGCGACGACGACGCGCAGGCGGTGGCCCGGGCCAAGGCGCTCGCCGACGCCTTCGTCGCGGACCACGTGCAGCGGATGAAGGCCACCGCGCAGGCCGAGTCCAAGGCCCTGCTCGACCAGCGCGACCGTACCCGCAAGGATCTCGCGTCGGTCAACAAGCAGATCAACGAGCGAGCCACGACCGGCGACACCACGGGGGCGGCGAGCCTCGAATCGCTCTACGCCCGCCGGGCCGAACTCAACTCGCGTATCTCCGACTTCGACCAGCGTGCCGCCGACGCCCGCACCGGCACCCCCGCGGTCGTCGCAGGCACCCAGATCGTGGACGACCCCAGCCCGGTCCGGCACTCCCTGCCCAAGGCCGCCGCCACCGACGCCGGGATCGGACTCGTCCTCGGGCTCTTCCTCGGGCTCGCGCTGGCCGCGGTCGGCGTGGTGGTCGCGGACCGCCCCGTGCTGCGCCGGGACATCGCGGCGAACCTCGGAGCCTCGGTCATCTCGGAGCTGCCCCGCAGGTCGGGCAGGCCGTGGCAGCGCCGGCGCACCCGGCTGGCACGCGAACGGCTCACCACCTCCCTGGCCCGCACCGCGCGCGGCGCCGCGGAACCCCTGTCCCTGCTGGAGCTGGGCTGCGCGCGCGACACGAGCGCGATCGCCCTGGACGTCGCCAGGGCGTTGGCGGCCGACGGGCCCGTGGCCGTCGTCGACGGTCTGCCGGGCTCGGAGCTCTCCCGCCGCCGCTCCAGGCCGGGTGATCCGACCGTGGTCACCGGCCACCAGGCCGCAGGGGTGCCGGACCACGGCCGTCTGCTGGGCGTCGGCTCGGTGGCACCCGGCACCGCGTGGACCGACCTCCAGTACCTCGGCACCCAGACCGTGCTCGTCGTACGGGCCGGTCACGGCAGCGCCGCATGGCTGCACACCGTGGCACGGCAGCTCGCGGACCAGCGCATCGCGGTGGTCGGCGTGGTGCTGATCGACCCCGATCCGCGGGACCGGACCGACGGCACCCTCTGGGACGGGCTGCACATCGCGCTGCGGGGCCACAGCGAGCGCACCGCCCGGCAGAACGGGACCGCCCAGAAGACGGAACGACAGCCGATGTGGGCCGCACGCGTCCCGGACAGCGACCAGGAGGTGCGGTAGGGCATGTGTGGCATCGCAGGGACCTACCTATGGCCCGACGGCAAGACCGTCACCGACCGGCTCACCGAGACGCTCGCCCACCGCGGTCCGGACGGGGCGGGCCGCTACGGCCACCCCGTCGGTGACGGCGAGGTCCAGCTCGGGCACCGCCGGCTGTCCATCATCGACCTGTCCGAGACCGGCGCGCAGCCGATGGCCAAGGACAGCCTCGTCCTGACGTACAACGGCGAGCTGTACAACGCGCCCGAGCTGCGGGCCGAGCTGGAGGCCGCCGGGGTGCGCTTCCGGGGCACCTCCGACACCGAGGTGCTCCTCGAGGCCTGGCGGCGCTGGGGCACGGACTGCCTGCCCCGGCTGCGCGGCATGTTCGCGTTCGGCGTCTTCGACGAGCGCACCGGCGAACTGGTGCTGGTGCGCGACCAGTTGGGCATCAAGCCGCTGTTCCTGCTCCGGCGCGACGGCGGTCTGGCCTTCGCCTCCGAGCTCAAGGCGCTCGCCGCCGCGACCGGGGGAAAGCTGGAGGTGGACCACGCGGCGCTGGTGGCCTCGCTCCTCTACTACTGGGTGCCGGACTCGCGGTGCGCCTTCCGCGAGGCGGAGAAACTGCCGCCGGGCAGCTGGCTGCGGATCCGGCCCGACGGCCAGGTGCAGCGCGGCCGGTTCTGGAACCTGAAGGACGTCGCCGCCGAGGGCCAGGCACGGGCCCGGGCCGGTGAACGGCCGGACCTGGCCGCCATCGTGGAGGAGTCGACCCGCAAGCACCTGCTCGCCGACGTCCCCGTGGCCACCTTCCTGTCCGGCGGCCTCGACTCGAGCTGGCTGACCGCCCTCGCGGCCCGCCACCAGCCGGGCATCTCCGCCTACACGATCGGGTTCCGCGCCGAGGACGCCCGGTTCGAGGCCATGCCCGACGACCTGCGCTACGCCCGGCAGGTGGCCGAGCGGTTCGGTGTCGAGCTGCACGAGATCGAGATCGCCCCGAACGTGCTCGACCTGCTGCCGCAGATGACGTACTCCCTGGACGAGCCCATCGGCGACCCCGCGGCCATCAACACCTTCCTGATCTGCCAGGCGGCGCGGGAGGCCGGGGTCAAGGTGATGCTCTCCGGCATGGGCGCCGACGAGCTGTTCGCCGGGTACCGCAAGCACCTGGCCAACCTGCTCGCGTTGCGCTACCAACGCGTGCCGGGGCCGGTGCGGCGCGGGGTGTCCGGGGTCGTGGACCGGCTGCCGGTCGCCACGTCCCGCCGGGGCCTGCGCTCGGTGCGCTTCGCCAAGCGGTTCCTGTCCTTCGCCGACCTGCCGGAGGAGACCGCGTTCCGGCGCAGCTACACCATGTACGACCAGGACGAGCTGCTCGCCCTGGTCGACCCGGACCTGGCCGGGACGGTCGACGACGTGCTGACCGAGCACGCCGACGCCTACGAGGACAACACCCTCGACGACTTCGTCAACCGCATGTGCCTGGCGGACGCCCGGATGTTCCTGCCGGGCCTGAACCTCACCTACACGGACCGCTCCAGCATGGCCGCGTCGACCGAGGTGCGGGTGCCGTACGTGGACGTCGAGGTGGTCAAGGCGGCGTTCGCCGTGCCCGGTGACCGCAAGATCGTCAAACGGCAGGGCAAGGCGGTCCTCAAGGAGGCGGCCACCTCGATCCTGCCCCGGGAGATCGTCTACCGGCCCAAGGGCCTGTTCAGCGCCCCGCTGCGGGCCTGGATGAGCCGGGACCTGGCACCGCTGGTGCGCGAGGTGGTCAACGACGGCGAGCTCGTGCGGTCCGGCTTCCTGCGCCGGGACGCGCTGAACCGGATGGTCGCCGTGGACGCCGCCGGACAGCAGGACTTCTCCAAGCATCTGTGGCATGTGCTGACCCTCGAGTACTGGTACCGCGACGCGACCTCCCGCTCCGACCAGAGCACTCGGCAAACGGCTTAGGAATCAGGGGACTTCGGTGAAACAGGTTGTACAGAACTACAAGAGCGGCGAGCTGGCGGTGCTCGACGTGCCGGTGCCCGGGTGCAAGCCGGGCGGTGTGCTGGTCCGCACCGTCTACTCGCTGATCTCCACCGGCACCGAGATGATGAAGGTGTCCGAGGCCGGCATGTCGATGCTCGGCAAGGCCCGCTCCCGCCCCGACCAGGTGGCCAAGGTCATGCAGAGCGTGGCCACCAACGGGGTGCCCGCCACGTACCGCAAGGTGATGGGCAAGCTGGACTCCTACACACCGCTGGGCTACTCGCTGTGCGGCGTGGTCGAGCAGGTCGGCGCCGGCATCGACGACGTGAAGGTCGGCGACCTGGTGGCCTGCGCCGGCAACGAGCACGCGCTGCACGCCGAGCTCAACTGGGTGCCGAAGAACCTCTACGTCCCGGTGCCCGACGGCCTCGCACCGCAGCACGCGGCCTTCGGCACCGTCGGGTCGATCGCCATGCAGGGTGTCCGCCAGGGCGAGCCGCAGCTCGGCGAAGTGGCCCTGGTCATCGGCCTCGGGCTGATCGGCCAGCTGGTGGTGCAGCTCCTGGCCGCCTCCGGCGTCCGCGTCGTCGGCGCCGACCCCGACCCGGCGCGCTGCGAGCTCGCCGAGCGCCTGGGCGCCGCGGCCTGCGGCGACCCCGGCTCCACCGCCGTGGAGAACGCCGTCGCCGAACTCACCGACGGACACGGCGTGGACCAGGTGTACCTGGCGGCCGGCGGCGGCAGCAACCAGCCCGTCGAGCTGGCCGCCAAGCTGGCCCGGGACCGCGGCCGGGTCGTCGACATCGGCAAGTGCCGCCTCGACCTGCCGTGGAACGCGTACTACGAGAAGGAACTCGACGTCCGGTTCTCCCGCAGTTACGGCCCCGGGCGCTACGACCCGTCGTACGAGCTGGAGGGCCGCGACTACCCGATCGGGTACGTCCGCTGGACCGAGCGCCGCAACCTGGCCTGTTTCCTCGACCTCGCCGCCCGCGGCAAGGTCGACGTGGAGCCCCTGATCTCCCACGTCGCCGACTTCGACGACGCCGTGGAGACCTACCAGCGCCTGAAGGACGGCGAGTTGAAGGCCGTCACCGCGCTGTTCCGGTACCCCGAGCAGACCGGGGAAGCGGAGGAGGCGAAGGCCCCGGCCGTCGCCGTGCCCGCGGTCAAGGCCGAGGTGAAGGCCGCTCCGGTCCGTGCCGCCACGACGCCGGTGAAGCTGGCGTTCGTCGGCGCGGGCAACTACGCGACGTCGATGCTGCTGCCGCACCTCGCCCAGCGCGAGGGCGTCGAGCTGTCGACCGTCGTCACCACGACCTCGCTGTCCGGGGCCAACGCGCAGCGGAAGTTCGGCTTCGCCAAGGCCACCACCGACCTCGACGCCGTGCTCGGCGACGAGTCCGTCGACGCGGTGTTCGTGGTCACCCGGCACAGCTCACACGCCGAACTGACCCGGCAGGCCCTCCTCGCCGGCAAGACCGTGTTCGTGGAGAAGCCCCTGGCCCTCACCGAGGACGAGCTGTCCGGCGTGCTCGCGGCGGTCGAGGAGTCCGGCAACGACCGGCTCCAGGTGGGCTTCAACCGCCGTTTCGCGCCGCTGCTGCACGAGGCCAGGGAGCACTTCGGCGCCCGGAGCGGTCCGGCGCACCTGCGCTACCTCGTCAACGCGGGCCGCCTCGCGCACGGCAGCTGGTACCTCCAGCAGGGCTCCGAGGGCTCGCGGTTCGTGGGCGAGGGCGGACACTTCATCGACACGGCGAGCTGGCTGCTCGACGCGGACCCGGTCTCGGTGTACGCGACCGCCACGTCCGGCAACGAGGACCTCCAGGTCGTGCTGCGCTACCCGGACGGCTCCACCGCCACCATCAGCTACGTCACCAGCGGCCCCTCCGGCTTCCCCAAGGAGACGCTGGACCTGGTCGCCGACGGTCGCGCGCTGCGGCTCGACGACTTCGTGCGGGCCTCGGTGTACGGCCGCAAGAAGTGGGTCAGTTCGCGGCTGCCCAAGGCGCGGGACAAGGGCCAGAACGCCGAACTGGCGGCGTTTGTCAAGGCGGTGCGCACCGGCGGGCCGATGCCGGTGCCGCTGGACTCGCTGGTCGCCACCACGGCGGCCACCCTCGCCGTGCAGACGGCTCTGGCCGGTGGCGTGCCGGTGACGTTGGCGAGGCCCTGATGACGATGAGCGTGGGCTGGTACCTCCGGCGGCTGTCCCGGATGGGGCCGCAGGAGGTCGCGGGCCGGGTGGCCGACACGGTGCGCAGACGGCGCTGGCGTGCGACGCCGCCCGACTGCCCGAACGTGACCGGCGCCCGGTTCACCGCGGTGCTGCCCGCCGGCACGATCGCCGCCGTACCCCCGGATGCCGCCAAGCGTCTCGTCGCCGAGGCGGACCTGCTCATGGACGGGCACGCCGAGTTCTTCGGCGTGGTCCGCGACGACCTGGCCGACCCGGACTGGTGGTTCGACCCGAAGACCGGGCGCCGGGCACCCGAGGGCTACGCCTTCGACGTGCCGTACCGCAGCGAGGACGCGGTCGGGGACATCAAGCAGATCTGGGAGCCGTCCCGGCACCAGTACCTCACCCAGCTCGCGGCCGCCTACGCGCTCACCGGCGACGAGCGGTACGCCGAGCGGGTGGCCGAGCACCTGCGGTCGTGGTGGCAGGCCAACCCCCCGCTGCGCGGCGTCCACTGGCTCAGCGGCATCGAGCTGGGCATCCGGCTCATGTCCTGGGTGTGGGTCCGCCGACTGCTCGAAGGCTGGCCGGGCGCGGCCGGGCTGTTCGAGGACAACCCGGTGGCGCGCAACCAGATCTGGCACCACCAGCGCTGGCTCGCCGCCTTCCCCAGCCGGGGCTCCTCGGCGAACAACCACGTCATCGCCGAGGACGCCGGTCAGTTGGCCGCCGCCTGCGCGTTCGACTGGTTCCCCGAGTCGGCACGCTGGCGGACCGGCGCGCTGCGTTCGCTGGAGCGGCAGCTGCGCGCCAACACCTATCTCTCCGGCCTCAACCGCGAGCTGGCCACCGAGTACCACGGTCTGGTCCTGGAACTCGGCCTGGCCGCACTGGCCGAGGCCGACGCCGCCGGAGTGCAGGTCCCCGCGACCGTGCGCCTGGTGCTGCTGCGCATGACCGACGCGCTCGCGGCCGTCGTGGACAACCGGCTGCGGCCGCCCCGCCAGGGGGACGCGGACGACGGACACGGACTGATCGTGGACGGCGCGGGAACCGACCGCTGGGCCTCCCTGCTGGCCACCGGGGACGCCGTGTTCGGCCGCCTCGACTGGTGGCCGACGGTGACCGGCACCGACGTGCGCACCCCGCTGCTGGCCGCGCTCGTCAAGCCCGCGGAACCCTCCGTGACCCGCCCGGCGAGCCGCCCCACCCACTTCGCCGACGCAGGCATGACGATCCTGCGCGGCCCGGAGGAGATCTGGGTCCGCTGCGACGGCGGCCCGCACGGCTTCCTGTCCATCGCCGCGCACGCCCACGCGGACGCGCTCTCCGTGGAGGTCCGGCACGACGGCGTCGACGTGCTCGCCGACCCGGGGACGTACTGCTACCACGGGCAGCCCGAGTGGCGGCAGTACTTCCGCTCGACCCTCGGCCACAACACCCTCCAGCTGGACGGCGCGGACCAGTCCGTCTCCGGCGGCCCGTTCCTGTGGACCCGGCATGCGCAGAGCCGGGTCCTGACGGCGGAAGGGGCCCGCTGGAGCGCCGAACACGACGGCTACCAGGGTTCCGTGCACCGCCGGCAGGTGGAACTGGCCGCCGACGAGCAGGAGTTGAGGATCGTGGACGAGGTGGACGGCCCGCGCCGGGAGGCACGGCTGGCGTTCCACCTCGGCCCGGCGATCACCGCCGAACTGGCCGGGAACCAGGCGCGGCTCACCTGGACCCGCGACGGCGAGGACCGCTCCGCCGTGCTCGACCTGCCCGCGCAGCTGTCCTGGCAGGCCCACCGCGGCGAGACCGAGCCGCCGCTGGGCTGGTACTCCGAAGGATTCGGGCGCAAGGAACCCGCCACCACCCTGATCGGCACCGGCACCACCGACAGCACGGAGGGTTTCACCACCGTGCTCAGGTTCCGCGGTTAGGGGGGCACGTGGAGATCAGGAGGCGGCTCTGGGCGTGGGCGGTGGCACCGCTGACGCTGGCCCTGCTGGCGACCGGCTGTGACAGCGGTACGCAGGAAGCCGACTCGAAGCCCGCCGCCGTGCCGACCACGTCCGGAGCCCGGTCCGAGTCCCCGGCCCGGGTGTGCGCCCACCCCGAGGCCGGACCGGCCAAGGCGCCGGCGGGCGCGGTGACCGTCGACCCCGCGAAGGTCGGCGACCTGGCGGCCAAGACCAGGAAGAGCCCCCCGAACACCACGTTCTGGCTCCGGCCGGGCACGCACCGGCTCGACCCGGACCGCTACGCCCAGGTCGTCCCCAAGAAGGGGGACCGCTACCTCGGGGCGCCCGGCGCGGTGCTCGACGGCGGCAGGAAGAACCAGTACGCGTTCAGCGGCAGCGCCCCCGACGTCACCATCAGTCACCTGACCGTGCAGGGATTCGTGGCGCCGACGGACGAGGGCGTGGTCAACCACGACTCCGCCGACGGCTGGGTCATCGAGGACGCGACGATCCAGCACAACTCCGGTGCCGGACTGATGGCCGGTGCCCGCCAGCAGGTCCGCGACAGCTGCCTGCGCGACAACGGCCAGTACGGCATGAACGCCTACAAGGGCAACGGCCGTATCACCGGCCTTGTGGTCGAGGGCAACGAGATCGTGGGCAACAACACCGGCGACTGGGAGCGGCGCAAGCCGGGCTGCGGCTGCACCGGAGGCATCAAGTTCTGGGCCGTCGACGGCGCCGACGTCCGCGGGAACTGGGTGCACGACAACCGGGGGACCGGGCTGTGGGCGGACACCAACAACAACGACTTCCTCATCGAGAACAACGTGATCGAGGCCAACGACGGTGCCGCGCTCATCTACGAGATCAGCTACAACGCGATCATCCGCAACAACACGATCCGGCGGAACAACTGGGTCGAGGGCCGCAAGGCGGCCGACAAGGGCGACAGCTTCCCGTTCGCGACGATCTACCTGTCCGAGTCGGGCGGCGAACCCCGGGTCAAGGCCCGCACCGACAAGATCGAGATCGACCGGAACCTGCTGGAGGACAACTGGTCCGGCATCACCCTGTGGGAGAACGCCGACCGGTTCTGCAACAGCCCGGCCAACACCTCCTCCGGTGACTGCACGTTGCTGGTGAAGAAGACGAGCAGCTGCAAGAAGCCGGCGATCGACAAGGAGCCGCTCCACTCCGACTGCCGTTGGAAGACCCAGCGGGTGGACATCCACGACAACCGCTTCGTGCTGGACACCTCCGTCGTCAAGTGCACGACCAAGTGCGACCGGATGGCGGTGCTGTCCAACTACGGCACCTACCCGGACTGGTCGCCGTACAAGGGCGAGGCCGTGGCCGACGCGATCACCACCGGGCAGCACAACCGCTGGCACGACAACGTCTACGTCGGCCCCTGGCACTTCGTCGCCCACGACCCGGCCGAGGTGCTCGACTTCACGCAGTGGCAGAGCGTGCCGTACCGGCAGGACACGGGCAGCACCCTCACCACCGACCCGAAGGCGGGTGACTGAGATGGAGACGGAGCGCACACCGAGGATCGTCGGGGTGATCTGGGGGCTGCTGGTCCTCAACACGCTCGGCTCCGCCGGGGCGGTGACCATCGTCCCGCTGCCCCGCTCCCTCATCCAGATGGTCACCATGGGCTCGCTGGTCGCGGCGTTCACCCTGGCCCTCGTGATCAACGCCCGGCTGCGGGTCCGGCCGAACGCGTACGTGTTCCTGCTGACCCTGCTGCTGGTGACGAGCGTGATCTCCAGCGCCCACCTGGAGTCCGGGTTCGGCGCGCTGTTCCGCTGCTTCCGGCTGACCCTCTTCGTCGGCACGCTGTGGCTGCTCAGCCGCTGGTGGGACGGCAGCCTGACGTTCGTACGGCACCACATCCGGATGTACTTCGCGGTGCTCGGGTCGGTGGCCCTCGGCCTTGCCATCTCCCCGGGTGCGGCCCTGCCGGACCTCTACGGCGGACGGCTGGTCGGCGCGCTGTGGCCGCTCACCCCGCCGCAGATCGGCCAGTACGCCGCGGTGATCATCGGGCTCACCGCGCTGCTCCTGCTGGGGCGCCGCATCGACCGGACCAGCGCGGCGGTGGTCATCGTGCCCTCCCTCGTGCTGCTCGCGCTGACCCACACCCGCACGGCCACGCTCGGTCTGCTGCTCGGCCTGGTGCTGGCGATCGGCTCGCTGCTGATGACCAGCTCCGCGGCCCGCCGGTTCTTCACCTGGTCGGTGGCGATCGCCACGGTCGCCGCGGTGGGGTTCGCCGGCGCGCTCCAGGCGTGGTTCCTGCGCGGACAGAGCAAGGACAACTTCTCCAGCCTCACCGGTCGCGCCAAGGTCTGGGACGCCCTGCTGGCCGCGCCCCGCACGACCGGGGAGAAGTGGTTCGGCGTCGGTCTGGGCGACAAGTCGTTCGGCGGCCTGCCGATCGACAACAGCTGGCTGGCCGTCTACAACGAGCAGGGACTGATCGGCGTCGGCCTGGTCGCGGCGTTCATCGTCGTGCTGGGCGGAGTCGCGCTGCTGCGGCCGCCGTCGCTCCAGCGGGCCTGCGCGATCTTCCTGATCAGCTACTGCGCGATCGCCTCGTACACCGAGGCCGGCCTCGGCGACGCCTCGCCGTACCTGCTCCATCTGGCCCTGGCCGTCTCGCTGTTGGCGGCACCCGCCGAGGCCCCTGCCCCCGGGACGCCCGCCGTCCCCCGACCACGCGTCCCGCGCTGGGCCCAGAGAACGGAGGTGAGGTGAGCATGCACGTCCTCGTGGTGCACAACCGCTACGCCTCGGCGCAGCCGAGCGGCGAGAACAAGGTCGTCGACCAGGAGGTGGAGCTGCTGCGTTCGGGCGGCCACCGGGTCGAGCTGTTCGAGCGGCGCAGCGACGACATCGGCTCCATGTCCCTCCTCGCCAAGGCCGCGCTGCCCCTGCGGGTGCCGTGGAACGCGGCGGTCCGCCGGGAACTCGCCGACCGGCTGCGCGCCGAGCGGCCCGACGTCGTCCACGTCCACAACGTCTTCCCGCTGCTGTCGCCCGCGGTCCTCGCCGCCTGCGCCGACGCCGGAGTGCCGGCCGTGGCGACCCTGCACAACTACACGCAGATCTGCCCGCCCGGCACCCTCCAGCGGGACGGCCGGCCGTGCACCGAGTGCGTCGGCGCCACGCCGCTGCCCGCCGTCCGGCACGGCTGCTACCGGGGCTCGCGTCTCGCGACCGTGCCGCTCGCGGTCAGCCTGTCGGCCAACCGGAAGCGGTGGTGGTCCGGTGTGGAGCGCTTCCTGTGCATCTCCGGCGCGCAGCGGGACGTCCTGGTGAACGCCGGGATGCCTGCCGAGCGGCTGGCGGTGAAGCACAACTTCGTGCCGGACCCGGACGCGCGCCGCACGGACACCGGCGAGCATGTGCTGTATCTCGGCCGGCTCGCGGAGGCCAAGGGCGTACGGCTGCTCATGGCCGCGTGGGACGAGATCGCGGCGGGCGGCGGAGTGGGCGTACCGCTCGTGATCGCCGGCACCGGACCGCTGGAGGCGGAGGTCAGCGCCTGGGCGGCGGGCCGGGACGACGTGCGCTGGGTCGGCCTGCTGGACACGGCGGAGTGCCAGAAGGCCATCGCCCGGTCGGTGGCCGTGGTGGCGCCCTCGACGTGGCTGGAGGCGTTCGGCCTGGTGGTCGTGGAGGCGATGGCGGCCGGGGTGCCGGTGGTCGCCGCCGGGCACGGCGCGTTCGTCGAACTCGTCGAGGACGGGGTGACCGGGCTGCTGCACCAGCCGGGCGAGTCCGCCTCGCTCGCGTCCGGCATCCGCCGGATCGCGGCCGAACCGGACCGCAACCGGGCGATGGGCGAGGCGGCCCGGCGCCGTTACGAACAGGGTTTCAGCCCGGCGGTCGGCCTCGACCGCCTGGTGGAGGAGTACCGCACCGCGATCGCGGGTCGGTCAGCACTGACTCGCGACGGGGACACCCGCGCGAGCTGGGGGGATGGGAACAACAGATGACACGATGCCGACTGTGCGGCTCGGAGGCGATGGCGAGCGTCGTCGACCTCGGGGCGACGCCACCCTGCGAGAGCTTCCTGGCCGCGGACCAACTGGACCAGCCGGAGCCCGCCTACCCGCTGCACCTCCAGGTGTGCACCGACTGCTGGCTCGCGCAGATCCCGCCGCTGATCACACCGGAGGAGACCTTCAAGGAGTACGCGTACTTCTCGTCGTTCTCGACCTCCTGGGTGGAGCACGCGCGGACCTTCGTCGCCGGTGCCGTGGAGCGGGCGGGGCTCGACCCCTCCGAGGCCTTCGTGGTCGAGGTCGCGAGCAACGACGGATACCTGCTGAAGCACGTGGTGGACCGGGGGATCCGCTGCCTGGGCATCGAGCCGTCGGTCAACGTCGGCGCGGCGGCACGGGACAAGGGCGTGCCCACGCTCACCGAGTTCCTCAGCCCGGAGACCGGCGCGGCCGTCCGCGCCGAGCACGGACCGGCGAACCTCGTCGTGGCCAACAACGTGTACGCGCACATCCCCGACGTGATCGGCTTCACCCAGGGCCTGCGCGCTCTCGTCGCCGACGACGGCTGGGTCTCCATCGAGGTGCAGCACCTGCTGACCCTGATCGAGGACAACCAGTACGACACGATCTACCACGAGCACTTCCAGTACTACACGGTCGCCTCCGCGATCCGGGCCCTCGCCAGCGGCGGACTCGCCCTCGTGGACGTCGAGTTGCTGCCCACGCACGGCGGCTCCATCCGGCTGTGGGCCCGCCCCGCCGAGGCGGCCGGCGAACCGAGCGAGCGGGTGGCCGACGTACTGGCCCGCGAGAAGGCCGCAGGTCTCCAGGAGCTGTCCGGCTACACCGAGTTCTCCGCCCGGGTGGCCAAGGTGCGCCGCGACCTCCTCAAGTTCCTCATCGAGGCGGCCGAGCGCGGCGAGACGGTCGTCGGCTACGGCGCCCCCGGCAAGGGCAACACGCTGCTCAACCACTGCGGCATCCGGCCCGACCTGCTCGCGTACACGGTCGACCGCAACCCGTACAAGCACGGCCGGTTCACCCCCGGCACCCGCATCCCGATCCTCGCTCCCGAGCAGATCGCCGTCGACAAGCCGGACTACGTGCTCGTCCTGCCGTGGAACCTGCGCGCCGAACTCACCGAGCAGCTGTCCTACGTGCACGAGTGGGGCGGCCGGCTTGTCTTCCCCATCCCGGAACTGAGCATCGTCGAGGTCGCGTCCCGAAAGGTCACAGCATGAAGGTCGTCCTGTTCTGCGGCGGTTACGGGATGCGGATGCGCAACGGCACCGCCGACGACGTGCCCAAGCCCATGGCGATGGTCGGTCCGAGACCCCTGATCTGGCACGTCATGCGCTACTACGCGCACTTCGGGCACAAGGAGTTCATCCTGTGCCTCGGTTACGGCGCCCACCACATCAAGGACTTCTTCCTCAACTACGAGGAGACGACGTCCAACGACTTCGTGCTCCGCAAGGGCCGCACCGAGCTGCTGTCCACCGACATATCCGACTGGACGATCACCTTCGCGCAGACCGGCATCGAGTCCCCGATCGGGGAGCGGCTGCGCCGGGTGCGCCACCACCTGGACGGCGACGAGATGTTCCTCGCCAACTACGCCGACGTCCTCACCGACGCCCCGCTGCCCGAGATGATCGAGAAGTTCTCCCAGCGCGACGCCGGTGCCTCGATGATGGTCGTGCCGCCCCAGTCCTCCTTCCACTGCGTGGAGCTGGGCGAGGACAACCTGGTCGGCGGCATCACCGCGGTGAGCGACATGCCGCTGTGGGAGAACGGCGGCTACTTCGTGCTCCGCCAGGAGGTCTTCGACCACATCCCGGAGAACGGCGACCTCGTCGCCGACGGCTGCGCCCAACTGGCCAAGCAGGGGCGCCTGGTGGCCCACCAGCACCGCGGCTTCTGGAAGCCGACCGACACCGTCAAGGAGCGGGCCGCCCTCGACGAGGCCTACGCCCGCGGCGAGCGCCCGTGGGCCGTGTGGGAGCAGGACAGCGCGGCGGTGGGCGCGTGATCCGGCTCGGAGCCGGCCGCCTGGACCGGATCGTCGCGGTGGGCGCGCACTGCGACGACATCGCCATCGGCGCCGGCGGCACACTGCTGACGCTGTGCCACGCGCGGCCGGGCCTGCGCGTCGACGCACTGGTGCTCTCCGGCGGCGGCACCGAACGCGAGCAGGAGGAGCGGGCCGCGCTCGCCGCCTTCTGCCCGGGTGCCGACCTGCGGCTGACCGTGCTCAAACTGCCGGACGGCCGGATGCCGGTCCACTGGGACGAGGCCAAGGCCGCGGTCGAGGAACTGCGCGCGCAGACCGACCCCGACCTGGTCCTGGCCCCGCGCACCGACGACGCCCACCAGGACCACCGCGGCCTGGCGCAGCTGATGCCCACCGCCTTCCGCGACCACCTGGTCCTCGGCTACGAGATCGTCAAGTGGGACGGCGACCTCGGCCGGATGGCGGCGTACCAGCCGCTGTCGATGGAGATCGCCGAGGAGAAGGTGCGGCTGCTCCAGGAGCACTACGCCTCGCAGCGGCACCGTCCCTGGTACGACCGGGAGGCCTTCCTCGGCCTCGCCCGGATCCGTGGCATCGAATGCCATGAGCGATACGCGGAAGCGTTCGCCGCCACCAAACTCACGCTCAACCTGGGGGGTTGAACCATGCGCGTACTGCTCACCGGACACCAGGGCTACCTGGGAACCGTCATGGCCCCGGTCCTCGCCGCCGCGGGACACGAGGTCGTCGGCCTCGACGCCGGCCTGTTCGCCGACTCCGTCCTCGGCGACACACCCGCGGACCCGCAGGGCCACCGCGTCGACCTGCGCGACGTCACGGCCGAGCACGTGGCCGGGGTGGACGCCGTGATCCACCTGGCCGCGCTCTCCAACGACCCGCTGGGCTCGCTGGCGCCGGAACTCACCTACGACATCAACCACCACGCGTCCGTGCACCTCGCCCGGCTCGCCCGCGAGGCCGGAGTGAAGCGCTTCCTGTACGCGTCC
Source organism: Streptomyces griseorubiginosus (assembly GCF_001514195.1). Classification (GTDB taxonomy): domain Bacteria; phylum Actinomycetota; class Actinomycetes; order Streptomycetales; family Streptomycetaceae; genus Streptomyces; species Streptomyces griseorubiginosus. The sequence continues at coordinate 171,089 of NZ_KQ948736.1, read as the reverse complement.
ACCTGCTCGGTCTACGGCGCCGCGGGCGGCGACGACCTGGTCGGCGAGGACGCCCCGCTGCGCCCGGTCACCCCGTACGCGGAGTCCAAGGTGCGCGTCGAGGACGACCTGCACGCGCTGGCCGACGACGACTTCACCCCCGTCTACATGCGCAACGCCACCGCCTTCGGCTACTCGCCCCGGCTGCGCGCCGACATCGTGCTGAACAACCTGGTCGGCCACGCGCTGCTCTCCGGCGAGGTGCTGGTGCTCTCCGACGGCACCCCCTGGCGCCCGCTGGTGCACGCCGCCGACATCGCCCGGGCCTTCACGGCCGCGCTGACCGCCCCGCGCGAGGCGGTCCACGACCGGGCGTTCAACATCGGCAGCGAGACCAACAACGTCACGGTCGCCGAGATCGCCGAGCAGGTCGCCGAGGCGGTGCCCGGCGCGAAGGTCCGGATCACCGGCGAGAACGGTGCCGACCCGCGCTCCTACCGGGTGGACTTCTCCCGGTTCCGGGCCGCGATCCCCGGCTTCGACATCGAGTGGTCCGTCAAGCGCGGCGCCCTCGAACTCGCCGACGCCTACCGGAAGTTCGGCCTGACCAAGGAGGACTTCGACCAGCGCTTCACCCGGCTCGCCGTGCTGCGCGCCGCGTCCGAGGCCGGCACCGTCGACGACACCCTGCGGTGGCGCCGATGACCCCTGTGGGCGAAGAAATGCACGCCCTGGTGGAGCGGCTGTACCCGCTCTGCCGGAGCATCACCGGCGACGGTGTCCGGGCCACCCTGGACATCGTCGGCGAGTACCTCCCGCTCCAGGTGCACGAGGTGCCGACCGGGACGCCGGTGCTGGACTGGACGGTGCCGCAGGAGTGGAACATCCGCGACGCGTACATCGCCGACAGCACCGGCCGACGGGTCGTCGACTTCGCGGCGTCCAGCCTGCACGTGCTCGGCTACAGCGTCCCGGTGTCGGCGACCATGCCGCTGTCCGAGCTGCGCGAGCACCTGCACACCCTGCCCGACCAGCCGTCCTGGGTGCCGTACCGGACCAGCTACTACAAGCCGGAGTGGGGTTTCTGCCTCGCCCAGGACACGCTGGACGCGATGCCGGACGGGGACTACGAGGTCCGCATCGACTCCACGCTCGCCGACGGGCATCTCACCTACGCCGAGCACGTGGTGCCCGGGCAGGTCGCCGACGAGGTGATCGTCTCCTGCCACACCTGCCACCCGGCGCTGGCCAACGACAACATGGCCGGCGTCGCGGTGGCGACCTACCTGGCCCGGGAGCTGGCGCAGCGGACGCCGTACTACACGTACCGGTTCATCTTCGCGCCCGGCACCATCGGGGCGATCACCTGGCTGGCCCGCAACGCGGAACGGGTGGAGCGGGTCAAGCACGGGCTCGTGCTGGCCTGCGCCGGCGACCGGGGCCGGCTGACGTACAAGCAGAGCAGGCGCGGCGACGCGGAGATCGACCGGGTGCTGCGGCACGTGCTGACCGCCTCCGAACGGCCGCACCAGGTCAACGAGTTCACCCCGTACGGCTACGACGAGCGGCAGTACTGCTCGCCCGGCTTCAACCTCGGCGTGGGCTCGCTCACCCGGACCCCGTACGCGGGCTACCCGGAGTACCACACCTCGGCCGACAACCCGGACTTCGTCTCCCCGGAGGCGCTGGCCGACACCCTCGCCGTCTGCCGCGAGGCGTTCGCCGTCCTGGACCGCAACCGGCGCTACCTCAACCTCAGCCCCTACGGCGAACCCCAGTTGGGCCGCCGTGGGCTGTACGACGCGCTCGGCGGCCGCAGCGACACCAAGCAGGCCCAGATGGCCATGCTCTGGGTGCTCAACCTCTCCGACGGCGACCACGATCTGCTGGACGTCGCCGAGCGGTCCGGGCTGCCCTTCGACACCGTCGCCGACGCGGCCGGCGCACTGCACGAGGCAGGACTGATCAAGACATGACGTCGATGCCCGTCGAGGGGGAGAACCCGCCGACAGCGGTGCCACGGGCCGGATCCGCCAAGCGGGCCCTCCTCGGCCGGCTGTCCTGGGGCCTGGCCGACCAGGCGGCCTCCAGCATCAGCAACTTCGCGGTGGGCATCTACGTGGCCCGCTCGCTCGGGGTGACCGCGTTCGGCGTGTTCAGCCTCGCCTGGGTCACCTACGGCGTGGTCCTGAACGTCTCGCGCGGCCTGTCCACCGACCCGCTCACCGTGCGCTTCAGCGGAGTGCCGGAAGCGTCCTGGCGCAGGGCGGTGGCCCGCTCGACGGGTACGGCACTCACGGTCGGTGCCGCCGTGGGCGTCGTCTCCCTGGTGGCCGGGCTGGCTCTCGGCGGCCGGCTGGGCGCCGCCTTCGCCTGCCTGGGCGTCATGCTGCCGGGGCTGCTGCTCCAGGACGCCTGGCGGTTCGCGTTCTTCGCCGCGGGCAACGGGCGCAAGGCCTTCGTCAACGACGTCGTGTGGTGCGTGGCGCTCGTCCCGGCGATGGTGGCGGCGGCCCATGTGGACACCGTGGGCGCCTTCGTGCTGGCCTGGGGCGCGTCCGCCGCGGTGGCCGCCGGGTACGGCTGCTACCAGTCCGGCATCCGGCCCCGGATGCACAAGGCGCGTGGCTGGCTGCGCGAGCAGCGCGACCTCGGCTACCGCTACCTGGTCGAGAACGTCAGCCTCAGCGGGGCGAGCCAGCTGCGGGCCTACGGACTCGGCGCGATCGTCGGGGTCGGCGCGGTGGGCGCGGTGCGCGGCGCCGAACTCCTGATGGGCCCGTTCCTCGCCGTCCTGATGGGGCTCTCGCTGGTCACCGTTCCGGAGGCGGCCCGGGTGCTGCGGCAGTCCCCGCACCGCCTGGGGAAGTTCTGCTTCCTGCTGGGCGGCGGACAGGCCGTCGCCGCCCTCCTGTGGGGCGGCTCGTTGCTGCTGCTGCCGAACCGGCTCGGCGACGTCCTGCTCGGCAGCGTCTGGCACTCCTCCTCGCACCTCATCGTGCCGATCACCTTCAGCGTCGCGGGCGCCGGCCTCGGCACCGGCGCCGCGGCCGGCCTGCGCGCGCTCGGTGCCGCCCGGCGCAGCCTGCGCTGCCAGCTGTTCGCCTCCGCCTTCTACGTCGGCGGCGGCCTCGGCGGGGCGGCCCTGGCCGGCACGGTCGGCTCGGCCTGGGGCGTCGCCGCCGCGACCGTCGGCGGCTCGGCCGTGTGGTGGCTCCAGCTGCGGTCCGCCCTGCGCGAGCGCCGCCACGACTCCGTTCCCGAAGTGAGGACCTCATGACCGACCGACCCAGGCTGAGCATCGGCCTGCCCGTCTACAACGGCGAGGAGTACCTCGCCGAGTCGCTCGACGCGCTGCTCGGCCAGACCTACGAGGACTTCGAGCTGGTCATCTCCGACAACGCCTCGACCGACGGGACCGAGGAGATCTGCCGCAAGTACCTCGCGCAGGACTCCCGCATCCGCTACATCCGGCTGCCCCGCAACATCGGCGCCACCCCGAACCACAACAAGGTGCTCGACGAAGCCCGCGGCGAGCTGTTCAAGTGGGCCTCGCACGACGACCTCTACGGCCGCGACCTGCTGCGCCGCTGCATCGAGGCGCTGGACGAACACCCGGACGTGATCCTCGCCCACACCGACCAGGCGGTCATCGACGGCGACGGCCAGGTGAAGGTCCCCTACGACTACACGCTCGCCACCGACTCGCCGCACGCCCCGGACCGCTTCCGCAGCCTGCTCTTCGAGCCCGGCGGCGACGACTTCTACGGCGTCATGCGGACCGACGTGCTGCGCCGGGTGCGACCGATGGACAGCTACCACCACGCCGACCGCACCTACGTCGCCGAGATCACCCTGCACGGCCGCTTCCACCAGGTGCCGGAACTCCTGTACTTCCGCCGCGACCACCCCACCCGCGCCGAACGCGCCAACCCGTCCAAGCGGTCCCGGTGCGTCAACCTGGACCCGCGCCGGGCCGGTCTGCTGCACCCGACGCCCCGGCTGCTCGCCGAGTACGTCTGGGGCTTCGCCTCGGCGATCCGGCGGGCCCCGCTGTCCTCGGCCGACCGGCGCGAGTGCTTCCGCCACCTGGCCGCGTGGATGACCAGCCGGGTCCGGCCCGGCGCCGGTGAGCGGGTCGAGGACCGCGCCCCGGTCGACCCGGCCAAGCTGACCGTCTCGGTCGACGCCCTCGTCGCGGGCCGTGAAGGGAGGGGGGCATGACGCCGAAGGACGAGACCCCGGCGCGCGTCGGGGTGTTCGGCCTGCTCGGCTCCGGCAACCTCGGCAACGACGGGTCTCTCGAAGCCGTCCTTCGATACCTGCGCGCCGAGCATCCGGAAGCGGTCGTCGACGCGCTGTGCGGCGGACCCGAGGCCGTCACGGCCCGGTTCGGCATCCCCGCGACACGGCTGCACTGGTACCGCGGGGAGTACCGGACCGCCTCCCGGGCGGCGGCGATCGCCGGCAAGGGCGTCGGCAAACTCGTCGACGTGTACCGCACCGCCGCCTGGGTGCGCCGGCACGACGTGGTCATCGTGCCGGGCATGGGCGTCCTGGAGGCCACGCTGCCGCTGCGGCCGTGGGGCTTCCCCTACTCGCTGTTCCTGCTCTGCGCGAGCGGACGGCTGCTCGGCACCCGGGTCGCCCTGGTCAGCGTCGGCGCCGCCCGGATCAAGAGCCGTCCCACCCGGGCCCTGGTGCGCTGGTCGGCCCGGCTCGCCGCCCACCGCTCGTACCGGGACGCCCAGTCCCGTGACGCGATGCGGGCGATGGGCGTGGACACCGCGCGCGACGAGGTCTACCCCGACCTCGCGTTCTTCCTTCCGGCGCCGCGGGCGAGCGAGCCCACCGGCACACGGGGGACCGTCTGCCTGGGCGTCATGGACTTCCACGGCGGCAACGACGACCGCGCCCGGGCCGAGGAGATCTACCGGCGCTACCTCGACGGGACGATCACCTTCGTCCGCACGCTCGTCGCCGAGGGCAGACCGGTCCGGCTGCTCACCGGCGACGAGTGCGACCTGTCGGTGGTCGAGGCGATCCTCGACGCCGTCGACTCACCGCTGGTCACCGCGGCCGAACCGGCCTCACTGGCCGACCTGATGCACGAGATGGCGGCCGCCGACACCGTGGTGGCCGTCCGCTACCACAACCTGATCTGCGCGCTGAAGACCGGAACACCCGTGCTCGCCCTGTCCTACGCGGCGAAGAGCGAGGCGCTCATGGAGCGGATGGGCGTCGGCGCGTACTGCCACCCGGCCCGCGAGGTCGACGCCGACCGGCTCCTCGAGCAGTTCCGGGAGCTGGAGAAGCACGCGGCGGAGGTACGGCAGACCCTTGCCGAGCGCAACCGGGTCGCCACAGACCAACTCGCCCAGCAGTTCACCGCCTTGACCACGACCCTGTTCCCGGCGAACTCCCACGCCCACGCCCCGCGGAAGGCCCGATGAAAGCGACCGAAGTCCCGGAGATCACCGGCGCGTACCTGTTCGAGCCGACACCGTTCTCCGACGAACGCGGCTTCTTCAGCCGCACCTTCGACGTCCACGTGGCCCGCTCGGTGGGCATCGACCCGCACGCCTTCGTCCAGGACAGCGTGTCCCGCTCGGTGCGGGGCGTGCTGCGCGGCCTGCATCTGCGCTCCGGCGCCGGCGAGGCCAAGCTGGTGCGCTGCTCGTACGGCAGGATCTTCGACGTCATGGTGGACCTGCGGCCCCACTCGCCGACGTACCGCAACTGGGCCTCTTTCGAACTGTCCGGCGAGACGCAGAAGTCGGTCTACATCCCGGCGGGATGCGCCCACGGCTTCCAGGCTCTTACCGAAATCGCAGATACCTCTTACCGTATCGACCGTGAGCACGATCCGTCCGAGGACGTGACGATCGCCTTCGACGACCCGGAACTCGCCATTCCCTGGCCGCTGCCGGTCACATCGATGTCCCAGCGGGACCGGGAGGCACCGAGCCTCGCCGAGGTCATCAAGCACGAGGGCCTCCGGCACGAGGTCCTCAAGCACACGGAAAGGTGAAGTCGGCTTGCCCAGCGAAGACTTCCAGCTGCCCCGGTCGCGTGCGGCCAACGAACGGCTCCATGCCCTGATCCCCGGCGGCGCCCACACCTACGCCAAGGGCGACGACCAGTACCCCGAGAACGTGGCCCCGGTCATCAGCCACGGCCGCGGTGCCCATGTGTGGGACGTCGACGGCAACCGTTACATCGAGTACGGCTCCGGCCTGCGCTCGGTCAGCCTCGGGCACGCCCACCCACGGGTCACCGAGGCGGTCCGGCGGGAGATCGACCGCGGCAGCAACTTCGTCCGCCCCTCCCTCGTGGAGGCCGAGGCCGCGGAGCGGTTCCTGGCCACCGTGCCGACCGCCGAGATGGTGAAGTTCGCCAAGAACGGCTCCGACGCCACCACGGCCGCGGTGCGGCTCGCCCGCGCCGTCACCGGGCGCCGACGGGTGGCCCTCTGCGCCGACCACCCGTTCTTCTCCACCGACGACTGGTTCATCGGCACCACACCGATGTCCGCCGGCATCCCCGCGTCGACCAACGAGCTCACGGTGGCGTTCCCTTACGGCGACCTGGCGGCCACGGAGGAACTGCTCACCCGCCACCAGGACGACATCGCCTGTCTGATCCTCGAACCCGCCACCCACAGCGAGCCGCCGCCCGGCTACCTGGCCGGCCTGCGCGAACTGGCGGACCGGCACGGCTGCGTCCTGATCTTCGACGAGATGATCACCGGGTTCCGCTGGTCCGAGGCGGGCGCCCAGGGCCTGTACGGCGTCGTCCCGGACCTCTCGACGTTCGGCAAGGCGCTGGGCAACGGGTTCGCCGTCTCCGCCCTGGCCGGTCGCCGTGAGCTGATGGAGCGGGGCGGACTGCGGCACTCCGGCGAGCGGGTGTTCCTGCTCTCCACCACGCACGGCGCGGAGACGCACTCGCTGGCCGCCGCGATGGCCGTGCAGACCGTCTACGCCGAAGAGGGCGTCACCGCGCGGCTGCACTCCCTCGGCGAGCGGTTGGCCGCGGGCGTCCGTGACGCCGCGGCCGGCATGGGCGTCGGCGAGCACGTCGTCGTCCGGGGCCGGGCCAGCAACCTGGTCTTCGCCACCCTCGACGAGAACGGGCAGCCGTCACAGGAGTACCGCACGCTGTTCCTGCGCCGGCTCCTCGCGGGCGGGGTGCTGGCCCCGTCGTTCGTGGTGAGCAGCGCGCTCACCGACGCCGACATCGATCACACCGTCGACGCGGTGGCCCAGGCGTGTGCGGTGTACCGGAAGGCACTGGACGCCGCCGACCCCACCCCCTGGACGGGCGGCCGACCGGTGAAGCCCGTGTTCCGCCGCCTGGCGTGACGAAGCCCGTGTTCCGTCGCCCGACGTGACGAAGCCCGTGTTCCGTCGCCCGGCGTGGCGAAGCCCGTCTTTCGTCGCCCGGCGTGGCGAAGCCCGTCTTTCGTCGCCCGGCGTGGCGAAGGCGGGCTGTCTCCGTCGTTCCGCGTGAGGTCAGCGACCCTCTCGCCGACCGGCGCCGACCGTGGGGCCGACCGACCGCTCGGCCCCACGGTCGGCGACCCGGTCGACCAGCCACGCGGTCGCCGGGACCACCGCCAGCGCGGTGCACCAGCCGCCCAGCGCGTCGGTCGGGTAGTGCGCGCCCAGGGCGACCTCCGCCCATCCCATCGCGGCGCCGGCGACCAGCGTGGCGGCGAGCACGAGGGACGTGCCGGCCCTGCCGCCGAGCCCGAGCCGGTCGGTCGCGAGCAGCGCCGCGACGAAGGCGAGGGCCGTGAAGAAGGTGGTGTGGCCGCTCGGATAGGACAGGTTCTCGGGTCCGTGGATGGTGCGGCCCACCACCTGCTTGAGCAGCGTCGCCGTGCCCACGGCGAGGCCGACGCCGGCCGGCATGAGGACGGCCGCGCGAGGGCGTCGCAGCAGCAGGCAGCAGGTCACGGCGGCCAGGACCACCATCACCGATCCCGTGGGTTCCCCGAGGAAGTCCAGGGTGTCGGCGACGTACCGCAACGGCGGCCGTACGCTGTCCGCCGTCGGCGAGACGAGCCAACGGTCCACCCTGCTGGGCCGGCTGTGCCCGGCGAACAGGACGGCGAGCACGGCGACCACCAGCGCGGCGAGGGCCCCGACCACTCCGAGCGGCGCGCGCAGCGACGGAGGCAGCACCGCGGCCCTCAACGGGCCGGTCACTTTCCCACCGCGTCCGGTCGCTCTACGGTGCCTTTCTTGTCCGCCGTGATCACAGACGACACGTTATCGGAAGGTACGGGCAGCCGTGGCCGGTCCGTTACATCGGCAACACCACCACCTGGGTCACGCGCGCTCGATGAGACGGCCGCCCCTCTCGTCGTACAGCGCACCCGACTCCGGACACTCCCAGCGGTCCGGCTCGCCGTCCCGTCGGACCAGCCGGACGCCCGCCCGGCCGACCCAGCCGATCCGGCGCGCAGGAACACCGGCCACCAGCGCGAAGTCCGGTACGTCTCCGGTCACCACGGCCCCCGCCGCGACCAGGGCCCAGCGGCCGATCCTGACCGGCGCCACACACACCGAGCGAGCCCCGAGGGAGGCGCCTTCGCCCACCTCGACCGCCACGGCCTCCCAGTCGCCGCCACGCTTGAGCCCGCCCTCCGGGTGCACCGACCGCGGGAAGCGGTCGTTGGTGAGGACCGCCGCGGGCCCCACGAACACCCCGTCGCCGAGCACCGCAGGCTCGTAGACCAGCGCGTGGTTCTGGAGCTTGACGTTGTCGCCGATCCGCACCCCCGGGCCGACGTAGGCCCCCCGGCCCACGACGCATCCGCTGCCCAGCATGGCGTCCTCCCTGATCTGGGCCAGATCCCAGATCGTCGTCCCCGCACCGATTGTCGCGCTCTCGTCGACCTGTGCGGTCGGCCTTACCTTGAAGTCCACTGTCCGCCTCCGTTCATGAGCCGAACCCCGAACGGGCTGGCTCACATCAGCCCGGGATCGACATGGACCTTCGGCCCCGGTCCGGCGCCCGGCGGTCGCTCGCCGGCGAGCACGGCTCCGGTCGCGTCCAGTGCGACGGTCGCGGCCACGAGCGGTCTCGGGTCGACGGCCTTCTCGGCGTACGCCCTGATCGTGGCGTCGAGCCCGGGGGAGGCCGACAGGATGCCGACGGCCGTCACGTCCTTCAGGACGAGCGCCCGGGTGTCGATCAGGCTGGGCTCGGCGGCCAGCCCTATGTACACGAGCCGACCGCCCGGTTCGACCGACTCCTGGGCCAGGGCGGGCAGATGCACCGCGTTGGTGGCGTCCACGACCGCGTCGAAGGGCAGGTCGGGCAGCGTGTCCTCGCGCCAGGCGTGCGGAAAGCCCAGCGAGCGGGCGAAGGCGAGGGAGTCCTCGGTGGCACCCATGAGGTGCACCTCCGCTCCGGCGGCTCGGGCGAACAGGGCGACCAGCAGACCGATGGTGCCGGGACCCAGCACCAGGACCCGGTCGCCGGGCCCGGCCCCCGTGGCCCGGGCCGCCCGCAGGGCGTTGCCACCAGGCTCGACCAGCGCCCCCAACTCCGGATCCACGGAGTCCGGCAGGGCGTGCAACGACCCCGCCGGGACGGCGAGTCGCTCGGCCAGCGCACCCGCACGGCCGCCCCGGATGCCCACCTCCTCGCGCTTCTCGCAGACGTGCTGCTGTCCGCGCCGACAGCGACGGCAGGACCCGCAGCCGAGCATGGTGTCGCCCATGACCCGTCGCCCGACCCAGCCGGGATCGACCCCGGCTCCGACCGCACGGACCCGCCCGGCCCACTCGTGGCCCAGCCGCATCGGATAGCAGGCGTGCCCCTGGTGGAGATAGGCCATGTCGCCGGTGAAGAACTCCAGATCGGTCCCGCAGACACCCACCCGCTCCACGTCCACGACCACCTCGCCCGGGACCGCCAGCGGCTCCGGAACGTCCCGCACCGCGAACTCGCCGGGACCGGTGAGGACGAAGGCACGCATCAGAAGGGCTCCTTCGGGGGCGGGGCACCAGGTGGCGCTCCTCCACCCGCACCGGCCGCACAGGTCGGCCGACACCGCGGACCGGGGCTGCCGAAGCGCGGAACGTCTGCGTAAGCTGCATCGCGTTCCGGATAGTAGACCGCGGTACCGACGACCGGAAAGGGCGGGCGATGCCCCTTCGCAGCGCACAGTGGTACGGGGGACAGGACCGCAACGCCTACATCCACCGGGCCTGGATGCGCCGGGGCGCACCGGCCGACGCCTTCACCGGCCGGCCCCAGATCGCCATCGCCAACACCGCCTCCGACCTCACGCCCTGCAACGCGCACCTGGACGAGGTCGCCAGGTCGGTCCGCGACGGCGTGCACGAGGCGGGCGGCATCCCCCTCGACCTGCCCGTGGTGTCGCTCGGCGAGACCAACGTGCGGCCCACCGCCATGCTCTGGCGCAACATGGCGGCCATGGCCACCGAGGAGATGCTGCGGGCCAACCCCCTCGACGGAGTGGTCCTGCTGGGCGGCTGCGACAAGACGATCCCGTCCCTGCTGATGGCCGCCGCCTCGGTCGACCTGCCCGCCGTGGTCGTGCCCGGCGGACCCATGCTGACCGGCACCTTCCGCGGCACCCCGCTGGGCTGCGGCACGGACGTGTGGCGGCTGTCGGAGGAGGTCCGCGCCGGGACCCTGTCCCAGGAGCAGTTCACCCGCTCCGAGTCCTCGATGATCCGCAGCCGCGGGCACTGCAACACCATGGGCACGGCCTCCACGATGGCGCTGGTCGCCGAAGCACTGGGCACGGTCGTCCCCGGAGTCGCCGGGACGCCCGCTCCCGACAGCCGGCTCCTGGAGGCCGCGCACGGCACCGGACGCCTCGCGGTGGAGCTGGTGTCCGACGACCGCCGCCCGAGCACCTTCCTGACCAAGGGGTCCTTCCACAACGCGATCGTGGCGCTGGCCGCGATCGGCGGGTCCACCAACGCGGTCGTCCATCTCCTCGCCATCGCCGGACGGTTGGGCGTCGAGCTGACCCTGGACGACTTCGACCGCATCGGCTCCCGGGTGCCGGTCCTCGTCGACCTCCAGCCCGCCGGGCGCTTCCTCATGGAGGACTTCCACCGGGCCGGCGGACTGCTCGCCGTGCTCCGCGAGGTCGCCGACCTCCTCGACCCGCGGGCGCTGACCGTCACGGGAAGGCCGCTGGTGGACCATCTGGACGACGCCCCGATCTGGGACCCCGAGGTGATCAGGACCAGGGCCCGGCCGCTCGTCGAGGAGGGCGGCATCGCCGTGCTGCGCGGCAGCCTCGCCCCCGACGGGGCACTGATCAAACCCGCGGCGGCCTCCCCGCACCTGCTGCGCCACCGGGGCCGGGCGGTCGTCTTCGACAGCATCGAGGACTTCCACGCCCGCGTCGACGACCCGGACCTGGACGTCGACGCCGACTCCGTCCTCGTCCTGCGCGGCTGTGGCCCCAAGGGCTACCCGGGCATGCCCGAGGTGGCCAACATGCCGCTGCCCACCAAGCTGTTGGAGCAGGGCGTCCGGGACATGGTCCGGGTCTGCGACGGCCGGATGAGCGGCACGGCGTACGGCACGGTCGTCCTGCACGTGGCGCCGGAGGCCGCGGCGGGCGGCCCGCTCGCCCTCGTCAGGACCGGCGACGTCATCAGCCTGGACGTCGAGGCCCGCCGGATCGACCTGGAGGTGCCGGCCGCCGAACTCGCCGCCCGCACCCCGAGCCGGGCCACCGTCGAGGGGTTCGCCGACCCGCGGCGGGGCTGGCAGCGCCTGTACGTCGACCACGTCCAACAGGCCGACAAGGGAGCCGACCTGGACTTCCTCGTCGGCTCCAGCGGCTCGCAGGTCACCCGCGAGTCGCACTGACCGCCGACGTCCCCGAAGGGCCCGCCGCATCCCGTCTCGTGGACGCCCTCTTGACGTGTGTCCCGGCCCGATCGACACTCCAATGGGTAATCCTAGTGAACAGGTAGGGAAACATGGGGCGCCTTGAACCGGCCGTCGGCCGAGTGAGCCGTACGTCGCGGCCTTCGCCTCTTCTCACCTCCCGCCGTCACATCGATCTGCTGCGCGTCTGCAGTGCGATCAGGCCCCTGGGCTGAGCCCGGCCGCACTCACCCGTTCCGCACCCGAACGGCACACCCCTGCCGCCGCGCACGGGGACGGCCGCCCGCTCCCGCCCGACGACGCTTCCGCCGCGCGTACGTCTGCGCCCGACTCCCGGGGAGACCCATGTCCGTCACACCGCTCGCCCACGTCCCCACCACCCACCCGAGCCCCGCGTTCCGGGGCAGGATCGGCCAGGACGCGCGCAGTGGGCACTACGCCGTGCCGCGCCGCTACCGGCTCCACCTGACCGTCGCCTGCGCCGACGGTCTGCGCATCGCCGTCGTGCACAGCCTGCTCGGCCTCGACGACGTCTGTCCCGTGACCTACCTGGACCCGATCCCCGACTGTCCCGACGGAGGGCACTCCGCGCTGCGCCCGCTGTACGAGGCCAGCGCCCACCGGTACACCGGCGCGGCCGTCGCCCCGGTGCTCAGCGACGACTGGTCGGGACGCATCGTCAGCACCCATGCCACCGACATCACCCGCGACCTCGCCCGGCACTTCGGCTCCGGCCGCCCGGCGCTCCACCCGTGCGGGGCGGAGTCGGAAACCGAAGCCGTGGAGCGGATGTGCCGCGGCATCGGACAGGCCGCCCAGCACGCCGGATCGGCCGGCGGCGACGCGACGGAGCGCGCCGGGCACCTGGAGCAACTGCTCGACTCCCTGGGCTCGTTGGAGCGCTGGCTCGTCGGACGGGAGTACCTGATCCGGGATCACGTCACCGCAGCTGACGTCGAGTTGTGGGTCGCTCTGGTCCAACTCGACACCGTGCACCGCCATCACCTGGACGCCGCCGCCGTGCAGCGGATCGCCGACCACCCCAACCTGTGGGCGTACGCCCGCCGTCTGGCCGCCCACCCGGCCTTCGGCACCCACCTCGACCTCGACGGCATCGCCCGCCGGCACCACGCCCGCTGCCGGGGCCTGGAGGCCGCCGGGGCCGCCGTACAGATCCTGGACTGGGCCGCGCACGCCGCCCGCGCGCACTGACCGTTCCATCTGATGGACCGGGATTGACACCGGTTCGGACGACTGCCTTAACTACGGGTCCAGCAGGGCCCTGTTTTCCGCCACAGGCCCCACCAGGGTTCCGAGGGACCCCCGAGAACAGCGACGGTGACCGAGATGTACGCAGCTCCCAGGACGGCCGCACGCCGTTCTCCGGGCTGCGTACGGCCGTACGGCGACCCGCTGGTCGCCAAGCGGGCCGTCGACCTGCTCCGCGTGAGCAGCGCACTGTGTACCGCACCGGGCCGTGCCCGCTGTCGGGGCTGACGTTCCTTCCCAGCCCCCGCGTTCCTGACGAACACCGCGCTCGCGGTGTCCCGTTGTCCGCCCAGCCCCCGGTGCCCGTGCGTCGCGTCCTACCGCCGTAGAACGCCGTGCTCGCCGTGTCCCAGGGGTGACCCGACTCCGCCGGAGCCCCTCATGACCGAACCCCCAGGCGCCGCCGTGTCCGTGACCGACGCACCGCCCCGGTCCGACACCCCGTCAAAGCCCCTCGCCGCACAGCGCGTTCTGCCCCTGCGGCGACCGGGCCGCTGGATCGCCACCGCCGTCGTCCTGGTCCTGGCCGCGCAGTTCGTCCACGGGCTCGCGACCAACCCGTTCTACCAATGGGACCGGTTCGGTTACTGGTTCCTGCGGCCGACCGTCCTCGACGGGCTCCTCATCACCCTCGAAGTCGCCGCCTGGAGTGCGGTGCTCGGCCTCCTCGGCGGCATCCTGCTCGCCCTGGCCCGGCTCTCGAAGAGCCCGGTGCTGCGGGCGGTCAGCTGGACCTACGTCTGGGCGCTGCGCTCGATCCCGCTGATCGTGGTCCTGCTCTTCCTCTACAACTTCTCTGCCCTGTACAAGACGTTGAGCGTCGGCGTCCCCTTCGGGCCGGCCTTCTTCTCCTTCGACGAGTCCCGGCTCGCCACCGACATGGTCATCGCCGTGATCGGCCTCAGTCTCAACGAGGCTGCCTACGCGGCCGAGGTCGTCCGCGGCGGCATCCTCTCCGTCGACCAGGGCCAGCACGAGGCCGCGTCGGCACTCGGCCTGCCGAAGGGCTACCAGTTCCGGAAGATCGTCTTTCCGCAGGCCCTGCGCTCGATCACGCCGAACTACGTCAACCAGCTCATCGGCCTCATCAAGAGCACCTCGCTGGTCTTCTACGTCTCCCTCCTCGACCTGTTCGGCACGGTCCAGTCCATGGGCGCCACCTACCCCGGCGACATCGTGCCGCTGCTTCTCGTCGCCACCGTCTGGTACCTGATCCTCACCAGCGCGGTCTCCGTCGTCCAGTTCTACGTCGAGCGGCACTACGCCCGGGGCGCCACCCGCTCCCTGCCCCCGACCCCGCTCCAGAAACTGCGGGCCTCCCTCACCGAGCTCAGGGCCCGTATCCGCAGGGAGACCGCGATATGACCGTCACCGACATCACCCCCGTCGCCCTCGAAGTGCACGGCGTGCACAAGTGGTACGGCGCCCACCGGGTCCTGGACGGCGTCGACCTGACCGTCCGGCCCGGCGAGGTCACCGTGATCCTCGGCCCGTCCGGCTCCGGGAAGTCCACCCTGCTGCGGGTCATCAACCACCTGGAGAAGCCGGAGATCGGCTACGTCAGCGTCAACGACGAACTGATCGGCGTACGACGGCAGGGCGACCGCCTCAAGGAGCTCAGCGAGCGGGCCATCCTGACCCAGCGCAGCCGGATCGGGTTCGTCTTCCAGAACTTCAACCTCTTCCCGCACCTGACCGTGCTGGACAACGTGGCCGCCGCCCCGGTGGCGACCGGGAAGCTCGGCAAGGCGCAGGCGCAGGACCTGGCCCGCGAACTCCTCGGCCGCGTCGGTCTGGCCGACAGGACCGGTGCCTACCCTCGGCAGCTGTCCGGCGGACAGCAGCAGCGCGTGGCCATCGCCCGCGCCCTCGCCCTGCGGCCCGGCGTCATCCTCTTCGACGAGCCGACCTCCGCCCTCGACCCGGAGCTCGTCGGTGAGGTCCTCGCCGTCATCAAGGACCTGGCGACCAGTGGCACCACGCTCGTCATCGTCACCCACGAGATCGGCTTCGCCCGCGAGATCGCCGACCGGGTCGTCTTCATCGACGGCGGCCGGATCGTCGAGCAGGGCCCGCCCTCCGAGGTCCTGGACCGGCCGCGGCACGAACGGACCCGGGACTTCCTGAGCAAGGTCCTGTGACCCGCACGGTCCCCTGATCCCCCCGCTCCCACGAACTCCCCCCACGAGCAACGCCCTTCACCTCTCTCATCGAACACCGAACACCGAGGACGGACATGTCTGCCCACTTCACCCGACGCAGCCTGATACGCGGCATCACCGCGGCGACCGCCGTCGCCACCCTCGCCACCGGGCTCGCCGCCTGCGGTGGGGACAGCGACGCGGCCACGCAGACGAACGACAGCGTCGGCACGGTCACCGTCGGCCGGCTGTCCAACGGCGCCGCGAAGGAGACCACCCTCAAGGTCGCCGAGGTCAAGTCCATCAGCGCCGAACTGCCCGCCGCCCTCAAGAAGAGCGGCACCCTCGTCATCGGCTCCGGCACCCTGCCCTCCGGCTCCCCGCCGCTGGGCTTCGTCGGCAGCGACCAGAAGACCCTCACCGGCTCGGAGAGCGACCTGGCCCGCCTGGTCGCCGCCGTCCTCGGCCTCAAGCCCGAGGTCAAGCGGTTCACCTGGGAGAACCTCTTCGTCGGCATCGACAGCGGCAAGGTGAACGTCGGCTTCTCCAACATCACCGACACCGAGGAGCGCAAGCAGAAGTACGAGTTCGCCTCCTACCGCAAGGACGACCTCGCCTTCGAGACGGCGAAGTCCTCGAAGTGGACCTTCGACGGCGACTACGAGGCGCTCGCGGGCCAGACCGTCTCCGTCGGCGCCGGCACCAACCAGGAGCGGATCCTGCTGGAGTGGCAGAGCAGGCTGAAGAAGGAGGGCAAGAAGCTGACCATCAAGTACTTCCAGGACAGCCCGAGCATCTACCTCGCCCTCAACAGCGGCAAGATCGACTCCTACCTCGGCCCCAGCCCCAACCTCTCGTACCACGTCACCCAGACGGCGAGCACGCCCAACCCGACGAAGATCGCGGGGCAGTACTCCGGTGCCGGTGAGTCGCTCCAGGGCCTGATCGCCGCGACCGCGAAGAAGGGCAGCGGTCTCGCCAAGCCGCTCGCCGACGCCATCAACTACCTGATCGACAAAGGTCAGTACGCCAAGTGGCTCGCCGCGTGGAACCTCTCCAACGACGCCGTCGCCAAGTCGGAGATCAACCCGCCCGGGCTGCCGCTGACGAACTCCTGACGGCTCATCAGCAAGCCTGACGCGCCCATCCGTCGACTTGGGAAAGGACTCCGCCTCCGTGGCCCAGCAGACCGAACTCCGCCGAGGCGGAGCCTCCTTGAGACCCACCGACCCCTTCTCCGTCCTGGACAACGCGGTGTGGGCCGCCCTGAACGGCCCGCACGCCCACCTCGCTCAACGGGTCGGCCGCGCGGCCCGCTACCCGGACGACGTCTACGCCTTCGCGGCCCTCGCCGATCCCGGCGACCCGGCCGCCTGGGCCGACTTGCACACGCTCGTCGGACCCGGAACGACCGTACGGATCAAGCCCGTCGAGGACGTCCCGGACGGGTGGGAGATGGTCGGCGGGGGAGTTGGTGTGCAACTCGTCGACACCGGGCTGCGGGCCGAACCCGCCCCCGAGGCGGTACGGCTCGGCCCCGACGACGTGCCCGAGATCCTGGACCTGGTGGCCCGCACCCGACCGGGCCCCTTCCTCCGGCGGACCATCCGGCTCGGCACCTACCTCGGCATCCGGGACCGGGGCCGTCTGATCGCCCTGGCCGGGGAACGGCTACGGCCGCCCGGCTGGACGGAGATCAGCGCGGTCTGCACCGATCCGGCACACCGGGGCCGGGGCCTGGCCACCCGCCTGGTCCGCGCGGTCGCCGCGGGCATCCGGGAGCGCGGCGACACCCCGTTCCTGCACGCGGCCGCGGACAACACGAACGCCATCCGCCTCTACGAGTCGCTCGGCTTCACCCTGCGCCGCCGTTCACCGATCCTCCTGGTCCGCAGTCCGGGAACATCCGGGCAGGGCACGGTGTTGTGACTCACGACGAGATCCGCCGGGCGCCCTCGTGCGTCCAGAGGGAGGGGGTGACGGGCGTGACCAGGACGCTTCGCTCCGCCCGTCTCCACTCCCGGCCGCACATCGATCTGCTGCGCGTGTCCACCGCGCTCTGTTGTTCCTGACCCGTCACCCTCCTCAGCCGCCGTGCCCTGCGCCGTCCTCGCGCGGGCCGGCCCCTCTCGTACGGACCTCCAGGAAGGCACCCCTCGTGTCCCCCTCTTCTCTGCACCTCGCCGTCGCCCTCGACGGCACCGGCTGGCACCCCGCCTCCTGGCGTGAGCCGGTGGCCCGGCCGCGTGAGCTGTTCACCGCCGGATACTGGGCCGACCTGGTCGTCGAGGCCGAACACGGCCAGCTCGACTTCGTCACCATCGAGGACGGACTCGGCCCGCAGTCCAGCCACTTCCTCGACCCGGACGAGCGCACCGACCAGGTCCGCGGCCGCCTCGACGCCGTGCTGATCGCCTCACGCATCGCGCCGCTCACCCGGCACATAGGCCTGGTCCCCACGGCGGTGGTCACCCACACCGAGCCGTTCCACCTCTCCAAGGCCATCGCGACCCTCGACTACGTCAGCACCGGCCGCGCGGGCGTACGCGTCCAGATCACCGCCCGCCCCAACGAGGCCGCACACTTCGGCCGCCGCACCATCCCCGCGATCGAGGCCTACGACAGCCCCCGGACCCAGGACCTGGTCACCGACCTCCTCGACGAGGCCGCCGACTGGGTGGAGGCCGTCCGCCGCCTGTGGGACAGCTGGGAGGACGACGCCGAGATCCGCGACGCCGCCACCGGCCGCTTCATCGACCGGGACAAGCTGCACTACATCGACTTCGAGGGCCGGCACTTCAGCGTCAAGGGCCCCTCCATCACGCCCCGGCCCCCGCAGGGCCAGCCGCTCGTCACCGCCCTCGGCCACCAGACGGTCCCGTACCGGCTCATCGCCCGGCAGGCCGACGTCGGCTACATCACCCCGCACGACACCGACCAGGCGCGCGCGATCGTCACCGAGATCCGCGACGAGCAGTCGGCCGCCGGCCGCGAGGGCGAGCCCCTGCACATTTTCGGCGACCTCGTCGTCTTCCTCGACGAGGACCCGGCCGCGGCCGCCGCCCGCCGGGACCGCCTCGACACGCTCGCCGGGGAGCCGTTCACCAGCGACGCCCGGGTCTTCACCGGCACACCGGCCCAACTCGCCGACCTCCTGGTCGAGTTCCAGGCCACCGGGCTCACCGGATTCCGGCTGCGGCCCGCCGTCCTCGGTCACGACCTCCCCGCCATCACCCGCGGCCTGGTCCCCGAACTCCAGCGCCGGAACGCCTTCCGCACCGCCTACGAGGCCGACACCCTGCGCGGCCTGCTGGGCCTCGCCCGCCCCGCCAACCGCTACGCCGCCGCGTCCGCCTGAGCCGGAGGGATCCCGCACCCATGTCCAAGCCCCTGAAGCAGATCCACCTGGCCGCGCACTTCCCCGGCGTCAACAACACCACCGTGTGGAGCGACCCCGAGGCCGGCAGCCATATCGAGTTCAGCTCCTTCGCCCACTTCGCGAAGACCGCCGAACGCGCCAAGTTCGACTTCCTGTTCCTCGCCGAGGGCCTGCGCCTGCGCGAACAGGGCGGAAAAATCTACGACTTGGACGTCGTCGGCCGCCCGGACACCTTCACGATCCTCGCCGCGCTCGCCGCCGTCACCGAGCACCTCGGGCTGACCGGCACCATCAACTCCACCTTCAACGAGCCCTACGAGGTGGCCCGCCAGTTCGCCAGCCTCGACCACCTCTCCGGCGGCCGCTCCGCCTGGAACGTCGTCACCTCCTGGGACGCCTTCACCGGCGAGAACTTCCGCCGCGGCGGCTTCCTGCCGCAGCAGGAGCGCTACTCCCGCGCCAAGGAGTTCCTCGCCACCACCCAGGAGCTCTTCGACT
This sequence comes from Streptomyces griseorubiginosus, assembly GCF_001514195.1. Taxonomy (GTDB): domain Bacteria; phylum Actinomycetota; class Actinomycetes; order Streptomycetales; family Streptomycetaceae; genus Streptomyces; species Streptomyces griseorubiginosus. Next base: position 151,925 of record NZ_KQ948736.1, on the reverse strand, counting down.
CCTGGCAGGGCGACGAGATCCTCGCCGACCAGGCCTCCGGCGTGTTCCTGCGGGATGCCAAGGCCGGCTCCTTCGTCCACACCGGACAGCACTTCGACATCCACGGGCAGTTCAACGTGCCGCGCTCCCCGCAGGGCCGCCCGGTGATCTTCCAGGCGGGTGACTCCGACGAGGGCCGCGAGTTCGCCGCCTCCTCGGCCGACGCCATCTTCAGCCGGTACGCCACCCTCAAGGAGGGCCAGGCGTTCTACACCGACGTCAAGAACCGCCTCGCCAAGTACGGCCGCCGCCAAGACCAGTTGCTGATCCTGCCCGCCGCCTCCTTCGCGCTCGCCGACACCGACGCCGAGGCCGAGGAGCTGGCCCGGACCGTCCGCCGCCAGCAGGTCAGCGGCGCCACCGCGCTCAAGCACCTGGAGTTCGTCTGGAACCGGGACCTGTCCAGGTACGACCCCGAAGGACCGCTCCCCGACATCGACCCGGACGTCAGCGACAACCACATCTCCAAGGGCCGTGCTCAAGTGCGGATGTACCGGGACCCGCTGGCCACCGCCCGCGAGTGGCGCGAGCTGGCCGAGGCCAACAAGTGGTCCATCCGCGACCTGGTCATCAACACCGGCAACCGGCAGAACTTCATCGGCTCGCCCGAGACCATCGCCCGCACCATCAACGAGTACGTGCAGGCCGACGCGAGCGACGGCTTCATCCTCGTCCCGCACATCACCCCGACCGGCCTCGACACCTTCGCCGACAAGGTCGTCCCGCTCCTCCAGGAACAGGGCGTCTTCCGCACCGACTACGAGGGCCCGACCCTGCGCCACCACCTCGGCCTCGCACACCCCGACGAAGCTCGGGGCGAGCAGCGGGCGGCGTCGTGAAGTTCCTCGCGATCACCCTGATCGTGCACCGGCCGGATCCGGTCACGGGCGTGCGGAAGCCGACGCACGACCTTCCGTAAGTTCATCGACAAGACCGTGCTCGCCGAGAGGCCGGGCTTCGACGGCTTCGGCGTGGGGGAGCGGCACGAGCGGCCGTTCCTCTCCTCCTCGCCGACCGTCGTCCTCGCCCACATCGCCGCCCTGACCCGGCGCATCCGCCTCTTCACCGTGGTGACGACCCTGAGCCTGCTCGACCCCAGGAGGGTTCACTCCGGCCAGTCGAGCTGATGCCCCGGAGTCCCCACCGACCTGCCGTACGCAACCGCTTCGGCGCGGCCCGCCGCATCACCGCGCCGATAGCGGCACACCTTGTCCGCGAACACGACCACCCGCTCGTCGCCGACGACGAAGTCGGTGTACCAGCCGAGTTCGGGCGCCAGCACCCCGGCGAGCGCGTCCGCGAGCGCGTCCACGTCCTCGCCGTCGCTCTCCCACTCGACGAGCGTCCACACGGACGGCTGCCCCTCGGCGGCACCGCCGACCTCCACCCTGCTGATCTTCCGCAGCCGCAGTCCGTACGGCTCGAGCACCGCTCCCGGCCTGAGGCTCTCACCGATGACGTATCCGCTGATCACGCGCTGTCTCCCTGTCGGCCGGAGGCTTCTCGGCCGATGCTACGGGCTGTCAGGTACGGCTCAGGACGTCAACTGCGCGATGCTTCTGCTGACCAGGAACAATCCGGCCACCAGTGCCACAGTCACCAGCGCCTGCTCCTGGTGAGTCGTGATCCAGACGCGGAGCTTGTCCAGGCGTACTCCGGCGGAGTCCGGGGCGAACGTCATGTAGATCTCCATCGCCAGCAGACTGCTCGTGGCGAGGAGGACGTATCCGAACAGGGCCAGGTAGGAGGAGGTGTGGGACAGGTCCGCGCTGACCACCGTCGCCGCGCCCGCCGCCACGAGCCCCCACGGCTGGAGCAGCGGACCCAGTCCCGCAGCCGTCCACAGGGAGATCCGGTCGAGTCGTGCCATCAGTCCGCCGGAGGACTTGTGCCGGCCCGAGGAGGGGGCGGCCCCCGCACGCTTCCTGCGCCGGGACCGGTGCCGGTACCAGCCGTAGCCGACGAGCCCCACGCCGATGGCCAGCTTGACGGCGGACGAGGCGGTGGAGGGCGGGGAGTGGGGAGCGGGCGGTTTGCCGCCGGTGGTGAGCAGTACGGCGGCGATGACGGCCACGAAGCAGGCGAGCCAGGCCAGGATGAAGACCAGGCCTTTCCACACTCCGCCGCGCGTCGACAGGACCAGCACGAACGCGGTCACCGACAGGGGGAAGACGGTGATCGCGAGACCGATGACCACCAGGTCGAGCACCATCACAGTCCCCCGCGCGGCAGTGCGCGTCCGGCCACGGCTCGACGTTCGACCATGCCTCCAGTCTCCCCGTCCGTCCGGCGCCGCACCATTCGTCGACCCTGAAGCCGGTCCGCGCAGGGGCTCACCGGCCCCGTGACCAGAACGTGCCGGCGCACCTCTTCGCGCGAGTTTCTTGGCCCATCCGGCCCTGTGCCGTACACCTGCCGGGGCCGGACGGCCGCGACAGCGGGCACCCTGGCAGCATGCAGCCAGGGAAAGGGACCGGAAGAAGGCGCCCGGGCCGTCCTTCCCGCCGGACAGCAGTGCGGGAGCGTGCCGCCTCGACGCGGTCCCGCCTGATGGACCTGCGCACCCGGACCGAGGACCGGTTCCCCGTGCTCACGCATCTGCTGTCGCACCTGATCTCGGTGAACGTGTTCGACTCCGCGACCCGCCTCGCCGCCCAGACGTTCCTCACGGCCGTCCCCCTGCTGTTCGTGGTGGCCTCCATCGCCCCGCAGTGGCTGCGCGACCAGTTCGTCACGTCCCTGCACGACGCCTTCGGACTGACGGGAAGCGCCAACGCCGAACTCAACAAGGTCCTCCAGGGCACCGACGAACCGTCCGACGAGCTGCGCCAGACCACGGGCGTCGTCGGCGGGCTGATGGTGCTCCTTTCGGCCACCGCGTGCAGCCGCGCCATGCAGCGGCTGTGCCAGCGCGCCTGGAGCCTGCCCAAGGCGAGCGCGCGGGTGGCCGCCTGGCGCTGGATCGCCTGGATCGCGACCTGGCTGGGCATGTTCGCCGTACAGGGCACCCTGCGCAACGGCTTCGGCCTCGGCCTGTGGCTCGGCGTGCCCCTGCTGCTGGTCGCGGAGGTCGGCATCTGGTGGTGGACGCAGCATCTGCTGCTGGTCGCACGCGTGCCCTGGCGTCCGCTGCTGCCGGGTGCGGTGCTGACCGGGGCGGCCCTGACCGTCGTCACCTCCACCGCCTCGCTGTACGTCCCCCGGGCCCTCAACCACAGCCTGGCGAAGTACGGCTCCCTGGGTGCCGTCTTCACGCTGTTGTCCTGGCTCATCACGCTCTGCGTGGTCGCGACCCTGTGCCTCACGGCCGGCGCGGTCATCGCCCGGGAACCCTGGGCCGTCCGCCGTCTGGGCACACCCGAACCGCCGGACCCGCCGACGAGGAACGCGGCGCGCGGCAGCTCACCCCCGTGACCACCCGCACAGGGCGTCAGTCCGGCGCCGGGTCGCTCGGCCGCTCACCTGCCGCAGGGACGGCCGGGCCCTGAGGCAGCCGCTGGACCAGCACGAAGGACATGACCGCGGCCAGCACGACCAGCGCCACCGTGTCCACGTTGCCCAGCAGGAGCACGACCAGGACGACGCTGCTCACGGGCAGGCGCAGGGCCGCGGTCACCGAGGCCGCCATGCCGACCGCCATCGCCGGCACCAGCCCCAGACCCGGCAGCGGCGCCAGCAGCACCCCGGACGCTCCACCCAGGAACAGGGCCGGAAAGACCGGGCCACCGCGCAGACTGCCCAGACACAGCGCGTACGCCAGGCCCTTGAAGGCAAGTACCGCGATCAGCGCTCCCACCGGCCAGGCGTGCGGGTCCCGCGCCAGATCGGAGAGGGTGGACTCTCCAGAGAGGGCCGCCTCGGCGGGGGAGCGGCCCGTGGCGACGGCGTAGAGGGTGATGCAGACCGCCGCTGCCAGTGCGCAGAGGGCGGTGCGGCGAACCGTCCGGGCTGCCACGAACCGCGCCGCGAAGCGTCCGCCCACGAACGCGCCGTGGACGAGGAACGCGAGGGCGGGCGCCAGCAGCAGCGCCCACAGCACGTCCGTCCAGTCGAGCGGCGGCGGGGTGGGCAGGCCGATGTCCAGGCTCCCCGTCTCGAAGCCGGTCCAGCGGACGAAACCGGTGAAGATCAGGTCGCCCACTCCGCTGGCCAGCAGTGCGGGCAGCATCACCGCGAACAGTTGCGGGCCGCCCACCCCGGCCACCTCGATCAGCAGCACCGCGCCCACGATCGGATTCCCGAAGAGCGCGGAGACGGCGGCCGCCGCCCCGGCCGCACTCAGCAGTGCCGTGCTCGCCTCGGTCTCCGGGGCCCGGGCCAGGCGCGCGAAGAGAAGTGCCAGCCCGCCGCCCATGGCGATCAGGGGTGCCTCGGGCCCCAGCACGGCACCGAGCGGCAGACCGACCAGAGCGGCGATCAGGACGCCGGGCAGCGCCTTCCTCGTGATGCCGCCCGAGTGCAGGCCGCCCGCGGGCACATGCCCGCCCCGGCCCGGAAAGCGGGCGGCGACCACGCCGACCACGAGACCGGCCGGCGTGAGCAGGGGCAGCGCCCACCACCAGGGGGCCTTCTCCCAGCCCAGGTCCTTGGGCCAGTCCGTCCAGATCAGCTGCTCCAGCTGATGGACCGCCACGAGGAACCAGAAGGCGATCAACGCCACCGGAACACCGATCAGGCCGCAGAAGACCAGGGCCCTGCGATACTCCGGCCGGCCCAGCATGGTCCGCAGCAGGTCGGCTTCCGGCGGCTGACTCCGTGCGGCGGGTCCGGAGCCGCTCTCCGGCGTCGGTGCGGCGATGGGTCCTCCCGGGTTCAGTGCCCCGGCACGGGGGCGGCCGGTATGCCGTTCAGCGTTCCCGGCGCACGGTGCACAGGCCCCAGATGACGAAGCCGTACATCGCGATCAGGGTGAGCGACCAGACGGGGTAGTACGGCAGGGACAGGAAGTTGGCGATGATCGCCAGCCCCGCGATGCCGACCCCGGCGACCCGGGCCCAGGTGGCGCGTGTGAAGAGACCCGCGCCCACGCACATGGCGATCACTCCGAGGACCAGCTGGATCCAACCCCAGCCGGTCAGGTCGAACTTGAAGACGTAGTTGGGTGTGTTCACGAACACGTCGTCGTTGGCGATGGCCATGATGCCCCGGAAGAGATCCAGGACACCGGAGACGAGCAGCAGGACGGCGGCGAACACCGTCAGGCCGCCGGCAGCGGCCTCGGCGGTTTCCGAGCGGCGGTGCGTCGTGGTCGTGGTCATGATCGATTCCTCATTTCCCCGGTGAGAGGCAGCATTCAGCGCCTCACCTGCGAGCATCCGGGGTGATCCGGCTCCGGTGATCACCCGTGACGGGTGAGGTTCGCAAGGACGGTTCGTCCGGCGAGCCGGGTCAGTGCGCGGCGGCTGCCCCGGCGTCCGTGCCGGAGGACGGCGCGGAGTCGTCCTGGTCCAGGAACTCCCGGATCGCGAGGGCCACCAACGTGATCACCGCCGTCCACACCACGACCGCCGTGGTGGGATAGGTCCAGGTGAACAGAACGATCGCCGCGACCACCAGGATGACCACTCCGATCCAGCGCTTGAAGCGGTGGACGAACCGCCCGACCGCCCCGAGCCGAAGGCCCGCCGACGTCGTCACGTCCCGCAGCGCGCCGATGCTCCTGCGGCAGGCGGTGCGCGTGACGACGGCGACCCGCGACGGCCCGGCGAGGAAGGCCCCGGCAGCGGTGAACAGGGCGACCGCGGCGAGGGCACGGATACCGGCGCGCAGGAACTTGACCAGGGCGTCGTACACGGAGCCCGCGGCGGCCTCGGAGACGCCGGACGGCAGATGATTGAGGTAGACGTCACGGAAGACGGTCAGGCCGATCCCCAGGATCACCATGGCGACGAAGACCGCCAGGGCAGCCCCGATCAGCGCGTGCCGTCGGTTGAACGCCACGTACACCCCCGCGGCCGCGATCAGCAGCGCGATGACCGGCAGCCAGCCTCCGAGGAGCTCCAGCACCCTGACGTAGGACCTGATCTTGCCGAGGTCCTTCGACTGGAACACCACGAAGTTCGTGTGGACGGCCGGGATCTTGGCGGCGGGCGTGAAGCCGGCGGCGACCAGCTGGTCCTTGACCTCGGCGACGATCGGGCCCAGGTCGACGACGACCTGGTCGTTCTCCACCTTGACCGTGCTGTCGTCGGTCTGGCCGGTCAGGGCCTTGTCCAGCGCCGCGTGCGCCCTGCGGTTGCCGTTCACCCAGACCGTCTCGAAGGCACTGCTGCTGACCACCCGCTCCACGGTGCCGCTGACCAGCTGCTTGAGCCCGCTCTCGATCGGGCCGTCCAGATTGCCGAGCAGCTTGGCCGCCTGCGGTGGCACGCCCTTCGCCGAGGCCGCGTCGGTGAGCTGCTTCACCAGTGCGTCCACGTCGATCTGGGCCAGGACGGCGGTGGTGATCCGGTTGGTGGCCGCCTTCTGCACATCCGGGTCGCTCGCCAGCGGGCCGACGGTCTTCACGTAGCGGTCCGTGTCCTGGACGATGCTGTTCGCCCACACCGCCACGACGGACAGCATGGCCAGCAGCGCGGCCAGAAGGATCAGCACGACCGAGCCGAGCGAGCGGAACGGGTGGTGCCGCGCCGCGCGGGGCGGCCCGCCGCTCTCCAGGGCATGAACCCGTTTCCTCAGCTCGGCCAGTTCACCGCGCTCGTCGCCCGAGAGCTGTTCGTCACCACTAGCGTTCATGGACACCAGCACAGACGGCCTCCGTGAAGCGCGCGATCCTGGTGCCCCGGACGGGTGAACGGCACACCGAGGTGCGCGGGCCACGCTCCGGTGATGCAATGGGCTCGAACAGCCACGAGCACCAGAGGTGACGCCGTGAGCGACGAATTCGAAGACGTGGGCCCCATCGACTACCTGGTCGTCGAGTTCCCCGGCAACCGGATGACGGGCGAGGGCCTCCCCCTCCTCGTCGATCTCGTGGACCGGGGCATCATCCGGATCCTCGACCTGGTCTTTGTCAGGAAGGACGACGACGGCTCGGTGGCCGGCATGGAGATCACCGACTTCGACGGCGACGGCCGGCTGGACCTCGCCGTCTTCGAGGGAGCCTCGTCGGGGCTCCTCGGCCAGGACGACATCGACGAAGCCGCCAAGGCGCTGGAACCCGGTTGTTCGGCAGGCATCCTGCTCTACGAGAACCGGTGGGCCGCACCCTTCGCCGCCGCCCTGCGCCGCGGCGGGGCCCGGATGGTCGCCTCCGGACGGATCCCGGTCCCCGCGCTCGTCGCGGCCCTCGACGCGACCGAGACCGCCGACTGAAGGTTGATGGATCGAAGGGATCGAAGGGATCGAAGGGATCGAAGGGAACAGTCATGCCAGGTCTCCTCCGTGGGGTCGCGCGCACCGCCGTCGTCGCCGGAACGGCGACCGCCGTGTCGAACCGTGTGAACCGCCGACAGCAAGGGCGATGGGCGGCCCAGCAGGAAGCCCAGGCGCCCCCGCCCCCGCCCCCGTCCTACTCCCAACAACAGCCGGCGGCTGCCCCTCCGGCCCCCGACATGAGCGCCAAGATCGAGCAGCTGAAGCAGCTCGGCGAACTGAAGACCCAGGGCGTCCTCACCGAGGCCGAGTTCGAGGAGCAGAAGCGCAGGCTCCTGGAAGCGTGACAGCCGGGCCACCGGCACCCGCCCGTCGAGGCGACGCAGCCCGCGCGCCACGGCACCCGCCTGTCGAGCTGGCGGAGACCGCCCGCCACCGGACCGGCCGCCCCGTGCCATGATCGGCACATGGCTGTCCGGATCGACCGCGCCGACGTGAGCGATCTCCACCAGGTCCTCGCGGACCACGCCCGCTACTGGGGCGAGCGCGATCTGCGGGCGCTCCATCTGACCGCGCTGGTACAGGAGTTCGGCTCGACCTGTCTGGTCGCCCGCGCCGAGGACGGCATCCGAGGCTACCTCTTCGGCTTCGTCACCCCGGACCGCACCGGCTACGTCCATCTGATCGCGACCCGCGACGACACCCGCGGCACCGGCCTCGGCCGCACGCTCTACGAGGCCTTCACCGCCGCCGCCCGCAACCAGGGCGCGGTCCGCCTCAAGGCGATCACCACGCCCGCGAACACGGTCTCCCTCGCCTTCCACCGCAGCCTCGGCTTCCAGGACCGCCTGGTCGAGAACTACGACGGCCCGGACCGCCCCCGAGTCGTCTTCACCCGCGACCTGCCCTGAGGACCGCCTCGACGACCGGGACCATGAGGACCAGCGCGCCCCGGAACGCCGCGTGGCCGGTGCTCGTCTCCCTCCCCCGAAGGTGACGAGCACCGGCCATTCCCCCGGCGCCGGACAGTGGTCCAGCCTCGTCCGTGTGCGGTCCGTACGTGCCGGCTCACCAGCACATGACCGCGGTTTCCCCCGAACCCCACGCGGAGTACAGGCGCACACGGACGAAGTAGCGGCGGCCCTTGACGAGACGGGCCCTGAGCGTTGCGTTGTGCGGTGTGCCTCCGTCGTCGTGGCCGCAGAGGTAGCGGGCTTCTCCGTCCCGTTCCTCGAAGACCACCACGACGGTGTCGGCGTCGCCGAAGATGCCCACGGTGTACTCGCGGGTCTCCGGCGGTTCCACCGTGAAGTCGGCCTGCCCGCCCGGCCCGAGCCCCAGCGGGGCGGACCGGAAGGGCACCAGCGCGGGCGGCCGGACCGGCTCGGTCGGCGGATACCAGCGCAGGACGTACTCCTTGTCGGCGGCCGACAGGGTGCCGGGCGGGTGGAGGCCCGCACGGAACTGCTCCGGTTCCAGGATCAGCCCCGCCCCGAAGGGATACTCCATGATCGACTGCGGGTCCCAGACGGAGCCGTTGACCTCGTCCGGGTCGAGCTTGCGCAGGATGTTGAAGAACGTCCGGTCCCGGCTCCAATGGTTCGGCGGGCCCGCCAGATCGGCGTAGACGGCCTCCTCGTCCCAGTGGATCCCGGCGAACGGACTCTGGTGCTCGTGCTGCATGCCGAGCGCGTGCCCGATCTCGTGCAGGGCCGTCCCGCGCTCCCCGGGCGCGGTCAGGTCCCAGCCGAAGTTCATGGTGCGCTCGTTCACCCCGACCCGCAGGGCGTCCCTGCCCACGGTCGACCAGGATCCGTCGCCGAGCTGGAACCCGATGCGCAGTTCGGCCTCCGAACGGTCGCCGACCTCGGTGAAACGCACCCCCACCCCGAGGTCCTGCCACTCCTGGAAGCACTCGCGCACCACGTCCCGCTGCTCCTTGGCGCCCACCCACGACACCCGGCGGTTCTGCCCGGTCCCCGGAACAGGAATGACCGACCCGTCGGAGTCGCCGTCGAAGAAGCAGTAGTGCAGGACCGTGCTGTTGACCCACATCCGACCGCCGCCGGCGAGCGCGCTCAGCCGCTCGGCGGCCAGCCCCGGAGCGAACGCCGGAGCCGACTGCTGCGCGAGGGAGCAGTAGCGAGCGGTCATGCGTCCCAGCGTGCCGTCGGGCGTCCGGGGGCGCCTGAGTCGGGGGCTACTCAAGTCCCCCTGTATCAGACCTGAGTAGCGGTGCTCTTGCTTCCGTGACGACATTCGAACGGGACGCGACAAGCCTGCGACCGCCCTGGCCGTTCACCGGGCGCCAGGACGAACTCGAGCTGATCCGCGGGTCCGTGGCCGGCGGCCGGCACGGCATTGTGGTGACCGGTCCGGCGGGGCGGGGCAAGACCCTGCTGGTCACGGAGGCCGTGCGCGGCACCGACTGCGCGCGGGCGACGGGGACGCCCGAGACCCGCGACCTCCCGTTTGCCGCCTTCGCCCACCTGCTCCCGGACACCGTGTCCCTGCATCGCGCGGTCCAACTGCTCTCAGGCGTACGGCTGTTGCTGGTCGACGACGCCCATCTGCTCGACGACGCCTCGGCCGCCCTGGTCCACCAGCTCGCCGTGCACGGCCGCACCCGGCTCCTGGTCGTCGCCACCGAGGGCGCCCGGGCACCGGGGGCGATCACCCGTCTGTGGACCGGGGAACTCCTGCCGCGCCTCGACCTGGAGCCGCTGCCCCGCGAGGAGACGGCGCAGCTGCTCGCGGCCGGCGCGGGCGGCCTGGAGGCCCTCACCGTCAGCCGGCTGCACCGGCTCTGCCAGGGCGATCTGCGGCTGTTGCGGGAGCTGGTGGGTGCGGTGCGCGAGCAGGGGCTCCTGTCGCGCGTCCCGGACTCGGGCGAGTGGGAGTGGCGGGGCCCGGTGCCGGTCACCGCGACCGTGCGCGAACGCCTCGCGGACCTCCTCGACCGCGCGGACCCCGGCGAGCGCGCCACCCTGGACCGCCTGGCGTTCGGCGAACCGCTCCCCGTGGACGCCGACACGCTCGACCTGGGCGCGCTCGAAGTGTTGGAGGCCGACGGCCTGGTCCACATCGACGACCACGGCACCGCGAGCCTCGCCCACCCCCTCCACGGCCCGGTGCTCCGTTCGGTGGCAGGCCGCCTCAGGGCCCGCCGCCTGGCCCGCACCCCGTCCGACCGCACGGCCGCCCTGGAGACCGAGACGGCCGCCCTGGCGCGGGCCATCGCCGAGACGGACGTACGGGCCGTACCGGCGCCGGTGGGGGAGTGGCTCGTCACCGAGGGCATCGGCATCCCGGCCCCGCACGCCGCCGTACGAGCCCGCTTCGCCCGCCTGCGCGGCCAACTGCGCGAGGCCGCCTCCTGGGCCCGGGAGGGCCTGCGCACCACCCCCGAAGACCACCCCTGCCACCTCGAACTCGCCCTGTCGACGGCCCAGTCGGGCGAGGCGGGGCGAGTGGTGGCGGCAGGGGGCGACGACTTGGAACGAATGTCGGCGCGGATCCGCGGCTCGGGGTCGGTGAACAGGGGCGGCCCGTCCGCCGCCGACCCCGGGACACCTGCGGCCCCCTCAGCCAGTGCCGCCGACTCCGGCACCCCTGCGGCCCCCTCAGCCAGTGCCGTCGACCCCGGCACCCCTACGCCCCCCTCATCCGGCGCCGCCGCCTGGTGGGCCGCCGCTCGCGGTGACCTCGACGCCGCCCTGGACGCCGTCGGTGCGGAGCCGTACGACGCCGTCCGCCTCGGTGCGCCCGAGCGGGCCGTCGGCCGGCTGACCGGGGTCTTCGCCGCGCACGCCGACGCGCTCGCCCAAGGAGACGGACCCGCCCTCGACCGTGCGGCCCGGACGCTGGAGGAGCGCGGTTTCCTGCTGTTCGCGGCGGAGGCGTACGCCCAGGCGGCGCAGGCGCACCGCGACCCCGGCGCGGCCCGCACCTCCCGCACCCGGTCCGTCGCCCTGGCCCGCCGCTGCCAGGGCGCCCGTACCCCGGCCCTGGCGGGGCTGGTCCTCGGCGAACTCACCGCCCGCCAGCGGCAGATCGTCACCCTCGCCGCCGCCGGCCTCACCAACCGCCAGATCGCGGAGAAGCTCACCCTGTCGGTCCGGACCGTCGGCAACCACCTCTACGGCGCCTACACCCGCCTCGGCGCGAGCGACCGCGACGCGCTGCCGTGCCTGGTGGAGCTGCCCGAGGCACAACCGGCCTGAGCCGGACACGGACCGGGGCGGTCTGACCCCCAGTATTCGGGGGAGGGGTCAGGCCGCCCCACGCACCACACCTCGCACCTCCGGCAGGGACTACGCCGCCCCGAACGCCGAGAACGCCCACCCCGTCGCCTGATGCACCGCGTCCCCCGGCAGCGCGGCCCGCGCGTCCCGCAACGCCTCCGCCATCGACGCCCCCGCACCGAGCCCCTTGTGCAGCGCGAGCATCAACGGCACCACCGCCTCGTCGTTGACCGGCGCACTGCACGCCACCACCCCCGCCGTGCCCAGCGGCAGCAACGCGGTGACCAGGCCGAGCAGTTCGTCCGCGCCGACCGACGCGAACCGGGCCGTGTCGCAGCAGGACAGAATGATCCGGTAGGGGCTGCGGTCGAGACGCTCGAAGTCATGGACGATCAGCGGCCCGTCCGCCATCCGCAACGAGGAGAACAACGGGCTGTCCGCCCGGAACGTGCCGTGCGCCGCGATATGGGCCAGCGCCGCCCCGTCCAGCTCCTCCAGCACCCGCGGCACGCGCGCCTCGTCGTACTCCAGGACGGTCGCCGAACCGTGGCGTCCGGCCAGTTCGGGCACCTCGGCGCCGCCGGTCGCAAGCCCCGGCCCGCGCACCAGGACCTGGCGTCCACCGTCCGGCGGCGCGGTCCCGTGCGCCCGCAGCCAGCTGCTCGCCGACGGCGACACGCTGAACACCCGCTCCCGCAGCGACGGCAGCAGCGCCCACGGCACCCGGTGCAGCCGCCCCGGCGGCACCACCACGACCGGCCCGGAGCCGAGCTGCGCCGCCGCCGGGCCCAGCAGCAGCTCCTCCAGCCGCCGCCCCGCCGCCTCCACCACCGGAAGCCGCGCCTCCGCACCTGGGTGGGCGAGCCGCCGTAGGCCCGCCTGGACGTGCTCCGCCTCGCGTTCCGCGTCGGCCAGCAGGCCGCCCTCGAACCGCCGCACCCGCCCCCGCCCGCACAGCAGCACCTGCACCCGCCCGTCCAGCACGGCCAGTTCGACCAGCCGTACGTCGTCGCCGAGCCGTTCCAGCAGTTCGGCCGGGTCGAAGCGGTAGCCGTCACCGGGGGCGTCGCCGCGGATGTGGTGGGTGCGGGAGCGGATCTCCCGTTCCAGGCGCCGCTGTTCACGCTCCAGCGCCGGCACCGGCCGCCCCTCCGTCCGGGCCGCCTCCGCCCGGGCGGCGATCTCCCGGAACGCGGTGAGATCGCTGAGCAGGCCGGGATCGGCCGGTGGGCGGGTCGGCGGGGCGGACAGCGCGGTGGCCCGCCAGCGCTCGCTCCACACCAGCAGCCGGCGCGGTCCGCCCGAGGCGAGCGAGGCCCGCGCGGCCAGCGCGGCGAGCTCCGCGCCCTGCGCGGTGGCCCGGGCCCTGAGCTCGGAGGCTCCCAGTGTCGTCCGGTGGTCGTCGAGCACGTCCAGGCCGCGACGGCAGGCCTCCAGGACCCGCCGGTCGGAGCCCACGGCCCGCGCCCACAGCGCCCGGGCCGCCCAGCCCGTCATCCGCGCCAGCGGCGGCCCGCTGTGCCGGCTGCGCGCGGCGACCTCCAGATGCCGCTGGGCGTCCTCGCGCCACCCCAGGACCAGCGCGATCCGGCCCGCCAGCAGCGAGGCCTCCGGGGCCGCCGGCGCGCCGAAGGACGCCAGCCGCTCGGCGACCGCCGCCGCGTCCGCGACCAGCCGCCCCGAACCACGCCCCGCGGCGACCCGTGCCTCGATCAGCACCAGCCGGGCATGCGTCTCCCACCAGGAGCGCCGCTGCCCCGCGAACAGCCGTACCGCCAGGTCGGCGCGTGCGATCGCGGTGTGCGCGTCCCCCTCGACCCGGGCCGCCCGCGCGGCGGCGAGCAGCAGTTCCGCCTTCAGCGTCGACTGTCCGCCGATGCCGTCGAGGACCTTGATCGCCGCGTCCGCCTCCGCGAGCGCCTCCCGGGCCAGCCCCGCTGCCATCAGGACCTCGCAGCGCCGGACCGTGAGCATGAACGTCGGTGTGCCGAGCTTGGCGTACCGCTCCTGCGCCTCGTCCAGCAGCCGCAGCGCCGCCGGGACGTCCCCCGACCGGTAGGCGGCAAGGCCCCGGCTCTCCACCGCGTCGGCCTTGTCGTGCTCCTGGCCCGTGGTGTCCCACAGCGCCTCCGCCGCCGTGAAGTCGGCGTCCGCGCGCTCCACTGCGCCGAGCGCCAGATGCACGGTCGCCCGCAGGGTCAGCGCCCGCGCCGTCCAGATCACGTCCTCGGCCTGCCGCAGCACCGGGATCGCCCGCCGTACGTCCTCCAGCGCCGCCTTGTGCTGCCCCAGCACCCAGGACGCGTACGCCCGCCGGAACAGCACCCGGGCGCGGGTGTGCCCGCCGGCGACCTCGACCCCCCGTTCCAGCGCCGCGAGCCCCTGCCGGGTGCGCCCCGCGTGCACCAGCGCCACCCCGAGCGCGGCCAGCACGTCCGCCTCCCGGTCGGCCGACTCCGAGCGCGCCGCGAGATCACGGGCGCGGCGCAGATGGTCGAGGGCGATCCGCAGGTCGCCCCAGTCCCGCTGCCAGATGCCGATCACCTGGTGGGCCACGGAGGCGTGCAGCGGTGAGGGATCGGAGCCGAGTACCTCCTCCGCCCTCGCCAGCGCCTGGTTGGGGGCGGCGAACACCATCGGCAGAAGTTCGAGAACCGAGTCGCTTCCCGCTGTCACCCCAAGGATGGTAGTGCCACGGGTGGCGGGCCACACCGGTTCGGCGCTGTATCAATGACCGGTCCCGCGGCTCTGACTGACGACCGCCGCCCAGTGGGAGGACACGCCATGGCACCTCAGCGATTCCACGAGCAGTTCGACCAGATCCAGCGTTCCATGCCCGATGTCCCCCTGGCCCTCGGGCCCGACGACGCCTCGGAGTTCATCTACGAGAAGGGTGTCGTCCTCGCCCGGGACGGCCGCGACGCGGCGCTCGTCGAGGAGACCGTCCGCACCCACTTCACCGCGGCGACCGGTCTGACCGGCGACCACGTGCGCCGGGACAGTCCCGAGACCAACCGCTCGGGCATCACCCGCATCAAGGTCGGCGACCCGGGTCACGGCGACCGGCGCGGCGACCGCGCCGTCACCCACGCGCTGCGCGCCATGAGCGAGCGCGAGGGCCGCGCCGGGCGCCGGATCGTCAGCCGCAACCACGTGGTGTCGATCGCCGTCAACTCCTGCCCCGGCGACGAACCCGTGCCCGCCTCCCTCAGCCAGGGCACCAACCCGGCCCCGGCGGAAGCCGCTCACGACCCCGGCACCGCGGTGGGCGTGCTCGTCGTCGACAACGGCCTCACCCACGACCACGCGCTCGTCCCGCTGCTCGCCCACGTCGACGGCGACCTGCACGGCACCGAGACCGACGCGGACGGCAACCTCCTCCAGTACGTCGGCCACGGCACCTTCATCGCCGGTGTCCTCGCGGCCGTCGCGCCCAACACCGACATCACCGTCCGCAACACCCTCAACGACGCGGGCGCCATCCTGGAGTCCGAGCTCGGCGACCGGCTCTTCGAGGCCGTCGCCGACGGCTGGCCCGACATCATCAGCCTGTCCGCGGGCACCTCCAACGGCCGCACCGACGGACTGCTCGGCATGGACGCCTTCATGCAGGAACTGCACGCCCACGGCACCCTGTTGGTCGCCGCCGCCGGCAACAACGCCAGCGCCAGCCCCTTCTGGCCCGCCGCCTACGCCGACCTGCCCGAGTACCGGGACGTCGTCCTGTCGGTCGGCGCGCTGCGCGGCGACGGCGAGTTCGGCGCCTGCTTCAGCAACCACGGCTCCTGGGTGAAGGTCTACGCCCCCGGCGAGCGCCTCACCAGCGCCCTCACCGGCTTCGACGCACCGGTACCGTACGCCTACCAGCACTCCACCTACGAGGCCTGCCGGTACGGCTTCACCTATGTCTGCACCTGCCAGTCCCCGTCCCACGTCGGGGTGCTGAGCGAGGACGGCGGCACCGTCAAGCCGGACCAGGTGATGTTCGAGGGGTACGCGCACTGGAGCGGCACCTCCTTCGCCACCCCGGTCGTCGCCGGTCTGGTCGCCGCCCACATGACCGCGAACAAGGAGACCGACCCGCGTGCCGCCCGGAGTCAACTCCTCGCCGCCAACACCCAGTTCGCCGAAGTGCGCGGGGCGCACGTCCCGGCGCTCAGGCCGGCCGGCTGGCGTCCGGTGCCGGTCGTGCAGCGCCCGGTCGGCGCATGAGGGCCGGAGTGGTCCCTTCCACGGCGTACGATGACTTGCCGTACACGAGGGGTGGGACCGTGGACCGAGCAGATGTCGGTGGGCTGGTCCAGTCCGCCGTCGACGGCGACGCGGCGGCCTGGAAGGCGCTCGTGGAGGGGCTGAGCCCACTGGTGTGGTCGGTGGTGCGCTCGCACCGCCTCTCCGACGCCGACGCGCACGAGGTGTACCAGACCGTCTGGTTCCGTTTCGCCCAGCACCTGGGGCGGATCCGCGAACCCGACAAGGCCAAGTCCTGGCTGGCCAGCACCGCGCGCCACGAGTGCCTGAAGGTGCTCAAGAGCTTAAGACGGCTGACCGTCACGGACGATCCGCAACTCCTTGACCGGATCAGCGAGGACCGTACGCCCGAGCAGTCCCTCATCGACTCCGAGGAGGCCGCCGCGCAGAGCGAGCGGGTGCGGCGCCTGTGGCAGGAGTTCGAGGAACTCGGCGACCGCTGCCGGCAGTTGCTGCGCATTCTGATGGCGTCCCCGAAACCCGGCTACCAGGAGGTGTCCGCCGCCCTGGGGATCGCGGTGGGCAGCATCGGACCACTGCGCCAGCGCTGCCTGCGGCGGCTGCGGGCGCGGCTCGAAGCCCGGGGGGCGGTATGAGCGACGACGACCTCGACGACCTCTTCACCGAAGAGGCCCTGCCCGACGAGGAGTTGGCCCTGGACCTGCTGGAGGAGGAGCTCCGGCAGGCCACCGCCATCCTGGACCCCGTGCCGGCGGCCCTGCGGCAGATTGCCGTCGAGGCGTTCGCGCTGCACGACCTGGACAGCCGTATCGCCGAGCTGTCCTTCGACTCGGTGGTCGACGCCCTCCCCGTGCGGGGAGGGCCGGCGGCGCCCCGGATGCTCACCTTCCACGCGGGCGAGGTGACGGTCGACGTCGAACTCACCGCGCAGGGACTGATGGGCCAGGTGCTGCCGCCCCGGTCGGCCCGCATCGAGGTGCTCAGCGGTCCTCAGCCGGGCGCACCGCTCACCACCGACGACATGGGCCGCTTCACCTGCGAGGTGCCCCCGACCGGCCCGTTCGCCCTGCGCCTGCGCACCGACGAAGAGGTGATCGTCACGGACTGGCTGACGGTGTGAACCGCCTGTCCGGTCCGCGTGAGGCGGCCGGACCGGGCACCGGGCCGAGCCCGGTCCCGGCCGCACCGGGCACCGGGCCGGGCCCGGTCCCGGCCGCACCGTGCGGGGAAGCGCTCCGGACGGGGGTCAGTCCACGGCGTCCACGAGCGCGGCCAGTGCCCGCGCGAGCCGGTTCAGCCCCGGTCCGGCCGGCCCGCCCGGTTCCGTCATGTACGTGTCCCGGCGGATCTCCACCATCAGAGCACTCACGCGGGGATCACGGCCGTAGAACTCCAGCGGCACGTACGTCCCGCTGAACGGGCTGTTCAGCTCGACCTCGCCGAACGCCTGCCGGGCCGCCGCGACCAGCTCGGGCGGCGTGTGGAAGGGGTCGGTGCCCAGACACACCGCCGGCCGCGGTCCTTCGCCGTGCAGTTCGTACGGCAGCGGCGCGCTGGGGTAGGAGTGCACGTCGATGACGACGGCCCGCCCGACGGCCGCGAGCCGCTCGGCGACGGCCTCGGTCATGGCCCGGGCGTAGGGCCGGAACCAGCGTTCGACGAGCGGCTCCGGGTCGGTGTCCGCGGGCCGCAGCGGCTCGCGCCCGGTGGTCCTGGTGTACACGGCCCCCATTCCCACGGCGAGCATCTCCTCCCGCTCGTCCGGGAACCGCTCGGGATCGACGACGAGCCGGGAGAGCCGGTTCACGAACCGCCACGGGGTCGTGCCGGCCAGTCCGGCCGCCTCCTCGGCGAGCTCCGCCGTGTGCGCGTCGACGATGTGGTCCAGCTCCCGCTCCAGCGCGGGATCGTCCAGCACGATCCCGGCCCGCACCTCGGCGGGTATGTCCCGCGCGGAGTGCGGCACATGGAGGATCACCGGCGACTGCTCGGCACCGGGCAGGAGGTCGAACGAGGGCATACGGCTGCTCCCGGGGCGTTGTCAGTGGCGTGGTGCACCATCTCAGCATGAACATCGACGACCAGCGGGTGGCGGCCCACCCGTTCCTCGACGCGCTCTACCGCGACGGCTGGTACCCCGACCGCGCGGTGGACCTCGGCAAGGAGATCCTGCTGCGCCTGTGCGCCCGTATCGAGGCGGACCGCCCTGCCGACCTGGCCGCCCTGTACGTCCTGACCCAGGCGGCCACGGAGGAGTTCAACGACCTCCAGGACGAGGACTTCGACATCGAGACCGTGGCCCGCGAGGAGATAGCCGCGGAGTTCTGGTTCATCGCGCAGGCCTACGGCTTCGAGGACGCGGACGTGGAGGAACTGATCGCGACTCGGGACTGGTGAGTCGCGCTGCGCTGGGCTTGAGCCGGGCGCCCAGGGGGGTGCCGGGGCCTGTTGGTGGGCGGGTGCGAGTCCGTGGTGGCTGGTCGCGCAGTTCCCCGCGCCCCTAGGAGTTGCAGGCGGCCTGCGCCACAACGGCGCCCTTGGTCGCCTTCGCAGCGACGGGCACGTCCCCGATACGTCCCGCCACCGTACGCGACCTGTCCCGAACGCGGCCCGCCCCGGACACACCCCCGCCCCGGCCGGACCGAAGTCGACCGGGGCGGAGATGGGCAGAGCCGTCCCTGAAGGGACGCGCGTCAGCTCAGGGACGCCAGCGTCTCGTTCCACGTGATGGACGGGCGCATGACCTTCGCGGCCTTGGCCGGGTCGGGCTGGTAGTAGCCGCCGATGTCGGCCGGCTTGCCCTGGACGGCGTTCAGCTCCTCGACGATCTTCTGCTCGTTCGCCGCGAGGGTCTCGGCGAACGGGCCGAAGGCCTTGGCGAGGTCCGCGTCGTCGGTCTGCGCGGCCAGCTCCTGGGCCCAGTACAGGGACAGGTAGAAGTGGCTGCCGCGGTTGTCGATGCCGCCGACGCGACGGGTCGGGGACTTGTCCTCGTTGAGGAAGGTCGCCGTGGCGCGGTCCAGGGTGTCCGCCAGGACCTTCGCGCGGGAGTTGCCCGTGAAGTCGGCGTACTGCTCCAGCGACGGGACCAGCGCGAAGAACTCACCGAGCGAGTCCCAGCGCAGGTAGTCCTCCTTGACCAGCTGCTGGACGTGCTTGGGCGCGGAGCCGCCGGCACCGGTCTCGAAGAGACCGCCGCCCGCCATCAGCGGCACCACCGACAGCATCTTGGCGCTGGTGCCCAGCTCCAGGATCGGGAACAGGTCGGTCAGGTAGTCACGCAGGACGTTGCCCGTCACCGAGATGGTGTTCTCGCCGCGGCGGATGCGCTCCACCGACAGCTTGGTGGCCTCGACCGGCGCGAGGATCCGGATGTCCAGGCCCTCGGTGTCGTGCTCCGGCAGGTACGCCTTGACCTTGGCGATCAGGTTGGCGTCGTGCGCGCGGGTCTCGTCCAGCCAGAACACCGCCGGGTCGCCGGTGGCGCGGGCGCGGGTGACGGCCAGCTTCACCCAGTCCTTGATCGGCGCGTCCTTGGTCTGGCAGGCGCGGAAGATGTCACCGGCCGAGACCGTCTGCTCGATCAGGACGTTGCCGGCCTGGTCGACGAGGCGGACCGTGCCCGTGGTCGCGATCTCGAAGGTCTTGTCGTGGGAGCCGTACTCCTCGGCCTTCTGCGCCATGAGGCCGACGTTCGGCACCGAGCCCATGGTGGAGGGGTCGTAGGCGCCGTTGGCCCGGCAGTCCTCGATCACGGCCTGGTAGACACCGGCGTACGAGGAGTCCGGGAGCACCGCGAGGGTGTCGGCCTCCTGGCCGTCCGGGCCCCACATGTGGCCGGAGGTGCGGATCATGGCCGGCATCGAGGCGTCCACGATCACGTCGGACGGCACGTGCAGGTTGGTGATGCCCTTGTCGGAGTCGACCATCGCGAGCGCCGGGCCCTCGGCGAGCTCGGCGTCGAAGGACGCCTTGATCTCGGCGCCCTCGGGCAGCGACTCCAGGCCCTTGTAGATGCCGCCCAGACCGTCGTTCGGGGTCAGACCGGCGGCGGCGAGCGTGGCGCCGTACTGCGCGAAGGTCTTCGGGAAGAACGCGCGCACCACGTGACCGAAGATGATCGGGTCGGAGACCTTCATCATCGTGGCCTTGAGGTGCACGGAGAACAGCACGTCCTCGGCCTTGGCGCGGGCGATCTGCGCGGTGAGGAACTCACGCAGCGGGGCCACGTGCAGGACGGACGCGTCGACGACCTCGCCCGCGAGGACCGGTACGGACTCGCGCAGCACGGTCGTGGAGCCGTCGTCGCCGACCAGCTCGATCCTCAGCGAACCGGCCTCGGAGATCACCACGGACTTCTCGGTGGAGCGGAAGTCGTCCACGCCCATGGTCGCCACGTTGGTCTTCGAGTCCGAGGACCAGGCGCCCATGCGGTGCGGGTGGGTCTTGGCGTAGTTCTTGACCGAGGCGGGGGCGCGCCGGTCGGAGTTGCCCTCGCGCAGGACCGGGTTCACGGCGGAGCCCTTGACCTTGTCGTAGCGGGCCTGGATGTCCCGCTCCTCGTCGGTCTTCGGGTCGTCCGGGTAGTCCGGCAGCGCGTAGCCCTGGGCCTGGAGCTCGGCGACGGCGGCCTTGAGCTGCGGGATCGACGCCGAGATGTTCGGCAGCTTGATGATGTTGGCCTCGGGCGTCTTCGCCAGCTCGCCCAGCTCGTGCAGGGCGTCCGGGATCCGCTGGTCCTCGGTCAGGTACTCCGGGAACACCGCGATGATGCGTCCGGCCAGCGAGATGTCCCGCGTCTCCACAGAGACACCCGCCTGCGAGGCGTACGCCTTGACCACCGGCAGGAAGGAATACGTCGCCAGGGCCGGGGCCTCGTCAGTGTGCGTATAGATGATGGTCGAGTCAGTCACCGGGTGCTCCGCTCCACGTCTGCAACATTGCTCGACATCAAGATATCTCGTGATCCGGCGGGGCTCGACAGGGGTCCGGGCACGCTGTCCGAGAACCTGTGCATCTCCTGAGGCAACTCAAGCGTCCGATCTTGTGGTCATGCAGGTTGATCACACTCATCCGACGGCCGGACCCGACCAGCCGGCCGCCCGACGAAAGCGGACCATGAGATATCGCTCCAGAGTGACGGCCCCGGCAGCCCTGCTCGGCTCGGTGGCGGCCCTGTCCCTGGCCTCCCCGGCGCACGCCGACGCCTCCCCGGCGCAGGCCGAAGCCGCTCAGGCGGACGCCGACCGGGAGACCGGCACCCCTGGCCCGGAGACCCTGGGGGACTCCGTCTATCCCGGCCTCGGCAACGGCGGCTACCGGGTCTCCGCCTACGACCTCGACCTCGCGTACGACGCCGGCACCCGGCTCGTCGAGGCGAGCGCGACGGTGACGGTCACCGCCACCCAGGAGTTGAGCCGCTTCTCCCTGGACGCGCTGGGCCTGGACATACACACCGTCACCGTGGGCGGCGAGACGGCCGCCTTCGAGCAGGCGGGCGAGAAGCTGCGGATCACGCCCTCCTCCACGCTGTCCGCGGGGGAGGCGACGACCGTCGTCGTGGCGTACGGCGCCGACCCGCGCCGTACGCTCGCGCACACCGCCTGGGTGCCCACCCCGGACGGCTTCGCCGTCTGCCCCCAGCCGAACTCGGCGCACACCGTCTTCCCGTGCAACGACCACCCCTCGGACAAGGCGGACTTCACCTTCCGCGTCACCGTCCCGGCCGCCCTCAAGGGCGTCGCGAACGGGCGGCTGGTGAGCACGGAGGACCTCGGCGACGGCCGTACCGCGTACTGCTACGCGTCCCGGGAGCCGATCGCCACCGAGCTGGTGCAGATCACGGTCGGCGACTACGTGATCAAGGAACGGCAGGGGCCGCACGGACTCCCGCTCCGGGACGTCGTCCCGACCGCCCGGGCCACCGCGCTGGAGCCGGCGCTGGCCCTCACCCCGAACCTGGTGAGCTGGATCGAGCAGCGGCTCGGCGCCTTCCCGTTCGAGACGTACGGCCTGCTGCCCTGCAACAACGACTCCTCGACGGCCTTCGACTTCACGGGCCTGGAGACCCAGACCCTCACCCTGTACAAGCCGAACTTCCTGCTCCAGGCGGAGAAGAGCATCGGCTCGCACATGATGCACGAGCTGGTCCACTCCTATTTCGGCAACTCCGTCAGCCCGGCCACCTGGTCCGACCTGTGGCTCAACGAGGGCCACGCCGACTTCTACGGGCTGCTGTACCGCTACGAGCGCGGCTGGACCGACTCCCTCGGCCTGACCACCATGGAAGCCCGCATGAAGGACACGTACGCGCGCGGCGACCAGTGGCGTAAGTCCTCCGGCCCGGTCGCCGCCCCGAACGCGACCAACCTCTTCGACAGCCAGCGCTACCTCGGCGGCGTGCTCGTCCTGTACGCGCTGCGCCAGCAGGTCGGCGAGACGGCCTTCGCCGCGATCGAGTCCACCTTCCTGGAGCGCTTCCGCAACGCCTCCGCCTCCACCGCCGACTACATCGCCGTCGCCTCGGAGGTCTCCGGCACGGACCAGTCCGGCTTCCTGCGGGACTGGCTCTACGGCACGAAGACCCCGAGAATGCCGGGCCACCCGGACTGGACGGTCACCCCCGCCACCACGACCCTCCGCACCCCGCAGAACCGCCCGAGCGCCCCACACGACAACTCGGCGACCCTGTAGCGGCCTTCACACCCCCGGCACCGCCCCCAACACCGCCCCGGACGGCCGCGCGGCCCCGGCCTTGCCGACCGTCCGGGGGCTGCGGTGTCGCGGGTTGTGGGTCGTGGGCCGGCGCGTGGGGCGGGCGGTGACGTGGGCTGCGGGTACGTGCCGTCTGCACGCCGGCCCGCGGCCCCCGAGCCCGACCTGCCGCAACACCCGGACCGCGCCTGGCCCTTGACCAGATCGAGCGGCCCCGACTCTGTTCCACCGCCCGGGCGGGGACGCAGGCGCATCGCCACGCGCGGGCCCGTCGCTGCGGTGCGCCCCGGACGTACCCGCCCGCGCGCGGCGCTCGACTGCCGCCCTCGCCCGTGGCCGACCGTGCGGGGCGCGGTCATTGCCTCGCCTGAGCCCGCCGCGTGGGTGCGCTCGGTCGTCGCTCCGCCCGAGTCCGCGGCCTGGAATGCGCTTGGTCGCCCGCGCGTGTACTCCGCTGGCGCGGGGCTCATCGACACCTCCCCCCCCCCCCCCCCCCCCCGGCCCCCCC
>NZ_KQ948736.1:0-128869 GCF_001514195.1 Streptomyces griseorubiginosus | reverse complement strand
CCCCCCCCCCCCCCCCCGCGCCGGGGCTCTCCGGCACCGACACCCCACGCACCCGCGCTGGGGCATCCGGTCGCCGTCCTCGCCCACGCCGTCCCTGCCGCGGCAGGTCATCACCCCCGGCCGAGCCCGACGCGCGGGGCACCCGGTTACCGCCCCCGCCCGAGCCGACCCACCCGACAACCGCCCCGAGCGCGCCACCGTCGACCCGCCCCAACACCGGTCCCGCGCCGGGCGCTTGACCTAGTCGAGCCGCCCCGGCGACACCGAGTCCGCCTCGTTCGTCGGCTCCCCGGTTCGCTGGTGCGGGATCGACACCGAACCCTGTTGGAGGGCCACCGTTCGTGTCGGGGCCGGGATGCGGATGCCCTCCTCGCGGTAGCGGCGGTGCAGTTGCTTGATGAACTCGTGCTTGATCCGGAACTGGTCGCTGAACTCACCGACGCCCAGGATCACGGTGAAGCCGATCCGGGAGTCCCCGAAGGTGTGGAAGCGCACCAGCGGTTCGTGTTCCGGGACCGCGCCCTCGACCCGGGTCATGACCTCCGTGACCACCTCGCAGGTGACCCGCTCCACGTGCTCGAGGTCGCTGTCGTAGGCCACCCCGACCTGGACCAGGATCGTCAACTGCTGCTCGGGACGCATGAAGTTGGTCATGTTCGTCTTGGCGAGCTCGCCGTTGGGGACGACGATCAGGTTGTTGGAGAGCGCCCGGACCGTGGTCTGACGCCAGTTGATGTCCTCGACGTAGCCCTCCTCCCCGCTGCTCAGCCGGATGTAGTCGCCGGGCTGAACGGTCTTGGACGCCAGGATGTGGATGCCCGCGAAGAGGTTGGCGAGGGTGTCCTGAAGGGCCAGCGCCACCGCGAGACCGCCGACACCCAGCGCGGTGAGCAGGGGCGCTATGGAGATGCCGAGGGTCTGGAGCACCACCAGGAAGCCGATCGCCAGGACCAGTACCCGGGTGATGTTGACGAAGATCGTGGCCGAACCGGCGACCCCCGAGCGGGACGTGGTGACCGTCCGCACCAGCCCGGCGACCAGCCGGGCCGCCGCCACCGTGACGACGAAGATCAGCAGCACGGTCAGCACCTGGTTGACTGTCCGCTGGACCGCCGACGTCAGCGGCAGGGCCGCCGCCGCGACCGCGACACCGCCCGCGATCGCCGCCGAGGGCACCACGGTCCGCAGCGCCGCCACGATCACGTCGTCACCGCCCCACTTGGTGCGGTCCGCGTGCTTGCCCAGCCACTTGAGCAGCATGCGCAGCAGGAACGCCGCCACGAGGCCCGCCGCCACGGCGATACCGGCGACGACCAGGTCGTCCATGGTGAGATCCCGTTTGAATGCCGTCACATTGCCACCTGTTCGAGAAGTGCGGAATTACGAGCGCGTCGGCCCCGTGCACACACGTTCCGTGGCCGACGCGACCGCTCATCCTGCCGTATCCGACACAGGAGTTCGTACCTGGCCAAGTCCCGGACCGCCTCGTTTCGGACGGTCGGTCAGATCACCTTCAGCCGCACCAACGCACCCAGCGTCAGCGCCCCCGGCACCAGCGGCACCCAGACCGTGATGATCCGGTAGGCGAGCACCACCGCCGTGGCCACGGCCGCCGGTCCGCCCGCCGCCACCAGCGCGACCACCAGGGCCGCCTCCACCGAGCCCACCCCGCCCGGCGTGGGCACCAGCGCCACCGCGCAGGTCGCCGCGAGGTAGGCGAGAGCCATGTGCACCGGCGGCACCGACAGCCCCAGCGCCTGCCCCACCGCGGCGAGCCCGGCCGCCTGAAGGGCGGGGAAGGCCAGCGCACCACCCCACAGGGCGAGGGCCCGGGACGGCCGGGAGTGCACCGAGCGTGCCTCGCACAGCGCGGTCCGCAGGAAGGAGCCGACGGCCGTACGGACCCGGCGGACCCCGGCGAGGACGCCCACCGCCACCACCACGACCGCGCCGAGCCCCAGCAGCAGCGGACCGACCGCCGCGTCCGGCAGCAGCGCACCGAGGTGCAGCGCGTCCGGGAAGGCGACGAACAGCGCGGCCAGCAGGGTGAGCCGGCCTACCGACTCCGCCAGCAGATACAGGGCCAGCGCCGCCGAGGAACGGGCGAGCGGCACCCCGCACACGGTCATGAAGCGCAGGTTGACGGCGCTCGCACCGAGGCCCGTCGGCAGCAGGTGGTTGGCCGCGCCCGCCGCGAACTGCGTGGCCAGCAGCCGCCGTCCGGGCAGCCGCTGCACCACGGCACCCTGCCGGGTGAAGGAGGCCGCCACCCAGGTCAGACAGGTGGTGCCGGCCGCGACGGCGAGCCACGGCCACTCGGCGTGCCGCAGATGCCCGAAACCCTCGGCGAGCACCGACCGGTGACGCACCGCCACGACGGTGACGAGCAGGA
This sequence comes from Streptomyces griseorubiginosus, assembly GCF_001514195.1. Taxonomy (GTDB): domain Bacteria; phylum Actinomycetota; class Actinomycetes; order Streptomycetales; family Streptomycetaceae; genus Streptomyces; species Streptomyces griseorubiginosus. The sequence goes on along the minus strand of NZ_KQ948736.1, from coordinate 126,477 downwards.
GCGGCAGCAGACACAGGATCTGGCGTGCACGAACATGGATACGGCGGACGGGGAAGCGCTGGAGAGGGCGTCCCGGGGGGAGTTCTACCGCGGTCACACCGGGAGACGTTCCACCCGCCGCGCCAACTGCGGGTTGCGGAAGCGGGGCCAGGGTCTTACGTGCGCTCATCGAATCCTTCGGTAGGACGGAACTGGTCCGGGCGTTGACCTCAACAACGCTTGAGGTCCTAGGTTCTCTCCCATGAGCATGGAGACCACAGCCTGGACACAGCTTCACAGTGTCATGAACGCCGAGCAGGAGCGCCGTCCGTTCGCCCGTGCGACGCTGCGCCGCATCGGCGCGTTCGCCCGCCCACATCGCACCCGTATCGCACGTTTCGTCCTGCTCGGGGTGGCGACCGCGCTGCTCGCCGTCGCCACGCCCGTGCTGGCCGGCAAGGTCGTGGACGCGATCGTGTCGGGCGACGACGAGGGCGAGGTCGTACGTCTGGCCCTGCTGATCGCGCTGATCGCGGTCGCCGAGGCGGCGCTCGGCATCCTCGCCCGGCGCCTGTCGGCCTCGCTCGGGGAGGGGCTCATCCTCGATCTGCGCACGGCTGTGTTCGATCATGTGCAGCGCATGCCGGTCGCGTTCTTCACACGCACTCGTACGGGAGCGCTCGTCTCCCGACTCAACAACGACGTCATCGGCGCCCAGCGCGCCTTCAGCAACACCCTGTCCGGCGTGGTCAGCAACCTGGTCACCCTGCTGCTGACCCTTGTGGTGATGCTCACCCTGTCCTGGCAGATCACCCTGCTCGCGCTCGCCCTGCTCCCCGTGTTCGTGATCCCGGCCCGCCGCATGGGCAGCCGGATGGCCCGGATGCAGCGGGAGGCGGCCACCCTGAACGCGGCCATGGGCACCCGGATGACCGAGCGCTTCTCCGCACCCGGCGCCACCCTGGTCAAACTGTTCGGCCGCCCCGAACAGGAGTCCGTGGAGTTCGCGGCCCGCGCCCGTCAGGTGGCCGACATCGGAGTGCGCACGGCCACCGCCCAGTCGGTGTTCATCACCGCCCTCACCCTGGTCTCCGCACTGGCCCTCGCCCTGGTCTACGGCCTCGGCGGCTGGTTCGCCCTGCGCGGCACCCTGGAACCCGGCGCCGTCGTCTCCCTCGCGCTGCTGCTGACCCGCATGTACGCCCCGCTCACCGCGCTGGCAGGCGCCCGGGTCGAGGTGATGAGCGCGCTGGTCAGCTTCGAGCGGGTCTTCGAGGTGCTGGACCTGAAGCCCCTGATCGAGGACAAGCCGGACGCCCGCGAGGTCCCCGAAGGCCCGGTCGCCGTCGAGTTCGACGACGTCCGCTTCGGCTACCCCTCCGCCGACAAGGTCTCCCTGGCCTCACTGGAGGAGGTCGCCTCCCTCGACACCCGCGGCGGCGCCGAGGTCCTGCACGGGATCTCCTTCCGCGCCGAACCCGGCCAGACCGTCGCGCTCGTCGGCTCGTCAGGCGCCGGCAAGTCGACCGTCGCCCAACTGCTGCCGCGCCTCTACGACGTCGACGAGGGTGCCGTCCGCATCGGCGGGGTCGACGTCCGCGACCTGACCGCGGGATCCCTGCGGGCGACCCTCGGCATGGTCACCCAGGACGGCCACCTCTTCCACGACACCGTCCGGGCCAACCTGCTGCTGGCCCGCCCCGTGGCGACCGAGGACGAGCTGTGGGACGCCCTGCGCCGCTCCCGCCTCGACGCCCTCGTACGGTCCCTGCCCGACGGCCTCGACACCGTGGTCGGCGAACGCGGCTACCGGCTCTCCGGCGGCGAACGCCAGCGCATGACCATCGCCCGGCTGCTCCTTGCCCGCCAGCGGGTCGTCATCCTGGACGAGGCCACCGCCCATCTGGACAACACCTCCGAGGCGGCCGTGCAGGAGGCGCTCACTGAGGCGCTGGAGGGCAGGACGGCGATCGTGATCGCCCACCGCCTGTCCACGGTCCGGGCGGCCGACCAGATCCTGGTGGTCGAGGACGGCCGGATCGTGGAGCGGGGGACGCACGAGGCACTGCTGGCCCTCGACGGGCGCTACGCGGAGCTGTACCGGACCCAGTTCGCCTCGCACGACTCCGCCTCGCACGACTCCGCCTTGCACGACTCTGCCTCGCACGACGGCGAGGTGTCGGAGGCTGCCGTGATCTAGCCGGTCGGCGGGAGGCACTGGTCGGCGACGTCCGGAACCCGCCCGCCCCGTGCCGTCAGCCGTCCTTGCCCATGGCCTTGCGCACGGCGTCCCGGGTGCGGTCGACCAAGGCCGTGACCGGTCCCAGGGTGAGGTTCTTGGCCGCGGACTCGGTCCCGGGGTGGGGACGGGTCGGGGCCACCGCCTCGGCGGCCCTCAGAGCGGTGGCCATGGAGGCGAGGCGGGCCTTGTCCGCGTGTCGGCGGACGTGGTTGAACTCGTACCGCTCCTCGGCGCGGGCGTGCCGCATCACGTCCAGCCGCAGCGTCCGGAGCTCGGGCAGGAACTTGGGGTCGTCGGCGTCCATCCCGTCGAGCCGGGAGAGCAGTTCCTTCGCCTCCCGCTCCTCGGCCAGCCGTTCGTCCGCCACCTTCCCGCCGTCCGGTACGGAGGTGCGGGTGAAGGGACGGATCACCTCCTCCTCGGCCGTCTCGTGGACGGCAAGCAGCCGGACCAGCTCGCGGAACGCCGCCCGGCGCTCGTCCCCGGCCGTCCCCTCCACCCGGTCGAAGAGATTGCGGATCTCGCCGTGCTGACGCATCAGCAGGGCCACCACGTCGGCGTCGCTCGCCGCGATCCCGGCCATGTCAGCTCCTCTCCCGCAAGGCGGCATCGGGGTGCTCGCCCTCCGTCTCGACGCGGTACTCGCGGCCGAACATCTCCCGGTGCTGCGCCATCACCTGCTCGCTGGGTGGCTCCTCGCCGCCGTGGATCTGCTCCTGCATCTTCTCGAACCGCTCGTGGGCGTCCCTGACATAGCCGGTGCCGAGGGTGGTCAGATCCATCTGGGTGTCCAGCAGACCCCGTACGAACTGCTTGTTCTCCTCGAAGGTCAGCACGTTCGGCAGCTCCGGGGCGAGGATCTCCCGCGGTTCCCGGCCGTCGTGACGGCGCATCAGATCGCAGGCGATCCGCAGGTGTTCGAGCTCCATGTTCAGATGCAGCTCCCAGACCGCCTTCACCTTGGGGTCGGGCTCCTGCTCCATGAAGGAGTGGTAGAGGTAGCACTCGTTGTACTCGTGGGTGACGAGCTGCTCCCACCACGACTCGCCCGGGTCGACCAGCGACTCGTAGTGCGTGACGTGCTCCTCCTCGATCAGCCCGATCTCCTGGTACAGCCGGCGGGCGATCGGCTCCATGTACTGGGGGCCGACGTTCATGTAGAAGTTCATGGTCTGCTGTTCCGCGGCCATGATCGTCAGCGCGTGCAGCCGGGAGAGCGGGTTGACCGTCGAACGGTCGTAGGGCTCGCGCACGTTGTCGGCGGGATGGCGGTGGTGGAACTTGGTCGGCCGTCCCGGCATCACCTCGGTGAGCCCGTCGACGATCGACTCCGCCTTGCGGTGCTCGATCATCTCGTAGAGGTTGGCGTAGCGGTACAGGTGGTCGAAGTCCTCCAGGACGCCGAACTCGTACGCCTGCTTCAGGTACGGGTCGGGTTCGTGGCGGGCGATCCAGCCGGTGAGGTCGACCGCGACCTGCTCGTAGGAGATCGTCGTCTCCAGGACCGAGGCGAGGCCGGGCAGCAGCCAGTTGACGACCTTCTGCTGCTGTTGCTCGATGTAACGCACCTGCGCCAGCTGCCGTTTGACGTCCGGGTCCGGACAGTGGCGGGCGAACTGGTGGCTGAAGAGGATCGCCTCGACCTCGATGCCGTTCATCGCGATGATGCGGCACTTGGTGTACGGGTCGCCGTGGTCGGGGTCGACCGGTTCGACGTCGAGCTCACGCCAGTTGCGCAGCTGACGGTCGAGGGGGATGCCTTGATGGTCCAGTGGGTTGAAGCCCATGGGTTCTCCTCGGCTGTGGGCCGGAGCGGAGCCGCGCGGGTACCCGGGGCAGGGCGGTGTAACCGGTGGGTGAAGAAGGTGCGGAGAAATCGTTCAGGCCGCCGAGAACCGATGCGACGGCCCTCGGCGGCCTGGCGTTCGGACAGCTTCCGCTACGACGGCTGCGGCGCCCCCGCCCCTTCCAGCAGCGCCGGCGCGGCCCTGCCGTGCAGGGAGTCGAGGGTCTCGATCTGCCGTTCCGCCCTGCGCAGCAGCTCCTCCAGACGGTCGGCGTGGAGGCGCGCGTCCTGTGCCGACGCGGCGAGCAGTCCGCGCCACAGGGCCGCCTTGCCCTGAACACCCAGCCGCAGCGCCTCCAGTTCGACCAGCAGCGAGAGCCCGGAGCGCCGCACCAGCCGTCCGTTGGGCTTCGCCCGTCCGGCCTTTTCCGCCAGCCAGGCCCCGTACACCTTGTAGTGCCGCACGGGTACGTCGAGGTCGGCGAGGAGGCGCACCAGGGCCTGCCGGTCCTGCGAGATCTCCTTGCGCAGGTTCTCCAGGGCCCCGCCGAAGGGGGACGCACGGTGCTCCTCGGCCGTACGGCGGGCCAGTTCCACGCCCGCCGTGGCCCCGGCCAGGTGGTCGTTGAGGTAGATCACCAGCCGCTTGTGCCGCGCCGAACCGTCCTGGGAGGTCGGTGCCGTCATGTTCGTGTTCCTCTCCGCCCGGGACGGATCCGCTCAGCCGTCTTCGCTCACCCGCCGGCGGCCGGGTACCCCCTCCAGGGGGCCTCACCCGGAGCCGGTTCCACCGTGGTCGTGACCCGGGTCAGGGAGGGCTGCCTCGGCACCGAGCCGAATCCGAAGCGCACCGGCGGCCGGACGGGTGCCACGGCACCCAGGTCCACGCCCTCGAAGACCGCCGACACCGCCCGGACCGGCCGCAGGTCCCGGGCGCCGTACCACTCGCGGCGACCCGCTCCCGCGCTGCCCCGGGTGCGTACGCCCGGCAGCAGGAGGCGGGCGGGGAGGGAGGTGAGCGCGCACCACGCGGGCCGCCGGGCGAGCACGCCGGGCACCGCGCACAGCAGGAGGCCCAGGAGTCCTCGGCGGCCGGTGGTGAAGCGCAGGTCGAGCGGGCCGGCGAGGACGCTCCACGTCTCGTCCGCGACCCGGACGTCGACCGGGACGACCAGGACCCGGTCGAAGACGTAGGTGCCGCCGACGAAGTCCGCCACCTCCCGCGTGGGAGCGAGCAGCAGCCGTTCCCCGTCCGGCCGCTCCACCATCACATCGCTGAACGGCCCGAACGGCGACCGCGGCCAGTGCCCCAGCACGATCCGGGTCCCGGAGGCCGTGCCCAGACCGGCGATCCAGCCGTCGAAGCGCAGTCGTCGGGGGCGTCGCGGACGGCTCATGCGGAGGCCGGCCGGGAAGCGCCCAGCCGGACGTGCGTGACGCCGGGGGAGAAGTGCACGACGGGCTCGCCGAGCGGGGCGGGCAGACCGGCGGCGCGGGTCAGCGTCTGCTCCAGCCCGTCGACGGCCGCGTCCGCCAGCGGCCAGGGTTCGTGTTCCACCGGTGTCTCCCAGATACGGCCCAGCCGACGGGTGTACGCCCGCCAGCGCGAGGTCAGCCACACGTCCCGCTCCGTCGGTCGCAGCGGATCGCCGGGCCGGACCCGGAGACGGTACGAGACCCGGCCGCCGACTCGCTTCCCGGCGTACGACACGGTGTCCCCGTCCCCGTCCCCTTCCCCGGTGACCCGCAGGGACCCCAGGTGGTACGGGGCGCCCACCGCACGCGCCGCCAGCATCACCGGGCTGGCCACGTCGATGGACAGGAACCAGATCCCGTCCCGCCCGTCCGCGCGCAGCACATAGGTGCGCAGGTTGGTCTCCGCGAAGGAGGGGAGCGCGGGCACCTTGGCGGGCAGGCCGACCGGGCGCACCGCGGCCATGACGAACGGCGTGAGACCCACCCAGGCCGCCCCCTCGTACACGTCCACGGCGAGTTCCGGCGGCAGCAGCGCCTGCACCGCCTGCGGCCGGAAGGGCCAGTGGACGAACGTCTGCCGGAGCCAGCGTGCCCGCACGGCCGCCACCCGCACCCGCTGCTCCGCTCCGTAGGCCACCACACCGGCCGGGTCCCCACCCCATGACCCCGGAAACGGACGGGTCACGGGGGCGCTGAGGGGAGCGCTAGCCGTCGGAGTCCTTCTCCAGCAGGCTGCGGCGTTCCTGTTCGCGTTTGGAGTAGGCGGCCGCCCGGATCGCCTCGTCGCTCTCCAGGCCGGAGCCCAGCGCGCCGCCCACCGTGGCGACCGAGGCGACGAACCAGGCCAGCGTCCAGTACTCCGTGGCCTGCAGCGGGGTCCGGGTCAGGGAGGCGAACAGCCGGTCGTTGAGGATGAACAGCGCCCAGACCAGGTTGACGACCGCCAGGCCCACGTAGCACGCGATCACCCCCAGACCCACGGTCACGACCGTCGAGGCGTTGTAGAGGGCCGCCCTCTTCCTCGCCTCCGGTGACACCTCGTCCGTTCGATGCCACAGATTCGCGTCCACGATCAGCCACCCGATCATCAGCGCGACCGACCCGACCATGGCGATCACCAGGCGTGGCGTGCTCAGGGCGGTGGCCAGGCTCCAGACGGTGGAGTTGACGGTGGCGACCGCCCCCGTGGCCAGCGCGGCCGCCAGGGCCTTCGACAGGCCGGGCACCAGACGCCAGGGCCGGTTGGCGCGGACCATGCCGCTGAGCACCTTCAGATAACCGCGCGGCCCACTGACGACGTACCGCAGATCGGCGATCTCCTCCTCGTCGACCCGGCCCTTACGGACGGGCGCGAGACGCCCGGTGAAGGGCGGTCGCAGCGGCTGACGTCCCCGCGGCTCCTCGCCGTCCTTTGTCCGCGCCCCCTCCAGGCTGAGCACCGCCTCCTCCACGGCCTGCCGGGCCCTTGTCCCCAGCCGGAGACCCCCCAGCGTGGGAAGGGACAGCAACGCCAAGCCGTGTTCGTGACTGAGATCCACCACGAGCTTGAACCCCTGCGAGTGCAGCGGAAGGTCGGTGAGCGCCACGACGACGTCCCAGTTCCCGTCGCACGCGCGATCCATGATCCGTTGCATCAGGGTGAGCGGGTCCTCGACCTCGGCGGTGAAGGGCTCGCTCACCACCGTGACGTCGAACCGCCGACCCCGGCCCGACCTCTCGGCGAGCCGGTCGGGAAGAACCCTGGCCATACGCCGCGCGATCTCCGTCGGCGCATCCGGGTCCGCCAGCAGAGCCACGACCACTACGTCCTCGTCCTGTGACGACACCCGCATGGCTCCTTCTCGTCGGCTGCCCCGCGCGACCGCGAGTGCCCACATCAGGCCCCGGGGTAACGCCGACGCCCGCGGACGTCCGAGTCGGGACCGGTGGCGGCGGTCGCGCGGTTTCCGGCGTGATCGGGTACTCGGGGACGATGAACCAGGACGCGACCGACCCCTTCGTGCATGTCCGGGGCGCCAGTGAGAACAACCTGCGCACCGTCGACGTCGACGTTCCACGGGACGCGATGGTCGCCTTCACCGGGGTCTCCGGTTCGGGCAAGTCCTCGCTCGCGTTCGGCACGCTCTACGCCGAGGCCCAGCGCCGCTACTTCGAGTCCGTGGCGCCGTACGCCCGAAGGCTGTTGCAGCAGGTCGGCGCACCGCACGTGCAGGAGATCACCGGACTGCCACCGGCCGTGGCGCTCCAGCAGCGGCGCGGGTCGCCCGGCTCGCGCTCGACGGTCGGCACCCTCACCACGCTGTCCAACCTGCTGCGCATGCTGTACTCCCGCGCCGGCACCTATCCGCCCGGGGCCGCACGGCTGGAGGCCGAGTCGTTCTCGCCCAACACCGCGGCCGGCGCCTGCCCGGAGTGCCACGGACTGGGGGTCGTGCACGACGTCGCCGAGGACCTGCTCGTCCCGGATCCGTCGCTGAGCATCCGCGAGGGGGCGATCGCCGCCTGGCCGGGGGCCTGGCAGGGTGCCAACCTGCGCAGTGTCGTGAACGGGCTGGGGATCGACATCGACCGGCCGTGGCGCAGGCTCAGGAAGAAGGACCGGGACTGGCTGCTGTACACGGACGAGCAGCCCTCCGTGTACGTCGAGCCGGAGGAGGACCGCGTCGACTACGGCTACCAGGGAAAGTTCTGGAGCGCCCGCAAGCACGTCATGCACGTCCTCGCCGACTCCAAGAGCGAGCGGATGCGCGAACGGGCGCTCCGGTTCGTCAGGAGCGTGCCCTGCCCCGCCTGCCACGGCAGCGGACTGCGGCCCGAGGCTCTCGCCGTGACCTTCGCCGGCCGTTCCGTCGCCGAGATCAACGCGATGCCGCTCACCGAGGTCGCGGCGCTGCTCCGGCCCGTCGCGGAGCGGTCCGAGGCCGACGCCACCACGACGACCGCCCGGTCCGGGGAGACCACCGAGGTCGCGGTCCGGATCTGCGGCGACCTGGTCGCGCGGATCGACGTACTGCTCGATCTGGGCCTCGGCTATCTCGGCCTCGGGCGCCGCTCGACGACCCTGTCGCCCGGCGAGGCGCAGCGCCTGCGGATCGCCACCCAGCTGCGCTCGGGCCTGTTCGGCGTCGTCTACGTCCTCGACGAACCCTCCGCGGGCCTGCACCCGGCCGACGCGGAACCCCTGCTGAAGGTGCTGGACCGCCTCAAGGCGGCGGGCAACTCACTGTTCGTCGTGGAGCACGACATGGACGTCGTACGGCGGGCGGACTGGGTCGTCGACATCGGCCCCGGCGCGGGCGAGGGCGGCGGACGCGTGCTGTACAGCGGCCCGGTCGCCGGTCTCGAACCGGTCGGGGAGTCGGCCACGAGCCAGTACCTGTTCGGGCGCGCCCAGCCGCTCGACCACCGCCCGCGCACCCCGCGGGGCCGACTGCACCTGCGCGGCGTCTCCCGCCACAATCTGCACGACGTCTCCGTCGACATACCGCTCTGCGTCCTTACGGCGGTGACGGGCGTGTCGGGTTCCGGGAAGTCGACGCTGGTGACACAGGTGCTCGCCGAGGTCGTCCGCGGCCACCTCGGACTCGCGCCCGAGGAGCCGGACGAGGCGCGGTGGGACGTCGACGTCCAGGAGACCTCCGGGGTCGAGTCGTTCGACAGGCTGGTCCTCGTCGACCAACGGCCCATCGGCCGCACCCCCCGGTCCAACCTGGCCACGTACACGGGGATGTTCGACGCGGTGCGCAAGCTGTACGCGGCCACGGACGAGGCCAGGGCACGCGGTTACTCGGCAGGCCGGTTCTCCTTCAACGTGCCCGAGGGCCGGTGCGAGACCTGCCAGGGCGAAGGGTTCGTCGCGGTGGAACTGCTGTTCCTGCCCGGCACGTACGCCCCCTGCCCGACCTGCGAGGGAGCCCGGTACAACGCCGAGACGCTGGAAGTCACCTACCAGGGCAGGAACATCGCGGACGTACTGGCGCTGTCCGTAGACGCCGCCGCCAAGTTCCTGTCCGCCGTCCCGGCCGCCTCCCGCAGTCTGGAGACGTTGCGCGAGGTGGGACTGGGCTACCTGCGGCTGGGCCAGCCCGCGACGGAGCTCAGCGGCGGCGAGGCGCAACGCATCAAGCTGGCGACCGAACTCCAGCGAGCCCGCCGCGGACACGCGCTGTACCTGCTCGACGAGCCCACGGCGGGGCTGCACCCCTCCGACATCGCGCTGCTGCTGCGACAGCTGCACCGGCTCGTCGACGCCGGCAACACGGTCGTCCTCGTCGAGCACGACCTGGACACCGTCGCCACCGCCGACTGGGTCATCGACCTGGGCCCCGGCGGCGGCGACGCGGGCGGCCGGGTCGTCGCGGCCGGCCCACCGGCCAAGGTGGCGGGGTCCCGCCGCAGCGCCACGGCGCCCTATCTCGCGGCGCGGCTGGGGCGGTCCTGACGACCGGAGGGAGAGACGCTGGGCAGCCCTGCCCGAGGCGTCAGTCCAGCCCGCCCAGCACGATCTTCCACACCCGGGTCGCCACCTGGAGGTTCAGCCGGTCCTCGACGTTCGCGAGGTCGTGACCGCTGATGTCGCGGATGCGCTGGAGCCGGTAGCGCAGAGTGCTGCGGTGGATCGCGAGGGAGTCGGCGGTCTCGTCGTAGTTGCCGCCGCAGTCGAAGTACCGGGACAGGGTCTCCACCATGGTCGCGTGATGCCGGGAGTCGTAGTCGATGAGCTGCCCGAGCCACTCCTGGACGAACCTCTCCAGTTCCCGGCGGCCGCTGCCGGGTCCCAGAATGCGGTAGAGACCGAGTTCGTCGAAGAACGACGTGCCGAAGCGCTCGCGGGAGTGGCGGCGCACGTCCAGGGCGCGCTGTGCCTCCTGGTAGTGGTGGGGGATGTCGTCCACGGCGTCGCAGGAGGCGCTCACTCCGATCGTCCCGGATCGTGTGCCGTTCTCCCGGGCGAGCGCCTCGTACAACGCGTGCGCGTGCGGCCGGTCGCCGGCGATGAGGACGACGTGGTCGGAGCGGCGGGTCAGCAGTGAGCGCATGCCCACCGCGGCGGCCACCCGCCCCACGCTCTGTGCGAAGGAGTCGTCCGTGGTCCGGTTCGACCACTGCACGGCGACGATGTAGTGACTGCCGTGCAGGTCGTGGCCGACCGCAGCCGACCGGGCGTAGGCGCTCGGTCCGTCCGTTCCGGTCAGGAGGTCGTCGGCCAGCTCGCGGCGCAGCCTCAGCTCCACCTCGGCCAGACTGCGCAGATGCGTCAGCTCCATGGCGAGCGCGGTGGCGGCGTGTCCGAGCGCGAGGACGGTGCGCTCGTCGGCCTCGTCGCGGGCGTCGACCAGGGCCAGCACGCCGAGGATCTCGCCGTGCGGGCGGATCAGGGTGACCAGCCGGTCCCCGATCCGCACCGGCCCGGTCTGACGGGCGACGGCGTGCAGCATGTCCTCCCGGCGCACAGGGTCCGGTTCGGGATACGGGACGGGGCAGCCGGGGCCGGTCCACGACGTCAGCCGGCCGAAACGGTCCTCGACCAGCGCGGGAAGCCCGGTGAGCCCGTGCAGTGCGCGGGTGACGGCCTCTTCGCCGCCACCCGAGGCGGCGACGTCGGCCATGAGCGCGTGGACGGCTCGCTCGTAGCCCAGCTCGGCCGCCACGGTGATCAGCTGCCGCTGGAGGACCGTGCGTTCCTCCCGCAGCCGGTGGAGTTCCAGCGCGTCCTTCCGCAGCTGGCGCAGCTCCAGGGCGTCCTTCCGCAGCTGGTGCAGCTCCAGCGCGTCCTTCCGCAGCTGGCGCAGCTCCAGCGTGTCCTTCCGCAGCTGGTGGAGTTCCAGCGCGTCCTCGTGCCGGCCGCGGCGTGCGACGGCGACCGACAGAGCGGCGGCGGTGTGCCGGATGAGCATGGCGAGCAGAGATCGCTCGGCCCGGGTGGGCCGGGAGACGGCCGTGACGACGAGGTAGCCGTGGAGCCCCGCGGGCCCGCGGAGCCCCAGAGCCCGGCCCCAGGGCATGCCCGCCACGATGACCTTGCCGTCCTGTCCGGCCAGCTCCCGGACCCTCCGGGCCACCGCCACGGCATGGGTCGGACCGTTTCCCGGGCTGGGTACCAGGTCGTGGCCCACCTTCAGGTACCCGGCCTCGGCGCTGTACGGGCCGGCGGCGACCAGGTGGTCCATGGCCAGGCGCAGAATCGCCCCTTCGTCCGAAGCGTCGAACAGGGCATGGGAGAGCGCCGCCAGTTCCTGGAGGGCACGGGCGGCCGGCGTGCGGACGGGCAGGCGGGACTTCTTGGGCGCGGTCGTGGCGTGCCGTCGGGCGCCCCCCTTCGGAAGGCTGCCCCTCCGGTCGGAGCGGCGGTGGTACAGGCGGTACGCCCGACTGCCGACCATGCGATCACTCCGTCCTCGGAGGCGAGCGGCTTCTCGCGTACCCGTTCCCGGGCCGCCCTACCCGAGAGGGGGTTCCCGGATCGACCTGCACGAGACACGCGCGGTGTGTCGGTCTCGTACTCGTGGGGCGACCGGGGCCGTGCGTTTCCGACCTGCCAGGGGCAGGCGTCGAGCCGGCCAGGTCGTCAGCCTGGGTAACGACGCAGGCGTCGCACCGGAAGGAGCTCCTCATGGCCAAGGCAGTGGGCATCGACCTGGGCACCACCAACTCGGTGATCGCCGTGTGGGAGGGAGGCGAGCCGTCCGTCGTGCCCAACAGCGAGGGCAACCGCACCACCCCGTCCGTGGTGGCCTTCACCGACACCGGCGAGCGTCTGGTGGGCCAGCTGGCCCGGCGCCAGGCGATCCTCAACCCGAAGGGCACCATCTACTCGGCCAAGCGGTTCATCGGCCGGCACTTCGACGAGATCTCCGCAGAGGCCAGGGCGGTGGCGTACGACGTCGTCGAGGGCGACGGCGGGGCGGCCCGCATCAAGGTGCGCGACAAGCTGTACGCGCCCGAGGAGATCAGCGCACAGGTGCTGCGCAAACTCGCCGACGACGCGTCCAGGCAGCTGGGGGAGCGGGTCACGGAGGCGGTCATCACGGTGCCCGCCTACTTCAACGACGCCCAGCGCACCGCCACCAAGGACGCCGGACGGATCGCCGGCCTCGAGGTGCTGCGGATCATCAACGAGCCGACGGCGGCCGCCCTCGCGTACGGCATGGACAAGAAGGAGCACGAGACCGTCCTCGTCTTCGACCTGGGCGGCGGCACCTTCGACGTGAGCATCCTCGACGTCGGCGACGGCGTGGTGGAGGTGCGCTCCACCGCCGGCGACAGCCACCTGGGCGGCGACGACTTCGACCGGCGTCTTGTGGACCACCTCGCGGACGACTTCCAGAAGGAGAACGGCATCGACCTGCGCAAGGACCCGCAGGCGCTGCAACGGCTGTTCGAGGCGGCGGAGAAGGCCAAGACCGAGCTCAGTTCGGTGACCCAGACGCAGGTCAGCCTGCCGTTCATCACCGCCGACGCCTCGGGCCCCAAGCACCTCACCGACTCGGTCATGCGGTCCACGTTCGAGCAGATCACCGGCGACCTGGTGGAGCGCTGCCTGGGACCGGTGCAGCAGGCGATGACCGACGCCAAGGTCGGCGAGAGCGACATCGACGAGGTCATCCTCGTCGGCGGTTCCACCCGCATCCCCGCCGTCCAGGCCCTGGTCCGCCGGCTGACCGGCGGCAAGGAACCCAACATGAGCGTCAACCCCGACGAGGTGGTGGCCCTGGGCGCCGCGATCCAGGCCGGGGTGCTCAAGGGCGAGGTCAAGGACGTCCTGCTGCTCGACGTCACACCTCTGTCCCTGGGCCTGGAGACGCGTGGTGGCGTCATGACGAAGATCATCGAGCGGAACACCACCATCCCGGTGCGCCGCAGCGAGACCTTCTCCACCGCCGAGGACAACCAGCCGGCCGTCGATGTCGTGGTCCTCCAGGGCGAGCGCGAGCGGGCCGCCGACAACCGGGTGCTGGGCCGGTTCCAGCTCACCGACATCCGCCCGGCGCCGCGGGGCGAACCGCAGATCGAGGTCACCTTCGACATCGACGCCAACGGCATCCTCAACGTCAAGGCCCGCGACCGGGACACCGGCAAGGAACAGGGCATCACCATCAGCGAGAGCTCCAACCTGGACCGCGGTGAGGTCGAGCGCATGGTCCAGGAGGCCGAGCGCAACCAGGGCCAGGACCAGGCGCTCCGCGAGGCCGTCGACGCCCGCAACGAACTCGACGCCGTCGCCTACCAGGTCGAGAAGCGCCTCGGCGAACTGGGCGACGCGGCGCCCGCGCACGAGAAGGCACGCGCCGAGCTGCTCGTGTCCGACGCCCGGGCGGCGGTCAAGGAAGAGGCGGGCGCGGAGCGCGTGCGGCCGCTGAGCTCCGAACTCCAGCAGGTGCTCGCCGGGCTGGCGGCCCATCAGGGCGGCTCCGCCCCGGGCGGTGGCCCCGGCCAGGGCGCGGCGGCGGAGGGTCCCCCGAGCGGCAGCGGCGGTGACGACGACGTCATCGACGCCGAGTTCGACAAGGGCTGAGGCACGCCATGCCCATCCACCCCCAGGAACCCGACCGGGCCGCCTCGGATCCGGGCGCACAGGTCCCGCACGGCGACGGCCTTCGCGGGGACCTGCCCCGACCGGAGCCGCCCCGGCCCGACGCGGCCGACGGCGGACCGGGCCCCGACGCCGCCGGCCCCGCGCCTGCCGAGGACGCATACACGACCGCGATCCAGGAACTGGAGGACCGCTGGCGGCGCGCGCTCGCAGACCTCGACAACCTGCGCAAACGCCACGCCAGGGAACTGGAGCGCGAGCGGACGGTCGAACGGTCCCGCACGGCGGCCGCCTTCCTGCCCGTCCTCGACAACCTCGAACTCGCCCTGACCCACGCGGGCGCCGACCCCGGCCCGATCGTGGCGGGCGTGCGGGCGGTACGCGACCAGGCGGTGAACGTCCTCGAACTGCTCGGCTACCCGCGGCACGCGGAGACCGGCGTCCCCTTCGACCCGGCCCGGCACGAGGTCGTCGGCGTCGTCCAGGACCCCGACGCCGCACCCGGCACCGTCGTGGAGGTGCTGCGCCCCGGCTACGGGGACGGCGAACGGCAGCTCAGGCCCGCCGCCGTGACCGTGGCGAAGCGGGAGTGACCGGCCATGGCACAGGACTTCTACGAGGTGCTGGGCGTGCCGCGGACCGCGAGCCAGGACGAGATCCAGCAGGCGTACCGCAAGCTCGCCCGCAAGTACCACCCCGACGTCAACAAGGACCCCGGGGCTGAGGAACGCTTCAAGGACCTCAATGAGGCCCACAGCGTCCTGTCCGATCCCAGGAGCCGGGCCCGCTACGACCGCTTCGGCGAGGACTTCCGCCAGATCCCCGAGGACTTCGACGAACGGGTCGCGGCCGGAGCGGGCGGCGGCTTCCGCGGCCGCAGGACCGCGGGCGCGGGCGGCCCGCGGGTGCGCTACAGCACCGGCTTCGGCGACGACTTCGGGGCGGAGGGCATCGACATCGAGGACCTGTTCGGCTCCATGTTCGGAGCCGGCGCCGTCCGGGGCGGCGTTCCCGGGGCGGACCAGGAGGCCGAACTGCCGCTCACCGTCGAGGAGGCGTACCAAGGTGGCAGGCGCACCGTCACCCTGGCCGGACCCGCCGGGCAGCCGCGACGGTACGAGGTCGACGTGCCGGCGGGCGTCACCGACGGGCAGCGCATCCGGCTGGCGGGCGAGGGCGGCCAGGGCCGCGGAGACGCAGCCGCCGGCGACCTGTATCTGCGGGTGAGCGTCCAGCCCCATCCCCGGTTCCGGCTGGACGGCCGCGACGTGCACGTCCAGGTCCCGGTCACCCCCTGGGAGGGAGCCCTGGGCGCGACCGTGCCGGTGCCCACGCCCGGCGGCGGCACGGCGAAGGTCACGGTGCCCGCGGGCTCGTCCAGCGGCCGGCGGCTGCGGCTGCGCGGCGAGGGCATGCCGAACCCCCGGGGCGCGAACGGCGACCTGTACGCCGAACTCCGCGTCATGGTGCCGCCCGAGCTCAGCGACCGGGAGCGCGAGCTGTTCGAGGAGCTCGCCGCCACTTCCTCGTTCGACCCCAGGAGGACGCGATGAACGACCGACCCGCGGGAGCGGGAGGCGGCGGCCGGACCGGTGTGGGCGCCCGTCCGGTACGAGCGGGCGCCGACATGACCGCCCCGACGGCCGTCCGGTACGCGCTCGTGCCCGTCCCCAGGCTCTCCCTGGCCACCGTGGCCCGTCGCTCGGGCCTCCACCCCGAGCTGATCCGCCGGTTCGTCGCCCTCGGCCTGGTCGACGCCGAGCGCGACTCCGCGGGGCACCTGGTGTTCGATCCCACGGCCCCGGCGGTGCTGGCCCGGATCCAGCGGCTGCGCTCCGGGCTCTGCCTCAACTACGCATCCATCGGCCTGGTGCTCGACCTGCTGGACCGCATCAGCCTGCTCGAATCCGCCCTGCGCGGCCGCGGCACGAGGAGGGAAACACCCCCATGGACATGAACCGTCTCACCCAGAAGTCCCAGGAAGCCCTCCAGGAGGCCCAGAGCGTGGCCGTCGGCCTGGGGCAGACCGAGGTCGACGGGGAGCACCTGCTGCTCGCGCTTCTCGATCAGGAGGACGGTCTGATCCCCCGCCTGCTGCAACAGGCCGGCGCCCGGCCGGAGGAGCTGCGCGCGGCCGTGCAGGGGGACCTCTCCCGCCGCCCGAAAGTCACCGGTCCCGGCGCGGCCCCCGGCCAGGTCTTCGTCACCCAGCGCCTGTCCCGCCTGCTCGACGCCGCCGAGCGGGAGGCCAAACGCCTCAAGGACGAGTACGTGTCCGTGGAGCACCTCCTGCTCGCCCTGGCCGAGGAGGGCTCGGCGACCGCCGCCGGACGCCTGCTCAAGGAGCACGGCGTGACCCGGGACTCGTTCCTGAGCGCGCTCACCCAGGTCCGCGGCAACCAGCGCGTCACCTCCGCCAACCCCGAAGTGGCCTATGAGGCACTGGAGAAGTACGGCCGCGATCTCGTCCTCGAGGCCCGGTCCGGACGGCTGGACCCGGTCATCGGCCGTGACGCGGAGATCCGCCGCGTCACCCAGATCCTCAGCCGCAAGACCAAGAACAACCCCGTCCTCATCGGCGATCCCGGCGTCGGCAAGACCGCCATCGTCGAGGGGCTGGCCCAGCGCATCGTCCGCGGCGACGTCCCCGAAGGACTGCGCGACAGGACGGTGTTCGCCCTCGACATGGGCTCCCTGGTCGCCGGCGCCAAGTACCGCGGCGAGTTCGAGGAACGCCTCAAGGCCGTGCTGTCCGAGGTGAAGGCCGCCCAGGGCCGCATCCTGCTCTTCGTCGACGAACTCCACACCGTCGTCGGCGCGGGCGCCGCCGAAGGGGCCATGGACGCGGGCAACATGCTCAAGCCGATGCTCGCCCGCGGTGAACTCCACATGATCGGCGCCACCACCCTCGACGAGTACCGCAAGCACATCGAGAAGGACGCCGCCCTCGAACGCCGCTTCCAGCAGGTCCTGGTCGACGAGCCGAGCGTGGAGGACACCATCTCCATCCTGCGCGGACTGCGCGAACGCCTGGAGGTCTTCCACGGCGTGAAGATCCAGGACACCGCACTGGTCTCCGCGGCCACCCTCAGCCACCGCTACATCACCGACCGGTTCCTGCCCGACAAGGCCATCGACCTCGTCGACGAGGCATGCGCCCGGCTGCGCACCGAGATCGACTCCATGCCCGCCGAACTCGACGAGATCACCCGCCGGGTGACCCGCCTGGAGATCGAGGAGGCGGCCCTGTCCAAGGAGACCGACGCCGCCAGCAAAGCCCGCCTGGAGGAACTGCGCAGGGAACTGGCCGACCTGCGCGGCGAGGCCGACGCCAAACACGCCCAGTGGGAGGCCGAGCGGCAGGCCATCCGCCGGGTGCAGGAGCTGCGCCAGGAACTGGAACAGGCCCGCCACGAGGCGGAGGAGGCCGAACGCGTCTACGACCTCAACCGCGCCGCCGAACTCCGCTACGGCCGACTCCAGGACCTGGAACGCCGGCTGGCGGCCGAGGAGGAGCAACTGGCCGCCAAACAGGGCCAGAACCGGTTGCTGCGCGAGGTCGTCACGGAGGAGGAGATCGCCCAGATCGTCGCCGCCTGGACCGGCGTCCCCGTGGCCCGTCTCCAGGAGGGCGAACGCGAGAAGCTGCTGCGCCTGGACGAGATCCTGCGCGAGCGGGTCATCGGCCAGGACGAGGCCGTCAAGCTCGTCGCCGACGCCATCATCCGTGCCCGCTCCGGCATCCGCGACCCGCGCCGCCCCATCGGCTCGTTCATCTTCCTCGGCCCCACCGGCGTCGGGAAGACCGAGCTGGCCAAGACCCTCGCGGCGGCCCTGTTCGACTCCGAGGAGAACATGGTCCGCCTCGACATGAGCGAGTACCAGGAGCGGCACACCGTCAGCCGGCTCATGGGCGCACCGCCCGGATACGTAGGCTACGAGGAAGGCGGCCAGCTCACCGAGGCCGTACGCCGCAAGCCGTACTCGGTCGTCCTGTTCGACGAGATCGAGAAGGCGCACACCGACGTCTTCAACACCCTCCTTCAGGTCCTCGACGACGGCCGCATCACCGACTCCCAGGGCCGTACCGTCGACTTCCGCAACACCGTGATCATCATGACGTCGAACATCGGCTCCGAGCACCTCCTCGACGGCGCCACCGCCGACGGCGAGATCAAGCCGGACGCCCGCGCCCTGGTGACGGGTGAGCTGCGCGGGCACTTCCGCCCGGAGTTCCTCAACCGCGTCGACGACATCGTGCTGTTCAAGCCGCTCGGCGAGCGGCAGATCGAGCGGATCGTGGAGCTTCAGTTCGACGAACTGCGCCGCCGCCTCGCCGAACGCCGCATCGCCGTCGAACTCACCGACTCCGCACGTGAGTTGATCGCCCACCAGGGCTACGACCCGGTGTACGGGGCCCGGCCGCTGCGCCGCTACATCTCCCACGAGGTCGAGACGATGGTCGGACGCGCCCTGCTGCGCGGGGACGTCCAGGACGGTGCGACGGTCCGCGTCGACGCCGCACACGGAGAGCTGGTGGTCACCTACGACCGGCCCGAGGACGTGAAGGGAGTGCGTGCCGCATGAGCACGACGCAGGCGACGACCGTCAGTTGTCCCCACTGCGGGCGCACCAACCGGGTGCCCGTGGCCGCCGAGGGCAGCCCCCGGTGCGGCCACTGCAAGCAGCCCCTGCCGTGGATGGTGGACGCCGGCGACGACGACTTCACCGAGGTCGCCGAGCGGGCCGACATCCCCGTCGTGGTCGACCTGTGGGCCACCTGGTGCGGACCCTGCCGCATGGTCAGCCCCGCACTGGAGAAGGTCGCCACCGACCTCGCCGGCCGCATCAAGCTCGTCAAGGTCGACACGGACAAGAACCCACGGCTGTCCCGGCGTTTCGAGATCCAGGCCGTACCGACCCTGCTGATCCTCGACCGGGGCGAGACACTCGCCCGGCAGGCGGGAGCGGCACCCGCCCCCGCGCTGCGCCGGTGGGTGGAACAGTCGATCACCGCCCGGAAAGGATGATCCGGATGACCCTGCACGCCGACCCCCACCTCGCGCTGGTCCGGCCGGTCCGGCCGCTGACCCCGGAAGGGTGCCAGGAGTGTCTGACGACCGGCTCCCCGTGGGTCCACCTCAGGCTCTGCCTGACCTGCGGGCACGTCGGCTGCTGCGACTCCTCGCCGAACCGGCACGCGCGCAAGCACGCCGCTGCCGAAGCCCATCCGGTCGTGCAGTCCTTCCAGCCCGGCGAGGAATGGCGCTGGTGCTACGTCCACGAGGCGTTCGTCTGATGTCCGGCGACCGGCCGCCGCCCGGCGAGGAACCGATGCCGGAGAAAGCGGACGAGGCCGCCTTCTGGGAGACCCCGGACCTCTACGGCGCGTACCCGCGCCTCACGGAGGACCAGACAGCACGTCTCGCGGAGCACGGGCAACGCCGGACCATGGCCCCGGACGACGTGCTGATCCGGGAGGGTGAGCCCTGCGAGGCGTTCTTCGTCGTCCTCAGCGGAACCGTCGCCGTCGTCGAGAACCACGGCACTCCCGAGGAGCACGTGCTGCGCGTGCACGGCCCCGGTCGCTTCATCGGCGAACTCGGCCTGCTGCACGGACAAGTGGCCTTCTACACCGCTGTCGCCAGGGAGCCCGGCGAGGTCCTCGTCGTCTCCCTGGACCGGCTGCGCCACCTGGTGTCCCAGGACCCCACCATCGGGGACACCGTGCTGCGCGCCTGTCTGTGCCGGCGCGCCCTGCTCGTCGGACAGGGCGCCGGCTTCCGCATCGTCGGCTCGCGCTACTCGCCCGACACCAGGCGGCTGCGCGAGTTCGCCGTCCGCAACCGGCTGCCGCACCGCTGGATCGACCTGGAGACCGACGAGGAGGCCGAGGAACTGCTGCGCCGCTTCGGCGTCGGCCCGGCGGAGACCCCCCTCGTCATCTGGCGGGACACCACCCTGTTGCGCAACCCCAGCAACGCGGAACTGGCCCGGCTCATCGGCCTGCCCTCACTGTCGGACGGACACCGCCACGGCGACGTCCTCATCGTGGGCTCCGGACCCGCCGGCCTCGCCGCCGCGGTGTACGCCGCCTCCGAGGGCCTGAGCACCACCGTGGTGGAGGCGATGGCCACCGGCGGCCAGGCCGGTACGTCGTCCCGCATCGAGAACCTGCTGGGCTTCCCGTCCGGCATCTCCGGCGCCGAACTCACCGAACGCGCCGTGCTCCAGGCCGACAAGTTCGGCGCCGGGATCAGCCTTCCGCTGGAGGCGACCGCCCTGCACGCCAAGGACGAGGACCACTACGTGGTGGCGTTCGCCGACGGCAGTGAGATCGCCGCCCGCGCCGTCGTCCTGGCCATGGGCGCCCGCTACCGCCGGCTCCGGGTGCCCGGCATCGAACGCCTGGAGGGAACGAGCGTGCACTACTCGGCGACCGTCCACGAGGCCCAGCAGTGCCGCACCGACCCGGTGGCCGTCGTCGGCGGAGGCAACTCGGCGGGCCAGGCGGTGCTGTTCCTCGCCCGGTACGCGCCGAAGGTGTACCTGCTGGTCCGGGGAGCCGACCTCGGAGCCGGCATGTCCCGCTACCTCGTCGACCAGGTCGAGCGCCATCCGCGGGTGGAGGTCATGCTGCACACCGAGGTCACCGAGGTCATCGGCGAGGAGGTCCTGGAGGAGCTCGACGTGGTCGACAACCGCACGGGCGTGCACCGCCGCCTCGTCGCGCGGAGCCTGTTCGTCTTCACCGGCGCCGAACCGCACACCGAATGGCTCGCCGGCACCGTCGCCCTCGACTCCCGCGGCTTCGTCGTCACCGGCCCGGAGGCCCAGGAAGCCTGCGCCCACCCCGAGATGTGGCACGGCCGTGGCCGCTCGTGCATGACCCTGGAGGCCGGCCTGCCCGGCGTCTTCGCGGTGGGGGACGTCCGCAGCGGCTCGGTGAAGCGGGTGGCCTCCGCGGCCGGCGAGGGAGCGATGGCCATCCACTCCGTGCACCGGCACCTGGGACACGCGGCCGTACCCGGCAACCCGGGCACACCGACAGTCACGGGCCGCTCGGACGTGTCTCCGCGCCTGCGTCACAGGGAGTCCGCGTGGCTCGGATGAGAGGGGCGGAGGCGCCGGTGCGTCTGACCTGCGTCAGCCGAAGCGATGTTCCCCGCGACCATTGACTCCGACGCGCGCCCGTGTACGGTGAGGACCGCCCTTGACCTGCGCAAAGCAGGCAGGGAGCCGTCTTCCAGGAGTTGAAAATGCTGCGTACCATGTTCAAGTCCAAGATCCACCGCGCCACCGTCACCCAGGCCGACCTGCACTACGTGGGATCGGTGACCATCGACGCGGATCTTCTCGACGCCGCCGATCTGCTGCCCGGTGAGCTCGTCCACATCGTCGACATCACCAACGGCGCCCGGTTGGAGACGTACGTCATCGAAGGCGAGCGCGGTTCCGGTGTCGTCGGGATCAACGGTGCCGCCGCCCATCTCGTGCATCCCGGAGATCTGGTGATCATCATCAGTTACGCTCAGGTGACCGACGCCGAGGCGCGGGCACTTGAACCCCGGGTCGTGCACGTGGACCGGGACAACCGCATCATCGCGCTCGGGGCCGATCCGTCCGAGCCGGTGCCGGGGTCGGACCAGGAGCGCAGCCCGCAGGCGGTGTCGGTCTGACCCGCCCGACCACCTTCGGACCAGGAGCGTGCCCATGAGCGACATCGAGATCCGCGACGACCGACAGGCCGGGCGCCTGGAGGCGTTCGGTTCCGGGGGAGGCGAAGTCGTGGGCCACATCCAGTACTTCGTCCTCGAGTCTCCCGAGCGCGCCCTGGTCCCGGTCCACACCATCGTCGAACCGGCCCACGAGGGAAAAGGCATCGCCGGCTCCCTGGCCCGTGAGCTCTACGCCATCGCGGCCCGCGAGGGTGTACCCGTGGCTCCGCTGTGCCCGTACGTCGTCAAGTGGGCCGAACGCCACCCCGACGAAGCCCCCGCCGCCGACCCGAACCTGCTCCGAGCAGCGAAGGACTGGCTGAAGGCGAACCCCGAGGGCTTCTGACAACTGCGGCGCCGCATGGGGCGGCGACGTGGCCGACGCCTGTGACCAGGGCCGCGGCTCCAGTCGCCGCATGGGGCGCGGCC
The DNA here is from genome assembly GCF_001514195.1 of Streptomyces griseorubiginosus. Taxonomy (GTDB): domain Bacteria; phylum Actinomycetota; class Actinomycetes; order Streptomycetales; family Streptomycetaceae; genus Streptomyces; species Streptomyces griseorubiginosus. The sequence continues at coordinate 104,314 of NZ_KQ948736.1, read as the reverse complement.
CTGTGACTCCGACAGTCCCGCCGACCCGTCGGCCACGGCACGGCAGCTCCACGAGCAGGGCCCTGCCGCCTGCGGCGCCGAAGCCGCACCGTCCTTGAGCGGGTGTCCCACCGCTGCGTGAGCATCGCCGCCGCGTCGGCTGCGTTCCCCGTCGATTCCTGCGCCGTGCCCCTCACTGCCCCTGAGCCGCTGCCCCGCCCTCCGCAAGCCCCGGCCGACGCCCGAGCCGTAGCCTCGCCGCGCCGCCGCTCCACCGGCCCGCCGTACATCAGCACCTCGGCCTCACCCGGCGCCAGAACCCGACGCTCCCGAACCCCGCCGCCCCATCCGGCGCCAGGACCCGACGCTCCCGAACTCCGCCGCCCCATCCGGCGCCAGGACCCGACGCTCCCGACCCCCACCGCCCCACCCGGCGCCAGGACCCGACGCTCCCGACCCCCACCGCCCCACGCGGCACCAGACCCCGAAGCCCCCGAACCCCCCCGCCTCCCGGCACCAGAACCCAAAAACCCAGCCGAACCCCCGCCCCCCTCCACACCCCCAACACCCCCACCCGGCCCCCACCCCTCACACCCCCGAGTGACTGCCAGGAAGGCTCGCGGGTACGTGGGGAGTAGTCCGGAGACGGCGGCACACGAAACCGTGCCGGTGTCGATCGACTGGCTGGAGGATCTGATGACCAACCCGTACCCCGACCCCGTCCCCCCGGGTCCCACCCCGGGCCCCGGCCCGGTCCCCACACCGGGTCCGGCACCGGAACCCCCGGCACCCCCGAACCCGACCCCGACACCAGGACCCGGCCCGGCCCCCGACCCGGCGCCCTCCCCGGTTCCGCCGGGCCCCGACCCCGTTCCGCCGGGCCCCGACCCCGTTCCGCCGGGCCCCGACCCCGTTCCGCCCGGCCCCGAGCCCGTGCCGAACCCGGAACCGGGACCGCCGCTCACCTGACGGGGAGCACAGACAAGAGGGGGACCACCCACCGGTGGTCCCCCTGCCTCGTCCGCGCGACGATCAGCCCGTCACCTCGGACCGGTCCCCGCCCCACAGCGTGTGGAACGAGCCGTCGCGGTCCGTGCGCCGGTAGGTGTGCGCACCGAAGAAGTCCCGCTGCCCCTGCGTGAGCGCAGCCGGCAGCCGCTCGGCGCGCAGCGCGTCGTAGTAGGCAAGGGCCGCCGAGAACCCGGGCACCGGAACCCCCTGCCGCGTCGCCGCGATGATCACGTCACGCCAGTCGTCCTGCGCGTCGGCGATCTCCTGGGCGAACGTGTCGTCGGAGAGCAGGCTCGGCAGGTCCGCGCGGGTGTCGTACGCCGAGCGGATCCGGTCCAGGAAGGCCGCCCGGATGATGCAGCCACCGCGCCAGATCGCGGAGACGGCGCCCAGGTCGATGTCCCAGTCGTACTCCTCACGCGCGGCCGCGATCTCGTGGAAGCCCTGCGTGTACGACACGATCTTCGAGGCGTACAGCGCCTGCTCGACCCGGTCCGCGAAGGCACCCGCCTCGGACTCGGACAGCGGCGACGCCTTGGGCCCGGCGAGACCGCGGGACGCCTCCCGCAGTTCCGCGTGGCCGGACAGCGAGCGCGCGAAGACCGCCTCCGCGATGCCCGAGACCGGGACACCCAGGTCGAGGGCGATCTGAACGGTCCAGCGACCCGTGCCCTTCTGCTCGGCCTGGTCCACCACCACGTCCACGAACGGCTTGCCCGTCTCCGCGTCCACGTGGGACAGCACCTCGGCCGTGATCTCGATCAGGTACGAGTCCAGTCGACCCGTGTTCCAGGTGCGGAAGATGCCCGCGATCTGCGCGGGGGAGTACCCGGCGACATCGCGCAGCAGCTGGTACGCCTCGCCGATCAGCTGCATGTCGGCGTACTCGATGCCGTTGTGCACCATCTTCACGAAGTGCCCGGCCCCGTCGGGACCGACGTGGGTCACGCACGGCGACCCGTCGGCCGCCTTCGCGGAGATCTTCTCCAGCATCGGGCCGAGCGAGTCGTACGACTCCTTCGGGCCGCCCGGCATGATGCTCGGGCCGTTGAGCGCGCCCTCCTCGCCGCCGGAGACGCCCATGCCGACGAAGTGGATGCCCTGCTCCCGCAGTTCACGCTCCCGGCGCCGGGTGTCCGCGAAGTGGGCGTTGCCGCCGTCGATGATCATGTCGCCGGGCTCGAGCAGCGGCGCGAACTCCTGGATCACCGCGTCGGTCGGCTCCCCGGCCTTCACCATGATGACCAGCCGGCGCGGCCGCTCCAGGGCCGCCACGAACTCCTTGGCGGTCTCGGCCGCGATGAAGTCGCCCTCGCTCCCGAACTCCTCGACCAGGGCGTGCGTACGCGACGCGGTCCGGTTGTGCAGGGCGACCGTATAGCCGTTGCGGGCGAAGTTGCGGGCCAGGTTGCGGCCCATGACCGCGAGGCCCGTGACGCCGATCTGCGCTGTAGTGCTCATACGGTGTGGCTCCTAAAGCATCCGTTATCGGTGGTGCCGGTCGTCCGACCAGTATCGACCCTGGCCATCCTGACGTGCCGGTACGGCGTGCGCACGTCCGGGGTGTGCGGTGTTACGCAGGCACATACGCACGGAACCCCCCACCCGCCTCAACGGAACCCCCACCCGCCGCAGCCGTCTCCCAACTCCGCCGGGAAGCCGCCCGCTTGAGCCGCGGCTCGGCCGGTTGCCGTCTTGTCATGGCCTGTTCGCTGCGCTTACTTTTGCCCCTCCTGGCGCAGGACCCATGTCGTAGGGGGAGGCCTCCATGGCCGTACGAGGCCGGCACCGCCGGTATCAGCCGAACAGGATCAACCGCGCCTCGCTCACCGTCACGGCGGGCGGGGTCGGGATCGCGGTCCCGCTCATCGGCACCGGTACGGCCCACGCGGCCGACGTGGACACCTGGAACAAGGTCGCCGCGTGCGAGTCCAGCAACAACTGGAGCATCAACACCGGCAACGGCTATTACGGCGGGCTCCAGTTCACCCGGTCCACCTGGGAGGCGTACGGCGGCACCCGCTACGCGGCCCGTGCGGATCTGGCCACCAAGGACCAGCAGATCGCGGTGGCCGAGAAGGTGCTGGACGGACAGGGGCCGGGCGCCTGGCCGACGTGTTCGGTTCGGGCCGGGCTGACCCGGGGCGGCGGCACCCCGGACATCGAGCCCCTCGGCGAGAAGTCGGCCGCCGTGCGGGACGTGAAGCCGCAGACCACTCCGCAGTCCCGGGCCGGTACCGCACGGATGTACACCGTGGTCCGCGGCGACTCGCTCTCCGGGATCGCCGACGCCCACAGGGTCCGCGGCGGCTGGCGGCAGCTCTACGACGCCAACCGGCAGACCATCGGGGCCGATCCCGACCTCATCCTGCCGGGGCAGCGGCTGAAGCTGCGGGGCCCCGCCGGCACGACCACCACCGCCGACCCTGTCTCCTCCAAGTCCTCCAAGTCCTCCAAGAAGACGTCCCCCTCGCGGGCCTCGGAGAAGCAGGAGAAGGCCCACGGCACCGGGCTCGTCGCCCCCGTGAACGCCTCCCTCGGGACCCCGTACCACCAGGCGGGCTCCGCCTGGTCGAAGGGCTACCACACCGGTGTCGACTTTGCGGTGCCCACCGGGACCACGGTGAAGGCGGTCGCGGCGGGCAAGGTGGTGGCCTCCGGCTGGGGCGGCTCCTTCGGCTACCAGGTGGTCATCCGGCACGGCGACGGCCGCTACACCCAGTACGCCCACCTGTCCGCGATCTCCGTGAAGGCCGGGCAGACGGTCGGCGCCGGACAGCGCATCGGCCGCTCCGGGTCCACCGGCAACAGCACGGGCCCGCATCTGCACTTCGAGGTGCGCAGCGGGCCCGGCTTCGGTTCCGACATCGACCCGGTGGCGTACCTCCGGGCCGGCGGCGTCAGGATTTGACGCGGGTGCGGTGCCGGTCGAGCACCGGTACCGGGATGTACGCGGCGCCGTAAAAGGGGCCGTAGTACGTCGGCAGTGCGGTGCCGGACTCCGGGTGCCCGCCGGGCGGTCCGTCCGTCAGGACCGGCCGAGTCGCTCCAGGGGACGGGATGAGCAGTTCCTCGCGCAGTTCGTCCCGCAGGGCGGCGACCTGCTCGACCAGCACGCCCTCGCGCACCAGCGCGTCGGCCGGTGCCTCGGCGGGCCCGGGCAGGAACACCTCGTCCTGCTCGGCCGCCGCGGGCTCCGCCTCGGCGTGGGTGCGCTGGATCCGCTCCGTGGTGAGCAGGATCAGACCGCCGGCCGCCACCACACCGCAGCTCAGGGCGAGCGCGGTGCCGGTGGTGCCGTAGCGGAAGGTCTCGCCGAACATCGTGATGCCGACCGCGGCCGCCACCACCGGGTTCACGACCGTCAGGGTGGCCAGCGGGGCCGCGAGGCCCGCGCCGCGGTAGGAGGCCTGCGACAGCATCAGACCGGCCGTGGCCAGCGCGCCGATCGCGGCCAGCGACGGCAGGTCCGCCGTCGCGATGCCGTCGGTCCAGTCCACGGCGACCGTCTTGGTGAACACCGAGGACATGCCGAACGCTATGCCCGACGCGGTGGCCAGCAGCACGCTGCGCACCACCGGGTGCCGGTGCGCGGCCCGGCCCGCGATCATCAGCGCGACCACCGCGGCGGCCGTGACCAGCCCGGCGAACACCCGCTGGGTGGTGCCCAGCGACTGCGCGTCCGACGCGCCCACCAGAGAGAGCAGTCCGGCCAGACCGACCGTCGCCATGATCGCGCCCCGCCAGGCGGTGGCCCCGGCCCTGCGGCCCACGAACAGCGCGGCCATCGGCAGCGCGAACACGATCGTCAGGGCGCCCAGCGGCTGGACCAGGCTCAGGGGACCGTACGCGAGCGCCACCACGTGCAGCAGTCCGCCCAGGCCGTTCAGCGCGACCGCCGCCCACCAGCTCGGCCGGCGCAGCGGCGCGTACTGCTCGTCGGGGTGCGACACCGCGACCTGCTCCTGCACGATCGCGCCGCCCGCGTAGGCCACGGCGGAGACGAGGGACAGAAGCACGGACAACGCGAGGGCACTCATGAGCAGCTCCTCTGCGTGAGGCGTGGGCGGTGTGCCCGGCGCGACGAACGGTCGTCTTCCATGACCAACACGATGCCCGTAAAAGTTCTTCCCGTCGTCGTACCTGAGCAGGCAATGGGTCCTACTGCCGATGGAGTACAAAACGGTCCGTGTCCTCCCCAGGGCGGGTGACACGGGGTGGAGGGCCCCTGCGGGGCGCCCCTAGGGGCCTTGGTACTACTGCTGGTCGTGGACCTCGACCCGGAACTCGCGGCGCTGCGACCGCTCGGCGCCTTCTTCGTCCTACGCACGATCGGCGACCCCGCCGAGACCTCGCGCCCGGCGCTGCCGACTCTCGCACAAGTCTACGAGAACGCGTCATCGGATGTTTACGGAAATCCACTGACTTTTCGTATTCGGAAGGTCGCCGACGCCCTGGACGCCCCCGAGCCCCGGATCGCGGCCTCCATCGCCCACCTGGGCCTCGCGGCCCGGCTGTGGTCCGCGGCGCTCGGCTGTGCGGCGGTCTACGGCCGGATTCCCGACCTTTCGCCCGGGCGCCTGCACTGGGACCCCGACGGCAGCGCGCCCGAGGACCTCTGGCTGGCTCCCCGGGAACCGGGGGAGTCCCTGCAGGGTGACGCACGGACCCTCGCCGACGTCGTCCTGCACGGCCACCTCGAACCCCTGGCCGCGGCCTTGCGCACCGCTTACCGGCCGGCCTCCGGACTGCTGTGGGGCAACGCGGCCTCGGCGCTCGTGGGAGCCGTCCGGCAACTGGGCCCCCACGGCGCCGGTGCCCGCGCCCGCGCTCTCGCGGCCGAACTCCTCGCCCATCCGCTGCTCGAAGGCGCCCTCGACCCCCGCACCCTCCGCCGCCGCAGCTGCTGTCTGTACTACCGGTTGCCGGGAGGCGGCGTGTGCGGTGACTGTTGCTTCACACGAGCCCCGCGCTCTTCCCCGCGCGGCACATCTGGGTGACCATGAAAGCCGACCAGCCGAAAGACAGGGGGTTCCGGGTGCGAGTGGGCCTGCTGACCCGGGAGTACCCGCCGGACGTGTACGGCGGCGCGGGTGTCCATGTCGAGTTCCTCGCCCGGGAGTTGAGGTCCCTCGTCGACCTCGATGTGCACTGCTGGGGCGAGGGCCGCGGGGACGGAGTGATCCGGCACCGGCCCTGGTCGGCGCTGGACGCCGCCAACGACGCGCTGCGCACCTTCTCCGTGGACCTGTCCATGGCGGCCGGGCTCGAGGACCGCGAACTGGTCCACTCGCACACCTGGTACGCCAACCTCGCGGGTCATTTCGGCAAGCTGCTGCACGGCATCCCGCACGTGATGACCGCCCACTCCCTGGAACCGCTGCGGCCCTGGAAGGCCGAGCAGCTCGGCGGCGGGTACGCCCTGTCCAGCTGGGCCGAGCGCACCGCGATCGAGACCGCCGACGCGGTGATCGCCGTGTCCGGGGCGATGCGCGAGGACATCCTCGGCTGCTACCCGGCACTGGATCCGGCCAAGGTCCACATCGTGCACAACGGCATCGACACCGCCCTGTACCGACCGGACCACGGCACCGACGTACTGGACCGCATCGGCCTGGACCGCGGCCGCCCCTTCGTGCTGTTCGTCGGCCGCATCACCCGCCAGAAGGGCGTGCCCCACCTGCTGCGCGCGGTGCGGGACATCGACCCGGCGGCACAGGTGGTGCTGTGCGCGGGCGCCCCGGACACCCCCGAGATCGACCGGGAGTTCCGCGAGCTCTTCGAGGAGCTGAGCCGGGTCCGCGAGGGCGTGCACTGGATCCCGCAGATGCTGCCGCGCCCCGAGGTGATCCAGCTCCTCACCCACGCCGCCGTGTTCGTCTGCCCCTCGGTGTACGAACCCCTCGGGATCGTCAACCTGGAGGCGATGGCCTGCGGGACCCCCGTGGTCGCCTCACGGGTCGGCGGCATTCCCGAGGTCGTGGACGACGGCGGGACCGGTTTGCTCGTGGATGTCGACGACGCGTTCGAGCCGGCCCTCGCGCGGGCACTCGACTCCGTGATCGGAGATCCGGAGAGGGCCCGCCGGATGGGCGAGGCGGGCCGGGAGCGCGCGGTGGGCGAGTTCGGCTGGGACGCCGTCGCCCGGCGCACGGTCCGGCTCTACGAGGAGATCGTCAAACAGGCGTACTAAGCCCCGCTCAAGGGCAGGCATGGTTCAAACCAGGGTGAGGGGAGCGGCCATGCGTCGTGGTGGACCTTCGGTGCTCGGCATCGTACTGGCGGGCGGAGAGGGCAAACGCCTGATGCCCCTGACCACTGACCGCGCGAAACCGGCGGTCACGTTCGGAGGCACGTACCGCCTCGTCGACTTCGTGCTCTCCAACCTCGTCAACGGCGACATCCTGCGCATCTGCGTGCTCACGCAGTACAAGTCGCACTCGCTGGACCGGCACATCACCACCACCTGGCGGATGTCGAGCCTGCTCGGCAACTACATCACGCCGGTGCCCGCCCAGCAGCGCCTCGGTCCGCGCTGGTACCTGGGCAGTGCGGACGCGATCCTCCAGTCCCTGAACCTGATCTACGACGAGCGTCCGGAGTACGTGGCGGTGTTCGGCGCCGACCATGTGTACCGGATGGACCCGCGCCAGATGCTCGCGCAGCACATCGAGTCCGGCGCGGGCGTCACGGTGGCCGGGATCCGGGTCCCGCGCTCGGAGTCCTCCTCCTTCGGGGTGATCTCGCCGGGCTCGGACGGCCTCACGGTGGAGCGGTTCCTGGAGAAGCCCGCCGATCCGCCCGGTCTCGCGGACGACCCGGAGACCGTGTACGCCTCGATGGGCAACTACATCTTCACCACCAAGGCCCTGATCGAGGCGCTCCAGCGGGACTCCGAGGACGAGAACTCCGTCCACGACATGGGCGGCTCGATCCTCCCGCAGCTCACCGACCGCGGCGAGGCCCAGCTCTACGACTTCAGCGCCAACCACGTCCCCGGCGAGACCAGCCGCGACCGCGGCTACTGGCGGGACGTGGGCACCCTGGACGCCTACTACGACGCCCACATGGACCTGATCGCCGAGCGCCCCGCCTTCAACCTCTACAACCGGCAGTGGCCCATCTACACCCACTCCGGCCAGCTCTCCCCGGCCCGCTTCAACGCCGGGGGCATCGCGAGCGAGTCCATCATCAGTGCCGGCTGTCTCATCCGCGGCCAGGTCACCCGTTCCGTCCTGTCGCCCGGCGTCCTGGTCGACCCGGGCGCGGTCGTCCAGGGCTCGGTGCTCCACGACAACGTCAAGATCGGCCGGGGCGCGGTGGTCCGGGGCGCGGTCATCGACAAGAACGTCGAGGTGCCGCCGGGCGCCACGATCGGAGTGAACCCGGAGCGGGACGCGGAGCTGTACACGGTGTCCAAGGGCGGGGTGATCGCCCTGGGGAAGGGGCAGCTGGTGTCGTAGGCGGATGCGGAGCGGGAACTGGTCGAGGGTCCGCGCGGTGAGACCCGAGGTGACGGTCCGCGCGGTGCGGGCGGCCGACGCGGACGACGTCCTCCGCCTGCTCCGCGCCTTCACCACGAGCCACATCCCGGAACCGGGCCGCTTCAGGACGGTCACCTTCCCCGCGGTCCTCGCCTCCGCGGCGGCCGGCCGGGCCGAGTTCCTGGCGGCCGAGGACGGCGGGCGTGTGGTCGGGTACGTGTACGCCGTCCGCGTGCCCACGTTGTTCGCCGGGGGCACGGTCCTCGAACTCCTGGAGCTCACCGTCGAGGCGGAACTGCGCGGCCGTGGGCTCGGCTCACGGCTCGTGCGCGCGGTGCTGGAGGCCGCCGAGCGGGCCGCCGACGTTGAGGTGTGCGTGCCGACGCGCAGGGCCGCCGACTTCTACCGCCGACTGGGCTTCGCCGAGACGGCCACCTACCTCAAGCGGACCCCCGGCGGCTGAACCCTGTGCTGCAACCGGCGGTTGATCGCGTACGCCTCTTGTGTCCCACCCCTTGCGCCAGCGACTCGAACGTAATCTGCTGTTAACTGTGCGTAGCTTGATCGTACTTGACCGTAATCGCCGGAGGGCGATTGACTGCTGGTCCACCCGTCGTCGACGCGAGGCAAGCCATTGACTTCAGACCTGCTCGCCCCTCTCGACCTGGCGTTCTGGAACATGGAAACCGCCGAGCACCCGATGCACCTGGGAGCACTCGGCGTCTTCACGGCGCACTCGCCCACCGCGGGCGCCCACGCGGCCGATCTGCTCGCGGTCCGGGCCGCCGCCGTGCCCGGCCTCAGGATGCGGATCCGGGACGCGTGGCCGCTCGGCCTCCCGTACGCCTTCGGGGGCGCCGCGCGCGTGCCCGACCCCGACTTCGACCCGCTCCGGCACGTCCTGCTGCACGCCCCGACCGCCGACTTCCACAGCGAGGCGGGCCGGCTCATGCAGCGGCCGCTCGACCGGGACCGCCCGCCCTGGGAGGCCCACGTGCTGCCGGGCGAGGACGGTGTCTCCTTCGCCGTGCTCTTCAAGTTCCACCACGCCCTGGCCGACGGACTGCGCGCGCTGACGCTCGCCGCCGCCGTCCTGGACCCGATGGACCTGCCCGAGCGCAGGCCACGCCCCGAGGAGCCCGCCAAGAGCCTGCTGCCGGACGTGCGCAGCCTGCCCGGCCTCGTCCGGGGCGCCGTCTCCGACCTCGGCCGCGCCCTCGACATCGGCGCCTGCGTGGCCCTGTCGTCCGTGGCCGTGCGCTCCTCCCAGGCGCTCACCGCCGAGCCGAGCGGCACCCGCCGCACCGCGGGAGTCGTCGTCGACCTCGACGATGTGCACCGCGTCCGCAAGTCCCGCGGCGGCACCGTCAACGACGTCCTGATCGCCGTCGTCGCGGGCGCCCTGCGCCGCTGGCTGGACGAACGCGGCGACGGCAGTGCGGGCGTGGCGCCCCGCGCGCTGATCCCCGTCTCCAAGCGCCGTCCGCGCACCGCGCACCCACAGGGCAACCGGCTCTCCGGTTACCTGATACGGCTTCCGGTCTCCGACCCCGACCCGCTGGGCCGCCTCGACACGGTCCGCAGGGCCATGGACCGCAACAAGGACGCGGGCTCCAACCGGGGCGCGGGCGCGGTCGCCCTGCTCGCCGACCACGTCCCGGCCCTCGGCCACCGGCTCGGCGGCCCGCTGGTCAGCCAGGGCGCCCGGCTCTGGTTCGACATCCTGGTCACCAGCGTGCCCCTGCCGAGCATCGGCCTGAAGCTCGGCGGCAACCCGGTCACGGAGGTCTACCCGTTCGCCCCGCTCGCCCGCGGCCAGTCCCTCGCCGTCGCGATCTCGACGTACCGGGGACAGGTCCACTACGGCCTGGTCGCGGACGCGGAAGCGGTGCCCGACCTGGACCTGCTCGCCCGGTCCCTGTCCGAGGAGGTGGCCGGACTCCTGTCCGCCTGCGGCTCTTGATCGTTTCCGGATTGCGGGCCCGGCCCCGCGCTGAAGTAAAATTCCGCGTTCGACCAGTGGACGCGGCCCGGGTGCCGCACGGGTGACCAGGGAAACGGCAGCGCGATGACGGTGACAGACGACGGCTCGGCGACCATGCACGAGCCCGGTGACGAGGTCGTGTACGGCCCCGGCATCGACCCGGAGCGGCTGGCCGTCTGCCTGAGCGTGCTCGACGAGCTCGACAAGCTGGACGTCGACCACCCCGACGCGATCGCCGTGCGCCGGGCCACCGCCGGGATCTACCGCACCGTCAAGCAGCGCCGCCGACAGGAGCGCCGGGCCGCCAAGACCGCGCACGACAAGGCGGTCACGGAGGCCACGGCGACCGGCTCCGCCCAGCGCATCGACGACGAGACCGAGGGCATCCTGCCGTCCTCGATCACCGAGGAGGGCAGGGTCGCGGGGATACTCCAGCGTCCCCGCTCCTGCTACACCTGCAAGACCCGGTACGTCGAGGTCGACTACTTTTACCACCAGCTCTGTCCGGACTGCGCCCGGCTGAACCGCGGCAAGCGCGACGCCCGCGCCGACCTCACCGGCAAGCGCGCCCTGCTCACCGGCGGCCGCGCCAAGATCGGCATGTACATCGCGCTGAGGCTGCTGCGCGACGGCGCCCACACCACGATCACCACGCGGTTCCCGAAGGACGCCATCCGCCGTTTCAAGGCCATGGAGGACTCCGGGGACTGGCTGCACCGCCTGGAGGTCGTCGGCATCGACCTGCGCGACCCGGCCCAGGCCGTGGCCCTCGCGGAGCAGGTCGCCGAGGCGGGCCCGCTCGACATCCTCGTCAACAACGCGACCCAGACCGTACGGCGGCTGCCGTCCGCGTACGCGGCCCTGGTCGACGGCGAGAGCGCCCCGCTGCCCGCAGGCGAGCTCCCCGCCCACCACGTCATCGGTGCCTTCGGCTCCGGCGCGGTCGACGGGCTGGCCTCGCTGCCCGCCGGGATCTCCGGCATCGACGCCCAGCAGGTCGCCGACCTCGCCCTGGTCGCGGGCAACGCCAGCGTCGCCCGGCACCTCGACGGCACCGCCATCGACGCGGGCGGCCTGGTCCCGGACGTCGTCGAGAGCAACACCTGGGTGCAGACCATCGACCAGATCTCCCCGGTGGAGCTCCTGGAGACCCAGCTCTGCAACTACACCTCGCCGTTCATCCTGATCAGCGCTCTGCGCCCGGCGATGGCCGACGCGGCGAAGAAGGCAAGCAGCGGCCGCGCCTACGTCGTGAACGTCTCCGCGATGGAGGGCGTCTTCGGCCGTGGCTACAAGGGCGCGGGCCACCCCAACACCAACGCCGCCAAGGCCGCGATGAACATGGTTACCCGCACCAGCGCACAGGAGATGTTCCAGAGCGACGGCATCCTCATGACCTCCGTCGACACCGGCTGGATCACCGACGAGCGCCCCCACTACGACAAGCTCCGCCTCGCCGAGGAGGGCTTCCACGCGCCCCTCGACCTGGTCGACGGCGCGGCCCGCGTCTACGACCCGATCGTGCGCGGCGAGGACGGCGAGGACGTGTACGGGGTCTTCCTGAAGGACTACGCGCCCGGCAAGTGGTGAGCCGTGGCCGCCGCGACCGTCGGCCCTGACGTGTGGGCCGACGGCGGCGGGGAACCCGGAAGACGGCCAGTTCCCTGCCAGGAGTTGTCATGGAACGTCCACACAGCATCGATCCGCGCGCGTTCGACGACCCGCGCAACCGCTACCCGACCGACGAGGAGTTCTACGCGAGCGACCGTCCGGTCCGGCGGGAGCTTCCCGAGGACCGGCCCCGCGGCGGTGCCTCCGACCGGCTCCGGCACCCCTGGAGCTGGGGCATGATCGCGCTCGTCGTCTTCCTGTGCCTGATCGTCCTCATGGGCATCGCCCTGTTCCCGTGACCCCGTCATGAGGGCCGCGGCGCCGACGACCGCAGCCGGTCGTGGACCGCGTACCCGCCCGGGCGCGCCGCCCGCACCCGGGTGCCCCCGTCCACCAGCAGATCCGCTCCGGTGATCCACCCGGCGGCGTCGGACGCCAGCCACACCACGGCCCGCGCGACGTCCTCGGGCTCGCCGATCCGCCCGAGCGGCAGCTCGACGGGCCCCTGCTCCCACACGAACCGTGCCATCTCGGTGCGGACGAGCCCGGGGGAGACGGAGTTGACCCGCACCCGGGGAGCCAGCTCGCCCGCCAGCTGCTGGGTGAGATGCAGCAGCGCCGCCTTGCTGGTGCCGTAGGCGCCCACGTTCGGCCCGACATGCGCGGCACCCTCCGTGCAGACGTTCACCACCGAGCCGCCGTGCTCCCGCAGCCACGCCCGCCAGGCCTCGCGCACCAGCCGCAGCGGAGCCTCCACGTTGACGGTGAACGCCTCGTGCCACGCGTCCGGATCGACCTCCATGAGGGGGCCGTACGGCTCGTTGGTCGCCGCGTTGTTGACCAGCACGTCGAGGCGGCCGAACTCACGCAGGACGAGGTCCACGGCCGCGCGCGGATGGTCCGGGTCGGCGACGCTGCCCGCCAGTCCGATGCCTCCGAGTTCGCCGGCGACCCTGCGGACGTCCTCCCGGCCCCTGGCCGTGACGCACACCAGCGCCCCGGCGTCGGCCAGTTGCCGCGCGACCTCGAGCCCGATCCCGCGGGTGCCGCCGGTCACCAGGGCGGCCCTGCCGTTGAGTCCGTACGACGACGTCATCGCCGTACCGTCTCATGACGGACCGTCAGTCGACAGACTCCAGACGGGAGTTGTGTGCCGCGACCAGTTCGAGGACGGCCCGCCAGTCCTCCAGGACGCCCGCGTCGAAACGGGCCGTCAGGCCGTCCTCGCCGGCCAGGCGGAGCAGGTCGTCGTCGGTGGTGGGGCCGTGCCGGCGCAGCAGCCGGTGGACCCGGTCGCCGAGCAGGCCGCGGAACGCCTCGGCCGCCGGTCCGAGGCCCAGCAGCAGGCCGGCCACCTGGAGCTCCTTGTCGGCGGGCCGGCTGCGGCGCAGCAGCGCGGCGGTCCGCAGGGCGTGTTCGCTGCCGCAGGCGTGCAGCAGATCCATCAGCTCGTCGACACTGCGCAGTTCCATACGTCAGACCTCCCGCCGGGCCGGCCGTTGCCACGGGCCAGCACAGCACGGTCGCCTTGCGATTCGGCCAACGGGACCTGAACTGCGCTGCCGCCGGGCTCGGAGGCCCGGTCGAGCCCTAGGCCGAACGGGTGACTTCAGGAAGGGGTATTGAATGACAAATCACCCGGAAAACGGCTGAAAGAACACAGTCGAATTGCAATGGTTACACCTTGTTTTTGGCCCCTATCGAGCGCGCCCCCGCTCATCTGGTTAGTCTGTAGCGGACGGACGGCAGTACGGGGTCCCACCCACACCCACAGTCCGTCCCGGGACAAGCCGTTCACCATGGCCTGCTCTCACCTGAGTTGCCGGCGCCACCGCGTCCGAACCCGATCTCGACCCAGACCCGAGCGGACGTCCAGGCACCGGACCGCAGGTTGACAGGTACCCGTCCCGAGGGTGAGCCCGACACATAAGGAGTGCGCGGTGACACCGGAGAAGACGAATCGCGAACAGCGCCCCAAGGAACGCCCGGAGCGCGCGGGCCGACGGCCCGGGGACATCGGCAGTCTCGACGTGTGGGCGCGCTCCGCTCCCATCCGTCTCGCAGGTTACGAGGACGACCTCGCCGAGCCCCACATCCTGCCCAGCGTGGACTGACAGCAGGACCTTCGCGATCGCCGACGGCATGGGCGTGGAAGACTCGCGCCCATGCTGATCAGAGAAGCCGCGGCCGACGACTGGCCGCGGATCTGGCCTTTCTGGCACCGGATCGTGGCCGCCGGCGAGACCTACGCCTGGGACCCCGACACCTCCGAGGAAGCCGCCCGCGCCCTGTGGATGAGCCCGGCCAAGCGCGTCTTCGTCGTCGAGGACGAGACCGGTGCGATCGTCGCCTCGGCCTACGTCACCCCCAACTACGGCGGCCCGGCCGCCCGGATCGCCAACGCCGGCTTCATGGTCGACCCCGACCGGGGCGGCCGCGGCTACGGTCGCGCCCTCGCCGAGCACGTCCTGGCGGCCGCCGCGGCCGACGGCTACCGCGGCATGGTGTTCAACGCCGTCGTCGAGACCAACCCGGCCGTGGGGCTCTGGACCTCGCTGGGCTTCACGATCCTCGGCACTGTCCCGGACGCCTTCGAACACCCCCGGCACGGCAGGGTCGGCCTGCACGTCATGCACAGGGCCCTCTGAATCACCCCGCCAGGGGCCGCCCGTCGACCACGCGCAGACCGGCCACGACCTCGTCGTCGGAGACCTCGCCCGTCGGCCGGAAGCCCACGGCGGTATACAGCCGGGCGGCCGGCGTGTTGTCCGGGTGGTACGACACACGGAGTTCCGCGCAGTCCGACCGGCGGGCCAGCCACTCCACGAGGGTCAGCACCGCCGCCCGCCCGACCCCCTTGCCCTGTTCGGGGCCGTCGATCACCATCCCCCCGAGCCAGTACGAGCCGTCCTCGTCGCGTCCCCACATGACATGACCGGCCACGGTGTCGTCGGCGCACACGGCCAGCGAGTGCCAGACCCCCTCCCGCTGGGACAGCAGCAGGTAGCGAGCCGCCAACGCGGCCACATAGCGGCGCTGTTCGTCCAGCGGAGCGACATCCGCGACGGCGCGCCAGTTCTCGTCGTCCACGTCCCGCAGGACGACCTGACGCCCGGCGCGGTCCGAAAGCCCAAGTGTGATCACGGAGTTCAGGCTAGGGACGGCGGGACGGCACCGCGAACGATTTCGCTCCGCCCCGGGGCACGGCTCAGTCGACCGGTGCGGTCCGCTGCCACGGCTGCCGTCGCTCCAGCTCCTCCGCGACCTCCAGCAGCACGGTCTCCGACCCGGGCCGCGCCACCAGTTGTACGGCGGTGGGGGCGCCCGAGGGCAGGGTGCCGAGCGGGACCGACATGGCCGGCCAGCCGGTGAGGTTCCACGGCGGGGTGAGGGGCGAGTAGGCGGTGTTGGCGAGGACGTTGCGCAGCCAGCCCCGCTCGTGCCACGCCTCCGCCTTGGGGGAGCGGCGGGCCAGCGCCGGGAGCAGCAGGACGTCGTGCTCGGCGAAGAACGGCTCGAGCCGGTCGCGCAGCGCCTGCCGCGCCTTGCCCGTCCGCACGCCCGCGACGAAGCGCCGGCCGATCGCCGCGTGCACCCGGGTGCGCCGGGCCAGCAGCCGCGGATCCAGCCCCTGCGCGTCCACCGACGTGCCGGCCGTCCAGGTGGCCAGCGAGGTGACGCCCAGCGACATCGGGTACGGCGGGTCGGCGCGCCGCACCTGGTGCCCCGCCTTGATCAGCAGTCCGGCCGCCTCCCGGACCGCGTTCTTGTAGGGCGCGCCGACGGTGACCCCGGCGAGCGGGCTGCGCAGGGACACCGCCACGTCGAGGGTGGCGGGCGCGTCCCGTCGTACGAACTCGGTGCCGGCGATGACCGACAGCAGCAGGCGGGCGTCCTCGACGGTGGTCGCGAGCGGGCCGTTCTCGGACATGCCGAACCAGTCGCCGTCGCTGATGCCCGCCGGGACCACCCCCGAGCCCGGCTTCAGGGTGACCAGGCCGCAGTTGGCCGCCGGGATGCGCAGCGAGCCCATGCCGTCGTTGCCGAGGGCGAGCGGGACCAGTCCGGCGGCGACCGCGGTCGCGCTGCCGCCGGAGGAGCCGCCCGCCGTGCGCGAGGTGTCCCACGGGTTGCGGGAGGTGCCGTGGACGCCCTCCGTGGTACCGAAGACGCACAGTTCCGGCACGTTCGTGAGGCCCACGACCACCGCGCCGGCCGCCCGCAGCCGGGCCACCACGACATGGTCGGCCTCGGCCGGGGTGTCCGGGGTCGCGGCGGTGCCGACGCGGTTGCTCTCGCCGCGCACGGAGAGGTTGTCCTTGACCGCCACCGGCACCCCGGCCAGGGGCAGTTCGCCGAGATCGTCCCGGGAACCCACCTCGTCGGCCTCCGCGAGCGCCGCCTCGGCCCGCACCACCCGGAACGCTCCGAGGCGCCCGTCCAGTTTCCCGATCCGGTCGAGGTGCTCGGCCACCACCTCGCGCGGGGTGACCCGCTTCTCGCGGACGGCGGCGGCGATCTCGGCGGCGGTGCGGCCGACCCAGCTGGTCACGTGCGCTCCTCGGGCTACTGGCGAGTACGTGAGGAGAACTCTGCCGTGCGGCGGACCTGACGTCGAGAGCGCTCGCGCGGTTCGTCGTGGGGCGTTCGGCACAGGGGCGGTGTGAGGAAGGCCTGCACGTACAGCCCCAGCGTCACGCGCCGAGCTGTGCCCGCAGCCACTGCTCGACCTCGCCCACGTGCGCGGCCGCCGCCGCCCGCGCCGCCTCCGGGTCGTGCGCGACCAGGGCGCGGTGGATCGCCGTGTGCTCGCGCCGGGTGCGGGCGAAGGCGCCCTCCTCCTGGTAGCCGCGCCAGACGCGGGCCCGGAAGGTGCGGGAGGACAGGCCGTCCAGGATCGCCGCCATCGTCTCGTTGCCGGCCGCCCCCGCGATCTCGCGGTGGAAGGCCAGGTCGTGGGCGAGGATCTCCTCCGGGTCCTCGGTGGCGTTCATCGCGGTGAGGTGCTTCTCGACCTCGGCCAGCTGGTCGGGCGTGATCCGGGCGGCGGCCAGCGCGGTCGCCGTCGACTCCAGGATCCGCCGGACCTCCAGCAGCTCCACCAGACGCGGTCCCCGGGACAGGTCGGCGACCACACCGAAGGTCTCCAGCAGGTCGCCGGCCTCCAGCTGGGTGACGTAGATGCCCGAACCGTGCCGGGCCTCCAGCACGCCCAGGACCGTCAGCGCGCGGATCGCCTCGCGCATCGAACTGCGCGAGATGCCCAGCTGGACCGCCAGATCCCGTTCGGTCGGCAGCCGCTGGCCGGGCTCCAGACGGCCCTCGCCGATCATCGCCTTGATCTGCTCGATGGCGCGCTGCGTCACGGTGCCCTTCTGCGGGGCTGTCTCGTCCACGCCACTCCTCCACTCGCCGGGTGCGCCGCAGTCTAACCGGCCAGGTGGTCAGACCACTATGGCGGAGATGCGGGAAAAATTGGCCCCGGAGGGTATTGCCAAGGCAGATTGGTCTGATAAATATGCCGTCATCTGCTCGACCACGCTCAATGAGGAGCCACGAGATGCCAGGCAGAACAGCAGGGAAGCGCACCAGGGTCCGGATCATCGGCGCGGTGGCCGTGGCCGCGAGCGCCTCACTCGCGCTCACCGCGTGCGGCAGCACCAAGGACACCGCGGGCAGCACCAGTGAGGGCGGCGACGGGAGCGGCAAGGTAGGCGTGGTCCTGCCGCTGCTGACCTCGCCGTTCTGGCAGTCGTACAACGACTACGTGCCCAAGATGGCCAAGTCCCAGGGCGTGGACGCGCTGAAGACCGTCAACTCCAACAGCGACCCCTCCCAGCAGATCACCGACATCAACAACGAGCTCAACCAGGGAGTCAAGGGCCTGGTCGTGGCCCCGCTGGACAGCGCCGCCATCGAGGCCGGCCTCGACCAGGCGGAACGCAAGGGCGTCCCGGTCGTCGCGGTCGACGTGGCCCCCGACAAGGGCAAGGTCGCCATGGTCGTGCGGGCGAACAACGTGTCGTACGGCGAGAAGGCCTGCCAGTACCTCGGTGAGCACATCACCTCCGGCAAGGTCGTGCAGATCATGGGCGACCTGGCCTCCGTCAACGGCCGTGACCGTTCCGAGGCCTTCCGGGCCTGTGTGAAGAAGAACTTCCCGAAGCTGAAGGTGCTGGAGATCCCCGCCAAGTGGGAGTCCGACACGGCCGCCTCGCAGCTCAGCACCCTCCTGAACGCCAACCCTGACCTCAAGGGCATCTACATGCAGGCCGGCGGCGTCTACCTCGCGCCGACGCTCCAGACCCTGAAGTCCAAGGGGCTGCTGAAGAAGGCGGGCACCGCGGGCCACATCGCGATCGTCTCCAACGACGGCATCCCGCAGGAGTTCGACGCCATCCGCAAGGGCGAGATCGACGCGACCGTCTCCCAGCCCGCCGACCTGTACGCCCAGTACGGCATGTACTACATCAAGGCGGCGATGCAGGGGAAGACCTTCAAGCCCGGCCCGACCGACCACGACTCCACGATCGTCAAGCTGCCCAACGGCATCCTCGAGGACCAGCTGCCCGCGCCCCTGGTCACCAAGGACAACGTCGACGACCCGAAGCTGTGGGGCAACACGGTCAAATGAGCACCCCACCGGTCACGCCACTCGTTGAAGCCCAGGGGGTCGTCAAGCGGTACGGCCCCACGACCGCCCTCGCCGACGGCCGGCTCACCGTGCTGCCCGGCGAGTCCCACGCCCTCGTCGGCCGCAACGGCGCGGGCAAGTCCACCCTCGTCAGCGTCCTCACCGGCCTCCAGGCCCCCGACGAGGGCACCGTCCGCTTCGACGGCGAGCTCGCACCCCCGCTCGCCGACCGGGACGCCTGGCGCGGCAAGGTCGCCTGCGTCTACCAGAAGCCCACCGTCGTACCCGAGCTGACGGTCGCCGAGAACCTCTTCATCAACCGGCAGCCCCTCAGGCGGAGTCTGATCAGCTGGCGGGCGCTGCGGGCCCAGGCCGCCGAACTCCTCGACACCTGGGACGTACGCGTCGACCCGGACGCCCGCACCGCCGACCTCAAGGTCGAGGACCGGCAAATGGTGGAGATCGCCCGGGCGTTGAGCTTCGGCGCCCGCTTCATCGTCCTCGACGAGCCGACCGCGCAGCTCGACAACCGGGAGATCGAGCGGCTCTTCGACCGGATGCGCGGGCTCCAGGACTCCGGTGTCACCTTCCTGTTCATCTCGCATCACCTCCAGGAGGTGTACGAGGTGTGCCAGACGGTCACCGTCCTCAGGGACGCCCGCTGGATCACCACGGCGCCCGTGGCCGACATGCCCCGGGCCGCCCTGGTCGAGGCGATGGCAGGAGAGACCGTCGCCGAACAGCAACAGGCCGTGCGGACACGGGAGACGGACGCCCCCGTCCTCCTCGACGCCCGCGGCCTGACCTCCGACGCCTACCAGGACGTCGACCTCACCGTCCGCCGCGGGGAGGTCGTCGGACTCGCCGGCATCAGCGGCAGCGGCAAGATCGAGCTGGCCGAGACCTTCACCGGACTGCACACCCCCTCCGGCGGCACGGCCCGGCTCGACGGCAGACCCCTGCCGTTCGGCGACGTGCAGGCCTCGCTCAAGGCCGGCGTCGGCTTCGTGCCGCGCGACCGGCACGCCCAGGGCCTGGTCTTCGGCATGACCATCGGCGACAACGCCACCCTCAGCGTCCTGGACCGGCTCGGCCGCCGCGGCTTCGTGCGCACCGAGCGCAAACGCGGCTTCGCCACCGCGCTCATCGACCGCCTCGACATCCACGCCGAGGGCCCCGACCAGCCCGTCTCCGACCTGTCCGGCGGCAACGCGCAGAAGGTCGTCATGGCCCGGGCCCTCGCCTCCGACCCCCGGCTGCTGGTCCTCATCAACCCCACCGCGGGCGTCGACGTCAAGTCCAAGGAATCCCTGCTCGCGCGCGTCGACACCGCCCGCGAGGACGGCACCGCGGTCCTCGTCGTCTCCGACGAACTCGACGACCTGCGGCGCTGCGACCGCGTACTCGTCCTCTTCCACGGCCGCGTGGTCGCCGAGCACCCGGCGGGCTGGCGCGACCACGAGCTGATCGCCTCCATAGAAGGAGTGGACCATGGCTGACACCAAGGCCCGCCCGCTCGCGCCCGCACGCGCCCTCACCCCCGGCACGGCCCGGACGGTGCTGCTGCGCCGGGCCCGCGAACTCGCCCTCGTCCCCGCCCTGTTGCTGCTGATGGTGCTCGGCGCGTTCGTCAACGACTCGTTCCTGACCGAACGCAACCTGATCTCCATCCTCGGCGCCTCGGCGGCCCTCGCGATGGTCGTCCTGGCCGAGTCGCTCGTCCTGATCACCGGCAAGTTCGACCTGTCCCTGGAGTCGGTCGTCGGCATCGCGCCCGCCGTGGGGGCGCTGCTCGTCCTGCCCGCCGCCCAGTCCGGCTGGGGGACCGAGTTCCCGGCCGCCCTCGCCCTGTTGGCGGTCCTCGTGGCCGGCGCTGTGGTGGGCGCCTTCAACGGCGTCCTGGTCGTGAAGTTCAAGCTCAACGCGTTCATCGTGACGCTCGCGATGCTGATCGTGCTGCGCGGACTGCTCGTCGGCGCGACCAAGGGCAAGACCCTCTTCGGGATGCCGGACAGCTTCTACTCCCTGGCCACCACCACCTTCCTCACCATCCCGATGTCGGTGTGGCTCGCCGCCGTCGCCTTCGCCGTCGCCGGCCTGGTGCTCAAGTACCACCGCGTCGGCCGCGCCCTGTACGCCATCGGCGGCAACCCCGACGCGGCCCGCGCCGCCGGCATCCGGGTCGAGCGCGTCATGCTCGGCGTGTTCGTCGTGGCCGGTGTGCTCGCCTCCGTCGGCGGCATCATGCAGACCGGGTACGTCGGCGCGATCAGCGCCAACCAGGGCCAGAACATGATCTTCACCGTGTTCGCGGCCGCGGTCATCGGCGGCATCAGCCTCGACGGCGGCAAGGGCACCATGTTCGGCGCCCTGACCGGCGTGCTCCTGCTGGGTGTCGTACAGAACCTGCTCACGCTCGCCCAGGTGCCGTCCTTCTGGATCCAGGCCATCTACGGCGGAATCATCCTGGTCGCCCTCATGATCGCCCGTGTCACGACGGGCCGGGCCCAGGACTGACTCCCCCCGCAACCGACCGAAAGGCACTCCGTGTCCCCGACCACCGCCCGCATCACCGCGGTAGACACCTACGACATCCGCTTCCCCACCTCGCGGGAGCTCGACGGCTCCGACGCGATGAACCCGGACCCCGACTACTCGGCGGCCTATGTGGTGCTGCGCACCGACGCGCCCGACCGGCACGAGGGGCACGGCTTCACCTTCACCATCGGGCGTGGCAACGATGTCCAGGTCGCCGCGATCCAGGCGCTGCGCGGCCATGTGGTCGGACGGTCCGTCGACGAACTGTCCGCGGACCCCGGCACGCTGTACCGCGACCTCGTCGGCGACAGCCAACTGCGCTGGCTCGGGCCCGAGAAGGGCGTGATGCACATGGCGATCGGCGCGGTCGTCAACGCCGTGTGGGACCTGGCGGCCAAGCGCGCCGAGAAGCCCCTGTGGCGGCTGCTCGCCGAGAGCGACCCCGAATGGCTGGTCGGCCAGATCGACTTCCGGTACCTCACGGACGCGCTCACCCCCGAGGAGGCCCTGGACATCCTGCGCCGGGGCCGGGAGGGCGCCCCGGAAAGATCCGCACAGCTCCTGGCCAAGGGATACCCCGCCTACACCACCTCCGCCGGCTGGCTCGGCTACGACGACGACAAGCTCACCCGGCTCGCCGCCCGAGCCGTCGCCGACGGCTTCCGGCAGATCAAGCTGAAGGTCGGCGCGGACCTGGACGACGACGTACGGCGCTGCCGGGTCGCCCGCCGGGTCGTCGGCCCCGACATCCGCATGGCGATCGACGCCAACCAGCGCTGGGACGTCGACGAGGCGATCCGCTGGACCCGGGCCCTCGCCGAGTTCGACCCGTACTGGATCGAGGAGCCCACCAGCCCCGACGACGTCCTCGGCCACGCGGCCGTCCGCAAGGCCGTCGCCCCGGTCAAGGTCGCCACCGGCGAGCACGTCCAGAACCGGATCGTCTTCAAGCAGCTCCTCCAGGCCGGGGCCGTCGACGTCGTCCAGATCGACGCGGCCCGCGTCGGCGGCGTCAACGAGAACCTCGCCGTCCTGCTGCTCGCCGCCAAGTTCGGCGTCCCGGTCTGCCCGCACGCGGGCGGCGTCGGCCTGTGCGAACTCGTCCAGCACCTCTCGATGTTCGACTACGTGGCCGTCACCGGCACCACCGAGGACAGGGTCATCGAGTACGTCGACCATCTCCACGACCACTTCCGGGATCCCGTGGTGATCAGGGACGGCCACTACACGGCACCCACCGCTCCCGGTCTCTCCGCCGAGATGTACCCGGAGTCCATCGCGCGCTACACGTTCCCGGACGGCGCCTTCTGGGCAGAAGATCTCGCCGACGACACACCGAAGAAGGGGCAGGCGGCATGAGCGACTTCGAGGGTCTCAAGGCCCTGGTGACCGGCGGGGCCTCCGGCATCGGCCGGGCCACCGCCGAACTCCTGGCCGCGCGCGGCGCCCAGGTCGCCGTCCTCGACCTGGATCCGACCTCGGTCGACAAACCCCTGCTGGCCTACCGCGCCGACGTCACCGACGACGCATCCGTGCGCGCGGCCGTCGCGGCGGCCGCCGCCGACCTCGGCGGCCTCGACGTCCTGGTCAACAACGCGGGTATCGGCGCCCAGGGCACCGTCGCCGACAACGACGACGCGGAATGGCACCGCGTCTACGACGTCAACGTCGTCGGCATGGTCCGGGTGACCCGCGCCGCCCTGCCCCATCTGCGGCAGTCCGCGCACCCGGCGATCGTGAACACCTCCTCCATCGCGGCCACCGCGGGCCTGCCGCAGCGGGCGCTGTACAGCGCGACCAAGGGGGCCGTGCAGGCCCTGACCCTCGCGATGGCCGCCGACCACGTCCGTGAGGGCATCCGCGTGAACTGCGTCAATCCCGGCACCGTGGACACCCCGTGGGTCGGCCGCCTGCTCGCGAGCGCCGCCGACCCGGCCGCCGAACGCGCCGCACTGGAGGCCCGCCAGCCCACCGGCCGACTCGTCTCGGCCGACGAGGTCGCCGGGGCCGTCGCCTACCTGGCGAGCCCCCTCTCCGGCGCCACCACCGGCACCTCGCTGGCCGTCGACGGCGGCATGCAGGGCCTGCGGCTGCGGCCGGTGGGCCAGTGAGCACCCTCGGGCGCAGCGGAGTCGAGGTCAGCGCACTGGCCTTCGGCGGGGCTGCCGTCGGCAACCTCTTCACCGAGGTGAGCGACGAGCAGGCCCACGAGGCGGTGACCGCCGCCTGGGAACGCGGCATCCGCTACTTCGACACCGCCCCGCACTACGGTCTCGGCCTGTCGGAGCAACGGCTCGGCGAGGCCCTGAAGGCGTACCCGCGCACGGAGTTCACCCTCTCCACCAAGGTCGGCCGCCGGCTGGAGCCCTCCGACGCGGGAGGCGACGACCTGGCCAACGGCTTCGCGGTCCCGGCGACCCGGCGCCGCGTCTGGGACTTCACCGAGGACGGCGTACGACGCACCCTCGAGGCGAGCCTCGAACGGCTGGGCCTGGACCGGGTGGACGTCGTCTACCTGCACGACCCCGACGACCACGCCGAAGCGGCCTTCCGGGAGGGCTACCCGGCCCTGGAGAAGCTGCGCTCGGAGGGCGTGGTCGGGGCGATCGGCGCCGGGATGAACCAGGTGGAGATGCTCACCCGCTTCGTCCGCGAGACCGACGTGGACGTGGTGCTGTGCGCGGGCCGCTACACCCTGCTCGACCGGAGCGCGCTCGACGCTCTGCTGCCCGCGGCCGTCGAGCGGGGCGTGTCGGTGGTCGTCGGCGGCGCCTTCAACTCCGGTCTGCTGGCCGACCCGCAGCCCGGAGCGACGTACAACTACACCGCGGCACCGCCCGAGTTGCTCGACAAGGCGCTGCGCATGAAGGAGATCGCCGGCCGGCACGGCATCAGCCTGCGGGCCGCCGCCCTCGCCTTCTGCGCGGCCCCCCCGGCCGTCGCGAGCGTCCTGGTGGGCGCCCGCTCGGCGGCCGAGGTGAACGACTGCGCCGACCAGTTCGCGGTGCCGGTGCCGGAGACCTTCTGGCAGGAGCTGCGGGACACGGGACTGCTGGAGGACCACGCATGAGAGTCGCCCTGCACACCACGGTCCGTGCCGACCGCGTCGACGCGTACGAGGCCGCCCACCGCGAGGTCCCCGTCGAACTCACCGACGCCATCCGTGCGGCCGGGGCCTCCTCCTGGACGATCTGGCGCAGCGGCACGGACCTCTTCCACGTCCTGGAGTGCGAGGACTACGGCCGCCTCCTCGCCGAACTGGAGAAACTGCCGGTGAACGTCGCCTGGCAGGCCAGGATGGCGGAACTCCTCGACGTGGTCCACGACTACTCGGACGAGGGCGCGGCCGCCGGTCTGCCGGTGGTGTGGGAGCTGCCGTGACGGTCGTGGACGCGCATCACCACGTGTGGGACCTGGCGGTGCGGGACCAGGACTGGATCCCCGCGGACAGCCCGCTGCGCCGGACCTTCACCGTCGAGGACCTCGCCACCGAGGCCCGCGCCGCCGGGGTCGACCGTACGGTCCTCGTCCAGACGGTCACCGTGCCCGAGGAGACCCCGGAGTTCCTCGCCCTCGCGGCCGGGCACGACCTGATCGCGGGGGTCGTCGGCTGGACCGACCTCACCCGCCCCGGCATCGCCGAGGAACTCGCCCGTCTCCGCGCGCTCCCCGGCGGCTCCTTCCTCAAGGGCATCCGCCATCAGGTCCAGGGCGAGGCGGACCCGCGCTGGCTGCTGCGCCCGGACGTCCTGCGCGGCCTGGCGGCGGTCGCCGAGGCGGGCCTGGTGTACGACCTGGTCGTGCTGCCGCCCCAGCTGCCCGCCTGCGTCGAGGCGGCCGAGTCCCTGCCGCACCTCACCTTCGTCCTGGACCACCTGGGCAAGCCCCCCATCGCCTCCGGCGCCGTGGAGCCCTGGGCGAGCGACCTCCGCGCCCTCGCGGCCCTCCCCAACACCGTCTGCAAGCTCTCCGGCATGGTCACGGAGGCCGACCCCGCGCACTGGACCGTCGACGACCTGCGCCCCTACGCCGACACGGTCCTGGACGCCTTCGGTCCGGACCGCGTGATGTACGGCTCGGACTGGCCCGTGTGTACTGCGGCGGCGACCTATGACGATGTGCTGGTGACCGCCCGGGAACTGATCGGTCAGGGCGACGCCGACCAGGTCCTCGCCGCCACCGCCACCCGCGTCTACGGCCTCTGAGCCACCCCCGCCACCCGCGTCTACGACCTCTGAGGCACCCCCGCCACCCGCGTCTACGGCCTCTGAGCCACCCCTGCCAACCGTGTCGGCGGCAGGAAGTCCCGTACGTACGTCCGCTCCCAGCACGCCCCCGTCTCCCTGCGCTCCCGCCACGTCGTGAACCGGTAGCGGAACAGGCGGGCACGGACGTACCGGGGCGGGGCGTCCGCGGGGAACGGGGAGTGACGCAGGAGTCGCAGGGTGGCGGGGTCGTTCTCCAGGAGCCGTTCGACCATCGTGCCGAACCAGGCGTCGGCGTAGGCGGGGGAGAGCGCCGCGAACCACATCATCCAGTCCAGGCGCAGATGGTAGGGCGCGAACTGGCGCGGCCGGCGGTGCGGATCACCCGGCTTGCCCTTGAACTCGTACTCCTTCCACTGCGAGTCCCGGCGCGGTACGTCGTCCGTCGTGCCCTCCACGACCACCTCGTGGCGGATCCGGCTGACGCTGCCGAACGCACCGTAGGTGTTGACCAGATGGAGCGGGTCGAAGGAGCGGTTCATGATCTGCCTGCGCGAGAGCATGTTGCGGACCGGGCGATAGCTCAGGCCGAGGAGAAGCGCGGCGACGGCGATGACCACGACCTCGTACCAGAGCGGCGCGGCGGGCACATCCGGTGCCTCGCCCGGGAGGTGCAGCGCCGGCACCGCCAGCACGATCGTGATCCAGTTCAGCCAGGCGAAGTTGCCCGAGAGCACCAGCCACAGCTGGGTCACGATCATCAGCGAGGCGGCGGCCGTGGCGATCGGCTGCGGGGCGAACAGGAAGAACGGCACGGCGAGTTGCGTGACGTGGTTCGCGGCCGCCTCCGCCCGGTGCAGGGGGCGGGGGAGATGGTGGAACCACCAGCTCAGCGGGCCCGGCATCGGCTGGGTCTCGTGGTGGTGGTAGAGACAGGTGAGCTTGCGCCAGCACGCGTCACCCCGCATCTTGATGAGCCCGGCGCCGAACTCGACCCGGAACAGGATCCAGCGCAGCAGGAGCAACACCACGATCGGCGGGGCGACTTCGTCGTTGCCGAGGAACACCGCGAGGAAGCCGACCTCCAGCAGCAGCGACTCCCAGCCGAAGCCGTACCAGGTCTGGCCCACGTTGACGATCGAGAGGTACAGCAGCCACGGCACCAGCCAGAGCAGCATCCCGGCCCACAGCGGCAGCCACGAGTCGAGCCCGGCCGCGAGCGCCAGGGCCACCCCGCAGCCCGTCCACGCGCAGCCCGCGAAGAACCGGTCCGAGTAGTGCAGTTGGAACAGGCTCGGCGCCTTGCGGAAGGGCACCCGGGCGACGAAACGCCGGACCGGCAGCATGCCGCGTTCCCCGATCAGCGCCCTGAACTGGAGAGCCGCGGCCAGGAACGCGACGAAGTACAGCCCGGCAAGAGCCCGCTGGAAGACCAGCCGGCTCAGCCAGTAGTCGGGTGCGGTGAACCAGTCCACGCGTTCGCTCCTGCCTCCATTGTCGCGCCGGACACCCATGGTGACTCTCCGTGTACCTCCTTCTCCGTCGGCGCAACCCGAACGCGCGCGCGAGGCGGCCCGGGCAAGCGCCCCGACGCCCCCTCCGAGGGCCCCCTCCGACGGCCCCTGCGGCTCGGCAGCCCGGACCGGCGCCGTCCTCGACAGCCTCGCCTCCCCGGTCGAATAATCGGGCGATTCCTGGCAAGGTGGGCCCATGGTTGATCGGGGAGCGAGCGCCCTGGCACTCCCGGACGACTGGCCCGCCCACCCGGATCCGATCCTGGCGCTCAACCGCATGGGCAGCTTCGACTGGGACCTCGACAGCGGCCTGCTCCACATGGACGCCCAGGCCCACGAGGTCTTCGACCTGCGCCCCGACGAATACGACGGCAACCCGATGAGCCTCGGCGTGCGGGTGCCCAGAGGCGAGGCGCAGCGGCTCGACGCCCTGGTCGCCAAGGCCATCAAGGACGGCAGCGAGAACTACGGCACCTACTTCCGGCTGCGCTGCCGGAACGGCACCCTGCGCTGGACGCACACCCAGGGCTACATCCGCCGGGACGAGACGGGCCGTCCCCGCCGGATCGTCGGCATCGTGCGCGACGCCACCCAGGAGATGGGCGAGCTGGAGGCCCGGCGGGAACAGGCCGCCCAGGACGAGGCCCTGCGCCGGCAGACCAGCGTCGTCCAGCTCACCACCGCCGCCCTGGCCCACGCCCGGACCGTCCAGGACGTCATCGACGTGCTCAAGGACACCCACGGCCTCACCCACCTCGGCGCCACCAGCCTGGTCATGGGGCTCGTCGAGGCGGGCCGGATCCGGCTGATCGCCGAGGGCCCCGCGGGCAGCTTCGTGCCCGGCACCGACATCACCCGGATCGACGAGCCGTACCCCATGAGCGAGGCCGTGCGCACGCTCTCCCCGCGGTTCATCGAGTCGCCGGAGGAGTTCGCGGACCGCTACCCGATCCTGTGGCCGCACATCACCGGCCTCAACATCACCTCCGCCGCCTACCTCCCGCTCATCGCCGAGGCCCGTCCCATCGGTGCCATGGGCCTGCTCTACAGCGACCGCCACGGCTTCACCCCCGAGGACCGCAACGTCCTGATCGCCCTCGGCAGCAGCATCGCCCAGAGCCTCCAGCGGGCCATGCTCTACGAGCAGGAGAAGGACCTCGCCACCGGCCTCCAGCAGGCCATGCTGCCCCGCACGATCCCCAGCGTCCCCGGCACCGACGTCGCCGTCCGCTACCGGGCCGCCTCCACCGAGGGCGCCCTCGGCCGGGACATCGGCGGCGACTGGTACGACCTGATCCCGCTGCCCGGCGGCCGGGTCGGCGCCGTCATCGGGGACGTCCAGGGCCACGACACGCACGCGGCGGCCGTCATGGGCCAGCTGCGGATCGTCCTGAGGGCCTACGCCGCCGAGGGCCACACCCCGGCCACCGTGATGGCCCGCGCCTCCGTCTTCCTCCACGAGCTGGACACCGACCGCTTCGCGACCTGCCTGTACGCCGAGGCCGATCTGGACACCGGGGTCGTCCAGGTGGTCCGGGCGGGCCACATCGACCCGCTGGTCCGGCAGGCCGGGGGCAGCTGCCGCCGGGTGACCGTGGACGGGGGGCTGCCGCTCGGTCTGTCCGCGGAGTTCGGGCAGCTCGACTACCCCGTCGCCACCCTCGAACTCGAACCGGGGGACACCCTGCTGCTGTGCACGGACGGGCTGGTCGAAACGCCCGGCGCCGACCTCGACGACGGCATGCGGACCCTCACCGGTCTCATCTCCGTGGGCCCCGAGGACGTGTGGGAGCTCGCCGACAAGCTCATCGACGTGGCCGAGGCACGCGGCGGCGACGACGACGTGGCGCTGCTCCTGCTGCGCCGCCGCACCGCCGACGCCCAGCAGTCCGGCGGCCGCCTCCGCCAGCATGTGGCGTCCGGGGACCCCGAGGCCCTCATGCAGGCCCGGCACATGATCCGGGCCGCGGTCGCCGCCTGGGGCGCGCGGGAGCGCTCCGACGAGATCGAACTGGTCGCCGACGAGCTGATCACCAACGCCCTGATGCACACCGAGGGCGCCGCGATCGTCACGCTGCGGGCGCTGACCGGCTCCGACCGGCGGATGCGCCTCGAGGTCGAGGACTCCTCCAGCGCCTTGCCGCGGCGCCGGGACGCGGGCGAGTCGGGGCTCTCCGGCCGCGGGCTGCTCCTGGTCGACCTGCTCAGCGACGTCTGGGGCGTGGAGGCGCGGGGCCGCGGCAAGTGCGTGTGGTGCGAGTTCGTCGTACGGGACCGGCGCTGACCGCGGCCGCGATCCCGCCGTGCGGGACCGTGGCTGACCTGACCCCCGGCGTCACCGGTGGCACTCTGGACGTATGCCGGAACTCCCCGAGGTCGAAGCGCTCAAGGACTTCCTCACCGAGAACCTGGTCGGCCACGAGATCGTGCGCGTGCTGCCGGTCGCCATCAGCGTCCTGAAGACGTACGACCCCCCGCCCACCGCCGTCGAGGGCCGCGAGGTCGTCGCCGTGCACCGGCACGGCAAGTTCCTCGACCTGGAGACCGACGGCGGCCCGCACTTCGTCACCCATCTGGCCCGGGCGGGCTGGCTGCACTGGAAGGACCGGCTCCCGAGCGGCATGCCCCGCCCCGGGAAGGGCCCGCTCGCCCTGCGCGTGGCCCTGGAGACCGGCGCCGGCTTCGACCTGACGGAGGCGGGCACCCAGAAACGGCTCGCGGTGTACGTCGTGGCCGACCCGCAGGAGGTCCCCGGCATCGCCCGGCTGGGCCCCGACCCCCTCGCCGACGACTTCGACGAGGCCCGCCTGGCTGCCCTGCTGAAGGGGGAACGGCGGCAGATCAAGGGCGCCCTGCGCGACCAGGGCCTGATCGCGGGTGTCGGCAACGCCTACAGCGACGAGATCCTGCACGCCGCGAGGATGTCCCCGTTCAAGCCCACCGCGACCCTCACCGCCGAGGAGACGGGCAGGCTCCACGAGGCGCTGCGGACCACCCTCACCGAGGCGGTCGAGCGGTCCCGGGGTGTCGCGGCGGGACGTCTGAAGGCGGAGAAGAAGTCGGGCCTGCGCGTCCACGGACGCACCGGCGAACCCTGTCCCGTGTGCGGCGACACCATCCGCGAGGTCTCCTTCAGTGACTCCTCGCTCCAGTACTGCCCGACCTGCCAGACCGGCGGCAAGCCGCTCGCGGACCGCAGACTGTCCCGGCTCCTGAAGTGACCTGAACTCACTCCCGGCAGGGCGTCAGCTGGGGTCGAGGGTCACCAGGTGCTCGCCGCTCGCGGTGCGGACCTCGTAGCGGTCGATCTGGCCGGCGTGGAAGGTGGAGCTGCCCATCATGGTGTTGTCCCCGGAGGCGTGCCCGGTGGCGTTCCAGCCGGTCACGGTCTCCTCCCGGCCGTCGCGGCTGATCGCGACGAGGTGACAGGAGCGGGGGCCGGACTCGTCCTTGACCTTGAGCTCCACCGCGGTGCCCCAGTCCTCGTCCTCGGTGACGACCTGGGCCCACACCCCGGACTTGGCGTCGGTGGCCTCGACGCTGGTGGTCCGCGGGGCGGCCTCGGCGTCCCGCGAGGAGTCGCCGCCGGCCGTCAGGGCGAGGGCGGGGCCGCCCACCGCCAGGACCACCGAGGCGGCCAGGGCGAACACCAATCGCCTGCGGCGCGCCCGCTGCCGGGTGGCGACCTCGCCGAGGAGCCGGTTGAGCAGCTGGGGGCCCGGCTGCGCCATCGGGTGCACGACCCGGGGCGTCGCCCGGCGGTACAGCATCATCTGGCGGGTCACCGGACCGAACTCCGTCACGTGTGCCGCGCACCGGGGGCACTCCATGAGGTGGTCCTCGAAGCGGAAGGCCTCCGCCTCGTCCAGCACGCCGAGCGCGTACGCGCCGACGTCGCGATGCCTCTCCAAGGACCTCATGCGGAAACCTCGTGCCGTTGGGTGTGGGTGGGGTTACTCGTTGCTCCCACCGGTACGCACCAGCCCGCCGAATCACTCAAGGGGTACGCAGAATCGTGACCAAGGGATTCGGAGCGGTCGGCCCCGCGGATTGGTCCGAATCGAAAAGAATCCGGAACACCTAGAACAGGTGGATGGCCAGGTGGCCGAGCGGCAGGCCCAGTTGCCACGCGGGCGTCCAGACCTTCGGCCCCTCGTCCTCACCGAGCCCCGCCCCGCCGCCCGGAACGGCGTTGAGATCGGGGGCGAGCAGCTCGGTCTCCTCCAGCCAGCGCCAGGCCGACGCCGCGAGTTCCAGGTCCGGCACCGGCTCGCCCGAGGCCACCGCCTCGGCGGTCAGCGCGGCCATCCGCTCACAGACCCAGTCCTGCCACGGCTGGTCGTACGCGGTCAGCGACAGCCAGTTCTCCAACTGGGAGACCACCTGGATGCCGGAGAGTTCGTTCTCGGTGTCGGCGAGGAAGACGGTCAGCGCCAGCGCGTCCCGCCCGGCCCGGAACTCGAAGGACGTCGGCGGCATCAGATCGCCGGAACGCAGCAGTTCGTCGGCGA
Source organism: Streptomyces griseorubiginosus (assembly GCF_001514195.1). GTDB lineage: Bacteria > Actinomycetota > Actinomycetes > Streptomycetales > Streptomycetaceae > Streptomyces > Streptomyces griseorubiginosus. Next base: position 72,843 of record NZ_KQ948736.1, on the reverse strand, counting down.
TGTACTCGGCGTACAACCAGGCCATGGGAACGACGAGTTCGCCGCCGCCGGTGCCGTCCGTGCTCTGTTGACCTCTGTGCAGCATCCTTGCCTGCCTTCCTCCGGTGCGTGCGCGTCGCCCGTCGCCGGGCCTCGGTGGGAGGCCCATCCGGAACACGGATGAGGACAGCCGATTACTCAACCGGGGTCCTCAGCAAGGCGCTTTACGGAGGTTTGACTTTCCCGTTGGTTTCACCGCAGGTCGGCCGCGTATCCCGGAAGCACCCGGCGCAGGGCGCGCAGCGCGTAGTACGCGCGGGACTTCACCGTACCGGGCGGGATTCCGAGGATTTCGGCGGCTTCCGCCACACTTGCCCCCTGGAAGTACACCAGCACCAGGACTTCACGGTGTTCCGGAGTGAGTGTCTTCACAGCCTCGCGTACGTCGAGGGCGGCGGCCGCCCGCTCCGCGTGATCGGCGCACACGCGCGCGTTCTCCAGCACCGCGTCGCCGACCTCGGCCGGACGCGCCTGCCGGGCCCGGCGCGCGTCGATGGCCAGCCGCCGTCCCACCGTCATGAGCCAGGGCCGTACGGAGTCGAAGTCGTCGGCGCGCAACGCCTCGGGGTGCTGCCAGGCGCGGACGAGGGTCTCCTGGACGAGGTCCTCGGCGCGTTGCCGGTCGCCGTCGCTGAGCCGGAGCAGAAGCGCGAAGAGGGGCCGGCCGTGCTCCCGCTGCAGTGCGGCGAGCTCGTGCTCGGCGGTCGTCCCGTTCGTGAGCGTGGTTCCGGCCGTCATGGCCGTATGGCACCTCAGCGCGGGGCCGGGGGACAGGCCACGCACAAGGATCTGCGGCGGACGGTCGATCGCGTCGACGAACGGTTCGACGAACGGTTCGTTCCGCTCCGGACGGGTCAACTAGCCGTCCAGGCCGTTTGCGGGCCCCGACAAGCTCATACCTATTCGTCACTAAATATGACCACAGTGGGGTGAGCTGATGATTGCACGCAGACGGCAGATTGCCCTGGCCCTCACGGCACTTCTCGCGGGAGGAGCCGCCTGTCAGGCGCACGACCACGGGACGCCCGGACGCCCGGCCCCGTCCGCCGCCGCGCGCGGCTTCACGCTCGTCGCCTCCGGCGACGTCCTGCCGCACAGCTCGATCATCGACCGGGCCCGGTTCGACGCGGGCGGCGACGGCTACGACTTCCGCCCGATGCTGGCCGGTGTCCGGTCCGTCGTCTCCCGCGCGGATCTGGCGCTGTGTCACATGGAGACCGTCTACGGCGCGAACGGGAACTACACCGGCTACCCGACCTTCAAGTCCCCGCCCGAGGTGGCCCAGGCGCTCGCCGCCACCGGCTACGACGGCTGCTCGACCGCCTCCAACCACAGCCTCGACGACGGCGCCGACGGTGTCCGCCGCACTCTCGACGCGCTCGACCGGGCGGGCGTACGGCACGCCGGATCGGCCCGCGACGAGGCGGAGGCGCGCACGGTCACCCTGTTGCGCGCCGGGGCGGCGAAGGTGGCCCACCTCGCCTACACCTACGACACCAACGGCTTCCCGATGCCCCAGGGGCAGCCCTGGGCGGTCGACCTGATGGACGAGAGCAAGATCCTCGCGGACGCCCGGGCCGCCCGGAAGGCGGGCGCCGACGTGGTCGTCGTGTCGCTGCACTGGGGCACCGAATGGCAGGACGCGCCCGACGAGCAGCAGAAGGCGCTGGCCCGCGACCTCACCGCGGCCCGCACCGGCGGGCGCCCCGACATCGACATGATCCTCGGCACCCACGCCCATGTCCCGCAGGCCTACGAGAAGGTCAACGGCACCTGGGTGGTCTACGGCATGGGCGACCAGATCGCCGGCGAGATGTTCAACCACGAGGGCGCCCAGGACCCGCGCGGCAACCAGTCCACCCTCGGCCGCTTCACCTTCGCCCCGCCGGCCCGGCCGGGTGGGCGCTGGCGGGTCACCAGGGCGGAGTTCGTGCCGCAGATGTTCGACGTGGACGCGGGGCGGGTGGTGAACCTGAATCAGGCGATCGCCCAGGGCGCCGATCTGGACGGCGTGCGCGACCGCATCCGGGAGGTGGTGCTGAGCCGGGGCGCGGCACAGGCGGGGCTCACGATGGGGCAGTAGGCCCGCCCACGGTGGCCCGCAGCAGGTCAGTCCACCTCCACGTGGTCGAAGGTGCGCAGCATCTCCTTCAGGACCCGCGCGCACGCCTGGAGTTCGGCGCCGGTCAGCTCGCCGCCGCCGACCTGCCGGTTCAGGGCGTGCTCGCGCGCGAGGACCGCTTCGACGACGGCCTCGCCCTCGGCCGTGATGCGGATCAGCGAGGACCGCTGGTGCGCCGGGTTGGGGGTGGCCTCCGCCCAGCCCCGGTCCATCGCCTCGTTGGTCATCCGCTGGACGAACTGCCGGGTCAGCGACATCACCCGGGCCATCTGCGGGACCGTCATGGTCCCGTACCGGTGCAGCAGGACGAGAACGGAACGCACGCCGACGGACATCCCCCGGTCCGCCTCGTCCTGCTCCAGTGTGCGCAGGCCGCGCCGGTAGAGCGCGCCGACGAGGTCGAACACCTCGGAGACGCGGTGGCCGAGTTCGTCGGGCGGCAGGGGTTCGTCGATGTCGTTCACCCGCTCATCATGCACCGGCCCATCATGACAACCAGGTTGTCAAACTCGCCAGAAGATGACACCTTGGTTGTCATGACGGTTGCTTCGGAACTGACCTTCTTCCCGTCCACCGACGGGGACATCGCCTACCTCGACACCGGAAGCGGTGACCTCGTGGTCCTGCTGCACGCCGGCTATGTCGACCACCGCCTCTTCGAGGCCCAGATCCCGGCTCTTGCCGCCGGGCACCGCGTGGTCGCCGTGGACATCCGCGGCCACGGCTGGACCGCCAACGCGACCGAGCCCTTCCGCTGGGCGGACGACCTCGCGTGTCTGCTGCGGCACCTCGACGCGGGCCCCGCGGTCCTGGCCGGCGTCTCGATGGGCGGGGCGGTCGCGGGCGACACCGCCATGGAGTACCCGGAACTGGTCCGGGGGATCGTCCTGAGCGGGGCCTCCGTCAGCGACTTCCAGTACACCCACGAGGTCACCCGGCGGGTCGTCGAGGAGTCCCAGCGGACGCTGCACTCGGGCGACATCGACGGCTGGCTGAAGGTGTTCCTCGGCTCCGCGGCCGGCCCCTTCCGCTCGGCGGAGGACCTGGACCCGCGCATCCTCGACCACCTGCGCGAGATGGCCCTGCACACCCTCGCCAAGCACACCCCGGGGGAGCGGAACTGGCATGTGCCGATGACGGACACCTGGGCCCGGGTGTCCAAGATCGACGTCCCGGTGCTCACCGTCAACGGCACCCTGGACTCGCCGGACCTGCTCGCCGACGCCGAACGCTTCGCGAACACCGCCCGCAACGGCCGCTCGGTCCTGGTGGAGGGCACCGCGCACTTCCCCAACCTGGAGAAGCCCGAGGAGTTCAACGCGATCCTGCTGGACTTTCTCCGCGAGCTCTGACGCTCCGCCGACACCGACCGCCACGAGGAAGGAGACGGGACTGCGGGCCCCGCCGTACCGTCCGCCACTGTCCCGGACGGAGGGAAGGTGCCCGCACCGATGACGCCGCCTACGCCGATTGCGGTCAGCCGGCACAGCCCGAGCGACCGTTCCAGGCCAGTGGTCGCGCTGGATTCCGTCTCCTCGCCGCCTTCGGTCGGTTTGCGGCGGAGAATCCCTCGCCGGTCCGGAGCCGGGGCATATGCCTCACCTCTTCGCGTTCGCCAAAGGGGTGACGGCAGATCGTGACGACACCGAGACGCCTGGGACGGAAGACACCGCGCAGATACCCGGCGGAAGCAAGTGAACTGAACGGCCGTTCAGTTCGTGGGTCGGAGTAGTTTGTCCCGCAACCACTGAGCGGAGTTCTCGGAGGTTCCAGAATGACCACCGACCCACATGTCCCGCCGCCCTTGCGCACGTTCCGGCTGCCGTCCGCCGTCGACGGCACGGACGCCGACCGGGCCCTCGGCCGGGAGCTCGTCGCCGCCTGGCAGTCCGACGGCATCTTCCAGGTCCACGCCACCCCCGCCCAGCAGGAAGCCACCGAAAGGGCACTGGAGGCGTCCCGGGCCTTCTGCCGCAAACCCCTCAGCGAGAAGGCAGGGTACGTCTCGGACCTCAGCTACAGCGGCTACGTGGCCTCCGGCGAGGAGGAGACGGCGGGGGAGCGCGACGGCTCGGAGATCTTCACGGTGTGCCCCGACATCCGGGCCGACGACCCCCGCGTCATCGACCGATGGCCCTGCCACGGCCCGGCACCCTGGCCCTCACCCGGCTACGCCCGCGCCATGAAGGGCTACATGACGGCCGTCGGCGAGTTGGGCCACCGCCTGCTCCGGCTCACGGCTCTCGGCCTCGGCCTGGACGACCCCGACCACTTCACCCGCCTCACCGCGGACGGCTGGCACCACATGCGGGTCCTGCGGTTCCCGCCCGCCGACGCCGGCTCCGAACGCGGCATCGGCGCCCACACCGACTACGGCCTGCTCGTCATCGCGGCGCAGGACGACGTCGGCGGCCTTTACGTCCGGCCACCCGTCCCCGGCGAGGAACGCGGCCGCAACTGGCTGCCCGGCGAGTCCATGGCCGGCCGTCACGAGCACGAGGAGCCGTGGACCTACGTCACCCCGGTCCCGGCCGTCCTCACCGTCTTCCCCGGCGACATCATGCAGTTCATGACCGGCGGCGCCCTCCTGTCGACCCCGCACAAGGTCCGCCTGGCCGACCGCGAGCGCTACACCCTCGCCTATTTCCACGAACCGGCCTTCAACGCGGTGGCCCGCCCGCTCGACACCGCGGACCCCACCGCGTACATCCACTACGGCACCCACTTCACCCGGATGTTCATGCGCTGCTATCCGGAGCGCGTGACCACCACCCGCATCGAGACGGACGGCCGGCTGAAGGTGCTCGACCGGCTGCGCGAGGAGGCGCTGGCCTGAACCGACCGACATGCCCGACCGACGTGCGGCCGACTCGGGAGGGCCGGCACCGGGCCGCGGCCCCGCCATGGGCCCGGCTACGGCACCACCGTCACCGGCCACCGCCCCGCCTTCACCAGACGCACCGCGACCGAACCGACGATCCGGTGCCCGGCCTGCTCCGAGGCGCCCACCACGACCGCGTCGGCCTTCAGTTCGTCCGCGGCCTTCGTCAGCCCGCTGTACGGGTCGCCACGGAAGGTGTGGAACTCCCACCGCACATCGAATATCCCCTTGTTCTGCTCGGTCGCCCGCCGGATCTGGGCGACCAGGTCCTCGGCGATCTCGTCCGTGGTCTCGGCCACCGGAGCACCGAGCGCCGCGCCCGAGGCGAGCACCGGCTGGACGTACACGACGGCGAGCAGCGCGTGCTGCCGCCGGGCCAGACCTCCGGCGTACGCGGCGGCCCGGAGCGAGGAATCGGAGCCGTCCACGCCGACCACGATCACCTTGGGCCCGTCCGTGCCCCGTTCGAACTGGTGCGAATGCTGTTCCGTCACGGCTGCGAGGCTATCGGAACCCGCAGGTCCGGACGGCGGGCGGGACCGGCCACAACGGGTGTGCGTGAGCGGCCGAACGGGGCACCCGTGGGGGCGGGCGCGACCGGGCCGCCGCCGCAGCCCGCCGCCGCCCTCGGCACCCGGCCTCGACGGAGGGGACGAGGCCGGGGCCGACACACCCTCCGGGGGCCTGCCCTGACGAGCCGTCATGGCCGACCGGGGCGTCCTCACTGGGCCGGGCGGGTGTATTCGTGCCGCCGCACCGGTGTTGCTGAGGTGCGTCGGCGCTCCGCCGGGCGACTGATGAGTCATGACGAAGGATCAGTTGCTCACACGACTGTCGGCGACGAAGGCGGCGGTCCTGACCCGGCGCCGGGCCCTGGTGGCCGGAGTCGCCGCGGCAGGAGCCGCCGGCACGGCCGGGGTGTTCGCGGTGGTCGGCGACGAGAAGCCGGTCCGGCCGGCCCTCCCCGCCGCCGGCCCGCCAGCCGCGGCCCGTCCGCTCCAGCCCTCGGCCTACCGCCTCCAGCCCCTCACCGGATACGGCCCGCCCGAGGCCGCCCCCCACCGCACACTCGTACGCCACGAGCCGATGCTGAAGGTGTCCGGACGCGGCCGGACCATGGTGCTGACCTTCGACGACGGCCCTGACCCCCGCTACACCCCGCACATCCTGGACACCCTCGCCGAGTACGACGTCCGCGCGATGTTCTTCGTGTGCGGCGAGATGGCGGTCGACAACAAGGACCTGCTGGCCCGGATGGCCGACGAGGGACACGTCGTCGGCAACCACACCTGGTCGCACCCGCTGCTCACCCGGCTGACCCGCTCCCGCATCCGCTCCGAGATGGAACGCACCTGCGATGTCATCGAGGACGGCTACGGCGAGCGGCCCGAGTGGTTCCGCGCCCCCTACGGCGCCTGGAACCGCGCCGCCTTCCAGCTCGGCGCGGAACTCGGCATGGACCCCCTGGCCTGGACGGTCGACACCCTCGACTGGACCAGGCCCGGCACCCGCAGGATCGTCGGCCGGGTGGAGAACGGCGCCGCCCCCGGCGTCGTGGTGCTCTCGCACGACGCCGGGGGCGACCGCACCCAGAGTGTCCGGGCGCTGCGCGACTATCTCCCGCGGCTGCTCGACTCGGGCTATCACATCACCGTTCCGCGGAGGCAGTACGCGTAACCGCCGGCGCGGCCCGCCGGCCGGGGAACGCTCAGCGGACCTCGGCCAGGCGGGCGAACGCGACGACGTTCCCGGCATAACCGTGCTGCTTCGAGAAACCGCCCCCGCAGGTGATGACCCGCAATTCGGGGGTGCCCTTGGAACCGTAGACGCGGTCGCCGGGGAAATTGCTCTTCTCGAAGACCTCGATGCCGTAGATCTCGAAGATCGCCGTCTTTCCGTCCTTGCGCCTGATCTCGATGCGATTTCCCTTCTTGAGGGCCCCGAGTCCGTAGAACACGGCGGGGCCCTGTTTGTTGTCGACATGGCCGACGACGACGGCGGTGCCCTTCTCGCCGGGGGAGACCGCGCCGGTGAACCAGCCGGCCAGGTTCGGGTCCTCCGGCGGGGGTGCGGCGACCCAGCCGTCCGGGTCCAGGCCGACCGGCAGCACCGGTGCGTCCACCCGGATCGCCGGGATGAGGACCCGGTCGGGCGCGGCGAACGGCAGGGCGGCGGGGGAGTTGCCGAACGTGGTGCCGTGGAATCGGGTGTCCGCCGCGGCCGCCGAGGCGGGCTGGGGCGGGCCGACGTCGAACTCCCCCGAGCCGTTCCGGATGAGCGCGAGGCCGGTCAGCAGAACAAGCGCTATCACGCCCCAGGGAGCGCGCTTCCTCCGCTGCTCCTCCACTTCGGCCAGATCGGCCAGCTCGGACGCAGACATTGACTTCCCCTCTCGACGCGGCCGTCGCCACGTCATTCGCGCATACGAGAACGCTAAATGCCGCGCGCGCAACCGGCGACGGGGCGAAGGCGAACGGGTGGCCCCCGAATGCGGGTGGTGCGCCATCCGAGTTGCCGTGAACAGGAATTTTCTGACGGTCCGTGACCTGCGGAGATATCCGATTGTGCGCTTTTCGTTCGGCGTGTTGGCTCACCAGGACGGACCATTGTCGAAATGCGGTGCGGCGCAAGGCATCTGAGGGTCTGTCTGGGAGGCGCTTTCTCGCCGATCAACCGGGGACCGTTCCCCGGGCGTCTCCCGCGGAGGATCACATGCGTACCACTCGTGCCCTGGCGGCCGCCGGCGCCGCCGTCGCGGTTCTCGGTCTCGCCACCCCGGTCGCCGTCGCCAAGGACGGCATGAACCTGAGCCCGAGCAACGTCGTCGCCCTGCCCAGCGTCATCGCCCGGGGCGGTCAGCTCACCATCACGGTCAACAACTGCACGGCCCCGGCCACCGCCAGCTCGGACGCCTTCCCGACGATCACGCTGCGCGTGGGACAGGGCAACGTGGCGACGGGACGGGCGACCGTGAACCAGAACGCGCGGACGGGGTCGCACAGCATCAGCGTCGTGTGCCGCAACGGCACCGTCATCAACCCCACGGCCTTCACCGTCATCGGCGGTGTCCGCGGTGGTCTCGGCGGCAGCAGCTCCACCGGCGCCACCCCGACCGACATGGCCATCGGCGGCGGACTCGTGGCCCTGGCGGTCATCGGCGGCGGCGTGTTCTGGATGCGCCGCAGGTCGGAGCGGCACATCTGAGTCCGCACGCCTTCGGAGCCCGTTGATCCCCACCCCTTCGGAGATCACCGCCCACACCGCCCCCGACCCTCCGCCCCGCCCCGCCTCGCTTCCGGGCCCGGGGCGGAGGTCTGCGGGGGTTGGTTCCTTGCCGGTTCGGGTGGGGTGCTGCACGGTCGCGGCTGCTGATGAGTCCGTGGCGGGGGCGTGCCCGGTTTCCGGTCGCTTTCTTGCGTGGGGCTGAGCGCTGCCCTGTTCCCGTTGTTGCTGAGGCCGGGTGGAGAGCCGGGTAGCCGGCTCGCTCCCGAGGTCGGGGTTCAGGTCTGCCCGGTCTCGGCCGTTTCTGAGCGCGGGGCGGGAGGTCGATTCGGCTCGCCCCCGAATCTGCCCGCCTCGGTCGTTCCCGGTGCGGTGTGTTTCCGGGCCCGGCATTGCCGGCACGCGCCCCGCCGACCCGTCAGGTGCCGTCCTCGTTGCCGCGGCGGCGGGACAGGGCGTAGGCCGTGCCGACCGAGCCCACGACGAGCGCGGCGCCCATGCCGATCTGCTTGAGGTCGAACCCGGCGAGGCTGCCGCCCTCACCGGCCTGGACACCCCGGCCCGGGTGGAGCGGCACCGGTGTGGGCTCGACCGGCCGGACCCCGGCGATGGTGAGGGACGTGGACCCGCTGACGCCGTCACACGTGAAGGTGACCCGGTGGACCGCCCCCGGCCTCGCGTCCCAGTCGACGACGGCCGTCGCCTGGCTCCGGTGCGAGGGAATGGTGATGGTGTCGAAGACCGCCGAGGTGACCGTGGCCGAGCCCTTGCAGCCACCGTGGTCCCGCTCCAGCAGCAGCGTCACCTCGCCGCCCGGCGCGACCGTCGAGGGCAGCACGCTGAACCCGAAGGGCGTGATGTTGTTGTCGCTCTTCGCCACGGCGGCCGGTGCGGCGAAGGTCAGGGCGGTCAGGCCCAGCAGTGCGGCCGAGGCGACGCGTATCGCGCGCATGGTGGTTCCTCCGGTCCCCGAGGAGCAGCTGCGGACCTTTTCCGCCTACGTCAGAAATGCACCTCGATGACCGAAACGCTAGGAACACGTGTACGTCCGCGCGATCCCTGTCGCGCCGAATGGGGCACAGCACTGGGCCGGTCAGGGGACACCGACGGCGTGTCGCACGCCGAGCACCCCCCGACCGGCCCGTGGTGAGCGGCCGTCAGCCCTTGATGCCCGGGAAGAGCGAGAGGAACGGCTCGGCCGAGGCCGTGATGCCCCGGCTGTAGGGGGCGTCGAAGTCCCAGATCAGGAAGAGCAGGAAGGCGATCAGCGCGGAGAACAGCCCGGCGAGGATCAGCTCACGCGCCGTACGCCTGATCTGGAGCGCGAACACCATCCCGATGGTGATCACCGCCCCGCCCAGCAGTCCGAACCACACCACCCCGGGCATGGTGGGCTCGACCGAGTCCGCGCGCGCGTTGCGGGCCTGGTCCACGGCGGCCACCTGGTCGACGAGCGGCTGGTAGGCCTGGGCCTCGAAGTCGGTCGCCGGCTGGTAGGAGGTGACGTCGGTGCGGATCCGGTCGAGCAGCTCGGCGCCGCGCGCGGTCGTCCGGTCGTGGTCGGCCATCTCCTTCCACTCGACGGTGACGACGTGTCCGACATAGGCGTTGACATCGGCCCGAATACGGTCACGGACACCGGCCGGATACACCTGGACCCGTTCCGAGATCTCGTGCAGCGCCTGGGCCTCCGCCTGGACGTGGTCCTGTGCGGCGCTGCGGGCCTCCCACACCCCCGCGATGGCCAGACCCAGCACAATGGCGTAGACCACCCCGATCCACATCGTCATGTACTCGATGACGTCCGGGGTCTCGCTGGGATCCTCGTCCACGGGTGCCGCCTTGTGGCGGATGAGCGTGATGGCGACCACCACGGCGCACGCGGCCAGCATCGCGAGGATGAGAACAAGCCATTCCGGCAAGGGATGCCTCCAGGATCGGCACTAGCGGGGCCGCAGGGCGGCCACGGCGACCACCGCGGGCGCGGTGATGAGCAAGACGTAGATCACGGGCGAGGTCGTGCTGTGCGTGGTCCGGTCGGGCGCCTTCGCGTGGTGGTACGCCGGGTACGTCACCGGGCTCGCGGAGGGACCCGGGGCCGGCTTCGGCGGCGTCCGTGTCGGGGTGGGAGTCGGGGTCGGGGTGGGCTCGGGGGGTGGGGTGGGCCGCGGCCGCGGTGCGGCCGGCTGCGGGGCCGGTGCGGGCGGCGGAGGTGTGGGCTCGGGCGCCGGCGGCTCGGGGGCCGGGGGCGGCGGAGGGGTCGGCTTCGGCGGCTTCCGGGTCGGAGGCGGCGTCGGCGTCGGATCGGGGGAGGGCGTCGGAGTACAAGGAGGCTCGGGGGGAGTCGGGGTCGGGGTGGGCGGCGGCGGTTTCGGTTTCGGGCAGGGCGGCAGGGTGGGCCAGTCCAGGCTCCCGGCGACCGCCACGACCTTGGCGCCGTCGGGGCCGACGGAGGCGTAGGCGCAGGCATCCGCCTCGGCCACCCCGGCCGTCGGGGCGACGAGCGCCCACGTCAAGGCCAGCAGGGCCAACACCCGTATGGCGGAGGCGGTTTGGGGCGATTCGGGTCGATGCACGTCGGAGATCATGAGGCCTGCCGCGCCGCCTTACGCGCGGGCGCGAAGAGATTGCTCCGAAGGAGGGAAAAAGGCCACCCGATGTTTGAATCCGGGACGTTCGTGCGTCCGATCAGGCGTACGTCTGTGCGGCCTGAGCCGGGTGTGGTCACAGCGTCCGGAAAGAAATTTGCCGGACGGTTGAACACAACCCCTGCCCCGATGCGTACCCATTGTCGTGCGGCGGCGCAGCAGGGCGCTGCAACACCCTTTTTAATTATGGGGAGTTGACGATGAAGACCTCCTGGCGGAACGCCTCACTCGTGGCAAGCGCCGCGGCGGTGCTCGCCCTCACGACGGCGTGCGGTCAGGACAGCGGCGCCTCGTCGGTGGGCAGCCAGAACGTCGGCGCCACCGCGGCCGCGGGCGGTTACGGCGGTCTGGGCTCCGGCATCGGGACCGGCACCGAGACCAGCCCGAGCGCGAGTTCGACCTCCGCGGTCGGCCAGGGCAACCTGGGCGCCCAGTCGGCCTCGGCCGGCAAGTTGCAGGTGTCCGCGAACCCCGAGCTCGGGGACGTGCTGACCGATGCCACCGGCCTCACCCTCTACCGCTTCGACGAGGACACCGCCGAGCCGCCGAAGTCGAACTGCAACGGCGACTGCGCGACGGCCTGGCCGCCGGTGCCCGCGGACGACGCCTCGGCCGGTGCCGGCATCGACAAGGCGCTGCTCGGCGAGGTCACCCGCGCCGACGGCAGCAAGCAGCTGACCATCGCCGGCTGGCCCGCCTACCGTTACGCCAAGGACACCAAGGCCGGCGACCTGACCGGTCAGGGCGTGGGCGGCAAGTGGTACGCGCTGGCCCCCACGGGCAAGAAGGCGTCCGTCGCGAGCCTTCCCGGACTGTCCACCCGCAACGACCCCAAGCTGGGCGAGATCGTCGTCGACAAGAACGGCATGACGGTCTACCGCTTCGCCAAGGACAAGGCGTGGCCCAAGCCGGTCTCGAACTGCAACGGCGCCTGCCTGGAGAAGTGGCCGGTCGTGAGCCCGGTGTCGGCGAACGACACCAAGGGCGTCCAGAAGAAGGGCCTCATGAGCTTCACCCGCGGTGACGGGGCGAGGCAGCAGACGGTCAACTGCTCGCCGATCTACACCTTCTCGGGCGACAAGGAGCCCGGCGACACCAACGGCCAGGGCGTCGGCGGCACGTGGTACGCCGTCCGTCCCGACGGAAAGATGGTCGGCGTCTCCGACAAGTGACGGCCCTCTCACCAGGGCCTCGCCAGGACCACCGGTCCGACCCCTCCGCGCCGCACGGAGGGGTCGGACCGGTTTGCCGTCATTCCCCCCAACTCCCCGCGAGTCGGCGCCCGTTCCGGAACTCTCCGGAGTGCGGCGCCTACGTTTCGTGGTGGCCCGGCGGCCGTGCACCGGCGGCACGTGCCGCGGGCAGTGACCGGGAACGGATGGTCAATTTCCGTTTCCACTCGCTCCATTGGCGGGCGATCAGTAGCCTCAGCTCGAACACCGGATCGTCTACGCCTTGGAGAGATACATGGAGCGTCCCGCCTGGGCTCCCCGGAGCATCGACATCTCGGTGCCGAGCGTGGCGCGTATCTACGACTTCTACCTGGGCGGTTCGCACAACTTCGAGGCCGACCGGGAGGCGGCCCGCAAGGCCATGGAGCACGTACCGGGACTGCCGAAGATCATGCAGGCGAACCGGGCGTTCATGCGGCGGGCGGTGCGGTTCGCCGTCGAGCAGGGCATCACCCAGTTCCTCGACATCGGCTCCGGCATCCCCACCTTCGGCAATGTCCACGAGGTCGCCCAGAGCGCCAGCCCCGGCGCCCGTGTGGTGTACGTCGACCACGATCCGGTGGCCGTCGCGCACAGCCGGGCGGTCATCGCGGAGAACCCCGACGCGGGCGTCGTCGCGGCCGACCTCCGCAAGCCGCAGGAGATCCTCGACAGCCCCGAGGTCCAGCGGCTGCTCGACCTGAAGCGTCCGGTGGCGCTGCTCCTCGTTGCCATACTGCACTTCGTGGAAGACGCGGACGACCCCTACAGGGCGGTGGCCGAACTGCGCGACGCGCTCGCGCCCGGCAGCCTGCTGGTGCTGACGCACGCCGCGTTCGAGGGGATCCCGCTGTCGCAGGAGCAGGTGCAGGGCGCGGTGGACGTGTACAAGGACATCCGCAACCCGCTGATCATGCGTTCGCACAACGAGATCGCACGGTTCTTCGAGGGGTACGACATGGTGGAACCCGGGCTGGTGCCGATGCCGCGGTGGCGGCCGGAGTCGGAGAACTGGGACCCCGACGAAGAGGATCCATGGGCCTTCTCCCAGTTCGGCGGCGTGGGGCGGACGGCGTGAGCGCGGAGCCGGACGGGCCGGAGGACAGACTGCGCCGGTTCGCGACGATCTGGAGCCGGGCCGTGTTCCCGGTGACCTCGACCTCGCTGACCCGCGCGGAGTTCGAGGGACAACTGCTGCCGCTGGCCCGCCGGTTGAGCCAGGCGCTGCTGGCCAGGACCGTCGACACGGACGAGGGCCGGGCGGTGGGCGCCGCCCTGGTGACCGCGCACTGCACCGACCCCGACGCGCTGACCCGCTCCCTGGACTGCGTCGACGCCTACCTGGTCCTGTACTGCGGCGGCGAGGGCGACCGGGAGGACCTGCGCAGCCGGTCCGCCCGACTCCAGCACGCGATGGCCGCCGGATTCGCCCAGGCGCTGCGCGAGCGCACCCTGGCCGAGCAGGAGGCCATCGCGCAGGCCGCCCTGGAGGCGCAGGGCGTGGTGGCCCAGGCGCTGCACGCGACCGAGGCCCGCTTCCGCGCGGTGTTCGAAGGCGCGGCCATAGGGATCGGCATCGCGGACCTCGACGGCAACGTCCTCCAGGTCAACGACGCGTTGCTGCGCATGTTCGGCATCACCGACCAGAACATGCGCGGCCGCAACGTCCGGGGGTGGATCCATCCCGAGGACGCGCCCCAGACCTGGACGCTCTACGACGAGCTCGTCCGCGGCGAGCGCGAGCACTACCACGTCGAAAAGGCATTCTCCCGCCCCGACGGCACGGTCCTGTGGACCAATCTGACGGTCTCCCTGCTGCGGGACGCCGACGGCACCCCGCAGTACCAGCTCGCCCTCATGGAGGACACCACCGAGCGCCGGCTGCTCAACCTCCGGCTGCGCTACGAGGCCACCCACGACGCCCTCACCGGACTGCCCAACCGCACGCTGTTCTTCGAGCGTCTGGAGAAGGCGCTGAGTGCCGGCGAGGGCCAGCGGTTCGGCCTGTGCTACCTCGACCTCGACGGGTTCAAGACCATCAACGACAGCCTCGGCCACGCGGCCGGCGACCGGCTGCTCGTCGAGGTCGCCGACCGGTTGCAGTCCTGCGCGACCGCGCCGGGCGAGATGGTGGCCCGGCTCGGCGGCGACGAGTTCGTGGCGTTGACCACCGGCCCCGACACCGAGAGCGAGGTCGACGAGCTCGCCACCCGCATCATGAACGTCCTGCTCGCCCCGGTCCGCATCGACGGCCGGGAGCTGACCGTGCGGGGCAGCATCGGCATCGTCGAGGGCCCGGCGGGGGAGCGGGGCCCGGCGGAGGTGCTGCGCAGCGCCGACATCACGATGTACCGGGCCAAGTCGGCGGGCGGCAACCGCTTCGAGCTGGCCGACCCGGAGGCCGACGCCCGCGCGATCACCCGGCACGGCCTGACCACCCAGCTGCCCGCGGCCCTGGATCGCGGCGAGTTCTTCATCGAGTACCAGCCGCTGGTCCACCTCGGCGACGGCAGTGTGCGCGGCGCCGAGGCGCTGGTGCGCTGGCTGCACCCGCAGCACGGCGTCCTCGGCCCGGACCGGTTCATCCCGCTCGCCGAGCACACCGGGCTGATCGTGCCGCTCGGCCGCTGGGTCCTGGAGCAGTCGGTGCGCCAGGCCCGGGAATGGCGAGAACGCTACGGTGAGGACACGGCGGGCGGTCCACTGCGGATCAATGTCAACCTGTCGCCGTGCCAGCTCACCCACCCCGGTCTCGTCCAGGACACCGTCGACATCCTGGAACGCACGGGTGTCGCTCCGGACGCCCTCTGCCTGGAGGTCACCGAGTCGGCCCTCATCGGCGCCGACGACGACCTGCTCAAGCCGCTGCGCCAACTCGCCGAGATGGGCGTCGACATCGCCCTGGACGACTTCGGCACCGGCTACTCGAACCTGGCGAACCTGCGCCGCCTGCCGGTCAGCGTCCTCAAGCTGGACCGCTCCTTCACGCAGAGCATGCAGCAGTTCCCCGCCGACCCCGTCGACCTCAAGATCGTCGAGGGGATCGTCTCGCTCGCCCACGGCCTGAACCTCGCGGTGACGGTCGAGGGCGTCGAAACCGGCGCCCAGGCCGAGCAGTTGCGGATACTGGGCTGCGACACCGCCCAGGGCTGGTACTACGCCCGCCCCGGCCCACCGGAACGCCTGCACGAGCTGGCCCTGGTGGACGCGACGGGCTGAACGCCCGCCTCCTCAGGGCAGTGGGAGCGACCGCAGCGAACCGTGGGTGCGGGCCATGACGACGACATGGCCCGTGTCCCCGCCCGGTACCACGAGTGCGGGGTGTTCGCCGCCCCTGGTCTGCGCGTACGCCGGGGACAGGCGGGGCGCGGTGCTTCCGGTGCCCTGCGGACCGGCGTGCAGGTCGATCGTGATCACGCGGTCCCGCGTGGCGCGGTCGTTGACGGGGGTGAAGGTCACGAACCGGCCGTCGGCCACACCGACGCCGTCCGTCGCGGTGGCGTACGTGCTCCACAGCCTGCGGTCGTTGACGAGGTCGTACGCGTACCAGGCGCCCGCGCTCGTGTCCTCCGCGCCGGCCTCGTACAGCACCAGGACGCCGTCGTCGGAGATGACTCCCTGCACGGGCTTGTTGATCGTGTTCCGCGGGGTCGGCAGCGGCTTCAGCGTGGCCGGATCCAGGCGCCGCATGGGCGGGAAGACGTCCCCGGCGGAGTACGGGCTGCCGGTGCAGACCGGGTAGTGGCCGCCGGTGACGAGGTGCTGGCACTCGACGGCCGCGGGGCTGGTCGCCACGGTGGCGCCGGTGCGGGCGTCGCGGGCGGTGACCCGGGTGACGCCGTCGGCCGTGTAGACGCGGCCCCGGAAGGCGGCGAGGGGCTCGCCGGTGCTCCAGGTGACGTTCCGGTGCCAGAGCGGCGTGCCGTCGGACGCGCGGACGGCGTCCAGGACGGCGCCGGTGCGGATGAAGGGGTCCGGTGCGTGCAGGGCGTAGACGATCCCGTTCGTGGCGGCGAGGGCGACGTAGGCGCGGCCGGCGGGCAGCCGACGGGTCCAGGCCTGCTCACCCGTCCGCAGGTCCGCCGCGCGGAGCACGCCCGCAACCCCGGCGACGGCCCGTGCGTCGGCCGCGTCGACGAGGAGCTGGGCGGTCTTGGCGTGGGTGTCGCCGGGCACGGTCCAGGTGACCCGGCCGTCGGCCCGCGAACGCCCCACGAGGGCACCGGTGTCGGTCGCACACACCACCTGGTGCGCGGTCGCGCCGCAACTGCCGTGCGCCTCCGGGCGGGTGAGGGACGCCGTCCACGCGCGCCACGGGCCCGAGACCGAGGTCGAGAACGTCTCCACCGTCGGCCCCGGGGCGCGGGACGACGAGACGGCCGGGTTCCTCGGTCCGCCGGACGCGGTGCACCCCGCCAGCACCAGCAGCGCCGCGCCCATGACAACCGCCCGCCGTGTCATCCGCCCACCCCCGCGCGAGAAAGCCCCATGCTAAGGCCGCTCAGCGCTCCAGCAGCATCCGCTGCAACTCCCGTGCCGCTCGCGGCGGAGCCACGTCGCTGCGGTGGGCCAGCGCGATCGTCCGGTGCAGGCCCGGCCGGGCCAGGGGCGTGACCCGCAGCCCGCGCCCCGCCCGCGTGGCGACCATGCGCGGTACGACGGCCACGCCCAGCCCCGCCCGCACGAAGCCCAGCACCGCGTCCATCTCCCCGCCCTCCACCGCGAAGTCCGGCTCGAACCCCTCGGCACGGCACGCGGCCACGGTCAGTTCGCGCAGGTCGTAGCCGTGCCGGAACATCACCAGGGGCGCGCTCTCCAGATCGGCGACGCGGACCGTACGGCGGCCGGGACCACCCGGCGCCGGACCCTCCGGCGAGGAGACCACGACCAGGTCCTCGCGCAGCAGCTCCACCGTGGTCAGCGCCGGGGACGGCGTGGGCAGCGGCAGGACCACCAGGGCCAGGTCGAGGGCACCGCGCGCGAGCAGCCGTACGAGATCGTGCGAACCGCCCTCCTCGATCATCAGCCGGATGCCCGGATAGCGGTCGTGGAAGGCGCGCAGCACGTCCGGCAGCAGACCCGTGCACAGGCTCGGGGTCGCGCCCATCCGGATCCGGCCGCTGCGCAGCTGCACCAGTTCCTGCACCTCGTGCCGGGCGGTGTCCGCGTCGGCCAGGATGCGGCGGGCCAGCGGCAGCAGCGCCTCGCCCGCGTCGGTGAGCGTGATGTTGCCGCGGGCGCGCAGGAAGAGATCCGCCCCGAGCTCCCGCTCCAGCGCCCTGATCTGCTGGGACAGCGAGGGCTGGGCGACGTGGACCGTCTCGGCGGCACGGGTGAAGTGGCGGGTCTCGGCGACCGCCACGAAGTACTGGAGCTGCTGGAACTGCACTCTCCTACGATAGCCGCCGGCTATGGAATCAAGCCGGACCATGTCTTGGACCGATCGGGAGGGACGGTTCTAACGTCTTGACCCATGGCTCTGGCAACGCGGACGGACCGACGGCCGTCCATGGCACGCACCGTGTGGGACAGCTCCGTCGGCAAGAAGACCGTGATGGCCGTCAGCGGGCTGATCATGCTGCTGTACCTGGTCGTCCACATGATCGGCAACCTGAAGATCTTCTTCGGGGCGGGCGAGTTCAACCACTACGCGCACTGGCTGCGCACGGTCGGCGAGCCGTTCATGCACTACGAGTGGACGCTCTGGCTGATCCGTGTGGTGCTGGTCGTCGCCGTGGTCGCGCACGCCACGTCCGCCTACCAGCTCAGCCGCCGGGACATCCGGGCGCGGCCCGGCAAGTACGTCCACAGGAAGGCGCGGGCGAGCTACGCGACCCGCACCATGCGCTGGGGCGGGATCATCCTCGCCCTGTTCATCGTGTGGCACATCCTCGACCTGACGACCGGCACCGTGCACTCCGGCGGCTTCCAGGCGGGCCACCCGTACCAGAACGTCGTGGACACCTTCTCCACCTGGTACGGCAACGTCATCTACATCGTCGCGATGCTCGCCCTCGGCCTGCACGTCCGGCACGGCTTCTGGAGCGCCGCCCAGACCCTCGGCGTCGGCAGCCGCACCCGCGACCGCGCCCTCAAGGCCGTCGCGAACGTCCTCGCACTGCTGCTCACGGCCGGCTTCATCGCCGTACCCGTGGGCGTCATGACCGGAGTGGTGAGCTGAACATGACCTCCTACGCGGACTACACGACCGGCGCGCCCGTGGAAGACGGCAAGGCCCCTTCCGGACCCGTCAACGAGCGCTGGGACAAGCGCCGTTTCGAGGCCAAACTGGTCAACCCCGCCAACCGGCGCAAGCACACCGTGATCGTCGTTGGGACGGGCCTCGCGGGCGGCTCGGCCGGTGCCACGCTGGCCGAACAGGGCTACCACGTCGTCCAGTTCTGCTACCAGGACTCGCCGCGCCGCGCCCACTCCATCGCCGCACAGGG
Source organism: Streptomyces griseorubiginosus (assembly GCF_001514195.1). GTDB lineage: Bacteria > Actinomycetota > Actinomycetes > Streptomycetales > Streptomycetaceae > Streptomyces > Streptomyces griseorubiginosus. Next base: position 54,271 of record NZ_KQ948736.1, on the reverse strand, counting down.
CGGCATCAACGCGGCCAAGAACTACCGCAACGACGGCGACTCGATCCACCGCCTGTTCTACGACACCGTCAAGGGCGGCGACTTCCGGGCCCGTGAGTCCAACGTCCACCGGCTCGCGCAGATCTCCGTCGAGATCATCGACCAGTGCGTGGCGCAGGGCGTCCCGTTCGCGCGGGAGTACGGCGGCCTGCTCGACACCCGCTCCTTCGGCGGGGTACAGGTCTCGCGGACCTTCTACGCCCGAGGGCAGACAGGTCAGCAGTTGCTGCTGGGCGCGTATCAGGCACTGTCGAGGCAGATCGCCGCCGGGAACATCGAGATGCACCCGCGCACCGAGATGCTCGACCTGATCGTCGTCGACGGGAAGGCTCGCGGGATCGTCGCGCGGGACCTCGTCACCGGGCGCGTCGACACGTACTTCGCGGACGCCGTGGTCCTGGCCTCCGGCGGCTACGGCAACGTCTTCTACCTGTCGACGAACGCCATGAACTCCAACGCGACGGCGATCTGGCGCGCCCACCGCCGGGGCGCCCTGTTCGCCAACCCCTGCTTCACGCAGATCCATCCGACGTGCATCCCGCGCACCGGCGACCACCAGTCCAAGCTGACGCTGATGAGCGAGTCGCTGCGCAACGACGGCCGGATCTGGGTGCCGAAGGCCAAGGGCGACGACCGGCCGCCGAACCGGATTCCCGAGGACGAGCGCGACTACTACCTGGAGCGCATCTACCCCTCCTTCGGCAACCTGGTCCCGCGCGACATCGCCTCCCGCGCCGCGAAGAACGTCTGCGACGAGGGACGCGGGGTCGGCCCCGGCGGACAGGGCGTCTACCTCGACTTCGCCGACGCCATCCGGCGCATGGGACGGGCGGCCGTCGAGGCCAAGTACGGCAACCTCTTCGACATGTACCAGCGGATCACCGACGAGGATCCGTACGAGGTGCCGATGCGGATCTACCCCGCCGTGCACTACACGATGGGCGGACTGTGGGTCGACTACGACCTCCAGACCACGATCCCCGGCCTGTTCGCCATCGGCGAGGCCAACTTCTCCGACCACGGGGCGAACCGCCTCGGCGCCTCGGCGCTGATGCAGGGGCTGGCCGACGGCTACTTCGTCCTGCCGGCGACCATCAACGACTACCTCGCCCGCAATCCGCACCAGGACGCGGTCACCGCCGAACACCCTTCGGTGCAGGAGGTGGTGGCCGAGACCGAGGACCGCATCAACCTGCTCCTCGCGGTCGACGGAGACCGTACGCCCGACTCCTTCCACCGTGAACTCGGCGAGCTCATGTGGGAGTTCTGCGGGATGGCCCGCACGGACGCCGGTCTGCGCAAGGCACTGGAGCGCATCCCGCAGATCCGCGAGGAGTTCTGGCGGCGCATCAAGGTGCCGGGCACCGGCGAGGAGTTCAACCAGTCGCTGGAGAAGGCGAACCGGATCGTCGACTACCTCGAACTCGCCGAGCTGATGTGCCTCGACGCGCTGCACCGCGCCGAGTCCTGCGGCGGCCACTTCCGTGAGGAGTCCCAGACCCCGGACGGCGAAGCGGCCCGCAGGGACGACGAGTTCGCCTACGCGGCGGCCTGGGAGTTCACCGGCACGGGCGCCGCCCCCGTCCTGCACAAGGAAGACCTGGTCTTCGAGTACGTCCACCCCACCCAGCGGAGCTACGCATGAAGCTCACCCTGCGCGTCTGGCGGCAGAAGAACGCCGACGCCGACGGAGCGATGTCCACGTACGAGGTGGACGGCATCTCGTCCGACATGTCCTTCCTGGAGATGCTGGACACCCTCAACGAGGAGCTCATCCTGCGCGGTGAGGACCCCGTCGCCTTCGACCACGACTGCCGCGAGGGCATCTGCGGCGCGTGCTCCCTCGTCATCAACGGCGACGCGCACGGGCCCGAGCGCACCACCACCTGTCAGCTGCACATGCGGTCCTTCTCCGACGGCGACACGATCGACATCGAGCCGTGGCGGGCCGCCGCGTTCCCCGTCATCAAGGACCTGGTCGTGGACCGGTCGGCCTTCGACCGGATCATCCAGGCCGGCGGCTACATCACGGCACCCACGGGAGCGGCCCCCGAGGCCCACGCCACGCCGGTGCCCAAGCCCGACGCCGACTTCGCCTTCGAGCACGCCGAGTGCATCGGCTGCGGGGCGTGCGTCGCGGCCTGCCCCAACGGGGCCGCGATGCTCTTCACCTCCGCCAAGGTGAACCACCTGAACGTGCTCCCGCAGGGCGCGCCGGAGCGCGAGACCAGGGTCCTCGACATGGTGGAGCAGATGGACGAGGAGGGCTTCGGCGGCTGCACCCTGACCGGCGAGTGCGCGACGGCGTGCCCGAAGGGCATCCCGCTGGTCTCCATCACGAGCATGAACAAGGAGTGGCTGCGGGCCACGCGGAAGGTGGGGAAGCGGTAGCCGGATCATCGGCTTCGCGCCGCCGTCGTGGCTGGTCGCGCCCACGCGGCGGAGCCGCATATCGATACAGCCCCGCGCCCCTTCAGGGGGCACCGGTAGACGTTCGCCGATCAGTGCGGACGGGTGGGGCCGGACGTGGTGCTCATGCCCGGCCCCACCACGCCTGACCGCCCTCCGGTCATCGGCACGACACCGTCCCGTCGGTGGAGTCGGAAGTCCCGGACACCTTGTCCGAGGCGTTCAGACTCCGCACATCCGCGCTCCGGGAACCGGTCACGCAGGCGCCAACCGGCGTCGGGAGAACAGGGACAGCGGCACCGCTCGCCGCCTCCGCCTGTGACCTGGAGAGTGCCATGACCGGCGTTTCCACCCTGGACCGTCCCCCGCAGAGCGTCGCCCCCACCCGCTACACCGTCGGCCTGGCCCGCGACGAGGAGGACGTGCGGGCCGCGCAGCGGCTGCGGCACGACGTGTTCGCCGGGGAGATGGGGGCCCTCCTGGCCACCCCGCAACCCGGCCTCGACATCGACGGCTTCGACGCCCACTGCGACCACCTGCTCGTCCGCGACACCGTCACCGGGCAGGTCGTCGGCACCTACCGGCTGCTGCCCCCGGAGCGGGCCGCGATCGCCGGACGCCTGTACTCCCAGGGCGAGTTCGACCTCTCCCCGCTCGACGCGATCCGTCCCGGGCTCGTCGAGGTGGGCCGCTCCTGCGTGCACCCCGACCACCGCGACGGCGCGGTCATCGGCCTCATCTGGGCCGGGATCGCCCGTTACATGGTGGACCGCGGACATGAATGGCTGGCCGGCTGCTGCTCGATCCCGCTCGCCGACGGCGGTGCGCTCGCGGCCGGCACCTGGGACCGGGTGCGCACCAAGTACCTGGCCCCCGAGGAGTTCCGGGTACGGCCCCTGCTGCCCTGGGAGCCCACGGGCGCGGCGCCCGCCGGGCACACCGAGCTGCCCTCGCTGCTGCGCGGCTACCTCCGCCTCGGCGCCTGGGTGTGCGGTCAGCCCGCCCACGACCCGGACTTCGGGGTCGCCGACCTGTTCGTGCTGCTGTCGATGCGCCGGGTCAACGCCCGCTATCTGCGGCACTTCCTCTCGCTCGTCCCGGCCTGATGAGTGTCTGGCTGCCCAGCGCGCCCTGCACCCCCGGGACGTGCCTGGAGCGGACGGGGCCGGTCACGGCTCTGCCCCGTGCCGCCGGGCGGCTGCTCGCGGTGATTGCCCTGCTGCTCGCCGGGATCGCGCTGCTGCCGGTCGGACGGTGGGTCCCGGCCGGCGCGGTCAGGTGGTGGTGCCGGGCGGTGGTGCGGGCCTCGGGCGTCCGGGTCCGCGTGTCCGGCGCCGCCGTGCCCACCGGCGGGGTGCTCCTGGTCGCCAACCACATCTCCTGGCTGGACATCCCGCTGCTGGCCGCCGTACGCCCCGCCCGCATGCTCGCCAAGTCCGAGATCCGGCGGTGGCCGGTGGCGGGATGGCTGACGGCCCGCAGCGGGGCGCTGTTCATCGAGCGGGACCGGCTGCGGGCCCTCCCGGACACGGTCGCAGGCATCACCGACGCACTGCGCGGGGGCGCCGCGGTGGCCGTCTTCCCCGAGGGCAGCACCTGGTGCGGCCGCGCCCAGGGCCACTTCCGCCGCGCGGTGTTCCAGGCGGCCCTGGACGCCGGGGTGCCGGTGCAGCCGGTGCGCCTGCGGTACCGGGTCAGCGGGGGAGAGGCCAGTACGGCCCCCGCCTTCATCGGGGACGACTCCCTGCTCGCCTCGGTGTGGCGGGTGGTGTCCGCACGGGGGCTGGTGGCCGACGTAGGAGTCCCGGAGCCGGTGGCACCGGGCTGCCACACCGACCGACGGGCGTTGGCCGCGTCGGCGCAGGCACGGGTGTGGGGAGAACACACAGCGGAGAGGCACCCGGTGGGGCCGCACGGTGAAAGCGACCCGTTCCCTTCGCAGGCCGCCCGGGACGTCGTACGGCCCCGTCGTCCGCGGCGCAGCCCCCCTCTGCTCGCCCCTCAGCCGCCCGGTGTCAGCGCCCGTGTCAGATAGGGCGCCGTAGCACTCTCCGCGGCCCCCGCCACCGCTTCCGGTACCCCCGCCGCCACGATCCGGCCGCCCGCGTCCCCGCCGCCCGGCCCCAGGTCGATCACCCAGTCCGCGCCCGCCACGACCGACATGTCGTGCTCGACGACGATCACCGTGTGCCCGGCGTCCACGAGGCCGTGCAGCTGGCGCATGAGGACCTCGACGTCGGCCGGGTGGAGCCCGGTGGTGGGTTCGTCGAGCAGGTAGACGGTGTGGGCGCGGTGCACGCGCTGGAGTTCGCTCGCCAGCTTGATGCGCTGGGCCTCGCCGCCGGAGAGCTCGGTGGCGGGCTGCCCCAACCGCAGGTAGCCGAGTCCGACGTCGAGGAGGGTGGCGAGGCTGCGGGCCACGGGCGGGGAGTCCGCGAAGAAGTCCGCCGCCGACTCCACCGTGAGGTCCAGCACCTCGGCGATGTTCCGCCCCCGGTAGGTCACTTCGAGCGTTTCGGGGTTGTAGCGGGCCCCGCCGCAGTCCGGGCAGGGCGCGTACGTGCTCGGCAGGAAGAGCAGCTCCACACTGACGAACCCCTCGCCCTGGCAGGTCTCGCAGCGTCCTCCCGCCACGTTGAAGGAGAACCGGCTCACGCCGTAGCCGCGTTCGCGGGCCCCCTCGGTCCCGGCGAACACCTTGCGCACGACGTCGAACAGGCCCGTGTAGGTCGCCAGGTTGGAGCGCGGGGTCCGGCCGATCGGCTTCTGGTCGACGGAGACCACCCGGCCCACCCCCGCCGCCTCGTCCGTGATCTCGCCGACCAGCGTGGACTTGCCCGACCCAGACACCCCGGTCACCGCCGTGAACACACCCAGGGGAAACTCGGCCGTGACCCCGCGCAGGTTGTGCCGGGTGACCGGACCCACCTTCAAGTGGCCACGGGGCTTGCGCACTTGACGCGTCGGGGCGGGGGAGCGTTGGAACAGGAACCGTGCCGTGGCCGACTCCTCGACCGTCGCGAGATCCGCCACCGGCCCGCTGTGCAGCACCCGCCCGCCGTGCTCGCCCGCCAGCGGTCCGACGTCCACCAGCCAGTCCGCGCCGCGCATCACGTCCAGGTGGTGCTCCACCACGAACACCGAGTTGCCGGCCGCCTTCAGCCGGGCCAGCACGGTGAGCAGCGCTTCGGTGTCCGCGGGGTGCAGTCCGGCGGAGGGTTCGTCGAGGACGTAGACGACTCCGAACAGCCCGGTCCTCAACTGGGTGGCGAGACGCAGCCGTTGGAGTTCGCCGGCGGACAGGGTGGGGGTGGCGCGGTCCAGGCTGAGGTAGCCGAGACCGAGCTCGACCACGGGCGCGATACGGGACCTGAGGTCCTCGGTGAGGACCCGTGCGGCCCCGCCGTCGGCGACCAGCGAGGCGGCCAGCTCGGTCAGCGGCAGAGCCGCCAGGTCGGCGATCGTACGGCCCCCGAAGGTGACGGCCATGGCCTCCGGGCGCAGCCGGCTGCCGCCGCAGGCCGGACAGGGCGAGGCGACCAGGAACCGCTCCGCCTTCGCCCTGAGGGTCTGGCTCTTGGAGTCCGCGAAGGTCTTCAGGACATAGCGGCGGGCGCTCATGTACGTGCCCTGGTAGGGGCGTTGGATCCGGTCCGCGTCCCGCACCGGGTGCACGGTCACCACCGGCTGCTCGTCGGTGAACAGGATCCACTCCCGCTGCTCCGCGGGCAGTTCGCGCCACGGCCGGTCCACGTCGTAGCCCAGTGTGTCCAGGATGTCCCGCAGGTTCTTGCCCTGCCAGGCGCCGGGCCAGGCGGCGATGGCGCCCTCCCGGATCGACAGCGACGGGTCGGGCACCAGCGTCTGCTCGGTCGTACGGTGGACCCGGCCGAGTCCGTGGCACTCCGGGCAGGCGCCGACGGCCGTGTTCGGGGAGAAGGAGTCCGAGTCGAGCCGCTCGGCGCCCGGCGGGTAGTCGCCGGCGCGGGAGAACAGCATCCGCAGGGAGTTCGAGAGGTTGGTGACCGTGCCGACCGAGGAACGGGACGTCGGCGCGGCCCGCCGCTGCTGGAGCGAGACCGCCGGCGGCAGCCCGGTGATCTCCCCGACCTTCGGCGCCCCCACCTGGTGGATCAGTCTCCGCGCGTAGGGCGCCACCGACTCGAAGTACCGCCGCTGGGCCTCCGCGTAGATCGTCCCGAACGCCAGCGACGACTTGCCCGACCCGGAGACCCCCGTGAACACCGCCAGCACATCCCGCGGGACGTCGACGTCCACCCCTTGAAGATTGTGCTCACGCGCACCGCGCACGCGGACGTAAGGGTCGTGGGGGCCGCTGCGGTCGTACATGAGAACGACTCTAACCGGAGGTGATCGACGCCAGCCTTCGGTAGGAGTCCAGCAGGGCCGCGCGGTCGTACGTGCTGGTCGTGACCAGGACCTCCTGCGCGCCCGTCTCCTTCAGCACAGTCTCCAGTTCGTGGGCGACATGGTCCTCGGTGCCCGCGATGTGGCCCGCGAGTCCCGACTCGTAGAAGCCGCGCTGCTTCGCCGTCATCGTGAGGCTCTCGACGCGCTCGGCGGGCGGCAGGGGCGGGAAGGTGCCGTGGGTGCGGGAGTACGCCATCGACCACGCCTCCGGGCTCAGCAGCCGCCGTGCCTCCTCCTCGGTGGCGGCGACCGCGATCGTGCCGGAGATGACGACGTACGGCTCCCGCGCCCAGAGGGAGGGGCGGAAGTGGGTCCGGTAGTGGTCGATGCCGCGCTGCATCCTCTCGCGGTTCCTCAGGTCGCCGATGACCATCGGCAGGCCCGCGCGGGCCGCGATGTCGGCGCCCTCGCCCATGGCCAGCACGAAGGGCGGCACGGTCAGGCCCTCCGCGGGCCGGGCCCGTACTCCCGTCGGCGAGGTGCCGCGGAACCAGCCCAGCAGCTCCTGGAGCTGTACGGCGAAGTCGTCGGCGTCGTCCTTGCCGCGGCCCAGCGCCTTGCGCACGCCGTCGGTGAAGCCGACCGAGCGGCCCAGGCCCATGTCGATCCGGCCGGGGAAGAGCGACTCCAGCACCCCGAACTGCTCGGCGACGACCAGGGGTTGGTGGTTCGGCAGCATCACCCCGCCGGTGCCGACCCGGATCGAGCCGGTGGCCGAGGCCACTGCGGCCGCGAGAACCGTCGGCGCGGAGCCCGCCACGCCCGGTACGCCGTGGTGCTCCGACACCCAGAACCGGTGGTAGCCGAGTCCCTCCAGCTCCCGCGCCAGCCGCACGGTGTCCTGGAGCGCCTGCGCGTTCGTGCCGCCCTCGCGGGTGCGGGAGCGGTCGAGGACGGAGAAGCGGGTGGCGGCGATCAGGGAACTCACACCAGGTTCAACACGTGGCGGAGCCGCGCATTCCCGGCCCGGTCCGGCCCCGGCCCGACGGAAAACCGGGTGACCCGCATCCGCGCAGGTCAGCACAATGGCCGGGTGACCGTCCAGAACATCCTGCTCTCCGGAATCGTCGGCTCGACCGCGTACGGACTCGCCCGCGAGGGCTCCGACACGGACCGGCTCGGCATGTTCGCCGCGCCCACCGAGTCCCTGCTCGGCCTGCACACGCCGAGGGAGTCCCATGTCACCACGTCCCCGGACCGCACCCTGCACGAGGCGGCCAAGTGGTGCCGGCTCGCCCTCGGCGGCAACCCGACCGTGATGGAGCTGGTGTGGCTGCCCGGCGAGCTGTACGAGGTGCGCACCCCGCTCGGTGACGAACTCATCGGCATCCGCGGGGCGTTCCTGAGCGCGCCGCGGGTCAAGGACGCTTATCTCGGGTACGCCGCCCAGCAGTTCAGGAAGCTGGAGAGCCGCGCGGGCGACCACCGCACCGCCAAGCACGCCCGGCACCTGAAACGGCTGTGCCACCAGGGCCTGGAGCTGTACACCACCGGACAGCTCACCGTGCGCGTCGAGGACCCCGAGGAGTACCACCGCTTCGGGGACTCCGTCGCCGCCGACCCCTCCTGCGCGCGGTCGCTGCTCGCCCGCTACGAGAGCGCCTTCGCCGAGAGCCGCAGCGCGCTGCCCGACCGGCCCGACGAGGCGCCGGTCGAGGCATGGCTGCTGCGCGTGCGCGCGGAGTTCTACGCCACGGCGGCGTGAGCCTGCGCTTCGACGGTCTGAGCGTGCGCTTCGGCGGTCTCGTGGTCGCAGGTGCCGTCGACGCCGTACGTCTCCCAGGCGGGGAAGGGGTCCACGCGCGGGTGGCGTTCGTCCGGGGCCATGAGGCAGTCGGCGAGCGCCGCGTGCAGCGCCCCCGGTTCCAACTGCGTGCCGATGAAGACGAGTTCCTGGGCGTAGGGCGCCTCGGCGTCCCGGGCCGCGGACGGCTCGAAGCGGGCCACCGCACCCGCCTGTGACCACAGGCCCGTCACCCGCGGGCGGCTGGCCAGCGTGAAGAAGCCCTTCGAGCGCAGGATCCGCCCGTACGCCCCGCTGTCCAGGCCCTCGGTGACGAAGTCCCACAACCGGCCCGGATGGAAGGGGAGTTCGGAGCGGAACACGGTCGAGGAGACGCCGTACTCCTCGGTCTCGGGGATGTGCTCGCCGTTGAGCTCCTGGACCCAGCCCGGTGCCTGCTGGGCGCGCTCCAGGTCGAACAGGCCGGTGCCGAGGACCTGTCGCAGGTCGACGCGGGCGTGCTCGGCCTCGACGATCCGGGCGGCCGGGTTGAGCCGTAGCAGAGCCGCGCGCAGCCGGGCGGCCTCGGTCGCGTCGACCAGGTCGAGCTTGTTGAGGACCAGGACGTCCGCGAACTCGATCTGGTCGACGAGGAGATCGCTGACCGTGCGTTCGTCGTCCTCGAAGGGGGCGAGGCCGCGCTCGGCGAGTTCGTCGCCCCGCTCCAGCTCGGGCAGGAAGTTGGCCGCGTCCACGACCGTGACCATGGTGTCGAGCCGGGCCACGTCCCCGAGGGTGGCGCCGTCGTCGCGGGCGAAGGCGAAGGTCGCGGCCACCGGCATGGGTTCCGAGATGCCGGAGCTCTCGATGAGCAGATGGTCGAAACGGCCCTCGCGGGCCAGTCGGTCGACCTCTTCGAGGAGATCGTCGCGCAGGGTGCAGCAGATGCAGCCGTTGGTCATCTCGACCAGACGTTCCTCGGTCCGCGAGAGGGCGGCCTCGCCGCCGCGCACCAGCGCCGCGTCGATGTTGACCTCGCTCATGTCGTTGACGATGACGGCGACCCTGAGCCCCTCGCGGTTGGCGAGGACGTGGTTGAGGAGCGTCGTCTTGCCCGCTCCGAGGAAGCCGGACAGGACGGTGACGGGCAGGAGGCGGTCGTACGGCACGAGGTCTCAGCCCTCGGGGCGCAGCAGGCCGCGCTCGTACGCCCTGACCAGGTTCTGCGGGACGAGATGGGTGACCCCGTCGACGGTGACGGGCGCCAGCTGGGCGGTGGTGGCCTTCCACTGCGAGCGGCGGTGGCGGGTGTTGCTGCGGGACATCTTCCGCTTGGGTACGGCCATGACGGGATCCTCCTCGGTGCCGGGGTGAGCACCGAGGACGCTACATGAAAATGGATCCCATTAACAGTTGGGCCGCACAGCGCCTTGGCTTTCAGCGGCGGCGCCGGGACCGGACCCTCGCCTCCCGGGGCGGTTCGATGAACTGGAGCTCCAGCGTCAGCGGCGGCTCGGCGACCCCGGGGCCGCCCGCCGCGGCCCACCGCACGACCTCCTCGGTGGCCTCGTCGTCCGTCACGAACCCGATCCACGCGGCCTTGGCACCCGCCCGGCGCCCTGCGGCGGAGGGCCGTACGACGATGACGTTCGACTGGTCGCAGGGGCCCAGGCAGTCCGTCGTCCGGACCTGGAAGCCGTGCTCGGCGGCCCCGGCCCGCAACAGCTCCAGCTGCCAGGCGTGGTCGGTGCCGGGGTTCTTGCGGGCGTCCCCGCAGCAGCAGCCGCGGCACACCACGAGTGTGCAGGGGGCGGAGCCGGTCAGGAACGTACGGGGCGTCGAGGACATGGGAGAAGCATGCGGCCTGCACCGATCACGGGGTGCGGGCGGGGTGCCTAGAACTCCGGCTGCCAGGGCAGGACCCGGTAGTCGCCCGTGCCCTTCTTGACCTTCTCGAACGGCGCCGAACTCACGCACCTGGGAAGGCCGTTCGTCTCCACCGGTGAGCCCGTCGAAGCCCAGCTGTAGCCGAGCCGGTCGTGGCGGCCGAGGTCGTGGACGGTGACGCCGACCCGCTTGCCCTTGGCGCCGGGCAGGTCCGACTCGGTGATGACGCCCGAGACCACGGCCACCTCGCCGCCGGTCAGGAGGCAGTCGACCTTCGCCTTCGCCCAGGCGCCGTCACCGTGGAGGTAGTGACTCCACCGGAAGGTGCCCGTGGCCTTGAGCGGGTTGTCGACGTCCTTCGCCGCCAGGTGGGCGTCGAAGGAGAACGTGATGTCCTCGGCGGTCGACCGGGACAGCTTCGCGGTGCCGGTGAGGGCGGCGGCCTCCCGCCGGTGGTCACCGGAGGCGGAGGCGGCGGTCGATCCCGCCAACGCGGCGGTGAGCAGGAGTGCGGCACCCAACACGGCAGTCCTTGTACGGCGGTTCATGCCCGTCCTCTCGGTGGGTTGCTCGGACGGCTCCCACTCTCCCGGTGCGACGCCCCTGCCACATCACGCCAGAGGCGGCATCGGAGGTCCGTCTCCGGACGGGAGGTCACTCGCCTTCTGCGCCCCGAGGCGGACCTCCGGGTACGACCGGGGTCGCGCACGGGGGCGGGTGCCGCGCGGCGCGTGCCCCGGGAGCGCGCAGGCGGCCGGGGCTAGGGTTGAGTCCGTGACCGACAGTGACAAGCGCCCCGTCGCCGTGTTCGACCTCGACAACACCCTGGCCGACACCGCCCACCGGCAGCGGTTCCTGGAGCGCAAGCCGCGCGACTGGGACGCCTTCTTCGCTGCCGCCCCCGAGGACCCGCCGATCCCGGAGGGCATCGCGCTGGTGCTGGCCAGCGCAGAGGAGTGCGAGATCGTCTACCTCACCGGCCGGCCCGAGCGCTGCCGCCGCGACACGCTCGCCTGGCTCGCCGCGCAGGGGCTGCCCGAGGGGCGGGTGCACATGCGGCGCAACGACGACCGGCGGCCCGCCCGGCTCACCAAGCTGGAGATCCTAAAGCGGCTCGCGCGCACCCGTGACATCCGGGTCCTGGTGGACGACGACGAACTGGTCTGCGCGGACGCGGAACGGGCCGGGTTCTCCGTCGTACGGGCACGCTGGACCGCCCCTTCCGCGGCGCTGAAGACGGCGCAGGAGCGGGAGGGGCGGACCTGAGCGCCGTCAGTCGGATTCCTCGAGGCGGAAACCGACCTTGAGGCCGACCTGCCAGTGCTGGACCTGTCCGTCCTCGATCTGCCCCCGCACCTGGGTCACCTCGAACCAGTCCAGGTTGCGCAAGGTCTGCGAGGCGCGGCTGATGCCGTTGCGGATCGCCTGGTCCACCCCGTCGGGCGAGGTGCCCACGATCTCGGTGACCCGGTAGGTGTGGTTCGACATACGGATGCTCCTCTCCGCCGTGACAGCGGCGTCACGCGTCACTCCACCGTGCCCCAGCCCGCGCGGTAACGCGAGTCCGCTGCGCTGGGCTTGGGCCGGGCGCCTGTCCGGGTACCGGGTTCGGTCGTCGGGCGCCTGTCCGGGTACCGGGTTCGGTCGTCGGGCGGGTGCGGGTGCGTAGTGGCTTGTCGCGCAGTTCCCCGCGCCCCCGGGTGAGTGCAGTCGGCCCGCGCCACGAACGGGCCACCGGGTCGGCGCCTACCGTGGGTTCATGGACGGTATGCCGCACGACATCCCAGCCCCCGACACCCCGAACCCGCTGCGGGCGCTCTCCCTGGAGCGGCTCCGACGGCGTACGAGCATGAAATGGCGGACCTACCCCGAGGACGTGCTGCCGCTGTGGGTCGCCGAGATGGACGTGCCGCTGGCCGAACCGGTCGTGCGGGCCGTCCGGGAGGCGATGGAGCTGGGGGACACCGGGTATCCGGCCGGGACGGCGTACGCCGAGGCGCTGGCCGCCTTCGCCGCCGAGCGGTGGGCCTGGGAGGGGCTTGCCGTGGAGCGTACGGCGATCGTGCCCGACGTGATGATGGGCATCGTCGAGATGCTCAAGCTGGTCTCGGGACCGGGTGACCCGGTGGTCGTCAACTCGCCCGTGTACCCGCCCTTCTTCCCGTTCGTCGAGAACATGGGACGCAAGGTCGTCGAGGCTCCGCTCGGCGCGGACGGCCGACTCGACCTCGGCGTCCTGGAGGACACCTTCGGACGGCTGAGCGCGGGCGCGGGACGGCCCGCATACCTGCTGTGCAGCCCCCAGAACCCCACCGGTGCCGTGCACACCGCCGACGAGCTGGCCGCCGTGGCGGCGCTGGCACGGACGTACGGCATTCGGGTCGTCGTCGACGAGATCCACGCCCCGCTCACGGCGCCCGGCGCGAACTTCGTGCCCTACCTCTCCGTACCGGGCGCGGAGAACGGGCTGTCGCTGCTGTCGGCCTCCAAGGCGTGGAACCTGGCCGGGCTCAAGGCCGCCGTGGCCGTCGCCGGGCCCGAGGCGGCCGACGACCTCGCCCGCCTGCCCGAGGAGGTCGGGCACGGACCCAGCCACGTCGGAGTCCTCGCCCACACCGCCGCACTCCTGGAGGGCGGCGCCTGGCTCGACGCCCTGCTCCGCGGCCTCGACGACAACCGCCGGCTCCTGGCCGGCCTCCTCGCCGAGCACCTGCCCGCGGTGCGCTACACGCCGGGCCAGGCGACGTACCTCGCCTGGCTGGACTGCCGCGCACTCGGCCTCGGCGGCGATCCCGCCGAGGTCTTCCTGGAGCGCGGCCGGGTCGCCCTGAACTCCGGCATCCCGTTCGGCACCGGGGGCGAGGGGTTCGTCCGGCTGAACCTGGCGACCTCTCCCGAGCTGATCACCGAGGCGGTCCGCAGGATGGCCAGCGCCCTCGGCTGACGAGGAGAACGGCGAGCGGGCCTTCGACCGACGAAGGGGACCCGAGGGCCCCCTTCGTCACCTGCCGCTACCGCTACCGCACCACGCTCAGCGACAGCGCGAACCGGCCCTCGCCGTCCGTCCACCAGTGCGCCAACTCAAGCCCGGCGGCGGAGAGTTCCTCCCGGACGCCGTCCTTGCGGAACTTCGCCGAGATCTCGGTGTGCAGCTCCTCGCCCGCCGCGAAGTCCACGGCCAGGTCGAGCGCGGGCACCTTCACGGTCTGGTCCGTGCGCGACCGCAGCCGCATCTCGATCCACTCGTTCTCCGCGTCCCACAGGGCCACGTGGTCGAAGGCGCCGGGATCGAAGTCGGCGTCCAGTTCGCGGTTGACGACCGTCAGGACGTTCTTGTTGAACGCGGCCGTCACCCCGGCCGCGTCGTCGTACGCCCTGACCAGCACGTCCTCGTCCTTGACCAGGTCCGTGCCGAGCAGCAGCGCGTCGCCCGGCGCGAGCAGGGCGCGCACCGAGGACAGGAACGCGGCGCGCTCGGCCGGCAGCAGATTGCCGATCGTGCCGCCGAGGAAGGCCAGCAGACGCGGGCCCGGCGTGTCCGGCAGGCTCAGACCGGCCGTGAAGTCGGCGATCAGCGCGTGCACGCTCAGCTCGGGCCGCTGGGCGATGAGCGCGTGCCCGGCCTGGGTGAGCGCGCTCTCGCTGACGTCGACCGGGACGTACGTGTGCAGCCCGGTCAGTGCGTCGAGCAGAAACCGGGTCTTCTCCGAGGAGCCCGAGCCCAGCTCGACCAGGGTGCGGGCACCGGTCGCCGCGGCGATCTCACCGGACCGCGCGACGAGGATCTCCCGTTCGGCGCGGGTCGGGTAGTACTCGGGCAACTCGGTGATCTGCTCGAAGAGTTCACTGCCGTGGGCGTCGTAGAACCACTTCGGCGGCAGGGTCTTGGGCGTGTGCGACAGGCCCTTGAGGACGTCGGCGCGCAGGGCGGCCTCGGTGGCGTCCTCGGGCAGGGTGCGGGTCAGAAGGAACGGACTCACGTGCGGGGCTCCTTGAGTGGTTCCAGGGACTTGAGGGGGGTCAGCAGCACGTCGGTGCGGCTCGCCGCGAGGAGCGTGCGGTCGGGTACCTCCTGCCAGTGCGGATCGTCGTCGTACGGCTCGGAGGCGACGACCGTGCCGAGGCCGGCCCGCTGGAGGTACCAGAGGGTGTCGCCCCAGGCGGTCGCGGCGATGGACTCGCCGTTGGTCAGCAGCAGGTTGAGCCGGGAGCCGGGGGCCGCCTCGGCGACTTCCAGGACCGTGTCGGCGAGCGCCTGGCCCTCCTCGTCGCCGCCGCGCAGCCGGTTGAGGACCAGGGCCCACACGAACGCCGAGTCGTTGCGGGCCTCCATCGACAGCAGGTCCGCCGGGGGCACGGTCCCGGTCAGCGGAGCCAGGGAGTCCGGCCAGCCCTTCACCGCGCCGTTGTGGCTGAACAGCCAGGGCCCCGAGGCGTACGGCGCCGCCGCGGCCTCGGCGTCGGCTCCCGCCAGGGTCGCGTCCCGTACGGCGGCCAGGACCGCCGGGCTGCGCACGACCCGGGCGAGGTCGGCGAACGACAGGTCGGCCCAGATGGGCCCGGCCCGCCGGTACCGGGCCGGGACAGGATCGCCCTCGGCGTACCAACCGACGCCGAAACCATCGGCGTTGACGGTGCCGTGCCGTTGCCGGCGCGGCGCCCAGGACTGCCGGTACAGGCTGTGCGGGGGCTCCACGAGGAGCCGGCCGAGCGGCTCCTCGGGTCCCAACCACGCCAGATGACGGCACATCAGGCGGACCCCGCGGAACGGGCGGTGCGGAAGCCGGAGAAGATCTGCCGCCGGATGGGGTAGTCCCAGTTGCGGAACGTGCCCCGGCAGGCGACCGGGTCCACGGCGAACGAACCGCCGCGCAGCACCTTGTGGTCGGGGCCGAAGAACACCTCCGAGTACTCCTTGTACGGGAACGCCTGGAACCCCGGGTAGGGCTCGAAGTCGCTCGCCGTCCACTCCCACACGTCACCGATCAACTGCCGTACCCCGAGCGGCGACTCGCCCTCCGGGTAGCTTCCCGCGGGGGCGGGGCGCAGGTGCCGCTGGCCCAGGTTGGCGTGCTCGGGCCGCGGGTCGGCGTCGCCCCACGGGTAGCGTGTCGAGCGGTTCCCGGCCGGGTCGTGGCGGGCCGCCTTCTCCCACTCCGCCTCGGTGGGCAGCCGCCGGCCGGCCCAGCGGGCGTAGGCGTCGGCCTCGTACCAGGACACGTGGACCACGGGCTCGTCCGGCGGCACGACCTCGGTGACGCCGAAGCGCCGGCGCAGCCACTGCCTGCCGTCCCGGCTCCAGAACAGCGGGGCGTGGATGGAGTGCTGCCGGATGTGCGCCCAGCCCGCCGGCGCCCACCAGCGCTCGGTGTCGTAGCCGCCGTCCTCGATGAACGCCTGGTACTCGGCGTTCGTCACCGGTGTGGTGTCGATCCAGAAGGCGTCCACCTCCCGCCGGTGCGCGGGGCGTTCGTTGTCCAGCGCCCACGGCTCGTCGGAGGTGCCCATGGTGAACGGGCCCCCGGGGACCAGGACTTCGGCCGGGCCGGTGAACAGCGGGGCCGGTTCCGGGTCCGGGGCGGTCAGGGCCGCGGGGCCCTTGCGGAGCTGATGGGTGATCAGCATCGTCTCGTCGTGCTGCTGTTCGTGCTGCGCGATCATCCCGAAGGCGAACCCGGCCTCGGTGAGCCGGGTCCCGTGCAGCGCGGTGCCCTCCAGGATGTCGAGGACCCGCCCGCGCACCTCGGCCGCGTAGCGCCGGGACTCCGCGGGGGACAGCAGGGGCAGCGAGGGGCGTTCGGAGCGCGGGTGCTCGAAGGCGTCGTAGATGCCGTCGATCTCGGGCCGTATCGCCTCCTGGCCGCCGACCGTCCGCAGCAGCCACTGCTCCTCCTGGTTGCCGATGTGGGCGAGGTCCCACACGAGCGGCGACATCAGCGGCGAGTGCTGGGCGGTCAGGTCGGGTTCCTCGACGCAGCTGGTGAGGAGCGTCGTGCGGTCCCGGGCGGTGACCAGGGTCGACACCGCCCGCTCACGGAAGGACTCGGGGTCCTCGACCGAGGGGGCGGTGGTGGGGTCGGTCATGTGCGGATTTCCTTCCCGAGCGAACCGTGGGTGCGGTCCAGCAGATCGTCGGCGGGGCAGCGGCCCCGGATCACATAGCGGTGCAGATACGTTTCGACGGCGCCGATGACCTCGGCGCCCGCGCCCAGCCGGGGCAGGCCCTCCAGGGCCGCCGTGAAGCACACCACGGCCGCCTCCCGCAGCTCCGGGTCGGTGAGCCCGTGCCGGGCCGCGTCGATCCACAGCGGATTGTGCGGGGCGGGCAGGGACAGGGTGCGCTCGGCGAGCGGCTTCACCGCCCGGTAGGCCGTCTCGGCGGTCTCCGGGTCGTCGAAGAGCGCCGCCGTCACCGCGAGCGGGACGATCCAGCCGTCCTCGCCTGGCTGTGCGTCGATCATCCGCAGTTCGAGATGGCCGCGCGGCCTGACCGGCGGGAACAGCGTCGAGACGTGGTAGTCGAGATCCTCCCGGGTCGGCTGCCGGGGCACGCCCGACCTGGCCCACTGCCGGAAGGTGAGCCCCTCGGGGACGTCCCAGGGGCCGCCGTCCCGCCGTATGCACATCACCGGCGCGTCCAGGACGTGCCGGGCCCAGGCCGCACGGGGGTCGGCGTCCAGGTCGGGGCCGCCCGCCCGGCCCTTGCCGATCTCGGTCCACAGCAGCTGGCGGGTGGAGAGCCAGCCGGTGGGCTCGGAACCCGCCAGGGGCGAGTTCGCGAAGGCGGCCACCAGGACGGCGCCCAGCTGGTGCGCCAGCCACCAGCGGCGCCCGAGGCCCAGGGGACCGGGCTCCTCGTGGCCGGCGTCCACGCAGACCTGCACGGAGGCCGAGGTGCACATCATGGCGCGGCCCGCCGGGCCGGTGCGGTCCAGGCAGGTCTCCATCGCGTCGTAGCGCGGTTCGCGGAGGTATCTGCGGGGCGGGTGCCAGGGGTCGTGGCCGAAGCCGACGAGGCCCAGACCCTGTTCGGCGAGGGCCGTGCGGACGGCGGCGAGGTCCGCGGAGACGGTGTCGATGCACTCCGTCAGGGAGTCGGCGGGCTGGGAACTCAGCTCCAGCTGGCCGCCCGGCTCGACGGTGAGTGCCGACTTCAGGGGCACGGTCCGCAGTGCGGCGTAGGCGGCCGTGAGTCGTTCCGGTGTGACGGGGAGCTGCGGACCGCGCAGCTCGTGGACGAGCCATTCCAGTTCCACCCCGATGCGGCGGGGTGGACCGGTCTTGAAGCAGATGCCGCGGACCAGGGCCTCCAGCTCTGCTTCGCGGAGCGCCGTACGAGGGTTCGTACAGTCGCCGATGGAGTCGGACATGTCGGGATCCTCCTGAGATTCCACCATGCCACCGGTCCGGGGATCAGGTGGGTCGGACCGGCAACGCTCGTCCCACCCAAGACCTTCTTCCCGTTCCGCACAAGGGTGCACATCCGCGCATTAGGGGCCGTGGAGCACTGTTCTCCCTGGGTTTTCGAGGCGTTTTCCGGCTGTGGCGGGCGTTTGAAACTCTGTTGCACCGCCACCCCAGCATCACCCACGATTCCCGCATGAGCACGACGGGGGAGACCGCACGGCGTGCGGTCATGGCGTCCACGGGGGTGGCGCCATGAGCGCACGGCTGCGCGGCATCGCGCAGGAGACGGAACGGATCGTCGCGGCGGGACGCTATCGGGCGCCGGACGGGCGCGAGGTGCTCCTGGCCGCGGACATCGAGACGGCGCGGGCGGGGACGCGGATGTACGGCCCCGGGCCGGTGGAGGTGCCCGCCTTCACTCCGGCGGCGGGCTTCGGTCCAACGGCGGGCTGCGCTCCTGCGGACACGTTCTTCGAGGTCACGGGGGAGAGCAGTCTGGAGGCGGCGCGCCGGTTGGGCGAGGGCGGTCTGAAGGCGGCCCGGAGGTCGGGCGAGGGTGGCCCGGGTGCGGGCCGGCTGTTGGGTGACGCCTCTGCCTATCGGGCGGCCGAGCCGCTTGCCGGGGGTTCTGCTGCTCGGGCGGCCGAGCCGCTTGCCGGAGGTTCTGCCGTTCGGGCGGCCGGCCGGCTTGCCGGGAATTCTGCCGTTGGGGCGGCTGCCCCGCCTGCCGGGGGCTCCGGCGCGGGGTCGGCCGACCCGCTCGCCAGGGGCTTCGGCGCGGGGCCGGCCGACGTGCCTGCCGGGGGCTCCGCCGCAGGGTCGGCCGACCCACCTGCCGGGCGCGTGGCCGTGCTGAACTTCGCCTCGGCTCGCAACCCGGGCGGTGGCTTCCTGAACGGTGCCCAGGCCCAGGAGGAGGCCCTGTGCCGGGCTTCCGCGCTGTACACCTGCCTGCTCAAGGCCCGCGAGTTCTACGACCACCACCGCGCCCACCGCGACCCGTTCTACACGGACCGGGTCATCCACTCGCCTGCCGTGCCCGTCTTCCGGGACGACCACGGCCGTCTGCTGGACTCGGCGCACCTGGTGGGCTTCCTGACGGCGGCGGCGCCGAACGCCGGGGTGGTGCGGCGGACGGCACCCGAGCGGGTGGCCGAACTGCCGCGGGCCCTCGCGGTGCGTGCCGAGCAGGTGCTGTCGGTGGCCGTCGCCGCGGGCTACCGGCGACTGGTGCTGGGCGCCTGGGGCTGCGGGGTGTTCCAGAACGACCCCGCTCAGGTGGCGGGGGCGTTCCGGACCCTGCTCGCCCCGGGCGGCCGGTTCGCGGGGGCCTTCGAGCACGTGGTGTTCGGGGTGCTCGACCGCACCCCGGGTGCGGTGGTGCGGGAAGCGTTCGTACGGGCGTTCGCCGAGCGGCAGCCGGCCCGGAGCTGACCGTCAGGTCCAGCCGTACCGCTCGTGCAGCCGCTGCCTGACCAGGTTGAAGCGGCCCCGGTCCAGGGCGCAGGCCTCTCGGCGCATGCCCTCCTCGTGCAGGCGCAGGACGCGGTCGACGTCCACCCAGGAGTCCCGCCCGGTGCGGTCCCAGGGTCCGCTGCCGATGGCGACCCACTCCCGGTCGCCGTCGTGCCGCTTGCTCGACAGCTGGACGGCGAGCACGGTGCCGGCCGCCTCGCGGGCGACCACGAGCACGGGCCGGTCCTTGCCGCGGCCGTCGTTCTCCTCGAAGGGCACCCAGGTCCACACGATCTCCCCGGGGTCCGGGTCCCCGTCGTGCGCGGGGGAGTACTCGGTGCGCACCGGGCCGACCTCGCGCGGGTCGGCCTCGGTGGTGGCGGTGGCGCCGAAGCGGCCGGGGACGTTCTCATCGGTAGACGCAGTCACGGGGGCACCTTATGGCGTCCGCGGGACAGGGGGAGAAGCGCGGTCCGTCGAACGGACGAAGCGGCGGCCCGGGACCCATTCTTCCAAAGGCCCCGGACCGCCAGTCCCTTACTCCTGAACCGGTACCTTCTGCGCGGGCGGCGCGGCGACGCCGTTCAGCGAAGTGCCGTTGACGTGCTGTCCGTTCTGGTTCATCGACGCCAGCAGCTGACGGGCCAGGCCCAGCCCCGTGCCGCCCATGGTGAGCGCCTTGGCGAACATGTCCGCCATGCCGTCGGCGCCGTTGAGCACCACCATGTTGTCGACGTTGCCGAACGCGGACGCGCCCGCCTTGACGATCTCCGGCCAGTTCTCGGCGAGTTGTTGGGCGACGACCGCTTCCTGGTTCTCGGCGAGCGCGGCGGCACGCGCCTTGATGGCCTCCGCCTCCGCGAGACCCTTCGCCTTCGCGGCCTCCGCCTCGGCCAGACCCCTGGCCTGGGCCGCCGCGGCCTCCGCCTCACCCGTGGCCCGGGTGGACGCCGCCATGGCCGCACCGCGCGCCTTGGTCGCCTCGGCCTCGGCACCCGCCGCCGTCTTGACCCGGGTGGCCTCCGCCGCCGCGGCGAGCTCGGTCTCCCGCGCCTTGGCCTCGGCCCCGGAGATCCGCGCGTCACGCTCGGCCTCGGCGAGCGTCCGCTTCTCGTAGGCCTTGGCGTCCGCCGGCTTGCGGACGTCCGCCTGGAGCTGCTGCTCCCGCCGGTGCGCCTCGAGTTCGGCGACCCGGGTCTCCTGGACGACGACCTCCTGCCGGGCCCCGGCGTCCGCGAGCGGACCGGCCTGACGCGCCTTCGCGGCCGCCTTGTCCCGCTCGGCCTGGTAGCCGGCCTGGAGGATCTCGCTGTCCCGGGTGGCCTCCGCCATCCGTGCGAACGACTGCTGCTCGGCCTCGGTGGCCAGCCGGTTCGCCTCCGCCTGCGCGATACGGGCATCGCGCTGAACGGCCGCCGCGTGCGGCATCGCCAGGTTCTGGATGTACCCGGTCGGGTCCTCGATCTCATGGATCTGCAGGGAGTCGACGATGAGCCCCAGCTTCTCCATCTCCGTGCCGCAGGCGGCCCGGGTCTGCCCGGTGAGCTTCTCCCGGTCGCGGATCATGTCCTCGACGGTCAACCCGCCGACGATGGACCGCAGATGACCGGCGAACACGTTGTGCACCCGCTCCGACATCAGCTTCTGCTGGTCGAGGAAGCGCCGCCCCGCGTTGGCGATCGACACGAAGTCGTCGCCCACCTTGAAGATGACCACGCCTCGCACCTTGAGCGGAATGCCCTGGTGGGTCACGCAGTCCACATGCAGTTCGGTCTCGTTCAGGTCGAGCGAGAGCTTGCGCACCGCCTGCACACCGGGCAGCACCAGCGTGCCGCGCCCGGTGACGATGCGGAATCCCATGCCCGCCTCGAGGCCCTCGGTCTTGTGGTTCGAGCCCGAGATGATCAGTGCCTCGTTGGGTTCCGCGACACGCCACATCAGTTTGAACAGACCGATCACAGCGGCGACGGCCGCGACGGCCACCCCCGCAACGACGCCGACAACCATCGGCATACGCCCCCTTTTAATGGTGCCCTTTCGGCACCGAACGAAGGGAGTGTGCGCCTGTTGGAGGCCAGGGTGAAGACGCTGGGGAATCCTTGTCGAAACCTTGATACAAACGCCCCTCACCTGCGCATTGACAGGCTCAACTGTCATAGGCGGGCTGTACGTAGACCGTTCTCGGCGGCAGGTGCTCCACCACCATCACCACGGTGCCCCGCTCGATCCGCTCCGTGCCGGTGGCGGGGTAGGCGAGGAAGTGCTCGGCGCCGCCCCGCACCCGGACGATCACCTCGCCGACGAGCCCCGGCCCGACCGTCCCCGTGACCCGCCCCATGAGCCCGACCATCGACGCATCGTCCATGGTCACAGGGTACGGGCGGGCGCCGTCACGCGGCGGGTGAATCCACCGCCGCCCACCCGGGCGGCCAGACCTCGTGCCAGCGCAGCTCCGCCTCCAACTGCCCCGCGAGCGACAGCAGAAGCGGTTCGCTGTTCGCGGGCCCGAGCAACTGCGCCCCGACGGGCAGCCCGTCCCCGACGAACCCGGCGGGGACGTTGACCCCGGGCCAGCCCAGCACGTTCCACGGCCACGCGTAGGGGCAGGCCGCGATCATCGCCCGGTCGGTGGCCAGCCCGCCCAGCTCCAGCATCGCCCCGACGCGGGGCGGGGGAGCCGCGGTGGTCGGGGCGAGGACGACGTCGTACGACGTGAAGAAGCCGCCGATACGGCGGTGCAGGACCGCCTCCGCGCGCCGCGCCGCCCGGAGCGGCACCCCGCCGAGCAGCCCGCCCAGCCGGGCCGCCTCCCGGGTACGGCGGTCCAGGAGGGTGGGGAAGGGCGCCTCCCGCACGCGCTCGGCGAGCCCGGCCGTGGCGCGCGGCACGAAGGTGAGCCCGATCTGCCCGTACGGCGGATCGGCCTCCTCGACGGTGTGCCCCAACGCGGCGAGTTTCTCGGCGAGTTCGAGGACCCGGGCCCGCACCTCCGGCCGGAGCCGGGCGGGCAGTGCGGTGAACGGCGGCTTCAGGGCGAGTGCGATGCGCAGCCGTCCGGGGTCGCGGCCGACTGCCGCGCCGGCGTCGACGGCGGGCGGCCGGTGCGGGTCCAGGGGATGGTTGCCGCTCGCGGCGTCGAGGAGCAGGGCCGCGTCGGCGACCGTGCGGGCGAGCGTGCCGTTGACGGTGATGCCCTGGAAGGACTCGCCGCGCGGCCAGGTGGAGACGCGGCCGCGCTGCGGCTTGATGCCGACCAGGTGGGTCCAGGAGGCGGGGATGCGGACCGAACCGGCCCCGTCGGAGCCCAGGGCGGCCGGCACCAGACCGGCGGCCACGGCGGCGGCGGAGCCGCCGGAGGAGCCGCCCGGGGTGTGTTCGGGGCTCCACGGGTTGCGGGTCGCGCCGAAGGCGGGGCCCTCGGTGAACGGCCACTGCCCGAACTCGCAGGTGTTGGTCTTGCCGACGATCACGGCCCCGGCCGCGCGCAGCCGCCGTACCGCCTCGCCGTCCCGGGTGACCGCGGGGAACTCGCCCCGGCAGCCGAACGCGGTCGGTTCGCCCGCCACGTCCATGTCGTCCTTGACGGCGACGGGCACGCCGAGCAGCGGTGTGCGCACGCCGGCGGCGAGGTCCCGGTCCGCCGCTGCGGCCTCGACCAGGGCGGCCTCGGTCCGTACGATCCGGAAGGCGTTGAGGGTGTCCTGGGAGGCCTTGATCCGTGCCAGGGCCCGTTCGACGAGGGACACGGAGGTGAGTTCGCCGTCGGCCAGCGCCCGGGCGGTCTCCGCCAGCCCGGCGGAACGCTCGTACGTCATACGGGACACCTCCGGGCTCCAGGACGGGCCGACGCCGTCTACTGAACGGTAACGTCGGAAAGCGCTTCGCCGGAACGGGGGTTGTACGCAACAGGGGTTACCCAGGGGATTGACGTGCTCTGGTCACCCTCTTACCGTCTGACCGACTTCCCGAACTCTGTTCGGGATATCGGACAGTGGAGCCGCATCCATGTCCGGCGTCGCGTCCTTGTTCAAGGGAGAGCCGCCCGTGACCACACGTCCCCCCACGCCGTCCCGCCGCACCCTGCTCCGCGCGATGGCCGCCCTGCCCGCCTCGGCCGTCCTGGTGGGCGAACTGCCCGGCACGGCCCTCGCCGCCGCCCCGCCCAGCGGCTCCGCCACCCGCTACACGATCGTGCCGTTCCTCAACAGCAACGACGGCACGGTGAACGTCTACCAGTCCGACGACGCCACCGACTTCCGGCTGCTGAAGTCCTCCGCCTACACGCCGCCGAGCAACAGGATCCGCGACGCGAGCGTCCTCAATCACACCGACGGCTTCTACTACCTCACCTACACCACCCACACCTGGCAGGACGTCAGCACCACCATCGGCTTCGCCCGCAGCTCCGACCGGGCCAACTGGACCTTCCTGTACGACTACACGGTGCCGATCGCCAACCTGTCCCGCGCCTGGGCGCCGGAGTGGTTCGTCGACAGCGACGGCAGCGTGAACGTCATCGTGTCCTGCTCGCTCACCAGCAACGAGTGGATCTTCACGCCATACCGGCTCAGGGCGACGAACTCGGCTCTGACGGCCTGGAGTTCACCGGTGGCCCTGTCCGGCATCGGCGCCAACCACATCGACACGTACCTCGTGAAGTCCGGCTCGACCTATCACGCGTTCACGAAGAACGAGACGACGAAGTACATCGAGTACGCGACGGCGTCCTCGCTCAACGGCCCCTACACGATCTCCAGAACCGGCGACTGGGCAGGCTGGGGCAGCTACCGCGAGGGCCCGTCGGTGATCCAGCTCGACAACGGCGGCTGGCGGATCTTCTTCGACGGCTACGGCGACGGCAGCTACTACTACAGCGACAGCTACGACACCTTCGCCACCTGGTCGGCCCCGACGGCACTGCCGGTGATCTCGGGCACGGCCCGCCACTTCACGGTGGTCAAGGAGACGGTGTCCGGCGGCCCTTCGCTGGCGAGGAACGTGACGCGCTCCTTCCGGTCGGCCAACTACACCACCCGGTACTGGCAGAACCAGTCCTCCCTGCTCAACCTCCCGGTGGTGACCGGCTCCAGCACATCCGCCGAGAAGACGGCGTCCACCTTCACCGTGGTCGCGGGACTCGCCGACCCGAACGGCTACTCCTTCCGCGACTCCTCCGGCAACTACCTCCGCCACTGGGACTTCCGCGCCCGCTTCGACGCCAACGACGGCACCTCGACCTTCGCCAAGGACGCGACGTTCATCGCCCGCACGGGCACGGCGTCGGGCTCGATCCGCTGGGAGTCGTACAACTACCCCGGCCGCTACCTCCGCCACTACGACTACCAACTCCGCGTGGACCGCACGGACGGGACGGAGCTTTTCCGGCAGGACAGTTCGTTCGTGCCGGTGGCCGCCTGGGCCTGAGCTGCGCGGTCGCTGACCTGAGGAGGCGTGTCGGCGGCAGCGGAGCAGGTCCCTCCGGTTCGGCTGACGGCGAGCGTTGGCCGGACGGGAAGTCCAGAGGGCGAGTGCCGCCTGTGAGGGCCGGATGAAGCGTCGCGGAGAGGCGAGGGAGCTCCTCCCCGGTCGACGCGCAAGGGGGAGCGGATCCCGTCCCGCCGGGGATTGTTTATTCGAGGCGGCGCCACGGGGCC
The DNA here is from genome assembly GCF_001514195.1 of Streptomyces griseorubiginosus. Taxonomy (GTDB): domain Bacteria; phylum Actinomycetota; class Actinomycetes; order Streptomycetales; family Streptomycetaceae; genus Streptomyces; species Streptomyces griseorubiginosus. Next base: position 29,266 of record NZ_KQ948736.1, on the reverse strand, counting down.
CGCCAAGTCGGCATCCGCGAGGATCTCCATGTGCCGGCCGTCGCCCGGGAGCTGAACCAGTCCCAGCTTCCGGGTCCCTGAGTGATGTCGGCACAGCAGCCCGGTCTATGGAGCCGGGCTGATGTCGCCGTTGGTGTTCATGTCGAAGATGCCGTTGGACTTGCCGTCGACCTTCAGGTGCTTGAGCCAGTGCTTCGAGAGGTTGTGCACGTTGTTGTGCTGGATCTCCCACACCACGGAATGGCCTGCGCAGTCCAGTTTGACCATCAGCTTGTGGCCGCCGGCGATGGCGTTGTAGAGCGCGGGGACCGAGAAGTTGAGTTCCGGATCTTCGCTCGACGTGTTCGCCTGCCTGTCGTACTCCCCGTACGCGATGAGGACCGGCACGCTGTCGCCGAGGACGACGTCCTGCGCCGCGGTGGTCTTGTTCCAGCCCCACCGGACGAAGTTCCTGATGCGATTGCGCCCTTCACCGACAGGCCCCCACGTGCTGCCCACGGGATCGCTTTTCATGATCGCGTCCCACACCTTGTCCTGCATCTCATCTTCGCGCTGCCCCTCGCAGTGCACCTCGTTGCCCCACCCGTTCCAGGTTCCGGCTTTCGTGCTCACGAACATCGGGAAGCCGGGCTGCGGCAACGGGTCGGGGGCGTTCGACGTGCCCTCGGGCGGGAAGATCGGCGCCAGCAGGAACAGGCTCGACACCTTGCTCGGGTTCCTGACCGCGTACGGCCCCATGGTGAACGCGGCCGCGGACCAGCCGATGAAGGCGACCTTCTTCACCCCCTGCTCGCGAATGATCCAGTCCACCACGGCGTTCAGGTCGTCCCGGTCGCTGATCGAGTTGGTCAGCTGGAACGGATAGTTCGGCGGGCCGGGCGTGAAACCCGGAGGCCTCGGCTTCAGAAGGTTCTGCTGGGCGGGGTTGACGTTACGAGGGTCGTCCATCTTCGGCCGCGGTGACAGCCCCGAGCCCTGGAGATCCATCATGAAGACGTCGTAACCGGCCCTGGCCAGCGCATCGGCCCAGCTGTACGACTTGAAATCGAGATCGAAGCCCGCGAGCACCGGAACGCTGCGGCCGTGAAGCATCAGGACGGCCGTGCGCTCGTCCAGGTGGCCGAGTGACGTGCCGTCGCGCTCGCGCACGAAGAGTTCGACGACCTGTCCCATGTTCGCGGGGACGGTGGACTCGTGGGGTATTCGGTGGTCTTGCACGGTGACGGGCATGAGATTCCTCCCAGATCAGTCGATCTTCGTGGACAGGGATGTGTCGGCGCACCGGCCGAAGGGCCGCGGAGCCGCCCGGACAGGTGCGGTCACCCGGCGGAGCAGAGACCGTCCGTCGGGCAGAACATGGCCCACACGGCGTTGTAGCCGGACCGCACGGTCAGTGAGGCCGGGTCCGGGCCGCCGTTGACGGCGGAACCCGGGTCGGGCGTCGCGGTGAAGGTGACGGTCGTGCCGACCGGGAAGCTCGCCGAGCAGGGGCCGGTGGAGTTCGGCGGCGGTTCCTCGGAGCTGTACGGGTCCCAGGCGGTCGTATGGCAACTGATCCCGGCGGGTCGGCTGGTGACCGTGCCGCCGCCCCAGCCGTCGATCCACGCGTACACGGTGCTCGACTGGGTCGCCCGGGGAACCTGCGCGGGCTGCGCCCCGACCGGGGCGGCCGTCGCGAGCGCGGCCGCGGCGCAGAGCGTGGCGGCGGCCAGGACGGTCTGGGTTCTCGACGTCGTTCTCATCGGTGGCTCCTCGGTCGCTGCCTTCCGACGTGTGCTCATGCCTCCCATGCTTGACCTGGCAGGGAGCGCGGCCCATCCCTGAAATGTGGGGAATCGCGACGTACGCTCGAATCATGGCCCTGCCTCTCGTCCCGTACGCGAGGTCGTACGAGCGGATCGTCCGTCTCTGTGAGGCGGGCGGCGACTCCCGGACCCTGCGCGAACGGCTCCTCGGCGAACTGCGGACCACCATCGGCTTCGACGCCTACGGCTTCCCCCTGACCGACCCCGAGACCACGGTGGGCTCCTGCTCCGTCGCCGACGTGCCGTGGTCGCCGGAACTGCCGAGGACGACCCGTCTCGCATACCTGACCTCGGCCAACCGCTGGACGACACTCGACCGCGTGGCCCTGCTCAGCCGGCTCCCCGACCCCGCCGTCAGCCGCCTGTGGCGCGAGGCGCTGTGCGACTACGGCATCCGGGACATCGCCTCGCTGGTCTTCAAGGACCGCTTCGGCTGCTGGGGTCACCTCGACCTGTACCGGCGCGACCGCCCCTTCACCGCCGCCGAGGCCGCCTGCCTGGCCCGCCTGACCGCTCCGGTGACGGCGGCCCTGCGTCGCGCCCAGGCGGAGACCTTCGTCGTACGACCGCCGCACGCGCGGCTGCAGAGTCCGCTGGCCCTGCTGCTCGACCACGATCTGCGGGTACTCGCCCAGACACCGGCCACCTCCGCCTGCCTGAGCCGACTGGTGCCACCCGGACACGGCCGCGCGGCGATGCACGCGTGCGTGTACGACGTCGCCGCCCAGTTACTCGCCGTCGAGGCGGGCGTCGACACCCACCCCCCGCGCTCCCGGCTCCACCTCGCGGACGGCCTGTGGCTGACGCTGAGCGCCGCCCGCATCGCCGACGTGATGCCCACGGATCGCCGACACAGCATCGCCGTCACGCTGGAGGAGACCTGCCCGGCGGAACGGCTCGCCCTCTTCGCCAGGTGCTTCGCCCTGAGCCCCCGCGAGGTGGACGTACTCCACCACCTGGCCAAGGGCGGCGACAGCCACACGGTGGCCCACCGCCTGTGCCTCTCCGAACACACCGTCCAGGACCACCTGAAGTCGATCTTCACCAAGACCTCGACGAACAACCGCGTGATGCTGCTGGCACGGGCACTGGGTGCGTGAGGGAAGCGAGGAGCTGCGGCGCGGTGAGTGTGCCCGTGCTTCTCGAGGGTGTCCTCCAGGAGGGGGTGGACGTCCGCGGGGGATCTGCCCGTTGAGCCCCCGGTCCACGAACAGTTCGGCCACCTGACACAGCGACAGGCCGGTCTGCCGGGAGAACTCCACCAGCACGGCCCGTCCCTGACCCGGGCTCACTCGGCCGAGGGCGATCGTCGTGCCGACCGGCTGGTTCTCGACCGCGCGCGAGCAGAGGCCCTCGCTGCGTTGCGAGCGTTTCTCCTCCGGAACTCGTCGGGGCCGAGGGAAGGCGACCGCCTGGATGGGCAAGGGCCGTGTCTCCCGGGCCGGCGCGACATGGATCCCAAAGCGTGGGTGCGGCCCCTGCGCGCGCTGGTGTGTCTCGTGGTGGGCGCTGTCCGCAGACGGCCAACTGCTCCCGGCCGTGGTCGGCCTTCCGAAGCCCTCGGAGTCGGCGACACGGCCTGCGTACTGGGCTGTTCGTGGATTTTCCCTGTCGCCCAAAAGGATTCCCCTTCAATTGGATTGGCAACGTTTGGGAAGGCGGAGCAGTGGCGGGGGCTCCCTGAAAGGCGCATGATGAACACAGCGCCCTCAGTCGTGTTCGGAGAGCCGAGTGAGAAAGTGCGTCGTCGAGCGGAGGACATCATGGCCGCGAGCAGATTCTCGCTGTTTTCGAACAATTTCCCGGAGTTCTTCGTCATCGACCATGGCGGTCTCGTTGACATCGCCAAGATCGAGACCGACGCCGACCGTGCTGACGCCACCTTCACCTGGGACGGGCCGAACCTGGATTTCGGGGTGAAAGGGCGGTTGTTGCGTGCCGCTCCTCCCCTGGGATTCTGTCTGCGAATCGCGACGTTCGACGATTTTCGTATCCACAGCAAGTTCTTCGAAGGGATCGAGGATCCTGCCGTGGCCGCCGAAGTGCGCGAGGATTCGACATTCGTACTCGAAAGGGCGGAAATCGATCCGAACCAAGCTTCGTTCCGCTCGGTGAAATTCCCCGATCGCTTCATCCGGCACCGGGATTTCCAACTCTTCGCGGAACCGGTGAGTGCGCCCGATGAGCTTCAGTCGGCATGCTTCAGGATCGACTCGCCGCTCGACCAGGGCCAGTAACGGGTTGACAAGCCCGCGTGTCGGCAGCGACAGGACGACCGCGCCTGCGCTGCCCGCGCCGCAGACCTGGCGCGTAGTTGCTCCTCGTGCGCGTGACGAACACGTCGCTGTCCCGGCAGGGGCCGGTGCGGTGGGCCGGGGGTGGTTCAGAGGGGCGGCCGTTGCTTCCAGCGGGCCGCGGACATCGCGGCGGTTGCGGCCTCGCGTACGGCTCGAACGGCCGGGCGGTCTCGGTGTCCGGTCGGCCAGCCGAGGGCCGACACCGTCGGGGACAGGTCCATCACGTCGACGTAGCGCACACCCGGGCGCGGGAAGAGCTCACGGGCCGCCGCGGGCAGAAAGCAGATCCCCTGTCCCGAGGCGACCGTGTGCAGCAGCCCCTCCATGTCGGAGACGACGGGGCCGTAGCGTACCCGTCTGCCGTCCGGGCGCGGGTCCACCGCCCAGAAGTCCCACCACACACGGGGCACTTCAGGAGGGACGTCCACGAAGACCCGCTCGCCGAGGTCGGCGAGCGACAGCGTGGGCCGTCGGGTCAGAGGGTCGTCGGCGGCCAGACAGGCTATGCGCGGCTCGGTTGCCAGTTCCAGGAGTTCGACGCCGGCGGGCACAGGGGGCCGCAGGAAGGCGACGTCGATGTCGCCGGAGAGCAACCGGACCAGGTGTTCGGCGAAGCTGAGGGTTCGGATCTCCACCGTGAGTGCCGGATGCACTGTGCGCAGGTGCTCGAGGATCGCGTGGGTGTAGGGCATGGCGGCCTCGGCTCCGACCGTCCCCACGACCACGTGCGCGGAGAGTGTGCGGGCCCACTGGCCGGCGCTGACCCGCAGTCGATCCATCGCTTCCACCGTCGCCCGCGCCTCGTCGACCAGGGCACGGCCCGCGTCGGTGAGCGTGACACTACGGCTGTCGCGTGAGAACAGCGGGACACCCAGCCGCCTCTCCAGGTCCTGGATCTGGCGGCTCAGCGTCGGCTGGGATATGTGCAATCGCGCTGCGGCCCTGCCGAAGTGCAACTCCTCGCCCAGCGCCAGAAAGAGCCGCAGTTGATGCAGGCTCGGCTCCGCCGTTCCCCCCGGATCAGGCACCGCCCACGTCCTCAACCTGCGGTCATAGCGAATCCTGCATCGATCGGGCCCATACTCTCATCGCCTGCTCCCCGTTGGGCGGATCTTCTTCGTGCCACCCTGGAAAACCGCCGCACCGTCCGGAATGACCACCGGCACGGTCGGCCGTAGCGGTGGGAATCGGGGGATGAACAATGCTGCGTATTCACTTCACAGCCGCAGACCTGGCACGCGTTCACCTGGCGCGTGAGCCGGACCCGGTGTGGGAGACCTTGCTGAGCCTGCACCAGTTGAGCGCGTCGCGGCGAGGCCTGCCCGTCTACGGTCACTGGCGGCGCGCCGCTCGGGCCGGACTTTCCGCGAAGGGACTGGCGGGAACGGCCAGGATGCTTTCCGTCCTCGCCCCGGCCACGGCGGGCTATTGGCCGGATTTCCTGACACCCGACGCCTCGGCAGACGGTCTCGAGTCCGCGATGGAGGAACTGCGGGCCACCCCCCGGTCACGGCTGCGCCAAGAACTGAATCGCTTGGCCGGGACCCACAGGCTGCCGCGCTGGGCGCACGATCTCGGCGCGGGGGACCGGACGGCGATGGCGGAGGTCGCGACGGCGTTCCGGCTCGTGCACCGCACGATCGTGGCGCCGGACTGGACCGGGACAGCCAGGACCACCGAGGCCGACCGGGCCCTGCGTACGCGCACGCTGTGCGATCACGGAGTCCACGGACTGCTGGACTCCTTCCGCCCGTTGATGGTCTGGCGTCCTCCCGTGCTGCACGTGCGCTACCCGGAGGACCGGGACCTGCACCTCGGCGGACGCGGAGTGCGGCTGATCCCCTCGCACTTCTGCTGGAACACACCCATCGCGCTGGCCGATCCCACCCTGCCGCAGGTCCTCGCCTACCCCGTCGCTCATCCCGCGACCTGGGCGCCGCAGGCAACGCGTGACAAGCGAGCCGAGGCCCTGGCCACCGTGATCGGACGAACCCGCTCCCGGGTCCTGACATGCCTGGAATCCACCGCGACCACGGGGGAGATCGCCCGGCGCCTGGGCATCTCGGCCCCGTCGGCGAGCGAACACGTCGCCGCCCTGCGCGAGATCGACCTCGCGCACAGCCGGCGCGTCGGCGCCCATGTCGTCCACACCCTCACCCCGTTGGGCGCCGCGCTGCTCAGTGGTGATCTGCCGGAACAGCCGTCGGTCGTTGCGTCCGGCCTCTCACCGGTTCCCGCGGCCGTTCGGCGGTGACATCTGCTTGCGGATTTCCGGGACTTGGGTGCCGGATTGCGAACCGGCGGTGAACTGACCCGCTGCCGGGTGGAGAGGAGGGTCTTCGGGTTCGGCGCCGACTTCGGGCGGGGGACACGGAAGGCGGAGTGGGTGTCGGATGCCGGGAAACGGCTGCGGCCGGCTTCGGATGATGCCGCCATCCCCCGTGCCGTCGCTGAGGGGACCGGTCAACACGGCCGTATCCCAACTGCCCCAGCAGAGCCGAGGATCGCCCTGCCCACGCGCAAGTCGGAAAACCTCCTCGCCTTCACTGCCGTCGCCGCCACCCTCGCATGCCGGCTGCCCACTGGTGTCCGACCGGCACCCGCACCCCCTGCGGCCGCCTCCCTCAGCGCCATGCGGTCGCCGGAAGTGGAGCGCTCAGAGGCGGGTCCTTGAATGTCCCGAGACTGGGAGCAGCGGGCCGACACGGCGGATTGCGCCTCATCCGGCACCGTCATCTTCCGGGGTACGTCGACGACAACGCAGTCGCCCAGGGGTTTGTGGCCGTTCGTGTTGCTCGACGGCAAGGCCTTCCGCTGTCCACGCAAGCAAGCGGAAGGCCTTGGGCAGTGCGGAATCACGCGCGCTCCGTGGGGGTGCCCGGGCCGCGGCTGGACGGGCGGGACCGGCGCGTCGGGCCCTGCATCACCAGCGGGGCTCGCCGGCCATCACCGCCTCTATCCGGGGGATCAGGTGGAGCAGGGCCGCCGCGGAAATACGTGACTGTCGACACCCGCCTGGTCGCTCAGCCCGGAATTCGCCCTTCATGGTCCGCGCAGTCGGCTGCGGGGGCCGGTCGGCCTGAAGCCTCGGAGTGACCAGGTCTGTGGGGACGACCGGAGCCCCCTTGGCGGCGTCAGCAGCGCTCGACACCGTCGATCCAGTTGGTGGCGTTGTTGGTGTAGTAGCTGGCCATATAGCCCCGGTGGCCGCTCGCGGTGAGCACCCAGACCCAGTAGGGGTTGTTGCCGACGCTCTGGGCCCCCTCCTGCTGGCAGTACACCCACACCTGGGCCGGGCTGCTCACTGTGGTCTGCACGTCCGGGCAGTTGCTGGTCGACGGATAGAGGTAGCACTGTTCCCCGCCGCCGGCACGGACGTTGACGCCGGAGGCCCAGACGCCGTAGTAGCCGGGGCCGTGTCCCGTGGCGTGGGCAGAGCCCGCGGTGCCGAAGACAAGGCCGGCGGCGGCGATGACGGCAGACGCCATGGTCGCGGCGGTGGCTCTCACTGAGCGGATCATGAGTGTTCCCCCTTGGGACAGTCGGACGGTCTGAGCGGCCCCGGGACTGACGCGTCCTCGGCATCCGCGTTCCCGGCAAGAGTGGCTGCTGTCAGGAAGGTGGACCAATGTCTTTCGGCGAGAGCCGAAAACGGCAGGCTGAGGCATCCCCGCTGCTGCATTGCTGTCGCTGGGCCAAGGTTCTCCTGGCTGAGTGGTTCAAGTGTTCGAAGCGCGTGCGGTGTGGTGGTACCGGAGGCGCGGTCGGCCTCCGCCGCGAGACCCGACGTCCCGCGGACCGCGCCAGTGTCGACGACTCCATTTACAGGAAACCCGGCGTGTCTGGGGCGGGCTCGCCGAGGAAGGTGTCATCAGTTCACCGTCTTCTCCTGGCGGACGGCCGTGAAATCGGCATTTCCGAATTCGGCAAGAATTCCTCAGAGGTGGGGCCGTACGCCTCGGTAAGAGAAATTCGAGCAAGGGAAGCGGTCTGAGCAGGCGGTATGACCGCAGCGGTCATACCGCCTTTCGCTATTCGGTCATTCCATCTGCTTCCTTCCCCGCACTCCTCGCGATAACTTAGTTTCCAGATACACGGAAATCGCGAAGCAAGGAGTGAGGAAAGCCATGACGGACCTCGCAGACACCGTCACCGGCCCCCTGGAGGGCATCCGGGTGATCGACCTGTCGACCGTGGTGATGGGCCCCTACGCCGCCCAGATCCTCGGTGACCTCGGCGCGGACGTGGTCAAGATCGAGTCTCCGGCCGACACCGTCCGCGTGGGCCACTACCGCACCACGCCCGGGATGACCCCGCTGAACCTCAACGTCAACCGCAACAAGCGCAGCGTCTCCCTCAACCTCAAGGACGACACCCAGCGCGAGCACGCGCTGAAGCTGATCGACACCGCCGACGTGCTGATCACCAACATGCGGCCCGGCGCGCTGCACCGCCTGGGCTTGTCCTACGACGACATCGCCGCCCGCAACCCCGGCCTCGTCTACGCGCACGCCCAGGGATTCCGCGGCGACTCCGACCGCGCAGGCAACGCCGCGTACGACGAGACCGTGCAGGCCGCCTCCGGCCTCGTCGACATCGCCGACCGGGCGCTCGGCGAGCCCGTCTACCTGCCGACCATCATCGGCGACAAGGTCTCCTCGCTGACCATCGCCTACAGCGTCCTGGCCGCCCTGCTCCACCGCGGCCGCACCGGCCGGGGCCAGCTCGTCGAGATCCCCATGACGGACACGCTGATCGCGTTCAACCTGGTCGAGCACCTCGCCGGCCACACCCATGTCCCCGAGACCGGACCCACCGGCTTCCCGCTGTCCATGCTCAAGGGCCACCGGGCGGTGCGCACCAAGGACGGCCTGGCCTGTGTCATGCCGTACAACCCGCCCAACTACCGGGACTTCATCACGGCGGCCGGACGCCCCGACCTCGCCGAGGACCCGAGGGTCAACGGGGATGCCATCGACAGCGCCGACCACGAGGACCTGGCCGCGCTCCTGGCGGCCTGCGCCCCCGCGCTGACCACCGAGGAGTGGGCGGAGGTGTGCGCCAAGCACAGCATCCCGATGGCCCCGGTGCTGGAACTGGACCGCGCGCACGAGGACCCGTACGTCCGTGACGGCCACCTCCTCGACACCGTCGAGCACCCGACCGAGGGCACGGTCCGCACCATCGGCATCCCGGTGCGGTTCTCCGCCACCCCCGGCTCGATCCGCCGCCTGGCACCGGTCGCGGGCCAGGACACCGAGGACGTCCTCGCCGAACTCGCCGCCGCTGTCCGCTGATCGACCCGGAAGGACCACCATGAGCACCCCCGCACCCCCCGTGCGCACCGAACGCATCGACTCCACCCTGCTGATCACCCTCGACCGCCCCGAGGCCCGCAACGCCGTGAACGCCGCGGTCGCAGGCGCCCTGACCGAAGCACTCGACGTACTGGAGGCCGACCCCACCCTGCGGGCCGGCGTCCTGACCGGCGAGGGCGGCACGTTCAGCGCGGGCATGGACCTCAAGGCCGCGCTGCGCGGCGAGTCGCCCGAGGTCGAGGGCCGCGGCTTCGGCGGGCTGACCGAGGCCGAACCCGCCAAGCCCCTTGTCGCCGCCGTGGAGGGCTTCGCCATGGGCGGCGGCTTCGAACTCGCCCTGGCCTGCGACCTGATCGTCGCCGCCGAGGACGCGCGGTTCGGCCTGCCCGAGGTCAAGCGCGGCCTGATCGCCGCGGGCGGCGGGGTGATCCGCCTGCCCAAGCGCGTCCCGCACCACCTGGCCATGGAACTGCTGCTGACCGGGGAACCCGTCGACGGCCGCCGCGCCGGCGAACTCGGCCTGGCCAACCGGGTCACCGCCAAGGGCCAGGCGCTTCCCGAGGCCCTGCGTCTGGCCGGACAACTGGCCGGGAACGCCCCGTTGGCGCTGGCCGCCATCAAGCGCGTCGTGCGTGCCGCCGACGGAGCCCCCGACGCCGAGGCCTTCGCCTTCCAGCGCGGCGAGATGAAGACCCTGATGGCCTCGGACGACGTACGCGAGGGCATGACCGCCTTCGCCGAGCGCCGGCCCGCCCGGTGGACGGGGCGGTGAGGCCGGCATGCGGACCCAGGACGTACGACAGCGCCTGACCACGCCCCTGAGCAGCCCGGCGTACCCGCCGATGGTCCCGCGGTTCACCGACCGCGAGTACCTCAACATCGTCTACCGCACCGATCCCGACGCCCTGCGGGCCGTCGCCCCCGAACCCCTGCGGATCGACGAGCCGTTGGTCCGGTTCGAGGTCATGAAGATGGGCGACGTCAGCGGCTACGGCCCCTACACGGAGGCCGGCCAGGCGATCCCGGTCCGGTTCGGGGGCGAGCGGGGCGAGTACCTGCACGCCATGTACCTCGACAACTTCCCGGCCACCGCCTCCGGCCGCGAGGTCGCCGCCTACCCGAAGGTCATCGGCTCACCGTCGCTGTACGTCGACTCCGGCGCTGTCGTCGGCACCCTCGACCACGGCAGCCTGCGGGTCGCCACCGCGACCATGGGCTACAAGCACCACGAACTGGACCGGGCCGAGGCCGAGGCGCAGATCACCGTGCCGACCTTCATGCTCAAGACGATCCCCGGCTACGACGGTCTGCCGCGCGTCCAGGAACTCGTCCGCACCCGCATCACCGACCTCACCGTCAAGGGCGCCTGGACCGGCCCCGCCCGGCTCCAGCTCTTCCAGCACGCGCTCGCCCCGCTGGCCGACCTTCCGGTCCTGGAGGTCGTCTCCGCGAGCCACATCCTCACCGACCTGACGCTCGCGGGCGTCGAGCCGGTCCACGACTACCTGAAGGGAGGCGCTTCCTCATGACCCGCCCCTTCCGTCGTCCCTTTCGTACGGCCGCCGTCATCGGCGCCGGCACCATCGGACTGTCCTGGACAGCGCTGTTCGCGGCCCACGGACTGACCGTGCGGGTCAGCGACCCGCGCCCCGACCTCGCCGAGGCCGTGGACGAGGCCCTGGCCCGGTACACCCCGCACCTGGCCGCCCGCGGCCTGGACGTCACCGGCCTCGCCGACCGCGTCCGCCTCGCTCCCGAGGTGACCGAAGCGGTCCGGGACGTGGACGTCGTTCAGGAGAACGGCCCCGAGCGCGTCGAGTTCAAGAAGGAGCTGTTCGCCACGCTGGCACGCGAGGCGCCCGCCGACGCGCTGCTGCTCAGCTCCTCGTCGGCGATCCCGTCGAGCGCGTTCACACAAGAACTCTCCGACGAGGACGCCGCCCGGGTCCTGATCGGCCACCCCTTCAACCCGCCGCACCTGATCCCGCTCGTGGAGGTCGTGCCCGGCGAGCGCAGTGGCGAGCAGGCCGTCCGGGCGGCGGTGGACTTCTACACCTCGGTCGGCCGCACCCCGGTCGTCGAGCGCAAGGAGATCCCCGGCTTCGTCGGCAACCGCCTCCAGAACGCGCTCAGCCGCGAGGCCGCGTACCTCGTCCAGGAGGGGGTCGTGACCCCCGAGGACCTCGACAAGGTCATGACCAACTCGCTGGGCCTGCGCTGGGCCACGGTCGGGCCGTTCCTCGGCGCGCACCTGGGCGGCGGCCCCGGCGGCTACCGGCACCTGGTCGAGCACATCGGCAGGTCCATGCAGCGGACGGGCGCGCAACTCGGCACCCCCGCGCAGCAGGAAGACGAACAGGAACGGCTCATCCGCGCCGTCGAGAAGGCCTACGGCTCCTCCACGTACTCGGAACTCGCCGAGACGCGCGACCGCAGGCAACTCGCTGTCCTCGCAGCCCTGGACAGCGCGGACAAGGAGGAGAACTGAGATGACCACCACCCACGAACCGCTCCAGGACCAGCTGGTCGCGGACTTCTACGCCTACGAGACCCTGCTGTCCGACGACGAGCGCAAGCTCCTCCTCAGGGCCCGCGACCTCATGCGCGACCAGGTCAAGCCGCTGGTCAACGAGAACTGGGCCAAGGGCGAGTTCCCGACGGAGCTCATCGGCCTGTTCCGCGAGAGCGGCCTCGCCGGCCTCCCCTACGAGGGCTACGGCGAGCACCGCCCCGCCGTCAGCAACCTGCTCAGCGGCACCATGGCCATGGAGATGGCCCGTACCGACGCCTCGGTGTCCACCTTCTTCGGCGTCCACAACGGCCTGGCCATGTACTCCATCTACTCAGGAGGCGACCAGGAGCAGCGCGACCGCTGGCTGCCGGCGATGGCGGCGATGGACAGGATCGGCGCGTTCGCGATGACCGAGCCCCTCGGCGGCTCCGACGTCGCGGGCGGCATGCGCACCACCGCCCGGCGCGAGGGCGACACCTGGGTGCTCAACGGCGCCAAGAAGTGGATCGGCAACGCCACCTTCGCCGACTACGTCGTGGTCTGGGCACGCGACGAGGACGACAACCACGTCAAGGGCTTCGTCGTCGAGAAGGACATGCCCGGCTTCGACCCGAAGAAGATCGAGAACAAGCTTGCCTTCCGCATCGTCGAGAACGGCGAGATCACCCTGACCGACGTCCGGGTACCGGAGGCCAACCGCCTTCAGAACATCGACTCCTTCCGCGACGTCGCCGAGATCCTGCGCGCGACCCGCGCGGGTGTCGCCTGGCAGGCCCTCGGTGTCATGGTCGGCGCCTACGAACTCGCCCTGGACTACGCCCGGGAGCGGAAGCAGTTCGGTCGCCCCATCGGAGGCTTCCAGCTCGTCCAGGACCTCCTGGTCAAGAGCCTCGGCAACATCACCGCGTCCTGGGGCATGCTCGTGCAGCTCGCCCGTCTCCAGGACGCCGGCATCTTCCGCGACGAACAGTCCTCGCTGGCCAAGGCGTTCGTCACCTCGCGGATGCGGGAGGTCGTCGGCTGGAGCCGCGAGATCTTCGGAGGCAACGGCATCCTCCTGGACCACGACATCCCGCGCTTCTTCGCCGACGCCGAGGCGATCTACTCCTTCGAGGGCACGCGCGAGATGAACACCCTGATCGTGGGCAAGTCGATCACCGGCCAGAGCGCGTTCGTGTGAGCGGTCTGTGCTGAAAGAACAGTCCACCTGCCCCGGGACCGCTCGGTCCCGGGGCTACCGCTTCGCGACGGTGTACGTCAGGTGGGTCACCCGGGACGACGCGTCCGCGCGGGACTGGGTGAGCGTCAGGCGGTCCGCGTCGATGTGGTCGAAGAGGCGGATGCCGGCGCCGAGAAGCACGGGGGTGAGGGTGATCGAGAACTCGTCGATCAGGCCACGGTCCAGGTACTGCTGAATCGTCTCGGCGCCCCCGGAGATGCGCACGTCCCGGTCGCCGGCCGCCTCGCGGGCCTGGAGCAGGGCGCTCTCGACGCCGTCCTGGACGAAGTGGAAGGTGGTGCCGCCCGGCCGCTCCCACGGGTCACGGCCGCTGTGGGTGAGGACGAACACCGGCGTGTGGAACGGCGCCTCCTCCGGCCAGGACAGCTCGCCGGCGTCGAACATGCGCCGGCCCATGACGCTCGCACCGGTGCGCTCGTAGATCTCCCGAGCGAAGTCGTTGTCGAGGCCCTCCTCGCCGCCCTCGCCGAAGCCGAGGCTCTCCCGGAACCACCGCAGCGGGAACACCCACGCCTGGAGCTCCGACCACTTCGCCAGCCAGCGCCGGGCCCTCGGGTCGTCGCGGCCCTCGGGCGTGAAGACGACCTCGGCGGGCACGTCCTCGGGCGCCATGAAGCCGTCCAGCGACATCGTCACGCTGAAGAACACCTTCCCGGACATCAGCTCTCCGTTCCGTGGCGAAGGCCGGCGACGTAGGCGGCCAGGTGGCTCAAGGTCTGCTCGCCGCCCTCCACCGCGTGGTACTTCTCCACCGCCTGGTCGCGGAGTTCCCTGGTCGGGAACACGGTCCGCATCGCGATCCGGGTCCGCTCACCGGTGGACTCGAAGGTCAGGAAGGACTCGAACGCGTCGGGGTCCGTGGGGGACTCGCCGTGCAGCAGCGCGATCCGCTGCGGCGGGACGATCTCCCGCCAGGTGATCCACTCCTGGTAGTCGGTGCCGTCCGGCCCGTGCATCACGAAGTCCCACGCACCGCCCACGCGGAACTCGAAGGACCGCGTCGTGGTCGTGAACCCCTCGGGTCCCCACCAGCGCGACAGGTGCCGGACCTGTGTGAACGCCTCGAACACCAGCTCCCGTGGGGCGTCGATCTCCCGGGAGATCAGGATTTCGCGGTCCGCGGTCGCGGACTCACCGTCACTGCTCGTCGTCGCCATGGTCCGGTCCTTCCTGTCCTGCCTGCTTCAACTCCCGCACGTAGTCGTCCAGTCGGTCGAAGCTCTCGTTCCAGAACCGCTCGAAGCCACCCACCCACTCGTGGATCGGCCGCAACCCGCGGGCGTCCAGGCCGTACAGCCGCTGCTTGCCGGCCTCACGCACCTTCACCAGTCCGACCTCCCGCAACACCCGCAGATGCTTGGACGCCTGCGGCTGGGTCATCCCCAGGTCTCGCGCCAGCTCGGTCACCGGCCGCTCACCGCCCCGCAGCAGCACCAGGATGTCCCGCCGCTGCGGTTCGGCTATCGCGTTGAACGCGTCCGAGGTCGTCGCCGCTCGTGCCATGACGTCATCGTATGCCTATATCGGCATGCGTCAAGGGATGGTCACCCGTGTAGCGTCAAGGCGTACCTACCGGGACGCGGGAGACCCATCGTGACCACGCACGCAACGGACGTCATCGAGCGTGACCTCACGGAGCCCTGGCAAGGGATCCTGGCCGCCCCCGCGCCCCGCAGAGGCCGCGCCGGCGCTCTGGTCCTGGCGGGCTCCAGTGGCCGGGTGGAGCGCGATCGCGTCCGGCTCCTGGCCCGGCAGGGCGTGACCGCACTGTCGATCCGCTGGTTCGGCGGGCCGGGCCAGTCTCCCGGGATCTGCGAGATCCCCCTGGAGACCTTCACCACCGCCGTCGACCTCCTCCGGGCGAACGGCGCGGAGCGGGTCGGCATTCTGGGTACGTCCAAGGGCGCCGAGGCGGCTCTGCTCACAGCGGTGCACGACCCGCGCGTGGACGTGGCCGTGGCTCTGTCGCCCACCTCCCGCGTCTGGTGCAACGTCGGCCCGGGCCCGGACGGAGCGACGCACCCCTACCGGTCCTCCTGGACCTGGCGCCGACAGCCGTTGCCCTTCGTGCCGTTGGACGACTCCTGGACGCCGGCCGAGCCCGACGGCGACCCCGTCGCCATTCGCGGATGGTACGAACTCAGCGAGCGGACCCACGCCGACAGGCTCGCCGCGGCGGACATCCCCGTGGAGCGCGCACGGGCCGAACTGCTGCTCGTCGCGGGCGGCGACGACGCGATGTGGCCGTCCCTGCCCTTCGCTGAACGGCTCGCCGCACGCCGTCGCGCGGCTGGTGCGACCGTGCGCCTGATCGCCCGCCCCGACGCCGGCCACCGTCCGCGACTGCCCGGCGAGGGCCCCGCGCCGGCGTCTTCGCAGTTCCGCTACGGCGGCACCCCCGAAGCCGACGCCCTCCTCGGAGCCGCCGCCTGGCCACACCTCCTGGACCTGTTGCACGGCACCGGCGCCCAGTAGAGCTACGTCACGGACTGCGCCCGACGGTCACCCCTGCTCCGGCGATGTCAGTGCGGGCGTCTACTGTGCCGACCATGGAGACGATCTACCAGACCTGGGCGGAGACAGTCGCGCTGTTCGAACGCCGCGGCTTCCCGGCGGAGACCTACGGCAGCCTGGACGAAGAGGAGTACATCCTGCATCCCGGGCCCGCGGCACTGCCCGGCTCCCTCTGGCTGGACGATCACCAGTACCGGCACCAGAACCCCTGGATCGACGCGGGCGGGCGGCCCGAGTACGAGGGCATCGACGGCGCGGTCACCGGATACGTCATCGACGGCGACCTCGACGTCGACGGCAACATCCTCAACCTGGAGTACGGCAGCCCGTCGCTGATCGTGCTCGGTGATCTGAAGGCGGCCAACCTCGTCCTCGGCGGTTCGTCGCACGTTCTCGTCCAGGGGGACATCCGAGTCGAGACCTTCGTCGGCAACTCCACCGACCAACTCGTCGACGTCCGTGGTGACTTGCGCGCCGCGCTGGCGATCCTCCGGGACGAGTTCGTGCCCGAGGTCGGCGGCCGGCTGCGAGGACGGGCCCTGGTCCCCGATCATCTCGATCTGGCCGACCATGGCGTGGCCGTCGAGGACCCCGCCCCGCACGCGGGCCTCTCCGAACTGCTGGTGCCCGAGGTCCTCGGCACCGACGGAGAGGACCCCGGCGACGACGTCCACCTCGCCGAGAAGCGTCTGCGCTACGAGCACATGATCGACCGTCTGGTGCGGGGCCTTCCCGTGATACGCGGCGGCCGCACCGTCGCCCCGTTGGAGGAACTCCCGCCGGTGAAGTAGGACGCCCCGGCGTGCCGCCCGGGGACCGGACCCGGGCGGCCGGTGTTCAGCTGATGCAGAGCAGGTTGAGCACGCACAGTCCCGCCGGATCGGTCGCCGACGACGAGGAGTTCGACGAACCCGACGTCTGCGTGGTGCCGGAACTCGTGCCGGTGTCGGTGCTCGACCCCGTGGTGGTCGTCGACGTGCCCGTGCTCGTGGAGGTCGAACCGGTCGGCGCCGTGGACGACGGCGTCTGCGCCGTCGTCGAACCGGACGCGCCGGTCGTGCCGCTACCGCTGTCGGCGCCGACGGCCGCCGACGTGGAGACCGTGGACTGTGACTGCGACTGCGAGCGCGCCGCGGTCCTCGCCGTGGGCGTGGGCGAGCCGACGGAGTCCGTGCGGACGGAGGAACCGCCCGTGGTGGACGCCGAGTCGGTCGTGCGCCGGTGCTTGGCGATCGTCGTGGCGGGTGTGCCCGAGGTGGACCGATGCGCGTCGCCCGCGGTCGTGCCGTTGACGGAGTCGTCCGAGGTGGGCAGTTCCGAGACTCCCATGGCCCGGTTGTCCGGCGCGGTGGCCGCCTGGGCGCGGGTGCCGGACCCCTGGTTCATCGCGGAGACGGTCAGGCCGCCACCGACGAGGGCGACCGCGGTCGCGACGACGGCCTTGCGCTGGTTCTTCTTCCAGCGGACCCGCTGGCGCCGCCGGGCCGCCCGGCCCTCCGTGACCACTGGCGCGTCGGACACGTCCTCGGAGGCGGGGCCGAGGTCGGTCGCGGCGGGCTCCTCGTGGTGGCCCGCGTCGTGCCAGGTGGGTGCTTCGTCCCAGGCCGTTGCCGCCGTGCCCGTCGTCGCGTAAACGTGGGCGGGGGGAGCGATGTCGGGGGCGTAGGCGCCGCATCCGGGACACGCCAGGGCGCCGTTGAGATGCCGACGGCACGAGGAGCAGTAGTCCATCTGGTCTTCCTGAGTCGACTGCACCATCGGCCCAGTGGCCGTGGCCGGTCTCGTTCGCACGGGGGATCGAGCCGAGGTAAAAGTAGCGACGCTTTCGAAAGGCGGTGTGCAGCCTGTGTGATGCTCCTGCGGAGATGTCCCAGGGGTGCGGTGATCATGGGGCGTACCGCGCATTCGCGCCCCCTGTTCCCGCCGTACAGCACCCTGTCGAGGCCCTGTGGTGGGCCTTTCTCCCAACACGCCTCCTGCCACGGCGAGTTGCCTGTGAGGTCCGGTTGGCCGGGACGCCCCCACCACACTCCAGCCGCTCAACCCGCGAGCCCCCCCCTGGAAGGCCTCAGCCGCCCACCGCCCCCACCCCACCCGCAGCGCCGTTCCGCGACGCCCGCGCCGCCAACGCCTCGAGGAGCAGTTCCACCGCCTCCTCGAACGAGCCGTCCGCCATCCCCGGCAGCTCCTGGCGGACGGCGGTGAGTGCCGGGTACGTCGACGGGTCGAGGTCCTGGTAGACGTTCCGCCAGGCCCGCTGGTCGGCCTCCCGCTGCGGGCGGGGGAGTGCCTTGAAGGCCGCTTCCGCCGCCGCGTGGCTGAGCACCGTGTCGATGAAGGCGAGGTAGAGCCGGGCGGCGGCGGACGGTTCGAAGCCCGCGGTCAGCAGCAGGCCGATGCCCATGTCCACCGCCCGGATCTCGTTCCTGCGCCGGGTCACCCGGTGCGCGGCCAGCGCGGCGGCGCGCGGATGGGCGAGGTATCCGGCGCGGACCCGCAGGGCCATCTGGCGCAGTGAGGCCACCCAGTCGTCCCCGGGCGCGAAGCCCTCCATCGCGTCGCCGATGATCCGGTCGGCGATGGCGAGGACCAGGTCGTCGGTGTCGTGGAAGTAGCGGTACAGCGCGGTCGGGTCGCAGCCGAGCGCCGCACCGAGCCTGCGCACGCTCAGTGCCTCGGGGCCGTGCTCGCCGATCAGCCGCAGCGCGGTCTGCACGATCAGCTCCTCGGACAGCAGGACTCCGGAACGGGTGGGCCGCCGACGCCGGCGCTCCGGCGGGACACGGGTGGTCATGGGCGGGACTCCTCTCGACGCGGCCCGCACAGTGAACGGCCCCCGGCCTCCTTACGTCAACAGGGTTGACCGAATGTGGACGCCGGCGGTTCCATCTCCTCACCGCGCGGCTCTTCCTCCGTCTCCCGTCCCCGACGTCTCCCGTCCCCGAGGAGCCCTCCATGTCGTCAGCACCGCCCGTGTCCTCCCCGCCCGGAACCGCGCTGCGCCGTTCCCTGGGCGTCGTCGACGGCGTAGCCCTCGCCGCCTCCAGCACCGCGGCCACCACCAGCATCGCCATCGGCATGGGCACGATCGCGACCATCGTGGGCCTCCAGGCCCCGGCCCTGCTGCTCCTGGCCTTCCTGCCGGTGCTCGGCATCGCCACCGCCTACGCCCGCCTCAACCGCTCCGAGCCCAATATGGGCAACGGCTACGTCTGGGTCGGCAGATCCCTCGGCCCCTGGCCCGGCTTCCTGACCGGCTGGGTCACCCTGGTCGGCTCGATCATCTTCTGCGCCTACACCAGCGCGATCATGGGCTCGGTGGTGCTGATCTTCGCCAACAAGGCGGGCCTGCACAGCGTCGCCGGCATCGCCCTGGACCCGACGTCCACCGGTGTCACCACGGCGGTCGGCCTGGTGATCCTCGTCGGCCTGACCGTCCTCGCCGTCACCGGCATCCGGGCCGCCACCCGCTTCCAGTTCGCCCTCCTGGTCTTCGAGTACGCGGTCCTGCTGGCGTTCTGCGGCTGGGCCCTGATCACCGGCGACCACGCCTTCTCGCTCTCCTGGTTCAACCCCCTGGAGATCTCCAGCGGCAAGACCTTCGCCCAGGGCATGGTCCTCGCGGTGTTCTTCTTCTGGGGCTGGGACGCGGCCTTCAGCGTCAACGAGGAGACCAGGAGCCCCGGCGAGGCGGCCCGCGGCGGCCTCATCGCCCTGTTCGCCATGCTCGGCCTGTTCCTCTTCGCCTCGGTCGCCTTCCAGCGCGAGATGAGCCTCGCCGAACTCGTGAAGAACGGCCCCCAGGCCCTCCCGTACCTCGGCGAGAAGCTGGCCTCCGAACCCTGGGCCACGCTGCCCGTGGTCGCGCTGATGTTCTCCGCCGTCGCCTCCGTGCAGGCCACCCTGATCCCCACCGCCCGCGGACTGTTCGCCATGAGCCGCGACCGCACCATGGGACCGCTGTGGACCCGCATCCACCCCCGCTACGGCACCCCCGCCGCCGGTACCGCCGTCGTGATGGCCATCGCCGCGGTGATCGCCCTGCTCGCCGTCGCCATCCCCAAGCTCAGCGACATGCTGCTGGCCGCCGTCAACGCCATCGGCCTGATCGTCGCCCTCTACTACGGTCTCACCGCGCTCGCCTGCGCCGTCCGCTTCCGCGCCGCCCGCCACGAGGGCGCCCGGGAGGCACTGCTCGCCGTCGGCGTGCCCGCGGTGTCCGGCCTGATCCTGCTGGGCCTCGGCGGCTACCTCGCCTACTCGTACCTGACCATGAGCGACCACTTCGCCCTCAGCCCGGACAACGGCTGGTTCATGTTCTCGCTGCCCGCCGCGATCGTCCTGGCCGGCCTCGGCATGGCCGCGGTCGCCAAGTACGCGCGCCACTCCCCGTACTTCACCACCGGGCGCGGCACCGACGCCGACGCACTGACCCTGCCGATGGACCGCACGGCGGTCTGACCCCCACTGGAGCCACACCCATGTCACCCACCGCGGACCTCGTCCTGACCGGCGGTCCCGTGCACACCGTCGATCCCGCCCGCAGCCGCGCCACCTCCGTGGCCGTACGCGACGGGCGGATCGTCGCCGTCGGCCATGACGAGGTGCGCGAGCTGATCGGCCCGCGCACCGAAGTCGTGGACCTGAAAGGCAAGTTGCTGCTCCCCGGCTTCCAGGACGCACACGTCCACCCGCAGGGCGCCGGACTCGAACTCGGCCTGTGCCACCTCGCCGACACCGTCGACCCCGCCGAGTACCTGCGCCGGATCAGGGAGTACGCCGACCGGAACCCGGACGTCGAGTGGATCACCGGCGGCGGCTGGTCCCTGGAGGCGTTCCCCGGCGGCGCCCCCACCGCCGAGGCCCTCGACGCGATCGTCCCCGACCGCCCCGTCTTCCTGCCCAACCGCGACCACCACGGCGCCTGGGTCAACAGCCGCGCCCTGGAGCGCGCCGGCATCGACGCCCGTACCCCCGACCCCGCCGACGGCCGCATCGAACGCGACGCCGACGGCAACCCCACCGGAATGCTCCAGGAGGGCGCCGTCCACCTGGTGGGCAAGCTGGTCCCGGACCCGACTCCCGAGGACCAACTCGCCGCGCTGCTGCGGGCGCAGGCCGTACTGCACTCGTACGGAGTCACCGCCTGGCAGGACGCCATCGTGGGCGCGTACGCCAACATGGCCGATCCGGCGCCCAGTTACCTGGCCGCCCTCGACCAGGGCCTGCTCACCGCCCGAGTGGTCGGCGCCCTGTGGTGGGACCGCGAGCGTGGCGCCGAGCAGATCCCCGAACTCCTCGCCCGCCGCGAGCAGTTGCACCGGGACCGGTTCCGGTCCTGCACCGTGAAGGTCATGCAGGACGGCATCGCGGAGAACCACACCGCCGCGATGCTCACCCCCTATCTGACCGGCTGCGGCTGCTCCTCCGACAACAGCGGCATCAGCTTCGTCGAACCCGGCGAGCTGAAGAAGTACGTCACCGAACTCGACGCCTCCGGCTTCCAGGTCCACTTCCACGCGCTCGGCGACCGCGCGGTGCGCGAGGCCCTCGACGCCGTGGAGTCCGCCCGCACGGCCAACGGATGGCGGGACACCCGCCACCACCTGGCCCACCTCCAGGTCGTGCACCCGCACGACGTCCCCCGCTTCCGTGCCCTGGGCGCGAGCGCCAACCTCCAGATGCTGTGGGCCGCCCACGAACCCCAGATGGACGAACTGACCCTGCCCTTCCTGGGCGCGGAACGCGGCGCACGCCAGTACCCCTTCGGCGACCTGCTGCGGGCCGGCGCCACCCTCGCCGCCGGCAGCGACTGGCCGGTCAGCAGCCCCGACCCCTTCCAGGCCATCCACGTCGCCGTCAACCGCGTCTCCCCGGGCGCCCCCGAGGGCACCCCGGAGTTCCTCCCCGGCCAGCGCCTCGACCTCGGCACCGCCCTCGCCGCGTACACGGCGGGCAGCGCCCACGTGAACCACCTCGACGACATCACCGGCAGCATCACCGTCGGAAAGTCGGCCGACCTCGTCGTACTCGACCGGGATCCGTTCGCGGGCCCGCCCGAGGAGATCGCCGCCACCCGGGTCCTCGAGACCTTCGTCGAGGGACGGCGGGTGCACACGGCCGACGACGCCTGAAACCGCCGTACACCCGGACGGGGCGGCTGATTCGGACACGGGTCGACGGGGCACAGGAGTAGCTGGTCCGGAACCGTCGACCCGAGGAACGTCATGGCACCCCACACCCCCCAGGTCCGCGGAGCGGCCCTGCTCGCCGATCCCCTCCTCAACAAGGGCACCGCCTTCACCGCCGACGAGCGGGCCGCACTCGGCCTGGACGGCTTGCTGCCACCGGCGACCGAGACCCTCGACGAGCAGGCCGACCGGGCGTACCACGCGTTCCTCGGCTACGACAAGCCGCTCCACCGGCACATCTACCTGCGCCAGCTCCAGGACACCAACGAGGTGCTCTTCTACCACCTGCTCACCCGGCACCTGGAGGAGATGCTGCCGGTCGTCTACACCCCCACGGTCGGTGAGGCCTGCCGCAGGTTCAGCGAGATCTACCGCAGGCCCCGCGGACTGTTCCTGACCTACGAGGACCGGCACCGCTTCCGCGAGATCCTGCGCAACCGGCCCGGCGGCGAGGTCGACGTCATCGTCGTCACCGACGGGCAGCGCATCCTCGGCCTCGGCGACCAGGGCGTCGGCGGCATGGGCATCCCCATCGGCAAGCTCAGCCTCTACACCGCCATCGGCGGCATCCGCCCCGCCCGCACCCTCCCGATCCTCCTCGACGTCGGCACCGACAACGAGGAGCTGCTGGCCAACGAGCACTACCTGGGCCGCCGGCAGCACCGGGTGACCGGCGAGGAGTACGACGAGATGATCGAGGCGTTCGTCTCCGCCGTGGAGGCCGAACTGCCCGGGACCCTGCTCCAGTGGGAGGACTTCGCGACCGCCCACGCCCGCCCGATCCTCACCCGCTACCAGGACCGCCTGCTCACCTTCAACGACGACATCCAGGGCACCGCCGCCGTGGCCCTGGGCGCGCTGACCACCGCCACCAAGGTCGCCGGGACCGCCCTCACCGATCACCGCATCGTCGTCCTCGGCGCGGGCTCCGCGGCGATCGGCGTCGCCGACATGATCCGCGCCGCGCTGGTGGAGGAGGGCCTGTCCGAACAGGAGGCGGCCGACCGGTTCTGGTTCGTCGACATCGACGGCCCCCTGGTGCGCTCCCGCACCGACCTCACCCCCGAGCAGCGGACCTACGCCCGCGACGACGAGGAGGTACGGCAGTGGGGCGGGGACACCCCCGACCTCGCCCGGGTCGTCCGCGAGGTGGAGCCGACGGTGCTGATCGGGCTGTCCACGGCACACGGCGCCTTCACCGAGGACATCGTGCGGACGATGGCCGACTCCTGCGACCGGCCGGTGATCCTGCCGCTGTCCAACCCGACCTCGAACGCCGAGGCCGACCCCGCCGACCTCGCCCGCTGGACCGACGGCCGGGCCCTGATCGCCGCGGGATCGCCCTTCCCGCCGCTGAAGGTGGACGGCCGCGAGGTCCCGGTCGCGCAGGCCAACAACGTGTACGTCTTCCCCGCCGTCGGCCTCGCGGTGACCGCGAGCCGGGCCACCCGGGTCACCGACCGCATGATGGTCGCGGCGGCCCGTGCCCTGGGCGACTGCGCGGTCCGGGCGGGCACCGACGGCGCCACCCCGCTGCTGCCGCCGCTGGCGAGCATGCGGGACGCGGCCCGGGACATCGCGCTCGCCGTGGCCCTGACGGCCGTCGAGGACGGTGTCGCCCCCGAGGCCGACGAGGAACAGCTGCGCGAAGCGATCGCGACGACCCAGTGGACACCGCGGTACGGGTCCTGACCCGGGGCTCGGCGCCCGTGGCGAACGGGGTGCCCGCCACGCGCCCAGCCCGCTCCCCAGCGCCGCGAGAACGGGGAAGCGCCCCCTCGTCCTTCCGCGGGAAGCCCGAGACGGGCCCGGGGCGGGGGCCCGGGGCGAGGGCCCGGGCGGCACGCCGAGGGCGGGCACCGGGTGCCGCGCGGCCGCCCGCCGGGGCCGCGACGCCGCCTTCGATACAAGCCCTGGCCGCCGCCCGCGGACCGCCGACCGCGGACCGTAGACCGCCGCCCGCCGCCCGCCGCCCGCCGCCCGCCGCCCGCCGCCCTCGCCCGCCGCCCGTTGCCCGCCGCCCACGGCCCCGCTCCGCGCCCTGTGGCAGGATCGGCGGCGGGCGCGGGGCCGCCCGCGGGGGTCGAGGGCAGAGGACGAGTGACATGGACCGGCCGCCAGGCATGATGGACGTGGCCCGCGAGGCCGGCGTCTCGCACATCACCGTCTCCCGTGTCGTCAACGGCCACCCCTCGGTCCGCCCGGAGACCCGCACCCGCGTCGAGGCGGCCATCCAGAAGCTGGGCTACCGCCGCAACAGCGTCGCCAGGGCCCTCAAGAGCCGCCGCTCCTCCACGATCGGGGTGGTGATCGTCGGGTCGGACCTCTTCGAGCTGCCGCGCATCCTCCTCGGCGTGGAGACCGCCGCCAAGACGGCCGGCTACTGGGTGAGTCTGGCCAGCAGGCAGGGCGAGAGCACCACGGGCGACCTCGTCGAGACGCTCCAGCGGCTCACCGACCAGTCGGTGGAGGCGATCGCGGTCGTCACCGACCGGCCGGTCGCGGTGGAGGCGCTGTCGGGCCTCTCCTTCGAGGTGCCGGTGGCGGTGGTGATGTTCGGCGGCGGGTCCCACCCCGACCTGAGCTTCGTCGAGGTGGACCAGGAACTCGGCGCCCGCCTCGCAACCCGCCACCTCCTCGAACTGGGACACCGGGACATCGCCCATCTGACGGGCGCGCTGCGCACCTTCGACGCCCGGGCCCGCGTCGAGGGCTGGCGGGCCGAACTCGCCGCCGCCGGTGCCGAAGGAGTCCTGCTGGAGGGCGACTTCAGCGCCGAGAGCGGCTTCCGCCTCGCCCATCGGCTCTGCGACGCCGACGCCGGCCCGCCCACCGCGGTCTTCGCCGGGAACGACCTGATGGCCATGGGCGTGCTGGCGGCCTTCGCCGAGCGGGGCGTCAGAGTGCCGCGGGACGTGTCCCTCGTCGGCTTCGACGACATGAAGGGCGCCGACTTCCTGGTGCCCGCCCTGACCACGGTCCGCCAGGACTTCGCCCGTCTCGGCCGCAGTGCCATCGAGCAACTGGTGCGGATGCTGGGCGGGGAGCCCGCGCAGCGCCGGAGGCTCACCCCGGAACTCGTCGTACGGAACAGCACGGCCGCACCCCGCGCGCACTCCTGAGGCTCACCCCGCCGGTGCCTCAGTCACGGTCGGGGACGTACTCGAACCACCGCACGTGCGCCTCCCCTTCACCCGTGCCCGAGGTGCCGTAGAGGCCGAGGTGGACGCCCACGAAACCACCGGCCCGTTCCGTGCTGAAGAAGGGCCGCTCGATGCTGCCCACGGTCGACCGGGCGCCGTCCTCGACGTGGAAGGCGTAGGCGGCCTCGTCGCCGTCCACGGCCAGGACGACCTCGGTCCCGGTGACCGGCACGGCCCCGAGGCGGGTGGAGATGCCCGCGTCCACGGCGGTCAGGACGGCCTGCCGGGTGCCGTCGCCGTCGACGGTGAGGGCGAGGGTGGCGTGCCGGCGCTCGTTCTGGAAGACGACCAGTCCCGCTTCCTGCCCGGGCGCGGGCGCGGTCAGACGGACGAGGGCGGCGGCCCGCATCCGCAGGTGCTGTTGAGGGCGGGCGACGAACGCGGGCGTCCCGGTCGAGCTGAGGGGCTCGGGGGAGAGGCGGATCGACAGCCCGCCCTCGCCGGGAAGCGGGAACACGAGGTGGTCGGTCGGCCCCCGTAGGCCGGTCCACTCGGGGCCCAGCGCGGGACCCGCGAAGTCGTCCCGCACCGGGCGCCCGTCCGGGGCCGGGGGTGCGGCGACCCCCGCGGGCAGTCGCTCCGACAGACCCACGCGGCCCGTCTCCGGCGCGAACACCGGGCCCCTGTCGGTCCATTCGACGGGGACGAGGAACACCTCGCGGCCGAGGGTGTGGGTGCCGTCGGTCGGTCGTGTCCCCAGGACCACGGCCCATGTCTCACCGGCCGGGGTGTCGACGAGGTCGGCATGGCCGACGTTGTGGACCGGTTCGGCCGCCCCGCGGTGGCGGTGGGTGAGCAACGGGCTTCTGGGATCGGTGGTGTAGGGGCCGGTGACGGACTCGGCGCGGGCCGCCGTGACGGCGTGATGGTGTTCGGTGCCGCCCTCCGCGGCGATCAGGTGGTACACCCCGTCCCGCTTGTACAGGTGCGGTGCCTCCACCCACGCGCCCCGTACCGCGCCGTACCAGAGAGCGTACGTGGGACCGGTCAACTCCTGCCTGTGCAGGTCGAGTTCGCGCATCCACAGCTCGCCCGGACCTGTCTCCTCCGGCTCGGCGGCGTCGCGGCAGGCGGTGAACCAGCAGCGGCCGTCGTCGTCGAAGAAGAGCGACGGGTCGATGCCCTCGGCGTCCAGGGCGACCGGGTCCGACCACGGGCCGGCCGGGTCCGAGGCCGTGAAGAGGTGTGTGGTGCTGCCCCGGCGGCCCCGCGCAAGGGTCACGACCACGTAGAAGGTGCCCTCGTGATGGCGGATCGTGGCGGCCCACAGGCCGTCCGAGACGTCCAGCCCGGTCAGTGACACCTGTGACGGACGGTCGACGACGTGACCGAGCGGTGTCCAGTCCACCAGGTCACGGCTGTGGTGGACGGGCAGCCCGGGGAAGTACGCGAACGCCGACGTGACCAGGTAGTAGTCCGCCCCGACCCGGCAGATCGAGGGGTCCGGACGGCTGCCCGGGAGAACGGGGTTGGAGAAGGTCGGCACGGGGCGAACTCCGGAGCGCAAGAAGGGGAGCGGGATTCTTCGGGTGAGACCTTGACAGCTTGTTAACGTTAACATCACCGTGGATCCCGGCCGCAGTCCTCAGCGTCCCCGAAGGGATCCCGCATGCCGACAGACCAGTCCCCGTCCTTCCCCGACCACTTCCTCATCGGCTCCGCGACCGCCTCCTACCAGATAGAGGGCGCCGCCACCGAGGACGGACGCGGTCCCTCCATCTGGGACACCTACTCCCACACGCCGGGCAAGACGTGGAACGGCGACACCGGCGACGTGGCCGCCGACCACTACCACCGCCTCGAAGCGGACCTCGACCTCATGGCGTCGCTGGGCCTGAAGGCGTACCGGTTCTCCCTGGCCTGGCCGCGCATCCAGCCCACCGGCCGCGGCCCGGCCAACCCCAAGGGGCTGGACTTCTACAGCCGCCTGGTCGACGGCCTGCTGGCGCGGAACATCGTCCCGGTCGCGACCCTCTACCACTGGGACCTGCCCCAGGCCCTGGAGGACGAGGGGGGCTGGACGAACCGGGCGACCGCCGAGGCCTTCGCCGAGTACGCCCGTATCGCCGGGGAGGCCCTCGGCGACCGGGTCGCGATCTGGACCACGCTGAACGAACCGTGGTGCTCCGCCTACCTCGGCTACGGCTCGGGCGCCCACGCCCCCGGCCGCACCGACGGTGCCGAGGCGCTGACCGCGGTCCACCACCTCAACCTCGCCCACGGGCTGGCGGTCGAACAGCTCAGGGCGGTCACCACCAACGACCCGCAGTACTCGATCACCCTGAACTTCCATGTCCTGCGCGGCGAGGGCGACGGCGCCGACGAGGCCGTACGCCGTATCGACGCCCTCGCCAACCGTGCCTTCACCGAGCCCCTGCTGCGCGGCCACTACCCCAAGGACCTCATCGAGGACACCGCCGGGATCACCGACTGGTCGTTCGTGCGGGACGGCGACCTCGCCCGGATCCACCAGCCGCTGGACCTGCTCGGCGTCAACTACTACGCCACCACCCGGGTCCGCCTTTGGGACGGCGGGACGGAACGGCAGAACAACGACGGTCACAAGGACATGGGCGGTTCGCCCTGGCCCGGCTCGCCCCAGGTCGAGTTCGTCGCGCAGGAGGGCCCGCACACGGCCATGGGCTGGAACATCGACCCGGACGGCCTCGAAGAACTGCTCCTGGACCTGCACACCCGGTTCCCGGACCAGCCGCTGGTCATCACCGAGAACGGGGCGGCCTTCGAGGACCGGGTCACCGTCGGCCCCGACGGCACCCACGCGGTCCACGACCCCGAGCGGGTCGACTACCTCCACCGGCACGTCACGGCGGCGCACCGGGCGCTGGCCGCGGGGGTCGATCTGCGGGGGTACTTCGTGTGGTCGCTGATGGACAACTTCGAGTGGGGGTACGGCTATTCGAAGCGCTTCGGCATCGTCCACGTGGACTACGACACCCAGCGGCGCACGCTCAAGGACAGCGCGCTGTGGTACCGGGAGCTGGCGAGGACGGGGACGGTGCCGCCGATCGGTGGGTGAGGTGCGGAGTGTGGCGGTGAGCGTGCGGGGGAGGGGCGCGGAATAGCCGGTCGAGGGGGCGTGTTGCGAGGGGGTGATTGAAGCGTCAACAAATGGAGACGGCAGAGCTCTCGGTGAGGGAGGAACCATGACCGACAACCTCAACGCCTACCCGGCGAGCGACGGGGTCGCCCCCGACCGCTGGGCCAGCGCGCTGCACCTCTTCGACAACGGCCCCGGCGGAGCCCGCGAGGAGAGCACGGCGGAGCGCTGGGAGCGGGCCCGACTCCTGTTCGACGCGCGGGACTACAGCGCGGCTGCGAAGCTGCTCCCGGCCGTCGTCGAGGAGGCCCCGGAGCAGACCGGCCCGCGCCTGCTGCTGGCCCGCGCCTACTACCACTCCGCCCAACTCAAGCGCGCGGAGGACCAGTTGCGGCTGATCGTCGAACGCGACCCGGTGGAGCACTACGCCCACCTGATGCTCGGCCGCACCCTGCAACGCCAGGGCCGCGAGAGCGAGGCGACCCCTTGGCTGCGCATGGCGGACGCCTTCGCGGGGGAGTTCCCGGACGACGAGTAAGGACGAGTAAGGACGAGTAAGGACGAGTGGGGGGGGGGCGGGCGCCGGCGCAAGGTCAGGCGGGCTGCCACAGTTCGATCCGGTTGCCCTCGGGGTCGGTGATCCAGCCGAAGCGGCCGACGCCCTCCATGTCCTGGGTCGCCTCGGCCACGTCCGCTCCCCGCTCGCGCAGCTGGGCGAGCATCGCGTCCAGGTCGCGGACCCGGAAGTTGAGCATGGTCTGCTGGGTGCGGGACCCGAAGTAGTCGGTCCCGGCCTCGAACGCCGCGAACACCGTGGGACCGGCCTCCGGACGCCACAGACCGTTCTCGTCGGCCTCCAGCCCCAGGCAGTCGCGGTACCAGGCGCTCAGGGCCGCGGGGTCGGTGGCCCGCAGGAAGTAACCGCCGATTCCAAGCACACGTTCCATGACGTCATCCTGCCAGGACACCGACGGGACGGGCCGGAACAGAGCCCGTCCCGAACGGACGAGCCGCCCTCAGGGGCTCATGGCGTCGCGGACGAGAGCGGTGTCGACGAACTGTTCGAAGCGGACGATGAGTCCGCCGCGGACGACGAAGTGGTGGGCCACGCGGACGTCGATCGGCTTG
>NZ_KQ948735.1:485412-1398054 GCF_001514195.1 Streptomyces griseorubiginosus | reverse complement strand
TCCTTTCGGGCCTGATTCCCTGTCGGCGGGGCCTTTCGACATTCACTACGTTAGCCCATTCCCTCGGCAACTCATAATCGAGTTCCGCGAGTTCGAATTCGGGCGTGCGGGCACGCCGAAATCGCCCCCGCCGAGGGGATGTCGTAGGTAGTGGTTTGGCCGCTCTCGGCTGCTGGCGATCGCCGTAACCGGGTCAAGCGGCTCGGGCTACGTTACGCATCTTCCAAGAGCGAGTCAACTTGAGCGGCGCCTCGGGACATGGGCCCGATAGGGGCTCACCGTCGGGTCGTTGGCGACCCAGAACCGCCAGGGGTGCACGCCTCCTTCGCCGGCCACTCCGGTGCGCGGACCGTTGAGTACCTGGTCGGAGGTGACCGGGGTGCCGGTGAGCACCCTCAACGGGGTCTCGCCCGCGGCGCAGGCGTCCGTGCCGTCCAGGGCCCGGTCCACGCCCAGGGCGGTGGCCAGGCGGGCCGGTCCTTTGGCCAGTTCTTTGTCATTTCGGGCCGAGAGTCGACGTTTGCGAGCCAGTTCCGTGCCTTCGAGGACCTCGCCGGCACGGAGCAGGACGGCGCTCGCCCGGCCCTCCTCGCCGCAGACGAGGTTCATGCAGAACCACATGCCGTAGGTGAAGTAGACGTACACATGGCCGGGCGGACCGAACATCACGTCGTTGCGGGCCGTGCGGCCGCGATAGGCGTGGGAGCCGGGGTCGTTCTGGCCGTCGTAGGCCTCGACCTCCGTGATGCGGAGCACGATCGGACCGTCCGGGGTCGTACGGACGAGGAGCCGGCCGAGGAGATCGGGGGCGACCTCCAGTACAGGGCGGTCGAAGAAGTCTCGTGGCAGTGGCGTACGGTCCGGGGGCGTGATCATGGCGTACGAGCGTAGTCCAGACGGGTGTGTGCCAAGGGGTGGTCAAGGCTTCGTCCGCTTGCCAGGGTGAGGGCGCGGAACCGACCACGGCCGGATCGCGTTTGTAGGGATCAGGAATCCGCGCGTTCTAAGAGGAGAGACATGGCGTTCAAGAAGCTGCTCGCGAGCCTGGGGGCCGGCGGGGCTTCGGTGGAGACGGTGCTGACCGAGGTCAACGTCGTCCCGGGTGGTGTCGTCCAGGGTGAGGTGCGGATCCAGGGCGGGTCCGTGGACCAGGAGATCGAGGGGCTGTCGGTCGGGCTCCAGGCCAGGGTCGAGGTCGAGAGCGGCGACCAGGAGTACAAGCAGGACGTCCAGTTCACGAAGGTGTCGCTCGGCGGTGCCTTCACGCTGCAGGCGAACGCGGTGCACGCGGTGCCGTTCGGTATCGAGATCCCCTGGGAGACGCCGATCACCATGATCGACGGGCAGGCGCTGCGCGGGATGAACGTCGGTGTGACCACCGAGCTGGCCATCGCGCGTGCCGTGGACTCCGGTGACCTCGACCCGGTCAACGTGCACCCGCTGCCGGCGCAGAAGGCGATCCTGGACGCGTTCCTCCAGCTGGGCTTCCGCTTCAAGAACGCGGACCTGGAGCGCGGGCACATCCGTGGGACGCGGCAGCAGCTGCCGTTCTACCAGGAGGTCGAGTTCTTCCCGCCGCAGCAGTACCGGGGACTGAACCAGGTCGAGTTGAGCTTCGTCGCGGACGGTCACGCGATGGACGTGGTGCTGGAGATGGACAAGAAGCCGGGTCTGTTCAGCGAGGGCAGTGACACCTTCCGTTCCTTCCAGGTGGGTCTGCACGACTACCAGGGCACCGACTGGGCCGCCTACCTCAACCAGTGGCTGTCCGAGGTCGGCAGCAGGCGCAACTGGTTCTAGGCTCGGAACTGTTGATTCCGCTGACAGACCAGGAGGTACCGAGGTGACCGAGCTCAAGCGGCGGCCGCTCCCCCATGACTTCCATCCGCCCGTGCCGTCGTTCACGGTGACGAGTGAGGACGTCTCCGAGGGGGCGACGCTGAAGGACGCTCAGGTCTACGCGGCCGGCAACACCTCTCCGCAGCTGCGCTGGGAGGGTTTCCCTCCGGAGACCAAGAGCTTCGCCGTGACCTGCTACGACCCCGACGCGCCCACGGGTAGTGGGTTCTGGCACTGGGTCGTGTTCGACATCCCGGCCTCGGTGACCGAGCTGCCGGTGGGCGCGGGCAGCGGGAAGTTCGAGGGGCTGCCGGAGGGTGCCGTACAGGCGCGGAACGACTACGGGTCGAAGGACTTCGGTGGGGCCGCTCCGCCGGCCGGGGACGGGCCGCACCGGTACGTCTTCACGGTGTACGCGGTGGACCAGGAGAAGCTCGGGCCGGATTCCGACGCGTCGCCTGCCGTTGTGGGGTTCAACCTGCGGTTCCACACGATCGGACGTGCCCAGTTGATCGGTGAGTACGAGGTGCCCGCCGAAGACTGACGTTCAACGAGCGTTTGCCCGCCTCTGGTCTTGGAATTGATCAGGGGCGGGCACTTTTTATTGCGTTGTCCATCTCGGCGTGCCCGGCCAGAGTTGATCCAAGCCCAAGCCCGCCAGGGGGTGGGCCGGTACGCAACGGGAGGTGGGCTGGTCATGCGGGAGACGCTGGTACTGAACGCGAGCTTTGAGCCGCTGTCGACGGTGACGTTGAATCGAGCCGTCGTTCTGGTGCTTCAGGACAAGGCCGTCGTCGAGCAGTCCCACCCCGAACTGCGTATGCGCGGAGCCGCGGTCGACATACCGGCGCCCCGGGTGATCAGGTTGTGCAGGTACGTGCGGGTGCCCTTCCGAAGACAAGCTCCGTGGTCCCGGCGGGGTGTTCTGGTGCGTGACCGGCACAGGTGCGCGTACTGCGGGCGGCGGGCGACGACCGTGGACCACGTGGTGCCGCGGTCCCAGGGCGGTCAGGACACCTGGCTGAATACGGTGGCCTCCTGCGCGGAGGACAACCACCGCAAGGCGAACCGGACTCCGGCGGAGGCGGGGATGCCGTTGCTGCGTCAGCCGTTCGAGCCGACTCCGGCGGACGCGATGCTGTTGTCGCTGGGACACGAGGACTTCTCGGCGTTGCCGGAGTGGCTGGCTCGAGAGGCCGCCTAGTCATCTGCCGGGTCCGGTTCTGATGCGACTGCGGGTGCGTCGTGGCTTGTCGCGCAGTTCCCCGCGCCCCTGAGTGCGTCAGGGCCCGCCTTCTCGAGAAGGCGGGCCCTGCTGTCGTACGGAAATGCCTGCGTCAGTCGATCTTCGGGGTTTCCCGGCGTTCCGTGCCGCCGTTGCCTCCGCTTGAACCGCCGCCGATGTTGCCGAAGTTGCCCATCGCGCCGGACAGGCCCTTGAGGGCGTCGCCGATTTCGCTGGGGACGATCCAGAGCTTGTTGGCGTCGCCCTCGGCGATCTTGGGGAGCATCTGGAGGTACTGGTAGGAGAGCAGCTTCTGGTCCGGGTCGCCGGCGTGGATGGCCTCGAAGACCGTGCGGACCGCCTGGGCCTCGCCCTCGGCGCGCAGGGCCGCGGCCTTGGCCTCACCCTCAGCGCGCAGGATCTGGGACTGCTTCTCACCCTCGGCGGTGAGGATCGCGGCCTGGCGGGTGCCTTCCGCGGTGAGGATCGCGGCGCGCTTGTCACGGTCGGCGCGCATCTGCTTCTCCATCGAGTCCTGGATGGAGGTCGGGGGCTCGATCGCCTTGAGTTCGACGCGGTTGACGCGGATGCCCCACTTGCCGGTGGCCTCGTCGAGGACTCCGCGCAGGGCCGCGTTGATCTCCTCGCGGGAGGTCAGCGTTCGCTCCAGGTCCATGCCGCCGATGATGTTGCGCAGCGTGGTGACGGTGAGCTGCTCGATCGCCTGGATGTAGCTGGCGACCTCGTAGGTCGCGGCGCGGGCGTCGGTGACCTGGTAGTAGATGACCGTGTCGATGTTGACGACCAGGTTGTCCTGGGTGATCACCGGCTGCGGCGGGAACGGCACGACCTGTTCACGCAGGTCGATGCGGTTGCGGATGGTGTCTATGAACGGGACCACGATGTTGAGGCCCGCGTTGAGTGTCCGCGTGTAGCGGCCGAAGCGCTCGACGATGGCGGCGCTCGCCTGCGGGATGACCTGGATCGTCTTGATCAGGGCGATGAAGACCAACACCACCAGAATGATCAAGACGATGATGACCGGTTCCATCGTGCTCCCCGTGCCCTTCTCCGCCTCGGCGTTTTCGGAAGATCTTATGGTTGTTGAAGATCTTGCTGGTCGAGTCTGACAGACCGTCGTACAACTCGTGGTGCGTTCGGTTCAGTTGCATCCTGCGAGGTCACATGACGATCGCGGTCGCTCCCTCGATGTCCACCACATCGACTTCCTGGCCCACTTCGTAGGCCCGGCCGGTGTCGAGGGCGCGGGCCGACCAGACCTCGCCGGCGAGCTTGATCCGGCCGCCCGCGCTGTCGACGCGCTCCAGGACGACGGCCTGCTTGCCCTTCAGGGCGTCGACGCCCGTGACGAGTTGGGGTCGCTGGGAGGAATGCCGTGCCGCGATGGGCCGTACGACGGCGATGAGGGCCACCGAGACGACGACGAAGACGAGCACCTGCACGACGACGTCACCGCCGAGCCCGGCCGAGACCGCTGCCGCGACGGCGCCGACCGCGAGCATGCCGAACTCCGGCATCGCGGTCACCACGAGCGGGATTCCGAGCGCTGCCGCGCCGACGAGCCACCACACCCATGCGTCGATGTCGTTCACATGGTCAATGGTAGGTCCGCGGGTACCGCCTCCGACAGGGCGCGATGGCGCCGGGAGGGGCTTCTTACCCGTGTTTTTGCGGGGACTTCACTTGATCACGACAGCGGGAGGCCCTGAGCGGTCCAGCGTTCGCCGACCTGCTCGACGACGAGCGGGAGGCCGAAGCACATGGAGAGGTTGCGGGAGGTGAGTTCGAGCTCCAGGGGACCGGCGGCGAGCACCTTGCCCTGGCGGATCATGAGGACGTGGGTGAAGCCGGGGGCGATCTCCTCGACGTGGTGGGTGACCATCAGCATCGAGGGGGCGATCGGGTCGCGGGCGAGCCGGCCGAGGCGGCGGACCAGGTCCTCGCGGCCGCCGAGGTCGAGACCGGCGGCGGGCTCGTCGAGGAGGAGCAGCTCGGGGTCGGTCATCAGGGCGCGCGCGATGAGGGTGCGCTTGCGCTCGCCCTCGGAGAGGGTGCCGAACTTGCGGTCCAGGTAGTCGCTCATGCCGAGGCGGTCGAGGAAGGCACGCGCGCGCTGCTCGTCGATGTCCTCGTACTCCTCCTGCCAGCCCGCGGTCATGCCGTACGCGGCCGTCAGCACGGTCTCCAGGACGGTCTGGCGCTTGGGGAGCTTGTCGGCCATGGCGATGCCGGCCATGCCGATGCGGGGGCGCAGCTCGAAGACGTCGGTGCCGGGCTTGCCGAGAGTCTCGCCGAGGATGGTGGCGGTGCCCTTGCTGGGGTAGAGGTAGCTCGACGCGAGGTTCAGGAGCGTGGTCTTGCCGGCGCCGTTGGGGCCGAGGATGACCCAGCGCTCGCCCTCCTTGACCGACCAGGAGACCTGGTCCACCAGAGCCCGGTCCTCACGGACCACGGATACGTCCTGAAGCTCCAGAACATCGCTCATGAGCGCGTTGTCTCCCCTTGCAGTGTGACGGTGTCGACGTCTCGGCTGTCGCGTGCGCGCTTTTGGGCGCAGCCCTCGATGAAATCTACGCCACCGGCCGCGCGGTCCGGTCCATAGGTCAGGTCCTTAGGCTGGGGGCATGCTCTCGGAACCGCGCTCTGGACGCCTTGCCGCTTGGGGAAACGGCCTTTTGGCCGGACTTGTCCCGCCCGACGACGCCGTGCTGGCGATCGTCGGTGACGATGCCGTGCACCGGGTGGAGGGGCTGCCCGGGGAGGCTTCGGCGGTCGGTCTCACCCTCGCGCTCGGGCGGCTGCGGTCGCTCGGGGTCACGGGGCTGCGGGTCGCGCTGCCCGCTCCCGGGCATCCGCTGGGGCTGAGCGGGCCGCCGGAGTTCAACGCACGGGCGTTGGAGGCGGAGGAGGCGGTCGTCTGTCACGGCGCCGCGCTGGGTCTGGTGCCGGAGGTGTACGAGGCCGGGCCTTCGGGTGATGTGCATGTCGAGGTGGTGTGGCACGTACTGCCGGTGCGGGAGGCTCCGCCGGCGGACGTGCCCTCGCTGGGCGAGGCGGAGCGGGAGCTCGCGGAGGCCCTGCGGGAGGCGACGGAGGTGTTGTCGCGGCTGGACGTGGCCGGGTCGGGGCCGGTGGCGGAGGCGGCGATCGGGGCGTACCGGGCTCGGGCCGAGCGGGGGCGGGAGGTTCTGGCGCCGGGGTATCCGCCGCGCGCGGTGCGGGTGTTGGAGCTTGCTCAGCGGGTGGGGTTGCTGGTGTCGCTGGCGTATGAGAACGGACATGGGGGTGCGGTGAGTTCTGCGGAGATGCGGGCTCGGGGGGAGGCGTTGCGGCCGGTGGAGCGGACGGCTCGGCGGGCGCAGGTGGCGGCTTACAACGCGTATGTGGAGGAGCGGGAGCGGGGGGTGCGGTGAGCTGCGCCTAAGGGGGTGCCTCGCTGTGCCGTCTTGCGGGTGCGGGTGCGTCGGGGCTGGTCGCGCAGTTCCCCGCGCCCCTAGAAGCAGCTGGGTGCAGTCATACGCACTCAGCTGCACCCGCCTCACCCGGCCGCAGCCGAGCGACGGTCCCTGCCCTACGACGGTCAACGCCAAGGGCCCCTCAAGTCGTCGTTGACTTGAGGGGCCCCTCGGTTCAGACCAGGCGTCAGCCGTTCACGCCGGTGTTGCCGAACGCCGGGTTCAGCAGACCGATGACGTTCACGCTGTCGCCGACTACGTTCACCGGGACGTGGACCGGGACCTGGACCAGGTTGCCCGAGACGACGCCCGGCGAGCCCACGGCCGCGCCGTCGGCACCCGCGTCGGCGACAGCGGCACCGGCGGCGGCACCCGTGGCGATACCGGCGACGGTGATGGCCACGGCGGCCTTCTTGGCGATGTTCATGGGAAGCGTTCCTCCTGCGTTCGCGTATCCGACCCGGCCGCGGGTCGTGCGCTGATCAACGCGTTTGCAGGCCCGGGCGGCACGCATATCCCCGCAGGATTCACCGTTCGGCTCATTCGAACGACAAACGGATCGGCCTCCCGGACGCGTGACGCGTCCGGGAGGCCGGAGCCACTGCCCGCCGGAGGCGAGGAATCAGTGGTTGAGGCCGAGGTTGCCGAAGGCGGGGTTCAGCACACCGATGACGTTCACGCTGTTGCCCACGGCGTTCACCGGGACGTGGACCGGGGCCTGGACGAGGTTGCCCGAGGCGACGCCCGGCGAGCCCACGGCCTTGCCGTCGGCGTGCGCCCCCTCGGTGGCGGAGGCCATGCCGGCACCGGCGGCGATCAGCCCGCCGGCCACCATCGTCACGGCCGCTGCCTTCTTCAGGTTCTTCACTACTGAGCCCTCCCTAACGATTGCCGCGGCAGTCGCCGCAGCACGCACTGGAGAACGGTGGAGATCCATCAGGGTTGCGCCGTCCGGGGGACATTCCCACGACAGTATGAAGTCCTATCAGGCCACACCATGACGAACCGCCCACAGTGCCGCCTGGGTTCGATCCGCCAGGTCGAGCTTCATCAGGATGTTCGAGACGTGGGTCTTCACGGTCTTCTCGGAGAGGACCAGGGCGCGGGCGATCTCCCGGTTGGAGCGGCCGTCCGCGATCAGCCCGAGTACCTCGCGCTCCCGCTCCGTGAGCGAACCGCCCCTGCCCTGGCCGGAGTTGTTCTCCTCCTGGGAGAGCAGGGCGCCGGCCACCTCGGGCTGGAGCAGGATGTGGCCGGCGTGGACGGAGCGGATGGCGCCGGCCAGGGCGTCGGGGTCCACGTCCTTGTAGACGTATCCGGCGGCGCCCGCGCGGAGGGCCGGGACCACGGTGCGCTGTTCGGTGAAGCTGGTGACGATCAACACGCGCGCGGGGTTGTCCAGTTCGCGGAGCCGGCGCAGGGCGTCGATGCCGTCCATGCCCGGCATCTTGACGTCCATGAGGACGACGTCGGGCTTCAGTTCCTCGGCGCGCTGGACCCCCTCGGCGCCGTCGGCGGCCTCGCCCACGACCTCT
This sequence comes from Streptomyces griseorubiginosus, assembly GCF_001514195.1. Taxonomy (GTDB): domain Bacteria; phylum Actinomycetota; class Actinomycetes; order Streptomycetales; family Streptomycetaceae; genus Streptomyces; species Streptomyces griseorubiginosus. The sequence continues at coordinate 1,389,979 of NZ_KQ948735.1, read as the reverse complement.
ATGTCGTCCTGTACTTCGAGGAACGTGCGCAGGCCCCGGCGGACGACCTGGTGGTCGTCGACGAGCAGGACCTTGATCGCGTCAGCCACCGGGGACCTCCATCTCGATCGTGGTGCCCTTGCCGGGCGCCGACTCAACGGTCAATGTGCCGCCGACCCCGCTGGTGCGGTCCCGCATGGAGACCAGGCCGAGGTGGCGTCCCGCGCGGCGGATCGCCGTCGGTTCGAAGCCGCTTCCGTCATCGGTGACCCGCAGGACGGCTCCGCTGCCGCGCCGGTCCAGCGTCACGTCGACATGCTCGGCGCCCGAGTGCCGCAGCGCGTTGTGCAGGGCCTCCTGGGCGACGCGGAGCATGGCCTCCTCCTGGGCGGCGGGCAGTGCGCGGAAGCTGCGGGCGGTGAAGGTCACCCGGGCGGTGTGGGCGCGGTCGAGGACCTGGACGTGGGTGCGCAGGGTGGCGGTCAGGCCGTCCTCGTCCAGGGCGGCGGGGCGCAGTTCGACCACGGCGGCCCTGAGTTCGTCGGCGGCCTCGGCGGCCAGCACCGCCACCTGGTGCAGCTCGCCCTTGGCGCGGGACGGGTCGCGGTCGACGAGGGCTGCCGCGGCCTGGGCGGTCAGGCGCAGGGAGAAGAGCTTCTGGCTGACGGCGTCGTGCAGTTCGTGGGCGAGCCGGGAGCGCTCCTCGGCGATCGTCAGTTCGCGGCTGCGTTCGTAGAGGCGGGCGTTGGTGAGGGCGATCGCGGCGTGCTGGGCGAGGATCGACAGGAGCTGCTCGTCCTCCTCGGTGAAGCCGCAGCCGCCCTCGGGCTTGTCACAGTTCTTGTTGGCGAGGAACAGGGCGCCGATGACCTCGTCGCCGTCGCGGATCGGCAGGCCGAGGAAGTCGGACATCTCGGGGTGGGCCGACGGCCAGCCCTCGAAGCGGGGGTCCTTGCGGACATCGGCGAGGCGCTCAGGGGTGGCCTCGTGCAGCATCGCGGCGAGGATGCCGTGCTGGCGCGGGAGCGGGCCGATGGCCTTCCACTGCTCGTCGCTGACGCCGTCCACCACGAACTGGGCGAAGCCGCCGTGGTCGTCCGGGACGCCGAGGGCGGCGTACTGGGCGTCGAGCAGTTCGCGGGCCGAGGCGACGATCGTCTTGAGGACGTCGCGCACCTCGAGATGCCTGCTCATGGCCAGCAGCGCGGAGCTCACCGCGCCGAGGCCGGACCGTGGACCTTGACTCATGCCCTCAGCGTACGGGCGGGCTGTGACAGTGCGGATCGGACCTGTGACCGCGCCCCACTAGGGCAAGCGACCTAGGGCGAAGGGCCGCGCCGCTCTGCGGCCCGCGTCCGAGGCGGCCGGCCGCAACGCGTTCCTAGGTTGGGGGCACGCCGATCTGGAGGCGTGCAGGACGAGGGGACGGATGTCATGCCGGTCGCGATCATCACGGGGGCCTCGAAGGGTCTTGGACGGGCGCTCGCCGAGGCGTTGGCCGCGCGGGGCTGGGACCTGGTGCTCGACGCCAGGACGCCCCAGGGGCTGGCGGGGACGGCGGCCGCGCTCGCCGCGCACCGGACCCGGGTGACGGCCCTGCCCGGGGACGTCACGGACCCGGCGCACCGCTCCGAGCTGGTGGCCGCGGCCCGGAGGCTCGGCGGGGTGGATCTGCTGGTGAACAACGCGAGCGCGCTGGGCGTCGAGCCGCTGACCCGCCTCGACGCGCTGCCGCTGGACGGGTTCCGCCGCGCGCTGGAGGTGAATGTCGTGGCCGCGCTGGGCCTGGTCCAGGAGGCGCTGCCGCTGCTGCGGGCGTCGGAGGCGGGCACGGTGATCGCGGTCAGTTCGGACGCGGCCGCCGAGGCGTACGAGACGTGGGGCGGGTACGGGGCGTCCAAGGCCGCCCTGGACCACCTCGCGGCGGTGCTGGGCGAGGAGGAGCCCGGGCTGCGGGTGTGGGCCGTCGATCCCGGGGACATGGCGACGGACCTGTACGCGGCGGCCGTACCGCAGGACAGGGAGCCGCGGCCGCGGCCGGCGGGTGTCGTGCCGGCTTTCCTGCGGCTGCTGGACGAGCGGCCGGCGAGTGGGCGGTACGGGGCTCCGGCGCTGCTGGAGGGGCTGTGACCGTCGTGACGGGGGTGCCTGCGTTCGGCCGGCGGGGGTACCGGGTGCCGGAGGAGCTGTCGGCTCGGGTGCCGGCCGAGCAGCGCGGGCCGGGGCTGGACCGGGACGCCGTACGGCTGCTGGTGTCGCGGGGCACCGAGGTGTCGCACCACTCCTTCGCGGAGCTGCCGCGGCTGCTGCGGGCCGGGGACCTGCTCGTCGTGAACACCTCGCCCACGCTGGCCGCGGCGGTCGACGGGCGGATCGGGCACACGCGTGTGGTGGTGCACTTCTCCACGCGCGGGGACGACGGCCGGTGGACGGTCGAGCTGCGGGATCCGGACGGGAGGGGCACCACGCGTGCGCGTGCGGGCGGGCCCGCGGGGACGGAGGTGCGGCTGCCCGGGGGCCCGCGCCTGGTGCTGGAGGAGGCCGTGAGCGAGCGGCTGTGGTGGGCGCGGGTGTCCGGCGGGGAGGTGTTCGGGCTGCTGCGGGAGCACGGGCGGCCCGTTCGGTACTCCTACACGGAGCGGGACCAGCCGCTGTCCGTCTACCAGACGGTGTTCGCGCTGCCGTCGTCCGACGGGGCGGGCAGTGCGGAGATGCCCAGTGCGGCGCGGCCCTTCACCGGGCGGACGGTGGCGGAGCTGGTGAGCCGGGGGGTGGGGTTCGCTCCCGTGCGGCTGCATGCCGGGGTGGCCTCGGTGGAGGCGCATGAACCGCCGTATCCGGAGTGGTTCGCGGTGCCGGAGACCTCCGCGCGGTTGATCAACGCGGTGAGGGCCGGGGACGGCCGGGTGCTCGCGGTGGGGACGACCTCCGTGCGGGCCGTGGAGTCGGCGGCCGGGGCCGACGGGGTCGTACGCGCGCGTGCGGGGTGGACGGATCTCGTCGTGACCCCGGGGCGCGGGGTGCGGGTGGTGGACGGGCTGCTGACGGGGCTGCACGAGCCCGAGGCCTCGCATCTGCTGATGCTGGAGGCGGTCGCCGGGCGGGCCGCGATCGACCGCGGCTACGAGGAGGCGCTGCGCGGGCGCTACCTGTGGCACGAGTTCGGGGACGTGCATCTCCTGCTGCCCCCGGAGGATCCTCACGCAGAGCATTGCTTCAGCAACTGCTCGTGAGAACGCTGTGAAGCCGGTGTGAGCCCGCACATAGGGCCCAGATCACGTACGAAGAGAAATAGGAGACAAAGGCCTCCGCGGTGAACGGGGCAGACGTTCTAGTCTGTCCCGATTTGCCCTCCCCCGGCCCACTATCGGGGATCGTACGTCACACCTTTGCCCGGGCATTTTGCGGCCGCTAAGAATGGCTCTCGTCGCTCAGCGCCGCGGACTCCCACCGCGGCGTTTGTGCCGGAAGCACCCGTGTCCCCACCGGACAGCGAGCGACCTCCGCGCTATCCGAAGAGGTCCATTCCGCATGCCCAAGTACACCTTCACTCGTGCTCATCGTCCTGCTCTCACCAAGCGTCACAAGATCGCCGTAGCCGGTGTCGCCACGCTCGGCGCCGCGGCCGTGGCCTTCAGTGCGGTGCCCGGCAACGCCGAGACGACCACCTCCGAGGCCGCTGTCTCCTCGGCCCCGGTGAAGTACTCCTCCGAGCAGCTCAAGGGCCTCCAGTCGGACGTCAGCGAGCAGCTCGCCGCCAAGAGCCTCCAGGGCCAGGCCGCCGAGGCCAAGGCCAAGGTCGAGGCGAAGGCCAAGGCCGCCGCGGCCGCGAAGAAGAAGGCCGCCGCCGCTGCCGCCGCCAAGAAGAAGGCCGCCGCGAAGAAGAAGGCGGAGAAGGCCCGCAAGGCGAAGGCCGCGAGCCGGGCCGCGCACCGCGCCAAGCTGAAGGCCGCCGTGCGCAAGTCCTACGCCAACAACCTGGACGGCTGGATCAAGGAGTCCCTGGACATCATGAAGTCCAAGGGCATCCCGGGCACGTACAACGGCCTGTACCGCAACATCATCCGGGAGTCCTCGGGCAACCCGAACGCCATCAACAACTGGGACATCAACGCCATCAACGGCACGCCGTCGATCGGTCTGCTCCAGATCATCAAGCCGACCTTCAACGCCTACCACGTCCCCGGTACGGCCTGGAGCCAGTACGACCCGGTCGCCAACATCACCGCGTCCGCGAACTACGCCTTCCACCGGTACGGCTCGATCGACAACGTCAACAGCGCGTACTGAGGCCGCGCGGACCTCTCGTACGCGGAAAGGGCGGCACCCTGTCGGGGTGCCGCCCTTCACCGTCGTACGGCAGTGATCACTTGCGCATGACCTCGGGTTCGTGGCGGCGCAGGAAGCGGGCCACCAGGAAGCCGCAGACCACGCCGAGGGCGACGAGGGCGAGCATGTCGAGGCCCCAGGCGCTGACGGTGTGGTTCCACAGCGGGTCGGTCGCACCGCCGGGCTTGGGCGGGTTGACCTGGTTGAAGTCCAGGGTGGCGCCCGCGGCGGCGACCGCCCAGCGGGACGGCATGAGGTACGAGAACTCGTTGACGCCGACCGCGCCGTTCAGGGTGAACAGACAGCCGGTGAAGACCACCTGGACGATCGCGAACATGACCAGCAGCGGCATGGTCTTCTCGGACGTCTTCACCAGCGCGGAGATGATCAGGCCGAACATCATCGACGTGAACCCGAGACCCATGACCGGCAGGCAGAGCTCCACGAGGGTGGCGTGGCCGAGGACCAGGCCCTCCTTCGGGATGCCGCGGCTGGAGAAGCCGATGACACCGACCAGCAGGCCCTGGAGCACGGTGATCACTCCGAGCACGAAGACCTTCGACATCAGATACGCCGAGCGGGACAGGCCGGTGGCCCGCTCCCGTTCGTAGATGACCCGTTCCTTGATCAGTTCACGGACCGAGTTGGCGGCCCCGGCGAAGCAGGCGCCCACCGCGAGGATCAGCAGGACCGTGGTGGCCGTGCTGTTGGGCTCCGGGAGCTTGGTCCTCGGGTCGACGGGCTTGGGCAGCAGGGCGTTGCCGAAGTCGATCAGCAGGCTCACCGCGCCGAGGACGGCCGGCAGGATCACCATCAGGGCCAGGAAGCCCTTGTCGGACGCGATCACCGCGACATAGCGGCGCACGAGCGTCGTGAACTGGCCCGTCCAGCCCTGCGGCTTCGGCGGCTTCATGCCCTGCATCGGAGGCGTCTGTACGGATTGCGGCGCCACGGCGTCTATGTCCGCGGCGTACATCTGGTAGTGCTGCGAGCCCTTCCAGCGTCCGGCCCAGTCGTAGTCGCGGTAGTTCTCGAAGGCGGAGAAGACGTCGGCCCAGGTGTCGTAGCCGAAGAAGTTCAGGGCCTCCTCGGGCGGGCCGAAGTAGGCGACGGCGCCGCCCGGGGCCATCACCAGGAGCTTGTCGCACAGGGCGAGCTCGGCGACGGAGTGGGTGACGACGAGGACCGTGCGGCCGTCGTCGGCGAGGCCGCGCAGCAGCTGCATGACATCGCGGTCCATGCCCGGGTCGAGGCCCGAGGTCGGCTCGTCCAGGAAGATCAGGGACGGCTTGGTGAGCAGTTCCAGGGCCACCGAGACGCGCTTGCGCTGGCCGCCGGAGAGCGCGGTGACCTTCTTCTCGCGGTGGATGTCGAGCTTCAGCTCGCGCAGCACCTCGTCGATGCGGTGCTCGCGCTCCTCGCCGGTGGTGTCGGCCGGGAAGCGGAGCTTGGCCGCGTACTTCAGGGCCTTCTTGACGGTCAGCTCCTTGTGCAGGATGTCGTCCTGCGGGACCAGACCGATGCGCTGGCGCAGCTCGGCGAACTGCTTGTAGAGGTTGCGGTTGTCGTAGAGGACGTCGCCCTGGTTGGCGGGCCGGTAGCCGGTGAGTGCCTTGAGCAGGGTCGACTTGCCGGAACCGGACGGTCCGATGACCGCGATCAGGGACTTCTCCGGGACACCGAAGGAGACGTCCTTGAGGATCTGCTTGCCGCCGTCGACCGTGACGGTGAGGTGGCGGGCGGAGAAGGAGACCTCGCCGGTGTCGACGAACTCCTCCAGGCGGTCGCCGACGATCCGGAAGGTGGAGTGGCCGACACCGACGATGTCCGCGGGGCCGAGCAGCAGCGAGCCGCCCTTGGGAATCGGCTGGCCGTTGACGTACGTGCCGTTGTGCGAGCCCAGGTCGCGGATCTCCATGCGGCCGTCGGGCATCGAGTGGAACTCGGCGTGGTGGCGGGAGACCTGGAGGTCGGAGACAACCAGGTCGTTCTCCAGGGCACGGCCGATACGCATGATGCGACCGATGGTGAACTGGTGGAACGTGGTCGGGCTGCGGTCGCCGTAGACGGGAGTCGAGCCGGCGTCCACTCCCCCGCCGGAGCCCTGTTGTTGCGGGATCCGCTGGGGCTGGTGCGACGAGTGCGGCCGCTGGGGCTCCGGCCAGCCGGACTTGGCGGCCTGCGGAGCCTGGTGGGAGGCCTGCGGCGGGGTCTGCTGACGGGCCTCGTGGGACGCCGCCTGGTGCGGGGTCTGCTGGGCGGCCGGCTGCTGGGGGGTCTGCCGGGCCCAGGCCGGGTTCGCGCTCTGCGCGGCGTACCGCTGCTGCTGGGGCTCGGCGGCCGGGGCGGCGGTACCGGTGAAGCTCAGCAGCGGGCCGTCGTTCGCGTTGCCGAGGCGGAGCGCCGCGCCGGGGCCCAGCTGCGACTCGTGGATCCGCTGCCCGTGCAGGAACGTCCCGTTGGTGCTGCTGTGGTCCTCGATGACCCAGTCGCGCCCGCTCCGGCTGATCGTGGCGTGCCGCCAGGACACCCTGGCGTCGTCGAACACGATGTCACCCTGCGGATCACGCCCAAGGCGGTACGCCCGGGACGGATCGAGCGTCCAGGTACGTCCATTCGCTTCCAGTACGAGTTCCGGCACGCCACGCCCCACTGAGTAGTCCCCGAACTGCCCCCGTCACAGGGAGTGTAGGGATGTCGAACATCGTCGGGAACTGTTTCAGGCTTCGCTGCCTGACCGAAACACGAGCCCCGCTAAGAGCACGTTCGCACGCTTCGGCCGGTTCCGTTGACGGGGTTGAAACCGACCCGGAGAGTGGGTAATCCACGCGAGGGGGATGAGCGCGGTCTCGGCCGCGCCGCGGATCGGGGGGTCTGCCATGAGTGCGTCCAGGAGCGTCGAGAGCGCGCCGCACGGCGTCCGGCTGCCGTGGGGGGACATCGTGCTGTCCGCGGTGACGTCCGTGAGCTGGGCGTTGATCGGGATGGCGGGGACGGCTGCGCTCGGACTGCATCTGCTGGAGGCCGATTCGGTGGCCTCGCTCGGCCCGATGACCGCGGCGGTGGTGACCCTCGCGGCGGGAGGTTCGGTGACACCCTCCGGGGACGGGTCCGCCTTCGGGTTGACGGGGGCGCAGGCCGCGACCGCCATCGAGATCACGCCACTGGGCGTCAGCATGGTCGGTGCGGTGCTTTTGTCCTGGTTCTTCCTACGGTCCCTACGGGCGGCCGGAGCGGTGATCGCACCCTCCGAGCTCCTGGCGCGCGCGGGTGCGGTGGTCGCGCTGTTCGTGGCGATGCTGGGCGGGCTGGCCTGGGCGGGGCACGACGTCATCACGATCGACGGGGGCGCGCTGGGACTCGACAAGCTGCCCGGGGCGGGCGGGGGCGGAGGACTGGACATCCCCGGGCTGGGCGACGTCGGCGACATCGGCGGGCTGCTGCCCGACAGGATCGGCGACCTCGTCGACGCGAAGGCCGCCGTCGGCTTCACGGTGGGCACCGCGCCGACGCTGCTCGGCGGCCTGGGCTGGTCGATCGGCATCCTGCTGGTCGCGCTGCTGGCGTCCCGCCGCACGCCGCTGCCGCGCGGCTGGGAGGCCGTGCACCGGGTCGTACGGCCCGCGGTGTCCGCGTTGGTGACGGTGCTGCTGGTCGCGGTGGTCGCGGGGCTCTCCGCGGCGGCGTTCGCGGCGATCGGCGACGACCATCCGAAGCGGATCGCGGGCGCGGCGCTGCTCGGCACGCCGAACGGGGTCTGGCTGGGCATCCCCATCGGCCTGTTCGTCCCCTTCGACGGCCGCGCGACCGGCGTCCTGACGAACTTCCTCCCGGACCCCCTGGACCGACTCCTCGGCTCGGGCTCCGACCACTCGGTGACGCTGGGGAAGCTGGCGGAGCTGGACGGCCGGGTGTGGCTGCTGGGGGTGGGGGCGGCGCTGCTGATGCTGTTGGCGGGGGTGCTCACGGCTGTGCGGACGCCGGTGGGGGTGCGGGCGGGGCATGCGCACGGCGGGGGCGTGGGAGCCGTACGGGACCCGGGAGCCCTTGGTTTCGCCGGGCGGTGTGCGGTGCGGCTGGGAGTCGCGACCGCGTTGGCGTTGCCCTTGCTCGCCTGGCTGACGGGGGTGTCGGTGAATGCCTCGCTGTCGGTGCTGGGGGTCGACGCGTTCGGCGCGGGGGTGGAGTTGCGGGGGCAGCTCGGGATGGCGGCACTGCTCGGCGCGGTGTGGGGTGCGGCGGCGGGAGCGGCGGGGGCGCTGCTGGCGCGGGCCACGGGCGCGGCGGGATCGCGGGCGTCGGCGCTGTCACTGCGTGCGGAGACGGGGGCGGGAGCGGGTGCCGGGACCTGGTCCGCGGGAGGGACGGGGATGGAGGCGGGTGCCGGGACCTGGTCCGCGGGAGGGACGGGGGCCGGCGGGGATCCTCGGTACGAGCACGAGCGTGGGGCCGGGCCCTATGACGACCGTGCGGCGAGGTTGTACGGGGGCGGCGGGCCGGGGGCGTACGGCGGCGAGCCGGATCCGCGGCCCGGGGGTTCCGTGTCCTCCGGCGGCGGATTCGAGCCGTACGGAGGCGAGGCCGGTCCGTACGTGCCCGGTGCTTCCTACCGGCCTCCCAACGCGGCGACGAACCCGTATCTGCGGGTGCCGGAGGAGCTGAGGGGGCCGGAGAAGCGGAGAGGGCCTGAGGAGCGGAGGAGGTCTGAGGAGCGGAGGGGGCCTGAGGACGAGTCGCCGGGGCGGCCCGGCACCGTCTACGGCGCTCCTACCGTGGCCGGTCCGATCGACCCGCCCCCTCGCTCGCCCCAACGTCCTCCCGGGCGGCAGGCCGGTGGCCGGCGAGGCTCCGGAGGCGAGGAGGGACGGCAGTCCCCGCCTCCACCGCCACCGCCACCTCCCCCTCCCCCGCCACCGCCGGGGAACCCGAAGGGACGGCACTGACGCGCGCGGACGTGGCCCGCTCGCAAGGCCCGCGCCACCCGCCCGACACCGACTGTTCCCTGTCCGTCAGACGGACCGCGGGAGCAGAAGGCACTGGGTGCCGGATACGGTGGGAACACCATGAGCGCTTCGCAGACCTCGTCTCCCGACGTCCCCACCCTTCTCGTCAAGATCTTCGGGAAGGACAGGCCGGGCATCACGGCCGGCCTCTTCGACACCCTCGCCGCCTACTCGGTCGACGTGGTCGACATCGAGCAGGTCGTCACCCGTGGCCGGATGGTGCTGTGCGCGCTCGTGACCGCGCCGCCGCGCCCGCAGGAGGGTGATCTGCGGGCGACCGTCCACAGCTGGGCCGAGTCGATCAAGATGCAGGCGGAGATCATCTCCGGCCTCGGTGACAACCGGCCGCGCGGCCTCGGGCGTTCCCTGGTCACCGTGCTCGGTCACCCGCTCACCGCGGAGGCCACCGCCGCCATCGCCGCCAAGATCGCCAAGGCCGGCGGCAACATCGACCGTATCTTCCGGCTGGCCAAGTACCCCGTCACGGCCGTCGAGTTCGCGGTGTCCGGCGTCGAGACCGAGCCGCTGCGCACCGCCCTGGTGACGGACGCCGGCAAGCTCGGCGTGGACGTGGCCGTCGTCGCCGCCGGTCTGCACCGCCGGGCTCAGCGGCTGGTCGTCATGGACGTGGACTCGACGCTCATCCAGGACGAGGTGATCGAGCTCTTCGCCGCGCACGCCGGCTGCGAGGACCAGGTCGCCGAGGTGACCGCCGCCGCGATGCGCGGCGAGCTGGACTTCGAGCAGTCGCTGCACGCGCGCGTGGCCCTGCTGGAGGGGCTGGACGCCTCGGTCGTGGACAAGGTGCGCAGCGAGGTCCGGCTGACGCCGGGCGCGCGCACCCTCATCCGGACGCTGAAGCGGCTCGGCTTCCAAGTGGGGGTCGTCTCGGGCGGGTTCACCCAGGTGACCGACGACCTCAAGGAGCGGCTCGGGCTGGACTTCGCCCAGGCGAACACGCTGGAGATCGTCGACGGGAAGCTGACCGGCAAGGTCACCGGGGAGATCGTGGACCGCGCGGGCAAGGCGCGGCTGCTGCGACGGTTCGCCGCGGAGGCGGGGGTGCCGCTGTCCCAGACGGTGGCGATCGGGGACGGCGCGAACGACCTGGACATGCTGAACGCGGCCGGGCTGGGGGTCGCCTTCAACGCCAAGCCGGTGGTACGGGAGGCCGCGCACACCGCGGTGAACGTGCCGTTCCTGGACACGGTGCTGTACCTGCTGGGCGTCACCCGCGAAGAGGTCGAGGCGGCGGACGCGCACGAGGAGGACTGAAACGGGCGGACGGGGCGGGGACCGGCCCACGAGTCCGGCCCGGCCGTCGGTGTGCGGGGCGCAGGCCGGACAGCCTGTGGGGGTGCGCAGTGAAGGCGACCGCTCATCGGTGTCCGGGGCGGAATTCGGCGTGGTGTGCCTGACAGGGCCCGGCACCCTCGCGGTGCCGGGTCCCGTCATGTCGCGTCTCGCGTACGGGTCGGGTCTCAGTCGGACGGTGCCCAGTAGTCGACGAGGGTGGCCACCCCGGGTTCCAGGGCCTTCCAGGGGCCGCTGAAGGACAGGACGGCGAAGGCGGCGGCCGGGAAGCCGCGCTCGCTCATCCGGCGGCGGGCGTCCCCCTCAGCGGCGCCGGCGAGAATGTCGGCCAGGCCCTGCACTCCGGGGTTGTGGCCGATCAGGACGGCGTTCTGCACGTCGTCCGGGGTCTCGTTGAGCACGGCGATCAGCTCGCCGGGTGAGGCCTCGTAGATCCGCTCCTCGTAGACCGTTTTCGGCCGGTGCGGGAACTCCTGCACCGCGAGCTTCCAGGTCTCCCGGGTCCGGGTGGCGGTGGAGCAGAGGGCCAGGTCGAAGGGGATGCCGGAGTCGGTCAGCCGCCGTCCGGCCTCCGCTGCATCTTTTCGGCCCCGGTCGGCGAGCGGCCGCTCATGGTCGGTGACCTGTGGCCAGTCGGCTTTCGCATGCCGGAAAAGGACAATCCTGCGGGGTTCTGCGACGCTCATAGGATCCAGCTTCGCATGAAACAGGCCACGGGGCGCAGGGAGTTGACGGGCGGCTTCGCGGGTGCTCAGCGCGCCATGAGCTGCTGGACGCGCTCCAGGAACTGGGTGACGGCGGGGTCGCCGGAGGCCGCGTGCGCATCGGAGGGGTTGAGGATGAGGGCCAGGAGCACCACGAAGGCCAGCGTCGGCAGGGCCAGGGCCCACCAGGGCAGCCGGATGTCGACGCCGCCCCGGGACGCCGGGTGGGGCGGGGTGTGCGCAGGGGCCGACATGAGTGCCTCCGGTCTTCGAGTTCCGGTGATCCGCTGCTCGCGGTCACATCTCGAAGGTACGGACCCTGCGGGCCTCAACCCATCCGGTGATCCACCCAGTTGACCCTGACACTCGCCCCCTAGGGGACAGGGGGGTTAACCCCACCGCCGGCCCCGGGAGCAAGTCGTCACATCAAGGTTCGGAGGTCATCGGATCGAGGTTCGGATCAAGGCGAGGCGATCGTGGCGATGATCGCGATGACGACGAAGATGGCGAGGAACGAGCCGAAGACCAGCAGCATCTTCTTCTGGCCGTTCTGGGGGTTCGGGTCGAGCATGCGGCCAGTGTCGCACTCCGGTCTCTTACCCGGTCCGTCAGGGTGCCTCATGCCCGGCCCTCAGGGTGTCGCCGCGGCCGCCTCGTCCTCGACCGTACGGTCGCGGCCCGCGAGCACTCCGACGGCCATCTGCGGGATCATCAGGCCGATCATGAGCGCGATCGGCAGGCCCCAGCCGCCGCTGTGCTGGTACAGCACGCCGACCAGGAGCGGGCCGGGGATGGAGATCAGATAGCCGGTGCTCTGCGCGAAGGCGGACAGCTGGGCCACGCCCGCGCCGGTCCTGGCGCGCATCCCGACCATGGTGAGGGCCAGTGGGAAGGCGCAGTTCGAGACGCCGAGCAGTACGGCCCAGACCCAGGCGCCGGCGGCGGGCGCGAGGTAGAGGCCCGCGTAGCCGGCGAGGCCGCAGACGCCGAGGGCGAGGACGATCGGGCCCTGGTGCGGCAGCCGGGTGGCCACCCGCGGGATGACGAAGGCCAGGGGGACGCCCATCACCATGGTGACGGCGAGCAGCACCCCGGCGGTGCCCGCGGGCACGCCCGCGTCCCGGAAGATCTGCGCCATCCAGCCCATGGTGATGTAGGCGGCGGTGGCCTGGAGCCCGAAGAAGACGGCGAGCGCCCAGGCGGTCCGGCTCCGGGTGATCCGCAGTGCGGTCGGCTCCACGCGCGCGTGCACGTGCTGGACGGGTCCGGCGCCCTCCACGCGCGCGTGCACGCTGCCCACGGCGGACCCGGGGCCCTTGTCCCGGACGAGCGGGATCCACGGCAGTACGGCGGCTCCGGCGAGAGCGGCCCACACCGCGAGCCCGGACTGCCAGCCGCCGCCCAGCGCGTCGGTCAGCGGCACGGTCACCGCGGCCGCGGCGGAGGTGCCGAGAGCCAGGGCCATCGAGTACAGGCCGGTCATGGAGCCGACCCGGTCCGGGAACCAGCGCTTGACGATGACCGGCATCAGGACGTTGCTGACGGCTATCCCCATGAGGGCGAGGGCACTGGCGGCCAGGAAGCCCGGCGTGGAGCCCGTGTACGGCCGTACGAGCAGGCCGGTGGTGATGGCGACCATGCCCGCGCACACCACCGCGCCCGCGCCGAAGCGGCGGGCCAGGCGGGGGGCGGTGACGCCGAAGACCGCGAAGCACAGCGGGGGCACCGAGGTGAGCAGCCCGGCCACGCTGCCGCTCATGCCGAGTCCGTCGCGGACCTCTTCGAGGAGGGCGCCGAGGCTGGTGATGGCGGGGCGGAGGTTGAGCGCGGAGAGCACGATGCCGACGACGACCAGCCGGACCGCCCACGCGCGCGGGGCGGGCGGAAGGGGCCCTTGTGCCGACGGGGTGCGTGCTTCCGTGGGCTTCACTGCCCGGGTTTCCTCGCTTGCCATGACACCCATCATAGAATCATGGGATGATTGGTTGTCCATCCCCGGGGCGCCCTCGGTCGCCCCGGCCGTGCGAAGGTGTGCCATGCCCCTGAGCCATCCCCGCCGCTCGGCGCTGTCCGAGCAGGTCATCGCCGCGCTGCGCAACCAGATCACCTCGGGCGAGTGGCCGGTCGGCTCCCGGATCCCGACCGAGCCCGAGCTGGTCGAACAGCTCGGGGTCGCGCGCAACACCGTCCGTGAGGCCGTCCGCGCCCTCGCGCACAACGGGCTGCTGGACATCCGCCAGGGCTCGGGCACGTACGTCGTGGCGACCAGTGAGCTGGCGGGCGTGATGCACCGCAGGTTCGCCGACGCGGACCCCCGGCACGTCGCCGAGCTGCGCTCCACCCTGGAGTCGGCCGCGGCGCGGCTGGCCGCCGAGCGGCGCACCGAGAAGGATCTCAAGCAGCTCGACACGCTCCTGGTGCGGCGTGACGAGGCGTGGGCGTCAGGGGTCGCGGAGGCGTTCGTGACCGCGGACACCACCTTCCACCTGGCCGTGGTGGCCGCCTCGCACAACGACGTGATGACCGAGATGTACGCGGATCTCGGCGAGGTGCTGCGGGACTGGCTGCGCGAGGACGTCGGCGAGGAGCTGACGCCCGAGATGTACATGGACCACGCCCGGCTCGTCGACGCGATCCGCGCGGGTGACGCCGGTGCCGCCGCGCGGGAGGCGGCCGGCTATCCGTTCCTGTGCCGTCCGGGGCGGTTCACAGCGCCAGCTTCCGGTGGCTGACCCACACCGACCGGACCTCCTTCCAGCACCGGCCGGTCAGCCGTACGGTCTGGGCGGGCCCCGCAGCGACCTCGGCACCGTCGGTGTCCAGGTCCCACCAGCGGGCGCACTCGATGTGCAGGCGGACGCCGTCGGTGCGGGGATACGGGTTGTGGCAGTAGGCGGTCACCCTCGAACCGGTGACCTGGCTGCGGCAGGACGCCCCGAAGGGCTCCGGCGGTGCGGCTTCACGCGCCGCCACGCGCGTGTGCGGCATCGCGTCGTACGGCGGGGACATCACGAGACAGACGGCTGCGGTCGCTGAGGCCAGACTGCGGGACAGGCGCACAAGGGGACCTCCTCGGCCGTGCTGGGGAGGAAAGCGCGGGTGAACGCGTAATCCAGGGTGCGCAGTTGTGGCCGTACCGCGCCCGGCCTGGTGGGCCGAACGGGTGAGGGCCCGCACCTGTGACAGGTGCGGGCCCTCAGCGTCGGCCGAGCCTCGGCGGCAGCGTCACGCGCCGATGGCGTGCAGCCCGCCGTCCACGTGGATGATCTCGCCCGTGGTCTTCGGGAACCAGTCGCTCAGCAGGGCGACGATGCCCTTGCCGGCCGGCTCCGGGTCCTTGAGGTCCCACTCCAGCGGGGAGCGGTTGTCCCACACGGAGGCCAGGTCCGCGAAGCCCGGGATGGACTTGGCGGCCATGGAGGCGAGCGGGCCCGCCGAGATGAGGTTGCAGCGGATGTTCTGCTTGCCCAGGTCGCGGGCGACGTAGCGGCTGGTGGCCTCCAGGGCGGCCTTGGCCGGGCCCATCCAGTCGTACTGCGGCCAGGCGTACTGCGCGTCGAAGGTGAGGCCGACGACCGAGCCGCCGTTCTGCATCAGCGGCAGGCAGGCCATGGTGAGCGACTTCAGGGAGTACGCCGAGACGTGCATGGCGGTCGCCACGGACTCGAACGGCGTGTTCAGGAAGTTGCCGCCGAGCGCGTCCTGCGGCGCGAAGCCGATGGAGTGCACGACACCGTCGAGGCCGCCGAGCTCCTCGCCGACCACGTCGGCCAGACGGCCCATGTGCTCGTCGTTGGTGACGTCGAGCTCGATGACCTTGGTGGGCTTCGGGAGCTTCTTGGCGATGCGCTCGGTCAGCGTGGGCCGCGGGAACGCCGTCAGGATGATCTCGGCGCCCTGCTCCTGGGCCAGCTTGGCGGCGTGGAAGGCGATGGAGGACTCCATCAGCACACCGGTGATCAGGACGCGCTTGCCCTCGAGGATTCCGCTCATGGTGATCAGTGACCCATTCCCAGTCCGCCGTCAACGGGAATGACGGCTCCAGTGATGTACGAGGCGTCGTCGGAGGCGAGGAACCGCACCGTCGCGGCGACCTCCTCCGGCTGCGCGTACCGGCCGAGGGGCACCTGCTTGACGATGGCCTCGCGCTGCTCGTCGGTGAGGGCCTTGGTCATGTCGGTGTCGACGAAGCCGGGCGCGACGACGTTGAAGGTGAGGTTGCGCGACCCCAGCTCACGGGCGAGGGAGCGCGCGAAGCCGACCAGCGCGGCCTTGGAGGCGGCGTAGTTGGCCTGGCCGGGGCCGCCGTAGAGGCCGACGACCGAGGAGATCAGGACGACGCGGCCCTTCTTGGCGCGCAGCATGCCGCGGTTGGCGCGCTTGACCACGCGGAAGGTGCCGGTGAGGTTGGTGTCGATGACCGAGGTGAAGTCCTCCTCGGACATGCGCATCAGGAGCTGGTCCTTGGTGATGCCGGCGTTGGCGATCAGGACCTCGACCGGACCGTGCTCGGCCTCGATCTCCTTGTAGGCCTGCTCCACCTGCTCGGAGTCGGTGATGTCGCACTTGACCGCGAGGCAGCCCAGTTCCGTCAGGGCGGCCGGCGGCTCACCCGAGCGGTACGTGATGGCGACCTTGTCGCCGGCTTCGGCGAAAGCGCGGGCGATGGCGAGGCCGATGCCCCGGTTGCCTCCGGTGACGAGAACCGAGCGGCTCAACGGATCACCCTTTCCCTAGGGGTCTGACACACCCGCCCGAAAACCTGGATGACAGGCGGCTTCTCCGAAAACCTATCGGTCCGCCCCCTGCCAGGGACATTCGGGCACCGACAGTGGCTCAGGGGGCTCGCTGTCGGGTCCCTACAGAAAGATGGCGGCAGCGGTCACAAACGTGTGGTCCGGGCGCCGGTCGCCGCGACATGATCGGGGGCGGGCCGCCGCCCACCCCATCCCGACCGGCCGCCCACCCGATCCCGACCGGCCGCCGACCCCGTCCCGACAGAAAGAGACCCAGGTGCCTCATACCATCGACGAAGCCTTCACAGCGCTTCCCCTACGCGCCCTCGCCGACGCCGCGCTGGCACGCGCGCGTGCGCTCGGGGCCGAGCACGCGGACTTCCGGTTCGAGCGGGTGCGCAGCGCGTCCTGGCGACTGCGGGACGCCAAGCCCGCCGGGTCCTCGGACACCACCGACCTCGGATACGCGGTGCGGGTCGTGCACGGCGGCACCTGGGGCTTCGCGTCGGGCGTGGACCTGACACTGGACGCGGCCGCCAAGGTCGCCTCCCAGGCCGTGGCCATGGCGAAGCTGTCCGCGCAGGTCATCCGGGCCGCCGGGTCGGACGAGCGGGTGGAGCTCGCCGACGAGCCCGTGCACGCCGACCGTACGTGGGTCTCGTCGTACGAGATCGATCCGTTCTCGGTGCCCGACGAGGAGAAGACGGCGCTGCTCGGGGACTGGAGCGCGCGGCTGCTGGGGGCGAGCGGCGTCAACCACGTAGACGCCTCGCTGCTCACCGTGCACGAGAACAAGTTCTACGCCGACACCGCGGGCACGGTCACCACCCAGCAGCGGGTGCGCCTGCATCCGTCGCTCACGGCCGTCTCGGTCGACGAGTCCAGCGGCGAGTTCGACTCCATGCGGACCATCGCACCGCCCGTCGGGCGCGGCTGGGAGTACGTCACGGGCACCGGCTGGGACTGGGAGAGCGAGCTGGAGCAGATCCCGGAGCTGCTCGCCGAGAAGATGCGGGCGCCGAGCGTCGAGTCGGGCCTGTACGACCTCGTGGTCGACCCGTCCAACCTGTGGCTGACCATCCACGAGTCCATCGGCCACGCCACCGAGCTGGACCGCGCGCTCGGCTACGAGGCGGCCTACGCCGGCACCTCCTTCGCCACCTTCGACCAGCTCGGCAAGCTGCGCTACGGCTCCGAGCTGATGAACGTCACCGGTGACCGCACCGCCGAGCACGGCCTCGCGACCATCGGCTACGACGACGAGGGGGTCGCGGGACAGTCCTGGGACCTGGTGAAGGACGGCACGCTCGTCGGCTACCAGCTGGACCGGCGGATCGCGAAGCTGACCGGGTTCGAGCGCTCCAACGGGTGCGCCTACGCCGACTCCCCCGGGCACGTGCCGGTGCAGCGCATGGCCAACGTGTCGCTACAGCCGGACCCGGCGGGCATGTCCACGGAGGACCTCATCGGCAGCGTGGACCGCGGGATCTACGTCGTCGGGGACCGGTCCTGGTCGATCGACATGCAGCGCTACAACTTCCAGTTCACCGGCCAGCGGTTCTTCCGGATCGAGAACGGGCGGATCACCGGTCAGCTGCGGGACGTGGCCTACCAGGCGACCACCACCGACTTCTGGGGCTCCATGGCCGCGGTGGGCGGCCCGCAGACCTACGTCCTCGGCGGCGCCTTCAACTGCGGCAAGGCCCAGCCGGGCCAGGTCGCGGCGGTCTCGCACGGCTGTCCTTCGGCCCTCTTCAAGGGCGTCAACATTCTGAACACCACGCAGGAGGCCGGTCGATGAGCCCGCGCACCACCAAGCCGCACGAGATCGTCGAGCGGGCCCTCGCGCTGTCCCGGGCCGACGGCTGTGTCGTGATCGCCGACGAGCAGTCGACCGCCAACCTGCGCTGGGCGGGCAACGCGCTCACCACGAACGGCGTCACGCGCGGGCGCACGCTCACCGTCGTGGCGACCGTCGACGGCAAGGAGGGCACCGCCTCCGGGGTCGTCTCCCGGTCCGCGGTGACCGCCGACGAGCTGGAGCCGCTGGTCCGGGCCGCGGAGGCCGCCGCACGCGGTGCCGGGCCCGCCGAGGACGCCCAGCCGCTGGTCACCGGTGTGCCGGAGTCCCCCGACTTCACGGACGGGCCCGCCGAGACCTCCTCGGCCGTCTTCGCCGACTTCGCGCCGGCGCTCGGCGAGTCCTTCGCACGCGCGCGTGCGGGCGGCCGCGAACTCTACGGCTTCGCCAACCACGAGCTCGTGTCGACCTACCTGGGCACGTCCACGGGGCTGCGGCTGCGCCACGACCAGCCCAACGGCACGCTGGAGCTCAACGCCAAGTCGCCGGACCGCACCCGCTCGGCCTGGGCGGGACGCTCCACGCGGGACTTCAAGGACGTCGACCCGGCCGCGCTGGACGCCGAGCTCGCCGTACGCCTCGGATGGGCCGAGCGGCGCGTCCCGCTGCCCGCCGGACGGTACGAGACGCTGCTGCCGCCGACCGCCGTCGCCGACCTGCTGATCTACCAGCAGTGGTCGGCGTCCGGGCGGGACGCGGTCGAGGGGCGGACGGTGTTCTCCAAGCCGGGCGGCGGCACCCGGGTCGGCGAGCGGCTGACCGAGCTGCCGCTGACGCTGCGCAGCGACCCCAACGAGCCGGGCCTGGAGTCGGCGCCCTTCGTGGTCGCGCACTCCTCCGGGGGCGACCAGTCGGTGTTCGACAACGGCCTGCCGATCGCGGCCACCGACTGGGTCCGCGCGGGCGAGCTGGCGCACCTGGTGAACACCCGGCACGGCGCGGGCCTGACCGGGCTGCCCGTCGCCCCCGGGGCCGGCAACCTCGTTCTCGACGGCGGCTCGGACCTGTCCCTGGAGGACATGGTCGCGAACACCACGCGCGGGCTGCTGCTGACCTGCCTGTGGTACATCCGCGAGGTCGACCCGGCCACGCTGCTGCTGACCGGGCTGACCCGGGACGGCGTGTACCTCGTGGAGAACGGCGAGGTGACCGGTGAGGTGAACAACTTCCGGTTCAACGAGTCGCCGGTCGGCCTGCTGGGTCGGGCGACGGAGGCGGGGCGGACCGAGAAGACGCTGCCGAGGGAGTGGAGCGACTACTTCACCAGGGCCGCGATGCCCGCGCTGCGGGTGCCGGATTTCAATATGAGTTCTGTCAGTCAGGGCGTATAACCTCGTAGCCGGCAGTCACTCGACTGCCCGAGGATCTTTCTAGGAGATACGAGAACCGTGACGGACATCGTCGACGAGCTGAAGTGGCGGGGGCTGTGGGCCCTGTCCACTGACGAGGACGCTTTGCGCAAGGCGCTCGCGGACGGTCCCGTCACGTTCTATTGCGGTTTCGACCCGACCGCGGCCTCCCTCCACGTCGGCCACCTGGTGCAGGTCCTGACCATGCGCCGGCTCCAGCAGGCGGGGCTGCGTCCGCTGGCCCTGGTGGGCGGGGCGACCGGCCAGATCGGCGACCCGCGCCCCACGGCGGAGCGCACGCTGAACGACCCGGAGACGGTCGCGAACTGGGTGACCCGGCTGCGCGCGCAGATCGAGCCGTTCCTGTCCTTCGAGGGCGAGAACGCCGCCACGATGGTGAACAACCTGGACTGGACGGCCGGCCTGTCGGCCATCGAGTTCCTGCGGGACATCGGCAAGCACTTCCGGGTCAACAAGATGCTGACCAAGGACTCGGTCGCGCGCCGGCTGGAGTCGCAGGAGGGCATCAGCTACACGGAGTTCAGCTACCAGCTGCTCCAGGGCATGGACTTCCTGGAGCTGTACCGGCGCTACGGCTGCACGCTCCAGCAGGGCGGCAGCGACCAGTGGGGCAACCTCACGGCGGGCCTGGACCTGATCCACCGCCTGGAGCCCGACGCCTCGGTGCACTGTCTGGCGACGCCGCTGATGGTCAAGGCGGACGGCACCAAGTTCGGCAAGACCGAGGGCGGGGCCGTCTGGCTCGACCCGGAGATGACTACGCCGTACGCGTTCTACCAGTTCTGGCTGAACGTCGACGACCGGGACGTCTCGACCTACATGCGCATCCTGTCCTTCCGGTCCCGCGAGGAGCTGGAGGAGCTGGAGAAGCAGACCGAGGAGCGGCCGCAGGCCCGGGCCGCGCAGCGGGCGCTGGCGGAGGAGCTGACGACGCTGGTGCACGGCGCCGAGCAGACGGCCGCGGTGATCGCCGCTTCGAAGGCGCTCTTCGGGCAGGGTGAGCTGGCGGAACTCGACGAGAAGACGCTGACCGCGGCGCTCTCCGAGGTCCCGCACATCCAGGTGGCCGAGCTCGGCCAGGTCGTGGACCTGTTCGCCGAGGTCGGTCTCGTGGCGAGCAAGTCGGCCGCGCGGCGGACCGTGAAGGAGGGCGGCGCCTACGTGAACAACGTCAAGGTCACCGCCGAGGACGCCGTCCCGGCCGCGGAGGACCTGCTGCACGGTCGCTGGCTGGTGCTGCGCCGGGGCAAGAAGAACCTGGCGGCGGTCGAGGTCACGTCCGCGTAGGTTCCGGGCACGTCGGAAGGGGGCGGTCTCCTCGCGGAGGGCGCCCCCTTCGTCGTACGGCGGCTCTCAGGCCCGGCGGTGTTTTCTCTTGCCGAGCGTCGCCATGTAGGCCATGTCGCCGACGGCGACGATGATGATCGCGGCGATCAGCTGGAAGACGTGGCGGCTCCAGTCGATGCCGGGGGTCTCCTCCACGCCGAACCCGCGTGCCATGGCGTTGCCGGCGATGGCGCCGAGCATGCCGAAGATGGTGGTCAGCCAGAGGGGGCTGTGCTGCTTGCCGGGGATGATCGCCTTCGCGATCAGGCCCAGCACGAATCCCACGATGATCGCCCACAACCAGCCCATGGCTGCCTCCTCGTACGGCTCGACGTGAGCATTACGGCCAGTGTCGGTCCGTTCGCGCTACGCCGCATGTCGGGTACGGCCGTACGCGCGGGAGTGAGCCTGTCCGGCCCGGCGGGAGGTGCCCCGGTCTCGTAGGCGGCGCAGGTGCGGCGTACCGTGGGGAGAGTGTCCTGGCCCGGTACCCCACCGGGTAGGGAGCGGATACGGGGCGGCGGGAGTCCGATGCGGGCGGATGGTGGAATGTGATGCGGAAGCAGCATGGCGGCGGCAGCGCCCAGGTGTTCCGGATCACCGGCGCCCGGACGAGCCTTCAGGAGGACGTGCGCGGGCGTCAGCGCCGGTACGTCATCTCGATGACCGTCCGTACGATTTCCGTGGTGCTCGCGGCCACGCTCTGGAACGTCGAACGGCACGTCGCGATCGTGGCGCTGGTGCTCGGGGCGGTGCTGCCCTACATCGCCGTCGTCATCGCCAACGCGGGGCGGGAGAACGCGCCCTCCCTTCCGTCGACGTTCGTGACCGTTCCGACCCGGCCGATGATCATGCCGCCGCGTGCGGACGAGGGCTTCGCGGAACGGGCGGCGGAGGACGGCGGGGCTGAGCCGACGGCGGGTGTACGGGGTGAACCGCGCGAACGGACATGACGAGTCCGCTCCGCACCAAGCTCAAGAAAAGCTCAGATCAATCATGTTGTTCCAGTGCCGGGCCAAGGGTTACCCGTGACATACTTCGTACGCGCTCCGCATCCCCCGTCGGAGCGACGGACCGACGCCGGGCAGCTCCCCCCGTGGCTGCTCGGCGTCGCCTTTTTCCCCTCTTGTGAGACGAATTCCGTGAGTGACGAGACCCCTGTCTGTTCTGCCAAGGGCTGCCGTGCCGGCGCCGTCTGGGTGCTCGCGTGGAACAATCCGAAGATTCACACGCCCGAGCGGCGCAAGACGTGGCTCGCGTGCGAGGAGCACCGGGAGCATCTGTCGCAGTTTCTCGGGGTGCGGGGCTTTCTCAAGGATGTCGTGGCGTTCGAGGAGTGGCAGGCGCCCGAAGGGGCCTAGCCGCCGATCGCCGACATCGGGCGGTCCGGCTGGACGAACGTCGGGTCGTCCAGGCCCGCGCCCGCCTTCTTGCCCCACATCGCCTCGCGCCAGAGACGGGCGATCTCCTCGTCGCCGGCGTCCGAGCGCAGGGCCGCCCTCAGGTCGGTCTCCTCGCGGGCGAACAGACAGGTGCGCACCTGGCCGTCGGCCGTCAGGCGGGTGCGGTCGCAGGCAGAGCAGAACGGCCGGGTGACGGAGGCTATGACACCCACCCGGTGCGGCCCGCCGTCGACGATCCAGCGTTCCGCGGGAGCCGAACCGCGCTCCTCGGAGCCCTCCTCCGTCAGCTCGAAGCGGGTGCGCAGGGAGGTCAGGATGTCCCCGGCGGTGATCATGCCGTCGCGCTTCCAGCCGTGCTGGGCGTCCAGGGGCATCTGCTCGATGAAGCGCAGTTCGTAGTCGTTCTCCACGGCCCAGGCCAGCAGGTCGGGTGCCTCGTCGTCGTTCAGCCCCGGCATCAGGACGGAGTTGACCTTGACCGGGGTCAGGCCCGCCTCGCGGGCGGCCCGCATGCCCTCCAGGACGTCCTTGTGGCGGTCCCGGCGGGTGAGGGTCTTGAAGACGTCGGGGCGCAGGGTGTCCAGGGAGACGTTGACCCGGTCCAGGCCCGCCGCCTTGAGGGCCTCCGCGGTGCGCTTGAGGCCGATGCCGTTGGTGGTCAGGGACATCTGGGGGCGCGGCTGAAGGGCCGCGACGCGCTCGACGATGCCGACCAGACCGGGTCGCAGCAGGGGCTCCCCGCCGGTGAAGCGGACCTCCTCGATACCGAGGGAGGTGACGGCGATGTCGATCAGGCGGACGATCTCGCCGTCGGTGAGCAGATCCGGCTTGGCCAGCCACTGCAGACCTTCTTCGGGCATGCAGTACGTGCAGCGAAGATTGCAGCGGTCGGTCAGCGAGACCCGCAGGTCGGTGGCCTGCCGGCCAAAGGTGTCGATGAGCACGTGGGCCCCCTCCCTCGTGGCGGATCAGTCGGCAGTCTTCTCTTTCCGTCACTTGCGAGCCTACGTGACGTCACTGACAACGACAGTGCCCGATCCCACGACGTACGAAGCGGCCGTGTCGTAGAGACCTACGACACGGCCGCTTCTCAGGTACGGGTCAGTGGGCGCCCGTGCCGGTCAGGGACCGGACCTCCAGCTCCGCGTACTTGCCCTTGTCCGGCTCCTCCTTGGACAGGTACGTGCCGAGGATGCCGAGCAGGAAGCCGACCGGGATCGAGATGATGCCCGGGTTCTCCAGCGGGAACCAGTGGAAGTCGACGTCGGGGAACATCGAGGTGGGCTTGCCGGAGACGACCGGCGAGAACAGCACCAGGCCGACCGCCGTGACGAGGCCGCCGTAGATCGACCACAGGGCGCCGGAGGTGGTGAACCGCTTCCAGAAGAGGCTGTAGATGATCGTCGGCAGGTTCGCGGAGGCGGCGACGGCGAAGGCGAGCGCGACGAGGCCGGCGACGTTGAGGTCGCGGGCGAGGGCACCCAGCAGGATGGAGACCGCGCCGATGCCGACGGTGGCCCAGCGGGCCGCGCTCATCTCCTGCTTCTCGGTGGCCTGGCCGCGCTTGATGACGTTCGCGTAGATGTCGTGGGCGAACGACGAGGACGAGGCCAGGGTGAGGCCGGCGACGACCGCGAGGATGGTGGCGAAGGCGACCGCCGAGATGGTGGCCAGCAGGATCGCGCCCCAGTTGGAGTCGACGCCGCCCAGATGCAGGGCCAGCAGGGGTGCCGCCGTGTTGCCCGCCTTGTTGGAGGCGATGATCTCGTCCGGCTTGATGAGGGCCGCGGCGCCGAAGCCGAGGGCGAGGGTCATCAGGTAGAAGGCGCCGATGAGGCCGATGGCCCAGATGACCGACTTCCGGGCGGCCTTGGCGGTGGGCACCGTGTAGAAGCGGATCAGGATGTGCGGCAGGCCGGCGGTGCCGAGGACCAGGGCGATGCCGAGCGAGATGAAGTCCAGCTTGGTGGTGCCGGTGGCGCCGTACTTCAGGCCCGGCTCCAGGAAGGCGGCGCCCTTGCCGCTGTTGTCGGCGGCCGTGCCGAGCAGGTCGGAGACGTTGAAGTCGAACTTCAGCAGCACCAGGAAGGTCAGCAGCAGGGCGCCCGCGATCAGCAGGACGGCCTTGACCATCTGGACCCAGGTGGTGCCCTTCATGCCGCCGATGGTGACGTACACGATCATCAGGACGCCGACCAGGGCGACGATGCCGATCTTGCCGCCGTCGCTGGTGATGCCGAGCAGCAGGGAGACCAGAACGCCCGCGCCGGCCATCTGGGCCAGCAGGTAGAAGATCGAGACGACGATGGTGGAGGTGCCGGCCGCGGTGCGGACCGGGCGCTGGCGCATCCGGTACGCGAGGACGTCACCCATCGTGTAGCGGCCGGAGTTGCGCAGCGGTTCGGCGACCAGGAGCAGGGCGACGAGCCAGGCGACCAGGAAGCCGATGGAGTACAGGAAGCCGTCGTAGCCGAACAGGGCGATGGCGCCCGCGATGCCGAGGAAGGACGCGGCGGACATGTAGTCGCCGGAGACGGCGAGGCCGTTCTGGAAGCCGGTGAACTGCCGTCCGCCCGCGTAGAAGTCGGAGGCGTCCTTGGTCTGGCGTCCGGCCCAGACCGTGATGACGAGGGTCGCGACGACGAAGACGGCGAACAGGCTGATGATCAGCGGCCGGTGCTCGCTGGCCTCGCCTGCGGCGAGGGTGATCGCGGGGCTCATGCTCCGCCCTCCATCCGGGACTTGATGGCCTCGGCCTTGGGGTCGAACTTGGCGGCGGCGACGCGCGAGTACCACCAGGCGATGAGGAACGTGGTCAGGAACTGGGCGAGACCGAGGACCAGGGCGACGTTGATGTTGCCGAAGAGCTTGGCGCCCATGAAGTCGCCCGCGTAGTTGGACAGCAGGACGTACAGCAGGTACCAGGCGATGAAGCCGACGGTGAGCGGGAAGGCGAAGGAGCGGTAGGAGCGGCGCAGTTCACCGAACTCCGCGCTCTCCTGAACCTCGGTGAACTCCGCGGTGGTGGGGAGTTTGTGGGTCTCTTTCGAGGGTGGCGGTGCGTCGGTGGCCACGGGGTCTCCTCGCGTTGCGGGTGCGGTGGTGACGGCGATCGGGGGCGAGTGTCCTCGCGTTCCCTGCTCAAGGTCACGGCGCCGCGCTGGGACCGGTTCAACTCACTTTGCTTCTTTCCGAACTCGCCTTGGGGAAGTCATTGCTGGCCAGCGACATCGGGGGATAGCTTCGGGCTGCACCACCCGTCATGTACCTGCCCGAGCACCACCCTGTGCCTCGGGCCGGTTTCGTTTCCGGATGATGTGGAGACCCCATGTCCCAGCCGCGTTCTGGACGTTCGAGACGCAGCCTCGCGCTCGCCGTTCCGGTCGTGCTGTCCCTCACGGCCTCGCTCGGCTTCCTGCCCTCGGCCGCCTCGGCCGCCCCCGCCGCGGACTCCACGGCGCGGGCCGCGGACGCGACGAACCTGTCGTACGTCGTCAACACCCGGCTCGACCACCGCACGATCGCGGCGGTGAAGAAGGCGATACCGGTGGCCGGCGGCACCGTCGTGATCGCCTACGAGAAGATCGGCGTGATCGTCGTCCACTCCTCCGCCCCGGACTTCGCGCAGAAGATCCGCCAGGTGCGCGGGGTGCAGTCGGCCGGCGCCACCCGCACCTCGGCGCTGACCCCGGCGGGCACGACGGACGAGGGCGCGGTCCAGGTGCTGTCGGCGGAGCAGGCCGCGCAGGTCGCGAAGACCTCGGCCGCCACGCCGGACAGCGAGCCCCTCGAGGCCGACCAGTGGGACCTGCGCGCGATAGGCGCCGACCAGGCCGCCAAGATCAACCCCGGCAGCCGCAGGGTGACCGTCGCCGTGATCGACACCGGCGTCGACGACACCCACCCCGACATCGCGCCGAACTTCTCCGCCGCCCAGTCGGCCAACTGCAACGGCGGTGTCCCGGACACCACCCCGGGCGCCTGGCGGCCGTACACCGCGGACGACTACCACGGCACCCACGTGGCCGGTGAGATCGCCGCCGCGCGCAACGGCATCGGCGTGGCCGGCGTCGCGCCCGGCGTGAAGGTCTCGGCCATCAACGTGACCGACCGGAGCAACGGCCTCTTCTACCCGGAGAGCGTGGTGTGCGCGTTCGTCTTCGCCGCGGACCACGGCGTCGAGATCACGAACAACAGCTACTACGTTGATCCGTGGCTGTACAACTGCATGGACGACCCCGATCAGCGGGCCATTGTTGATGCGGTCAACAGGGCGCAGCAGTACGCGCAGAAGAAGGGCACGCTCAGCCTGGCGTCGGCGGGCAACTCCAACGACGACCTGGACTCCGACGCGCTCGTCGACGACTCCAGCCCCGACGACTCGACGGCGGTCGAGCGGACCGTCGACCCGCACGAGTGCTTCGACGTCCCGACGCAGCTCCCGGGTGTCGTCACGGTCAGCGCGACGGGCGTCAACAACCTCAAGTCGTACTACTCCTCGTACGGCAGGGGCGTCATCGACGTCGCGGCGCCCGGCGGCGACCGGCTCTACCAGATCCCGGACACGCCGTCGAAGAACGGCCGCATCCTGTCCACCCTGCCCAACGGCGCGTACGGCTTCCTCCAGGGCACCTCGATGGCCTCGCCGCACGCCGCGGGCGTCGCCGCGCTGCTGAAGTCGACGCACCCCAAGGCGAGCCCGGCCCAGCTCCAGGCGCTGCTCAAGGTGCAGGCGAACGCCACCAGCTGCCCGGCCTCCTACGACCAGGACGGCGACGGGACGCAGGACGCGGTCTGCGAGGGCGGCACCCGGGTCAACGGGTTCTACGGCTTCGGGATCGTCAACGCGCTGCGCGCGGTCAAGTGACGCGCCGATCCGGACCCACGGCACCACCCGCACGGACCGCTTGTCCCGAGAACGAACTGGAGAGACTTTCATCATGACAGGGCTCCACCCGCGCCGGCGGCGCGCGCTCGCGCTTCCGCTCGGCATGGCCATGGCGACGGCCATGGCGTTCCTCCCGGGGGCCACGGCGTCCGCGGCCGGCCTGCCCGGCACCGCGAGCGGCGTCCCGGGCGCCACGGCCGGTGCCGGCACCGCCGCCGACCTCCTCAGCGCCGCCGACGCGGACGGCACGGCGCTCAGCTATGTCGTCAACGTCCGTGCCGGGCACGGTCCTTCCGCTCAGGTGAGGAAGGCCATCGCCCAGGCCGGCGGCACGATCGTCACGTCGTACGACCAGATCGGCGTGATCGTCGTCCACTCGTCGAACCCCGACTTCGCGAAGACGATCCGCAAGGTCCGCGGGGTCGAGTCGGCGGGCAACACGCGCAACGCGCCGCTGCCCGCGCAGTCGACGACCGACGAGGGCACGCCGAAGGCGCTCAGCTCGGCGCAGATGGCCGCCGCGCAGGCCGCCGCCGACGCCGGCCAGGACCCGCTGGAGTCGTTGCAGTGGGACCTGCCCGCCATCAAGGCGGACAAGGCGCACGAGAAGTCGCTCGGCAGCAGCAAGGTGACCGTCGCCGTGATCGACACCGGTGTGGACGACACCCACCCGGACCTCGCGCCGAACTTCGACCGGGCCGCTTCGGTCAACTGCGTGACGGGCAAGCCCGACACGGCCGACGGGGCGTGGCGGCCGAGCGCGGCGGAGAGCCCGCACGGCACGCACGTGGCCGGTGAGATCGCCGCCGCCAAGAACGGCGTCGGCATGACCGGTGTCGCGCCCGGGGTGAAGGTGGCGGGCATCAAGGTGTCGACCACCGACGGCTACTTCTACACCGAGGCCGTGGTGTGCGGCTTCATGTGGGCGGCCACCCATGGTGTCG
Source organism: Streptomyces griseorubiginosus (assembly GCF_001514195.1). Taxonomy (GTDB): domain Bacteria; phylum Actinomycetota; class Actinomycetes; order Streptomycetales; family Streptomycetaceae; genus Streptomyces; species Streptomyces griseorubiginosus. The sequence goes on along the minus strand of NZ_KQ948735.1, from coordinate 1,362,122 downwards.
ACGTCACCAACAACAGCTATTACACCGACCCCTGGTACTTCAACTGCACCGACGACCCGGACCAGAAGGCGCTCGTTGACGCCGTCACCCGGGCCTCGCGGTACGCGGAGAAGCGGGGCGTGGTGAACGTGGCCGCGGCCGGCAACGAGAACTACGACCTGGCGGCCGACGAGATCACCGACCCGGTGTCGCCGAACGACGGCACCCCGTCGGACCGGGTGATCGACCCGTCCGAGTGCTTCGACATACCGACGCAGCTGCCGGGTGTCGTGACGGTCGCGGCGACCGGTGCGAAGGGCATCAAGTCGTCGTTCTCCAACTACGGCCTGGGGGTCATCGACGTGGCCGCGCCCGGCGGTGACTCGACGGCCTACCAGACGCCCGCGCCGCCCGCGACCAGCGGTCTGATCCTGGGCACGCTGCCCGGCGGCAGGTGGGGTTACATGGCCGGTACGTCGATGGCGTCGCCGCACGTCGCCGCCGTGGCCGCCCTCATCAAGTCGACGCACCCGTACGCCCCGCCGGCCCTGGTGAAGGCGCTGCTGTACGCCGAGGCCGACGCCACGCCGTGCACGAAGCCGTACGACATCAACGGCGACGGCAAGGTGGACGCGGTGTGCGAGGGGTCGAAGAACCGCAACGGCTTCTACGGCTGGGGCACGGTGGACGCGCTGGACGCGGTGACGAAGTAGGAGCGCGAGCAGGATCAAGGGTCGATCGGGTCGATCGAGTCGATCAAAGTCGGTCCATATATTGATTCAGTCAATACTGCATAGTGCAGTCATGACTGGAATCAAGTTTGTGGTGCGGGAAGGCGTCCTCCAGGGGCGCCTTCCCGTCCGGGAACTGGCGCGTGCCTGTGTCGGCGAGTGCGCACGGGCCGCCGCCGAACTGGGGTCGCTGCGGGCCGGGTTGCCCGAGGTGCCGACCGCGCGGGTGGACGACGGGGCGGTCGCCGCCGCCTTCCTGAGCGAGCGCCATCTGTTGATCGACGGTCGCGCGCCGGTCACCTTCGCACCGCTGTCACGGTTCTGGCGGACGGCGGACGGCTGGGTGCGCACGCACGCCAACTACCCGCATCACCGCGCACGGCTCCTGGACGCGCTCGGGGTGCCGGACGACCCGGCGGCCGTCGAGGCGGCGCTCGCCGAGCGGTCCGCCCTGGACGTCGAGGAAACCGTGTACGCGGCCGGAGGGCTCGCCGTCGCCCTGCGCTCCCCCGAGGAGTGGGCCGCACACCCCCAGGCGGCCGAGGTGGCCAAGCGGCCGCTGGTCGAGCGGCGACGGCTGGACAGGGCACCCGCGCGCGTGTTCGCCCCGATCGGCGCCTCTCCCCTGCTGCCGGCCGCCGGTCTACGGGTCCTGGATCTGACGCGGGTCCTCGCGGGACCGGTCGCCACCCGCACCCTCGCCCTGCTCGGCGCGGACGTGCTGCGGCTGGACGCGCCGCACCTTCCCGAACTGCCCGACCAGCACGCCGACACGGGCTTCGGAAAGCGGTCGGCGACCCTCGACCTGGCCGGCGACCGGCGGACCTTCGAGGAGCTGCTGGCACAGGCGGACGTGGTCGTCACCGGGTACCGGCCGGGCGCCCTGGACCGGTTCGGGCTGTCCCCCGAGGCGCTGGCGGAGCGGCGGCCCGGTGTGGTCGTGGCGCAGTTGTCGGCGTGGGGCGCGTACGGGCCGTGGGCCGGGCGGCGGGGCTTCGACAGCCTGGTGCAGGCGGCGACGGGGATCGCCGTACTGGAGGGTGCGACGGAGGGCCCGGGTGCGCTGCCCGCGCAGGCCCTCGACCACGGGACCGGCTATCTGCTGGCGGCGGCCGTCCTGCGGGCGCTGACCGAGCAGGCGCGGGAGGGCGGGAGCCGTTCCGTGCGGCTGGCGCTGGCGCGGACGGCCCTCTGGCTGACGGAGGAGAAGGGCTGGACGGCGGGGCCGAGCGGGACGACGGCGGGCAACGCCGGGGGCGCACCCTGCGACGGCCCTCAGCGGTGGCTCGCGGAGACGGACAGTGCGCTGGGACGGCTGCGGTACGCGCGGTCGCCGGTCTCCTTCCAGGGCGGACCGGTGGACTGGGACCGGCCGCCGGTGCCGTGGGGCACGGACGCGGCGCGCTGGGGCTGAGCCCGCCCTGGCCCTGGGCGGGAGCTGAGACCTGCCGGTGGACGGAATGCCGTACTCCCAGTTGTTTCCCGAAGGTTGCCCGTTCTGTCCGGTCTGGCAAGTATCGTCGGGTGACCTTGAGCAGACCCACCGCCGAGACGGCTGACGCGAGCGGACCCGTGCGGCACCCCGGTGTCGGCCGGGCGGCCGCCGTCCTCGTGCTGGCGACATCGGCCGTGGCCATACCGCTGCTGGGGCCCTCCGCCGCCTTGCACGGCACCGGGGAGGCCGCCGCACCCGGTGCGGGCGGGCTGGCCCTCCTGCGGGCGATGCTGTTCGCGGCGCTGTGCGTGCCGCTGGGCGAGCTGTCCGTACGCCGCCTGGCCCGCTCGGTGCCCGGCGCCCCGCCGGACGGCCCGCGTTCCTGGGCACCTTGGGCGGCCGCCGTCGGTGCCGTCGCCGCGCTGGGGCTGGCCGCGGTCGTCGCGACCGGCAACCACGTGCCGCACCGCCTCTCCCAGATCGACTTCGGCGGCCTGTACGCCTCGCGCGACGGCCAGCTGGCCCTGCTGGAGATCAACGCGTTCCTGGTGGCCGGACTGTGCGCCCGCACCTACCGGTCTTCCGTCCAGGTGTGGCCCCTGGGCGCCGTGGTCGTGGCGGAGGCCCTGCGCGCGCATCCTCCGAGCGAACACACGCCCCTGGTGGGTTCCGGGCTGACGGCGGTGCATCTGACGTGCGCGGCCCTGTGGGCGGGCGGACTGCTGCATGTGCTGCGGACCCTGCGCCGCTGGGGGCCGACCGGGCAGGGCGCCGCGCTGCTCGGGCACTACGCGCGCGTGGCGGCCGTACTGCTCGCCGCCATGACCGCGACCGGGGTGGGGAGTTCGCTGCGCCGGATGCCGTCCGGCACGATCCTGACGCAGCTCACGGACACCGCCTACGGGCGCACCCTGCTGGCCAAGGTGCTCCTCGTCGCGGTCGTCGCCGTGCTCGCGCTGAGCGCCCGGCTGCGGCTGCGCCGCGCCCCCGACCCGCTGGCCGCCTGCGTCCCGGCGCGCGCGGAGGTCGTCGCGCTGGGTCTGGTGGTCGCGGTGTCGGGGCTGCTGACGGCGCTGCCGCTGCCGATCCGCTGGTGAGCGCCGACCGTGTTCGGCGTGGTCCCGCGGCTGGTTGGCCATGAGGACCTTTCAGCGCGGTCCCGCGGCTAGTTGGTCACGAGGACCTTGAGGGCCGTGCGCTCGTCCATGGCCTTGTAGCCGTCGGGGATCCCCTCGATGCCGACGGTCATGTCGAAGACGGGTGAGGCGTCGACGGTGCCGTCCAGGACGTCGGGCAGCAGCTCGGGGATGTAGGCGCGGACCGGCGCCACGCCACCGCGCAGGGCGATGTTCCGGTCGAACAGGACGCCGAGGTCGAGGCCGGTGCCGCTGCCGTGCGGCACACCGACGAAGCCGATGGCGCCGCCGTCGCGGGTGATGTCGACCGCCGTCCGCATGGACTGCTCGGTGCCGACGGCCTCGACGACGGCGTGGGCGCCCTGGCCGCGGGTGAGTTCGCGCACGGCCTCGACGGCGGCGTCCCCGCGCTCGGCGACGACGTCGGTGGCGCCGAAGCCGCGGGCGATGTCGGTGCGGACCTGGTGGCGGCCCAGGGCGATGATCCGTTCCGCGCCGAGCCGTTTGGCGGCGAGCACCGCGCACAGGCCGACCGCTCCGTCACCGACGACGGCGACGGTGGCGCCCGGGCGGACGCCCGCTCCCAGGGCGGCGTGGTGGCCGGTGCCCAGGACGTCGGAGAGGGTCAGCAGGGAGGACAGCAGACGGCTGTCGGAGGCCGCCTCCTTGGGCAGCCGTACGAGGGTGCCGTCGGCGAAGGGGACGCGTACGGCCTCGCCCTGGCCGCCGTCGTAGCCGACGGAGCCCCAGAAGCCGCCGTGTTCGCAGGAGGTGGTCAGGCCCTCGCGGCAGTAGTCGCAGACGCCGTCGGACCACATGAAGGGCGCGACGACGAGGTCACCGCGCCGGACCGTGCCGACCTCGGAGCCGGTCTCCTCGACCACGCCGAGGAACTCGTGCCCGATGCGCTGCCCCGGCTGCCGGGCCGCCTCACCGCGGTAGGCCCACAGGTCGCTGCCGCAGATACAGGCGCGCAGCACCCGCAGCACGGCGTCGGTGGGCAGTTGCACCACCGGCTCGGGGACGTCCTCCACACGCATGTCGTACGGGGCGTGGATGGTGGTGGCGCGCATGTCGAGGATCCTTCTCGTGCGAGGGCGTGGCGGCGCTCAGGGGGTGGTCGAGCGCACCTCACCGTACGTCGCCATCGGTCCCGGGCGCGCTTCGAGGGCTCGCAGGGTGCCTGTGGCCAGCAGGAACTGGGCGGCGAGGTACGTGAGCATGATCCACAGGTCGGGTCGGGGCGGCTGGGGCCAGTCGGCGACGCCGGTCGCGATGAGGGTGTCCGAGATCAGGAAGAGCGCACCGCCGAGTCCGGCGACCGGGCCGAGCCGGACGGCGGCGGCGCAGGCCATGGCCACGAGCAGGGTGCTGTAGCCGGCGACGGGGACGCGGAGACCGGCCGGCAGGTCGGGCCACAGCAGGGCGACCGTGGTGACGAGGGCCACTAGGTAGCCGGGGGCGAGGAGGGCGGTACGCGCGCGGGGCGTGCCGTCGCGTGTGAACAGGGCGAGGTAGCAGACGTGTCCCGCGGCGAAGCAGGTCATGCCCGCAAGGAAGGCGGGGTCGGCGTCGGACAACAGGAGCACGTCACCGCCCCAGCCGCACAGGAGCGCGGCGACGAGCAGGCGAGGCGCGCCCCGGGCGGCCGCCCACGCGGCGAGGAGCGGCATGAGGAGGGGCTTGGCGATGACGTGACCGCCGTGGAAACCGACGGCCAGGGAGACGAGGTCGAGGGCGGCGGCGAGGGCGAAGGCGGCGAGCAGGACGCGGCAGCGGCTCCCGGAGATGCGCGGAGTCCTCACGCGGGCACGGTTTCCTCGGCGGTCTCCGCGGCGGGCGCCGGCCCCCAGCCCGGTCCTCTGAAGACCCGGCCGGCTCGCTCGCGCCAACTCCGCGCGTTCTTGATGTCCTTGACGATCGCCACGTATTCATGGGTGGCCACCTTGATCGGGTTGAACGTGTTGATGTTCTTGGTCAACCCGTAGACAGGCCGTTCGGTCTCGGCGACGAACGAGCCGAAGAGCCGGTCCCAGACGATGAGGATCCCGCCGAAGTTGCGGTCCAGGTAGCCGCCCTGGGAGGCGTGGTGGACCCGGTGGTGGGACGGGGTGTTGAACACGAACTCGAACCAGCGGGGCATCTTGTCGATGCGTTCGGTGTGGATCCAGAACTGGTAGACGAGGTTCGCGGAAGAACAGAAGGCGAGGGCGGCCGGGTGGACCCCCGCGGCGACGAGGGGGACGTAGAACGGCCAGACGGTCAGGCTCGTCCAGGGCTGGCGCAGCGCGGTGGTGAGGTTGAACTTCCGGCTGGAGTGGTGGACGACGTGACAGGCCCACAGGATGCGGACGACGTGGTGGCCGCGGTGGGACCAGTAGTAGAAGAAGTCCTGCGCGAGCAGCATCAGGGGGATCGTCCACCACAGGACGGGGACGCGCAGCGGGGTGAGTTCGTACAGGGCCGTGTAGACGGCGACGATCGGGATCTTCCAGAGGAAGTCGAAGAGGAGGCTGCCGAGTCCCATGCCGATGCTGGTGGCGGCGTCCTTCGCCTCGTAGCCCGCCGCGTCCTCGTCGGGATGGATGCGGACGCTGATCACCTCGACGACGGTGAGCAGTACGAAGGCGGGTATGGACCAGACCACGACATCGGGGAGGTTCGGCATGCGTGCACCGTAGAACCGCAGCTCGGGCCCGGCTAGACGTTGTTACCGACAAGTATTCACGGCGGTACGCGCTTGCTTCTTGGCGATCTCCGCCAAGGGACGCCGGGGGACGAAAGGCTCTCGCAGAGAAGCTCACCGAGGGGACGGCCCGCTCGTCGACTAGACCCCCGCCGCCCCCAACAGCACCCCTACGCCATAGGTGACCCCCATCGCCAGCAACCCGCCCCCCACGTTCCGCAGCACCGCCCGCCCCGGCGCCGCCGCCCCCAGCCTCGCGCTGCTCCAGCCGGTCAGCACCAGTGCGCCCACCACCGACACCACCGTCACCGGCACCCGCCATCCGGACGGGGGCAGGACGATGGCCAGCAGGGGAAGCAACGCGCCCGCCGTGAACGCCAGGAAGCTCGCCCAGGCCGCGTGCCAGGGGTTGGTCAGTTCGTCCGGGTCGATGCCGAGCTCCACGCGCGCGTGGGCCCGCAGGGCGTCACGTTCCGTCAGTTGCTGAGCTGCCTCCAGGGCGACGTCCCGCGAGAGGCCGCGCTGCTCCAGGAGTTCCGTCAACTCCTCCAGCTCCGCCTCCGGTTGCTCGCGAAGCTCCCGCTTCTCCTGGGCCAGGGCCGCCTTCTCCGAGTCCCGCTGCGTCGACACGGACACGTACTCCCCGGCCGCCATGGACAGCGAGCCGGCGAGCAGCCCGGCCAGACCCGCCGTCAGCAACGCGGAGCGGTCGCTCGTCGCCCCCGCCACGCCGACCACCAGTCCCGCGGTGGAGACGATGCCGTCGTTCGCGCCCAGGACGGCCGCGCGCAGCCAGTTGAGGCGGGCGCCGAGGGCGCCGCCGTGGGCCTCGTCATGCGTCGGTTCGGTCATTCCGGGAGGATCGCACTCCTGTCCCCAGGAGCCCGGTACCGACGCCGCCGTGAGGGACTGTCAGTCGCGGCCCGTATCCTCAGGGACCATGCTCGAAGACCAGACGACCGCAGCGTCCTCCCCCACAGCGTGGCCGGCCGCGTATCCGCAGGGATACGCGGTCGTCGACGTGGAGACCACCGGCCTGGCCCGGGACGACCGGATAATCTCGGCGGCCGTCTACCGGTTGGACGCCCGCGGTGAGGTCGAGGACCACTGGTACACGCTGGTCAACCCGGAGCGCGATCCCGGTCCGGTGTGGATCCACGGGCTGACGAGCGACACCCTCGAAGGCGCGCCCCTCTTCCAGGACATCGCCGAGGAGTTCTCGGCCCGTCTCGACGGGCGCGTCCTCGTCGCGCACAACGCCGTCTTCGACTGGCAGATGATCGCCCGCGAGTACGCGCGCGCGGGGCGGGTGGCTCCGGTGAGCCAGCGGCTGTGCACCATCGTCCTGTCCAAGGAGCTCGGGCTGCCGCTGCCCAACCACAAACTGGAGACGCTGGCGGCCCACTTCGGCGTCGTACAGCGGCGGGCGCACCACGCCCTCGACGACGCGCGCGTGCTCGCGGAGGCGTTCCGGCCGAGTCTGCGGGCCGCGGCCGCGCGCAGTGTGCGGCTGCCGCTGCACGAGTGCCGGCCGCTGACCGAGTGGACGGACCGGGCCGTGCCCCGGCAGCCGTCGGGCTACGGCAGCTACCGGCCGACCAGTTGGCGGCCGGCGCGCAAGCGGCCCGCGTGCCCCTACCCCAACCCGGGGCGGTACGTGGACGGCAGACCGCTCAAGCAGGGCATGCGGATCGCGTTCTCCGGGGACACCTCGACCGAGCGGGACCTCCTGGAGGACCGGGCGATCGAGGCCGGACTGCATGTCGCCACCAGCATCTCCCGGCTGACCAGCCTCCTCGTCACCAACGACCCGGACTCGGGCACGTCCAAGGTGGTCAAGGCCCGGCAGTTCGGCACCCCCGTGGTCGACGAGGCGGCCTTCGGACAACTCCTCCGGGACGTGGAACCGGCGTCGGAGGGGTGACCGCACGGCACGGATCACTGGCGCAGGGGGCGGCCGTGCGGAACAGCAAGGGGCGGCCGCAGGGAGAAGCTACCGGCGGCGTCAGGGGGCCAAGCGGAACCGGCGCCGGCGCCAGAGGACGGTCGTACGCCACAGGGTGACCGGCGTCGGCGGGAGCGGTGCTGCCGACGGACGGGTGATTGTCGTACGACTCGCCCGGCGTCGGCTCGCCCCCGCGGCGGTCACCGCTCACCCTGTGGCGCATGGCGACTTGCGAAGTTTGCGGCAACAACTACGGAATGACCTTCGAGGTGCACGCCCAGGGCGCGGTGCATGTCTTCGACTGCTTCTCCTGCGCGATCCACCGGATGGCACCGATCTGCGAGCACTGTCGTGTGCAGATCATCGGGCAGGGTGTGGAGGTCGAGGGCCACTGGTTCTGCGGTGCGCACTGCGCCCGCGCGGAAGGGAAGGCCGGCATCGTGGACCGGGTCTGACCCACCCCTGCCCCACAGGAGGGCACCCCCTGCCCATGGCACCCCACGACCCGGGAGGTACCGTCGTGGGGTGTACCGCTTCCTGTTGTCCCGGCAGTGGGTGATCCTCACGCTGGTCGCCCTGCTCCTCATCCCCACGATGATCCGGCTGGGCATCTGGCAGATGCACCGCTACGAGGAGCGCACCGCCCGCAACAACCTGGTGACCCAGGCGCTGAACGCCGAGCCGGTGCCGGTGGAGGAGATGACCTCCCCGGGGCACACGGTCACCACGCACGACCGGTACCGCAAGGTCACGGCCAAGGGGCGCTTCGACACCGCCGCCGAGGAGGTCGTCCGGCGCCGCACCAACTCCGACGACGAGGTCGGCTACCACGTCCTGACCCCCTTCGTCCTCGACGACGGCAAGGTGCTCCTGGTCAACCGGGGCTGGATCCCGTCCAACGGGCCGAGCCAGACCGCGTTCCCGAAGATCCCCGCACCCCCCGCCGGGGAGATCACCGTCACCGGGCGGCTGATGCCCGACGAGACGACCGCGGCGAGCGGCATCAAGAACCTCAAGGGGCTCCCGGACCGGCAGGTCATGCTGATCAACAGCGAGCAGGAGGCCCGGCGGCTCGGCAAGCAGGTCCTCGGCGGCTACATCGCGCAGATCTCGCCGGAGCCGAAGGGCGACACCCCCGAGCTGATCGGCGGCAACCCCGGCAGTGAGGACGCCGCGCTGAACTACGCGTACGCGATCCAGTGGTGGCTATTCTCGGTCGGCGTGCCGATCGGCTGGGTGATCCTGGTCCGACGCGAGCTGCGCGACCGCCGCGAGAAGGCGGAGCGCGAGAACGCCGAGGAGGCAGAGCCCGCCGCGGTGTGATCCGAGGCGCACCGAACACACGGCCTTCCGGTCCCGGCGCGGCCGATCCGACCGCCCGTCTGATCCGAGGCTCACGGGCACGCCGCCCTTCGGTCCCGCGTGGCCGAGCCGATCGCCGCCTCATCCAAGGCAGACCGGCCACGCCGCGCCGCCCTTCCGGTCCCGACCTGGCCGAGCCGGCCCCCATGTGTTCCGAGGCGGACCGGATACGCGGCCCTCCCGGTACCGACCTGGCCGAGCCGACCCCCGTGTAATCCGAGGCGCACCGAACACATGGCCCTTCCGATCCCGCGTGGCCGAGCCGAGGCTCACCGGACACGCGGCCCCCTTCCGGTCTTGGCGGCGGTCTTCTCCGGCGCGGCGGTGTCACTCCCCCGGCCCCACCGTTGATTGCCGTTTCGGCCAGCCGGGAATCCGCACTGCGTGCACCCCCGAACCCCGCCGGCTCACCGGATCCCCCGTATCGAGGACTACGCCCTCATCGGCGACGAACAGACCGCCGCCCTGGTCGGCACGGACGGCTCCGTGGACTGGCTGTGCCTGCCCCGCTTCGACTCGGCGGCCTGCTTCGCGCGGCTGCTCGGCGACGAGGAGAACGGCCACTGGCGGATCGCCCCGCAGGGCGCGGACCGGTGCACCCGGCGCGGCTACCGCCCCGGGACCCTCGTCCTGGACACCGAGTGGGAGACCGACGAGGGCGCGGTGCGGGTCACCGACCTGATGCCGCAGCGCGACGTCGCCCCCGACCTCGTACGGATCGTGGAAGGCCTGCGCGGCCGGGTCACCGTGCGCAGCACGCTGCGGCTGCGCTTCGAGTACGGCTCGATCGTGCCGTGGGTGCGCAGGGCCCACGGGCAGCGGGTGGCCATCGCGGGACCCGACTCGACGTGGCTGCGCAGCGTGCCCCCGGTGCACACCTGGGGCGAACACTTCGGCACGCACTCGGAGTTCACCGTCGAGGAGGGCGAGAAAGTCGCGTTCGTCCTCACCTGGCACCCCTCGCACGAGCCGCGCCCTCCGCTGACCGACCCGTTCGAGACGCTGGAGAGCAGCGTGGCCGACTGGCAGGAGTGGTCGGCGCGCTGCCGCTACGACGGCCCGCACCGGGACGCCGTGGTCCGCTCCCTGATCACCCTCAAGGCGCTCACCTACCGGCCCACCGGCGGCATCGTGGCCGCGGCCACCACCTCGCTGCCCGAGGAGATGGGCGGGGTGCGCAACTGGGACTACCGCTACTGCTGGCTGCGCGACTCCACCCTCACCCTGGGCGCCCTCGTGCAGTGCGGCTACCTGGAGGAGGCCGAGGCCTGGCGGAACTGGCTGCTGCGCGCGGTCGCCGGTGACCCCGCGGACCTCCAGATCATGTACGGCGTCGCGGGCGAGCGGCGGTTGCCCGAGTTCGAACTGCCCTGGCTGTCCGGCTTCGGCGGCTCCCGGCCGGTGCGGATCGGCAACGAGGCGGTGAAACAGCTCCAGCTGGACGTGTACGGCGAGGTCATGGACTCCCTGTTCCTGGCCCGGCGGGCCGGATTGTCCGCCCAGCCGCACATGTGGTCCCTCCAGAGCGTCCTGCTGGGCTTCCTCCAGTCCTCCTGGCGGCAGCCGGACGAGGGGATCTGGGAGGTGCGCGGCGGGCGCCGCGACTTCGTCCACTCCAAGGTCATGGTGTGGGTCGCCGCCGACCGCGCGGTGCGTGCCCTGGAGGCCTTCCCCGAGCTGGGCGGCGACCTGGAGGGCTGGCGCGCGCTGCGCGACGAGGTCCACCGCGAGGTCTGCGAGAAGGGCTACGACGCCGAACGCAACACCTTCACCCAGTACTACGGCTCCCGCGAGCTCGACGCGTCCCTGCTGTTGATCCCCCGCGTCGGCTTCCTGCCCGCGGACGACCCGCGGGTGGTCGGCACCATCGACGCGGTCCGCGCCGAGCTGGAGCACGACGGGTTCGTACGGCGGTACAGCGCCGAGGAGACGCCGGTGGACGGGCTGCCCGGTGGTGAGGGCAGCTTCCTGGTGTGCTCGTTCTGGCTCGCCGACGCGCTGCACATGACGGGCCGCAGGACGGAGGCGCGGGCCCTGTTCGAACGGCTGCTGGGCCTCGCCAACGACGTGGGGCTGCTGTCCGAGGAGTACGACCCGGTGGCCGGCGCGCAGCTCGGGAACTTCCCGCAGGCGTTCAGTCACATCGGACTGGTGACGACCGCCCTCACGCTCTTCGGTGCCGAGCAGGCAGGATAGGGGCCATGGATCTTGGGCTGAAGGACCGTGTGTACGTCGTCACCGGAGCGACCCGTGGGCTGGGCAACGCGGCCGCGCGTGAGCTGGTCGCGGACGGGGCGAAGGTCGTGGTGACCGGGCGGGACGAGTCGCGTGCGCTCGCTGCGGCGGCGGAGTTGGGGCCGAACGCGGTGGGCGTGGGCGTCGACAACGCCGACCCGTCGGCGGCGGAGGCTCTGATCGCCGCCGCGCGTGAGCATTTCGGCGGGTTCGACGGGGTGCTCATCAGTGTCGGCGGGCCCGCGCCCGGCTTCGTCGCCGACAACACGGACGAGCAGTGGCAGGCCGCGTTCGAGTCGGTGTTCCTGGGGGCCGTTCGTCTGGCTCGGGCGGCTGCGGCGGAGCTGGAGGCCGGGGGTGTCATCGGGTTCGTACTGTCGGCGTCGGTGCACGAGCCGCTTCCCGGGTTGACCATTTCGAACGGGCTGCGGCCCGGGCTCGCCGGGTTCGCGAAGTCGCTCTCCGACGAATTGGGGCCGCGCGGAATTCGGGTGGTGGGGCTTCTGCCGTCCCGTATCGACACGGATCGTGTGCGGGAGCTGGACGGGATGTCCGCGGATCCGGAGGCTACTCGGGCGGCGAACGAGTCCCGGATTCCGTTGCGGCGGTATGGGACGCCGGAGGAATTCGGGCGGGTGTCGGCGTTTTTGCTGTCGCCGGCTGCTTCTTATTTGACCGGGGTCATGTTGCCCGTTGATGGGGGCATGAGGCATGGGTTTTGAGGCGCGGGCCGGTGGGGGCTTGTCGCGCCCACGCGGCGGAGCCGCACATCGATACAGCCCCGCGCCCCTAAAAGCCAAAAGCTCCTCAACTGACCCTTTCTGCTTTGTGCTTGACGGCGGTCATGCGGACCTCGGCCGGAAGGGACTCGAGCCCCGCTGAATTGCGGGCGTGTGCCAGGGACTCTTCCGTCAGGTAGTTCAGGGTTGTCCCCGGGTCCGCGTGCGGTTCCAGGTGGAGGTGTACGTGGGTCTCCGGGGCGTCCGGGCGGCCCTTCAGGCGGGCTTGGGCTCGCTGCACGCCGTCCAACCGGCCCGCGTCGCTCGCCAGTACGCCCTCCAGGGCCCGGCCCCTCAGCAGCGCGCCCTCGCCGTCGCCCGTGTTGACGCGGACCTCCGTGAGGCGGCGCCTGCGCAGGACCGCCGTCAGCCACCACAGGGTCAGGAGCACCACGAGGGCCAGCGCGGCGATGACCGTCGGCCACCACCAGCTCTCGTCGTTCCAGCGGGTGCGCTCGGCGTCGCTCAGCAGGACGTCGTGCTTGCCGTCGTGGATCCACCAGGACGGCGGGTCCACGCCGAGGCCCACGGCGAGCACCGAGCCGCCGAGCACCAGCAGCGACAGACCCACCAGGCCGATCAGTACGCGGTTGACGGTCCTCAGCATCGGTCTCAGCCCTTCTTCCGGGCGGCGCGCGCCACATGCACCGCGAGGGCGGGGGGCCGGGACAGACCCAGTCCCCTGATCGCCTCCGCGAGGGTCAGGTCCAGGTCGGCGCGCACGTCGTCCAGTTCGCGGAAGTGGGAGACGGCGCGGACGTCGGCCTTCCGCCGCCTCATCCGGACCCGCGCGGACTGGACGCCGGCCACCTCCATGGCCCGGTCGCGCAGGACCATGGCGGCGGCGTCCCGGTGGAGTCCGGCGCGGACGTCGGGGTGGGCGCGGTGCATCGGGAGGACCGCGCGCAGGCCCGGTGTCACGGCCAGCACGATCAGCCACAGGCCGAGGAGTGCGGCCACGCCCGCGCCGACCAGGACCCACGTGTCGTCCAGGGGGCGGGTGGCGAGCTGGTGGGCGAGTTCGCGGCGCCAGTGCATAGGCGGCCGGTGGGCCCGGACGGCTGCGATGTCGTAGAGGAACACGCCCGCGGTGAGCAGGAGCAGCAGCGCGACTACGGCCGCCGGGATCCTGCGCGCCGACCAGAACCGGCGTTGGGTGCCGCCCGTCCCGCCCTCCGGGACCGGTGGGGGTCCGTACGCGGCCGCCGACGCGGACTGGCCGCGCTGGTCCGGTTCGGCCGCCCGTTCGATGACCGGCAGTCGTTGTGTGGTGCCCTCGGAGCCCTGGGGCTCGCTCATCGCGTCCTCCCCTGTGCCGCGCCGTGTCCCTGTGCCGGATGCAGCCGCTCCACCTGGACGGCGACCTCCGACACCTCCATGCCCACCAACGCGACTACCCGCTGGACCACTTGCTGACGCACGGCTTTGCAACGCGCCCCGATGTCGCAGGGGTAGTCGAGTTCCAGGTGCATGCGGACGCGGGCCAGGCCGTGGTGGACGACGACGGTGGCGTACGGGGGTTCGGCGTCGGCGGGCAGCGCTCCGAGCGCCTCGCGGGCGGCCTGTCCGGCGACCTTCGCCACCACCCGGTCGGCGATGCGGGTCGCGCCCCGCTCGCCCGGTGCCACGGCGTCGGCGGTCCCGGGTCTGCGGAACGCCTCCGTCTCGCCCGCCTCACCGGTCTCGCTGCTGACGGGCGTCATGGCCGCCGGTCACGCCGGTCGTCACGGCTGCGGAAGAAGTCGCCGACCTCCAGGTCCCCCTCCAGGAACCGGCCGACGACGAAGCCGATGGCGCCCAGCGCCGCCACCAGCAGGAAGGCACCGAACCCGCCGAAATACCCTGCGAAGCCCAGCGCCATGCCGGCGATCATGCCGACCACGGCCATGCTCATCGTGCGCTCCTCTGAAGGTCCTCAAGGTGGGTGCGGTCACTGGATCCGGGGTTCCGGTTCCTCGTCCTCCTCGTCGGGCAGCTTCACATCGCTCACCGCGATGTTGACCTCGACGACCTCCAGCCCGGTCATGCGCTCCACGGCGGCCACGACGTTCTCCCGTACGGCCTTGGCCACGTCGGCGATCGAGACGCCGTAGTCGACGACGATCTCCAGGTCGAGCGCGGTCTGCACCTCGCCGACCTCGGCCTTGACCCCGCGGGTCACGGACTTGGAGCCGCCGGGCACCCGGTCGCGCACGGCACCGAAGGTGCGGCTCAGGCCGCTGCCCATGGCGTGCACGCCGAGGACGTCCCGGGCCGCGAGCCCGGCGATCTTCTCCACGACCCCGTCGGCGATGGTGGTACGGCCTCGGGTGGCCGGGTCGCCGCCACCGCGCCTGGTGGTCTTGCGCAGCTGCGGCTCCGCCTCGGTGCTCTGCGTCATGTCGGTCATCGCCGTCACCCCTTTCGGTGGTCCTCCTTCGACCACCGTAAGTGCGCTGGCGCGATCTCGCGCCGGAGATGCGGCAGGCTGGAGGAATGACGGCGGAGCAGTGGGCACGGACGGTGCGGCACCAGCTGGGACTGGGCAGGCTGCTGCCCCTGGGCGGGCCGGGCGACGGGGCGTGGATCTCCGAGGAGGCGGCCACGGCGGTGCTGCGGACCGCCGCTGACGGCCTTGTGGGGGCACGGCTGGGCACCGTGCGCATCGGACTCGCCCATCCGGGGGACGCTGACGAGTCCGTCGTACCGGCGCCGCCGTCCGCGCTGCGGCCCGGCCCGCTGCGGCTGTCCGCGGAGTTCGAGGCCACCCCCGCCGAGCCGTTGCCGGAGACGGCGGAGCTGCTGCGCACGGTCCTCGCCGGGGCGGCCGCCGAGTCGCTGGGCCTCGATCTCGCCGAGGTGGACCTGCGGGTGACGGCTCTGCTGGACGAGACGGCCCTGCGGGACGAGGCGGCGGAAGCCTCCTCCGTACGACCGGAAGGGCGACCGGAGCCCTCGTCCGTACGGCAGCCCGCGGAAGCCGCGCCCGGCGACGAGACCCTGGCGGCCGTCGCCGCGCTGGCGGTGCCCGGTGTGAGCACGCTGACCGGTCTCCTGGGGCGCCCCGTGCACATCGGGGACCGGGAGACCGGGGAGGGCGCACTGCCACGCCGCCATGTCCGCGTCGAACTGGCGGTCGGCGCGGGCCGCCGGGCCGTGGACGTGGCCCGTGAGGTCCGCGCCGCCGTGGGCGCCGCGCTGCCGGATCATCCGACGGTGGCCGTGCTGGTGACGGCCGTGGTGAGTTAGTCCCCGACGCGGGTGATGGTGACGGCCGTGACCGGGCCAGTCGCCGACGCGGTGCTGCTGACGGCCGTGACAGGGTCCGTCCCCGATGCCCGCCGACCCCCGTGACCGGGTCAGTCCCCGATGCCGGCCAGGTCCCGCAGCCGTCGGGTCTGGGCGGCCCGCTCGGCGCCGCGCTGCTCGTCGTAGGTGCGGTCCTGGGCGCCACGCAGCAGCGCCTTGGTCTCGATGACCGCGTCGCGGGGGGCGGACAGGAGCGCCGCCGCCAGGTCCTTGACCGCGCCGTCGAGCTGGTCCAGCGGTACGGCGAGGTTGGCGAGGCCGGTGTTCACCGCCTCCTCGGCCGTGACGAAGCGCCCGGTGGCGCAGATCTCCAGCGCCCGGGCGTAGCCGACGAGGCCCACCAACGGGTGGGTGCCGGTGAGGTCGGGGACCAGGCCGAGGCTGGTCTCGCGCATGGCGAACTGCACGTCGTCGGCGACGACGCGCAGGTCACAGGCGAGGGCCAGCTGGAAACCGGCTCCGATGGCGTGCCCCTGTACGGCGGCGATGGACACGACGTCACTGCGCCGCCACCAGGTGAATCCCTCCTGGAACTCGGCGATGGCGGCGTCGAGTTCGGAGTCACCGCTGCGGGCGAGGTCGATGAACGACGGCTCGCCCTCGATCCCCTCCGGCGTGAACATCTGCCGGTCGAGCCCGGCGGAGAAGGACTTGCCCTCGCCACGCAGGACGACGACCCGGACGGAGCCCGGCAGCAGCCGGCCCGCCTCGCCGAGGGCACGCCACAGAGCGGGACTCTGGGCGTTGCGCTTGGCGGGGTTGGTCAGCGTCACCGTGGCGAGGGTGTCCTCGACGGTGAGCCGTACGCCGTCCTTGTCGAGCAGGGGAACGAGTTCCTGGCCGTCCTGGCTGGACGTAGCCATGAGGCGCCTCCGATGCGTGCGGTCATCTCAGTGCCGTGGCTCGGCACAGCTAAGTGACTGCACAGTAACCACCCGGTCGACCGGTCGATCGACCGGGTGGCCACCATCGAAGCCGATGGGCCGCCCGGTTCAGGACGATGCGGCCTTCTTGCCCCGCGTCGCTCCGCCACGCCCTCGAAGCGTGACGCCCGATTCGCTGAGCATCCGGTGGACGAAGCCATACGAGCGGCCGGTTTCCTCGGCCAGCGCCCGAATGCTCGCACCGGAGTCGTACTTCTTCTTCAGGTCTGCCGCGAGCTTGTCGCGCGCGGCGCCGGTCACCCGGCTGCCCTTCTTCAGAGTCTCGGCCACCCGTGCCTCCTCATGGGAAGTGCGCTCTGGTCTCCTCATGATCACCCCTCCGGGCGTTCATGGCCACCCATTCGGCAAGGTCCGTGAGACATGGTTTTGACGACAGGAGCGAGTCCCCACATACGGAATGTGAAATTCCGTAGAGAGGTGTTCGGACCACCGAACGGGTTCTTTTGTGAAATACCAGGTCAGCGATGTACGACGGCCGAGCCCCCCGCGATAGAGGACTCGGCCGTGAAATGGATGTAGGACACACCTCGGTACGAGGAGATCTCACACAGATGGTGGATCACCGATAGGCCGAATGATCCATCCGCTGTGGATCACGCCAGGGCGACGAGGTCGGCGTAGTCCGCGCCCCACAGGTCCTCGACGCCGTCCGGCAGCAGGATGATCCGCTCCGGCTGGAGCGCCTCGACGGCGCCCTCGTCGTGGGTGACCAGGACGACCGCGCCCTTGTAGGTGCGCAGCGCGCCGAGGATCTCCTCGCGGCTGGCCGGGTCGAGGTTGTTGGTGGGCTCGTCCAGGAGCAGGACGTTGGCCGAGGAGACGACCAGGGTGGCGAGCGCGAGGCGGGTCTTCTCGCCGCCGGAGAGGACCCCGGCCGGCTTGTCGACGTCGTCGCCGGAGAACAGGAAGGAACCCAGCGTCTTGCGCACCTCGACGAGATCGAGGTCGGGCGCCGCCGAGCGCATGTTCTCCAGGACCGTGCGCTCCGGGTCGAGGGTCTCGTGCTCCTGGGCGTAGTAGCCGAGCTTGAGACCGTGACCGGGCACGACCGCGCCGGTGTCCGGCTGCTCGGTCCCGGCGAGCAGGCGCAGCAGGGTCGTCTTGCCCGCGCCGTTGAGGCCCAGGATGACCACGCGGGAGCCCTTGTCGATGGCCAGGTCGACGTCGGTGAAGATCTCCAGCGAGCCGTACGACTTCGACAGGCCCTCCGCCATCAGCGGGGTCTTGCCGCAGGGCGCGGGCTCGGGGAAGCGGAGCTTGGCGACCTTGTCCTGCTGGCGGACCGCCTCCAGGCCGGACAGGAGCTTGTCGGCGCGCTTGGCCATGTTCTGCGCGGCGACCGTCTTGGTGGCCTTGGCGCGCATCTTGTCGGCCTGCGAGTGCAGGGCGGCGGCCTTCTTCTCCGCGTTCTGCCGCTCACGCTTCCTGCGCTTCTCGTCGGCCTCGCGCTGCTGCTGGTAGAGCTTCCAGCCCATGTTGTAGACGTCGATCTGGGCGCGGTTGGCGTCCAGGTAGAACACCTTGTTGACGACCGTCTCGACCAGGTCGACGTCGTGGGAGATCACGATGAAGCCGCCGCGGTAGGTCTTCAGGTAGTCCCGCAGCCAGACGATCGAGTCGGCGTCGAGGTGGTTCGTCGGCTCGTCGAGGAGCAGGGTGTCGGCGTCCGAGAACAGGATCCGGGCCAGTTCGATACGGCGGCGCTGACCACCGGAGAGGGTGTGCAGGGGCTGGCCCAGCACCCGGTCGGGGAGGTTCAGCGCGGCGGCGATGGTGGCGGCCTCGGCCTCGGCGGCGTACCCGCCCTTGGTGAGGAACTCCGTCTCCTGGCGCTCGTACTGCCTGAGGGCCTTCTCACGGGTGGCGCCCTGGCCGTTCGCGATGCGCTGTTCGTTGTCGCGCATCTTCTTCAGCAGGACGTCCAGGCCGCGCGCGGAGAGGATGCGGTCGCGGGCGAGCACGTCGAGGTCGCCGGTGCGGGGGTCCTGGGGGAGGTAGCCGACCTCGCCGGAGCGCGTGATCTGGCCCGCGGCGGGGATGCCCTCGCCGGCGAGGCACTTGGTGAGCGTGGTCTTCCCCGCGCCGTTGCGGCCGACCAGACCGATGCGGTCGCCCTTGGCGACGCGGAAGGTGGCGGACTCGATGAGGACTCGGGCGCCGGCGCGCAGCTCGATACCGGAGGCGGAGATCACGGACAGACTCCAGGGGCGGGTTGTGGGGCGGTGGGCGGCTGAGGACGTTCCCGCCGTCTAATGCGCGAGGAGAATGGCCATGGGCCAAGTCTAACGGGGCCGTGCAAGCACTTTTTCTGCGTTCGGGTGTTCGATCGGTCTCGCTCCGGGTATCCGGTCGGTTCCGTCGGCCGGTCCCGTCGACGTCCCCCGTTCGGGTGGGTGATCTGGGCCGGGCGGGGACCGCCGGGCGAGGATGCCCTGCGGGGGCCGGTACGCGCAGAGGGCGGTGTCCGCATGCAGTTCGACGACGACGCCAGTTTGGACACCTCCGAGGTGCAGGACGTGCGCGGCAGCCGCGTCCCGGGCGGGAAGGCGACCATCGGGGGTGGCATCGGCGGCCTGATCGTCCTGCTCCTCGGTCTCTTCCTCGGCGTCGGCCCCGACCAGCTCGGCCTCACCGACGGCGGCGGACAGCCGGCCGCCACGGCCTCCGGGCTCGCGCAGGTCGAACAGGACTGCAGGACCGGGCAGGACGCGAACACCCGCGACGACTGCCGCATGGTGGCAGTGGTCAACAGCGTCCAGGACTACTGGGACCAGGAGTTCACGCGGCGCGGCGCATCCTACGAGCCCTCCCGCACGGTCTTCTTCAGCGAGCGGGTCGGCACGGCGTGCGGGTCGGCCACCTCGGCGGTCGGGCCGTTCTACTGCCCGGGCGACCGGAAGGTCTATCTGGACCTCGGGTTCTTCGGCGAGCTGCGCTCCAAGTTCGGGGCCACCGGCGGCCCGTTCGCGCAGGCGTACGTGGTGGCCCACGAGTACGGGCACCACGTGCAGGACCTGACCGGCACGCTGAGCCGGTCGCAGGACGGGCGCACCGGGGCCGGCAGCAACGCGGTGCGGGTGGAGCTCCAGGCGGACTGCTACGCCGGCGTGTGGGCGCGGCACGCGACCACCACGAAGGACGAGTCCACGGGCCGGCCGCTCATCACGAGCCTCACGGACGCGGACATCACCGACGGCCTGGACGCGGCGGCGGCCGTGGGCGACGACCGGATCCAGGAGCGCTTCCAGGGGCGGGTGACCCCGGAGTCGTGGACGCACGGGTCGGCGGAGCAGCGGCAGCAGTGGTTCCGGCAGGGGTACGAGTCGGGCGACATGGCCCGCTGCGACACCTTCCGCTGAGCGGCGATCCGCCCGGGCCGCAGGCTGTTCTGCCTGGTCACAGGCGATTGTCAGTGGTCGCTGCAAGACTGTTTCGCAGAGGGGACAACGGCACTCGGTTCACGAGGGAGTGATCGGCATGACGGGGACGAGCGGCACGCGTCCGAGCATCTACCCGACCCTGCTGTACGCCGACGCGAAGGCGGCGATCAGGCAGCTGACGGAGGTGTTCGGGTTCACCGAGTCGTCGGTGTACGAGGGCGAGGACGGCCTGGTGATGCACGCCGAGCTGGTGCAGGGCAACGGCGCGGTGATGCTCGGCTCCAAGGGCCGCGGCGGCCTCTTCGACGCGGCGATGAAAGAGGCGGGCACGACCGGGGTGTACGTCGTGGTGGACGACGTCGACGCACACCACCGCCGGGCCGTGGAGCACGGCGCGGAGATCCTGATGCCCCCGACGGACCAGGACTACGGCTCCCGCGACTACATGGCCCGGGACCTCGAGGGCAACATCTGGAGCTTCGGCACCTACGCGCCGGAGATACGCGTCTGACTCACCCTCCGGCGCTCACCATCCGGCAGTCACCTTTCGGCGCTCACCCTCCGGTGTGCACCTGGAAGGCGGCGCGGCGGACGGCCTTGGCGAGGGCCGGGTCGGGGTGGGCGGCGGCGAGCGCGACCAGGACCTGCACGGTGCGGGGATGGCCCACGGCCCGGACCTCGTCGAGCAGTTGGGGCACGGTCGGCTGGAGGGCGGACTCCAGGTGCCGCACCAGCATCGGGGCCTCGCCGTGGTCCGCGACGGCGGCAGCCGTGTCGACCCACAGCCAGGTGGCCTCCTCCCGGGTGAGGACCTCGTGGGCGTCCTCAGGGTCGATGCCGTCGTGCTCGGCCAGCCACAGCAGGGCGTACGGCCGCAGGGTGGGCTCCTCGGCCACCGCGCGGACGTCGGGCTCGGCGGGGGCGCCGACCACCCGCAGGGCCTCGAAGGCGAGGCCGCGCAGCAGGGCGTCGTCGCCGCGGGCGGCGCCGAGCAAGTCGGTGACGGCGCTGCCGACCGGGCGGGCGGCGAGCCAGGCGCGGTACTCGGCGCGGGCCGCGTTGGGGCGCAGCTGGGCGCAGCCGCGGAGCATCTCCTCGGCGGCGACCTCGATGTTCCCGGCGGGGCTCTGGGCGGCCACGCAGATCTGCTCCAGTTTGACCCACACCGCCCAGTTGCCGAGCGGGGTGAGGGTGGCCTGGCCGTCGCCGTAGGTCAGGGCGCCGACGGAGGCGAGGGCGCGCAGGGCCCAGTCCAGAAGGGGGGCGAGGGGGGCGTCCTGAGGCTCCGTCGCCTCGGGCTCCTCCACGGGCTCGGGCTGGGGGCCGTAGGGGATCTCGCAGCGCTCGGTGCGCAGTTCGACGACGCGCTGCTCCAGGAGGTCCAGGAGCTGCTCGACGGGGACCGGTCCGGCGGAGAGCTGGAGGAAGGAGAGGACCTGGGGCATGGCCGAGACGACCTCGGCGACGGCGGCGGGCTCGCGGTCGCCGGGTTCCGGGTGGGCGAGCGACCAGGCGTCGAAGAGGGCGACCCAGCCGCGCAGCACGGCACTGTCGTCGCGGTCCCAGGCGCGCAGCCGCCAGCCCGGGCGGGCGCTGTTCCCGTGCACCTCGACCAGGCCGGCGAGGCGGGCGGTGTCCCAGTCGGCGCGGATCTGAGCCGCGGTCAGTCCGAGGTCCGCGGCCGCGCGTTCGGCCGTCTCGTCGGAGAGCGTGCCCTTGCCGTCGCTCGCGCCGTCGCCGCCGGGCCGTAGCGCGTCGTCGGCCCAGTGGGCGAGGCGGGCCGCGTCGGCCAGGCCGGAGCGCGCCATTCTGGCCAGTTCCGCGGGGGCCGGAGTGCCCTCCGGGGGGCGGGGCGCGGGGCGGCGAGGGCGTCGCTGGTTCACAGCTGTGGGGGCGGCGGCCAGGGGTCGCGGGCGGACGAGTCGAAGCCTGGAGTCGCGCGGGATACGGGACGTCACGGGTGCAGTCTTCCGGTTGACGGTCCGAAAACCCAAACGGAATGTCACCGCGGGCGACGGGCCGGGCCGACGCAGGGGCCGCGCGGAGGGGTATACGCCGAGATCAGGCCAGTGGTACGGGCTTAAACGGAAGGTGTGGGACCGGGGGTGGGAACGGGGTGGGGGCGGGGGGTCCGTACCACCCTCCGAGTGCCCGATCAGGGGGCCGGGGGCTCACATCAGCGGCGTGAGGAAGCGGCGCAGTGCTTCCTCGTAGGCGCTCGGGTCGGCGTTCCACATGGCCGCGTGGGGGGCCTGGTCGACCGTGTGGAGGGTGATCCGGTCCGAGTGCGTGGCGGCGAGACGGCGGGAGAGGTCCCAGGGGGCGATCGTGTCGTCCGGGCCGTGGAAGATCAGGGTGGGGGGCGGGGGCCGGTCGGGGCCCATGTCGTCGGTACGGTCCGCGTGGTCGGCGTAGGGGACGGTCCGGTCGGCGTACAGGCCGGAGTGGTCGCTGGGCAGGCCGGTGCGGCCCTGGGCCGCGCGCACGGCGAGCGGCAGGAGGACGCCGGGGGTGTGGCGGGCGGCGGCGAGGGCGCGCAGGGTGCGTTCCCAGCTGAGCACCGGGGAGTCCAGGACGAGTCCCTTGACGCGGCCGCGCAGTGGGGAGCGGGCGGCGGCGCGCAGGGCCATGGTGGCGCCGGTGGACCAGCCGTGCAGGACGAGTTGGCGGGCGCCGTGGTCGACGGCCCAGCGCATCGCGGCGTCCAGGTCGCGCCACTCGGTCTCGCCGAAGTGGTGGAGGCCGTCGGGCGGGCGGGGCGCGTCGGCGTCGCCGCGGTAGGCGGGGGCGAGGACCGGGAAGCGGTGGTGGTGCAGGAACTCCATCACGTTCAGGGCGTGTTCGCGGGTCGGGCCGAGGCCGTGGACCGCGATGACCCAGGTGTTCCTGGTGCCGGGCACGAACCAGGCGGGCAGGGGGCCGAGTTCGCCGGGGATCTCGACGTCCGTGTGGTCGAGGCCGAGGGCGGACGTCGGGTCGCCGACGTGGGCGTTCGGGGTGAGATGGACCTTGTCGCCGGGTTTCAGGGTGCCGTGGGTGACGCGTTCCAGGCGGCGTACGACGGTGTCGGCGGAGTGGGGTTCCCCGGTGAGGACGGGGCCGACGACGGCGTGTGCGGCGTCGCCTGCCAGGCCGTAGGTGCCGGGGCGGAGGGCGGCGAGGTCGCGGGTGAGGGCGATGCGGCCGGCCGCGGTGGAGTGCACGGTCAGGCGGGGTTCACCGGGGAGGGGGCGGCCGGGGGGTGCCTTCAGTCCGGCGTCGCTGGCGAGGCGGCCGGCGACGATGCCTGCGGCGGCCGCGGCGGCGCCGGCGGCCAGGGTTGCGGTGACTGCGGCGGCCTTCGTCTTGATAGTGCGCACGTGTTTCAGTTTCGCGGGGTCGGGTGGGTTGGGCCAGTGGGCGGGGGTCGTCCGGTTGTCTGCGGCTGGGTGGGGGCGGGCGTTTTGCGCAGTTCCCCGCGCCCCTGAAGGGGCGATCCGTCGTGGCGCAGGCCCGCTGCACGCCCCCAGGGGCGCGGGGAACTGCGCGACCAGCCACAACGGACCCGCACCCGCCCGCGAACCACACCCGGCACCCAAGTGAGCGCCCCGCTCAAGCCCAGCGCAGCGGGGGCGCGGGGAACTGCGCGACCAGCCACAACGCACCCGCAGCCGCCCGAAAACCGCACCCGGCACCCCCATAGGCGCCGTCACCCCCGCTGCCCGTACCCCCGCAACCTCTCACCGGCCTCGGCAACCTGCTCCTCCGTCAGCAGGTGAGGCGTCAGGCCCGGTACCGCGCGGGCTGTGAGCCAGAGGTGGGACATCCATTCCAGTTGGGCCGTGCGGTCGTACGCCTGGGACAGGCTCGCGCCGTATGCAATCGTGCCGTGGTTCTGGAGGAGGCAGGCGGTGCGGCCGGTGAGGGCCCGGAGCATGTTCTCGGCCAGCTCGTCGGTGCCGTACGTGGCGTAGGGGGCGACCCGGACGGGGCCGCCGAGCGCGCCGGTCATGTAGTGGATCGCCGGGAGCTCGGGGACGAGGGTGGAGACGGCCGTGGCGTGCACGGCGTGGGTGTGGACGATCGCGCGGGCGTCGGTGCTGCGGTAGACCGCGAGGTGCATGGGGAGTTCGCTGGTGGGGACCAGGGTGCCGAGGACCTGCCGGCCCTGGAGGTCGACGCCCGTCAGGTCGGCCGGTGTGAGGCGGTCGTAGGGGACGCCGGACGGGGTGACCAGGACCGTGTTCCCGACCCGGACCGAGACGTTGCCGGAGGTGCCGACGACCAGTCCGTCGGAGACCGTCCGGCGGGCCGTGTCGACCAGCTCGGACCAGGCCTCCGCCTCCTCCTGTCCGCTGTCCTGTACGTGTCGCGGATCCCGCTGTTCCTCAGCCATGCCGTGATCCTGCCAGGCCGTGGGCCTGGGGCGGGTGGGTCGGGCGGGGGGCGCGGGGCCGGGCCCGGCAATCGCCTGAGATTACGGTCACCGTGCGGCCTGCCTCAGTTCATCTTCCGTTCACTCAGGTTACTTACCTTCAACATGCCAATGACCTCGAACGATTGCCTGGGTAAATGGAAAACTTCTCGCTGATCCTCGCGATTGTGGTCGTGACCGCACTCGCGTTCGATTTCACGAACGGTTTTCACGACACCGCCAACGCGATGGCCACCACCATCTCGACCGGTGCGCTCAAGCCCAAGGTCGCGGTGGCCATGTCCGCCGTGCTGAACCTTGTGGGCGCCTTCCTCTCCGTGGAGGTCGCGAACACGATCTCCAAGGGTCTCGTCGACGAGACCGGCATCCGTCCCGAGGTCATCTTCGCCGCCCTGGTCGGCGCGATCCTCTGGAACCTCCTGACCTGGCTGGTGGGCCTGCCCTCCAGCTCCTCGCACGCCCTCATGGGCGGCCTGATCGGCGCCACCATCGCCTCGGCGGGCTTCGGCGCGGTGCACGGTGACGCGCTCGTCACCAAGGTGCTGATCCCCGCGGTCGCCGCCCCGATCGTCGCGGGCGTCGCCGCCATGCTGGCCACCCGGCTCTCCTACTCGCTCGGCAAGAAGGCCGACGGCAAGGCCGCCGCGAAGGGCTACCGCACCGGTCAGATCGCCTCGGCCGGCCTGGTCTCGCTGGCCCACGGCACCAACGACGCGCAGAAGACGATGGGCATCATCACCCTCGCCCTGGTCGCCGGCGGCGCCGTCGCCCCCGACTCCGACCCGCCCACCTGGGTCATCCTCTCGGCGGGCCTCGCCATCGCGCTCGGCACCTACCTGGGCGGCTGGCGCATCATCCGCACCATGGGCAAGGGCCTGACCGACCTCCAGCCGCAGCAGGGCTTCGCCGCCCAGACCAGCGCGGCCACCGTCATCCTCGCCTCCTCCCACCTCGGCTTCTCCCTCTCCACCACGCACTCCGTCTCCGGCTCGGTGATGGGCGCGGGCCTCGGCCGCAAGGGCGGGGTCGTGCGGTGGTCCACGGCCACCCGGATGTTCGTGGCCTGGGGGCTCACCCTCCCGGCGGCGGCCCTGGTCGGCGCGCTCGCCGAGTCGGTCACCGGTCTCGGTGACTGGGGCACCGCGCTCGTGGCGGTCTTCCTCGTCGCCTCCAGCGCGGCGATCTGGAAGATCTCGCGCCGCGAGGTGGTGGACGCGTCCAACGTCAACGCGACCGACGAGCCGGCCGGTGTGGTGACGCAGGCGATCGCCGCCGTGACCCCGCCGCCCGCGGGCACCGTGACCGACGGCCTCACCGCCACGATCCCGGCCCCGCCCGCAGCCCCGGAGACAGCCGCCCCGGAAACGGCCGCCCCGCCGGCCGCCGTCTGAGCCCGCACCAGTCCTAAGGAAGCCTCACCATGAAGATCGACTGGGAAGCCCTCGGCTCCGTCTTCGGCGTCAGCCTCGTCGTCACCGTGGGCCTCGTGGCCCTGTTCACCCTCGGCATCATGGGCCTCTCCCGCCAGGAGCGGGCCACCGCCCAGGGCGGCTCGGCCGCTCTCGCGGTCACCGGCGCCTACGCCTGCTTCGCGGCCTGCGCGGCGGCGGTGGCGTACGGGATCTATCTGATCGTGGCCTGACCACCGCCTCGTCCGACGGCCGGGCGGGCACGGAACTCCCCGTTCCGTGCCCGCCCGGCCGTTCTTCCATGACCGGTCGTGTGGGGTTCTGCACACTCCCCCGTCGCAGGTCAACAGCAAGTTGACGGGTCTCGAAGGCCCGTGGTGGACTGCCGGAGCCATTTACGGCAGCAGGAGAGGAAGCCGGTGCGAATCCGGCGCGGTCCCGCCACTGTCACCGGGGTAGACACCCCCGGGAGCCAGGAACTCTCGCCGCCGGACTCGTCGAACCAGGGCGTGGACACCCTGAGTGAGGACATGACGCGATGCTCGCCTGCCGATCCACCCGCGCTGCCAGGCACCTGAACGACCCCGCGATCGGCTGACCCGGTGCGTGCCGATCGCGTTTTCGCGTACGGCGCCGCCGCCGGTCTGATCGGTGACCTCCTGCTCGGTGACCCGCGCCGCGGGCACCCGGTCGCCGTGTTCGGGCGGGCCGCGGGTGCCGTGGAGCGGGTGCTGTGGCGGGACCACCGGGGCTGGGGCGCACTGCACACCGCCGTCTGCGTGGGCGGTGCGGTGGGGCTCGGGGCCGTGGCGCAGCATGTCGTACGTCCGTCCCGTACCGCTTCCGTCGCGTTGACCGCCGCCGCCACCTGGGCCGTCGTGGGCGGCACTTCGCTGGCCCGCGAGGCGCGGCTCATCGGGCGGGCGCTGGAGGCCGGGGACGTCGAGGCGGCCCGGGAACGGCTGCCGCATCTGTGCGGCCGGGACCCGCAGGCCCTCGACGCCGACGGGATCGCCCGGGCCGTCGTGGAGTCCGTCGCCGAGAACACCTCCGACGCCGTCGTGGGCGCGCTCGTGTGGGGTGCCGTCGCTGGGGTGCCGGGGCTGCTCGGGTTCCGGGCCGTCAACACGCTGGACGCCATGGTGGGTCACAAGTCGGTCCGCTACCGGCGTTTCGGGTGGGGTTCCGCCCGGCTCGACGACCTGGCCGGGTGGCCGGGGGCCCGGCTGACCGCCGTACTCGCGACGGTCGCCGGGGCGGATCCGCAGGGCGCCCTGCGGGCGTGGCGCAAGGACGCCGGCAAGCATCCGAGCCCCAACGCCGGGCCCGTGGAGGCCTCCTTCGCGGGGGCGCTCGGGGTGCGGCTCGGCGGGACGCTCTCGTACGGGGGGCGGGTCGAGCACCGGCCCGTGCTCAACGGGGAAGGGCGCGCTGTGGCCTCGTACGACATCGAGCGTGCCGTACGGCTGTCGCGGCGGGTCGGGCTGCTCGCGCTCGGTGCCGGTGCGGTCGCCGCACGGCTGATCCGGAAGGGACGTACGGCATGAGCGGGGGGCTTCTCGTCGCCGGCACCACCTCCGACGCGGGGAAGAGCGTCGTGACCGCCGGGATCTGCCGGTGGCTGGTGCGGCAGGGAGTGAAGGTCGCGCCGTTCAAGGCGCAGAACATGTCCCTCAACTCGTTCGTGACGAGGGAGGGTGCCGAGATCGGGCGGGCGCAGGCCATGCAGGCGCAGGCCTGCCGGGTCGAGCCGACCGCGCTGATGAATCCGGTGCTGCTCAAGCCCGGTGGGGAGCAGAGCAGTCAGGTCGTGCTGCTCGGGAAGCCCGTGGGCGAGCTGAGCGCGCGCGGCTATCACGGCGGGCGGCAGCAGAAGCTGCTCGGGACCGTGCTCGACTGCCTCGCCGAGTTGCGGGGCACGTATGACGCGGTGATCTGTGAGGGGGCCGGAAGTCCGGCGGAGATCAATCTGCGGCGGACCGACATCGTCAACATGGGCATCGCCCGCAATGCCGGACTGCCGGTGCTGGTCGTCGGGGACATCGACCGCGGTGGCGTCTTCGCCTCCTTCTTCGGGACCGTCGCGCTGCTCTCGCCCGAGGACCAGGCGCTGGTCGCCGGGTTCCTCGTCAACAAGTTCCGCGGGGACGTCAGCCTCCTGGAACCCGGACTCGACATGCTCCACGGGCTCACCGGGCGGCACACGTACGGCGTGCTGCCCTTCCGGCACGGACTCGGCATCGACGAGGAGGACGGGCTGAGGGTCTCCCTGCGGGGCACCGTCCGGGAGTCCTCCGTGAGTCCTCCGGTGGGTGAGGACGTGCTGCGGGTCGCCGTCTGCGCGATCCCGCTCATGTCCAACTTCACCGACGTGGACGCCCTGGCCGCCGAACCGGGTGTCGTGGTGCGGTTCGTGGACCGGCCGGAGGAGCTGGCCGACGCCGATCTCGTGGTGATTCCCGGAACCCGAGGCACCGTCAGGGCCCTTGCGTGGCTGCGCGAGCGGGGGCTCGCGGACGCGCTCGTCAGAAGGGCCGCCGAGGGGCGGCCCGTGCTCGGCATCTGCGGCGGGTTCCAGATCCTCGGGGAGCACATCGAGGACGAGGTCGAATCGCGCGCCGGCTCGGTCGACGGCCTCGGGCTGCTGCCCGTCCGCGTGCGGTTCGCGCGGGAGAAGACCCTCACCCGGCCGGTCGGCGAGGCCCTCGGGGAGCCGGTCGAGGGGTACGAGATCCATCACGGGGTCGCCCGAGTAGGCGGCGGAGAAGCCTTCCTGGACGGCTGCCGGGTCGGCCAGACCTGGGGCACGCACTGGCACGGCTCCCTGGAGTCGGACGGCTTCCGGCGGGCCTTCCTGCGGGAGGTGGCGGCCGCCGCGGGCCGCCGGTTCGTGCCCGCCCCCGACACCTCGTTCGCCGCGCTGCGCGAGGAGCAGCTCGACCGGCTCGGCGACCTGATCGAACAGCACGCGGACACGGACGCGCTGTGGCGGCTCATCGAGTCCGGCGCGCCGCAAGGACTGCCTTTCATTCCACCGGGAGCGCCCGCATGAGCACAGTGTTGTTGTTGTCGACCGCCGACACGGACCTGCTGGCGGCCCGGGCCGCCGGGGGTGCCGACTACCGGATCGGCAATCCGACCCGGGTGGACGTGGCGGAGGAGCTGCCGGCGCTGATCGAGGGCGCGGACATCGCCGTCGTACGGCTGCTCGGCGGCAAGCGGGCCTGGGAGGACGGTCTTGCCGCGCTGAAGGCGTCCGGCGTCCCGACCGTGCTGCTGGGCGGGGAGTCCGTGCCGGACGCCGAGCTGATGGCGGAGTCGTCGGTGCCGGCGGGTGTGGTGGCCGAGGCGCTGAAGTACCTCGTGGAGGGCGGGCCCGCGAACCTGGAGGAGCTCGCCCGGTTCCTGTCCGACACCGTGCTGCTGACCGGTGAGGGGTTCGAGGAGCCGCGGAAGATGCCGGAGTTCGGTGTCCACGGCGAGCGCGCATGGGTCGAGGGGCGGCCGGTCGTCGGCGTGCTCTTCTACCGCGCCCATGAACTGAGCGGCAACACCGGCTTCGTGGACACCCTGTGCGAGCAGATCGAGGCGAAGGGGGCCAACGCCCTTCCCGTGTACTGCGGTTCGCTGCGCGGGGCGGACGCCGGGCTCTACGAGATCCTCGGCCGGGCCGACGCCCTCGTCGCAACCGTCCTCGCCGCCGGCGGCACCCACGCCTCGCAGGCGTCGGCCGGCGGGGACGAGGAGGCGTGGGACATCGGGGCGCTCGCCGACCTCAACGTGCCCGTACTGCAGGGGCTTTGCCTGACGTCGTCGCGCGCGGTCTGGGACGAGTCCGACGCCGCCCTCTCCCCCATGGACGCGGCCATGCAGGTCGCGATCCCGGAGTTCGACGGGCGGCTGATCACCGTGCCGTTCTCCTTCAAGGAGCAGGGGCCCGACGACGTCCCGGTGTACGTGGCCGACCCGGAGCGGGCCGCGCGGGTCGCCGGGATCGCCGTGCGGCACGCGAGGCTGCGGCACAAGCCGAACGCCGAGAAGAAGTTGGCGCTGGTCTTCACCGCGTACCCGACCAAGCACTCGCGGGTCGGCAACGCGGTGGGGCTGGACACGCCCGCTTCGGCGGTGCGGGTGCTGGACGCGCTGCGTGACGCCGGGTACGGGGTCGAGGGGCATCCGGACAACGGCGACGAGCTGATCCACCGGCTCATCAACGCCGGGGGCCACGACGTGGAATGGCTCACCGAGGAGCAGCTGGCCGCGGCGCCCGCGCGGGTGCCGCTCGCCGACTATCAGGCGTGGTTCGACAAGCTGGACCCGTCGTTGCGGGACGCGATGCTTCAGGCGTGGGGTGAGCCGCCGGGCTCGCTGTACGTCGACGGGGACGACATCGTGCTGGCCTCCCTCCAGTTCGGGAACGTCGTCGTGATGATCCAGCCGCCGCGCGGCTTCGGGGAGAACCCGATCGCGATCTACCACGACCCGGACATGCCGCCGTCGCACCACTACATGGCCGCCTACCGGTGGCTGGAGAACTCGTTCGGCGCCGACGCGGTCGTGCACATGGGCAAGCACGGCACGATGGAGTGGCTGCCGGGCAAGGGCCTCGGTCTGAGCGGGGGTTGCGCGCCGGACGCGGTGCTCGGTGAGCTGCCGCTGGTCTACCCGTTCATCGTCAACGACCCCGGCGAGGGCACCCAGGCCAAGCGGCGCGGGCACGCCACCGTCGTCGACCACCTGGTGCCGCCGATGGCACGGGCCGACACCTACGGCGACCTGGCCAAGCTGGAGCAGCTGCTCGACGAGTACGCGCTCGTCTCCGACCTGGACCCGACGAAGGCGCCTGCCGTGCGGGCGCAGATCTGGACGCTGGTCAAGGCGGCCGAGCTCCACCACGACCTGCATGTCGAGGACCAGCCGGACGACGACGACTTCGACGAGTTCGTCATGCACATCGACGGCTATCTGTGCGAGATCAAGGACGTGCAGATCCGGGACGGGCTGCACATCCTCGGTGGCGGGCCGGTCGACGAGGCCCGGGTCAACCTGGTGCTCGCCGTGCTGCGGGCCTCGCAGGTGTGGGGCGGGCAGGCGAACGCCCTGCCGGGTCTGCGGGCCTCGTTCGCCGCCCACTTCGGCCTCGACGAGAAGGAGTTGCTCGCCGAGCCGGGGGCGCCGGTGAAGGTCCCGGTCGAGCTGTCGGACCTCGTCGAGGGCCCGTCCCGTACCGCCGCCGACGCGATCGACCTGCTGGAGCAGCTGTGCCGGCGGGTCGCGGAGGGGATGGAGGCACGGGACTGGGACGTCTCCGTCGTCCCCGCCGTCCTGCGCGGGGTCCTCGGGGTCGAACTCCCGGACGGGATCGCCGTGTTGGAGTTCGCCTGCAACGAGGTCGTGCCGCGGCTCGCCCGTACCACCGACGAGATCGACCACATCCTCCGGGCGCTGGACGGCGGTTACGTCCCGGCCGGCCCCTCCGGCTCGCCGACCCGCGGACTCGTCAACGTCCTGCCGACCGGGCGGAACTTCTACTCCGTCGATCCCAAGGCCATTCCGTCCAGGCTGAGTTGGGAGGTCGGGCAGTCGCTCGCGGACTCGCTGGTGCAGCGGTACCTGGCCGACAACGGGGAGTACCCGAAGTCCGTCGGCCTGACGGTCTGGGGCACCTCCGCGATGCGTACGCAGGGCGACGACATCGCCGAGATCCTGGCGCTGCTGGGCTGCCGTCCGGTGTGGGACGAGGCCTCGCGGCGGGTGACCGGGTTCGAGGTGATCGGCCTGGAGGAGCTGGGGCGGCCCCGCATCGACGTCACCGTGCGGATCTCCGGCTTCTTCCGGGACGCGTTCCCGCACGTGGTCGGGCTGATCGACGACGCGGTGCGCAAGGTGGCCGACCTGGACGAGCCCGCCGACCGCAACTTCGTGAAGGCGCACGCCGACGAGGACACCGCCGAGCACGGCGACCGGCGGCGGGCCACGGCCCGGGTCTTCGGGTCCAAGCCGGGCGCCTACGGGGCGGGTCTGCTGCCGCTGATCGACGCCCGCAACTGGCGTTCGGACGCCGACCTCGCCGAGGTGTACGCGGTGTGGGGCGGCTACGCCTACGGGCGCGGGCTCGACGGGCGGGCGGCGCGCGGGGACATGGAGACCGCGTTCCGGCGGATCAACGTGGCCGCGAAGAACGTCGACACCCGGGAGCACGACCTGGTCGACGCCGACGACTACTTCCAGTACCACGGCGGCATGGTAGCCATGGTGCGGCACCTGACGGGCGCCAACCCCGAGGCGTACGTGGGCGATTCGGCGACTCCGGACCAGGTGCGGACGCGCACGCTGGGCGAGGAGACGCACCGTGTGTTCCGGGCCCGGGTGGTCAACCCGCGCTGGATGGCGGCCATGCGCCGGCACGGCTACAAGGGCGCCTTCGAGATGGCGGCGACCGTGGACTACCTCTTCGGGTACGACGCCACGGCGGGCGTGGTCGACGACTGGATGTACGAGAAGCTCAGCGCGGAGTACGTCTTCGACGCGGAGAACCGGGACTTCATGAAGAAGTCCAACCCCTGGGCGCTGCGGGGCATCACGGAGCGGCTCCTGGAGGCCGCCGACCGCGGACTGTGGGCCGAGCCGGACGCGGACACGCTGGAGCGGCTGCGGGCCACCTATCTGGAGCTCGAAGGCGATCTGGAGGGCGACGACCAGTGACCACCCCCTTCCCTTTCACGGCCGTTGTCGGCCAGGACGACCTGCGGCTCGCGCTGCTGCTCAACGCCGTCTCGCCGGCGGTCGGCGGGGTGCTGGTGCGGGGCGAGAAGGGCACCGCCAAGTCCACGGCGGTACGGGCCCTTTCGGCACTGCTGCCGGAGGTCCCGGTCGTCGCCGGGTGCCGTTTCTCCTGTGACCCGGCGGCCCCCGACCCGTCCTGCCCGGACGGACCGCACGAGCCCGGCAACGGCACCACGCGCCCCTCCCGCATGGTCGAACTGCCCGTCGGCGCCTCCGAGGACCGGCTCGTCGGTGCCCTCGACATCGAGCGGGCGCTCGCGGAGGGTGTGAAGGCCTTCGAACCGGGCCTCCTGGCCGACGCGCACCGCGGGATCCTCTACGTCGACGAGGTCAACCTCCTCCACGACCACCTGGTCGACCTGCTTCTCGACGCCGCCGCGATGGGGGCGTCGTACGTGGAGCGTGAGGGCGTGTCCGTGCGGCACGCCTCGAAGTTCCTGCTGGTCGGCACCATGAACCCCGAAGAGGGCGAGCTGCGGCCGCAGTTGCTCGACCGGTTCGGGCTGACCGTCGAGGTCGCGGCCTCGCGGGAGCCGGACCAGCGGGTGGAGGTCGTACGGCGGCGGCTCGCCTACGACGACGATCCGGCCGGGTTCGCGGCCCGTTGGGCGGCCGAGGAGACCGCCGTACGGCAACGGGTCGTCGCCGCGCGGGAGTTGTTGCCGTCGGTGCGGCTCGGGGACGGGGCGCTGCGGCAGATCGCGGCGACCTGTGCCGCGTTCGAGGTGGACGGCATGCGGGCCGACATCGTGATGGCGCGCACGGCGACCGCGCTGGCCGCGTGGGCCGGGCGGACCGATGTGCTCGCGGAGGACGTACGGCAGGCCGCGCTGCTCGCGCTGCCGCACCGCAGGCGCCGCAACCCCTTTGACGCGCCGGGCCTCGACGAGGACAAGCTCGACGAGACGCTGGAGGAGTTCGGCGGCTCCGACGACGATGACCAGCCGGATCCGGACGGGCCCGGTGGGGGTGGCGGGCAGCCGCCGTCGTCGGACGGGCCGCAGGCCGACGGTGGTGGGTCCGGCGCTCAGCCGGAGGCCGGTGACGGCGGCGAGCCGCAGCCTTCCGGGGGCGGTTCCGGGGAGCAGTCGGCCGTACGGGCTTCCGAGCCCTTCCGGACGAAGGTGCTCAGTGTGCCCGGGCTGGGCGACGGTGCCGCCGGGCGGCGGTCGCGGGCGCGGACCGAGCACGGGCGGACGACCGGGGCGCGGCGGCCCCAGGGGGCGCTCACCAAGCTGCACCTGGCGGCCACCGTGCAGGCGGCGGCGCCGCATCAGCGAGCCCGTGGACGCTCCGGGCGCGGTCTCGTCGTACGGCGGGACGATCTGCGGCAGGCGACGCGCGAGGGGCGCGAGGGCAATCTCGTGCTGTTCGTCGTCGACGCCTCGGGGTCGATGGCGGCGCGGCAGCGGATGAGCGCCGTGAAGGGGGCCGTGCTGTCGCTGCTCCTCGACGCGTACCAGCGGCGGGACAAGGTGGGGCTGGTGACGTTCCGGGGGACGACGGGTGAGGTGGCGCTGCCGCCGACCTCGTCGGTGGACGCGGCGGCGGCCCGGCTGGAGACCCTGCCGACCGGTGGGCGCACCCCGCTCGCGGCGGGGCTGCTGCGGGCGCACGAGGTGCTGCGGGTGGAGCGGCTGCGGGATCCCGCGCGGCGGGCGCTCGTCGTCGTGGTGACCGACGGCCGGGCCACCGGCGGTCCCGAGCCGGTCGCTCTCGCGGGGCGGGCGGCTCGGCTGTTCGCCGCGGAGGGGGTCGCCTCGGTCGTCGTCGACTGCGAGTCCGGGCCCGTACGGCTGGGGCTCGCCGGGCAGCTCGCCGGTGAACTGGGCGGTACGGCGGTGACGTTGGACGAGTTGCGGGCCGACTCGATCGCCGGGCTGGTGAAGGACGTACAGGGCGGGTCGAAGAGGAGGGCCGCGTAATGCCGCAGGGTCAGCCGAGTGTCGTGCCGGACGACGGACTGACGACCCGTCAGCGCCGTAACCGGCCGCTGGTGGTCGTGCACACCGGGATCGGGAAGGGCAAGTCGACCGCCGCGTTCGGGCTCGCGCTGCGGGCCTGGAACCAGGGGTGGCCCATCGGGGTGTTCCAGTTCGTCAAGTCGGCGAAGTGGAAGGTCGGCGAGGAGAACGCGCTGCGGGTGCTCGGGGCGAGCGGCGAGGGCGGGTCCGTCGACTGGCACAAGATGGGTGAGGGCTGGTCCTGGGTCCAGCGCGATGCCCAGATGGACAACGAGGAGAAGGCCCGGGAGGGCTGGGAGCAGGTCAAGCGGGACCTCGCCGCCGAGACGTACAAGCTGTACGTGCTCGACGAGTTCGCCTACCCGATGCACTGGGGGTGGGTGGACACCGATGAGGTCGTCGAGGTGCTGCGGAACCGGCCGGGGACGCAGCATGTCGTGATCACCGGGCGGAACGCACCCGAGAAGCTTGTCGAATTCGCCGATCTCGTCACCGACATGTCCAAGGTCAAGCACCCCATGGACGCCGGGCAGAAGGGCCAGAGGGGCATCGAGTGGTGATGTCGTCGTGACTTCCTCGTCCTCCGTCCCCCGGCTGGTCATCGCCGCGCCCTCCTCGGGCAGCGGAAAGACGACCGTCGCCACGGGTCTGATGGCCGCGTTCGCCGCGCGGGGGCTAGTCGTGTCCCCGCACAAGGTGGGGCCGGACTACATCGACCCCGGGTACCACGCGCTCGCGAGCGGGCGGGTGGGGCGGAACCTCGACGCGTACCTGTGCGGGCCGGAGTTGATGGCTCCGCTGTTCCTGCACGGGGCGCGCGGCGCCGACATCGCCGTCGTCGAGGGCGTGATGGGGATGTTCGACGGGGCCGCGGGGGAGGGTGAGCTGGCGTCCACCGCGCAGGTCGCCAAGCTGCTGCGGGCGCCGGTGGTGCTGGTCGTGGACGCGTCGTCGCAGTCCCGGTCGGTGGCGGCTCTGGTGCACGGGTTCGCCTCGTGGGATCCGGAGGTGCGGGTCGGGGGCGTGATTCTCAACAAGGTCGCGTCCGATCGGCACGAGGCGTTGTTGCGGGAGGCGTTGGAGTCGGCCGGGGTGCCGGTGTTCGGGGTGTTGCGGCGGGCGGCGCAGGTGGACACGCCGTCGCGGCACCTGGGGTTGGTGCCGGTCGCCGAGCGGCGGGCGGAGGCGGTGGACTCCGTGGCGGCGATGGCGGAGCAGGTTGCTCAAGGGTGCGATCTGGAGGCGTTGGTCGGGCTGGCACGGGGTGCGGGCGCGTTGACGCGTGCGGCCTGGGACGCGGCTGAGGCCCTGGGGGCTGCGCCCCCAGACCCCCGTCGGCCCGAAGGGCCTCGTCCTCAAACGCCGGACGGGCTGGATTCAACCTCGGCGGGCTCGACAGTTCCCGTGGTCGCCGTCGCCGGTGGTCCCGCCTTCACCTTCTCCTATGCCGAGCACAGCGAGCTGCTCACCGCGGCCGGGGCCGAGGTAGTCGTTTTTGACCCCTTGCGCGATGAGCAACTTCCGAACGGTGCGGCCGGGTTGGTCATCGGGGGCGGGTTTCCCGAGGTCTTCGCCGCTGAGCTGTCCGCCAACGAACCCCTCCGCAAAGCCGTCTCCGCCCTCGCGGAGACCGGCGCTCCCGTCGCCGCCGAGTGTGCCGGGCTGCTGTATCTGTGCCGGGAGCTGGACGGCCAGCCGATGTGCGGGGTGCTGGATGCCGAGGCACGGATGACGGAGACGCTCACGCTCGGGTACCGGGACGCCGTCGCCGTGAGCGACAGTGCGCTGGCCGTCGCCGGGACCCGGATGCGGGGGCACGAGTTCCACCGGACCGTGGTGGAGCCCGGCGCCGGGGACATCGCCGCCTGGGGTGTGCGGACGCCCCGGCGGCGGCTCGAAGGTTTCGTACAGCGTGGTGTGCACGCGAGTTATCTGCACACGCACTGGGCCTCGGAGCCCGGTGTCGCCCGTCGGTTCGTGGAGAGGTGCCGGACGTCATGAGCAGCAGCAGGTTGGTCGGGGTCGGTGTCGGGCCCGGGGATCCGGAGCTGGTGACCGTCAAGGGCGTCAACGCCCTGCGCGCCGCCGACGTGGTCGTCGTACCGGTCATGGACACCGGAGAGGTGGGCCGGGCCGAGGCCACCGTGGTGCATTACGTGCCGCAGGAGAAGATCCTGCGGGTCGTGTTCGCGCTCAACGAGCGCAGTGACCGCAGCCGGCGCGAGGCCGCCTGGGACGCCGCCGGGGAGCAAGTCGCCGAGCTGCTGCGCGCCCACGGCTCGGTCGCCTTCGCCACCATCGGCGACCCCAACGTGTACTCCACCTTCACCTATCTCGCGCACACCATCGGCGAACTCGTGCCCGACGTGGTCGTGGAGACCGTGCCCGGCATCACCGCGATGCAGGATCTCGCGGCGCGGTCCGGTGCCGTGCTGACCGAGGGCACCGAGCCGCTCACTCTGGTGCCCGTGACCGCGGGGGCCGCCGTGCTGAAGGACGCCCTCGCCGGTCCCGGGACCGTCGTCGCCTACAAGTTCGGGCGGCAGGCCGCCGAGGTGGCCGAGGCGCTCCGGGAGACCGGGCGGATCGAGGACGCCGTCTGGGGATCGGCGCTGGGGCTGGACGGCGAGTCCATCCGGTCGGCCGCCGAGCTCGACGGGGCCGCCCTGCCGTATCTCTCCACCCTCATCGCGCCCGCGCGTCGGGACGGCTCACGGGGTGGCAAGTTGTGAACCCCACCGCGGACAGAGCCGCCGGGTCGGCCCACCGGCCCCACCACCAGCCGGATGAAGCCGGGTCAGCCCCCGCGGCCCACCACCAGCCGGATGCCCCCAGGTCAGCCCGCGAGGCCCACCACCAGCCAGATGAAGCCGACCCCCGCGACCGTGCACAGCAGGGTGGAGCGGGCGGGGTGTTCGTGGTGGGCCTCGGGGAGGATCTCGGCGGCCGCCAGGTAGAGGAGCGCGCCGCCGAAGAGGCCGAGATAGCCGCCGAGCAGGCCCTCCGGGATGGTCACGAACGTCGTCGAGGCAGCGCCCAGCACCGGGGCCGCCGCGTCCGCCCACAGCATGACCAGCGCCCGTCGGCGGGCGTTCCCGTACAGGCTCGTGATCGTGTACGTGTTGAAGCCGTCCGCGAAGTCGTGGGCGACCACGGCCAGCGCGACCGCCGTGCCCATGCCGCCGCCCACCTGGAAGGCCGCGCCGATCGCCACGCCGTCCATCGCGCTGTGGCCGACCATCGCGGCCGCGGCCGTCAGGCCCACCTCGGGGACCCGGTGGGAGTGCTCACCGCCGCCGTGCGCGGCCTGGCGGGCGGCCAGCAGGCGTTCCACCAGATGGGCCAGCAGGAAGCCGGCCACGAACAGGAGCAGGGCCGCGGGGACGCCGAAGACCTCGTCGCCGGCCGCGTGCAGGGCCTCCGGCAGCAGGTCAAGGCCGACCACACCGAGCATCAGTCCGCCGGCCAGGCCCAGGACCAGGTGACGGCGGTCGGTCACGCGCTGTGCCGTCCAGCCGCCGGCCAGCGTCATCAGGAACGCGCCGAGCGCTACGAAGACCGCCATAGGGACTTGGTATCCGATCGACCCGCGTTCGCGCACATCCGGCCACCCGGCCGACCGCAGCCCTGAGACCTTTTCCAGACCCTTTGTGATGAGAGGACCGATTTCCATGGCCGATGCCACCACCGGCAAGGTGACCTTCGTCGGTGCCGGCCCCGGCGCCGCCGACCTGCTGACGTTCCGTGCCGCGCGCGCCATCGCCGAGGCCGACGTCGTGATCTGGGCCGCGAGCCTGGTGCAGGCGGAGGTCCTCGAACACGCCCGTGCGGACGCGGAGATCCTGGACTCGGCGACCATGTCGCTGGAGGACGTCGTCGCGGTGTACGAGCGGGCCCACGGGTCGGGCCTCAAGGTGGCCCGTATCCACTCCGGCGACCCCGCACTGTGGGGCGGCACGCAGGAGCAGCTCGACCGGTGCGCGGCGATCGGCGTCGAGACCGAGGTCGTGCCCGGCGTCTCCGCGTTCTCGGCCGTGGCCGCGCTCGCCCAGCGGGAGCTGACCATCCCGGAGGTCGCGCAGTCCGTGGTGCTGACCCGGCTCGGCGGCGGCAAGACGCCGATGCCGCCCGGCGAGGAGGTGCGGGAGTTCGCCAAGCACGGCACCACCATGGCGATCTTCCTGTCCGCCGCGCGCAGCGGACAGTTGGTGCGGGAGCTGCTGGAGGGCGGGTATCCGACGTCCACCCCGGTCGTCGTGGCCTACCAGGCGACCTGGCCGGAGGAGCTGATGGTGCGGTGCACGATCGGCACCCTGGAGGAGACGGTCAAGGAGCACAAGCTCTGGAAGCACACGCTGTTCCTGGTCGGACCGGCGCTGGACGCCGAGGGCACGCGCTCGCACCTCTACCACCCCGGGCACTTCCACGGGTACCGCAAGGCCGACCCGGAGGCCCGGCGGGCGCTGCGGGCGGCGAAGGGTGCGGGCACGTGATCACGGTCGTGGGTACGGGGGTTTCGGCACCGCCCGCGGACGTGCTCGCCGGGGCCGGGCTGGTCGTGGGCGGGCGGCGGCATCTGGACGCGGCGGCGGTCCCCGCGTCCGCCGAGCGGGTCGTTCTGGGGCCGCTTGCTCCTGCGCTGGATGTCGTCGAGCGGCATCTGGACAAGGGGTCCCGGGTGGTCGTGCTGGCCTCGGGGGATCCGGGGTTCTTCGGGATCGTGCGGGTGCTGGCGGAGCGGTTCGGGGCGGGTGCGTTGGACGTCCGTCCTGGTGTGTCTTCTGTGGCCGCGGCTTTTGCCCGGGTGGGGGTGCCGTGGGACGACGCGGTGGTGGTCAGTACGCATGGGCGGGATCTGCGGACGGCGGTGAATGTGTGCCGGGCGCGGGGGAAAGTGGCGGTGCTTACGGGGCCCGGGGCCGGGCCTGCGGAGCTTGGAGCTGCGCTCGCCTCAGGGGGTGCCGAGAGAGGTGGTTGGGCGGGTGCGGCTGCGTCGGGGCTGGTCGCGCAGTTCCCCGCGCCCCTGAAGCGCGTACTGCTCGTTGCCTCTGACCTCGGCACCAAGGACGAGCGTGTCCAACGGGTCACCCCCGCTGAAGCCGCCGCCCGGGACTGGGGTTCCGGGGTGAGTGTCGTTCTCTGTCTCGACGAGTCTCGGGCTCTTGGTGGTGTGCGGACCGTCGCCGGGCCTCCCCCCGCCCCCTCTCAATGGGCCCTGGAAGAAGGTGAGTTCGCCCATCGGGATTCCATGATCACCAAGTTCGAGGTGCGGGCGCTCGCGCTGGCCCGGCTGGGGCCGCGGCTCGGGGATCTCGTCTGGGACGTCGGTGCGGGGTCCGGGTCCGTGGCCGTGGAGTGTGCGCGGCTCGGGGCTGCTGTCGTCGCCGTCGAGAAGGCCGCCGACGGAGTCGAGCGCATCCGTGCCAACGCCGACGCGCACGGCGTCGACGTACAGGTCGTGCACGGGTCGGCGCCGGACGCGCTCGCCGGGCTGGACGATCCCGACGCCGTCTTCGTCGGTGGTGGTGGGCGTGAGCTGCCCGGGATCGTGGCCGCCTGTGCGCGCCGGGCCCGGCGGAGTGTCGTGGTGGCGATGGCCGCCCTGGACCGGGTGCCGGCCGTGCGCGCGGCCCTCACCGATGCCGGGTTCGACTGCGAGGGCGTCCTGCTCCAGTCGTCCCGGCTCGCGCCGCTGCCGGGTGACGTGACCCGGCTCGCGGCGACCAATCCGGTTTTTCTGCTGTGGGGCGTCCGAAACCCCGCGTATCGAGAGGGAGTTGCTCAGTGATCGGCCTTATTTCCGCCACCGCGGCGGGGGCGGCGGCGCGCGACCGGCTGGCCGCGGCCTGGCCGGACCGCACGCGGGTGTACGACGGTCCCGTGGCGGAGGCCGTGCGCTTGGCGTTCGCGGAGTGCGAGCAGCTGGTGTGCTTCCTGGCGACGGGAGCGGTCGTACGGCTGATCGCCCCGCTGCTCGGCGACAAGGCGTCCGACCCGGGTGTGGTGTGTGTCGACGAGGGCGGGCGGTTCGCCGTGTCCCTGGTCGGCGGGCATGGCGGCGGCGCCAATGAACTCGCCCGGGAGGTCGGGGAGTTGCTCGGTGCCGAGCCCGTGGTGACGACGGCGACCGACGCGGTGGGGGTGCCGGGGCTCGACACCCTCGGGCTGCCCGTCGAAGGGGCCGTGGCGGCCGTGTCGCGGGCGCTTCTGGACGGTGAACCCGTCGTCCTGCACAACGAGCCGGGCTGGCCGCTGCCTCCGCTGCCGGTCGCCGGGGAGGGTGCGTACGGCATCCGTGTCACGGACCGGCTCGTCGAGTCCTCCGAGCGGGAGGTCGTGCTGCGTCCGCCCACCCTCGTCGTCGGGGTCGGTGCCTCCAAGGGGGCGCCCGCCGACGAGGTGCTGGAGCTGGTCGAGGGCGCGTTGCGCGAGGCCGGGCTGTCCCGTCGTAGTGTCGCCGCACTCGTCACCGTGGACGCCAAGGCCGGGGAACCGGGGATCGTGGCGGCGGCCGAGCGGCTCGGGGTGCCTGTGGTCACCTATGCCGCCGAGGAGTTGGCGGCCGTCGAGGTCCCGAACCCCTCCGACGCGCCCCTCGCCGCCGTGGGGACCCCCTCGGTCGCGGAGGCCTCGGCCCTCGCGGAGGGCGGTGAACTCCTCGTGCCCAAGCGGAAGTCCGTCCGTGCGGACGGGGCGCCCGCCATGGCGACCTGTGCGGTCGTACGGCGTCCCGCGCGCG
The DNA here is from genome assembly GCF_001514195.1 of Streptomyces griseorubiginosus. GTDB lineage: Bacteria > Actinomycetota > Actinomycetes > Streptomycetales > Streptomycetaceae > Streptomyces > Streptomyces griseorubiginosus. The sequence continues at coordinate 1,320,910 of NZ_KQ948735.1, read as the reverse complement.
GCCGGCTCGCGGTCGTCGGGCTCGGTCCCGGCGCCCGGGACCTGCTCACGCCCCGCGCGAAGGCGGAACTCCGGCGCGCTTCCGTGCTGGTCGGGCTCGACCAGTACGTCGACCAGATCCGCGATCTGCTGCGGCCCGGCACCCGGGTCCTGGAGTCGGGGCTCGGAGCCGAGGAGGAGCGGGCGCGCACGGCCGTCGAGGAGGCCCGCAAGGGGCAGGCCGTCGCGCTGATCGGCAGCGGGGACGCCGGGGTGTACGCGATGGCGTCCCCCGCGCTCGCCGAGGCCTCCGACGACATCGACGTGATCGGCGTCCCGGGGGTCACGGCGGCGCTCGCCGCGGCCGCGATCCTGGGGGCCCCGCTGGGCCACGACCACGTGTCCATCAGCCTGTCCGACCTGCACACCCCGTGGGAGGTCATCGAGCGGCGGGTGCGGGCGGCGGCCGAGGCGGACATCGTGGTCACCTTCTACAACCCGCGCTCCCGGGGCCGGGACTGGCAGCTGCCCAAGGCGCTGGCGATCCTCGCCGGGCACCGGGAGCCGGCCACACCGGTCGGTGTCGTACGGAACGCGTCGCGGCCGGACGAGTCCGCGCGGTTGACGACCCTGGCCGAGCTCGACCCGGCGACGGTCGACATGATGACGGTCGTGACCGTGGGCAACACGGCCACCCGTGACATCGCGGGGCGCATGGTGACCCCGCGCGGCTACCGCTGGCAGGAGGGCACCCGGTGAACCGTGTCGTCCACCCGATCGAGGTGGAGTCCTACCGGCGGCTGCGCGCCCGCCTGGACACCTCGCACTTCCCGCCGCTGACCCGGGCCGTGGTGGAGCGGGTCATCCACTCCGCCGCCGACCTGGAGTACGCCGGCGATCTCGTCATGGACGAGGGCGAGTTGGAGAAGGCGCACCGGGCGCTGCACGCCGGGGCGCCCGTCGTCACGGACGTGGAGATGGTCGCGGCCGGGATCACCCGGCGGGAGACCGTCTGCCGGCTGCGGGACGCCAAGTCGGGCCCGGGGCTGACGCGTTCGGCCCACGCCATCCGGCTGGCCCATGAGCAGGTCGGGCCGGGCGCGATCTGGGTGATCGGCAACGCCCCCACCGCGCTGGAGGAGTTGCTGACCCTGGACGCGGCCCCTGCGCTCGTCATCGGGCTGCCGGTCGGCTTCGTCGGCGCGGTCGAGTCCAAGGCCGCGCTGCGTGCGAGCGGGCTGCCCGCCGTGAGCAACGTGTCCGAGAAGGGCGGTTCGGCGGTCGCCTCGGCCGCGCTCAACGCCCTGCTGTACCACCCCACCCACCCCTCTGAGGAGACATCGTGACCACCCCGCCGCCCGCCCTGCTCATCGCCGGACACGGCACCCGGGACGACGCCGGAGCCGAGGCCTTCCGCGACTTCGTCCGGCAGCTGGGGGCCCGCCGTCCCGACCTGCCCGTCGCGGGCGGCTTCATCGAGCTGTCCCCGCCGCCGCTCACCGAGGCGGTGGGCGAGCTGGTGGAGCGCGGGGTCCGCCGGTTCGCCGCGGTACCGCTGATGCTGGTGTCCGCCGGACACGCCAAGGGAGACATCCCGGCAGCGCTGGCCCGCGAGAAGGAGCGGCACCCGGGGATCTCGTACACCTACGGCCGTCCGCTGGGCCCGCACCCGGCACTGCTGAACGTGCTGGAGCGCCGCCTGGACGAGGCGCTGGGCGCCACCGGGGGGCGTACGCCCCTGGACCGCGCGGACGTGACCGTGCTGCTCGTCGGCCGCGGCTCCACGGACCCGGACGCCAACGCGGAGGTCCACAAGGCGGCCCGGCTGCTGTGGGAGGGGCGCGGGTACGCGGGCGTGGAGACGGCGTTCGTGTCGCTGGCCGCGCCGGACGTGCCGAGCGGGCTCGACCGGTGTGCGGCGCTGGGGGCGCGGCGGATCGTCGTGCTCCCCTACTTCCTGTTCACCGGGATCCTGCCGGACCGGGTGAAGCAGCAGACCGAGGGCTGGGCGGCCGCGCACCCGGAGGTCGAGGTGCGTTCGGCGGAGGTGATCGGCCCGGAGCCGGAGCTGCTGGACCTGGTCCTCGAGCGGTACGAGGAGGCCGTCAAGGGCGACCTCAGGATGAACTGCGACACCTGCGTGTACCGCATCGCGCTGCCCGGCTTCGAGGACAAGGTGGGCCTGGCGCAGCAGCCGCACTTCCACCCGGACGACGACGGCCACCATCACCACGGGCACCACCACGGCGCGCACACCCATGCGCACTGAACCCGCCGGGGCCCACGACCTGCGGCACCACGGCGACGCCGAGGTGCGGGACGACGGGGCGAAGCTCACCGACCTCGCCGTGAACGTCCGCGCGGACACTCCCCCGGCGTGGTTGCGGGAGCGCATCGCCGGGTCCCTGGCGGGGCTCGCCGCGTACCCGGACGGCCGCGCGGCGCGAGCGGCGGTGGCGGCCCGGCACGGGGTGGCCGTGGAGCGGGTGCTGCTGACGGCGGGGGCCGCCGAGGCGTTCGTGCTGCTCGCCCGCGCCCTGACGGTGCGTCATGCGGTCGTGGTGCACCCCCAGTTCACCGAGCCGGAGGCGGCGCTGCGGGACGCCGGGCACCGGGTCGAGCGGGCGCTGCTGCGGGAGGAGGACGGCTTCCGGCTGGACCCGGCGGCCGTCCCCGAGGACGCCGACCTGGTGGTCGTCGGCAATCCGACCAACCCCACGTCGGTCCTGCACCCGGCCGCCACGATCGCCGAACTGACCCGTCCGGGGCGGACGTTGGTGGTGGACGAGGCGTTCCTGGACGCGGTGCCGGGCGAGCGCGAGGCCCTGGCCGGGCGGACGGACGTGCCCGGTCTGGTCGTCCTGCGCAGCCTGACGAAGACCTGGGGTCTCGCGGGCCTCCGGATCGGGTACGTGCTCGCCGCCCCGGAGACGATCGCCGCCCTGGAACGGGCCCAGCCCCTGTGGCCGGTCTCCACCCCGGCCCTCGCCGCGGCGCAGGCCTGCATGGAGCCGCGGGCCCTCGCGGAGGCGGCCCACGCGGCCCACCGCGTCGCCACCGACCGGGCCCATCTCGTCGCCGGACTGCGGGAGTTCGCCCCGGACGGGCTCCGGGTCGTCGAACCGGCGGAGGGCCCCTTCGTCCTCGTCCGCCTGCCGCGCGCCACCGCCGTACGACGGCATCTGCGGGATCTCGGGTGGGCGGTGCGGCGCGGGGACACGTTCCCGGGGCTCGACGAGGAGTGGCTACGGCTCGCGGTGCGGGACCGGCCGACGGTGAACCGTTTCCTCCAGGCGCTGGACCAGGCGGTGACGCTGGCCAAGGGGTGACGGCCCCCGGGTGGACGTCTTCACCTCTGGGCTCGCGGGCGCTCCCGGCCGGCCGGCGCCCCCTCCGCGCCGGCCGACCGGAGGCTCGGTCAGCCCCGGCGCCGGGCCGTCGCCGCCGCGGCCCCGCCCGCCACGAGCAGGGCGAGCGCGCCGCCCGCGAGGTACGGCGTCAGGGAGCCGCCGCCGGTCTCGGCCAGGCCGGCCTCCTTGGCGGGGCCGCCCTGGGGCTTCACCTCGCCCTGGGGCTTCGCCTCGGCCGGAGGCTTCGCCTCGTCCTGGGGCGCCGCCGACGCGGCGGGGGCCGGCGGGGCCTCGCAGGTGGCCTTCGCGAGGGTGAGGGTGCCGTCGACCGCGGCGACGCCCAGCTTCAACGGGTCCACCGAGACACGGAGTTGCAGTGCGGTGGCGGCGGCCGTGCGCGAGGTGGTGGCGTTCGTCGACAGGTCGAGGCGGACCTCCCCGACGCCCGGGACCTTGACGTCGGTGGGACCGCCCGCGGTCACCGTGACCTTCCTGCCGAGCACCGTGACCGCGCCCAGGAGGTTCGAGGAGGCCGTCGGGGTCTTTCCGGCCTCGCAGGTCGCCTTCGAGGTGACCCCCTCGATCTCGACGAGGGAGAGCAGCGGGAGTCCGGGGACGTGGACCTTCGCGTGGGCGAGCTCGGTGGTGGCCTCCGCCGTCCCGTCCGTGACCGTGGCCTTCGCGTCGGCGGTCTCGGCGGCGAGCACGCTGAACGGCCGGCCGCCGTCCACGCCGTCCAATGTGGCGGTGAGGGCGGTCTTCCGGGCGCTCCGGGGTGCCTCGACCTCGTTGAGGGCGACCGCGAGCGGGACGTTCGCGGTCCTGCCGAGGAGGGAGACGTCCAGCCCGGTGCGCAGGACGACGGCGCTCGCCCGGCCCTGTTCGCCGGTCGCGTGCGCGGCGCTCGCGCCCCCCAGTGCCGTGGGACCGGCGGCGAGGGCCGTGGCCGCCGCCACGGTGGCGAACCGGCGTGCGGGCATGCGGAAGTTGGTGCTGTTCAAGGTGGTGGGACCCCCAGAGAGAACTGGCTCGGGACCTCGAAAGGATGTCGCACCCCTCGTCGTTCGACAGCGTTCCCCCGGGAGTTCACACGATCGTGGCGCACCCGTGCACGCTTTCGAGCGCGCCTTCACGGCCCCGGGCGCCGACCGCGCCCCCGCCGCCCGGGCGCTACCGCACCACCCGGCCGTTCAGCACGATGTGCGCCGGGTCCGCCAGCACGCGGACGTCCGCGCGGGGGTCCTGTCCGTAGACCACCAGGTCGGCGGGGGCGCCCTCGGTGAGGCCGGGGCGGCCGAGCCAGGCGCGGGCGCTCCAGGTCGTCGCGGCCAGGGCGTCCAGCGGGGGGATGCCGGCCGTGACCAGTTCCGCGACCTCCGCCGCGACCAGACCGTGCGGGAGGGTGCCGCCGGCGTCGGTGCCGACGAAGACCGGGATGCCGGCGTCGAAGGCGCCCCGGACCGTGTCGTAGCGGCGCTCGTGGAGCCGGCGCATATGGGCGGACCAGCGGGGGAACTTGGACTCGCCGCCGTCCGCCAGCTTCGGGAAGGTCGCGATGTTGACCAGGGTGGGGACGATCGCGACACCTCGGGAGGCGAACAGCGGGATCAGGTCCTCGGTGAGGCCCGTGGCGTGTTCGACGCAGTCGATGCCGGCCTCCACCAGGTCCTGGAGGGAGTTCTCGGCGAAGCAGTGGGCGGTGACCCGGGCGCCGAGGCGGTGGGCCTCCGCGATGGCGGCCTGGACCGCCTCGCGGGGCCAGCTGGGGGCCAGGTCGCCCACCTCGCGGTCGATCCAGTCCCCCACGAGCTTGACCCAGCCGTCGCCGCGCCGGGCCTCCTGGGCGACGTACGCGACGAGGTCCTCGGGCTCGATCTCCCAGGCGAAGTTCCTGATGTAGCGGCGGGTGCGGGCGATGTGCCGACCGGCCCTGATGATCTTCGGGAGGTCCTCGCGGTCGTCGACCCAGCGGGTGTCGGAGGGGGAACCGGCGTCCCGGATCAGCAGGGTGCCGGCCTCCCGGTCGGTCAGGGCCTGCTGCTCGGCCACGTCCTGGTCGACCGGGCCGTGCGGGCCGAGACCCACATGGCAGTGGGCGTCGACCAGGCCGGGCAGCGTCCAGCCCGACACCGTGCGGACGTCACGGGCGGCGACGGGACGGTCGTAGGAGATCCGCCCGTCGACCACCCACAGTTCGTCCCGGACCTCCTCGGGGCCGACCAGGATCCGGCCCTTCACGTGCAGCACCGCGTGATCGTTCATGGACCGCACCCTAGCCAGCCGGAAGGTCCGAGGGGTCCGCACCCTGGTCAGCCGGAAGGTCCGAGGGGCTCGCACCCTGGTCAGCCGGACGTTCCGCGGGAGGCGCGCTCCGGCCGGCCGGTCGGAGCGCCGTCACTGCTCCCAGGGCGGCGGGCCGTCGAAGGCGAGCTGGTGGACGTCGAAGAGGACCGCCGCCTCGACGCCGAGGGCGGGTCCGCCCTGGCGGGCCGCCCAGGTCAGGAAGGGGCGCGGTTCGAAGGCTCCGGCGCCGAGGCCCTTGGTGTACTCGGCGTGCGCGGCCAGGGAGGCGATGCCGCGCTCCAGGGGTTCGCCGGTGATGTCGACCCCGTGGGTGGGCCGGTCGGTGCCGGCGACGGCCACGAAGCGGACGCCTCCCCAGGGTTCGAGGCCCTCCTCGGCGAGTTCGGGGAAGATCCAGCGGTTGCCCGCGTCGCGGGCCGCGTCCAGCGTGGCGAGCCCGACCACGCGGTGGTCGGCCTGGTTGACGACACCGGCGATCATCCGCACGGTGTACGCCCCGGTCACCACCACCTCGGGCCGGTGCCTGCGGATCGCCCGCACGATGTCGCGGCGCAGGGCCGGGCCCTCCTCGATCATGCCGTCGCGGTGACCGTCGAGGAACTCCACGGTGCCGACGCCCACTTCACGCGCCCCGGCCCGCTCCTCGGCCTCCCGCAGCGGGCCCGCCTCGTCCGGGTGCAGCCCGTCGATGCCGGCCTCGCCGCGGGTGACCAGCAGGTACGTGACCTGCTTGCCCTGCGCGGTCCAGCGAGCCACGGCCGAGGCGGCGCCGTACTCGATGTCGTCGGGATGCGAGGCCACGGCCAGACATCGCTCCCAGTTCTCCGGCAGCGGGGGCAGTGCGCTGCCGCCCTTGTCATGCAGAGTCGTCATGTCCCGAATCATGCAGGTCCGCGACCCCTTGCCGACAGAGGAACGTATGTCCCCGCTTCAGCCGTCCTCGCCCACCTGGTCCGACGTCTCCTCCTCCACCTCGGCCATGGCCGGGTCCAGCAACCGGGACAGGAAATGACGCGTGCGCTCGTGCGAGGGGCTGCCGATCACCCGGGCCGGGGTGCCGTCCTCGACGATCACCCCGTCGTCCATGAAGACGACCCGGTCGGCCACCTCGCGGGCGAAGGTCATCTCATGGGTGACGACCATCATCGTCATGCCCTCCCGGGCGAGCATCCGCATCACCGCGAGGACGTCGCCCACCAGCTCCGGGTCCAGGGCCGAGGTCGGTTCGTCGAAGAGCATCACCTCGGGGCCCATGGACAGCGAGCGGGCGATCGCGACCCGCTGCTGCTGGCCGCCGGAGAGGGAGGCCGGGTAGGCGTCGGCCTTCTCGGCGAGCCCCACCCGCTCCAGGTTCTCGGCGGCCACCTTCGCGGCCTTCGCTTTGTCCCGCTTGAGGACCCTGCGCTGCGGCAGCGTGAGGTTCTCGGTCACCGTGAGGTGCGGGAACAGGTTGAACTGCTGGAAGACCATGCCGATACGGCGGCGCACGGCGTCGATGTCGACGTCCGGGTCGGTCAACTCGGCGCCGCCGACGAACACCTGACCCTTCGTCGGCTCCTCCAGGAGGTTCACGCACCGCAGCAGCGTGGACTTGCCCGAGCCGGAGGGGCCGATCACACAGACGACCTCGCCCCGGCCGATCTCCAGGTCGATGCCCTTGAGGACCTCGTGGGCGCCGAACGACTTGCGCAGGCCCCGCACCTCGATCTCCGGACCGCTCGCTCCGACAGACTCCGGGCTGCTCGCTCCAACGGTCATTTCACGGCCTCCTGGGCCTTCGCCTCCATACGGCGGACCACGAACCCGAGCGGGATCGTCACCAGCAGGTAGCACAGGCCGGCGACGAGGATCGGCGTGGAGTTGGCGGTCGTACTGGCCAGGTCGCGGCCGTACTTGGACAGTTCGCGTTCCTCGAGGGTGACGCCGAGGAACAGCACCAGCGAGGAGTCCTTGAACAGCAGGACCAACTCGTTGGTGAGCGGCGGGAGGATGATCCGGAACGCCTGCGGAACGATGATCGAGACCATGGCCCGGGCGGGCGAGAAGCCGAGTGAACGGGCCGCCTCCATCTGCCCCTTGGGCACCGCCTGGATGCCCGCGCGGATCGTCTCCGCCATGTAGGCCGCCGCCACCAGGCCGAGCGCGAGGGCGACCTTGCCATAGGTGCCGCCGACGATCTCCGTGCCGGGGAACGCGAGCGGGACGGCCACGCCGATGAAGATGAAGATCAGCAGCGCGGGCAGGCCGCGGAAGATCTCGATGTAGACGCCGGCGAACCACCGGTAGGGCCCGACCGAGGACAGCCTCATCAGCGCGATGACCATGCCGAGCACGAGTCCGACGACGAAGCCGGACAGCGTGTAGAGCACGGTGTTCTTCAGCGCCAGGGTGATGACGTCCGGGAACATCTGCCGGGCGATGTCCCCTTGCGCGAACTGGTTCTTCAGCCGCCCCCAGTCCGCCGAGACCGCGAAGGCGATCACGACGGCCACGAAGACGACGTACTGGACACCGCGCGAGACGCTGCGCTTCTGACGCCGGGTCAGGCCCTTCCGGCGGGGCTGGACGGGTGTGCCGGCGGCTGTCATGAGGCGGACGGGGACGCCGCGGACTCGTCGTAGGGACCGATCCACTTCTCGTAGAGCTTCTTGTACGTGCCGTCGGCCTTGGCGTCCGCGATCGCCTTGTTGACGGCGGCGAGCAGCTTGGTGTTGCCCTTCTTCACCGTGAAGCCGTACTGCTCACCGGTGTTGATGTTGTCGGCGACCTGGAAGGCGTCGGCGTTCGCCTTGTCCTTCAGCCAGCCCTGGACGACCGGGTAGTCGATGACGACGGCCTTGACCTGGCCGGAGCGCAGGCCGCTGAGGACGGCGTCGGAGGACTCGAAGGAGACCGGGTCGAAGCCCTGGCTCTTGGCGTAGTCCTCGCCGGTGGTCTGCGCCTGGGCGCCGAGCTTGACCTTCTTGGCCTTGGCGTCGGCGAGCGAGGTGATCCCGCTGCCCTTGGCGACCAGGAGGGCCTGGGTGGCCTCGAAGTAGGGGTCGGAGAAGTCGACGTTCTTCTTGCGTTCCTCGGTGATGGTCATGCCGGCCGCGGCCAGGTCGCACTGGCCGGAGTTGAGGAAGGCGCCGGTCTTGAAGTTCTCGAAGGGGGTGTCGAGGATCTCCTGCTTCACCCCCAGGTCCTTGGCGACCAGGTCGATCAGCGAGACGTCGAAGCCCTGGACCTTGCCGTCGATCTCCGACTGGAAGGGCGGGTACGGCAGGTGGGTGCAGGTGGTGAGCTGTCCGGCCTTGACCAGTTCGACCCCGCCGGCGGCGGTCTTCGAGCCGCTGCCTCCGTCGTCGGTCGAGGTACAGGCGGTCAGGAGCAGCAGTCCGGCCGCGGCGGTGGTCGCGGCCAGAAGACGGGCCGGGGTGTGGGCTCTGCGGCCGGGGACGGTGTGCACGAGGACCTCCGGTGGGGGGCGATGTGGTCGCCGGTCGGGTTGGGGCGCCGGTTACTCTCGACACCTCTACCCCATCCGAGAAAAAGGCACCGCCGTGACACACCCGCTCCTGGACCTGGCCCCGCTGAGCGCCGCCCGCTTCGCCGAGATCGAGGACCGGGTGGCCCGTCTGCTGGACACCAGGCAGGACGTGGTGATCATGCAGGGCGAGGCGCTGCTGCCGCTGGAGGGGGCGATCCGGGGGACCGCCGGCCCGGGGACGACCGCGCTGAACGTCATCACCGGTCCGTACGGGCAGACCTTCGGGAACTGGCTGCGGGACTGCGGGGCGAAGGTGATCGACCTGGCGGTGCCGTTCCACACGGCGGTGACGGCCGGGCAGATCTCCGCCGCGTTCGAGGAGCACCCGGAGATCGACTTCGTGTCGCTGGTGCACGCGGAGGCGGCGACCGGCAACACCAACCCGGTCGCGGAGATCGGGGGGGTCGTACGGCGGCGGGGTGCCCTGTTCTACCTGGACGCGGTGGCCTCCGTGGGCGCCGAGCCGGTGCTGCCGGACGCGTGGGGTGTGGACCTGTGCGTGATCGGGGCGCAGAAGGCGATGGGCGGGCCGGCGGGGGTGTCGGCGGTGTCGGTGAGCGCGCGGGCGTGGGAGCGGATGGCCGCGAACCCGGGGGCGCCGAGGCGGTCGTACCTCTCCCTGCTGGACTGGAAGGAGCGCTGGATCGACGGCGGCCGCCGTGCTCTGCTGCACGCGCCGGCGCAGTTGGAGATGCTGGCGCTGGAGGCGTGCGTCGAGCGGATCGAGGCGGACGGCCTGGAGACGGTGATGGCCCGGCACCGGTCCGCGGCCGCGGCGACGCGGGCGGGGGCGCGGGTCCTGGGCGGCGGCCTCGAGCCGTACGTCCACGAGGACGGGGCGGCGGCACCGGTCGCCACGACGCTGCGCACGCCGGGGGGTGTGGTGGCCTCGGAACTGGTGTCCCGGGCGCTGTCCCTCGACCCCGCGTTGCCGCTGGCGGCGGGTGGGGGTGCGCTGGCCGCGGAGATGATCCGGGTCAACCATTACGGGGCGGATGCGACGTGGGAGGTTGTGCGGGGGTGCTTGGCGGCTCTGGGGGCGGCGCTGGGTGAGAACGTGTCGGTGGATGTGGAGGGTGCGCTGCGCGCGGCGGAGGAGGCTTGGCGTTGAGCACCCTGCGGTATGCCGCTCCGGTCCGTTGTCGACTGCGGGCTGGTCGTGGCTTGTCGCGCAGTTCCCCGCGCCCCTGAAGGGGCGCACCTGTGACCGGCGTTCGTCTGTGCTCAGCGCTGAACCGGGGGCGGCGACCAGCCTCGAAATGACACCCTCGATCCATGACCACTCACACACTTCCCGACGGCCGGCCCGTCCCCCTGCTCACCGGTGACGAGCGGCCCATGCTGGAGAGCTGGCTCGACTTTCACCGGGCCACCCTGGAGCTGAAGTGCCGGGGGCTGGACGACCGGCAGGTGCGGGACGCGGCCGCCGAGCCGTCCGCGCTGACGTTGCTCGGGCTGGTGCAGCATCTGGCCGAGGTGGAGCGGAACTGGTTCCAGCGGGTCGTCGGGGGGATCGATCTGCCGCCCGTGTTCGACGAGCCCACCGGGTACGTCCTCGATCCGCGTCGTGGGCTCGACGAGGCGCTGGACGTCTGGCGGCGGGAAATCGCGCGGGGGCGGGAGGTGTGTGCGGGGCGGTCGCTCGACGCGGTGGGGCGGATCGTGGACGGGGACATGGCCGGGGTCGAGGTCAGTATGCGGTGGGTGCTCATCCACATGGTCGAGGAATACGCGCGGCACAACGGACACGCCGACATCTTGCGGGAACGCATCGACGGGGTTACCGGAGCATAATTGGCGGGGTAATTCCCGGGTTTATAAGAGCTTAGCTTCCCGTATTCTCCTGCCCGCTTTCCCTCTCCCTAAACGCAAAGATTCTGCGAACGCATCGAGGCAGAATTCGCGGAGATCTCGTGGGGGTTACACGGTTGTGACGCGTTACACATGGCGGGAGATTTGCCCGATATGGATGGGTCGAAATATTCCATATCGGGCACCCCTTGCGCCCTGCTGCGCGCACGCGTGATAACACATGGGACGCCCTCACGTAACCCCACCCGGCGATGCATTTTTCTATTTCCGTCGGTAAATTGAATTCGCATGACTGCCGTACAAGCAGACCTGCAAATCGACCGGCCCACGGTCGCGGACGGAGCCGCGCTGTGGCGCATCGCCCGCGACTCCGAAGTCCTCGACCTGAACTCGTCGTACAGCTATCTGCTGTGGTGCCGTGACTTCGCCGCCACCTCGGCCGTCGCACGGAACGAGCGTGGGGAGCCGGTCGGCTTCGTCACCGGGTACGTCCGCCCGGACCGGCCCGGCACCCTCCTCGTCTGGCAGGTGGCCGTGGACTCCGCCTACCGCGGCCGCGGTCTCGCCGCCGCCCTGCTGGACGGCCTCACCGCCCGGCTCGTCGCCGAGCGCGGGCTGACCACCGTCGAGACCACCATCACCCCGGGGAACACCGCCTCGGAGCGGCTGTTCACCTCGTTCGCCGAACGCCGTGGCGCCACCGTGGAGCGCGAGGTGCTGTTCGACACCAGCCAGTTCCCCGACGGACCGCACGACCCCGAGGTCCTCTACCGCATCGGCCCCCTCTCCCCCTGACGGCCGGACGAGAACCGAAGACCGACCACCCCGTACTCCCCTCCCCCACGCACCCCCACGCACCCGAGGAGCGATTCGTCGTGACCATCACCCAGCCCGACCTCAGCGTCTTCGAGACCATCGAGTCCGAGGTGCGCAGCTACTGCCGCGGCTGGCCCACCGTCTTCGACCGCGCGCAGGGCAGCCGTATGTACGACGAGGACGGCCGCGCGTACCTGGACTTCTTCGCCGGCGCCGGTTCACTGAACTACGGCCACAACAACCCGGTGCTGAAACGGGCGTTGATCGACTACCTGGAGCGGGACGGGGTCACGCACGGGCTCGACATGTCGACCACCGCCAAGCGCGCCTTCCTCCAGACCTTCCAGGACCTGGTGCTGCGCCCGCGGGACCTGCCGTACAAGGTCATGTTCCCGGGTCCGACGGGGACGAATGCCGTGGAGTCCGCGCTGAAACTGGCGCGCAAGGTCAAGGGCCGCGAGGCGATCGTGTCCTTCACCAACGCGTTCCACGGGATGTCGCTCGGGTCGCTCGCCGTCACCGGCAACGCCTTCAAGCGGGCCGGCGCCGGCATCCCGCTGGTGCACGGCACCCCGATGCCGTTCGACAACTACTTCGACGGCACCGTCGAGGACTTCCTCTGGTTCGAGCGGCTCCTGGAGGACCAGGGCTCGGGCCTCAACAAGCCGGCCGCGGTGATCGTGGAGACCGTGCAGGGCGAGGGCGGCATCAACGTCGCCCGGCGCGAGTGGCTCCAGGCCCTCGCCGCGCTGTGCGAGCGGCAGGACATGCTGCTCATCGTCGACGACATCCAGATGGGCTGCGGACGGACGGGGGCCTTCTTCTCGTTCGAGGAGGCGGGCATCACGCCCGACATCGTCACCGTCTCGAAGTCGATCAGCGGTTACGGCCTTCCCATGTCGCTGTGCCTGTTCAAGCCCGAGCTGGACATCTGGGAGCCGGGCGAGCACAACGGCACGTTCCGCGGCAACAACCCGGCCTTCGTCACGGCCACCGCCACCCTGGAGCAGTACTGGGCGGACGGTTCCGCGATGGAGAAGCAGACCCGCCAGCGCGGCGAGCAGGTCGAGCAGGGGCTCATCTCCATCACCGAGGAGAACCTGGCCGACATCAAGGAGTACCGCGGCCGCGGGCTGGTGTGGGGTCTGGAGTTCCACGACAAGGCGCGCGCCGGGAAGGTGGCGCAGCGGGCCTTCGAACTCGGGCTGCTCATCGAGACCTCGGGCCCCGAGAGCGAGGTCGTGAAGCTGCTCCCGGCACTCACGATCACCCCGGAGGAGCTGGACGAGGGGCTGAGCATCCTCGCCCGTGCCGTACGGGAAACCGTCTGAGACCCCGTCTCAGCACACCGTCTAACTAGGAGGCATCGCAGCACCGTGATCGTCCGTTCGTTCAAGGACATCGAAGGCACCGACCGGCATGTGAAGGCCGCGTCCGGCACCTGGGAGAGCAAACGCATCGTGCTCGCCAAGGAGCGGGTCGGCTTCTCCCTGCACGAGACCATCCTGTACGCGGGTACGGAGACGTCGATGTGGTACGCCAACCACGTCGAGGCCGTCGTCTGCGTCGAGGGCGAGGCCGAGCTGACCGACCACGAGAGCGGGCTGACCCACTCGATCACGCCCGGGACCATGTATCTGCTGGACGGGCACGAGCGGCACACGCTGCGCGTCAAGGAGGACTTCCGCTGCCTGTGCGTGTTCAACCCGCCGGTCACCGGCCGGGAGGACCACGACGAGAACGGCGTCTACCCGCTGCTCACGGAACCCGAAGCCGAAACCGAGGAGGTGTGACCACATGACCACCATGACCACCGTCACCGATCTCTACCCCAGCCGAGGCGCCACCGAGGTGTCCGTCCCGCGCAAGGACCCGGTCGTCTGGTCGGCGCCCGGCGCGCCGGGACCGATCGCCACGGCCGAGCTGGAGTCGTTCGAGCGCGACGGCTTCCTCGCCGTCGACCAGCTCATCCGCCCCGACGAAGTCCCCGTGTACCAGCGGGAGTTGGAGCGTCTCGTCACGGACCCGGAGATCCGCGCGGACGAGCGCTCGATCGTCGAGCCGAAGTCCAAGGAGATCCGCTCGGTCTTCGAGGTGCACAAGATCAGCGAGGTGTTCGCGAACCTGGTGCGCGACGAGCGGGTGGTCGGCCGGGCCCGGCAGATCCTCGGCTCGGACGTCTATGTCCACCAGTCGCGGATCAACGTCAAGCCCGGGTTCGGGGCCAGCGGCTTCTACTGGCACTCCGACTTCGAGACCTGGCACGCCGAGGACGGCCTGCCGAACATGCGCACGGTGTCCGTCTCGATCGCGCTGACCGAGAACTACGACACCAACGGCGGCCTCATGATCATGCCGGGGTCGCACCGCACCTTCCTCGGGTGCGCGGGGGCCACTCCGAAGGACAACTACAAGCAGTCGCTCCAGATGCAGGACGCGGGCACGCCCTCGGACGAGGCGCTGACCGCGATGGCCTCCGAGTACGGCATCAAGCTCTTCACGGGCAAGGCCGGTTCGGCGACCTGGTTCGACTGCAACTGCATGCACGGCTCCGGTGACAACATCACGCCTTTCCCGCGCAGCAACGTGTTCATCGTGTTCAACAGCGTGGAGAACGAGGCCGTGGAGCCGTTCGCGGCGCCCATCCGGCGGCCGGAGTTCATCGGCGCGAGGGACTTCACGCCGGTGAAGTGACCACCGGTGACGTGACCGGGTGAGGTGGTCTCACCTACGAACAGGCGGCGCGGCCCGCTCCCGTACGTTCCGTACGGCGGCCGCGTCGCCTGTCGCGTTCATCGCGGTTGTCGGGTCAGGGAGACAGGGCGTTCAGGAGCCGGTCCACGTCCGCGGGTGTGTTGTACAGGTGGAAGGAGGCCCGCAGGTTGCCGGCCCGGTTGGAGACCTCGAGGCCCGCCGCGCTCAACTCGCCCTGACGCGCGCCGAGTCCGGGCACGGAGACGATGGGTGAATCGGGTGCGGGCAGCGGGGCGTACCCGAGGTCGGCGAGTCCGGTGCGGAAGCGGTCGGCGAGGGCGAGGTCGTGGGCACGCACGGCGTCCACGCCGAGTTCCTCGATGAGTTCGAGGGAGCTGCGGGTTCCGGTGTAGGTGAACAGGCCCGGGCTGACGTCGAACCGCCGGGCGGAGTGGGCCAGTTCGGCGATCGGGCCGTAGCAGCTGTCCCAGGGCACCTCCCCCGCGACCCAGCCGGCGAGCACGGGCTTGAGCTCGCCGAAGCCCTCGGACTCCGGCGGCACGACGAGGAAGGCGGCGCCGTGCGGGCCGAGGAGCCACTTGAAGGTGGTGGAGACGGTGTAGTCGTACGACTCCGCGTCCACCGGGAGCCAGCCGGCGGCCTGGGAGAAGTCGACGTAGGTGCGGGCGCCGTGGGCGCGCGCGGCCTCCCGCAGGGCGGCCAGGTCGGCGATCCGGCCGTCGGCGGACTGGGCGGCGCTGACCGCGACGAGCACGGTGCCGGGACGGACGGACTCGGCGAGGCGCTCCAGCGGCACGATCCGGACCTTGAGGTCGCCGCGGGTGTGGAAGGGGTTCACCACGGAGGTGAAGTCGTCCTCGGCGGTGAGGACTTCGGCGCCCGGGGGCAGGGAGGCGGCGACCAGGCCCGAGTGGGCGGACACGGAGGCGCCCGCCGCGACCCGGGTGACCGGCACGCCGGCCAGTCGGGCGAACGCGGCGCGGGACTGTTCCACGTCCTGGAACAGGGGGTCCAGCGGACGGCCCTCGGCGCGGATCAGCACCGCCTCCCGGAGGGCGGTCACGGTCCGGGCGGGCAGCAGGCCGCTGCTCGCGGTGTTGAGGAAGGTGTTCTTCGGGGCGAACTCGGCGCGGACGAGGCTCTCGAAGGTCTCCATGGGTCCACTGTGGGGCCGGGAGACCTCTCGGTCCATTGCGATTTCTTACGTGGTTCCGCTAAGGAACGCTTATACGTCCGCGCCGACCTGCGCCTTTGTCGGTGCTGCCGCGGTACGGCCGTCAGTGCTGCCGCGGTACGGCCGTCAGTGCTGCTGCGGTACCGCGCACCCGTCGGGACCGCAGGCCTCGGCGTCCGCGGCGCCCTGGTCGATCAGCTGGAGCGGGGAGCGGTTGCCCCAGGCCTGGGTGAGGGCCTGGGTGAAGACCTCGGCGGGCTGGGCGCCGGAGACGCCGTACTTGCGGTCCAGGACGAAGAAGGGGACGCCGTTGGCACCAAGCTCGGCGGCCTCTCGCTCGTCGGCGCGGACCTCGTCGGCGTAGGCGGTGGGGTCGGCGAGGACCTTGCGGACCTCGTCGGCGTCCAGTCCGGCCTCGACGGCGAGTTCCACGAGCCGCTCGTCGCCCTCGCTGAACAGGGAGCGCTCCTCGGCGAAGTTGGCCCGGTAGAAGATCTGGATCAGCTCGTCCTGCCGGCCCCGCTCCTTGGCGAGGTGGAGGAGGCGGTGCAGGTCGAAGGTGTTGCCGTGGTCGCGGTCACGGGTGCGGTAGTCGAGCCCCTCGGCGGCGGCCTGGGCACCGAGGTTCTCCTCGCCGGCCTGGGCCTGGGCCTGGCTCATGCCGTACTTCTTGCTGAGCATGGCGAGCACGGGCTGCACGTCCCCCTTGGCCCGCCCGGGGTCCAGCTCGAACGACCGGTGCACCACCTCCACGCCGTCGCGGTGCGGGAAGGCCTCCAGCGCCTTCTCGAAGCGGGCCTTGCCCACGTAGCACCAGGGGCAGGCGATGTCGCTCCAGATCTCGACGCGCATGGTTCGGCTCTCTCCAGGTCGGACGGTCACGGAGACTCCCTCCGCATCGATGAGTGAACGTTCAAGCAGCGGGTTCCATTCCCAGGGGCCGGAGTGCGCGCGGGACCAGTCGTCACGCTGGTAGCTGTCACCGGTGGCGGGTGTGTGCCGGGCGCCGTCGTTTCGGGCCGCCACAGTTCTCCAGGTGGCTCGGGCGGCGGCAGCGGGCGGGCGCGATCGGCCCCCTGTGTCCCGAAGCCGCCCGACGACATGGTGAGGCGTCTTCCAGGCGTCCGGTTGAGGCCGAGCGCAGCGCTCAGCTTCCGTCGCGCAGGTCGTCCGGCCAGGCGTTCCTGAACTCGATGTGGTCGTAGGTCACCACGCAGCCCGCTCCCATCGGGGCCTGGGCCATGAAGCCGACCAGGGCCGCGCCGGTCTCCTTCTCGTCGCCCAGGGTGAACAGGCGGACGAAGGTCCAGCGCTCGCCGTCGCGGGAGGCGTGGAAGGCGAAGGCGCGGCCGGTGCGGCTGACCCGGAGCCAGACCGAACTGCCGTCCACGGTGAAGGAGTTGCAGTCGTCGGAGTGGCCTCGGGTGACGACCGTGCAGACGGTGGGCACGTCCGGGGAGTTCTCCAGGCAGAGCTTGGCCCAGGCCCGCTCGCCGACGTGGACGTACAGCACGCCCGCGTCGAACGATCCGTTGAAGCCCACGGTGACGCGGGCTATCAGCTGGAAGTCCCCCTCGGGGGCGCCGAGCAGCCGCGGCGCGTCGGCGGCGGGGTCGAGCGACTCCCCGGTGGGCGGCACGAACCGGTCCTGCCGGGGGCCGGCCCAGCCGGAGAGTATGCCGTCCTCGTACGCCCAGTGCCCGTCGGGGCCGTAGGTGCGGAGAGGGAAAGGGAGCTCGGAGAGTTCGACGTCCATCCTCAGAGTTTTCCAGTTCCCTCCGCGCGTGCGGACCTCGGGTTGCCCAGGGCCTGTCCGACCATTCCCGTCGTCGCCCGAAGGGCGGCCTCGCGGCGTCAGGTGCGTGCTCTCGGCGTGCCGGGCGTCGGCCCTCGTACTGGACGTACTTGGGTCTGCGCCCGGTGCGGCGATGGGGGTACCCCCTCTGGGGGGGAGCGTGCATGGCGTCGCGCGGCGGACGGGGATGGTCAGACAAGCCTCAGCGTTCGAGACGGTTGTCGAAACGGCGGGGCAGGCCCAGCGGGTTGTCGTCCCGCAGCTCCGGCGGGAGCAGCGCCTCGGGGGCGTTCTGGTACGCCACCGGCCGCAGCCAGCGCTCGATCGCGGTACCGCCCACCGACGTCGAGGTGGACGTGGTCGCCGGGTACGGGCCGCCGTGGTGCTGGGCGGGGGCCACCGCGACTCCGGTCGGCCAGCCGTTCACGAGGACCCGGCCGGCCAGCGGGGTCAGCTCCGCGAGGATCTCCGCGCCGCGGCCCTGGCCCGCCGCCTCGGCCTCGGAGAGGTGGACCGTCGCGGTGAGGTTGCCCGGCAGCCGGGACAGCACCGCGCGCGCCTGGGCGTCGTCGTCGTAGCGGACCACCACGGTCACCGGGCCGAAGCACTCCTCCAGGAGCAGGTCGTACGCCCCCTCCTCGGCCAGTTTTTCCGCCGCCACGGTGAGGAAGCCCGCGCTGACCGTGTGCTCGCCGCCCGCGCCGGGCGTCACCGGGGAGTCGACCTCGGGGAGCTGCCTGCGCTCGGCGACCCCGGCGACGAAGTTGTCCCGCATGCGGTGGTCGAGGAGGACGCCCGCGTCGGTGTCGCTGACGGCGTCCGTCAGCGACTTCACCAGGCCGTCGCCCGCCGCGCCGGACGGCACGAGGACCAGGCCCGGCTTCACGCAGAACTGGCCGACCCCGAGGGTCATCGAGCCGGCGAGCCCGGCGCCGATGGCCTCCGCGCGCTCGGCGGCGGCCTCCTCGGTGACCACGACGGGGTTCAGCGAACCCAGCTCGCCGTGGAAGGGGATCGGCACCGGGCGCGCGGCCGCCGCGTCGAACAGGGCGCGGCCGCCCTTCACCGACCCGGTGAAGCCGGCCGCGGCGATCAGGGGGTGCCTGATCAGTTCGAGGCCCGCCTCGAAGCCGTGGACCAGGCCGAGGACACCGGCCGGGATGCCGTGCTCGGCCGCGGCCCGGCGCAGTACGGACGCGACCAGCTCGGACAGGGCCGGGTGGTCGGGGTGGGCCTTGACGACGACCGGGTTGCCCGCGGCGAGCGCGCTCGCGGTGTCGCCGCCGGCGACGGAGAAGGCGAAGGGGAAGTTGGAGGCCGAGTAGACGGCGACGACGCCGAGGGGAACCTTGTAGCGGCGCAGGTCGGGGATGGGCGGGGTGGCGGTGTCGTCGGGGTGGTTGATCACCACGCCGAGGAACTCGCCCTCGTCGACGATGTCGGCGAAGGCCCGCAACTGGTAGCTGGTGCGGGCGAGCTCGCCGGTGAGCCGGACCGGGCCGAGCGCCGTCTCGGCGTCGGCGGCCTCCACGAGGTGGTCCTTGGAGGCCTGGAGCAGGTCGGCGGCGGAGCGCAGGAAGGCCGCGCGGACGGCGCGGTCGGCGAGGGACGCGCGCGCGTCGTGCGCGGCGCGGACCGTGGCGTCCACCTCCTGGGCTGTGGCCTCCACCGCAACCTGTTCGCGCTGCTTCCCGGTTCGGGGGTCGACACTCCAGACTGGTGCTGCTGCCACCGCGGTCCCTCCACGTGTATCCGGGTCATCCACATCCGGGTCATCCACCAGGAACGTTCGATATGCTGAACGCTGTCTCTGGTGGTGAATATGCTGTCCGAGACTATATCTCTGGTTCTCGTCCAACGAAGGGGTCAAGGGCGATGTCGGCAGGCGAGACGGGCGGCGGTTCACAGGTCAAGTCCGCGGTACGGACGGTCGAACTGCTCGAATACTTCGCCGGGCGCCCCGGCATGCACTCCCTGGCCGCCGTGCAGGAGGCCGTCGGGTACCCCAAGTCCAGCCTCTACATGCTGCTGCGCACGCTGGTGGAGCTGGGCTGGGTGGAGACCGACGCGACGGGCACGCGGTACGGCATCGGGGTGCGGGCGCTGCTCGTCGGCACCTCCTACATCGACGGCGACGAGGTGGTCGCGGCGGCCCGGCCGACCCTGGA
This sequence comes from Streptomyces griseorubiginosus, assembly GCF_001514195.1. Classification (GTDB taxonomy): domain Bacteria; phylum Actinomycetota; class Actinomycetes; order Streptomycetales; family Streptomycetaceae; genus Streptomyces; species Streptomyces griseorubiginosus. The sequence continues at coordinate 1,301,269 of NZ_KQ948735.1, read as the reverse complement.
CCGGCTCTCCGACGACACCACGGAGACCATCCACCTGGCGCGGCTGGACGGCACGAACGTCGTCTACCTCGCGACCCGGCAGTCCCAGCACTACCTGCGCCCCTTCACGAGGGTCGGCCGCCGCCTCCCGGCGCACTCCACCTCCCTCGGCAAGGCGCTGCTGAGCACGTACTCCGACGAGCAGGTCCGCAAGATGCTGCCGGAGACCCTGCCCGCGCTGACCGAGCACACCATCACCGACCGCGAGAAGCTCATCGAGGAGCTGCACCAGATCCGCGAGCAGGGCTTCTCGGTCGACCGTGAGGAGAACACCCTGGGCCTGCGCTGCTTCGGGGTGGCGATCCCCTACCGCACCCCCGCGCGGGACGCGATCAGCTGCTCGGTGCCGGTCGCACGCCTGACCCCGGCCCATGAACAGCTGGTGAAGGACGCCCTGTTCGACGCCCGCGACCGGCTGACCCTCGCGACCCGCAGGCTCTGACAGACCCTGCCCCTAGGGTGGGGGGATGCAGATCGCGCTCCGAGAGGTCCACGACAGTGATCTGCCGGTCTTCTTCCGGCAGATGAACGATCCCGAGGCCCTGCACATGGCCGCGTTCACCCCGAAGGACCCGGGCGACCGGGACGCCTTCGACGCCCACTGGAAACGGATCAGGGCCTCGGACGCCGTGCACCGCACGGTCCTCGCGGACGGGGACGTGGTGGGCAGCGCGGCGGTGTACGGCGAGGCGGGCGAGCGCGAGGTGACGTACTGGATCGACCGCGCCTACTGGGGGCGGGGCATCGCCACCGCGGCCCTGCGGGAGCTGATCGTCCAGGTGCCCGAGCGGCCCCTGTACGCCCGGGCCGCCGCCGACAACGCGGGCTCGCTGCGGGTGCTCCACAAGTGCGGGTTCCGGGTGACCGCCGAGGCCTCCGGGTACGCCAACGCGCGCGGCGCGGAGATCGACGAGCTCGTGCTCACGCTGGAGGCCTGAGACCGTCGTAGATGAGCGTCCGATGAGAAAAGCGGACGGACGGGAACGACTCGCGCGCGCCTGATCGTCTTCTGAGTGGGATGAACAAGACGATCAGGCGCGCATCGGTCTTCTCGCTGCTCCTGGTGTTCGCTCTGCTGCTGCGGGCGACCTGGGTGCAGTTCTACGAGGGCCAGGCACTCGCGGACGACAAGGACAACCGGCGGAACGTCATCGAGACGTACTCCTCACCGCTCGGGAACATCATCGTGGCCGGAAAGGCGGTCACGGGTTCCGCGCGGACCAAGGACAGCGACCTCGCGTACAAGCGGACGTACACGAACGGCAAGCTGTACGCGGCGGTGACGGGCTACGCCTCGCAGGCCTACGCCCCCACCCAGTTGGAGGGCATCTACGCCGACCTCCTCAACGGCACGGACACCCGGCTGAAGACCGTCATGGACACCCTCACCAACCAGCGGGCCCAGCCCGGTGATGTGATCACGACGATCGACCCGGCCGTGCAGAAGGCGGCCTACGACACGCTCGGCGACAAGAAGGGCGCGGCCGTCGCCATCGACCCGACGACCGGCAAGATCCTGGCGGTCGTGTCGACGCCGTCGTACGACCCGTCCTCGCTGACGGACGCCAACACCGCGGCCGGCGCCTGGAAGCAGCTCAACGCCGACCCCGACAAGCCGCTCACCAACCGCGCGCTGCGCCAGCCGCTGCCGCCCGGTTCGACGTTCAAGCTGGTGGTGGCCGCGGCCGCGCTGGAGGACGGCCTGTACTCCTCGGTGGACGAGAAGACCGACAGCCCGGACCCGTACACCCTGCCGGGCACGGTGACCCCGCTGGGGAACGAGAACTCCTCGGCGCCCTGCAAGAACGCCTCGATCCGGGTCGCGCTCGAGTACTCCTGCAACACCGTGTTCGCGAAGATGGCCGTGAACCTCGGCCAGGACAAGGTGCGGGCGATGGCCGAGAAGTTCGGCTTCAACGACACCGAGCAGGACGTCCCGGTGCGGGCGTACGAGAGCGTCTACCCCTCGGACATGAACGAGTCCTCCACCGCTCTGACCGGTATCGGGCAGTACGACGTCACGGCCACCCCCCTCCAGATGGCCATGGTCTCCGCGGCCATCGCCAACGGCGGCGAGCTGGTGACGCCCCACATGGTCTCGTCGATCACCGACAACGGCGGCGACGTCCTGAAGAACTACGACGACGAGGCGAGGACCACGCGGGTCGTCAGCGCGCGGACCGCGGAGCAACTCCAGTCGGCGATGCAGTCGGTGGTGACGGACGGCACCGCCACCAACGCCCGGATCGACGGGGTCACGGTCGGCGGCAAGACGGGCACCGCCCAGCACGGCGAGAACAACAGCCAGACGCCTTACGCCTGGTTCACGTCCTACGCTAAGGCCGGGGGCAAGGAGGTCGCCGTGGCGGTCGTGGTGGAGCAGTCGAACGCGGCCCGCTCGGAGGTCAGCGGCAACGGACTGGCCGCCCCCGTGGCCAAGGCCATGATGGAGGCGGCCGTCCGGAACTGAACCGTCCCGGGGGTCACTTGACCCCGAGCACCTGCTCGATGGGGTCGATCGCGAAGTAGACCAGGAACAGCGCGGACGTCCCCCACAGCAGCCAGTGGATCTCCTTGGCCTTGCCGAGCACGACCTTGATCACGACGTAGGCCAGGAAGCCCGCCCCGATGCCGTTCGTGATCGAGTACGTGAAGGGCATCACGGCGATGGTCAGGAACGCCGGGATCGCGATGTCGTACTGGTCCCAGTCGATGTGCTTGACCTGCGTCATCATCAGGAACCCGACGGCGACGAGCGCGGGCGCGGCGGCTTGGAGCGGGACGATGGTCAGCAGCGGGGTCAGGAAGAGCGCCAGCGCGAACAGCCCGCCGGTGACCAGGTTCGAGAAGCCCGTGCGCGAGCCCTCACCGACGCCGGCCGCCGACTCGATGTACGAGGTCGCGGAGGACGCGGACGCGGCGCCGCCGGCCACCGCCGCCGCCCCGTCGATGAGGAGCACGCGACCCAGGTTGGGCACCTTCCCCTCCTCGTCCAGCAGGCCCGCCTCGGCGCTGATGCCGACGACCGTGCCCATGGTGTCGAAGAAGTCGGACAGGATCAGCGTGAAGATCAGCAGCACGACGGTGACCACGCCCACACCGGGCGCGCTGAAGGCGCCGAACAGGCTGAAGTGGCCGATCAGTCCGAAGTCGGGGGTGTCCACGATCTTGTCGGGCCAGGCCGGGGTCGTCAGCCCCCAGGACTTGATGTCGGCGACGGAGTTGATGATCATCGCGAGGACCGTCATGGTCACGATGCTGATCAGGATGGCGCCCTTGACCTTGCGGGCGAGCAGTCCGATGGTCAGCAGCACACCGAGGCAGAACACCAGGATCGGCCAGCCGCCGAGGGCGCCGGTGCCCCCGAGCTGCACCGGCACGGTGGTGTTCGCGGCGTCGGGGATACGGCTGACGAATCCCGCGTCCACGAAGCCGATGAAGGCGATGAACAGGCCGATGCCGACGCTGATCGCCTGCTTGAGCGGTTGCGGGATGGCCCGCATGACGGCCTCCCGCAGTCCGGTGACCACGAGGACGCAGATCAGCAGTCCTTCCAGGACGACCAGCCCCATCGCGTCGTCCCAGCTCATCAGCGGGGCGATCTGGAAGGCGACGACGGCGTTCAGCCCGAGCCCGGCGGCGAGCGCGAGCGGCAGGTTGCCGCCCACGCCCATGATGACCGTCATCACCGCGGCCACCAGGGCCGTCGCGGTGGTCAGCTGGACCGCGTCCAGGTGGTGCCCGAACTTGTCCTTGGCGCTGCCGAGGATGATCGGGTTCAGGACGAGGATGTAGGCCATCGTGAAGAACGTGGCGAGGCCGCCGCGTATCTCTCTGGTGTAGGTGGATCCCCGTTCGGAGATCCTGAAGTACTGGTCGACGGACATGCCGGCGGCTCCCTGGTGCCTCAGTGATCGGTGTGCGGATGCTGGCTGGATTGTGCATGCCAAGAACCCGGTTCGGGTTTTCCCCGTGTTACGGAATCGGACCCGATGAGCCGGACATCGTTCGAAGACCCGTACGAGAACCGCACACACGCCACTGCTACGCTCCGGATCGTCCCGGGCCCGCCCGGAACGATCACATGTCATCCACATGGCACACACCCGTGAGAGAGGTAGCCCGTGGGCACAGTCGTCGACGACGACGCCTCCGTGGAGTTCCATGCCTTCTTCGAGCGCCACTACGCCGAACTGTCCCGTCTCGCCCATCTGTTGACCGGCGAGTCGGACGCGGCGGACGATCTGGCGGCGGACGCGCTGCTGGCGCTGTGGCAGCGCTGGGACCGGGTGCGCGCGGCCGAGCACCCGGCGGCCTACGCGCGCGGGGTGGTCGCCAACCTGGCCCGCACCCGCATCCGCGGCACGGTCCGCGAACGCCGCCGGATCGCCCTGTTCTGGTCCCAGCGCGCGGAGAAGGTCGAGAACCCGGACGTGGCGGGCGTGGTCGACGTGCGGGAGGCGCTGCGCAGGCTGCCGTTCCGCAAGCGGGCCTGTGTCGTGCTGCGGCACGCGTTCGACCTCTCCGAGAAGGACACCGCGCTGGCCCTCGGTGTGTCGGTCGGTACGGTGAAGAGCCAGACCTCGAAGGGGATGGCCGAGTTGCAGCGCCTGCTGGGCATCCAGGACGCCCCGCTGAGGATGCGTGCGGCGATGGCGCGCACCGGTGAGACCGGAGGAAGGGACCGATGACCATGCGGCGGGACGGGCACGGCGAACTGCGCGCCCGGCTGCGGGACGCGGCCGGGCAGCACGAGCCGGACCGTGAGCGGATCCTCGCCCGGGTCGAGCGCGGCATGGCGGAGCAGGGCCGTCCCGACCACCGGGCGACCCGGCCGCCGGTGTACGGCTGGGTGCGGGTGGCCGGCGCCACGGCCGCGGTCGCCTGCGTCCTGGGGTTCGGCGGCTTTGCGGTGGCGTCCGCCGTGAAGGACGAGCCGACCGCGGAGAGGTCGGTCGCCGCCACGGGCACGCCCAGCCCGTCACCCGACGCGACGAGCCGTCCGCCCGCCCCGCCGGCCGACCCGACCCCGCGCTCCACCCCGACCCACGGCACGGACCGTCCGACCGGCACGCCCTCGCGCACATCGGAGGCGTCCCCCCAGGTGCCGGCCTCCGGTGCCGAGGACGGCCCGCTCCGGTCGGCGGGCTCGCTGGACTCGAACAGCAACGAGTTCTGGGCGCAGAGCGATGTGACCCTCAAGACCTCCGAGCAGCTGACCTCGCTCACGGTGGAGGTGCGGATCGCCCAGACCGGCGGTGTCACCAGCACCGGTGGCTGGCGCTCGCTGCCCGCGGACGACTACACGTTCACGGTCGCCGAGAAGGACGGCTTCCTCGTCTACACCTGGGTGCTCAAGGAGGGCCGCACGGTCCCGGCGGGCGAGTGGGTGTTCGCCGCGCAGTACAACCGCGGGCGTGCCGACCGGGACGCGAAGGGCGACGGCTATACGGCGACGGCGGCCACGGCGGCCACAAAATCCGACAAGCTCTCGGTGAAGGGCGGCTTCGCCGCGCAGAGCGGCGGTTCGGCGGACGCGGGGGGCTCGTAGCCGCCCGCCGGGACGCGAAGGCTCCGCATGTGCAGGATTTCTCCCTTGGGGTAGAAGTGACACAACCTCATGTTCGATTCAGACGTCCTTTCCAGTGCACAGACCTGTCGGCCCGAGCCCCCCTCGGTCGACAGCTGCCGGCTGGAGCCCCCCTCGGGCCGGCACCAGAAGCGCCCCGCCTGTGACGACAGGCGGGGCGCTTCCTCGTTGCGGACCCGACAGAAACCCCCACACCCCCACACCTTCCGCCCCCCGAGGAGCCCCACCCGTGACCCGTCCCCCCTACGCCGGATATCTCTTCGCCTACTTCACCGGCGAGGGCACCGCCGACGGCGAGCAGATCCGCTACGCCCTCAGCCGCGGCGACGACCCCCTGCACTGGCGGGAGCTGAACGGCGGCGCACCCGTCGTCACCTCCGCGATCGGCGAGAGGGGGCTGCGGGACCCGTTCCTGGTCCGCTCCCCCGAGGGCGACCGGTTCTTCCTGCTCGCCACGGACCTGCGGATGTACCGGGAGAGCAGCGGCAGCTGGGACGAGGTGCAGCACAGCGGCAGCAGGTCGATCGTGATCCTGGAGTCGACCGACCTGGTCCACTGGACGGACCCATGGCTGGTGGAGGTCGCTCCCGAAGGAGCGGGCAACGCCTGGGCGCCGGAGGCCTGTTACGACCCCGAGCTCGGCGCGTACGTCGTCTTCTGGGCGTCGAGGCTGCGCGGCTCGACGTACCACACCATGCTGTACGCGACGACGAAGGACTTCCGCGTCTTCAGCGCCCCTCAGGTCTGGCACGACCCCGGGCATTCGGTGATCGACTCGACGGTGCTGGAGCACGACGGCACCTACTACCGCTACACCAAGGACGAGCGGGATCCGGCGTCCGGTTCACCGGGGTCGAAGTTCATCACCGCCGAGAAGTCGCCGACGCTCACCGGCACTTCGTACACACCGGTCGCGGACGGCATCGGGGGCGGGGTGCTGAGCCGGGGCGAGGGGCCGATCGTCTTCCGGGCCAACTCCGGGGGAAGGTGGTACCTGTTCATCGACGAGTACGACGGTCGCGGGTACGTCCCCTTCGAGACCACCGACCTCGACTCGGGCAGGTGGACGCCGTGCACGGCCTACCGGCTGCCCGCGAGTCCGCGCCACGGCTCGGTGCTTGCGGTGACACGGGAGGAGTACGACCGGCTGCTGGCCGCGTATCCGGTCTCCGGGACGTCCGTCGTGGACGCGACGGCCGCCGGCCAGAAGGGGTACGCGATCGTCACGGAGGCCGCGTCGAAGATCGTGCTGCCGATGCGGCCGGGCGTCGATCTCTCCGTGCTGGCACCGGAGTTGGCGGTCGGCGAGGGGGCCCGTGTGAGCCCCGCGTCCGGTACCCGCCGGGACTTCCGCACGCCGCAGACGTACACCGTGACGGCCCCGGACGGGACCAGCCGCCGCTGGAGCGTCGAGGCCGTGCCGACCGGCAGTCCCGTCCTGCCCGGTCTGCACGCCGACCCGGACGTGCACCACCTGGACGGCGAGTACTGGATCTACCCGACCACAGACGGCTTCGACGGCTGGGGCGGCACGAAGTTCACGGCGTACTCCTCCACGGACCTGGTCCACTGGAAGGACCACGGGGTGATACTCGACCTCGGTACGGACGTGTCGTGGGCCGACTCGTACGCGTGGGCGCCGGCGATCGCCGAGCGGGACGGGAAGTACTACTTCTACTTCTGTGCCGAGCAGCAGATCGGCGTGGCGGTGGCGGACTCCCCCGCCGGGCCCTTCAGGGACGCGCTGGGCAGGCCGCTGGTGGCGAAGGGGGGTTCGCTGAAGGGCCAGATGATCGACCCGGCCGTCTTCACCGACGACGACGGGACGTCGTACCTCTACTGGGGCAACGGGCACGCGTACGTGGTGCCGCTGAACGACGACATGACCTCGTACGACCCGGCGAAGGTCGAGGACATCACGCCGGACGACTTCCGCGAGGGGTCCTTCGTGATCAAGCGGCGGGGCACGTACCACTTCATGTGGTCCGAGGACGACACCCGCAGCGAGGACTACCACGTCGCCTGTGCGACGGGACCGTCCCCGCTCGGTCCGTGGACCAAGCAGGGGACGATCCTGTCCAAGCGTCCCGAGTACGGCATCCTCGCCACCGGTCACCACTCCGTGGTGAACGTCCCCGGCACCGACGACTGGTACATCGTCTACCACCGGTTCGCCCTGAACGGGCCGGGGCGGCCGGGCGGGGACGGCACGCACCGGGAGACCACCGTCGACCGCATGGAGTTCGCGGCGGACGGTTCGATCAGGCCGGTGGTGCCGACCCTCGAAGGGATCCGGCCGGTACGGAGGTGAGCCTCAGCTGACGAAGTACGTCGGGTTCGGGAGCTTGTACGTCCGGTCGGCGTAGCCGCCGTCGAGGTCGGAGTACTGGTCGCCGAAGTTGGCGATGATCTCGTACCCGAGGTCGTTCTCGATGTGCGCGCGGGTACCGGACTTGTACTGCACGGTGGTGCAGGTCCAGGTGCCCGGCGTGGCGCAGGCGCTGAGGTAGGACGGCGGGTTCGCCTTGTCCTTGAGGAACATGTGGGCGGCGTCGAGGTTCACGTCGGCGCCGATCTTCTTCAGGTTCTCGACCGCGGCGGTGCGCTGGGCCTCGCTCAGACCGGAGTTGTAGAAGACCGCGACGCCCTTCTTCGCGGCGTACTGCACGAGCTCGGGGCTGCCGAAGACGGCCGGGCGGTCGGCCTTGTTGACGTAGTCGGCCCACGTGGTGGCGTTGTAGGTGTAGTTGTAGCGCTTCTCGTAGTCGAGGCTGAGCAGCAGCGTGTCGTCGATGTCGAAGACGACCGCGGGCTTCTCGCCCTTGTGGTGCGCCTTGCGGGTGGCCTGGTCGATGTACTTCCTGGCCGCCTTGTCGATGGCCGCCAGGTCCTTGGCGTAGGGGCTGGTGGGCGACGCCTGGTAGACACCGTTCGCGTCGGCCGCGGTGCCGTAGTAGGTGTCGATGTCCTTGACCAGGAGCCCGATGTTGTAGGGCTCGTGCGTGGAGTTCGCCGTGGACTGGCCGGCGGTGGCCGCACCGGCGCCGTAGAGGGCGCCGGCGGCGACGGCACACGCCGAGGCGACGGCGGCGATACGCAATGTCTTATGCATGACAGAGGTTCTACGCGCGTCACCATGTCGGGCGCGAGACCCGCCCGGTAAAAAACGGGTCAAGCGCCTTGATCATGGGTGCGCCGGGATCAGTTCATGGTCGCCCCGATGGTGGTGCTGCCGGTGGTCAGGAAGGTGGTGGCGGGCAGGGTGCCGCTGGAGGAGCGGGCGTTGTACGTCGTCGAGGCGTCCGTCGACCGGAACGCGGGGGTGCCGATCCCGCTGTCCCAGTTGTTGCCGGACGAGGTCACCCTGGAGCCCTTGTTGACCGAGCCGCTGCCGTTGCTCACGGCGAGGTTCTTGCCGAGCTTCGCGGAGCTGGTGGCGAAGTAGTAGCCCCACTTGCTGTTGGCGTAGGCGGTGGTGCGGTTGAGGACGAGGGCGCCGGTGTTGGAGTTCTCGGTGAAGCCGTTGCCCGCGTTGCCCCAGGCGGCGGAGTTGTTGACGACGTGCGCGACGACCTCGCCGTCACCGCCCAGCTTGTAGCCGTTGCCGTCGCCCGCGAAGGCGGAGTCGGACCAGCGGTTGACGCCGTTGCCCATGGACCAGGTGTGCTCGACGGTGACCGGCGAGGAGAAGGACCAGAAGTCGATGCCGTCGTCCGAGTTGTTGTAGAGGCGGGCCCCGGTGATGAGGTTGCCGGTGCCGGAGCCGAACTTCACGGCGATGCCGTCGGCGTTCTCGCCGTGGTTCGCGGCGTCGTAGTTGCCGTAACTGTCGATGTTGCGCACGGTGTTGTTCACGGTCCCGTCGCCGGTGAGCGTGAAGCCGGAGTCGCCCCCGTCGATGGTCTTGATGTTGTTCCAGACCGTCCCGGTGCAGGACTGGCAGACGACCGCGCTGTCCGGGGAGTTCTGGAAGGTCAGGTTGGAGACGTTCCAGTAGTCGGCGGTCAGCTTGAAGATCCAGGCACCGGCGGGGAGGGAGGACCCGTCGATCTTCACGGTCTCCGAGCCGTACGCGGTGAGGGTGACCGGCGAGGAGGAGGTGCCGTTGGCCGTGGACTGGAGGGTGGCCGTCGGGCGGTAGGTGCCGCCGCGGACCTGGATGACGGTGCCGGGGGTGGCGTTCTTGACGGCGTTGGACAGGTCGGTGACATTGCTGACGACCACGGTGGCGGCCTGTGCCTGGGTGGGGAGGACGGCGAGGCCGGAGCCGAGGGCGAGGGTGGCCGTGGCGATGAGAGCGGTACGACGGGACATGGGGGGGCGGGTCCTTTCGTCGTGCTTTTCGGGTTTTGTGCGGGGTGTTGTGCGGGGTGTTGTGCGGGGTGCTTTACGGACACCAGTCGCCGAGGTAGGCGCGCCTGGTGTGCGACTGGGCTTCCTCGGGGGTGAGTTGGGGCCGGTTCCCGGGGACCGTGATCGCCGCGCCGGGGCCGGAGTTGCCGTACTCCCGGAAGCGCATGGTCTGCCAGGGGTACTGCTCGCGCATGTCGGTGTAGGGCGCGACCGGGTCGATGCCGGGGCCGAGCCAGGAGTCCCGCACGACCAGCGACGGCCAGGCGGTCGTCTCGTACGACGGCACCCAGGGGCGGGCCAGCTTGTACGCCCCGTCCTCGGCGCCGGAGGTGATCCGGGAGCGGAGGGCGAGGATGCCGTGCGGGTTGGCGCGGGCGGTGGAGGGGGCGAAGACCATGCCCTTGGGTGTGAAGGTCACGTCCCGCTGGAGCGTGTGGAAGTGGCACTCCTCGAAGACGGCGGTGGCCCGGCCGAAGACGAAGTCGACGTCTCCTTCGATATAGCAGCGCCGGAAGTACTGGCGGTCGAAGGAGGCGAGCGCGGTCGTCTCGACGAAGAGGGTGTCCTGGTGGGCCAGGAGGCGGACGTTGTCGAAGTGGGTGCGGTCGCCGTAGGTGCAGGCCGCGACCGCCTGGGTGCCGGTGATGTCGGGGTGGTCGGCGCGCAGCCAGTCGTTGGCGAGGGTGAGGTCGCGGACGGTGAGGCCGGGAGCGGCGGAGGTGAAGGTGGCGGAGCCCGCGGTGCCGTACGTGGTGCCGTCGGGCTTCTTCGTGCCGTTGGCGTTGTCGTACACGATCACGGCGGCACGGGGGTCACGGGCGGCGCCCCGCAGGGTCAACTCCGCTGCGGCCACTGGGATGTTGACGACCTCGCGATAGGTGCCCGGGTGCACGACGATCGTCCAGCCGGGGCCGGTCACCGCGTCGACGGCGGCCTGGACGGAGTCGCCGGGGTGGACGTGGAGGAGGCGGCGGGTACCGGCGTGGGCAGGGGCCGCCGCCGCGAGGGCGAGTCCGGTACCGGCGGCCAGGAAGGTCCGTCTGCGCATCTCAGCACGTCTCCTTCCAGGGCTGCCAGTCGCCGAGATACGCCTCCCGCGTGGCCGACTCCGCCTGTGCGCGGGTGAGTTGGGGCCGGTTGCCGGGAACGGTGATCCGGGCGCCGGGGCCCGAGTTGCGGTACTCGGCGAACCGTTGGCTCTGCCAGGGGAACGCGTCCGACATGTTGGTGTAGGGCGCGACCGCGTCGATGCCGGGGCCGAGCCAGGTGTCGCGGACCGTCAGGCTCGGCCTCGCGGTGGTGTCCGAACTCGGCACCCACGGCCGGGCCAGCTTGTAGAAGGCGTCCGGCGCTTCGCTGCTGACCCGGCTCCCGGTCACGAGGTGGCCGCGGGGGTTCGCGCCCGCCGTCGAGGGCGCGAACACGAAGCCGTACGGCGCCGCCGCCAGGTCGGTGCGGTTCAGGGTGCGGAAGTGGCAGTGCTCGTGGACGGCCGTGGCCCGCCCGAAGACGAAGTCGACGTCCCCCTCGGCGTAGCAGTGCGCGAAGTACTGGCGGGCGAAGGAGGTGAGCGCGATCGAGTCGGCGTACAGGGTGTCCTGGTGGCCGAGGAAGCGGCAGTGGTGGAAGGCGGAACGGTCGCCCTGGACCTTGAGGGCGACGGCCTGGGTGCCGGTGATGTCGGGGTGGTCGGCGCGCAGCCAGTCGTTGGCGAAGGTGATCCAGCGGGCCGTGAAGCCGTCGGCCTGCACGGTCGTGGTGGCCGATCCGGTGGTGCCGTGGGTGCCGCCGCCGGGCTTGGGGGTGCCGGCGGCGTTGTCGTAGACGATGACCACGTCACGGGGGTCCTCGGAGGCGCCGAGCCAGGTGGTCTCGGCGCGGGTGACGTCGACGGCGACCGTCTCCCGGTAGGTGCCGGGGGCGAGGACCAGGGTCCAGCCGCTGCCGGTGGCGGCGGTGACGGCGTCCTTCACGGTGGTGTGGTCGCCTCGGCCGTGCGGGTCGACGTAGAGCGTCTGCGGGGTGAGACGGGCGGCCGGGGACCCGAAACGGCCGAACGGACGCCGGTTGCGGTGGCCCGCGGCGCGGGCGGGGCTCGACGCGAGCGTGAGCGCGGCTGCCGCGCCGGTGCCCGCGAGCAGGAAGCCCCTTCTGGACGGGGGGAGTCGGTCGTGGTGCGAGGACATGCGGGTGCTCCTTGGGAACGCGGCTCTCGGGTGGGGTGCCTCGCGTGGGGGCGCCTCGCGTGAGGGGGTGGTCGAGGTGGGTGGGGGGCCGGGGCGGCCGCTGGATTCCGCCCCGGCCGGTCGGTGGGGCCGGTGTCGGTCAGCTGAACCGGCCGGTCCGTGGGTTGTGCCGGTCAGGTGACCCGGCCGGTCCATGGGTTGTGCCGGTCACCTGACCCGGCTGGTCCGTGGACCGGGTCCCAGCAGAAAGGGCCGGTGCCAGCAGATGCGGCTCGTGTCAGCCGACGCGGCTCGTGTCAGCAGATGCGGCCGGGGTCAGCAGATGCGGCCCGCGCCGGCGCCGCGGTCGACGATGGCCGGGACCTTCCTCGTGGGGTCGACCTTCGTACGCAGAGTGGGTGTCCAGCCCGCGCCGGACTCCAGGGTCTCGGCGGGGATCTCCGCGTTGTGGACGGCGATCAGATCGGTGGGCCTGCCGTTGACGTAGTTGTCGGCGGCGGTGAGCGGCGAGACGTTCCACCGCTTGAGCACCTTCGCCGCACTGATCCCCGCCGGCAGCGTGAACGCGTTGTGCTCGGCGACGAGTTGGGACTCCTTGCCGATGCCGAAGCTGTACCCGTAGTCGCCGTTCGCCACGAAGTGGTTGTTGTACGAGTCGACCTGTCCGAAGCGGACCCGGGGCGCGCGCTCGACCAGGTTCGAGAACAGGTTGTGGTGGAAGGTGACCTTGAGCTTGCCCCGGTCCCCCGCCGCCGTGGACTCGCTGTCGCTGTTGCCGATCAGGATCGTCTTGTCGTGCTCGGTGAAGACGTTCCAGGAGGCGGTGACGTGGTTGGCTCCGCGCACGATGTCCAGTTCGCCGTCGTGCTGCTGGTAGAGCATGCCGAAGTAGGTGGGCGCGGCGCTGTCCGGATGGGACCCGTCGGTGAAGGTGTTGTGGTCCAGCCAGACGTGGCTGGAGCCGTAGACGACGGCGGTGTCGTACTCGGAGTTCCAGTTGCCCTTGTCGCCGTCGGTGGGGTCCCACTGCGGGAAGCAGTCGACCGGGCTCTCGAAGGTGAGGTTGCGGACGATGACGTTGTCGACGCCCTTGATCTGGAGGCTCGCGCCCTTGAACCCGGCGTCCCGGCCGATGCCGATGATCGTGGTGTTGGCCGGGACGTTCGCCTTGATCGTCTGGTCCTGCTGGGCGGCCGAGGCGCGCCGCAGTCCCTCGGGGCTGTCGTCGGGCTCGGCGCTCAGGTCGGTGTCCAGGCCCCAGGCCTCGGGCGAGTACTTCGCCAGATAGGCGTCGAAGTCGTACCCGGGCGCGGCGAGGGAGTCGCAGCCCTCGGAGACCGCGTCGATGGTCCCCTTCACCTTGATGATCTTCGGTGCGCTGCCGCCCGCGGCGAGGGCGGCCTTGAAGCCGGCCCAGTCGGTGACCGTGTGGACGTGCGCGGCATCGGCGGCCGCACCTCCGGTGGTGCCGGTGCCGTACGAGGCCCAGCCGTCCCCGGCGGCGAGGGTCTCGCGGGCCGTGTCGTGGGCCCTGGCCTGGGCGGTGGTGCCGGTGACCGTCAGCACGAGCGCGGCACAGCCGACCACGGCCAGCGTCTTTGTCATGACATGCCCATGCCATAGTTGTGTGTTCATCATGAGGCTCTCTGTTGTGAGGAAGGGGAGGTTCAGACCGCGGCCGGCGAGGGCCAGGTGATCCAGGACTCCGGGATCTCGGCGTCGAGCCGGCGCACGTCCCGGGGCGCCAGCACACGCCGGTGGAGCAGTTCTCCGGCGACCAGACGGGCCACCGCGATGGCGCCGGGCGGGTTGAAGTGCGTGTTGTCCTGCTCGGTCGCGGTCCAGTTGAAGTACCGCTTGGTCTCCTCGACCCCGAGCCGCTGCCAGAGCGCGATCGACAGGGCCTGGATGTCGAGCAGGGCGACGCGTTCGTCCTGGGCGAGGGCACGCATGGCGGCCGGATACTCGCCATGACTGGTGACGGCGTTCCCCTGAGCGTCGAACCTGCGCCGCTCGACGGGCGTGGCCAGCATGGGCCGGGCACCCTTCGCGCGGGCGCCCTCGATGTACCGGCGCAGGTAGCCCTGGTACGTCGTCCACGGCTCCGTGTACCGGGTCGGGTCCTCGGACTTCTCGTCGTTGTGCCCGAACTGGACGAGGAGGAAGTCCCCGGGCTTGATCAGCCGGAGGATCGCGTCCAGCCGTCCCTCGTCGACGAAGGACTTCGAACTCCGCCCGTTCACCGCGTGGTTGGCGACGGAGAGATCCTGCTGGAGGAAGAAGGGAAGTGCCATCCCCCACCCGGTCTCGGGAGCGGCGTCGGAGTATTTCTGGGCGGCGGTGGAGTCACCGGCGATGAAAAGGGTGCCTGCTCTTCGGGGAGCGGACTGGGCCGGGCCGGTCGCACTGAGAGCGACGGGAGCGGCGGCAAGGGCGGCCACAGTGACTTGTCTACGAGTAAGTGCCATTACAGGTCAGCCTTTCTTCCCTCAGGGGCGCGGGGAACTGCGCGACCAGCCACGACGAGACCCGCAGCCGGCCACACAGCGATCCCCCCGAGTTGTCAGCCGTTCTGTTCCTTCCACTCCGCCTGCGCCTTGTTCAGCTGCTCGGCCATCGTGTCCAGGAAGTCCTTCGCACTCATGTCACCGAGCAGCACCTTCTGGAAGTTCGGCTCGTTGTCCGCCTTGGAGATGGTGTTCCAGTCGGGCAGGTAGTACGGCAGCTGGACGATCGACGTGGAGCCGTCGGTCAGCGCGGCCGCGGCCAGCTTCGTGGGCTCGGCCTCGGAGATCCACGCATCCTTCGCGGCGTCGTTGTTCGACGGCACCTGCCCGGCCGCCTTGTTGAACTTCGAGTTCTCCGCGTGCGAAGTAGCGAACTCGATGAACTTCCACGCGGCGTCCTTGTTCTTCGAGCTCTTGAACACCCCGAGCCCGTCGACGGGGTTGGAGACCTGGACCCGCTTGCCGTTGGCACCGACGGGCTGCGGAATGCCCCGGAACTTGTCGACGCCGAGCGCCTTCACATGGTCCTGGTAGGAACCCAGGTTGTGGTTGAGCATGCCGATCGTGCCGGAGTCCCACTGCGCGACCATCTTGGTGAAGTCGTTGTTGAGGTCGGCGGCCGGGGTGTCCTTCTTGTACAGCGCGGCGTACTTCTCCAGCGCCGCCACGTTCTTCGGGTCGTTGAGCGTGGTCTTGTCGCCGTTCCAGAACGAGGTGATCCCGCTCTGCCCGTACGCGGCGTCCAGCGCCTGGGCTATGGAACCGGCACCGCCGCGGATGGTGTAACCGAACTCGTTCTTCTTCGCGTTCGTGAGCTTCTTCGCGGCCTCGTAGAAGGTGTCCCAGGTCGTCGGCTCGTCCAGGCCGGCCTTCTTGAACAGGTCGGTCCGGTAGTAGAGGACGCCGTTGTTGGCGGAGGTCGGGATCGAGTAGAGGGTCCCGTCCCCGCCGCCGGACGCCTTCAGCACGCTCACCATGTCCTTGTTGAGCTTGCCGTCGAGCGAGGACCCGGCGAGCCGGTCGTCGAGCGGCTCCAGCGCGTCCTGTGCGGCGAACCCGGCGAGCATGGCCGCGCCGACACCGCCGACGTCCGGCAGGCCGCCGCCCTGGATGGCGGTGTCGACCTTGGACTGGTACTCGGTGGACGCGATGCCGACGTACTCGACCTTGATGTCGGGGTTGGCCTTCTGGAAGTCGGCGATGACCTCCTTCCAGATGTCGGTGCGCACACCGCCGTTGTTGTCCCAGAAGACGATCTTGCCCTTGCCGCTGCCGTCCTCGCCCTTGTCGCCGCCGGCCCCGCTGCCGTCGTCACCGCAGGCGGTGGCGGTCAGCGCCAGGACGGATCCGAGGGCGACGGCCAGGGCCGCGCGCCTGCTTCTGAGGATGCTGATCTTCATTGGTCGGCTCTCTTCTTCTTCGGATTCCAGCGGAGATGTGACGTCGTGGGGGGAAGTCGGAGGGCAGTCGGCAAGCGCTTGCTGCAAAGGTGCTGCTTCATTGCGGCTCTCAACAGGCTCACGGAGTCGGTGCGTTACAGACGGTCGGCCCTGAAGTGCGAGGTCGGTCGGGTCACCGGCCGACCGCCTTCCGTACCAGGGCCGCCGCTTCCGGCCGGGGCAGGCGTCCGTCGGCGACGACGGTGACGATCCGGCGTACGACGGTCTCGCCGGGCGGGACCGGAAGCCGCGCCTCGGAGGCCAACGACGAGCCCACGCCCGGGTATTCGGCGGCGCGCACGAACCAGGGATCGCGTCGGGTCACCTCGGTGGCGCCGGCGAAGACGAGGGTCCAGGTGCTGCCGGTCAGGGCGACCCAGTCGGCGCGGGAGCCGTGGATCGCGTCCTCGCCCTCACGGTCGACGGTGAACACCTCGGGTGCCGCGGCCTCCTTGCGGGCCCGCCAGAAGAAGCCGCCGTAGGCCGCGCCCGGGCGGCCGTTGGTGGCCGGGCTGCCGATCGATAGGGGGCCGTGGGTGACGTTGGTGAGGGCGAAGGTGAAGTCCAACGCCCAGGCCGCCGTGGTCAGTTCGGTGGTGGAGACCGTACGGCGCTCGCGCAGCAGCTCGGCTCCGGAGGCGACCCAGCGCAGCTCCTCCTCGAAGCCGTCCGGGTCGCGCAGCGGGAACGCGGTGTGGCGCTGGGCGCCGTGGTTGTCGAGCTCGGTCGGGCCCTGGTCGCGGACGTAGGTGCGTCCGCCCCAGAAGTTGTGCCCCTCGACGTCGGGAACGGCGACACCGACGCCGAGGTGGTGGGGGTGGTCGGCGGGGCCGAGTTCGGTGACCGCCGTTCCGGCCAGGGTGGTGACGGGGTGCAGGTAGGGCCGCGGGGAGAGCCGGTCGGTCAGCTCGGGGCGGGTGACGCAGCGGGCGACGGGGCGGCCCGCGACCCGCAGGACCGGGGCATCGGGGGGCGTCATGGACTCACCTCGTTCGCTTCGTGCGGCCGGGCCCAGTCGGCGCCGAGCTCGGAGTACAGGGCGAGGGTGTCCGCCGCGGCGGCCACGAGCCCGTCGATGCCGGGGACGACCCGGCGTTCCTCGTCCGGCAGCAGCCGCCAGGCGGACGCCGGCAGCGGGGCGGGGTCGGGGGCCAGCCGGATCGCCTCGACGACCTTCATGAAGGCACCCGTCGCCTCCGGGGCGACCAGCAGCTCGTCGCCGTCGGTGAGGTGGCCCACGAGGTTCTCCAGCAGGTCGGTGCTGCCGTACTCGTACTCCTCGGGGCCGTGCCCGGCCCGCTGGAGGAGCACCCGGTCCTGCTTGTACCAGTAGGTGATCCGGCCGCGGTCGCCGTGCACGACGACGTACGGATCGCCGGGGTTCTCGGCGCACAGGGTCACGGCGACGGTCACCCTGAGGCCGCTCGCCGTGGTGACGCGGACGCAGGAGGTGTCGTCGGACTCGATGTCGTTGGCGCGCTGGAGTTCGGTCTCGATGCGGGTGACGTCCTCGGCGCGGCTCGCGTCGGCGAGGGCGAGCGCGGTGGCGACGGCGTGCGCGAGGGGGTTGGTCAGGGCGCCGTCGATCACGTCGACGCCGTTCATCCGCCGCTTGCCCGCCCAGGGCGCACGCCGGTAGTACGACTCGGCGCGGGCCCAGGCTCCGGCACCGCCGATCCCGGTCAGCTCGCCGATCGCGCCCTCCTCGATCAGCCTGCGGATCGCGGGCACGGCGTGCGAGCCCAGCGACTGGAAGCCGATCTGGCAGGCGATCCCGGCGCCGGCGACCCCGTCGGCCATACGGCGGAACTCGGCGTACGACGGCGCCGGGGGCTTCTCCAGCAGGACGTGCACGCCCCGCTCGGCCGCCGCGAGCGCCAGGTCGGTGTGGGTCGGGATCGGTGTGCAGATCACGGCGATCCGGGCGCCGGTGGCATCGAGGAGCGCGCCGAAGTCGGCGGACTGCTCGGGCGTGCCGAGGCCCTCGGGGATCTCCTCGGCGGTCAGCGGGGTCAGCTCGCAGATCCCCGCCAGTCGTACGATCCCCTTGTCCTGGAGCCGGCGGATGTTCTCCAGGTGCCAACGGCCATGGCCGCGCGCGCCCGCCAGGACGATGTCCACGGTGCCGGTGACGGCTTCGGTGTTCGTGGTGGTGTCGTCGGTGTTCATGGCATCCTCCCTGCGCCCGCGCCGCGTGCCGGCTGTCGGTCGGCCGCCGCTGCACTGTCGATCTTTGTGTGCAGGGTAGGCGTCCGGCCGCCGTCAGCCGGGGTCACGTGGTCCACGCCCCCGTGGGTCGAGCGCCGTCCGCTCCCCGCACCCGGCGCCGAGGACATCCCCGCGGGGCCCCTGCCGAGCAGCACACGCCCCACCGCACGCCCCTCGGCCCGGACGACGAAGCCCAGCAGGCCCAGCACCACGCCTGTCACCGCGATCCGACGGAGTCTCATCCCTTCACCGCCCCCGCGCTGAAGCCCGTGATCAGCCACTTCTGGATGAAGGCGAAGACGATCACCACGGGGACCGCGGCGATGATGCCGCCGGCGGCCAGCGCGCCGAGGTCGACGCTGTCGGCGCTCATCAGGGTGTTGAGCCCGACCGGGATCGTCTGCTTGTCCTGGTTGTTGAGGAACATCAGGGCGAACAGGAAGTGGTTCCAGGAGTGCACGAAGGCGAAGGAACCGACGGCGATCAGCCCCGGCCTGAGCAGCGGCAGCACGACGATCCTGAACGCCGTCATCCGGTTGCAGCCGTCCACCCACGCCGCCTCCTCCAGGGAGTACGGCACGTTCTTGATGAAGTTGCTGATCAGGATCATCGACAGGGGCAGCTGGAACACCGTCTCGGCGATGATGACGCTGCCCAGCGAGTTGATCATCTTCAGCTCGGCGAAGATCTCGAACAGCGGTACCAGGAGCAGCGCGCCCGGCACGAACTGGGAGCACAGCAGAGCCAGCATGAACGCGTTCTTGATCTTGAAGTCGAAGCGGGCGAGGGCGTAGCCGCCGGCCAGGGCGACCAGTGTCGTCATCACCAGGGTCGCGAGACCGACGTAGACGCTGTTCTCGAAGTAGGTGCCGAAGGACCGCTGCGTCCACACCTTCTCGAAGTGGTCGAAGGTGATCGGCCAGGGCACCAGCGAGGTGGAGCCGGCCGGGCGCAGCGCGAACAGCAGGATCCAGTAGAAGGGGATCAGGGTGAAGACGAGGTAGATCGACAGGGGTGTGTAGATCTGCCAGCGGGGCACCTCGTCCCAGGCGCGGCGGTGCTTCACCGGACGGGTCGCCTCCGGTGGCTGCGGCACGGGGGCGGGCGCGACCTTCGTGGCCTCCTTGGTGATCACTTGGAACCGCCTCCGAACTTGCTCAGCCGCAGGTAGACCATCGAGCAGAAGAGCAGGATCACGAACGCGACCGTGGTGAGGGCGGACGCGTAGCCGAAGTTGTGGGCGTCGACGCTGGTGTTGGCGATGTAGAGGGGGAGGGTGGTCGTCTCCCCCGCGGGCCCGCCGCCGGTCAGTGTGTACAGCAGGTCGACGTTGTTGAACTCCCACACCGCGCGCAGCAGCGTGGACAGGATGATCGCGTCCTTCAGGTGCGGCAGCGTGATGTGCCAGAACTGCTTGATCTTGCTGGCGCCGTCGACCTCGGCGGCCTCGTACAGGTCCTTCGAGACGGACTGGAGGTCGGCGAGGATGAGGATCGCGAAGAAGGGCACCCCGCGCCACAGGTCGGCGACGACCGCCGCAGAGAACACGGTGGAGGTGTCCGACAGCCAGCTGGTGCCGTAGGAGCCGATGCCCATGTCGGCGAGGTAACGGGTGATGCCCGTCTGGGAGTTGTAGAGCAGCACCCAGATCGCGGAGGTCAGCACGCCGGAGACGGCCCAGGGCGAGAAGACGAGTGCGCGGCCCAGCCCCCGGCCCACGAACGTCTGGTTGACGATCAGCGCGAGCGCGAGGCCGAACAGCAGCTGGAGCCCTACCTCGACGAAGACCCACTTGGCGCTGAAGGTCAACGTGTCCCAGAACTGCGGGTCCTTGGTGAAGATCTGGACGAAGTTGTCGAAGCCCGCGTAGCCGTTCCGCCACGGCTTGGTGGGGTTGTAGTTCTGGAGGCTGTAGTAGAAGACGCTGATGACGGGGTAGGCGATGAAGCCCAGCATCAGCAGGGCCGCCGGCGCGATCAGCAGGTACGGCAGCCTGCGGGGCGTGGCGGAGGTGCGGCGCCGCCGCCGGGGGGGCGCGGGCGGTTTCGCCACGGCTGCGGCTTGGGCCATGACACGGTCTCCGTTCTGGGTGCGGCTTGCTTTCGCGGTGCGGTAAGCGCTTTCTCGCTGTGCGTGGGGTGCCACTTGCTGCTTGTGCGGCGGGTGCGGGTTCGCTGTGGCTGGTCGCGCAGTTCCCCGCGCCCCTTCAGGTGGGTTCAGTCACCCTGCGTAAGGGGCTGAGACCTTGCCTTGCCTGGCCAGGAACTCGAAGTCGCAGCCTGTGTTCGCCTGCGTGATCTGGTCGTTGTAGAGGGCGCCGTAGCCTCGTTCGTAGCGGGTGGGCGGAGGCGTCCAGTTCTTGCGGCGCCTCTCCAACTCCTCGTCGGACACGTCGAGTTGGAGCGTGCGTGCCTCTACGTCGAGGGTGATGCTGTCCCCCGTCCGCACGAGGGCCAGCGGGCCGCCCACGTACGACTCCGGGGCCACATGGAGCACGCACGCGCCGTAGCTCGTGCCGCTCATGCGGGCGTCGGAGATGCGGACCATGTCGCGCACGCCCTGCTTGAGCAGGTGGTCCGGGATCGGGAGCATGCCGTACTCCGGCATGCCGGGACCGCCCTTGGGGCCGGAGTTGCGCAGCACCAGGACGCTGTCGGCGGTGATGCCCAGCTCCGGTTCGTTGATGGTGCGTTGCATGGACTTGTAGTCGTCGAAGACGACCGCTCGTCCGGTGTGCTTGAGCAGGTGGGGCTCGGCGGAGATGTGCTTGATGACGGCGCCGTCCGGGCAGAGGTTGCCGCGCAGGACGGCCACCCCGCCCTCGCTCGCGACCGGGTTGTCCCGGGTGCGGATGACGTCGTCGTCGTGCACGACCGCACCCTCCAACTGCTCCCCCAGGGTGCCGTTGACGGTCGGGCGGTCCAGGTGGAGCAGGTCGGTGATCCGGGAGAGGAAGGCGGGCAGACCGCCGGCGAAGTGGAAGTCCTCCATGAGGTACGTCCGTCCGCCGGGCCGTACGTTCGCCAGTACCGGGACCGTGCGGGCGATGCGGTCGAAGTCGTCCAGGCCGAGTTCGACGCCCGCCCGGCCGGCCATGGCGATCAGGTGGATGACCGCGTTGGTGGAGCCGCCCAGCCCGAGGACCGTGGTGACGGCGTCCTCGAAGGCGTCCCGGGTGAGGATGGCGGACGGCTTGAGCCCGGTCCAGGCGAGTTCCACGGCCCGGCGTCCGGAGGCGGCCGCCATTCGCTCGTGAGCGGAGTCGACGGCCGGGATCGAGGACGCACCCGGCAGGGTCATGCCAAGGGATTCCGCCGCCGCGGTCATCGTGGACGCGGTCCCCATGGTCATGCAGTGCCCCGGCGAACGCGCCAACCCGCCCTGGAGCTCGCGCAGTTCGCAGTCGGTCAGGTTGCCCGCGCGGTGCTCGTCCCAGTACTTCCACATGTCGGTGCCGGACCCGAGGGTCTCCCCGCGCCAGTGGCCCGGCAGCATCGGCCCCGCGGGCACGAAGATCGAGGGTACGTCGGCCGAGGTCGCGCCCATGAGCAGCGCGGGCGTCGACTTGTCGCAGCCCCCGAGCAGCACCGCCGCGTCGATCGGGTACGACCGCAGCAGTTCCTCGGTCTCCATGGCGAGGAGGTTGCGGTAGAGCATCGGGGTGGGCTTCTGGTAGGTCTCCGAGAGCGTGGCGACCGGGAACTCCAGCGGGAAGCCGCCCGCCTGCCACACCCCGCGCTTGACGGCCTCGGCGCGCTCGCGCAGGTGGACGTGGCAGGGGTTGATGTCGGACCAGGTGTTGAGGACGGCGATCACCGGTCGGCCCCGGTACTCCTCGGCCTCGTAACCGAGCTGCCGCATCCGGGCGTTGTGCGACCAGGTGCGCAACTGGCCCTCGGTGCCGTACCACTGGTGGCTGCGCAGTTCCTCCGGCCTCAACCGCTCCGCGTCCCGCCTCAGGCGCTCCCTGTCGGCGGTCATATCGCCCACCCGGCGGCTATGGCGGCGACCTCGGCGCGCTCGGCTTCGGGCAACTCCCTGCTCGGCGGCCGGACTTGGCGGCGGCACAGGCCGAGAGAGGCGAGGGCCTCCTTGACGACGGTGACGTTGTCGGCGGAACCGTTCGCCGCGCGGAGTTCCTCGAAGCGGCGGATCTGCTCCCAGACCTTCATGGCGGCCGGGAAGTCCCCGGATCGAAGCGCTTCGATCATGTTCAGCGAGACGGCGGGGGCGACGTTCACCAGTCCCGAGGTGAAGCCGGTGGCGCCCGCCGAGAAGTAGGAGGGGGCGTAGGGCTCGGCGAGCCCGGCCACCCACACGAAGCGTTCGAGTCCCGCGTCCCGGGCGAAGGCGGCGAACCTGGCCGCGTCCGGGACGGCGTACTTCACCCCGATGACGTTCGGGCAGGCGTCGGCGAGTTCGGCGAGGCGCTCCCCGCGGAGCTGGGCGTTGCGGATGTAGGGAACGACCCCCAGCTCCGGAACGGCCTCGGCGATGGCGCGGTGGTAGTCGACCCAGCCGCTCTGCGAGACGTACGGGTGGACGGGCTGGTGGACCATGACCATGCCCGCGCCGAGTTCCCGGGCGTGCCGGGCGGAGGCGACCGCGGTGGGCACGTCGTGCCCCACGCCCACGAGGACGTCGGCCCGCCCCCCGGCCTCGTCGAGGGTCGACTCCGTGACCAGGCGGCGTTCTTCGGGCGCGAGGGCGTAGAACTCGCCGGTGTTCCCGTTGGGGGTGAGGGTGGTGACGCCTCCGTCGAGCAGCCGACGCAGCAGGGCCCGGTGGGAGTCCTGGTCGACGCTGCCGTCCTCGGCGAACGGGGTCACCGGGATCGCCACCACGTCGGCCAGGGCCGCCCGCTGGGGTTCGAACGTCTCGCTGCTCATTCCTGGCCCTCCTGGTCCAGCACTCCGGGGAACGCCCGCTCGACGAAGGACGCGATGTGGGCGTGCAGGGCCCGGCCCGCGCCCTCCGCGTCGCCCTCCTGGGCGAGCCGCAGGATCTCCCGGTGCTCGCCGGCCTCGCGCTCCCAGGACGGCGAGGCCGCCCAGGCGACGGCGGAGACCAGGGCGGCCTGGTCGCGGACCTCGTCGAGCATTCGGCCGAGCAGCGGATTGCCGCAGGGCAGGTACAGGGCGCGGTGGAACTCCCGGTTGGCCAGGGAGCGTTCGGCGGTGTCGGTGGCGTCGTCGGCCCGGGTCAGGGCGGCACGGGCGGCGTCGAGGGAGGCCCTTCGCCGTACCGCCCGCCGCAGCGCCTCGGGTTCGAGGAGCAGGCGGACGTCGTAGACCTCGCGCGCCATGTCCGCGTCCACCATGCGCACCGTGACGCCCTTGTACTGGCTCATCACGACGAGCCCGGTCCCGGCCAGGGTCTTGAGCGCCTCGCGCACCGGGGTCTTGGACACCCCGAACTGAGCGGCGAGTTCGGTCTCCACCAGGGCCTGACCAGGCGTCAGGCGCCCGGTGAGGATGCGGCGTTTGATCTCCTCCAGCACGTACTGCGTGCGGGAGGGGATCGGCGTGGGCACAGAGGTCATGCGCGCCTCTCGGATCTCGTGTATCTGATCTCGCGTATCACGTCTCATATATGACGTACGAAGTACGACGCGTTGAAGGTAGGAGGACGGTGTTGTTTCGTCAATGCTTCCGGCAAAGGAAGTTGAAGTTGCGGTGACGACGCGTCAGACGAGCCGGGTGGCGCCCTCGAAGGCGGTCGAGGTCCGTCCGGTGAAGGCGACGGCCGCGCGGGCGGTCGCCATGTCCCGGGTGAGCGTGGGCCCGACATGGGTGACGATCAGCTCGCGCGCCCCCGCCTTGCGGGCGATGTCACCGGCGTCCTCCGGGGTCAGATGGACCTGTTCGCCTTCGCCATGCCGGTCGAGGTCCGCCTCGCACAGGAACACGTCGGATTCCGCGGCGAGTTCGACGAGGGCGGTGCACGGACCGCTGTCCCCCGAGTACGCGAGGACCCGTCCGGCGCACTCGGCGCGCAACCCGTACGTCTCGGCGTCGTGGACGACGGCACGGGAGGCGAGCCTCAGGTTCCAGTGCCGGACCTCGTGGCCGTCGTACAGGGGCTGGAAGTCGAGGACACCGCTGAGGAACCGGGTGTCGGACCGCCCGAAGAACCCGGCGAGCCGGTGGGCGGCGCCGGGCGGGGCGTACACCGGGATCGGGGCGGGCGGGGTGAGACCGCCGTACGCGAAGGCGTAGACGGCGGCGAGGAGATCGGCGCTGTGGTCCGCGTGGAGGTGGGAGATCCAGATCGCCGTGAGCCGGGAGGGGTTCGTGTGCCGCTGCAACTCGGCGAAGGTTCCGGGGCCGGCGTCCACCCACACCTCGGCGCCCCCGCCGCGCAGCAGATAGCCGGAGCAGGGGCGGCCGGGTCCCGGGTGCGGGGAGGCGGTGCCGAGGACGGTGAGGCTGAGGGGCGGCATGGTGGGGAGCGTACGGTCCGGGGCCGCCGCCCGCCGCCGGTTTCCGTTCGACTACGGCACGGGTGCGTTCTTCTACGGCACGGTGGTACCGGCGTCTACAACGGCCGGCCCGGGTTCCGCCCGCTGAGGCCCACGGCCCGGTCGAGGAGGGGGGCGTCCTCGGGCACCGGGACGATCGGGCCGAAGATGGCGTCGCGGCTCGGGTCGTCGGCGGAGGCCTGGAGGAAGGCGTACGTCGCCTGGAGCGCGGCCGGGTCCGGCTCGTACGGCTGGCCGGTGGCCATGGCCAGGTCCCAGCCGTGGACGACGAGTTCGTCGACCGCGACGGCGGCGGCGATCTCGCCGGGCAGGTCCACGCCGCCCGCGCGGGTCATGCCGGTCCAGGCGGCGGGGTCCCGCCAGGCCTCGGCGAGCTCGTCGAGGACCTTGGGCAGTTCCTCGCGCCAGCCGGGGCCGATGTCCGGGACGGAGTCGGTCGGCGGGGTGTCGGTGGTGGCGCCCAGGTCCTTGCGGGCCGCGTCGCGGAAGGCCGCGGAGAGGCCGAGCAGATGGCCGAGCAGGTGGTGCACCGCGTACTCCGGACACGGTGTGGCGTGGCCCAGCTGCTCATCGGTGACGCCCTCGGCCAGCAGGGCGATGACGCGGGTCTGCGGTCCGAGGTCCAGGGGCGGGACGGTCATGCGGTACTCCTCAGGGTTCGCGTGGTCGTTGGGCGTGAGCGTGCTCGTGAGGGGTGGACCGTCCCCGCTCCGAAAACTCATCGCTCGCACATCCAGGTCACCTGCCCCATCCCTCCCCCGGGGCCTTAGACCCACGCTTTCCCTCCATGACGAAGACATGGGCGGTGCTCCGGGACCGCAACGCACGGCTGTATCTCACCGGGGTGCTCGTCTCCGGCTTCGGCACCTCGGCCCTGTGGCTGGTGTCCGGGGTCTGGGTCAAGGACCTCACCGGCTCGGACGGCCTGGCCGCGCTGTGCATGCTCGCGATGTGGGCGCCGACCCTCGCGGGCCCGCTGCTCGGCACCCTCGCGGACCGGGTCCGCCGCAAACCGCTGCTGATCGGCGCGAACCTGCTGCTCGCCGTGCTCCTGCCGGTCCTCCTCACGGCCCGTGTCCCGGTCGTCCTCGCGGTGCTTCTCGTGTACGGCGCCGTGGGCGTGGTCCATGACGCGGCGGAGTCGGCCCTGGTCGCCGGAGCCGTCGCCCCGTCCCTGCTCGGTGACTTCAACGGGCTGCGGATGGCGATCACGGAGGGCATGAAAGTGATCGCCCCCTTGGCGGGCGCCGGCCTGTACGCCCTGCACGGCGGCCCGGCCGTGGCCCTCCTGGACGCCCTCACGTTCGCACTGGCGGCGGGCGTGTACGCCGGACTACGCGTGCACCAGGAGCGAGCACCCGCCCGCGAGGAACGCCCCGGACCATCCCCCCGCTCCCCCTTCACCGAAGGCGCCCGCCACCTATGGGCCCACCCCGTACTCCGCCCCCTGATCCTGGCCGGCGGCACCACCATGTTCTGTGCCGGGCTCAACGGCGCCCTGCTCTACGCCGTGATCGACGGCCTCGGCCGCTCCCCCGCGTACGCCGGTGTGCTGTACGCCGTCCAGGGCGCTGGATCCGTGGCCGTGGGGCTGTTCTCCGGGCCCGCGCTGCGGCGCCTGGGCGGGCGCCGGTTCGCCGGGTACGGCATCGTCCTCACCGCCGTGGCCGCCGGGCTCCGCGCGCTGCCCTCCGAGCCGTTGGCCCTGGCGGGCAGCGCGGCGATCGGCGTCGGTCTGCCCTGCGTGCTGATCGCCGCGCTCACCGCCGTGCAGCGCGAGACCCCGGACGCGCTGCTGGGCCGTACCGCCGCCACCGCCCACACCCTGGTGTTCGCGCCGAACGCGCTGGGCCTCGCGGCGGGCGCGGCCCTGGTCGAACTGGTCGACCAGCGACCGCTGTCGGCCGTCCTCGGCGCCGTGTGGCTGGCCACCGCCGTGCCCCTGTTTCAGAGGCCGGCCAGCGCCGAGCGGATCGCCTCCAGGTCGCCGTCCGACGCCAACCCTGCGTGATACAGCCGGACTTCGGTCGCCCCGTGCTCCCGCGCCCGCGCCACGTCCGCCGCGAGGGTGCCCGGGCTGCCGCCCATCCCCTGGACGACGGGGAAGTTGGCGGCGATCACCGCGTCGTCCCGGACCCCGGCGAACGGCGTGAGCAGGCTCGGCCCGTCCGCGCAGGGCACCACCACACCGTCCGCGACGGACAGGATGTGCTCCGGGTCGACGCCCGGGTTGGCGCCGACGTGGTAGGTCACCGGGTCGGCGTGCAGCAGGATCTGGAAGCCCTCGGGGGCGGCCGCGCGGACCGCCCGGACGGCCGCTTCCTGGAGCGTGCGGGCGGTCTCGTCGCGCCACGCGCGGGTGGCGGCCGCGAGCCCGTCGCCGAGCAGCTTCTCGACCCCGGCCCAGCCCCCGTCGTCCGGCGCGCCCCGCCACAGCGGCTCCAGGGCGGTACGCACGGCCGCCGCCAACTCGTCGGGGTCGACGCCCTGTTCGCCGTACCCCTCGCGGCACGTGCCGCAGAAGCAGAGCGCCATGAGGTACATCCCGGCGTCGCCGAGCGGGACCCCACCGGTCTTGTCGTGGGCGTGCAGGTGCTGGAGGCCGTACCAGCCGAGGGACTCCAGTTCGGTGCCGGCCGCGCCGGGGCGGACGGCCGCCTCCACGGCGAGGTCGACGAGGTACGTGCGCGTGGCGGGCTGGGCGATGCACGGGGCCCACGGGTAGCGGTCGCCGTAGGCGTTGACGACGGAGGTGTCCGGATGCTCGGCGCCCATACGGGAGTTGTGCGCGAGGACGACCCAGGTGTGCACCTCCAGACCGGCCCCCGTGAGTTCCGCACAGGCCGTCCCGAAGGCGTCCCCGGGGGCCCAGTCACCGGCCGCGTACGGACGCAGTTCTCGGCCCGCCCAGCGCTCGTCCGTCGGGGACGTGGGGTACAGCACCGCGGCGTGCTCGGCGGTGACGATGCGGTGGCACGGATGGCGGGGGGTCAGCGCGCGCGTGGAGTGGTACGCGGCGGCGAGGGTCGCCTGGCGCACGCCGAGCCCGGCGATGCGGGCCGCGGCCTCCGGGTCCCCGTTGACGTCCCAGGGGTACACGAACGTCGACGCCTTCACTGTGCCTCCTCCAGGAGCGCGTAGCCGCGCTCGATGATCTGCGCGAGCTGTTTCACATGGTCCTCGTCCGGCTCGTGCAACGGTGGCCGGACCTCGCCCACGTCGAGGCCCCGCAGCCGGACGCCGGCCTTCACCAGGGAGACGGCGTACCCGCGGCCCCGCGCGCGCAGTTCGACGAAGGGACGGTAGAAGCCGTCGAGCAGACGGTCGGCCGTGGCCCGGTCGCCCTCGACGAGCGCCCGGTGGAAGGCGAGGGCGACCTCGGGGGCGAAGCAGAAGACGGCCGACGAGTACAGGGTGACGCCGACGGCCCGGTAGGCGAGCTGGGTCTGCTCGGCGGTGGGCAGGCCGTTGAAGTAGAGGAAGTCACCGGGCACTTCGGTGCGCACCGCGCTCACGGTCCGCTGCATCAGGTCGAGGTCGCCGAAACCGTCCTTGAGGCCGATGATCCCCTCGGTGCGGGCCAGTTCGACGACGGTCTCCGGGGTGAACACGGCGTTGTCGCGCTGGTAGACGATCACCGGGAGCGGGGTCGCGGCGGCCACCTCGCGGTAGTGCCGCAGCAGTCCCGCCTGCCCGGCGACCACCAGGTAGGGCGGCAGGGCGAGCAGTCCGTCGGCCCCGGCCGCCGCGGCGAGCCGCGCGTACCGCACGGCGAGCGCGGTGCCGTACCCGGCGCCCGCGACGACCGGCACCCGCCCGGCCGTCTCCGCCACGGCCGCGCGGACGCAGTCCTGGAACTCCTCGGGCGTGAGCGCGTGGAACTCCCCGGTGCCGCAGCACGCGAACACGGCGGCGGCCCCGGCGTCCACACCCTGGCGTACGTGCGCGCGGTACACACCGAGGTCGACGGAGCCGTCCGGGCCGTAAGGCGTGACGGGGAAGAACAGCGGCCCGCTGGGGATGCCGAGTCGATGGGCGAGGTCGGCGGACGACGTCACAGGCTCTCCCTAGAGTCACATGCAGAATACTGATCAGAGTTTATGTTTATGAACGCACGCCGCGCTACCCTTGACGAAGCCAAGACCCAATCCCTAGCTTGTCCACGCATGTGAATACCGTGCACTGACGAGGCCGTTCAAGGAGACCCGAGGATGCCCGCTCCCCGCACCGTCCTGCTCACCGGCGCCGCCGGCGGCCTCGGAACCCTGATGCGGGACCTCCTGCCCCAGTACGGCTACGAGCTTCGGTTGCTCGATCTGCGCCCGATCGAGGGCGAGCCGGACGCGATCGTGGCGGACCTCGCCGACAAGGACGCGGTGCGCGAGGCCGTACGCGGTGTCGACGCGATCCTCCACCTCGCGGGCATCTCCCTGGAAGCCCCGTTCGAGAAGATCCTCAAGGCCAACATCGAGGGCACCTACCACCTCTACGAGGCCGCACGCGCCGAGGGCGTCCCGCGGATCGTCTTCGCCTCCTCCAACCACGCGGTGGGCTACACCCCGCGCCCCCGGGGCCAGGACCCCCTCGTCCCCGTCGACACCCCGCGCCGCCCGGACACCTTCTACGGCCTGTCCAAGTCGTTCGGCGAGGACCTCGCACAGTTCTACTGGGACAAGCACGGCCTGGAGACCGTCTCGGTCCGCATCGGTTCCTGCTTCCCGGAGCCGACCAGCGTGCGCATGCTCTCCCTGTGGATGAGCCCCGCCGACGGCGCCCGCCTCTTCCACGCGGCCCTGTCCGCCGAGGAGGTCGGCCACACCGTGGTCTACGGCTCCTCGGCCAACACCCGTCTGTGGTGGGACCTGAGCAGCGCACGCGCCCTCGGCTACGACCCCCAGGACGACTCGGAGCCCTACGCCGAGAAGCTCATCGCCGAACAGGGCGAACTGGAGGAGGGCGTGGAGGCCCATGCCTACCTGGGCGGCCAGTTCGTGACGGACCCGCCGATCTGGCCGCACTGACGACCGGCGGGCAAGGAACGGGCCCGCCCACACCTGCATCCGGGCACGGACAGTGGCTTTGGGGGCAGGCGCGAAGCGCCACCCCCCAGGGCGCGGGGCTGTGACATTTGCGGCTCCGCCGCGGGGCGCGACCAGCCACAACGAACCCGCAGTCGCCGCACAACCGCACCCTCCACCCCAGCAGGCGCGGTCCCGCCCGAACGGGCACACACGGACAGGATCACCCCCGCAACAGACCTGGTCACCACCCCCCACCCGCTGTACAACTTCCTCCAGACGGCCCGAACGGGCACCGCACGACTGGAGAGCGGGTGACCGAATGACCCGTACCGCGGAAGAACGCCAGCGGCACATCGTCCGTACCGCCCGCACCACCGGCGCCGTCGACGTCAACACCCTCGCCGCCCAACTCGGCGTCGCCAAGGAGACCGTGCGGAGAGACCTCCGCGCCCTGGAGGACCACGGCCTGGTCCGCCGCACCCACGGCGGCGCCTACCCCGTGGAGAGCGCAGGTTTCGAGACGACGCTGGCCTTCCGCGCCACCAGCCACGTGCCCGAGAAGCGCCGGGTCGCGGCCGCCGCGGCCGAACTGGTCGGGGACGCCGAGACGGTCTTCGTCGACGAGGGCTTCACCCCGCAGCTCATCGCCGAGGCCCTGCCCCGGGACCGGCCGCTGACCGTGGTCACCGCCTCCCTGCCGGTCGCCGGCGCCCTGGCCGGGGCCGAGAACACCTCCGTCCTGCTGCTCGGCGGCCGGGTCCGGGCCGGCACCCTGGCCACCGTCGACCACTGGACGACGAAGATGCTGGCCGGGTTCGTCCTCGACCTGGCCTTCATCGGCGCCAACGGCATCTCCCGCGAACACGGCCTCACCACCCCCGACCCCGCGGTCGGCGAGGTCAAGGCGCAGGCCATCCGGGCCGCGCGCCGCACGGTGTTCGCGGGCGTGCACACCAAGTTCGGCGCGGTCAGCTTCTGCCGGTTCGCGGAGATCGGCGCGCTGGAGGCGATCGTGACCAGCACGCTGCTGCCGTCGGCCGAGGCCCACCGCTACTCCCTGCTGGGCCCACAGGTCATCCGGGTCTGACGTCCGAACTGACGTCCTCATGGGGCCACTTGCGACAAGCGGTACCCCTTATATCCCTCTATGTCCAGGAGCGATCCATGCGAACCCCGAGCCGACGACGGCCACCGCGAGCCACGCTCGCCCTGGCCGCCGCAGGGACGCTGCTCGCCCCGCTGCTCTCCGGCTGCTGGGTCGGAGCGGGCGGGACCGGGTCGGGCGGCACCTCCGTCAACGTCCTGATGGTCAACAACTCCCAGATGACGGAACTCCAGAAGCTCGCCCCGCGCTTCACCGAGGAGACCGGCATCAAGGTCAACTTCACCGTCCTGCCCGAGAACGACGTCCGCGACAAGATCAGCCAGGACTTCGCCAACCAGGCCGGCCAGTACGACGTGGCGACCCTGTCCAACTACGAGATCCCCATCTACGCCCGCAACGGCTGGCTGCACGAGATGAACTCGTACGTCGCCAAGGACCCGTCGTACGACGAACAGGACGTGCTCAAGCCGATGCGCCAGTCCCTGACCGGCGACGACGGCAAGCTCTACGGCCAGCCCTTCTACGGCGAGTCCTCCTTCCTGATGTACCGCAAGGACGTCTTCGCGAAGAAGGGCCTGACCATGCCGGCCCGTCCCACCTGGACCCAGGTGGCCGACCTGGCCGCGAAGGCGGACGGTGCCGAGTCCGGGATGAAGGGCATCTGCCTGCGCGGACTGCCGGGTTGGGGCGAGGTCATGGCCCCGCTCACCACGGTCGTGAACACCTTCGGCGGCACCTGGTTCGACAAGGACTGGAAGGCCCGCCTCGACTCCCCCGCCTTCGAGAAGGCGACCAGGTTCTACGTCGACCTCGTGCGCGCGCACGGCGAGTCCGGCGCCGCCCAGTCCGGCTTCGCCGAGTGCCTCAACAACATGACCCAGGGCAAGGTCGCCATGTGGTACGACGCCACCAGCGCCGCCGGTCTGCTGGAGGCGGCCGACTCCCCGGTCAGGGGCAAGCTCGGCTACGCCCCCGCCCCCGTCGAGCGGACCGAGTCCTCCGGCTGGCTCTACACCTGGGCCTGGGGCATCCAGAAGGCCTCCCGCAACCCCGACAACGCCTGGAAGTTCGTCTCCTGGGCGTCCGGCAAACGGTACGAGCAGCTGGTCGGCGACAAGATCGGCTGGTCCAACGTCCCGGCGGGCAAACGGGCTTCGACGTACACGAACCCGGAGTACATCAAGTCGGCCGCCTCCTTCCAGGAGATGACCAAGGAGGCCATCGAGCAGGCGCGGCCGAACGACCCGGGGGTGCAGCCGCGTCCCGCGCCCGGCATCCAGTTCGTCGGCATCCCCGAGTTCACCGACCTCGGCACCCGGGTCTCCCAGGAGATCAGCGCGGCCATCGCCGGACGCCAGTCCGTCGAGTCGGCCCTGAGCAAGTCCCAGCAGCTCGCCGAGAAGATCTCCGAGGAGTACGAGGGACGATGACCGCGACGACGACGGCCCCGCCGACCACCCTGTCCGTACGCACCGCACCGCAGCCCTCGAACCGGCTGCGCGCCTGGGCCACCCGGGCCCCGCTGCTGCCCGCCCTGGTCTTCATGATCGTGGTCACCCAACTGCCGTTCGTGGCCACGGTGGTGATCTCCTTCTTCGACTGGAACTCGCTCTATCCGAAGGCCCGTCACTTCACCGGGGTCGACAACTACACGGAGGTGCTCACCGACGCGGACCTGCGCCACTCGGTGTGGACGACGGTCCTGCTGACGGCGACGGTGGTCCTGGTCAGCCTGGTGCTCGGGCTCCTCCTGGCGCTGCTCCTCGACAGGAGGTTCCGCGGCCGCGGAGTGGTGCGGACCCTGCTGATCGCCCCGTTCCTGGTCGTACCGGTGGCGGCCGCGCTGCTCTGGAAACATGTGCTCTACAACCCTGAATACGGCTTGTTCAACGGGCTGTTGCACTACGTGGGCGGTCCACAGCCGGACTGGATCTCCCGCACCCCGCTGCTCGCGGTCGAGGCCTCGCTGGTCTGGCAGTGGACCCCGTTCATGATGCTCATCCTGCTGGCCGGTCTCCAGAGCCGTGACCAGCAGCAGATCGAGGCCGCGCGGGTGGACGGCGCGAGCGACTGGCAGATCTTCCGCTACCTGACGCTCCCGCACCTGCGCCGCTACCTGGAGCTCGGCGCCCTGCTCGGTTCGATCTACATCGTCCAGAACTTCGACGCGGTCTTCACGATCACGTCCGGCGGTCTGGGCACCGCCAACCTGCCGTACACCGTCTACCAGAGCTTCTACCAGGCCCATGAGAACGGCCTCGCCTCGGCGGCCGGCGTCCTGGTCGTCATCGGCTCGATCATCATCGCGACCTTCGCCCTGCGCGTGGTGTCGTCCCTGTTCCGCGAGGAGGTGTCGCGCGCATGAACGTCCTGCGCCGCAACGGTCTCGGCCTGCTGGCCTGGCTCCTGGGCATCATGTTCTTCCTCCCGATCGCCTGGATGGCCCTGACGTCCTTCCACTCCGAGGCCGACGCGGCCACCAACCCGCCCTCCTTCGGCGCCGCCCTCACCCTCGACGGCTACCGCGACTTCTTCGGCACGGGCGGCGGCGCGAGCCCCTGGCCGGCGCTGGTCAACTCATTGGTGGCGTCGGTGGCTTCGACCCTGTTCGTCCTGCTCCTTGCGCTCCCGGCGGCGTACGCGCTGTCGATCCGCCGGGTGCGGAAGTGGACGGACGTCCTGTTCTTCTTCCTCTCCACGAAGATGCTGCCGGTGGTGGCGGGCCTGCTGCCGATCTACCTGTTCGCGAAGAACACCGGCACGCTCGACAACATCTGGCTGCTGGTCGTCCTCTACACGTCGATGAACCTGCCGATCGCGGTCTGGATGATGCAGTCCTTCCTCGCCGAGGTCCCGGTCGCGGTGATCGAGGCCGCGCGGGTGGACGGCGCGCGGCTCCCGACGGTCCTCGCGCGCGTGGTGGCCCCCATCGCCCTGCCGGGCATCGCGGCCACGGCCCTGATCTGCTTCATCTTCAGCTGGAACGAACTGCTGTTCGCGAGGGTGCTCACCGGCGTGGTCGCCGAGACCGCTCCCGTCTTCCTGACCGGCTTCATCACCAGCCAGGGGCTGTTCCTGGCGAAGGTGTGCGCCGCGTCGCTCGTGATCTCCCTGCCGGTGCTCGCCGCGGGGTTCGCCGCCCAGGACAAACTGGTCCAGGGCCTGTCTCTGGGAGCCGTGAAATGAAGGCCGCCGTCATCGAGTCCGTGGGCCGTGCCGTCGTCACCGAGGTCCCGGACCCGACGCCGGGCCCGCGCGAGGTCGTCGTCGAGGTCGCCGCGTGCGGCCTGTGCGGCACCGATCTGCACATCCTCCAGGGCGAGTTCGCCCCCGAGCTGCCGATCGTGCCGGGCCACGAGTTCGCGGGCGAGGTGGTCGGGGTCGGCACCCGGGTCACCGAGCTGGCGGTCGGCGACCGGGTGGCCGTCGACCCGTCCCTTTACTGCCACGAGTGCCGCTACTGCCGTACCGGCCACAACAACCTCTGCGAACGCTGGGCCGCGATCGGCGTCACCACGGGCGGTGGCGCGGCGCGGTTCGCCGTCGCCCCGGTGGCCAACTGCGTACGGCTGCCCGAGCACGTCCGCACCCAGGACGCGGCGCTGGTGGAGCCGCTGTCCTGCGCGGTCCGGGGGTACGACGTCCTGCGCACCCGCCTCGGCGCCCATGTGCTGATCTACGGCTCGGGGACGATGGGTCTGATGATGCTGGAGCTGGCCAAGCGGACCGGCGCGGCGAGCGTGGACGTGGTGGACGTGAACCCGGCCCGGCTGGAGACGGCCCGCAAGCTCGGCGTCTCGGACTCCGCGGCGAACGCCGACGAGCTGGACCGCCCGCAGGGCTGGGACCTGGTGATCGACGCGACGGGCAACGCGGCGGCGATCCAGGACGGCCTGGACCGGGTGGCCAAGGCGGGAACCTTCCTCCAGTTCGGGGTGGCCGACTACGCGACCCGGGTGACGATCGACCCGTACCGCGTCTACAACCAGGAGATCACCATCACCGGCTCCATGGCCGTCCTGCACAGCTTCGAGCGGGCGGCGGAGCTGTTCGCGACGGGGGTCCTGGACCCGGAGGTCTTCATCAGCGACCGGCTGCCCCTGGACCGCTATCCGGAGGCGCTGGAGCAGTTCGCGGCGGGGGTGGGGCGGAAGATCGTGGTGGTGCCGTAGGCCGGTGGAGCGGGGGGGCAGTGGGGTGCCGTAGGCCGGTGGGGTGTCGTGGAAGATTAAGGGAACGGTAAAGCGGCGTCGGTCGTTCACCGGGCATGACAGCTATGACCCCGGGCTCGAACATCCCCCTCCCCGTCACCCGTGTGACGGTGGACGTCTCCGCGCCGGTGCGGCTCGACGTGTCGGGCCTGCTGCTCACCGCCGACGGCAAGGTGCGCTCCGACGACGACTTCATCTTCTACAACCAGCCGTCCGGGCCGGGAGTGACCTACCGCTCGGGCGGCGGCACATCCCCCGACGCGATCACCGTCGACACGGCGGCCCTGCCGCCCGGCATCGAGAAGATCGTCGTCACCGCGAGCCCGGACGCGGCAGGGCAGACCTTCCAGGGCATCGAGCCGACGGCCACGATCCGCAACGCGGACGACACCTCCGTCCTGGCCACCTTCACGCCCCCGCGGCTCGGCACCGAGACGGCGCTGGTGGTCGTGGAGATCTACCTGCGCAACGGCGCCTGGAAGGCCCGGGCGGTCGGACAGGGGTACGCGAACGGGCTTGCGGGCATCGCGACGGACTTCGGCGTGACCGTGGAGGAGCCGGCGCCGGCGCCGGTGGCTCCGCAGCAGCCGGTGGCCCCGGCCCAGCCGATGGCCCCGCCGCAGCCCGTCGCTCCGCCGCCCGCCCCGACCCTGCAGACCCCGGCCCCCGCCGCTCCCCCGGCCCCGCCCGCTCCCGCCGCCGCTCCGGGGACCGGGAAGATCAACCTGGACAAGGGGCGGGTCAGCCTCCAGAAGAACCAGACCGTGTCCCTGGTCAAGGGCGGCCGCCCGCTGCTCTCCCAGGTCAAGATGGGCCTCGGCTGGGAACCGGCGTTCCGGGGCAAGGACATCGACCTCGACGCGTCCGTCATCGCCTACGGCCCGCAGCGCAACCACATCGACAGCTGCTACTTCGGCAAGCTGTCCATCGTCGGCGGCGCGATCAAGCACTCCGGCGACAACCTCACGGGTGAGGGCAGCGGCGACGACGAGGTGATCGTCGTGGACCTCGGCCGGCTGCCCCAGGAGGTCACCGGCCTCGTCTTCACGGTCAACTCCTTCTCCGGCCAGAAGTTCACCGAGGTCGCCAAGGCGTACTGCCGCCTCATCGACGCCGCGAGCGGAGAGGAACTGGTCCGCTTCGACCTCACCGGCGCGGAGGCGCAGACGGGGGTCATGATGGCGAAGCTGATCCGCCAGTTCTCCGGCGAATGGGAGATGACGGCGATGGGCGACTTCGTGAAGTCCCGCACGGTGAGGGGGATGGTGAAACCGGCGGCGCAAGCGCTGTAGTTGCTCGGCTGCGCGCCGGTGGGGGCTGGTCGCGCAGTTCCCCGCGCCCCTAAAAGCGGTGGGTGCAGTCAAAGCATGCCTAGCTGTACCCACCTATAGGGGCGCGGGGAACTGCGCGACCAGCCACATCGCACCCGCACCCGCCGAACGACGCAGCGAGGCACATCAATAGGCGCCGCTAACCCCGCAACCCCTCCATCAGCAACGTGAGATACCGCCGGATCGAAGCCCCACCCCCACCACCCAACTCCGCCGCCCCCGCCACCCCATACGCCAACCGAAGCAACTCCACCGGCTCCACATCCCCCCGCACCGACCCCGACCCCCGCGCCGCCGACACCAACCGCTCCGCCGCCCCCCGCACACGCGTCCCGCACACCGTCGGCGTGACACCCCCCTCCGTCCCCGCCATCGCAGATCCCAGCAGCGAGCCAAGCCCCCGCACCTGGATCGTCCCGACGCACAGCTCGTACAGCCACTCCGTCAGCGCCTCCCCCGGCGGCAACCGCTCCGCGAGCTCGTCGGCGCGCCGGGCGAGCCCCTCGACGCGGTCCACGTACGCCGCCTCCAGCAGGGCCCGCCGCGTCGGGAAGTGCCGGTAGAGGGTCCCCGACCCCACCCCCGCCCGCTTGGCGATGTCGTCGAGCGACGCACCCTCCCCGTGCTCGGCGAAGGCCTCCGCGGCGACCTTCAGCAGCCGCTCGTAGTTGCGCCGAGCGTCCGCACGCATGGCCCTGACCTGCGTCATCCAGATACTCCTCGCGAACCGGGGACTCCCTCCGTACGGTATCGAACGGCCCCTGGCCCCAGACCGAGGTGAGCGCGTCGCACCGCGCAGCCTGCGCGCCCGTCACGCCCCGTCACGCCCGTCAGACCCCGCCGGGCCCCGGCAGTTCGCCGGAACCGCGGGCCAGGTAGCGCGTCGTCAGCACTCGGTGGCGGGCGGGTCCGGGGTCGCCGTCGACGCGGTCGAACAGCAGGGTCGCGGCCTCACGGCCGATGGCGACCGGGTCCTGGGCGATCACCGAGATGCCGGGGTCGAGCAGGTCGGCGAAGGGCAGGTCGTCGAAGCCGATCAGCGCCACGTCGTGCTGACGTCGCAGGTCCTGGAGGGTCTTGCGGACGCCGACGGTCACGAGGTTCTGGCCGGAGACGAGCGCGGTGGGCGGCCGGGGCAGGGCGAGGAGTTCCCGGGTGGCCTCCTGGGCGGCCTCGACGCCGTGGACCGCGCGCCGCACGAGCGCCGGGTGCAGGACGGAGCCCGTTTCCGCGAGTCCTTCGACGAATCCGGCGTGGCGCTCCTCGGCGGTCCAGATCGTGGGGAGGTCTCCGAGGAAGGCGATGCGCCGGTGTCCCGCCGCGTGCAGCCGCCCGACCGCCGCGCGTACGCCCGCCCGGTTGTCCACCGTCACGGTGTCCACCTCGCGCACGCTCGTGGGCCGGTCCACGCACACGACGGGTGTGCCCGCACCCCGGGCCGCGTCGAGATCCGTGTCGGTCCGTCCGGTGGGCACCACGATGAGCCCGTCGACGCGGCGCGCGGTGAACGTGCGTACGAGCCCGCGCTCCCTGACGGGGTCCTCGTCGGTGGAGCCGGCGAGCACCAGCACCCCTCGCTCGGCGGCGGTGTCCTCGACCGCGCGGTGCAGGGCGGCGGAGAACGGGTTGGCGGCGTCCTCGAGGATCAGCCCGAGGGTGTGGGTGCGGCGGTCGGCCCTGCGCAGGCTGCTGGCCGTCATGTCGTGCCGGTAGCCGAGCAGTTCGGCGGCGCGTGTCACCTTCTCCGCCAGGTCCGGGGTGACTCCCGGCTTGCCGTTGACGACCCGCGAGACGGTGGCGATGCCGACCCCGGCCATGGTGGCGACGTCACGCATCGTCGCCGACCGCCTGCCGGCGTCGTTCTGCGAGGGTGGCAACGTTTTCACCTCCGGGTCACGGCTCCTGACAGCCCGGCCCCATCCTCACACGGAAGCTATTTGCTGCCCAGAGTCTGGACACCGGGTTACCGCGGTCGTACGTTTCGGCGAAACGTTTCCAGACCTCGGCTGGAAGCACCTCGAAGCCGCGCTCCCCCGTGCCGGGCGGGCTCGCCCACGGCCTTGGACGAGGCCGGGCGGAACCCTGCCCCCGCCCTTGCCCGCCCCGCACCCGCACCCACACCTGACGCGGGCCGGTCCCCACGGCCGCGCCGCACCCGCCTGCCCGTAAGGAGCACCATGTCCCGATCGCCTCGTCCGCGCCGCAGACTGCTCACCGCGCTGGCCGCCCTGTCCGGCCTCGGCCTGATCGTCGCGCCCCCGGCCTCCGCCGCCCCGCTCCACCAGGAGCCCTACCGGCCCCAGTTCCACTTCACCCCGGCCCAGAACTGGATGAACGATCCCAACGGCCTGATCTACTACAAGGGCCGCTACCACCTGTTCTTCCAGTACAACCCGTCGGGCGACACCTGGGGCAACATGTCCTGGGGCCACGCGGTCAGCACCGACCTGGTGCACTGGAAGGAACTCCCGGTCGCCATCCCGCAGGACGCCGACGAGATGGTCTTCTCCGGCAGCGTGGTGCTGGACAGGAACAACACCACCGGATTCGGCACCGCCAAGAACCCCCCGCTGGTCGCCGTCTACACCAGCCTGGTGAAGTCGAACGGCGTCCAGCGGCAGTCCCTGGCCTACAGCACCGACGGCGGCACCACCTGGACGAAGTACTCCGGCAACCCGGTCCTCGACCTCGGCTCGACCGAGTTCCGCGACCCGAAGGTGTTCTGGTACGCGCCCACCCGCAGCTGGCTGATGGCCGTGGCCCTCTCCGACCAGCACAGGATCTCCTTCTACAGCTCGGCCGACCTCAAGCACTGGAGCCATCTGAGCGACTTCGGCCCGGCCGGCGCGACCGGCGGGGTGTGGGAGTGCCCCGACCTGTTCCCGCTGCCCGTGGACGGCGACGCGAAGAAGACCAAGTGGGTGCTGGCGGTCAACCTCAACCCCGGTGCCATCGCGGGCGGTTCGGGCGCCCAGTACTTCGTCGGCGACTTCGACGGCACGAAGTTCACCGCCGACGACAGCGGGCCGTACACCGCCCCGTCCGGTACCGCCCTTCAGGACTTCGAGTCCGGTTCGTTCGGGGACTGGACTGCTTCCGGCAGCGCGTTCGGCAGCGGCCCGGCGACGGGCGCCCTGGACGGCCAGAGCCCGGTGACCGGCTTCGGCGGCCGGGCGTTCGCCGACAGCTTCCACGGCGGGGACGCCGCCACCGGCACGCTGACGTCGCCCGAGTTCACCGTCACCGGCGACTACGTCAACTTCCGGGTCGGCGGCGGCAAGCACCCCTACCGGCCCGGTTCCGTCCTGGACG
Organism: Streptomyces griseorubiginosus; assembly: GCF_001514195.1. Classification (GTDB taxonomy): domain Bacteria; phylum Actinomycetota; class Actinomycetes; order Streptomycetales; family Streptomycetaceae; genus Streptomyces; species Streptomyces griseorubiginosus. Next base: position 1,261,486 of record NZ_KQ948735.1, on the reverse strand, counting down.
CCCAGCCCATGCCGACCGGCGAGACGCTCGCCGACTTCGAGGGCGGCACCTACTCCAGCCCCATCGGCGACTGGACCGCCACCGGCGACGCCTTCGGCACCGGACCGGCCCAGGGCACCCTCCCCGGCCAGCAGCAGGTCTCCGGCTATCTGGGCCACGGCCTCGTCAACAGCTTCGTGAACGGGGACGCGTCCACCGGCACCCTCACCTCACCGGCCTTCACGATCGACAAGAAGTACCTGGACTTCCTCGTCGGCGGTGGCTACCACGGCGTCAGCTCCGGGTCCCCCACGGCCGTCGAACTCCTCGTCGACGGCAAGGTGGTCCGCTCGGCCACGGGCAGCAACACCGAGGCCATGGACTGGTCATCCTGGGACCTGTCCGACCTCCAGGGCCGGCAGGCCCGGATCAGGGTCGTGGACGCCAACACCGGCGGCTGGGGCCACATCAACCTCGACCAGGTGGTCCTCTCCGACACCCAGGCCCAGCCGCGGTCCGCCGAGACCGGCGTCAACCTGCTCGTGGACGGCAAGGTCGTGCAGAGCGCCACCGGGTCCGACTCCGAGAACCTCGACTGGGCCTCCTTCAACACCAGCGCCTACAAGGGCAGGAAGGTCCGGATCCAGATCGTCGACGCCAACACGGGCGGCTGGGGACACGTCCTCGCGGACGACTTCACCGTCGCCGCGGCACCCGCCCGGTCCGTCCTCCAGCGCGCCCACTGGCTGGACTACGGCCAGGACTTCTACGCCGCCAACAGCTTCACCGACGCTCCGGACGGCCGGCGCGTCATGATCGCCTGGATGAACAACTGGAACTACGGGCAGGCCATCCCCACCAGCCCGTGGCGCAGCGCCGACACCTTCCCCCGTCAGCTCTCCCTGAAGACCATCGGCGGCAGGATCCAGCTGGTCCAGCAGCCCGTCGGCGAGCTGAGGACACTGCGCGGGGCCGCCACGAGCATCCCGGCCACGACGGTCACCAGCACCACCAGGCAACTCGGGGTGCGCGGCGGCACCGTGGAACTCGACGCCACGCTCACCCCCGGCACCGCCGAACGCTTCGGCCTCGACGTACGCACCGGCGGCGCCCAGCGCACCCGGATCGGCTACGACACCACCACCGGCGAGGTCTACCTGGACCGCACCGCCTCGGGAGCGACGGACTTCGACCCGACCTTCGCCGGCACCGAGCGCGCCCCGTTGGCCCTCGGCGGCAAGCCCCTGAAGCTGCATCTCCTCGTCGACAACTCCTCGGTGGAGGTCTACGCCGAGAACGCCTCCGGCGAGCAGGTGGTCCTCACCGACCAGATCTTCCCGGATCCGTCCAGTACCGGCATCGGTGTCTTCGCGGACAACGGCACGGCGAAACTGGACCAGTTGAAGGCGTGGCAGCTGGCGTCCATCTGGAAGTGACCTGCCGGGTCAGGGGTGTTGCGAGGCGCCGGGAGCACCTGGCGACACCCCCGGCCCGCCGCCTCGGCAGCCGCCCTCACAACCCCGCGGTCACACGCCGGTCGCCGTCGGCGAACGTGAGGTCCGTCGCCTCCAGCGGCGCCTGGGCGAGCAGCGCGGGACGCGGTCGTGCGGTGGGCGGGTCGGCGCCCTGGCGTTCGCAGGTCAGGGCGGACAGCAGGACCGCGTCGTCCACGGCGATCCGCAGGACGCCCGGGTCGGCCGTGGCGAGCGCCGTCGGGGTGTGCAGTCGGTGGCGGATCAGTGAGCCGAGGAGTCCCGCGGTGAACGCGTCGCCCGCGCCGACGGTGTCGACCACCGCCACCCGGCGGCCGGGACGGCTCAGGCTCTCCGCACCGGCACGGAAGACGTGGGCGCCGTCGGGGCCGTCGGTGACGACGACCAGCAGCGCGCCCAGCTCCAGCCAGCGCGCGGCGATCTCCTCGATCGGGGTGTCCGGGTACAGCCACTCCACGTCCTCGCGGCTGGCCTTGACGAGGTGGGCGGCGGCGACGCCGCGTTCGACGGCCTGCCTGCCGCGCTCCGGGTCACCTAGGAGGGCGGGGCGCACGTTGGGGTCGTAGCTGATCAGTGTCGTGCCCGTGGCGCGCAGGCGCCGGGCCACGGCGTGGACGTGCTCCTCGGCCGGGGGCGTCCAGGAGGCGACCGAGCCGAAGTGCAGGACGGCGGTGTCCCGCGGGGCGAGGGCCGTCTCCGCCTCGGTCCACTGCCAGTCGGCGGTGTGGTCCAGGTAGAAGTCGTAACTGGCCCGCCCCTGCGGGTCCATGGAGACCACGGCGAGCGTGGTGGGCTCGCCGGCCCGGGGGGCGTACGTCAGGTCGACGCCCTCGGCGGCGGCGTGCGTGCGCAGCAGCCGGCCGAAGGTGTTGTCGGCGAGCCGTGCCATGAGCGCGGTGCGGTGGCCGAGCCGGGCGAGGCCGATGGCGACGTTGAAGGGGCTGCCGCCGGGCCGGGCGCGGTAGTCGCCGGGGGCGTCGAGCTGGACGAGGTCGATGAGCGCCTCGCCGATCACGGTCACGGCCGGAGGCTGGGCGGGGACGTGGGCGGCGTCAGTCATGGCGGGGTCCTCCGGCCGTGATCTCGCCGGAGCCCCGCTCGATCAGCCGGGTCGGCACGGTGACGGTGCGGGTGGGCGACTCGTCGCCGTCGAGACGGTGGAAGAGCATTTCGGCGGCCCTCCTGCCCACCTCCTCGACGTCCTGGGCGATGACGGAGATGCCCGGGTTGAGGATGTCGGCCAGCGGGAAGTCGTCGAAGCCGACCTGGGCGACGGTGTCCTGGAGTCCGAGGGCGCGCAGGGCACGCAGGGCTCCTATGGTGACCAGGTTCTGGCTGGTGAACAGTGCCGTGGGCGGGTCCGGCAGCTCCAGCAGCCGCTTCGTGGCGGCCACGGCGGCCTCCTCGCCTGCCGGGACCTGCTGGACGATCGCCTCGTCGTAGGGGAGGTGCGCGACCTCCAGCGCGTGCCGGTAGCCGTCGAAACGCTGGGCGGCGGTCGGGATGGTGGGGCGGTCACCGAGGTAGGCGATCCGGCGGTGGCCCGCCTTGATCAGGTGCTCGACGGCGGTGAGGGCGCCCTGCCGGTTGTCGGAGACGACCGCGTCCGCGTCGAGGAGGCCGGCCTCGCGGTCGACGAAGACCATCCGGGTACCGGTGCGCTGTTCGTTGATCAGGTAGCTCTGGTCCCGGCCGGCCGGGACGATCACCAGTCCGTCGACCCGGCGGTCGACCAGCGCCTGGGCCAACTCCCGCTCCCGGGCCGGGTCCTCGTCCAGGCTGCCGACGAGGACCAGCACTCCGCGGGCCCGGGCCACGTTCTCCACGGTGCGGGTCAGGGCGGCCGAGAAGGGGTTCGCGGCGTCCTCGACGAGCATGCCGATGGTGGCCGTACGACCGTCCCCGCGGCGCAGACTGCTCGCCGTGAGGTTGGGCCGGTAGCCCAGTTGGTCGGCGGCCTCGCGGACCCGGGTGACGATCGCCGGATCGACGGTGGGGACGCCGTTGAACACCCGCGAGACGGTCTTGATGGCGACTCCGGCCAGCGCCGCGACCTCACGCATGGTGGGGCGGCTGCGGGTGGACCGGGCCGGCGCCTCGCCCTGAGTCATCGTTGTCTCCAACCGGATTCGCGTTACCTACTCGTTGCGGACGCATGTCTACCAGCCTCTTGACGCCTCCGTCCATAGAGGCCCAGTATCTCGCCCAGTCAACGTTGTCTCAGCGTCGGCCAAGGGACGGCACCGAAAGGGATCACGCCATGAACCTCTCCACCAGCCAGATGTCGAGCCGCCGGAGCCGGCGCAGCCGGGCGGCAGCGATCGGCGTCACGGTGTGCCTCGGCGCCACGCTCGCGGCCTGCGGCTCCTCCGACTCCAGCTCCTCCGCGTCCGGCTCGGGCGGGGGCGGCAAGGTCGGGGTCTCGCTGATCCTGAAGACCCTCTCCAACCCCTACTTCGTGAGCATGGAGAAGGACGCCAAGGCCCAGGCCGGCAAGGACAACGTGAGTCTCACGGTGGCCGCGGGCACCAGCGACGGCGACACCCAGACCCAGATCACCGCCATCGACAACGCGATATCGCGGGGCGACAAGGGCATCCTCATCACCACCAACGGCGACGCCGTGAACGCCGCCCTCGGCCGCGCCAAGCAGGCCGGTCTCTTCGTGATCGCCCTCGACACCGCGCCCAACCCGGCGAGCACCGCGGACATCACCTACGCCACCGACAACGAGCAGGCCGGCAAGCTCATCGGCCAGTACGCGGCGGCCTCCCTGAACGGCAAGCCGGCCGTCATCGCCATGCTCGACCTGTTCAACAACCAGGTCGTCTCCGTGGACATCAACCGCGACCACGGCTTCCTGGAGGGCATGGGGATCGACCCCGGCAGCAAGACCGAGAACGGCAAGGAGGCCAAGTCCGGCAAGTACACCGGCGGCAAGGGCGGCACGTACAAGGTCGTCTGTCACCAGCCCACCCAGGGCGCCATCGACGGCGGCCGCACCGCGATGGAGAACTGCCTGTCCGCCAACCCGGACATCAACGTCGTCTACGCGATCAACGAGCCCGCCGGTGAGGGCGCGTACAACGCGCTCAAGGCGGCCGGCAAGGAGAAGCAGGCCGCGATCTTCGCGATCGACGGCAGCTGCTCCGGCCTGAAGAACGTCACCAGCGGCGAGTTCGCGGCCGACGCGGTGCAGTACCCGGGCAAGATGGCCGCCCTCGGCGTCAGCTCGATCGCCAAGCTGGCCCGCGGCGGCAGCAAGCCCTCCGTCACCAACGGCAAGTCGTTCTACGACACCGGCACGGCCCTCGTCGCCGCCAAGTCCCTCGACGGACTGACCGTGCAGTCCCCCTCCCAGGCCGCCTCCGCCTGCTGGGGCAGCTGACACCCCGCGGGTGCGGCACCGGTGACGGTGCCGCACCGCCCCCCGCTCATCAGTCCGTACCAGGGAAAACACCGGAAGGACCCCCTGTGACCACCCACGTGGAGAAAGCCACTCCGGCACCGGCGGAGGAGTTTCTCAACAGGCCCGCCACCCCCAGCCAGCGCATCCACTCGGTGCTGCACCGTCAGCCGGCGCTCAGCCCGGCGATCGTCCTCCTGCTCGCCGCCATCGTGTTCTCCCTGGTGAACGAGCGCTTCTACGCGTTGCAGAACCTGTCGCTGATCGCCCAGCAGGTGGCCGTCATCGGCTCGCTCGCCGTCGGGCAGACGGTCATCATCCTCACCGCCGGCATCGACCTGTCGATCGGCGCGGTGATGGTGCTCTCCTCGCTGCTGATGTCGAAGCTCGTCGCGGACAACCACTGGCCCGGCGTGTTCGCGCTGCTGGCCGGGGCCGTCGTCGCGATAGCCGCCCAGGCCGTCAACGGCCTGCTGGTGACCAAGGTCAAACTCCCGCCCTTCATCGTCACCCTCGGCACCCTCAGCGTCTTCACCGCGATCACCCTCATCTACGCCAAGGGCCAGACGGTCGCCCTGCAACCGGGCAACATCCTGATGTGGACGGCCAACACGGTCTCGCTGGGCCAGCTCAACCTGACCAACGGCGTCCTGCTCATGATCGCCCTGTACGTCGTGATCGGGTACGCCCTGCGGTACACCGCCTGGGGACGCCACCTGTACGCGGTCGGCGACGACAGCGAGGCCGCGCGGCTGGCCGGTATCTCCGTCAACCGGGTGCTGCTGAGCGCCTACATGGTCGGCGGCTTCGCGATCGCCGTGGGCGCCTGGATCCTCGTCGGCCGGGTCGGCGGCGGTGACCCCAACAGCGGCCTGAACGCCAACCTCCAGTCCATCACCGCCGTCGTGATCGGTGGCACCAGCCTCTTCGGCGGACGCGGGGTGGTCTTCGGCTCGCTGATCGGCGCGCTGATCGTCCAGGTCTTCGTCAACGGCCTCGCGCTGGCCGGGATCGACCCCAATTACCAAGTCCTCGCAGTCGGCATCCTGGTGATCGCGGCTGTCTCCGTCGACCAGTGGATCCGGAGTGTGAAGTCGTGACGACCGCCACCGCCCCCGTTCTCGAGGCCAAGGGCCTGGTCAAGGTCTTCGGCCGGGTCGTCGGCCTGAACGACGTCGACCTCACCCTGCACGCCGGCGAGGTCCTCGCCGTCATCGGCGACAACGGCGCCGGCAAGTCCACTCTGATCAAGTGCCTGTCCGGGGCGCTCGTCCCGGACCAGGGAACCCTCCTGGTCGACGGGAAGGAGGTCAGCTTCAAGCGGCCCCAGGACGCCCGCGACGCCGGCATCGAGACCGTCTACCAGACCCTCGCCGTCTCGCCCGCCCTGGACATCGCGAGCAATCTGTTCCTCGCCCGCGAGATCCGCCGCAAGGGGATCCTCGGCTCGGTGTTCCGCATGCTCGACACCGGCGAGATGAAGAAGCAGGCCGCCGACCACATCAAGCGGCTCGGCATCGGCACCCTCCAGAACATCAACCAGGCCGTGGAGACGCTCTCCGGAGGGCAGCGCCAGTCGGTCGCCGTCGCCCGCACCGCGGCCTTCGGCGGCCGGGTCGTCATCCTCGACGAACCCACCGCCGCCCTCGGTGTCCGCGAGACCGGCCAGGTCCTGCGGCTCGTCCGCGACCTGCGTGACCAGGGCCTCGGCGTCATCCTCATCAGCCACAACATGCCCAACGTGTTCGAGGTCGCCGACCGCATCCACATCCAGCGCCTCGGCGGCTGCGCCGGCGTCATCACCCCGGACGCGTACTCCATGGAGGACGCGGTGGCCATCATGACGGGCGCGAAGAAGCTCGCCCCCGAGGCGAGCTGAAGGGAACGCGACGGGAATGACCGCCGAGTACCGGATCACCGAGAGCCGCCTCGGCGGCGAACCCACCCTCACCGTCTCCGCGCCGGACGGCTCCCCGCGCGCCGTCGTCGCCCTGTACGGAGCGACGCTGCTGAGCTGGCAGGTCACGCCGGAGGCCGGCGGGGAGCCGAAGGAGCTGACGGACGGCTACCGCGACGAGAAGGAACTCCTGGCCCAGGACGGCGTACGCGCCGGACTGCTGGCCCCCTTCCCCAACCGCGTGGCCGAAGGGCGCTACCGCTACGGCGGCCGCGACCACGACCTGCTCCCCGGCACCCACGGCGAGCGGCTGATCTACCACGGCTTCGCCCGCGAGGCCCCTTTCGTCCTCGCCGAAGCCGACACGACCCCCGACGCGGCCCGGCTGCTCCTGCGCACGAGCATCCGGCCGGACAGCCACCCCGGCTATCCCTTCGCCCTGGACCTGACCGTCGTCTACACGTTCACCGCCCGCGAGGTGGGCATCGAGATCGGTGCGACCAACGTCGGCGGGACGACCGCGCCCTACGCGGCGGGCTGGCACCCCTACTTCACGCTGTCCCGCCCCATCGACGACCTGACCCTGCGGGTGCCCGCCGACACCCTGATCCGCACCGACGCCGCCCTCATCCCGCTGCCCGGCGAGGCCGCCCGGCTCCCCCTGGACGACCGTCCCGACATGGACTTCCGCTCACCACGGCGGCTCGGCGACGCGGTCATCGACGCCTGCTACGCCGACCTCGTCCCCGGCCCCGACGGCCGCATCGAGACGGTCCTGACCGACCCGGAGACCGGCGAGGAGCTGCGGATCTGGCAGCACACCGGCTATCTGCACGTCTTCACCGGCGACACCCTGGCCCGCGACCGCCGCGCCTCCATCGCCCTCGAACCCGTCGAGACAACGACCAACGCCTTCAACCGCCCCGAGCACAGCGCAGCCCTCGCCCTCGAACCCGATCAGACCCGGTCCTTCGCCTTCGGCGTCCGGTACGGCGGTCCGAAGAGGGCCGTGTGAGCCGGAGCCCGTAGAGCCCCTGAGCGCGCTCAGGCCGAAGCCCGTACCACCAGCTCCGGTACCAGCCATGCGTCCGGGCCGGTCAGGGGCTCCTCGCCGGACCTCAGGCGGGCCACCTGCTCGACGGCCAGTCGGCCGAGGCGGCGCTTGTCGAGGTGGAGGGTGGTGAGGGCGGGCTCCACCAGTTCGCTCAGCGCGAGCCCGTCGAAGCCCAGCACGGCCAGGTCCTCCGGCACCCGGCGGCCCCGGCGCCGGGCGGCTCGCATCGCGCCGACCGCGATGAGGTCGTTGAAGCCGAACACCGCGGTGACCTGCGGCCGGGCGTCGAGCAGCCGGTCCATGGCCACCTCGCCGCCCGCCACACTGTGCTGGTCGGACATCACGATCCAGCTGTCGTCGACCGGCAGTCCGTGCCGCCGGGCCTCGGCGAGGAAGGCCGTACGGCGGGCGCCAGGGACGGGCCGGTCGCCGTCGAGCATGCCGATCCGCCGGTGCCCGGCCCGGACCAGATGCGCGATGCCCTGTTCGAGCCCCGCGTCCGCATCGACGCCGACGGCCGCGAACCGGGTCTGCTCGGGGCCGCGTTCCAGCAGGACGAGGGGCATCCCGCCGAGGTACCGGCCGAGCACCTCGTCGTCGTTCCTGAGATAGCCCATGACCGCGTCCACCTGGTGCGACAGCACCGTGAGCGCCTCGCGCTCCCTGGCCCCGTCGGTGCGGGTGTCCCACACCACGACCTGCCAGCCACGCTCCTCGGCGGCCTCCAGGACCCCGGCCGCGACCTCGGGATAGAACGGGTTCATCAGATCCGGGATGACCAGTCCCGCGGTGACCGTGCCCTTCCGGACCAGCCCGCGCGCGAACCGGCTCGGCCGGTAGTCCAGCGTCCGCACGGCCTCCAGCACCCGCGCCTTGGTGCCGGGATCTATCTCGCCCTTGTCGTTGACGGCCCGGGAGACCGTCTGCCGGGAGACTCCCGCCAGCTCCGCGACGTCATGGATGGTGGCCCGACGCCGGGGCCCTCCGGCCGCCCGCCCCCTCGGCTCCCGCTGTTGCTCGGTCCACATGCCGTGCACTGTATCCAGCCACCCGAAGGCAGCCCGGCACGGGTCCGCCGTCCCATCGCCGGCGCCCCGTCGCCGCCGTCAGAACAGCGCGCTGTACCCGTTGAGCGCAGGCTGCCCGCCGAGGTGGGCGTACAGCACCGTGGACTCGGGGCCGATCTCCCCGCGCTCGACGAGGTCGATCATTCCGGCCATGGACTTGCCCTCGTAGACCGGGTCGGTGACCATGCCCTCGGTGCGGGCGGCGAGGCGCATCGCGCTGAGGGTGGTCTCGTCGGGGATGCCGTACACGCCGGCGTGGTAGCGCTCGTCGAGCTCGACGTCCGCCTCCGTCAACTCCTTCTCGACGCCGATGAGTTGCCCCGTGTTGTGGGCGATCCGCGCGATCTGCTCCCGGGTGGCGACGGGCTTCGCGGAGGCGTCGATGCCGAGGACCCGGCGGGGACGGCCCCCGGCCTGCTCCAGTGCGCGGAACCCGGCGACCATGCCGGCCTGGGTGGAGCCGGTCACCGAGCAGACCACGACCGTGTCGAAGAAGACGCCCAACTCCCGTTCCTGGTCGGCGACCTCGTACGCCCACCCGGCGAAGCCGAGACCCCCGAGCGGGTGGTCGGAGGCGCCGGCCGGGATGGCGTACGGCTTCCCGCCGGACTCCTCGACGTCCCGGAGCGCCTGCTCCCAGCTCTCCTTGAACCCGATCCCGAACCCGGCCTTCACCAGGCGTACGTCGGCCCCGGCGAGCCGGCTGATCAGGATGTTGCCGACCTTGTCGTACACCGCGTCCGGCCAGTCCACCCAACTCTCCTGCACGAGCACGCACTTGAGCCCGGCCCGGGCCGCGACGGCGGCCACCTGGCGGGTGTGGTTGGACTGGACGCCGCCGATCGAGACGAGGGTGTCGCAGCCCTGGGCGAGGGCGTCGGCAACCAGGTACTCCAGCTTGCGGGTCTTGTTGCCGCCGTACGCGATCCCGGAGTTGCAGTCCTCCCGCTTGGCCCACAGCGCGGCGCCGCCGAGGTGCGCGGTGAGCCGCTCCAGCGGGTGCACCGGGGACGGCCCGAAGAGCAGGGGGTAACGGTCGTACGAGGCAAGGGACTTGCGTGCCATGGGGTCCTCCCGGGTCAGTCGCTGTCGGCGAGCTCGGCAAGCCCTCGCCAGATCTCCGCCGTGATGTCGACGGCCTGGTCGACGTCACCCGCGGCGCAGGCCTCGATCAGCCGGTCGTGCAGGTTCGCCGAACGGCAGGTGCCGCCCTCGCCGAAGCGCCGGCGCTCCAAGCGGCGGATGAGGGGGGTGTAGCGGGCGGCGGTGGCGGCGGCCGCGCGGTTGCCGCTGACGCGGACCAGGACGTCGTGGAGGTCGTCGTCGGCGTGCAGGGCCTCGTCCACGTCACCGGCGGCGACGGCGGCCGCGAAGCGTGCGTTGGCCGCGCGCATGGTCTCGATGTCGGCGGCGAACAGGCGCGGTACGGCGACCCGGGTGACCAGTTCGTGCATGGCGCCGACCACGGCGGCGGCGTCCCGCACCTCGGCGGCGTCGACCCGGGTCACCCGGGTGTAGCTCTGCGGCTTGCTCTCCAGCAGCCCCTCGTCCACCAGCCGGGCGAAGGCCTCCCGCACCGGCGCCCGGGACAGCCCGAGCCGCTCGGCGAGCTCCGCGTCCCGCACCACGGCCCCGGGCTCGATCTCCCCGGCCACGATGGCGTCCCGGATGGACGCGTAGGCCTGGTCCCTGAGCAGGGTGCGGGCGAGCGGTCGGATGGCCTTCATGAACTGAAATGTTAGATGTCAGTAGGTCGTCCGGCAAGGCATGGGTGTGGCCCGCACCCCCGTGAGTGCGGGCCACGCTCGGGGCTCAGGCCGCCCAGGGCCAGTCGGCGTCCTGGGCCGCCTCGAGCAGCGGAACCATCCGGAAGGCCGCGTCCGAGAGGCCTCCGAAGGTGTGCCGGTTGCCGGTGCCGGAGGGGCCGTGGCCCGCCCGGTAGCCGGCGAGGTTCCAGGTGTAGACCGGCACGTCGGCGGGGACCTGCTCGGTCGGGCCGCCCTGCCGGTGGTAGGTGTACTGCTCGTCGGTGACGATCAGCACCCGGTCCTGGCCCCGGTAGTGCGCGCGGATCGCCGAGGTGGTGTCGGTGCCGCCCAGGTCGCCGAAGCGACCGAGGATCTTCAGCGCCGACTCGCCCCGGCCGATCGCGAGCCGCCGGTTCGTGGTACCGAACTCGACGAGGTCCGCGTCCTCGGCGCGCAGCGCGAGCGCCGTGCCGAAGATCGCTGCCGCGTCGGCCCGGTTGAGCTGCGAGCGGTCGGACAGCCGCGCCCACATCGAACCCGAGCGGTCCACCAGGACCAGGGTCCGGCCGGGCAGCGCGGGCACGTTCGCCAGCGAGTGGCCGAGCGCCTGCTCCAGCGGGTGGGACCAGCGCAGCGAGGGCGCGTGCTTGTACGCGGCGAGGTACCGGAACGGGAACTGGCGCGACCGTACGACCTCCGCCGGGTCGCTGATCCTCGCCGCCACCTGCTCGGCGACCTCGTCGGAGACTCCGGCCTCGTCGAAGTTGCGGAGGTTCCTGACCAGTGCCATCGCACCCATGGACGGGATCACGGCCTCCCAGGCCGCCTTGTCCATCGGGCCCTGGAGCCAGCCCGCCAGCGCCTCCCAGGTCATGCCGGCCGCGGCCAGCCGTTCGGCACCGCCCTCCGACGTGACCACGGCCCGCCGTGCCTCGACCGGCAGCGCCATCAGCTCACGGTGCGCGGTCAGGACCCGGCTCGATGCGGGCGGTACGGCGGTGTCGGGGTGGTGCCGGCGGTCGAGGGCGTACTCGAACAGCTCGCTCTGCCACGGCTTGTCCGGGTCCGGGACCGCGTGCACAAGGTTGAGGATGTCGCCGAAGCGGTAGCCCTTGGACGCGGTGTCGTACTTCAGCAGCGACCTGCCGCTGTACAGCCGGCGTACGGCGTCGGCGACGCCCCGCTTGACGGGCTTGGGGAGGTTACGGCCGTGGCGCGAGGTCCAGTACCCGAGGAACTCGCCGGGCTCGTCGGGCCGCTGGAGCACGGAGTCCACGACCTGCCGGTTCGAGGGGCCCTCGGTCGTGCCCGCGTCGAGACGCGCCTTGACGTACTCGGCGGCACCCACGAGGGAGGCGGTACGGAGGTTGCCCTCGCCGCGCAGCCAGCCGAGCAGGCCGGCGGTCCAGGCGGGGTCGGTGACGGCGAGTTCGCGCACGAGGCACGCGAAACGGTCGTCGCGGTCGGCGCCGGACTCGTAAAAGGTCTGCTGGGAGACGAAGTTGGAGACCGCGAGCAGAAAAAGCTCGGAGCGCGCGTCACGCTCAAGGCCCCGGCCGCCCTCATAAGTCCGCAGAATGCGTCCGGTCGAGGTCACCCGCGAGACGGGGTGCGCCCGTGCGGCCTTCTTGTTGAATCGCGCCATGGTGAATTCCCCCGAATTCATTGCTGTTCCGGAGGGAGACACGGCGAAAGGAGGGTGCCCGAGGTCGAAGTCGGCTGCGGTGCTTTTAACTGGCGCGTCTGCCGTTCCGCCACATCGACCTGAGTCGATGGCGGGATTCGAACCCGCACGAGGTTTCCCTCATCAGTTCCCGAAGTATCCGCTGCCTGCGCACCGGGCACCCACCTTGAGCCGCGCCTCCCGAGATCAATTCGACGGCGGCATCGGTTTCTTTGAGAGAGAAGTAGCCGCCGTCTTCGCACCGGGAGGTGCGTTGTCGTGATCTCACTGTAGGAGGCGCGACTCAGATGGAGCGAGCGAATTAAGCCCAGCCCGGTCAGCCGCGCTTCTGCCGCTTCCACGGCCCCGTGATCGCCAGCATGATTCCCGGGGTCTGGATGTTGGCGTACAGCGTCTTTCCGTCGGGTGAGAAGGTGACGCCGGTGAACTCGCTGTACTCGGGCTCCTCTTCGGTGCCGATGTTCAGTTCGTTGCGGGCGATCGGGTAGGTGCGGCCGCTCTCCGTGGCGCCGAACAGGTGCTGGACGCCCTCGCCGTCCTCGGCGATGACGAGACCGCCGTACGGGGAGACGGTGATGTTGTCGGGACCGTCGAAGGCGCCCTCCTGGGACGGGTCCGGGTTCACGCCGAGGAGGACCTTCAGGGTCAGGGTGCGGCGCTTGGGGTCGTAGAACCAGACCTGGCCGTCGTGCTGGACGGGGCTCTCCTCACGGGCGTACGAGGAGACGACGTACGCGCCGCCGTCGCCCCACCACATGCCCTCGAGCTTGCGGGCGCGGGTGACCTGGCCGGTGGTGAACTGCTTGCGGACGGAGGTCGTCCTCGCGTCACGGTCGGGGACGTCCACCCAGTCCACGCCGTACACCGTGCCGATCTTCGTGGCGCGGGAGAGGTCGTCCACGAACTTGCCGCCGGAGTCGAAGCACTTGAAGGCCTGAAGGACCCCCGCGTCGTCGGCGAGGGTGCGCAGCTTGCCGCGGCCGTGGTGGAAGCCCGCCGGCGGGGTCCAGCGGAAGAGCAGGCCGTTGGGGCCGGAGGCGTCCTCGGTCAGGTAGGCGTGGCCGCGCTTGGGGTCGATGACGACCGCCTCGTGGGCGTACCGGCCGAACGCCTTGACGGGCTTGGGGTCGCGGTTGGCGCGGCGGTCCTCGGGGTCGACCTCGAAGATGTAGCCGTGGTCCTTGGTCATGCCGTTCTGGCCGGCCTTGTCCTCGGTCTCCTCGCCGGTGAGCCAGGTGCCCCAAGGAGTGGTGCCGCCCGCGCAGTTGGTGGAGGTGCCGGCGATGCCGACCCACTCGGCGACATGTCCGTGGCGGACCTCGACGACCGTGCAGCCACCGGAGGCGGCGGGGTCGTAGACGAGGCCCTCGGTGAGCGGCACGGGGTGGGGCCAGTTGGCACGCGGGCCCTTGAGCTCGTGGTTGTTGACCAGGAGGGTCGCCCCGCGGGGACCGCAGAAGGTGGCCGTGCCGTCGTGGTTGGAGGGGGTGAACTCACCCGACTCCAGCTTGGTCCTGCCGCTGTAGGTGATGACCTTGTACGTGAATCCGGCGGGCAGCGCGAGCAGGCCCTGCGGGTCGGCGATGAGCGGACCGTAGCCGACACCGTGGTGGGCGCCCGCGGTCTGCGCGCCCTCGCTCTCGACGTCGGTCGCGGCGAGCGCGTTGGGTGCGGTGGCGAGGGCGCCGACCGTGCCCGCCAGCGCCACACCGGCACCGGTGATCGCGGTTTTCGCGGCAAAGTCCCTGCGGGTGAGCGACATGGTGTCTCCTGAGACGGTGGGTGAACGCCGTGGAGGGTGGGGGACCTCGAATCGGCGCAACCGTCTCGCCCATGTCTGAACACGAGTTGAACGAGGGAAGGACTCCATGAATCGGCTTGAATGATTCAAAACCGTGGGATGGGGATTCCTTTAGGGGCACGGGGAACTGCGCGCTCAGCCCCGCACACCCGCAGCCGCCCCCTGCGGTCACCCCCCTTGCTGCGACCGCGCCTTGAACGCGGCCTTGCGCGCCTCCTTCGCCACCTTCTTGTCCGGGTGCAGCCGCCCCATCGCCTCCAGCACGTCCGCTGTGGCCGGGTGGTCCACCCGCCAGGCCGCCGCGAAGAACCCGCCGTGCTGCTGGGCCAGTCCCTCGACCAGCCCTTGCAGCTCCTCGGAGTTGCCCTCCGCGGCCAGTTGCGCGGCGATGGTGTCGACGGTCAGCCAGAACACCATGTCCTGGGAGGGCGCGGGCACGTCCTCGAAGCCCCGCTCGACCAGCCAGACCCGGGCGAGCCCGCCCAGCTCGGGGTCGTCGAGAACCTCCCGCAGCGCGGGCTCCGCGACCGTACCCACGAGGGACAGGGCCTGCTGACACCGCAGCCGGCGCAGCGGCGCGCCCTGGTCGGCGCCCCGGGCCGCGCCCAGCAACTCCCGTGCTGCCGCGAGGGGTTCACGGCGGGCCAGCCACTGCTCGGTCTCGGCCTGGGCGGCGGACGGCGGGAAGACGGCGGTGCCGTCGAGGAGCGCGTCCGCGCCCTTGTCGGCGAGGTCGCCGACGGCCGGTGCCGCGATCCCCGCCTCCAGCAGGCGCGAGCGCAGGCCGTAGAGGCCGAGGGGGGTCAGCCGGACCATGCCGTAGCGGGAGACGTCGGTCTCGTCGACGACCGCGGCGGGTTCCTCGTCGGCGTCCGCCATCAGCGCCTCGTCGACGGGCCGGTACGCCACCAGGCCGATCGGCTCCAGGATCCGGAACTGGTCGTCGAGCCGCATCATCGCGTCGGAGACCTGCTCCAGGACGTCGTTGGTGGGCTCGCCCATGTCGCTGGGCACGATCATCGAGGCGGCGAGGGCCGGCAGGGGTACGGTGCCGTCGCCCGGTCCGTCCTCGCTGACGGTGAGCAGGTAGAGGTTGCCGAGCACGCCGTCCAGGAACTCCTGCTCGGCCTGCGGGTCCCAGTCCAGGGAGGTGAGGTCGACCTCGCCGCCCTCGTCCAGGGCGTCGACCAGGTCGTCGAGGTCCGGCACGCTCGCGTCGGCCAGCACGGTCTCCAGCGCGGTCAGCCACACCCCGAGCACGTCCTGCGGGGAGCCGGTGAGCAGGGCCAGGTCGGCGCCCGCGGTGACCGTGCCCTCCTCCTCGTCGAGGATCTCCACCAGCCCGGTGTCGAGGGCGACCCGCCAGGCCTCGCTCGCACAGGCCGCCGCGTCGTCTCCGCTCAGTCCGAGTTCCGAGGCCGCCGCGGGCAGCTGTTCCTCGACGAGTCCGCCCCCGGCGTCGACCCGGGTGTCCTCGCCGGCCCAGCGGGCGAGGCGGGCGGCCCGGGTGAGCAGGGGCGTGGACAGGGCGTCCCGCGCCAGCTCCGCTTCGGGGTGCAGCCGCACCGGCGGCAGGGGGGAGCTGTCTGACATCGGCTGTTTCTCCTAGGACGCGTCGTGCCACTCAGCCGCTCAGCGTAGACGGATTTCCACCCATGCCGCCCGGTTCATGTTCCGGACAGGTTGCGTACATGGCTGAAACCTTGACAACTGGCCTGAGCAGGCAGGAGATTGACGCGCGTAGAAAACCGGCGGACACCTGTTCACTGGATTTCTGCGCACGGTATTTTCTACGCGCGTCGCAACCGCCCCCACAGGTCGCGGCTCCCACCGCTTCATGTCCACCCTCGTCCCGGCGCCTACGTTCGTCCCCGGAGGGATCCCGTTGCCGAGCAAGAAGTCCGCGCGTCTCGCCGCGCTCACCGTCGCCGCCGCTTCCGCGGCCTCCGCCCTCGCCCTCGTCTCGCCCGCGCACGCGGCCGGCGTGAGCATCCATGACATCCAGGGCGCGACCCGGATATCCCCGTACGCCGGTCAGAAGGTCACCGATGTGGCCGGAATCGTGACCGGCGTACGCACCTACGGCTCGTCCAAGGGTTTCTGGTTCCAGGATCCGAACCCGGACGCCGACCCGGCGACCAGTGAGGGCGTGTTCGTCTTCACCAGCTCGACGCCGAAGGTCGCCGTCGGTGACGCCGTCACCGTCACCGGCACCGTCTCGGAGTACGTCCCGGGCGGCACGTCCTCCGGCAACCAGTCGGTCACCGAGATCACCAAGCCGACGGTCACCGTCGTCTCCAGCGGCAACGCGGTCCCGGCCCCCGTCGTGGTCGACGCGAAGTCGGTGCCCGCCGCGTACGCCCCGGAGGGCGATCCGGCCGCCGCGAACTCGATCAACGGTCTGACGCTTCAGCCCAGGAAGTACGCCCTGGACTACTACGAGTCCCTCGAGGGCATGAACGTCCAGGTCAAGGACGTCCGCGTGGTCGGCGCGACCGACCCGTACACCGAGCTGTGGGTGACGGTGAAGCCGCGCGAGAACGCCACGAAGCGCGGCGGCACGCTGTACGGCTCCTACACGTCCCAGAACACCGGCCGGCTCCAGATCCAGTCGCTGGGCGCTACGGCCGCCTTCCCGGTCGCGAACGTCGGTGACGTCCTCACCGGCAGCACCGCGGGCCCCCTGGACTTCAACCAGTTCGGCGGCTACACCCTGGTCGCGAACGAGATCGGCACGCTGAAGAGCGCCGGTCTCCAGCGCGAGTCCACCCAGAAGCAGAAGAAGGACGAGCTCGCGGTCGCGACGTACAACGTCGAGAACCTCGACCCGTCCGACGCCACCTTCGAGGCGCACGCCTCCGCGATCGTGAACAACCTGAAGTCGCCCGACATCGTGTCGCTGGAGGAGATCCAGGACAACAACGGCGCGAAGGACGACGGCACGGTCGCGGCCGACGTCACCGTGAACAAGCTGATCGACGCGATCGTGGCGGCGGGCGGCCCTAAGTACGACTGGCGTTCGATCAACCCGGTCAACGACCAGGACGGCGGCGAGCCGGGCGGCAACATCCGCCAGGTGTTCCTGTTCAACCCGGAGCGGGTCTCCTTCACGGACCGCGCGGGCGGCGACTCCACGACCGCCGTCGGCGTCACCAAGGTGCACGGCAAGGCGCAGCTGACGGCCTCCCCCGGCCGGATCGACCCCGCGAACGAGGCCTGGAAGTCCAGCCGCAAGCCGCTGGCCGGCGAGTTCGTCTTCCGGGGCCGCACGGTCTTCGTGATCGCCAACCACCTGAACTCCAAGGGCGGCGACTTCGGCCTGACCTCGGCGACCCAGCCGGTGCCGCGCAGCTCGGAGGTCCAGCGCCACGCCCAGGCGACCCTGGTCAACGCCTTCGTCAAGAGCATCCTCGACGTGCAGAAGAACGCGGACGTCATCGCCCTCGGCGACATGAACGACTTCGAGTTCTCCGACACCGCGAAGATCCTGGAGGGTGACGGCGAGCTCTGGTCGGCGATCAAGTCGCTGCCCAAGAAGGAGCGTTACACCTACGACTACCAGGGCAACCAGCAGGTCCTGGACCAGATCCTGGTCAGCCCGTCGATCCGGAAGTCCTGCGACTTCGCGTACGACAGCGTGCACATCAACTCGGAGTTCAACGACCAGATCAGCGACCACGACCCGCAGGTGCTGCGCTTCAAGCCGTAGCTCTCCGGTCAACTCCCCGCGGCTCAGGGCTGGTTGAACACGCCGTTCAGCCAGCCCTGCCACTCGCCCTCGCACTCCTTGATGTCGGAGTCGGGGGCGAAGTCGTGCAGGGAGATGCCGACCGGGTGGCCCCAGTGGTTGCGCCCGAAGATGCGGGTGAGACCCCGGTCGGTGCGCAGCCCGATGAAGTACGCGTTGCGGAAGTCGACCACGGCCTCGAAGGTGTCGGGCCCGTGGACCGTCAGCCGGGTGCCCGCGGCCACGTCCTCGCCGACCCCGAGCGCGCGCCCCACGGCGGCGAGGGCGTCCGGCGCCTTGGAGGCCTCGGGTCCGTCGAAGGTGGCGAAGGCGGCGGGGCGGGGCGCGAAGTGGGTCAGGTACTCGCGCAGGGTGTGCAAATAGAAGTCGGTGTGCTTGGCGGCGCCGTCGTACTGGTTGTCCCAGTCGTCGACGAAGATCCCGCTGTGGACGTAGCGCACCCAGGCCCGGCGGCCCTCGTCCCGGGGTTCGATCGTGTAGTCGAGCTGGTTGAGGGTCTGCTGCGAGATGCCCTCGACGTCCTCGACGCGGTTGGTGTAGCGGTGCGGCGGGTCCCAGGCGACGACCTTGGACCCGAAGGGGCCGGTGCCGCCGACGCGCGGCTCGGGCGGCTCCATGGGCCACAGATAGCCGTCGGTGCCGGTGGTGACGGCCGCCCAGACCTGCTCGGGGGTGGCGTCGACCTCGAACTCGCGGGCGATCTCGAACTCTTTGGACATGATCTACTCCAACTCGGTCTTCTTGAGCGTGGGATGGACGGCCACGACGATCCGGTGGTCCCTGCCGCCCTCGGTGTCCGGGGCGTCGTACTTGCGGATCAGGGCGGTGACCCCGGCGGTCAACTCCTGGATGAACGCGGCCCGTTCGGCGGCCGAGGCGAAACGCACCTCGCCGTCCAGCGCGTAGGTGGCCAGCCGCTGTCGGGCCTTGGCGGCACCCGTGATGAGCTGACCGACGTCCCGTACCAGCCGGGCGCCGAGCGCGAGCAGCCAGCGGGCGGAGAGCTGGTCACGGAAGCGGTCCGGGTCGGGCTGCACGGCGGCCAGGGCCAGCGGTGAGATCACGTACGAGGCGGCGGTCGCCCGCATCAGCCGTTCGGTGACGTTTCCCTTGCGGCGCTCCCCCGCGAGCTCGACCAGGCCGTGCCGCTCCAGCGCCTTGAGGTGGTAGTTGACCTTCTGGCGGGGCAGGCCGACCTGCCCGGCGAGCATGGCGGCCGAGGCGGGCCCGGCCGCCAGCTCGGCCAGCAGCCGCGCCCGTATGGGGTCCAGGGAGACGGCTGCGGCCTCGGGGTCCTCGATCACGGTGACGTCCAGCATGGACCCACCCTCTCACCGAAAACTTTTTTTGTCCAGGAGAGGGAAGTGTTCGGTGCGAAGTATCCCGACGAGTGGGCCGACGCTGCTCGGGAGGGGTTCGACCGGCGGTTTCGGGAGACCCGCCGGTCCATGGACGAGCAGGCCGAGAACACCGCGCCGAAAAGCCCCTTGGAGTTGCCGAGACGGTCCTGGGCCGCCGTCACCAGGCGCACCTTCAGGGAACTGCTGGACGACGAACTGGCCGACCGCGCGGCCGCGTTGACGTACTACGGCGTCCTGTCCCTGTTCCCCGCCCTGCTGGTGCTGGTGTCCCTGCTGGGGGTGGTGGGCCGGCGCGCGACGGACAGGCTCCTCGACACCATCGGAGGCCTCGCCCCGGGCCCGGCCCGCGACATCCTGCGGGACGCGGTGATCCAGCTCGGCGACAGCGGGGGCACCGGAGGCGTCCTGGCGATCCTCGGGCTGCTCGCCGCGCTGTGGTCCGCCTCCGGCTACGTCGCCGCGTTCATCCGCGCGTCCAACGCGGTGTACGACCTCCCGGAGGGCCGCCCGGTGTGGAAGCTGACGCCGCTGCGGCTGGCCCTGACCGTGACGCTGATGCTGATGCTGGCGGCGAGCGCGATGATCGTGGTCTTCACGGGACCGCTCGCCGAACGGGCGGGCCGGGTGGTGGGCTTCGGCGACGCGGCGATCACGGCCTGGGGCATCGCCAAGTGGCCGGTGCTGCTGCTCCTGGTCGTCGGGATGATCGCCCTGCTGTACTGGGCCGCCCCCAACGTCCGTGGCCGCGGCTTCCGTTGGGTCTCCCCCGGCAGCGTCCTCGCCACGCTGGCGTGGCTCGCCGCATCCGCCGGCTTCGCGCTCTACGCCGCGTACTTCGGTTCCTACAACAAGACGTACGGCACCCTCGCGGGCGCCATCGTGTTCCTGGTGTGGCTCTGGCTGACCAACCTGGCCATCCTGCTGGGCCTGGAGTTCGACGCGGAACTGGCCCGGGAGCGGGCGATCGCCTCCGGCGAGCACGAGCCGG
Source organism: Streptomyces griseorubiginosus (assembly GCF_001514195.1). GTDB lineage: Bacteria > Actinomycetota > Actinomycetes > Streptomycetales > Streptomycetaceae > Streptomyces > Streptomyces griseorubiginosus. Next base: position 1,241,260 of record NZ_KQ948735.1, on the reverse strand, counting down.
CGGAGGAGCCCTACGTGGAGCCGCGGGACACCCGGACCTGGCCGGAGAGACTGCGGGCCTCCTGGGCGCGGGAGAAGTGACGGCGGACCCGGCGCCCACCGGCAGCGGACCCGGCACTCCTCAGCAGCGGAGCTCCCCGCCGGCCTGTCCGGCCGACGGGGAGCTCCAGAGTGACTGACCTCAGTGGACGGCAGGTCGGGGACCTCCGTGGACGGGTCAGGTACCGCCGCTCACTTCTTCGGGTACCGCCACGACACGACGGCGACCGCGATCACGGCCGCGCCGACGATCAGCACCGGGCGGGGATGCCGGATGGCCGCGAGGACGACGGGCCGGACCGGTGCGGGCACGCTGTGCTGCGCCCTGTGCTCCAGCTCCCGGCCGGTCCGCGCGGCCCCGTCCTGGGTGGCCTCACCGGCGCGCAGTGTCCGGTCCTGCGCCTTGTGACCGGCCTCCACGGCACGGTCCTGCACCTTGTGGCCGGCCTGCACGGCACGGTCCTGGGCCTTGTGACCGGCCTGCACGGCCCGGTCCTGCACCTTGTGCCCCGCCTGGGTGGCCTTGTCGTGCACGGTGTGCCCGGCCTGCGCGGCGCTGCTGCGCAGCTGCACGGTCAGCGCGCCCGCCTTGTCCCTGAGATCCGCGGCCCGGGCCCGGGCGCGGCCTTTCACGTCCATCTTCCCTGCCAACTCCTCCACCGTGTCGCCCAGTTCACTGCGGGTCTGCTCGATCTGGCGCCGCAGCTCGTCGGGCCCCTTGGCCCCTGTCGAGGCCTGTTCGCCGGTCGTCCTGTCCGTCATCGGTGCGCCCTTTCCCTGATCTCCTCGACATCGGCCTTGACACTGTCGAGCGCCGCCTCGGGCGTGGGGGGTGTGGCCCGGCGCAGCTGGGCGCGGCCGGTCGCGGCGAGAACCGCCGCGATCACGAAGAGCACGCCCGTCACGATCAGCGCCGCGGCCCAGACCGGCAGCACCAGCGACAGTGCCGCGGCGCCGGTTCCGGCCAGGGCGAGAAGTCCCGCGTAGGCGAAGGCGCCCGCGGCGCCGAGCAGCCCACCGCCGCGTCCGGCCCGCCGGCCCTTCGCGGCCAGCTCCTCCTTCGCAAGGGCGACCTCCTGCCGTACCAGCCGGGAGAGCTGTTCGGTGGCTTGTCCGACGAGTTCGCCCACCGAGTGGTGTTCGTCGTGCGTCGGCCTGGGGGCCGTGGTTCCGGTCACGGTGCTCCGCCTCCTCTCGGTCGAAACCCCCGGGTACCCGGCCCGGCCCCCGCTACCCCTGCGGTCCGCCGTCCGGGCCGCGCTCCCCCAGCCGGGCGAGCTGGCTCTGGAACCAGTCCAGCCGCGCCTGCAACAGGGCGGCCTCGGCGGCGAGTTCGGGCACCCCGAACCCCTCGCCGACGGCGACCCCGGGCACCCCGAGCGCCTCTCCGGCGGCGAGGCCGGCCGGGACCGGTGCCGCCGGGCCCGCGACGACCCGCAGCCCCTCCCCGGCCAGCCGGGCGAACCCGGCGAGCGAGACAGCCGTACGACCGCGCAGACAGGCCGCGCAGGAGGGGGCGAGGGCGCGCCAGCCGGGCCGCCCCCAGCCGGCGTCGGCGAGGGCCGCCGCGACCGTGCCGCAGGCGCAGGGGCCGACGGTGGCGGAGCGCACCCGCTGGCGGGCGTAGCGGTAGCCGAGTTCGAAGCGCAGGTAGCGGCCGAGGACCAGGACGTCGAGGAGGACGGCCGTGCGGTGCTCGGCCGTGCACAACAGCGCCTCGGCGGCCGCGCGGTCGTGCACGCAGTGGAAGCCGCAGTCGCAGCGGCGGTGGGGCGCCCGGTGCCGCAGTCCGTAGACACAGGACGCGTCGGCCAGGACGCCGTACGGCAGCGCGCCGCCGAGCGACACACCGGTGAACCCGGCCCGGGTGCCGTCCTGGGACAGCACCGGGTGGGCGATCTTGTATCCGGTCGGCGGCTCCGCGGGGCGTTCCTCCGGAAGCCGCAGCCTCATCGGGCCGCCGGTACCTCTTCGGGAGCCTTCAGGTCCTCGATCTCCTCGGGAAGGTCGAGTTCCTCGTCCCGGATCTGCGGCCGCTCCTCGGCGACTCCCGTGGCCAGTGCTTTGCCGAGCTTCATGACGCCTCCCACACGCAGGGTCCTGTCTCGCCATGGTGACCCATGAGGCGCGAATTGGACATAGGGCCTATGACCGCGGAGTGAAGCTCTGCTTACACATATTCCGCAGAAGAATTAAGTGGAGCTTCACTGTCGGCGCGCCGAGACTGTCCCCATGACGACTACGCCTCCTCCCTTCGGCCGCGCCCTGTGCGCCATAGTCACCCCCTTCACCGAGGCGGGCGCGCTCGATCTCGACGGCGCCCAGCTCCTGGCCGCGCACCTGGTGGCCCACGGCTGCGACGGCCTCGTCCTGTCCGGCACGACGGGCGAGTCCCCGACGACCTCGGACGCGGAGAAGGCGGCGCTGGTGACGGCGGTCCGGGAGGCTGTGGGCGCGGGGGTGCCGGTGGTGGCGGGCGTGGGCACCTCCGACACCCGGCACACCGTCGAGCTGGCCCTGGCGGCCGAGAAGGCGGGCGCGGACGGGGTGCTGGTGGTCAGCCCGTACTACAGCAGGCCGCCGCAGGACGCGCTGGAGGCGCACTTCCGGGAGATCGCGGACGCCTCGGGGCTGCCCGTGATGCTGTACGACATCCCGGGCCGCACCGGCACCCGCATCGAACCGGAGACCATGATCCGGCTGGCCGGGCACCCCCGGATCGTCGCGGTCAAGGACTGCTCCTACGACCTCCTCGGCACCCAGAAGGTCCTGCACCGCACGGAGCTGGCGTACTACGCGGGCTGCGACGAGCAGATCCTCGCGCTGTACGCGGTGGGCGCGGCGGGGTACGTCAGCACGGTGGCCAACGTGGTCCCGGAGCGGCTGCGCGCGATCATCGACCTGTTCGAGGCGGGCGACACCCCCGTGTCCGCCCGCCTCCAACAGAGAGCCACCGCGCTGATCGAGGCGATGATGGCGGCGGGCCTGCCCGGCACGGTCACTGCCAAGGCCCTCCTCAACGCGCTCGGTCTGCCCGGGGGCCCGGTCCGCGCCCCGCTGCGGCCCGCCGACCGGGAGACGGCCGACGGGCTGCTTGCGGAGTACGAACGGTTCATGGCCGCCTGACGGTCTCGTCAAGGCTGGGCGAAGAGCGGCTCCCAGCGCCCGGCGCCGTCCGGGGTGTCCCCCCTGCGGAAACCGCTCAGCGGGATCTCCTTGTCGCTGCCGAGGGTGACGAGCACGAGCCGGTTGTGGTGCTCGTTCTTGTCGTTCTCGCCCATGTCCCACGCGATGAGCTGCTCGTTGCCCACCCAGGCGATCAGCTGCTGGCCGCGCACCTCGGTCTTCTTGCCGGTCCGGGCGTCGAAGACGTACGAGGACGTCTTCCACTTCTTGCCCGCGAACCCGCCGGCGACGAGCTTGCCGTCGGGCGACCTGCCCGCGTCCACGGACCAGTCCAGGTACGTGTAGCCCGCCGGCACGGGGACCTCCTTGCCGGTGAGGTCGTAGAACACGTAGCCGGGCTCGGTGGGGCGGCCTTCCCAGACGTGGCGGCCGTCGTCGGTGAGGGAGAAGTCCTGGCGGCTGTTGAGCATGGTGCCGCCCATGGGGTCGTCCGAGTCGCCCGCGAGCTTGATCTCGGTCCAGGCACCGTCCCCCGAGGCCAGGTCGAGGACGTAGAAGCCGGTGCGGCTCGACGTCCACGGCGGCATCCACTCGACGTCGCCCTGCGCCTTGATCAGCCGGTCGGGGTTCGCGCTGTACGTCGTCGCGACCAGCTTGCGGCCGTCGCGGGAGAAGGTGAGCCCGCCGACACCGTGGTCGACGTCGATCCACCGCTCGACCTTGCCGGTGGTCAGGTCGAGCAGGCCGATCCGGGAGGCGGGCAGGTCCCGTTCAAGGACGGCGGCCGTCTTCCCGCCGGGGGCGACGGCGACCCAGGACCAGTCCGCGGCCTTGTCGTACCTGCCGGTCTTCGGATTCAGCAGGTAGTAGGTGCGCTCGTAGACGGCGCTGTCCGCACTCTTCCTGACCTTCTTCGGGACGGAGTACCCGGCCAGGGTCGTGCCCCCGACGGAGATCCTGTCGCGCGGCGGCGACTGGTCGGGACGGGACTCGACCTTCTTCGGGGTCACGATGCCCCCCGAGGGCCGTACGTCGTCCTTGCCGGAGTCCATCAGCGGAACCGTCACCCCTACGGCGATCACGGCCACCGCGGCCGCGGCGCCGAGCACGATCCTGCGGGTGCGACGGCGGCGCCGGACGGTGAGCACCCGGTCGGCGAACCCCGCCGTAGCCGGGGCCTGTTCGGCGGCCTGCTCGCGCAGTGCGTCGCGCACGATGTCGTCGACGTTCACGGACGCACCTCCACGGGTGAGTAGTCACGGGACGCGGACCGCTCGGCGTCGGCGGGCCCGAGGGCGGCCAGTTCGGGTGCGAGCGAGCGCAGCCGGGCCAGCGAGCGGTGGGCGGTGGACCGCACGGTGCCGACCGAGCAGCCGAGCAGTCGGGCCACGTCGGCCTCGGGCAGGTCCTCGAAGTAGCGCAGCACCAGCACGGTGCGCTGACGTGCGGTGAGCCGGGACAGCGCCTGGCGCATCACGAGGCGCAGTTCGGTGGCGGCGGCGGTGTCGCCCGGCGTGCCGCCGGTGGCCGCAGGTTCGGGCGGTTCCGCGACGCTGACCTCACGGCGCGGCCACTTCAGCCGCCAGCGGCTGACCTGCTGGCGGTAGAGGACCTGCCGTACGTAGGCCTCGGGTTCGTCGATCTTCTGCCAGCGTCCGGCCGCCCGGACCAGGGCGTTCTGGAGCAGGTCCTCACCGGCGTGCCGGTCCCCGCCGCACAGCAGCACGGCGGTCTTCAGCAGGGCGGACGACCTGCTGTCCACGAAGTCCCGGAAACTCTCCAGCCCTTCGGCATTCATCGTCACCTTCTCTTCCCCCGGCGGCGCCGGTGCGCGGCCCTCCGCCCCTTGTGACGCGCGTGGGGTGCCCCCGCTATGCCACACCCATGAAAAAAGTCGCCGTAGAGGCGGAACCTCTACGGCGACCTCGGGTGGAAGCGCTCAGTTGTGGCTGTGCAGGATGTCGTTCAGGCCGCCCCAGACCGCGTTGTTCGGGCGGGCCTCCACGGTGCCGGTGACCGAGTTGCGGCGGAAGAGGATGTTCGAGGCGCCGTTCAGCTCGCGGGCCTTGACGATCTGCCCGTCGGGCATGGTGACCCGGGTGCCCGCGGTGACGTAGAGACCGGCCTCGACGACGCATTCGTCGCCGAGCGCGATGCCGACGCCCGCCTCGGCGCCGATCAGGCAGCGCTCGCCGATGGTGATGCGGACGTTGCCGCCGCCGGAGAGGGTGCCCATGGTGGAGGCGCCGCCGCCGATGTCCGAGCCGTCGCCGACCACGACACCGGCGGAGATGCGGCCCTCGACCATCGACGTGCCGAGGGTGCCGGCGTTGAAGTTGACGAAGCCCTCGTGCATCACGGTGGTGCCCGCGGCGAGGTGGGCGCCGAGCCGGACGCGGTCGGCGTCGGCGATGCGGACGCCCTTGGGGGCCACGTAGTCCGTCATGCGCGGGAACTTGTCGACGCTCGTGACGGCGAGGTGCAGGCCCTCGGCGCGGGCGTTCAGGCGCACCTTCTCGATGTCGTCGACGGTGACCGGGCCGAGGGAGGTCCAGGCGACGTTGGGGAGCAGCCCGAAGATGCCGTCAAGGCTCTGGCCGTGCGGCTGGACCAGGCGGTGCGAGAGCAGGTGCAGACGCAGGTAGGCGTCGTGCGTGTCGAGCGGCTTCTCGTCCAGGGAGGCGATGACCGTACGGACCGCGACCACCTCGACGCCCCGGCGGGCGTCCGGACCGATCGCCTTCGCGGCGCCTTCGCCGAGCAGTTCCACGGCCCGCTCGGCGGACAGCCGCTCGGTGCCGGAGGGACCCGGCTCGGCGGTGAGCTCGGGAGCGGGGAACCAGGTGTCGAGAACGGTGCCGTCGGCGGCGACGGTGGCGAGGCCTGCGGCGATGGCGCCGGTGATACGCGGAGCAGTCGTGTCGGTCATGAGGGAAACCTAACCGCCGGGGGGCGTGCGAGGCGAACCCGCGCGCGGCCCGTCTCAGAGGCCGAACGGTACGTGGCCACGGGAAACGCCGGCGGCCCACTCCCCCGGTGCTCGGTGCGTGTGACACCCCCTGTTGCCCGACGGACGGCCAAGGGTTCACGGACACCGGCGCAGGAACCAGGAGTCGGGCGGGGTCAGGGGATCACGCGCGCCAGCATCTCCCGCGCGTACCCCTCGTCGTACGGCACCCCCGTCAGCAGCACCTGGAGGCAGATCCCGTCGGTCAGCGCGACCAGGGCCCGTGCCGTGACCGGGTCCGTGCGGTGGGCGAGGCGGGCGGCGAGGTCGTCGGCCCACTCGGCGGCGACGGGGCGCAGGGCGGGCCGGCGCAGCGCGGCGAGGTAGAGCTCGTACTCCAGCTCGACGCCGGTGCGATCGCCGCCGAGCCACTCGCCGAGGACGCGGGCGAGGTCGGCGGCCAGGTCGCCGCCGGAGCCGTCCAGTGCCCCGTGCGCGGCGACCGCCTTGGCGAAGCCCTCGCTGGCCTGGCGCAGCGCGGCGACCATCAGCTCGTCGAGGCTCTTGAAGTGGTACGTCGTCGAGCCGAGCGGCACATCGGCCTCGGCGGCGGCACTGCGGTGGCTGAGCCCCGCGAGGCCCTTCTCCCCCACGACCCGGATGGCCGCGTCGATGATCCGCTGGCGGCGCTCGGGGTCGTACCGGCGCGCCATCAGTGCGCCCCACCCAGGTTCAGCACCACGACCCCGACGATGATCAGCGCGATCCCGGCGGCTTTGGTGACCGTCATGCCCTCCCCGAGGAAGAACATCCCGATGGCGGCGATGGTCGCGGTGCCCGCTCCGGCCCAGATCGCGTAGGCGGTGCCGACCGACACCGTCTTCAGGGTCTGCGCGAGCAGCGCGAAGGAGAGGACGTAGCCGAGCACGGTCAGCAGCGAGGGCCCGAACCGGCTGAATCCTTCGGTGTACTTCATGGCCGTGGTCGCCGCGACCTCGGCTGCGATGGCTCCGGCGAGGAGCAGATATCCCATGTGTACAAGCGTACATAACGATGGATGAGGAAATCCTGTGGTCCGCTGATGCGCGAATGTGGAAATCGGTTGCTTCAAAGTGCTGCTCACAACCCCCGGTAACCACTAATGTTCCCTCCGGAACCACACGTGGTTCACCCTTCACCTACCGCGCCACCACAGCAGCGGCCGTCGCACACCGCGCCGTGCCGGAGGAACCGCGCATGCCCGAAGACAAGTCCCGGCCGCCTCAGGACCGCCCCTGGGAGAACGGCTGGACACTGGACACCTCCCGCACTCCCGGCACCAGGCGGCTCTATCTCGCCGGTGCGCTGGCGGTGACCACGATCGTCGCCTGTGTGGCGGCGATAGCCGCGACCGACAACGAGGACGACGTCCGGTCGAAATCCGCGCAGAACGCGGGGTCCGGCCTGATCTCCTTCTCCACACAGCCCGCGACCACCCTCCCCCCGGAGGGCGACAGCGACCTCTCGTCGGTGTCCCCGAGTCCCGCGGGCCCCCGGCAGCAGGGCACCGGTCCGACCATCGCGGTCACGACCACCCCGAAGCCGCACAAGTCGACGCCGTCCAAGGGAAGTCCGGCGAAGCCGAAGCCCGCGGCGGTCTACGGCTCGTTCCGCTCGGTCAACTACCCCGACCGCTACTGGCATGTGGACTCCGACCATGTCGGCCTGGACCAGGTCAGCGGCGAACAGGCCCGCGAGGACGCCACTTTCAAGCAGGTCAAGGGCCTGGCGAACGCCTCGTGCTACTCGTTCGTCACACACGACGGTGCGTACCTGCGCCACCGCAGCTTCGTCCTGCGGGCCGAACGCAACGACGGTTCGTCCCTGTTCAAGCAGGACGCCACGTTCTGCCCCCGGGACTCGCCGTCCTACTCCGGCGCGAAGATGCTGGAGTCGGTCAACTACCCCGGCTACTTCCTGCGCCACCAGAACTTCGTGGTCCGCCTGCAACGCGTCGAGTACAGCTCCCAGTTCGTGGCGGACTCGTCGTTCCAGCCGGTGGGCGGGCTGGCCTGAGCCGCGCCTGAGCACACGAAAGCGGCGGCACCCGAAGGTGCCGCCGCTTTCGTCACTGGCTGTCGTCGCAGCCGAGGAGTCTCAGACGTTGAACCCGAGCGCGCGCAGCTGCTCGCGTCCGTCGTCCGTGATCTTGTCCGGGCCCCACGGCGGCATCCACACCCAGTTGATGCGGAGTTCGCTGACGAGGCCGTCCGTGGCGGACTTGGCCTGGTCCTCGATGACGTCCGTCAGCGGACAGGCCGCCGAGGTCAGGGTCATGTCGAGGGTCGCGATGTTCGCGTCGTCGATGTGGATGCCGTAGATCAGGCCGAGGTTGACCACGTCGATGCCCAGCTCGGGGTCGACGACGTCGTACAGCGCCTCGCGGACCTCCTCCTCGGAGGCCGGCTTCATTTCAACGGTCTCGCTCATGCCGTCTTCCTTTCGGCGTCGGCGCCGGCGTCCAGCGCCTGGGCCGTCGCGTCCTTCCACGCCATCCAGCTGAGGAGGGCGCACTTGACCCGGGCCGGGTACTTGGAGACACCGGAGAACGCGACCGCGTCCTCCAGCACCTCCTCCATCGCGTCGTCGGGCTCGATCTTCCCCTTGGACTGCATCAGCTCCAGGAAGGTCTCCTGGATCCGCTGCGCCTCGGCGAGGTCCTTGCCGACCAGCAGATCGTTCAGGACGGAGGCCGAGGCCTGGCTGATCGAGCAGCCCTGGCCCTCGTACGAGACGTCCTCGATCCTCGTGCCGTCGTACTTGACGCGGAGGGTGATCTCGTCGCCGCACGTCGGGTTCACGTGGTGCACCTCGGCGTCGCCGTCCCTCAGACCACGCCCGTGCGGGTGCTTGTAGTGGTCCAGGATGACTTCCTGGTACATCGAGTCCAGCTTCACGGTTTCAGCACGCCCCTCAGCCGAAGAAGTTCCGTACGTGCTCCAGCCCCTCGACCAGTGCGTCGATCTCGGCGGGCGTGGAGTACAGATAGAACGACGCTCGCGTGGTCGCGGGAATTCCGTACCGCAGGCAGACCGGCCGCGCGCAGTGGTGGCCGACCCGGACCGCGATGCCCTCCTCGTCGAGGACCTGACCCACGTCGTGGGGGTGGATGTCGCCCAGCGTGAAGGAGATCGCCGCACCCCGGTCCTCGGCCGTGGTCGGGCCGATGATCCTGAGGTCGGGGACCTCGGCGAGCCGCTGGACGGCGTACTCGGTCAGCGCGTGCTCATGGGCGAGGATCTTGTCCATGCCGATCGAGTCGAGGTAGTCGATCGCCGCGCCCAGCCCGACCGCCTGCGCGATCGGCGGGGTGCCCGCCTCGAACTTGTGCGGGGCGGGGGCGTACGTCGACGAGTGCATCGACACGGTCTCGATCATCTCGCCGCCGCCGAGGAACGGGGGCAGGTCCTCCAGGAGTTCCTGCCGTCCCCACAGCACGCCGATGCCGGTCGGGCCGCACATCTTGTGGCCGGTGAAGGCCACGAAGTCGGCCTGGAGGGCCTGGACGTCCAGCGGCATGTGCGGCGCGGCCTGCGAGGCGTCGACGCAGACGAGCGCACCGACCTCCTGCGCGCGGCGGACGATCGCCTCGACCGGGTTGACCGTGCCCAGGATGTTGGAGACCAGCACGAAGGAGACGATCTTCGTCTTCTCGGTGATGATCTCGTCGATGTTGGACAGGTCGAGGCGGCCGTCGTCGGTCAGCCCGAACCACTTCAGCTTCGCGCCCGTGCGCTGCGCCAGCAGCTGCCACGGCACGATGTTGGAGTGGTGCTCCATCTCGGTGATGACGATCTCGGTCTCGGAGTCCACGCGGTAGGGCTCGTCGGCCCAGCCCAGCATGTTCGCCACGAGGTTGAGCGACTCGGAGGCGTTCTTGGTGAAGATCACCTCGTCGCGGCTCGGCGCGTTGATGAACGCGGCGACCTTGTCGCGCGCTCCCTCGTACAGCGCCGTGGCCTCCTCGGCGAGCACATGCACACCGCGGTGGACGTTGGCGTTGTAGCGCTCGTAGTACTCGCTCAGGGCGTCCAGCACCTGGCGCGGCTTCTGCGAGGTCGCCGCGTTGTCCAGGTACACGAGCTTCCGGCCGTCGTGGACCTGGCGGTCCAGGATGGGGAAGTCCTTGCGGATCGCCTCTGTGTCGAGGAGGCCCGGCAGCTGTGTCACTCGGATGCGCCACCCTTCGTGTAAGCCTCGTAGCCCTCGTTCTCCAGCTTGTCGGCGAGCTCGGCACCGCCGGACTCGACGATCTTGCCGCCGGCGAACACGTGCACGTGGTCGGGCTTGATGTAGCGCAGGATGCGCGTGTAGTGCGTGATCAGCAGGGTGCCGACCTCACCGGTCTCACGGACCCGGTTGACGCCCTCGGAGACGACCCGCAGCGCGTCGACGTCGAGGCCGGAGTCGGTCTCGTCGAGGATCGCGATCTTCGGCTTGAGGAGCTCCAGCTGGAGGATCTCGTGGCGCTTCTTCTCACCGCCGGAGAAGCCCTCGTTGACGTTGCGCTCGGCGAAGGAGGGGTCCATGTTGAGGCGCTCCATGGCCTCCTTGACCTCCTTCACCCAGGTGCGCAGCTTGGGGGCCTCGCCGCGGACGGCGGTGGCGGAGGTGCGCAGGAAGTTGGAGACCGAGACGCCGGGGACCTCGACGGGGTACTGCATCGCCAGGAACAGGCCCGCGCGGGCGCGCTCGTCGACCTCCATCTCCAGGACGTCCTCGCCGTCGAGGGTGACGGTGCCGCCGGTGATGGTGTACTTCGGGTGACCCGCGAGGGAGTAGGCGAGCGTCGACTTGCCGGAGCCGTTGGGGCCCATGATGGCGTGCGTCTCGCCCTGCTTCACGGTCAGGTCGACGCCCTTGAGGATCTCCTTCGTGGCGTTGTCGGCCTCGACGGTGACGTGCAGGTCGCGGATTTCAAGCGTTGCCATGGATTGCCTCAGGACTCCTGGTTGAGGGAGACGAGCACGTCGTCCCCTTCGATCTTTACGGGGTATACGGGGACGGGGCGCGTCGCGGGAAGGCCGGACGGCTTGCCGGTGCGCAGGTCGAAGCTGGAGCCGTGCAGCCAGCACTCGATCTGGCAGTCCTCCACCTCGCCCTCGGAGAGCGAGACGTTCGCGTGGGAGCAGATGTCGTGGATCGCGAACACTTCCCCCTCGGTCTGCACGAGGGAGACCGGCGTGCCGTCGAGTTCCACCCGCTTCGGGGTGTCCTCCTCCAGCTCGCTCAGCCCGCAGGCGCGTACGTAGGCCATCAGACGGTGGCCTCCAGCTCCTCGTCGATCTTCACGAGAAGGCGCTCTTCGATGTCGTCGACACCGATCTGCTGGACCAGCTCGGCGAAGAAGCCGCGGACCACGAGGCGGCGGGCCTCGTCGGCCGGGATGCCACGGGCCATCAGGTAGAAGAGCTGCTCGTCGTCGAAGCGGCCGGTCGCGCTGGCGTGGCCGGCGCCGACGATCTCGCCGGTCTCGATCTCCAGGTTGGGCACGGAGTCGACCCGGGCGCCGTCGGTGAGGACGAGGTTGCGGTTCATCTCGTAGGTGTCGGTGCCCTCGGCCTTGGCCTCGATGAGCACGTCACCGATCCACACCGCGTGCGCGTCCTCGCCCTGGAGCGCGCCCTTGTAGACGACGTTGGACTTGCAGTGCGGGTTGTTGTGGTCGACCAGGAGGCGGTGCTCCTGGTGCTGGCCCTTGTCGGTGAAGTAGATCCCGAACAGCTCGGCCTCGCCGCCGGTGCCGGCGTAGGAGACGCGCGGGTGCAGGCGTACCAGGTCGCCGCCGAAGGTCACCACGACCGACTTGAAGCTCGCGTCCCGCCCGATGAGGGCGTTGTGCTGGGCCACGTGCACGGCCTTGTCGTCCCAGTCCTGGACGGAGACGACGGTGAGCTTGGCGCCGTCGCCCAGGATGTAGTCGACGTTGGTGGCGAGCACGGCGTCACCGGTGTGGTCGATGACGACGACGGCCTCGGCGAAGGCGCCCAGTTCGATCACCTGGTGGCCGAAGCGGGTCCCGCCCTCGCCGTGCACGGCGATCCGGATCGGCTCGGTGAGGACCGTCTCCTTGGGGACGGTGACCACGCCGGCCTTCTCGAAGGACGAGTACGCCTGGGCGGCGACGCGGTCCACCGGGGTGCCCCCCTTACCGAGGCGCGGGTCGTCACGGTCCACGAGTTCGACGGTGACGCCCTCGGGTGCCTGCACCTCGACCCGCACGCCCTCGTCGGTCGCGACGGCGGTGCCGTCGTGCAGCCCGCGCAGGCGCTCCAGCGGGGTGAACCGCCACTCCTCCTCGCGGCCGTGCGGGACGGGGAAGTCCTGCACGTCGAAGGACGGGGGCGCGCTCATGCGCGTGGCGACGGTCGACTCGGCGGCCACCGCGATCGAGCCGGCGGTGGTGCTGCCCACCGGGATGTTCTGAGCCTCAGCCATGGCTGTCGGTCTGCTCTCTTCCTACGTAAGTGACTGGATGGAGACGGCGGTCGCTTAGCCGACCGCGCCTTCCATCTGGAGCTCGATCAGCCGGTTGAGTTCCAGCGCGTACTCCATCGGCAGCTCCTTCGCGATGGGCTCGACGAAGCCGCGCACGATCATGGCCATCGCCTCGAACTCGGAGAGGCCACGGCTCATCAGGTAGAAGAGCTGGTCCTCGGAGACCTTGGAGACGGTCGCCTCGTGGCCCATGGACACGTCGTCCTCGCGGACGTCCACGTAGGGGTACGTGTCGGAGCGGGAGATGGTGTCGACGAGCAGCGCGTCGCACAGCACGTTCGACTTGGATCCGGCGGCACCCTCGCCGATCTCGACGAGACCGCGGTAGGAGGTGCGGCCGCCACCGCGCGCGACGGACTTCGAGACGATGTTGGACGACGTGTTCGGCGCCATGTGGACCATCTTGGAGCCGGCGTCCTGGTGCTGGCCCTCGCCCGCGAAGGCGATGGACAGGGTCTCGCCCTTGGCGTGCTCGCCCATCAGGTAGACGGCCGGGTACTTCATGGTGACCTTGGAGCCGATGTTGCCGTCGATCCACTCCATGGTCGCGCCCTCGTACGCCACGGCGCGCTTGGTGACCAGGTTGTAGACGTTGTTCGACCAGTTCTGGATGGTCGTGTAGCGGCAGCGGGCGCCCTTCTTCACGATGATCTCGACGACCGCGGAGTGCAGGGAGTCCGACTTGTAGATCGGCGCCGTACAGCCCTCGACGTAGTGGACGTAGGCGTCCTCGTCGACGATGATCAGCGTCCGCTCGAACTGGCCCATGTTCTCGGTGTTGATCCGGAAGTAGGCCTGGAGCGGGATCTCGACGTGCACGCCCTTCGGCACGTAGATGAAGGAACCGCCGGACCACACCGCGGTGTTCAGCGACGCGAACTTGTTGTCGCCGACCGGGATGACGGTGCCGAAGTACTCCTTGAAGAGCTCCGGGTGCTCCTTGAGGGCGGTGTCGGTGTCGAGGAAGATGACGCCCTGCTCCTCCAGGTCCTCGCGGATCTGGTGGTAGACGACCTCGGACTCGTACTGGGCGGCGACACCGGCGACGAGGCGCTGCTTCTCCGCCTCGGGGATGCCGAGCTTGTCGTACGTGTTCTTGATGTCCTCGGGCAGGTCCTCCCAGGACTCCGCCTGCTTCTCCGTGGAGCGCACGAAGTACTTGATGTTGTCGAAGTCGATGCCGGAGAGGTCGGAGCCCCAGTTCGGCATGGGCTTCTTGTCGAACAGGCGCAGACCCTTGAGGCGGAGCTTGGTCATCCACTCCGGCTCGTTCTTCTTCGCGGAGATGTCGCGCACGACTTCCTCGCTGAGACCGCGCTTCGCAGAGGCGCCGGCTTCGTCGGAGTCGGCCCAGCCGTATTCGTACTTGCCCAGACCCTCGAGCTCAGGGTGGGCAGTCTCCGTGGGGAGAGTCATGCGGGGTTCCTCCCGGCCGTGCTTGCGGATGCGTGATCAGACATGTGGGAAATCTTGGGGATGAACGTCGTGCAGACGCCGTCGCCGTGCGCGATGGTCGCCAGTCGCTGGACGTGCGTGCCGAGGAGCTGGGAGAAGATCTCCGTCTCGGCGTCGCACAGTTGCGGGAACTTCTCCGCGACATGGGCCACCGGGCAGTGGTGCTGGCAGAGCTGCTCGCCGACCGGTGCGCTCCGCGCCGTAGCAGCGTACCCGTCCGCGCTCAGGGCCTTGGCCAGGGCTTCGGTGCGCTCCTCGGGGGCGGCGGTCTCGACGGCCTTGCGGTACTCCTCGGCCTGCGCGGCGATCCTGGCGCGCGCGAAGGCGACGACCGCCTCGTCCCCGCCGAACCGCTCCTGGATCCAGCGCAGGGCGTCCGCGGCGAGCTTGTCGTAGGACTGGTCGAAGGCGTCCCGGCCGCAGTCGGTGAGCGCGAAGACCTTGGCGGGGCGTCCGCGCGTCCGCGCGCCGTACACCCGCTGCTCCCGGGCCTCCACGACCTCGTCTGCCACGAGCGCGTCCAGATGGCGCCGTACGGCGGCGGGGGTGAGCCCCAGGCGTCCGGCCAGCTCGGTGACGGTCGACGGGCCGTGGTCCAGGATGGACCGCGCGACGCGGTTGCGGGTGGACCGCTCACCGGTCGCGAGCTCCTCCTGAGGGGCCCCCGTGGGGGTCTCCCGAACCTCGCCGACGTTTTTCACAACGCCATTGTTGCGTAATTCCTCAGGACCGGGCAAGCCGCCCCCGGCCCGGCGGACGGTGCCCTGCGTCACTTAGGCATCCCTAACTTGACCTGCGGAAACGATCTTTGATCGATCAAACCGGTGGCGTCCGGCAGTTCTGTCAGGGACACTCCCGAACCATGCCGACACCACCTCCCACCGGCCCGCTTGTCACCCGCGACACCCTCGCCGGGCAGCTGCGCGAGCTGGGTGTCAGAAGCGGCGAGACCCTCCTCGTGCACTCCTCCCTGAGCGCCCTCGGCTGGGTCTGCGGCGGCCCCGTCGCGGTGGTCCAGGCCCTCCTCGACGTCCTCGGCCCGGACGGCACCCTCGTGGTCCCCACCCAGACCGGCGACCTCTCCGACCCGGCGGTGTGGAGCAACCCGCCGGTCCCCGAGGACTGGTGGGACACCGTCCGCGCGACCATGCCCGCCTACGACCCCCTCGTGACGCCCTCGCGCGGGGTCGGCGTGATCCCGGAGACCGTGCGCACCTGGCCCGGCGCCCTCCGGAGCGCCCACCCCCAGACCTCGTTCGCGGCGCTCGGCCCCCGCGCGCGTCCCGTCCTGGACGGCCACGCCCCCGACTGCCGGCTCGGCGAGCGCAGCCCGCTGGCCCGCCTGGAGGACCTCCACGCGCGCGTGCTGCTCCTCGGCGCCGGCTACGACACCTGCACGAGCTTCCACCTCGCCGAGTACCGCGTCCCGAGCCCGCTGGTGAAGGTCGGCCGCCCCGGACCGGCCGGCTGGGAGGTCGTCACCGAGGTCTCGATCACCTCGGACCGCTTCGACGAACTGGGGTACGACTTCGAGCGGGACACCGGCGTCGTCGTACGGGGAACCGTCGGCGCGGCCGGGACCCGGCTGTTCCCGGTCACCGACGCGGTGGCCTACGCCGAACGCTGGCTGCCATTGCACCGCTCACGCGAGGAGTTCTAGGCGGCGCGGGAGACCGGCGGGCACCCACGAGTCCCCCGGCGGTGGAGATCTCGCACCCGGCCGACTGACGCGCGAGCCGCGAACCTAGACTCGGGCCCATGCGAAGTGAGCCCGTGGTCCAGGTCCACGCCCTGGTGAAGCGGTACGGCACGAAGACCGCCGTGGACGGCCTCGACCTGGTGGCCCGGGCGGGCGTGACCGCCGTACTCGGGCCCAACGGGGCGGGGAAGACGACCACGGTCGAGACCTGCGAGGGCTACCGGAAGCCGGACTCCGGCACGGTACGCGTCCTGGGCCTCGACCCGGTGCGGCAGGCGCGTGAACTGCACCCGAGGATCGGCGTGATGCTCCAGTCCGGGGGCGTGTACTCGGGCGCCCGGGCCGACGAGATGCTGCGGCACGTGGCGAGACTGCACGCCCACCCGCTGGACGTGAACGCGCTGATCGAGCGCCTGGGTCTGGACAGCTGCGGCCGCACGACGTACCGCAGGCTGTCCGGCGGCCAGCAGCAGCGCCTCGCGCTCGCGATGGCCGTGGTGGGCCGCCCTGAACTGGTGTTCCTGGACGAGCCGACGGCGGGCCTCGACCCGCAGGCCCGCAGGGCCACCTGGGACCTGGTCCGGGACCTGCGGTCGGACGGCGTCTCGGTCATCCTCACCACGCACTACATGGACGAGGCCGAGCAGCTCGCCGACGACGTGGCGATCATCGACGGCGGCCGGGTCATCGCCCAGGGCACGCCGGAGGAGCTGTGCCGCGGCGGCGCCGAGAACACCCTGCGCTTCATGGGCCGTCCCGGCCTCGACGTCGGGTCCCTCCTGAAGGCCCTCCCCGCCGACTGCACGGCGGCGGAGCTGACGCCCGGCTCCTACCGGGTCATCGGCAAGGTCGACCCCCAGCTCCTGGCCACGGTCACGTCCTGGTGCGCCCAGCACGGCGTCATGCCGGAGAAGATCTCGGTGGAACGGCACACCCTGGAAGACGTCTTCCTGGAACTGACAGGCAAGGAACTGCGCGCATGACGGCCACCGGCACCTACACCCCCCGGCCGGGCGCGGCCCCCCTGGGACGCATGATCGCGACCCAGGCGGCGCTGGAGACGAAGATGCTCCTGCGCAACGGTGAGCAGCTCCTGCTGACGGTGGTGATCCCGGCCCTGGTGCTGGTCCTGTTCAGCTCGGTGGACATCATCGACACCGGCCAGGCCGAGGCGGTGGACTTCCTCGCTCCCGGTGTCCTCGCCCTCGCGGTCATGTCCACGGCCTTCACGGGCCAGGCGATCGCCACGGGCTTCGAGCGCCGGTACGGCGTCCTGAAGCGCCTGGCCAGCTCCCCCCTCCCCCGCTGGGCCCTGATGACGGCGAAGACCGCGTCGGTCCTGGTGACGGAGATCCTGCAAGTGGTGTTGCTCACGGCGATCGCCCTCGCCCTGGGCTGGTCCCCGCACGGCGACCCGCTGTCCGTGGCCCTGCTCCTGCTCCTCGGCACGGCGGCCTTCTCGGGCCTCGGCCTCCTGATGGCCGGCACCCTGAAGGCGGAGGCCACCCTGGCCGCCGCCAACCTGGTCTTCCTGCTCCTGCTGGTCAGCGGCGGGGTCATGGTCCCGCTCGACCGGTTCTCCCAGACCACCCAGGACATCCTGGGCCTGCTGCCGATCACGGCCCTCTCGGACGGCCTGCGGGACGTACTGCTGCACGGGGCCGGGGTGCCCTGGGGCGATCTGGGGATCCTCGCGGTGTGGGCCGTGGTGGGTCTGGCCGCCGCGGGGCGCTTCTTCCGCTGGGAGTAGGGGGTCCCTCGTGAACGCGTGCACAAGCGGCCCCCTACGATGGACGGCGTGCCAAACGTGACCCCCGCCGACGCCGTGGCGGCGCTCCGCAACCCGCTCGCCTTCATCGCCGCCCGCTGGACCCCGACCCCTCGGACGGTCCGGCGAGCAGCGCTCTCCGCGCTCGTCATGGCGGTGATCATCGTGGTCACCGGCGGCGCGGTGCGGCTGACCGGGTCGGGGCTCGGGTGCCCGACCTGGCCGAAGTGCACGGACGACTCGCTGACCACGACCAGCGCGATGGGCTTCCACGGTGCCATCGAGTTCGGCAACCGGATGCTCACCTATGTACTGTGCGCGGCCGTCGGCTGGGCCATCATCGCGGCCCGCAGCGAGAAGCCCCGCCGCCGCAGCCTCACCCGGCTGGGCTGGGCGCAGTTCTGGATCGTGATGAGCAACGCGATCCTCGGCGGCATCGTCGTGCTCGTCGGTCTGAACCCGTACACCGTCGCGGCGCACTTCGTCGCGACGACGGCCCTGATCACCGTGGCCACCGTGATGTGGCAGCGCACCCGCGAGGGCGACACGGCACCCCGCCCGCTGGTCGGCAAGCCGGTGCAGCAGCTGGTCTGGTTCATGGTCGCCGCCGCCGCGCTCCTGATCCTGGTCGGCACGGTCGTCACCGGTGCCGGGCCGCACGCCGGCGACTCCAGCGAGGTCGAGCGGATGCCGCTGGACTGGGAGACGGTCGCCAAGGCGCACGCGGTCCTCGCCTGGATCGTGGTGTCGCTGACCTTCGCCCTGTGGTTCATCCTCAAGGCCGTCGACGCCCCCAAGAACCCCCTGGACCGCACCCGCGACCTCTTCCTGGTCCTGCTCTCCCAGGGCGTCATCGGGTACGTCCAGTACTTCACCGACCTGCCCGAGTTCCTGGTCGGCCTGCACATGCTCGGCTCGGCCCTGGTGTGGATCGCGGTCCTGCGCGTCCTGCTGGCACTGCGGGAGCGCCCCGAGGGCGAGCTGCCCGAGCTCCCGGCTCAGCCGTACGCCGCCACCAGCTCGTCGATCGCCGGGCCCAAGTAGGCCCGGGTCAGCTCGGCCCTGTTCTCGACCGCGGGCCGGGGATCGCCGTAGCGGCGCCCCCGGACGTCCTCGACGACCGCCACCGGCGCCCCGAGCCCGGGCAGCAGCTCCAGCGCCTCCCGCTTCGAGATCAGCCGGCCCTCGCGCAGGGTCACGCTCGCGCGGGCGAAGGTCACCAGGCCCAGGTCCACCCAGACGTCCCGGCTCCACAGCTGGGCCTTGTCGACGGCGGGGCGCCAGAAGTCCCGCTGGTCGCGGACCACGAAGGCGGCCAGTTCCCGGTCCGTCACCGGCGGCAGCAGGTCCGCCGGTGGTTTGCCGTGCAGCACCCGCCCGAAGTCGTGCAGCTCCCGCCGGGTCACCGCGGTGACCGGCCGCTTGAACAGCTCCTCGTGCGCCCAGGTGAGATGGCGGCGGCCGGGGTCGGCCGAGGGCGTCAGATACGTGCAGTGCAGCTGCCCGGCCAGCGGCTCGCACCGCAGCCGCGCGTGCAGCTTCGCCAGCCGCCATACCGTGCGGGGCGGGAGCGCGGGCAGTACGGCGATCAGGTCGAGGTCGCTGCGGCCCTCCTGGTAGTCGCCGCCGGCCAGCGAGCCGTGGGCCCAGACGGCGACGGGGTCGAGCGGTTTCAGCTCGGCGAGGAAGCGGTCCAGTAAGGCCTCTGTCTGCTGCATGGGCCCATCCTGTACAGCCCTCGACGCCCCGTACACCCCGCACGTCACTCCAGCGCGTACACCCTGCGCGCGTTCCCCGCCGCGATCAGTCCCGCCACCCGCTGTGCGTCCGCCAGGGACCAGGAGCCCTCCGCGACCCAGCCGCCCAGCACCCGGGCCAGCGCCTCGCGGAACAGCCGGGCGCCCACCACGTGCAGTTCGGGCAGGCTGTGAGCCCCGCTGGAGAAGACGATCTTGCCGAAGGGGGCCAGCTCCAGGATCTCCGCGAGGACCGTCGCCGCGCGGGCGCCGGTGCGCACGAGGGCGGCGCCGGAGTCGGCGTACACATGCGGGAAGACCCCGGCGAGATGGGCGGCGTGCCGGTGGTAGGGGTAGCTGTGCAGCAGGACGAGGTCGGTGCCGAGGCCCGCGGTGGCCCGGACGAAGTCGGTGAGCAGGACCGGGTCGGTGCGGTCGATGCGCAGGCCCGGTTCGCCGAGTCCGGCGTGCAGCTGGAGGGGCAGCCCGGAAGCGACCGCGATCCACAGCAGGTGCCGAAGCAGCACGGGGTCGGAGAGTTCGCCGCCCACCCGGCGACCCGCCAGCCAGCGGCCCGCGGCGCCCCGCACCTCGCCGGGCCCCGGCGGTTCGGGGGCCAGCGCGAGGCCGTGCCGTACGCCCGCCACCGAGGTGAAGGCGACCGCGTTCGCGGCGGCGCCGTGCACGGACTCGGCGAGGTTGGCGAGGAAGGACTCGACGGTGCCGGAGGTGTCGGCGACCTGTTCGGCGAGGAGTTCCAGGCGGACGATCTCGCGGGTGTCGGCGGCGGCGGTGGAGGCCAGCTCGGTGGGTCCGGTGAGGTCGCCGGGCAGTCCGGTGTCCATCAGATAGGTCGTGATGCCGCTGCCCCTGAGCAGCCTGCGGCCCGCTTCCAGGACGCCCAGTTCACGGCGCCGGGCCAGGTAGCGGGCGGGCGGGCAGTGCGGTTCCAGACCGAGCAGGGGCGGGCACCAGCGTCGTACGGCGAAACCCGTCTGGGTGTCGAAGAGCGTGGTCCCCGGCGCGGGCGGGCCCTCGGTGCGGGCCAGCTGGGCCTCGAAGGTGCCGAGGCCCAGCTCCGTTCTCAGGACGCCGTGGCAGTACTGGTCCACGAGGGACGGCGTTTCGATCATCCGGACTCCCGTGGACGGACCGTGTGGGCTGACTACACGTCCTAACGGGTGAACCAGTCACGAGGTGTTGGCCTCACACACCCCGTGCGAAACGCTCCGCGGGTCGAGCCGGGTGACCTACGGCCGTTGGGGCCTGCGCTCGTCGGGGGCTGCGTGCGGTGTCGGAGGCTGCGTGCGCTGTTGGGGCCGCGTCCTGATCCGCGCGGCCTCGGCGCGTCTTGAGCCGCTGGGCGGCCGCGCGGGGGGCTGTTCGTAGGCGACCTGCGGGTCGGCTGTGGCTGATCGCGCAGTTCCCCGCGCCCCTCAAGGGGCGCACTCCCCTGCCGGCGGCACTCTCCGGCGCGTCGGTGGTGGGCGGTCGCCCTCTCCGGCGCGTGGCCGGCTCGGACGGGGCGCGAAGGGCCCATACAGGTCCCGGGGCGGGTCGCTCGTGCCCCGCGGCGCAGAGTGTGGCCGGGGACCCGCCCCGCTGGAGGCGCAGCCACAGTGCCACCACGCGCCCGTCGTTACGGATCGCGCTCACCAGCCGCGACTCGATACGGCCCCGCCCCCCTTGAGCCGCGTTCGATCAGCTGTTGCTCGGGCCGCCCACCTGGATGCCCGCCATGCGGCTCCACTCGTACGGGCCGGTCTTCACCTTGGCCGCGAACTCGCCGTCGAAGTTCTCGTGGACGGTGATGCCGGCCTTCTCGACGGCCTTCTCGGCGATCTCGTAGGAGGGGGCGACCAGGTCGCCCCAGCCGCCGTCCTCGCCGACGAGGACGATCCGGGTGCCGCGCTCGCCGATGTAGGCCAGCTGGCCCTCGGCGCCGCCGTGCTCCTTGGAGAAGGCGCTGATCTGCTGGGCGAGGCGGGCGACCCTGCGCTCGGCCTTCGCGTCAACCTGCTGCGTGGTGTCTGCCATGACCAGGATGCTACCGATCGGTAGGGAGGGGGGCGACGTGACCCTCGCCTCAGGAACGCCTAGCGCAGGAAGGGGTCCACCGCGACCGCGAGGAACAGGATCGACACATAGGTGATCGACCAGTGGAACAGCCGCATCTCCTTGAGCTTCGCGCCCGTCACCTCGGCCTTGGCGCGGTTCTGGAGGCCGTGCGCCTCCCACAGCCAGAAGCCGCCCGCGAGCAGCGCGACCGCCGTGTAGAACCAGCCCGTGTAACCGAGCGGGGTGAGGAGGAGCGAGACCGCGACCATCACCCAGCTGTAGATGACGATCTGCTTGGCGACGACCTTGTTGGAGGCGACCACCGGCAGCATCGGCACGCCCACGCGCGCGTAGTCCTCACGGACCTTCATGGACAGCGGCCAGTAGTGGGGCGGCGTCCAGAAGAACATGACCAGGAAGAGGACGACCGGCGCCCACGACATGGAGTTCGTGACCGAGGACCAGCCGATCAGCACCGGCAGACAGCCGGCGATACCGCCCCACACGATGTTCTGCGAGGTACGCCGCTTGAGGATCATCGTGTAGACGACGACGTAGAAGAGCAGCGCTCCGAGTGACAGCCAGGCGGACAGCCAGTTGACGGTCAGACCGAACAGCAGCGTCGATACGACCGCCAGCGTGATGCCGAAGGCCAGGCACTCGCGCGGCGACACCATGCCGGTCACCAGCGGACGCTGCGAGGTGCGGTCCATCAGCGCGTCGATGTCACGGTCGATGTACATGTTGAGCGCGTTGGCGCCACCCGCGGACAGATAGCCGCCGAGGCAGGTCAGCAGGACCAGCTTCAGGTCCGGCACACCCTGCTGCGCCAGGAACATCACCGGAACGGTGGTGATCAGCAGCAGCTCGATGATCCTGGGCTTGGTCAGCGCCACGAATGCCTTGACACGGGCCCCGAACGGCCGGTGGATCGAGCTCTTGCTCTCCCCCAGCACACCGGCTGGACGGGATTCGACGGCCGTCACGCACACCCCTACAGAGACATCCCAGCAAGCCTCGGCCGTGTGAAGTCGCGGTAAAGGCTCGCGCGTACCACGCCACTGTAGACGTTGCCCATACCCCGACATTCGCGGGGGTCGGCTCGTGTCCGAGGAGGCCCCCGGAAGAGCTCAGCGTCACTCGGTTGAGCACTCGTACGAGCGGCTGCGTATTCACTTGCCGAACGCGGCACGGCCCGGTCGGGAGGCGGATCCCCGCAGGGCCCGGCAGTCTAAAAAACGCACGTACTTGCGGGGGTAGGCTCGACAAAGACCGGGCGTCCCGTGCACCGGCATTCGACATGCGTGACATGTGGAGAGGAGCCCTGACCCAGGGTGAGCACCAAGCCGACCACCACAGATCTCGAGTGGACCGAGTTGGACCAGCGGGCCGTCGACACCGCCCGCGTCCTGGCCGCCGACGCCGTACAGAAGGTCGGCAACGGCCATCCCGGTACGGCGATGAGCCTGGCCCCCGCCGCCTACACCCTCTTCCAGAAGGTGATGCGGCACGACCCGGCCGACCCGGACTGGGTCGGGCGCGACCGCTTCGTGCTGTCCGCCGGCCATTCGTCCCTGACGCTCTACACCCAGCTCTACCTGGCCGGTTTCGGTCTGGAGCTGGACGACCTGAAGGCCTTCCGCACCTGGGGCTCGAAGACCCCAGGTCACCCGGAGTACGGCCACACCAAGGGCGTCGAGACCACCACCGGCCCGCTCGGCCAGGGTGTCGCCAACGCGGTGGGCATGGCGATGGCCGCCCGCTACGAGCGCGGTCTGTTCGACCCGGAGGCCGCAGAGGGCACCTCCCCCTTCGACCACTTCGTGTTCGCCATCGCCGGTGACGGCTGCCTCCAGGAGGGCATCTCCGCCGAGGCGTCCTCGATGGCCGGCCACCAGAAGCTCGGCAACCTCATCCTGCTGTGGGACGACAACCACATCTCGATCGAGGGCGACACCGAGACGGCCGTCTCCGAGGACACCGTCAAGCGGTACGAGGCGTACGGCTGGCACACCCAGCGCGTCGAGCCGCAGGCCAACGGCGACCTGGACCCGGTCGCGATCTTCGAGGCCATCGAGAAGGCCAAGGCCGTCACCGACCGGCCGTCCTTCATCGCGATGCGCTCGATCATCGCCTGGCCGGCCCCCAACGCCCAGAACACCGAGGCCGCGCACGGCTCGGCGCTCGGCGACGACGAGGTGGCCGCCACCAAGCGCGTCCTCGGCTTCGACCCCGAGAAGAGCTTCGAGGTCGCCGACGAGGTCATCGAGCACACCCGCGGGGCGCTGGAGCGCGGCCGTCAGGCGAAGGCCGAGTGGGAGAAGTCCTTCCAGGAGTGGCGGAGCAACAACCCCGGGCGCGCGGCCGAGTTCGACCGCATCGCCGCGGGTGAGCTGCCCAAGGACTGGGAGTCCGCGATCCCGGTGTTCGAGCCCGGCAAGGGTGTGGCCACGCGTGCCGCGTCCGGCAAGGTGCTCCAGGCCCTCGGTGCCGTGGTCCCCGAGCTGTGGGGCGGCTCCGCCGACCTCGCCGGCTCGAACAACACCACCATCGACAAGAACAGTTCGTTCCTCCCGGCGGACAACCCGCTGCCGGAGGCGGACCCTTACGGCCGCACCATCCACTTCGGCATCCGCGAGCACTCCATGGCCGCGGAGATGAACGGCATCGCGCTGCACGGCAACACCCGTGTCTACGGCGGTACGTTCCTCGTCTTCTCCGACTACATGCGCAACGCCGTCCGGCTCTCGGCGTTGATGCACCTGCCGGTGACGTACGTGTGGACGCACGACTCCATCGGTCTCGGCGAGGACGGCCCGACGCACCAGCCGGTCGAGCACCTGGCCTCGCTGCGCGCGATCCCCGGTCTCAACGTGGTCCGCCCCGCGGACGCCAACGAGACGGCGATCGCCTGGCGCGAGATCCTCAAGCGGTACACCAAGGAGTTCGGCAAGGGCGCCCCGCACGGCCTCGCGCTGACCCGTCAGGGCGTGCCGACGTACGAGCCCAACGAGGACGCGGTCAAGGGCGGTTACGTCTTGTTCGAGGCGTCCGGCGGCGCCCCCGAGGTCATCCTCGTCGCCACCGGGTCCGAGGTGCACGTCGCGGTCGAGGCGCGCGAGCAGCTGGAGGCCTCCGGTGTGCCGACGCGGGTCGTCTCGATGCCGTCCGTCGAGTGGTTCGAGGAGCAGGACCAGGGGTACCGGGACAGCGTCCTGCCCCCGTCCGTGAAGGCCCGTGTCGCGGTCGAGGCCGGGATCGGTCTCACGTGGCACAAGTACGTCGGAGACGCCGGCCGCATCGTTTCCCTGGAGCACTTCGGTGCTTCCGCGGACGGCAAGCTCCTCTTCCAGGAGTTCGGTTTCACTGCGGAGAACGTGGCCGCCAAGGCGCGGGAATCTCTCGCAGCCGCCCAGCGCTGACGCCCGTATACGACACGTAGGAGATGTAATTCCATGACAGACGCACTCAAGCGCCTCTCCGAGGAAGGCGTGGCGATCTGGCTGGACGACCTGTCGCGCAAGCGGATCACGTCCGGCAACCTCGCCGAGCTGATCGACCAGCAGCACGTCGTGGGCGTCACCACCAACCCCTCGATCTTCCAGAAGGCGATCTCCGAGGGCGACGGCTACGACGCGCAGGTCTCCGACCTGGCGTTCCGCAAGGTCACGGTCGAAGAGGCCATCCGCATGATCACCACGGCGGACGTCCGCGACGCCGCCGACATCCTGCGCCCGGTCTTCGACGCCACCGGCGGCCAGGACGGCCGGGTGTCGATCGAGGTCGACCCGCGTCTGGCGCACAACGAGAAGGCGACCGTCGCCGAGGCCAAGCAGCTGGCCTGGCTCGTCGACCGTCCCAACACCCTCATCAAGATCCCGGCCACCCGTGCGGGCATCCCGGCGATCAGTGACGTCATCGGTCTCGGGATCAGCGTCAACGTCACGCTGATCTTCTCCCTGGAGCGCTACCGCGAGGTCATGGAGGCGTTCCTGGTCGGCCTGGAGAAGGCCAAGGAGCGGGGCCTGGACCTGTCGCAGATCCACTCCGTGGCGTCCTTCTTCGTGTCCCGTGTGGACACCGAGATCGACAAGCGCCTCGACGCGCTCGGCACCGACGAGGCCAAGGCCGCCCGCGGCAAGGCCGGTGTCGCCAACGCCCGTCTGGCCTACCAGGCCTACGAGGAGGTCTTCTCGGGCGAGCGCTGGGCGAAGCTGGAGAAGGCCGGCGCGAACAAGCAGCGTCCGCTGTGGGCCTCCACCGGCGTCAAGGACCCGGCGTACAAGAAGACCATGTACGTCGAGGAACTGGTCGCGCCGAACACGGTGAACACCATGCCGGAGGCGACCCTGTTCGCCACCGAGGAGCAGGGCGAGATCCGCGGCAACGCCATCGCCGGCACGTACGAGCAGGCCCGTGCCGAGCTCGACGCGGTCGAGAAGCTCGGGATCTCGTACGACGAGGTCGTGCAGCTGCTGGAGGACGAGGGCGTCGAGAAGTTCGAGGCGTCCTGGAACGACCTGCTCAAGTCGACCGAGGCGGAGCTCCAGCGCCTCGCACCCTCGGAGGGCTAGATCTTGTCGAGCAGCAATCCGCTGCGTGACCCCGCCGACCGACGGCTCCCGCGTATCGCGGGGCCGTCGGGCCTGGTCATCTTCGGCGTCACGGGCGATTTGTCACGAAAGAAGCTCATGCCCGCCGTGTACGACCTCGCGAACCGGGGTCTGCTGCCGCCGGGCTTCTCGCTGGTCGGCTTCGCCCGGCGGGACTGGGAGCACGAGGACTTCGCCGAGGTCGTCCACGACGCCGTCAAGGAGCACGCCCGCACGCCGTTCCGCGAGGAGGTCTGGCAGCAGCTCATCCAGGGGATGCGCTTCGTCCAGGGCACCTTCGACGACGACGAGTCGTTCGAGCGGCTGCGCGACACCATCGAGGAACTCGACAAGGCGCAGGGCACCGGCGGCAACTTCGCCTTCTACCTGTCCGTGCCGCCGTCCGCCTTCCCCGTGGTCATCCAGCAGCTGAAGAAGCACCGGCTGGCGGACCAGTCGAACGGCTCCTGGCGGCGCGCGGTCATCGAGAAGCCCTTCGGCCACGACCTGAAGTCGGCCGAGGACCTCAACACGACCGTCGAGGAGGTCTTCGCCCCGGACCAGGTCTTCCGGATCGACCACTACCTGGGCAAGGAGACCGTCCAGAACATCCTGGCGCTGCGCTTCGCCAACACGATGTTCGAGCCGATCTGGAACCGGTCCTTCGTGGACCACGTGCAGATCACGATGGCCGAGGACATCGGCATCGGCGGCCGGGCCGGGTACTACGACGGCATCGGCGCCGCCCGTGACGTCATCCAGAACCACCTGCTCCAGCTGATGGCGCTGACCGCCATGGAGGAGCCCGCCTCCTTCGACGCGGACGCGCTGGCCGCCGAGAAGACCAAGGTGCTCGGTGCGGTGAAGCTGCCGAAGGACCTGGGCCGGGACACCGTGCGCGGACAGTACGCGGAGGGCTGGCAGGGCGGCGAGAAGGCGGTCGGCTACCTCCAGGAGGAGGGCATCGACCCCAACTCCAAGACCGACACCTACGCGGCCATCAAGGTGGAGATCGACAATCGCCGCTGGGCCGGGGTGCCGTTCTACCTGCGCACCGGCAAGCGGCTCGGCCGCCGGGTCACCGAGATCGCGGTGGTCTTCCAGCGGGCCCCGCACTCCCCCTTCGACACGACGGCCACCGAGGAGCTCGGCTCCAACGCGATCGTCATCCGCGTCCAGCCCGACGAGGGCGTCACCGTCCGCTTCGGCTCCAAGGTGCCGGGCACCTCGATGGAGATCCGGGACGTGTCCATGGACTTCGCCTACGGCGAGTCGTTCACGGAGTCCTCGCCCGAGGCGTACGAGCGGCTGATCCTCGACGTGCTGCTCGGCGACTCCAACCTCTTCCCCCGTACGGAGGAGGTCGAGCTGTCCTGGAAGATCCTCGACCCGATCGAGGAGTACTGGGACAAGCACGGCAGGCCCGCCCAGTACCCCTCGGGGACCTGGGGCCCGGTCGAGGCGGACGAAATGCTCGCACGAGAGGGACGGAGCTGGCGCCGGCCATGAAGACAGACCTCACGGACACCACCGCCAGCAAGATCAACAAGGCGCTGGTCAAGGGCCGTCGGGCCATAGGGACGCCGGCCGTCGGCATGGTGCTCACGCTCGTCATCGTGACGGACGAGGAGAACGCCTACGACGCCCTGAAGGCCGCCAACGACGCGTCCCGCGAGCACCCCTCGCGCACGCTGGTGGTCATCAAGCGGGTGTCGCGGAGTCCCCGTGACCGCACCCAGTCCCGCCTCGACGCCGAGGTCCGGGTCGGGGCGGACGCGGGCACCGGCGAGACGGTGGTGCTGCGTCTGTACGGCGAGGTGGCCGACCACGCCCAGTCGGTCGTCCTGCCGCTGCTGCTGCCGGACGCGCCGGTCGTCGTGTGGTGGCCGGTGGACGCCCCGCTCGACCCGGCCGGGGACCCGCTGGGCGCGCTCGCCCAGCGCCGGGTCACCGACACCTACTCCTCCGAACAGCCGGTGCGTGAGCTGACGGCCCGCGCCGGGACCTACAAGCCCGGCGACACCGACCTGTCCTGGACCCGGATCACGCCCTGGCGCTCGATGCTGGCGGCGGCTCTGGACCAGGTCAGCGTCGAGGTCAAGGCCGTCGAGGTGGAGGGCGAGGAGTACAACCCGAGCTGCGAGCTGCTCGCCATGTGGCTCGCCGACCGTCTCGACGTGCCGGTACGGCGTTCGCTGTCCTCCGGGCCCGGGCTGACCGCGGTCCGCATGGAGACCAGCCACGGTCCCATCACCCTGGACCGGGCCGACGGCTCCCTGGCCACGCTGTCCATCGACGGCCAGCCCGACCGTGCGGTGGCGCTCAAGCGCCGGGAAACGGCCGAGCTGATCGCGGAGGAGCTGCGCAGGCTGGACCCGGACGACACGTACGCGTCCGCCCTGCGGTTCGGGGTGCACCGGCTGAACGTGTCGAACGGGCACGCGGACACGGTGGAGAAGCCCAAGGAGCCGGAGCAGCCGGAGGAGCCGGTTGCGGCTTCCCTGGAGACTTCCCCGGACGTCGAGGCCGCCTCGGACGTCGAGGGTGCCCCGGAGGGACCGTCGGCCAAAGGAGAACCGGCCGACGGCGAGGCTCCTGCACAAGCTCCCGCACCGGAAGCGGCGCAGCCGCCGGCGCTGAAGCCGGTCCCCTCCGGCCTGTCCGGGAAGGCGGCGAAGTGAGCACTCCGCAGCTGGTCGTGCACCACGACAAGGAGCTGATGGCCCAGGCCGCCGCGGCCCGGCTGATCACGAAGATCGTGGACGCGCAGGCCTCCCGGGGCTCGGCGTCGGTGGTCCTCACGGGCGGCCGCAACGGCAACGGCCTGCTGGCCGCCCTGGCCGCGGCGCCCGCCCGGGACGCCGTCGACTGGGGCCGCCTCGACCTGTGGTGGGGCGACGAGCGCTTCCTGCCCGAGGGCGACCCGGAGCGCAACGACACGCAGGCCCGCGAGGCCCTGCTGGACGCCGTCCCGCTGGACCCGAAGCGCGTGCACACCATGCCCGCGTCGGACGGCCCGCACGGCGACGACGTCGAGGCCGCGGCGGCTTCCTACGCCGAGGAGCTGGCCCGTGCGGCCGGGCCGGAGAACCACGGCGCCGTCCCCACCTTCGACGTCCTGATGCTGGGCGTCGGCCCGGACACGCATGTGGCGTCCCTGTTCCCGGAGCTGCCCGCGGTGCGGGAGACCGAGCGCACGGTCGTCGGGGTGCACGGTGCCCCGAAGCCGCCGCCGACGCGGGTGACGCTGACCCTGCCGGCGATCCGCGCGGCCCGCGAGGTCTGGCTGCTCGCGGCCGGCGAGGACAAGGCGCAGGCCGCGGCGATCGCCCTGTCCGGCGCGGGCGAGATCCAGGCCCCGGCGGCGGGAGCACGCGGCCGGGCCCGCACCCTGTGGCTGCTGGACTCGACGGCGGCGTCCCAGCTGCCCCGGTCGCTGTATCCGGCGGCTTTGTCGTAACGCCGGTCCTGTGCACTGCAGTCGACGCCGGGTCTCTCTCAGGAGAGACCCGGCGTCCTTGTGACGTCCGGCAAGTCGAGTGCCACGGACGATCCGCCCGCAGGGGTGTTCTACTGCCGCCCCCGCAACTCCCGGTACGCAGCCACCAGCGCCTCGGTCGACGCGTCAAGCCCCGGCACCTTCGCGCCCTCCGTGAGCGCCGGTTCGACCCGCTTGGCGAGGACCTTGCCGAGTTCGACGCCCCACTGGTCGAAGGAGTCGATGTTCCAGACCGCGCCCTGGACGAACACCTTGTGCTCGTACAGGGCGATGAGCTGGCCGAGGACCGACGGAGTCAGCTCGCGGGCCAGGATCGTCGTGGTCGGGTGGTTGCCCCGGAACGTCTTGTGCGGGACCAGTTCCTCGGGCACGCCCTCCGCACGGACCTCGTCCGGCGTCTTGCCGAAGGCCAGCGCCTGGGTCTGGGCGAAGAAGTTCGCCATCAACAGGTCGTGCTGCGCGGCGAGTTCGTCGCTCAGCTCGTCCACGGGGCGCGCGAAGCCGATGAAGTCGGCCGGGATGAGCTTCGTGCCCTGGTGGATCAACTGGTAGTAGGCGTGCTGCCCGTTGGTACCAGGCGTGCCCCACACCACCGGGCCGGTCTGCCATTCGACGGGCTGCCCGTCCCGGCCCACGTACTTGCCGTTGGACTCCATGTCCAGCTGCTGCAAGTACGCCGTGAACTTGGACAGATAGTGGCTGTACGGCAACACCGCGTGCGACTGGGCGTCATGGAAGTTGCCGTACCAGATGCCCAGCAGCCCGAGGAGCAGCGGGACGTTGGTCTCTGCGGGGGCGGTCCGGAAGTGCTCGTCGACGAGCCGGAAGCCGTCGAGCATCTCCCGGAAGCGGTCCGGGCCGATGGCGATCATCAGCGACAGGCCGATCGCCGAGTCGTAGGAGTAGCGGCCACCGACCCAGTCCCAGAACTCGAACATGTTGTCCGGGTCGATGCCGAAGTCCGACACCTTCCGGGCGTTGGTCGACAGCGCCACGAAGTGCTGCGCGACGGCCTCCTGCCCCGCCTTCAGCTCGCCGAGCAGCCAGGACCGGGCCGAGGTGGCGTTGGTGATCGTCTCGATGGTGGTGAAGGTCTTGGAGGCGATGACGAACAGCGTCTCGGCCGCGTCCAGGTCACGGGTCGCCTCGTGCAGGTCGGCGCCGTCGACGTTGGACACGAAGCGGACGGTGAGGTCGCGGTCGGTGAAGGCCCGCAGCACCTCGTAGGCCATCGCGGGGCCGAGGTCGGAGCCGCCGATGCCGATGTTGACGACGTTCTTGATCCGCTTGCCGGTGTGGCCGGTCCACTCGCCGGAGCGGACCCGGTGCGCGAAGTCGCTCATCTTGTCCAGCACCGCGTGCACACGGGGCACGACGTTCTCGCCGTCGACCTCGATCACCGCGTCGCGCGGGGCCCGCAGCGCGGTGTGCAGGACCGCCCGGTCCTCGGTGGTGTTGATCCGCTCACCGCGGAACATGGCGTCCCGCAGGCCGAACACGTCGGTGGCGGAAGCGAGTTCGCGCAGCAGCCGCAGGGTCTCGTCGGTGACCAGGTGCTTGGAGAAGTCGACGTACAGGTCCCCGACCCGCAGGGTGTACCCGGTGCCGCGCCCCGGGTCGGCGGCGAACAGTTCCCTGAGCCGCACCTCGCCGAGCGCCTCGCGGTGCTCGGTCAGCGCGGTCCACTCGGGCGTCCGGTTGAGCCTGCTACGGCCGTCTGCGTTCATGTCCGACTTCAGCCTTCTTTCGTGCCTGTCCCAGCTGTGCCAACCTGGTTGATCGACGCGGGACGCGAGCCGTGACGACTGCGGCGCCGACCGCACCCACAGATACGTGCGCGAGGAGCGCGGGTATCAGCGAGACGGCGAAAGCAACGGACAGGCCGAGCTGCGGAACGGACAGGCCGAGCTGGAGAACAGCTCAAGCCGTGAAACACCTCCGGCCAGACCCCCCTCGGTGTCCGGCCGGCACTCGACTCCTAGATCTCGCCCCGCAGCTTGGCGAGCGCCTCGGCGAGGATCGCCTCGCCGTCCGCGTCGCTGCGCCGCTCCCGTACGTACGCGAGGTGCGTCTTGTACGGCTCGGTGCGCGGCGGGTCCGGCGGGTTGTCCCGGTCCTGTCCTGCGGGGAAGCCGCAGCGCGGGCAGTCCCAGGTTTCGGGGACCTGCGCGTCGCTGGCGAAGCTGGGCTGCGTCTCATGCCCGTTGGAGCACCAGAAGGAGATGCGCAGCCGGGGCGCGGACTCGCCCCGCTCGGCCTCGCCCATCGGCCCCGCCCCGACCCGGCTACCTCGGATCGCGTTGCCACTTGCCACGGTCGTAACTCCCTGCGTGATGGTGCCGCGAAGCGAGTCGGCGTTGTCGCTTCGTTGCGAGCGCCTCAGTCTACGTAAGGCCCAACGCGCGTCCAGTGGTTGGAGTTACAGCCCCCACACCTAGACGCAAGCCCCATGATAGGCCGCGCTCAGGTGCGCGTACCGAACGTGGGGCCTTACGTGCGGAATGTACGTGCTGTGTGTGGCCTGGCCGCTCAGCTGTTCGTCTTCATGAGCAGACCGAGCACGATGATGCACGCGAACCACAGCAGACCGATCACCACGGTGATGCGGTCGAGGTTGCGCTCGGCGACCGAGGAGCCACCGACGGACGACTGCATGCCGCCACCGAACATGTCGGAGAGGCCGCCGCCCTTCCCCTTGTGCATCAGCACCAGCAGCATCAGCAGCCCGCTGAAGACGATCAGGGCGATCGAGAACCCCAAAACCACGGCTGGACCAACTCTCTCGGATTCGGATGAACGACGGGGGCACGGCCGTCAGGGCCATGCCCCCGCAAGAGTACGACGGATCGCCGCTACGGCCTACTCACTGGTCCCGGAAGCGCACGATCTTGACGAACTCATCGGCGTCCAGGGAGGCACCGCCGACCAGGGCGCCGTCGATGTCGGCCTGCGCCATGATCTCCGCGACGTTGCCGGCCTTGACGGAGCCGCCGTACTGGATGCGGACCTGGTCGGCCAGTTCCTGGGTGTACAGCTCGGCGATCTTGCCGCGGATGGCGGCGCAGACCTCCTGGGCGTCCTCGGCGCCGCAGACCTTGCCGGTGCCGATGGCCCAGACGGGCTCGTAGGCGATGACGACGGACTCGGCCTGCTCGGCCGGGAGGTCCTTCAGACCGCCCTCGACCTGGGCGAGGGTGTGCGAGACGTGGTTGCCCGCCTCGCGGACCTCCAGCTCCTCGCCGACGCACAGGATCGGGGTGAGGCCGTGCTTGTAGGCGGCCTTGACCTTGGCGTTGACGATCTCGTCGGTCTCGGCGTGGTACTGGCGGCGCTCGGAGTGGCCGATCGCCACGTACGTGCACTTCAGCTTGGCCAGCATCGAGCCGGAGATCTCGCCGGTGTAGGCGCCGGAGTCGTGCGCCGAGAGGTCCTGGGCGCCGTACTTGATCTTGAGCTTGTCGCCGTCGACCAGGGTCTGCACGGAGCGCAGGTCGGTGAAGGGCGGCAGGACGGCGACCTCGACGGCCTCGTAGTCCTTGTCCGCGAGGGCGAAGGCGAGCTTCTGGACGTGCGCGATGGCCTCGAGGTGGTTGAGGTTCATCTTCCAGTTACCCGCCATGATCGGCGTGCGAGTGGTCATGCGGGGTCAGTCCTCCAGTGCGGCGAGGCCGGGGAGCGTCTTGCCCTCGAGGTATTCGAGGGAGGCGCCGCCACCGGTCGAGATGTGTCCGAACGCGTTCTCGTCGAAGCCCAGGATGCGGACGGCCGCGGCGGAGTCGCCACCGCCGACGACCGTGAAGGCCTGGGAGTCGAGGAGGGCCTGGGCGACCGCCTTGGTGCCCTCGGCGAATTCGGGGTGCTCGAAGACGCCCATCGGGCCGTTCCAGAAGACGGTGGCGGCGTCGGTGATCTTCGAGGCGTACAGCTTGCCGGAGGCCGGACCGATGTCCAGGCCCATCCGGTCGGCCGGGATGGCGTCCGCGGCGACGGTGGTGGCGTCGGCCGGGGCCTTGGTCTTCAGGTCCGGGAAGGCCGGGGCGACCACGGCGTCGACCGGCAGGACCAGCTCGACGCCGGTCTTCTCGGCGCGCTCGATGTACTCCAGGACCGCCGGGATCTGGTCCTCCTGGAGCAGGGAGGCGCCGACCTCGTGGCCCTTGGCCTTGAGGAAGGTGAAGGCCATGCCGCCGCCGATGAGGATGCGGTCGGCCTTGCCGAGCAGCTCGTCGATGACGGCGAGCTTGTCGGAGACCTTGGCGCCGCCGAGCACGACCACGTAGGGCCGCTTGACGTCGTCGGTGAGCTTCTTCAGGACGCCGACCTCGGTGGCGATGAGGTAGCCGGCGTAGTGCGGCAGCCGGGCCGGCAGGTCGTACACCGAGGCGTGCTTACGGTGCACCGCGCCGAAGCCGTCGCCGACGTAGACGTCCGCGAGGGCGGCCAGCTGGTCCGCGAACTCGCCGCGCTCGGTGTCGTCCTTGGAGGTCTCGCCCGCGTTGAAGCGCAGGTTCTCGATCACGGCGACCTGGCCGGGCTGGAGGCCGTTCACGGCATCGTGCGCGGCGGGGCCGACGGTGTCCTGGGCGAAGGCCACGGGGGCGCCCAGGAGTTCGCCGAGCCGCTCGGCGGCGGGAAGCAGCGAGAAGGCCGGGTCCGGCGCGCCCTTGGGGCGGCCGAGGTGCGAGGCCACGACCACCTTGGCGCCCGCGTCCACGAGGGCCTTGACGGTGGGCAGGACGGCACGGATGCGGCCGTCGTCGGTGATGAGGCCGTCGGCGAGCGGCACGTTGAGGTCGGCGCGGACGAAGACCCGCTTGCCGTCCACGCCGTCGGCGATGAGTTCGTCGATCGTCTTCATGAGGGAACTCCTGGTGAGGGTGCTCTGATCGTACGAGGGCGGTTCTGCACGTGAGTCAGGGCCCGGGCGGCGCGTCCCTGCGCGGCCCGGGCCCTGCTCTCACATCGAGGTGCCTGCTCTGTGGATCAGAGCTGGTTGCCGACGAAGACCGTGAGGTCGACGAGGCGGTTGGAGTAACCCCACTCGTTGTCGTACCAGCCGAGGATCTTCACGGACTTGCCCTCCTGGACCATGGTCAGGGAGGAGTCGAAGGTGCAGGACGACGGGTCGCTGACGATGTCGGAGGACACGATCGGGTCCTCCGTGTACGACAGGTAGCCCTGGAGCTCGCCCTCGGACGCCTTCTTGAACGCGGCGTTGACCTCGTCCTTGGTGACCTCGCGCTCCAGCTCCACGACCAGGTCGGTGGCGGAACCGGTGGGGACCGGGACGCGCATCGCGATGCCGTCGAGCTTGCCCTTGAGCTGCGGGAGGACCAGCGCGGTGGCCTTGGCGGCACCCGTGGTGGTCGGGATGATGTTCTCCGCGGCGGCGCGGGCGCGGCGCAGGTCGGAGTGCGGGAAGTCCAGGATGCGCTGGTCGTTCGTGTACGCGTGGACCGTGGTCATCAGACCCTTGACGATGCCGAAGTTCTCGTCGAGGACCTTGGCCATCGGCGCCACACAGTTGGTGGTGCAGGAGGCGTTGGAGATGACGTGGTGGTTGGCCGCGTCGTACTTGTTCTCGTTGACGCCCATCACGATGGTGATGTCCTCGTCCTTGGCCGGAGCCGAGATGAGGACCTTCTTGGCGCCGCCGGCGATGTGCTTCTCGGCGTCGGCCTTCTTCGTGAAGATGCCGGTGGACTCGACGACGATGTCGACGCCCAGCTCGCCCCACGGAATGTCGGCCGGGTTGCGCTCGGACAGCACCTTGATGGTGTGACCGTCGACGGTGATCGTGTCGGCGGTGTGCGACACCTCGGCCTTGAGCCGGCCCAGGATGGTGTCGTACTTCAGCAGGTGCGCGGTGGTCGCGGTGTCACCCAGGTCGTTGACAGCCACGATCTCGATGTCAGCACCCTGCTCCAGCAGCGCGCGGAAGTAGTTACGACCGATGCGGCCAAAGCCGTTGATGCCTACGCGGATCGTCACGAACCGATCTCCTCGTTGGTACGCCGGTTTCGAGACCGGCGAGCTGTATGGGATGTCCCCGACCACCCCCGACCCTACCTCCCTGAGGCTTTCGGGGTGACATCGAGATGCCGCATAAAAGGGCAGGCGGTCCGTACCCGCCAGTAGGGGTACGGACCGCCCCGGATCGAGAACTCCGGTCACCCGGAACGACTACACCGGGTCACCACGGGTTCACCCGCCGACGGCGGCGAGTGCCTTGCGGATCAGGGCCGTGCGGTCGGCCGCCGCGGTGACGTGCTCCAGGCCGAAGCCCAGCAACACCGTGTCGTCCGTGGTGACCGCGCCGTACGTCTTGAACAGCTCTCCGGTCCGGCCCCAGTCCTTGACGACCGCGGGGCTGCCCGCGGGCGGTCCGGGCACGCTCCAGGCGCCGAGCGAGGTCTCGAAGCCCTCGGTCTCGACGGCCTGCCCGCCGACGACCACGGAGGTGTTGTCGAGCAGCACACCGCGACCGCCGGAGCCGGGGTCGGTGATGTAGCTGAAGGACACCTCGACCTTCTTGCCCGCGTAGGCGGAGAGGTCGAAGGAGACCTCCTGCCAGCCGGCCGAGGCCCCGGTGAGGCTGTTCCACTGGCCGCTGGTGCCGGTGGGGGTGCAGCCGGCGGCGGTCTGCGTCAGGTACCGCTTGAGCGCGGGGTGGGCCGCGATGAAGAAGCCGGCCTCGCACTCGGCGGGCACCGCGGTGCTGGTGGCGCCGTTCTTCTCGGGGAGGGTGGTCCAGTCGTCGGCCCCGGCGGTGTGCGCCTCCAGGACGGCGTGGTCGTAGCCCTCCTCGGTGTCCCACAGCATCCGGGTGCGCAGCGTGGGCGCCTGCGCGGCGGTCACCTGGGTGAGGTCGACGGTGCGGGTCAGACGGTTCCAGGCGTAGTCGCTGTGCGTGACGGCCGCCATGGACGAGCCCTCGTACGGTCCGTACGGGTTGGGCGTGCCGGGGTAGCTGCCCGCTCCCGCGCTCGCGAACTGCGGGAAGGTCGCCGCCGGCAGGTTGTCCGAGGTGACGCTGAAGGAGCCGGCCGCGTCCAGCGGGTTGCCGGGCGCGGCGCCGAGGGTCCCGGAGGCTCCGGCGAGCTTGCCGGTGCCCTGGAAGGCGGTGGCGTTCGGCAGGGTCGTACGGGTGTAGGCGCCCAGGTAGTACTGGCTGAAGTCGTTGGACAGCGTGCCGCCGCCCAGGTCGACGCTGCCGCCTGCCCGCTCGCCCGCCTCGATCAGCTTGCCGCCCTCGTTGAGGAACGCGCGCAGCTGGAGCTGGGTGGCGTTGCCCGGGACGGTCGCGCCCGTGTAGTGCACGACCGACCTGAAGTGGTCCAGTACGCCGAGCGCGTCGGGCGCGCCCTGGGTGCCGACGTTCCAGACGATCGCCTGACGGCCGGCCGCCTTGAGCGCGTCGACGTACGTCCGCGCCTGTGTGGCGGTCGCGCCCTCCTCGGCGACCACGAGCACGTCCGCGCGGGGCCGCTGCGCGACCGTGTACGTGAAGTGCGTGCTGGAGGTGGACTTCCCGCTCCTGTCGCGGCCGGTGAACCAGACCTCGACCTTGTCGCCCGGCCTGGCGTCCTCGACCTTGGCCCGGTACTCGTCGAAGTAGAGGTTGTCCTCGCCGCCGTAGGTCTCGCCGCCCTTCCAGGCCCTGAGGTCCCGGTCGTGCGTACGGCCGCCGTTGACGCGGTACTTGAGCTCCTTGTCGCGCACGGACCTGCGGACGGTGACGGAGACCTCCTGGTCGGCGCCGCGCGCGTAGGACGTGGTGAACGGCTTCGGGGTGAAGTCGGCGGCCTTGAGGCCGAGCGAGGACTTCGGCTGGTCCGGCTTGGCGGCCGACTCGGCGACGGAGAGCGCGAACGGGATGTTCTTCTGGAACTCCTGCTGGATCAGCTTCTCGTCGTCCGGGAAGTTGAACACCGACTGGCAGTCGGCCGCGTTCCACTGGTCGTTGGGGTCGAGGTCCGAGGCGGTCTGGCAGGTCGACATCTCGGGGGTGAACATGGCCAGGCCGTTGACGTTCGACGCGTGGCCGTCCGCCTCGCCGTTGGTGGTGTACAGCTCCGAGGAGACCTGCGGACGGTAGCCGGGGATCGCCGAGTTGTCCGGGGTGCCGGCGAGCGCCTTGTACATGATGTCGTCGGGCGTGTCGGTGGCCACCTGCCAGCCGACCCCGTAGAGGAGGAGCTCGGCGGCGGAGTGGTAGTTGATGCCGTAGGTGAAGCCGATCCGCTTCTCGAAGGCGTCCAGCGCCTTGGTCTCGGGCTCGGAGCCCGGGGCCGTGCCGCGGTAGGTCTCACTGGTGGGGTTGGGCGACGAACCCTCGTTGTCGTAGCCCCACTTGTAGGAGAAGTTGCGGTTGAGGTCGACACCGTCGCCGACGCCGATGACGCCGTCGCCGTTGTTGTCGTGCAGGTTCTTGCGCCACAGCCGGTTGTCGGGGCTCTGGAAGGTGTAGTCGTAGCCGTCGGGGTTGGCCGACAGGACGAACCACAGCTCGGTGGAGTCGACGATCTTCTTCAGCCGCTTGTCGGTCCGGTAGCCGTCCACGTAGTAGTGCAGCAGCCGCCGGGTCATCTCCGGCGTGATCCACTCGCGCGCGTGCTGGTTGGACATGTAGAGGACGGAGGGCTTGGCGCCGTCCTTGGACTTCTTCGCGTCCTTGGTCAGCTTGAGCGCGAGGATGTCCTGGCCGTTCACGGTCTTGCCGATGGAGACGACCTTGGTGAGGGCGGGATTGGCCCGGGCCGTGGCGAGGAGTTCCTCCTTGAGCCCGCCGCTGCCGCTGTACGGCCGGAACACGCCCTCGGCGGCCTTCTCGACCCGCGCCTCGGCCTTGGCGGTCAGGGTGTGCTCGGTGAGCTCGACACCCTTCTTCTCGAGCTTCTCCGCCTCCTGGTCGGTGAGGTAGACCTCGACGGTCGCGGTGCCCTTCGCGGGCACCTGCTCGCTCAGTTCGTGGCCGTCCTGGCCGGCCGCCAGCAGCAGGGGTACCTGCGCGCTGGTCACCTCGGCCCGGAAGACCTTGACTTCGTTCGGATCAGGAGAAGCGGCGCTCTCCGCGGCCTGGGCGACGGGCACGAGGCCCGCGCCGCCGAGGAGGAGTGCGCCAACAGCGAGGATCGGTCTCGCTCTACGTCTCATGAGCCCCCCTTGCGGTGGTCCGCCACAGCGGCGAACAGATGCCAGGCTCATGACACTTCATGATCCAGTCAAGGGCGCCTCACGGATACGCAAACGCCGGTGCTGTCACTCAAGTGGGTGACGGCACCGGCGTGCTGAAGGTCTGTCAGCCGACGAGGTTGTCGGCCATCTCCTCGGTGATGCTGGACTCCGTGCCCGGGATGCCCAGGTCGGAGGCGCGCTTGTCGGCCATCGCAAGGAGCCGTCGGATACGGCCGGCCACGGCGTCCTTGGTCAGCGGCGGGTCGGCGAGCGCCCCCAGCTCCTCCAGGGAGGCCTGCTTGTGGTCCATCCGCAGCCGCCCCGCGGCGGCGAGGTGCTCGGGCACGTCGTCGGCGAGGATCTCCAGGGCTCGCTGGACCCGGGCCCCCGCGGCGACGGCCGCGCGCGCCGAGCGGCGCAGGTTGGCGTCGTCGAAGTTGGCGAGCCGGTTGGCCGTGGCCCGCACCTCGCGCCGCATCCGGCGCTCCTCCCAGGCGAGCACCGACTCGTGGGCGCCGAGGCGGGTGAGCAGCGCGCCGATCGCGTCGCCGTCGCGGACGACGACCCGGTCGACCCCGCGGACCTCGCGGGCCTTGGCGGCGATCGAGAGCCGTCGGGCGGCGCCGACCAGCGCGAGCGCGGCCTCCGGGCCCGGGCAGGTCACCTCCAGGGAGGAGGAGCGACCGGGCTCGGTGAGCGAGCCGTGCGCCAGGAAGGCCCCGCGCCAGGCGGCCTCGGCGTCACAGGTGGCGCCGGAGACGACCTGCGGGGGCAGCCCCCGGATCGGCCGGCCGCGGCCGTCGACCAGGCCGGTCTGCCGGGCCAGCTGGTCACCGCCGGCCACGACCCGCACGACGTACCGCGAGCCGCGGCGCAGTCCGCCCGGGGCCATCACGATCAGCTCCGAGCTGTGGCCGAAGATCTCCAGGATGTCCCGCTTGAGCCGGCGGGCCGCCATCGCGGTGTCCAGCTCGGCCTCGATCACAATGCGCCCGCTCACCAGGTGAAGGCCGCCGGCGAACCGCAGGATGGCGGAGACCTCCGCCTTTCTGCAGCAGGTACGGGTGACGGGGAGCCGGGAGATCTCGTCCTTCACCGCTGCCGTCATCGCCATGGGCCGATCCTTCCATGCATCCGAAAAATACGGTCGTACGCGGCGGCCAACAGCTCCGGGTCGTGCCTCGGGGTTCCGTCGGGCCGGGCCACCGGGGCCAGCTCGACCGCGGCGCCGAACCGCTCGGCGGCATCGGTCAGGGAGTCGCGGTCGGGCACGGCGGCCTGGTCGGCCAGCACCACGTCCAGGGCGAGTTTAGGGGCGTGTCGTCCCAAAACCTCCAAATGACGCTGCGGGGAGAAGCCATCGGTTTCTCCCGGCTGCGGGGCGAGGTTCAGGGAGAGTACCCGGCGCGCCTTCGTCTGGGTGAGCGCGTCCAGCAGTTCGGGCACGAGCAGGTGCGGGATCACCGAGGAGAACCACGAGCCAGGGCCGAGGACCACCCAGTCCGCGTCCCGGACCGCCTCCACCGCCTCGGGCACCGCCGGCGGGTCGTGCGGCACGACGTGCACCGACTGCACCTCGCCCGGGGTCAGGGCCACCGTCGCCTGCCCCCGCACGGTCTCCACGTCCTCGGGCCGCTCCGGATCATGCCCCTTGACCAGGGCCTGGAGCTCCAGGGGCACCGCGGACATGGGCAGCACCCGGCCATGGGCGCCCAGCAGCCTGCCGACCAGGTCGAGCGCCTGGACGTGGTCGCCGAGCTGCTCCCACAGGGCGACGATCAGCAGGTTGCCGACCGCGTGTTCGTGCAGGTCGCCCTTGGACTGGAAGCGGTGCTGGATGACCCGGGCCCAGGTCTGGCCCCAGTCGTCGTCGCCGCACAGCGCGGCCAGCGCCTTGCGCAGGTCGCCGGGCGGCAGCACGCCCAGCTCGTCGCGCAGCCGTCCGCTGGAGCCGCCGTCGTCGGCCACGGTGACGACGGCGGTGAGGTCGCCGGTGATCCGGCGCAGGGCGGCGAGCGAGGCGGACAGGCCCATGCCCCCGCCGAGCGCCACCACCTTGGGCTGGGTACCGCGCCGCCGGGGCCGCGCGCCGCGGGTCTCCACGGACCGGGACGCCCGGCCTTCGGGAACCGCCCGTCGCAGCCTGCTCAGCCGCGGAGTGCGTGCGGTCATTCCCGTCCCATGTCCCGGTGCACGACCACCGTCTCCACGCCTTCGGCCGCGAGACGCGCGGCGAGCTTCTCCGAGGTGGCGACCGAGCGGTGCTTGCCGCCGGTGCAGCCGATGGCGATCGTCACGTACCGCTTGCCCTCACGGCGGTAGCCGGCCGCGATCAGGCGCAGCAGCTCGGCGTAGCGGTCGAGGAACTCCTTGGCGCCGGGCTGGTTGAAGACGTACGCCGACACCTCCTCGTTGAGGCCGGTGAAGGGCCGCAGCTCCGGGACCCAGTGCGGGTTGGGCAGGAACCGCATGTCCGCGACCAGGTCGGCGTCGACCGGCAGGCCGTACTTGAAGCCGAACGACATGACGGTGGCCCGCAGCTCCGGCTCCTCCTCACCGGCGAACTGGGCGTCCATCTTGGCGCGCAGTTCGTGGACGTTGAGGCTGGAGGTGTCGATGACCAGGTCGGCGTCGCCGCGCAGCTCGCGCAGCAGCTCACGCTCGGCGTCGATGCCGTCGACGATGCGGCCGTCGCCCTGGAGGGGGTGCGGGCGGCGCACGGACTCGAAGCGGCGCACCAGGGCCTCGTCGGAGGACTCCAGGAAGACGATCCGGCGGGTGACGTGCTTGGACTCCAGGTCGGCGAGGGACTCGCGGAGGTTGTCGAAGAAGCGCCGGCCGCGGACGTCGACGACCACCGCGATCCGGGCGACGTTGCCCTGGGAGCGGGCGCCGAGCTCCACCATGGTGGGGATCAGCGCGGGCGGGAGGTTGTCGACGACGAACCAGCCGAGGTCCTCCAGACACTTGGCGGCGGTGGAGCGGCCGGCGCCGGACATGCCGGAGATGATCACCAGCTCGGGGATGGCGGCCTCCGGGACTCCGGAGGTGTCGTGGGGTGCGCCCGTGCTCACCTGGGTGTCGTCTCCGCTCTGGTGCTGTGGTTCTTCGTGCTCGTTCACATTCATGTCTCCTGCCCCCGTCGTTCGTCCGGGGCGCCCGCCGACACGGGATCCCCACCGGAACCCGTGGTACCGGGTTCCTCCTCGTCCATGATCTCTCCAGTCGCCGTGTTGACGGCGGGCGCGGCCGGGGCCGCCTGGGCGAGGGCCACGGCGATCGTCTCGGCCGTCTTGCGGCCTATGCCGGGGACCTCGCAGATCTGGTCGATGGTGGCGGATCGTAGTTTCTTCAAGGACCCGAAATGTTTCAGGAGGGCCTGCTTGCGTGTGTCCCCGAGGCCGGGGACGTCGTCGAGCGGGCTCGACCGGAAGCGCTGGGCCCGCTTGGTGCGCTGGTAGGTGATGGCGAAGCGGTGGGCCTCGTCACGCACCCGCTGGAGAAGGTACAGCCCTTCACTGGTGCGGGGCAGCACGATCGGGTCCTCGTCGTCGGGCAGCCACACCTCCTCCAGGCGCTTGGCGAGGCCGCAGACGGCGATGTCGTCGATGCCGAGCTCGTCCAGTGCCCGCTTCGCCGCGGCGACCTGGGGCCGGCCGCCGTCGACCACGACGAGCTGGGGCGGGTAGGCGAACTTCCTGGGGCGGCCGTCGTCGTCCTTGAGGCCGCCGTCTGGGGCGTCCGGGGCGCCGGTCGGGACGTCCCTGCCGGAGGCGTCCTTGAACGCGGCCTGCGAGGCGTCGTCGACCCACTCGCCGGTCTTCTCCTTCTCGGCGAGGTAGCGGCGGAACCGGCGGGAGATCACCTCGTGCATGGACCGCACGTCGTCCTGTCCCGCGAATCCCTTGATCTGGAAACGGCGGTACTCGCTCTTGCGCTGGAGGCCGTCCTCGAAGACAACCATGGAGGCGACCACGTCGTCGCCCTGGAGGTGGGAGATGTCGTAGCACTCGATCCGCAGGGGGGCGCTGTCCAGGTCGAGGGCCTCGGCGATCTCCTCCAGGGCACGCGAGCGCGTGGTGAGGTCGGAGGCGCGCTTGGTCTTGTGGAGGACGAGAGCCTGCTGGGCGTTGCGCTGCACGGTCTCCATCAGGGCCTTCTTGTCGCCGCGCTGCGGGATGCGCAGCGAGACGCCCGACCCGCGGCGTTCGGCGAGCCATTCCTGGACCGGCTCCACCGGCTCGGGCAGGGCGGGGACCAGGACCTCCTTGGGGACCGCGTCGCCCTTCTCCTCGCCGTAGAGCTGCTGGAGGGCGTGTTCGACGAGGGCTCCGGTGGTGATCTCCTCGACCTTGTCGGTGACCCAGCCGCGCTGGCCGCGCACGCGTCCGCCGCGGACGTGGAAGATCTGGACGGCCGCCTCCAGCTCGTCCTCGGCGACCGCGATCAGGTCGGCGTCGGTGGCGTCGGCGAGCACGACCGCGCTCTTCTCCATGGCCTTCTTCAGGGCCCCGATGTCGTCGCGCAGCCGGGCCGCCCGCTCGTACTCCATCTCCTCGGCCGCGTCCGCCATCCGCTGCTCCAGGCGGCGGATGTAGGTGCCGGTGCGGCCGGCCATGAAGTCGCAGAAGTCCTCGGCGAGGTCGCGGTGCTCGTCGGCCGAGACGCGGCCCACGCAGGGCGCCGAGCACTTGCCGATGTAGCCGAGGAGGCAGGGGCGTCCGGTGCGGGCGGCGTTCTTGAAGACGCCGGCGGAGCAGGTGCGGACGGGGAAGACACGCAGCAGGAGGTCGACGGTGTCGCGGATCGCCCACGCGTGTCCGTAGGGCCCGAAGTACCTGACGCCCTTGCGTTTCTGGCCGCGCATCACCTGGACGCGGGGGAACTCCTCGTTCATCGTCACCGCGAGGTACGGGTAGCTCTTGTCGTCGCGGTACTTGACGTTGAACCGGGGGTCGAACTCCTTGATCCAGGAGTACTCCAGCTGGAGGGCCTCGACCTCCGTGGACACCACCGTCCACTCCACGGACGCGGCGGTGGTCACCATCGTGCGGGTGCGGGGGTGCAGGCTCGCCAGGTCCTGGAAGTAGTTCGCCAGGCGCTGGCGCAGGCTCTTCGCCTTTCCGACGTAGATCACCCGGCGGTGCTCGTCGCGGAACCTGTACACCCCGGGGGTGTCCGGGATCTCCCCTGGTTTGGGGCGGTAGCTGGAGGGGTCGGCCATGTCTCACACCCTACTGGCGAGGGCTGACACTCCGACGAGCCTGTGGACAAGCACGAGCCTGTGGACAACCCCCGGTCTCCGGCTCAGCGCTGGCCGCGTCAGCGCTCGACGCGCCAGGGGACGTCCGGCGGCGGAACCCCCGCCTCCACCACACCGGCGACGACGCGCAGGGCATGGGCGAGCGGCACGGTGTGCTCGTCCGGGTACTCGTCCCACTGCCCGTTCGCGAGCACGTAGCCGCCGCTGCTCCCCCGGGCGCCGGGGTCGACCACGTGCTGCCCGGGGTCGTCCTCGTCGTCGAGGAGGGTGACGTGGGCGCGCTCCGTGTTGGTCACGAGGGCGAGCGCACGTCCTTCGGAGCTGCCCAGCCAGGTCTCCAGGAGTCCGGCCGCGATCCGTCGCCGGAGCAGGTCGAGCGCCTCCGCCGCGCTCAGGGGAAGCGCGCTGTCGCCGTCCAGCCACCAGGTCTCCGCCATGCGGCCGACCCTCTCATGTGAACCTCTCACCCCTGACACCGGACGGCGCCGGCGAGGCCCCTGGAGACTGGGCGGAGGAGCCGTACACCGTCCGGACACAGACCGTCGGCCATCCGGAACGGGCCGCCAACCGGCCGGGAGTGCGCGGTCGTTGGGCGGCAGGTGT
This sequence comes from Streptomyces griseorubiginosus, assembly GCF_001514195.1. Taxonomy (GTDB): domain Bacteria; phylum Actinomycetota; class Actinomycetes; order Streptomycetales; family Streptomycetaceae; genus Streptomyces; species Streptomyces griseorubiginosus. Next base: position 1,196,762 of record NZ_KQ948735.1, on the reverse strand, counting down.
TGTCGGGACCAGGCCAACACGCTTCAATGCGGGGGAACTCGGGACCGGGAACAGCGGCGTACGGATGTGAAGCCTCCCCCGGCACAGCCCCCAACGGCCCCGGCACACCCCTCTTTGGAACGGCCTGACCAGCCGCCCGGACCTGTACAGAAAGGCCCCTGCATGCCGCACGCCACACAGCACGCGGACGTCGCGACCGTCGTCGACGCGGAACTGGACACGGCCCTGCGAGGCGGCCCCTTCCATGTCGCGCTGCGCGCCGCGATCGCCGCACGGGGGCTGCCGCTCCAGCGCGTCCAGCACCATCTGTCGCGCCACGGGGTCAAGGTCGGTGTGACCAGTCTGAGTTACTGGCAGCAGGGCGCCCGGCGCCCGCAGCGCCCCGAGTCGCTACGGGCCGTCCGCGCGCTGGAGGAGATCCTCCAGCTGCCGGAGGAGTCGCTGATCCGGCTGCTCGCCGAGTACGACGACCGGCCGGCCGCGGAGCGTTCCGCGACCCGCTCCTACCGCTCCCTCCTCGCGGCCTCGGACGTGCTCGGACAACTGCTGGACGAGCTGGACTCGCCGCACGACGGCGGGCTGCACACCCTCGGCCACCACGAGCGGATCGACATAGGGCCCCGTCGCGAGCTGCGCGGCCTGGAGTCGCACCACATCGTGCGGGCCCACCGCGAGGGCGTCGACCGCTTCATGGCCGTCCACCACGGCGACCCGGGATGCGCGCCGGAGCGCATGACCGTGCACGCCCTGGAGAACTGCCGTACGGGGCGGGTGCGCCGGCACCACGAGACCGGGGTGCTGGTGGCCGAGCTGCTCCTGGACGCCCGGCTGCGGGCCGGTGACACCTTCCTGTTCCGCTACCGCGTCGAGGACGGCACGGGCGGGGTGTCGCGCGAGTACGTCCGCGGCTTCGGCTCGCCCGGCGGCCAGTACGCGCTCCAGGTCCGGTTCGACGAGAACGCGCTGCCGGTGCGCTGCCACCGCTTCACCCAGCACTCCCCCGCGGCGCCCCGCAGCAGCCGCCAGGAACTGGCGCTCACCGGCCACCACCACTCGGTCCACCTCGTCGAGCCGCGGGTGCGGTCGGGGGTCGTGGGGATCGGGTGGGACTGGGAGTGAGGGCCCCGGTGTCGGGCCGGTGATCCGCCCTCGGGCCGGTGATCCGAGGCCCGGAGACCCTAAGTCGGCTGGCGACCCGAAGTCGGCCGGTGACCCGAAGTCGGCCGGTGACCCGAAGTCGGCCGGTGACCCGAGGTCGGCCAGCGACTCGAAGTCATCCGGTGACTCGACGTAAACGCTTGCGTAAGCGTTTACGTGCGTCGCTGGATGGGATACCTTCCCGGCCGTGGGGGCACCGTCCGGGAGGCCCCCGATCCGGGAAGCCGCCTGTCCGGGAGGGGCTCGATGCCGACCATGGCCGACGTGGCACGCACTGCGGGCGTGTCGGTGGCGACCGTCTCGCACGTCCTCAACGGCACCCGGCCGGTCCTGCCCCACACCCGGCAGGCCGTGCTCGACGCGGTGGACGAGCTCGGGTACACCCCCAACACCCTGGCCCGCTCCCTGGTGACCTCCCGCACCCGCTCCATCGGGCTCGCGGTGTCGGCGATCAGCAACCCGTACTTCACGGAGATCCTCCAGGGCGTGGAGGCGGGCGCCCTCGAACACGGCTACAGCCTGCTCATCGCCGATCCCCACGACGACCCCGAGCACGAGCGCAAGGTCGTCCAGCTGCTGCACGAACGGCGCGTGGACGGCATGATCGTCGCGCCCTCCGCGGACCCTCGCGAACTCGTCGCCTACCTCACGCGGCACGAGGTCCCCACGGTGTTCCTGGACCGGGTGGTGGAGGGAGCGGGCGGGGTTGACGGGCCGAGGGATGCCGGCGCCGGCACTGAAGGGCGGGAGACTCCCTCGGGCAGTCCTCGGCGCTTCGACCAGGTGTGCGCCGAGAGCACCCGGCCGATGGCCGAACTGGTCACCCACCTCGCCGGGCTCGGCCACCGGCGCATCGGTCTGGTGGCCGGCCTGCCGGGGCTCAGCACCACCGCCGAACGGATCGCCGGGTACCGGCAGGGCCTCACCGCCTCCGGTCTGCCCTACGACCCCCACCTGATCGTCCACGGCGACTCCGAGTCGGCCGGGGCGGAAGTGGCCACCGCCGCCCTGCTCGCCCTCCCGACGCCGCCCACCGCCCTGGTCACCGCCAACAACACGATGACCATCGGCACCCTGCGCACCCTGCGCGAACGCGGCCTCTCGGTCCCGGACGACCTGGCGCTGTGCTGCTTCGACGACTTCGCCTGGGCGGACCTGTTCGCCCCCCGGCTCACCGCGATCGCCCAGCCCAGCAGGGAGATCGGCACCGAAGCGGTCCGCCTGCTCCTGGGCCGGCTCGCCGCCCCGGACCGCCCCACCCGTACCCTGCGTCTGCCCTGTGCCTTCGTGCACCGCACGTCGTGCGGCTGCGCGGAGACCGGGGAGTACGGCCGCCCTGCGCCACGCTCTCAGTCCTCGCAGTCGAAAGGAACCGTCTCGTGATCGTCGTCGCCGGTGAGGCCCTGATCGATCTGGTACCGCAGGGCAGGGGCGCCCTCGCGAGTCTCAAACCGGCGCTCGGCGGCGGCCCCTACAACACCGCCGTGGCCCTCGGCCGGCTCGGCTCCCCCACGGCGTTCTGCTCCCGCGTCTCGCTCGACGCCTTCGGCGAGGCGCTGCTCGACGGGCTGCGGGAGGCGGGGGTGGACGTGTCCGCCGTCCAGCGCGGGACCGAGCCCACCACGCTCGCCGTCGCCTCGATAGACGACGGCGGCTCGGCCGCCTACTCCTTCTACGTCGACGGCACCGCCGACCGTCTGTTCACGGCCCCCGCCGCACTCCCCTCCGGAACCCGCGCGGTGTCCTTCGGCACCTGCTCGCTCGTCCTGGAACCGGGAGCGAGCGCCTACGAGGAGCTGCTGCGGGCCGCCGCCGCGCAGGGCGTGTTCACCGCGCTCGACCCGAACATCCGGGCCGGGCTGATCCCCGACGCGGACGCGTACCGGGCCCGGTTCAAGAGCTGGCTGCCGTCGGTGTCCCTGCTCAAGCTCTCCGAGGAGGACGCGCTGTGGCTCGGCGGCACCCCCCAGGAATGGCTGGCCGCGGGACCCTCGGCGGTGGTGATCACCCACGGCGGTGACGGGCTGAGCGTGTTCACCCGGGACGGGTCGGCGCTTCCGGTGCCGGGCGAGAAGGTCGACGTCGTGGACACCATCGGCGCCGGCGACACCGTGAACGCGGCGCTGCTGCACGGCCTGGCAGCCATGGACGCCCTCTCTCCGGCGGCGCTCGCCGCACTGCGCGTCGACGACTGGGCCCGGCTGCTGCGTTTCGCGGCCCGCGCGGCGGCGATCACCTGCTCACGAGCGGGCGCGGAGCCGCCGTACGCCGCCGAGGTGGGCGCGCTGTAGACGGAAGAGGCGAGGGAGCTGTGGGCGGAAAGGGCGGCGCCCCGCGGGAGTTCCCGCGGGGCGCCGCCCTTTTGTGTGTCTGCCCGGCCGTGCCGACCGCGGCTGTCCGCCGACTCAGGCCTTGCGGGCCGGGGTCGCCTTCTTCGCGGGCGCGGCCTTCTTGGCGGCTGCCGCCTCGCCGGCCGTCGCCGTCTTCTTCGCGGCTGTCTTCTTGGCCGCGGTCGTCCTGGCCGTCGCCGTCTTCTTGGCCACGGACGCGGTGGCGACCGCCTTCTTCGCCGCGGTCGTCTTCCGGGCTGGTGCCTTGCGCGGGGCCTTCACCGCGGCCCCGTCGCTGATCCGGTCGGCGCCCAGGATCTCCCTCAGGAACTTGCCGGTGTGGCTGGCCGGGACTCCGGCGACCTCCTCCGGGGTGCCCTCGGCGACGACCAGACCGCCGCCCGCGCCGCCCTCGGGGCCCATGTCGACGATCCAGTCGGCCGTCTTGATCACGTCGAGGTTGTGCTCGATGACGATGACGGTGTTGCCCTTGTCGACCAGCCCGGACAGGACCTTCAGCAGCTTGCTGATGTCCTCGAAGTGCAGACCGGTGGTCGGCTCGTCCAGGACGTAGACCGTACGGCCGGTGGAGCGCTTCTGGAGCTCGCTGGCGAGCTTCACGCGCTGCGCCTCGCCGCCGGACAGGGTGGTCGCGGCCTGGCCGAGACGGACGTAGCCGAGACCGACGTCCTTGAGGGTGTTGAGGTGGCGGGCGATCGCCGGGACGGCGTCGAAGAAGTCCGTGGCCTCCTCGATCGGCATGTTCAGGACGTCGGCGATGGACTTGCCCTTGTAGTGGACCTCCAGGGTCTCCCGGTTGTACCGGGCGCCGTGGCAGACCTCGCACGGGACGTAGACGTCCGGGAGGAAGTTCATCTCGATCTTGATGGTGCCGTCGCCCGCGCAGTTCTCGCAGCGGCCGCCCTTGACGTTGAAGGAGAAGCGACCCGGCTGGTAGCCGCGGACCTTCGCCTCGGTGGTCTCGGCGAACAGCTTGCGGACGTGGTCGAAGACGCCGGTGTACGTCGCCGGGTTGGACCGCGGGGTGCGGCCGATGGGCGACTGGTCGACGTGCACGACCTTGTCGACGAGGTCGTCGCCGTCCACGCGCGTGTGCCGGCCCGGGACGCTCCTGGCGCCGTTGAGCTCGCGCGCCAGGTGGGTGTACAGGATGTCGTTGACCAGGGTCGACTTGCCGGAGCCCGAGACACCGGTGACCGCGGTGAACACGCCCAGCGGGAAGGACACGTCGATGTCCTGGAGGTTGTTCTCGCGGGCTCCGTGCACGGTGAGCTGCCGGGACGGGTCGAGGGGCCGGCGGATGTCGGGCAGCGGGATGGCCTTCCGGCCCGAAAGGTACTGGCCGGTCTCGGACTCGGTGTTGGCCAGGAGCTCCTTCAGGGAGCCGCTGTGCACGACCTTGCCGCCGTGCTCGCCCGCGCCGGGGCCGATGTCGACGATCCAGTCGGCGACCTTGATGGTGTCCTCGTCGTGCTCCACGACGATGAGCGTGTTGCCCATGTCCCGCAGCCGGACCAGGGTCTCGATCAGCCGGTGGTTGTCACGCTGGTGCAGACCGATGGACGGCTCGTCGAGGACGTACAGGACGCCGACGAGTCCCGAGCCGATCTGGGTGGCCAGGCGGATGCGCTGGGCCTCGCCGCCGGACAGGGTGCCGGCCGCGCGGTTCAGCGAGAGGTAGTCCAGGCCGACGTCGACCAGGAACTTCAGCCGTTCGTTGACCTCCTTGAGGACCCGCTCGGCGATCTTCTTGTCACGGGCGCTGAGCTTCAGCTCGCCCAGGAAGTCCGCGCAGTCGCTGATGGACATGCCGGAGACCTCGGCGATCGACTTGCCCATGACGGTGACCGCGAGGACGAGAGGCTTGAGGCGGGTGCCCTCACAGGTGGGGCAGGGCACCTCGCGCATGTAGCCCTCGAAGCGCTCCCGGCTGGCGTCGGACTCGGACTCGCTGTGCCGGCGCTTGACGAAGGGCACGGCGCCTTCGAAGGGCGTGGTGTAGACCCGCTCACGGCCGTACCGGTTGCGGTAGCGGACCTCGATCTGCGTCTTGTGGCCGTACAACAGGGCCTTCTTGGCGCGCTGGGGCAGCCCCGCGAAGGGGATGTCGGTGCGGAAGCCCAGGGCGTCCGCGAGGGCGCCGATGAGCCGGCCGAAGTAGTCCTTGGTGTGGCCGTGCGACCAGGGGTGGATCGCGCCCTCGTCGAGGGACTTGTCCTCGTCGGGGACGATCAGTTCCGGGTCGACCTCCATGCGGGTGCCGATGCCGGTGCACTCGGGGCAGGCGCCGAAGGGCGAGTTGAAGGAGAAGGAGCGGGGCTCCAGCTCCTCGAAAGACAGGTCGTCGTACGGGCAGTACAGGTGCTCCGAGAACATGCGCTCGCGCTCGGGGTCGTCCTCGGGGAGGTCGACGAAGTCGAGCACGACCATGCCGCCGGACAGCCCGAGGGCGGTCTCCACGGAGTCGGTGAGGCGGCGCTTGGCGGAGTCCTTCACCGTGAGACGGTCGACGACCACCTCGATGGTGTGCTTCTCCTGCTTCTTCAGCGTGGGCGGGTTGGAGAGCTGGACGGTCTCGCCGTCCACCCGCGCCCGGCTGTACCCCTTGGTCTGGAGGTCGGCGAAGAGGTCGACGAACTCGCCCTTGCGCTCCCGCACCAGCGGCGACAGCACCTGGAAGCGGCTGCCCTCGGGCAGCTCCAGGACCCGGTCGACGATGGCCTGCGGCGACTGGCGCGAGATGGGGCGGCCGCACTCGGGGCAGTGCGGCTTGCCGATGCGCGCGAAGAGCAGACGCAGGTAGTCGTAGACCTCGGTGATGGTGCCGACCGTCGAGCGCGGGTTGCGCGAGGTCGACTTCTGGTCGATGGAGACCGCGGGCGACAGGCCCTCGATGAAGTCGACGTCGGGCTTGTCCATCTGCCCGAGGAACTGGCGGGCGTACGAGGAGAGCGACTCCACGTAGCGCCGCTGACCCTCGGCGAAGATGGTGTCGAAGGCCAGCGAGGACTTGCCCGACCCCGACAGGCCCGTGAAGACGATGAGCGAGTCGCGGGGCAGGTCGAGCGAGACGTTCTTCAGGTTGTGCTCGCGCGCGCCACGGACGATGAGACGGTCGGCCACGCCGGTCCGCACCTTTCTTGGCTTGAGAGGAGTGACAGGGGCGGGGCCCCCGTGCTTTCTCAGACTAGGGGGAGCCACTGACAACGCCGGTCGGATTCCCGGATGGGGAACAACAATCCCCGGCCTTCCAGCATGCCCGACGCCGCTTCCGACCATATAGCACGTGCATTCGATTTACGGCACAGCTTCACCACCTTCACCCAAAGGTGTGGCGGAGCTAGGGTCAGCACCATGACTGATCACGCTCATGACCTGGAGTCTGTACGTGCTGCGACCGAGCGGCTGCTGACCGCAGCCGCCAAGATGGACAACGCGGCCGTGACGCAGTCGTCACGGCTTCCGGGCTGGAGCCGCGGCCATGTCCTCGCCCATCTCTCCCGCAACGCCGACGCCCTCGTGAACGTGCTGCGGGGCCGGCCCATGTACTCCTCGGCCGAGGCGCGCGACGCCGACATCGAGCGCGACGCCCCCCGGCCCCTCGACGTCCAGCTCGCCGACCTGCGCGACAGCGCCGCCCGCTTCCAGGAGGCGGGGGCGGAGCCCGCGGACTGGTCGCGCACGGTCGAGCTGCGGAACGGGGTCACCGACGCGGCGGCCCGGGTGCCGTTCCGGAGGTGGGTCGAGGTCGAGCTGCACCACGTGGACCTGGGGATCGGGTACGAGCTGGAGGACCTGCCCGGGGAGTTCGCGGAACGGGAGATCGTGTTCCTCACCGAGCGCTTCTCCGGCCACCCCGACGTCCCGGCCACCAGCCTGGCGGACGGCACGCACGCGTGGAGCACCGGTCGCGCCGCCGACGCTCCTGAGGTCAGCGTCGAGGGCACCGCCGCCGACCTCCTCGGCTGGCTCGCCGGCCGCCGCGACGGCTCCGCGCTGACGGTCCACGGCGGCCCCCTCCCCCTGCTGCCCCCGCTATAGGCTGGCCGTCATGACGTACAGCGGACAGGTGACGGTCGGCGGGCCCGCCGACGTGCACGAGCTCAAGGACCTGATGATCACCAAGATCGCGGTCGGCCCGATGAACAACAACGCCTATCTGCTGCGCTGCCGGGCCACCGACGAGCAGCTCCTGATCGACGCCGCCAACGAGGCGGAGACCCTGCTCGGCACCATCGGCGCCGACGGCATCGCGTCCGTCGTCACCACGCACCAGCACGGCGACCACTGGCAGGCGCTCGCGGAGGTCGTCGCGGCCACACACGCGCGTACGTACGCCGGGCGGGCGGATGCCGAGGGCATCCCCGTCCCCACCGACGTCCCGGTCGACGACGGGGACGTCATCCGGGTGGGGCGCGTGGAACTCACCGCGCGCCACCTGGTCGGGCACACACCGGGCTCGATCGCCCTCGTCTACGACGACCCGCACGGGCACCCCCACGTGTTCACCGGGGACTGCCTCTTCCCGGGCGGCGTGGGCAACACCCGCAAGGACCCGGAGGCGTTCGCCAGTCTGATCCACGACGTAGAGACGAAGATCTTCGACGTGCTGCCGGACGAGACCTGGGTGTACCCGGGCCACGGGCACGACACGACACTGGGCGCGGAGCGGCCCCACCTCGCGGAGTGGCGCGCACGGGGCTGGTGATGTGATCCATGGGCCCGCCGGCCACGCGGCCGCAGGTCCTCGTCCCCGGGATCGCGGAGGCATGGTCGGCGTCGACGCCCGCGGTTCCGCGCAGAGGCTCAAGCGGGTAGCTCCCTGAGGTGCCCTTCGGCAACGAACGCCACCTCGCCGCCAACCCTCACCGAACGGATGTCCTGCCCTTCGCCGTGGGCGCTGACCGCCATCTTGCCTGCGCGGCCGGTGAGGCGCCCCTGGTGGAGAGTGACGGTCTCTCCGTCGCCGATCCGGCCGTGTCGGCGCAGATAGGCGGCCGCGCACCCACCGCCGGATCCTGTGACCACATCTTCCAGGTTGCCGTCGTTGGTCCAGTGGCGTCCTTCCAGTGCCGTGGCGTCGAGCAGGTAGGCGAAGTGAGCACCAAGCGCAGCGAGGGGGGCTTCGAGATCCTGGGCGATCCGGGCACGGCCGAGTGCGTCGCCGCGCACAGGGACGACGAGGTACCTCAGCCCCGTTGAAAGCACTTCTGGAGGAAGCTCCGGGTCCAGGTCCTCCGCGTCCAAGGAGAACCAGGCGGCCAGGTCCGGGATATGGGGGCGGCCGAGAAATACGGCGGGGCCCTGGTCGAGAACTGCGGTGTAGCGGCCCGTTGCGCGGCGTCGGGTGATGACGTCGACCGTTCGGGCTCTCAGCTTCAGGCGCCAGGTCTCCGTGTCATCGGCGTCGTGCAGAGCGTGCAGGACGCATGCCGCACCGATGAGGGGGTGGCCCGCGAAGTCGAGTTCCCCGGCGAGGTCGAAGACGCGCGCACCCCAGGTCCGCTCATGGGCGGGGTGGCGGGTGAGGAAGACCGATTCGAAATGGCGCATCTCCTGGGTGATGCGTGTCATCTGCTTCCCGCTGAGCCCCACGGAGTCGGGGAACACCGCCAGGCTGTTGCCGCTGTAGGGCTGGGAACTGAAAACGTCGACGTGCAGGTAGTGCATATGTCGGACCCTCCGGTCTGTCACAGGCTCGGGGACGTCGTGCCCTCTGCCGGGCGGGGCCTTCGGGGGTCGGCGTCACTCGGGTGTCCGCCGGATGCGGGCCGGAGAGCTGCGCCGAGCGAGTACAGGACAGGTAGGTACGTGTCGCTGAACGGGAAGCGGTACAGGCCGTCCGGGCCCCGCGGCAGGATGTGCCGCCCGTCGGTCTCGGTTTCCGTGTGCTCGCCCAGGCGCTCCACGACCAGCCCCGCCGAAGCGGCCGCCGTCACGATCTCGCCGACCGAATACGGATACTGGGTGGACTTCTTCGGCTCGACGGGAGCGTCGGCGTGGGCGTAGGTGCCCATCATCTCGTGCCGCGGTGCGCCGCCACCGTAGGGCCAGTCGGCGACGAGGGGGTCGATCGTGAGCACCGTCTGGAAGACGGGGTGCAGGTCCACGAGGACCATTCGGCCGCCCGGCCGCAGCGCTGTCGCGGCACCGCCCATCCAGGCGTCGAGGTCCCCGATCCAGGACAGGACCCCGTAGGTGGCGACGACCAGGTCGAACCTGCCTGCCAGATCGTCGGGGAGGCGCTGGGTGTCCGCCTCCACGAACTCCGCGGCCAGACCGGTCTGTTCCGCCAGGCTTCGGGCCCGTGCGATCGCCGTGGAGGAGAAGTCCACGCCGGTGACGCGTGCGCCCAGGCGCGCCCAGTTCAGGGTGTCCATCCCGAAGTGGCATTGCAGGTGGAGGAGATCCTTGCCGGCCACGTCGCCCGCGAGTTCCCGCTCGATCCGTCGCAGGGTCTGCCCTCCGCCGAGGAATGCCCGCACGTCGTACGACCGGTCCTCAGGGTCGGTTCCGTGGAATTCGGCGAGGTCGTCCCAGAGGGCCCGGTTGGCCGCGAGGCCGTCCCGGGCCGCCGTGCCGTCATGTACGCCATCAGGTGTGTCCTCCGCGGTCATTGCAGGTCTCTCCTTCGCTTTTGTCTCTGTTCCGAGGTCGCTGTTCCGAGGTCTCTGTTCCGAGGTCGCTTGCCGACGGCCAGGTCGGCGGCGCGGCCGTCAGAGGAGCGTCCGGTTCTCTGCCGCAGGCCCTGCTGCCTGGACGCCCGGGGTGTGGGGGCGTCGGCGCGGCGACGGCAGGGTGGTCCCTGCGGACGTCGGCGGTGCGCTCTTCGCCACCGCCTCGGCTCGTCTTCCGGCGAGGCGGCACCCCAAGCAGTCCGGGTGCCCCTGCCGGGCGCCGAGGTCCTTCACCCGCCAGTCCCACTGGTCGGCCGGGCGGGGGCCGCTGGGCTTCCCCCAGCCCGTCAGGTGGAGGAGCCAGGTGACGATCGCGGCCAGGGCGATCACTGCGACGCCGGAGATCACCAAGGCCGCGGACCCTGCGACGACGCCGAGACCTGCGAGGCTGAAACCGACCAGCGCGACGGCTGTTCCGGTCCAGCCGGCGACCGTATGACCCAGGTCGACGTTGTCGTGTGCGCTCATGTTCCGTTCCAGGTCTGTGGAAGCGTTCCCTCGGAGGCCTGCGCAGAGAGGTGGTCCTGTGCCCACACGGTCAGGGCGGCCAGGGGGATGAGGAGTGCCTTGCCGTGGGCTGCGAGGGTGTAGACGGTGGGTGCGGGGGCGCCCGGGTGGTCGGTTCGGGTCACCAGGCCGAGGGCGGTCATCTCCCGGAGGCGCCGGGTGAGCAGGCCGTCGCTGAGGCCGGGTACGCGCTCGTGAATGAGGTGGAGGTCGGCCGGGCCCTTGGCCAGGGCCGTGATGACGAGCCCGGTGCCGCGTGTGCCGAGGAGGGCGAAGGCGCGGGCGAGGGCTTCCAGTGGCTCTGGCAACTGGTCGGGGTCGGGGTCGGGTTGGTGCGCTGTCCGGGGACGCAGCGGGGTCATGTCGGTTCCCTTCCCGGTGCGGCGCGCGGGACGGATCGTGGACCCTTGCGCCGCCCGTGGTGGTGGATGTGTCCGGCGGCCGGCCGCTGCTACGCCGTCGCCCGCGCCGTGTCGCGGTCCGCGCCGTCGGTCTGTGTCGCCACGGCGGCCGTGCCCGGTTTGCCGTTTCGGCGCAGCAGAAGGGTGACGACGACGGCGGCCAGGAGGGTGGTTGCGGCGCCGCTGATGAGTGCGAGGTGCATTCCGGAGGCGAAGGCGTCACGGGCCCGTTCGATCAGCGCGGGGTTGCCCGTGGCGTGGCCTATGTGGTTGGCGGCGGCGAGGGAGGAGCGTGCCGCGTGCGCGACCGGGGCGGGGAGCCCGCCGGTGTCGAGCTCGTCGCGGTACTGGGCGCTCATGAGGCTGCCGAGGACGGCGATGCCCAGGGCGCCGCCGAGTTCGCGCGAGAGGTCGTTGACGGCGGATCCCACGTTCTGCAGACGGGGCGGCAGTGCGTCGGTGATCGCCGCGGTGGCCGGCGTGGTGGCCAGGCCCATGCCCGCACCGAGCGGCACCAGCCCGCCGGCGACCAGCCAGTACGAACTGCCGGCGTCGAGCTGGGCCAGCACGACCAGGCCGGTGGTGACCAGGAGAAGGCCGACGGTCCAGGGCCCGCGGGCGCCTCGCCGGGCGACCAGGCGCGGGGCGAGCCGGGCGCTGGGGATCATCGCCGCGGACATCGGCAGCACACTGACGGCGGCCATCAGGGCACTGTCACCGCGCACCAGTTGGAGGTACTGCATGGTGACGAAGATGAACCCGAAGAAGGCGAAGAACTGGAGGGTGGTCGAGACCGATCCGGCCGCGAACGCCTTGTGGCGGAACAGCCTCGGGTCGAGCAGGGGATGCGGGTGCCTGAGTTCCCAGGCGACGAAGGCGGCCAGGACGAGGAGCCCGAGGGCCATACCGACCAGGGTCCGTGTGCTGCCCCAGCCGTGCTCGGGCGCCTCGATCACCGAGTAGACCAGCGCCCCCAGCCCCGCGACGGTGAGAGCCGCTCCGACCACGTCCACCCGGTGCCTGCCCGGCTGTGCGGATTCCGGGACGAAGAAGTGGGTGCCGATGAACGCCACTGCGGCCATCACCGCGTTCAGCCAGAACACCGACCGCCACGACCACACCTCCAGCAGCAGACCGGAGGCGAACAGCCCCAGCGCCGCGCTCGCGCCCGCGACCGCCGCCCAGACACTGATGGCACGCGCCAGCTGATCGCGGGGGAACGTACTGGTGATGGTGGACAAGGTGGCGGGCATGACGAACGCGGCGGCCACACCGAGCAGGGCACGCAGGGTGATCAGGATGCCCGGTTCGTCCGTGAAGGTCGCGGCGAACGATATCGCTGCGAACAGTCCGACGCCGCCGAGCAGGGCCTTGCGACGGCCGAAGCGGTCACCGAGGGTCGCGGCGAACAGCAGCAGTGAGGCGAAGATCAGACTGTAGGAGTCGATGATCCAGGACAGCTGGGTCTGGTTGGCGTGCGTCTCCCGGGCGACGTCGGGCAGCGCCACGCTCAGCGACGCCATGGCCGAGACGACGGTGGCAAGGGCCAGGCAGGTCACTGCCAGAACGGCGCCGGGACGCAAGGCGCGCACCGGGCCTGCGACCGGGCCCGTGACGGGTGATGCGGGCATGGGGAATCTCCTTCTGTACGAGAACTGGTGGTCGGGCGGCGCTTGAGACTCGCCGCCCGGGCAAAGGTCAGCTGGTGACGACGTCGTCGAGGCTGCGGCGGGGGCTGAGGCCCGGTGTGCGCTCGGGGTGGCCGATGCGGAAGGAGAGCAGGCCGGTCGAGGCGGGGCGACCGAGCAGGGCGGCCCAGCGGGCGGAGAAGACGTCGGGGTGGCCGGCCGCGGTGTCGCGGTCGATGCGTTCGGTGATCTGGTTCATGTGGTGCAGGCCGAGGCGGAGCGTGGTTGCGGTGAAGTGCATCCGGGCAAGAGCCGTCGCACCGCGCAGGTCAACGGCGGGAGGCCAGCACCCCGGGGCTCGCCGCGCTGCGTATCGCCGCCGGCCGGCTTCGCCACCTGAACGGCGACGTGGAGGGGGCCGCGGTCCTCTGCGCCGTGCCGTCGCCCTCGCAGAGCTCCATCCGCGGCCGACGACGCTGTTTCTGGGCCTGCTGTACCTCGCTGACGCCGAGCTCGGCCGCGGCGACCGGCCCGCCGCCCGCGCCGCCCTGGCGTGGGCCCGCGAGGTGGTGGAGGAGGAGCCGGTGAGCACCTACGCGAAGCGGCGGCTCGAGGAGAGCGAGGCGCGGCTGGGCCGGGCCGGCGCCCGTACCGCCGTACGTTCCGGTGTCCTCGCGGAGGAGCTGACCGACCGTGAGTTGTCGATCCTGCGGGCGCTGCAGGGACCGGCGACCCAGCGGGAGATCGGGGCGGCGATGTTCCTGTCGATCAACACGGTCAAGGCGTACAACAAGAGCCTGTACCGCAAGCTCGGCGTCGCCTCCCGGCACGACGCCGTGGCAGCGGGACGCGAACTGGGCTTGATCTGACCCCACCCCGGGTGCTTCTCCGCGCAGGTGGTGCGCGGCCACCCGCGCGGCGGGTTCGCTGTGCGCATGGCCCCTCCCCCCTACGAGTTCAGAATGCGCGGACCGATCTCCCGCACCGTGCTGGACGTGATCCGGACCAGGTTCGATCACGTGTCGACACCGGGCGCGGACGGCACCGTACTGGTGGTCCACCACGTCGACCAGGCATCGGTACGCGCCCTGCTGACCCTGCTGTGGGACACCGGCCACCACGTGCTGGCCTTCGAGGAGAAGACGGCCTGAGAAGTCTCCGAAGAACATGTGCGCTAGCGGTAGTTGAGTTCGGCGAGTTCGGTGGCGAGCTTCTTCGGCAGTGCGGTGTGACCGAGCAGGGGGAGCATTGTGTTGCGTGCCCCACGGACCATGGGGTTGCGCGTGGTGGCGACGCGGGTCATCCGGTGGGTGAAGGAGACCACCCGCTGGGCGACGGGGCGGCGCTGCGCCTCGTAACCGTCGAGCTGCCCGGTGGCGAACGCCCGACCGAGGGCGTGACCGTCCTGGATGCCGGTGTTCATCCCCTGGCCCCCGGCCGGGCTGTGCACGTGGGCGGCGTCGCCGGCCAGCAGCAGGCGCCCCGCCCGGTAGTGGTCGGCGACCCGGTGGTGCACCCGGAACCTCGACGACCATGCCAGCCCGCTGATCCGGGCCTGACCGGGGGCACGCTCGTCGAGCAGACGCTGGACGAAGTCGATGTCCGGTGCCGGGGGCGCGTCGTCCACGGTGGCGACCACCCGGTAGTGACCGCCGGGCAGCGGGGCGACGACGGTGAGGCCCGCGGTGCCGAAGGTGAGCGAGACCTCGACGGGGCCCGGAGCCCAGTCCATCACCACGTCGGCGAGCACGAAGGACTCGGCGTAGGCGTTGCCGGTGAAACCGATGCCGGCCGCTTGGCGCACGGTGCTGTGCATGCCGTCGGCCCCGACGGCGTACGCGGCGCGCAGGGTCTCGCCGGTGGTCATGGTGAGGGTCACGCCGTCCTCGTCCTGGACGACGGAGGCGACCTCGTAGGGGCGGTGCACGTCACCGCCGAGTGCGCGCAGCCGGTCCAGCAGCACGGCCTCGGTCTCGTACTGAGGGACCATCAGCGTGTACGGGTGGGGTGTGGGCAGCCTGTCGAACGGCACGGTCAGCAGCCTGCGGGCGCCGTCGCGGACGGCGAACCGGGTGACCTGGACGCCTCGCGCGATCAGCTCCTCGGAGGCTCCCAGCTCGTCCAGGACCTCCAGGGTGCGTGCGTGGACGACCGCGGCACGCGAGGTGTTCGCCCCCTCGGCCAGCCGGTCCAGGACGACGTGGTCGATGCCGGCCGAGGCGAGCGTGACGGCGAGCGCGAGCCCGGTCGGGCCACCGCCCACGATGGCGACCTCCGTGCGGGCGGGGAGTGCGGTGGTGTTCATGTCGTTCTTCCTCCTGGGCGCGTCAACATCTGTTTGCCAACGATTGTTGGCCAACGTTCGTTGACATGATGCTCGACCTCTCACTGGAAAGTCAACACGTGTTGGCCTACAGTCGTTGGCATGACGCAGTCCGCCAAGATCACCAGTACCGACAGACGTTCGGATCGCACCAAGGCCGCGATCCTGCGCGCCGCACGCGAACGATTCGCAGCCCAGGGCTACGAACGCACCGCCATCCGAGCCGTGGCCTCCGACGCCGGCATCGACCCCTCGATGGTCATGCGCTACTTCGGGAACAAGGCCCAGCTCTTCGACGCGGCACTCGCCATCGACCTGCGCCTGCCGGACCTCACGGGCGTCCCGGCGGACCGGCTCGCCCAAGCCCTGGTGCGGCACTTCCTCGAACGCTGGGAGGGCGACCCGGCCGATGACGCACTGCTCGTCCTGATGCGGTCGGCGGTCACCAACGAACAGGCCGCCGCGCGGATGCACGAGATCTTCGCGACGCAGGTCGCCCCTGCGCTGGCCGCCGCCCTGGGCCCAGAAGCAGCCGCACAGCGCGCGGGCTTGGTCTCCGCGCAGCTCCTCGGCCTCGGGCTCACCCGCTACCTGCTGCGCCTCCCGGCAGTGACGGCCCTGACACCGGACGAGATCGAAAGAGGACTGGCCCCGGCCGTCCAGGCCGTACTCGACCCTGCGTAAGGCCGCTCCCCTACCGCCATCGCGCGCGCCCGGTCGACGCGCCGGATGCTGCGGCGAGTGTCACGACCCTGGGCGCGGAGTGGTGAACGCCGGGGCGTGCAAGGGAGGTTGTGCGCGCCCCGTGTGAACTCTTCGCACACGCCGGCGGCACACACGCGCTCCCGGCACAGGTGGTTGCGCAGTCAACTGGGGGCAGCCCCGCACAGGATGACGGCTCCTGCGCGGTAAGGGCCGCCGGTCTTTCGATCCCCGCCCTCGGCCGGCGGCCCAGGCAACCTGTCCGAAAACTGTTCACAAAAACGCAACACCCGTTCCCAATATACGGACAATTGCCTTTGTGACCTCGACAAACGGGACAGTGGACTGTCACTCTCCCGCCATGCACCCTGCCCCTCGCGCCCTGCGCCGCGCCGTCGCCGCGGCATCCATAGCCCTGCTCGCCACCGCCGTCGGCTGCGCCCCGCAGCCCGAGGACGACGCGAGCGCCAAGGCCTCGGCGCCGACCGGTAACGCCTGCGCCAAGGGCAAGCTGGCCACGAAGACCTCCGGCAAGCTGACGGTCGCGACCGACGAGCCCGCGTACGAGCCGTGGTTCAAGGACGACAAGCCGGCGAACGGCAAGGGCTTCGAGTCCGCCGTCGCCTATGCCGTGGCCAAGCAGCTCGGCTACGACCGGAGCGCGGTCGTCTGGCAGAGCGTCCCCTTCAACAAGGCCTTCGCGCCCGGGGAGAAGACCTTCGACTTCGACATCAACCAGGTGTCGATCAGCGCCGAGCGCAAGAAGGCCGTGGACTTCTCCTCCGGCTACTACGACGTGCGGCAGGCCGTCATCGCGCTCAAGGGCACCAAGGCCGCCAAGGCGAAGAGCATCGCGGACCTGAAGGGCCTCAAGCTCGGCGCCCAGGTCGGCACAACCAGCCTGAACTACATCCAGGACGTGGTGAAGCCGACGCAGGAGGCCGCCGCGTACGCCAAGAACGACCAGGCGAAGTCCGCACTGGAGAACAAGCAGGTGGACGCCATCGTCGTCGACCTGCCCACCGCCTTCTACATCACCGCGGCCGAGGTGACGGACGGCACGATCGTCGGGCAGTTCGAGAACCAGGGCGGCACGCCCGAGCAGTTCGGGCTCGTGCTCGACAAGGGCAGCTCCCTCACCTCCTGCGTGACGGCCGCCGTGGACGCGCTCCGCAAGGACGGCACGCTCGCCGAGCTGGAGCAGCAGTGGCTGTCGGACGCCGTCGACGCCCCGGTCCTCAAGTGACGCTCACGAAGGACGAGACCGGCCAGGAGAGCGGGGGCGACTCCTACACGCCGTCGCAGCGGCGGATCGAGCGGGAGGCGTTCAAGCGTGCCCGCTCCCGCCGCGCGACGGCGATCGCCGCGGTCTCGACCCTGGTCACCGCCGTCGTCCTCTACCTGGTCGTCGTCAACGCGCCGGGCTGGCCGCGCACCAAGGAGACGTTCTTCAACGGGCAGTACGCGCGCGAGGCGTTCCCGAAAGTCCTCGAAGGACTGTGGCTGAACGTCCGGCTGCTGTTCGTCTGCGGGGCGGCCGTCCTGGTGCTCGGCATGCTCATCGCCATCGCCCGCACCCTGCGCGGTCCGGTGTTCTTCCCGCTGCGCTTCCTGGCCGCCGCCTACACGGACTTCTTCCGCGGCCTCCCGCTCATCATCAACCTGATGATCGTCGTCCTGGGCGTCCCGGCGCTGCGGCTCCAGGGCGTGACGGTCGACCCGGTGTGGCTGGGCGGCACGGCCCTCACGCTGACGTACTCGGCGTACGTGGCCGAGGTGTTCCGCGCGGGCATCGAGTCCGTGCATCCCTCGCAGCGCGCCGCGGCCCGCTCGCTCGGCCTGTCCAACCGGCAGGCGCTGCGGTACGTGGTGCTTCCGCAGGCGGTGCGCCGCCAGGTGCCGCCGCTGCTGAACGACCTGGTGTCCCTCCAGAAGGACACCGGCCTGGTGTCGATCGGCGGCGCGATCGACGCCGTACGGGCCGCCGACATCATCGTCGGACGCAGCCTCAACTACACGCCGTACATCGTCGCGGGCCTGGTGTTCGTGGCGCTGACCATCCCGATGACCCGCTTCACGGACTGGGTGACGGCACGGATGGACCGCCGGCGGGCGCAGGGAGGGATCGCATGAGCGACACGGACGCGCCGGTGCTGCGGATGGAGTCCGTCCGCAAGACCTTCGGCGACTCGGTCGTCCTGCGGGACGTCGACCTGGAGGTCGCCCCGCACACGGTGACCGCCCTGATCGGCGCCTCCGGCTCCGGCAAGTCGACCCTGCTGCGCTGCGCCAACCTCCTGGAGGAGATCGACGACGGCGCGATCTGGCTGGACGGTGAGGAGATCACCGACCCGCGGGCCGACCAGGACGCGGTACGGCGCCGTATCGGCGTGGTGTTCCAGGCGTACAACCTCTTCCCGCACATGACCGTGCTGGAGAACATCACGCTGGCCCCGCGGCGGGTGCACGGCGTGGCCCGCGCGGAGGCCGAGCAGCACGCCAGGGAGCTGCTGGAGCGGCTCGGGCTCGGTGGGAAGGCGGACGAGTACCCGGACCGGCTCAGCGGCGGTCAGCAGCAGCGGGTGGCGATCGTGCGGGCCCTGGCCGTACGGCCTCGGCTGCTCCTCCTCGACGAGATCACCGCGGCACTCGACCCCGAGCTGGTCGGCGAGGTCCTGAACGTGGTGCGCGACCTCAAGGGCGAGGGCATGACCATGGTGCTGGCCACCCACGAGATGGGCTTCGCGCGGGAGGTCGCCGACCAGGTTTGTTTTCTGGACTCGGGGGTCGTCCACGAGCGCGGCACCGCCGAACAGATCTTCGGCGAACCTCAGCAGGAGCGCACGCAGCGGTTCCTGGGGCGGATCGTGGAGGCGGGGCGGCTGTAGGCAGGTGTAAGAGGCGCCCGCCATTGCGGGCGCCCCTTACATGTCCTACGCCTCGGCCCGCGCCGGCCCCGCCAGCGCGGCGACCCGCTCCACGCCGAAGACGTACCCCTGCACCCCGCACCCCGCGATGACCCCGTCCGCGCGCAGCGAGACGTAGGAGTGGTGCCGGAAGGCCTCGCGCCGGTGGATGTTGGAGATGTGCACCTCCAGCACCGGCATCCCGTCACAGGTGTTGAGGGCGTCCAGGATCGCGACC
Source organism: Streptomyces griseorubiginosus (assembly GCF_001514195.1). Classification (GTDB taxonomy): domain Bacteria; phylum Actinomycetota; class Actinomycetes; order Streptomycetales; family Streptomycetaceae; genus Streptomyces; species Streptomyces griseorubiginosus. The sequence goes on along the minus strand of NZ_KQ948735.1, from coordinate 1,177,871 downwards.
GAGGTGTGCGAGTAGGCGCCGGGGTTGATGACGATCCCGCAGTGGTTCAGCCGTGCCTCGTGGATCCAGTCGACGAGTTCGCCCTCGTGGTTGGACTGCCGGAAGTCGACCGTGCCGCCGTGCGCGGCCGCCGCCTCGGTGCACAGGGCCTCGACGTCGGCCAGCGTCTCCTTGCCGTAGATCTCCGGCTGCCGCTGCCCCAGCAGGTTCAGGTTGGGGCCGTTGAGGATCATGATCGGGGCGTTGGCCAGGGTGCGGGGCACGGTTCCTCCGGTGCGGGTGGGCTGCTCGTCCCCGGTTTATCACGGTGCGAGGCGGGCGGTGCCGCCCGTACCCTCCCGGCATGACCACGCTCTCGTACCCCTCCAAGCCCGTACCCGGCGACCGGATCGCCGTCGTCTCCCCCGGCTCCGGCCTTCCCGGGCTCTTCCCTCGTCCCTTCGAGCTCGGGCTGGAGCGGCTCCGCAAGGAGTACGGGCTGGAGCCGGTCGAGTACCCGACGACCCGCAAGATGGGCTCCACGCCCCAGGAGCGCGCCGCCGACCTCCACGCGGCCTTCGCCGACCCGGACGTCAAGGCGGTCATGGCCTCCATCGGCGGTGACGACCAGATCACCGTGCTGCCGTTCCTGGACCGGGAGTTGATCCGGGCGAACCCCAAGCCGTTCTTCGGGATGAGCGACAACACCAACCTGCTCGCGTACCTGTACGCCACCGGCATCGTCAGCTATCACGGTGCGACGGTGATGACCGCGCTCGGCCGGCCGGTGGCCATGGATCCGCTGACCGCCGACTCCCTGCGGGCGGCTCTGTTCACCTCCGGCCCGTACGAACTCACCGCCGCGGCACGCTGGAACGACGTCAACCGCGACTGGGCCGACCCCGCCACCTTCGACGCGGAACCCGAGACCCGCCCCGGCAACGGCTGGACCTGGGTGAACGCCGACCGGGTGGTGGAGGGCCGTGCCTGGGGCGGCTGTCTGGAGATCCTCGGCTGGCTGCTGATGGCCGACCGTGAGATCGCGCGCGATCTCGGTGAGTACGACGGCGGCGTGCTGCTCCTGGAGACCTCCGAGGAGATGCCGAGCGACATCGAGGTCTTCCGCACGCTGCGGAACATGGGCGAACGCGGGCTGCTGCAACGCTTCTCCGCGCTGCTGATGGGCCGCCCCAAGACCTGGTCCTTCGAGCGCCCCAACAGCCCCGAGGAGGCGGATCGTTACGCCGCCGACCAGCGGGAGGCCGTCCTGCGCGCCATGCGCATATATGCCCCCCACACCACCATCGTCTTCGACGTGGACTACGGCCACACCGATCCCCAACTCGTCATCCCCTACGGCGGCCTCGTCCGCGTCGACGGCCCCGCCCGGCGCATCGCCGTCACCTATTGATGCCACCCGCGCGCCCCCGTGGATGCCGGCCGCTTCGGGTGGTTCGCGCGCTGCTCAGCCCCGGGTGCTTCGCGTCGCTGCCGGACACACGGCCGGTGCCCCCGGTGGTGCCGGATCCGGCTCTGGACTCGACGGGTCGACGCGGGCTCCGGGTGCTACGGATTGATGGCCAGCTCCAGATAGGCCGCGAACAGCACCAGGTGGACGCCGCCCTGGAGCGGGGTGGCCCGGCCCGGGACCACGGTCAGCGAGCTCACCACGACGGTCAGGGCCAGCAGCACCATGTGGGTGGCACCCAGGCCGAGGACGAGCGGTCCGGAGAGCCACACGGACGCCAGGGCGACCGCGGGGATGGTCAGGCCGATGCTGGCCATGGCGGAACCGAGGGCGAGGTTGAGGCTGGTCTGCACCCGGTCCCGGCGGGCGGAGCGCAGGGCCGCGATCGTCTCGGGGAGCAGCACCAGCAGGGCGATGATCACACCGACGACGGCGTGCGGGAGGCCCGCCTTGGCCACCCCGGACTCGATGGTCGGCGAGACGCCCTTGGCGAGGCCGACCACGCCGATCAGGGCCAGCCCCAGCAGACCCAGGCTGATCAGCGCGGTCCGGGCGGTGGGGACCTCGGCGTGGTCGTCGGCCGTGATCAGCTCGCCCTGGTGGGTGATCGGGAGGAAGTAGTCGCGGTGCCGCACGGTCTGGGTCGCCACGAACAGGCCGTAGAGCACCAGCGAGGACAGCGCGGCGAAGGTCAGCTGTGTGGTGGAGAACTCCGGGCCCGGTTTGCTGGTCGTGAAGGTCGGCAGGACCAGGCTGAGGGTGGCCAGGGTGGCGACCGTGGCGAGGGCGGCGCCGGTGCCCTCGGGGTTGAAGACGGCGGTGCCGTGGCGCAGTGAGGCCACCAGGAGGCTGATGCCGACGATGCCGTTGCAGGTGATCATCACGGCCGCGAACACGGTGTCCCTGGCCAGGGTGGAACTCTTGTCGCCGCCGTCGGCCATCAGGGTGACGATCAGGGCGACCTCGATGATGGTGACGGCGACGGCGAGAACGAGCGAGCCGAAGGGTTCACCGACCCGGTGGGCCACCACCTCGGCGTGGTGCACGGCCGCGAGCACGGCTCCGGCGAGCACCAGGGTCACGAGCGCCACGACCGCGCCGGGCAGATCGCGACCCCAGGTGAACACCAGCAGGACGACCGCGAGCCCGGGCACGACGGACGTCCAGCGTTGAACCAGTTGAGCCCGCACTACTTGAGGTCGCCCGATTCCAGGACGTCGCAGTTGGTGTACACGCGCTCGCCGAAGCTCAGCGCGCCCAGCTGTTCCGCCAGTTTGCTCGTCTCGGGGTCGGCGCTGTTGCGCATGGCCTCCTCGTACGACTCGAACTCGATCACCGCCAGGTAGTGGTTGGGCTTGTCGCGGTCCTTCAGGAGCATGCGGTGGGTGGGGCCGCCCGTCCGGCCCTCGTTGCGCTGCCCCGCCTCCTCCATCAGCTGCTGCATCTCCTCCAGGCGCTCGGTCGCGAAGCCGATGATCTGCACGAACTTCATGGGGTCTCCAGCCGGCCACGGCGTCCCCGGGCCGGGGTACGCGCTCCTCGACCAAACAAGCACCGGGAGCGGTGACCGGCAATTCGCCGCGCACTGCTCCCGGTGGTGGTTCTTCCTACGCCGACCGGGGTCAGGCCTCGATGCTGTCCTTCGGAGCGCCTTCGCTCTCCGCTCGCGCCGCCTCGGCCGCCGCCTGCTTCCTGGAGGCACGGAGGCTGGTGAGCGTGGTCACGATCAGGACCGAGCAGATCACGCCGAGGGAGACCGGAATGCTGATCTCGGGGACGTGGACCCCGGACTCGTGCAGGGCGTGCAGCACCAGCTTGACGCCGATGAAGCCGAGGATGATCGACAGGCCGTAGCTGAGGTGGACCAGCTTCTTCAGCAGGCCGCCGATGAGGAAGTACAGCTGGCGCAGACCCATCAGGGCGAACGCGTTGGCCGTGAAGACGATGTACGGGTCCTGGGTCAGGCCGAAGATCGCGGGGATCGAGTCGAGCGCGAAGAGCACGTCGGTGGTGCCGATGGCGAGCATCACGACCAGCATCGGGGTCATGACCCGCTTGCCGTTCTCCTCGATCCACAGCTTGGTGCCGTGGTAGCGGTCAGCGACACCGAACCGGCGCTCAGCGGCCTTGAGCAGCTTGTTCTCCTCGAACTCCTCGTCCTCCTCGTCGGCGCGGGCCTCCTGGATGAGCTTCCAGGCGGTCCAGATGAGGAAGGCGCCGAAGATGTAGAACACCCAGGCGAAGCTGGCGAGGATCGCGGCGCCGGCGGCGATGAAGATCGCGCGCAGCACCAGGGCTATGAGGACACCGACGAGCAGGACCCGCTGCTGGTACTGCGAGGGCACCGCGAACTTCGCCATGATCAGGACGAAGACGAAGAGGTTGTCCACGCTCAGGGACTTCTCGGTGATGAAGCCCGCGAAGAACTCTCCGCCGGCCTGGCCACCGCCGAAGATCAGCAGTCCGAGGCCGAAGAGTCCGGCCAGGGCGATCCAGACGACGGTCCAGATGCCCGCTTCCTTGATGGACACGTCGTGCGGCTTGCGGCCGATGAAGAAGTCGACCGCGATGAGGGCGGCGAGGCCCACGACGGTCAGGACCCACAGGGTCACGGAAACGTCCACAGTTCCTCCGGCAATACGTAACGGCAAGTAACCAGCGTCGTCGCGCTGCCGGAGGTCTCCTCCACCCACGGTGGGTCGACGCCCCGGGATCAGGCCTGATCCGTATTGACGGGTACGCCGCAGTCGACAGGGAGTACTCCCCTCCGTGCCCTCAACGGTACCCAATCACCAAGGAAAGGTAAAGGGATTGGCAAAGTAAAAGTCAAATAAGCAGCTCAGGGAGCCTTTACGAGTACTTGGTGCGGGCGGCTGCGACCTGGGTCAGGACCTGCTGGAGCACCTGGCTGCCGGGCGGGGCCAGGGCGGGCTCGAAGGTCCAGGCGTGCCCGACCCAGGGGTCGGCGAGGTGATCGTCGGGCACCGGGGTCAGGCGCATCAGCGAGCGCCACAGCGGGTCCAGGAGGGGGCCGTAGGCGGAGGCCTCCTCACGGTCCGCGACCATCATCAGGTGGACGCCGACGGACGGGCCCTCGTCCGCGAGGTAGCGCAGCTGGGTCACCGCCCGGTCGTCGAAGCCGTGCGGGAAGTCGTTGACGATCAAAAGCTGCTCGGAGGCGTCCACTCCGGGCGGGAGGGAGTCGGCCGCGCCGCCGCGGATCGCCATCTGGACGAGGTCGACGCGCTGGGTCAGCCGCGCGAGGATCTCGGCCACGCCCGCCGCGCCTACGGCGGGCGGAGCGGCGAGCACACCGGCCCGCGAAAGCGGCGCGAGCGCCTGGGCACCGGAGCCGGCCGGATCGATGACGTGCAGGGTGAAGTCACCGGCGGGGTGCACGGCGATCAGCCGGGCCGCGAGCGCCACGGCCGTGTCCATCGCGAGCCGGTGCAGCTCGTGGGCGTCGAGGAACGAGCCGTCGAGCGATCCGGCGGCCCCGCTGTCGATCCACAGACCGCGCTCCAGCGGCAGCCGGACCAGCATCGGGATCAGCAGCTCCGGGCACTCGGGCAGATGCAGATCCCCCAGCCGCACGGCCATGGGGACCTCGAAGGGCACCCGGTAGCCGTGCCAGACCGGGTTGTCCCAGCGGGCGTACGCGGGCGGCAGGGCGGGCTCGACCACCTCGGACTCGGCCATGAGCTGGTCCAGATCCCGGTCGTAGACCGCGCGGGCCTGTTCGACGAGCTGGGCCTGCTTGGCACGGGCCGCCTCCCGTGCGGCATCGCCCTGTCCACTGATCCGGCTGCGGGGGTCGGCGAGGGCCGCGTCGAGTTCCTTCTCCATCCGCGAGTCGGCGAAGTCCACGGCGCTGCGGTACGCCGCCGTGGAGCGGGCCAGGTCCTCGAACATGCCCCACACCTGGTTGTAGAGCCGCTCGTCCATGGACCACCCGGTCGCGTCCCCGGCGACGGGCGGCGCGGGCTGCCCGGGCGGGGCGGGAGGCGCGGTGGGCGGGGGCGGCGGTGGGGCGGCGTTCTGGCGCCGCGGGTGGCTGTAGTCGATCGGGCCGCCCACGGTGGGCGCGGACGGCTGGGCAGCGGAGGCGTCCGAAGCTCCTTGGCCGCCGTATTCCGACGCTCCCTGACCGCCGTGTCCCGAGGCTCCCTGGTCGCCGAATTCCGAGGTTCCTTGGCCGCCGTGTCCGGGCTGCGGCCCGCCGGCCGCGGGGGGCGGGCCGTAGGGGGAGCCGGGCTGGGGCATGGGCGTTCCGGGGGCCGGGTTGCCGTGGGGCGACATCGGCTGCGGGGAGCCGGACGCCGGGCCGCCGTGGGGAGGTACGGGTTGCGCCGGGGTGCCGGGCGGTTGGGTGCCGTACGGCGACAGCGGCGGCTGCGGCGATACGGCGCCGGGGGCGCCCTGGGCCGTGGTCGAGCCCTGCTCCGGGCCCGGTGCCGGTGTGGCCGCCTGCCGGGCGCGGTCGGCGTCGGCCGTGAGGGGCGGGGGCATCGGCACCGCGCGGGCCAGGCTCCGGGCCACCGCCTCGTGGATGCCGCTCGCGAGCTGGTGGGGCTGGGGAAGGCCCTGGTCGCCGAGGAGTTCGGCGAGGCCGCCCGCGTAGCCCTGGCCCACCGCGCGCACCTTCCAGGCGCCCTGTCGGCGGTAGAGTTCCAGCGCGACGACCGCAGACTCGGCGTCCAGGCCGACGAGGGTGTAGCTGACGAGCTCGGTGCCGTCCAGGCCGGTGACCGCGACGAACGGGGCGGCCACGGCACCGAAGCTCACGGGGCCGCCCGCCGCGGGCAGGGCGAGCAGCACATGGACCCGGTGGACGGCCTCCGGCACGGCACCCAGGTCGACCGCGAGCCGGTGGTCGGCGGCCGCCTGCCGGGAGACCTCCAGACCCGGCAGGGTGGGTGCGCCGGGATGGACGACCCATTCGGCGCCGGGCACCCTGCCCTGCTCGTCGCCGAGCGTGGCAGCGGCCACGACCGGCGTGCCGGCCGCGATCCGGATCTCGAGACGGGCCTGAGAAAGCGGGTGGTTCTGCCCCCGCACCAGCTCGGCCGTCATCGCCCTGCCCCCCTGTGTTCGTGGTGTCGGTCGGGTGCCGCTCGGCGGCCGTCTACAGGTGCGGCAGGATCGCCGGCATCAGGTCCTGGAAGGTGCGGCCGTTGGCGGGGGTGCCGAGGGCCGTCATCGTCCAGGCCGGTCCCGTCCGGTGCACCTTCGCCATGATCTGGGCGGTGTAGGAGCCGCCGCCGGCAAGGGTGTAGCGGGCCAGTTCCTGGCCGTTGGTCTCGTCGACCAGACGGCAGAACGCGTTCTGCACCTCCTGGAAGGTCTGGCCCGTGAAGGAGTTCACGGTGAAGACGATCTGGTCGATGTGGACCGGGACGCGAGCCAGGTCGACGAGGATCGACTCGTCGTCCCCGCCCTGGCCGGCGCCGCCGACGAGGTTGTCACCGGTGTGCTTGACCGAGCCGTCGTCGCTCACCAGGTGGCGGAAGAAGACGACGTCGACGGGCTGCTTGTCCGCGAACAGGACGGCGGACGCGTCGAGGTCGACCTCCCGGGTGCGCGAGCCGAACAGGCCGCGGCGGGGAGCCGCCTGCCAGCCGAGGCCCATGCGCACCGCGGTCAGGCTGCCTCCGTCGTTCTTCTGCAGGCTGATGGCCTGACCCTTGGTCATGTTGACGGTCACGCGCCGAACCCCTCTCGATGTCCCCTGTTGCCGCGGCGCCCGCGGTTGCCCAGCACCCTACGCAGCGCCCCGGCCGGTGACGCACCCCGGAGCGCACTTTGTGTCGGTCTTGCAACACAGTGCGATGAGGTCAGGCCAGGCCCGCCTCCTTCATCTGCCGGAGCTCCTTCTTCATCTCGGAGACCTCGTCCCGCAGCCGGGCGGCGATCTCGAACTGGAGGTCGGCGGCGGCCGCACGCATACGGGCCGTCATCTCCTCGATCTGCTCGGTGAGTTCGGCCGCGGGACGGTCCGTAGGGACGGTCTCCTTGGCGGCCTTGCCCCTGGCGGCCTTGGCGCCCTTGGTGCCCGCCGCCTTGCCGCCGAGGGCCGGCACCGGTGCCTTGGCTCCCTTGCCGTCCTTGCCCTGGCGGTAACCGGAGCCGAGCAGCTGCTCGGTGTCCACGTCCTCGCGGGCGATCTGGGCGACGATGTCGTTGATCTTCTTGCGGAGCGGCTGGGGGTCGATCCCCCGCTCCTGGTTGTACGCGACCTGCTTCTCCCGGCGGCGGTTGGTCTCGTCGATGGCCTTCTCCATCGCCGGGGTGATCTTGTCGGCGTACATGTGGACCTGGCCGGAGACATTGCGCGCCGCGCGGCCGATGGTCTGGATCAGGGAGGTGCCGGAGCGCAGGAATCCCTCCTTGTCGGCGTCGAGGATCGCGACCAGGGAGACCTCGGGCAGGTCGAGGCCCTCCCGGAGGAGGTTGATGCCGACCAGGACGTCGAACTCGCCGGAGCGCAGCTCGCGCAGCAGCTCCACCCGGCGCAGGGTGTCGACGTCGCTGTGCAGATAGCGGACCTGGATGCCGAGCTCCAGGAAGTAGTCGGTGAGGTCCTCGGCCATCTTCTTGGTGAGCGTGGTGACCAGGACCCGTTCGTCCTTCTCGGTGCGGGTGCGGATCTCGTGCACCAGGTCGTCGATCTGGCCCTCGGTGGGCTTGACGACGACCTCCGGGTCGACCAGGCCGGTCGGGCGGATGATCTGCTCGACGACGCCGTCCCCGCGCGAGAGCTCGTACTTGCCGGGCGTCGCCGACAGGTAGACGGTCTGGCCGATGCGCTCGGTGAACTCCTCCCACTTCAGCGGGCGGTTGTCCAGGGCCGAGGGGAGCCGGAAGCCGTGGTCGACGAGGGTGCGCTTGCGGGAGGCGTCGCCCTCGTACATGGCGCCGATCTGGGGCACGGTCACGTGCGACTCGTCGATGACGAGGAGGAAGTCGTCCGGGAAGTAGTCGAGCAGGGTGTTCGGCGGGGAGCCGGGCAGGCGGCCGTCGAAGTGCATCGAGTAGTTCTCCACGCCGGAGCAGGAGCCGATCTGGCGGAGCATCTCCAGGTCGTAGGTGGTGCGCATCCGCAGGCGCTGGGCCTCCAGAAGCTTGCCCTGCTTCTCCAGCTCGGCGAGGCGCTCTCCCAACTCCTTCTCGATGTCGTTGACGGCCCGCTCCATGCGCTCGGGGCCGGCGACGTAGTGGGAGGCCGGGAAGACGTACAGCTGCTCGTCGTCGCTGATGATCTCGCCGGTGAGCGGGTGGAGGGTGGACAGGGCCTCGATCTCGTCGCCGAACATCTCGATGCGGACGGCGAGCTCCTCGTAGACCGGGAAGATCTCGATGGTGTCGCCGCGGACGCGGAAGGTGCCGCGGGTGAAGGCGAGGTCGTTGCGCGTGTACTGGATGTCGACGAAGCGGCGCAGCAGCTGGTCGCGGTCGACTTCGTCGCCGACCCGGAGGGGGACCATGCGGTCCACGTACTCCTGGGGGGTGCCGAGGCCGTAGATGCAGGAGACCGAGGCAACCACGACGACGTCCCTGCGGGTGAGCAGCGAGTTGGTCGCGGAGTGGCGCAGCCGCTCGACCTCCTCGTTGATCGAGGAGTCCTTCTCGATGTAGGTGTCCGACTGCGGGACGTACGCCTCGGGCTGGTAGTAGTCGTAGTACGAGACGAAGTACTCGACCGCGTTGTTCGGCAGCAGCTCCCGGAACTCGTTGGCCAGCTGGGCGGCCAGGGTCTTGTTCGGGGCCATCACGAGGGTGGGGCGCTGGAGCTTCTCGATCATCCACGCCGTGGTGGCGGACTTTCCGGTACCGGTCGCGCCGAGCAGGACGACGTCCTTCTCACCTGCCTCGATGCGCCGGGCCAGGTCGGCGATGGCCGCCGGCTGGTCGCCGCTGGGCTGGTAGGGGCTGACGACCTCGAAGGGCGCCACCGTACGTTCGATGTGGGAAACGGGCCGCATGAAGTCAACCGTACGACTCCCCACTGACAACGCGGCCGGATCAGGGGTTTCGGGGGTGGGGGGAGCGGTTCTCGGGGCAGCGGGCCGGGGTGGTGGCTGGGGCGTGGGCCATGGGTCCGGGTGGCGGCGGGGAGGGGCGGAAATTCCGGGGGGGGCGGCGGGGGCGTGGGCCCGGCGGCTGGGAGCCTTGGGCCGGCTTCGGGTGGCAGCTGGAGCTGCGGGCAGTGGTCCCGGCGGCAGCCGGCGCGGTGAGACAGCACACGCCGATGGGGCCGGGGCTGTGGCTCAGCGGTTCCGGATAGCGCGGGATTCTCGGTGCGGGCCTCTCGGCGAGGGCGAGGCGAGGACGGGGGGCCGGCGGCGGGGCGAGGCGAGGACGGGGGCCGGCTCTCGGGCCGGGGCGCCCGGAGGCGCCGATCCGCTGCCGCAGGGGCCTCCCCTTTGCCGGCCTCGGCGTGGCCGACGACTGGACCAGTGGCCCTCAGGCATGGGTGGCGCCCGGCCGGTGGTCAACGGTTCCGGATAGCGCGGGTTCTCGGTGCGGGCCTCTCGGCGAGGCGAGGACGGGGCCGGCTCTCGAGCCGGGGCGCCCGGAGGCGCCGATCCGCTACCGCAGGGGCCTTCCCTTTGCCCTCGGCGTGGCCGACGACTGGACCAGTGGCCCTCAGGCGTCGTGTGGCGCCCGGCCGGTGGTCAACGGTTCTGGGGCGTTCGGGATTCGCGGTGCGTCACGTCTCGGCGGGGGTGGAGCGGGGAGCGGCGGGCGGGTGGGTGGTGGACCAGTTCTCGGGCCGGGACGCCGGGTTTGTTCTCGGCGGGTGACCAGACCGGCTTGCCCATGACCATCAGCGGATCGAACATCACGACGACACCCGCGAGCAGCAGGAAGGCGAGCGGGCCGATCATCATGGGCGCCAGCAGGGAGGCCGGGGAGTCGCCCGCGACCGGGGCACCGGTGCGGTGCACATGCACGCTGAGAGCGGCCATGCCGGTGTAGTGCATGCCCGTGACCGCGAGGCCCATCACGAGGCTCGCGCCCACGCTCCACAGGAAGCCCCTGACCTGGCCGGCGGCCCACAGGGCTGCCGTCGCGGCGACGACGGCTATGACCACGGAGACGGCGACGGTGGCCGTGTTGTACTCCAGCTGCCCGTTCAGCCGCATGCCCGCCATGCCCAGGTAGTGCATGGACGCGATGCCGAGGCCGGTGATGGCGCCGCCGGTCAGCAGGGCCGTTCCCCTCGCACCCCGGTAGCCGACGATGAAGACGCCGACACCCACCATCACGATGGCCACGCCGAGGCTGGCGAAGGTGATCGCCCGGTCGTAGTGGATCGGCGCCTCGCGGACCTGGAAGCCCATCATCGCCACGAAGTGCATGGTCCAGATGCCGGAGCCGATCGCCGCCGAGCCGAGGGCCAGCCAGCCGGGGCGCCAGGACCGTCTGACGAGCATGGATCTGGTGGTGCAACGCAGGCCGAGGGCCCCGCCGAGGCAGGCCATGAGGTAAGCCACCAGCGGTGTGACGAGTCCATAGCTGAATCCGTCGACCGTGCCTTGCATGCGCGGCAACCCTCCCGCCCTCTTACGTCCTGGAATTTCCTGAAATACACCCCTTCCCAGTACCGCCCGGGCGGTCGGGGTCGTGGCAGAGAGTATGACCCCCACCGGAATGGTCGAACGATTTTCCGGCAAAGAAACACGCCCTTGCCCCAGTTGTGGGGCACCAGTGAGCGGAGTTGGGAGAGTCCCGTCGAGGATGTGTCCATTCTGCACCCCGTTGCCGTTGACGCGGTGCTGTCACAGTTGTGCTGTACGTGATGCTCGACGCGAGGAGTACGTATGCACGCGCGCGCAGCGACCGCCTTGAGCACCGCGCTCCTGGGGACCGCCGCCCTCCTGCTTCCCGCTACCGATGTCCGTGCCGTCGAGGACGGCACACCGCCCGAGGTCATCGCCCACCGGGGCGCCTCCGCCCACGCCCCCGAGAACACCCTGGCCGCCGTGGACAAGGCTGCCGCGCTGGGCGCCGTCTGGGTGGAGAACGACGTCCAGCGCACCAAGGACGGCGCGCTCGTCGTCCTCCACGACGACAGCCTGCGACGCACCACCGATGTCGAGGAGGTCTTCCCCGGCCGGGCCCCCTGGAAGGTGAAGGACTTCACCGCTGCCGAGATCAGTCGCCTCGACGCGGGCAGTTGGTTCGGCGCCTCCTACGCGGGCGCGCGCGTGCCGACGCTCCGGCAGTACCTGCACCGAGTCGATCTTCACCATCAGAAGCTGCTCCTCGAACTCAAGAACCCGGAGCTGTACCCGGGCATCGAGGGGCAGACCCTCAAGCTCCTGAGCAACGAGGGGTGGTTCGACCGGCGGCACGAGAACCGGCTCGTCGTGCAGAGCTTCGGCGTGGCCGCCCTGCGGACCGTCCACGAGCTCAAGCCCGGGGTGAGGACCGGCCTGCTCGGGAAGCCCGCGGTCGCGGACCTGCCCGCGTACGCGGACTTCGCCGACCAGATCAACCCTTCCTACACCGCCCTCTCCGCGGCCTACGTCTCCGCGGTGCACGCCTTCACGGGTCCGCACGGCAGGCCACTGGAGGTCTCCGCGTGGACGGTGAACACGGCGGAGGCGGCCCGGCGGGTGGCCGGGTACGGCGTCGACGGCATCATCACCAACGAGCCCGGCGTGGTGCGGGACGCGCTGGCCGGCTAGGGACCGTTCTCGCTGCTCACGGGGCATTGTCGGTGGCGGCCCGTACGGTGGGGCGCATGAACAGCCATGGGCAGGACGAACAGCGGGTCGTGTGGGCCGTCGTCGGTACCGGCATCGGCCCACTGTTCCTGGCCGCGACCGACGAGGGTCTGGTCAACGTCGTCTTCCACGCCACCGACGCGGTGCGCGACAAGGCGCTGGAGCGGCTGGCGGCACGGCTGGGCACCGAGCCCGTCGAGGCGCCCGGCTCTCCACTGCTGGCCGAGGCGATACGTCAGGTCGAGGCGTACTTCGCGGGCGAGCGGCAGGCCTTCGAGCTGCCCCTGGACTGGTCGTTGGTCTCGGGCTTCAACCGCCAGGTGCTGCGCGAGCTGGCCTCCGGTGTGGCCTACGGCCAGGTCGTCGGGTACGGCGATCTGGCGGGGCGGGTCGGTCAGCCCGGTGCGGCGCAGGCCGTCGGAGTGGCCATGGGCTCCAATCCGCTGCCGGTCGTCGTGCCCTGCCACCGTGTCGTCGAGAGCGACGGCGGCATCGGCGGGTTCGGCGGCGGACTGGAGACCAAGCGGAAGCTGCTCGCGCTGGAGGGCGTGCTCCCGGAGCCGCTGTTCTGACGCGCGTCTCGCGGCCGGCCCGAGGGCAGGACGTCAGTCGTAGTGGCGTGCTTCGAAGACGTTCCCGTCCGGATCGCGGAAGTAGAAGCTGCGCCTGGCCAGTCCGCGGGCGCCGAAGGAGTCGTGGGAGAACCCCGAGACAGGCACGGAGCGTTCCTCCAGACGGGCGCGGAGTGTCTCGAAATCGTCGGCGGGCAGAGCCAGGCACACATGATTGACGGGGTGTCCGGCACTCTCCGCGGCCCCCGGGACCATGTCCATGCGCTCCGCCGCCGCGAGCGGCATGAGGTCGAAGACGGTCTCGTCGTTGAGCCGTACCGAGGGGAAGCGCGCCGTCCCCGCCGCGTAGTCGGTGACCCTCACGGGTTCCATGCCCAGCGCCTTCTCGTAGAAGCCGGCCGCCGCCACCGGGTCGCGCACCCAGAGGACGACATGGTCGAGACGTGTCGAGTTGTCCGTCATATACCCCAGGCTGGTGTCGTCCGCCACGGCCCGCAAGGGTTTGACCGGACGTGCCGCTCGCCATGGATGAGGGAAGACCGAACGACAGGAGGCAGACCGTGGTGCTGGTGTTGTCCGAAGAGGTGCGCGAGGCGATTGACGCGCGTCGACCCGTGGTGGCCCTGGAGTCCACGATCATCGCGCACGGGCTGCCGCGTCCGCGCAATCTCCAGGTGGCGCTCGAGCTGGAGGATGTCGTACGGCAGGAGGGAGCCGTACCGGCGACCATCGCCGTACTGGACGGGCGGCCTCATGTCGGCCTGGACAAGGAGCAGTTGGAGCGGGTCGCCAACGAGGACGGGATCCGCAAGCTGGGCCACCGCGATCTGCCGCTCGCAGTGGCCACCGGGGCCAGCGGTGCGACCACGGTGTCGGCGACGGCACAGCTGGCGGCGCTGGCCGGGGTGCGGGTGTTCGCGACGGGCGGCCTCGGCGGCGTGCACCGGCAGTGGACCGTCACTCAGGACGAGTCGGCCGACCTCGGACTGCTGGCGCGCACGCGGATCACCGTGGTGTGCGCGGGCGTGAAATCGATCCTGGACGTGCCGGCGACCCTCCAGCGACTGGAGACCCTGGGCGTCGCGGTGGCCGGCTACGGCACGGACCGCTTCCCGGGCTTCTACCTCTCCGACTCCGGGCACCCCGTGGAGTGGACGCTGGAGACCCCGGACCAGGTGGCGGACGTGATGCGGGCCCAGGACGCGCTCGACGGGCCCGACTCCTCGCTGATCGTCGCCAATCCCGTGCCGGAGGCGCAGCAGCTGGATCCCTCGCTGCACGCGCGTGTGCTCGCGGAGGCGCTGCACGCGTGCGAGGAGGCGGGCGTCACCGGGCAGGGAGTCACCCCGTTCCTGCTGGACTACCTGGTGCGCCACACCGACGGCGCCTCCCTGAGCGCCAACCTGGCGGCGGTGCGCGGCAACGTGCGGCTGGCGGGGCGGATCGCGGCGGCCTGGGCCGGGGCGTGACGACGGACGGGCCCGGGGCGGCCACGCCCGGCCGGGGCGGTGCCCTTCTGGTCGTCGGTGACGTCATCACGGATGTCGTGGCCCGGCACCGGGGGCCGCTCGCCGCCGGTACGGACACGGCCGCCGCGATCCGTACGGTGCCGGGCGGGGCCGGGGCCAACGTGGCCTGCTGGGCCGCGTACCGGGGCGGTGCGGAGGTGCGGCTGCTCGGGCGGGTGGGCGCGGAGGCGGCCGCGTGGCACGAGCGGGAGCTGGCCGCGTGCGGAGTGCGGCCGCGGCTCGTCGTCGACCCCGAGGCGCCCACCGGCACGGTGATCTGCCTGGTGGACGCGGGCGAGGGCGCCGAGCGCACGCTCCTGACGGACAGCGGGGCGTCGCTACGGCTGTCGCCGGACGACTGGTCGGAGGCCCTGCTCGACGGTGTGGGGCGGCTGCACCTGTCGGGCTATCTGCTGTTCTCGGAGTCGAGCCGCGCCCTGGTGGCGGTGGCCCTGGAGTCGGCACGCGCGCGTGGTGTGCCGGTGAGCCTGGATCCGGCGTCGGCGGGCTTCCTGAAGGGACTGGGCGTGGACCGCTTCCTCGCCCTGATCGAGGGGGTGGACGTGCTGCTGCCGAGCCGGGACGAGGCGTGTCTGCTCACCGGGTTGTCCGACGCGGCGGACGCGGCGGCCGAGCTGAGCCGCAAGGTTCCGCTGGTGGTCGCCAAGCAGGGGGCCGAGGGCGCGCTGATCGCCCGGTCCGGTGCCGTGCACGCCCACGTGCCCGCGGTGCCGGCGACCCCGCGGGACACCACCGGGGCGGGGGACGCGTTCACCGGGACGTTCCTCGCTGCTCTGCTGGCCGGTGCCGGGCCGGAGGAAGCGGCGGCGCAGGGGTGCCGGGCGGGGGCAGTGGCGGTGGAGCGGGTCGGCGGGCGACCGCCGGGGCTGGGCTGAGGCCGGCGGTCGCGCGACCACCGTCGGCGGACCGGCACCGGGGCACTCATTATTCGACCGCCGGTGCGGACGTGGTGGGCGCGTGCTGCCGGTGCCCGGTCCGGTGATACGACCCACCGGTTCACGCCCTCCGACGCCCACCGCCGCCACCGGGCGCCACGACCGCCCTCCGACGCCCACCGCCACGACCGCACGCCGTCGCCGCCCACCGGCATCCGACCACCACCCCCTACGGCCGTCACGCCGCTACGCCTTGCGCCCCCAAGCCGAGATCAGCGGGGCCGTGGCCAGATCCATCGTCCCGGTGGCCACGTTCGCGAGGTGCTGGTCGATGTCCTCGTCCGTGGCCAGTCCCGCCGTGACGAGTTGGTCGCGGATCTGGCGGATCGTGGCGGACTCCAGTGCCGCGCAGGCCGGTGAGGCGAGCGGGAAGTACGCGTCGGCGGTCACCTGACGCAGACCGGCCTCGCGGAGCAGCCGCGGGAGGGTGCGGCCGTAGGAGAGGTCGGCGCCGCGGTCGGCGAGCAACGAGCGGAAGCCGTGCCGCAGCCGGTTCGCCAACTGCTGCTCGGGGCCGTACTCGTCGGGGCAGGTCAGGGGCTGGAGAGCGGGGTCGGCGTCCTCCAGCAGGAGTCGCCCGCCGGGACGCAGGGACTTGATCATGGACTGCAACGCCCGGGCGCGGTCCGGCACATGGACGAGGACGAGCCGGGCGTGCACCAGGTCGAAGCCGTCCCCGGGCGGTTCCTCGGCGCTCACGTCGTGGACGCGGACGTCCACGGGCGGGCGGGCCGCCGGGGCGAGCCGGGTGGTGTCGATGTCCGTGGCGACGACCTTGCCGGTCGGGCCGACCTTCTTCGCCAGCCAGGACACCACGGAGGTGCCGCCGGCGCCGACCTCCCAGCAGCGCCAGCCGGGCCCGATGCCGAATCCTTCGAGGTGCCGGAAGGTCGTGGGGTCGAAGAGGGTCGCGAAGGCGTCGAAGCGCTCCGCCGCCTCCGCCTGCCGGTTGTCGAGCAGATACCCGTCGGTTCGTGTCATGCGGAGATGATCCCAGTTGCCGGGCTTGTCCGGAACGGACGACGCGTTCGCCACGACGAGATGGGGGCTCCGGTTCGGTTGTCCACAGGCGGGAACCAACCGGAATGCCCCCTTTCCACAGGCTCACCCGCTGCTTACGTCGGACTGGCACACTGGCTCGCCAGGGCGCAGCAACGCGTCGAACGGGGAGATCCACGCAAGGAGATCCAGATGTCCATGGCAGGGAATCTGCGCAAGGTCACGGGCCTCGGCAGGGTCGGCGGGCTGCGCAAGGTGGCCCGGCTGGCCCGACGGCGCCCGCGTGTCGACCTGAGCCACCACGCCCGTTCCCCGCTGGGCACCTCGGTCGTCAACTGCGTGACGTACAAGGAGGGGGCGCGGATCCCGGTCGACGGTGATCTGGTGGACACCGTGGAGCGGGTGCGCGACAGCCGTGACGGCTTCGTCTGGCTCGGTCTGCACGAGCCGTCGGACCACGAGTTCGAGGGCATCGCCGACCTCTTCGACCTGCATCCGCTGGCCGTCGAGGACGCGGTCGAGGCCCATCAGCGGCCGAAGGTGGAGCGCTACGGCGAGACACTGTTCGCGGTGTTCAAGACGGTCTGCTACGTGGAGCACGAGGAGCTCACGGCGACGAGCGAGGTGGTCAACACCGGCGAGATCATGGTGTTCGTCGGCGAGGACTTCGTGATCACGGTGCGGCACGGCAGTCATGGATCGCTGGGCCCGCTGCGCGAGGAGCTGGAGGCCGACCCCGCGCAACTCGCCAAGGGGCCGGCCGCGGTGCTGCACGCCATCGCGGACCACGTGGTCGACGACTACCTGAGTGTCACCGACGCCGTGCAGTCGGACATCGACCTGGTCGAGACGGCGGTGTTCTCGGAGAGCGGCGCCCGGGTCGACCCGGGCCGCATCTACCAGCTCAAGCGTGAACTGCTGGAGCTGAAGCGGGCGGTGGCCCCGCTCGGCCGTCCCCTCGAGGAGTTGTCGACCCGGCCGATCCAGGTCGTCGCCCCGGAGATACAGGCGTACTTCCGCGATGTCTCGGACCATCTGCTGCGGGCCAAGGAGCAGATCGCCGCCTTCGACGAACTGCTCAACTCGATCCTCCAGGCCCACCTCGCGCAGGTGACGGTCGCGCAGAACGAGGACATGCGGAAGATCACCGCGTGGGCCGCGGTGATCGCCGTGCCCACGATGGTCTGCGGGGTGTACGGAATGAACTTCGAGCACATGCCGGAGCTGCACTGGAAGTTCGGTTATCCGCTGGTCATGGGTGTGATAGCCGCCGCCTGCGGGGTGCTCTACCGCGGCTTCCGGCGCAACGGTTGGCTGTGAGGGGGACCGTCCGCGCGGCGGGTCAGTGGGTGGTGGAGGAGGGGGCGTAGACGCTTCCCGCCCAGTCGGCGATCTGTTCGTCCGTCAGGTGCCGGGCCAGGTCGGCCTCGCTGATCATGCCGACCAGGCGCTTGTCCTCGATCACGGGGAGCCTGCGGATCCGGTGTTCGCGCATCTCGTGGAGGACGGCGTCGACGTCGGCGCTCGCGTCGATCCAGCGCGGGGTGCCCTGGGCCATCTCGCCCGCGGTGACGCGGGCCGGGTCGTGGCCGACGGCCACACAGCCGATGACGATGTCGCGGTCGGTGAGGATGCCGCACAGCCGTTCGTTCTCGTCGCTGATGGGCAGGGCTCCGACGCCGAGTTCCCGCATCAGCTGGGCGGCGCGGTCGAGGGTCTCGTGGGCCGGGATCCACTGGGCACCCCGGTGCATGATGTCTCCGGCGGTGGTCATGGGTACCTCCCGTGCCGGACGGCCGGCGCGGCGCGGACGGCACCGCAAGTCCCGACGCCCCACATTCTCCCGGCGCCACCGGGGGCTCGCACCCGGAACCCGGCGGCGAGGAAGCCACGAAAGAGGATCAGCCGCTCCACGCCGGGTGGCGGGGGTCGTCGGCGCGCACGAGGACGTCCGCGGTGCCGGCCGGGTCGGTCTCCTCGGCGTAGCGCTCGTAGGCGGGCAGGGTCCAGTGGTCGGTCTCGGGGGTGCGGCGGCGGAGGGCGCCCGTGGAGAGGAGGACGTGGACGGACAGGTCGAAGGGGAACCAGTGGCGCAGCAGGAGGGGGCCGTGGAGCAGCAGGACTCCGCCGGGCGGGAGTTGGACGTAGGGGCTGCGGGTGGCGCGGTCGGTGACCGGGTCCCAGAGGTCGGGCAGGACGCGTCCGTCTCCGCCGGGTTCGAGCGGGCCGAAGACCTCGCGCCAGAGGGCCGCGGTGTCGAACCAGCCGTTGTAGTAGGCCTCCAGGTCGTGGCGGCCGTATTCCAGGCGGAGCGAGGCAGGACGCAAAAAGCCCTGCATGCCGACGACGAGCGAGGGGCGACCGCGTATGCGCAGGGCCTCGCCGATCCGTTCGGCGAGCTCGTCCGGTCGGGCCGCTGGGGCGCCGTCGAGCGCGACACGGGGCCAGGGGCTGCCGTCGGCCGGCTTCAGGTCGAGGACCCGGTCGGCCAGTTGGTCGCCGAGCCGTTCCCAGGTGATCGCTTCGAGTCGCACAGGGCCATGATGCGTCAACCGGCGGTGTCGGTCGTGGCCGTGGAAGGGGAATGAACTCGTCATGGCAAGCCCGGCACGCCCCTCCCCTCCCCCGGCCCGTGGTGGTCCTCTGGTCGTCCAGCCGCTGCGGAGACGGCACTGCGCGGAGTGCCGAAGAGGGCCGTTGGCGCTGCTCGTCATGGAGAGTGGGGCGCCTCGCTGCCTTGACTGCGCCGACCTCGGGCATCTGGTCTTCCTGCCGCGCGGGGACACGGCACTCACGCGGCGGTCGCGGGAGGAGAGTGCGCTGTGGGCGGTGGTGGTGCGCTTCAACCGGCGAAAGGGGCGGTACGAGCGGCAGGGGGTGCTCGTCGAGGAAGCCGGGCTGGCGCGGGCCGAGGAGCGGTGTCTCGCGGACGCGGAGGCACGGCGGCGGCGTCGGGCGCGGGACGCGCGGCGGCGGGCGGCGGAGGACGTGCGGTTCGCGGAGGCGTTCGCCGCGGAGATCCGGCGGCTGTTTCCCGGGTGCCCGGACGAGCGGGCCGCGGCCATCGCCTCGCACGCGTCGGCGCGGGGCAGTGGGCGGGTGGGGAGGAGCGCGGCGGGGCGGGCGTTGTCGGAGGGTGCGGTGGTGTCGGCGGTGGTGGCCTCCGTACGGCATGTGGACACGCCGTATGACGCGTTGTTGATGAGCGGGGTGGCGCGGCATGAGGCCCGACGGCGGATCGCGGGGGATGTGGAGGCGGTACTGAGGGAGTGGCGGGCTGCGGGGGCGGAGGTGCGGGAAGCGGCGGGCTGAGGCCGGACTTGAGGGAACCGGCCGACCACGGCAGGCGGGCGCCGATCACCCGACGGCCGCCGGTGGACGACGGACACCAGGCCCCCGACACCCAGCACTCGACACCCGGGGGGGCATTCCACACCTGGCACCCCGCACCCCACACCCCCCACCCGGGCACCCGGCACCCCGCACCCCACACCGCACACCCGGGCACCCGGCACCCCGCACCCCGCACCGCACACCCGGGCACCCGGGCACCCGGCAGGTCAGCCGTCTCCGCTCTCCGCCCTGCCTCGCCCGCCCTGCCCCGCCTGCCCTGCCCCCCTCTGCCCCGCCCCGCCCTGGACGCTCGCGTATGGGAGTGCGCCGACAGGCCATGGTTCACGAGGGAGGGCGCGGGTTTGACTGGTGGGGACGGGTGGTGCCGGGTCCGGGGCCCGGCCGGAGGCGGGAGCTGGTGTGGTGATGATCGATGGGCCTTACTTCTGGCTGGTGGTGCTGGGCGTGCTCGGGACCGGGCTGGTGGCCGGCGTGTTCTGCGCGTTCTCGACCTTCGTGATGCGGGCTCTCGCCGCGTTGCCGCCCGCGCAGGGCGTCGCCGCGATGAACTCGATCAACGTGAACGCGGTGCGGCCGCCGTTCATGGCCGTGTTCGCGGGCTCCGCGGTGCTGTGCGCGGTGATCGCGGTGGTGACGTTCGTGCTGTGGCCGGACGAGGGGACGGCGGAGCTGCTGGTGGGCAGCGCGCTCTATCTGTTCGGCTCGTTCGGGCTGACGATGGTGGCGAACGTGCCTCGCAACGACGCCCTGCTGAAGCTGGCCCCCGGTACCACGGAGGCGGCGACGTACTGGCCGACGTACGTGCGGGAGTGGACGATGTGGAACCACGTCCGCGCGATCGCCTCGGGCGCGGCGGCGGTGGCGTACGTACTGGCCCTCACCTGAGGGGCGCGGCCCGCGCGGCAGGTGCAGGAGAGCACCGTCCCTGCGTACCCGACGGCACTCTGCGCAGGGGGCCGCGGAGTCGTATCGTGGCCGGAAGGAGTTCCGCCAGCGTGCCGCCCGATGACGCACGGCCGCGTCGGACGCGTCGGCGTCACCAGCGCGAGCAAGGAAGACGGCCATGGCCGATCCCAAGGGATTCATGAGCACGCCTCGCCGGGACTGGCCTCGTAGGCCGGTGGAGGAGCGGGTTCGGGACTGGGACGAGGTGTACGTCCCCGGGGCGCTGCTGCCCATCGTCAGCAAGCAGGCGGACCGCTGCATGGACTGCGGGATCCCGTTCTGCCACGAGGCCTGTCCGCTGGGGAATCTCATCCCGGAGTGGAACGACCTCGTCTCCCGGGAGGACTGGCGGCAGGCCGCGGACCGGCTGCACGCGACGAACAACTTCCCCGAGTTCACCGGGCGGTTGTGCCCGGCGCCGTGCGAGGCGGGGTGTGTGCTCGCCATCAACCAGCCGGCGGTCACCATCAAGAACGTCGAGGTGGCCGTCGCGGACCGGGCCTGGGAGCTCGGGTTCGCGCCGCCGCGGCCGCCGGACCGGCTGTCCGGGCGGACCGTCGCGGTGATCGGATCGGGCCCGACCGGGCTCGCGGCGGCCCAGCAGTTGACCCGGGCGGGGCACACGGTCGCCGTCTACGAGAAGGACGACCGGCTGGGCGGCCTGATGCGGTACGGCATCCCCGAGTTCAAGATGGAGAAGCACCATCTGGAGCGGCGGATCGAGCAGATGCGGGCCGAGGGGACGAAGTTCCGTACGTCCACGGCGGTCGGGCGGGATGTGGGGGCCGCGGAGCTCAGGGCACGGTACGACGCGTTGGTGATCGCGACGGGGGCCACGGCATGGCGTGAACTGGACGTGCCGGGGCGGGAGTTGGCCGGGGTGTGGCAGGCCATGGAGTACCTGCCGGCGGCGAACCGAGTGTGCGAGGGGGATCTGGAGGTCTCCCCGTTGTCGGCGGCCGGGAAGCATGTCGTCATCGTGGGCGGGGGTGACACGGGGGCGGACTGTCTGGGCACGGCGGTGCGTGAAGGGGCCGCTTCCGTGACCCAGTTGGACATCTACGCGCAGCCGGAGGGTGTGCGGGACGAGGATGCCGAACCCTGGCCCACGTACCCGAGGATCTACCGGCTCTCGGCGGCGCACGAGGAGGCCGGGGCGCTGGCGACCGCGCCCGCGGCCGACGCGGACGCGCGGTTGTTCGCCGCGTCGACGCTCCGCTTCGAGGGCGACGCCGAGGGGCGGGTGCGGTCGCTGCATCTCGTCGGCGTGGACGCGGCCCGCAGGCCCGTGGCGGGGACGGGGCGGACGCTTCCGGCCGACCTCGTGCTCCTCGCGCTCGGGTTCTCCGGACCGGACCTGGGCGACGGACTGGTGGAGCAGCTGGGGTTGGAGCTGGAGCCGCGCGGGACGATCGCACGCGACGAGGAGTTCCGTACGAACGCGGCGGGGGTGTTCGCCGCGGGGGACGCCGCCCGGGGACAGTCGTTGATCGTGTGGGCGATCGCGGAGGGACGGGCGGTCGCGGCGGCGGTCGACCGGTACCTGACGGGAAGTTCGCGACTTCCGGCACCGATCGGGCCGTACGACCGCCCCATGACCGTCTAGGAACGGGGAACATACCGTCCAGGGACGGGGACGTCGCGTCCGGGAACAGGAACGCCCGGGGGCAGGACGCTCAGCCCCGCTCGTCGGTCCCCGCGACCTTCGCCGTCGACAGCGCCACCCGGTTCCAGGTGTTGATCGCGAGGATCAGGGACAGGACGTGGGCCAGTTCCTGCTCGTCGAAGTGTGCCGCCGCCTGGGCGTAGACCTCGTCGGGGACTCCTGCGTCGGCCACCAGCGTGACCGCCTCGGTGAGGGCCAGGGCCGCCTGTTCCCGCTCGGTGAAGAAGTGCCGGGCCTCCCGCCAGACCGGGACCATGTGGAGGCGGTCCTCGGTCTCGCCGGCCTTGCGGGCGTCGTTGGTGTGCATGTGCAGGCAGTACGCGCAGCGGTTGAGGTGGGAGGCGCGGATCTGGATCAGTTCGACGAGGGCGGGGTCGAGACCCTCGCGGGCGGCCGCGTCGAAGCCGATCAGAGCGCGGAACACCTTGGGTGCCGTCTTCGCGAAGTTCAGTCGGGCCGTACCGGTCACGTGCGTGTTCGTCGTCGTCATGGGACCAACCTACGAGCCGGAAAGACCGGCTGTAGGGTGCATTTCCATGGCAGAATCATGGGTCAATTCCGGGGAGCGGACAGGCGGCTCCGACCTGCATCTGGAGCTCTCCGGTCCGGGGAGCAAGCGGGCCGCGCTGGCCCGGGCGCTGCGGGACGCCGTCCGCAGCGGCCGGCTCGCCCCCGGAACCCGGCTGCCGCCCTACCGCTCGCTCGCCGCCGACCTGGGCGTCGCCCGCAACACGGTCGCCGACGCCTACGCCGAACTCGTCGCCGAGGGCTGGCTCACCGCCCGCCAGGGCTCCGGGACCCGGGTCGCCGAACAGACCTGGCCGCCCCACACCGCCGTACGCCCGAAAAGGCCCACGACGAACGCGACCCGACCTCCGGACCGGCAGCCGCCTCCACGCCCACACGCAAGCCCACACCCGAGCCCAAGCCCAAGGCCACGCCCACGCCCAGTCGCACGAGTCCACGACCTCCGCCAAGGCACCCCCGACGTCTCCGCCTTCCCCCGGGGCGCCTGGCTCGCCTCCTACCGCCGGGCCCTCCAGCAGGCGCCCAACGAGGTTTTCGGGCCCGGTGACCCGGCCGGGCGCCCCGAGCTGAGGGAGGCCCTCGCCGAATACCTCGCACGCGCGCGTGGCGTACGGACCGAACCGGACCGGATCGTCGTCTGCTCCGGCTTCGCACACGCCCTGCGGCTGCTGTTCGGCGGAGGCGGAGGCGCAGGCTCAGAGAAGGGCAGAGGCAGGCAGGTCCTGCGCGGCCCCCTCGCCGTGGAGGCGTACGGACTGCCCTTCCACCGCGAGCTGCTGGCCGCCGAGGGGGTACGGACCGTGCCGCTCCCGATCGACGAACACGGCGCCCGGGTCGACCGGCTCACCCGCGAGCGCGCGGTCCTGCTCACGCCCGCGCACCAGTTCCCCACCGGCGGCCCGCTGCACCCCGAGCGGCGGGCGGCGGTGGTCGACTGGGCACGCGCGCGGGGCGGGGTGGTGCTGGAGGACGACTACGACGGGGAGTTCCGCTACGACCGCAAACCCGTCGGCGCCCTCCAGAGCCTCGACCCCGAGCGGGTGATCCTCATCGGCTCGGTCAGCAAGAGCCTGTCGCCCGCGGTGCGGCTGGGATGGATGGTGCTGCCCGAGCGGTACGTCGGTGACGTGCTCGCGGCCAAGGGCGAACGGGAGGCCTGGGCGAGCGTCCTCGACCAGCTGGCCTTCGCCGACCTCATCGTCTCCGGGTCCTACGACCGTCATGTGCGGCGGATGCGGCAGCGGTACCGTGCCCGCCGGGACCGGCTCGTCGCCGCGCTGGCCGAACGCGCGCCGCACATCGAGGTCAGCGGGGTCGCGGCGGGCCTGCACGCCGTGCTGCGGCTGCCGCCCGGCACCGAGCGGTCGGCCGTGAAGGCCGCGACCTGGCAGGGCGTCGCGCTGGACGGACTCGCGGAGTTCCGCCACCCCGACGCGACGGACGGACCGGACGGGCCCGGCGGACCGGACACGGACATGCCGGCCCGCGACGGCCTGGTCGTGGGATACGCGACCCCGTCCGAGCACGCGTACGCGGCGGCCCTGGAGGCACTGTGCGGAGCACTTCCGCCGGCAGACGCCCAGGTGCCGCCACAGCACCTCAACCTGTCAGTGATTACCGAGCAATTGAACGATGGAGCATGAGCAATGAAACATGCAGCACTGGAGCAACGGAGCACATGAACAACGACGTCAGGAGAGCAGGAAGTCGGCCACCCCCGCCTTGGCCCCCTCGATGAAGGCGGTCATCTCGTCGGTGGTGTAGATCAGCGCGGGTCCGTCCGGGTCGGTGGACTGGCGGACGGCGATCCGGCCGTCGGCGAGCTTCATCGCCTCCAGGCAGTTGCCGCCGTTGCCGCCGCTCCACGGCTTGTGCCAGCCCTCGCTCCCCAGCTCCCTCGCGGGCATGCCGTTGTAGACGGAGTGACGCGGCGTGATGCGGTTCATTCACAACTCCTTGCGGAGGTCCCGGAGGAACTCCTTCGTGCGATGTGCTGTAGCGGCCTGCGCCGCCATGCGGTCCATGACCTCGAGGTGGGTCGCCACCTCCACGCGCGCGTCCAGATAGACCGCGCCGGTCAGGTACTCGCTGTAGACCATGTCCGGAAGTTCGGGCACGGCGAATCGGAAGAGCACGAAGGGCCCGTACGTCCCGGGGTGCGGCCCGTTGGCGAACGGGGCGACCTGGAGCGTCACGTTGGGCAGCTTCGTTGCCTCGAGCAGTTTGTCGATCTGGGCACGCATCACCTCCGGGCCGCCGACGGGGCGGCGCAGCACGGTCTCGTCCATGACGACCCACAGCCGGGGCGCGTCCTGACGGGTGAGCAGTCCTTGACGTTCCATGCGCAGGGCGACATGGCGCTCGATGTCCTCGGGGCTGGTCTGGCCGATGGCACCGGAGCGCAGCACGCCACGCGCGTAGTCCTCGGTCTGGAGCAGACCGGGCACGAAGTGCGGCTCGTACTCGCGGATGAGGGCGGCCGCGCCCTCCAGGCTGACGTGCATCGAGAACCAGCCGGGCAGCACGTCGTGGAAGCGCTGCCACCAGCCGGGGCGGTTGGCGTCCTCGGCGAGCTGGACGAAGTCCTCGGCCTCCTGGTCGGAGACGCCGTAGGCCTTCAGCAGCAGCTGGAGGTAGGGGATCTTGAGGCCGACCTCGGCCATCTCCATCCGGCGGACGGTGGCGGGGGCGACGCGGAGGATACGGGCCGCCTCCTCGCGCTTGAGCCCGGCGCGTTCCCGCAGGTCCAGCAGGCGCCGGCCGAGGACGACCTGGCCGACCGTCGGCGCGGACCGCGGTTCGCTCACGCTCCACCTCCACGAAGTCCCGTATCGAAGTCAACTGAGCCGACTGATTCGACTGAAGCCGAGCCGTCTGCATGCTGACAGCCCAGCGGCGCCATTCGAAGACCTAATCGAAAATCTGTACGGATACAACCATCGGTACGAATACCGATGCGTACGGATCTCCGGTGATCCCAACTGGCGCCGCTCAAGATGCTGTTGCGAGCAGTGTGCCATGGCCTCCCACCACGTCACACAGCACTCTGCATTTTTCAGAGTGACACTTGCCAAGTGTTCACGACGGGGCGATAGTGGCAAGCGTGATTCCGTCCCCGCCCTTAGGAACAGACGCTGCCGAAGGCCGCCCCCAGGGTCTTGGAGCCGCCGGGAGAGCGGGGCCCGACAGGGCTGCCGCCCGGCGCCGGTTCCGTTTCGAGCTGGCCGCGCACCCGGGCTCCCCGGCGCAGGCCAGACGCCTGACGAGGGCCAGACTGACCCATTGGTCGGTCTGCGAGGACACCTGCGACTCGGCGGCCCTGGTGGTCTCCGAACTCGTCACCAACGCCATCGTGCACACCGCGAGCAGCCGTGTGGTCTGCGAGCTGCACGACAACGACGACCTGGTGCGTATAGCCGTACGCGACGAGGGCTGTGCGCCGGGTGAACCCCGCCCGTCGCCGCAGCGCGGCGAAGAGGAGCACGGCAGGGGACTGCTCCTGGTCGACTCCCTCTGCCACGCGTGGGGCGCCCATGAGCACGGCCCCGGGCTGCTGGTCTGGGCGGAGCTGCCGCGCAAGGCGGACCAGCCCCGCGCGGACACCGGCCCGCGCAACGACCTGGGCTGGGGTGCCCGGCCCAAGCCGGTTCCCTCCGGGGGTTCCGGCCAGGGGGACGAGGCCGAGGAGCATCACCGGGCCGAGCCCGAGGGACACGCGCGCGATCACGGCACAGGGGGCCTGGGCGCATGGGCGTGAGCAGCGGGTCCGGCGGCCCGGTGCTGACCCTGGACTCGCTGGTCCGCCTTCGCCGCGGGCTGCGGGCGCCCGGCACCCCGTTCCGGCTCGCCGTGCCGCAGGGCATGACGGTGCCGTTGGGCTGCGACGCGGTGGGGATGCCGGCCCTGCTGGGGCAGCAGCTGGTGCCCCGGCTGCCGCGGGTCGGGTGCGTGTACGCCGATGACACGCACTGGTGGTGGCTCGTGCCCGCCGACTCCGACTACGCCCTCGAATGGCCCGCGCCCGCTCAATACGCCACCGGGGCGGTTGTTCCGGACGCCCCGGTGGTGCCGTCTCTCGTGCATCGGCCCGAGGGGACGCTGCCCTACACACCGCCGATACCGCTGTACCTGGCGTTGTGCCGCCTGACGGGAACGACGCCGAGCTGGTCCCGGCCGGTCAGCTCCGCGGGTTGACTCGGCCGGCTGGGCCGTCCTTCGGGTGCGGCTGAGTGGGGGCTGGTCGCGCCCGCGCGGCGGAGCCGCAGAGTGACACCGCCCCGCGCCCCCGAAGGCGGGTGTGCGCCCCGCGTGTATTCACCATGACCTTCTGCGCCCTGCCCCAGCCCCGCCCACCCCGCCATAGTGACCCCCGTCCAGCGATCGGGGGAGGTCCACGGTGGGGAAACAGAGCGACGCGAAGCAACCCGGCGTCTCCGAGTCCGAGCGGCTGCTGTTCGGCGGGCCGCTGCGGTACGACATGGGGTGGAACTCGCACTCCGACGCCTTCCTGGAGCTGGGGTTCCGGTCCATGGTCGTCCGGTTGCCGGTGCTGCTGTCGGCGAGTATGCGGCTGGCCTGGCAGGCCGACCGGCAGGCCGCCCGGACCGTGCTGGCCGCCGAGGTGGGCCGCGGTCTGGCCCAGGCCGTGAGTCTGCTCGCCGTCAACAGTGTGCTGGGCCGGCTGATCGGCGGGGGCCCGCTGGAGGACCGGCTGCGGGAGGCCGTGCCCGCCCTGGTCACCATGGGTGCCGTGATGCTGGTCGGGGCACTGCTGCGGGCCGCGTCGACGTACGCCACCGGGCGGCTCGAACCCAAGGTCGAGCGGGTGGCGACCGAGCGGTATCTGGAGCTGGCGGCGGCCGTGGAACTGTCCGCGATCGAGGACCACGCCTTCCACAAGCTGCTGGACACCGCGCAGTACGGCGCGAGCTCGGCCCGCCGGATGATCCCGAGCGCCACTCGGGTGATCAACGCGGCGATCTCGATGATCGCGGCGGCGGGCGTCCTGACCGTGCTGCATCCGGCGCTGCTGCCACTGCTGGTCACGATGACGATCCCGAGCGCGTGGAGCGCGCTGACCATCGCCCGCAGGCACTACGAGTGGTACCACGCCTGGGTGCAGCACGTACGGGCCGGCCGGCTGCTCGGCGCCCTGCTGATCGAGCCCGAGGCGGCGCCGGAGATCCGGGTGCACGGGGTGGGTCCGTTCCTGCTGCGGCACTTCCGGTCGATGGCGGAGACGGCGGAGGCGGAGCAGGCCCGGCTGGCCCGGCTCGCGGCCCGCACCGGACTGATCGCGGCGTGCTGGACAGGCCTCGCCACCGCGGCGACGTACGCGACGCTGGGCGGACTGCTGCTGGCGGGCGCCATGGCCCTGTCCGTGGCCGGTACGGCGGTGATCGCGATCCGTACCGGCTCGCAGAGCCTGGAGACGCTGGTCATGGAGGTGAACTCGCTGCACGAGGACGCGCTGTTCGTCGGCGATCTCCAGCGGCTGTACCGGGAGGCGGCCGAGCGGGCGATCCCGGTGGGCGGGGTCGCGCTGCCGGACGACCCGCGCGAGATCCGCTTCGAGAACGTCTCCTTCACCTACCCGGGTGACGCGACCCGCCCCGCCCTCGACGACGTGACGCTCACCCTGCCGCTCGGCAAGATCGTCGCGCTGGTCGGCGAGAACGGCTCGGGCAAGACCACGCTGGTCAAACTGCTGGCCGGCCTGTACGCCCCCGATCGGGGCCGGATCCTGTGGGACGACGTGGACGCGGCGCGGGCGGACCGGCGGCTGCTCGCCGAGCGGGTCGCGATGGTCGCCCAGGACTTCAAGCGGTGGCCGTTCACCGCCCGCGTCAATGTGGCTGTCGGCCGTTCCTCGGTGCCGCTCACCGACGAGCGGGTGGCCGGCGCGGTCGCGGAGGCCGGGGCCGGGGACGTCCTCGAGGATCTGCCGCGCGGCCTGGACACCCTGCTGGCCCGCAACTTCAGCGGCGGGCACGAGCTGTCCGGCGGACAGTGGCAGCGGCTCGGGATCGCCCGGGCCGCCTACCGCAGCGGCCACATCCTGATCGTGGACGAGCCGACGGCCGCTCTGGACGCACGCGCCGAGCTGGAGGTCTTCGAGAAGATCCGCGCCCTGGCAGGCACCGGTCAGACGGTCGTCCTGATCACCCACCGGCTGGCGTCCGTACGCCACGCGGACCTGGTGCATGTCCTGGAGCAAGGCCGGCTGGTGGAGTCGGGCACGCCCGACGAGCTTCTGGCCTCCGGTGGGGTCTACGCGGAGCTGTACACGCTCCAGGCCGAGCAGTTCACGGCAAAGGTGCCCGCCGAGGAGGCGGGCTGACCTCATGCGACGGCGTCGGCCGCCCCTCCACTGCGGACGATCACCAGGAACATGTCGGACGCGAGGTCCATGACGACCTCGGCCGGCTGTCCCTCGAGACGCCTCGCCTGCGCGAACTCCTCCGCGGGCCATGATCCTCGTGGCCCACCGGCGGGAAAGCGTTCGAGCACTGTTCGCCCGTTCACCATCCTGCACCTCCAGAAAGCGTGGCGCTCACCCGTGGAGCGCTTGTAGGAGTTAACGCCTTCCGGAGCCGGATCGCCTCGTTGCGTTGCCGTACTGAGACGTAGCTGACACGGGTTCAGCGCGAAGTGTGAGAGTCCGGTTACTCAACGATCACTTTCGCTACTTTCCGTGTCAGAAGTCGTACTCGTCGTGATACCTGATGCGCACGGAGCCGGCAGGCGCTCCGAGAGCGGAAGCCCGGCCCGCGGGTTCCTCCCATTCCTCCTGCCGCCCGAGCGCGGTGAGGTCGAGGAGGCTGGTGGTCGAGCCGAGCCCGTCGAGACCGCGTTCATAGGTCGAGTAGGTGTGGAAGACCCGGTCGGCCTCCTTGAGGAAGCAGCTGACCCCGGGCCGCTCGGTCTGCTCCCCGCCGGTCTCCAGGGTGACCTCGAAGTCGTGGTTGAAGCGGCCGCCGTACGACGAGTACCAGGGCACGGTCCAGCCCATCCGCGCCTTGAACGGCAGGATCTTCGGGTACGGCGCCCTCGACACGGCGGCGAACGTCGTCCCCCGTGCCTTCAGATGGGCGAGATGCCCGATCTGGTCCAGGAAGGCGGAGCAGCTGCGGCACCCGGCGTCCCATTCGGGCGCGAACATGAAGTGGTGGACGACCAGCTGGTGGCGTCCCTCGAAGAGGTCGAGCAGGGTGGCCTTGCCGTCGCCGCCCTCGAAGACGTACTCCTCCTCGATCTCGACCATGGGCAGCCGGCGCCGCTCGGCGTTGAGCGCGTCCCTCGCGCGCGTGGCCGCCTTCTCCCTGACCAGCAACTCCGCGCGGGCAGCGCGCCATTCCTCTCGCGAGGTGATCTCCGGAAGCGCCATGGGGTCCCTCCTGTGCGACGGTCCGTCGGGAGTGCTGACCGAGGGGACGGGCGGAACTCATCGCTGCCACGGGAAATCTCTCGCGGGAGATCACGGGGAATCACCTCGGTACGGCACCTCACGTCCGGCTGTCAGGTGTCGTACTCCTGGATCCGCCGGCCGTGGCTCCGGTCCAGCAGCGCGGGCATCCGTTCGGCCAACTCCCCCACGACGGCGGCCACATCGACGGTCAGCAGCGCACGGTCCCGCATCAGGACGCGGCCGTCGACGATCGTGGTGCGGACGTCGGAGGAGCGGGCGCTGTGGACGAGCGTGGCGGCGAGGTCGTGGACGGGCTGGGTGTGCGGACCGGTGAGGTCGACCAGGACGATGTCGGCGCGCCGGCCGGGCGCGATGCGGCCGACGACGTCACCGAGTCCGACCGCGCGGGCGCTCTGGAGGCTTGCGTGGTGCAGGGCTTGACGGACCGTCAGCCAGCGGGGGTCTCCGGTGGTCGACTTCTGGACGAGCGCGGTGAGCGCCATCGACTCCCACACGTCGAGGGAGTTGTTCGAGGCGGCCCCGTCCGTGGCGAGTCCGACGGGGATGCCGAGGTCGTGCAGGGCGCGCACGGGCGTGGTGGTGGGCCAGGCGAACTTGAGGTAGCCGCGCGGTGCGGTGGCGACGGCCGTACGACCGGCGGCACGCGACAGGAGCGGCAGGTCGCGGTCGAGGATGCCGGTGCCGTGGGCGATCAGGACGTCCGTGTCGAGGATCCCGGTGCGGTGGAGCACCTCGACGGGGGTGACGCCGTGCCGGGCGAGGCTCGCCTCGGCCTGGTCGCGGTTCTCGGAGGCGTGGAGGTGGACGGGGAGCCCGTGCGCGTGGGCGAGCGACGCGGTCGCGGCGAGGTCGGCGTCGTCGACGGTGTAGGGGGCGTGCGGGGCGAGGGCCGTGGTGATGCGGCCACCGGCGCCGCCGCGGTGCCGCAGGGCGAACTCCAGTGACCGCTCGCGCCCTTGGGGGCCCTGCGAGGAGAAGTAGGCCTCGCCGAGGTGCGCCCGCATGCCGCACGCGTCGACGACCGCGGCGACGGCGTCCATCGAGAAGTAGTGGTCGGCGAAGCAGGTGACACCGCCCCGGATCATCTCGGCACAGGCCAGCCGCGCCCCCAACTCCACGTCTCTCTCCGTGAGGTTGGACTCGACCGGCCAGACGACGTCGTTGAACCACTCCTCGGTCGGCAGGTCCTCGGCGACCCCGCGCAGGGTGACCATGGGCGCGTGGGTGTGGCAGTTGACGAGCCCGGGCATCGCGACCTGGCCCCGGGCGTCGATCCGCTCGGTGGCGGGCAGCTCCCGTACGGCGTCGGCGCTCGTCACCGACACCACGGCCCCGTCCCGTACGACGATCGCGGCGTCCTCCTCGAACCCGATCCGCTCTTGATCGTCGTGCACGAGGACGGTGCATCCGGTGATGATGAGATCAGCGGGTGAACCGGCAGTCGAGCCGGCGGCGGAAGGGTCGGGAGAACCGGCGGCGGAACCGTCGGAGGAGCCGGCGCGAGAGTCGGTCATCACGCCAACGTACGGCGTGATGGGCGCGGTGCGTGAGCCGAACCGCGCATCCCGTCAGGGCTCTGTCGCGGCCCGTGCTGACGGGGCACGCTGGCCTCACGGCAGGGGGCCTGACCGAACGGCCCGACGACGACACCTTTCATGGCAGGCCCGGCCGGACGGCCCGACGACGACACCTTTCACGGCAGGGCCTGGCCGGACGGCCCGACGACGACACCTTTCACGGCAGGCCCGGCCGGACGGCCCGACAACAACACACCTTCATGCGGACCGGCTTCTGAAGGGAGCCCGGCATGCTTCTCGGCACCTGGAACCTGGAGAACCTGTACCGTCCCGGCGGCCCCTTCGGCCCCCGGGACAAGGCGGCCTACGACGCGAAGCTCGCCGCCCTCGCCGCCACCATCACCGGCCTCGATCCGACGCTGCTGGCGGTGCAGGAGGTCGGCGAGCCGGAGGCCCTGCAGGACCTGGTCGACCTGCTCGGCAGCGGCTGGACCGTCGCGACCTCACGGCACCCGGACGGCCGGGGCATCCGGGTCGGCGTGATCTCCCGCAACCCCTTCGAGGTGCTGGCCGACACCACCGTGTTCCCGCCAAAGCTGCGGCCGGTCCAGGCCGACGACGAGGGCGCGACGGTGGCGGGGTCGGGCCGCGGCTTCCTGGCGGTGGAGGTGGAGACGGACCGCGGGCCGCTGCGGGTGGCGGTGGCCCACCTCAAGTCGAAGCTGCTGTCGTACCCGGGCGGCCGCTTCCAGCCGCGCGACGAGGGTGAGCGGGCCCGCTTCGGGGCGTACGCCCTGTACCGCCGGGCGGCGGAGGCGACGGCCCTCAGGGCGCTGGCCGACGAGCTGCTGGACGGCGACGGACGGGAGCGGAACGTGATGGTGCTCGGTGACCTGAACGACGAGGTGCAGGCCGCGACCACCCAGATCCTGCTCGGCCCGCCCGGCTCCGAGATCGGCACCTCCGGCTACAAGATGCCCGACAAGGGCGACGCGGGCCGCCTGTGGGACACGGCCCCGCTGATTCCCGCCGAGGAACGCTACTCTCGGGTCAACGCCGGTCGCCGCGAGCTGATCGACCACATCCTGTGCGACCACCACCTGATACACCGGGTCCGGGAGGCGGGCACGGGCCTACCGCACGAGGGCGCGATGCGGCTGCCGTCGGTCGGCGCGGATCCGGCGGCGCGGCGGGACGCGACGGCGTCGGACCACGCACCGGTGTGGGTGCGCCTGTGACGCGGTGCGGTCGCGACCAAGCACCGTGAGGTGCGTGAACTCCTGCACCCCCACTGAACTCCTATCCGGCGAGCGGCAGTTCGGAGCGCCGCAGCCCCACCAGCCCGTGCCCCTCGTCAAGTCGCCCGAGTTCGTCGAGGAGGCCGGTGATCCGGTCCAGGTCGCCGGCGGTGAGCCGTCCGGAGTCGTCGAGGTGGACGGCGCACGCGGTGGTCGTGTCGACGAGCCGTTCGAGCACGGCGGCGATCTCCTCGGCACCCTCCGAGTGCCTTGCGAGCGCGGGGAGTTCGGCGGCGGCGAGCGCGATGGCGGTACGGGCCTCGGCGAGCGCGCGATAGGCCTCACGGCGGAGGGTCCAGCGCAGGGGTCGGGTGTCATCGGCGGCGGTACCCTCGACACGGGCGTCCCGTACGGCGGGCAGGGCGCTACGCGACACGGGCCGCCCGTCGGTCGGCCGTACCACTCGGGTGTCACCATGCCTCCGCACGACGGCCCCCTCGGCCTCCCGCAGGACGTGCGCGAGGTACGCCTCGGCCGCTCCGCCCGCCGCCGCCAGCCGGGCCCGCACTCCCCCGCCGCGCTGCCCCGGCATCGGCAGGTGCCCCACGATCAGCACGATCGCGCAGGCGAGCAGGGTCTCGGTGATCCGGCCGGCGGAGGCCTGCGGTTCGCCGCCGACCATCACGAGCGCCAGGACGAGCACCGTGACGACGGCGGTCTGCGCGGCGAAGTGCCGGGTGGCCACCGGGATGAGCGCCCCGCTGACGGCGACGAGCGCGACGAGCCCCTCGGGCCGCGGCAGCACGAGCGCGAACCCGGCGAAGACCAGCGCCCCGAGGACGGTTCCGGCGGCCCGGCACAGCACCCGGGAGGCCAGCGGTCCGAGGTCCGGCTTGACGAGGAAGACGGTGGTGGCGGGCAGCCAGTACCAGTGCGCGTGCTCCCCGTACCAGCGGGAGTGGTGCAGGGCCTGGGCGACGGCGACGCTCGCCCCGAAGCAGAGGGCGACCCGCAGCCCGTACTCCCGCCCGCCGGCCCCGAGGACGGACCGCAGCACGCCCCGGGCGGTGCGCCTACGGGTGTGCAGATCGCCGCCGCGCCCCCGGTCGAAGGCCTCGGCGGCCCGCAGCAGCGCGTCGTCGAGCGCCCGCAGCGCGGGGGCCGACCGGGTGGGCGCGGGCAGCGGTCCGGTGTGCGTGTTCTCCCGTACGGCGACGGCGAGCCGGCGGGGTCCGGCGCAGGCCCGCTCCGGCACCGCCTCCCCGGCCCAGGCGAGCGCGGTGGCGGCCTCGGCGAGGGGCAGCGCGGCGGCGTACTGCGCGTGCAGCCGCCGCTCGGCGGAGGAGCTGGCGTACCGCCGCAGCCGGGGACCGGTGAGGGCGTCCTGGGCGTGGTCGAGGGCGGCGGTGAGGGCGACGCGCCGGTCACCGGCCCGCTCGGTGCCGACGGCGTCGAGGAGTTCGGCGACGGCGTCGTAGACGGCGGCCACGGCCTCCCGTTCCCCGTCGAACCGGAAGTCCCCGGCCAGCGCGCCCGGAGTGGGCAGCACGAGCCGCAGCCCGAGCAGCCAGCAGGCCCCGCCGAGGTAGACGAGAGCCCGCAGCCACCCTTCCTCGGGCAACGGCATGCCCGCCCCGATCGCCGACGTGACGAGCAGTTGGGTCCCGGCCCCGGAGGCGACGGGCCCGACGGCGCTGACACCGCCGGCGACCAGTCCGACGAGGGTGAGCAGAGCGGTGAGGGCGACGGCCCCCATGTGGTCCCCCGCATAGGTGCCGAGGGCCATCCCGGCCGCACCGGCGAGGGCCGGCATCCCGATCCGCTTCACGGACGCCCGCCGGCTCCCGGGCCGGTCGTTGATCCCGGCCAGCATGGCGGCGATGGCGGCGACGACACCGAGCGAGGTGCGGTCGGCGAGCACCCCGGCGCACAGCAGGGGCCCCGCGGACAGGGCCCCCCGCACCACGGCGCTCCACGGGATCGGCCCCCGCTGGGCGCGGAGAGCGTGGGCGAGCCAGGGCGGTGGGGCGAGTGACACGGGGCTCCTGTCGTCTGGGCGAGGCGGGGGTGTGCCTTCGGGCGACGGTGGCCGGGCGCTGAGCGGTGTCCTCCACGGTAAAGCGCGTTCTTGGAGGCTACGGGACCCTTGTGTTACCCGTGTGTGACGATGCATGCACAAGCCACGTTCTTTATGAACGCAACGCGGTTTCGCGAGCCGGCAGCAGCTCTACGGCCGCAGCCCTACGACCGCTCAGCCCACCCGGTCGAACAGCGCCCGTGCCTCCGTGACCGCGCGGACGGCCGACCCGGGTGCCGTCGACAGCGACTCGACGATCCGGTCCGTCTCCCGCAATCCGGCCCGCTCCAGCAGCCGCTTCTCGTTCGTCACCCACTCCCCCCGGGCCGCCAGCACGGAGTGCCCCATCTGGGCGGCGGCCGTGGCGAGGGCCCCCGCGGTCTCGGCGAGGCGGCCCGCCGGGGCGTGGTTGGCCTCGGCGTAGGCGAGGGTGAGGTGGGCGGTGTCGCGCCAGCGGGCGGCGGCCGAGGCGCGGAGCTTCGCCGGATAGGCCGCCGGGCGCGGGAGGTCTCCCCGCAGGACCTGGTTGACGGCGAGTTCGGCCACGACGAGATAGGTGGGGATCCCCGCGAGATGGAACAGCAGCGGCTCCACCCGGAAGCGGCCCTCCTGCGCCTGCGCCAACTCCCCTTCCACCACGTCGAGATCGCGGTAGTGGACGTCGACCCGACGCCCGTCGACCGTCAGCCAGGCACCCCCGTTGAACACCCCGCCACCCCACCCGCCGACCTCGGACACCTCGCCCTGCCAGCCGACCGCGCGCAGGTCGGCGGGGTCGAAGTCGCCGCGGTAGTAGATCGCGAGGTCCCAGTCGCTGTCCGGCCGCGCGGTGCCCTGGGCCCGCGAGCCCCCGAGGGCCACGGCCCGGACCGTGGGGAGGGCGGCCAGGCGGTCGGCGGTGGCGGCGAGGAAATCGGCGTCGGAGAGGGAGGTCGGCACGGTCGCAGCGTACGAAGGCGGAGGGCGCCTTTCCACGGGGTTTCCGAGGCCTCGGGGGCCGTTGTCAGTGGTGCGCGTTATCAATGAAGTCGTCACTCAGTGTCACGACGACGGGGGAATCAGCGATGACGACGGACGAGCGGGACCAGGACAAGCGGGGCCAGGAACTGCGGGACCAGGAACTGCGGGACCAGGAGCCGCGGGCGCGGCGCACGCATCTGTCCGCCGCGGGTCTGCGGGCCCGGGGCTGGACGGCGGGGATGATCCGCCGGCTGCTGGGCGAGCCCGATCTGCGGCGGGCCAACCCGTACTTCCGTACGGCCCCGCCGACCCGCCTCTACAGCGTCGAGCGGGTCGAGGCGGTGGAGCGGAGCGAGGAGTTCAGGGCTGTTGCGGCGGTGGCCGTGCGGCGGTCCGGCGCGGTGCGCGAGGCGGCGCTGCGAAGGCGGCGGGCGGTACGGGAAGCGGCGCTGCCCAGGCTGCGGGCGGTGGACCGGTTCCGGTCGGGCCCGGAAATTCAGGTGCGGTCCCCTCCTCCCGCCCCCGATGATCGAAAGGTTGCCCGCCGTTCGTCACAGGAGCCCCCGTGATCCAGCGCGTCACCGCCCCGGCCCTCTTCCCGCCGCCCACGTACTCGCACGCCTCCGTCGTCGAGGCCGGCACGAAGCTCGCGTTTCTCGCCGGGTCCGTTCCGCTGGACGGCCAGGGGAATCTCGTCGGCGAGGGGGATCCCGCGCGGCAGGCCGAGCAGGTCATCGCGAATCTGCGGGAGCAACTGCGTTCCGTCGGCAGCGACTTGGAGCATGTGCTGGCCACCGACGTGTACGTGGTGAGCAGCGAGCCCGCGGTGCTGTCCACCGTGTGGGAGGTCGTCGAGGCGTCCGGGCTGAGCAGCGGTCCGCACTCGTCGACGCTGATCGGGGTCGCCTGCCTCGGGTACACCGGCCAGCTGGTGGAGATCACGGCCACGGCGGTCGTCCCGGACCCGGAGGAGGGGACGCGGTGAGCGGGGTCGTCATCCGCCGGGCCACCGCCGCCGACGCCTCGGCCACGGCCGACGTCTATCTGCGCTCCTTCGCCGCCGCGTTGCCGACGGTCGTCCGGCCCCGGTCAGACGACGAGGTGCGCGCGTACATACGGGACGTGGTGGTTCCCGCGCGTGAGACGTGGGTGGCCGACGCGGAGGGGCGGGTCGTGGGACTCATGGTCCTCGCCGAGGGCCTGCTGTCCCAGCTGTATCTCGACCCGGACTGGCGGGGACGCGGCATCGGCGACCGGTTCGTCGCGCTCGCCAAGGAGCGGTCCCCGCAGGGCCTGAGCCTGTGGACCTTCCAGGTCAACAAGCCCGCCCACCGTTTCTACGAACGCCACGGCTTCGTCGAGGCCGAGCGCACCGACGGCAGCGGCAACGAGGAACGGGAGCCGGACGTGCGGTACGTCTGGCGGCCCTGACGGTCACCCCCCGAGCAGGGTCGCCCCCTAGCAGGGCCACCCCCTAGCAGGCCCCCCGAGCAGGGCCACCCCCGAGCGGGGTCACCCCGGCACAGTCACCCCACAGCAGGATCACCCCGCGGCCGGCGGTCCCCACACGCGCCGCTTCGGCACCGGTCGTGCGTACCCTCCCGCCCGGCTGGTGCTGAGCCCGAGGCCCACCAGCGACTCCGCCAGCTTCACCGCCGCCCCCACCCCGTCGACGACGGGCAGACCGAGCTTCTCCCCCACCGCCCGCTGCAACCCGGTCATCCCGGCGCACCCCAGCACCAGAACCTCCGCGCCCGCCTCCCGTACCCGCTCGGCGGCCGCGAGGAAGGCGGCCTCGGTGCGTTCCGCGTCCCGCAGGTCGAGCACCCCGAGGCCGGTCCCGACGACGGCGGCGCAGTTGCGGCCCACCCCCGCCAGCTCCAGGCTGTCCTCGATCTGCCCGCAGGAGCGCTCCAGCGTGGTCACCACGCCGTAGCGGCGGCCGAGCAGACAGGCCAGATGGGCGGCGGCCTCGGTGATGTCGATGACCGGCACGTCCACCAACTCCCGGACGCCCTCACGTCCGTGCTCACCGAACCCGGCCATGACGACGGCGTCGTAGGAAGGACCCTCGTAGGTGCGCAGCAGGTCGATGACCGCGGCCGCGGAGAGATAGCTGTCGAGCCAGCCCTCCGCGGACTCGGGTCCCCACCGCGGGGTGAGCCCGAGCACGGTGGTGCCCGGGCCTGCGGCGGCCCGGGCACCTCGTACGATCTCCTCGGTCATCTCCTGCGTGGTGTTGCAGTTGGTGACGACGATCCGCACGTCTCTCAGACCTCCACGGCCTCGGGGACCGCAGGAGCGGCTCGCTCGGTGCGGCACAGCAGTGCGTACAGGCCGGCCGCGAGGGCCGTACCGATGAACCAGGAGTACGGGGCCACGTCGCTGAAGGTCTTCACCAGAGCGAGGACTCCGGCGACGGCGGCCGCGGGCAGGAACGCCCACAGGGCCTTGGGGTTGACGCCCTTGCGGTAGTAGTAGCGGGAGCCGGGCTCGGCCTTGAACAGCTCGTCGACGTCGACGCGGCCCTTCTTGACCCAGTAGTAGTCCAGCATGATCACGCCGAACAGCGGGCCGAGGAAGGCGCCGAGGCCGCCGAGGAAGTAGTTGACGACGGTGGGGTTGGAGAAGAGGTTCCACGGGGTCACGACGAGGGCGGCGACCGTGCTGATCATGCCGCCGACCTTGAAGGTGATCTTCTGCGGCCAGACGTTGGCGAGGTCGTACGCCGGTGAGACGAAGTTGGCGACGATGTTGACGCCCATGGTGGCGACGGCGAAGGTGAGCGCGCCCAGCACCATCACCCAGGTGTTGCCGACCTTGGCGACCAGTTCGGCCGGGTCGGTGATGGCCTGGCCCCAGACCTCCAGCGAACCCGCGGTGACGATCACGGAGACGACCACGAAGGCCGTGGAGTTGATGGGCAGGCCCCAGAAGTTGCCGCGGCGGACGGTCTTGTAGTCCGGAGCGAAGCGGGAGAAGTCGCAGAAGTTGAGCATCAGGGTGCCGTAGGTGGCGAGGATCAGGCCGATCGCGCCGAACCACTGCCGCCACTGCTCGCCGACCGACACCGGGTGCGGGGTGGTGGTGAGCGAGATGCTCCAGCCGGCCTTGGCCAGGACCCAGATCGCGAGGGCGATCATGACCAGCCAGATCGCCGGGCCGCAGAAGTCCTGGAACTTGCGGACCGACTCCATGCCCTGGCTGATGATGAGCGCCTGGATGAGCCAGAGGGAGACGAAGGAGACCCAGCCGAGCGCGTCGAGGCCGAGGAAGGAGCTGTGGGTCCAGGACTCCAGTCCCGGCCAGGCGGCCAGCAGCATCACGTTGACCGCGACGGAGGCCAGGTAGGTCTGGATGCCGTACCACATGATGGCGATCACGGCCCGGATCAGGGCCGGGATGTTGGCGCCCCAGACGCCGAAGCTGATGCGGCTGACCACGGGGAACGGCACGCCGTGGCGCTGGCCGATCCTGCCCATCCAGTTCATGCCGACGTAGATGAGCACGAAGCCGACGAGCAGGGACGTGAAGACCTGCCAGACGTTCATGCCGAGGACCAGCAGACCGGCGGCGAAGGTGTAGTTGCCCAGGTTGTGGACGTCGGACATCCACATGGCGAAGAGGTCGAAGACCTTCCAGTTGCGCTTGCCCGCGGGCGCGAGGTCTTCGTTGGTGAGCCGGGGATCGGGGACGAACGCTGGTGCACCGGTGGCTTCGGCGCTGTCGGCGAGGGACACGGGGCCTCCAAGGACGGGGGACAGGAGGATGGCGGCCGCCTGGCATCCAGTTTTGGTATACCAAACTGCCGACATGGTCCCTCCGTCAAGAGTTCCGACCGATGTCGCGTTCGTTAAGGCTCCGTAAAACAGGCGGCCCCCTAACACGGCTCCGGCGGTCAACGACGGCACCGGCGTCGGAGAAGATGGCTCCATGAGCTCCACGACGAACACCGAGCCCCTCGGCGCCGTCCGCGAACGTGTCCTGGCCACCCTGCGGCAGGAGATCATCGCGGGCGGACTGCGCCCGGGCGACCGACTGGTGGAGCGGGAGCTCGCCGACCGCTTCGGGGTCTCCCGGGTGCCGGTCCGCGAGGCGATCCGCGCCCTGGTCGCCGAGGGCTTCGTCCACTTCGAGACCCCGCGCCGGACGGTCGTACGGCGACTGACCCCGAACGACGTCAGGGAACTCTTCGAACTGCGCGAGGCACTGGAGGTCTGTGCCGCCGGTCTGGCCGCGGCCCGGGCGACCCCCGAGGACCTCGCCGAGGTCGAGCGGCTCCTGGACCTCGCCGCGACCGCGACCGCGGCGGGGGACGCCGAGACCATCACCGACATCAACAGCCGGCTGCACGACAGCATCGTGGCCATGGCCCGCAACAGCCTGCTGGTGGAGGCGCTGGAACCGGTCGCCGGGCGACTGCGCTGGATGACCCGCAGGAACGAGGAGTGGCCCCAACTCCTCGTCGAACACCGCGAGTTGTACGAGGCCATCGCCTCGGGCGACCCCGACCGGGCCCGCGCGCACGCCCTCGCGCACGTCCGCACCAACTACGAGTCGACGGTACGGCAGTTGTTCGGGGAGTCCGCAGGGACGGACTGAGCCGGACGCCGCCCGCTGTTCAAGGGGTACGGCTTCACGGGCTCCAGGAGTACGGCTCCGCGGGCTTCAGGAGTACGGCCCCACGGTCTTCAAGGAGTACGGCTCCGCAGTCCCGCCGCCTCGGCCGCCGTGCCCAGCACATCCCTCAGCATCTCGGGTGTGAGCTTGCCGGTGAAGGTGTTGCGCTGGCTGACGTGGAAGCAGCAGAAGAGTTCGAGGCCGTCGAGCGGGACGCGTGCCCCGTGTCCGAAGACGGGCCTAGGCCGGGGCACGCTCCAGCCGGCCGCCGTGAACGCGGGCAGCGCCGCCTGCCAGCCGAAGGCCCCGAGCACGACGACGGACCGCAGCGTCGGCCGCAACAGGTTCAGCTCCTGGACCAGCCAGGGCCGGCAGGTGTCGCGCTCCCCGGGGGTCGGCTTGTTGGCGGGCGGGGCGCAGTGCACCGGCGAGGTGATCCGCACGCCGTACAGCTCCAGACCGTCGTCGGCGGTCACCGCCGTCGGCTGCGAGGCCAGCCCGATGTCGTACAGCGCGCGGTACAGCACGTCCCCGGAGCGGTCACCGGTGAACATCCGCCCGGTGCGGTTCCCGCCGTGCGCGGCCGGAGCGAGCCCGACGATCAGCATCCGCGCGTCCGCGGGCCCGAACCCGGGCACCGGCCGCCCCCAGTACGTCCAGTCGGCGAAGGCGGCCCGCTTGGTCCGGGCCACGTCCTCCCGCCACTCGACCAGCCGGGGACAGGCCCGGCAGTCCGCGATCCGGCGGTCGAGCTCGGCAAGGGCGTCCACCACTCCACCGTACGGGCAGGAAAAGCCCGCCGGGGTTCCCGGTCCCGGGTACTAAGGTCGGAGCCATGGCTGTGGAACGTACGGACGACGACGAGACCGGGGAGACCGGGGCCATGGCTCCGAAGGCCGTGACCCCCGAGGCCGAGGCCTCAGAGGCACCGGACCCGAAGGTCGCCGCCGCCGTCGCCGCCGCGGAGGCGGCCGGGCCCCAGCACGGCGAGACCGTGCGCACCGACAGCTGGATCTGGTCCGTACGGCTGGTCAAGACCCGTTCCGCGGGAGCCACCGCCTGCCGGGGCGGGCATGTGCATGTGAACGGTGAGCGGGTGAAGCCCGCCCACTCGCTGCGCGTCGGCGACGAGGTGCGGGTCCGGCAGGAGGGCCGGGAACGGATCGTGGTGGTCAAGCGGCTCATCCGCAAGCGGGTCGGCGCCCCCGTGGCCGTCCAGTGCTACGTCGACAACTCTCCCCCGCCGCCGCCCCGCGAGGCTTTCGCCCCGGCCGGTCTGCGGGACCGCGGCGCGGGCCGCCCCACCAAGCGCGACCGCCGGGAACTGGAACGGCTGCGTGGCCTCGCGGAGGGCGACCGCCGCGGCCGCTTCGCCGGACCGGGCGGCCGGAGGGGAGCCGACGCCCTTGCCGGCGCCGACGCCCCTGCTGGCGCCGACGATCCGGGCGGCTCCGGCGATCCAGGCGGCTTCGGCGATCCAGGCGGCTTCGACGACCGCCGCGGGACGGGCCGGGCCGGAAGGCCTGACCGAGCCGACAGGCCCGACCGGTCGGCCAGGGCACGTCGTTCGGGAAAGGGCGGTGGCTCGAACAGGTCAGGGCGCCCGGACTGACCCGGACGCCCTGCCCCCCCGGAGCGGCCGGCCCGGCCGCATGACCGGTCGGTCCGCGGCGACCACAGCGACCGCGGCGAGGCCTGCCGCTGCTCACGCCGCCCTTCGCCGCAGGAGCCGCAGCAGCCCCAGCAGCTCCGCGGTGTGCCGGCGGCGGGCCCAGGCGATCAGGGCGAGCGGGATCATCAGGATGAGCGGGGTCGCCGCGTTCTCCCCGTCGAAGTAGGTGAGCTGGACGACGAACGCGCCGACCATCAGCCCGCTCAGCGCCACGGCCGCCACCGACTGGAGGACCGGGATCAACAGGGCGATCCCACCGGCCAGTTCGAGCGCGCCGATGGTGTACATGGCCGCGCTCCCCCAGCCCATCCGGTCGAAGCTCTCGACGGCCGCGGGGAGCGCGATCAGCTTGGGCAGCGCGCTCGCGACGACGTAGAAGAGGGCGAGCACGACCTGGAGGACGCGCAGGGCGATCCGGGCCCGGCGGCCGCGGGCGGTCGGGGACTCGGCGATGACACAGGGGCCTTCGACGGAGGAAGCGGCGGCGGTGACGGGGGCGGTGGTCTCGGACATCGGGGTCTCCTGGGAGAAGCGGGGAAGCGGTCCGTGGTGCTGTCGCAGCGGTAGACCGGCACCCGCACGGAAACTCATCGCCCCTCCACAGCCGGCTTTCCGCTACAGCGGAAACCAGCCGTGCCCGATGTACCAGTGCCCTCCGGACCGCAGATGATCACCGATCGCCCGCTCCAGGACCGTCCGCCGGGGCAGGCTCTCCACCGCGAGCTCCGGGTCCCCGAAGACGAACTGCACCGGCTCGGTGTCCTCCGGTTCCGCGTCCTCGGGGGCCAGCCGGAACCGTTCCTGGAACCGGACGATGTTGGAGTCGGTAGGCAGGTACCGCTTCAACTGCGGGTCCAGCAGCCAGGAATGGCACAGCGCGGCCCGGTGCGGCTCGTCCGGGAAGTGGCGGCCGAAGAACTCCCCGGCGAGCGCGAGCGAACGGTCGCAGGACCGGGGTGACAGGGGACCGAGGAACTCCGGGATGTGCAGGCTCAGACAGGGCGTTCCGGCGGGGACGTCCAGCCCGGCCTCCCCGAGCGTCCGCCGGTTCCACGGGCCGTACTCGGTGCGCTCGAACTGGAGCCGCCCCAGCTGGTACAGCTCGCCGCGGAAGTGCCGGGTCAGCCAGCGCGGCGACTGCACACCCGGCCTGCCGTACCGCCTGCGGTGCACGGCCATGTTGCGCCCGAGGTCGGCGAGGGTGCGCCGGGAGACGTCGGCCGGGATGCCGCGCGAGCGGTGGTAGGCGCGCGTGTGGGGCAGCGCGGCGACGAACACGTAGACGGGGAAGCAGCGTTGGAGGGCACCGGCCGGCCAGTCCAGGTCGGGCAGGGTGACCGGTTCGCCGAGCTTGCCCATGTCCCGGACGAGTTCGTCGACGGAGTGTTCCAGGAACCGCCGCAGCTCCGGGTCGTCCACGACCCGTCGGCCGATCCGCACGAGTTCGCCCACGTCCTCATGGGCCACGGCGAGTTCCACCAGCACCTCGGCCAGTTCGTCGGCATCCGGAAGCACGCGGTGACCTCCTGCTCGGCCCTTTGCTCTACGTCCGTTCCGAAGAGTACGTTGCAAAGGAGGAGCGATGATCCCGATGCGTACGGGCAGTGAGCCGACGACAGCACGCAGTGCGCTGCGGGCGAGGTTCTGGCTGACCGTGTGGGGGCTGGTCTGGACGATCGCCGGCACGGTCGCGTTCGCGCTGGCGGGACGTCCCGGGTGGGCCGTCGCCTGCGGTGCCCTGTGGCTGGTGATCACGGTCGATCTCACCCTGATCCTGCGGCACATCCGCCAGGGCCCGCACTACCAGCCGGGCCCCGACATCCCGCCGTACCGGCCGCCGGAGAACCGGCCCAGGTAGGCCGGGTCCTCGGGGGCGCGGGTGCCTCAGGACTCGAAGCGTGCCGCCTTCAGGAACTCCGGGTTCGGGTCGAGGGCGGCGGCCAGCCGGAAGTGCCGCCTGGCCTGGTCCGGCCGCCCCTGTCGCTCGTAGGTGCGCGCGAGCGCGAAGTGGGCGAAGGCGTTGTCCGGCTCACGCTCCAGGACGATGGTGAACTCCAGTTCGGCGGGGCGCAGTTGCGCGGCGGCGAAGAAGGCGCGCGCACGCAGCAGCCGGGCCGCTGTGTTCTCCGGGTGGGCGGCGATGACGGAGTCGAGCAGCTTCACCGCGCCTCGCGGGTCCCGCGCGGAGAGCAACTGCTCCGCGGCGCGGAAGTCGATGACATGCGTCTCCGGAGTACGTCCGGTCGAACCGCTGGTCTCGGGCACGGCACAGTCCTTCCCTCACTGGAAGGGTTCAACGCCCGGAC
Organism: Streptomyces griseorubiginosus; assembly: GCF_001514195.1. Classification (GTDB taxonomy): domain Bacteria; phylum Actinomycetota; class Actinomycetes; order Streptomycetales; family Streptomycetaceae; genus Streptomyces; species Streptomyces griseorubiginosus. The sequence continues at coordinate 1,133,344 of NZ_KQ948735.1, read as the reverse complement.
AGGGCCACGCTATTCCTGGGACCCCTGTGACACGCGCGCCCGTCGTACGAGATCGCCCCATACGTCCTGGACGCGTTGCCGCAGGTCGTCCAGGGGGACGTCGTTGTCGATGACGATGTCCGCGATCTCCAGGCGCTTCTCGCGCGTCGCCTGGGCGGCCATACGCGCGCGTGCGTCCTGCTCGGTCATGCCGCGCAGCCTGACGAGCCGGTCGAGCTGGGTCCTGGGGCTCGCGTCGACGACGACCACGAGGTCGTAGAGCGGGGCGAGGGAGTTCTCCGCGAGGAGGGGCACGTCATGGACGACGACGGCGTCCTCGGCGGCGGCCGATTCCAGCTCACGGGACCGGGTACCGACGAGGGGGTGCACGATCGAGTTCAGTACGGCGAGCCGGTCCGGGTCGGCGAAGACGATGGAGCCCAGCTTCGGCCGGTCGAGACCGCCGTCCTCGGCGAGCACCTCCTCGCCGAAGGCCGCCACGACAGCCGCGAGGCCGGGGGTGCCCGGCGCCACGACCTCGCGTGCGATGCGGTCCGCGTCGATCAGGACGGCGCCGTGCTCCACGAGCAGCCTCGACACCTCGCTCTTGCCGGCGCCGATACCGCCGGTCAGGCCCACCTTCAGCATGGCCGGAAGCCTAGACGCTCGCCGCCGCGGGTCAGCTGTCGCCTTCCCGTTCCGCCAGGAAGCGCTCGAACTCCAGCCCGATCTCGTCGGCAGAGGGGATGTCGACCGGTTCGGCGAGCATGTTGCCCCTGGTCTCCGCGCCGGCCGCCGCGTCGTACTGGTGCTCGAGCCCGTTGACCAGGGCCACGAGCTCCTCGTCGCCCTCCTGGATCTGGCGGTCGATCTCGGTCTGGGTGCGGTGGGCGTCGGTGCGCAGGGCGTGGGCGATGCCGGGCAGGACCATGCCGGTGGCGGCCGTGATGGCCTCCAGGACGGTCAGGGCGGCGTCCGGGTACGGCGAGCGCGCGATGTAGTGCGGCACGTGCGCGGCGACGCCCAGGACGTCGTGGCCGGCCTCCATGAGCCGGTACTCGACGAGGGCCTCGGCGCTGCCGGGCACCTGCGCCTCCTCGAAGGGGCTGCGGTGGCCGGGGACGAGGTCGTGCCGGTTGCCGTGCGGGGTGAGGCCGACGGGCCGGGTGTGCGGGACGCCCATGGGGATGCCGTGGAAGTTCACGGACAGCCGCACGCCGAGCCGCTCCACGATCTGCTGGACAGCGGCGGCGAAACGCTCCCACTCGACGTCCGGCTCCGGGCCGGACAGCAGCAGGAAGGGCGCCCCGGTGGCGTCCTGGACGAGCCGCACGTCGATCGTGGGCTCCTCGTAGGCCGTCCAGCGGTCCCGCTTGAAGGTGAGCAGCGGGCGGCGGGCGCGGTAGTCCACGAGCCGGTCGTGGTCGAACCGGGCCACCACCTGGTTCGGCAGCGTGTCGAGCAGCCGGTCGACGATCTGGTCGCCGGTCTCACCAGCGTCGATGTATCCGTCGAAGTGGTAGAGCATGACCAGGCCGGCCGACTCCTGGGCGAGCGCCATGTCGACGACGGCCAGGCCCTTGGGCTCCCATGCGTACAAACCCTGCGGATCAAGCACAGTGACCGCTCCTCCTCGTGTTCACACACATCAACACGCCCTGGAACAGCGGCATTCCCACTGGGGCCCCCAAAAACGCGCCCCGTCAGGGGCGCGGGGAACGGCGCGAGAAGCCCCACCTGCCGTAAGCCGAGAGCAAACCGAAAACACTGAAGGACCGCACCTCGAAAGGTACGGCCCTTCAGTTACCGGCTAAGCCTCAGCGAGCCAGCGTTCAGCTCTGGCCACCCGCGAGCTTCTCGCGAAGCGCAGCGAGCGCCTCGTCGGAAGCCAGCGCACCGGAGGTGTCCGCACCCTCGGAGGAGTACGAGCCACCACCCGCGACCGGAGCCGCACCCGCGGCGTCGCCACCCTCGGCAGCGGCAGCGGCGTCGGCCTCGCGGCTCTTGATGACCTGCTGCTGGTGCTGCTCGAAGCGGGACTGCGCCTCGGCGTACTGGTTCTCCCACACCTCGCGCTGAGCCTCGAAGCCCTCGAGCCAGTCGTTGGTCTCGGGGTCGAAGCCCTCGGGGTAGATGTAGTTGCCCTGGTCGTCGTAGGACGCGGCCATGCCGTACAGGGTCGGGTCGAACTCGACCGAGGCCGGGTCGGCACCGAAGGACTCGTTGGCCTGCTTCAGCGAGAGGCTGATGCGACGGCGCTCGAGGTCGATGTCGATGACCTTGACGAAGATCTCGTCGTTGACCTGGACGACCTGCTCCGGGATCTCCACGTGGCGCTCGGCCAGCTCGGAGATGTGGACCAGACCCTCGATGCCCTCGTCCACGCGGACGAACGCACCGAACGGAACCAGCTTCGTGACCTTGCCGGGCACGACCTGACCGATCTGGTGCGTGCGGGCGAACTGCTGCCACGGGTCTTCCTGGGTCGCCTTCAGCGACAGGGAGACACGCTCGCGGTCCATGTCGACGTCGAGGACCTCGACGGTGACCTCCTGGCCGACCTCGACAACCTCGGAGGGGTGGTCGATGTGCTTCCAGGACAGCTCGGAGACGTGGACCAGACCGTCGACGCCACCCAGGTCCACGAAGGCACCGAAGTTGACGATCGAGGAGACCACGCCGGAGCGGACCTGACCCTTCTGGAGGGTCGTGAGGAACGTCTGGCGGACCTCGGACTGGGTCTGCTCCAGCCAGGCACGGCGGGACAGGACCACGTTGTTGCGGTTCTTGTCCAGCTCGATGATCTTGGCCTCGAGCTCCTTGCCCACGTAGGGCTGGAGGTCGCGGACGCGGCGCATCTCGACCAGGGAGGCCGGGAGGAAGCCACGGAGGCCGATGTCGAGGATGAGACCACCCTTGACGACCTCGATGACGGTACCGGTGACGATGCCGTCCTCTTCCTTGATCTTCTCGATGGTGCCCCAGGCGCGCTCGTACTGGGCGCGCTTCTTCGAGAGGATCAGGCGGCCTTCCTTGTCCTCCTTCTGGAGAACAAGGGCTTCGATCTCGTCACCGACGGCGACGACCTCGTTGGGGTCGACGTCGTGCTTGATCGAGAGCTCGCGGCTCGGGATGACACCTTCGGTCTTGTAACCGATGTCGAGGAGAACCTCGTCCCGGTCAACCTTGACGATGACGCCGTCGACGATGTCGCCATCGTTGAAGTACTTGATCGTCTCGTCGATAGCGGCGAGGAAGGCTTCCTCGTTACCGATGTCGTTGACCGCAACCTGCGGGGTGGTGGCGGTGGTCTCGGTGCTGCTCGTCATGTGGGAAAGGGCTCCGGTACGGACATTGAAGTCGTAGGTACTGCTACGCCGGGAGCCCGTGTCGCTCTGAAGAAGCCGGACAGCCAAGGAAGCGCCCCACCGGAATCCGGTGATGGCGCCTCGACAACCGAGGGGACATACGACAGATGCGAGCGCAGCCTGCTACGTCTGAGGTGCGCAGGCCCGCAGCGCAACTTGTAGCATACGGGGGCAGCCGGACAGGGTCAATGCGCGAAGGCGCACACCCGGGGCGGATCGCCGCATACCCGGCACAAAACCTGTCTCACGAGGCCACGCGCGCGTGACGGCGCCCCATTCATGACGGCCGCCGCCGACGGGTTGGACGGAAGAGTACGACGAGGGAGCCGATCATCCAAGGGCCCGCATCACATCAGCAGGACACCGCGCCGGACTCCGGAGCGGACACCGAACCCGAGGCCACCCGCCGCGACGCCGACGTCACCGAGAGCGCCCGCGCCAACCGCGGCTGGTGGGACCGCAACGCGGACGAGTACCAGGTGGAGCACGGCACCTTCCTCGGCGACGACCGGTTCGTCTGGGGTCCGGAGGGACTCGACGAGGTGGAGGCCGAGCTGCTGGGCCCGCCCGAGGACCTCAAGGGGAAGGACGTCCTGGAGATCGGCGCGGGCGCGGCCCAGTGCGCGCGGTGGCTGGCCGCGCAGGGCGCCCGCCCGGTCGCCCTGGACATCTCCCACCGCCAGCTCCAGCACGCCCTGCGCATCGGTGCGGCCTTCCCCCTGGTCTGCGCCGACGCGGGCGCCCTGCCCTTCGCGGACGGCTCCTTCGACCTGGCGTGCTCGGCGTACGGCGCGCTGCCGTTCGTCGCCGACCCGGTGCTGGTCCTGAAGGAGGTGCGCCGGGTCCTGCGTCCGGGCGGCCGCTTCGTCTTCTCGGTGACCCACCCGATCCGCTGGGCCTTCCCGGACGAGCCGGGACCCGAGGGCCTGTCGGTCTCGGCCTCCTACTTCGACCGCACGCCCTACGTCGAGCAGGACGAGAACGGCGACGCGGTCTACGTCGAGCACCACCGCACCATCGGCGACCGGGTCCGTGACGTGGTCGCCGGCGGCTTCCGCCTGGTCGACCTGGTGGAGCCGGAGTGGCCGGCCTGGAACACGTCGGAGTGGGGCGGCTGGTCCCCGCTGCGCGGCAACCTGATCCCCGGCTCGGCGATCTTCGTGTGCGAACGGGACTGACGCACTGCCAGGGCGCCGGGGCGGTCGTACGACACTAGGGGCGTGATCCGTTACGACGCCCTGGACGCCCTTCCCGTACGCGGTGCCCTGCCCGCGCTGGGCGACGCCCTGGAGGGACACGGCACGGCGGTCCTGGTGGCGCTGCCGGGCACCGGCAAGACGACCCTCGTCCCGCTGGCGCTGGCCGGCCTGCTGGACGCCGGCGCGCCCGCCCGGAGGGTCGTGGTGGCCGAACCCCGCCGCATCGCGGCCCGCGCGGCCGCCCGGCGGATGGCGTGGCTGCTGGGCGAGCAGGTCGGCGCGAGCGTGGGTTTCACGGTGCGCGGCGAGCGGGCGGTCGGACGGCACACGCGCGTGGAGGTCGTCACCACGGGTGTGCTGCTCCAGCGGCTCCAGCGCGACCAGGAGCTGGCGGGCGTCGACGTGGTGGTCCTGGACGAGTGCCACGAACGGCACCTGGACGCGGACACCGCGGCGGCCTTCCTGTGGGACGTACGGCAGACCCTGCGCCCGGAGCTGCGGCTGCTGGCCGCGTCCGCGACGACCGACGCGCAGGGCTGGGCCGGGCTGCTGGGCGACGCGCCCGTGGTCGAGGCGGCGGGCGTCGCGCATCCGGTGGAGGTCGTGTGGGCGCCCCCGGCCCGTCCGGTACGGCCGCCGCACGGCATGCGGGTCGATCCCGCGCTGCTCACCCACGTGGCGTCGGTGGTGCGACGGGCCCTGTCCGAGCGGGACGGGGACGTGCTGTGCTTCCTCCCGGGCGTGGGCGAGATCGCGCGCGTGGCCGGGCAGTTGGGCGGCCTCGGTGACGTGGAGGTGCTCCAGGTGCACGGCCGGGCGCCGGCCGCCGTGCAGGACGCGGTGCTGACGGGCGGGGAGCGGCGCCGGGTGGTCCTCGCGACCTCGGTGGCCGAGTCCTCCCTGACCGTGCCCGGGGTGCGGGTGGTCGTGGACGCGGGGCTCGCGCGGGAGCCGCGGGTCGACCACGCGCGCGGGCTGAGCGCGCTGGCGACCGTGCGGGCCTCGCAGGCCGCCGGACGACAGCGGGCGGGCCGGGCCGGGCGGGAGGCGCCGGGTGCGGTGTACCGGTGCTGGACGGAGGCCGAGGACGCCCGGCTGCCGCGTTTCCCGGCTCCGGAGATCAAGGTGGCCGACCTGACGGCGTTCGCGCTCCAGGCGGCCTGCTGGGGCGATCACGACGCGTCCGGGCTCGCGCTGCTGGATCCGCCCCCGGTCGGGGCGATGACGGCCGCCAGGGCGGCCCTCGCGGCGGTGGACGCGGTGGACCCGTCCGGAAAGGCCACACGGCGGGGCGTCCGGCTGGCGCGGCTGGGGCTGCACCCACGGGTGGGGCGGGCGCTCCTGGACGCGGCGGCCTCGGTCGGGGACGAGCGTGCCGCCGAGGTCGTCGCGCTGCTGAGCGAGGAGGCGCCGCGGGAGTACGGGGACGACCTCGTGGGCGCGCTGCGCACCGCCCGCCGCGGCGGCGACGCCTACGCGGGGCGGTGGCGGGCGGAGGTGCGTCGGCTCCGGGCCGTCGCGACGGAGTCCACGGACGCGCCCGCCCCTGGTGGCCCCCGGCCGGTGGCCGCCGGCGAGGACGGCGTGGCCGGACTCGTGGCCGCCCTGGCTTTCCCCGAACGCGTGGCGAAGAAGGACGGCGGCTCCTACCTCATGGCCTCCGGCACCCGCGCCGAGCTCTCCGAGGCCTCTCCCCTGCGGGGCGCCCCCTGGATCGCCGTCGCCGTGGCGGACCGTCCCGTGGGCAAGGGGCACGCGCGCGTGCAGCTCGCCGCCGTGATCGACGAGGACACTGCCCGGTCGGCGGCCGCGTCCCTGCACTCCGAGCGCCAGGAGGTGCACTGGGCGGACGGGGACGTCGTGGCGCGGCGGGTGGAGCGGCTCGGGGCGATCGAGCTGGCGGTGCGGCCGCTGAGGAACGCCGACCCCGCCCTCGTACGCGAGGCGCTCCTCGAAGGGCTGCGCGAGGACGGTCTGCGACTGCTGCGGTGGACGCCCGACGCCGACGTCCTGCGGCAGCGGCTCGCGTTCCTGCACCACCACCTCGGCGACCCGTGGCCCGAGGTCACCGACGAGGCCCTCCACGCGCGCGTGGACGAGTGGCTGGAGCCCGAACTGAGCCGCGCCCGGCGACGGGCCGACCTGGCGCGCCTCGATGCCGGTGCGGCGCTCCGGCGGCTTCTGCCGTGGGCCTCCGGTGAGGCCGGGCGGCTCGACGAGCTGGCGCCGGAGCGGATCGCCGTACCGAGCGGGTCCAGGATCCGGATCGACTACGGGGACCCCGAACAGCCGGTCCTGGCGGTGAAGTTGCAGGAGATGTTCGGGCTCCAGTCCTCACCGGAGGTCGCCGGGGTGCCGCTCCTGGTCCATCTCCTCTCCCCCGCCGGGCGGCCCGCCGCCGTCACGGCCGACCTCGCCTCCTTCTGGAAGGACGGCTACAAGGGCGTGCGGGCGGAGTTGCGCGGCCGGTATCCGAAGCATCCGTGGCCGGAGGACCCGGCGGGCGCCGAGCCGACGCGGTACACGAACGCGCGGCTCAGGCGGTGACCGGTTCCGGTTCCGGGACCTTCGCCGGGTGCGGGCGGCGGCTGCGGGCCTCCAGCCACAGGGCGAGGAGCAGGAGGAGCACGCCCAGGGTCGCGAAGCCCCAGGGGAGGTAGGAGGTCATCAGGAGGACTAGCAGGCGGTTGGCCTTCACCAGGTCGACGGTGTGCTCGATGTAGTCCTCGCGCATCTTCACGTGCCCGGCGAAGGCGGTGACCTTCTCACGGCCGCCGAGGAGGGTGCCGCCGCGCAGTTCCTCCTTGTGGATCTCCTCGCCGTAGACGGGGGCGCCGGTGAGCGGTTCGACCCAGAACCTGCGGACCGTGGTGTACCAGCGGGTGGTGCCGGTCCTGGCGACGGTCTCGGGAGTGATGCCCTTGACCGGCATGGTCTTGGGGAAGGGGACCTGGATCCACGGGACGGTCTGCTCGAAGTAGTAGACGGGCACGCCGCGGAAGGTCCGGGTGCCCTCGTAGTGGATGGGGTTGGTGGTGCGGCTCTGCGCGTCGAAGTACTCGTAGTCCCGTTTCTCCGTCAGGAAGGGCCACTTGAACTCGATGCCGGTGCGCTTGACGGGGTCGCCGTCGACCATCTCGCCGGGGGCGTGGACCGGGGCCTGGCTGTGGGCGTCGAAGATGTAGCGCTCGGGGATCTCGGAGACCATCTTGCCGTCGGGGCCCTGGACGTAGGACAGCCCGTCCCAGACGACGACGTCCCTGCCCGCCGTCTTCTCGATCTTCTCGGAGGCCGCCACATCGCCCTTGAGGGTCTGCACGATGGTGACCTTCGAGACCTTCTTCGCGGTCATGGTGCCGTAGTCGAGGAGGGTGGCGTCCTTGGCCTCCAGGACCATGTCCTGGTACTGGTTCGCGGGGATCTTGGCCAGGCGCGGGAAGGCGTACCAGCGCAGCAGCGGGGACAGCGCCGCGAAGAACACGGCGAGGGCGAGCAGGACCAGGCTGGTCTTGCGGCGCATCTCGGCCTCCCGGGCGGACGGTTACGGGTGGGCGGGGACGGTCGTCAGCAGGGGCTTGGGAGAGGTCCGGCCCGTCTGCTGCCCCATCGCGGTGATCGCGAGGACCAGCGCGAACGCGAGGACGAGGCCGGTCGTGGCGGCGATCAGGGCGCGCATGTCCGCCTCCCCGCGGCAGGAACTGATACATCGTCAGGTCCGGCACCGTAGCAACGCCCGGGCGAGATGAGAACAGGTCGCACACGGACGGAGGGCGCCCTGTCCGCCGTAGCGGAAAGGACGCCCTCCGGGGTGGGTCGGGTGCCGGTTACGAGCTCGCGCTGGGGCTCGGGCTCGGCTCGGGGCTCGTGGAGGCGTCCGTGCCGGGCGCCGCCACGGTCAGGGTCACGTCGAGGGTGGCGCCGCCCGCGGTGGTGACGCGCAGCAGGAAGGTGCCGGTGGTGTCGTCGGAGTAGAGCTGCGGCAGCTTCAGCAGGCCGTCCGCGTCCGTCGTCAGACCCGTCAGGGTGCGGACGGTCTTGCCGTCGGCGTCCTTGAAGTAGGGGCCCTTGGCGTTCTCGGTGGCGTCGTCGGCCGACGTGATCAGGGTGGCGGTGACGGCGACCTTGTCGGCGACGGCCTTCTTGTAAGTGGCCTTCAGCTGGACCGCGTCGGCGAACTCACCGTTCGGGGCGCACGTCAGGGCGGTGGTCGTGGTGCGGACCAGGGTGTCGGCGACGCGCTGGGTGACGGTGGCCGTGTAGTCGGGGGCGGTGACCGTACGGCCGATGAGGGTCGTGCGGACCGTGAAGCTCCCGGTGGTCTCGCCCGCCTGGAGCGCCGGCGCGGTGGCCACGCCGGAGGAACCGGTGAGGGCGGTGGCGACCTTCTCGCCGCCCGCGAACGTGGCGTCGGTGTCGCCGACGATCGTGAAGCGGATCCGCACCTTGGGGACGCCCATGCCGGCGGCGTTCTCGGCCCTGGTGCTGATCTTGTCGCCGAACGCGTCGCCGGCCATGGCGGTGAGCTTCGGCGTGCCCGAGTCCTCCAGGTGGTCCACCGACTCGGTGGGCGTGACGGGAGGTGTCGACGGCGGCGTGCTGGGGCCGCCCGAGGAGGGCGGGGTGGTCGAGGGCGGAGCCGGAGGTGTGGGCTTCGGCTTCGTCGAGCCGTTGCCGGGCCGGCTCGGCGCGGTGGTGCCGGGGGCGGAGGTCGAGGGCGCCGAGGGGGTGGAGCCGCCGGTGCTGCCGTCGCTGCGGCTGCCCGGGACGGTGCCGGTGCCGTCGGGGATCTCGTGGGTGCCCTTGCGGTAGTACTCCAGCCACGACAGGACGGTGTTCAGGTAGTGCCGTGAGGGGTTGTAGCTGAGGATCGCGTCTTCCAGGCCGGCACCGGTCGCCAGGTCCCAGTTGTTGCGGCACAGGTAGTGGCCCGCGGCGAGGGCGGCGTCGTAGATGTTGTTCGGGTCCTTCACCCCGTCGCCGTTGCCGTCGCGGCCGGCCCACGCCCAGGTGGACGGGATGAACTGCATGGGCCCGACGGCCGAGTCGTAGGAGCTGTTGCCGTCGTAGACGCCGTGGTCGGTGTCCTTGATGAGCGCGAAGCCGTTGCCGTCGAGCTGCGGGCCGAGGATCTTGGAGGTCGTGGTGCCGTCGGCGTCGACGCGGCCGCCGCGCGCCTGGCCCGACTCGACCTGGCCGATGGCGGCGAGCAGCTGCCAGGGCAGGTTGCAGCCGGGCTTGGACGCCCGGAGTTCCGTCTCGGCCTTCTTGTAGGCGTCGAGGAGGGTCGCGGGTATGCCGGCCTCGCTCTCGACCGGGGAGACGGAGGGCGTGCTGCCGTCGGTCGGCGCGGGGCTCGGTGTGTTCAGCGGCGGCAGGTCCGTGTAGTACGGCGAGTTGCCGGTGGCGCCGTTCCCGGCGACCGGATCGGGAGAGACCTCGGCAGCACCGGCGGTGGTCGTTCTGCCGTTGTCGTCGGCCGTGACCCCGGGGGCCTGGGAGGCGGACAGTGCCGCGACCGCGAGTGCCGCCACGGCGGTGGTCGTCGCCCCTTTGGCCAGCCTCCTGCCGAATTGCGCCGCCATAAAGTGAACCCCTCCTGTGGACGCCGAACGCCCGTCTCCGTCTTTCGCTCTCGTCCCGTTCTGACGGTCGAACCACCCTGGAGGTTGCCCCTGTGACACGCGGCAATTCCTGAGGCGCACCTCCGACCGGGCTCCCCAGCGCGGCGACCCGTGCGACCCTACGACAACTTCCTTTCCACGAACACCGGTTCGTGCCCGATATTCACCGGTTGGCCATGTTCGATCGGCGTGGGGTCGCGTCGCCCATACTGGACTGCGGCGATCACCCGAACCGCCGTCCGGCCAACGCCCTTCGTGAGGAGCCCTGTTGCCGTTCACCCTGAGCCATGCGGCGGCGGCGCTGCCCGCGCTGCGCCCCGACGGCACCGGCCGGGGCGGACTGGTTCCGGCCGTTCTGGTGGCCGGAACCTTCTCGCCCGACATGACCTACTTCGCGGCGAGTGTCCTTTCCGGCGCGATGGAGTTCGGCACCGTCACGCACTCCCTCCCGGGCGTCCTCACCGTCGACGTCCTCATCGCCTGGGCCCTAGTGGGCCTCTGGCTGCTGCTGCGCGAGCCCCTGGTGGCCCTGCTGCCCCGCCGCCGCCAGTCCGCGCCGGCGGCCCTGCTCCGCTGCGGAACCCCGCGGGCACGGCTGAGCCCGGCCCTGGCCGCCCGCTGGTACCTCTCCGCCGCACTGGGCACCCTCACCCACGTCGTGTGGGACGCGTTCACCCACCACGACCGCTGGGGCCTGCGGCTCCTGCCGGTCCTCGACCGGACCGTGGCCGGATCCCCGCTGTACTGGTACGTCCAGTACGGCAGTTCGGCGGTGGCGGCACTGGTCATCACCGCGTTCTGCGTACGCGCCCTGCGCCGCGCGCCCGTATCGGCCCCGACGGGTGTCCCGAACCTCTCCTCCCGGGACCGGTGGTGGGCGCTGGTCGTCATCGGCGGCTGCGTGACGGTGGGCGCGCTCCAGCGGGCCGTGCGGTGGTGGGCGTACTGGGGCGCCGTCGCGAAACCCTGGGATCTGATCCCCACCCTGTGCTTCGGAATCGGCGCCGGGCTGATGCCGGGGGTCCTGCTCTACGCCCTGGCCGTCAGGCTGTGGCGCCCGGCTCCGGCACCGGGCGCTCCGCGGGAGGCCGACGTCCCGGTCCCCCGCTGACGGCCTCTTCCGTCGCGACGAACACCGTCATGGTGGGCATCGGACGGGACCTGGGGAACAGGGTGAGCACCAGCGCCAGATAACTGAGCACCAGTTCCCCGCGCCGAAGCGCTGCGCAGGCCCCGCGCAGACGTGCGGTGAGCCCCTGCGGAATCCGAGCGGTACTCGCACCGACGGAGTGAGCCGGCGCTGGAGCCCGCAGGGAGAACACCCTCTGCTCGGCGCACACCTGCGCGGGGGCCGTCCGGCGGTGGAGCATGCGTATACCCATGAGCGCATCCTGGCGGGGGGTGGGGTGGGGGGCGCGGGTTCTTCGTCCACGTGGGTGATGGGGCGCTGTGCTGGGTGCCGGGTTCGGTTGTTCGGCGGGTGCGGGTGCGTCGTGGCTGGTCGCGCAGTTCCCCGCGCCCCTGGGGGGGTTGCAGTCGACCTGGGTCGCCACGGGCCCTTGCTCACCTTTGCCACGACGGGGCCGGGCGGGCTGCCGCAGGCGTCCAGGGGCGCGGGGAACTGCGCAAAGACGCCCGCCCCCACCGGACCCGCAGACAAATTCGGCCGACCGCCGGAGGCTAGTGCGCTGCGGACTCCCAGTCCGTCCCGTCTCCCACCGAGACCCCCAACGGCACCCGCAACCGCACCGCGTCCCCCATCTCCCGCCGCACGATCGCCTCCGCGGTCTCCCGCTCCCCCGGAGCCACCTCGAGGACGATTTCGTCGTGGACCTGGAGCAGCATCCGGGAGCCGAGCCCCGCTTCCCGCAGCGCCCCGTCCACCTTGAGCATCGCGATCTTCACGATGTCCGCCGCCGTGCCCTGGATCGGCGCGTTCAGCGCCATCCGCTCGGCCGCCTCACGCCGCTGGCGGTTGTCGCTGTTGAGGTCGGGGAGGTAGCGCCGCCGCCCGAACAGCGTCGCCGTGTACCCCGTGGCCCGCGCCTCGTCGACCGCCCGCCGCAGATAGTCCCGCACCCCGCCGAACCGCTCGAAGTACGCGTCCATCAGCGCCCGCGCCTCACCCGCCTCGATGTTCAGCTGCTGCGAGAGCCCGAACGCCGACAGCCCATACGCCAGCCCGTACGACATCGCCTTGATCTTGCGCCGCATCTCCGCGTCGACCGCGTCCGGCTCGACCCCGAACACCTGCGACGCGGCGGTGGTGTGCAGGTCCTCGCCCGACGTGAACGCCTCGATGAGCCCCTCGTCCTCGGAGAGGTGCGCCATCACACGCAGCTCGATCTGGCTGTAGTCCGCGGTCATGAGGGACTCGAAGCCCTCCCCCACCACGAACCCGCGCCGGATCGCCCGCCCCTCGTCCGTGCGGACCGGGATGTTCTGGAGGTTCGGGTCCGTGGACGACAGCCGGCCCGTCGCCGCGACGGTCTGGTTGAACGTCGTGTGGATCCGGCCGTCCGCGGCGATCGTCTTGATCAGGCCCTCCACGGTGACCCGCAGCTTGGCCTGCTCCCGGTGCCGGAGCATGATCACCGGCAGTTCGTTGTCCGTCTGGGTCGCCAGCCACGCCAGCGCGTCCGCGTCCGTCGTATAGCCGGTCTTCGTCTTCTTCGTCTTCGGCAGACCCAGCTCACCGAAGAGGACTTCCTGCAACTGCTTGGGCGAGCCGAGGTTGAACTCGTGTCCCGCCGCCGCGTGCGCCTCCTTCACGGCCTGCTGGACCGCCCCGGCGAACATCTGCTCCATGGCTTCCAGGTGGGCCCGGTCGGCGGCGATGCCGTGCCGCTCCATGCGGGCCAGCAGCGCGGAGGTGGGCAGCTCCATGTCCCGCAGCAGGTCCGCCGCGCCGACCTCCTCCAGGCGGCCCTCGAAGGCGGCGCCCAGGTCGAGCACGGCCCGCGCCTGGACCATCAGCGCCTCGGCCTCGGCCCCGTCGTCCGCCCCGAAGGCCAGCTGTCCGTCGGCCGTCGCGGCGGGCGCCAGCTCCCGGCCCAGGTACTCCAGGGACAGCGCGTCCAGGTCGAAGGACCGGCGTCCGGGCTTGACGAGGTAGGCGGCCAGCGCGGTGTCCATGCCGACTCCGGCGACGGACCAGCCGTGCTCGGCGAAGACGCGCATGGCGCCCTTGGCGTTGTGCAGGACCTTCGGCCGGTCGGCGTCCGCGAGCCAGGCGGTCCAGGCCCGCTCGTCGGCCTCGTCCAGCTCGGCGGGGTCGAACCAGGCGGCGGCCCCGCCGGACGCGGCGAGCGCGACCTCGGCGACGGAACCGGTGCCCAGGGCCCAGGTGTCGACGGTGGCGAGACCCAGGGCCTGCTGTGCGCCGTGCTCGGCGAGCCAGCCGGCCAGCTCGCCGGTGCCGAGCACGGTGCCGTCCACCGCGACGCCCGGCGCGGCGGCAGGTGCGCCCGCCGCCTCCTCGGCGCCCGGGTCGACGGCCAGCAGGCGCTCGCGCAGCGAGGGGTTCCTGATCTCCAGGGTGTCCAGGATCATCGCGAGGGTCTTGCGGTCGTACGGCAGGCGCTCCAGGTCGGTGACGGCCTTCGGCAGCTCGACCGTGCGCACCATCTCGGTGAGGCGGCGGTTGAGCTTGACGGCCTCCAGGTGGTCGCGGAGGTTCTGTCCGGCCTTGCCCTTGACCTCCTCGACCCGCTCGACGAGCTCCGCGAACGAACCGAACTGGTTGATCCACTTGGCCGCGGTCTTCTCGCCGACGCCGGGGATGCCGGGGAGGTTGTCGGACGGGTCGCCGCGCAGGGCCGCGAAGTCGGGGTACTGGGCGGGCGTCAAGCCGTACTTCTCGAAGACCTTCTCCGGAGTGAACCGGGTCAGCTCGGAGACGCCCTTCGTCGGGTAGAGGACGGTGGTGTGCTCGGAGACCAGCTGGAAGGAGTCGCGGTCGCCGGTGACGATGAGCACCTCGAAGCCCTCGGCCTCGGCCTGGGTCGCGAGGGTGGCGATGACGTCGTCCGCCTCGAAGCCGTCGATCGCGAACCGCGAGACGTGCATGGCGTCCAGGAGCTCGCCGATCAGCTCGACCTGGCCCTTGAACTCGTCCGGGGTCTTGGAGCGGTTGGCCTTGTACTCCGTGAACTCCTCGGAGCGCCAGGTCTTCCTGGACACGTCGAAGGCCACCGCGAAGTGGGTGGGCGCCTCGTCACGCAGGGTGTTGGCCAGCATCGACGCGAAGCCGTAGATCGCGTTCGTCGGCTGGCCGGTCGCGGTGGTGAAGTTCTCCGCGGGCAGCGCGAAGAACGCGCGATAGGCCAGCGAGTGCCCGTCCATGAGCATCAGACGCGGGCGGCTGCCGCCGGGGCTGGTGTCGGTCTTCTTCGCTGCTGTCTCTGCCACGCCCCCGATCCTGCCACGCGCCACTGACACTCGGACGCCACGCACTCCGCCGGGTCCGACCGCGGCCCCCGAACAAGGGAGCCGACGGCGCCGGTGTGCCCACCTCCGGCCACGGGTGCACCGGTGACGGACACCCGCCCCGACGGAACCGCGCCCACCGCCGGGCCCCCGACGCAGCCACCGCCGCTCGCGAACGCTCCCCCGGGCACACACCGGCGCCCCTCCCCCACCCCACGCCTCCGCCGATGGACGAGCGCACCCCGAACGCCGTGGATCACACGCTCCCGTTCCGTCTCCCTCCCGGGCGTGATCGTTGTCAGCGGCGCGTGGGAGGATCGGGGACGTACTCGCACGTGTAGGCGAAGGAGAGTGCGCGATGGCATCGAAGCCGCCGAAGGCCGACCCCGTTCAGGACGCGCCGCACATCGCGGAGCCGAAGCACGCGGCCGCCGGGCTTCCCGCCATCGGTCACACCCTGCGGATCGCCCAGCAGCAGATGGGCGTCAAGCGCACCGCGCTGACGCTGCTGCGGGTCAACCAGAAGGACGGCTTCGACTGCCCGGGCTGCGCCTGGCCGGAGCCCGACCACCGGCACGCGGCGGAGTTCTGCGAGAACGGCGCGAAGGCGGTCGCCGAGGAAGCAACCCTGCGCCGGGTCACCCCCGAGTTCTTCGCCGCGCACCCCGTCGCCGACCTCGCGAACCGCAGCGGCTACTGGCTCGGCCAGCAGGGCCGGCTCACCCACCCCATGTACGTCCCCGAGGGCGGCACGCACTACGAGCCGGTCTCCTGGGAGCGCGCGTTCGACATCGTCGCCGAGGAGATCGCCGCCCTCGGCTCCCCCGACGAGGCCGTCTTCTACACCTCGGGCCGCACCAGCAACGAGGCCGCGTTCCTCTACCAGCTCTTCGCGCGCGAGCTCGGCACCAACAACCTGCCGGACTGCTCCAACATGTGCCACGAGTCGTCCGGTTCGGCGCTCAGCGAGACCATCGGCATCGGCAAGGGCAGCGTCCTGCTCGACGACCTCTACCAGGCCGACCTGATCGTCGTCGCCGGCCAGAACCCCGGGACCAACCACCCCCGCATGCTCTCCGCCCTGGAGAAGGCCAAGGCGAACGGCGCGAAGATCATCAGCGTCAATCCGCTGCCCGAGGCCGGCCTGGAGCGCTTCAAGAACCCGCAGACCCCGCAGGGCATGCTCAAGGGCGCCTCGCTCACCGACCTCTTCCTCCAGATCCGCATCGGCGGCGACCAGGCCCTGTTCCGCCTCCTCAACAAGCTGATCCTGGAGACCGAGGGCGCGGTCGACGAGGCCTTCGTCGCCGAACACACCCACGGCTACGAGGAGTTCGCCGAGGCCGCCCGCGCCGCCGACTGGGACGCGACGCTCACCGCGACCGGTCTCACGCGCGCGGAGATCGAGGAAGCCCTGCGGATGGTCCTCGCCTCCGAGCGGACCATCGTCTGCTGGGCCATGGGCCTCACCCAGCACAAGCACTCCGTGCCGACCATCCGCGAGGTCGTCAACTTCCTTCTCCTGCGCGGCAACATCGGCCGCCCCGGCGCCGGCGTCTGCCCGGTCCGCGGCCACTCCAACGTCCAGGGCGACCGCACCATGGGCATCTTCGAGCGGCCCGCGCCCGCCTTCCTGGACGCCCTGGAGAAGGAGTTCGGCTTCGCCCCGCCGCGCGAGCACGGCTTCGACGTGGTCCGCGCCATCCGCGCCCTGCGCGACGGCGAGGCCAAGGTGTTCTTCGCGATGGGCGGCAACTTCGTCTCCGCCTCCCCCGACACCGAGGTCACCGAGGCCGCCATGCGGCGCGCCCGGCTGACCGTGCACGTGTCGACCAAGCTCAACCGCTCGCACGTGGTCACGGGCGCGTGTGCCCTGATCCTGCCGACGCTCGGCCGCACGGAGCGCGATCTCCAGGGCAGCGGCGAGCAGTTCGTGACCGTCGAGGACTCCATGGGCATGGTGCACGCCTCCCGGGGCCGCCTGGAGCCCGCGAGCGGACAGCTGCTGTCCGAGCCCGCCATCGTGGCCCGGCTGGCCCGCCGGGTCCTCGGCGAGAACAGCGCCACGCCCTGGGAGGAGTTCGAGAAGGACTACGCCACCATCCGCGACCGCATCGCCCGCGTGATCCCCGGCTTCGAGGACTTCAACGCGCGCGTGGCCCGCCCCGGCGGCTTCACCCTGCCGCACGCCCCGCGCGACGAGCGGCGCTTCCCCACCGCCACCGGCAAGGCCAACTTCACCGCCGCGCCCGTCGAGCACCCCGAGCTGCCCGAGGGCCGGCTGCTGCTCCAGACGCTGCGCTCGCACGACCAGTACAACACCACGATCTACGGCCTCGACGACCGCTACCGGGGCATCAGGAACGGCCGCCGGGTGGTCCTGGTCAACCCCGAGGACGCGAGCGGGCTCGGGCTCGCCGACGGGTCGTACGTCGATCTGGTGAGCGAGTGGAAGGACGGGGTGGAGCGGCGGGCCCCGGGATTCCGGGTCGTGCACTATCCGACGGCCCGGGGCTGCGCGGCCGCGTACTACCCCGAGACCAACGTCCTGGTGCCGCTGGACGCGACCGCCGACACCAGCAACACCCCGGCCAGCAAATCCGTCGTCGTACGTCTGGAACAATCGACGACCGACTGAGCGTTTGCTCAGCCGTAGGCAGCCGTACCGCACACGATGAACGGAGCCCGGGCCCATGGGTGAGCAGCAGCACGTCACGTTCCCGCAGGAGGTCATCGACGAGTACGCCGCCCTCGGCGTGGACCTCGTCGCGATGTTCTCCGCAGGGCACCTGGGCACCCGCATGGGCGTCGAGATCCTCGAGGCCTCCGCCGACCGGGTCGTCGGCACCATGCCCGTCGAGGGCAACACCCAGCCGTACGGGCTCCTGCACGGCGGCGCCTCCGCCGTCCTCGCCGAGACCCTCGGGTCGGTCGGCTCCATGCTGCACGCCGGCAGCTCCAAGATCGCGGTCGGCGTGGACCTGAACTGCACCCACCACCGCGGGGCGCGCTCCGGCCTGGTCACCGGCGTGGCCACGCCCCTGCACCGGGGGCGCTCCACCGCTACGTACGAGATCGTGATCAGCGACGAGGAAGGCCGACGCGTCTGCAGCGCCCGCCTGACCTGCCTCCTGCGCGACGCCCCCACCCGCTAGCACCGGCCGTCCGGCGGATCAGGCCGGCTCCGGGTGACAGCGCCGGGGCCGGTGCGGCGGAGAAGCCGCGTTGTCGGGCCCTGTGCGGCGGACGGGTCGCGTGACCAGGTGTGGCGTGCGGGGGCAAGTCGGTGTCAGCGGGCTCGGCCTGCTCGTGGTGTGCGCGACCGGGGGCCTGTGCGCGGACCGCGCGCGGGCCACGCGGCTCCTCCACCGCCCAGGCCCCGGCAACGCACCTCGACCCGCCACACAGGCCCCCGCCCCACGGCTCGATCCACTGCGCCGGCCCCGGCCACGCGCCTCGACCTGCCACAGAGGCCCCCGCCCCACGGCTCGATCCACCACACCGGCCCAGCCGCACGACCCCGGTCCGCCACACAGGCCCCGGCCACGCGGCCAGATCCACTGCACCGACCCCCGCCACGCACCTCGATCCGCCCCCCGAGCCCCACCCAAGCCCCGGCCTCCCGCACACCCTCTGGGCACCACCCCCCGGCTCCCCTACCGTTTCCCCATGAGGTCGGTGTCATGACCGGTATCGGGCCCGTCGAGCCGGTCGAGTCGCCGGGGGCGGGGGAGAGCCAGGACGTCATCGGCGGCGACGGGCCCCGGTGGGCGGATCGCTGGAGCGCGTGGTGGGGCGGGCTGCCGCCACGCGCCCGTGGGGCTCTCGCCGCCACCGCGGCCGCCCTGGTCGCGGCCGGAGTCCTCCTCCTCACCGACGACCCCCCTCCCGAGCCGCCAGCCACCCCCCTGCCCTGGCCCGCCAACGTCACCGCCTGGCGCTACCTCGGACCCGCCGGACTCCCCGAGACCGACGGCACCCGCCCCACCAGCGGACGCTTCCGCTTCGCCGTCGACGTGACCGCGGGACCGCCCGTCACCCTCCAGGTCACCGGCGCCGCCTTCCCCGGCCTCACCGCCCACGCCCTGCCCCACGCCTTCACCGTGCACGCCGGCACGACACGCCGGGTCACCGTGGAGATAGCGGTTTCCGACTGTTCCGGCCTGCCCCGTAATGCCGACCTACCATTTCTTGACGTAACGCTCCGTAACGCGCGCGCAATACAGCACCACAGCTTCATCTTCGGCCGGGCCTACTCCGAGGACCTCTTCGCGCTCCTCCGAGGCGCCTGCGACCCGACATCGCCGCCCCGAGCCCCACGGCCAAGCGGAAGTGCAGGTTCTCAAAATGCGGACTGAGGGGAAATTCCGCCAAACCGGCTGAGAGGCCCCCTCGCGGAAGCCCACCATCCACCACGTCATAACAAGAAAGTCACAAGCCCGTGCACAGCGATGCCGCTGCCTGCAAACCGGGCTTAGAGTCACGGCCAGTCACCGCTCCATCGGGAGTTCGGTAAAGCGCGGGTACCAGCCGCACCCACAAGGGCGCGGGTGCCTGCGGAAAGGAATGATTGTGCGACGTTCCATGGTGATCCTGACCTCCGTCATGGCGACGGGGGCTCTCACACTCACCGCCTGCGGCTCCCGAGACGACAAGGGCGGCAACAGTGACAGCGGGGGTGGCACCACCCTCACCATCGGCGTGGACGCCCCGCTCTCCGGCGAGAACTCCACCACCGGTCTCGGTATCCAGTACGGCGCCCAGATCGCCGTAGACGACGCCAACAAGAACAAGCTCGTCCCCGGCGTCACCTTCAAGCTGAAGGCCTTCGACGACAAGGCGCAGCCCGCCACCGGCCAGTCCAACGCCACCGCCATCACCGGCGACAAGACCGCCGTCGGCGCCGTCGGCCCGCTGAACTCCGGTGTCGCCCAGTCGATGCAGCAGGTGTTCGCCTCGGCCAACATGGTCGAGATCTCCCCGTCGAACACCAACCCGGCCCTGACCCAGGGCAAGGACTGGCAGACGGCCAAGAAGCGTCCCTACAAGACGTACTTCCGCACCGCCACCACCGACGAGCTCCAGGGCAGCTTCGCCGCCGACTACGCGTACAACGGCCTCAAGAAGAAGAAGGTCTTCGTCGTCGACGACAAGCAGACCTACGGCGCCGGCCTCGCCAAGATCTTCAACGAGCAGTTCAAGAAGCTCGGCGGCACCGTGGTCGGCACCGACCACGTCAACACCGGCGACAAGGACTTCGGCTCCCTCGTCACCAAGGTCAAGAGCTCCGGCGCCGACCTGCTCTACTACGGCGGCCAGTACGACGAGTCCTCGCTGATCACCAAGCAGCTCAAGGACGGCGGAGTCAAGATCCCGCTCTTCGGCGGCGACGGCATGTTCGCCTCCACCTACATCGAGACCGCGGGCGCCGCCTCCGAGGGCGACCTCGCCACCGCCGTCGGCGTCCCCGCCGACACCCTGCCCGCCGCCAAGACGTTCATCGAGACGTACAAGTCCAAGGGCTACAAGGGTGACTACGGCGCCTACGGCGCGTACTCCTACGACGCCACCACCGCCATCATCAAGGCCGTGAAGGCCGCCGTCGACGCCAACGACGGCAAGGTCCCCACCGACATCAACGCCCTGCGTTCCTCCGTCGTCGACAACGTCCAGAAGTCCGACTTCGAAGGCATCTCCGGCAAGGTCTCCTTCGACCAGTACGGTGACACCACCAACAAGCAGCTCACCGTCTACCAGGTCACCAAGGGTGCGTGGAAGGCCGTGAAGACCGGCACCGCCAGCTAGTACCGGCCTCTCGACAGCAACACAGCACCACCTCACCACGGGCCGCGCGGAAGGGGACCCCGACCGCGCGGCCCTTGCCACACCCCACCCCCTGCACACCACCAGTGCACACGACCACCAGCGACAATGGAGGCCACGCGGTGAACACCCTGCCGCAGCAGCTGGCCAACGGGCTGCTTCTAGGCTCGATGTACGGGCTCATCGCCATCGGCTACACGATGGTGTACGGCATCGTCCAGCTCATCAACTTCGCGCACGGCGAGATCTTCATGACCGGGGCCTTCGGCGCCTTCACGGTCTACTTCTACATCCTCCCCGACGGCGTCTCCATGGCCGTCGCCGTCCCCCTGATGCTGATCGGCGGCGGAATCGTCGCCGTCCTCATCGCGGTCGGAGCGGAACGGTTCGCCTACCGGCCCCTGCGCGGAGCACCACGGCTCGCACCGCTCATCACCGCGATCGGCCTCTCCCTGGCCCTCCAGGAAGTCGTCCGCAACTTCTACCCCGGCGCCGACCGCGCCATCGCCTTCCCCGGCCTCGACGCCACCCACGAGATCGGCTCCGTCACCATCAAGGACGCCGACATCTTCCTCATCGTCGCCGCCATCATCTGCATGTCCTCGCTCGCCTTCTTCGTCCGCAAGTCCCGCACCGGCCGCGCCATGCAGGCCACCGCCCAGGACCCGGACACCGCACAGCTCATGGGCATCGACACCAACCGCATCATCGTGATCGCCTTCGCCATCGGCGGCTTCTTCGCCGCCGTCGCCGCCCTCGCCTACGGCCTCAAGTACGGCAACATCGACTACCGCATGGGCTTCCTGATGGGCCTCAAGGCCTTCACCGCGGCGGTCCTCGGCGGCATCGGCAACATCTACGGCGCCATGCTCGGCGGACTCGTCCTCGGCGTCGCCGAGACCCTCGCCTCCGCCTACATCGACGGCATCCCCGGCATGGACAAGCTCGGCGGCCAGAGCTGGGCCAACGTCTGGGCCTTCGCCCTCCTCATCATCGTCCTCCTCGTCAGGCCACAAGGCCTGCTCGGCGAACGCGTCGCGGACAGGGCGTGACCACCATGACCGACACCACCACCCGCGCCCTGATCCCGCTGCCCCTCGCGGCAGCCCGCGCGCTCGTCCTCGTCGGCGGCATCGCCACCATCGTCTCCGCCTTCCTCGCCTGGACCTGGACCAGCGAGTTCCCCGGCGACCTCACCATCACCGGCTACCCGGGCGGCCTCCAGTGGCTGACCCTCATCGCCGGCGTCCTCGTCACCGTCTTCGCGCTCTCCGCGTACGGCGTCCCGGGCCTGGGCTGGCTCATCCCCGCCCGCAACAACGCGCCCCTCGTGCTCACCGCCATCGGCGCCTTCGGCGTCACCTGGTACACGATCATCTCGATCGCCGCCGAACTCGGCGGACTCGCCAACCTCGAACCCGGCGGCTGGGTCGCGGCCATCGCCTCCCTCCTCCCCGTCATCGGCGCGTTCGCCCTCCCCGAGCCGCACACCGAGAGCACCAAGGACAACCTCAAGGCCTACATCGCCAAGCCGGAGAACATCCCCGCACCCGCTCCCCTCAGCCCCTGGCTGGAGCGCGCGGTCATCACCGTCGCCACGATCATCGGCCTGGCCGTCTTCACCTACGGCATCGACACCGAGTACGGCGAACTCTTCGTCGGCTTCCTCATCGTCGTCGTCTTCGCCGTCTGGGCCCTGCACACCGCAGGCCTCATGGACCGCTTCTCCCGGATCGTCGCCCACAACCGCAGCTTCACGCTCGCCATGGGCTTCGCCGCCGCGATCGCGTTCCCCTTCACCCAGACCGACGACCACTACGCCAACATCGGCGTGAACATCCTGATCTTCGGCACGGTCGCCCTGGGCCTCAACATCGTCGTCGGCCTCGCGGGCCTCCTCGACCTCGGATACGTCGCCTTCCTCGGCGTCGGCGCCTACACCGCCGCCCTCGTCTCCGGCTCCGAGTTCTCCCGCTTCTCCGGCGTCCACTTCCCCTTCTGGGCCGCCGCACTCGCCGGCGCCGCCGCATCGCTGATCTTCGGCGTCCTCATCGGCGCCCCCACCCTGCGCCTGCGCGGCGACTACCTCGCCATCGTCACCCTCGGCTTCGGAGAGATCTTCCGCATCGCCGTCAACAACATGGACGGCGAATCCGGCCCCGACATCACCAACGGCCCGAACGGCATCCCGTCCATCCCGGACCTCAACTTCTTCGGGTTCAACCTCGGCGAAGCCCACGACATCGCCGGCTTCACCATCGGCCGCTTCGCCAACTACTACCTGCTCATGGTGCTGATCATGGCCCTCGTGGTCCTGGTCTACACCCGCGCCGCCGACTCCCGCATCGGCCGCTCCTGGATCGCCATCCGCGAGGACGAGACCGCCGCCACCGCCATGGGCATCAACGGCTTCCGCGTCAAGCTCATCGCCTTCGCCCTCGGCGCCGCCCTCGCCGGCCTCGCCGGCACCGTCAGCGCCCACGTCACCTACAGCGTCGTCCCGACGCCCTACCAGTTCGCGGGCTCGACACCCCCCAACTCGGCCTTCCTCCTCGCCGCCGTCGTCCTCGGCGGCATGGGCACGGTCGCAGGCCCCATCCTCGGCGCCGCGCTCCTCTACCTGCTCCCCGAGAAGCTCGTCTTCCTCCAGGACAAGTCCCTGCTGGCCTTCGGCATCGCCCTCATCCTGCTGATGCGCTTCCGCCCCGAAGGCATCATCGCCAACCGCCGCCGCCAGCTCGAATTCCACGAGACCGGCCAACTCGACGTACCAGACACCACCACACTCTCCGGCGAACCGGCCGCCGTCACCAAGGCGGGGGCGTGAGCACCATGACCACCGAGACCACACCCGTACTCGAAGCACGCAACGTCACCATGCGCTTCGGCGGCCTCACCGCCGTCCGCTCGGTCGACTTCACCGTCAACGCAGGCGAGATCGTCGGACTCATCGGCCCCAACGGCGCCGGCAAGACCACCTTCTTCAACTGCCTCACCGGCCTCTACGTCCCCACGGAAGGCACGGTCTCCTACCAGGGCACCGTCCTCCCGCCCAAGCCCCACCTGGTGACCAAGGCCGGCATCGCCCGCACCTTCCAGAACATCCGCCTCTTCGCCAACATGACGGTCCTCGAGAACGTCCTCGTCGGCCGCCACACCCGCACCAAGGAAGGCCTCTGGTCCGCCCTCCTGCGCGGCCCCGGCTTCAAGAAGGCGGAGAAGGCCAGCGAAGAACGCGCCATGGAACTCCTGGAGTTCATCGGCCTCGAAGCCAAGCGCGACCACCTCGCCCGCAACCTCCCCTACGGCGAACAGCGCAAGCTCGAGATCGCCCGCGCCCTCGCCTCCGAACCCGGCCTCCTGCTCCTCGACGAGCCCACCGCCGGCATGAACCCCCAGGAGACCCGAGCCACCGAGGAACTGGTCTTCGCCATCCGCGACAAGGGCATCGCCGTCCTCCTCATCGAGCACGACATGCGCTTCGTCTTCAACCTCTCCGACCGCGTCGCCGTCCTCGTCCAGGGCGAGAAGCTCGTCGAAGGCACCTCCGAGGTCGTCCAGGCCGACGAGCGCGTCATCGCCGCCTACCTCGGCGAACCCTTCGAAGGCGACCCCGGCGCGGCAGAGACCGCCGAGGTCGACGCGGCCGAGGCGGGCACCACCAGCACCAAGGGAGAAGCCCAGTGACCGCACTCCTCGAAGTCGAGGACCTCCGGGTCTCCTACGGCAAGATCGAAGCCGTCAAAGGCATCTCCTTCAGCGTCGAAGCAGGCCAGGTCGTCACCCTCATCGGCACCAACGGCGCCGGCAAGACCACGACCCTGCGGACGCTCTCGGGCCTCCTGAAGCCGACCTCCGGAAAGATCACGTTCGACGGGCAGCCCCTCAGCGGCATCCCCGCCCACAAGATCGTCTCCTTCGGCCTCGCCCACTCCCCCGAAGGCCGGCACATCTTCCCCCGCCTCACCATCTTCGAGAACCTCCAGCTCGGAGCGTTCCTGAGGAAGGACAAGGAAGGGATCGAGAAGGACATACAGCGCGCCTACGACCTCTTCCCGATCCTGGGAGAGCGCCGCAACCAGGCCGCGGGCACCCTGTCCGGCGGCGAGCAGCAGATGCTCGCCATGGGCCGCGCACTCATGTCCCAGCCCAAGCTGCTGATGCTCGACGAACCCTCCATGGGCCTCTCGCCGATCATGATGCAGAAGATCATGGCGACGATCGTCGAACTCAAGTCCCAGGGCACGACCATCCTGTTGGTCGAACAGAACGCCCAGGCCGCCCTCTCCCTGGCCGACCAGGGACACGTCATGGAGGTCGGCAACATCGTCCTCTCCGGCACCGGCCAGGACCTGCTGCACGACGAGTCGGTCCGCAAGGCGTACCTCGGCGAGGACTGACCCTTCTTCTTCGCCGTACGACGAGGCCCGCGCCCCCAGCTGGGGACGCGGGCCTCGGTCTTGTGGCGCGTTGGGCTCAGCCCTTGTTGGCCTTCTTCTCGTCGGCGTCCAGAATGACCGCCTCCGCGACCTGCTGCATCGACATACGCCGGTCCATCGACGTCTTCTGGATCCACCGGAACGCGGCAGGCTCGGTCAGGCCGTACGACGTCTGAAGAATCGACTTCGCCCGGTCGACGAGCTTGCGGGTCTCCAGACGCTGCGTGAGGTCCGCGACCTCGTTCTCCAGCTCCTTCAGCTCCGTGAACCGGGAGACGGCCATCTCGATCGCCGGCACGACATCGCTCTTGCTGAAGGGCTTCACCAGGTACGCCATGGCACCGGCGTCCCGCGCCCGCTCGACGAGGTCGCGCTGGGAGAAGGCGGTGAGCATCAGGACGGGCGCGATGCGCTCCTCGGCGATCTTCTCGGCGGCGGAGATCCCGTCGAGCTTGGGCATCTTCACGTCGAGGATCACGAGGTCCGGCTTGTGCTCACGGGCGAGCTCGACGGCCTGCTCACCGTCACCGGCCTCGCCTACGACGCTGTAGCCCTCTTCCTCCAGCATCTCTTTGAGGTCGAGGCGGATCAGGGCCTCGTCCTCGGCGATGACGACACGGGTCGTCAGCGGAGGCACGTGCGACTTGTCGTCGTCGGGCGCGTCTACGGGCTGGGGCGACTCGGGGGCGGTCACGGGGGCTCCTTGTTACGGGCCGGGCAGGTACTGCTGCTTGTGCAGCCTACCTAGAGGCGGGGAGCTGCGGTGACCCGGTATGCTTCTGGCCTGTCGCCTAGCCGGGTTGATGGAAGGGTAGACATGATCGCCTCAAAAGCGATTGTCCGAAAGGACGTGCGGGTTCGAATCCCGCACCCGGCACCTCTGATCAAGAAGCGGATGTCCACGTTCTCGTGAACATCCGCTTTTTGCTGCGCAGAGTTTCGATCACTCACTCAGAGTAGCCGCATGCACTTTCACGGCACTGAGGTTCGACAAAGGGCGCTCTCCCTGCTGCACGGCGGCGCAAGAAATGCGGACGTGGCTCGACAGCTCGACATTCCAGTGGGCACGATCGGCAAATGGCTTCACCTAGACCGCGCTAAGCGCGGTGAATGCCCTGGGCGGCGCAAGCTGCCCTGCCCGCGATGCGAAGGTGGGGACCTCAACGAAGCCGCATACAGCTACCTGCTCGGCTTCTACCTAGGTGACGGCTGCATCGTCCAGTGGGCAGGCCACCGCACACCAACTCTGGTGATCACCTGCGACGATGCCTGGCCCAAGCTCATGGACGAGTGTGAACGAGCCATGCGCACTGTCTTTCCGCACAACTCCGTGTGCCGCATCCGTAAAGCTGGTTGCCGCGACCTGAAGCTTTGCTCCACCCACCTCCGCTGCCTGTTCCCTCAACACGGCCCCGGCAGGAAGCATGAGCGCGTCATCGTTCTCGAACCCTGGCAGCAGGCCATCGTCGACGAACACCCCTGGGAGTTCATCCGCGGCCTCATTCACTCCGACGGATGCCGCATCACCAACTGGGCCACCCGTGTCGTAGCCGGGGAGCGGAAGCGCTACGAATATCCCCGGTACTTCTTCACCAACCTGTCCGGCGACATCATCCGGCTCTTCACCGACACCCTCGACCACGTGGGCGTCGAGTGGAAGCAGGCGAACAGCCGCAACATCTCCATCGCCCGCAAAGCCTCAGTAGCCCTCATGGACACTCACGTAGGTCCCAAGCACTGACCCACCCACCCCCTACTTGGGGCTGTCGTCTTCCCCGATGTGATGCACACGCACCAGGTTCGTCGAGCCCGACACCCCGGGTGGGGAGCCGGCCGTGATGACGACCACGTCGCCCTTCTCGCAGCGCCCGTAGCGCAGCAGGAGTTCGTCCACCTGGTCGACCATCGCGTCCGTCGAATCCACCTGCGGGCCCAGGTACGTCTCCACGCCCCACGTCAGGCTCAGCTGCGACCGCGTCGCCGGCTCCGGCGTGAAGGCCAGGAGCGGGATCGGGGACCGGTACCTCGACAACCGCTTCACCGTGTCGCCTGACTGGGTGAAGGCCACCAGGAACTTCGCGCCGAGGAAGTCGCCCATCTCCGCCGCCGCCCGGGCGACAGCCCCTCCCTGCGTGCGGGGCTTGTTCCGTTCCGTCAGCGGCGGCAGGCCCTTCTCGAGGATGTCCTCCTCCGCCGCCTCCACGATCTTGGCCATCGTCCGGACGGTCTCGATCGCGTGCTTGCCGACGCTCGTCTCGCCGGACAGCATCACCGCGTCCGTGCCGTCGATGACCGCGTTGGCGACGTCGGACGCCTCCGCGCGCGTGGGGCGCGAGTTCTCGATCATCGAGTCCAGCATCTGGGTCGCGACGATCACCGGCTTGGCGTTGCGCTTGGCCAGTTTGATCGCGCGCTTCTGGACGATCGGCACCTGCTCCAGCGGCATCTCCACGCCCAGGTCGCCGCGGGCCACCATGATGCCGTCGAAGGCGGCGACGATGTCCTCGATGGCGTCGACCGCCTGGGGCTTCTCCACCTTGGCGATGACCGGGACCCGGCGTCCCGCCGCGTCCATGATCCGGTGGACGTCCTCGATGTCGCGGCCGGAGCGGACGAAGGACAGGGCGATCACGTCGAAGCCCATGCGCAGCGCCCAGCGCAGGTCCTCCTCGTCCTTCTCCGACAAGGCCGGGACCGAGACCGAGACACCCGGAAGGTTCAGGCCCTTGTGGTCGGAGACCATGCCGCCCTCGACCACGCGGGTGTGGACGCGGGGGCCGTCGACCGAGGTGACCTCCAGGCAGACCTTGCCGTCGTCGACGAGGATGCGTTCGCCGACGGTGACATCGTCCGCCAGCCCGGTGTATGTCGTGCCGCAGGACCGCTGGTCGCCTTCCGCGCCCTCTTCGACCGTGATGGTGAAGGCGTCCCCGCGTTCAAGGAGTACGGGTCCTTCGGTGAAGTGGCCGAGTCGGATCTTCGGGCCCTGAAGGTCGGCGAGGAGGCCGACGCTGCGGCCGGTCTCGTCGGAGGCCTTGCGGACGCGGTGGTACCGCTCCTCGTGTTCGGCGTAGCTGCCGTGGCTGAGGTTGAAGCGGGCTACGTCCATTCCGGCGTCGACCAGGTCTTTGATCTGGTCGTAGGAGTCGGTGGCGGGGCCCAGGGTGCAGACGATTTTTGCTCGGCGCATGTTTCGACATTAGGCCTTACCGGCGGGTAGGGAGTTGGTCGCACATGACGACTCAACAACCTCCGGGTGAAGCCCTTTTGACAAGTGTTGAAGTGTGCGGGACCCCGCTCCGATGAGCATCGCAGGAGCAAATGCGGCGACCTGTTACAGGGTCGGCGGTGCCATCGTGAACCGTGCGTTGACGTGGGCGTAGACGTGCTGGCGCTGGGGTTCGAGGTCGAGGGGGGCGGCTGTGGCGTCGGCCGCGGACTCGTAGGCCATGGAGCGGGCGCGGCTCGCCTTGCCGACGAAGCGGGGTTCGGGGTCCTCGGCTCCGATGTCGGCGAGTTCGAGCAGGGACGCCAGGGAGGTGTCCAGTGCTTCCGCGTACTCCTTGGCCCGCTGGACGGCTTCCCGTACCGCCTGTTGCCTGGCCTCGCGGTAGACGGGTGAGTCGCGGCGCAGGGCCCACCAGGGTCCGTCGACGCGGGTCAACTCCTGGTCGGCCAGTCGGGTCGTGAGTTCGCCCAGTGCGGTGAAGTCAGTGAGTTCGGCGGTGATGTGGACGTGGCCGTGGTAGGCGTGGACGCGTTCGCCGCGGCCGTGTTCCTTGAGTTCGGGGGTGACGGTGAAGGAGCCGGTCTCGAGGTGTTCGACGGCGTCGCCGTAGGACTTGAGGAGGTCCAGGACGGTGGTGTTGCGGCGGGTGAGGTCGTCGAGGGCGGTGCGGCGGTCCTTGCCGCGGGAGGCGACGGTGACGCCGATGCGGGCGATCTCGGGGTCGACTTCGAGGTGGGCTTCGCCGCGGACGGCGATGCGGGGTGCGTCGGGTGTGCCGTAGGGAACGGTCATAACGACTCACTGTGTCAGTTTTCGCGCGGTGAGTCACCAGATCGAAACCTGTGGGGTCTGTTGCGGTTCAGCATGACCGGGTCAGAATCTACGCGCGTTGTTGACCTTTCCCCGAGGAGATCAAGAGATGGCCTTGAACCGCAGGAAGTTCCTGGAGAAGTCCGCCGTGACGGGAGCGGGGGTCGCGCTGGCGGGTGCCGTGGGAGCTCCTGCCGCGCAGGGCGCGGAGAGCGGGAGGAAGCCGGTGAAGCGGTACTCGCTCACGGTCATGGGCACCACCGACCTGCATGGTCATGTCTTCAACTGGGACTACTTCAAGGACGCGGAGTACAAGGACGCGGCGGGCAACGCGCAGGGTCTGTCGCGGATCTCGACGCTGGTGAACCAGGTCCGCAAGGAGAAGGGCCGCTGCAACACGCTGCTTCTGGACGCGGGCGACACGATCCAGGGCACGCCGCTGACGTACTACTACGCGAAGGTCGACCCGATCACCGCGAAGGGTGGTCCGGTCCATCCGATGGCCGCGGCGATGAACGCCATCGGGTACGACGCGGTGGCGCTGGGCAACCACGAGTTCAACTACGGCATCGAGACGCTGCGGAAGTTCGAGGAGCAGTGCGACTTCCCGCTGCTCGGCGCCAACGCGCTGGACGCGAAGACGCTGAAGCCCGCTTTCCCGCCGTACTTCATCAAGACGTTCCACGTGAAGGGTGCGCCGCCGGTGAAGGTGGCGGTGCTGGGGCTGACGAACCCGGGTATCGCGATCTGGGACAAGGCGTACGTGCAGGGGAAGTTGACGTTCCCGGGGCTTGAGGAGCAGGCGGCGAAGTGGGTGCCGAAGCTGCGGTCGATGGGTGCGGACGTGGTGGTGGTGTCGGCGCACTCGGGTTCGTCGGGGACGTCGTCGTACGGTGACCAGTTGCCGTACGTGGAGAACTCGGCGGCGCTGGTGGCGCAGCAGGTGCCGGGGATCGACGCGATCCTGGTGGGGCATGCGCATGTGGAGATCCCGGAGCTGAAGGTCGTCAACGCGAAGACCGGGAAGACGGTGGTGCTGTCGGAGCCGTTGGCGTACGCGGAGCGGCTGTCGCTGTTCGACGTCGAGCTGGTCTTCGAGAAGGGCCGCTGGTCGGTCGAGTCGGTGTCGTCGAAGGTGCTCAACTCGAACTCGGTGGCGGACGATCCGAAGATCACGAAGCTGCTGAAGGACGACCACGACGTGGTCGTGAAGTACGTCAACCAGGTGGTGGGGACGGCGACGGCCACGCTGACGACGGTCGAGGCGCGGTACAAGGACGCCCCGATCATCGACCTGATCACGAAGGTGCAGGAGGACGTGGTCCGGGCGGCGCTGGCGTCGACGGAGTACGCCTCGCTGCCGGTGATCGCGCAGGCGTCCCCCTTCTCCCGGACCTCGGAGATTCCGGCGGGGGCGGTGACGATCCGGGATCTGTCGAGCCTGTACGTGTACGACAACACGCTGGTCGCGAAGCTGCTGACGGGTGCGCAGGTCCGGGCGTACCTGGAGTACTCGGCGGAGTACTTCGTGCGGACGGCGGCGGGTGCGCCGGTGGACGTGGAGAAGCTGACGAACGCGAACAACCGCCCGGACTACAACTACGACTACGTGTCGGGGCTGTCGTACGAGATCGACATCGCGCAGGCGGCGGGTTCGCGGATCAAGAACCTGACGTTCGACGGTGCCGCTCTGGACGACGCGCAGAAGTTCGTGTTCGCGGTGAACAACTACCGGGCCAACGGTGGCGGGGCGTTCCCGCACGTGGCCTCCGCCACCGAGCTGTGGTCGGAGTCGACGGAGATCCGTACCCGGATCGCGGAGTGGGTGACCGCGAAGGGTGTGCTGGACCCGAAGGACTTCGCGTCGGTGGACTGGAAGCTCACGCGGGACGGTACGCCGGTGTTCTAGGGGTGCGCGCCGGCGACGTGCTGCGTATGCCGTCGCCGGCGTTCACCGTCCTTCCACCAGGGGTGTCAGGGCGGGGGCCTGGCGGGCGGGTGGGATCAGGGGCCGCTGTTCGAGGCCGAAGGTGGTGAAGGCGGTGCGGGCGGGCAGGGGGTAGGGGTTCTTGCCGGTGACGGTGTTGAGGATGGTGGCGCTGCGCCAGGCGGCGAGGCCGAGGTCGGGGGCGCCGACGCCGTGGGTGTGGCGTTCGGCGTTCTGCACGTACACATGGCAGTCGGCGCCGGTGACGGAGGGGTCGAGGTCGAGTCTGAACTGCTCGTCGGCGCGGGGGCGTTCGCGGCTGTCGCGGCGCAGGTAGGGGTCGAGTCCGGCGAGGATGCGGTCGAGGGGGCGTTCGCGGTAGCCGGTGGCGAGGACGACGGCGTCGGTGGTGAGGCGGGAGCGGCTGCCCTGCTGGATGTGTTCGAGGTGGAGTTCGACGATCTTCGTGGTGGCGATGCGTCCGGCGGTGCGGACGCGGACGCCGGGGGTGAGGACGGCGTCGGGCCAGCCGCCGTGCAGGGTGCGGTGGTAGAGCTCGTCGTGGATGGCGGCGATGGTGTCGGCTCCGATGCCGCGGTGGAGCTGCCACTGGGTGGTGCCGAGGCGGTCGCGGACGCTTTCGGACAGGGCGTGGAAGTAGCGGGTGTGGTCGGGGGTGAAGTGTTCGAGGCCGAGCTTGGAGTACTCCATGGGCGCGAACGCTTCGGTACGGCCGAGCCAGTGCAGTCGTTCGCGGCCGGTGGGGCGGTTGCGGAGCAGGTCGAGGAAGACCTCGGCGCCGGACTGTCCTGAGCCGACGACGGTGACGTGGTCTGCGGTGAGGAGGCTCTGGCGGTGGTCGAGGTAGTCGGCGGCGTGGACGACGGGTACGCCGGGGGCCTCGACGAGGGGCTTGAGCGGTTCCGGCACGTAGGGCTCGGTGCCGATGCCGACGACGATGTTCTTGGTGTACGTACGGCCGAGGGCCTCGGCTTCGCCGTCGTTGTCGAGCTGGGTGAAGTCGACTTCGAAGACGTCGCGTTCGGGGTTGAAGCGGACGGCGTCGACCTGGTGGCGGAAGTGCAGGCCGGGGAGGTTCTCGGCGACCCAGCGGCAGTAGGCGTCGTACTCGGCGCGCTGGATGTGGAAGCGCTCGGCGAAGTAGAAGGGGAACAGGCGCTCGCGGGCCTTGAGGTAGTTGAGGAAGGTCCAGTTGCTGGCGGGGTCGACGAGGGTCACCAGGTCGGCGAGGAAGGGGACTTGGACGGTGGCGCCGTCGATCAGGAGTCCGGGGTGCCAGTGGAAGGCGGGGCGCTGTTCGTAGAAGACGGCGTCGAGGGTGGTGAGGGGCTGGGCGAGGGCGGCGAGGGAGAGGTTGCAGGGTCCGATGCCGATGCCGACGAGGTCGCGGGGCGCGTCGGGCTCGTGGTGTGGGGGGTGGGGGTTCATCGGGGGGTGGTTCCTTCCACGAGGTGCAGGAGTGCGGTGAGCTGGGCCGGCCGGGTGGTGGGGTTGAGGAGGGTGGCCTTGAGCCAG
Organism: Streptomyces griseorubiginosus; assembly: GCF_001514195.1. Classification (GTDB taxonomy): domain Bacteria; phylum Actinomycetota; class Actinomycetes; order Streptomycetales; family Streptomycetaceae; genus Streptomyces; species Streptomyces griseorubiginosus. The sequence continues at coordinate 1,100,985 of NZ_KQ948735.1, read as the reverse complement.
AGCCGGTTCGCCGCGCGGGCTCGGCCGAGGACGGCGCGGCCGTCGGTGAGGAGTTGTCGGCGTACGGCGGCCACGGCGTCGTCGGTGGCGTTCGCGGGGCGGAACAGGACGGTGCTGATGGTGGGCGGGGCGTGGAGTTCGAAGCCGGGGTGCCGGTCGACGAGTGCGGCGAACTCCTGTGCTGTTGAGCAGACTTGGTCGACGAGGGCGGCGAGTCCTTCGCGGCCGAGGGTTTTCAGCGTGACGGCGATCTTGAGGACGTCCGGGCGGCGGGTGGTGCGCAGGGAGCGGCCGAGGAGGTCGGGGAGGCCGGCCTCGGTGTCGTCGTCGGCGTTGAGGTAGTCGGCGCGGTGGTTGAGGGCGGCGAGGTCGTTGTCGTCGCGGACGGCGAGGAGTCCTGCGGCGACGGGCTGCCAGCCGAGTTTGTGGAGGTCGAGGGTGACGGTGTCTGCGACGCTCAGGCCAGTGAGCTTGGCTCTGTACCTCGTGCTGAAGAGGAGCCCTCCGCCGTAGGCCGCGTCGATGTGCAGGCGGGCGCCGCGGTGTGCGCACAGGGCGGCGATCTCGGGGAGGGGGTCGATGAGGCCGGCGTCGGTGGTGCCGGCGGTCGCGACGATGACCGACGGGCCGTGGAGGGCCTTGTCGAGGGCGGCGGGGTCGAGTGTGCCGGTTGGGGTGGGAACGATCACTGGATCGGGCAGGCCCAGGAGCCATGCGGATCTTGGGAGGGAGTGGTGGGCGTTCTCGCCGCAGACCAATCGGACGCCCGGACCCAGGGTCTCTCTGGCCAGGAGGAGGGCGATTTGGTTTGATTCCGTGCCACCCGTTGTGATCAGAGCGTCGGGCCGGTGGGGGCTTGTCGCGCAGTTCCCCGCGTCCCTAGGTGTCTCGGCGTAGACCTCTCTCGCCAGTTGCCGTGTCACCAGTGACTCCAGCTCCGATGCCGCCGGAGCCTGGTCCCAGGAGTCCATCGAAGGGTTCAGGATGCTGACGGCCAGGTCGGCTGCCGCTGCCACCGCCAGGGGTGGGCAGTGGAGGTGGGCCGTGCAGAGGGGGTCCGCCGGGTCCGCGGCGCCTTCCGCCACGGCGCGGACCAGGTGCCGTAGGGCGTCCGGGTCGCCCTCGTCCGGGAACACGTCCCCCACTGCGGACCGGAGCCGCTCCGCCACCTCTGTCGGGCCGCCGGCCGGCAGGGGCCCGCTCCTCAGGCGGGTCCCCTCCTCCAGCGCGTCCAGGACCGTGTCGAGCAGCGGACGCAGTGAGGTGTGCATCGTCGACCTCCGGGAGCGCTGGGGGCTTCCAGCTTGGACGGCGTCGGCTGGGCGCGCCCGGAGAGTTCAACGATCCTGACCCGAAAGGGGGTACTGCCGTACGGGGAAAGTCCGCGCTAGGCCTGCCTCACCCGCAACGCGCGCCCGAGGTCGTCGAGTTGGTCGGTGAGTTTGCGGCGCAGGGCGGGGATGGGGTCGGCGTCGCGCAGACAGGTCTCGCCGAGGCGGAGGGTGTCCTCGTCGATGGCGTAGTCGGGGAAGGCCCAGCGGCCCACGGCGTCGGCGATGGCGGGCCCTCGGCGGGCGGCGAGGGCGACGGCGTCGTCGTAGTAGCGGGGCACGTACTGCCGTACGAGATCGGCCTGTTCGGGTTGCCAGAAGCCCTGGGCGGTGGCGGTGAAGAGGTAGTTGGAGAGGTCGTCGCGGGTGAACATGGCGTCCCAGGCGGCGGCCTTGGCCTCTTCGGAGGGAAGGGCGGCGCGGCAGCGGGCGGCGCCTTCCTGGCCGGTGGCGGAGGGGTCGCGGGCGAGTTCGGCGGCGATGGCGGCCTCGTCGGTGGCGCCGAGGACGGCGAGGCGGGCGAGGACGCGCCAGCGCAGTTCGGGGTCGAGTTCGGGTCCGCCGGGGACGGTGCCGTCGGCGAGCCAGGCGGCGATGGTGTCGGGGTGGGCGGCCACGTTGATGCAGTGGCGTACGGCGATCAGGCGCAGGCCGGGGTTGTCGCCGTCCTCGGTGCGGCGGATGAGGTCGCGGCACAGTGCGGTGAGGAGGGACAGGGCGGCGGGGCGTTCCTCGGGGGTGATGTAGCGGTCGGCGACGTAGGTGGCGGCGAAGGCGAGGACGCCCTGGACGAGGGCGAGGTCGGTCTCGTGCGGGAGGTGGGCGCGGGCGGCCTCCAGGTAGGCGGAGGGCGGGAGTTCGCCGTCGCGGACGGCGTCGCGCAGGGCGTTCCAGACGACGGCGCGGGTCAGCGGCGAGGGGAGTCCGGAGAGGCACTCGGTGACGGTGGTGAAGGACTGGGGGTCGAAGCGGACCTTGGCGTAGGTGAGGTCGCCGTCGTTGAGGAGCAGGAGGGCGGGCCGCTTGCCGATGGGGAGGGGTTCGCTCTGGGGGACGTCGAGGTCGAGGCGGTCGCGCAGGACGAGGTGGCGGCCCTCGTCGGTGACGTCCTGGTCGTAGAGGCCGACGGCGATGCGGTGCGGGCGGCTGCCCTTGTGCTCGACCTGGAGGGTGTACGTGGCTTCCTCGCCGCGGGTGACGACGGGCCGCAGGGTGTCGACGCCGGTGGTGCGCAGCCAGGCGTCGGCCCAGGCGTGGACGTCGCGTTCGGTGGCGGAGGCGAGGGAGTCGATGAAGTCGGCGAGGGTGGCGTTGCCGAACCTGTGCCGGGCGAAGTGGGTGTTGATGCCGGCGAGGAAGTCCTTCTCGCCGAGCCAGTGCACGAGTTGGCGCAGTGCGGAGGCGCCCTTGGCGTAGGAGATGCCGTCGAAGTTGAGCATGGCCGAGGCGGTGTCCTCGACGGCTTCGGGGGCGACGGGGTGGGTGGAGGGGCGCTGGTCGGCGTCGTAGCCCCAGCCCTTGCGCATGACGCCGAAGTCGACCCAGGTGTCCGTGAAGCGGGTGGCCTCGGTGAGGGTCTGGTAGCCCATGTACTCGGCGAAGGACTCGTTGAGCCAGATGTCGTCCCACCAGCGCAGGGTGACGAGGTCGCCGAACCACATGTGGGCCATCTCGTGGGCGATGACCATGGCGCGGGTCTGGCGCTCGGTGTCGGTGACGGCGGAGCGGTAGACGAACTCGTCGCGGAAGGTGACGAGGCCGGGGTTCTCCATGGCGCCGGCGTTGAACTCGGGGACGAAGGCCTGGTCGTAGGAGTCGAAGGGGTAGGGCTCCTCGAACTTCTCGTGGTAGCGGTCGTAGCACTGCCGGGTGATCTCGAAGATCTCGTCGGCGTCCGGGTCGAGGTAGGGGGCGAGGGAGCGGCGGCAGTGGATGCCGAAGGGCAGGCCGCGGTGTTCGGTGCGTACGGAGTGCCAGGGGCCGGCGGCGACGGCGACGAGGTAGGTGGAGATGAGGGGGGTGGGGGCGGCCTGCCAGCGGCCTTCGCCGAGGTGTTCGGTGATGCCGTTGGCGAGGACGGTCCAGCCTTCGGGGGCGGTGACCGTGAGGTCGAAGACGGCCTTGAGGTCGGGCTGGTCGAAGGCGGCGAAGACGCGCTGGACGTCCTCCATGAACAGCTGGGTGTAGACGTACGACTCGCCGTCGCTGGGGTCCGTGAAGCGGTGCATGCCCTCGCCGGTGCGGGAGTAGCGCATGACGGCGTCGATCCGCAGTTCGTGCTCGCCGGCGGTCAGGCCCTTCAGGGGCAGCCGGTTGCCGTCGAGGGTCTCCGGGTCGAGGGGGCGGCCGTCGAGGGTCGCCTCTCGCAGTTCGGCCGGCTTGAGCTCGACGAAGGTGTCCGCCTCCGCGCGCGCGGTGAACCTGACGACGGTCCGGGACGCGAAGGTCTCGTCGCCGGTGGTGAGGTCGAGCGCGATGGTGTAGCGGTGAACGTCGAGGAGCTTGGCACGGGTCTGCGCTTCGTCGCGCGTCAGTACGGACATGCAGGACATGCTGCCTGATGGCAGGGCCAACTCACAGAGGCGGATCGGTACACGCCTTATGTCCGGTCCTGTTCGAGCTCCTCGGTGTGCGCCCCCTGTCCGCGCTGGAGGGGGACGCGGGCGTCGGGGTGGGGCAGGGTGGGGTGGGGGGTGGTGGGCGCGGCCTGTTCCTCACCGGGGTTCTCGCGGTGGTCGTCGCGGTGGTCGTTGCCGTGGTCGTCGCCGTGGTCCTCGCTGTGGCCTTTGACGAGGGCGCGCAGTTCGCGCACCTCGTGTTCGAGGGCGAGGTGGCGGCGGTGGGCGTCGAAGAGGTAGCGGACCTTGGTGCGCAGGGCCCAGGGGTCGATGGGCTTCATCACGAGGTCGGCGACGCCGAGGGCGAAGGCGGCGGAGGTGAGTTCGTGGTCGGGGCCGAAGCCGGTGAGCAGGATGACGGGGATGTGCTGGGTCTGTTCCAGGCGGCGCATGTAGCGGACCACGTCGAGGCCGCTGACGCCGGGCATCCGCACGTCGAGGAGCAGGAGGCCGACCTGGCCCCGGAGCACCTGCTTGAGGGCCTCGTCACCGCTGGTGGCGCGGCCGAGCCGGTAGCCCAGCGGGGCCAGGGCGCTCTCCAGGGCGTAGAGCGTGTCCTCGTGGTCGTCGACGATGAGGATCCTGGCATCCGACGGCATGGCCCGACGTCCCTCCCTCGCGGACGACCAGCCTACGCCCGTGTGTTGACGGGGAGTGCTCGCAGGCTGACAAGGAGTGCTCGGGGCAGCATGCCGTGTGTGTCCCGCGGGGTCAATCGGCCGTGGTGGTGCTGCCGTTGACGGTGTCCTCGGCGATGCGCTCGTGGTGCCGGATGACCTCGGCGATGATGAAGTTGAGGAACTTCTCCGCGAAGGCCGGGTCGAGTTTGGCGTTCTCGGCGAGGGTGCGCAGCCGTTCGATCTGGCGGGACTCGCGGGCCGGGTCGGCGGGGGGCAGCTGGTGGCGGGCCTTGAGGTGGCCGACCTGCTGGGTGGCCTTGAACCGCTCGGCGAGCATGTGCACTACGGCCGCGTCGATGTTGTCGATACTGTCCCGCAGCCGGGCGAGCTCCTCACGGACGGCGGGGTCGACGTCACCGTTTCCGGTGTTGCTGGTGGTCATGGTCGACAACATTACGGGGAGGGGGTTAAGGAAAAGATCGCCGGATACTCCCGCCCGCAAGCACGACCGGCCGGGCGGCGCTCGAGGTGACTGAGCCGGGGCCGTAGATCACCAGCGCAGCCCCTCGGACGGCCGGTCCTGCGACGGTCACCGCCTCGGCCCCTCAGGTGGTTGTCCCAGCCCGGCTGATGGATGCGCACTCCCCGGGGACGCCCGGGCCCAGCCCAGGCCCCGAAGGGCCACCCAGCCGCAAGCACAGGCTCCCGAGGGACCACCCCGGCCACGCAGGAGCCCAAGCCCGGGGTACTGCCTCGGCCAGAAGGACAGGGTCCCGGTCTCAAGGAGAGCACCCCGGCTCGGTCCGCGGGCCCGGTCCCCCGGAGACCACCCCCGTCAGAACGGCCGCCCCCCTCAGATCCGCGGCAGATCCCCCGGATCCGGGACCTGGTTGCTCCAGCCTCCGGGGACCGCTCGGGCCTCCTGGGCTCGGAAGCGGACGGGGGGCATGCCGACGCGGCGGGTGAAGAGGCGGGAGAAGTAGGCGGGGTCGTCGTAGCCGACGCGGCGGGCGATGGCGGCGACGGGGAGTTCCGTCGCGGCGAGGAGTTCCTTGGCGCGGTCGAGGCGGATGCCGAGGAGGTAGTCCTTGGGGCTGCACCCCGCGCCCCGGCGCACGGCGGTGCGCAGTTCGGCCAGCGTCATGCCGTGCCGGCCCGCGTGGTCGGCGACGGACATCGGCTTGAAGGCGTCGCGGGCGAGGGCCTTGAGGACGGGGTCGCCGTCGGGGGCGAGGTCGGCGCGGGCACGGCGCAGGGCGACCAGCAGTTCGTGGACCGCGGCGCCCGTCTCCACCTCCAGGAGCGGGTTGTCGCGGCGGGCGGCGCGCGCGATCCGGGCGATCACCGCGCGGGGACCGGCGGCATCGGACAGCGCCACCACGGGACGCTCCGGTTCGATGTACCCGAGTTCGGTGTACGTCGTCGTGGCGGGCCCGGTGAAGCCGACGAACCCCTCGTCCCAGCCGGTGCCGGGGTCCGGCGCGTAGTGGTGCGGGACGCCCGGCGTGAGCCACAGCAGTGCGGGCGCGGTGACCGTCCGGCGCCGCCCGTCGGGGGTCTCGTACCACCCGGTGCCGCTGCTGATGACGACGGCGACGTGGCTGTCGAGGGTGCGGGGGCCGACGGTGGGCAGCGGGCCGTACTGGAGGCCGACGCCGAGGCAGACGAGGCCGAGACGGTGGTGGACGGGGCCGGGGGTGAGGAACCGCATCCAGGTGTGGTACATCGCCGCGCCTTCCACGCATCGCTTCGGCTCGACGACCGAAGATCCGGCTCGACGACCGAAGATCCGGTTCGACGACCGCCGATCCGGTTCGACGGCCGCTCATCCGGTTCGACGACCGCCGCTTCGGTCCAAGCAGCGCCGATCTTTGTCCATGGACGTGATCGTCGCCAGTCGTGAAGGTGGAGCCTATGAGCGAGTTCTCGACGGGTGAAACCGATTTCCTGCTGGACGGACGGCCGGTGCGGCTGCTGTCCGGCGCGCTGCACTACTTCCGGGTCCACGAGGCGCATTGGGGGCACCGGCTGGCGATGCTGCGGGCGATGGGCCTCAACTGCGTCGAGACGTACGTGCCGTGGAACCTCCACGAGCCGCGCCCCGGCGACTTCCGGGACGCGGAGGCGCTGGGCCGGTTCCTGGACGCGGCTCAGGAGGCCGGGCTATGGGCGATCGTCCGTCCCGGCCCCTACATCTGCGCGGAGTGGGAGAACGGCGGCCTGCCGCACTGGCTGCGAGGTCGTGCGCGCACGAGCGACGAGGTGTACCTGGGGCAGGTGGAGCGCTGGTTCCGCCGCCTGCTGCCGCAGGTCGTGGAGCGGCAGGTCGACCGGGGCGGCCCGGTGCTGATGGTGCAGGTGGAGAACGAGTACGGCAGCTACGGCTCGGACACCGGCTACCTGCGCCGGCTGGCGGAGCTGCTGCGCGCGGTGGGCGTGACCGTCCCCCTGTTCACCTCGGACGGCCCCGAGGACCACATGCTCACCGGCGGCTCGCTCCCCGGGGTCCTGGCCACGGTCAACTTCGGCTCCGATGCCCGCGCGGCCTTCGAGACGCTGCGCCGGTACCGCCCGGACGGCCCGCTGATGTGCATGGAGTTCTGGTGCGGCTGGTTCGACCACTGGGGCGGCGAGCACGTCGTCCGGGATGCCGGGGACGCGGCGGCGGCGCTGCGGGAGATCCTGGAGTGCGGTGCCTCGGTGAACCTGTACATGGCGCACGGCGGCACGAACTTCGCCGGCTGGTCGGGCGCCAACCGGGGCGGCGGCGCGCTGCACGACGGCCCCCTGGAGCCGGACGTGACGTCGTACGACTACGACGCGCCGATCGACGAGTACGGCAGGCCCACGGAGAAGTTCCGGCGGTTCAGGGAGGTGCTCGCCGAGTACGGCCCGGTGGCCGAACTGCCGCCCGCACCACCGGTGTTGGGGCAGCCCGACGAGGTGCTCCTGTCCGGGTGGGCGGCCCTGTCCGCCGTACTGGACGCGCGCGGCGGGGCGCCCGTCGAGGGTCCCGTGCCGCCGGGCTTCGAGGAGCTGGACGTGGACCGGGGGCTGGTGCGGTACGAGGTGGACGTGCCGGGGCCGCGGCAGCCGTACCCGCTGATCGCGCGCGGCCTCAGGGACCTCGCGGTGGTGTACGTCGACGGGGAGCGGGCCGGGGTGCTCACCGAGGACGACGGGCAGCTCGACAAGCCGGTCGCCGGGCCGGCGCGGGTGGAGCTGTGGGTGGAGTCGCTGGGGCGGGTCAACTACGGGCCCAGGAGCGGGGAGGCCAAGGGGATCACGGGAGGTCTGCTGCACGAGCGGCAGTTCCTGCACGGGGTGCGGGCGACGGGGCTGCGGCTGGACGCGCTGGACTCGGTGGCGGGGCTCGCCTTCGGAGAGGTCCCCGGGGACGGCTCTCCGGGCCTGTACCGGGGTGTGCTGAGCGTGCGCGGCGCCGGGGACGCGGTGCTGGAGCTGCCGGGCTGGACCCGGGGCTTCGTCTGGGTCAACGGCTTCGATCTGGGCCGGTACTGGTCGGTGGGCCCGCAGCGGTCGCTGTACGTGCCCGGTCCGGTGCTGCGGGAGGGCGGCAACGACGTGTGGGTCCTCGAGCTGGAGGAGGCGCCGGCCGACGGGCCCGTACTGCGTCTGCGTGCCCCGGATCCGATCCTCCTGGATCCGCGCCCGACCTCGTAGAGTGGAATCGGGTTCAGGGCGTCTTGGGGGTACGGGCGTGGCGAACGACGGACCGGTCCAGCACGGCTACCCGCACCTGGAGACGGTGCGGGCGGCGATCACCGCGCTCTACAAGCGGCTCTCGTACGACACGGTGCAGACGTTCGCGACGAGCGTGGCGCCGGTGGACGTGGCGTTCTGCGACACCGACGACCTCTATCTGGGCGCCCAGCGGGTGGCGCGGGAGCTGGTGCGGCACTACCGGCTCCCGGACGCGCGGTTCGTCGTGAGCTTCCGGGAGATGACGCACGCGGCGAACGTCGAACTCACCGCGGGGCCCGAGTACTTCGTCGAACTCAACGACCGGTTCCGCACCCACCGGCGGGACATCGGCGCGGCGCTGGCCCACGAGGTCATGCACGTGTACCTGCACCGGCTCGACCTGTCCTTCCCCGGGGTGCGCGAGAACGAGATCCTCACGGACACGGCGACGACGTATCTGGGGGCAGGGTGGCTGCTGCTGGACGCGTACCGGGAGGACGCGGCGTCGTCCCAGAAGCTGGGGTATCTGACGCCGGAGGAGTTCGGGTACGTGCTGGCGAAGCGGTCCCTGGTGTTCGGTGAGGACCCGTCGGTGTGGTTCACCAGTCCGCAGGCGTACACGGCCTACGGGAAGGGCCTGGCGCTGGCCCGCGAGGACGAGCAGCAGCCCCCGCTGACGGCGGCGGGCTGGGCGGGCCGCCGCCGGTACGCCCGCGACCGCCGGCACGGCGGCCCCGGACCGGGCCAGGGCCAAGGCCCAGGCACGCGCTACGCCTTCACCCCGGACGGCACCGGCAGCCTGCGGGTGTCGTTCCCCTGCCCCACCTGCCACCAGCGGATCCGGGTGCCGGTCCGGGGGCGGGTACGGGCCCGGTGCGCGCTGTGCCGGACGGTGCTGGAGTGCGACACGTAGAGCACGCCGCCTCTCCGCTCTCCTACGCCCCGCACCTCACGCCTCACACCTCGCCCCTCCCCCGCCGCGGCAGCACCCCGCACAACGCCGCGCTCACCACGAACCCCCCGACCACCCACGGCATGGCCGCCCCCAGCGCGGCGCCCGGTCCTTCGTCCGCGTGGGAGAAGAACACCGTCCCCACGATCCCGGCGCCCACCGCGCCCCCGAACTGCTGGGCCGTCGAGAAGATCCCCGAGGCACCGCCCGCCAGTTCCCCCGGCACCGCCGACAGCACGACGTTGACCAGCGGCACCGCCAGCAGCCCCAGTCCGGCCCCGGCCAGGACGAGGCCCGGCACCAGCGGCCAGGCCCCAGTGTGGACGGCGGCCGCGGAGTCGACACCCGACCACACCCACCCGAAGCCGCCCGCCATCAGCAGTGCCCCGGCGCCGAGCACCAGCCGTCCGAACCGCACCGCCAGGCCGTCCGCGACCGGCGCGGTCAGGAACGCGCCCGCGGAGAAGGCGACAGTCAGCACTCCGGCCTGGAGCGGGGTGTATCCCTGGCCCCCTTGCAGCCAGAGCGCGAAGACCAGGAAGAACCCCTGCATGCCGACGGAGAACAGCAGTTGGACCAGGACACCGACGGAGAACGCCGGCAGCCGGAAGGCCCGTGCGGGCAGCAACGGCACGATCCCCGGCCGGCCCACAGCCGTACGCCTCTCAGCCGCACCGCGCTCAGCCACACCCCCCTGCTCAGCCGCACCGCGCTCAGCCGTACGCCTCTCAGCCGCACCCCGCTCAGCCGTACGCCCCGCAGTCACACGCCCCTCACCCGCACGCTCCGCCGTCACACACCCCTCAGCCGTACGCCCCTCAGTCCCACGCTCCGCAACCGCGCCCCGCATGCCCCGCCGCGAACCCCTCCGCGCCTCGAACACCCCGAGCCCCACGACGGCACAGACGCCCCCGGCCATGCACACCCACCCCCACACCGGCCACCCGTTCTCCCGCCCCTGCACGAGCGGCAGGACCACCGCCACGAGGCCGCCCGCGAGCAGCAGGCTGCCGGGCACGTCGGGCCGCCCCGCGGACCGCTCCTTCGTGGCCGGGACCAGGACCAGCCCGGCCGCGAACGTCCCCACCGCCACCGGCACGTTCACCAGGAACACCGACCGCCAGCCCCAGCCGAACAGATCGGCGTCGGTGAGCAGTCCGCCCGCGAGCAGCCCGATCGCCGAGGCGAACCCCGCGACGGCGCCGTACATCCCGAAGGCCGCCCCGCGCTCCTTGCCGTGGAACATCGTGCGGAACGCGCCGAGCACCTGCGGGACCAGGACCGCGGCGGTCACCCCCTGCACCGCCCGGGCCGCGATCAGCTGCCCCGGTGTCTGCGCGATTCCGCACGCGAGGCTCGCCAGCCCGAAGCCCGCGACCCCGGCCAGGAAGAGTCCCCGGCGTCCGAAGCGGTCACCGAGGTGGCCGGAGACGATGAGGGTGGCGGCGAAGCCCAGCAGGTAGGCGGAGACGAGCCACTGGAGGTCGCTCTGGGAGGCGTGCAGGTCACGGCCGACGGACGGGATAGCCATGTTCACGATCGTCACGTCCAGCAGGTCCATGAGGGCCGCGATCATCATCACGGCTGCGGCCGCCCAGCGGCGCGTATACGGCTGCGCCCCGGCGGGCGGGGACTCGGTGAGGGTCGTGGACATGAGGTCTCCCCCTGCGGTGTTCGGTCCTATTCATTTCGTTCGGGCGAACGAAATACCTTGACCACCTTCGCAGTCGCCCACCCCTGATAGCAAGTAGTTAGTTAGACCGAACGAAATGTTTTGCTAGCCTGACGCCATGACCAGCAGCGGCAAGAAGGCCCCCGACCTCACCCAGGCCGTCCCCGCCGACGACGAGCGACGGGCCGCCGTCCTGCTGCGACTGTTCGAGGCGGGCCGGGAGCAGAGCGGTGCCACGGTGATGTTCCACACCGCCGTGGCCGCGAAGCGCGGTCTCAACCCCACGGAGACGAAGGCCCTCGACCTCCTGGAGCGGCACGGCCCGCTCACCGCGAAGGAGCTCGCCGCATCGACCCGTCTGGCGCCCGCCTCCGTCACCGGCCTGGTCGACCGGCTGGAGGCCAAGGGCCTGGTCCGCCGGGTCGCGCACCCCACGGACAAGCGGCGGGTGCTGATCGAGCCGGACCGGGACAACCTCGCCGAGCTCTTCGCGTTCTTCGAGGAGTACGCCCGCGACATCGCCGCCGCCTGCGAGCCGTTCACCACGGACGAGCTGGAGACGGTGATCCGCTTCCTGGACGTGATGACGAACCAGCAGCGACAGGCCGCCGCCCGCCTGGCCGACTGAACGCGTCGGCCACCGCACCGCGGGGCTACGCCCGCACGATCCCCGCCGCCCGCGCCGCCTCCAGCCACTTGGGGAACTCGCCCACGAGACGGTCGTACAACTCGCCGTCGGGGACCGTTCGAGGGTTCTCGCCCGCGTGGAAGAACCCGGCGTTGTCCACCGCCCGCCGGTCCGGTACGGGAAGTTCGTCGAGCCTGCGGAGGAAGTCGAACTGCTTGCTGTCCGGGTTGCCGAAGCCGACGAACTGCCAGAACAGGGGCAGCTTCGCCGCCTTGCACAGGTACCGTTCCGCGGCGAGCTTGTTGATCGGGCCGCCGTCGGTCTGGAAGACGACGAGGGCGGGGGCGGTGCTGCCGCTGTCGAGGTAGTGGTCGATGACGGCGTCCATGGCCAGGTGGTAGCTGGTCTTGCCCATGTGCCCGAGGCCGGCCACGATCCGGTCGACGCTCCCCTGGTGATCGGCGAGTTCGATGTCCGTCTCGGCGTCGATGTCGGTGGAGAAGAACACCACGGGCACCCGGCCGTCGTCGTCGAGGTGCGCGGACAGCCCGAGGACCTGGTCGGCGAGCGCCTGCACGCTGCCGTCCTGGTAGTAGGGCCGCATGGAGCCCGAGTAGTCGACCACGAGGTAGACCGCGGCCCGCAGTCCGTCCAGCCCGTGCTTCACCAGGGACACCCCGGCGCTCTTGTACAGGTCGACCAGCGCGGGCGCCGTCTCCTGCACCTTGCTGAGACTGATCGCGACCATGACCCCTCCGCTCCTCGCAGCCACCGGCGTTCGATATTTTGTTCGCCGCCGTCCCCACCGGCTCAATGATCACCCCTGTCACTCCGAGGAGCCGGACGTGGAACCCGAATCCACCCTCACCACCTGCTATCGCCACCCGAAGGTGGAGTCCCACGTCCGCTGCACCCGCTGCGACCGGTTCATCTGCCCGGGCTGCATGCGGGAGGCGGCCGTCGGCCACCAGTGCCCGGAGTGCGTGCGCGAGGGAGCCCGGTCGGTACGGCAGGCGCGGACCGCGTTCGGCGGGCGGATCTCGGCCGTACCGCTGGTGACGTACGTCCTGATCGGCCTCAACGTGCTGGCCTACGTGGGCGAGTTGGTGCGCCCGGCGATCGTGGACCGGTTCGAGATGCTCGGGGCGGGCCTGGTGGGCCCGGACGGCGGCCACTACCTGTGGCAGGCCTCCTACCCGGCCGAACTCCATGTCGAGGGTGTCGTCGACGGCGAGTGGTACCGGCTGCTGACCGGCGCGTTCCTGCATCTGCCGCCCACCGGGGGCACGTTCGGGATCCTGCACATCGTGATGAACATGGTGTCGCTGTGGAACATCGGCCGCATGGTCGAGGCCCAGCTGGGCCGCGTCCGCTACCTCGCCCTGTATCTGCTCTCGGCGCTCGGCGGCTCGGTCCTCGTCCTGCTGATCGCGCCCTACGACCCCACGCTGGGCGCGTCCGGCGCGATCTTCGGGCTCGGTGCCGCGTACTGGGTGCTGGCCCGCCGGCTCGGCGCCGACATGGCCCAGGTCAACCGGTTCATGGCGGGGCTGCTGCTGTGGCTGGTGATCTCGGCGGCCATGACGTCCTGGGAGGGCCACCTGGGCGGTCTGCTCACCGGCGGCGCCGTCACCCTCGCCTACGCCTACGCTCCCCGGGACGGCCGTCGCGCCCTCGTACAGGCGGGAGCCTGCGCCGTGCTGCTGATACTGCTCGTGGCATGCGCCTGGGCAAAGGTCACCGAGCTGACAGGAGCCCGGTGAGGCACACCTTCCTGGACCAGCGGACACCAGTGGAGTGGCCGGTGCACAGGAAGACCCTCAAGCTGCCGTAGGCCTCGCGGACATGCGACGGCGCCCGCCTCGGTCCGGTCGGGGACATGAGGCGGGCGCCATCACTGTTCCGTACGCCTTTGTACGGGACGTCTATGCGGGGGTGATCACACCATCAGCGAGCGGTCCGTCGGACGGATCGGCGCCGGCAGCTCGCTCGCGCCGGTCAGGAACCGGTCGCAGCCGCGGGCGGCCGAGCGGCCCTCCGCGATGGCCCACACGATGAGCGACTGGCCGCGGCCGGCGTCACCGGCGACGAACACGCCCGGCACGTTGGTCGCGAAGTCGGCGTCGCGGGCGATGTTGCCCCGCTCGTCGAGCTCCAGGCCGAACTGCTCGACCAGGCCGTTCTCCCGGTCGGTACCGGTGAAGCCCATCGCGAGGGTGACCAGCTGGGCGGGGATCTTGCGCTCCGTGCCCGGCTTGGGGGTCAGCTTCCCGTCGATGAACTCGACCTCGGTGAGGTGCAGCCACTGGACGTTGCCGTCCTCGTCGCCCTCGAAGTGGGTCGTGGAGACGGAGTAGACCCGCTCGCCGCCCTCCTCGTGCGCGGAGGTGACCTTGTACAGCATGGGGAAGGTCGGCCAGGGCTGGTTCGGGTTCCGCTCCTCGCCCGGCCGGGGCATGATCTCCAGCTGCGTCACCGAGGCCGCGCCCTGGCGGTGGGCGGTGCCCACGCAGTCGGCGCCGGTGTCGCCGCCGCCGATCACGACGACGTGCTTGCCCTCGGCGGAGACCGGGGAGGTGACGTAGTCGCCCTCCTGGACCTTGTTCGCCAGCGGCAGGTACTCCATGGCCTGGTAGACGCCCTTGAGCTCGCGGCCCGGCACCGGCAGGTCGCGCGCGGTGGTGGCACCGGCGGCGATCACGACGGCGTCGTACCGCTTCCTGAGGTCGGTCGCCTTGAGGTCGCGGCCGATCTCGATGCCGGTGCGGAAGCGGGTGCCCTCCGCGCGCATCTGCTCGATACGGCGGTTGATGTGCCGCTTCTCCATCTTGAACTCCGGGATGCCGTACCGGAGGAGGCCTCCGACGCGGTCCGCGCGCTCGTAGACGGCGACGGTGTGACCGGCCCGGGTGAGCTGCTGGGCGGCGGCGAGACCCGCCGGGCCCGAGCCGATCACGGCGACGGTCTTGCCGGACAGGCGCTCGGGGGCCTGCGGCTTGACGTCACCGCTGTCCCACGCCTTGTCGATGATCGAGACCTCGACGTTCTTGATGGTGACCGGCGGCTGGTTGATGCCGAGCACGCACGCCGCCTCGCAGGGAGCCGGGCACAGCCGCCCGGTGAACTCCGGGAAGTTGTTCGTCGCGTGCAGGCGCTCGGACGCCTCGGTCCAGTCCTCGCGGTAGGCGTAGTCGTTCCACTCGGGAATGAGGTTCCCGAGCGGACAGCCGTTGTGGCAGAACGGGATGCCGCAGTCCATGCAGCGGGACGCCTGCTTCGAGATGATCGGGAGCAGCGAGCCCGGGACGTAGACCTCGTTCCAGTCCTTCAGGCGGACGTCGACGGGGCGGGACTTGGCGACCTCGCGGCCGTGGTTCAGGAAGCCCTTCGGGTCAGCCATTGATCGCCGCCTCCATCATCTTCTCGGTGATCTCGGACTCGGAGAGTCCCGCCTGCTCGGCGGCGTCCTTGGCGGCGAGCACTGCCTTGTACGTGCTGGGGATGATCTTGCTGAAGCGGTCCACCGCGGTGTCCCACTCGGCCAGGATCTTCTCGGCGACCGTGGAGCCGGTCTCCTCCTGGTGGCGGCGCACCACGTCGTGCAGCCACTGCTTGTCGGCGTCGTCCAGGGCCTCGACCGCGTCCACGTTGCCCACGTTGACGTTGTCGCGGTCCAGGTCGATGACGTAGGCGATACCGCCGGACATGCCGGCCGCGAAGTTGCGGCCGGTCGGCCCGAGGACCACCGCGTGACCGCCGGTCATGTACTCGCAGCCGTGGTCGCCCACGCCCTCCGAGACCACCAGGGCGCCGGAGTTGCGGACGCAGAAGCGCTCACCGGTACGGCCGCGCAGGAACAGCTCGCCGCCGGTCGCGCCGTAGGCGATGGTGTTGCCCGCGATCGTCGAGTACTCGGCGAGGTGGTCGGCGCCCCGGTCGGGTCGGACGATGACGCGGCCGCCGGAGAGGCCCTTGCCGACGTAGTCGTTGGCGTCGCCCTCCAGGCGCAGCGTGACACCGCGCGGCAGGAAGGCGCCGAAGGACTGGCCGGCGGAACCGGTGAAGGTGATGTCGATGGTGTCGTCGGGCAGACCCGCGCCGCCGAACTTCTTCGTCACCTCGTGGCCGAGCATGGTGCCGACCGTGCGGTTGATGTTGCGCACCTTGACCTGGGCGCGGACCGGCTGGGCGTCGGTCGCCGAGTCGGCGGCCAGGGCGTCGGCGGCGAGCTTGATGAGCTCGTTGTCGAGCGCCTTCTCCAGGCCGTGGTCCTGCGCGATGACCTGGTGCAGGGCGGAGCCCTCGGGCAGCTCGGGCACGTAGAAGAGCGGAGCCAGGTCCAGGCCCTGTGCCTTCCAGTGGTCGACCGCGCGGGTCACGTCGAGGGTCTCGGCGTGGCCGACGGCCTCCTCGATGGAGCGGAAGCCCAGCTCGGCGAGGATCTCGCGGACCTCCTCGGCGATGAACTTGAAGAAGTTCACGACGTACTCGGCCTTGCCGGAGAACCGGTCGCGCAGCACGGGGTTCTGGGTGGCGATGCCGACCGGGCAGGTGTCCAGGTGGCAGACGCGCATCATGACGCAGCCGGAGACGACGAGCGGCGCGGTCGCGAAACCGAACTCCTCGGCGCCGAGCAGCGCGGCGATGACGACGTCACGGCCGGTCTTGAGCTGGCCGTCGGTCTGGACGACGATCCGGTCGCGCAGGCCGTTGAGCAGCAGGGTCTGCTGGGTCTCGGCGAGGCCCAGCTCCCAGGGACCGCCCGCGTGCTTCAGCGAGGTCAGCGGGGAGGCGCCCGTACCGCCGTCGTGGCCGGAGATGAGCACGACGTCCGCGTGCGCCTTGGAGACACCCGCCGCGACCGTGCCGACGCCGACCTCCGAGACCAGCTTGACGTGAATCCGCGCCTGCGGGTTCGCGTTCTTCAGGTCGTGGATCAGCTGGGCCAGGTCCTCGATGGAGTAGATGTCGTGGTGCGGCGGCGGGGAGATGAGGCCCACGCCCGGCGTCGAGTGACGCGTCTTCGCGACCCACGGGTAGACCTTGTGGCCGGGCAGCTGGCCGCCCTCGCCGGGCTTGGCGCCCTGGGCCATCTTGATCTGGATGTCGTCCGCGTTGACCAGGTACTCGGAGGTCACACCGAAGCGGCCGGAGGCGACCTGCTTGATGGAGGACCGGCGGGCCGGGTCGTAAAGACGGTCCGGGTCCTCGCCGCCCTCACCGGTGTTGGACTTGCCGCCCAGCTGGTTCATGGCGATGGCGAGGGTCTCGTGCGCCTCCTTGGAGATGGAGCCGTACGACATGGCGCCGGTGGAGAAGCGCTTGACGATCTCGGAGACGGGCTCGACCTCGTCGACGGGGATCGACGGGCGGTCCGACTTGAAGCCGAAGAGTCCACGCAGCGTCATGAGCCGCTCGGACTGCTCGTTCACGCGGTCCGTGTACTTCTTGAAGATGTCGTAGCGGTTCGCGCGGGTCGAGTGCTGGAGGCGGAAGACCGTCTCCGGGTCGAACAGGTGCGGCTCGCCCTCGCGACGCCACTGGTACTCGCCGCCTATCTCCAGCGCGCGGTGCGCGGGAGCGATGCCGGAGGCGGGGTAGGCCTTGGCGTGCCGGGCGGCGACCTCCTTGGCGATGACGTCGATGCCGACGCCGCCGATCTTGGAGGCGGTCCCGCTGAAGTACTTCTCGACGAAGCCCGCTTCGAGACCGACGGCCTCGAAGACCTGGGCGCCGCGGTAGGAGGCGACGGTGGAGATGCCCATCTTCGACATGACCTTGAGGACGCCCTTGCCGAGGGCGTAGATCAGGTTCCGGATGGCCTTCTCGGCCTCGATGCCGGGCAGGAAGGTGCCGGCGCGGACCAGGTCCTCGACGGACTCCATGGCGAGGTACGGGTTCACGGCCGCGGCGCCGAAGCCGATCAGCAGGGCGACGTGGTGGACCTCGCGGACGTCACCGGCCTCGACCAGCAGGCCCACCTGGGTGCGCTGCTTGGTGCGGATGAGGTGGTGGTGGACGGCCGCGGTGAGCAGCAGCGAGGGGATCGGCGCGTGCTCGGCGTCGGAGTGGCGGTCCGACAGGACGATCAGGCGGGCGCCGTTCTCGATGGCGGCGTCGGCCTCGGCGCAGATCTCCTCGATGCGGGCGGCGAGGGCGTCGCCGCCGCCGGAGACCCGGTACAGGCCGGACAGGGTCGCGGCCTTGAAGCCGGGCATGTCGCCGTCGGCGTTGATGTGGATGAGCTTGGCCAGCTCGTCGTTGTCGATCACCGGGAAGGGCAGGGTGACCGTACGGCAGGACGCGGCGCTCGGCTCCAGGAGGTTGCCCTGGGGGCCCAGCGAGGAGCGCAGGGAGGTGACCAGCTCTTCCCGGATCGCGTCCAGCGGCGGGTTGGTGACCTGCGCGAACAGCTGGGTGAAGTAGTCGAAGAGCAGCCGCGGGCGCGAGGACAGCGCGGCGATGGGCGAGTCGGTGCCCATCGAGCCGATCGGCTCGGCACCGGCCTTGGCCATCGGCGCGAGGATGACGCGCAGCTCCTCCTCGGTGTAACCGAAGGTCTGCTGGCGGCGGGTGACCGAGGCGTGGGTGTGCACGATGTGCTCACGCTCGGGCAGGTCGGAGAGCTCGATCTCCCCGGCCTCCAGCCACTCGGCGTAGGGCTGCTCGGCGGCGAGGCCGGCCTTGATCTCGTCGTCCTCGATGATGCGGTGCTCGACGGTGTCGACGAGGAACATGCGGCCCGGCTGGAGGCGGCCCTTGCGGACCACCTTGGCGGGGTCGATGTCGAGGACGCCGACCTCGGAGCCGAGGACGACGAGGCCGTCGTCGGTGACCCAGTAGCGGCCGGGGCGCAGTCCGTTGCGGTCGAGGACCGCGCCGACCTGCTTGCCGTCGGTGAAGGTGACACAGGCCGGGCCGTCCCAGGGCTCCATCATCGTGGAGTGGAACTCGTAGAACGCGCGGCGGGCGGGCTCCATGGAGTCGTGGTTCTCCCACGCCTCCGGGATCATCATCAGCACGGAGTGCGGCAGCGAACGGCCGCCCAGGTGCAGGAGTTCGAGCACCTCGTCGAAGGACGCCGAGTCGGAGGCGTCCGGCGTACAGATCGGGAAGACGCGCTCCAGACCCTTGTCCCCGAAGAGGTCCGAGACGAGCTGGGACTCGCGGGCGGCCATCCAGTTGCGGTTGCCCTTGACGGTGTTGATCTCACCGTTGTGCGCGACGAAGCGGTACGGGTGCGCGAGGGGCCACGACGGGAAGGTGTTCGTGGAGAACCGGGAGTGCACGAGCGCGATCGCGGAGGCGAAGCGGCGGTCGGACAGGTCCGGGAAGAAGGGCTCCAGCTGGCCGGTGGTCAGCATGCCCTTGTAGACGATGGTCCGCGCGGACAGCGACGGGAAGTACACGGCGACCTCGCGCTCGGCGCGCTTGCGCAGCACGAAGGCCTTGCGGTCGAGGTCGATGCCCTCCGAGGAACCGTCGGTCACGAAGACCTGGCGGAAGGCGGGCATCGTCGAGCGGGCGGTGGCGCCGAGCAGCTCGGGGGCGACGGGAACCTCACGCCATCCCAGAACCGTCAGGCCCTCTTCCCCGGCGATCGTCTCGATCTTCGAGACCGCCTCCTGGGTGCCCTCCTCGGGCAGGAAGGCGATACCTACGGCGTACGCACCGGCCGCGGGCAGTTCGAAGCCGGCCACCTCGCGGAGGAAGGCGTCCGGAACCTGGGACAGGATGCCCGCCCCGTCACCCGAGTCGGGCTCGGAGCCGGTGGCACCGCGGTGCTCCAGGTTGCGCAGAACCGTGAGCGCCTGCTCGACCAGCGCATGGCTCGCCTCGCCGGTGAGGGTGGCCACGAAACCGACGCCACAGGCGTCCTTCTCGTTGCGGGGGTCGTACATACCCTGCGCAGCAGGGCGAGCATCCATGAACGACCACTTCTGGCCATTCGTGGAGTGCTGGGACGGCTGGCGCGGCGTACGCATCGGCTCTCCCGTCGTCGTCAACTGGCATATGCAGATTGCCGAGGGACGACGTTGGCCCTCTGCGTGAGTGCAAAATTTCGTGCAGGTTACATGATGGAGCGATTCTCGGGAACTGGATATGTCGTTCCAACATGCGGACGCCACGTGAGGGCGAGGGGGTGTCGCACACGTGGCTTGAAGTAGGTGGTTCCGGACCGGACTGATCGGTCAGATCCATGTCCATCGGTCCGGGGGCGGAGGGGGCGTCGTCGCCCACCCCGCGAGTGCGCCGCAAGCGTCATTGCCCGCAGCGCTTACGGCTCATGCCCAGTGGTTAAGCATTCGAAACCAGCGAGTAACGGCTACTTATGCGGTCCCTCGCATAAGTAGCGGCCTCCTTATCCTACGGCCGTTCCGATCAGGATGCCCAGGGCGTACGTCACACCGGCCGCCGCACCTCCCAGGGCGAGCTGCCGCAGCCCGCTGTACCACCAGCTCCGCGCGGTCACCCTGGCCACCACGGCACCGCACGCGAAGAGCCCGAACAGGGCGAGCAGCACGGCGGGCCAGAGCGCGGTCGCGCCGAGCAGATACGGCAGCACGGGGAGCAGGGCGCCCAGCGCGAAGGAGCCGAAGGAGGAGACCGCGGCGACGATCGGCGAGGGCAGGTCCCCGGGGTCGATGCCGAGCTCCTCGCGGGCGTGGATCTCCAGAGCCTGCTCGGGGTCCTTGGACAGCTGCCGGGCGACCTCGCGCGCCAGCTCCGGCTCGACGCCCCGCCCCTCGTACAGGGCGGCGAGCTCGGCCTCCTCGTCCTGCGGGTGCTTGCGCAGTTCGCGCCGCTCCACGTCCAGTTCGGCCTCGACCAGCTCGCGCTGGGAGGCGACGGAGGTGTACTCGCCGGCCGCCATCGAGAAGGCACCGGCGGCGAGCCCCGCGAGCCCGGTCAGCACGATGGTGTGCTGACCGACGGCCCCACCGGCGACACCGGTCATCAGGGCGAGGTTGGAGACCAGCCCGTCCATGGCCCCGAACACGGCGGGCCTGAGCCAGCCGCCGTTGACGTCCCGGTGCGTGTGGTTGTCGCGGTGCGCCTCGTGCAGCGGCGCCTCGATGTCGATGATGGCCATTCCGGTCCCCCAGGGAAGCTAAGCCAAAGCTAACTTTGGACAGATTCTAATTCTCAACAACGCCCACAGTACGTCGGGGCATTCCCGTCCGCCAGCAAGGAAAGGCTGGGCTAACCTGCGGTTTTACCGTCGAGCGCTCATTCGATAGCAGGCCTGCACAGATTTCGACCGGGTGACGTTGGGGCCGAGGAGGCTCCGGTCAACCGCCGATGGTGGGACACATCCGCAAAAGGTGTCTCTGTGGAAAGGCCCGCGTATGACATCGATCGCCTGCGTCCCCTCGGCCCCGGTGCCGCAGCCCACCGCCGAACTCCGCGAGCGGGCCCGCGGCGCCCTGCTCGGCCTGGCGGTCGGGGACGCCCTCGGGGCCCCCGCCGAGAACCTGAAGCCCTCGGAGATCCGCGCCCGCTGGGGCCGTATCGAGGGCTTCGTGGCCGAGACCCCCGCCGGCACGGACGACACCGAGTACACGATCTTCTCGGGGCTGCTGCTGGCCCGGCACGGCTCCGCCCTGACCCCCGCCCATGTGGAGGCGGCCTGGCACGAGTGGATCGCGGACCGCGACGAGGGCCCGTTCCGGGGCGCCGGTTTCAGCGAGCGGGGCACCCTGGAGAACCTCCGGAGGGGCCTCGCGGCCCCCATCTCGGCCCAGCACCGGCACGCCTGGAGCGACGGTCTCGCCATGCGCGCGGCGCCCTTCGGCGTCTTCGCGGCGGGCCGCCCGGCGGAGGCGGCCCGGCTGGTGGCGATCGACGGTTCGGTGAGCCATGACGGCGAGGGCATCTACGGCGGCCAGGCGGTCGCGGCGGGAGTGGCCGCGGCGATGGCGGGCGCCCCGACGATCGCCGTGGTCGCCTCCGCGCTGGCGGTGATCCCGGACGACAGCTGGACGGCGAGGTCCCTCAGGCGGGCGGTGGCCGTCGCCCACCGGGGCGAGAAGGCGGTCCGCTCCGCGGTGGTGATCGGCGGCTACCCGTGGACCGACCTGGCCCCGGAGGCGGTGGCCCTCGCCTTCGGCGCGTACGCGGCGGCCGACGGCGACTTCCGCGAGGCGGTCCTGACGGCGGTGAACATGGGAAGGGACGCGGACACGACGGCGGCGGTCGCGGGAGCACTGGCCGGCGCGACGAGGGGCGTCTCGGCGATCCCACCCCTGTGGGCCACGGCGATCGGCCCGGCAAGAGGCAGCTGCCTGCCGTCGATGGCGGGTCGACATGTACTGGACGTGGCGGAGTCGCTGGTGGCGGGCGCAGGGGCGGAGGTCGCCTCATGACCCCGCCGGCCCCCTGGGACGAGCCGACCACACCGACGACGGCGACGGCGTACGCACCCGCGGCTCCACCCGCGAACGCACCCGCAGAGGCGCCCCCGAACGCACCCGCGGCCGCCGACGGCGGGACCGCCCCACAGGGGCCACCCGCACCCGACCACGAAAGCGAAACGGGTGGTGCGGGTGGGAACACAAATGCCGAGGCAGGCAGAACCGTCGGCCTCCTCCTGGGCCTGGCCGCAGGCGACGCCGCCGGCTGGCCCTCCGCCCGCCACCGAGCCACCCGCCTCCCCGACTGGACCCGCCGCCTCACCCGCGAACTCGACACCTTCGCCGAGCAGAACGCCACCACCACCCTCCCGGTCCCCATCGCCCTCAACCAACCCCCCGAGCCCCTCCGCCTCGGCCCCTCCGACGACGCCGAATGGGCGGCCCTCACCGCGGAGGCCCTCCTCAGGGCGGCCGACGACACCGCCCTCGGCGACCTCCCCCGCGACCGCCGTACGAGAACCGCGATCGACCTCACCTGGAACGCCCTCGCCGACGAGGTGGCCGCGGCGACCGACAAGGCCCCCGAGATCGAGTCCGCCGAGATCCCCCTGCGCGCCCGCATCTCCGTACGCGCGGGACTCGGCAACCTCGCCACCGGCCTGCGCCCACCCGCCACCGGCCACGACAACCCGCACTACTTCGACGACGCGGCCTGCGTCCGGGCCTGCGTCCTCGCCGTCGCCCACCCCGGCGCCCCCCGACTCGCCGCGGACCTGGCCGAGTTCGACGCCCGCTACACCCAGGACGGCGACGGCGTGCACGGCGCCCGCGCGATGGCCGCGGCCCTGTCGCTGGCCCTGACCGGCGCTCCCGTCGACACCTGCGTGCAAGCCGCCCTCGCCGAACTCCCCGACGGCACCGAGATCGCCCGCAACGCCCACCACGCGCTGGACCTCGCCCGCTCCGCCGACAGCGCCTTCGCCCTGATCCCCGCCCTGGAACACGACATCGTCGACCACGTCTACAGCTACGGCATCGCAGCCGCCGAGACCGTCCCCGTGGCCCTCGCGCTGGCCACCGCCGCCCGGGGCCGGATCGCCGAGGCGGTCCCCGCGGCGGCCTGTCTGTCCCGGGTGGCGGACTCCGCCCCGGCCCTGGTCGGCGCCCTGACCGGCGCCCTGGGCGGCAGCGGATCGATCCCCGCCGGCTGGCAGGCCGCCTGCCGCACCCTGTCCGGCTGCGCCCTCCCCCGCCTCACCGGCACGGACCTCGTGGAACTCGCCGGACTCCTGGAAGCCGCACAACCGCCCCTCCCAGGAGGATGATTCCGGGCATGACGCCCAAAACCCAAGAAAGCAGCCTTGAGGAACGGATCGCCGGAGCCCTCGTGGGCGCGGCGGTGGGCGACGCCCTCGGCGGCCCCGTCGAGGGCTACTCCCCCGACCAGATCCTCGAACGCCACGCCGGCCGCGTCCACGGCATCGTCGGCCCCTGGAACGGCGACGACTGGCGCACCGCCCGCCCCATCGCGCCGTACCACAAGGGCGACGGCCACGTCACCGACGACACCTTGATGACCCACGCCCTGATCAGGGTCTACGACCGGGTCGGCGACCACCTGGACGCCTACGCGATCGCCGAGCACCTGGTCCCGGACCTGATGACGACCCCGCGCTGGATTCCCGAACTGGAGGCGGAGGCCCTCCCCCTGCACCGTCTGTTCCTCGCCGAGAAATGGCTGGTCACCCGCCTCCACTACGGCCATGTCGACCCCCGCGAGGCGGGCGTGGGGAACATCGTCAACTGCGGTGCGGCGATGTACATGGCCCCGGTCGGCCTGGTCAACGCGGCGAACCCGGCCGCCGCCTACGCCGAGGCCCTGGACGTCGCGGGCGCCCACCAGTCGTCGTACGGCCGCGAGGCGGCGGGCGTGTTCGCGGCGGCGGTGGCGGCGGCGAGCACCCCCGGCGCGACCCCCGACTCGGTCGTCGCGGCCTGTCTGTCCCTCGCCAGGGACGGCACCCGCACCGCCGTCGAGAAGGTCTGCGAAGTGGCGTCCCGGTACACGGACTTCGAGTCGGCGCTACGGCCGCTGCGCGCGGCGGTGTCCCCCTACGACACCGTCGGCGACGACTACCGCGCCCCCTCGCTCGGCGCGCGCCGACCCTCCCGCCTGCACGCCATCGAGGAACTGCCCGTCGCCCTGGGCATGCTGGTCGTGGCCGGCGGCGACTTCCGGCACGCGGTGCTCGGCGCGGTGAACTACGGCCGGGACTGCGACTCGATCGCCACGATGGCGGGCGCGGTGGCGGGCGCCCTGGGCAGCCCTGTTCCGGACGAGTGGTCCAAGAAGGTCGCGGAGGCGAGCCGCCTGGACCTCTGGGAGCCGGCGCGGACCCTGACGGCCGTCACCCGGCAGATCTTCGAACAGGACGTGCGCCGCCGCAGGGCCCACGAGTCGGCCCTCACCGCGCTCGGAGGTCCGAGATGCTCCGACTGACCTGGGTCCAGCCGGAGGACCTGCTCGGCCACGAACTCCGCCAGGCACGCCAGGACGGCCGGGAGCCCTCGGCGATCGCGGCCCGGTGGCGGGCGGCAGGCGGTGCCGGGGCGCCGGCCCGGGCGGGCGCCTCGGCCGAACCCGCGTCCCGGTATCTGCGACAGCTCGCCGAGGACCTCCTGGACGAACTGGCGGACCTGCCGAGCCGGTTGGCGGACGACGAACCCACGGACCTCGCGGCCATCAGGGCCCGTTGCCCGGCGTGGCCGTCGCCCGCCCCTGCCGCCGTCACCCGGTACGCGCTGGAAGCGGCCTGGCTGGGCAGGGCCGTCGGCTGCCTGCTCGGCAAGCCGGTGGAGAAGCTCCCCCTCGACGCCATCCGACAACTCGCCGCAGCCACCGGCAACTGGCCCCTGACCTCGTACTTCACCGCGAAGGGGGTCCCCGCGGAGCTGCTCGCCGCGCACCCCTGGAACCGCCGCTCGGCCCCCACCTCCCTGGCCGAGAACATCGACGGCATGCCCGAGGACGACGACCTCAACTACCCCTTGCTGAACCTGCTGTTGCTGCAACGCCACGGCCGCCGCTTCACCACCGCGGACGTGGCGCGGCTGTGGCTCGACGAGCTTCCCGCGGGCCGCACCTTCACCGCGGAGCGCGTCGCCTACCGCAATCTCCTCCAGGGCCTGGAACCCCCGCGGACGGCCCGGCACCGCAACCCCTTCCGCGAGTGGATCGGCGCCCTGATCCGCGCCGACGTCCACGGCTGGACCAACCCCGGCGACCCGGGCGCGGCCGCCGAACAGGCCCATCGGGACGCCGTCCTCACCCACACCGCCAACGGCGTCTACGCGGCGATGTTCGTCGCGGCGGTCATCGCGCAGGCAGCGGCGACTCCCGACATCCACGCCTGCCTGCGCACCGGTCTCACCGTGATCCCCCCGGCCTCGCGACTGACAGCGGCGATCACCCAGGCGATCCAACTGGCCCGGCGGCACGACGACTTCGACACGGTCGTGGACGAACTCCACGCCACCCACGCCGCACACCACTGGGTCCACGCCATCCCCAACACCGCGCTCATCGCCGCCGCCCTCACCCACGCGGACGGCGACTTCACCGGCTCCCTGGCCCGGGCGGTGGGCGGCGGCTGGGACACCGACTCCAACGGGGCCACGACCGGCGGCATCGCCGCCCTGCTGACCGGCGCCCCCGAGCGCCTGCCCGACCACTGGACCGCCCCGCTCAAGAACCGGCTCGCCACCTCCGTCGCCGACTTCAACGGCGTCGGCTTCGACACCCTGGCCCACCTCACCCACCGGGAGGCTGCTCGCCCATGACCGACATCGTCCACCGGGAGGCTGCTCGCCCATGACCGACATCGTCCACCGGGAGGCTGCTCGCCCATGACCGACCCCACCGACCCGGAAGCCGCCCGCCCATGACCCACATCGCCGTGCTCGGCAGCACGAACATGGACCTGGTCGCCTACGTCGACAAGGCACCCCGGCGCGGGGAGACCGTCACCGGCAGGGAGTTCCGCACGATCCCCGGCGGCAAGGGCGCCAACCAGGCGATCGCCGCGGCCCGCGCCGGTGCCACCGTCTCGATGATCGGCGCGGTCGGCAACGACGCCTTCGGCCCCCGGCTGCGCTCCACCCTGGAGCACTCCGGCGTCACCACCGACCACCTGCGCACCGTCGAGGGCCCCACCGGCACCGCGCACATCGTCGTGGACGACGAGGGCGGCAACGCGATCGTCGTCGTCCCTGGCGCCAACGGCACCGTCGACCACCTCGTCCCCGGCGACGAGGGCCTGATCGCCTCCGCCGACGCCCTGCTCCTCCAGCTGGAGATCCCTCTGGAGGCGGTCCTGGCCGGCGCCGAGACCGCCCGCGCCCACGGCGTCCGGACGATCCTGACCCCCGCCCCGGCCCGGCCGCTGCCGCCCGAACTCCTCGACGCCACCGACCTGTTGGTCCCCAACGAGCACGAGGCCGCCACCCTGACGGGCATCGCCGACCCGTTCGCCGCGGGCGCCGCGCTCCTCGACCGGGTCCCCCGGGTGGTGATCACCCTCGGCGCGGCGGGCAGCCTCTACCTGACCCGGGACGCCGAACCCCTCGCGGTCCCGGCGCCCCGGGTCACCGCGGTGGACTCCACGGGCGCGGGCGACACCTTCGTCGGCACCCTCGCGGTCGCCCTCGGCGAGGAACGGCCGATCCGGGAGGCGATGGCCTGGGCCGCCACCGCGGCGGCCCTCTCCGTCCAGCGGGAGGGCGCGTCGGCGTCGATGCCCTACCGCTCCGAGATCGAGGCCGGGTACACGTCATGACCGAGACCCCCCTCGCGGGACTGCGTGTGCTCGACGCGGCCACCCTCTTCGCGGGCCCCCTCGCCGCCACCATGCTCGGTGACTTCGGCGCGGAGGTCGTCAAGATCGAGCACCCCGCGAAGCCCGACCCCTCCCGCGGGCACGGCCCCTCCAAGGACGGCATCGGCCTGTGGTGGAAGCTGCTGGGCCGCAACAAGCGCACCCTCACCCTCGACCTGTCGAAGCCGGGCGGCCGCACCACCTTCCTCCGGCTGGCCGCGACCGCGGACGTCGTCATCGAGAACTTCCGGCCCGGCACCCTGGAGAAGTGGGACCTCGGCTGGCCGGAGCTGTCCGCCGTCAACCCCCGGCTGGTCCTGGCCCGTGTCACCGCGTTCGGCCAGTTCGGCCCCTACTCCCGGCGCCCCGGCTTCGGCACCCTCGCCGAGGCGATGAGCGGCTTCGCGGCGATCACCGGCGAACCGGACGCGCCCCCGGTCCTGCCCCCCTTCGGCCTCGCGGACTCGA
The DNA here is from genome assembly GCF_001514195.1 of Streptomyces griseorubiginosus. Taxonomy (GTDB): domain Bacteria; phylum Actinomycetota; class Actinomycetes; order Streptomycetales; family Streptomycetaceae; genus Streptomyces; species Streptomyces griseorubiginosus. The sequence continues at coordinate 1,073,762 of NZ_KQ948735.1, read as the reverse complement.
TCGCGGGACTTGCCACGGCGTACGCGGTGATGACGGCCCTCGCGGCCCGCGACCGCACCGGAGAGGGCCAGGTCGTCGACATGGCGATCATCGAGCCGATCCTGGCGGCCCTCGGGCCCCAGCCGACCTGGTACGACCAGCTCGGTCACGTCCAGGAGCGCACCGGCAACCGCTCCGCCAACAACGCCCCGCGCAACACCTACCGCACCGCCGACGGCACCTGGGTCGCCGTCTCCACGTCGGCCCAGTCGATCGCGGAACGGGTGATGCACCTGGTCGGCCGCCCGGAGCTGATCGACGAGCCGTGGTTCGCGACGGGTGCCCAACGGGCGGAACACGCCGACGTCCTCGACGCGGCGGTCGGCTCCTGGATCGCCGCACGCTCCCGCACCGAGGTCCTCGCGGCCTTCGAGAAGGCGGAGGCGGCGATCGCCCCCGTCCAGGACATCCGGGACGTGATGGCCGACCCGCAGTACCAGGCCCTGGACACCGTCACCACCGTCGACGACCCCGAACTCGGCCCGCTGCGCATGCAGAACGTCCTGTTCCGGCTCTCCTCGACCCCCGGCGCGATCCGCTGGGCGGGCCGCCCGCACGGCGCGGACACCGACGAGATCCTGACCGAACTGGGCCTGACCGAGGCCGAGTTGACGGCCCTGCGCACGGAGGGCGCCCTGTGAGACGGCACCCCCTGACCTGGCTCTACGTCCCCGGCGACCGCCCTCACGTCGTGGACAAGGCCCTGAACTGCGGCGCCGACGTCGTGGTGATCGACCTGGAGGACGCGGTCGACCCCGACCGCAAGGCGTACGCCCGCGAGGCGACCGCGGAACGCCTCGCCGACCCCCAGCCGGTGCCCGTCCACGTCCGCGTGAACGCCGTCGACACCCCCCTGGCGGCAGCGGACCTGGGGGCCCTCGCCCACCTGCCGGGCCTCTCCGCCCTGCGCCTGCCCAAGGTCACCTCCCCGGCCCAGATCACCCGCGTGGCCGAGACGGCCCCGGCCGACAAGGGCGCCCCACCCCTCTACGCCCTCCTGGAGTCGGCCCTGGGCGTCGAGCGGGCCTACGACATCGCCCTCGCCCACCCGGCCCTGCGAGGCCTCGCGCTCGGCGAGGCGGATCTCCGGGCCGATCTGGGCGTACGGCACGACGCGGGCCTGGACTGGTCCCGCTCCCGGGTGATCGTGGCGGCGCGAGCGGCGGCCCTGCCTCCGCCGTCCCAGTCGGTGCACCCCGACGTCCGGGACCTGGAGGGCCTGAAGGCGTCCTGCGCGCACGGCCGCGCCCTGGGCTTCCTGGGCCGGGCGGCCATCCACCCCCGCCAGCTCCCGGTCATCGAGCGGGCCTACCTGCCCACGGAGGAGGAGATCGAGCAGGCGGAGTCCATCCTGGAGGCGGCCCAGGCCCACCCGGGCGCACAGGCCCTCGCGAACGGCACGTTCATCGACACGGCGGTGGCGGCCCAGGCCCATCGGACCCTGTCCCTGACCCAAGGTCTCTGACCCGACGTCTCCGACACGCGAGAGGGCGCCCCGGGAATCCCGGGGCGCCCTCGTCGACGTACAGCCGGTCGTCAGGTCTTCTTCGCCGACTCGGCCTCGTCCTTGGTCTCGTCCTTGGCCTCGGCATCCTCGGAGCCGGCCTCGGCCTTCTCCGCACCCACGGCCGTCCCGTCCGCGTCGGCCTTCCCGCCCTCGTCGGCCGGACCGTCGGCGACGCCCGGCTCGACGACCTCCTCGCGCCCGGGCCGCTTCCGCGCCGACAGCACGATGTACGTGACGGCGAGCAGGAACACGATGATCGCGGTCCAGACGTTCAGCCGGAGGCCGAGGATGTGGTGGGCGTCGTCGATACGCATGTACTCGATCCAGCCGCGCCCGGTGCAGTACGCGGCGACGTACAGCGCGAACGCCCGTCCGTGGCCCAGGGTGAAGCGGCGGTCGGCCCAGATGACGAGCAGGGCGACACCGATGCACCACAGCGACTCGTACAGGAACGTCGGGTGGTAGTAGCCCGGTACCCGGCCGTCCGTCGAGGACGTGATGTGCAGGGCCCACGGCAGGTCGGTCGGCTTGCCGTACAGCTCCTGGTTGAACCAGTTGCCCCAGCGGCCGATGGCCTGCGCGAGGGCGATACCGGGCGCGATGGCGTCGGCGTAGGCGGGCAGCGGGATGCCACGGCGACGGCAGCCGATCCAGGCGCCGACCGCTCCGAGCGCGATCGCGCCCCAGATGCCGAGTCCGCCCTCCCAGACCTTGAAGCTGTCCACCCAGTCACGGCCCTCGCTGAAGTACAGCTCGTAGTCCGTGATCACGTGGTAGAGACGGCCGCCGAGGAGTCCGAACGGCACGGCCCAGACCGCGATGTCGGCCACCGTGCCGGCCCGTCCGCCCCGGGCGATCCAGCGCTTGTTGCCGAGCCATACGGCTACGAAGACGCCGATGATGATGCAGAACGCGTAGCCACGCAGCGGGATGGGACCGAGGTGGATCACCCCGCGCGACGGGCTGGGAATGTAGGCAAGTTCCATGGCAGGGTCGACGCTACCCTGCCGGGCCGGGCCCACGGCGGGCGGCCCGGCAACGGGTCCATAACAGGCCGACTTGAATTCCTTACCCCTTGGCGGCTTCCAGTACCTGCTGCTTCAGCTTCGCCGGGGTCATCGTCTGGTCCTGGTAGATGTTCTTGCCGTTCAGCAGCACGGTCGGCGTACCGCTGAAGCCGCCGTTGCGGAACGCCGCCGCCGACTTGTCGACCCAGCTGTCGTGGGTGCCCTTCTCGACGCAGGTACGGAACGCGGGGGTGTCCAGGCCGTCGACCTTCTGCGCCAGTTCGAGCAGCTTCGCGTTCTCGGCGTAGTCGTCGCTGGTCTCCTCCGGCTGGTTCTCGTAGAGCACGTCGTGGTAGCCGGGGAACTTCCCCGCGTCCTGGGCGCAGGCCGCGGCGTTGGCCGCGGTGCGGGAGCCGGTGCCGCCCATGTTGCCGTCGATGATGGTCGCCAGGTGGTACTCCACCTTGAGCTTGCCGGACCCGGTGAGCTCGTGGATGGTCGGCCGGTACGCCGCCTCGAAGGCCTTGCACGCCGGGCAGCGGAAGTCCTCCCAGACGACGAGCGTCGACTTGGCGCCCTGCTCGCCGACCGGGATGGCGAGGCTGTCCTGGCCATTGGCCCCCGAGGGCGCCACGACCGGGCCCGAGGCCTGCTTGTCGTCCTTTCCGGAGTTCGCCGCGACCACGCCGATCACCGCGGCCAGACCCAGGACGCACACCACGCTCGCGCCCACGATCAGCACCCGGCGCCGCTTCTCCGCGGACTTCTGCTTCGCGCGCTCCTCCGCCAGCCGCTCCCGGGCGGTGCGCTTTCCCTCACGGTTCTTCTCACTCACACCCGCAGAACGAACCGGGGAGGCGCACCGCGCCTCCCCGGCCCCAGGTCCACCCGTTCGAGTGACCGAACCGTCCGTGACGTCATGACGGGCGCGGTGCGCCTACGCCTGTCGGCGCACGCCCTTCGCCAGCTCGGCGGCGAGTTCGCGGACGCCCTCGACTCCGGCCTTGTCGTCGGGCGCGTCCAGCATCCGCTTCACGAAGGCCGAGCCGACGATCACCCCGTCGGCGAAGCCGGCCACCTCGGCGGCCTGCTTGGCGTTGGAGACACCGAGCCCGACGCACACGGGCAGGTCGCCGCCGGCGGCCCGGGTGCGCTCGACGAGGTCCTGGGCCTGAGCGCCCACCGACTCGCGTGTGCCGGTGACGCCCATCAGCGAGGCGGCGTAGACGAAGCCGCTGCCCGCCGCGGTGATCTCGGCGAGGCGCGCGTCCCTGCTGCTGGGCGCGACCACGAAGACCGTGGCGAGCCCGTGCTTCTCGGCGTGCTCCCGCCACAGCGCCGACTCCTGCACCGGCAGGTCGGGCAGGATGCAGCCCGCGCCGCCCGCCTGGGCGAGTTCGGCGGTGAAGCGCTCGACGCCGTAGCGGTCGATGGGGTTCCAGTACGTCATCACGAGCACCGGCTTCCCGGTGGCCTCGTGGGCCTCCTTGACCGTGCGCATGACGTCCGCGATCTTGACGCCGCCGCGCAGGGCGATGTCGTCGGCGGTCTGGATGACGGGGCCGTCGAGGACGGGGTCGCTGTGCGGCAGACCGACCTCCACGATGTCCGCACCGCCGTCGAAGACGGCCTTGATCGCCTCGATGCCGCCGTCCACGGTCGGGAACCCGGCCGGGAGGTAGGCGATGAGCGCGGAGCGGCCCTCGGCCCTGGCGGCGGCGAGGGTGTCCGACAGCAGTTGGATGTTCCCGCTCACTTGGCGTCCCCCTCGATCTCCGCGCCGGTGCCGGCCTCGTCCGCGGCGACGGCCGCGTCGGTTTCGTAGAGGCCGAAGTAGCGTGCGGCGGTGTCCATGTCCTTGTCGCCGCGCCCGGACAGGTTGACGACGATCAGCCCGTCCTTGCCGAGCTCCCGGCCGACCTCCAGGGCGCCGGCCAGCGCGTGCGCGCTCTCGATGGCCGGGATGATGCCCTCGGTGCGGGACAGCAGGCGCAGGGCCTGCATGGCCGCGTCGTCGGTGACCGCGCGGTACTCGCCGCGGCCGGAGTCCTTGAGGTAGGAGTGCTCGGGGCCGATGCCGGGGTAGTCCAGACCGGCCGAGATGGAGTACGGCTCGGTGATCTGGCCCTCCTCGTCCTGGAGGACGTAGGAGCGGGAGCCGTGCAGGATGCCGGGCTCGCCCGCGGTGAGGGTGGCCGCGTGCTCGCCGGTCTCCACACCGTGCCCGGCGGGCTCGCAGCCGATGAGGCGTACGGCGGTGTCGGGGATGAAGGCGTGGAAGAGGCCGATGGCGTTGGAGCCGCCGCCGACGCAGGCGATGGCCGCGTCGGGCAGCCGGCCGGCCCGCTCCAGGAGCTGGCGACGGGCCTCGACGCCGATCACGCGGTGGAAGTCGCGGACCATGGCCGGGAAGGGGTGCGGTCCCGCGACCGTGCCGAACAGGTAGTGGGTGCGGTCGACGTTGGCGACCCAGTCGCGGAACGCCTCGTTGATCGCGTCCTTGAGGGTGCGCGATCCCGACTTCACGGCGATGACCTCGGCGCCGAGCATGCGCATCCGGGCCACGTTGAGGGCCTGGCGCTGGGTGTCGATCTCGCCCATGTAGATCGTGCACTCGAGACCGAACAGCGCGCAGGCCGTCGCGGTCGCGACGCCGTGCTGGCCGGCGCCGGTCTCGGCGATCACACGGGTCTTGCCCATGCGCTTGGTGAGCAGGGCCTGACCGAGCACATTGTTGATCTTGTGGGAGCCGGTGTGGTTGAGGTCTTCCCGCTTGAGGAAGATCCGGGCACCACCCGCGTGCTCCGCGAACCGGGGGACCTCGGTGAGCGAACTCGGGCGGCCGGTGTAGTTGACCAGCAGGTCGTCGAGCTCGCGCGCGAACTCGGGGTCGTGCTTGGCCTTGTCGTACTCGACGGCGACCTCGTCCACGGCGGCGACGAGGGCCTCCGGGATGAACTTGCCGCCGAAGGCGCCGAAGTAGCCTTCGGGGCTCGGGACCTGACCCTCCGGGTCGGGGATGAAGAACTCGCTGGGCATGGCAGTACCTCACGGTGAGTGCGTGAAAAAGACACTAAGCGCCGTGGGGGCATGGGTCGCTGACCGACTACAGGCCGTCAGTGGCTGGTCGCGCAGTTCCCCGCGCCCCTAAAAGCCTCGCCATCGGCGACCGTTGACCTGCCCGGGTTCGTCTCCGATGACATACCTGACCCTGCGGCCGTGCACCCGGCGGGCCGGCGCACGGCAGCCTCGGGGCCGGCAGCCACGCGCGAGGCGTGCGTGCCGGTCGACAGCCGTCAGGGTCAGAGTCATCGAGGCAAGCCTAGCGAAAGATCATCCGCGCCCGTGCCGAAGGGCCGGGTGCTCGCCCGCCGCCACCAGGTCGGCGACCGCCGTCTTCGGGTCCTTGCCGGTCACCAGGGACTCGCCGACCAGGACCGCGTCGGCGCCGGCGTTGGCGTAGGCGATCAGGTCGTGGGGGCCGCGGACGCCGGACTCGGCGATCTTGACCAGGTTGGCCGGGATCTCGGGGGCGACGCGCTCGAAGGTGCCGCGGTCGACCTCGAGGGTCTTGAGATTACGCGCGTTGACGCCGATGACCTTCGCTCCGGCGTCCACCGCGCGCTCGACCTCGTCCTCGTCGTGGACCTCGACGAGCGGGGTGAGCCCGATGGACTCGGCGCGCTCGATGAGGGACTCCAGGGCGGGCTGCTCCAGGGCCGCGACGATGAGCAGCGCGAGGTCGGCGCCGTAGGCCCGGGCCTCCCAGAGCTGGTACGAGGTGACGATGAAGTCCTTGCGCAGGACCGGGATGTCCACGCGGGCGCGGACGGCCTCCAGGTCGGCCAGCGAGCCGCCGAAGCGGCGCTGTTCGGTGAGGACGGAGATGACGGCCGCGCCGCCCGCCTCGTAGTCCGCGGCGAGCCCGGCCGGGTCGGCGATCGCGGCCAGCGCGCCCTTGGAGGGGCTGGAGCGCTTGACCTCGCAGATGACCTTGACGCCGTCGCCGCGCAGGGCGGCCACGCCGTCCTTGGCGGCGGGAGCCTTCGCCGCGCGCTCCTTGAGCTCGTCGAGGCTGACGCGCGCCTGCCGTTCCGCGAGGTCGGCACGGACTCCGTCGATGATCTCGTCGAGCACACTCACGCGAGCGGCCCCCTTCCAGACGGTTGACAGTTCCAGCGACCGATGAAAACAGTGGTCACTGCGATGGTATCCGCAGGAGGGCGTAGGCCTCGCATCCGGTTGACGCCGGTCCCACTACCTGGACGTTCACCCGTTGATCAAGGATGAAGCCAGCCACCGAACGGCAGGTTCCGGACAACGGTGAAGACCAGCGCCAATGCCCCCACGGTCCACAGCTGCACGGGCCCGAGAGCGAGCCGCAGCGGCCGTCCGCGGGCCGCGCGGACCACCCAGACGGTCCACAGCACGGCGAAGCCCAGATAGCCCACGACGGCCATCGCGTTGTCCTGGAGCGCGGCGAGGAAGTCGCCGTGGACGAAGGCGTGCGCACTGCGCAGTCCGCCGCAGCCGGGGCAGTACAGGCCGGTGAACCGGTAGAGCGGACAGACCGGGTAGTGGCCGGGCTGGTTGGGGTCCACGGTCCCCACGTACGCGAAGGCCCCGGCGACGGCCGCGAGGATCCCGGCCGGGACGGCGAGGCGCCCCAGGAGTCCTTCGGGGGGCAGCGCTCGCTGCGTGTCGGCGTTCACGTCCGGCATTGTCCCCCGCCCTCTCCTCGAACGCGCGAGGGGCGGCCCCGGCACTTCCGGCCGGGCCGCCCCTTCACGCGCGGTGCGTGTCAGCTCTTGGCGTCCGCCGCTTCGGCCTTGGTGGTGACGAGCGGCTTGTGGGCGTCCTTGGGCATGCCCATCCCCATCGCGCTCATGATCCAGCCGATGATGCCGCCGATGACCACGATCGCCATACCGGCCCAGAACCCCGCCGGCTGGGCCATCACCATGAAGACGCCCGCGACGCAGAAACCGATGAAGGCGATAGTGACACCGGTCCAGGCGGCCGGGGTGTGACCGTGGCTGCTGCCCGCCATTGCTTGCTCCTAGGTGCTGAAGTACGTGATGTCCGGGCCCATTGTTCCGCACGCAAGGGCGCGATGTATTCGGGGGTCACCTAGACGCCCCGATAGGGGCGCGGGGAACTGCGCGATCAGCCCCCACCGGCCCGCAGCCAAAATCGGACCGCTACGCCCCCGTGGGATCCTCCCCACGATCAAGCGCCTTCCAGATGTCCTCGGGCCGATCCGGATCCACGACAACAGGCTTACGACGCACCCGAGGCGCCCCGTCCCGCTCATACCGCCCCGACATCGCCGGCCACAACCGCCCGTACCGCAGAGCCAGCAACCCGGCGAGAAGAATCAGCACCCCGCCCACGACGGCCACATACGGCCAGGCGGTGTGGCTCAGCGCAGCGACCGTCGCCGAGGTGTCGCCGGAGGCCTTCGCCGCCTGCTCGTCCAGCGCGGAGGAGTCCCCCGCCCCGATCAGCGCCGCCGTCACGATGCCGGCTCCGGAGAGCGCGAGCACCCCGGCGACCAGCAGCCGCCCGGCCTTGCGTACGGCGAAGACGGCGACGAGCGCGGCGAGGCCCACTATGGCGAGCGCGGCCGGGACACCGGTCACGTCGCTGCCCTTGGCGGTCAGCGGAAACGCGCCGCCGGCCACCGTCGCGGTGCCCTCCGACCATCGCTGACGGGTCGCGAGCAGCGCCACGGCCGCGCCGAGGGCACCGGCGAGCAGCGCCACGGCGAGACTGAGGCGGCCGGCCCTGGCGGGTCCTGCGGCTTCGGAACGGGGGTGAGGTACGGCAGTCACGTACCCCACTATCACCCGAACCCCGGACGAACGGTTACCCGGGGTTCCGTGAGAATCGCCCTACTTGCCCAAGCGGTTCGCGGTGTGTACGGCCCTGAGGACCGCCGCCGCCTTGTTGCGGCACTCGGTGTCCTCGGCGACCGGGTCGGAGTCGGCGACGATTCCGGCCCCGGCCTGGACGTAGGCCGTGCCGTTCCTGAGCAGGGCCGTACGGATGGCGATCGCGGTGTCGGAGTCGCCCGCGAAGTCGAGGTAGCCGACGCAGCCGCCGTACAACCCCCGCCGGGACGGCTCGAGTTCGTCGATGATCTGCATCGCGCGGGGCTTCGGCGCGCCGGAGAGGGTGCCTGCCGGGAAGCAGGCCGTGAGGACGTCGAAGGCGGTGCGGCCCTCGGCGACCTTGCCGGTGACCGTCGAGACGATGTGCATCACGTGGGAGTACCGCTCGACGGACATGAAGTCGACGACCTCCACCGAACCGGGCTCGCAGACCCGGCCGAGGTCGTTGCGCCCGAGGTCGACGAGCATGAGGTGCTCGGCGCGCTCCTTGGGGTCGGCGAGCAGCTCGTCGGCGAGGGCCTGGTCCTCCTGCGGGGTCGCCCCGCGCCAGCGGGTGCCGGCGATGGGGTGGACCAGGGCGTGTCCGTCCTCGACCTTGACCAGGGCCTCGGGGGAGGACCCGACGACGTCGAAGCCGTCGAAGCGGAACAGGTACATGTACGGCGAGGGGTTCGTGGCCCTGAGGACCCGGTAGACGTCCAGCGCGCTGGCCGTGCACGGCGTCTCGAAGCGCTGGGAGGGGACGACCTGGAAGGCCTCGCCGGCCCGGATGCGCTCCTTGATGTCCTCGACGGCCGCCTGGAAGTCGGGGCCGCCCCACAGGGCGGTGTACTCGGGCAGCTCGGAGGGCGGCAGGACAGCCGGGGGCTGGGCCACCGGGCGGGACAGGTCCGCCTCCATGGCGTCCAGACGGGCCACCGCGTCCGCGTGGGCCTCGTCGACGCCGGTGTCGAGGTCGTTGTGGTTGATCGCGTTGGCGATCAGCAGGACCGAGCCCTCCCAGTGGTCCATGACGGCGAGGTCGCTGGTCAGGAGCATGGTCAGCTCGGGGAGCTTCAGGTCGTCGCGCTCGCCGGGGCCGATCTTCTCCAGGCGGCGGACGATGTCGTAGCCGAGGTAGCCGACCATGCCGCCGGTGAAGGGCGGCAGGCCCTCCTGGTGGGGGGTGTGCAGGGTCTCGATGGTGGCGCGCAGGGCGGCGAGCGGGTCGCCCTCGACGGGGACGCCGACGGGTGGGGTGCCGAGCCAGTGGGCCTGGCCGTCGCGGGCGGTGAGGGTGGCGGCGGAGCGGACGCCCACGAAGGAGTACCGGGACCAGGAGCGGCCGTTCTCCGCGGACTCCAGCAGGAAGGTGCCGGGGCGCTCGGCGGCGAGCTTGCGGTAGAGCGCGACGGGGGTGTCGCCGTCGGCGAGGAGCTTGCGCGTGACCGGGATGACGCGCCGGTCGGTGGCGAGCTTGCGGAAGGTCTCGAGGTCCATGGCGGCTGACCTTACTGATCCGAGGGGGCGGTACCGGAACCGGCGCCGTCCTTGAGGAGTACGTCGGCGTCGAAGCAGGTGCGCGCGCCGGTGTGGCAGGCCGCGCCGACCTGGTCCACCTTCACCAGCACGGTGTCGGCGTCGCAGTCCAGGGCGACGGACTTGACCCACTGGAAGTGGCCCGAGGTGTCGCCCTTGACCCAGTACTCGCGGCGGCTGCGCGACCAGTAGGTGCAGCGGCCGGTGGTCAGCGTGCGGTGCAGCGCCTCGTCGTCCATCCAGCCGAGCATGAGCACCTCGCCGGTGTCGTACTGCTGGGCGATCGCGGGGACGAGCCCGTCGGCGCTGCGCTTGAGACGCGCGGCGATCTCCGGGTCGAGACTGCTGCGGGGCGGGGGCGTGCTGGTCATGACTGCCATTGTGCCGCGCGCCACTGACAGTGACCGTGGGGTGTCCACTGTGCGGACCGGTGACGCGGTCGTAGGCTGACTGCATGTCGACTTTCGCCAAGCGTGAACGACTTCTCCTCGCCGATCTGTTGGAGGCCGAGGGCCCGGAGGCCCCCACTCTCTGCGACGGCTGGCTCACCCGCGATCTCGCGGCGCACGTGGTGGTGCGCGAGCGCCGCCCCGACGCGGCCGGGGGCCTGGTGATCAAGCAGCTCGCGTCGCGTCTGGACCGGGTGATGGCCGAGTTCTCCGAGAAGCCCTACGAGGAGCTGATCCAGCTCATCCGTACGGGCCCGCCGCGTTTCTCGCCGTTCCAGCTCAAGCAGGTCGACGAGCTGTCGAACACGGTCGAGTTCTACGTCCACACGGAGGACGTCCGCCGCGCCCGCCCCGACTGGACGCCCCGCGAGCTGGACCCGGTCTTCCAGGACACCCTGTGGTCCCGCCTGGAACGCACGGCCCGCCTCATGGGCCGCAGCGTCCCCACCGGCCTGGTGCTCCGCCGCCCGGACGGCCAGACGGCGGTGGCCCACCGCGGCACCCCGGTCGTCACGGCCACCGGCGAACCCTCCGAACTCCTCCTGTTCCTCTACGGCCGCCAGAGCGCGGCCAAGGTGGACCTGGAAGGCGACAAGAACGCCATCGCCAAACTCCACGAGGCGAAGGAACTCGGAATCTGAGGGCGCGGGGGCGGGCCGGAGGACCAGAAAGCCCTGGCCACCGACACCGGCGACCGGGGCTCAGCCCAGCGTGGCGTCACCTCACCGGGTGGCCCGCCTCCCTCAGCGTGTGCTTCACCTCGCCTATGCGCAGGTCGCCGAAGTGGAAGACCGAGGCTGCCAGGACCGCGTCCGCGCCCGCTTCGATGGCCGGAGTGAAGTGGTTCAGCTTCCCCGCGCCGCCGGAGGCGATCAGGGGGACCGTCACGTGCTTGCGGACGGCCTCGATCATCTCGATGTCGTAGCCGTCCTTGGTGCCGTCCGCGTCCATCGAGTTGAGCAGGATCTCGCCGGCGCCCAGTTCGGCGGCCCGGTGCGCCCACTCGACCGCGTCGATGCCGGTGCCCTTGCGGCCGCCGTGGGTGGTCACCTCGAAGGAACCCGTCCCGGTGCGCCGCGCGTCCACCGAGAGGACCAGCACCTGGCGTCCGAAGCGCTCGGCGATCTCGCGGATCAGGTCCGGGCGGGCGATGGCCGCGGTGTTCACGCCGACCTTGTCCGCACCCGCCCGCAGCAGCTTGTCCACGTCCTCGGCCGTACGGACACCGCCGCCGACCGTGAGCGGGATGAAGACCTGCTCGGCGGTGCGGCGCACCACGTCGTACGTGGTCTCGCGGTTGCCCGAGGACGCGGTGATGTCCAGGAACGTCAGCTCGTCGGCGCCCTCGGCGTCGTACACCTTGGCCATCTCGACGGGGTCGCCCGCGTCGCGCAGGTTCTGGAAGTTGACGCCCTTGACGACCCGGCCGTTGTCCACGTCCAGGCAGGGGATCACTCGTACGGCGAGGGTCATGGCGCGCTCTCTCCTCGGAACGCCTCCACCTCGACCTCGACGACCAGGCTGGGGTCCACGAAGCCGGAGACGATGATCAGGGACGCGGCGGGCCGGACGGCGTCGAACAGCTCCTTGTGAGCGCGTCCGACCTCCTCGACGTCCCGCGCGTGGGTGATGTACATGCGGGTCCGCACCACGTCGTCCCGGCCGAGCCCCAGCTCCTTCAGCGCCCCGAACGCGACGTTGAAGGCGTTGACGGTCTGCTCGTACGGGTCGCCCGCGACGATCTCGCCGTCGACCACCGAGGTGCAGCCGGAGACCAGCACCAGGCCGTTCGGCAGTTCCACCGCGCGGGAGTACCCGAAGGTCTCCTCCCAGGGCACACCGGTCGTGACGCGTCGCAGATCGCTCACTGAGCCACCGCCTCCAAAGCCTCTTCGAGGGTGAACGCCTTCGCGTACAGCGCCTTCCCGACGATGGAGCCCTCGACACCGAGGGGAACCAGTTCGGCGATGGCCCGCAGGTCGTCCAGCGAGGACACGCCACCGGAGGCCACCACGGGGCGGTCGGTCGCCGCGCACACGTTGCGCAGCAGTTCCAGGTTGGGGCCCTGGAGGGTGCCGTCCTTGGCGATGTCGGTGACCACGTACCGGGCGCAGCCCTCCTTGTCGAGCCGCTCCAGCGCCTCGTAGAGGTCGCCGCCCTCGCTGGTCCAGCCGCGGCCCTTGAGGGTCGTACCGCGGACGTCCAGGCCCACCGCGATCTTGTCGCCGTGCTCGGCGATGACCTTGGCGACCCACTCCGGGCTCTCCAGGGCGGCCGTGCCGAGGTTCACCCGGGTGCAGCCGGTGGCGAGGGCGGCGGCCAGGGAGGCGTCGTCGCGGATGCCGCCGGACAGCTCGACCTTGATGTCCATCGCCTCGGTGACCTGGCGGACCAGCTCCCGGTTGTCGCCGGTGCCGAAGGCCGCGTCCAGGTCGACCAGGTGCAGCCACTCGGCGCCTGAGCGCTGCCAGGACAGGGCGGCCTCCAGCGGGGAGCCGTACGAGGTCTCCGTGCCGGACTCGCCGTGCACGAGGCGGACCGCCTGGCCGTCGCGGACGTCGACGGCGGGCAGGAGTTCGAGCCGGGAGGGCTTCGAGGACATCACAGGGTTCCGATCCAGTTGTTCAGCAGCTGCGCACCGGCGTCGCCGGACTTCTCGGGGTGGAACTGGGTGGCCCACAGGGCGCCGTTCTCCACGGCGGCCACGAAGGGCTTGCCGTGCGTCGACCAGGTGACCTTCGGCGCGGTCATCGCCTTGTTGTGCGTCTCCAGCGACCAGTCGTGGACGGCGTAGGAGTGCACGAAGTAGAAGCGGGCGTCCGCGTCGAGCCCTGCGAAGAGCTGTGAGTCGGCCGGCGCGTCGACGGTGTTCCAGCCCATGTGGGGCACGACGTCGGCCTGGAGCGGCTCGACCGAGCCGGGCCACTCGTCGAGGCCCTCGGACTCCACGCCGTGCTCGATGCCGCGCGCGAAGAGGATCTGCATGCCGACGCAGATGCCCATGACCGGGCGCCCGCCGGACAGCCGGCGGTCGATGATCCAGTCGCCGCGCGCCTCGTGCAGGCCCTTGATGCAGGCGGCGAAGGCGCCGACGCCCGGCACCAGCAGACCGTCGGCGTTCATGGCCTTGTCGTAGTCGCGCGTGATCTCGACCTCGGCCCCCGCGCGCGCGAGGGCCCGCTCGGCGGACCGCACGTTGCCGAAGCCGTAGTCGAAGACCACGACCTTCTTCGACGGGGAGGGGCTCAACTCCACACCTCCAGCCGCATGACGCCGGCGACCAGGCACATCCCGGCGGCGATGGAGAGCAGGACGATCAGGCTCTTGGGCATCTTCTGCTTGACGAAGGAGTAGATGCCGCCGGCCAGGAAGAGGCCGACGACGATCAGCAGGGTCGACAGGCCGTTCACAGGGCGCCCTTCGTGGAGGGGAGGATGCCGGCCGCGCGCGGGTCGCGCTCGGAGGCGTAGCGCAGGGCCCGGGCGAGCGCCTTGAACTGGCACTCCACGATGTGGTGGGCGTTGCGCCCGTACGGCACGTGCACGTGCAGCGCGATCTGGGCCTGGGCGACGAAGGACTCCAGGATGTGCCGGGTCATCGTGGTGTCGTACTCGCCGATCATCGGCGCCATCTTCTCGGGCTCGGTGTGCACGAGGTAGGGGCGGCCGCTGAGGTCCACCGTGACCTGGGCGAGCGACTCGTCCAGCGGGACCGTGCAGTTGCCGAAGCGGTAGATGCCGACCTTGTCGCCGAGCGCCTGCTTGAAGGCGGCGCCGAGGGCGAGGGCGGTGTCCTCGATGGTGTGGTGCGAGTCGATGTGCAGATCGCCCTCGGTCTTCACGGTGAGGTCGAACAGACCGTGCCGGCCGAGCTGGTCGAGCATGTGGTCGTAGAAGCCGACGCCTGTCGACACATCGACCTTGCCGGACCCGTCGAGATCGATCTCGACCAGGACCGACGTCTCCTTGGTCACCCGCTCCACGCGTCCCACGCGGCTCATGTGCTCTGCTCCTTCGTCAAGTCACGGACCGCGTCGAGGAACGCGTCGTTCTCTTCGGGGGTGCCGGCGGACACCCGCAGCCACCCCGGAATGCCGTTGTCCCGGACCAGGACGCCCCGGTCGAGGATCTTCTGCCAGGCCGCGTGCGAGTCGTCGAAGCGCCCGAACTGCACGAAGTTCGCGTCCGACTCCACGACCTCGAACCCGAGCGCCCGCAGCTCGCTCACCAGCCGGTCCCGCTCGGCCTTGAGCTGCTCGACGTACTTGAGCAGCGTGTCGGTGTGCTCCAGGGCGGCCAGCGCGGTCGCCTGCGTGACGGCCGACAGGTGGTAGGGCAGCCGTACGAGCTGCACGGCGTCCACGACCGCCGGGTGCGCGGCGAGGTAGCCGAGCCGCAGCCCGGCCGCGCCGAACGCCTTCGACATGGTCCGCGAGACGACGAGCTGGGGCCGTCCCTCGATGAGCGGCAGCAGCGAGTCGCCGTGGCTGAACTCGATGTAGGCCTCGTCGACCACGACCATGGACGGCTTCGCCGCCTGGGCTGCCTCGTACAGCGCGAGGACCGTCTCGGGCGGAACGGCGTTGCCCGTCGGGTTGTTGGGGGTGGTGATGAACACGACGTCGGGCTTGTGCTCGGCGATGGCCCGCACGGCGGCCTCCACGTCGATCGTGAAGTCCGCGTTGCGGGGACCCGAGATCCAGCCGGTGCCGGTGCCGCGCGAGATGAGCGCGTGCATCGAGTACGACGGCTCGAAGCCGATCGCCGTACGGCCCGGTCCGCCGAAGGTCTGGAGCAGCTGCTGGAGGACCTCGTTGGAACCGTTGGCGGCCCACACGTTGGCCAGGCCCACCTCGTGTCCGGAGGTGTCCGTGAGGTACTCGGCGAGCCGCGTGCGCAGTTCCACCGCGTCCCGGTCCGGGTAGCGGTTGAGGTCGCGGGCCGCCTCGCGGACGCGCTCGGCGATGCGCTCGACCAGCTCCTCGGGCAGCCGGTAGGGGTTCTCGTTGGTGTTCAGCCGTACGGGGACGTCCAGTTGGGGCGCGCCGTAGGGGGACTTGCCACGCAGCTCGTCCCGTACGGGGAGATCGTCGATTCCAAAAATCACTTACCGGGCACCTTCCAACCGAACCTGGCCTTGATCGCCGCCCCGTGGGCCGGCAGGTCCTCCGCCTCCGCCAGCGTGACCACGTGGTGCGCGACCTCGGCCAGCGCGTCCTGCGTGTAGTCGACGATGTGGATGCCCCGCAGGAAGGACTGCACGGACAGCCCGGAGGAGTGGCAGGCGCAACCGCCGGTCGGCAGCACGTGGTTGGACCCGGCCGCGTAGTCGCCCAGCGAGACCGGGGCCCAGGGGCCGATGAAGATCGCGCCCGCGTTGCGCACCCGGTCGGCCACGGCGGCCGCGTCCGCGGTCTGGATCTCCAGGTGCTCGGCGCCGTAGGCGTTGACGACCCGGAGGCCCTCGTCGACGCCGTCGACCAGGACGATCGCGGACTGCCGGCCCTTCAGCGCGGGCACGATCCGGTCCTCGACGTGCCGGGTGGCCGCGACCTGCGGCTCCAGCTCCTTCTCGACCGCGTCCGCGAGCTCGACGGAGTCAGTGACCAGCACGGCGGCGGCCAGCGGGTCGTGCTCGGCCTGGCTGATCAGGTCCGACGCCACGTGCACCGGGTCGGCGGTGGAGTCCGCGAGGACCGCGATCTCGGTCGGGCCGGCCTCGGCGTCGATGCCGATCCTGCCGGTGAAGTAGCGCTTGGCGGCGGCGACCCAGATGTTGCCGGGGCCGGTGACCATGTCGGCGGGCGGGCAGGACTCGGTGCCGTACGCGAACATCGCGACGGCGGTCGCGCCACCGGCGGCGTAGACCTCGTCGACGCCGAGCAGCGCGCAGGCGGCGAGGATCGTGGGGTGCGGGAGGCCGTCGAACTCGGCCTGCGCCGGGGAGGCGAGGGCGATCGAGCCGACGCCGGCCTCCTGCGCGGGCACCACGTTCATGATCACGGAGGACGGGTAGACGGACCGGCCGCCCGGCGCGTACAGCCCGACCCGGTCGACCGGCACCCACTTCTCGGTCACGCTGCCACCGGGCACGACCTGGGTCGTACGGGTGGTCCGGCGCTGCTCGCGGTGGACGAGACGGGCGCGGCGGATGGACTCCTCCAGGGCCTCGCGCACGGCCGGGTCCAGCTCTTCGAGCGCCTTGTCGAGCGCCGCCGCGGGCACCCGCACCCGGTCCAGGCGCACCCCGTCGAACTTCTCGGCGAAGTCGATCAGCGCCGCGTCACCCCGATGATGCACGGCCTCGCAGATCGGACGCACCTTCTCCAGGGCGGCCGAGACGTCGAAGTCGGCTCGGGGCAGCAGGTCGCGCAGGGCGGGGCCCTCGGGGAGGGCGTCGCCGCGCAGATCGATTCGGGAGATCACGGACCCGATTCTCTCAGACCCGCATCGGCGGCCGTCCGCGCATTCCAATGGCTGATACGGGCCCTCTCAGGAACCCGGAAGATCCCCTTCACGTCTAGTGTTCCGGGCGTCACTCAACGGGCATGAACGGTCGTACGCATCACAAGTGAACCGAGGAGCTGGAAGAACCGTGACCGAGGGGGCCGGCATCCGGGGCATCCGCGACGGGGACCTGCCGGACGATCTGACCGCCGCCGAGGCCGGCATGTGGCAGGCCTTCCGCAACGGCACCGTGTACGACCTGAGCAGCGGCGACACCGTCGTCGACGATCCGCACGGCGGACATCCCTGGGGGCCCGAACGGACGGTGCGGGCACGCATCATCTGCTGGCTGCTCCTGGACGGGCCCCCCGCGCTCGCGGGCCGGGTGGCGTCCCTGAAGCTCACCGGCGTGCAGGTCAGCGGCACCCTGGACCTGGCGGGCGGCACGATCGTGCCGTACCTGGAGATGAAGGGCTGCCGCTTCGAGCGGGAGATCCTGCTGCCGGAGGCCCGCTTCACCACCGCGCGGTTCGTGGACTGCTCGGTGCCGCGCCTGGAGGCGGCGCGGGTGCACACCGAGGGCGATCTGCATCTGCCGCGCTGCCGGTTCCACAACGGCGTACGGCTGACCGACGCGCACATCGGCACCGATCTGCTGATGAACCAGGCGATCGTCTACCGCGACCGCAGCGGCCGTTCGATCGCCGCGGACGGCATGACCGTGGGCCAGGACCTCCAGGCCGAGCTCCTGGAGTCGCACGGCGAGCTGAGCCTGCGCAGCGCCACCGTCGGCGTCTCGCTGAGCCTGCGCGGCGCCCGCCTGAACAACCCGTACACCCGGCTCGCGCTGAACGCCCCCCAGCTGACCGTCGAGCGCACCCTGTACCTGACCCCGGCGGGCGTGGGCGCCTCCATGCTGAGCGGGGCGACGCCCGCGCGCGGGACGCGGATCCAGCGCTTCGAGTGCCAGGGCGGGGTCCGGCTGGACGACGGGCGGTTCGGGGACGCGGTCGACCTGGAGCGGGCCCGGTTCACCTTCACCGACGAGCAGGAGCTGTCGCTGCGCCGGATCCAGGCCCCGGAGCTGCGCTTCCTCGGGGAGAAGCCGCAGCGCGGCAAGGTGGTCCTGTCGGGGGCCCGGGTCGCCAACCTGGTGGACCGGGCGACCGCCTGGCCGGGGCCCGGCAACCTCCACATGGGCGGCTTCGTCTACGAGAACCTCGTCCCGCACGGCCCCTTCCCGCTGGCCGAGCGCCTGGAGTGGGTGGCGGCGGCGACCGCCGAGTACAACCCGGAGCCGTACGAGAGGCTCGCCGCGGTGCTGCGGGCCGGGGGCGAGGACGAGGACGCGCGCGAGGTACTGCTCGCCAAGCAGCGCCGGCGCCGGGAGACGCTGCCGCCCGCGGCGAAGTTCTGGGGCTATGTGCAGGACTGGACGGTCGCCTACGGGTACCGGCCCGGCCGGGCCGCCGTCTGGATGGCGGTGCTGTGGGCGGCGAGCTCGGTGGCGTTCGCACACGCGAGCCATCCACCGCTCAAGGGCGGCGACCATCCGGCCTGGAATCCCGCCCTGTTCGCCCTGGACCTGCTGCTTCCGGTGATCGACCTGGGGCAGGTCGGCTTCTGGCAGCTGAGCGGCGGCTGGCAGTGGCTGGCGGCGGTCATGGTCCTCCTGGGCTGGATCCTGGCCACCACGGTCGCGGCCGGGGCGACCCGGCTGTTGCGGCGGAATTGAGGAGGTCCACGGTGCGTAACGTGAACGAGGGTCAGCTCTTTACCTGCCCTTGACCATCCGCCGTACAACTTTCCACGAGTTGCACGTGCGCACTGGCGCGACGCGGAACCTCGGTCTTTCAATGGTCGACACCATGGCTCTGCTGCCCCCCTTCCGCGCGTCGCGGAGACCCCCCTACCTCACCGGCGGACTGATCGCCGACGACGAGGTACTGCTCGACGCGCCCGACGACCGGCTCGGACCCGCGCTGGTCGCCGCCGGACAGGGCTCGTACGAACGCGCGTCCCGGCTGCTCGCCGCGACCCGCCAGGACGCCGCCTGGGAGCTGCGCGACCGGTACGTCCGACGGCTGGCCGCCTTCGCCCGCTCCCGCTCCGAGTGGTACGACACCTGGCGTGCCGAGGCCCCGCAGGACGTGGACCGGCTGCTGCTGGGCGCCCAGCTCGCGGTGGACCGGGCCTGGGACTCACCGGCCCGCGCGGAGCTGCTGCGCGAGGTGAGCCCGCTGATCACGGCCGCCGCACGCGGCGAGGACCGCGACCCGGTGCCCTGGCGGCTCGCGCTGGACCACGCCCGGGGATCGCAGGCGGGCCCCACCTACTTCGGCGAGCTGTGGGAGGCGGCCGTGCGCCGCGCCCCGCTCCACTACGGCTGCCACGTGGCCGCCCTGCGCTATCTGGCGACCTCCTGGCGCGGCTCGCACCGGGAGTGCTTCGACTTCGCCGAGCGGGCCGCGCAGGACGCCCCGGCCGGCTCCCTCGTCCAGGCGCTGCCCGCGCGGGCCACGCTGGCCTGTCTGACCGAGGGCTCGGGCACCGCGGTGGCGCGCGAGCGGATGGACGCGGCGGCGGACCGGGCGGTCGAGCTGTCCGCCACGTTCGCGGCCGCCGACCCGTGGCCGGCCGAGATCCGCAACAAGCTGGTGTTCGTCCTGGTGCGTCTCGGCCGCTGGACGGACGCGCTGGACCAGCTGCGCATGATCGGCCCGTACGCCACCTCGTTCCCCTGGAGCCGGGAGTCCGAGGACCCGCTCGGCCGGTTCCTGGAGGTCCGTGAGGAGGTCCGGCGGCACGCCTTGATCCATCCACGGAGTGAGCACGGGGGACGTGTCCGCTCCGGAGGCCATTAGGCTTTGGCGCCGTGACCACCGTGCGGCTCCCGCTCTTCCCCCTGAACTCGGTGCTGTTCCCGGGGCTGGTGCTTCCTCTCAACGTCTTCGAGGAGCGCTATCGCGCCATGATGCGCGAACTGCTGAAGACACCCGAGGAGGAGCCGCGCCGGTTCGCCGTCGTGGCGATCCGCGACGGCCACGAGGTGGCGCCCAGCGCACCGGGCATGCCGGACCCGACGGCCCTGCCCGAGCGCGGTCCGGCGACCGGCTTCGGCGAGGACCCGGTCAAGGCGTTCCACTCCACCGGCTGCGTGGCGGACGCGGCGACGGTACGGGAGCGTCCCGACGGCACCTTCGAGGTCCTGGCGACGGGCACGACCCGCGTCCGGCTGGTGTCGGTCGACGCCTCGGGCCCGTATCTCACGGCCGAGCTGGAGGAGCTGGAGGAGACGGCGGGCGACGAGTCGGGACCGCTGGCCGAAGGGGTGCTCAGGGCCTTCCGCCAGTACCAGAAGCGCCTGGCGGGGGCGCGGGAACGCTCCCTGTCGAGCGGTGCGGACCTGCCCGACGAGCCCTCGGTGCTGTCCTACCTGGTGGCGGCGGCGATGATGCTGGACACGCCCACGAAGCAGCGGCTGCTCCAGGCGCCCGACACCGCGTCCCGCCTCCGCGACGAACTGCGGATCCTGCGCGCGGAGACGGCGATCATCCGTAACCTTCCGTCGTTGCCGGCGTCGGACCTGACGCGCGGCCCGACGAGTCTGAACTGAGCCCGGGGAACCGCGAGATGCCGAAGAAGACGAAGAAGCAGCAGCCGGGAGGCACCCCCGCGACGGTGGCCCTGACCTCCGCGGGAGTCTCCTTCACCGTCCACGCCTACGACCACGACCCCTCCCACCCGTCCTACGGCGAGGAGGCGGCCGAGGCGATGGGGGTCTCCCCGGACCGCGTCTTCAAGACACTCGTCGCGGACGTGGACGGCACCCTCACGGTGGCCGTGGTCCCGGTGGCGGGCTCCCTGGACCTGAAGGCCCTGGCGACGGCGGTGTCCGGCAAGCGGGCCGCGATGGCCGACCCGACCCTCGCGGAACGCACCACGGGCTACGTCAGGGGCGGCATCTCCCCGCTCGGCCAGCGCAAGAAGCTCCCCACGGTCCTGGACGCCTCGGCCTCCGCCCACGCCACGATCTGCGTCTCGGCGGGCCGCAGGGGCCTGGAGGTCGAACTCTCCCCCACCGACCTGGCCCACCTCACCGACGCCACCCTGGCCCCCATCGCCCGAGCCTGACCGCGCTTTTCGGGTACGGCGGCACTCCCCTACCGCACAGGCGCCCCGTACCCGCCACCCTCCGGAGCCACCGCCCCGAACCCCGGCTCAGGATCCCGCGGCCCGAACAACGCCGTGAGCCCCAGATGCACCACCAGGCCCGCGAACGACCAGACCAGCAACGCCCCTTTCGCGCCCATCCGCAGCGGCGCCGAGAACGTCACCCCCTTGCCCACCGACTTCGCGTGCGCGAGCACGTCCGACGTGGGTCCCAGCCACATCCCCACCCGCCACGCGAGCAGCGACCCCAGCAGCCCTCCGACGGCCAGCCCGACCACCAGCGGCACCCCGCCCCGCCGCCGCCAGAGGAACACGGCCAGCGCGCTCAGCAGGCCGAACGCGAGCGCCAGCAGCGTGAACGTTCCGTCCACCCCCACCGCCTGCTCGCCCTCGGTGTCCTTGAGATAGACGACCCAGCTCCCCCGCTCGTCGACGTCCCCGACGAGCGGCACATGCGGCGCCAGCCACCACCACAGCACCCCGAGCAGCGCCCCGACGACCGCCACACAGACCGTGATCACCGCGGCCTCCCGCAGCTCGGTCCTCATCCCGGGCCCACCGTGCCCGTACCCGACGTCGGAAGGGGTCGCGTACCCGGCGTCAGGAGCCTGCCACGCGTCGTGCGGGGAGGGTTCGTGCGGCGGCGGAGGGGGAGTCAATGGTGCGGTCACCCTGACATCGTGCCAGGCCCGCCTGTGCGGCGCGTCACCGGACGGCCGCCCGACGGTAGGCCCAGGTGGCGACGGCCAGCGAGACCACGCCCACGCCCCCGCACACGGCGAGGTCCCCGAGCACGAAGGCCCAGTCGGGATGCGGTCCGAAGGTCCGTGCGAAGGCCTCGACGCCGTAGGTCGACGGCAGCAGGTCCCGGGCGAACCGCACCACCTCGGGCATCCGGTCGGCGGGCAGCACCCCGAGCAGCAGCGCGGCGGACATGCCGAGCTGCCCCAGCAGCGTGGCCAGTTCCGGCCGGGGCGCGAGGAGGCCGAGGGCCGCCCCCAGCCCCGCCAGGGCCGCACCCGCCAGCGGGATCACCGCCACCAGCACCCACAGATGCGCCATCGGCAGCCCGAACAGCACACACCCGAAGACGGCGGTCACCACGGTCCCGGGCACGGTGAAGGAGGCGTACGCGCCCGCGGCACCCAGCACCACGGCCGCGGGCGGCACCGGCAGGGTGGCGTAGTGGTCGAGCCCGCCGCTCGCCCGCAGCTGCCCGAAGTACTGCGCGAGCAGGTTGAGCGCGACGAAGGCGACCACGAGCACCGAGGCACCGGCGACGACGGACTGTGCCTCGCCGCCGCCGTCCACGACCCCCCGCATCAGGATCATGATCCCGACGGACTGGAAGGTCGCCACGAAGAGCAGCGGGATGCGGGCGACCCGCGCGCGGGACAGCTGCGCGCGGTACACGGCCGCCAGCGAAGGCCACAGCCGGGCGCGGGGCCCCAGCTCGGCGGCCCCGTCCCGGTCCGTCTCCTCGGCGGCCAGGGCGCCGCCGGACAGGATCCCGGCGGGTACGACACTCACGTGGCTCTGCTCCTCTTCGCTCCGGCGGTCGCCCTGTGACGTACGGATACGGCAGTCCGCGTACTCAACGTGCTCACGCCTTCACCAGCCCCTGCTGCGCGGCCCCGCCCAGCGCGAGGTACACGTCCTCCAGGCTGGGGGTGGCGAGCGTGAAGTCGTCCAGGGCGGCGAACGCGGCCCCGCCGGTGACGGTGGCGACGACCGCGCGGGCCTCCTCGGGGGCGAGCCGCAGGGTCCAGCGGCGCCCGGCGGCCACGGCCCGGTCCTGGAGGGCGGCGACCTCGGGGACGTGCAGCGGGGCCTCCGCGCGCCACACCAGGTCCACGCGGACCTCCCCGGCAACCTGTTCCTTGAGCCCGGAGGGCGTGTCGCAGGCGATCACCCGGCCCTGGTCGAGGACGGCGACCCGGTCGAGGACCGTCTCCGCCTCGATGACGTTGTGGGTGACGAGCAGCACGGTGGTGCCGTGCTCGGCCCGCCGCCGGTCCACGGCGGACCACACCGCACGCCGTGCCACGGGGTCCATCGCGGTGGTCGGCTCGTCGAGCACCAGCAGCGGCCGCTCCCCCACCAGCGCGGCCGCGAAGCACGCGAGGCGCCGCTGCCCGCCGGACAGCTTCTTCAGGGGCCGCCCGGCGAGGGGCGTGAGCCCCAGCTCGTCGAGTACGGCGTCCCGCTCGGCCCGCGCCTGCCTGGCTTCCAGGCCGCGCAACCGTCCGGTGGTCTCGGCGGCGAGGGAGACGGTCAGTTCGTCCAGGGCGCTGGACTCCTGGCCGAGGTAGGCGAGGATCCGCGAGGCCCGGTCCGGGTGGCGCACGATGTCGTGGCCGAGGATCTCGACGCTGCCGCTGTCGGGCCGCATCAGCCCGGTGAGCTGCCGTACGAGGGTGGTCTTGCCGGCGCCGTTGGGCCCGAGCAGCCCGAAGATCTCACCCCGGCGGATGTCCAGGCGTACGTCGTCGGTGGCCCGCACCTCGGGTGTTCCCGGGGCCCCGCGCCGCCCGCGCACCGCGGGATAGGTCTTGGTCAGCCCGCGCACCGCGCACACGACATCACCACGGTGTCGAAGTGCCGGGGCAGCGCGCGTACTCACAAGGGACGAGACTACGGGGTCGGGAGCGCTCCGCCGTTCCCGGGGCGCCCCTCATACCGAAATACACCGCAAAACTCACTCACCGGCGGAGGCGTGTTCCGCGGCCGTCCGGGCGTCGATCTCCCGCCAGAACCCGGCCCGGATGGCGTAACGGTCGTGCTCGTCGATCTGGTCGTCCTTGTGGGCGAGCAGTCCGAACCGGGCCGCGTAGCGCAGCAGCTCGCCGTCGATCCGGTGCGGCACCCGCGGGTACATCCCGGACAGCCGCTGGAGGTGCGCCTGGTCGCCCAGCCGCTCCATCCACCGGCGGGCGAAGACCTGCCCGACCTCGAAGGGGTCCCCGCCGACCGTGGTGATGTCCTCCTCCCGGTCGGCCCACCGCTGTTCGGCGGTGGTCAGCTGGGCGAGGGTCGGCATGGACGCCACCTCGGGCGGCTCGGCGGCGGCTCCGGGCCGGTCCACCCAGCCCTTGTCGGAGGACCAGCGCAGGGTCGCGCTCGCGGGGTGCTGGGCGGGCTGGGTGCCGGGGGCCCGCAGCGCGGCGAGGTCCTTGGGGGTGGGCACCCCCTTGGGCGCCGGCACCCGCTCCTGCGTGCCGTTCTCCGAAGGGGCGCCCGCCGGGGCGTGCTCGGTCTCCTCGTCGGTCCGCTCGGGCGCCCGGGAGAGCGCGGACTCGGGCAGCGGCGCGGAGAGGATCGCGGCGATCTCGGGGCGCGGCACGGGCGGCGGCGCGCACACCCCGCCGACGTCCTTCGCGCGGACCGCCTTGGTGATCCACGTACGGTCGAGCACCCGCCGTTCGTCCGCCTCGGCGACCAGGTCCTCCGACTGGTTGTAGTCCCCGTCGGCGGCCTGCACGGCCCACAGGTGTACGGCGACCCCGTGCTCCTTGGCCGCCATCATGCCCGGCAGCAGGTCCCCGTCGCCGGTGACGAGGACGACGTCGGAGCAGGCGCGGTTGCGGGCCAGTTCGGTGAGTTCGGCGTGCATGGCGGCGTCCACGCCCTTCTGGGCCCAGCGTCCGTCGCTGCGGGTCAGGGCGCCGAGCCGGACGGTGACCCGGGGCATCACCCGCAGCCTGCGGTGCTCGGGCTGCGGGACGCGGTCGGGGGCGCCGTCGAACCAGTAGATGCGCAGCAGGGGCCGTTCCGTGTCGGACTCGGCCCGGTCGCGCAGCCCTTGGACGAGGGCGGCGTGGTCGACGGTGATGCGGGAACGGGAGGGCTCCCCGGCAAGGAGACTGGCGGCGGCCCCCAGCAGATACCCGGCGTCCACCAGGACGATGCAGCGGTCCACGCTTTCCACCCTCTTTCCGGGAGGTTTGCTTCGGGCTTGCTTCGAGTCTGCCCGACCGCACGGGGGTTAACGGCCCGAACTCGATCTTCGGCGTGGCGTTTCGGGGCATCGCCGCGCGACATTCCCTGTCACACACGGTAATTATCCGAAATGCGCCTCTTGCCAGCCTATGTGAATCTGATCCCGGCCCTGGCCCCTAGACCCCCCTCAGGAGGCAGATCCCCATGGCCAAGAACAAGAAGCAGAACCGCAAGCAGCCGCAGTCCGAGCGTGGCCCGCAGGCACCGCAGCACTCCGCGATGGAGCCGCAGTCCGAGCAGCACGCCACGCAGGTCACTCCCGGCGATGTCGCCCGCAAGGGTCGGCAGAAAAGCTTCGGCCACAACTGACATGTGCATAAAGGGTTGTTGAGACCCGGGTACGTCAAGGGCCGTTGCGGCCCTGGGCACGAGGGCCCTTGAGGCCCAGGTACACGAAGGGGCGCACCCGACCGCGGGTGCGCCCCTTCGCTCACTGGCTCAATCCGCCTCAGCCCGCCAGGCAGGACGGGCCCAGCAGCACCTTCAGATCGCCGAACAGCGCCGGATCCGGCTTGACGCGATGCCGGTCGAGGCGCAGGACCGTCGTCTTGCTGGGCCCCTGGAGCCTGATGCGGACCTCGCTCTCGCCCTTGTGGTGGCTGAGGATCTCCCCGAGCCTGCTGACCATCGGCGGGGTGACCTTCAGGGCCGGGATGGTGAGGATCACCGGCGCGTTGGTGCCCGCGTTGGACAGGTCCGGCACCTGGAGCTCCATCGCGACCAGACGGGGCACGTCCTCCCGCTTGTCGAGGCGGCCCTTGACGAACACCACGGCGTCCTCGACGAGTTGGGTCGACACCAGCTGGTAGGTCGCCGGGAAGAACATGCACTCGATGGACCCGGCGAGGTCCTCGACGGTGGCGATGGCCCAGGCGTTGCCCTGCTTGGTCATCTTGCGCTGGAGGCCCGAGATGATGCCGCCGATGGTGACGACCGCGCCGTCCGCGTGCTCACCGCCGGTGAGCTGGGCGATGCCCGCGTCGGCCTTGTCGGACAGCACGTGCTCCAGACCGAAGAGCGGGTGGTCCGAGACGTACAGACCGAGCATCTCCCGCTCCTGGGCGAGCAGATAGGTCTTGTCCCACTCGTCGGTGGTGAACTCCACGTCGAGTCCGAAGCCGGGCTCGCTGTTGTCCGCCTCGCCCATCCCGCCGAAGAGGTCGAACTGGCCCTCGGCCTCCTTGCGCTTGACCGCGACCACGTTGTCGATCATGGTGTCGAAGTGCGCGGTGAGGCCCTTGCGGGTGTGCCCCATGGTGTCGAACGCGCCCGCCTTGATCAGCGACTCGGTGGTGCGCTTGTTGCAGGCCACCGCCTCGACCTTGTCGAGGTAGTCGGGGAAGGACGCGTACTTCCCCTTGGCCTTGCGGCTGCGGATGATCGACTCGACCACGTTGGTGCCGACGTTGCGCACCGCCTCGAGGCCGAAGAGGATCACGTCGTCGCCCTGGGCGGCGAAGTTGTGCTCGGACTCGTTGACGTTCGGCGGGAGCACCTTGATCTTCATGCGCCGGCACTCGTTGAGGTAGACGGCCGACTTGTCCTTGTCGTCCTTGACCGAGGTGAGCAGCGCGGCCATGTACTCGGCCGGGTAGTTGGCCTTGAGGTAGGCGGTCCAGTAGGAGACCAGTCCGTACGCGGCGGAGTGGGCCTTGTTGAAGGCGTAGCCGGCGAAGGGGACCAGGACGTCCCACAGGGCCTGGATGGCCTCGTCGCTGTAGCCGTTCTTCTGGGCGCCGGCCTGGAAGATGGTGAAGTTCTTCGCGAGTTCGTCGGGCTTCTTCTTGCCCATCACGCGGCGCAGGATGTCGGCCTCGCCGAGCGAGTACCCGGCGATGATCTGGGCGGCCTTCTGGACCTGCTCCTGGTAGACGATCAGGCCGTAGGTGACCGCGAGGACCTCCTCGAGCGGCTCCTCCAGCTCCTTGTGGATCGGGGTGATCTCCTGGCGGCCGTTCTTGCGCTCCGCGTAGTTGATGTGCGAGTTCATGCCCATCGGGCCGGGCCGGTAGAGGGCCGAGACGGCGGAGATGTCCTCGAAGTTGTCGGGCTGCATCTGGCGGAGCAGCGAGCGCATGGGGCCGCCGTCGAACTGGAAGACGCCGAGCGTGTCGCCGCGGCAGAGCAGTTCGAAGGTCTTCGGGTCGTCCAGCGGCAGGGCGAGCATCTCCAGGTCGATGCCCTTGTTGGCCTTCACCATCTTGATGGCGTCGTCCATGATCGTGAGGTTGCGCAGGCCCAGGAAGTCCATCTTCAGCAGGCCGAGCGACTCGCACTGCGGGTAGTCCCACTGCGTGATGGTCACGCCGTCGGTGTGCCGCACCCAGATCGGGGCGTGGTCCACGATGGGCTCGCTGGACATGATCACGCCGGCCGCGTGCACACCCATCTGCCGGACCAGGCCCTCGACGCCCTTGGCGGTGTCGATGACCTTCTTCACGTCCGGTTCGTTCTCGTACATCCCGCGGATCTCGCCGGCCTCGTTGTAGCGCGGGTGCGAGGGGTTGGTGATGCCGTCGAGGTCGATGCCCTTGCCCAGGACGTCGGCGGGCATGGCCTTGGTGAGACGGTCGCCCATCGCGTACGGGTAGCCCAGCACGCGCGCGGAGTCCTTGATCGCGTTCTTGGCCTTGATCTTGCCGTAGGTGCCGATCATGGCGACCTTGTCGGCGCCGTACTTCTCCGTCACGTACCGGATCACCTCGACGCGCCGACGCTCGTCGAAGTCGATGTCGACATCGGGCATGGAGACGCGCTCGGGGTTGAGGAACCGCTCGAAGATCAGGCCGTGCGGGATCGGGTCGAGGTCGGTGATGCCCATGGCGTAGGCGACGATCGAGCCGGCCGCGGAGCCTCGGCCGGGGCCGACGGCGATGCCGTTGTTCTTGGCCCACATGATGAAGTCGGCGACCACGAGGAAGTAGCCGGGGAACCCCATCTGGATGATGACGTCCATCTCGTAGTCGGCCTGCTTCTGGCGGTCCTCGGGGATGCCGCCGGGGAAGCGGCGCTCCATGCCCCGGCGGACCTCCTCCTTGAACCAGGTGACCTCGGTGTAGCCGTCGGGGATGTCGAACTTCGGCATGAGGTTCTTGGCCTCGAACATGCCGGTGGTGTCGACCATCTCGGCGACCAGGAGGGTGTTGGCGCAGCCCTCCTGCCAGGCGTCCGAGGAGTCGACGGCGTACATCTCCTCCGTGGACTTCAGGTAGTAGCCGGTGCCGTCGAACTTGAAGCGGTCCGGGTCGGAGAGGTTCTTGCCGGTCTGGATGCACAGCAGGGCGTCGTGGGCGGTCGCCTCGTGCGCGTACGTGTAGTGCGAGTCGTTGGTGACCAGCGGGGGGATGCCGAGCTTCTTGCCGATCTCCAGGAGGCCGTCGCGGACCCGGTGCTCGATCTCGATGCCGTGGTCCATCAGCTCCAGGAAGTACCGGTCCTTGCCGAAGATGTCCTGGTAGTCGGCGGCCGCCTTCAGGGCCTCGTCGTACTGGCCGAGGCGCAGCCGGGTCTGGAGCTCGCCGGAGGGGCAGCCGGTGGAGGCGACGATCCCCTCGGACCACTGGGAGATCGTCTCCTTGTCCATCCGGGGCCACTTCTGGAGCCAGCCCTCGGCGTACGCGTCGGAGGAGAGCCTGAAGAGGTTGTGCAGGCCGGTCTTGTTCACGGCCCACATCGTCTTGTGGGTGTAACCACCCGAACCGGAGACGTCGTCCCGCTTCTGGTGCGGCTGGCCCCACTGGATCTTGCGCTTGTTGCGCCGGGACTCGGGGGCGACGTACGCCTCGATCCCGATGATCGGGGTGACCCCGGCCTTCTTCGCGGAGTGGAAGAAGTCGTACGCCCCGTGGAGGTTGCCGTGGTCGGACATGGCGATGTGGGTCATGCCCATCTCGTTGCACGCGTTGAACATGTCCTTGAGCCGCGCGGCACCGTCCAGCAGGGAGTACTGGGTGTGGACGTGCAGGTGCGTGAACGGCGGCTTTGACACGGCGTGGCCTCCATGGAAAACACTCGGCGACTGGCGGGCGGACAGTTCCGGGGACAGCTCGGAAGTCTATGCCTCGGCACTGACACTCAAGGGGCCGCCCCGCGTACCTTCACAACGAGGGTCGCGGGCACTTTCCCCCCGGCCCGCCCGTTGGACAGACGACAGAAACGCTGTCGTACACATGCACCAGGAGGCATTCCGCGATGTCGGTACCGCAGCTCAACGACGAGCACCGCGGCGAGGAGATCCTCGCCGTCTTCGACACCGCCTTCGGCGAGCTCCTGGCCGCCGACCCGGCAGCGTTCCGCGTGAAGTTCCGCAAGATGGCGGCCTCGGCGTTCGCGTTCTACCGCGGCACGGCGTGCCTCTTCTACCACGACCTGGACGCCGAGAAGCGGGGCGGCCCGTACCTGGACGAGCGCACCTCGCGCGTGTGGATCCACGGCGACCTGCACGCGGAGAACTTCGGCACGTACATGGACGCCAACGGCCGGCTGATCTTCAACGTCAACGACTTCGACGAGGCCTACGTCGGCCCCTTCACCTGGGACCTCAAGCGCTTCGCCGCCTCCGTGGCGCTGATCGGGTACGCCAAGGCGCTCGGCGACGACCAGATCAGCGAGCTGGTGCGGGTGTACGCGGCCGCGTACCGCGAGCGGATCCACGCGCTGGCCACCGGCGCCAAGAGCGACGAGGTGCCGCCGTTCACGCTGGACACCGCCGAGGGCCCGCTGCTGGGGGCACTGCGTGAGGCCCGCGCGCTGACCCGGTTCGGGCTCCTGGAGTCGATGACGGAGATCCGTGACTTCGAACGCCGCTTCACCGAGGGCGGCGGCTCGGTCGAGCTGGACGCGGCCACCCGCTACAAGGTGCTGGCCGCGTTCGACGGCTATCTGGAGACCCTGCCCGAGGCCTCCCTGGACCGCCCGGACTCCTACCGCGTCAAGGACGTCGTCGGCCGCCGGGGCATCGGGATCGGCTCGGCCGGGCTGCCGTCGTACAACATCCTCCTGGAGGGCCACACCGACGCCCTGGAGAACGACGTGGTCATCTACATCAAGCAGGCCCAGACCCCGGCTGTCTCCCGGCACATCACCGACCCGGAGATCCGCGACTACTTCCAGCACGAGGGCCACCGCACGGTGATCTCCCAGCGCGCCCTCCAGCAGCACGCTGACCCGTGGCTGGGCTGGACCGAGCTGGGCGGCGCGGGCCAGCTGGTCGCCGAGATCTCGCCGTACGCCGTGGATCTGGACTGGAGCGACATCGACGACCCGGAGGAGATCGCGGCGGTCGTCGCCGACCTCGGCCGGGCGACCGCCACCATGCACGGCGCGGCCGACGACCAGTCCGGGGAATCCCTGGTGCCCTTCTCCACGGAGCGGGCCATCGACGCGGCGATCGCCGCCGACGAGGACGGTTTCGCGGAACTCCTGGTCGACTTCGCGCACAGCTACGGCGCACGCGCGCGTGCCGACCACCAGACCTTCGTGGACCTGTTCCGCAACGGCCGCATCCCCGGCCTGTGACCGGGGCCGTGCCGCCGTCGATAACGATAGGGCCGCGCACAGGGACCCTTTAGGGGTCCCTTACAGGCCCGCGTGACACACTCTCCACGCTATGGACATATCCGGGACCCAGCTACGAGCGCTCCGCGCGGCGCTGTTCACGGCGCTCGTCGTGACGCTCAGCACCACGTCGCACGTGCTGCTGTCCCGGGCTCCCCTGCCGTTGAACACGGTGGCGGCGGTCGGCGTCGCCGTGTTCGCGCTCGCCTACCTGCTGGCCGGCCGGGAGCGCGGCTTCGGGCGGATCGCCGCCGTGCTGATCCCGCTGGAGCTCGCCGCCGACACCGTCTTCACCACCGGCCAGCACGTCTGTTACGGCGCCGCGGGCGGCCCGGTCGCCGGCCCGCTGCGCTCGGTCGGCTGGGACGTGTTCTGCGGCGACGGCACCAGCGTCGGCTCGCCGCTGGCCCGGATGACCGGCACCGACACCGACCGGCTCGGCGGCCTGCTCGCCCACGCCGATCCGCAGACCGCGTGGCTGCTGCTCGCCGCCCACGTCTCGGTCGGCCTCCTCGCGGCCGCCTGGCTGCGCCGCGGCGAGCGGGCCCTGGCCCAGCTGCTGCGGGCCGTGGCCGCCACCACCTTCCGGCCGCTGCTCCTCGCGGCCGCCGCGCTGACCGTGCGCTCGGCGCCGGAGCCGGTCCGCCCGGCGCGCCCCGGCCGCCGTACGGCCGTCGCGCTCGACGAGATCCTCGCGCACTCCCTGGGACGGCGTGGACCGCCGTGCTCGGTCGCTTCCGTCTGAGCCCGACCAGTCCCCCTTCACGTACCCCGCACATGTGACGTGTGCGCGTCCCCTTCACGGAGAACACCACCATGAGCAAGCGGAACAGCCAGCAGGCGAAGACCGCCGCCCGCGAGCGGCTGCGGCAGGAACGCGAGCGCCAGGCCAAGCGCGACAAGATGAAGCGTCAGCTCATCGTCGTCGCCTCCATAGTCGGCGTCCTGGCGATAGCCGGCGGCATCAGCTACGCGGTCGTCCAGGGCAACAAGCCCAGCTACTGGGAGGCGGCCAAGGACGACAAGCTCGTCAAGCCGGCCAACTCCACGGGCACCAACGGCACGACGGTCGTCATCGGCAAGAGCACCGCCAAGAAGACCCTGGTCATGTACGAGGACCCGCGCTGCCCCGTCTGCGCGCAGTTCGAGCAGACCGTCGGCTCGACCGTCGACAAGGACGTCGCGGACGGCAAGTTCAAGATCCAGTACGTCGGCGCCACCTTCCTCGACGGCAACCTCGGCGGCGAGGGCTCCAAGAACGGCCTCAGCGCCCTCGGCGCCGCGCTGAACGTCAGCACCGACGCGTTCCTGAAGTACAAGACCGCGATGTACTCCACGAAGTGGCACCCGGAGGAGAGCGGCCCGGACAAGTTCAAGGACGACTCCTACCTGATCAAGATCGCGCAGACCGTCCCGGAGCTGAAGGACAACAAGACCTTCCAGGACGCCGTGAAGAACGGCACCTACGACAAGTGGGCCCTGGACATGTCCGACAAGTTCAACAAGGACGGCATCAGCGGCACGCCGACCCTGAAGATGGACGGCAAGACGCTGACCGGCCCCGACGGCAAGAGCGCGCCGATGACGGTGGCCGACTTCAACACCGCGCTCGCCTCGGCGCTCAAGGGCTGAGTCCCGCACACTTCGGGAAAACAGCGGGCGGACTTTAACGAGTTCGCCCGCTCTCGTTCATACCGATCAGTAACCTGATCGGCCGTGACTAGTAGACAGAGAACAGCCGACAGCAACTCCCTGTCCCCTCGCCGCCGTACGGTCGTCAAGGCCGCGGCGGCGACCGCTGTCCTGGCAGCCCCGCTCGCCGCCGCGATACCGGCCCGCGCCGCCGAGGCCCCCGCCTTCCTGCACGGTGTCGCCTCCGGCGACCCGCTCCCGGACGGCATCCTGCTGTGGACCCGCGTGACCCCGACCGCCGAGGCGGTCCCCGGCTCCGGGCTCGGCCCCGACACCGAGGTCGCCTGGACGGTGGCGAAGGACAAGGCCTTCACGAACGTCGTCGCCAAGGGGTCGGTGACCGCGACCGCCGCCTCCGACCACACCGTCAAGGCGGACGTGCGCGGTCTCGCCCCCGCGACCGACTACTGGTTCCGCTTCTCGGCCGGCGGCACCGACTCCCCGCCGGCGCGCACCCGCACCGCGCCGGCGGCGGACGCGACGGTCACCAACCTCCGCTTCGGCGTGGTCTCCTGCGCCAACTGGGAGGCCGGCTACTTCTCGTCGTACCGCCATCTCGCGGCCCGCGGCGACCTGGACGCCTGGCTGCACCTGGGCGACTACATCTACGAGTACGGCACCGGCGAGTACGGCACCCGCGACACCGTCGTACGGCAGCACGCGCCGACCCACGAGATCCTCACCCTCGCCGACTACCGGATCCGGCACGGCAAGTACAAGACGGACCCGGACCTGAAGGCCCTGCACGCGGTCGCCCCGGTCGTCGCGATCTGGGACGACCACGAGTTCGCCAACGACGCCTGGTCGGGCGGCGCCGAGAACCACACCGAGGGCGCGGAGGGCGCCTGGACGGCCCGTCAGGCCGCCGCCAAGCAGGCCTACTTCGAGTGGATGCCGGTGCGCCCCGCGCTCGCCGGCACCACCTACCGCCGGCTGCGCTTCGGCAAGCTCGCCGACCTCTCCCTGCTCGACCTGCGGTCCTTCCGCTCCCAGCAGGTCGCCGTGGGCAACGGCTCGGTCGACGACCCGGACCGTACGATCACCGGGCGCGCCCAGCTCGACTGGCTGAAGGCCGGCCTGAAGTCGAGCGACACCACCTGGCGGCTGGTCGGCAACTCCGTGATGATCTCGCCGTTCGCGATCGGCTCGCTCTCCGCCGACCTGCTGAAGCCGCTCGCCGAACTGCTCGGCCTGCCGAAGGAGGGCCTCGCCCTCAACACCGACCAGTGGGACGGCTACACCGACGACCGCCGCGAACTGCTGGCCCACCTGCGCTCCAACGCCATCCGCAACACCGTCTTCCTGACCGGCGACATCCATATGGCGTGGGCCAACGACGTGCCCGTGGACGCCGGGACCTACCCGCTGTCGGCCTCGGCCGCCACGGAGTTCGTGGTCACCTCGGTGACCTCCGACAACCTCGACGACCTCCTGAAGGTCCCCGAGGGCACGGTCACCGCGCTCGCCGCGCCGGTCATCCAGCTCGCCAACCGGCACGTCCACTGGGTCGACACCGACCGCCACGGGTACGGCGTCCTGGACATCACCGCCGACCGGGCGCAGATGGACTACTACGTGCTGTCCGACAAGACGAAGGCGAACGCGACCTCGTCCTGGGCGCGTTCGTACCGCACGAAGACCGGCACGCAGAAGGTCGAGCGGACGTACAGCCCCGTCTAGGGGCCCGAACCTCCAGAACCTCTCGAACCCGCTCAGAGGGTGTCGAGGAAGCCGAGGGCCACCCGCCAGGTGGCCTCGGCGGCCTCCTCGTCGTAGTCCGGCAGGTCGGGGTCGGTGTAGAGGTGGCCGGCCCCGGCGTACCGGTAGACCTCGACGTCGGCACCGGTGCGGCCCATCTGGAGGTACCAGGCGCTCAGCCAGTCGTCGGTCTCGAACGGGTCCGGCTCGGCCACGTGCAGCTGGACCGGCAGTTCGTCCGCGGTCGCGTTGGCCGCGATGTCCGAGGTGCCGTGCAGGAGCAGCAGGCCGCGGGCCCGCTCGTCGCCGAGGGCGAGGGTCTGCGCGACGGAGGCGCCGAGCGAGAAGCCGGCGTAGACGAGGCCGCGCTCGGAGTAGGGGGCGGCGGCCAGGACGGCCCGCTTGAGCAGTTCGTCCTTGCCGATCTCCTCGTTGAAGGCCATGCCCTCCTCGACCGTGTCGAACGTGCGCCCTTCGAAGAGGTCCGGCGTCCACACCTCGTGCCCGGCCTCCCGCAGCCGGTCGGCGGCCTGGCGGACGGCGGGCCTGAGTCCGTAGGTCGAGTGAAAGAGCATGATGTTCATGAGGCCATGGTGCCAGCCGGGACCGACAGTGCCGTTTCTCACGGGCGGCGAGCGGGGCCGGGGGCCTACCCACTTCGCGGCAGAAGTCACATGTTCATGCCCCTGCCGGGCCGGTTAGGTTCGGGGTCATGGAGAACGTACTCCGCCCACTGATCGTGGTCGGCGGCTCCGTGCTGCTCACCCTGCTGATCGGCTGGGCCACCGACCGACTGCTGCGCAAGGCCGACGACCGGCACAGCGAGACCCCGTTGTGGGGTCTGCTGCGCCGTGGCCGCATCCCCTACATGCTCGTGCTCTGCGCGGCCATGCTGAGAGGGTCGTACGACCAGGTGCGGCCGCTGCGACGGCACGGCGCCGGCATCGGGCAGACGCTGACCCTGATCCTCATCGGGGCGACCGCCTGGCTGGTGATCCGGATCGCGGCCGCCGTCGTGGAGACCACCTACAGCCGCTACGCGCGCGCCCACCACGACGCCGCCCGGGTCCGCCGGGTGCGCACCCAGGTGACGCTGATCATGCGGGTGGTCGCCGCCACGGTGGGCGTGGTGGCGGTGGCCGCGATGCTGCTGACGTTCCCCGCGATGCGCGCGGCCGGCGCCTCGCTGCTGGCCTCCGCCGGAATCCTCGGCATCGTCGCCGGTGTGGCCGCCCAGTCCACGCTCAGCAACATGTTCGCCGGGCTCCAGATCGCCTTCGGCGACATGGTGCGCATAGGCGACACCGTGGTGGTGGACGGCGAGTGGGGCACCGTCGAGGAGATCACCCTGACCTTCCTGACGGTCCGCACCTGGGACGAGCGCCGGATCACCATGCCGGTGTCGTACTTCACCTCGAAGCCGTTCGAGAACTGGTCGCGCGGCACCCCGCAGATGACCGGCATCGTCTACTGGCACGTCGACCACACGGCCCCGGTGGAGCTGATGCGCGAGCGGCTGCGGGACATCCTGCGCGAGTGCCCGGCCTGGGACGGCCGCGACTACGGCCTGGCCGTCACCGACACCACCCCCAACACCATGCAGGTACGGGCCCTGGTGACCGCCAAGGACGCCGACGACATCTGGACGGTCCGGGTCACGGTCCGCGAACAGATGGTCCGCTGGCTCACCGACCACCACCCGTACGCCCTCCCCAGGGTCAACACGGCGGACGCGACACTGGCACCGGGGTTCCACCGAGTGGACGGCAACACGAGGAACGGCCAGAGCCGAACCCAGGAGGTCCCCCGCACGGGCCGCGGCTAGGACGGTCCGTCATGGCGCCGGTTGACTGCACCCACTCAGGGGCGCGGGGAACTGCGCGAGCAACCACGACGGACCCGCACCCGCCCACCGACCGGTCAATGCCCCCTCTCCGCACCCCCATTGACCTGCAAAACCTGAGAAGTCACATGCCCCGCCCCCACTGACGCCAGCCAATGCAGCGTGGCGGCGACATCCCCCGGCGTCCCGGCCCGCCCGGTCAACGTGTCACCGACAAGCCGCTCCCGCCGCGCGGGATCGATCGCCGCCCCGAAGAACTCCGTGTCCTCGACATACCCCGGCGCCACCACGTTCGCCGTGATCCCCCGGGGCCCCAACTCCCGCGCCAGATCGTGCGCGTACGGATGCAACCCCGCCTTCGCCGCCCCGTACGCCCCGCTCCCGGACCCCCGGTACGCGGCGATGGAACTGACGAACAGCACCCGCCCACCCGGCGAGGCGAGCCGCTCCTTCAACCCCTCGGTGAGCAGCGCCGCGGTCAGCAGATTGAGTCGGAAGTTCACGGTCCAGTTGTGTGCGACGGCATCCAGCGCGTCCCCGGCCTCCAGGGCCGGTTCCAGCTGCCCGTTCCCCCCGGCACTGTGGATCAGCACGTCCACGGTCCCCAGCTCCCGCTCCACGAACCCGACGACCCCGCGCACCGCGTCGACGTCGGCGAGATCCGCGGCGTACGTCAACGCCCCCGGCACCCCGGCCTTCTCCAACACCTCGGCGCGCCGCCCGAGCAGCAGCACCCGGTCCCCTTCCGCGGCGAACACCTGCGCCGCCGCGAGCCCGATCCCTGTACCGCCACCACTGATCACCACATTGCGAGCCATGGGTGGACCCTACAAACCGTCCCCCGGCCGCCTCACCCCGATTCACCCGGCCTTCGCACAGCCGTCACCGCAGGCTACGAACGTCAAGATGCCGCAACACCCGGTCCACGACCTCCGGGTCGGCCCCCGGCTCGCTCCGCGCCGCGAGCACCTCGTGCCGCGCCGCGCTCAGCATCTCCCCCTGGATCCGCCGCATCCGCTTGAGCCGACGCCGGGCCTCGCGCCGCTCCTCGTCCCCCATCTCCGGGTAGATCCGCACACCGATCTCGAACGCCCGCCGCTGCATCTGCTCGGACAGTTCCTCCGACAGCTCCTCGGCGCTCTCGATCTCCTTGAGCCGCCGCTTGGCCGCCTTCGCCGCCCGCACCGCCAGTGACTTCTCGAACTCCTTCTCCCGCTCGGAGTCGGCCGTCACCCCCAGCCGCTTCACCAGCCATGGCAGGGTCAGCCCCTGGAGCACCAGGGTCGCCATGATCACCCCGAACGCGATGAAGATGATCTCGTCCCGGTCGGGGAACCCCGCCCCGGAGTCGGTCTCCAGCGGAATGGCCAGGGCCAGCGCGACGGACGCCACGCCCCGCATCCCGGACCACCACATGATGACGGTCTCCCGCCACCCCACCGGGATCTCCTCCTCGTAATCCCGCTTGGCGTGCATCCGTTTGGTGAGCGCGGTCGCCGGCAGCAGCCACGCGAGCCGTACGAACACGACCACGGCCACGATCACCCCGGCCCAGCCGAGCATCTCGCCCCAGCGTCCGGAGGCGGTCCTGATCGCGTTGTGCAGCTCCAGCCCGATGAGCCCGAAGGCCACCCCGGTGACGAGCGTGTCGACGATGTCCCAGAAGGTGTGGCCGGCGAGCCGGGTCATCACGTCGTCGGCGTCGGTGCCGTACTCGGCGAGGAACAGCGCGGTGGTCAGCACGGCGAGCACACCGGAGCCGTGCAGCTCCTCGGCGAGGACGTAGGAGGCGTACGGCACGAGGACCGTGAGCCCGATCTGGAGGGTCGCGTCGCCCAGCAGGTCCATCAGCTTGTTGGCGCCCCAGCCCAGCACGAGCCCCACGGCGACGGCCACCACGGCGGAGAGCACCAGCTCGATGGCGGCCTCGCCCGGGGTGAAGGAGCCGCTCACAGCGGCGGCGACGGCCACGTGGTACAGCACGATCGCCGTCACGTCGTTGAAGAGCCCCTCGCCCTCCAGGATGGACACCAGCCTGCGGGGCAGACCCAGTTGGCCCGCGACCGCGGTGGCCGCGACCGGGTCGGGCGGTGCGACGAGCGCGCCGAGCGCGACGGCGGCCGCGAGCGGCAGCCCCGGCACGATGGTGTGGGCGACCGCGGCCACGCACAGGGTCGTGACGAAGACGAGAGCGACGGCGAGCAGGAAGATCGGCCGTTTGTTGGCCGTGAACTGGCGCCAGGAGGTGCGCCGGACGGCGGCGTAGAGCAGCGGTGGCAGCAGGATGGGCAGGATCAGCTCGGGCGGGATGTCGACGTTGGGCACGAAGTCCAGCACGGCGAGGACGATCCCGAGCAGCGTCATCAGCACGGGCGCCGGCAACCCGAACCGGTCCCCCACCGGGACGCTGATCAGAGCCCCCAGCAACAACACGAACAACAGGGCCAGCTGATCCACGGTCAGAACTCCGGGCGCCTCGACGAACCATTGGTCCCTTAAGTCTGCCCGCTCAACCCGGGGACCTGCCCGATCGCCGCCTGCGAGTACCGACCGGACCCGGTCCGGAACCAGGCCCAGGAGCCCGCGCAACCGTCAGGCCGTCGCAGCACCCGCCCCGCCGTCAGAGCACCCGCCAGGCGTCACAGCACTCGCCCAGCCGTCAGAGCACCCGCCGCATGGCCCGATGGGCGATCCCCGCGTCCGGGAACTCCGGCCCGTACGCCACGTACCCCAGCCGCTCGTAGAACCCCAGCGCATGGGTCTGCGCGTGCAGATCCACCGCGGCCAGGCCACGCGCGCGAGCCGCGTCCTCGATGGCCCGCACCAGCGCGGCGCCCACCCCGAGGCCCCGGGCCGCCTGTGTCACCGCGAGCCGCCCCAGGGACCCCACCGAGGCGTCCCCGCCGGTCTTCCCGGCCGCGGCCTCGCCGAACAGCAGCCGCCCCGTCCCGAGCGGCACCCCGTCCTCCCGCACGGCCAGCACATGCAGCGCCACGGCGTCGTAGGCGTCGTACTCGATGTCCTCGGGCACGCCCTGCTCGCCGACGAAGACCTCCTTGCGGACCGTGAAGCAGGCCTCACGGTCGGCGGGGTCCTCGGCGACCCGCACCTCGTAGGCGGGCGTGCTCACCCGTAGGTCTCCTCGCGCACCAGGTCCAGCGCGTGCAGGAGGTCCTCGGGGTAGTCGCTCGCGAACTCCACCCACTCCCCGTCGCCGGGGTGCTCGAAGCCGAGCCGCACCGCGTGCAGCCACTGCCGGGTCAGCCGGAGCCGCTTGGCGAGCGTCGGGTCGGCGCCGTACGTCAGGTCGCCGACGCAGGGGTGCCGGTGGGCCGCCATGTGGACGCGGATCTGGTGGGTGCGCCCGGTCTCCAGCTTCACGTCGAGCAGGGAGGCCGCGCGGAACGCCTCGATGAGGTCGTAGTGCGTCACGGACGGCTTGCCCTCGGCGGTGACCGCCCACTTGTAGTCGTGCTGGGGGTGCCGGCCGATGGGTGCGTCGATGGTGCCGCTGGTCGGGTCCGGGTGGCCCTGGACGAGCGTGTGGTAGCGCTTGTCGACCGTGCGCTCCTTGAACTGGCGCTTGAGCGAGGTGTACGCCCGCTCCGACTTGGCCACGACCATCAGCCCGGAGGTGCCCACGTCGAG
The DNA here is from genome assembly GCF_001514195.1 of Streptomyces griseorubiginosus. Classification (GTDB taxonomy): domain Bacteria; phylum Actinomycetota; class Actinomycetes; order Streptomycetales; family Streptomycetaceae; genus Streptomyces; species Streptomyces griseorubiginosus. The sequence goes on along the minus strand of NZ_KQ948735.1, from coordinate 1,034,293 downwards.
CCGGTGCACGATGCCCTGGCGCTCGGCGGCGCCGGAGGTCGAGATCCGGTACCCGGCGGCGGCGAGCCCGCCGATCACGGTGGTCCCGGTCCAGCCCGGGGAGGGGTGCGCGGCCACGCCGACCGGCTTGACGATCACGACCACGTCGTCGTCGTCATGGACGATCTCCATGCCCTCGACCGGCTCGGCGACGATCTGCACCGGCGCGGGCGCCTGCGGCATCTCGACCTCGAGCCAGGCCCCGCCGTGCACCCGCTCGGACTTCCCGACCACCGACCCGTCGACCGTGACCTTCCCCGAGGCGGCGAGCTCGGCCGCCTTGGTGCGGGAGAAGCCGAACATGCGGGAGATGGCGGCGTCGACGCGCTCGCCCTCCAGTCCGTCGGGCACGGGCAGGGTACGGATCTCGGGAATCGTGCTCACCCGTCGAGTATGCCGGACCGCCCGGACGGCCCCGACCGGCCCTGTGGAAAACCGGAAGGCCGGGGCTCGGCCGGCGCTCAGCCCTGGACGCTCAGCCCTTGTGGACGGTGCCGTCCGGGTCGAGCCCCTTGAAGGACAGCAGCACGATCAGGATGCCGCCGCACACGATCGCCGAGTCCGCGAGGTTGAAGACCGCGAAGTGCTTGGGCGCGATGAAGTCGACCACCGCCCCCTCGAACACGCCGGGCGAGCGGAACAGCCGGTCGGTGAGGTTGCCGAGGGCACCGCCCAGCAGCAGACCGAGCGCGATCGCCCAGGGCAGGCTGTAGAGCTTGCGGGCCAGCCGGGCGATGACCACGATGACGGCGGCCGCGATCACCGTGAAGATCACCGTGAAGGCCTCGCCGAAGCCGAAGGCCGCGCCCGCGTTGCGGATCGCCTCCAGCTTCAGCCAGTCACCGATGATCTCGATCGGCTCGTGGTGCTCCAGCCTGGCGACCACGATCATCTTGCTGATGAGGTCCAGGGCGTACGCGAAAGCGGCGACCGTGAACAGCACGGCGACACGGCGCTTGCCCCGGGACCGCGCCTGCTGGTCCTGCTCCGGCTCGGCCCCCGCCGCCTCTGGGGTATCCGGCGTACCGATGATGCGCTCCGCCTCTGCCACGTGAGTCCCTCGACCTAGGTACCTGACTGAGGACGAGGGTACGACACGCCCACGAGCACCCTCAGTACCGGCGTTCCTGCTTCTGCTTGCACTCCACGCACAGGGTCGCGCGCGGGAAGGCCTGCATGCGTGCCTTGCCGATGGGGTTGCCGCAGTTCTCGCACAGACCGTAGGTGCCGGCGTCGAGGCGTCCGAGGGCGCGCTCGGTCTGGGTGAGCATCTCGCGCGCGTTGGCCGCGAGGGCCATCTCGCTCTCCCGCGTGATGTTCTTCGTGCCGGTGTCGGCCTGGTCGTCGCCCGCGCCGTCACCGGAGTCCCGCATGAGCCCGACCAGGGACTCCTCGGAGGTGGTGATCTCGGTGCGCAGCCGCAGCACCTCGGCCGTCAGCTCCGCGCGCGCCTCCTCGACCTCCTCGGGCGTCCAGGGATCCTCGCCGGGGCGTACCGCGAGTTCGCCGGGTTCCGCGGAGGCACGCGCGCCGGGTACGGCGTTCTTGTCCGCCGTGGCCGTGCCAGGAGTCTTCTTCGCAACCACCGTCGTGGCTCCCGTCTTCTTCGCGGCCTCGGCCGCGCCCGCCTTCTTGGCCGTGCTCTTCCTGGCCGCCCGCTTCTTGGGAGTGCCCTCCCCGGAGGTGCCCTGCGGAACACCGGCCTCCGTGGCGACCGTCTCCGTGACAGCGGTGTCCTTGGCGGCCGTCCTCTTCCCCGCGGTCCTCGCCGCGGTGGGGCTCTTGGCCGTGCTCTTGGCCGCGGCCGTGCCCTTCACCGCGGCAGCGCTCTTCGCCGCGGTCTTCTTCGCGACCGCCTTCTTCTTCGTGTCCGGGGCCTTTTTCGTCTCCGAGGCCTTCTTCGTGCCCGGAGTCTTCTTCACTACCGCGACCGCGGGCTGCTCGGCGGTCGCGGGTTTCCTGCCGACCGCCTTCTTGGAAGCCTCGGCCTTCTTCCCGACCGCGGCCTTCTTCCCGACCGCGGCCTTCTTAGCGCTCACGGCCTTCTTAGCGCTCGCCGCCTTCTTCGCGGCCGTCGACTTCTTCGCGGCCCCGGACGTCTTCGTGACCGAGGCCTTGCCGACGCCCTTGGTGACCTCCTCCGCCCCACCCACAGGCGCCTCGGCCGCCGTTCTCCCGCCCGATCTCCCCTCCTCGGCGGCCCCGCGCCCGCCGGAGGCCGCCGTGGCCTTCTTGGCGCCGCTCGCCTTCCGGGGCACCGCCTTCCTGGCCGCCGCCCCGACCGCCTTCACGGCCTTGACGGCCTTGTCGGCACCCTTGGCGGGCGCCCCCCGCGCACTCTTCTTCCCGCCTGTCTCCTTGGCCTCGCCGCCGGAGGCCCGGGCATCGGTGGACCGGCCCGACGCCGACTGCTGTACGGCGGTCTTCTTAGCCACCATGCCGCGGCCCCTTCACATATTGTGATCTTGCTCGCGAATCGTGCTGGGACGATAAATCGACTCGAGTCCCGCGGCAACGGGGCACGCCGCCCGATTCGCCCGCCCCCCGCGCGCGGGGCGAGGAGCATGCAAGCGTTGTGCCCAGCTCCCCGCCAGGTAATCCGCCGGAGCGGCCGTCCCGGAATGCGAACAGCCGTGCCGCTCCATTCGGGTCACTCCGCGCCCCGCGGCGGCCTCGGCGCCCGGCCCGGGAAATCCGGTCGGCCACTGTCCTCGACGCGCCGTACACTGGGCGGAGCGAAAAGCGTGGATGGGGACGAGTAGCGGCGTACGCAGCCAGGAGCGACCCGGGGACGGTGGAAGCCCGGGGGCGAGCGCGACGCGAAGATCACCCCGGAGCCGCCGGAAGAAACCCCCAGCAGGGGGCGTAGACCCGGCATCGCGACCCCAATGAGGGGGCTCACCGGCGCACACCCCGTGCCGGCGGGCCAAGGAGGGTGGTACCGCGGGAGCGCGCCGAGACCGGCGTAGAGAAGAAGGCTCTCGTCCCTCCGGACGGAAGGCAGCACATCCGCCGGAGGAAGACTGATGACGCAGTACCGCCAGGTGCCCGCCCAGGTCGACCTGCCCGCGCTCGAGCACGCCGTGCTCGACTTCTGGCGCGAGCAGAAGATCTTCGCCAAGACCCTGGAGCAGTCCGAGGGCCGCCCCGAGTGGGTGTTCTACGAGGGCCCGCCCACCGCCAACGGCATGCCGGGCGCCCACCACATCGAGGCCCGCGTCTTCAAGGACGTCTTCCCCCGCTTCCGCACCATGCGCGGCTACCACGTGGCCCGCAAGGCCGGCTGGGACTGCCACGGCCTCCCGGTGGAGCTGGCGGTCGAGAAGGAGCTCGGCTTCACCGGCAAGAAGGACATCGAGGCGTACGGCATCGCCGAGTTCAACGCCAAGTGCCGCGAGTCCGTGACCCGCCACACCGACGCCTTCGAGGCGCTGACGACCCGCATGGGCTACTGGACCGACCTCCAGGACCCCTACCGCACGATGGACCCGGAGTACATCGAGTCGGTCTGGTGGTCGCTGAAGGAGATCTTCAACAAGGGCCTGCTGGTCCAGGACTACCGCGTGGCCCCCTGGTGTCCCCGCGACGAGACGGGCCTGTCGGACCACGAGCTGGCGCAGGGCTACGAGACGATCGTCGACCCTTCCGTGTACGTCCGTTTCCCGCTCACCTCCGGTCCGCTCGCCGGTGAGGCCGCGCTCCTGGTGTGGACGACGACTCCTTGGACCCTGGTGTCCAACACGGCCGTGGCCGCGCACCCCGAGGTCACCTACGTCGTCGCGACCGATGGCGAGGAGAAGCTCGTCGTCGCCGAGCCGCTGCTCGCCAAGGCGCTGGGCGAGGGCTGGGAGACCACCGGCCAGTCCTTCACCGGCGCCGAAATGGAGCGCTGGACGTATCAACGTCCGTTCGAGCTCGTGGAGTTCCCGGAGCCGGCCCACTACGTGGTCAACGCCGAGTACGTCACGACCGAGGACGGCACGGGTCTGGTCCACCAGTCCCCCGCGTTCGGTGAGGACGACCTCAAGGTCTGCCGCGCCTACGGCCTGCCCGTCGTGAACCCCGTCCGCCGGGACGGCACGTTCGAGGAGCACGTTCCCCTGGTCGGCGGCGTCTTCTTCAAGAAGGCGGACGAAAAGCTCACCGAGGACCTCCAGCAGCGCGGCCTCCTCTTCAAGCACATCCCGTACGAGCACAGCTACCCGCACTGCTGGCGCTGCCACACCGCGCTCCTCTACTACGCGCAGCCGTCCTGGTACATCCGCACCACCGCCGTCAAGGACCGTCTCCTCCAGGAGAACGAGAACACCAACTGGTTCCCGGAGACCGTCAAGCACGGCCGCTTCGGCGACTGGCTCCAGAACAACATCGACTGGGCCCTGTCCCGCAACCGCTACTGGGGCACCCCGCTGCCGATCTGGCGCTGCGAGGACGACCACCTCACGGTCGTCGGCTCCCGCGCGGAGCTCACCGAGCTGACGGGCACCGACCAGTCCGAACTGGACCCGCACCGCCCGTACATCGACGCGGTCACCTTCGACTGCCCGCAGTGCCACAAGACGGCCACGCGCGTGCCGGAGGTCATCGACGCCTGGTACGACTCGGGTTCGATGCCGTTCGCGCAGTGGGGCTACCCGTACAAGAACAAGGACCTGTTCGAGTCCCGCTACCCGGCGCAGTTCATCTCCGAGGCCATCGACCAGACGCGCGGCTGGTTCTACACGCTGATGGCCGTCGGCACCCTGGTCTTCGACAAGTCGTCGTACGAGAACGTCGTCTGCCTAGGCCACATCCTCGCCGAGGACGGCCGCAAGATGTCCAAGCACCTGGGCAACACCCTGGAGCCGATCCCGCTGATGGACCGGCACGGCGCGGACGCGGTGCGCTGGTTCATGGCGGCCGGCGGTTCCCCGTGGGCGGCCCGCCGGGTGGGCCACGGCACCATCCAGGAGGTCGTCCGCAAGACGCTCCTGACGTACTGGAACACGGTCGCCTTCCAGGCCCTGTACGCCCGTACGTCGAACTGGGCGCCCAGCGCGGCGGACCCGGCCCCGGCCGACCGCCCGGTCCTGGACCGCTGGCTGCTGTCCGAACTGCACGCCCTGACCGACCAGGTGACCCAGTCCCTGGAGGCCTACGACACCCAGCGCGCTGGCAAGCTCCTGTCGGCGTTCGTCGACGACCTGTCCAACTGGTACGTACGACGGTCCCGGCGGCGTTTCTGGCAGGGCGACAAGGCGGCCCTGCGCACCCTGCACGAGGTCGTCGAGACGGTCACCAAGCTGATGGCCCCGCTGACCCCGTTCATCGCCGAGCGGGTCTGGCAGGACCTGGTGGTGCCGGTCACCCCGGACGCGCCGGAGTCGGTGCACCTGGCCTCCTGGCCGGAGGCGGACCTCTCGGCCATCGACCCGGAGCTGTCGCGGCAGATGGTCCTGGTGCGCCGGCTGGTCGAGCTGGGCCGGGCCACGCGCGCGGAGTCGGGCGTGAAGACCCGTCAGCCGCTGTCCCGGGCGCTGATCGCGGCGACCGGCTTCGACGCCCTCGACCGTGAACTGCACGCGCAGATCACCGAGGAGCTGAACGTGAGCTCGCTCGCGTCCCTCTCCGAGGTCGGCGGCAGCCTGGTCGACACCACCGCGAAGGCCAACTTCCGCGCCCTGGGCAAGCGGTTCGGCAAGCGCGTCCAGGACGTGGCCAAGGCCGTCGCGAACGCCGACGCGGCCGCGCTCTCCCTGGCCCTGCGCGAGGGCACCGCGTCGGTCGAGGTCGACGGCGAGACCGTCACCCTCGCTCCCGACGAGGTCATCATCACGGAGACCCCGCGCGAGGGCTGGTCGGTGGCGTCCGACTCCGGTGCCACGGTCGCCCTGGACCTGGAGATCACCGAGGAGCTCCGCCAGGCGGGCCTGGCCCGTGACGCGATCCGTCTGATCCAGGAGGCCCGCAAGAACAGCGGCCTCGACGTGGCCGACCGCATCGCGCTGCGCTGGACGTCCACGGAGCCGGCGGTGACCGCGGCTCTCACCGAGCACGCGGGTCTGATCTCCGACGAGGTCCTGGCCACGGACTTCGCGCAGGGCGAGGCGGACGGCTCCTACGGCGAGGCGTTCAGCGACGAAGGGCTGTCGCTGACGTTCCGCCTGCGCAAGGCGTAGACGCCGACAAGAAGACGGCCCGGTCCCCGAGCGGGGGCCGGGCCTTCTCCATGCCTCTTCGACAACGAGGCCTCTTCCCTACCGGGACACCGTGATCAACACGCGTAAAAGGGCGGGACCCCGGATGAAAGATCCGGGGTCCCGCCCTGAACGCTGCCGACGCCTAAGGCGTACTAGAGGCCGTCAGTTGTCGTCCTCGTCGATCAGGAAGCCGCGCATCGGCGACGGAGCCTGGCCCATCGGGCCGGGGCCCTGCGGCCGGACCGGAGCCATCGGCTGGGTCATCGCGGGCGACATCTGCTGCTGACCGCCGTAGGACGGAGCGGCCGGCGAAGGACCGCCGCCCATGCCGCCGGGGTTGCCGCCGTACGACGGGGCGCTCGCACCGGCCGGGGCCATGGAAGGCGCCGGGGACGGCGGCAGCGACGCGGTCGCCGGGGTGCGCGGCGGAGCCAGCGAGTCGTCGGCCTGGGTCTCCAGCTGACGCAGCTGCGACTCGAGGTACGACTTCAGACGCGTGCGGTACTCGCGCTCGAAGCCACGCAGGTCCTCGACCTTGCGCTCCAGCGTGGCGCGGGCGGACTCCAGGGAGCCCATCGCGACGCGGTGCTTCTCCTGCGCGTCCCGCTCCAGGGCGTCGGCCTTGGCACGGGCGTCACGCTCGAGGCCCTCGGCACGCGAACGCGCCTCGCCCACGATCTTGTTGGCCTCGGAACGGGCCTCGGCGATCGCCTGGTCGGCGGTCTGCTGGGCCAGCGAGAGGACGCGCGCGGCGCTGTCGCCACCGGGGCCCTGACCGGGGCCGCCCATCGGACCGCCCATGGGGCCGCCCATCGGGCCACCCATCTGCTGCATGGGCTGACCGCCCATGGTGCCCTGGCCCATCGGGCCCTGACCCATGGGGCCCTGACCCATCGGACCCTGACCCATCGGTCCGGGGCCCTGCGGGCCGCCCTGGCCGCTGGGGCCGGCGGGCAGCTGCGGCGCACCGCTCGGCAGCTGGGGAGGACCACCCATGGGGCCACCCATCTGCTGCGGCGGCCCAGATATGCCGGCCGGTACGGGAGCGCCGGGACCGGGTCCGCGCATGCCCTGCTGCGGCATCCCCTGTCCGGGCATGCCACCCTGCTGCTGCATACCGCCCTGCTGCATGCCGCCCTGCTGGTCCTGCTCCGGAGGCTTGCGCATGTTCTGCTGGTTCTGGGCAGCAGCGCGCGTGGCCGCGGCCAGCTTGGCGCGCAGGTCCTCGTTCTCGCGGAGCAGGCGGGTCAGTTCGGCTTCGACCTCGTCGAGGAAGGCATCGACCTCGTCCTCGTCATAGCCTTCTCGGAGGCGGACGGTCGTGAACTGCTTGTTCCGCACGTCCTCGGGGGTCAACGGCATCTCTTCACCTCAACGTAGTCGTCGGCATTCGGCAAGACCGTATCGTTCACAGCCGGCTCACGACGGAGATCAGGATGTAGACGATGATCATCAGTACGAAGAAGGACAGGTCGAGCGCCACGCCCCCGAGACGCAACGGCGGGATAACCCGCCGCAGAAGCTTGAGCGGTGGATCAGTGACAGTGTAGGTGGCCTCCAGAACGACCACCATCGCCTTGCCGGGTTGCCATGAGCGGGCGAACTGGAAGACGTAGTCCATGACCAACCGGAAGATGAGCACGATGAGGAAACACATCAGCGCGATGTAGATCACCTGAACGACCACGCTCATTGCTGGTGCTTCCCTCTCCCCTGTTTCCGTGCTGCTGGGTACTGCCGGTCCTGCTGTTTCCGGTTGTGCGTCTCAGCTCTGGTTGAAGAACCCGCCCTCTGCGATGCGGGCCTTGTCCTCCGCCGTGACATCGACGTTAGCAGGCGACAACAGGAACACCTTCTGCGTCACCCGCTCGATGCTGCCGTGAAGACCAAACACCAAACCGGCCGCAAAGTCGACAAGTCGCTTGGCGTCTGTGTCATCCATCTCAGTCAGATTCATGATCACCGGGGTGCCCTCACGGAAGTGTTCCCCGATGGTACGGGCCTCGTTGTAGGTCCGGGGGTGAAGCGTGGTGATCCGGTAAGGCTCTCGTTCCGACACGACCTTGGGCATGATCACCGGTGCGTTCTTCTCCAGGCTTGCGCGCTCTTGTGTGATGGATGCCACGGGCGCGATACGCGCGGGACGCACCGATTCCGCGGCCGGCGAAGAGGATCGGGGCAGCGGGTCGCGCGCCACGGACGGCTGCACGACTCTGACCGATTCGTCCCTTTCGGACTGAAGTGCCTGATGTGACTGGTGAGACGGCTCATGCCGCCGCCGGTCCCGCTCGAGCTCCGGGTCGAGTTCGGGCTCGAAGTCGTCGTCGGGGTCAAACCCACGGCCGTCGTACCCGTCGTCCTCCACGAGGCCGAGGTAGACCGCCATCTTGCGCATCGCGCCGGCCATTCTCTGAGTCCTCCGCTCTGTGGTGGATCGACTGACTACTGCCAAGTGCCCGCGATCCACGAGGTCGTTATTGCCGCCTTTCGGGCGGTAATGACCATATTTTCTGCTGTGGTCCGACTTCCTGGCGACGTTACCCGAGCCTGGGGCGGACTCCGAGTACCGCGGTGCCGACGCGCACATGTGTCGCCCCGGCGGCCACGGCCTGTTCGAGGTCCGCGCTCATCCCTGCGGAGACCATGTTCGCAGCCGGATGGGCTCGGCGCAGGTCGGTCGACAAATCCATCAACCGCTCGAACGCCGCCTGTTCACGTCCCGCGTACTCACCGGTGAGCGGAGCGACGGTCATCAGCCCGTCGAGCCGCAGTCCCGGAGCCCCGGCCACCAGGCCGGCCAACTCCTCGATTCCGCCCGGCGCCACGCCACCCCGCTCCCCTCGCTCGCTGGATCCGGCGTCGAGCGCGACCTGGATGAGGCACCCCAGTTCACGCCCTGCCTTCACGGCCTCCTTGGAGAGGGCCGTCACCAGCTTGGAACGATCGACGGACTGCACGAGATCCGCGTAACCGACCACGGATCGCACCTTGTTGGTCTGCAACTGACCAACGAAGTGCCAAGTGAGCGGCAGATCCGAGCATTCGGCGGCCTTGGGCGCCGCGTCCTGGTCCTTGTTCTCGGCGACGTGCCGCACCCCGAGCTCGCAGAGGATCCGCACATCGCTCGCGGGGTAGGTCTTGGTGACCACGATGAGCGTCACCTCGTCACGCCCGCGCCCGGCGGCGGCGCACGCGGCCGCGATGCGCTCCTCCACTTTCGCCAGATTCGCGGCGAGTTCGTCCTTACGGTCCGTCATGCCCCATCAACCCAGCCAGACATATCCCGCGAGTCGCCCCGTGGTGCGCTCGCGGCGGTAGGAGAAGTGGTCGCCCGACTCGATCGTGCACACCGGCGACTGCTGCCGGTCGCGCACCCCTAGCCGGTCGAGCTGCGCGTGCACTCCGGCGGTCACGTCGACCGCGGGGGTGCCCCAACTCGTCTCGGCGTGCGCCGCGGGTTCGACGGCGGCGACGTCGGCCCGCATCTCCTCGGGCACCTCGTAGCACTTTCCGCAGACGGCGGGTCCGGTGCGGGCGACGATCCGGGCGGGGTCGGCGCCGAGTGCGGTCATCGCGCGTAGCGCTGCGGGGACGACCCCGGCGACCATGCCGGGCCGGCCGGCGTGGGCCGCCGCGACGATCCCGGCGACCGGGTCGGCGAGCAGCACCGGAGTGCAGTCCGCGGTCAGGACGGCGAGGGCGAGACCGCGTTCGGCGGTGACGATCGCGTCGACCTCGGGCACCGGGCGCTCGCCCCACGGCCCGGAGACCACCTCGACGTCGGCTCCGTGCACCTGGTTCATCCAGACCACCCGCGCGGGGTCGAGCCCGAGCGACTTGGCGGCCAGTTCACGGTTGGTCGCCACGGCCTCGGGGTCGTCGCCGACCGCTCCGCCGAGGTTGAGCTCCTCATACGGAGCGGCGCTCACCCCGCCCCACCGGTCGGTGAAGGCGAAGTGCGCGCCGCTCACGCTCTCGCGCTGTCCTATCACTTCAGGAAGTCCGGCACGTCCAGTTCCTCCGCCGCGCTGTCGGAGTAGCTCCGCGACGGCGGGACCGGCGGGGAGACCGGGAGGTCGGCGACCGGCTCGGGCGCCGGCTCCGGGTCCTCCTTCGGCGTGACGCTGCCGAGCGAGCCGAAGGACGGACGGCTCTCGGGCTGCCGTACCGGAGTGGGCTCGTCGCGGCGGGCCGAGGAGGAGGACGAGCCCATGACCGTCTCGCGGCGGGCCGGCGGCTGACCGCCGTCGAAGCCGGCGGCGATCACGGTGACGCGGACCTCGTCGCCGAGGGCGTCGTCGATGACCGCACCGAAGATGATGTTGGCCTCGGGGTGGGCGGCCTCGCTGACCAGCTGGGCGGCCTCGTTGATCTCGAACAGGCCGAGGTCGGAGCCGCCGGAGATGGAGAGCAGGACACCGCGGGCGCCGTCGATGGACGCCTCCAGCAGCGGCGAGGAGATCGCCATCTCGGCGGCGGCCACCGCGCGGTCGTCGCCGCGGGCCGAGCCGATGCCCATGAGCGCCGAACCGGCCTCGGACATGACCGACTTGACGTCGGCGAAGTCGAGGTTGATCAGACCGGGCGTGGTGATGAGGTCGGTGATGCCCTGGACGCCGGAGAGCAGGACCTGGTCGGCCGACTTGAAGGCGTCGAGCACCGAGACCTGGCGGTCCGAGATGGACAGCAGGCGGTCGTTGGGGATGACGATGAGGGTGTCGACCTCTTCGCGGAGTTCCGCGATGCCGTCCTCGGCCTGGTTGGCGCGGCGCCGGCCCTCGAAGGTGAAGGGGCGGGTGACCACGCCGATGGTGAGGGCGCCGAGCGAGCGGGCGATGTTGGCCACGACGGGCGCGCCGCCGGTGCCGGTGCCGCCGCCTTCACCGGCCGTCACGAAGACCATGTCGGCCCCCTTGAGGACCTCCTCGATCTCCTCGCGGTGGTCCTCGGCGGCCTTGCGGCCGACGGCCGGGTTGGCGCCGGCGCCGAGTCCGCGGGTGAGTTCGCGGCCGACGTCGAGCTTGACGTCGGCATCGCTCATCAACAGCGCCTGCGCGTCGGTGTTGATGGCGATGAACTCGACGCCCTTGAGACCGACCTCGATCATCCGGTTGATGGCATTGACACCACCGCCGCCGACACCGATGACTTTGATGACTGCGAGGTAGTTCTGCGGTGCTGCCACGTCGAAGGCCTCTCGCCTCGAGTTACGTGTCGCCGAACCGACGTGGCACTGCTGCCAAGCGATCCGTCGACTGATGCCGAATGGGACGGTCCGTAGCGCCGACCCGAACCCTAACGCTGAAGTTTAGGGTTACCAGTGTGTCTGTTCCCTGGAGTCTTCTGAACAGGACACTAAGTCGACAAGTGGCGCACGTTCAACGAACACGCCGAACCTCCCGTTTTTCTTTTCACCCTATGTGATCAGCCGTAGCAGTGCCCAACCAGGGTGCTGGCCTGCGCTGATGTGCGTCAACTCCCCGATGACGCAGGGGCGGTGGGAACGCTGACGTCGAAGTGCCGCGCATCCGGGGTGGCTTTCATGAGAGCGCTGAGCGTACGGGCCTTGGCGGCACCCTTCTCGCTGCTCCCCCAGGCGACGGTCCGGCCGTCGTTCAACTCCAGCGAGATGTCGTCGTAGGAACGCACCTTGACGGCACGGGTGGCGTGTGCGACCGCGGCCGGAATGTCACCCGCCACGCGGACCGCCTCGCGCACCAGCCGCTCTTCCCCGAAGCGGCGCAGGCTCGCGGCGCGGGAGCCGGGCTGGGCGAGCGTCAATTGCAGTGCGGGGACGCCTTTCGGGGCTACGGAAACTGTGGCGAAACGGACACCGTCATCGTCCACTTCGACAAAGTTTCCGCCTTTTTGGACAAGCAGAACCGGAACACGCTCGGTCACTTTCAGCCCGATTCCATGAGGCCAGGAACGGCTGACGTCAACTGCGTCAATTCGGGGCAATTTCCGGCGCAGTCGGGCCTCGACGGCATCGGTGTCGAGGGAAATCAGGGGCGATCCGAGCGGTACGTCGGCGGCCTCGCGCACCTGCTGGGGGGTGAGCACGGTGGTCCCGGAGACCGACACGCGCTCGACGCGCAGCCACTGGGAGCCGTACAACAGCCAGACGGTGCCCGCGGAGAGCAGGACGAGCGCCACGGCCAGGATGATGATCACACGAAGGCGCCGGACCCTCAACCGCCGGGCGGGAGGCGGGCCGGACGACTCCTGCTGGCGTTCACCGCGCTCGGCGGTCGTCGATCCGGCCACGCTTCCTGCCCTTCGTACACGGGTCCTAACGGCGCTGCGAGGCGATCGCCTCGTAGACCATGCCGACGAGGAGGTCGTCGGCGTCCCGGCGGCCGAACTCGGCGGCGGCGCGGGACATCTCGTACAGCCGGTGCGGGTCGGCGAGCACGGGCAGGACGTTGGCCCGTACCCAGTCGGGCGTCAGTTCCGCGTCGTCGACCAGCAGTCCGCCGCCGGCCTTGACCACCGGCTGGGCGTTCAGCCGCTGTTCGCCGTTGCCGATGGGCAGCGGGACGTAGGCGGCCGGGAGCCCGACGGCGGAGAGTTCGGCGACGGTCATCGCGCCCGCGCGGCAGAGCATCATGTCGGCCGCGGCGTACGCGAGGTCCATCCGGTCCAGGTAACTTACCGGGATGTAGGGGGGCATTCCCGGCATCTGCTGCACGTGCGGCAGTTCGTTCTTCGGGCCGACCGCGTGCAGGATCTGGATCCCGGCCTGCTGGAGCCAGGGCGCGACCTGCTGGACGACCTCGTTGAGGCGCCGGGCGCCCTGCGAGCCGCCGGAGACCAGCAGCGTGGGCAGGTTGGGGTCGAGGCCGAACATCGCGCGGGCCTCGGGACGGGCGGCGGCCCGGTCCAGGGTGGCGATGGTGTGGCGCAGCGGGATGCCGATGTAGCGGGAGTTGCGCAGCTTGCTGTCCGGCGTGGCGACGGCGACCTGGGCGGCGTACCGGGAGCCGATCTTGTTGGCCAGGCCGGGGCGGGCGTTGGCCTCGTGGATCACGATCGGCACGCCGAGCCGCTTGGCCGCGAGGTAGCCGGGCAGGGCGACGTAGCCGCCGAAGCCGACGACCGCGTCGGCCTTGGTGCGCTCCAGGATCTGCTCGGTGGCCTTGATCGTGCCGCGCAGCCGGCCCGGGACGGTGATCAGCTCGGGGGTGGGCTTACGGGGCAGCGGGACGGCCGGGATGAGGGCGAGCTCGTAGCCGCGCTGCGGGACGAGCTTGGTCTCCAGACCCCGTTCCGTGCCCAGGGCCGTGATCCCCACTCCCGGGTCCTGCCTGCGCAGGGCGTCCGCGAGGGCGAGCGCGGGCTCGATGTGGCCGGCGGTCCCCCCACCGGCGAGTACGACATGCACCGAAATTCACCGCTCTCCGGACGAACGCGCCGATGAGGCACGCCGTCGCATCGTGTTCCATCTCCGAGGCCCCCGTGCCGGCACGGCGCCTCCCGCCCGCTTTTTACCAAAGCGAGGTTGCCGCATCGACAGCGCCGCCCGCGCAGCGGGGTCGTCCCGCGCGAACGCGATCAGCAGCCCGATGGCGAACATGGTCGGCAGCAGGGCGGACCCTCCGTAGGAGAACAGCGGGAGCGGGACGCCGGCGATCGGCAGCAGACCGAGCACCGCACCGATGTTGATCACCGCCTGAGCGGTGATCCAGGTGGTCACGCCTCCCGCGGCATACCTCACGAAGGGGTCCTCCGTGCGTCCGGCCACGCGGATACCCGCATAGCCTAGAGCCGCGAAGAGGGCGAGCACCGACAGCGTCCCCGCGAGGCCCAGTTCCTCACCGGTGACGGCGAAGATGAAGTCGGTGTGGGCTTCGGGTAGTTGGCCCCATTTCTCCACACTCGCGCCCAGTCCGGAACCAAAGATCCCGCCGGAGGCGAGGGCGTAGATCCCGTGCACGGCCTGCCAGCAGTCGGCACCGCCGGACCGGGGCTCGGTGGCGCCGATGCAGGCGAGCCGGGCCATCCGGTTGGGGCTGGTCTTGATGAGGACGAACCCGATGAACGCGGCGACCGACAGCACCCCGACGAACAGCCGGGTGGGCGCCCCCGCGAGCCAGAGCAGGCCGAACAGGATCGCCGTCAGGATGATCGCCGTGCCCATGTCCCCGCCGAGCATGATCAGACCGAGCAGCAGGAAGGCGACCGGGACGAGCGGCACCAGCATGTGCTTCCACTGGGACAGCAGCTTCTTGTCCTGCTTGCGGGCGAGCAGGTCGGCCGCCCACAGCACGAGGGCGAGCTTGCCGAACTCGCTGGGCTGGATCTGGAAGGAGCCGCCGAGCGAGATCCAGTTCTGGTTGCCGTTGACCGACATCCCTATCCCCGGCACCTGCACGAGGGCCATCAGGAAGACCGCGCCCGCGAGGATCGGGTAGGCGAGCGCCCGGTGCAGCTTGACCGGCATGCGCGAGGCCACCAGCAGCAGCACTCCGCCGATGACGGCGGCGAGCAACTGCTTGCGGAAGAAGTAGGAACCGGGCAGGGACATCTGCAACGCCGTGATCTGGGAGGCCGAGTAGACCATCACCAGGCCGAGCACGGTGATCAGCAGGCTGCCGCCGAGGATCAGGTAGTAGGCGGTCAGTGGCCGGTCCCAGGCCTTGCGCGCGCGGGTGTAGAGCCGCAGGACGGGGTTCTCGCGGGCCTGTCGGGGGACGACGAGGCGCCGGGGCGCCCGCTGCACGGGCGGCCTGCCGGTCCGGCTACTGGGCATCAACGCCTCCGCTACGTCGGTCAGGAGCCGATTTCGCGAACCGCCTCCGCGAACGCCTCACCGCGCTTGTTGTAATTGGCGAACATGTCCATCGACGCACAGGCCGGCGCCAGCAGCACCGTGTCCCCGGCCACGGCCAGGGCCTGCGCCTCGCGGACCGCCGCGAGCATCGCCCCAGTGTCGGTCCGGTCGAGGTCGACCACGGGTACTTCCGGGGCGTGTCGCGCGAGGGCTTCGCGGATCAGGGCGCGGTCCTGGCCGATCAGGACGACCCCGCGAAGTCGCTTTGCCGACTTGGCAACCAGCTCGTCGAAGGTGGCTCCCTTGGCGAGCCCGCCCGCGATCCACACGATCGACTCGTAGGCCGCCAACGAGGCTTCCGCCGCGTGGGTGTTGGTGGCCTTGGAGTCGTCGACGTAGGCGACCGAGTCCACGTCGGCCACGTGCGCGATGCGGTGCGCGTCCGGGGTGAAGTTCCTCAGGCCGTCCCGTACGGCCCTCGCGGGCACCCCGAAAGCGCGTGCGAGGGCCGCCGCGGCAAGGGCGTTGGCGATGTTGTGCGGGGCCGGCGGGTTGACGTCGGAGACCTCGGCGAGCTCCTGGGCGTTCTTGTGCCGGTCCTCGACGAAGGCCCGGTCGACCAGGATGCCCTCCACGACGCCGAGTTGGGACGGCCCGGGGGTGCCGAGGGTGAAGCCGATCGCCCGGCAGCCCTCCTCGACGTCCGCCGCGCGCACCAGGTCCTCGGTGGCCTTGTCGGCCACGTTGTAGACACACGCGACCCGATTGCCCTCGTAGACACGGCCCTTGTCGGCGGCGTAGGCCTCCATGGAGCCGTGCCAGTCGAGGTGGTCCGGCGCGAGGTTCAGGACGGCGGCGGAGTGGGCGCGCAGCGAGGGCGCCCAGTGCAGCTGGTAGCTGGACAACTCCACGGCCAGGACGTCGTACTGCTCGTCGCCGAGCACCGCGTCCAGGACGGAGACGCCGATGTTGCCGACGGCGGCCGTACGCAGGCCCGCGGCCTTCAGGATGGACGCCAGCATCTGGGTGGTGGTCGTCTTGCCGTTGGTGCCGGTGATCGCGAGCCAGGGGGCCGCGTCGGGACCCCTGAGCCGCCAGGCGAGTTCGACGTCGCCCCAGATCTCGACGCCGGCCGCGCGGGCCGCCGTGAAGAGCGGCTTGTCGGGCTTCCAGCCGGGCGCGGTGACGACGAGTTCGGTGCCGTCCGGCAGGGTCGCACCGTCACCGAGGCGGACGGTGACGCCGAGCGCCTCCAACTCGGCGGCCTGCTCACGCGCGCGTGCGTCGTCGCCGTCGTTGACGACCGTGACGTGTGCCCCGCGCGCGTGCAGCACCTTGGCCGCCGGGATGCCGGAGACGCCGAGCCCGGCGACGGTGACGCGCACGCCCTCCAGGTCGATCACTTCTCTGCTGCCCATCCCGCGTAGAAGAGGCCCAGTCCGACGATCACACAGATGCCCTGGATGATCCAGAAACGGACCACGACCAGGACCTCGGACCAGCCCTTGAGTTCGAAGTGGTGCTGGAGCGGGGCCATCCGGAAGACGCGCTTGCCGGTGAGCCGGAAGGAGCCGACCTGGATGACGACCGACATGGTGATGAGGACGAACAGACCGCCCATGATGGCGACCAGGAGCTCGGTCCGGGACAGGATCGCGAGGCCGGTGAGGACACCACCGAGGGCGAGCGAACCGGTGTCGCCCATGAAGATCTTGGCCGGCGAGGTGTTCCACCACAGGAAGCCCAGGCAGGCACCCATGAGCGCGGAGGCGATCACCGCGAGGTCGAGCGGATCGCGCACCTCGTAGCAGGCGCCCGGGTTGGTCAGGGTCTGCGCGTTGGCGCAGGACTCCTGGAACTGCCAGACACCGATGAACGTGTAGGCACCGAAGACGAGCACGGAGGCGCCGGTGGCGAGGCCGTCCAGACCGTCGGTGAGGTTCACGCCGTTCGACATCGCGAGGATCATGAACAGCGCCCAGACCACGAACAGGATCGGGCCGATCTTCCAGCCGAAGTCGGTGATGAAGGACAGCTTGGTGGAGGCCGGGGTGTTGCCGCGGGCGTCCGGGAACATCAGCGCGAGCACCGCGAAGCTGATGCCGACGATCAGCTGGCCGGCCATCTTCGCCTTGGCCCGCAGGCCCAGCGAACGCCGCTTGACGATCTTGATGTAGTCGTCGAGGAAGCCGACCAGGCCCATCCCGCACATCAGGCCGAGCACCAACAGGCCCGAGTAGGTGGGCGGGTAGCCGGTGATGACCTTGGACAGGAAGTAGGCGACGACGGTCGCCAGGATGAAGGCGATACCACCCATGGTGGGCGTACCGCGCTTGCTGGCGTGCTCGCGCGGGCCGTCGTCGCGGATGTACTGGCCGTAACCCTTGCGCGCGAGCAGCTTGATCAGCAGCGGAGTGCCGACCAGGGTCAGAAAGAGGCCGATGACTCCTGAGAACAGGATCTGCTTCATCATCGGGCGGCAACCTCACCCTCGGCGTCGAGCAGCGCCTGGGCGACGCTCTCCAGGCCGACCGAACGGGACGCCTTCACGAGGACGACGTCTCCCGGGCGCAACTCGCTGCGCAGCAGGTCGACCGCCGCCTGTGCGTCGGACACGTGCACCGACTCCTCACCCCACGAACCCTCGTTATATGCGCCCAGTTGCAGCCAGGACGCTTCCCTGCCCCCGACCGCGACGAGCTTGCCGACATTGAGCCGGACGGCGAGCCGTCCGACCGCGTCGTGCTCGGCGAGCGCCTCGTCCCCGAGCTCGGCCATCTTGCCGAGCACAGCCCAGGTCCGCCGCCCCTTGCCCATCGCCGCGAGCGCGCGCAGAGCGGCTCGCATGGACTCGGGGTTCGCGTTGTAGGCGTCGTTGACGATGGTCACGCCGTCCGGGCGCTCGGTGACCTCCATACGCCAGCGGGAGAGGGAGCCCGCCTCGGAGAGCGCGGTGGCGATCTCGGTTGCGGACATGCCCAGCTCATGGGCGACGGCGGCCGCGGCGAGCGCGTTCGACACGTGGTGCTCACCGTACAGGCGCATGGTCACTTCGCTTGCACCGGAGGGTGTGTGGAGCATGAAGGCGGGCTGTCCGCTGTCCATGAGTCGCACGTTCTCGGCGCGTACGTCCGCTTCGCCGGACTCTCCGAAAAGGAGCACCTTCGCCTTCGTACGGGACGCCATGGCCCGTACGAGCGGATCGTCGGCGTTGAGGATCGCCGTGCCGCCCTCGCTCGCCGGGGGCAGTGCCTCCACCAGCTCGCCCTTGGCCTGCGCGATCTGCTCGCGGCCGCCGAACTCGCCGATGTGCGCGGTGCCGACGTTCAGGACGAGGCCGATCTTCGGCGGTGTCAGATCCGTGAGGTAGCTGATGTGCCCGATGCCGCGGGCGCCCATCTCCAGGACGAGGAACCGGGTTTCGGCGGTGGCGGTGAGCGCGGTGAGCGGGAGCCCGATCTCGTTGTTGAGCGAGCCCGGTGTGAACACCGTCGGCGCCTTGCGCCGGAGCACCTGGGCGATCAGGTCCTTGGTGCTGGTCTTGCCGGCCGAGCCGGTGAGGCCGACGAGGGTCGCGCCGAGCAGTCGTACGACATGACGCGCGAGGGCGCCGAGGGCCGTCTGGACGTCCTCGACCACGATCGCGGGCACTCCGACGGGGCGTTGGGCCAGCACGGCCACCGCGCCCGCCCGGACGGCCTGCTCCGCGTAGTCGTGGCCGTCGACGCGCTCCCCCACGAAGGCGGCGAACAGAGCGCCGTCCGCCACCTGCCGGGAGTCGATGACGACGGGCCCGTGCACCTGCACCGACGGATCCGGTATGTCGTGCGTCTGCCCGCCGACGACTGAGGCGATCTCGGCGAGAGAGAGGGCGATCACAAGTTCATCCCTGGGTCTTCTGGATGGCTTCTCGAAGCACCTGGCGGTCGTCGAAGGGACGGACCACCCCGGCGATGTCCTGGCCCTGCTCGTGGCCCTTGCCCGCGACGAGCACCGTGTCACCGGGCTGCGCGCGGGCGACGGCCGCGGCGATCGCGGCGGCCCGGTCCTCGAAGACCTGGACCTCGCCGCGTTCGTGCACGGGTACGGACGCCGCGCCCTGGAGCATGGTCGCGAGGATCGCGAGCGGGTCCTCGGAGCGCGGGTTGTCGGAGGTCAGTACGGCGGTGTCGGCGAGGCGGGCCACGGCGGCGCCCATGGGCCCGCGCTTGGTCGTGTCCCGGTCGCCCCCGCAGCCCAGCACGACGTGCACCTTGCCCTCGGTGACCTTGCGGAGGGCCTTGAGCACCGACTCGACGGCGTCCGTCTTGTGGGCGTAGTCCACGACCGCGAGGTAGGGCTGGCCGGCGTCCACGCGCTCCAGCCGGCCCGGCACGCCCGGCACCGCGGCGACACCGTCGGCGGCGGTCTGCGGGTCGATGCCCGCAGCGGCCAGGGCGACGATCGCGGCGAGGGTGTTCGCCACGTTGAAGGGGCCCGGCAGCGGCGACCTGGCGGTGATCCGCTCGTCCTTGGGGCCGAGCACGGTGAACGTCGAGTCCATCGGGCCGACCCGGACGTCCTCGGCACGCCAGTCGGCGTCGGGGTGCCCCTCGGCGGAGAAGGTGACGACCGGGACCGAGGCCTCCTTGACGAGCCGGCGGCCGTACTCGTCGTCGAGGTTGACGACGCCGAGCCGGCTGCGTTTCGGCGTGAAGAGCTGCGCCTTGGCCTGGAAGTAGTCCTCCATGCCGGAGTGGAACTCCATGTGCTCCGGGCTGAGGTTGGTGAAGACGCCGATGTCGAAGACGCAGGCGTCCACACGCCCGAGGACCAGCGCGTGGCTGGAGACCTCCATGGCGACCGCCTCGACGCCGCGCTCGCGCATGACCGCGAACAGCGCCTGGAGGTCGGTGGCCTCGGGCGTGGTGCGCTCGGACTTGATGCGCTCGTCGCCGATGCGCATCTCGACTGTGCCGATGAGCCCGGTGCTGCGGGAGGTCTTCAGACCGCCCTCGACGAGGTACGCCGTGGTGGTCTTGCCGGAGGTGCCGGTGATGCCGATCTGGAGCAGGTCACGGCCGGGGTGGCCGTAGATCGTGGCCGCCAGTTCGCCCATCCGCGCGCGCGGGTCGTCGACGACCAGGGCCGGAAGCCCGCTCGCGGCGGCGCGCTCGGCTCCGGCCGGGTCGGTGAGGACGGCGACCGCGCCGAGGCTCGCGGCCTGGCCGGCGAAGTCGGCGCCGTGCAGGCGGGCGCCCGGGAGGGCGGCGTACAGGTCGCCGGGGCGGACGGCGCGCGAGTCATGGGTGATGCCCGTGATCTCGGCGGCGGCTGCCGGGGTGGCGGCGCCCAGCTGATCGGCGAGCTCCGCGAGGGGTGTTGCGGAGACCCGGACCGGCCTGGGCGGTCCCGGATAGGTCACGGGTGCGCCCTTCTGGGTGGTTTGGGACTGATCAGCGTGTGGCACGGCGGTGAGCGTACCGGGCGTACCCGCCTCGGAGCGAAGTGAGGGGCGGGGCGTGCCCTGGTTACCGGCTGCGGAGGTGATCGTCGTCACGAGGTGGTTCCTGGTGGCCTTTCCGAGATGCGGAGCAGGTGTGAAGGGCCGCTGGTCACGGCGTGTAGGAGACGGGCAGCTTGGCCGGCTTCGCTCCCGTGGGCGGGACCTGGAGGGTCTTCAGGGCGAACTCCATGACCTGCTTGTAGACGGGTCCGCAGATCTGGCCGCCGAAGTAGCTGCCCTTGGTGGCGTTCTGGATGGCGCAGTAGACGGTGATCCGGGGCTGGTCGGCGGGCGCGAACCCGGCGAACGACGAGGTGTAGCCCTTGTACTTGCCGGTGGCCGGATCCACGCGGTTGGCGGTGCCCGTCTTTCCCGCGACCCGATAGCCGGGGATGCGCGCCTTGGTGCCGGTGCCCTCCTGGTCGTCCACCACGGACTCCAGCATCTGGGAGAGGGTCTTCGCCGTCTTCGCGCTGACGACCCTTGTCTCCTTGGGCTTCGCGGCGGGTGTGAAGCGTCCGTCGGGCCCCGTGGTGCCGCGGACGAGCGTGGGTTCGATACGGACCCCGCCGTTGGCGATCGTCGAGTAGACGGACGCGGCCTGCATCGCGTTGAGGGACACGCCCTGGCCGAAAGGAATCGTGTACTGCTGCGAGGTCGACCAGTCGGCGGGCTTGGCGAGGATGCCGGGGGTCTCGCCGGGGAAGTCCAGCCCGGAGTAGCTGCCGAGCCCGAACTTGCGCAGGTACGAGTAGAGGACCTGGTTGGCCTGCGCCTGGGTCTTGCCGAGCTGGCCGGTGGCCAGGATGGTGCCGATGTTCGAGGACTTGGCGAGCACGCCGTTGAGCGTGAGGTACCAGGTCTCGTGGTCGATGTCGTCCTTGAAGAGCCGGTCGCCGCGGTGCAGCCGGTTGGGCACGATGACATGGGTGAGCGGAGTGGCGACGCCCTGTTGCAGTACGGCGGCCATGGACATGATCTTGGCGGTGGAGCCGGGCTCGTAGGCGTCCTGGAGGGCCGCGTTGCCCATGTTGACCGAGCTCGCCTTGGACAGGTCGTTGGGGTCGAAGCCGGGCGCGTTGGCCATGGCGAGGACCTCGCCGGTCCGCGTGTCCTGCACTATCACGTACCCGCGGTCCGCCTTGGACTCCTTCACCTGGTCGGTGATGGCCTTCTGGGCGGCCCACTGGATGTCGCGGTCGATGGTGAGCTCGACGTCGCTGCCGGGCACCGCGGGCGTCTCGGTGGAGCCCACGGTGGGCACCTGCCGGCCCCCGGACTGGGCGTAGCGGATCTTGCCGTCCTTCCCGGCCAGCAGGCTGTTCAGCTCCTGCTCGACCCCGCCGCCGCCCTTGCCGTCGGCGTTGACCCAGCCCAGTATCCCGGCGGCGAGGTCGCCGTTCGGATACACCCGCTTGGTGGTCGGGACGGACAGGACGCCCCCGAGGACGTTGGCCGTGCCCGGGTCGGTCTCCGCCTTCGCCGCGAGCGCGCTCTTCAGGTCCTTGATCTGCTTCCAGACCTGCGGGGTGCGACGGCTCGCCAGCAGGACGTAGCGCAGCTTCTTGTCCTTGGGCCGCAGCTTCTGGACGATCGCCTCCTGGTCCTGCCCGAGGATCGGGGCGAGCAGCGCCGCGGCCTGCTCGGGGCCGTCGTCGATCTTCAGCTGCTTGCGGGTGAACAGCGTGGGGTCGGCCGTGATGTCGTACGCGTCCTCGCTGGTCGCGAGGGCCACCCCGTCGCGGTCGGTGATCCCGCCGCGCTCGGCGGCCAGGGTGTAACCGACGTACCGGTTCTGCTCGGCCTTGGCCGCATAGGTGCTCGCGTCGACGGCCTGCACCTGGAGCAGTCGTACGACGAAGGCGCCGAGCACCAGGGTCAGCGCGAGGCCGACCAGGCGCAACCGGGGGCGGGGGCTGCCCAGGCGGATCGTCTTGGGGGTCGCCGCGCGGGGCGCGGCGGGCCGGCGGGCCGGGCGGGCTCCGGGGCCCGGGCGCGGCCGGCCGACGGGGCGGGCGGAGCGCTCGGGGCGCGCGGGTCCTGGCACGCGGCGGCGGGGCGGCTGCCTGCCGGAATCGTCGGACACTGCCGTCACCTGCCGGGGTTCGGGGTCGGGTTCGTCAAGGTTGTGGCGTAGGAGGGCGCGGTCCCGGCGGGCGGGACGTCCAAGGGGGCGGCCCCGGTGGTCTGCTCGACGGTGTCGGGGGTCTGCCCGTCGGCTCCCGGGGTCTGCCCGGCGGCCCCGGGCTCGGTGGGGTCGGTCGGGGTCGGGACGGCCGACGGGGTGGAACCGGCCGCGGGCGTCGGGACGGTCGCGGCGGCGAGCACCTCGGGTGCGAGGACGAGCGGTTCCCGCAGGGAGGCCAGGTCGGCGCCGGAGGCGGGGGACGGCACGCCCTTGACGGTGCCGTCGGGGTCGAGGAAGGCCGGGTCGCCGCCGGGCACCATGCCGAGTTCCCGGGCGCGGCGCACCAGGGCCTCGGGTGCGGAGTAGGCGTCGATGTCCCGCTGGAGGGCCTGCTGCTCGTCGGTGAGGCTCTTGGTGTCCTTCTGGAGGTCGGTGAGCTTGAACGACCCTTCGCTGAGCGCGGAGTTCAGTACCAGCAGGCCGATGAGGCCGCCGCCGAGGAGCAGGACCACGAGGAGCACGAAGGGGGTGCGGGCCGCCTGTCCTGAGCTCGTCGGACCGGGGAACAGGCGCGCGAGACGGGCGGCCCTGCCCCTCAGTTCGGGTTTCCTACTCACACACCCTCCCGTGAGTCCGGTTTCCCAACTCACTGATGCGGCTTACGCACTTCACTCGATGGACTCCCTGATTCGCTCGGCGCCCCGGCAGCGCGCCGGTGCCGCCCGCCGGTTCTCGGCGATCTCTTCCTCGGTGGGAAGTTCGGCACCGCGCGTGAGCAGCTTGAGCCGGGGCTGGTAACGCTCGGGGACGACGGGCAGTCCGGGCGGTGCGGTGGTGGCGGCGCCGGCCGCGAAGACCTGCTTCACGAGCCGGTCCTCCAGCGAGTGGTACGACAGCACCGCGATCCGGCCGCCGACCGCGAGCGCCTCGACAGCGGCCGGGATCGCCCGTTCCAGGACGGCGAGTTCGCCGTTGACCTCGATGCGCAGGGCCTGGAAGGTGCGCTTGGCGGGGTTGCCGCCGGTGCGCTTGGCGGCCTGCGGCAGGGAGTCCCGGATCAGCTCGACGAGCCGCGCGCTGTTGGTGAAGGGCTCCCTCTCGCGCTCCCGCACGATCGCGGACACGATCCGCTTGGCCTGCTTCTCCTCGCCGTAGGCCCGCAGGATCCTGACGAGTTCGCCCGGCGGGTAGGTGTTGAGGACCTCGGCGGCGCTCATGCCGGTCGTCTGGTCCATGCGCATGTCGAGCGGGGCGTCCTGGGCGTAGGCGAAGCCGCGGTCGGCCTCGTCGAGTTGCATGGAGGAGACACCGAGGTCGAAGAGGACGCCCTGCACGCGCGCGATGCCGAGCCGGTCGAGGACGTCGGGGAGTTCGTCGTAGACCGCGTGCACGAGGGTGGCGCGCTCACCGAAGGGCGCGAGCCGCTCGCCGGACAGGCGCAGGGCCTCCTTGTCGCGGTCGAGGGCGACGAGCCGGGCCTCGGGGAAGCGCTGGAGCAGGGCCTCGCTGTGGCCGCCGAGACCGAGCGTGCAGTCGACGACGACCGCTCCGGGCCGCTCCAGCGCGGGGGCCAGCAGGTCCAGGCACCGCTGGAGCATCACCGGAACATGTCGACTCTGGCTCAAGGGGCCCTCTCAGATCCGGCGTGGCCGGACGCACCGCCGGGGCCCCGCCCGCCGGCGGAAGGGGAGGGCCTGCCGGCGCCGGAAGCGTCAGCCGACCGGAAGCGGGAGGAGGCCGAGCCGTACGTACGCGCCGCGCACGCGGGGAGACCGTCCGTGCGTGAGCCGGGGTCTCGGGGGAATGTCAGCGGGGAGGCCTCGCCTCCCGCTTCGCGTCACTTTAGTCCACGGTGTCTCGCGGTCAATCAACCGGCCTGCGCGTCGCGCATCGACGGGGACTCGAAGCGGCGAATGACCGGAAACCACCCGTTCGGGTGCACCAGGCACTCTTGTGGGTTACCTCACACCGAAGGCGTGATGACGCTCTTTTTCCCTTCCCACCGCAGGACCGGGTCCGCGGTGACCAGTAACGTCATGGTTATGACGACTTCCGCATCTGTTCCCACCGAAGGCGCCATAACCCGTGACGACTCCGTGACCGACCGCCTGGTCGACGCCAACACGCGGTACGCCGCGGCGTTCACGGACCCCGGGATGGACGCCCGCCCCGTCCTGCATGTAGCCGTGGTGGCCTGCATGGACGCCCGCCTCGACCTGCACGCCGCGCTCGGCCTGGAGCTCGGCGACTGCCACACCATCCGCAACGCGGGCGGTGTGGTCACCGACGACGTGATCCGCTCCCTCACCATCAGCCAGCGCAAGCTCGGCACCCGCAGCATCGTCCTCATCCACCACACCGGCTGTGGCCTCGAGGCGATCACCGAGGACTTCCGCAACGAACTGGAGATGGAGGTCGGCCAGCGTCCCGCGTGGGCGGTGGAGGCCTTCCGTGACGTCGACCAGGACGTACGGCAGTCCATGCAGCGGGTGCGGACCTCGCCGTTCCTGCTGCACAGCGACGACGTGCGGGGCTTCGTCTTCGACGTGAAGACGGGCCTGCTGCGCGAGGTCGACCCCGCCTAGGCCTCAGGCGGGGTCCTACCTGTCGTTTCGCTGTTGATTTCGGCCCCAGGGGTGCCTACAACGCCGTAAAACCCGACATAGTGCAGCCAGTTGTCCACAGTCGAGTGACACGAATCGGTAACGGCAGCAAGAATGCGGGTGTGGCGTCGCGCTGAGAGTTTCACGCGTGGTGTCCGTGATTCGGGGTGGGCCGATTACGCATCACAGAGCGTCGGCCCGGAAAGTACGGGCCGAGGAGGGCCGGGTGACCACCTATGACGATCGATCGAGCCTCACTGATCTGACCGCCGTCGTGGAGCGGGTACGCAGTTCGGTGGAGGGCGTGATCGAGGGGAAGCCCGAGGTCGTACGGCTCTCTCTGACCGTGCTGCTCGCCGAGGGACATCTTCTGATCGAGGATGTCCCCGGCGTCGGCAAGACCATGCTGGCCAAGGCCCTGGCGCGGTCCATCGACTGCTCGGTGCGCCGCATCCAGTTCACGCCCGACCTGCTGCCCTCGGACATCACGGGCGTGTCCATCTGGGACCAGCAGCGGCGTGACTTCGAGTTCAAGCCGGGCGCGATCTTCGCGCAGATCGTGATCGGCGACGAGATCAACCGCGCCTCGCCGAAGACCCAGTCGGCGCTCCTGGAGTCGATGGAGGAGCGCCAGGTCACCATCGACGGGCACACCTACGAGCTGCCCAGCCCCTTCATGGTGGTCGCCACCCAGAACCCGGTCGAGATGGAGGGCACCTACCCGCTGCCCGAGGCCCAGCGCGACCGCTTCATGGCCCGTGTCTCGGTCGGCTACCCGAGCGTCGAGGCCGAGTTGCAGATGCTCGACGTCCACGGCGGGGTGAGCCCGCTGGAGGACCTCCAGCCGGTGGCCCACGCGCACGACATCGTGAAGCTGATCGAGGCCGTCCGCGGCGTCCATGTCGCCGAAACGGTCCGGCGGTACGCCGTGGAGCTGGTCGCCGCCACCCGCACCCACCCCGACCTCAGACTCGGCGCCTCCCCACGCGCGACGCTGCACCTGCTGCGCGCCGCCAAGGCCGCCGCCGCCCTCAGCGGCCGCGAGTACGCGCTGCCGGACGACGTCCAGGCGCTCGCCGTGGCCGTGCTCGCCCACCGGCTGCTGCCCACCGCCCAGGCCCAGCTGAACCGGCGCACCGCCGAGCAGGTCGTGCAGGAGATCCTCCAGCGCACCGCGGTCCCCGCCGCGCCCCAGCAGGGCGGGACGGGGATCGGCCGGGTCGCGCCCGCGTATCCGCAGCAGCCGCCGCGGAGCCTGTGATGTCCACCGGGGTGCCCTCGGCCGGCGGCCCGGAGGCCGACCGGGGCGACAAGGGCGGGGTGCGCACCGCGCTGGCCGGCCTCACCACCCGCGGCCGCTCCTTCTTCGCCGCCGGCATCGCCGCGGCGATATGCGCGTACGTCCTGGGCCAGAGCGACCTGCTGCGGGTCGGCCTGCTGCTCGCCGTGCTGCCGCTGGTGTGCGCCACCGTGCTG
Organism: Streptomyces griseorubiginosus; assembly: GCF_001514195.1. Taxonomy (GTDB): domain Bacteria; phylum Actinomycetota; class Actinomycetes; order Streptomycetales; family Streptomycetaceae; genus Streptomyces; species Streptomyces griseorubiginosus. Next base: position 1,007,610 of record NZ_KQ948735.1, on the reverse strand, counting down.
TACCGCACCCGTTACCGGGTGGCGGGCAGCCGCAGGCTCTCCCCCGCGCGCGTGCCGGCCGGCAGCGAGGCCCGCGTCCATCTGCGCATGGACAACGTCTCGCGGCTGCCCACCGGCCTGCTGATGCTCCAGGACCGGGTGCCCTACGTCCTCGGCCCGCGCCCCCGCTTCGTGCTCGACCGCGTCGAGCCGGGCGGTCGCCGCGAGGTCTCCTACCGGGTCCGCTCCGACCTGCGCGGCCGCTACCCGCTGGGCCCCCTCCAGCTGCGCCTGACCGACCCGTTCGGGATGTGCGAACTGACCCGCTCCTTCTCGGCGTACGACACCCTGACCGTGATCCCGCGCGTGGAGGCGCTGCCGCCGGTCCGCCTGAGCGGCGAGGCCAAGGGGTACGGCGACGGACGGCAGCGCTCGCTCGCCCTGGCCGGCGAGGACGACGTGATCCCGCGCGGCTACCGCTACGGCGACGACCTGCGCCGGGTCCACTGGCGCTCCACCGCCCGCTACGGCGAGCTGATGGTCCGCCGCGAGGAACAGCCGCAGCGCGCCCGCTGCACGGTGCTGCTGGACACCCGGGGCCTCGCCTACGCGGGCGCGGGCCCGGACTCGGCCTTCGAGTGGGCCGTCTCGGGCGCCGCCTCGGTGCTGGTGCACATGCTCGAACGGGGCTTCTCGGTACGGCTGCTGACGGACACCGGCAACTCCGTGCCCGGTGAGGGCGCCGACGGCTTCGCGGGCGCAAGCCAGGGGACCGCGGACGCGGCCGGGCTGATGATGGACACCCTCGCGGTGATCGACCACTCCGACGGCACCGGCCTGTCGCTCGCGTACGACGTGCTGCGCAGCGGCAACGAAGGGCTGCTGGTGGCCTTCTTCGGCGACCTCGACGAGGAGCAGGCCGCGGTGGCCGCCAAGATGCGCCAGCGCAGCGGGGGCGCCCTCGCCTTCGTGCTGGACAGCGAGAACTGGGTCCGGGAACCGACCGACGTGCCCGGACCGGCGACGGAGCACGAGGGCCGGCTGCGGATGCTGCGCGAGGCGGGCTGGACGGCCCTGGGCGTGCCCAGGGGCACCTCGCTGGAGGAGCTGTGGCGCCTCGCGGACCGTGAGCGCACGGGCGTCGGCACGGCCGGCGCCGGGGAGGCATCGTGATGAGCGGGCGGGCACGACTGGCGCTGTGCGCGTGGGCGGCCACGCTGATGGCCGCGTGCGCCCTGCTCCCCCTGGTGGAGCCGGTCACCTGGATCGTCCAGGTGGCCTTCCTGCTCGGCGTCCAGACGGTGGTGGGCGCGATGACCCGGCGCGTCCCGCTGGCCCGGCCGCTGACGCTGGCCGCCCAGACAGCCGTCACGCTGATGATGCTGACCCTGATCTTCGCCCGCGGCCAGGCCCTCTTCGGGCTGATCCCCGGTCCGGGCGCCTTCCTGCACTTCGGTGACCTGCTCCAGCAGGGCGGCGACGACATCGCGCGGTACGCGATCCCGGCGCCACTGGAGTCCGAGGGCATCAAGCTGATGGTGTTCGGCGGGGTCCTGATCATCGGGCTCGCGGTGGACACCCTCGCGGTGACCTTCCGCAGCGCGGCCCCGGCGGGCCTGCCGCTGCTCGCGCTGTACTCCGTGGCGGCGGGGCTGTCCGACAGCGGGGGCGACTGGCTCTGGTTCCTGGTCGCCGCGGGCGGCTACCTGCTGCTGCTCCTGGCCGAGGGCCGCGACCGGCTCTCGCAGTGGGGCCGCGTCTTCGGCGGTGCCGCGCGCACCCCCGGCATCGACACCGGCCCCGTGGCCCCGGTGCGCACCGGGCGGCGCATCGGCGCGCTCGCCCTGGGCATCGCCCTCGTGGTGCCCCTCGGGCTGCCCTCGATGAGCGGCGGACTGCTGGACGCCACCGGGGCGGGCGTGGGCGCGGGCAACGGAAACGGCGGCACCATCTCCGCGGTGAACCCGCTGCTGTCCCTGCGCGACAGCCTGAACGTCGACGAGGACCGCCAGGTCCTGTCCCTCCAGACCGGCAGCAGCACCGACATCTCCAACTTGTACCTGCGGATCGTCTCCCTGGACGACTTCGACGGCCGCACCTGGAAGCCGTCCAAGCGCTCCATCACGGCCGTCCCGAAGGAGTTCCCCACCCCGATCGGCCTCGGCGCCGACGTCAACCGCACCAAGGTGGAGACGACCGTCTCGGCGGCGAACTGGTACGCCCAGGACTACCTGCCGATGCCGTACCCGCCGAGCGGGGTGAAGATCAGCGGCAACTGGCGTTACGAGCCCCAGGGCATGGCGCTCGTCGGCGACCACGGGCAGAACACGCGCGGGCTGACCTACCAGGTGACGAGCCTGGACGTGCAGCCCACCGCGGCGCAGCTGGCCTCGGCGCCGGCCGCTCCCCCGGCGATCGAGCGCGAGTACACCGAGCTGCCCGACTCGCTGCCGGCGGTGGTGGGCAGGACCGCGCGCGAGGTCACCGCGGACGCGAAGAACCCCTACGAGCAGGCGGTCGACCTTCAGGACTACTTCGCGGTGACCGGCGGGTTCGAGTACGACACCCAGGTGGAGGTCGGTGACGGGCCCAACGCGATCGCCAACTTCCTGCGCGACAAGCGCGGCTTCTGCGTCCACTTCTCGTTCGCCATGGCGGCGATGGCCCGCTCCCTGGGCATCCCGGCCCGGGTGGCGGTGGGCTTCGCGCCCGGCACCCCGCAGGCGGACGGCTCGGTGTCGGTGGGGCTCAAGGACGCCCACGCCTGGCCCGAGCTGTACTTCGAGGGTGTCGGCTGGACCCGCTTCGAGCCCACCCCGACCCGGGGCACGGTGCCGTCGTACACGGTCCCGGACGCCACCGGCAACGCGAACCCCGACATTCCGCGGCCGAGCGCGGGCTCGTCCACGGCGCCCTCGGCCTCGGCCTCGGCGAGCGAGAGCTGCTCGCCGCAGCTGCGGAAGCTGGAAGCGTGCGACAGCGCGTCCCCGGCGGCGGTGGCGGGCGGCGGCGGTGGCGGCCCCTGGTGGGCCGTACAGGGCTCGTGGTGGTACCTGAAGCTGCTGTTCTGGGTCCTGTTCGGGCTGGCCGTGCTCCTGGTCCCGCTGTCGCCGATGCTGTGGCGGCTGCGCACCCGTGCCGCCCGGCTGGGCGGTCACGGCCGCAGCGAGGCGGACGCGGCCGTGCACACCCTGGCGGTCTGGCAGGAGCTGACCGACACGGCGTGGGACTTCGGGATCCCGCCGGACGACTCGCAGACACCGCGCAAGGCCGCGGCGCGGATCGTACGGCTCGGGCATCTGGAGACCTCGGCCGCGGCCTCGGTGCACCGGGTGGCGGACGCGGTGGAGCAGGTCCTCTACGCCCCTCGGCCACGGCTCACGGCCGGTCTCGCCCAGGACGTCCACCAGGTGATCGGCGGTCTGCGCGGTTCCGTCGGCCGGGGCACCCGGGTGCGCGCGCTGATCGCGCCGCGTTCGACCGCTCGGGTGGTGTGGGCGGCGTCGGAGTGGTGGGCCGGGGTCCGCGCCAGGGTGGCGGCGGCCCGGCCGACCCTGCGCAGGCCGTCGGGTCAGCAAGGCTGAAAAAGCCCCCTCGCGCAGGCCCGCCAGGGCCTGCGCGAGGGGGTGAGCAGAGGGGGTGAGCACCCTGTCGGGTGCTCACCCCCTCACACATCTGTGGGAGCTGGTCGCGAGCGGCTACTGGCCGCCCTGCTCGTCACGGCGCTTCTGCCAGCGCTGCTCGATCCGGTCCATCATCGAGCGCTTCTGACGCGCCTGCCGACGGGCATGCGGAGCGCCGGCCGGCTGTTCACCGGGCTTGGGGGCCTTGCGCCAGCCGGTCACGGCGAGAACCGCGCAGCCGAGCATCACGAGGAAGCCCACCACGCTGAGCCAGACCTGCTTGGCGACCATACCGGCCATGAGGAGCGCGATACCCACGAGGAAGCCGGCAACCGCCTGGTAGACCCGCCGCCGGGTGTACGTACGCAGCCCGCTTCCCTCGAGCGCCGACGCGAACTTGGGATCTTCGGCGTACAGCGCTCGCTCCATCTGCTCGAGCATGCGCTGCTCGTGCTCCGAGAGCGGCACGGAGTCCTCCTCATCGTGCAGTCGCCGGGGCGACTCGGGGGGTCCCTTCAGGATAGGCAGGGAATCGCCCCCGTGAAACCCGCCCCTCTGCGCCAATTGGCCAACCGGAATCCGCCATGAACACTCCGGCTGCTGAATCTGTCATTCCCCAGCGGCCGTCCCGTCATGCCGGGCGGTCTCCCTCGATCATACGGCGCTGAGCGCCCGATCGGGGGGCCTGTGGCGTACTCCATGCGCCATCAAGTACCTGATCAGCACTACGGCACAGGAGGCGACTCAGGCCCCGGCCGTCTCCCGCGTCTCGCCGAGCACATGGAGCTGGGTGGCCACCGAGTGGAAGGCGGGGAGCTCGGCCGCCGCCTCCTCCAGCTTCAGGAGGGCCTCCACGGCGCCGGGCTCGGTGTCCACGAGGACGCCGGGGACGAGGTCCGCGAAGACCCGCACGCCGTGCACGGCGCCCACGCTCAGGCCCGCGCCCTCCACGAGCGCGGTGAGCTGTTCGGCGGTGAAGCGGCGCGGCACCGGGTCGCCGTCGCCCCAGCGGCCGTCCGGGTCGCCGAGGGCCTGCCGGGCCTCCTTGAAGTGGCCGGCCAGGGCCCGCGCGAGCACGGCACCGCCGAGTCCCGCGGCGAGCAGACTGAGGACGCCCTCGGGGCGCAGGGCGGCCACCACGTTGCGCACGCCCTCGGCCGGGTCGTCCACGTACTCCAGGACGCCGTGGCACAGCACGACGTCGTAGGCGCCGCGCTCGGCCACGTCGAAGAGGCCGTGGGCGTCGCCCTGGACGCCGCGGACCCGGTCGGCGACTCCGGCCTCCGCCGCGCGGCGCTCCAGCGCGAACAGCGCGTTGGGGCTGGGGTCGACGACGGTGACCTGGTGCCCGAGACGGGCGACGGGCACCGCGAAGTTGCCGCTGCCGCCTCCGGTGTCGAGGACGTCCAGCGCCGGGCGTCCCGTGGCCTTGACCCGGCGGTCGAGGGCGTCCTGGAGGACGTCCCAGACCACGGCGGTACGGAGGGAGGCGCGGGGTCGCAGCGGGTCCGGCACGGCAGTTGGCTCCTCGGCGCGCAGGGGAAGGCTTCAGGCGCCCTCCACCCTATTGCCTCCGCCGCCCCACCTGGGCACTCCGGTGGCCCGCCCGGCCGCCCGTCTCGTACGGCGGACCCGGCCGGGCCCCTGCGACCCGGGGCGCGGCCCGCCCGCCACCCGGCGTCTCGCCCGGCGACTCATCGGCACTCGTCCGCCGTCTCATCGGCATTTCGCCCGGCGACTCATCGGCGTCTCGCGCACCGTCTCATCGCCGTCTCATCCGCCGGCTCATCCCGCGTCCGGGAAGTCGCGTTCGCGGTCACGGTCGGTGCCGCGGGCCCCCTCCTCGGCCCCCTCCGGGTCCTGGCGCGGCTGCGGCAGGACCGGCTGGAGGACCAGCATCCGCTCGACGAGGCGCAGGAACATCGCCACGTCACGTATGAGGTCGTCGGCGTCCCGGCGGCTGGCCGCGCCCTGGATGCCTGCCTCCGCCCGGGCACGGCGCCGGGCGCCGGAGGCGAAGAGCGCGCTCCACTCGGCGAGCTCGGGGGCGATCTCCGGGAGCACTTCCCAGGCGCTGCGGATCTTGGCACGGCGTCGGGGCGTGGGCTCCGGACGCCCCCGCGCGGCGAGTACGGCGGCCGCGGTGCGCAGGGCGGCGAGGTGTGCCGTGGCGTAGCGCTCGTTCGACGTCTCCAGCGCCGAGGCCTCGTCCAGGCCGGCGCGGGCCTGGGCGAGCAGGTCGAGGGCGGCGGGCGGGGCCGTCGCCCGGCGCAGCACGGGGTGCACGTCGCTCGCCGGGCCGGTCAGTGAGGGGGCAGGGCCGGTGGCGCGGCGCCGACGGGCGGCGGCTGCGTGGTAGCTGGCCATGACGAACCTCCTGTCGTCTGGTTGACGGCAGCTCCCGCTACGGAGTGCCGTATGTGCCCATCGTGAGGTATGGCACTGACAATCCGTTCTGACCTGCTGTTTTGCTTCGGACGTAGGTTCGGGTCTATTTTTGCACTGACCAGTCAGTTCAAAAAGTTGTCACTTCGAGGAATCAGGGGGTGGCCGTGGACGGAGTCGACGTCACGGCCCAGGGGTTCGGGTTGAAGGGCCCTCGCGGCTGGGCGTTCCGCGGGATCGATCTCGCCGCGGAGCCCGGTGCGCTGATCGCCGTGGAGGGGCCCTCGGGGTCCGGGCGGACGAGCCTGCTGCTCGCGCTCACCGGGCGGATGAAGGCCACCGAGGGATCCGCCATCGTGGGCGGGGCCCGGCTGCCGAAGCAGCTCGCGGCGGTGCGCCGGTTCAGCGCGCCGGCCAATGTCGCCGGGGTCACCGACCTCGACCCGGCCCTCACCGTCGGGGAGCACCTGCGCGAACGGGCGCTGCTCCAGCGCCGGTTCGGCGACTCGGTGCGGGCGCTGGTACGGCCGCGCGCCGAGCGTGCGGCCGAGTCGGGGCTGCGGATCGACACCGCCCTCGCGGCCGCCGGGCTCGACAGGGAGGCACTGCCCAAGGGCGCGCGGACCGCCGTACGCGATCTGGAACGGCTGGAGGCACTGCGGCTTTCGATCGCCCTCGCGCTGATCGGCCGTCCGCGACTGCTCGCCGTCGACGACCTGGACCTGAAGCTGTCCGACGCCGAGCGCGCCGAGGCCTGGGCCCTGCTCAGGTCGCTCACCGCGACCGGGACGACGGTCCTGGCGGTGTGCAGCGAGGCCCCGGAGGACGCCGTGACGGTGTCCACGCGCCCCGAAGCTGCCGAAGCCACCGAAGCTGCCGAGGCCACCGACGCCACCGACGCCACCGACGCCACCGACGCCACCGACGCCACCGACGACGAGCAGAACCGGAAGGAGACGGGCGATGCGCTCACCGAGACTGGCCGCGCTTGAGCTGCGCCGCTTCGGCAGGGGGAAACTGCCGCGCGCCGCACTGGTGGCCCTGCTGGTGCTGCCGCTCCTGTACGGCGCCCTGTACCTGTGGTCCTTCTGGGACCCCTACGGCCGCCTGGACCGCATCCCGGTGGCCCTCGTGAACGACGACAAGGGGGCCACCGCCGACGGCCACCGGCTCACGGCGGGCGCGGACATCACCAAGGGGCTGCACAAGAGCGACACCTTCGACTGGCACCAGGTGAGCGCCGAGGAGGCCCGCAAGGGCGTCGAGGACGGCACCTACTACCTGTCGCTGACAATGCCGGCCGACTTCAGCCGGCGGATCGCCTCCAGCGCGGGCGACTCGCCCGAGACCGGCGCGCTCCAGGTCCGTACGAACGACGCCAACAACTACATCGTCGGGCAGATCTCGCGCACGGTCTTCGCCGAGGTGCGCCAGGCCGCGTCCACCAAGGCCTCGCGGTCCTTCCTGGACCGGATCTTCATCTCCTTCTCCGACATCCACGGCGCCACCGTGAAGGCCGCGAACGGCGCGGACGACCTGGAGGGCGGCATCGGCAAGGCGGAGAAGGGGTCCCAGGACCTCGCCGCGGGCCTGAAGGACGCCCAGGCGGGCAGCGGCAGGCTCTCCGACGGGCTGGCACGGCTCGACTCGGGCTCCGGCGACCTCGCGGACGGCGCCCGGCAGGTCGCGGACGGCACCCGGACGCTCGCCGACCGGGTCAACGGCATCGCCGACAAGGTGGGGCCCTTCGTCGCGGACAACGAGAAGAGCATCGGCGACACCGCGCGGCTCGTCGCCGACTCGGCCGGAGCCGTTCGCCACAACCTCGGCACCCTGGTGAGGACCGCCCCGGCGGCCGCCCAGGGGGCGCACAAGGCCGCCGACACCCTGAACGCCGTCTACAAGGCCCGCTGCACGGACGCGGTCCTGCCGGACCCGGCCTGCGCGGACCTGAAGAAGGCCCAGCAGGCCGCCTCCGACGCGGCGAGGGTCGCCGACGACGTCAACGTCCTGGTCGCCGACCAGAACGGCGACCTGAAGAAGCTCGACGGACAGCTCGCCACCCTCCAGAAGCAGGCGAAGGCGCTCGCCGACCGGTCGCCCCGGCTCTCCGAGGACCTCGACGACGCCGTCGCCAAGATCGACAAGCTGAACGCGGGCGCGCAGAAGGTCGCCGCAGGCGCGAGGACGCTGCATTCGGGCCTGGGCAGCGCCACGACCGGCGCCCAGACCCTGGACGACGGGATCGGCAGGCTCAGCAGCGGCGCCGACACCCTGAGCGGCGGCATGTACAAGCTCGCCGACGGCTCCGGGAAGCTCGCGGGCGGCCTCCACGACGGCGCCTCGCGGATCCCCGACTACGACAAGAAGGACCGCGACCAGCGCACCGACGTGATGGCCGACCCGGTCCAGCTGGTCTCCAGGGACCTGCACAAGGCGCCGAACTACGGCACGGGGTTCGCCCCGTACTTCATCCCGCTGTCCCTGTGGGTGGGCGCGATGGTGGCCTACATGCTGATCACGCCGATGAACCGCAGGGCGCTCGCCGCCGGTGCCGCGGCCTGGCGGATCGCGCTCGCGGGCTGGCTGCCGGTGGTGGCGATCGGGGTGCTCCAGACGCTGGCCCTGATGTCGGTGCTGCACTGGGCCGTGGGCCTCCAGATGGCCCGCGCGGCCGGGACCGTGGGCTTCCTGTTCCTGGTGACGGCGTGCTTCGCGGCGATCGTCCAGTGGCTGAACGCCCGCTTCGGAGCGGCCGGCCGGATCCTGGTCCTGGCCCTGCTGATGCTCCAGCTGACGTCCGCGGGCGGCACCTACCCCGTCCAGACCAGCCCCGGGTTCTTCAACGCCCTCCACCCGTTCCTGCCGATGAGCTACGTCGTCGAGGCCCTGCGCAGGCTCATCACGGGCGGCGGTCTCACTCCGGTGTGGCACGCGTGCGTGGTGCTCCTCGCCTTCACCGCGGGCGCGCTGGCGCTGACCGCCGTGTCCGCGCGTCGCCGGCAGGTGTGGACCTTGGACCGGCTGCACCCGGAGCTGACGCTGTGAGCCGTTCCGGCACCTCAGGGGCCCTGTCGCCTGTGAGAATCAGAGGCATGGAAAGCAGCAGCGCCACGGCGGGCGTCAGCACGCGCCGCGAAGCCACCCGGCAGAAGCTCTACGAGGCGGCCGTCACGCTCATCGCCGAGCAGGGCTTCTCCGCCACCACGGTCGACGAGATCGCCGAGCGGGCCGGGGTCGCGAAGGGCACGGTCTACTACAACTTCGCGAGCAAGTCCGTCCTCTTCGAGGAGCTGCTGCGGCACGGCGTGGGCCTGCTCACCACCTCCCTGCGGGAGGCGGCGGAGTCGACGGCCCGCGCGGGCGGCGGCAAGGTGGACGCGCTGGACGCGATGATCCGCGCGGGTCTCGTCTTCATCGAGCGCTACCCGGCCTTCACCCAGCTGTACGTGGCCGAGCTGTGGCGCACCAACCGGGCATGGCAGTCCACGCTCATGGTGGTCCGTCAGGAGGCCGTGGCGGTCGTGGAGGGCGTGCTGCGAGAAGGCGTGGAGAACGGCGAGTTCAGCGAGGAGATCGATGTCCCGCTGACCGCCGCCGCCCTGGTCGGCATGGTCCTGGTGGCCGCCCTCGACTGGCAGTCCTTCCAGCCCGAACGCTCCCTGGACGACGTGCACGCGGCGCTGTCGCGGCTGTTGCAGGGGCGGGTGAGCGGGCGCAGGGGCTGACACCCGCCCGGCACCTGGCCGGTACTCGACCGATATCCGGCCGCTGTCCGGCTGACAGGCGAAAGCGCCGGTCCGTTGTGGCCGCGTCCCCCGCGGGCCACCCCGAACCGGCGCCTTCTTCCCCCGATTCCCCCGTTCCCCCACGTCCCCCCGGTTCCCCCCGTTGGGCCCCCGTTCGGTCGTTCCCCCGCTTTCCGGGTTCCCCCGTGCCTCGCTCCCGCCGACCGCGGTCGACGGAAGGAGCGGGTCCGGGGCGGCTCCGTTCCGGCGCCCCGTGTCGCCGGTGCCGGAGCCGTTCCCCTTCGCCGTGCCTCCACTCTCCCGTTCACGCAGGTCGAGGCCCATCCGCGCGCGTACTCATCTCAGGTCCTAGGTACGGATACTCAGTCCTGCGTGCTCACCCCCAGGACGGCCTGTGGCCGACTGGTTACCATCGCGTCCGTGTCCGTACTCCCCTTGGTGTTCACCAGCGGCTGGGCCAGCGGTGTCAACGCGTACGCGGTGGTGCTGCTGCTCGGCGTCTTCGGCGCGACCGGGCTGAGCGACGACGTCCCCGAGACCCTTCAGCGCCCCGAGGTCCTCGTCGTGGCGGGCCTGCTGTTCCTGTGCGAGGCGGTGGCCGACAAGATCCCGTACGTCGACTCGGCGTGGGACTCCGTGCACACCGTGGTCCGCCCGGTCGCGGGCGCCTGGGTCGGCGCGCTGCTGGCCGGCCAGAGCGGTTCGCTCAACGACGTGGTCGCGGGTCTGGTGGGCGGCTCGACGGCACTGGCCAGCCACACGGTCAAGGCGGGCACGCGCATGGCCGTGAACGCCTCTCCGGAGCCGTTCAGCAACATCGTGCTGAGCCTGGCCGAGGATCTCGGCGTGGCCGGCATCGTCTCGTTCGCGATCTTCCACCCGGAGGCGGCGGCGACCATCGCGGGCGTCCTGCTGGTGGCGGGCCTGGTGGTGCTGTACTTCCTGATCTCCCGCATCCGGAGATTCCGCAGACGCCGGGCGCAACGCCGGGAGGAGCGACGGCTGGCGGCACGGCCACCTGCCTGAGGGCCGCCGGGCGAGCACCCCTGTCGGCCCGGACTGTCAGTGGCGGCCGATAAAGTCGCAGGCATGGCAAGGATTGCGGTGATCGGCGCCGGGATGGGCGCGATGGCGGCCGCTGCCCGGCTGGCCGTCGCGGGTCATCGGGTGGCGGTGTACGAGCGTACGGAGACGTACGGCGGAGCGGTGCGCCGCTTCGAGCGGGACGGCTTCGCCTTCGACACAGGACCGGGGATGCTCACGCTCCCCGCGGTCTACCGCGATCTGTTCGTCAAGACCGGCAAGGAGCCGCTGGAGTCGGTCGTCGACCTGGTCCAGGTCGACCCCTCGTCACGGCACGTCTTCGCGGACGGCACCGAGGTGTCCCTGCCGAACGCGTCCCGCGCGGGAGTGGTCGCCGCGCTGGACGAGGCCCTCGGTGAGGGGGCCGGCGCACGCTGGGGCGACTTCCTGGTCCGGGCCCGCGAGGCCTGGGACCGCACCCGCAGACCGCTCCTGGAGGAGCCGCTGTGGCCCAACTGGTCGGTGCTGGCCCAGCGTGAGCCGTATCCGTCGGTCCCCCACAAGAAGTTCCTGCGCACCCGGCGGGCCCGCACCCTGTCCGAGATCGGCGCCTGGGAGCTGCGTGACCCCCGGCTCCTGTCCCTGCTGGAGGGCTACGCGCTCGCGTACGGCCTCGACCCGGGCAGCGCTCCGGCCAGCGCCGCGATCCTGCCGTACATGGAGCACGCCTTCGGGACCTGGTATGTCCGGGGCGGCATGCGGGAGTTGGCGCGGGCCGTCCACGAGCGGTGCGTCAAGCGCAAGGTGGAGTTCCACTTCGGCGCCGAGGTGACGGGTGTCCTGGAGAAGGACGGTCGCGCGAGCGGTCTGGAGCTGGCCGACGGGACGCTCGTGGAGGCGGACACCGTCGTCGGCGGCGGGCCCTGGCGACTGCGCGGGCTCCTGCCGGGACGTGAGCTCTACGGCACCGAGGACGTCCCCCCGTACGCCGAGAACCTGCGTCTCGGCCGGGTCGTGGTCTGTCTCGCGTTGCGCGGAGCGCGGCAGCAGGACGCCGCGCACCGCACGGTGGTGCACGGCACCGACCCGGAGGGCGAGCTGTGCGACTTCGCGCACGGGGAAGTGCCCTCGCCCGAGCCCACCGTGTGGATCGACCGCCCGGACGACCCGGCCCTGCGTCCCGACGCGGACCACGAGTCCGTGGTGCTGACGGCGACCGTGGCGTCCCAAGGGAGCTTCGACTGGACCGCTCCGGGGGCCGCCGACGCCTTCGCGGACAGGATGGTCACCGCCGCCGAGCGCGCGCTGCCGCACCTCCGGGAGCGGATCCTGTGGCGCGAGGTACGGACGCCCCTGCACACCGAGCGAGAGACGGGAGCCGAAGGCGGTGCGGTACCGCCGCCCTCACTGGCCGGCGGCAGCAGCATGCTGCATCCCTCCAACACCACAGCCCTCCCAGGCCTGTTCACCGTCGGCGGCTGGTCTCACCCGGGTGGTGGGCTCGCGCACGCCGGCATGTCGGGGGCCCTGGTCGCCGGACTCGTCGTGGAGGGACCGGAGTTCCGCGGCTCGCAGTGAGGGCGCCCGCCGGGGTCAGAAGCGGTACTGCTCGTCGTACCCCTGGCCCTGGTGCCCCTGACCGCTGTTGTCCTGGTAGTACTGCTGCTCCTGCGGGAGTTCGGCGCCGTACTCGTCGGTGCGCTGCTGCGGCACCCACACCCCGCCGGCCGGCGTCTCGCCGCCGTAGGTCCCGCCGTACTGGTCGTAGCCCTGCTGGGCGAACTGCTGCTGACCGCCGTAGGAGGTGTCGTACGACCCCGTCCCGTAGGTCTGGGTGCCGATGTACGGGTCGGAGTAGGCGGCGTACTGCTGCCCGCCCGTGTCGTAGCCGTACTGCTGCTGGTCGTAGCCGGTGTAGCCGTCGTAGCCGTACGTCTGGTCGGCGGCGGCCGTCGCGTACTGGTCCTGGGGCTGGCCCGCCGTGGCGTAGGACTGGTCGCCGCCGTAACCGGCGTCGCTGTACACGCCGTAGGAGCCGGTGTCGTCGGGCATGGGCTGGGGCTCGTAGACCGAGGTGGTCTCGGCGGCCGTGGCGGTGCGCGCGGGGGTGAAGACGTCGTCGCGGTCGTAGTCGTCGTCGTGACCGTACCCGGCGGTGTCCGGGAGACCCTGGTCGTAGCCGGTCTCGTCGCGGTAGGCCGCGGCCTCCGGCTCCGGGGCCTGCGGCGCGGCCTCCTCGCGGCCGCGCTCCCGGCGGGTCTTCTTGCCGCCGGTCAGACCTTCCAGCGCGGCCGGCGGGTTGACCGCCCAGCCCTGCTCGAAGCCGCGCCGGAACGACAGGGTGACGTAGGTCTGACCGACCGCGAAGGCGATCGCGCCGAGGCCGATGACGACCACCTGCGAGATGAGCACGCCGGCGACCACGCCCAGGAAGCCGACGAAGGCGAGCACCCGCCAGCGCAGCCGCGCCTTGTACTGCAACAGCACTTCGCCGAGCAGCCACAACGCGACGAATCCGAACGCGATGTAGAGGACCGTCCAGCCCATGTACGCCCCTCTCCCAGTGACCGCTACGCAGTGTGTCGTATGTCCGTGCGGCCGGTCTAGGCCTGCGGTCGGTGGTGCAGGCCCAGGTTTTCGTAGATTTCCAGCGATGCCGTGGAGTTGTTGAGCGTGATGAAGTGCAGTCCGGGCACTCCCTCGGACAGCAGTCGCGCGCAGAACTCCGTGGCGAACTCGATTCCGATTGAGCGTACAGCGGTCGGATCGTCCTGTGCTGTGAGGATCCGCTCTTTCAGGGCGGAGGGGATGATCGCGTTACTGAGCTGCGGGAGCCGCTCCAGCATGCGCACGCTGGTCACGGGCATGATCTCCGGGATGACGGGGGTCGGGCAGCCGGCGGCGTCGACTCGGTCACGCAGCCGCAGATAGGACTCCGGCTGGAAGAACATCTGGGTGATGGCGTAGTCGGCGCCCGCGCGGCACTTGTCGACGAAGTGGGAGACGTCGGTGTCCCAGTCCGCGGAGCGTGGGTGCATCTCCGGGAAGGCGGCCACGCCGACGCAGAAGTCGCCCGACTCCTTGATGAGTTGGACGAGTTCGGCCGCGTAGGTCAGACCCTGCGGGTGGGCCAGCCAGTCGCCCATGGGGTCGCCGGGCGGGTCGCCGCGCACGGCGAGCATGTTGCGGATCCCGGCGTCGGCGTACTGGCCGATGATGTTGCGCAGTTCGGCGATGGAGTGGTTGACCGCGGTGAGGTGGGCGACCGGGGTCAGGGTGGTGTCCGCGACGATCTGCTCGGTCTCCTTGACGGTGCCCGCACGGGTGGACCCGCCGGCCCCGTAGGTCACGGAGACGAAGTCCGGGGCGACCGCCTCGACCCTCCTGAGCGCGCTCCACAGGTTTCGCTCACCCTTGGGAGTCTTGGGCGCCGAGAACTCGAAGGAGTACGTCGTCTTGCCCGTGGCGAGCATGTCGCGCACGGTGCGTGCGCGGTCAGTCCTGGTGGATGCGGTTCCTAGGGCCATACCGGAAGGTTAGTCAGGGGGCGGCGACCACCCAACCTGATCCGGGAAATTTGCCCGGATTGTCGACTTGTTGTCCACCCCTCGGACACCTGGAGCGGTTACAGCGCGTGCCGGACCCGCTTCGCGAACTCCGCGGCTGCCGCGCCGGGGTCGTCCGCCTCGGTGATCGCCCGGACGACCACGACCCGGCGGGCCCCGGCCTCCAGGACCTCGTCGAGGTTGCCGAGGTCGATGCCTCCGATGGCGAACCAGGGACGGTCGGTGCCCAGGGCCGCGGTGTACCGGACCAGGTCCAGGCCGGGGGCGTGCCGGCCGGGCTTGGTGGGGGTCGGCCAGCACGGGCCGGTGCAGAAGTAGTCCACGCCGTCCTGCACCGCGGCCGCGGCGGCCTCCGCCTCGGCGTGCGTGGAGCGGCCTATCAGGACGTCGTCGCCGAGGATCGCCCGGGCGGCGGGGACGGGGAGGTCGCCCTGCCCCAGATGGAGGACGTCGGCGGCGGCCGCGTGGGCCACGTCGGCCCGGTCGTTGACCGCGAGCATCCTGCCGTGCCGGGCACAGGCCTCGGCGAGGACCGTCAGGTGCTCCAGCTCCTCGGCCGCCTCCATGCCCTTGTCCCGCAGCTGCACGATGTCGACGCCGCCGGCCAGGACGGCGTCCAGGAACTCGGGAAGGTCGCCCTGGCGCCTGCGGGCGTCCGTGCACAGGTAGACACGGGCGTCGGCGAGCCGGGTGCGGGCGGTGTCGGGCATGCGGGAGTCTCCCCCGGTTTCGGCGGTGTACGGGCCGTGCTCGACCGCGGCCGCGGCCTCTGTGCGGGCCCGGCCCGTACGCCGGTGCTGTCAGGTCAGACGGCGAGCGCCTGGGCCCGGCGCTTCACCTCCGTGCCGCGATTCTCGCTCAGGGCCTGCGCGGGGGTGCCGGGCAGGCTCTCGTCGGGGGTGAAGAGCCACTCCAGCATCTCTTCGTCGGTGAAGCCGTCGTCCCTCAGGAGCGTCAGGGTCCCGGCCAGCCCCTTGACGACCTTCTGCTCGGCCCCGTCGATGAAGGCGGCGGGGACGTGCAGCGCGCGGTTCTCACCACGGCGTACGGCGATGAGCTGGCCCTCCTTGACCAGCTGCCGCACCCGCGTCACCTCGACGTCGAGCAGCTCCGCGATGTCGGGGAGGGTGAGCCAGGCGGGGACGAGTGCATCGATCTTTGCGTCAATCTCGGTCACGGGATTAAGCGTGCCATCCCACACTGACAGTCGGAAGCCGGGGCGCCTCCGGCGGGGGAACGGGGGGCGGTTTCGCCGGTGCCGACGACACCGGCGGGGGGCTGGACCGGGACGTGGATCCCGGCGGGGGGGCCGGAGCGGGACGTGGATCCCGGCAGCGGGACCTGCCCGGCGGGGACCCCTGCATCGGGACCGGCCCAGGCCCCCGGCAGCTGGACGGCCCCGGGCCCCGGCGGGTCGGCCCGAGGATTCCGAGAGCGCCTGGCCACCGCGGAGACCCCGTGAGTGGGCCGACCCGGGGAGACCCTGACGCCGGCCACCCCCGACGCCACGCCACCGCACCGACCCGGGCAGCTTCGGGCAAGCCCGCGGATCGAACCAGGCAGGCCGCCTCAAGCCACCCACCCCCCGAACGCCACGCCACCGCACCGACCCGGGCAGCTTCGGGCAAGCCCGCGGATCGAACCAGGCAGGCCGCCTCAAGCCACCCACCCCCCGAACGCCACGCCACCGCACCGGCCCGGGCAGCTTCGGGCAAGCCCGCGGATCGAATCAGGCGGGCCGCCTCAAGCCACCCGCTCCGCGCCCTACCCCTTCGCCGCCGCCTTCAGCGGTCTCGCCGGGTCTGCCAGCAGGTCCGGGTTCATCTCGGTGCCCGCGTCGATCAGGCGGCGGCCCTGCGCCAGGTCGCGGGGGCGGCCCACCGCCAGGAGGGCGACCAGGCGGTTCTCGCGCAGCCAGCACACCGACCAGGCGGGGCCGGACGGATCGCCGCGCCACAGGGTCGTGTCGGCGGACTTGTGGTGGCCGGCGTACTGGACGAAGCGGCCGAACTGCTCGGACCAGAAGTACGGGACCGGGTCGTAGACCGCGGAGGTCTCGCCCAGGACGGCCGCGGCGACCGTGCGGGGTCCCTGGAGGGCGTTGTCCCAGTGGTGGACCATGAGCCGTTCGCCGTAGCGCCCCGAGGGAAAGGAGGCGCAGTCGCCGACCGCGTAGACGTCCGGCGCGGAGGTGTGCAGCCGTTCGTCGGCGACGACCTCGCCGTGCGCGCCGAGCTGGATGCCGGAACCGGCGAGCCAGGCCGTGGCGGGCCGGGCGCCGATACCGACCACGACCGCGCCCGCGGGCACCCGGGAGCCGTCGTCCAGGACGACCTCGCCGGGCTCGACGCGCACCACGCGCGCGTGGGTGCGCAGATCGGCGCCCGCGTCGGCGTACCAGGACGTCATCGGGGCGGCCACCTCCGCGGGCAGCGCGCCGGCGAGCGGCCGGTCGGCGGCTTCCACGACGGTGACCGCGCAGCCCGCCTCGCGCGCGGCGGTGGCGAACTCGGCGCCGATCCAGCCCGCGCCGACGACCACGATGTCGTGCTGCCGGGCGAGCACGGGGCGCAGCCGTTCGGCGTCGTCCAGGGTGCGCAGCAGATGCACGCCGGGCACGCCCTCCGTGCCGGGCAGCCGGATCGGCTCGGCGCCGGTGGCGAGGACCAGGACGTCGTACGGCACGGGCCCGGCCTCGGTGTCCAGTTCGTGCGCGTCCGGGCGCACGCCCAGCGCCTCGCGGCCGAGCCGCAGTTCGATGCCGAGGGCCTCGAAGTCCACCTCGAAGGCGGAGCCCTCGGCCTTGCCCAGCAGGACCGCCTTGGAGAGCGGCGGTCGGTCGTAGGGCTGATGGGGTTCCGCGCCGATCACCGTGACGGTGCCCTGGAAGCCTCGTTCGCGCAGGGCGACCGCGGTCTGCACCCCGGCCATGCCCGCCCCGACCACGACCACCCGCTGCTGCGCCTGTGTCTGCTCGGTCATTTGATCACCCTAGCCACCTGACGTTCAGTCAGTCAGGAGTCGTGCCGAGTGACCTGCTCCACAATGCTGGTCCCGCTGCCGGACTGCGACTCCCACTGCCAAGTCTCCTCCAGCCGCACCCGGCCGTCGGGCAGGTCGACGACCGTGGAGACGCAGTGGCCCGAGGACGTCGTCCCGTCGTGCTTGAGCTGGACGTAGCGGAAGTCGAGGCGGTCTCCCGCGCGCGTGCCGACCAGATGCCCGCGGACCACGTCGCCGCCCGCGTACTCGGCCCAGATCTCCCCGTCCTTCTCGTGGTACGTGAACCGGGTGCCGGTGCCCACCTGACCTGGGGCCTGGTCGGCGACCGGGGCGAGGACGAGGTTGTCGAGCGAGCGTGCCACGGAGAGAGGCTCCCTTACTGAGACGTACGGGGTCGGGCTAGGGTGGCCAACGTAGAGCACTCGCGGGAGCCCGGACGCACCGGGCTGAGAGGGAGGCTGGCCGGCCTCCGACCGTACGAACCTGATCCGGGTCATGCCGGCGAAGGGAGGGGCTGGACGCCCATGTCCTCACGTACGTCAGACGTCCTCGTCGTCGGGGGCGGCATCATCGGCCTGGTCACGGCCTGGCGGGCCGCGCAACGCGGTCTGAGCGCGGCCGTGGCGGACCCGGAACCGGGCGGCGGGGCCGCCCAGGTGGCCGCCGGGATGCTGGCCGCGGTCACCGAACTGCACTACGGCGAGCAGACCTTGCTCGGCCTGAACCTCGCCTCGGCCCGCCGCTACCCCGACTTCGCGGCCGAGCTCACCGAGCTGACGGGCCACGACCTCGGCTACCGCAGGTGCGGCACGCTGGCCGTGGCGCTGGACGCCGACGACCGCGCCCATCTGCGCGAACTGCACGCGCTCCAGCGGCAGTCGGGCCTAGAGTCGGAGTGGCTGTCGGGGCGCGAGTGCCGCCGTCTGGAGCCGATGCTCGCACCGGGGGTGCGGGGCGGGCTGCGGGTGGACGGTGACCACCAGATCGATCCGCGCCGCCTCACGCGCGCGTTGCTGGCCGCGTGCGAGCGGGCCGGTGTGGTGTTCCACCGCGTGTGGGCGGAGCGCCTGCGGGTCCTCCGGGACCGTGCCGCCGGGATCACCACGACGGACGGCGACCAACTGGACGCGGGCCAGGTCGTGCTCGCCGCCGGGAGTCTGAGCGGCCGTCTGGAAGGGGTCCCCGAGGCCGTCCTGCCCCCGGTGCGGCCGGTGAAGGGCCAGGTGCTGCGCCTGACGGTGCCGACCCGGTACGCGCCCTTCCTGAGCCGTACCGTGCGGGCCGTCGTACGCGGCAGCCAGGTCTACCTCGTGCCGCGCGAGAACGGCGAGCTGGTGATCGGCGCGACCAGCGAGGAGCTGGGCTGGGACACCACGGTGACCGCGGGCGGGGTGTACGAACTGCTGCGGGACGCGCACGAACTGGTCCCCGGCATCACCGAACTGCCGCTGACGGAGACCCGCGCGGGCCTGCGCCCGGGCTCCCCCGACAACGCTCCCCTGCTCGGCCCGACGGACCTGCCCGGCCTGCTGCTCGCCACCGGGCACTACCGCAACGGCGTGCTGCTGACCCCGGTCACCGGGGACGCGATGGCCCACGTCCTTGCGACCGGTGAACTCCCGGAGGTGGCCCGTCCGTTCACCCCGGGCCGGTTCCGCCGGCGGGTGGAGCAGCCGGCATGAACATCTCCGTCAACGGGGAGCCGCGCCAGTTCGCTCCCGGTACGGCCCTCGACACCGTCGTACGGGCCCTCACCGCGGCGCCCTCCGGGGTCGCCGCCGCGCTCAACGAGACCGTCGTGCCGCGCACGCAGTGGCCCTCGACGCCCCTCGCCGAGGGTGACCGCGTGGAAGTCCTCACCGCCGTCCAAGGAGGCTGACCCATGGCCGACGATCCCTTTGTCATCGGCGGTACGTCGTTCTCGTCCCGACTGATCATGGGCACGGGCGGGGCGCCGAGCCTGGACGTCCTGGAGCGGGCGCTGGTCGCCTCCGGGACCGAGCTCACGACGGTCGCGATGCGGCGGGTGAACCCGTCGGTGCACGGCTCGGTGCTGTCCGTCCTGGAGCGGCTCGGCATCCGGGTGCTGCCCAACACGGCGGGCTGCTTCACGGCCGGCGAGGCGGTTCTCACGGCCCGTCTCGCGCGCGAGGCGCTCGGCACCGACCTGATCAAGCTGGAGGTCATCGCCGACGAGCGGACCCTGCTCCCGGACGGCGTGGAGCTGCTGGACGCGGCGGAGACCCTGGTCGACGACGGCTTCACGGTGCTGCCGTACACCAACGACGACCCGGTGCTGGCGCGCCGCCTTGAGGACGTGGGCTGCGCGGCGATCATGCCGCTCGGCTCCCCCATCGGCTCCGGGCTCGGCATCCGCAACCCGCACAACTTCCAGCTGATCGTCGAGCACGCGCGGGTGCCGGTGATCCTGGACGCGGGGGCGGGTACGGCGTCCGACGCGGCCCTGGCGATGGAGCTGGGGTGCGCGGGGGTGATGCTCGCCTCGGCGGTGACGCGGGCGCAGGAGCCGGAACTGATGGCCCAGGCGATGCGGCACGGGGTGGAGGCGGGCCGACTGGCGTACCGGGCGGGCCGGATCCCCCGCCGGCACTTCGCGGAGGCGTCGTCCCCGGCGGAGGGCCTGGCCGCACTGGACCCGGAGCGGCCGGCCTTCTGAACCGGATCCGGATTCGGAGGTCCCGGCTTCTGGACCTGAACCGGATCCGGATTCGGAGGTCCCGGCTTCTGGACCTGAACCGGACCGTCCGGCCACCTGAACACACGTTCGACCGCGGCCCCGGGCAGGTGCGACCTCCGTCACAGCTCGGCTCCAGTACCGCCCCTGTTCCGGCCGAACCCGATCGGCTGTCAGCCGTGGCTCGTAGACTCGCCTGCGTGGATACGACCCTTCAGGACCCGCTGGTCGGGCAGGTGCTCGACGGCCGCTACCGCGTGGACGCGCGGATCGCGGTCGGCGGGATGGCCACGGTCTACCGTGCCCTGGACACCCGTCTGGACCGCGTGCTCGCGCTCAAGGTGATGCACCCCGCGCTCGCGGCGGACGGGATTTTCGTCGAGCGGTTCATCCGGGAGGCCAAGTCCGTCGCCCGATTGGCCCACCCCAACGTGGTGCAGGTCTTCGACCAGGGCACCGACGGGTCGTACGTCTACCTCGCCATGGAGTACGTGGCCGGCTGCACCCTGCGTGACGTGCTGCGCGAGCGCGGGGCGCTGCAACCGCGCGCCGCCCTGGACATCCTGGAGCCGGTCCTGGCCGCGCTCGGCGCCGCGCACCGCGCCGGGTTCGTGCACCGGGACATGAAGCCGGAGAACGTCCTCATAGGGGACGACGGCAGGGTCAAGGTCGCCGACTTCGGGCTCGTGCGGTCCGTGAACAACGTGACCAACAGCTCCGGAGCGGTCCTCGGCACCGTCTCCTACCTGTCACCGGAGCAGATCGACCGGCCCAACACCGCGGACGCCCGCGTCGACGTGTACGCGTGCGGCGTCATGCTGTACGAGATGCTGACCGGCAGCCAGCCGCACGAGGGCGAATCCCCCGCGATAGTGCTCTACAAGCACCTCCACGAGGACGTCCCGCCCCCGTCGGCCGTGGTCCCGGGGCTGCCGTACGAGCTGGACGAGCTGGTCGCCTCGGCCACCGCCCGCACCCCGGAGCTGCGCCCGTACGACGCGGTGGCGCTGCTCGCGCAGACCCGTGACGCACACGGCAGGCTGAGCGACGCCCAGCTGGACATGGTGCCCCCGCAGGCGCTCCCGTCGGAGTACACGGGCGCCGAGAACCGTACGAGCGTGATCCCGCGCTCCCTGACCGTGCCCCGGCTGCTCCCGGTCAACGAGGACGAGCCGGTCCACCACCGCACCAGCGTCCTGGAGACCCCACCGCCCCCGCCCCGGCGCGGCCGGGCCTCCGGTGGCCGTTCCCGGCGCGGGCCGGTCCTGATCGTCGCCGCGGTCCTGCTGGCGCTCGGCCTCGGCGCGGGCGTCTGGTACATCAACTCCGGCCAGTTCACCCGGGTCCCGGCCCTGCTGGCGAAGACCGAGGCACAGGCGCGTGACCGCCTCGACGAGGTGGGGCTGGAGACCGGCAAGGTCACCTACGCCTACAGCGACACCGTCAAGCGCGGGACCGTGATCAGCACGGACCCGGGGGTGGGCAGCCGCATACGGAACAACGACTCGGTGGCGATCACCGTCTCCCGGGGCCCGCAGACGGTCAAGGTGCCCGATGTGGACGGCGACGCGCTGGGCACGGCGCGCAACCGGCTGAAGGCCGAGGGGCTCCAGCCGGGCATGGTCACCCGGGAGTTCAGCGACGACGTCCCCAGGGGCTTCGTGATCAGCACCGACCCGTCGGGCGGCACCACCCTGCGCACCGGCTCGGCGATCGCCCTCACCGTCAGCAAGGGCGCCCCGGTCGACGTCCCGGACGTCACCGGCGAGGACCTGTCCGACGCGAGGTCCGACCTCACGGAGGCCGGCCTGAAGGTGAAGATCGCCGACACGCGGGTCAACTCCGAGTACGACGCGGGCCAGGTGGCCCGGCAGAGCCCCGAATCCGGCAGCCAGGCCGCCGAGGGCGACACCATCACCCTGACGATCTCCAAGGGCCCCGAGATGATCGAGGTCCCCGACGTCACGGGCGACAGCGTCGACGACGCGAAGTCCGCGCTGGAGGAGGCCGGGTTCCAGGTCGAGGAGGACCGGGGACTGCTCGGACTGTTCGGCGACACGGTGAGGAAACAGTCCGTGGAGGGCGGGGAGACGGCACCCAAGGGGTCGACGATCACGATCACGATCCGCTGAGCGGCGCGGGACGGGGTGCAGGGCAAGGTCGTCGGGCGGCTGCGGGTGCGTTGTGGCTGGTCGCGCAGTTCCCCGCACCCCTTGAGGTAGGTGCACTGGACGCGCCTCTCAGGGGCGCGGGGAACTGC
Source organism: Streptomyces griseorubiginosus (assembly GCF_001514195.1). Lineage (GTDB taxonomy): Bacteria > Actinomycetota > Actinomycetes > Streptomycetales > Streptomycetaceae > Streptomyces > Streptomyces griseorubiginosus. Next base: position 985,327 of record NZ_KQ948735.1, on the reverse strand, counting down.
GCGACCAAGCCCCACCGGCCCGCACCCGCCCTACGACGGACCGACCCACATCCCTGGGCGCCCCGCACAGCCCGCCGCAGGCAATGGCACCCTTGACCGGTGACAACTCAGCGCAACCCCGTCGGCGGACACGTCCCCGTGGCCGGCGGTCTCAACTCCGTCGGGCTCTCCTACGCCCGTGACCTGAACGCCGAGACCGTGCAGGTCTTCGTCGCGAACCCGCGCGGCTGGGCCACCCCCGCCGGAAACCCGAAGCAGGACGAGGCGTTCCGCGAGGCGTGTGCCGAAGAGGCGATCCCGGCGTACGTCCACGCGCCCTACCTGATCAACTTCGGCTCCCACACGGAGGCGACCGTGGAGAGGTCCGTCGACTCGCTCCGGCACTCCCTGCGACGCGGACGGGAGATCGGCGCGCTGGGTGTCGTCGTGCACACCGGCAGCGCGACCGGCGGCCGGGACCGTTCCGTGGCCCTCAAGCAGGTCCGCGAGCACCTGCTCCCGCTGCTCGACGAGCTGACCCACGACGACGACCCGTTCCTGCTGCTGGAGTCCACGGCCGGCCAGGGCTTCTCGCTCTGCTCACGGACCTGGGACTTCGGCCCGTACTTCGAGGCCCTGGACGCCCATCCGAAGCTGGGCGTCTGTCTGGACACCTGCCACATCTTCGCGGCCGGTCACGACCTGACCGGCCCGTCCGGCATGCACCAGACGCTGGACCTGCTGGTGGACACGGTCGGCGAGGGCCGTCTGAAGCTGATCCACGCCAACGACTCCAAGGATGTGGTCGGCGCCCACAAGGACCGCCACGAGAACATCGGCTCCGGCCACATCGGCGAGGACCCCTTCCGCGCCCTGATGACCCACCCCGCCACCGAGGGCGTCCCCCTGATCATCGAGACCCCCGGCGGCAAGGAGGGCCATGCGGCGGACGTGGAGCGACTGAAGAAACTCCGCGAGGCGGGGCCCGTTGAGGAATACCCCTAGGGGGTATACGGTTCCCGCCAGTGCAGGAACCGTCGTCCGACCCTGGGGGTACCCGTGCAGCACCAAGGCTCCAGCTGGAAAACGGCCGTCCAGGCCACCCTCCACTGCCTCACCGGCTGTGCCGTCGGCGAGGTGCTCGGCATGGTCGTCGGCACCGCACTGGGATGGGGAAACCTGCCGACGACCGTCCTGGCGATCGCGCTCGCCTTCCTCTTCGGCTACTCGTTCACCCTGTACGGCATCCTCAAGTCCGGCCTCGGTCTCGGCGCGGCCGTCAAGGTGGCCCTGGCCGCCGACACCCTGTCCATCGCCGTGATGGAGCTGATCGACAACGGGGTGATCGCACTGTGGCCGGACGCCATGGACGCGAAACTCGTTGATCTGCTGTTCTGGGCGTCACTGGCGATCTCGCTGGCCATCGCGTTCGTCGTGACCGTGCCGGTCAACAAGTGGATGATCGGCCGCGGCAAGGGGCATGCCGTGGTCCACGAGCACCACGCGCACTGAAGGGCCTCACAGCTCGGGGCCGTCCCCCGGCTCCTCCTGGTAGGAGTACCGCTGCTCCTTCCAGGGGTCGCCGACGTTGTGATAGCCGCGCTCCTCCCAGAAGCCGCGGCGGTCGGCGGTCATGTACTCCACGCCACGGACCCACTTGGGCCCCTTCCAGGCGTACAGGTGGGGGACGACCAGGCGGAGCGGGAAGCCGTGCTCAGCGGTGAGCGGCTCGCCGTCCTTGTGGGTGGCGAAGATCGTGCGCTCGGACGCGAAGTCGGCCAGGCGGAGGTTGGAGCTGAAGCCGTACTCGGCCCAGACCATCACATGGGTGACTGCGGGCGCGGGCGGGGCGAGCTCCAGGACGGTCCGGGCGGGGATGCCGCCCCACTCGGAGCCGAGCATGCTGAACTTCGTCACGCAGTGCAGGTCGCCCACGACACTGGTGTACGGCAGGGCCGTGAACTCCTCGTGGTTCCAGCACTGCTTCTCGCCGTCCGCGGTGGCGCCGAAGACCCGGAACTCCCAGCGCTCGGGCCGGAACTTGGGGACCGGGCCGTAGTGCGTGACCGGCCAGCCGCGCTGGAGCCGCTGTCCCGGCGGAAGCTCGGAGTGTGCCGCTGCTCCACCCTCGCGCTCCTCCGGCTGACCCATGCCTTCCATCCTGACAGACCCGAGGGGATGCACCTGACCAGCCACCCCTCAAACCAGCCCAAAATGGACTAAGCATGTCCTTACTAACTAAGTGGAGACTTACTGGACGATCTTCTTCGCCGGTGCAAGGATGCGGCCCAACCTGGCCAGTTCCCCACGGTTGGAAGGAGCCTCTGCGATGCAGGGCGACCCCGAGGTCATCGAATTCCTCAACGAGCAGCTCACGGGCGAGCTCACCGCGATCAACCAGTACTTCCTGCACGCGAAGATGCAGGAGAACTTCGGCTGGACGAAGCTCGCGAAGTACACGCGGCACGAGTCGTTCGACGAGATGAAGCACGCCGAGGTGCTGACCGACCGCATCCTCTTCCTGGAGGGACTGCCGAACTACCAGCGGCTGTTCCACGTCCGCGTGGGCCAGACCGTCAAGGAGATGTTCGAGGCCGACCGGCAGGTGGAGGTCGAGGCGATCGACCGCCTCAGGCGCGGGATCGAGGTGATGCGCGCGAAGGGCGACATCACGTCCGCGAACATCTTCGAGTCGATCCTGGCGGACGAGGAGCACCACATCGACTACCTCGACACACAGCTGGAACTGCTGGAGAAGCTGGGCGAGGCGCTCTACATCGCGCAGCTGATCGAGCAGCCGGAGAGCTAGGCGGCCTCTTCGAGCGCTTCGAGCTCGGCCAGGACCGGCGTGGCGGCGTCGGCGGAGGCAGGACGCGGACACGCGCCCCGGCCGAGGATCGCCTGGATGCGCCGTACGCAGGAACCGCAGTCGGTGCCGGCCTTGCAGGCGGAGGCTATCTGGCGCGGCGTGCAGGCGCCGTCCTCCGCGTGCTTCCTGACCTGCGTCTCGGTCACACCGAAGCAGCTGCACACGTACACGCGGATTCACCTCCCGCCGAGATCGATAAGGCTAACCTAACCTTACCCGGCGCCGGGGGGCGACAAAAGTGGTGTGGGGCGCGGATCGTATGTGATCCGCGCCCCACAGCCGTCTCAGGGACTCACTGGTCCCGGTACATCTCCGCGACGAGGAAGGCCAGGTCGAGCGACTGGCTGCGGTTCAGCCGGGGGTCGCAGGCCGTCTCGTAGCGCTGGTGCAGGTCGTCGACGAAGATCTCGTCGCCGCCGCCCACGCACTCGGTGACGTCGTCACCGGTGAGCTCGACGTGGATGCCGCCCGGGTGGGTGCCGAGGCCCTTGTGGACCTCGAAGAAGCCCTTGACCTCGTCGAGCACGTCGTCGAAGCGGCGGGTCTTGTGGCCGGAGGCCGCCTCGAAGGTGTTGCCGTGCATCGGGTCGGTGACCCAGGCCACGGTGGCACCGGACGCGGTGACCTTCTCGACCAGCTCGGGCAGCTTGTCGCGGACCTTGTCGGCGCCCATGCGCACGATGAAGGTCAGCCGGCCGGGCTCACGGTCGGGGTCGAGGCGCTCGATGTACTGGAGCGCGTCCTCGGCCGTGGTCGTCGGACCGAGCTTGATCCCGATCGGGTTGCGGATCTTCGAGGCGAACTCGATGTGCGCGCCGTCCAGCTGGCGGGTGCGCTCACCGATCCACACCATGTGCGCCGAGACGTCGTACAGGTGCCCGGAGCGCGAGTCCACGCGGGTGAGCGCCGACTCGTAGTCGAGGAGCAGCGCCTCGTGCGAGGAGTAGAACTCGACGGTCTTGAACTCCTCCGGGTCGGTCCCGCAGGCCCGCATGAAGTTCAGCGCCTGGTCGATCTCCCGGGCGAGCTGCTCGTAGCGCTGGCCGGAGGGGGACGACTTCACGAAGTCCTGGTTCCAGGCGTGCACCTGACGCAGGTCGGCGTAACCGCCGGTGGTGAAGGCGCGCACCAGGTTGAGCGTGGAGGCGGAGGCGTTGTACATCCGCTTCAGGCGCTCGGGGTCCGGGACGCGGGCCTTCTCGTTGAACTCGAAGCCGTTGACCGAGTCGCCGCGGTAGGTCGGCAGGGTCACGCCGTCACGGGTCTCGGTGCCCTTGGAGCGCGGCTTGGAGTACTGGCCGGCGATGCGGCCCACCTTGACGACCGGCACCGAGGCGGCGTACGTCAGCACGGCGCCCATCTGGAGCAGCGTCTTGAGCTTGTTGCGGATGTGGTCGGCGGAGACCGCGTCGAAGGCCTCGGCGCAGTCGCCGCCCTGGAGGAGGAACGCCTCTCCCTTGGCGACCGCCGCCATCCGGGCGCGCAGCTGGTCGCACTCGCCCGCGAAGACGAGCGGCGGATACGACTCGAGGTCCGCGATCACTGCGCGCAGAGCCTCGGTGTCGGGGTACTCGGGCTGCTGCGCCGCGGGCAGGTCTCGCCAGGTGTTGCCAGCACTCGCGCTGGTCTTAGCGTTCACTGTCACGTCCTCAACATTACGGGGTCGTGTCATGGCTCCAGCGCCATGCCCATCAAGTGAGACACCGGAAACACTCCCCGGACATGGGGTAGGGTGCCGCACATGTTCGCGCATTCGACCCAGAACTGGTGGTGGACCGCTCATCCGGCGGCCCACTGACTGCGCGTACGCAAGACTTCGCGAAGGCCGCCCGAGGGGCGGCCTTCGGCGTTTCCGGGGTCGTTCCTCACCGCTATCGACATCAGACGGCAGAGGAACCATGGACCTGACCCAGCTCCTGCACGACGACCGCCCCTTCGCCCTGCTGCGCCGCCGCACGCCGGGCCATGACGAGAACACCGTGGAGGTGTTCCTCGGATCCGTCAGCACCCGCGACCGCCTCGCCGACCTCCCCGACGAGGGCCTGGCGCTCGTCCCCTTCCGCCAGATCCGCGAGCGCGGCTTCGACGTGCGGGACGACGGGACGCCGTTGGCGGTGCTCGTCCCCGACGAGACCCACCGCGTCCCGCTGGCCCGCGCGCTGGAACAGCTCCCCACGCACCCCGTCCGGGTCGAGAACGGCGGCTTCGACGTCGCCGACGAGGAATACGCCGAGATCGTCGGGCGTGTCCTGCGCGAGGAGATCGGACGGGGCGAGGGCGCCAACTTCGTGATCCGGCGGACCTACGAGGGCGGGATCCCGGGGTTCTCCCGCGCCGACGCCCTCGCCCTGTTCCGGCGGCTCCTCGAAGGCGAGCGGGGCGCGTACTGGACCTTCGTCGTCCACACCGGTGAGCGCACGCTCGTCGGCGCGAGCCCCGAGGTGCACGTGCGGATGTCCGGCGGGACCGTCGTGATGAACCCGATCAGCGGCACGTACCGCTATCCCGCCGAGGGCCCCACCCCCGAGCACCTGCTCGACTTCCTCGCCGACGGCAAGGAGATCGAGGAGCTGTCGATGGTCGTCGACGAGGAGCTCAAGATGATGTGCACGGTCGGCGACATGGGCGGGGTCGTGATCGGGCCCCGGCTCAAGGAGATGGCCCATCTCGCGCACACCGAGTTCGAACTGCGCGGGAAGTCCTCGCTGGACGTCCGGGAGGTGCTGAAGGAGACCATGTTCGCGGCGACGGTCACCGGCTCGCCGGTGCAGAACGCCTGCCGGGTCATCGAGCGGCACGAGGTCGGCGGGCGCGGCTACTACGCCGGTGCGCTGGCCCTGCTCGGCCGGGACTCCGGGGGCGCCCAGACCCTCGACTCCCCCATCCTGATCCGCACCGCGGACATCGACGCCGACGGCCGGCTGCGGGTCCCGGTGGGCGCCACCCTGGTGCGCGGCTCGGCCCCGGTGAGCGAGGTCGCGGAGACCCACGCGAAGGCGGCGGGCGTGCTGGCGGCCCTTGGCGTACGGCCGTCGCGGCCGCGCGGGGAGCACGCGCGCGTGAGCCTCTCCGACGACCCACGCGTGCGTGCCGCGCTCGACGGGCGCCGGGCCCACCTCGCGCCGTTCTGGCTGCGGATGCAGGAGCTCTCGTACGACCTGGAAGGGCACGCCTTCGTGGTCGACGGCGAGGACACCTTCACGTCGATGCTCGCGCACGTGCTGCGCTCGGGCGGCCTGGAGGTGACCGTACGGCGCTACGACGAGCCGGGGCTCAGGGAGGCCGTGCTCGCCCACGAGGGGCCGGTGGTGCTCGGGCCGGGTCCGGGTGACCCGTCCGACCTCACCGACCCCAAGATGCGGTTCCTGCGCGAGCTGACCGCCGAGGTCGTCCGGGACCACCGGCACGGCGTGCTCGGCGTCTGCCTGGGCCACGAGCTGCTCGCGGCGGAGCTGGGCCTGGAGATCGTCCGCAAGGAGGTGCCGTACCAGGGCGCGCAGACGACGGTCGACCTGTTCGGGCGGCCGGAGACCGTCGGCTTCTACAACAGCTTCGTGGCGCGCTGCGACGACGACACCGCCGAGGAGCTGGCCGCGCACGGCATCGAGGTGAGCCGGGACGGCAACGGAGAGGTGCACGCGTTGCGCGGCCCCGGCTTCGCGGGCGTCCAGTTCCACCCCGAGTCGGTGCTGACCCTGAACGGTGCCGCAGTCGTACGGGAGTTGGTGGGACAGCTGCGCCGCACGGCCGTGTAGGCGTCAGCCGAAGAAGACGCCCACCTCCTCGTACAGCTTCGGGTCGACCGTCTTCAGCTGTGCCGTGGCCTCGCCGATGGGGACGCGGACGATGTCCGTGCCGCGCAGGGCGACCATCTTGCCGAAGTCGCCGTCGTGGACGGCCTCGATGGCGTGCAGGCCGAAGCGGGTGGCGAGCCAGCGGTCGAAGGCGCTCGGGGTGCCCCCGCGCTGGATGTGCCCGAGCACGGTGGTGCGGGCCTCCTTGCCGGTGCGCTTCTCGATCTGCTTGGCCAGCCACTCGCCGACCCCGGACAGGCGCACATGGCCGAAGGAGTCGAGCGACTGGTCCTTGAGGACCATGTCGCCGTCCTTCGGCATGGCGCCCTCGGCGACGACCACGATCGGGGCGTACGACGCCCTGAAGCGGGAGGTGATCCAGGCGCACACCTGCTCGACGTCGAAGCGCTGCTCGGGGATGAGGATGACGTTGGCGCCGCCCGCGAGCCCGGAGTGCAGGGCGATCCAGCCCGCGTGACGGCCCATCACCTCGCAGACCAGGACCCGCATGTGGGACTCGGCGGTGGTGTGCAGCCGGTCGATGGCCTCGGTGGCGATGCCGACCGCGGTGTCGAAGCCGAAGGTGTAGTCGGTGGCGGAGAGGTCGTTGTCGATGGTCTTCGGTACGCCCACGCAGGGCACGCCATGCCGGTCGGAGAGCTCGGCCGCCACGCCCAGGGTGTCCTCGCCGCCGATCACGATGAGCGCCTCGACGTCCCGCGCGGCCAGGTTCTCCTGGATCCGGCGGATGCCGTCCTCCTGCTTGAGCGGGTTGGTGCGGGACGAGCCGAGGATGGTGCCGCCGCGGGGCAGGATGCCGCGCACGGCCGGGATGTCGAGACGCACGACGGCGTCCTCCAGTGGACCCCGCCAGCCGTCCCGGAAGCCGGTGAAGTCGTAGCCGTACTCCTGAACGCCCTTACGGACGACGGCCCGGATGACGGCGTTGAGACCGGGGCAGTCGCCGCCTCCGGTCAGTACTCCGACGCGCATGGACGGTTCCCTTCGCCGTAGGTGTCCGACGAAGGGTCAGTGTGACGCGCGTCTCACTCGTCGTCGAGGCCCCGTTCGATGGCGTACCGGACGAGCTCGACCCTGTTGTGGAGTTGCAGCTTGCCGAGCGTGTTCTGGACGTGGTTCTGGACCGTGCGGTGCGAGATCACCAGGCGTTCGGCGATCTGCTTGTAGCTCAGGCCCTTGGCGACCAGGCGCAGCACCTCGGTCTCGCGCTCGGTGAGCTGCGGGGCCTTGGGCTGGTCGGGGTCCCCGGAAGGCGCCGGGTCGGTGGCCAGGCGCCGGTACTCGCCGAGGACCAGGCCGGCGAGGCCGGGGGTGAAGACGGGGTCGCCGACGGCGGTACGGCGGACCGCGTCGAGGAGTTCCTCGGTCGAGGCCGACTTCAGCAGATAGCCGGTCGCGCCGGACTTCACGGCCTCCAGGACGTCGGCGTGCTCACCGCTCGCGGACAGCACGAGGACGCGCAGGGCCGGGTTGTGGCCGACGAGTTCCTTGCAGACCTGGACGCCGGGCTTGACCGGCAGGTTCAGGTCGAGGACCAGGACGTGGGGGTCCGCCGCCTTGGCCCGGCGTACGGCCTGGTCGCCGTCGCCCGCGGTGGCGACCACGTCGAAACCGGACTCGGCCAGGTCCCGGGCGACCGCGTCGCGCCACATGGGGTGGTCGTCGACCACCATCACCTTGATCGGGTCCTTCTCGCTCATCGCTGTCCTGCCTTCCCCCGTGAGACCTTCGGTACCTTCAGCTCGACCTCCGTGCCCTGCCCCGGAGGAGAGATCAGCTCGGCGCTGCCGCCGAGATCGCGCAACCGGCCCCGGATCGACAGGGCCACCCCGAGCCGCCCCTCGCCCTCGGCCTGGGCGAGCCGGCCCTCGGGGATGCCGGGGCCGTCGTCGCGCACGGTCACGATCACCTCGTCGGGCTCGTCCTCGACGAGGATCCACGCGCGCGCGTGCTCGCCGGCGTGCCGGTGCACGTTGTCCAGGGCGGCCCCGACGGCCGCGGCCAGCTCGCGGGCGGCGGGCGGGGGCAGCGGGACGGGGGCGCCGGGCTCGACGAGGGAGACCTTCGCCGAGGCGTAGGGGGCGAGCAGCGCGCGCAGGTCGAGCGGGCCGTCGTCGGCCGCCTCGTCCTCCACCACGTGCACGACCGCGCCCTGGGAGGCGTCCGAGGACACCCGCGACACGGTCGCCAGGCCGCCGGAGACCAGCGTGCGCAGCGCCACCTCCTGCTCGCCGGCCATCCGGCCCAGTTCGGCGGCCTCGCCGCCCAGGACCGCGCCCCGGCGCTGCACCATGGCCAGCACCTGGAGCACGCTGTCGTGGATGTCGCGGGCCAGGCGCTCGCGCTCGCGGGTCGCCGCCTCGATCTCCAGGGCGCGGGCGAGGGTGCGCTCGGAGGCGCGGGCGACCTCGACGACGTAGCCGATGGCGATGGAGGCGACCCAGACGAGGATCACGTTGTGGACGGTGTCACGGGCGGGCTGGCCGCGCTCGATCAGGTTGGCGGCGGCGACCGGGGTGGAGGCGAGGGCGGCCCAGCGCCAGCCGCCCTTGATGGCGAAGGCCAGGACGGAACCGGCGGTCCATATCGACGGCAGGGTGGGCCCGCCGCTGTCGATGTGGTGCTGGTCGACGACCAGCGGGGTCAGGACGATGCCGGAGAGCGCGATCGCCAGGTCGACGGCGAGGAAGCGCTTGGTGCACGCGGCCGCGTTCTGGACGCGGGGCAGGGTGGCGAGCGTCCAGACGCACAGGACGACGTAGTAGGCGATGGCGACGCCGGGCAGGTCGAAGCTGTCGTACTCGCTGGCGAAGAGCCCGACCGCGTACAGCATGGTGAGCACGCGGTACCCGGTCAGGGCACGCCACAGCGGCTGCTCGACGGACATGCGCATGACGCGTACCTGTTTGGCCATCTCCCCCACCCCCGGCCCGGACTGCCGTGTCCCAGGATCCTAGGACGCGGACGTGCCGGGCTTGTCCTTCTCGGCCCTGGCCGCCTTCTCGGCCTTGGCCGCCTCCGAGATCCGCCGCTTGGCCGCCGTCGCGTAGATGTCGACGTACTCCTGGCCGGAGAGCTTCATGATCTCGTACATGACCTCGTCGGTCACCGCCCGCAGCACGAAGCGGTCGTGCTCCATGCCCTGGTAGCGGCTGAAGTCCAGCGGCTCGCCGATCCGGATGCCCGGGCGCATCAGCTTGGGCATCACCTTGCCGGGCGGCTGGATCTTCTCGGTGTCGATCATCGCGACGGGGATGACCGGGGCGCCGCTGGCGAGCGCCACGCGCGCGAGGCCGCCGGGCTTGCCGCGGTACAGGCGTCCGTCGGGCGAGCGGGTGCCCTCGGGGTAGATGCCGAACAGCTCGCCGCGCTCCAGGACGTCGAGGCCGCTCTTGATCGCCGCCTCGCCCGCGCCGCGCGCTCCGGAGCGGTCCACCGGAAGCTGGCCGACGCCCTTGAAGAAGGCGGCCGTCAGACGGCCCTTCACGCCGGGCGTGGTGAAGTACTCCGCCTTGGCGATGAAGGTGACCTTGCGGTCGAGGACCGCCGGCAGGAAGAAGGAGTCGGAGAAGGAGAGGTGGTTGCTCGCCAGAATGGCGGCACCCTCGGCGGGAATGTTCTCCAGGCCTTCCACCCAGGGCCTGAAGGCGACCTTCAGCGGCCCGCCGATGGCGACCTTCATCGTGCCGTACAACAACCGAGTGCCTCCTGTGTCCGTCGCTCAGACCTTAACCCGGAGCGCTGTCAAAGAGTCCGACGGCCCTGGTCGGTGTCAGTGCGGTCGCGTACGGTGAACCACACCCGGACTTGCTCACACTTCTTTCATGAACAGGAGACCTAGGTGCCGGTCCTCCCCGGAGCCGAGCCGTTCCGCCATGAGGGCGGGGAGGCCGGTGTCCTTCTCTGCCACGGCTTCACCGGTTCCCCCCAGTCGCTGCGTCCCTGGGCCCAGTACCTCGCCGACCGTGGACTGACGGTCTCCCTGCCCCTGCTGCCCGGACACGGCACCCGCTGGCAGGACATGGCCCTCACCGGCTGGCAGGACTGGTACGCCGAGGTGGACCGCGAGCTGCGTGCCCTGAGCGAGCGCTGCTCCTCCGTCTTCGTGGCCGGGCTCTCCATGGGCGGCACCCTGGCCCTCAGGCTCGCCGCCCGGCACGGGGACGCGGTCAGCGGAGTCGTGGTCGTCAACCCGGCGAACCGGATGCACGGCCTCGCGCCGTACGCCCTTCCGGTGGCCCGGCACTTCGTGCGCACCGCGCCCGGGATCGCCAGTGACATCGCCAAGGAGGGCAGCGTCGAGCTGGGGTACGACCGGGTGCCGCTGCACGCGGCGCACTCCCTGCGGACCTTCTTCAAGCAGGTGGACGGCGAGCTGCCGCAGGTCACCCAGCCGCTGCTGGTGCTGCGCAGCGCCCGGGACCACGTGGTGCCGGCGGCCGACACCGCGCGCGTGCTGAGCCGGGTGTCCTCTACGGACGTAACAGAGATCGTGCTGGAACAGAGCTACCACGTGGCGACGTTGGACCATGACGCGGAGCGGATTTTCGACGAGAGCCTCGCGTTCATCGGCCGGCACACCACCGGCATCGGCAGTGAAGGGACGGCCGCCCGTGGCTGAGCACGACTCCGACCGTGAGGACCGCGAGGGCCACGAGGGCCACGAGCCGGAGGAGCAGGGCGTCCCGTTCGACGAGGAGGCCGCGTGGGCGGCGATCGTCGCCGGGTACGGCGAGGAGCCGAAGGATCCGCCGGGCACCAAGCCGTTCAAGTCGGTCGAGGACCTCGCGCTCCTGGAGACCGAGACCAACGACGAGCCGACGACCGCGGAGAAGGCGGAACCCGGGGCCCGTAAGGACGAGAAGCCCGTGAAGCCGCTGGGCGGCTCCGTCTCCTTCGCGCCCGGTGTGGGACCACGCGACTACAGCGCTCCGGAGCCCTCCGAGGACGACTTCGAGGAGGACGACGAGGGCCACTTCGTCCCGCCGGAGCCGCCGCCGCTGCCCGCCGCCGACACCACCGCCAAGTTCGCGTGGCTGGGGGTGCTGGGCGGGCCGCTCCTGCTGCTGGTCGCGGTGCTGCTCGGCTGGGAGATGACCTGGTGGCTGGCCACGGTCGGGATCGGCGGCTTCCTGGGCGGCTTCGTCACGCTGGTGACGCGGATGCGGACGGACGACGAGGACGACGGCGACCCCGGGCGGGGAGCGGTCGTCTAGCTCGCGGGAGTGTCTGGCTCGCGGGAATGTCTAGCTCGCGGGCACGTTGAGGGTGGCCAGGACCGGGAGGTGGTCGGTGGCCGCCCTCAGGTCTGTCGCGGTGATCCCGGAAAGGTCCGTGGGCACTCCGCAGCCGAGCACCTCGATGCCCTTGGTGGCGAAGACGGCGTCGATGCGCTGCGGGGGCTGCGAGTGGGTCCAGGTGTGTTCGCCGCCGGTGGGGCTGGTCGCCCAGCAGTCCTGGAGGTTGGCCGCGAGACGGCTGAAGGCGGGTCCCGAGGGGCGGTCGTTGAGGTCGCCGCCGGCGATCGCGTGGTCCACGCCCATGCCGGCGAGGCGGTCGAGGAGCGCGCCCGCCTGCTCGTAGCGCTCGTCCTTCTGGAGCGAGAGGTGACAGCTCAGCACGCCGAGGCGGGCGCCGCCGATCCGTACGACGGCGGTGGCGAAGCCTCTTCTGTGCAGCCCTGGGGTGAGCGGGAGCAGGACGTCCTCCGTGCGTTCGACCGTGACCCGCAGGTTGCAGAGGATGGCGGGTCCCGCGGCGGTGCCGCCGCCGGTGAGGATGACCAGCCCTGAGGCCGACGCGAGCCGCGCGAGCTTCTTGCGCCAGCGGAAGAAGAGGGGGGCCTCCTGGATCAGGACGAGGTCGGGTTCACAGGCGCTGATGACACGGGCCAGGGCGTCCGTGTCGTCGCGCATCGAGCGGATGTTGTAGCTCAGGACTTTGACCGGAACCATGTGGATCAATTTACGCCCACGAGAGAGGGGCGGGGGGATCGTGCGCGACTGCCGGTCGTCCGTGGCTGGTCGCGCAGTTCCCCGCGCCCCTAAAAGAAGCACAGTCACCGTTACATGATCGGGTCCGGCTCTCTCGCCAGGTCCGCTGCTCCGACCAGGCCCGCCTCGTTGCCCAGTTGGGCGGCGATGACGTCGGCGACCGGGCGCCAGTTGCCGCCGACCAGCCAGCGCTTGTAGGACTTGCGGATCGGGTCCAGGACCAGTTCGCCCTCGTCGGACAGGCCGCCGCCGACGATGAAGGCGGAGGGGTCGAAGAGGGAGGCGAGGTCGGCGAGGCCCGCGCCGGCCCAGCGGGCGAGCTCCCGGTAGGAGTCGACGGCGACCGGGTCTCCCTGGCGGGCGGCCATGGAGATGTGCTTGCCCTCGATGCCGTCGGGGCTGCCGTCGCCGAGCCCGAGGAGGATCTCGGCGTTCTCCGGGGTGGCGTTGGCGCGCTGCTTGGCGTACCTCACCAGCGCCCGCCCCGACGCGTACTGCTCCCAGCAGCCCTGCGAGCCGCAGCCGCACATCAGGCCGTCCGGGACCATGCGGATGTGGCCGAACTCGGCGGCCACGCCGAAGTGCCCGCGGCGCAGCTTGTTGCCGATGATGATGCCGCCGCCGAGGCCGGTGCCGAGGGTGATGCAGATGACGTTGCGGTGGCCCTTGCCCGCGCCGAACTTGTACTCGCCCCACGCGGCCGCGTTGGCGTCGTTCTCCACGACGACCGGAAGGCCGACCCGGGCCTCGACCTTCTGCTTCAACGGCTCGTTGCGCCAGTGGATGTTGGGGGCGAAGTAGACCTCCGAGCGCTGGCGGTTGACGTATCCGGCCGCGCCGATGCCCACGCCCACGATGTCGTGCCCGGCACGCGCGCCCTCCACCGCCGAGGCGATCGCGTCCACGATGCCCTCGGCCGTGCCCGGGGTCGGCACCTTGTACGTCGAGAGGATGTTGCCTTCCTCATCGACCACGCCGGCCGCGATCTTCGTGCCGCCGATGTCGACGCCGATGGTGAGTCCCATGAATCCCTCAGTTTCGGTCGAGCCCCGCTACGGTCAACCGTACCCGAGGCCCTGCCGTCACAGGGTTTCAGTCCAAGTCGATGCGCTCACCCGGGCCGGTGCCCTCGCCCCGGTCACGGCCGTCGCCGTCGGGGTCGCGCGGTCCGGTGCCGCGGGCCGTCCAGCGCTGTTCCTGCGCCTGGACCGCCGAGCGGTACGCGGCGAGGAGTTCCCCGCCCGCGGCCGCGAGGTGGTCGAAGACGTCCGGGTTGCGCTCGATGACCGGCTCGACGGCGGCCTTGGCCTGCTGGACGACCTGCCGGACCACCTGCTGGGCGGCGGGTCCGGCGATGCCGCCGAGCAGCGGGGACTGGATGCCGGACAGCTTCTCCGCGACGTTGTCGACGAGCTTGCGCAGTTCCTCGGCCGCCGAGCCCGGGGGCGGGCCGTACTGGGTTCGGCGGCGGGCCTTCTCCGCCGCGAGGTCCTCAGCGGCCGCCGTCGCCCACGCGTCGGCGTCGGTCGCCCGTACCTCGTCGTTCGCCTCGTGTTCCCCGGCGTCGGACGGGGGGAGCTGTTCGCTCATGACGGACTCCTGACTACGGTTCGTCCCTCCGACGTTACCCGAACGGCCGTACGCGGTTCACGGGGTGCGGGGCCACAGGTCCGGGTCCGGCGCGAACCGGATCCGCAGCTCGCCGTCGCGCAGGGCGGCGCCGGCCACGGTGCAGCGCCGCAGGACGGAGGGCAGCGGGACGATCCGGCGGAACTGCCCGGCGGTGACGACGAGTTCGTCGCCGCGCCGGATCAGGTCCAGTTCCTCGCGGACGGCGCAGGGCAGCGGGATGTGCCACACGAGGACGCCGTCCTCGGCGAGGTGGTCGGCGACGGGCCACTCGACGGTGGAGGTCGTGGCGTTGACGCCGGGCACCTGGAGGGCGTCGAGGTCGTCGGTGCCGCGCGGGTCGTGGCCGAGGTGCGGGAGGGCACGGACGTCGTACGTCTCCTGCCACTCCTCCAGAACCTTGCGCTGCTGGGCGACCAGGCCGGGGGGCCAGTCCTCCGGTACGACCCGGTTGGCGACCAGGGTGTCGGGGCGCAGGCCGCGCAGCGCGAGGGCGAGGGTCGCGGACCGTACGGCGTCGCTGCCCGCGGGGCCGGGCTCGGCGACCAGGCGTACGACGCGGTGCCGGTCGGCGAGGACGGCCTCGACCGCGCCGAGTTCGGTGTCCCAGCGGGCGGCGGTCTCGTACAGCCACTCCGAGGGCATGGGGACCCCGGCGAGGCGTCCGAGCACGGGCCGCAGACCGGCGGCGGCCTGGCGCTCGGCCGGCAGGAGGCGGCGCAGGTAGCGGCGCAGTTCCTCGGGGAGGGAGAGCAGGGCGAGGGCCTGCGGGGTGGGCGGCAGATCGACGACGAGCAGCTCGTGCCGCTCGGAGAGCGCCGCGTCGCGCAGGGCGCGCAGGAGGGTGAGTTCCTCGGCGCCGGGCAGCGGGGTGACCTCCTCGGGGTCGAGCCGGGAGGCGCCGAGCAGGTTGAGCACGTTGGAGGCGCGGTCCTGGAAGCCGGCGAGGTCGTCGCGGAAACCGGCGGTCGCGTCGGGGCGCCAGGCGGTGAGGGTGGGGGTGACCTGGGTGGGGGTGGGGCCGGTTGTCGCGCCGAGGACCGTGCCCAGGGTGTCGGTCCGGTCGGCGCTCAGCACAAGGGTGCGGGTTCCCTCGCGGGCGGCGGCGAGCGCGGTGGCGGCGGCGACGGTCGTACGGCCACTGCCGCCGGGGCCGGTGATCAGGATGGTGCGCATAGGGGTGAACCGTAACGGACGCCGGGGTTGTGCCTCGCTGTGCCGTCTTGCGGCTGCGGGTCCGTCGTGGCCGGTCGCGCAGTTCCCCGCGCCCCCAAAGAAGGTGGGACTGCACCCACATGCTTCAGGGGCGCGGGGAACTGCGCGATCAGCCCCCACCGGCCCGCAGACGACAGCGAACCGGCGAACTCCTACTGCCCCGACTCCACCCTCTTCTTCAGCCCCGCCAGCGCCCGGTCGATGATGACCTTCTCCGCCTTGCGCTTGATCATGCCCAGCATCGGGATCTTGACGTCGACCGTCAGCAGGTAGGTGACCTCGGTCGAACCCGCCCCCGCCGGCTTCAGGACGTACGAGCCGTCCAGCTGCCGCAGCATCTGGGACTTCACCAGCGTCCAGGAGACCTCGTTCTCGCCGGTCCACGTGTAGCCGAGCACCTGGTCGTCCTTGATCGCGCCCGCGTCCATGACCAGCCGGACCTGCTCGGCGCGGCCGGACGCGTCCGTCGAGAGCACCTCCGCCTGCTTCACCTCGCCGGTCCAGTCCGGGTAGCGGGCGAAGTCGGCGATCACGGCCATGACGTCGGCCGGCGCAGCTTCGATCGTGATGCTCGAACTGGTGTGTTCCGCCATCGCCGTGGCTCCTCCAGATACGGACCGGTGGGAAAGGGTGGTACGCACGTCTGTGCAGCGTGAAGGCTACCGCGCGCGCGGACTCACCATTCCAGCGCCCACGGCTTCCCGGTCCCCGCGAAGTGCCCCACGTTCACGCACTCGGTCGCCCCGATCCGCATCCGCCGGGTGAGGGGCTGGTGCACATGACCGAAGAGGGAGTACCGGGGGCGGGTCCGGCGGATCGCGTCCAGCAGCGCCCGGCTCCCCCGCTCGAACCGCCGCGCCACCGTGTCGTAGACCAGCTCGGGCACCTCGGGCGGGATGTGGGTGCACAGCACGTCGACCTCGCCGACGGCCTCGATCTTGGCCGCGTACTCCTCGTCGCTGATCTCGTACGGCGTCCGCATGGGGGTGCGCAGGCCGCCGCCGACGAAGCCGAACGTCCAGCCGCCGATCTCCACCCGCTCGCCGTCGAGCACGGTGGTTCCGGGTCCGGCGTACTCCGGCCAGAGGGACGGCATATCGACATTGCCGTACGTGGCGTACGTCGGTGTCGGGAAGGCCGCGAACATCTCGGCGTACTGCTTGCGCACCGCCTTCTCGATCACCGAGGCCCGGTCGGCGTCGATGCCGCCCCACAGCCGGGCGCCGAGCTCCCGCGCCTCCTCGAAGCGGCGGGCGGTGCGCAGTTCCACGAGCCGGCCGGCGTTCTCCGCTCCGAACAGGTCGGGGAAGATGCCGCGCGAGTGGTCGGCGTAGTCGAGGAAAAGCACGAGGTCGCCCAGGCAGATCAGGGCGTCGGCGCCCTCGCCGGCTCTGGCCAGGTCACGGGCGTTGCCGTGCACATCGCTGACCACATGAACGCGCGTCGTCCGGCTTCCGGCCGGTGAGGGTGCCATGACGATCAAGAGTAGGCCTGTGGGGCATACGTGAACAGTGGCGGCCGGGCCTGCGGTTACTGGCCAGTCAGTAAGCAGGTGGACTACTGTGCGGCAAGAACCCCCATCCATGTGACGCAGCGAACATCTCGTCGGGACCCCCTGTCGAAGAAGCCATACCGGCGGGTAACGTCCGGGCAGTCCAGTCGTGCTCAGCCTTCAACTACTGAAATCCTGAGCACCTGCCCGAGCCTTGGACCGACCGTCGCATCACACAACGTCGTGGCGCCGGCGCCCTATGAGGAGCAGCAGTCTTGCGCGAGTTCAGCCTTCCGGCTTTGTACGAGGTCCCTGCGGACGGCAATCTCACCGACATCGTCCGGAGAAACGCCGCGCAGCATCCCGACGTCGCCGTCATCGCCCGCAAGGTGGGCGGCGCGTGGCAGGACGTCACGGCCACCGCCTTCCTGGCCGAGGTGCACGCCGCCGCCAAGGGGCTCATCGCCTCCGGCGTCCAGCCGGGCGACCGGGTCGGCCTGATGTCGCGCACCCGCTACGAGTGGACGCTGCTCGACTTCGCGATCTGGAGCGCGGGCGCGGTCACCGTGCCGGTGTACGAGACCAGCTCGCCGGAGCAGATCCAGTGGATCCTCTCCGACTCCGGCGCGACCGCCTGTGTCGTGGAGCTGGACACGCACTCCGCGGCCGTCGAGTCGGTGCGCGAGCAGCTGCCCGCGCTCAAGCACGTCTGGCAGATCGAGGGCGGCGCGATCGAGGAACTGGGCCGCGCGGGCAAGGACATCAGCGACGCGGCCGTGGACGAGCGCAGCTCGCTGGCGAAGGCCGACGACCCGGCCACCATCGTCTACACCTCCGGCACCACCGGCCGCCCCAAGGGCTGTGTGCTGACCCACCGCAGCTTCTTCGCGGAGTGCGGCAACATCGTGGAGCGGCTGCGCCCGCTGTTCCGTACCGGCGAGTGCTCGGTGCTGCTGTTCCTGCCGCTCGCGCACGTCTTCGGCCGGCTGGTGCAGATCGCGCCGATGATGGCGCCGATCAAGCTGGGCATGGTCCCGGACATCAAGCAGCTCACCGACGAACTGGCGTCCTTCCGGCCGACGCTGATTCTCGGCGTGCCGCGGGTCTTCGAGAAGGTCTACAACTCGGCGCGCGCCAAGGCGCAGGCGGACGGCAAGGGCAAGATCTTCGACAAGGCCGCCGACACCGCGATCGCGTACAGCAGGGCGCTGGACACCCCCGCGGGCCCGTCGCTCGGCCTGAAGATCAAGTACAAGACCTTCGACAAGCTGGTCTACAGCAAGCTGCGGGCCGTGCTGGGCGGTCGTGGCGAGTACGCCATCTCCGGCGGCGCCCCGCTCGGCGAGCGCCTCGGCCACTTCTTCCGCGGTATCGGCTTCACGGTCCTGGAGGGCTACGGCCTGACCGAGTCCTGTGCGGCCACCGCGTTCAACCCGTGGGACCGCACGAAGATCGGTACCGTCGGCCAGCCGCTGCCGGGTTCGGTGATCCGGATCGCGGACGACGGCGAGGTGCTGCTGCACGGCGAGCACCTGTTCAAGGGCTACTGGAACAACGAGGCCGCCACGGCCGAGGCGCTGACCGACGGCTGGTTCCACACCGGTGACATCGGCACCCTCGACGAGGACGGCTACCTCAGGATCACCGGCCGCAAGAAGGAGATCATCGTCACCGCGGGCGGCAAGAACGTCGCCCCGGCCGTGATCGAGGACCGCATCCGGGCGCACGCGCTGGTCGCGGAGTGCATGGTGGTGGGCGACGGGCGGCCGTTCGTGGGCGCGCTGGTCACCATCGACGAGGAGTTCCTGGGCCGTTGGGCCGAGGAGCACGGCAAGCCGGCGGGTTCCACCGCGGCGTCGCTGGCCGGGGACGCGGACCTGAACGCGGCGATCCAGGCCGCGGTCGACGACGGCAACGCCGCGGTGTCGAAGGCGGAATCGGTGCGGAAGTTCCGCATTCTGTCCTCCCAGTTCACGGAGGAGACGGGCCACCTCACGCCGTCGCTGAAGCTCAAGCGCAATGTGGTGGCGAAGGACTTCGCCGGCGAGATCGAGGCCATCTACGCCAAGTAGTCACCGGCACAGGGCTTATGGCGCGGTGTCCTCCACGAGGACCCGCGCCATCGTCCGTTCGGCGAGCGCCGTGATGGTGACGAACGGGTTGACCCCGATGTTGCCGGGGATCAACGAACCGTCGGTGACGTACAGCTTCGAATACCCCTTCACCCGGCCGTAGTTGTCGGTGGCCTTGCCCAGCACGCAGCCGCCCAGCGGGTGGTAGGTGAAGTCGTCGGCGAAGACCCTGCTGGGCGAGCCGAAGAGGTCGTAGCGGTAGATGGTCGAGTTGGCGGAGTTGATCCGGTCGAAGAGCTTCTTGGCCATGCCGGAGGAGACCGCGCTCTGCGCCGCGCTCCAGTCGAGGGCCAACCCCCCGCTGCCGTAGGAGAACTTGGCGCGCTGCGGGTTCTTGGTGATGGCCAGGTACAGGCTCACCCAGTGCTCCAGTCCCGTGGGCAGGGGCGCGATCTCGGCGAAGACGGGGTTGTCGGCGTTGGCCCAGTCGTCGATGCCCATGACCGGCATGGTCGACTGGTTGGCCCCGACGGTGTCCCACAGGTGGTTGGCCCGCCCGAGCATGGTGTTGCCGTTGGGCCCCCAGCCCGCGCCGACGCTCGCGTCCAGCGCCGGGAGCGTCCCCGACTGCCGTGATCTGAGCAGGAGTTCGCTCGTGCCCAGGCTGCCGCCGCCGAGGAACAGATAGGTACAGGAGTACTGCTTGGTCTCGACGACCGCGCCGGTGTAGTCGATGCGGTCGGCGGTCAGCATCCAACTGCCGTCGCTCGCCCGGCTGATGCCGGTGACCTTCTCCAGGGTGTGGATGGTGACGTTGCCGGTGCCGAGCGCGGACGCCAGATACGTCTTGTCGAGGCTCTTCTTGCCGAAGTTGTTGCCGTAGATGACCTCCTGGCCGAGGGCGGACTTGGTGGCGGTGCCGGCGGCCTCGCGCTGCATGTAGCCGAAGTCGTAGACGCTGGGCACGAAGGTGGTCTTCAGGCCGGTGTTCTGGGCGTGCTTGCGGGAGACCCGGCTGAACTTGTACCACTCGGTCGACTCGAACCATGCCGGGTCGATGGTGTTGACGCCGAGCATGGCGCGGGCGCGCGGGAAGTACGTGGCGTACATCTCGGCGGTGTCGACGGTCGGGAACTGCTCGGCGAAGTAGGACTGGAGCGGGGTGACCGCCATCGAGCCGTTGACGAGGGAGCCGCCGCCGACGCCGCGGCCCACGAAGACGGACATGTTGGCGAAGTGGACCCGGTCCAGGACGCCTGGGTAGGGGCTGATGTCCTTGTTGACGACGTCCAGCCACAGGAAGGTGGCCAGCGGCGCCTCGGAGCGGGTGCGGAACCACATGGAGCGCTGGTCGGGGTTGGCGGTGTTGCAGAAGACCTTGCCGTCGGGGCCTGCGGTGTTCCAGAGCCGGCCCATCTCCAGGACGAGGGTGCGGATACCGGCCTGGCCCAGCCGGAGGGCGGCGACGGAGGCGCCGTAGCCGGAGCCCACGACGATGGCGGGTGCGGACTCGACCGCGGCGGGCTCGTCCGCGCGGGCCGACTGGAGCCCGACACGGGTGAAGCCGAGAGTGGCCGCCGTCTGAAGGGCGGCCATACCAAGGATCTGACGTCTAGTCAGCTGACGTTGTATCAGTTTTCCGGTCATGTCCGCAGCATCGGCGGATTACCGGCATCCGGCTATAGCAGTGTCTTCAACTTTTCCGCCAACAAGTCCCACCGCCACTTCTCCTCGACCCACTCCCTGCCCCGCTGCCCCATACGCCTCCGCAGTTCCGCGTCGCCGAGGAGGACCGTGATCCGCTCGGCGGCCTCCTCCGGGGAACCGCCGGGCACCACCCATCCGGTCTCGCCGTCGAGCACGGCGTCCGGGGCGCCCCCGGAGTCCCCGGCGACGACGGGCAGCCCGGTGGCCGAGGCCTCCAGGTAGACGATCCCGAGCCCCTCGACGTCGAGCCCGCCCCGCCGGGTCCGGCACGGCATCGCGAAGACGTCCCCGGCGCCGTAGTGCGCGGGCAGCTCTGCCCAGGGCACGGCCCCGGTGAAGCGCACGGACGCGGCGACCCCGGTCTCGTGGGCGAGCTTGCGCAGCTCCTTCTCGTACGGGCCGCCCCCGACGATCAGCAGCACGGCCTCGGGCTCCCGCGCGAGGATCCGCGGCATGGCGAGAATCAGCGTGTCCTGGCCCTTGCGCGGCACCAGCCGCGAGACGCACACCACCACCGGCCGGTCCGTGAGCCCGAGCCGCGCCCGCACGGCGTCCCCGCCGGAGCCGGGGTGGAAGGTCTTCTCGTCGACCCCCGGCGGCAGCTGCACCATCCTCGCGGCGGCCTGCGGGCTCAACGCCCCGGCGATCCGCGAGCGCGTGTACTCGCCGAGGTAGGTGATCGTGTCCGTCGACTCCCCGATACGCCCCAACAGCTGCCGTGCGGCGGGCAGTTGGGCCCACCCGGCCTCGTGCCCGTGGGTCGTCGCCACCAGCCGCTCCGCCCCGGCCCTCCTGAGCGCGGGGGCCATCAGCCCGAGCGGCGCGGCCGCCCCGAACCACACCGACGTACACCCGTGCTCCCGCAGCAGCCCGACAGCCCTGCGGGTCGCCCCGGGCGTCGGCAGCAGCATGGTCGTGGAGTCCCGTACGACGGTGAAGGGCTGCTCGGCGTCGAAGGCCGCGGTCGCCTCGACGCCCTCCCGGCTCCGCTTCCAGGTGGAGGCGTAGACGACCAGCCGCTCGGGGTCGAGCCGCAGCGCCATGTTGTGCAGGAACGCCTGGATGCCACCGGGACGGGGCGGGAAGTCGTTCGTCACGATCAGGGTCTTGTGCATCGCCGCCGACCCTACCGAACGGGCTGCTCACAGCCGGGCACGGCCGCGTTTATGGCACCCTCACAGGAGAGCGGGACATCATGTTCCCCTCAAGACCGGAAATGAACGGCAGGGGATCACGTGGAGACGACGGCCTGGCGGCGGTCCCTGACCGGACTGCTGCTGACCTGGGGCGTGACCAGGCTGCTGCTGCTGCTCTGGGTGTACAAGGTGTACGTCTTCCCGGGCCCGGACGTCACCAGTGACGTGTCGGTCATCTACCAGGGCTGGTACGACGTCCTGCGCACCGGAACGTTCCCGCAGGACGACGTGACCTGGCAGTACCCGCCCGCCGCGGCCCTCGCGATCCTCTCCCCCGCCCTGCTGCCCTTCCTGGAGTACACCCAGGCCTTCTTCCTGATCGCCTTCGCCGCCGACCTGGCCGTCCTCGCCCTGCTGCTGTACGCGGGCCTGCGCCCCGGCCGGCGGCTGCGCGGGGCCTGGGTGTGGGTGGTGGGCGTACCGCTGCTCGGACCGACCGTCTACTCCCGCTACGACGTGATGGTGACCGCGGTGGCGGTCGCCGCGGTCCTCGCGGCCGCCCGGCATCCCCGGGTGGCCGGAGCCCTGGTGGGCTTCGGGGCCATGCTGAAGGTGTGGCCGGCGCTGGTCCTGGTCGGGATCCGCAGGCGGAGCGTGTGGGCCTGGGCTGCGGTGACGGCCGGCGTGGTGGCCGGGGTGTTCTCCCTCGCGATGCCCGGGGCCTTCGCCTTCCTGACCTTCCAGCGGGAGCGGGGCACCGAGGTGGAGTCGCTGGGCTCCCTGGTCTTCCACATCGCCCGGCACCACGGCTGGAGCGGCTCGGTGCTGCTCAACTACGGCTCGGTGGAGTTCCTCGGGCCGTGGGTGACCCTTGTCTCCACGGCCGCGCTGGCGCTGACCGGCATGGCCTTCGGACTGCTGCTGCTGTGGCGGCTGACGGCCACCCGGTTCCAGGCCCACACGGCGGCCGACGCGGCCCTGGTGGCGGTGCTGATGTTCACCACCACCAGCAGGGTGATCAGCCCGCAGTACATGGTGTGGCTGGTGGGCCTGGCGGCGGCCTGTCTGTGCTTCCGCGCCAGCCGGATGGGGCTGCCGGCCGTCCTGGTGCTGGTGGCGTGCTTCGTGACGGTCCTGGAGTTCCCGATCTGGTTCGCGGACGTGGTGGGCAGCACCCCGCGCGGAATCGGCCTCCTCGTCGTCCGCAACGGCCTCCTGGTCCTCGCCACGGCCATCGGCATGCGAGAACTGTGGCGCGACACGGTCCCCCAACAGCCCCTCCCGACCCCACCCCCATCCCCGAATCAGACCGAAACCCCGGCCCAGGAGGCCCCGGCGTCCTCCTGAACGCCCCTGCCGGCCCGCCGCAGGAGCACGAGCACCAGTCCGCACTGCACCGCCATGGCCAGCGCGAGCGCCAGACACACCCCGGGCAGTCCGAGCCCGGCGAAGCCGTACGCCGACACCAACTGCACGACCGTGCCCAGCAAGGTCACCCGCAGCAGCGCAGGCGCTCCCCCACTGCCTTCGAAAACCCCACCGAGCGCGATGCAGCAGGCCATGAGCACCAGATACGGGCCGACACAGCGCAGGAACAGCACGCCGGCGTGGGCGACCTCGGGTCCCGCCCCTAAGGCGGCCATGATCCACGGGGCGGTCACCAGGAGCAGGACGGCGGCCACGAGCCCGACCGCCCCGGACACGACCACCGCCTCCCGCCCGACCGCCCGCCGCTCGTCCCGTCCCGCTCCTCGCAGCTGGGCGATGTGGATCGAGGCGGCCTGCCGGACGGCGTAGAAGGCCATGGTCGCCACGTACATGACCTTGTACGCGATGGAGTAGGCGGCCACCGCCGTCACCCCGAGCCGCGCCACGACCGCGACGAGGACGAGGGTGCCGCCCTGGCGCACGGTGAAGTCGGCGGCCATGGGCAGGCCGGTGCTGAGCACGCGTCCGAGCGCGGTCCCGCGTCCGAGCGCCCTCCCGCTTCCGACGGAGGACCGCAGCATGGTGTTCCGGCGCAGGACGACCAGTCCCATCACCAGGGCCACGGCCCGGCACAGCACGGTCGAGGCGGCCGCCCCCTGGACGCCGTACGCGCGGATCAGGAACGGGTCGCACACCAGGATCAGCCCGTTGGCGAGGAGGGCGAGCCGCATGGGGGTGCGGGTGTCACCGGCGCCCTTGAGGATGCCGTCGACGAGCTGCTGGGCGAAGAAGACGGCGATCCCGGGCATCGAGAGCGCGAAGTAGGCCGTGGCGAGGGACACGGCCGGGCCGTCGTCGAGGACCAGCCGGGAGAGGGGCTCCCGCAGCAGGAACCCGCCCCCGGCCACCACCGGGGTGACCAGAGCCCACAGAGCCGTGCCGCCGCGCACCGCCGCCCGCATTCCACCGGGATCCCGCGCGCCCCGGGCGTGGGCCACCAGCACGGTCGTACCGGAGCCGAAGACGAGCGCGACGCCGAGCAGCACGTTCTCCGCGCCGGTCGCCACGGCGACGGCGGCGACGGCCGGGCCGCCGATTCGGGAGACCCACACCGTGTTGATGATCCCGGCGGCGACGGAGGCCAGCAGGCCGAAGTAGACGGGACGGGCGAGCGCGACGAGCTGTCTGCGGTGGTTGTTCACTGAGTGGCCCCCTCGATACGAGCTACCTCGAATCGAGGTAGCTCGTTAAGAGGTAGCATCGGTAGTGACGACCCCGCAAGGAGGAATCCCGGTGCTGGAGCTGTCGATCCTCGGCTTCCTCGCCGAAGAACCCCTGCACGGTTACGAACTCAAGGAGCGCATCAAGGCGCTCACCGGCCATGTCCGCCCGGTCAGCGACGGGGCGCTCTATCCGGCGATCACCCGGCTCGTAGGGGCCGGCAAGCTCGACGAGCGCTCCGAGCCGGGCACGAGCGCGGCCCCGCGGCGCACGCTCTCCCTCACCGCCCTCGGCCGCGAGGACCTCCTGGAGCGGCTACGGCACCCGAAGCAGGCCGAGATCACCGACCAGGTCCGCTTCAACACCGTTCTCGCGTTCCTGCGCCATCTCCCGGACCGGCACGAACAGGCGGCCGTGCTGCGGCGACGGCTGGAGTTCCTGGAGACCCCCACGAGCTTCTTCTACGACGCCGGCGCACCCGTGTCCGCGGAGGAGACCGGCGACCTGTTCCGGCAGGGCATGCTGCGAGTGGCCCGCGCGACCGGGCGGGCCGAGCGGGAGTGGCTCACCGAGGCCGTCGAGCGGCTGGAGCAGCCGTCCTGACCGAGGGGCAGACGGGCCGTCAGTCGAGCCGGTCGCGCAGGTAGTTGCGCCACTGGGTCGTGAAGTCGCGCAGGTTCGTGTCGAGGGTCTTCGCCAGGGCGTTCTCGACCGCGCCCGGTCGTTTCTCGTGGGCGCCCACCGCTCGGTAGAACGCGTCCAGCTTCGCCTCGCCCCAGCGGTCCGCGATCATCCGGCAGGCCATCCAGCCGCTCTCGTAGGACAGCGCGAGCCCGGTCGCGCTGCCCGAGAAGCCGAAGTCCGCGTCGGACGGCAGGGACCTCGGCACCCGGCGCGCGGAGACGGCCTCCGCGAGCTCCGGCGCGGCCTCGGCCGGGGTGCGCCCGGTGCCCCGGTAGCCGACCCAGTCCGCGTACCCCTCCGACAGCCACAGCGGGGTCGCCGCGGTGGTGGCGGCGCGGGTGGCGACATGGGTGGTCTCGTGGGTCAGCACGACCTGCCGGCCCAGGGTGCCGAGGAGCGCGTAGGCGTCGGGGTTGACGATGATCCGGTCGGCGGGCGCCTCGGCCGGAGCACCGGTCTCGCCGGTGGTGACGGCGGCGATTCCCCGGTACGAGGAGGCGGGCGAGCCCAGCAGGCCCGCCATGCCGTCCAGGGACCTGGGGACGAGAACGACGACGTGCCGGGACCACCCGGTGCCCCAGGCGTCCGAGACGGCGGGCACCGCGCGGTCGGCCAGGTCCGCGAAGGAGTGCAGCTTCTCGCCTGACTGGCCGACGCCGAGGACCATGCTGTGCCGCCCGCGGACGACGGTCACCGGGCCCTGGTCCCACAGCTGTTGCGGGGCCTTGGCGGCGGGCCGCTCCCTGACGACGTACCAGTGCCCGGAGGCGTCCAGGGAGAGGTCCAGGACGCGGCCGACGGTGACGGGGGCGCTGTCGTACCCCTGGACCTGGTAACGGAGTTCGGCGTCGGCGGTGGCCGTGGCGCCGCTGCGGTGCACCGAGGTGACCTTGTAGGACCAGGAGGCCAGCGGGACGGCGCTGAGGTCGCTCCACCAGTCCGCCGCGCCCGTCCTGGCTATCGCGGCCCGGTCCCGGTCGAGGACGGCCGCGGCCCGCAGGTCCAGGACGCGCTGGACGTCCGCAGCGGCGGAGTCGGCGGCGGGCCTTCCGCCGCACGCCACGAGGGAGGCCAGCAGCAGGCACAGCACCACGACACCGTGTTTCGACGCCTGCCTTCGACCAGCCATGTTTCCCGATCGTACGGGGTCACCGGCCCCCGGTCAGGGGCGCGTGACGGTGGCTCCGGGCATCATGCCGACCGGGTCGTAGCGCACCGGGGCGCCGGGGTAGGGGGCGTGGATGACCTGGCCGTTGCCGACGTACATGCCGACATGGCTGGCGTCGCCCCGGTAGGTGACCAGGTCGCCGGGGCGGGCCTGGGAGAGCGGGACCTGGCGGCCGGCGTACCGCTGGGCCTGGGAGGTGCGCGGCAGGGAGACGCCGGCGCGGGCGTACGACCACTGCATCAGGCCCGAACAGTCGAAGCCGTTCGGGCCGTTGGCGCCCCACACGTAGGGCTTGCCGAGCGCGGACTGCGCGGCGGCGACGGCGGCGGCCGCCCGGCCCGAGGGCGCCACCGCGCCGGAGAGGTCGGGCATCTCGGTGCGGCCGGAGCGCGAGGCCCGGTCGTAGGCGGCCCGTTCGTCGGACGGCAGGGTGTTGAGGAGTTCGCGTGCCTTGGCGAGCTTCTTCTCGACGGCGCGCTTGTGGGTGGCGACGGCCTTGCGGCTCGTCTCCAACTCGCCGAGCGTGCGGGCCGCCTCGGCGCGTTCCTGGGCGAGTTCGCGCAGGGCCTCCTGGAGGTCCTTGAGCTCCCCCGCCTGGTGGGCGTTGATCCGGTCGAGGACGGCGGCCTTGTCGAGGTAGTCCTCCGGGTCCTCGGAGAACAGCAGCGCGAGCGAGGGGTCGAGGCCGCCGGAGCGGTACTGCGCGCCGGCCAGCGAACCGAGCGCCTCCCGCATGGAGTTGACGCGCTCCTGCTGCCGGGCGATGCCGTCCTGCGCGGTGCTGATCTCCTCGCGGAGCGCGTCGGCGCGCTCGTCGGCCTTGTTGAAGGCCTCGGTGGCCTGCTCGGCCTGCTCGTAGAGGCGGTCCACCTCGGCCCGGGTGCCCTCGGACGGAGCGGCGTCGGCGGGTACGGCGCCGAGCGCGGCGGCCGCCGCGGACAGCACACATAGGGCGGCACCGGCGCCCCGGTTGAACCCGGACGGCTGGACAAGGCGGCGATGGGACCCCACGGAGGCCGCGCTCCTTCCGTTGGCGGACGAGAACGCGGCAGACAGTAGCCCCGGGAACGGGACTCGGCCAAAGACCTCAGAGGGGGCATAACGGAACGCCCCGCCTCAGACGCAGGTCATGGGCGGGGCGTGGAGTCAGACGGCGTCGCCGGGATTCGCCCGAACGGGGGGCGAGTCGTCGCGATCTTGAGCCGCTGAAGGGCTCAGATCCGCACGCCGAACTGGAACGGCATGTTGTTGATCGACTCGTAGCGGACGACGGTGCCGGTGCGGGGGGCGTGGATGATCTGGCCGTTGCCCGCGTAGAGGCCGACGTGGTGCAGGTCTCCGTAGAAGATGACCAGGTCGCCGACCTTGAGCTGGCTCTCGGAGTAGATCCGGGTACCGGCGTTGGCCTGGGCCTGGGAGGTGCGCGGGATGGTGACGCCGGCCTGTGCGTAGGCCCAGGAGGTCAGGCCCGAGCAGTCGTAGGAGGCGGTGCCGGTGGCGCCGTAGACGTACGGCTTGCCGAGCTGGGTCTGGGCGGCCTGGAAGGCGGCCTCGGCCCGGGCGGAGGCGGCCGGTGCGTCACCGAGGTCCACGCGCGCGGTGGCGGAGCGGCTGGCGCGGGCGTCGGCCGCGGCGAGGGCGGCCTTCTCGGCGGCGGTCAGCGAGTTGAGGAGCTTCTGCGCCTCTGCCAGCTTGGCCTGAACGGCCTTCTTCTGCTTGGCCAGTTCGGCGCGGGTGCTCGCGAGGTCCTGGAGCTTCTCGGTGGCCTCGGCGCGCTCCTGGGCGAGTTCGCGCTGCTTCTCCTGGATCTTCTTCAGCGCGTCCACCTGCTGGGCGCTGAGCTGGTCGGCGGTGGACGCCTTGTCCAGGTAGTCCTCGGGGTTCGAGGAGAGGAAGAGCTGGAGGGAGGAGTCGATGGAGCCGGAGCGGTACTGCGCGGCGGCCGCGAGGCCTATGGAGTCGCGCAGTTCGTTGAGCTCCTCCTGGCCGCGGGCCACGTTGTCCTGGACCGTGGAGATCTCCTTCTGGAGCTCCTGCTGCTTCTCCTTGGCGCCGTTGAGCTTCTCGGTGGCCTGCTCGGCCTGCTCGTAGAGCGCGTCGACCTTCGCCTTGACCTCGTCCTTGCTGTGCTTGTCGCTCGGCGCCGCGTTGGCGGCGTTGGCGCTGAGGGCTACGGCGGCAGCAGCTGCAGTGGTGAGCACGGTCACGCGCACTCGGCTCGGCTGCTTGGGTCGACGGTGGGACGCCACGGAGGTGAACTCCTTCTTTTGAGTGATCACCCGCTCGGAGGTTCGAGAGCAGACCCTAGTGACCTTCCTGTGATCAGTTCAAATCCTCAGGAGCAAAATCCCGTCACGCCATGCATTCTTTACACACAACTCACGTGCAGTGATGTCGGCTTGACGCTACGTTGCGTGACCATAACGGCCAATTCGGGCGTTAAACCTCTAACTTTAAGGTTTAGGACAGCCGCTTCAGCAGGACCGCGGAGGCGACCGGCCGCGCCCCCGCCTTGGCGATGCCGTCGGCGACCTCGCGGTCGGTGGAGGCGACGATCACCGGCCGTCCGGGCGGCTCCGCGCGCACCAGCTGCCGGATCAACTCGTCGGCGGTGACACCCGCCTTGGAGAACAGCACCCGCACCCCGCGCGGCGGCGCGAGCAGCACCGGCGCGGCCAGCTCGGCCCCGTCGAAGACACAGGTCACCTCGGCGCCGGTCTGCGCGGCGAGCTGGGAGAGCTGCCCGAGGAGCCTCAGGCGCTGCTTCTCCAGCGGCATCTGGGGATAGCCGGTCTTGGTGACGTTGTAGCCGTCGACCACCAAGTGCGCCTGGGGCAGGGCGAGAAGCTGGTCCAGGATCGCCGGGTCGTTCTCCGACAGGGCCCGCGCGGCGATGTCCTTCGGGGTCATACGGCCCGGTTCGACCGCGTCGACGGTCTCCGCGGGCCGCACGGAGACGGGCGGCAACGCCAGCTCCCGGCGCAGCCCTTGGGCCGCGTCCAGCACGGTGTCCAGCAGCAGACGCACGCGCATGTCCTCGACGCTGCGCCCCTCCCGCGCCGCTCTGCGCGTGGCCTCCAGGGCGGCCTCCGCCTCCCCGAGCCGGGCCTTCAGGCGCCGCGTCTCGCTCTCCGCGGCCGACAGCTGGGCCTGGCCCTCGGCGCGTACGGCGTCCATCTCGCCCTGCACCTTGCGCAGGGCCGCCTCGCCGCGCTTGACGTCGCTGTGGGCCGCGCGGAGTTTGCGGTGAAGCGATTCGGCTTCCTTCTTGGCCGATTCCAGCTCGGTGCGCAGCCGCTCGGTCTCGACGCGCGTCTGGTCGCGGGCCGCCGCGAGCTCCTCGCGCAGCCGCTCCAGCTCGGCGCGGGCCTCCTCGTCGGCCCGCTCGGCGTCCGCGCGCAGGGCCTCCTCGCCGGCCGCGGTGACCAGCTTGACCCAGCCGGTGGGCCGCAGCACATAGGCCGCGGCCGCCACGTCGAGCGGATCCGCGGCCGGGGGCGGCGCACCGGAGTCCAGAGCACCGCACAGCTCCGGCTGGGTCTCTCTGAACTTCTCCGCGATGCGCTGCCGGAACAGCGGATCGGTCTCCAGCGCGGCCGCCATCGCGTTGCCCGCGAACTTGGCGCGCCGGTTGGGCGCGAACCGGGCGTACTGCCGCAGCTGGGCGGGCAGCTCGCCGACGGTCAGCCCGCCGAAGCCCTCCGAGACGATGTGCACGACCCGGCGCCGCACACCGTCGGGCAGCGGACGGTCGAGCACCTCGGCGGCGCCGTCGCCCGGCCCCCCGCCCGTGGTCTCCACCATCCGTCACACCCCAATACCTGCGGGGCCGCTCCGCTCAGGAGTCGGCGCCCGGCCTGTCGACGAGTTCCACCTGGTCCACGGCGTTGCACCAGCGGCACCGCACCGACTCGATGGTCTCACTGACCACCTCGCGCTCCTCGACCTTCGGCTCTCCGGCCAGGTCGAGGTGGACGTACTCGACGACCTTCGACGAGCGGGTCACGTCGAAGCGCGTGAGGTTGCCGCAGAGGGTGCAGCGCCACCGCGTCGAGGCGGTCGGGAGGGGAACCGTCATCGTGGCTGTGCTCTTTCCTTCTAGGCCTTCTATTGTCCGCGACACTCCGGGCTCCCGGGGTGTGGCACGTAACCCTACGGCCTGGCGGGTACTCGCCGCTCGGGCGTCCACGGCGGCGAGGCGGTCTGTCGGCTTGCGTCCCGTTACGTCATGCTCTGTGTTCATGATCCGCAACTGGAGGGTGACGGTCGGTGCAGCAAGCACGTCGCTTCGGGGGTCGGCACCGGTCACCTACGGCCTGATCGCCCTGTGCTTCCTGGTCTTCCTGGTCGGGCCCGCGTCCGGCCTCAATCCGGCCTACGGCCACGGTGACGCGCTCCTGGCCGCCCAGCGGGCG
The DNA here is from genome assembly GCF_001514195.1 of Streptomyces griseorubiginosus. Taxonomy (GTDB): domain Bacteria; phylum Actinomycetota; class Actinomycetes; order Streptomycetales; family Streptomycetaceae; genus Streptomyces; species Streptomyces griseorubiginosus. The sequence goes on along the minus strand of NZ_KQ948735.1, from coordinate 954,504 downwards.
TACTTCCACCGCTGGGGCGTGGTCCCCGCCGAGCTCTTCGAGGGCTCCGCCGGCGCCGCCCTGTCCCCCGCCACCGCGCTGTTCATCCACGGCAGCTGGGTGCACCTGCTGGGCAACATGCTCTTCCTCTACGTCTTCGGCGTGATGACCGAGGAGCGGATGGGCCGGGTGCAGTTCCTCCTCTTCTACCTCGGCTGCGGCTACCTCGCCCTGCTGGGCTACGCGGCCGCCAACGCCGGCTCGGAGCAGTCCCTGGTGGGCGCGTCCGGGGCGATCTCCGCGGTCCTCGGGGCGTTCCTCTTCCTGTTCCCCCGAGCCCGGGTGACCAGTCTCCTGCCGTTCCTCTTCTTCCTCCCGCTGCGCTTCCCGGCCTGGGTGGTCCTGCCGTTCTGGGCCACGCTGCAATGGCTGGCGGCGGGCCGGGCGAACGAGGGACCGGGGGTGGCCTATCTCGCCCACGTGGTGGGCTTCGGCCTGGGCCTGGCCTTCGCCTGGGTGCGCTTCGGCCGTACCACTAGAGTGAAGGTCGCCCCAGCTCCGGCCCCCGAGGGAGAGAACCAGCCGTGATCACCGCGATCGTCCTCATCAAGACCAGCGTGGACCGGATCCCCGAGATCGCGGAGCGGATCGCCGCGCTGGAGTCCGTGAGCGAGGTCTTCTCCGTGACGGGCACGTACGACCTGATCGCCATGGTCCGGGTGAAGCAGCACGAGGACCTCGCCGAGGTCATCCCCGGCAGCATCAGCAAGATCCCCGGCGTGGAGGCCACCGACACCCACGTGGCCTTCCGCACGTACTCCCAGCACGACCTGGAGGCCGCCTTCGCGATCGGCCTCGACAGCTGACCGGCGTCGACGGCTGACCGGCCTCGACGGCTGACCGGCCCCCGCGGCTAGGAGTCCAGCGCGAGCGCCGTGATGCCGTCCGCGGTCGCGACGTAGACCCGGCCGTCCCGGACGACCGGTGACTGGGTGCCGACCGACGCACCGCCCTCGACCCGCTTCCGCCAGACCCGCCGGCCCTTGCGGTCGAGACCGTAGAGCGTCGAACCCCGCCGTACGTAGACGGTGTCGCCGTGGACCACCGGGTCGCTGTACTGGCTCCCGTCGTCGGTGAACTGGAAGGACCACGCCGTCGATCCGTCGGCGGGGTCGAGGGCGACGAGTTCGAAGTCGGACGCGGCGATGCCGAGCCCCGCGAAGGGCACGCAGGTGAAGTAGCGGCTGCCGTACACCTTGTCGTTGGCCGAGTTCCACAGGAGCCGGCCCGCGCGGCTGAGGCCGTGCAGCATCTGCTCGCCGCCGGAGCCGACCATGAGCGTGCCGCCGACCAGCGTGGGCCGCCCGGTGTCGGCGCCGGCCTTCGTGGCCCAGAGCCGCCTGCCGGTCTTCGCGTCCAGGGCCTGCACCTCGTCCCCGAAGGTGCCGACGTACACCACCCCGTCCGCCACCAGGGGCTCGCTGGTGGGCGCCGCACCCGTGGGCGTGGACCAGCGCACACTGCCGTCCGGGGCGTAGGCGCGCACCCCGCCCGCGTCCGAGCCGTCGCCGTAGGAGACCAGGACCAGTCGTCCGGAGGCGACCGGGAACTGGCTGTTCGCGGCGAACGCCTTCTTCCACCGGACCTTGCCGCGCGGGCCGAGCGCGCACAGTGCGGAGGCCCCTTCCCGGTCGTTCTCCAGCAGGCAGTACACGCCGTCCGCGGTGGCGAGCGGGGACATGGCCTCGCCGCCCAGCGCGGTCCGCCACACCGGCCGGCCGCTCAGGTCCAGGGCGTGCATCGCGCCGTCCGCGCCGCCGACGTAGACCCGGGTGCCGTCGGGCGAGACGGCGGCACAGGGGCCGCGCCGCCCGCCGAGCCCCTGCACGGCGTACGTCCATCCCACCTGGGCCGCGACCGGCCCGCCCTGCACGGACCGTCCCGCGCCCGTGGAGGCGGCGGAGTGCGAGGAGCCCCGCAGCAGCCACCAGCCCAGGCCCCCGGCGCCGACCGCTCCCGCGCCGCCGGCCCAGGCCGCCAGGATCCGCCGCCGCGAGGGCTTCGCCGGGGCGGGGCCGGTGGCCTCGGGTACGTCGGTGACCGTCGTCATGGGGGCCATGTACTCCACCCCGCTGAGCCGCTCCCGCGCCCCGTCCTCCGGCACCCAGCGCTCGTCGGCGCCGAGGGCCACGGTGGGCGGCCCTCCGGAGAACCACCCCTCGCGCAGACCCTCCCGCAGCGAGCCGGCGGTGTGCCCCACGGCGGCGACCAGTTCGGCGGGGGTGGGCCGCGCCGCGGGATCGTCCCGCAGACAGGCCTCCACCAGCGGCAGTTGTTCCTCCGGTACGGCGGACAGGTCGACGTCCCCGGTCAGGATCCGCAGCAGGACGACCGAGTCCTGCCCCTCGCCGAACGGTTCCTTCCCGCCCGAGGCGTAGGCGAGGACCGCGCCCAGGGAGAAGACGTCGCTGGCCGGGACCACCTGGGCGCCGTTGCGGATCTGCTCGGGCGAGAGGTAGCCGACCGACCCGACGACCACCCCGGTCCGGGTCAGCGCGGTCCCTTCCAGCGCCCGGACGATCCCGAAGTCGATGACCCGGGGCCCGTCCGGCGCGAGCAGGATGTTGGAGGGCTTGAGGTCCCGGTGCACCAGGCCCTTGGCGTGGATCGCGGCGAGCGCCTCGGCGAGCGCCCCCGCCAGCAGCCGTACCGCGTCCGCGCCCAGCGGCCCCCGGTCGAGCACCGCGTCCCGCAGGTTCGGGCCCGCCACGAACTCGCTGGCCATCCACGGCCGCGCGGCCTCGGTGTCGGCGTCCACGACCCGCGCGGTGTAGGTGCCGGCTCCGCCGACGGTCTGCGCCGCCCGCACCTCGTGCCGGAACCGGGCGCGGAAGGTGCGGTCCTCGGCGTGCTCGGCGCGGACGACCTTCACCGCGAGCCTGAGCCCGCCCCGCGCCTCGGCGAGGTACACCTCGCCCATGCCGCCCGACCCGAGTCTGCCCAGGACCCCGTACGGTCCGATGGTCCGCGGATCGGTCTCCCGCAGCTCCTGCACCCCGTGCTCCCCCTGCCTCGTACGGCTCTCGGGCGAGCGTATACGCCGTAGGTAAGGGTCAGTCGGTCAGACGGCCGGGACGCAGCGCCCGTCCTCGGTGCGGTACGACCACTTCGCACCGTCGGCGACCAGCTCCTTCACGGCCTTCACGAAACGCTCCACGTGCTCGTCCGGGGTGCCCGCGCCGAAGCTCACCCGGATCGCGTTCAGGGACTTCTCACCGGGCGCCGCCTCGGGGGCCCCGCACTCGCCCTGGGTCTGCGGGTCGCTGCCGAGGAGGGTGCGGACGAGGGGGTGGGCGCAGAAGAGGCCGTCGCGGACGCCGATGCCGTACTCGGCGGAGAGCGCGGCGGCGAAGTGGGAGCTGTTCCAGCCCTCGACGACGAAGGAGATCACGCCGACGCGGGGGGCGTCGTCGCCGAACAGGGAGAGGACGCGGACCTCGGGGACCTCCGCCAGCCCCGCGCGGACCTTGGCGATCAGGTGCTGCTCACGGGCGACCAGGGTGTCGAAGCCGGCCTCGGTGAGGGCCTTGCAGGCCGAGGCGATGGAGTAGGCGCCGATGACGTTCGGGGAGCCGGCCTCGTGGCGGGCGGCGGTGTCGTGCCACTCCACGTCCACTCCCCCGTCCTCGCGCCGGGTGACCTTGCGGCTGGCGCCACCGCCGGCGAGGTAGGGGTCGGCCGCCTTGAGCCAGTCGGCACGGCCGGCCAGGACGCCGGAGCCGAACGGGGCGTAGAGCTTGTGGCCGGAGAAGGCGACCCAGTCGACGTCCAGGTCACGGACGCTCACCGGGTGGTGCGGGGCGAGCTGGGCGGCGTCCAGGACGATCCGGGCGCCGTGGGCGTGGGCGGCGGCGGCCAGCTCGCGGACCGGCCACAGTTCGCCGGTGACGTTGGAGGCGCCGGTGACGCAGACCAGGGCCGGGCCCTGCGGGTCGCGGGCGGCGAGGGCCTTCTCCAGGGTCTCGACGGCCTGCCGCGGGGTGCGGGGGGCGTCGAGGTAGCTGACCCGGGCGTCCTTCCAGGGCAGCAGGCTGGCGTGGTGCTCGGTCTCGAAGACGAAGACCTGGCAGTCGGCCGGGAGCGCGGCGGCGAGCAGGTTGAGCGAGTCGGTGGTCGACCGGGTGAAGATCAGCTGGTCGTCCTCGCGGCAGTCGAGGAACTCGGTGACGGTCCGGCGGGCGTTCTCGAACAGGTCGGTCGACAGCTGGGAGAGGTAGCCGGCCCCGCGGTGCACGCTGCCGTAGTAGGGCGCGTAGGCCGCCACGTCGTCCCAGACGCGCTGGAGGGCGGGGGCGCTGGCCGCGTAGTCGAGCGCCGCGTAGGTGACCTCGCCGCCGGTCACGAGCGGGACGGTGACATCCCTGCCCAGAACGGGCAGCTGGGCACAAATGGTCTGGGCGGAGGCAGCGGTGGAGACGGACATGGGGAACTCCCGGGCAAAAGAGAAAGGTGAGATGGGTGTGCGGAGGTGGGGGCTCGGCGCCCTATCGCATTCGCTTGCTCACGGAAGACTCCTCGAACGACCAGGATCCCTGGTTCGTGAGGGATCCGCGCTTGCCGCAGACCTCGCTGCCTGCGGCCTGGTCTTCACCCGGGGCACCCCGCCACGGACGGAGGGTTGCCGGACAGTCGGCCGGGGCCTCATGACTGTCACTCATGACCTGGTCGAAAAACTTACGTGAGGTGATCGTCGTCCCGCAACCCGTGTCCGGATCGCGGGACGACACCCCGCCTGCCGCTAGGCGTTGCTCGCGGCCACCCAGCGCTCCAGGGTCCGCTTGGCCGCCCCGGAGTCGATCGACTCCGCGGCCTTGTCCATCCCGGCCCGCAGCTGCTCGGCAAGGGTCCCGGTGCCCGGATCCAGGGCCACCAGCGCGGCCGCCGAGTTCAGGAGTACGGCGTCGCGGACCGGGCCCCTCTCGCCGTCCAGGAGCTTCCTGGCGACCTCCGCGTTGTACGCCGGGTCACCGCCGCGCAGGGCCTCCACCGGGACCAGGTCGATGCCGACGTCCCGGGGGTCGAAGCTCTCCTCGGTCACCTTGCCGTCCCGGACGACCCAGACGTGCGAGGTCGAGGTGGTCGTCAGCTCGTCGAGGCCGTCGTCACCGCGGAAGACCAGGGAGGAGTTGCCGCGCTCGGCGAAGACGCCCGCGACGACGGGTGCCATGCGCGGATCGGCGACCCCGACCGCCTGGGACCGCACCCGCGCGGGGTTGGTCAGGGGGCCGAGGATGTTGAACACCGTGCGGATGCCCAACTGACCGCGGGCGGCGCCCGCGTGCCGCAGCGCCGGATGGAACTTGATCGCGAAGCAGAAGGTGATCCCGGCCTCGCCCGCCACCTCGGCCACCCGCTGCGGGGTCAGCTCCAGGTTGACGCCGAGCTTCTCCAGGACGTCCGAGGCGCCGGACGCGGAGGAGGCGGCCCGGTTGCCGTGCTTGACGACCGTGGCACCCGTGCCGGCCACGACGATCGCCGACATCGTGGAGATGTTGACGGTCTTGGCGCCGTCGCCGCCGGTGCCGACGATGTCCACCGTCCGCCCGGGCACCTCGATCACGTTGGCGTGCGCGTACATCGTCCGCACCAGCCCGTTGATCTCCTCGACCGTCTCGCCCTTGGCCCTGAGGGCGACCACGAAACCGGCGATCTGCGCGTCGGTCGCCTCGCCCTGCATGATCCGGTCCATCGCCCACGCCGTCGCGTCGGCGCTCTGGTCACGGCCGTACAGCAGGGCGTTCAGCACCTCGGGCCAGGAACGGCCCGCCGCGGTGTCGCCTCCAGCGGGGGTCACAGCGCTCATGGGGCCGCTCCAGATGTCGTAGAAAAGTGTGCTGCCACCCTATCCAGCCCGGGGCACGGCAAAGGGCCCCGTCCGGTGTTCGGACGGGGCCCTTCTACCGCGCCGTGGCGAGCGCAGCGACAAGCAGTGATCAGTGGTGGCCGTGGCCGCTCGTGATCTCCTTGTACTCCTCGACGGTCGGCTTGGCGATCTGCGCTTCCTCGCCGTAGTACGCCTCGCTGAGCTTCGCGCGCAGCTTCTCGGAGCGGCCGACCTTGCGCTCGACGCCGTTCTCGTCGACCGTGGCGCCGATCGCGGCCGGCTTGTACTGCTCGTGCGCCGTGAGCGTGTGCAGCTGCTCCTGGCTGAGCGGCTCGTGCACCTCGATGAACTCACCGTGCGGCAGGCGCTTGATGATGCCGGACTCACGCCCGTGCAGCACCTTGTCCTTGTCGCGGCGCTGGAGGCCGAGGCAGATCCGCTTGGTGACGATGAACGCGAGGACCGGGGCGACGAAGAACGCGACCCGGACGAACCAGGTGATGGCGTTGATCGACAGGTGGAAGTGGGTGGCCCAGAGGTCGTTTCCACCACCGACCAGGAGCACGAAGTACCAGGTGATCCACGCGACACCGAACGCGGTCCGCGTCGGGGCGTTGCGCGGGCGGTCCAGGATGTGGTGCTCGCGCTTGTCGCCGGTGACCCAGGACTCGATGAACGGGTAGACCGCGATCGCGACCAGGACCAGCGGGAAGATCATCAGCGGGATGAACACGCCCAGGACGAGCGTGTGGCCCCAGAAGTTGATCTCCCAGCCCGGCATGACACGGATCAGGCCCTCGGAGAAGCCCATGTACCAGTCCGGCTGGGCGCCCGTGGACACCTGGTCGGGACGGTAGGGGCCCATGGACCAGATCGGGTTGATCGAGGCGATCGCCGCGATGGCCGCGATGACACCGAAGACCAGGAAGAAGAAGCCTCCGGCCTTGGCCATGTAGACCGGCAGCAGCGGCATGCCGACGACGTTGTTGTTGGTCTTGCCGGGGCCCGCGAACTGCGTGTGCTTGTGGTAGAAGACCAGGATCAGGTGGCCGACGACCAGGCCGAGCATGATGCCCGGCAGCAGCAGGACGTGGATCGAGTAGAAGCGGGCCACGAAGTCGCCGCCCGGGAACTCTCCGCCGAACAGGAAGAACGACAGGTACGTGCCGACGATCGGCACGGACAGGACCGCGCCCTCCATGAAGCGCACACCGGTGCCGGAGAGCAGGTCGTCCGGGAGCGAGTAACCGGTGAAGCCGGTGAACATGCCGAGGACGAACAGCAGGAAGCCGAACAGCCAGTTGACCTCACGCGGCTTGCGGAACGCACCCGTGAAGAACACGCGCATCATGTGCACGAACATGCCGGCGAGGAAGATCAGCGCCGCCCAGTGGTGGATCTGCCGGATCAGCAGACCACCGCGCACATCGAAGGAGATGTGCATGGTCGAGTTGAACGCCTCGGACATCATCTGTCCCTGGAGCGGGACGTAGCTGCCGTGGTACTCCACCTCGTTCATCGACGGGTGGAAGAACAGCGTCAGATACACACCCGTGAGGATGATGATGATGAAGCTGTAGAGGCAGACCTCACCCAGCATGAACGACCAGTGGTCGGGGAAGATCTTGCGCATGTTGGCCTTGGCCAGGGAGTAGATCCCCAGCCGGCCGTCGGCCCAGTCGGCGACGCGCTCGCCGGCCGGTGCCTTCCCGCGAGAGCGGGCTTCGGTGGACTCTGTAGTGCTCATCCGCGCTCCCAGAATGCAGGACCGACGGGCTCCTCGAAGTCGCCGAGCGCTTCAAGGTAGCCCTCGTCGTTCACGCCGATGCGCAGCTGCGGCAGGGCGTGACCGGCGGGGCCGAAGATCACCCGGGCACCGTCGGAGAGGTCGAAGGTGGACTGGTGGCAGGGGCAGAGCACGTGGTGCGTCTGCTGCTCGTACAGGGAGATCGGGCAACCGACGTGGGTGCAGATCTTCGAGTACGCGACGATTCCCTCGTGCGACCACTCGAGCTCGCGCTTGTCCTTGATGTTGTCGGGCTGGAGCCGGACGATCATCAGGGCGGCCTTGGCGATCTCGGTCTGGAACTCCTCGGAGTGCTCCTCCAGGCCCTCGGGCTTGGCGAAGGTGAGGGAGCCGACGGCGACGTCCGAGGGACGCAGCGGCTGGTCGGTGTTCATGTTGACCAGCAGCTTGCCCTTGGACCACATGGTGTGGCGGAGCTTGGTGCCGGGCAGCGGACCGAGGTCGCGCAGCAGCATGACACCGGAGAGCGGGAACAGGGCCAGCGCGCCGAACATGGTGTTGCGGATCAGCTTGCGGCGGCCGAGCGCCGACTCCTTGGCGCCCTGCTTGAAGTCCGCGTGGACCTTCGCGCGGACCTCGGGGGACGCCTCGATCGGGTGACGCTCGTCGGCGATCTCCTCGTCGGACATCAGGGTGCGGGCCCAGTGGACCGCGCCCGCGCCGATCGCGAAGAGGGCGAGACCGAGGGTCAGACCCAGCGCGAAGTTCAGCGCGTTGATGTGGCCGATCGGGAAGACGAAGATCGACTTGTCGTGGGGGATGCTCACGTACGAGGCGATGAACCCGATCGTCGACAGCATCGAGACCGTGAACAGCATGGCCACCGTGCGCTCGGACCGCCTGGCGGCCCGCTCGTCGATGTCCTGCACCCGGTGCTCGTGCGGCGGGAGACCGGGGTCGGCGAACGGGTTCTGCTCGTCCGCGACGCCTACCGCGCCGTGCGCGCCCTGCTCTGCGGGCAGGTTCTCTTCTGGAATGTCTTGGCTACTCATGACTTCTTGGCCTTTGCGGTCCGAGCGGCGACCCAGACGGCGACCGCGATCAGCGCGCCGAGGCCGAAGATCCAGGCGAACAGGCCTTCGGAGACCGGGCCGAGACCGCCCAGCTCAAGGCCGCCGGGGCTCACGGTGTCGTCGCCGTTGACCGCGTTCAGGTACGCGATGATGTCCTTCTTGTTCTGCTCCGACAGGGTGGTGTCGGGGAACGACGGCATGTTCTGCGGGCCGGTCTGCATGGCCTCGTAGATGTGCTTCGGGTCGACGCCCTCGAGGCTCGGCGCGAACTTGCCGTGCGTCAGCGCGCCACCCTTGCCGGTGAAGTTGTGGCACTGCGTGCAGTTGTCGCGGAACAGCTCGCCGCCCTTGGCGATGTCGGCACCGTCGGGGCCGTACTGCGCCTCGGTCGGGATGCTCGGACCCGCGCCCAGCGAGGAGATGTACGCGGCCAGCTGGTCGATCTCGGCCTGCGTGTAGATGACCTTCTTGCGCGGAACCTGCGCGCCCGGCTGCTGGGCCGGCATGCGGCCGGTTCCGACCTGGAAGTCTACGGCCGCGGCGCCCACGCCCACCAGGCTCGGGCCGTCGGAGGATCCCTGACCGCCGGTGCCGTGGCAGCTGGCGCAGCCTACGGCGAAGAGCTTCTTGCCCTCGTCGATGGCCAGGGACTGGGCGGTTTCATCTGCCTGCGCCTTGCTCGCGGGCGCGAACACGGCGTACAGCCCCCCGGTGCATGCCAGCGCGAGGAGTAGGACGACGAGCGCCGCCAGCGGGTGGCGTCGTCGTGCGGAGAGCTTTTTCACGGATTACCCCGGTGTCAGGATCTTCTGCGTCGATGCTTGCGATGTCGGGAGCGGGCCCGGCTACTTGATCATGTAGATCGTGGCGAAGAGGCCGATCCAGACGACGTCGACGAAGTGCCAGTAGTAGGACACGACGATCGCCGCGGTCGCCTGCTCGTGGGTGAACCTCTTGGCCGCGTAGGTACGCCCGAGAACGAACAGGAACGCGATCAGGCCGCCCGTCACGTGCATGCCGTGGAAGCCGGTGGTCAGGTAGAACACCGAGCCGTACGGGTCGGAGGACAGGGAGAGCCCGTCCTTCTTCACCAGCTCCGTGTACTCGTAGATCTGACCGCCGATGAAGATCGCGCCCATGATGAACGTGACGATGAACCAGCCCCGGAGCTTCTTCACGTCACCGCGCTCGGCGGCGAAGACGCCGAGCTGGCAGGTGAGCGAGGAGAGCACCAGGATCGTGGTGTTCGTCGCCGAGAACGGGAAGTTCAGGCTGTGCGCCATTTCCTTCCAGTGATCGGGTCCCGTCACCGATCGCAGGGTGAAGTACATCGCGAAGAGGGCCGCGAAGAACATCAGCTCGGAACTCAGCCAGATGATGGTTCCGACGCTGGTGAGGTTCGGCCGGTTGACCGACGGGTGCGCGTGCCCGGTTTCTACTGTCGTTGCTGTCGCCACGACCGACATTATGTCGGTCGCTTATCCCGCCCTCACTCCGGGGGGTGCCGTTCGGAGTGTCTTGCTCCTCCGTACCGGTGTTGACGTGGTGTTCAAGGGAGTAGCATCCGGGCCTACGGGCCTGTCCTTACGACGCTGACGTCACGGAGGAACAATGCAGCCGACCGCCACGGTGCTGGTCTACAGCGACGATTCCAACACCCGCGAGCAAGTTCGGCTGGCGACGGGACGCCGTCCCGCTCCCGACGTGCCGGTGGTGGAGTTCGTGGAGTGCGCCACGCCTGCGGCGGTGCTGAAGGAGCTGGACAAGGGCGGGATCGACGTCTGTGTCCTCGACGGCGAGGCCGTGCCCATGGGCGGTATGGGGTTGTGCCGGCAGATCAAGGACGAGGTGTTCCACTGCCCGCCGGTGCTGTTGCTGATCGGGCGGCCGCAGGACGCGTGGCTGGCCACGTGGAGCCGGGCGGAGGGTGCGGTGACGCATCCGGTGGATCCGGTGGAGTTCGCGTCGGCGTTGGCTTCTTTGCTGCGGTCTCGGAAGGCCCTGAGCGCCTGACAGCTCGGGGTGCGGGGGTGCGATGGCGGCTGCGGGCTCGTCGTGGCTGGTCGCGCCGTTCCCCGCGCCCCTGGTAAGTCCAGCGAGCCCTGCTTAGACGCTCTGTGGCCTCAGCCTGGCCTGCTCCGCCGGGGTGGGGCCGTCCGAAGTGCCGGAGGCCAGTGCGCTGCCCTCGCGCCAGTTCTTCCAGTCCAGGTTCCAGTCGCCGAAGCCGTTGCCGAAGGACTCCATGGTCTTGCCGTCGGAGTTGACGACCTTGACGACGTCGCCCTCGTGGACCGTCTCGAAGAACCACTCGGCGTTGTCGGTGCTCATGCCGGTGCAGCCGTGACTGACGTTGGCGTAGCCCTGTGAGCCGACCGACCAGGGGGCGGCGTGCACGTACTCGCCGCTCCAGGTGAGGCGGGTGGCGTAGTAGACCGGCAGGTCGTACGACTCCGAGGAACCCTCGGCGATGCCGATGCTGGTGCCGCGCATACGTACGAAGTACTCCTTGGCGAGTACGACCTTGACGCCGTTGCGGGTGTCGAAGCCGGGCTTGCCGGTGGTGACCGGGAGCTCCTTGATGACCTGGTCGTTCTTGTAGACGGTCATGGAGTGCGTGGAGGCGTCCGTCACGGCGATGATGCGGTCGCCGGTGGTCAGCTTGACGGGCTTGGCCTTGCCGCCCCAGAGCCGGTCGCCGATCTTGACGCCCTCCAGCTCGCTGCGGACCTGGACGGTGGCGTGGGAGGGCCAGTACTCCTTGGGCCGGTAGTGGAGCTCCTTGTCGTCCACCCAGTGCCAGGCGCCCTGCACGGCGGGGGTGGCGTCGACCCTGAGGGCCCGCTCGACGACCGCCCGCTGGGCCCTGTCCTTGACGGGCTTGTCCAGCTTGGCGGTGATCGGCTGGCCGACGCCGTAGGTGCCCGACTTGGGGCCGAAGGTGACGTTGAGGCGCTTCTTGCCGAGCGGCTTGCTGGTGTCGAAGGCGAGGACCTTGCGACCGGGTGCCCCGTCGTCGTCCTCGGTGCTCACCCGGACCGTGTAGTGGGCGTTGGCGGCCAGTGCGGAGGTGCTGTGCCAGCGGGAGCCGTCGGCGGAGAGTTCGCCCGCCACGAAGCGGCCTGTGGCGTCCGTGGCGGTGACGTCGGTGATACGGCCGTCGTCGTCCTCGGCCGTGACCTCCAGGGGCTTGTCCGGGTCGGCCTTCTTGCCGTCGCCGGTGGGCGCGTTGAAGGCGATCTGGTCCGCCGCGTCGTAGGGCGTCGCAGCCAGCGGGTTCCCGTCGGACCCGCAGGCTGAGGTGCTTATGCCGAAGGTGATCACCAACATCGTGCAGCTGACGACGGTGCGGGTACGCGGTGTGTGATTCATGACTTCACGCTAGGAAGCGAAGTCAACTGCGGCACGCCGGGCGACTCGTACGAGTGATGACTCTTGCGGCAAACGCAGGAGCCCGGACGCTCCTGACGGAGTGTCCGGGCTCCTTTTGAGCTCCGCTCGTGCTACTGGGTGCGGTTCTCACCGCGGTAGTACTCGAAGACCCAGCCGTACAGGCCGACCAGGATCACCGGCACCGAGAAGTACAGCAGCCACCAGCCGATCGCGACCGACAGGAAGGCGAGGGCGCCGCCGAAGCCGAGGGCGAGCGGCTGCCAGCTGTGCGGGCTGAAGAACCCGATCTCACCGGCGTCGTCAGCGACGTCGGCCTCCTTGTTGTCCTGCGCGCCGGCGTCCACCCGCTTGGCCGTGAAGCCCAGGTAGAAGCCGATCATGACGGACAGGCCGAAGGCCAGGAAGAGCGCGGTGGTACCGGCCGGCTCCTTCGACCACACGCCATAGACGATCGCCATGACGAGGATGAAGACGCTCAGCCAGATGAACATCCGTCCTTGGATCTTCACTTGCCGGCCTCCTTGCCGCCCGAGAGAGCCTTCTCACCGTGGCCGGCGTTCTCGAGCTGGTCGAGAGCGGCGATCTCCGGGTGGTGCAGGTCGAACGCCGGGGATTCGCTGCGGATCCGCGGCAGGGTGAGGAAGTTGTGCCGCGGCGGCGGGCAGGAGGTCGCCCACTCCAGGGAGCGGCCGTAGCCCCACGGGTCGTCGACGCCGACCGGCTTGCCGTACTTGGCCGTCTTCCACACGTTGTAGAGGAACGGCAGGATCGACAGGCCGAGCACGAACGAGCTGATCGTCGAGATCGTGTTCAGGGCGGTGAAGCCGTCGGCCGCCAGGTAGTCGGCGTAACGACGCGGCATGCCCTCGGCGCCCAGCCAGTGCTGGACCAGGAAGGTGCCGTGGAAGCCGACGAACAGCGTCCAGAACGTGATCTTGCCGAGGCGCTCGTCGAGCATCTTGCCGGTGAACTTCGGCCACCAGAAGTGGAATCCGGAGAACATCGCGAAGACGACGGTGCCGAAGACGACGTAGTGGAAGTGCGCCACCACGAAGTACGAGTCCGAGACGTGGAAGTCCAGCGGCGGCGAGGCCAGGATGACACCGGTCAGACCACCGAAGGTGAAGGTGATCAGGAAGCCGGTGGCCCAGAGCATCGGGGTCTCGAAGCTCAGGGACCCCTTCCACATCGTTCCGATCCAGTTGAAGAACTTCACGCCGGTCGGTACGGCGATGAGGAACGTCATGAAGGAGAAGAACGGGAGCAGCACACCGCCGGTGACGTACATGTGGTGGGCCCACACCGTCACGGACAGACCCGCGATCGCGATGGTCGCGCCGATCAGGCCCATGTAGCCGAACATCGGCTTGCGGGAGAAGACCGGGATGACCTCGGAGATGATGCCGAAGAACGGCAGCGCGATGATGTACACCTCTGGGTGGCCGAAGAACCAGAAGAGGTGTTGCCACAGCAACGCTCCGCCGTTGGCCGCGTCGAAGACGTGTGCCCCGAACTTCCGATCCGCCTCCAGCGCGAACAGCGCGGCGGCGAGGACCGGGAAGGCGAGCAGGACCAGCACCGCGGTCAGCAGCACGTTCCACACGAAGATCGGCATGCGGAACATGGTCATGCCGGGCGCGCGCATGCAGATGATCGTGGTGATGAAGTTGACCGCACCGAGGATCGTGCCGAAGCCGGAGAAGGCCAGACCCATGATCCACAGGTCGGCGCCGACGCCCGGGCTGCGGACCGCGTCCGACAGCGGGGAGTAGGCGAACCAGCCGAAGTCGGCCGCGCCCTGCGGGGTGAGGAAGCCGCCCACCGCGATCGTCGAACCGAACAGGTAGAGCCAGTAGGCGAACATGTTCAGCCGCGGGAACGCCACGTCGGGCGCGCCGATCTGGAGCGGCATGATCCAGTTGGTGAAGCCGGCGAACAGCGGCGTCGCGAACATCAGCAGCATGATCGTGCCGTGCATCGTGAACGCCTGGTTGAACTGCTCGTTCGACATGATCTGCAGGCCCGGACGGGCCAGCTCGGCGCGCATGAAGAGCGCCATCACGCCACCGATGAGGAAGAACGCGAACGACGTGGCGAGGTACATCGTGCCGATCGTCTTGTGGTCAGTGGTGGTGAGCCACTTGATGACCACGCTCCCGCGGTTCTGGCGCCGGACCGGCAGTTCGTCCGCGTAGTGGGACCCTGCTTCGGCGGCACCCTGGGGTTCGTTGAGGATGCTCACAGGTTCGTCGTCTCCCGGTCCTTCTCGTGGGCGGTCTGCTCGATGCCCGCGGGAACGTAACCGGTCTGCCCCTTCTTCGCGAGGTCCTTGAGGTGCTGCTCGTAGCGCTCCGGGGAGACGACCTTCACGTTGAACAGCATCCGGGAGTGGTCCACGCCGCAGAGCTCGGCGCACTTGCCCAGGAAGGTGCCCTCCTTGTTGGGGGTCACCTCGAAGGAGTTGGTGTGGCCCGGGATGACGTCCATCTTCATCAGGAACGGCACCACCCAGAAGGAGTGGATGACGTCACGCGAGGTGAGGACGAAGCGGACCGTCTTGCCCTTGGGGAGCCAGAGGGTCGGGCCGGGGTTGCCGGTCTGCGGGTTCCTGGTGGCGGGCGTGCCGAAGTCGTAGACACCGCCGGCGTTCGCCGGGAAGTCGTTCTTGAACCGGGACGGAATCGCGTCCAGGTTCTTGTCGGTCTTCGCGTCGCCCGTCGAGCCGGCCACGGGCTCGATGTAGTTGAACGCCCAGCTCCACTGGTACCCGACGACGTTCACGGTGACGTCGGGCTGCTTCTTGAGGCTGAGGAGCTTCGACTCGTCACGGGCCGTGAAGTAGAACAGGACCGAGACGATGACGAGCGGAACCACCGTGTACAGCGCCTCGATGGGCATGTTGTACCGGGTCTGCGGAGGAACCTCGACCTTGGTCCGGCTGCGCCGGTGGAAGATCGAGCTCCACAGAATCAAGGCCCACACCAGCACGCCGGTGGCCAGCGCGGCTGCCCAGGAACCCTGCCAGAGGGAGAGGATCCGCGGAGCCTCTTCCGTGGTCGGGGTGGGCATGCCAAGGCGGGGGAAGTCCTTGTATGTGCAACCGGTGGCGGTCGCCAGGACCAGGCCCGCGGTCATTGCCTGCAGCAGCTTCCGCCGCATCGGGCGCCGCGGCGAGCGGTCGGAGCCGTTGGGACTCACGTAGCGCCTTCCCGAGAGTCTCGCCCGCGCGTGTGGCTGCGGCCTGCCTTCTTCGGTGGTCGGTCGCCGCCCTGCGTCGGGCAGGGGTTTGGATGTTTATGCGGACCAAACCCTAGCCGACGCTCTCCGAGGGTTCGCGGGGAGGGGTGCCTACTGGGTAGGGGGTTCGCTGGATTGGCGGCTGCGGGTGCGTTGTGGCTGGTCGCGCAGTTCCCCGCGCCCCCAGGGAGTTAGCGTTGGCGTGTGTCTTACTTTGACGCTGCTTCCAGCGCTCCGCTCCATCCCGTTGCTCGTCAGGCGCTGTTGGCGGCCCTGGACGAGGGGTGGGCCGATCCGTCCCGGCTTTATCGGGAAGGGCGGCGGGCTCGGTTGTTGTTGGATGCTGCTCGGGAGGCTGCTGCCGAGGCTGTGGGGTGCCGGCCCGACGAGCTGGTCTTCACCTCGTCCGGTACTCAGGCGGTTCACGCCGGCATCGCCGGGGCAGTCGCGGGTCGTCGGCGGGTGGGACGCCACCTGATCGTGTCTGCTGTCGAACATTCCTCCGTACTCCATTCGGCTGAGCTGTTCGACGTGACCGAGGTTCCGGTGCGGCGGACGGGGGCCGTGAGTCCGCAGGCGTACGTCGATGCCCTTCGGCCCGATACCGCCCTGGCGTGTCTCCAGTCGGCCAATCACGAGGTGGGGACCGTGCAGCCAGTGGGTGCGGTGGCGGAGGTGTGCCGGGAGGCCGGTGTGCCGTTGCTCGTGGATGCGGCGCAGTCGCTGGGGTGGGGGCCGGTCGAGGGGCCCTGGTCCCTGCTGACGGGCAGCGCGCACAAGTGGGGCGGCCCTTCGGGGGTCGGTCTGCTCGCCGTGCGGAAAGGGGTCCGGTTCTCGCCGCAGGGACCCGCCGACGAGCGGGAGTCCGGGCGGGCGGCCGGGTTCGAGAACCTGCCGGCGATCGTCGCGGCGGCGGCCTCGCTGCGGGCGGTGCGGGCCGAGGCGGCGCAAGAGGCGGTACGGCTGCGGGAGCTGACGGAGCGGATCCGGGCGCGGGTGCCTCAGCTGGTCGCCGACGTGGAGGTGGTCGGGGATCCGGAGCGGCGGCTGCCGGGAATCGTCACCTTCTCCTGTCTCTATGTCGACGGGGAGACCTTGCTGCACGAGCTGGACCGGGAGGGTTTCTCCGTCTCGTCCGGATCGTCCTGCACCAGCAGCACGCTGACGCCCAGCCATGTGCTGAAGGCGATGGGGGTGCTGAGTGAGGGGAATGTGCGGGTGTCGTTGCCGTTCGGGGCGGTCTCCGAGGAGGTGGACCGGTTCCTGGAGGTGCTGCCGGGCGCGGTGGCACGGGTGAGGGAGAAGCTCGGCGCGCCTGCCCCGGCGGTCGTGGTGGGTGAGGATGCGCTGGTCGTGGACGCCCTCGGGAAACGGTGCCCGATCCCGGTCATCGAGCTGGCGAAGGTCATCGGTGACGTGCCGGTGGGCGGGACCGTCCGGGTCCTGTCGGACGACGAGGCGGCCCGCCTGGACATCCCGGCGTGGTGCGAGATGCGGGAGCAGGAGTACGTGGGCGAGGAGCCGGCGGACCAGGGTTCCGCCTACGTGGTCCGCCGGGTCTCCTAGCCGGTCACTTGAGGTGTGTGCGGACCTCTTCGGCCGCCTCGTCGCCGTAGGCCTTGGTGAACCGCTCCAGGAAGGCGCCGCGCCGCAGCCGGTACTCCTGGGTCCCCACCGTCTCGATGACGAGGGTCGCCAGCATGCAGCCGACCTGGGCCGCGCGCTCCAGCGAGACGCCCCAGGACAGGCCCGACAGGAAGCCCGCGCGGAAGGCGTCGCCGACGCCCGTGGGGTCCGCCTTGCGCTCCTCCTCCGCGCAGCCGACGACGATCGGCTCCTCGCCGGCCTTCTCGACCTTCACGCCCTGGGCGCCGAGCGTGGTGACCCGGTGGCCCACCTTGGCCAGGATCTCCGCGTCGGACCAGCCCGTCTTGGACTCGATGAGCCCCTTCTCGTACTCGTTGGAGAAGAGGTAGGTGGCCCCGTCCAGCAGGATGCGGATCTCGTCGCCGTTCATACGGGCGATCTGCTGGGAGAAGTCCGCGGCGAACGGGATCCCGCGGGACCGGCACTCCTCGGTGTGGCGGAGCATCGCCTCGGGGTCGTCGGCGCCGATGAGGACCAGGTCGAGGCCGTCCACGCGGTCGGCGACCGTCTTGAGCTCGATCTGGCGGGCCTCGCTCATCGCGCCCGTGTAGAAGGAGCCGATCTGGTTGTGGTCGGCGTCGGTGGTGCACACGAAGCGGGCCGTGTGCAGCGTCTCGGAGATCCGGACGGACGCGGTGTCGACGCCGTGCCGGTCGAGCCAGGCCCGGTACTCGTCGAAGTCGAAGCCCGCGGCGCCGACGAGGATCGGCTTGGTGCCGAGCTGCCCCATGCCGAAGGCGATGTTCGCGCCGACGCCGCCCCTGCGGA
The DNA here is from genome assembly GCF_001514195.1 of Streptomyces griseorubiginosus. Lineage (GTDB taxonomy): Bacteria > Actinomycetota > Actinomycetes > Streptomycetales > Streptomycetaceae > Streptomyces > Streptomyces griseorubiginosus. The sequence continues at coordinate 936,779 of NZ_KQ948735.1, read as the reverse complement.
CGTCGAGGTTGTCGACCAGGAAGGAGAGCGAGACCGTGTGCAGCTGGTCCGCGACGAACTGGTCGGCGAAGCGGCCGGGGAAGGTCATGAGGTGGTCGGTGGCGATGGAGCCGGTGACTGCGATACGCACGGCGAGGCTCTCCAGAGGAAGGGTGTGTTGACGGTTAACGCTATCCGGTCCGTATGGAGTACTGCGAGGCGAACGGCGGCGCGGTGAAGCAGGTAAAACTACCCGATAGTAGATCTTTCTTCGCAGGCTCCGGGGTGCTTACGGTTCGGTCATGACCAACGTTGAGCTGTACGCCCCCGCCCCGGCCGACCTGGAAGCCGGTCTCGCCTCGCTGCTGGGCGACTGCGCCCGGATGGCTCCGCACTGGGCGGCCCCGGACCGGATCGTCTCCCTCCCGGTCTCCCCCTCCCTCATCCACGGGGTGACGGTCCCCGAGGGGTCCGCACGGCTGCTGGAGGCGATGTCGGAGTACGGCGACTGAGTCCGACGGAGGCCGGTGAAGGCCGGTGGAGGCCGACTGAGGCCGATGGAGGCCGACTGAGTCGCGGCGACCGAGTCGGGGGCGTCGCACAGCGCGTGTGTCGGCGCGTTCGAGGGAACCGTGCGCTCCCCCGCTGCGTCCCATCGCCGTCCCCCGGAAAGGGGATGCGGCCTACGACCCGTTCATCGACCTGTTTGACAGGGTCGGGTCAGGGTCGAGGGACAGTTGCGCGGCAGAAGGAGCGATGCGGTGAACACCGAGCGACCCGACAACGGCGAGGCCTTGGGCGGCGGGGACGGGAAGGCTGTGGAAGCCCAGGGCACCGAGGAGGCACGGAACGCCGAGGAGAAGCGGCGTTCCGCGGGTCCGGTCGACGGGGAGACCGCCGGCGTGGAGGGCGACGAGGTGACCGGCGGTGCGGCGAGCTCGGCGGAGCCGGCCGAGGACGTCACCGACGGCGACAGGAGCGAGAGCGAGTCCTCGGTCGGCGAGGCCTCTGCCGAGGACGACGAGCCCGCGGCCGGCGCACCTACGGCCACCGACGGACCCGCGGCACCTGGTGCACTCACGCCCCCCGGCGAGCTCACGGCCTCCGCCGCCGCAACCGCTGACGATCCGGAGCCCGAGGAGTCCACGCCCGCTGACGGTCCCGAGCCCGAGCAGTCCGCTCCCGCTCCCGCTCCCGCCGCCGATGCCGACGCCGCTCCAGAAGAGCCCGCTCTCCTCCCTGATTCCGAGGCCCTCCCCGACTCCGAGATCCCCCGCGACGAGGAGACCGGCGCTCCGCGCTCGGGTCGGTTCCGCTCGCCCGTCGCGATCGCCGCCGTCGCCGCTGCCGTGCTGTTGGTGGGTGGGGGCGGGGCGTATCTCGCCGCCGGTACCTCCGGCGGGGCCGGCGGATCCGGTGAGGGAGCCACCTCCGGTGCGGCCGGGGACGACACCCCGCCGCCTCTCGCGCTCGACGGTTACGGCGGGAGCGACGGAAAGGGGAACGGGATCGCGCCGGGCGAGCCGAATCCGTACGGCGCTACCTATCGCGTGGCCGGGAGCCTTCCCGAAGGGCCCGCTTCCGCGCCGGTGTACCGGGTTCAGGGGCAGGTCACCGAGGACGACGTGACGCGGCTCGCCGGGGCGCTCGGCGTGAGCGGGAAGCCGGTGGCGCAGGGGCAGGTCTGGCGGGTCGGGGCCACGGACGGCTCGGGGCCGAGTCTCCAGGTGAACCGGCAGGCGCCGGGCGCGTGGAACTTCCAGCGCTACTCCCCCGTCGTCGACTACTGCGAGAGCGCCACCGTGTGCGGGGCGAAGCCCGGCGCCACCGCCGACGACGACGATCCGGTGAGCGCCGCTGCCGCCGTGAAGGCCGCCGCGCCGGTGCTGAAGGCGGTCGGTCAGGGCGGCGCGAAGCTCGACACGAGCCAGGTCATCGGCGCCCAGCGGGTGGTGAACGCCGATCCGGTGGTGGGCGGGCTGCCCACGTACGGCTGGGCCACCGGCGTCACCGTCAACGCGCAGGGCGAGGTGGTCAGTGGCGCCGGGCAGTTGAAGGCGCCGGTGAAGAGCGACACGTACCCCGTGCTGAGCGCCGAGAAGACGCTCGGCCTGCTGAACAAGGTGCCGGCGACCGGCCACCGCATGGGCATCGGCGGCTGTGCCAGTCCCGTACCGCTGAAGGACCGTTTCGAGGCGCCGTGCGGGCAGTCGACGGCGAGCCCTGCGGGCGACACGCTCACCGTGGACAAGGCGGTGTTCGGGCTGGCCTCGCACTTCGTGGGCGGTCGGCAGGCGCTGGTGCCGTCCTGGCTGTTCGAGGTACGGCCGGCAGGGGCGGAGGAGCCCTTCACGGTGACGTATCCGGCGGTCGACCCGAAGTACATCGCCGCCCCCGCGACCGCGACGCCCACCCCCACGGCTCCCTCGGACGAGCCCACCTCCGCGCCGAAGACGCGGGACGTCAAGATCGACGGCTACACGGCCGAGGGCGACGAGCTGACCGTGAGCTTCACGGGCGGCGTGTGCGCGGACTACTCGGCGTCGGCGAGCGAGAGTTCGGGCGAGGTGACGGTCAAGGTGACGGCCAAGCCCTGGCGGGACAAGGTCTGCATCATGATCGCCAAGGAGATCCAGAAGACGGTGACCCTGGACGAACCGCTCGGCGGCCGTGAGGTCGTGGGCACGGACGGCAGGCAGATCCCGCTGAACAAGGCCGGGGCACGGCTGCCGGAGACCTCTGGCGCCAGGTGACGCTGCTGAACACGCGAAAGGCGGCGGCCCCCGGTGCAGGGGCCGCCGCCTTTCGTACGACGTATGTCTCAGCCGAAGCCGTGGGGCCTAGCTGAAGGAGTCGCCGCAGGCGCAGGAGCCGGTGGCGTTCGGGTTGTCGATCGTGAAGCCCTGCTTCTCGATGGTGTCCACGAAGTCGATGGACGCGCCGCCCAGGTACGGGGCGCTCATGCGGTCGGTGACGACCTTGACGCCACCGAAGTCCTTGACCACGTCGCCGTCGAGCGAGCGCTCGTCGAAGAAGAGCTGGTAACGCAGGCCGGAGCAGCCGCCGGGCTGGACGGCGACGCGCAGGGCCAGGTCGTCACGGCCTTCCTGGTCGAGCAGGGCCTTGACCTTCGCCGCGGCGGCGTCGGACAGAATGATGCCGTCGGTGACGGTGCCGGTCTCGTCCGATACGGACATCTACATCTCTCCCGGGTTGTACGGAGACTGCTTGCCGACTGGTGCAACCGGCAAGGCCGCGGATTCATTCCGGGCCGGACGCCGGATTTTCGGCGCCTTCTTCATGCTCGCACATGCCGCGGTGAGCAGAAAATGCCGCGTCCGGGCCGCACGAGCCCCGTTTCGGGATTCACGTCACATCGACGCAATGACCATCGTCAAAGTGACGTGAACCGGGTTATGATAGATAACGTCAGTTCGACGAAAAGTAGAAAGGGTGCGTGTCGTGACCACCGCCCAGACCACGGAGCTCGACGTACAGCCGACTCCGCTCGCCCTGTTGCTGCTCGGCCGCGAGGCCGACCCGAAGAGCGAGCGGGGCGTCGAGTGCCCCGGCGACCTGCCGTCTCCGTCCGACCCCGACCTGGTCGAGCGCGCCCGCGCCGCCAAGGAGAAGCTCGGCGAGAAGGTGTTCGTCCTCGGCCACCACTACCAGCGTGACGAGGTCATCCAGTTCGCCGACGTCACGGGCGACTCCTTCAAGCTGGCCCGGGACGCGGCCGCCCGCCCGGAGGCCGAGTACATCGTCTTCTGCGGTGTGCACTTCATGGCCGAGTCGGCGGACATCCTCACCTCCGACGACCAGAAGGTCGTCCTGCCCGACCTCGCCGCCGGCTGCTCGATGGCCGACATGGCGACGGCCGAGCAGGTCGCCGAGTGCTGGGACGTGCTGACCGACGCGGGCATAGCCGAGCAGGTCGTGCCGGTGTCGTACATGAACTCCTCTGCGGACATCAAGGCGTTCACGGGCAAGCACGGCGGCCTGATCTGCACCTCGTCGAACGCCGAGCGGGCTCTGAACTGGGCGTTCGAGCACGGGGAGAAGGTCCTCTTCCTGCCGGACCAGCACCTCGGCCGCAACACCGCGGTCCGCGACCTGGGCATGTCCCTGGAGGACTGCGTCGTCTACAACCCCCACAAGCCGAACGGCGGTCTGACCGCCGAGCAGCTGCGGGACGCGAAGATGATCCTGTGGCGCGGTCACTGCTCGGTGCACGGCCGCTTCTCGCTCGAGTCGGTCGAGGACGTCCGGGCCCGCATCCCCGGGGTGAACGTCCTAGTCCACCCGGAGTGCAAGCACGAGGTCGTCGCCGCGGCGGACTACGTCGGCTCGACCGAGTACATCATCAAGGCGCTGGAGGCGGCCCCGGCCGGCTCGAAGTGGGCCATCGGCACCGAGCTCAATCTCGTACGCCGGCTCGCCAACCGTTTCGCCCCCGAGGGCAAGGAGATCGTCTTCCTCGACAAGACGGTCTGCTTCTGCTCGACCATGAACCGCATCGACCTGCCCCACCTGGTCTGGACCCTGGAGTCCCTGGCCGAGGGCAAGCTGGTCAACCGGATCGAGGTCGACCGGGAGACGGAGAGGTTCGCGAAGCTGGCACTGGAGCGGATGCTGGCGCTGCCGTAGCGGTGCCCGCCCGCCACGGGCTCACCCCGGGTTCCGCTCGGGGTGGGCCGGGTCGAGGGTGAGGACGTCGCCGGACTGTGTGGTGACGACCAGGGCGCCCTTGTTGAGCAGTACCTGGGACGGCAACTCGCTCTGCGAGTTCACCCACTTGGCTCGGGGCAGGGTCTCCCACAGCAGCGTGCCCTTACTGCCGTCCAGGGCAGCGACCCGCCCGCTGGCGCTCGACAGATAGACCACCCGCGCGCCCGCACCGGGAGTGACGGCGCCCGGCTGCTCCAGGCTCGTCGGGGTCTGCCACAGCTGCTTGCCGGTACGCACCGACACAGCGGTCACGCGGCCGGAGGTGCCGGTGAACCAGAGGGTGCCGACCGCGGTCGTCACGGTGCCTTCGAACTTCTCGGCCAGCTCCGTCGTCGTGGCGGCACCGGTGTCGGGGTCGACCAACCGAATTCGGGAGAAGGGACCCTTCGTACCGGTACTCAGGTGCCCCGGCACCTCCTCGGCGGGCTCGAGGTAGAGCAGGCGGCCGTCGTACGTACCGACGAGGGTCGAGTGAGGGGGCACCCGCACGCGCCGCACCGAGCCGTCGGAGCGGTCGAAGCCCAGGAGCAGGATCTCCTTGGCGGGCGTCATGCCGGGGACGCACTCCAGGTAGAGGCCCACGTTGGTGTCAGCTGGGTCGCACTGCATCCCCGACGGAAGCTTCGCAGTCCAGCGCTGGGCACCGGTACGTACCGCACGAGCGGTCAGCGATCCGCGGCCGATGTCCGGGACGAGCACCAGGTCGCCGGAGACGGACACATGGGTCGACTCAAGGTCCACCGCGCGGTGCCAGAGCCGCTTCCCCGTCCTGGTGTCGAGTGCGACGACCAAGGTCACGAGGTCGCCGCCCTCGGGTTGGTACTGCTGTTTGACCAGCATGACGCCGTCCGCGACACCGAGGAGCCAGAAAACGTGCGCCCTCATCATCGGAAGGGGCGGCATCCCCTCGGCACGCCAGTCGACCCGTCCGGTGACACCGTCGATACGTACGGGCATCACCGCGTCGCCCGCGCAGTAGACGGCGCCCTCGTACATCCGGCACTCCGGGCCGTGGTCTCCGTCCAGGAGGGTGATCCCCTTCTTGAGGCCGTGCCCGGCACTGGCGTACACCGTCGTCTGCCAGGGCTGCCAGCCACTGGGCAGCTCCGTCCAGCGCGAAGCGGCGGTCTTCGCACGGGGCGTACCGCCCTCGTCGTCGCCGTCGGCCCGTCCCGCGCCGGTCAGCAGATACGAGGTCAGCCCGGTGGCCAGCACGGCGACGGCCGCGGTCGCCGCCCACAGCGGGCGCAGCCGGCGTCGGCGGCCGGGCGAGGTAGCCGACTTCGGGTCCGGAGCCCCGGTGTCGGCGGGGTCCGGCAGATCCCCGCGCGAGGTCACCGTCGGCGGGTCGTCGGCCGCCGCCTCGGGCAGCACCCGCGCGAGCTCGCGGGCAACCTCGTCCAGCTCGGGCCGGTCCGCGGCCTTCTTGGCCAGACAGCTCCGCAGGACCGTCCCCAGCTCCTCGCCCACGCCGTCCAGGACGGGTTCGTCATGGACCACCTGGTAGGCCGTGAGGTAGGGGCTGTCCGCGTCGAAGGGCCCCCGGCCCGTGAGGGTGTACACCAGCAGCGCGCCGAGTGAGAAGACGTCGGAGGCCGGGCCGACCGTGCGTGCGTCGGTGAACTGTTCCGGGGACATGAAGGGCGGGGTGCCGATCATCTGGCCGGTCTCGGTGAGGGTGTTGTGGTTCTCGGCGGCGCGGGAGATGCCGAAGTCGATGACGCGGGGTCCGTCCTCGGCCAGCAGGACGTTGGCGGGCTTGAGGTCGCGGTGCACGACCCCGGCCCGGTGGATGTCCCGCAGCGCCTCCACCAACCCGAGGGCCAGCTGCCGCAGTTCGGTGTCCTTGAGGGCGCCCCGCTCGCGGATCCGGTCGGCGAGGGAGAGGCCGGGCACGTACTGGGTGGCCATCCAGGGCCGTAGCGCCTCGGGATCGGCGTCCACCACCGGCGCGGTGAAAGCCCCGCTCACCTTGCGGACGGAATCGATCTCCTGGCGGAACCGGGCCCGGAAGACGGTGTCCTCGGCGTACTGGGCGTGCACGACCTTCACGGCCACCTCGCGCCCGGAGCGCGATCTGCCCCGGTAGACGACGCCCATGCCGCCGGTGCCGAGCCGGTCGAGCACCTTGTACCCGCCGACCGATTTCGGGTCGTCCTTGTGCAGCGGCACGCCCGAACCCCCTCCCCCGTGCACAGCAGTTCGCGAGCCCAGCATAGGTAATGGGCCCCGACGCGGGTGGGGGTCACCCGCTCCCGCGGGAGTTGAGACGGGCCGCCTGGCGGGTCAGGTAGTCGCGTTCGGGGAGGTTGGGGGCCTTGCGGGCGGCCTCGGCGTACAGCAGGGCCGCGGTCGCGAGGTCGCCGTCGCGTTCGTGGAGGTAGGCGGCGACCGCGGTGTGCCGGGGCAGGGAGTCGTCCAGCGCGGCGAGGGCGGCCAGGCCCGCGCGGGGGCCGTCCGCCTCGCCCACGGCGACCGCGCGGTTGAGGCGGACGACGGGGCTGTCGGTCAGGCGGGCGAGTTCGTCGTACCACTCCACGATCTGCACCCAGTCGGTCTCCCCGGCGGTGGGCGCGTCGGCGTGCAGGGCGGCGATCGCGGCCTGGGCCTGGAACTCGCCCAGCCGGTCGCGGGACAGGGCGCTCTGGAGGATCCGTACGCCCTCGGCGATCGCCGTGGTGTCCCAGCGGGTGCGGTCCTGGTCGGCGAGGGGCACCAGGCTGCCGTCGGGGGCGGTGCGGGAGTCACGGCGGGCGTGGTGGAGCAGCATCAGCGCGAGCAGGCCCGCGACCTCCGGGTGGTCGAAGGCCGCGAAGAGCTGCCGGGTCAGGCGGATGGCCTCGGCGGCCAGGTCGAGGTCGCCGGAGTAGCCCTCGTTGAAGACGAGGTAGAGCACGCGCAGGACGGTGGCCACGTCGCCGGGCTGGTCGAAGCGCACACCGGACACGGTCTTCTTGGCCCGGCTGATGCGCTGGGCCATGGTCGCCTCGGGGACCAGGTAGGCCTGGGCGATCTGGCGGGTGGTGAGTCCGCCGACGGCCCGCAGGGTGAGCGCGACGGCGGAGGACGGGGTCAGCGAGGGGTGGGCGCACAGGAAGTACAGCTGGAGCGTGTCGTCCACGGCGGACGCGGGGCCGGGTGCCGGTTCCTCGTCGACACGGTCCTCACGGCGGCGGCGTGCGGTGTCGGCGCGGGTCGCGTCGAGGAACTTGCGCCAGGCGACCGTGACCAGCCAGCCCTTGGGGTCCCGCGGCGGGTCGGCAGGCCAGACCCGCACCGCTTCGACGAGCGCGTCCTGGACGGCGTCCTCGGCCGCCGCGAAGTCGGCTCCGCGGCGGACGAGGATCGTCAGGACGCCCGGTGTGAGGCTTCTGAGCAGCGCCTCGTCGACCGGCGGCGCGGTCTTCTCAGCCGCCGGCGGGGCGGTCGTCTCGTCCACCGGTGGGGCGGTCCGCTCATCCACCGGCGTGGCAGTCGTCCGTGGCGGTGGGCGAGGTCGCGTAGAACGGGCGCAGCTCCAGCCACTCGTGGATGGGCCTGCCGCCGGCGCCGGGGGCGGCCGACAGCTCGCCGGCGAGTTCGAGGGCCCGCTCGTAGGTGTCGACGTCGATCACCATCCACCCGGCGATGAGGTCCTTGGTCTCGGCGAACGGGCCGTCGGTGACGGGCGGGCGCCCCTCGCCGTCGTAGCGCACCCACGTCCCCTCGGGGGCGAGCGCCTGGCCGTCGACGAACTCCCCGCTCTTCTCCAGCCGCTCCGCGAAGTCCCGCATGTACTGCACGTGCGCGGAGATCTCCTCGGGCGTCCACTTCTCCATGGGCACGTCGTTGGCCGGAGCCGGAGCGCCGCGGTAGTGCTTGAGCAGCAGGTACTTGGCCATGGTGTCTCTCCTCGGTCCCGATGCGGCCCATTCTGGCCGCTCTCACCACGGGGACGGAGCGGGACGCGGGTTCTCGACATCGCCGGGGGATTTCTTTTTCCCGGTTCTCGTGGAACGGCGGGAGCCCGCGCGCCGGTCGGCTCGGGACCGGGGACGGGCCTGGAGTCACTCCGCCCTCGGCCGTACCAGCCCCGACTCGTACGCGATCACCACGAGCTGGGCCCGGTCCCGGGCGCCCAGCTTGGCCATGGCCCGGTTGACGTGGGTCTTGACGGTGAGGGGGCTGACCTCGAGGCGCTCGGCGATCTCGTCGTTGGAGTGACCGCCGGCGACCTGGACGAGGACCTCGCGCTCGCGGACGGTCAGGGCGGCGAGGCGTTCGGTGCGGAGCGGGTCGGGCTCCTCGTCGTCGCCCTGGGCGAGGAAGCGGGCGATCAGGCCCTTGGTGGCGGCCGGGGACAGCAGGGCCTCGCCGCCGGCCGCGACCCGGATGGCCGCGAGGAGTTCGTCGGGCTCGCTGCCCTTGCCGAGGAAGCCGGAAGCGCCGGCCCGCAGCGACCGCACCACGTAGTCGTCCACCTCGAAGGTGGTCAGGATGACCACGCGGACGTGCGCGAGGGAGGGGTCCTCGCTGATCAGGCGGGTGGCGGCGAGACCGTCCGTGCCGGGCATCCGGATGTCCATGAGGACGACGTCGGCGCGCTCCTCCTTGGTCAGCCGCACGGCCTCGGCGCCGTCGGACGCCTCACCGACGACCTCCATGTCCGGCTCCGAGTCGACGAGCACACGGAAGGCACTGCGCAGCAGCGCCTGGTCGTCGGCGAGCAGGACACGGATCGTCATACGGGCTCCCCCAGCTGGTCCTTGGTGGCGGATCGGGTCTTGACCGGCAGGATCGCATGGACGCGGAAACCGCCTCCGTAGCGGGGACCGGTGGTCAGGGTGCCGCGCAGGGCGGTGACCCGCTCGCGCATGCCGAGCAGGCCGTGGCCACCGCCGCCGTCCGGGTCGTGGTCCTCGCCGTTGCCGTTGTCGAGGACGGTGATCTCCACGTTCGGGCCGACGCGTACGACGCTGACCTCGGCCTTCGCCTCCGTGCCCGCGTGCTTCTGGACGTTGGTGAGGGCCTCCTGGATGACCCGGTAGGCGGCCAGGTCGACGGCGGCCGGGAGGGTCGTGCCGTGGTCGGCGCGGGCGACCTCGACATGGAGGCCCGCACTGCGGAAGGTGCCCACGAGCTCGTCGAGGCGGGCGAGGCCGGGGGCGGGTTCGGTGGGCGCCTCGGGGTCGCCGGACTGCCGGAGCAGGCCCACCGTGGCGCGGAGTTCGTTGAGCGCGGAGCGGCTGGCCTCGCGGACGTGGGCGAGGGCCTCCTTGGCCTGGTCGGGCCGCTTGTCCATGATGTGCGCGGCGACTCCGGCCTGGACGTTGACCAGGGCGATGTGGTGGGCGACCACGTCGTGCAGGTCGCGGGCGATGCGCAGGCGTTCCTCGGCGACCCGGCGCCGGGCCTCCTCCTCGCGGGTGCGCTCGGCCTTCTCGGCGCGCTCCCGGATGGCCTGGACGAAGGCGCGGCGGCTGCGGACGGCGTCGCCCGCGGTGGCGCCGATGCCGGTCCAGGCGAAGATGCCGAGGTTCTCCTGGGCGTACCAGGGCAGCGGGCCGGCGAGCATGGCGGCACCGGTGAGGACGGTCATGGTGAGCAGCCCGACGCGCCAGGTGGTGGTGCGGTCGGTGGTGGAGGCGACCGTGTAGAGGGCGATGACGGCGGCCATGGCGACGGGGGCGCGGGGGTCGCCGGTGACGCATTCGGTGACGGAGGCGGCGCCGGTGACGGCGAGGACCGCGAGGGGGGCGCGGCGGCGGAGGACCAGGGCCGCGGCGGCGACCGCGATCAGGACGAGGCTGAGGGGGGCCGGGGTGCGCAGGCTCCAGCTGACGTCGTGCTCGCTGTGCGGGTCCACGAAGGAGCCGGCCACCATGCAGAGAAAGACCCCCGCGGCGAGGACGGCGTCCGCGGCGACGGGGTGTGCCTTGAGGTGGCGGCGGACTCGGTCTCGGGGGGTCACGTCTTCCTGCGGCGCTGGGGCCGGGGGTGTCGGGGGTGGCTGTGCGTTTGCGGCTGCCTGGCTGTGTGGGGGTGCGCGTCCTGGGGGCTGTGCCCCCAGACCCCCCTTAGGCCCTGAGGGCCTCGTCCTCGGACGCCGGACGGGCTGGAATGGCCTGGACCGGCGTCCAAGGACACAAGAAACGTCAGCCCGGGATCAAGCCGTCGTCGCTGAGGAGTTCCCGGACCTCCTCCAACGTGGCGTCCGGGGACGGGAGGATCAGTTCCGAGGGTTCCAGGGAGTCGTCCGGGAGCGGGTCGCCCAGGTCCCGGACGCGGGTGAGGAGGGCTTGGAGGGTGCGGCGGAAGCCCGGGCCGTCGCCCTTCTCCATCTCGGCCAACAGCTCGTCGTCCAGTGTGTTCAGGTCGGCGAGGTGGCTGTCGGCCAGCCTCACCTGACCCTCCCCCATGATCCGTACGATCATGTCGCCCTCCTCGGCGTGGGCCCTACTGCTTGTCGAAGCGCGGGGTGTCCTGCGGCTGCTGCTGGGACTGCGACTGGCCGGTGCCGCCCTCGATCGCCTGCTGCGAGGACCCTCCCGCCAGCTCCGCCTTCATGCGCTGCAGTTCCAGCTCTACATCCGTACCACCGGAGAGCCGGTCCAGCTCGGCCTGGATGTCGTCCTTGTGCATGCCGGACTGGTCGTCGAGGGCGCCGGAGGCGAGCAGTTCGTCGATCGCGCCGGCCCGCGCCTGGAGCTGGGCCGTCTTGTCCTCGGCGCGCTGAATCGCCAGGCCCACGTCGCCCATCTCCTCGGAGATGCCGGAGAAGGCCTCGCCGATCCGGGTCTGTGCCTGGGCCGCCGTGTAGGTCGCCTTGATGGTCTCCTTCTTGGTACGGAAGGCGTCCACCTTGGCCTGGAGCCGCTGGGCCGCGAGAGTGAGCTTCTCCTCCTCACCTTGGAGCGTGGAGTGCTGGGTCTCCAGATCGGTCACCTGCTGCTGGAGCGCGGCACGGCGGGACAGGGCCTCGCGGGCCAGGTCCTCACGGCCGAGCGCGAGCGCCTTGCGGCCCTGGTCCTCCAGCTTCGAGGACTGCGACTGGAGCTGATTGAGCTGGAGCTCCAGGCGCTTGCGCGAGGTGGCGACGTCGGCCACGCCCCGGCGCACCTTCTGGAGCAGCTCCAGCTGCTTCTGGTACGAGTAATCGAGGGTCTCGCGAGGGTCCTCGGCCCGGTCAAGGGCCTTGTTCGCCTTCGCGCGGAAGATCATCCCCATACGCTTCATGACACCGCTCATGGGCTTCGCGCGCCCCCTTCTGACGGACTTCCAGCTCCAGCTCTGCGACAGAACCCACAGTACGGGCCCTGCTTCCATTGACGCACTGTTCGGGGACCGATGCGCTCATCCCCAAGGACGACTGACGAATCCCTTGCTCCGGCGTAAGGAGTAGGTGACCTTCAGGGTCACCAGGGTGAGTGACCCGTCACCGGACGTCCCCTCTGTCCCCCTACATGACGACTGGTGTTGCCGGATCGTTCCCCACGGGGCTGGGGTCCAACCCCGGACACCCCTTACCCTTGGGTTTTGTGTTCCGTAGCCGTGCCACCAAGGAAGAGAAGGCCGCCGTCGCCGACAAGGCGCAGCTGACCGACTCCAAGCAGATCCGCGACCCGCAGGCCCCCAAGGGCCGGCCCACGCCCAAGCGCAGTGAGGCCCAGTCCCAGCGCCGCAGCGTCGCCAACACGCCGACCTCGCGCAAGGAGGCCTCCAAGAGGCAGCGCGACGAGCGCCGTGCGGCCCTGGACCGGCAGCGCCAGGCGCTGGCCGGCGGCGACGAGCGGTACCTGCCCGCGCGCGACAAGGGCCCGGTGCGCAAGTTCGCCCGCGACTTCATCGACTCGCGGTTCAACGTGGCGGAGTTCTTCCTGCCGATGGCCGTGGTCATCCTCGTGCTGAGCATGGTGCGGGTGGGCGCGCTCCAGAGCATCGCGCTGCTGCTGTGGCTGGTCGTGATCGTGCTCATCGTGCTGGACGCGATCGTCAACGGCGTCCGGCTGCGCAAGCAGCTCATCGAGCGCTTCCCGGACCACAACCGCAGGGGCGCGGTCGGCTACGCCCTCATGCGCTCCCTCCAGATGCGTCGCCTCCGGCTGCCGAAGCCCCAGGTCAAGCGCGGAGAGCGGCCCTGAGTACGACGTCTTTCTCCGGGGGTGCGGCCGATGCCTGGCTGGGCAAGCTGGGCGGGCTGCGGAACGTCGTACGGCAGGAGCTGGTGGCCCGGCAGCTCGACGAGCAGATAGTCGGGCGGTACCCGGTCGGACAGCGCCTCAGGGTGCTCGACGTGGGGATGGGGCAGGGCACCCAGGCGCTGCGGCTGGCCCGTGCCGGACATCAGGTCACCGGGCTCGAACGGGACGCCACGATGGTGGCTGCGGCCCGGGAGTCGCTGTCCGCCGAGCCCGAGGGCATCCGGGACCGAATGCGGATCATCGAGGGCGACGGCCGGGACACCGGGGTGCACTTCCTGCCGGGCAGTTTCGACGTCGTGCTCTGCCACGGCGTGCTCATGTACGTCGAGGAGCCCGATCCGCTGCTGGCCGGGCTGGCGCGGATGCTGGCGCCGGGCGGGCTGCTGTCGCTGCTGGTGCGCAACGGCGACGCGCTGGCGATGCGGCCGGGGCTGGCCGCGGACTGGGCCGACGCGCTCGGCGCCTTCGACACCACGGCGTACCGCAACCGGCTGGGGCTCGATGTGCGGGCCGACCGGCTGGGCGCCCTGACCGCGACGCTCGCCGGCATCGGGGCGCCGCTCCAGGCCTGGTACGGCGTGCGGGTGTTCACGGACACGGCCGGCGACGACGCCGAGGTGCCCGACGACATCGAGACACTGCTGGCCTGCGAGGAGCGGGCCGGGCGGACGGATCCGTACCGGGGGGTGGCGGCGCTGCTGCACCTGTGCGGGGTGCGCGGCTGAGCCCGTTCCGGCGAACGGCAGAGGTGTGGGCGGGGGCTCTTGCGGGCCCCCGCCCACGCCTCTTCCACGCCGCTTACGCCTCTTCGGCCGCCTTCAGGCTCATCGGGCCGTAGATCTCGGTGGCGTCCTCGAACAGGCGGACCTGTTCGGCGCCGCCGGCGAGCAGGGGCTTCCAGTACTCACCGAGCCAGGACTCGGCGTCTCCCTGGGTCGTGAACTCCTCGGGCTCGACCGCGGGCTCGGTCTCCGCACCGTCGGACTTCTCGAATCGCCAGGTCCATGTGGCCATGTGAGCCTCCCGTGTTTGAGCCGTTACGAAGAGCACCCTAAGCGGTTGGTCGTCGGACGCGGGGCGGCGGGGGGAAGTCGGCGCGCTTGATCAACAGGGACCGGCGAGAATCGGTTGCGTGGAACTCACTTTGCTCGGAACAGGTGCTCCCGCCGGTCTCCCCCGACCGTCCTGCCCCTGCGCCGCCTGCGCAACCGCGGTCGCCACGGACGCCCGGGCGGCCACCTCCGTACTCGTCGACGAGACGCTGCTGCTCGATCTCACGCCCGGTGCCGCGTTCGCCGCGGCGAGATCGGGGCATTCACTCGCGGGTGTGCGGCAGGTTCTGCTGTCGCACCCCCACGACGGGCCTCCCGTCGAGGTGCCCGCGGGGGTCCCGCAGCCGGGGCGGGTGCCGGACGGGCGGGAGTTGGCGTTGTTGACCGGGCATCGGGTGCGGGCGGTGGCGATGGACGCGCCGGGCACCGGGTACGCCGTGACCGGGCCGGACGGCCAGCGGGTGCTGTACCTGCCGCCGGGGGGCGCGCCCGCGGGCCTTGAGGAGGGGGCCGTCGAGCCGTACGACGTGGTGCTCGCCGACGTCGTACGGCGGCCGGACGCGCTGGCGCGGCTGCGGGCCGTGGGGGCGGTGGGGCCGACGACCGACGTGGTCGCCGTGCATGTCGACCATGACGTGCCGCCGGGGGCGGAGTTGCGGCGGAGGCTGGCCGCGGCCGGTGCGCGTGCCGTGCCCGACGGGACGACCCTCGCCGTCGGCGTCTACGAGGACGTGCCGGACGTGCCCCGGCGGACGCTGGTGCTGGGCGGGGCGCGGTCCGGGAAGTCGGTGGAGGCCGAGCGGCGGCTGGAGGCGTTTCCCGAGGTGCTGTACGTCGCCACCGGGGGGTCGCGGAACGGGGACACCGAGTGGGCCTCGCGGGTCGCCACCCACCGGGAGCGGCGGCCGGGGTCGTGGCGGACGACCGAGACGTGCGATCTGGTGCCGCTGCTGAAGGACGACGGGGCGCCACTGCTGATCGACTGTCTGTCGCTGTGGCTGACGGACGCGATGGATGCCGTGGGAGCCTGGGACGACGCCGAGTGGGCCGGCGGCGGGGAGCGGGAACTGCGGTCGCGGGTGCGGGAGTTGACGGAGGCGGTGCGCGGGACGCGGCGAACCGTGGTCGCCGTCTCCAACGAGGTGGGCTCGGGCATCGTCCCGGCGACCGCCTCCGGCCGCCGCTACCGGGACGAACTCGGACGCCTCAACACGGCGTTCGCGAACGAGTGCGAGCAGGTGGTGCTGGTCGTGGCGGGCCAGGCACTGGTCCTACGGGGCTGAGGGGGCCGGGGCGGACGGGTCGTTGACGCCGGTGTCCTGGACGTCGTTGACGCCGGTGTCCTGGACGTCGGGGGTGCCGGTTTCCTGGACGTCCGCGGTGCCCTGGGTGCCCGTGACGGCGGTGTCCACCGCGTCCCAGACAGCCGCGTCCGGGATGCGCTCCCTCCCGGCGACCGGGTTCAGCGGCTTGCGGGCGATCACCCGGTACGTCCTCGCGAAACGGGTGCCGGACAGGAGGAGGGACGCGGTGTGGTCCAGGGCTCGGGCGACGGGGAGGAGGTCGGCCGGGACGTGGGGGGTCAGGCGGGGCGGGATGTGGGCGGATCTGCGGGACGTGGCGACGATCGCGCAGCCCTGGGACTCCAGTGCGGGCCGGGGGTCGTCCGGGGACTCCACGAGGAGGTGGCCGCCGGGGCGCAGGACCGCGAGGGCGGCCCGGAGCTCACCGGGATCGGCCGGCCGGTTCAGGAGGCTGACCACGTCGTAGCGGGCGCGCAGGTGGGCGGCGAGGTGCGGGTCCGTCAGGGCGCCCCGGTAGCCCTCCTCCAGGCGCTCGACGGCCTGGGCGTGCAGGACGCGGGGCGTGGGGTCGATGCCGTCGAAGGCGGTGTAGGGGAAGAACGTGCGGGCCGCCTCCGGGAAGTCCGCGTCCCCCGTCCCCACGTCCAGCCAGCTCTCCGGCTCCGGCAGCCACCGCAGCGCCCGTGCGGTGGAGCGAAGACGCCGTACGGACGGGGCGGTCGGTGCGGGCATGGGGCCTCCCGGGGACGCACGGAGTTCAGCACGGCAATCCAGCACGGCAATCCACTACAAAACGGAACGTATGGGATCCCGATCCGGGGTGCAATGACGTCCGGGCCCCGTGGCGCCGCCGTGTTCGATCAGGGCCGGTACTGTTCGGCGAATGAGCTCGCTTAATCTCGACGACTTCACCGATCTGATCGAGCGCCCCGACGGCGGGGTGCGTCGCGACGCGGAGGCGCGCCGGGAGCGGCAGGTCGTGCCGCCCGGGTCGCTGGGCCGCCTCGACGACCTGGGTGAGTGGCTGGCCGCGGCGCAGTCGGCCGTTCCGGTACGGCCGGTCGAACGGCCGCGGGTCGTGCTGTTCGCCGGAGACCATGGGATCGCCGCCCAGGGGGTCTCGGGACGCCCCGCGGGCAGCGCCTCGGAGCTGGTGCGGGAGGTTCTGGAGGGCGGCCGTCCGGTGTCGGTCCTCGCGCGGCGGCTGGGCGTGCCGGTGCGGGTCGTCGACATGGCGCTGGACTGCGATCCGCAGGAACTGCCGGAGGACGTCGTACGGCATCGGGTGCGGCGCGGGAGCGGCCGTATCGATGTCGAGGACGCGTTGACGCTCGAGGAGGCGGAGGCCGCTCTCCGGGCCGGGATCGCGGTCGCCGACGAGGAGGCCGACTCCGGTACCGATCTCGTCGTGCTCGGCGATGTGAGCGTGGGCGGGACCACGGCGGCGGGCGTGCTGGTCGCCGCGCTGTGCGGGACCGACGCGTCCGTGGTGACCGGGCGCGGCGGGACCGGGATCGACGACCTGGCGTGGATGCGCAAGTGCGCGGCGATCCGGGACGCGCTCAGGCGGGCGCGGCCGGTGCTCGGGGACCAGTTGCAGCTGCTGGCGACGGTCGGCGGCGCCGATCTCGCGGCGATCACGGGCTTCCTGCTCCAGAGCGCGGTGCGCAAGCTGCCGGTCGTGCTGGACGGGGTCGTGGTGTCCGCCTGCGCGCTGGTGGGCCAGCGGATCGCGTTCCGGGCGCCGGACTGGTGGCTGGCCGGGCAGAACAGCGGGGAGCCGGGGCAGACGAAGGCGCTGGACCGGATGGCCCTGGAGCCGCTCCTCGACCACGGGGTGACCGTCGGCGAGGGCGCGGGCGGGCTGCTGGCCCTGCCGCTGGTGCAGGCCGCGGCAGCGCTGGCCGCCGAGCTGCCGGAGAGGCCGGACGTCGTCTCGGAGGAGCCCGAGTCCGCGGAGTCCGAGAAGCCCGAGACGGAGGAGTAGGGGTTCGGCCGGTCGGGCACCGCAGGGCCGCGCCGCCGTGGCTGAGCGGCGTCACGGCGGCGAAGCGGGGCAGGATCACCCTTTATGGGAGATGTCCTGGATTCCGGTGCCCGTGCCCGCCGACCGTCCACCGCCGCCTCACGGCGGGCCGCCGGGTTCGCCGTCTGGTACCTGCGGGTCGTCGCGTTCGTCAACTTCCTCAGTGCGGTGTGGGTGACGCTGGGGCAGGACGTACGGCGGCACAACCAGGAGGACTACTTCACGCCGTATCTGCTGACGGCGGGATTCGCCTCCGGGGTGTTCACGGCGTTCCTCGCCATCACCATGCGGCGCCGCAAGCGGGCCGCGTGGATCCTGAACCTGGTGCTCTCCGGGGCGTTCCTCGCGCTGTTCCTCTTCGCGATGGCGTTCCCGGAGATCCGCCGGTACGCGCAGAACTGGATCTCGCTGGTCCTCACCGCCGCGTTCGTCGTCGCGCTGCTGGTGGGGCGGCGGGAGTTCTACGCCAAGGGCGACCGGTCCAACCCGCGGCTCGCGGCGGCCGTCGCGGTCGGCGGACTGCTCGTGTCCTCGCTGCTCGCCGCGCTGCTGGTGACCGTCACCAACGAGGCGTCCACGTCGTCGAACTTCGCGCAGCGGTGGTGGTACGGCACCCTGCGGCTGGTCTCCGTGGCCGCCGACGACTCCCGCTTCGACGGCATCGTGACGCCGAACTGGGTCGACGTCGTCATCAACGTGCTCAGCACGGTCCTCGTCCTGGCCGTCTTCTACGCCGCCTTCCGCTCCCGGCGTGCCGTCGACCCGCTCACCGAGGACGACGAGCGGCGGCTGCGGGAACTCCTCGACAAGCACGGGGAACGGGACTCCCTCGGCTACTTCGCGTTGCGCAGGGAGAAGAGCGTGGTGTGGTCGCCGACCGGGAAGGCGGCCGTGACCTACCGGGTCGTCGGCGGGGTCTCGCTGGCCTCCGGCGATCCGATCGGGGACCCGGAGGCCTGGCCGGGGGCGATCGAGCCGTGGCTCGCCGAGGCGCGGGAGCACGGGTGGCTGCCGGCGGTGATGGGCGCGGGCGAGGACGCGGGGACGGTGTACGCGCGGCACGGCATGGACGCGTTGGAGCTGGGTGACGAGGCGATCGTGGAGATCGCCGACTTCACCCTGGAGGGCCGTGCCATGCGGACCGTCCGGCAGGCCTACAACCGGGTCGGACGGGCCGGGTACACGGTCCGGATCCGGCGCCACGAGGACATCCCCGCCGAGGAGATGGAGGCGCTCGTACGGCGGGCCGACGACTGGCGGGACGGGGCCGTCGAACGCGGCTTCAGCATGGCGCTGGGGCGGCTCGGGGACCCCGAGGACGGTCGCTGTGTGGCGCTGGAGTGCCATGACGGCGAGGGTGAGCTGAAGGCGGTGCTCTCCTTCGTGCCCTGGGGGCCGCACGGGCTGTCGCTCGACCTCATGCGCCGGGACCGCGACGCCGACAACGGCCTCATGGAGTTCATGGTCATCGAGCTCCTGAATCGGGCCCAGGAGATCCAGATCACCCAGGTCTCACTCAACTTCGCGATGTTCCGTTCGGTCTTCGAACGTGGGGCACGGCTCGGCGCCGGGCCGGTACTGCGGTTGTGGCGGTCGCTGCTCAGCTTCTTCTCGCGCTGGTGGCAGATCGAGTCGCTGTACCGGGCCAACGCCAAGTACCGGCCCATCTGGGAGCCGCGGTTCCTGCTCTTCGAGAAGAGCGCGGACCTGCCCCGGATCGGCATCGCCTCGGCCCGCGCGGAGGGCTTCCTGGAGGTGCCGGGTCTGCCGGGGTGGCTGCGGCGCCGGGAGCACCTGAGTACGCACAGATGAGGACGGTGGGATGAAGAGGGTCGCCCGCTGGGCCCGAGCGGAGTGGGGGCCGCTGTACGTCACCGTGCGCGCGCACGTGCTCCGGCGGAGGTGGCGGGCGGTCCCCCTGGCCATGACGGCCGTCTGCCTGACACTGACCCTCCACGTCGTGCACAACCAGCCCTGGGGCTACGACGTCGTCCAGGACGTGGGTGCCGTGCGCGCGGCGGACCCCCTGTGGCTCGCTCTCCTGCGCACCCCCCTCTCCCTGTTCGTGCCCGCGCTCGACCTGCCGGTGTGGGGTGCGCTGGTCCAGATCCTGTTCGTGTTCGGGATCGCCGAGATCTGTCTGGGCCGGTGGCGGACGCTGGCGCTGGCCTACGCGGCCACGCTCGCCGGCACGCTGTACGCCCGCGTGGGCGTCTCGCTGGGCCCCCACCACCCCTTCGGCCTCACCGCCACGGACGCCCATGTCGTCGACACCGGCCCGTCGGCGGCCGTGGTGGGCCTCGCCGTCTTCCTCGGCTGGCGCTACGGCGCCCGGGTCACGGCGGGCGCGGTGATCGTGGCGATGGTGATCGAGGTGGTGGCGAAGGAGAACCTCGCCGGCAGAGAACACCTGGCAGCGATCGCAGCGATGCTGCTGCTGTGCGCACTGTCGGCGGTACGGCGACGCCGGGGCGGACGGGTCGGCGGGGGCGGGGCGCGGAACGCCGGGGCGGGCAGCGGGGCTGGGTCCCGGGTGAGCGACGACGGATCAGGCGTCCCCAGGACGGACTCTGAAGGCGGGGCCGGATCCTCGGCCGGAGGTGGGGGCGAGCCACGGGGTCGGATCGGAACTAGGGCTGGCGCTGGAGCTCAGCGAGGGACCGGGACTGGTGTCGGGGCGGAAGCAGGAGCCGGGGGAGAGGCCGAGGTCGGGTTACGGGCTGGGGCCGGGGCAGGTGGTGATGGCAGGGGCCCTCGTACTGAGCGTCACGCTCGACGACGCCAGGTGTCCTAACCCGCTGCCGATGCCGGAGCAGGTATTGGGGCGGAAGCCGGGGCCAGGGGTGAAGTCGAGGTCGGGTCACGGGCCGGGACCGGAGCGGAGGCCAACCCTGGGACCGGGCCTGGGACCGGGACTGGAGCCGAGCCCGGGACCGGGGTCGGTGGTGACGGGCGGGGGGGTCGGGGCGATCGTCATGGTCGTCGGCGTGGGGGGCTCGGGCATGCTGTCGATGCTGGGGCCGGAACCGAGGCCGAGGCCGGCGCGTGGTTCAGGGCGCGGACCCGGGCCGCGACCGAGACACGGCCCGACGCCGGATCGGGGTCCGGGCTGCCGGCGCGCGGTCGCTGAGGCCGGCGGGGTGGGACTCATGGCTCCAGTGGTCGTACCGGGTCCGGTTTGCCGGCGATGAGGTCCTGGAATTTGCGGCGGGGGCCCGCCCAGCGCTTGTCGTGGCGGTAGGCGCGGAGCATCGCCCGGGCCCGGGCACGCGGTCGGCGGCCGTAGAAGCGGCGGGCCCAGAAGGAGCCGGGGCGGGCCAGGCGGATCAGTCCGATGATCCCCACGAGCGGGACGATCACACTGAAGATCGCCATCCGCGCCTTGCCCTTGAGCAGCACGCCCATCGCGAACAGGAAGTTGACCACCACGCTGGAGATGACGCCCCCGCGGTCCTGCGCCTCGCCCTGCGTCACGTCGTCGACGCCGAACGGCGAGAACCCGGCGAGCACCAGTCCGACGAGCGCCGCCGTGAGGACGACGACCTCGACGCTCTTGCGGCCCTCCTCGCTCCAGTACACGTCGTCGAGGTGCAGGATCAGCGCGAACTCGTCCAGCACCAGCCCCGCACCGATCCCGAACACGACCGCGAACAGCGCCGCACCGAAGCCGTGCCGCCCGCTGGCGACCGCGCCGAAGCCGCCCACGATCGACAGCACGACCCCGGGGACCACATGGTGGATGTGCACCCCGCCGGTGCTGATGTTGCCGAAGGGCCCCTTGCCGGCCCGGATCAGCCGGGTCACGCACCGGGTGATCAGGAAGGTCAGCACGAACGCGGTCAGCGCCAGCAGCAGCGGCAGCTTGCCCGGTTCGACGATGTTGCGGTGCAGCCAGTGGCCCATGCCCCCAGTCTCACGGGACCGGGGGCGGCCCGCCGTGCCACTAGGTCGTCCGGGCTACCCTGCGGACGTGTCCATGACCTCACCCCGCGCCGACGGCCTCCGCTTCGCCTTCGGCACGCTCAGCGTGCTGCCGGTGAAGGTGACCCGCTGGGACCGTGAGGCGGCCCGCGGCGGCATGCTGTGCGCGCCGCTGGTCGGTCTGGTGCTGGGCGGTCTCTCGGCCGCCGTGGGTCTCCTGCTGCTCCTCCTCGGCGCCTCCGCGCTGCTCGCCGCGATCGCCACGGTCGCCGTGCCCGCCGTCCTCACCCGCGGCCTGCACCTCGACGGCCTCGCCGACACGGCCGACGGCCTGGGCAGCGGCAAGCCCGCCGAGGACGCCCTGCGCATCATGAAGCAGTCCGACATCGGCCCGTTCGGTGTGATCACCCTCGTGCTGGTGCTGTTCGCCCAGGTCGCCGCGCTGTCCCAGGTGTACGGCGGCTCCTGGGCCCGGGGCGCGGTCGCCGCGGTGGTCTCCGCGACGGCGGCCCGCCTGGCGCTGACCCTGGCCGCCCGTACCGGCGTCCCCGCGGCCCGTCCGGAGGGCCTGGGCGCCGCCGTGGCCGGAGTGGTCCCGCTCCGTGCCGCCGCACTGGTGGCCCTCGCCGTGACGCTGGGGGCGGCCGCCGTAAGCGCGCTCTTCGGGCCGTACGACGTGGTCCGCACGGTCCTCGCGGTCGCCGCCTCCGTGGCCGCCGCCGAACTGCTGCTGCGGCACTGCACGCGCCGCTTCGGCGGGGTGACCGGCGATGTGTTCGGAGGGATTGCTGAGACGGCGGCGACGGCGGCGCTGGTGATCCTCTCGCTGGCCTTCTGACGGGCCCCGGCCTTCTGACAGCCCCGGCCTTCTAGCAGGCCTCGCGCCACACCCCCAGCTCGTACTTCTTCAGCATCGAACTCAGCTTCAGGCGGCGGGACTCGACGCAGAAGCGGCTGGTGGGCAGTTCGTACTCGACGTGGAAGACGGCCTTGTCGGCCTTGATGAATGGTGTCATGTCCGCGCACTCGTCGTACTGCGCGCACTGCTCGTTGACCGCGAAGTCGAAGTCGCCCACCAGTGCCGGTATCTGGTCGAGGTCGTTCTTCAGGCCGACCGCCATGCCCCGCTCGTGTGCCAGCCGCGCGATCAGCCGGTTGTAGCGGAGCTGGTCGGCCGCGGTGAGGGGGAAGCCGGTGCGGTTCTTGTAGCCGTCCATGTTGTCCGGCTCCACCGCGTCGAAGCCCTTCTCACGGCACATGTCGAGGCGGCGCGCCATCAGCGGTTCGAGGACGTCCGTGGCGCGTATGTCGAGCCAGCGCTCGCCCTCCCAGCCGTTGCCGCGCCCGATCACCGACCGGGGGAACCTGCCGGCGTCGGGCCGCCAGTCCTCGAAGGCGCCGGTGGACAGGTAGCAGATGACCTTGCGGCCCTTGTCGTGCAGGGCGGACACCAGCGCCTTCGACTGGTCGAAGCCGTCGACGTCGTAGACCGGCACGTCGACGGAGGTGTCGATCCGGCCGGTCAGCTGCCACTGCCAGGCGGTGCCGGGGCGGGGCCGCCACCGCGCGTCCCCGGCATCGGAACCGGACGTGCTCCCGGACGTGGTCGAGCACCCCGCGGTCATCAGGAGCAGGGCGACGAGGAGGAGGGGGCGCTTCAGGGCTGGGCGCTTCAAGGCTGGGCTCCTGGGCATGCGGGACGATCGGCGGCCGACCCGAGCGTAGGCTCTTCACGGGTGGTCGCCGACAGGGGTGGAGGCCCCGATCGGGATCCGTTTTCGGACACGAAATAGGGTCGGCCGTCGGGCCCGGTCGACCCACCCGCTCGACTCATGCGAACTTCACATCGGAAGCGAGAATTCACCACCGTGACTGCTCTGACTCTCAGCACCTCCGCGGCGCCCGGCCTGCGGGCCGACGCGATCGTGATCGGCGTCGCCAAGGGCGCTAAGGGCCCCGTCGTGGCGCCGGGCGCCGAATCCGTGGACAAGGCCTACGACGGCAAGCTCGCCGGTGTCCTGGAGACCCTCGGTGCCTCCGGCGCCGAGGGCGAGCTGACGAAGCTGCCCTCGCCCGCCGGCCTCAAGGCCCCGCTCGTGGTGGCGGTCGGCCTGGGCGCCGAGCCGGAGAAGGACTCCTCCTTCGCCGCGGAGGCGCTGCGCAAGGCCGCCGGTGTCGCCGCCCGCGCGCTGACGGGCGCGAAGAAGGCCGCGTTCGTGCTGCCGCTGGGCGACGCCGCCGACGTCGGCGCGGTCGCCGAGGGCGTGCTGCTCGGGGCGTACTCCTTCACCGCCTACAAGGAGAATGCGCCTTCGAAAAGCGCCCCCAAGGCCGGCAACGGCAAGGCGCCGCTGGCCGAGGCCGCGCTGCTCGGCGGCAAGCCGCGGGACGCCGCGCACAAGGCCGCCCTGGCCCGGGCCGTCGCGGTCTCCGAGGAGCTCAACCGCGCGCGCGACCTCATCAACATGCCGCCGAACGACCTGAACCCCGAGGCCTTCGCCGCGATCGTGCAGACCGCGGGCAAGGAGCACGGGCTCAAGGTGCAGGTGCTCGACGTGAAGGCCCTGGAGAAGGGCGGCTACGGCGGCATCCTCGGCGTCGGCGCGGGGTCGACGTCGGGGCCGCGGCTGGTGAAGCTGTCGTACACCTCGTCCAAGGCGAAGAAGCACCTCGCGCTGGTCGGCAAGGGCATCACCTACGACTCGGGCGGCATCTCGCTGAAGCCGGCCGGTCACAACGAGACGATGAAGTGCGACATGAGCGGGGCGGCGGCGGTGTTCGCGGCCGTGGTCTCGGCCGCGCGCCTTGGTCTCGAGGTCAACGTGACCGGGTGGCTGGCGCTGGCCGAGAACATGCCGTCGGGGTCCGCCACCCGGCCCGGTGACGTGCTGCGCATGTACAGCGGCAAGACGGTGGAGGTGCTCAACACCGACGCCGAGGGCCGGCTGGTGCTGGCGGACGCGCTGTGGGCGGCGTCGGCGGAGAAGCCGGACGCGATCGTGGACGTGGCGACGCTGACCGGGGCGATGATGCTGGCGCTGGGCAGCCGCACCTTCGGGATCATGGCGAACGACGACGCGTTCCGCACGGCGGTGCACGAGGCCGCGGAGGAGGTCGGCGAGCCGGCCTGGCCGATGCCGCTGCCGGAGCACCTGCGCAAGGGCATGGACTCCGCCACCGCCGACATCGCGAACATGGGTGAGCGGATGGGCGGCGGGCTGGTCGCGGGACTGTTCCTGCGGGAGTTCGTGGGTGAGGGGATCGCCTGGGCGCACCTCGACATCGCGGGTCCTGCGTTCAACGACGGGGGCCCGTTCGGGTACACGCCGAAGGGTGGGACGGGGTCCGCGGTGCGGACGCTGGTGCGGCTGGCGGAGCTTGTCGGCTCCGGTGACCTGGGGTGATGTTCGCCTAAGAGCTCGATACCTGAGGGGCGTGGGCGACTGCGGGCCGGTTGTGGCTGGTCGCGCAGTTCCCCGCGCCCCTTCAGGTGTCTCACCGGGGCCCCGCTTCACATGTGAGCGTGTGGTGTCTCACACCCCGGCCCGGCGTCTCGTTCGGTCCCGACAAGTGCGAAGATGGGGCTCGGCAGGACAGGGCCCCCACCACAGGGCCGAAGAAAGAGCGGCCGGACACCAGCCGCCGCCCGGTCACTGCAGACCGGCGTACGGCGCACATGCATGGAGGACGTGACGTGGCGAACGACGCCAGCACCGTTTTCGACCTAGTGATCCTCGGCGGTGGTAGTGGCGGTTACGCCGCGGCCCTGCGCGGGGCGCAGCTGGGGCTTGACGTCGCCCTGATCGAGAAGGACAAGGTCGGCGGTACCTGCCTGCACCGGGGATGCATCCCCACCAAGGCCCTGCTGCACGCGGGCGAGATCGCCGACCAGGCCCGCGAGAGCGAGCAGTTCGGTGTGAAGACCACCTTCGAGGGCATCGACATCGCCGGGGTGCACAAGTACAAGGACGGCGTGATCGCCGGTCTGTACAAGGGCCTCCAGGGGCTCGTGGCCTCGCGCAAGGTGACGTACATCGAGGGTGAGGGCCGCCTGTCCTCCCCGACCTCCGTCGACGTGAACGGCCAGCGCGTCCAGGGCCGCCACATCCTGCTGGCGACCGGCTCCGTGCCGAAGTCGCTGCCGGGTCTGGAGATCGACGGCAACCGGATCATCTCCTCGGACCACGCCCTCGTGCTGGACCGGGTCCCGAAGTCCGCGATCGTCCTCGGTGGCGGTGTCATCGGCGTCGAGTTCGCCTCCGCCTGGAAGTCCTTCGGGACCGACATCACCATCATCGAGGGCCTCAAGCACCTCGCCCCGCTCGAGGACGAGAACTCCTCCAAGCTTCTTGAGCGCGCGTTCCGCAAGCGCGGCATCAAGTTCAACCTCGGCACCTTCTTCCAGAAGGCCGAGTACACGCAGGACGGCGTGAAGGTCACCCTCGCCGACGGCAAGGAGTTCGAGGCCGAGCTGCTGCTGGTGGCCGTGGGCCGCGGGCCCGTCTCCGCCGGTCTCGGCTACGAGGAGCAGGGCGTCGCGATGGACCGCGGCTACGTCCTGGTCGACGAGTACATGCGCACCAACGTCCCGACCATCTCCGCCGTCGGTGACCTGGTCCCGACGCTCCAGCTCGCGCACGTCGGCTTCGCCGAGGGCATCCTGGTGGCGGAGCGTCTGGCCGGTCTGAAGACCGTCCCGATCGACTACGACGGTGTCCCGCGGGTGACGTACTGCCACCCCGAGGTCGCCTCCGTGGGCATCACCGAGGCCAAGGCCAAGGAGATCTACGGCGCGGACAAGGTCGTCGCTCTGAAGTACAACCTCGCGGGCAACGGCAAGAGCAAGATCCTGAACACCTCCGGCGAGATCAAGCTCGTCCAGGTGAAGGACGGTGCCGTGGTCGGCGTCCACATGGTCGGCGACCGCATGGGCGAGCAGGTCGGCGAAGCCCAGCTGATCTACAACTGGGAGGCGCTGCCCGCCGAGGTCGCGCAGCTCATCCACGCCCACCCGACGCAGAGCGAGGCGCTCGGCGAGGCGCACCTGGCGCTGGCCGGCAAGCCGCTCCACTCGCACGACTGACCCTCGGTCGACGAAGCGACGACACAGACTTCCGCAATTCGTAAGGAGCAACCGAAACCATGGCGGTTTCCGTAACCCTTCCGGCGCTCGGCGAGAGCGTCACCGAGGGCACCGTCACCCGCTGGCTGAAGGCCGAGGGTGAGCGTGTAGAGGCCGACGAGCCGCTGCTCGAGGTCTCGACCGACAAGGTCGACACCGAGATCCCCTCCCCCGCCGCCGGCGTCCTGGCCTCCATCAAGGTCGCCGAGGACGAGACCGTCGAGGTCGGCGCCGAGCTGGCCGTGATCGACGACGGCACCGGCGCCCCTGCCGCTGCCCCGGCTCCGGCCGCCGAGCCGGTCGCCGAGCCC
This sequence comes from Streptomyces griseorubiginosus, assembly GCF_001514195.1. GTDB lineage: Bacteria > Actinomycetota > Actinomycetes > Streptomycetales > Streptomycetaceae > Streptomyces > Streptomyces griseorubiginosus. The sequence goes on along the minus strand of NZ_KQ948735.1, from coordinate 910,156 downwards.
GCCCCGGAGCCGGCCGCGGCCGCTCCGTCCACCGAGCAGGCCGCCCCGGCGCCCGCTCCCACCGCCGAGGCCGCGTCCGGCGGCGGCTCCGCCGAGGGCACGGACGTCGTCCTGCCCGCGCTCGGCGAGTCCGTCACCGAGGGCACCGTCACCCGGTGGCTGAAGGAGGTCGGCGAGGAGGTCGCGGAGGACGAGCCGCTGCTCGAGGTCTCCACCGACAAGGTCGACACCGAGATCCCGTCCCCGGCCGCCGGTGTGCTGCTGGAGATCGTGGTCGGCGAGGACGAGACCGCCGAGGTCGGCGCCAAGCTCGCCGTCATCGGCGCCCCGGGTGCGGCTCCGGCCGCCGCCCAGGCTCCCGCCGCGCCCGCCCCGGCCCCGCAGGCGCCCTCGGCTCCGGCCCCGCAGCAGCAGACGGCTCCGGCTCCCGACCCGGCGCCCGCCGCTCCGGCTCCGGCGCCCGCCCCGGTCACCCCGGCCCCGGCCCCGGCCGCGACCTCCGGTGACGACGGCGCGTACGTCACCCCGCTGGTGCGCAAGCTCGCCGCCGAGAACGGCGTCGACCTCGCCTCCGTCAAGGGCACCGGCGTCGGTGGCCGCATCCGCAAGCAGGACGTCGTCGCCGCCGCCGAGGCCGCGAAGGCCGCCGCTGCCGCTCCGGCTCCGGCCGCTGCCGCCGCCCCGGCCGCCAAGAAGGCGCCGTCCCTGGAGGCCTCCCCGCTCCGTGGCCAGACCGTCAAGATGCCCCGCATCCGCAAGGTCATCGGCGACAACATGGTCAAGGCGCTGCACGAGCAGGCGCAGCTGTCCTCGGTCGTCGAGGTCGACGTCACGCGTCTGATGAAGCTGCGCGCCCGGGCCAAGGACTCCTTCGCCGCCCGTGAGGGCGTCAAGCTGTCCCCGATGCCGTTCTTCGTCAAGGCCGCGGCCCAGGCGCTGAAGGCGCACGCGCCGATCAACGCCAAGATCAACGAGGGCGAAGGCACGATCACCTACTTCGACACCGAGAACATCGGTATCGCGGTGGACTCCGAGAAGGGCCTGATGACCCCGGTCATCAAGCACGCGGGCGACCTCAACATCGCCGGCATCGCGAAGGCCACGGCGGACCTCGCCGGCAAGGTCCGCGCCAACAAGATCACGCCCGACGAGCTGTCCGGCGCGACCTTCACCATCTCCAACACCGGTTCGCGCGGTGCGCTCTTCGACACGATCATCGTGCCGCCGGGCCAGGTCGCGATCCTCGGCATCGGCGCCACGGTCAAGCGCCCGGCCGTCCTGGAGACGGAGGAGGGCACGGTCATCGCCGTCCGCGACATGACCTACCTGACCCTCTCCTACGACCACCGTCTGGTGGACGGCGCCGACGCGGCCCGTTACCTGACCGCGGTCAAGGCGATCCTGGAGGCGGGCGAGTTCGAGGTCGAGCTCGGCCTGTAAGGCTGTCCGGTGCCCTCTGTCCGGAACTCTCCGGGCAGGGGGCACCGCCATGTCACCGGGGCGTCAGCGTCTGGTCCGACCAGCCCCACAGCTCCTCCACCCACACGTTGGGGACGGAGAGCCTGGGCGTCGGGGTGAGGCCCTTCGTCCGGTACGCCTTGAGGACGTCGTAGGTGGCGTCCAGGCAGTCCCGCGAGGTGAGCTCGCCGGTCCTCGGGTCGACGCCGACGAGGAAGCCGCGCTGCTCGACCGTACGGATCATCGCCCGGGCCCTGTTCACGTGGTAGGTCGAGGTCGTCGTGCAGCGGTAGCGGCTGTAGGGGTGCTCGGCGGTGCCGGGATAGTGGGCGTCCGTGGACATGTCCCTGAGCATGCGGTCGTACGACCCCTGCGCGTGCCAGGCTCCGATGTCGCCGCCCGGCGGGGTGTACAGCTTGCCGCTGGGGTTCTCGACGGCGCCGTAGACCCAGCGGCCGGTGGCCGGGATCCTGAAGCCCCAGCCGACGTGACCGAACTTCTGTGCCCCGTCCGGCTTGACGAAGACGCAGGCGGCGCCGGTGCCGCGAGCCTTTCCCGCCATCCCCGTGATCGCTTCCGCGCCGGCCGGTGTCGTCCCCGCCGTCGCCCGGGTGGTCGTCTCCTGGCAACCCGTCACGGCGACGATCGCGCCGATCACGGCCGCGACGGCCAGTCCCCGTCGTCCCCCGATGTGCATGCCGTCCCCCTGTGGTGCGAAGGGGCGCCCCGCGTGGGAACCCCTGACCGACGCGACACGCCCTGGAAGCCGTGGGGTTCCGTGACTTGACAGAAGTCGTGCGGCTGGGAGCGTGTAAGCCTCGTCTCACCTGCATGGAAGCGCCCCCGTGCGCCCCTCCCGGACGGGCCCTCGGCCTTATTGTCTTTACGTCAAACGCCCTTAAGGAGCTCCCATGACCGCGCCCGTCGTCCACTCGCTGCGCGAACAGATCCGCGAGCACATCGTGGAGGGGATCGTCAGCGGGCGCTGGCAGCCGGGCGAGCGGATCGTGGAGCGCCGTATCGCGACCGAGCTGGAGGTCAGCCAGACGCCGGTGCGGGAGGCGCTGCGCGAGCTGGAGTCGCTGCGGCTGATCGAGTCGGCGCCGAACAAGGGCGTCCGGGTACGGAACCTGACCGCGGCCGACCTGGAGGAGAGCTACCCGGTCCGGGCCGGTCTGGAGGCGATCGCGGCGGAGCTGGCGGCGGAGCGGCTGGCGCAGGACTGCTCGGCCCTGGAGCCGCATGTCGCCGCGCTGTACGAGGCGGACCGGGACTCGGACGGTACGGGCCAGGTCCGGCACACGGTGGGCTTCCACCGCGAGCTGGTGCGGGCGGCCGGCAACTCGGTGCTGCTGCACACCTGGGAGGGCCTGGGCATCGAGGTGTTCACCGCGCTGTCGATCCGCTGGCTGGGGACCGTCCAGCAGTCGTACGCGGAGGAGCACGAGGAGCTGGTGGCGGCCTTCAAGCGGCGGGACCCGCGGATCCCGGAGATCGTGAAGGCCCATGTCCTGGGGTGCGCGCCGCGGGCCTGACGCAGTCGAGCGCACCTGCGCTCACCTGCGGAAATCCCTCAAGAACAGGGCACCCGGTGTCTCCGTCGGAGGCACCCCGTGCCTACTTTCTCGATATCGAGAAGTTTTGCCCGGGAACCCTTTGATCGATCATCGATCAGCGAGTTATTGTCGCCGACGGGCCCTTACCGGGGCCCTCCGCCCTGTCCTGCCAAAGACCAAGGGCACCCCCGAAACCCTGCCTGATTGAGGGAACCCCCTTCGACTGAGGAAGGCGGCGACATGACCGACCCCAACGCCATCCAGGCCAGCGAGCTCGACCAGCTCCCCGACCGGGACCCCGAGGAGACCGCCGAATGGCAGGCCTCCCTGGACGCGGTCGCCAAGGCGGCCGGCCCGCACCGTGCCGCGTACCTGATGCGCCGCACGCTGGAGAGGGCGGAGGGCAACGGCATCGCGCTGCCGAAGCTCCTCGAGACCGACTACGTCAACACCATCCCCACCGCCGCGGAGCCGGGCCTGCCCGGTGACCCGGCGATGGAAGCCCGCATCACCGCGTGGAACCGCTGGAACGCGGCCGCGATGGTCACCCGCGGCTCCAAGTACGGCGTCGGTGGCCACATCGCCACCTTCGCCTCCGCGGCCTGGCTCTACGAGACCGGCTTCAACCACTTCTTCAAGGGCAAGGAGGCCGACGGGTCCGGCGACCAGCTCTACATCCAGGGCCACGCCTCCCCCGGCATCTACGCCCGCGCCTTCCTCGACGGCCGGCTGACCGAGCAGCAGCTCGACAACTTCCGCCGCGAGTCGGGCGGCAACGGCCTCCCGTCGTACCCGCACCCCCGCCGGCTGCCCTGGCTCTGGGAGTTCCCGACCGTCTCCATGGGCCTCGGCCCGCTCTCGGCGATCTACCAGGCCCGCTTCAACCGCTATCTGACGGCGCGCGGCATCAAGGACGTCTCGCAGTCCCACGTCTGGGCCTTCCTCGGCGACGGCGAGATGGACGAGCCGGAGTCCACGGCCGCCCTCGCACTCGCGAGCCGCGAGGGTCTCGACAACCTGACCTTCGTCATCAACTGCAACCTCCAGCGCCTCGACGGCCCGGTCCGCGCGAACTTCAAGATCGTGCAGGAGCTGGAGGCCCAGTTCCGCGGCGCCGGCTGGAACGTCGTCAAGTCGCTGTGGGGCTCCGCCTGGGACGAGCTGTTCCAGCTGGACACCACGGGCGCCCTGGTACGACGGCTCCGCGAGGTACCGGACGCGCAGGTGCAGACGTACCAGACGCGTGACGCCGCCTACATCCGCCAGGACTTCTTCGGCAAGGACCCGGCGCTCGTCGAGATGGCGAAACTGCTCTCCGACGACAAGATCCTCGAGTGCTTCCACCTCTCGCGCGGTGGCCACGAGGCGAGCAAGGTGTACGCCGCCTACAAGGCCGCCGTCGAGTTCAAGGGCGCGCCGACCGTGATCCTGGCCCAGACGGTCAAGGGCCACACCCTCGGCGAGGGCTTCGCGTCGAAGAACGCCAACCACCAGATGAAGAAGCTGACGGTGGACGAGTTCAAGACGATGCGTGACCTTCTCGAACTCCCCATCTCCGACGCTCAGTTCGTCGACGGGGTCGTTCCCTACGGCCACCCCGGCGCCGACTCCCCCGAGGTGCGCTACCTCCAGGAGCGCCGCGCGGCCCTCGGCGGTCCCGCCCCGGCCCGCCGTGTCCACCCGGTGGCTCCGCTGCCGGCCCCCGCGGAGAAGGCGTTCGCCTCCTTCGACAAGGGCTCCGGCTCGCAGAACGTGGCGACCACGATGGCCTTCGTCCGGCTCGTCAAGGACCTGGTCCGCGACAAGGAGACCGGCAAGCGCTGGGTGCCGATCGTCCCCGACGAGGCGCGCACCTTCGGCATGGAGAGCCTCTTCCCGTCCCTCGGGATCTACTCCCCCAAGGGCCAGACGTACGAGCCGGTCGACCGCGACCAGCTGATGTACTACAAGGAGGCCAAGAACGGCCAGATCCTCAACGAGGGGATCACCGAGGCCGGTTCGATGGCCGACTTCATCGCCGCTTCGACGTCGTACGCGACGCACGGCGAGGCGATGATCCCGTTCTACATCTTCTACTCGATGTTCGGCTGGCAGCGCACGGCCGACCAGATGTGGCAGCTCGGCGACCAGCTGGGCCGCGGCTTCCTCGTCGGCGCCACGGCGGGCCGCACCACGCTGACGGGCGAGGGCCTCCAGCACGCGGACGGCCACTCCCCGGTCATCGCGGCGACGAACCCGGCGGCACTGACGTACGACCCGGCGTTCGCCTACGAGGTCGCCGCGATCGTGCGCGACGGCATCCGCCGGATGTACGGCGAGGCGGCCCCGGGTGAGGACCCGAACGTCTTCTACTACCTCACCGTCTACAACGAGCCGCTCCCGCAGCCGGCGAAGCCGTCCGTCGCCGGCATCGACGAGGGCATCGTCAAGGGCCTGTACCGCTTCAACACCGTCGAGTCGGCCGGGATCGGCGTGGCCGCGGCCAACGCCCCGCGCATCCAGCTGCTCGGCTCCGGCACCGCGATCCACTGGGTGCTGAAGGCGCAGCGGATGCTGGCCGAGGAGTGGGGCGTGGCCGCCGACGTGTGGTCCGCGACCTCCTTCACCGAGCTGCGCCGCGACGCGCTGGAGGCCGACGCGGCCCTGCTGCGCGGCGAGGAGCGGGTCCCCTACGTCCGTCAGGCGCTGCACGGCGCCGAGGGCCCGGTGCTCGCGGTCTCCGACTACATGCGCCAGGTCCCGGACCAGATCGCGCAGTGGGTCGAGCAGGACTGGTCCTCGCTCGGCGCGGACGGCTTCGGCCTCTCCGACACCCGCGAGGGCGCCCGCCGCCACTTCGGCGTCGACGCCGAGTCGGTCGTGGTCGCGGCCCTGGCCCAGCTGGCCCGCCGCGGCGAGGTCAAGGCGACGGCGGTGAAGGAAGCACGGGAGAAGTACGGGCTGTAGCGACCCGGTGACTGAGGAGGCCCCCGCCGCGGCGGGGGCCTCGTTGCATGATGGGCCCCATGCGTGCCGCCCGCCTGATCAAGATGGTGCTCCTCCTCCAGTCCCGGCCCTCCATGACCGCCGCCGAGCTCGCCGAGGAGCTGGAGGTGTCCGAGCGGACCGTCACCCGGGACGCGCAGGCGCTGTCCGAGGCGGGGGTGCCGGTGTACGCCGAGCGGGGGCGGGCCGGCGGGTACCGGCTGATCGGCGGGTACCGGACCCAGCTCACCGGACTGCACCGCGGCGAGGCGGAGGCCCTGTTCCTGTCCGGGCTGCCGGGGGCGCTGCGCGAGATGGGCCTGGAGGACGCGGCCTCGGCGGCCCGCCTGAAGGTCTCGGCGGCACTGCTGCCGTCACTCCGCGACGCCTCACGCTCGGCCGCCCAGCGCTTCCACCTCGACGCCCCGACCTGGTGGAGCGAGCCGAAGACGCCCGAGCTGCTGCCCGCCGTCGCGGACGCGGTGTGGGACGACCGGCGGGTCGTCGCCCGCTACCGCAAGGGCGAGGCTGAGGTCGAGCGGGAGCTGGAGCCGTACGGGCTCGTGCTGAAGGCGGGCGTCTGGTACCTGTGCGCACGGGTGCCGGAGGCGTCCGGAGCGTTCCGGGTGTACCGGATCGACCGGTTCACGGCGGTGGCGCCCGACGGCGATCGCTTCGATCGCGACGAGGACTTCGATCTGCCGGGGTTCTGGGAGGAGCGGGCCGCACAGTTCGCGCGGGCCATCCTGCGGGCGGAAGTGCTCGTACGGCTGTCCCCGGACGGTGTGCGCGTGCTGCCGCACGTCCTGGACCGGCTCTCCGTGCAGGAGGCGCTGGCGGAGGCCGCGGCGCCGGACGCGGAGGGTTGGGTGACGGTGACCGTGCCGGTGGAGTCCGAGGAGGTCGCGCACTCCCAGCTCGCGGGACTGGGGCCGGAGGTGGAGGTGCTGGCCCCGGAGGGCCTGCGGGCGCGCTTCGCCGCGGACGCGCGGCGCCTTGGCCGCCTGTACGGGACATAACAATCCGCCGCACTCCACGTGCGCCCCGTCCCGGGAGGCCCGATGCTGGACCCGTGATGGACGAGACGGAGTTCTGGGAGCTGGTGGACGCCACCCGCGACGCCGCCGAGGGCGACCCCGAGGAGCAGGCCGACCTGCTCGTGGACCGGCTCCTCGCGCTGGACCCGGACATGGTCCTCGACTTCGCCCGTCACTTCGAGGCCCGCTTCAACCGCGCGTACACCTGGGATCTGTGGGGCGCCGCGTGGATCCTGCTGGACGGGGCGAGCGACGACGCCTTCGACTTCTTCCGGTGCTGGCTGATCGGGCAGGGGCGTGAGGTGTACGAGGGCGGGGTGCACGATCCCGACTCGCTCGCCGACCTCCTGGCCGACTTCGACGAGGAGATCGACGGCGACGGCGAGGAACTGGGATACGCGGCCGACGAGGCCTACGAGCAGCTCACCGGCACGGTCGCTCCCGATCTGGGCATTCCGCCGGCGGCCGCCGAGCCGCTGGGGGCGCCGGTCGAGCTGGAGAACGACCGGGTGCTGGCGGAGCGGTATCCCAAGCTGTGGGAGCGGTTTCGAGGCTGAGGGCTTGTCGGCGGCCACCTCTGTTCGGGCCGCCCTGAGTTCAGGCCGACCTCAGTTCAGCTCGTCGCGGTGGCCCGGCGTCGGGTCGGGTCCGTCGGCAGGTAGGCCTGGCTCTGGTCGGCCTTCACCGCGTGGTGCAGGGGGGCCGCGTTGGCCTGGTCGAGTGCGGATGCGGTGACGGCGGCCGGGCCGAGGACGACGGCCGCGACCGCGCAGACGACGGTCCAGACCCGCTGGTTGCTCTTGTGGATGCTGCTGCCGTTCATGATCCCCACCTTCGGTCGGCTTGTGGTGACGACCGTAGGGCGCGGAGTTCGGAGGGCCCTGCGGGAGCGCTGTGGCGTTCCTGTGACTAGGTACGGCCCTGGAGGCGGGCGGCGGCCTGTCTGATCTCGGGCAGTCGTGCGCTGAGTGCGGCGCCGGGGCAGGTGGTCATGTAGCCGTCCTTGTGGCCGGCCAGGGCGGGCAGGCGTGCGGTGGTGCCGGCCGGGTAGCGGCTGTGGCTGTTGCTCGAGGTCAGCCGGACGGTGGCGCGGGGGTCGATTCCGGCCAGTCCGAGCTTCCAGGCGACCAGGGCGGCGATCGCGTCGGTCATGGCGCGGGGGACGGGGACGCCGGCGGTGAAGGTGCCCAGGGCGGCGATGCCTGCGGTGCGGTGGTTGAAGCCCTGGGTGTGGGCGCCGGTGACGGCACGGTCGACGCCGCCGGCGCGGCCCTCGTAGATGGTGCCGCAGCGGTCCACGAGGAAGTTGTAGCCGATGTCGTCCCAGTCACGGTTGCCGGTCTGACCTGCGGCGAGGTAGCGGATGATGCGGGGCGCGTCGGCGCAGTCGTAGGTGTTGGGCGAGTCGGTGTGATGGATGAACACGGCGACGACCTTGTCGTCGTAGCGCGGGGCGGGTGGGGTGCGGGCGGCGGTGTTCGCCTCACCGTCCCCCCTCGCCCACACGGACCGCGGCACGATGTGCGGCCGGTCGGCGGAGTACGACACGACACCGGGCCGCCGCACCACGGCAGCGCCGTGCGCCGCCTTGCCCTCGACGGCACTCTCGACCCCCCGGACACAGAGCACGAGCACGAGCACGACGACAAGCCCGGGCACGCATGCAAGCCCGAACCGGACGCCGCGGGTACGGAGGAGGGGGCGCCGTTCGGAAGGGGGTGCGGGGGGCTCGGCGGAAGGGTCGGGGGCGGCAGGGGTGATGCCGTCGGCCGGGGCGGAAGGCTCGGTGGGGGCCAGGAGCTCGGCTGGCGCCACCGGCTCGCCGACGCACGCAGGCTCTGCGGGGGCAGTCCCGTTGCGGGGCGCGATGGAACCCAAGGGCTCGGCGGGATCAGACCCCTTGCGGGGCACGGTGGAACCCAAGGGCTCGGCGGGATCAGACCCCTTGCGGGGCGCGGTGGAACCCAAGGGCTCGGCGGGGGCCACCGGCTCGCCGGAGGGCGCGGGCTCGGTTCCGGGGGTGGGGTCTGGCAGGGTTCCAGGGCCGCAGGGAGCCGCCGGCCCACTGGAGGAGTCGCCTCCACCGGTGACCGCCGCCCCGGTGGGCGAGGCGTCTTCAGCGGGAGCCGTCGACCCCGCGGGGTCCGCACGAGGAGCCGTCGGCTCGGTGGGCGTGGGGCCCTCGGCCGTGGGTTCAGCGGGGACCGAGGGCCGGGCAGGAGCCGTAGGGGTGGGGGCGGCGGGCTCCGGGGGCTGCTCAGAGGGGGTGTGGCTCTCGGGGTGGGTGATCGGGCCTCGGGTCGGTTCGCGCCGGCCTGCGGCTGCCTCGGAGACGGCGGGCTCCGCGGTTCCGGAGGCCGCGGCGGGGCTTGGGGCGGCCTCCGTGGGCCGTTCCGGGGGCGGAGGTGCTCCCAGCCCGGTGAACCGGAGTGCGGGGCGGAAGTGGCGGGTCAGGCGCGCCCGGGCAGCATCCCGTAGCCGGACCGCACCGGTCGTGCGGACCGCATCCCGCATGCGGACCGCATCCCGCATGCGGACCGCGTCACGCATGCGGACCGCATCCCGCATGCGGACCGCGTCACGTAGGCGGACCGCACGGCGTATGCGGACCGCGTCGCGTATTCGGGGCGCTCGGCGCCTTCGGAGGCCTTTCGGTCTTCGGACACGCATGACTCCCACTGTCGGCCGGATCCGTTCCGTCCGCGATGTGGGGTGTGCCACCCGGTGGAACCATCGTCCTGGTCCACGACGTTTTCCCAGGTGCACGCACGCGTGGCCGGTTTCGGGCGGCACGGGTGCGCACAGCTGATCACTGGACGCCTCGCCTGCGTACTGAAGGTTCCAAAGAGAAGGGCGGCTCCGTGGACGTGCTCGACATCCTGCTGATGCTGGTGATCGCCGCCTACGCGGCCTCCGGCTACCGGCGCGGCCTGGTGGCCGGCTGTGTCTCGCTCGCCGGCTTCGTCGGCGGCGCGATCGTGGGCGTGTGGGTGCTGCCGTGGATGATGGAGCTGGTCACCCCGGGCAGCACCGAGGCGACGGTGACCGCCGTGCTGACCGTGCTGGTCCCGGCCGCCGTGGGCCACGAGCTGGCGGGACGCCTGGCGCTGCGGCTGCGCAGGGAGCTGGACCAGGGCCCGCTCAGGGTCGCCGACGGCATCGGCGGGGCCGCCGCCAACTCCGTGGCCGTGCTGATCGTCGCCTGGGTCGCCGCTAGCGTCCTCGGCGCCTCCTCGTCGACCCTGGTCACCACCGCCATCCGGGACTCCGCGCTGCTCGGCGCCGTACAGGACTCCATGCCGGACACCACCCCCACATGGTTCTCCCGCGCCACCTCCGCCCTGACCGAGGCCGGCTTCCCGCAGGTCTTCAACCCGTTCGAGAACGAGTCGACGGCCGAGGTCGCCAAGCCCACCGGCGACAGCGTCACGGCCGCCGCCACCAACGCCGCCAAGCTCAGCACCGTCAAGATCGAGGGCTCCTCCGGCACTCAGGGCCGCGAGGGCAGCGGCTTCGTGTACGCGCCGGAGCACGTGATGACCAACGCCCACGTGGTGGCCGGCATCGACGACCCCAGCGTCCGGGTCGGCGGGGTCGGGCAGCCGTACGAGGCCCGAGTGGTGCTGTTCGATCCGGACAAGGACGTGGCCGTGCTGTACGTCCCGGAGCTGCGGGCCCCGGTCCTGCGCTTCGACGACAGCGCCGCACGCGGCGACTCCGCGGTGGTGGCCGGCTATCCGCAGGACGGGTCCCTGAACCTCCAGGCGGCCACCGTGGCCAACCGGGTGAAGGCGAACGGCCAGAACATCTACAGCGATGCCACCGTCACCCGCGAGATCTACTCGATCCGCTCGACCGTCCGCCCCGGCAACTCCGGCGGCCCGCTGCTGACCACCTCCGGCAAGGTCTACGGCGTGGTCTTCGCCCGCTCCACCTCCGACGACGAGACCGGGTACGTCCTGACCGCCGACGAGGTCGCCGGGGACGCCGACAGGGCTGCGAACGCCACGGCGCCGGTGGACACGGGCGAGCTGGTCACGTCGTAGGGCCACGGGCTGCCGGATGATGGGGCCCCGGTCCCGCATGGCACCCCGGAGGCTGACGTGCCCGTGTTCTTCCTGATCTCGCTGCTCGCGGCGGGGGTCGCGCTCTGTCTGGTGGTGCGCAGGCGCCGCAGGACCGCCGCGGCCGATCAGGTGCTCAGAGACGGCGCCCCATGATCACGTCGTCGACGTACTCCCCCGCCAGCAGCCACTCCTCGGGCAGCACCCCCTCGACCGCGAAGCCCTCGGACTCGTAGAGCCTGCGGGCGGGTGTGTTGTGGCCGAGGACGCGCAGGCTCAGCCGGCGGGCGCCCCGGCGGCGGGCCTCCTCCGTGACCGCACGGATCAGGGCCCGGCCCACCCCGCGGCCGCGGGCCTCCCCGCTGACGACGAAACCCTGGATCTGGCGCACATGGGCGTTCGCCTCGAGCCCGGTCGGGAAGGCGAGACGGATGTACCCGAGGATGCGGCGGTCGGCCTCGGCGACCAGAGTGTCGCCGGGGAGGTGGCGTTCGTCGAAGAACGGCCGGTAGGGCGGCCGCTGTTCGGGCAGGACCTCGTGCAGGGGCGACCACTCGGCGCGGTCGAGACGGGCCAGTTCCTCTTCGTCGTCAGGAAGGGCGTGGCGTATGGACAGCTGGGACATGGCCGCCACCCTACGACCCGGCGGGTACCGGAACCAGACATCGCTTTTACGCACCCACCAGGCAGGATGAAGTCATGCAACTTTCAAGAATCGCGGTGGCCGGGGCGTCCGGACTGATCGGCTCGGCCCTGGTGCGCTCGCTCACCGCGGACGGGCACGAGGTGGTGCGGCTGGTGCGCCGGGAGCCGCGGGACGAGACGGAGGTCCGCTGGGACCCCGAGGCCGGACGGGTGGACACGGCCGGGCTCGCCAGCTGCGACGCCGTGGTCAATCTCGCCGGGGCCGGGGTCGGCTCACGGCGCTGGACGGACGCGTACAAGAAGCAGATCCGCGACAGCCGGGTGAACGGCACGACCGCGCTCGCCAAGGCCGTCGCCTCCCTGGACGAGCCGCCGAAGGTCTTCGTGAACGGCAGCGCGATGGGGTACTACGGCGAGACCGGCGACCGGGTCGTCGACGAGGACTCGCCCGCCGGACGGGGCTTCCTGCCGGAGCTGTGCGTGGAGTGGGAGGCGGCCGCCACCCCGGCCCAGGAGGCGGGCGTGCGAACCGCGTTCACCCGTACCGGGCTCGTGGTGGGCCGCGGCGGCGGGGCCTGGGGCAAGCTGTTCCCGCTGTTCCAGGCGGGGCTCGGCGGACGGATGGGTGACGGCGGGCAGTACTGGTCGTTCATCGCGCTGCACGACGAGGTGGCCGCGATCCGGCATCTGCTGGAGACCGACGGACTGTCCGGGCCGTTCAACCTCACCGCCCCGGAGCCCCTGACGAACCGTGAGATCACCGAGGCGATGGGTCGCGTGCTGCACCGGCCGACACTCTTCTCCGTGCCCGCGCCGGTCCTGCGGTCGGTGCTCGGGGAGATGGCCGGCGACGTGTTGGGCAGCGCCCGGGTCCGGCCGAAGAGGCTGCTGGAGTCGGGGTTCACCTTCGCGTTCCCGGACATCGAGGGAGCGATCCGGGCGGCCTGAGGAGCACTTCGGACCCGCGCGCCGTCGTACGACCCCCTTGGCGACCTCCTGGGCAACCTCCTCGGCGACCTCCTTGGCAACCGCCTCGGCGACAACCCGTGACGACATGCGACCGGTGTGCGACCGTGCCCTGTGGATGCGCGACTGTTCCTGACCGGTTCCGGCCCTACCCTCGACCCGAACTCGGGTATCCCCGGAGCCTGTTGGGGGCATCACGTCTCCACCGGCCGCGCAACCTCGAGGAGGGGCACGTGCTTGAGCCCGCGTACCAGGCGGACGTCGTGATCGTGGGAGCCGGGGTCGCCGGGCTCTCCGCGGCGCATCGGCTGACCAGCGCAGGAGTGACCGTCACGGTGTTGGAGGCCGCCCCCTGGGCGGGCGGCCGCATGTCGACGGAGAAGGTGGACGGATTCCGGCTCGACCGGATCGGACAGCTGCTGTCCACGGCGTATCCCGAACTACGTCTGGCGCCCGGGCTCGACGGGCTGGTGCTGCGGCCCTTCGCACCCGGCGTCCTGCTGCACGGCGACGGACGTCACCACCGGGTGGACGCTCCGGCGGGCGCCGGTAGCGCAAGGGGCGCACTGCACGCGGTGCGCGCCCTGGCGAGCGCCCCTCGGGGGGTGTCGGGCGGTCGTGGCGGCCCGGTGCCGGGGACCGCGTCCAGGAGGGCGTTCCGGGTCCTGACCGGGGCCGGTCAGGGGGCCGCGCGGGCGGCTGCGCCGATCGGCGGGGCCGTCGACCAGGCCCGGCTCGGCGCCGCGCTCACCCGGCTCGCGAACGTGCCCGTCGAACGCCTCCTCGCCCGTCCCGAACTGCCCGCCGGGCAGGCGCTCGCGGCGCGCGGACTGCCCGCCCGCACGATCGACGGCTTTCTGCGGCCGCTGCTCGCCGCGCTGCTCTGCGACCCCGCGCTGACCACGTCCAGCCGGTGCGCCGACCTCGCGCTGCGGGCCTTCGCGGCCGGTCGCCTGTGCGTCCCCGAGGGGGGCGCCGAGATGCTCCCGGAGTTGCTCGCGCGGACGCTGCCCGAGGGGACCGTGCACACGGGGGTGCGGGTCACGTCCGTCGCCACGACCTCGGTGACGACGGCGGAGCACGGCGAGTTCCGGTGCCGTGCGGTGCTGCTGGCGACGGACGGCCGCACGGCGGCCGAGTTGCTGCCCGGCCTGCGGGTGCCGGACTTCCATCCGGTGACGGTCGTCCACCACACGACGGACGAACCGCCGCGCACCGGTTCCGCGCTGCTGCTGGACGCCGACCGGGGCGGTCCGGTGGCCCACACCGCGGTGATCAGCGAGGTCGACCCGAGCCGGGCCCCCGCGGGACGGGTCCTGGTGTCGTCGACGGTCCTCGGGACTCCTCCCCCGGACCTCGACACCGCGGTCCGGACCCACCTCGCCCGTCTCTACGGCACGTCGACGCGGGCCTGGGAAACCCTGGCGGTCCACCACACCCGTGAAGCGGTCCCCGCCATGCGCCCCCCGCACGACCTGCGCCGCCCGGTCCGCCTTCTGGCCGGCCTGTACGTCTGCGGCGACCACCGCGACACCAGCACGGTCCAGGGAGCCCTGCACTCGGCCCACAGGGCGACGACAGCAATTCTGAAAGACCTTGGCACGTCCGGATCCATGCACCGAGCAGACCCGACTCCGACGGCCCAGGCAGCCTAGGGATCACCCGCGCCCCGTAAGGGGCGCGGGGAACTGCGCGACAAGCCACAACGGACCGGCACCCGGCACACAGCGGTGCGGAGTTACGGCGAGACTCCTACTGAAGCGCAGCCACCTTGTCCCGATAACTCCGAACCGGCGCAGCATCCTTGTACGGCTCCAACCGCCGCTCGAAGTCCCGCACATACTCCACCGCCCGCACCGACCGCATCTCGGCCGCCTGCCCCGCCGCCTCCGCGGCGAGCGAACACGCCTGGTCCAACTCCCCCAGCCCCAGCCGCGCGGAGGCAAGGACCACCCGGCAGAACAACCGGCTCCGCGCATACGCCGGCGCCCTCAACTGAAGCGAGCGCTCGGCGTGTTGCGCGGCCGCCCGGAACTGCTGGAGATCCCGGTGGCAGTGCCCGAACTCGTCCGCCAGCTGGGCCTCGTCGAAGAACCGCGCCCAGTGCGGGACCTCGTCGCCGGGCCGGGCCGCCTCCAGGGCCCGTTCGGCGCGGACCAGGGACGCCGTGCAGGCCCGTACCTCCCCCAGCACCCCGTGCCCTCTTGCCTCGGCGGAGTGCAGCAGCGCCTGCACGACCGGCGGGGCGCTCGCGCCGACGCCCTGCTGGGCCACCCGCGCGAGCTGGATCGCCTCCCTGCCGTGCCCCAGGTAGACGGCCTGCCGGCTCATGGTGACCAGGACGTACGCCCCGTAGGCCCGGTCCCCCGCCGCCTGCGCGAGCCGCAGCGCCTGGACGAAGTACCGCTGGGCGAGCCCGTGCGCCGCGATGTCGTAGGACGTCCAGCCCGCGAGCCGGGTGAGGTCGGCGGCCGCGGCGAAGAGCCTGCGTCCGGTGGTCTCCCCGTAGGTGCCGCGCAGCATCGGCTCGCACTCGTGTTCCAGGTAGCGGACCAGGGCCTGCCGGGCGTGCCCGCCGCCGTACTGGTCGTCGAGGGTGCGGAAGAGGCTGCCGACCGAGGCGAGCGCGGCGATGTCCCCGCCGGTGACCCGCTGTCCGGGTCCGCGTTCGGCCTGTCCACGCTGGCGGGGCACCACCGGGCGCCCCTGGGGCGGGATGCGGACCGGCGGCTCGCCGCGGGCCACCCGGTCGTCGGGGCGGCCGATCAGCCAGTCCCGGCTGGGGACGACCAGGCCGGCCGGGGTGAAGGCGATCTTGCGCAGTTCGGCGTGGCTGCCGGAGTCCTTGCGCCACAGCCCGCTGACGATGTCGACGGCCTCCTCGGGACCGGCGGCGAACTCCAGCCCGGCGTACACCGGCGCGCAGGCGTCGAGGCCGAGGTCCTGCGCGGAGAGCCGGCGGCCGAGGCGCCGGGTGAAGACCTCGGCGATGAGGGCCGGTGTGGTGCCCCGGGGCTGCTGCCCGCGCAGCCACCGGGTCACGGATGTCTTGTCGTATCTGAGATCCAGCCCGTGTTCCAGACCGAGCTGGTCCACGCGTCGGGCGAGACCCGCGTTGGAGAACCCCGCTTCTGCGATGAGCGCGGCGAGCTGTCGGTTGGGAGTGCGCTGCGCGGGTCGTTCCGTCATCTGCGGTGCGGTCTCCTGCCTTTCGGGCCGGCACGTGGTACGTGGTGCCCGGATTGCCTGTGAGCTGCCCTTATGGCCGCTGCGAACGGCGCGAATGTAGCGGAGAGTGAGCAGACGATCGCACACTTCGACGCTCGTTCATCCGATCGTGTGAGGATTGCCCCCGGGGCTGACGCCCGCGGGCCGGACGTACAGTGGCGTAGGCACCTTTCGTGCCTTACGACCTTCTAGGGAGGCGCTTGCCGTGAGTGGGTTGCGGTTCGTCCGCATGGGGTTCGGTGCGGACGCGGTCGAGTACCAGGAAGCCTGGGACGAGCAGCGCCGGGTGCACGCGGCGCGCTTCGAGGACCAGGTCCCCGACACCGTCCTGCTGCTCGAACACCCCCCTGTCTACACGGCCGGCCGGCGCACCGCGGACAACGAGCGCCCCCTCGACGGCACCCCCGTCATCGACGTCGACCGCGGCGGGAAGATCACCTGGCACGGTCCGGGCCAGCTGGTGGGCTACCCGATCCAGAAGCTGCCGCGGCCGGTGGACGTGGTGGCGCACGTACGGCGCCTGGAGGAGGCCCTGATCCGCACCTGCGCGGAGTTCGGCCTGGAGACCACCCGGGTCGAGGGCCGCAGCGGCGTCTGGGTGCTCGGCGATCCGGTCGAGACGCGCCCCGCGCTCGGCGGGCTCTCCCTCGACTTCGACCCCCGGCTCACGGACGAGGAGTTCGACCCGCGGATGAACGGCCCGGAGTACGCGCCGTCCAACGCGGGCCAGCGCCGCGAGGACCGCAAGATCGCGGCCATCGGCATCCGGGTCGCCAAGGGCGTCACCATGCACGGCTTCGCGCTGAACGTGAACCCGGACAACAAGTGGTTCGACCGGATCATCCCCTGCGGCATCCGGGACGCGGGCGTCGCCTCCCTCGCGAACGAACTGGGCCGGGACGTGACCATCGCCGAGGTGCTGCCGGTCGCCGAGCGGCACCTGAGGGACGTGCTGGAGAACGCGGACCTCAAGCCTAGGGTGATCGAGAAGACACCTGCGGCCTGAGACAGGCAGTGGGCTTTCAAATCCACGGGCGTACCCTTGAGCACGCCGAAGAATCAATCGCTAGGGAGCCGGTCGTGTCCGCAGTCGCACCCGACGGACGCAAGATGCTGCGCCTGGAGGTCCGTAACGCTCAGACCCCCATCGAGCGCAAGCCCGAGTGGATCAAGACCCGGGCGAAAATGGGCCCCGAGTACACCGCCATGCAGAAACTCGTGAAGAGCGAGGGCCTGCACACGGTCTGCCAGGAAGCCGGCTGTCCCAACATCTACGAGTGCTGGGAGGACCGCGAGGCGACCTTCCTCATCGGCGGCGATCAGTGCACCCGGCGGTGCGACTTCTGCCAGATCGACACCGGCAAGCCCGAGGCGCTCGACCGCGACGAGCCGCGCCGCGTCGGCGAGTCCGTGGTCACCATGGACCTCAACTACGCCACCATCACCGGCGTCGCCCGCGACGACCTGGAGGACGGCGGTGCCTGGCTGTACGCGGAGACGGTCCGCCAGATCCACGAGCAGACCGCTGCCCGCGAGGCCGGCCGCACCAAGGTCGAGCTGCTCGCCCCCGACTTCAACGCGGTGCCCGAGCTGCTCCGGCAGGTCTTCGAGTCCCGCCCCGAGGTCTTCGCGCACAACGTCGAGACGGTCCCGCGGATCTTCAAGCGGATCCGCCCCGGCTTCCGCTACGAGCGCTCACTGAAGGTCATCACCGACGCCCGCGACTTCGGTCTGGTGACCAAGTCCAACCTGATCCTCGGCATGGGCGAGACCCGTGAGGAGGTCAGCGAGGCGCTCCGGCAGCTGCACGACGCCGGCTGCGAGCTCATCACCATCACGCAGTACCTGCGTCCGAGCGTCCGCCACCACCCCGTGGAGCGCTGGGTCAAGCCGCAGGAGTTCGTGGAGCTGAAGGAGGAGGCCGAGCAGATCGGCTTCTCCGGCGTGATGTCCGGGCCCCTGGTCCGGTCCTCCTATCGGGCGGGTCGGCTCTACCAGATGGCCGTAGAGAAGCGTGGTTCCTACGTCGCCTCGCAGGCCGTCTGAACCCCCTCCGATGGCACGGAGTGCCACGCTAAACATGTGAATCCGAGCACAAGCAACTACCTTCAGGTAGCGGCCAATTGACGCGGTCCCGGACGTCCCCGCAGATAGGGGGGCCATCGGGGCCGCGTCAGTGTTTTCGGGGCCGGCAACAGGGCTTCATGGGCGTTTGACCAGCCGGTCACGCCCTGGTAACACCAATCAGTGACGCTGGCTGTACAGCCCGTGCACCATCCACCCGAGCCGCCGCTCCCGAGGGGGACCTCCATGCAGGCCGCACCCGTTCGCGCCACCGCGATCCCGTCGTTCACCGATGCACTCCGTGCCGTCGAGTCCGTGCTCCTGAGCAGCGGCCAGCGCACCGCCCGCCGCAACGCCTGGACCTCCGTCCTGGAGGACCGCCGCCGCGCCAAGGACCGGGTCGAGGTCCAGCGCGTCCTCGACCAGACGTTCAGCGTCAGCTCCTGAACCCTCCCCTGTGAGGGCGGACACTGCCGTCGAAAGCGCCTACGGGGCCACGTAGACTTCGGGGCATGGCGAGAAGTGACAGTGCGGCGGATGCCGCGAACCCCGGGCGACTGAAGCAGATCGCCCTGACGTACAAGATGACCCGCAAGGCCGACAAGAAGATCGGCCTGGTGCTCGCGGGTGTCTTCATCCTCATCCTCGGTGTCTTTCTCGCGATCGGTTTCCTGATCGGCCACCCGGTCTACCTCGGCATCCTGGGCTTCCTGCTCGCCTTCCTCGGAACGGCGATCATCTTCGGGCGCCGCGCCGAGCGGGCCGCGTTCGGGCAGATGGAGGGACAGCCGGGAGCGGCCGCGGCCGTGCTGGACAACATCGGGCGGGGCTGGACGACCACCCCCGCGGTGGCGATGAACCGCAGCCAGGACGTGGTGCACCGGGCCGTCGGCAAGGCCGGCATCGTCCTGGTCGCCGAGGGCAACCCGAACCGGGTCAAGGGCCTGCTGGCCGCCGAGAAGAAGAAGATGAACCGCATCGTCGTGGACGTCCCGGTGCACGACATCATCGTGGGCACGGGCGAGGGACAGGTCCCCCTGAAGAAGGTGCGGACCACCATGCTCAAGCTGCCGCGCGTGCTGACCGGCCCCCAGGTGACCGCCACCAACGACCGCCTGCGGGCGATGGGCGACCTGATGAGCAACATGCCGCTGCCGAAGGGCCCGATGCCCAAGGGCATGAAGCTGCCGAAGGGCGGCGGCAAGGCCCGCTGACTTTCCCCGTACGACGACGAGGGCGCCCGGATCACTCCGGGCGCCCTCGTCGTCGTGACGGACCTCGGGCGTCAGCAGTCGTTCTGGGCCGCCCTGCCCGCGAACCGGTCGCCGAGCCAGGAGACGACGTCGCCGACGGCCTGGTTGTCGGTGAGGAGGTGGTCGCCGGGATAGATCTTCCAGCCGGTCCGCACGCCGGCCGCGCAGTAGGCGGTGCGGACGGCGTCCTCGGTGGCGGTGGGGATGACCTCGTCGAGGGCGCCCCGGTACTGGAGGACGGGGAAGCCGATGCGGTAGGTGCCGAGGTTCACGCCGAGTTTCTGGGCGTCCAGGACCTGCCCCCAGGTGCGGCCGTCGCTGCCGCGCTGCTGGTAGAGCTGGTCGAGGGTGAGGCCGGCCGTGGTGAAGTCCTTGATGCTCTTGCCCGCGAGGGCGGTGACCGTACCGACCAGGCAGACGGACTTGGCGGTCTTCACGGCCTCCTTGCCCTGATCGTTGAGGAGCGAGTCGAAGGGCAGTGTGGGGTAGGCGGCCTGGATGCCGAGGGCCGCGTCGGCGAGGAAGCCGGAGAAGGCGCCGCCGTCGAGCGCGGTCGCCACCTGCTTGAGGTCACCCGGGACACCGCCGGAGGCGTCCCCGACCACGTTCAGCTCGGGTGCGTAGCCCGCCGCCAGCTGGGCGGCCCACAGGCTGGCCGCGCCGCCCTCGGAGTAGCCCCAGAGGCCCACTCTCGCCTGCCGGGACAACCCGCTGCCGGGCACCGCTGGCGCGGCGCGGGCGATGTCGAGCAGGGCGTGGCCGGAGTCGGTGCCGGCGACATAGCGGTGCGTCTGCCCGTCCAGGTATCCGGGGCCGTCGGTCGCGGCGACCGCGTACCCGGCCTTGAGCAGGGCCGCGATGTTGTCGCCCTCGTACTCGTCCTGGAAGGCCCCGGCGAGCTGCTTGGAGAACGCGCACTGCGGGCCGAGGCCGAGAGTGCCGGGGTGGAAGGCTACGACGGGGCGGGTGCCGGTGCCGGTCCAGGGCGCCGTGGGGACGGCGAGGGTGCCGGAGACGGCTACGGGGCGGCCCTGGTTGTCGGTGGAGCTGTAGAGGACCTTCCAGGCGGCCATGGGAATGCCGCCGGGCACCTGGCTCAGCGTGACGGAACGGCAGGCCAGCACGGTGCCGGGGGTGGCCGGGACGGTGGCGGGGGGTGTGTAGACGTCCGCGTCGGCGGCCGTACAGGCGGCGGCCGGGCGGGCGGCGGCGGATGCCTGGGGTGCTGCGGTGGCGAGACCGCCGCCCAGGAGGGCGGCGGTGAGGAGGGTGACGAGGGCGGCTCGCTTCATCGGTCCGGAGGGTCCCTTCGCAACGGGGGAGGTTGCTCTGGGTGCCAGACGCTAGGAGCCGGGACCTACTGACCTATAGTCAGCCGCCGCGCATGTTCGTCGCCGGGACTGTCAGGACACGACAAAGACGGAGGGCGCCGAAAAAAAGGGGGCGAGGGGCGCCGTCAGATCCGTACTTCGACGGTCTTCGCCAGCCGGTCGTGCAGGCCACGGCCGTCGCGGTCCCAGATCAGGGCCGGGACGGCGAGGCAGAGCAGGGCCGTGCGCAGCAGGGCCCGCAGGGGGTTGACCCGGCCGGTGTCGAGCGCGACCACCCGCAGGCCGAAGAGGCGCTTGCCCGGGGTGAAGCCGATGGTGCCGACGGTCAGGGCGCTCATCAGGAAGAACACCAGAAGGGCCCAGTTCGAGGTGGCGTGGTCGCCATAGCCCTGCGTGATGAACTGGGATGCAATCACGACGCTCATCGCCCAGTCCACGGCGAGGGCGCCGAGACGGCGCCCGGGGCGGGCGATCGAGCCCGGCCCCTCCTCCGGGAGGCCGAGCTGCTGTCCGCGGTATCCGAAGTCGACACCTGCGTCCTCGGCGGCCGCGCGGGGGCCGGAGAGCCACGATCCGATTGCATCCCTCTTGTCCACGGGTCCACGGTACTGCCCGCGTTTCGGGATACGGACAGTAGGGGCGGGGCCGCCGATGTCCGGTTAACTTGTGCGAAACAAATGGGTCACGCCCGAGAAACCACCCGTCCCTAGGGTCGAGGACAACGTGTGCCACCGCACTGGCCGCACGAACGAACTACCACCCCGGTCCAGGAACGGTCGGGAGTAGGAGGAGCTGGATGTTCCAGAACGCCGACGAGGCCAAGAAGTTCATCGCGGACGAGGACGTCAAGTTCGTCGACGTCCGCTTCTGCGACCTGCCGGGCGTCATGCAGCACTTCACGCTGCCCGTCGAGGCGTTCGACCCGGACGAGGAGCTCGCGTTCGACGGTTCGTCGATCCGCGGTTTCCAGGCCATCCACGAGTCCGACATGGCGCTGCGCGCGGACCTGTCGACCGCGCGGGTCGACCCCTTCCGCCGTGACAAGACGCTGAACATCAACTTCTTCATCCACGACCCGATCACCGGTGAGCAGTACAGCCGTGACCCGCGGAACGTGGCCAAGAAGGCCGAGGCCTACCTCGCGTCGACCGGCATCGCCGACACCGCGTACTTCGGTCCCGAGGCAGAGTTCTACGTCTTCGACAGCGTCCGTTTCGCCACCTCGGCGAACGAGAGCTTCTACCACATCGACTCCGAGGCGGGCGCCTGGAACACCGGTGCGGTCGAGAACAACCGCGGTTACAAGGTCCGCTACAAGGGCGGCTACTTCCCGACCCCGCCGGTCGACCACTTCGCCGACCTGCGCGCCGAGATCTCCCTCCAGCTCGCCGCCTCCGGCCTCCAGGTCGAGCGCCAGCACCACGAGGTGGGCACCGCCGGCCAGGCCGAGATCAACTACAAGTTCAACACGCTGCTCGCCGCGGCCGACGACCTCCAGCTCTTCAAGTACATCGTGAAGAACGTGGCCTGGAAGAACGGCAAGACCGCGACCTTCATGCCGAAGCCGATCTTCGGTGACAACGGCTCGGGCATGCACGTCCACCAGTCCCTGTGGGCCGGCGGCCAGCCGCTCTTCTACGACGAGGCCGGTTACGCGGGCCTGTCGGACACCGCCCGCTACTACATCGGCGGCATCCTCAAGCACGCCCCGTCGCTGCTCGCCTTCACCAACCCGACGGTGAACTCCTACCACCGTCTGGTGCCGGGCTTCGAGGCGCCGATCAACCTGGTGTACTCGCAGCGCAACCGCTCCGCGGCCATGCGTATCCCGATCACCGGCTCCAACCCGAAGGCCAAGCGCGTCGAGTTCCGCGCGCCCGACTCCTCCGGCAACCCGTACCTCGCCTTCTCGGCGCTGCTCCTCGCGGGCCTGGACGGCATCAAGAACAAGATCGAGCCGGCCGAGCCGATCGACAAGGACCTGTACGAGCTGGCTCCCGAGGAGCACGCGAACGTCGCCCAGGTCCCGACCTCCCTCCCGGCGGTCCTCAACTCCCTCGAGGCCGACCACGAGTTCCTCCTCCAGGGCGACGTCTTCACGCCGGACCTGATCGAGACGTGGATCGACTTCAAGCGCACGAACGAGATCGCCCCGCTCCAGCTGCGTCCGCACCCGCACGAGTTCGAGCTCTACTTCGACGTGTGATCGACGCGTAGGCCGGTCCTACGGTCGCGCTACGGCGGCTTTGCGGCGCCCCCACTCCTGTTGTTCAGGGGTGGGGGCGTCGTCGTATCGTTTTCTGTGTACGGCTGTTCGAGAGTGACGGGGGTCAGGGGATGCCGGAACAGGACGACGAGGCGCGGGAGTTCGACATCAAGTGGGCCGACGGGGCCGAGCTGAAGGAGCCCTCGGCGCGGGCCCGGATGCTGGCCGCCCGCTGGAAGGAGAACCCGCCGGAGCCGCAGCCGTTCCGTGCGGAGCCAGAGTTCAGGGCGCGTCGTCGGTCGTCGCTCAGGACGCCTCGCCGGTCGGCGTGGGGGTCGGCGGCGATTGTGTTCGGGTGCCTGGCGGCGGTCATCCTGCTGCTGGGGTACGTGAACTCCCGGGGGTCGTACTAGGCCCGCCTCGACCGGCTGAGCAGGTAATTCGCGAGCACCCAGCGCGGCACCCGCCTACGATCTGCGGACACATCGAGGGTGGGGAGCGGGCGTGGACGGGGTTGTCGAGGACATAGCGGCAGTGGCGGTGCGGCTCGCCGAGGGGGCCGGTCTGCGGGAGGTCCTGCCCGACGCGGCCGACCCGGCCGTCTGGATCGCGCTCGACGCGGAGGCACGGCACGGCGCCTGGCTCGACGGCAGTTGGCTGCCGGCCTGGGAGCGGACCGAGCAGGGTCGCACCCTGAACGACGACCTGCACCGTGGCGAGGAGCTCACCGACGGGCGGCTCGCGCTCGCCCTGTGCCACCGTGACGGGCGGATCCGCGAGCGGGCGCTGGGCCGGGCCGCGGGGCGCCCGGACTTGTTGCCGCTGGTCGTGCTGCGGTGCGCCGACTGGGCCGAACCCGTACGGGAGACGGCCAGGCGGCTGTTGGCCGAACTGCTCGACGCCGACGCCGCCGTACGGCTGCTGCCGCTGATCCTGCGCATCGGGCGACGGGGACGCGGCGACTTCGTCGCCGACCTGGCCGCCGGGCTGCTGCGCGGCGCTGCTCCGGGGACCCTCGCACCCCTCTACACCCACACCCACCGGACGGTACGCCGGTGGGCCTACCGCCTCGCCGTGGAGGCCGGGCACCTCTCCCCCGCCGAGCTGGCCCGGGCCGCCGCCCGGGACACCGACATGGTCGTCCAGAGCCTGTGTGCGGACGCCACCCTGGCAGCCGTCGCGGAGGGCGGCGCGGACGACGACGTGCTCGAGACGCTGCTCGGTGCCCGCGGGGCGCATGCCCGGGCCGCCGGGGTCACCGCGTTGCGGCGGGCCGGGCGTACTGGGCGGGCCGTGGAGTTCCTCGGGGACCGGGCCGGGGTGGTGCGGGCCTGTGCCCGGTACGTGGTGCGGCAGGGCGGGGGTGATCCGCTCGCCTGGTACCGGGAGCGGTGCTCGGCCGCCGGGGATCTCGCGCCCGGCGTGGTGAGCGGGCTGGCGGAGTGCGGGGAGCGGGCCGACGCCGACCTGCTGCGGGCGCTCACCTCGCATCCGGTGGCTGCCGTGCGGACCCGGGCGGTGGCCGGACTGCGGGCCCTGGACGTGACGGACGTGGAGCGGATGCGTGAGCTGCTCGACGACCCCGCCCCCGGGGTCGTACGGGAGGCGGCCCTGGCCCTGGTGCCCTCCGCGCGGTCCCTGGACGATCAGTGGCTGATGGCGCGGCTCGGGCCGGAGCGGCCCCGGGCGGAACGGGTCGCCGCGTTCCGGCTGCTCAGCGCGCACGACGGGGTCGTACGGCTGCGGGCTGCCTTCGCTCTGATCGACGACCCTGACGACCAGCTGCGGCACTGGGCCCGGCAGGCGGTGCGTCGGTAGCGCCCACCGCCGATGTGCCGCATGGGGCGACGGAGGTGGGCGGTGCTGCTGGACCGGGCGCGGCCGCTGTTCAGCGAGTACGTGCTGATCAGGCGCAAGTGGGAGGTGGGGCTCAGAGGCTGAGCCTTTGCTGGTCCTAGGGCTGATCGGAACCGCTTCATGGCCGGGCCGGGTGCACACTGGAGCGTGGGACGAGTGCCTGACTGCGGGGTGATGCAGATGCGGAGCCGTTTCCGGAGCGACCGGCGCCTGACCGTGCGGATGACGGTCACGCTGTTCCTGCTCGGGCTGCTGTACGTGGCCTTTTTCGCCGCGTTGATCGTGTTGCTGAAGTCCTGGCTGATGGTCGTGGCGTTGATCGCCGTGATGTTCGTGGCGCAGTTCTGGTTCTCCGACAAGATCGCCATGTTCGCGATGCGCGGGCGGGTCGTGGGGCCGGTGGAGTATCCCGAACTGCACGCCGTGGTCGACCGGTTGTGCGCCATCGCGGACATGCCCAAGCCCGTCGTCGCGGTGTCCACGATGGACATGCCCAACGCGTTCGCCACCGGCCGGAACCCGGACAACGCCGTGGTGTGCGTGACCACCGGGCTGCTCGACCGGCTGGAGCCCGCCGAGCTGGAGGGCGTCCTCGCGCACGAGCTGTCGCACGTGGCGCACAAGGACGTCGCCGTGATCACCATCGCCTCGTTCCTGGGCGTGATCGCCGGGCTGATCGTCCGGTTCGCCTTCTACAGCCAGCTGTTCAGCGGGCGCAAGGACCAGAACACCGCCATGCTGTTCGCCGGGGTGATGGGTGTCTCGGCGGCCGTGTACGCGCTCAGTTTCCTGCTGATCAGGGCACTGTCCCGGTACCGCGAACTGGCGGCGGACCGGGCGGCGGCCCACCTGACCGGCCGGCCCTCGGCACTCGCCTCCGCGCTGACCAAGGTCTCCGGGGAGCTGGCCCGTATCCCCACCAAGGACCTGCGCACGGCCCAGGCCTTCAACGCCTTCTACTTCACCCCGGCCACCGGCAAGGAGCCCGGCATCGAGCGGTACTTCTCGACCCACCCGTCCCTGGAACAGCGGTTGGAGCAACTGGGGCGGATCTCCGCGGAGTTGGGCGAGCCGCTGGAGCCCGGGAAGGCGGGCTGAGGATGGGGCTGCTGGACATCCTGCTCGGGCGCACCAAGCCCGTCGCGCCCGATCTCGACCAGCTGTTCGCGCTGCCGTCGGCGGCCGTGACGCTGGAGGCGGCCGCCTCCTTCACCCCGACCGGGCGCGGAGCGGTGTGCTTCGCGACGGTCGAGGGGGCCGCCTTCGAACAGACGCACCGGGAGGTCCAGGCCCTGCTGGACGCGGACGCCGAGCGGGACGGACCGCCGGTGGAACTGCGCAGGGACGACTTCGGTTACTCCTGGCTGGTCTCCGAACGTGTCCCGGAGCAGCTGCCGCAGCTGGTCAACGACCTGCACGCGGTGAACAGTTCGATGGAGGTCAACGGCTTCGGGCCCCAACTGCTGTGCTCACTTGCCGGGTTCCAGGACACCGCGGGCCGGTCACTGGCGCTGGTCTACCTCTACAAGCGCGGCACCTTCTACCCCTTCGCCCCGCTGCCCGGCGCGGAACAGCGCCGCGACAACGCGCTGGAGCTGCGGGTGAAGGCGACGCTCTCGAACGATCTACGGATCGAGCAGGACCTGAACCGGTGGTTCCCCCTGTGGGGCGCTCCCGGCCTCTGAGCTTCAGCCTTTGGCTTCAGCCTGCTGGACGGCCCTCAGCCCTAGCCCTTTCTCTCGCGCGCCTGGCGACGGGACTCCAGCGGGCGCTCGCGGCGGTACCTGCGGTCCCACTTCGCCTGCTTGTCGCGGCGGTCGCGGTACGCGCGGTAGCCGCCGGGCGAGGCGTCCGAGGCGCCGCCGGCCGCGCCGCCCGACGAGGATGCCGAGGCACCGCGGCCGTACTGCAGGTAGACGAAGAGCAGGGCTACGGCGACGAGCCACCAGGTGTGGTTCCCGAAGCCCAGAATCACCAGGACGACGGTCCCGGAAAGGACGATGGTGCCCATGACGGGCCTCCGTGTGCGTGGGTGTGGTGTAGAAGAGTAGCCCCGGAGGGGCGGGCTGATGCCTGCCCTGCGCGAGCTCTTTCCCCGCACTCTGGAGTTGGTGTCCATGCCCGTGCCCTTCACCCACGAGCACGACGGTGAGCGCCTCGCCGGTGTCCACGGCGGTGGCGATCCGGCGGGCCACGGTGGTGGGAGCGGTCCGGCCGCGGCGCCGACCGCCGTACTCCTGCACGGAGCCGGACGCAGCAGCAGGGAACAACTCCTGCCGTTGCTCGACGAGTTCACGGCTCACGGCTGCCGGGCGCTCGCCTTCGACTTCTCGGGGCATGGTGAAAGCTCCGGCGAACTGGCCGAGGCGAGTCTGCGTCGGCGTTTCGAGCAGGCGGTCTCCGTGATCGACGCGCAGGTGCCGGCGGACGGCCCGCTGGTGCTGGTCGGCTTCAGCATGGGCGGGCAGACGGTGGCCGACCTCGTCCGGCACTACGGCGTACGGGTCGCGGCGATCGGGTTGTGCGCGCCCGCCGTGTACGCCGGTGAGGCGTGGGGGCTGCCGTTCGGGCGCGGGGACGGGGAGTTCAGCGCGGTCATCCGGCGGCCGGACAGCTGGCGGCAGGCACCGGCACTCCAGGCGCTGCGGGGGTTCGAGGGGCGGGCGGTGCTCGCGGTGCCGGGCACGGACACGGTGATCCCACCGGAGGTGACCGAGGCCGTGCAGGAGGCGCTGGCCTTTCGGTCCCAGTTCACGCGTCTCGAACTGCCCGACGCCGAGCACAGGTTGGGTGCGTGGCTGCGCGATCACGCCGACGACCGGCGGGAGTTGGTGACCGCGCTGCTGACCGGCGTGGGCGACGGGGGCTGGACGGCGACCCGCGGCTGGGTGACCAAGCAGCTTCCCGAGGGCCGGTCGGTCGTCGACACCGGTTTCCTGTCCGGGGGTTGGAGTTCCCAGATGCGCCGGCTCACCCTCGACGACGGTTCCGAGCTTGTCCTGCGGTCGTTCGTGAAGCCCTTCTTCCGGCATCACGCACCCGGTCTGCTGGCCCGGGAGGCGTCGGTCCTGGCGCTGCTCGCCGGCCAGGACGGGGTGCCGGCCCCCGACCCGGTCGCCGTGGACGCCACGGCCGAACACTGCGACCACCCCTCGCTGTTGATGTCCCGGCTGCCGGGCCGGGTGCGGGTCGACGAGGAGGATCTGGAGCGGCGGCTCGACCTGCTGGCGGACCAACTCGCCCGGATCCACCGGGTCGTTCCCGACGTACGGCCGCGCGCCTACCAGGCGTGGACGTCGCCGGAGCGGGTGCGGGGCGTGCGCGGGGCGCCGTGGGAACGGGCCGTTGACGTCATCCGCCGCGACCCGCCGCCGTACGAAGGCTGCTTCCTGCACCGGGACTTCCACCCGGGGAACGTGCTGTTCACCGGCGCGGGCGAGGGGCTCCGGGTCAGCGGGGTGGTCGACTGGGTGGAGACCTCGTGGGGACCCGCCGACCTCGATGTCGCGCACTGCTCGACGGCCCTCGCCCTGCTGCACGGACCGGCACACGGGCTGGGCTTCCGGGAGCGGTACGAGGCGCGGGGCGGCCGACGCCTGGCCGACGGGCCCGCGCACCTGTACTGGCGGCTCCTGGACGCCTTGGCCTACTGCCCCGACGCGGCGAAGCTCGCCGGACCGTGGCGCGAGCTGGGCCGGACCGATCTGACACCGGAGGTGCTGGGCGGGCGGCTGGAGGCGTATGTGCGGGGGCTGGTGGAGCGGTACGGCTGAGGCGTATGTGCGGGGGCTGGTGGAGCGGTACGGCTGAGGCGGCGGGCGGAAATGGGTGGACCGGGTGGTGTCCGGGCTTGTAGCTTGCCGGGGACCGTGACCCCGCCGGAGGAGGTGAGACCCGTGAACGCTGTAGCGATGTGGGTGCTCCCCCTTTCCGTCATGGCCGGCGACTGACACAAGGTGTCGCCGGGAGCGCCTCGACCACTGGGCACTCCCGAAAGGCAACACCTATGGACTCTCCGCAGTTCACCTCCGAGCCGTCGTTCGATGTGATCATCGCCGGGTGCGGGCCGACCGGCGCGCTGCTGGCCGCCGAACTCCGGCTGCACGCGGTGCGGGTACTCGTCCTGGAGAAGGAGACCGAGCCGGCGCCGTACGTCCGGATCGTCGGTCTGCACATGCGCAGTCTCGAGATCATGGCGATGCGCGGGCTGCTGGACCGCCTGCTCGCCCACGGCAGGCGGCGGCCGGCCCGCGGCTTCTTCGCCGCCATCGACAAGCCGGTGCCCCCGGGCCTGGATTCCGCGCACGCCTATCTGCTGGGCATCCCGCAGCCGGTCCTCGTCCGCCTCCTCGAAGAGCACGCGGCCGGGCTGGGGGCGCAGGTCAGGCACGGTTGCGCGGTGGCCGGTCTCGAACAGGACGACGACGGGGTGACCGTCGAACTGGCCGACGGCGAACGGCTGCGTGCGCGCTGTCTGGTCGGCTGTGACGGGGCGCGCAGCACGGTGCGCAAACTGCTCGGGGTCGGCTTTCCCGGCGAGCCCTCGCGGACCGACACGCTGATGGGCGAGATGGCGGTGGGGATGCCTCCGGAGGAGATCGCCGCCCGGGTGGCCGGGCTCCGCGAGACCCTGCACCGGTTCTGGCTGCGTCCCGTCGGGCCCGAGACGTACAGCGTCGTGGTCCCCGCCGCGGGGGTCGGTGATCGTGCGGAGCCGCCCGGCATCGAGGAGTTCAGGCAGCAGCTGCGCGCCGTCGCCGGGACCGATTTCGGGGTGCACTCCCCGCGCTGGCTGTCCCGCTTCGGGGACGCCACCCGGCTCGCCGAGCGTTACCGGGTCGGGCGGGTGCTGCTGGCCGGAGACGCGGCGCACATCCATCCCCCGACCGGTGGGCAGGGTCTGAACCTGGGGCTCCAGGACGCGTTCAACCTCGGCTGGAAGCTGGCCGCGCAGCTGCGGGGCCGGGCACCGGTGACGCTGCTGGACACCTACGAGGCGGAACGCCGTCCGGTCGCCGCGGACGTGCTCGACAACACCCGCGCCCAGATGGAACTGCTCTCCCCCGAACCCGGCCCGCGGGCCGTGCGCGGGCTGCTCGCCGAACTGATGGACCTCGACGAGGTGAACCGGCATCTCATCGAGAAGATCACCGCGACCGGCATCCGGTACGACTTCGGTGAGGGCCCCGACCTGCTCGGCCGCCGCCTGCCCGACCTCGACGTCCGGCAAGGCCGCCTCTACGACCTGCTGCGCCACGGCCGCGGCCTCCTGCTGGACCGCACCGGCCGGCTGACCGTCGGCGACTGGTCCGACCGCGTCGACCACCTCCGGGACCTTTCGGCGGCCCTGCCCGCTCCTGGACTCCTGCTGCGCCCCGACGGCCATGTGGCTTGGATCGGAGACGATCAGCGGAGCCTGGACGCCCAGCTGTCGCGGTGGTTCGGGGAACCTGGGCAGTGAGGGGCCGTGGCCGGGAGGGACCGTGGCCATGACCCGCGTGGCCGGCTCGGTCACTCGCCCGGGGCTGCTCTGAGGACGCCCGCTGCGATGGCCGCTGTCAGGGTCGCGTGGTCCTTGGTCGTCTGGGTGGCGTAGGCGAGGGCGAAGTCGGCCACCGCCTGGTCGAAGGTGTCGGCGCCGCCCAGGTACGCGGCGATGGCGACGCGGTCGCCGGAGCGGGCGTGGGCACGGGCCAGGGTGGTGCCGCAGAGGCCGGCGTAGGCCGTGAGGTCGGACGGGGACATGCCCAGGACGTCCGCCGAGCCCTTCATGTCGCGCAGTTGGCGCCAGTAGAAGGCCCGGCCCTGGGGCCCGCTCATCCAGCCCAGGAAGATGTCGCTCGCGGCCTGGAGCAGACGCTGGCCCACGACCACCCGGTGCCCCGGATGGACGTACGGCCCGTGCGGCAGGTGTTCCTCCAGCACCGACGGGCGGGCCTCCTTGATCTGGAGGAACAGCGGGTCGTCGGCGTCCCGGCCGGTCAGCAGGACGATGAAGCAGCGGGTGCCGACGCTGCCGACGCCGACGACCTTGCGGGCCGCGTCCACGAAGCGGTAGCGGTCGAGCAGCAGCCGGCGTTCCTCGGAGAGCGTGGAGCGGTAGTCGCTGAAGATCTTGCGCAGGCTGGCCATGTCGGGGGCGCCGGCGGGTTCGAGGAGCGGCGGGTCGGTGATGATGCGCCGGCGGCCGTCGGCGATCTCGGTGAGCTTCCCCAGGGCCTGGAGGCTGGTGCGGCGGCGGGCCCGGGTGAGGCTGGACTGGACGCGCCTGCGGTGTCGGGCGGAGCGGACGAGGGGCAGCAGGCTGTCGGCGTCGACGCTCTCGTACCAGACCTCCAGCTCCCCCATCCGGGCCAGGCGCCGCATGGCCGTTCGGTACGCGGTGGTCGCCGCCCGGGCCGACCGGTGGGCCTTGTCGTCGCTGTGCCCGTTCTCGCGGGCGGCCACGGCGACGCTCGCGGCGAGGCGTTTGACGTCCCATTCGAAGGGGCCCGGGAACGTCTCGTCGAAGTCGTTGAGGTCGAAGAGGAGGGAGCGTTCCGGGGAGGCGTAGAGGCCGAAGTTGAGCAGGTGGGCGTCGCCGCAGAGCTGCACGGTGAGGCCGGTGTGCGGCTGGGAGGCCAGGTCGGCGGCCATGACGGCGGCGGAGCCGCGCAGGAAGGCGAACGGGGAGGCCGACATCCTGCCGTACCGGATCGGGAGCAGTTCCGGGAGGCGGTCGCGGCCCTGTCGCTCCAGTACGGCGACGGGGTCCTGGCGGTCGAGGGACGGGAGCCAGGTGGCGTGGGCGGAACGGGGGACGCGTTTGCGGGCGGCCCGGCCGCGGGTCTGTGGAGTGGTCCCGGGGGTGTTCATCGGCCCTGCCTCTGGGTCACGCCCGCCTCCTGGTCGCCGGTGTGGCTGCCACCTCCTGATGGCAGTGAAGGGCGGGGGTGGGGCGGGCGCATGTGGAGTACGGCGATCGGGTGACGTGTGCATCGGGGGCGCGTTGTCAGTGACGTCGGTCAAGATGGGCCGTATGGGCATGGGTGATGCGGTGCGGTACATCGGGGTGGGCGAGCGGCGGGCCCGGCTGGGGTTGCGGCAGCAGTTGGCCGTGGAGGCGCGGGTGGGGACGCCCGAGGAGGTGGGTGAGGCGCTGGTCGCGTTGCACGGGTCCGATCCGGCGACCGTTTACCTCGCGGTGGGTGCTCGGCTCGTGGACGCCTCGGTGACCGTCCCGGAGACCGAGCGGGCGTTGTACGAGGACCGGACGCTGGTGCGGATGCACGGGATGCGGCACACGGTGTTCGCGTTCCCGACCGAACTGGCCGCGGTCGTGCACGCCTCGACGGGCCTCACGGTCGCCGCGCGCGAACGGGCCGCGCTCATCAAGGACATGGCGAAGGCGGGGGCCCCGGACGCGGCCTGGCTGAAGGAGGTCGAGGAGTCGGCGCTGGCCGCCCTAGCCCGGCGCGGGCAGGCCACGGCGTCCGAACTCACCCAGGACGAGCCGCGGTTGAAGGAGCAGTTCGTGTACGCGGCCGGCAAGAGCTACGAGGGCGTCCACACCGTGTCGTCGCGGCTGCTGCGGGTGCTCGGCGTGGAGGGCAAGGTGGTGCGCGGGCGGCCGCTGGGCTCCTGGATGTCCTCGCAGTTCCGCTGGGCGGTGGCGCCGCCGCATCCCGAACTCGACGTGGCCGAGGCGCAGGCGGAGTTGCTGCGACGCTGGCTCACCGTGTGCGGTCCCGCGACCGAGGCGGACCTGAAGTGGTGGACGAGCTGGAAGGTCTCCGACGTCCGCCGTGCGCTCACGGCGATCCGCGCGGTCGCGGTGACGGTCGACGAGGGGCCGGCGTACGTCGTCGAGGGCGACGACGGTCCGGTCGCGGAGCCTGCGGAGCCCTGGGCCGCGCTGCTTCCCGGGCTCGATCCGACGGCGATGGGCTGGCAGCAGCGGGACTGGTACCTGGCCCCCGCGCTGCGGCCCGCCCTGTTCGACCGGAGCGGCAATGTGGGGCCGACGGTGTGGTGGAACGGGCGGGTGGTGGGTGGTTGGGGGCAGCGGGCCGACGGGGAGATCGTGTGGCGGCTGCTGGACACGGAGGGCGTGGGCCGCGAGGCGGAGGCGGCGATCGCGCTGGAGGCCGCCCGGCTGCGGGGGTGGGTGGGGGCGACCTGGGTGAGGCCCCGCTTCCGCACTCCCCTGGAGAAGGAACTGGCGGAGGCGACGGGCTGACGGGGCGACTTGTGCGACCGGTTGACGGGGCTGACCGAGGCGACCGGCTGACCGGACGGCCGGGACAACGGACCGAAGCGACCGGCTGACCAGGGCAACCGGCTGACCCAGGCGACCGGTTGACCAAGTCGAGCGGGCAGACCGGCTGGCCGAGGCGACCGGTTGACCGGACGGCCGGGGAAACGGACCGAAGCGACCGGCTGACCGGGGCAACCGGCTGACCCAGGCGACCGGCTGACCAAGTCGACCGGCCGACCCCGGCCACCGGCACAAGCGGCTCACCCAGACGACCGGTTGACCAAGTCGACCGGGCAGACCGGCTGGCCCAGAAGGCCCGCTGACCCCGGCCGCCGCGGCAACTGGCCGACCGAGAAGGCCGGCTCACCGAGGCGCCGGGTGTCTTCGGGTGGACGCGGCGCCGGGCTCACCCCGCATGGGGGAGAACACCCGGCGCCCCGGGTCACCGTGAGTAGCGCATCAGCGCGCGCACCATGTGGCACGTGGTGTCCGACGGTGGGTGGACGCCGATCGTCTCCGCGGTGTCGCGGATCGTCTCGTTGCGGGCCTGGTTCGGCATGTAGACGCCGGAGTCGAGCAGGGCGATCGCGAGCCGCATCGCCTTGAGGCGGCGGTTGTGGGTGACGTACCACTCGCGGGGGCGACCCGGCGGCAACGGGCGCTTCTCCACGGGGGCGTAGGGAAGGTCGAGCAGCACCGGGTGCTTCGCGGTGGACTGGGTGGGCAACGGCTTCGGCTTCAGTGCGGCAGCGGGCACAGGCATCCTCCTGTCGCGGTAAGGGCGGGAGCCGGGGTCCCGGCGGCGCCCTCGAACACTGGTTTTATTCTACCGCCCGGCACTGACAAAAGCCCCTGGCCACAAGGGCTTTCGGGGGTGCTGTGACGCAGGTGGAGAACGGGTTTGCGGGTACCGTGAGCGGCATGGAGATCTGGATCAATCCGGCCTGTTCGAAGTGCCGCAGCGCGGTCGGCCTGCTCGACGCGGAGGGTGCCGAGTACACCGTCCGCCGCTACCTGGAGGACGTCCCGAGCGAGGACGAGATCCGCGAGGTGCTCGACCGGCTCGGGCTCGAGCCCTGGGACATCACCCGCACCCAGGAGGCCGCCGCCAAGGAGCTGGGGCTCAAGGAGTGGGCGCGGGACGACAGTTCGCGGGACCGGTGGATCACCGCGCTCGCCGAGCACCCCAAGCTCATCCAGCGGCCCATCATCACGGCGGACGACGGTTCGGCGGTGGTCGCCCGCACCGAGGACGCCGTACGGGACGCCCTGGCCAGGAAATAGCGGAGTGTGACGCAGGTTACGTCAGCCGATTCCCGTGACCACTGAGTAACCTCGTTCGGTATCTCGTACATAGCGGCGTACGCTCCCCTAGCTCTCAGGAGGCGCGCATGTCGCGCAGGAGAACACTCGGCACGAAGAAGAAGCTCGCGCTGCTGGTGAGCGCGGCGGTGGCGGCGGGTGGTGGGGCCTTCGTGATGGCCTCCACCTCGAACGCCGCGAGCCCGCAGACGGCCGCGGAATCGACCGTCTGCAAGGGCCTCGCCACCGCGCTCGGCAACAACCAGCGGTTCATCGAGGGGCAACGCGCCAACCCCGACGCCCAGTCGGCGGCCCGGATCGCCAACCGGGAAGCGGTGATCGCGCAGATCAAGGTGCAGCAGGAAGCGTCCGGCTGTGTGGCCGGGGAGTCGGCTCAGGACTCCCAGGCCGCCGCGGGACAGCCCTCCCAGGCCGCATCCGCATCGGCGCCCGCCGCGCCCCAGGCCCCACCCGCCGCTCCGCCCGCCGCGGGGAACGCGGCCTCCGGACAGCAGGTGTGCAAGGGCTCGACCGTCACCCTGTCCGGCGAGGGCGGCGCGCCCGCCGCGTCCAGCAACCAGTTCCCGGCCGGCACGAAGCTGAAGGTCACCAACCTGGACAACAACAAGTCCACGACGGTGCAGGTCACTTCGGTCTCCGGCAGCTGCGCGCTGCTCAACAACGCGGCC
Source organism: Streptomyces griseorubiginosus (assembly GCF_001514195.1). GTDB lineage: Bacteria > Actinomycetota > Actinomycetes > Streptomycetales > Streptomycetaceae > Streptomyces > Streptomyces griseorubiginosus. Next base: position 875,300 of record NZ_KQ948735.1, on the reverse strand, counting down.
TTCGAACAGGTACGGGAGCCCGGCAAGTTCCTCATCCGCCGGGCCGTGATCGAGAAGGTGGGGTGAGGTTATTCGCCTAGGAACTCGGTGAGGCGGCACGCCAGTTCGGGAGGCGCGGACTGCGGCAGCGCGTGGTGGGAGACGCCGGGGACCAAGACGGCTTCCACCCGCGGCAGCAGTCCGGCCGCCCGGTCTGTCACGCCAACGGCGTCATGGGTCCTGCTGCTCGCGGCCACGAGCAGCAGGACCGACGTTTTCAGGGCACGGAGTGCGTCCGGTGCGGGGCGCGGGCCGGTCACCGGCCTGGTCGCGGGGAAACCGGCGGCCGCCTCCTGGAGCCGGAGCCAGTCGGGATCCGGTGCGGCTCCCCCGCTCTCCCACTCCAGGAAGGCGCGGACCCGGGACGGGGTCGGGCGCAGCAGCATCGGCAGGGCATGCAGGAGATACGCCGCCTTGAACCCGGCGAAGCACTGGGTCGGGTCCAGGAGGAACAGGCGGCGCATCCGGTCGGGGGTCCGCAGGGCGTAGTGCAGGGCGATCCAGCCGCCGTGGGAATGTCCACCGAAGTCGGCCTCGGTGACGCCGAGTTCGTCGAGGAGGGCGTCCAGCCAGGCGGCCAGGTCGGCGACCGTACGGGGGTGACGGTCGGCGGCCGGTGTGCTGCGACCCGGGGCACCGATCAGATCCACGGCGAGGACACGACGGGTGCGGGCGAGGTGTGCGGCCTGGGCGTACCAGGAGGCCGAGGTCGCTCCCCCGCCGCCCGGCAGCAGAACGAGCGGGGGCGCGTCGGCCGGGCCGCACGCGTTGACGTAGGTCATGCCGAAGGGGGTGGGCACCCGGAGCACCTCGCGGTCGGCGGGCCAGTGCGCCATCACCTTGTCGTAGGCCGCCTCGAACGCGTCGGCGTCGAATCCGCGCATCGGTCCCTCCCGTATTATCTCGCTGAGCAAGACACTCGACGAGCGAGATAATAACGGAGGCCGCCCATGGCGTCCCAGGGGCCCGAGCTGGAGATCGTCCATCTGCTGCGTGCGGTGACCGTCGAACTCGGCCTGCACAGCAGCCGGTTCGCCCGCCGCAACGCCCTGCACCCGACGGATGTCCGCGCCCTGATCGCCCTCATGGACGCCTCCCGGGCGGACGAGGAGATGTCGGCGGGACGGCTGGGCGCACTGCTCGGGCTCAACTCGGCGGGCACGACCTCGCTGATCGACCGGTTGGAGCGGGGCGGTCATGTGCGGCGGGTGCGGGGGCGTGCGGACCGGCGCAAGGTGGTCGTCGAGGTGGACGAGAAGGCGGTGGAGCTGGGCCAGGCCTTCTTCGGACCGCTCATCGACAGGACGGTGGAACTGCTCCAGGGGTACGACGAGCGGGAGCGGGCGGCGATCCGGGGGTTCCTGGAGGGGGTGCGGGACGCGGCGGTGGCCGAGGAGGGCTGAGCTCACCGGCCGCGCGGGATTAGGGGCACGGCACAACAGGGCCCCAAACGCGGGACCGGCGAAACCAAGGGCATCGCAGGGCGCCAAGCGCGGGAGCAGCGAAACCAGGTGCACCACAGAGCCCCGAGCACGGGAGCAGCGAAACCAGGTGCACCACAGGGCCCCGAGCGCTGCACCACCAAGCCAGCGCCCCCGCCCCCGCCTACGGACGCCCCGCCAGCACCTTCGCCTCCGTCTCCGGGTCCAGGCCCACCACCGGCCGGTCCGGGCGCTGTGGTGCCACCCCGCCGATGCCGCACAGCCAGTCCCAGGTGTCGGAGACCGTCTCGCCGATCGGGCGGCAGCGCAGGCCCGCCCCGGCGGCCCGGGAGGTGTCCGCGCCGTGGAGGGTGGTGTGCAGGTCGGAGCCCGGTGGGACCCATACGGGCAGGTCGGTCCAGGGGGCGATGCCCGCTTCGAGGACGACGTCCGGGTCCGTCCAGCGCAGTTCGGCGTCGGAGCCCGTCGCCGTCGCACAGGCCTCCAGGAACGCGCCCGTCGTCGTGTGGGCCGGAGGGCTGATCGCGTTGTACGGGCCGGACCTCCCCTCGGCGGCGGCGCGGAGCGTCCACTGCGCCAGGTCGCGCACGTCGACGTACTGGAGAGGCAGGTCCCGTGGTCCGGGGGCGAGGACCGGGCCGCCGCGGGCGATGCGGCCCAGCCACCACGGCAGGCGACCGATGTTCTCGTAAGGGCCGAGGATCAGGCCGGCCCGTACGAGAAGGGAGCGGTCGGCGCCGAAGCTCTCCAGGACGGCGAGTTCGCCGCCCCGCTTGTCGCGGGCGTAGTCGGTCGTGTCCGCGTCTGCCGAGGCACCCTCGACCACGGGAGCGTCCTCGGTGTATCCGGCCGGCTGGGGCCAGGTGTACACCGAGCAGCTCGACACGTACGCGTACCGGTCGGCACGGCCCCGCAGCAGCCGTGCCGTGTCCCGGACCGCGCGGGGCGCCGCCGACCAGGTGTCGACGACCAGGTCCCAGGGGCCGCCCCGGGCAAGGGCGGTGAGGCCGTCGGGCGCGGTGCGGTCACCCTGCAGCGACCGCACCCCGGGACCGGGCGCGTGCCGACCGCGGTGGAAGACGGTCACGTCCCAGCCCTGGGCCAGGGCCGCCTCGGCGACGGCCCGGCCGACGAACTCGGTGCCACCCAGCAGGAGAAGTCTCATACCGGTGACTGTGCCCCGCGAACCCTCGGGACGGAACGGGAATCTGCCCTCGGCAGAGGGTCAGCCGGCGGTCGGCGGGGTGTACTTGTAGCCGACCCGACGGACCGTCTGGATCGCGCCGCGGAAGTCCGCGCCCAGCTTGCGGCGCAGTCGGGCGATGTGGACGTCGACGGTACGGCCGTCGCCGACGTGGCCGTAGCCCCAGACCGTGGTGACCAGCTGGTCGCGGGTGTGCACCCGGTTCGGGTGCTGGACGAGGTGGGCGAGGAGCTCGAACTCCAGGTACGTCAGGTCGAGTTCCACACCGTTGACCGCGGCGGTGCGCTGCACGGCGTCGATGCGCACGAGCGGTGCGGCCGTCTCGTCGGCGACGGGCTCGGGCCGGTCCGGGACCGCGACCGGCAGGAAGGGCGGCTGCTGGTCGGCCGGGACGAGCACCAGGTAGCCGATCATCGGCGGCTGTCCGGGCAGCGTGGGCAGGGTGTGCTGGGGGGCCGGGAGCCAGGTGGCGCCCGGCGGCAGGAAGTCCGCGACGTCGATGACCTCGTCCCGGTCGACGGCTCGCAGCCGGTGCCGGGCGGTGCCGTTCTGGGCGGAGGTCAGGGTGGCGGTGGAGAGAGAACGAGTGGTCGCCATGAGAGGTCAGCTCTTTCGCGCGAGGAGGTCAACAGGAGACGTACGTCGACTGCGCGCTGGCCGAAGGCCGGGGTGTACGGCGTTAGAGGGCCGGCGCGTTCATCGCGCGGCAACACACCCGGTCGAAGTCATGGTGCTGACGGGAGGGCCAGAAGGGCTCGAGGTCATGGCGACCCGTCGCGGTGTACTTCTGGAAGCTGGCCATGAACTCATTGAAGCAGACCCCGGCCCGTTGCAGGAGCCTCCTCTCACTGCTCGGACGCTTCCTTGGCGTGAAATTGATGTGGCTCTCCTCACCCCACCAGGCGTTTGCGCCAGTCCAGGGGTCGGATCTCGATCGCCTTGTCCGGATCGCCGTCCCAGACTGCGGACAGTCCGGCCGCGTCCAGCGCCGCCACCACGTCGTGACCGACCGCCCTGGTGGTCTCGGCCGAGCCGTCGAAACCGCCGTAGAGCAGCATCAGTCCCCGGCCTTCGGCGGCGCTCTCGGTGCACTGGGTGTGGAAGTAGACGAACCCGCGGTCGCCCTCGGCGCGCTCGGCGCCGATCTCCGCGGTGCCGCAGGTGCGGCAGCAGGTGAAGTTCTCGCGGGCGGTGACACCGCGGGTGGTGAGGGCGTCGAAGGCGCGGGTGAGCCGATCGGGGTCGGTCGTGGTCGGCCAGGTCTCCATCTCGCCGAGCCGCTCCAGCCAGAGCCGGTCCACCAGGTGTCCGGCCTGCGCCCGGGACACGGGCCGCTCGTCGCCGTCGACCAGCCACTCCTCGGCGTCCTCGGTGAGCTGGGCCCGGCTGTCGTAACCGCAGCGCAGCAGCAGCCGTACGCGCTCCTCGACCTGCTCGCGGATGTCCGGCGGCAGGTCGGGGATCTCCTCGGCCGGGCCGAGGTCCACCGGTTCCCAGACGAGGCCCGCGTCCCAGCCGTCCTGCTGCCGGGCCCAGGCGGTGAGCAGGGCGGCCACCCGGTCCGGGTCGGTGAGGCGGGTGCCGAACAGGCCGTCCTCGCCCGCGCGGTGCTCGAGCTGGTAGTCCCCGCCCTTCTCGTGCCACACCTGCGCGAACACGTTCGGCACGTCCGGGATGCGCTGCGCCGCCAGCCAGCGGTCCCCGCTCGTGCCCAGTCGGCGCACCAGCCGGCGCAGCCGCCGCTCGCTCACTCCGGTGAGCCGGTCCCCGTACTCCGTCTCGACCTTGACGGCCAAGCCCCCGTCGATCTCCATGCCCCCACCATGGCACGCCCCACTGACAACGCGCCGAGGGGCGCCCACCGGTCGGTGGACGCCCCTCGGGAAGCGCGGTGCGGATCAGACCTGGCCGGCCTTCTCCAGCGCGGAGCAGCACGTGTCGACGAGCAGGCGGGTGACGACGTACGGGTCGACGTTGGCGTTCGGGCGGCGGTCCTCGATGTAGCCCTTGCCGTCCTTCTCGACCTGCCACGGGATACGGACCGAGGCGCCGCGGTTGGAGACGCCGTAGGAGTACTCGTTCCACGGGGCGGTCTCGTGCAGGCCGGTCAGGCGGTCGTCGATGCCGGCGCCGTAGTTCTTGACGTGGTCCAGGGGCTTGGAGCCCTCGCCCAGCGACTCGGCGGCGGTGATGATCGCGTCGTAGCCCTCGCGCATCGCCTTGGTGGAGAAGTTGGTGTGCGCGCCCGCGCCGTTCCAGTCGCCCTTGACCGGCTTCGGGTCCAGGGTCGCGGAGATGCCGAAGTCCTCGGCGGTGCGGTAGAGCAGCCAGCGGGCCACCCACAGGTGGTCGGAGACCTCCAGCGGGGAGACCGGGCCGACCTGGAACTCCCACTGGCCGGGCATGACCTCGGCGTTGATGCCGGAGATCGCGAGGCCCGCCTTGAGGCAGTTGTCGAGGTGCGCCTCGACGACGTCACGGCCGAAGATCTCGTCCGCGCCGACACCGCAGTAGTAGCCGCCCTGCGGGGCCGGGAAGCCGCCCTTGGGGAAGCCGAGGGGGTAGCCGTCCTTGAAGAACGTGTACTCCTGCTCGATGCCGAAGATCGGCTCCTGCGCGGCGAACTTCTCGGCGACCTCGGTGAGCGCGGCACGGGTGTTGGACTCGTGCGGCGTGAAGTCGATGTTGAGGACCTCGCACAGCACGAGGATGTCGTCGCCGCCGCGGATCGGGTCGGGGCAGGAGAAGACCGGCTTGAGCACACGGTCCGAGGAGTGCCCCTCGGCCTGGTTCGTGGAGGACCCGTCGAAGCCCCAGATCGGCAGCTCGGCGCCCTTGGCGTCGTCACCGAGGATCTTCGTCTTGGAGCGGAGCTTGGCCGTCGGCTCGGTGCCGTCGATCCAGATGTACTCAGCCTTGAAGCTCACGGGCCACATCCTTCGGGGGTGTGTCTGGGCGCACTTGCGGGTGCTGCGGCGCTGCGGCACTGAAACGCCGCCTCTTGATGTGCGCGAGCCTGTCAACAGGCGATTTCCCGTCCATTGCTCGAATGTGAACCCCGTGTTACCTGGTGGTGCTGTGGCGCGTCTCACGGTGTAAAAGCCGTGCGACCCGTCTGCGGGGTGTACCTGGCACCACCCCCGGGCAGGGCGGCCAGACCCAGTGACCCCCGTCCCCGCCTCGACCAGACTGACGTCATGACCATGCAGACGGTGAACGGCAGCTGGGGCACGAGGGCGCGGGCCATGGGCCTCGCGGCCGTACGGGGGCTCGCGCTGACGCTGGTGACACTGCCGGGGGCGCTGCTCCTGTCCGTGCTGACCCTGATCTCCATTTCCCTCGTGCCGATCGGGATCGGGGCGTACACCACCCCGTGGGCGGTGAAGGGCGTGCGGGCCTTCGCCGACTGGCGGCGGGTGCTCGCGGCCGAGTGGGGCGGGGTGCCGATCCCGTCGGCGTACCGGCCGCTGCCGGAGGGCGCCAACACCTGGGCGCGGACCTACGCCCTGCTGCGGGACCCGGCGACCTGGCGGGATCTGCGCTGGCTCCAGGTCGACATGACGGCCGGGTACGTGACGGCGCTGCTGCCCGCGGTGCTGGTCCTCTATCCGCTGGAGGGACTCGCGGTCGCGGCCGGGCTGTGGCAGCCGCTGTCAAAGGTGGACGGCTACTGGTACGGCTTCGTCCACGTCACCGACCAGGCGTCCGGGCTCGCCGCGGGTGCCCTGGCCCTCCCCCTGCTCGCCCTCGCCTACCTCTACGCCCCCCGCCTGCTCCAGGCGCACTTCACCCTCACCCGGACCTTCCTGGCCCCGAGCCGGACCGAACTGGCCGAGCGGGTGCGGGTGTTGACCGACACCCGGCGGGACGCGGTGGACACCTCGGCGGCCGAACTGCGGCGCATCGAGCGGGACCTGCACGACGGGGCGCAGGCCCGGCTGGTCGCCATGGGCATGGATCTCGGCACCATCGAGGCGCTCCTCGACAAGGACCCGGCCCAGGCGAAGAAGCTGCTCGCCCAGGCCCGCCAGTCCTCGGTGGACGCGCTCGCCGAGCTGCGCGACCTGGTGCGCGGGATCCACCCGCCGGTGCTGGCCGAGCGCGGACTGGGCGACGCGGTACGGGCGTTGGCGCTGAGGCTGCCGGTGCCGACCGAGGTGGCCGTCGACCTCGGGGGCCGGGCGGACGCGCCGGTGGAGTCGGCCGCCTACTTCGCGGTCAGCGAGGTCCTCACCAACGCGGTCAAGCACGCGGGCGCCGACCGGATCTGGATCGACCTGCATCACGCCCAGGAGATGCTGCGGATCGTCGTCACCGACAACGGCCGCGGCGGTGCGGTGATCGCGGCCGGTTCGGGACTCTCCGGGATCGAGCGGCGGCTCGGTACATTCGACGGCGTCCTGGCCGTCAGCTCGCCCGCGGGCGGTCCCACCATGGTCACCATGGAGATTCCTTGCGCGTTGTCCTAGCCGAAGACCTCTTCCTGCTGCGGGACGGACTGGTGCGGCTCCTTCAAGCACATGACTTCGAGATCGCCGCGGCCGTCGAGTCCGGGCCCGAGCTGGCCCGGGCGCTGGCCGAACTGGAGCCGGACGTCGCGGTGGTCGACGTACGTCTGCCGCCGACGCACACCGACGAGGGGCTCCAGTGCGCGCTCGACGCCCGGCGGGCCAGACCCGGGCTGCCGGTGCTGGTGCTCTCGCAGCACGTGGAGCAGTTGTACGCGCGCGAGCTGCTGGCCGACGGCAGCGGCGGGGTGGGGTACCTGCTCAAGGACCGGGTGTTCGACGCCGAGCAGTTCGTGGACGCGGTACGGCGGGTGGCGGCGGGCGGTACCGCGATGGACCCGCAGGTGATCCAGCAGTTGCTGACCCGGCGGGCGGCGCACGACGAGCCGTTGGCCCGGCTCACGCCCCGGGAGCGGGAGGTGCTGGACCTCATGGCGCAGGGGCGGACCAACGCGGCGATCGCCGGCAGGCTCGTGGTGACGGAACGGGCGATCGCCAAGCACACCGCCAACATCTTCACCAAACTGGGCCTTGAGGTGTCGGACGATGACAATCGCCGCGTGCTCGCGGTGCTCGCGTTCCTCGACCGGGGCCGGTGAGCAGCTCCTTATTTTCTGTAACTCCTGCTGCTCACCGGGCTGTTGATGTACCAAGACCAGGTAAACCTCTGATTTGTTTGTGAGGCGGGTGAACACCCCTGGGACGGCGTGCGTATGGGATGGCGCCGCTTCACTCCTGTCGGGCGCCTCGATAGCCCCGAAAAAGGAAGTCAGAGGAGTTCCATGGGACGCAATACACGTAAACGCCGCTCGTCGATGGCCACCAAGGCCATAGCCGCGTCGGCGGCCCTAGCGCTCGGTGGGGGCGGGCTGATCTGGGCGAACTTCTACGCATCCGCGCACGAGTCGAACAACAACGGCTGGCAGCAGAACCAGACCAAGGCCGCCGCCGCGCAGGTGGCGACCATCTCGTGCCCGGACGTCGGTCAGAAGCTGACGAACGTGCCGCAGCAGGCACGCAACGGCGTCGCCGCGGAGCTGGCGAACCTCGACAAGCAGATCACCGAGGCCTACGCCAGGCTCGCTTCGACGCGCCAGGCCCAGGCCCAGGACGCGAGCTTCGTCCAGAACGCCATCGTCGGCCCCCTGAAGGAGAAGCGGGCGGCGACGATCGACCGGATCCGCATCGACATCCAGCGGGTCGGGGGACAGTTCGACAACTCGCTCAGCCAGCTGTCGGCCTGCACCACGCAGAACGCGGCCCCGCAGACCAACGCCGGTGGTGGCCAGCAGCAGAACGGCGGCCAGCAGAACAACGGCGGCCAGCAGCAGAATGGCGGTCAGCAGCAGAACGGTGGCCAGCAGAACAACGGTGGCCAGCAGAACGGCGGTCAGCAGAACGGCGGCCAGCAGCAGGGCAACGGCGGACAGGGCGGCAACGGCCCGGTGGCGTCGGACTTCGTGGACATCACCAAGGTCCAGGGCAACGCCCAGCTCGGCGTCGGCCAGAACGGTCTGCCGGCCAACGGCAACTCGGGCTCGCGGGGTGTGTTCATCACCAAGTGCGGCACCAACGGGAACAAGAACCACAACACGGACAACGTGATCGTGGCCCCCGGTGTCGCCAACGGCGCCCACCACCTGCACGACTACGTCGGCAACCAGTCCAACGACGCCTTCGCGAGCGACCAGGAGCTGGCGGCCGCGCAGAGCACCTGCCAGAACCAGGGCGACAAGTCCTCGTACTTCTGGCCGGTGCTGCGTCTGCAGAACGGCACGCAGGACTTCGACCAGAACAAGGACGGTGGCGGCAAGGAAGGCAACGTCGGCAAGATCCTTCAGGCCTCCCAGGCGCAGATCAAGTTCGTCGGCAACAAGCGGGGCAACGTCGTCGCCATGCCGACCGCGCTGCGCATCATCACCGGTGACGCCAAGGCCTTCGTCAACGGCAACGCCAACGCCAACGTGAACTGGTCCTGCACCGGCTTCGAGAACAAGGTCCAGCTGCACGACAAGTACCCGATCTGCCCGCAGGGCAGCCAGGTGGTGCGCACGACCAACTTCCAGAGCTGCTGGGACGGCAAGAACATCGACAGCGCCAACCACCGTACGCACGTGGCGTTCGTCCAGGGCGACGGCTCCTGCGCCAACGGCTTCAAGGCGATCCCGCAGCTCCAGGTCCGGCTCGTCTACAACGTCCCGGCCCCGAAGCTCCAGAACGGCAAGGTGATCAACCCCTACGCGGTGGACACCTTCCCGGAGAACCTGCACAAGCCGATCACCGACCACAACGACTTCATCAACTTCTTCTCCACGAACCTGATGAACAAGATGGTCAACTGCATCAACACCGGCAAGCGGTGCCAGTGACAGCGTGACTGAATGAGAAAGCCGGCGGTGAGGATCCCTCACCGCCGGCTTTCTCGTGTGCGTGGTCCCGGTGGGCCGAGTGGTTCAGCGGGCGGAGCGGTTCAGTGCGCCGAGTGCGAGGCGCCGCCGCCCATCTTCGAGTGGTCCACGCCCTCCTCGATGTCCCCGCCGAGCGTCTTGCGCAGCACGGTGACCGTCTTGGTGGTGTCGCCGACGGCGACCCACTTGCGGCCGACCAGGAAGTGACCGCCGTAGTCCTTGGCGCCGTTGATCCACTCGCGCTGGCCGCGGTCGGTGGCGAAGGTGGCGAGGATGAACTTGCCGTCGGCGTCCTTGGACTTCTTGCAGACGGCCTGGCGCAGTTCGTCGGCGTCGATCTGGATGTTGGGCGTGCACTTCACCTCGGCGGCGAGGTGCTCCAGGCTGCCGGTCGCCGCCGGCGGCACCGCGGCTGCGGCCTTCGCGTCACCGCCGGATCCGCAGCCCGCCAGCGCCAGCGCCGCGGCCGCGCCGGTCAGCGCGAGCATCGGTCGGGTCAACCTCATGTGTTCCTCCGGTCACGGGGTCACGTCGGACGGGCCCCGGCGGGGGTCCGTCCTTCCCCATACGGCTGCGGGGCGCGGGACGCTCAAATCCCGGTGTCACGGTTGATACGGATGTGCGAAAGTGTGCCGGTGAACGAGGACTGGGAAAAGCGGGTCGACGCCGCCTGGGCGAGTTTCGACGAGTATCCGGAGGAGCGGGCGGCCGAGTTCCGGGCCGTGATCGACGCCCTCGTGGCCGAACTGCCCGACGGCAGTCCGCTCGGCGCGTTCGAGCGGGCCTGCGCGTGGGACTCGACGGGGCACTCCGACAAGGCGGCCCCGCTGTACCGGGAGGCTCTCGCGGGCGGGCTGTCCGGATACAAGGGGCGGCGTGCAAAGATCCAACTGTCGAGCTCCCTGCGGAACATCGGGCAGGCGGAGGAGGGCGTCAAGCTGCTCACCCCCGAACTGGACGGCCCGTCGGACGAGTTGGACGACGCGGTACGCGCCACGCTCGCGCTGTGCCTGTCCAGCCTCGGCCGGGACCGCGAGGGCCTGTCCCTCGTCCTGGGCGCGCTCGCCCCGCATCTGCCGCGCTACCAGCGGTCGATGGCCAACTACGCCCGCGCGCTGGTCGACCCGGAGGGCTGATTCGCCCGGGTGGCGGTGACCAACCCACGATTCGCTCGTTCTGCTGAACGTGCAGTCACAGGATGTCGCCCCGCGCCCCGCACCCGCCGCAGGCTCCGCCTCCGACCCCGTCGTCGACGTGGAACAGGCCGAGGCCGCGCTCGTCGAGCACTATCCCCGGCTGGTCCGGCTCGCCTATCTGGTGCTGCCGCCCGGCCTGGGCCGCAGCAGGCGGGTCCTGACCGCGCACGCCCTCGTCCAGCGTGCCCTGCCGCGGGGCAAGGCCTCGGCCTCCGTCATCCCGGCCCAGTCGGCCGGCCGCGAGGGCGACCCGGGCTACGCCTTCGTCCGGCTCCAGGTGGTACGGGCGGCACTGGAGGCGGGCCGTCCGCTCAAGCGCCTGGCGTGGCCCAAGCGCGCCCAGCTCCCGCCGCTGCTCCCCCAGGTGTGGGGCCTCAAGCTCTTCCCGCGCTCGGGCGGCGCGGACGAACTCGCCCTGGACCAGCGCCTGTCGGCCCTGACCGGACCGGCCCGCGCCGCCTGTGTCCTGCGCGGCCTGGAGAAGCTCCCCGACGGCGACGTACGCAAGGTGCTCACGGCCGCGGGCGTGGCCGACGTGGACGCGGCGCTGAAGGAGGCCGACTCCGAGAGCGCGCAGTACGCCCTCCTCGACTCCCCCGAGTTCGACGCCTGTTCGCTCCAGGTCCGCCCCACCGACCTGATGCGGCGCCGGCAGCACACCAAGGCCGCGCTGGCCGCCGCCGCGGCCGTCGCCGTGTGCGGGGCGCTGCTCGGCATGCCCGGTGACGGCTGGGGCCCCGACGGCGCCGCCGCACCCGCCTACGCACAGAACCCCGCCGCCCAGGCCGCCCTGGACCCGGCCCTGCTGGTCAAGGTCCCGGCCGCCGCGTGGGAGTCCTCCGCCCGCACCGACTTCTCGGTGTGGCCCGCGCGCGGCGACCTCACCGGCGACAGCGCCCTGCTGCGTCGCGCCCTCGCCGTCTGGGCCCGCCCCGGCGGGACCGTCCAGGTCTCCGCGACCCCCGGCACCCCGTCCGGCGGCCCCTCCGGACCGCCACAGCTCCTGTACGCCGGGACCGTGGACAACGCGCGCGTGGTCATCCTCTACGACGGTCTGCGCATCGTCCGCTACGCCGAACCGCGCGACAGCACCAAGGGGGCCGCCCTCGACTTCGCCCGGGTCGACGGCGCCGACCAGGCCCAGGCGAGCGCGGTGGTGCTGGGCCGCGCCGACGGCAACATCCGTTATCTGACGGCCCCTTGGGTGACGAAGGCGGCCGAGCGGGACCTGCTCAAGCCCGGCTCCGGCGCGATGGCCCTGCCGCTCACCGACGGCACCACCGCCCCGATGGCCGGCCCCGTCCAGAGCGGTGCCTGCACCTCCTGGAACGTGCTCCAGCTGACGGACGCCTCCGGCACCCGGCTGCTGACCGACCTCGGCGAACTGGTCCCGGCCCGCCTCACCACCGGCCGCCCGGGGTCCGTCAAGGACGCGGCCGGGGCGCAGGGACTGCGCGCGTGGGCGCCGTACGCCTGCTCGCTGGGTGCGATGCGGTCCTCCGGTGTGCGGAGCGTGAACGCCTGGGCCTACGCGACGCAGCCGCTGCCCGACGCGAGCGGCAGGGCGGACTGGGTGTGCACCCGGGCGGAGACCTGGCAGGGCGGCGGGGAGCGGGTGCTGGCCCAGTTCCGCACGCCGGGCGGGACGTACGGGGCGGTGGCGGCGAAGGGCGAGAACGTCCCGGCGTGCGGGGCGAAGGATCCGCAGGTGCTGGCCGGCGTGCTGTGGAAGTCCGGCGGCGGGTCCTGGTACCTGCTGGCGGCGGGCAGCCGGGGCACGGCGTCGATCACGGCGACGGGCGGGGTGAAGGGGTCCGCCCAGGGCAACCTGCTGGCCGTGAAGGCGGAGCAGGGGGCGCAGGCCGGGCTGAAGGGAACGCTGGTGGACGGGCGTGCGGTCAACGGGCTCCGCTAGCGGACCGCCGGCATGCGCGAACTCCGCTGCGGCGGGCGGGCGTTGAGGAGTGCGGCGAACCGGTCCGTCATGGGCCTCAAGTGCGCGACTCGTGTCGACCCTGTGAACACCAGTGGCCGGACCGGTCCGTTCCGGGCCGGATCCGATCGGTAAGGTGTTCGTATGACTACCGGGGTGCGTCGAAGAATGGGAGTCGAGGAACGGCGTGAGCAGTTGATCGGCGTCGCCCTCGAACTGTTCGCCCGTCGCTCGCCCGACGAGGTCTCGATCGACGAGATCGCGTCGGCGGCCGGCATCTCCCGGCCGCTGGTCTACCACTACTTCCCGGGCAAACTCAGCCTGTACGAAGCCGCGTTGAAGCGTGCGGCGGAGGACCTGGCGAGCCGTTTCGAGGAGCCGCACGAGGGCTCGCTGGGCGGCCGGCTGCTGCGGGTGATGCGCCGCTTCTTCGACTTCGTGGACGAACACGGGCCCGGCTTCTCGGCGTTGATGCGCGGCGGCCCCGCCGTGGGCTCCTCGGCGACCAACGCGCTCATCGACTCCGTACGACAGGTCGCCTACCAGCAGATCCTGTCCCATCTGCGGGTGACGGACCCGCCCGCACGCCTCGAACTGCTCATCCGCTCCTGGATCTCGCTGGCCGAGTCGACGGCCCTGATCTGGCTCGACGGCCGGCGCATCCCCCGCGCCGAGCTGGAGTCGCAGCTCGTCCACGACTTCGCCGCGCTGGCCGCGGTGGGCGCGGCCTACGACGAGGAGATGACGGCGCTGCTGCGGCACATGCTCAAGGACGAGCCGCACGACGGCCCGTTCACCGACCTCGCCGCACGGCTGATCTCGCTGGCCTCCTAGAGGACGGCCTTGGCGTAGGAGGCGTCCAGGTCGCGCACTTCGGCGGATAGGTGCACGGTGAGGCCGTCCGCGGGTCCGACGTGCTTGCGCAGCACCTCCAGCACGGCCTCGGTGAGCTTCGCCTTGGTCTCCTCGGACCGTCCGGCGAGCAGCGCCAGCGTCACGTTCACGATCGCCTGGTTGTCCTTCTCGCCGCCGACCGCCTCGTCCTCGCTGCGCAGCACCCGGGTCTTGCACGCCTCGAGCTTCGCCGCCGCCGTCTGGACGACGACCGGGTGCAGCGCCAGGGCTACTTCCTCCCAGTCGACGTGGTCGAGATACGGGGAGCGTTCGATGGTGATCTGCGGCATGGGCACTCCTGTTCCAAGGCGACGGAAAAGTCACCCTAGCCGCAGCGCCAGCATCGCGATGTCGTCCTCCCGGTCGTGACCGAAGGTGTCCAGCAGGGTGTCGCACAGGGCGTTCAGGCCGGGCAGCGCACCGGAGGCGGCCGCGCGCAGGTGTTCCATCGAGGTCGTGAGGTCGGTGCCCCGGGTCTCGATGAGGCCGTCGGTGACCATGAGGAGCCGGTCGGTGGGTTCGAGGAAGAGTTCGGTGGCCGGCGGATGGACCAGGCCGACGCCGAGCAGCGGGCCGGACGCCTTGACGTAGTCGGCGGTGCCGGTGTCGCGGACGATCAGGGGCGGGATGTGCCCGGCGTTGGCGATCCGGGTGCGCCCGGTGCCCGGGTCGACCAGGGCCAGGCAGACGGTCGCCGTGGTGTCGGGGTGGTAGCGCTGGAGCGTGCGGTCCAGGCGCTCGGCGAGGACGGCCGGGTCGCTCTCGTCGACCGCGTAGGCCCGCAGTGCGTGCCGCAGCTCGACCATGACGGTCGCCGCGTCCAGGGAGTGCCCGACGACGTCGCCGACCGCGGTGAGGATGCCCTCGTCCACGCGGAGCGCCGCGTAGAAGTCGCCGCCGATCTCGGTCTGCCGGGAGGCGGGGACGTAGCGGACCACGATGTCGAGGCCCGGCAGGTCGGGCAGCCGGTGCGGCTGGGGCAGGAAGCTGTGCTGGAGGGTGAGGGCGACATGCCGCTCGACCTTGTACATGAGCAGCGGCTCGGCGGCGAGCGCGGTGGCCTGGGCGAGCTGGGCCAGCAGGGTCTCGCCCTCCAGGCCCACCCTGCGCATGCCGCGGGCGGGCGCGGCCAGGCACACCGGGGCGTGGCCGTCCTGGGTGACGACGAGGGCGAGCCGGGCGTCGTGCTCGACACCGGGCCGGAAGTACCCGGCGGGCCACAGCGGCGCGGGCACGGTGGTCAGCTGCACTCCGGCCTGGCCGCGGGTGAGCCGGCGCAGCAGCCCGGCGACGGTCCGGTCGGCCTCGACGTCCGGCAGGGAGACGGGGATGCGGTCGCGGGACAGGCCGCGGTAGAGCTGGTCGTCCTGGTCGAGGACGAAGACGGCGGCGGGGGTGCCGGTGAGCCGCGAGACGCCCTCGGCGGCCGCGTCGGAGAGCTCCTGGAGGGTGCGGGCGGACTGGATGGTCACGATGGTCTCGGACAGCAGGGTGAGCCGTCGTACCAGTGCCTGGTCGCCGGCCCGCAGTTGCGCGTTGCGTACGGCGGCCCGGACCACGGCCTCGATCTCCAGGGGTTCGGCGGGCACCTTCAGATAGGCCTCGACGCCCATGTCCATGCCCGCGCAGTGCACGGCGGGCGGCACGGCGGAGGCCGAGAAGTGCACGACGGGCATCCCGGCCGTGTGCGGGCGCTCCTTGAACAGGCGGCACAGGTCGAAGCCGCTCATGTCGGGCAGCCCCACGTCCACGAGGGCCACGTCCGGGAGGGTGCCCTTGCGCAGCCGGGTGTCGAGTTCGGCGAGGGCCTCCCTGCCGGAGGCGACCGGGACCACCCGGTGCCCCGCGCGGCTCAGCACGGTGCCCATGGCGTACCGGCTGGCCTCCACGTCGTCCACGACCAGCACGGTCGTGCCCGTCAGCTTGCCTTTGACGTCCATCTGTCACCCCCTCGGGCAACACCGGTGGAGCGGACCGGGGTTCTGGGTCCGCTCCACCAAGGTAATGCGTTCAGCTAGGGATGGCGCTGGAAAACGGCCACGGTCCGCTCAGGAACGGCGAAGGTACCGGATTCCTTGTCGTACGAGGCCTGCTTGACGGTAGGGTCCGCCCCTGCCCGCTGCACGGGGTGCAGCTGGTAGGTGCTTCCGGCGAGGGCCCCGACGCGCTGGTCCTGTTCCTTCGGGGTGGCGTTGAAGACGATCACGAGGTCACCGAGTTCCATGGTGATGACGCCGGGTGTCTCGTCCTTGCCGGAGAGCGGGAAGGACAGCTGCGACTGCACCCGGTCCGCGGTGGCGAGCGAGAACGCCTTCTCCGTCGTACGGATCCGCAGCAGGTCCCGGTAGGCGGCCGAGGCGCCCTCGATCTGGGCGCAGCCGACCTTCACCGAGCCCAGCAGGGGCTTGGCGTACGGCCACTTGGACGTGTTGTCGGCCGCCATGGGCAGTCCGCGCCCGAAGCCGTTGCCGTCCTGGCAGTTCCAGTGGATGGCGTTGAACCAGTCACCGCTGTCGTAGGAGTTGCGGTCCAGGGACTTGGAGCGCAGCAGGTCGGTGCCCGCCTGGGAGAGCGCCGGGCCCTGGGAGAGGGCGGCCGTGGCCATCGCGAGGACCTGCGCGCGGGCCCGGTCGGAGGCGCTGGTGTCCGCGGGCAGCTTGTACGTCAGCGCGTCGAACAGCGACTCGTTGTCGTGCGCGTCGGTGTAGGCGAGAGCGTCGCCGGGCGCGTCGGCGTATCCGGCGGGCTGTCCGTTGTAGTCGACCTGGGCGCCGGTGACCTCCTTGCCGGCGGTGTCGGTGAAGCGGTACTTCGCGAGGTTGCCGGAGAGACCGACCTTGATGAGGTCCTGGTAGTGCAGGAGACGGGCCTTCTGCTCCTCCGGAGTGCCGTTGTTCTTGGAGGAGTTGGGGTCGGTGTAGAGCCCGGACGCGAAGCCCTGGACGCCGGGGTCCTCGTCGAAGGGGCCGCCGCCGCGCACCGCGTCGCGGGCGCGGTCGGAGAAGGTCGCGATGCCGGTGCCGGCCATGTTCTTCTGGGTGGCCTGCACGAAGCGGGCGTCGTCGGCGACCTCGCCGAAGTTCCAGCCCTCGCCGTAGAGGATGATCTTCTTGCCGTCGACGCCGTCCTTCTTGAGGGTCAGCGCGTCGAGGGCCTTGCGGACGGCCAGGATGTTGGCCTTGGGCTGGTGGCCCATGAGGTCGAAGCGGAAGCCGTCGACCTTGTACTCCCTGGCCCAGGTGACGATCGAGTCGACGACCAGCTTGCCCATCATCGCGTTCTCGGTGGCGGTGTTGGCGCAGCAGGTGCTGTTGGCGACCGACCCGTCGGCGAGGAGCCGCTGGTAGTAGCCGGGCACGATCCGGTCGAGCACGCTCGTGGCTGCCTGTCCGCTCGCCGCGGTGTGGTTGTAGACGACGTCCATGACGACCCTGAGGCCGTCCTCGTTCAGGGACTTGACCATCCTGCGGAACTCGACCGTACGGCCGGTGCCGTCGGGGTCGGTGGCGTACGAGCCCTCGGGGACCGTGTAGTGGTACGGGTCGTAGCCCCAGTTGTAGGCGTCCTTGGCGGCGGACTTGGCGACGCAGGCCTGCTGCTGGTCGGAGTCGGCCGGGTAGGAGGCCAGGTCGCAGCCGGGGGTCGCCTGGTCCGCGCGGCGTTCGGGGATGGTGGCGATGTCGAAGGCGGGCAGGAGGTGGACGTACGAGGTGCCCGCCTTCGCGAGCTGCCTCAGGTGCCGGGAGCCGTCACTGTTCTTGTCGGTGAAGGCGAGGTAGGTGCCCCGGTCCTTCGCGGGCACGGTGTCGTCCGCCACCGAGAAGTCCCGGACGTGCAGCTCCTGGATCTCGGCGTCCCTGAGGGGTACGGCCTTCGGCTTGGTGTACGTCGACCAGCCGCCCGGTGCCAGGGCCCTGTCGGCGAGGTCGACGACGAGGCTGCGTGCCGAGTCGGTGGTGAGGGCCACGGAGTAGGGGTCGGTGACCTTGTTGGTGACCAGCTTTCCGACGCTGGGCGCCCAGACCTTCACGACGTACCGGTAGGGCTTGCCCTTCCAGGACGCCGGGCCGGTGGCGGACCAGACGCCGGTGGTGGCGTCGCGGCGCATCGGCACGGTGGAGCCGGCCAGCTCAAGCCGTACCGACTGCGCGGTGGGCGCCCACACGGACAGCGTGGGGCGGCCCTGGTGGAAGACGGGGCCCAGCCGGGCCTTGGTCGCGGCGGGGTACAGGTCGTCGAGGACGCCGGCGATCTGGACGCCGGTCGCGCTCAGCACGGCACCGTTGGCGGCCCGTTGGGAGGCGACGAGCTGCCCGGTGAGGGCCTGCTTCACCCGGTCGCGGTCCCGCGGGTCGACGGACCAGGCCGTGTAGTCCTTCAGGTGGGGGAACTTCGCCTTCTGGGCGTCGGTGAGGGCGGTCCTCGTCAGCCGCAGCCAGCGCTCGTCGTCACTGGTCAGCGTCCCGTCCTTGACGGCGATCGAGCCGTCGCGCGAGTAGAGCAACTGGGTGGAGGCGGCACTGTCGTTGCCGTTCCAGGCGACCGTGTTCCGGTCGATCCAGACCGCCTTGGAGGTGGTCAGGTCGAGCGCGGCGGCGGACCCGGCGGGCTGCGGGAGGAGGTACTCCTCCTGGCCGTTCAGCAGCCACACCTCGTGGCCGTTCGCCGTGAGGTCCAGGGACTGGTCGGTGGGCAGGTCCTTCTCGTCGCCCTTGTGGATGATGTAACTCAGGCTCGTGGCACCGGCGTTGAGCGGCACCTCGTACACGGCCCCGTAGGAGTCGGTCCGCACCGGCTCCAGCGGCTTGGACCATTCGGTGGGGTTCGCGGCGCCCGTCCAGACGTGCAGGCCCCAGCCGTCGTAGTTGCCGTCGGCGCGGTGGTAGTGGACGACCGCCTTGGTAGTGTCCTGCGCCGGGTAGTCGGGCCGCTGGGTCTGTACGGCGTCCTTGCCCTGCTCGATCCACACCTCGCCGGTCTTGGTGACGTCGATCGTGCGGTCGGTGGCGACGTCCTTGTTGCCGTCCTTGTCGATGACGAGGAAGCCGACGCTGGAAGCGCCGGGCTTCAACTTGACGTAGGCGAAGGCGCCGTACGCGTCCCGGCCGGTGAAGGGGTGGCTCGCGGGCCAGGTGGTGGACTCGCCGTCGGCGAGGTCGCCCCAGGCGTACAGGCCCCAGTCGGCGTAGTCGCCGTCGGTGCGCTTGTAGTGGACGATCGCGTAGTCCCGGGAGGAGGCGGTGGGGGGCTCCACGACGGGCGGGGTGCCGGTGACGGACTCGGCCGTGGCCGATGCGGTGCGGCCGGCCGAGTCGACGACGACGGCCTTGTAGCGCAGGGCGGTTCCGGGCTTGAGGTCCTTCCCGAGGGTCTGAGTGACCTTGTACGGGGTGTGGTCCGCCGACCCGAGCGTCCGCCACTTCCCCGTGCCGGTCTGGGCGGCGAAGACGACCCGGTTGAGCTGTCCGCCGTCCACGTCGGCGGTGAGCTCGACGGTGCCGGTGGCACCGGCGGCCGGGGCCTTGAGGGTGATCGTCGGCTTGGTGGCGGGCTCGGCGAGCCTGCCCGCCGCCTTGAGGACGATCGCGGAGCCCGCCGGGACGGTGACGGTGATCTGCTTGCCGGCGTCGGACGTCGCCGTCGCGTGCGTGCCGTAGATCCCGCGATAGGCCATGTGCGCCGAACCGGTCGCGAAGGAGGCCGACTTGGCCTCGGCCGCGTTGTTGAAGGCGACCACGTACTCCTGGCCGGTCTTCGCGTCGGTGCGGGAGAAGGCGTAGATCCCGGGCCCGTCCGCCGCGTACCGCTGCTCCTGGACGCCGTCCGTCAGCGCCGGGTTGGCCTTGCGGAGCCCCGCGAGTGCGGCGATCTGCCGGTACAGCGGGGCCTTCGTGTCGTAGGCGTCGCTCGCGTGGGTGCGGGTGGTGCCGATCTCGTCGTCGTCGAGGTAGTCGGGGACCTTCGAGGCGAACATCGTCTGGCGGGCGTCCTTGTCGCCGCCGGTGCCGGTGAAGCCCTGCTCGTCGCCGTAGTAGACGACGGGGTTGCCGCGGCTGAGGAACATCAGCTCGTTGGCGAGCCGGTCCTTGGCGAGGAGTTCGGCGTCCGTGGCCTTCGGGTTGTCCTGGTTCAGGAAGTACCCGATGCGGCCCATGTCGTGGTTGCCGAGGAAGGTGACCTGTTCGTAGGCGTTGGCCTTGTCGGTCGTGTACTTGTAGTCGTCGCCGAAGACACCGGCGAGTTTCTGCGCGCTGCCGCCCTGGGAGGCGTACTGCCGTGCCGCTTCCTGGAAGGGGAAGTCCAGGGTGGCGTCGAGGCGGCCCTGGGTGACGTACGGCGAGGTGATCGACGTGTCGGCGGAGTAGACCTCGCCGAACATGAAGAAGTTCTTCCGGCCCTGCTCGGCCGCGTAGGCGTCGAGGGCGGTGGCCCACTGGGTCCAGAACTCCATGTTCACGTGCTTCACGGTGTCGATCCGGAAGCCGTCGATGTCGAAGTCCCTGACCCAGCGCTGGTAGATCTTCTCCATGCCGGAGACGACCTCGGGGCGCTCGGTCCACAGGTCGTCGAGGCCGGAGAAGTCGCCGTAGGTGGTCGACTCGCCCGCGTAGGTGGAGTCGCCGCGGTTGTGGTACATCGTCGGGTCGTTGAGCCAGGCGGGGACCTTGGCGCGCTTGTCGGTGACCGTCGGGGTGCGCGGGAAGGAGTCGGCGTCGACCGCGGGGAAGTGCCCCTTGGCAGCGTAGTCCGCGTCGTCGAAGGGCCGTCCGTCCTTCGTCAGGTACGGGAAGGCGCCCTTGGAGAGGTAGTCGTAGGACTTCTCCTCGTAGTCGACGACGTCGGCCGTGTGGTTGGTGATGACGTCGAAGAAGACCTTCATGCCCTTGGCGTGGGCCTTGGAGATCAGGGTCTCCAGGTCCTTGTTGGTGCCGAAGTGCGGGTCGACCTGGGTGAAGTCGGTGATCCAGTAACCGTGGTAGCCGGCGGAGGCGTTGGCGCCGGTGCCCTGGACGGGCCGGTTCTTGAAGATCGGGGCCATCCAGATGGCGGTGGTGCCGAGCCCCTTGATGTAGTCGAGGCGCTTGGTGAGGCCCTTGAGGTCGCCGCCCTGGTAGAAGCCCTTGTCGGTGGGGTCGTAGCCGGTGGAGAGGCGGGAACCGGTCAGACCGCCCTTGTCGTTGGCGGTGTCGCCGTTGGCGAAACGGTCCGGCAGGACGAAGTAGAACTGCTCACGGGTGTCGTCGTGCCGGGCCGGCTGGGCGGCGAGCCGCGCGTCGGAGGGCGGGGGCGGCGGGGTGTCCGCACGGGCGGACAGGGGCTGGACGAGCGCTGCGGCCAGCGCGGTCACGGTGACCGCGGCGACCCGTCCGGCATGCGCGGTGCGGCGCCTCGACGGCACCGGCCATCTCGGTATCACTGACGTGGACTCCTTGCGATGTACGGCTCTTCGGGTCCGACCCCGCGCGACCGTATCGCCGCCGCAAGGCTTACAGCAAGAGCCGTGAAACGACCGGAAAGAACTTTCACCTGGGCGCCCGTGTGCCGCCCTTACTCGGTGGCCTCGCGGGCGGCGCTGGGCTACCTTCCCCGCATGAAGCAGGAACCTCCCCTGGTGCGCGCGGTCCACCCGGAGCTGATCGAGGAACTCGCCGCCCTCCTGGAAGCGGAGGGGGAGCGCGAGTTGGCCATCTGCGTGTGGGATGTCCGGCTGGTCGGCGCGTGCGGTTGCGGGGACGACTTCTGCCAGAGCATCCGGACGGCGGAGCATCCGCAGGGACAGCCGTACGGGCCGGGGCACCGCTGCGTGCCGCTGCCGCCCTCGTCAGGGGATCTGATCCTCGACGTGGTCAACGGCCGGATCGTGTACATCGAGATACTCGGACGACCACCCCTGCCCCGGCGTGCGCAGCCGGAGCAGGGGTCGCCTGGGGCTGGTCAGCAGGTGGACTTGCCCGTGTAGATCGCGAGTGCCGTGTTGGCGCCGAGGGTGGCGGTGAACTGGCCGTTGGAGCCGACCGTCACGCTCGTGTTGTTCTGCACGTTGCAGTACGTCCCGGCGGGCAGCGAGGTCTGGTAGGTGCGGGTCAGGCCGCTCGACTCGTGGTTGATGGCCACGTAGCCCTTGGCTCCCCGCCCGAAGGCGATGGCGTCGCCGCCGTTGTCCCACCAGTTGGTGACCGACTCGCCACGCACGGCGTTGCGGAAGGCGACCATGCGGAGGATCTCCGGCCAGGCGTGCTGGCACTTCCAGCCGTCCTGCCAACAGGCGTTCACGGAGCCGTTCTTGGGCGGGCCCGCGTCCTTGTCGGACCACTCGTAGCCGGAGTTGATGTCCGGGGCGCCGTAGGGATAGGCAAGCATGAAGACGTTGGCCAGCGTGTAGTTCGCCCCGTCCTTGTAGTTGAGGGTGGAGCCGTTGCGCTCGGTGTCGTGGTTGTCGACGAAGACGCCGGCCACCGAGCTGTTCATGTACCCCCAGCCCTCACCGTAGTTCTTCAGATAGGCGAGGTTCTCGTTGTTGAAGACCCGCTTGAGGTCGTAGGCGTAACGGAACTCCTGGACGTCCCCGTTGCCCGTGTACTCGGTGGGCTGGACCGCCTCCCCGCTGCCGTAGATGACCTCCTGCTTCCAGTACACCGACGGATTGCTGAGGCGGGACTTGATGTTGGCGAGGTCGGCGGTGTCGATGTGCTTGGCCGCGTCGATGCGGAAGCCGTCGACACCGAGGGAGAGCAGGTCGTTCATGTACCCGGCGATCGCGCCGCGGACGTACGACTCACCGGTGTCGAGGTCGGCGAGGCCGACCAGTTCGCAGTGCTGGACGTTCCAGCGGTCCTGGTAGTTGGTGACCTGGGAGGTGCAGTCGTCGAAGTCGTAGGAGGAG
Source organism: Streptomyces griseorubiginosus (assembly GCF_001514195.1). Taxonomy (GTDB): domain Bacteria; phylum Actinomycetota; class Actinomycetes; order Streptomycetales; family Streptomycetaceae; genus Streptomyces; species Streptomyces griseorubiginosus. The sequence continues at coordinate 852,792 of NZ_KQ948735.1, read as the reverse complement.
TACAGGCCCGGGTAGTTGTACTTCGTGTACGACGAACCGCCGGTTCCGGTGCCGCTGCCCGCGGCCATGTGATTGATGACGGTGTCGACGACGACCTTGACCCCGGCCGCGTGGCAGGTGTTGACCATGTTCTGGAACGCCGTCCGGTCACCGAGCCGCCCGGCGATCTTGTAGCTCACCGGCTGGTACGAGGTCCACCACTGCGGGCCCTGGATGTGCTCGGCGGGCGGGGAGACCTGGACGTAGCCGTATCCGGCGGGGCCGAGAGTGGTGGTGCACTCCTTGGCGACCGAGGCGAAGTTCCATTCGAAGAGGACTGCGGTGACGTCCTTGGCGCCCGGCGGGGAGGCCTGGGCGGCGCTGGGGGCGAGGACGGCGGCCGCGGCGGCGAACACGGTGGCGGCGGCCGTGGCGGTGGCTCTTGCGGACCATCTCGATATCACGTGGGGGTTCTCCTTGCCGGACGGCCAGGCGTCTTTGCCTGGCGCCGGCGAGAACGTACCGCTGTTGAAATGTTTACAGCAAGAGTCGAGAAAGTAACAGAAAGAACTTTCACACCTGCTCGGCGGGCCTTCCGGGCAGATCGCCCCGGCGCCCGGCACAGGAGTAGACGATCTCCACCGCCCCGCCGGGCAGGGCGCGTTGGCTCAGGAAGGTCAGCCCGGTGTCGGGGCTGAGCGCCGGGGTCAGCCGGCTGCCACCGCCGAACAGCAGGGGCAGCACGACCAGTTCGAGGCGGTCCAGGGCACCGAGCGCGTGGAAGGTCGCGATGGTCCGCGGGCCGCCGACGAGGTGGACGTCCCCGCCCCGGTTGGCCGCGCGGACCTTCTCCAGGAGCCGGGCCGGATCGTCGTCGGTGGTGACGTGGTCGGGGGTGCCCTCCGGGCGGTGCGAGCCGAGGACGAACACGTCGAGGTCCGGCCACGGCCAGCGGCTGTTGGTGAGGGCGGGCTGGAAGGTCGTACGGCCCATGAGCGCGGCCTCGCAGTCCGCCAGGAACTCGCGGATGCCGTGGCTCTGCCCGGGGACGAACGCGGGGTCGGCGGTGAGTGCGGGCCAGCCGCTCGGGGTGGTCACATAGCCGTCGGCACTCATGCTGAGGCGGGCTCGGATCTGCATGATGTCTCCTTGAGCGGGGGGCGCCGGTGCGCCCTTTCACCCAAGCGTCGAACGCGGCTCCCGCCGATCGACACGCCCTGGAAAAACAATCACCGGGCCCCCCTCAGGGCCCGGTGATTCCTTTCGCGGGTGCTCAGGCGGTCGTCCACCACACGGTCGTGTCGGCCGCCACCTTCGCGTCCCCGTCGGCCTCGGCGACCTCACCGCTGGCCAGGAGCAGCCGGCCGTACGCCGGAGTCGTCACCGACTCGCCACTGGTGTTCGCGACGCACACGAACTGTCCGCGCCGGAAGGCGAGGACGCCCTCGGGAGCCCGCAGCCACTCCACCGCGTCGCCGGCGCCCAGGTCGGGCCGCTCGCGCCGGACGGCGAGGGCCGAGCGGTACAGCTCCAGGGTGGAGTCCGGGTCTCCGGTCTGCGCCTCCACGCTCAGCTCCGCCCACTCCGGCGGCTGGGGCAGCCAGCTGCCGCCCGTGCCGAAGCCGTACGACGATCCCTCGCGCGCCCACGGGATCGGCACCCGGCACCCGTCGCGGAAGCCGTCCTGGCCGGCGCCGCGGAAGTACGCCGGGTCCTGGCGGACCTCGTCGGCGAGGTCGACGACGTCCGGGAGGCCGAGTTCCTCGCCCTGGTAGATGTACGCCGAGCCGGGCAGCGCCAGCATGAGCAGCGTCGCGGCGCGGGCCCGGCGCAGGCCCAGCTCCCGGTCGCCTGCCGTGCGGATCTGGGTGCCGAGGCCGGGCGGGTTGGCGAAGCGGGTGGTGTGGCGGGTGACGTCGTGGTTGGAGAGCACCCAGGTGGCCGGGGCACCGACCGGGCGCATCGCCTCCAGCGTGCGGTCGATGACCCCGCGCAGCTCCTCCGCGTCCCAGGCGGTGCTCAGGTACTGGAAGTTGAAGGCCTGGTGGAGTTCGTCGGGGCGGACGTAGTTCGCGGTGCGCTCGACGGTCGGGGTCCACGCCTCGGCGACGAAGATGCGCTCGCCGGAGTACTCGTCGAGGATGAGCCGCCACTGGCGGTAGATCTCGTGGACACCGTCCTGGTCGAAGAACGGCATGACATCGTTGCCCAGCAGCTTGAGCTGGTCGTGGGATCCAAGGTCGGGAAGGCCGTCCGCCTTCACCAGGCCATGGGCCACGTCGATGCGGAAGCCGTCCACGCCCATGTCCAGCCAGAAGCGCAGGATGGAGCGGAACTCGTCGCCGACGGCGGGGTGGTCCCAGTTGAAGTCGGGCTGCTCGGGGGCGAACAGGTGGAGGTACCACTCGCCGTCCTCGACGCGGGTCCACGCGGGGCCGCCGAAGATGGACTCCCAGTCGTTGGGCGGGAGTTCGCCGTTCTCGCCCTTGCCGGGGCGGAAGTGGTAGCGCTCCCTGAGCGGCGATCCGGGCCCCTCGGCGACCGCCCGCTTGAACCACTCGTGCTGGTCGGAGGAGTGGTTGGGGACCAGGTCGACGATGGTGCGCAGGCCCAGGTTCCTGGCGTCGCGGATGAGGGCGTCGGCGTCCAGGAGGTTGCCGAACATGGGGTCCACGGCACGGTAGTCGGCCACGTCGTAGCCGGCGTCGGCCTGCGGCGAGGCGTAGAAGGGGCTCAGCCACACGGCGTCCACGCCGAGGTCGCGGAGGTACGGCAGTCGGGTACGGATGCCTTCCAGATCCCCCATGCCGTCACCGTTGCTGTCGGCGAAGCTGCGCGGATAGACCTGGTAGATCACCGCGTCCCGCCACCAGTCGCTGCGCTTGGCTTCGGCAGGGTGGGGGGCCGGGGCGATGGCGGAGTGCTGCTGGGTCATGGCGTCCTTGATGGGTAACGGGTTCATCAGGTCAAAGGTATGAGGTGAGGGTGACGAGGCGGCCGCAATGACAGCGGGGTCGGATGGACACTGCGGCCGCCTCGGGTATGGAGGTGTGTGAGCGGGCGAAGCCCCTCACACAGGGGCGCGGGGAACTGCGCGACCAGCCACGACGGCGCGGCAGACAACCGACGGCCTTCGCGGCTCAACCGGCGGTCAGCCCTTCGTGCCGCCCGCCGTCAGCCCGGTGACCAAATTCTTCTGCACCAGGTAGAAGAACACCGACACCGGTATCGCGATCAGCACCGCCGTCGCCGCCATCAGGTTCCGCTGGGCGTCGTGCTCGCTGACGAAGCTCTGGAGCCCCACCGCGAACGTGTACTTCGTGTCGGACAGCATGAACGTCGACGCGAACGCGACCTCGCCGAACGCGGTCAGGAAGCTGTAGAACCCGGCCACCGCGAGTCCGGGCCGCGCCAGCGGCAGGATCAGCCGCGCGAACGTGCCGAAGGGGGTCAGCCCGTCGACCCGGCCGGCCTCGTCGATCTCGAACGGGATGGTGTCGAAGTACCCCTTGAGCAGCCAGGCGCAGTACGGCACCGCCGTCGAGCAGTACACGAGGATCAGCCCGAGGTAGCTGTCGATGAGCTTGAGGTCCGAGAGCATCTGGTACATCGGGACCATGAGGACGGCCACCGGGAACATCTGCGTGACCAGGAGCACCCACATGAACTTCCGGTAGCCCGGGAAGCGCATCCGGGAGACGGCGTACCCGGTGGTCGCCGCGATCAGCACCCCGATCACCGTGGTGCCGAGCGAGACGATCAGCGAGCTCTTGAGCCAGCTGAAGAACTCGGTGTGCTGGAGGACGAACGAGTAGTTGTCGAACGTCATCTTCTTCCAGATGCCGCCCGGATGGAGGTAGTCGTCCTTGTCCGGGCCGAGGGACAGGAAGATCAGCCAGACGATCGGGAACAGCGCGATCAGGCTCGCGACGATCAGGATGCCGTGCGAGGCGAGGGAGCCGGCGAGGCTCTTGTCACCGCGGCCGCGGGTCCGGCGGGGCGCCTCGGCGGTCCGCTCGCTCACCGTGGCCGGGGTCTCGACTGTGGTCGTGCTCATGGGGACTCCGTCCTCAGATCGCGAGCTGCTGGTCATTGCGGTTCAGCCAGCGGCGGTAGAAGGAGGTGAAGACGATCAGGATGGCCAGCAGCAGGATGCCGTACGCCGCCGACTGCGCGAAGTCACGCGGCTGCTGTCCGAAGCCCAGGTAGTAGGCCCAGGTGACGAGGATCTGCGCGTCCGGCGCGGTGTTGCCGAACAGCAGGAAGATCACCGCGAACTGGTTGAACGTCCAGATGATGCCGAGCAGGACGACGGTGGAGCTGACGGAGCGCAGGCCCGGGAGAGTGACGTAGCGGAACCGCTGCCAGGCGCTCGCGCCGTCCATCTCGGCGGCCTCGTACAGCGAGGCGTCGATGGACTGGAGCCCGCCGAGCAGCGAGACCATCATGAACGGCACTCCGCACCAGGTGTTGACCATGATCGCGGCGAAGCGCTGCCAGAAGGTGTCCTCCAGCCAGGACGGGCTCGGCAGATGCAGCGCGTCCAGGGCGCTGTTGATGACGCCGCCGTCGGCGAGCATGAACCGCCAGCCGAAGACGGTGACGAAGGTGGGCACGGCCCAGGGCAGCACCAGGATCAGGCGGTACAGGACCCGTCCGCGCAGCTTCTGGTTGAGCAGCAGCGCGAGGCCGAGCCCGATGCAGTAGTGCAGGGCGACGCACAGGGCCGTCCAGACGATCGTCCAGATGAAGTGCGACCAGAAGCGGTCGTAGGCCGTGTCGCCCCAGAGGATGTCGGCGTAGTTGTGCAGGCCGATGAACTTGTAGGTGGCGTCGATGTGGTTGACGCCGATCGTGCGGGCCGTGTTGAGGCTGTTGGCGTCGGTGAGCGTGAGGTAGACGCCGTACACCAGGGGGTAGAGCACGAGGACACCGATGACGACCGCCACCGGGGCGGTCATCGCGTAGGCGTACCAGTGTTTCTGGTAGCCCTGCTTCAGGCGTTGGCCCAGCCCGGGCCGCGGAGCGCGGTCACCGTGGCGTTTGCCGGTGGCGCGGTCGATGGCGACTGTCATGTTCGACACCTTCTGGAAGTTCTGCGGCTCTGAGAAGTGGCTGGGCGACGCGGCCCGCCGGGCACGGCCGGGCGCAGGCCGGTGGCCGCCGGATCCCTCCCCCCGAAGTCCGGGAGATCCGGCGGCCACGCGGGCTCACTTGCTGAAGTCCGGCACCAGCTTGGCGATGGCGGTCTCGGCGTTGCTCAGGCCCTTGTCCAGGGACTCCTTGCCGCCGGCGACCTTGGGCAGCTCGGTGTCCAGCGGGCCCCACAGGGAGCTGTACTCGGGCAGGGCCGGGCGGGGCTGGGCGGCGGCGAGGACCGTGCCGTAGCCGGCGATGCCCGGGTCAGCCTTGACCTGGTCGGTGTAGGCGTCGTCGCGGGTGGGCAGCGTGGAGTTCTTCAGCGCGATGGTCGCCTGGGACTTCGCGGAGGTCATGAAGTTGACGAACTTCAGCGCGGCCTTCTGGTGGGCGGAGTCCGAGCCGGCGTAGACCGAGAGGTTGTGGCCGCCGGTCGGGGCGCCCGCCTTGCCGGTGGAGCCGGCCGGGACGGTGGCGATGCCGAGGTTGTTCTTGTCGGCGAACGCGGAGCCCTTGTAGAAGTTGGTGATCTCCCACGGGCCCTGGATGATCGCGGCGACCTTGCCGTTGACGAACGCGTCCTGGATGTGGGCGTAGGCGTCGGCGGTGGTGTCGGCCTTGTGCAGGCCCTTGCCGGAGAAGAGGCTCAGCCAGGTGCCGTAGCCCTTCTTGGCGGCGGCCGAGTTCACCGTGATCTTCTTCGCGGCGGCGTCGACGGTGTCGGTGCCCTCGCCGTAGAGGAAGGTCTGGGCGTAGTAGGCCTGGGTGGAGCCCCAGTAGCCGTCGACGCCGGTCTTGTCCTTGATGGTGGCGGCGGCCTTCTTCAGGTCGTCCCAGGTCTTGGGGGCCTCGACGCCGGCCTTCTGGAAGAGCTGCTTGTTGTAGACCAGAGCGAGGGTGTCGGTGACCAGCGGCACGCCGTAGGTCTTGCCGTCGTACTTGGCCTGCTCGATCAGGTTGGGCTTGAACTTGGCCTGGTCGGCGAGGGCCTCGGTGCCGTCGAGCGGCAGGAAGTAGCCCTTCTTGGCGAAGGCGGGGGTCCAGCCGACCTCGGAGCGCAGCACGTCGGGGGCGCCGCTGGCACCGGCGGCGGTGTCGAACTTGTTCTGCGCCTGGTCGAACTGGACGTTGACGTACTTGACCTTGATGTTCTTGTTGGCGGCCTCGAAGTCCTTGATCAGGGCCTGGTACGTCGGCGCCTCATTGGTGGCGTTGGAGGTGTCCCACCAGGTGATGGTGACCGGACCGTCGGCCTTGTCGCCGCTGTCGCTTCCGCCGCAGGCCGTCGCCGCGAGGGCGAAGGACGCCACCAGCGCGGTGGCCGCTATGCCACGCCGCATGAGATCTCCTTGAGGGTGATGGCCCGTGTGCTGCTGTACTGCTGTGCTGCGAAGGGGGTCCCGTCCGCCTTCTCCGCCGGGCGTCGCCGAACGTAACAGCGATGCAAGACTTGCGAAAGACCTTGCAGCAAAAAACTGCAAGGGCCGGTTGAAGTTATCCGGGCGTGACCTCACGGCGACCCTCGCGAGACGCTCGTTTACCGGGATGGAACAGGGTGCGACCGGCTGTGCAAGACTCTGCAAGCTCTTGCCATCCTGGTGCCGCACGGGAATCATCCCCTTGCGGGACAAGCTGCGCCGACCAGAACAGAGGGACCGCGATGACGATACGGCCGGTACAGTCCGGTGCCGTGACCACACGGCTAGCCGACATCGCTGCTCAGGCGGGGGTGAGCGAAGCGACGGTCAGCCGCGTCCTCAACGGGAAGCCCGGCGTCGCCGCGACCACCCGCCAGTCCGTGCTCGCCGCACTCGACGTCCTGGGATACGAGCGCCCGGTCCGGCTGCGGCAGCGCAGCGAGGGTCTGGTGGGCCTGATCACCCCGGAGCTGGAGAACCCGATATTCCCGGCCCTGGCCCAGGTGATCGGGCAGGCGCTGACGCGGCAGGGCTACACCCCGGTGCTCGCCACCCAGACCCCGGGCGGTTCCACGGAGGACGAGCTCACCGAGATGCTCGTCGACCGGGGCGTGGCGGGCATCATCTTCGTCTCCGGACTGCACGCGGACACCTCCGCGGACATGCAGCGCTATGAGCAGCTGCGGGCGCAGGGCGTGCCGTACGTGCTGGTGGACGGCTTCTCGCCGAAGGTGCAGGCGCCCTTCATCTCCCCCGACGACCGTGCCGCGATGAACCTTGCGGTGACCCACCTGGTGTCGCTGGGGCACACCAGGATCGGCCTGGCCCTCGGCCCCAAGCGGTTCGTGCCGGTGCAGCGCAAGATCGAGGGGTTCGTGCGCACCATGCAGGACCAGCTCGGCCTCCCCGCCGCGACCGTCGAGGAGAAGCTGGTCCAGCACTCGCTCTACACCCTGGAGGGCGGCCAGGCGGCGGCCACGGCCCTCATCGAGCGGGACTGCACGGCGGTGGTGTGCGCGAGCGACATGATGGCGCTCGGCGCGATACGGGCGGCCCGGCAGCTGGGCCTCGACGTGCCGAAGGACGTCTCGGTCGTGGGCTTCGACGACTCCCCGCTGATCGCCTTCACCGACCCGCCGCTGACGACGATCCGCAAGCCGGTGCCGGCCATGGGGCAGGCGGCCGTGCGGACACTGCTGGAGGAGATCGGCGGAACGCCCGCGCCGCACAGCGAGTTCGTGTTCATGCCGGAGCTGGTGGTACGGGGTTCCACGGCGTCGGCGCCCGGGGAACGCACGCGGCCGTAGCGGACGCCACCCCGAGGAACCCCCTCCTCCCCCCCTCCTCCACAGGGCGGAGGAACCGGGCGCTATCCACATCCCGGGGAGGAGAAGGGGACAGTCTTCCCGCCGTAGGACATGCGGCCCGAACCCGACCAGGGGATGATCGGGGGGACAGGGCCTTTCTGGCAGACTTTGTGTCTATGGGTGACTCGACCGTGACCAGTCTGGAAGACCGTGAGAACACGGCCGTTCCCGACTCCCTCACGGCCTCGGAACGACCCCGTCTCCTGCGCCGGCTGCGCACCCCGCGCCGGCCGCGCCTCTGGTTCGAGATCCTGCTGATCGCGGTCAGTTACTGGACGTACTCGCTGATCCGCAACGCGGTGCCGGAGCAGCGGGCGCAGGCCCTGCGCAACGCCGACTGGATCTGGCGGATGGAGCACCATCTCGGCATCGCCGTCGAGGAGTCCGTCAACCACGCGGTGAACTCGGTGACTTGGCTCATCGTCGGGATGAACTACTACTACGCCACCCTGCACTTCATCGTGACGCTGAGCGTCCTGGTGTGGCTCTTCCGCTGCCATCCGGGCCGGTACGCGGCGACGCGTCTGGTGCTGTTCGCGACCACGGGCGTGGCACTGGTCGGCTACTACCTGTATCCGCTGGCGCCCCCGCGGCTGATGAACGGCGGTGACTTCGTCGACACCGTCATGGTCCACCAGACCTGGGGCTCGATGGCCTCCGGCGACCTCAAGCACATGTCCAACCAGTACGCCGCGATGCCGTCCATGCACATCGGCTGGTCCCTGTGGTGCGGGCTGACGATCTTCGCGCTGGCGTCGGTGCCGTGGGTGCGGGTGCTCGGCCTCCTGTACCCGGTGGCGACCCTGCTGGTCATCGTCGCCACCGCCAACCACTTCTGGCTCGACGCGGTGGGCGGTGTCCTGTGCCTGCTGTTCGGCTTCACGGTGGCCCGGCTCTGGTACGGGACGCTGCCGTACCGGCTGCCGAGGACCGTTCCGCACAGAGGGCGGCCCAGCTAGCTCGCGGCCGCCTCCCGCAGCGCGGCGACGAACGCCTCCAGGGCCGACTGCGGCGACGCCGTCTCCCGTACGGCCGCCTGGATCGCCCGCGTGGGTTCCGGGCCCCTCAGCGGGCGTACGACGACGTCGGGGTGCCGTCCGCCCAGGCCGAGACGGGGGATCAGGGTGACCCCGAGTCCCGCCGCGACGAAGCCCTGTGCGGTGGCGTAGTCCTCGCTGTCGACGACGAAGCGGGGCTGGAACCCGGCTGCCGCGCAGGCGCCGAGCTGGGCGTCGAGACACGGCCCGGGCCACTCGCTGCCGACCCAGGGTTCGTCGGCCAGGTCGGTCAGCCGGAGGGTGCGACGGGCCGCGAGGGGGTGGGCCTTCGGCAGCACGGCGAGGTAGGGGTCGTCCAGCAGGTGCAGCAGCCGTACGCCGTCGTGGTCACCCGGTCCGACGACCAGGGCCAGGTCGGCCCGGCCCTCCCGGACGTCCGGCAGCGGGTCGGGGCCGGCCAGTTTCAACTCGATCCGCACGCCGGGCCGTTCGGACCGCAGCCGGGCCACCGCGGGGGCGACCAGACGTGCCCCGGCCGTGGCGAAGTAGCGCACCGAGAGGCGGGCCGTGCGGCCCGCGAGCAGGTCCGCGAGGGCCGTCTCCGCCTCGGCGACTCGCCGGCCGATCGCGTCGGCGTGCTCGGTGAGCAGCAGCCCCGCGGCGGTGGGCCGCACACCCCTCCCGACCCGTTCGAGGAGTTCGGTCCCGGCCTCCTTCTCCAGCGCCGCCACCTGCTGGCTGATCGCGGAGGGCGTGTACCCGAGCCGGGCCGCGGCCGCGGTGACGGAACCGGTGCTCACCACGGCCGCCAGCATCTGCATCCGTCGCACATCAAGCATGTACTCCAGCTTAACGATAACTCCAGGATCTTTCACTTGTCCTCACAAGTCCGGTCGGGGACGGTGGAGTCATGTCTCCCGCCTCCACCCTTCGCATGGGTGTTCTCGCGCTCCTATGGGGCTCCGGGTTCCTCTGGATCAAGCTGGCCCTCGACCACGGCCTGTCCCCCGCCCAGATCACGATCGCGCGGTGCGCGCTGGGGACGGCCGTGCTGTTCCTGCTGGCCCGGGCCGCCGGCCAGCGCCTGCCCCGGTCCCGCGCCACCTGGGGTCACCTGGTCGTGGCGGCCCTGTTCTGCAACGCCGTCCCCTTCGCCCTGTTCGCGGTGGGCGAGCAGACCGTCGACTCCGGCGTCGCGGGCGTCCTGAACGCGACGACTCCGCTGTGGTCCCTGCTGATCGGGGTCCTGCTGGGCACGGACCGCGGTCTGCGTCCGCTCCGGCTGACCGGCCTGCTCCTCGGCTTCGCCGGCACCGTCCTGATCTTCGCCCCCTGGCACCGCTCGGGCCTGCTGACCTGGGGCGCCCTGGCCCTCCTCGCCGCCGCCGCGAGCTACGCCGTGGCCTTCGCCTACATGGCCCGCAAACTCACCTCGGGGCAGGCCCCGTTGGCCTACTCCGCGGCCCAACTCCTCATGGCGACGGCGTGGACGACCCTGTCGGTGCCGGTAGCGGGCCCGGTGTCCGCCGACCTCACGGCGCTAGGGGCGGTCACGGCCCTCGGAATCCTGGGCACGGGGGTCACCTTCTACCTCAACTACCGCCTGATAGCGGACGAGGGCCCGGTCGCGGCGTCAACGGTGGGCTACTTGTTGCCGGTCGTGTCGGTAGCGCTGGGGGCTTTGGTACTGGACGAAAGGGTGGGATCCAGGGTGTTGACAGGCATGGTGATCGTCTTGACAGGGATCGCGCTGACCCACCTAGGGGCGCGGGGAACTGCGCGACCAGCCCCCACGCGCCCGCAGCCGAAATCCGAACCCCACTACGCCCCGTAGAACAACTCCTCCACCACACCCCGAGCCCGCCGAGCAGTACGCCGGTAATCATCCAGCATGTCCCCCACATGACCGGCCTCGTACCCCAAGTACCGCCCCACAGCGGCCAGTTCCCGCGCCTCGGAGGGAAACGTGTCCCCCGCCCGCCCCCGCACCAGCATCACCGCGTTCCGCACGCGCGTCGCCAGCACCCACGCCTCGTCGAGAATCGCCGCGTTCTCGGCCGAGATGAACCCGGCGTCCCGCGCCGCGGCGAGCGCGGCCCGCGTACGGGTCGTCCGCAGCCCCGGCTCCCCCGCCCCGTGCCGCATCTGGATCAGCTGGACCGTCCACTCGACGTCCGACAGCCCCCCGGGCCCCAGCTTGGTGTGCAGCTTCGGGTCGGCGCCCCGGGGCAGCCGCTCGGACTCCATGCGTGCCTTCAGCCGCCGGATCTCACGCACCGCGTCGTCGCCGAGGCCGGCGGCCGGGTAGCGCAGCGGGTCGACGAGCTCGATGAACCGGCGGCCCAACTCCTCGTCCCCGGCGACCGGTTCGGCCCGCAGCAGCGCCTGTGACTCCCAGACCAGGGACCAGCGGCGGTAGTAGGCCGCGTACGACGTCAGGGTGCGGACCAACGGCCCCGACTTGCCCTCGGGGCGCAGGTCGGCGTCGATCAGCAGCGGCGGGTCGGCGCTCGGGATCTGGAGCAGCCGGCGCATCTCGGAGACGACCTTGTTGGCTGCCTGGGAGGCCTCGCGCTCGTCGACGCCCTCGCGGGGCTCGTGCACGAACAGGACGTCCGCGTCGGAGCCGTAGCCCAGTTCGTGGCCGCCGAAGCGGCCCATGCCGATGACGGCGAACCGGGTCGGCAGGGTGTCGCCCCAGCCCTCCCGGACGACCGCGCGCAGGGTGCCGGCGAGGGTGGCGGCGGTCAGGTCGGACACGGCGGCGCCGACCAGGTCGACCAGGGCGCCCTGGTCCGGTTCGGCGGGCTGGGTCTCGGTGCCGTAGGAGCCGACGATGTCGGCGGCGGCCGTACGGAACAGTTCCCGGCGCCGGACGCCGCGGGCCGCGGTGACCGCCTGGGCGGCGCCGTCGGCGCGGCGGACCGCGGCGAGGGTCTCCTGCTCCAGGGCGTCGCGCCCGCGGGGTGCGAGGCCGCCGCCGTCGCCGTCCCCGAGGAGGGCGACGGCCTCGGGGGCGCGCATCAGCAGGTCGGGGGCGAGCCGGCCGGCGGACAGGACACGGGCGAGGTTCTCGGCGGCGGCGCCCTCGTCCCGGAGCAGCCGCAGGTACCACGGGGTCTTGCCCAACGCGTCGGACACCTTGCGGAAGTTGAGCAGTCCGGCGTCCGGGTCGGCGGACTCGGCGAACCAACCCAGCAGCACCGGAAGGAGAGTTCGCTGAATGGCGGCCTTGCGGGTGACGCCGGAGGCGAGGGCCTCCAGGTGGCGCAGCGCGGCGGCCGGGTCGGCGTACCCGAGCGCGACCAGCCGCTCCCTCGCGGCTCCGGTGCTCAACCGGATCTCGCCGGGCCCGAGTTGGGCCACGGCGTCCAGCAGCGGCCGGTAGAACAGCTTCTCGTGCAGCCGTCGTACGACGGAGGCGTGCCGCTTCCACTCGCGGTTCAGCTCGGTCACCGGGTCGGTGCGCAGGCCGAGGGAGCGGCCGAGGCGGCGCAGGTCGGTCTCGTCCTCGGGGACGAGGTGGGTGCGGCGCAGCCGGTAGAGCTGGATGCGGTGCTCCATGGAGCGCAGGAAGCGGTAGGCCTCGTCGAGCTGGGCGGCGTCGGCGCGGCCGACGTAGCCGCCGGCGGCGAGGGCCTGGAGGGCGTTCAGGGTGGTGCCGCTGCGCAGCGAGCCGTCCTCGCGGCCGTGCACCAACTGGAGGAGCTGGACGGCGAATTCGACGTCCCGGAGGCCACCGGGGCCGAGCTTGAGCTGGCGGTCGAGCTCGGCGACGGGGATGTTCTCGACGACGCGGCGGCGCATCTTCTGCACGTCGGTGACGAAGTTCTCGCGCTCGGCGGCCTTCCACACCAGCGGTTGGAGCGCCTCGACGTAGCTCTCGCCGAGTTCGAGGTCGCCGGCGACCGGGCGGGCCTTGAGGAGGGCCTGGAACTCCCAGGTCTTGGCCCAGCGCTGGTAGTAGGCGAGGTGGGAGGAGAGGGTGCGCACGAGCGGCCCGTTGCGTCCCTCGGGCCGCAGATTGGCGTCGACGGGCCAGATGGAGCCCTCGACGGTGGTCTCGGAGCAGATGCGCATCATGTGCGAGGCGAGCTTGGTGGCGGCGCGCAGGGCCTTGCCCTCGTCGGCGCCGTCGGCGGTCTCCGCCACGAAGATCACGTCGACGTCGGAGACGTAGTTCAGCTCGTGGCCGCCGCACTTGCCCATCGCGACGACCGCGAGCCGGCACATGTCGGCGTCCTCGGGGGCGGCCGCGCAGGCCATGGCGAGCGCGGCGCGCAGGGTCGCGGTGGCGAGGTCGGCGAGCTCGGCGGCGGTCTCGGCGATGTCGGTGGTGCCGCACACGTCCCGGGCGGCGATGGACAGCAGACAGCGGCGGTAGGCGACGCGCAGCGAGACGGGGTCGCCGGCCTCGGCGAGGCCCCGCTCGAACTCCGCCACGCCGGGGTGGAGGTCGCTCGGCTCGTAGGTGACCAGCGCGTGCCAGTCCCTGGGGTGGCGGGCGAGGTGCTCGGCGAGCGCGGCGGACGCGCCGAGCACGCCGAGCAGCCGGTCCCGCAGGGGCTTGGCCGCTATCACCGTGTCGAGCAGCTCCCGGTCGGACTGCGCCTCCAGGAGCCGTACGAGGCCGTGCAGCGCGAGGTCGGGGTCGGCGGTGGCACCGAGGGCCTCGAGCAGCACCGGGTCATTGCGTACGGCGCTCAGTTCGGGGCTGTCCAGCAGCCGCTCGGCGGCGGACGGATCGGTGAAACCGTGCCGCAGCAGTCGCGTGAAGGTACTGCTCCTGCGCCCCGGCGCCGCGGTCATCCCCGGTCTCCCGTCCGATCCAGTTGCATGTCGATCGAGCGTAACCGCAGAGGCGGGGAGAAGCGCCGGGGAGCGGGTGGGGGGATGTGGGTAGGGGGAAGGTGGAAAGGTCGGACAGGGAGTGTCGAGCCGGACATCCGCGGTTGCCCGGGTGTCCCCGAGCCGGAGGCCGCGTGATGACCGAGCAGGAACCCGAGACCCGTCTCGACCAGCGCTACAGCGACCCCGACGCGCGGGCGACGCCGTGGGCCGACGCCGAGTCGCTGCTGGCCTCCGCCGAGCTGTTCTGGATCTCGACGGTGCGCCCGGACGGGCGCCCGCACGTCACACCGCTGCCCGCGGTGTGGGCGCACGGGGCACTGCACTTCTGCACCGGACCCGAGGAGCGCAAGGCGCGGAACCTCCCGCACAACCCGCACGTCACGCTGACGACCGGCACCAACATCTGGGACAAGGGCTACGACCTGGTGGTGGAGGGCGAGGCGGTGCGGGTCACCGACGACACCCGGCTGCGCGAGCTGGCCGCGGCGTGGGAGGCGAAGTACGGCGACTTCTGGCGCTTCGAGGTACGGGACGGGTACTTCCATCACGGCCCGGGACACGCCGTCGTCTATGCGGTGGCGCCGCGGACGGTTTTCGGCTTCGGTAAGGGACAGCCGTTCAGCCAGACGCGCTGGCGCTTCTGAGGACGGCCGCATGTGACGGATGTACTGACGTCGACGAGGGAGTCACGCCATGGACATGAGCCTCGAAGTGATCCTGCTGCCGGTCACGGACGTGGACCGGGCCAAGGAGTTCTACCGCGACAAGGTCGGTTTCCACGTGGATCTGGACGGCGAGGTGATGGAGGGCGTCCGCATCTGTCAGCTGACCCCGCCGGGCTCGGGCTGTTCCATCGCTTTGGTGGACGGTCTCCAGGTCCCCACGGGCGCCCCGCAGCCCGGCACCTACCACGGCATGCAGCTGTGCGTGACGGACGCGAAGGCGGCGTACGAGGAACTCACCGCCCGCGGCCTGGACGTCAGCGAGCCGGTCCAGTTCGCCCCGCAGGACGGCGCCACCTTCATGTACTTCAAGGACCCGGACGGCAACGGCTGGGCGATCCAGGAGTACAAGCGCCGCGAGACGGAACCCCTGCACCAGGTCCTGGCGGACCAGGCGGCGGCCCGCTAGCCGCAGCAGACGGGGCCGGCGGTCGGTGACCGTCGGCCCCGTCGCGCGGTGCCCTTACAGCACCGGCAGGTTCTTGCGGAGCTCGAAGGCGGTCACCTCGGAGCGGTACTCCTCCCACTCCTGCCGCTTGTTGCGCAGGAAGAAGTCGAAGACGTGTTCGCCGAGGGTTTCGGCGACCAGGTCGCTGCGTTCCATCAGGGTGAGGGCCTCGCCCAGGTTCTGCGGGAGGGGCTCGATGCCCATCGCGCGGCGCTCCGCGTCCGAGAGGGCCCAGACGTCGTCCTCGGCGCCCGGCGGGAGCTCGTAGCCCTCCTCGATGCCCTTGAGGCCGGCGGCCAGCAGGACGGCGTAGGCCAGGTACGGGTTGGCTCCGGAGTCGATCGAGCGGACCTCGATCCGCGCGGAGCCGGTCTTGCCGGGCTTGTACATCGGGACGCGCACCAGGGCCGAGCGGTTGTTGTGGCCCCAGCAGATGTACGAGGGGGCCTCGCCGCCGGCGCCCGCGGTGCGCTCGGTGCCGCCCCAGATGCGCTTGTAGGAGTTGACCCACTGGTTGGTGACCGCGGAGATCTCCGCCGCGTGCTTGAGCAGGCCCGCGATGAAGGAGCGGCCGACCTTGGAGAGCTGGTACTCCGACCCGGACTCGTAGAACGCGTTGCGGTCGCCCTCGAAGAGGGAGAGGTGGGTGTGCATGCCGGAGCCCGGGTGCTCGGAGAACGGCTTCGGCATGAACGTCGCCTGGACGCCCTGCTCCAGCGCCACCTGCTTCATGACCAGGCGGAACGTCATGATGTTGTCCGCCGTCGAGAGCGCGTCGGCGTACCGGAGGTCGATCTCCTGCTGGCCGGGGGCGCCCTCGTGGTGGGAGAACTCGACCGAGATGCCCATCGACTCCAGCATGGTGATCGCCTGGCGGCGGAAGTCCATGCCGATGTTCTGGGGGGTGTGGTCGAAGTAGCCGGAGTTGTCGGCCGGGGTGGGGCGCGAGCCGTCCAGCGGGCGGTCCTTCAGCAGGAAGAACTCGATCTCCGGGTGGGTGTAGAAGGTGAAGCCCAGGTCGGAGGTGCGGGCCAGGGCACGCTTGAGGACGTAGCGCGGGTCCGCGAAGGACGGGGAGCCGTCGGGCATGAGGATGTCGCAGAACATCCGGGCCGTGCCGGGGGCCTCCGCGCGCCAGGGCAGCACCTGGAAGGTCGACGGATCCGGCTTGGCGATCATGTCGGACTCGTACACGCGGGCGAAGCCCTCGATCGCGGAGCCGTCGAAGCCGATGCCCTCGTCGAAGGCCTGTTCCAGTTCCGCCGGGGCCACGGCGACGGACTTGAGGAAGCCCAGCACGTCCGTGAACCACAGGCGTACGAACCGGATGTCGCGCTCCTCCAAGGTCCGGAGCACGAACTCCTGCTGCTTGTCCATCTTCGACTTCCCCATCCTTGCTGGTCAGGCCGCCTGTCTCCGTGTCCCGCAGGAGGCGGTCGGGCACCTGAGCATCACACCACAACGGAGTTTCGTGCGCGTTGCCGACCTTGATCGCCCGGGCGACCCGGGTGTGAACGCCTCACGTCCGGTGGATGTACTGCTCTGCCGCCCATCTTGCCTGCTCGGACTGACATACGTAATGCCCGGCCCGCCCCGTCTCACCCGGCGCCCCGGGTTTCCTGCGGGCTCCCTACGAGAAGCCGCTGCCGCCCCACTACGATCAGCGGACCGATCGTCACCGTCCGCCCCGCCCCTTTCCCCCAGAAGGACACACCTCATGGGTTCCGCCAAGAAGAGCACCACCGCGGCACGCAAGGCGCGCATAGAGGAGATGCGGCGCGCCGAACAGGCCCGTGCGCGCCGCAACCGGATCCTCGTGATCACCGCCAGCGTGCTCGCCGTGGCCGGTCTGACCGCCGGGACCGTCGCCCTCGTCCAGTCGCAGTCCGACGACAGCACGGCGGCGGAGGGCAAGGGCAAGGGGCACTTCGTGACGGGCTCGGACGGCGTCAGGACCTGGAAGGGCACGCTGGGCCGCACCCATGTCGTCAAGACCGTGAACTACCCGATGGAGCCCCCGGTCGGCGGCGACCACAACCAGGTGTGGATGAACTGCAACGGCGACGTCTACACCAAGGCGCTCAACAACATGAACGCCGTGCACTCCCTGGAGCACGGCGCGGTCTGGGTGACGTACACCAGTAAGGCGAAGAAGGCCGACGTCGACGCGCTCGCGGCCAAGGTGAAGAAGACGCCGTACACGCTGATGAGCCCGGACGACAAGCAGAAGGACCCGATCATGCTGTCGGCGTGGGGCCACCAGCGGACGGTGACGAGCGCGACCGACCCTGACGTCGACAAGTTCTTCGCGAAGTTCGTGCAGGGCGAGCAGACGCCCGAGCCGGGCGCGGCGTGCACGGGTGGTCTGGGGCAGTGAGGTTCGCGGGAGTGGCCGTGGCCGTGGCGGGGGTGCTCGTCGCGGCCGGGGCGATCACCTACGCCGTCGCGGAGGACGGCTCCGCCGACACGCCCACGGCCGAGTCGGCGGACGCGGGCTTCGCGCGCGACATGGCCATACACCATCAGCAGGCGGTCGAGATGTCGTACATCGTGCGGGACCGCACCAAGGACGTGGAGGTGCGGCGGCTCGCCTACGACATCGCGCAGACGCAGGCCAACCAGCGCGGGATGCTGCTGGGCTGGCTGGATCTGTGGGGGTTGCCGAAGGTGTCGGCGGATCCGCCGATGACGTGGATGGGCATGGGTGACATGCCCTCGGCGGGCGAGGGTTCGCTGATGCCGGGCATGGCGACCGACAGCGAGATGAAGAAGCTGGGCACGCTCAACGGCAAGCAGGCCGAGATCTTCTATCTCCGGTTGATGACGGAGCATCACCGGGGCGGCATCCACATGGCGAAGGGCTGTGTGGACAAGTGCACGGTCGGGGTGGAGAAGCGGCTCGCGCAGGGCATGGTCGACGCACAGCAGTCGGAGATCGACCTGATGGCGGGGATGCTGAAGGAGCGGGGCGCGAAGCCGGGATCATAGAGGGTTAACCCTCTAACCAGCCTTTTTCTTTAGGTTAGTTGGACTCTTCTTGGCATGACCATTCCCCTGGCATGAACGGTTCGTCGCAAGAGTGGCCACACCGTCGAGTGATCACTCGCCGAAGAACCGCATTCAGGGGGTTCCATGAGATCCAACCGCGCCAAACTTCGCGCCGGAGTGAGCATGGCGGCGACACTGCCGATGCTCGCGGGCGCGCTGGCGCTGGGTATACCCGCGGCCCACGCCGCGGACACCCCGGCCCGTGACACGCTGGCCGGCACGAAGCCCGCGTGGGCCACGGCCAAGGCGGACAAGGGCGCCACCTCGGACAGCGCCAAGGTCTCCGCCCGGGTCTACCTCGCCGGCAAGGACGCCGCCGGTCTCGCCGCCTACGCGAAGGCCGTGTCCGACCCGAGCTCCGCGTCGTACGGCAAGTACCTGAGCGCCGGTCAGGCGCAGGCCCGCTTCGGCGCGACCAAGGCGCAGGTCGCCGCGGTCAAGTCCTGGCTGACGTCCGCCGGTCTGAAGGTCACGGGCGTCCACGAGCACTACGTCGCCGTCACCGGTGACGTGGCCTCCGTCGAGAAGGCCTTCGGGACCCAGCTGCACAACTACGTCAAGGGCTCGAAGACCTACCGTGCCCCCGACAAGGCCGCGTCCGCGCCGGCCGGCCTCGACGGTGCCGTGCTGACCGTCACCGGTCTGGACAACGCGCCGCACAAGGCCAGCAGCAAGGACCAACTGCCGCCGCCGGACGCCGTGTTCAAGAACTCCGGGCCGTTCTCCTCGTACTACGGCTCGAACACCGCGAGCACGCTGCCCAGCGCCTACGGCACGAAGATCCCGTACGCGATCAAGGGCTACACGGGCAAGCAGCTGCGCGCCGCCTACGGCGCCGGCAAGTACACCGGCAAGGGGGTGCGGGTCGCCATCACCGACGCGTACGCCTCGCCGACCATCGCCTTCGACGCGGCCACGTACGCGAAGAAGAACGGCGACGCGGCCTACAAGACCAGCCAGCTGCGCCAGGTGCTGCCCGACGGCTACACCAACACCGAGGCCTGCTCGGCGGCCGGCTGGTACGGCGAGGAGACCCTCGACGTCGAGGCCGTGCACGCGGTCGCGCCGGACGCGAACATCACGTACGTGGGTGCCGCGTCCTGCCTGGACGACGACCTGCTGGACTCGCTCAGCAAGGTCGTCGACAACCACCTCGCCGACATCGTCTCCAACTCGTGGGGCGACATCGAGGCGAACCAGACGCCGGACCTCGCGGCCGCCTACGACCAGGTCTTCCAGTTCGGCGCGGTCGAGGGCATCGGCTTCTACTTCTCCTCCGGCGACAACGGCGACGAGGTCGCCAACACCGGTACGAAGCAGGTCGACACCCCGGCCAACTCGGCGTGGGTGACGGCGGTCGGCGGTACCTCGCTGGCGGTCGGCAAGGGCGACAAGTACCTGTGGGAGACCGGCTGGGGCACCGAGAAGGCCACGCTGTCCACGGACGGCAAGAGCTGGACCAACTTCCCCGGCGCGTTCACCTCGGGCGCGGGCGGCGGCACCAGCAAGACGGTCGCCGAGCCCTTCTACCAGAAGGGTGTCGTCCCGAACGCGCTCGCCACGGCGAACAACGCCACCGGCAACCGCGTGGTCCCGGACATCTCCGCGATCGCCGACCCGAACACCGGCTTCCTGGTCGGGCAGACCCAGACCTTCCCTGACGGCTCGCAGCAGTACAGCGAGTACCGCATCGGCGGCACCTCGCTGGCCTCGCCGGTGATCGCGGCCGTGCAGGCGCTGGCGCAGCAGGCGTCCGGCGGCAAGGCGCTCGGGTTCGCCAACCCGTCGATCTACTCCAAGTACGGGTCGCGGGTGTACCACGACGTCACGGACAAGCCGACGGGCACCGACCTCGCGGTGGCGCGCGTCGACTTCGCCAACGCCTTCGACGGCTCCGAGGGTCTGCTCACCTCGGTGCGCAGCCTCGGCAAGGACAGCTCGCTGTCCGCGGTGAAGGGCTACGACGACGTGACGGGTGTGGGTACGCCCGCAGACGGTTACGTCCAGTCGTTCAACCGGCACTGATCGGGGCGCATGCCCCAAGGGCCCGGTCCCGGAGGTGGGAACCTCCGGGACCGGGCCCTCCCGTTCGTCCGGTCCCGCCGCGTCAGGCGCGCCCGCGGCGGCCGTTCACCGCGTGGATCGCCAGGCCCGCGACCAGCAGGAGGGCCCCGACGACGAGGAACGGCACCGGTGAGTACTCGTCGGTGCAGCTCTGGCCGCCCGTCACCGTGCGGCACACCTCCCCCGGGCCGCCCCGGTTCAGATAGGCGAGGTAGAACGCGGGGAGGGCCAGTCCCGCCACGGCGCCCACGGCAGCGCGGCCCGGGCCCTTGCGGATCAGGAGCACCGCGGCCACCGCGGCGAGCACCAGGAAGGCCGCCCCCACCGTCAGGATCGCCGCCAGGCCGACACCCGCACACGCTCCCACCAGGAGCCAGGCCAGGAACCAGCCCCAGTCCGTCGCGAGGTGCGCACCGTCGTCCCTTGTATCGCTGATGCCGGTCATAACGCCTATTGAAGACAAGGTCATGACAATCCGGCAATGGGCCGCGCGCGTAAGGCTCCTCACACCCCCACCAGCTATAGCGTCGCTCTGACGATTACACTGGACCCGTGCCTCAGCCGAACTTCTGGTCCATCTATCAGCACGGGTTCGCACGCGTCGCCGCGTGTACGGGTCACACCGTCATCGCGGACCCGCCCGCCAACGCCGAAGCGGTTCTGCGTCACGCGCGCCGGTGCTCCGAGGAGGGGGTCGCCGTCGCGGTCTTCCCGGAGCTGGGGCTGTGCGGGTACTCCATCGAGGA
Organism: Streptomyces griseorubiginosus; assembly: GCF_001514195.1. GTDB lineage: Bacteria > Actinomycetota > Actinomycetes > Streptomycetales > Streptomycetaceae > Streptomyces > Streptomyces griseorubiginosus. The sequence goes on along the minus strand of NZ_KQ948735.1, from coordinate 832,012 downwards.
CCTGCTGCTCCAGGACGCGCTGCTGGACGAGGTCGAGGCGGCCCTCGCGGAGGTCGTCGCCGGGTCGGCCGAGCTGCTGCCGGTGCTGGTCGTCGGCGCCCCGCTGCGCCACCGCAACCGGGTCTACAACTGCGCGGTGATCGTGCACCGCGGCCGGGTCCTCGGGGTCGTGCCGAAGTCGTACCCGCCCAACTACCGCGAGTTCTACGAGCGTCGGCAGATCGGCGACGGCGCCGACGAGCGGGGCGGCTCGATCCGGGTCGCCGGCACCGCCGTACCGTTCGGCGTGGACCTCCTGTTCGAGGCCGGTGACGTGCCCGGCCTGGTGCTGCACGCGGAGATCTGCGAGGACATGTGGGTGCCCGTGCCGCCCAGCGCGGAGGCCGCGCTCGCCGGTGCGACCGTCCTGGTCAACCTGTCCGGCAGCCCCATCACGGTCGGCCGGGCCGAGGACCGCAAGCTGCTGTGCCGCTCGGCGTCCTCCCGCTGCCTGGCCGCCTACGTCTACGCGGCGGCCGGACTCGGCGAGTCGACCACCGACCTGTCCTGGGACGGGCAGGCCATGGTCTACGAGAACGGCGTACTGCTGGCCGAGACCGAGCGGTTCCCGCAGGGGGACGAGTACGCGGTGGCCGACGTGGACCTCGACCTGCTGCGGCAGGAGCGGATGCGGATGGGCACGTTCGACGAGAACCGGCGCACCCACCAGGCCCGCACCGGTGACTTCCGCACGGTGTCCTTCGAGCTCGACCCGCCCTCGGGCGACCTGGGACTGAAGCGGCGTCTGGAGCGGTTCCCGTTCGTGCCGGCCGACGCCGAGCGGCTCGCCCAGGACTGCTACGAGGCCTACAACATCCAGGTCGCCGGGCTCCAGCAGCGGCTCGCGGCGATCGGCGGCCCGAAGGTCGTCATCGGGGTGTCCGGGGGCCTCGACTCCACCCACGCGCTGATCGTGGCCGCCCGTGCGATGGACCGCGCCGGGCGCCCGCGCAGCGACATCCTGGCCTGGACACTGCCCGGCTTCGCGACCAGCGACCACACCAAGGACAACGCCCACAAGCTGATGGCCGCGCTCGGGGTCACCGCGGCGGAGCTGGACATCACGCCGACCGCGCGGCTGATGCTTCAGGAGATGGGCCACCCGTTCGCCTCCGGCGAGCCGGTGTACGACGTCACCTTCGAGAACGTCCAGGCGGGCCTGCGCACCGACTACCTGTTCCGGCTCGCCAACCAGCGCGGTGGCATCGTGCTCGGCACCGGGGACCTCTCGGAGCTGGCGCTCGGCTGGTCCACGTACGGCGTGGGCGACCAGATGAGCCACTACAACGTCAACTCGGGCGTGCCGAAGACGTTCATCCAGCACCTGATCCGCTGGGTCATCAGCAGCGGCCAGTTCGACAAGGAGACCGGCGAGATCCTGGCCGCGATCCTCGACACCGAGATCAGCCCGGAGCTGGTGCCGGGCGAGGAGATGCAGTCCACCGAGTCGAAGATCGGGCCGTACGCGCTGCACGACTTCACGCTCTTCCATGTGCTGCGATACGGCTTCCGGCCGTCGAAGATCGCCTTCCTGGCCTGGCACGCGTGGCACGACGTGGAGGCGGGCGAGTGGCCGCCCGGCTTCCCCGAGGACAAGCGCGGGACGTTCGACCTGCCCGAGATCCGGCGCTGGCTCGAGGTCTTCTGCAAGCGCTTCTTCGCGTTCGCCCAGTTCAAGCGATCGGCGATGCCGAACGGCCCGAAGGTGTCGGCGGGCGGCTCCCTGTCCCCCCGCGGCGACTGGCGGGCCCCGTCGGACAGCTCGGCGAAGGCGTGGCTGCGGGATCTGGAACGGTTCGACTGAGCGGTGCGGGCCGGTGGGGGTGCGCGTCCTGGGGGCTGCGCCGCCAGACCCCCGTCGGCCCGAAGGGCCTCGTCCTCAAACGCCGGACGGGCTGGTTTTTCTGACCGGCGCGCTGCTGCGCCCCCTCCCCCGTCCCGTCATCTCCGCGTCAAAGGTCTCCTGCGCCACCCGCATCGACTCCGCGTACTCCGGCATCGCAAGCCGCCGCCACATCTCCTCCTCCGGCACGTCCTCGACGTGGGCGACCACCCACCAGATGGTGCCGAAGGGGTCCCTGATCCGGCCGCCTCGCTGGCCGAAGGCGCTGTCCGACAGGTCCGTGACCACGCGTGCACCCGCCTTGAGGGCCCTGGCGAAGGTGGCGTCCGCGTCCTGGACGAAGACACGCAACAGGCTCGGCATCACCGGCCAGTCCGGGCTGCGGTCGAAGGCCAGGACCACCGTGTCGCCGATCCGGATCTCTGCGTGTCCGACGGCCCCTGACTCGGTGGCGACCCGGCCGAGCTCCTCACCCCCGAACACCTCGGTGACGAAATCGAGGAAGGCCCCGGTGTCGTCGGTGACGACCCACGGGGCGACGGTGGTGTACCCCTCAGGTGCGGCGCTGGTCTGCTCGGGCGCGGTGCGGGTCCGCCCGGATGCGCCGCTGGTCCGCCCGGATGAGCCGCTGGCCCGTCCGGATGCTGCGCTGGTCCGCCCGGATGCGGCGCTCGTCGGCTCGGCTGCGGCGCTGGTCTGATCGGACATGTCGGCCCCTTCGTCGGTGTCGGACACCTGTGACGCTAGGGGGCCAGTAGGACAGCTCCTGTCCTCGTGAGCCGTCCGGAGACAGAGGACGCCCCGCCGACTGGGGGAAGATCGGCGGGGCGCTTGGTGCCACAGTGGCTCCGAGGGGCCGGAGTGGGCCGTGGGCCCTAGTGCACGGAGTGCTCCTCCAGCGGGAAGGTGCCGCCGACGACGTCCTCCGCGAAGGCCTTCACCGCTCCGGTCATGACCTCGCGCAGGTTGGCGTACTGCTTGACGAACTTCGGCACCCGGCCGCCGGTGAGGCCGAGCATGTCGGTCCAGACCAGGACCTGCGCGTCGGTCTCGGGACCGGCGCCGATGCCGACCGTCGGGATGTGCAGCACCCGGGTGACCTCGGCGGCGAGCTCCGCCGGGACCAGCTCCAGGACGACCGCGAAGGCGCCCGCGTCCTGGACGGCCTTGGCGTCCCGCAGCAGCTGCTGGGCCGCCTCCTCGCCGCGGCCCTGGACGCGGTAGCCCATGGCGTTGACGGACTGCGGAGTCAGGCCGATGTGGGCCATGACCGGGATGCCGGACTCGACGAGCAGCCGGATCTGTTCGTGGGAGCGCTCGCCGCCCTCCAGCTTCACGGCGCCGACACCCGCCTCCTTGACCAGCCGGGTCGCCGAGCGCAGCGCCTGCACCGGGCCCTCCTGGTAGGACCCGAAGGGCAGGTCACCGACGATCAGGGCGCGCGAGGTGCCCCGTACGACGGCCGCCGCCAGCATGGTCATCTCGTCCATGGTGACGGGCACGGTGGTCTCGTAGCCGAGGTGACAGTTGCCCGCGGAGTCGCCGACCAGCATCACGGGGATGCCGGCCTCGTCGAAGACGGCGGCGGTCGTCGCGTCGTAGGCGGTGAGCATGGGCCACTTCTCGCCGCGTTCCTTGGCGAGGGCGATGTCCCGGACGGTGATGCGGCGCGTGCCCTTGCCCCCGTACAGCGCCTTGCTGCCGTCGGAGGGCTTGGTGTGGGCAGCCGAAAGCTGCGTCATTGCAACGGCTCCTTACGTCATCTCGAGGCGCCCTGACGGCGTCCCCGGATCACCTCCATGGTGGCACCTCGTGCCAGTCAGGGCCAGGGGCGGTCGGTGTGACCGTTCCGGCACGTAAGGTCTCGGCAAAGAATTACGATACGAGACGGTGCCGTATCGGAAATCCTCTACGCTCGACGGCATGACTACCGCAGTCCCTGACTCCCGGATCCCGGAGGCGGTGCACCGGCGCCGCTGGGCCATCCTCGGCGTGCTGATGCTCAGCCTGCTGATCGTGGTGCTCGACAACTCGATCCTGAACGTCGCGATCAAGACGATCTCGACCCCCGCGCCGACCGGACTGGGCGCCACCCAGAGCGAGCTGGAGTGGGCGATCAACGCCTACACCCTGGTCTTCGCCGGACTCCTGTTCACCGCGGGGCTGCTCGGTGACCGGCTCGGCCGCAAGAAGGTGCTGCTGGGCGGCCTGGTGGTGTTCGGTGCCGGTTCCGCCCTCGCCGCGTTCTCCGGCTCGCCGGGCCAGCTGATCGCCTTCCGGGCGCTGATGGGCCTCGGTGCCGCCTTCGTGATGCCGGCCACGCTGGCCGTCCTGATGAACGTCTTCGAGCGTGACGAGCAGCCCAAGGCCATCGGCATCTGGGCGGGCGGGGTCGGCCTCGCCATCGCCATCGGCCCGATCACCGGCGGTGTCCTCCTGGACCACTTCTGGTGGGGCTCGGTCTTCCTGATCAACGTGCCGATCGTGGTGCTCGCCCTGGTGCTGATGCTGTGGCTGGTGCCGGACTCCCGCGACCCGAACCCGGGCCGGATCGACCCCGTCGGTGTGGTGCTGTCGGTCATCGGCCTGGTTCTGCTGGTCTACGGCATCATCAAGGGCGGCCAGCTCGCCGACTTCACGGACGCCACCGTGCTCGCGACCATGGGCGCCGGACTCGCCGTGCTCGTCGCCTTCGTGGTGTTCGAGAAGCGCAGCGACCATCCGTCGATCGACATGAACTACTTCAAGAACAAGGTCTTCTCGGCCGCGATCGGCGCCATAGGGCTGGTCTTCTTCGCGCTCATGGGTGTGACGTTCTTCTCGGTGTTCTACACCCAGAGCGTGCGCGGCTACTCGCCGCTCCAGACCGGTCTGCTGATGCTGCCGCTGGCCGCCGCGCAGCTGATCTTCGCGCCGCGCGCCCGCCTGGTCGTCGACCGCTTCGGCAACAAGGCGACCACGACGGGCGGCATGCTGCTGATCGCCGCGATGCTGGGCGCGTTCACCGTGCTGGACGCGGACACCCCGATCTGGCTCCTCGAAGTGATCTTCTTCCTCATGGGCACCGGCATGGCGCACATCATGACGCCGACCAGTGTCGTGATCATGCAGGCCCTGCCGCGCGAGAAGGCCGGCTCCGCGTCGGCGCTGAGCAACACCTTCCGGCAGGTCGGCGGCGCGCTCGGCATCGCCGTGCTCGGCTCGGTGCTCTCCACGGCCTACCGCAACGGCATCGAGTCCCACCTCGCGGCCGTTCCGGCGGGCGTACGGCACACCGCGGGCGAGTCCATCGAGGCCACCCTCGGCGTCGCCGCGAAGCTCGGCCCCCGCGGTGACGCCCTGGTCGGTCCCGCCAACGACGCCTTCCTGCACGCGATGCACGTCACCGCGCTGTGCGGGGCCGGGGTCGCGGTGGTGGGCGCCCTGGTGGTGGCGCTGTTCCTGCCGGGCCGGCCGACGGAGCCTCAGCGAGGGGCGGAGGAGCAGGAGTTGGTGACCGCGAGCGAGCAGGGCGAATAGGGCGTGTCGGGCAGGTAGGGCGTGCGGGGCGAACCGGAACGGCCTGATCCGGTCCGCCCGCACCGTCGTACCCGAGGGACAATCACCTCATCCCACAGAAAGGACCGAGCGACGTGAGCGGCCTCGCCGAGAGTCAGTCCGGGCCGGTGGTCCCGGTGCGGGGCCGACCCCGCAGTGAGGCCGTGGAGCGGTCCATCATCGAGGCCGTCATCGAGCTCCTGGAGGACGGCGTACCGCTGTCGGAGCTGTCCATCGAGCGGATCGCCCGGACCGCGGGCGTCGGCAAGGCCACCATCTACCGCCGCTGGAACGGCAAGGAGGAGCTCTTCGTCGACGTCGTGCGCACCGCCGAGCCGGCGGACGCGGAACTGCCCGGCACCTCGATGCGCGACGATCTCGTGGCACTCCTCGAACAGCTGCGGCAGCGCGGGCTGATGACCCGTTCGTCGGCGCTGCTGCACAACGTCTTCGCGCAGATGAAGAGCAGCCCGAAGGTGTGGGACGCCTACCACGCCATCGTCGTCGCCCCGCGGCGCCGGAAGCAGCTCGACATCCTGCGCCGGGGGCAGGCGAACGGCGAACTCCGCGCGGACGTCGACCTGGATCTGCTCAACGACCTGTTCGTGGGGCCGATGTTGTTCCGCACGATCATGCTGCCGGGTTCCGCGCTCCCCGAGGGCCTGTCGGAACAGATCGTCGACAGCGTCCTGGAGGGGCTACGGCCCGTCAGCTCGCGCGTTCCGTAGGAGCCGTGTGCGGGTTTGGTCACAGAGGGCGCTTTCCCGGCCGGGATCCGGAACTCGGTGCACCCACTTGTACGTCATCGCCCCCGTACGGTCGTCATGGGACGACGAGACAGGAGCCGATCATCCCCTAGGGTCTTACGGGGTGTCTGACACCCTCCCGGCGACGGGGTTGAACGGTGTGCACGGCAGGTAGTGAGGCGACGGTATGGCGCAGCAGGCGTACGTGACGGAGACGGCGGACGGCGGCTCGGGACCCGAGCGCCAAAGAGGCCGGTTCCGGCGCCTGCTCGGCGGTACGGTGTCCGGCTGGCGCGGTGACCGGCGGATCTGGCGCCGCGGGATCGTGCTCGCCGCCCTCGCGGTGGTCGTGGCCCTGGTGATGCTGCTGCACGCACAGATCCCGAACGCCGTGGGGAACCTGGGCAGTCTGACCGAGACCTTCCTGCCGTGGCTGGGCCTGTTCGTCCCGGTGCTGCTCCTGCTGGGCTTTCTGCGCAAGTCGGCGACCGCGCTGATCGCGGTGGTGCTGCCGGCGGCCGTATGGCTGAACCTCTTCGGCGGGCTGCTCTCCGACAAGAACGGCACCGGCGGCGACCTGACGGTGGTCACGCACAACGTCAACGCCGAGAACGCCGATCCGTCCGGCACCGCCCGGGACGTGGCCGCCTCCGGCGCCGACGTGGTGGCACTGGAGGAGCTGACCGCCTCGGCGGTGCCGGTGTACGAGAAGTCGCTGGCGTCGACGTACAGGTACCACGCGGTCGAGGGCACGGTCGGGCTGTGGAGCAAGTACCCGCTGACCGGGGTGAAGGCGGTCGACATCAAGCTCGGCTGGACCCGGGCGATGCGCGCCACGGTGACCGCGCCGGACGGGCAGGTCGCGGTGTACGTGGCTCATATGCCGTCCGTACGGGTGAAGATGGAGGCCGGGTTCACCGCCCGGCAGCGCGACACCAGCGCCGACGCGCTCGGTGAGGCCATCGCCGACGAGAAGCTGCCGCGCAAGATCCTGCTGGGCGACCTGAACGGCACGATGAACGACCGCGCGCTGAACGCGGTCACCTCCCAGATGCGCTCCACACAGGGCGCGGCGGGCAGCGGCTTCGGGTTCAGCTGGCCGGCGTCGTTCCCGATGGCGCGGATCGACCAGATCATGGTGCAGGGCGTGGAGCCGGTGAGCTCGTGGACGCTGCCCGAGACCGGCAGCGACCATCTGCCGGTGGCGGCCCGTGTGAACCTCGCCACCTCTTCGTAACCCTGGGGAAGCCTGGGACGGGCATCCTTTGTTCCGGTAATGAACATATGCTGATACGGAACTCCGCTCCCCCGTTCGAAAGGCTCGACCTCTTCATGCCTCTGGCCCTGCTCGCACTGGCCGTCGGCGCTTTCGGTCTCGGTACCACCGAATTCGTCATGATGGGCCTGCTGCCCGACGTCGCCGACGACCTGGGCATCTCGATCCCCACCGCCGGTCACCTCGTCTCCGCGTACGCGCTGGGCGTGGTGATCGGCGCCCCGCTGCTCGCCGCGGTCACCGCCCGGATGTCCCGCCGCAAGGTCCTCATCGGCCTGATGGGACTGTTCGTGGTCGGCAACGCGGCCTCCGCGTTCGCCCCCGGCGAGTACGCGCTGCTCGCCGCCCGCTTCGTGAGCGGCCTGCCGCACGGCGCCTTCTTCGGCGTCGGCGCGGTCGTCGCCACCGGCATGGTGGCACCGGAGCGCAAGGCCCGCTCGGTCTCCCTGATGTTCCTCGGCCTGACCCTCGCCAACATCGCCGGTGTCCCCGTCGCCACGCTCATGGGCCAGCACCTGGGCTGGCGGGCCACCTTCCTCGGCGTCAGCGCGATCGGTCTGGCGGCGATCGCCTCCCTGGCCCTGCTGATCCCGCACGACCACACCCAGGCACCCCGGGTGGGCCTGCGCGGCGAGGTGGCCGCCCTGCGCTCGCTCCCGGTCTGGCTGGCCCTCGGCACCACGGTCGCCGGGTTCGGCGCCCTGTTCGCCGCGTACAGCTACATCACGCCGATGCTGACGGACGCGGCGGGCTACGCCGACTCCAGCGTGACCGTCCTGCTCGCCCTGTTCGGCGTGGGCGCGACGGCGGGCAATTTGCTCGGCGGCCGGCTCGCCGACCACTCCCTGCGCGGCACCCTGTTCGGCGGCCTGACCTCCCTGGTCGTGGTCCTCGCCCTGTTCCCGGCACTGATGTCGACGCAGTGGAGTGCCGCGCTCGCGGTCGTCCTGCTGGGCACGGCGGCCTTCGTCACCGGGTCCCCGCTCCAGCTCATGGTCATGGAGAAGGCGTCCGCCGCCCCCTCCCTGGCCTCCTCCGCCAACCAGGCCGCGTTCAACCTCGCCAACGCCGGCGGCGCCTGGATCGGCGGCCTCGCCTTGGCCGCGGGCCTCGGCGTGACCTCCCCCGCGCTGACGGGCGCGGGCCTTGCCGTACTGGGCCTCGGCGTCGCCGCGGTGGCGACGGTCGTGGACCGGCGGCGCGTGGCCGCCCCGGCGAGCCGGGAACGGCTGGTGGCCTCGCATGTCCCGGAGCACGCGGAGACAGTGCACCACTGAGCATTCGTACGACGGCGGGGGGCGCCCGGGGATCACCGGGCGCCCCCCGCCGTCATGCAGCGGCCTCACGAGCCGGGTTCGGGGCGGTCCGCCGGCCGGTGTCCAGCTGATCCGGCGCGCTCCCGCCCCCGGGCAGCAGACGGCCCACAGGCGCCCGTACCCGATCCGACCTGGTGTTCCTCGCCCACCGAGGCGGCCCCCGACAGGGATGTCGGCGGGCTGTCGGCCCCTGTCGGCGACCTGTCGGTGGTTTGTCGGTGGCGGCTGGGAGTGTTCTCGGCATGACGCGAATCGACAAGAACCCCCAGAGCGGGGACTCCGCCGTTTCCGTGCGGGGGCTGGTCAAGCACTACGGCGAGACCAAGGCGCTGGACGGCGTCGACCTGGACGTGCGCGAGGGCACCGTGAGGGGTGTGCTCGGGCCGAACGGCGCCGGGAAGACCACCCTCGTACGGATCCTGTCCACCCTGCTCACCGCCGACTCCGGCACGGCGACCGTCGCCGGGTACGACGTGGTGCGCCAGCCCCGGCAGCTGCGGAAGGTGATCGGTCTCACCGGCCAGTACGCCTCGGTGGACGAGAAGCTCCCCGGCTGGGAGAACCTCTACATGATCGGGCGGCTGCTCGACCTGCCCCGCAAGGAGGCCCGCACCCGGGCCGACGAACTCCTCGAGCGGTTCTCGCTGACGGACGCCGCGAAGCGGCCGGCGAGCACCTACTCCGGCGGTATGCGGCGCCGTCTCGACCTCGCCGCCTCGATGATCGGGCGCCCCCAGGTGCTCTTCCTCGACGAACCCACCACCGGTCTCGACCCGCGCACCCGCAACGAGGTGTGGGACGAGGTCAAGCGGATGGTCGGCGACGGCGTCACCGTCCTGCTGACCACCCAGTACATGGAGGAGGCCGAGCAGCTCGCCTCCGAACTGACCGTCGTGGACCACGGCAAGGTCATCGCCGAGGGCGCCATCGAGGCGCTCAAGGCGAAGGTCGGCGGGCGCTCGCTGCGGGTACGGCCCGTGGACCCGGCGCAGCTGCGGCCGCTCGCCGGCTGGATCGACGAGCTCGGCATCACCGGCCTCGCCACCAGCACCGTGGACACCGACAGCGGCACCGTCATCGTCCCGATCCTCAGCGACGAGCAGCTGACCGCCGTGGTCGGCGCGGTCACCGCGCGCGGGGTCACGCTCTCCTCCATCACCACCGAACTGCCCAGCCTGGACGAGGTGTTCCTGTCCCTCACCGGCCACCGCGCCAGTGCCCCGCAGGACGCCACGCCCACCCTCGAGGAGGTCGCCGTATGAGCGCCGCAACCGCCACCCCCGCTCTCGACGTCGACGCCCGCATCCCGCTGCGCGGCCACCTGCGCCACACCGGAGCCCTCGTCCGCCGCAACCTGCTGTGGATCCGGCAGGACCCGGAGTCGATGTTCGACGCCCTGCTGATGCCGGTCGTCTTCACCCTGCTGTTCGTCTACGTCTTCGGCGGCTCGATCGGACAGGCCCTGGGCGGCGGACAGGACGGCTATGTCCAGTACGTCATCCCGGGCATGATCGCGATGATGAGCATGACGCTGTCCCAGGGCGTCGGCACCGGCTTCAGCCAGGACTTCAACTCCGGTGTCATGGACCGCTTCCGGTCCCTGCCGATCGGCCGCGGCTCGGTGCTGTTCGCGAAGATCTCCGTCGAGCTGCTGCGGATGCTGTTCGCGACCACCGTCCTGATGATCGTGGCCGTCCTGGTCGGGTTCGACATCCACCACTGGGCCGGGCTGTTCGCCGCGGTGGGTCTGTCCGCCGTGTTCGCCTCCTCGATCATGTGGGTGTTCCTCACCCTGGGCGTGGTCCTGAAGAACGCGCAGTCCGTGCAGGCGATGGGCTTCCTGGTGCTGTTCCCGCTCCAGTTCGGCTCGTCGATCTTCGCGCCGACGGCCTCGATGCCGGGCTGGCTCCAGCACTTCACCGACTACAACCCGCTGTCCACACTGGCCGACGCGGCCCGCGGCCTGATGGTCGGCGGCCCGGTCGCGCACGACCTGTGGATCACCCTCGCCTGGTCGGCGGCGATCACGGCGGTGGCGGCACCGTACGCCATCCACAAGTTCCGTACGAAGAACTGAAGTCGGCGCCGATGCGCGTCACACCAGGGCGGCGGCCTCCTCAGGGGAGAGGCCGCCGCCCTCCGTGTACGCCGACTCGTAGGCCACGTCGCCGAGTACCGCGCGCAGGCCCCGCTCGGCCTTGCTCCGCAGGGTGCGTTCGATGCTCGTCGGGGCGTGGGCGGCGGGCAGCAGCGCGTCACCGGCCGCGAGGCAGCGGGCGCCGTCCAGGGCGCGGGCACCGCCCTCGGCCCCGACCAGGGCGAGCCCGGCGGTGTGCAGATACAGGGTGCGCATGTGCGGGGCGATGGTCAGAGCCAGCGGGTCCTTGGACTTCTCCAGCGCCCGGCGCGTCAGCCGCAGGGATTCCTCGTAGCAGCCGTCCACGGCCTCCAGCCAGGCTTCCGAGCCGAGGATGAAGGCGTCGAAGATGACGAAGTGCGCGATGCCGAACTGCTGCCGCAGCAAACGCAGTTGCTCACGCGCCTCGGGAATCCGGCCGGTCATCCCGAGTCTGCCCGCGAGGAACATGCGGGAGGCGGGCATCGCCTCGTTGCGGGCGCCGTCCTGGTCGGCGATCACCTCGCGCAGCAGCTGTTCGCCCCGCTCGGCCGCCCCGGGCTCCCCGGTCTCCAGCAGGGTGCTGCCCAGCCGGGCGTTGAGCACGGACCGCTGGGCGCGGGCACCGAGCTGCTCGGCCCGCTCGATCGCCCGCTCGTAGTCGTCGGCCGCGGCCCGCCACTCGCCCCTGCGCTCATGGGCCTCGGCCCGCGCGGACAGCGCCTCGGCGGTCCCCCAGAGGTCACCGATCCGCTCGTAGATCTCCAGCGCCTCCTCGGCGTCCTGGATGGCGTCCCCCGCCCAGTCGGACCGGTTGGCCAGCAGGTTCGCCCGCCACTGGAGGGCCGCGGCGAGCTCCCACTCGTAGCCCGGGGTGGCCCGGCAGGTGTCGACGGTCGCCTTGATGACGTCCCGCAGCCGGTCCATGTCCCCGGTGAGCATGATGGCGAAGAACCACAGCGAGCCCGGCAGCCGGCAGGTCTGCGGCATGCCGGGTTCGTAGGTCGTGGCGATGGACCGCAGCTTGGCCTGCGCGTGCTGGTTCTGCCAGGCGTCCAACTCGGTGTCCATACAGGCGAGATGGACGAGGTGGGTGCCCCGCCGGGCTTCCTCCAGCACCTCACCGGTCCACGGCGGCGGGCTGTCCGTGCAGCGCTCCCACACCGGCAGGGCGGGTCGGACCGGCACGGTGAACGGGTCGGTCCCGAGCCCCTGCACCTCGCGGGACCAGTTGCGGGCCTCGATCCGCAGGTCACGCATCTGCCAGTACCAGGCGAGCGACAGGACCAGACACAGCCCCTCCTGCTCGTCCCGGGCGGCGACGGCCCGGCGCAGGGCGGTACGCAGGTTCTCGTACTCGCGCTCCAGGCGCCGGATGGCCTCCAGTTGACGCGGGCCGCGCAGCAACGGGTCGGTGGTGCGGGCGAGTTCGCGGTAGTACGTCAGATGCGCGCGCTCGGCGTCGGCGCGGACGCCGTCCCGCTCGTCGAGGCGCTCGCCGGCGTACTCGGCGACGGTCTCCAGGAGCCGGTAGCGCATCCCCCCGTCCCCCTCGCCCGGCGAAGGCGCCGCCACGACAAGGGACTTGTCGACGAGCGAACCGAGCGCCTCCAGAGCGCCGGGCCCGCACACGGCCTCGGCGGCGGCGAGATCACACCCGCCGGCGAACACCGACAGCCGCCGCAGCACCTCCCGCTCCTCCTCGTCGAGCAGGTCCCAGGACCAGTCGACGACGGCCCGCAGGGTCTGCTGCCGGGGCAGGACGGTACGGCTGCCGGAGGTCAGCAGCCGGAAGCGGTCGTCGAGCCGGTCGGCGATCTGACGGGGCGACAGCATCCGCAGCCGGGCGGCGGCCAGCTCGATACCGAGGGGCAGCCCGTCGAGCCGCCGGCAGATCTCCGCACACGCCTCGGGGTCCTCCTCCACCCGGAACCCGGGCCGGGCCGCGGCCCCCCGGTCGGCGAGCAGCCGCAGCGCGACCGGCTGCGGAAGCGGCTCCACGGGACGCAGCAACTCCCCCGGCACACCGAGGGGTTCACGGCTGGTGGCCAGCACGGTCAGACCCGGGCAGCGCTCCAGGAGCGTCTCCACCAGCCGGGCGGCCGCGTCGACGACATGCTCGCAGTTGTCGAGGATCAGCACCATCCGGCGCCGGCCGCAGTGCTCGGCGAGCCGTTCCACGGGATCGTCGTGCCGCTCACTGTTGGCGGCCCGGATCGCCTCGGCACCGGCGCCGTACAGCACGGTCTCGCGGGCACCGACGGCGGTCAGCACCGCCTCGGGCACGGCGTCCGGATCGTCCACGGGAGCGAGTTCGGCCAGCCAGACCCCGTCCCGGGCGGCCTCCCCCACGCTCTCCCCGGCCTCCTGCGACAACCGGGTCTTCCCGGCCCCACCGGCCCCCAGCAACGTGACGAGCCGCGCCCTCGCGAGGTCCCCGCGAATGGCCTCGATATCGGCTTCCCGCCCGACGAAGGAGGTGAGACGGGCGCGGAGGTTGCCGGCCGGCGGGCGGTGCGCACGGACCGGCTCCGGCTCGGGTTCCGGCTCCGTTTGCAGCAACTCCCCGTGCAGGGAGCGCAGTTCGGGCCCCGGGTCCGCTCCCAGACGGTCCGCGAGCAGCTGCCGTACGTCCTCGTAGGCGGCCAGCGCCTCCGCCGTACGGCCGGTGTCGCGCAGGGCGCGCAGCCGGAGGGCCTGGAGGGGCTCGTCCAGGGGGTGGCTGTCGCACAGGGCGGTCAGTTCGGGAAGCGAGTGCTCGGCCTGGCCGAGGGCGAGCGCGGCGGCGTGACGGGCCCGCAGGGCGTCCAGGCGCCGGGCCTCGGCCCGGGCCGCGTGGGCCGTACGGTCGGGGAGGTCGGCCAGGGCCGGGCCGCGCCACAGGGCGAGGGCGTCGTCCAGGACCGCGGCGGCCTTCGCGGGGTCCTGGTCGGCGAGCGCGCGGGTGCCGTCGCCGACGAGCCGCTCGAAACGGTGCAGGTCGATGTCGTCCGGGGTGGCGGCCAGCCGGTAGCCGCCGTCCACCGACCCCACGGCCTCCGCCCCGAGCGCCCTCCTGAGCCGCCCCACCAGCGCCTGCACCGCGCCGGTCGCGTCGGCGGGCGGCTCCCCGTCCCACACCTCGTCCACCAGAACACTCACCGGGACGGTACGGCCGGGCCGCAGCGCGAACACGGTCAAAAGAGCACGCAGCCGAGCACCACCGACGGAAACGGAGGTGCCGTCGGGGCGGAGTGCCTGGGTGGTGCCGAGGATGCGATAGCGCACGGTCCCATTGTCTCTGTTGAGGTCGGGGGCGGTCACGGAGTTAATCGAACGGGCCCGCTGCGTTGGGCTTGGGCCGGGCGCCTACTAAAGTGCCGGGTTCGGTTGTTCGGCGGGTGCGGGTGCGTTGTGGCTGGTCGCGCAGTTCCCCGCGCCCCTGGGGCGTTGCAGCCGCCGACGGTGCGAAGGGGACGGGGTGGGGGGTGTCCGCCCGCAGCGGCCGGCGTCCGGAGCCGAGAACTGATCGAGGGACCGAGCCGCCGGACCGAGGACGGATACCCCCCACCCCGGCACCGACCCACCCACCGAACGGAACGCGCTACGCACGCCCCCACCGAAGCCGGGCGGGCCGCCGCAGGCCCCCAGGGGCGCGGGGAACTGCGCAAGACGCCCGCCCCCACTCAGCCGCACACCGGAACCCCCGCCCCACCCCACACGTTCCCCCACATGCCCGGTACCGTCGGGCCGTCCCCCCGCGAGTACAGGGAGCCCCATGACCACCGCCACCACCCGCCACAGCGACCGGCGGATCAGCCCCGTGTTCCTCGGGATCGTCGCCGTCACGGCAGTGACCGGCTGGGCCACCTGGACCGGCTTCGCCGAGGAGCCCGGCATCGCCGTGTTCCTCTTCGTCACCGGCGCCTGGATCGTCTCCCTGTGCCTGCACGAGTACGCCCACGCCCGCACCGCCCTGCACAGCGGCGACATCACGATCGGCGCCAAGGGCTACCTGAGCCTGAACCCGCTCGCCTACACCCACGCCCTGCTCAGCATCGTGCTCCCCGTCATCTTCGTGATCATGGGCGGCATCGGCCTCCCCGGCGGCGCGGTGTTCATCGAGCGCGACCGCATCCGCGGCCGCTGGCGGCACAGCCTGATCTCCGCGGCCGGCCCCCTCACCAACGTCCTGTTCGCCCTCGCCTGCACGGCCCCGTTCTGGCTGCACTCCCTCGACGGCGTCCCCCGGGAGTTCAGCGCCGCGCTGGCCTTCCTCGCCCTGCTCCAGGTCTCCGCCGCGATCCTTAACTTCCTGCCGGTCCCGGGTCTGGACGGCTACGGCGTCATCGAGCCCTGGCTGTCCCGGAACATCAAGCGCCAGATCGAACCCTTCGCACCCTTCGGCCTGCTGTTCGTCTTCGCCCTGCTCTGGGTGCCCCAGGTCAACGCCGTGTTCTTCGACCTGGTCGACACGGTCCTGCGCGGGCTCGGCGTGAGCGAGTACGAGGCGTCGTACGGCTGGAGCCTCTACCGCTTCTGGAGCTGAGCGGCGCCCCGCCCCCGCTTCAGGTAGTACCAGAACATGTTCGACGACAGCCCCGCCAGCAGTACCCACACGATCCCGAGCCAGCTGCCCTGGACGAAGGAGACGACTGCCGCGGCCACGGCGAGGAGGCAGACGGCGAGGGCGTAGAGGGCGAGGCGGGGCATTTCCACGAGCTCCTGTCAGGGGGACACTGCTGCACTACACCGACCAGTGTCCCCCATCCCCTCACACGTCCGTGACCCGCAACCCCGCATGCGCCTTGTACCGCCGGTTCACCGAGATCAGGTTGGCGACCAGCGCCTCGACCTGGTGGGCGTTGCGCAGCCGGCCCGCGAAGACGCCCCGCATCCCGGCGATGCGCCCGGCGAGCGCCTGGACGATCTCGACGTCCGCGCGCTCCTCACCCAGCACCATCACGTCGGTGTCGATCTCCTCGATCGCCGGGTCCTGGAGGAGCACCGCCGACAGGTGGTGGAAAGCGGCGGTGACCCGGGAGTCGGGGAGCAGGGCGGCCGCCTGTTCCGCCGCGCTGCCCTCCTCCGGCTTCAGCGCGTACGCGCCCTTCTTGTCGAAGCCGAGCGGGTTGACGCAGTCGACGACGAGCTTGCCCGCGAGGTCCGCGCGCAGGGACTCCAGGGTCTTGCCGTGGCCCTCCCAGGGCACGGCGACGATCACGATGTCACTGCGGCGCGCGGTCTCGGCGTTGTCCGCGCCCTCGACGCCGTGACCGAGTTCGGCGGCGGCGGCCTGTGCGCGGTCGGCGGCCCGGGAGCCGATGATCACCTTCTGTCCGGCCCTGGCGAGCCGGTAGGCGAGGCCCTTGCCCTGCGGGCCGGTTCCGCCGAGCACGCCGACGACGAGCCCGGAGACGTCGGGGAGGTCCCACGGGTCCTTGGCGGGAGCCTTCTGTGCACTGTCGCTAGAGGTCATGGGCCGACTTTACGTGCGCCCCGCCGACCCGGACCGCCCAGGTGGGCAGCGTCACGGACGCCCCCAGTCTCGTTGACCCCGCCCCTGCCCGGTTCGGGGGAATTCGCCGTGAACCACAGGTCGGTACAGACCGTTTGCGGCAGTATGCGGCCCCATGGATGCCGTACGGGTCGCGTTGCTGCGCGAGGTGCTCGCCGGGACCGAGTGGTGGGGGGCCACCCGCCGTTTCGGGGGTGTGCTGCGCGGCTCCGTCGTCTCGCACGGCGGTGGTCTGCTCCTGGTGGGCACGCCGGAGTACGAACCGTGGCACCTGGCGGCCCACCTGGTGGACGAGGCCGCGTGGTCCGGGACCCCGGAGCTGGCCCCGACGCTCGTACGGCACGACGCGCGCCCCTCCGACCCCGCGCACCTGTCCGTCGGTCCCGGCCGGCTGGCGGCGGCCCGGCGCGGTGAGACCCTCCTCGTGGTCTCCCCGACCGACCCGGACGCCCCGCTGCTGGAGCACGTCCACGACGCCCGGCGGGCCGGTGCGACGATCCTCGCCCTCGGTCCGGACGAGGGTGAACTCCCCGCGATGGCCCATGAGTCGCTCGCCGTGCCGCAGGCCACGGATCTCGATCTGGACACCGTGCAGCACCTGGTCAGCGCGGCGGCCGGGGAGAACGCGGTGCCCGCCCCGCGGGGCCAACGGCGTTTCCGGGACCGCCTCTCCCGCCTGACCGACCACCTGACGGCACCGCCGCCGACCCGCTGGTGAGCGGCCGTGACCGCGGCGAGGCCCGACGCCCCGAAAAGCAGGCGAGACCGCAGCGGGGCCCGACGCCCCGAAACCGCTCCCGGCCCCGGCACCCCGAAAACAGGCGTGACCGCGACAGTCCCCAGCACCCCGAAAAGCAGGCGAGACCGCCACAGGCACCGGCACCCCCAAGAAGCAGGCGCAGCCGCAGCGAGGGCCGGCGGCCCGAAAAGCGGTTGCCGCTGCCGAGTTGCTGCCCGGACCATGGCCCTTCGTGACCGACGACATCCCCGAACCCCCCTCCGGCCTGCGCGCCCTGCTCCCGGACCTCGCCCCCTGGCGGGCCTCACGGGATTTCCGACGGCTCTGGTACTCGGGGCTGATCTCGAACTTCGGCAGCTTCCTGACCTTCGTCGCGCTGCCGGTGCAGCTGAAGGACCTCACCGGTTCGGCCGCTGCGGTGGGCGCGATCGGCGCCGTGGAGCTGATCCCGCTCCTCGTGTTCGGGCTGTACGGGGGCGCGCTCGCCGATGCCTGGGACAAGCGGAAGCTGATCGTGTGGACGGAGGTCGGCCAGGGCGTGCTGAGCGCGGTTCTGCTGCTGAACGCGCTGCTCCCGGAGCCCGCCGTCTGGCCGCTGTACGTCGTCGCCGCGCTGTCCTCCGGCCTGGTCTCGGTGCAGCGTCCGGCGCTGGACTCGCTGTGGCCGCGGATCGTGGCCCACGACCACCTGCCGGCGGCGGCCTCGCTGAACTCCTTCCGCTGGACGGTCGGCGGGGTCGCGGGACCGGCGCTGGCGGGTGTGGTGGTGGCCTACGCGGGGCTGGGCTGGGCGTACGGCGCGGACCTGCTGACGTTCCTCGTCTCGGTCGCGCTGGTGGTGCGGATCGCAGCGGCCCCTGCCTCCCACGAGGCGGCCAGGCCGTCGCTGCGGGCCATCGCGGAGGGTGCCCGGTACGCGTGGAGCCGCAAGGAGCTCCTCGGCACCTACGCCGTGGACCTCGCGGCGATGTTCCTGGCGATGCCGCTGGCCGTGCTGCCGTTCCTCGCGGACGAGCTGGACGCCGAGTGGTCGCTGGGCCTGATGTACGCGTCCGTGCCGCTGGGCGCGCTGCTGGTGAGCCTGGTCAGCGGCTGGACCGGGCGGATCCACCGGCACGGGCAGATGGTGGTGCTGGCCGCGGCGCTGTGGGGTCTGGCGATCGCGGCGGCCGGGGTGATGAGCAACGTCTGGCTGGTGCTGCTGTTCCTGACCGTGGCCGGCGGCTGCGACATGGTCAGCGGGATCTTCCGGGGGATCATGTGGAACCAGACGATCCCGGACGAGCTGCGGGGGCGGCTCGCCGGGATCGAACTGCTGTCGTACTCGGTGGGCCCGACCGTCGGCCAGGTGCGCAGCGGTGGTTTCGCCGCGTGGTGGGGCGTGCGGGCCTCCGTCTGGTCGGGCGGGGTGCTGTGCGCGGGGGCGGTGGGCCTGCTGGCCCTGTGTCTGCCGAAGCTGATGACGTACGACGCCCGCACGGACGAGCACGCGGCCCGGGTCAGGGAACAGCGGGCCGCCGCCCGGGTCTGATCAGTCGTCCTCGCGGCCGCCCGCCGCGGCGTCGTGTCAGTCGTCCTCGCGGCCGCCCGCCGGGGCGTCGTGCCACTTGGGGTCGTTCTCCCACTCCAGGTTGCGCTCGCGTGCCGTCTCCATCGCGTGCTCGGCCTCCGCACGGCTCGCGTAGGGGCCGAAGCGGTCCTTGGCCGGGCAGTCCGGCCCCTCCTCGACCCTCTTGTGCTGAAGGCAGTAGTACCACTCGCCCGGCTTGCCGGCCGTGCGCTTCTTGAACAAGGGCATGTCCCGCTCCTCTCGCCACCGACATGTTCCCCCATCGCCGCTGGATAGACTCGTCGGCATGTCTGGCCAGTCACTGCTCGTGCCCGGGGCGTTGTCCCCCACCCGTTCCGTGCCCGGAAACATCCGTCGCCCCGAGTACGTCGGCAAGCCCGCGCCGACGCCGTACACGGGCCCCGAGGTGCAGACCCCGGAGACCGTGGAGGCGATGCGGGTCGCCGGCCGTATCGCGGCGCGGGCGATGGAAGAGGCGGCGAAGCTGATCGCGCCCGGGGTGACCACCGACGAACTGGACAAGGTGGCGCACGAGTACATGTGCGACCACGGCGCCTACCCGTCGACGCTCGGCTACCGGGGCTTCCCGAAGTCCCTGTGCACCAGCGTCAACGAGGTGATCTGCCACGGCATCCCGGACTCCACGGTGCTGCGCGACGGCGACATCATCAACCTCGACGTGACGGCGTACATCGGCGGGGTGCACGGCGACAACAACGCGACGTACCTGGTCGGGGACGTGGACGAGGAGAGCCGGCTGCTGGTCGAGCGCACCCGGGAGTCGCTGGCCCGCGCGATCAAGGCGGTCAAGCCGGGCCGCCAGATCAACATCATCGGCCGGGTCATCGAGTCGTACGCCAAGCGCTTCGGCTACGGCGTGGTCCGCGACTTCACGGGCCACGGCATCAGCACGGCCTTCCACTCGGGCCTGATCATCCCGCACTACGACAGCCCGCACGCGACGACGGTGATGCGGCCCGGGATGACCTTCACGATCGAGCCGATGCTGACGCTCGGGACGCACGAGTACGACATGTGGGACGACGGCTGGACGGTCGTCACGAAGGACCGCAAGCGCACGGCGCAGTTCGAGCACACGCTGGTGGTGACGGAGACGGGGGCCGAGATCCTGACGCTGCCGTGACCGTGACACGACCGGGAAAGCCCGCCCTCTGCCGGGGGCGGGTTTTTCTTGTAGCGTTTTACCGACATCGCGTCGGCAAACCTATTGACTTAGGTAAGCCTAACTTCAGAGGATGTCCTGTATGGACTCGTTCTCGACACTCATCCGCACCGCGTCCCACGAGCAGCACGTGGAGGCGGAGACCTCGACGTTCATGAGCGACCTGCTGGGAGGCCGGCTCGGCGTGCAGGCGTATGCGCGCTACACCGAGCAACTGTGGTTCGTCTACGAGGCGTTGGAGAGCGGCACCGAGAAGCTGGCGTCGGATCCGGTGGCGGGCGCGTTCATCCGGCCGGAGCTGTTCCGGCTGCGGGCGCTGGAGCGGGACCTGGCGCATCTGCGCGGGCCGCACTGGCGTGCGGGCCTGTCGGCGCTGCCCGCCACGCGGGCGTACGCGGACCGGGTGCGCGAGTGCGCCGACACCTGGCCGGCGGGCTACGTCGCCCACCACTACACGCGCTACCTCGGCGACCTCTCCGGCGGCCAGATCATCCGGGACAGGGCGGAGAGGACCTGGGGCTTCGAGAAGAAGGGCGACGGCGTCCGGTTCTACGTCTTCGAGGAGATCCCCAACCCCGCCGCCTTCAAGCGGGGTTACCGCGCACTGCTGGACGCGGTCCGCGCGGACGACCTGGAGAAGCAGCGCGTGGTGGCCGAGTGCAAGAAGGCGTTCACCCTGAACACGGCCGTCTTCCGGGCGCTGGGCGAGGAGTTCCCGCTCAGCGCGTAGGCCTGTCGGCGGATCGGGCCGGCTGCAAGGACCGGCGCCGATCGGCACACGTGAGCGGGTCGAGCCGCAAGGCGGACCCCGCCACACCGGCATGACCCGCCGGACAGGCCTAGCGCTCCGGCTGGCGTTCCAGGACGACGCGGCCGCCGATCTCGACCCAGCCGTACGGCTGGGGGGCGGTGAGGATCTGGGAGCCCGCACCCTGGGTGATGTTCAGGGCCCGGCCCAGTTCGTCGGTCAGCTGGAGGGCCGCCGCTCCGGTCGCCTCGTCCTCGTCGACCCCGTCGCCCCGGCCGGGGAATCCCCTGGCCCGGACCCGGCCGGCGGCCTCGTCCTCCCACGCCCAGGCGTAGATCCACTCACCGGCGGGAGGTACGGCCAGGTCGTCGACCTCGGCGGCGGAACCGTACTGCCGGAACGTCCGCGGGGCCGCCCACTCCGCCCGCGCCTCGATCCAGCTGAACTCGCCGTCGAGCCGCGCTCCCACGACCCCGGCGGCCGTGACCAGTTCGGGCACGTCGAGCAGCCAGGCCACGCCGACGCACGGGTACCCCGCGAACGCCAGCCGCGC
Source organism: Streptomyces griseorubiginosus (assembly GCF_001514195.1). Taxonomy (GTDB): domain Bacteria; phylum Actinomycetota; class Actinomycetes; order Streptomycetales; family Streptomycetaceae; genus Streptomyces; species Streptomyces griseorubiginosus. The sequence continues at coordinate 810,849 of NZ_KQ948735.1, read as the reverse complement.
GGAGGGCGTGTAGATGTCGATGACACCGCGCTCGGGGTCGTCCACGAAGACGGTCTCGCTGAAGCCGAGCTTGGCGGCGAACTCCTGCCGCTCGTCCCGGTCCGGCAGCACGGATCCCTCGCGGACGACGCCCAGCTCGTTGCCGTAGCCGCCGTTCGGCGCGCAGAAGACGCGCAGCACGTCGTAGTCACTCACGGGGGAATTGAAGCACCCGCGCCGGGCCGGCCATGCAGGCGCGAGGGCCCCGTGGCACCCGCGACCCACCCCCTTTGAATCTCCCTTGACCTGCCCTTGACGGTTATTTTAAGCCATTTTCAGGTAAGGCTCAGATAAGTTAGGCGAGCCTCACCAACCCTCAGGAGCTTGCATGCGTGCCGTCAGACTGTCCCTCGTCACCGCCACCGCCGTGGCGGCCCTCACCGCCGTCACGGGGTGCACGGAGAAGGGGAACTCCGGCGACGACGACCGTGTGATCGACGTGACCGCCACCGACAGCAAGTGCGAGGTCTCCAAGAAGGAGTTCCCGGCCGGCCACGTCGAGCTGGCGATCGAGAACAAGGGCTCCAAGGTCACCGAGGTCTACGTCCTCTTCCCGGACGACCGGATCGTCACCGAGCGCGAGAACATCGGCCCGGGCACCAAGCACAAGGTCACCGCCGAGGTGAAGGCCGGCGACTACACGATCGCCTGCAAGCCCGGCATGAAGGGCGACGGCATCCGTCAGACCGTGAAGGCCACCGGCGGGACCGCCGCCAAGCGCGACCCGCGGCTGGACTCGGCCGTCGCCGCCTACCGCCAGTACGCGCAGGAGCAGGCCGACGCCACCCTGCCGCTGGCGAAGACGTTCGCCGCCGCGGTGAAGGCCGGTGACGTCGAGGCCGCCAAGAAGGCCTACGCGCCCTCCCGCATCGGCTGGGAGCGCACCGAGCCCGTCGCCGAGTCCTTCGGTGACATCGACCCCAAGGTCGACGTCCGCGAGGACGGCCTGGAGGACGGCCAGAAGTGGACCGGCTGGCACCGCCTGGAGAAGTCCCTCTGGCAGGACAAGAAGATCACCGCCGCGGACAAGACCCTCGCGGACCAGCTGATCACCGACCTCACCGACTGGCAGCAGCGGGTCGGCAAGGCGGACATCACCCCGACCTCCATGGCCAACGGCGCCAAGGAGCTCCTCGACGAGGTCGCCACCGGCAAGGTCACCGGCGAGGAGGAGCGCTACTCCCACACCGACCTCGTCGACTTCAAGGCCAACGTCGAGGGCGCCGAGAAGTCCTACGAGCTGCTGAAGCCGGTCGCCAAGGAGAACAACGCGGCCCTGGTCACCGAGCTGGACAAGCAGTTCGCCGCGATCGACACGCTGCTGGACAAGTACCGGGCCGACAAGACGTCGTACGACTTCACCTCGTACGACAAGGTCGGCGACGCCGACCGCAAGCAGCTGTCGGACGGGGTGAACGCGCTCGCCGAGCCGCTGTCCAAGCTCGCCGCCGCCGTCGTCACCAAGTCCTCCTGAGGCAGGGGCCATGACCGACACAGACAAGGCCCCGGCTCCCTCGCGCCGCGCGCTCATCGGCTGGGGCGGAGCCGGGCTCGCGCTCGGTGCCGCCGCGGCCGGAGGCGCCGTGGCGCTGACCCGGGAGGGCGACGACCTCCAGCCGACGGCCGCCGAGGCGGGCGCCGCCGTCGACTTCCACGGCACCCACCAGGCGGGCATCGCCACACCCGTGCAGGACCGGCTGCACTTCGCCGCGTTCGACGTGACGACCGAGGACCGCGCCGAGTTCGTGCAGATGCTCAAGGACTGGACGGCCGCGGCCCGGCGGATGACCGCGGGCAAGGCGGTCGGTGAGGGTGCGTACGGCGGTCTCGCCGAGGCGCCGCCGGACGACACCGGGGAGGCGCTCGGGCTGAAGCCGTCGCGGCTGACGCTCACCCTCGGCTTCGGCCCGTCCCTGTTCGAGAAGTTCGACCTGGCCGGGCAGCGGCCCGAGGCGCTCGTGGACCTCCCGCAGTTCGCCGGGGACAACCTCGACAAGAACCGCAGCGGCGGAGACCTGTGTGTGCAGGCCTGCGCGGACGACCCGCAGGTCGCGGTGCACGCGATCCGCAACCTGGCCCGGATCGGCTTCGGCAAGGTCGTCATCAAGTGGTCGCAGCTCGGCTTCGGCAAGACGTCCTCGACCACGCCCGACGCGCAGACCCCGCGCAACCTGATGGGCTTCAAGGACGGCACCCGCAACATCGCGGGCACCGAGACGGACCGGCTGCAGAAGTTCGTCTGGGCCGAGGGGCCCGGCTGGATGAAGGGCGGCTCCTACCTCGTCGCCCGCCGCATCCGCATGCACATCGAGACCTGGGACCGCACCTCGCTCCAGGAGCAGGAGGACGTCTTCGGCCGCGACAAGGGCGAGGGCGCCCCGGTCGGCAAGGCCAAGGAGCGCGACAAGCCGTTCCTGCCGGCGATGAAGCCCGACGCGCACGTCCGGCTCGCGCACCCCGACTCCAACGGCGGGGCCACGATCCTGCGCCGCGGCTACTCCTTCACCGACGGCACCGACGGCCTGGGCCGGCTGGACGCGGGGCTGTTCTTCCTGGCGTACATGAAGGACGTCCGCGAGGGCTTCATCCGCATCCAGCGCCATCTGGCCACCGACGCGCTCAACGAGTACATCCAGCACGTGGGTTCGGCGGTCTTCGCCGTCCCGCCCGGCGTCCGCGACAAGGACGACTGGTGGGGCCGCACGCTGTTCTCCAAGGAGGCCTGACCCGTGTTCTCCAACTACCTGATCGGTCTGCGCGAGGGCCTGGAGGCCTCTCTCGTCGTCTGCATCCTCATCGCCTACCTGGTGAAGACGGGCCGCAGGGACGCCCTCAGGCCCATCTGGACCGGCATCGGAGTCGCGGTCGCGCTCGCCCTCGGCTTCGGCTGCGCGCTCGAATTCGGCTCCCAGGAGCTGACGTTCGAGGCCCAGGAGGCGCTCGGCGGCTCCCTGTCGGTCCTCGCGGTCGCCCTGGTGACGTGGATGGTCTTCTGGATGAAGCGCACCGCCCGGCACCTGAAGTCCGAACTGCACGACAAGCTGGACACGGCCCTCCAGATGGGCACGGGCGCGCTGGTCGCCACCGCGTTCCTCGCCGTCGGCCGCGAGGGCCTGGAGACCTCCCTGTTCGTGTGGACGTCCGTGCACGCGGCCGGCGACGGCACCCCGCGCCCGCTGATCGGCGCGGCCCTCGGCATCCTCACGGCGGTCGTCCTGGGCTGGCTGTTCTACCGCGGCGCCCTGCGCATCAACCTCTCCACCTTCTTCACCTGGACCGGCGGCATGCTGGTCGTGGTGGCCGCGGGCGTGCTGGCGTACGGCTTCCACGACCTCCAGGAGGCGAACTGGCTGCCGGGCCTGTACGACAAGCCCTTCGACATCAGCGACACCATCCCGCCGGACAGCTGGTACGGCACCCTCCTCAAGGGCGTGTTCAACTTCCAGCCGGACCCGACGAAGCTTCAGGTCACGGTGTGGCTGCTGTACTTGATCCCCACGCTCGTGCTGTTCCTGCTCCCGGTAGGGTTCGCCTCCGGGAAGGGGAAGGTGAAGGCACCTGATGAGCAGGGATCGCGGCCCTCGAAGGCCCCGCAGGCTTGACCGGAGCGCACTGATAGCGGTGTCCGTGACCGCTTTGTCGATGACGGCGAGCGGATGCGTGGTGGTGCACGGCGAGCGGGAGGTGCTTCCCGCCACCACCAAGGCGGAGGCCGCCAAGGCGCTGGAGCAGTTCACGGACGCGTACAACGCGGCGGACAAGGCGTACGACAGCTCGCTGGACGCCGCTCATGTCACCGGCGCACTCGGTGCCATCGACGCGGCCCGGCTGAAGGCGGGGAAGACGACCAGCCCCGGCGGCAACACCACGCACACCCCGCTGAAGCTGTCGGACGTCACGTACACCATCCCGAAGAAGGCGGGCTGGCCGCGCTGGTTCGTCGCCGACGCGGCCGGCAACAAGGGCGGCACCGCGCGCTGGCTGCTGGTGTTCACCCGCAACGGCCTGAACGAGCCGTTCCAGGTGGCGTATCTGACGCTGGTGGCCCAGGGCAAGGTGCCGGAGTTCAAGAAGGACGCCGACGGCTGGGCCGAGGCGGTTCCGGCGAACTCGACCGACCTGGCGGCCGCGCCCGAGGACCTGAGCAAGTCCTACACGGACTATCTGAAGAGCGGCGGGGACCTGTTCGCGGACGGCAGCCAGACCAGTGTGTGGCGGGCGGGCCGGGCGAAGGACGCCACCCGGCCGGGACTGGCCACCCAGTACATCGACGAGCCGCTGACGAACGACGCCTACGCTCCGCTGGCGCTGCGCACCGCGGACGGCGGGGCGCTGGTGTTCTTCGCCACGCACCACTACGTGAAGCAGACGGCACACGTCGGTACGACGATCCCCTCCCCCGGCGAGGCCGCGCTCGCGCTGACCAAGGGCGAGATCAAGCAGTCGCTGACGATGGAGTTCGTCTCCAACGAGGTGGCTCTCGACCCGGCGAAGGGCGCGGGCGGCGGGAAGGTCACCGTGCTCGGCCGGATCCAGGGGCTGACGGCCGCGGAGGGGTCGTAGCGGGCCTTTGAGGGTCGGGCCTTTTGAAGGCAGGGCCTTCGAGGGTCGGGCCTTCGAGGGTGGGGCCTTCGAGGGTGGGGCCTTCGAGGGTCGGGCCTTCAAGGGTGGGGGTCGCTACCGGCGCAGGGGCCAGGCCGTGTCCGCGGGGTCCGGTTCCTGGCCCGCGTGCCGGGCGCAGGCGTCGGTGAGGAACTCCAGCAGGCTCAGCGGGTCGGGCAGCGGGTGTTCGGGGCCGCGGACCCAGTGCACGGCCTGGTCGCCGGGCAGCCGGGCGGGCGGTACGAGGACGTAGGAACCGCGGCAGTGCCAGCGCAGGCCGGGGTGTTCGTCCGCCGTCTCGGGGTGGCAGTCCAGCTCGCACGGCCACCACTCGTCCTCGTCCTCGGGGGTGCCGCGGGTGAGGGTGAAGAAGAGGAGCCGGCCGTCGTCGCTCTCGGCGACCGGGCCGACCTCGACGCCGGCGGAGTGCAGCCGCTCCAGGGCTTCCCGGCCGGCCTCCAGGGGGACGTCCAGGACGTCGTGGACCATGCCGGTGGCGGTGATGAAGTTGGCCTGGGGCTGGTTGCGGGCCCAGCGCTCGATCTGCGCGCGGTCGGTGGTCGACTGGGTCTGCCAGGCGAAGGACACCGGGTGCCGGGCGGGTGTGGGACAGCCGACGCGGTCGCACGAACACCGGTAGTCGGCGGTGGGATACGCGGCGGGCGCGAGCGGGAGTCCCGCGGAGGCGGTGGCGAGCAGCAGGGCCACACGGCCGCCGTCGTCCGCGGCGGCGGCCTCCTTGGGCCGGCGTCCGCGCAGCCACTGGGAGAGTTTGCCCTGCAGGCCCGTCCGGCCCCCCGACTCCGCGCTCATCTATCGCCCTCGCCTCGCTGTCGTCCAAACAGCATGCCCTATGGTCCCATCTTCCTCCGCTTCGGGGGGCCCGGAGCGGATATGGGCGGGGGCTCAGCGGGGGGCGAGGCCGTGCAGGGCGTAGTCGACGAGGGTGTCGGTGTAGTCGTAGGAGATCGGGCCGGTGTACTGGAGCCAGCGCTGGGCGAGCGGGGAGACCCAGAGTTCGAGGGCGATGCGGGGGTCGACCTCGGGGCGCACCTGGCCGGCCTCCTGGGCGGCGCGCACGCGGTCGACGTACAACTGGAGCGAGGGTTCGAGGAGTTTGGCCACGAAGACGCGGCCGACCTGTTCGTTGACGACGCCTTCGGCGGCCAGGGCGCGGGAGGGGGCCTCGAAGCGGGGGTCCTTGAGCTGGTCGACGGTCATGCGCAGGACGGCCTTGAGGTCCGCGGCGAGGTCTCCGGTGTCGGGGATGGCGTACGCCTGGCCGGGAGCGGCTTGCTGTGCGGCCTGTTCGCTCAGGTCGAGGAAGGCCTCCAGCAGCACCTCCGCCTTCGAGGACCACCAGCGGTAGATGGTCTGCTTGCCGACGCCTGCGCGGGCGGCGATGCCCTCGACGGTGGTCCGGGGGTAGCCGACCTCGGCAACGAGGTCGAGGGCGGCGTCGTAGATCGCACGCCGGGACTTCTCGCTACGGCGGGTGGCGTCGGGGGCGGGCTGCTTGGACTTCTGGGTGGCCATGGGGCGAACTTACCAGTTGACAAGACGGTGCGTCTCGCCGGAGAGTGTGAAGCGAGACGAGACGTCTCGTTTTTGGATGGACAAGGAGTGAACCATGGCACGAGGTGGAGCGGGCAACATGCTCGGAGTCGGCGGCACCCGCAGCAACATCAACCGCAAGGCGCTGCGCGGCGGTGACCGCGGGGCCCGGATCGGCGGCACGCAGGACGCGGCAGCACAGAAACGTGAGCTGCTACGGAAACTCCGGGAGGGGCGGGAGGGGGAAGGGCGGGGGTGACGGGGGCGTCGGTGAGTGGGGGCGCCTTCGGTGACCGGGGTGCGTCTGGGTAGCTGACCGACGGTTCGCCGGGGGCGTGGCCGACGGTCCCGTACGGCCGGGGATCGGGGATGGCTGCCGCCGGGACCAGGGCAGGCCGTCGCCGCAGGTCAGGTCGGCGATCCCCGCGGGCCGGGGCCGGTGGTCTTCGGGGCTTGCCCAAGGTCACGCCTGGCGCTCCGCCCAAGCCGTAGCCGGACGGGTTCAGTGGTCTCCCCGCGCCGCGCTAGTGGTCCGAGTGGTCCGGTGGGGGCCAGGGGGCGCCCCACGTGGTGTCCCTTGCCGTCTTGTACAGGTCGCCGTGGCGTTTGGTGATGGTGCGGCGGGTCAGGTGTTCGTCGGGTTCGCAGAGGTCCAGGAGGACCTGGCCCTTGCGGATCTGGGGGCGGCGGATGATCCGGGCGGGGGCCGGTGTCGCCGGGAGGCGGGTCACGGCGACGTAGCTGAACTTCTCGTCCTCGTACGGCAGAGAGCCGCCCTTGACCTTGCGGTGCAGGGACGAGCGGCTGACCCGTGCCGCGAAGTGGCACCAGTCCTCGCCGGGCACGATCGGGCAGGCCGCGCTGTGCGGGCAGGGCGCGGCGATCCGGAAGCCGGCATCGATCAGCCGGTCGCGGGCCTCGATGACGCGGGCGTAGCCGGCCGGGGTGCCGGCCTCGACGATCACCACCGCCTGCGCCGCTGCCGCCGCGGTGTCCACGAGCGCCGTGCGGTCGGCCGGGGTCAGCTCGTTGAGGACGTACGAGACCGTGACCAGGTCCGTGGCGGGCAGGGCCATGTCCTTGCCGATCTTTGCCCGTTGCCAGCGCGCCCGGGTCAGGGCCGGTTGCGCGGCGGCGAGCTCGCGGCCGAGGGCCAGGGCGGGTTCGGACCAGTCGAGCACGGTGACCTCGCGGTCTCCGGACCAGGTCGCGGCCACCGCCCAGGTCGCCGCGCCGGTGCCGCCGCCCACGTCGAGATGGCTCGCGGGGGTCCAGCCCGGGGTGGCCTCGGCGAACGCCTCCAGCGCCGCGTGGACCGCCTCGAAGGTCGCGGGCATGCGGTAGGCGGCGTAGGCGGCCACGTCCGCCCGGTCGCGCAGGATGGGGGCGTCCGTGGGCGTGGTCCCGCGGTAGTTGGCGATCAGCCGGTCCACCGCCTGGGCCGCCTGCTTCGGGGGAAGACCGTCGAGGAGGCCGGCGAGGGCGGCGCGGAGGGTCTCGGACGGGAGTGCGGGGGCGGTCACCCGGTGATTCTATGGGCGGCAGGGCGCGGGGCGGATCCGACGGCTTCCCGGCTGCCCCGAAGGCCCCGGCCGCCCCGGCCACCTACGAGGCCCCGGTCACGCCCCGGTCCGGTCATGCCTCGGTCACGGCCACTTGCCGCTCCCAGTCACGCCCCGCTCCCCGCGACGGCCCGGTCCCGGTCACCGGTCACCCTCGGGTCCCGGTTGACCGTGACGTCCCCAGCCACACCCCGGCCCCGGTCGCCTCCCCGTCACGTCTCCCTGACCGCTCGCGCGACCCTCGTGGCGATCTCCGCCCTCGGGCGGCTGTCCGGCGGGCGTCGGCGGGGGTGGACCGTGTTGGCCAGGAGGACGACGAACGTGTCCGTGGCCGGGTCCAGGACCAGGGACGTGCCGGTGAAGCCCGTGTGGCCGGCCGCTCCCCTGCCCGCCAGCTCGCCCATGAACCACTTCTGGTCGATCGCGAAGCCGAGGCCCGGCGGGGTCAGCAGCAGCTCCACGAAGTCCGGGCCGAGGATGCGGGCCGGGCCGTGCGAGCCGCCCGCGAGCAGGGTCCGGCAGAAGACCGCGAGGTCCCGGGCGGTGGAGAAGAGGCCCGCGTGGCCCGCCACTCCGCCCAGCGCCCAGGCGTTCTCGTCGTGGACCACGCCCCGCAGCATGCCCCGGTCGGCCTTGGCCCACGGCCGGCGCTGGTCCTCCGTGGCCGCGGCCTCCGGGCAGGGGCCGAAGCGGGTGGACGTCATCCCGAGCGGCCGGGTGATGCCGTCGTGGATGAGCACGTCGAGCGGCCGGCCGGTGATGCGTTCGAGGACGTGCTGGAGGAGCAGCGGGTTGAGGTCGGAGTACGTGTAGGTGCCGGGAACGCCGATCGGCGGCTCGGCGCGCAGCAGCGCGAGGCGTTCCTCGTCGTCGGCGCAGTCGTACAGCGGGAGCTCGGGGCGCAGGCCCGAGGTGTGGGTGAGCAGCTCGCGGACGGTGATGCCGTGGGTCACGGCCGCCGTGAATTCGGGCAGGTACGCGCCCACCCGGGCGTCGATGCCCAGCGTGCCCCGCTCGATCTGCTGCACCGCCGCCACCGCCGTGAACAGCTTGGTGAGGGAGGCCAGGTCGAAGGGCGTGTCCACGCGGGCGGGGACGCGGGACTCCGGGGGCAGTTCGACGCCCGCGTCGGTTTCGGGGTCGTAGGACGCGTAGCGGACGGCCCAGCCGGAGGCCTCCTCCACGGCGATCACCGGGCCTCGCCCGGCGGCCAGGACGGCTCCGGCGGCCCAGGGGCGCCGACCGGTGGTGAGGATCCGGAAGTCCCTGACGAGGTGCCGGAGCTCCTCGCGGTCGAGTCCGGCCCGCTCCGGTGTGTCGGTGCGCAGTTTCGGTGCGCTCAGCTCTTCGCCTCCGTTCTCGGGTCCTCAGTCGCACGCTTGTTCCAGGGACGGCACATTGCCATGAAACACAGGAGCGCTACCAGTGCTGCCGCCACTTGGACGACCGCCATCGGGACGGCCGTGTGCTCTCCGGCCATCCCGACCAGCGGGGAGGCGACCGCGCCGATGAGGAAGGAGGACGTGCCGAGCAGGGCGGACGCGGAGCCCGCGGAGTGCCGGGTGCGCAGGAGGGCGAGGGACTGGGCGTTGGGCAGGGTGACACCCATCGCGGACATCAGGACGAAGAGCGCGGCGGCCACGGGCACGAGCCCGACCTCGCCGAACACGCCGGTGGCCATCAGCAGCAGGGACACCGCCGCCGCGGTCACGATCAGCAGGCCCACGCCCAGGACCCGGTCCAGGCCGACCCGTCCCACCAGCACCTTGCCGTTGATCTGGCCGACCACGACGAGCCCGACCGAGTTCACGCCGAACAGCAGGCTGAAGGTCTGCGGGGAGGCGCCGTAGATCTCCTGGATCACGAACGGGGACGCCGAGATGTAGGCGAACAGAGCGGCGAAGGCGAAGCCGCCGGTGAGCATGTAGCCGGTGAAGGGCAGGTCGGCCAGGAGCCCGCGCATCGAGCGCAGGGCGTCGCCGACACCGCCGGTGTGCCGGCCGGCCGCCGGGAGGGTCTCGGGGAGCCTGGCCCACACCAGGACGGCGAGCAGCGCCCCGACGACGGTCAGGACCACGAACACGCCCCGCCAGTCCGTCACCCGCAGGATCTGTCCGCCGACCAGCGGTGCCACGATCGGCGCGACCCCGCCGATCAGCATGAGGGTGGAGAAGAACCGGGCCATCGCGACCCCGTCGTAGAGGTCCCGGACGACGGCCCGGGCGATCACTATGCCGGCGGCGCCCGCGAGGCCCTGGAGCAGCCGGAAGCCGACCAGGAACTCCACGGTCGGCGCGAGTGCGCACAGCGCGGTGGCGACGACGTACACGGCGAGACCGGCGAGCAGCGGGCGCCTGCGGCCCCAGCGGTCGCTCATCGGGCCGACCACCAGCTGTCCGAGCGCCATGCCGAGCAGACAGGCGGTGAGGGTGAGCTGGACGGTGGCGGCGGGGGCGTGCAGGGAGTCGGTGACCTGCGGCAGCGAGGGCAGGTACATGTCCATGGCCAGCGGTGGGGTGGCGGTGAGCCCGCCGAGGAGCAGGGTGACGAGCAGGCCGGTGCGGCGCACGGCGGTCGTCGGCGGGGTCGTCTCCGGTACGGCCGTCTCCTCGGCGTCCGGCGCGCCCGCCCCGTCGGTGTCGGGCGCCCTCGACCCCCCGACGCGGTTCGGCCGCTCAAGGTGCCCTCGCTCGGGCATGTGCCCCTCCCTGTCCTTGTACTGCGTTGTCCCGGGGGACCCCCCGGACCCCCGGCCACCTATGCTCTCAGCTCGTACAAGGTGGCGACGGTCAGCTGAGCGAGGGTGGAGCCGGGCATGACGGAGCAGAGCGTGCGCTGGGGGATTCTGGCGACGGGCGGCATCGCGGCCGCGTTCACCGCGGACCTGGTGGATCTGCCGGACGCGGAGGTGGTCGCGGTGGCCTCGCGCTCCGAGGCGTCGGCGAAGGCCTTCGCGGAGCGGTTCGGGATCGAGCGGGCGTACGGCGAGTGGGGCGCCCTCGCCGAGGACGCGGACATCGATGTCGTGTACGTGGCAACCCCGCACTCGGCGCATCGCGCGGCCGCCGGGCTCTGTCTGAGCGCCGGCCGGAACGTCCTGTGCGAGAAGGCGTTCACGCTGAACGTGCGGGAGGCCGAGGAGCTGGTGGGGCTCGCGAAGGACGGCGGGCGCTTCCTCATGGAGGCCATGTGGATGTACTGCAACCCGCTGGTCCGCCGGCTCAAGGCGCTCGTCGACGACGGGGCGATCGGTGAGGTCCGTACCGTGCAGGCCGACTTCGGGCTGGCCGGGCCGTTCCCGCCGGCGCACCGGCTGCGGGATCCCGCGCAGGGCGGGGGCGCGCTGCTGGACCTCGGTGTGTACCCGGTGTCGTTCGCGCATCTGCTGCTCGGGGAGCCGTCGGACGTCGTGGCGAAGGCGGTGCTGTCCGAGGAGGGCGTCGATCTCCAGACGGGTGCGTTGCTGTCCTACGACGGCGGGGCGCTGGCCTCGCTGCACTGCTCCCTGACCGGCGGCACCGCGACGATCGCTTCGGTCACCGGCTCGCTGGGCCGGATCGACATCCCGAACGGCTTCTTCCACCCGGACCGTTTCGTGCTGCACCGGGACGGCCGCGACCCGGAGGAGTTCGCCGCCGACCCGGCCGACGGCCCCCGCAACAGCCTCAAGCACGAGGCCCGCGAGGTCATGCGGGCCCTGCGCGCCGGGGAGACGGAGTCCCCGCTGGTCCCCCTGGAGGGCACCCTCGCGGTGATGCGCACCCTGGACGCGATACGGGACCGGATCGGCGTCCGCTATCCGGGAGAAGGGGCCTAGGAGAGCGCCATGTCGGCGTGAGGGGGGCCGGTGCGGCGAGGACGACAAAGGGGGCTCGTCCACGGCACGACCGACCCGACCGACGGCGCGACCGACCCGACCGACCTCGGGCGGCGGGCCTTCCCGGCAGGTCTCCGTACTCGACCGGCTCGGCCGGGGGCCGGTCCTGGCCGACCCCGGGGCCCGACTTGCCCGGTCGGCCTCCGCGACTGATCCCCTGGCAGCGCTCGGAACCCGACCTGCCCGGCTGAACCCCGTGGGCTGATCCTGGCCGACCGCGGGGCATCACTTGCCCAGCCGGCCTCCGCGACTGATCCCCCGGCAACCCTCGCCGAGGTTCTCGCGGCCAGTACCGACGGCTGGACCCTCCAGGGAACGTCGACGGCCGACGGCAGGACCGCCGGGGGCGCTGACGGGAACACCGGCCCCCGGCCGACTCCCCCAGCGCAACACCATCCCGCCTCCCCGGGCCGACCCGCTCTACGGCCGCCCCGGCCACCCCCTCGCTCAACCGGAGCACCACCCCGGCCGCAGACCCCGCCCCCTCCGACCCGCACAGCAACACCCCCGTGCCCTCCCCCACGCCACCCGTCCCACCGACGGAGTCCTACGCTGCGGGGCCATGGACACCAACAATGCGAAGACCGCTGTCGTGACCGGCGCGGGGTCCGGGATCGGGCGGGCGGTTGCCGTGGAGCTGTTGCGGGCGGGGTGGGCGGTGGCGCTGGCCGGGCGGCGGGGCGGGGCTCTGGAGGAGACGGCGGCCCTCGTGCCGGAGGGTGCCTCGCTCGCCGTGCGGACGGACGTCTCGGAACCCGGGGACGTGGCCGCGCTGTTCGGCGCCGTCGTGGAGCGGTTCGGGCGGGTCGACCTGCTGTTCAACAACGCGGGGACGTTCGGGCCCGGCGGGGTGCCGGTGGAGGAACTGCCGTACGACGCCTGGCGGCACGTGGTGGACACCAACCTGAACGGGGCGTTCCTGTGCGCGCAGGCCGCGTACCGGCAGATGAAGGAGCAGGATCCGCAGGGCGGCCGGATCATCAACAACGGGTCGATCTCGGCGCACACGCCCCGGCCGTACTCCGTCGCCTACACCGCGACCAAGCACGCCCTCACCGGCCTCACCAAGTCGCTGTCGCTGGACGGGCGGCCGTACCGCATCGCGGTGGGGCAGATCGACATCGGGAACGCGGCGACCGACATGACGGCGAGCATGGGCGCCGGGGCGCTCCAGGCCAACGGGGAGGTCGTACCGGAGCCCGTGATGGACGTGGCCGACGTGGCTCGCACGGTCCGGCACATGGCGGAGCTGCCGTTGGAGGCGAACGTGCAGTTCGCGACGGTGCTGGCGACGGCGATGCCGTACGTGGGGCGTGGCTGAACCGCTCCGGGGCGGGCGCGGGACGGTCGATTTCTACAAGCGGAATATGTCATTCCACACCCACCGGCACTGGTCGGAGGCTTATGCTCGTCACGTGCCCTCCACAAGAGCTTCACACTTGGGGAGCGGCATTCCGTAGGCCTCGCCCGAGGGGGGAGGCGGCGGCCGTCCATGGCCCGGGTGGGGGTGGATCTCGCGTGGGACCGCGAGGTGCGCACCGGGCCGTGGACGACCGCCGCACACATTCTCAGCTCACGCACATCCCTTCTCAGCCTGCACCTATCGCTTCCTCACGGCCCCCCAATACGCCGTCCCTACCTTGAGGGCGCGCCCACAGCGGGCGCCAAGAACCTTCGAGGAACGGGATGTTTGGCATCTATCTCAAGCGCGAGCTGGGCCGGCGCAAGAAGGCGGCCCTGGTGATCGCACTGGGTCTGGCGCTCGGTATCGCCCTGGTCATCACCGTCAACTCGGTGTCGGCCGGTATGACACAGGCGCAGGACAAGGTCCTGAAGTCGCTCTACGGACTCGGCACCGACATGACCGTCACCAAGACCAGGTCGGCCCCCACGTCCGGAAGTTCGGGCAGACCGAACTTCCAGTTCGACGCCAGTTCCAACGGCAGCGACAAGACGCAGAGTTCCGACCGTGTGATGACCCAGGGCGGTCAGGCCCTGGCGTCCTCGGTGGTCACCAAGGTCGCGCAGCAGAAGGGCGTGGCGAGCGCGGTCGGCGCACTGACGCTGAACGTCACCAAGGTCGACGGGTCCTTCACCCAGGGCAAGGCACAGAGTTCCGGCGGGAACAGCGGGAACAGCGGGAGCGGCGGCCAGGGGGGTCCCGGCGGCTCCGGCTCCGGCGGTAACAGCACCGCCGCTCCCCAAGTCCAGGGCGGTGGCGCCAACTTCGACGTGAACTCCTACTCCGTCGCCGGCGTGGACGTCGGCGACCAGACGCTCGGCCCGCTGGCCGGCTCGAAGATCACCACCGGCAGGACCTTCACCGCCGCGCAGAGCAACGCGAAGGTCGCGGTCGTCAGCAAGTCGTACGCCAAGGAGAACTCCCTCAAGGTCGGCAAGACCCTGACCATCTCCGGCACCAAGTACACGGTCATCGGCATCGCGACGCCCGACAGCAGCGAGTCCACCACCGACGTCTACCTGCCCCTGAAGCAGGCGCAGACGCTGGCGGACGCCAAGAACAAGGTCACCACGATCTACGTCAAGGCGAGCGACTCGAAGCAGATCGACGCCGTCAAGTCGGCGATCCAGAAGAACATCTCCGGTACGACCGTCACGACCTCCGCGGACCTCGCCGAGACCGTCTCCGGGTCGCTGTCCACCGCCTCGAACCTCGCGACCAGCGTGGGCAAGTGGCTGTCGATCGCCGTCCTCGCGGCCGCGTTCCTGGTGTCCGCGCTGCTGACCTCCTCGGCGGTCTCGCGCCGGGTCCGGGAGTTCGGCACGCTGAAGGCGCTCGGCTGGCCGAGCCGCCGGGTGACCCGGCAGGTCGTCGGCGAGTCCGTGGTGAACGGTCTGCTCGGCGGTGCCCTCGGCATCGGCCTGGGCCTCGCGGCGGCCTACGCGGTCACGGCGATCAGCCCCAAGCTGACCGCACAGCTCGGGAACACCGGGGGCGGTGGCGGGATGGGCGGCGGGCCGGGCGGTGGCGGCCCCGGCGGGCAGGCCTCGCAGAACACCATGGAGATCGCGCTGTCCGCGCCGGTCTCGATGACCACCATCGCGCTCGCGGTGGGCCTCGCGGTCGCCGGCGGTCTGATCGCCGGGGCGATGGGCGGGTGGCGGGCGTCCCGGATGCGGCCCGCGGACGCGCTGCGCAGCGTGTCGTAACAACCTCACTTCCTCGCCACGCACTTCCGCTACGCACTTCTCAACGGAGCTCTCATGTACAGACTCACGGGCGTCACCAAGCGCTACACCCGCGGCAAGGAGACTGTGGAGGCCCTGCGCGGTGTCGACCTCACCATCGAGGACGGCGACCAGCTGGTCATCCAGGGCCCCACCGGCGGCGGCAAGTCCACGCTGCTCCAGATGATCGGCGGCCTCGACCGGCCGACCGAGGGCAGCGTCGAGCTGGACGGCGTCGACCTCGCGCGGATCGGCGAGGCCAGGCTGACGCGGCTGCGGGCCGAGAAGATCGGCATCATCTTCCAGTCGTTCAACCTCATCCCGACACTCACCGCCCAGGAGAACGTCGAGACCGCGCTGGTCCCGCTCGGAGTCCGGCCGGCCGAACGGCGGGAGCGGGCGGCGGAGGCGCTGCGGTCCGTGGGGCTCGGTGAGCGACTCACGCACGCGCCCTCGGAGTTGTCCGGCGGCCAGCAGCAACGGGTCGCGATCGCACGGGCGTTGGTGAAGAAGCCGAAGGTACTGCTGGCCGACGAGCCGACCGGCAATCTCGACGAGTCCATGCGGGACGAGATCATGGCGCTGCTGGAGGGCTTGTGGCACGAGTACGGGCTGACGTTCATCATGGTCACGCATGACTCGTCGATCGCCCGGCGGGCACCGCGGCTGGCCACCATCAAGGCGGGGCGGATCACGCTGACCGAGCAGCAGCCTCAGTCCTACGCGCCGCACTAGTCGTTCGGCCGCGGGCGCGTGGGGGCTGGTCGCGCAGTTCCCCGCGCCCCTGAAGGGCGCTTCCGCTCACCGGCCGAGAATGCGGTCGACCTCGGTCAACTGGTCGGCGGTGAGCGGTCCTTTCTCCATCGCTCCCGCGTTCTGCTCCGCCTGGGTCACCGAGCGGAAGCCCGGGATCGGAACGGTCCGTGGGCTGCGGGCCCAGATCCAGGCCAGGGCTCCCTGCGCGAGGGTTCGGCCCTCGCTGGTGAGGATGTCCTTCAGCGCGTCGATCCTCCGCAGCCACTCCGGGTCGGCGGTCGCACCGTTGCCGAAGCCCGGCAGCCACGCCGGGGGCTTGCTGCGGATGTCGCCCGTGTCCTGGGGGCCCTGACGCTTGCCGGCCAGCAGTCCCATGGCCAGGGGGCTTCGGTTGATGCTCGCCAGGTCGGACTCCTCGCACAGGGCGAGCAGGTCGGGGGCGTCCTGCATCACGTTCAGCGCGTGCTGTACGGCCGCGCAGTGCTCCCCCTCGGCGAAGACGGCGGCGCGGGCCGGGTCGTCGGTGCTCCAGGCGTAGGCGCGGATCAGGCCCTCGCGCACGAACTCCTCGCAGGTGTCGCGGAGTTCGGCCGCGCGCCCGGGGTCCGCGTCGGAGATGTGGAGCTGGTAGAGGTCGATGCGGTCGGTGCCGAGGCGGTCCAGGGAGGCGGTGAGGGCGCGGCGGGCGTGGGCGGGGGTGTCGTCCGTGCCGAGGAGGGTGCGGGTCTCCTCGTCGAAGACGTTGCCCCACTTGGTGGCGAGGACGACGTCGTCCCGGCGCTTGCCGAGGGCACGGCCGAGGACGCGCTCGCTGTGCCCGGTGCCGTAGACGTCCGCCGTGTCGAAGAAGGTGACGCCGAGGTCGAGGGCGCGCCGCACCGCCCGTACGGACTCCTCGTCGTCCACCTTGCCCCAGCCGAGGGGCTGCCCCTCGCTGCTCTGCCATTCACCGCCGATGGCCCAGCAGCCGAAGCCGAGCGCGCTCACTTCGATGCCACTGCGGCCGAGTGTCCTGTTGGTCTCCATGGCCGGAGACTAGGAGTTGGAGCGCACACGAGGGCAAGCGTTACGCCTGGCCGGTCTCGAAGCGGGAGATCCGGCCGTCCTCCCCGACCTCGAAGTGCCACTTGGTGCGCATCTCGCCCCAGGTGTCGTTGCTGTAGCGGGCGACGAGGTCGCGGCCGCCCCGGGACTCGTTGTCGACGTCCATGTGGCCGCGGGAGGAGAAGATCTCCCGGTCGATCCAGTCGTCGAGGTCGCGGTCGCGGCCGTCGTCCGCCATGGTCGCGCCGGGCGCGAGCAGTGCCAGGAAGGCCTCGCGGTCATGGGCGTTGACGGCGGAGACGAAGGCGCGGACGGCCGGGTCGCTGAGCTTGGCTGTCTGAATCGTCATGCCAGTCAGACTCACACCGCGGGTGCGGGGCCGCCACCCGAACGGCCGCGCGGGTCTTCCGGGCAGGTGTGAGCGGTGCGACGGTGGAAACGCGAGGGGGGTCCCGTTCCGCATCTCGTGCTGGGAGTCATCGTGACCGCTTACGACCGACGTGATCTGGGCCTGCTGCTGCTCCGGCTGGGGACCGGGGGTGTGCTGGCCGCCCACGGCGCGCAGAAACTGCTCGGCTGGTTCGGCGGGGGCGGCATCGAGGGGACCGGGCAGTTCATGGAGTCGGTCGGGTACGCGCCGGGCCGGGCGAGCGCGACGGCGGCCGGGCTGGCCGAGGCGGGCGGCGGCACGCTGCTCGCGCTGGGTCTTGCGACCCCGGCCGCGGGTGCGGCGGCGGCCGGCGCGATGGCCGGCGCGTCCGCCGTGCACGCGCCCAATGGCTTCTTCAACACGGGCGGCGGCTACGAGTACGCGGCCACGCTCGGTCTCACGGCGGCGGGCCTCGCGGTGACGGGCCCCGGCCGCCTCTCACTCGACCACGCCCTCGGCCACACGGTCAACCGCGGCTGGATGGTCCCGGCGGCCCTCGCGGTGACCGGCCTGGCCACGGCGGCGGTCGTCGGCCTGCGCGGCCGCCGGCTCCGGGAGAAGGAGGGGCAGTCCGACGACACGCAGGAGGCGTTGTTCGAGGAGCAGGAGGCGTTGTACGGCGAGCAGTAGATAGAGGGTGGGGTTCGGCGAGTGATGGATGGTTCGGCGGGGCGCCGGGGGCGTTGAGTGGCCGGGCGGGGTGCATGCGTGGCCGGCGGTCCGGCGGTCCGGCGGTCCGGCGGTCCGGCGGTCCGGCGGTCCGGCGGTCCGGCGGTCCGGCGGTCCGGCGAGGGGCCGTACACGTTCGGCGAGCGGCCGGGCGGCTCCCGAGAGTGCCCCGCGGTTCGGCAAGGAACCAAGCGGGCCGGGCGTTTCGGCGAAGAGCCGAGCGGGTTCGGTGAGTGGGCTGGGCGCAGTCCCGTGTGGAGCGGGACGCGATCCGGGCGAGAGCTGGACGAGGTCGGTGATTGGCCGGACGGACGTCGGTGAGGGGGCTGGGCGCGATCCTCTCTAGCGCGGGACGCGATCCGGGCGAGGTCCAGTGAGTGCGCTGGGCAGTCCGGATGGCGGGCAGAGCGCGATCCAGTGCGAGGCCATGAGCGACCCCCGGGCGCGGTCGTGGGCGGAAACCGGGCCGCTCGCAGAGAAGGCCGGCCAGTTCTGTACGGCCAGTGGCCGAGGAGCTCAGCGGGTACCCCGGCGCCGTCCGGCGAGGAGCGTGATCCCCTCACCAAACGGGCGCGGCTCCCACCACGGGCCGGGCGCACCCCCGTGAAGAGCCGGGCCGCTGTCCGGGGACGAGTCGGGACGGGCCCACGCCGTGACAAGCTGCTCCGCATGAGTGATCACGGCACCCCCTCTCCGGATCTCTGGAAGTCCGTCGACGATCTGTGGGCCTGGCTGGAGGCGGGACAGCCGGTGCGCGGGCGGGAAGGGCTGCTGCTGCGGATGCTGAAGCTGTCCGAGGAGGTCGGGGAGGTCGCCGAGGCCGTCATCGGGGCGGTCGGCCAGAACCCGCGCAAGGGCGTCACCCACACCTGGGAGGACGTCGAGGCCGAGTTGTGCGACGTGGTGATCACCGCGCTGGTGGCGCTGCGCACCCTCACCCCGGACACCCGCGAGACGTTCATGGCGCACCTGGCCCGGGTCACGGACCGCTCGCTGGGCCCTCGTCAGGCGCGGTGAACCTGCTGAAGCCGGTAGCCCTTGAGGGGTGGTCGTGGGGCAGTCGGAGGAGGACCGGATCACCGGCTCCCGCCGACCCGAACGTTCACCCGTTCGGCGTAAGCCCTCAGGCGTCCCGTGCCCCGCACCTCGGACGATGAACGGACGGCGACCCCGCGACCCCGGCCCGAGGAGCCTCATGAACGACACCCCCGCCCCCTTCACCGAAGGTGACTACGCGGCCCGTATGACCCGGGCGGCCAGGGACGCGGCCGAGGCGGGCCTGGCCGGGCTGCTGGTGACGCCGGGTCCCGACCTGGTGTGGCTGTGCGGCTACCGGCCCACCGCGATCACGGAGCGCCTCACCCTCCTCGTCCTCACACCCCGCTCCGAGCCCCGCCTGCTGGTCCCGTCCCTGGAACGCGCCGATGCGGAGGCCGCCCCGGGCGCGGGCGCGCTGCGGATCTCCGACTGGCGCGACGGCCAGGACCCGTACGCGGCCGCCACCGGACTCCTCCTGCCCAACGGCCGCTACGGCGTCTCCGACGTGACCTGGGCCCTGCACCTGCTCGGCCTCCAGGAGGCGCTCCCCCTGACCACCTACCGTCCGCTGACCGTCGTCCTGCCGATGCTGCGCGCGGTGAAGGACGAGCACGAGGTGGCCCGGCTCGCGGCGGCGGGAGCGGCGGCGGACGCGGCGTACGAGGAGATCCTGTCGGTCCGTTTCGCGGGCCGTCGTGAGAAGGAGGTCGCCGCTGACCTGGCCGGACTCCTCCGCCGGCACGGCCACAGCCAGGTCGACTTCACGGTCGTCGGCTCCGGCCCGAACGGCGCCAACCCGCACCACGAGGCGGGTGACCGCGTGATCGAGCGTGGCGACACGGTCGTCCTCGACTTCGGCGGCCTCAAGGACGGCTACGGCTCCGACACCACCCGCACGATCCACGTGGGCGAACCCAGCGCGGAGGAACGCGCGGTGCACGACCTCGTCCGTACGGCCCAGCAGGCGGCCTTCGAGGCGGTCGCCCCCGGGGTCCCCTGCCAGGAGATCGACCGCCGGGCCCGCCGGGTGATCGAGGACGCCGGCTACGGCGAGTACTTCGTGCACCGCACCGGCCACGGCATCGGCGTCACCACGCACGAGCCGCCGTACATGATCGAGGGCGAGGACACCCCGCTGGTCCCCGGCATGTGCTTCTCGATCGAGCCGGGGGTGTACCTGCCGGGGCGCTTCGGGGTACGCATCGAGGACATCGTGACGTGCACGGGGGACGGTGGGCGGCGGTTGAACTCGACGGATCACGGGATGGCGATCGTGGAGTGAACACGGCGTCTTCGCACGGCGACCGGTGCTCACGCGGCCGGTCGGCTGTCGTGGCGGGAGGTGGCCGTCGTCCGACAGTGCGTCCCAGCAGAACGGACGACGGCCCAGGACACCGCTCCTGTATCCCTCACCGGTAATCCGTTGCCGCCGCCCGCGCGGATGGGTCCCGGTCGATGATTTCTCCGGCCAGCAGGCGAACGGCCGGGAGCACGGCGCCTCCGTAGGTCCGGTCATGGCCGCCTGCCGGTCGGCCGTCTCGCCGAGCATCCGCTCGCCGCCCGACTCGCGAAACTGTGCGTGACATCCATGCCGCCCCAGGGGTCGACGCCGCGTGGCTATCCCAGGAACGCACCGTCGCCGCGGTGACCTGGTCGTGGGTGAGTTGCCACGCTCGGCGCAACCGGGCGCGCTCGACGGGGTCGGGCAGAGGTGCCCTGCCGTCGCTGCGGGGCGGGTGGGACGGCATGGGGCGCCCGGATGCCGTAACTCGGGAGGTGGCCCGCAGCAGCGCACCGTGTCCAAGCCGGCTCCAAGTCCCTTCCAAGTGGGATGTGAAGAGTCCGTGCCGGGGGGTCTGTGTCGGCGGGGAGAGTTCTGAGGTGCGGGAGCAGGTTCGGTTCGCGGTGCTGGGGCCGGTCAGCGCGTGGCGTGGCGCGGTCGAGGTGGACCTCGGGCCGCCGCGGCAGCGGGCGGTGCTGGCCGTGCTGCTGCTGGCCGAGGGTGGCCGGGTTCCGGTGGACCGGTTGGTCGACGCCTTGTGGGGGGCCGCTCCGCCGGCCTCCGCGGTGGGGTCGGTGCGGACGTACGTGCATCGGTTGCGCCGGGCCCTCGGCGAGGACGCGGCGCTGATCCGGTCCGTGGGCGACGCCTACGTCGTACGCGCCCTCCCCGGCGACCTCGATCTCGCCGGCTTCCGGGAGCTGACCGCACGGGCCGAACCGGCCAGGCGCGCAGGGGACTTGCACGGGGCCGCCGTACACCTGCGGGACGCACTCGCGCTGTGGCGGGGTCCCGCGCTGTCCGAGGTGCGCGGGGAGTTCGCGCAGGTCCGGCGCGAACAGCTGGAGGCGCTCCGGCTGTCCGCCCTGGAGTGCCTGCTGGGGATACGGCTCGAACTGGGCGAACATGCCCAGGTCGTGACCGAGTTGGCCGGGCTGGTCGCCGGGCATCCGCTGGACGAGCGGTTCCGCGAGATGCTGATGCTGGCGCTCTACCGGTCCGGCCGGCAGTCCGCCGCGCTGGAGACGTACGCCGAGGCCCGGACGCTGCTCGCGGAGGAGCTGGGCGTCGACCCGGCGCCCGCGCTGCAACACCTCTACGAGCGGATCCTGCGCGGGGACGGCGACTTGCTCGCCGTCCGGGGCGGCGTAGGTCCGGCGACTGTGGACAGGCACAGTGCGACACCGGACGCGGTGACCCCGGACGCCGTGACTCCGAACGCCGTGACTCCGGACGCGGTGACCCCGGACGCCGTGACGCCCGCGCCGTCCGCGACCCCGCAACCGCCGTCCCCGCACCGACCGGCCCGCCCCGTCCCCACCCAACTCCCCTCCGATCTCCCCGGTTTCGTCGGACGGGAGGCCCAGCTGGCACAGGCCTCCGCCCTCGTCCCGGAGGGTGACGCGCCCTCCGCCACCGTCGTGATCGGCGGGACCGCGGGGGTCGGCAAGACCGCGTTCGCCATCCACTGGGCCCGTCGGATCGCCCCCCGCTTCCCGGACGGGCAGCTCTACCTCAACCTGCGCGGCTTCGACCCCGTGGGCGCCCCCGTCCCGCCCGCCCAGGCGCTGCGCACCCTGCTGGAGGCGTTGGCGGTCCCGCCGCGTGAACTCCCCGAGGATCAGGACGCGTTGGCGGCGCGGCTGCGGACCGTGCTGACCGGGCGCCGGGTGCTGATCCTGCTGGACAACGCCCGGGACGCCGGTCAGATACGGCCGCTGCTGCCCGGCGCGCCGGGCTGCCTGGTCATCGTGACCAGCCGGAACCGGCTGGGCGGACTGGTGGCCGTGGACGGCGCCCGCCCGCTGCGCCTGGACGTGCTGACCGCGCGCGAGGGCCGCGACCTGCTGCTGCGCCGCCTGGGCGCCGAACGGGTGGCCGCCGAACCGGAGGCGGTGCGCGAGATCGTCGAGCTGTGCGCGCGGCTGCCGCTGGCCCTGGCGGTCGCGGCGGCCCGCGCGGCCGACCGCACCGCCTTCCCGCTCGCCGCGCTCGCGGACGAACTCGCCGAGGGGCACGGCAGTCTCGACGCGTTCACGGACGCCGACCAGGCGGCCGACGTACGGGCCGTGCTGTCCTGGTCGTACCACGCGCTCTCGCCCGCCGCGTCCCGGCTCTTCCGGCTGCTGGTGCTGCACCCGGGCCCTGACGTCTCGCTGCCCGCCGCCGCGAGTCTGGCCGGTCTCGGCGCGGCCGCCACGCGGAGTCTGCTGGCCGAACTGGTGCACGCCCATCTCGTGGACGAGCCGGCGCCCGGCCGCTACGCCTGGCACGACCTGCTGCGCGCCTACGCCGCCGAGCTCTCCGCCGGGACGGACGGCCCCGACGAGATCACGGCCGCCCGCCGTCGCATGGCCGACCACTATCTGCACAGCGCCTACGCCGCCGCCCGGCTCATGGACCTCACCCGGGACCGGATCGTCCTGGCCGAACCGTCCCCGGGGGTGCACAGCGAATCGCACACCACCCCGCAGCGGGCCATGGCCTGGTTCGGTACCGAACGGGCCGTCCTGGTCACGGTGTTGAAGGAGGCGTCGGCGCACGGCTTCGACGTCCACGCCTGGCAGCTGGCCTGGTGCGTGGAGCACCACTTCGGCCGGCAGGGGCTGTGGCACGAGCTGGGCGTCACCCTGCGCACCGCGCTTCAGTCCGCCGACCGGCTCGGCGATCCGACCGCCCTCGCGCACATCCACCGGGGCCTGGCCCAGGCCGAGTCGTACGCGAAGCGCACCGGTGACGCGCGGGCGCACATCGAGCGGGCCATCGAGCTGTTCGCGAAGGTGGGCGACGTCCCGGCGCTGACCGAGAGCCATCGCCAGCTGAGCGTGGTCCTGGAGGTGCAGGGCGATCTGGAGGGCGCCCTCGACCACCACCGGCAGGCCCTGGAACTGCTCGGCCCCGACGGCGACGGCAGGTTGCGGTCCTGGATCCTCAACGGGCTGGGCTGGTACCACTCGTTGCTGGGCCGGCACCGCGAGGCGCTGGAGTTCTGCGCCACCGCGCTGGAGCTGGCCCGCGCCCGCGACGACGACTACACGCTCGGGCACGTCCTCAACAGCATCGGGCACGCCCGGCACCATCTCGGTGCCCACGACGAGGCCGTCGCGGCGTTCGATGAGGCGCTGGCGCGTTTCCGGCAGGTGGGCGGGGTCCCCTGGGCGGAGGCGCACACGCTGGCCTCGCTTGCCGACTCCCGGCTGGCCCTGGGGCAGCCGGACCGGGCCCGCGCCCTGCTGGCGGAGGGGGTGCGGATCCTGGAGCGGCTCGGGCATCCGGACGCGGGCGCGATGCGCGAGAAGCTGGCCGCTCTGACGCCGGACGGGGACCGGGCGGCGCCGAGCGGGTGAGGGTCGCCGCATCGGTGCACCTCCTCGTGCCGGCGGACGGGACACTCACCCGCACTACGGGGCCCCGGGGCCGTAGGTTCTGCCTCCACCACGGCCGTTACCGTACCGTTACCCGTTGACACGGCGGGCCGGATTCCCTTCCGGGGTGAGAACCCCACGCGGCTCTGCTCCGTAGTGAGAGATGGGGCCGGCGGCGCGCACAGGCCTCGGACGACCATCGAACGGCAATCGGGAATCGATCGGCAGCCGATCGGCGGCCCCGACGATCGGTGCGTGATCGCGAACGAGCAGCAGGAGAACAGAGAATGCCCGGACGGGGGCCAGGCCTTCGCGCGTGTGATCTACCAGACGCACGGCACCGCCCTGCTCCAGTTCGCCCAGGGACTGACCCTGGGGGACGTGCACGGGGCCGAGGACATCGTCCAGGAGGCCGTGCTGAGGGCCTGGCGCCACGCCGACCGGCTCACCTCGACACCGGGGCTGACCCGACCGTGGCTCTTCACCGTCGTACGGCGGCTGGCCATCGACGCCCACCGCACCCGCCGGGCCCGTCCCGCGGACCTCATCCCCACCGCCCTGGACCGCGAAGTCGTCTCCGACAGCAGCGAACGCACCCTGACGTCACAGGTGTTGACCCGGGCGCTGGCCGAACTCGACCGCCCGCACCGGGAGGTGCTGGTGCACCGCTACTGCCTCGACCGCAGCATCGAGGAGACCGCGGCCGAACTGAACCTCCCCCAGGGCACGGTCAAGTCCCGCAGCAGCCACGCCCTGCGGGCCCTGCGGCACGCCCTCACCTCGCTCGGCGCGGCCGGCCCGGCCGCGCTGCGCTGACCGGCTCCCCCTACGCCACTCACATCTCACTGGAGGCTCCGGCGTGCCACGCCAGCTACTGACCGTCTGCCAGGAACCCGCCCCGGACTCCCCCGCGGACTCCTTCCGGACCATCGGCGAGGCACTGGAGCGGGCGCGCGGCGGAGCCGTGATCAGTGTCCGCCCGGGCCGTTACCAGGAGGGCCTGGTGATCGGCACCCGGGTGACGATCGTGGCCGAACAGGCCCGCGGCAGCGTGGAGATCGCGCCCCGGCGCGGCAGCGCGGTGGTGCTGAAGGCGGACGCGGTGATGCTCACCGATCTCGTCCTGACCGGCCGGGACGAGGAGTTGCCGGTGGTCGACGTGGCGCGCGGCCAACTCGCCCTGGAGGGCTGCGACGTGACCGGCGCGGGCTGGACCGCGCTGCTCGCCCGGGGCACCGGCTCGCTGGCCATGCGCGACTGCCGGGTCACCAACCCGCAGGGCGCGGGCCTGGTCGTCACCTCCCCCGTGGACAGTTCGGTCGAGTCGTGCACGGTGGAGCACCTGGGCACCTCGGGCGCGGTGATCGGCGAACGCGGCCGGGTCACCCTGCGCGGCTGCACGGTCCGGGACGCGCGCGGCAACGGCGTCCTCGCGAACGGCGAGGCGCGCGGCTCGGTCGAGGACTGCGACATCTCCTCCACCGACAAGCCCGCGATCGCCCTGGAGGACCACTGCACCACCCGGGTCGTGCGCACCGCCGTGCACGACACCAGCACCGGCGTCCACCTGAGCAGCGCGGCGCGCACCACCCTGGAGGACGTGACGGTCACCGGCACCACCGGCCCCGGGATCGTGCTGTCCGGCGGCACCGATCCGTGGCTGCGGCGCTGCCGTACGACCCGGACCGAGGGCCACGGCATGGCCGTGCTGGAGCGGTCGCGCGGCACGATCGAGGACTGCCGTCTGGAGGCGGCGCGGGCACCGGCGCTGCGGGTCGGCGGGTCGTCTTCGCCGGTGCTCATCGGCCTTTCCGTGCAGGGGAGTTCGGCGGCCGGTGTGCTCCTGGAGGAGGAGTCGGTGGCCGAACTGGACCGGCTGGAGGTGGTGGACGCCGGCGGCGTCGGCATCTCCGTGCGGACCGGGGCGAACCCGCTGCTGCGGCGGGCACTCGTCACGGCCCCCGGCGGCCACGGCGTGGAGGTCTCGGCCGACGGGCGCGGCCGTCTGGAGGACTGCGTGGTCGAACGTCCCGGCGGGGCGGGCGTCCGGGTGGAGGACGACGGCAACCTGTACGTCGGCGGCGGCAGCGTCGAGGTGGCGGGCGGACCCGGTCTGTCGGTCGGGCCGGACGGCAGCGTCACCCTCCGGGACTGCGAGATCCGCGGCGACCGCGGCAGCGCGCACCCCGGGGTCCTGGTGGAGAAGGGCGGCGAACTCACCGCCAGCAGACTGCGGGTGACCGGTGCGGGCGGCCACGGTGTGGTCGTGGAGGACGGCGGACGCGGCGCGTTCACCTCCTGCGAGGCGCTGCGCAGCGAGGGCGACGGCTTCCGCGTCGACACCGACGCGCCGGTCTCCCTGGTCAACTGCACAGCCCGGGAGAACACCGGTGGCGGTCTGGTGCAGGTGCGCCCGGGTGACCGGCTCGCCGTGGAGGGGCTGACCAGCGCGGACAACGGCCGCCGGGACGCCTGGGGTCTGGGAGACGCGGAGGGCACGGACCCGGCGGGCGCCACGGCCTCCTCCCCCGGCGCGGAGGGGCAGCAAGGGAGCGGTGCGCTGGGCGAGTTGGAGGCGCTCATCGGCCTGGAGGACGTCAAGCAGCAGGTCCGGACGCTGGTCAACCTCACCCGGCTCGCGCAGCGCCGGGCGAGCATGGGGATGCCGGTGCCGCCCATGAGCCGCCACCTGGTCTTCGCGGGCCCGCCCGGCACCGGCAAGACCACCGTCGCCCGCCTCTACGGCGCGATCCTCACCGAGTTGGGCGTGCTGCGCTCCGGCCACCTGGTCGAGGTCTCGCGCGCGGACCTCGTGGCGCAGATCGTCGGCGGCACGGCCATCAAGACCACGGAGACCTTCAACAGGGCGCTGGGCGGTGTCCTGTTCATCGACGAGGCGTACACGCTGGTCTCCGACAGCCGCAGCAGCGGGGCCGACTTCGGCCGGGAGGCCGTGGACACCCTGCTGAAGCTGATGGAGGACCACCGCGAGGACATGGTCGTGGTGGTGGCCGGCTACAGCGAGGAGATGACCGGCTTCCTGGCCTCCAACCCGGGTCTCGCGTCCCGCTTCTCGCGGACCGTCGAGTTCTCGAACTACTCGGTCCCCGAGCTGGTCGCCATCATGGAGTCGATGTGCGCCCGTCACCAGTACGAGCTGGCGGACGACACCCGCAAGGCCCTGGCGGTCCGCTTCGAGCGGATGCCGCGCGACGCGACCTTCGGCAACGGCCGCGCGGCCCGTCAGCTCTTCGAGGAGATGGTGGACCGCCAGGCGACCCGGCTCGCCTCCCAAGTCGAGATCGGCCAGCGGGACTTGGCGCTCTTCGTCCCGCAGGACGTGGGTGAGGACGCGGCGGCCGCCGTGAGCGACGCGGGCCCCGCGGGCGGTGACCCGCTGACCCGGCTCGGCGAGATGACCGGCCTGGCCGGCGTCAAGCGGGACGTCACGGACCTGGTCAACCTCCTGGCCACCGCCCGCCGCCGCGAGGCCGCCGGTCTCCCGGCCCCCCGCATCAGCCACCACCTGGTCTTCACGGGCCCGCCCGGCACCGGCAAGACCACGGTCGCCCGCCTCTACGGCGAACTCCTCGCCTCCCTCGGCGTGTTGCCCCGCGGCCAGCTGGTCGAGGTGGCCCGCGCCGACCTGGTGGGTCGCTATGTGGGCCACACCGCCCAGCTGACCCGTGAGGTCTTCGAACGGGCCCTGGGTGGTGTGCTGTTCGTCGACGAGGCCTACACCCTCACCCCTCCGGGCCCGTCCGGGTCCTCGGACTTCGGCAGGGAGGCGGTGGACACCCTGCTGAAGCTGATGGAGGACCACCGGGACGAAGTCGTCGTCATCGTCGCGGGCTACACGGAGGAGATGGCCGGCTTTCTGGCCTCCAACCCGGGCCTGTCGTCCCGCTTCTCGCGCCGCGTGGAGTTCACCGACTACTCCACCGACGAGCTGGTCACCATCGTCCGGCAGCACGCGGAGACGAACGGCTACGCGTGCGGACCGGGCACGGGCACGGCCCTGCGCACCCACTTCGACGCCCTGCCCCGTGACCGCTCCTTCGGCAACGCGCGCCTGGCCCGGCAGGTCCTGGAGACGATGATGACCCGCCAGGCGGGCCGTATCAGCGCGATGGCCGCGCCCGGCTTCGACGATCTGCGGCTGCTGCTGCCGACGGACGTGCCGGGCGGGGTGGTCAAGTGAGGCGTCCCATAGGCGTGTTGGTCCTGGCGTTGACGGCTCTGGGTGGACCGGCCGCGGCGGCCCCTCTCGCCGACGGCGGGGTGAACCTCCCGGTGATCCCCTCCGCGCTGGCTGCTGGAGCCTCCTGTACGGCGGGGTCGTCCGCGGTGGCGAAGGCCGTGCCGTGGGAGCAGCGGTCGTTGGGGCTCGCGCGGGTGTGGCGGACGGCGGGTGGCAGCGCGGGCGGTGCCGGGGTGACGGTCGCGGTCGTGGACACCGGGGTCGCGGCGCAGGCACCCGCGCTGGCGGGCCGCGTGACGTCGGTGGGCGCGGCGGACGGGGACTGTGTGGGACACGGGACCTTCGTGGCGGGCCTGATCGCGGCCGCGCCCTCCGGGCAGGTGCGCTTCGCGGGGGTCGCGAGCGGGGCCCGTGTCCTCGCCGTGCGCGGCACGGACGCCCGGGGCGGGGCCACGGCCGCCTCGCTGGCCGCCGGGATCCGCTCGGCGGCGCAGGCGGGCGCCGAGGTCATCGTCGTCTCCCCCGCGCTGGCGCAGGGGTCCGCGGATCTGACGGGCGCGGTGGCGTACGCCGCGAAGCGGGACGCGCTGGTGATCGCGGCGGCGGCTCCCGATCCGACCGGGCCGGCCGGCGCGTCGCCTCCGCCGCCCCGGGACTACTGGCCCGCCTCGGATTCCGGGGTCCTCTCCGTCCTGGACGTCGACGCGAAGGGCTCCCGGCCCGCGAACGCGCCCAGTCCCCTGCGAGCCGACCTCGCGGCTCCAGGTGACGGTGTCGTGGGTGTCGGCCCCTCCGGCAAGGGGCACTACATCGGTTCCGGTGCGTCGCTCGCGGCGGCGTACGTCGCCGGTACCGCGGCGCTGGTGCGGTCCGCGCATCCCGACCTGACGGCCACGCAGACGGCTGCGCGGCTCACGGGGACGGCGTATCCGTCCGACGTGCCCCGGCTGGATCCGTATGCGGCGGTGACGGCCGTACGGGGTGAGGGAACGGCGCCTTCGACGGGCGCTGCGGCGGAAGGTGCCGTCCGCCTCGACACCGACGCGTCGGCGACGATCGCGGGCCACCGTGCGCTGGCCGTCGCGTCGGCGGGAGTTGCGGTGGGCTTGGGGGTCGCGTGGGTGGGGGCGGTCTTCCGGCTTCGGAGGCGCGGGATGACGACAACGGACTCGGGGGCCGGGTAGGTCGTCGGCTGCCGGCCGGTGGGGGCTGGTCGCGCAGTTCCCCGCGCCCCTGAAAGCCAAAAGCCCTCACCGCCGGCCGGCCCACGACGTCCCCCGGGTCAGGCCTCCGGCCCCGCCAACCCCGTCTGGATCAGTGTCGCCTTCCGGCGGACGATGCTCAGTGCTCGGCCCGCCGGGAGGTTCCGTGGCTTGGTGTTGCCGAAGACGTAGCCCTCCGACGGGGGGCACGACAGCAGCAGGCCTGGCGTGTTGACCTCGTCCAGCCGGCGCAGGAGCTGGTCGTTGAGGCCGCGCCCCGCGCCCGTGGCCGAGCGGACCGCCACCACGTGCAGGCCGACCTCGTGGCCCAGCGCGAGGTGGTCGAAGAGCGGGGCGAAGGGGTGGTCGAAGGCGTTGCTGCCGCCGATCATGTCGTAGTCGTCGATCAGGACGAACAGCCGCGGGCCCTTCCACCAGTCGGCGAGCCGCATCCGTGCCGGGGTGATGTCGGGCCCCGGCGCCCGGGTCTTCAGCGCCCGTGCCGACCCCGCCACCAGCTCCTTCAGGGAGTCCACGGACACCGCGTGCCCGAGCTGGTACTCCGGTGGCACCGCGTCCACCAGTTCGCGCCGGTAGTCCACGACCAGTACCCGGGCCTCAGCGGCCGTGTACCGGGAGGTGACCGCCTGCGCGACCAGCCGCAGCAGGTTGGTCTTGCCGCTCTCGGTGTCGCCGACGGCGACGAGGTGCGGGGTGCGCGAGAAGTCGTGCCAGACCGGTGCGAGCTTCTCCTCGTCGAGGCCCAGCGGGATGCGCAGGCCCTCGGCGAGCTCCGGGGCGGGCAGGGAGGACAGCGGCAGGCGGTGCGGGAGCATTCGTACCGGCGGCGCTCCCGGGCCCGACCATGCGCCCGCGATCCGTTCCACCAGGTCGGCGACCCCCTCCGCGAGGGTGTCCGTGTCCGGGTCGCCGTCGATCCTCGGCAGCGCGGCGAGGAAGTGCAGCTTGCCGTCCGAGGTCAGGCCCCGCCCGCCGGTGCGCGGCACGGAGGCCGCCTTGCGGATGTCCACGACGGAGTCCATCGTGTCGCCGAGCCGCAGTTCGAGCCGGGTGGCGGCCTGGTCGCGGATCTGGGCGGACAGCTCCACCCAGCGGGCGGTGGTGACGACGAGGTGCACCCCGAAGTTGAGGCCGCGCGCGGCGATCTGGTTGAAGGTGGCCACGTGGGTGTCGTGGTCCTGGCGGACCGTGGACCAGCCGTCGACGACGAGGAACACGTCCCCGTGCGGCTGGTCGGCGAACTCGCCCTCCGCGCGCCGCCGTCGGTAGGCGGCCATGGAGTCGATGCCGTGGTCGAGGAAGAACCGTTCGCGGTCGGCGAGCAGGGTGTTCACCTCGGCCACGGTCCTGCTGATCCGTTCGCTGTCGAGCCTGCTGGCGACTCCCGCGACGTGCGGCAGTCCGGCGAGCGCGGCCAGTGAGCCGCCGCCGAAGTCCAGGCAGTAGAACTGGACTTCGCGCGGGGTGTGGGTGAGGGCGAGCGCGGTGATGAGGGTGCGGACCACCGTCGACTTGCCGCTCTGCGAGCCGCCCGCGACCGCCACATGGCCACCGGCCGCGGACAGGTCCACCACCAGCGGGTCCCGCCGCTGCTCGAACGGCTTGTCGACGAGCCCGACGGGCACCCGCAGGCGTCCGGCGCCCGGCCAGCCGGTGGCGGTCAGTCCGCGCTCGGGGTCCTCCGCGATGCCCGGCAGGAGTTCGTCCAGTGTCGACGGCGCTCCCAGCGGCGGCAGCCACACCTCGTGGGCCGGTGGCCCGGAGTCCCGCAGCCGGTCCAGGGCGACGGAGAGGAGCGTGTCCGAGGACTCCTCGTCCGGGGTGACGACGGGCGCGGCCGGTGCGACGGCCCGCGGCACCACCCAGCCCGCCGTCCACGGCACGATCTGGCTGGCCACCCTGGCCTGGGCGACCCCGCCGCGGCGCTGCCGGTAGGTCCCGGACACATAGGCCGCCCGGAACCGGGTCAGCGCCTCCACCCCGCTCTTGAGGAACCCGGCGCCGGGCTGCGAGGGCAGCTGGTAGGCGTCCGGCACCCCGAGCACGCCACGGCTCTCCATGGCGGAGAAGGTCCGCAGGCCGATGCGGTACGACAGGTGGCTCTCCAGAGCGTGCATGCGCCCCTCGTCGAGGCGCTGCGAGGCCAGCAGCAGATGCACCCCGAGCGAGCGCCCGAGCCGTCCGATCATCACGAACAGGTCCATGAACTCCCGGTGTGCGGCGAGCAGTTCGCTGAACTCGTCGACGACGACGAACAGGCTGGGAAGCGGTTCGAGGGGGGTTCCGGCCGCGCGTGCCTTCTCGTACTCCAGGGCGGAGCTGTAGTTCCCGGCGGCGCGCAACAGCTCCTGGCGGCGGATCAGTTCGCCGTGCAGGGCGTCCTGCATGCGCTCGACGAGGGCGACCTCGTCGGCGAGGTTGGTGATGACGGCCGAGGTGTGCGGCAGTCCGTCGAGGCCGAGGAAGGTGGCGCCGCCCTTGAAGTCGACGAGGACGAAGTTCAGGGTCTCGGAGGAGTTGGTCAGGGCAAGGCCCAGTACCAGGGTCCGCAGCAGCTCGCTCTTGCCGGAGCCGGTGGCGCCGATGAGCATGCCGTGCGGGCCCATGCCGCCCTGTGCGGACTCCTTGATGTCCAGTTCGACGGGCCGTCCGTCGGCGCCCACGGCGACCGGCACCCGCAGCCGGGCGGCCCCGGTGGCGCGCCGCCACAGGGTCGCCGGGTCGTGCCGGTACAGGTCGGGGATGCCGAGCAGGGTGGTCAACTGGACGTCGCTGGCGAGGGGTTCGGCCGCGTCCGCGCTCAGACTCATCCGGTAGGGCGCCAGCAGCCGGGCCAGCGCCTCGGCCCCGGCCAGCCCGAGCGCGTCCGGCCGGCCGAGTGGGGTGGACTGCTCCTTGCGGCTGCGGTCGGTGCGCACCAGCCTCACCGAGCCGGGCCGTACGTCGAGGCGGAGCGTGGTCCGCCCCGGGCGCCAGCTCAGCGCCCCGGACAGGTCGAGGACGACGGTGTTGCGGGCCCCGGGCCCGTCGAGCCGGTGTCCGGCCGGGACCGTCACGCCGTCCACCACGATCACGGTGAACGGCTCGTCGCGGCCCGGGAGTTCGTCGGGGTCGAAGGCGGCCCGCTCGGTGAACTCCGCGCCCAGCAGGTCCTCCAGGTCGGTGAAGGTCGACGCCACCATCCGGGCGGGTCCGGCGCCGTCCCGCTCCTGCGGGTGCAGGGTGTGCGGCAGCCACTTGGCCCACTCCCACTGCGCGCGGCGCTCGTCGGAGACGCACAGCGCGATCCACAGGTCCTCGGGCGCGTGGAACACCGCGAGCTGGCACAGCGCGGCCCGCACCAGGGACCGTACGGCCTCTTCGTCGCCGCGCAGCAACACCCGGGACCAGGACCGGAGATACAGGCCGATGGGCTGGTCGGGGACCGTGCTGTAGGCGCGTACGAAGCGACGCAGGGCATGCGCGGACAGCGGCTCCAGGTCGTCGACCGGCTTGGTGGACAGGGGGCTGAGCCGCATCGACAGCTGCTGCTCGCCGACCGCGATGCGGACCTCGCCGAAGTCGTCGTCCTTGGGCCGCCGTTCCCACAGGCGGGTGGTGCGCACCAGGGAGCGCAGCGCGACCGGGGCCGGGTGCCGCCACGCGAGGGCCTGCTGCTGCTCGATGACGGCCCGCTGGACCTTGGCGCGGGTCTGGGTCAAGTACCGCAGGTAGTCCCGGCGTTCGCCGTGCAGCCGCTGCTTGCGCTCGCCGCTCTTGCGCATCACCTGGCCGACCATCATGGCGCCGGAGGCCAGCACCATCATGCCGAGCGCGAGGTAGCTGAAGACGCTGCTGGTGCCGCCGGGCCGGATGAACACCAGCATCATCGACACCGACATCATCGCCATCGGCAGATAGGTCCACACGGCGGAGGTGTCCGGCACGGTCTCCGGGAGCGTGGGCGGCTCCTGGAGGGTCAGCTCTCCTTCGGGCATCTCGGGACCGCGGCGGCGGGCGGGTCGGCGGAACAGGACGACGCTCAACGGAGGGGCTCCTCAAGCAAGCAGCGGTGGTCGGGAGAACGCGCAAGGGGTCTCACTCCGTATTACGGATGGGGAGCCCCGCAGGATCTGTGCCAGGAGAATTCGATGACCGACCACCAGGTGGCCGAGCTGTGCCACCTCACCGTCCGGGGCCCGGCCCGGACGATCGACCTCGCCGTGCCGGCGGACGTGCCGGTCGCCGACCTGCTGCCGACCCTGCTGCGGTACGCGGGCGAGGGCACCGAGGTCGAGGAGAGCGGCCTCGACCACGGCGGCTGGGTCCTGCAACGCCTCGGTGAGCGCCCCCTGGACGAGGAGGGCACCCTGAAGTCCCTCGACCTGAAGGACGGCGAGGTGCTCCATCTGCGGCCGCACGACGCTGCGTTGCCGGAGGTGCGCCTGGACGACCTGGTGGACGGCATCGCCAACGTCACCCGGGACCGGCTGCACGGCTGGACCCCGGAGGCGGGCCGCAGGCTGCTGCTGTCCCTCGCGGTGGCCGCGCTCGCCCTCGGCCTCGGGGTGCTGGCCTGGCCGGGCGGTTCACCGGCGATGCGGGCCACGGCGGCCGGCGCGACCGGGCTGCTGCTCCTCGCGGGCGCCGCGTCGGCCGCCCGGGCGGTGGGTGACCGGGCCGCCGGGGCGGCACTCGGCTTCATGGCGGGCCCGTTCCTGGCGCTGGCCGGGTTCCTCGTGCCGGGCGGTGACCTGGGCGGGCCGCAGGGCCAGGAGGTGTTCGGGTCACGGCTGCTGGCGGCGGGCGCCGCGGGCGCGGGCGGCGCGGTCCTGGCCCTCGCGGTGGCGGCGGTGGCCGCGCCTCTGTTCCTCGGCACCGCGCTGGTGTGGGTGTGCGCGGCGCTCGCCGGGGCCGCGATCGGCGTGTTCGGGCTGTCCGTCGACGGTACGGCGGCCGCGCTCGCCGCCCTGGTGGTGCTGGTCGGCGGGTTCGTGCCCGCGCTGGCGTTCCGGCTCGCCGGGATGCGGATGCCCGCCCTGCCGGGCAGCGCCCAGCAACTCCAGGAGGGCATCGAGCCCTACCGGGGCCGGGACGTGGCGACCCGCACGGAGCTGGCGAGCGGCTGGATGACCGCCCTGTACGGCGCGACCGGCGCGGTCTGCGCGGGCTGCCTCGCGGCGCTGTCGCTGCGCCCGAACCTGCCCGAGGCCCTCACCACGGGGGTGCTGTCGCTGCTCCTGCTGCTGCACGGGCGGGGCATGGTGAACGTCCCGCAGCGCATGGCCCTGGTGCTGCCGGGCACGCTCGGCGCGGGCCTGCTCGTCGTCACCGCCGCCGGGGCGGTCGGCGCCGACCGACGACCGCTGCTGGTGGCCGGGTTGCTCGCGCTGACCGCCGTCCTGGCGATCGCGTCCTGGACGGTGCCGGGCCGCCGCATGCTGCCGTACTGGGGGCGGGCGGCCGAGCTGCTGCACTCCGGACTCGCCGTCGCCGTCCTGCCGTTGACCCTGTGGACGCTCGGCGTGTTCGGCGCGCTGCGGGCGATCAGCGGCTGAGCGGGGGGACTTGAACCATGCAGTCCAAGCGCGACCAGGTACAGGCGCACGCCTTCGTCATGAACCGGCTGTCCTCCGGGATGCTGCTCGCCGACCCGGACGCCCCGGAGAGCCCGCTCGGGCGCACCACCCGGGGCGCGGTGACCGGGATCGTGGTGGCGGTGCTGGTGGCGGCCGGGGCGGTGGTCTACGGGCTCGTCTCGCCCGGCGGCAACGACTCCTGGCGGGCCTCGGGCACGCTCGTCGTCAACCGGGAGACCGGCGCCCGCTACCTCTACTACGACGGCCGGCTGCGGCCGGTGCGCAACTACGCCTCGGCGCGGCTGATCGGCGGCAAGGACCTGAAGACGGAGGACGTCTCCACGGCCTCCCTCGGCGACACCCCGGTCGGCGCGCCGGTCGGTATCCCGGGCGCCCCGGACTCCCTGCCCGACCGCCTCGACTCCGGTGCCTGGCAGGTGTGTTCGGCGCTCGACGAGGACGGCTCGGCGGTCACCGCGCTGATCGCGGGCGGCCCCACCGCGTCCGACGGGATCGGCCCCGGGGACGGTGTGGTGGTCGCTGGGCCGGACGAGGCGGTGTACCTGGTGTGGCAGGGCAGCAGGCTGCGGCTCGACGCGAAGTCCGGCGCGGCGGTCTCCCTCGGCTACGGCACCGTCACCCCGCGCCCGGTCTCGGCGGCCTTCCTCGACGCCCTGGTGGAGGGCCCCGGCCTGGCCGCGCCGAAGGTGCCGGGCCTCGGCTCCGCGGGCCCCGCCCTCGGCGGCTCGGCGAGCCGAGTCGGCCAGGTTTTCCGGGTGAGCGTGCCGGGCTCCGCCGAGCGCCCGTACTACCTGCTGCGGAAGGAGGGCCTGGCCCCGCTCACCGACACCGAGGCAGCCCTCGTCCTGGGCGATCCCGCGACCCGCGAGAAGGCGTACGGCGGCTCCTCGCCGACCGCCGCCGACCTGGGCGCCGACACCCTCAAGCAGCATCTCGCGCCGGGCTCCGAGGGCCGCTCCCCCGGCGCCGACGGCCTGCCCGCCGCCCCGCCCAGGGCCCTGGCGGTACCCGAGCGGCAGGCGGCCTGCGCCCGGGTGGAGCCCGGCACCGACGGCACCCGGGTCTCCTCGGTGCTGGTCCCGGTCACCGACCTGGGCCCGGTCACGGCGGCCCCCACCGACCAGGTGGCGCCCGCCTGTCTGCGGGTGGACGGCGTGGTCGTACGGCCGGGTCACGGCGCCCTGGTGCGGGCGCTGGGCGCGGACGGGAGCGCGGTGGGAGACACCACCTATCTGGTGGCCGACAACGGCGTGAAGTACCGGGTGCCGTCGAAGGCGGCCCTGGAGGCGCTGGGCCAGCCGGACTCCGCCGTGCGCTCGCTGCCGGCGCCCTTGCTGTCGATGCTGCCGACGGGCCCGGACCTGGATCCCGCGGCGGCGACCGGAGCGGGCCGGCCACGCACCACGGGCCCGGTGTGCTCCGACTCCCCCTCGGCGCAGCGAAACTGACGCGCCCTCACGAGAACCCGGCGCCCCACCCCCTCCGTAGTACGGGTTGAGGGGCCTCCGCCCACACCCCCCTAGGGGCGGAGGCCCTGCCCCCTACGCGCACTCCGAACAGGAGGTCCCCATGGCCGGTGGCCAGCAGTCAAACGAACAGGCGACCCGCAACGGCATCCAGGCACTCGAGGCGGCCTTCAGCGGCATCCTCAAGTCCCGCCAGGACGTCGACAACACCCGCGCCACCCTGTCCTCGGGCTACCAGGGCAGCGACGGCGGCCAGTTCGGCGCGCTGCTCGCGCAGTGGGACGAGCAGTGCAACACCATCCTGCGCAACCTGGAGGACATGGTCGACAAGCTCAACACGAGCCTCGTCGAGCACGGCAAGACCCAGGGCTCCTCCAACGACGCCATCAACCAGGCCTACAACGCCTCCCAGTCGGCGTTCGACCAGCTCATCGGCTGAAGTCCCCTCCGTCCACCGCACCCAGCGAGGTTTCCGTGTCCGAGATGACCGACGGCTACATCTACGTCGACTACAACCACATGAACAACGCGGCCGACGACATGGTCCAGCAGACCAAGGCGATCGCGAACACCCTGGCCTCCCTGGAGGCGGAGCTCAACGAGCTCGTCAAGTCCTGGTACGGCAACGACGCCGACATGTACCGGCAGAAGCAGGCCGCCTGGGACGCGGCCGTGCACAACATGGAGCGGCTGCTGACCTCGCACGCCTCGCTGCTCACGGACATCTCCGGCCAGTACCAGTACAGCGAGAACCAGTTGACGCAGATGTGGTCCGAAGTCGGCATCGGCCGCTAGCGGGAGCACCGACGACCATGGCGGACCTCACCCATCTCGACGGCCCCGCGCTCCAGCGCTTCGTCGACAACGACCTCGCCGACTTCCTCACCGCGCTCAAGGCGATCCGCCGGGACAGCACGGCGGACACCGGCGGGATCCGGGCGCTGCGCAGCATCGTGGACGGGGCGACCACGCCGGACTCGCTCCAGCAGAACCAGGCGCTGGCCATCGGCTCGATGGGCGCCGACGACTTCCTGCACGGCAAGTCGCTGCTGACCGCCGCGACGGGCGCCGCCAAGAGCGTGGACGCCGTCCTCGCGCAGCATGTGAACCTGTTCGGGGACATCGAGCGGGACATGAAGCAGACCATCCGCACCATGCTGAACGCCCAGGGCAGCAGCCTGCACTCCATCGGCGCGGAGCAGATGCTGGACGTCTTCTCCGACGTCGACGAGGGCATGAGCGAGAACCCCGGGGACCAGACCACCTCCTCCGGCCACCACGAAGACGGCAACTGATGCCCTACGACCAGGACGACTACTGGGGCCAGGCGGTGACGCTGTTCACCGGCTACCCCATGCCCAGCCGGGCGACCCTCTTCGACAAGCTGAAGAGCAAGGAGGGCATCCCGCTGTTCCGCATGGACATCCGCTCGGAGTCCATGCGGAAGCTGTCGGACGCCGACTACACCGCGATCAGCGGCTGGCACGTGGCGAGCGGCGACGACTACATCCTGACGTTCGTCGGGACGTCCGGGGGCAAGGACGGCTCGGGGCACAAGAGCGACGACTTCAACCTGTACAAGGCGCACATCGTGTTCATCGGGGTGTTCCTGGACGGCAACGGCCGCGCCCGGCTGCTGGACGCGGGCGAGACCTTCTCGGGCACACCCTTCACGGGTCACTACGGCGACCAGTGGGACAACACCACGCTGGGCCAGTACGTCAGCGGGGCGAAGGCCGCCCTCGACGCGCTCGCGGCGGACAGCGCGCACAGCACCGCCGGGTTCTCGTTCAACGGTGCCTCCGTGGCCGACAAGGACGCGGTCAAGCTCAAGTCGTTCGAGCAGACCGCCCAGTCCTTCGACCGGGCGAAGAAGTTCTTCGCGGACCAGGCCGTGGTGCTCAAGCAGTGGGAGGACTCCCTCGGCGGCGACGACAGCGCCTGGCAGGGGCAGGCGGCGGGTGTCTTCCGCGACCTGGTGCACCAACTGCGCAAGAACTACGACGCCTACGTGGAGCAGATGGGCGGTGCCACGTACACCGCGCAGAACACCTCGCTCGACTACTACACCCCGCGCTCCCCGTACTCCGACGCCCTGATCAAGGCCCAGAAGGACCTGTGGCGGCAGACGCTCGTGCTGCGCACCGCGTGGATCGCCTGGGCGAACACCGGCCGGCACGACCCGCACCGGGGCCTGCTGGAGATACTCGACGAGCTCACCGCGTGGGTCCTGGCGAACAACGTCCACCAGGTCGGCACGCGTCAGGTCCAGGGCAGCCCCCGTTACGAGGCCACCTCCGCCTTCAAGCAGAGCCATCCGGTCTACGGCAACCTCAACGACGTCAACAACTGGAAGAAGGTCGGCGAGGCGGCCGTCCAGCGCTGGACGACGTACATCGAAAGCCAGTTGATCCCGTTCGCCAAGCAGGCGATGTCCGACCTGAACAACGCGTGGATCGCGGCGATCGACCCGCTGGAGGAGCCCCTGGACGCGAAGGACACCTCGTCCCTGACCGACCAGTTCGAGCACCACCAGAACGGCGACGACGAGGGCAACGGCTCGACCGACGACTTCCGCCGGAGTCTCGACGACGCGCTGAACAACCTCAACACGGGGATCAACAACAGCATCTCGGGCCTGGGCGACAACCTCTCCGGTGTCGGCGACGGCCTGAACGGGCTCGGCGACAGCCTGACCGGTCTCGGCGACAACCTGGGCACCGGGCTGAACGACCTGACCACGGGCCTCGGTGCCGGGCTGAACGGCCTCACCTCCAACCTGGGCGCGGGCCTCGGCAACCTCAGCGACCTGAACACCGGGCTGACCAGCAACCTGGGCGACGGCCTGAACCTGGGCTCCGGACTGGGGACCGGCCTCACCAACCCCGGGGGCGGCACCACCACCCTGAACCCGGACGGCACGCTCACCACGACCTATCCGGACGGCTCGGTGAGCATCTTCGACCCGAGCACCGGCAAGGTC
The DNA here is from genome assembly GCF_001514195.1 of Streptomyces griseorubiginosus. Classification (GTDB taxonomy): domain Bacteria; phylum Actinomycetota; class Actinomycetes; order Streptomycetales; family Streptomycetaceae; genus Streptomyces; species Streptomyces griseorubiginosus. Next base: position 771,771 of record NZ_KQ948735.1, on the reverse strand, counting down.
ACCACCACGACCAAGGACGGCAAGTCCACGACCACGGACCTGGACGCCGGGGACAGCGTCACCAACCCCGACGGCAGCGTCACCACGCTCAACCCGGACGGCACCCTCACCACCAAGTACCCCGACGGCACGGTCACCACGGTCGACCCGGCCACCGGCGTGGCGACCACGACGGACCCGGACGGCCACGTCACCACCACCGACCTCGGCAGCGGTCTGAGCGGCCTCGGCGATCCCGGCCACGGCCTGGACCTGGGCGACCTCGACGACTTCGACCACCTGAGCGACAGCCTCGGCAGCCTGAACAGCAACCTCAGCGGCCTCTCCCACTCCCTGGGCACGGGCTCCGGCACCCCGCTGACCTCCGGCCTGACCGGGCTGGACGGCCTCGGTTCGCTCAGTGGTCCCGGCAGCCTCGGGGGCGGTACGACGGGATCGAACGGCCTGCTCGGGCCGTCCTTCGAGGGATACGACGACTCCCCCTACACCTCGGGCGCGCTCGGCGCCCCGACCGGCACCTCTGCCGGGTCCGCCGAGTCCGGTGCCGCGAACGGCATGCCGATGATGCCGATGGGCGGCATGGGCGGTGCCCCGGGCGCGGCCGGGGGCCAGTCCGGCACCGGCGAACGGGTCCGCAACGTGCTGACCGAACCGGGAGCCGGCGGCCCCCTGGGTGGCCGCTCGCGCCGCACCGGCAGGAACCGGTCCACGGAGGACGACGAGGCCGAGGGGACGACGACCGGGCGGGCCAGGGTCAGCACCAGTTCGACGGGCTCCCCGTTCGCCCCGCAGTCCGACGCGGGTCGCCGGGACGGCCGTAGGACGGAGAGCTCCGGCGCCGAGGAGCGGGCCAGCTGGCTCGCCGACGAGGAGGACGAGGACGTGTGGGGCGCCGACGAGGGCGGGGCGCCCTCGGTGATCGGGCGGTGAGCGGGCGGTGAGCGGGTCCTCCTACGAGCAGCGGCTCGCCGAGGCGATGGCCGAACTGGACGCCACCCGGGCGGCGGTGGCGCGGGCGGAGGCCGAACTCGCCGAGTCCGCCGTCACCGTACGGTCCAAGGACCGCAGTGTGGAGGTCACCGTGGGCCCGCAGGGCGAGTTGACCGGGCTGCGGTTCCTGGAGGACCGGTACCGGACCATGGCGGCCGGGCAGTTGGCCGCGAGCGTGCTGGAGGCGGCGGCCGAGGCGCGCGGACTGATGGCACGTCAGGTCATGGACCTCTTCGAGCCGTTCACCCTGCCCAGCGAGCGGGTGCCGGAACTGACCGGGGTCGACGTCGACTGGGCGAGGGTCTTCGGCCCGGCCGTCCTGGAGGACGGCCCCGGCCGGGACGCCGGACGCCGCCGGCACGACGACATCGCCGACGAGATCACCGAGGACCCCGAGGAGGAGCACCGCCATGGCTGACAGCAACGCCTACTTCGCCGACCCCGGCCGCATCCAGGCCGGGGTCCGGCAGGTCGACGCGATCAGTTCGCTGGCCCAGGAGATGGTGCGGGACTTCGTGTCCGCCGTGAACCTCACCCGTGACTGGCCCGGCCAGGACGACGAGTTCGCGCGCGAGGTCAAGCCGCAGGAGAAGTCCGAGCGGGAGTCGGTCACGGACACCGGCCAGGCGGTCACGGACGCGATCGTGGGCGTCGCCAACGGCACCCACAGCAACCTCCAGAACATCCTCGGCACCCAGAACGGTGTCCTGGACGCCATCCACGAGTCCGCCGCGAACGGCCCCGGAAGGCACTGAACCGTCCATGGCCATCCACGTCTCGCCCGAGGTCAACAACCTGCTGCTGCTTCTCATCGGCGAGAAGATGCTCCAGGCGGACGAGGACAAGGCCTACCGGAGCCACGAGCCGTACGACCGTCTCGGCAAGCAGCTCACCAAGCTGTCCGAGCTGATCGAGGACTCGGTGATCGAGGTCGGCCGCTCGCTGCCGCCGCAGGTCGCCACGCGGTACGTCCGCGCGATGAACATGTTCGTCGACGACGGCGGCCGCAACTACCTCAAGGAGTTCGCCGACGAGCTGGACGTCGTCGCCCGGGGGCGGGTCGAGACGTCCATCAACATCACCGAGGCGAAGTGGCAGATCATCGCCGAGATCGTCCGGCTGCTCATCGAACTCGCCGTGATCCTGGTGATGTCCGTCTTCAGCGGCGGCGCGACGGCCGGGAAGGCGGCGGTCGCGCGGGCACAGAGCCGGGTGACGATCCTGGCGATCCTCGACCAGCTCATGAAGCGCACGCATCTGATGCCGAGCCTGAGCGAGGCGTTCGACGAGGCGTTCACGACGTTCGCCGTACGGCTGGCGCTGATCGCGTTCGGTCCCGACGGGCGGCGGCCGAAGGGGTTCGACTGGTCGCAGATCCTCCAGGACGCCGTGTTCGGCGGCCTCACCGGGATGTTCCACGGGGTGTTCGAGGGGGTCGCCGACCGGCTGCGGAACTTCTTCCGGCGCAGCCATCTCGACGACACGGTGTTCAAGAAGTTCGACGAGGACGTACTGACGAAGGTGGACCGGGGGCGGGCGGACCTGCCGTCGTCCGCCAACAACCGGGACTTCGGCAACAGGGACATCGGCAAGCGGGATCTCGGCAACAGGGATCTCGGCAACCGGGACACCCACGACCGGGGCGGCTTCGGCGACGGCATCGGGGACGCGGTGGCGGAGGGGGCCGCCGAGACCTTCGGCGAGTTCGTCACCGTCGGCCTGTTCACCGGGAGTTGGGCGCTCAGCGGCGACACGTTCCTGACGGCGACCGGCAGCGCGCTGTTCATGGGCATGGTGTTCGCCGGGGTGGCGAAGTTCGGGTCGCAGTTCAACATCCACCTGGACACGAACGCGATCAACGACGTACGGGCGCTGGACGCGGACGCGGCGGTGAGCACGCCTGGCACGAAGGACACACCGGCCCACGACACGGTGTCCGAGGGCGAAGGGGCCCGCCAGGAGGCCCGGTCGACGACTCCGGCGCCGGTCTCCTCGGGCGGCTCCTCCGGTGCGCCGGCTCCCTCACCCCAGCCCAGGAACATACCGACGACCAGCGCGAACACGGCCAAGGCGGACGACACCGAAGAGTCCCCGGTGCACGACGTCCTCAGCGAGAGCGAGGGCAGCGGAAGCGAAGACACGGGACAGCAGGGCCAGTTGACCGCCCCGACGTCCACTTCCTCGGGCGGCCGGCCGCATGCGCCGAGCACCTCGCCCCAGCCCCGGCACACGCCCACCCTCAGCCGGGACGAGCAGAGCGGCACCCCGGAGACCGACCCGACCTCGGAGACCGTCCCGACACCGGTGACGGCGACCGCCTCCCACGCCCCGACGCCCTCGTCGACGACCGGCACCCAGGCGCCCGCACCCACCACTGCCTCCGCGGCCCCTGCCTCCGCGGCCCCTGTCTCCGCAACTCCGGTGAGCCCCTCCCCCACCGCCTCCCAACCCCGCCCCGTCACTCAGACCGTCCCGTTCCCCGGGCACGAGGAAGGCCTCCGTGTGCTGGACGTCGTCGGTGACGGTGACTGTTTCTTCACCTCGCTGCTCGCCGGCCTGCACCACCAGGGCCACGGCTCTGCACTGACCGCGATGGACGTCCCTGAGCTGCGGCAGCACGCGGCGAACAGGTTCCAAGGGTCCGAGCGGTACCAGGAGCTGAACCGGCGGGACGCCCTGGACGTCCTGGTCCAGGACCTCGACGCTGACATGCTGTCGGTGGTCCTGAACACACCACCCCCGCTCCTGTCCCGCCGGCAGAACGAGATCGTCGACAACCAGCTGCGCGACAACCTCTACCGCGACGAACTCCGGCAACGCCTCGCCCCCGCCGACCGGGCCGTCCTCGCGGACCTGGACCGGGCCACGATCCGCGCCCTGCTGCCGGGATACCAGCCGGACGTGCGCAGGGTGCCGCCTGCCGACCGCGAGCCACTGGTCGAGGTACAGCAGGCGATCGCGATGCGCGCCCAGCTCCGGGAGGCACTGACGGGCGACGACCCCGAGCTCGCCGGACGGCTCTGGAACCGGCTGCTGGAGACGCGTTACCCCCGGTGGGCCCGGCAGGGTCCCCACCTGGCCGACTTCCGGGGCCGCGGGCTCGGCGACCTGGTCACCGACTCGATCCGCAGCACGGACCTGTGGGCGACGCCGTTCTTCGACTACGCGCCCTCCGAGGTCGCCCACGCGCTCGGCCTGAATCTCACCGTCGTACAGCACGAGGACGGCAACACCTGGGGCACGCCCGTCAACTCCGGTGCGGGCAGGACGGTCTACCTCCACTACAACGGCCGCGACCACTACTCCGCGATCGAGAACTCCCCCGCCCCCGCCCCGGCCCCGGAGGCACCCGCCGAGGAGCCCTTCGTGCGGCCGGCGACCACCAGCAGCGACCGTGCGGAGGAGCTGGTCGCCCTCCTGCGCGGGCAGGACGGCCTCGACGTCGAGGACCGCACCCTGGACCGGCTGCGTACCCTGAGCTCCACGACCGTGGACGCGCTGCTGGGCGGCGGGGGCAAGGGCGCGAAGGGCGCCAAAGGTGCCGAGGGTGCCAAGGGCAAGGGCAAGCCTCCGAACAACCCGCCGGGCGGCAAAGGCGGCAAAGGCGGCACCAGCGGGCAGGGCGGCAAGGGGGCAAAGGGTGGAAAGGGTGGAACGGGTGGAAAGCCCGCCACCGAGTCCTCCTCCTCAGCCCCGGGTCCCGCCTACAAGACCGTCCTCACCCACCCCGGCTACGCCACCGGCGACCAGTTCGGGATCGCCGCCGCCCTGCACGGCGACCCGAACCTGCACGTCCTGGTGGACAGCGCCGCACCCGGCACGGACTCCCGGGACAAGGGCCCGGAGATCGCCGAGTTCTACCGGTCCAGCGGCATCGCGCCCGAACGCATCCACTTCCAGCAGGGCCCGCACGACAGGACCGCGAAGGAGCGGTCCGAGGAGATCGTGCGGGAGATCAACAAGGGCGCCGAGGACTTCGACAAGCTCAGCAAGACCAAGCTGAGCGCCCTCAGCGTCCCGGTGGGCACCGGGACCACCTGGATCGGCAACCACTTCAGCCATCCGCTGCGGGACAGGATCCGCGAGGGCTGGCGCCTGGACGACGCCGGCTTCCCGCCGGAGGACCGGGCGAAGGTCGCCGCCTGGCTCGCCGGCCGGGGCATCACCGTGGAACCCGGCCGCAAGGTGATCGTCCTGTGGTCCCGCTTCAGCGGCAAGCGCGGCGACATCCATGTCGAGCACGACACCAGCTACACCGGCATGGACCAGCTGCTCACCGGCATCCACGAGCGCACCAAGGACGACCCGCCCGGACCGCTCGTCATCATCGCGGGCGACGCCAAGGTCAACCCCCGGCGCCCCGACCACTATCCGGCCCTCACGGCCAAGCACTGGAACAACGGCCTGGCCGTCCACGACCTCACCGACTTCTGGACCGACCGGGAGGGCGTGGCCACTTGGGGCGGCGACACCCGCACCGGCCAGATGCGGCTCTACGAGTACCTGAACCGCCAGAGCGAGGGCGAACTCAAGCACCTCGGCTTCCGCAGCGGAAACCTCGAAGCGATGGCGCTCTCCGGCCACCAGGTCAGGTACCTGGAGGAGCCTGGCTCCATCGGCGGCGAGCGGATGGCCAAGTGGCACGCGGTCAACTCCAAGTCCGCCGTGAAGACGGGCTACGAACGCATCACCATCGTCCGGCCGCCCACGCTCTCCGGGCAGATCGCCGTCGAGGCGCAGGCCGTGTGGGAGCAGACCAAGGAACTGCACGGCAAGACGCCGACCCCAAGCCAGAAGGACGAACTCAAGAACCTGGAGACGGAGTTCAAGCACCCCGCCTGGGTCGTCGGCAAGAACAACAGGCGCGGCGCCGAGAAGCCCTACAAGGACCCCGGGAACAGGGGCTTCCACGACGACGACGTCAAGGAGATCACCAAGTACCTGGTCGGCGGCCCGCGCCCGGAACCCACCCGCCTGGTGAGCCGCCCGGTCACCGGCGGCGGGAAACTCCGGACGCTCGCCGCCGGTGACGTGCCCGACTCGGCCGTCAATGGCTACGGCCTAGGCGAGGCGCGGGGCCAGGCCTCCTTCACCCCCGCCGACTGGTCGCGCCGGGAGAGGCGCTACCCGACGGTGACCACCACGGACGACTACTCGGACCACCGCCCGCAGCGCGGGGTGCTCGTCGGCGGCCCCAAGGACGTGCCCTGGAAGAACAAGAAGGTGTCGTTCTTCGCGGCGCACGGCAAGCCGACCCGGGTCGAACTCGCCCTGGACCAGCGCTACAAGGACGGCCGTCCCCAGGAGGACGGGGTGCACACGGTCACCGTCAGCGGGCGGGAACTGGGCCGCTACATGGTCCGCTGGGGCGGGCTCGGCCCCGACGGTGAGCCGATCGTCCTCTACTCCTGCTCCACCGGCGCCTCCCCCACCCACGGCGGGCTGCCGGTCGCCCAGCATGTCGCCAACGTGACGGGCCGCCCGGTGTACGCGCCGACCACCAAGGTCGGTACGGCGCTGGACGGTTCGGGCCGGGTCCGGCCGATCCTCGACGTCGAGTCGGAGACCGGCGAGGTCGAACCGGGCCGTTGGCGGCTGTTCCTGCCCGAGCCGTCCGGCCCCGATCTCACCGCACTGGCCCGCGCGGCCGGGCAGCACGAGGGCGACGGCGAGCCGGACCCCTTCGCCGCCCTGCGCACCCTCCAGTTCGTCCGCACCCTGCGCGGCACCACCGGCCTCGACACCGGCTCCGACCACGAACTGCTGCGCGGCCTCGGCGCGTTGGAGAGGCTGCGCTGGCACCGCGACGCCCCGCCCCGCTACACCGACGCCCGGATGACCCCGGACCTGCTCACCCGGATCACCCGCGGCACCTTCCGGCTGCCCGACACGGTCGGACCCACCCCGGAGCAGTACCGTGCCGTCCTCGCCGCCGCCGTCACGGCGGCCCCGGGGACGGCGCCCGACCGGCTGCCCGTCCAGGGCGCACCGGCGGGCGGCGCGGGGGTCGCACACGGGACCGGGCCGGGCGCCGACGAGGGCGGCCCCGCCCGCGACCCTCTCTGGGAGGGCGGCGGCAACGGCAGCAAGAAGGCGAGCGGGTCCGGCGCCTCCTCGTCCAAGCTGTCCAAGGAGGAGAAGGCCGCCCTCCACGCCAAGAAGGCGGACCCCGACCCGGGTCTGAAGAAGGTGCTGCACCACCCGGGTTATGCGACCGGCGACCAGTTCGGCATCGCCGCCTACCTTCTCGCCGACGAGAACCTGCACGTCGTGGTCGCGAGGGATCCCCTGAACGGGCGTGACCGCAGCACGAACATCGCCGAGTTCTACCGGGCGAGCGGCATCGACGCCAGCCGTGTCCACGAAGTGGAGGTCACGCCCGAGACCGACGGCGACGCCCACGCCAAGCGGATCTTCGACGAGCTCAACTCCGAGGTTCTGAGGGACCGGCAGCCCCTGTCGAAGTCCAAGCTCAAAAGCCTCGTCCTCGGGGTGGGCGCGGGCACGGAGTGGATCACCGACAACTTCTCCACGGAGGTGCGGGAGCAGGTCCGCGCGGGCTGGCGGCTGGACGACGCCGGGTTCCCCGGGGAGGAGCAGGACAAGGTCGCCGCCTGGCTCGCCACCAAGGGTGTCCAGGTGGAGCCCGGCCGCAAGGTCATCGTGCTGTGGTCCCGTTTCAGCGGCAAGCGCGGGGACGTCCATGTGGAGCACGACACCAGCTACAAGGGCATGGGCCAGATCCTGCGCGGCATCCGCGACCGTACGAAGGACGACCGGCCCGGACCGCTCGTCGTCATCACGGGGGACGCCCGGGTCGACGACGGGCGCCGCCCGCGCTATCCGGACCTGGTCCGCGACCCCGAACTCGCCGGTCTTGCCGTGCACGACCTCACCGACTTCTGGAACGACCGTGAGGGCGTGGCCACTTGGGGCGGTGACACCCGCACCGGTCAGCTGCGGCTCTTCGAGTACCTGAACCGGCAGAGCGGCGGCGACCTCAAGCACCTCGGCTTCCGCAGCGGCAACCTCGAAGCCATGGCCTTGTCCGGCCACCGGGTCAACTACCTGGAGGAGCCCAACAGTTTCGGCGGCGAGCGCATGGCCAAGTGGAACAGCGACAACGACAAGTCCAAGGCCACGCTGAAGACCGGTTACGAGCGGATCGTCCTCGACCGGCCGCCCACGCTGTCCGGACGGGTCGTGCTGGAGGCGCGGGCCGTGTGGGAGCAGAGGAAGGAACTCCACGGCAAGACGCCGACCCCGAGCCAGAAGGAGGAACTCAACGGCCTGGCCGAGGACTTCAAGCACCCCGCGTGGGTACGGGCCGGCCACGAGGTGCGCAGGCACACGAAGTCCCAGCAGGAGCAGACGACCAAGGGCTTCAGCACCCCGGACATCGACAAGATCGTCACCGCTCTGCTGACCCCCGCCCCCGCGACGGACGCCGAGACCCCGGTCCACGGCGCGGTCACCGAGGGACTCGACGGCACCGTGCACACCAGCGGCCACCGGCGTTTCAACGAGTCTCCTGTCGTCGGGGACGGCGACTGCTTCTTCCGGGCGCTCCTGGACAGCACACGGCTCCAGGACCCGCAGGCCGCCCCGCTCGGCGAGAACGTGCGCGAGCTGCGGAACCGGGCGGCCGACGCCTTCACCGGCACGGCGGAGCACACCCTCCTCAACCGGCACGACGCGCTGGAGGAGTTGACCCGCGACCTCAGCACCGCCCAACTGCGCCGGATCATGGGCGGCCCGCTGCCCCCTCTGCCCGCGCCGGTCCTGGCGAGGATCGAGGAGCGGCTCACCGACGCCATGTACCGGGCGGAGCTGCGCCGCCGGACCGACGCCGCCGACAGCGGTGTCCTCGCCGACCTCCCCCGAGCGGCGGTCCGTGCCCTGCTGCCCGGCTACCGCCCCGACCCCGCCGACGCTCCGGCCGCCGACCGGGACCGGCTCATGGACGCGGCCCGGCGCGAGATCCTGCGGCCACTGCTCCAGGAGCGGCTCACGCAGGGCGGCCCGGCCGCCGAGACGGCGTGGCGCACGCTCCTGGAGGTCGGCTACCCGAGGTGGGCCCTGACCGGCCCGCGGCTGGACGCCGTACGCAGGCACGGGGTGGGCGATCTCGTCGCCGACTCCCTGCGGGACGTGAACCTGTGGAACACGCCCTTCTTCGACCACGCCCCCGGCCTGGTGGCGCGGGCGCTCGGCGTACGGCTGGTGGTCGTCCGCAGCGACGGCGGCCCGGACCAGGAGTACAACCCGGACGGCACCAGGACCGTCCACGTCCTCTACAACGGGGTCGACCACTACTCGGCGCTGGCCCCCGCGGAGGGTGACGGTACGACCGAGGCGCCGCCGAGTCCGGCCGGCCCCGAAGCCGTCGCGCCCGTGACCGACCACGACGACATCCTGGACTCCGCAACCTCCCAGGACCTGACCGACCTCGTCGCCTTCCTCCGCGCCCAGGTCCCGGACACCACGAACCGCACGCTCGACGGCCTGAGCCGCCTCACCCCCGGCACCCTCGCCGCCCTCCGCGCCTCCCGCGGCGAGACGCCCCCGCCGCCCCGCGACCCGGCCACCGAACTCCCCACCACTGTCGACCCGTTCGCCGACATCGAGGCGGAACTCGACACCCACCGCCCGCCCCGCCTCGACCGCTCGCTGCTGCCGCCCCCGCCCGCCGGGAGGACCGTCACCTTCACCGACGGCAGCGCCCTCCCCTCCCACCTCGACGAAGGGGCGTACGGCCACAGCCGGGCACGCCTGCGCGGCACGGACCAGGTGGTGCGGGAGATCGGCGAGCGTGCCGCGCTCCCCGAGGACGTCCGGGTCCGGCTGGAGCGGGCGCTGCGGGCCACCCCGCAGGCCTTCCACGGCGACGGCTGGCTGTCACCGCCGTTCACCGACTCCCGCGGCCGGACCCGGGTGATGCGGGTGCGGACCCGCCCGCACGGGGTGTGGGAACGCTTCACCGACGCACACGGCGTGCCGGTCAAGGTGGACGCCGGGCACCGCAGCCAGGTCACCTCGGGCCCGAGCCGGACAGTCGCCCAGACCAAGCGGCTCGCGGGCTCGCTCCCGATCGGTCCCCCGGCGGGCCCGGTGGCCTACGGCAGGGTCGGCGGCGCGGTGAGCTACGGGCGGTCGTACGACTACGCGATGCAGGACCAGACCCTCAGCCAGGTGGAGACCCGCCGGCTCGACGGCTCCCATCTCCACCTGGACGACGTGCAGTACGAGGTGTCCTTCGAGGGCGCCCCGACCGCCACCCGCAAGGACCGGCTGCCGCGTGGATTCGCCACCGGGGAGGGGCACTTCACCTTCGGCGTGCGCAACGGACTGACCCTGCGCCTGCCCGAGGGCGAGACCCGCCCCGGGGAGCCCGGCCCGGTGCCGCGCACCCTGTCGTTGGGCCCCCGGAGCGACTACCGGCTGGTGCACACCGAGGGCTACGGCCCGGTCGAGGCGATCCGCAAGTGGGCGCTGGACCGCACCGGCGCCCGGCCCGGCAGCAGCGCCCACCAGGAGCTCTCCGGCTTCTTCAGCACCGACACCTTCCACCGCATGGCCGACCGCCTGGCCCGCGGCAAGGTCCCCACCCGGCAACTGCTGGGCGAGGACAAGTCCCGTTCACCGCTCGGCGCGTTCGTCGTGGAGAAGGTCGTCCCGGGCCGTGCGGAGCTGCTGACCGAGACCGAGGCGGCCGAACTCCGCAACACCGTCCAGCAGACCGTGAAGAACGAACGCGGACTGACCAAGTCGTACGGCTTCGAGGTCAGCGGCAGCATCGGCCCGAGCGTGGACCTCGCGAACAACGGGCCCTTCTCGGTACGGCTGTTGGCGGGCGCGGTGGGCCGGTACGCGCGCGGGATCACCTCCGGGCAGGTGTTCGGCGGCTCGGGTGGGCGGAAGATCGTGGGCCGGGCGAAGAAGGTGCCGACCGAGCTGTACAAGGTCCACAAGACCGTCTGGGTGCGGCGGACCGGCGACCAGCAGGCCACGCCGTTCCAGACGTGGAGCCTGGACCGGATGACCCGCACCGAGGCGCGCCGGCTCGCGGGCTGGGACGACGGCACGACCCTGCGCAAGCGGCACGGCAACGAGCCGTTGCCGCCCGTCTACCTGACCGACGAGGACCCTGCCGTCCTGGGCATGGCCCGCCCTGAGGCGTTCACCTCGGGGGACTCCGGGGACTCCCCCACGTTGCTCCAGGAGTTCACCGACGAGGTGATCCGGGCGGCCGCCCGCCGCCACCCAGGCCTGATCGCCCCGCTCGCCGAACTGGAGGCGCGGTCCGGGCGGTGGAGCGACCCCGACCGCTACCGGCTCGCCCTCGCCAACACCCTCGCCGTCGTCGACGCCCTCTCGCACCACAGCGTGGCGGGCGGCCTGGAGGCCGTCGTCACCACCGGTCTGCGGATCCCCCTCACCGGCACGGGCCGCTTCGGCCGCTCGCACCGCTACCTGTGGATCGACGGCCGTCTCACCGACCGCCGCTACGAGGGCACCCAGAACGACCTGATCCTGCGCGGCGGTTCCCCGGGCACCGAGCGCCTCGACGGCTCGCAGAGCGGCAGCCGCACCCTGGAGACCGGCTTCGACGCGGGCCTCGCCCTCCGCGACAAGGGCCGCGACAAGCTCGGCGCCCCGAAGAACCTCGGCAACCTCACGGCCGGCCCCCGCTGGGCCTGGCAGAAGGGCCGCAAGACAGGCTACGGCTCCACGGCGTCGTACGAGGGACTCGCGGTCAGCGCGCTCCCCTCCCATCTGCACAGCTACCAGCTGGAGTTGACGGCGAAGAGCGGCGGTTACTGGCGGCCGCGCACCCTGTGGCGCGGGCTGCCCTCCTTCGGGCTGCTCGGCACCGGGCTGTTCGTGCGCGGGGAGCCGGAGACCGACCTGGTCGGCGGCGGGGCGGGCGCGGCGGTACGGGGCCGGGTGCTGCTGTCGGTGCCGGACGAGCACACCCCGGTTTCGGGTCCCTCGGCCCCCCGAACCGCCCCGGACATCGAGGAGTTGACGGGGACGGAGGCCGCAGAGCTCGCCGCCGGGAGCGCGCCGCACGAGGATCCGTTCGGGGACCACCCGTACCAGACGGTGAGCGTCGGCGGGCACAAGAGGCTGGGCGAGCTCGCCGAGGAGGTCATGGGCGCCGCGTCGGGCGGCTCCTGGCACTTCGCCCACCCGGGCGCCCCCGCTCACGACGCGATGGTGCGACCCTTCCAACCCCAGTACCTGGCGGCCGAGTTCGACCAGACCTCGGGCCCCGGCGGCTCCCTCACCGGCGGGCTGTTCGGCAAGGGCCCCTACCTCAACCGGCTCGGCGACCTCGTGCACCGCACCCGGGTGGTCCGACCGGTCGTCGTGTCCAAGCCGGTCAAGGTGGAGACCGAACAGACCCTGGGCAGCGACACCCAGTCCTCCGGGGCGGTCACCACGAGCACGTCCTTCACCGTCACGGGCGGCGGCGGTTACGGCACCACGCACCCCGCGGGTCCGTCCCTCGCCGGGTCCTACGGCTTCCTCGGCCGCTGGGGCCGCTCACGGGGCACCACGCACACCGTCACCCGGACCGTGACCTCCGAACTCGACCGTGACGACGAGAACTTCAAGGTGCTGGTGTCCGGCGACACCCGGCACGAGATCCTCGCCTCCTCCCGCGCCGACGGCGTGCTCTCCCCGGTCCACGACCTCGCGACCCGCTTCCGGGGCGGCTGGGTCGGAAAGCGCGTCACCTTCGCCGCGGACTGGCTGGGCCACCTGCCCGAGAAGGCCGCCCACCGGCTGGGCCTGCTCAGGGACAAACTGGGCGAGGTCCCCCGGTACACCGCGCGAACGTGGTCCCGGCCCGGCTGGCTGCGCGACAACCCGTTCGGCTCCTACCCGGTCAACGCCCTCGACACCACGGCCGTGTTGACCGACTTCGACACCCAGCTGCTCGCACTGAACGCCGACGACGCGAGCCGCGCCCGGGTGCGCTCCCTGCTCACCCCGCGGGCCGTACGAGCGCTGCGGGACCGTATGACGTCCCCCTCGGGGGCCGCCGCACCGGCCCGGATCGGCCGGCTCAACCTGGGCAAGGTGCACTTCGGCGGGCACACGGGTGCGCTCAAGGTCGAACTGATCCAGGGCAAAGAGGAGTTCGACGGACTCGACCACAGCACGACCCTCCAGGACACCCGGGTCGCCGCCGAGACCGTGGAGAGCGGCACGGTGGCCGGGCGCGGCTGGGGCGCGGGGCTGACGGTCGGCGAGGGCATCCGCACGGGGGGCGGCGGAGCACCCGCGTCCGGACCGGCGCTCACCACGTCGGGGTCGGTGGACCGGACGACGGGTACCGCGCGGTCCTCGACGCGCTGGAAGTCGTACGTCTTCTACCCGAACGAGCCGCACGCTGAGTTCGTGACGCCCTACCGGATGCGGCTGACGCTGACGCTCGACGACGGGCGGGTGGCGGAGAGTGTGAAGGAGGTCGGACGGCTGCGGGAGCAGGTGCCGTTGAGTCTGACGGTGCCGGTTCCGGCCCCGGTGGGGGCGGCCGAGCCGGCGGACACCGGTGTGGCTGCCTCCGATCCCCTCGCGCCCCCGGACCTGTCCTCCGGCACCCCGGAGGTCACCGTCTGGCGCTCCGGTGCGGTGACACCCGAAGCGGTCGACGCGTGGCGGGCCGCCGGGCCCGGGTTCTCGCTGCCCTCCAACGGCTTCCAGGTGCGCCGGCTGGTCGGGCGGGACACCGTGCACGCCGTCGCGGAGATGGCGGTGGCGAAGGCGTACGGCACGGAAGGCGCCGTCGGCTCCGGGCGGCTGTCCGGCGACGGCCTGACCGACGCCCGTACGGCCGCCCGCCGCACCCCGCTGACCCGCCCCGGCAGCGCCTCCGCCCTCGCCCTGGACGGCGGCACCGCGGACGCCTCCCTGGCCGCGTTCTTCGGCGACGCGCTCACCCCGGCCGGACACCAGGTCGCCGGGCTCGTGGACCCGTCGCTCGCCGGAGCGCACGGCGAGTTCCGGCTGTACGCCCGTCCCGACTTCACCGGGGCGACGCTGCTGACGGTGGCGCCCGAGAGCACGGTGGAGAGCGCCGAGCGGGAGACCGACGCCTCCGAGGTGTCGGCGGGGCGCACCGAGGTCCACGACTCGACGCTGAGCGGGCAGGCCGTGGTCACCGCGGGTGCCGCGGGCAGTGTGGTCCCGGGGGCCTCGGGGACGGTGGGCAACGCGACGGACACCGACACGGCGAAGGCCGCGGGCGCCGACGGCGTCCAGTCCAACGTCAAGCCGAAGACGGGGAGGTCGTTCCTGTTCGCGATCCCGACGGACTGGCTCGGGGTCGCCGAGGTCGAGCACGACGTGAAGGACAGCGCCGTGGCGACTCTGGTGGGCCGGGCACTCGGCCCCTTCGGACGGGTCCGGCCGGGACCGCGGGCCGTCGAGACCCGGGGGCAGGTGCTCGCCTGGGTCCGCGAGGACGTGGCCCGGCAGCTCGGCCTGATCACCGACACCACCTTCCCGGCCAAGGTCTCCGACGCCTGGTCCCGGGTCACGGCCGCCGGCACGGCCTGGGCCGACGCCGACAAGGCGTACTGGACGACCCGGCGGGCCCTGGGGGAGGCCCGGGAGCGGCATGCGGCCGCGCGGGGGCGGTTGAGGTCCGCCCGGCGGGCGTTGGCGGAGGCACGCGCGGGGGAGGCGGGCAGCAGGGGCGCAGACCCGGAGACGGCGGCCGGGGCCGCTTCAGGGGGCGGGGCCACCCCAGAGGTCGGTGCCGCCCCAGGGGTCGGGGCCACCCCAGGAGTCGGGGCCACCGTGGAGGCACGGGGGGCGGCGGCCGGGGCGGATGTGCGCGGGGCGGGGGCCGGGGGGGATGCAAGTGGGGCGGCGGCCGGGGCGGATGCACGCGGGGCGGGGGCCGGAGCGGATGCACGCGGGGCGGCCGAGGCGGGTGTGCGCGGGACGGCAGCCGGGGGCGGGCGTTCCCTGGAGCCGCTGCGGGCCGACGTGCGGCAGGCGCGGGCCGAACTGCGGGCTGCCGTACAGGAGATGCGCGTGCTGTGGGCCGACCTGGCGCCCCGGCGAGCGGCGGCCGAGGAAGCTGCGGCGGCCTTCCACGGGGTGCGGGCGGCCACGGATCGGCTGACGCGGTGGCATCGGCTGCCCGCGGAGCGGACCGTCGGCGCTACGGAACCGGGCGGCAGCGGAGCCGAGATGCCGGGCCGAGCCGAGACGCCGGGCCGAGCCGAGGTGCGGGGTGGGGTCGAGGAGCCTGCCGTGCCTGTGCTCGAGACATCCGCGGCCACGGCGAAGGCCTCGCCCGACCGCTACACCGAGGCCGAGGACGGCACGCTCACCTCCCCCTCCGGCACTCCGTACACCCTCCTCGACGTACCGGAGGACGGCGACGGCTTCTACCACGCGCTCGCCGAGGGGCTGCACCGCACGGACGCCGGTCTGCCCGGTCATCTCCCCCTGACCGACCGAGCCGGCCTCGTCACCGCCCTGCGCGAGGATCTCGCCGCTGCGCTGGAGTCCGATGCCCACCCGGAGCTGTCGGCGCTCACCGTTCCCGACCGGCAGGACACCTTCACCGACGCCGAACTGGCCGCCGCCGGAGTCGACTTCGGATCTGACACACCCGAGTCCCGAGAACTGGCCGACACTAACGGACGCCTTCCCCTGCACGGCACCCTGTCCGAGTCCGAGCGCCTCGCCCTCACCGCCGCGCAGATCCGCCGTCCCGGTACGTCGGCGTCCGACGCCGGGTGGGATCACGGTGCCGCCGACCTCCTCCCGGCCCTGGCCGCACGGCACTTCGGGGTCACGGTCACGGTCGTACGGGAGGACGGGGGGTTCCAGGACTTCACGCCGACGCCAGGGGAAGCGGGCGGCGCCGAACGTGTCGTACTGCATCTGAGGGACCGTCACTACCGGTTGGCTGTGGCGGAGTCCGGCGTCGACCGTTCTCCGTTGCCCGCACCGGAAGCCGCCCCGCGCCGCCGTACGGTCCCCTTGGAGACGTCCCGCACGCACACCCGCCCCGCCCACACCGCCGCTCCCTGGTCCGCACGTCCCGGGTCCGCCGGCTGGCGCCGCGATCCGGCCGCCGGGCCCGGTACGCTCACCGCCCCCGACGGCACGGTCCACGACCTCGTGGAGCCGACCGGCGACGGCAACAACTTCTGGGCCGCGCTGGCCGCCGAGGACCCGAGGGCCGCTCACGCCTGGGCCGGTCCGCTGCCGTCCGGCGCGGCCCTCGACCGCACGGCGCCCTTCACCGCGGCCGAACTCTCCGACGCCGGGGAGAGTCTGGGCCACGACGGGCGGCCGGTGGCACGGTTCCACGCCACGGCGGGCCGGATCCCGGACGACGTCCCGCTCACCCCGGCGCAGGAAAGCGAGTTGATCCGCACCCAGGTGCGCACCGCCCGCCGCTGGAACACCGCGACGACGGGCACCGCCGCCCGGATGGCGGCCGACGCCACCGGGGCCACGGTGCGGATCGTCGCCGAGGACGGTTCGACCCGTTCCTTCCCGCCGGCCGGGCGCCCGTCCGGCGACCGCACGATCACCCTCCACCAGCGCGGCGGGGACTTCCTCCCGGCCCGTCCCCGGCCGCCCGCGCCCCCGGTTGGTATCCGCCCGGAGGACCCGGACTTCCAGTCGCTCGAAGTCACCCCCGAGGACACGAAGGGACTCGCGGTGGGCGGCGCGGCCACCACGACCTGGGCCCTGACCCCGGACACCCCGCTCCCGGTCCGCGAACTGGGCCTCGCGGCGGAGGACTTGGGCAAGCTGTTCCAGCGGGTCGGGCATCGACTCGGCCCGGCGGTGACACCGGAGACGGCACGGCGGCGGTTCGGGATGCCCGAGAAGCACTTCGGCAAGTTCCGCAGCCTGGCTCGCGAGCGCGGTCTCGTGATCGACGTCCGCCCGACCAACCCGACGGCGGCGAAGTGGCTCGACGCGGGCATGCTGCCGAAACCGAAGGAGATCAAGGCCAAGACGATCAACGAACTCGACGTCCGGCTGGGCGCCGAGCCCGGGAACGTCGGCCTGGTCGGCTACTTCAGCCCCGTCCTCCCGGAGCGTGCGGACTCCGACGACGACGCGACCTGGACACGGCTGACGGACCGGTACGCCCAGCGGCAGGACGAATTCCAGCAACTGGCGCCCACCATGCGCGAGTTGGCGGACCAGGACCGGTTCCACGTCCGGGACGGGCTGGTGCTGGGCCACGAGGGCGGCACCTCGGACGGTCCGCTCAAGCCCCTCACCGGCGATCACGACGTCTTCAGCCTGGCGACTCCGGGCGGCGGACGGCTGGACACGCCGACGTACGAGGAGACGGTCGAGGCGATGACCCACAACGACATGGCCGTCACCCACGGCGCGCACCTGTACTGGCGGGCGCCCCGATCGCCGTACAGCGAGGGCGTGTTCCAGAAGATCGTGGCGGCGCACGGCCCGGACGGCGAGCCCCTGATCCGCTTCCGCCCCGAGAACGACACCGCACGCCTGGTCCATTACACCCCCGCGCCGGGTCCGGCGCCGGTCGCCGAACCGCCGGCGATCCCCCGGGACCTGGTCCGGTCGGCACCGCCGCCGGACCGGCCCGGACTCCATGACGACCCATCACCCAGCAGGAACAGCAGGAGCAGTACGTGATCAGCAGCGAGGAAGGGCGGGCCTCCCAACTCCCGCCGAACGCACCGCCGTTGCCGGAGGACGTCCGGGAGGCGGCCCGGCTCGCCCCCGACCACTGGCTCGGGGTCGTCGACCCCGGCTGGCGGGGCGAGGGGCCGCCGCCGCACTGGGCCGTGGTCGGCGAGTGGCGGTCCGGGCTCTCGGGCGAGGTCGAGGAGTGGCAGCCGAACGAGGAGTACCGCCCCTCCCCCGTCTCGCTCGGCTGGCCCGAGCCGACGGACCCGGTGGACGCGGCCGTCCAGGCGGCGGTCACGGGGTACGCCCCGGTCGTGGAGGCCGTGCGCGCCCTGGCCGGCGCGGAGGTCAGCTTCCTCCGCACCGGGGACGGCGTACCTCAGCAGCTCACCTCCCCCGACGGCACCGCGACCGTCCCGGTGTTCACGTCCGACGCCCACCAGCCCTTCGCCCTCTCCCTGACGCATGCCACCCTGCCCGCGACGGCCCTGGCCGCCTATGGCGTGACCCTCACGGTGAATCCGGCGGGGCCGGCCTGTCTGGTGGTGACGGCAGAGGAGGTGCTGGAGGCGGCGGCCGCGGGTGAGGCGGCTTCGGGCCCGGACGCCGGCTCGGACGCCGGCTCCGGCTCGGCTTCCGGCTCGGGCTCAACCTCCAGCTCCGGCTCCGGCTCCGGCCCGACTTTCGGATCGGACGCCAGCTCGGGCCCGGCTTCCGGTTCGACCTCCGACTCCGGTGCAGTGGGAGGTGTCGAATGACGGAGTCGTTCCCCGAACCTGCCGCCGAGACCTCGGCGGAGTCCGCCACCACCCCTTCGCTCCCGCGCCGTCAGCGGGGGCCGTCGGCGATCGCCGAAGCCTCCGCCGCCGTCGCGCGCTCCCAGGCCGAGGAGCCGTCCGGCACCTCCGAGGCGAATGCCGACACGGCCGAGATCGCACCCCCGCTCTCGCCTGCGGCAGCGGAGTTCGCGGCGCTCACCGCCGCGGATCCGGCCCCGGATCAGGCAACCGCCGCAGCCGGCTCCCGGAACACGCGCACGAGCACCTGGTCCGCCCCCACTGTCACCACCGCCCCGCAGACCGCCCCGCACGCCCCCGGCCGGCCCCGCAAGGCCCTCCTCGCCGGCGCCGCCCTACTCGGGGCGCTGCTGATCGCCGTGCCGTTCCTGGTCACCGGTGACGACAGCGACGAGAGCTCCACCCGGGTCGACAGCACCGGCGACACGGCCCTGGGCGACCACTGGACCGGCGACGGCACCGGCACCTTCGGCACCGCCAGTCCCTCCGGTGGCTCCCCCACCCCCCACTCCACGGCGAACCAGGCCACCGGTCAGGTCGTGGAGACCGGGAAGCCGGACAAGGGCGCCCCGACGGACACCGGTACGACGAGCAGCGCGCCAGGACAGCACACGGCTCCCTCCGCGTCGGCCTCCAAGCCCGCCGCCGGCGTCCGTGTCCGCGGCAGCGCGTCCGGCCGCTGCATCGACGTCACCGACGGCAGCACCGCCGAACGCACCCCGCTCCAGATCTGGGACTGCTCGGGTGCCGCCCGGCAGAGCTGGCGGTTCGCCTCCGACGGCACCGTCCGGGCGCTGGGCAAGTGCATGGACGTCGACGGCGGCTCACGCGACGACGGCGCCGCCGTCCAGCTGGTCACCTGCAACGGGACCGGCGCCCAGCGGTTCCGTCTCAACGCGGCCCACGACCTCGTCAACGTCCAGGCCGACAAGTGCGTCGACGTCAAGGACGTGGCCACCGGCAACGGGGCCCGGCTCCAGCTGTGGTCGTGCAACGGCGGCGGCAACCAGAAGTGGAGCACCGCATGACCACCGATCCGACCCGGAGGGACCCGATGACGGCCGCTTCTCCCGAGCCGACGGCAACCGCCACCGCTGCCGCCACCGCTAGCGCTACCGGCAACGCCAGCGAGCCGGACGTGGTGGTCGCGGCGGAGCCGACGCCGGAACCGCCGGTCGGCGCGGTCACCGAACCCGACAGCGCCGAGTCCACGTCCGAGTCCGCACCCGAGCCCGCATCCGCGACGCAGACGGCCCCGGATACGGAACCCTCGCCCGACACCGACACCTCCACCGACACGGACGTCGACACCCACCCCGACGAGGAGGCACACGCCGACACCGCCGCCGAATCCGACCCCGCCCGCCCCCGCAAAGCGCTCCTCGCCGGTGCCGCCATGGCCGGTGCCCTGCTGATCGCCGCGCCCTTCCTCGTCAGCACCGACAGCGGGGAGGAGCACCGTGCCGGCCGGGCCGACACCCTCGCCGACACGGTCCTCGGCGGTCCCGGCGACCAGGAGATCCCGGGCGTCTTCGGCACCGCCAGCCCCTCCCCCGGCGGGCATGTCTCGGCGGGCGCGAAGGACAACGACGTTCAGGGCAAGGGAGGTTCGAAGGCCGCCGTGGGCCCGGGCGCCGGCGCGGCCCCAGCGGCCGGACAGGCTGGACAGGCCGGGGCTGCCGGCTCCGGCGGCGGATCGTCCCCGGGGAAGAAGCCGTCCTCCCCGCACAAGTCCAGCCAATCGTCGACCGGTTCGGGCAGCAAGTCGAACTCCGGTTCCTCAGGCACGAGTTCCGGCACCGGCAAGAGCGGGGGCGGTGCGCCCACGGCCACCGTCACCGCCGTGGCGATCCGTGGCTACGCCTCCGGCCGCTGCATCGACGTCACCGGCGGCTCCGGCAAGGACGGCACCCCCTTGCAGATCTGGGACTGCACGGGAGCGTCCTGGCAGAAGTGGAAGTTCATGCCGGACGGCACGGTCCGTTCCATGGGCAAGTGCATGGACGTGTCCTGGGGTTCGACGGCGAACGGGGCGGCGATCCAGCTGGCGAACTGCAGCGGCAACCAGGCGCAGCAGTTCCGCCTCAACGCGGCCCACGACCTGGTGAGCGTCAAGGCCGACAAGTGCGTGGACGTCAAGGACCAGCTGACGGCCAACGGTTCCGCGCTCCAGCTCTGGTCGTGCGGGGGCACCGCCAACCAGAAGTGGGGCAAGGCGTGACCCGCTGACCGCCACCCGAGGACGGGCCCCCGGGGCCTACCGATCCCGCTCGTCACGCGCGGCGGCGGCCCAGTGCTCCGCACCCCACCGCCGCGCGACCGTCTCCGCCCGCTCGAAGGAGCGCACGGCCGCCTGCTCGTCGCCGGTCAGCCGGTGCAGCAGGCCGAGGTAGTGCGCCACCGGCCGCATCGCGAAGACGGTGTAGGCGGCTCCGGACAACTGGTCACGCACGGGGAGGAGTTGGCGGATGAGTTCCGGTGCCTCTGCCCGCAGCCCGAGCAGCGCGGCCAGTTCCGCCCGGATGCCGGTGTTGCGGGTGTGGTGGTGGTCGTGGCGCAGGGGGGCGCGGCGGATCGCGCGGGCCTCTGCGATGCGGCCCTGCCGGGCCAGCACCAGCGCGTAGGTGTCCCCGTCGATGGGTCCGTTGCGTTCGTAGCGCTCGCGGGCCAGTTCCGCGGCCTCCGTGCCCGGTTCCAGGCCCGGACCCTTTCCCAACCCCACGGTGATCAGGCCGAGTTCGTGGAAGTTCTGGGCGTGCATCATGCCGTGCCGGTGCATCAGGGCGCCGACCTCGTCGTAGCCGCGTACGGCCTCGTCGAAGTCGCCCCGGACGTGCGCCAGCATGGCGAGGCTGGCCTGGTGCACGGCCTCCGGCTCGACGAGCCGGTAGCGGCGGGCGAGGTCGAGCCCGGCCTCGGCGTGCCGTCGCAGCGCGTGGGGGTCGCCCAGCGCGCCCGCGACGCTGCCGTCGATGAACTCGCACACCCACCGGTAGACCGGCAGGTCGAGCCGCTCGGCGAGGGGGCGCAGTTCGGCGGAGGTGCGGGCGCGGAAGGCGACGGCCCGTTCGTAGGAGCGGCATTTGGCCGCCGATGCCAGTGCCAGGGCGAGCAGCGCGGGGTCGTCGGTCCGCCGGGCCACGGCGACCAGTTCGCGGGCAGCCGTCACCACCCGCGCGGCGTCGTCCTCGCCGGCCAGTTCGGCGACGAGGGTGTCGAGGAGGAGGCAGCGGGTGCCCAGGTCGGTGCGGTCGGCGGCGAGGAGCCGTTCCAGGGCGGCGACGAGGGGCCGGTCGACGAAGCCGTAGGGGCGCGTCTGCCAGGGTGTGGGCACCTGCCATCCGGTGAGGGCGGAGGTCAACAGGTCTTCCCGACCGGCCTGTTCGGCGATCTCGATCGCCTGTCCCCTGGTCCGCCGCGCGGCGAGGGTGGTGCCCGCGCGCACCTGCGCCCGCAGCAGTTTCCCGAGCAGCTCGACCCGGCGGGCGTCCCGGTCGCCGCCGGGTGCCGGTATGCGCTCGTAGGACTCGACGACCTGCTCCAGCATCCGTACGGCGGCGTCGTGGGCGTAGCGTCGCTCGGCCAACTCGGCGGCGCGCAGGCCGTGTTCGACGGCGAGGGGGGCCAGGGCGACCGTACCGGAGCGGGCGCAGTGGTGGGCGAGGGCGGTCGAGCCGGCGGGGCGCAGTTCGCCCAGGGCCTCGGCGATCCGGGCGTGGGTGCGCCCGCGCCGCAGCCGGGTCAGGTCGGTGTAGAGGGTGTCGCGGACGAGCGCGTGCGCGAACCGGACCCGGCCCGGCCCGGGTTCGACGAGCAGCCCGGCCGCGACCGCCGCCTCCAGTCCTTCCAGGACTGCCTCCTCGCCGGCCTCGGAGGCACGCACCAGCACCTCCACCTCGGCCTCCCGGCCCACCACGGCGGTGAGCCGCAGCACCTCGAAGGCGTACACGGGCAGTCGCGCGAGGCGCCGGCGCAGCACGTCCCGGACGCCCTGCGGCACCTCGGACAGCGCCACCAGGGAGCCCTCGCTGGCCAGCAGCCGGGCACTTTCGCGCACGTAGAAGGGGTTGCCGCCGGTGCGCTCGGTGAGCGCGGCGAGGGTGTGCCGGTCGACGGGTGCGGCGCAGACGGCGGCCACCAGGGCCCGTACGTCGTCGTCGGCGAGTCCCCCGAGGGCGATGCGGTGCGGTGACCTGGCGGCGAGCTGGGCGAGCGTGCCGGTGAGCCGCCGCGCGGCCTCGGTGGGACGGTGGGCGGTGAGCACCAGCAGCGGCGGTCCGTCGGTCGCGGTGAGGTGTTCCAACAAGGCGAGGGTCTCGATGTCGGCGCGGTGGAGGTCGTCCAGGACGACGGCCAGGGGGCCCGCCTCGGTGACGGCCCGTGCGGTCCAGGCCGCCACGGCCCGGTGCAGCGAGAACCGTCCGGCCACGGCGTCGGCCGGGCCGCCCGGACCGTCCGCTCCTTCACCGACGAGCGCGGCCACCGCCTCCGGGTCCTGCGGCGGCACCCGCCGGGCCAGGTCCCGCAACGCCTCGACCCACGCCCAGGCGGGCGGGGCCCCGTCGAACTCGGGGCAGCGTCCCACGACGACCTGCCATCCCTCGCTCCGCAGCCACTGGACCGCCCGCCCGAGCAGCCGGGTCTTGCCGACGCCGGGCTCGCCCGTGACCTGCACGACGCCTCCGGTCAGGCGGGCTTCCCGAGCGGCGCGTTCGATCGTCCTGAGCTCGTCGTCCCGGCCGACGAAGAGCTCGTCGGCGCGGGGCGCCGGGTGATCGGTGAGGGACGGGGCGGACGGGGCGGTCCCGGTGTCGGCGTCGCGTGCCGTCCGGGGGGCCGTCGCGGAGGGGTGGCGGGGGCCGTCCGTGCCCGGGGCGGGGGCGCCGGTGGGCGGCTTCCCAACCGGGGCGGGTCCCGGCTGCTTCCTCGCAGGGGCGGGTCCCAGCGGATTCCTCGCAGGGGCGGGACCCAGGGGCTTCCTCGCGGGGGCAGGCCCCGACGGTCTCGTCGCGTGGACCGGCCCCGGCGGCGTCTCCCGCACTGCCATCCGGTCGTCGGGCCGGGGCATCCGCTGCGCCGGACGGTCCTCCAGCCGCCCGAGAGGACGGTCCTCCCGCTGCCCGAGGGGACGGTCCTCCCACCGCCCGAGAATCGCCCGCTCCAACTCGACCAGCGCGGGTCCGGGAGCGAGGCGCAGCTCGTCGTGCAGGATGCGCCGACTGCGCCGTAGGGCATCCAGCGCGTCGCCCCGCCGCCCCGCGCCCCACAGCGCCGTGGCCAGCAGCCGCCAGCCCTCCTCGCGCAGCGGGTGCTCCCGGGTCAGCACCTCGGCCGATGCCACCGCCTCGCTCCACCGCCCGTCACGGACCAGCGCGTCGATCAGCAACTCCTGTGCGCTCAGGCGCAGTTCATCGAGGCGCGCGACCTCGGCGAGGGCCCACTCGGCGTCGGCTACCTCCGCGTAGGCGGGTCCGCGCCACCAGCCCAGCGCCTCCTCGATCAGTTCCCGGGCTTCGCGCGCCGAGGTCGCCTCGCGCGCCCGGCACACCGCGTTCTCGAAACGCCAGGCGTCCACCGCCTCGTCCGGTACCCGCACGGCGTACCCGGTCGCGTCGCTGACCAGGATCTCGGCACGGGCCCGGGGCGCCCGGCCCGGTTCCAGGATCCGCCGCAGATTCGAGACGTACGCCTGCAAGGAGGCGAGGGCACGCGTCGGCGGCCTGCCCTCCCACACCTGCTCGATCATCCGGTCGGCGGACAGCACCCTGCCGCGTGCGCAGAGCAGCAGCGCGAGCACGGCACGCTGCCGTGGTCCTCCCAGCCCTACCCGCACGCCGTTCACATCGGCCTCGACGGACCCGAGCACTCTCAACCGCAGCATGGTGAGCAAATCGTAAGGGCCTCACCCGCCCCGCCGGTTTCGGGCGCGTCTCACGATGGCTCGATCGGACCGGTGCGTTCATCTCGATCGTGCCGGTGCGTTCAAGTCGATCGTGCCGGTGCGTTCATGGACCCCGTCACAGACCCGCTCCTAGCTCCGGCTCCTGCCGAAGTACCGCGCCCGGGCCCGGTCCAGGAGGATCGCGACGCCGAGGACCGCTCCCTGGACGACCTGCTGGTCGTAGGGGCTGACCTTGAGGGCGAGCAGGCCGTTGGTGATGAACTCCAGCAGGATGGCGCCCGCCGCGATGCCGGCGATACGGCCCTCGCCGCCCGACAGGGACATCCCGCCGACCACCGCCGCGGCGATCGCGGTCAGTTCCCAGCCCGCGCCGACCGAGGGGTCGGCCACGTTCATACGGCCGATGACCAGGACGCCGACCAGACCGGCGAGGGCGGAGCTGGCGACGTAGGTGGAGGTGATCCGGCGGCCCGTGGGGATGCCGGCGAGCCGGGCGGCCTCCTTGTTGCCGCCGACCGCGTAGATCTGGCGGCCCACGTACGTGCGCTCCAGGACGAACCAGGCGACGGCGGCAGCCCCGACGAAGAACAGTGCCGGTACCGGGACTTGGCCTATGTAGTACTGGCTGAGGTTGCTGAACAGCGGGTCGAGGTTGTTGATGGGCGAGCCGCTGGTGATGGCGAGCGCGGTGCCCTGGGCGACGGTGTAGGTGACCAGGGTGATCACGAAGGGCGGCACGTTGAGGCGGGTGACCATCACGCCGTGCCAGAGGCCGACGCCCGCGGTGATGAGCAGGGTGAGCAGGATGGCAACCGGGGCCGGCAAGCCTTCGTCGACGTTCATCCAGCCGGCCAGGATGCCCGCCAGACCGGCGAGGGCGCCCACCGACAGGTCGATGCCCCCGGTGAGGATGACCAGGGACTCGCCGATCGCGAGGATGCCGACCTGGGACAGGTCGCGGCCCATCACCTGGAGGTTGCCGACCGCCGTGTACGTCTCGGCGTTGGCGGCGATGGCCACGAACACCACCACGCAGGCGATGATGACACCGGCCTCCGGGGAGGCGGCGAGTCTGCGGGCGAGGGTCGACGCGGCCGAACGGCGCGGCGGCGCGACCTCGTTCGGGGCGAGCGTGCTCTGCGCGCTCATGCTGTGGCTCCGTTCGTCACGTGACGGTTGTCGAGAGAGGCGGTTCCGGCCGCGGCCGTCATGATCCGTTCCTTGGTGGCGTCGGCCCGGTCGATGACCTCGACCACCCGCCCGTGGTTCATCACCGCGACGCGGTGGCAGATCCACAGCAGCTCCTCCAGTTCGGAGGAGGCGACCACGATCCCCATGCCCTGTTCGGCGGCCTGGTCGATGAGCTTGTAGATCTCCGCCTTGGCTCCGACGTCCACCCCGCGGGTGGGCTCGTCGAGGAGCAGCAGGCGCGGCTCGGCGGCGAACGCCCGCCCGAAGATGGCGCGTTGCTGGTTGCCGCCGGACAGCGAGCCGATGGGTTGTTCCACCGACTGCATCCGTACGTTGACGTTGTCGGTGATCCTGCGTGCCTCGGCGCGTTCCCGGCCGGGTCCGAGCAGGCCCCGGGTGCTGATCCGCTTGAGCACCGAGACGACGACGTTGGCCCGGATCGACGCGAACAGGACGAGCGACTGTTCCTTGCGGTCCTCGGGGATCAGCGCGATCCCGGCCGCCACCCCGTCCCCGGCGCCGCGCGGCCGGTAGGGCTGGCCGCCCAGCAGCATGCGGCCGCCGGTGGCGGGCTGTGCGCCGGCGACGGTGTGGACCAGGCGGCTGCGGCCGGAGCCCATCAGCCCGGCCACGCCCAGGATCTCGCCCTCGCGCACGTCGAGGTCGACCGGTCCGAGGCCGTCCGCGGTCAGGCCCTCGACCTGGAGCAGGACCGGGTTGGTGGCGGGCGGTGCCTTGGGTTCGCCCTGGGCGACCTCGCCGCCGACCATCTCCCGGATGAGCCGTTCCTCGGTGGCCTCGGCCGGTTCGAGGTCGGCGACGAGTCGGCCGTTGCGCAGCACCAGGACACGGTCGCTGATCTCCCGCACCTCGTCGAGCCGGTGCCCGATGAACAGCACGGTGCCGCCGCGGTCGGCGAGTTGGCGGGCCAGGCCCAGCACCATGCCGGCCTCGACCGGGCCCAGCGAGGACGTCGGCTCGTCCAGGATCAGCAGCTTGGGTTCGCGGCCCCAGGCCTTGGCGATCTCGATCATCTGCCGGGTCGGTACCGGGAGGGTGCGGACCTCCCGGTGCACCGGGATCGTCTCGGCGGACAGCCCGATCTCCGCGAGCATCGCCTTCGCCTCGGCCCGTTGTGCCGTACGGTCCACCAGGAGCCGTCGTTTCGACTCGCGCGGGCGGCGGCCCAGAAGCAGGTTCTCGGCCACCGAGAGCTGTCCGACCAGTGGGAACTCCTGGGAGACCATGGCGATGCCGAGCTGTCCCGCGGCCTCGGTGGACCCGGGGGCCAGCGGTTCCCCGTCGACGAGGATCTCGCCGCCGTCCCGGTGCACCGATCCGGCCAGGGTGCCCATCAGGGTGGACTTCCCGGCCCCGTTCTCGCCGACCACGCCGATCACCTGCCCGGCGTAGAGGTCGAGTTCGGGCAGATCGAGGACGCGCACCGGGCCGTACGACTTGTGGACGCCCCGCAGCCGCGCGGTGACCGCGCGGTCCGGGGTTTCATCGGTGGCGGTCATGCTCAGCCGATCCCGAGCTGCGACTCGAGGGACTGGTAGGCGCCGAGGTCGGACTTGGTGACCAGGCCGACGCCGGAGCTCAGGGTCGAACCGTCCTTCTCCAGATAGGGCTTGACGAGCGCCATCGTCTTGTCCTTGCCGAGCACCTTCTCCGCGGCCAGGATGTACGCCCCGGTGTAGCCCTGCTGGTACGGCATCTGGACGACGGTCCCGGAGATCACCCCGGACTTGATGAACTTGAGCGTCTGGGCGTCGGAGTCGTCGGAGACGATGTGCACGGAGGCCGTCTTGCCGGCCGAGGTGACGGCCTGGGCCAGTGCTGGGCCGTCGTAGGAGTAGACGCCGTAGAGGCCGTTGACGTCCGGGTTGTTGGCGAGGATGGTCTCGGCGTCCGAAGTGGCCGTGCTCGCCTGGAGGTTGTCGTTGACCTTCTGGGCGACCGCGATCTTCGTGCCCTTGAGGGCGGCCTCGAATCCGGCGATGCGCTGGGTGGCGTTGGACGCGGTGAGCGAGCCGACCAGGATGGCCACCTTGCCCTTGCCGCCGAGGACCTGCTTCATCGCGGTGCCCGCCTGGAAACCGGCGGTGTAGTTGGGGGTGCCGAGGTAGAGCGAGGCGGCGTCGGTGCCGGGCAGCGGGGAGTCGATGGCGAGGACGCTGATGCCCTTCTGGACGTCGGTGTGGATGGTCCCGGCGGCCGAGGTCGGGTCGATCGCGGAGATCGAGTAGCCGGTGACGCCCTGCGAACGCAGCGTCTCCAGCTCGGAGTTCTGCTCGGTGAGCTTGCCGTTGGGCGGCGCGAAGTAGGTGCACTTGCTCTTCGCGATCCCGAGGTCGGAGCAGCCCTTGAGGAAGCCGACCTGGCCGGCCTTCCAGTAGTCGGCGGCCACGTTGACGACCATCGCGATGTCGACCTTGGACAGGTCCTTGCCGGACAGCGCGGACTTCAGCGCCGCGTCGAGCTTCGCGAGGTTGGCCTGGTTGAAGGTGACCGAACCGGCCAGGGTGATGGGGGCGGCGGCCTTGGTGCCGCTGCCGGAACCCGCGGTGTCGGAGCCGCCCGCGCTCTTGGAGCAGCCGGTGGCGGCGAGGGAGAGGAGTACGGCGGTCGCGGTGGCCAGGGTGCGGGACCTTCTGGTGCGGAGCATGACTGATCAACGCCCTTCTGGAGGCGGTTACTTGGTGTTGGTGGATGGGTGAGGCGGGGGCGCAAGGCGTGCGTGCCCGGGCATGCCGGTATGTCGGGAGACCGGTGCAGGTGTGGGCGGGGAGGCGTGCCGGACTCGAGGTCAGGGCCGCGTGGGCGCCGACCGCTTGCAGCGGTGGGCCGGGGGCGAGTCCCGCGCTTCGTGCGGCGCGCGCTCGCAACAGGTGCTGCTGGTAAGGAACTTGCTGAACCGATGACTACTTGGCGTCGGTCATGTCGGGCTCTCTGTTCGGTGTCGCGGGCGGGTCGCCGAGGCCCGCACGACAAGGCTGGGCGGTATCACGATGTGGGGTCTGCGGCCGGACGCCGGGATCCCGGAGTCCGGATCACCGACGATCTCGATGAGCGCGTGCAGGGCACGGCGGCCGAGTTCGTCGAAGTCCTGGCGGACGGTGGTGAGGGAGGGGCCGAAGTACTCGGTCTCCGCCATGTCGTCGAAACCGACGACGCTGATGTCCTCCGGCACCCGGCGCCCGGCCTGCTGGAGGGCCCGCAGCAGCCCGAGGGCCATGTGGTCGTTGGCGCAGAACACCGCGGTGACCCCGGGGTCGTCGGCGATCCTGCGGCCGTGCTCGTATCCGGTACGGGCCGTCCAGTCGGCACCGGCCAGGGGTTCGGGCACCGGAGCGCCCCGCTTCTCCAGGGCGGCCCGCCAACCGGCCTCGCGTTCCTGGGCGTCAAGCCAGGTGCGCGGTCCGAGCAGGTGGTGCACGGTGCGATGGCCGAGGTCGAGGAGGTAGGAGGTGGCGAGTCCGGCACCGGCCTCGTTGTCCACGGCGACCGAGACCAGCGCGGTGTGGGCGCCGCAGCCGACCGCGACGAGGGGCACGTCCTTCGGCACGTTGGCCAGTGCGCCGACCGCGGCGGTCTGCGGTGCGATGACGACGATCCCGGCGACGCCCTGGTTCCGCAGCCGGTCGACGGCGTCCAGGACGGAACGCCGGTCGAGGGTGCCGACGGCCGCCACGGTGACGAAGTAGTCGTACTCCCTCGCGGCCTGCTCGATGCCGTAGAGCATGCAAGCCGGGCCGTAGAGCGTGGTGTTGAAGCTGATGACACCCAGGGTGCGGGTGCGGCGGGTCGCCAGGGTGCGGGCGGCGGCGTTGGGCCGGTAACCGAGTTCGCGTACGGCGGCGAGGACCCGCTCCCGGGTGCGGTCCCGTACGTTCGGGTGGTCGTTGAGGACCCGGGAGACGGTCTGGTGCGAGACACCCGCGATCCGGGCCACGTCGGCCATCACCGGGGCGCGCTCTCCGTCCACGTCCTGCCTCCTCACACGCCCTTGTGCCGGATACGTCGTGCTGGATACGTCGTGCGCTGGATACGACGTGACGAATTGTTAGCGCACACATTCTTGGAGGGTCAAGGCGATCCGAACGCCGCGAGGACCGAAATCGCCACGCGTCGCGAATTCGTCAAGTCGGCTCTGAGCAGCGATTATTGGCCACCCAGAGATCACTGGCGGCGATTCTGTGAACCCGGGTAAACAGACGGCACAGCTTTTGTTTCCGGACTCTTGACCGTGCCACCGTGTTGACCCGGTATTCATACGGCCGTAAAAAGACGGAGCCGCGAGAGCGAACGCTCCCTCCTGACCGATCACACGTGGACGGCGTGTGCGCAGGTCAGCCCTTCCCCACCCTCTTTCCCCCACCCTCCCCCACGTCTGCGCCGCGACCGACGCCTCGTGAGGGCCCCGGGTTTGTTAGCGCCCACATCCCTGTTCTCCGGAGCACACGGCACCCGCACGAACGACGGAAGAGGTTCACCGTGAAAGGTCGAGTGACACGAGTGACAGCCCACCGACGTCTGAGAGGGCTCCTGCTGACGGTCGGCGCGGCCCTCACCCTCCTCGCCGGCATCCTGACCGGAGTGGTGGGCACGGCCGGCACGGCAGCAGCCGCCTCGTCCCTCCCCTGTGACATCTACGCCTCGGCTGGGACCCCCTGCGCCGCGGCCCACAGCACCACCCGGGCGCTCTACGCCTCGTACAGCGGCCCCCTCTACCAGGTCAAACGCGCCTCGGACGGCGCGACCACGAACATCGGCGTGCTCAGCACCGGCGGCTACGCCAACGCGGCGGCCCAGGACTCCTTCTGCTCCGGCACGACCTGCACGATCACCGAGATCTACGACCAGAGTCCGAACCACAACAACCTGACCATCGAGGGCCCCGGCGGCAACGGCGGCCAGGACGTGGGCGCGATCGCCGACGCCCTTCCGGTCACGGTGGGCGGGCACGCGGCGTACGGCGTCTTCGTGTCGGCCGGCGTCGGCTACCGCGACAACAGCACCACGGGCATCGCCACCGGCAGCTCCCCCGAGGGGGCGTACATGGTGACCAGCGGCCATCACGTGAACAACCGCTGCTGCTTCGACTACGGCAACGCCGAGACGTCCGGCAACGACACCGGCAACGGTCACATGGACGCGATCAACTTCGGTACGGAGTGCTGGTTCTCGTGCACCGGTTCCGGGCCGTGGGTCGAAGCGGACCTGGAGAACGGCCTGTTCTTCGGTGCGAACGGCGCCTACTCCGGCAACACGGGCATCTCCAGCGAGTACGTCACCGCGATGGAGAAGAACAACGGCACGTCGACGTACGCGATCAAGGGAGGCAACGCCCAGTCGGGGTCGTTGAACACCTTCTACAACGGGGCGCTGCCCACGACCAGCGGATACGCTCCGATGCACAAGGAGGGCGCCATCGTCCTCGGCACCGGCGGGGACAACAGCAACGGCTCGGACGGCTCCTTCTTCGAGGGCGTGATGACCGCGGGCTACCCGACGGACGCCGCCGACAACGCCGTTCAGGCCGACATCACTTCGGTCGGCTACACCACCCCGACCCCGACCTTCCCGGTCACCGCCACCGCCTACCGCCTGACCAACACCAACTCCGGCAAGGTGCTGGACGCGGTGAACTGCGGTACGGGCAACGGGACTTCGATCGACCTGTGGGCCTCGCTCGGCAACACCTGCCAGCAGTGGAAGTTCGCGAGCGCGGGCAACGGCCACTACACGATCACCAACGTCAACAGCGGCACGGTCCTGGACGACAAGAACTGCGGCCAGTCCAACGGTACGGCCGTCCAGTTGTGGGCGTCGCTGGGCAACACCTGCCAGCAGTGGGACGTCACGCGGGTCGGCAGCCACTACACGATCTCCAACGTCAACACCGGTATGACGCTGGACGTGACGAACTGCGGCACGGCCAACGGGACGGTCGTACGGCAGTGGCAGCAGCTGGACAACACGTGCCAGCAGTGGAACATCGCGCCGTAGTCCCTCACCCCACCTCACCCCTCATTCGATGTCACGAACTTCGACGTCACGAACTTCGACGTCACGAACTTCGACGTCACGAACAAAGGAGCCGCGCATGCCCTCAGAAGCCGGGCCGTCCCGCAGAACAGTCCTGACCGCCATCGGTGTCGCGTCCCTGGCCGGAACGTTGGCCGGAGCTGTAGCCGCTCCCGCAGCGGCGGCCACCCCCGTCGCCCTCCCCACCCCCTCGGCCCACTGGACCTTCGACGAGGGCAGCGGCACCACGGCCGCCGACACCTCCGGCAACGCCCACACGGCGACCCTCCAGGGCGCAGCAGGCTGGGGCACCGGCAAGGTGGGCGCGCACAGCCTGAACCTGGCGGCGGGCGGCAACGCAACGACCGCCGCCCCCGTGGTGGACACTTCCGCAGCATTCTCGGTGTCCGCCTGGGTCAACCTGGCCCAACTGGGCGGCTACCAGACGGCCGTGAGCATCGACGGCAAGGTGGTCAGCGCCTTCTACCTGGGCCTGCGCGACGACACGGGCACGTTCGCCTTCGCCCGCCTGGCGTCCGACGCGACGCAGGGTGCGGCGGTGGCGGCGGCCGCGTCCGCCCCGGCAGTGGGCACCTGGACCCACCTGGTCGGCGTGTACGACCCTTCGGCCGGTGTCACCCGCCTGTACGTGAACGGCGTACTGGAAGGGGAGACGGCGTATGCGGCGGGCTGGGCCGGCACGGGGGCCACAGCGATCGGCCGTGCCCTGTACGGCGGCGGCCAGGTGGACCAGTTCCACGGCCAGATCGACGACGTACAACTCTTCCCCACGGCCCTCACCTCGGACCAGGTGGCCACGCTGGCGGGCGTCCCGGTGGACTCGACGACCCCCCTCCTCAGCGTGGACGTGTCGACCCCCGCACACGCGGTCTCCCCCATCCTCCCGGGCCTGATGTTCGAGGACATCAACCACTCGGGCGAGGGCGGCATCTACGCCGAACTGGTCCAGAACCGCTCGATGATGGCGAGCGACACGGCGCCGGTGCACTGGTCGGCGGTGGGTGGGTCGACCCTTTCCCTGGACACTTCGACGCCGCTGAACGAGGCGCTGAACCGCTCGCTGAAGGTGGCGCTGCCGAGCGGCACGGGCGCCGGGAGCCGGGCGGGCGTCTCGAACGACGGCTTCTGGGGCATCCCGGTCCGCCCCCGAACGACGTACACGGCCCGCCTGTTCGCGAAGGCGTCGCGCAGGCTGGGCCCGCTGACGGTGTCGATCGAATCGGCGGACGGGGGGACGGTGTACGCGTCGGCGCGGGTCTCCTTTGTCGGTACGACCTTCCCGGACCGTCCGTACGAACTGACCCTGCGGACGGGGGCGGGTGCCCCGGTGACGGGCAACGCGGTACTGACGGTGACGACTTCGGACCCGAAGGCCGCGGGCGAGACGCTGTGGCTCCAGCACGTCTCTCTCTTCCCGCCCACGCACAAGAACCGCCCGAACGGTCTCCGGGTGGACCTGATGGACAAGTTGATCGCCCTGAAGCCGAAGTTCCTGCGCTTCCCGGGCGGCAACTTCCTGGAGGGCAACACGATCGCGACGCGCTTCAACTGGAAGAACACGATCGGCCCGGTCTGGGAACGCCCAGGCCACATGGACGACGCGTGGGGCTACTGGTCGACGGACGGCCTGGGCCTGCTGGAGTACCTGGAGTGGGTCGAGGACATGAAGGCCCAGCCGGTCCTGGCAGTGTTCGCCGGCTACACCCTGAGGGGCGACCACGTCACGGGCGACGCCCTCCAGCCCTTCGTCCAGGACGCGTTGGACGAGATCGAGTACGTGACGGGCCCGGTGACGAGCACGTGGGGTGCGAAGCGCGCGGCGGACGGCCACCCGAAGCCGTTCCCGCTGGAGTTCGTGGAGATCGGCAACGAGGACTGGTTCGACGGCTCGGGCTCGTACGACGCGCGCTTCACCGCGTTCTACGACGCGATCAAGGCGAAGTACCCGCACCTGAAGCTGATAGCGACGACGACGGTGACGAGCCGCACGCCGGACCTGATAGACGAGCACTACTACCTGGCCCCGTCGGCGGCCCAGGCGGCCACCCACAAGTACGACAACAGGGACCGGTCGTCGACGAAGGTCTTCGTAGGCGAATGGGCAGCTCAAGAGGGCCGCCCCACCCCGGACTTGAACGCGGCACTCGGCGACGCGTCCTGGCTGGCAGGCCTGATCCGCAACTCCGACCAGGTGTTGATGGAGTGCTACGCCCCACTCTTCTCCAACGTCAACAACAACGTCTGGGCGACGAACCTGATCGCCTACGACAACCTGACGAGTTACGTCTCGCCGAGCTACTGGGCCCAGCAGATGCTGACGAGCAAGCTGGGCGAGTTGGTACTGCCGGCGACGGCAAGGGCGTTGCCAAGCTTGGCGACGGTGGTGACGCGCACCGGTAAGCACGTGTACTTGGCGGCGGTGAACTACGGGACGGCGAAGCTGGCTGTGCCGATCGAGTTGAGGGGTTTGGCGAGGGGGGTGAAGAAGTCGGCGACGGCAACGGTTCTGACGGGGCCGTCCGGGACGGCGACGAACACCCTGACGGAGCCGATGACGCTGGTGCCGAGGACTACGGGGGTGACGGGAGCGGGAGGGACCTTCACCACGACCTTGCCGCCCCTGTCGGTCACGGTCCTGGAACTCACCCTGACGTGACGTCGGTGATCTCCACAGAGAGCTCAGTACTCGCCGAAGCGGTGCTGATGAGAGAAGGCCTGTAGCTCAGACTGGTCTGGTTCGTCAGCTCCGCAGTCTGGATGACCGGCCCGGACTCGTCACCGTGGATCTCGTAAGTGATCTCGTAGACGGCGTCCGGGTCGAGGTCCGAGCTGCTGCCGAGATAGGTGAGCTCCGGCTCGACAGTCACATTGCAGCCGGCCGATCCGAAGCACTGGCGTTGGGTGGTGCGCAGGTCGATGGAGAAGCTGTCGGCGTCGACTTGGGGGTACGTCGGCTCCGGGTCCGGTTCGTCGAAGGGGACGACAGGGTCGTCGTCCGTGACGCCGGAGGCGGCGGCGGTGGAGGACGGTTTGCCGTCGTCGGTGGACCCTTTGGTGGCCCCGACCACGATGCCCGTGGTGACGATCGCGGCAATCACGGCGACGGCCGAACCGATGATGACAGCGTTGGTGCGGCGCTGCTTCGGCGGGAGAGGTGGTGGCTCGATAGGCCAGGGTGCTGGGAAGGCGGGAGGCGGCGGGGCGGCGGGAGGTCGAGCAACGTTCTCGTCCATCGTCAACTCCACCCACCCAGCAGACCGGCACTGAGCTGGGCACTACAGATGTTGTAGTCACCGGCCGCGTGTCCCTTGTCGGTCTTCCCACCCACGGTGACGGAGCAGTGAATGTCGCCGGACCCCTGGAGCTGAGCGGTGACGTCGAAGTACAGGGCGTCCTCGTCGAGGGGCAGGGTGGCCTTGAACTCCCCGTCCTTGAAGGTGCCGTCGCGGTTGTCGGAGTCGGACCCGTAGGTGATGTTGAGCGATCCGAGGGCACCGGCGGGTGCGGTGCCCCACACCTTGAAGACAACGACCTTCTTGCCGGCCTTCTTCTCACTGTCTCGCGAGGTGTCGGCAGCGTTGTCACCCTTCGACGTGGAGTGCCCGGCCTTGCTGTCGTCGGCGCTCTTGGACCCGTCGGAGCTGGAGCCACCACTCACGACGGCACCGACGAGAGCGATCAGAACGAACAGCCCGACAAGCCCGAGACACCCCAGCCCGATGACCTTCCCCACCCCGCCCTTCTTCGGTGGTCGTGGCGCGAACGGCGGTTGCCCGAAGGGCTGTTGGGGTCCGCCCCATCCGGGCTGCTGGGGCGGATACTGTTGCTGGCTCATGGTCCCCCTGAGTCGTGTGACGTGCAGTGCAAGGGGTGTGACACGCACCGGCTCTCACACGGTTTCGCAAACCGGGCGGATTCACCTGATCGTGGCGCACTCAGCGGGAGGCCCTATGGTCGTTCCGACGCGGCACGAAGCCATCAACTGTCAAGGGGGGCCAGGTTGCAGGCCAAAGAGACGTTGTTCGCCGACCTTGTGCAGGGGAAAGCCCAGCAGTTCCAGGTGCCGCTCTACCAGCGGACGTACTCCTGGACGGAGAAGCAGCTCAGGCAGCTGTGGAGCGACATCCTGGAGCAGGCCGAGCTGATCGAGCGTGGGGAGAAGGCGAACACGCATTTTCTGGGGTCCGTCGTCCTCGCACCGTCACCGCAGAACGATGTGACGTTCGCCCGCTGGCTCGTCGTGGACGGCCAGCAGAGGCTGACCACACTCTCCCTCGCCCTGGCCGCGATCCGCGATCACATCAGGGACGCCAGTCCGCGTGACGCCGAGCGCATCGACGAGCAGTACCTGATCAACAAATGGCAGACCGGTAGTGACCACCTCCGACTGCTGCCGACCCAAGCGGACCGACCACAGTTCGCGGCACATGTGCGCGGCCCGCTCACGGAACAGGCCGCCGGCAGCGGTGTCGGGGCTGCCTACAGCTTCTTCCGTCGCAAGTTGGTGGAGGCGGCCGATCCCGCCGCCCCACAGGACGTGTTCCGCATCGAGCAGGCCATCACCTCTCGTCTGACGCTGGTGGCGGTGACCGCCGACCGCGGTGACAACGTGCACCGCATCTTCGAGTCGCTGAACAACACCGGACGCCAGCTCAGCCAGGCGGACCTGCTGCGCAATTACCTGTTCATGAAGCTGCCCACACGCGGTGAAGACATCTACGAGACCTACTGGCTGCCGCTGCAAGGCAGCTTGAGCAACGAAGAGCTGGAACAGCTCATGTGGCTGCAACTGGTCCTCGACGGTGACGACCGGGTGCGCCGTCAGGACCTCTACGCAGCGCAGCAGCACCGCTTCGAGCGTGGCAAGGCGACCGAGGAGGACATCGAGGGCTACATCAGGGAGTTGCACCGCAGTGCTGCTCTCTTCCGCCGCCTGCTGCACCCCGAGGAGGAGCCGGACACATCCGTCCGCGCCCATTTGCACCGCATGAACGTCTGGCAGGCCCAGGTCACCTATCCCGCACTGATGTTGCTGCTCGACCGACGTGAGCGGGGGGCCCTCGACTCGTCGGACACGGCCCGCGCCATGTCGTACATCGAGAGCTTCCTGGTACGCCGGATGATCTGCCGAGTGCCGCCCAACAGCCTCAGCCGGATCTTCCAGGCCGTGCCCGGGCAGCTCCCTCTCGACGTGCCGGTCGCGGACGGCCTGCACCAACTGCTCTCCGCCGACAACCGGTTCTGGCCGTCCGACGACGAGCTGCGCGACAAGATCCGGAAGGCCCCCTTCTACCAGTTCGGACGCCCACAGCAGCGCAAGATGGTGCTACGGCGACTGGAGGAGAGCTACGAGCATCCGGAACCGGTGGACTTCGCCGCCGCGCAGCTCACCATCGAGCACGTCATGCCGCAGTCGCCCGGTGACGATTGGCTCCGGATGCTGAGCGAGGATGTCGCCGACGGGGAGCGGGCGGAGGACCTGCACGCTCGGTTGCAGCACACCCTCGGCAACCTGACGCTCACCGCCGTCAACTCGGAGCTGTCGAACCACCCCTTCGAGCGCAAACAGGGCCTTCTCCAAGGCAGCCACCTGGAGATGAACCGCCGCATCGCCGCCACAGAGCGGTGGGGCGCGAAGGAGATCCTCGCCCGCGCCGACGAACTCGCGGACCGTGCCGTCGCGTTGTGGCCGGCCCCGCTGCGCGGAGTCGGCCGTGCGGAGCGCAGTCGGGACTGGCATCTGGCGCACCAGGTGCTCGCGGCACTCCCCCACGGCACATGGACGTCGTACGGCGACCTCGCCGCGTTCCTCGGCTCGGGAGCCCAGGCCGTGGGCAACCACCTCGCGGGAACACCAGGGGTGGCCAACGCGCACCGAGTGCTCACCTCCGAGGGCAGGGTCTCCGAGGGATTCCGCTGGCCGTCCGAGGACGAGGGCGGGGATGTCCGTTCCCGGCTGACCACCGACGGCGTCCGTTTCACGGTGGCCGGTTCCGCCGATCCGGTTCAGCGCCTCACCGCCGACGACCTCGCGCTGCTGGTCGCCGAGGACGACGACCGGACAGAGGGCCAGGTCCCCGCACAGCGGCCACCGGGCGGCAGCCAGGGCGAGGAGACTCGCGCCGACCGGTTCTTCCGCCAGCTCGCGGCAGACGACTCCCCCGAGACAGTCGAGGCGGTCCGCGCGCTCTTCGCCCACTGGGAGAAGCTCGGAGGCTGGATCGGACACGGGGCGGGCCAGGTCACGACGAGCGCGTTCCTCATGCTCGGGGAGGCGGGCGCACCGGGCCGCGGTATCTGGCCGATGACGCTCTACCCGGGCGGCGGGCGGGGCGGCACGGCGGAGGTTGTCTTCCAGTACATGGCCGCACGGGAACCGTTCACGGACCGAGCGCTGCGCACCGAACTCCTCACCCGCCTCAACGAATTGGAGGGCGTGGACATCCCGGAGGGCAAGCTGGACCTGCGCCCCAACGTCCGTCTGTCAGTGCTGGAGCAGGAGCACAACCGGGAACGGCTCGCCGGGACTCTGACGTGGTTCCGAGACCGCTGGGAGGAGCGGGGAACAGCGTGAGGGCACGAACACCGCTCCTGATCCAAGTCCGACCAGGAGCGGGCACTGACGAGGCGACGGATGCGGACAATTACGGCTCGGTCCGCGATTGATGGTGGGTGTAGCTCCGTCTCGGGGGCAGCTGATCTGGGGTGTCGATGGGCGGTGTTCGGTCGGGATATTCGCTGGTCGCCGCTTGTTGACGGTGGCCATACTGCCGCGATGGATCCAGTGACTCTTGAGACGGACCGTCTGGTGCTGCGGGCCTTCACACCTGCCGACGTGGATGCAGTGTACGAAGCCTGCCAGGACGAAGACATCCAGTTCTACACCCCGGTGCCGGTGCCGTACCGGCGTGCGGACGCGGAGAAGCTCGTCGGCGAGAAGCTGCCTGCTCAGTGGGCCGAGGACAGGGACTACACGCTCGGCGCGTTCCGCAAGGACACCGGCGCCCTGGTCGGCTCGTACTGCCTGACCCTCATCAGCCGTGGCGTCTGGGAGCTCGGTTACTGGGCGGTCAAGGAGCAGCGCGGACGCGGGTACTCGGCGGAGGCCGCTCGGTCCCTGTGCGACTGGGGCTGGGCCACGCTCGACGTGCACCGCATCGAGTGGTGGGCCATGGCCGGGAACACCGGCTCGCGTGCCGTCGCTGAGAAACTCGGCTTCACCGTCGAAGGGACACTGCGCAATCGCGGCATCGCCAACGATGGCAAGCCGCACGACTGGTGGGTGGGCGGACTGCTGAGGCCCTGATGCTCGGTGCTTCGTCGGCTGCGTTTGCTCTTCTGCAGGAAAGTTCCCAGCTCGGACAGTTCCCGCAGAAGAGCCACACCCATCGATCATCGACAGGCAGCCGTGACGTGGCGGTGGCCGCACGGGTTCTTCGAGTGTGACCAAGAAGTGGGCCCGTGCGGCCTTGACCCATCCTGCCTTCTGCGGCGTCTCGCGTGCGCATCTCGGCGATTTGATCGAAGAGTTGGCCGATCTGTGGCTCGTACGGTGCGAGTCGGAGCTTCGTGAGCGGCGCGGTGCCGAGCGGCAGCGGGAGGCCGGTGCCGGCCCGAAGCACAACCTGGTCTTCACCGACCGCCTGCTCGTCACCCTGGTCCACCTACGCACCGGGCTCCCGCACGCCGCGCTGTACGGCATCGCCCGCTCCACGATCTCCCGCGCCATCGGGGAGACCCGCCCGTTGCTGGCCATGCGTGGCTTCACAGTCCCCGACCACCACTCCGGCGCGCGGCTTCGGACCCTGGCGGACGTGTTCGCCTACGCAGAGGCCGCGGGGATCCGGTTGCGGATCGATGGCGCCGAGACCCAGGTTCGCCACCCGAAGGCAGGCAGGCCCGGACGGCGGGCCTTCATCTCTGGCAAGAAGAAGCAGAACACCATCAAGACCACCACCATCAGCGACGGCCAGGGCCGTCTGCTGTGGTCGGGTGCGGACCGCCCGGGCCGCATGCACGACCAGACCGCGATGCGCACCGAGGGTATCGCCGAGCAGTTCCGGCTCCGCCCGAAGGTGACGGCCGAGGTCGACGAGGGCTACCGGGGGCTGGCCAACGAGTTCCCTGACCAGATCAGCGCCCCTCCGAAGAAGCCGAAGGACGACGCGCCGCTCAGCGAGCAGTACGCCTGGCGGGAGATGCGCCGACGGCAGTCCTCGCAGCGGATCTGCGTCGAACACGCCAACGCCGAATTGCGGCAGTGGCGCCCGCTCCAGCGCTACACCGGCCCACGCGAGGACTATGCCGCGACCCACCATGGGATCGCTTCACTGGTTTCGGACCATTCGGCTCGCCGACCGACCCACTGCAAGCCGAGCACAGAGCTCGTGCTCGCCCGGCAGGCTGCCTGCTGATCAACCACCAGCCGACCCGCCAGGCCAGCACGCCCAAAACTCAATCGAGGACCAAGTCGTTATAGCAGACCAAATATCGTCCGGTCGTAGCCGGAATGCGGGGTGATCGGTCATCGGGCTCATGATGCGGAAATCGTCGATCCACCGTGACCATGTCCGCGTCCCAGAGGCAAACTCCAGCGCCACGTTCATGGGCTCCGCGCGTTCCCCGATCTCCTCTAAGGAGACACGGGGCCTCCGGGGCTGCAAACGGATGTCTTGGTGAGCGGCAACGCCACTGCAGCGTGCTCACCAGCACCCCAGCGCCAAGGAAGCTCGCTCCGACCTGGGACTTCTCCCCTAGGGAGGCCTCCGCTCGGCCTCGGACTCCTTGTCCGGGGCCGTTTGCGTGAGCGGACGGAGAGTCGATCCACGAATTCTCTCCAGCGGATAAGCATCCTCCTGCGCGGACTCCGGCCTGGTCTTCTACGGGCCATCGGGCTCTGGCTCCGCTCCAGGCACCCAGGAGCGCACGAGCAAGCACGGAAGAACCGCGCTTCCACCGAGAGGGGTTACGCCTCTCCAGAGCCCAGGGCGGTTTCCGCTTCGTGGCCGCCCCAACTGTCGGGGGTGCGCCACAGGACCTGAACCCCGAAGACACCGAACACGGTGTCGGCCGACCAGTCCTCAGCGGGCGGTTCGGAGAGCACCAGGTAGAGGCGGTCGGCAGGAGCGGGCAGGGTGTGGTTGATCTCCAGGAGGCGGGTGGCTCCCGCGCGGAGGTCAGCGTAGGTGGAGCGGCCAGCACCGAGAACCTCGTAGAGGAAGTGGCCGTCGTCTGCGATCCGGCTGACGTCGACGACCGGGGAGTCGGTCGGCTGCAGGTCCTCCCAGAGCAGGGCGGCCTTGAGAGCATGCCGCACCGCCTCGTGCTTTCTGCACGTGCGGTCGGCGGTCGCCGCACTCTCCAGCGAGTGCAGAAGCCCCTGCGCTGGCGCGAGCGTGGCTGGCAGGTCTTCGACGGAGGTCACAGGCTCGGATTCCTTCTGCTCGGAGTGCTGTTCAGCGGGGGCGGGTGCGTCGTTGGTTTCGGTTTCGCCCGTGGCGACCCGCTGCTGGAGGGCTTCCCGGGCTTCGTGCAGGGCCTGGGCCCAGCCGGCGCGTGCCAGGTCCGGCTGGAGGCGGCTCAGGTCCGGGTCGCCGTCCTTGAGCATGCGGTTGGCTTGCGCCGCGAGGTCGCGCAGGAGGCTGAGACGGTGCTTGTCCGGGGATCCGAGCACGCGACGCACGTCCACCCAGTCCGCCTGATCGCGGCGGAGGACGCGGTTGGCCATGCCCTTGAGCTCGGACAGACGATCACGAGCGTTCTCCGGAACGGTTCCGTCACCGTTGGTCAGTTCGTCGAGAACGCTGAGCGCCGCCAGGTAGCGTTCCGCCATTCTCGGCGATATGGGCTGGCGACCGCGCTGGTCCGCGGTGAGCAGGCAGTGGTTCGTCTCGTGGGCGAACACCCAGCAGTCCAGTTCGTCGCCGGGGCGCGGGGGCACCGAGCCGTGGCGGACGGTCAGGACCAGAGGGATGTCGATCCTGGGAGACAGGGCCTCGGCCTTGTACCGGCCGCCGGGTGCCCGGCCGGTCACGCGGACTCGGACGTCCGTACCGATCTCGGGGATTTCGCCGTCCGCGATGCCCGGTTCGCCTTCGGCGGGTGCTCGTTCGGTACCGCCGCCGTCGGTGCTCGTGAGTGCCTCCGGGAGCGGGGACGTGTGCAGGACGGTCAAGCTCTGGGTGCTGCGGGTGAGCGCGACGTACAGCTGGCGCAGTCCGGCCGGGCCGCGGTCTGCGATGGTGGCGGGTTCGACGACGAGCACATGGTCGTACTCCATGCCCTTGGCCTGGGCGGCAGCCAGCACGGACACCGCCTCGCGTCCCTGCTCGGTGATGCCCTCGGCCAGGACCAGCTGGCGGCTGATCTCGTCGAGCCAGCCGGAGTCGTCGGGGACGATGACCGCCACGGAGCGCAGGGTCTGTCCGTCGCTGGTGCCGATGAGGCGGATGGCTTCCGCCACGGTGTCGTCGAGGAGCTTCCACGGCTCCGTCGCGGCCGTCCGTACAGCGTCCTCTCCCGCCGCACGCACGGCCTGCGGGTACGGCAGCGCGGGGGCGACGGTACGGGCCAGCGGGGCGACGAACTCCATGATTTCGGCGGGCACGCGGTAGCTGGTGTTCAATTCGGCCACGCGCCAGTCGCCGTGGTCGGACAGGAGGGTGCCGAGGCGGTCCCAGTCGGCGTAGGCCTGGGGGCCGGTGGCCTGTGCGAGGTCGCCGAGGATGGTCATGGAGCCCTGCGCGGCGGAGCGCCGGCGCAGGGAGCGGGCCTGCATGGGTGTCAGGTCCTGCGCTTCGTCGACCACGATGTGCCCGTATCGCTGCGGGGTCTCCCCAGTGATGAGATACCGCAGTTCTTCGAGGCAGACCCGGTCGTCGAGCGTCCAAGGATCGGCGTCGGCCGTGTCGGCCCGAGGACGACGCACAGCTGCCTGCTCTGAGGCGTCGAGAATGCCCTCGGCGCAGGTACGCAGGAGGTCTTCGGAGTCGTAGAGGGTGCGGAGGGCTTCCCTGGCGCCGGGCGAAGGCCAGACACGTTCAATGAGGCGCTCGACCTGACGGTTGCGTTCCAGGTCGCGGCGGATCGTGTCGTCGCGGCTGCGGCGAGGGGCGACGGCGACGAGTTCCCGCAGCAGGCGGTCGACGAGCAGCCCGCGGAAGCGGTCGCGGCGCTCACGGTAGGAGCCGTCGCCTTGGCGCACGTTCTCAAGGAGGGCGATCACCTCGGAGCGCGGGATCCGCAGCGTCGTGCTACCGACGGTGACGGTGAACTCCGGCTTGGCCCCCTCGTAGGTGGGGGTGGTGGTGAACTCGTCGACGGCCTCGGGGCGGCACTCGATCTCGACGCGCCGCCGGAGGACGGCCGCCATGCCTTCATGGGACTTCACCATCCGCGCCGTGGGGGTGTCGGTGCCGAGGATCTCGCCGTCCCACAGGCGCGTCACCTGCACGGCGTTGACGTTCCGGGTGCCGAGCGTGGGCAGCACCTGGCTCACGTAGTCCAGGAACCGCTGATGGGGGCCGATGACGAGAATGTCCTGGGCTTTGAAGTGCTCGTTGTTGACGAGCCAGGTCACGCGGTGCAGGCCGACCGCCGACTTGCCGGTACCCGGGCCGCCCTGGATTACGAGGATGTCGGAAGGCGAGCCGGTGACCAGGGCCATCTGGTCGCGGCGGATAGTCTCGACGATGTCCCGCATGCTGCCGCGGCGAGAGCGCTGAAGCTCGCGCAGGAGGAAGTCGTCGGGCTGAAGCGGCTTCTGACGCTGGACGCGGGCGATGTCGGCGGGCGTTGGGACGGGCGAGCTCGGTGCTCCCTCCTTCTGCGTGACGGTGGCCGGCTCCGCGGGCTGGGGCTCCCGCTGAGCGCCGTCTACCGCCGGCCGTGGCTGCGGGGCGGGGGCGGTGGCAGTGATCTCGTCGAAGTAGTCCTTAACGTCACGCTGTACACAGCGCAGTCGCCGCCGCAGGAGCACCTCGCCCGGGGCATCAGGCAGTGCCTCGAACCACTTCTTGGCCAGCAGGCTGGTCCACAAGAGGACCACACGGTCGCTGGTCGCGGGGTCGCTGACGCCACGTCGTCCCACGTACCAGGGCCTGTGCTCGTCCTGTACATCGATGTGGCTGATTACCAGCGACTCGTTGCCGAGTCCGTCGTATGCCGCGGCCAGTTCCTCGGCCACGATGCGGTTGGCGACGCTGTCCTTGCCGCTGGCGGAGGCCATGGCGACTGACCCCGCGGTCATTTCGGCCAGCCGTGCGGCATAGCAGTCGTAGGCGCGGTCCACCGCCTTCTGCTCCATGGCGATGATCTCGTTGCGCGTGTTGGTGCCCATGTACATCCCCTCCCCTTGCAGCACCCCGGAGGACGCTGCGACGGGCATACGCCCGGCCCCGCCGAAATAACTATCAGAGACCTGCTGATAACAAACAGTCAGGTGGTCAAGGTCCCGACCAGCTCGCCGACCTCCGTCCGCCAGGCGCGAACCTGGTCGTGCGTGGGGCCGATCTCGTACTGGTGGTAATGGCATCCCAGGCAGAGGTGCGCCCAGACGGCGTTGGTGCGGCGAGCGGTCTCCGCTGCGGTGTAGCAGTGGAGGCACAGCATCTTGGCCCGCATCGTGGTGTCGGCGAGCCCTGGCACCGCGGCGTCGAGCACGCGGTCGATGGAGAGCTCCAGGGCGGTCCGCAGAGCGAGGGAGGCTCCACGGTGCCGGCCGGCGGCCGTGGCGGCCGTACGGGCGGCAAGCAGCTGATCCGCCGTCAGCAGGAGCTCCTCGACCGAGGTGGTGGGAGTGCTCATCACGCAGTCACCCCCGGCCTGCGCACCTTCTGCGCCATGATCTCGATGTCGTCCACGAAGCGGTGGGGGTCGGCGATCTGCGCTCCCGTGGCGTG
Organism: Streptomyces griseorubiginosus; assembly: GCF_001514195.1. GTDB lineage: Bacteria > Actinomycetota > Actinomycetes > Streptomycetales > Streptomycetaceae > Streptomyces > Streptomyces griseorubiginosus. The sequence goes on along the minus strand of NZ_KQ948735.1, from coordinate 727,276 downwards.
GGCGCCGTTCTGGCACTCCTTGAGGAGGTCCACCGCACGCGGTCCGCAAAGGGTGCGCACTTCCCGATAGACGTCGCCGGTCCGGCCGGCATCGCCAAATAGGGCCAGTGCCGCAACCTTCATGAGCTTGTCGGCGCTGCCGACGGCGGCCTGCAGTTCGTCCTCGGGCGCGCCGGAGCGGTGATGCCGGATCCAGGCGGCTTCGAGGAAGACGTTCTCTAGGGCGATACGGCACAGGCTGGGCAGCACGTGGGTCCGTGCCGCCGACGGCAGGTCACTGGTACTGGCGATGGCCCTCGCGTCGTCGAGTGCCTGCCGTACCGGGTCGGTCACCGGCTTCACCTTCACCTTGGACGACTTGGCCCGCTCGACCTCGAACACCGTCACGGGCAGACCCTGGCTGGTGAACGCCCGCTGGAGCCGGGTGTCGTGGGTGAACACGACGACCTGCCGGTGCTCGCCGAGCTCGTGCAGGACCTGGGCGAGTCCGTTGACCTTGGCGGGGTCCATGGACTGCACGGGGTCGTCGATGACGATGAAGCCGAACGGGCTGTCGGCGGTGGCGGCCCGAGGCAGGAACAGAGACAGCGCGAGGGAGTGCTGCTCGCCCTGGCTCATGACGCTAAGAGCCGAGGCCTCATGGCCGTCGACGGTGACATCCATGACGAGCTTGCGGACGTTGGCCTTCTCGCTGCCCTTCAGGCTCACGGCCTTGAGATCGATGTTGCTCTCCTGTCGGAGCCGCTCCCAGATGCGCTGCGACTGGTCGGCAAAGCCTTCCATCCGCTGTTCCCGCAACTCGGCGGCCAGCGCCTTGATCCAGGTGCTCGCCTTCCTGATGTCCCGCAGCCGGGGCTTGTTCGCCTCCACGGCACGGGCCCTCTCCGCCCAGCCCGCCAGGCGGGTGACGAGGCCGCGCCAGCGTTCGTCCCGCTTCTCCAGTTCCCTGACGGCGTTCTCCTTGACCGCGGCGCAGGCATCGGCCAGGGTCGCGGCGGCCTTGTGGGCGTGCTGGGCGAGCTCGCCGGGATCACTGATCGTCCGGCAGGCGGTCCAGGCGCGCCACGGGTCAGCCAGGGCGGCGGGGATCTGTCGGGGCGTGTGGACGAGGTCCTGCACGGCCCGCGCGGCCGACCGGAGTTCGCTGCCCGCGCCCGCGGCTGCCTCCGCCTCCTGCCGCAGTGCGGCGATCTGGGCGATGGCGTCCGCGGCCCATGTCGTGTCCAGCATCCCGTCGGTCCCGCACACGGGGCAGGCGGCCGCGTCGGGGTGACGGTCGTGGTGCGCCACAGCCCGTTCGAGGAGTTCCGCACGCCGCAGGGCGTCCTCGGTGCCGGTGCCGCGCAGGTCCTCGGCATCGGCGAGAGCATTGCGCAGGTGGTCCAGGGCCGCGTGGACCTGCGCCATCTCGGGTCCCTGCACCTCTGCCTCGGCGCGCAGCCCGGCGAGCGCGCCATCGTCCGTGTCGGTGGGCAGACCGGCGACCAGGGCTTCGACGGTCGCGAAGTCGGGGGTTCCCGCCGTGTCGACGGCGACGAGTGCCTGGACCGCGCGCTCGTCGTCCTCCAACTCGTACAGCGCCTCCTTGAGGCCCGGCAGCTCCGCCTTCGCCGCCTTGTCCGCGTCTTCGAGCGCCTTGGCCTCCTGGCGGAGCCGGCCGTCGGCGGCGCTGAGCTGCCCCAGGCCGAGGATGGTGGCGATGGCGTCGTACATCTCGGAGGGCTTGCCACTGATCATGCGGTCGAGGTCGACGTACGACAGGAAGGGCCGGAAGTCCCGCAGGGCCTGCGTCCAGTCCGCCTGGTCGACGGGGACGCGGCCGTGCCCGGGTCGCTTGAGCTCGGCCTGGGAGGCGTCGAAGTCGTCCCCCTCCCAGGTGCGGGTAAGGGTGCTGCGGCCGGTGTCGCCCTCGATGGCGAGCTTGACCTCGATCTCCGGCCTGCCATCGGTGTCGTGGAGGTTGCGCCAGTTGCTGCTGCGCATCGCGTGCTGCCCCTGCCAGCGCATGTTCACGCCGGTGAAGGCTGTCTCGATGCCCTCGGCGATGCTGGACTTGCCGGAGCCGTTGCGACCCACGACCAGGTTCACGCCGGGTCTGGGGCTGAGCTTCAGCCAGGCGCGCGGTCCGATGCCACGGAACCGGGCGACGGCGACGGACTCGAGGTAGATCCGGCGGACAGGGGAGGTCCCCCGGGGCTCGCCGTCGCCCAAGGCCTCCTTCAGGAGCACCTTCACGGGCTCGGTGAGCGCCTCCTCCGCCAGGCGGGCCTCCACCAGACCGGCCACGGGCACGGGCTGGTCGGACGGGGCCGGACGGGCGGGGTCTGTGGGGTGGTGTGGGTTCTGCCGGGGCTGTTCCGTCACGGTCATGCGGGTTCCTCCCGTGTGTGCGGTGGGTGGCGACTGCGGTGCGGAATGGACGCGGAGTGGACACGGCCCCGAGGTATGGCGTTGCGACGAGAAGGGACCGGGAGAGATCGGATGCGTGGCGCGGTACGGCGCCAGGACGCTTCACGGTGAGGCTGCGGAGTCACCGTCATGCTTCCATCCGGAAGCGTGACCAGACAAGCATAGCCGTGAAAGCACTGTCAAACAGATTGACGAGCTTGACGGCTGTTGTAACCTGTTAACTGTCCCTGTCCGCCTGGCCCGAGAGGTGCTGAACTCCACGCCATGCCCCAGCCACCAGCCCGACCGGCGCCCTCCGCACACGTGACAGCCGCCGAGATCTCCCGCATCGCAGGCGTCACACGCGCCACCGTCAGCAACTGGCGCCGCCGCCACGACGATTTCCCCGCGCCCAGCGCAGGCACGGAGGCCAGTCCGCTCTACGACCTGTCGGCCGTCCAGGCATGGCTGCGGGGACGCGGGCACACCGCCACCGCCTCGCCGACCGAGGAACTGCGTACGGCGCTACGGCTGCTGGGACCCGGCTCGGGTGTGGCCGCGCGGCTGTTCCCCCTGGTGGCTGCCACGTCCCGCCGCACGCAGGAGGAGCTGGCCGAACTCGCCGCCTTGCCCGACGACCAGCTGATCGCCCGAGCGGAGAAGGCCGCGGGCGGGCTCCCGGCCACCGTGCCCGAGGCTGAGCCGGTCCACTACGGCCCGGACGACGCGGGCGCGGTCCGCGCGCTGCTGGGCTGCGTCCGTGAGGCGGGGGCCCAGGCCGCCCTCGACGTCCTCGCCGAACGCGAACTGGACGAGGGCGCCGCCAGCGGCGTCTACCAGACCCCGGAGGATCTGGCCCGGCTCATGGCACAGCTCCTGCCCGCCGCCGTGTCCCGCGTCCTCGACCCCGCCTGCGGCAGTGGAACGCTCCTCGCCGCAGCCGCACGGCAGGGCGCGCGGGAGCTGTTCGGGCAGGACTCACTCCCCGTCCAGGGTCAACGCACCGCGGTCCGGCTACTGATCGCCGCACCCGAGGCCGAGACAACGATCCGCGTCGGAGACAGCCTGCGCGCCGACGCCTTCCCCGACGTGACCGTGGACGCCGTCCTGTGCAACCCGCCGTTCGCCGACCGCGACTGGGGGCACGACGAGCTGGCGTACGACCCGAGGTGGGCCTACGGGGTCCCGCCGCGCTTCGAGTCCGAACTGGCGTGGGTGCAGCACGCGCTCGCCCACCTGGAGCCTGGCGGCCACGCGGTCATGCTGCTGCCGCCCGCGCTGGCCTTCCGCTCCTCCGGCCGCCGAGTCCGCGCGGAACTCATCCGCGGCGGGGCCCTGCGCGCCGTCGTCTCTCTTCCTGCGCGTGCCGCGTATCCGCTCCACATCGGCCTGCAGATCTGGATGTTGCAACGCCCCGAGCCGGGCGGCGCAGACCGTACGACGGTGCTGTTCGTCGACGGGGAGGGCGAGCAGCGGGACGGCGCCACGGGCACACCGTCCGCCATCGGTACGGCGACGGCGGGTGCCGGCTCCCGCGGCGGCTCGCGCTCCCGCCGGTCCGGCCCTTCCTCCTCCGCAGCCTCCGCCACCACCTCTTCGGCCTCCGCCGCCACCTTCGACTGGGCGGGGCTGTCGGAGCGGGTCCTCGGCCAGTGGGCCGCGTTCACCACCGCCCCCGACACATACGCCGATGAGCCCGGTGTCGCCCGTGCGGTGCCGGTCGTCGACCTCCTCGACGATGTCGTCGACGTCACGCCGGCCCGCCACGTCCGGGCGACCGCGGCCGACATCGACCCGGCGGCCCTAGCGCGGCGCGTCCACGACCTGCACGACCAACTGGCCGAGCAGGTCGCCGCCCTGGCATCCGCCTCCGCGTCCGGCGGCTGGCAGCCGTCCGGAGCCTCGGCCCGCGAGTGGCGTACGGCGACGGTCTCCGACCTGGCGCGCGGCGGCGCCCTGACCGTGCTACGGGCGGCGCCGCCCGGCACCCGCGGCTCCAAGGGCTCCGCCGCCCCCGCCGTGGACCGGCCGGTCCTCACCGCCCAGGACGTCTCCACGGGAAACCCCCCGTCCGGTAGGGCCGTGGACCTCCACGCCGACGCCGCGCAGCCCGTCGCCACCGGGGACGTCCTGGTACGCGCCGTCGCGGGCAGCGGCAGCGAGCCCGTGATGACCCGGGTCGCGGACGACCGGGACGCCGGAGCCCTGCTCGGACAGCACGTCCACCTCCTGCGCCCCGACCCGGCCCGCCTCGACCCGTGGTTCCTGGCCGGGTTCCTCGGTGCCGACGACAACATCGCCTCCGCGTCCACCGGCTCCACCCTCGTGCACGTCACACCGGGCCGCCTGCGCGTACCGCTGCTGCCGCTGGAGAAACAGCGGCGCTACGGGGAGGCGTTCCGCCGCGTGTACGAGTTGCGCGCGACCGTCCGCCGAACGGCCGACCTCGCCGCCGACACCGCGGCCAGCCTGACCACCGGCCTCACCGCCGGCGTACTCCTGCCACCGGGCCCCCCGGGCAGCCCGGATACGTCGGGCGCCCCGGACAGCCGTTCTGTCTGAAACGCCCCACGCGTCCCACGGCGTACGACCACACTGGATCCCTGCCGTCCCCCACCCGGACGGCGCTCTTCGGAAGGAAGCCGGGACCTCTTGAACAGCAGCAAGCACACGGAGTTGGCGAACCACGCCTGGTCCGTCGCCGATCTCCTGCGCGGCGACTACAAGCAGTCCGACTACGGCAAGGTCATCCTGCCGTTCACCGTGCTGCGCCGCCTGGAGTGCGTCCTGGAGCCGACGCGCGACAAGGTCGTCGAGACCGTCGCCAGGTTCGCGGGCCAGGACATCGACGCCGGCCACTTCCTGCGCAAAGCCTCGGGCCACTCCTTCTACAACAAGAGCGACCTCACGCTGCGGAAGATCGCGGCCGACCCGCAGAACGCGGCGAAGAACCTGCAGATCTACGTCGGCGCCTTCTCCGACAACGCCCGCGAGGTCCTCGACAAGTACGAGTTCAACCAGCAGGTCAGGAAGCTCGACGGCGCGAACCTGCTCTACCAGGTCATCGGCAGGTTCACCGACCTCGACCTGCATCCCGATGTCGTGCCCAACCACAACATGGGCTACATCTTCGAGGAGTTGATCCGCCGCTTCGCCGAGCAGTCGAACGAGACCGCGGGTGAGCACTTCACCCCGCGCGAGGTCATCAAGCTGATGGTCAACCTGCTGGTCGCCCCCGACGCGGACGCCCTCACCGTGCCGGGTGTCGTCCGCACGGTCATGGACCCCGCCTGCGGCACGGGAGGCATGCTCAGCGCCGCCGACGACCGCATCAAGGCCCTCAACCCGGACGCGACGGTCGAGGTGTACGGGCAGGAGCTCAACCCCGAGTCCTGGGCGATCTGCCGGTCCGACCTCATGATCAAGGGCCAGGACCCGGAGAACATCCGCTTCGGCAACTCCTTCTCCGACGACGGCCACGCCCGCCGCAAGTTCGACTACATCCTCGCCAATCCGCCGTTCGGCGTGGAGTGGAAGAAGGTCAAGGAGGAGGTCGAGTACGAGCACAAGTCGCTCGGCGACGCCGGCCGCTTCGGCGCGGGCCTGCCGCGCATCAACGACGGCTCGCTGCTCTTCCTCCAGCACATGATCTCGAAGATGAAGCCGGTGGACGTGAACGGCGGGGGCGGCTCCCGCATCGCCATCGTCTTCAACGGCTCCCCCCTCTTCACGGGCGCGGCCGAGTCCGGCGAGTCGAACATCCGCCGCTGGATCCTGGAGAACGACTGGCTGGAGGCGATCGTCGCCCTCCCTGACCAGCTCTTCTACAACACGGGCATCTCCACGTACTTCTGGATCCTGACGAACCGTAAGGACAAGGACCACAAGGGCAAGGTCGTCCTGCTCGACGCGCGCGACCAGTGGGTGAAGATGCGCAAGTCGCTCGGCGACAAGCGCAAGGAGCTGGGCGACGGGACGAACGGCCGCCCGGACCACATCGGTGACATCACCCGGCTGTACGCGGAGGCGCTGCAGGTCGCGGGTGACACGGAGCACCCGCTGCACTGCAAGGTCAAGGTCTTCGCCAACGAGGACTTCGGCTACCAGCGCATCACGGTGGAGCGGCCGTTGAAGCTCCGCTTCGAGGTGACGGAGGAGACGCTGGCGGCGCTGGAGGAGGCCAAGCCGGTGGCGAAGCTGGAGCGGAGTGAGGAGTTCGTGGCGGCGGTGCGTACGCTGCTTGGCTCGTCCTGGACGACGAAGTCCGTCGCTTTCATCGCGCTCAAGGACGCGGTGGTCGCGGCCGGCCTGACGTGGCCCACGGGGGCGCCGTTCGCGAAGGCGGTACGGGAGGCGATCGGCGTCCGTGACCCGGAGGGCGAGGTCCAGAGGGTCAAGGGTGCGGCGGAGCCGGACACGGACCTGCGCGACTTCGAGAACGTTCCGCTGGGCGAGGACGTCGAGGAGTACCTCAAGCGGGAGGTGCTGCCGCACGTGCCGGACGCGTGGATCGACCACACGAAGACGAAGATCGGCTACGAGATCCCGTTCACGCGGCAGTTCTACGTGTACAAGCCGCCGAGGCCGCTGGCGGAGATCGACGCGGAGTTGAAGTCGCTGGAGGCGGAGATTCAGGCTCTACTCGGAGAAGTGGCCCGTTGAACACCTCAGTCTTCGACACGCGTACTCTCAGGCTCCCCGACACCTACGAATTGGTGCGCCTCGGCTATGTCGCCCGCCTGCAGAACGGGCTGACCGTCGACGCGAAACGAGACGTTACAGGCGACGTCGTCACACGACCCTACTTGCGTGTCGCCAACGTCCAAGCGGGAAGCCTCAGCCTCGAATCGGTCACGGAGATCACCGTGCCACGAAGCGTGGCGCGTCGCAGCACACTTCGCCCCGGCGACGTCCTGATGACCGAAGGGGGGGACTTGGACAAGCTGGGCCGTGGGACGGTCTGGCAGGGCGAACTTGAAGGGTGCCTGCACCAGAACCACGTTTTCGCAATTCGCCCCCTTCCACAGCGCCTCAACGGCCGGTTTCTCGCCTACTTGACCCAGTCACATTACGGACGCCACTACTTCGAGAGCACAGGCACGAGAACCACGAACCTGGCTTCCACCAATAGCAACAAGATCCAGAGCTTTCCTCTGCCACTCCCACCTCTGGGAGAGCAGCGCCGCATCACCGACTTCCTCGACGCAGAGACCTCGCGACTGGACGACATGGCCAAAACTCAGGTTCTCCTGATTGAACGCCTGAAAGAGCGCGCAGGAGTGGTCATTGAGTTGACGCTGTCCAATGCCTCTTCTAGAAGTGTGCGCCTGAAGCGCATGTTGACCGCACCAATGTCGTACGGCGCAAATGAGTCAACTGAACATGATCGGCGCGACTGGCCTCGATATATTCGGACGACGGACATTGCTAACGACGGTACGCTACGCGACGAGACGTTCGCTTCGCTGCCGCTCGATGCTGCTCGCAACTACATGTTGAGTGACGGAGATCTGCTCTTCGTGCGCAGTGGGGCTACTGTAGGGAAGAGCTTCGTCTACGAGTCACAGTATGGCCCGGCTGCACATGCAGGCTATTTGATCAGGGCGCGCGTAAACAGAAATCTCACCCTGCCTCGCCTAATTTGGTATTTCTGCCAAACCGCCGCGTACTGGCAACAAGTTAACGAAGGCGCCATCCAGGCTACAATTCAGAACGTCAATGCAGAGAAGTACGGGAATCTACTCGTCCCTCTCGTTGACAGGGAGAGGCAGGATTCGACGCTGGCGATCCTAGACTCACAGCTGGCGAAGTCGCGAAATCTGCAGCATCGAGCAGAGCAGTTGCTGGAACTACTTGCCGAACGCCGCCAAGCTCTGATCACCGCCGCTGTAACCGGGCAGTTCGACGTCTCCACTGCCAGCGGGCGCAACGTAACGGACGGAGTCACCGCGTAGCCATGAGCCCCATCCACACGGAGTCCGCCTTCGGTGACGCCATCGTTGCCGCCATGGTCGAGCGCGGCTGGCGCGAGGCGCGGCCGCAGGACTACCGGGCCGATCTCGGTCTGGACACCAACGAGTTGTTCACCTTCATCGGGGCGACCCAGCCCGACGAGTGGAGCGAGCTGCTCACCCTCTACGGCGGTGACCCGAACGAGGCTCAGCGCGGGTTCGCCGGGCGCCTCGACCAGGCCATCGCCACCAACGGCCCCCTCGACGTCCTCCGTAACGGCGTCAAGGACCGAGGCGTCCTGCTCCGCGTCGCCTACTTCAAGCCGAACCTCGTCGCCCACGACTCCGTGCTCGACGGGTACCGGGCCAACCGCCTCACCGTCGTCCGCGAATTCGAATACGCGACGAAGCAGGCCGACTGGGGCAACCGGCTCGACCTCGCCCTCTTGCTCAACGGAATCCCCGTCGCCACGGCCGAGTTGAAGAACCCGCTCACCAAGCAGGGGGTGGAGCAGGCCAAGGAGCAGTACCGCACGGACCGCGACCCCACCGAGCTGATCTTCACGCGTCGCGTCGTCGCGAACTTCGCCGTCGACCCGGACCTGGTCTTCGTCGCCACCCAGCTCAAGGGCAAGAACACCCGCTTCCTCCCGTTCAACACCGGCTCCAATGGCCCCGGTCAGCCGGGCGGCGCGGGCAACCCGGCTCCGACTGCCTACGGCACATACGCGACCTCCTACCTCTGGGAGCAGGTCTGGCAGCCGGACAACTGGCTGGACCTGCTCCAGCGGTTCGTGCACCTACACAAAAGCAAGACGCCCGGCGGCGGCACCACCAAAGCGATGATCTTCCCCAGGTTCCACCAGTGGGACGTGGTCAAGAAGCTCACCATGCACGCCGCCACCCACAGTGCAGGACACGACTACCTGGTCATGGCCTCGGCCGGCTCGGGCAAGTCGAACACCATCGGCTGGCTCGCGCACCGCCTCAGCGACCTGCACACCCCCATCGATCCGCGCGAACTCGACCCCGAGGCCGTCGCCAAGGGTCTCAAGCCGGGCGTGCCGGTCTTCGACAAGGTCATCGTCATCACCGACCGCCGCAACCTGGACGCCCAACTCCGGGAAACGATCGGCAGTTTCGAGCAGACCGCAGGCCTCGTCGTGAAGATCGACGAGAAGCACGGGGCGAAGGGCGAGCAGCTCGCCAAGGCCCTCTCCCGCGACACCGGGAAGATCGTCACGGTCACCCTGCACTCCTTCCCGGCGCTGCTCGACTACCTCCAGCGCAACCCCACCGAGATTCAGGGCAGCCACTTCGCGATCATCGTGGACGAGGCGCACTCCTCGCAGTCCGGCGACGCCGCCACCGCCGTACGGTCCGCCCTGCGCGACCTCGGCCTGGACTCCGACTCGGACGACGCGGGCGCGACCACGGTCAAGGCCGAAGGCGCCACCCTCGACGAACAGCTCAAGAAGCGGGCCGAGCAGCGTTCCCGCGCCGCGAACCTCTCCTACTTCGCGTTCACCGCCACGCCGAAGGCCAAGACCCTCGAACTCTTCGGCACGCTCCAGGACATCGACGGCAAGGCGACCTACCGGCCCTTCCACACGTACTCCATGCGCCAGGCGATCGAGGAGGGCTTCATCCTCGACCCGCTGCGCAACTACGTCACGTACAACACGTACTGGAAGCTGGTGAACCAAAACCCCGAAGAGCGGGAGGTCGACCCGTCGAAGGCGAACAGCCTGCTCGCCCGGTACGCGCTGACCCATGACTCGACGGTCGCCCAGCACGCCCAGGTGATCGTGGAGCACTTCGTGGCGCACAGCCGGGGCCGTCTCGGCGGGCGGGCCAAGTCGATGGTGGTGACGGCCTCGCGGCAGTCCGCCGTACAGATGGCACGCGCCATCAAGAGCTACATCAAGGACCGGGACTACGACACCAAGTACCCCGACCTGGGTGTCCTCGTAGCCTTCTCCGGATCGCTCACCATCGACGGCGAGGAGACCACCGAGCCTAAGGAGAACGGCGGGCTGTCGGAGAGCGCGCTGCCGAAGGCGTTCGCGTACACGCGCGCCGACGACAAGGCCGCCCGAGCTGGCGGTCCGGGCCAGCGCGAGTACAAGATCCTGGTCGTGGCGGAGAAGTACCAGACCGGCTTCGACCAGCCGCTCCTCACGACGATGTACGTCAACAAGACGCTGACCGGCATCTCCGCCGTCCAGACCCTGTCCCGGCTCAACCGCACCGCCGAGCGCAAGACCCAGGCCGACCTGGCGGTCCTCGACTTCGTCAACGACGCCGAGGACATACAGGAGTCCTTCCGCCCGTACTTCGAGGAGGCGAACACCCTCCCCTCCGACCCCAACCTGCTCTACACCGCGCAGAGCCGGGTCATGCAGGCGGCAATCCTGTCCGGGCAGGAGATGGACGAGTTCGCCGCCGCGTACTTCGCCGCCAAGGAGAAGGCGGCAGGCTCACAGTCCAAGTGGGAGAAGCTGCACGCCGAGCTCTACCGGCTGCTCTCCCCCGCCGTCGCCCGCTTCACCGCTCTGCTCGAGAGCGAGGACGAGGACGACCAAGAGACGGCGGAAGGCTTCCGCGCCGACCTCAACGACTACGTCAGGAAGTACGGCTTCCTCGCGCAGATCGTCCCCTACCGGGACGCCGAGCTGGAACGGCTGCACCTCTACGGCCGTTACCTCCTCAATCGGCTGCCGCGCCGCGCGGACGGCGGGGTGGACATAGGCGAGGTCGACCTCAGCCATCTACGGGTGGAGAAGACCGGCGAGTACGACGTCTCCCTGACCCCTGAGGGGCCGGCGACTATGCCGGGCTTCGGCGACGGGTCGGGCGGCGCGAAGGAAGCGGAGAAGTCGCTGCTCTCCGAGTTGATCGAGAAGTTCAACGAACGGTTCGGCACCGAGTTCACCGAGCAGGACGTCATCCGCCCGTTCGAGGAGGCCAAGGCCGACCCGAAGGTGCGGGCGGCTGCCGTCGTCAACGACGAGGAGAACTTCGGCCTCGTCTTCGACAACGTCTTCGCGGACAAGATGGCCGACCACATCGACACCATCGCGGGCATGGGCCGCCAGTACTTCGGCCCGGACAACAGCTTCAAGTCCAGCCTGGACCGCAGCGCCCGCAAGGCGGCCTGGCGGATGATCCGCCGCGAGGAGGGGCTGGACGACGACGTCTGATGCGTACGCCCTGGCCGGACATGCCGGCCGGGGCGTCCTTCGGAGGAAGACACCGGCCTCTGACTGACCCGGCGATCGCCGTGCGCACCCCACTACTTCTCAACTGCGAAAAGTCACTTCAGGAGCGGGCGATGGACAATGAGATCGAGCTGATCTGTGACGGTGATGGGCTGGCGGTCATCGGGAATGCGACAGATGTCGAACGCTTCCTGGCGTCGGAGGGGCTGTCGTCGAAGGACCTCGGACTGCAACGGCTCAAGTCGGCCTTGGGCACCGGGGCCGCAGCAGCGCAGGCGGGTTCAGAGATCGCCGCCAACTCCGGTCGCTGGGTGAAACTGACCCAGGAGTCCGCGCAGCGCGTCAAGAAGTTCGGGCTGATGGAAAGCAAGACGCCGGGCGTCAGCCACGTGATGCTGGGCAAACCTGGATCGATCAGGTCATGGCTCCAGATCGAGAAGGGGGCCGGCTCCTTTCTGACCAACCCGGCGCGGTTGGCCGGTGCCGCCGGGGTCATGGCGCAGCTCGCGATGCAGCAGACCATGGACGAGATCACCGACTATCTCGCCACGATCGACGAGAAGGTCGACGACGTGCTCCGCGCCCAGAAAGACGGTGTGGTGGCCCGCATGATCGGAGTGGACCTCGTGATCGAGGAGACCATGACCATCCGAGAGCAGGTGGGCCGGGTCTCCGAGGTCACGTGGTCGAAGGTGCAGGCCGCACCAGCAACGATCGCAGACACCCAGGCGTACGCGTTGCGTCAGCTCGACGCACTCGCGGAGAAGGTGGAGCGCAAGAGCAAGTCCAAGATCGGCGATCTCGCGACTGCGGCCGCTGAAGCAGAGGCCCAGGCTCAGGAGTGGCTCGCTGTTCTGGCCCGTTGTTTCCAACTGCAGGACGCGATCGCCGTACTCGAACTCGACCGAGTGCTGGACGCGGCTCCGGAGGAGCTGGACCGGCATCGCCTCGGGCTTCGGGCTGCCCGACAGAACCGGCTGGTTCTCATTGCGCGGAGCACCGAGCGTCTGGTGGCCCGGATGAATGCGGCTGCTGACACAGCCAACGCGAAGGTGCTTCTGCACCCGACCAAGTCCCCGGCTGTGGTCCACGCGAGCAACCATGTCGCGGCCGGCATCTCTGACTTCCATGGGCGGCTCGGGATTGAGACCGGCCGCCAGTCATCGGATGCGAAGCGATGGATAGATGCGGCCGCGGAGGCGAGAGACAAGGCGCTCGTGACCGGAGCGAAGGGCGTGAATGCCGCCAAGAATCTCGGCAACGAGACCCTGGATCGGGCCAGCTCGGTAAAGGGCAAGATCTCCAGCGGGATCACCGAGCTGGCGCGCCGTCGGAGCGGGGACGATGAGACACGCGACAGGGAAGGCTGAGGTGGGGCGCCGTCCTTCTGCCACGTGCGCAGCCCGACTACTCCCTCAAGTCTCTGCCGCTCGCGCAAGATGTGGGTGCCCAGCTGCCTGTACGACTGGACACCCATGGGCGTTACAAACGTACGGCTCAGCTGGGTGGCTGCGGCTCGGGCTAGGCCGGGGTCTCAGGGGAGGGCGGCAGGGGGTCGGTGACAAACCACCCCCGCTGGGGCACGGCGTACACCCAGCCTTCGTCGGCCAGCAGGCCGAGCCCTCGCCGCACGGTTGTACGCGCGATCCCGTAACGCTGCACAAGCTGAGCCTCACTCGGCAGCATCCGCCCGGGCTGCCAGTCACCGCGCTGAATCTGCCCACGCAGGATCTCGGCCAGTTGCCGGTACGGGGTCAGCGGCGCGCCATGGTCGATCTCAGCATCAGGGTTCATGGACTTGACGCTAGGCAAGCCGACTGATGCACGCTCTTTGAGATACGTCTCGCGACGAATCGATACAAGGCGATACCATGACCCAAAGAAACGCCCCGGCTGGAAGGGTGAGAGCTTCCATGCCGGGGCTGAGCCGACTGATTGGGAGTCGACCTATGCGCAGCCTACTGGCCGCGATTCTGGCCCTGTTCCTGCCCGCCCGGGGTACCCATCGCGCCGCAGCGCCGCCGCCACTGCCCCCCATCTCCTGCCCGCCCGCCCCGGAACCCCCGCTCGTGATCACGTGTCCGCACCCGGCGGACGTCATCACCGCCGACGGCATGCCACTGGTCCGCCCGTACGTCGTCGAATGGGAGCGCGAGCGGGACGAACATGACCGGCGCCGCCTTCAGCGCGAGCGGCGCAGGGCGGCGGTCCTGGCGACGCTGGGGCAGGACTACGTTCCGGTTCCGTGGGAGGCCGCCGCATGAGCACGAGTACGCCGCGTCTGCGCAGTCTCGGCCTCGACCCGGCCACCGGCAAGGAGGCCCTGGCGGTCACGCACCCCGGCGGCCGTCTTGAGGAGTTGGCCGACGCGCACGCGCTGAAGGCCGCCGCTGTCCTGGTGACGGTCGTCGGCGCCGTACTGGAGGTGGGGAAGGCGTCGGACGCCGAACTCGCCGCCTTCGTAACGCCGTTGTACGCCGCGCTCGAAGAATGCGTCGGCATCATGGCGGCGGACAGGGAGTGACGACGTAGAGGCAATTCGGCCGCAGGGCCGGTCGTGCCGTGGGTGCCCGGGGTTCCTCCTGGGCACCCACCATCCACCGACCGCAGCACGGGACTGTTCTTGCGGCCGGAGGCCGGCCGCCGCACCCTCCTGCCCTTCGCCCACCGCCGGCCCATACACATATCGCACCGCGGACGCTGGACGACATCCTGACGCAGCGGTCACACTTGACCCCTGACCGTGACTGTTCATCACGCACACCGGGGGCAAGGTGCCGCAGGAGGCGATCTCCGACCGTTACGAACTCCTGGAGGAGCTCAGCCACGGCGGCATGGGCGACGTGTGGCGCGGCTACGACGCCGTCCTCGACCGGCCCGTCGCCGTGAAGCTCATCCGGCAGGCGGCGGTCACCTCCCCGCAGCTGGCCGAGGAGTTCGCCAAGCGCTTCCGTCGCGAGGCCCGTATCACCGCGCGTATCCAACACCCCGGCGTGCCGCAGGTGTACGACGCGGTGCTCGACGCGTCGTACGAGCGGCTGTTCCTCGTGATGGAGCTGGTCGACGGCGTACCGCTGTCCGCCTACCTCGACCCCGACCGGCCACTGCCGGTCAGCTGGGCAGCCGCCGTCGCCGCGCAGGTCACGACCGTGCTGTCGTACGCGCACGACGTGCCGGTGATCCACCGCGATCTCAAGCCGGGCAATATCCTCGTCGCCCGCGACGGCACAGTGAAGGTCCTCGACTTCGGTATCGCGGCGATGCTGCGGACCGACGTCACCAAGCTGACCGCCACCGGTAGCCCCATCGGCACTCACCAGTACATGTCGCCCGAGCAGGTCCGCGGCGGACGCATCACCCCGCAGACCGACCTGTACGCGCTCGGCTGTGTGCTGCACGAACTCCTCAGTGGGCGGCTCGTGTTCGAGGCGGAGAGCGAGTACCTGCTGATGTACCAGCACGTCAACGCCGGCCCCACCCCGCTGCGAAAGCTGCGGCCCGACGTCCCCGAGGCGCTGGAGGAGCTGGTCCTGCACCTGCTGCGCAAGGCGCCCGAGGCGCGGCCCGCCGACACGCAGGAGGTGTACGCGCGGCTCCTGCCGTTCCTCCCGCCGACGGGCCAGGAGCCCGGCACGGCGGACGCCGGGCCGGCCGGCGCGCCCGACCCGACAGGCGTGTTCCGTCACCCCTTCGCGCCCCGCGCCCGCGCCCAGGCCCCGGCGCCCGGCGGTCCGGCGCCGACGGCCGTCCTCCCGGGGGCTCCGCCGGTACCCGTCCCCGCCCGGCTGCGCGACGACATCAAGGAGGCGTACGCGCATTCCGACGCTCTGCTGGAGGAGGAGCGGTTCGCGCAGGCAGCCGAGGTGCTCGGCGAGGTCATCGAACCCGCCGCCCTCGCCCTCGGCTCCGAGAGCAAGCAGGTTCTGGCGCTGCGCCGCCAGCGGGCGGCAATCCACCTCCTCGGTGGCGACTACCGGGCCGCCCTGCCCGAGTTCGACGCCCTCGCCGACGCATACGCCCGCATCGCCGGGCCCACCGGCGAGCAGGCCCGCGCCTGCCGCGCCCAGGCGGCCCGGTGCCGCGCCGAGCTCGGCCAGGTCACCGACGCGCTGGCCGCGCTCCAGGGTGTGCTGAACGTCGTGCGGGCCGTCGACAGCGACGTGAGCGAGGAAGCCGTGGAGCTGCGGCACAACATCGGGATGCTGCTGCTCGCGCAGGGCCGGACCGCCGAGGCGCGGCAGGTTCTCGAACCGCTCCACCAGGACATGTGCATGGTGTTCGGCCCGGAGGACGAGATGACCGTCGAGATCGCCGAGGCGCTCGCCGTGATCCGCCTCGACCTCGACGGTTCGGCTTCCTGACCCGCTTCCTCCAGAAGCAGCATCGCCAAAACCATGCTGCTCTGCGGCCGAGGGTTTCGCGACGGTCACGTCGCCGGGTGGTTCAGCGCTCACCGGTGTGGCTGCCAGGTCACTGGTGCCGCCAGCCGTGTTCCGATCGTCTGGCGGCGAGTCCACCGCGCCGGTTTCCCACTTGTCGTGGGCTTACTGGTCGGATGTCGGCCGACGGGAGGGAGCGTGCGCGAGATCAGCCTGCCGGAAGGACGGCAGACAGTACGCTGAATCCAGCGGGATCGGGCCCGCAGCACAGTGTCCGGGAGGTGCTTCATGACGGCTGAGATGGTGGCCCCGGCATGGATGCATGAGCAGATCACGGCGGAGGAGTACGACTCCTGGTCCGAGGAGCAGTGCGCCGGTATCGAGGTCGTGGACGGGATGGTCGTCGTGAGTCCGAGCGCGTCCAAACGGCACAACCGGCTCGCGCGGATTCTGGCGAACGCCCTGGATGCCGCCGCAGGCCCGGAGTGGAACGCGGACACGGACTTCGATGTCCGGCTTCAGGACGTCCCGCTCACCAATCGCCGCCCGGACGTCGTCGTGTACCGCGCAGACACGATCGACATCACCCCCACTCGCCCTGAGCACGTGCTGCTGGTCGCGGAGGTGGTGTCGCCGGGCTCGGAGACCACCGACCGGATCGTAAAGGTCGACCAGTACGCCAAGGCAGGCATTGCCTTCTACTGGCGGATCGAGCAGGCCGTGACAGGCGTTCCTCTCGTGTACACGTATGTTCTCGACCCCGCGACGAAGACCTACCGGGACGGAGACGTCTTCACCGGCGTCCTCAAGGTCGCGGCCCCCTTCCCGGTGGAGGTCGACCTCGGCCAGGTCTGACCACGCACTGCTTGGCAGTCGGCGACGCGTGAGCGATGAGTGAGCGGACTGCCCGACACAGGGCGGCATGAGCCGGATCAAGCGGCTCGCCGCGCGGTTCTGACCAGGGAAAACAGCGCCGTACGGCAGCGCCAGGCAGCCCTCAGCAGGGATTCGAACCCCCTCCTAAAGCGGGTGTCGCGGGTTCGAATCCTGCCGCGACACAGACAAATAGCTGTTAAGCGGCCCTTCCATCCAAGATCACGGAAGAGCCTCGCCCTTTCCATAACCCGTGCACTGCGCGGAGGATGCGGCGTTGTCGCAGGCCCGCCCTTGGCTATCGCAGCCTTGAGACCCTCTCGACGTTCGGTGATGTTGCGCTTACCGTGTGTTGAGTTGGATACCGGGGAGTGTGCTGGCCTCTGGGGGCGGGATGCAGCGCAGGGACGGGTTTCGGCGGATCATCAGCGAGTTCGGCGCAGCCTGCAAGCAGGCGTTACTCCATGGGCAGAAGGAAGCCGCCATCCGTCGCGCCGTGGAGACGCTTCTCGTCGATGCGGCGAACGTGTTAGGGCTACAGGCCGTCCTGCATGCCGAGGTAGCGATCGCCGCGCACCGTATCCGCCCCGACCTGGCTGTGCGGATCGGGAAGTTATCTCGCAACATCGTCGGCTACGTCGAGCTGAAGAGCCCGGACAAAAGCGTGATCCATCCTGGCGGGCTGAACCAACGTGATCGACGGCAATGGGAGGGCATGGCGAAGCTCCCCAACTTGATCTACACCAACGGCCAGACCTGGATCATGTATCGCTCAGGGCGGCAACACGGCGACACCATTCACCTCGAAGGCGATCTGCGTACTGCCGGCTCCCACCTGCGGCTACCGGCAGCCAGCGAAGCCGCCTTCGAATCGATGCTGACAGCGTTCTTCAGTTGGCAGCCGCATCCACTGACATCGATGCGGGAAGTTGTCGCTCAGGTAGCCCCTCTGTGCACACTCCTACGCGATGCTGTCCACGACCGGCTCGACGCCGAGGCCGGCCTCCCGCGCCACCGCCGTCCCTTCACTGACCTGGCATCCACTCTCGAAGTCGATCTCTTTCCCACCACCGATGACCGAGACAAACGCGCAGCCTTCGCCGACCGCTACGCCCAATCCGTCACCTTCGCGCTCCTGCTCGCCAGCTCGGACACTGGCGATGGCCATGACAGCTCACTGACCAAGATGAGCCTGCATGAAGTCGGCCGCCGACTGGGAGCGGAGCATTCCGTCATGGGGCGCGCTCTGCAGATCCTCACCGACCAGGTCGAGGGAGAATTTCGCGACAGCCTCGACATGCTCGTTCGCATCATCGACGCCATCGACTGGCGGAGCGCCCTGGCCAGCGAACCCGGTTTCCACATCCACCTTTACGAACACTTCCTGCAGGAGTATGACCCCGGTCTCCGTAAGGACTCCGGCACCTATTACACCCCAGCGCCGCTGATGGAGGAGATGATCCGCCTTGTCGACGAAGTATTGATCACCACGCTGGGATGCCCAGACGGTTTCGCCGACCCCGGTGTGTCCATCATCGACCCGGCCATGGGTACCGGCACCTTCCTCACTGGCATCATCGACCTCGTCGCCCGCAAGCAGTCCGAGGGCGGCAACGATGGCTTCCGCGCCGAATCCGTCCAAGAACTCGCAGGCCGACTAATCGGCTTCGAAAAGCAGATGGGCGCTTTCGCCGTTGCACAGATGCGCGTCGGGCAGATGCTGCGCTCTCTCAACGCCCGGGTCCGGCTGCACGACATGCGCCTCCATCTGGCCGACACCCTTGCCGATCCCTGGCGGCCGAGTGAACTCTTCACCCGCTACGGCGCCCTGTGGGGTCCCTTGCGCGACGACGCTGAAGCTGCCAGCTTCATCCAGCGCGAAGGCCGCATCACTGTCGTCATCGGCAACCCTCCCCACCGCGAACAGGCCGAAGGCCAGGGGGGATGGATCGAGAATGGCTCACCAGACCGAGGCACTCCACCGCTGGATGACTTCCGGCTGCATGGTGCGGCAGGAGTGTACGAGAACAAACTGAAAAGCCTGTGCACCTACTTCTGGCGTTGGGCCACGCACAAGGTGTTCGACCAGTACGACGACCACCGTCATGGTGTTGTCTGCTTCGTCAGTACCGGCGGGTTCATCCGCAGCGCTGGCTTTCAGGGAATGCGCTCGTACCTGCGCCGCACTTGCACCGAAGGCTGGGTCATCGACCTCACTCCTGAAACGAAGAGGCCCCCGCTCAACAGCCGCTTTTTCCCCAGCGTCCAGCAGGAACTAGCCATAGCCATTTTTGTCCGCAAGCAAGGCGAGCGGCTCAATCAGCTGGCCCCTATCCACTACACGGCTGTCCATGGCACTCGTCGAGACAAAGAAGAGCAACTGCACGACTTGCACATCAACAGTTCCGACTGGCGCACTTCCCGGCCCGTCGAGCACGCCCCCTTCACACCCGCCTCGCACAGCGGCTGGGATGCGTTTCCCGCTCTCACTGACCTCATGCCTTGGCGGAAGCCGGGCATAAAGCCCAACCGGAACTGGGTCTTCAGCCCATCCAAAACCACCTTGCGCCGACGCTGGGACCGCCTCGTCCAGGAACGTGACCTCGCCACACGAAGGGCACTGTTCAAAGAAACCCACGACCGCACCCTGGACAAGGAAGCCCTCCAGATACCCGGTCACCCCCACCCGCCGACCCTTCTCCGCGACGAGCACAACCCCTGTCCTGTTCCGATACGCGTCGCCCGCAGAGCCCTGGACCGCCAATGGCTCATACCCGACGGACGCGTCATCGACCGTTCCCGCCCGGAGTTGTGGCAAGCCGCCATTGATGGCCAGGTCTTCATCGTCGAACAGCACTCGCAACGCCTGCAGACCGGCCCAGCGCTGCTCTTCACCGCTCTCATCCCTGACATGCACTACTTCAACGGCAACGGCGGTCGTGTGCTGCCGTTCCTGCACGCAGACCGCACCCCAAATATCGCGCCCGGGCTGTTACATCACCTCGCCAACTCCTACGGTCTCCAAGAGGTCATCCCAGTAGAACTGCTGGCCTACATCGCCGCCGTCACCGCCCATCCCGGCTTCACTGAGCGCTATGCAGACGACCTCAACTCACTCGGCGTACGCATACCTTTGACCGCCGCCAGTGGCCTGTGGAGGGATGCGGTCAACTTGGGACACCACATTCTGTGGGCCTCCACCTTCGGAACTCGAAGTATCAGCCCAGGTGACGGCCGCCCCGCAGGCACATCGAACTGGTGGCGAGACCTGCATCCCGAGATCAGATACGCCCGACAAGTCGCGCCTGATGGGCTCCCCTCCACGATCACCTACGACTCCGAAAACGAGCATCTGATCATCGAGGGGGGCGTCTTCACTGGCGTCACGCCGCGCATGCGCAACTACACCACCGGCGGGCGTAACGTACTCGACAGCTGGCTCGCGTATCGCAGCACCCGCAGTACTGGCAAGGTGACCAGCGATCTCGATCGCGAACGCCCAGAGCACTGGGAGCACGAGTGGAGTCGGGAACTCGTCGAGATCCTCGCCGTACTCAGTCACCTGACTGCCCTGGAACCGCGACAGGCAGAGTTACTCGACCGCATAGTGACCGCCCCACTGATCGATGTGGCTGAGCTAAATCGACGCCACGTACTCCCCGTACCCGAGCGCGCCAAGAACGCTCGCACAGGCCCCGACCACGCACTTCTGCCCGGCCTTGAAGCAGTCGATGGTCAACCTCCTGGACCTGTCGAGCCTCTAACGCCGCCAAGCGACTCCGCGGGTGACGCGGCACCCGGCCGACACTCCCCTGTGCGACCCAGCTCCCATGCCCAACGGCACCGCGGTCGGGCCTGATCTGCGCAGAGGGCGACTGCACCTCACTCAGCGAAACGACTGCCCTACATGCGCAGTGAGCACTTGCGCGCTCGCCTCAGTCGGAAGCTGGAAGCGCACAGACATGGCACTGGCCCTGATCGGGCTCTAGGACCAGGTCAGAGCCCTAATGGCAGACGAGTCGGACTGCCGCGATCATACGTCCGCGGTCGCGGCCATCCGCCTGGCCAGGGCCTCTACTTCGGCCAGCAGCGCGTCCGGCGGCCGGTCAAGGTCGAGGGCATGCTGGTGCAGGACGGTTCCCGCCTCTCGCACACGATGTCCGGCGTGTGGGGCGTTGCCCTTCGCGTACACGAGGTGTCCTTCGGGGAGCCCGAGCGCCATGCAGTACGCCAGCATCTGGTACAAGTCAGCGTCCGGATAGCCATCCTTCTTCTCCACCTTGTACTTGGCATCGACGACCGCGAGAGGACGGCCCCCGTCCCTGTACCAGACGAAGTCCGGTCGCATCCGGACTCGTCCGCCCTCGTCCAAGTGCACGCCCGTGGCCTGTAGCACGCCGCGCCCGCCATAGGGATGCAGCGCCTCGCGCAGAGCCACGCAGACGAAGTTTTCGAAGACCTTGTTCATGTCGAAGAGGAACCCGTCGATCCGCAGACCACCCGGACTGTGCTCGGCCGAGGCCCCATCCAGGATCGCCCGCGCCAGGTGTAGCGCATGCTGGTAGCGCACGTTGAGCCGGGACGGACGCCACTCGGGCAGCTCCTGTCCACGGACGAGCGGGGTGACATCGGCGAGTCGCATCCGCTGATGAAGCAGCCGAGCCCGCACGGGGCGTGGCACGCCGGGCAGACGCAGCAGCCGCTCGGTGGCCGCGCGCAGCAGGCGGTTCTCGGGGATGTCGGTGGTGAACTCGTCATACGCGATCTCCACGGGCAGCGGAGCGCCGAACCGTCTGCGGACCTGCTCGGCCTCGCGGATACGGCCCCGGACGACGAGGGAACTGTCCTCGATCATGCGATACCCCTGGAGCAGTCCTTGGCGAATCGCGCGCTCCGCCTGGCGCTCGTACGCGTGCGCCAGCGCCGGCAGCACCTCCTGGTGTTCGGCCACATCCACCTGGCCGTCCCGCCAGCCGCGGGGATCGAGGCTGTAGCCCAGCAGGAAGAACAGCCGCGCGATCGGCACCTTGGGGGTGATCCGGAGCGTTACCGGCTCCACGCCGGGCGCTGCCACGGTCACGGCGCCCACCTTGCTGCCTGCCTTCAGAATCCAGTGACCGGTCACGTAAGGGTCGGGCGTGGCCTCGACGATTCGCGAGGCGGCGAGCGCCCGGCCCGCCTCGTTGGGAAGAGGACAGCTCACCACCCGTGCGTGCTCGACGAGTTCGACGACAGCGCTCACGCGACGGGCTCGTCCCCGCGGGCCGCGATCGCCGCGCGCAGGGACGCGAGCCCGTACCGCTTCTCGATGTCCACGCCCTCGCCGTAGTGGTGCTCCTCCAACAACGGAAGGATCTTGGTCCGCCAGACGCGCTCCAGACCACCGTCCCTGTCCACTCCAGGCTTCATCAGGTACGCCGGCCCGATCCGGAAGTCAGTATCGTCGATACGGGAGTTGAGTTCGTCGAGGAGATCGGCCCGTTGCGTGTCCTTTCCGTTCAGCCAGCGGCGCAGCAGGCCGCTCGTCGGCTCGGTGCGCGGGGAGAGTTCGACGAACGCGAAGCGGCGTCGCATGGCCGCGTCCACCAAAGCGATGGAGCGGTCGGCGGTGTTCATCGTCCCGATGATGAAGAGATTGTCCGGAAGAGAGAAGTCGTCACCGGAGTAGGTGAGCCGCAGGGACTCCTTGCGGTACTCCAGCAGGAAGTACAACTCGCCAAAGACCTTAGCCAGGTTGGCCCGGTTGATCTCGTCGATGATCAGGAAGTGGGGGATGTGCCGGTTCCCCTCCTCCTTGGCATGGTCGGCGAGTTCACGCAGCGGCCCAGCCGTGAGACGGAAGGCGACCTCCTTGGTCTCCTGGTCCTCCTTCGGACGGTAGCCCTCGAAGAAGTCCTCGTAGGAGTAGGAAGGGTGGAACTGAACCAGCTTGACCTGTTCGGGGCCACCGCCGAGAAACTTGGCCAGTTCCAGGGCGAGATGGGTCTTGCCCGTTCCCGGCGGCCCGTAGAAGATGAGCTGCTTCTCGTCCCACAGCAGGTCGCGGACCTCACTCAGCCAAGCGACCTCGTGCACGTTGAGGCGATCCGTGAGCGCTTGGTCCGGTTCGGGCAGTTCCAGCGGCCGACGGGCGGTGAGGGCTGGCAGTTCGGCACTCGGGTCGCTCACGGTGGCATCGGCCTCGTCGGCGAGTTCCTCGTCGGTGAGTCCCAGCCCATCTATGAGGGCCTGTACGGCGGTGAGGTCGACGACGTCATGCTGGACCGACAGCTTCTGCTGAAGCTCGTCGGGCAGTTCCTCCCACTCGTAGCTGGTGTCCTGCCAGTCGACGGCCCGCCGCAGGTTGGACCGCCCGTCCTCCGAGACAATCTGCTCGGGCGTTCCCCTGACCTTGCCGACGTAGAGACGCCCGTCGGAGAGGGTGCACACTGTGTCGTCCGGCTTCATCCGGGTGAGGAAGACATGCAGCGTCTCGACCAGTTCCTGCTTCTGGTTGTAGGTGGCCGCGGACTCGTAGTCCTCTTCCACGAGCGTGCGCAGCAGGTCCCGGTCCGGGCTCCCCGCGACGCCCTGCCGAAGCCGGGAGGCGGCGACGGTGACCAGTCCCTCGGCGAGCCACAGCCGCTGGACGAGATTGACGCCGGAGACGTTGCTGCCGCGGATCCGCCATGCACGGTTGGGCGTGGTCGGCATCTGGTCGAGCTGAGCGAGCGGCCGCCCGTCGGCGGACTTCCACTCGCCCCAGCCGTTCACACTGCAGCCCCGCAGGATCTCGGCGGCGGCCGAGGGCGAGGTGCACTCGATGTCTCGGGCCGCCTCCAGGCACCCCGGCCACCGCTCCGACTTCCGCAGCGCCCCCTCGGCGATGAGCCCCTCCCTGGTTCGGTACGACGCGGGCTTGCGCACCCGGAACGAGGGCACCACCTCGGCCTGCGCTGGAGACCCCTCCGCGACGACAAACTTCTGGCTGCCCCTGGCACCCTTCTCTCCCAGCAGCCGGCCCCGGGCCTCGGGCCCGCCTTTCGGCAGCCTCAGGTAGAGCTCCGGGTATGCGTCGGTCATCGGTCTCCTCGCGTGTCCCGCGGCTCAGGTCGTTGCAGCAGACTATGTGGAGGCACTGACAGCCATGCTGTTCAGGCTGAACGCTTGCCTCGGCGAGGAGGACGGTCCTCCTTCGGCCTGAGCTGAGGGAGCCAGCGTTCAGGACCGGGCAGGGGCAGCGCAGGCTCTTCGTGGGTATCGGGGCGAGGGGCCCAGCAGCGCGGACCGGGGAGCCGGACGGCGACCCGCCCTGCGGCGATCATGGCAGGCGAAGGCTTGCGCACAAGGGCGTTGAGGATGAGCGGAAAGCCCTCGGGGGTCACCTGTGGGTTCCAGCTGCGGCAGACGACCTGGCAGTACTCCCGAGCCTCGAAGAGCACGCCCCGGCACACGCCCGACTGCTCCCCGTCCCGCATCCAGAGGAGTCGGTCACCCGGTGTGAGGCGTTCCCTACCGATGAGCACCCCGTTGGCTGCGTTCCCGGCCGCGTCGAGATAGGGCACCGGGTCGTCCTCACCACCGGCGTCGCCATCGCTGAACCCGGCCACCTCGTCCGGCCCGTCCGCGGCATAGATCTCCAATTGGTCGCCGTCGGCGTGCGCCTGCCAGAAGTCGAGCGGCTCCCATCCGCCGCCGAACAATGACGGCTGGCGCAGGAGGAGGAAGACCTCGTCCGCCTCCAGCGACAGCACGACCCGGTCCTCGCCGCCGATGGGGTGGATCTTCCCGATCTCCCAGGCGTCGTTGCCGTTGATCTCCAGTACGCATTCGCGGACGGTCTCCACGGCGGTGTCGACGGACACGGAGAAGTACTCCCGGCGCGGGTTGACCCGCTGCCCGGCCAGACGCTGGTGAACGAGCTTCTCAACCTCCGGCCACCGCATGGTCAGAGCCCGGAAGACGACCTCGAACGGCAGGGGAACGCCCTCATGGCCGGAGATCTTCGACGCCCGTTCCTCCGGCAGGAGCGTGGTAAGGCCGATCTTCACCATGCCGGGCATCGCGGGATTCCGCATGACGTAGACGAAGCCAGTGTCGTGTGTGATCACAGGCATATTCTGAGGCGCGCGTGACATGAGGGTTCACGCTTCGCACATTTCCGGCCACGCTTTCGCGTACGGCCGCAGGGGTGAGGGGGACTGAGAATGGACGGCAAGCCTCGCGTTGAGGATCTGCTGGGGGCGGTGCCGATCACGGTGGCTGAACTGCGGGGTGCAGTGGGCCGCTTCGAAGGGGATACGGCGGCCATGGTGCGGGCGTCGATCGCCACGGCGGAGCGGGCATTCGCCGAACTCGACGCCTGTGACGGCGTGATCGACGCGGCCGGGGTGCGTGGCGAGGAGGTGGCAAGGCGCCTGCGGGAACTGCTCGCGCGGGAGGCCCGGGAGGAGGTCGCAGCCGAACTGGCGGCCCTCGACGAGATCGCCGAGGAGGTACGACGGTCGTCGGCGACGCTGCGGCTGCTGAACCAGGTTCTCGGCCGGGAGACGGTCGTTGAGGACGATATACCGGCGGCCAAGGTACCTGTGCTCCACGAGGCGCAGCTTCCCAAGGTGCCGTCCGTGTACGGCGACGAGGCGGAGTACGCCGACCTTCTGGGGGTGGCCGGCCGTGGGGAGGAACTCGCACCGCGGCGGGAGCTGGCGCACCGGGAACGTCTCTCGGCCGTGGCCGCACATCTGGTCGCCCTCGTTCAGGAGGTCGCGAAAACCGGCTTCGCTGATGCGGGGTTCGCCCACGCGTCACTTCGGGAGGCATACGCGGCACATGCGCTTTGGCTGCGATGCCTGGAGCAGCGGCGGCGCGACCTGGGGAGATAGGGGGAAGAGTTCGCAGGTAGAAGCGGGGCACCCACAGACACGAAGAGGAGCCCCGGCCAGGACATAAGAACAGGTGGGCCCTGCTGGCAGACGAGTCGGGCTGTACGCCGGGTTCTGTTCCGAGGGGGTCTCGCGAACCCCTCGGCGACGGCCATCCATCTAGGGCCTACGTTGCCGTAGGCCTCGTGCGGTCTACCCAGGGACTCGGGCGGGCAGCCCTCGAACGTCCCCGCAGGAGCACCGGGGTGCTCCCTTTTGACCTTGCTCCGGGTGGGGTTTACCTAGCTGCCCAGGTCGCCCTGGGCACTGGTGGTCTCTTACACCGCCGTTTCACCCTTACCGGGGACCGAAGTCCCCGGCGGTTTGTTTTCTGTGGCACTTTCCCGCGGGTCACCCCGGGTGGCCGTTAGCCATCACCCTGCCCTGTGGAGCCCGGACGTTCCTCGGGGAGTCCTCCAAGAGGGGATTCCACGCGGCCGTCCGCCCGGCTCGTCTGCCGTGGGGACCATGTTACCGGGGACACCGGGGCCTCAGTGCAGGCCGGTTCGGCGGTCACCCGCACCGGGCCCGCCGTCGCCAGTACCGAGCCCGCCAGGATCAGCGCGAAGGCCACGCCCACGCCCACCGTCAGCGGCTCGGAGAGGAACAGCACCCCCGCCACCACCGCCACCGCCGGGTTGACGTACGTGATCACCGTCGCCCTCGTCGGGCCGACCTCCTTGATCAGTTCCAGGAACGCGACGAACGCCACCGCCGTGCAGATCACTCCCAGGCCAGCCAGCGCGACCAGGACGGAGGTAGAAGGAAGAGAAGAAGGCCACGTCAGCGCCGCCCCCGGCGCGTACACCAGCGCCGCCAGCGCCAGGCACGGGGCCGTCAGCTGGAGGGACGGGATGTCCTTCAGCCAGCGTGCCGCGATCAGCGGGGCCGTGGCATAACCCACCACCGTCACCAGCACCTCCGCCATCGACTTCGCGTCGCCCCCGGTGAGGTGCGGAACGGTCAGGACTCCCACCCCCGCCAGTCCCAGCGCCAGGCCCGTCACCCTCCGCGCCCCGAGCCTCTCCGTGTCTCCGAAGAAGCGGGCCAGCAGCACGCCGACTATCGGTACGCCCGCTATCAGCAGGCCCGCCGTGGAGCTGGAGAGGTGGTGTTCCGCGTCCGTCAGCGTGTACCAGGGGCCCATGATCTCGATCACCGCGAAGGCCAGCATGGGCAGCCAGTGCGACCGTACGACAACCAGAAGGCCGCCCTGCCTGATCGCAAACGGCAGCAGGAGCAGGGCGCCCAAGGCGCAGCGTACGAACACCACCATCGCTGCCGACAGCGGGGCGTCCACCGCCACTTTGATCATCAGGTAGGGGATGCCCCACACCACTCCCATCAGGGAGAACAGGAACCAGCCGCGTGCACTCATACGGCCATCGTCGGCGCCCTCAGCGGCTCGCGTCTTGAACGCTGTTGCGGTACGCAGCCGGGGTCACCCCCAGCACCCGGCGGAACCAGCGCGTCAGGTGCGCCTGGTCCGCGAAGCCCACCGCCCCCGCGACCTCGGCCGGCCGCAGGCCCGACTCCAGCAGGCACCGCGCCCGGTTCACCCGGTACTGGGCCAGCCAGGCGTACGGCGGTATCCCCATCGCCGTACGGAACGCGCGGAGGAGTTGGTAGCGGGACATGCCCAGGTCGGTGGCGAGGTCGGCTAGGGAGGGGGGTGCCAGCAGTTCGTCGGCCAAGCGGTCGCGGACCACGCGAGCCACGGCGTCCGCACCGGCTCCTGTGATCACGCAGTCCGTCACGCGGGCCGTGGAGTGGCGGCAGGACAGGGCCGTCAGGAGCCACGGGAGGCGGGACTCCGTCTCCAACGGGTCGGGGCAGGCGCTGAGTTCGGTGTGCGCGAGGCGGAGGGCGGCGGCGAGTTCCGGGTCGTCTATCAGGGGCTCGCGGAAGTGCGGGAGGCCTGTCGAGCCGTCCTGGAGGAGGGGGACCTCCGCGTACAGGGCGCGGTAGGCGTAGCCGTCCGTCTTGGTCCCCGGGCCGCCCGTGTGCATCTCCCCGGGCGCCAGGACGACGATCGATCCCGGGCCCGTGCGGATGTGGCCGCCCCGGTAGTCGATGATCTCCGAGCCGCCGACGCACACGCCGATCGTGTACTCGTCGTGGGCGTGCGGGGCGTAGACGTGCTTGTCGAAGCGGGCGGTGAGCAGGTCTAGCGGAGGCCCGCCGCGTCCGAGTCTCGCCCTTGTCCACAGTGCCTGTTCCACCACGGTCGCCCCCTGTCCGTCCGACGAAGGGTGCAACGCCGTCGGGCTCAGAGAAAGTCCGCGGTCTCCAGGTCGAAGGCGAACGGGGCGGGGAGAGCGATCGGCCGGCCGAAGGAGCGGGTGCAGTGTTCTCGGTAGTCGTCCTTCTCCGGGACGCTGAACAGCGTGACCGACGACGCCTCTCGGTCGACGAGGAGGTAGAGGGGGATGCCGCCTCGGGCGTAGCAGCGGCGCTTCGCCTCGCGGTCCGCCTCCGGTTTGGTCGACGTCACCTCCAGGACCATCGCTACTCCGTCGCAAGGCATCCAGGAGTCGGCCCCCCGGAAAAGCCGCCGCTCAGCGGGGGCGAACGTACCGTCCGGGATCACATAATTCTTCGGGCATCCGCCTCCGCTCCTCAGCTTCAGCCCCTTGTTGCCGGAGAACTGCATGTCCGTCTGTGACCGCCTGACCACCTGGTTCACGATCAGCCCGATGTAGTCCTCGTGATCCCCATCCGGCGGCGGCGTCACAACGATCTTCCCCTCGATCAGTTCAGCCCGGAAACCCTCCGGGGCATCGAGGGCCAGGAAGATTTCCAGCAGTCCCTCAGCCGGCGTGAGCGGCTCATGGGCCACGGCACTCATGTCACGCCCCTCCTTCTGTCGCTCATCAGGCTGGGACATCCGAAGATCACCTGTCCGTGAGATCGGGAACCGTTCCCTCGATCGTGGCACAGCCTCAGTGCCACCGTCATGCACCATCAAGCAGGCGCGAAACGCACCTTCGCACCCCCCGGAGACGCCGCAGGACCCGAACCCTGGCCCGGATCCGCCCCCACCACCCTCACCCGCACCCGCTCCCCCAACGCCAACCCCTCCCCATCAATCCGCCCGATCACCGCCGGCGACTCCAACTGCACCGTCCCCACCCCCACCCGGTGTTCGTCCACGTCCACCACGCACCCGTCGAACACCTCCCCCACCCGGTCCTTCAGCACCGCCGCCTCGACCAGATCGACGCACGCCCGTTCCACCGCGGCCGCCCGCCGACCGCCCTCGGACATCTCGCGGGGCAGGGAATCAAAAGCTGCGAGCACCCAGTCCGCCACCGCCTCCCCCGCCACCGCCGCCAGGCAGATCTCCGACGCGTACCGGTCGACGAGCCGTCGCAGCGGGGCCGTGCACTGGGCGTACGGGGCCGCGACCGCCGCGTGGGTCGTGATGGCCGGGAGCACACCGTCCCGGAAGACCGTGTAACCCGCCCCCCTCAGCAGCGTCGTGCACTCCTGGAGGAACGCAGCGTGCGACGGCACCCCGGGATCGAGCGAGCGGATCAGCGCCGCGTACGACATGTGGTGCGGCCAGTCGATATGCAATGCGAGAGCGGTGCGGCGCAGGCGGCCCACCGCGCCGTCCGGGGCCGCCGGCAGCGTACGTAGCACCCCCGCCCCGTACGCCAGCATCAGGTCCGCCGCCGCCATGCCCGTGAGCAGGGAGATCTGGGCGTTCCAGCTGTCGGCGGGCACCCCCGCCCGGTACGTCAGCTCATAACCGCCGTCCCGCTCCACGATCTCCTGCTCCGGGACCCGCAACGAGATCCCGCCCCGCTCGACCTCCAGCGCCTCCCGCAGCTCGCCGATCTCCTTCAACAGCAGCAGCGGCTCCTCGGCCGTGCCCGTGTCGATCGCCTTCTGCACGCCCTCGTAGTTCAGCTTGGCCCGGCTGCGGACCAGGGCCCGGTGGACCTCGGCCCCCGCCGTACGGCCTTCCGCGTCGAGGTCGATCGTCCACAGCGCGGCCGGGCGCACCTGGTCCGGAAGAAGACTCGCGGCACCCTCGCTCAGCACCGGCGGGTGAAGCGGGACGCGGGTGTCCGGGAAGTACAGGGTCATCACCCGTCGGTGCGTCTCCGCGTCGAGCGATCCGCCCGGTACGACGAAGGCGGCGACGTCGGCGATGGCGTACCGCAGGCGATAGCCCGTGCCCCGCCGCGCGAGGTGCATCGCCTGGTCGAGGTCGGTGGAGGCGAGCGGGTCGATGGTGAAGAGGGGGATGTCGGTAGCGTCGACGTGAGCCCCTGGACGAGGGGGCCGCTCGGCCTCGGAAAGCACCTCCGGCGGGAAGGCCGACGGCACGTCCAGCTCCGTGCGCAGGGCCGTGAAGGCGGCCCGCAGCGGGTCGTCGGTCACACGTATGCGGCGGCGGGGCATACAGCGAGGGTAAGCAGATCGGGCCCCGTACGCTGTCCGGAGCTCAACAGAAGGAGATCCTCCGTGCTGGTCCTGCTGCCTCCCTCCGAAGGCAAGGCGTCCTCCGGTCGTGGCGCCCCGCTGAAGCTGGAGTCGCTGTCGCTGCCCGGGCTCAACGAGAGCCGGGAAGCCGTCCTCGACGCGCTCGTCGAGCTGTGCGCCGGCGACGAGGAGAAGGCGCGGGAGGTCCTCGGGCTGAGCGAGGGGCTGCGCGGCGAGGTCGCGAAGAACGTCGAACTCCGGACCGCCGGAGCGCGGCCCGCGGGTGAGATCTACACAGGAGTGCTTTACGACGCCCTCGACCTGGCATCTCTGGACGCGGCGGCGAAGAGGCGTGCAGGGCGTTCCCTTCTCGTGTTCTCGGGGCTTTGGGGAGCGGTCCGGGTGACCGACCGGATTCCGTCGTACCGCTGCTCGATGGGGGTGAAACTGCCGGGGCTGGGGGCGCTGGGCACGCACTGGCGGGCGCCGATGGCCTCCGTGCTCACCGAAGCCGCCGGGAACGGGCTCGTGCTCGACCTGCGGTCCTCCGCGTATGCCGCCGCCTGGAAGCCGAAGGGCGAGGTCGCCGGGCGGACGGCTACCGTGCGGGTGCTGCACGCGCCGACCCGGAAGGTCGTCAGCCACTTCAACAAGGCGACGAAGGGGCGGATGGTGCGGAGTCTGCTGTCGGCGGGGGTCGCGCCGAAGGGGCCGGCCGAGCTGGTGGAGGCGCTGCGGGAGCTCGGGTACGTGGTGGAGGCGGAGGCGCCGTCGAAGGCGGGGCAGCCCTGGGCTCTGGATGTGCTGGTGGACGAGATTCACTGAGCCCAGCCAGCGTGGCATTGCACAGGATGCAATGACCTTTGCGCTAGGTGCGGCACCTGGCCATGATGGCGTCGTGACCACGTCCCCGCTCGGCCTCGCGCCCGTTCTCCCCGTCGTCGTGCTCCAGGACGCTTCCGACGCCGTGCCGCTCGCCCGGGCCCTCGTCGGCGGTGGGCTCCCCGCGATCGAGGTGACGCTGCGGACCCCCGTCGCGCTCGACGCGATCCGGGCGATCGCCGGGGAGGTGCCGGACGCGGTGGTCGGGGCCGGGACCGTCATCACGCCTCAGCAGGTGAAGGAGTCGGTGGCGGCCGGCGCCCGCTTCCTCGTCAGCCCGGGCTGGACGGACGTACTCCTTCAGGCCATGCGGGAGTCCGGGGTGCCGTTCCTGCCGGGGGTGTCGACCGCCTCGGAGGTCGTGGCTCTGCTGGAACGGGGCGTGACGGAGATGAAGTTCTTCCCGGCGGAGGCAGCCGGGGGGACGGCGTATCTGAAGTCGCTCAGCGGGCCGTTGCCGCAGGCGCGGTTCTGTCCTACGGGAGGGATCGGGCCCGGGAATGCCCCCGCGTACCTGAACCTCCCCAACGTCGGCTGTGTGGGCGGGACTTGGATGCTGCCCGCCGATGCGATCGCCGCGCGGGACTGGGGGCGGGTCAAGGCGCTGGCCCGCGAGGCGTCCCAACTGGAGCGGCTACGGCCGCAGGTGTGACGTGTCGTTGAGCAGCCGTACGCTCGCGTTGCCGTCCGCGTAGTAGGCGACCGCCGACAGGGAGGCCGCGGAGAGTTCCATGCGGAACAGGGACTCCGGCGGGGCGCCCAGGGCCAGGCGTACGAACGTCTTGATCGGGGTGACGTGGGTGACGAGCAGGACCGTGCGGCCCGCGTACGCCGCCACCAGCTTGTCCCTGGTCGCCGCGATTCTCGTCGCCGTGGCCGCGAAGCTCTCGCCGCCGCCGGTGGGTTCGGCCTCCGGGTCGGCGAGCCACTTGGTCAGGTCGTCGGGGTAGCGCTCGCGCACCTCGCCGAAGGTGAGGCCCTCCCAGGCGCCGAAGTCGGTCTCGATGAGGCCGTCCTCGACGGTCACCTCGATACCGAGCCGCTCGGCGACCGCGGCTGCGGTCTGACGGGTGCGGGTCAGCGGCGAGGCGAGGATGTGCTGGATCGTGCCCCGCCTGGCCAGGGCTTCGGCGGCCCGCTCGGCCTGCTCGCGGCCGATGTCGGAGAGGGAGGGATCCGTGCCGCCGCTTCCCGAGAACCGCTTCTGGGGGGTCAGCGGAGTCTCACCGTGCCGCAGGAGCACGAAGGTGGCCGGTGCGCCCATGTCGGCCGGGGCCCAGCCGGGGGCGGCGACGGCCTTGGCGGCATGTACGTCTGCGTCGGCCTTGGCGGTACGTACGTCGGCGTCGGCCTTGGCGGCACGGACGTCAACCGGAGCCTCAGTCCCAGCCTCGCCGGACGTCGGCTTCCGTACCGAACTCGCCGAACCCTCCGAGTCCATCGCCTCGTTCGCCAACCGGTCCGCCCTCTTGTTCTGCTCGCGCGGGATCCACTCGTAGGTGACCTGGCCCGGAGGGAACACCCGGCCAGCCTCCAGCGCCAGCGGCTTCATGTCCGGGTGCTTGATCTTCCAGCGGCCCGACATCTGTTCCACGACGAGCTTGGAGTCCATGCGGACGTGGACGCGGGCGGCCGGGTCCAGGTCGTGCGCGGCGCGCAGGCCGGCCAACAACCCCCGGTACTCGGCGACGTTGTTCGTCGTGACGCCGAGGTACTCGTACGTCTCGACCAGCGTCTCCCCCGTCGCCGCGTCCAGCACGACCGAGCCGTAGCCGGCCGGGCCGGGGTTGCCCCGTGAGCCGCCGTCCGCCTCGACGATGAACTCCCGCACGTCCAGGGCTCCTTACAGACCGGAGTCGGACGTGCGCACCAGGATGCGACGGCAGTTCTCGCAGCGCACCACGGTGTCGGGCGCGGCCGCGCGGACCTCGTTGAAGTCCGTGATGGAGAGCTCCTGGCGGCAGCCCTGGCAGGTGCGCTGGTACAGCTTGGCCGCGCCGATGCCGCCCTGCTGCTCGCGGAGCTTGTCGTAGAGCTTGAGGAGGTCGGCGGGGACGACGGCCGCGATGACCTCGCGCTCCTTGGTCACCGAGGCGATCTCGCCGTCCAGCGTCTCGAAGGCCGCGTCCCGGCGGGCCGTCGCGTCGTCGATCTTCGACTGGACGGAGGAGACGCGCTCGGTCAGCTCGGCGACGCGCTCCTGCGCGGACTCGCGGCGCTCCATGACCTCCAGGACGACGTCCTCCAGGTCTCCCTGGCGCTTGGCGAGCGAGGTGATCTCGCGCTGGAGGTTCTCGAGGTCCTTCGGGGAGGTCACGGCACCGGAGTCCAGGCGCTGCTGGTCGCGGGCGGCGCGCTGGCGCACCTGGTCCACGTCCTGCTCGGCCTTGGTCTGTTCACGGGCGGTGTCGCTCTCCTCGGTCTGCGCGGCGACGAGCAGGTCACGCAGCTGGGTGGCGTCCTTGGTGAGCGCCTCGATCTCCGCGTGCTCGGGGAGCGACCGGCGCTTGTGCGCGAGCTGCTGGAGGCGGACGTCGAGGGCCTGGACGTCGAGGAGTCGGATCTGGTCGGCGGGCGCGGCGTTCAGTTGGGGGCTCCCAGTGAGCTAGAGGTCGGGTTGGACGCCGCGTGGGCGGTCCAGGGGTCGGTGACCGTCTTCGAGACGTGCACGCGCAGGTCCCAGCCGTGACGGTCGGAGATCTCGTCGAGCTGGGCGGCGGCCAGCTCGCACCAGGGCCACTCGGTGGCCCAGTGCGCCGCGTCGAGCAGCGCGAGGGGACTGTGGGCGACCGCCTCGGACACCGGGTGGTGGCGCAGGTCGGCGGTGAGGAAGGCGTCGACGCCGGCGGCGCGGACCTGGCCGAAGAGGCTGTCGCCGGAGCCGCCGCTGACGGCGACCGTACGGACCGTCGCCTCGGGGTCGCCGGCCACGCGGATGCCCTGCGCGGTGGCGGGCAGGCGTTCGGCGGCCCGTGCGGCGAGCTCCCTGACCGTCAGGGGGTGCTCCAGCTCGCAGATCCGCCCGAGGCCGCGCCGCCCCTCCGGGTCGGACGGGTCCGGCACCAGCGGTCGTACGACACGGAGGTCCAGCGCGCCCGCGAGGGCGTCCGAGACACCCGGGTCCGCGGTGTCCGCGTTGGTGTGGGCCACGTGCAGCGCGATGTCGTTCTTGATGAGGGTGTGGACGACGCGGCCCTTGAAGTGGCTCGCGGCGACCGTCGTCGTACCGCGCAGATAGAGGGGGTGGTGGGTGACCAGCAGGTCCGCGCCCAGCTTCACCGCCTCGTCGACGATCTCCTGGACCGGGTCGACGGCGAAGAGGACCCGCCCGACCTCCTGGTCGGGGTCGCCCACGACGGTGCCGACCGCGTCCCAGGACTCGGCCCGCTCGGCGGGCCACAGGTTCTCCAGCGCGGCGATGACTTCAGACAGACGGGGCACGGGGAAAAGGCTACCTGCCTGGTCCACCCCGTTGAACCTGAGCCGTCCAAGGCGGCCCCGCTCAGCACAGCCGCCCCGTTTCCCTCAGGCGAATCGTTCCTGGGCCACCCCTTTGTGTGAAGCGGAAGCCCGCCCGTCCCACGCCCGTGCGTACGAAAACTACTTTCGTGGCCGGAGGTGACCAGACGATGACGGCCTGTGCCATCGAGCCCGCGGCGTCGGACGAGGACGTGGACGGCGACGGGGGCGGGGAGAGCCCGCGGACGGAGTACGTGATCGCTGAGGACGGGGGCGGGGACGGGGACGGCGACGGCGACCGGGGAGGTCTGGGGGCGGAGTACCCGGGCGCCCTGGACGGGGAAGGTCCGCGGGCGGAGTACCCGGGCGCCGTGGGTGCCGACGAGTACAGGGATGCCGACCACGGGGTGGCCGAGCCGGCGGGGTACCCGGGCGCCGGGCACGGGGAGGCGCTGGGGGCCGGGTATCCGGGCGCCGGGAACGGGGAAGCTCCGTGGACGGAGGTCCCGGGGGCCGGGAACGGGGAAGCTCCGTGGACGGAGCACCCGGGGGCCGCGGCGGATACCGAGTACGGCGATGGCGAGTACAAGGGCGCCGAGTACGGGAATGGCGAGTACAGGGATGGCCAGTACGGGGGCGCCGACTACGGCCCGGCCGCGCGAGCCGCCTGTGTGATCACCGTCGACGGTTCCTACGCCGCCCGGCTCGCCCGGCACGGTGACTCCTGGTTCCCGGAGCGGTGGACGCTGGACGGGCCCGAGCCCTACGCGGTGCCGCTGCCGGGCCGGCAGCCGGAGGAGCCCGGCACCGAGGTGCACCCCATGGGCGACGGGCGGGTCCTGATCAGGCGGTACGCCGACGGGCGGCACAACTTCTCGCTGCTCTACCCGACCGGCCCCGAGACGGGCGAGCTGCCGCTCGGTGCCGTCGAGTGCCCGGACCCGGGGACGGCCCTACGACTGTTGCCGCCGGCGCCGGGCGGGGAGAAGGCGTACGCCCTCGCCGTGGGCCGGCGTTCCAGTGCCGTGTGGCTGGTGGCGGGCGGCGCCTTCGGGCCCGAGCATCTCGCGGAGATCCCGGGGCGCTGCTCGGGCGGGGTGTGGCTGGACGGGGCGGGGCGGATGCTGGCCCTGGACCGCGAGGTGGGCGGGCGGACCAAGACGATCGTCGTGGACCTGGAACGGGGCGGTGAGGTCTCCCCGCTGCTCCAGATCGCCGACGGCAGCGACGACCGGCTGCTGCTCGCCGACCCGGACAGCGGACTGCTGCTGATCTCCTCGGACGCGCCGTCGCCGGGGCGACCGCGTCTGGGCTGGGGCGTCCTGGGCAGCACACTGCCGGTGCGCTTCCCGGAGTGCCTGCGGGTGCCCGACTGCGCGGTGACGCCGTTCGCGATCCAGCCGGGGCAGGTCCTGATGCCGGAGAGCTGCGGGGTGGCGCTGCGGGTCGACGGCCCGTCGGGCAGTTGGGTGGGTGTGTGGCGGCCCGCGGCCCGGCAGGTGGAGCATCTCCCGGCGCCCGAGGGGTGGTTGACCGGTGCCGGGCTGTGGACCGGGAACGGTGAACTGCTGCTGCCGTACGCCACGGAGGGGATGCCGTGCGGGGTGGTGCGGTGGGCGGCGGCCGGGTCTCTCTCAGGGGAGGCGGGCGACCGCAGGCACCCGGGGTCAGGGGAGCCCGGGGTGGGGGAAACGGGGGTCGGGGGCGTGGGCCCGGAGGATCCGGACGGCGGGGTCGACTCGGCCTCCGAACCGGGTCCTCCGGAGCCCGTCGCACTGCGCCCTGTGCCCTTGCAGCAGGCCCCGTTGAGCAATCTTGTAACGAAGTAGTGCCGGTTGGTCCGGCCGCCTGGATTCGCCCCGCGGTGTGCCGGTTAAACTCGCCCCGCTGTAAGAAAGATCATGTTGACGGGGTGAATTACTTCCATGAGCGACGCCAGCACGAAGCAGTCGACTGCCGACGTCCAGGAGCCCACGGGCCACGGCAAGCACCGGGGTCCGGTCTCGGTCCAGGACAGCGAGACCGCCCCGCGTGGGCGGCACCGCAAGTCGGTCGAGCAGACCGAGGCCGCGGCCTGACGGCGGACGACGACACACGGCCCGCTCCTCTCACGGGGAGCGGGCCGTTGCGCGTTCACCGCCCGGTCTGCCCCCCGTTCACTCCCCCCGTTTCAGCCCCAGCACTTCGGCCGCCGCGAAGGTCTCCCCCGTCGGCCGCCGCGCGTAGTGCGGGGTGAGCAGCGTGTCGAGTTCGTCGTAGGTGAAGGTGTCCTGCTTGCTGTCGAACTTGGCCTGCACCCGCGGTCGTTCGACGACGGCGATCATCCCTCCGTGTACGACGAGCAACTGGCCGTTGACGCGCTCGGCGGCCGGTGACGCCAAGTAGCCGACGAGCGGGGCGACATGCTCGGGGGCGAGCGGGTCGAGTCCCGACTCCGGCTGCTCGAAGCCCGCTCCCGCGAAGACGTCCTCGGTCATCCGGGTGCGGGCGCGCGGGCAGATGGCGTTGGCGGTGACGCCGTACTTGGCGAGCGCGAGGGCGGTGGAGGTGGTGAGTCCGACGATTCCCCCTTTGGCGGCCGCGTAGTTGGGCTGCCCCGCGGACCCGGCGAGGAACGCCTCCGAGGAGGTGTTGACGATACGGCCGTACACCGGCCCACCGGCCGCCTTGGACCGCTCACGCCAGTGCGCCGCCGCGAACCGGGTCGTGTTGAAGTGGCCCTTGAGGTGGACCCGGATCACCGCGTCCCACTCGCCCTCGGTCATGGAGAAGACCATGCGGTCGCGCAGGATGCCCGCGTTGTTGACGAGGATGTCGAGCTTGCCGAACTCCGCGATCGCCAACTCGACCAGTTCCCGCGCCTGTTGGTGGTCGCCGACGTCACCCGTGTGGGCACGGGCCTGTCCCCCCGCGGCCCGGATCTCCTCGACGACCTGCTCGGCGGGGCCCGCGGAGGCCTCGCCGGAGCCGTCCCGGCCGGGCTGTCCGTAGTCGTTGACGACCACGGCCGCGCCGAGCCGCGCCAACTCCAGCGCCTCGGCCCGGCCGAGCCCCCGGCCGGCACCGGTGACGACGGCCGACAGTCCCTCAAGTGGCAGCGACATCAGTGGGGTTCCTCAGATCTCGATGCACGTGCGGAGGGAAGTCCCCGTCCGCATCTGGTCGAGCGCCTCGTTGATCTCGCTCAGCGGCACCCGGTGGGTGATCAGGCCGTCCAGGTCGACGCGGCCGGCCCGCCACAGGGCGATGGTCCGCTCGTAGGAGCGCAGCACGTCCCCGCCGCCGTACATGGACGGCAGGATGCGCTTCTCGTCGAAGAACAGCTCGAACATGTTGAGCTGGAGGAAGTCGTCCATGGCGCCCGCGCCGACGATCACCAGGGTGCCGCCGCGCCGGGTCGTCTCGTACGCCGTGCGGGCGGTCGCCGACCTGCCGACGACCTCGAAGACGTAGTCGAAGCCCTCACCGGCGGTGACCTGCTGCTTGGCGTCGGCGAGTTCGTCCGGGGAGACGGCCCGGGTGGCGCCGAACTTCAGGGCGGACTCGCGGCGGGAGGCGACCGGGTCGACGGCGACGATCTCGGCGGCGCCCTTGAGGCGGGCCCCCTGGATGGCGGAGATGCCGACGCCGCCGCAGCCGATGACGGCGACCGACGAACCGGCCTCCACGTCCGCGGTGTTGAGCGCGGCTCCGAGCCCGGTGGTGACCCCGCAGCCGATCAGGGCGGCTATGTCGAAGGGCACGTCGTCGGGGATCGGCACCGCGCAGCCCGCGTCGACGACGACCTCCTCGGCGAAGGTGCCGGTGCCCGCGAACCCGAAGACATCTCCGCCGGGGCGCCGGAAGTTGGGGGTGCCCGCGTTCATGAACCCGGCCAGGCACAGCTCGGTCTGGCCGCGCTTGCAGGCCGGACAGACCCCGCAGGCCGGCAGCCAGCAGACGACGACCCGGTCACCGGGCTTCAGGTGCCCGACTCCCTCGCCGACCTCGACGATCTCCCCCGCGCCCTCGTGCCCGGGGACGAAGGGCGCCGGCTGCGGCAGGACCCCGCCCATCGCGGACAGGTCGGAGTGGCACAGGCCGGTGGCCCGGACCCGGATCCGCACCCGGCCGGGCCCGAAGCCCACCGCCTCGACGTCGTCGAGGACCTCGAGTTTTTCCTGGCCTATCTCGTGCAGTACGGCTGCGCGCATGGTGCGGCTCCCCTCGTACGGCGTGCTGGTTCAGGAGTGTTCTGGAGCGGGCTCTCAGGCGTGTCCTGGAGCGGGTGCTCAGGCGGGTTCTGGAGCGGGGTTCTGGAGCGGGTGCTCAGGCGTGTTCGACGATGGTGTCGGCGAGGACGGGCGCGTCGTCGCGTTCGACGGCGCTGACGGCGACCCTGGTGGACTCCGGGGTGTGCCACATCCGGATCCGCAAGGTCTCCCCCGGGTAGACGACCCCGGCGAACCGGGTGTCGTAGGACCGCACCCGGGTCACGTCCCCGCCGAGCAGGGTGTCCACGACCGCCTTGAGCGTGATGCCGTAGGTGCACAGCCCGTGCAGGATGGGCCGCTCGAAGCCCGCCACCTTGGCGAACTCCGGGTCGGCGTGCAGGGGGTTCCAGTCGCCGGAGAGCCGGTACAGCAGTGCCTGGTCCTCGCGGACGGGGCGTTCGACGGTCCGGTCGGGCTCGCCGGCCGGGGGTTCGAGACGGGCGGAGGGGCCTCGGTCGCCGCCCCAGCCGCCCTCTCCCCGGACGAAGATCTGCGCGTCGTTGGTCCACAACGGGCCCTCGGCGTCCGCGACTTCGGTCCGCAGGACCAGGACGGCCGCCTTGCCCTTGTCGTAGACGGCGGCGATCCGGTTGGTGGCGGTGGCGGTGCCCGCCACGGGGAGGGGCCGGTGGATGACGAGACTCTGCCCGCCGTGCAGCACCCGGGCGAGGTCGACCTCGATGCCCGGCATGGACAGCCCGCTGATCACCCCGGGCGACCCGGAACCGGCGACGGTGGCGAAGCTCGGCAGGACGTGCAGCCGGGATTCGAGGGTGTAGCGCAGTTCGTCGGGGTCGGTGGCGGGGATGCCCGCGCCGATCCCGAGGTGGTAGAGCTGGACGTCCTTCGAGGTCCAGGAGATCTCGCCGGTCCGGGGCTCGGCGGCGAGGGCTGCGGCGGCATCGATGGGCATACGGCTCCTGACAGTGACGGATTGAAGACCTCGGTACGGCCGTCCGCACCGTCGGCCGCACCGAGGTCGTCGCGGGCCGATCTAGAACGCGTTCCAGTCCGGCGCCCTCTGTATAGCCGAGCCCACCGCACTTGTGAAGGCTCCTGACGGAGTGTCAGGTTCGCGGCTTTCCCTGGCTCGCGGGTTCTCCCGGCTCGCGAGTTCTCCCGGCTCGCGGGTTCTCCCGGTTCCGGCACCCGGGACATTTGTCCTGCCCGAGTCCGTACATCCGCATCTCCCGGACCGGGATGCCGCTCCGTAGCGTTGTTCCCGTCGTCCCGGCCGCACGCCGGGAACCTCGGAGCGGAGGAACGGTCATGTCCTGGTCGCGCAAGCTCTCGTGCCGCGTGGGCGAACTCCGCCGGGAGGTGCGCTCGGCGCGGGAGCACCAGCGGTACTACGAGGCCAACAAGAAGCAGCTCAAGGCCGAGTACAAGGCCGCGCAGAAGGCCGGTGACGTCCCCACGAACGCCGGGCTCGGCAGCGGCTTCGGGCTTCTGCCGTGGCTGCTGCTGGGGATGGGCGCGTTCTCCAACCTCTTCCAGGGCGAGGCCGCCGACCCCTGGATCGCCGGTCTCGGGCTGCTCACCTTCAACTCGCTCTACATCTACGTCGCCTTCCGCGCCTTTCGCAGGGAGACCCGGGACTCGCTCTCCACACGGCTGGCGCTGGTGGTGCTGGGTCTGGTGACCTGCGGGCTGGCGATGGGGTACGGCGGGAACTGGCTGCTGTTCTTCCCCCTGTTCGGACTCGCGACCGGCGCGGTGGTGCGGCTGCCGCACCTGCGCTGGGTGGCTGCCGTGGTGACGGTGGTCGCCGGCGTGGCCTCCGTCCTCCGCGACGGCTGGGGCGGGCTCGACACCGCCTACGCCACGTGGATCTCCACGATGGTCACGGCCGCAATTCTCTCCCTCTCCGAGGCGGTACGGCAGTTGCGGGAGGCCCGTGAGGAACTGGCCCGGCGCGCGGTCGAGGAGGAACGCCTGCGGTTCTCCCGGGACCTGCACGATCTTCTCGGCCACACCCTGTCCGTGATCGTGGTCAAGTCGGAGGCGGCCCGTCGGCTGGCTCCGGGCAACCTGGACGCGGCGCTCGTCCAGATCTCCGACATCGAGTCGGTCGGCCGTCAAGCCCTCGTCGAGATCCGTGAGGCGGTGACGGGCTATCGCGAGGGCAGCCTCAGCGCCGACCTCGACCGAGCTGCCTCTGCACTGCGCGCCGCGGGCATCGAGCCGACCGTCCATCTCTCCGGCCCGCCGCTGGCCGCCCAGACCGAGGCGTTGCTGGGCTGGGTGGTCCGCGAGGCGGTGACCAACACCGTCCGGCACAGTGGGGCGACCCGGTGCGAGATCTCCGTGGACGGCTCGGCGGAACGGGTGCGGCTGCGGGTGTGGGACGACGGCCGGGGAGAGCTCGCGGGGGCGCGCGACTCTGCGGGGAGCGACGGCACCGGGACTGCGCCGCCTGAGCGGGCTACGCAGATTTGTGCCGCCGACATGGTGGCCGAGGCGCAGACATCGGGGATCGGCGGGACCGGGCTCAAGGGCCTCGCCGAGCGGCTGGCCGCGGCCGGAGGGCGGCTGGAGGCCGGGGCCGGACCACGGGGCGGGTTCGTGGTACGGGCCGAGCTGCCGGTCGATTCGGTGGAGCCGGGGTGGAGTGGTGGAGAGGCGCCGGGTGGTGGAGAGATGCCGGGTGGTGCAGCGGAGTTGGCCGAGGTAGCGCGGCAGGCTGATGCGGCGGGGGCCGGTGGGCCGGTGCGGGCCGGCTAGCGGACGGGCGTCGCCGGTGCATCGACGCCGAACGTCAGCGAGCCCGGGGGCGGTCAGGGGGCTCGCGCGCGGGGCTTCGATGACGCCCGTACAGGAAGGGCCGGTGTCCGGGCGTGGGCATGGGTCCGTGCACAGGGAGGACCGGCGCACGGCGTACGCATCGGTCCGTACAGCGGGCGGGGCCAACGCCGGGGTTCGTGCACCGGGAAGGGCCAACGCCTGAGTCCGTACACCGCGAGAGGCCGACGCTCGGGTGTGCGCATAGATCCGTACACCGGGCGCCTCCGCCCACAGCGCGACCGCCGGGGTCGGCTTCGTCGGGCCGAAGGGTCAAGACGGCAAGCCCCTTCGCCTCCCCGGGTCCCGTGCACGAAGGCCACGTCGAGCTGACCGTCGGGGACCATGTACGGCGGCGCGTTGCTCCGGGCGCCCCTCCACCTGGCGCCCCTTCACCCCGCGCCGCCCCCCCTACCCCGCGCCCCTTGACCTCGCGCCGCCCCTTGACCCCGCGCCGCCCCTCCACCCCGCGCCCCTTGACCTCGCGCCGCCCCTTGACCCCGCGCCGCCCCCCACCTCGCACCCCGCAGCCCCCGCCCTAGCCGCTCCCTCTTCAGTTCTCACTCTTCAGTTCTCAAGGACCATGCGCGTCAGCGCACCCAGGTCAAGTCGCCCCCCGCCCCCTACGCTTGGGTCGTGAACGAGATGCCACGGGATCACCGGCCCTCCAAGTCGATCCGCGTTCTGCTCGCCGAGGATCAGGGCATGATGCGCGGGGCGCTCGCGCTGCTGCTCGGGATGGAGCCGGACATGCAAGTCGTGGCCAAGGTCGCGAGGGGGGACGCGATCGTGGACGCGGCCCTCACGCACCGCCCCGACGTGGCCCTGCTCGACATCGAACTGCCGGGCATGAGCGGTCTGGAGGCCGCCGCCGAGCTGCGCGACCAGGTGCCGGACTGCCGGGTGCTGATCCTGACCACCTTCGGGCGGCCCGGCTATCTGCGCCGGGCGATGGAGGCGGGTGCCGCCGGCTTCCTCGTCAAGGACGGGCCCGTGGAGGAGCTGGCCGCGTGCATCCGCCGGGTGCTGACCGGTGAGACCGTGATCGACCCCGCCCTCGCCGCGGCCGCCCTCAGCGCCGGCCCGAACCCGCTCACCGCCCGCGAGTGCGAGGTCCTCAAGGCCTCCACGGACGGCGCGACGGTGGCCGACATCGCCGACAGGCTCCACCTGTCCGAGTCCACCGTCCGCAACTACCTCTCCGCCGCCATCGGGAAGACCGGCACGCGCAACCGGATGGAGGCGGTACGGGCGGCCCGGCAGCAGGGGTGGCTGTGACCACCCCCCGGCCTGCGGTGTCACCGCCCCCTACTTGATCACCTCCACCGACTTGAACTGCGCCTCCTTCGGCGCCAGGCACACGAACCAGGCGTAGGGCGAGCCCTCGACTTGCCGGATCGCCTCGACATCGGTGCCGGTGCCGGAAACGGCCCTCTTCACCACGGTCACCGTGCCATCGGTCCAGGCGCAGTCGACGCGTGGGGCCACCTTGGCGACGGAGCCGACGACGAGACGGATGTCCTCGGTGCGGCCGGGGTCGAGTGGGACGGGGATGTACGTGATGTCGGAGCGGGTCATGACGTCCGACGCGGGGACCGCGTTCTCCAGGACCATGGTCGACGCGCCCCCGTAGTCGCGGTGCACGAAGTACGCCACCTTGCCCACCAGATCCGAGGCCTTGCGGATGTCGGCCGGGTACTCGCCGTGCGCCCGCATCGCGTTCAACGTGGCCCGGGCCTCCGCCGTGTCGACCGGCGCCGGCCAGGTGTCGATGGTGACCCGCCACTCCTTGCCGTCCTCCGTGCCCGACGCCAGGGTGACCCGGTTGGCGGGCTCGAACACGCCGGGCGTGCGGGTGGCCGTGGCCGGTGGCTGGGTGGCGACCGCCCCTTCGCCGCCGCTGTCCCGGCCCGGCAGCCCCGCCGCGGCGAGCGTCGCCGAGGAGCCCGCGAGCACCAGTGCCGTGGCCGCGGCCACCGCCCAGCGGCGGGCCCGGCGCCTGCGGCCACCGCGGATCACCGCGTCGTAGGGGGCTATGCCGATCTCGACCTCGTCGGTGGCGTCGGCCAGCAGGAGGGCGATGTCGCTGTCGCTCATGTGGTGGTTCGTCTCCCGGTCCGCGCTCGTCACTTCCGGCCTCCCTGCGTCACCGTGTCGGCCAGTCCGGGTATGGCGCGAAGTTTCGCGATCCCCTTGGCCGCGTTGCTCTTCACCGAGCCGACCGAGCAGCCCATCGCCTCGGCCGTCTGTGTCTCGGTCAGGTCCTCCCAGTAGCGCAGGACCACCGCCTCCCGCTGCCGGGGAGGGAGTTGGGCCAGCGCCTTCAGCAGGGCGCTGCGGTCGTCGGCCTGGGCGATGCGGTCGCCGGTGTCGGCGATCTCGCGCACCAGGCCGGAGTCGTCGCCCCTTGCCAGAAACTCCCTGAGTTTTCTGCGGTGCTTGCGCGCGTGGGCGTTGACCATCACGCGCCGTACGTACGCCTCGGGGTCATCGGCCGAGCCGACCTTCCGCCAGGCCACGTAGACCTGTTCGAGCGTCGACTGGACCAGGTCCTCCGCCGCGTGCTGCTCCCCCGTGAGAAGAAATGCCGTGCGCATCAGCCGTGGCCAGCGGCCGATGACGAAGCCCTGGAACTCCTCGTCCCGGGCCTGTTTCCGATCCCCCATGAGCACCTCCTAGATGCCTGAAGGAGTCCATGAGCACGCCGGACCGTTGCCTCGCCCGACCGGAAACTTTTTCAGCGCCTCACCAGACCGGCGCCCCCGCCACCGCTACTTCCGTCACCGGACCGGCGTTCCCCCGTCACCGCCACCTCTGTCACCCGCCCGGCGTCCCCCGGTCACTGGCGCCTCCCTCACCCGCCGACACCCTCCTCGGCAACCACACCACCATCAGCACCACCGCCCCCGCCAGCACGACCGTCCCCGCCCGGAAGGCCAGCGCATACCCCTCCGTCAGGGCCACGCTCGAAATCTCGCCGCCCGTGCGCGCCGCCGCGACCGTCGACAGGACCGCCAGTCCCAGTGAGCCGCCCATCGTGCGGGAGGTGTTGATGAGGCCGGAGACCAGGCCCGCCTCCCCCGGCGCCGCCCCGGACGTGGCCAGGGAGGCGAGCGGGGTCGAGGCGAGGCCCGCGCCGAGCATCATCAGGATCCCGGGGATCATGATCGAGGTGACGTACCGGCCG
Organism: Streptomyces griseorubiginosus; assembly: GCF_001514195.1. GTDB lineage: Bacteria > Actinomycetota > Actinomycetes > Streptomycetales > Streptomycetaceae > Streptomyces > Streptomyces griseorubiginosus. Next base: position 682,568 of record NZ_KQ948735.1, on the reverse strand, counting down.
TCCGCCGTCATCGTCGACTGCCAGGCGTAGCCGGTGAGCGCGACGACGGTCCCGAGGACCGCCACATGGCGCGCTCCGAGCCGGCGCATCAGACGGGGCGCGAGCTTGGAGCCGAGCACGATGGCCAGGGAGCTGGGCAGCATGGAGAGTCCGGCGTCCAGCGGCGAGTACCCGAGGACGTTCTGGGCGTACAGGGTGATGAAGTACCAGGTGCAGAACAGGGCGGAGCCGCTGAGGAACATCGCCGCGTTCGCCGACGCCACCGCCCGCACCCTGAGCAGTCCGAGGGGCATCAGCGGAGCCGCCGTACGGGACTCGACGAGGAGGAACGCGGCCACGAGCGCCGCTCCGACGGCCAGCGGCACCAGGGTGGCGGCGGCCGTCCAGCCCGAGGCCTCGGTCTGTGAGATGCCGTACGCCAGGACCGCCAGTCCCCCGGTGACCAGCAGGGCGCCGGGCAGGTCGAGGCGTCGGCCGTCGCCGGCGCGGCTCTCGGTCAGCCACAGCAGCGAGCCGAGCAGGACCACCGCGCCGACCGGCACGTTGATCAGCAGCACCCAGCGCCAGGACAGGGTGTCCACCAGGAGGCCGCCGAAGAAGCCGCCGGCCGCGCCGCCGCCCGCGCCCACGGCGGTCCAGGTGGCGATCGCGCGGGCCCGCGCGGGGCCCTCCGGGACGGCCGAGGTCACGATGGTGAGGGTCGCGGGCGCCAGCACCGCCGCGCCGAGACCCTGCGCCGCGCGGGCGAGCAGCAGCTGTCCACCGCCCTCGGCCAGGCCGCCGGCCAGCGAGGCCCCGGTGAACAGGCCGAGCCCGACCAGGAACATCCGCTTGCGCCCGTAGAGGTCACCGGCCCGGCCGCCGAGCAGCATGAACCCGGCGAAGGCGATGGAGTAGGCGTTCACGACCCACTGGAGTCCGGTGCCGCTCATGCCCAGGTCGGCGCGGATGGAGGGCAGCGCCACGTTGACGACGGACACGTCGAGCACGACCAGGAACTGGCCGGCGCAGGCCAGCGCCACGACCAGCCAGGCGGGGGGTGCGGGACGGGAGCGGCCGGACACATGAGCGACGTCAGGGGCTTCGAGCATGACGGTCATGCTCTCAACCGGGGCCCGCTTTCCCAAGAGAATATAAAGAAATCGTTAGTACGCCGAAGCATCGGAATAGTTGCCCATGCATACGTAGTTCATCCCACACGTAAGCCGATCTTCCAGGCCCGGAGGCCTCCCTCACATGACGCACACGCCGACAGACCAGCCCAACCGGAGAGCGTCCGGCGCTGTCGTCCCGGTGCTCGCCTTCGCGGGCATCGTGGTCGCGGTGATGCAGACCCTGCTCGTCCCGGTGATCAAGGACCTGCCGCAGCTGCTGAACACAGAGCCCAGCAACGCCACCTGGGTCCTGACGTCCACCCTGCTCTCGGGTGCCGTCGCCACCCCGATCATGGGCCGCCTCGGCGACCTGTACGGCAAGCGCCGCATGCTGATCCTCAGCCTCGCGGTGATGGTCGTCGGCGCGCTGGTCAGCGCCCTCACCAGCGACCTGCTCACGATGATCGCCGGCCGTACCCTCCAGGGCTTCGCCATGGGCGCGATCCCCCTCGGCATCGGGCTGATGCGCGACATGCTGCCCCGCGAGAAGCTCGGCTCGGCGATGGCGCTGATGAGCTCCTCCATCGGCGTCGGCGGCGGACTCGCGCTGCCGCTCGCGGCGCTGGTCGCCCAGCACGCCGACTGGCACGCCCTCTTCTACGGCGCGGCCGGCCTCGGCGCCCTCGCGATCGGCCTCACCCTCCTCGTCGTACCGGAGTCCCCGGCGCGCGCCGAAGGCACCTTCGACGTGCTGGGCGCGATCGGCCTCTCCACCGGCCTGGTCCTCTTCCTCCTGCCGATCACCAAGGGCAGCGACTGGGGCTGGACCTCCGGCACCACGCTCGGCCTGTTCGCCGCCTCCGCGGTCGTCCTCGTCCTGTGGGGCGTCATGGAGCTGCGGGTGAAGGCCCCCCTGGTCGACCTGCGCACCACGGCCCGCCCGGCGGTCCTCTTCACCAACCTGGCGTCGATCATGGTGGGTGTCTCCTTCTACGTCGTCTCGCTGGTCCTTCCGCAGCTGCTCCAGCTCCCGAAGGCCACGGGCTACGGCCTCGGCCAGTCGATGGTCGTCGCGGGTCTGCTGGTCGCCCCGCTGGGCCTGACGATGATGGTCACGGCGCCGGTGTACGCCCGGCTGTCCGCGAAGTACGGCCCCAAGTTCACCCTCATCCTCGGCATGCTGATCATCGCGATCGGCTACGGCGCGGGCCTCGGCCTCATGAGCGCGGCCTGGCAGAGCCTCGTGATCGCGGTCGTGCTCGGCGCCGGCATCGGTCTCGCGTACTCCTCGCTCCCCGCGCTGATCGTCGGGGCCGTCCCGGCGTCGGAGACGGGCGCGGCGAACGGCCTCAACACGCTGATGCGTTCCATCGGTACGTCCGTGTCGAGCGCCGTGATCGGGATGGTGCTGGCGAACACGGCGAACGACGTCGGGGGTGTCGCGATCCCGACGATGCACGGCTTCCGGGTGTCGTTCCTGATCGCGACGGGTGCGGTGGCGATCGGACTGCTGATGGCGGTGTTCCTGCCGAAGCCGAACCGGGCTCCGCAGCTGCGGGCCAGCAGCGAGGAGGAGGCGAACCTGGAGCACGCGGAGGAGGTCCTTCGGGGCTTCCGGGGCCGGGTCCTCGACGCCGCCGGCGCTCCGGTCGCGCGGGCCAAGGTCACGCTGATCGACCGGCGGGGACGGCAGGCGGGTTCCGCCGTCGCCGACGAGGACGGGGTGTACGCCCTCAGCGTGCCGGGCGGCGGTGCGTATGTGCTCGCCGCGCGAGCCGTGGGGCACGGTCCGCTCGCGTCGTCGGCGACGCACACCGGGGACGAGCGCGCGGTGAGCCTGGACCTGTCCCTGCCGGGCGAGACGGTCACGACCTGACCGACGCGCCCAACCGACCGCACCCCCGTTCCGCGCCTGGGACGGGGGTGCGGTGCGTCGGGAGGGGAGCGCCGGGGGCCGTAGGACCGCAGACGGTGACTGGAAGCCGGGCCGATCCGGTCGGGTCCGGTTCGACCGGGGTCGGGTCGGGTCCAGTGCGGTGGGGTCTGGTCCACCGGGGTCCGGTCGGGTCCAGTGCGGTGGGGTCTGGTCCAGTCGTCGCACCCTCGCAGAACGACCGGCACCCGCCCCCCCGTCTCTCCTCCGACGAGGCGTGCGGCAGCATGGGCGGTCGCAGGGGCTCCGGCACCTGCTGCCCGTACGACCGCCCCGCACGACCGACCCGCACGACCAAGGCCGGCGACCGATCCGCACGACCAACGCCGGCGCCCGATCCACCGACCCGACGCAACCGATCCGCGGACCCGCCGATCCGCAGACCCGCCGATCCACCGATCCGTACGACCGACTCGCACGAGCGCCCCGTAGACCCACCCCGTCCAACGGACCCCGCACCACCGAGAGGAACCCCATGCCCCCGGCCGCACCCAAGCCCGAGATCCTCGCCTCCTTCGAGGCCGCGAAGGGGTTCATGCCCCTGGGCGAAGGGCTGGCCCTGTACGAGGCCGCTCTGGAGGCCGGACGGCTCGGGCTGCCGCTTCTCGAAGTCGGCACGTACTGCGGCCGCTCGGCCATCCTGCTCGGGGACGCCGCCCGGGAGGCCGGGGTGGTCGCACTGACCGTCGACCACCACCGGGGCAGCGAGGAGCAGCAGCCGGGGTGGGAGTACCACGACCCGGAGACCGTCGACGCCGAGCTCGGGGTGATGGACACGCTGCCGGCCTTCCGGCGGACCCTGTACCGGGCCGGGCTGGAGGACCACGTGGTCGCGCTCGTCGGACGCTCCCCGCAGATCGCGCTCGTATGGAACACCCCCCTCGGGCTCGTCTTCGTCGACGGCGGCCACACCGACGAGCACGCGAACGCCGACTACGAGGGCTGGGCCCCCCACGTCGCCGAGGGCGGACTGCTCGTCATCCACGACGTGTTCCCGGAACCGGAGGACGAGTTCACCGGTCAGGCGCCGTACCGGATCTACCTCCGGGCCCTCGCCTCCGGCGCCTTCACGGAGGTCTCCGCGACCGACTCGCTACGGGTGTTGCGGAGGACGCGGGCAGGGATCTGAGCGTCGGGTTAGAGTCGCAGACGTGTCGTACGCAGGCCCTGAATTCGAGTCCCCGCAGCCGCGCCGCCCCCGCCGCCGGCCCCTGACCCTCGCCCTCGCCGTGCTGGTGCCGGGCGCCCTGCTCGGGTGGCTGCTGTACGAGGGGGTGGGCGGGGCGGCCGACTCAGGCGGCGGGACGACGGTCGCGGTGGGCAAGGTGACGAGCACCGCCCCGCCGACCACCTCCTCCACCACCGCCGACGACAGGAAGCCGCCCCTTCCGCTCAAGGGGAAGGTCGTCGTCATCGACCCGGGTCACAACCTCACCAACTTCCGGCACACAGCCGAGATCAACCGCAAGGTCGACATCGGTACGAACCGCAAGGAATGCGACACGACGGGGACGTCCACCAACTCCGGTTACGCGGAGGCCAAGTTCACGCTCGACGTGGCCCACCGGCTGCGCACGCTGCTGGAGAAGCAGGGCGCCACGGTGAAGTTGACGCAGGACGCCGACCGGCCCTACGGGCCCTGCGTGGACGAGCGGGCCCGGATCGGCAACAGGGCCAAGGCCGATGCGGTGGTGTCGATCCACGCGGACGGCGCGGGCGCGGGCCAGCGCGGCTACCACGTGATCATGCCGGGCCGCGTCCACAAGGGCATCGCCGACACCCGCCGTATCGTCGCCCCTTCCGCCACCCTCGGAAAGCGCATCGCGGCGGACTTCGGACGCGCGACGGGCACCAAGCCCGCCAACTACGTCGGCAACGGCACCGGCATGGTCACCCGCACCGATCTGGGCGGTCTCAATCTGTCGACGGTCCCCAAGGTCTTCATCGAATGCGGCAACATGCGCGACAGCAAGGACGCGGCGTTGCTCACCAGCGCGGCCTGGCGCCAGAAGGCCGCGCAAGGAATCTCTGAGGGAATCGTGAGTTTCCTGCACGGGTGACGATCCGCGCGCTGCACCCGTCGTACGCTCCGCCAGGGCGGACGATAGGGTCTACCGACGACGAGACGACCTACGAAGGACCTGAAGTGAATATCCGCTCCCTCACTCGAGGCGACGGCGTCGTGATCGGAGCAGCGGTATTGCTGTTCATCGCGTCGTTCCTCGACATCTACGCGGTCGACGGGGCTCCCGACGACGCCGAACTCCCCAACTCCTGGGAGAGTGGCCCGGTTCTGATGGGGGTCGTTCTCGCGGGCATCATCGGTGCCGGGCTCGTCGTCGCCTCGCGCGGCCTGCCGCAGGTCCCCAAGGTGGCGGGCCTCGATCTCGGCCAGTTCGGCGTCGCGTTCACCGTGTTCGCCGCCTGGACCGCGCTCGGGAACATCTTCGACCCGCTGGGCGGCACCGACAACGCCGGCTCCGGTTCGGGCAGTGGCGTCAGCGCCGGTATCGGTCTGATCCTCGCTCTCGTCGCGACCCTCGTCATGGCCGGGGCCGCCGTCGCCACGCCTCTCGTCCCCGCCCTCCAGGCCGGTCTGGTCCCGGCCCCCAAGCCGCCCCAGCCGCAGCCCTACGGCGCCCAGCCGCCCGGTGGTTACGGCTACCCGGGCGCGCAGCAGCAGGGGCAGGGCGGACAGCCGGGTCAGCCCTACGGCGGTCAGCCGCAGCCCGGTCAGCCCTTCGGCGCGCAGCCGCAGGCCTCGGCCCCGCAGCCGCCGGCCGCGGAGTTCTCGCCGTTCTGGTTCGCCGTGCCGGTGCCGCGTCCGCTGTTCGCGGAGGACGGTTCGCCGACGCCGATCGCCGAACTCGCGCCGGGCACCTGGTACTTGGCCGTGGAGCAGCGCGGTCCTGGTCTCATCGCCCAGACGCAGGACGGTCGCCGCGGAGTGCTCCAGGACACGAGCGGCATCCAGCGCGGCTGAGCCCTTCGAGGTCGTACGACGGCCCCTCGCTCTTTCCGGGCGGGGGGCCGTCGCCGTTCATACCCTTCGGGGTGGGGGCCGGTGGCCGTTCATGCCCTTCGGGACGGGGGCCGCTTGCCGTTCATGTCTTCCGGGCAGGGTCCGTCGCCGCGCGCGCCCTTCCGGACGGGGGTCCCGCCGCACACGCCCTTCCGGGCAGGGTCCGTCGCCGCGCGCGCCCTTCTGGGCGGGGAGCCCTCGCCACATGCCCTTCCGCTCGGGAGCCATCGCGCCCCGCGTTTAGAAGACCCCGCCCCCTCCGTTCGGGAGCCACCGCCCCTTCCGGGCCGAGGCCAGTTGCCGTACATTCGCGTTCGGTCCCCGAGATCTGACGTACCGTCAGGAGGCGTCGTGCGGCTCGGTCTTGCGCTCGGTTACTGGGGTCGCGGCCCCAACCCCGACCATGTGCCGCTGGCCCAGGAGGCCGAGCGGCTCGGCTACCGCTCGGTGTGGACGGCGGAGTCGTGGGGGTCGGACGTGTTCACCCCGCTCACCTGGATCGCGGCGCGGACGTCGACGATCGGGCTGGGTACGGCGGTTGCGCAGATGGCGGCCCGGTCGCCGACCACGACCGCCATGCACGCCCTCACCCTGGACCACCTCTCCGGCGGCCGGGTGATGCTGGGCCTCGGCCTGTCCGGCCCGCAGGTGGTGGAGGGGTGGTACGGGAGGCCGTTCCCGAAGTCGCCGCTGACCGCGACCCGGGAGTACGTCGAGGTCGTACGGCAGGTGCTGCGGCGGGAGGCGCCGGTCGCCTCGGAGGGGCGGTTCCATCCGCTGCCGTACCGGGGACCGGACGGGACGGGTCTCGGCAAGGCGCTGAAGCCGATCACCCATCCCCTCCGCTCCGACCTGCCGATCCTGCTCGGTGCCGAGGGGCCGAAGAACATCGCCCAGACGACCCGGATCGCGGACGGCTGGCTGCCGCTGTACTGGTCGCCGACCCGGCCCGAGGTGTACGAGGCCTCGCTCGCCGACGCCCCCGAGGGGTTCCTCGTCGCGCCCATGGCCCAGGTGCGGGTGTGCGACGACGTGGCCGAAGGGCTGCTGCCCGTCAAGACGATGCTCGGCTTCTACATCGGCGGGATGGGGCACGCGGCCCGCAACTTCCACGCCGACCTCATGGCCCGCATGGGGTACGAGGAGGAGGCCCGCAGGATCCAGCGGCTGTTCCTGGAGGGGCGGCGCGAGGAGGCGGTGCTCGCCGTGCCCGACGCGTTCGCCGACGAGATCTCGCTGGTCGGCCCGCGTGAACGGATCGCCGAGCGGCTGGAGTTGTGGCGCAAGGGGCCGGTGACGGACCTGCTGGCCCTGGCGCCGGACGCGCACACTCTGCGGGTGCTGGCGGAGCTCAACGAATGACGCCAGGTTTCGTTCGAGCAATCCCGGCCATTCGAACACCATGTCCACTCATACGCGCCGTGGTGCCAACTCCGCCGGGACGGTCATAGCGGTCGTCGCCGACATCATGGCCCTCATCCTGGGCCTGTGGATCCTCATGTACCTGCTGGACGCCAACCGCGGGAACGACTTCGTGCAGTTCATCCACGATGCCGCCCGCTGGCTCGCCGGCTGGTCCTACGACCTCTTCACCTTCGACGAGGCCTGGGCCCGAGTAGTCGCCGGCTACGGCCTGGCCGCGGTGGTCTACCTGTTCGTCGGCCACGCCATAGCCAATCGGGCCCACCGCCACTGAAACGCGCCCTCAGGGGCGCGGGGAACTGCGCGACAAGCCACGAACAACCCGCAGCCGCCGTCACACAGAACCCCGCGAGCTCTTAGGCGCAGCAGTCCGGATCCAACCCGCACGGCAACCTGTCGCCCCCGAACACCGCGCACGTGGCCTCATGCCCCCCGAGCGCGGCGACAGCCAACAGCAGCGAGCCCGCCGTCCACGTCGTGAGTTCGCGGGGCCAGATCGCCTGGTCCTCGAACACGTACCCCGTCCAGTACAACCCGCTCTCCGGGTCCCGGAGATGCTGGATGGACTGGAGGATGTCCAGCGCCCGGTCGGACTCGCCGGTCGCCCACAGGGCGAGGGCGAGTTCGGCCGACTCCCCGCCCGTCACCCACGGGTTGGGGACGACACACCGCACGCCGAGGCCGGGCACGACGAACCGCTCCCAGCCCTCCTCGATACGGGACTTGGCCTCCGTACCGGTCAACGCCCCGCCCAGGACCGGGTAGTACCAGTCCATGGAGTAGCGGTCCTTGTCGAGGAAGCGCTCGGGGTGGCGACGGATCGCGTGCCGCAGGGCGCCGAGGGCCAACTCCCAGTCCGGCTGCGTCTCTTCGCGCTGTTCGGCGATCGCGAGCGCGCACCGCAGCGCGTGGTGGATCGACGACGACCCGGTCAGCAGGCCGTCCGCGACCGCCGTACCGTCCTCGTCGCGCTTCCAGCCGATCTGCCCGCCCGGCTGCTGGAGCGCCAGCACGAACTCCGTCGCGGCGTACACCGCGGGCCACATCCGGTCCAGGAAGGTGTCGTCGCCGGTGGACAGGTAGTGGTGCCACACGCCTACGGCTATGTAGGCGACGAAGTTCGTCTCGCGCCCTCGGTCGGTGACCTCCGCGAAGTCGCCGTCCTGGTAGGCCGCGTACCAGGAACCGTCCTCGTTCTGGTGCCGGGCGAGCCACTCGTAGGCCCGCTCGGCGGCCTCGTGCTCGCCCGCCGCGTCCAGTGCCATCGCGGCCTCGGTGTGGTCCCACGGGTCGAGGTGGTGCCCGCGGAACCACGGGATCGCCCCGTCCTCGCGCTGCACGGCCAGGATCCCGGCGACGGTTCCGGCGGCCTGCTCGGCGGTCAACACCCCGGGCAGGACGAGGTGTTCGGTACGCGGAGTCGTCACCGCGCGTCCACGGAGGACACGGCGGGCAGGTGCGGCTTGGTGGCGTAGGCCACGAAGCTCTTGCCGATCAGGGGGTTGAGGGCCTGTTCGGCGACCCGCGTCGCCAGCGGCTTCTTCATGATGTCCCAGACCAGGAGCTTGTGGTACGCCTTCACCGGCAGCGCCTTGTCGTTGTCGACACCGAACGCGCACTTCAGCCACCAGTACGGGGAGTGCAGGGCGTGCGCGTGGTGGGTGCCGTACGGCTTCAGTCCGGCCTCGCGGATCTTCGCGAGCAGTTCGTCCGCCTTGTAGATGCGGATGTGGCCGCCCTCGACCTCGTGGTAGGCGTCGGACAGCGCCCAGCAGACCTTCTCGGGGCCGTAGCGCGGGACGGTGATCGCGATCCGGCCGCCGGGCTTGAGCACCCGGACCATCTCGGCGAGGACGCCCTTGTCGTCGGGGATGTGCTCCATGACCTCGGAGATGATCACGACGTCGAAGGACTCGTCGGGGAAGGGCAGGGCGAGCGCGTCGCCCTCCATCGCGGTGGCCGTGGCGCCCTCGGGGGCCTCGCCGGCCTCCTTCATCGCCGCGAACCACTTGGCGACCTCGCGGATCTCGTCGGCGTTCTGGTCCAGGGCCACGACCTGGGCGCCGCGCCGGTAGCACTCGAACGCGTGCCGGCCGGCCCCGCAGCCGAGGTCCAGGACGCGGTCGCCCGGCGCGAGCGGGAACCGGGAGAAGTCGACGGTCAGCACGTGGCCCTGCTTTCGGGATAGACACCGGTGTCGGAGGTGGAGGCGGCGGCGTTCTCGGGGTCGGCGCTGCTCGGGGTGGCGGGGGCGGTGGTGGAAGCCGCGGAACGAGCCGGGGTCGGGACCGCGGCGCGTCCCGCACCGGCGGCGATCGCGTCCCGGTAGCGGGTCACCGTGCCCTCGGCGGCGCGGGCCCAGGTGAAACGGGCGAGGACGCGCTCGCGCCCCGCCGCTCCGAGCCGGGCCCGCAGGTCCGGGTCGGCCAGCAGCCGGCCCAGCGCCACCGCCAGCGCGCCGGGGTCCCCCGGCGGTACCGCGAGGCACGTCTCGCCGTCGCGGCCGGCCACCTCGGGGATCGCGCCGCCCGTGGTCGCGACCAGCGGGGTGCCGGTCGCCATCGCCTCGGCGGCCGGGAGGGAGAAGCCCTCGTAGAGCGAGGGCACGCAGGCGACCTCCGCGGAGCGGACCAGGTCGACCAGTTCCGCGTCCGAGATGCCCTTGACGAAGTCGACGGCGCCTTCGAGGCCGTAGCGCTCGATGGCGACGGCGACCGGCCCCTCGGTGGGCCGCTTGCCGACGACCACCACATGCGCGCCGGGGTGTTCGGTGCGCACTTTCGCGAGCGCCTCGACGAGGAAGACCAGGCCCTTGAGGGGGACGTCCGCGCTGGAGGTCGTCACGATCCGGCCGGGCACGACCGGGACGGCCGGATCCGGCTTGAACAGGCTGGTGTCGGCGCCGATGTGGACGACGTGGATACGGTCGTCGCTGACGCCGAGGTGGTCGACGATCTCCTGGCGGGAGGTGCCGGAGACGGTGAGCACGGAGGGCAGCCGGCGGGCCACCCGCTTCTGCATCCGGGTGAAGGCGTACCAGCGGCGCTTGGAGAGCCGCTGCTGCCAGCCCTCGGCCGCGTCCAGCTCCAACTGCCGGTCCACGGTGATGGGGTGGTGGATGGTGGTCACCAGCGGCGCGCCGATGTCGCCCAACAGGCCGTAGCCGAGCGTCTGGTTGTCGTGGACGACGTCGAACTCACCAGTGCGGGCCCGGAGATGGCGTCGGGCCCGCAGGGAGAAGGTGAGCGGCTCGGGGAAGCCGCCGGTCCACATCGTGGCGACTTCCAGGGCGTCGATCCAGTCCCGGTACTCGTCGCGTTTCGGGGTGCGGAAGGGGTCCGGGGAGCGGTACAGGTCGAGGCTGGGCAGCTCCGTGAGCGGGACGCCCCCGTCGAGGACGGGGTACGGCTGGGAGCCGATCACCTCGACGTGGTGCCCGAGGCGGGCCAACTCGCGTGAGAGGTGCCGGGTGTAGACCCCCTGGCCCCCGCAGAACGGGTTCCCCTTATAGGTGAGGAGCGCGATACGGAGCGGTCGCTCGCCGTCGGCGGCCAGGTCCTCGGAAGACCCCGCCTGACTGGCCTCAGCGGTCACTCTGGGCCCCCTTCTGCCTGCACTGTCCCGCGAGATTACGACGAGACGGTAATCTAGAACAAGTTTCAGACTTGATCGTTCAGGAGGCTCTGAATCTACCGGCAGGTAGGAGTCCTGTGAGCGGTGGATCAGGTGATTCACGCCACGAACGCCGCGCCCGCTTCACGGCCCGGCACCCTGTCATGCTGAGTGATCACACGCCCTCACGGACTGTCACGGAACCCAAGGTGGACAAGGTGGCCAAGCCGCCCAGAGTCGAAGCCAGTACCGCGCGACCCGACGCGCCGCCGCTGACCGAGCGGCAGGAGGCGCGGCGCCGCCGCATCCTGCACGCGAGCGCGCAGTTGGCGAGCCGGGGCGGGTTCGACGCGGTGCAGATGCGGGAGGTCGCGGAGTCCTCGCAGGTCGCGCTCGGCACCCTCTACCGGTACTTCCCCTCCAAGATCCATCTGCTGGTCGCCACCATGCAGGACCAGCTGGAACACATGCACGGCACGCTCCGCAAGAAGCCGCCGCAGGGCGAGACGGCGGCCGAGCGGGTCGCGGAGACGCTGATGCGGGCCTTCCGCGCCCTCCAGCGCGAGCCGCATCTGGCGGACGCGATGGTCAGGGCGCTGACCTTCGCGGACCGCAGCGTGAGCCCGGAGGTCGACCAGGTCTCCCACCAGACCACGCTGATCATCCTGGACGCGGTGGGCCTCCAGGACCCGACCCCCGAGCAGCTCTCCGCGGTCCGCGTGATCGAGCACACCTGGCACTCGGCACTGATCACCTGGCTGTCGGGCCGCGCCTCCATCGCCCAGGTGAAGATCGACATCGAAACGGTCTGCCGCCTGATCGACCTGACGGAGCCGCGGGGGTAGGCCGTTGGGCGGCGAGCCCCTTCGCCGCCCGCCCCTGACCGCCTAGCCGACCGTCGCGAGTCCGCTCCAGCTTCGCCCGAACGCCGACTCCCCCGCCCAGCGCTCCAGGAGCCGCCTGGCCTCCTCCTCGGGGGCGGCGAGGGAGACCTGCTGGGCGCCGGCGTCGGCGGTGCGCTGCTGCTCGTGGGTGCCTTCGCTGCAACAGGCGCACAGCATGCGGACGCCGCTCGCGGGCTCGGCGCCGAAGCCGTGGTCGGTGAAGAGGGCGACAAGTGCCTCCAGGTCGGCCGCCTCGCCCGCGGCCACGGTGACCTCCAGGGTGGGCAGCGGGGAGGCCTCGAAGAGCAACAGCTCGTCGAAGACGGGGTAGTTCGAGCCCTCGACCACCCGCTCACCCTTGGGCTCGCCGTCGTGCACGACGATCTCGCCGTAGCGCCGGCCGCCCGTCACGGGCACGTTGACGACCCGGCCGCGCGTCGGGCACAGCCGCTCGATCCAGACGACCTCGCGCTCACCGCCGGTGTCGAGGCGGACGCAGGCGTGCCCGAAGCGGCCGTCGATCTGCCCCTCCCCGTCCGGGAGTTGGATGCCGAAGCCGGACCAGGCGTCACGGGCGGTCGCCCAGTCCCGCTGGATCGTGGCCGCGATGCCGAGGTTCCAGTACGCCGGGTCGCCCTCGCCGCGGGGGCTGCGGGCGGCCGCCTCGCGGCCCAGCTCGTACGCCTTGGCCCAGTTCCGCAGGAACTTGTGGGCGAGCGCGGCGTCGTACCACCACACCGCGCTCACCTCGAGGTCCGGGAAGTGCGCGAGCACCCGCTCGTACAACTCGGCGGCCCGCAGCCACTCCTCGGCGTCCCAGGCCGCACGCGCCTGCTCGATCAACTTCTTGGCCTCGGACTTCGTCATGTGTTCCACCCCTGCTGTACGACAACCGCAGGAGCGTACGCGGACATGCCCGGGGCGCGGACACCGGACCGGCACCCGCATCCCCACCGGCACCCGCACCCGCACCGACACGAGCACCCGCGACCGCCCCCGTCCCGACCCCCTACTCCTCCGGCGGGAACACCGGCTCCCCACTGCCCAGCAGGGTGATCATGATCGCCTCGACCGGGCAGTTCTCGGCGGCGGCCAGGATCCGTTCGTGGGCGTCGGTCTCCGGGGCGGTGGGGTGGGACTGGCGGGCGGTGTCGAGGTGGAAGCCGTCCGGGGCGGTGTGGACGCACTGGGCCGAGCCGATGCACAGGGAGCGGTCGACCTCGACGTGCCAGCGGTCCCCCATCGCCTCAGCCCTCCCAGCCGGCCGGCAGGTGGATCATCTTGTGCTCCAGGTACTCGCCGAAGCCCTCCGGCCCGAACTCCCGCCCCAGACCGGAGGACTTGTAGCCGCCGAAGGGGCCGAGCATGTCGAGGCTGAAGGTGTTGACGTTGTACGTGCCGGTGCGCACCTGCTTCGCGACCTCGATGCCGTGCGCGACGTCGGCCGTCCACACGCTGCCGGAGAGGCCGTAGTCGGAGTCGTTGGCGATCTTCACCGCCTCGGACTCGTCGCCGTACGGCAGCAGGCAGATCACCGGGCCGAAGATCTCCTCCCGTGCGATCCGCATCGAGTTGTCGACGTCCCCGAAGAGGGTCGGCTCGACGTACCAGCCGCGGTCCAGGCCCGCCGGACGGCCGCCCCCGGTGAGGATCTTCGCCCCCTCCTCCTGGCCGATCCTGATGTAGTCGAGGTTGCGGCGCTGCTGGCGTTCGGCCACCAGCGGGCCGACCTGGGTGGCCGGGTCGAGCGGGTCGCCGACGACCAGTGAACTCGCCGCCGCGGCAAGGGCCTCGGCGAACTCGTCGTACCGGGAGCGGGGCAGCAGGATGCGGGTCTGGGCCACGCAGGCCTGGCCGTTGTTCATCCAGGCGGAGGGGACGATCCCGGCCACGGCGGCTTCCACGTCCGCGTCCGGGAGGACGACCGCCGCCGACTTGCCGCCCAACTCCAGTGTCACGCGGGTGAGGTTGCGGGCGGCGACCTCCATCACGCGCTTGCCCGCGCCCACCGAACCGGTGAAGGAGACCTTGTCGATCCCGGGGTGTCCGACCAGGTACTCGCTGACCTCGCGGTCGGCCGGGAGGATGGACAGGACGCCTTCCGGCAGCCCCGCCTCCTTGGTGATCTCGGCCAGGATGTACGCGTCCAGCGGCGACTCGGGCGACGGCTTGAGCACCACCGTGCAGCCGGCGAGCAGCGCGGGCGCGAGCTTGGCGGCGGCGACGAACTGCGGGACGTTCCAAGGGACTACGGCCGCCACGACCCCGACCGGCTCGCGGCGCACGAGGAGGCGGCCGAGGACGCCGTCGCGCTGCTCCTCGAAGGTGAAGTTCCGGGCGACCGTGATCGCCGAGTCCCAGACCATCATCGCGCCGAGGGCCTGCGCGAGGACGCTCCAGGAGTACGGGGAGCCGTTCTCGGAGGAGATCACGCGGGCGATCTCCTCGTGCCGTACCGCGATGGCGTCCTTGATGCGGCTGACGACCTCGATGCGCTCGTCGAGGGAGAGCCGCGGCCAGGGTCCCTCGTCGAAGGCGGTGCGGGCGGCGGCGACGGCCGCGTCCACGTCCGCGCGGGAGGCGTGCGGGACCCGTCCGATGACCTCCTGGGTGTGCGGGGAGATCACCTCGATGACGTCCTCGCCCAGGGGGTCGGTCAACTCCCCGCCGATGAACAGCTGTCCGTGTTCCACGAGCTCGGCCATGGCGAACGCCTCCCAGGGGCGGCTTGCTGACGATCCATCAGATACCCCGATACGGAACTGATACCAGTTCCACTCGGAGGAGTCCACGGGCCGCACAGCGCGCACATTGGTGACCTCGGGCTACCGTCGAAACCCGTTCTAGTTATAGTGGCGGGAACGCGGTGATTGGGGAACTCATGGCGCAGGTGTACGACCATGGCGGCGGGGTGTACGACCATGGCGGCGGCGTCCGGTCCGTCCAGGTGCCCATCCCCGACAACCCCCTCGGCCACACGCTCGTGTACGTCGTCGAGACCGACCGGGGTCCGGTGCTGGTCGACACCGGGTGGGACGACCCGGACTCCTGGGACACCCTCGCCGCGGGACTGACCGCGTGCGGAACCGGCGTCGGCGAGATCCACGGCGTGGTCATCACCCACCACCACCCCGACCACCACGGCCTGTCCGGCAGGGTCCGGGAGGCTTCCGGCGCCTGGATCGCGATGCACGCGGCGGACTCCGCGATCGTGCGGCGCACCCGGGAGACACGGGCTGAACGCTGGTTCACCTATATGACGGCCAAGTTGGAGGCGGCGGGCGCCCCCGAGGAGCACGTGGCGCCGCTGCGCACCGCACGCCGTCGCCAACTCCCGGGCTTCTCGCCCGCGTTGCCCGACCGCGAGATCGTCCCCGGCGAGCTCCTCGACCTCCCCGGCCGCAGACTCCGCGCGATCTGGACCCCGGGGCACACCCCCGGCCATGTCTGCCTGCACCTGGAGGAGGAGCACCCCGCCCAACTCCCCGGCCACGGGCGGCTGTTCTCCGGCGACCACCTGCTCCCCGAGATCACCCCGCACATCGGCCTGTACGAGGACCCGGACGACGCCACGGTCACCGACCCGCTCGGCGACTACCTCGACTCCCTGGAGCGGATCGGCCGGCTCTCGCCCGCCGAGGTCCTCCCGGCCCACCAGCACGTCTTCACCGACGCGAGCGCCCGGGTGGAGGAGCTGCTCGCGCACCACGAGGAACGCCTCACCGACCTGCGCTCCCTCCTCGCCGAGCCCCTCACCCCCTGGCAGCTCGCCGAGCGCATGGAGTGGAACCGGCCCTGGGACCAGATCCCCTACGGCTCCCGCAACATCGCGGTCTCGGAGGCCGAGGCGCATCTGCGGCGGCTGGTGAAGCTGGGGCGCGCGGAAGCGGTGCCGGGGAGCGAGCCGGTGACGTACGTGGCGGTCTGAGACGCGGCCCACAGCCGTCGGCCACCGCACAGGGGGCTCTCAGGCGGTTCCCTACGGGCGAGTACAGTAGCCAGGTCGTATCACACCCGTACGGGGGGAAGCCGGTGCAATTCCGGCGCTGACCCGCAACCGTGAAGTCGCCTTCCGCGGCAAGCCGGACTGCCCCGTACGGTTCGTGACCGGCTCGCGCGCACCGGCAACCCGTCGGCGCGCGGCACCGTCGAGGTACACGGAGCCGAGCCGCCCGGGGGTTCTCCCGTGCTGCCCGGCTCCCGCAGGGAGAAGGGCATCCGCCGATCATGAACGTCCACCGCAGCGCCGCGGTCCTGGCCGCCGCCGTCGTGATCGGTACGGCCGCGCCCGCCGTCGCCGCCTCGCCGTCCCCGAAGCCGTCCCTGCCCTCGGGGCTGTACGGCAGCAGCGACCCCACCTACGACGGCGTCTGGCGGCAGTCGCTCGCGCTCATCGCCCTGTACCGGGTGCACGACCAGCTCCCCGCCGCGGCCGTCGACTGGCTGGCCGGGCAGCAGTGCGCGAACGGGGCATTCCCGGCCTTCCGCGCGAACCCGGCCAAGGCCTGCGACGCCAAACTGATGGTCGACACCAACAGCACGGCCGTCGCCGCGCAGGCCCTGTCCGTGGTCGGCGGGCACGGCGGCGCGGTCACCAAGGCGGTGACCTGGCTGAAGTCCGTCCAGAACAAGGACGGCGGCTGGGGCTTCGCCCCCGGCGGGGCCAGCGACGCCAACTCGACGTCGGTGGTGATCGGCGCGCTCATCACCCAGCACACCCCCGTCTCGACGATCCGCAAAGGTACGAAGTCGCCCTACGACGCCCTGCTGAAGCTGTCCCTGCCGTGTGCCGACAAGGGCGCCTTCGCCTACCAGCCGGACGAGAAGGGCAAGCTCAGCGCCAACGCGGACGCGACGGCGGCGGCGGTCGTCGCCGCGCGCGGAACGAACTTCGTGACGGCGCGGGCCGACACCGGCCGGGAGACCACCTGCGCCGACGCAACAGCCCTCACCCCCGCGCGGGCAGCGGCCAACGGAGCCTCCTTCCTCGCGGAGGCGGTCGCGAAGGACGGCTATCTGAAGTCCGCTCTCCCCGGCGCCGAGGACCAACCCGACTACGGCAACACGGCGGACGCCGTCGTCGCACTCGCCGCGCAGGGCGCCGAGGCCGCGCGCAAGCCGTTGGAATGGCTGGAGCGGAACTCCGCGAAGTGGGCCGAGCAGAGCGGCCCCGCGGCGTACGCCCAGCTGATCCTCGCCGCCGAGGCGAGCGGTGCCGACCCCAGCGACTTCGGTGGCACGGACCTGGTGAAGCGGCTGGCCGCGAGCGGCCCGAAGCAGGTCGCCGCGTCCCAGGACGACGACTCCGGCACCTCGGTGTGGTGGGTGGTGGGCGCGGGTCTCGCCGCCGGCGCGGGCATCGGTTTCCTCATCAGCGGCCGCAACAAGAGGAAGCGGCCGTGATCCGCCGGGCGGCCCTCCTCGCCATCCTCGCGGGGCTGCTCCTCGCCACCACGAGCCCGGCTCACGCCACCGGTTACCGCTACTGGTCCTTCTGGGACCGCACGGGCACGACCTGGACGTACGCCACGCAGGGGCCCTCGACCGCGGTTCCCTCCGACGGCGACGTCCAGGGCTTCCGCTTCGCGGTGAGCGAGGACTCGTCGGACGCGACCAAGCCGCGCGGGAGGGCGTCCTTCGCGACGATCTGCGCGCACACGCCGACCCAGGCGGGCCGCAAGCGCGTCGCCCTGGTCATCGACTTCGGCACGGCCGCGGACGCGCCCTCCGGCGAGCGGCCCCCGGTGCGGCGGGACGCGTGCGCGGTGGTGGACCGTGACGCGACGACGGCGGAGGCCCTGGCGGCGGTGGCGAAACCGCTCCGGTACGGCACGAACGCCTTGCTGTGCGCGATCTCGGGGTACCCGCAGGCGGGTTGCGGCGAGGCGGTGACCGGGGCGAAGAAGCCGGCCACCGCCGAGAAGAAGCACGACGGCGGGCCGTCCCTGGGGCTGTGGGCGGGAGCGGCGGCCGTGCTGGCCCTGGCTGCGGCGGCGACCTGGCAGGCGAGGCGCCGCCGCGATGCGTGACCACGCCGGGCCCTCGCCCCACGGTCACGGCACCGGGGCGTCCTCCGACGCGAGGCTTCGAGGAATCGGCGCGCGGCCGGGCAGCGGTGCCGACGAGCCCTCGCAACCCGACCCCGACCAGCCCCATGGTCCCATCCCCGACCAGCCCCCTCGCCCCGTCGTCGCTGACCAGGCCTCTCGCCCCGCGATCGCCGACCAGCCCCCTCGCCCCGCCCCCCACCGGACCCCCCGCCCCGACCCCGATCAGCCCTCTCGCCCCGTCGCCGCCAATCAGCCCTCGCGCCCCGTCCCCAACCGGACCCCCCGCCCCGTCGCCCTCCACCCCGGTGCCTGGTGGCTCTGGGCCCTCTCGCTCGGTGTCGCGGCCACCCGGACCGGCAACCCGCTGCTCCTCGCCCTCCTCGTCGCCGTGTCCGCCTACGTGGTGGCCACCTGCCGCCGCCCCTCCCCCTGGTCCCGCTCCTACGCCGCATTCCTCAAGCTCGCCCTCGCGGTCCTCCTCGTCCGCCTCCTGTTCGCCGTGACCCTCGGCTCACCGATCCCCGGCACCCACGTCCTCGTCACGCTGCCCGAACTCCCCCTCCCCGACTGGGCGCAGGGCATCCGGCTGGGCGGCAGGGTGACCGCGGAGTCCCTCGTCTTCGCCCTCTACGACGGTCTGAAACTGGCCGCGCTCCTCATTTGCGTGGGCGCGGCGAACACCCTCGCCAACCCGCACCGCCTCCTCAAGTCCCTCCCCGGCGCGCTGTACGAACTCGGCGTCGCCGTCGTCGTGGCGCTCACCTTCGCCCCCCACCTCATCGCCGACGTCCAGCGGCTGCGCGCCGCCCGCCGTCTCCGCGGCCGCCCGGACACCGGTCTGCGGGGCCTCCTCCAGGTCGGACTCCCGGTCCTGGAGGGCGCGTTGGAGCGTTCGGTCGCCCTCGCGGCGGCGATGGACGCCCGCGGCTACGGCCGCACCGCCGAGGTCCCGCCCGGCGTCCGCCGTACGACCACGGCCCTCACCCTCGGCGGTCTGCTCGGGGTCTGCGCGGGAACGTACGGGCTGCTCACCGCCGAAGGCGGCACGTACGGCCTCCCCGTCCTCCTCGCCGGGCTGACCGCCGCCCTCGCGGGGCTGCGTCTGGGCGGCCGCCGCACCCCGCGCACGCGCTACCGGCCGGACCGCTGGACCGCCCGTTCCCTGCTGGTCGCCGGTTCCGGCGCGGCCGTCGCGGCGGCGATGTCCGTCGCGGGCGTCACCGACCCGGCCGCCCTGAACCCCGGTGTGGTCCCGCTGGTCGCGCCCACCCTCCCGCTGTGGCCCGCCGCGGCCGTCCTGCTGGGCCTCCTGCCGGCCTTCCTCGCCCCCGCCCCCAAGGAGCCGTCGCCGTGATCCGCTTCGAGGACGTCTCCGTGACGTACGACGGGGCCGCCGAACCCACCGTCCAGGGTGTCGACTTCGAGGTGCCCGAAGGTGAACTGGTGCTGCTCGTGGGCCCGTCGGGCGTCGGCAAGTCCACGGTCCTGGGCGCGGTCAGCGGACTGGTCCCGCACTTCACCGGCGGCACCCTGCGCGGCCGGGTCACGGTGGCCGGCCGTGACACCCGCACCCACAAGCCGCGTGAACTGGCCGACGTGGTCGGCACGGTGGGCCAGGACCCGCTGTCGCACTTCGTGACGGACACGGTCGAGGACGAACTTGCATACGGCATGGAGTCGTTGGGCCTGCCGCCGGCGGTGATGCGCCGCCGGGTGGAGGAGACGCTCGACCTGCTGGGCCTCGCCCCGCTCCGTGACCGCTCCCTGGCCACCCTCTCCGGCGGCCAGCAACAGCGGGTGGCGATCGGCTCGGTCCTCACCCCGCACCCCGAGGTCCTGGTCCTGGACGAACCGACCTCGGCCCTGGACCCCGCGGCGGCCGAGGAGGTCCTGGCCGTCCTCCAGCGCCTGGTCCACGACCTCGGCACCACGGTCCTCATGGCCGAGCACCGCCTGGAACGCGTCATCCAGTACGCCGACCAGGTCGCCCTCCTCCCGGCCCCGGGCGCCCGCCTGCGCATGGGCACCCCGGCAGAGATGATGGCCGAGTCCCCGGTGTACCCGCCGGTGGTGGACCTGGGCCGACTGGCGGGCTGGGACCCCCTGCCGCTGACAGTGCGGGACGCCCGCCGCAGGGCGGGGGACCTGAGGGACCAACTGGCCGGACGGATACCGAAAGACAACGCACCCGCAGCCGCCGACGGCGGCCCCGCCCCACAGGGGCCACCCGCACCCGACCACGAGACCGAAACGGGTGGTGCGGGTGGGAACCCCGGAACGCCCCGCCGAAGGCGGGCGTTCCGCACCCGCCCCACCCCGCCCGCGACCGTTCACATCGCCGACGTCACAGCCCTCTCCGTCCGCCGAGCCCACGTCCATGCCCTGCGCCACATCGACCTCACCGTCCGCCCCGGCGAGACCATCGCCCTCATGGGCCGCAACGGCGCCGGGAAGTCCACCCTCCTCAACACCCTCGTAGGGCTCGTGGCACCGAGCACCGGCACGGTCCAGGTGGGCGGCGCCCCGCCGCACCGCACCCCGCCCCGGGACCTCGTCCGCCGAGTCGGCCTCGTCCCGCAGGAACCCCGGGACCTCCTCTACGCCGACACAGTCGCCGCCGAGTGCCGGGCCGCCGACAAGGACGCCGCCGCGGCCCCCGGCACCTGCCGTGCCCTGGTGACCGACCTGCTCCCGGGTGTGAGCGACGACACCCACCCCCGGGACCTCTCCGAGGGCCAGCGTCTCGCCCTCGCCCTCGCCGTCGTCCTGACCGCCCGCCCGCCCCTGCTGCTCCTGGACGAGCCGACCCGCGGCCTGGACTACGCGGCCAAGGCCCGCCTGGTCGGCCTGCTGACGGACCTGGCCGCCGCCGGCCACGCGATCATGCTGGCCACCCATGACGTGGAACTCGCCGCCGAGCTCGCCCACCGGGTGATCCTGCTGGCCGAGGGCGAGGTGATCGCCGACGGTCCGGCGGCGGAGGTCATCACGTCCTCGCCGTCCTTCGCCCCTCAGGTCAGCAAGATCCTCGCCCCGCAGCGCTGGCTCACGGTGGCCCAGGTACGGAAGGCCCTGTCATGACCCGGGCTCCAGGCGGGAAAGGCCCTGCCGCGAACCCGACCCCCGGCATGTCTCGCACACCCCGTGCCGTCCACCTCGGCCCCCGCTCCCTCCTCACCCTCGCCCTCGTCAGCGCCGTGGGCGTCGCGGCCTTCGGCTGGCCCTTCCTCGCCCCGCCCGACTCGCAGGTCGGCAGCCACACCCAGGACGCCCCCTGGCTCTTCGCCGGACTGCTCGTGCTCCTCGTCGCGGTGGTCGCGGCGGCGATCGCAGAGTCGGGCCTGGGCCCCAAGGCCGTGGCGATGCTCGGCGTGCTCGCCGCGACCGGGGCCGCCCTCAGGCCCGTCGGCGCGGGCACCGCCGGTATCGAGCCGATGTTCTTCCTGATGGTGCTCAGCGGCCGGGTCCTCGGCCCCGGCTTCGGCTTCGTGCTCGGCAACGTCACGATGTTCGCGTCCGCCCTGCTCACCGGCGGGGTCGGCCCGTGGATGCCGTTCCAGATGCTGGCGATGGGCTGGTTCACGATGGGTGCGGGCCTGCTGCCGGTGCCCGCCCGCGCCCCGGGCCGCGCCGAGGTCGGGATCCTGGCCGTGTACGGCTTTTTCGCCGCTTTCGCCTACGGCACCGCCATGAACATGGCCGGCTGGCCCTTCATGGGCGCCCTCGCCTCGAACATCGCCTTCGACCCGCACGCCGGCGTCCCCGCCAACCTGGCCCGCTTCGTCGCGTACTGCCTGGCCACCTCGCTCGGCTGGGACCTGGGCCGGGCCCTGGTCACCGTCGTCCTGACACTGACCATCGGCCCGGCCCTCCTCAGGGGGCTGCGCCGGGCCACCCGCCGGGCCGCCTTCGAGGCCCAGGTCACATTCGAGGGGCCCGAGCGGTGAAGCGCCCCACATGACGCAGCTCACTTACTAAGCGGAACAGTAGGTGAATACCGGACATAACGCCCATGACGCATCCCCTCTGACCTGCGCTTTGCGAGCCGGATCACACAGGCGGTCATTCCCGGCGATTCGACCACCACTAGTAAAAGGGGTCTTTGCGGACGACTTTCGAACCTGTTTCTGTGGACGACGTCGCACGGCGCCGACAAGCCCACGGGCCTCGGCGCCGACGCATGTCCCCCGGGACCGCGAGCGACGCCACCGTCCCCGAAGAAAAGGTTCTCCGTGTCCGTCTCCCGCATCGCCCGCCGCATCGCTTCCCCGAAGAAGGCCATCACCACCGCCGCGATGGCCGCCGCCACCGCCGGCCTGGTCCTGACCGCGGCGCCGGCCCATGCGGCCACGACCAGCTCCTCCGCCCAGGCCAAGGCCATCGCGCACCAGCTGATCCCGAACGCCGCCCAGTACGCGGCCTTCAGCAAGATCGTGGAGCACGAGAGCGGCTGGAACGTCAACGCGACGAACTCCTCCTCCGGTGCCTACGGTCTGGTCCAGGCCCTCCCCGGCTCCAAGATGGCCTCCGCCGGCTCCGACTGGAAGACCAACCCCAAGACCCAGATCAAGTGGGGTCTCGACTACATGAACTCCCGCTACGGCAGCCCGACCGGCGCCTGGGCCTTCTGGCAGGCCAATGGCTGGTACTGAGCCGACGCGCCCGGCACCGCCGTAGAGCCGGAAAACACCGGCAGGCTCACCGCCGTACCCCGTCGAAGAACCGCACCACCTGCGGGGCCGACACCACGACCGACCCGAAGTGGTCCACGGCCCCCTGATCGACCACCCGCACCCTCGCTCCCTGACCTGCGAGGGTGCGGGCGCATGTCCGGGTGTTGGCGAGGGGCACGTCGGTGTCCCCGGCCGCGGCGTACAGCCGCACCGGCACCTCCGGCTTCCAGTCGCACGTGTGGTCGGCGGCGCGCATCGCGTCCAGCACCGCGCCGGACGGGTGCCGCAGCCGCTCGTGGAAGGCAGGCGTGAGCAGCTTCCGCACCGAGGGGGCGAGTCCCCTGACGACGTCCTCCTGCTCGTGGCCGCCGTCGAGGAGACGCTCGACCCGGCTCGCCCAGGGCGCGCGGAACGCCTCGGAGGGGTCCTTGTAGAGCGGGTGCAGACGGTTCTGCGCGACCAGCCAGTACGCGGTGTACAGGACCCCGCTGACGTCGTTGACCCGGCCGTCGAACAGCGCGGGCATCTCCTGGCCCTCCAGGTCGTACGGGCCGCTGACCGGGGCGAGCGCCCTGAGCCGGAAGTGCCGGTCGGCGCCCCCGTCCAGCGCCTTCCCCAGCGCCATCGCCACCTGGCCGCCCTGGGAGAACCCCGTCACGTACAGGTCCCCGGTGAGCGGGCGGCCGAGCCGGTCCGCGGCGGTCCGGGCGGCCCGCAGCATGTCGACGGAGGTGGTCACGGACGAGGCGGTGTCCATGTACGGGTGCGGCCCCGGCCCTTCGCCGAGGCCGAGGTAGTCGGGGGCGGCGACCGCGCGCCCCGCGCTCGCGTTCAGATACGACGGTATGCGCCCGAAGTCCTCGCTCACCGAAGGCGCGTAGTCGCGGTCGACCATCGTGCCGTGGGTGTCGGAGACCAGGTCGAGGCGGCGCGGGCCGCCCGTCGGCAGCGTCAGCAGACCGGTCGCCGTGGTGGGCGCCCCGTGCGGGTCGACGGTCCGGTAGGTCAGCCGGTACGCCCGTACGCCGTACCGCACCACGTCGGCGTCAACGTCCCGCCCCGTCAGGAACGCCCTGACCTGCCCGGCGTCCCGGTCGGCGACCGGCGTGACGGACAGCAGCCCACCGCGCGGCGCCGGCCGCGCCCGTCCGTCCGCGGCGACCGCCACCGGGGCCACGACGAGCCCGGCCAGCATCAGGGCCGCGGCCGCGGCGAGTGCCCTGCGGGTCCGCCGGCCCGCCCCTTTTCCCTTGTCTTTCCGCGTGTCATCCCTCATGCCCGTCGACGCTACGGACGCGCCGCACACCCCGGCATCCGAGAGTCCCCCGCTTCCGTGGTGGACTTGGGTGCACCCCGACCGTCCGGCTGCCCGGAGACCCGATGAGCGAACAGAGCGGCACCGGCACGAAGCCGGCCGACGACCCCGAGGCGCGCGGACTGCGGCTGGTGCCCGTGCTGCTGGGCCTGACGGTGGTCAGCGGGCTGATCGACGCGGTCAGCTATCTGGGCCTGGAGCACGTCTTCACCGCGAACATGACCGGCAACGTCGTCGTGCTCGGGTTCGCGGCGGCCGGCGCCCCCGGCTTCTCGGTGGCGCACACCCTGACCTCGCTCGGGTCCTTCGTCGTGGGCGCGATGGCGGGCGGCCGGGTCGCCGTACGGCTCGGCTCCGGCTCCCGGCGCACCTGGGCCCGGCTCACGCTCGCCGCCGAGGCGGTCCTGCTGGGCGTCTCGGCCGTGGTCGCGTACGCCGCGCCCGGCGCCACGGCCACCGCCTACACCCTGATCGCGGTCACGGCCTTCGCGATGGGCCTGCGCAACGCCACGGTCCGCAGGCTCGGCATCCCTGACCTGACGACGACCGTGCTGACCATGACGTTGACCGGACTCGCCGCCGACTCGCGCGCGGGCGGCGGCCCCGGCACCCGCTCCCCGCGCCGTACGGCATCGGTGGTCGCGATGGTCGTCGGGGCCGGGGCGGGCGCGTGGCTGGTGCTCCACCAAGGCCTGGCCCTGCCGCTGGCGATCGCGGCAGGGCTGGTGGCCGTGCTGGCGGTGGCCGCCTCGGGGCGCGAGTAGCCCGCCTACTTGGCCAGGAAGGCCAGCAGCGCCGAGGTGACCTCCTCGTGGTGCGTCCACAGGAGGCCGTGCGGTGCGCCCTCGATCTCGACGTACTCGGCGGAGGGCAGCAGCGCGTGGAAGGGCCGGCCGGTGGCGTCGATGGGCAGGATGCGGTCGCCGGTGCCGTGCAGGATCAGCGCCGGTACGTCGATCTTCGCCACGTCGGCCCGGAAGTCGGTGATCCAGGTCGGCACGCAGGCCACCGAGGCGTGCGCCGAGGCACCCGCGGCCACGTTCCAGCTGCCGCGCACGGCCGCCTCGCTGATCCGGCTGCCGAGCGTCTCGTCCAGGTTGTAGAAGTCCTGGTAGAAGGCGTCGAAGTAGGCGTACCGGTCCTTGGTGACCGCGTCCAGGATGCCGTCGAACACCGACTGGTCCACGCCGGTCGGGTTGTCGTCGGTCTTCAGCAGGAAGGGCTCCAGAGAGGCCAGGAAGGCGGCCTTCGCGACCCGGCGCGAGCCGTAGGTGCCCAGGTAGCGGCCGACCTCGCCGGTGCCCATCGAGAAGCCGACGAGGACGGCGTCGGTCAGGTCCAGGGTGGTGAGGACCTTGTCGAGGTCGGCGGCGAAGGTGTCGTAGTCGTAGCCGGTGGTGGGCTGCGAGGAGCGGCCGAAGCCGCGGCGGTCGTAGGTGATGACCCGGTGGCCGGCCTCCAGGAGCGCGGGCAGCTGCTTCTCCCAGGAGTGGCCGTCGAGCGGGTAGCCGTGGATCAGCACGACGGGCTGTCCGGTGCCGTGGTCCTCGTAGTAGAGCTCGATCGGGGCGCTGTTCTCTTCACCGACGGTGATGTACGGCATGGGGTTCCTCTCCCTTGGGCGAGGTTCCAGCTCACCAGGAACCGTCCATGGTCACCAGGCAGAAGTGCAGGCGGAAGTAGCGCGCGCTTGTTCTAATTGTCGTGATGACCAGTCATGTTCCCGAAGTCCCGCAGTCCGAGGTGCCCCAGGGCGGCACCGCTTTCGGTGTGATGCTGCGCTCCCTGCGCCGGGCCGCCCGGCTGACCCTGGAGGAGCTGTCCGAGGCGTCCGGGGTGAGTGTGCGCGCCCTCGGTGACCTGGAGCGCGGCCGCAGCCGTGGCCCGCAGCGCCGTACCGTCGAGGCACTCGCCGGCGCCCTCCTCCTCGACGCCGAGCAGCGTGAGCGCCTCCAGCGGCTGGCCGACACCGGCCGGGAGCGCGCGGCGGCGCCGGCCCCGCCGTACCTCCTGCGGACCGTCCCGGACTTCACCGGCCGGCGGCAGGAACTGGCGGACCTGGAGGCGCTCGCCACCGGCACCCGCACGCGGGCCGCGATCCTGTTCGGGCCGGGCGGGCAGGGCAAGACGACCCTGGCCGCGGAGGCGGTACGGCGGCTGAGCGGCGCCTTCCCGGACGGCAGCGTCTGCGTCCAGCTGCACGGGATGAGCGAGGCCCCGCTGCCGCCCGCCGAGGCGCTGGTCCTGCTGCTCACCGCGCTCGGCCAGCCGCCCGACCGGATCCCGGTGGACCCGGTCGCCCGCGAGGCGCTGTACCGGACCACGCTCGCCGGCCGGCGGGCGCTGATCGTCCTCGACGACGCGGCCGACGAGGCGCTCACCCGGCCGCTGCTGCCGGACGCCGAGGGCAGTTTCGTGCTGGTCACCAGCAGACGGCCGCTGGCCGGCCTCGAAGGCGTACGGCGGATCAGGCTCGGCGGACTCAGCGGCGGGGAGTCGGCGCGGCTCCTGGAGCGGATCCTCGGCGCCCCGCGCACCGACGGCCAGTCCGAGGCGATCACCCGGCTGACCGAGCTGTGCGGCCATCTCCCGCTGGCCCTGCGGATCGTCGGCAACCGCCTCTCCAGCCGCCCGAGTTGGACCCCGGCCCGCCTGGTGGAGCAACTCGCCGACGAGGAGCGCCGGTTGAGCGGGCTGGTGGCGGGCGACCTCGCCGTGCGCAGCGCACTCGCCCTCTCCTGGGGCCAACTCACCGACGAGCACCGGCGGTTGCTGCGCCGACTCGCCCTGGTCCCGGGCCATGACACCGGCCCCGAACTCGCCTCGGTGCTGACCGGTGAGGAGTTGTCGGCCACCGAGGACTCCCTGGACCTGCTGGTCGACCGGGGCCTGCTGGAGGAGACGGTACCCGGGCGGTACGCCCTGCACGATCTCGTACGGCTCTTCGCGCGGGAGCAACTGGACGCCGAGGAGCCGGAGTCGGTGGTCCGGGAGGTGCGGCTGCGGATGGCGGACTGGCTGTTGCGGTCGGCCTCGGCGGCGGGCCGCCGGTTCGAGGCGCCGGGTGCGCCGCAGCCGTGGCCGGGCGAGGTCCCGGCCTTCACGCCCCGGTCCGCGCAGGCGGCGGAGGAGTGGCTGACGGCCGAACGCGCGAACTGGGCGGGCGCCCTGCCGGTGCTGTTCGCGGCGGACCGGCACGCGGAGATCCTGCATGTCTCGCGCACCCTGTACTGGTTCTCCGACCGCTGGGGCCAGTGGCCGGAGTGGCGGACCCTCTTCTCGTACGGCGCCCGGTCCGCGGCCGCCCTCGGGGACCGGGCGGCCGAGGCCCACCAGCTCAACTGTCTCGCCTGGGCCCACTCGGTGGGCGCCTCCCAGTACGAGCGGGCCGAGCAACTGGCCCGACAGGCACTGGAGTTGGCTTCGGAGACCGGTGACCTCGGTCAGCAGGCCTGGTCGTGGTCGTACATCAGCGGGGCCTGTATGGGGCTGTCCCGGCCCGCGGAGGCGGCGGAGGCGGCGGCGCGGGCCACCCGGCTGTTCGAGAAGACCGGCGACTCGGCGGGCAAGGCGGTCTCCCAGCGGGTCCTCGGCAAGGCGCTGCGTGAATCCGGCCGCGCGGCGGAGGCGTTGACCCTGCACCGGGCGCTGCTCGGCACCTCCGTGGGGGACGTACCGGGCCTGGACGCGTACGTCGAGGCCCTGCTCCGGTACGAGATAGCGAGCGACCTGCTGGCCCTGGAGCGCTGGCCCGAGGCGGTGGCGGCCTACCGTGCCGTCACCACGCCCCTCTCCCACGGCGGCCTCGACCGCCTCCAGGCCCAGTCCCTCACGGGCCTCGCCACGGCCCTGCGCCACTGCGGCGAGCTCACGGAGGCGCGCGAGCATCTGGGCCGGGCGCACGGGTTGTTCCTGTCGGTGGGTGACGTGCTGTCCGCGGAGCGGACGGCGGCGGAGATCGCAGAGCTGGGGGGTGCCGACTGAGGGGACGGGCTGGAGCGGCGGCTCCCGGACCCGCGGCGGACCTCCTGGCGGAGCCCGCCGTGGACCTCGTCGTGAACCCGTGGCGGAGCCCGCCGTGGACCTCGTGGTGAAGCCCGCTACACCCGCACCCGGTGATCCGGCCGCCCGTCCTTCGCCAGCATGGAGTGCGCCTCGGCCACCGCCCGGTAGAGCCGCATCCCGGAGTCACCGCGCACGTCGTCGAGGGTCCACACCCGCCCGCCGTGCAGCAGCGACCGCCGCGAGAACACCTCCAGCGCCCTCTCGGCCCCGTCCACCAGCTCCTCGGCGACGGCGGACATGTACACCCCCTGCCCGGTGCCGATCTCCGCCGACGAGTCGAAGACGACGATCCCCACCCGGGGCCGTACGGCGATGTTCCGCGAGTGGGTGACGTCCGGCGAGGACACCCAGAAGAACTCCCGGCACCCCATGTGCGCGAAGTAGACCGGCGTGCTCCACGGCCGCCCCTCCGCGTCGGCCGTGGCCAGCACCAGGTACCTGCTCGCCTCGACGATCGCCTGCGCGTTCCCGGCGCTCGGTCCCATCTCAGCGGCTCCTTCGATACGTCAGCCCGAAGTCCGTCTCCCACTCCGCCGACGCGTCCTTCGACCGCTCCCACACCCCGTGGATGCTGTCGCCGTCCGCGCTGAGCCGTCCGGTGAACCGCTGCCGGAAGGAGAGCGGGGTGAAGTCCGCCTCCTCGCGCAGCAGTTGCCACACCTCGCCGTCGAAGGTCATCGTGTACACGCGCACGACGCCCCGCGAGTCGAAGTAGTGCTGCGTGTACGCCCCGCTGTCCGGCTCGACCGACACGACGGCCATGCTCTGGGGCGCGGGCTCCGGCGCCCGCATCCGCTGCACCAGGAACCGCCCCCCGACCTCCCACTCGAACACACACCGTCCGGCGGCAGGCTCCTGCCCGGGGAACTCGGCTTCGACCACCCATTCCCCGACCAGAACCCGCAGCCGTTCCAGAGCTTCCCGCTCCGCCGTCGCGCCCATCGAGACCACCTCCTGCGAGTGATGACCGCGTCGGCACGCGGAAGTCATCGGCGGACCGAGATCAACGGTGCTGCGAAGTCATCGGCGGGTCGACAGGCCCGCCGCCGGAAGCCGGCGTCCCTCGGAGTCCTTGGGCACCCACAGCCCGAACCGGCTCTCCAGGTACTCGAGGACCTGCGGCGCGCTCATGCCCCCGCCGTCCGCCGACCAGCCGAGGGCCGGCGGGTCCTCGCCGTCTTCGTACCCCGGGACCGCGGGGTCGAAGGAGGACAGCACCCGCCCGTCGACCGCGTACTCCACCCGCTGCGTGGCGTTGACGTCACAGCAGGCGGCGAGGACGCGGCTGCCCGAGGAGAGCGTGGGGAGGTAGTTCACCGCGGAGACGTACGACGTGGAGGCCTGGATCGCGAAGGTCCAGCCCTCGGTCTCCCCTGCCCGCACCACCGCGTCCACCGCGCGCCCCAGGAAGCCGAGCTCCTCCACGGCCTCGACGTCCAGATCCTCCAGGTGGTCCAGATCGAACGGCTCGTCCATGGAGTTGCGGACCTCGATCTCCTGGGCCTCGTGCCGGGTCAGCGGAAAGACGGACTCGCGCGGGGCTCCGAGTCTGCTGAGCACCTCCTCCGGGGCCAGACCCTCGCAGAAGATGAGGCTGTAGCCGAAGGGGTACGCCTCGGCCACCCAGCGGAGTCCGTCCGTCATTCCGTCATCCTGTCAGCGACCAGGTTGTCGAAGGCGTTGACGCATGGAGAACTCCTCCCTACGTACATGACTACTTGGTCAAGGTTTCACACACTCGAACCAGACCGTCTTTCCGCCACCCGATCTCGGCCCCACACCCCACTTCCCCACGACAGCGTCCAGCAGCGCCAGCCCTCGACCGCACTCCGCCTCCCCGTCCGACTCCGGCACCGGACACGGGAGTCCGGACGCCCCGTCGGCGACCTCCACTCGCACCCCCGACTCCAGCCGCAGCACCAGCACCACGCACCGCCGGTCCGGAACATGGCGTACGACATTGGCGACCAGCTCCGTCACACCGAGCTCGGCGGCGTCGGACAGCTCCGGCAGCTCCCACTCGCGCAGCAGCGAGCGGACGATACGGCGGACATGGCGGGCCGAGTGGGCGCTCGCGGTGAGATCCAGCCGCCACTGGGAGATGTATGCGTTCACAGGACGAGGGTGACCTCGCATGACTACGCTTAGCTATCGAACGGGCGCAACCAGTGCGACAGTGGGCCGGGTTGCCCGAGAGGGGACTTCGCGTGACGAGCATCAACGCCCTTGACCCCGGCGCCTCGCCGCTCGACTACTACGGCTACGAGCTGCGCAGGCTCCGGGAGTCCGCCCACCTGACCCAGCGTCAACTGGGGGACATCCTCAACTACACGGGGTCACTGGTCGGCCAGATCGAGACAGCACGGAAGGTGCCGACACCGGAGTTCAGCGAGCGGGCGGACGCGGCGCTGGGGTCGGACGGACTGCTGACGCGGCTCGTCCAGCTGGTGCTGCGGAGTCAACTCCCGGCCTGGTTTCAGCAGGTGGCCGAGCTCGAGGCGCGGGCGCTTGAGATCTGCACCTTCCAGACCCACATGATCCATGGCCTGCTCCAGACCAGCGCCTACGCCCGCGGAGTGCTTGGCGCGCTGGACCAGACCGACCTCGAAGACCGCACCACCGTACGGCTGGCCCGTCAGGGCATTTTCAACAAGGAAGCGCCCCCGGTCTTCTGGATGGTTATCAGCGAGGCCGCGCTCTACCAAGAGATCGGCGGCAGGGGAACCATGCGGGGCCAACTGGCACACGTGTTGGCCTTCGAGGCCAACCCCCGGATCAACATTCAGGTACTGCCGTTCTCGGTCGGATCTCATGCAGGGCTGCAAGGCTCGTTCAACCTCTACCGCTTCTCCAGCGATCCGACGATCGTCTACACAGAGGGATACGGCACCGGACATCCGACCGCGAACCCGGACAGCGTCAGGGACTGCTCACTCCGTTACGATCATCTCCGGGCCGCCGCTCTATCCCCCAAGGACTCGGCGGAGTTGATCCGGCGCACGATGGAGGACCGCTATGGAGAGCAAGTGGCGTAAGTCGAGCTACAGCGGCGACCAAGGCGGCGATTGCGTAGAGATCGCCGAGACCACCACCGCCGTCGCCGTCCGTGACTCCAAGACCCCGGCGGGACCGATTCTCACGATCGACCCCGCCGTCTTCACCGCCTTCGTCAACTGGACCTCTACAGACGCTGGATGATCGTCCCGGTCGCCAGACCGCCCCCCGCACACATCGTGATCAACGCGAACTCCTTGTCCGCGCGCTCCAGTTCATGCAGCGCCGTGGTGATGAGCCGCGCCCCCGTCGCCCCCACCGGGTGCCCGAGCGCGATCGCGCCGCCGTTGACGTTGACCTTCTCCAGGTCCTGTTCGAAGACCTGGGCCCAGCTCAACACCACCGACGCGAAAGCCTCGTTGATCTCGACGAGGTCGATGTCCTTCAGGGACATGCCCGCCTTGCCGAGGACCGCGCGGGTCGCGTCGATCGGGCCGTCCAGGTGGAAGTGCGGGTCGGCCCCGACCAGGGCCTGCGCCACGATCCGCGCCCTCGGCTTCAGCTTCAGCGCCCGCGCCATCCGCTTGGACGCCCACATGATCGCCGCGGCCCCGTCGCTGATCTGCGAGGAGTTGCCCGCCGTGTGGATCGCCGTCGGCATGACCGGCTTCAGGCCCGCCAGCGCCTCCATGGACGTGTCCCGCAGCCCCTCGTCCCGGTCCACCAGCCGCCACATGCCCTGCCCGGCCCGCTGCTCGTCCTCGGTGGTCGGCACCTGGACCGCGAACGTCTCCCGCTTGAAGCGCTCCTCGGACCAGGCGACGGCCGCACGCTCCTGCGAGATCAGCCCGAGCGAGTCGACGTTCTCACGGGTCAGCCCCCGGTGCCGGGCGATGCGTTCGGCCGCCTCGAACTGGTTGGGCAGGTCCACGTTCCACTCGTCGGGGAACGGCTTGCCCGGCCCGTGCTTGGAGCCCGACCCCAGCGGCACCCGGGACATCGCCTCGACCCCGCAGCTGATGCCGACGTCGATGACCCCAGCGGCGACCATGTTGGCGACCATGTGGGAGGCCTGCTGCGAGGACCCGCACTGGCAGTCGACCGTGGTCGCCGCCGTCTCGTAGGGCAGCCCGACCGTCAGCCAGGCCGTGCGCGCGGGGTTCATCGACTGCTCGCCGGCATGCGTGACCGTACCGCCGACGATCTGTTCGACCGCGTCGGCGGGGATGCCGGTGCGGCCGAGGAGTTCACGGTAGGTCTCGCCCAGCAGATACGCGGGATGCAGATTGGCGAGCGCGCCGCCGCGCCTGCCGATGGGAGTGCGGACGGCTTCGACGATCACGGGTTCGGCGGCCATGGGTGCGGGTCCTCTCCTCCGAACGGATCCCTGGAACTAGTACGTGTTCTAGTTGGCGCACTGCTTGCAGTCTGCGGACGATCCGGCCACCACCGCAAGGGTCTTGCAGGCAATTGGGGTCTCCGCACCCCTTGCCTCTTGTAGAACCCGTTACTACCTTCACGGCAGCTCTGTTCCTGATGGGCCGTCAGAAAGCTGTCGAACAGCTGGAGTGAGTTGCCGATGCAGTGTCCAGCGCTTCCCGACGGGTTCGACTTCACCGACCCCGACCTGCTGCAAAGCCGTGTACCGCTGCCGGAGTTCGCCGAACTGCGCCGGGCCGAACCGGTGCGCTGGATCCCCCAGTCGGGCAACATCGCCGGCTTCCAGGACGGGGGGTACTGGGCGGTCACCCGGCACGCGGACGTCAAGTACGTCTCCACCCACCCCGAGATCTTCTCGTCGTACCTCAACACGGCGATCATCCGCTTCAACGAGCACATCCAGCGGGACGCGATCGACGCCCAGCGCCTGATCCTGCTGAACATGGACCCGCCGGAGCACACCCGGGTCCGCGGGATCGTCCAGCGGGTCTTCACGCCCCGGGCCATCCGCGCCCTGGAGCAACGCCTGCGCGACCGCGCCCTCGCGATCGTCGAGACCGCCCGCACCCTGCCCGGTGACTCCTTCGACTTCGTCACCCAGGTCGCCTGCGAACTGCCCCTCCAGGCCATCGCCGAGCTCATCGGCATCCCGCAGGACGACCGGGCGAAGATCTTCGACTGGTCCAACAAGATGATCTCGTACGACGATCCGGAGTACGCGATCACCGAGGAGGTCGGCCAGGAGTCGGCCATGGAGCTCATCGCCTACGCGATGAACATGGCGGCCGACCGCAAGCAGTGCCCGGCCCAGGACATCGTCACGAGGCTGGTGTCGGCGGAGGACGAAGGCAGCCTGAACTCCGACGAGTTCGGCTTCTTCGTGCTGATGCTGGCGGTCGCGGGCAACGAGACGACCCGCAACGCCATCACCCACGGCATGCACGCCTTCCTCACCCACCCCGACCAGTGGGAGCGGTACAAGGCCGAACGCCCCTCGACCGCGGCCGAGGAGATCGTGCGCTGGGCGACCCCGGTCAACGCCTTCCAGCGCACGGCCACCCAGGACACCGAGCTCGGCGGCAAGCAGATCAGGAAGGGCGACCGGGTCGGCATCTTCTACGCCGCCGCCAACCACGACCCCGACGTCTTCGAGAACCCGGACGTCTTCGACATCACCCGTGACCCCAACCCGCACCTCGGCTTCGGCGGGGGCGGCCCGCACTACTGCCTCGGCAAGTCCCTGGCGGTCCTGGAGATCGACCTGATCTTCAACGCGATAGCCGACGCCATGCCGAACCTCCGCGCGGCCGGCGACCCCCGCCGCCTGCGCTCGGCGTGGATCAACGGCGTCAAGGAACTCCAGGTCACCCTGGACTGACCCCGGTTCCGGCGCGGCGGGCCGACGGCTTCGGCGAGCCGTCGGCCCGCTCCGCCACGGAGGCCCGGCCGGTCCGCCCCGCCGGATGCCGTACGACGAACTCCGCGTCCCGCCCCACGCCCTGGATTCATCGACGAGGCCATCGCGTACGGGAACAGCCGCCCCACCACACAGCGCCCCGGCCCCCCTCGACGACCCCGCGCCACTGCACCGGCTCCCCGTCCCCGTCCAACACGTCCAGGTCGATCCAGGGGACGTCCGGCCGGAACCCGGTGCACCACGAGCCCATCGCACCGCCCCTCCCCTGTCGTCCGAAGCCCCCCTCGGGGCCGCGGGACTCACCGCTTCACGAGCGCCCGTTCCGCATCGACCCCGGCCGCACCGCGCACCACCCGGGCCCGCGGACCCTGGAAGAGGTACGACAGCCCGAACCCGCCGGCGACCACGGCCGCACCGCCCACCGCGTCCAGCACCCAGTGGTTCCCCGTGGCCACGATCGCCGAGACGGTGAACAGCGGGTGCAGCAGCCCGAGTCCCTTCATCCACCAGCGGGGCGCGACGACCGCGATGACGACCCCGCACCACAGCGCCCACCCGAAGTGCAGCGAGGGCATCGCCGCGTACTGGTTGGTCAGCGCGGTCAGGGTGCCGTAGTCCGGCTTGGAGAAGTCCTGCACGCCGTGCACGGTGTCGATGACCCCGAGCGCCGGCATCAGCCGTGGCGGGGCGAGCGGATAGAGCCAGAACCCGACGAGGGCCAGCAGCGTCGCGAACCCGAGCGAGGCCCGGGCCCACCGGTAGTCCACCGGGCGCCGCCAGTACAGGACGGCCAGCACGCTCAGCGGGACCACGAAGTGGAGGGACTCGTAGTACTGGTCGAAGAAGTTCCGCAGCCAGCCGACCTTGACGACCGCGTGGTTGGCCCAGTGCTCGATGTCGATGTGCAGGAAGCGCTCCAGATCGAGGATCTGCTGCCCGTGCCGCTCGGCGGTGGCCCGCCCCGCGGAGTTGCTGCCGCCGGTCGCCGCGAGTCGGACCTGCTGGTAGGCGGCGTACGTGACCCGGATCAGCAGGAGTTCGAGGAGCAGGTTCGGCCGCGTCAGCACCCGCCGCAGGAACGGCAGCAGCGGCACGTGCCGGAACCGGGCGGGCACCCGAGGGGCGTACTGCGGGGCGGTCGGTGTCCGGTAGTACGGCGAGGTGCGTGGCAGGAAGGGGATCACGGTGGCGGCGGCGAGCGCGGCCAGCAGCACCATGTTGTCCCGCAGGGGGTACAGCGTCGCGATGTGCGGCAGCAGCATCGTCGTCGGCAGGGTCATCACCACGACGACGGCGACCGGCCACACGTACCGGTCGGAGGCCCGCTTGCCGACCCGTCCGACGACCGCGAGCAGCACCCACAGCAACTGGTGCTGCCAGGTGGTCGGCGACACCGCGATCGCCGCGCAGCCGGTGATCGCGACGGCGAGCAGCAGCTGGCCGTCGCGGGCGTAGCGCACGGCCCGGCGCACGCCCAGCACGGCGACGGCCGCGCCGAGCACCAGGAAGAGGGAGATCTCCAGCGGCCCGGCAACGCCCAGGCGCAGCAGCAGGCCGTGCAGGGACTGGTTGGCGAGGTCGTCGGCGGGGCCCCCGAGGCCGGTGCCCGCGATGTGGTGCACCCAGTAGGTGTACGAGTCGTGCGGCAGCGCGGCCCAGGCCAGCGCGGTGCCGGCGGCGAAGGTCGCGGCCGCGGTGAGGGCGCCCCGGCGGCGGCCGGTGAACCAGAGCAGGGCCGCGAAGAGCAGGACCGTGGGCTGGAGGGCGGCGGCGAGCCCGATGAGCAGTCCG
Organism: Streptomyces griseorubiginosus; assembly: GCF_001514195.1. Lineage (GTDB taxonomy): Bacteria > Actinomycetota > Actinomycetes > Streptomycetales > Streptomycetaceae > Streptomyces > Streptomyces griseorubiginosus. The sequence continues at coordinate 646,856 of NZ_KQ948735.1, read as the reverse complement.
GCGGCCCGCTCACCCCGGACGGCGAAGCAGGCGACGAGGACCAGCAGGACCGGGATGATGCTGGTCTGCCCGAGGTAGAGCGTGTTGCGCACGGGCAGCGACAGCATCAGGAGGCTGATCGCGACCGGCGCGGCGAGCAGGGAGGTGCGGCGGCCGACCGGCTGGGGCAGCGCTCGGGCGGCGACGAGACCGAGGGCGACGACCAGGAGCAGGGTGCCGAAGGTCCAGCCCCAGCCGAGCGCCTGTTCGGCGGCGCGGGTGAGCGGCTTCAGGACAAGTCCCCCGAACGGGGTACCGGTGAACTGCGTCGAGTCGTACAGCGACCCCTTCACATGCAGCACACCGTCCGGACCGACCCAGGTCTCCAGGTCCGTCAGCCGCTCGCCTCTGGGGGTGCGCAGGACGACGGCCACCTCCCGCAGGGCGAGGACGGCCGCCACCAGCCACAGGGCGAGTCTGGCCGCACGCATCCGCGCGTGGATCTCGGTGGTCCCCCTGTGCTCCGCATTCGTCACGCCGCGCCGGCCTCTCGTCCCGTTCGTGCCATGCGTCCGTGAAGAAGGACGCAGGCATTCCGGATTCACCTGACGTCCGCTTCGATTTGTCCGAATGACGATAGTCCGCCGGAAGCGTCACCACCCGATCGGAGCGCGAGATGGATCACATGCGCCGCGGGAAGGGGCGTCCTCGACCAAGGGCGGGGTAGCTGCATAGAGCACGTTTGTTCACACAAGGCGACTGGACTTGAGCGCTCCGTAGGCCCGGCAAGTCCACCTATGGTCGCTTTTTGCCCTTGTCCCCGTCGAAAGGCAGGCGAGCGAAGTTTTGCCCGGTGCTCAAGTCATCACCCCGTCGGCCCACACCCCGGACACCCCGGACCCCTCCGAAGCCGTGACCGTCGACCCGGCGCTCGTGAAGCGCGCGGTGAAGGCCGCCGCGCTCGGCAACGCCATGGAGTGGTTCGACTTCGGTGTCTACAGCTACATCGCGGTCACCCTGGGCAAGGTGTTCTTCCCGTCCGGGAACCCGACCGCACAGCTTTTGTCGACGTTCGGCGCCTTCGCCGCGGCCTTCCTCGTCCGTCCGCTCGGCGGACTGGTCTTCGGCCCGCTGGGCGACCGCGTCGGCCGCCAGAAGGTCCTCGCCGTCACCATGATCATGATGGCGGCCGGCACCTTCGCCATCGGCCTGATCCCGTCGTACGCCTCCATCGGTGTCGCGGCACCCCTGCTGCTCCTGGTGGCCCGCCTGGTCCAGGGCTTCTCGACCGGCGGCGAGTACGCGGGCGCCTCCACCTTCATCGCCGAGTACGCCCCCGACAAGCGGCGCGGTTTCCTCGGCAGCTGGCTGGAGTTCGGCACGCTGGCCGGGTACATCGCCGGTGCCGGCCTGGTCACCGTGATGACGGCCCTGCTGTCCAGCGACGACCTGCTGTCCTGGGGCTGGCGGATCCCGTTCCTGATCGCGGGTCCGATGGGCGCCATCGGCCTCTACCTGCGACTGCGCCTGGAGGAGACCCCGGCGTTCGCGGCCGAGACCGAGAAGGCGAAGTCCGAACGCCCCAAGGTCCCGCTGCGCGAGATGATCACCGGCCAGTGGCGGACGCTGCTGCTCTGCGTGGGCCTGGTGCTGGTCTTCAACGTCACCGACTACATGCTGCTGTCCTACATGCCGAGCTACCTGACCAGCGAGCTCAAGTACGACGAGACGCACGGCCTGCTGGTCGTCCTCGGCGTGATGGCGCTGATGATGGTCGTCCAGCCCTTCGCCGGCGCCCTGAGCGACCGGGTCGGACGCCGACCGGTGATCGCCGCGGGCTGCGTGGGCTTCCTGGCACTCTCGGTCCCGGCCCTGCTGCTGATCCGTCAGGGCAGCCTGTTCGCGATCGCGCTCGGCATGGGCGCACTGGGCCTGCTCCTGGTCTGCTTCACCTCGGCGATGCCGGCCGCGCTCCCGGCCCTCTTCCCCACCCGGGTCCGCTACGGCTCCCTCTCGGTCGGCTTCAACGTCTCGGTGTCCCTCTTCGGCGGCACGACCCCGCTGGTGGTCACCGCGCTGATCGGCGCGACCGGGAACGTGATGATGCCCGCCTACTACATGATGGCCGCGGCCGTGATCGGCGGCGTGGCGGTGTGGTTCATGACGGAGTCGGCGGGCCGCCCGCTGCCCGGCTCACCGCCTCAGCACTGAAATTCCCTGACAGGAGCCGGGAGCCCGCCTATATTCATTAGCGCAACTAGTTAGCTGACCTAACTAGGCTTATGGAAGGCACAGGTGCATGAACGAGTCGCAGTTCTGGGACGACGTCGACGACTACTTCACCACCCACCTCGCCCCTGAGGACGACGTGCTCCGGGCGGCCTTGCGCGACAGCGAGGCCGCCGGGCTCCCGTCCATCGCCGTCACGGCGCCGCAGGGCAAGCTCCTCCAGCTCCTGGCCCAGATCCAGGGCGCCCGCACCATCCTCGAGTTCGGCACGCTCGGCGGCTACAGCACGATCTGGCTGGCCCGCGCCCTGCCCGCCGACGGCCGCCTGGTCTCACTTGAGTACGACCCCAAGAACGCCGAGGTCGCGCGCCGCAACCTCGCCCGAGCGGGCCTCGACAAACTGGTCGAGATCCGCGTGGGGGCCGCCCTGGACTCGCTCCCCCTGCTGGCCGACGAGAACCCGCCCCCCTTCGACCTGGTCTTCATCGACGCCGACAAGGCCAACAACCCGCACTACGTGGAGTGGGCGCTCAAGCTCACCGGCGCGGGCAGCCTGATCGTCGTCGACAACGTCGTACGCGGCGGCCGGGTCGCCGACCCCGACAACCCGGCCCCCGACGTCCAGGGCACCCGCGCGGCCCTCGAACTCATCGGCGCGCACCCGAGGTTGAGCGCCACGGCGATCCAGACGGTGGGCACCAAGGGCTACGACGGCTTCGCACTGGCGCGAGTACTGCCGTAGCCCCCGCCGCTCACACCTCGTGGTAGAAGCCGACGTTGACGCTGCGCGGGGCGGTGCGGTCGCGGATCACGATCTCGCCGTTGCCGCCCCGGGGCAGCGTCACGGAGCCGCCGTAGACGAGCGGCTGGGCGTACGCCCCCGACACCAGCTGCACCTCGGACGAGGGATCGGGCTGCGAGCCCTGGAGCCAGGTGACCTGCCAGACGCCCTCGGGTCCGCACAGGAACTCCAGGTGCACCCGGGAGACGAACAGCCAGTCGTCGGGCGTCACGAGCCGGCACACGGACTTGTCCCGGCCCACGCGGAGCACGGTGCCCGGGTCACTGGGCGCCTCGGCCATCTGCATCCCGGCCGTGGCACCCTCCTCCGCCGCGGTGACGACGGCCATGGTGAGTTCGAGCACGTGCGCTCCTCCTGGAAGGTTCCTTGCGCGGCGCCCCCGTTGGACCACCGCCGCCGCATGATAAATCGCCCGGCACGGCGCTGTCCGGTGCAAGGCAACGCAAGACCGGCCCGCCGCCCGGGTCCGGGCAACAGGCCGGTCATGTGTACGACGAGACGTCAGCTGTGCAGCAGCCGCTCCGTCAGCTCACGGTAGTCCCGCAGCGCCAGCCGGAGTTGCTCGGTGTCACCGGCGGCGCCGCCCTTGCCCTGACCGCCGTCACCGGCCTGCCAGGAGTTGCGCAGCGTACGCCGACGCTCCTTCACCGCGTCGGCGAACCGCGCGGCGACCTCCTCCAGCACGTGGTCGGCCTCCTCGACGGCGGACCGGGGCTCGTCGACGAACCCGGCGACGGCGTGCTGGAGCCGCGTGCTGAGCTTGTCGGACTCCTCGTGCGGAAGCAGCCGGGCATCGCGCCCGGACGTCTTGACGCCCCCGGCGACGGAGTCCCGCCCAGGATCCCGCTCACCGGAGTCCCGCCCGAGACCCCGCTCACCGGAGTCCCGCCCGAGACCCCGCTCACCGGAGTCGTGCCCGAGACCCCGTGCGCCGGAGTCGTGCTTGAGGCCGCCCTCGCCGCCCCGCGCACCGTCCCGGTCGCCGACGGCCGGCGGCACCGCACCCGGCACCGCCTCCCGGCGTCCTTCGCTCCCGACCCGCTCCGGGGCCTCCGTCCCGGTGGGCGCCACGAGGGGGCTGTGCGCACCCGTGGACTCACTCGTCGCGCCCTTGCCGCCGATCCTGCCCTCGCCCCGGGCGCCGTCGGCTCCCGGCTTGCTCGTGGCATCCGTCATGTCACTCAACTCCCCTTCGCGTGACGCCTGTTGAATGCCCACGTGTGCTGGCCGCGACCGTTGTCACGACCGTCGCGGGACTCACCCGCGCGCACGTCCGTGGTGCGGGACTCCTCGCGGCGGTGCGACCCGATGAGGTCCTCGAAGAGGGCGCGCGCCTCGACCATGGCCTCGCGCATCTCCTCGGTGTCCACCCGGCCGTCGCCGTCCCGGTCGGCGTTCACGCGGGCGCCAGCCACGGTGTGCACCCGCCGGTAGCCGTGCACGTGGTGCGCGTGGTGCACGGACAGCGCGGCGAACTGCTCCTCGTACTGTCCGCCGTCCGGGAACCCGCGGTCCTTGGCGAGCTCGGCGAGCAGCCGGTCGGCCTCGGCGACGGCCTCCCGAGGGGAGTCGACGAAGCGTTCCTGGGCGGCGGTCCAGCGCTCTTCGTACCGCTGGCGCTGGGCCGGTTCGAGGGGCTGCTCGCGCAGGGATCCGTGCCGCTCCACGCGCTCAGCGAGTTCGCGCTCGGCGGCCTTCTCGTCCCCGTCGTGCCGGGCCACGGCGCGGTCGTACTCGGGCCCGAAGCGGCGCTTCAGGCCCCGGCCGTGCTGCGGGCTCCGGCCTCGCAGGGTCAGGACGGCCGCCACGACGAGGACGGCCGCCACGATCACGATCAGAGCGATGATCAGGCCTGTTGACATGTCTGCCGGGTTGCCGTGAACGCCCCCTTCAAACCGTCTCCGCATATGTGTACGAGGTTGTTCGGCGGGTGCGGGTCCGTCGTGGCTGGTCGCGCAGTTCCCCGCGCCGCCGCTGCGCTGGGCTTGGGCCGGGCGCCTAGAGGGGTGCCGGGTTGGGTTGTTCGGCGGGTGCGGGCCCGTCGTGGCTGGTCGCGCAGTTCCCCGCGCCCCCGCTGCGCTGGGCTTGGGCCGGGCGCCTAGAGGGGTGCCGGGTTGGGTTGTTCGGCGGGTGCGGGCCCGTCGTGGCCGGTCGCGCAGTTCCCCGCGCCCCTGGGGAGTCGCAGCCGCCGATGGTGCGAAGGGCCCCCACCCCGGCACCGACCCACAACGCACCCGCACGCGCTACACGCGCCCCTACCGGACAGCAACGGGCCGCCGCAGGCATCTCAGGGGCGCGGGGAACTGCGCAAAAACGCCCGCCCCCACCGAACCCGCAGACTCACAACCGCACCCCCGCCCCCGGCCCCTCCCCACCCGGCCGCTCCCGATCCGACCCGCACATCTCATCGTTCAGGGACTTCACCAGCTGCGTGAGATCCGTCGGCCGATCCGGCCCCCACCAGTCCCCCAGCAACTCCCCCAACGACTCCTCCCGCGCCGCGGCCAACCGCTCCGCGACCTCCCGCCCCGCCGCCGTGAGCCGCAGATCAGGCCCCTCCCGCTCCGCCAGCCCCAGCGACTCCACCTCCCGAGCCGCCTCGACGATCACACCCAACGGCACCGGCGTCCGCTCGGCGAGCAGCGCCGGCTCCACCCACCCGTGCCGCCGCATCCGCAGCACCAGCCAGCTCGACGCCGGCAGCAGGTCGTACCCGGCCCGCTCCGTGATCCTCCGGTACAGGTCCCGCCGTCCCTCCCGCGTCCCCAGCAGCGACAGCGCCCGGCACACCTCGTCGTACGACGACCGCTCCACCGGATTGCTGGCCAGCGTCTCGGTGACGTCGGGCGCCGTGACCGACCCCCGCAGCCGGTCCTCCTTGAGGAACCAGGCGAGCACGAACCCGAGAAACGCGACGGGCGCGGCGTACAGGAACACGTCGGTGATGGACGAGGCGTACGCGTGCAGCGCCGCGGGACGCAGCGCGGCCGGCAGTTCCCCGAGCCCCCGGGAGTCGGACTCCAGCCCCGACACCGAGACGCCGGGCGGCAGTTGGACGCCCCGCAGGGCCTCGGCCAGCTTGTCCCCGAGCCGGTTCGCGAAGACCGTGCCGAAGATCGCGACACCGAAGGACGCCCCGATCGACCGGAAGAAGGTCGCACCGGACGTGGCGACGCCGAGATCCTCGTACGACACGGCGTTCTGCACGATCAGCACCAGCACCTGCATGACCAGCCCGAGTCCCAGACCGAACACACAGAAGTACAGGCTCATCACCCACGTGGAGCTGCCCTCGTCGAGCCGGTGCAGAAGCAGCAGCCCCAGTGTCGTGACGGCCGTCCCCGCGACCGGGAAGACCTTCCACCGCCCGGTACGGCTGACGATCTGCCCGGAGACCGTCGAGGACAGCAGCAGCCCGAACACCATCGGCAGCATGTGCACCCCGGACATCGTCGGCGAGACGCCCTGCACCACCTGGAGGAAGGTGGGCAGATAGGTCATCGCCCCGAACATCGCGAACCCCACGATGAAGCTGATGACGGCGGACAGCGCGAAGGTCCGGATGCGGAACAGCTTCAGCGGCAACACCGGCTCCGCGGCCCGCCGTTCGACCGCCACGAAAGCGACCGCCAGCAAAACCCCCAGCACCGCGAGCCCCACGATCTGCGGCGACCCCCAGCCCCACGTCGTACCGCCCAGCGAGGCCACCAGCACCAGACAGGTGGCGACGGCGGCGATGAGGAACGTGCCCAGGTAGTCGATGACGTGCTTCGCCGACCTGCGCGGAATCCGCAGCACGACCGCGATCACGGCCAACGCGACCACGCCCACCGGCAGGTTGACGTAGAACACCCACCGCCAGCTCAGATGCTCGGTGAACAGGCCGCCCAGCAACGGCCCGAGGACACTCGTCGCCCCGAAGACCGCCCCGAACAGCCCCTGGTAGCGCCCCCGTTCGCGCGGCGGGACGAGATCGCCGACGATCGCCATCGACAGCACCATCAACCCGCCGCCGCCCAGCCCCTGAAGGGCCCGGAACGCGATGAGCTGCGGCATGTCCTGGGCCATGCCGCACAGCGCCGACCCGATGAGGAAGATGACGATCGCGGTCTGGAACAGCCGCTTGCGCCCGTACTGGTCCCCGAGCTTGCCCCACAGCGGGGTCGCCGCGGTGGAGGCCAGCAGATACGCCGTCACCACCCAGGACAGATGCTCCATCCCGCCGAGGTCGCTGACGATCGTGGGCAGCGCGGTGGACACGATCGTCTGGTCCAGCGCGGCGAGCAGCATGCCGAGCAGCAGGGCCCCGATGGAGACGAGGACGTTGCCGGACACATGTTCTTCACCTGTGTCGCGCACATCTCCCGTCATACCCTGCGCATCCGCCGTCATGAAGACCTCCCGGGGCTCTCGTTGCCACTCCATCGTGGTCGGTGTGACCGCTTATGGCCTGTCGAGTCCTTTTGGAAGCCGTCCTTCCGGGGGCTTCCGTGTGCCGCCCGTGGAGAGGTTCTGCATAATCTCTGGGGTTCGCGAGGGGAGGGACGAACACATGGCGGAGTCGAACGGTCATCTGTGCCCGGAGTGCGGGGCACCCAGAGGGGCCGACCGCACCCCGTCCTGCGGCTGCACCGAGCGCGCGGCGGACGCGTTGCGCGACACGCGCACGGCGGAGGCGGCCGCGGCGGAGGACTTCGACCCGCTCCGCATACGCCCGTACGTGGACCTGGCCGACGAGACCACCCCCGTACCCCGGATGCCCACCACCGAACAGACGATGCCGTTACGGGCAGTCCCCCCGACATCCCCCGCACCCGACGAGACGACAGCGCTCCCCGCCGACCGGAGCCTCTCCCGGGCGCCACACCCTGACGCCCCCACGGCCCCCACCCGCGAGCACCCTCGCCGCCCGCGCCCCCGTACCGTCCTCCTCGCCGCGGCCGGAGCGGTCGTGACCGTGGTCGCCGCGGCCGGTTTCGCCAGCGGCCTGTTCGCCTACGAGTCCCCGTCACGGGACGAGGCGGCCCCGCGGGACGTACGGCCGGCCGTCCCCGACGCGACGACGACCCCGGCGTCCGCCTCGCCGTCCACCACCACGGAGCCCGTACGGCCGCCCGCCGCACCCCCGTCCCGGACGGCGAGCGCGAGTCCGTCGGCGTCGCCGAGCCCGTCGGTGTCCAGCGCCGCACCGAGCGCGTCCCTGTCGGCGTCCCCGACGGGCGCCCCGACCGCCTCCGGCACGGCGACGGACTCGGCGGCCGGTTCGGACGCGGCCCGGAAGGCGGCCCCGCCGGTGCTGCGGCGCGGGTCGGAGGGTCCGGAGGTCGTCGAGCTGGAGCTCCGCCTCACCCAGCTCGGCCTGTACACGAGGAAGGCGAGCGGCCAGTACGACGAGGTCGTCGAGGACGCGGTGACCCGCTACCAGTGGGCACGCGGAATCCAGCCGCCGGAGTACGGGGTGTACGACCTGGCGACCCGGGACCGGCTGGAGTCGGAGACGACAGAGCCCTAGGGGGTCACGCGCGAAGCCGCGGACCGCCACACGAAACGACACACAGACCGCAGACCGCAGACCGCAGACCGCAGACCGCAGACCAACGACACCCGGAACCGCAGTCCACCGCACGAGGCGACAATGCGCTCGCGCGTGTCCCGGAGCGCCGCCCTAACCGACGTGCAACCGCATGCCGCCGTCCTCCAGGGCCTCCACCCGCACCCGCGTCAGATCCGGCACCACCACATCAGGTCCGTGGACCCCCGCCCGGGCCCCGATCCCGACCACCCTCATCCCCGCCGCCTTCCCGGCCGCGATCCCCGCACCGGAGTCCTCGAAGACGACACAGTCGGCGGGCGCGACGCCCAGCTCCGCCGCCCCTTTCAGGAACCCCTCGGGGTCCGGCTTGCTCGCGCCCACGGACTCCGCCGTGATCCGGACCTCCGGAAGGGCCAGCCCGGCCGCCACCATCCGCGCCGTGGACAACGGCACGTCGGCCGAGGTCACCAGCGCGTGCGGCAGTCCCCGCAGGGAGGCGAGGAACTCGGGCGCCCCCGGTACCGCCACCACCCCGTCCATGTCCGCGGTCTCCTCCGCGAGCAGGCGGGTGTTGTCGGCGAGGTTCTGCTCCACGGGCCGCCCCGGCAGCAGGAGCGCCATCGAGGCGTGCCCCTGGCGGCCGTGGACGACCTTCATGACCTCGTCGCCGTCGAGTCCGTGCTCTGTGGCCCAGCGGCGCCAGATGCGCTCGACGACGGCGTCGGAGTTGACGAGGGTGCCGTCCATGTCGAGCAGGAGGGCGCGGGCGGTGAGCACGGTGGACACGGCGGCCGTCATCGGCAACTCCAAGCGCAGACGAGAAAGGCGCAGACGAGAGAGACAAGGCGGCCCCGCCCGCCGGTCAGGGAAAACGGGCGGGAGCCACTTTGTTTCCCCACGGTACAAAACCGGAGCGGGTTCACGCCACCGCCTTCGGGAACGACCCGGAACAGTTCACCCACTGTTCGCCTCAGCCGCCCACGGCCTCCCACAGGCTCCACAGGCCGAGGGCCAGCATCAGCAGCGCCGCGATCCTGGTGATCAGCTTCAGCGGCACCCGCCTCATCAGGGCCTTTCCGCCGACGATCCCGAGTCCGGCCACCGCCCACAGCGCGAGCACCGCACCCAGACCCACGGAGAGCGGGTCGTCGTAACGGGCCGCGAGGTTGGCCGTCATGATCTGGGTCAGATCGCCGAACTCGGCGACCAGGATGAGCATGAACCCGGCCCCGGCGACCTTCCAGAAGGACTGGTTCTCGGGCTTGCGGATCTCCTCGTCGCCGTCGTCCTTCTTCAGCAGCAGGACGGCCGCGCCGCCCAGGAAGAGCACGCCGGTGATCGCCTGCACGATCTGCTGCGGCAGCAGGGTCAGCACGCTGCCGGCCGCGACGGCGAGCGCGACATGCAGCGCGAAGGCGGCGGCGACGCCCGCGAAGACGTAGGAGGCGCGGTAGCGGGTGCCCAGGACGAGGCCGGCGAGCGCGGTCTTGTCGGGCAGTTCGGCGAGGAAGACGACGCCGAACACGACGGCCGTCACGGTGATGCTGATCAAGGGTCCTCAATCGGTCGGGCTGCCCCACCGAGAGTGCTGCACCTCACACGACGACACCTCGGCACGGCAGAGCACTCGGCACCCGGGCCGGTACGGCACGGGCGTGCACTGCTTGCCGAAGGTCTCGCTGGCCGGTCCGCGCGGGCGGGCCTGCCTCCGGGCGCCGGCTCAGACGAGCTGAGCAGTATGTCGACGGTCCGGCGAAGAGCTACTCCCCTTCAACTCCGACCATCCTACGTGATCGTTTCACCGTAAACCTTGTCATGTCATGTACGCGTCACTAACTTCTTACCGGGCGCACACCTCCCGGCAACACGGTGCGCCGAGCATTCGATCGCCCGCGCCTCAACACCCCCACCCCGCCAGGGAGTTCGCATGTCGAAGTTCTACGCGCGTCGACGGCTCAGCATACTCGGCGCCCTCACCGCGCTCATAGCCTCCGTCGCGGTCCTCAACGGCCCGTCCGCCTCCGCGGCCCTCCCCACCCCGGTCAGCGCGGCCACCGCCCGCACCTACCTCGCCTCGCTCACCGTGGCCACCGAGAACCGCACCGGCTACAACCGGGACCTGTTCCCGACCTGGATCACCATCAGCGGCACCTGCAACACGCGCGAGTACATCCTCAAGCGCGACGGCTCGAACGTCGTCACCAACTCCGCCTGCACCGCCACCAGCGGCAGCTGGTACTCCCCCTACGACGGTGCCACCTGGACCGCCGCCTCCGACCTGGACATCGACCACCTGGTCCCGCTCGCCGAGGCCTGGGACTCCGGCGCGAGCGCCTGGACCACGGCCCAGCGCCAGGCCTTCGCCAACGACGTCACCCGCCCGCAGCTGCTCGCGGTCACGGACAACGTGAACCAGTCCAAGGGCGACCAGGACCCGGCCACCTGGATGCCGTCCCTCACCTCGTACCGCTGCACCTACGTCCGCGCCTGGGTCCAGGTGAAGTACTACTACGACCTCTCCGTCGACTCGGCCGAGAAGACCGCGCTGACGAACTACCTGGCGAACTGCTGACGATTCCGCGTCGGAACCTCCCCGCGGACCTCCGTCGTTCCGTACCGTACGGGGCGACGGAGGAGGATCACGTGACCGATCTGCGGCTGGGTCCCTTGCTGAGGTACGTCGACGGCTCGTCCGCGACCGTGTGGGTCGAGACGAGCCGTCCGTGCACGGCCGAGGTGCGCTGCTCGGACGGCACCTCCGGCACGTCCGGCACCTTCCAGATCGCGGGCCACCACTACGCCCTCGTCCCGGTGGACGGCTTCACCCCCGGCACGACCCGGTCGTACGAGGTGTTCCTGGACGGCATCCGCGTGTGGCCGCTGCCCGACTCGCCGTTCCCCCCGTCGGTCATCCACACCCCCGCCGAGGACGCCGCCGTCCGGGTCGCCTTCGGCTCCTGCCGCTGGGCCGCGCCACCGGAGGGCGAGAAGGACCCGGTGGGCCCGGACGCCCTGGACACCCTCGCGACCCGGATCGCCGCCGACCCGGACGGCGAACGCCCGGACGTCCTGCTGCTGCTGGGCGACCAGGTCTACGCCGACGAGACCTCCCCCGCCACCCAGCGCTGGCTGGCCGCCCGCCGCGATCTGAGCGACCCGCCGGGCGCCCAGGTGGCGGACTACGAGGAGTACACCCACCTCTACTACGAGTCCTGGCTCGACCCCGAGGTGCGCTGGCTGCTCTCCACCGTCCCCAGCTGCATGATCTTCGACGACCACGACGTCATCGACGACTGGAACACCTCCGCCGCCTGGCTGGAGGACATGCGCGCGGTCTCCTGGTGGCGCGAGCGGCTGCTGAGCGGCCTCATGTCGTACTGGGTCTACCAGCACCTGGGCAACCTCCCGCCGGCCGAACTGGCCGCCGACCCGCTCTACGCCGCCGTACGGCAGTCCCCGGACGGCACCGACGAGTTGCGCGCCTTCGCCTGCCGGGCCGACGCCGACGCCGCCTCCGTGCGCTGGAGCTACCGGCGCGACTTCGGCCGGGTGCGGCTGCTCATGGTCGACTCCCGCGCGGCCCGGGTCCTCGAGGAGGAGAAGCGCTCGATGCTGGACCCCGGCGAGGCCGAGTGGCTGCGCGAGCAGGTGCTGGCGGAGCGTTCCTCCTACGACCATCTCCTGATCGGCACCTCGCTGCCCTGGCTGCTGCCGCACCTGGTGCACGACGCCGAGGCCTGGGACGCGGCGCTGTGCCGGGGGGAGCGCGGGGCGCGCTGGGCCCGCTTCGGGGAGGATCTGCGGCGCAAGGCGGATCTGGAGCACTGGGCGGCGTTCCCGCGGTCGTTCGCCGCGCTGGCGGACCTGATCGCCGAGGTGGGCTCCGGGCCCGAGGCGCCGGCGACGGTGCTGGTGCTCTCCGGGGACGTGCACCACGCGTACGTGGCCGAGCCGAAGTGGCACACCGGCGGTCCCGACGCGCGGGTCCTCCAGCTCACCTGCTCGCCCGTCCACAACTCCGTCCCCGGCTACATCCGGTTCGGCTTCCGCTTCGGCTGGAGCGCGACGGCGCGGGCGCTCGGCCGGCGGCTCGCCCGGCACGGCCGCTGTGAGCAACCGCCGGTGTCCTGGCGGCACACGGGCGGCCCGTGGTTCGGCAACCAGCTCATGACACTGACTCTGAACGGCCGTTCGGCACGGCTGCGGCTGGAGCAGGCGCGGGAGTCGGGTCAGGGGCGGGTACGGCTGCTGACGGTGTCGGAGTCCGAACTCTGACCCCTATCTGATTGCTCGTCAATAACGTGGCCCTGTACGGGAGTTGCTCTTCCCGCAGGAACGGACCCAGAAGCACATTCGGACACACTTTCGGAAGCGGATACGGCGACCACAGCCCTCCCACGTGCGGCTGCGAGCGAAATGACTGGGACGACTGAGACGAATCAGTGGCCAGATGTTGAACTTGCAAGCATCAAAGAGGGGCCCCTACCGTGGATGGCTCACTCGGTCCCATCCCCCTGGGGCGATCCCCCTAGTGGGACCGACCCGACCGAAGGAGTCCCCCACATGACCGGACGCCTGAACAGCGCCCAGCCATACGCCCTCGGCCTGTACCGCATCGTCGTCGGCCTGCTCTTCCTCTGTCATGGCGCCGCCTCGCTCTTCGGCGTGCTCGGCGGTGCCATGGGCACCGGCCGCACCCTCGACGCCGGTACCTGGCCCGGCTGGTACGCGGCCGTGATCCAGCTCGTCGGCGGAGCCTTCGTGCTCCTCGGCCTGGGCACGCGCGTCGCCGCGTTCGTCGCGGCGGGATCCATGGCGTACGCGTACTTCAAGGTCCACCAGCCGCACGCCCTGTGGCCCATGGAGAACGGCGGTGAGGCGGCGGCGATGTTCTGCTGGGCCCTCCTGCTGCTGGTCTTCACCGGGTCCGGCGCGTTCGGCCTGGACCGGCTGCTCGCCAAGCGCTCGACGGAGCAACGCAAGCCGGCCGCCGAGCCGGTGGCCGTCTGAGCGGATCCCGTACGGTGCCCTCCCCGCGTCCCTGGGGAGGGCACCGGCACGTTCGCGAGACCCCGGCCCGCTCCCCGGGACCCGGCAGCCGGGTGAACAAGTCGCACGCGTCTCGTGAGCCCCCCGTGAATCTCCTGTCACACTCCACGCGTACGCTGTATGGCTGTCCAGGGGGAATCACGGGGAGACGCGGTGTTGGAGAGTCTGGGGTCGCTGACCGGCAGTCCATGGATCTACGCCATGGTCGCGCTGTCGGTGCTCCTCGACGTGTTCCTGCCGGTGCTGCCGAGCGGGGTGCTCGTCATCACGGCCGCGACGGCGGCGGCCGCGGGCAGCGCGGCGACCGGACGGGTCCCGGACGTCCTCTCCCTGATCCTCTGCGCGACGACCGCGTCCGTCCTCGGCGACCTCGCGGCGTACCGCCTCGCCTTCCGGGGCGGAGAACGCCTCGACCGCGCCATCGCCCGCTCCCGTCGCCTCACCACGGCGCAGGAACGTCTCGGCGATGCGCTGGCCGCGGGGGGCGGGGCGTTGGTGGTCCTGGCCCGCTTCGCCCCGGCCGGCCGCTCGGTGGTCTCCCTCCTCGCCGGCACGGCCCAACGCCGAGCCCGCGACTTCCTCCCCTGGTCCGCCCTGGCCGGTCTCTCCTGGGCCGCGTACAGCGTCGCCCTCGGCTACTTCGGCGCGCACTGGCTGGGGGCCACATGGCTGGCCACGGGAGTCTCGGTGGCAGCACTGTTCGGAGCGGGCGCGGGAGCGGCGTACGTGATGCGCCGCCGACCGGTTGAGGCGGGGTAGGGCGAGGGATGACGGTCCGGGAGAACAGCACGACAGACCCTGGCTCCAGCTCCAGCTGAACCCGGATCACCTACGCCTCGCCGCGCTCAGCTCGCCTCTCGTCGGGCGGCGCCGCGGACCTCCAGGCCGGCCAGCAGTTCCGCGGTCGCCTCGGCGATCACCTCGACGGCGCGGTCGAACACCTCCTGGTTGTGTGCGGCCGGGGCGCGGAACCCCGACACCTTGCGCACGTACTGGAGCGCGGCGGCCCGGATCTCCTCCTCCGTCGCCTCCTCGGGCAGTACGGGTGGACGAAGCGTCTTGATACTGCGGCACATACCGACAGTCTCCCTCCCGGAGCGGATCGGCGCTTCCGCCCGCTCCTGAACGAATGCCATGAACCTCAACGGCCGGCGGAGCCTGTGACGGCAGCACCCCGCACCCGCCCCTGACCGACTCGGCTCAGCCCTCCCCTGCCTCCAGATCGAACCGCCAGTCGTTGGACGTCAGCCAGTGCCCCTTCGGGTACTCGAACTCGGCCTGTCCCAGCAACGTGAAGCCCGCCCGGCGGCACACCCCGTTCGACGCGAGGTGCTCCACGCTCGGGAACGCGTGGAGATACCGGTGTCCGCCGGCGGCCCGCGCCTCCGTGACGACGGCTCGGGCCGCCTGCGCGGCCAGCCCCCGCCCCTGGAACTCCGGCAGGATCCCCCACCCGGTCTCCCACACCCACTCCTCCCGCCACTCCCGCTCCCAGAACCCGATGGAACCGACGGTCTCGCCGCCCTCCGCGAGCGTGACCCGGTACATCCGCCCCGCCGACAGCTCGACATACCGCCGATGCCGCGAGACGAGCTTCTCCTCGCTCTCGGGCCCGCCCAGGTGCGCGGTCATCTCAGGACTGTTGGTCCGCTCCAGCAGCCAGAAGTCCCCCTCCGCCCAGGGCACCAACCGCACCTGCTCCACCCGCTCCACCCGCACCTCCGCCGCCACCCCGACCATGTCCCCCACACTAGAGCCCGGGTCTGACAACCCCCCGGCCACGACGACACCCGGTGCACTCCCCGTCCCCAGTGCTCGCGAACTCACGACAGGCGTAATGCCGTTGAGCCGTCGCCCGTCGTGGGCGAGGCTGCCGGGCATGGAGTTCTTCTGCTATCACCGCGACCGTCCCGGCTCCCTGCCCCTGCGTGAGGAGCTGACGGAAGCGCACTGGGCCTACATGGACGGGTACGAGGCCGAGCTGATCGCCCGTGGGCCGACCTTCACCACCGACGGCGAGACGCTCACCGGCAGCGTGCACATCGTCGACCTGCCCGATCCCGCCGCCGCGCGGGCGTTCGCCTTCGATGAGCCGAACTACCAGGCGGGCGCCTACCGGGACGTCCTGCTGCGCCGCTGGCGCAACCTGCTGGGCCGCACCATGTGGGACTTCCCGGGCGGCCGGACCGGTGACGACCGGTACCTGGTGCTCGGTCTCGGCTCGGGAGAGGCCGCCGACCTCGCCGTACCGCCCGGCAAGGACGACCTGATCGCGTACGGCCCGCTGCTGTCCGACGACGCGACCGCCTGGCTGGGCACCGCGGCCCTGGTCCGTGCCGCGGACCCGGACCGGGCCCGGGCCGTGCTGACCCAGGAGCGGTACGCGGCCGTGGAGGTCCACGCGTGGGAGTTCGGCGGCCGACGCTGAAAAGCCCGTTTCACGGGGCATGCGCACAGGGAGCCGCCGTACGACAAGGAGCGCCATGGGTACCGCCGTCCACGTCCCGCAGACCAGGGACATGATCGGGGACGAACTCTCCGGAGACGAGGCGTTCGCCGCGCTGCGCCACTACGGGGGGCTGCGGCTGTTCACCGACTCCTTCGCACGGTTCCGCTACGCGGACGGCTTCACCAACGCGCGTGCCCTCGCCTTCCAGGTGGTGCTCGGGCTGGTGCCGTGCACGGTGGCGCTGGTGGGCCTGGCCACCTCGGTGCACACGGAGAGCGTGGGCCGGGTCATCGAGCTCACGCTGGGCCGGATCGTGCCGGGCGCCAGCGCCGACATCGTCGAGGAGGCCTTCGAGGGGACCCGGCGCACCGCCCACGGCAGTGTCTGGAGCACGCTCGCCCTGTGGCTGGGCCTCGGCTTCGCCCTGCTGAACCTCGCCTCCGCCATGGGCCAGATCGAACGCGGCGCCAACCGGATCTACGGCATCGAGCGCGACCGGCCCTTCCCGCGCAAGTACGGGCGCGGGATCGTGCTCGCGCTCGCCGCCGGGCTCCCCCTGGTGCTGGGCTTCGTCGTGCTGGTGGCCGGTGAGGCGGTGGGCGACGCGGTGGCCCGGACCCTCGGCGAGGACGGCGGCGGGCCGCGCTGGTGGGGTGTGCTGGACGTGCCCGTGGGGCTGGCGCTGGCCTGGGTGGCGTCCGCGGTGATCTTCCGCTGGTCGCCGCGCCGCGTGCAGCCCGGCTACACCTGGCTGGCCTTCGGCTCGGCCGTGCATCTGCTGCTGTGGGTCGCGGCCACCTGGCTGCTCGCGCTGTACGTCGAGGAGAGCGGTGCCTTCGGTGCGGTGTACGGGCCGCTCACGGCCTTCATCGCGCTGCTGCTGTGGGCCAATCTGACCGGGGTCGCGCTCTTCCTCGGCATCGCGTTCGCCGCCCAGCTGGAGGCGGCCCGGGCCGGCATCGAGTCGGCCGTCCACCCGGACCCCGGCCCGGGCGACTGACCCCGGACGGCTCCCGTGAGGGTGCGCCCGTGAGGGGGCGCGGCCCGCAGCCCATGAGGGGGTCCGCCCCTGCCGTCAGCCTCCCGCCGCCGCCGTGACCGTGGCCGGGTCCACCCCCGTCAGTTCGACGATCCGGTGCGGGGGCACACCCGCGGCCAGGGCGCGGCCGATGAGGTCGTCCCGGCCGTCCGCGAGGTCGCGATAGGCGAGCAGCTCCTGCTCGACGTCGGCGTGCGAACCGGGTGCCGACAGATGGCGGACCCGGCTCAGCTCCTCGTCGCTCAGCGGCACGGGCAGCCGTTCCGCCCCCTCGGGCACGGCCGCGTTCTCCTCCGGGGGCAGCAGCCGCAGATGCGGCGAGGTGGGTGTGCTGCCCTGCGCGTCCAGCCACGCGCGGACCGCGGGAGTGTCCATGCAGGCCAGCTCCCCGACCTCGGCGGGGGCCACGCCGAGCGGCACGGACGGGTCGTCGAGCAGGAACAGGTAGGCGTCGTCGGTCATCCTCGGCTCCCTCTGCGCACGGGCTGGTCGCGTTCTCAACAGCGGCTGATGGACGTCCCCTTACCCCGCCTCGCCCGTATTACCGCCGTCACCAGCGGCTACCGCCCGGGGGCACACCCGTTCGCGTGAACCCCCAGAAGACACTCGCCACCCAAAATCGAACAGGCGTAGCATTGTGCCGTGGCAACGACCTATGACTTTCCGAGTGACCTCCTCGCCGGTCAGGAGGAGCTGCATCAGGTCCGGGCCGAGCTGTCGGCCCTGCTCAAGCGGCTTCCCTGGTCGGTCGCGCCCCTGGACGGCTTCAGCGACGACAGCGGCTGGCGGAAGGTGGAGCGCCCCGCCTCTCCCGGCTGGACCCCGGACGAACAGGCCGAGGTGGAGAAGCTCCGGCAGCGCGAACACGAACTCGCGGTCTTCGTCACCACCCACCGCTTCTGGACGGAGGTGGCGTCGTCCGAGCGCGTGGAGGCCCGCTCCGGCCTGAAGCACGCGCACGGAACCGGCGCACGGGAGAGCGACTGAACGCGGGAGGAACCCGGCGCACATGAGAAGACCCCGGCCGTGATCGGCCGGGGTCTTCTCCCGATGTGGGCGCGGACGGTTTCGAACCGCCGACATCCTGCTTGTAAGGCAGGCGCTCTACCCCTGAGCTACGCACCCGAGACGAGTCGACAGCCTACCTTGCCGCGGACCCTGTCCTGCAAACCCTTACCCGCACGGCCACGAGGGTCAGGGTCGATACGGGGGAAAACCCCACCCCTTCTCCGGGAGCGGCCCGGATCCCCCTCGACCACCCCGGTCCCTAGGGTCGGAAGCAGGGTCGCGGAGTGCCCGCGACCGCCCGCCCAGGGCCACTTCAGGGGGAGATCGTCATGGTCCGTTCCGTTCCCGCACGTGCCGCCGCCGCGGCCGGGGTCGTCGCGCTTCTCGTCGCCGGCGCCACCGCCTGCGCCTCCGCCGGGGACGACAAGACCCCTGACCACAAGTCCTTCGCCCTCCAGGGCCGCACCCTCACCGTCGACTCCGACGACTCGGCGCTGGAGATCGTCGCCGCCGATTCGAACAAGCCGGGCTCGATCGAGGTGACCCGCTGGTTCCAGGGGACCGTCGCCGTCGGCAAGGACCCGGAGGTGACCTGGTCGATGAAGAACGACCGGCTGACGCTGCGGATGAAGTGCAGCGGTGTCGTCGCCGACTGCGCGGCCAAGCACCGCATAGAGGTGCCCCGGGACATCGCCGTGAAGGTCGAGAACCGGGACGGCAGCGTGCGGGCACGCGGGTTCACCCGGCCGCTCGGCATCAGCTCCGGTGACGGCTCGGTGCGCGTCACCGACTCCAGCGGACCGCTGGACCTGCGCACCGGCGACGGCTCGATCCGCGCGGAGGTCACCTCCCGCCGGGTCACCGCCCGCAGCGGCGACGGCTCGCTCCACCTCGAACTGGGCGCCGTACCGGAGCGGGTGGAGACCCGCAGCGGCGACGGTTCCGTGACCGTGGAGCTGCCGAGGGCCACCTACCGGGTGGACGCGCGGTCCGGTGACGGCGGGGTCGACGTGTCCGTGCCCCGCTCCGACTCGGCCGGGCACGTCGTGTCCGCCGAGAGCGGAGACGGGAAGATCACGGTGCGAACCGCGAACTGACCGGCCCGTGTGTTCGTCCCTTACCGGTGGGAGAATGACACCGGGCACCGCCAGGACGGACCACAGCACGGGAGAGGGATGTGACGGCGACACCGAAGCAGCCGTACTTGTCGCCGTCGAGGCCGCGCGCACACCGCCAGGCGCTCAAGGACACCCTCACCCTGATCGGGCTGCCGCTGCTCGCCGGCCTCGCGCTCCCGGCCGCGTTCGCCGGCGGGGGTACCCGGCGCTGGTTCGGCGGGCGCGCGGAGAGCCAGCGGGCCGAGGCGCAGGCCGCGAAGGACGCCGCCGCGGCCGCGTTCTACGAACTGGACACCGCCCAGCGGGATCTGCGGATCTCGATAGAGACCATCACGGCCGTCGACGACTCCCCCGCCGCCAAGCGCGCGGTCGCCGACTTCCAGGCGATCAGCGCGCGCATCGACGAGGCGAGCAGCCACTACATCGAGGCCGTGGACGCCCATGACCTCGACCGGGACGACCTGGAGGCGTCGGCCGCCGCCCGCGCGCGCACCGAGCTGACCCGGGCCAAGGACGACCTCGGCAACGTCAAGAAGGAGCTGGACCGCTTCGGCGACAGCCTCGCCCCGCTGCTCGGCAAGGCCGAGACCCAGCTGGCCCGGCTCGCCCCGGCCGTGGAACGGGCCCGGCAGGGGCTGCTGGCCGCCTCCAACGCCCTGGACGCCGTACGGGAGTCGGGGCTGAAGGCGGACGACCTCGCCACCCGGCTCGCGGCCCTCGGACCGGAGCTGACGAAGCTGAACCAGGGCGCCGGGCAGCACGGTGTGCCGCAGACCCTGGAGCGGGCCGAGCGGGTGGCCCGGGAGGCCGGGGCGATCCGGGCGGAGGCCGAGCGGCTGCCGGAGCGGGCCGCGGAGATCGACCACCGGCTGGTCTCGCTGCGGACCCGCGCCGAGGCGCTCACCACCCGCGCTGGCCAGGTCGACCCGGTCCTGAGCGAACTGCGCCGCAGGTTCACCGCGGCCTGCTGGCAGGACCTCCAGCACGTCCCGGACCAGGCCACGGAGAACGTCCGGCAGGCCGAGCTGAAGCTCCGTGAGGCGCGGGCCGCGCGCGACGAACAGCGCTGGCCGGACGCGACCTCGCTGCTCTCCACGGTCCGTGCCCTGCTCAACACCACCGACGAGGCCGTCTCGGCGGCAGGCGACCGGCTGCGCCGGCTGAACGCCGTGCAGAAGGACCCCCAGCAGGAGATCGACCGCACCCGTTTCGCCCTGCGGGACGCCCAGCGCCTGGCGATGACCGGCCGTACCACTCCCGACCCACGGCACGCGCGCCCCCTGGACGACGCGGTGGCCCGGCTGGACCGGGCGATCGGCACGCTGGAGGGCCGCCACCCCGACTACTGGCACTTCCTGACCGAGACGGAAGCGGTACGGCAGGCGGTGGCGCGGGTGGTCTCCCAGATCCGCGAGGAGCGCGGCGGCGCGCACTGACCCGCGCACTCCGGGGCCGTGCACTCTGCAACGTGCACTCCGAATTGGACATTTCATCCTTTTTTGCATAGATCGCCCCAATGCGGTGACATGGAACTAGACCCGCAGATCTCTCTCAAAGGAGATGGTGGTATGTCTTCCACCGAGTTCCAGCTCGACGACCTCACCGAGGTCCAGGGCATCGACGTCGAAGCGGCTCTCGACCCCGTCGAGGCCGACGGCTACTACCGCGACAGCCGCCAGTGCGCGGCGCTCGCTCTGACGTCCTCGTCGAGCAACCTCCTGCTGTCGCCTCCGACGCCACGGCCGAAGAAGGGCTGACGGGAGAATCCGCATGGAGCAGTCAGGCGCTTCGACCCGCCTCGCGGGCGCGGTGCAGGACCTCATGTCGGAACTGGTCTCCGCTCTTCGGAGCGGAGACCGCTTCCGGCTCGCAGGCAGGGTCATGGACGGGGACGGCCCCGAGGCGGCCCCCGACCCGGCCCTCGCCGCCGTACGCGTGGTGGGAGCCGATGCCGTCCTGCCGAGCGTGCTGCTGCGCTGCGCACCCCCCGAGCCGGCCGATCTCACCGTGTTCGCCAAGGCCGTTCACGCCTGGCCGCCACCCGCCGACGCCCCGCCCACCTCGCTGTGGAGCCACTGGGCGATGCGGCGGGCGCTGCTGCGGCTGGACGCGAGCCTCGACGGCGCGCCCGGCGACGGGAGCGAGCCCGGGGCGCAGTGGCTCGACGAGGCGCCGTGGCAGTTCCTGACCCACCAACTCGCCGTGCTCGCCCCGCTCGCGCTGCCCGGCGAGGACAGCGCGGTGACCCGCGTGGCACGCGGCCGCCCGGTCGACGTCGCCCGGGGATTCGTCCGGGCCGTCCGCCGCCGCGACTGGCTCCAGGCGGCCGGAGCGGGACGCTGGCTGACCCTCCTCGACGGGGTGCCGGAAACCCTGGGCCTGGACACCGGGCTGGAGTTCGTGGCCCAGATGGGCGGCGAGGACGCACGCGTGGCGTTCCAGGTGCGGGCCGCCCAACTGCTGCGCACCCGGGTGCCGGTGTGACGGCGGCCGCGGAGGTCCGCCCGGCGCGCGGGGTCCGGGGCCTGGGCGAGGCCGCGCTGACCTGGGTGTCCGCCCACCGCGACGGCTTCGCGCTCGACGAGGACGCGCTCGCCGAGCACGGCAACGTGAACACCACCTGGAAGCCCCTGGGCGAGCTGGCCCAGGTGTGCGTCTGCGTACGGCGGCACACCGGGCGGACCGATCCGCTGCATGTGCTGGCGTCCGACCTGCTGTCGTTCGCGTGGCAACAGACCGGCCGGGGCGCCCTGTTCATGGAGCTGCAACGCCTCGAACCCTTCGCGACCTACCCGTTGGAGGTCTACGCGGCGTTCGCTTCCGCGGGCCTGCGGCACGACCGCTACGAGAGCGCCACCGCGACGGTGGCCCGCACCCGCGGCTGGCACGTCACGGAGCAGGAACCCAACCGGCGGCTGAGCGTGCTCAACTCCGAGCGCCGCAGCGGAATCACCCCGCACGGCGACATGGCACGGGCGTTGGAGCGCACCTGGCTCGCCGGGCTGCCGGAACCATGGACCTTCGAACTCCCCTCCGGCTACACGCTGACCCACGTGGTCTTCCACCTCACCGACTGGGGCCTGACCCCGCGAGCCGTGCCCCCGCAGGTCGCGGACTACCTGCGGCACTGGCTCCCGCCCTGGCTCGACACCTGTCTGGAGGACGAGCAGTGGGACCTGTGCTGCGAACTCCTCGCGGTGGCGAGCAGCCTGCCCGGCCCGCCCGAGCGCGCCCTGCTCGGCGAGGCCTGGGCGAGACTCTCGGCGGCCCAGGACGACTCCGGTGCCGTCCCGGAGGTCGGCGGACGCGGCAGCCGTACGACCGCACCCGCCTTCCTCGACTGCTACCACTCGACCCTGATGACGGCGTTCGCCGCCGCACTGACCCTCGACCGGTTGCGCGGGGCCGCGGCCGGCGGACGGGGAAGGCCGACAGGAGGACGGGGAGGGCCGGAATGAACCACACGCGTCTCGTCCACAACGTCGGCGTCCGGGCCCTGGAGTGGCTGCACGCCCACCGGGACGGTTTCCGGCTGGAGTCGGACGTCGACCCCGAGGTGGGCTTCCTCGAACGCTTCAAACCGGTTGGTGAACTCGCCCTCATCTGCGCGGTGTTGTTCCGCGAGGGCGTGGCCGGTTCCCGACAGGCCACGCTGGCACGGCAGTTGATCGACCACGCCTGGTGCCACACCCTGGACGGCGGCCGGATGCTGGTGCGCGGCCAGCACGTCGAGCCCCTGTCGCCGATCCCCTTCGAGGTGTATCTGCCGTTCAGGGAACTGGGGTACAGCAGCCCCGAGGCCGAACGGGCCTTCCGGCTCAACCAACGGCTCGACAGTTTCGCCGCGTTGGAGATGTCACCGGTCCGCCGCCTCGGCCTGTCCGCGTTCCAGCGCCGCTTCGGCGTGCCGCCCCGGCCCCCGGAGGCCGAGCTCGTCGGCGCGACCTGGCTGGGGCGCTCGCCCGAACCCTGGACGGTCGAGGGGCACATCGCCTACGACATCACCCACACCGTCTTCCACCTCACCGACTGGGGCGAGCGCCCCGAGGGCCTGCCGGCCGGGATCGCCGACTACCTCGCGCTCTGGCTGCCGGCCTGGCTGGACGACTGGCTCGATCTGCGCCGCTGGGACCTGCTCGGTGAACTGCTCGTCGTCGACGCCTGTCTGCCCGACCCCACCTTCGACGTGCGGGCCTGGGAAGGCTTCGCCGCCGCCCAGCAGCCCGACGGAGCGATGCCCGCCGTGCGCACGATGCCCGAGGGCGACCCCGACGAGGTGTTCGACATCGTGTACCACCCGACGCTGGTCGCCGCCTTCGCCTCCGTGCTGGCCACCTCCCGCGCCCTGACGCGACTCGCACGGACCCCGTCATGACGACCCGCGCACACCCTCGGGCGCGTCCCGCTCCGTGGCCGGGCGAGCCGGAGCAACCGGAACAGCCGGAGGAGTCAGAGCAGCCGGAGCAGCCGGAGGAGTCGGAGCAGCCGGAGGAGTCCGGCGAGCCTGATGAGCTGCTGGCCGCGGCCGTCGACGCCGTGGACGCGCCCGACGTGGTCTTCGCCCTCTCCCGGCACGGTCGCCGCACCCTGCGCACCGGCGGCACCGCGCCGCCCCCGCCCGTCCCACGCCACCGGCTGCGCTACGAACTGGGCTCGGCCTCCAAGACGTTCACCGGACTGCTCCTCGCCCACCGGACGCGGACGGGCGCGCTGTCCGCGGGACTGCCGGCCGCCGCGCTGCTGGACCCATCCCGGCGCTCGGACAGGGACCCCGTCACGCTCGCCCATCTGATCACCCACACCGCCGGACTGCCCGCCCTGCCCGCCGACTTCTTCGTCCGGGGGCTGCCGGTCTGGCACACCAACCCCTACGCCCGCTATCCGGCCGAGCGCGTGGTCGACGCCTTCCTGCGCCACCGGCCGCGCCACCGGCCCGGCACCCGCTGGCACTACTCCAACTTCGGCGTCGCCGTCCTCGGCCACGCCCTCACGGCGGCGACCGGCACCCCGTGGGACGCCCTGCTCACCGGACAGGTGTTGCGTCCCCTGGGGCTCGGCGGCATCACCCTCGGCCCCGGCGGGCCGGACACCGATGCCACCGGACACCGCAAGGACGGCACAACGCCCGTTCCCCCACTGGACGTCGGCGGTTTCCAGGCGGCCGGCGCCGTCCGGGCCGACCCGCACGACCTGCTCACGTTCCTCGAAGCCCACCTGGATCCGTCGGACCACCCGCTCGCCGACGCGCTGCGCGCGGTACGCCGCCCGGTGCTCCGGCGCGGGATCGGGCACCGGCACGTGCACACCGTCGCCTGGTTCCAGCACCCCACCGAGCACGGCCCGATGTACTTCCACGGCGGGGCGACCCTCGGCCAACAGGCCTTCCTGGGTTTCCGGCCCGCCACCGGCACGGCCCTGGCCGCGCTGTGCACCCGCCGCTTCCGTGCCCGCGACACCTTCGTGCCGACGGCCTACGCACTGCTGGCCGAGCTGTAGCGCGGCGGGGGCGGCCGGACCTCGGCCGCCCCCGTCACCGCCCCGTCACCGCCCCCGTCACCACCACCGCGACCTCAGCCCGTCCTCACACCGGCTGCCACAGCTCGGGAGCCAGCGCCGGCTGCCAGGCGGTCTGCGCCTGGTGGGCCTGGAGGCACTCGTAGGAGACGCCGCCGAGGGTCACCCGCGCCCCGACCTCGTACACCCGGCCCGCGGCCCAGCCGCCCGCCTGGCCGCCGTCCTCGGGAGCCGGCGTCCCGCTCTCCGCCGTGCTGGTCTTGAGCGTGAGGCCGTACGCGCTGAGCAGCGGGTTGATCGGCTGGTAGAAGGTGATGCCGCCGCGCGTGCAGTCGCCGGAGCCGCCGGACGTGACGCCCTGGGCCTGGACGCCCGAGATGAAGGAACCACCGGAGTCGCCCGGCTCCGCGCACACGGTCGTACGGGTCACGCCGTCGACCGTGCCCTCGGCGTAGGTGACGCTCGTGTCGTGCTGCTGGATCGTGCCGCAGTGCCAGCCCGTGGTGGAGCCGGAGCGGCACACCGCGGCACCCGTCAGCGCCTGCACCGAGCCGGCGGTCTGGACGTCCTGGTCGCCCTCGCCCTTCACGGCGGGCGTCGCGGTCCAGTCGGAGTTGACGCCCACCCAGGCCATGTCGTTGCCGGGGAAGACGGAGGCCTGGAAGGTGCCCTGCGCGACCTGGTTGTACCCGGTGGTCGTCGCACCCGCCTGTCCGCAGTGACCGGCCGTGGCGAACCCCTGCTGGTCGCCCTTGGTGACCCCGAATCCCACCGAGCAGCGGGCCGTGCCGTCGATGTAGAACGGGTCGCCGCCCCGGATGTCGTACAGCGCGTGGGGCTGGTCGGCCGACACCTGGACATCCACGAGCGCGCTGTCGACACCGGCGGCCGCGACGAGCGTGTCCGCGGCGGCACGGCTCGTCGCCTGCACCGTGACCCGGTTGGTGCGGACGTCGATGTACCGGACCGGCGTGTCGACTGCCTTGCCGGTCGCGGTGGCGTCCAGCTTCGCCCGTACGGCCTTCAGCTCCTCCAGCGGTGTCCTGACCACCACGGCCCGCGCACCGGCGGCCTCGATGGCCGGGGTGTCCGCGACGTCGGTGGTCGCGACCGACAGGTCCGCGGAGGTGAGGCCGCTGAGCCACGCGCCGGCGAAGCGCTCGCCGAGCGCGTTCTGGAGCCGGCCGGCGCGCGAGCCTGCCTCGGCCTCGTTGACCAGCCGGGCCCTGGCCTGCGCCTCGGTCAGCTTCAGATCACGCTCCAGCGCCCGCAGCATCGCGGGCGAGGGCTCGCCGACGCCGGGTGCCCCGGCGGCGGAGGGTACCGGCGGCGGCGCGGGGGGCTCGGCGGCCGCGGCCGCGGGCAGTCCTGCCAGCACGAGCGCGCCGAGCACCGTCAACGCGGCACCGCCTGCCGCAGCGTGTCTGTGGGCCATGGGGGTCTCCTCGGATAGGGGGTACGAGACATCTCGAATCCCTAGGCCTTGCCGAAAACGCCTCAGGGGATGTCCGATCCCCCCGCCCGTCCGCGCATCGGACGACAGGAAGGGGCCGCCCGGCGCAGCACCGGATGCCGACGGACCGGCAACCCGGGTACGTCGGAGGGGTCGGAGCGGGGCCTGGGTCGCTCGGGGCGGTCCGGTTAACCTGTGCTCATGCCTCGCTACGAATACCGCTGCCGGACCTGCGGCGACACCTTCGAACTCAGCCGCCCCATGGCCGAGTCCTCGGCCCCCGCCGACTGCCCGGCCGGCCACGACGACACCGTGAAGCTGCTGTCGACAGTGGCGGTGGGCGGCTCGGCCGCCGCGTCGGCCCCGGCCCCTCAGGCAGGCGGCGGCGGAGGGTGCTGCGGCGGCGGCTGCTGCGGCTGACGGCCACAGCACAGCGCGACGGCGAGCCGGCGGCCGTACGGCAGCAGTCTCTTCAGGTGGGCTTCAGGTCCGCTTCCCTAACGTGGGCCCATGTCAGCCATCGAGTGGGTCAACGGCCTCATGGACACCCTGGGCGCGCCCGGCGCCGGGGTGGCCATCGCCTTGGAGAACCTCTTCCCGCCCATCCCGAGCGAGGCGATCCTGCCGCTCGCGGGCTTCGCGGCGAGCACCGGCAGGCTGAGCCTGCTCGCCGTGCTGCTGTGGACGACGGCGGGCTCGGTGATCGGCGCCCTCGCGCTCTACGGCGTCGGCGCGCTCCTCGGCCGGGACCGCACGGTGGCCCTCGCGGCCCGGCTGCCGCTCGTCAAGGCGAGTGACGTCGAGCGCACCGAGGCCTGGTTCCTGCGGCACGGCACCAAGGCGGTGTTCTTCGGCCGCATGATCCCCGTCTTCCGGAGCCTGGTCTCGATCCCGGCCGGTGTCGAACGCATGCCGCTGCCGGTGTTCCTGACCCTGACCACGCTCGGCAGCGCCCTGTGGAACACGGCGTTCGTCCTCGCGGGCCACGCCCTGGGCGCCAACTGGACCCAGGTCACCGACGTGGTGTCCGCGTACTCGAAGGTCGTCCTGGTCGCCGCCGCCGTCGCGGTCGCGGCCTTCGTGGTCGTACGACTGCGGCGGCGGCCGGCGTCCGCCACCAACGGGACGTCCGCCACTGACGGAACGTCCGCCACTGACGGAACGTCCGCCACTGACGGGACGTCCGCTACGGACGGGACGCCTTCAGGAACTCCCGAAGGATCCGCTCCCCCGCCAGCACGCCCCTCTCGGGCAGCGCGCTGATCGCGGGGGCCGTCCAGCCCTCGTCCGCCAGCTCCCCGTGGCCCGGCCGCCAGCCCCGGTCGGCGGCCAGCAGCAGGTCGGCGTCGAGCAGGGAGTCACCCGCGGCCAGCGTCCAGGAGGCCCCGGTGCGCCGGGCGACCTCGCGCACGGCCGCGCTCTTGGTGAGGGGCCTCGGGACGGCGTAGATCTTGCGGCCCTGGAGGGAGACGGTCCAGCCGCGTTCCTCGGCCCACACCGCGAGCTCCTTCACCCAGTCCTCGGGCAGCAGTTCGCGCTCGACGACGAGGTAGGCGAAGAGGTCCTCGGCGATCCGGTGCTTGCGCAGCCACACCGGGTCGGCCGTCTCGTGGAGGTGGGCGCTGATCTCCTCCAGGGGCGCGCACTCGTCGGCAAGGCGGGCGGTGACGCCGGCGTGCCAGTCGTGGTCGGTGACGCCGTCGACGAGCAGGTGGCCGCCGTTGGCGCAGATCGCGTAGGCGGGTGCGGGGCCGGGGAGGTTGATGCGCTGGTACTGCTTGCGGGTGCGGGTCGTCGTCGGCACGAACACCGCCTGGTCACCGAGCTCGGAGAGCAGTCCGGCGGCCGTCTCCGTCATGTACGACAGGGGTCTGCTCTCGTGCACCTCGACACAGAGCAGCCGGGGCGCCCGCGCGTCCGGCATGGTCAGCGCGAGGGCGGCGGCGGAGTAGATGAGCGTACGGTCGAGATCGCTGGCGACGAGCACGGGAGGCTGGGTCGGCATCAGAGGTTCACCGCCCGGCCGTCGGCGCCAGTCGCGCCCCGCGTGTACTTGGGGTGGATCAACCCCACGCAGGTGTACGGGAGTTCGGCGACCTCTTCCACGGGGACACCTCTCTGCTCGGCCAACAGACGGACATGGTCCAGGTCGGCGCCCGCACCGGCGCGCGCCAGGATCTTCCAGGGCACCCGGCGCAGCAGCACCCGGGTGGTCTCGCCGACGCCCGGCTTGACGAGGTTGACGTCGTGGATGCCGTACTCCTCACTGATGCGTTCGACGGCCGCCCAGCCCTCCCAGGTCGGTTCGCGGTCGCCGGCCAGCAGTTCCTTCACAGTGGCGTCAACGGCGTCCACGACCTCGGGGAAACGGGCGGCGACCGCGTCGAGGAAGTCCACCGACACGTCGACGTCCGCGAGTTCGCGGTAGAACTTCGCGCCGTGGAAGTCGTCGGGGCCGACCAGGTCCGCGCGCAGGACGGTCCGTGAGATCAGGCCGGACACCGTGGAGTTGAGGCAGGCGGAGGGGATCAGGAAGTCCTCGCGGGTGCCGTACGTCCGCACGCAGGAGCCGGGGTCGGCGAGTACCGCGATCTCCGGGTCGAAGCCGGTGGCCCCGTCCTCGGCCTCGAACTCCTTGATCGCGTCGGCCAGTTCGCGGGTGATCGCGCCCTTGCCGGTCCAGCCGTCGACGAACACGACGTCGGCCGGGTCGTGGTGGGCGGCCAGCCAGCGCAGGGCGTTGGCGTCGATACCGCGGCCGCGGACGATCGAGACGGCGTAGTGCGGCAGTTCGAGACCGTGGCGGAAGCGGGCCCAGCGGCGCATCAGGACACCGACGGGGGTGCCGGCGCGGGCCAGCGAGACGAGGACGGGACGCGGTGAGCGCTCCTGGAGCACGATCTCCGTGACGGCGCCGACGGCCTGCGCGAGCCTCGCGGAGGACTCCTTCAGGGCCGTCTGGAACAGCTCCTGGTACTGCTCGCTCGGCTGGTACTCCACGGGCAGCGACTCCGCGTAGTGCGCGCCGCCGCTCTGGATGGCCTCCTCGCGCTCCTCGGTCGGCGCCTCCAGGGTGACGTCCGAGAGGTCCTGGAGCAGCCAGCCGACCTCTTCGGGGGCGTACGAGGAGAAGGCTGGGCCGCGGAGGGGCTCGGGGAGCATGGAGGGCCTTTCGGGCGTATGACTGGGGACGACGGCGAGGACCACGTGCGGGGTGTGCGCGGCCAGCTGCGCCAACAGGCCGTCGGGCGCGTGCAGTTCGGGGGTGTCGGCGGTGTCGTCGACGACGACGACCACGGCGTCGAAGCCGGCTCCGGCGACGTTGTAGGCGTAGCGGTCGCCGGGGCCGTCCGCGGGGGTGTCGTGGGCCGGGAAGGTGAGGCGGGTGCGGATCGCGTATCCCGGGTCGTCCACGGCGAGGACGGGGCTGCGGGTGGTGGTGGAGTAGGTGACCTCGGTGGTCTCGGCCGCGGTCTCTTCGAGGGCGTGGGCGAGTCTGAGGGGGGCGTACATCAGCTCTTCGAAGCCGAGGATGTGCACGTGGTGCACGTTTGCGGGGAGCGCCTCGGCGAGCCTTGCCGTCATCGCGGGGAGTGCGGATTCGAGGCGTATTCGGTGCGCCGGAGTGAATCCGTGGCGGCCACCGTCGGGGAGGTCGCGGGGCCACATCAGGTCCACACGGTTGATTGCCGGGTGCGGGTGTGTGGGGGCTGGTCGCGCAGTTCCCCGCGCCCCTAGGTGGGCCTCATGATCGGCGACCAGTTGTTGCCCCTTCTCCAGCACCCCCTCCGGGAGCCTCACCGTGCCCGATGCCGCTGCCACCAGGTCCACGCTCGCGCCTATCTCCGCGGCGAAGTCGGACAGGCGGCCCGCGTCCTCCTCCGAGCGCATGTCCACCAGGGCGACCACCACGTACCGGTTCCTCGGATAGCGGCTGTGCAGATCCCTGATCGTGTTCAGGACCGTGTTGCCCGTCGAGAACTCGTCGTCGACCAGGACCAGGGGGCCCTCGCCGGCCAGCAGGGCCGGGTCCTCCGGCAGCAGCAGATGCGAGGTGGCGTGGGAGTGGGACTCCTCGAAGCCGCCCGCGGGGGTCACCCCGGGGACCGGGCGGCGGGTGGAGTGGAGGTAGGGGGCGAGGGCGAGGCCGTCGGCGACCGAGTGGCCGAGGCCCGTCGCCGTTTCCGCGTAGCCGAGGACGACCGCCCGGGCCGCCTCCTCGTCGCCCAGCAGCTCGCGGACCCTGCGGCCCAGGGCGACGCCCTCGCCGTAGACCACCGCGGGGGACTGCGGGACGTGCTTGCCGAGCACGTGGGAGACCAGGAGATGGGCCCGCTTGGGGTTGCGCCGGAGGGCGAGTCCCAGGAGGTCCCTCAGCCGGTCGTCGCCCACGAGTTCGACGCCGAGCCGGTCGGCGACCCAGGTCCCCGACCAGACCTTGCCCGGTGTCCGGTCGTTCACTGCCTTGTTCATGCGTCCCTTGGTGTCCACGAATGCCACGAGTGGTCTAGCTGGTGATTCCGGCGGCGAGCAGCTCGACGAAGCCGATGTCCTCGTTGGCGACCCCGAAGACCTCGGCGCGCAGCATGGTCCGCTCGGCCCAGGCGCGGTGCGGCTTCACTTCGTTCATCTTGTTCGTGTACTGCGACCGCAGCACCCCGCCGCCGCCGCGCTCGGGCCGCAGGATGTCCTGGGCGTCGCTGAACTCCTCGTGGCTGACCACGGACAGCGCGTGCACGGGGAGGACGTGGGAGGGGTGGATGCAGGTCTTGCCGAGCAGGCCGTTGGCCTGGTCGAGGGTGATCTCGCGCAGCAGGCCGTCCATGGCGTGCTCGATGAGGGCCTCGCGCAGTTCCTCGGCCTGGCCCTCCAGGAAGGGGCTGCGGCGCAGCTGGGGCTTGAACATGCGCTCCTGGACGCGGAAGTACTCCCAGACGGGTCCGGTGACGGTGAAGCCGGTGCCGTCGGCGCGGCCCAGCATGTTCACCACGTCGGCGATCACGGAGGCGACGATCTGGACGTCCCAGGCGGTCATGTCGGGGGCGCGGCGCAGGCCGTAGGAGGAGCAGAAGTCGGTGACGCCGAGGCGGAGCGCGAGGACCCGGTCGCGGTACTTGTCGACCGCGCGGGCTATGCCCTCGAGGGTCTCTACGCGCGTCTCCCGGTAGAGCAGCTCCGGCGACTCCAGCACGGGCATGGCGAACAGCCGGCGTCCGCTCGCGGCCTCGGCGACGGAGAGGGCCTCCAGGAAGGGGATGCCGCGTTCCTCGGTGAACTTGGGCAGCACGAATCCGGACAGCAGCCGCACCGCGGGGCCGAGCCGTCGTACGAGGTCGGGGATCTGCTCGGGGTGGCGGACCCGGATGAAGAGCAGCGGCAGGTCCACCGCCCGGTCCGCGAGGTCGGTGAACTGGCGGACGAGGTTCTCCTCGCCCGCGGGCACGTCCTCGTCGCCGATGGAGTCCTCCAGGCACAGCACCATCGAGACCACGCCGAGCCCTGCCTGTTTGACGATGTCGTCGGCGAGTCGCGGCCGGGTGGCCGGGCTGTAGAGCGTGGCGCCCAGGGCCGCGGAGAGCAGCCGGGCCGGGGAGTCCGCGGTGAACTCGCAGGGCTGCTGGTGGAAGAGGCGCTGCCGCACCTCAGGGGCGATGTGCCCGAAATGACGCATAGGACTCCCCCGTGGCAGTTGTGCCGCCTGCGAACCGCTCACAGGTGGCCGGTAATAGTACGTAGGTACCCATGTCCCAGGTTCCCACCGGGCATGAATTTCAGGTAACGCGGCGGAACACGGCCCGCTGGACACCGGTACGACATGAACCGCTTTTCCCGCACCCCCGCGTTGTCGTGACCAGGACCGAGAGGGCAGGATGACCGCATGACGCACGCCATGCTGAAGGGGTCGAACGTCCCGCTGGATGCCACCACGGTACGCGCTGTGCTGCGCTGGGCGCCCGGCCAGGGGGTTCCGCCGGTCGACGCCTCCGCACTTCTCCTCGGCCCCGACGGTCGCGTGCGGTCCGACGAGGACTTCGTCTTCTACAACCAGCCCCGCCACCCCTCCGGCAAGGTCTGGCTCCTCGGCAAGAAGCGTCTCGCCGAGGGTCCCACCGACACGATCCAGACGGATCTCGCCGGTGTCGAGTCCGACATCAGTCAGATTCTCGTGGTCGCTTCGGCGGAGGGCGCCACCTTCGACCAGGTACGGGATCTGCGCATCCTGCTGTACGACGCCTCGGTCGCCGACGGCGAGCCGCTGGCCTACTTCGACATCAAGCCCGAGACGGGCGCGGAGACGGCCCTGATCTGCGGCGAGCTGTACCGGCGCGGCGAGGGCTGGAAGTTCCGCGCCACCGGCGAGGGCTACGCGGACGGCCTCCAGGGCCTGGCCACGGACTTCGGCATCACGGTGGACGAGTCGGACCCCGAGGAGCCCGCCGCCCAGCCCCTTCCCCCGGAGCAGCCGGCCCAGTCGGCCACCTCGGTCCCGACCCAGCCGGCCTACGGCTACCCCCAGCCGACCACTCCCCCGGCCACGGTCCCGGCCTCGGGCTACGGCTACCCGCAGCCGGTGGCTCCGGTGCCCGTGCAAGCGGGCGAATTCCGTATGCCGCCGCAAGGGCCCCAATTCATCGGGCGGTGAGGAGTAGCGCCTTCAGGGGCGCGGGGAACTGCGCGATCAGCCACGGACGACCCGCAGGCGCCAACCAGCAGAACCTCCCGAGCCCTCAGGCGAACTTCACCGATCCGCCTTCGCCTTATAGCCCCGCCCCCACTGCAACCCCCACCCGTACAACCGATCCAGCTCCCCCTGAAACCCGTACACGAACTGCACCTCACGCCGCACGACGAGCTCACCCTTGACGTTCTCGATCATCACCACCGCGCAGGACCGCGCCTGGGGGTGCCGCTCGTCGAGGCCTATCTCGATCCGCGGCCCGTTGCTGGGGTACAGCGTCACGATCGCGTGCGTACGGTCGAACGCCGGCGTCTGGTCGTAGATGTACACGAAGACCAGCAGCCGCTTGATCTGGTCCCGGTGGTCGAGGTTGACGTACATCGTCTCGCCGGACGCCGACCCGAACCGGTCGTCCCCGCTGAGCTTCACGTACGGCGGCGCGTTGACGTCCCCCAGCAGACCGCCGAGGGGCTGTACGACCCCCTTCGTGCCGTCCGCCAGCTCGTACAGGCATCCCAGGTCGAGGTCGACGTTGACCATGGACTGGCTGTGCCCCATGACCTCCGGGGGCTTGAGCGCCTTGAAGGGGTGCCGCAGCAGCGACTCCCGCTGTGAGCCCCCGATGTCGGAGGTCCGCATCCGCCAGGTCAGGTTGATGCGCAGGTTCCCGGTCGCCGCGCCCTGCTTGGTGAGCGAGACCCGGTTGTGCCGCTTGGTCAGTTCGATCGCGTTGCTGGCCGCGCTGCCCGAGTCGAAGTCGACCTCGCGGCCGCCCCGGAGCCCGTCGAAGAAGCCCATTCCCGCCCCCACGCTCACTTTGGAAAACCGGCGTCACTACCTGGAAAACCGGCGGGGCGGCCGGAGGCCGGCCGCCCCGCTCAGAGCGTTCCTCACCAGGAAGGGTGTCACACCCCGGACGAGACCTCAGTCTTCTCGTCCGAGCCCTCGGCTTTTCCCTCGGCGGCCGCCAGCGCGTTGTTGCGGCGCACGGAGGACCAGAAGGACCAGCCGATCAGGACCACACCGACGAGGCCGGTGATGATCTCGTTGATCTCGTACTGGATGGTGACCATCAGGATCACCGCGAGGGCGCCGATCGCGTAGTGGGCGCCGTGCTCCAGGTAGACGTAGTCGTCCAGGGTGCCCTGGCGGACCAGGTACACGGTGAGCGACCGGACGTACATCGCGCCGATGCCGAGGCCCAGCGCCATCAGGACGATGTCGTTGGTGATGGCGAACGCGCCGATCACTCCGTCGAAGGAGAAGGAGGCGTCCAGGACCTCCAGGTAGAGGAACATGAAGAACGCGGCCTTGCCGGCCATCACCACGGCCGACTTGGGCTTGCCCTCGCGCTCGGCGCGCTCCTCCTCCTCGTGCTCGCGTTCCTCCTCCTCTTCGAGCTTGTCCTCGAAGTAGCCGGAGAGACCGCCCACGATCATGTAGGTGATCAGGCCCGCGATACCGGAGATCAGGACCGTCTGCGCCTTGTCGACGTGCGCGCCGCCGTGCTGGTGGGCGTGGGTGGCGAAGGTGAAGGCGGTGATCAGCAGGACGACCAGGGCGATGCAGACCGACAGCATGTCGACCTTGCCGAGCTTGGCCAGCGGGCGCTCGATCCAGCGCAGCCACTGGATGTCCCGGTCCTCGAAGATGAAGTCCAGGAAGATCATCAGCAGGAACATGCCACCGAACGCGGCGATCGCCGGGTGCGCGTCGGTGACCAGCTCCTGGTACTGGTCCTTGTTGTTGAGGGCGAGGTCGACGGCCTCGATGGGGCCCATCTTGGCGCTGATCGCGACGATCACGACGGGGAAGACCAGCCGCATGCCGAACACGGCGATCAGGACACCGACGGTGAGGAAGATCTTCTGCCAGAAGGCGTTCATCTTCTTCAGGATTCCGGCGTTGACCACCGCGTTGTCGAACGACAGCGAGATCTCGAGGATGGAGAGGATCGCCACGACACCGAAGCCTTCCCACCCCCCGTAGAAGACTGCGGCGACCAGGCCGAGCGCGGTGACCGCGAACGACCAGCCGAAGGTTTTGAGAACCACTGGCTACCCAATCCGTACGTGTACGGGGCTCCCCCGTGCCGCACTCGGCTTTACGAACTTTTGAAGCCGAAGTCTAGTCGGGCCCCGTTCGCCGCCCGCCCTGCCCCGGCTTTTGCTCATATCGCGTTATGAGACGTTGACCCCGAAGTCCAGGGCGATGCCCCTGAGCCCCGACGCGTACCCCTGCCCCACCGCCCTGAACTTCCACTCGCCCTGGTACCGGTAGACCTCGCCGAAGATCATCGCGGTCTCGGTGGAGGCGTCCTCGGAGAGGTCGTAGCGGGCCAGTTCCTGGCCGTCGGCCTGGTTGACCACCCGGATGAAGGCGTTGCTGACCTGGCCGAAGGTCTGGCCGCGGTTGTCGGCGTCATGGATGGAGACCGGGAAGACGATCTTGTCGCAGCCGGCCGGCACCTTGGAGAGGTCGATCAGGAGCGACTCGTCGTCGCCCTCGCCCTCACCGGTGAGGTTGTCGCCGGTGTGCTCCACGGACCCGTCCGGGCTCTTGAGCTGGTTGTAGAAGATGAACCACTCGTCGCCCATGACCCGCCCGCCCGCGCACATCAGGGCGCTGGCGTCGAGGTCGAAGTCGGCTCCGGTGGTGGAGCGCGCGTCCCAGCCGAGCCCGACCATCACCTGGGTGAGGTTGGGTGCGGCCTTGGACAGGGAGACGTTTCCCCCCTTGGCGAGCGTGACGCCCATGTGCTGTTCCCTCCCCGGGAGAGTGCTGCTGTGCTGTACCTGCGCGTCCGGCGCCGCACGCAAACGGTGCGACGCCGGACGGGTGACCGGGAGCGGCCCTAGACGTTGACGCCGAAGTCCTGGGCGATGCCGCGCAGGCCCGAGGCGTAGCCCTGGCCGATGGCGCGGAACTTCCACTCGGCGCCGTTGCGGTACAGCTCGCCGAAGACCATGGCCGTCTCCGTGGACGCGTCCTCGGAGAGGTCGTAGCGGGCGATCTCCGCCTCGCCGGCCTGGTTCACGACGCGGATGAACGCGTTGCGCACCTGGCCGAAGGACTGCTGGCGGTTCTCGGCGTCGTAGATCGAGACCGGGAAGACGATCTTGTCGACGTCGGCCGGGACCGCGGCGAGGTTGACCTTGATCTGCTCGTCGTCGCCCTCGCCCTCACCGGTGATGTTGTCGCCGGTGTGCTCGACGGAGCCGTCCGCGCTCTTGAGGTTGTTGAAGAAGACGAAGTTGGCGTCGCTGGCGACCTTGCCCGCCGAGTTCAGCAGCAGTGCGCTGGCGTCGAGGTCGAAGTCGGTGCCGGTCGTGGTGCGGACGTCCCACCCCAGACCGACGATGACCGCGGTCAGGCCCGGGGCCTCCTTGGTCAGCGATACGTTGCCGCCCTTGCTGAGGCTGACTCCCACGAGTCCTCCATAGGTTTGCTGGTGTGTGATGCTGCCGGATCAACGATTCGATCCTAGTGAGGGGTTCCCGGCCCACGCAGTCCCTGGAGGCGAACAATCACAGGGTGTCGAGCGCCTTCACGTACTCGTTCAGGTCCCGGGCGTCCGGCAGGGCGTTGACGACGGTCCAGCGGACCACGCCCTCCTTGTCGATGACGAAGGTGCCGCGGACCGCGCAGCCCTTGTCCTCGGCGAAGACGCCGTAGGCGCGGGAGACCTCGCCGTGCGGCCAGAAGTCGCTGAGCAGCGGGTACTCCAGGCCCTCCTGCTCGGCGAAGACGCGCAGGGTGTGGATGGAGTCGTTGGAGACGGCGAGCAGCTGGGTGTCGCGGTCGGAGAACTGCGGAAGGTTGTCACGCAGCTCGCACAGCTCACCGGTGCACACGCCGGTGAAGGCGAAGGGGTAGAAGAGCAGCACGACGTTCTTGCCGCCGCGGAAGTCGGACAGCTTCACGGTGCGTCCGTGGTTGTCCTTGAGCTCGAAGTCGGGGGCCTTGTCGCCGACCTGGATCGCCATCGCGTGGATGTCCCTTCGGGAGCTGTTCGAGTGACGGAACCACCCTACGCAGCGATCACCGCACGGAAGCGGACGGGCCGGTCGTACCGGCCCGTCCGGTCCCACAGGGCTACTTCTTGGACTTGGCCGCCTTGGGCGTCACCAGCCGGCTGCCGCTCCAGTCCTTGCCCACGCTGACGCTCTTGGAGGCGGACAGGCCCGCCGTCGTCGCGGCTTCGGAGATGTCGCTCGGCTCGACGTAGCCGTCCCGGCCGGTCTTCGGCGTCAGCAGCAGGATCGAGCCGCCCTCCTCGATGTACGTGGTGGCGTCCACCAGCACATCGGTCAGGTCGCCGTCCTCGTCACGGAACCAGAGCACCACGGCATCGGCGACGTCGTCGTAGTCCTCGTCCACAAGGTCGCTGCCGATGACCTGCTCGATGGCCTCGCGGAGCTCCTGGTCTACGTCGTCGTCGTAGCCGATCTCCTGGACCACCTGCTCGGGCTGGAACCCCAGCCTCACGGCAGGGCTCGTCTCCGCGTGGTCCGCGGTCGCGCTCACGGGGTGCCTCCTGATCTTGTCTTTGGGTATGTATCAGCCACGCGCGTGCGCGAAGCAATGGCCGTAGTCCACACGGGCGGGGCGGATCGCGCAAGTACCCGGCGTTTCTGACGGCCGAAACGGTGACGTTCCGGAACGTGTCACCGCAACTCCAGGCACATCGTCGCGGTCACGTCGTGACGCATGCCACACCTTTCTGCCCTCTTTGCGTGTTTGGGAACCATACCCGGGTAAAGGGCCTTGGGTTACCCCGGAGTAGAGATGACGTTTGGCCCCCCGAGGTACACGATGGGGAGCGGTGCAGACCTCTAGAAATACGGCCCTCTGACAGGTAAGGAACAGCGTGGCTTCCGGATCCGATCGCAACCCGATCATCATTGGCGGCCTTCCGAGTCAGGTTCCTGACTTCGATCCCGAGGAAACCCAGGAGTGGCTCGACTCCCTCGACGCCGCCGTGGACGAGCGCGGCCGGGAGCGGGCCCGCTATCTGATGCTGCGGCTCATCGAGCGGGCCCGTGAGAAGCGCGTGGCCGTGCCCGAGATGCGCAGCACGGACTACGTGAACACCATCCCGACCAGGGCTGAACCGTTCTTCCCGGGCAACGAGGAGATCGAGCGCAAGATCCTGAACGCCACCCGGTGGAACGCGGCCGTGATGGTCTCGCGCGCCCAGCGTCCCGGGATCGGCGTCGGCGGCCACATCGCCACCTTCGCCTCCTCCGCCTCCCTCTACGACGTCGGCTTCAACCACTTCTTCCGCGGCAAGGACGAGGGCGACGGCGGTGACCAGGTCTTCTTCCAGGGCCACGCCTCCCCCGGCATCTACGCCCGCGCGTTCCTCCTGGACCGGCTGAGCGAGGCCAACCTCGACGCGTTCCGCCAGGAGAAGTCGAAGGCCCCGCACGGCCTGTCCTCCTACCCGCACCCGCGGCTCATGCCGGACTTCTGGGAGTTCCCGACCGTGTCGATGGGCCTCGGCCCGATCGGCGCGATCTACCAGGCCCGGATGAACCGCTACATGCACGCGCGCGGGATCGCGGACACGAGCAAGTCGCAGGTGTGGGCGTTCCTCGGCGACGGCGAGATGGACGAGCCGGAGTCGCTCGGCCAGCTGACCATCGCGGCCCGCGAGGGCCTGGACAACCTGACCTTCGTCGTCAACTGCAACCTCCAGCGCCTCGACGGCCCGGTGCGCGGCAACGGCAAGGTCATCCAGGAGCTGGAGTCGGTCTTCCGGGGCGCCGGCTGGAACGTCATCAAGCTGATCTGGGACCGCACCTGGGACCCGCTGCTCGCGCAGGACCGCGACGGCATCCTGGTCAACCGGATGAACACCACTCCGGACGGCCAGTTCCAGACCTACGCCACCGAGTCGGGCGCCTACATCCGCGAGCACTTCTTCGGCGACGACCAGCGGCTGCGCGCGATGGTCGAGGGCATGACCGACGACCAGATCCTGCACCTGGGCCGCGGCGGGC
The DNA here is from genome assembly GCF_001514195.1 of Streptomyces griseorubiginosus. Taxonomy (GTDB): domain Bacteria; phylum Actinomycetota; class Actinomycetes; order Streptomycetales; family Streptomycetaceae; genus Streptomyces; species Streptomyces griseorubiginosus. Next base: position 607,999 of record NZ_KQ948735.1, on the reverse strand, counting down.
ACGACCACAAGAAGATCTACGCGGCGTTCAAGGCGGCCGTGGAGCACAAGGGCCAGCCGACGGTCATCCTCGCGAAGACCGTCAAGGGCTGGACGCTGGGCCCCAACTTCGAGGGCCGCAACGCCACGCACCAGATGAAGAAGCTGACGGTCGACGACCTCAAGCGCTTCCGCGACCGGCTGCACCTGCCGATCTCCGACAAGGAGCTGGAGTCGGGCGCGCCGCCCTACTACCACCCGGGCCGGGACTCGGAGGAGATCCAGTACATGCACGACCGCCGGCAGGGTCTTGGCGGTTACGTCCCCACGCGTGTGGTGCGCGCCGAGCCGCTCGCACTGCCGGACGACAAGACGTACGCGACCGTGAAGAAGGGCTCCGGGCACCAGTCGATCGCCACCACCATGGCTTTCGTACGGCTGCTCAAGGACCTCATGCGGGACAAGGAGATCGGCAAGCGGTTCGTGCTGATCGCGCCGGACGAGTACCGCACCTTCGGCATGGACTCGTTCTTCCCGAGTGCGAAGATCTACAACCCGCTCGGGCAGCAGTACGAGTCGGTGGACCGCGAGCTGCTGCTGGCGTACAAGGAGTCGCCGACGGGCCAGATGCTGCACGACGGCATCTCGGAGGCGGGCTGCACGGCCTCGCTGATCGCGGCGGGTTCGGCGTACGCCACCCACGGCGAGCCGCTGATCCCGGTCTACGTCTTCTACTCGATGTTCGGTTTCCAGCGCACCGGCGACCAGTTCTGGCAGATGTCGGACCAGCTGGCGCGCGGTTTCGTCCTGGGCGCGACCGCGGGCCGTACGACGCTGACCGGTGAGGGGCTCCAGCACGCGGACGGCCACTCGCAGCTGCTCGCCTCGACCAACCCGGGCTGTGTGGCGTACGACCCGGCGTTCGGGTTCGAGATCGCGCACATCGTGCAGGACGGTCTGCGGCGGATGTACGGCCCGGACAGTGAGGACGTCTTCTACTACCTCACCGTCTACAACGAGCCCATCCAGCACCCGGCCGAGCCGGAGAACGTGGACGTGGAGGGCATCCTCAAGGGCGTCTACCGCTTCAGCGAGGGTGTGGCGGGGTCGATCCCGGCGCAGATCGTCGCGTCCGGGGTGGCGGTGCCGTGGGCGGTCGAGGCGCAGAAGATCCTCGCCGAGGACTGGAACGTCAAGGCCGACGTCTGGTCGGCGACCTCCTGGAACGAGCTGCGGCGCGACGCGGTGGCCTGCGAGGAGCACAACCTGCTGCACCCCGAGGAGGAGCAGCGGGTGCCGTACGTGACGCGCAAGTTCGCCGGCGCGGAGGGTCCGTTCGTGGCCGTGTCCGACTGGATGCGGGCGGTTCCGGACCAGATCGCGCGGTGGGTGCCGGGGACGTACCAGTCGCTGGGCGCGGACGGGTTCGGCTTCGCGGACACCCGCGGGGCGGCCCGGCGGTTCTTCCACATCGACGCGCAGTCGATCGTGGTGGGCGTGCTGACGGAGCTGGCGCGGGAGGGGAAGGTGGACCGGTCGGTGCTGAAGCAGGCGATCGACCGGTACCAGTTGCTGGATGTGTCGGCGGCTGACCCGGGTGCGGCTGGGGGCGACGCGTAGTTCTTCGGCTGCGGGCGCGTGGGGGCTGGTCGCGCAGTTCCCCGCGCCCCTGGGGGTTGCAGGGGCGGTGGGCTCTAAGGCTCACCGCCCTTTACCGTTTCTCTACTATGCGGACATGAAGGAACAGTCGGCGCAGGACCGTTGGGAACAGCACACTCAGCGGCCCCTGCTGGCCCTCGCGGTGTTGTTCGCCGTCGCCTATGCCGTGCCGATCGTGGACACCTCGGCGGGGCATTCGCTGACGGCGGCGTGCACGGTGGCCGAGTGGGTGGTGTGGGGGTTCTTCGCGGTCGACTACCTGATGCGGTTGTCGCTGTCGCGGGACCGCCGGGGGTTCGTACGGCAGCACTGGATGGACCTGTGTGCCGTGGTGGTCCCGCTCATACAGCCCCTGCGTCTGCTGCGGCTGGTCTCCACGCTGCTGCTGGTGGGGCGGCGGGCGCGGATGGCCTCGCAGATCAGGGTGACGACGTACGTGGGCGGGGCGGTCGTCGGGCTGCTGATGTTCGGCTCGCTGGCGGTGCTCTCGGTGGAGCGGGACTCACCGAACGGGAACATCCGGACGCTGGGTGACGCGGTGTGGTGGTCCTTCACCACGATGACGACGGTTGGCTACGGCGACCACGCCCCGACGACCGGCCTGGGCCGGATGATCGCGGTCGGGCTGATGCTCTCCGGCATCGCCCTCCTCGGTGTCGTCACCGCGAACATCGCCGCCTGGTTCATCGAACGCTTCGAGAAGGACGACGTGGAGGAACGCGAACAGACGGAGGCGATCAGAGCCCTGACAGAGGAGGTCCGCGCACTACGAGCCGAGGTGGCGGCCTTGCGCAAGACGTCCGTCGGCGGCTGACGGGGACTCCGCCGAGGACGCGGCCGGCTTGGGCTCTCACCCGGCGGCCATTGCGAGCGGGCCGCAGCTGATCGTGAGGGGCCACGGATGACGCCCGGCACGAAGCAGCCCGTGAGCACACGGGTACCGGCCTCTCTGGGGAACAGTCCCGGAGCCGCTCAGCCGTCGGCAGGCATGAGGCGGGCCCTCGGTCGTCCCACCGGGGGCCCTTCCCTCACGCGCCCCGGGTCAGAACATGCCGGTGCCCGGGGTGGCCGCTCCGACGAGCCAGATGATCGCCAGGAGCGTGTCGATGGCGCCCAGTACGAAGGCGACCAAGGCCGGCCAGGCGCGGTTGCCGCCGCCCGACCAGCTGCGACCCATCGCGAGCCAACCACAGACCATCGCAACGGGGCCTAGAACGATGCCCAGCACGAAGAAACCGGCCACCGCGCAGATGACTCCGATGATCCCGAGCGTCGCGCGATCCGGCCCGCTCCGTGACCACGTACGGCCACGTGATCGGGGGTACCTGCGCGTTCCCTGTCCGAAGCCCGCCATCATCAACTCCCTGACACCCTCGGTTGGTTGGGTTCGTCTTGGGTTCAACGATGCGAGTACCCCGGTTCAGGCCGATAATCCTCCGGCCTTGCGGCGCGCCGCCCCCCTCCGGCAGCGCGCCGCAGCGCCGTCCGCCCTCCCCGTCACACGAGATGTGCCGTGCGGAGGGCATGACTTACTGTGACCTGCGGCGCGTACCGGGTGCGAGAAATCTTTAGCCCCTTCACCCTGATAGGGGAAGAACGCTGACGTCCCGTCAGGCGTGACCTGCGGTTCTTGCTCAGATGTGTCCCACGCCCGCCCCCGCCTCGGCGTTCACCCCGCGCTTGGTGAGCAGGGCCACCAGGACGGCGAACGCCGCAACCCCGGCGGCGACCAGGGACGCCAGGCTCATCCCGGAGATGAAGGTGTCGTGGGCGACATCGGTGATCTTCGCGACGATCTCCGGCGGAGTCCCCTTGGTGACCGGCGGCACACCCACCTGGACCGCCTCGGACGCCTGGTCCAGCTGGGCCGGCGTGAGCGGGGGCAGGCCCGCGTCCTTCCAGTTGCCCGCGAGGTCGCCGTCCACCTTGGAGGCCATCACGGCGCCCAGCACGGCCGTACCGAGGCTGCCGCCGATCTGCATCGCGGCCTGCTGGAGACCGCCGGCCACACCGGACAGCTCCATGGGCGCGTTGCCGACGATGACCTCGGTGGCGCCGACCATCACCGGCGCGAGGCCGAGGCCGAGCAGGGCGAACCAGAGCGACATGACCGCGCTGCCGGTGTCCGTCTCCAGCGTCGACATGCCGAACATCGCGATCGCCACCGACGCCATACCGCCGGCCAGCGGGATACGGGGGCCGAGCTTGGTGATCAGCACGCCCGCGAGCGGGGAGCCGACGATCATCATCCCGGTGAGCGGGAGCAGGTGGAGACCGGCGTCGATCGGGCTCATGCCGTGCACGTTCTGGAGGTAGAAGGTCACGAAGAACAGGCCGCCCATGAACGCGATCGCCATGAGGACCATCAGGACCACACCCGCCGACAGCGGCACCGAGCGGAACAGCGCGAGCGGGATCAGCGGCTCCTTGACCTTCGTCTCCCAGAGGGCGAAGAGGGCGAAGCCCGCCAGGGAGGCCAGGATGAAGGTCCAGGTCAGTCCGTCGCCCCAGCCCCAGGTCGGGGCCTTGATGAGCGCCCACACCAGGCAGAACATCGCGCCGGACAGCAGGGCTATGCCCAGCAGGTCGAAGGAGCGCGGGGCGTTCTCCGCACGGTGGTCGAGCAGGATCAGCACACCGAGGACGAGCGCGAGGACGCCCACCGGCACGTTGATGAAGAACACCGACTGCCAGTTGACGTGCTCGACGAGGACACCGCCGAGGATCGGGCCGCCGGCGGTGGAGGCGCCGATGACCATGCCCCAGATGCCGATCGCCATGTTGAGCTTCTCGGCCGGGAAGGTGGCCCGCAGCAGACCGAGCGCGGCCGGCATCAGCAGCGCCCCGAACAGGCCCTGGAGGACGCGGAAGGTGACGACGGCGGCGATGGAGCTGGAGAGCCCGATCGCGCCCGAGGCGGCGGCGAAGCCGACCACGCCGATCAGGAAGGTCTGGCGGTGGCCGAAGCGGTCACCGAGCTTGCCCGCGGTGATCAGGGCGACCGCCAGGGCGAGGAAGTAGCCGTTGGTGATCCACTGGACGTCCGCGAAGCTCGCCTTGAGGTCGGCCTGGATGGCCGGGTTGGCGATGGCCACGATGGTGCCGTCCAGGGCGACCATCATGACGCCGACAGCCACGGTCAGGAGGGTGAGCCAGGGGTGTCCGCGCAGCCCGGAGGCGGGCACCTGATCCGACGCGGACGGCGACGCCCCGTCCCCCGGTCCCGTCGTGTCGAGGGTGGTCTGACTAGTCATGTGTTCGAGGCTAGTGACAGCCACTGACAATTGACAAACCAATTCACAAGTCGGTAACTGACACCAATGGAAACCCTGCGCGAACGCAAGAAGCAGCGCACCCGGGAGGCACTCCTCCGGGTCGCCGTCGAACTGTTCACCACCCGCGGCTACGAAGGCACGACCGTCGACGACATCGCCGACGCCGTCGGCGTCTCGCAGCGCACCTTCTTCCGCTACTTCGCCGGCAAGGAGGACGCGGCCCTCGCGCTCGACGAGATGACGGTCGCGCACTTCGTCGAGGCGGTACGCGCGCGCCCCGCGCACGAGCCGCCGCTCCAGGCGCTGCGCCAGGCCGTCCTGGAGGGCTGGGACACCCTGCACGAGGTCGTGGACTCGGTCGTACCGGTGGAGCGGTTCCTCGCCCTGTACCGGGTGATCGAATCGACCCCCGTGCTGCTCGCCGCCCATCTGCGGCGCTCGGTGGAGGCCGAGGAGGTCCTCGCACAGGTGCTCGCCGAACGCGAGGGCCTCGACCCGGAGACCGACCCGCGGCCACGCCTGACCGTGGCCGCCTTCGGCGGGGTGATGCGGATGACGGAACGCCGCTGGATGACGGACGGGGACTTCAGCCTGGAGGCCATGCGGGAGCTGACGGTCTCCCACCTGGAACTGCTGGGACCGGCCCTGGCGGGCAAGTGGCTCCCTTACACCAAAACGTGATACCCGTCACTCGATTAACCCGAGACCGTCCCGTTCTCCTAGTGTGTCCTTTCAGTGACTTCCTTCGACACCTCCCCGCAACTCAGCGTCTGGCGCGTACTGCTCGCGCTGGCCGTGGTGTTCGTGATGCTGGCGACCACCGGGTGGACCGCGCTGCACAACCAGCGCGAGACCACCCCGCTCCAGGCCTCCCTCGACTCCTGGACGCACGGCCGGCTCCACGGACACCGGCTGCCCGACCCGGACGCCTCCCCCGCGCTGCTCTCCCGGTACTTCGCGAAGCTCGGCTCGCAGGAGCGCGTCCACCTCGCGCAGCGCTACCCGCTCGCGGTCGGCAACATGAACGGCGCCCCGGTCGGACTGCGCTACCAGGCCAACCGCCTCGCGCTGCTCCAGGCCCGTGGCGTCGAGCGTGCACGCATGCACGACCCCCGGCTCACGCCCTCCGGCCAGCAGGAGGCGGGCGAGCGGATGCGCCGCTTCGAGGCGCTGACCGCCCCCGACCGCCACATCCTCGCCTTCGACCCCGACGGCTCCGGCCGGGTCGCCGAGGTCTTCGGCGACCTGCGCACGGCGGAGCGGGTCTCGGTCGTCGTGCCGGGTGTCGACACCGACCTGCTCACCTTCCAGCGCACCAACCGCAGTTGGTCCGCCCCGGTCGGCATGGCCAAGGCCCTGTACCAGGCCGAGCGCGCGGCGAGCCCGGCCACGCGTACGGCGGTGATCGCCTGGGCCGACTACACCGCCCCCGCCGGACTCGGCATCGAATCGGCCACCGCGATGCGCGCCGAGAGCGGCGCCGTACGGCTGAACGCGCTGGTGCGCGCGCTGCCCGGCGCCACCCCCGTCTCCCTGTTCTGCCACAGCTACGGCTCCGTGGTGTGCGGGGTCGCCGCGCACACGCTGCCCGCCCGGGTGGCCGACATCGCGGTGGCCGGCAGCCCCGGGATGCGGGTCGCCAACGCCTCCCATCTGCGCACCTCCGCGCGGGTGTGGGCGATGCGGGACGCCGACGACTGGATCCAGGACGTGCCGTACCTGGAGCTCGGCGGGCTCGGCCACGGCGCCGACCCGGTGTCCTCCGCGTTCGGTGCCCGGGTGCTGTCCGCGCAGGGTGCGGACGGCCACGCCGGTTACTTCCAACCCGGAACGGAGAGTCTCGACAACTTCGCCGACATCGGCGTTGGCGCATACCGCTCGGTGCGGTGCGCCCACGAGGACGAAGCCTGCCGTGCCGGTTTGTCCGGCACGGCCACGGCCGGACGCGCGTAGAGACCGCAGGAACCGCGGTCTGCGCGAGGAGGGGACGAAGGAGCTCGTGCCGCATACGATGACCCGCATGGGTGACGTACTGGCCGGATTTCATGCCGCCTGGGAGTTCGAGTCCGACTCCGTGCTCATCCGCTACGAACGGGGGATCCGCACGCCGAAGCTCTTCCAGGCGCTGGGCGAACGACGGGTCCCCCTGGGGGCGATCTCCGGGGTGACCCTGTCTCCCGGCAAGCGGGGCACAGTGGTGCTGCACGCCGTACCGCGACCGGGGGCGGACCCCCTCATGGAGGCGGCGGCGGGGCAGCTGAAGGAAGGGTGCGATCCGTACCGGCTGGTGCTGCCGGCGGACAAGGAGACGCTCGCCGAGTACTACCGGGACGAGCTGCGCGGGCTGCTCAAGGAGGACGACGAGCAGGCGGATCGTTTCCTGGTCGCGGCGCCCGAAGTGCCGTTGCAGTTCAAGGCGTACGACGGGAAGGCGTCCTTCGACGGCCGTACCGTCGGCTTCCGGTGGTTCTGGACGGGAGCGTCCTCGGCGAAGTGGAAGGCCGGGGACCAGAGTTTCCCGGTGTCCGAGCTGACGGGTGTCGAGTGGCGGTCACCGGAGGTCTTCGAGGGGCATCTGCGGCTGCTCCGCGGGGAGCCGGGGCCGGTGCAGGCGGACCAGGACCCGGCGGCCGTGGTGTTCGGGCTCGGGTACGGGCCCGTGCACGAGTCGTTGCCCTTCGCCGCCGCGGTGCTGGCCGCGGTGAAGCAGCGCGGGGCCACGGCGGCGGTCACGGCCGTGGCCGCGCCGCGCCGGGACCCCGCGGACATCGCCGAGCGGATCCGCCACCTCGGGGAGCTGCACCAGGCCGGGCTGGTCACCGACGAGGAGTTCTCCGTGAAGAAGGCGGAACTGCTGGCGGAGCTCTAGCTGTACCTGGTCATGACTTTGGTGACAGTCGGGTGATCGGTGGCCGGCTGGCTCACTCCCGGCCCGCCGACGAGAACCGCATGTCCGCGTACCGGTCGCCCGCCACCTGGCCGGCGATCGGCTCCAGCAGCTCCAGTTCCTCCTTGGTGAGCTCGATGCCCGTCGCGGCCGCGTTCTCCTCGACCCGGGCCGGCTTGCGGGTGCCCGGGATCGGGACGACCGGGAGGCCGTGGACCTCGGACTGCTGCTGGACCCAGGCCAGGGCGACCTGACCCAGGGAGACTCCGTGGGCGTCGGCGACCTGGCGGATCGGCTCCAGCAGGGCCGCGTTCGCCGCAGCGTTGTCGCCCGTGAAGCGGGGCTGCTGGCGGCGGAAGTCGTCGGCGGTGAGGTCCTTGGCGGCGTCGGTGAAGGAGCCGGTGAGGAAGCCGCGGCCGAGCGGGGAGTACGGGACGAGGGTGACGCCGAGTTCACGGGCGGCCGGGACCACCTTGGCCTCGATGTCCCGGCTGAACAGGGACCACTCCGACTGCACGGCGGCGATCGGGTGGACGGCCTGGGCCGCGCGCAGCTCGCCCGCGGTGACCTCGCTCAGGCCCAGGTGCTTGACCTTGCCCTCGCGCACCAGTTCGGCCATCGTGCCGACGGACTCCTCGATCGGCACGTTCACATCGCGCCGGTGCATGTAGTAGAGGTCGATGACGTCGACGTCCAGGCGCTTCAGGCTCGCCTCGACGGCCTGGCGGATGTACGGCGGGTCGTTGCGGATGATCCGCCGGGTCGGGTCGTCCGCGGGTATCGACAGGGCGAACTTGGTGGCGATCACGACCTCGTCGCGGTGGGCCTTGAAGAATGGGGACAGGAACTTCTCGTTCTCCCCCTGGCCGTAGGCGTCCGCCGTGTCGTAGAGCGTGATCCCGAGCTCCAGGGCCCGCTCCAGGGTGGCCCGGGACGCCTCCGCGTCCACGGGGCCGTACGCGAAGCTCATGCCCATGCAGCCGAGTCCCTGGACGCCGACCTCCGGGCCGTTCTCGCCCAGTCGTGCGGTGGGGATCCTGCTGTCGGTCATCCTGCCTTCTCCTTCTCCCAGTCGGCGCTGCCGGCCTCGGCGTAGAAACTGATCTTGTGGTCCAGAACGGCGAGGGTGTCCTGGAGTTCCGCGATCCGGGCCAGCACGTCCCGGCGGGTCGCCTCGAGCAGCTTGAAGCGGTCGCCGAAGGTCTGGTCGCCCTCCCGCACCAGTTCCGCGTACCGGACCATGTCGGCGACCGGCATGCCGGTGAGCCGGAGCTTGCCGACGAAGGCGAGCCAGTCGAGGTCACGGTTGCTGTAGCGGCGCTGGCCGGTGTGCGAGCGGTCGATGTGCGGCATCAGGCCGATGCGCTCGTACCAGCGCAGGGTGTGCGCGGTCAGGCCGGTGAAGGCGACGACCTCGCTGATCGTGTAGCTGTCCTGGCCGTTGGGGCGCCGGTGCGGGTGCGGCGGGGCGGCACAGCTGTCGGTCCTGGTACTCGTGGTCTCCATCACCGTCATGACCTCAACGCTATGGCCTTGGAGTGCACTCCAAGCAAGCGGTACCGGTAAGAAATCGGCAGGACCGCGCACGGACCGGGTGACTAGCCTGCGGGACATGAGTCTCGTACGCCGGGCCCTGCCCGAGGACGCCGAGGAAGTGCTGCGGCTGCGCCAGGTGATGATCGACGCGCTGCCCGGCGGGGACGCCTCCATGGGGTGGCACGCCGAGGCGCTGCCGTCGCTGCGGGAGAGACTGGGCGAGCCGGACGGGGACTTCGCGGCCTTCGTCGTCGATCACCCGGACCGGCCGGGGGCGTTGGCCGCGCTGGTGGTCGGGACCCTCGACTACCGGATCGGCAAGGCGGGCAACCCGCACGGTCTCGCCGGGTACGTCTTCAGCGTCGCCACCGATCCGGGCGCCCGGCGGCGGGGGTACGCGCGGGCGTGCATGGACGAACTGCTGGCGTGGTTCCGCGAGCGGGGTGCCGGACAGGTCATGCTGACCGCGTCCCCGGAGGCCGAGCCGCTCTACAGCGACCTCGGGTTCGTCACCAAGCCGGACCCCACGATGATCCTGAAGCTGTGAGCGGCTTAACCTCGACGGCATGTCGTTGCAGAGCCTCGCGCTGATCGAGAACTGGCCGGTTCCCACCTCCGCGGCGGGGGTGGTGCGGGCCGACGGCACGGTCCTCGGCACCCACGGTCCGGTGACCCACCGCTTCCCGCTGGCCTCGGTCACCAAGCCGCTCGCGGCCTACGCCGTCCTCGTCGCGTACGAGGAGGGCGCGATCGAGCTCGACGAGCCGGCCGGGCCGAGCGGGTCGACCGTGCGGCATCTGCTCGCGCACACCTCGGGGCTGGCCTTCGACGAGCACCGGGTCACCGCCCCGCCCGGGGAGCGGCGGCTGTACTCGAACGCCGGGTTCGAGCAGCTCGGCGACCATCTCGCCAAGGCCACGGACATCCCGTTCGCGGAGTACCTGCGGCAGGCGGTCCTGGAGCCGCTGGGCATGACGTCGACGTCGCTCACGGGCTCCCCGGCGAAGGACGGGGTCTCGACGGTCGAGGACCTGCTCCGGTTCGCCGCGGAGGTGCAGGCGCCGCGGCTGCTGGACCCGCGCACGGTCGCCGAGGCGATGACGGTCCAGTACCCGGGCACGAAGGGCGTGCTGCCCGGCTACGGCCACCAGAACCCCAACGACTGGGGCCTGGGCTTCGAGATCCGCGACTCCAAGTCCCCGCACTGGACGGGCTCCTCGTCCTCACCGCGCACCTTCGGGCACTTCGGCCAGTCCGGTACGTTCCTGTGGATCGACCCGGACGCGCGGGCGGCCTGCGTGGCCCTGACCGACCGCGCCTTCGGGCCCTGGGCGGTCGAGGCGTGGCCGCCCTTCACCGACGCGGTGCGCTCCGAGCTCTAGGACATCTCCCACAGCAGCAGTTCGGCCCCGGTCACCGCCACCGCGTCCAGTTCCTTCGCGTCGGTGACCCGGGCCGCGTCACCGGGGCCCAGCTCCTCGCCGTCCAGCCGCACGTCTCCGCGCACGACGTGGACGTAGACGAACGGCCCGTCCGGCACCGCGGTCCGCTCCCCCGCGGCCAGCCGCCGCACGTGCAGCATCGCGCCGGCCTCCGGGATCGCGTACGGCGTCGAGTCGGCGATCCCCCGGACGATCTCGTACGACGGCTCGCCGCCCGGCTCCAGGGGTGCCAGCCAGGTCTGCACGAAGGTCAGCGGGGTGTCGGCGTCGTTGCGCTCGACGTGCCGCACGCCCGCGGCGGCGCTGAGCCGCTGCACGTCTCCGGCCCGTACGACCGTCTCGTGCCCGGTGGAGTCGCGGTGCGTGAGCTCCCCCTCGACCACCCAGGTCACGATCTCGGTGTGGCTGTGCGGGTGCTCGTCGAACCCGGCACCGGGCACCAGCCGCTCCTCGTTGCACGCGATCAGCGCGCCGAACCGCAGATTGCCGGGATCGTAGTGCGGCCCGAACGAGAAGGCGTGCCACGACTCGATACCGGCCCCGGGATCCCCACCTGGATAACGCTCCGCAGCGCGCCACACGTCCGTCACGGGACCACGGTAGACCCGCGGCGACATGTCCGGACCGTCAAGCACAACCCCGGCGGCGCGCACTGACGTCCGGATAAGGCAGTCTTGTCCACGTGCCCGAACCCGAACTCCGCAAGTCCGATCCCGCCGCGTCCGTCGTCCATGCTCACGCCGCGACCCTGAAGCGGCTGGAGAAGTCGTCCGGGTCGCTGGCCCAGCAGGCCATCGCGCGGATGGACGAGACGCTGCCGTGGTACCGGGCGATGCCCCCGGAGAACCGTTCCTGGATCGGGCTGGTCGCCCAGGCCGGTATCGCGGCCTTCACCGAGTGGTTCCGGCAGCCGGACGCCCCGCAGGCCATCTCCACCGACGTGTTCGGCACCGCTCCCCGGGAGCTGACCCGGGCCATCACGCTGCGGCAGACCGTGGAGATGGTGCGCACCACGATCGAGGTGATGGAGAGCGCGATCGACGAGGTCGCGGCCCCCGGTGACGAGTCCGTGCTGCGCGAGGCCCTGCTGGTCTACGCCCGTGAGATCGCCTTCGCCACCGCCCAGGTCTACGCCCAGGCCGCCGAGGCACGCGGTGCCTGGGACGCCCGCCTGGAGTCCCTGGTGGTGAACGCCGTGCTGAGCGGGGAGGCCGACGAGGGGGCCGTGAGCCGGGCGGCGGCGCTGGGCTGGAACGCCCCGGAGCACGTGTGCGTGGTGCTGGGCACGGCCCCCGACGGGGACTCCGAGCTGACCGTGGAGGCCATCCGGCGGGCCGCCCGGCACGCCAAGCTCCAGGTGCTGACCGGGGTGCTCGGAGCGCGGCTCGTCGTCATCGCGGGCGGCAGCGACAACCCGCTGGCCGTGGCCAAGTCGCTGATCGGACCGTATGCGGCCGGACCGGTGGTCGCCGGTCCCGTCGTCCCCGATCTGCTGGCCGCGACCCGGTCCGCGCAGGCGGCCGCCGCGGGGCTGAAGGCGTGTTCGGCCTGGCAGGACGCCCCGCGCCCGGTGCTGGCGGACGACCTGCTTCCGGAACGCGCGATGGCCGGTGATCCCAGTGCGCGCGAGCAGCTGGTGGAGGAGATCTACAGACCGCTGGAGGAGGCCGGTTCCGCGCTCCTCGAAACCCTGTCCGTCTACCTCGAACAGGCGTCCAGTCTGGAGGGTGCGGCCCGGATGCTTTTCGTGCATCCCAACACCGTGCGCTACCGGCTTCGACGTGTGACTGACGTCACCGGATGGTCGCCTTCCGATGTACGGTCGGCGTTCACCCTGCGGATCGCGCTCATCCTGGGGCGTCTGGCCGACGGTGATCTCCAGCCCTAGGCTTTTGTCGGGGGCCAACAAAACCCCCACACGTTCTTCGTCCCTGTCCCCACGGGCGGCTTGGGCCGCCCTCAAGAGAGAGTGTGAGAGTGCTCGTACTCGTCGCTCCCGGCCAGGGCGCCCAGACGCCCGGCTTCCTGACCCCCTGGCTCGAACTCCCCGGTGCCGCGGACCGCGTCGCCGCGTGGTCCGACGCCATCGGACTGGATCTCGCCCACTACGGCACACAGGCCGACGCCGACGCCATCCGGGACACCTCGGTGGCCCAGCCGCTGCTGGTCGCGGCCGGGATCCTGTCCGCCTCGGCACTCGGTGCCATCGCCGACATCGCCCCCGGAGCGGTCGCCGGGCACAGCGTCGGTGAGATCACCGCCGCCTCCTTCGCGGGCGTCCTGGACGACACCGCCGCCCTCACCCTCGTCCGCAAGCGGGGCCTGGCAATGGCCGACGCCGCCGCGATCACCGAGACCGGCATGTCGGCGCTGCTCGGCGGCGACCCGGAGGTCTCCGTCGCGCACCTGGAGAAGCTGGGCCTGACCCCGGCGAACGTCAACGGCGCCGGTCAGATCGTCGCCGCGGGCACGCTGGAGCAGCTCGCCGCGCTGAACGACGACAAGCCCGAGGGTGTCCGCAAGGTCGTCCCGCTCAAGGTCGCCGGCGCCTTCCACACGCACCACATGGCCCCCGCGGTCGACGCGCTGGCCAAGGCCGCCGCCGACCTGACCCCGGCCGACCCGACGGTCACGTACGTCTCCAACAAGGACGGCCAGGCCGTCGCCACCGGCGCCGAGGTGCTGGAGCGGCTGGTCGGCCAGGTCGCCAACCCGGTCCGCTGGGACCTGTGCATGGAGACCTTCAAGGAGCTCGGCGCCACCGCGCTCATCGAGGTGTCCCCCGGCGGCACGCTGGTCGGCCTCGCCAAGCGCGCGCTGCCCGGTGTGACCACGCTGGCGCTCAAGACCCCCGACGACCTCGACGCTGCTCGCGAGCTCATCGCCGAGCACGGTGCCTGAGAAGGAGCACGAGAGCATGTCGAAGATCAAGCCCAGCAAGGGCGCCCCGTACGCGCGCATCCTCGGGGTCGGCGGCTACCGCCCGACCCGGGTCGTGCCGAACGAGGTGATCCTCGAGACGATCGACTCCTCCGACGAGTGGATCCGCTCGCGCTCCGGCATCCAGACCCGGCACTGGGCGAACGACGAGGAGACCGTCGCCGCCATGTCGATCGAGGCGTCCGGCAAGGCGATCGCCGACGCCGGGATCTCCGCCGAGCAGATCGGCGGCGTGATCGTCTCGACCGTCTCGCACTTCAAGCAGACCCCGGCCGTGGCGACCGAGATCGCCGACAAGCTGGGCACGGACAAGGCCGCCGCGTTCGACATCTCCGCGGGCTGCGCGGGCTTCGGCTACGGCCTCACGCTCGCCAAGGGCATGATCGTCGAGGGCAGCGCGGAGTACGTGCTGGTGATCGGCGTCGAGCGGCTGAGCGACCTGACCGACCTGGAGGACCGGGCCACCGCCTTCCTGTTCGGCGACGGCGCCGGCGCGGTCGTCGTGGGGCCCTCACAGGAGCCGGCCATCGGCCCCACGGTCTGGGGTTCCGAGGGCGACAAGTCCGAGACGATCAAGCAGACCGTGGCGTGGAACGAGTACGACAGCTCCACCGACAAGTTCCCTGCGATCACGCAGGAGGGCCAGGCGGTGTTCCGCTGGGCCGTGTTCGAGATGGCGAAGGTCGCCCAGCAGGCGCTGGACGCGGCCGGGATCAGCCCGGACGACCTGGACGTCTTCATCCCCCACCAGGCCAACGAGCGGATCATCGACTCGATGGTGAAGACGCTGAAGCTGCCGGAGCACGTCACGGTCGCGCGTGACGTCCGCACCACCGGCAACACCTCGGCCGCCTCGATCCCGCTCGCCATGGAGCGGCTTCTGGCGACCGGCGAGGCGAAGAGCGGCGACACCGCGCTCGTCATCGGATTCGGGGCGGGTCTCGTCTACGCCGCCACTGTCGTTACCCTCCCCTAGGCACTCCGTGCCGGATCGACCGGTCCGGGACGGAAAACACTGCCAACCCTCTGGATAAGAAAACGAAGGAGCGCCAACATGGCCGCCACTCAGGAAGAGATCGTCGCCGGTCTCGCCGACATCGTGAACGAGATCGCCGGCATCCCGGTTGAGGACGTCCAGCTGGACAAGTCCTTCACCGACGACCTGGACGTCGACTCGCTGTCCATGGTCGAGGTCGTCGTCGCCGCCGAAGAGCGCTTCGACGTCAAGATCCCGGACGACGACGTCAAGAACCTCAAGACGGTCGGCGACGCGACCGACTACATCCTCAAGCACCAGGCCTGAGCCCCTGCTTGGGCCGGACGCTGACCGGCCCCGCCACCCGGCGGTGGCGCCGCTTAATCCTCGTACCGTTGGAGAAAGATTTCCCGTGAGCCCGACCAATCGCACCGTGGTCGTCACCGGTATCGGCGCAACCACACCGCTGGGTGGCGACGCAGCCTCTACCTGGGAGGGTCTGGTCGCCGGCAAGTCCGGCGTCAAGCCCCTCGAGCAGGAGTGGGCCGCCGACCAGGCGGTCCGTATCGCGGCGCCCGTCGCCGTGGAGCCGACCGAGGTGATCCCGCGGCCGCAGGCCCGGCGCCTCGACCGCTCGGCACAGTTCGCGCTGGTCGCCGCCAAGGAGGCGTGGGCCGACGCGGGCTTCGAGGGCAAGGCCGGTGAGGAGGGCTCGGTCGGCGACGTCGACCCGGACCGCCTCGGCGCCGTCATCGCCTCCGGCATCGGCGGTGTGACGACCCTCCTGGACCAGTACGACGTGCTGAAGGAGAAGGGCGTCCGCCGCGTCTCCCCGCACACCGTTCCCATGCTCATGCCGAACGGTCCCTCGGCCAACGTGGGCCTGCTGGTGGGCGCCCGTGCGGGCGTGCACACGCCGGTCTCCGCGTGCGCCTCGGGCGCCGAGGCCATCGGCTACGCCATCGAGATGATCCGCACCGGCCGCGCCGACATCGTCGTCGCCGGTGGCACCGAGGCGGCGATCCACCCGCTGCCCATCGCCGCGTTCGGCAACATGATGGCGATGTCCAAGAACAACGACGACCCGCAGGGCGCCTCGCGTCCCTACGACACCGCCCGGGACGGCTTCGTCCTCGGCGAGGGTGCGGGTGTGGTCGTCCTGGAGTCCGCGGAGCACGCCGCCAGGCGCGGGGCCCGGGTGTACGCCGAGGCGGTCGGCCAGGGCATCTCCGCCGACGCCCACGACATCGTGCAGCCCGAGCCGGAGGGCCGCGGCATCTCGGCCGCCCTCCAGCACCTGCTCGAGAACACCGACCTGAACCCGGCGGAGATCGTGCACGTCAACGCGCACGCCACGTCGACGCCGGCCGGTGACATCGCCGAACTCAAGGCGCTGCGCAAGGTGTTCGGGGACGACGCCGACCACATGGCGGTCTCGGCGACCAAGTCGATGACCGGTCACCTGCTGGGTGGCGCCGGTGGCATCGAGACGGTCGCGACCGTCCTCGCCCTGTACCACCGGGTGGCTCCGCCGACCATCAACGTCGAGAACCTCGACCCGGAGGCGGAGGCCAACGCCGACGTCGTCCGCGGCGAGGCGCGCAAGCTGCCCGTGGAGGGCCGTATCGCCGCGCTGAACGACTCGTTCGGCTTCGGCGGGCACAACGTGGTGCTGGCGTTCCGGACGGTCTGAGAACGCCGTCAGCCGAAATGGGCCCGGTCTCCAGATGGAGGCCGGGCCGCTTTTCGTCTGCGGGTCGGTGGGGGCTGGTCGCGCCGTTCCCCGCGCCCCTGAAGGGGCGCCTTCACACCACCTGGTGCAGCCAGCGGACCGGGGCTCCCTCGCCGGCGTACCGGAACGGCTCCAGCTCGTCGTCCCAGGGCTTGCCGAGGAGCTTGGACAGCTCGGCCTCCAGGTCCGTCTCTCCCCGCTGGGAGCGCGTGAGGGCTGCCCTCAACCTGTCCTCCGGGATCAGGATGTCGCCGTGGATCCCGGTGACCGCGTGGAAGATGCCCAGTTCGGGGGTGCAGCTGTAGCGCTCGCCCTCGGCGGTGGCGCAAGGCTCGGCCGTGACCTCGAAGCGCAGCAGGTGCCAGCCCCGCAGCGCCGACGCGAGCTTGGACGCGGTGCCGACCTCGCCCTTCCAGGAGAACTCCGAGCGCCAGGTGCCGGGCGCGGCGGGCTGCCGGATCCAGTCGAGGTTGACGCGCGTGCCGAGCACCCCGGCGATCGCCCACTCGACGTGCGGGCACAGCGCGCGCGGCGCGGAGTGCACGTACAGAACTCCACGTGTCGTCACCGGGACCTCCGGGCAGAGCGGGACAGGTCTTGCTGGCCGGCACGGCGGCGATGCCGACCGGCCACGTTGAGGGCGAGGCTACCGTGCGGCGGCGCAAGGAGTGTGACGTACCGTCGGTCCCGATGCCCCGAAACGCCCGCCATTCACCCGGCAGGACGCTAGTACGGGTCCCGATCGTTCCCTCGGGGCCGCCGGGAACTCGGGCGCGTTGTTATGAACGGACCACCATTTCACGAGGGGAACACCACGGATGCGCAAGCAGGGCCATCGCTCGCGGGCCGTCGCCGCCGTCCTGACCGCGGCTCTTGTGGGCGTCGCCGGGTGCGACGCCGTGGGCGGCGACTCGGCGGCGCCGACCGCCAGGGCGAAGCCCTCGCCGAAGCCGACGCCCGCCTGGGACAGCAGCCCGGCCTCGCTGGCCGCCGTCGGCGACTCCATCACCCGTGGCTTCGACGCGTGCGGGGTGCTGACGGACTGCCCCGACGTCTCCTGGGCCACCGGGGGCAGCGCGCAGGTCGACTCGCTGGCCGTACGGCTGCTGGGGAAGGCCAGGGCGGCCGAGCGCAGCTGGAACTACGCGGTGTCCGGGTCGCGGATGGCCGATCTGTCCGCGCAGATGTCCCAGGCGGCCTCGCGCGCGCCGGCGCTGGTGACGGTGATGGTGGGTGCCAACGACGCCTGCCGGGACTCCACGGCGGCGATGACCCCGGTGTCCGAGTTCCGGGCCGGGTTCGAGGACGCCCTGAGCGTGCTGCGCCGGAAGGCCCCGAAGGCGCAGGTGTACGTGGCGAGCGTGCCCAACCTCAAGCGGCTGTGGTCCCAGGGGCGGACCAACCCGCTGGGCAAGCAGGTGTGGAAGCTCGGCGTGTGCCCGTCGATGCTGGCCGACGCGGACGCCGTGGACGCGGCGGCGACCGAGCGCCGGGACACCGTGCAGAAGCGGGTGGAGGAGTACAACGCCGTGCTGAAGCAGGTGTGCGCGAAGGACGCGCACTGCCGGTACGACGGGGGCGCGGTGTACGACTACCGCTTCGGCACCGACCAGCTCAGTCACTGGGACTGGTTCCATCCGAGCGTGAACGGCCAGGCACGGCTGGCGGAGATCGCATACCGCAAGGTCAAGGCCGTGACTTAAAGTTCCGCACATGAACGAACTCTTCGCCACGCTTCCCGACGGCACACCGGTCCACCGCTGGACCCTGGAGCGCGCGGGCGTGCGCGTGCGGATCCTGTCCTACGGCGGGATCGTGCAGTCGGTCGAGGTCCCGGACCGGCAGGGGCGGACCGCTGACGTGGTGCTGGGGTTCGCCGATCTGGACGGGTACCTGGAGCACTCCGGTCCCTATCTCGGCGCCTTCGTCGGGCGGTACGCGAACCGGATCGCGGGCGCCCGTTTCGAGCTGGACGGGCGGACGTACGCGCTCGCGGCGAACAACGCTCCCAACTCCCTGCACGGCGGGGAGAACGGCTTCGACAAGCGGGTGTGGGACCTGGAGCCGGCCGGGGAGTTCGGGGTGCGGCTGAGCCGGGTCAGCCCGCACGGCGAGGAGGGCTTCCCGGGCCGTCTCGAGGTCTCCGGGACCTACGCGCTGGACGAGTCGGGCGCGCTGCGGATCTCGTACGAGGCGGTCACCGACGCGCCGACCCTGGTGAACCTGACCAACCACAGCTACTTCAACCTGTCCGGGTCGGGGAACGCGGGCGGGCACGAGCTGCGGATCGACGCCTCGCGGTTCACGCCGGTCGACGCGGACCTGATCCCGACGGGGATCGAGGAGGTCGAGGGCACCCGGTTCGACTTCCGTCAGGCGCGCAAGGTCGGGGCCGGGTACGACCACAACTTCGTGCTCGACAAGGGGCTCACCGAGCAGGCCGTGGAGGTGGCCGAGCTGTACGACCCGGCGTCCGGGCGGGTGCTGACGGTGTCGACCACCGAGCCGGGGCTCCAGCTGTACACCGCGGACCACCTGCCCGAGCCCTTCACGCCCGGCGACGGCATCGCGCTGGAGACCCAGCACTTCCCGGACTCCCCCCACCGCCCGGAGTTCCCGAGCACGGTGCTGCGGCCGGGTGAGGTGTACCGGTCGGAGACGGTGTACGGCTTCGGTACCCGCTGAGCACGAACGAGCCCCGGCCCAGGGGTCAGGTCCCGGGCCGGGGCTGCTTGTGCGGGGGTCGCACCCCCTGATATCAGACGTTAATCGTCGCGGTGACCCGGCGGTCCTCGATCGAGCGTCCCACCTGGATCTCGTACGAACCCTTCACATACGCCCACGACGAGGTCTTCTCGTCCCAGATCTCAAAAGCCCGGCGCGGGATCTCCACGGTGACCTCGACGCTCTCGCCGGGGCCGGCCTCGGCTCCCGCGAACCCGGCGAGCCTGCGGCCCGGGCGCTCGGGGTCGGGCTCGGGCGCCAGGTAGACCTGGACGACCTCGCGGCCCGCGCGGCTGCCGGAGTTGCGCAGCCGGACCCGCACGGTGGCGCCCTGGACCTCGACGGACTCGTAGGTCCAGTCGGTGTAGCCGAGGCCGTGGCCGAACGGGTAGGCCGGGGTGCGGCCCGCCCTCTCCCAGGCCGGGTAGCCGATGAAGACGCCTTCGTCGTAGGGGAGTTCTCCGTTCACCGGGACGACCCGGGTGACCGGGGCGTCGGCCAGGGTGCCCCAGGTGGTGGGGAGCCGGCCGCCGGGCTCGTGGGCGCCGGTGAGGACGTCGGCGAGGGCGGCGCCGCCCTCCTGGCCGGGGAACCAGCCGAGCAGGATCGCGGAGACGTCCGCCCGCCAGGGCAGTTCCACCGGGGAGCCGGAGTTGACGATCACGACGGTGTTCGGGTTGGCGGCGGCGACCGCGCGAACCAGGTCGTCCTGCCGGCCGGGCAGGGTGAGGTCCTTGCGGTCGTAGCCCTCGGACTCGACGCGGTCGGTGGTGGCGACCACGACGACGGCGGTGTCCGCGTGCCGGGCCGCCTCCACGGCCTCGGCGATCAGCTCGTCCGGGTCGCGCCGCGGGTCCAGGTGGGCGAGGGCGAACCCGACGACCTTCATGGGCAGGTCGTCGGGGAGGTCGACGACGTGGGTGAGGGAGACCTCGACCGGCTCGCCCGCGGTCAGTCCGACCTCGGCGCGGGGTTCGGGCGCACCGAAGAAGGAGACGAACGGGTCGTCCTTGTCGGCGCGCTGGACGTCGTCGTAGTGGGTGGTGCCGTCCACGGCCAGCCGGAAGGCGCCGAGCCCCTTGATGCCGAAGGTGTGGGTGCCGGTCTCGCGCGGGGTGAAGGTGCCGGTCAGCTCGACGGTGTGGAGGCGGTCGTGGGTGACGCCCTCGGGGAGGTCCGCACCCATCCACTGGATCTGGCCGTTGGGGGCGGAGCGGGTGCCGAGGACGGTGCCGTCCGCGTCCCGGCAGATCGCCCGGAGGCTGAACCCCTTCTCCGCTACCGCGAGTTCGGTGTTCGGGTCGGCGCCGACGCGGTAGCTCACCGAGCCCTCGGGGAGGGCGGCGGTGAGGCCGTCGAGCGGGGAGACGATCCGGTCCGGGAAGACGGTGGCGGAGCCGCCGCCGAGGATGCGGGCGTCGCGGGCGGCGGCGCCGCTGAGCGCGACGGTGCCCGGCTTCAGCGGCAGCGCGCCCTGGTTGCGGACCAGCACGAAGGAGCGGCGGGCGATCTCGCGGGCCAGGGCCTCGCCGTCGACGGGCGGGGGCAGTTCGGTGACGACGGGCTCGGCGCCCTCAAGGATGCCCACGCGGGCGGCGAGCCGCAGCACGTTGCGTACGGCGGTGTCGACCGTGCTCTCCTCGACCTCGCCGCTGCGTACGGCGCGGGCGAGGGGTTCGCCGTAGACGGTCGCGGGGCCGGGCATGGCGATGTCGAGGCCGCCCTCGATGGCGCCCTTGGTGGAGCGGGCGGCCATCCAGTCGGAGACGTTGCAGCCGTCGAAGCCCCATTCGCCGCGCAGGACTTCGTTGACGAGGTGGTGGTGCTCGGTCATCGTCGTGCCGTTGACCGTGTTGTAGGCGGTCATGATGCCCCACGGGTGGGCGTTCTCCACGATGTGCTCGAAGGGCGCCAGGTACAGCTCGCGCAGGGCGCGTTCGGAGACCAGGTTGTTCACCGTGAAGCGGTCGGTCTCGGCGTCGTTGGCGACGAAGTGCTTTGCGGTGGTGCCGACACCGCCCTCCTGGACGCCGGTGACGTATCCGGCGGCGATCCGGCCGGTGAGGTACGGGTCCTCGCTGTAGGCCTCGAAGTGGCGGCCGCCGAGCGGGGAGCGGTGGAGGTTCACGGTCGGGGCGAGCAGGACGTGGACGCCCTTGCGGCGGGCTTCCTGGGCGAGCAACCGGCCCGCCCTGCGGGCGAGTTCCGGGTCCCAGGCGGCGGCGAGGGCGGTCGGGGAGGGCAGGGCGATCGACGGGTCGTCGGCGCTCCAGCGGACACCGCGGACGCCGATCGGGCCGTCGGACATGACGAGGGAGGGCAGGCCGATCTCCGGCAGCGCGGGCAGGGACCACATGTCCTGGCCGCCCAGGAGCCTGGCCTTGGCGTCGAGGTCCAGGCGGGTCAGGGTCGCCTCCACGGCCGCCTCGCGGGCGTGGTCGGCGGGGGTGGTGGCCTGGTGTCCCTCGGGTGCCGCCATGGCGGTGCCTCCTCGTTGAAGTCCGACCGGTCCTCCCCATCGTGCATCGGCTGCCTGGTGAGCGGTAGGTTTCGTTACCTTGCTGTTATTTTCAGCTCCCGGTGATGTCGTACGGTGACGCCATGAACGCCAGGACCAGAAGCGAGGAGCGCCGGGCCGAGATCGTCCGGGCGGCCCTGGAGGTCATCGCCGAGCGCGGTTACCGGGGCGCGAGCCTGGCCGCGGTGGCCGAACGGGTCGGGCTGACCCAGCAGGGGCTGCTGCACCACTTCCCGACGAAGGACGCGCTGCTGGTGGCGGTGCTGGAGGAGCGGGACCGGTGGGACGCGGTGCCGGCCGGCAGCTGGCGGGTCGACCTGCTCACCTCGCTCGTCGAGTACAACGCGATGCGGCCCGGGATCATCCAGACCTTCTCGGCGCTGCTCGGCGAGAGCGTGACGGAGGGACATCCGGCGCGGGAGTACTTCACCGAGCGCTACACCCGGGTGCGGGAGTCGATGGCGGTGGCACTGCGGGCGGAGTACGGCGAGCGGCTCCCCAACGGCCTGACCCCGGAACGCACCGCGCCGCTGCTGGTGGCCGTGATGGACGGCCTCCAGTACCAGTGGCTGCTGGACCCGGAGTCGGTGGACATGCCGGGGGCGTTCCGGGACTTTCTGCGACTGCTGGGCGAGGAGGCCTGAATCCGCCTGCTACTGGCCCCACTTGAAGGCCAGGGACTTGCTCACCACGACGAGCACGGCGAGCGTGACCGCCCCGCCGGTGTCGCCGGCGGCCAGCAGGGCGAGCGCCCCCGCGCCGAACCACAGCGCCTCGAATCCGACACGGGCCGCGCCGTGCAGGGGGTAGCGCGCCTTCCGCGCCCCGAACAGCGCCCACAGGACGATCAGCAGGGCGGGCGCGGCAAGGCCGAGCAGCCAGGCCAGCGGTGTGGCGACATCCCGGGTGAAGCCCCAGTACGCGGCACCCGCCAGGGCGCCCAGCTCGATGAGGAAGAGAACGCCCAGGTTGGCTGCCTTCATGGCCGCAGTATCACCCGGCGGCCGGTACCGCCGCCACGATTTCGATCTCGACGAGCGCCTCGGGGCGGAACAGCCGGGGCACCTCGAAGGTCATGCTGGTGGGCGGGGTGCCGGTGAGGAACTCCCGTCGTACGGCGCCGTACTGCTCCAGTTCGGAGATGTCGGTGAGGTAGGTGCGGATGTTGACGACGTCGGCCAGGCTCGCCCCGTGCGCGGTCAGCAGTGCGGCCAGGGTCTCGAAGACGCCCCGGGACTGCTCGGCGAGCGTGGCGCCCTCGGCGATCTGCCCGGAGACGAACAACAGGGCGCTGCCGTCGGCCTGTTCGACGCGGGCGACCTGGGAGTAGTAGGGGCTCAGCGGCTGAGGTGCGCCGGCGGGGTTGTCGAGGGTGACCTTCATGGCGTCGACGCTAGGTCCGGGCTTGCGATGCGACAAGCGAATGTCCAGCATGGCTGCCATGCCCGACCCGCATCGCACCGGAGTCCCCGACCTCGCCACCGTCTGGCTGCGGGTCTTCCTGGAGGTGGCCCGGCAGGAGTCGTTCACCGTGGCCGCGCGCACCCTGGGGTGGACGCAGTCGGCGGTGTCCCGGCAGATCTCCTCGCTGGAACAGGCGCTCGGCGGGGGGCCGTTGTTCGACCGGCTGCCGCGGGGCGTGCGGCTGACGGAGGCCGGGCGGGTGCTGATGCCGTACGCCGAGACCGTCACCGGGGCCCTGCACGGGGCCGCCCGTGAGCTGGCCGCGCTTCGTGAAGCGGCGGGCGGGCGGCTGCGGTTCGGGGCCTTCCCGACCGCGGACGCGGCGCTGGTTCCGCTCGCCCTCGGGGTCTTCCGCGACCGCAGTCCTCGGGTGCGGGTGACCCGCGAGGAGGGCCTCACACCGGCCCTGCTGGACCGGCTCGCGGGCGGGCACCTGGATCTCGCGGTCGTGTCGACGACCGGGGGCGCGGCGCTGGAGCCGTACGTCCTCCACCATCTGCTCGACGAGTCGCTGTACGTCGCCGTCCCGGCCGGACATCCGCTGGCCGACGGCGGCCCCGTACGGCTGGGCCGCCTCGCGGACGCCGACTGGATCTCCGGGAGCCCGCGGCCCGAGGGCACGCTGCTGGACGCGGCGCTGCGGCAGGGGTTCCGGCCGCGGATCGCGCATGTCGTGGGCGAGTGGACCGCGAAGCAGGGGTACGTCGCCGCGGGGCTCGGGGTGACGCTGGTTCCGGCGCTCGCGGCGGGGTCGGTCCGGCCGGACGTCGCGCTGGTGCCGGTGCGGGACGAGGAGGCGCCGGCGCGGGCGGTGTACGCGGCAGTGGTGAGGGGACGGTCGCTGTCGCCCGCCGGGGAGGCCTTCGTCGGTGCGATGCGGGAGGCGGCGGTGCGGATTCCTGGTACGTCGCGCCCCATGGCGTAGACCACTTGGGGCAGGCGATACTGCCGTGGTCCCGCACCACTCGCGCCCCACAGCGACGGAAGGACCCGAACTCCCTTGACTTCCCTGCGCGTTCGGATCGGCATGCTCGGACTGGTCCTGCTGGCGGGACCGGTGGTCCCCACAACGGCCGTGGCGGCGGAGGCGGCACCCTCGGCCACGGTGGAGGAGCAGCGCCTGGACAGGCCGGTGCCGCGGGAGATCCTGGAACGGTCCGGGTTCGACGCGGTGACGCGGCACTTCACCCGGGCGCTCGGGGCGGCGCTCTCCTACGCCGAGGCGCGGAAGGTCGTCGTACGGGAGGGGTCCGGGCTGTGGCGGCGGGCCGTCGACCGGGCGCAGGGGCGGGGGCCGGCCGGTGGGGACCTGAGCCGGGACGACGACCGGCCGCTGTACTGGGCGCGGTTGGGGATGACTCGGGAAGTGCGCACCTGGGAGCCGTCGTTCGGGCTGACGGACGCACAACGCACGGCTCTGCTCGGTGAGTTGGAGCGGACCTCGCGGGGGCAGGACGCGGTGCGGTATCCGGCCGGTCAGCG
Source organism: Streptomyces griseorubiginosus (assembly GCF_001514195.1). Lineage (GTDB taxonomy): Bacteria > Actinomycetota > Actinomycetes > Streptomycetales > Streptomycetaceae > Streptomyces > Streptomyces griseorubiginosus. Next base: position 583,386 of record NZ_KQ948735.1, on the reverse strand, counting down.
GCTGAAGCGGGCGCTGCGGCCGTACCTGAGGAAGGTGGACCTCTTCACGACCGTGAGTCAGGGGCGGGTGGGGCGGTTCGACGTGGAGCGGACCAACGGGGCCTGGCGGGGCGGGTTCCCGGACAACGAGAACATCGGTGTGACGGGGACGGTGCCGGTCGGCGATCCGGCCTCGCAGCCGCAGTGGACGACGACCACGCTGCCGTACAAGGCGATCGTGGCCGCGGACACCGGGCGGTTCCCCGTCTACGACAACACGAGCGTGACCGAGATCCCGGCGGGCGGGACCGAGGCGGTCGTCCGTCCCGACGGGCCGACCGAGGGGTCCACCGCGCGGGCCGGGGGCGGCGGGAACTACCTCTCCAACGAGATCGCCTACCGGGCCACCCTGCTGCGGGACCGGCTGGGGCTCCACGACGTGCTGCCGGGCGGGCATGTGCACACGCCGGTGCTGGAGTTCGGGGCGGGGAACACCGATCCGGCGACGGGGGCGGTGACGGATCCGGGGTTCGTGCGGAACCGGGTGGACATCATCGCGCAGGTCCGGGCGATCGTGGCGGTGGCGGTGGGGGCGTAGGACGCTCCGGGGGGGGCCGACTACGGGCCGGGAACCGGCTCCTCCTCGTCCTGCGTGTTCTCGTCGCTGTCCTCGTCCCTGTCCTCGTCCCGGTTCTCCTCCCCCAGCAGTTCCCGGGCCATCAGCGTCGCGCCCGCCACCGCTCCCGGCATCAGGAACACCGCGACGAAGGGGACCAGGAAGGACAGGCCCAGGGGGGTGCCGAAGCCCCAGACGAGGGCCTTGCGGGAGCGGAGGAGGGCGAGGCGGGCCCGGAGGTCGATGTCGCGGCGCTGGAGGGCCACCGCCGTGAGTTCCTCGGTGAGGAAGAAGCCCGTGACGAAGAAGCCGAGCACCGGGACCACCGTCTGTCCGGCCACGGGGACGAAGCCGAGGGCGAAGAGGAGGACGGCCCACAGCCCGGCCCGGATCAGGATGCGCAGGCTGTCCCGCGCGGAGATCCACAGCTCGCGCCAGAGCGGGAGGCCGGACTCGGGGGCGGTGCCGTCCGGGGAGACGTCCCGGTCGACCTTCTCGGAGAGGCTCTCGTAGAAGGGCTGGCCGATGAGGAGGGTGACGGCCGTGAAGGTCAGGACGGCGAGGAGGAGCGCCAGGGCGAACAGGAGCACCGCGAGGAAGCCGCGGAACAGGCCCTGCCACGGGCTCGACCAGCCGTCGGCGAAGGGGGTCGCCCAGGACACCATGTCCTCGCCCCAGGTCGCCAGGGACACCAGGGCGCCCAGATAGAGCACCAGGGTGATCAGGCCCGGGATCAGCCCGAAGCCGTACTGCTTGCCGTGCCGGGCCACCCATCGTTGGCCCTTCAGGAGATAGTGGAAGCCCGCCCCGAGATCACGCATGGCCAGAACCCTATCGGGTGCCCGTTCGCACCCGTGCCCCGTCCGGGCGGCAGGGGATGCGCCATCCGGGGCATCCGCGCCACCGACTCCCCCGCGCTGCTGTTGAGTCGAAGAGGTACATCTCGCCGTACCGATCTCAGGAAGCTCCGTAGGAGGTACGCGTGCACATCACGAGCCAGGGGTGTGCGTGGAGCGGTCGTACGCCTCCGGGAACCCGCTGGACGGCGCACGCGAGCAGCGGCCGAAGTTGAGGAGAGCGGATGACGCAGGAGATCCACGGCACCGTCGCGGACGGCTTCGAGGCGGTGCGTGAGGAGTTCGCCGCCTTCGTCGCCGGTGAACGGCCCGACTACGAAGGACAGTTGTGCGCCCATGTGCACGGCAGGCGGGTCGTCGACCTGTGGGCGGGACCGGACGTCCGGCCCGACTCCCTCTACGGCGTGTTCTCGTCGACCAAGGGCGCCGCGCATCTGGTGGTGGCCCTCCTCGTCCAGGAGGGCACGCTGGAGCTGGACCGCAAAGTCACCTACTACTGGCCGGAGTTCGGGGCCGAGGGCAAGGGCCAGCTGACCCTGCGCGACCTGCTGGCGCACCGGGCCGGCGTGGTGGGCATCGACGGCGGTTTCAGCGCGCAGGAACTGGCGGACGACCGGGCGATGGCGGAACGGCTCGCGGACCAGAAGCCGTTCTGGCGCCCCGGCACGGCCTTCGGCTACCACGCGTACGTCATCGGCGCGCTCACCGGAGAGATCGTGCGGCGGGCGACCGGCCGCACCCTCCAGGAGGTGTACGAGGAGCGGATCCGGGCGCCGTACGGGCTGGACTTCCACCTGGGGCTGCCCGCCTCCCTGGAGCCGCGGTTCCGTTCCGTGCAGCCGATGCTGCCGACCCCCGAGCAGCAGGCCCTGCTCGACGCGATGCCGACCGGGCCGTACACCCTGACCGGGATCGCCTCCAACCTCCAGGCGGCGGAACCGACGGAGCTGCTGGACCACGCCAACTCCCGTGCCGTGCGCGCGAAGGGGCCGGCGTCGGCGGGCGGAGTGGCGGCGGCGCGGGGTCTGGCCGGGATGTACGCGGCGGCGATCAGCGAGGTCGCGGACCGTCCGCCACTGCTGAAGCCGGACACCGTCGCGGAGGTGGGCCAGATCCACTCCATCGGCTACGACCTGGTCGCCCGCGCCCACCGGTCCTTCGGCCTCGGCTTCCAGGCCACGGCCGACATGACCCACCCGTTCCTGGGCGCCGGCGCCTTCGGGCACAGCGGCGCCGGCGGCTCGCAGGCCTTCGCCGATCCCCGCAGCGGCCTGGCCTACGGCTACACCCGCCGCCGGATGACGTTCCCGGGAGGGGCGGCGCCGGAGAACCAGCGGCTCGTCAGAGCCGTGCACAAGGCGGCGCTGGCAGCCGGATGACCGTGGGGGCCGCCCTGGGGGCGGCGGCTCCTGCGGCCTCGGCCGCAGACGGCAGGCGCGGGCGGCCGCCCCACGTCCAGGGGTGCCGCCCGCGCCTGGTAGGCCCAACGAGCCTCGTCAGGCGAGGGTCACGGAGATGTTCCCGCGGGTCGCCTTCGAGTACGGGCAGACCTGGTGGGCCTTCTCCAGGAGGGCCCGGGCCGTGGCCGGGTCGGTGTTCGGGATGGTCGCGGAGATCTCGACGATCAGTCCGAAGCCGTCGGCGTTCCTGCCGATGCCGACCTTCGCGGTGACCGTCGAGCCGGAGACGTCGGCCTTCTCCTGACGGGCGACGACACCGAGGGCGCCCTGGAAGCAGGCGCTGTATCCGGCGGCGAACAGCTGCTCGGGGTTGGTGCCGGCACCGCTGCCGCCCATCTCCTTGGGCGGGTTGACGATGACGTCGAGCCTGCCGTCCGCGGTGGCGACCCGGCCGTCACGGCCGTTCTCGGCGGTGGCGACGGCGGTGTACAGGACGTCGGACTGCTGGATTTCCGGCATGCGGGTGTCTTCCTCCTCGGTCCACCGCGACTCGCGCCCACGATCGACGGCGGGATTCGGAAAGAAGTTACCGCATGCCGGAAGTCCAGCACAGGGTCACAGCTTGACGATCATCTTTCCGGTGTTGTCGCCGCGCAGGACCCCGAGGAACGCCTCCAGGTTGTTCTCGATGCCCTCGACGACCGTCTCGCGGTACTTCAGCTGCCCGGAGGCCACCCACGGGCCGACCTCGGAGACGAACTGCGGCTGGAGGTCGTAGTGGTCGCCGACCAGGAAGCCCTCGATACGGCCACGGGTCTGGATCAGCCGCGCGAGGTTGCGCGGACCGGGGGCCGGCTCGGTGTTGTTGTAGACCGAGATCATCCCGCAGATCGCGATCCGGCCGCCCTGGTTCAGGGAGCCGATGGCGGCCTCGAGGTGGTCGCCGCCGACGTTGTCGAAGTAGACGTCGACGCCGTCCGGGGCCGCCTCGCGCAGCTGGTCGCTGACCTTGCCGTTCTTGTAGTTGAAGGCCGCGTCGAAGCCGTACTCCTCGACGAGCAGCTTGACCTTCTCGTCCGAGCCGGCCGAGCCGATGACGCGGGAGGCGCCCTTGAGCTTGGCGATCTGGCCGACCTGGCTGCCGACGGCACCCGCGGCGCCGGAGACGAAGACCGAGTCGCCCTCCTTGAAGGACGCGGTGCGCAGCAGGCCGGCGTAGGCGGTGAGGCCGGTCATGCCGAGGACACCGAGGTAGGTGGACAGGGGCGCGGCGTCGGCGTCGACCTTGACGGCCTGCTTGGCGTCGAAGGTGGCGTACTCGCGCCAGCCGTTGAAGTGCAGGACGTGGTCGCCTACGGCGACACCCTCGGCGTTCGAGGCGACGACCTCGCCGACCGCGCCGCCCTGCATGACCTTGTTCAGCTCGAAGGGGGCGGCGTACGACTTCGCGGCGCTCATGCGGCCGCGCATGTACGGGTCGACGGAGAGGTACTTGTTCCGCACCAGGACCTGTCCCTCGCCGGGCTGCCGGACCTCCGCCTCGACCAGGGCGAAGTCCTCGGGCTTGGGCCAGCCGACGGGACGGCTGAGCAGGTGCCATTCGCGGTTGATCATGACAGAGCCTTTCGAGAATCACTGCGATTTACTTCAGTACCTGAAACAACCATGCCTCTGGATATTTCAGGTTGTCAAGTAAAGAGGTACTGTGGTGGGCATGCCCACACCTCACAAGACCCGGCCGGATCCACTGACCATGGAAGTCGTGGAACTCATCGGCGATGTGGTGGCCCGCTTCTACTCGGACTACGAGGACGCGGCCGCGGAACACGCCCTCACCGGGGCGCAGGCGCGACTGTTGAGTCTGCTGTCCCTTGAGCCGCTGCCCATGCGCAAGCTGGCGCAAAAACTGAAATGCGAGCCGTCCAACGTCACCGGGATCGTGGACCGGCTGGAGGCGCGCGGGCTGGTGGAGCGGCGGCCCGACCCGGCGGACCGGCGGGTGAAGGTGGCGGCGGCGACGGAGGAAGGGGTGCGGGTGGCTCGGTCGCTGCGGGAAGGGCTGCGGTTTGCCCGGGAGCCGCTTACGGGGTTGTCCCAGGGGGAGCGGGAGTCGTTGCGGGATCTTTTGCGGCGGATGCGGGACGCGTAGGCCGTTTCGCGGTTGCCGGGTGCGGGTGCGTTGTGGCTGGTCGCGCAGTTCCCCGCGCCCCTGAGTGGGTACGGCCCAGGCCGGTTCGAGCTGCAACCCCCTAGGGGCGCGGGGAACTGCGCGACCAGCCCCCGCCGGGCCGCGGACGCAAGACGGGCCAGGGCCAGGTCTAGGTGCACCACCAGAGGAAGCGGTCGCACTGGGTGGGGGACGCGGTCGGGCTCGGGGCCGTTGTCGTGGGGGCGGCCGTGGGGGCCGAGCCGCCGTTCGTCGCTGTGGCCGTCGCCCTGGGGGTCGAGGCGCCCGGACTCGTGGTGGCCGTCGGCCGGGGGGCGGGGCTCTTGCTCGCGTCCTCGCTCTTGGACGCGGAAGCGGAGGGGGATGCGGAGGCGGACGACGAAGGGGACGCCGAAGCAGCGGCTCCGCCCGAGTCGGTGGCCGTCGACGTCGCTTCGCTCGCGTCCGGGGACGCGCCGCCCTCGGCCGAATCCTCGCCCACCGTCGCCGGTTTCGGGGCGGATCCCGGGGCGTCCATGCCCAGCTCCGCGAGGCTCAGACCGCCGGCCGCGAGCACGAAGCCGGCGGATATCAGCAGGGTCCTGCGGCGACGCCGGCGGTGGGCCGCGGCTTTTCGGTCTCGCCGACTGGCTCCGCCACTGGAGGAGTCGGGGTCCTCGTCGTAGTCGTCCTCGCCGTGACTGCCCTGGTCGTCGTCCTCGGGGTGGCGGGAGCGGTCGGGGCCGTCCGCGCTCCCCGTGTACTCGGCACCCGCGTCCTCGGCGTCTCGGCCCCGCGCGCGCCGCCGGGAGGCCCGCCCCTCGGCCGGGGTGTCGTCCGCGGGGGCGGTTTCGTCACCGGCGCCCGACGAGTCGGCCTGCGCGTCGGGGCCGGCTCCGGGGCCCAGTCCGGGACCGGACCCGGACCCGGCACTGGAACCGGCGCCTGCACCCGGGTCGAAGCCGAGACCTGAGCCCGAGCCGAACCCCGAGTCCGCGCCGGGACCCGGACCCGGGTCGCCGCCCGGACCGACACCAGAGCCCGCGCCGGAACCGGCATCAAGAGGGAAGCCGGGCCCGAGACCGGAGCCGGAGTCCGCACCCGCGGCCGCAAGCGCTGGAGCGCGACCCGCGCTCGACTCGCCGCCCGTGGAACCGTTCGGGTAGGGCACGCTGCCGTGGCCGGCTCCGCCGTACCCCGGGTCACCCGGCACCGCCCCGGCGGCCCCGCTGTACCCCGGGTCACCCGGCATCGCCCCGGCGGCTCCGCCGTACCCCGGGTCACCCGGCACCGCCCCGGTGGCTCCGCCGTACCCCGAGCCACCCGGCACCGCCCCGACGGCCCCGCCGTACGAAGCCTCGGACGCCGCTGGCGCCGGCGTGACGTATCCCCCGCCGCCGTGCCCGCCGACGGGAGCGGTCGTGTCGTACGGGACCTGGACGCCGTACCCGCCCGCCGCACCCCCCGCGTACAGCCCCGCCATGCCCCCGTGGGAACCGGACGGGCTCGGGTCGTACGGCGCGCGTGCCGTGCCCAGCGCTTCGATCGGGGTGCCGCACCCCGGGCAGGCGAGGGCGCCGTTGAGGTGCCGTCGGCACGGGTCGCAGTAGTCCATGACGCGGGAAGGTTATGGGCCCCGGGAGCAGGAATCCCGAGGACTTGTGTGAAGGTTGTGTGCGGACCGGCGAGTTCGGCGCGACGGATTGCGGATGATCCGCCCCATCGCGCCGAAACCGCCTCGCGAAGATCGCCGGAGCGAGCTGCGTCGCGTCGCCTCAGGTCGCCTTACGGGCCGTCATGGCCCGCTGGACCAGGATGAACGCGCAGAGCAGCACTCCGGTGGCGATCTTCGTCCACCAGGAGCTGAGGGTGCCCTCGAACTGGATGATGCTCTTGATCAGGCCGAGCACGAGGACGCCGAAGAGGGTTCCCAGGACATAGCCCGAGCCGCCCGTCAGCAGGGTGCCGCCGATGACGACCGCGGCGATCGCGTCGAGTTCCATGCCCACGGCGTGCAAGGGGTCACCGGACTGGATGTAGAGCATGAAGAGGAGACCGGCGAGCGCGGAGCAGAAGCCGCTCATCGTGTAGACCGCGATCTTCGTGCCGCCCAGCGGGAGCCCCATCAGCAGGGCCGACTGCTCGTTGCCGCCAATGGCGTACACACGGCGCCCGAAGCGCGTGTAGTGCAGGACGTAGAAGGCGACGCCCAGGACCACCAGGGCCACCACGGCACCGATCGACAGGTCTCCCACGCCGAGCGATATCCGTGTCTCGGCCAGGCTGCTCACGGCCGAGTCGCTGATGGCGATCGACTCCTTGCTGATGACCAGGCACAGACCGCGGAAGAGGAAGAGTCCGGCGAGGGTCACGATGAACGGCTGGATCTCGAAGTTGTGGATCACGTAGCCCATGAGGAAGCCGCCGAACGCGCCCACGCTCAGGGAGATGGGCACGACGACCAGCAGGGGCAGGCCCACGTCCTGCACCAGCCAGGCGGTGAGCATGGTGGTGAAGCCGATCACGGAACCCACGGACAGGTCGATTCCGCCGGACATGATGACGAAGGTGGCGCCGACGGCGGCGACCAGCAGATAGCTGTTGTCGATGAACAGGTTGAGGAACACCTGCGGTTCGCCGAAGCCGTAGTTCTGGTAGCGGCTGAGGCCCGCGATGTACATCACGAGGAACAGGCCGGCGGTGACCAGGACGGGCAGCCGCCGGTCGCCCAGCAGGCGCGCGGACGTGGACGTGGTCCGGCTCTCCGGTGTCGTGGGGGTCCGGGTGGTCGCACTCATCACGACACCTCCATCTTGGGAGCGGCCTCGGCCGGTGCGGCGGGCGCGGCCGGGGCGGCGGATTTCGCGCGGGCGCCGAAGACCTTGGCGCGGAACTTCGGGGACTGGAGCAGGCAGACGACGATGACCACGGCGGCCTTGAACACCAGGTTGGTCTGGGTCGGCACGCCGATGGTGTAGATCGTGGTGGTCAGGGTCTGGATGACGAGGGCCCCGATCACCGTGCCGCCGATGGAGAAGCGGCCGCCGAGCAGCGAGGTGCCGCCGATGACCACGGCGAGGATCGCGTCGAGCTCGATCCACAGGCCGGCGTTGTTGCCGTCCGCGGCCGAGGTGTTGGAGCTGATCATCAGGCCCGCGATACCGGCGGACACGGCGCAGAACACGTACACCATGATCTTGATACGACGGGACCTGATGCCGACCAGGCGGCTGGCCTCGGCGTTGCCGCCGACCGCCTCGACGAGCAGGCCGAGGGCCGTACGGCGGGTCAGCACCACGGTGACGGCCACGACGGCGGCCACCACGAAGATGGAGAAGGGCAGGGTCAGCCAGTAGCCGCCGCCGATCAGCTGGTACGGATCGCTGTTGACGGTGATGATCTGGCCGTCGGTGATCAGCTGGGCCACGCCCCGGCCGGCGACCATGATGATGAGGGTCGCGATGATGGGCTGGATGCCCATCCGGGCGACCAGGAAGCCGTTCCACAGACCGCAGACGACCGCCGCCACCAGGCCGAGACCCATCGCCAGCAACACGCCGGACAGGGCGTTCTGGTCAGCCTGGTGGCTGATGTACGAGCAGGTCAGGGCCCCGGTGATGGCGACCACGGCGCCGACCGACAGGTCGATGCCGCCGGTGGCGATGACCAGGGTCATGCCGACCGCCACCAGGATGAGGGGCGAACCGAACAGCACGATCGAGACGAGGCTGCCGTAGAGGTGGCCGTTCGTCATGTGGATCGCGAAGAAGTCGGGCGTGAAGGGGACGTTGACGAGCAGCAGGGCGACCAGGACCGCTACCGGCCAGAAGAGGTGATGGCGCGTCAGTGCTCGCCAGCGGGAGGGGGTGGTCACTGGTGTTCTCCGCTCGCGATGGTCTCGAGGATCTTGCTGGTGGTGATCTCGGGCCCGTTGGTGAGCTGCGCCACCAGCTTGCGGTCGCGCAGCACTCCGATGGTGTGGCTGAGCCGGAGCACTTCCTCCAGTTCGGCCGCGATGTACAGCACGGACATGCCGTCCTCGGAGAGGGAGACCACCAGCTTCTGGATCTCCGTCTTGGCGCCGATGTCGATGCCGCGGGTCGGCTCGTCCAGGATCAGCAGTTTCGGCTGGGTGATCAGCCAGCGGGCGAGCAGCACCTTCTGCTGGTTTCCGCCGCTCAACTGCCCCACCCGGGCTTCGGGGTTGGCGGGGCGGATGTCCAGCGCCGCTATGTACTTGGCGACGAGTTCGTCGCGCTGGGAGGCGGGAATGGGCCGTGTCCAGCCGCGGGCCGCCTGGAGCGCGAGGATGATGTTCTCCCGCACGGTGAGATCGGGGACCAGGCCCTCGGTCTTGCGGTTCTCCGAGCAGAACGCGATTCCGGCGCCGATGGCGTCGTTCGGGGCGCTCATCGACACCGCTTCGCCGCCGACGGTCAGCTTGCCGCTGTCCGGCTGGTCGGCGCCGAAGAGCAGCCGGGCCAGTTCGGTACGGCCGGAGCCGAGCAGGCCGGCGAGTCCGACCACCTCGCCCTTCTTGATCTCCAGGTCGAAGGGGGCGACACCGCCGGTCCTTCCGAGGCCCTCCGCCTTCAGCAGCGGCTCACCGACATCCGCGTGCAGTTGCTGGTCGTGGAGTTCCTCCAGCTGGTCCAGTGCCTTGCCGATCATCAGCTCGATCAGCCCGACCTGGTCGAGGTCGCGGACCATGTGCTCGCCGACCAGGGCGCCGTTGCGCAGGACGGTCATCCGGTCGCAGACCTCGTAGATCTGGTCGAGGAAGTGCGACACGAACAGGATCGCGACGCCTTCGTCCCTCAACTGCCGCATCAGACGGAACAGTTCGAGGACCTCGTCGCGGTCGAGGCTGGACGTCGGCTCGTCCAGGACCAGCACCTTGGTGCCGGAGCCCTCTCCGTCGCTGTCGCCGGTGCCCACCGACCGCACGATGGCGACCAGTTGCTGCACGGCCAGCGGGTAGGCGGACAGGGGTGCGGTGACGTCGACGTCGAGTCCGAGGCGGTCGACGAGCTTCGCCGCCTCGCTGCGCATGCGCTTCCACTGGATGCGGCCCGCGCGGGTGGGTTCACGTCCGATGAAGATGTTCTCCGCGACCGACAGGTTGGGGCAGAGGTTGACCTCCTGGTAGACCGTGCTGATGCCGGCCTGCTGCGCCTGCAGCGGGCTGCCGATCCGCACGGGCTTCCCGTCCAGGGTGATGGTGCCGCCGTCCAGGGTGTGGACCCCGGTCAACACCTTGATCAGAGTGGACTTCCCGGCCCCGTTCTCGCCCATCAGGGCGTGGATCTCGCCGGGGAAGAGCCGGAAGTCGACGCCCGACAGAGCCCTGACCCCCGGAAACTCCTTGACTATGCCCGTCATCTCCAGGACGGGCTGCGGCTCTGCCATGGCAGCGCTCCTCGTGAATCGGCTCAGGCCCACTGCGGGCCGGGCCCGCAGGGAGCCCGCCGGACCGAGAGTGTTCTCGGCCGGCCCCTGGCTCCCCGCCGGTGGGTGCGGTCGGTCAGTACTTACGGGTGGGGAGCGCGGCCTTGGCCTGGTCCTGCATGAAGTCGCCCTCCTTGGTCTTGATCCAGCGCTCGACCGAGCCGCCGTCGTGGACCGTCTTCACGACCTCCATCAGCTGGGGGCCGAGCAGGGGGTTGCACTCGACGATGGCGTTGATCTTGCCCTCGGACATCGCGATGAAGCCGTCCTTCACACCGTCGATCGAGACGATGAGGATGTCCTTGCCGGGCTTCTTGCCGGCGGCCTCGATGGACTGGATGGCGCCGATGGCCATGTCGTCGTTGTGCGCGAAGAGGACGTTGATGTCCGGGTTGGACTGGAGGAAGGCCGCCATGACCTGCTTGCCGCCCGCACGCGTGAAGTCACCGGTCTGGCTGACGACGATCTTCCAGTCGCCCTTGTGGTCGGCGTCCATGACCTCCTTGAAGCCCTTGGCGCGCTCGATCGCCGGGGCGGCGCCGGTGGTGCCCTCCAGCTGGGCGATCTTCACCGGGCCCTTGACGCCGGCCTTGGCCAGCACCTTCTCCAGGATCTTGCCGGCGCGGCGGCCCTCGTCAGTGAAGTCGGAGCCGACCAGGGTGACGTACAGGGAGTCGTCGGAGGTCTCCACGGACCGGTCGGTGAGGACCACCGGGATCTTCGCCGCCTTGGCCTCCTTGAGCACCGCGTCCCAGCCGGTGACGACCACCGGGGAGAAGGCGATGACGTCCACCTTCTGCGCGATGTAGCTGCGGATGGCGGAGATCTGGTTCTCCTGCTTCTGCTGGGCGTCGGAGAACTTCAGGTTGAACCCGGCCTCCTTGGCGGCCTCCTTCACCGAGGTGGTGTTGGCGCTGCGCCAGCCGCTCTCGGAGCCGACCTGGGAGAAGCCGAGGGTGATCGCCTTGCTGCCGCCGGACGAGGTGCCGGTGGAGCTCTTGTCCTCCTTGGCGCAGGCCGCCAGGCCGCCCGCCGCCGCCACGCCGACCGCCGCGGTGAGGAAGTTTCTCCTGTTGAGCATGTTTCTTCTCCTTTGAAGAGTCGGCCCGGGATCGGACCGTCGGTCCTCGACGGACCCTGGTGCGAGGGGCGGACGCTGCGTCTTGTCCACCCCGTCGATCATCATTCGAAATACCGATCACACTGATGTGCGAATGGGATCGGCTGGTGCCGTGTCAGCCGGGGTCCCCCGGCTGGGGCGAGTGCGGGAACGTACTGGCGCGGACGACGAGTTGGGGTTCGATCTGGACCCCCTCGACACCGGAGGGAGACCGGCCCTCGATCAGGTCCAGCAGCAGGGAGATGCTCCGCTTGCCGACCTCCGCGAAATCCTGCCGGACGGTGGTCAGCGGAGGAGCGAAGAACTCCGACTCCGGGATGTCGTCGAAGCCGACCACCGCGACGTCCTGGGGAGTGCGCACCCCCGCTTCCCGCAGGGCCCGCAACACCCCCAGCGCCATCTGGTCGTTGGCGACGAAGACGGCGGTCAGCCCGCGGCCCACCCAGCCGGCCAGTTCCTGGCCCGCCCGGTAGCCCGACAGCGGACTCCAGTCGCCCTGGAGCGGGGCCGGCGGCTCGATGCCCGCCGCTTCGAGTGCGGTCCGCCAGCCGACGGTCCGGTCGACCGCCTCCTGCCAGTCCTCGGGCCCGGCGAGATGCCAGACCGTCGCATGGCCGGCGGCCAGCAGGTGACCGGTGGCGAGCCGGGCGCCCAGGTGCTGGTCCACGTTGACGCTGGGGATCTGCGCGCCGGACCCGGTCCCGACGGCCACCACCGGGTAGGGGCGCCGGAGTTCGGCCAGGGCCTCGGCGGCCGACCGCTGCGGGGCGAGGACGATCACACCTTCCACTCCGCCCTCGCCGAGGTGGTCCAGGGCTTCGGAGAGCGTGTCCACGACCAGCTTGCGCAGATTGACCGTCGAGACGGTGTACCCCTCGGCCCGCGCCGCCTCCTCGAGCGCGAACAGCGTGCTGGCCGGGCCGTAGAGGGTGGTGTTGGACGCGACCACCCCCAGCGTCCGGGTGCGTCGGGTGACCAGGGCCCGTGCGGAGGAGTTGCGGCGGTAGCCCATCTCCTCGATCGCCCGCAGGACCTTGGCGCGGGTCTCCTTGCGCACGTTGGGGTGATCCGCGAGGACGCGGGAGACGGTCTGGTGGGACACCCCTGCCACCCGGGCCACGTCCGCCATGGTGGGCGGCCGGAGCTGCAAGTGCCGCATGGTCGCACCTCCCTGGTGGTCGTCGGCCGTCAAGGCCTGCGGTGTGGACGGACGTGGGCGCGCGGTCGAGGTCACGTCGAAATTCCGGACATTTCCAAGTGAGCTGCTGGTGAAGCCAGTTGGAGCACTGCCGACACGACGCTCAACCCCCCTCGGCCATTGCTCGTTGAATGCGGAGGTTATTGTGAGCGCTAACAATTCATGGCGGTCAAGGGGGCTGCGGCCGGAAGTCGTCACGGTTGCGTAACGCGACCGACGCACGACGCCCCCAGGGCGGGCAGGTGTCGCACGGCCGTAGCATCGGTCATGTGGGACGTTCGACCCGGCCGGAGCATTGACACTCCGCCTACACCGTCCTTACCGTCGAGCCAGCATTTCGAACATGATCCGAAATCTCGAACGGGCCGAAAGTCTTAGGGAGTGGCTGACGTGCGTATCACGGGACTCAGTACGCATGTGGTCGGAACGCCATGGCGCAACCTCACGTACGTCCAGGTGCACACGGACGAAGGCGTCACCGGCGTCGGTGAGACCCGGATGCTGGGCCGCACCGACGCGCTGATCGGCTACCTGAGGGAGGCCGAGCGCAACCACATTCTCGGCTCCGACCCGTTCGCTGTCGAGGACCTCGTCAAGAGGATGAAGTACGGCGACTTCGGCCGGGCCGGCGAGATCGTGATGTCCGGGATCGCCGTGATCGAGATGGCCTGCTGGGACATCAAGGGCAAGGCCCTCGGCGTGCCGGTCTGGCAGCTTCTGGGCGGAAAGGTCACCGACAAGGTCAAGGCGTACGCCAACGGCTGGTACACGACGGAGCGCACGCCCGAGGCGTACCACAAGGCCGCCCTCGGTGTGATGGAGCGCGGGTACAAGGCGCTCAAGATCGACCCCTTCGGCACCGGCCACTTCGAGCTGGACCACGAGCAGAGCCTGTACGCCGTCTCCCTGATCGAGGCCGTGCGGGACGCCATCGGCCCGGACGCCGAGCTGATGCTGGAGATGCACGGCCGGTTCTCGCCGTCCACCGCGGTCCGGCTGGCCAAGGACCTCGCCCCGTTCAAGCCGGCCTGGCTGGAGGAGCCCGTTCCGCCGGAGAACCTGAAGGCGCTGGAGAAGGTCGCCGCCAAGGTCGACATCCCGGTGGCCACCGGTGAGCGGATCCACGACCGCATCGAGTTCCGTGAGCTCTTCGAGAGCCAGGCCGTGGACATCATCCAGCCCGACGTCGGCCACCTCGGCGGCATCTGGGAGACCAGGAAGCTGGCCGCCACCGCCGAGACCCACTACATGCTGATCGCCCCGCACAACGTCGGCGGCTCGGTGCTGACCGCCGCCTCCCTCCAAGTCGGCTTCACCACACCGAACTTCAAGATCCTGGAGCACTTCAACGACTTCGCCGACGCGGAGATCAAGAAGGTCGTCAAGGGCGCCCCGCAGGTCGTGGACGGCTACTTCCACCTCTCCGACGCCCCCGGTCTCGGTGTCGAGCTGGACGTGGACGCGGCCGCCGAGTTCCCGCAGCAGCAGGCGCGTTTCGACCTGTGGGCCGAGGGCTGGGAGCAGCGCAGGCCGAAGGGCACCCAGTGAGCTGTCAGGTCGTCGTCGAGGCGCCCGGCGAGCACCGGCTGGAGGAGCACACGCCTCGTGAGCCCACGGCCGGGGAGGCGCTGGTGCGCGTCCACGCCGTGGGGATCTGCGGCAGCGACCGCGAGGTGTACCAGGGCAACCGGCCCGAGGGGTACGTCCGTTACCCGCTGATCCCCGGCCATGAGTGGTCCGGGACGGTCGAGGCGGTCGGTGCGGGGGTGCCGTCGACTCTCGTCGGCCGCAAGGTCGTCGGGGAGGGCTTCCGCAACTGCCAGGTGTGCGCGCGCTGTCACGCGGGCGAGACAACGTTGTGCACCGCGGGGTACGAGGAGACCGGGTTCACCCAGCCGGGTGCGATGGCCCCCACCCTCACGCTGCCCGCGCGTCTGCTCCATGTCCTGGCCGACAACGCCGATCTCACCGCCGCGGCCCTCCTGGAGCCGGCCGCCTGTGTCGCGGCCGCCCTGCTCAAATTGAAGCCGGTGCCCGGCGAGCGGGTGGCCGTCGTGGGGGCCGGAACGCTCGGGATGTTCGCCGTTCAGTTCCTGAAGGCGAGTTCGCCCGCCGAGCTGCTCATGGTGGGCACCCGGCCGGACCGGGCAGAGCTCTCGAAGGCCTTCGGCGCCGACGACTTCCGCACCCGGAACCAGGAACTCCCCGGCGACTTCGACATGGTCGTCGAGACCGCCGGGTCCACCTCCGCCGCACGCACGGCGACCTCCCTGCTCCGGCGCGGCGGACGCCTGGTCCTGACGGGGATCCCGGCGCCGGGCGCGCCGGGTCTCGACCCGGCGGACCTGGTCGTACGGCAACTGGAGGTGCACGCCGTGTTCGGGGCCCCGCCGTCCGCCTGGGCGCACGCGGTGCGGCTCTTCGCCGCCGGCGTGTTCGACCCGCTGCCGCTGATCACGCACGAACTGCCGTTGCACGCCTTCCCGGAGGCGATCGAGCTGGTCGGATCCGGTGATCCGACGGTCGGAAAGGTGCTGCTCCGCCCCTAGACGTACGTCGGTACGGGGTGACCTGACCATCCCGTACCGACGTACCCCAAACCCGCATGATCCGAGCCGCGAACCTTGTCCGAGATATCGAACACGAAGGACAGCACGTGACGACCGACGCTTCCGCCCCGGAGGCCCGCAGACCCGGTG
Organism: Streptomyces griseorubiginosus; assembly: GCF_001514195.1. Classification (GTDB taxonomy): domain Bacteria; phylum Actinomycetota; class Actinomycetes; order Streptomycetales; family Streptomycetaceae; genus Streptomyces; species Streptomyces griseorubiginosus. Next base: position 567,923 of record NZ_KQ948735.1, on the reverse strand, counting down.
AGCCGGCGCTCACCGCGCTCGGCCTCGGCGCGCCCGCCCCGGATCCCGCGGACGCCTCACCGCACTCGTTCCCCGGCGGCGGCCGCTGGCGTACCGAGATCCCCTCGTGCGAGGGCCCGGAGGCGCTGGCCGTCGTCCTGAAGGAGGCCTCGCGGCTCGACGTGCCCATCCACCGGATCAGTCAGGGCAGCGGTGTGTGGATGCTGACGGACGCCGAGATCACCGAGATGGTCGAGGGGACGAGCGAACGGGACATCGAGCTCTGCCTGTTCACCGGTCCGCGCGGCACCTGGGACATCGGCGGCTCGGTGCGCAGCGACTCGCGCGGCGGGGGCATGCGGGCGCGCGGGCACGACGCCGTGGCGGGCTGTGTCGAAGACGCCGTCCGGGCAACGGAGTTGGGCGTCAAGTGCCTGCTCGTGGCCGACGAGGGCGTGCTCTGGACGCTGCACCGGGCACGCACCGCCGGTCTCATCCCGGACGACACCACCCTGAAGCTGAGCGCGCTCGTCGGGCCGGTGAACCCGGCGGCGTTCGCGGTCTACGAGAACCTGGGCGCCGACTCCATCAACGTGCCCAGCGATCTGACGCTCGATCACCTCACCGAGATCCGGCGGGTGTCGGCCGCCCCCATGGACATGTACATCGAGGCACCCGACGACCTCGGCGGATATGTGCGGATGTACGAGGTCGCCGAACTGATCCGGCGCGGCGCACCGCTGTACCTCAAGTTCGGCCTGTCCAAGGCCCCCGGGATCTACCCGTACGGCCACCATCTGCGCGATCTCGCCCTCAGTACGGCCCGGGAACGGGTCCGCCGGGGCCGGCTCGCTCTCGATCTGCTCGCCCGGCACGGAGCGGACGGCGACATGGCGCCGCTCGGTTCACGAACGCCGGGGGTGCTGAAGCGTTTCGACACACCCTCATAACGGTTCTGGCGAAGCCCCTTCACAGAACCGGACGTAGTCCCACAGAATCCCACACGCCTCTCCCTCGGTCGGACCCTGCACCACCTGCCGGAACCCCGAACCACCAGACCGAGCCAGTCCCGACATCAAGGAAGATGATCAATGCGTACTCGTCGTGCCGCACTCACCGCCATAGCCGGCGCCGCCTCCCTCGCCCTGACCCTCTCCGCCTGCGGCCAGAACAGCGAGGGCGGCAGCAAGGAGTCGAGCGGCAGCGCCAAGGGAGGCACCATCGGCATCGCGATGCCGACCAAGTCCTCCGAGCGCTGGATCGCCGACGGCAACAACGTCGTCAAGAACCTCCAGGCCAAGGGCTACAAGACCAAGCTGGTCTACGGCGAGGACGACCCCGACCAGCAGGTATCGCAGATCGAGAACCTGATCACGCAGGGCGTCAAGGGCCTGATCGTCGCGGCCATCGACAACAAGTCGCTCAACAACGTGCTCCAGCAGGCCAAGGACGCCAAGATCCCGGTCATCGCCTACGACCGTCTGATCCTCGGCACGCCGAACGTCGACTACTACGCGTCGTTCGACAACACCAAGGTCGGTGAGCTCCAGGCCAATTACATCGTCGACAAGCTCGGCCTCAAGAGCGGCAAGGGCCCCTTCAACATCGAGCTGTTCGCCGGCTCCAACGACGACAACAACACCAAGTACTTCTTCGGTGGCGCGATGAGCGTGCTCCAGCCGTACATCGACAGCAAGAAGCTCGTGGTCAAGTCCGGCCAGACCAAGCTCACCCAGGTCACCACGCTGCGCTGGGACGGCGCCACCGCCCAGAAGCGCATGGAGGACATCCTCACCTCGACCTACACCAGCGGCAAGGTCGACGCGGTCCTGTCGCCGTACGACGGCATCTCCATCGGCATCCTCGCCGCCCTGAAGTCGGACGGCTACGGCAAGGGCAGCAAGCCGATCCCGGTCATCACCGGCCAGGACGCCGAGCTCGCCTCGGTGAAGTCGATCATCGCGGGCCAGCAGACGCAGACCGTCTACAAGGACACCCGCAAGCTCGCCGAGGTCGCCTCGACGATGGTGGACGACGTCCTCAACGGCAAGAAGCCCGAGGTCAACGACACCAAGACCTACGACAACGGCACCAAGGTCGTCCCGGCCTACCTGCTCCAGCCGGTGAGCGTCGACAAGACCAACTACACCAAGGAACTGGTCGACACGGGCTACTACAAGGCGAGCGAGCTCAACTAGCCGAGCCGGCTCCCTGTCGGCCCCATCCCCCCTGATTGAAAGGCACGACCATGGCGGGACCCGTCCTGGAAATGCGCTCGATCGTCAAGACCTTTCCCGGCGTCAAAGCGCTGTCGGACGTCACTCTGACCGTCCGTCAGGGCGAGGTCCATGCCATCTGCGGTGAGAACGGCGCCGGGAAGTCCACCTTGATGAAGGTGCTCTCCGGCGTCCATCCGCACGGCACGTACGAGGGCGACATCCTCTTCGAGGGAGAGGTCGTCTCGTTCAAGGACATCCGGGCGAGCGAGCAGCACGGCATTGTGATCATCCATCAGGAACTGGCCCTGGTGCCGTTCCTGTCGATCGCGGAGAACATCTTCCTCGGCAACGAACACGCCTCGGGCGGGTTCATCAACTGGAACGAGACGCTGAAGCACGCCACCGAGCTGCTGCGCCGGGTGGGTCTGAGCGACCACCCGGAGACCCGGATCGCCGACATCGGCGTGGGCAAGCAGCAGCTGGTGGAGATCGCCAAGGCGCTCTCCAAGAAGGTGAAGCTGCTCATCCTCGACGAGCCGACCGCGGCGCTGAACGACGAGGACAGCGGCAAACTCCTGGATCTCATACTGGAGTTGAAGAAGCAGGGCATCACCTCGATCATCATCTCCCACAAGCTCAACGAGATCCGCCGGGTCGCCGACTCGGTGACGATCATCCGCGACGGGAAGTCGATCGAGACCCTGGACGTGAAGGCCCCGGAGACCACCGAGGACCGGATCATCTCGGGCATGGTGGGCCGCGACCTGGACCACCGCTTCCCCGACCGCACGCCGTACGAGGGCGAGGTGGACGCGGCCCCGGCGCTCGAGATCCGCAACTGGACCGTCCACCACCCGATCGACCAGCAGCGCAAGGTGGTCGACGACGTGTCGATCCATGTGCGCCGCGGCGAGATCGTCGGTATCGCGGGCCTGATGGGCGCGGGGCGCACCGAGCTCGCGATGAGCGTGTTCGGGCGCGCCTACGGCCGGCACGCGGGCGGCCAGGTCTTCAAGGACGGCAAGGAGATCCGTACCAAGACCGTCTCCGAGGCGGTCGGGCACGGCATCGCCTATGTCACGGAGGACCGCAAGCACTACGGCCTCAACCTCATCGACGACATCAACCGGAACATCTCGCTGACCGCCCTGCACAAGGTGGCCAAGCGCGGTGTCGTCGACGAGCACGAGGAGCGCAAGGTCTCCGAGCGGTTCCGCAAGTCCATGAACATCAAGGCGCCGACGGTCTTCGAGACGGTCGGCAGGCTGTCCGGCGGCAACCAGCAGAAGGTCGTCCTCAGCAAGTGGATCTTCGCGGGTCCCGAGGTGCTGATCCTGGACGAGCCCACCCGCGGTATCGACGTGGGCGCCAAGTACGAGATCTACACGGTCATCGACCAGCTGGCCGCCGAGGGCAAGGCGGTCGTCTTCATCTCCTCCGAGCTGCCGGAGCTGCTCGGCATGTGCGACCGCATCTACACCATGGCCGCCGGACGGCTCACGGGTGAGGTCCCGCGCGCCGAGGCCACGCAGGAAGTGCTGATGCGCCAGATGACGAAGGACAAAGAGGTAACGCGATGAGCACCGATGTGACGAAGGTTCCGGCCGCGGTGCCGCCCGGCAAGGGCGGGGGGTCGTCCTCCGACGAGGGCCTGCTCCAGCTGATGGTCGGCGGACTGCGCCGCAACATGCGGCAGTACGGCATGCTGATCGCGCTCGGCCTGATCGTCGCCCTGTTCGCGGTGTGGACCGACGGCGACCTGCTGCTGCCGCGCAACGTCTCCAACCTGGTGCTCCAGAACAGCTACATCCTGATCCTCGCGATCGGCATGATGCTGGTGATCATCGCGGGGCACATCGACCTGTCGGTCGGTTCGCTGACCGCGTTCGTGGGCGCCTTCGCGGCCGTGCTGACCGTGCAGCACGACGTGCCCTGGCCGCTCGCGCTGGTGCTGACCCTGGTGGTGGGCGCGGTCGCGGGCTCGGTGCAGGGCTATCTGATCGCGTATCTCGGCATACCGTCGTTCATCGTGACCCTGGCGGGCATGCTGCTCTTCCGCGGTCTGACGGAGATCCTGCTGGAGGGCCAGACCCTCGGCCCCTTCCCGGACGGACTCCAGAAGCTCGGCAACGGCTTCCTGCCCGAGGTCGGCCCGAACACCAACTACCACAACCTCACCCTGCTGCTCGGTTTCGCGCTGCTGGCCTTCGTGATCTACCAGGAGGTCCGCGACCGCAAGCGCCAGCAGGAGTTCGCGCTGGACGTGCTGCCCAGGAACGCCTTCCTGCTCAAGCTCGTCGCGATCGCCGCGGCGATCCTCGCGGTCACGATGCTGCTCGCCAGCTACCAGGGCGCGCCGATCATCCTGATCGTCCTCGGCGCGCTGGTGGTCGGCTACGGCTATGTCATGCGCAACGCGGTCTTCGGCCGGCACATCTACGCGATCGGCGGCAACCTGCCGGCCGCGAAGCTGTCCGGCGTCAAGGACAAGAAGGTCACCTTCCTCGTCTTCCTGAACATGGGCGTGCTCGCGGCGCTGGCGGGTCTGGTGGTCGCCGCCCGTCTGAACGCGGCCTCCCCTAAGGCGGGCCTGAACTTCGAACTCGAGGCCATCGCCTCGTCGTTCATCGGTGGCGCGTCCATGAGCGGCGGTGTGGGCACCGTCCTCGGCGCGATCATCGGTGGTCTCGTCCTCGGTGTGCTGAACAACGGCATGAACCTCCTGAGCGTCGGCACCGACTGGCAGCAGGTCATCAAGGGCCTCGCCCTGCTGGCCGCGGTCGGCTTCGACGTGTGGAACAAGCGCAAGTCCGGTTCGTAGACCCGATCGACCCGGTCGGATCGGGCCCCGCCGCGAGGCGGGGCCCTTCCCATGAGGGCCCCTTCCCATGAGAGGAGAGCAAAGCCGGTGAAGACGCTCTTCGGCGAGCTCGCCGACGGCACCGAGATCCACAGCTGGTCGCTGGAGAACGGCGGCACCCGCCTCGAAGTCCTGTCGTACGGCGGGATCGTGCGGTCGCTGGAAGTCCCCGACCGGCACGGCCGGTACGCCAATGTCTGTGCGGGCCTCGCCCGGATCGAGGACTACGTCGCCTCCAGCCCGTACTTCGGCGCGCTGATCGGCCGGTACGGCAACCGGATCGGCAAGGGCCGCTTCACCCTGGACGGCGAGACATACCAACTCTCCGTCGACGACGGCGAGAACAGCCTGCACGGCGGTGCCGAGGGCTTCGACCGGCGGGTGTGGGACGTCGAGCCGTTCGCCAAGGGCTCGGACGTCGGCCTGCACCTGTCCTACACCTCGGTCGACGGCGAGATGGGCTACCCGGGCACCCTCACGGCGACGGTGACCTACACCCTCACCGAGCACGGCGACTGGCGCATCGACTACGAGGCCACCACCGACAGGGCCACCGTCGTCAACCTCACCAGCCACGTCTACTGGAACCTCGCGGGCGAGGGCAGCGGCACGATCGCGGACCACGAGCTCGCGATCGCCGCCTCCCGCTGGACACCCACCGACCCGGGGCTGATCCCGACCGGTGAACTGGCGCCGGTCGACGGCACCCCCTTCGACTTCCGCGAGAGCAAGCCGATCGGCCGGGACCTGCGCACCGGACACCCCCAGTTGCTCGCCGCCAAGGGCTACGACCACAACTGGGTGCTGGACAAGGGGATCACGGCCGAGCCCGAGCACGTCGCGACCCTGCGCGACCCGGCGTCCGGCCGCACCCTGAAGATCGCCACCACCGAGCCGGGGCTCCAGTTCTACTCGGGCAACTTCCTCGACGGCACCCTGGTCGGCCCCTCCGGCCGCACCTACCGTCAGGGCGACGCCCTGTGCCTGGAGACCCAGCACTTCCCGGACTCGCCGAACCACCCGTCGTTCCCGTCCACGGTGCTGCGGCCGGGCCGGCAGCACCGGTCCACGACGATCCACACATTCGGCGCCTGACCTGGCCTGATGAGGTAATCGGGCTGGGGGTTCCCGAACTCACACTTCTTTCACACCCGTTGAACGGCGCCACGCAGGCATCCGTATGTAGGGGCGGCCCGTGCTCCCCCGCGCGGGCCACCCAATGACGACGGGCCCGGACGTCCCCGCCGGACCCGCCCCATACGGAGGTTCCATGGCCGACAACGTCACCTCGTTGTTCCGCAGCTCTGCCGCGCACAGCCCGTCGATGGCGGCGCTGACGCGCGAGGGCGGGGACGGGGTAGGGCCGGTGGACTTCTGCATCCCCTGCAATCCCTACTTTCCCACTCCGGCGATGATGGACACCATGGCCGCGCGGCTGAAGGACATCATCACCTACTACCCGAGCAGCGCCGACACGATCACCGCCGAGCTGTGCAACCTGCTCCAACTGCCGCCGCAGGCCGTGGCGATGGGCAACGGCTCGACCGAACTGATCACGTGGATCGACCATCTGCTGGTCCGTGAGTCGCTCGCCGTGCCGGTGCCCACCTTCGGCCGCTGGACCGACCAGCCGATGGAGACCGGCAAGCGGGTCGACATGTTCCCGCTCCAGGAGTCCAGCGGATTCGCCCTGGACCTCGCGCAGTACGCCGATTTCATACGCACCCGGGGGACACGGGTCGCGGTCATCTGCAATCCGAACAACCCCGACGGCGGCTTCCTCCACAAGCACGCGCTCGTGCAGTTCATGGACGCGATGGCCGACCTGGACCTCATCGTCATCGACGAGTCGTTCCTGGAGTTCGCGGACGCCGAGCAGGAGCCGAGCGTCGTCCAGGAGGCGATGGTCCGGCCGAACGTCATCGTGCTGCGCAGCCTCGGCAAGAACTTCGGCCTGCACGGCATCCGCTTCGGCTACATGGTCGCCAACCCCTCCCTCGCGGGCCGGGTCCGCTCGATGCTGCCGAAGTGGAACCTCAACGCCTTCGCCGAGTACGTGGTGTTCATGCTCAAGGAGCACGGCGCCGAGTACGCGCAGAGCCTGCACCAGGTCCGCCGGGACCGTCTCGACATGGCGAGCCAGCTGGCCGCGCTGCCCGGCCTGACCGTCTACCCCTCGCAGGGCAACTTCCTCTTCGTGCGCCTGCCGGTCGGCGCCGAGGGGACCGTGGTGCGGGACCGGATGCTCTCCGAGCACCGCATCCTCGTCCGCGAGTGCGGCAACAAGATCGGTTCTTCCAGCCGCTTCCTGCGGCTCGTGGTGCGCCCCCAGGTGGACGTGCGTCGCCTGGTGTCCGGCCTGGAACAGGTGCTCTACGGGACCAGGAGGGGAGCCGCCGTGCCCGAGCTCGCTCAAGGGACCAGCTACAGCTCGGGTACGGCGGCAGTGGACCGGCTGGTCGGACAGACCAACGGGGCCGGAATGCAGGGTCTGGCGGCGATGGCCGTCGGCGGCGGCTCGGTGGGGGGCGGCATGCCGATGCCGGTCGCGCAGCCGGCGCCGGTCGCGGTGGCCGCGGCGGCGTCGATGGGGGCCCCGTCCATGGGGGCGCAGTCCATGGGCGCGGGGATGCCCGCGCCGGCCCAGATGCCGACGCCCGCCCAGATGCCGGCACCGGCCCCGATACCGACCCCGGTTCCTGCCCCTGCCCCTGTCGCGCCTCCCATGCCGGTACCGGCACCCGCCCCGCCCGCTCCGGCACCGATGCCCTTCGGCGCGCCGGTCGGACCGACGCCCCCCGGGGTACCGGCCCGTGGCGGCCTCACCGCTGCCCAGGTGCGGGGCATGACGGCCCCGGCGCCCACCGGTCCGGAGGAACTGTCGACCGCGCCCGCCACCGGCTGGCCCAACGCGCAGAGCTGGCCGAACGCGGCGGGGATGGGGCAGGTCGGCTGACCGGCGGCCGCGGGTGACCAGGGTGCAATGCTGACCGGTGTGCGATGGTGACCGATGTGCACGTGACGGTGTGGGACGACCGGAGCGGCGGCGGGGCGGCCACCCCGGCGCTCTTCGTCCACAACATCTTCACCTGGGGGGACGACCCCGAGTACGGTTTCGCCGGCCAGCGGCCCCTCGCCGCGGACCGACGGCTGCTCCTGATGGACCGCCGGGGGTACGGCGACAGCCCGGACACCGCGCGGAGCGACTTCGAGGTGGACGCCGAGGACGTCGTAGGGCTGCTCGGCACCGGCGCACACCTCGTCGGGCACGGCAACGGGGGTGTCGTCGCGCTCCTCGCCGCCGCGCGCCGCCCCGACCTGCTCCGCTCCCTCGCCCTGATCCAGCCCTCGGCCTTCACGGCGGCGGCCGACCGTCCCCTGGTCGCGGACCTCCTCGACCGGGTACGAGACCTCCCACCGACGGCCGCGGCCGAGGTCACCCCGGAGCGGTTCCTGCGGGAGTCCACGGAGAGTGTCGGACTGCCGGTGCCGCCGCTGCGTTGCGGGTTCGGCTGATCTGGGAGGCCGAGATCCCGCTTCCAGTGAGCCAGGGCTCAGTGTGGCCGTTCAGTGATCTGCAGGAACTGGGAGGACGCGCCGACGGCGTACCACGACCAGGTGAATCTCCCCCTGATGCAGGTGGCGGAGTCCCTCACGAACTCCCTCGGAGCCGGACTCGTACGGATGCAGAGCCCCAGGGCTCAGCCGACCTGTTCGAAGACCATCGACCACCAGCTGTCCGGCTGGGCGAAGGCGTACGGGTCTCGGGCCTTGAGGTACTCGACGAGCTTGTCCGTGTACGGGGCGCGGTCCTGGAGTGCGGCCCGCTCCAGGTGCTTGGCGCGCAGGGCGAAGCGGTACAGGAATTCGACGAGGTCGGCGAGGGTGCGGTTGGCGATCTCGGCGCTCGGCTCCTCGTCGAAGGAGAGCAGGATGACGTAACCGCGGTCCAGGTCGAGGCAATAGCGCATCTCGGGGTCGTCGGTGGGGCCGCCCAGGACGAGGATGTGGGTCTCCTCGCCGCCCGCGGCGACCGGCACCACCGTGAAGGGGTCGGGCCCCTCGTCGGCGGTGTCGAGGGTGAACAGCACGTCGACGAACTTCGGCAGACCGACCTCGCACAGCACCTCGGCGTCGGCCTCGGACAGTCCGTGCTCCTCGGCGACGGCACGGTCCAGCGTGACCACGCGGTCCGCGCCGAACAGCTCCGTCATCTCGTCATGGGTGGCCATGCGTCCCCTTCTCCCCTTCCGTCCCGCGTCAGCCGCTGAGGCCGGCGCGTCGCAGCAGCTTCAGCCAGTCGTCGTACTCCACCAGCTCGTCGTCGACCAGCGCCAACCGCTTGTACTCGTCGAACGTGGCCAGTCGCTCCAGGAAGTACGCCTCCACGCCGGGGGCGAGCTGGTCGAAGCGCTCCGCGTCGACCCACTCCCAGTGCTCGGCCGGGATACCGAGGACGGCGCCACTCGCGCGATCGAGGAAGACCGGCGTCTGGTTGGTCATCCCGATGCAGAACAGCTTGTGCGGGGACAGGTCCAACGGGGAGTCGACCACCGGCTCGCAGTAGAACTGGTGTTCCTCCGCCTCGTCCAGACCGAAGAGCTGCACGGACGGTCCGCAGCTCGCGCCGTCGAGCACCCGGCAGAAGTCCAGGAACTCCCGCGGCACCCCGTCGGCCTCCGCGGCAGCGGCCGTCTCCTCGTCGATCGTCCCGCCGAGCGTGAACGAGAGCACGTCCGGACTTTCCTTCAGCGCCGCCCGCAGGGCGTCCACCGTCGCGATCAGACGGGACGACGCCGGGCTCGCGCTAGTCATCTGGCCACCACTTTATGTCGATGCTGATGGGATTGCCGTCCGGAAGATCCTTGATCTGTTGCCGTATCTGCGCGTTGCCGATGTCCTGGTTCGTGAACCGATCGAGCATCCGCAGGTTACGCCACGCGTCCGGACCACCGGTCTGGAGTTCATTGGTGTGGTCGGGCTCCATCTTACGGGCGGCTGCCGCCGCCTCCTTGGCGAAGTCGGGGTCGTCCTTGTGGTTCCTGTGGATCAGTGCGGTCAGCGCGCCCTTGTAGTCCGCTGTGATCTTCGAATCACGATAGTCCGAGGTCCTGCCCTTGAACTTGAAGAGCTTCCCTTCCTCGCCCAGCCGTTGCAGAGCCCGTGCCTTGCGTTCGAAGGCCGGCTTGGGCATGCCGGGCTTCCACTCCAGGGTGACGGTGTGCGGGTCCTTGGTGGTGTCCGGGCGGTCCTTGCCGATGCCGCCGCCGTCCCGGACGGCGTCCTGGTCGCGGGAGCGCTTGACGATGCTCTGGAGCATCGTCTCGATGTTCTTGTCGTTGCGCGCGTGGTTGTCGCCCATGGCGCGCACGCCCTTGGACACGTCCTGGAGGTGCTTGTGGAGCTGGTCCTCGGCCTCCTCGATGGCCCTGAGGATCTTCTCCGCGCCGGTCTCGACGGCCGCGGCGAGCGCGCCCTTGCCGCGGGTGCGGTTCAACCCGGCCCGGCTGCGGCGCAGATGGGGGCGGGCGCCGGACTCGTGCTCGTCGGCCTGCGAGGTGATCCGGTCGGCTAGCCGGTCATGGAGGTCCTTGTCGCTGCGTACGGTGTCGCTCACGCGGCGCCGCCCTTCTGGGAGAAGGTCCCCGTGGTGCCGTCGAGCCCTTCCTGGAATCCCTCGGTGCCCGCGCGCAGGGTCTTGCCGGGGCTGTAACCGTCCTGGAGGCCCACGGCGTTGGCGCCGAGCTGGAGGACGAGGTCGGTGGCCATGTTGCCGAGCGCGGAGTAGACGGGGCCCATGGCGACGGACATCAGCTCCTCCACGAGCATGTGCTCCGCCTCCTTCAGCAGCCGTCGCACGATGAGGCGGGTGGCCTGCGTGGCGCCGAGCGCGCCGACCTCGGAGAGGCCGAGGGTGAAGGGCGCGGCGGCCTGGGCGGCGATGATCTCGGCGGCGAGGATGCCGAGTTGGACGATGGCGGCCACCTTGGCCCCGGCCACGGCGACGGCGGCCCCGTCGAGGGCCATGGCCCCGAGGTCGGCGGCCTCGCCGAGACGTTCCAGGTGTACGTCGCTGACCTTGCCCCAGTGCTGCTGGAAGGCGGCGGTCGCGATGCCCTCGTTCCCCTCCAGGAACTCGTTGACGACGCTCGCCGTGGCGTCCTTGCCGGACCGCATCTGCGAGGCGAACGACCGCAGGCCGTCGGCCATGTCGCGGTAGTCGTCCTCGTCGACGTTGGGCCACTCGACGCCGATGAGATCCAGCACCCAGGCCGCCTCGTCGGGCAGCACGACCCCCATGCGCGTTCCCCCTTTGTCTTGGCAGGACCATTTCAGGTCACGCTGACGACGGCCGAACTTTACTACGGGGACGCCGATTTGCCGGGGTGACGGGAGGGAGAGGGGTTGTCGATGCGGGTGGGGATGTCAAGTACCCCTGGAGGAGCGGCGGTTCAGCGAGGGCCGAAGCGGTTGCCGGGCCGGAGGCCGTGGAGTTGGTCCGGCCCACGGAGACCGCCCGGACCGCCCGGCACGCCGGGCCGTTCCGCGCTCCGCCGGTCCTGCGACGCCCCGTCCGGATCCATCTCCTCACGTTCCTGTTCCGCGTCGCGGGCCCGCTGCCATTCCCCGAAGCGGGCGCCGGCTTCCCGGGCTTCGGCGTCGGAGCGCAGTTCCCCGGCCCGCCGGACCTTGTCGGCGCCGGAGAACAGGGCGGCGGTGTACTCCGGGTCGGTGAAGGCCTGTTCGGCGGAGAGGCTGCCGCGCAGCACGCCGTTCGCCATCTCCCGCAGCTTCGGATCGGGCCCGGTGCTCAGGGTACGCAGCGCGCGGAGCAGGCTGCGGGCCCGCTCCTCGTCCTTCGCGACACCGAGCAACTCCCCCTGATCCACCTCACGTCCGTCCGCCACCCGAACCTCCCCCTTCCGCACGCCGGCCGCCCCAGTATCCAACAGCCCCCACGTCCGCTACGAGGAGAGGGCGTCCCGCATGGCCTTCGCGGTGACCGTCGGGTCGTAACCCTCGGGAACGCCCTCGACGAGGATGATGTCGCCCTGGATGTGGCGCGAACGCAGCGGCGCGATCTCCTGGTACGCGGCGGACTCCCACCAGGCCCGCGCCTCGCCGATCCCGGGGAACCCGATCACCACGACGTGCCCGGGCCACTCCCCCTCCCGCACCTCGTGCTGTGTCCCGTGCACGAGAAAGCGTCCGCCGTACGGCTCGAAGGTCCCGCTGATGCGCTCGATGTACTCGGCGATCTCGGGGTGCGGGGTGGCTGCGCGGAGGTGGGCTATGGCGTAGGCGGTCATGGTGTCCTCCGTCGTGGTCCGGCTGGGTGCGGGGACGAGCCTGGCACGGGGGACGCGGCGGGGCGATTACCTCGGGTGTAAGGGGTACGGGGGTGAGCCCCGGAGGAGGGACGGAACCGGCCATCGCCGGACTCGCCGCCTTGATCGCCCTGCCATACTGCCCGTCGCCCACCACCCTGGCGCGGATCCCGCCGCACCCCCTGGAGCCGTAGATGTGGTCCACGATCGTCGCCGTCCTCGGCACCCTCGCCGGTGTCGCCCTGGCGGGCTACGCCCAGCGGTCAGGGGACCGGCAGGCCCGGGAGCACGCACACCGCCAGGACGTGACGCACGCCGTCGCGCAACTGCTGGAGGCGATCGTCCGGCACCGTGAAGTGCACTGGTTGTCCGTCGAGTCCCGGCGCACCGGCGCCGCCGAGACAGCGGAAGACCGGACCGCCCTGGCGACGACGCGCAGCGCGGCCACGGTCGCCCGCGACCGGGTCGGCCTCCTCGTCGTCTCGGACCCGGAGCTTCTGACTGCCGCCGAGACCGCGTGGCGAACGGCCGTGCAACTGCCGGACATCGTCCTGGGCCCGGTGACCGACGGCCGGTTCTCACCCGAGGTGGAGGCAGCCCTGGAGACCGCCCGGGAACAGTGCCGAGCCGCCCACACCGCGCTGCGGATCGCGGGCTCCGCCTACGTGCACGGCCGTTGAGCCGACCGACAGCCCACGCCGACCAGGCCCAGCCACCCCACCACGTCCACTTCCGCCCGCACCGTCTTGCCCGGCGGTGGTTCCCGGTCGAGCACCTCCCACCGGTCGGCGAGTGCCTCCACGAGGAGGAGACCTCGGCCGCCGTCCCCGAGGGGTTCCGACGGCCGTACGGCGGGCAGTGGTTCGGCCCGGGTGTCGGTGACCTCGATGCGGACACTGCCGGTCACCAGGGAGAGCCGTAGCTCGAAGTCCCGCCCCGGAACCCGGCCGTGGGTCACCGCGTTCGCGGCCAGCTCGGCCACGATCACCGCGACCGCTTCGGCGACCGGGGTGTCGTACGGCAGCCCCCACGCGCGGAGTTGGTCCAGGGCGAGGTGACGGGCCAGGCGCGCGCCTCTCGGGGTCGCGCTGAGTCGCTGGGTGAACGTACGTACGGTCACCGGAGCTCGTGCTGTCATGGGGCTCAATCTGGCGCCTCCGACGGGGACTTCTCCAGGTCGGCGCCGCGTACGCTGCGGCAGCGTACGCGGTCACGGGCTGGACAGTACGCGTGACGGAACGTGACCATGGGTCCGGGAGGTGACCGACTGTGGTCGATGGTGGCGGTGAGCCGGAGTCCTCGGACAGCATGCGGACGTTCGGGGCGGTGCTTCAAGCCCTGCGGGAGCATCAGGGGTTGAGCCGGGAGGAGTTCGGCGATCTGGTGGGGTTCTCCAAACACACGGTGGCGTCGGTGGAGTTGGGCCGCAGGATGCCCGATGTGGTGCTTGTGGAGCGGGGAGAGGAGGCGACGGGGAACACGGGGGCGCTGCGCAAGTCGTTCCCGAAGCTGGCTCGGCAACCGGGGCTGGCGGCCTGGTTCCGGCAGTGGGCGGGGCTGGAGGCGTCCGCGATGACGCTGTACACGTATGAATGCCGTTTGGTTCCGGACCTGTTGCAGACGGAGGCGTACGCGCGGCAGCTATTCGTCGACGAGCTTCCGCTGCTGGACGACGAACAGATCGAGACGCAGTGGACGGCCCGGGCGGAACGGCAACGGCTGCTGAGGGAGCGGCCGAACACCGCGTACAGCTTCATCGTCGAGGAACACGTGCTCCTGCGCCGCACAGGCGGAGTGGGGACGACACGAGAGCTCATCGATCACCTGCTGGAGGTCGCCGAGCTGCGGAACGTCGAGATCCAGGTGATGCCGCTGGTGCGGCCGTCGCACGCCGGTCTGCACGGGCCCATGCAGTTGCTGGAGACCCCGCAGAACAGGTGGTTCGCCTACACCGAGGCGCCGGAGAGCGGGTTGCTCATCTCCGACCGCAAAGTGATCAGCGCGCTCCAGAGCAGGTATGCCAGGATGCGTTCCCAGGCGCTCTCCATCACGGACTCGGTGAGCCTCTTGCGACGGATGCGAGGAGATCTATGAGCACCTCCGAACCGGCCTGGTTCAAGAGCAGCTACAGCAGCAGCGGTTCCGGCGACTGCGTAGAGGTCGCCCTCACCCCGTCCACCATCCACGTCCGCGACTCCAAGAACCCGCGCGGCCCCCACCTCACCGCTTCCCGGACCCCGTGGGCCGACTTCCTCGCCCACCTCGCGGGTGACCCGGGCGCAGGAGCCTGACGGCGCCCGCGCCGGTTCACCCGGGCGTCACCTCTCCGGACCGAAGTCCGCGTCCAGTCGCTCCTTCCATCCCGAGTCCGCCAGTCCCGCCCCGACGAGGACGTCCCGCCAGTCCTCCTTGGCCAGCTGGACGGCGTCGAGCAGGCGGTCCACCCGGCCCTGGCCGCACAGCAGGGTCGCCGCGGCGATGCGCTCCTTGTCCTCCTGGTCGCCCCGGTCGGTCAGGTGGTTGACCAGCTCGGTGAGGAGATCGCCCACCACCTCGCCCTCCCGGCCGGGAAAGTCCTCCGCGATGCGCCGTTCGACCCGCACGGTAAGCCCCATTTACCCTCCTTGTCGGCATACGCCCCGGCACGGTACCGCGCGCACCCCGTCCGACGGCGCAACCCGCACGGACGGCCCGCCACCCGTCACCCTCCGGGCCGCGGGCCGTCCTCTCAGAGCGTCACTTGCCAGGGCACTCCTTCCACGCCATGTGGTAGATCGTGCTGATGTCGCCGTCCGTCGAGTCCATCGTCATGAAGCTGACCTTGGACGGCGAGGAGGTGCCGGCGTTGACCCGGATCTCCGTGTTGATGTTGAAGTTGCGCTGGACCCCGCAGGGCGCCCAGACCAGCTGGGCCCAGTCGGTGGTGTCGGTCGCCTGCCAGTTGTCGTTGAGGGCGCCCGAGAAGGGGTGGGTCTTGAAGACCGTCTGGGACGAGCCCTGGAAGTAGTACGAGGCTCTCTGCACGGCGCTCGCTCCGGACTGGAGCGAGGCGAAGCCCCGGTAGTCCGCCTCGGCGATGGCGTAGGTGAAGCCCGACGGGACGTGGACGATCAGGTTGAGCTGGCAGTTCTTGCGGAACGCGGTGGGGTCGGAGTTGCCGCCGACCTGGGCGAGGTAGTCGCTGTAGGTCACCGTGAACGCGGTGTTGTCCTCGGAGACCGCGACGGCCGCCGTGCCCGCGGGACAGCCGGAGCCGTTCACCGTGGCGATGTTGATGACGATCTTGTCCGGCGGCGGGTCGACGAACCCGCCGGACGGGTTGTGGGCGGGTATCGCCGCGGTGAGAAGGGCGGCGACGGCGCCGCCCAGGAGCAGTCCACTGGCCATGGGGGGTCTCTCCTCTGCGCTGAAGGCGCTGAATGTTGAAGCGTGGAGAACCTGTGTGGTTTCTGTGAAGCACCGCGGCGAGGGAATCGTAGGAAGCACGTCATGGGCATGCCAGGGCGAACTCCAGCCATTCCCGCGATGGCCGAACTCACGTGTAAGTGGCTGGAGTTGAACGCAAACTGACTGCTGCGCCCTACGGGTTCTCCCAGGCCGCCGGTTCCGCCGCGAGGCGCTGCACCGGCTCGGGGAGCGCGTCGCCCGCGATGTCGGCGATGGTGACGCCCTCCAGGATCTTGCGGACGTTGGCGCGCAGCGCGATCCACAGCGGGAGCAGCGGCTGGGCGGAGCCGGTGTACTCCAGACCGGTGGGGCGCTCGCCGCGCACCGACACGATCGGGCCGTCCACCGTCCGGATGACATCCGCGACCGTGATGGCCGAGGCGTCGCGCGCGAGCCGGTAGCCGCCGCCCCCGCCCCGCCTGCTGTCGACGATCCCGCCCCGCCTGAGATCGCCGAGGATCCCCTCCAGGAACTTGTGCGGAATGTCCTGGACAGCGGCGATGGCCTCGGCCTTCACCGGCTCCGTGCCCTGCCGCACGGCAAGCTCCAGCACCGCCCGTACCGCGTAGTCCGCCCGCGCAGAGATCCTCATACGACAATTGTGCGGCGTCCGGCCATAGAGAATGGCCACACCACAATGGCCTCACCACTCACAGCCCGGCGAACGGGCCGGGCACGGACACGAGGACAGGCACGACCAGGAGGCGCTCCCTTGGAGCTGAGCAGACGTACATTCAGCGCCCTCGCCGGCACCACGGCGCTCGGCTTCGCGCTGAGCGGCAGTGGTGGGGAGACCACCCGGGCGTATGCCTCCCACAGCGTGCCCACCGGGCCCGCGCCGGGCGCGCCCGCCGCCGACCGGGCCCGGCACACGGTGGGCTTCGACGGGTACTCGCTGCTGGTCGACGGCCGCCGCCTGGTGCTGTGGTCCGGCGAGATGCACCCCTTCCGGCTGCCGAGCCCGTCGCTGTGGCGGGACGTCCTCCAGAAGATGCGCGCGCACGGCTTCAACGCGGTGAGCGTGTACGTGGCCTGGAACTACCACTCCCCCGGCCCCGGCCAGTACGACTTCACCGGTGTCCGCGACCTCGACCTGTTCCTGCGCACCGCCACCGAGACCGGCCTGTACGTGATCCTGCGCCCGGGCCCGTACATCAACGCCGAGGTCGACGGCGGCGGCTTCCCCGGCTGGCTCACGGCGACCGCGGGCCGGGCCCGCACCTCCGACCCGACCTACCTGTCGTACGTCGACGAGTGGCTGACCGCGGTGAACGCCATCGCCGCCCGGCACCTGTTCACCAGGGGCCGGGGCACCGTCCTGCTCTACCAGATCGAGAACGAGTACGACGCCTTCGTCGACGAGCCGCTCGGCCAGGACTACATGTCCCACCTCTACAAGAAGGTGCGCGCCGACGGGATCGACGTGCCGCTGTTCCACAACGACAAGGGCCGCAACGGCTACTGGGCCCCCGGCTCCTTCAACACCGGCGGCGAGGAGCACGGTTGGCTGTACGGCTTCGACGGCTACCCCGATCCCGGTGAAGTGCCTCCGGACTGGGGGCACTTCGGGGAGGGCGGGATCAAGGGCGGGGCGACGGCCAGTCCGCGCACGCCCGGGTTCATCCCGGAGTTCGGCGGGGGCTGGTTCGACTCCTGGGGCGGGGCCACCTTCGACGGCAAGGGGTACGCCGAGGCCCGGTACAGCCGGGACGCGGCCTACGAGCGGCGCTTCCAGCTGACCAACCTGGCCAACGGCATCACCGTGCACAACGTCTACATGACCTTCGGCGGCACCTCGTGGGGCTGGCTGCCAGCGCCGCAGGTCTACACGTCGTACGACTACGGGGCGGCGATCGACGAGGCCCGCAGGCAGACGCCGAAGCTCGCCCCGACGCACCAGCTCGGCCATCTGCTGCGGACCGTGCCGGACTTCGCCAAGCTGGACCGGGCGGACCCGGTGCGGGCCGCCGACGAGCGGCTGAAGGTGTACCACCTGACCAACCCGGACACCGGCTCGCATGTGTACGTGGTGCGCAACGACACCGACGCGCCGATCACCACGACCATCCCTGACGCCGGGATCGACGTGGCCTTCACCGTCGCCGCCCATGACGCGCGGCTGTTCACCGCGAACCTTCAACTGGGCGGCCGCACGCTCAAGTTCGCCACCGCGCAGCCGATGATGTGTCTCAAGGTCGGCCGGCTGGACGTGGCCGTCTTCACGGCCCCGCACGGCGAGATGGCGCAGGTGCTCCTGCAGTGCCCGGAGGAGCCGCTGGTCACCCGGGGCGACGCCGAACCCGCGTGGAACTACGACCTCGGGGTCCTGAGGATCACCACGCCGATCGGCGTCGGGGGCCTCGCCCGGGTGCGGATCGAGGGCGGCGGCACCGGCGGCGACACCCCGCTGCTGCTGATCTTCGCCGACGACCCCGGCGCGCTGCGGCTGTTCCCGTTCGACACCCCGACCGGCACGGTCCTGGTGTACGGCCCCTCGCTGCTGCGCGAGGCCCGCCTGGACGGCGTGACCGCCCATCTGACCGGTGACACCGTCGAGGGCACGGGCCTGGAGGTGTGGGGGCCGCGCGGTCTCGGCCAGATCACCTGGAACGGTCGTCCGCTGCGCACCTCGATCACCCCCATGGGCAGCCTGCGGGCCGAGATGCCGGCCGTCCCGGGGCAGCTGCCCATCCCCGCCGTGGGCGAGGTGCGGCTGCCCGCGCTGGACGGCTGGCGGAGCCGTACCGAGAACTTCGAGGTGCTCCCGGACTACGACGACTCCGGCTGGACACCGGCCGACCGCACCGGCTCGTACAGCCTCACCCCGGTCCCCAAGGGCGGGCCGGTGCTGTTCGCCGACGACTACGGCTTCCACTACGGCGACGTCTGGTACCGGGGACGGCTGACGGACGCGGCGGACCTGGAGTCGGTCTCGCTGACCTACAGCACGGGCACGCAGGGGCTGCTGATGGCGTGGCTGGACGGGGAGCCGCTGGGCACGCACAGGATGCCGGTGCCGGACAAGTCCACTGTCCGGAAGGGCAGTTGGACGGCCACGGCCACCTTCGACACGCCACCGCCCACCGGGCAGTCGCCCCGCGTGCTGTCGGTCCTGGTCCGGCGCATGGCGCACGACATGGACGGCAGGTCGGCCGACTCCCACAAGGCGGCCCGGGGGTTGACGGGCGTCTCCTTCAAGGGCGGTTCCCCGAAGGCGCGTTGGCGCATCCAGGGCGAGACGGCACCGGACCCGGTGCGCGGGCCGCTCAACAACGGCGGGCTGTACGGGGAGCGCAAGGGCTGGCACCTGCCGGGCTTCGCCGAGGAGCACTGGGAGCCCGCCGAACTGCCGCGCGCCGACCGGCGCCAGGGGGTCACCTGGTACCGGACGACGTTCCGGCTCGCCGTGGACGCCGACATCGACGCCTCCGTCGGCCTCGTCCTCGACGACGACCCGAAGCGCGCCTACCGCGTCCAGATCTTCCTCAACGGCTGGAACATGGGCCAGTACATCAACGACGTGGGACCGCAGCACACCTTCGTGCTGCCCAACGGCATCCTGCGCACCCGGGGCACCAACACCCTTGCCCTGGCGGTCCTTTCGGACGGGACGACGGAGTCCGGGCCCGGGGACGTACGGCTGAGACTGCTGGGGACGTCGGCCGGGGGCGTACCGGTCGCCCCGGTGCCGGCGCCCGGCCGCTAGCCTGCTGTCCTTGAAAGTTCGAACACCCTGACATTTCGAGCACTCGTCCCTGGAAGGTGACCCGCGATGCCGCTGACTCCCGGCGATCCGGCGTCAATCGGCGGCTACACGCTGGTCGACCGGCTGGGCAGCGGCGGCATGGGGGTCGTCTACCTGGGCCGTTCGGAGTCCGGGCGGCGGGTCGCCGTCAAGCTGGTGCACCCCGCGTTCGCGCTGGACGAGGAGTTCCGCACCCGCTTCCGTCAGGAGGTCGCGGCGGCCCGCCGGGTCAGCGGGGCGTTCACGGCCCCGGTGGTGGACGCGGACCCGGACGCCCCGCAGCCGTGGATGGCGACCCTGTACGTCCCGGGCCGCACCCTCGCGGACATCGTGGCCCAGGACGGCCCGCTGCGCGGCGGCGCGCTGCGGGTGCTCGCGCTGGGCCTCGTCGAGGCGCTGCGGGACATCCACCGGGTCGGCATGGTCCACCGGGACCTGAAGCCGAGCAATGTCCTGATGGCCGAGGACGGGCCCCGGGTCATCGACTTCGGCATCTCGTACGCCGTCGACAACGAGGCGCTCACCATGACCGGGCGGCTGATCGGCACCCCGCCCTTCATGTCCCCGGAGCAGTTCGCCGCGCCCCGCGAGGTCACCGGCGCCTCGGACGTCTTCTCGCTGGGGTCCCTGCTGGTCTACGCGGCCACCGGCAGCCGCCCCTTCGACGGCAGCAGCCCCTACTTGACGGGCTATCAGGTGATGTACGAGCCGCCGGCCCTGGACGGGGTCGCGGAACCGCTGCGGAGCATCGCCGAACGCTGCCTGGACAAGGACCCGGGAGCCCGGCCGGAGATCGGTGAACTGCACGAGCTGCTCAGGCAGTTGCCGGACACGGAGGCAGCCCCTGCGAGCCCGGCCGTAGAGCCGCCGCCCGCACCTGCGTCCGACCTCACCAAGGCCGGACCCACCAAAACCGGCCCCCCGGTCTCGCGGCGCGGGCCCCGGCGGCGCGTCCTCGTCGGTGCCGTCGCCGCCCTGGCCCTGACCGGGCTGACCATCGCGGCGGTACGGGCCGGGTCGGCCGGCAGGAGCGCGTCCCCGGCACCGAGCGGGCCGGTGTCCGCCGCACCCGGGTCCACACCAGCCGTGACGCTGCCGCCCCGACACGTGCCCTGGGACTACCAGATCGGCGGCGCGTACCCCCCGGCGGCGGACGTGCGCGTGGTGAGCCGCAGCTACGAGGACGCCCCCGGCGAGGGGCTCTACAACATCTGCAACATCAACGCCTACCAGGCGGAGTCCGGGACGGAACGGGACTGGGACGCCGACCTGTTGCTGCGCGACACCCACGGGAAGGTCGTCCACGACAAGGACTGGGACGAGGCGGTCCTGGACATCCGTACCGCCGGAAAGCGCGAGCGGATCGCCACCAGGCTGGAGGGCTGGATCGACTCCTGCGCGGCCAAGGCTACCGGGCCGTGGAGCCCGACAACTACGACTCCTTCGCCCGCTTCCCGTCGTACCTCAAGGCCGGTCAGGCAGAGGCCCTGATGAAGCTGCTGACGCGGCACGCCCACGCCAAGGGCCTGGCCGTCGCGCAGAAGAACACCACGGAACTCCTCGCCGACCGCGCGTCGGTGGGCCTGGACTTCGCCATGGCGGAGGAGTGCGCGGAGTACGACGAGTGCGGCGCGTTCGCCGACGCCTTCGACGGCAACGTCCTGGTGGTCGAGTACACCGGCAAGGGCATGGCCACGGCGTGCGCCCACTGGGGCGGCACGCTCAGCGTGGTGCGCCGGGACCCGGACGTGGTGCCCGAGGGCGCCGCCGGCTTCCTGCGGAAGACCTGCTGACGCCCCCGGGGACCCCGGTCAGCCGAGCCGGATCACGTTCCAGGACAGCGGCTCCAGTACGGCGGTGAGGGTGCCGTCCGTCAGCGCGGTGCCCTCGGCCGGGTGCGGGGCGACCCGCTCCGGCTCGGCGAGGGTGTTGCGGGCGTCCGGGTCGGCGTCGGCGAGGACGCTGTGCTCGACGACCTCGGTCAGGTCGAGGCCGTTCAGGGCGACTTCGAGGGGCAGGGCGCCGGTCCGGCTGCGGTTGACGGCGAAGACGGTGACCGTGCCGTCCTCGGCGCGTACCGCGGTGGCGTGCAGGAGGTCCGTCTCGCCGTACTTCTTCGTGTCGTGGGTCGGCGAGTCGACCCGGACGTCGAGGACCTCGCCGCGGCCGTACTTCGAGGCCTGGGCGAACGGGAAGAACGTGGTCTGGCGCCAGGCCGGCCCGCCCGGCTCGGTCATGATCGGGGCGATCACGTTGACCAGCTGGGCGAGACAGGCGACGGTGACGCGGTCCGCGTGGCGCAGCAGCGCGATGAGGAGGGAGCCGAAGACGACGGCGTCCAGAACGCTGTAGTTGTCCTCCAGGAGGCGGGGGGCCTCCGCCCAGTCCCGGGCGCCGGAGTTCTCGATCTCGTGCCACTTCGACATGTACCAGACGTTCCACTCGTCGAAGGAGAGGTTGATCTTCTTCTTCGACTTCAGGCGCGCGCCGATGTGGTCGGCGGTGGCGACCACGTTCTCGATGAAGGACTCCATGTCGACGGCGGAGGCCAGGAAGGAGTCGAGGTCGCCGTCCTCGGGCTGGTAGTAGGCGTGCAGGGAGATGTAGTCGACGAGGTCGTAGGTCTCGGCGAGGACCGTCGCCTCCCACTCGGCGAACGTGGGCATGGACTGGCTGGAGGAGCCGCAGGCGACGAGTTCGACGTCCGGGTCGATCTGGCGCATCGCGCGGGCCGTCTCGGCGGCGATCCGGCCGTACTCCGTCGCCGTCTTGTGGCCGGTCTGCCAGGGGCCGTCCATCTCGTTGCCCAGGCACCAGAGCCTGATGCCGAAGGGGTCCTTGTCGCCGTGCGCGGCCCGCAGGTCGGACAGGGCGGTGCCGGCCGGGTGGTTGGCGTACTCCTGGAGTTCGAGGGCCTCGGCGACACCGCGGGTGCCGAGGTTGAGGGCCATCATCGGCTCGGCCTGAGGGCCGACCTTCTTCAGGAAGGCGATGTACTCGGAGAGGCCGAAGCGGTTGGTCTCGGTGGAGCGCCAGGCCAGGTCGAGGCGGCGGGGGCGGTCCTCGACGGGGCCGACCGAGTCCTCCCACTTGTAGCCGGAGACGAAGTTGCCGCCGGGGTAGCGCAGGGCGGTGACGCCGAGTTCGCGGACGAGGTCCAGGACGTCGGTGCGGATGCCGTCCTCGTCCGCGGTGGGGTGGCCGGGTTCGAAGATGCCGGTGTAGACGCAGCGGCCGAGGTGTTCCACGAAGGAGCCGAACACACGGGGGTCGACCCTGCCGATCCGGAAGGCGGGGTCGAGGGTGAAGCGGGCGGTGGAGCTCATGTGCGCCTTTCGGGGTGGAGGGGCCTGGTTCGTCGGCGGGTGCGGTTCGACGACAGGGTTACGCTTGTTCGCTATTTCGAATCATGGTCGCCATCCCGGACGGACCGTAGGCAGGAAGCCCTTTCAAGTCAATGGGGTATGCAGCAGAATCGGATCGCGTGACGGGGCGGTTCGGGGGCGCGTACTCTCGAACAGCCCGTCCTACGGCGGCGGGACGCTCAGGGGGTGGGATGGACATCGCGGGCGCGCGCAGGAGTGCGGCCCGGATCGCCTCGGCGCTACGACGCAGCCGGGCGACCCCGGCCATGCGCGATCTGGTCTCCCACCTCACCGCCGCGGTCCGGGCCCGACCCCGTCCCCCGGCCGACGTGCCCGAGCTGTGCCGGGCCCTGTGCCAGGCGATGAGCGGCCGGCGCGGTGGACGCCCCGTCGACCTGCGCTTCGAGCGCTTCCCCGACGAGATCGCCGTCACCGGGCTGTGGGTGGAGTTCCAGGACTTCGACCTCGTCATCGTCGAGGAACGCGCCGAGGCGATGCAGCAACTCGTCATCCTGGGCCACGAGCTGTGGCACCTGCACGCGGGCCACGCCCATCACCACGCGGCCGCGGCCGACGCCCTCGCGAACCGGCCCGGCTGGGACTCCGTCGCCCTGACGGTGGCCGCCCGCAACGGCTCCCGGGCCGCGGACGAGGCCGAGGCCGACGACTTCGGGCACCGGCTGGCGGCGGCGTTCCGGCCGTTCGTCGCGGGCCGCGGCTGCGGTGCCCGGCCCGACACGGTCCAGAGAACCCTCGGCTACCGCGGAGGCGGAGCACGGTGACACACCCCCAGCCGGCCGCCGGGACGGTCGAGTCCCTCACCGGACTGAGCATCCCCTACTGGCTGCCGGGCCTGGTCCTCGGAGCGGCCCTGGCGATCAAGCTGCCCAGCATCGTCAAGCTGTGGCGGGACCCGCTGCTGCGGGCCGTGGGGGGCCTGCTGCTGTTCGCCTGCGCGGTGTTCCTGTTCGCGGCCCCGAGCACCATCGCCTGGACGAACCGGGTCACCGGCGTCCCGAACATCGCCGCACCCTGGGTGTACACGCTGCTCACCGCCCTGTGCGCGTCCTGGCTGCTGCTGGTCGTGCACTGGCGCGACGGCCGCAGCGAGCACCATGCCCGGATCCGGCGGGCGACCCGCTGGGTGATCTGGGTGTACGCGGCCGTGGTCGTCGTGATGTGGGTGCTGTTCGCCCTCGCCGACGTCCCCGTGGAGCGGATCCGGGACCTGGACACCTACTACGCCGACACCCCGTTCATGCGCGAGCTGATCCTGCTCTACCTGCTCGCGCACACCGTGGCCAGCCTGATCACGTCCGGGCTGGTGTGGAACTGGATCCGCACCACCGGCCTCGACGCCTGGCTGCGCTGGGGCCTGCGGTTCCTCGGGGTCGGCTTCGCGACGAACCTGCTCTTCAGCGCGGCCAAGCTCACCGCCGTCGTGGCCCGCTGGACCGGGCACGACCTTGACTGGCTGAACACCAACATCGCCCCGGCCGCCGCCTGTGTCGCCGCCACCCTGGTCGCGATCGGCTTCATCATCCCGCACGCCGGCCAGTACCTCCACGAGCGCTGGCTGGTCCGCCGTCGCCACCGCGACCTCAGGGCCCTGGCCCGGCTGATGCGGACCGTCGCGGGCAGCCGCGAACCGCTCGCCCTGCGCGCCACCGCGGAGATGCGGCTGATCCGCCGCGAGACCTTCATCCGCGACGCACTGCTCCAACTGTCCCGGTTCATCGACGAGGACCTGCGCGTGCGCGCCTACGACACCGCGCTCGCCCTCGGTTTCGAACGCGGCCGGGCCCAGGCCCTCGCCGCCGCCGTGACGATCCTGGACGCCGTCGAGGCGGGGCGGCAGGCGCCGGACACCGAGGGCGACGGCGACCCCGACACCACGTACCTGCTCCAGGAGATCGCGGCCGTGTCCGAGGCCCTGCGCAGCCCCGACGAGATCAAGGCGGTACGCGCCCGCGCGGCCGTCCCGGCAGAGAGCATGTCCACGCATGACTGAAAGCCCCTCCCCCGCGAGAGTCGCCGTCGTCCTCGGGGGATCGCACACCGGCATGCTCGCGGCGGCCGCGCTGACCGGCCTCGCCGACCGGGTGGTCGTGGTGGAGCGCGACGTACTGCCCGAAGGGCCTGCCCCGCGCAAGGGGCTGCCGCAGGCCCGGCACGCCCACATGCTGTGGTCCGGCGGGGTGCGGGCGATGGAGGACCTGCTGCCGGGCATCACCGCCGCGCTTCTGGACGCCGGGGCCCGCCGGGCGCCGGTCACCACCGACATGGTCGTCCACTCGGCCCACGGCTGGTTCCGGCGCTGGCCCGAGTCCCACCACGTGATCCTGGCCGGCCGGGACCTGCTGGACGCCACGGTCCGGGCGCGGGTCCTCGCGGACGAACGGGTCGAGGTGCTCGGCGGCGTCGAGGCCCTGGGGCTGGTGGGCGGCGCGGAGGCCGTCACCGGGGTCCGGGTCCGGGAGGCCGACGGCCGGGAACGGACCATCGAGGCGGGGACGGTCGTGGACGCGACCGGGCGGGCCTCCGGAACGCCCCGCCGGCTCGCGGATCTCGGGCTGCCGGCACCGGAGCGCCGCGAGGTCGACTCGGGCCTGGCGTACGCGAGCCGCCTCTACCTCGCGCCCGAAGGGGCCCGCGACGGCTTCCCCGTCGTCAGCGTCCAGCCCGACCCCCGCGAGCCGGGACCGGGCCGGTCGGGCTTCCTGCTGCCGATCGAGGACGGCCGCTGGATCGTCACCCTCAACGGCACCCGCGGCGGCGAACCCACCGCCGCCGACGCCTCGGGCGAGGACTTCGTGCGCTTCGCCCGCGAGGAGCTCAGACATCCGCTGATCGGCGACCTGCTCGCCCGCGCCGAGCCGCTGTCCGAGGTCGCCTTCACCCGTACGACCGTCAACCGGCGGTACTTCTACGAGCGGGCCGCGGTCTGGCCGGAGAACTTCACGGTGCTGGGGGACGCGTTGGCCGCGTACAACCCGGTCTACGGGCACGGTCTGGCCGTCGGCGCCCAGAGTGCGCTGATCCTGCGGGACCTCACGCGGCGGCACGGGTTCGGGGCGGCCGGGCTGTCCCGTCGGGTGCAGAAGGCGGTGGCCCGGCCGGTGGGAGCGGCGTGGGACCTGGCCACCGGACAGGACGTGTTCTATCCGGGGGCGACGGAGGCGGGCCCGACGGCCCGGGACCGGCTCGTGGCCGCGTACGTCTCGCGTCTCATGCGCACGGCCACCGGCAACGGCCGGATCGCCCGCCGGGTCACCGACGTGACCTCGCTGGAGCGGCGGGCGGAGGTGCTGCTGACGCCGGCCGTGCTCCTGGCGGCGGTACGGGGGCCGTTGAAACCGGCGCTGACCGAACCGCCCCTGACCGCGGAGGAGTTGAAGAAGGCGGGTTTGCAGTAGACGTCGGTCAGCCCGCGAACGGCTGTTGGGGCAGGCCCTTGCCCGCGCCCGGCACCACCAGCAGGGAACCCGCCACCGGGTGCGGCGAGTTGAGGCCCACGCGGGCCGTCGTGACGTACAGGTCGGTGAGGTCCGGGCCGCCGAACGCGCACGCGGTGACGCGCGGGACCGGCAGGGTGATCACCCGGTCCAGCTCGCCCTGAGGGGTGTAGCGGCGCACCGCCGCCCCGTCCCACAGGGCGACCCAGACACAGCCGTCGGCGTCGACGGTGAGGCCGTCGGGGAAGCCGGCGCCGTCCTCGATCGCGACGAGGGTACGGCGACCGGTGATCCGCCCGTCCTCGTGATCGAAGACGTCGACCCGCCGCGTCGGCGAGTCCACGTAGTACATGAGCCGTCCGTCCGGGCTCCACCCGGTGCCGTTGCTGACGGCCACGTCGGCGAGGACGGTGGTGTGGGTGCCGTCGGCGGTGATCCGGGACAGGGTGCCGCCACCCGGCGCCTCGTCGTAGCGCATGGTGCCGGCCCAGAGGGAGCCGTCGGGGGCGACGGCGGCGTCGTTGGCACGGCGGCCGGGGACGGGCTCGCGGTGCAGCCAGCGGAAGGCGCCGTCCGGGTCGAGCACGGCCACGCCGTCGCGGAGGTTGAGGACCAGGCCGCCGTTCGCGCGCGGCTTGGCGGCGCCGATGTGCTGGTCGAGGACGCGGACCGTGCGCCGGCCCGTGGCGGGTTCGTAGGTGTGCAGCCGGGCGCCGAGGATGTCGATCCACAGCAGGCGGTTCCCGGCGGCGTCCCAGGTGGGCCCCTCGCCGAGGGTGGCCTCGGCCCGGACGGCGACGTCGTACCTGCTGAGCCGGGTCATGCCGCGCCCCGGTGGCCGAGGCGCTCGGAGAGTTCGCCGGCGCCCTTGAGGGCGAGCTGCTCCAGCTCGGCGCGCCGGTCCTCGCTCCAGCGGATCATCGGCACGGAGATGGAGAGGGCGGCGACGACCTGCCCGGAGCGGTCGCGGACCGGGGCGGCCACGCAGGAGACGTCCGGGTTGGACTCCCGGTTCTCGATGGCGACGCCGCGGCGGCGGATGTCGTCCAGGGCCTCGCGCAGGGCGACGGGGTCGGTGATGCTGTTGGGGGTCATGGCGACGAGCGGGACGCCCTCCTGGATTCGGGAGGCGAGCAGCTGCTCGGGGAGGGAGGCGAGGAGCATCTTGCCGACGGAGGTGCAGTGGGCCGGGAGCCGGCGCCCCGCCGCGGAGACCATCCGCACCGCGTGCGTCGAGTCGACCTTGGCGATGTAGATGACGTCGGTGCCCTCCAGGATCGCCACGTGCACGGTCTCGTCACAGGTCTCGGCGACGGCCCGGGCGACCTGCTGCCCCTCGGCGGCGAGGTCGAGCTGCTCGGCATAGCGGCTGCCGAGCTGGTACGGCCGGACCCCGAGCCGGTAGCGTCCGGGCTGCCCGGGGACCTGGACGATGTACGACCGGGCGGCGAGAGTGGTCACCAGCTCGTGGACGGTGGTGCGGGGCAGCTGGAGCCGGCGCACTATGTCGGGGGCGGAGAGCGTGCCGTCCCCCTCGAGGAAGAGCTCGAGAATGTCGAGAGCCCGGGTCACGGCAGGTACGAGGCGTCCCACAACCTGCCCCCTCTCTTGTTGTCGTCTAAGGCGTCTGCGTTCGAAATTTCAACAGACGATCGGCATGACGAACACAGGCTAGCGACAGGCCGTTTCCCCAGGCAATGGGCAGGCGACGCGCGGCACCACTCCGTGCACGGATCGTCACCCGCGTGTCTCAGGCCAACTCCCCCCGCAGCCGTCGGGCGCGTAGGACCAGTTCCAGTTCGAAGCGGCGGTCCGGGTCGTCTATTTCGTCGCCCCAGAGTTCCCGGATCTGGCGTAGGCGGTAGCGGACGGTCTGGGGGTGGACTCCCAGGCGGGCGGCGACCTCGGGGGCGCCGCCGCGGGTCTCCAGCCAGGCGAGCAGGGTTTCCGCGAGGCGGCGGGCGTGGGTGGGGCCGCAGTGCTGGAGGGGGGAGAGACAGCGCAGGGCCAGGTCGTCCATCAGTTCCTCGGGCTGGAGGAGGACCAGGGCCTCGGTGTGCTCGGTGCAGTACAGGACCTCACCGCCGGGCAGCAGGTCCCGTTCCATCAGGCGTACGGCCGCCTCGGCCCAGCGCAGCGACTTCGCCGCGTCCGCCAGCGGGACCGGCGGCCCGATCGCGCCCGACCAGCCGGTCAGGGCCCGGTGCAGGAGCTCGGGGCGGCCGGCCGCGTCCGGTTCCGGTACGACCATGCGGGGCTGCTCGTAGTCCATGTCCAGGAGGACGCCCTGGGTCACCGCGGGCGGTACCGCCTCCCGGGCCGGGCGGAGCAGGACGCCGACCGCGACCTTCCTCGGGAGCGGCCAGCCGATGCGGGCCGCGCGTTCCGTGAGGGCCTCGGCCGGGTCGCCGTGGTGCCGGTCGGCCAGCAGCAGTTCCATCAGGCGCCGCTGGAGGCGCAGGCGCTCACCGGCCTGCCGGGCCGCCGCCTCCGCGTAGCCGCGCACCGACTGGTCGACCAGGCCGTCCAGGTACTCGTAGCCCGCGTCGACCAGCTCGTACATCGCGGGCGGCGGGATCTCCACACGCTGGCCGATGTCGGCGAAACGGCGCCAGGCCAGGCGTACCCCCATGCGGTAGATCGCCTGGAGGGAGTCGAGGCTCCGGCCGTTCAGGCCCTCGCCCCTGCCGAACTCCTGGAAGACCCCGGGCGGGACCGTCGGCCAGCCCTCCGCAGTCTCCAGATGCTGGACGAAGACCTCGATCGCGCGGCGGATGCCGACCAGGGCCATCGGCTCTCCGGACTCGTCGAGGACGACCGGCAGATGCGGGTACTCGCGGCGGATCTCGTTCAGGATCTCCTCCGCGAGCGCCGGCGCCTCGGACAGGGCGATGGCGGCGAAACGACGGACCTGCGGACGTGGGACGTCATGCCAGGCCGAGCGGGTGTGCACGGCTGCCGGACGGGCGACCACCGGTCAACTCCCCTGGTCCGGCTGCTCGTAGGTGATCAAGGGGGTGTTGGGCTGCTCGGGCGTCGCCTCCAGCAGCGCCACGATGCCGAGCGCGGCACCGAGGGCGAGCAGGGCGGCGGCCACGACGGTCAGTGCGGCGGCGAGCAGTCTGGACATCGCAGGGGCAGCCTCTCTCGAGCGGCTCGATCCGGCGTACGTCCCCACCCGGAACCCGGAACCCGGAACCCGTCACCCACCCTGCCTGTCGACCCAGTGTCGGCAGGACCCTGACGCCCCGTCAAGACGTTGACACTCCGTCAAGGAGCGCCTACGGTCTCCGGCCCATAGAGCGGCCCGAACTCCGTCATCTCACGCCCCTGGAGTGTCCGGATGCGCCGTACAGCCTCTCCCCTCTCCCTGATCCTGCTGGGACTCGGCACGTTTCTGCTGGTACTGGCGCCCCTGCTCGCGTGGTACGTGGAACCGCGGGCCGCCGTGAACCCGATCGACATCGACCAGACAGCCGTCTACCGCGGGACCGGCAGCGTCTTCGACACCGAGCAGGTGAAGACCGTCCCCGACCAGCGGATCACCGTCACCCAGCGGGTGCGCGGCGACGTCGAGGACAGCGAGCGCAGCGGCCGGGCCGCGGTGTGGGACGTGACCACCACCGTCGACACCGACAAGTCGCTGCCGGCCGCGGACCCGCACGACGCGCTGGAGTTCGTCCCGCACCGCTGGGTCATGGACCGCAGGACCACCAAGCCGGTGCACTGCTGCGGCGAGAAGCCGTACATCGAGGGCGAGGCCTATCTGAAGTTCCCCTTCGACGTGCAGCGACGCTCCTACCAGTGGTGGGACAACTCGCTCGGTTCCACGGTGACTCTGCACTACCGGGGTACGAAGAAGGTTCAGGGGTACACGGGTTACCGGTTCACCGGCACCGTGGCCCCGGCGAAGGTCGGGACCCGCCTGGTGCCGGGCACGATCGTGGACGAGCCCGACCGGCCGCAGGTGCTGGCCGAGGAGTGGTACTCCAACCACGGCATCGAGCTGGTCGTGGACCAGCGCACCGGCCGGGTCGTCTACGCGCAGGTGGGCCCCAGGCGCACCCTGCGGGCACCCGGTGCGAAGAAGGACGCCGTGGTCCTGCTGGACAGCCGCAAGATCGCGTTCACTTCCGCGACCCAGAAGGACGCGGTACGGCTGGCCGAGCGGGACAGCGGACAACTGCGCGCGGTGGGCACAACGTTGCCGATCGGGGCTGCTGTGGCCGGATTCGTACTGGCGGTCGTGGGAGGCGTTTTGGTGGTACGGGGGCGCAGGCGTCCCGAGTCCACCGATATGAGCGGTACGCCCGAGCCCGTCCTCACGATGTGACTGGACGTCAGCTCTAATAAGCCCGGAAATTGTCACGTGCGTGAGTAGCCACGGCGTTCCGGTGGGCGAAAACTGTGCCACCCCACCCGAGCACAACCCACCCACACCCACCTCCCAGGAAGCGCACAGTCCCCCCACAAGCAGGCGGAAAACACCGCTGAGTTCCGCACCCTGAGACGAGTTGGAGCACCCATGCCCCAGCACGTGCCCCATCCGCTGCGGTCGCCTTCCGAGGCGTCGCAACGGCAACCCTCATCGCACGGACCGCACAACGCGCAGTACGACACACAGCACGACGCGCGGCACGCCGCACCGCACGACGCACAGCACCCTTCGGCGCTCCCCCCACCTCCGCGCCGCATCGTCTTCCTCGCCCACCGCGACCTCGACAACCCGTCCGCCGGCGGCTCCGAACTGCTCGTCGACCGGCTCGCCGACGGACTGACCCGACTCGGCCACCAGGTGACCCTGCTGTGCGGCGGGCCCGCCTCCTACCGGGACTACCGGGTCGTGTCGGCGGGCGGCGAGTTCGGGCACTACCTGCGCGCCCGTACGGCCTTCACCCGCCAGGTCGGCGAGACCGACCTGCTGGTCGAGGTCTGCAACGGCATGCCGTACCTCGCTCCCCTCTGGCACCGCGGCCCGACCCTCTGCCTGGTCAACCACGTGCACACCGACCTGTGGAAGATGCGGTTCGGCGGCCCGCTGGCGCCCGCCGCGCGGCTCGGCCGAAGACTCGAACACTGGGCGCTGGCCGGTGCGGCGGCCCGCGGGCGGAGTCTGCTGGTGGCCGTGTCCCCCTCGACCGCGCACGCGCTGCGGGCGATCGGGGTCGAGCGGGACCGGATCCGGGTCGTGCACAACGGGGTCGAGGAGCCGGAGCCGTTGGTGCGGCGCTCGCCGGAACCGCTGTTCGTGGCCGTCGGCCGGCTGGTCGAGTACAAGCGGATCGATCTGCTGCTGCGGCTGTGGGAGCGGGTGCGGCCGGTGACCGGTGGCCGGCTGGTGATCGTGGGCGACGGTCCCGAGCGGGACCGTCTGGAGCAACTCGCCGGTCCTGGCGTGGAGTTCGCCGGGCATGTGTCCGAGGCGGAGAAGCACCGGCTGTTGTGCGAGGCGTGGCTGCTGCTGCATCCGTCTGCCGTGGAGGGGTGGGGGCTGGTGGTGACCGAGGCGGCGTCCCGGGAGACACCGACCATCGCCTTTGACGTGCCCGGGCTCAGGGATTCCGTCGTGGACGGGGAGACGGGGGTGCTGGCGCGGGGGGAGTCGTCGTTCGCCGCGGCCTGGTGCACGCTTGCCCTGTCGGGGCATCGCCGGGAGGTCATGGGGAAGGCGGCGCGGGATCGTGCGGCCCGTTATCGCTGGGATCGGACTGTCAGACAGTTTCGGGCTGTTGCGTCTGAGGCGGTGAGGGGCTGGGGGCCGTGAGGCGGGTGCGGCGACGTCGTGGCTTGTCGCGCAGTTCCCCGCGCCCCTACGAGTTCAAGGACCCCTCTTTTCGACGATCCCTCAGTCTCCTCCAGGCATTTCGGCACGAGCAGGATGATCCCGAAGCCTGCTATTCACTCCTCGCCCGTGACGCCGTCGACCAGGTCGAGGCCTACGACGGTCCCGTCGCCGGGCGTACCGTCGTCGACGTCGGTGGGGGGAGCGGGTACTTCACCGAGGAGTTCCGCAGGCGGGGGGCCCGGGCGTTTCTCTTCGAGCCCGATCCCGGCGAACTCGGCGAGAAGCCGCCCGACTCCACCGTGATCGCCGACGGCTATCTGCTCCCCCTCCAGGACGCCTCCGCCGACGTCACCTTCTCCTCCAACGTGCTGGAGCACGTGGCCGATCCGCAGACCTTTCTCAGTGAGCTCGTCCGGGTCACCCGGCCCGGCGGCCTGATCTACGTGTCGTTCACCAACTGGCTGTCCCCGTGGGGCGGTCACGAGTGGGCGCCCTGGCACTACCTGGGTGCCGAACGGGCCCGGGCCCGCTATCGGCGCCGTACCGGGAAGGCCGCCAAGCACACCCTCGGCGAGAACCTGTTCGCCGTGCACATCGGCCCGACCCTGCGGCAGGTGCGTGCGCGGGACGACGTCACGGTCGTCTCGGCGCGCTCCCGCTACTGGCCCTTCCTCGCGGAGACCGTCGTCCGGGCTCCCGGCATCCGCGAGGTCGCCACCTGGAACCTCCTCCTCATCCTCCGGCGGTGTCCACCATGACGACGTCCACGGTCCAGGCCCCTCCTCCGGCAGCCGCCTCCAGCACCGCGATCATGTCGGGGCCGCCGGAGGGCCCCCGGTCGCGGCGCTGGCTGCTCGGGTTCTGGGCCGTGGTCCTCGTGCTGTTCCTGGCGGTGCACCCGGGACGGCAGACCTTCGACACCAAGCTCGGCGTCACCACGGACCCCGGACGGTTCCTCGCCGGTCTCGGGCAGTTGTGGCACGACCAGGGGTCCTTCGGCGGGATCCAGGACCAGTACGTCGGCTATCTGTGGCCGATGCTGCCGTTCTACTGGCTGGGCCACGCCCTCCAGTTGCCGGTGTGGCTGGTGGAGCGGCTGTGGCTGTCGCTGGTGGTGTCGGTCGCGTTCTGGGGCGCGCTCCGGCTGGCCGAGCGGCTGCGCGTCGGCAACGGGGCCGGCAGGCTGCTCGCCGCGGTCGCCTACGCACTGTGGCCGACGTTCACCATCGTCGTGGGCTCCACCTCCGCCGCCGCGCTGCCCGGCGCCTTCCTGCCCTGGGTACTGCTGCCGCTGACGAACGAGCGGTACAGCGCCCGCATCGCCGCCCTGCGCTCGGCGCTGGTCGTCCCGTTCATGGGCGGGGTGAACGCGGCCTCGACCCTCGCCGGTCTGCTGCCCGTCGGGCTGTACCTGCTGTCCCGGCCGCCCGGCCCCCGGCAGCGCAAGCTGATCTCCTGGTGGGTGCCGGGCGTGGTCCTGGCGACCGCCTGGTGGGTGATCCCGCTGCTGCTGCTCGGCTTCTACGGCGAGAACTTCCTGCCGTACGTCGAGAACGCGCGGACCACCACCGAGACGATGTCGGCGACGGAGGCCCTGCGCGGCGCCGGGAACTGGGTCGCCTATCTGCATCTGACGGAGGCGTGGCTGCCGGCCGGCTGGACCGTGGCCTCCTCGGTGATCGTGATCCTCTGCTCGGCGTTCGCGGCCGGGCTCGGCCTCGCGGGCCTGGCCAGGCGGGACATGCCGGAGCGACGCTGGCTGGTGCTGACCGCGCTGACGGCGGTCCTGGTGCTGCTCGCGGGGTACGGCGGCGCGTTCGGCGCACCCTTCCACGGGCTGGTGCAGGACTGGCTGAACGGCTGGCTCGCCCCCTTCCGCAACATCTACAAGTTCCAGCCGGGCCTCGCCCTCGCGCTGGTGCTGGGCCTGGCCCATCTGGTGGGGGTGGCCACCGAGCCCCGCGGGGCGAGAGAGGTCAGGGGGCGCCGGTACGCCCCGCTCGTGGCGGCCGTCCTGGTGCTGCCCGGGCTGATGTGGCCGTATCTCAACGGCTCGATCCTCAACCCGGGTTCCTTCCAGGAGCTGCCGAAGTACTGGCACGCCACGGCCGACTGGCTGGAGAAGTACTCCCCCGACTCGCGCGCCCTCGTCGTCCCGGCGACCGCGCACGGCATCTACACCTGGGGCTCTCCCATCGACCAGCCGCTCGACGTCCTCGCCGAGTCCCGCTGGGCGCAACGGGACTACGTCCCCTTCGGCACCCCCGGCAACCGGCGGGCCATGGACGCGGTCGAGCAGGCACTGATGACCGGCGGCGACATACCGGGCCTCGCCGACTACTTGAGCCGGGCCGGGGTCTACTACGTCGTCGTCCGCAACGATCTCGACCCGGACCAGATCGGCACCGTGTCGTCCTCGGTGGTCAAGCGGGCCCTCGAACAGTCCGGCTACGAGCGGGTGACCGGCATCGGGCCGCTCATGACGGGCGGCCGGATCGCGCACGACACCCCGCTCCAGATCGAGGGGCTCTACCCGAGGCAGCGGGCCGTGGAGATCTACCGGCCGGCGAGCGAGAGCGTGCCCCGGCCCGGACAGGCCCGTCTGCTGCCGGTCGCCGACACCGCCCAGGTGTCCGGCGGCCCCGAGTCGCTGCTGCCCCTGGCGACCGAACTGCGCGGCCGGGCCACGGTGTTGACCGGCGACAACCACCCCGGGCTCGGCACCCCGGCGCTCCAGATCGTCGGTGACGGGCTGCGGCGGGCCGACACCCGGTTCGGGCTCGTCAACGCGAACACGTCGTACACGTACACCGGCGACGAGCGGAACGCCTCCGGGGCCGCGCAGGACGCCGGGGAGAAACCGCACCAGATCCTGCCGACGAAGGGCCTCGACCACCAGACGGTCGCCGAACTGCGCGGCGCCCGTGCGGTGACGGCGTCCTCGTACGGCAACTGGCTCTTCCACCTGCCGCAGTTCGACCCGGTCAACGCCTTCGACGGCAACCCCGACACCGCGTGGGCGGAGGGCGTGGCGGGCTCGCCGGACGGGCAGTGGCTGCGCATCGACTTCTCCTACCCGGCGTACGACATGCCCTCGTCCTTCAAGGTCACGCCGTTGCCGCAGGAGAGTGTGCGGTCGGCGGCGACCGAGGTGCGGGTGCAGACGGAGAACGGGTCACAGACCAGCTTCCTGCGCGCCGACGGCTCCACGCAGAGCATCGAGGCGCCGCCCGGGACCACGGGGTGGATGAAGCTGACGATCACCGACTCGGTGGCGCGGCGCACCGGGCTCGCCGGGGCCGGGTTCTCGGAGATCGACCTGCCGCACGTGCAGGTGACCCGGCTGCTGCGGCTGCCGACCGACGCCGGCTCCTCCGACGCGTCCGCCGAGACCGTCTCCCTGCACCGGGTGCCCGACCCGGCGGGGATCTCCCCGACCGGCACCGAGGCGGGACTGCATCGCCGCTTCACCACCGAGGCCCAGGGGACGTACACGGTGAAGGCCAGCGCGGTGCCGGTGAGCGGGGAGGCCCTCGACAAGCTGCTGTACGAGGTCGCCCCGGACCAGCGCGACCGCATCACGGCGACCGCCGACTCCACGGCCACGCTCGGCACCGGGCTGTCCGCCCGCAACCTCACCGACGGCGACCTCACGACGGCCTGGATCGCGGGCGACCGCCCCACCATCCACCTCAGCTGGAACGGCAGACAGCCCGTCTCCGAGATCGTGCTGGCACCCGCGGGCGGCCTCTCCACCCGGCCCACCGAGGTCGACATCAGCTCACCCGACGGCGCGACGGTCGCCGGGGTCGACGAGAACGGCGCGGTGCGCTTCCCGGCGATCACCACCGACCGCCTCGACATCACGATCACCAAAACGGCCCCGCTGACCCTGCACAACCCGGTCGCCGACGAGGACCTCCAACTCCCGGTGGGCCTCACGGAGGCGTACCTCCCGGCCCTCGACCAGTACCGCACCCCGCAGCCCAAGGCCTCCCGGACGTTCTCGCTGCCGTGCGGGAAGGGCCCGGTGGTGGCGGTCGACGGCAAGCTGTACCAGACGGGCGTGTCGGGCCGGATCCGCGACCTGACCGACCGACGCCTGCTCACGGTGACGCTGTGCCAGAGCGGCCGCTCGGCACCCGAGTTGTCCCTCGCCTCCGGTGAACACGTAGTCGAGGCGGGCGACGCCGGACCCCTCACCCTCACCGACCTCACCCTGACCCGCGGCACGGTCGCCGAACCCACCGCTCTCACCCGCGAGTTGCGCATCCAGGACTGGCTCGGCGACAAACGGGAGGCCACCGTCGGCTCGGGAGCGTCCTCCTATCTGACGACGTACGAGAACTACAACGACGGCTGGAAGGCCACCCTGAACGGCAAGAGCCTGTCGTCGGTACGCCTGGACGGCTGGCAGCAGGGCTGGCGGATCCCCGCGGGCGCGGGCGGCACGGTGAAGCTGTCGTACGAGCCCGCGACGACGTACGACGGCGCGCTGATCGGCAGCGGGATCGCCCTGGCGGTCCTGGTGGGCCTGGTCCTGTGGCGCAGGCGCTCCCCGAACCCCGACGAACCGCAGCGGGTGCCTGCGGCGCCGGGCGTGTGGCTCGGGCTGGTCGCGCTCACCCTGGTGGGTGTGGTGATCGCCGGCTGGTTCGCCCTGCTGGTCCCGGCACTGGCGCTGCTCGCGTCGAGGCGGCACGGCCTGCTGGTGCCGATCGCCTTCGTGGCCCTGGCGGGGGCGGGGATCGCCGCGGCGGTCGGAGCCGGTGAGCCGGTGGGGGCGTCGCACGGGGCCTTCGGGCATGTGGCCCAACTGCTCGCTTTGATCGGCCTGTTCGCGGCTCTCGTGAGTGTGCGAGAGGAAGGGGACGACCCGGCATGACGACCCCCGCACGGATCCCGTTCCCGGTGGTGGACGAGGTCTCCCGCCACTGCCTCCAGGAGGAGGAACCGGAGACGGTCCACATCGAGGTGCACCTGCCCGGCCCACTGGACCCGGCCCGCATGAGAAAGGCGTTCACGGAGGCACTGCACCGCCATCCCCGGATCCTGATGCGGGAGGCGGCGGGGGGTTGGTACCGGCGCCGCTACGAGTGGGAACTGACCGAGAACCCGGACGTGGAGGTGGTGTCCTTTCCGGCTCCGGGACGGAACGCATTGCGGGACGCGAGGACAAGGGCACTGAGCCAAGCCCCGCCGCTTTCGCTGTCCCCACCGATCCGGCTGGAGGTGGTCGAGGAAGCGCACCACTCAACCGTCCTCTTCCTCACCATCAACCACACAGCCCTGGACGGCCCGGCCTGCCTCCGCATCCTCGCCACAGCCGCGGAGATCTACGGCGGCAAGGACAACTCGCCGACGCCCGCGCCCATCCGCCCCCCAGACCCCCCACAGTCCACGGACACCCCCTCCAACTGGACCCGCCCCGCCCGCGTAGCACCGGGCACCCCGGAGAAGTCCCCCGGCAACGGCCTCCTCGTCACCGAACTCCCCCTCCCCCACCGCCCCAAGGGCTCCCCCTACACGGTCAACGACCAGCTCATGGTCACCACCGCCCTGACGATCGCCCACTGGAACAGGGAGCACGGACAGTCCCCCCGCCCCCTCCGCATCACCATGCCCGTGGACGACCGCCCCAGGGACATGACGATGCCGATCGGAAACGGCACCCGCCTGGTCGAAGTCCCCTTCTCACCCACGGAGTTGACCAGCAAGCCCGAGGACATGCCCGACCTCCTGCGCCGCACCGCCCAGCGGACCCGCGCCCTCAAGTCCCTCACCCGCCCCCAACTCGGCCACGGCGCAGGCCTGCTCACCGCTCCGGTCACCCCGGTGACCTGGCGCGCGGCACTCACCAGAGGTCTCCGCAGGGCAGCCGCGCCCTGGACCTCCACCACCCTGCTCAGCAACATCGGCCGCATCCCGTACCCCCTGGACTTCGGCGAGGAGGCCGGTCGCGCGCACGCCGTGTGGTTCTCGGCGCCCGCCAGGATGCCCCGCGGCCTCACCGTCACGACCGCCTCCACCGCGGGCCGGCTGCATCTCGCCCTGCGCTGGTCGCGGACCCTGCTCGGCCACGGCGACGGCCACCACCTGCGGGACCTGTTCGAGCACTACCTGCACACCACGGAGGCAGCCCCGTGAACACCCCCGCGCCCCCGAGCGCCCCCGCACCGCCACGCCACCCCGGCCTGAGGGACTTCTACGAGAACCCCGCCGTCCCGGTCGCCTCCGGCACCCCCCGCTCCCTGCGCCAGGCCCGCATGCTGGCCAGAGCCCTCGCAACACCCGGCACCTCCGCGGCACCCGGAGCCACCACGGCCACCGTCCTGGACATCGGCTGCGGCGACGGCACCGCGGCCGCCACCGCCGCCCCGCTGCTGCCCGGTCACCGGATCATCGGTGTCGACTGGTCCCAGGACGCCCTCCGGCGGGCCCGCACCCGGCTGCCGTACGCGATCCGCGGTGAACTGACCGGCACCGGGCTGCCGTTCAGGGACGCCTCGGTGGACGCCGTGCTGTTCAGCGAGGTCGTCGAGCATCTCGTCGACCCGGACTCGGCCCTGGACGAGATCCGCCGCGTCCTGCGCCCCGGAGGTCATCTCATGTTGTCCACACCGAACCTGGCCGCCTGGTACAACCGCGGGCTGCTCCTCGCCGGGGTCCAGCCGGTGTTCTCGGAGGTGAGCCTGCGCGCGATCCACGGGCGGCCGGGCCGAGAGGTCGTGGGGCATCTGCGGCTGTACACGGCCCGTGCGCTCCGGGAGTTCGTCGCGGCGGCCGGCTTCGAGGTCGTACGGCTGGAAGGGGCCCCCTTCCACGGCGTGCCGCGTCCGCTGCGGGCACTGGACCGGCTGGCGTGTGCCAGACCCTCGCTCGCGTCGATCCTGCTGCTGCACGCGCGCAAGACCTAGGGGGGATCATGTGGTGGGGAGTGGCGGCGGCCCTGTTGGCGAACACCCTGTACAGCGTCGGATTCGTGCTGGAGAAGCGGGCGTTGACCTCTCTGCCGGAGGTGTCGATCCGTCAACCCGCCAAGCTGCTCGGGCTGGTGCTGCGCAGCCCGCTGTGGATCGGCGGGTCGCTGGCGCTGGCGGCCGGGTTCGGGGCGCAGCTCGCGGTGTACCGGACGTTGCCGATCGCGGCCGCGCAGGGCATCTTCGTCTCCGGCCTGGTGCTGCTGGTGCTGCTGTCCGCGCGGCTGCTGGGCGAGGAGACGACCGGCCGGGAACGGTACGCGCTGGGTGCCATCCTGCTCGCGCTGCTGATGGTCGTGCTGTCCCTGAAGGAGGGCTCGGACCGGGTCAGCCGGGACGCCCCCTACCAGCTGATCCTGCTGGTGTGCGTGCCGTCGCTTGCGGCGGGGGTGTGGCTGTACGGCTCCGCCGAGCGGCGCACCCGGCACCGGCACCGCATGCCGACGACCGGTGTGGAGTACGGCGTGGCGGTGGGCCTGCTGTACGGGGTCAGTTCGCTGGCGATCAAGGGCGTGTCGAGCTGTCTGACCTCAAGCGGCCTGGGCAGTGCGGTGGTTGAGGTACTGCGCTCCCCGTATCCGTATCTCCTGTTGTTCACCGGGGCGTTCGGCCTGGTGATGTCGCAGGCGGCGCTGCAACGCTGCCGGGCCTCGCTGATCGTGCCGGTGTGCACGACGGTGACCTGCCTGTACACGGCGGTGCTCGGCACGCTCTCGTTCGGCGAGTCCCTGCCCCACGACCCGCTGCGGCTCGCGCTGCGTCTCGCGGGCACGGTGCTCGCCGTCGCCGTGCTGCTGGCGATGCCCAAGCACGATCCGGCTCCTCAACCCCCTATCGGCGCCAAGGAGTTGACTCCCCCATGAACCCCGACGACCCGCTGCTCCAGATCCTGGCCTGTCCGCTCGACAAGGGCCCCCTGCATCTCGTGCCGCCGGACGAGGCCCTCTACAACCCGCGGCTGCGGCGCCGCTACCCGATCGTCGACGGCATCCCCCAGCTGCTGCCGGCCTCCGGTGAGCAGGTGTCGGACGAGGAGCACGAGGACCTGCTGAAGCGCTGCGCCGACGGCTCCGCCGAGGCTCCCGGGACCCCGGGGACGGCCTCGTGACCGGGCCCGCGCGCACCTGGGCGGCGAGAGTGGCCCCGCTGCTGCCGACCCCGCTCGTCGCGGCGGTCGCCCGGGCCGTGTACCCGCGCTTCGAGCCGGAGCTCGCCCGGCTGGCCGAGTTGTGCCCGGCGGGCTGCGGGACGGCCGTGGACGTGGGCGGCTGGTACGGGCCGTGGACGCGGCGGCTGGCCGGGCGGGCGCGGCGGGTGGTGACCGTCGAGCCGGTGCCGCACCTGGCCCGTCTGCTGACCTCGGCGGCCCCCGCGAACGTCCGGGTCGTGCAGGCCGCCGCTTCCGACAGGCCGGGGATAGCCCGGCTGTGGCTGCCGCCCGGCGACGAGGGCGACCGCGGGGTGTCCTCCCTGGTCCGGCGGGACATCCACGGCCGGGCGCTGGACGTGCCCTGCGTCACGCTGGACGAACTCGCCCTGACGGACGTCGGGTTCATCAAGATCGACGTGGACGGCAGCGAGCTGGCGGTGCTGCGCGGGGCGACCGGCATCCTCGCGCGCGACCGGCCCGCGCTCTTCGTGGAGCTGGAGTCCCGGATCCAGCCGATCGCCCCGGTGGTGACGTACCTCTCGCTGCTCGGCTACGACGGCTGGGTGCTGCCCCGCACCACGTGGGTCCCGCTCTCCGGCTTCCCCCTGGAGGCGCACCAGGCGCGGGCCTCGTACGTCGTCTCGCAGGGCCTGCTGCGCCGGGTGCTGCCCTTCGTGCACCGTCCGCGGTACGTCAACTCGGTGCTGTTCCTGCCGGACGGGCGCAGGCCCGGTGTCAGTGCCGTCGGGGACGATGGGGACCATGCCCTCCGGAAAGCCCCCGGCTAGCCCGTTCACCGTCGACGACTTCCAGCTGGTCCTGCTGCGCCGCATGGCCGACCACAATCCCGGCCCGGTGGAGGACGCCCGGCGTGCCCTCGGTGTCTCGATCGCGGAGATGCGGGAGGCCAACCGGCGCTGGCAGGCGATGGTCCGCTCCCCGCGCGCCCGCGCCGCCGCCTCCCGGTACCGCTCGGTCCTCGGCACCCCGGAGACCGTCCTCACGCGCAAGGTGGGTGACCTGGAGTGCGAGGCGTGGCTGTGGCCCGTGCCGCTCTGGCCCGACCTGCGCTTCGAGGTCCTGCTCGCGCCGACCGGCGCGGTGTGGAACGAGTGGCTGATCCGGGCGCCCGGCGCGACCGGCCCCGCCCTGCGCACCCTCGCCGACCTCACCCCCTGGTCCTGCACGGTCGACGAGGCGGCCCGCGCCTTCGCCCCGGCGCGTCCGCTGGAGGGCACGGCACCGACCCGCTGGGGGCTGTCATTCACCGCCCCGGACGAGGAGGGGGTCCGGCGGGAGGTGGTCGCCGAGTTCACCTGGGGCCTGCTCCAGAGATGGCAGCCGCGCTGACGCGCTCCGCCGCCGCATCCCCACCAGCGTGGCCAGGTCCGCCGCCAGGGGTATCTCGATCGTGTCCAGGGCCGGGTGCTCCAGCCAGTGCAGCCGGGGCCGGTCCACCGACTCCCCGTGCCGGGGCGGCCAGTCCGTCGCCGGGGTGAAGTCGTCGACGACGATCCGGCCGCCGGGGACCAGGAGGCGGGCCGGGTCCGCGGGCGCGTCGGCGGGCGTCTTGCCGGTGCCCCCGCCGTCCAGGACCAGCAGGTCGTAGGGGCCGTCGGCCTCGACGCGGGTCCAGTCGCCGCACAGGACCCGCACGTCGGGGCGGTCGGCGAAGACCTCGGAGGCGACCTGAGCCCACTCCGGGTCACGCTCGACGCTGACCAGCCGTACGCCGTCCCGCGCCCCCGAGGCCAGCCACGCGAGCCCGACCCCGCAGCCGGTGCCCGTCTCCCCGATCGCCTCGCGCGCCCCGCCCGCCAGGGCGTGCAGCAGACGGCCCTGTTCGGGGCGGCAGGAGTACGGGAAGCCGTGCGCGCGGGCCGCGGCGAGGGCCCGCTCGACGAGCGGCGGGAGCCCGGTCTCCCGGTCGTACGCGTCCGTTCCGGAGAGCGACATGGCCGTGATGCTGCCAGCCGTCAGACCGCCGTCGCCACCGGATCGGCCACCCGATCAGACTCCGGATCCGCCACGAGGTCCGCGACCACACAGCTGACGTTGTCCGGGCCGCCCGCCGCGTTCGCCGCGTCGACCAGGGCGTGCACGGCCGCCTCGGGGTCGGCGGCGGAGGTGAGCAGCTCACGGACGGTGGCGTCGGGGACGACCGCGGAGAGCCCGTCGGAGCACAGGAGGTAGCGGTCGCCGGGTTCCGCGTCCCGCAGCCCGAGGTCGGGCGCCGCGGTGGTGAGGGCCTTGAGGAGCAGGGCGCGCTGGGGGTGGGTGACGGCCTCCTCGGCGGTCAGCCGGCCCTCGTCGACCAGCGACTGGACGACCGTGTGGTCGTGGGTGATGCGGAAGAGGGCGCCGCCGCGCAGGAGGTAGGCGCGGGAGTCGCCGATGTGCACCAGGGCGAGACGGGAGCCCGTCCACAGCAGGGCGGTCAGGGTGGTGCCGGTCCCGTCGGTGCCGTCGCCGGCGTCGCGTGCCGCCTCGGTCGCCCCGTGCACGGCGTCCTCCAGGACGTTGAGGACGTCACCGGCCGGAAGCTCGGCACTGTCCAGGAACCGCAGGGCCGCCACGGCCGCGCTGCCGGCGGACGCGCCGGCCGGGCCGTAGCCGTCGGCGACCGCGAGGAGGCGGGCGCCCGCGTAGGCCGTGTCCTGGTTGGCGGCGCGGACCCGGCCGCGGTCCGAGTGGGCGCAGTAGCGCAGTTCGAGCATGGTGGTGTCCTTCCTCGGGGGAGCGGTCAGCTCGTCGACGAGGAACGCGGCGAGATCCCGCCGCACGGCCGTCTGCGCCTCCACCTCGGCCCAGTACGCCCGGATCTCCCCGGCGGCCGCGGCGGGCGGCAGGGCGCACACCGTGCGGATCCGGGCCAGCGGCATGCCGAGGCGGCGCAGCCACGCCACCAGGCGGGCCTGCTCCAGCTGGGCCGGGGCGTAGTAGCGGTAGCCGGTGTGAGGGTCGACGCGGGCCGGACGCAGCAGCTCCAGCTCGTCGTAGAGCCGCAGTGCCTTCGGCGACAGGCGGCACGCCCGCGCGAAGGCGCCGATCGTCAGCCACTCCATACGGTCTCCTCCGTTCCTCGGTCCCGATGGTGGGGGTTCACCGAGGGGGAGGGTAAAGGGGTTGCCGGGGTTTCCCCCGCCCCGGTTAGCCTGCCGGACGTGCCCCCGAGGAAAGGAACCCCCGTGCCCCGAGTCGCCCTCGTCACCTACGACCCCCGGCCGGAGCCCAGCAAGGACACCGACCTGCCCGTGCTGGTGGAGGCGCTGCGCGCGGCCGGGGCCGAGGCGGAGGCCGTGTTCTGGGACGCCGACGTCGACTGGTCCGGCTACGACCTGGCCGTGATCCGCTCCACCTGGGACTACAGCTGGCGGGCGGCCGAGTTCACGGCGTGGGCGGAGCGGTGCGGCAAGGCGACCCGGCTCGCCAACCCGGCGCAGGTCGTGCGCTGGAACACCGACAAGCGCTACCTCGGGGAACTGGACCGGGCGGGCGTGCCGGTGGTGCCGACCGGATACATCGCGCCCGGCGACCCGCTCTCCCTGCCGACCGACCACGAGTACGTCGTCAAGCCCACGTCCGGGGCGGGTGCGCGGTACGCCGCCCGCTACACGCCCGAGCGGCAGGAGGATGCCGTACGGCAACTGGAGCGCATGCACGCCGAGGGGCTCACGGCGATGGTCCAGCCGTACATGCGGGGCATCGACGCGGGCGGTGAGCGGGCGCTCCAGTTCTTCGGGGGCCGGCTCCTGCACGCCAGCCGCAAACGGGCTGTCCTCAGCTCCGGCATCGCCTTCGACGCGGACAAGGTGGCCCACCCGGGACTGGAGCCCTGGATCCCGACCCCGGCCGAGGTCGCCGTCGCCGAGCGGGCCCTGGCCGCCGTACCGGAGGCGCCGGAACTGCTGTACGCGCGCGTGGACCTCGTCGACGGGGAGGACGGACAGCCGCGGGTCATGGAACTGGAGCTGGTCGAGCCGAACCTCTTCCTGTTCCTGCATCCGGGTTCGCTGCCGCGGGTGGTGGAGGCGGTGCTGGCGGCCGCGCGACGGTGAGGCCGGGTCCGTGATCGGGTAGGACCCACAGGCGACGACAGCTTAGGAGTGGTGAAGCGTGACCTCTCTCTTCCCGGCCCTCAGGGATGCCACGGCGGACCGTCCCGCGCTGCGGTTCGGTGACCGCGCCCTGACGTACGCCGAACTCGCCGCCGCGGCGGACACGCTGGCCGGCCGCATCGCGGGCTACGACCGGGTGGCCGTCTGGGCGACCCCGGAACTGGAGACCGCGGTGGCCGTGGTGGCGGTGCTGGAGGCCGGTGTCGCCGCGGTGCCGCTCAACCCGAAGTCCGGGGAGAAGGAGCTCGGGCACATCCTCGGCGACAGCGCGCCGGGCGTGCTGCTCGCCGCGCCGGGCGCGGAACTCCCCGCCGCCGTGCGGCACTTGGAGCACATCGAGGTCGAGGTGCACGGCACCGGCGGCGCGGCACCGGAGAGCCGCGCCCTGGACGGCGACCCCGCCCTGGTCGTCTACACCTCCGGCACCACGGGCCCGCCGAAGGGTGCCGTGATCCCCCGCCGGGCCGTCGCCGCC
This sequence comes from Streptomyces griseorubiginosus, assembly GCF_001514195.1. GTDB lineage: Bacteria > Actinomycetota > Actinomycetes > Streptomycetales > Streptomycetaceae > Streptomyces > Streptomyces griseorubiginosus. Next base: position 523,017 of record NZ_KQ948735.1, on the reverse strand, counting down.
ACCCTGGACGCCCTCGCCGACGCCTGGCAGTGGACCGGGGACGACGTCCTCGTGCACGCCCTGCCGCTCTTCCACGTCCACGGCCTGGTCATCGGCATCCTCGGGCCGCTGCGCCGCGGCGGCTCGGTCCGCCACCTCGGCCGCTTCGGCACCGACGGGGTGGCCCGCGAGCTGAACGCCGGCGCGACCATGCTCTTCGGCGTCCCGACGATGTACCACCGCATCGCCGAAACCCTGGAGCGGGACCCGGAGTTGGTGAAGGCACTCGCCGGTGCCCGGCTGCTGGTGTCCGGTTCGGCGGCGCTCCCGGTGCACGACCACGAACGCATCGCGGCCGCCACCGGCCGCCGGGTCGTCGAGCGCTACGGCATGACCGAGACCCTCATGAACACCGGTGTGCGCGCGGACGGCGACCCGCGCCCCGGGACCGTGGGCCCCCCGCTGCCGGGTGTCGAGCTGCGGCTGGTGGAGGAGGACGGGTCCGCGATCCCGTCGTACGACGGTGAGACGGTCGGCGAGATCCAGGTGCGCGGCCCGAACCTGTTCACCGAGTACCTCAACCGGCCGGACGCGACGGCGGCCGCGTTCACGGCGGACGGCTGGTTCCGGACGGGGGACATGGCCGTGCGGGACGCGGACGGGTACGTCCGGATCGTCGGCCGGAAGGCCACCGACCTGATCAAGAGCGGCGGGTACAAGATCGGGGCGGGTGAGATCGAGAACGCGCTCCTCGAACACCCGGGAGTGCGCGAGGCGGCCGTGACCGGGGAGCCGGACCCCGATCTGGGCGAGCGGATCGTGGCGTGGATCGTCCCGGCGGACCCGGAATCGCCCCCGGAACTCGAGGAGTTGGCCGATCACGTGGCCCGGCGTCTCGCCCCGCACAAGCGGCCCCGGGTCCTGCACCGCCTCGCCGCGCTCCCCCGCAACGACATGGGGAAGATCATGAAGCGGGCCCTGCGTGCCTGAGCGCCGGTCCGCCCGCGAGGTCATCGCCCTCGTCGCCGACGACTTCGCCGAAATCCCCTCCCCCGCACGGCGGTCCGGGCCCGACGGCCCGCTCGCCTGGCAGGGTTACGACGCCTCGCTCGCCCGTGCCGCCGAGCGCACCGGCGAGGCGGAGTCGGTCGTCTGCGGCACCGCGCACGTCGAGGGCGTCCGGGCCGTGCTGATCGCCTTCGAGTTCGGGTTCCTCGGCGGTTCCCTGGGCGAGCGCACCGGCGACCGGCTGGAGGCGGCGTACACGTACGCCAGGGAACACCGCCTGCCCGTCGTCCCGTTGGTGGCCACCGGCGGCAGCCGGATGCAGGAGGGCATGCTCGCGCTGACCCAACTCCAGCGGGTGGCACGGCAGTCGGCGCTCACCAGGGAGGCCGGGCTCCCCCAGATCGCGGTGCTGCGCGACCCCACCACGGGCGGCGGCTGGGCCACCCTCGGCGCGGGCGCGGACGTGGTGCTCGCCCTCCCCGGCGCCCAGGTCGGCTTCGCGGGCTCCCGGGTCCGGCCGCCGGACGCGGACCCCGCGGCGTACACGGCGGAGGCCCAGGTGGCGGCGGGCGCGGCGGACGCGGTGGTGGCGGAGGAGGAGCTGCGGGACACGCTGGGCCGGTGGCTGCGGCTGCTGACGTCCACGTCGAGCGAACCCGCCCCGGTGCCCGCCCCGCTCGGCGCCACCGAGCTGCCCGGCACCGGCTGGGACGCGGTGCGGCGCGCCCGCTCGCCCGAGCGGCCTCGCGCGCGGGCCTATCTGGACGCCTACTTCACCGACCGGGTGGCCGTCTCCGGCGACCGGTGCGGCGGCACCGACCCCGGGATGCTCTGCGGCTTCGGGGAGCGGGGCGGCCGTACGGTCGCGTACGCGGCGCAGATTGGCACGGCCACCCGCCCGGCCGGCTACCGCACCGCCTCCCGGCTGATCCGCCTCGCGGACCGGCTCGGCATTCCGGTGCTCACGCTGGTGGACACCCCGGGCGCGGCCAACGACGCCGAGGCCGAGCGTCAGGGCGCGGGCGCGGCGATCGCCGACCTGTTCGTCACGGTGGCCGCCGTCCGGACCCCGGTCACCACCCTCCTGATCGGCGAGGGCGGCTCCGGCGGGGCGCTTGCCCTCGCGGCACCCGGGAACACGTACGCCACCCCGGACAGCTACTTCTCGGTCATCGCCCCGGAGTCGGCGGCGGCGATCCTCAAGCGCCCGCCGCAGGAGGCCGAGGCGACGGCGGACCAGCTCCGCATCCGTCCGCAGGACCTGGTGGAACTGGGGGTGGTCCGGGAGCCCGGTACATGACGGACCCTCACGGAAGCCTGCTCTCCCGATGACCCTGCGTCAGAACATTTACCGAACGCTTATATCGGGCATAACAGACAAAACCCCCCATTCAGCGGCACCCCACCCGGCCCCCCAGGAAAGGCGCCCGCTCCCCCGCCCCCGCACGATGCCACTAGGCCCGCCACCCGGCGCGGCCCACGGTCTGTGCTCTCGGGAGGACCTGCCATGACCGCCAGTCTGGAGCAGCTGCGCCGCTGCCACTTCGCCGTCGACCTGGGCGCGGCGAGGACCCGGGTGTACGTGAAGGGGGCCGGGCTCGTCGTCGATCAGCCGTCGGCCGCCGCCGTGAACACCAAGACCGGCGCGCTGATCGCGGTCGGGGAGTTCGCCGAGAAGATGACCGGCCGCACCCCCGACTACATCCGGGTCGTCCGGCCCGTCTCCGGGGGCACCGTCGTCGACATCGAGATGGCCCAGCGGATGCTGCGCCATCTGCTCGGCGACAAGATCCGCCGGGCGCTGCGCCGCAAGCCCATCCTGCGGGCCGCCGCCTGCACCCCGCACGACGCCGACCCGCTGGCCCAGCGCGCCGCCATCGAGACCCTGGTCGGACTCGGCGCGCGCCGCGTCGAGCTCGTCGACACCCTGATCGCCGCCGCCGTCGGCTGCGGACTGCCCGTCGAGCGGCCCGAGGCCACCATGATCATGGTGTGCGGGGCCGCCGCCACCCAGGTCGCCGTGCTCTCCCTCGGGTCGATCGTGACCGCCGAGCGCATTCCGGTCGGCGGCGAGGCCGTGGACCACGCGATCGTCCAGCACCTGCGCCACGAGCACGAACTGATGCTGCCCAGCCAGTCCGTACGGCCGCTCCAGCTGGCCCTGTCCGGCAACGGCCTCACCCCGCAGGGTCCCGCGTCCACCGAGATCCACGGGCGGGACGTGGCCACCGGCCTCGCCCGTTCCGTGCAGGTCGACACCGCCGCCGTCCGGGACGCCATCGAGACCCCGCTGACCGCCGTCCTGGACGGCATCGGCCGGGTGCTGCGCAACTGCCCGCCGGACCTGGTGGCCGACCTCGCCGACCGCGGGATCATGATGGTCGGCGGCTCCGCGCTGCTCCCCGGCCTCGACCAGATGCTGCGGCACGCCACGGGGATGCCGGTGCACATCGCCGAGCGTCCCGACGTCTGTGCCGTACAGGGCCTGGGGTACATGCTGGAGGGCCGTATCGAGCCACTGTCGCTGGACCCGTTGGCGGGCTGAGAGTCGGCGGGGACGCCGTGCGGGCCGGGCTCAGCGGCCGGATCCGTCAGCCGGCGTCGGTCAGGATCGGCCAGTCGGCGTCCGGGCCACCCCCCCCCCCGGCGTCGGGGCCGGATCCGTCAGTCGGCGTCGGGGCCAGATCCATCAGGTGGCTTCGGGTGCCCGGGTCAGAGGGCGAACCAGCAGCGGACCGTGGTGCCGGCCGGGTTCGTGTGGACGCGGACGAGGTCGGCGACGAGGTTGACGATGAGCAGGCCGCGGCCGCCCCGCTGGTCCCGGGAGGCCGGGCGGCGGCCCGCCAGCAGGTCCGAGAGGCGCCCCTGGTCGTGGACCTCGCACACCACGTACCCGTCCTCTGCCCACACCCGCAGCCGGCCCGAACCGCCGCCGTGCACCACGCTGTTGGTGGTCAGCTCGGCGACGGCCAGGGCCAGGTCGTCGAGCCGGGGCGACACGAGACCGAACCGCGCGGCCGCGTCGGTGGCGAGGTGCCGCACCTCGCCGAGCACGTCGGAGACGAAGGTGTGCGCGGGGACCTCGGGCGCAGGGGGCAGGGGTTCGTTGTAGCGGGCGTGGACCGCCTCGTAGTCGTACGGCGGGCTCTCCCGCTCCCGGCCGGAGCCCGCGTCGACGATCACGGGGTGGGTGCCGTAGGCGTCGGCGACGACCTGCGGATCGAGGCGCTGGATGTCGTACGGGCACAGGATGGTGACGGTCCGCCCCTGGAACGCGGCGTTGATCAGCGCCTCGTGCTGCACACAGGCGGGGTACTCGGTGGCGCTGCGGCCCGCCCAGATCGGCTCGCCGACGATCCGCACCCGGGTGCCGGGCGACTGGGCGTCGGCGAAGGCGCTCAGCACCCCGGGGATGATCCGGCCGGGGTTGCGCCCGACCTCCCGCATGTCGAGGAACCGCACCCCCTCACCGGTGCCGATCTCCCGCTTCAGCAGCCGCAGGTTCTCGGTCGGCACGGCGACGGCCACCGGCTCCCCGGCGGCGAGGCCCTTCCGCACGAACGGCACCACGCCGGCCAGGTACTCCTGCTGGTCACGGTAGAAGAGCGCGGGATGCACGAAGGGGCCCGCGGGCTCGGTCACGGCGGTCATCGCGGCCTCACCGTGTTCCCGTGCACCCGAAGGCGGCGCCGTGACGCTTCGTATCCGATGTACACACCCACTCCCCACTGCCGTCCGGACGCTCTCTCCTCCGATACGTCTCCCCTCCCGGGAATTCTCTCAGCAATACCTGGACGAGTCCGCGTTTACCCCCGGCGGACGCCGCTCATTCCCCGGCGAGCCGGGGGTGTAGGCCACCGCCCTCAGGGCAGGCGCACTCCAGTAACGCCGATCCAGCACGGCCACACCCAGGGCCGGGGCGGGCCGGCGGTGATCGGTGACTCAACGTCGTGACGACTGTGGGGAGCAGCGAGGCGGACATGAGCTCAGCGACACACACCACGCTCGCGGGGCAGCTGAACGCCCTGACCGTCGAGGGCCGCGTGGACGGGACCACGGCCGTGCTCACCCCGCGCGGCAATCTGGTCCACGGCTGCGCGGACACCCTGTCCAGGGCCCTCGCCCGGCTGCCGGAGGGCATCGACCGGGTCGAGCTGGACCTGCGGGGCGTCACCTTCATGGACACGGCGGGACTCCAGCTGCTGGAAGTGCTCGACACCTACGGCCGCCGTCGCGGCGTGCCGGTGTCGGCGACGGGCTGGAACGAGCAGCCGCAGCGCGTCCTGAAGATGGCGGGCCTGGACCCCGAGGACCCGCTGAACGGCCCCGGGACGCGCCGCGAGCCGGTGCCCTCGGTGGTGGTCCTGGAGCGCACACAGCAACTGGATCTGCTGCGCACGGAGGTGGAGCAGCTGCGCCGGGCGATCGTGACCCGCCCGCTCATCGACCAGGCGCGCGGGGTCCTGATGGCCACCCACGCCTGCTCGTCCGACCAGGCGTGGGACATCCTGCGGGAGGCCTCGCAGCTCTCCAACACCAAGCTGCGCAAGGTCGCCGCGGTGGTCACGGCCGGGGCCGTGGGCGAGGAGCCGGACGCGTCGCCCGCGGTACGGCGGGCGCTGCGGACGGCGATCGACAGGTACCTGAACTGACGTCCGCCTGAACCGGCCTCCGCCTGAACCGACTTCATCGTCGGCCGAAGAGGCCGTCAGGGACTGCCAGGGGCCGTCAGTACGGCAGGAGCCGCCCCGACGGGGTCCGGCGGTCGATCTCGGGCTGCCGGGTGTCACGGGTGGACGAGGGCCGACGGGTGACGCGAACACGGATCTGGCGGTTCATGGCGCCCTCCTCGGGCTGCGTTGCTGTTCCCCGACACGGACCGGCCTCGCCCTCGAGACCCGCCCGCACATCGTGCCCACGGAGGCACCTGCACTGCCGCCCCGGGACGACCGCCCGCCCTCTCGCTACTCCCGGGGGAGTTCAACTACCCCCGGGAGACCCCGATCAAGCCTGGTCCGGTCCGCGCGGCGGGGACACGTGGAGACACGGCCCCGCGCAGGGGGGCGCACGCCGGAGCCTTATCCCAGTCCATTTTCGGCAATATCCGGTCAAGACTTCCCAATGAACGCTTGTGAGCTTGTGCGACGGCCCCGATCATTGGCCGAATCCCGCCTGTCCCGCTCATTCCGCAGGAGCCCCTGGTGACCGCTGGCCCCCTGACCAAAGAGCCGGCCGGCCCGCCGGCGGCAGCCCAGTCGGAGCGGCAGAAGCTGCGCAAGCACTTCGGCCGGTTCGACATCCTGTTCTTCCTGCTGTGCACGATCGTCGGCGTCGACACCATCGGCACGGTGGCCTCCAAGGGCGCGGAGGCGTTCACCTGGCTCATCGTGCTGGCCCTCGTGTTCTTCGTCCCCTCGGCGCTGCTCACCGCCGAACTCGGCGCCGCCTTCCCCGACGAGGGCGGCCCCTACATATGGACCAGCCGCGCCTTCGGCCGCCTGGCCGGCGCGGTCAACAATTTCCTGTACTGGATCACCAATCCGGTGTGGCTGGGCGGCACCCTCTCCGTCTCGGCCGTCACCGCGTACACGACCTTCTTCAACGACGGCAAGGACCTGAGCACCCCCGCCTTCTACGTCTTCACCCTGGTGTTCGTGTGGGTGGGCGTGCTCGCCGCGATCCTCTCCTTCGACGTCGGCAAGTGGATCCCCACCGTCGGCGCCTGGAGCCGCTTCCTCCTGCTCGGCCTGTTCACCGTCACCGTCGTGGTCTACGGCGTCCAGCACGGCCTGCACGGATTCGGGCTCGGCGACTTCTCCCCCACGTACGCGGGCTTCGTCGGTCTGGTGCCGGTCCTGATGTTCAACTTCGTCGGCTTCGAACTGCCCAGCACCGCGGGCGACGAGATGACCGACGCGCAGAAGGACGTGCCGTACGCCGTCTTCCGCAGCGCCGCCCTCTCCGTGCTCCTCTACGCCCTGCCGATCCTCGGCATCCTGCTGGTCCTGCCCGTCAAGGCCATCTCCGGCCTCGGCGGCTTCATCGACGCGATCCGGCAGGTCTTCACGGTCTACGGCGGCCATGTCGCCGGCGACGGCACCGCGTCCCTGAGCGGGGCGGGCAGCGTGCTCGGGGACCTCGCCGCGGTCCTGTTCATCCTCACGGTGCTGTCCTCGGGCGTGACCTGGGTGATGGGCTCCGACCGCGCGCTCGCCGTCTCCGGGTACGACGGCGCGGCCCCGCGCTTCCTCGGCGTCATCTCCAGCCGCTTCGGCACCCCGGTCCGGGTCAACGTCCTCAGCGGCCTGGTCTCCACCGCCGTCCTGGTGCTGGCCCACGAACTGACGAACGGCAGCGCGGCGAAGCTCTTCGGCGCGGTCCTTGGCCTGGCCGTCTCCACGACGCTGGTCAGCTACCTGGGCATCTTCCCGGCGCTCGCGGTGCTGCGCCGCAGGGCCCCCGGTGTCCCGCGTCCCTACCGGGCCCCGGCGCCGCTGCTGATCAGCATCGTGCTCACCGTGCTCGTCGTGTTCGCCACCGTGCAGTTGGTCGCCCCGGGCGCCGGTGACCACTGGTTCGGATCCGCCTACGCCCCGTCCGGCTGGAGCCACGCCGAGCGCGGGAAGTACCTGCTCACCGAGCTCGTCCCGCTCGTCGGGTTCATGCTCCTCGGCGTGCTGTTCTGGGCGCTGGGCAGGCCGACGCGGCGGGCGGAGGCGGCGTTGCGGGAGACACCGGCCGGGTGACGGACGTCATTGACAACCGTGATCCACCAGGGTTGTCATGAGCACATGGTCCGACCTGCCGGTGTCCCATGGGTTCACCACCCCCGCTGACCGGGCGCCGAGAGCTCCTCGACCTCGCCCGCACCGCGCAGGGAGTGCTCCTCCACGGCCCCGAGGGGATCGGCAGGTCCACCCTCCTGACCGCACTGACGGCCGACGCCCCCGGCGCGGTCCTGCGCTGCGCACCCGCCGAGGAGGACGCCCCACTCCCCTGCGCCGGGCTCGTGGACCTGTTCGCACGGGTGCCGGAGCACTGCCTGGAGTCCCTGGCGCCCGGGCTCCGCACGGCACTTGAGGCGGCCCTGCTGCGGGGCGCGGCACCGGCGGACCACCGTGACCGGCTCGCGCTCCGCGTCGCCGTGCTCGACACCCTGCGCGCGCTGGCCGCGAGCGGCCCCGTCCTGCTGGTCGTCGACGACGTGCAGTGGCTCGACGAGCCGACCGCCGACCTGCTCGCCTTCGCGGTTCGCCGCCTGGACGGCCTCGACATCCGCGTCCTGGCCGCCGAGCGCGTGCCCGAGGGCGAGCAGCCGACGCGCCTGCGCTGCTGCCCTCCGGGCACCCTCGAACTCCCCGTCCCGCCGCTGACGGACGAGGAGGTGGCCCACCTCGTCCGCACCGACCTCGGCACCGTCCTGTCCCCGTCGGCGGTACGCGCCGTCCAGGAACTCCCCGCCGGAAACCCTTGGTACGCGCGGGAGTTGGGCCGGGCCGCACACAAGACGCACGGGCTGCCCCAATCACCGCTCGCGGGCCGGACCGGACTGCCGGCGACACCGACCGCCGGCCCGCACGGCACGGACGTGCCCCCCAGACTCCGCGGCCACCTCCTGCGCCGGGTCCGCCTCCTCCCCGACCCGGCCCGGTTCGCCCTGCTCCTCGCCAGCGCCGCCGCGCGGCCCGGTCTCACGGTGCTGCGGGCCGCCGGGCTGTCCGATCCGGCCGCCGACCTCGCGGCGGCCGAACGGCTCGGCGTCGCGGCCGTCGACGCCGACGGGGCCGTACACTTCCGGCACCCGCTGCTCCGGGCCGCCGTGTACGCCGACGCCCCGGGCAGCGACCGCAGACGGGCGCACGCCCTGCTGGCCGACGCGGTGACCGAGCCGGTGGAGCGGGCCCGGCACCTGGCCCACGCCCGTCCCTACGAGGACGAGGGCACGGCCCGCACCCTGATGTCGGCGGCGGACACCGCCCGGCGCGAGGGCGCGCCCGACACCGGCTTCGAACTCGCCGCGCTCGCCGTCCGGCGCACCCCGGGCGACCGTCCCGCGGACCGCGCCGACCGGCTGCTGGCCGCGGCCGAGTACGCCTGCGACGCCGGGCGGATCGAGGAGGCGGGCGAGGCCGCCGGTGCCGTCCTCACCGAGTCGGACTCCGCGCACCGCCGGGTGCGGGCCCGCCTCATCCTGCTGCGCAACGCCGGTCAAGCACTGGAGGGCGCGGGCGACTTGATCGAGGAGGGCCTCCAGGACGCCCTGGGCGACCCGGAGTCGGAGGCACGGCTGCACCACTGGGCGGCCGTACGGGGCCTGTTGTGCGGGGAGCTGGAGGAGGCCGACCGGCACGCGCGGCAGGCCGCCGAGGTGGGCGACACCGAGACCCGGGTCGCGGCACTGGCCACGCTCGCCCGGGTGCGCTCGCTGGCCGGTGCGCCGCTCGCCGCCGAGGCCGCGCTGGAGGCCGCCCTCGCGCTGAGCGGCGGCACCGGGGGCGGTCCGGAGAGCTGGCGGCTGATCCGGATGCGGGCGATCCTCGCCCTGGACTCCGACCGGGTCACCGAGGCCCACGAGCAGCTCACCCGACTCCTCGCGGCCGTCGGCGAGTTGGCCGGAGTCGAGGACGTCCTGGCGACCCTGGTGGCGCTGACCCGGGTGCAGGTGCGCGCCGGGCACTGCCGGGAGGCCCTGCTCACCGCGGACCGCTGTGCGAGGCCGCTCGCGGAGGCGGGCGTACCGGCGGCTCCGGCGCTGTACGCGGCGGCGCTCGCGGCTACCGTGGGCGGCACCGCGGAGGAGGCCCGGCGGCTCGCCGGACAGGCGGTGCGTGCTTCCGAGGCCGACGGCGACCGGCTGTTCCTGCTGCGCGCGCTGGCCGTACTGGGACAGGCCGAACTGCTCGGCGGCGACCCGCGGGGGGCCGCGGCCGCCGTGGAGGCGCTCCAACGGGTGCGGGAGCTGGGCAAGGCGATGTCCGCCGCCGACCCGCCCCTGCTGCACTGGTACGCCGACCTGGCCGAGGCGCTGGTCGTGCTCGGCGAGACCGACGAGGCCGGGGCGGTGGTACGGGAGGCTCGTGCCCGGGTGTCCGCTGCCACGCCCGGCAGTGTGCTGGCCGCGCTGGAGCGGGCGGAAGGGCTGCGGGAGGCGGGGCTAGGCCGGGCCAAGGAGGGCGCGGCGCGGCTGCGGGCCGCGGTCGAGCGGCTGCGCCGGCTGCCGCTCCCGGTCGAGCTGGTGCGCACCCTGATCGCGCTCGGTGCGGTCGAACGCCGCTCGCGGCGCCGGAGTTCGGCGCGCGGGGTCCTCGGCGAGGCCCTGGAGACGGCCACCCGGATCGGTGCCGCCCCGCTCGCCTGCCGGGCCCGGGAGGAGCTGGCCAGGGTGGACACCGGGGAAAGGGCCGGCGAGACGGGCGGGCCCGAACTCACCCCGACGGAGGCGCGGATCGCCGCGCTGGTCGGTGGCGGGGCCACCAACAGGGAAGTCGCCGCGGAGCTGTTCATCAGCGTCAAGACGGTCGAGGGGGCGCTGTCCCGGGTCTACCGCAAGATCGGCGTCCGCTCCCGCACCGCGCTCGCGCACGCGATGGCCGTGACGGTCCTCGCGACCGGGGCGGCCGTGAACACGGGCGACGACGACCAAGTGCAGCCGCCCGTACAGGCGGTGACGGTCAGTCAGCAGGGCCGGGTCCGGTTCTCCCGCACTTCCGACACCCGCCGTTAACACGTGACGCAAGGGTTCCCCCGCTTATGGGCAGGGGTCCGCTGTTCCTACGGTGAAGCCGTTCCCGCCTCAGGGACGCAACCCCCACTCTCCGGAGGACTCAGTGAAGTCACGCCTGAAGCTGGTCGGTCTGGTCGCCGTGCCGGCCCTGCTCTCCGCGGCCGTCCCCGCCGCCTACGCGGCGAACGCGGCGCAGCCGCACACCACCCGCGCGGCCGTCGCCGGAGACGTCGTCAAGGGCCTCGACACGCAGGCGAAGCGCACCGGTTCGGTCGCGGCCGGCAAGCGGATACCCGTGGCGATCAGCCTGTCCCCCAGAGGCGGTTCGGCCCTCGACACCTTCGTGGCGAAGGTCAGCGACCCGCACTCGGCGTCCTACGGCCACTATCTGACGAAGGCTCAGTTCGCGGCCCGCTTCGGTCGCACCGACGCCGAGGTCAAGCAGCTCACGCGGTACCTGCACGCGCAGGGTCTGACCGTCGGCAAGGTCCACGCGGGCAACCTGCTGGTCGACGCCACCGGCACCGCCGCCCAGCTGGAGAAGGCCTTCGGCACCAAGCTGTCCACGTTCAAGGACGCCAGGTCGGGCCGTTCCTTCTACGCCAACGACAGCGCGCCCACCCTCCCCACCGCCCTCGCCTCCCTGGTCAGTGACGTGGCGGGCCTCAACAACCACGCCCAGCTGCACCACCAGGCCATTCCCCGCACGGTCTCCCCGCACAACGGGCCGGGCGGCGGCTACACCCCGGCCCAGCTCAAGGGCGGCTACAACGTCTCCGGGACCTACACGGGCAGCGGCCAGAAGATCGCGCTGATCGAGTTCGACGGCTTCCAGCAGTCCAACATCACCAAGTACGACACCAACTACGGCCTGGGCTCGCCCACTCCGACCGTGTCCAAGGTGGACGGCGGTTCCGGCGCGCTGGGTGACGGGCAGGTCGAGGTCGAGCTGGACATCGAGGTCCTGCACGCGATCGCCCCCAAGGCCGGCGTCACCGTCTTCGAGGGCCCCAACTCCGACGCCGGTGAGGTCGACACCTACCAGGCCATCGTCGACAGCGGCATCCCGACCACCTCGATCAGCTGGGGCGCCGCCGAGTCCGCCCGCACCACCTCCAACATCAACGCGGTCGACGCGGTCTTCAAGGCGGGCGCCGCCCAGGGCCTCGGCTTCTACGCGGCCTCCGGCGACGACGGCTCCGACGACGCGGGCGACGGCGGCACCTCCGTCGACTACCCGGCGAGCGACCCGTACGTCACGGGCGTCGGCGGCACCAAGCTGACCGTCACCTCGGCCAACGCCTTCAGCAAGGAGGTGGCCTGGTCCGGCGGCGGTGGCGGCAAGTCCAGCGTCTTCAAGATCCCGAGCTGGCAGACCGCGGTGCAGAGGAGCGCGGGCGGCGGCTTCCGCCAGGTCCCGGACGTCTCCGCGCACGCCAACCCCAGCCCCGGCGTCTCGATCTACTCGCAGGGCAGCTGGTCCTCGGTGGGCGGCACCAGCGCGGCGGCCCCGGAGTGGGCGGCCTTCGCGGCCCTCTACAACCAGCAGGCCGCGGCAGCCGGCAAGGCCAACCTCGGCTTCGCCAACCCCGCCCTCTACGCGGCGAACGGCACCGGCTTCCACGACATCACCAGCGGCAGCAACGGCGCCTACTCGGCCGCCACGGGCTGGGACTTCACCACGGGCTGGGGCTCGTACAACGCGGCGACCCTGGCGACGAAGCTCCTGGGCTGACGCCGGCGAAGCTGCTGGGCTGACGCCGAGCGGGCCGGGGGTGATCGCCTCACCCCCGGCCCGTACGACTGTCTCAACCGATGGCGTACGCCCGGTACACCGTCTCCACCGAGCGGTCGCCCGCCGCGTCGGTCACCTCGGAGCGCAGGGCGACCGCGCCGGAGGCCGGGTTGTGGACGGTGGCCTGCCAGGTGGAGCCGGAGTGCCTGACGGTGGCCGCCTTCCAGGTCTTGCCTCCGTCGGCGGACGACCAGACCTTGACGGCCTTGGCGGTCACCGTGGTGAACCGCAGGTCGGGGCCCTGGGAGCCGCGCCCGGCGCTCACGTCGACGGTCGTGGTGCTGCTCGGCGCGGCCTGGTTGCGGCTGTTCAGCCCGGTGGGCAGGAAGCGGGTCAGGAAGACCGGCGCGACCATCGACTTGGCCGGATCCGCCTTGAAGTGCCAGTCGAGGGTGACGCGCGAGGAGAGCATGCCGGCGGGGAAGGTGATGCCGGGGTGGTAGCGGTGGGCGTCGACGGTCAGCTGGTACCAGCCCGCCGAATGGATACCGGCGACGAACTCCGCGTCACCCGTACCCCACTGGGTCAGGGTCTGCTTCTTGACAGTGGTGCTCCCCTTGGTGAGAACCACTGTCTCCTTCGTCGTGTCGGCATCGTCGGCACCGACGTCGGGGTCTCCGATCATGGCCCCCGGAATGAAGGCGACCTCGTGCTGAGCGACCATCGGCAGGTAGTGCATCGGACTCCACACTGCCCGGCCGAAGTACTGCGTGAAGTTCTGCGTCGCCTTCAGCGTCCTGACCTTCGGAAATCCCCCGCTGACGCCCGTGCCGTCGCTCCCGCTGATGTCGTCGCGTGGCTGCCAGGTCCCCGGCGTCACATGGACGGTGGCCGTGTAGGGGCCGTTTTCGTCACGCACGTCGGCCATCAGGTCGGTGGTGCAGTCGTCGACCTTCGGCTCGGCCTGGAGCGCGGTGTGGACCTGCTCTCCCATCTCCGTTCCACTGCGCACCGAGAAGTGGACCGTCGCCAGCCCCGACCGCTTGTACGTCGCGCTGGGAGCGGTCGGGATACCAGTGGCGTTCTTCACCGCGACATAGCTGTCCTTGCCCGTCCACTGCGCCATGTACCCGAACTGCAGCAGCTTGGAGGAGTTCGGGATGGCATAGAGGGCCCCCTGGTAGTTCCAGCCACCCGCACTGAAGGCGTCGGGCATGTTGCTGACAGCCGCACACACCTGCGCACTGATCCGCGGTGGACCCGTGACGTCGGCAGGCGTGTCGAGCGACATCTTGACTGGCTTGCCCTTGCGGGCGTCCAGCGTCACCGACGTGCTGCCCGACACCCGGACGACCTGCGCACCGATGGTGTCGGTGCCGAGCCCCTCCGTGCCGTGCTCCCATATGTCGGTCATCGCGATGTAGCGCCCCGCCGCGAGGCTGAGCCGCTTGCCCGAGGCGATTCTGTACGTCTGCCCCGACGGCACGGCCACGACCGTGACCGTCGTCGCGACCTTGACCCCGTGCCGCCCCAGCGTCGTGACCGTCAGCGAGCTCGAAGCCGCCTGCGCGGCACCGCCGGCGGCGGCCGACGCCAGCAGTGCGGCCACCCCCGCGACAGCGATCGATCTCCGTCGCACCCTCATCAAAACCCCTCCTGGCCCCGAAGTCGGCCAAGCGTAGGCAGCCCACCCCCATGGCGAGCCCAAGCGAGGAGCTACGCCTGATCAAGCTGTGACAAAGAAAGGGATCGCACGCCGGGAGCATGCGGGGAGTCGCGCGTACGGGCCTCGCGAAGGTGCTCGCGAGGCCCGTACGGGTGGGGGGCGGGATCAGCCGTCGAGGCCGACGGACGGTGCCGGGGTCAGCTCCTGGTCCACTGCTGGTTGCTGCCGCCGTTGCAGTACCAGACGTCGACCGAGGTGCCGTTGCCGGTGCCCGCTCCGGCCGCGTCCAGGCAGAGCGCCGGGTTGGCGACGCTGGTCACCGAGAGGTCCGCGTTGACGTTCCACTGCTGGGCCGCCGCGCCGGTGCAGTCGGAGATGACCACGGGGTCGCCCGCCGAGGCTCCGGTCCCGCCCAGCGTCATGCACTTGTTGCCGTAGACGGTGAGTTGCTTGTTCGCGTCCCAGTTCCAGGTCTGGTTGCCGCCGCCGTTGCAGTCCCACAGGTCGAGCTGGGTGTTGTTGGTGGTGCTGAAGCCGGGCACGTCGACGCAGCGGTTGGAGCCGACTCCGCGCAGGACCTCACCGGGCGGCGCGGGCGGCAGGTCGTTCACGGGCGGCGTCTTGCCGAAGCCGTAGCCCCAGCGCAGCAGCGCGACTCCGGTGGCGCTGTTGTCCACCAGGTTGCCGTCGGCGTCCAGCGACTCGATCGAGTAGGCGTCCCCGAACCGCAGTCCCGGCCAGTACACCAGGCCCATGCCCTTGCTGCGGGCGGTGTTGGCCACGGCCGCCAGGTAGGAGGTGTACACGTTGCCGTTCCAGGCGCCGTAGTTGAGGCCGATGGTCATCGGTGAGCCGGCCTCGTCGATGACGGTCCGCCCGGCGTACGCGCCGATCCGGGCCTCCAGGTCGGCGGTCCAGTCCGCCTGCGTGGTGTGGCTGGCCCAGTAGCCGTAGAAGTGCAGCGACAGCAGCGTCCCCTTCAGGGCGCGGGCCGCGCCGACACCGGTGACGTTGTCGTTGTAGCCGGTACCGCTGATCACGACCCGGCCGCGCGGGACGTCCTTGTGCCGGGCCAGCCAGCCGCTGGTGACGGAGACCCACTGGTCCAGGGTGTAGCCGTGCGGCTCGTTCATGGGCTCGAAGTAGACCCGCGGGTTGTTCCGGTACGCCCGCACCACGGTGTCCCACATGGTGTTCCAGGTGGCCGGGTCGTCGACCAGGCCGTCCTTGCTGGTGTCGGCCTCCCAGTAGCTGACGATGACCTTGTCGCCCTGGGCCGTGGCCGCGTCGATCGTCGCCCGGTACGACTTCCACCAAGTGGTGCCCACGCTCGCCGGGTTGATCGGCAGGCGCAGTGTGTTGGCGCCCAGGTTCTTCCGGAAGCCGCGCACCATCTTCTCCGTGGTGCGGTACACGGTGCGGTAGCTGTCGGTCACCTTCAGGCCGCTGGGCACCACGGCGTCACTGGCGTAGTTGTCCCGCGGGTCCGCCCAGTTGACGCCGCGGAAGTCGCTGGTGCCGCCCTTCGGAGCGGGCTTGACCGAGGCGGGCTGGGCGGCCGGGGCGGCGGTGGCCGGCTGGGTGAGGGCGGGGGCGGTCAGCAACATGAGTGTCGCGCCGAAGCCGGCCATGAGCACACTGGCCAGTCTTCTCGACCTCGTCCGGGTCTCGGTCATGTCGTCTCCAGTGACGGGAAATGCTTGTGCGGGGTGCGGGTTCGCCACCTGAGCCGAGCCATTGACGAGCCGGAGAGTCCGTGAACGAACGCCCCAGATCCGCGCAAACCGGCCATGGTTACGTAACCATCGCCCGGACACTCGCATGACGGCCCCTTCGGGGGCAAGACCCTTGACGGTCATGAATCACGTGACATGCTCTGGCGGGGCCGGGCGGGGTGGGACGGTGGTCGGGGGTTGAATCGGGGGCGATCGAGACTTATGCCCCCATCGCGGGAGCGGGCGACGATCTTCATCTCAGGGGCCGGGGTGTTGTGTGACCGGTCACTTGCATGCCAGGATTGTGAGCGGTCACATTGGGGTCGGTCTTGCGACCGTGAACGCCGAGCCTCGCGGAGCCGAACCGTCCCGGAAGGGGAATCACGTTGACCGCTGCCGTTGCCGAGCGATCCCGTATCTGGGCGTGCCCGGAACTCGGACTGCATGCCGTCGTGGACACCACCGGCTCGGTGAGACTGGGCGGACCCGGCCAGGACACGGCCTGTCTCGTCCCCCTGGTGGAGATCACGGCGACCGGACACGGGCGCCTGTGGTCGGGCGAGCGTTTCATCGAGACGGCCATCGGCGAGCGGCTGGTCTACCGCGACCACGAGACGGTCGCGTCGGCGGGCGGCGGGGAGCGCACGACGATCCGGCTGACGGATGCGGTGACCGGGCTGGTGGCTGAGGTTCTGCTGGAGACGGGGGCGGGGGGCTCGGGCGGGGCGGGCTTTGCGGGGGCGGGTTCGGCCGGTGGTGCGGGGCGGGCTGGTCAGGCGCCGGGGGGCGTAACGCAGTTGGCCCACTCAGAAGACCCCTCCGCTCCCCCGCAAGGCCCCTCCACCTCCACGCGAACCCGCCCCACCCCCGCCGGTTTTCTCCGGGCCCGGGTGCGGCTGGTCAACGAGGGCAGCGCGCCGGTCCGGCTGGAGAGCGTCAGCACTCTGACCCTCGGCGGTGTCGCCGAAGGCGCCCTCGACGGCCTCACCCTGCACTGGGCGGACAACGACTGGCTCGCGGAATGCCGTTGGCGTCAGGCGCCCTTCCGCGACCAGGTCGTCCCGTTGAGCAGGTCCGCCCACGGTCACGAGGGCCGCGGCTGCTTCGAGCGGTACTCGCAGGGCAGTTGGTCCACCGGCCGCCACCTGCCCGTCGCCGCGCTGACCGACCCGCACGGCCGCGCCTGGCTGTGGCAGATCGAGTCCAGCGCCGGCTGGCGCTTCGAGACCGGTGAGCGCGAAGGCGCCGCGTACGTCGCCCTGTTCGGCCCGGACGACGCCCACCACCAGTGGCAGCACACCCTCGCCCCCGGCCAGGAGTTCACCACCGTGCCGGCCGTCCTCGTCCGGGCGGAGACCGGTGGCCTGGACGCCGCCTTCGGGGCCCTGACGGACTACCGGCGGAGCATCCGCCGCGACCACCCCGACCTGCGCGCGCTGCCGGTGATCTACAACGACTACATGAACACCCTCATGGGTGACCCCACCACCGAGCGGCTGCTGCCCCTGATCGAGTCCGCGGCCGCCGCCGGCGCGGAGGTGTTCGTCATCGACGCCGGCTGGTACGACGACGACGCGCAGGGCTGGTGGGACGCCGTGGGAGCGTGGGAGCCCGCGCCGAACCGTTTCCCGGGCGGTCTGCCGAAGCTCCTCGACACGATCAGCAGTCACGGGATGACACCGGGGCTCTGGCTCGAACCGGAGGTCGTCGGCGTCCGCAGTCCGCTCGCCCGTGCCCTGCCCGACGAGGCGTTCTTCCGGCGCGGGGGGCTGCGCGTCACCGAGCACGGGCGGCACCACCTCGATCTGCGCCACCCGGCCGCGCGGGCCCACCTCGACGAAGTGGTGGACCGGCTGGTCGACGACTGGGGAGTCGGCTACCTCAAACTCGACTACAACATCAACATCGGCCCCGGTACGGAGAACGGCCCCGAGAGCCCGGGGGCGGGCCTGCTGGGACACCACCGCGCGCATCTCGACTGGCTGGCCTCGATCCTGGACCGGCACCCCGGTCTGGTCGTGGAGAACTGCGGGTCCGGCGGACTGCGCATGGACTACGCACAGTTGGCCCTGGCCCAGGTGCAGTCCACCAGCGACCAGCAGGACTTCCTGCGCTACCCGCCGATCGCCGCGGCGGCACCGACCGCCGTGACACCGGAACAGGCGGCGGTATGGGCCTACCCGCAGCCGCACTTCAGCCCGGACGAGGTCGCCTTCACCCTCACCGGCGCGCTGCTGGGCCGTATCCACCTCTCCGGCTTCCTCAACCTCATGAGCGCCGAACAGTTCGCCCTCGTCCGCTCGGCGATCTCCGTCTACCGGGACATCCGGCGGGAGATCCAGGACGCCCACCCCTTCTGGCCCCTCGGTCTGCCGGGCTGGGAGGACTCCTGGATCGCCCAGGGCCTGCACACCGACGCCGGCACGCTGCTCACCGTATGGCGCAGGGAGCCGCCCGGCGGCGGACCCGCCCCCACCGACCTCACCATCCCCCTCCCCCACCTGCGGGGCAGCGCCCCGGCTCCGGTGGTCCTCTACCCGACGACCTCCGACTGCACCACGCAATGGGACCCGGCCCGAGCCCTCCTCACCGTCCACCTCCCCCGCCCCGACACGGCCGCCCTCCTCCGACTGAACAGGCCGTGACGGCCCAAGCTGTTCCCACGGCGCCGCCCGACCGGGGAAGGCCCGCGTCGAGCCCGGCGAGGTGAACCTGGGTCCGAACCCTCCGCGTGGCGCCGCGCCGGGGGGAAGGCGAAAATGGGACCGGACCAGAACCAGGACCTCCGGCCGCGGACGCGGGCAGGAACACAGGTGATCGTTCATGTGCCGATGGCTCGCTTACTCGGGAACGCCCCTGCTCCTCGACACCATCCTGTACAAACCGGCGCACTCGCTCATCGACCAGAGCCTCCACTCGAGACTGGGCGTCGAGACGACGAACGGTGACGGCTTCGGCGTCGGCTGGTACGCGCAGGAGAGCATCGGCACCCCGGCCCTGTTCACCGACGTGGGCCCCGCGTGGAACAACCGCAACCTGAGGGAGCTCGCGGATCACGTCCGCTCACCGCTGTTCTTCGCCCACATCAGGGCGACGACCGGCACGGCGGTGCAGCAGACGAACTGCCACCCGTTCCGGCACGGCCGCTGGATGTGGATGCACAACGGCGCCATCGCCGACTTCCACCTCCTGCGCCGCGAACTGACCCTGCTGGTCTCCCCCGAGCTGTACGCGGACATCGAGGGCACGACGGACTCGGAGGTGATGTTCTACCTGGCACTCACCTTCGGCCTCGACCGCAACCCGCCGGAGGCCGTGGCCCGGATGGTGGGCGCGGTGGAGCGCGTCGGCCGCGCGCACGGTGTGGAGTTCCCGCTCCAGATGACGATCGGCGTGACCGACGGCGAACGCGTGTGGGCCTTCCGCTACTCGAGCCTGGGCCGGTCGCGGTCGTTGTTCTACAGCACCCGCGTGGACACCCTGCGCAAGCTGCACCCGGACGCCGCGTTCCTGGAAGAGGTCTCCGACGACACCCGCCTCGTCGTGTCCGAACCCCTTGGCGACCTGCCCGGCGCCTGGAACGAGGTACCGGAGAGCACGTACGGCGTCATCCAGGACGGCATGGACGAACTGCACCCGTTCGTCCCGGAACCGGTGTGACGCGACAGCGGTTGCCCGTCAGCCGCTCCTGGCCCTCCTGGTGCCGGTACCGCTCCGACCGGACTTGGCGGGCACGCTCTTCTTCCTCGCGGGTTTCTCCGCGGTGGCGCTTGCGGGCTTCTGCGCGGTGGCGCTCGCGGGCTTCTCCGCGGTGGCGCTCGCGGGTTTCTCCGCGGTGGCGCCCGGCTGCGACGGCGTGGTCCGGGGTGCCCGGCCCGATGTGGTCGACCACTTGAACTCGATCTCCAGCTCGACCTCGCCGTCACCGATCTCGATCTCCAGCTCGGTGCGCAGGTCGTCGGGGATCCGCAGGCCCAGCGTGGTTCCGGAGCCGAGCTTCAGCTCGGCCTCCCCGCCGTCTCGCAGCGCAGCGGCAAGCGCGGCCAGGCGGTCAGCCGCCTCGATACGTGACAGCGAACTCTTCTGCTCGAACTTGAGATCCTTCACGAGCGCCTCCCATGAGAGACAAAAACGACATACCGCCAATTCTGCTGCACCGGGCGGGATCGGACCTCCTCACGGTCCCGGTGTCAGGACCAGGGCGCCGCGAGGACGAAGGAGCGGCTGGCCCGGTACGCGGCCGTGTCCTGCGCGGGGTCGAGCCACAGCTGGAGGTCGTCGCGGTGGCGCAGATAGCGGCCCGGGTAGTTGTACGACTCCAGGGAGACCGACCCGGGCGTGGAACCGGCACGGGGGCAGAACGTGGCGTCCTTGCGGAAGAGAGCGGAGGCGTCGTCGGTGTCCAGCCGGATGCGGAAGGCGTAGTGGCGCACATACCTGCCGGCGGCGTCCTTGAGCGAGTAGCAGTGGGGGTCGGCCAGACCGGGCACGAACGTGAAGGTCGCCGCCTGCCGAGCGGCCTCGGAGCTGGTGGCGCCGACCGGTCCCAGGATGCCCAGCCGGTCGGACTGGCTCGCGTAGTCCCCGGGCCGGTCGACCGACCGCAGGGCGTGCCGCCCCGTGAAGCGCGGCTCGGCGGCCGTCACGGAGGCCGCCTTCGGCGCAGGCGCATGCGTCCGGGGCGGAGTCGGGGTCGGGGTCGCGGTCCGTGGGGCGGGGGTGCGCGCGGACGGCTGCTCGGACGAGGTGCCGGGCGACAGCGCGGCCGCGGCAGCGTGCCGCGGGCCCGGTTCGTGCGATCCGGTGGCGGCGTACCAGGCCGCTCCGGCGACCGCGAGCGTGACGGCGGTCGCGGCGGCCGCCGTCACGGGCTTGGCGGCGAGCCGGCCGGTGGTCCGCGCCGTACGGCTCGCACGGGCAGCCGTACGGCCCCCACGGGCAGTCGTACGGCCCCCACGGGCAGTCGTACGGCCCCCACGGGCAGTCGTACGGCCCCCACGGGCAGTCGTACGGCCTCCACGGGCGGCCGTACGGATGCCCGCCCCGGCCCCCGCCCCGGCCGACCCCGCCACCGCCGTCCGGGCCAGTACCAGGCCGGCCAGACCGATGGGCACGGGCACCAGCGCGAGGCCTGCCAGCAGCCCCTCCGCCGGTATCAGGTCGGACGCGCTGCGCAGGCACCGCGGACAGTCCCGGACATGGCGCGCCAGCCGCTTGCGCCACA
This sequence comes from Streptomyces griseorubiginosus, assembly GCF_001514195.1. Lineage (GTDB taxonomy): Bacteria > Actinomycetota > Actinomycetes > Streptomycetales > Streptomycetaceae > Streptomyces > Streptomyces griseorubiginosus. The sequence continues at coordinate 501,966 of NZ_KQ948735.1, read as the reverse complement.
GCCCGGAGGGCCGTCCGTCCCAGGAGCCGAGCACAGGAGCCAGGTCCGGGCAGCGCGGCGAGGCCGTCACGGCCCGTACGACGGCGCGCGCCGTCTCCAGTCGTTCCTTGACGCGTTGGACCCGGACCGCGGCGTGGCTCGGCGTGAGGCCGCAGGCCGCCGAGAGCTCGCCGCGGGTCAGTTCGCCGGCGCTCTCCATCCACCACAGCGCGAGCACCTCGCGCTCCTCGTCCTCCAGCCAGCGGGTCGCCTCGACCGCCTCGCGCCGCTGGCCCGAGAGGGCGAGCCGAAGAATGGCCAGGTCGGCGAAGTCGGGCTGCGCCTCCCCCGCGCCCGGGTCCTCCAAGGGGTCCGACGTGAGCCAGGTGCGCCCGGCGCGCCACCGGTCACGGATCTGCCGCACGGTGATGGCCACGAGCCACGACCGGAACCGGTCCGGTCGTTCGAGTCCGGGCAGGCCGTCCAGGACCCGCACCATCGTCTCCTGGACCACGTCGTCGACGTCGCCGTGCCCGTGCAGTGCCCGTCCGACGATGTTGTAGACCAACGGCAGGCAGTCCCCCACGAGTTGTTCCGCGGCCTGCCGGTCCCCGTCCCGGGCCGCCGCGACGACGGCGACGTCCGGCCGTTCCCGAGTGTCCCGCGAGCCCACTCCGCCCACCCGTCCCCTCGCCCTGCCGACATGTCGAGGCGACAGTGTGCCAGGAGGCCGCCGTCCTCACCGAGCCAGGTTCGCTCGCCTCCGGCCGCGCCACGACCGCCCGGCCGACCGTCAGCCCTGCGCCGCGGCCTTCTTGATCGCTTCGCGGATCCGGGAGTAGGTGCCGCAGCGGCAGACGTTCTCGATGCCGTCGATGTCGGCGTCCGTCGGGTGGGACGTCTTCTTCAGCAGAGCCACCGCGGCCATGATCTGGCCGGGCTGGCAGAAGCCGCACTGCGCGACGTCGCAGTCGAGCCACGCCTGCTGCACGGGGTGCAGCCGGTCACCGTCGGCCAGGCCCTCGATCGTGGTGACCTGCCGGTCCGCGCAGTCCGCGACCCGCACGACACAGGGCTGGATCTCCTCGCCGTCGAGGTGGCTCGTACAGGCACGGCAGACGCCCACGCCACAGCCGTACTTGGGTCCCGTGACGTTCAGCAGATCCCTCAGGACCCACAACAGGGGCATGTCGGACGGGGCTTCGACGGTGACCGGCTTCCCGTTGAGGAGGAAGGAATACGACGGCATCAGCACCCTTTTCGGAGGTCGGGTTCCCGGAGACCGGGTTCTGGGAGTCGGGTTCTCGGAGGTCGGGTTCTCAGAGATCGCGTTCTCGGAGATCGCGTTCTCGGAGATCGCGTTCTCGGAGATCGCGTTCTCAGAGATCGCGTTCTCGGAGATCGCGTTCTCGGAGATCGCGTTCTCGGAGATCGCGTTCTCGGAGGTCGGGTTCTCGGAGGTCGGGTCAGAAGGTGAGCGGGAAGCGGCGGGGCCTGGTCCCGGTCGCCCGGGCATAGGCGTTGGCGACGGCGCCGGCCGCGGCCGGGACACCGAGTTCACCCGCCCCGCCCGGTTCCCGCCGGGAGGGCATGATGTGCGCCTCGAAGCGCAGCGGGGCGTGCCGCTGGCGGGCGTAGCGGAAGTCGGCGTAACTGCTCTCGCGGACGGCGCCCCGGTCGATGTGCAGACCGGCCGTCAGGACGGTGGAGATGCCATCGATCGCGGTGCCCATGAGCTGGGCCTCCAGCCCGCGCGGGTTGACGGCCGTACCGACGTCGGCGGCCATCACCACTCTGGTCACCCGGGGGTTCTTCGGGTCGCCGGCGTCGATCTCGACCAGACAGGCCACGCAGGAGCCATACTCCTCGTGGACGGCGACACCCTGCGCTTGGCCCGCCGGCAGGGTCCGGCCCCAGTCACCGGCGGCCGCGACCTTGTCGAGCACGGCTTTGACGGACTTGTTCCTGAGAGTGATGCGCCGGAAGGCGACCGGGTCCTTCCCCAGGCTCCGGGCGACCTCGTCGACGACGATCTCCTCCGCGGTCCGCATCGTCCCCGAGTCCACCGACCGCCAGGCGCCGAGGGGGATGGCCAGGTCGACCGATCCCGAATCGCCGGACACCCGGCCGAAGTTGTACAGGCCGTCGTCGCTGGGCAGCGGGCCGGCCGCGGTCGCGAGGGCAGGTGCCACCGCGTCGCCGACGCCCCCCTGGGCGGAAAAGAGGCCCTTCCCCTCGTACGACTCGCTCACGGAGGCCGTCACATGGCTGAACGCCACGACCCTGCCCCCCGCGTGGCTGGCCCGGATCCGGTGGTGGCTGGCCGGGCGCATCCGGCCGTGCCGGATGTCGTCGGCGCGGCTCCACATCAGCTTGACTGGTCGGCGTGCCGCCTTCGAGATCAGGGCCGCCTCGATCGCGGCGTCGTGGTTGAGCCGGCGGCCGAAGGAGCCGCCGCCTCGTATGACGTGGACCTTCACCTTCGCAGCGGGCAGCCCGACCGCCGAGGCGATGCTGTCCCGCGCGTCCATCGGCGTCTGCGAGGAGAACCAGATCTCGGCACGGTCCGCGCGGACGTCCGCGACCGCCGTCAGCACCTCCATGGGGGCGTGGCTGACGAACGCGAACTCGAACTCGCCCTCCGTCTGCGTGGATCCGCGCGGCGGGGTGCCGAGCCGTGGGACGGCGGCCCGCAGCCGCGAGCGGATCTCGGCATCGGAGAGCGACGCGAGCGGACCCGGAGCCCAGGTGATCCGCAGGGCGTCCCGCGCCTGGAAGGCGTGGTGGAAGGAGTCCGCCACGACGGCGACCCCGCCGGCGGCCTTGACGACGGCGTGGACACCGGGCATGGCGCGTGCTGCCCGGGAGTCGACCGAGACGAGCTTCCCGCCGAGCGTGGGCGGCCGGGCCACCACGGTCGGCTTCGCTCCGGCCACCGCCAGGTCCCCGGCGTACTCGGCCTTGCCGGTGACGATGTCTCGGGCGTCGATCCGGGTGGTCGGTCGCCCGATCACCCGGTGCCGGGACGCGGGCTTGGGTCTGCTCGACACGGTCGGCCGGGTGATCCGGGCGGCGCTCGCGGTCAGCGAACCGAAGGTGGCCGACCGCCCGTCCGGTGCGAACACCCGCGTGTTCCTCGTGTACAGGAACCGCGCGGGCAGACGCCACTGCTTGGCCGCCGCGGTCACCAGCTTGGCACGCGCCAGGGCGGCCAGCTCACGGGCCGGACCGTACAGCGAACTCACCGAGCTGGAACCGCCCGTGAACTGGTTGCCCCGGGTACGGGCGCCGGCGAGCGGGATCTCGACGTCGGCGATCCGGGCGTCCAGCTCCTCGGCGATCATCATGGCGACCGCGGTGGTGACGCCCTGGCCGACCTCTACGCGCGGCAGTCGTACGACGACCTTGTTGGCCTCGGTGACTTCGAGGACCAGCATCTCCTCGTCGGCGCCGGTCACCAGGACGTCGGAGGAGCGGCGCGGTGCGGGTGCGGTGGGCTCGGCGCCTTCCGCCGGCGCCGCGTCACAGCCGAGCGGCGCGGCGACGGTCAGTGTGGACGCGGCGAGCGAGTAGACCACGAACTTCCTGCGAGACCACTGGCGGGCCAATGAACGCTCCTCTCCGAGAATCCCGGCCGTTCGACTGGTAGGTCGACTGGTAGGAGGGAGCAGCGCTCTTCGGGGTTGCCCGCGGAACCGATCCGCCTGTGCGCCGTTTCAGGACAGCGAGGTTCGGTGTCGGCAATCAGCAGGAGTGGCCGAGTTGGGTGAGGGCCAGGTCGAGCATGTCGGCGAAGAAGTCGGCGGCGGCGGTGTCGATGCACAGCGGTGGCTTGATCTTGAGGATGTTGAGGTGGTCTCCGGTCGGCTGGACGATCACGCCGAGGTCGAGCATGCGGTCGCAGAGTTCGGCGGTCTCCTCCGTGGCAGGTTCCAAGTCGGCGCGGTTTCGGACGAGTTCGAGGCCGAGGTAGAGGCCCGAGCCGTGGACGGCGCCGATGATGCCGTGGCGGTCGGCGAGTGCCTCTAGCCGGGTTTTCAGATGGCCGCCGACCCGTGCCGCGTTGCCCTGGAGGTCCTCGTCGCGCAGGGTGTCCAGGACGGTGAGGCCCACGACGCTGGAGACGGGGCTGCCGCCGGTGGAGGAGAAGAAGTAGCCCTGGTCGCGGTACCGGTCCGCGACCGCCTTGGACGTGATGACGGCGCCGAGGGGGTGCCCGTTGCCCATGGCCTTGGCGACACAGACGATGTCGGGCACGACCCGCTGCTGCTCGAAGCCCCAGAACCAGTGTCCCAGGCGGCCGTATCCGACCTGGACCTCGTCGGCGACGGCCAGGCCGCCGTGACGCCGTACCGCCGCGTACACCTGGGCGAGATAGCCGTCGGGCAGGGGGACTCCGCCGGCGTTGCCGTAGAAGGTCTCCCCGATGAACGCTCCCGCCGGGCGTCCGGCGGCGGCCAGTTCGTCGATCACCGCGACGGCCTCGGGTGCGTAGCGCACGGCGTCCGGCCCGCGGTGGCGGCCCCGGTAGGAGTTGGGCGAGTCCACGGTGTGCACCCAACTCGGCCGGGTGGCCAGGGCGTTCGGGTTGTCCTGGAGCGAGGTGGAGACCGCGTCGGAGGCGTACGTCCAGCCGTGGTAGGCCTCACGCAGCGCGACGACGTCGTGCAGGCCGGAGGCCCCGATGGCCAGGCGAAGGCCCAGATCCACCGCTTCCGAACCGGAGTTGACGAGGAACACCGTGTCCAGGGGGTCGGGGAGGAGGGCGGCGAGGCGCTCGGTGAACTCCACCACGGAGGCGTAGTGGAAGCGGGAGTTGGTGTTGAGCCGCCGCAACTGCCGGGAGACCGCCTGCTCGACGCGGGGGTGGGCGTGGCCCAGCGGCGTGACGTTGTTGACGATGTCGAGGTACGACCGGCCGTCGGTGGACAGCAGATGGTGGCGCCAACCCCGTTCGATACGCGGGGGGTCGGCGTAGTAGTGCCCCTGCACGGTGGCGAACGCGGCGGCACGCCGGTCGAGCAGGTCCTTCTCGGGCGTACGGTCGGGTTCGGCCGGCAGGCCGAGGAGCGGGGCGGGGTCGGCGGTGAGCGCGAGCCAGCCGGCGGCGTACTCGGGACGCACCAGGCGCGGGGCGGCGGGGCCGTCGGCGTCGCGCAGCGCGACATGGATCGCGGCACCGGAGGCGAGGTGGGTGATGTCCTCGCCCGCCCGCACCGTCGCACCGGCGGTGACCACGGGCCGGACCGTGCGGGGGAAGGACAGCGACAACACCTGCGCGCCGTAGGCGAGTTCCACGTGGCCGGGCGCCGCGGCGAGGACTTTCCCGGCGGCGGGCGCCTGCACCACGACATCCCGGCCGAGCCAGAGGTCGGTTCCGGTGGGCACCGTGGCGGGGGACACCGCCGACAGCGCCGGTGTCCTGGTGAGCCGCGCACGGGCGTACCGGGTGGCGACGGCGGCCGCTCCGTTTGCCAGCGCGGAGGCCACCAGCCGGGCCTCGGTGCCGGCGTCCGTCCAGGCGCCGTGGTCCATGGAGTCGGCGTCGGTGGACAGGTCGAGGAGGGTGATGTCGTCGGCGGCGAGGTCCCGCAGGAGGGGGCGCTCCGGCGCATCGGGGACCCGCAGGAGGGGGCGCTCCGGCGTATCAGCGTCCCGCAGGAGGGGGCGCTCCGGCGTATCAGCGTCCCGCAGGAGTGGGCGTACCGGCGTGTCGGCCGGTGCGGTCCGAGCGGGCAGTGCGGTCGTGCCGGTCGCGTCCTTGATGAGGCGGACCATCACCGGCAGCGGCAGCGAGGTGGCCTGTTCGAAGATGCGCCACTCGTGGTCGAGCGCGGCCGTGGCGTAGACGTTGTCCTCGTCGACGGCGGCCTGGTGCTGCCCGCTGGCCACCAGGACGGCGCCGCGCAGCACCACCAGCGGCCACACCGCCTCGGCTTCCTCGGCAGAGAGCGGGCGTACGGCGTGGAAGGCCCGGACGGCCGGCAGCACGTGGTGAGGCTCGATCCCGTCGTGGTGGAGCATCGAGGACAGGGACACGGCGAGTTCGCCGACGGCCCAACTCGTGGTCACGTCACCGAAGTCGATGATCCCGTCCGGCATCGGCGGACGGCTGCCGGGACAGCGGACCAGATTGTCGTCGGTGAGGTCCAGGTGCACGGCCTGCGACGGCAGCGCGGCGGCGAGCTCGTGGACATGCGCCCAGGCCTCGGCCGTCGCGGTCCCGACGGCCGTGCGCCGGTCGGGTTCGTCGATGTGCCCGGCGAGCTTGGCGACGACGCGGTCGGCGTGCCGCGGGTCCCACTGGAGCACGCGGTCCAGGCCCGGGTGCCGGAAGTCGCGCAGGGCGGTGCTCACCTTCCCCGCGATCGTGCCCATGGCGGCCACGGTGCCGGGTGACAGGTGCCGTGGTCCCGAGAGCGTGCCGCCGGGCAGGTAGCGCAGCAGGCGCGCGACGGCCGGACCGTTCCCGGTGTCCACCGTCGTGCGCCGCGGGGAGCCGTCGGGGTGGCGCAGGACCGTGGCGATGCGCAGTTCCGGACAGGCCGAGGCGATCAGGTCGGCTGCGGCGTCCTGCGCTTCGATCTCCACTGTGCCGAAGGCGGGGTTGGCGATCTTCAGAACGGCCGCGGGCGTCCCGTCACCGGTGTGCAGCAGGAAGTTGGCGTCCTGCTGGCTGCCCAGCGACTGCGCGCGAGCGGTGATGCCGAGGTGCTCGGCGGCGATGAGCTCGGCCTCGGCCGGCGCCACGCGGGGTACGGGGAGGGCGTCCTCGGTGAAGAAGTCGATGGTGCGGTACTCGTCGTGGGGCATGCAGGGTTCCTCGGCTGGGGTGAGCGAATGGGCGAATGAGCGGACAGGGCTCGGACTCCCGGCTGCCTCAGTCGACGTGCCACAGGAAGCGGTGGGTGTGAATCCCGAAGTAGGGGAAGTTCTCCACGGACGCGACACCCTCGACGGGCCGCACGACGTCGTTGATGAAGTCCAGGAGGTCGCGGGGCTGAGGGCACACCACCTCCGCGAACAGGTCGAAGCCGCCGGACGTCAGGACCGTGTAGACGACTTCGTCGTGCCGGGACAGTTCATCGGCGACCGCCCGGGGGTCGCCGTCGATGCGCAGGCCGAGGAGTGCCATCGTCTGCCGGCCCATGGTCATCGGGTCGGTCACTCCGACGACCTGGACCGCCTTGGCGTCGATCAGCCGCTGCAACCGCAGCCGCGCGGCCGAGGGCGACAAGCCCACCTTCGGCCCCAGATCGGCGTAGGGGATCCGGCCGTCGACCTGTAGCTCCCGCAGGATGGCCCGGTCGATGTCGTCCATGCAGCACCTCCTGCTCCTGCACGAACGGCAGGAGTCACGCGCGTTTCAAGCACCATGACCGATTTATGCGCTCGATTCAAGTGCGACGACGAGGGAATCGATCGCATCACGAGTGCGGCTTGCCGTGAACGCGCGGGACGAGCAGCGCGCCCGCATCCGCGCAGCGCCCCCGCAGCCGGACGGCGCGACGGTCCGGGGCGACCGGCCGGAACTCGCTCCTGGACGACCCCTGCGTCATGAACACGGCTCTGCTTTCGGGCACGCCACGGCCTTCACGCTCAGCGCGCGACCGGTCCTCGACCACGCGGGTGAGACGGCCGCCCCGCCGATCGCCATGTGCCGAGTCGGCCGGCCTCAGGTTCTGCGCGTCACTCCTGACCCGGCTCGCGGCGGCCACCCTTGACGCGCGGTTCGCGGGGGCTCACGGCTGCACGGCTTCCGCCGCCTGCGCACCCGCGGGGGGACGACGCGACGACCTACACGAAGCCTTCCTCGGACCCGCCGTCCGTCTGATCACGCACCGCCACGTCCAGAGGCTTTGATTCAGGGCCAGTCGGGGCGAGGCGCACACCGAGGACGAACTCGCCGAGCCCTGCCGTCCTTAAGCAGGGCCACCGGGCCGCTCACTGCACGAGTTCGATGTGCGGATGGTCGGCGGACACCGGGCAGACGTGGAGTTGCAGGTCGTAGGCGTCGGCGATGTTGAGCAGAGTGACGTTCCCGGGCTGGGTGCGGAGGGGAAGCAGGGTCGGGTTCGTCCGTTCCTCCTCGGGCATCCAGGTCTGGCTGCCGGGGTCCCATTCCCCGCTCGCGACGGTGAGGAGCGGGATCGTCTCGGTGCCGCATGCCGCGCACGGACGCGGCATGGGGTCGGTGAGGCCCCAGCGGGTCCAGCCGCCGGTCTTCCACCCGGGGGCGTGGGACAGGTTGCGGAAGTAGAACTCCTGCGGGCTTTCCGCACCGGTGGCGTCCCACGCGTGTCCGGCTGCCTCCCACCGGCTCTCGTCCCCCAACTCCTCTTGCAGTTCCTTGCTCAGTTCCATGGGGCTGGGGTACTCGGTGACCTGCTCGGGTGCCAGGAGGCACGGCATCGGGAGGTACCAGTCGAACTGGATGACCGGCGGCTCGGGCGGGGCGTCGAGGACGTCGGTGACGGAGGCGGACGAACGCCAGCGGAGGGCGGTTCGGGGGTGTGCGAACTCCTCGTGGTCGCAGGGGCACCACAGGACCTGGAGCAGATCGGCGCCGGGCGGGCTGCCCGGGAGGGGCACGTCACGGGCGTAGAGCTGGGCAACAGGAATCATCGGAATCGGACCGTCGACCCACGGGTGGCCCTTCCGGAGCCGCTGCTGGATCTCCCGTTCCTCGGGCGTGAACGCGGGAGCCTCGGGGTCGCGGCGTCGGCGCTCGGCTGCTGCCGTACGGATACGACGCAGAAGCCGGATCTCGTCCGGGGAGTGCATCTTGTCCGACGCTTCGCTGTCGTGTGGCTCGTCGCAGTGCGGCCACGGCTCGTCGGCGGGCCACAGGAGCGGTCCGCCGACGGAGCTTTCGTACGGCGTGGGCGACCCGGGGCGTGGATGCAGCCGGGTCGCCGTGCGGGCCAGCGGGGCCAGTTGAGGGAAGAGCGCGGTCACGTCGAGCGGCCGCGGCGGGGTGGTGAAACTCATGCTGGCTCCCGATGGCACGAACTGACGGTGATCAGTTGCCGAGGTTGTACAACCCGGTGTTCTTCAGGGTGTTGGTGACATAGACGTTGGAAAACAACTGCTCGATCGTCCCGTTGGCCCGTTCGACATTGGCGTTCATCGTGACTCCCACCGGGATCGTACTGGTGTCGTCGTTGTAGACGGGCGTCACCTGGTAGAAGATCGCGTCGTCCGGTCCGAACTCGGAGTCGTCGTCGCTCTGGATGAGATCCTGCGCCATGGTTTCGTAGGTTCGCATGCTGGGCGTGCCCGTGTTCATGCCCAACTGCCAGCAGGGGACGAGATTGACCTGGATGCCCCGGCCGCCGGCGACGTTCGGAATCAGGTGGCACCGGGCCAGCCCGTTGGTGAGCGAGTTGGCCTTCCTGAAGTTCTCCGCATCCTGCCAGCCCGGGATGTCTCCCTGTGCGGGTGTGCCCTTGGGGGCTGTCTTGTCCAGGCACGCCTGAGCCCTGCCCGGCCTGGCTCCGGGCCGGCCCAGCGGGTCGGTCGTCTTGTTGACGTGGGGAACCGGTTCGGTGGTGTTCAGGATCCATCCGGCGCCGTTGGGAAGCGAGCCGTCCGGTGTGGTGTCCAGGCAGCGGGCGTGCGGGCCGGTGTCCGGCAGCGAGAACGTCAGCTCGAACTGGTCGGCGTCGATGACCCGTTGGTTCCTGAATCCGTCGGCGAGCTGCGCGGCGGCGAACTGCTTCTCGTCGGGCGTGACATGGGCCTGGACACAGGGTGAGGCGGGGTCCACGGCCCGGGCGTCGTTCAGGACGTACGTGTCCCATTCGCCGTTGCCGAGGTTGGGTATCACCTTGACGCAGGCGCTGCCGGCGGCACCGCCTTCCTTCGCCTCGCCGAAGGGGAAGTCACCGCAGGAGTCGTTGTCGACGAGCTCCGGCTCGGGCGAGAAGCCGCCGCATGTACGTGCGGTACGGTCCGCCACCCCGCTCGTCGACCGGGTCAGGGGGCTGCCCTTCTTCCCCCAGGCGCCGTTGAGGTTCTTCTGCGCCCACGCGTAGGCGGCCACGGCGCCGCCGGCGTCGGAGGCCTTCGCGCTCATCGCTACGACGGGCATGATCGAAGGGATGACACAGCCGGCCGACGAGGTGCCCCCGACCGCGTTGTCGCAGCGGATCTTGCGCGGGTTGTCCCAGGAGGCGCTCGGGTCGACGGGCGTGGCGCCGGGGGAGGTCACGTACAGCTTGTACGAGGTGAGGAACTCCGCGACGGAGCCCACCGCGGGAGCCGAGGAGTACTTGACGTCACCGGCGAGGGTCTTCCCCAGGACCAGACCACTCTCGTACCAGGGTGCGGTCGTCGTCGCCCTGCAACCGGTTCCGCAGGAGGCACGGAACTTGGCGTCGAGGGCGGTGACTTCGCCGCTCGCAGAGGTCATCGTCACGGTGACGTGCTCGCTCCACGCCGTACCCGCCGCCGGCAGGGAGGCACTGGTGGAGACCTCCAGGGTGCCACGCCCGAGCTCCGCGCCCTTGCTGTCGCGCAGTACGTAGAGGACGTTCACCCCGGTCACGCAGTAACTGAACCGCTCGTAGGAGTAGTTGCCGGGGCTGGTGAGGGAGCAGGTCGCGGTGGCGGCCGAGGTGGCGGCGAGGCTCTGCTGCCGTGCCTTGGTTCGCGCGGCCGGGACGGGGCTGGTGCTCACACACGCCTCGACGGCGCCCGCCCGGCGCTCCTTCGTCCCTGTCCTCGTGGCCTCACAGCGTTCGCCCGACCGCCCGGGGAAGGCGCTGGTGGCGGTAAGGGGGGCCGGAGTTCCGGTCCGGTTCGTCCGGTCCACCGTCGCCGCGGGCCGCGCCTTCCCGTCCGCGGCCTGCTGTGCCGTGGCCGGACCCGCCGTGGTGAGTCCGAGCGTCACCGCGGCGAGGACGGCGAGTACCGTCGACCGCGCCCGTATTCGGGATGCGCCTCGCGGGCGTCTCTCGTGCATGTCTGTCAGGTCTCTCTTCCTTGGTTCGTGGTCCTGGAGGCAGCGGAGAAGGGGGGCACCGGACATGAGGTGCCCCCCGGGGGCAGCGGTGGGCGGCCCGCGCTCTACCGCGTCGGAGCCGTGCGAGAGGGGTTCAGTGGTCAGGCGACCAGATCGAACAGGTCCTTGGTGATGGACGAGACCCCGTCCTCGACCACGCCGGCGATTTTGCCCACGACGGGCTTCACGGCAGTGCTGGCGGGCTTCAGCGCACCCAGCCACTTGGACTGGCCGTAAGTGACCAGGCTCAGGCCGGTGCCTGCGGCGGACCACCAGAAGTCGCTGCTCGTGAAGCCGTGTTCGATGCCGGTGAAGACCGTGCTGATGGCGCTCGCGCCGGTGGAGACGGCGGCGAAGAAGCCGGCTGCGGCGAAGGCCGGCGGGAAGACGAATCCGGCGAGAGTGCAGCCTGCGGCCAGGAGGCCGGCGCCGACGCTGACCACGTTGGCGGCGTCCGCGTAGAACTGGGCGTCGTTCCACCACTCGTCGGAGTCGGCGGGGTCCTGGGTGCCGTTGGGATTGACCTGGTTGTTCCGGTCGTTGGCGGCGGGATCGCGTTTCGCCTCGCGGTCCGCCTTGGCCTTCTCCGCGGCTGCCTTGGCCGCGGCTGCCACTTCGGCCCGGTGCTTCGCGGCCGCGATCTGCTTGGCTTCGGAGTACGCGGTGGCGGCCTTCTTCGCGTCGGCCTGCGCGGCGAGCGCGGAGGCGCGGGCGGCGTTGGCCGAACTCTGCGCGGCGGCGGAGGACTTGAGGGCGGCGCGCGCGGAGTCGATCGCCTTGTTGGCCGAGTAGTTGGCCGAGCGGGCCGCGCCGCGCGCGGTCGCGGCGGCCGCCTTCGCCGTGTTGGCCGAAGCCTGGGCGTCCGCGGCCGACTTGTCGGCGGCGTCCGCGTTGCGGCGCGCCTCGTCGGCGTAGCTGTCGGCCGCCTTGGAGGAGGCTATCGCCTTGTCCGCCCACTCCTGAGCCTTGGCGGCGTTGTTACGGGCCAGATAGGCGGCCTGGGTCGCCCGTGCGGCGTTCTCCTGAGCCTGCTGGGCGATCTTCGCGGCGGCGGCTATCGCACCGCGGATCGCGGCGACATGGGTGGCGGTGTCGTGGTCGAGCTGGGCCGTCCGGAACTGGACCACGAGGATGAAGTTGCGCAGCATCCACGCCGGGCCCTCCAGGGCGACCTCGGCGTAGGCCTTGGTGAAGGCGCCACCGGTGGCGATGAGCTGACTGGCGAGGACCTTGTCGTCCTCCTGCTGGGCCAGCGGGTAGGCGTGGTCGAAGAAGTAGTTGAGGGATTCGGTGGTGTTCTCGTCGAGTGCCTTGTTGGCGGCGGCGGTGACGGCCCTGCCCGCGCCGTCCTTGATGATCCTGCCGATCGCGACGCGCAGTTCCTCGTCGGAGGCCTTCTTCATGCCGCTGGTGAGGAAGTCACCGATGGCCGTGGAGCTGGAACTCTCCAGGGCGAGCTGGGCGGCCTCGGCGATCTTCGGCGCGGCGATCGTCGCCACATGGAGGGTGGTCTCACGGTCGTCCTGGCCCTGGGCGAGGGCCCGGTCGAGGTCGATCCAGGCGAAGATGTCGTCGTCGGAGCCGGCCAGGGCGTGCTGGGCGGCCTGCCGGGTGAAGGCGCCCCGGGACTCGATCAGGCCGATCGCGGCCTTGCGCCCCAGGGTCGCGGCGAGCTCCATGTCGCCGGAGTACAGGGCCTGTTCAGCCCTGGTGATGAGGTCCTTGATGTCCTGGGCGGTGCGTTCCGCGAGAAGGCGCTTGTCGCGGACGTCGGACAGATCGGTCGCCTCCACGGAGGCGAGCAGCCGCGCCTCCTCGATCGCCTTCTGCTTGTCCTGCTCCAGCGTCTGGGCCTCGGCGGCGCGAGCGTTCTTCTCCACCTCGATGGCGTCGGTGACGGCCTTGGTGGCGACGTTGGCGGCCTTCACGGCCTCGTCGGCGTGCGCGGTCGACTTGTTGGCGTAGTCGATGGCCTGGCCCGCGTACTTCACGGCCTCCTCGGCGGCGGCTGCCGCCTTGTCGGCGTGGGCGGCGGCGGAATTGGCTGCGTCGCGGGCGGTGCGGGCCGCGGCGGCGGCAGTGCCGGCCAGTGCCTGGGCGGCGGAGGCGGCGTTGGTGGCACGGTTGGCCGCACTGGTGGCGATGGCGGCCTGGCGCTTGGCCTCGGCGGCCTCCGCCTGGGCGACACCGGCGGAGGCGGCGGCCTGGGCGGCGGCCGTGGCGGCAGCGGCCGAGTTGCGTGCCGCGGAGGCGGCGGCCGTGCCGGCGGACGCGGCCGCATCGCCGGCGACGGCGGCCTTGTCGGCGGCCGCGGCGGCACTACGGGCCTTGGCCGCCGCGTTCTTGGCGGCGACCGCGGCGTCCTTGGCCTCCTGCGTCTTGCTCGCGTCCTTGGAGGCGGCTATCGCGGCCCTGTAGGCACGGGAGGCGGCGCTGCCCGCCTTCGAGGCGGCCTGAGCGGCACCGGTGGCCGCCCAGGAGGCACGGCGGGACGCGTTCACCGCCGCGTTGGAGGCGTTGATGGCGTTGCGTGCGGCGTCCGCCGCGCCCTTTGCCGCGTTCGCGGCCTTGCGGGCCGCGGCCGCCGACTTCTGCACGTCGTTCTGGGCCGCGGACGCCTCGGCGGCGGCCTTCTGGGCGGCCTCCTTGGCCTTCCCGGCGGCGGTCTCGGCGCGTGCCGAGGCCTCCACGGCCAGGTTGGTCTCCTTCTGAGCCCGCTTGCCCTCGCGCTCGACAAGGGCCACCAGCTCCTCGATGGTCGCCGACTCCTGGTCCCGGGCGCGGGCGATGTGCTGCCCGGTCTCCATGAACCACTCCACGTCGCTCGCGGACCCCTCGAGCGCACGGCTCGCGTACTTCTGCACCTCCGGGCCGCCGTTCACCAGCATGGCGCTGACCTGGACCCGGGTGTCCTCCAGACGCGCGTCGTACTGCTTGTCCGTGAGGAAGGCGGTGAGAGCCGGTGCGGTGGCGGCGTCGAGAGCGGTGTTGGCGCTGCGGACCACGGCCTTGTCGCCGGTGGTCGAGACGGTGCTGGTGGCGACCCGGAGATCTTCGAGGATGGCCGGTTTGAAGCCGTCCTTCAGGAAGGCGGCGATCGCGGCGTCGCCGCTCTCGAGAGCGGCCACGGCCTCTCTTCGCAGGCCCTTGCCCGCACGGTCCAGGCTGCGGACGATCGCGACGCGGTTGTCCTCCACGGTCTGCCTGGGCAGCGTCTCGGCGAGGAAGGTCTGGATGTCGGCGTCGGACCCGTAAAGGGCTGCCGCGGCAGCGGCCTTGACGCCCTTGCCACCGGTCAGCCACGCCCTGACGACCTTGGCGCGCTCGGTGTCCGGCAGCGGCACCGGTTCGGGTCCCGTACCGTCCGCGGCTGCGGCGGTCGCGGGCAGGAGCGTTAAGGGTGTGGAGGCCACGACGGCGGAGGCGGCGAGCGCGCCGAGCACGCGGCGACGGCTCCAGAAGCTTGTCTGCATTGGAGAGTAGTCCTTTGTGTGAGCGGCTGGCTGGACGTGCCGGATCGCACCGGCAGGGCGGTTCCGAATGCCCCGAAAAAGTGGAATGCCGACCGCGGACGTGAAGTGGCGTGCGGTCGGGAGCACTTGTCGCTCGGGACCATATCAACTGTCCTTGCGGAGTGGGCCAATTAAGCAACCAGGTTCTTTAACTCCGTTTTTGAGCTGCCATCTTGATGGATCATCAGAAGCTTCTTTACAGGAGCTTCACAAGTGGGGGTGCAACCTTCATGGAGTGTGACGGAGGTCATGAGTGAGGCATGTGGTTTGCTGCGGTATGCACCGTTCTCCGCACTCGACCCAGGAGTGGCTTCGTGTTTGCATGATGAAGAGGCTGGTGATCGCCAGGGCGAGGGCTGCTCGCTTTGAGGCGTAAGGAAGCCACTTCCCGGGGGAGTTGGAACGCGCGCGGCAGAACAATGCCGATAAGGCGTTCCCTTGCACCCGAAAACGCGAGACCGGTGACGAATATCCGGTCCTCAGTAACGAACTTGGGGGATGCAATGAAGCCTTACAGCAGAATGTCCGCTCAGCCACGGCGCAGGCGGATCGCGCTGCGCGCACTGGGCGCGGCCGCGGTCGGCGCCCTGGCCTGGATCGCAGCGGCCACGAGCATCCCCGGCGCAGCCTCGCAGGAGGCGAACCCCGCCGCGCTGGTCGCAGGGGAGACCCCCGGTTACGCGGTGGAGGACTTCAACTACCCGCTGGCGGACAAGATCCTGGCCGAGAAGAACATCGTCCTCAAGCGCGGCGACGGCCACATCACCCTGGCCGAGTGCGCGAGTGGTGCCGGCCTTCTGGAGATCATGGCCCGCGACAAGGCCGACAAGATCTGCTTCAAGGTGGTCGGCAACTCCGGCTGGCTGACCCTGGAGATCCCCGCGGTCTACGCGATCAAGGGCAACGACTACACGACCGCGGTCGACATGACGGTGGGCGCCGAGGAGAAGTCGTACGACATCCTCAAGAACTCCTGGACACCGGTGGGCGAGGCCGCGGACCCGGACAGCCGCGATCACATGCTCGTCGAGATCAGGTCCTCCAAGTAAACGCGGTCACATTGTCATGCCCACCGCAGTGCGCCCGCTGACCACGGGACGCGCGGCCCTCGTCCAGGAAGCCCGCTCATGCACCTCTCCAGACGTCACCGTCTCTCCGCGCTGACCGCTGCCCTGCTCGCAACCCCCGTCGTCCTGGGCGCCGTTCCGTCCGCGACCGGCTCGGCCTCCGCGCTGAGCGGGGTCGAGGCCCCGGCAGAGCTGACCTATGTCGCGAAGGTCAACGTCGGTGAGCAGTCGGCCTGCACCGGCACTCTCGTCGACCCGCAGTGGGTCCTGACCGCGGCCACCTGCTTCGCCGCGGACGGTGAGCTCTCGGCGGGCAAGCCCGCCGTCCCCACCACCGTCACGGTCGGCCGCACCGACCTGACCCAGACCGGTGGGAGTGTCCGGCAGGCCCTCTGGCTGGTCCCGCACGCCGACCGGGACCTGGTCCTGGTCAGGCTGGCCTCCCGGATCACCGACCCCACCGTCAAGCCCGTGCGGCTGGCGACGACGCCCGCAGTCGCGGGCGAGCAGCTGGTGCAGGCGGGATTCGGACGCACCAGGACCGAGTGGGTGCCCGACAAGCTGCACACCGGCACGTTCACCGTCGCCGCCACCGCGGCCACCACCGTGGACCTCGACGGCTCCGCCACGGCGACCGTCTGCAAGGGGGACGCCGGCGGCCCCGCCCTGCGCACCGTCAACGGCACCACCGAACTCGTCGCCGTCAACTCCCGCTCCTGGCAAGGCGGATGCCTCGGCATCGACGCCGCCGAAACCCGTACCGGCGCCGTCGACACCCGAGTCGACGACCTCAGCAGTTGGGTCAAGGACGTCTTCAGCCGGGAGAAGGTCACACCGGCGGACATCGACGGGGACGGAAAGGACGACCTGGTCCTGCAGCGCATCGACGGTTCCGTCGTCGTCCATCGCAACCTCGGGAACAGCTTCGGTGCCGGCACCGTCATGTCCGCCGGCTGGAGCCGTTTCCTCACCGGTACCGACATGGGCCGTC
>NZ_KQ948735.1:1171-485387 GCF_001514195.1 Streptomyces griseorubiginosus | reverse complement strand
ACATCACCGGCGACGGAAAAGCCGACCTCATCGTGCACGGCACAGACGGCAATGTCTCCGTCCGCAAGAACATGGGCACCTACTTCGACGGCGGCACCCATTGGAGCGCCGGCTGGGGCCGATTCGTCACCGGCACCGACATGGGCCGCATCCGCTTCGGCGATTCCACCGGTGACGGAAAGGCCGACTTGTTCGTCCACACGATTGCGGACGGCAAAGTCGCCGTCCGCAAGAACATGGGCACCTACTTCGACGGCGGCACCGTGATGATCACCCTCTGACGAGAACGCTCCCTCTGACGAGAACGATCCCTCCGGCGCCACGGCCCACGGCCGCTGCCGACACCGCGCGGACCCGGAGCGACGCGAGCGCAGGCTCGCCGACCCCGGGTCCGCCCAGCAGCACCCTCACCGGCGCCTCGGCTCCGTCCCTGCGGGGGCCCGTCGAGCGCATGAGCCGCACGCGTCTCCCACCAAGGAAGCCAAGGTCATGCGACACCTCAGAGACCAACGCCCCGTGCCCCTCACCAGAACATTCGCCACCCGCCTCGCCGCACCACTCGTCGCGATGCTGCTGGCGCTGAGCGCCACCGCCGCGAACGCCGTCTCCGGCACCCCCGCGGTGGACGGCACGCTCGCGTTCACCGCCCGCCTTGACATCGGCGACGGCCAGAAGGCCTGCTCCGCGGCCCTGGTGGACCCGTACTGGCTGCTCACCGCCACAAGCTGTTTCGCCGACGACCCGAACACGAGCCTCGGCATACCGGCCGGCGCGCCCACGCTCAAGACCACCGCGACCGTCGGCCGCACCGACCTCACGACCTCCGGCGGTGAGACCCGCACGGTCGTGGAACTCGTCGCGCACCCGTCACGGGACGCCGTCCTGGCGCGGCTCAGCCGCCCCGTCACCACCATCGCACCCGTGAGTCTGGCCGCCACCGCGGCCACGCCCGGCGAGAAGCTGACGGTGGCCGGATACGGCCGCACCGCCACCGAATGGTCCCCGCTGCGTCTGCACAGCGGCACCTTCGCCGTCGACTCGGTCACCACGGAGACGGTCGCCACCACCGGCGAGAACGGCGCGAGTGTCTGCATGGGCGACACCGGGGGCCCTGCCGTGCGCGTGGCCGGCGGCAAGCCGGAACTGGTCGCCGTCAGCAGCAGATCCTGGCAGGGCGGCTGCTTCGGCACCGATCCGGCCGTGACCCGGACGGGCGCGGTCAGCACCCGTGTGGACGACCTGCGCTCCTGGGTCTCCACTGTCGCCGTTCCCCCTGCGGCCGCGGCCGGGGTCTGGCGCGCCTACGGCAACACGAACCCGATCACTTCCAGCTCCAGCACGTGGCGTTGCGGGGGCAGCAAGACGATCGCCACCAACGTGCTCGCGCAGGTCTGCGCGATCAGGTCGTCCAGCGGAACCGGGGTCCAGGCAGCGGTGATCGTGCGCAACAACCAAGCCGGACTCTACGGCGCGCAAGCGCGGATGGACCTCTACACCGCCTCCGGCACGCACTTGGGCGACTGGAAGTGCCCATCCTCGGGTGTCGGGGCGAATTCCTGGTCGGTCTGCTTCGGAACGACCCTCGCACAGAGCAGCCCGGTGAACTCCTTCGGGGCGCTCAACGGCACCTATCTTGGTCTGTCGTCGAATGCCTAGACCGGGGCCGATCGCCCCGAAGGGCTGAGGGCTTGTCCAGCAACGGGACGGCGGGGTGACAGAGCCCCCGGTCGTCGGCGGTGTCGGGTGGAGTCGACACCGCCGACAACCGTGGGCTCTCCCCGTTCCGTTCCTTCCACGTGCTCAGCCACTGATCCCGCAGCCGCCGAAGTCACCACGAACAGTCGGCCGGTACCTCGCCGCCGCGTGCATCTCCACGGGTGAGGCCGCGTTCTCCGGCACGATCTGCACTGTGGAAGGCAGCACCATCCGGTGCATGGCCTGATCCACGTCCTCGGCTACCGGAACACCGCCGACAACCTGGCGGACGGCCCGAACGCCATGCTGCCGCACGTGCCCACCGCACAGCTCACCCCCGGGCAGTTCCTCTCCGCCGGGCGCACTGGCGACGTGTTGCGCCGCATGGTGGACGCTGTCGAACCCGTCGCAGCGGGAGCTCACGGCATCGCGTGGATGAGCACGTAACCCCAGCCCGTCCAGGTCTTCGACCACGACGTCTACACCGTGCTCCTGGCCACCGACACCCACCCCGATCACCTTCCCGACCACACCATCGCCGTGTGCTGCTTCGACGGACCTCCGACAGGGACAGGACTTACCCGATATACAAAAGATCTTGTATCTTGATACACTCAGGTTTATATATCCCACCCGGGAGGCCACCATGAGCCGTACGGTCATCGATCTCGACGACGAGGCACTGGAAGAAGCGGCCAAAGAACTCGGCACCACTACAAAGCGCGACACGATCAACACAGCCCTGCGGGAAGTCACGGCCCGCTACCGACGGCTCCGCGCACTAGACGAAGCCCGCGAATTGGCGGCCGAGGGCGCCCTGGACATGGGCCTGCTGCTGGACAAGCGCGCCTACCGCCCCATGAGCGCGGCCGCCGCGACCGAAGACCGCGGGACCGGAGCGGACGCGTGACCGTCGCCGACTACCTCATCGACACCTCGGCCCTCGCCCGCGTCCTGCTCCGCCAGAACACCGCCGAATGGGACGACAGGATCGGCGCCGGCCTCGTCGCGATCTGCGACCTCACCGAACTGGAAGTCCTCTACTCGGCCCGCTCCGCCCAGGACCGCACGCGCATGAAGGCAGCCCTCGACGCCCACTACGCCTGGTGCCCCATGCCCGACGGCGTCCACCGCCGCTCCCGTGTCGTCCAGGAACAACTGACCGCCAAGGGAGAACACCGCAGCGCGGGCCCCGTCGACCTTTTGGTGGCCGCAGCCGCGGAAGAAGCGGGACTCACCCTCCTCCACTACGACCGCGACTTCGAGACCATCGCCCGCACGACAGGGCAGCCGGTCCGCGCGATAGACCTCGGCAGTAAAGCTCGAGCGATGCCGAGCTTCAGACCGATCCGACCGCCCGACCGTGACCGCGCAGGTCTGAGTAAAGCTCCGTGACCCAACGCCCCGCCCCCGCGCCCCAGATGAGAAGTCTCCGCAGGTCACGGCATATGTCGGCGCAGACCCGGTGTGCCGGGACAGGGCCTTGATCTTGTCGTCGAGGAACTCGGTGATGTCGACGAGAACCCGCTGCAGGGCGCGTGGGGCTCGCCGTACAGCAGTGTGTGACAGGTGGGGACGCGGGCGGCGGCATTGGTGGTGGCCCCGCCGAGGGCGAGGTGGTCCTGGTGATCGTTGGCGGCCGTGTGGGCTGTGTGTGATCAGCGTGGTGCATTCACGGGCGATGAGGTCGCTTTCGACCAGCGAGATCAGCTCGCGGTCCGGGTGCAGGGCCCCGTCGGGCAGTCCGAGGCAGGTCACCTCCACGCCCGCTCCGTCCCACGCGGCCTGCGCCTCGTCGATCCGTTCCCTCTCGGTGAGGCGGGCACCACGAGCCGCGTCGATGACGGAGACACCGTTGATCCCGTGAGTCAGGCAGAGCACGGTCACCGTGGCACCGAGTTCGCGGTAGCGCCGCAGGGTGCCGTAGGCGAGGAGCTCGGCGTCGTCAGGATGCGCCACCACGGCGACAACACGCTCCGCGCATCTGGACTCCGCGATCGTTAGTCGCCGCCGCCTCAACCGCCGCCCGCCGACCGACGTACAGGAAAGGAGTGCAGCCCGCGCAGGGGCGTTCGGACCGGGTGGAAGGCGCGGCGGCCGTGCGGCTTCGCCAGCTCCGCGGCGATCGTCGCCCTCTCGATGTTCCTGTCGCCGAAGGCGTTGAAGTACGGGTCGTCCGCCGGGCAGTGCCAGGCGCGCCGGAATCCCGTGTCGACCACCTGGTACCCCAGGAGCTGGGCGAACAGCGGGTAGCGAAGCTCGTCGTTGCCGAGGGCGGGCGGGTCGGCGGCCGCGTAGTCGTCGAGAAACGCCCGGGGGAAGCAGGGACCATCGCCCAGGCAGCCGTGCGGGACCGGGTCGTAGCCGTCATCGCAGCCGTAGCCGTAGCGGGTCCGGGCGAAGGCCAGGAGTTCCCGCCACTCCCGGGCCTCGTCCTGTCCGGCGATCCAGCGCCAGTCGTCGCCGATGACGCTCAAGGGCGTCGGAACGGTCAGCCCGACGGCGCCGGCCGGCACCCCGGCGTAGGCCCGTTCCAAGGGCTCTGTCAGCAGCAGGTCCCACTCGATGAAATGGAGGACGTCGAAGGACAGCCGGTGGCCTGTCTCGCGGTACCAGTCCAGCAGCACCAGGTCGCCGTTCTTCCAGTTCCAGGGACCGCTGTGCCGCGAGACGTACAGCGCGTCCAGCCCCAGCACCCGTCGACCGGCCAGCCGGAAGGCCGCGCCGCGCGCACCACCCGGCCCACCGAAGAGACCGTGCACGGGCACGCCGGGATTGAGCCGCCGGATCAGGTCGACACGGGTCCGGCAGACCAGAGGGTCGCGGTGAAACCGGAAGACCACGAGCCGCTTGATCGGCATGAGGCAATACTACTGATATCGCCATACATAGGTTCATAGCGGACCGCGAGAGGGGAGAGAGACTCGGTCTCCTGCCTGCGACAGCCAGGAGACTCGACCGAACTGGGAGCGGCGGTGATCGCGCGAGCGGCTGTCACCTCATCGACCCCGCCACCGGCAACGGGCTGAGCATCGCTGCCCTCGAATGCGAAGCCGCCGTCCCAGCCACGCGTACGGCAATCGGGGAGCGCGCGGAAAAACTCGGCCGGGACACCCTCGCGCACTGGGCAGCAGAACTCCCGGCCTGCGATTGGCTTATGAGGCGCCGTCAAGGACCTGGCGCAGTCGATGCGCGAACTCGTCGGGCTTGCCCGCATAGCCGAACTTCCCGCCCATGAACCCGCCGTGATGGCTCGGGAACACGCTCACCCGCTGCCCTAGCAGTTCAGCGGTCGCGACGGCGGTGCGCCCGGTCAGCACGTCCTCGGACTCCTCGCCCACAGCGATCACGACGCGGGTCGGCGCGGCCGCGACCCCCTCGGCATCCGGTCGATAGTCGCTGACCGCCCATGACCGGTCGGACAGCAGCGGATCACCCCGTGAGCCGTCATCTTCCGTGGGCGTCCCGAACGCCGCGGCATCGGCCGGTGGCTGTGCGAGGTACGCGTCGGTGAACTCCCCCTTCCACGAGGTCATCGCCACGAACGCGGCCATCCCGGCCCCCGACCCCCGCTTCTCGTAGGCCTCCGTGACCGCGGCCCGCGCCCGCACGGCCGCCGGGGCGTCCCGCAGCAGGGTGATGAGCGGCGGCTCGTGCGCGACCAGAGTGGTCACGTCGGCCGGATACGCCGCCACGACCGCGAGCGAGGTGACCGCTCCCCCACTGCTGGCGAACATCTCCACCGACCCCACCCCGAGGGCCTCGATGACAGCGTGCACGTCGTCAGCCTCGGTCCGCGGTGAGTGGTCGACCCGCCCGTCGTTACGGACGCTGCGGCCCAGACCCCGCGGGTCATAGGTGACCACCGTCCGCTCAGGGAAACGTGCGGCGAGCGCCACGAAGCCGGAAGCGTCCATGGGCTGCCCGATCATGAACAACGGCGGACGCCCATCGACGGCCGGCAGCGGCCCGCGCAGTCTCCATATCTGTACAGACTCGCCCCGTCCCCGAAACTCATCCCCGCGGCAGCCACCACTCCGCGGCGCTGACCTGCTCCTCCGGGCCGAGCGCACCCGAGCAGCTCGCCGCGCTCCGCCGAGGGTGGGACGGCCTCAGCGCCCAAGGCCTCGCACACACCACCCGCCGCCACTCACGCCGTCACCGGAACGCGACATCTACGCAGGCCAGAACAGCGTGGATCAATACCGATTGACGACCCGACAGGGAAAAATCGAACGTTTCCGGAGGTCAAGAACCTGCACAGGTGGGGCGGGTGGGACTCGAACCCACGGCCGACGGATCATGAGTCCTTTGAGGATCTCGGCGGTCCTTGCCGATCAACGCTCATCCTTGACGTTTTCGCAGGTCAGACGAGGTTATCCATGTTGGGGCCAGTCAGCCCTTGTCGCTCTGTTCCTGTCCTTGCGGCCTCAACTCGGTCTCAATGAGGCCCGACAGGATCGTGCTGAAGGCCCGAAGGACGATGGCGCCAGCTCAAGGACGGCCTTCGAACCCGCCCGCAGCGGATTTCCCTTCCAACGCGCAGAGGCCGCCCCTCTGCTCGAGGCGGAGCCTCTGTGGCCATTTCCACAGGCCAGACGTTGTCTCCGGATACAGGTCGTGCTGTTTGCAGCCGTTGTCCTGCTGGTCGATTTCCGTATTTGGGAGCGCCATCGCGGCGGCAGTCCGAGCGCGATCGTGTTCGGGCTGATGGCCGCATCAGCACTGGCCATCGGCGTGCTGGAACGCTATCTGGCAACCGCCGCCCAACGATCTCGGCGACGCACCTTGCCACCGACCCAGTGCTCCCGCTGACAGGGGCCGACCGCCCCAGCGGATGCCTTTCTCACTGCGGATGGGCGCGTTCACGTCGTTCGGCGGCCAGGACGTCACGGTGGCGGGCGTTGGCGTTGCGCCAGCGCAGGTAGGCGTGAAGGGCCCGGGTCTGAACGGTGTGGTCGGGGTGGTGGGAGTTGGCGATGGTGAACTGCCGCAACGGTCCGAAGTGGGCCTCGATCGGGTTCGCCCACGAGGCGTAGGTCGGGGTGAAGCGCAACTCGACCTTGTTCTTCTCCGCACTGCGGCGGATGTCTGGCGCCTTTGTGGCGGACAGGTTGTCCAGGATCACGTAGATCGGGGCGCCGTCCGGGCGGGCGCCACGCTGAGGTCGGGGCGGTGCCAAGCGAAGCCTAGGACGGCGGCCCTGGAGGCTTCGCCTGGCACCCGTTGGAGGTCGGTTCCGGACGCCACTCGGGTTTTAGCGGGCCGGGGTGGCGTCCGGCGTCCTTTCGAGACGAACTCAGAGTGCCCGACCACACCTACCAGGCAGACTGGTGACTCTTCGTCAGCGCTGTTCGCTCGTACGGCGCCTGCGCGCGAAGTAGACCGCGGCGGTGCCGGCGGCCGCGACCGCGAGACCGGCGCCCGCCAGGACGGGTGTGCTGCTCGACGCGCCTGTGTCGGCGAGATCCCCGTTCGTGGTCGGCTGGTTCGCCCCCGCGCCGGTGCCGCTGCCGGTACTGGCGCCGGGCTCGGGCGTGGCCGACGCGCTGGGGGTGGGGGTCGGGGACGGGCTTTCACCGGGCGCGTCGACCTGGGCAAGCTGCGCCGCGAAGGCGCCCGCGATCACCTTGTGGCCCTCGGCGTTGGGGTGGGGGTCCTGCTTCGTGCAGGCCCAGGTCAGCTGACAGATCTTGGCCACGTTCGCCGGCACCTCGCCCGCGCCGGGCACGTTCACCAGTGTGGTGAAGTCGTTCGAGGAGAAGGCCCCGGCCACGTCCGCCACCTTGAAGCCGGTGGACTTGTACACCTGGGCGATCCCGGTGTTGGCGGCCGCGACCAGGGGCGCCGACTCCTTGGCGGCCTGCTGCCCCGCGGCGCCCTGCAGCCAGGCAGCCAGGAACGGGTTGTGGTACGTCGAGCCCACGAACTGGGTGTTGCCCGTACCGGCCTTGCGAAGCGCGCCCGCGATCTGGGCGAGGTTCTGCGCCATGGTCTGGCTCTTGCTGTTCAGGCATGCCCCGTCGAGGGTGCGGGCCGGGGTGACGCAGTTGAGGAGGATGTCGTCCGCGCCCACGCTGAGGGTCACGTAGGCGACCTTGCCGTGGTGCTGGGCCATGGCCTGCAGGGCGGCGTCCAGTTGGGACTTGGCGTGCGGATAGTCGCACTTTCCGCCCTTGATCAGAGACTCGGTGGTCTCGGCGGTGCAACCCAGGCGTATGTGCTTCAGTCCGGGGGTGCGCTGCTTGAGCTGCGCGTAGAGCTGGTCCGTGTAGGCGACGTCGGTGTCCTTGTCGACGTCCGGCTGGTAGCCGGAAGCCAGGGAGTCACCGAGCGAGATGTAGTACGTGGTGTCCTTGGCGCCGGTCGCCTCGTCGGCGGCGGCCAGTCCGGGAGTGCCCAGCACGATCGTCATGGCAGCGAGAGCCAGCCGGGGGCCGACACTCTGAAGGGATCTCATCACTTACGAGCGCTTTCCAGTTGTTGGGGGGGTGAATGCCAGAAGGACGCGGCGTGAAATGTGCCGGAAGCGGCGCGAATTCTGTCGCTACGGTTCGGGCACCTGAAGAAGGCCTTGGTGAAGGCATGGGGGGGGTAACGCCTTTTGTGAGGCTGCGGGATCTGCCCGCCTTCGCATCGAGGCGCGGGCTCAACCTAGCAAGCGTCACAGCGACTTGGTAAGGGGAGCCGATAAAGGGACGGTTACGATGACAGGCGTAGTCATCAATAAGGCGCGGTCGGCCGGGAATTGGTGACCGGACCCGTTGGTAGCCATTCGCTGAGTGATCGACTGAGTGGTGAGTCCTCCGCGCGACAGGCCCACCCACCTGCACGCACTGGACCGTTCCGGGAACAGTGGAGGCAGTACGGGCGGGTCCGACACCCGGTTGAGGGCTGGCGCTGAGGGTAGTAATCGGCCTCGTGTTCGGCGGGTCGAATGGCGCCGGTCGCAGAATGCAGAAGCTGGTGATTAAACCGGCCCGCCTATTTCGCGGAGTTGGACAGCACGCGGCAGCCTGCTCGACCGCGAACACCGTATTCAACTCGTCGATGGACGCTGCGAGCGATTTGACAGCCGGTCGAACGAGGCCCGCGAAGACAGCCGATGTCGCCCACAAGACCGGGGACAGGTCTCGCTGACGTCGACGCATTTGACGCTGTGGCGGCGACCATCTGGTAGTCCTTGCTGTGCCGAGCGCGGTGACGGGGTTGAGGGTGAACATCTGGTTCGCGGCGCCGTTGCAGGTGTACTGGATGACGGCGGCATCGTCAGCCGTGGAGGCACCCCGCCCGTGTCCTGCCACTGGTTGAGCCGGCACCTCACGGGGCCAGTGCGGGCCCCGCCGTTCCATCTTCAGTTTCGGCCGCACGCATGGCCGGCGAGCCCCAGCCGCAGCCCACGTCCAGCAGCCGCTGCGCCTCACGGCAGGGCGAGCTTGCGGCAGGACCAGGTCCAGTTTGGTCTCCACTCAGCACGCCTTGCCACATCGACGTCACCGGGATCGAGGTCGGTACGTCAGCGTGTTGAACAGTGGCGGCCCGGTCTCAGGCCGTCAGTAGGCGTACGGGCCGAAGCGGCCCCAGGCAATCAGGGCCAGCAGGGCTATGTAGAGGACATTCACGGCGGCGAGCTGGGTCTCGGACCGGCGCAGGTGGACCACCGAACCGCCGCCCGCGAGAGCTATCCCGCCGAGCGCCGCCCAGGGGACCAGCGTCGGGGCGATGTCAGTGGCACACGGGAGTACCAGGCCGAAGCCCACCAGGACATCCAGGGCGCCGATCGCCTTCACGCTCAGGTCGGAGAACTGCTCGACCCAGCCGAAGGTGGCCGCGAGTTCAGTCCTGTTCCGGAAGATCTTCATGGCACCGACGGCGAGGAAGGCGGCGGCGAGGAGGGACTGGACAACCCACAACAGGACGTTCACCGAGCACTCCGGAGGCTTGCGAGGGAAGAGAAATCCAACCCGGGGGCAGCACGACCGACCTTGCTCCGGTACGGGCCAGCGCGCGGCCCACGGCGGCGACGGCGTCGGACGGTGGCACACGGACGACAGTGGCGCGGTAGTCGGCGGCGCGTTGGATGAACAGCTCGACGACGTCCGGCCCCGCCTCGTGGGAGCGCGGATCGTGCGGGACGGGGTCGCCGTCGGGAACCTCGCCATCCGGCACGTCGACCAGCGCGCTGCGGATGGCGCCCAGTACAGTGTCGCGGCCGCTCATCGGCCCTTCCCTTCCGTCGTCGTACGGCCTGCTTCCCTCGTCCGTCGCCACCAGGCGCGCAGGGATTCGCGGGCCGGCGCGGGGGTGTCAGGGGTGCCGGACCAGCGGGCTAACGGGCCGGGCAGGACTCCGATCCGGCCGTCGCGGGCCACCAGCCGGGCACCCGGTGCGGCGAGTCGCTGAACCGCCGCCAGCCGCCTCGGGGCGGACAGCACCTTGCCCGCGGCCTTCATGGCGAGCGCCTCGGGGGTGAGCAGCAGCCGGTTCCGCCGCTTGGCCTCCACGGCCTTCGCCCGCAGATGGACGAGCACCTCGGGAATGTCGATCTTGACTGGGCAGGCGTCGTAACAGGCCCCGCACACGGAACCCGCCGACCAGAGCACTTCAGAACGGGCACAGCGGAGTCAGTTACACGCCTGCTCGCATCGCCGCAGGTCAGAGAAGTCCTCGCGTCCCAAGCTGCATTGCGTCTCAAACTCACGAGCAGCGGATTCAGTCCGTTGAGGCAAAGTTGACGATCCGCCAGGACAAATTGAACGTTTCCGCAGGTCACAGGCCTGCGCAAGTGGGGCGGGTGGGACTCGAACCCACGGCCGACGGATTATGAGTCCGCTGCTCTAACCGGCTGAGCTACCGCCCCATAGCGGCGTGTCGCGTACATGTGTGCGCGCCGTCTGCCGCAGCATAGCCGCTCATACGATCTCCTGCTCCGCAGGGGCGACTTCGCATGCCCTTCAGGACTCCGCCGTGACCTGCACGGTTCCCCCGCACATGAAAAAGGACCCCATCGGGGTCCTCCTTCGTCCTGCCTCTTTCCTGCTTCCCTGCTCTCCCGACTGGACTCGAACCAGTAACCTGCCGGTTAACAGCCGGCTGCTCTGCCAATTGAGCTACGGAAGATCGAAGCTCCCCCGACTGGACTCGAACCAGTAACCTGCCGGTTAACAGCCGGCTGCTCTGCCAATTGAGCTACGGAGGATCGCCTCGGTGCATCGAACGTACCTCCCTGGGTATTCGCCAGGGGGCGGGCGCTCGCTGCGACACATACATTAGCGCAAGCAGGGGGGTGCTCCGCCAATCGGTTCCCCCGGCACCGACGTCGCACCGGAGACCACGCGAGAGAGAGGGCGGCCACCATGCGTTACAAGCTCACGTTCGTTGTCGGACTGACACTGGGTTACGTGCTGGGCACCCGTGCCGGACGCGAGCGCTACGAACAGCTGAAGAAGTCCGCACGCCAGGTCGCCCAGAACCCCGCGGTCCGCAACACCGCCGAGACCGCCGCCCAGCAGGGCCGCCAGTTCGCCGGCAAGGCCTACCACGTGGTCAGCGACAAGGTCGGCGACCGGGTCCCGGAGTCGGTGACCCAGCGGGTGCGTTCCCTGCGCGACCGCAACCACAACGGCGCCCCCGAGGACGACTGGGGCACCAGCAACACCTGAACCCCGGGACACCAGCACCACACCAGCACCAGCACCAGCACCACCTGAACGACGGGGTGACGAAAACTACCCCGGAGCGCGGCGGACGGCGCGACCAGCGAGGACGATTCCGCGGCCGCCGTCGCCGCGCACCAGCCGCGACGCTACGCCCATAGAATTCGCGCCATGGGGATAGTCGCCGGGTTGGACAGCTCGCCCGAATTCACTCGCATCGTGGTCTGCGACGCGGACACGGGAGCCGTGCTCAAACAGGGGTACGCGCCGCACCCGGTCGAGGGCCGACCGTCCGACGTCGACCCCCAGGCCTGGCTCCTCTCCCTCGGTGAGGCCGCCGGCGGGGGTCTCCTCGAAGGTGTCCAGGCCATCGGTGTGTCGGCCCAGCAGAACGCCGTCGTCCCCCTCGACGCCCAGGGCAACACCGTCCGCCCGGCCCTGGTCGGCGGCGACAAGCGCGCCCAGGTCGCTGCCGCCGACCTCGTCGACGCGCTCGGCGGACGCGAGGCGTGGGCCCAGGCGGTGGGGTGTGTCCCGCAGGCCGCCCAGCCCGTCACCAAGCTGCGCTGGCTGAACAAGACCGAACCCGACGCCGCCCTGCGCACCGCCGTCCTGCTCCAGGCACACGACTGGCTGGTCTGGCAGCTGCTCGGGCGACCGGTCAGGAGAACCACCGACCGCGGGGGCGCCTCCGGCACCGGCTACTGGTCCGCCGCCACCGGCTCCTACCGTTCCGACCTCGTCGAGCTGGCTCTCGGCCACCAGGTGATGCTCCCCGAGGTGATCGGCCCGGCGGAGGCGGCCGGTACGACCCCGGAGGGGCTGCTGATCTCCGCCGGGACCGGCGAGACCATGGCCGCCGCCTTCGGGCTCGGGATCGGGCTCGGGGACGCCGTCGTCTCGCTGGGCGCCTCCGGGTCCGTGATGGCCGTGCACCGCGAGGCACTCGTCGACAACACCGGGATGATCACCTCTCTGGCCGACGCGACCGGCATGCACCTGCCCGTCGTCACCACCCTGAACGCCGTACGGACCCTGCGCGGGGCCGTCGAGATGCTCGGGCTGAGCGACCTGGAGAGCCTGTCCGACCTGGCGATGAAGTCGACGCCGGGGTCCCACGGGCTCGTCCTGCTGCCCTATCTGGAAGGTGAGCGGACGCCGAACCTGCCGCACACCGCGGGGACCCTCAGCGGGCTGCGGCGGGAGTCGATGAAGCCGGAGCACCTGGCGCGGGCCGCGTTCGAGGGCATGCTGTGCGGGCTCGCCGACGCGCTCGACGTGCTGCGCGGCCGGGGTGTCGAGGTGCGGCGGGTCTTCCTGCTGGGGGCCGCCGCCGAGCTGTCCGCCGTACAGGCCGCCGCGCCCGCGCTGTTCGGGGCGCAGGTCGTGGTGCCGCAGCCGGCGGACTACGCGGCGATCGGTGCCGCCCGCCAGGCGGCCTGGGCACTCGGCGCCTCCCAGGGCACCCTCGATCCGCGCACCCCGCCGATGTGGCAGGGCCCGGCCGCCCAGGTCCTGGAGCCGGGCGAGGAACTGGCGGTGGGCCAGGCGGTGCGCCAGCAGTTCGTGGCGGTGCGGGAGCAGATGTACCCGGGGGCGTTCCGCTAGACCCGAAGGCCTGGCACAGGCACCGGGCGTCCGGTAGAGCAAGCCGCGGAAGGTAAGAGTCCGGTAGGAGTCCGGCGGGCGTGAGGACCCGTAAGGCCGCAAGAAGCACTGCTGTCGGCTTAATCGGTTGAGGTAACGCGGGTGGAGTGTCCGACGATAGGGGCCAAGGGCAACCAACCGCCCGCCGCCGACTCCGAGAGACGTAGCGTGCTCATACGACTTCTACGGACCTATCTCAGGCCCTACAAGAAACCCATCAGCATCCTGGTGCTGCTCCAGTTCCTCCAGACCTGCGCCACCCTCTACCTGCCCACGCTCAACGCCGACATCATCGACAACGGCGTGGTGAACGGGGACACCGGCTACATCCTCGGCTACGGCGCCCTCATGATCGGCATCTCGCTGGCGCAGGTGGTGTGCAACATCGGGGCCGTGTTCTACGGCGCCCGGACCGCGGCCGCGCTCGGCCGGGACCTGCGGGCGTCGGTGTTCGACCGGGTGCAGTCGTTCTCGGCACGCGAGGTGGGCCACTTCGGTGCGCCCACGCTGATCACCCGTACGACCAACGACGTTCAGCAGGTCCAGATGCTGGCCCTGATGACCTTCACGCTGCTGGTGTCGGCGCCCATCATGTGCGTCGGCGGCATCGTGCTCGCGCTCGGCCTGGACGTGCCGCTGTCCGCCGTGCTGGTGGCCGTGGTGCCCACGCTGGGCATCTGCGTGACGTTGATCGTACGGCGGCTGCGGCCGCTGTTCCGGTCCATGCAGGTGCGCCTCGACACCGTGAACCGGGTGCTGCGCGAGCAGATCACCGGCAACCGGGTCATCCGGGCCTTCGTGCGGGACACCTACGAGGAGGAGCGCTTCCGGAAGGCGAACACCGACCTCACCGAGATCTCGCTGAAGACCGGCAACCTGCTCGCACTGATGTTCCCCGTGGTCATGACGACGGTGAACCTGTCGTCGATCGCGGTGGTCTGGTTCGGCGCCCACCGGATCGACAGCGGCGGCATGCAGATCGGTGACCTGACCGCGTTCCTCGCCTATCTGATGCAGATCGTCATGTCCGTGATGATGGCCACCTTCATGTTCATGATGGTGCCGCGCGCCGAGGTGTGCGCCGAGCGCATCCAGGAGGTCCTGGACACCTCGTCGAGCGTGGTCCCGCCGACGGCGCCCGTCACCGAGCTGCGGCGGCACGGGCATCTGGAGATCCGGGCGGCGGGCTTCCGCTATCCGGGCGCCGAGGAGCCGGTGCTCAAGGCGATCGACCTGGTGGCCCGGCCCGGCGAGGTGACCGCCGTGATCGGCTCGACCGGCAGCGGCAAGTCCACGCTGCTCGGCCTGGTCCCCCGGCTCTTCGACGCGACCGACGGCGAGGTCCTCGTCGACGGCACCGACGTGTCGACCATCGACCCGAAGCTGCTCGCGAAGACCGTCGGGCTGGTGCCGCAGAAGCCGTACCTCTTCGCGGGCACGGTCGCCACCAACCTCCGCTACGGCAATCCGGACGCCACCGACGAGGAGCTGTGGCACGCGCTGGAGGTGGCGCAGGCCAAGGACTTCGTCGAGCGGCTGGAGAACGGGCTCGACTCCCCCGTCGCGCAGGGCGGCACCAATGTCTCCGGCGGTCAGCGGCAGCGGCTCGCCATCGCGCGCACGCTGGTGCAGCGGCCGGAGATCTACCTCTTCGACGACTCCTTCTCCGCCCTCGACTACGCGACCGACGCGGCACTGCGCGCGGCGCTCGCCGAGGAGACCGCGGAGGCGACCGTCGTGATCGTGGCCCAGCGGGTGGCGACCATCCGCGACGCCGACCGGATCGTCGTCCTCGACGAGGGGCGGGTCGTCGGCACCGGCACCCATCGCGAGCTGATGGCGGACAACGAGACCTACCGGGAGATCGTGCTCTCCCAGCTCACGGAAGCGGAGGCTGCCTGATGGCCGGGCCCATGGGGCGCATGATGGCCGGCGGCGGCCCCGAGAACCGTTCGCTGGACTTCAAGGTGTCCGGCAGGCGGCTGCTCGCCCAGTTCAAGCCGGAGCGGCTGACCCTCTACGCCATGCTGGCCTGCGTGGTGGTCAGCGTCGGCCTCAACGTGGTCGGCCCGAAGATCCTCGGCCAGGCCACCGACCTGGTCTTCGCGGGCATCATCGGACGGCAGATGCCGGCCGGGGCGAGCAAGGAGGAGGTCCTGGCCCGCATGCGGGAGCGCGGCGACGGTCAGGTCGCCGACATGCTCCGCAGCACCGACTTCACCCCCGGCGAGGGCATCGACTTCACGGCCGTGGGGCACGTCCTGCTGCTCGCCGTCGGGGTGTTCCTGATCGCCGGGCTGCTGATGGCGGTGGCGACGCGGCTGGTCAACCGGACCGTCAACCGCACGATGTTCCGGATGCGCGAGGACGTCCAGACGAAGCTGTCGCGGCTGCCGCTGTCGTACTTCGACAAGCGCCAGCGCGGCGAGGTGCTGTCCCGCGCCACCAACGACATCGACAACATCGGGCAGACCCTCCAGCAGTCGATGGGCCAGCTCATCAACTCGCTGCTCACCATCATCGGCGTGCTCGCCATGATGTTCTGGGTGTCCTGGCTGCTGGCGCTGGTCGCGCTGGTCACCGTGCCGCTGTCGTTCGTGGTCGCCACGCGCGTGGGCAAGCGCTCGCAGCCGCACTTCGTGCAGCAGTGGCGCACCACCGGCAAGCTCAACGCCCACATCGAGGAGATGTACACCGGGCACACCCTGGTGAAGGTGTTCGGGCGCCAGGACGAGTCGGCGGCGCAGTTCGCCGAGCAGAACGAGGCGCTGTACGAGGCCGGGTTCAAGGCGCAGTTCAACAGCGGGGTCATGCAGCCGCTGATGATGTTCGTCTCGAACATCAACTACGTGCTGGTGGCGGTCGTGGGCGGGCTGCGGGTCGCGTCCGGTGCGCTGTCCATCGGTGACGTGCAGGCCTTCATCCAGTACTCCCGGCAGTTCTCGATGCCGCTGACACAGGTCGCGTCGATGGCGAACCTCGTGCAGTCGGGCGTCGCCTCGGCCGAGCGGATCTTCGAACTCCTGGACGCGGAGGAGCAGGAGGCGGATCCCAAGGCCGCCGAGCGGCCCGAGGAACTGCGCGGACGGGTCGCCCTGGAGCACGTGTCCTTCCGCTACGACCCCGAGAAGCCGCTCATCGAGGACCTCTCCCTGAAGGTCGAACCCGGGCACACCGTCGCGATCGTCGGCCCGACCGGCGCCGGCAAGACGACCCTGGTCAACCTGCTGATGCGGTTCTACGACGTCTCGGGCGGCCGGATCACCCTGGACGGCGTGGACATCGCCCGGATGACCCGCGACGAACTGCGCGCCGGGATCGGCATGGTCCTCCAGGACACCTGGCTGTTCGGCGGCACGATCGCGGAGAACATCGCGTACGGCGCCTCGCGCGAGGTCACCCGGGGCGAGATCGAGGAGGCGGCCAGGGCGGCGCACGCGGACCGCTTCATCCGCACGCTCCCCGACGGCTACGACACCGTGATCGACGACGAGGGCAGCGGGGTGAGCGCGGGCGAGAAGCAGCTCATCACGATCGCCCGGGCGTTCCTGTCGGACCCGGTGATCCTGGTCCTCGACGAGGCGACCAGCTCGGTCGACACCCGCACCGAGGTCCTGATCCAGAAGGCGATGGCCAAACTGGCCCACGGGCGCACGTCGTTCGTGATCGCCCACCGCCTCTCCACGATCCGGGACGCGGACACCATCCTGGTGATGGAGAACGGCTCGATCGTCGAACAGGGCACCCACACGGACCTGCTGGAGGCCGGGGGAGCCTACGCCCGCCTGTACAAGGCGCAGTTCGCACAGGCGGTGGCAGAGGTGGACTAGCGGAAAGGGGTCGTTGCGAAACGACCCCTTTCTCAGTCCAGATAACCCCTCAGCTGATCCGCAAATGCGTGATCCCGCAGCTTGTTGAGCGTCTTCGACTCGATCTGCCGTATCCGCTCCCGGGTCACCCCGAAGATCCGCCCGATCTCCTCCAACGTACGGGGACGGCCGTCAGCCAGCCCGTACCGCAGCTGCACGACCTTCCTCTCCCGCTCCCCCAGCGTCGACAGCACCGCCTCAAGGTGCTCCCTGAGCAGCAGGAACGCCGCCGACTCCACCGGAGACGTCGCGTCCCCGTCCTCGATCAGGTCACCGAGGGCGACGTCGTCCTCCTCCCCCACCGGGGCGTGCAGAGACACCGGTTCCTGGGCGAGCCGCAGCACCTCGCTCACCCGCTCCGGCGCGAGATCCAGATGCGCGGCCACCTCCTCCGGCGTCGGCTCGTACCCGCGTTCCTGGAGCATGCGCCGCTGCACCCGGACGACCCGGTTGATCAGCTCGACGACATGGACCGGGACCCGGATCGTCCGGGCCTGGTCGGCGAGGGCCCGGGACATGGCCTGGCGGATCCACCAGGTGGCGTAGGTGGAGAACTTGTAGCCGCGGGCGTAGTCGAACTTCTCGACCGCGCGGATGAGGCCGAGGTTGCCCTCCTGGACCAGGTCGAGCATGGTCAGGCCGCGGCCGACGTACCGCTTGGCGACCGAGACGACCAGGCGCAGGTTGGCTTCGATGAGGCGGCGCTTGGCCATCCGGCCCATCACCACCAGGCGGTCCAGGTCGAGCGCCAACTGGCTGTCCAGGGACGGGGTGTTGCTCAGTTTCTCCTCGGCGAACAGGCCGGCCTCGACCCGGCGGGCGAGTTCGACCTCCTCGGCCGCGGTGAGCAGCGGGATACGGCCGATCTCGCGCAGGTACTGGCGGAACAGGTCCGAGGAGGGGCCGCCGGTGTCGGTGGCGCGGCCGCGGGGTGGTTCGGGCGGCTCGACGGGTTCGGTCTCCACGGCGTCGAGCGCTTCGGCGGGCGGGGCGTCCGGCTCCGCCTCGGGGTGGTGCACGACACGGTTCTGCGGGGGCACCGCGACGAGCACGTCGGTCTCGGCGTCCGGTTCTGCCGTGTCGTCCGCACTGTTCTCGGTCTGTGTGAGGGTCTGGGTCTGCACGGGGGCGACCTCCAGGATGATCGCTGCCAAGGAGTACGGCAGCGGCGCTTCGGGGGCGGAGTCGGCGGCCTCGCCGCTGTCCGTCCCGTACGCGATGAGCGGAACCGCGGGGGTGTGGGACCCGCTGGGGACGGATCGGCCGCGCTCCGAGGACTCAGGCACCGGACCCAGTGTGGAGTACGACACATCGCCGCCACGAGGGGCGTGCGGTGACTTTTTGCAATCGGCCCGTGACCCCGTGGTTACCCCGCCGTAGGGTTTCTCAGAGGGCCGCGGCCCCGTGCTCGCGCAGTGCCTGGCCGTACTGCTGGAGGACCCACAGTTCGTTCTGCACGGCGGCCAGGTGGGCGGGGTCGCCGCCGGTGCCCAGGCGGATCAGGGTGCCCTGGACCTCCTGGATGCGGCGGTCGACGGCACGGCGGCGGACCCAGACGAGCTGTTCGCCCGCGTAGTTCTCGTCGACCGTGCGCCGCATGATCGCCTCGACGGCCAGCTCGGTGACCATGGCGCGGACCGCGTCGTCGGGGGCGGCCTCGCGGACCCGGACCAGGTAGTCCTGGGAGTCCTGGACGCCGTACTCGGCGCCGCCCGCGTCCATGATGGCCTGGCGTACGGCGGCGTAGGGCGGGGCGGTGAACTCGTCGACGCCGTACGCGTCGAAGGCCGGGGAGACCAGCTCGGGGCGCTGGAGGGCGAGCTTGAGCAGCTCGCGCTCGGTGGCGTAGACGGGGTTGCGCAGGGTCAGGGCGGGGCCGGAGACGGCGGGGCGGTGGGCCGAGTCGTACGACGGCTGCTGGGGGCCGCGTCCCTGCGGGGCCGGGCCCTTGCCGCCGCGGTCGCGGGCCCAACGGGCCAGCTGGGCCACCCGCTTGACCACGAACTGGGTGTCGAGGATGCCGAGCATGCCGGCGAGCTGGACGGCGACCTCGTGCTGGGCGCCGCTGTTCTTGATGCGGGCGACGATGGGGGCCGCCTCGTCGAGGGCTGCGGCCCGGCCCGCCGGGGTGTCGAGGTCGTAGCGGACGACGATCTGGCGCAGCGCGAACTCGAAGAGCGGGGTGCGGGGTTCGACGAGGTCGGCGACCGCGTCGTCGCCCTTGGCGAGGCGCAGGTCGCAGGGGTCCATGCCGTCGGGGGCGATGGCGATGTAGGTCTCGGCGGCGAACTTCTGGTCGTCCTCGAAGGCGCGCAGGGCCGCCTTCTGGCCGGCCGCGTCGCCGTCGAAGGTGAAGATCACGCGGGCCGAGCCGTTGTCCATCAGCAGCCTGCGCAGGATCTTGATGTGGTCGCCGCCGAAGGCGGTGCCGCAGGTCGCGATGGCGGTGGTGACGCCGGCGAGGTGGCAGGCCATGACGTCGGTGTAGCCCTCGACGACGACCGCGCGGGAGGACTTGGCGATGTCCTTCTTGGCGAGGTCGATGCCGTAGAGGACCTGGGACTTCTTGTAGATCGCGGTCTCGGGCGTGTTGAGGTACTTCGGGCCGTTGTCCGCCTCGTAGAGCTTTCTCGCGCCGAAGCCGACGACCTCGCCGCCGATGTCGCGGATGGGCCACATCAGGCGGCCGCGGAAGCGGTCGATGGGGCCGCGGCGGCCCTCCTGGGAGAGGCCGGAGAGCAGGAGCTCCTTGTCGGTGAAGCCCTTGCCGCGCAGGAAACGGGTGAGGTGGTCCCAGCCCTGCGGGCTGTAGCCGACGGAGAAGTGCGCGGCGGCCGCCTGGTCGAAGCCGCGCTCGGCGAGGAACTGGCGGCCGGTGTCGGCCTCCGGGCTGCTCGCCAGCTGCTCCATGTACCAGTCGGCGGCGATCTTGTGGGCCTCGACCAGGCGGATGCGCTCGCCGCGCTGGTGGGCGGGGTTGTAGCCGCCCTCCTCGTAGCGCAGGGTGATGCCGGCCTGGGCGGCGAGGCGCTCGACCGCCTCCGAGAAGGAGAGGTGGTCGACCTTCATCACGAACGTGATGGTGTCGCCGCCCTCCTGGCAGCCGAAGCAGTGGAAGAGGCCCTTGCTCGGACTGACCTGGAAGGACGGCGACTTCTCG
This sequence comes from Streptomyces griseorubiginosus, assembly GCF_001514195.1. GTDB lineage: Bacteria > Actinomycetota > Actinomycetes > Streptomycetales > Streptomycetaceae > Streptomyces > Streptomyces griseorubiginosus. Next base: position 465,360 of record NZ_KQ948735.1, on the reverse strand, counting down.
TCATGGAAGGGGCACAGCCCCTTGAGGTTGCCGCCACCCGCGTTGCGCAGCTGGAGGTACTCGGACACCACGGCGTCGATCGGGACCGCGTCCCGTACCGCCTTCACGTCCTCGTCGTTGATCCGTCCTGCCACGCGTGAAGTCTACGGGGACGGACTGACACCTACGGGACGAGGCTTTCGAGCGGAACGTGCGGGTCCGCCAGCGCCTCGGTGTCCACCGGGGTGCCGGAGCGGATCAGTGCCTGGATCGGCTCCGTGACGTCCCACACGTTGACGTTCATCCCGGCCAGCACCCGGCCCTGCTTCACCCAGAACGCGATGAACTCGCGCTTGCCGGCGTCTCCCCGGATCACCACTTCGTCGTAGGAGCCCGGGGGCGCCCAGCCGCTGTACTCCATGCCCAGGTCGTACTGGTCGGAGAAGAAATAGGGCACCCGGTCGTACGTCACCTGGCGGCCCAGCATCGCGCGGGCCGCCGCCGGTCCGCCGTTGAGGGCGTTGGCCCAGTGCTCGACGCGCAGCCGGGTGTCGAAGCGGGCGTGATGGAAGGAGGCCACGTCACCGGCCGCGTAGATGTCCGGGTCGGAGGTGCGCAGTTGTTCGTCCACCGCGATCCCGCCGCCCTGCGCCCGGTCCACCAGCTCGAGACCCGCCTGCTCCGCGAGGGCGACGCGCGGGGCCGCGCCGACCGCCGCGAGGACGTCGTGCGCCGGGTGCTCCTCGCCGTCGTCGGTCCGGGCCGCGAGGACCATGCCGTCCTGTCCGACGATCTCCGTCAGCCTCGCCCCGAAGTGGAAGCGGACGCCGTGCTCGCGGTGCAGCTCCGCGAAGACGTTGCCGAGCTCGGGGCCGAGCACCGAGTACAGCGGGGTGGGCGAGGAGGCGACGACGGTGACCTCCGCGCCGTACTCCCGGGCCGCTGCCGCGACCTCCAGGCCGATCCAGCCGGCACCGGCGATCACGAGGTGGCCGTTGTCCCGGCCGAGCGCCGCCAGGACGCCCTTGAGACGCTCGGCGTGGGCGAGGCGCCGCAGGTGGTGGACGCCGGCCAGGTCGGTGCCGGGGATGTCCAGCCGGCGGGGCTCGGCGCCGGTGGCCAGGAGCAGCTTGTCGTAGTGGACGGCGGTGCCGTCCTCGCCGAAGCGGACCGTCTTCGCCGTACGGTCGATGGCGTCGACGGTCTCGCCGAGGTGCAGCTCGATGTCGTTGCGCGCGTACCAGGCGGGTTCGTGGACGAAGACGCTGTCGCGCTCCTCCTTGCCGAGGAGGTAGCCCTTGGAGAGCGGCGGGCGCTCGTAGGGGTGGTCGCGTTCGTCGCAGATCAGTATCACGCGGCCGGTGAAGCCCTCCGTGCGGAGCGTCTCGGCCGCCTTCGCCCCGGCGAGACCTCCTCCCACGATGACAAAAGTCTGATCCGCGTCGACCACTTGATGCCTCCTCGTAGGGGTGCCGCCACCTTGGAGCCTCCCGCACGGAGCGTGAGGGGGGAAGAGGGAGTGGCCCGATCAGGCCACGGAGGGTCACCTTCGGGCTCGTTTCCCGTCACTCCTGTCGCGTGCTTTCTACACGTGCCCCATGAGACGCGCATGAAGCGAGCGCGCCGACGCGTCGGTGAGGGACGCGATCTGGTCGACGATCACCCGCTTGCGGGCACGGTCGTCGGACGCCTGGTCGAACAGGGCCCGGAACTGCGGGTCGAGTCCGTCGGGGGCGCGGGCGGTGAGCGCCTCGGCGAGTTCCGCGACCACGATCCGCTGGTCGGCCCGCAGCCGCTCCTGCTCGGCGCGCTGCATGACGTACCGGTCGGCGACGGCCTTGAGGACCGCGCACTCCAGCCGGGTCCCGTGCGGTACGACGAGTTCGGCGCCGTATCGGGTGAGCCGCCCGGTGCCGTACCGCTCGCGGGTGGCGGCCTCGGCGGACAGGCAGAAGCGGCCGATGAGCTGGCTGGTGGCGTCCTTGAGGCGGGCCTGGGCCACGGCGGAGCCGTCGTAGCCGTGCGGCCACCACTCCTGGTCCTGGAGCCGGTCGAGGGCGGCCGCGAGCTCCGCCGGGTCGGTGTCGGCGGGGACGTACCGGCCGAGGGCCACCTCGAAGACCGCCGCGCGTTCCGGTTCGGCGTGCAGGCAGTTGGGGTCGATGTGGCCGGCGTGCAGGCCGTCCTCGACGTCGTGGACGGAGTACGCCACGTCGTCGGACCAGTCCATGACCTGCGCCTCGAAGGTGGTGCGGGTGTCGGGGGCGTCCTTGCGGATCCAGTCGAAGACGGGACGGTCGTCCTCGTACACGCCGAACTTCCGGGTGGGGTGCGCGCCGCGCGCCCAGGGGTACTTGGTGGCCGCGTCGAGGGTGGCCCGGGTGAGGTTCAGGCCCACCGAGCCCTCCTCGGTGAAGCGTTTGGGCTCGATGCGGGTGAGGAGCCGCAGGGACTGGGCGTTGCCCTCGAAGCCGCCGCAGTCGTCGGCGAACTCGTTCAGGGCCTGTTCGCCGTTGTGGCCGAACGGGGGGTGGCCGAGGTCGTGGGCGAGACAGGCGGCCTCCACGAGATCCGGGTCGCAGCCGAGGGCCGCGCCGAGCTCTCGGCCGACCTGGGCGCATTCCAGGGAGTGAGTGAGGCGGGTGCGGGGGCTGGCGTCCCAGACCTGGCTGAGGGTGCCCGGGGTGACGACCTGCGTCTTGCCGGCGAGCCTTCTGAGCGCGGCGGAGTGGAGGATGCGGGCGCGGTCGCGTTGGAAGGCGGTGCGGCCGGGGCGCTTGTCTGGTTCGGGGGCCCAGCGTTCGGTTGACTGCGGGTCGTACGGCATGTCTTGACAGTACGGGCAGGTACTGACAATTCGCCGGTGCGTCTGCCGGGTTCCGGTTATATGGCGAGTGCGGCGCCATCGTGGCTTGTCGCGCAGTTCCCCGCGCCCCTAGGCAGCTGATGTCACCTGAGTCGCCGATGCCTGGTCGTAGCGGTGGAGGATCAGGTCGGCCATCGCCGGGTGGGTGCCCAGCGGGGCCGAGGCGATCCACGGGGCCTTCTCCGCGCACTGCCTCGCGAACAGGCCCGGCGCGGTGAAGTACGAGGCCACTGCGACCTTGTGGCGGCCCCTCGCCGTCAGTGCCCTGATCGCCGTCTCGACCGTCGGGGTCGCCGCCGAGGCGTACGCCGGGACCACCGGGACGCCGAGGCGCTCTGCGAGGAGCTGGGCCGTGCGGCGGGTGTCGATGGCCGACTCCGGGTCCCGGGAACCTGCCGACGCCAGGACGACCGCGCTCTCGCGGCGGGTCTCCTCGTCCGTCCCGGTGTGCCAGCCCGCTTCCACCAGACGGGCGTGCAGGGTGTCCACCAGAAGGGGATGGGGGCCCAGCGGAGCGGCCACGCGCGTGCGTGCCGGGGAGGCGGCCGCCATGTCCGGGATGTCGCGCTTCACGTGGTAGCCGCGGGAGAGGAGCAGCGGGACCAGGACCGCGTCCGCCGTGCCCAGGGAGGCCAGCGTGTCCGGCAGCAGGGGTTCGTTGAGTTCGATGTGGCCGAGGTGGACCGGCAGGTCGGGGCGCCGGTCGCGGACCTGGTCGAGGAGGTCGTGAACCGTGGCGAGGGTGCGCGGGTCGCGGCTGCCGTGGGCCACCAGGACGAGGGCGGGCGGCTCGGGGCGGCGCCTGTCGTCGAGGGAGACGAGGCCGGGCTGGCTGCTGATCCGGTTCATGCAGTGATGGTGGCGCTTGGAGGTTGCCTCCCCGTTTCACGGCAATAACGCGGCCTTTCAGGGGCTTCACGGTCCGCGGGGGTGCCGTGTGAGGTCGCGTGACCTGGGTGTTCGCGGTCGCGAGTGAGCCTGGTCACGTCGGGGTCGGCGAACCGGACCGTTCGGCGGGACGTCCTGGTTGTCGGAAAGACCACCGGGAGGGACCGTCCGATGCGACTGCCGAAGATGCGCCGACCGCGTCTGCCACGCACGCGTGCCGGGCGGCGCGGGCTGGTGCAGGCCGTGATGGCGGGGTGTGTGCTCGCGCTGCTGCCGTCGACGTGGCTGTACCTCTCGACGGAGGGCCGGCTGGGGACGACGGCCGACGCGCCCCGCACCGACGTGGCCGTCGTGTTCGGGGCGGGGCTGTGGGACGGCGAGCCCTCGCCGTACCTCGCCCACCGGCTGGACGCGGCGGCGACGCTGTACCGGGACGGGCGGATCAAGGCCGTCCTCGTCACCGGGGACAACAGCCGCGAGGACTACGACGAGCCCGACGCCATGCGCGCGTATCTGACCCGGCACGGCGTCCCGGACACCCGGATCGTCAGCGACTACGCGGGCTTCGACACCTGGGACTCGTGCGTCCGGGCCCGGAAGATCTTCGGCGTGGACAGGGCGGTGCTGATCAGTCAGGACTTCCACATCCGGCGCGCGGTCGCGCTCTGCGAGGCGGCGGGCATCTCCTCGTACGGGGTCGGCGTGTCCGCCAAGCACGACGTCACCTGGTACTACGGCGGCACCCGGGAGATCCTGGCGGCGAGCAAGGCGGCGCTGGACGTGGTGTTCCGGCCGGACCCCCGGTTCCTGGGCCCGAAGGAGCCGGGCGTGACGAACGCGCTGGCCTCCGCCCACTGAGCAGGCGGGTGGACCCGGGTGCGGGGCGCCGCACGTCCCGCACCCGGGTCCTCCGTCACCGGCCGGTGAAGCGTGGGGTGCGTTTCTCCAGGAACGCGGTCATGCCCTCCTTCTGGTCCGCGGTCGCGAACAGGGCGTGGAAGACCCGGCGTTCGAAGCGGATGCCGTCGCGCAGGCCCGTCTCCAGGGCCTGGTTCACACACTCACGGGCCGCCCGGACCGCCGTGCGTCCGTACGAGGCGACGGTGGCCGCCGCTTCCAGGGCCTCCGGCAGGACCCGGTCGTCCGGTACGACCCGGGAGACGAGGCCGCAGCGCCCCGCCTCCCGCGCGTCCATCGTGCGGCCGGTGAGGACCAGGTCCATCGCCGTGGCCCTGCCGACCAGGCGGGTCAGCCGCTGGGTGCCGCCGATCCCGGGGATCACGCCCAGCTTGATCTCCGGTTGCCCGAAGACCGCGGACTCCCCCGCGATGACGAGGTCGCACATCATCGCCAGCTCGCAACCGCCGCCCAGCGCGGGGCCGTTGACGGCGGCGATCTTCGGGGTGCGCAGGTCGGCGAACTCCTCCCAGTCGGCGAACCAGTCCTCCTCCGCCATCTCCACGGCCGACTTCCCGGCCATCTCCCTGATGTCGGCGCCCGCCGCGAAGACCCGCTCCGAGCCGGTGACGACGAAGCAGCCCACCTCCGGATCCGCGTCCAACGGGCGCAGCGCGTCGAGGAGTTCGGCCAGCAGCGCGGAGCTGAGCGCGTTGCGGACGTGCGGGCGGTTCAGGCGTACGGTCACGACGGCGCCGTGCCGTTCGAGCTTCAGGTGGTTCATCGTCATCCCTCTCTACGAGTCCCAGATCGCGCCGTACGCCGGGATGCCCCGCCGTTCCAGGCCGTGCACCACCTGCCAGGTGAGCTTCTTGTTGGAGATGCAGATGACGGCCTCTGCCCCGAAGTCCCGGTAGGCCTCGTAGGCGAGGCGCACCATGTCGGGCTTGCCGTGCCGGGAGGTGTCCCAGACCAGGGCGTGCGGCTGGACGGCGAGGATCTCGTCGACCAGGGCGTCGCCGTAGGTGGTGCGGGGGTCGCGGGTGGCCCAGACCAGGCGGGAGGGCACCTCGGCGGCGAGGAGGTGGGGCAGGCAGGGGCCGATGCCGCTGCCGGTCGCCACGTACACCACCTTCGTGAACAGGGTCTCGATGTTGGCGACGCCGGCGGTGGTGATGCCCTTGACCCAGACCTTCGGCGGCAGGTCGTCGATGAAGGCGCCGGTCCAGTCGCCGGCCCGGGAGATGGTGAGCCGGAAGCCGGGTTCGCCGGGGGCGGGGACGTTGGCGAAGGAGTGCCACTCCTTCAGTGGACTGCGGCTGATCGCGGTGGACGAGCCCGCGAAGGGGGTCTCGCCGTGGTCGAAGCGGGCCAGCACCACGTGCGGGGAGGGCCGTTCGAGGCGTACGGCGACCTTGCGCAGCCGCAGCCAGGGCAGGGCCACGCTGAAGGTGACGACGGCGAGGACCGTGACGTCGAAGGGGCCGGGAGCGGCGAGGAGCGTGTGCGTCCAGAAGAGGGCCAGGGCCGTCCAGCCGCCGAAGCGGTGGATCTTCTCGAAGTGGTCGTGGTGACGGGACCGGAAGGGCGGCAGGGCGGTGGCGACGATGAGCGCGAGGAGGGCGATCAGCGCCCAACCGACGGCCGTCGAGGGGCCGTTGGGCGTTGCGACGGTCAGGGCCAGGTACCAGGCCGTGCCTGCCAGTGCTCCGCCCACGTGCAGTCCGCCGAAGTGGTAGACCTTCCCGAGCGTCCAGCGGATCCGCAGCGGCCAGCTCGTCGGGGGCCAAGTGGCCAGCCGGAAGAAGAGGTTGACGACGTACTGCTGGCGGACGAGCACGGCCAGGGCCAGGTTGACGAGGGCCGCGCGGCCCATGGTCGCCGGGGTGGGCGCCCAACCGGCGTACAGGAAGCCGAGGTTCGCGGCGATCACCAGGGCGGCCAGCCGGTTGTAGTGCATCAGGCGCGGGTGCTTGAGCAGACGCCGGACGCCGGGGAGCAGCGGCGGGAGGTCGACCGTGTCCCGGTCGAGCGACGTGGTCATCGGACCGCTCCCTGGAGGGACTCGCCGTGCAGGGCCAGCCGCAGCAGCGCCGCCTTGTCGATCTTGCCCCGGTCCGTCTCCGGTAAGAATGGCAGGGGCATGACAGTCTCGGGGACGCAGTAGTACGGCAGCGCGTCCGCGACCGCCCGCCGGGCCCGGTCGGGGTCGACGTCCGCCGGGCAGACGAAGGAGACCAGGGTGCGGGCGTCCCGCCTGAGGGTGACCGCGCGGGCGCAGCCCTCGACGGACTCCAGGACCGAGGAGACGGAGTCGAGCTCGACGCGGAAGCCGCGGACCTTGACCTGGTCGTCGGTGCGGCCGAGGTGTTCGAGCTGCCCGTCCGCGGTCCAGCGGCCGAGGTCCCGGGTGCGGAACATGCGGTGCTCGCCGCCGAGGAAGGGATCGGGGGCGTAGCGCTCGGCATTCAGCGCCGGGTTGTCCAGGTAGCCCGCCGAGACACCGGCGCCGCCCGCCCACATCTCGCCGACCGCGCCGATCGGCAGCGGACGCCGGTCGGCGTCGAGGACGTAGACCGTGTTGTTGGGGGTCGGGCGGCCGATGGTCAGCAGCGGGGCCGCCGGGTCGTGGCGGCTCATGGTGTTGACAATGGTCGTCTCGGTGGGCCCGCAGCAGTTGTGGAAGGCGGCCCGCGCGGCCCAGCGGTCGGCCAGCGGGCGCGGGCAGGGCTCCCCGGCCACGGCGACCGTGCGGACGCGCGGGCAGGCGGCCGGGTCGATCCCGGACAGCACGGTCGGGGTGGCGATCAGGACGTCGGCGGTCCGGGCCGCCGCCGTGAGGTCCCGGCCGCGGATGACGAGGGTGCCGCCGTGGGTGAGGCAGCCGAGGATCTCCCAGGCCGCCATGTCGAAGGCCACGTTGAGGAGGTGGGCCACCCGGTCGCCGGGGCGGATGCCGAGGCCGCCCGGTTCGGTGAGCAGGAGGTTGGCGACGTTGCGGTGGGTGACCTTCACACCGTTGGGGCGGCCGGTGGTGCCCGAGGTGAACAGGACGTAGCAGCCGTCGTCCGGGCGGACGGCCCGTGCGGGTGCGCCGGCCGGCTCGTACGGCAGCGGTTCGTCGAGGGTGATCACGTGCGGGCCCCGGGGGACGCGGCCCGCGTGCTCGGCGACGGTGAGGACGATCCGGGTCCGGGCGGCGCCGATCACGTGGGCGAGCTGGGGCGCGGGGGTGAGGCCGATGTCCTGGGGGACGTAGGCGGCACCCGCCTTCAGGATGCCGAGCAGGCCGACGAGCATCGGGACGGAACGGCGTACGAAGAGTCCGACGTGGTCGCCGGGCCGTACGCCCTCGCGGATCAGGCGGGCGGCGAGGGCGTCGGCGTACCGGTCGAGCTCGCCGTAGGTGATCGTCGCTCCCGCGTGTTCCGCCGCCACGGCGTGCGGGGCCGCGGCGGCCCGGCGTTCGACGGCGCGGTGGACGAGCGGGTCGGGCACGGGGACGGCAGGACCGTGGCCGTAGGCCCGGAAGAGGTGTTGATCACGGTTGGTCAGCAGGCGCAGAGACATGCCGGGGGAACCTCCTGGCTGGCTTCTCGCATGACGGGGTGCCTGGCGCCAAGCTGGATCCGCGCTCGACTGTAGTAGCGGTTTTTCAACACTCAACAAGGCGTGACCGGCCAACTACGCGAGAAAACGCGCCACATGTGGTGTCTTTCACATCGCAGGCACCTTCCGTACCGTCCGGCGGCGGCCACCCGGTGGACGGGTCCGTGCCTCACGGCTTCCGGGCGCCGGACGGGAGGTCGTCGTCTTGGGTGCGTAACACGGGGCCGTCCCCGGCGTAACACGGCCGAAGCACGCTGAGGGACATGCCGAACTCCCCGACGCCCACGCACTGCCCGTACTGCGCCCTCCAGTGCGGGATGAACCTGACCCCCGCCCCGGACGGGACCGTCGAGGTCGGTGAGCGCGCGGACTTCCCGGTGAACCGGGGCGCGCTGTGCGGCAAGGGCCGTACCGCGCCCGCGGTGCTCTCCTCCCGGGTGCGCCTGACCTCCCCGTTGGTGCGCACCGGCGGCACGCTCGTGCCCGCGACCTGGGACGAGGCACTGGACCGGATCGCCGGGGGGCTGGCCCGCACGCGCTCGGAACATGGCCCGGACGCGTGCGGGGTCTTCGGCGGGGGCGGCCTCACCAACGAGAAGGCGTACACGCTCGGCAAGTTCGCCCGGATCGTCCTCGGCACCTCGCAGATCGACTACAACGGCCGCTTCTGCATGTCGTCGGCGGCGGCCGGCGGCATCAAGGCCTTCGGCCTGGACCGCGGGCTGCCCTTCCCGCTGGAGGACATCCCGAAGTCCGGCTGTGTGATCCTCGTCGGCTCCAACCCCGCCGAGACCATGCCGCCCGCCCTGCGGTTCTTCACCGAGCTGAAGGAGAACGGCGGCACGCTGATCGTCATCGACCCGCGCCGGACCAGGACCGCCGAGCAGGCCGACCTGCATCTGATGCCGAGGCCCGGCACGGACCTCGCCCTCGCCCTCGGTCTGCTGCACCTGGTGGTGGCTCAGGGCCGGGTCGACGAGGAGTACGTCCGGGAGCGCACGGTCGGCTGGGAGGACGCGCGGGCCGCCGCGATGGCCCACTGGCCGGAGTACGTCGAGCGGATCACCGGCGTCCCCGTTCCCCAACTCCGGGAGACCGTACGGCTGTTCTGCGAGCCGGAGTCCGCGATGGTGCTCACCGCGCGCGGGCCCGAGCAGCAGTCCAAGGGCACCGACACCGTGAGCGCCTGGATCAACCTGTGCCTGGCGACCGGGCGCGCGGGTCGGCCGTACAGCGGGTACGGGTGTCTGACCGGGCAGGGCAACGGACAGGGTGGGCGTGAACACGGCCAGAAGGCGGACCAGTTGCCCGGCTACCGCAAGCTGGACGACCCGGCCGCGCGGGCCCATGTCGCCGAGGTGTGGGGCGTGGACCCCGACACGCTGCCCGGACCGGGGCGCAGCGCCTACGAGTTGCTGGACGCGCTCGGTACCGACATCAGGTCCCTGCTCCTGATGGGGTCCAACCCGGTGGTGTCGGCGCCGCGTGCCGCGCACATCGAGGAGCACATCAAGTCCCTTGACTTCCTTGCCGTTTGCGATGTCGTGCTGTCGGAGACGGCCGCTCTCGCGGACGTGGTGCTGCCGGTGACGCAGTGGGCCGAGGAGACGGGCACGACGACCAACCTGGAGGGGCGGGTGCTGCTGCGCCGCAAGGCGATCTCGCCCCCGGACGGCATCCGCAGCGACCTGGAGGTCCTGCACGAACTCGCCGACCGTCTGGGGGTGGAGAAGGGCTTCCCGACCGACCCCGAGGAGGTCTTCGAGGAGCTGCGGCGGGCGAGCGCGGGCGGTCCGGCGGACTACTCCGGGATCACGTACCGACGGCTCGCCGAGGAGAACGGGGTGTTCTGGCCCTGCCCGACCGAGGACACGGCGGCGGAGCCCGGCCCGACCGGGAACACCACGGCGGAGCCCGGCCCGACCGGGAACACCACGGCGGAGCCCGGCCCGACCGGGGACTCCGCGGCGCAGCTCCGCCCGACCGGGAACACCACGGTGCAGCCCCACCCGACCGGAGACACCACGGCGGAGCCCGGGCCGACCGGGAACACCGCAGCGCAGCCCCACCCGACCGCAGACACCACGGCTCAGCCCCGCCCGGCTGGCGACACCGCGGCGCACCCCGGCACCCCGCGGCTCTTCCTGGACCGGTTCGCGCACCCCGACGGCCGGGCCCGCTTCGTCCCCGTCTCGCACCGGGCGGTCGCGGAGGAGCCCGACGCGGAGTACCCGGTACTGCTGACGACCGGGCGGGTCGTGGCGCAGTACCAGTCCGGCGCGCAGACCCGCCGGGTGGACGAGCTGAACGCCGCCGCGCCGGGACCCTTCGTGGAGCTGCACCCGCGGCTCGCGGAGCGGCTCGGGGCCGCCGAGGGCGATCCGGTGGCCGTGGTCTCGCGGCGCGGGCGGGCCGTCGCCCCGGCCCGCATCACGCTCGGCATCCGCCCCGACACCGTCTTCATGCCCTTCCACTGGTACGGCGAGGGCCGCGCCAACACCCTCACCAATCCGGCGCTGGACCCGACGTCACGGATGCCGGAGTTCAAGGCGTGCGCGGTGCGGGTGGAGGCGGTGGAGCGGCAGGACGCCGGGTGAGCCAGTCGCCGCTCCCGATCAGCGTGCCGCGCGAGCGCAGGCGTACGGCGACGGAGGGCGCGGCCACGTACACCCACGCGCGCACGGCCGTCCCGTCGGCGACGCGCACCACCTCGCGGGCGACCCGTTCGTAGAGGTTGCGCGGGTCTCCCGGGCGGTACTCCTCCAACTCGTCGAGAGCGGTGAGCAGTTCGTCGTACTCCCCGGGGTCCGCGGTGACCAGCTCACCGCACACCGGTCCGCCGTGCGGCTCCTCGACGACGTACGGGTATCCGGGGCCGTCGTAGAGCAGCGCGCCGGGCAGCCGGCCCGGCTCCTCGCAGCGGACGCGGCCACGCAGGAAGAGGTCGTGGTTGACCTCGCCGGGGCGGAGGGTGCCGTAGACGAAGAACGGGAGCCGTACAGGGGTCACAGAAACGATTCTCTCCCCTCACACACCTGCACGTGACGCGGTATGGACACGGCTTGTCATGACCTCTTAAATCTTCGACAACGTCCGCGCCACCCCCACGCGCCCCACTGGCGCCGTTCTGAGGAGACCGATGAGTCGGATACGGCCGTACGTCCGAGGTGCCCGTTCCCGTCGGCTCGCCACCGCCGGAGTGGCCGCCACCGCAGCCACCCTGCTGGCCGCCGCCCTCTCCCCCGCCGCAGGCGCCGCCGAGCGGCCCACCAGAGCCACCGCGCTCGACAACGCGGCGTCCGTCCTGGCCGACCAGGCCTCGGCACTGGGCCTCACCTCCGCGCAGCGCACCAAGGTCCGTGACGTGATCGTCGACCCCGACGGCACGCAGCACGTCCGCTACGACCGCACCTACCGTCAACTGCCCGTGCTGGGCGGCGACTTCGTGGTCCACCTGGCTCCGGACGGGGCGTACAAGAGCTCCTCCCGCGCCACGAAGGCCGCGATCTCCCTGTCGAGCGTGACCCCTGCCGTGTCCGCCCCGAAGGCCGCCGGCCTCGCGACGAACGCGCTCCGGGCGGCCAACCTCGGCGAGACGCTGAAGAAGCTCACCGCCAAGCCGCAGCTGGTCGTCGACGCCCTGCACGGGGCGCCGAAGCTGGCCTGGCAGACCAACGCGGCCGCACAGGACTCGCTCGGCAACCCGGTCGCCCGGACCGTCCTCACCGACGCCCGCACGGGGGCCCAGATCGACGCCTGGGACAGCATCGAACAGGCCGCCGGCGACGGGAAGTCGCTGTACAGCGGCACGGTCGCACTGAACACCACCCAGTCGGGATCGACGTACCAGCTCAAGGACGCAACGCGCGGGAACACCTACACCGGGGACGCCGCCAACAAGACCGACCTGTGCTTCCTGAACATCTGCTTCAGCCGGGCCCCCGCGACCCTGTTCACCGACGCCGACAACCACTGGGGCACGGGGGCGACGTCGGACCGGGCCACCGCGGCGGTGGACGCGCAGTACGGGACCGACGTCACCTGGGACTACTACAAGAACGTCCACGGGCGGAACGGCATCGGCGGCGACGGCAAGGGCTCCTACAACCGCGTCCACTACGGCAACAACTACAACAACGCCTTCTGGGACGACAGTTGCTTCTGCATGACGTACGGCGACGGTGACGGGACGCAGCTCGGCCCGCTCGTGTCGCTGGACGTGGCGGGGCACGAGATGTCGCACGGCGTGACGTCGAAGACGGCGGCGCTGACCTACTCCGGCGAGTCCGGCGGGCTCAACGAGGCGACCTCCGACATCTTCGGCAGCCTGGTGGAGTTCTACGCGGGCAACTCCTCGGACCTCGGCGACTACCTCATCGGCGAGAAGATCGTCCGCTCCGGCTTCGGCCGGGACGCCCTGCGCTACATGGACAAGCCCTCCAAGGACGGCAAGTCCGCGGACTCCTGGAGCAGTTCGGTGGGCAACCTCGACGTCCACTACTCCTCCGGGGTCGCGAACCACTTCGCGTACCTGCTGGCCGAGGGCAGCGGTCCGAAGACCATCAACGGCGTCAGCTACAACTCCCCCACCTCCAACGGCTCCACGGTCACCGGCATCGGCCGGGACAAGCTGGGCGCGATCTGGTACCGGGCGCTGACGGTCTACATGACGTCCTCGACGAACTACGCGGGGGCGCGGACGGCCACGCTGAACGCGGCGAAGGACCTGTACGGTGCGGGCAGCACCGAGTACAACGCGGTGGCGGCCGCCTGGAGCGCGGTGAACGTGAACTGACGATCCGTCGTCCTGCGACGTGTGACACGGCCGCCCCGGAGTCCGGGGCGGCCGTACCCGTGACGGAACGAGACGGTAGGTGGGCGTGGACGATCCGCACATCCATGTCGAGGTGAAGGTGGTGCGTGGCGAGGCCGCCGTGCGCACCATGCTCGCAGCCACGTTCGGGATCGCCGGGGACCTGCCGAGCGTCGTCGACACCGGGTGCGGGCTGACGGTGCCGTACGCCATGACCTCGCCGCGGCCCGACCGGGTGACCTGTCTGGCCTGCCGGGAGCACGCCCGCCGAGCACCTGCGCTTCGCCGACGAGATCGAGCGCATCGGCACTCTGCCGGGGTCTCCGGTCACGTCCGCCGAGGCCCGGCAGGCGGCGGGGCGGCATCGCACGCTCGCGGAGGGTTTCTCGTCCGGCAGCGGGGGCTGATCACGCACTGGGGCCGGGGGGGGGGGAGAGAGCGAGGGCAGAGTGTTCCTCCCGCGGGGGAAAAGGGATGGCAGCGGACTCCTCTCCGCGAGAAACGCGATGGCAGCGGACTCCTCCCCGCGAGAAACGCGATGGCAGCGGACGCCTCCCCACGGGAAAAGCGATGGCAGCGGACTCCTCCCCGTGGATACGCTCCACCGCCGATGCCCGCCCCCTCCCCCGGAGCCCCATGTCGTCCCCCACGAAGATGCACGCCGACGAGCTCGACATCGACGCGGAGTTGGTGCGCGGGCTGATCGCCGACCAGTTTCCGCGCTGGGGCGAACTCCCCGTCTCCCGCGTCGAGTCGGCCGGGACGGACAACGCGATGTTCCGGCTCGGGGACGACATGGTCGTACGGCTGCCGCGGTTGCCCGGCGGCGGGCACCAGGTGGAGTTCGAGCACCGGTGGCTGCCCCTGCTGGCACCCCGGCTTCCGCTGGCGGTGCCGGAGCCGTTGGCCAAGGGGGAACCCGGCCGGGGGTACGCGCTGCCCTGGGGGGTGTACCGGTGGCTGGACGGGGACAACGCCTACGACTCACCGCTCACCGAACTCACCCACGCCGCGGTGGAGTTGGGGCGGTTCGTCTCCGCTTTGCGGGCGGTCGACGTGACCGGCGGGCCGGCCTCCTACCGTCCCGGGCCCCTGCACCTCTTCGACGACGGCACCCGGGAGGCGATCCAGGACCTCGGCGCCGCCGGCCTCCTGGACGCGAACGGGGCGACCGCCCTCGCGGACGAGGCCGGCCGACTGCCCGGGTGGGACGGCGCGCCCGTCTGGCTGCACGCCGACCTCCTCCCCGGCAACCTGCTCGCCGTGGACGGCCGTCTCACCGCCGTCATCGACTTCGGCTGCCTCGGCGTCGGGGAACCCACGGCGGACACCCTGCCGGCGTGGACCGTGTTCACCGGCGAGAGCCGCCGGCTGTTCCGGGAGGCGGCGGAGTTCGACGACGCCACCTGGGAACGGGGACGCGCGTGGGCCCTGTGCTGGGGCGTGGGCGCGGTGCACTACTACCGGGGCGGGAAGAACCCGGTCCTGGCGGAGGTGGGTCAGCGGGCGATCGACGAGGCGCTCGCCGGGCACTGAGGGGCGTCCGGCTCGGCCTCACCGGGTGTTCGGCCTCCCTGGGCGTTGGACTTCACCGGGTGCAGGGCCTCACCGGGTGTAGGGCATCGCCGTCCTCCCCTGCCTCAGCACCCTGCCCCACCACACCAGCTGGTCCAGCATCGTCTTCGCCGCCGCGTCCGGGCCGGAGGGGTCCTTCGGGCGGCCGTCCTCGAAGGACGAGCCGGCGTTGTGGAAGCTCACCGTGTCCCGCACCGTCACCGCGTGGAGCTCGGCGAAGACCTGGCGCAGGTGTTCCACGGCCCGCAGCCCGCCCGAGACGCCGCCGTAGGAGACGAGGGCCACCGGCTTGGCCTGCCACTCGGTGAAGTGCCAGTCGACGAGGTTCTTCAGGCCCGCCGGGAAGGAGTGGTTGTACTCGGGGGTGAGGACGACGAACGCGTCGGCCGACGCGAGTTTCGGGGTGACGGCGGAGGGCGCCGGAGGCGAGGCGAACGACATGGGCAGGTCGGCCTCGGCCACGTCCACGACCTCGGCGACCAGGTCGTCGCGGTCGCGCAGCCGGTCGAGGAGCCAGTCGGCGACGACCGGGCCGAAGCGGCCGTGCCGGTTGCTGCCGATGACGAGGACGACGCGAAGCGGAGCGGTGTCCGGGTGAGCGATGCCCGTGCGAGCGGTGTCCGTCTGAGCGGTGTCTGTCTGAGCGGTGTCTGTCTGCATGGAGGACAGCCTGATACCTCGACCAAAGTTGAGGTCAAGCGTGCGCGGCGCCGGGAGCGTCACCCGTTCACACGCGCGTGCCGCACCCTTCCGCTTCTCGCCCACGACACCTCCGCCGTACGGCGGTGACCTGCTGAAACTTCGGACGACCGACCGGGCCGCGCGCAGATCTGACACCCATTCACCGTATTTCTGACGCCCTCTCAGGAAGCGGTCCGGGTCCACTGCCACTTACCTCGAAGGCACAGGGATCCCCACCCGAGAGCTCGAGGGAGCACCATGCGCACCACCGTCCGCCTGCTCACCGGCAGCGCGCTCGCCGTCGCCGCCGCGGGACTCGTCTGCGCGCCGGCCCACGCCGGGGACGCGGGGGGACTGGAGATCCTCCCGTCCTCGGTGGTGCCGGGCGGGCAGGTCACGGTGACCACGGCGGCGTGCGGGGAGGACGGTGCCGCGGCCGGCGACGCGAGCGCGGTCGGCGCGGGCCCCTTCACGCTGGCGCCCAGCACGCACGGGGGCGACACGACCGGAGGGTTCCGGGTGCCGCCGAGCGCGCAGCCGGGGACGTACGAGATCGTCGCGACCTGCGCGCAGAGCGGGCGGCGGGTGACCGGTGACCTGGTGGTGTCGCTGACCTCGCAGCGGCAGCCGGTGCATCCCAGGGGAAGTGTGAAGACGGGGGTCGGTGGCGCGCTCGGCCCCGACCCCGTGCAGACCGCGGGCGGCGTGGCGGCTCTTGCCGTCGCCGCCGCGGGCGGTACCTGGCTCCTGCATCGCCGGGCGAGAGGCGACGGGATGTGACGGACACCCTCCGCTGTCCGTCCGCCGGTACCGCATGTCCCCTCCCCCTCCGGGTCCGACGCCCCTCGCGGCCCGGAGGGGGACGGGCAGGCCGGCCGTAGAGGAGCTCCTGTGCGCAACCGAGGACTCGGGAACACCGCGATAGCCGGGGTGACCGTGATGGCCCTGTGCAGCGGCGCGTGGCTGCTGCACAGCGGCAACGAGACGCACGCCCCGCCGCAGCCGTCGGCCGCCCAGGCGCGTTCCGCCCAGGGCGATGGCGCCGGACGGGACGCGGCGCCCGCGCTGCCGCCGTCCCCGCCGGACCGCATCCGCATCCCCTCGATCCGGGTGGACGCGCCCCTGATGGGCCTCGCCCTCACCCGCACCGGCAGTCTCGACGTCCCGCCGGCCGCTAAGAAGAACCTGGCCGGCTGGTACGAGGCCGGCACCACCCCCGGTGAGAAGGGCACCGCGATCGTCGCCGGGCACGTGGACAACGCCGAGGGGCCCGCCGTCTTCTACGACCTCGGCGCCCTCGGCAAGGGCAGTGCGATCGAGGTGGACCGGCGCGACGGCAGCGTGGCGGTGTTCACGGTGGACGCGGTCGAGGTGTACGACGCGAAGGGCTTCCCCGACGAGAAGGTGTACGGGGCGGCGGCCAGGCCCGAGCTGCGGGTGATCACCTGCGGCGGCGGTTACTCACGCGCGACCGGTTACCGGGGGAACGTGGTGGTGTTCGCGCATCTGACGGGGAGCCGTTGACGGGGCTCGCGATGCTTACGGGGTGCCGCTGACGACCGCCTCCGCGATGGTTCGCGCGCACGCCAGGGCCTCGGTGCGGGTGGTGTCCACCTCCAGGTCGTAGACCACGCCCCGGTGGACGAGCTCCGCCTGCTTCTCGGCCATCCCCCGCGCCCGGTCGCCCCGCACGATCTCCCGGCCCGCGGCGACCTCGGCGTCGCAGCGCACGCCGACCCACAGCACGTCCAGGCCGTCGAGGCTCTTGCGCCACCGCTCCTGGGAGTGCGCACCGCCCAGGAACACGTCGTCGACGATCACCCGGGCACCCGCCCATGCCGTGGCGACGACCCCGGCCCGCCAGGCCGCCTCCAGCCGGGAGAACTCCTCGCCGACGCTCACCCCGCCGTCCGCCGCGACGTCGATGCCCTCGTCCGAGGACTGGAGCGCGGCCGGCAGCGAGTCCACGAACCCGTCGATCCCGAAGGCCAGCCAGGGCTCGGGCAGGACCGCCTGGAGACACCGGGCGATGCCCGACTTGCCGGAGCTGGAGCCGCCGTTGAGCACGATCACCTGAGTCGTCACCGCGTCACCGTAACGTCAGGCGAGCCACTGTTCGTACGCAATATTCGCGACCAGCGCGAAGACGACGGTCAGCAGGACGACCCGGACGAAACCGCTGCCCTTCTTCAGCGCGGTGTGCGCGCCCAGGGTGCCCCCGGCGAGGTTGAAGACCGCCATGAGCGCGGCGAGCTGCCACAGGACCGCACCCTGCCAGGCGAACATCGCGAGGGCTCCCGCGTTGGTACAGCAATTGACGATCTTCGCGGTGGCGGAGGCGGTCACCAGGTCCAGGTGGAGGACCGCGGTGAGGGTGAGGACGAGGAAGGTGCCGGTGCCGGGGCCGATCAGACCGTCGTAGAACCCGATGCCGAGGCCGGCGAGGCCGATCGCGGCGAGGACCTGGCGGCGGGTGGCCGGGCCGGTCGCGGGGGCGGTGCCGAAGGCGGGGCGCAGGATCACGAAGGCGGCGACGCCCAGCAGCACGACCATGATCAGCGGCTTGAGCACCTCCGTGCTCATCCCGGCCGCGAGGAACGCGCCCGTCGAGGAGCCGGCGAGGGCCGCGATCCCGATGCGGACGGCGAGCCGTACGTCGACCCGTGTCCTGCGGGCGTACGTCACCGCCGCCCCGGAGGTGCCGACGATGGCGACCGCCTTGTTGGTGCCGAGCGCGTGCGCGGCCGGGGTGTGCGCGGGCAGACCGAGCAGCAGGACCGGCAGCAGCAGGAGGCCCCCGCCGCCGACCACGGCGTCGATCCAGCCGGCCGCGAGAGCCGCGAGGCACAGGAGAACGACCGTGGTCAGCGATATGTCGGGCATGATCGCGACCCTACGGGACGCCCTTCGTGTGCCCTGCACCTACCTGGACGCGGGGAACCCTCACGGCCGCGTCCACCTGCACGCGGGGAACCCTCACGGCCGCATCCACCCGCACGCGGTGAACCCTCACGGCCGCATCCACCCGCACGCGCGGATCCCTCACGGCCTCATCCACCCGCGCGCGGGCCTCCTCACACCGCGCCCCCGGCGCCCCTGCCGAACCCTCACACCCGGCGCCGGTGCCGACTGAGGGCAGCGTTCCTCACGGGAAACAGACGCGATGCGGTCGGGTAACACCCGCAACGCACGCTCGACATCATGACCTCGAATACGCGTGTGGTGGTGATCGGCGCCGGCCTCGCGGGCGTACGGCTCGCCCGGCGGCTCGGAGAGCTCGGCACGCCCGTGACGCTCGTCGGCGAGGAGGAGCACCGCCCGTACAACCGGGTGCTCCTGGCCGAGGTGCTGGCCGGGCGGTACACCCCCGACGTGATCGCGCTCCCGGCGCCGGCCGCGCTGACCCGTGCCCGGGTCACCGGCATCGACCGCGGGGCCCGGACCGTCGCGTGCGCCGACGGCTCGAAGATCGCATACGACACGCTGGTCCTGGCCACCGGCTCCAACCCGGTGCTGCCGCCGCTGCGCGGTCTGTTCACCGCGGACCACGAACTGCCCAAGGGCGTGCACGCGTTCCGCACCATGGACGACTGCCTGGGGCTGTCCGAGGCGGTCCGGCCGGGGGTGAAGGCCGTCGTGATCGGCGGCGGGCTCCTCGGCGTCTCCGCGGCCCGCGCGCTCGCCCAGCGCGGTGCCCAGGTGATCCTGGCCCAGCAGTCCGAACGGCTGATGGAGCGCCAGCTCGACCCGAGCGCGTCCAAGCTGGTCCGCCGTCACCTCGGGGACCTCGGAGTCGAGGTCCACACCGACCTGCGGGTGCGGGACGTGCGCTGTGTCGGGGGCGCGGTCCGCTCGGTCGAGATGGCCGACGGTTACACGCTCGACGCCGAGATCGTGGTCCTGGCCTGCGGGGTCCACCCCCGGGTCGGTCTCGCGCAGACCGCCGGCCTGGACGTGCGCAAGGGCATCGTCGTGGACGACGAACTGCGCACCTCCGACCCGCACATCCACGCCATCGGCGACTGCGCCCAGCACGACGGCACCGTCTACGGACTCGCCACCCCGGCTCTCGAACAGGCGGATGCCCTGGCTGAGTTGCTGGCCGGGCGCGCGAACGCCCGTTACACCGGCACCCGTTCACTGACGCGGCTCACGCTCACCGGACAGACCGCCTTCGACCTGGCCGCGTTCGGCGAGACCGAGGCGCTGCCGGGCGACGACGTCGTCCAGCTCGCGGACGCCACCCGCGGCACCTACCGCAAGGTCGTCGTCCGCGACGACCGCCTGGTCGGCGGGGTCCTCGTCGGCGAACTCGGCACCGTCGGCGCGCTCGCCCGCGCCTGGGAGGGAGCGGAACCGCTCCCCGCAGGCGGCCCGCTGCTCCACCTGCTCACCAACGATGGAGGCTCCTGATGACCGCCACCCCGGAGGCCACAGAGGCCACCCCCACGATCGTCCTCGTCGGCCACGGCATGGTCGGCCAGCGCTTCCTCGAAGCCCTCGCCACGCGCGGCCTGACCGCGACCCACCGCGTGGTCGTGCTCTGCGAGGAGCCGCGTCCAGCGTACGACCGCGTCGCGCTCACCTCGTACTTCTCGGGGAAGACGCCCGAGGAACTGTCCATGACGGACATGGAGTTCATCGAGACGCACGGCATCGAGCTGTACGTCGGCGACCCGGCCGTCACGGTGGACCGCTCCGCGAAGAAGGTCACGGCCAGGTCCGGGCAGATCTTCGACTACGACGTCCTCGTCCTCGCCACCGGCTCGTACCCGTTCGTCCCGCCGGTGCCGAACAAGGACGCCCAGGGCTGTTTCGTCTACCGCACGATCGAGGACCTGCTCGCCATCGAGGAGTACGCGAGGACCCGCACCACCGGTGCCGTGGTCGGCGGCGGTCTGCTCGGGCTGGAGGCGGCCGGTGCGCTCAAGGGTCTCGGACTCACCTCCCACATCGTGGAGTTCGCGCCGCGGCTGATGCCGGTGCAGGTCGACGAGGGCGGTGGCGCGGCGCTGCTGCGCACCATCGAGGGGATGGGCCTGACCGTCCACACGGGCGTCGGCACCCAGGAGATCGTGGTCGACGAGAACGGCGCCGTCACCGGCATGAAGCTGTCCGACGGCTCCGAACTCGCCACCGACCTGGTGGTGTTCAGCGCCGGTGTCCGCCCCCGCGACCAGCTGGCCCGCGACTGCGGCCTGACCGTCGGCGAGCGCGGCGGCATCACCGTCGACGAGCAGTGCCGTACGGTCGCCGACCCGCACGTGTTCGCGATCGGCGAGTGTGCGCTGGCCGCCGACGGCCGGGTGTACGGCCTGGTGGCCCCCGGTTACGAGCAGGCCGAGACCGCGGCGGCGACGATCGCCTCCGACGAGGCCTCGTTCGTCGGTGCCGACCTCTCCACCAAGCTGAAGCTGCTCGGCGTGGACGTGGCCTCCTTCGGCGACGCGCACGGCGCGACCGCGGACTGCCTGGACGTCGTGTACTCCGACTCCCGCGCGGGCCTGTACAAGAAGCTGGTCATCGGCCGGGACGGCACCCTGCTCGGCGGCATCCTGGTCGGCGACGCGGAGGCGTACGGCACGCTGAAGGCGTTCACCGGTTCGGTCCCGCCGGTCAAGCCCGAGTCGCTGGTTCTGCCCGCCGGTGCCGGGGAGTCGGTGCAGCTCGGCCCGACCGCACTGCCGGACGACGCGATCATCTGCTCCTGCAACAACGTCCGCAAGGGCACGATCCGCGGGGCGGTCACCGAGCACAACTGCACGACGGTGCCCGAGGTGAAGAAGTGCACCAAGGCCGGTACCACGTGCGGCAGTTGCGTCAAGGTGCTCGGACAGCTGGTCACCGCCGAGCTGGAGGCGTCCGGCGTCGAGGTCGACAAGGGCCTGTGCGGCTGCTTCTCGCAGACCCGCGAGGAGCTCTACGAGATCGTCCTCGCCCTGCGCATCAACACCTACCAGGACCTCCTGGACCGCTACGGTCGCGACGGCGCCCGGGGCGGCGACGGCTGCGAGATCTGCAAGCCGGCCGTCGCCTCGATCATCGCCTCCCTCGCCCCGACGATCGGCGCGAGCGGCTACGTCCTGGACGGCGAGCAGGCGGCACTCCAGGACTCCAACGACCACTTCCTCGCCAACATCCAGAAGAACGGCTCCTACTCGGTCGTCCCGCGCATCCCCGGCGGTGAGATCACCCCCGAGGGGCTCATCACGATCGGCGAGATCGCCCGCGACTTCGGCCTCTACACGAAGATCACCGGCGGTCAGCGCATCGACATGTTCGGCGCGCGAGTGGAACAACTCCCGCTGATCTGGACCCGGTTGGTGGACGCCGGCTTCGAGTCCGGGCACGCCTACGGCAAGTCCCTCCGTACCGTGAAGTCCTGCGTCGGCCAGACCTGGTGCCGCTACGGCGTCCAGGACTCGGTCCGCATGGCGATCGACCTGGAGCTGCGCTACCGGGGGCTCAGGTCGCCCCACAAGCTCAAGTCGGCGGTGTCGGGCTGCGCCCGCGAGTGCGCCGAGGCCCAGTCGAAGGACTTCGGCGTGATCGCCACCTCGAGCGGCTGGAACCTCTACGTCGGCGGCAACGGCGGCGCGACCCCGCGCCACGCGGACCTGCTGGCCCAGGACCTCACCGACGCCGAACTGGTCAGGCTGATCGACCGGTTCCTGATGTTCTACATCCGCACCGCGGACCGTCTGGAGCGCACCTCGACCTGGCTCGAGCGCATCCCCGGCGGCCTGGACCACGTCCGTGACGTGGTCGTGGAGGACTCCCTCGGCATCTGCGAGGAGCTGGAGTCCCTGATGACGGCCCACGTGGCGCACTACGCCGACGAGTGGGCGACCACCATCAACGACCCCGAGAAGCTCGCCCGGTTCGTGTCCTTCGTGAACGCGCCGGACACCCCCGACCCGGTCGTCGGCTTCGTCCCCGAGCGCGAGCAGATCAAGCCCGACCTGCCGCTGCTGACCATCGGCCACCGTCCCCTGGAAGGAAGCGCCCAGCGATGACCCTGGCACCCGAGACCACCGACCTCAAGGTCCAACTCCAGCTGGACGGCGACTGGTTCGCGGTCTGCGACCTGACCCGGCTGCTCCCCGGCCGCGGAGTGGCGGCCCTGCTGCCCGACGGCCGTCAGGCGGCCCTGTTCCGCGACCGCGCGGGCAATCTGTACGCCGTCGACAACCGCGACCCCTTCGGCGGCGCGGCGGTCCTCTCCCGCGGCCTGACCGGCACCCACCAGGGCCGCCCGTTCGTGGCCTCACCCCTCCTCAAGCAGCGCTTCGACCTGGAGACCGGGCAGTGCCTGGACGACGAGTCGGTACGGATCGCGACGTACGAGGTGCGGGCGGCGTAGGAGCGCGCGGGAAGGGGCGGCACCTTGTGGTGACCGCCCCTTCAGGACAGCGGCGTCTCCCGGACCCTCAGCGGGCCGATGACCTCGTCCAGTTGGGCGTCCGTGAGAGGTCCGCCGAGGCCCAGGCCCTCCCAGCACTCCATCTCCCGGAGGCGGGCCACCGGAACGTGATAGGCGCTGAAGAAGTGGACCATGAGCGGGAAGACCTTGAAGTCGTCCCCCATCTCTCGCATCACCCAGCGCGCGGCCTCGGAGGCCGGACGGCCCTCCTCGCCGAACCGGCGCAGGCCGACCAGCAGCGCGGTCCGGTCGGTCACTTCCTGAACACCACCCTCACCCTGTGCACGGGTCAGCCCTTCAAGGCGTCGTACGTCACCCCGGTCAGCTCCTCCGAGGCGGACCAAAGGCGCCTGCCCGCCTCGTCGTTGCGGGTCCAGGGGGCCCGCCAGGAGGGGGCCGGGGCGCCGCGCCAGCCGGCGAGGGAGGGGCCGGTGAAGGAGTCCGGGGTGACATCGGGGGCCGTGGCCGCGTAGAGGGTGGGCAGGGCGCCGGCCTCGGCGGACTGGGCGAAGAAGCGGTTGCCGACCCGCATGAACCGTTCCGCCACCGTGCGGCCCTCCATCTGCACGCCCGCGGTCTGGAGGTTGGTGGCCGCGTACCCGGGGTGCGCCGCCGCGGCGATCACGTCGGAGCCGTGGGCCGCTAGCCGGCGGGCCAGCTCGTGGACGAAGAGCAGGTTGGCGGTCTTGGAGCGGGCATAGGCGATCCAGCGGCGGTAACGGCGCTCGCTGTTGAGGTCGTGGATGTCGATGTTGGCGACCGCGTGCATCCCGCTGGAGACCGTCACGACACGCGCGCCGGGTGTCGCGAGGATCGAGGGCAGCAGCAGGCCGGTCAGGGCGAAGTGGCCCAGGTGGTTGGTGCCGAACTGCGTCTCGAAGCCGTCCGCGGTCGTGCCGTACGGCAGCGCCATCACGCCGGCGTTGTTGATCAGCAGGTCGAGGCGGTCGTAGGGGTACGAGGTCGCGAACTCCCGCACGGAGGCCAGGTCTCCGAGGTTCAGGCGGGCCAACTCCGCCTCAGCGCCCGGCACTTCGCCCAGCAGCCGGTCCCGGGCCTCGCCGCCACGCCGCTCACTGCGGCAGGCGAGCACCACGCGGGCACCCTTGCGGGCCAGCTCCCGCGCGGCGGCGTACCCGATCCCGCTGTTGGCCCCGGTGACCACAGCCACGCGTCCGCTCTGATCGGGGATGGCCTTCTCGTTCCATCCGGGCATGACGGCGTTACCTCCCTCGACGACTGCGGGCCAGCCTAGGAGGGGCGGGCGCGCGGGGAGTAGGCGGCCGGGGCCATCCGCATGACATGCATTGGTCACGGAATGAACACTTCACCTCCACAACCGCGACCTGCGCATTACGGTCACCTCCTCACGTAACACGTTTCAGGGGGACGACATGACCAACCCGTACGCGCCACAGCCGCAGCCCGCGCCGCCGTGGCCGCCGGCGCCGCCGACCGCGCCCCGGACCGCCCCCAAGTGGGCCCGGAAGCGGTACGTGCTGCCGGCTCTCGCGCTGGCCCTCTTCCTCGGTGCCGGCATAGGCGCCGGCGATCAGGACAAGACGACGACCGACGCCAAGCCCGCGGCCGCGAAGCCGCAGCCGACGGTGACGGTCACGACGACCGCCACGGCGACGCCGGAGCCGGAACCGGCGCCCACGGTGACCGTTACGAAGACGGTCAAGGTCACCAGGACGGTGACGGCCCGGGCGAACGCCGACTCCGGCGCCTCGGAGTCCGATTCCGGCTCCGGCAGCGTCTACTACAAGAACTGCACCGAAGCGCGCGCCGCCGGTGCCGCGCCGATCCACCGGGGCGAGCCCGGCTACGCCTCCCACCTGGACCGGGACAACGACGGCGTGGCCTGCGACAGTTGAGCGAGTGTCACGCTTGCGGAGAGCTACCGTCCGGTCACGTCACGTTCGCGTCACGGGTTTCTCATGTCGCCGACACGGCACCGGCGTCTCACTAGGTTCGTCACCTCTCACGAACCCGGAAGGACCCGTTGTGAAACTGCTCCGCAAGCCCGGCGCGATCGTCGTCGCCGCGCTGGCCCTGGCCGTGCTGCCGGGTGCCGCCTCGGCCCATGACGGCGACCACCCGTTCGCGAACTGCGCCGAGGCCTACGCCGCCGGGTACGCGAACCTCCCCAGGGGCGACGAGCACTACGGCAGCCATCTCGACCGGGACGGCGACGGCATCGGCTGCGATCAGCCGCCCGCGGACTTCCGGGCCCACGACGACACCGTGGCCGCAGAGGACCCCGGCAGCCGGCACCGGGACCTCGCCGAGACCGGTGGCGGCGGCGACACCGCGGTGTACCTCGCCGCCGTCGGCTCGACCGTCCTGCTGACCGGTGGCGCCCTGGTGGCCTCGGCCCGCAGACGCCGAGCGACACGCTGACGCAGTCCGCACCCACGCCGCCGCCCCGCCCACGCCGGTCAGGCGTGGTCGTACCAGGCCAGCGCCGCGATACGCCATCCCTGCGGGGTCCGGACGAACTGGATCGTCTTGGTCCCGCCGCCGTCGAAGGGCTCCCCGTCCAGGATCCCGGACTTGCGGTACGTACCGACCCGCGAGGCGATGTCCCCCACGATGTCGGTGCGGTCGGAGGTCTCCCACTCGGAGAACTCGACCAGCCGGCCCTCGGTCAGCAGCCGCAGGCGGGGCTCGATGAACCCCTCCACGGTGTAGACCGTGTACTCGGGACCGGTCTTGACGATCACGCCTTCGGGGAGGACCAGCCGCCGGACCCGCCCGACGTCGGCGGTCCTGCCGCCCCGGTTGTCGAAGGCCCCGAAGAACTCGGCGGTCACCGCGTCGATCTCGCTCTTGGACATCGCGTGACGGTAGCAGCGCCCGCCCGGGGCGCACGAGAGAGGTGTCCGCGAGGGACGTACGAGAGGGCGGCACCCCCGCACAAGGGTGCCGCCCTCTCTCGTGATCCGGAACCGCCGCCCATCGGTTGAGGGTCGGGGACGGGCGGCGGTTCCGGGGTCCAGTGGCCCGGCGAGGGCCTACCGGTGGTCGCTGCCGTTCGCCGTGATCGCCGCGCGCCCCGCCTCCAGGCGGGCCACCGGGATGCGGAACGGGGAGCAGGAGACGTAGTCCAGACCGACCTGGTGGAAGAAGTGGACCGACTCCGGGTCACCGCCGTGCTCACCGCAGACACCGAGCTTGAGGTCGGGGCGGGTGCGCCGGCCGGCCTCCGCGGCCAGCTTCACCAGGGAGCCGACCCCGTCCTTGTCGATCGTCTCGAAGGGGGAGACTCCGAAGATGCCCTTCTCCAGGTACGCCGTGAAGAAGCTCGCCTCCACGTCGTCCCGGCTGAAGCCCCACACCGTCTGGGTGAGGTCGTTCGTGCCGAAGGAGAAGAACTCCGCCGCCTCCGCGATCTGACCGGCGGTCAGCGCGGCGCGCGGCAGCTCGATCATCGTGCCGATCGACAGCTTCAGCTCCACACCGGTGGCCGCCTCGACCTCCGCGACGACCTGGTCGGCCTCCTCGCGCACGATCTCCAGTTCCTGGACGGTGCCGACGAGCGGGATCATGATCTCGGCGCGCGGGTCGCCCTTGGCGTTCTTCCGCTCGGCCGCGGCCTCGGCGATCGCCCGCACCTGCATGGTGAACAGACCCGGGATCACCAGACCGAGGCGCACCCCGCGCAGGCCCAGCATCGGGTTCTGCTCGTGCAGCCGGTGCACGGCCTGGAGCAGGCGCAGTTCGTTCTCGTGCGGCTCCTGGCGGGACTCCGCAAGCGCCACGCGGACCGACAGCTCGGTGATGTCGGGGAGGAACTCGTGCAGCGGCGGGTCGAGGAGCCGGATCGTCACCGGCAGCCCGTCCATCGCCGAGAACAGCTCGACGAAGTCCTGCTTCTGGAGCGGCAGCAGCGCCTTCAGCGACTCCTCGCGCTCGGCCTCCGTGTCGGCCAGGATCAGCCGCTCGACCAGCTCACGCCGGTCGCCGAGGAACATGTGCTCGGTACGGCACAGTCCGATGCCCTGCGCGCCGAAGCGACGGGCCCGCATGGCGTCCTCGGCGTTGTCCGCGTTGGCCCGCACCCGCAGCCGGCGCTTGCGGTCGGCGAACGCCATGATCCGGTGCACCGCCTCCACCAGCTCGTCGGCGTCGTTGGCACCCGCGTGCATCCGGCCCTCGAAGTACTCCACGACCGGAGACGGGACGACCGGGACCTCGCCCAGGTAGACCTTGCCGGACGACCCGTCGATGGAGATCAGGTCGCCCTCCTCCACCACGTGCCCGCCCGGAACCGTCATCCGGCGCCGCTTGGTGTCGACCTCCAGCTCCTCGGCGCCGCAGACACAGGTCTTGCCCATGCCGCGCGCGACGACGGCCGCGTGAGAGGTCTTGCCGCCGCGGGAGGTCAGGATGCCCTCGGCCGCGATCATGCCGTCGAGGTCGTCGGGGTTGGTCTCCCGCCGGACGAGGATGACCTTCTCGCCCGAACGGGACCACTTCACCGCGGTGTACGAGTCGAAGACCGCCTTGCCGACGGCCGCGCCCGGCGAGGCCGCGATGCCCCGGCCGACCTGCGCGACCTTGGCGTCCTCGTCGAAGCGGGGGAACATCAGCTGGGCCAGCTGGGCGCCGGTGACGCGCTGGAGCGCCTCGGCCTCGTCGATGAGCCCCTGGTCGACCAGTTGGGTGGCGATCCGGAAGGCCGCGCCCGCCGTGCGCTTGCCGACCCGGGTCTGGAGCATCCACAGCTGACCGCGCTCGATGGTGAACTCGATGTCGCAGAGGTCCTTGTAGTGGTTCTCCAGCGTCTCCATGATCTGCATCAGCTGGTCGTACGACTTCTTGTCGATCTGCTCCAGCTCCGCGAGCGGCACGGTGTTGCGGATGCCCGCGACGACGTCCTCGCCCTGGGCGTTCTGGAGGTAGTCGCCGTAGACGCCCTGGTGGCCGGAGGCGGGGTCGCGGGTGAAGGCGACACCGGTGCCGGAGTCGGGGCCGAGGTTGCCGAAGACCATCGAACAGACGTTGACCGCGGTGCCGAGGTCGCCGGGGATGCGCTCCTGGCGGCGGTAGAGCTTGGCGCGGTCGGTGTTCCAGGAGTCGAAGACCGCGTGGATGGCGAGGTCCATCTGCTCGCGCGCATCCTGCGGGAAGTCCCGGCCGGCCTCCTTCTTGACGATCTTCTTGAAGGCGGTGACCAGCTTCTTGAGGTCGGCGGCCTCCAGGTCGGTGTCGACGGTGACCTTCTTGGCCTCCTTGGCCTTGTCGAGGGCCTCCTCGAAGAGGTCGCCGTCGACGCCGAGGACGGTCTTGCCGAACATCTGGATGAGGCGCCGGTAGGAGTCCCAGGCGAAGCGGTCGTCGCCGGCCTGTGCCGCGAGACCCTGGACCGACTTGTCGGAGAGGCCGATGTTCAGGACCGTGTCCATCATTCCGGGCATGGAGAACTTGGCGCCGGAGCGGACGGAGACGAGCAGCGGGTCGTCGGCCTGGCCGAGCTTCTTGCCCATGCGCTGCTCCAGCGCGTCGAGGTGCGCACTCACCTCGTCACGCAGTGCCGCGGGTTCCTCACCGCTGTCCAGGTAGACCTTGCAGGCGTCCGTCGTGATGGTGAAGCCGGGGGGAACGGGGAGTCCCAGGTTGGTCATCTCGGCGAGGTTCGCGCCCTTGCCACCCAGGAGGTCCTTGAGGTCCTTGTTTCCCTCGGTGAAGTCGTAGACGAACTTGGCTACGTGGGGTTCTTTGTTTTCCGACACGGGTCTCGACTCCCTCGAGGACGCGGTGGCTGCCCTGACGGCGAGGAACATACCCAGATCGAAGGCTTCTGGGTACGTCTGCTCGGGCGTCATACGCCCGTAACCAGGTGTCTGCCAGCGGATCGAAAGTCAAAGCTTGGCAAGCGACAGCCGTCGAATGTTTTCACTTCTTGAACACGGAGGGGCTCACCCACCCCCCTTTCCGCTCACATGAGCACCCTGTAGCCACATCTGATTTCGATCGATGAACGATCAAGGGGTGGCACTCAGTGCCACCCCTTTCAGAAGTGCAGTCGCCCAAGATCCGCTCATTCGAGCGCGACCCCTATCAGGCGTGGCGAGAATCACGCTGCCACAGCGGCCCGGATTTCACCATGCGGACGGGTATCCGGACCGCAACACGGACGTCATACGCCCATCGCCAGCAACCGCTCCTCGACCCGTTCGGGCGCGTACAGGTGCTCCACGACCAGCGCACCCGCCCCGACCAGCCCGGCCCGCTCCCCCAGCCGCGAGGTGACCACCTCGAGGCGGGCCGTGGAGCGGGGCAGCGCCCGCTGGTACAGCAGCTCCCGGACGCCGGTGAGGAAGGGAGTTCCGGCCAGATCTCCGGCGATCATCAGGACCCCCGGGTTCAGCAGCGTCACGACCGTCGCCAGTACGTCCCCGACCTGCCGCCCCGCCTCCCGCGCGAGCGCCGCCGCCCCCGGGTGCCCGGACGCCAGCAGGTCCCGCACATCCGAGCCGGAGGCCGCCGGCACCCCGGTCGCGGCCAGCCGCCGGGCGACGGCACCACCGCTCGCGACGGCGGCGAGACAGCCGTAGGAACCGCACCGGCACAGCGCCTCCGCACCCGCCGGCACCCGGATGTGCCCCAGGTCGCCCGCACCCCCGTCGATGCCCCGGTAGACCGAGCCGTCGACGACGACTCCGGCGCCGATACCGGTCGAGACCTTGACCAGGACGAAGGCCGAGCAGTCGGGGTGGCCGGTGCGCTGTTCGCCGTACGCCATGAGGTTGGCGTCGTTGTCGACGAGCACGGGGACCGGGCCGGAGCCGGTGTGCTCGGTGAAGGCCCGGGCGAGGCGGCCTCGTATGTCGTAGCCGTCCCAGCCGGGCATGATCGGCGGCTGGACCACCCGGCCGCTCTCCAGGTCGACCGGGCCCGGCACGGCGAGCCCGATGCCGCAGACCTCCTCGGCCCGCTGCCCCGCCTTCTCCAGCAGCTCGGCGAACCAGCGGCCCAGCTCGCCGAGGACGGCGTCCGGGCCGTCCTCGATCACCAGGGTGCCGCTGTGCTCGGCGAGGATCTCGCCGGTCAGGGAGAGCACGCACGCGCGCGCGTGCCGGGTGTCGAGATCGGCGGCCAGGACGACGGCATGGGCGTCGTCGAACTCCAGGGTGATGGAGGGGCGGCCGCCCAGCGGGGAGTCCACCGGGCCGCCGGCGCCCTCGCGCAGCCAGCCCGCGCGGAAGAGCCGGTCGAGGCGCTGGCCGACGGTCGCCCGGGACAGTCCGGTGGCCTGCTGGAGCGCTCCGCGCGTGACGGCTCGCCCGCTGCGGACCAGTTCGAGCAGATCTCCGGCGCCGGTCTGACTCCGTCCAGCCATGCGCACCCCCTTGTGTTTCTCAACTGTGCATTACATATTGGGTTTTGCGTGTTAAATAGACGTAACCCTACGGTAGCCCTGACCGAACCGGTCAGCCACACGTCTTTCGGGGAGTCCCGAGTGGATCGCACTGCCCAGCTCGTCACCTCTTCCACCGAGCGCTCGATCGCATACGATCCGCCGGGTTCACCGCCTTCCCTGCACGCCAGGGCCGCGCGGGTGCTGGAGGCCAACTGGACCGGCGCCTCCACCGTCCCCTCGCGCGGCCTGTACCCGCACCAGTGGTCCTGGGACTCCGCCTTCATCGCGATCGGCCTGCGCCACCTCTCGCCGCTGCGGGCGCAGACCGAGCTGGAGACCCTCCTGACGGCCCAGTGGGGCGACGGGCGGATCCCGCACATCGTGTTCAACCCCTCCGTACCGCTCGACGCGTACTTTCCGAGCCCCGACTTCTGGCGCTCCTCGACCGCGGGGCGCGCCGCGGGCGCCCCGCGCACCGTACAGACGTCCGGGATCGTGCAGCCACCGGTGCACGCGCTGGCCGCGTG
Source organism: Streptomyces griseorubiginosus (assembly GCF_001514195.1). Classification (GTDB taxonomy): domain Bacteria; phylum Actinomycetota; class Actinomycetes; order Streptomycetales; family Streptomycetaceae; genus Streptomyces; species Streptomyces griseorubiginosus. The sequence goes on along the minus strand of NZ_KQ948735.1, from coordinate 434,733 downwards.
GCTGGTGCACCGCGCCGACCCCGGGCTCTCCCGGTCCCGCGGCTTCCTCGCCCGCGTGTACCCGCGTCTGGCGGCCTGGCACCGCTACCTCCTGCACCGCCGCGATCTCGGCGGCGGCGGCCTCGCCTCCGTCGTGCACCCCTGGGAACAGGGTATGGACAACAGCCCCGCCTGGGACCTCCCCCTGTCCCGCGTCACCCCGGCCCCGGCCCGCTCCTTCCGCCGCGCCGACCTCGACCACGGGGCGGCCGAGGACCGGCCGACGGATCTGGACTACGGGCGGTACGTGCGCCTGGCGGCCGACTACCGGGACGCCGGGTACGCCGATGGCACCGGTGAGTTCGCCGTCGAGGACCCCGCCTTCAACGCGCTGCTCATCGCCTCCGAGCACGCGCTGGCCCGGATCGCCGACGAACTGGGCGCGACCGGCACGGCCCGGCACGCGCGCGCGGAGCGCCTGACACAGGCGCTGGTGGAGCGGCTGTGGGACCCGGCGAGCGGCATGTTCCTCTGCCGGGACCTGCGGGGGCCCGCCTCGGCCGGATGCGACGCGGCCGGACATGACGCGGTCGGACGCGACACGGTCGGACAGGCCTCGGTCGGACATGACGCGGTCGGACGCGACGCGGTCGGACACGTCACGGCCGGACAGGCGCCGGTCGGACGCGACGCGGTCGGACAGGCCACGGTCGGACACGTCACGGCCGGACAGGCCCCGGTCGGACACGCCCCGGTCGGACACGCCACGGTCGGAGCCGCCACGGCGGGCGACCGCGGGCCGGTGTTCTCCCCGCACCGGCCGCCCGCCCGGCCGACCGCCGGGCACGAGGCCCCCGCCCCTGACCTGGACCCGGCCCCGACTCCTGCCCCGGCCCCCGCGGCCCCGGCCCCGGCCCCCGGTCTGATCCCCGAGCGCGGTGTCTCCGGACTCGTCCCCCTGCTCCTGCCCGGTCTCCCCCGGGACATCGTCACGGCGCTGCTGCGCACCGCCGCCGGCCCGCACTTCGGCCTCGGCACCACCACCCGCCTCCTCCCCAGCTACGACCTCCTCGGCGAGGCCTTCGACGCCCACCGCTACTGGCGCGGCCCGGCCTGGTTCAACACGGCGTGGCTCGTGGAGCGCGGGCTGCGCACCCACGGCGAGCGCCAACAGGCGGACGCCCTGCGGGAGTCGGCCCTCGAACTCGCCGCGGCCACCGACTTCGCGGAGTACGTCGACCCGTACACCGGCGAGGGCTGCGGGGCGACCGGCTTCAGCTGGACGGCGGCGCTCGCGCTCGACCTGCTGCACGGCGAGTCCGCGGGCGACACCACGCTCCCTGGCGGGATGTCGGCGACGCACGGCACCACGATCGCGAACAGCACGAACAGCACGAACAGCACCACAGTCACGGCGGACATGGGATTCAAGGGAGGGAACCGGCGATGACGGACCGGCATCATCTGCTCGTGCACGGCGGGACGTTCGCTGCCGTGGGTGACGGCGGGGACATCAGCGGGGTCCGGGGCGGCAGCTTCCCGGACGGGCTGTTCGTACGGGACGCCCGGCACCTGAGCCGCTGGCAGCTCACGGTCGACGGCGCGGTCCCCGAGACCCTCTCGCCGGTCGCCGACGGCGACACCGCCCGCTGTGTCCTGGTCCCGCGCGGCGGCCGCCAGGAACCCCCGGCCCACACCCTCTTCCGCGAACAGGCGGTCGGGGACGGCTCGTTCGTCGAATCCCTGCGGGTGACGAGCAACCGCCCGGTGCCGACCACGGTCCGGCTCGCGGTCACCGCAGACGCCGACTTCACGGACCAGTTCGAACTCCGCTCCGACTACCGCACCTACACCAAGCCCGGCGCCACCCGCACCCGCGAAGTCCTCGACGACGGCGTGGAGTTCGGCTACCAGCGCCGCGAATGGCGTTCGTGCACGACGGTGACGGCCGAGCCCGCCCCGGACGGCGTCGAGGAGACGGGCACCGGAGCCCGGCGCCTGGTGTGGACGCTGGACCTGGAACCGCACGGCTCGGCCGAGCTGACCCTGCGCGTACTGGCCCGCCCGCACGGCGACAAGCGGGCCCGCCGGGTACCGAGCTCTCCTGCCGCCCTGAACCGTCAACTCCTGTCGCTGGAAGGCGAGTTCGTGGAGGGCGTGGCCTTCCCGACCGGCTGGCCGGAGCTGGCGGCCGCCTGCGCCCGCGGTCTCGCCGACCTGGCCTCGCTCCAGGTTCCGGCCACCGGCCCGGACGGCGAGGACCTGCGTGTCCCGGCCGCCGGGGCCCCCTGGTTCCTGACCCTCCTGGGCCGGGACGCCCTCCTCACCTCTCTCTTCGCCCTCCCCTACCGCCCCCAGCTGGCCGCAGCCACCCTGCCCGCGCTCGCCGCGACCCAGGCCACGGAGACCGACGCGGCCTCCGTCGCCCAGCCCGGCAAGATCGTGCACGAGGTACGGCACGGAGAGCTGGCGCACTTCGGGCAGGTGCCGTACGGCCGCTACTACGGCTCGGTCGACGCCACCCCGCTGTTCCTGGTCCTCCTCGGCGCCTATGTGGAACAGACCGGGGACGTCTCGCTCGCCCGGCGCCTGGAGTCCCACGCCCGTGCCGCGATCGGCTGGATGCTCGACCACGGCGGCCTGACCTCCCGCGGCTACCTCGTCTACCGCGCTGACCAGGGCGGCCTGGCCAACCAGAACTGGAAGGACTCCCCCGGCGCGATCTGCGGCGCCGACGGCACCCGGGCCGGCGGACCGGTGATGGCGGCGGGCGCCCAGGGCTACGCCTACGACGCGCTGCGCCGCACCGCGTGGCTCGCCCGCACGGCGTGGAAGGACGAGACCTACGGAGCCCTCCTCGAACAGGCCGCGGCCGATCTCCGGGACCGCTTCCAGCGGGACTTCTGGATGCAGGACCGCGCCTTCCCCGCCCTCGCCCTGGACGGAGAGGGCCGCCACGTCGACGCGCTGGCCTCCGACGCCGGTCATCTGCTGTGGTCGGGGCTGCTCGACAAGGAGTACGGGGAGCTGGTGGGACGACGGCTGCTGGAGCCGGACTTCTTCTCCGGATGGGGCGTGCGCACGGTGGCGTCCGGCCAGCCGGCCTACCACCCGCTGTCGTACCACCGGGGTTCGGTGTGGCCGCACGACAACGCGCTGATCACGCTGGGCCTGGCGCGGTACGGCCTGCACGACGAGGCGCGGGCGGTGGCGCACGGGCTGGTGGACGCGGCGACGGCGACCGGGCACCGGCTGCCGGAGGTCCTGGCCGGCTACGGGCGGGAGTCGCACGGGGAGCCGGTGCCGTATCCGCACGCGTGTGTGCGGGAGGCTCGGTCGGCGGCGGCGCCGCTTGCTCTGCTGACGGCGGTTGGTGGCGCCTGATCGGAGGGGTGGGACGGTTGTGTGGCGGCTACGGGCCGGTGGGGGCTGGTCGCGCCCACGCGGCGGAGCCGCACATCGATACGGCCCCGCGCCCCTTGAGGCCCTCACCCGACCGTTGACCAAGCGTTGGGGCGGTGTTTGCCCTGGGACGTGAACTGTGGCCCGAGACGGGCCGTACGGGAATGTGGCGGATTCGAGACCCCCTGTCGGGTCCGCCTCCTACCAGGACCCGTACGGAAGGACCCTCGGGTGTCCGAGACCCTTGCAGAGACCACGTCACCCGAGGCCGAGGTGACCGAGGCGGAGAAGGCGTCACGGTATGCCCGTTGGCGGGACGCGCACCCCACCGCCGTACGGAACACCCGCTGGACCCTGAACACCCTCGCCGCGCTGCTCGTCCTCGGGGCCCTGCTGCTGCCGAACAAGATCACCAATCTGCACGCCGGGGAGTTCCTGCGGCTTCCGGCGGAGGCGATCCTCGGGGCCGCCCTGGTGCTGGCGCTGCCGCGTCGCCCACGGCTGGCGGTGGCCGTGGCGGCCGGCGTCGGGCTCGGGGTGATGACGATCCTCAACCTGCTCGACATGGGGTTCAACGACTACCTGGGGCGGGCCTTCAACCCGGTCCTCGACTGGGAACTGCTCAACGACGCGCAGTCGTACGTGGCGGACTCGATGGGCCGGGGCGTGGCGATCGCCGCCATGGTCGCCGCGATCGTCCTCGTGCTCCTGGTGCCGACCGTCATGACGCTGGCGACGGTCCGGCTCAGCGGCCTGCTGGCCCGGCACCGGCAGCGGGCCGTCCGGGGCACGCTCGTCGCGGCCACCGTCTGGATCACCTGCTCCGCCCTCGGCCTCCAGATCCTCGGCCCGCCGCTCGCCTCCGAGCACACCGCCGCGCTCACAGGGATCCAGGCGCAGCGGGTGGTGTCCACCCTGCGGGACGAGGCGGCGTTCGAGAAGGTGGCCAAGGTCGACGCGTTCGGGAACACGCCGGGCTCCCAGCTGGTACCCGACCTGCGGGGCAAGGACATGATCTTCACCTTCATCGAGAGCTACGGCCGCAGTGCCATCGAGGACCCGCTCATCGCGCCCGGCGTCGACAAAACCCTCGACACCAGCACCGCGGCCCTCGCCAAGGCCGGCTTCCACGCGAAGAGCGGCTGGCTGACCTCGGCGACGTACGGCGGCAGCAGCTGGCTGGGCCACTCCACGACCCTCTCCGGCCTCTGGATCGACAACCAGCAGCGCTACCGCACGGTCATGGCCAGCAACCACCTCAGCCTCACCAAGGCCTTCAAGAAGACCGGCGACTGGGACACGGTCGGGGTGATGCCGGGCGTCCAGAAGGGCTGGCCCGAGCAGAAGTACTACGGCCTCGACAAGGTCTACAACGCGTTCCAACTCGGCTACCAGGGACCCAAGTTCAGCTGGTCCACGATGCCGGACCAGTACGCGCTGGAGGCCTACCAGAAGCAGGTCCACAGCAAGAAGCGCGACAAACCGCTGATGTCCGAGATCATCCTGACCTCCAGCCACCAGCCGTGGGCCCCGATCCCGAAGATGGTCGACTGGGACGACCTGGGCGACGGCTCGATCTTCAAGGCCATCCAGAAAGCCGGCAACAAGGCCTCCGACATCATCGCCAATCCCACCCGCTCCAAGCAGGAGTACGGCAAGTCCATCTCCTACTCCGTCACTTCCCTCACCCAGTGGCTGGAGCGCTACGGCACCGACGACACGGTCCTCGTCTTCCTCGGCGACCACCAGCCGATCGCCCGGGTCAGCGGCGAGAACGCGAGCCGTGACGTACCGATCTCGATCGTCGCCAAGGACCCCAAGGTCCTCGCCAGGATCACGTCCTGGAACTGGACGGACGGCCTGAAGCCGGCCCACGACGCGCCGGTCTGGAAGATGAGCGCCTTCAGGGACCGCTTCCTGACGGCGTACGGCTCGACGAAGCATCCGTCCAGCGGGTGAGGAGGGTGCCTACGGGGGTGCCGGGCTCGGTTGTTCGGCGAGTGCGGGTCCGTTGCGGCTGGTCGCGCAGTTCCCCGCGCCCCTGGGTGGGTCATGTGGACGCTCGTGCAGACGCTGACGGCGCGCAGGGGACGGGGTGGGGGGTGTCCGCCCGCAGCGGCCGGCGTCCGGAACCGAGAACTGACCGAGGGACCGAGCCGCCGGACCGAGGACGGATACCCCCCATCCCGGCACCGACCCATCCACCGGACGGAACGCGCTACACACGCCCCCACCGAAGCCGCGCGGGCCGCCGCAGGCCTCCAGGGGCGCGGGGAACTGCGCAAAAACGCCCGCCCCCACCACGCCGCACTCAACCCCCCGACGTGTCCAGTTCCGCGTCCTCTCCAACCCCCGCCGCACAGTCGTACGGATCCTTCAGCCACCCGTCCGGCAGCACAACCCGGTTGTTCCCCGACGTCCGCCCCCGAGGCCCGTCCGCCCCCACCGGCCACGCCTGATCCAGATCCAACTCATCGAGCCCGGAACGGAGTTCCGCCAACGACGACGTGATCGCCAGCCGCTTCCGCATCTCCGACCCGACCGCGAACCCCTTCAGGTACCAGGCCACGTGCTTGCGGAAGTCGATGACACCCCGCGCCTCGTCCCCGATCCACTCCCCGAGCAGGGCCGCGTGCCGGACCATCACGTCCGCGACCTCCCGCAGCGCGGGACGACGGAAATCGGTCCGCCCCTCGAACGCCGCCACGAGGTCGGCGAACAGCCAAGGCCGCCCCAGACACCCCCGCCCCACGACGACCCCGTCGCACCCGGTCTCCCGGACCATCCGCAACGCGTCCGCCGCCGACCAGATGTCCCCGTTCCCGAGCACGGGGATCTCCGGCACATGCTCCTTGAGCCGCGCGATCGCGTCCCAGTCCGCGGTGCCGCCGTAGTGCTGCGCCGCCGTACGCCCGTGCAGCGCGATCGCCGTCACACCCTCCTCGACCGCGATCCGCCCCGCGTCCAGGTACGTGATGTGATCGTCGTCGATCCCCTTGCGCATCTTCATCGTGACCGGCAGGTCCCCCGCCCCGCTCACCGCCTCGCGCAGGATCGCCCGCAGCAGAGGCCGCTTGAACGGCAGCGCCGAACCCCCGCCCTTGCGCGTCACCTTCGGCACCGGACACCCGAAGTTCAGGTCGATGTGATCGGCGAGGTCCTCCTCCACGATCATGCGGACGGCCTTGCCGACGGTCACGGGGTCGACGCCGTACAGCTGGATCGAGCGAGGCTTCTCGCTCTCCTCGAAGTGGATCAGCTGCATGGTCTTATCGTTGCGCTCGACCAGCGCCCGGGTCGTGATCATCTCGCTCACGAACAGGCCCTTGCCACCGCTGAACTCTCTGCACAGCGTGCGGAAGGGCGCGTTGGTGATCCCGGCCATCGGGGCGAGGACGACGGGCGGCTGGACGGTGTGCGGGCCGATCTGGAGCGGCGGGACGGTCGTGGACATTCCCCCATTGTCACGCACGCCCCGGGGTACCCGTTGTCACGCACGCCCCGGGGTACCCGTGCATCGATCATGTACCGACCATTAGTTAGACGCACTATCGAAATCGGCGTACGATGACCCCCATGCCCGAGCTCAGCCCTCGCCGACGCATGCTGGTGCTCGCGATCTGCTGCATGAGCCTCCTGATCGTGAGCCTCGACACCACGGCCCTCAACGTCGCCCTGCCCGCCCTCCAGCGCGGCCTGGACGCGAGCACGGCGGGCCTCCAGTGGACGATCGACGCGTACACCCTCGTCCTCGCCTCCCTGCTGATGCTGGCCGGCTCCACCGCCGACCGGATCGGCCGCAAGCGGGTCTTCATGGCCGGTCTGGTCGTCTTCACGATCGGCTCCGCGCTGTGCTCCGCCGCACCGAACCTGGACGCGCTGATCGCCTTCCGCATGGTGCAGGCGGTCGGCGGCTCGATGCTCAACCCGGTCGCCATGTCGATCATCACCAACACCTTCACGGACCCGCGCGAGCGGGCCCGGGCCATCGGGGTGTGGGGCGCGGTCGTCGGCATCTCCATGGCCGCGGGTCCGCTGGTCGGCGGCGTGCTCGTGGACGCGGTCGGCTGGCGCTCGATCTTCTGGGTCAACCTGCCCGTCGGAATCGCCGCGCTGCTGCTCACCCTGCGGTACGTCCCCGAGTCCCGGGCACCCAGGGCCCGCCGGCCCGACCCGGTCGGACAGGTCCTCGTCATCGCCCTGTTCGGCTCGCTGACGTACGCGATCATCGAGGCCCCGACCTCCGCCCTCGGCTCGGTGCTGCCCTTCGTCGCGGTGGCCGCCGTAGCGCTGGCGGGACTCCTCTGGTACGAGCCCCGGCGCGACGAACCCCTCATCGACCTGCGGTTCTTCCGGTCCGCGCCGTTCAGCGGGGCGACCGTGATCGCGATCAGCGCGTTCGCGGGTCTCGGCGGGTTCCTGTTCCTCTCGACGCTGTACCTCCAGAACGTCCGGGGCCTGGACGCGCTGCACGCCGGCCTGTGGATGCTGCCGATGGCGGTACCGATGTTCCTGTGCGCGCCGCTGGCCGGACGGCTGGTGGGTTCGCGCGGGCCGCGGTTGCCGTTGCTGGTCGCGGGGTTCGCCATGACGGCGAGCGGGGTCCTCTTCGCGGCCTTCGACGCGGAGACGTCCGACGTGACGCTGCTGCTCGGGTACGTGGTGTTCGGGATCGGGTTCGGGTTCGTCAACGCGCCGATCACGAACACGGCGGTGTCGGGGATGCCGCGCGCCCAGGCGGGGGTTGCGGCGGCCGTCGCCTCCACCAGCCGTCAGCTCGGGCAGACGCTCGGGGTGGCGGTGATCGGGGCGGTGCTGGCGTCCGGGTTGAGCTCCTCGTCGTACAAGGAGAAGTTCGTGTCCGCTGCGGTGCCGGGGTGGTGGATTCTGGCGGCCTGTGGGCTTGCCGTGCTGGTGCTCGGCGCGGTGACCACTGGGCCGTGGGCCCGGCGTTCTGCTGAGCGTGCGGCTGAGCGGTTGGAGTCTGCGGAGGTGCGCGAAGCAGCGGGGGTCAGCGCGTAGTTCTGCGGGTGCGGGTCAGTGGGGGCTGGTCGCGCAGTTCCCCGCGCCCCTGGGTAGGTCTCATCACCCCAACCGATCTCGTACCGTTCGCTCCACCGCCGGCACGAACCTCTGGCCCGCCACCGCCAGTCCGATCGCCGCCCCCACCCCCGCCCACGCCACCGGCCCCAGCGGTGTGCAGCCGAAGAGGCTGCTCACGCCCGGGGTCTCCACCACCGCGAACAACACCGCCGCCGAGCCCAGGGTCGTCACCCGGACCAGAGGACTCTCCTTCCTGTCCGCCCACGTCTGGGCCAACTGCGTGCCGACCACCGCGCACAGGGCCATCGTGGTCGAGCGGCGGGCCGTGCCCGGGGTGAAGCGGCCGATGAGCCAGGCGACCGTGGCGCCGAGGCAGGTGGTGAGGGCCCGGGCGCGGATCTGGCGGGTCAGGGCGGGGCCCAGGACCGTGTCGACCGACGGGTCGTCGCCGGAGTCGGTGGGCCGCTCCGTGGGCGTCACCGCGACCGCCATCGCCGGGAACAGGTCGGTGAAGAGGTTCACCAGGAGCATCTGGCGGGTGGACAGGGGCGCGGCGCCGGAGAGGAGGGTGCCGAGGATGCCGAAGCCCACCTCGCCCGCGTTGCCGCCGATGAGGATGGCGATGGCGTCGGCGACGCTGTGCCACAGGGCGTGCCCCTCGCGGACGGCCTCGATGAGGACGGAGAGGTCGTCGCCGGTGAGGACGAGGTCGGCGGCGTTGCGGGCGGCGGCCGAGCCGCGGGCGTTGATGCCGACGCCGATGTCGGCGGCGCGGATGGCGGCCGCGTCGTTGGCGCCGTCGCCGACCATGCCGACGACCCGGCCGGCGTCCCGGAGGGCCTCGACGACCTGGAGTTTCTGCTCGGGCGCGACCCGGGCCACCACATCGGCGTCGCGCAGCATCCGGGAGCGCGCGGAGCGGTCGGCGGCGGCGAGTTCGTCCCCGGTGACGACGGTGGCGTCCTCGGGCCAGCCGAGGTCGGTGGCGATGGCGTGGGCGGTCCGCGGGTGGTCGCCGGTCAGCACGACCGGCCGTACGCCGGCCTCGCGCAGCCCGTGCACCAGCGCGGGCGAGGTCTCCCGGGGAACGTCGGCGAGGCCCAGCAGGCCCACGAACTCCAGGTTCCGCAGGGGCTCTTCGAGCACGGCCTGCGTGTCCCCGTCGACCGTACGGCGGGCGACCGCCAGGACGCGCAGTCCGTCGGCGGCGAGGGAGTGGGCACGGTCCTCGGCGTCGGCGGGGAGGCCGGCGCAGGCCGGCAGGACGGTCTCCGGGGCGCCCTTGACCACCAGGACCGGGGTGTCGTCGCCGGAGTGTCCGACGGCGGCCGCGTAGCCGCGGGCGGCCTCGAAGGGGAGGCCCTCCAGCTGGGTCCAGTGCTCGTCGGGGGCGGCCGCGTCCAGGACGGCCTCGTCGGTGGCGTGGGCCGGGCGTTGCCCGGGGTCGCCGTCGAGCTGGGGGCAGGCGCGGGCGGCGACGCGCAGCGGGCCGTCGGCGCCGGGTTCGCCGGGGGTGCGGGCGGTGCCGTCCGGATCGGTGACCCGGACCAGGCGCAGCCGGTTCTCGGTGAGGGTGCCGGTCTTGTCGAAGCAGATGGTGTCCATGCGGCCCAGCGCCTCCAGGGTGCGCGGGGCGCGGACCAGGATGCCGTGCGCGCTGAGCCGGCGAGCGGCCGCGAGCTGGGCGACCGTGGCGACCAGCGGCAGCCCTTCCGGTACGGCGGCCACCGCGACCGCCACTCCCCCGCTGACGGCCTGCCGCAGGGGTGTGCCGCGCAGCAGGGCGAGGCCGGTGACGGCGGCGCCGCCGGCCATCGTCAACGGCAGGGCCTTGCGGGTGAGTTCCTGGAGCCGGGCCTGGACTCCGCCGGCGGCCGGGGTGCGGGCGGCGAGCGCCACGGCACGGGCGGCCTCGGTGCGTTCGCCGGTGTCCACGACGACCGCGCGGGCCCGTCCGGCGACCACGGTCGTGCCTTCGAAGACCATGCAGTGCCGTTCGGCGACCGGGGCGCGCGGGCTCGGGTCGGTGTGCTTGTTCACGGGGAGGGACTCGCCGGTGAGCGCGGACTCGTCGACCTCCAGGCCGTCCTCCCACAACAGGCGGGCGTCGGCGGGCACGACGTCGTCCAGGGTGAGCTCGACGACGTCACCGGGGCTGAGCCGGGCGGCGTCGACCACGTGCGGTTCCTCGTCGTGGTCCGGCTCAGCCACCCGGGCCTTCTGCTGCTGCTGGGCGAGCAGCCCGGACAGGGCCCGCTCGGCGCGCAGCCGCTGGAGCCCGCCGACGAGCGCGTTCAGGTCGAGGGCGCCGACCACCAGCAGGGCGTCCATCGCGGAGCCGAGGATCGCGGAGGCGGCCGAACCGACCGCCAGGACGGGGGTGAGCGGGTCGTCGAGCTCCCCGCGCACGGCCCTGGCGAGCTGCGCCGACCACCTGGCGGGTGCCAGCACGGGCAGTCGTACGACGGTCTCGGCGCCGGCGCGCACCCGTCCGGTGGTCTGTTCGACGAGCGTGGGCTCCGGGGGCGCGTCCCGCTCCAGACGGTCGCGTACGTCGTCCGGGTGCAGGGCGTGCCAGGCCACCCTGGGTCGCGGGTGGGGCAGGCCGGCGGCCGCGACGCGCAGGGCGGCACGGGCGCCGCTGAGCAGGGCGGCGGCCGCGGCGGCGTCGACGGGCGCGTGCCGGAGGCCGGGGAGTGCCGTACGGCGGCCGCCGCGGCCCGACTCGCCGACGGCGACGAGGAGTCCGGACAGGGCGGCGCCGGACCGGGCCAGGGTCTGGGAGCGGCGGCCGACCGCGCGGGCGGCGGGGACGGCGGTCAACAGCCGCCAGACGTCGGGGAGTCCGCGCGGGGCGAGGACGTCGGCGCCCCAGGCGACCGCGCAGCCGCCGTCGGTGAGGGAGACGGCGATGTCGCCGCGGAGGAGTCCGGCGACGACGTCGGCGTCCTGCGGGCGGGCGACGGTGAGGACGCCGGCCCCGTCCTCGCTCTCGTCGCGGAGTCGGTCGACGACCTCCCTCAACGGCCTTTCCGCGGACACGACTTGGTCGGCGAGGCCGGTGAAGTCTGCGAGGGCCGGGTCGTCCAGGACGACGACCCGGAGTCCGGCGCGGCGGGCCGCGTCCAGTACGGGCTCGGCCCAGGGGTCGGCGCCCGCGCCCGGGGTGCGCAGGGCGCTCGGGTGCAGCAGGACGGTGCCGACGGTCTCCAGCAGGCGCAGCCGGTCCGGGTCGCGCACCAGGACGCCGGAGCGGGACAGGGCGGCGCTCAGGACGGCGTGGTAGGCGGCGGGGCCGTAGCGGGCGGCCTTGGGGGAGCCGGCGAGGACGGCCTCCGCGGCCTCGGTCACGTCGTGCTTGACGAGCAGCGCGGCGACAGCGCCGGCGAGGCTGCCCGCGGAGGCGTGGCCCGCGTACTCCTGGGCGGGTGAGGGCAGCGGCGGTGGGCGCAGGGCCGGGTCCCCGGGCACGCTGTCCCGTTCGGGGACGCACAGGTCGTCGTGGACGGCTTCGAAGGCGGCCGTCCGCACGATCGCCTCCGCCAACTGGCAGGCGCGCAGGGTGCCGTCGAGCAGCAGGGAGGTGGGGCTCTGGCCGGCGCCGTGCACGGCGGCGTTGACGACGGCGAGCGCCACGTCGGTCCGTGCGGCGCCGAGCCGGCCTCGCAGCCAGCCCCTGAAGCGGGGGTTCTCGCGCAGCAGCATCACTCCGGCGGTCAGCGGCCGCGGCGAGGCGGGCAGCCGCAGCGCGGACCCGGTGACCGCGGCGACCACCCCGACGGCGTCGGCGCCGAGCGCGAGGGCGGCGGTCCGTACCGAGCCGGGGTCGCCGGGGTGGGCGAGTTCCTCGACGTCCTGTGCGCCGGCCGCCGTGAGTCCGTGTCGCTCGGCGAGTGCGGCCACCCGTGCGACGACCCGGTCGGTGGCGACCCCCTCGGCGGCGGTGACGACCAGCCGCCCGAGACCTCGGTCCCAGTAGGCCAGCACGATGTCGGGGTGCTCGGCGAGAGCGGCGGCGAGGCGGCGGGCGCGGTGTTCCTGCCCCTGGTCCGCCCGTTCGTCCGTCTCCTGCGTGCGCAAGGGCACGTGGACGCGGGGGCCCGCTCGCCAGTCCTGGGGCGCTCCCGGGAGGGCCGCGCGAGCCGCTCTGGCGGCGCGGGCCGCGAAGTCGGCGGTGCGTACGCCGGCGCGGGCCGTTCCGGCCGCGGCTCCGGCGGCGGCGCCGATCGCGGGGGGCGTGGCGCGGGCGAGCAGCCGGGGGCCGGCCAGGAGGAGGTTCGCGGCGGTGGTCTTGGGGCGGGTGAGGAGTGCTTGGTTCATCGCTCGCTCTCAGTGGCCGGACCGGTTACGTCCCGTGGTGGACCCCCCAGGACCGCCCTGCCCCGGCGGCACCGACGGGCTCTCGTGCGGGGGGAGCTTGCCGGAGGGCGACGAGGAGGTGGCCGCAGCGGCGGCGGTCGCCGCTCCAGGCGATCCGTGCGAGGCGGCCAGCACCTTCGGCGTGGGCCCGCCCGCGGCGTCCCCCGAAGGCGCGGCGCCCGTGTCGCCCGAAGGCGCGGCGCTCGTATTCCCCGAAGGCTCGGCGCTCGCGTCCCCAGAAGGCTCGGCGCTCGTATCCCCCGGAGGCTCGGCGCTGGCGTCCCCCGAAGGCGCGGCCCTCGTGTCCCCCGATGGCGCGGCGCTCGCGTCCCCCGACGGTCCGGCGCTGGCGTCCCCCTCCCCCGGCCTCGGCTGTGTCAGCCAGGCCACCGCCGCCCCGGTGACCGCGATCGGCCATTCCACGATGCCCGCGACACCGAGCACTCCGGCGCCGGCGTACACGGCGTACCGCCGGCCGCGCGGGGACACCGCCCCGACCCGGTCCAGGGCCCCGCCGGCCACCCGGCCCACCGTCCCGGCCCCGGGAACCTTCCCCAGCACCGACACGGCGGCCCGCAGCGGCTGCGGAAGCTGTTGCGGTTCCTTCTCCGATGCCTGGTCCGGGGACGTGTGCGCTGCCTGCTGCGACGACTTCTGCTCGGCCATGACTCGCCTCGCCCGACTCGCTCGCCTGTGGGGATCTCCCCTCCGGACCGCCCGAGTGCCCGAACCCGGCCCGCTCACCCCACCGGACGGGGATGTGATCAGGCGTTCTGAAGCGCGGGCCGACCCGCGTCCCGCAGCGCCTCGGCGAGGTGCTCCGCGTGGGGGTGCGGGTTGGTGCGCGGAAAGGCGTAGTGGAGGACGGCCGGCGGGGCTCCGGTGAGCGGGAGGTAGAGGACATCGGGGTCGGGGTGCTGGCTCGCCACCGACGCCGGAAGGACGCCCACACCCCGCCGGGCCGCCACCGCGTGCAGGTACTCGTCCAGGTTGGCGGCCTCGGCCCCGACCTCGGGGCGGGCCCCCACCGGCCAGTCATCCGGTGTGAGGGTGCCGCTGACAGTGTTGAGGACCAGGCAGCGGCGGCCCAGGTCGCGCCAGCTCACCCGGGGCCGGGTGGCGAGGGTGGAACGGACCGACACCGCGGCGACCCTCTCCTCGCGGGCGATCTCCACGGCGTGCAGGCGGGGGTCCTCCACGGCTCCCCACAGCAGCGCCGCGTCCACCGCCCCGGTGTGCACGCCGGCCAACCGCTCGTCCCGGCGCACCGGCTCGACCAGGATGTGGTGCCGGCTTTCGACCAGGTCGATGGCGTCCCGGCCGCGGCGCCGGGGGAAGCCCCAGGTGTAGCCCAGGCTGAGAGGTTCGTCCTGCGGGACGGGACGCAGGGCCGCCTCCAGGCGGGGCAGCAGCACCTGGAGTTCGGCGCGGAGCCGCTCGCCGTCCGGGGTCAGCCGGGGGTGGCGGGTGGTGCGGTCGAGCAGGTGGCAGCCGACCTGCTCCTCCAGCCTGCGGATGGTGCGGCTGAGCGTGGGCTGGGGGATGCCGAGCCGTTCCGCGGCCCAGGTGAAGTGCTGTTCCTCCGCGAGGGTGAGGAAGCAGCGCAGCTGGTGCAGTCCTACGTCCATTGCCACGACGGTACTACTCACGCGCGGTGACCGATTCCGGCGCCCGCGCTTCCGGCCGGCTCTCGTGGTCCGAGTGCGCGGGCCTGGGCATCCGGACCAGGACCAGGTGCAGCATCAGCCCGACCGCCACCAGGCCGCCCGTCCAGTACGGCAGGTCCGCGGGGGCCACTCCGGATGCGAGGACGACCCCGCCCAGGGCGGAACCGAGCGCGCTGCCGAGGTAGACGGCCGAGCTGTTGAGGGAGACGGCGACGGGCGCCTGGTCGGGGCGGGCGGCGATGAGCTGGTGCTGCTGGGGCACTTGGAGCGCCCAGCCGGTGGCGCCCCACACCCCCAGCGGCACGGCGAGCAGCCAGGTGGTCTCGGCCGCGAGGGGCAGCAGCAGGTGGGAGAGGCACAGCAGGAGCAGGACGACGGTGACGACGGCGTACGGCCGTCCCGTGCGATCGACGATCCGGCCGATCAGCAGGCTTCCGGCCACCCCGCCCAGGCCCCAGGCCCACATCGCGCCGAGCGTCCCGTCGATACCGCCGGCGTCGGCGAGGAAGGGTGCGAGGTAGGTGTACAGACCGAGGCTGGTGACCCCGGCGATCAGGGACACGCCGGCGATCGCGGCGACGGGTCGCCGGGCCAGGATGCGGGCCCGTTCGCGCAGGGGCGGCGGCGGGGTGGCCGCCAGGCGGGGCAGGGCGAGGGCGACCCCGGTGACGGCCACGGCGCCGAGGCCGGTGATCAGCCAGAGCGTGCCGCGCCAGCCGACATGGTCGGCGAGCAGCACACCCACCGGCACGCCGATCACCGTGCCGATGCTCATCCCGCCCATGACCAGGGCGAGGGCCCGGCCGCGCCGCTCCTCACCGGCGAGGGAGGCGGCGGTGGCGGCGGCCATCGGCGAGTAGACGCCGGCGCCGACGCCCGCGAGGGCCCGGGCGACGAGCAGCACGGCCAGGCTGCCGGCGACGGCGGTCAGCGCGTTGGCGAGGGTGAACAGCAGGAGTGCCGCGGTGAGGACGGTCTTGGCGGGCCGTCCTGCCAGGGCGGTCGCGAAGACCGGGGCGGCGAGGGCGTAGCACAGGGTGAACAGGGTCACCATCTGTCCTGCCGCGGACTCGCTGGTGTGCAGGTCGGCGGCGACCTTGGGCAGCAGCCCGGCCATGACGTAGGCGTCGAGGCCGAGCGCGAAGGCGCCGAGGACGAGGATGAAGAGCCGGTTCATGGGGGTGGTGGGGGTGGGTGTGGTCATCCGAGGCGCTCCCAGTCCACTTCGGTCACCGGGGTGCGGCCCTGCGGGAAGTAGCGGGCCGGGCCGGTGCTGCGGGCGGTGGTTTCGATGTCGTTGAGCAGGCGCTGCGTGGCGACGGACTCGGCGAGCCCGGCGAACGGCACCCTCGGCGCGGTCCCGTCGGCGACATGACGTACGACGTCCAGGGCGAGTCGGCGCAGTTTGACGACGGCGCGCTGTGCGTCGGGAACCTGGGCGTCCCGGGTGTCCACCTCGCACAGGGTGCGTTCCTGACCGTCCTCGCGCCGCCAGACACGCGGACGATGTTGGTGAAGCTGCTGTATGACCTCGCTGGTGACGCCGACGGTCGGGCGGTGGTCGTTGATGCGGTCCCTGCCCCACGTCAGGTGGGCGCGGGCGAGCCGGAGTCCTTGCTCACGGACGTAGGAACGTGCGGGGAGGTGAGGGGCTTCTCGCCGAGGGCACCCTCCAGGCTCGGGTGGTACTGCCCGCCCGCTCGCAGATCACGGAGCCTGGCCGACAGGAACTGCTCGTACACGTTGTTGCTCTCCCCTGTGACTGGGCCGCGCTCGGGGGCGGCCTCGATCAGTCCGGGAAGTACATCGAGTGGACGAGCGGCTGATCCAATACGTCAGGTGCATGTTGCATCCATCTGCCGCATGGGAGGAGGTGGGAGCCGACGCGGAAAGGCGGTTGAGATCTCGCTCACGCAGCCCGAGCGGCCCGCTCCAGGGCGATCGCGTGCAGTTTCTCCAGTCGCTGCCGGGACTCCTCGTCGGCGGGGGCGTAGGTGACCAGGCGGGAGCCTGTTTCGGGGCCGAGCCACAGGTCGGTGTGGTCGACGGCGATCCGGCCGACGTACCGGTTGAGGAACTCCTTGCGGCGCGGGCGGGAGGCTCCGACCTCGTGGCGGTCCCAGATCTCGCGGAACTCCGCGGACTCGGTGCGCAGCCGTTTCAGGAGCGTCTTCCAGGCGGGCTCGGCCAGATGCCCGGCCATCCCGGCGCGGAAGCGGGCGGCCATGAGCCGCTGCACCTCGGCCAGGTGCACGATCGAGGAACGCCACTCCTCGTGGGTGTAAGAGAGCAGCATGGCGTTGCGGTCCTGCGGGGGCACCGCGTCCAGGTCGCACAGCAGCAGGCCGTAGGTGCGGTTGTAGGCCAGGATGTCGTAGCGGCTGTTGGACACGCAGACCGGGATCGGCCCCAGCTGGTCGAGGACGAGCCGGAGCCCGGGGGTGATCGACGGGCAGCTGGTGGCCGGGGTCGGGTCGACCGCGCCGGCGAGCTGGAAGAGGTGCGAGCGCTCGCTCGGGTCGAGCAGCAGGGCGCGGGCGAGGGCGTCCAGGACCTGTACGGACACCTGGATGTCCCTGGCCTGCTCCAGCCAGGTGTACCAGGTCACGCCGACCGCGGAGAGGTGGGCGACCTCCTCCCGGCGCAGTCCCGGGGTGCGCCGCCTGCGGCCGCGGGGCAGACCGACCTGCTCGGGGGTGATGTGCTCGCGGCGGTGCCGCAGGAAGGCGGCGAGTTCATGGCGCCGGATCTCCGAGACGGACGGCGTCACGGGCGCGGCGGTCTCCTGGGCCATGGTCGTCATGCCTCCAGCCTGCCCGCACCGGGACCCTGTTGCCAGGTGGTTCTTCTACCAGGATAAGGACACTCTGGTACCCCTCTGTGAGCAGGCGCAGGCTCGAGACCGTGACCACCGAAACGACGACTCCACGCCTCGCCCGCCCCGCCGCGCCACCCGAGCTGGGCGGCCTCGGGCTGTTCACGGTGCTGCTCGCCGCGGCCCTCCCCCTCATCGACTTCTTCATCGTCAACGTGGCGCTGCCGACCATCGCCGCGGACCTGTCCGCGAGCGAGTCGGTCCTCGAACTCGTCGTCGCGGGCTACGGGTTGGCGTACGCCGTCCTCCTGGTCCTCGGCGGCCGGCTCGGCGACCTGTTCGGGCGGCGCCGGCTCTTCCTGGGCGGCATGGCCGCGTTCGGGCTGACCTCACTGGCATGCGGGCTGGCACCGAGCGCGTGGGCGCTGGTCGCGGCCCGGGTGGCCCAGGGGGCCGCGTCGGCGGCGATGCTGCCGCAGGTGCTCGCGACCATCCAGTCGGCGACCGCCGGACCCCGGCGGGCCCGGGCGATGGGCCTGTACGGCGCCACCGCGGGCCTTGCGATGGTGGCGGGCCAGATCCTCGGCGGGGTCCTGGTGGCGGCGGACATCGCGGGCACGAGCTGGCGTGCCGCGTTCCTGGTGAACGTCCCGGTCGTGCTCGTCGGCCTGCTGCTCGCGGCCCGTGCGGTCCCGGAGACCCGTTCCCCGCGCCCGGAGCCGGTGGACGTCCCCGGCACGGTCCTGCTCGCCGCGGCCCTGCTGGCGCTGCTGGCCCCGCTGACCGAGGGCAGGGCGGCGGGCTGGCCGCTGTGGACGTGGCTGTCGCTGGCGGCGTTCCCCTTCCTCGCGGGGGCGTTCTTCGCGGTGGAGCGCAGGGCGGACCGCCGGGGCCGTACGCCGCTGGTGCCGCCCAGCCTCCTCGCGCTGGTGTCGCTGCGCCGGGGCCTGGTCCTGATCGTGCCGTTCTCGATGGGCTTCGCGGGCTTCATGTTCGTGATCGCGGTGGCGCTCCAGGAGGGCGCGGGCCGCAGCCCCGTCCAGGCGGGCCTGGCTCTGGTCCCGCTGGCGGTGACGTTCCTGTTCACGTCGATCGCCGGACCGCGGCTGATCTCCCGCTGGGGCACCCGGGTGGTGACCGCGGGCGCGCTGATCCAGGGGGCCGGACTCGTCCTGATCATCCTGGCGGCCCGGTACTCCTGGTCCGACCTGGGTCTGGTCGCCCTGCTGCCCGGGGGTGCGGTCGCCGGGGTCGGCCAGGCGCTCCAACTCCCCGTCGTCCTGCGGCTGGTGCTGTCCGAGGTGCCGCCCGCGCGGGCCGGTGTGGGCAGCGGCGTGATGGTCACGACACAGCAGGCCTCGCTGGCCCTGGGCGTGGCCACGCTGGGCAGCCTCTTCCTCGCCCTGGTGCCGGGCCTGGGCATGCGGGACGCCCTGGTGACGACGCTGCTCGTGCAGCTGGCGGGGGTGGCCCTGACGGGTGTGCTGAGCCTGCGCCTGCCGCGCACGATGAGCTGACCCGGCCCGGCTCCCGGCGAACACCCCGTGAAGACACTGCTGTTGATGTTGTTCTTGCTGCACACTCCTTGCCGGAGGCGAGGCACATGGTGCAGACGAACACGAGCAGGGTGAGCCGCCGGGACCAGGACGGGCGGGAACACGTCGTCCAGGTGCTGCGCAAGGGCCCCCAGCGCACGATCAGCTGCGAGACCTGCGGCTGGCGCCGGGCCGCGCAGTTCCTGCCCTGGCTGAAGGCGGAGGAACACCTGGCGGAGGCGCACCAGGCGACGGTGGATCCGTCGGGGGGCTGACCCACCGGACCCCACCGGACCCCTCCGGACCCCACCGGACCCCACCGGTCCTCAGGCGCCCTCGGGGGCGTCCAGTTCGCCGACCAGGCCGCGCAGCAGGGGGCCGTACTCGGGGTGGGCCAGGGCGTGGGCCATCTGGGCGACGAGGTAGTCGGCCGGGTTGCCGGTGTCGTACCAGCGGCCCTGGATGACCTGGCCGTACACCGCCCGGGTCGCCGCGTAGGCGTTGACGGCGTCGGTCAGGTAGATCTCGCCGGTGCGGTGCTCGTACCAGCGCCGGGTGCGCTCGCGCAGTTCGTCGACGATGCCCGGGGTGATGACATAGCCGCCGATGGCCGCGTACGACGAGGGCGCGGCGGCCGGGTCGGGCTTCTCGACCAGGCCGGTGATGCGCAGGGTGCCGCCGCCGAGGTCCTCCTGGACGACCGGGACGCCGTAGCGCCGGGACTCGACGGGGTCCATCGGCATCAGGGCGAGGACCGGGCAGCCGGTCTGCTCGTAGGCCCGGATCAGTTGCTGGGCGCGCGGCACCTCGGCCACGAACACGTCGTCCGGCCACAGCACCAGGACGGGCTCGTCGCCGAAGGAGCGGGCGGCGTTGAGGACGGGGGTGCCGTTGCCGTAGGGGCCCTGCTGGTCGAGGTAGGTGATGTGGCCGCGGCGGGCCAGCTCGGCGATCTCCTCGACGGCGTCCGCGTAGGCGCTCTTGCCGTCGGCGCGCAACTGCTCGACCAGGGCGGGGTTGGGGCGGAAGTGGTCCTGGATCAGGGACTTGCCGCCGGAGACGACGATGGTGATGTCGGTGATGCCGGAGTCCACCAGCTCGCGCACGGTGTGCTCGATGACCGGCTTGTCGCCGACCGGGAGCATCTCCTTCGGCGTCGCCTTGGTGAGCGGCAGCAGCCGGGAGCCGAGGCCGGCGGCGGGGATGACGGCCCTGCGGATGGTGGAGGACATCGGCTCGCTCGCCTTCTCTTCGGCCGGGCGGCACACTCTAGCCCGTACACCTGGTCCGTCGTCCGTACGCCTCCGCACCCCTGGCCCGACGTCCGTACGCCTCCGCACACCTGGCCCGTCGTCCGTACGCCCGCCCCGTCCGCCTGGGCCGCCCGACCGGTCCGTCCGCCCCTCCGCCTGGGCCGCACGCCCGCCCTGTCCGCCCGGCCCTCCGCCTAGCCGTTCCGCAGCCCCCTCAGCAAAAGCTCCACCAGCGCCGCGAAGTCGCCGTCGGCCTCCGGGCGCTCCCATTCGGTGAAGTACGCGGGGTCGTGAAAGCGGCCGGTGGCCTGGAAGACGGCACGGGCCTGGGCCGCCGGGTCCCCGGTGAAGGCGCCGGAGGCCGTGCCCGCCTCGATGATGCCTGTGAGCTGGCCGGTGAGGTCGGCGATGTGCTCGTCGACCACCGAGCCGGCCTCCCTGGTCAGCACCATGTAGGTGGCGAACAGCTCGGGGTCGTCCCCCGCCTTGCGGCGCTTGGCCTCGAAGAGGTCGGCGAGCCAGTCGCGCAGCCGGGTCTGCGGTGTCCGGTCCTCGTCCGCGGCGATACCGGCGAGGGACACGGAGGTACGGTCCAGCCAGCGCTTGATCACCGCTGCCCGCAGCGCCGCCTTGGTGCGGAAGTGGCGGTAGACGCTGCCGTGGCTGACGCCGAGCGCGCGGGCCACGTCGACCACGGTGGCCTTGGCGGGCCCGTGCCGGCGCAGCACCTCCTCGGTGGCTTCGAGGATGCGCTCCGCGGTCAGGGTCTCGGTGGTCGGTGCCATGTCCTAGACCGTACCTGGCACGGCGTTCGCTACTTGCTGCCCAGGTGGGTCATCTGCGCGGCCGGATAGCGCTCGCCCGCCGCCGCGTCGGCCGGCACGGCGTCCTCGATCGCGCGCAGGTCGTCGGCGTCCAGTACGACGTCCAGGGCGCCCAGCGACTCCGTGAGCCGCTCCCGGGTGCGGGCGCCGACGAGCGGCACGATGTCCTCGCCCTGCGCCAGCACCCAGGCGATGGCGATCTGCGCCACGGTGACGCCCTTCTGCTCGGCGATCTTCCGGAGCGCCTCGACGAGGTTCAGGTTGTGCTGGAGGTTGCCGTCCTGGAAGCGGGGCGAGTGGGCCCGGAAGTCGTTCGCGGCCAGTTGCCGGTCTGCGGAGAAGTGGCCGGAGATCAGGCCGCGGGACAGGACGCCGTAGGCGGTGATGGAGATGCCCAGTTCACGGGTGGTCGGCAGGACCTCCTCCTCGATGCCGCGCGAGATCAGCGCGTACTCGATCTGGAGGTCGGAGACGGGTGCGGTGGCGGCGGCCCTGCGGATGGTGTCGGCGCCGACCTCGCTGAGGCCCACGTGGCGGACGTGGCCCTGCTCGATGAGTTCGGCGATCGCGCCGACCGTCTCCTCGATCGGGACGTCCGGGTCGAGCCGGGCGATGCGGTAGACGTCGATGTGGTCGACGCCGAGGCGCTGGAGGGAGTAGGCGGCGAAGTTCTTCACGGCGGCGGGGCGGCCGTCGTAGCCCGACCATTCACCGCCCGGGCCGCGCAGCGCACCGAACTTCACACTCAGCAGGGCCTGTTCGCGGCGGGCGGCGGGGGCGGTGCGCAGGGCCTCGCCGATCAGCATCTCGTTGTGGCCCATGGCGTAGAAGTCGCCGGTGTCGAGCAGGGTCACGCCCGCCTCCAGGGCGGCGTGGATCGTCGCGATCGACTCCTCGCGGTCCACGTCGCCGTACATGGGCGACATGCCCATGCAGCCGAGGCCGAGGGCGGAGACCTGGGGGCCGGTGGTTCCGAGGGTGCGTGTGCGTAGCGTCATGCCCTCCACTCTGACATGACAGCTGACAGATTTCAATATCTGTCAGCTGTCACTCCTCGCGAAGAAAAAACGGCCCCCGACACGAGCCCGCAAGGGCCTGCGTCGGGGGCCGAGAAAGGCCGAGAAAGACGGACCGACTAGCAGCCGACCAGGCGGCTCGCCAGGTAGCCCTCGATCTGGTCGAGGGAGACGCGCTCCTGCTTCATGGAGTCACGCTCGCGGACCGTCACCGCGTTGTCGTCGAGGGTGTCGAAGTCGACCGTCACGCAGTACGGCGTGCCGATCTCGTCCTGGCGGCGGTAGCGGCGGCCGATCGCGCCGGCGTCGTCGAACTCGATGTTCCAGTTCTGGCGCAGCGCCTGGGCGAGACCCTTGGCCTTCGGGGACAGCTCGGCGTTGCGGGACAGCGGGAGCACCGCGACCTTCACCGGGGCGAGACGGTGGTCGAGACGCAGCACGGTGCGCTTCTCCAGCTTGCCCTTGGCGTTGGGGGCCTCGTCCTCGACGTAGGCGTCGAGCAGGAACGCCAGCATCGAGCGGCCGACACCGGCCGCCGGCTCGATGACGTACGGCGTCCAGCGCTCGCCGGCCTCCTGGTCGTAGTAGACGAGGTCCTGGCCGGAGGCCTTGGAGTGGGCGCTGAGGTCGTAGTCGGTGCGGTTGGCCACACCCTCCAGCTCACCCCACTCGCTGCCGCCGAACTGGAAGCGGTACTCGATGTCGGCGGTGCGCTTGGAGTAGTGGGAGAGCTTCTCCTTCGGGTGCTCGTACCACCGCATGTTCTCCTCGCGCAGGCCCAGGCCGGTGTACCAGTTCCAGCGCTGCTCCATCCAGTACTCCTGCCACTTCTCGTCCTCGCCCGGCTTGACGAAGAACTCCATCTCCATCTGCTCGAACTCGCGGGTGCGGAAGATGAAGTTGCCGGGCGTGATCTCGTTGCGGAAGGACTTGCCCATCTGCGCGATGCCGAACGGCGGCTTCTTGCGCGAAGCGGTCTGCACCTGGGCGAAGTTGGTGAAGATGCCCTGGGCGGTCTCGGGGCGCAGGTAGGCGATGGAGCCGGTGTCCTGGGTCGGGCCGAGGTGGGTGGAGAGCAGGCCCGAGAACTGCTTGGGCTCGGTGAACTGGCCCTTGTTGCCGCAGTTGGGGCAGTTCACGTCCGCCAGGCCGTTCTCCGGGGCGCGCTTGTGCTTGGCCTCGTACGCCTCTTCCAGGTGGTCCGCGCGGAACCGCTTGTGGCAGGAGGTGCACTCGGTCAGCGGGTCGGAGAAGGTGGCCACGTGACCGGAGGCGACCCAGACCTCGGGGGCCAGGATCACGGACGAGTCGAGACCGACCACGTCCTCACGAGACGTCACCATGTAGCGCCACCACTGACGCTTCAGGTTCTCCTTCAGCTCGACACCCAGCGGTCCGTAGTCCCAGGCGGCGCGCTGACCGCCGTAGATCTCACTACAGGGGAAAACGAAGCCCCGGCGCTTGCTCAGGCTGACGATGGTGTCGATCTTGTCGGCGGCCACGGTGCTCTCTTCATGACGAATGGACGGCAGCGAATGCCTCAGGTTACCGGCGTGGCCACCCCCGGTATCAAATCGGTTCGGGGCCAGGGCTTTGTTGACAACCGTTTCCATATTTGATGAAAATGACTGTCATGAACGTACGACGACGCCTCATACCCGCGGTCGCCGCCGCCGGTGCCCTCGCCGCCCTCTCCGCGTGCTCCACCGACAGCGCCGCCGCGGGGAACACCGGGAGGTTCGACGTCGTCGCGTCCTTCTACCCGATGGCCTTCCTCGCCGAGCAGATAGGCGGGGACCACGTGCACGTCACCAGCCTGACCCAGCCCGGCCAGGAACCGCACGACCTGGAGATCAGCGCCAAGCAGACCGCGCAGCTCCAGGAGTCCGACGCGGTCCTCTACCTGAAGAACCTCCAGCCCTCCGTCGACGACGCGGTCGCCCAGTCCGGGATCAAGACCAAGATCGACGCGACCACGCTGACCTCCCTGGAGGAGCACGGCAACGAGGTCGGCGGCCACGCGGCCGAGCACGACGACGAGCACGGCGAGGAAGCGGGCGGCAAGGACCCCCACATCTGGCTCGACCCCGTGAAGTACGCCGAGGTCGCCCAGGGCGTCGGCGCCGCCTTCGAGAAGGCCGACCCGGACCACGCGGCCGACTACAAGGCCAACACAGCGGCCCTCGTCAAGAAGCTCGACGCCCTGAACACGAAGTTCAAGGACGGCCTCGCGCACACCGACTCCAAGGTCTTCATCACCACCCACGCCGCCTTCGGCTACCTCGCCGAGCGCTACGGCCTCACCGAGGAGGCCATCAACGGCCTGGACCCCGAGTCGGAGCCCAGCGCCCACCGCGTCAAGGACCTCGAGACGATGGCGAAGGCCGACGGCGTCACCACCGTGTTCTACGAGACGCTCGTCAGCGACAGGACCGCGAAGACCATCGCCTCCGACGCCGGGCTGAAGACGGACGTCCTCGACCCGATCGAGGGCATCACCGCCAAGTCCCGCGGCAAGGACTACTTCGCGGTGCAGGAAGCCAACCTCAAGGCCCTCCAGGGCGCCCTGGGAGCGAAATGACACCGGAGGACGGCATGACCGAGCCCGTCATCTCTCTGCGCTCAGTCCGCGCCGACCTGGGCTCGCGGCCTGTCCTGCGCGGCATCGACCTCACCGTGGAGCGCGGTGAGGTCGTCGCGCTGCTCGGGGCCAACGGCTCCGGCAAGTCCACCGCGATCCGCACGATCATCGGCCAAGTCCCCACCGCCGCGGGCGAGATCGAACTCTTCGGCACCCCGCGCGGGCGCTTCCGCGACTGGGCCCGCATCGGCTACGTCCCGCAGCGCACCACCGCCGCGGGCGGGGTCCCCGCGACCGTCACCGAGATCGTCTCCTCCGGCCGGCTCTCCCGCGCCCGCTTCGGGATGCTCCGCAGGGCCGACCACGAGGCCGTACGGCGGGCCCTGGAAATGGTCGGCATGGCGGACCGCGCGAAGGACTCGGTCGACGCCCTGTCCGGCGGCCAGCACCAGCGTGTCCTGATCGCCCGCGCGCTCGCCGCCGAACCCGAGCTCCTGATCATGGACGAGCCGATGGCGGGCGTGGACCTGGCCAGCCAGGAGGTGCTGGCGCGGGCACTGGAGGAACAGGTCGCGCGGGGCGTCACGGTTTTGCTCGTGCTGCACGAACTCGGCCCCCTGGAGCCGCTGATCGACCGCGCGGTCGTGCTGCGGGACGGCTGCGTCCTGCATGACGGCCCTCCCCCGCGCGCGGTCGGTCAGCACGCCCTGCCCGGACACGACCACGTCCACCCCCACTCCCCCGAGCACGAGCCGATGCGCACAGGACTGCTGAGCTGATGGACCTCCTCGACTACGCTTTCATGCAGCGGGCCCTGCTCGCCGCCGTCCTGGTCGGCATCACGGCCCCCGCGGTCGGCATCTACCTGGTCCAGCGCCGCCAGGCCCTCATGGGCGACGGCATCGGCCATGTCGCGATGACCGGCGTCGGCCTCGGCTTCCTGCTCTCCTGGTCGCCGGTGTGGATGGCGACCCTGGTCTCGGTGCTCGGTGCGGTCCTCATGGAGCTGATCCGCTGGTACGGAAAGACCCGGGGCGACATCGCCCTCGCGATGCTCTTCTACGGCGGCATGGCCGGCGGCGTGATGTTCATCAACCTCGCGCCCGGCGGTTCCAACGCCAACCTGACGTCGTACCTGTTCGGTTCGCTGTCGACGGTGAGCGCGTCCGACGTGACCGCGATCTGCGTACTGGCCGCGTTCGTCGTGCTCGTCACCCTCGGTCTGCGCCGGCAGCTCTTCGCGGTCAGCCAGGACGAGGAGTTCGCCCGCGTCACCGGTCTTCCGGTGCGCGCGCTCAACCTGCTGACGGCGGTCACGGCCGCGGTGACGGTGACCGTCGCCATGCGCGTGGTCGGACTGCTGCTGGTCAGCGCGCTGATGGTGGTGCCGGTGGCGGCGGCGCAGCAGCTCAGCCGGAGCTTCGCGGCCACCTTCGCGATCGCGGTGGCGATCGGGGTGACGGTGACGATCGGCGGCACCGTCACCTCGTACTACCAGGATGTCCCGCCCGGTGCGACGATCGTGCTGCTCACCATCGCCGCGTTCATCCTGCTGACCGCCCTCGCCACTCCGCTGGCCCGGCGCCGCGCCCGCGCGGTGGCCGCCCGGCAGCCGGCCGGGGACCCCGCAGAGTGTGCGATTCCGGCCACTCGGGCACCGGAGGGCACGGCCGGAGTCTGACCCGGCACAGGCCGGGCTGGCACAATGGCCCGGCAGGAGCCGAACGAAGGAGGAACCCGTGACGACCGCTGGACCGCCCGTGAAGGGCCGCGCCACCCGGCAGCGGGCCGCCGTGGCGGCGGCCCTCGACGAGGTCGACGAGTTCCGCAGCGCGCAGGAACTGCACGACATGCTCAAGCACAAGGGCGACGCGGTCGGTCTGACCACGGTCTACCGCACCCTCCAGAACCTCGCCGACGCGGGCGAGGTCGACGTCCTGCGCACCTCCGACGGCGAGTCCGTGTACCGCCGCTGCTCCTCCGGCGACCACCATCACCACCTGGTCTGCCGGGTCTGCGGCAAGGCCGTGGAGGTGGAGGGCCCGGCCGTCGAGAAGTGGGCCGACGCGATCGCCGCCGAGCACGGCTACGTCAACGTGGCGCACACCGTGGAGATCTTCGGCACCTGCGCGGACTGCGCGGCCGCCGCCCAGGGCTGACCGACAGGAAACACACAGCAGAGCCGAGGGATAACCCTTGGCTCGTACTCCTTTGCATGACATGACCCGGACAACCGTGCCACGCTCCCTCCAGCTCTCACGCAGTTCCCGCACGGCACCTCCACCCCGTCGTCGCAGTAGGAGTACGAGTGAGACCCTCCCCACGAAGATCAGCCGTCGCCGCGTCCCTGGTGGCCGCCGCGTCCCTCCTCGCCGTAGGCGTCCAGACGGTCCCCGCCGCCGCGGGGCCCGCCTCCCCCCACCCCAGCCCGCTGCGCACGGGCGGTCTCGAGGCCAAGCTCTCCCCGGCCCAGCGCACGGCCCTGATCAAGAGCGCGTCCGGCAAGGCCGAGGCGACCGCCGACTCCCTCGGCCTCGGCGCCAAGGAGAAACTGGTCGTCAAGGACGTCGTCAAGGACAACGACGGCACTCTGCACACCCGTTACGAGCGCACCTACGACGGCGTGCCCGTCCTCGGCGGCGACCTGGTCGTGCACACGCCCCCGGCCTCCCTGGCCGCCGGCACCGTGAGCACCACCTTCAACAACAACCGCCGTACCGTCTCGGTGAAGTCCACGACCGCCACCTTCAGCAAGGCGGCAGCGCAGACGAAGGCCCTCAGGACCGCCAAGGCGCTCAAGGCCGAGAACCCCGCCGCGCAGAGCGCCCGCAAGGTGATCTGGGCCGGCTCGGGCACCCCGAAGCTCGCCTGGGAGACGGTGGTCTCCGGCTTCCAGGACGACGGCACGCCCAGCAAGCTGCACGTCATCACCGACGCCACGACCGGCGCCGAACTCTCCCGCTACGAGGGCGTGGAGACCGGCACCGGCAACAGCCAGTACAGCGGCACGGTGCCCTTGAGCACCACGCTGTCCGGTTCGACGTACCAGCTGTACGACACCACCCGCGGCGGCCACAAGACGTACAGCCTCAACAACGGCACGTCGGGCACCGGCACCCTGATGACCGACGCCGACGACACCTGGGGCACCGGCTCCGGCTCCAACACCCAGACCGCCGGTGTGGACGCCCACTACGGCGCCCAGGAGACCTGGGACTTCTACAAGAACACCTTCGGCCGCAGCGGCATCAAGAACGACGGGGTGGCCGCCTACAGCCGCGTCCACTACAGCTCGTCGTACGTCAACGCCTTCTGGGACGACGACTGCTTCTGCATGACCTACGGCGACGGCTCGGGCGGCACGCACGCACTGACCTCGCTGGACGTGGCCGGGCACGAGATGAGCCACGGCGTCACCTCCAACACGGCGGGGCTCAACTACACCGGTGAGTCCGGCGGGTTGAACGAGGCCACCTCCGACATCTTCGGCACCGGCGTGGAGTTCTACGCCAACAACTCCACCGACGTCGGTGACTACCTCATCGGCGAGAAGATCGACATCAACGGCAACGGCACGCCGCTGCGGTACATGGACAAGCCGAGCAAGGACGGCAGTTCGGCGGACAGCTGGTACTCGGGGGTCGGCAACCTCGACGTGCACTACTCGTCCGGGCCCGCGAACCACATGTTCTACCTGCTCTCCGAGGGCAGCGGCACCAAGACCATCAACGGCGTGACCTACACCAGCACGACCTCCGACGGGGTCGCCGTCGCCGGGATCGGCCGGGCCGCGGCCCTCCAGATCTGGTACAAGGCGCTGACGACGTACATGACGTCCAGCACCACCTACGCCGGCGCCCGCACCGCCGCCCTGAACGCGGCCGCGGCCCTGTACGGCACCAGCTCCACGCAGTACGCCGGGGTCGGCAACGCCTTCGCGGGCATCAACGTGGGCAGCCACATCACCGTGCCGTCGACCGGCGTGACGGTGACCAACCCGGGCAGCCAGACCAGCACGGTCGGCACCGCCGTGAGCCTCCAGATCAGCGCGAGCAGCACCAACAGCGGCTCACTGAGCTACGCGGCCACCGGTCTGCCCGCCGGTCTGTCGATCAGCAGCTCGACCGGCGCGATCACCGGCACCCCCACCACGGCCGGGACCTCCAGCACCACGGTCACGGTGACGGACAGCACGGGGGCGACGGGCACGGCGTCCTTCACCTGGACCGTGAACGCGGCCGGCGGCGGCAGCTGCACCTCGACGCAGCTGCTCGGCAACCAGGGCTTCGAGTCGGGCAACACGACCTGGACCGCGTCCAGCGGAGTGATCACCAACGCCAGCGGCGAGGCCGCCCGCACCGGCTCCTACAAGGCGTGGCTGGACGGCTACGGCTCCACCCACACCGACACGCTCTCCCAGTCGGTGACGGTCCCGAGCGGCTGCACCGGGACCACGTTCACCTTCTACCTGCACATCGACACGGCGGAGACCACCACCAGCACGCAGTACGACAAGCTGACGGTGACCGCCGGGTCGACGACCCTGGCCACGTACTCGAACCTCAACGCGGCCAGCGGTTACGTCCAGAAGTCCTTCAGCCTGGCGGCCTTCGCCGGTCAGACGGTCACGCTGAAGTTCACCGGGGTCGAGGACTCCTCGCTCCAGACGAGCTTCGTGATCGACGACACGGCGGTGACGACCAGCTGAGTCCTTCGTAGTCGGTGAACGTCGGTGAAGGGCGGGTCGGGGGCTCAGGCCTCCGGGTCGCCCTTCATCGCCTCCTCCATGGCGAGCAGCTCCTCGTTCGGGACGGCCCCGCCGAAGCGGCGGTCCCGGGAGGCGAACTCGACACAGGCCCGCCACAGGTCACGGCGGTCGAAGTCGGGCCACAGGACGTCCTGGAAGACCATCTCGGCGTACGCGCTCTGCCAGAGCAGGTAGTTGGAGGTGCGCTGCTCGCCGCTGGGCCGCAGGAAGAGGTCCACGTCGGGCATGTCCGGGTAGTACAGGTACTTCGCGAGGGTCTTCTCGGTGACCTTGGCCGGGTCGAGGCGGCCCGCCTTCACGTCCTCGGCGAGGGCCTGCGCGGCATCGGCGATCTCGGCCCGGCCGCCGTAGTTCATGCAGAAGTACAGCGTGAGCTTGTCGTTGTCCTTGGTCTGCTCCTGGGCGACCTGGAGCTCCTTGGCGACCGACTTCCACAGCTTGGGCATCCGGCCCACCCAGCGCACCCGGATCCCGAGCTCGTCGAGCTGGTCGCGGGTCTTGCGGATGAAGTCCCGGTTGAAGTTCATGAGGAAGCGGACCTCGTCGGGCGAGCGCTTCCAGTTCTCGGTGGAGAAGGCGTAGAGCGAGATGTTCTTCACGCCGGCCTCGATCGCGCCCTGGAGCACGTCGAGGACCCGCTCGGCGCCGACCTTGTGCCCCTCGGTGCGGGGCAGCCCGCGCTCCTTCGCCCAGCGGCCGTTGCCGTCCATGACGATCGCCACGTGCTCGGGGATCAGCTCACCGGGGAGCTTGGGCGCCCGGGCGCCGGACGGGTGCGGTTCCGGCGTCCGGTACTCGCGGCGCTGACGACCGAGGATCCCGCGTACGACCATGGTGGTTCTCGTCTCCCTCTCAGGGTTGCTTCTCTACGTCTGCTTCTCTACGTAGCGCAGGGATCTCAGCCCGCGCTCCAGATGCCAGTGCAGGTAGGCGGACACCAGCCCGCTGCCCTCCCGGACGTACCGCGGTTCGCTCGCGTCCGCGGTCTCCCAGTCTCCCGTAAGCAGCGCGGCGAGGAGTTCCAGGGTCTGTGGTGAGGGTACGACGCTGCCGGGCACCCGGCAGTCCACGCAGACGGAGCCTCCGGCGGCCACCGAGAAGAAACGGTTCGGGCCGGCCATCCCGCACTTCGCGCAGTCGCTGAAGCTGGGCGCGTAGCCGTTGACCGCGAGCGAGCGCAGCAGGAAGGCGTCGAGGACCAGGTGGGGGGCGTGCTCACCCCGGGCGAGGGTCCGCAGGGCCCCCACGAGCAGCAGGTACTGCTGGACGGCGGGCTCGCCCTCGTGGTCCGTGAAGCGTTCGGCGGTCTCCAGCATGGCCGTCCCGGCGGTGTACCGGGCGTAGTCGGAGACGATCCCGCCGCCGTACGGCGCGATGGTCTCGCTCTGGGTGCACAGCGGCAGCCCGCGGCCCACCAGCTCGCTCCCGCGCGCGAAGAACTGCACGTCGACGTGGGAGAAGGGTTCGAGCCGGGCGCCGAACTTGGACTTGGTGCGCCGCACCCCGCGGGCCACGGCCCGCACCCGCCCGTGCCCCCGGGTGAGGAGCGTGATGATCCGGTCCGCTTCCCCGAGCTTCTGGGTGCGCAGGACGATCCCGTCGTCCCGGAAGAGACTCATCGCCCACCCCCGTGGGCACCGATCCGGTCCGCCTCACCCGGCGTCCGGGTGCGCAGCACGATGGCGTCGTCGCGGAACAGATGCATGCCCCCATTCTCGCCCACCCGGAACCCTGCCCGCCGCGGTCCGGTACAACGGCTCCCATGACCTCCGGACCGTCTGATCCCGTCGAGTCGTGGCAGCGCCGTGCACGACGACGTGCGGAGGAAGGCGCCGGCTTCGGTACTGGCCCGCCGCATGACGACCCCGTCGTGCAGCTTCAGAGTCGCACGGCCGATGTCCGGTGGGTTCCGCCGGCCCGGAACATCTCCGGGGATCTGCTGTTCGTGAACCACCGGTCGCACCACGCGGGGGAAATCGGGGAAATCTCGTTCGGCGACCCCGAGTACCGTCTGCTGTGGCCGCGCATGGATCTCATGCTCGCGGATCTGTGCGAGGCAGTCGAGAAGGGGATCCCGGTGACCTCTGTCCCCCGGATTCCCCGTCTTTACGAGGGGCGGATGCTGGAGTGGCCGGTGCGGTGACCGTGGGCTGCTCGACCGGGGTGGCTTCCCGTACCGCGTCCGGTGCCGCGTCCCATTCCCTGCCGCCGCCGTACGGTCTGAGCTGGACGTACGGGCCCTCGTGCCCCATCACGACGCCGACCTTCCCGGTCCGGGTGTCCACGACGTACGAACCCACGGGCATTTTCGCCACCGATTACCTCCAGACTCCGATTACACGGAACTCCCCCGCCTTTTCGGGTTTCACTCCTCCCTTGTCCATGGTCGCATTATCGTCTTCGGCATTTATATCGGGCAGTTCGAGCAGGTTCTTCGAAAACCTCGGCCGAATATCCCGCGGCGGAACGCCGACGTTGCACCCGACCCGGGGGTAAACCCCCCGGAGAATCCGGCAGTTGACCGGATGGGGCGCCGGCGCGCGGTCCGCAAGGCTCCTCGCATGAAGAAGCAGAAGAAGCAGATGAAGCACAGGACGCAGAGGACGCAGATGCTGCCGCTGGCGAAGAGCCTCACTCTGGTCGCTGCCGCCTCCGGTGTCGTGCTCGGTGTCATGACCCCGCTGTCCGCCTCGGCGGCCCCCGGCGCCCAGGCACTGAAATGGACCAAGTGCGAGGGCAGCGGCCTCGATCCGCGCCAGCGGTGCGCGACCGTCGCCGTGCCCATGGACTACGCCGACCCGAACGGCCCGAAGATCGAGATCGCCGTCTCCCGCATCCCCGGCGAGAACCCGGCCGCCCGGCGCGGTGCCCTGCTGCTGGTCCCCGGCGGACCCGGCGGCGACAGCATGAACGACCCCTCCGAGAAGGGGCAGCGGCTGCCGAAGGAGGTCCGCGAGGCCTACGACCTCATCGGGTTCGCGCCCCGCGGGATGGCGCCCTCGACCGCCGTCGACTGCGGTCTCGAACACCGGGACCTGGCCCGGACGACCCTGCTGCCCTGGCCCGCGGCGGACGGCTCCGTCGACGCGAACCTGGCCGCGGGCAAGCGCCTGGCCGACGCCTGCGCCCGCAACGGCGGCGAACTGATCCGGCACATCAGCACCCTCAACGAGGCCCGCGACCTCGACCGCGTCCGGGTGGCGCTCGGTGAGCGCAAGGTATCCCTGTGGGGCGTGTCGTACGGCACCTATGTCGCCGACGCCTACCTCCAACTGTTCCCGCACCGCACCGACCGGGTCGTCCTGGACAGCAACGACAACCCGGACCCCGTGCTCGCGGAGCGCGCCTGGCTCGCCGCGTTCGAGCGGGGCGCCGAGGACAACTTCCCGGAGTTCGCCAAGTGGGCCTCCGCGCCCGGCAATCCGGACCGCCTCGCCGACACGGCCGCCGAGGTGCGCCCCCTGTTCCTGGAGCTCGCCGCCCGTCTCGACCGCGAGCCGATCCCCTGGCCGGGCGCCAACCCGGAGGAGCTCAACGGCAACGTCCTGCGCCAGACGATGCTCGACTCCTTCTACGACCCCGACGACTATCCTGCGCTGGCCCGGCTGATCCGCGCCGCACGCCAGGGCACGCTGCCGGCCGCCCCCGCCGGGCCGCCCGAGGCCGTCCTCCAGAACGTCACCGCGGTCGCCGCGGCCACCATCTGCAACGACGTCGACTGGCCGGGCGATCCGGCCCTCTACCGCCGGGACGTGGCGAGGAGCCGTGCCGCGTTCCCGCTGACCGGGGGCATGCCGAGGAACACCATGCCGTGCACCGCCTGGCCGTGGGAGCCGAGGGAGGCACCGGTGCACGTCACCGACCGGGGCCCCTCCAACGTCCTGATGGTCCAGAACGAACGGGATCCCGCCACCCCGCTCAGCGGCGCCCTGAAGCTCCGCGAGGCGCTCGGCCGGCGGGCCGTGATGGTCGTCAACGACTCCACCGGCCATGACGCCTACCTCGGCAACGGCACCGCGTGCGGCGACGCGACGGTGTCCCGTTTCCTGGCGACGGGGGTGCGTCCGGCCCGGGACACCTACTGCCGCTGAGCCACGGGGCGGTGCGGCTCAGAAGCGCCGGACGTACCGGCGCTGCCACGGGGTCTCCACCGCCCGCCGGTCGTAGTGCGCCCGGACGTACGCCACGGCCTCCGCGGCGGGCACCCCGTCCAGAACCGCCAGACAGGCGAGGGCCGTTCCGGTGCGGCCCCTGCCTCCCCCGCACGCGAGTTCCACCCGTTCGCCGGCCGCCCGGCGCCAGACCTCGGTGAGCACCGCGCGGGCCTGCGCATGGTCCGCGGGCAGCCGGAAGTCCGGCCAGCGCAGCCAGTGCGACTCCCAGGGGACCTCGGGAGGTGTCCGGCCGAGCAGATAGACGCCGTACGACGGGGTCGGCGCGGCCGGATCCAGCGGGTGCCGCAGGCCACGGCCCCGCACCAGACGCCCCGACGGCAACCGGAGGACGCCCGGCCCCTGTTCGTCCCACCCGTTCATGAAGACATTCGAACCCGCCACGGTCGCACGGGCAACCGAATCCGCTCGCCCTGTGGTCTGAGGGGCGAGGGAGGGTGCTTGATGCAGGCCGAACAAGAGGATCGGTTCCAGGAATTCGTCAGAGCGAGATGGTCGCACCTCGTGCGGACCGCCTATCTGCTCACCGGCGACGCACACCATGCCGAGGATCTGACGCAGACGGCGCTGGCGAAGGCGTACCGCTCCTGGCGGCGCGTGTCGGGCAGCGACAACCCGGAGGCGTACGTCCGGCGGATGCTCGTCACGTGCAACAGCGACCGCTTCCGCAAGCGGCGGGTCAAGGAGTCGCTGACGGACGCGCCACCGGAGCGGGCGGGCCGGGAGGAGGCCGTGGCCCGGGTCGACGAACGAGGGGCGCTGATGGCCGCCCTGGCCCAACTGCCGCCCCGGCAGCGGGCCGTGGTCGTCATGCGCTACTGGGAGGACCTGTCGGAGGCGGAGGTCGCCGAGGTGCTCGGCTGCTCGCAGGGCACGGTCAAGAGCCAGGCGTCCAAGGGACTGGCGAAGTTGCGTACGTATCCGGGGCTCGCGCAGGTCGTGGACCGCGCCCCGCAGGGAGGCACGAGATGAGCGAGATGAGCGAAGGGGAGCGGGACTTCGAGGAGCAACTGCGGGAGCTGCTCAGCGAGGACGCCTACACGATCCGGCCCTCGTCGGTGCCGTACCCGCAGATCCGCCGCCAGGGCGTGGCCGAGCGGCGCCGGCGGATGGTGCTGGCCGGGGCGGCCCTGGTGACGCTGGCCGCGGTGCCGGTGGCGGCGATCACGCTGGGCGGCTCGGGAGCGGGGGCGGCGGAGCAGTCGACACCGGCCGCGGCGTCCACCAGCCCCACGGCCGCGTCCACGCCCTCCCCCACCCCGTCCCCCACACCCAGTGGGCCCGCCGGACCGGCGACTGCGGGACAGCTGCGGGACGGGATCACGCTGGAGCAGGCCGTGGACGGGCTGGACAAGTGCCTCGCGTACAACAGGGAGAACACGGAGGCGGGGTCCCACAGCCCGGACCTGGGCCAGACCCGCGAGTACCGGATCATCCTGGCACTGAACAGCACCGGTGACTCCAACGCGCCCGGCGACGGCATCTGGGTGGTCGCGGTGAAGGAACAGCCGACGCAGACACGGCTGATGTGCAACATCAAGGACGGCAAAGCCGTCGGCGCCAACATCAGCACCGGCAGCGACCGCCTGCCGGACTCCCCGCCCGTGCTGGCCGACATCAACAGCGGCAAGCTCTACCAGCAGTCCTTCATCGACAAGGGCCACTGGAAACTCCCGTTCGGCTGGGGCCTCATCGGCACGGTCGAACCCACGGTGGCCAAGGTGACCGTCTCCTACGGCGACTCCAGCGGTCAGGCCGTCCTCGACCACGGCTGGTTCGTCGCCGGGGGCACCCTGAACGAGCAGGTCACCAGGAACCCGCACGTCAAGGGCTACGACAAGAACGGCAAGCTGATCTACGACTCCGACGAGGACAAGTCGTACCAGCAGGTGCAGTAGCAGGACGCACCAGCAGGTGCAGGGGAAGGACGACCGGGACCGGGGGCGCCGTACAGGGGTCGGCGCCCCCTCGTCGTTTGCGGGAAGATCGGTGGACGGCCGATCCCGAGGAGCCCCGATGACCTTTCCCGCCCCGCTGACCGGTGTCGTCCCGCCCGTCTGCACGCCTCTGACACCGGACCGCGAGGTGGACGTGCCCTCGCTGCTCGCGCTCGTCGACCATCTGGTCGCGGGCGGGGTGCACGGACTGTTCGTGCTCGGCACCTCGTCGGAGGCGGCCTTCCTGACCGACGCCCAGCGCAGGCTGGTGGTCGAGACGGTGACCGGGCATGTCGGGGGTCAACTCCCGGTGCTGGCCGGGGTGATCGACATGACGACGGCCCGGGTCCTGGACCATGTGCGGGCGGTCACCGCGGCGGGCGCCGACGCGGTCGTCGTCACGGCCCCCTTCTACACCCGCACCCACCCGGCGGAGATCGCCCGCCACTACCGGCTGGTCGCGGCGGGCAGCCCCGTCCCCGTCCTCGCCTACGACCTGCCGACGGGCGTGCACACCAAGCTCCCCGCGGACCTCGTCCTGGACCTGGCCGGCGAGGGCGTCCTGGCCGGGCTCAAGGACTCCAGCGGTGACCTCGCGGGCTTTCGCACGGTCGCATCCGGCGCCCGCGGCCGCTCCGACATCACCGGCTTCAGCGTCCTGACCGGCTCCGAGGCCTTCGTCGACGCGGCCCTCGCCGTGGGCGCGGACGGGGCGGTGCCCGGTCTCGCCAACGTCGACCCGGAGGGGTACGTCCGTCTCGACCGGCTGTTCCGCGCGGGTGACCTGGAGGGGGCGCGGGCCGAACAGGAGCGGCTGTGCGCCCTGTTCGGCATGGTGGGCGTGGGCGACCCGGCCCGTATGGGCGCCTCGTCGTCGGCGCTGGGCGCCTTCAAGGCGGCGCTGCACCTGCGGGGCGTGATCGCGTGCCCGGCGACGGCGGAGCCGCAGGTGCCGTTGTCCGAGGACGAGGTCGAGCGGGTGGGCATCTTCCTGTCCCGGGCGGGATTGCTGTAGGGAGTCGGCCGCGGGTCACCCCGCCCCCGGCGTCACCATCCCCGACTCGTACGCCACGATGACCAGTTGGGCCCGGTCCCGGGCCCCCAGCTTCCCCATGATCCGGCTGACGTGTGTCTTCGCGGTGAGCGGGCTGAGTCCCAACGCCTCGGCGATCTCGGTGTTGTTGAGGCCCCGCGCGACCAGGGCCAGCACCTCGCGCTCCCGGTCGGAGAGGCATTCGGGACCGCCCGTCGCGACGGCCGGTGACGGGCTGCGCAGGAACCGTTCGATCAGCCGGGCCGTGGGCCCCGGGGAGAGCAGCGCCTCACCGGCGGCCACCGTCCTGATGGCGTCGAGGAGTTCGGCCGGCCGGGTGTCCTTCACCAGGAATCCCGAGGCCCCCGCCCGCAGCGCCTCGACGATGTTCTCGTCGGTGTCGTAGGTGGTCAGGACCAGCACCCGCACCCCGGCGAGCGTCTCGTCGGCGGCGATGAGCCGGGTCGCCTCGATGCCGTCCAGGTCGGGCATGCGGATGTCCATCACCACCAGGTCGGGCCGGACCTCGCGGGCCGCGCCCACGGCCTCCCGTCCGCTGCCCGCCTCCCCCACGACCTCCATGTCCCGGGCCGACGCGACGAGCATGGCGAACGCGGCCCGCACCAGGGTCTGGTCGTCGGCGAGCAGCACGCGGATGGTCATACGGTTCCCTCCCCCAGGGCGAACGGCAGGGCCGCCGTCACCTCGAAGCCGCCGTCCGGCCGTGGTCCTGCGTCGAGTGTGCCACCCACGCTGCGGGCCCGCTCCCGCATGCCGAGCAGTCCGAAACCGGGGGTGCCGCCGGGGACGGGCCCGGTGCCGTCGTCGGTCACCGACACGCGCAGGGCGCCGGGTTCGTCGTACAGCCGCAGCCGTACGGCGGGCCGGGGCCCCGCGTGCCGGACCGCGTTGGTGAGGGCCTCCTGGACGATCCGGTAGGCGGCGGCGCCGACCGCGGGCGGCGGATCGGCGCGGACGCGCAGGTCCTGGTCGACGCGGGCGCCGGCGAGCCGGGCGGCGGCGACGAGGTCGGGCAGGCCGTCGAGGCCGGGCAGCGGGCCGCGGGCGTCCGGGGTGTCGTGGTCGCGCAGCACCTCCAGGGTGGTGCGGAGTTCGCCGCGCGCGGTGCGGCAGGTCTCGGTGATGTCGTCGAGGGCCTTGGCGACGGTCTCCCGGTCCAGGCGCTCGGGGTCGGCGGCCAGGACGTGGGCGGCGACGGAGGTCTGGACGCCGATCAGGGTGATGCTGTGGGCGAGCAGGTCGTGCAGGTCGCGGGCGATGCGCAGGCGTTCCTCGGCGACCCGGCGGCGGGCCTCCTCCTCGCGGGTGCGCTCGGCGCGGACGGCCCGGTCGACGATGGAGGCGACGTACTGGCGGTAGTAGCGCACGTCGATGCCGCAGAACAGGACGGCGATGATCCAGCCGGAGGTCCCTAGCAGTTCGGCGGCCCGATGGGCGCTGATGGTGAGCATGACGCTCGTGGCGACCGTGAGGACGATGGCGCCCGTCAGGACCGTGCGCAAGGGGCGACCGGTGACGGCGACCGTGTAGAGGGCGACGAACGCGGCCGGGGTCGGGGCGGCGTGGTTGTTGTCGAGGGCGTGGTAGGGCACGAACAGCGCCACCGTCGCGGCCAGCACGAGCAGCGGGCGACGGCGGCGCCACACGAGCGGCACATGGGCGGCGAACAGCAGCGTCCAGCCGAGGGCGTCCGGGCGGTGGCCGTCGTCGACGAACAGGCCGAGGCACACGGCGACCACCGCCAGCACTACGGCCAGCAGCACGTCGTTGCGGGTGCCGTGCGGCGCGGTCCGCGGGTCGCGGTTGACGGCCGCCATGATCCGCTCGCCCAGCCGGGGCCTCGTGGTCTCCTGCACGGTGTCATCTTCCGGGACCTCGGGGCGGAGGGCGCCCTTCCGGGAAGGAAGGGCGCCCAGGAGTGACTTCGTCACACGCGTTCCGGCTGGGGTTCGTTGCGGACCGGCGGCTCGGGTGCCCGGGACAGCGGGCCCGGCCACCACACCTTGCGCCGCAGCGCGACGGCCGCGCTGGTGACGAGGTAGGTGCGCACGAGGAAGGTGTCGAGGAGCACGCCCACCGCGATCACGAAGCCCAGCTCGACCAGTTGGACCAGCGGCATGTTGGTGAGCACCGCGAAGGTGGCCGCGAGGACGAGCCCGGCGGAGGCGATGACCCCGCCCGTGGTCCGCAGCGCGGTGAGGGCGGCGGTGTCCGGTTCGGCGCCGGCCAGGGACTCCTCGCGCATGCGGTGCATCAGGAAGATGCCGTAGTCGACGCCGAGGGCGACCAGGAACACGAAGGACAGCAGCCCGAGTCCGGGGTCGGTGCCCTCGAAGCCGAACAGCGGCCCGAAGACCAGGCCCCCGATGCCGAGGGCGGCGCCCCACACGGCGACCACGGCGACCACCAGGATCAGCGGTGCGACGAGCGACCGCAGCAGGGCGATCAGGATCAGCAGCACCGAGACGAGGACGATCGGCACGACGATCTTCCGGTCCCGGCTGTTGGTGTCCTTCAGGTCGAGCTGCTCGGCGCTGGGCCCGCCGACGTAGGAGCCGTCGAGCCGGTCCCGCAGGGCCTTGATGGTCGCGGTCTCCCCGGCTGACTCCGGGGCGTTCACGGCGGTGACGGAGATCTCGGT
This sequence comes from Streptomyces griseorubiginosus, assembly GCF_001514195.1. Classification (GTDB taxonomy): domain Bacteria; phylum Actinomycetota; class Actinomycetes; order Streptomycetales; family Streptomycetaceae; genus Streptomyces; species Streptomyces griseorubiginosus. The sequence continues at coordinate 395,687 of NZ_KQ948735.1, read as the reverse complement.
CCAGCCGTCCCCGGTACGTCCCTTCTGCGCATCGTCGACGCCCTGGGTGCCGCGGATCGTGGCGAGGGTGGCGTCGGCGCGGTCGGCAGGGGTGATGACGGCGATGGGCTGGGTGCCCTGCTCCGGGTAGGCCGCGGCGAGCGTCCGCATGGCGGCGACGGCGTCGGGCCTGGTGGTGAAGGAGTCCTCCTGCTTGAGGCTGCCGGGCAGGTTCAGCACGCCCAGCGCGAGCGCCCCGAGCAGCACGGCCCCGCCGGCCAGCACGGTGAGGGGCCGCCGCCCGGCCGAGCTGCCCATCGCGGCGAACAGCGACCGGCGGGCCTTGGGGATGCTGCCGTAGCGGGGCACCAGGGGCCAGAACACCCGGCGGCCGAGGAGCACGAGGACCGCGGGCAGCAGCGTCATCATCGCGGCGAGCGCGACCAGCACCCCGACCGTGCCCAACGGGCCCATGCCGCGGCTGCTGTTGAGGTCGGCGGCGAGCAGGCACAGCAGTCCCGCGGCCACGGTCCCGGAGGAGGCGAGCACGGCGGGCCCGCAGCCCCTGAGCGCGGCGACCATGGCGTCGTAGGGCCGCTCGATGCGCCGTAGCTCCTCCCGGTACCGGGACACCAGCAGCAGCGCGTAGTCGGTGCCGGCGCCGAACACGAGGATGGTCATGATGCCGGCGCTCTGGCCGGTGACGGAGGTCCCGAACCCCTGGTTGAGCCCGTAGGCCACGCCCTGCGCCAGGAACTCCGACATGCCCGCGACGCCGAGCGGCACCAGCCACAGCAGCGGACTGCGGTAGATGAGGATCAGCAGCAGGGCGACGACCCCGGCGGTGGTGTAGAGCAGCGGCCCGCCGAGCGAGTCGTAGACCTCGCCGGCGTCGGTGCCGAGGGCTCCTTCCCCGCCGACGTCGACGCCGAGCCCGTCCTCGCCCTTCGCGACGCTCCGCACCTCCTTCACGAGCCGGTCGCGGGCCTTCTCGTTGCTGCCGGGCTCGGTGCTGGCGACGGGATACATCATGGTGGTCCCGTCCTTGGACGGAATGCCCCGCGGCTCGGCGGTGAGTGCGTGCGCGTCGGCGATCCGCCCGATCTGCCGGGCGGCGGTGGCCCGGTCGGCGGCCGTCAGCCCGCCCTCCCGGTGGTAGACGACGACCATCTCGGTGGCCTCGCCCCCGGGCAGCCGCTCCTGGACCTTCGCAACCTGCGTCGAGTCGGCGCTCGCCGGCAGATAGTCCACGGCCCGGTCCTGCTGCACATCGGCGAGCTTGGCGGCGAACGGCGCCATGACCACCAGGACGGCGATCCACAGCCCCAGCACCAGCCAGGGCACGGCCCGTCGCCGCACACTCTTCTCTACGGCCCCCATCAACGGGCCTCCCTCCGGTCGGACGTCTGAGTCGCTTCCAGACTTCCGCCGGAAAGGGGCGCGTTCGTCGGACGGGAGGGCGAGTTGGCGGCTACTGCCCGGGGTGACCCGAGGGGCCGACTACTCCCCGGGGAGTATCAGGACGGTGTCCGCGCCGCCGCCAGCAGTCTTGTGACGTCGTCCGCGCAGATCGTCAGTGCGGTGCCGATCGTCGAGAGGGCGTCGCGTTCCGCCGGGGTGTAGGGGCCGTCCGCCAGGGCGATGCGGGCCGCCTGGAGGAGGATCGATTCGCGGCCCGCCGGGGCGAGGTGCGGGGCGAGGGGGTCCAGGGCCTCGTGGAGCTCTATGGCGAGGCCCGCTCCGCAGGGGCGGTCGTAGACGCCCCCGGTGTCCTCGGCGAGGGCCTCGACCAGGGTCTCCAGCTGGTCCTCCGTGCAGTCCTCGAAGCCGGCCGCGCGGACCGCGCCGGCCGCGACCTCCAGCGAGGTGCGGGAGCAGGTGCCGCCCGCCGTGAGGACCGCCAGGGCGACCGTGTGGACGGCGTCGCGGAGCATCGCCGAGAAGCGGGTCGTGGTGGGGTGGTCGAGGACGTCCGTGCCGAAGTGGTGCCGGCAGGCCGCGCACTCCACCACCGGACCGGTCTCGCCGCGCGGCAGGACCGGCACGCCCAGCAGCGTGAGGCGGCGGCGGCCCGACAGGCGCTGGTAGTTGCGGTCGCCTCCGCACCCGGGGCAGAAGAACTCGCCGTCACCGACGGTCGTCCACGCGGTACGGGTGCCCAGGAGGCGCGCAGGCCTGTCGGCACGGCCGTTTCGTCCCCGTCCAGGCAGCACGTCAGCACCTCCGTAACGCCGCGGCAACATCGCCGCGCTTGCGTGATGTTAGCCACATGAGGGAGGCGGCGTCAGCACCTCGGACGATACCTACTCGTGACCTCCACGTGCCGATGGCCGATAAACAACGGGGCCTTGATCGCCGTATACAGCGATCAAGGCCCCAAAACCCCCGGTCAGGGGGATTATCGAGCGGCGCGGTTGACGGCCGAGACGACCGCCTTGAGCGACGCACGCGTCGTGTTCGCGTCGATGCCGATTCCCCACAGAACCTTGCCGTCGATCGCGCATTCGATGTAGGAGGCGGCCTGCGCGGAGGCGCCCTCGCTCATCGTGTGCTCCTGGTAGTCCAGGAGCCGGGCGTCGATGCCGACCTTCGCCAGCGCGTCGAAGAAGGCGGAGATCGGACCGTTGCCGGAGCCGGTCAGGACGGTGTCGACGCCGTCGACGGTGGCCTCCACCTTCAGCGTGTCCACGCCGTCGGTGTCCGTGGTCGACTGGCCGTTCCTGACCTGGATACGGCCCCAGGGGTTCTCGGGGTTCGGCAGGTACTCGTCCTGGAAGACCGCCCAGATGTCCGAGCCGGTGACCTCGCCGCCCTCGGCGTCCGTCTTCGCCTGGATGATCTTCGAGAACTCGATCTGCATCCGGCGCGGCAGGTCCAGCTTGTGGTCGTTCTTCAGGACGTACGCGATCCCGCCCTTGCCGGACTGCGAGTTGACCCGGATCACGGCCTCGTAGGAGCGGCCGACGTCCTTCGGGTCGATCGGCAGGTAGGGCACCGCCCACTCGATGTCGTCGACGGTGACGCCCTTGGCGGCCGCGTCGGCCTCCATGGCGTCGAAGCCCTTCTTGATGGCGTCCTGGTGGGAGCCGGAGAAGGACGTGTAGACCAGGTCGCCCACGTACGGGTGGCGCGGGTGGACCTCCATCTGGTTGCAGTACTCCCACGTACGACGGATCTCGTCGATGTCGGAGAAGTCGATCTGCGGGTCGACGCCCTGCGAGAACAGGTTCATGCCCAGGGTGACCAGGTCGACGTTGCCGGTGCGCTCGCCCTGTCCGAACAGACAGCCCTCGACGCGGTCGGCGCCTGCCATCAGCGCCAGCTCGGCGGCGGCGACGGCGGTGCCGCGGTCGTTGTGCGGGTGGATCGAGATGCACACGTACTCGCGGCGGGACAGGTTGCGGTGCATCCACTCGAAGCGGTCCGCGTGCGTGGACGGGGTCGAACGCTCCACCGTGGCGGGCAGGTTGAGGATGATCTCGCGGCCCGGACCCGGCTGGTAGACGTCCATCACCGCCTCGCAGACCTCCAGCGCGAAGTCCAGCTCGGTGTCGGTGAAGATCTCCGGGGAGTACTGGTAGCCGAACTCGGTCTCCGGGCCCAGCAGCTTCTCCGCGTACTCCATGACCAGGCGGGTGCCGTCGACGGCGATCTGCTTGATGTCGTCCTTGGAGCCCCGGAAGACGACCCGGCGGAAGACCGGCGCGGTGGCGTTGTACAGGTGGACGGTGGCCCGCTTGGCACCCTTCAGGGACTCCACGGTCCGCTCGATCAGGTCCTCGCGGGCCTGGGTCAGTACGGAGATCGTCACGTCGTCCGGGATCACGCCCGGCTCCTCGATGATCGACCGCACGAAGTCGAAGTCCGTCTGACCCGACGCCGGGAAGCCGACCTCGATCTCCTTGTAGCCCATCTTGACCAGCTGGTCGAACATCCGGCGCTTGCGCTCGGGCGACATCGGGTCGATCAGGGACTGGTTGCCGTCGCGCAGGTCGGTGGAGAGCCAGCGGGGGGCGACGGTGATCCGGTTGTCCGGCCAGGTGCGGTCCGGGATGTCGACCTGCTCGTACCGGCCGTACTTGTGGATCGGCATGGAACTGGGCTGCTGGCGGTTCGCCATGATTGCGGGGCTCCTAGGGATGTCCGGAAAGGACGGCCGACACGCAACACGAAGCTCCGCGGGGAGGGAGTCGACCTGGACTACAGGCCCTCGCCGCGGCAGCTAAGAAGAAGCAGCCCGAAACGCATGATGCGAGCCACTCTAGCCGAGCCGATCCGGATGGGCGGTTCCGTATCAGTATGCGGGACCCACCGCCGACCCGGTAGCACAGAGCAACCGAAGACGGTCCTCCGTATCCCTACATTTCACCAATCATGGTTGCACCTAGTGACAAGCACATAACGCAGTGCAAGGGTGCCGGACATGACGACCAACGGGGGCTTCGAGCCCGTCTTCTGCACCGTCGTACCGCCACACGTCCTGGACAAACTGGCCCGTAACGACGACCCCGCGCTCTCCGGTCCCGCGCAGCAGACGTTGATGCGCGACAGCGAACTGCGCGGCCGCCGCCGCGTGACCACCGAGTTCGGCCTCGCGGCCACACCCACGGCGAAGGCACCGTCGGACCAGCCACTGCGGACGATCTACGACGCCGGGCACGGCAGCGCCCTGCCCGGCACCGAGGTCCGCGCCGAGGGCTCCGACCCCGGCCAGGACGCCACCGTCAACCGCGCCTACGCCGGTCTCGGCGCCACCTTCGACCTCTATCTGAAGGCGTACGCCCGCCACTCCATCGACGGCGACGGCCTCCCGCTCGACGCGACCGTGCACTTCGACGAGAACTACAACAACGCCTTCTGGAACGGCGAGCAGATGGTGTTCGGCGACGGCGACGGCGAGATCTTCCTCGACTTCACCATCCCGATCGACGTCATCGGCCACGAACTCACCCACGGCGTCACGCAGTACACGGCGAACCTCACGTACTACGGCCAGTCGGGCGCCCTCAACGAGTCGATGTCCGACGTCTTCGGCTCGCTCATCAAGCAGTACACGCTCGGCCAGACCGCCGCCGAGGCCGACTGGCTGATCGGCGCCGGGCTCCTCGCCCCCAGTGTCACCGGCAAGGCCCTGCGGTCCATGAAGGAGCCGGGCACCGCGTACGACGACGACGTGCTCGGCAAGGACCCGCAGCCCGCGACGATGGACGACTACGTCCGCACCGGCCGCGACAACGGCGGCGTGCACATCAACTCCGGCATCCCCAACCACGCCTTCTACCTGGTCGCCAGCGCCCTGGGCGGCCATGCCTGGGAGCGCGCGGGCCAGATCTGGTACGACGTCCTGACCGGCGGGGAACTCTCCGACCGCGCCCTGTTCAACGACTTCGCGGGGCTCACCGTCAAGGCCGCCCGCGAGCGCTTCGGCGACGGCGGCGAGGAGCTCCAGGCCGTGTCGAAGGCCTGGGAGCAGGTCGGGGTGCGGATCCTGTGAGTCCGTGCGCATCGGATGACACGGGAACACCCGTGTCCGCGACATAGCGCGGCATCCGTACTAGACAGGGACCCATGCGTATTGACGTGAGGCGCACGGGCGGGTTCGCGGGCATCGAGCGGCACAAGGAGGTCGACACCTCCGGGCGGCCCGATGCCCACGAGTGGCAGGCCCTGGCCGAGAAGGCACTCGCCGCCGGGAGCAGCACCCGCCCGATCGGCGTCCCGGACGGCTTCAGCTACGAGATCACCGTGGACGGCAGGACGGTGTACGCGGCCGATCCCCGGCTGACGCAGGAGCAGCGCGAACTGATCTCGAAGGTGCTCAAAGAGGGCGCCTAACTGGCAGTTCCCGCTTGCCCGTTGACTTCCCTACCCGCCAGTACCCATGATCCGGCGCATGGCGACTGAAGAGCATGCGATCCCCCGGTTCCCCGACGGCTTCCTGTGGGGCGTCTCGACCTCGGCCCATCAGATCGAGGGCGCGGCGGACGAGCGCGAGCGGTCCGTGTGGGACACGTTCACGGCCGAACCGGGCCGGGTGAAGGACGGCTCGACGGCGGAGGTGGCCTGCGACCACTACCACCGCTACCGCGAGGACGTCTCCCTGCTGGCGGGGCTGGGCGTGGACGCGTACCGCTTCTCGGTCTCCTGGCCACGCGTGCGCACGGACAAGGGCCTCGACTTCTACGACCGTCTCGTGGACGAACTGGTCGCGGCGGGCGTACGTCCGGTCCCGACCCTCTTCCACTGGGACCTGCCGGTGGCCCTGGAGGCGAAGGGCGGCTGGCTGGAGCGGGACACCGCCTCCCGGTTCGCCGAGTACGTGTCCGCGGTCGCCGACCGTCTCGGCGACCGCGTCGACCGGTGGATCACCATCAACGAGCCCGCCGAGCACACCCTGTTCGGGCACGCGATCGGCGCCCACGCCCCCGGCAAGCAGCTGATGTTCGACGCGCTGCCCGCCGCCCACCACCAGCTCCTGGGCCACGGCCTGGCCGTACAGGCGCTGCGCGCGGCCGGTGCGACGGACATCGGGATCGCCAACTCGCACGGGCCGACCTGGCCGGCCTCCCAGGACCAACCCGACGTGGAGGCGGCGGACTTCTACGACCTGCTGCTGAACCGGCTGTTCGCCGAGCCGATCCTGCTGGGCGAATACCCGTCCGGGCTGGGCGACTTGATGCCGGGTGACGTGGCGGCGGACCTCAAGGTCATCTCCGAGCCGCTCGACTTCTACGGAATCAACTACTACGCCCCGACCCGCGTCGGCGCCCCGAAGGGCGAGGACGCCGAGTTCGGCGGACTGACCATCCCCGCCGAACTCCCCTTCTCCGTCGAGCAGATCGAGGGCGTCCCGGTGACGGACTTCGGCTGGCCGGTGGTGCCGGAGGGCCTCACCGAGCTCCTCACGACCTTCCACGAGCGCTACGGCGACCGCCTCCCGCCCGTCGTCGTCACCGAGAACGGCTGCTCCTACGAGGGCGTCGACGACCAGGACCGGATCGCCTACCTGGACAGCCACGTCCGCGCCCTGCACAAGGCGGTCGAGGCGGGGGTGGACGTCCGCGGGTACTTCGTGTGGTCGCTGCTGGACAACTTCGAGTGGGCCGAAGGGTACGCGCGCAGGTTCGGCCTGGTGCACGTCGACTTCGAGACGCAGGCGAGGACCCCGAAGGCGTCGTACGGCTGGTACCGGGACCTGCTCCGGGCCCAGAGGTGAGCACGGCCCTCGCGGAGCCGGTGGAGCGGGTCGGCAAGGGCTGGACGGCTTCCCTGTCCCTCGCCAACGTGGCGATCTGGGTGGGCTGGTACGGCCCGCTCCAGATCTTGCTGGCCCGCCAGGCGGAGGACTTCGCGCCCGGCACCGGCATGTCGAAGGAGACGCTGCTGGCCTGGGTGACGGGGGTGGGCGCGGTGGTGTCGCTGGCGGCGAACCCGCTGTTCGGCGCCCTGTCCGACCGCACCACGGCCCGCTGGGGCCGCCGCAGCCCCTGGATCGTGGCCGGGGCCGCGGGCGGCGCGCTGTCGTTGCTGCTGCTCGCGGGCGCGCACGGGCTCTGGCTCATGGCGTTCGCCTGGTGCCTGGTCCAGCTGACCCTGAACGCGGCCTTCGCGGCGGTCACGGCGGCGGTGCCGGACCGGGTGCCGCGCCTCCAGCGGGGCGTGGTGGGCGGCTGGATCGGGGCGGCCCAGATCCTGGGCGCGGTCGTCGGCACGGGCCTCGCGACGGCGGCCGGCGGGATCGCGGCGGGCTATGCGGCGTGCGCGGTGTTCACGCTCGCGGGTGTGCTGCCGTACGTGCTGCGCCACCGGGACCTGAGACTGGCGGCCGCGGACCAACCACCCTGGTCCTGGCGGTCGTTCGTGCGCGGCTTCTGGCTGAGTCCGCGCCGCCACCCCGACTTCGCCTGGGCCTGGCTGACCCGCTTCCTGATCAACCTCAGCAACGCGCTGGTGATCCTCTACCTCCTCTACTACCTGCGGGACCAGCTCCACCACCACGACCCCGAACAGGGCGTCCTGATCCTCACCGCGGTGGACAGCGTGGCGCTGCTGGCCACGGTCGTGGTGGGCGGCGTCTGGTCCGACCGCGTGGGCCGCCGCAAGCCGTTCGTGCGCTGGTCGGGCATCGTGATGGCGGTGGCGACGGCCCTGCTCGCCGTGTGGCAGACCTGGCCGAGCGCGATCATCGTGGCGGCGCTGCTCGGGGTCGGACTCGGGGTGTTCATGTCGGTCGACTTCGCCCTGATGACGGACGTCCTGCCGACGGCCCTGGACCGCGGAAAGGACCTGGGCATCATCAACGTGGCGAACTCCCTGCCTCAGGTGGCGGCCCCGGCGTTGGCCGCCCCGATCGTGACACATCTGGGGGGATACCGGGTGCTGTATTGGGTGGCGGCGGTGGTGGGCTTGGCGGGGGCGGTACTGGTCGACCGTATAAAGAACGTCGATTAGAGGCTTTTTAGGGGCGCGGGGCTGTATCGATTTGCGGCTCCGCCGCGTGGGCGCGACCAGCCACAACGGACCCGCACCCGCCCACCGGCCTCAGAGCGCCCCTGCCTCCCGAGCCGCATAAACAGACGGATACACCGGCCGATACCCCAGCTCCCGCCGAATCCGCTCCGTAGACATGATCACCAGCCACGGATCCGGATCCACCCGCTCGTACAACTCACCCGGAATCTCCGCCCCGTTGAGCTGGTGCAACTCGACCGCCGTCACAGGAGCGTCGTCGGCGATGTTGTAGACCCGTCCCGAGATCCCCGGCGCATGAAGAACCCGCAGCAGCCCCTGCGCCACATCCGCATGGTGCCCCATGTGCAACCGCTGCGCCGAAGACCAGTTCTTCGCCCACATCAGGGACTGCGCGAGATGCGGATCCCCCTCGCCGTAGACGAACGGCAGCCGCGCGATCCGTACGTCCAGCCCCTCCATCGCCAGCAGCGATCGCTCGGCCTCCGCCTTGGACGCCGGGTAGGCGCCCCACATGGACCCGCCGGGCCGGCTCTCGTCCTCCTCGGTGACCGGCCGGCCCCGTCCGGTGCCGTACACCAGACCGGTGCTGACCTGCACGAACCGCTCGACACCCGCGGCCGCCGCGGCACGGCCCAGTTCCACCGCCGCGTCCCGGTTGACGGCCCACGCCTCCTCGTCGGGTACGCCCCGGAAGGCCGCGGCGACGTTCACGACCGCGTCCACGCCGGCGACGGCCTTGCCGAGCGCCTCGGCGTCCCGGAGATCTCCCGTGACGACCTCGGCGCCGAGTTCGGCGAAGGGCTCACCGCGCGAGGCGTCCCGTACGAGGACGCGTACGCGCTCCCCCGGCCGGGACTGGGCCAGCAGCCTCGGGACGAAGCGCCGGCCGACCTGTCCCGTCGTACCTGTCACCAGTGTCAGCATGTTCTGCTCCTCTCGTCCCGACCAGCGTGGGACGGCTGGAGGCGCACCGGGAGAGACCTCTCGATCGGGGGATCGGCAGTCCCTGGATAAGCCGGGCGGGGTGGCGCAGGCTGGAGGGGTGAACCGTGCCGAACTCGCCGACTTCCTGCGCCGTGGCCGCGCCCGCCTGGACCCCTCCGACGTGGGCCTCACGGCCGGGGCGCGCCGCCGTACGCCGGGGCTGCGGCGCGAGGAGGTGGCGCAGCTGGCCGGGATGTCGGTGGACTACTACACGCGGCTGGAGCAGTCACGTGGACCGCGGCCGTCCCGTCAGATGCTGACGGCGCTGGCCCGGGCACTGCGTCTGACCGACGTGGAGCGGGACCATCTGTTCCACCTGGCCGGGGAGGAGCCGCCGCGGCGGGAGACGGCGTCGGGGCATGTCCGGCCGGGGCTGCTGCTGATCCTGGACCGGTTGCACGACACCCCGGCGCAGGTGGTGAGCGACTGCGGGGAGGTGCTGGCGCAGAACGCGATGGCCAAGGCGATGGTGGGCGACGTGATGTCCCGCCCGCGTCGCGACCGCAATCTGACCCGCCGGTTCTTCCTGGACCCGACCGCCCGCTCGCTCTTCCCCGAGGAGGATGTCGCGAACCACGCGCGCGCCCATGTGGCGACCTTGCGGGCGGTGGCCGCGGCCCGTCCCGACGATCCGGAACCGGCCGCGCTGGTGGCCGAACTGCGGGCGGGCAGCGCGGAGTTCGCCCGGCTCTGGGACGCGCACGAGGTGTCCCAGCGCAACCGGGCCACGAAGCGGTTCCTGCATCCGGTGGTGGGCCTGCTCGAACTCGACTGCGAGGTGATGCTCAGCCACGAGCACCACCACCTCCTGGTCGTCCACACGGCCCGCCCGGGAACGGAGTCGTACGAACGCCTCCAACTGCTCAGAGTGCTGGGCCTCCAGGACCTGTCCCCACAGGAAACGGCCTACTAGAACCCCGACCCCGGGAGCCCCGGCCCCTAGAACCCCAGCTTCCGCAGTTGCCGAGGATCCCGCTGCCAGTCCTTCGCGACCTTTACGTGGAGATCCAGGAAGACCGGTGTTCCGAGCAGGGCCTCGATCTGTTTGCGGCTCTTGATGCCGACCTCCTTCAGGCGCTTGCCCTTGGGGCCGATGATGATGCCCTTCTGGCTGGGGCGCTCGATGTAGACGAAGGCGTGGATGTCGAGGAGGGGCTTGTCGGCGGGGCGGTCCTCGCGGGGGAGCATCTCCTCGACGACCACCGCGATGGAGTGCGGGAGCTCGTCCCGGACCCCCTCCAGCGCGGCCTCCCGGATCAGCTCGGCGATCATGACCTGCTCGGGCTCGTCCGTGAGGTCGCCCTCGGGGTAGAGCGCGGGGCCCTCCGGCAGCAGCGGGACGATCAGGTCGGCCAGCAGACCCACCTGCTTGTCGGCGACCGCCGAGACCGGCACGATCTCCGCCCACTCGAAGCCCAGCTCCTTGCCCAGCTGGTCGATCGCGATGAGCTGCTCGGCGAGGGCCTTGGAGTCCACCAGGTCGGTCTTGGTGACGATCGCGATCTTCGGCGTCTTCTTGATCGACGCCAGCTCCTTCGCGATGAAACGGTCACCGGGACCGAGCTTCTCGTTCGCCGGCAGGCAGAAGCCGATCACGTCGACCTCGGCCCAGGTCGTGCGGACGACGTCGTTGAGCCGCTCGCCCAGCAGCGTGCGCGGCTTGTGGAGCCCGGGGGTGTCGACCAGGATCAGCTGGGCGTCCTCCCGGTGCACGATCCCCCGTACCGTGTGCCGCGTGGTCTGCGGCTGGTTCGCGGTGATCGCGACCTTCTGGCCGACCAGAGCGTTCGTGAGGGTGGACTTGCCCGCGTTGGGGCGACCCACGAAGCAGGCGAAGCCGGCGCGGTGGGGGGCCTCCGACGACGCCGACGGCTCGGATGACTGACTGCGAACGCTCATGCGCCCCATTCTCCCTGATCCACAGACCCCCGCCGCACAGACGCCCGACCATCCACCTCCCCGTGAGCTTCCAGAAACCTCCACGCAACGAAACATCGCGGAAACACCGGCGTGCCCGGCCGGAAACGCAGGCCGGTGAACCTCTGACGAGCCCCCACACCGTTGGAGACGACCGTGACCCTCGCCGCGCAAGGCATCGACACCGGCGACACCGCCTGGCTGCTCGCCGCCACCGCCCTCGTCCTGCTGATGACCCCGGGCCTCGCCCTCTTCTACGGCGGCATGGTCCGCACGAAGAGCGTCCTCAACATGCTGATGATGAGCTTCGTGTCGATCGCCCTGGTCACGGTGGTGTGGCTGGCCGCCGGCTACTCCCTGGCGTTCTCCGAGGACAGCTTCGCCGGACTGATCGGCGGCCTGGAGCACGCCGGTTTCGAGGGCCTCGGCCCCGACAGCGTCCACGGCACCGTCCCCACCCTTCTCTTCGCGACCTTCCAGCTCACCTTCGCGATCATCACGGCCGCCCTGATCAGCGGCGCGATCGCGGACCGCGCGAAGTTCGCGGCCTGGCTGGTGTTCGTGCCCGTCTGGGCGCTGCTGGTATACGTTCCCGTCGCCCACTGGGTGTGGGGCCCGGGCGGCTGGGTCCTGGACAAGCTCGGCGCGCTCGACTTCGCGGGCGGTCTGCCGGTCGAGATCACCTCCGGCGCCTCCGGTCTCGCCCTCGCACTGGTCCTCGGCCCCCGGCTGGGCTTCAAGAAGGACGCCATGCGCCCGCACAACCTCCCGATGGTCGTGCTCGGCGCGGGCCTGCTCTGGTTCGGCTGGTTCGGCTTCAACGCGGGCTCGGCGCTGGGCGCCAACGGACTGGCCGCGGCCGCCTTCCTCAACACCCTCGCGGCCGGCTGCACCGGCCTGCTCGGCTGGCTCTTCGTCGAGCAGAAGCGCGACGGCCACCCCACCACGCTCGGCGCCGCGTCCGGCGCGGTCGCGGGCCTGGTCGCGATCACCCCGTCCTGCGGCTCGGTCTCCCTGCTGGGCGCGCTGGTCGTCGGCCTCGCCGCCGGTGTCGTCTGCTCCTACGCGGTGGGCTGGAAGTTCCGGCTGAACTACGACGACTCGCTCGACGTCGTCGGTGTGCACCTGGTCGGCGGTGTCATCGGCACCCTGCTGATCGGCGTCTTCGCCGAGAAGGCCATGACCGGCGGCACCGAGGGCCTGCTGTACGGCGGCGGGCTCGGCCAGCTCGGCAAGCAGCTGGTGGCCGTGGTCGCCGTGGGGGCGTACGCCTTCGCCGTGACGTACGGACTCGGCAAGGTGATCGACAAGGTGATGGGCTTCCGGGCCGAGGAGGAGCACGAGCACACCGGTCTGGACCTTACGGTGCACGCCGAGACCGCATACGATCACGGCGTCCTGGGCCACGGTGCCCCGGTCAGCGCGTCCACCGTCCCCTCCGCCCAGAAGGCCAAGACCCAGTGAAGCTCATCACCGCGATCGTCAAGCCGTACCGCCTCGACGAGGTCAAGACCGCGCTCCAGGAGATCGGCGTCCACGGTCTGACCGTGACCGAGGCCAGCGGCTACGGCCGTCAGCGCGGCCACACCGAGGTGTACCGCGGCGCCGAGTACCAGGTCGACCTGGTACCCAAGGTCCGCATCGAGGTGGTCGTGGACGACGCCGACGCGGACACGGTCATCGACACGGTCGTCAAGGCCGCCCGGACCGGCAAGATCGGCGACGGCAAGGTGTGGGCGCTGCCGGTGGAGACGGTCGTACGGGTGCGCACGGGCGAGCGGGGCCCGGACGCCCTTTAGGGGCGCGGGGAACTGCGCAACAAGCCACGACGGCGCAGCAGACGAAAACGCACAGCCAGCCCCCCTCCCACACCCCCGGCCACGAGCAACACCACCGCGACCAACCACGGCAAAGCAAAGAACCCCGCACTCGCCGACTCCCGCGTGTCCTTCGCGCTCGCCGTCAACTTCACGTCCCCCCAGTCCAGTTGCGGCGCCCCGCGCCACGGCTCGCTCAGCCGCACCCGCTGCCCGGGCAGCAGCTCACCGGGGATCCGCACGAGGTCGCGCGCCAGCAGGGTCCGCCCGAACAGCCCCGTCGCCCGCAGCTCCACCTTCGGGTTCAGCGTGACGTTGCCGGTGTTGCGCAGGGTGTAGGAGATCGTCGCCCCGCTGTCCCCCAACCCGGGGACCAGCGGCTGGTGATGGCTGACGTGCACGTCCTCGACGGTGATCGCGGGGACGGTCGGCCCGCCGACCCGCAGGTAGACCCGCGCGGCGACGGCCCGCTGCACTCCGAGCGCCACCGTGCCGTCGCCCTTGTCGACCCGTTCGTCGAGCGCCACCAACGCGCCGGGATGGTCCCCGGGTTCGGCGCCCTCGGGTACCGACAGGGTGAAGGGAACGGTGACCTTGCCGTGGGCGGGGACGGTCACCCGGGACTTCGCGGGCTTCGCCCAGGTGCCCACCCCGCGCTGCTTCTCGGCGACCGTGCGCACGGCGAAACCGCCGTCGCGGGCGGTGTTGTAGGCGTCGGCGGCGTAGAGCCGGAAACTCAGTGGCTCGCCGGTCTTGTTGGTGACGACGACCTTGTCGTCGATGCTCTGCCCGGGATCGGCGGAGAGGTAGAAGTAGGGGCGCGCCCCGATCTGGGAGGCGGCCGGGTAGACGGACCAGCTGCCGTTGTCGGCGGCGTGCGCGGGCACGGGCGCGGCGGCGGCCAGGAACAGGCTCAGGAGGAGGACGTACAGCTTGCGCATGGGTGCGGACCCCCACGGGTGGAGAGGGACGGACGGGCGGGTGCGGGCGCCCGTACGGTTCAGCTGAGCGTGAGGGTGAGGACTCCGGAGTACGTGCCGACCGGGGTGAACGCCGGTACGTTCAGGGAGAGTCCGGCGTCCACGGTGAACTCACCGCCGGTGAGCGCCGCGTTGGGGGTGGACGCGAGGGTCGCTCCCGAGGATCCGACCGCGCCGGCGGAGCCGGCCTGGCAGGTGCTCGGGCTGCCGGCCTTGGTGGCGCAGGAGGGACTCCAGCTCAGCGCACCGGCGTCGATCTTGGCGCCGGGTCCGGTGAAGTCGGTGACCTTGCCGGTGAGGGACCAGCCGGCGGGGCCGCCGCGGAAGTCCTTGACCGTGACCTGGTTGAGGTTGCCGGTCGAGGCTCCGCCCTTGCCGTAGTCCACCGCCGAGAGGCTGACGGTGTCCCCGGCCTGGGACATGGACAGAGTGCCGGCCTTCACCGTGGTGGTGATCTTCTGGCTGCCGGCCGGGACGGGTGTGTCGTCGATGACGACGTACGCCTTGGGCCCGGTCCCCTTGGTGTCGCTCCACGCGCTGCCCTCGTACGCCACGATCCCGGTCGTCGTCTTGTCGTTGACGACGAGCGAGCCGCTGAAGGCGCCCGTGGAGTCGGCGGTCACCGTGGCGGTGTCCGCGGTCTGGGCGGAGCCCGCCCGCCCGGCCAGGGTGACCGTGGCGCCGGGGGTGAACTTGCTGCCGGTGACGGTGACGGCGGCACCGGGCTTGCCGGAGGCCGCACCCAGGGTGATGTCCCGCTGGTTGACGGGGGTGGTGTCCGTCGCGGTCACCGTCTCGGAGACCGGGGCGGGCGGGGTGATCACCGTGCAGGGGGTGTCCAGTTCGAGGATGTAGCTGGTGTGGATGTTGTAGTCGCTCGGCGAGAGGGTGATCGCGCCGGGTGAGGTGACCTTGAAGGTGCCGGTCATGGAGAACGACGGGAAGGCGCCGTTGCCCGGCACCGGGTCGTTCTTCTTGGGGCCGGCGACGGTGACGGCACCGGTCTGGGCGCCGCCGAGGGTGACCTTGCCGGTCGGCGTCATGATGTCGGCCGGCAGGGCGATGGCCGTGGGGTTGCTGGCGGCGGGCTTGACCACCGTGTAGGTCACGGTGACGGTGTCGCCCACCTTGGGGTTCTTGTTGTCGACGGCGATCCTGCCCGTGGTGGTGCCGTCGATCGGCGGGATGCCCGCGACGGCGGGCGGGATGCAGTGTGTGCCGTAGTCCACGTCGGTGGCGGCACCGGCCGGACAGGCCAGTGCGCCTCCCGCGGTGACCGCGAGCGCGGTCGCCCCGAGAAACGACGCCAGACGGCGTCTTCTTCGAGTCGTCGAACCCATGGATGTGCCCCCTCCGGAAGCTCCTGAAGTCCTGTGCCGACAGGGGGCATTGATGTGTGGATAGCGTGAGAAGTCAATGGAGTTGCCGCAGAAACCTGACGACATGTCAGTTCCTGCGGCAACTGCGGGACTTGGCCCGAGCGGTCCGGTACGGGGTCAGTCGAACACGAACGGGCCGGGCGCCTGCGGAGCGGTCGCCGAGCAGGTCACGGTGATGCCGAAGACGACGATCTGGAGCGAACCGCCGTACGACTCGAGGCTGTCGCCGGAGTTCACGGTGCCGCTGAGCGGGCCGACGGTCACCGGGTCGCCGGTGGCGATGGCGGGGTTCTCCGTGCCGGTGAAGGTGGTGGTGGTGCCGTTCGCGTTCACGAACGTCAGGGTCGAGGCGATCGAGTCCTCGGCGAGCGGGAGCGGGGCGTTGATCGCCGAGGTGACGGTGACGGTGGCGGCGGTGCCGTCCTGCGTCGCGGTGAGGGTGGCCTGGCCGCTGCCGAAGAAGCCGCAGTCGGCGTTGATGGTCGCGGTGTCCGGGGTGACAGCGAGGGCGGCGGGTGCGAACGCGAGCCCGGTGGCCGCGAGCGCGCCGACCACCAGTGCCGCACCGGTACTGATGCGTGTGCCGTTCATGGAATCCGGTTCCCTTCCCGTGGGGACTGCCATGTGGGGACGGACGGGGAGGTGCGGTCCGACGGCCGGCCTGCGCGGGCGTGGTGCGGGACGCCTCACGGGCCGGGATCTGACGGTCCGTCGGAATTCCCGGTTCCATTGATGCGCGAGGGAAGGGGGACCGGCAAGCGGGATTTCCGGCCAAGTGTTACCGGTGGTATCAGCCAGCGGTGACGGTACTCCGCACGGTCCCGTCGGCGCCCGCCACCAGTACCGGCGTCCCCGGCCCGCCCAGATCCCGGACCGCGGCCAGGTCCTGCTCGGAGGCCGATTCCGCGTCCGTCACCACCGCGGCCGCCTCCAGCGACTTCGCCCCGGACGCCACCGCCATGGCCACCGCCGTCCGCAACGCGCTCAGCCGCAGCGAGGGCAGCTCCACCGTCGCGGCCACGTACGTCCGCCCGGTGTCGTCCCGTACGGCTGCCCCCTCCGGCACCCCGTTCCGGGCCCGCGCCGAACGGGCCAGGGTGACGATCTTGCGGTCCTCGGGGTCAAGCGCACTGTTGTCGGTCATGACAGGAGCATACGAACCGGGCCCCCGGTCATCCCGCCACGGGGTACATCGCCCCGCGCCGCCCCTCCGGTGAGGCCAGCCACTCCAGCTTGGCGGCGGTGTTCGCCTCGTCCAGCGGGGTGTGCAGGACGACCGTCAGATCGGAGCGGGCCGGCACCTTCAGCGCCGTGGACTCCACGCACAGCAGCCCGACCAGCGGATGGTCGAGTTCCTTGCGGATCACCCCGGCGTCCTCGATGTCCCGCCGCTGCCACAGCTCGGTGAACTCGGCGCTCGCCGCCATGACCCGGGCCAGCACCTCCTGGTACCCCTCGTCGTCGGGGCGCGCCGAGGAGGCCGCCCGGAACTGGGCGACGACGGTCCGCGCGTTCTGTTCCCAGCTGTGCGAACGCGACCGGTACAGCGGGTCGGTGAAGAAGTCCACGAGACAGTTCTGGGTGTTCTCCGGCCGCATCCCGAGCACCCACCCGGCCGCGTCGTTGTAGAGCACGCAGTTGTAGTACGCGTCCATGATGTGCGCCGGGTACGGCATCCACGTGTCGATCAGCCGCCGCAGCCCCTCGCAGCCGTGGTCGGCGGCCGGCTCGGGCGCGGGCGGGTTCAGCCCGGCGAGGACGTACAGATGCCGCCGCTCGGCGTTGCTGAGCCGCAGCACCCGCCCGACGGAGTCGAGGACCTGCGGGGAGACCGAGATGTCCCGGCCCTGCTCCAGCCACTGGTACCAGGAGGCCCCCACGCCCGCGAGCACCGCGACCTCCTCGCGCCGCAGACCCGGGGTGCGGCGCCGCGCCCCGCCGTCCGGCAGCCCGGCCTCGGCGGGCGAGACCCGGGCCCGCCGGCTCATCAGGAACTCGCGCAGCTCACGGTGCCGCTCACTCTTGGGTACGACCTCGGGCACACGTCCCCCTCGTCCTAGCCTGGTGGTGCCACCACCAGCACAACTTCCGGCTCCCCAAGGCTATTCCGGCGGACGCAGGCTCTTGCCCATGGCGATCGACACCACCGACACCCTCCCCGACGCGCTCGACACCCCCCGGTTGTCGACGCGCGACAAGCTCGTCCTGTTCGTCCTGTGCGCCGCCCAGTTCATGGTGGCGCTGGACTTCTCCGTCCTGAACGTCGCCCTGCCCGTCCTCGGCACGGACCTCGGCATGAGCCGCTCCGCCCTCCAGTGGGCGGTCACCGCGTTCGCGCTGCCCTCCGGCGGCTTCCTGCTCCTGTTCGGCCGCGTCGGCGACCTCTTCGGCCGCAGGAGGCTGTTCCTCGCGGGCCTCGCCCTGTTCGGCGCGGCCTCCGTCCTCGCGACCCTCGCCTGGGACCCGGCGTCCTTCCTCACCGGCCGCGCCCTCCAGGGGCTCGGCGCGGCGGCGATCGTGCCGACCGGCATGTCCCTGCTGACCACGACCTTCCCGGAGGGCCCGGCCCGCGACCGCGCCCTGGGCATCTCCGGCACGCTGCTCTCGCTCGGCTTCACCGTCGGCATGGTGGCCGGCGGCACCCTCACCGACACCTTCGGCTGGCGCTCCACGATGGGCCTGCTCTCCCTGTTCGCCCTGATCGTGCTGCCGCTCGCCCCCGGACTCCTCCCCGAGTCCCGCACCCCGGACCGCCCGCGCCTGGACGTGCCCGGCGCGGTCACCGTCACCGGCGCCCTGCTCGCCCTGATCTACGCCCTCTCCACGGCCGCCGACCACGGCTTCGGCCGCGCCGACGTCGTGATCACCCTGATCGCGGGCCTGCTGCTCCTCGCCGCCTTCGTCACGGTCGAGTCCCGCACCGCACAGCCCCTGGTGTCCCTGCCCATGCTGCGCCGCCGCACGGTGGCGTGGGGCAACCTCGGCGGCCTGGTCACCTTCTCGATGATGTCGACGGTCGTCTTCGTGCTGACCCTCTACCTCCAGGAGGTCCTGCACCTGTCCGCCTTCGAGACCGGCCTGGTCTTCGGCGTCCAGGGCGTCCTGTCGGCGGTGGCCGGCGTCTACGCCCCCAGGGTCATCGGCCGCTACGGCCCCCGCCGTACCCTGGTCGGCTCGCTCGTCGGCCAGGGCGCCCTGATCGCCGCCCTGCTGGGCCTGGGCACCGGGCACTGGTCGGTGTGGCTCGCCACGGCCGCCGTCTCCCTGGCCAGCATGTGCCACCTGGGCGCGATCATCTCGTACGGCATCACGGTCACCTCCGGCGTCCCCGACGAGGAGCAGGGCCTGGCCACCGGCCTGGTCACCTCCACCCAGCAGGTCGGCATCACCGTCGGCATCCCGCTGCTCGGCGTCCTCGCCACCACCTCCCCCGACCTGCTGACCGGCGTCCACACGGTCCTCGCCCTGGACGCGGTGCTGGTGCTGGCGGCGGCGGTGCTGGTCGCCGTGGGGCTGCGGGTGCGCTCAGGGGCGGTCGAGACGCAGTCGCTCGGCGCGCGGTAGACCGGCCACCACCAGGTCGTACGAGTCCTCCACGAGCTCCCGGACCAGCCGGTCCGGGAGCTCGCCGTCGACGGTGACGGTGTTCCAGTGGCGCTTGTTCATGTGGTAGCCGGGGATGATCAGCCCGGGGTGGTCGGCGCGCAGCCGGATCGCGTCCTCGGGGTCGCACTTGAGGTTGACCTTCAGGGGGCGGTTGTCCAGCCAGCTCAGGGCGAACAACTTGCCGAGCACCTTGAAGACCGACACCTCCGGACTGAACGGGAAGTCCTCCACCGCCGCGTTGAACGACAGGCACAGGGCGCGCAGTTCCTCGGCGGTCACTCCGACTCCTTCTCCGCCTCGGCGGGTTCCAGGACGGCCACCGGCTCCACCAGCACCGTCACGATCTTGTTCCGGCGTCCGGCGGCGGCCTCCGCGGTGAGCCGCAACGAGCGGCCGTCGGGCAGCTCCACGACCGCGGACGCCCCGGCGATGGGCACCCGCCCCAGCGCCTTCGCGAGCAGTCCGCCGACCGTCTCCACGTCCTCGTCGTCGTACTCGTCCAGCCCGTACAGCTCGCCGAGGTCGGTGATGTCGAGGCGGGCGGTCACCCGGAAGCGGTCGTCGCCGAGTTCCTCCACCGGCGGGAGTTCACGGTCGTACTCGTCGGTGATCTCGCCGACGATCTCCTCGAGGATGTCCTCGATGGTGACGATGCCGGCCGTGCCGCCGTACTCGTCGATGACGACGGCCACGTGGTTGCGGTCCTGCTGCATCTCGCGCAGCAGGTCACCGGCGTTCTTGGTGTCGGGCACGAAGGCGGCGGGCCGCATGGCCGTGGAGACCAGCTCGGACTCGGCGTCCCGGCTGATGTGCGTCTTGCGGACCAGGTCCTTCAGGTACACGATCCCCACCACGTCGTCCTCGCTCTCCCCGGTGACGGGTATGCGCGAGAAGCCGGACCTGAGGGCCAGGGTCAGCGCCTGACGGATCGTCTTGTACCGCTCGATGACGACGAGATCGGTGCGCGGCACCATGACCTCCCGCACCAGGGTGTCGCCCAGCTCGAAGACCGAGTGCACCATCCGGCGCTCGTCGTCCTCGATCAGCGACTCCTTCTCGGCGAGGTCGACCAGCGCCCGCAGCTCCGCCTCGGAGGCGAACGGGCCCCGGCGGAAGCCCTTGCCGGGGGTGAGCGCGTTGCCGATGAGAATCAGCAACGACGGGATCGGGCCCATGATCCGGGCCAGCGGGAGCAGGATGTACGCCGCCGCGGTCGCCGTGTTGAGGGGATGCTGACGCCCGATGGTGCGCGGGGAGACGCCGACGGCGACGTACGACACGAGCACCATGACACCGATCGCGACCAGCAGCGCCCGGGTGGTGCCCGGGAACTCCTGGAGGCAGGCGTAGGTGACCAGGGCGGCCGCCGCCATCTCGCAGGCGACGCGCACCAGCAGCGCCACGTTGAGATAGCGGGTCGGGTCGGCGGCGATCTGCGCGAGCTTGGCACTGCCCCGCCGCCCGTTCCGTACGGCTTCCTCGGCGCGGAAGCTGGAGACGCGCGCGAGGCCCGCCTCCGCGCAGGCGGCGAGCCACGCGACGACGACCAGGGCGATCGCGCCCGAGACGAGGGGCAGGCTCATGAGACGGTCGGCGCGGGGGACGGGCCGGTGAGCCCCTTCTCCTGCCGCCAGCCGTCCACGATGGCCGCCTGGAGGCCGAACATCTCGGCCTTCTCGTCGGGCTCCTCGTGGTCGTAGCCGAGCAGGTGCAGCACGCCGTGGACGGTCAGGAGCTGGAGCTCCTCGTCCATGGAGTGCTGCGTCTCGGCCTCCTCGCCCTGCTTCTTGGCGACCTCGGGACACAGCACGATGTCGCCGAGGAGGCCCTGCGGGGGCTCGTCGTCGTCCTTGCTGGGCGGCCGGAGCTCGTCCATCGGGAACGACATGACGTCGGTGGGCCCCGGCAAGTCCATCCACTGGATGTGCAGCTGCTCCATGGCATCCTCGTCCACGACGATCACCGAGAGCTCGGAGAGCGGGTGGATGCGCATCCGGGCGAGGCTGTAGCGGGCGATGTCGAGGATCGCCTGCTCGTCGACCTCGGTTCCGGACTCGTTGTTGACGTCGATCGACATGGTGCTGGCTTGTCTACTTCCGCTTGTTCCGGCCGCCCTTGTGGGTGCCGTTCTCCGTACCGTTCTCGGTGTCGTACTTCTCGTACGCATCGACGATACGGCCGACCAGCTTGTGCCGTACGACGTCCTGGGACGACAGGCGGGAGAAGTGCACGTCCTCCACACCCTCCAGGATGTCCTGCACCTGCCTCAGCCCCGACTTGGTCCCGTTGGGCAGGTCGACCTGCGTCACGTCACCGGTGATCACGATCTTCGAGTCGAACCCGAGCCGGGTGAGGAACATCTTCATCTGCTCGGGGCTCGTGTTCTGGGCCTCGTCCAGGATGATGAAGGCGTCGTTGAGGGTGCGCCCACGCATGTACGCCAGCGGCGCCACCTCGATCACCCCCGAAGCCATCAGCTTCGGGATCGAGTCCGGGTCCAGCATGTCGTGCAGGGCGTCGTACAGCGGGCGCAGGTACGGGTCGATCTTCTCGTACAGCGTGCCGGGCAGGAAGCCGAGCCGCTCCCCCGCCTCCACCGCCGGGCGGGTCAGGATGATGCGGTTGACCTGCTTGGACTGGAGGGCCTGGACCGCCTTGGCCATCGCGAGGTAGGTCTTTCCGGTACCGGCGGGGCCGATGCCGAAGACGATCGTGTGCTTGTCGATCGCGTCGACGTACCGCTTCTGGTTGAGGGTCTTGGGGCGGATGGTGCGGCCGCGCGAGGACAGGATGTTCTGTGTGAGCACCTCGGCCGGGGTCTCCTGGCCGTCGCTCGTCCCGTTCTCGCTCGCCCGCAGCATGGCGATCGAGCGTTCCACTGCGTCCTCCGTCATCGGCTGTCCGGTGCGGAGCACCAGCATCATCTCGTCGAACAGGCGCTGCACGAGGGCGACGTCCGCCACCGCGCCGGTCGCGCTGATCTCATTGCCCCGGACATGGATGTCGGCCGCCGGGAAGGCCTTCTCGATCACGCGCAGCAGGGAGTCTCCGGACCCCAGGACCGAGACCATGGGGTGCTGGGCGGGGACGGTGAACTGTGCTCTCGCCTGCCCCTGCGCGGGGGTGTGACCTGTGGGTGTCTGAGTCATGGGCCGGCGCTTAAGGCCTGCGGTTCCTCCTTGTCAGGGCCGCACCGTGGAAGGCGGCCTCGCGGTTCCAAGGGTACGACGGTGCACCGACAACGCCGTAGGGCTTTTCGAGGGCCGGAGCGCCCTGGTTGCCGCGGTGAGCCCTGCATGCTCCCCCCGGGCCCTGGGGAGAATGCGCTCGCTGCCACGCGTGTTCGAAGACGGTGGCGAAGGCCCATGGAGAAAGCGGGAAGCCCGTGCTGCTGCGTCTGCCCACGACCCTGCCCGAGGCACAGGAGTGTCTGAGCGACGGGGCGATACCCGTCGGCGGCGCGACGCTGGTGTGGGCCGCCTGGCAACGTGACGGCTTCCCGGAGCAGGCCGTGTCGCTGCGCGAGGTCCCGGAGGCGAACGTCCTCGGGGCCGGTGAGGTCGGGGCGGCGGTCCTGCTGCACCGGATCGACGAGCGGGTGCCGGAGGTGCTGCACCGGGCCGCGTCGGGCATCGGCACGGGGGCGGTGCGGCGGACCGCGACGGTCGGCGGGAACGTCGTCGGCAGCACCCTGCGCTGTCTGCTGCCCGCGGCACTCGTCCTGGACGCCCGGGCGCGGGTGCTGGCGGCGGAGGGTCTCTTCGAGACGGACCTCGCCGAGGTGCTCGCCAAGAAGCCGCTGCTGCTGAGCCTGCACTGGGACGAACCGCTGGTCAGCGGTTACCGCAAGGTGGCCGAGGCGGCGGGCGGACCGCCGCCGCTGGTCGTCGCGACGGCCGTGCACGCGACCGGGGAGGGCGGTCGCGTGCTACGGGTCGCCGTCCGCGACGGCTACGACTTCCTCAGCGAGAGCGTGCCCTGTTCAGGGGAAGCGGACAGGGTGCTCGACGCCCTGGGCGGCACGGCGGTCGGGGCGCTCCCGGCCGAGGCCGGCGAGGTGGTCCGGGAGCAGGTGATCTCAGTGCTGGAGCGGGCCCCGGAGCTCTGACCCCAAGCCACCGGGTGCTCATACCGGCCGGGCGGCTACCACCGGCCGGGCCCCAGGCCAGCGGGGGCGCAAGCCGACCAGGGGCTCACGCGAACCTGAGGCGCACGTCGAGACGGGGGCGCACGCCGTCAATGAATCCGCGCCGCCCCGGGACTCACCCCGCCACCGAACCCACGCCGCCCCGGGGCTCACCCCGCCACCGAACCCGCGCCGCCCCAGCACGTCACGCCGATCTGCCGAACCCGATCGTCGGCACCGCCCTGCGCAAGGGCCAGGCCGGGGTCTCCTCCTCCGGGACCAGGCCGGCGAGGAACGCGTACCGGCGCAGGGCGGCCGGGTCCTGGGTGGCGACGGACTGGACCCGGCGCCACCAGGCGCCGATCTCCGACCAGCCCGGCGCGGACAGCGAGCCGCCGAACTCCTGGACGGAGAGCGCGGCGGTCAGGCCGGCGAAGGCCAGCCGGTCCGCCAGCGGCCACCCCGCGAGGGTGCCGGTGACGAAGCCGGCCACGAAGACGTCCCCGGCGCCGGTCGGGTCCATCGCCTCGACCTCGATGGCCGGGACCTCGGCGGTCTCACCGGTGCGCCGGTCCACGGCGTACGCGCCCTCCGCGCCCAGGGTCACCACGGCGAGCGGCACATGCTCGGTGAGGGCGTGGGCGGCCTCCCGGGGGCCGGTGGCACCGGTGTACCGCATGGCCTCCTCCGCGTTGGGCAGGAAGGCCTCGCAGTGCGCGAGGTCGGGGAGGCCGGCGAGGTCCCACGCCCCGGTCTCGTCCCAGCCGACGTCGGCGAAGATCCGGGTGCCCCCACGGGCGGCCTGGGCGATCCAGGGGGCGCGTCGGCCGGGCTCCAGCGAGGCGATCGCGGCCCGCGCGCGGGGCGGGCAGTCCGGGGCGGGTTCCTCCGGGGGCGGTTCGTGGCCGTGGGAGACCATGGTGCGCTCGCCCTCGTAGGCCATGGAGACGGTGACCGGTGAGTGCCAGCCGGCGACGGTGCGGGACGGTGAGAGGTCGATGCCCTCGCCCTGCTCCAGCGCGTCCCAGCAGTACTCGCCGTAGTGGTCGTCGCCGAAGGCCGCCGCCAGCGAGGTGCGCAGGCCGAGCCGGGCCAGCGCGGTCGCCATGTTCGCCACTCCGCCGGGGCTGGATCCCATGCCGCGGGCCCAGGACTCGGTCCCGCGCACCGGGGCGGAGCCGAGTCCGGTGAAGACGATGTCGAGGAAGACGGTGCCGGTGAGATAGACGTCCCAGGGCGGATCTCCGGGTGTGCGCACTGCGGCCAGGGGGTCGACCTGGGCCTTGTACGACGGTCCCTTCCCGGTGGACGCGCTCACGGTGTGCTCCCTGCGGTGGTGCCGATCAGCCCAGTCTGCACCACGGGACCGACAACCAGCCGCGTGCCACGTCAGCCTCCAGAGGTTCGGCCCCGCACCCCTACCAGCCTCGCACCCCTACCAGCGCCGCACCCCTACCGGCGCCCGCACCGCCACCAGCGCCCGCACCGCTACCAGCGGGGAACCGCCGGCGTGACCCACCCCGGCTCGGCCACCCGCATCGCCGCCGCGTCGTCCCGCTCCCGCATGGAGCCGTCGTCGTCGAGCCACCGCCGGTGCAGGAACGCCAGCTTCTCCCGGTCGAGCTCGACGCCGAGGCCGGGCGCGTCGGAGACGGTCACGGACCCGCCCTCGAACTCCAGCCGCTCGGTCAGCACGTCCTCCGACTGCCACGGGTAGTGCGAGTCGCAGGCGTGGTGGAGGTCGGGCACGGTGGACGCGACATGGGTCATCGCGGCGAGGCTGATGCCCAGGTGGGTGTTGGAGTGCATGGAGATCCCGACCCCGAACGTCCGGCAGATCGCGGCGAGTTGCTGGGTGTTCCGCAGCCCGCCCCAGTAGTGGTGGTCCGAGAGCACCACCTGTACGGCGTCCCGGGTGAACGCCTCCTCGATCTCGGCGAAGGTGGTCACGCACATGTTGGTGGCCAGCGGCACCGTCGTCCCCGCGGAGACCTCGGCCATCGCCGGCGTGCCGAGCGCGGGATCCTCCAGGTACTCCAGGACGTCCCCGAGTTCCCGGGCCACCTCCAGCGAGGTCGCCACGCTCCACGCCCCGTTGGGGTCGAGCCGCAGCGGATGTCCCGGGAACGCCTCGGCGAGCGCCCGGATCGCCGCGATCTCCTCGTCCGGCGGGAACACCCCGCCCTTGAGCTTGAAGGAGGTGAATCCGTACCGCTCGGTGAACAGCCGGGCCTGTGCGACGACTCCCGCGGGATCGACGGCCGCTCCCCAGTCGTCCTTCTCGGCGGCCACGCCCTCGGGGTGGGAGGCCCACTTGTAGAAGAGATAGGCGCTGTACTCCACGGCGTCGCGCACCTTGCCCCCGAGCAGCTCGTGCACGGGCAGCCCGAGCGCCTTGCCGAGGGCGTCGAGGCAGGCCACCTCGAACGCGGAGACCACGGACAGGCGCAGTTTGTCGGCGGTCTGCACGCCCCGCAGTCCTCCGACGTCGACCTGTCCTGAGATGCGGGAGGAGTCGACGGCCACCTGGTCGGCGAGCGTGAACAGGCCGTTGAGGTCGCTGACCTTGCGCCCGGCCAGTTTCGCGGCGAACGGCCGTGCCAGTTCGAGGTACTTGGTGTCGCCGTAGGTCTCCCCGACGCCGGTCACCCCGTCCGCGGTCTCCACCTCGACGATCAGCCGGGGCGTGTAGGGCTGGTGCACGCCCTGTGTGTTCAGCAGGGGCGGGTCGGCGACGAGGATCGGGGTCAGCCGGACGTCGGTGATCGTGAGGTTCACAGTGCGGCTCCTACGAGGTCGAGGCCGGTGGTCAGCAGCTGCCGGAGTTCCGCGAGGTCGGCGGCCGTCGGATCGGTGAGGGGGGCGCGTACGGGTCCCACCGGGCGGCCCCGCAGCCGTGCCGCCGCCTTCACCAGCGACACCGCGTATCCGGGCACCCGGTCCCTGAGCTCGACGAGCGGGACGTAGAAGTCGCGCAGCAGTTTCTCCACGGTCCCGTCGTCGCCGTCGGACAGGGCCGTGAAGAAGGCGTCGGCGATCTCGGGGGCGAAGGCGTGGACGGCCGAGGAGTAGGCGGGGACGCCGACGGCGGCGTAGGCGCGGGCCTGGATCTCGGCGGTGGCGGCGCCGTTGAAGAACAGGAAGTCCTCGGGGGCGGCGAGGGTGAGCCGCTGGAGCCGGTCGAGGTCGCTGTGCCCGTCCTTGAGCCCGATGACCCCGGGGATCGCGGTGATCCGGCGGAAGGCGGCCACGCCGAAGGAGACCTGGCCGCGCTGGTAGGCGATGAGCGGCAGCGGGGTGCGGGCGGCGAGCTGCTCCAGCTGGGCGACGAGCCCGTCCTGCGGGGCGGCGACCAGGTAGTGCGGGAGCACCAGCAGCGCGTCGGCGCCCGCCTCCTCGGCGATCCGGGCGAACCGGGCGGCCTGCGCCCAGCCGTAGCCGACCCCGGCGACGACGGGCACGCGTCCGCCGGCCTCCTCGACCGCGACGGTGACGACCTGCCGGTACTCGTCCTCGTCGAGCGAGAAGAACTCGCCGGTGCCGCAGGCGGGGAAGACCGCGCCGGGTCCGGTGGCGATCTGGGCCGCGACATGGGCACGGAAGCCGTCCGGGTCGAGGGTGCCGTCGTCGTGGAAGCTCGTGAGCGGGAACGACAGCACACCGCGTGCCATGCCGTCCCGCAGCCGTCGGACCGTGTCCGCGTGGAGGGTCCCCACTGCTCATCTCCCCATGTAGATGTCATCCACGTATGGAGATGGAGATTAGATAGGCGAACCGTTCTCGTCAATGGGGTCGGCTTCGGGTCGGACGCCCCGACTACCATCGGCGCATGTCGGAGACAGGTGGCGTCCGCGAGGTGAAGTCGGCGGCCCGCACGGTCGAGCTGCTCGAACTGCTGGCCGCGCGCGGGGACCGCCCGGCCCGGCTCCAGGAGCTCGCGGACGAGCTGGGCGTGCCCCGCAGTTCGATGTACGCGCTGCTCCAGACCCTGATCTCGCGCGGCTGGGTGCGCACCGACCTCACCGGCTCCCTCTACGGCATCGGCATCCACGCCCTGCTCGCCGGCACCAGCTACCTCGACTCCGACCCGCGCGTGCGGGCCGTACGCCCGTATCTCGACGAGGCGTCCCAGGCGCTCGGCGAGACGATCCACATGGGCCGGCTCGACGGCCGGGACGTGGCGTACCTGGCGACCCGGGAGTCCCACGAATACCTGCGGACCATCAGCAGGGTGGGCCGCCGTCTGCCCGCGCACGTGGGCGCGCTCGGCAAGGCACTGCTGGCCGAGTGGCCCGACGAACGGCTCCCCGAGGGGCCCTACGAGGCACTGACCCCGAACACCCGCACGACCCGCGACTCCCTGCTGGCCGACCTCGCCGAGACCCGGGCCCGGGGCTACTCCGTCGACCGCGAGGAGGGGGTCCTCGGCATCGTCGGCTTCGGGTTCTGTCTGCGCTACGACTCCCCCGCCCAGGACGCCATCAGCTGCTCGGTGCCGGTCGCCCGGCTGACGCCGGAGCACGAGCGGCAGATCGTGACGGTGATGCGGGAGATCAGGGGCAAGATCGAGGCGACGGCACCGGGCACGGGAGGCGCCCCGAACTGGCGCTAGCCACACCGAAAAGCGGCTCGCCTACCCGGCATCACCCACCCCAAACGGATCGTGATCCAGATCACGCCCTCCGGGCTGTCTCCGCAACCGCGTGCTTGATACAAATTCTTCGCGCGTTCCTGTCCGTCGACGGCCTGCGCCCACCCCCCTTTTTTTTTGAGCCGCTTCTTTCGCATGCCCTGGGAACGCCCGTGTTCGCCCGTCGCTCCACCCTGCCCTGGCCCCTCGTCGCCCTTTTCACGGCCGGGTACCTCGCCCCCTATCTCCTCCCCACCACCGTCGGCAGACTCGACTCGGGTCTTTCGCTGACCGCCACCGAGGCGGGCGCCGTCGGCAGTGCCCTGTTGCTGAGTTCGGCCTCGGCCGGCTTCCTGCTCGCCTCCCGCGTGGACCGCCTCGGCCCCCGCACCCTCGCCCGCGTCGGCCTGGCCCTCGCCGTCCTCGGCTACGGCGGCGCCGCCCTGGCCCACGCCGTCCCCGCGGTCGTCGTGGGTGCCCTGATCGGCGGCTTCGGATCCGGTACGGCGACCGCGGTGGCCGCCACCGGCATCGCCGCCCAGCCCGACCCGCACCGCACCACCACGGCCGGCCTGCTGGGCGTCTCCGCCCTCGCGGGCGTCGTCTACCTGACCGTCCCCCACCTGGGCCAGGGCCACGGCCAGCCGCTCGCGGCGATCGCCCTCACCGCCCTGGCGGTCTGGCCCCTGACGGGCCGTCTCCCGCTCGCCACGACCCCCGCCCCCAGCCGGGACACGGCGACCGCTCCCCTCCCCCACCTGCGTGCCGGCCTCCTCCTGGCCGCCACCGCCCCCTGCTGGTCCCTCACCCAGAACGCCCTCTGGGGCGTCAGCGGCCGCATCGGCCTCACCCAGGCCCACCTCTCCGAGACGACGGTCGGCGCGGTCTTCGCCATCGCCCTCGGCGCGGGCCTGCTGGGAGTCGTCGGCGCGGGCGCCCTCGGCCCGCGCCTCGGCCGCGCCCTCCCCATCGGCGGCGGCACGGTCCTCATCGCCGCCTGCATCACCCTCAGCGCCTCGGCGACGGACCTCACGACCTTCGCGACCGGCGAGATCGCGTGGAACACCCTCTACCCGATCGTCCTGTCGTACGTCATAGGCCTGGCCGCCTCCCTGGACCCCCGGGGCCGCTGGGCGGTCCTGGTCGGCTCGGCGTCGTCGTTGGGCACAGCAGCGGGCCCCCTGACGGGCAGTGTCCTCGCATCCCAGGCAGGCTTCCCGGTGATGGGCACGGTCCTGGCAGCGGGCCTGCTGCTGATCGCGGCCCCGATGACGGCGGTAGCGCTGGGTGCCGGCCGCAGGACCTTGCCGGTGGTGGAGATCCAGGTGGAAACCCAGGCCTACGACAAAGCAACGGCTGCTTAAGACGGTCAGGGGCGCGGGGCTGTGTCGATATGCGGCTCCGCCGCGTGGGCGCGACAAGCCACGAAGCACCCGCACCCGACAACGCACCTCAGAACTCGTACGCATCAACTTCCGCAAGATACCGACCCCGCAGCTCCTCATCATGCTCAAGGAACGCCGCAAGGAAGGAGTTCCGGGCAAGCTCCCGCAACCGCTCCTCCCCCAACCCCAACTCCACCCGCACCGCCTCGAAGTTGTCCCCCGCATACCCCCCGAAGTACGCAGGGTCGTCAGAGTTCACCGTGCAAAGAAGCCCCGCATCCAACATCGCCGGCAACGGATGATCACCCAGCACGTCAACCGTCCGCAGCCGCACGTTGGACAGGGGACACAAGGTCAGCGGCACACGATCCCGCACCAGCCGCGCGACAAGCTCCGGCGACTCCACACACCGCAGCCCGTGATCGATCCGCTCCACCCCGAGCACGTCCAGCGCCTCGACGATGTACGACGGCGGCCCCTCCTCCCCCGCATGCGCCACCCGCCGCAGCCCGAGCGCCGCCGCGGCCTCGTACACCTCGCGGAACTTCACCGGCGGATGCCCCACCTCGGCGGAGTCGAGGCCGACCCCGACGATCCGGTCGAGATACGGCTTCGCGGCCTCCAGCGTCTCCAGTGCGGACTCCGCGGACTCGTCCCGCAGGAAGCACATGATCAACTGGGTGGAGATCCCGTGGTTCTCCACGCTGCTGCCCAGCGCCCGCCACAGCCCCTCGACGACCGTCCCCATCCCCACGCCCCGCGCGATGTGCGCCTGCGGGTCGAAGAAGATCTCCGCGTGCCGCACCCCCTGCGCGGCGGCCCGGGCGAGGTACGCGTTCGCCAGGTCCTCGAAGTCCCGCTCGGTGCGCAGGACGGCCATGAGTTCGTAGTACAGGTTCAGGAAGGACTGGAGGTCCTCGAAGGCGTACGCCTTGCGCAGCTCGTCCGTGGCGGCGTAGGGCAGCTCGACGCCGTTGCGCGCGGCCAGCTCGAAAGCCAGCTCCGGCTCCAGGGTGCCTTCGATGTGCAGGTGCAGTTCAGCTTTGGGGAGGGACATCAAAGCATCGTACGGCTGCTCTACCGCCGTTTCGGAACCGGCACCCGCAGCAGGTCGTGGGCCACGGTCAGCTCGCCCTCGTACCCGGCGGCCCGCGCCTGCCGCTCGAACTCGTCCGGGTCGGAGTAGCGCTGGCTGAAGTGGGTCAGCACGAGATGCCGCACACCGGCGTCCCGGGCGACCCGCGCCGCCTGACCAGCCGTCAGGTGACCGTGCTCCACGGCGAGTTGCTCGTCCTCGTCGAGGAACGTCGACTCGATGACGAGCATGTCGGCGCCGTCGGCGAGCGCGTGCACGCCGTCGCAGAGGCGGGTGTCCATGACGAACGCGAACCGCTGGCCGCGGCGGACCTCGCTGATGTCGTCGAGCGAGACGCCGTTCAGTGAGCCCTCGCGCTGGATCCGGCCGACGTCGGGTCCCTTGATGCCGTGCGCGGCGAGCCGGTCGGGGAGCATGCGGCGGCCGTCGGGCTCGGTCAGGAGGTAGCCGTAGGACTCGACGGGGTGGGAGAGCTTGCGGGCCTCGAGGGTGTAGCCGGCGGTCCGTGCGATCACCCCGTCCTCGGCGACCGGTGCCTCGGTGAGCGCGACCGTCTCGCGGTACGCCGTCGCGTACCGCAGGCGGTCGAAGAAGCGCTGCCCGGACTTCGGGTAGTGGGCGGTGACCTCGTGCGGGACCCGGTCGAGGTTGATGCGCTGGATCACTCCGGCGAGGCCGAGTGAGTGGTCGCCGTGGAAGTGGGTGACGCAGATGCGGTTGAGGTCGTGGGCGGCGACCCCGGCGCGCAGCATCTGGCGCTGGGTGCCCTCGCCGGGGTCGAAGAGGAGGCCCTCGCCGTCCCAGCGCAGCAGGTAGCCGTTGTGGTTGCGGTGCCGGGTGGGGACCTGGCTGGCGGTGCCGAGGACGACCAGTTCACGTACGGACATGGGGAGTTATCCGGGGGGCCACTGGAGGCCGCGGCCGCCGACCACATGGGCGTGGGCGTGCCAGACGGTCTGGCCCGCACCGCTGCCGGTGTTGAAGACGGTGCGGTAGCTCTCCAGCTTCTCGTCGTCGGCGACGGCCTGGGTCTCGCGCAGGACGTCCGCGGCGAGTTCCGGGGCGGCGGAGGCGAGGGCCGCGGCGTTCTCGTAGTGGGCCTTGGGGATCACCAGGACGTGGGTGGGGGCCTGCGGGTTGATGTCCCGGAAGGCGACGGTGGTGTCCGTCTCGCGGACGATGGTCGCCGGGATCTGACCTGCGACGATCTTGCAGAACAGGCAGTCGTCCTGGGGTTCCCCTGCCATGCGGTTCCTTCCGTAGAGGTCCTGAGGCATCTTAACGAGGCGTGGTCGGCGGAGTCTTCGCCGGCCGTTCCTCCAGCGCCTCCAGAGCCAGCCGCACCGCCTCGTCCAGTTGTACGTCCCTCCCCGCCGCGTGGTCCTGCGGCCGCTGTACGACCTCCACGTCCGGGTCGACGCCGTGGTTCTCCACGCCCCACTCGTAGCCCTCCAGCCAGAACGCGTACTTCGGCTGGGTGATCAGCGTGCCGTCGACCAGGCGGTAGCGGCTGTCGATGCCGATGACACCGCCCCAGGTGCGGGTGCCGACGACCGGGCCGATGCCCAGCGCCTTGATCGCCGCGTTGACGATGTCGCCGTCGGAGCCGGAGAACTCGTTGGCCACCGCCACGACTGGCCCCCTGGGCGCGTCCCAGGGGTAGCTGTACGGCCGCATCCCGCGGGGCACCGCCCAGCCGACGATCCTGCGGGCCAGCTTCTCCACGACCAGCTGGGAGGTGTGGCCGCCGCGGTTCTCGCGCACGTCCACCACGAGGCCCTCGCGGGCCACCTCCACCCGCAGGTCGCGGTGGATCTGGGCCCAGCCGGGGGCCTGCATGTCGGGGACGTGGAGGTATCCCAGCCGTCCCCCCGACTTCTCGTGGACGTAGGCGCGGCGGTCGGCGACCCAGGCGTGGTAGCGCAGGGTCTCCTCGTCGGAGATCGGCACGACGACGGCGTGGCGCAGCTCGCCGCCGCCGGACGGGGAGACGGTCAGCTCGATGGGCTTGTCCGCCGTGCCGACGAGCAGCGGTCCGGGGCCGGTGACCGGGTCGACCGGGTGGCCGCCGACGGCGACGATCGCGTCCCCGGCGCGGACCGCGACCCCGGGTGCGGCGAGCGGGGAACGGGCGTGCGGGTCGGAGGTCTCGCTCGGCAGGATGCGGTCGATGCGCCACAGCGGCGATCCCCCCGGACCGTCCTCGTGGCGGGAGATGTCGGCGCCGAGGAGTCCCTGCCGGGGCCCGTGGCCGTGGCCGCCGCGCGGGGTGACGTAGGCGTGCGAGGTGCCGAGTTCGCCGTGCACCTCCCACAGGAGGTCGACGAGGTCGTCGTGGGTGGCCAGGCGGTCCAGGACGGGCCGGTACCGGTCGAGGACGCCGTCCCAGTCGACGCCGCTCATGTCCGGGCGCCAGAACTGGTCCCGCATGATGCGGCCGGTCTCGTCGTACATCTGCCGCCACTCGGCCGACGGGTCGACGGTCTGGCGGATCCGGCCGAGGTCGACGGTGATGTTGGTGTCGCTGTCCTCGTCGCCGGAGGCCCGCCGGTCGCTCGGTACGACCTTCAGCCGGCCGTCGGTCCACAGCAGCACCCGCTTGCCGTCACCGCTGACGGCGAAGTGGTCGGCGTCGCCCGCGAGGTGTTCGAGGCGCTGCTGGGCGAGGTCGTAGCGCTGGAGGTCGGTCTTGGGGTCGGGGTCGTCCGGGGTGGCCCGGGAGGCGCCGAGGACGCCCTGGACGGGGTGGCGCAGCCACAGGACGCCGTCCTTGGCCGCGCGCAGGTTGGAGTAGCGGCCCGCCTCGACCGGGAAGGGCACGATCCGGTCGGCGAGGCCCTCCAGGTCGATGCGGGTGGTCGGGGTGCCCTCGCTGTCGGGGGTCTCGTCCTTGTCGGGGGTCTCGAAGGGGCGGCCGTGGCGCTGGGGCCCGAAGGGCGAGGGGGTGGTCGCGGCGAGGGTGATCAGGTGCGGGCGGTCGCCGACCACGAAGGCCAGGTCGAAGACGTGCTCGTCGTAGACCGGGTCGAAGGAGCGGTTGGACAGGAACGCCAGGTGCTTGCCGTCCAGGGTGAAGGCGGGGGCGTAGTCCTGGAATCGCAGGGGGGTGGCCTCGGTGACCGAGAGGTCGGTGGTGTTGGCGAGGCGGAGCTGGGAGAGCGGGCCGGGGCCGGGGTGCGTCCAGGCGAGCCAGGCCGAGTCGGGCGAGAAGGTCAGGCCGCGGACGTCGCCGTCCTCGCAGCGGTCGACCTCACGGACCTCGCCGGTCTCCCGCTCGACGAGCAGGACCCGGCCGTCGTGCGCGGCGACCGCGGCCCGGCTGCCGTCGGGGGCCATGGCGAGGCCCAGGACCCGGCCGAGCTGTCCGGCGGCGAGGCGGCGCGGGGTGGCGCCGGGGGCGAGGCCGGTGGCGGGTGCGAACTCCAGGGCGTCGTCGCCCTCGGCGTCCGTCACCCACACCACCCACTCCTCGCCCTCGGTGCGGAAGGTGCGGGGCAGCCGGGCCCGCACGCCGGGTTCGACGGCGAGGGCGCGGGCCGGTCCGGCGCGGTGGGTGACCCAGTGGACGGCTCCGCGCACGGCGACCGCGCTGCCGCGCGCGGTGTGGTCGGGGGCGGCCGAGCCGAACCAGTGGGCGGCGTTCACCGGGAACGGCTGCCGGTCGACGCGCTGGCCGCCGAGCCGGACGTCCAGGCGGCGGGGTTCGGCGCCGTCGAGATCGTCGAGGATCCACAGCTCGCCGGCGGAGGAGTAGACGACCCGGGTGCCGTCTCCGGAGGCGTGCCGGGCGTAGTAGCCGTCGAGGGGAGTGTGACGGCGCAGGTCGGAGCCGTCGGCAAGCGAGGAGTAGAGCGCGCCGGTGCCCTCGTGGTCGGAGAGGAAGGCGATCCGGTCCGCCGCCCACACCGGGTACTCGATGTTGCCGTCGAGGTCGTCGTGCAGCCGTACGAACTCCCCGTCGCCCTCGCGGTCGATCCACAGCTTGCCCGCGGTACCGCCCCGGTAGCGCTTCCACCACGCGGCCTCGCGACCCATGGGGGCGGACAGGAGCACGGTCGCCGGGCCGTGCGCGACATGGCCGACGGGCCCGTACGGCAGGGTGGTGCCGGGGCCGCCGTCGAGCGGGACGGTGTGCGCCCAGCTGCGGCGCAGGCTCGCCTGGCCGTGAGTGGTGATGGCGAGGACCTCGCCGTCGGGGGTCCAGCCGCGCACCTGGGTGCGGGAACTGCCCCAGTACGTCAGTCTCCTGGTGGGTCCGCCGTCGACCGGGGCGATGTGCACCTCGGGGGCGCCGTCGCGGGCCGAGGTCCAGGCGACGGTGGTGCCGTCGGGCGAGATCCGGGGGTGGGTGACCGGGACGTTGTCGGCGCTGACCCGCCAGGCGCGGCCGCCGTCGAGCGGCGCGAGCCACACGTCGTCCTCGGCGGTGAAGGCCACCAAGTCGCCCTGCAGATGCGGAAACCGGAGATATGCAGACGTCGCAGGCTGTGTCACCCGATCACCCTATGCACGCGCGGTCGCCGTGCACAGAGGTTTCGATCACTTGCCGTCGGGCCAGCACTGCGGGTCCCGCTGGCACCAGATGGTCTTGGTGACGGTCACGGTGACGGTGGGGCCGGGTTGGTTCGGGTTGTTGACCGGCGGGGTGGGCGTGGCGTTGCAGTTCCCGAGTCCGTCCACGCGGAACCACTGCTTGCCGCCGACGGTGGCGGTCAGGTTCCCCCGCACACACGCCCCGCTCACGGTCCGGGTCACCTTGCCCTTGACGGTGATGTCCTTGCCGTCCCTCGTCTTCCCCTCGCAGTCGACGGTGGCCACGGTGTTCACACTGGCGCTCGGCGTCCGGTCGCCGTTGTCGTACGAGGCCGTACAGGTCAGCCAACTCACGTCGGCCTTCTGCCGGTTCAGCTCCTTGGTGACCAGCTGGTCGGTGGTGTAGGACACGGTCGCGGAACTGACCGCACCGGCCGGATCGCAGGCGGAGAGCCCGCCCACGGCCAGCACGGCGAGCACCACCGCACCCACCGTCCGCACCCCGCGCGGCCGACGCCAGATCTGCCTCAACGCCCCCATGGACAGCAGACTGCCACCGCGCACCGTCCGACGGAAGAGCGCATACGGCCACGCGCGCGCCGGGCGCTCCCCGGACCGTGCGCCCGCGCTCAGCCGCGCAGCAGCAGCCACTCCTGGAGTTCCACCAGGTTGCCCTCCGGGTCCTTGAGGTGGGCCACGCGCATGCGGTCCGTCATGGGGGCGGGGCCGTTCAGGAGGGTCGCGCCGCGGGCGGTGAGCTGCGCGCAGTAGGTGTCCAGGTCGTCCACGCGGAGCACCACCAGGGAGCGGTGACCGGTGGCCGTGCCGCCGAGTTCGTCCAGGACCTCGGCCATCATCGAGCGGTCCTGGAGCGCGATGCCGGCCGAGCCGGTGGCGGGGCTGAACTTCTCGTACGGTCCGTCCGTCGCGCCCGACTGGGGCTTGAGGCCGAGGACGTCGGCGTAGAAGCGGTAGCAGGCGGCGAAGTCGGTGACGAGCAGGCGTACTTGGGCGAGTTCCACAGCCGTCCTCCAGGAGGTCAGGACCAGCGGCCGGTGCGGCCGAGGAGCAGGGCGGTCGCCGCGGTCCCGGCGGTCGAGGTGCGCAGCACGGTCGGCCCGAGGACATAGGGCCGCGCGCCGGCCTCCTCGAAGAGCGCCAACTCGTCCTTGGCGACGCCGCCTTCGGGGCCGACGACCAGCACGATCTCGCCCTCGTCTGGCAGTTCGGCGGTGGCCAGCGGCTCGCTGCCGCGATCGAAGTCGGAGTGGAGCACCGCGGCGAAGTCCGCTTTGGCGAGAAGTGCGGCAACCTGCTTGGTGCTCGCCGCGTCCGCGACCTCGGGGAAGCGGACCCGGCGGGACTGCTTGCCGGCCTCGCGGGCGGTGGCCCGCCACTTGGCGAGCGCCTTCAGGCCCCTCTCGCCCCGCCACTGGGTGATGCAACGGGCCGCCTGCCACGGCACGACGGCGTCGACGCCGACCTCGGTCATGGTCTCCACGGCGAGTTCACCGCGGTCGCCCTTGGGGAGGGCCTGGACGACGGTGATGCGGGGCTGGGGCTGCGGCTCCTCGGACACCGAGTCCAGCTGGACGACCAGCCGGTCCTTGCCCTCGGCGGCGAGCACCACGCAGTCGGCCCACCGACCGGTCCCGTCGGTGAGGATGACGTCCTCGCCGGGCTGGAGCCGCTTCACCGAGACGGCGTGCCGGCCTTCGGGGCCGTCGAGGACGTAGTGTCCGCCGCCTCCCGCGTCGAAGTGGTCGACGACGAATACGGGCGCGGTCATCGCAGTCCTCCCTTGGCCGACAACGCTGTCCGAGCGTCCGCGAGTTCGGCCGCGAGGAGCTCCACCAGCTGTCCCGCGGGCAGGTCGCGGGCCATGCGGTGGCCCTGTCCCGCCCACAGTGCCATGCCCTGGGCGTCCTTCGCCTTGGCGGCGGCCTTCCGCAGCGGCGCGGTGAGGTGGTGGACCTCGGGGTAGGCGGCGGGCGCGTAGGGGCCGTGCTCGCGCAGGAACCGGTTGACCAGGCCCCGGGCGGGGCGGCCGGAGAAGGCGCGGGTCAGCTCGGTGCGGACGAAGAGCGGGTTGGTCAGCGCCTGCTTGTGCACGTCGGGGGCGCCGGACTCGTGGGTGGCGAGGAACGCCGTGCCGAGCTGGGCCGCGCACGCGCCCGCGGCGAGGACGGCGGCGATCTGGCTGCCCCGCATGATGCCGCCGGCGGCGACGATCGGGAGGGTCACGGTCTCGCGGATCTGCGCGACGAGGGAGAGCAGGCCGAGTCCGGAGCCGTCCTGCTCGGGGATGTCCCGGTGGGTGCCCTGGTGGCCGCCGGCCTCCACGCCCTGGGCTATCACGGCGTCGGCGCCCGCGTACTGGACGGCGAGGGCCTCTTCGGGGGTGGTCGCGGTGACGAGGGTGAAGATGCCGGCCCGGCGCAGGGACTCCAGGGTCTCGGCGCTCGGGATGCCGAAGTGGAAGGAGGCCACGGGGACCGGGTTGTCGAGGAGGACGGCGAGCTTGGCGTCGTAGCCGTCGTCCCGTCCGCTGTCGGGGTCGCCTAGCTCGGTGTCGTACCAGCCGGCCTCGCCGGCCAGCTGGTGGGCGTAGACCTCTACGGCGGCCGGGTCCGCGTACTCCGGCTGCGGCATGAAGAGGTTGACGCCGAAGGGCCGCCCCGTGAGGCCGCGCAGCTGCTTGATCTCCTGGTACATCCCGTCGGCCGTCTTGTACCCGGCGGCCAGGAATCCGAGCCCGCCCGCCTCGGACACGGCGGCGGCGAGCTGCGGCACGGAGACGCCGCCCGCCATGGGGGCCTGCACGATCGGATGAGGGAAGAGATCGGTCAGTGCGGAGGACATGACGGCATGTTGTCACGTCCTCCGAACAAGTCCGAATCCGGCCGCCCCGTTGGCATGGGCCAACGGCACGGACCAGGAACCAGGCTCAGATACGGCCGAGCACAGGCCCTTCAGCAGGCTCAGGTACGCCCGTTGAACGCGTCCTTCAGCCGCGAGAACAGCCCCTGCTGCCCCGGCTGACCGTGTCTGCCCGGGGGACGACCCCCGGACCCCCGGCAGTCGTCCTCCCACAGCTCAAGTACGCCCGTTGAACGCGTCCTTCAACCGCGAGAACAGCCCCTGCTGCCCCGGCTGGAACTGCCCCGTAGGCCGTTCCTCGCCGCGCAGCTTGGCCAGCTCGCGGAGCAGTCGTTCCTGTTCCGGGTCCAGCTTCGTCGGGGTCTGGACCTCGACGTGGACGATGAGGTCGCCCCGGCCGCCGCCGCGCAGGTGCGTGACGCCCCGGCTGTGCAGCGGGATCGACTGGCCGGACTGGGTGCCGGGCCGGATGTCGACCTCCTCCATGCCGTCCAGCGTCTCCAGCGGCACCTTCGTGCCGAGCGACGCCGCCGTCATCGGGAGCGTGACCGTGCAGTGCAGGTCGTCACCGCGCCGCTGGAACTGCGAGTGCGGCAGCTCGTGGATCTCGACGTAGAGGTCACCGGCGGGACCGCCACCGGGACCGACCTCGCCCTCGCCCGCGAGCTGGATCCGCGTGCCGTTGTCCACACCCGCCGGGATCTTCACGGTGAGGGTGCGGCGCGAGCGGACCCGGCCGTCGCCGGCGCACTCCGGGCACGGGGTCGGGACGACGGTGCCGAAGCCCTGGCACTGCGGGCAGGGACGGGACGTCATGACCTGGCCCAGGAAGGACCGCGTCACCTGCGACACCTCACCGCGACCGCGGCACATGTCACAGGTCTGCGCGGAGGTACCCGGCGCGGCGCCCTCACCACTGCACGTGGTGCAGACGATCGCCGTGTCGACCTGGATGTCCTTCGTGGTGCCGAAGGCCGCCTCGTCGAGCTCGATCTCCAGCCGGATCATCGCGTCCTGGCCGCGCCGGGTGCGCGAACGCGGACCCCGCTGCGAGGCCGTACCGAAGAACGCGTCCATGATGTCCGAGAAGTTCCCGAACCCACCGGCCCCGAAGCCGCCCGCGCCTCCGCCGCCGGCCTGCGAGAGCGGGTCGCCGCCGAGGTCGTAGACCTGCTTCTTCTGCGGGTCCGACAGCACCTCGTAAGCGGCGTTGATCTCCTTGAACCGCTCCTGGGTCTTCGGATCCGGGTTGACGTCCGGGTGCAGCTCGCGTGCGAGCCGGCGGAACGCCTTCTTGATCTCATCCTGCGACGCGTCGCGGCGCACGCCGAGAACGGCGTAGTAGTCCGTGGCCACTTACGACTCCGCCAGGATCTGTCCGACGTACCGTGCCACTGCGCGTACCGCTCCCATCGTTCCCGGGTAATCCATGCGGGTCGGTCCGACCACGCCGAGCTTGGCGACTGCCTCGCCGCCCGAACCGTAGCCGACCGACACCACGGAAGTGGAGTTGAGTCCCTCGTAGGCGTTCTCGTGACCGATACGCACGGTCATGCCCGAATCCCCGGCCTCTCCAAGGAGTTTGAGGAGGACGACCTGTTCCTCCAGTGCCTCCAGGACGGGCCGGATGGTGAGGGGAAAGTCATGTCCGAAGCGGGTGAGATTGGCTGTGCCGCCGATCATCAGCCGCTCCTCGTTCTCCTCGACGAGTGTCTCCAGGAGAGTGGAGAGCACTGTCGCGACCGTACCCCGATCCTCGACGTCGAAGCCCTCGGGCAGGTCCTCGACCAGTCGGGGCACATCGGCGAACCGCCGCCCCGCGACCCGGCTGTTGAGCCGGGCCCGCAGATCGGCCAGCGAGGCCTCTCCGAACGGCGCCGGGCAGTCGACCAGCCGCTGCTCGACCCGGCCGGTGTCCGTGATCAGCACGAGCATCAGACGGGCGGGCGCGAGCGAGAGCAGTTCGACGTGCCGGACGGTGGACCGGGTGAGGGAGGGGTACTGCACGACGGCGACCTGCCGGGTGAGCTGCGCGAGCAGCCGCACGGTCCGGGCCACGACGTCGTCGAGGTCCACGGCGCCGTCGAGGAAGTTCTGGATGGCGCGCCGCTCCGGGGCGGTCATCGGCTTGACGCCCGCCAGCTTGTCGACGAACAGCCGGTAGCCCTTGTCGGTGGGGATGCGCCCGGCACTGGTGTGCGGCTGGGCGATGAACCCCTCGTCCTCCAGGGCCGCCATGTCGTTGCGGACGGTCGCCGGGGAGACTCCGAGGTTGTGCCGCTCGGTCAGGGCCTTCGACCCGACCGGCTCCTCGGTGCCGACGTAGTCCTGGACGATGGCGCGCAACACCTGGAGCCTGCGTTCACTCAGCATCGCGCACACCTCCAGAATGCGTTCCCTCGGTACCTCGCCTGGCACTCTGTCCGTCCGAGTGCCAGCGCTCCCCGGCCCAGTGTACGGCGGTGGGGTGCTCCCAGGGCAAGGTCGGTCCCGTGGGGCGGGTTCCTGCCGTTAGCGTCGCGGTATGACGGTGACTTGGGAAGAGCTCGGGTGGGAGCGGGTCGCGACCGGGGTCGGGCGGTGCCGGCTGCCCCGCTGGGACTGTACGGCGGGCCTGGTGATCGGCGCGGGCACGGCCCTCCTGATCGACGCGGGCGCCGACCGCGCCGAGGGCGCACGGCTGCGTGCCGAGGCGGAGGAACTGGCCGGCCACCGTGTGACCCATCTCGCGCTGACCCACCCCCACTTCGACCATGTCTTCGGGGCTGCGGCGTTCGCGGGGGCGGAGGTGTTCGGCGCGGTGGGCGTGGAGACGGTGCTGACGGGACGCCTCGGCCGCGCGGAACTGCGGGCGGACGCGGTCCGCAACGGCCTGGAGCCGGCGGCGGCCGACGAGGCGGTGGACGCCCTGGCCTCCCCCCGGCATCACGTCTCCGGCGAGTGGACACTCGACCTGGGCGACGGCCGCCAGGTCCTGCTGGCGAACGTCGGCCCCGGGCACACGGCCCACGACCTCGCCGTCCTCGTCCCCGGCTCCCCGGAGGTGGTCTTCTGCGGCGACCTGGTCGAGGAGTCCGGCGAACCCCAGGCGGGCCCGGACGCCGTACCCCGGCAGTGGCCCGCGGCCCTGGACCGCCTCCTCGACCTGGGCGGCGAGGACGCACTGTACGTGCCCGGTCACGGAGCGGTGGTGGACGCGGAGTTCGTACGACGCCAGCGGGACGCCCTGGCGGGAAGCTTCGGCGTGTCGCGTTAGCCCGGGGCGAGCTTCTCCTATCGTCATCCGAATGCGCCAGTACTCCGCCGACCTGACCCCTCCGTGGAAGAAGCCGAAGCCGGTACCGGAGATCCCGGCCGAGCCCGGCCTGGTGGTCGAGGAGCCCGGCACCGGCTTCTGCGGCGCGGTGATCCGCTGCGAGGCCGGCACGGTGACCCTGGAGGACCGCTTCGGCAAGCACCGGGTGTTCCCGCTGGAGCCCCGCGGCTTCCTGCTGGAGGGCCGGGTGGTGACCCTGGTGAGACCCTCGGCGGCGGCTCCCGTACGACCGTCCCGCACCGCGTCCGGCTCGGTGGCCGTGCCCGGCGCACGCGCACGCGTGGCCCGCGCCGGCCGTATCTACGTCGAGGGCCGCCATGACGCGGAACTGGTCGAGAAGGTCTGGGGCGACGACCTGCGCATCGAGGGCGTGGTCGTGGAGTACCTGGAGGGCGTGGACGACCTCCCCGCGATCGTGTCCGAGTTCGCACCCGGCCCGGACGCACGGCTGGGCGTCCTGGTGGACCACCTGGTGCCGGGCAGCAAGGAGTCCCGTATCGCCGCATCGGTCACCAGCGAACACGCCCTGGTCGTGGGCCACCCGTACATCGACATCTGGGAGGCGGTGAAGCCGTCGTCCCTGGGCATCGAGGCGTGGCCCCGCGTCCCCCACGGCCAGGACTGGAAAACGGGCGTGTGCAAGGCACTGGGCTGGCCGTCGGACAACACGGGCGCGGTGTGGCAGGCGATCCTGAAGCGGGTGGGCTCTTACAGGGACCTGGAGCCGGAGTTGTTGGGCAGAGTGGAAGAGCTGATCGATTTCGTCACGGCGCCGTGAGCAAGCGGGTGGTCGTGCGTCTGCGGGCCGGTGGGGGGCTGGTCGCGCAGTTCCCCGCGTCCCTTGGGTGGTTGCAGCCAGGTCGGCGTGTCACTGATGGCAGCCGCAACCTACTCAGGGGCGCGGGGAACTGCGCGACAAGCCACGAACAAACCCGCAG
Organism: Streptomyces griseorubiginosus; assembly: GCF_001514195.1. Lineage (GTDB taxonomy): Bacteria > Actinomycetota > Actinomycetes > Streptomycetales > Streptomycetaceae > Streptomyces > Streptomyces griseorubiginosus. The sequence continues at coordinate 353,649 of NZ_KQ948735.1, read as the reverse complement.
CCGCCCGACGACGCAGCCCCCACCCCCTTAGGCGCTCAGTCCACCAGGTCCCGCACCACCGCATCCGCCAGCAACCGCCCCCGCAGCGTCAACACAGCCCGCCCCTGCTCAAAAGGCACTCGCTCAAGCAGCCCCTCTTCGAGTGACCGCTTCGACGCGGCGAACCCCTCCTCGCGCAGGAGAGCGAGCGGCACCCCCTCCCGCAACCGCAGCTCCAGCAGGATCCGCTCCACCCGCCGGTCCTCGTCCGAGAGCAGCTCACGCCCCGCCCCCGGCGACTTCCCCGCAGCCAGCGCCGCCGCGTACGCCCCCGGGTGCTTCACGTTCCACCACCGCACCCCGCCCACGTGCGAGTGCGCTCCGGGGCCCGCGCCCCACCAGTCGGCGCCCCGCCAGTACAGCTCGTTGTGCAGACAGCGGGCCGCCTCCGAGGTGGCCCAGTTGGAGACCTCGTACCAGTCGAACCCCGCCTCCGCCAGCACCGAGTCAGCGATCAGATACCGGTCCGCGTGCACGTCGTCGTCGGTCATCGGCACCTCGCCCCGACGGATGCGCCGGGCCAGCTGGGTGCCTTCCTCGACGATCAGCGCGTACGCCGACACGTGGTCGGGCCCGGCTCCGAGCGCCGCCTCCAGGGACGCCCGCCAGTCGTCGTCGGACTCGCCCGGGGTGCCGTAGATCAGGTCGAGGTTGACGTGGTCGAACCCCGCCGCCCGGGCCTCCGCCACGCACGCCTCGGGCCGACCCGGGGTGTGCGTGCGGTCCAGCACCTTCAGTACGTGCTGCCGGGCGCTCTGCATCCCGAAGGAGATCCGGTTGAAGCCGCCCTCGCGCAGCGCGGCCAGGTACGCCGGGTCGACGGACTCCGGGTTCGCCTCGGTGGTGACCTCGGCGTCCTCGGCGAGACCGAACTCGTCACGGATCGCCGCGAGCATCCGTACGAGGTCCCCGGCGGCCAGCAGCGTCGGCGTACCGCCCCCGACGAACACCGTGCGCACCGGCCGCGGGTCGTCGCCGAGCACCTTCCGGGCCAGCCGGATCTCGTCGATCAGGGTCTCCGCGTAGTTGTCCCGGGAGGCCAGCACCCCGCCCGTGCCGCGCAGCTCGGTCGCCGTGTAGGTGTTGAAGTCGCAGTAGCCGCAGCGGGTCGCGCAGTACGGGACGTGCAGGTAGAAGCCGAGGGGACGGTCGGCGGAACCGGGGAGCGCGGACGCGGGGAGCGAGCCGTCGTCGGGGACGGGTTCGCCGTCGGGGAGTGCGGAGGGCATGTCCTCCATTGTCCAGCACCCGGGCGCGGAGCTACTCCGCCTGGAGGACCAGCAGCGCCAGGTCGTCCTCGGGCGGCCGGGCCCCGAACTCGTGGACCAGCCGTTTGATCCGCTCTGCGATCAGCTCGGCGTCCAGCCCGGCGCACCCCGCGAGCGCCTCGGCGAGCCCGTCCTCGTCGTCGAACTGCCGGCTGCCGCTGCGCCGCTCGGTCACCCCGTCGGTGACGCACAGCAGGCTGTCGCCGGGCCGCAGCTCGAAGGTCTCGCTGGTGTACGTCTCGTCCTCGACGACCCCGAGCAGGGTCTGCGGGCGGGCGACCGTACGGACCTCGCCCCGTGCCCCGAGCAGCAGCGGGAGCGGGTGTCCCGCGGAGGCGAGGGTGCAGCGCACTCCGCCCTCGAAGGGCACCAGCTCGCCGTAGAGGAGGGACAGGAAGCGGGTCTGCGGGCCGTCGCCGGGGTGCGGGGGGCGTCCGCCGGCGGAGGCCAGTGCCCGCGCCGCCGCGTCCGCGGCCTCCGTCGCGTCGTCGAGGAGCAGCTGGTTGAGGCGGTCCAGGACGTCGGCGACGCGGTAGCCCTCGCGGGCCAGCAGCCGGAGCCAGGGGCGGGCCAGGCCGATCACCACGGCGGCCTCGGGGCCCTTGCCCTGCACGTCACCGACGGCGAAGCACCAGCGGCCGTCGCCGGCCGGGAAGAGGTCGTAGAAGTCGCCGCTGGGCCCGCCCTTGTCGCACGGCTCGTACACGAGGGCGCTCCGCACGCCGGGTATCTCGGCGACGGCGCCCGGCAGCAGCCCGCGCTGCAGCACAGCGCTGATGGTGGCCTGGCGCGCGTACTGCCGGGCGGCCCCGATGGCGAGCGCGACCCGACGACTGAGGTCCTCGACGAGCCCGGTGATCTCGTCGGGAAGGGACCCCACTCCGGCCCGCCCGATGACGAGCGTCCCGAGGGGACGACCCCCGGCGGTCAGACGGTAGGCGAGGGCGGAGCCGGGTGGGGTGGCGGGGAGGGGTTGGTGGCCGGGGGCGGGTTGGTGGCCGGGGGCGGGTTGGTGGCCAGGGGCGGGTCGGCGGCCAGGGGCGGGTGCGAAGTCACCATCGGAGCTGTGGCCGGGGCCGTGACCGGAGCCAGGGCCGTGACCGGAGCCGGGGCCGGTGGCCGGAGTGGAGGCGGACCCGGAGCCGGAACCGCGCTCGGCGCCGGAGGCGGAGCCGTACTCCAAGCCGGAGGCCGCGCCGGCCTCGGAACCGGACCCAGAATTGGCCTCGGAACCGGGCCCGGAACCGGTGTCGGAGCCGTGCTCATGCCCGGACCCGGATCCGGCCGCGCCCAGGGCCTCTGTCGGCCAGGGGAACGGGACGGGCCCCGTGCCGTCCGGGCCGCCGTGCAACTGCGGTGGCTCCTTCTCCAGCGCCCGCCGCAGCTCCTCGATACGCGTCTCGCTGGCGTGCCAGACCCGGGCCAGACGGGGCCCGGAAGCACCGCTGTCGCCCCGGCCCCCGCCACCCCCCTCGGCCTCACCCGGGCGGGGAGAGCCCCACCGGCCCGCCACCTCGTCCTCCAACCACACCGCACACCAGTCGGCCAGCCGCGGCACGATCAGCTGACCGGCGAGCGCGGCGACGAGGTTCTCGTCCAGCTGCCCGGCGAGCAGATCGGACGCCTCGGCCAGGAAGGAGAGCGCTCCGCGGTTGAGCCAGTCGCGGTCCTGTTCCACGCGGGCGCGCGGCTGTGGGGCGGGCGCCAGAAGCCCGGGCAGGCCAGGGGGCGAATCCGAGCCCGGCAGCCCCCGCTCATACCCGTCCACGTCTCCGTCCCCGTCCCCGCCCCCGTTCCCCTCCCCGTACTCCCCCGCATACGCCTGGATCCCCTCCAGCGCCTCCTTGCCCCCGGCCGGCAGTCGCGCCCACACCGTCTTGGCGCCCGTGCGATACGTGATGCCCCAGGACTCCGCGAGCGCGGCGACCAGGCGGAGCCCCCGCCCGTACTCCGGTATGCCGTAGGGCGTCTCGGTGTCGCCGTCACGTGGGGCACGCGAGGGGTGGTGGTCGAGGACCTCGATGACGAGGGCACCGGTGTGCGCCTCCAGCCGGCCGTCCAGTTCGACTTCGGTACCGGCGTGCACGACGGCGTTGGTGACCAGCTCGCTGACGACCACCACCGCGTCGTCCGACTGCCGGGGAGTCAGGAACTCGGTTCCGGGCAGGGCCAGTTCGGCCCATTCGCTCAGCGTGGCCCGTAACAGCGCCCGGGCCGCGCCCGGAGTGAGCGGGGTGCCGGGGAAGGTGGCACGGACCCGCACCGGAGCGAGCGCGTGCGTGTCGGCCCCATGGGCAACGGATTCCCGTTGCGCAGGAATGGCCCCCATGTCCGTCTCCCCGGGCAGTTCGGACGATTGCGCCTCTGAATGCGGACAGAGTGACAGACTGGCCCAGCCCATAAGCGCCGAGTTACCGAAGTGGGCCGCCATGAGTGAGAACAGTGGTACGCCTGTGTTCGAAGAAGGACAGAAAGAAGCCTGGATTCGAGCATCGGACCTGCGCCCTCTGCTCGCCGCAATGACCGCTGCCCGGGACGGCGACTTCCGCCGGATGCCGGAGTCCGGCGACGGGATCGTGGCCGAACTGACGGCCGTCTTCAATCAACTCGTCGACCGCAACATCCACTTCACCGGTGAGGTCAACCGGGTGAAGCGCGAGCTGGTGCGGCACGGCCGGCTCGACGAGCGGCTCTCCCCCAGCCCCGGGCAGGGCACCTGGACCTCCCGGGTCAACGACGTGAACCAGCTGCTCGACGCCCTGGTGGCCCCGGCCGCCAACGCGACCCGGGTCCTGGACGCGGTCGCCGGTGGCGATCTGACCCAGCGCGTGGACCTGCACGACGGCAACCGCCAACTGCGCGGTGATCTGCGGCGGCTCGGCCGGGCCGTGAACAAGATGGTCGACCAGCTCTCCCTGTTCACCGGCGAGGTGACCCGGGTGGCCCGAGAGGTGGGCACCGAGGGCCGGCTGGGCGGCAGGGCCAAGGTGACCGGCCTGTCGGGCAGTTGGCGGGACGTGACCGAGGCGGTCAACACCATGGCGTCCCGGCTGACCGCCCAGGTCCGGGACATCGCCCTGGTGACCACGGCGGTGGCCCGCGGCGACCTGACCCGCACGGTCACCGTCGAGGCGACCGGCGAGCTGCTCGAACTGAAGCTGACCGTGAACACGATGGTCGACCAGCTCTCCGCTTTCGCCGACGAGGTCACCCGTGTCGCCCGCGAGGTGGGCACCGAGGGGCAGTTGGGCGGCCGGGCCCAGGTGCGGGGCGTCTCCGGGGTCTGGAAGGACCTCACGGACAACGTCAACTTCATGGCCTCGAACCTGACGTCCCAGGTCCGGAACATCGCCCAGGTCACCACCGCGGTGGCCAACGGCGACCTGTCCCAGAAGATCACCGTGGACGCCCAGGGCGAGATCCTGGAGCTGAAGTCGACGATCAACACCATGGTCGACCAGCTCTCCGCCTTCGCCGACGAGGTCACCCGCGTCGCCCGCGAAGTCGGCACCGAGGGAAACCTCGGCGGCCGGGCCCAGGTGCGGGGTGTGTCGGGCGTCTGGAAGGACCTCACCGACAACGTCAACTTCATGGCCGACAACCTCACTTCGCAGGTCCGCAACATCGCCCTGGTGTCGACCGCCGTCGCCCAGGGCGACCTCGGCAAGAAGATCACCGTGGAGGCGAAGGGCGAGATCCTGGAGCTGAAGTCGACCATCAACACCATGGTCGACCAGCTCTCCGCCTTCGCCGACGAGGTCACCCGCGTCGCCCGCGAAGTCGGCACCGAGGGAAACCTCGGCGGCCAGGCGCAGGTGCGGGGCGTCTCGGGCGTCTGGAAGGACCTCACCGACAACGTCAACTTCATGGCCCTGAACCTGACGTCACAGGTGCGGAACATCGCCCAGGTGACCACGGCCGTGGCCAACGGCGACCTCTCCAAGAAGATCACCGTCGACGCGCGCGGCGAGATCCTCGAACTGAAGGACACCGTCAACACGATGGTGGAGCAACTGCGCGCCTTCGCCGACGAGGTGACCCGCGTGGCCCGCGAGGTCGGCACCGACGGCCGACTCGGCGGCCGCGCCCAGGTGCTGGGCGTCTCCGGCGTCTGGCGGGACCTGACGGACAACGTCAACTACATGGCGGACAACCTCACTTCGCAGGTCCGCAACATCGCCCAGGTGACCACCGCCGTGGCCAACGGCGACCTCTCCAAGAAGATCGACGTGGACGCGCGCGGCGAGATCCTGGAGCTGAAGACCGCCATCAACACCATGGTCGACACGCTCTCCTCGTTCTCCTCCGAGGTGACCCGCGTGGCCCGCGAGGTCGGCTCCGAGGGCCAACTCGGTGGCCAGGCACGGGTCGAGGGCGTGTACGGCACCTGGAAGCGCCTGACGACCAACGTGAACGAACTCGCCTCCAACCTGACCACCCAGGTCCGCGCGATCGCCGAGGTGGCCTCCGCGGTGGCCCAGGGCGACATGTCCCGCTCGATCACGGTGGAGGCACGCGGCGAGGTCGCCGAGCTGAAGGACAACATCAACCTGATGGTGGCCAACCTGCGCGAGACGACCCGCGCCAAGGACTGGCTGGAGTCCAACCTCGCGCGTCTGGCCGCCCTGATGCAGGGCCACCGGGACCTGATGGAGGTCGCCGACCTGATCCTGCGCGAGCTGACCCCGCTGGTGAACGCGCAGTACGGCGCCTTCTTCCTCGCGGACCCGGACGAGGACGGGTCCTCGCTGCGCACCACCGTTCCCGCGAAGGGACTGGCGTTCATCGCGGGCTACGGCTCGGCGCAGGGCGCGACCGTCGACACCGGGGGCATGCCGGTGCACGGTCTGGTCCGGCAGGCGGCCCGTGAGAAGAAGCGGATCCTGGTGGAGGAGGCCCCGCCGGACTACATCAAGATCAACAGCGGGCTGGGCGAGGCCGCCCCGAGCAGTGTCGTCATCATCCCGATCCTCTTCGAGGACAAGCTCCTGGGCGTCATCGAACTCGCCTCCTTCTCCCGCTTCTCCGACGTCCACCTGGCGTTCTTCGACCAGTTCGTGAACACCATCGGCGTGGCCATCAACACCATCATCGCCAACTCCCGCACCGAGTCCCTGCTCGGCGAGTCCCAGCGCCTGGCGATGCAGCTCCAGGAGCGCTCCGACGAACTCCAGATGCAGCAGGCGGAGTTGCAGCGCTCGAACGCCGAACTGGAGGACAAGGCCGCCCTGTTGGCCACCTCCTCGCAGTACAAGTCGGAGTTCCTGGCGAACATGTCCCATGAACTGCGCACCCCGCTGAACTCCCTGCTGATCCTGGCCAGGCTGCTCTCCGACAACCCGGACGGCCATCTCTCCGACCAGGAGGTGCAGTTCGCGACGACGATCCACCGGTCGGGCAGCGACCTCCTCCAACTGATCAACGACATCCTCGACCTGTCGAAGATCGAGGCCGGCCGGATGGACGTACGCCCGAAGAAGCTGCCGCTCATCAAGCTGCTCGACTACGTCCACGCCACCTTCCGCCCGCTCACCCTGGACCGGGGGCTCGCCTTCGAGGTGGCGGTCGGCGAGGCCGTACCGCGCGAGATGTACTCCGACGAGCAGCGCCTCCAGCAGATCCTGCGCAACCTGCTCTCCAACGCGATCAAGTTCACCGCCAGCGGCCGGGTCGAGCTGCGGGTCAACCGCATCAAGGACCCCGAGCACCGGTACGTCCGCGACAGCGACGACGTCATCGCGTTCGCGGTGTCCGACACCGGCATCGGCATCGCGCGGGAGAAACTCCCGGTGATCTTCGAGGCGTTCCAGCAGGCCGACGGCACCACCAACCGCAAGTACGGCGGGACCGGGCTCGGCCTCTCCATCAGCCGCGAGATCGCGGGTCTGCTGGGCGGTCGTATCGTCGCAGAGAGCGAACCCGGCAAGGGCTCCACCTTCACGCTCTACGTCCCGGTGGTCAGCCCCGGGCACTCGGCCACCGGCCCGACCGCCGAGGACCGCGCCCTGCCCGACCCCGACGACCTGGCCGGCGAGCCCTACCCGACCGCCCACGACGCCGAGGACTCCTGGCCCGCGCCCACCAGGCTGGAGGCGTGGCAGACCGGACGGGCGGGCCAAGTGCTGTCCGGGCGAAGGGTGTTGATCGTGGACGACGACATCCGCAACGTCTTCGCGCTCACCCATGTGCTGGGCCGGGTCGGCATGCCGGTGCTGTACGCGGAGAACGGCCGCGAGGGCATCGAGACCCTGGAGCGCAACCCGGACGTCGAACTCGTCCTGATGGACATCATGATGCCGGAGATGGACGGCTACGAGACCATCGCCGCCATCCGCCGCACCGCCCGCTGGGCCGGACTGCCCATCGTCGCGCTCACCGCGAAGGCGATGCCCGGGGACCGCGAGAAGTCCATCGCGCGCGGCGCCAACGACTACGTACCGAAGCCGGTGGACGTCGACCAGCTCCTGACCGTCGTCTGCGCCCTCCTCGACCCCGAGGGCACGGAGACGGAGGAGCGGACCGACGCCGAGGAAGCCGTGGTCCGGCCCACCGACGACTGAATGAGGCAGTCACATGAGCACTGAGGCAACGACCGACGACGGTGCCGGCATCCTCCTGGTCGACGACATGGAGGACAACCTGACAGCGCTGGAGGCGGTCCTCGGGTCCCTCAACGAACCACTGGTACGCGCCCGTTCGGGAGAGGAGGCGATGAAGGCCCTGCTCCGCCGCCGGTTCGCCCTGGTCCTCCTGGACGTGCGGATGCCGGGCATGGACGGCTTCGAGACCGCCGCCAACATCAAGCGCCTGGACCAGACGAAGGACGTCCCGATCATCTTCCTGACGGGAGCGGAGGACGACTCCGGCTACGCCTTCCGCGGCTACGCGACCGGCGCGGCGGACTACCTGACCAAGCCGTTCGACCCCTGGGTGCTACGAGCGAAGGTCACCGTCTTCCTGGACCTGCACCGCAAGAACCAGCAGCTGGAGCGGCTACTGGCCCGGCAGCGGTCGGACTACGAGGAGGTGAGCAAGCGACTGGCGTCCCTGGAGGACGAATTGACGGAGGCTCAGCGCACCCAGGTGAAGGAACTCCGGCACCTCCTGGAGAAGCGGTGAGATTGTTCCTTTAGGGGCGCGGGGAACTGCGCGACAAGCCACAACGGACCGCAAGCCGCCAAGCAGCCCCCGCCACCCCTCCGCTCACGCGCTAGGCCTCCCGAGACCCCGCGTACATCTCCTCGATCAGCGCCTTGTACTCCCGCTCAACAACAGGCCGCTTCAGCTTCAGACTCGGCGTGATCTCCCCGTGCTCCACATCCAGATCCCGCGGCAGCAACCGGAACTTCTTGATCGTCTGCCACCGCTGAAGCCCCTCGTTGAGCTGCTTCACATACCCCTCGACCATGGACACGGTCACGGGCGCGGCGACGACCTCCGCGTACGACTTCCCTTCGAGCCCGTTCTCCTTGGCCCACTCCAGGATCGACACCTCGTCCAGCGCGATGAGCGCGGTGCAGAAGTTCCGGTCCGCCCCGTGCACGAGGATGTTGGACACGTACGGGCACACCGCCTTGAACTGTCCCTCGACCTCGGCGGGCGCGATGTACTTGCCGCCGGACGTCTTGATGAGGTCCTTCTTGCGGTCGGTGATCCGCAGGTACCCGTCGGGCGACAGCTCGCCGATGTCCCCGGTGTGGAACCACCCGTCGGCCTCCAGCACCTCCGCCGTCTTCTCGGGCAGCCCGTGGTAGCCCTCCATGATCCCGGGGCCGCGCAGCAGGATCTCCCCGTCGTCGGCGATGCGGACCTCCGTGCCGGGCAGCGGCTTGCCGACCGTGCCGGTGCGGTAGGCCTCGCCCGGGTTGACGAAGGAGGCCGCCGAGGACTCCGTGAGGCCGTAGCCCTCGAGGATGTGGATGCCGGCGCCGGAGAAGAAGTAGCCGATCTCCGGGGCGAGCGCGGCGGACCCGGAGACACAGGCCCGCAGGTTCCCGCCGAACGCCTCCCGGATCTTCGCGAAGACCAGCGCGTCGGCGACCTTGTGCTTGGCGCTCAGCCCGAAGGACGCGGAGGCGACCCCGGTCCGCCGGAAGTTGTCCTGGCTCTCCTTGGCGTAGGCGCGCCCCACCTCGGCGGCCCACTGGAAGATCTTGTACTTGGCGCCACCGCCCGCACGGGCCTTCGCGGCGACCCCGTTGTAGACCTTCTCGAAGATGCGCGGCACGGCGGCCATGTAGGTCGGCTTGACGACCGGGAGGTTCTCGATGATCTTGTCGACTCGGCCGTCGACGGCGGTGACGTGACCGACCTCGATCTGCCCGGAGGTGAGCACCTTGCCGAAGACATGGGCGAGGGGCAGCCACAGGTACTGCACGTCCTCGGGGCCGACCAGTCCGGTCGCGGCGATCGCCTTCGCCATGTAGGACCAGTTGTCGTGCGGCAGCCGTACGCCCTTGGGACGGCCCGTGGTGCCGGAGGTGTAGATCAGGGTCGCGAGCTGGTCCTTGGTGATCGCGCCGACCCGCTCCTTGATCAGGTCGGGGTCCTTCTCCAGGCGGGCGGTGCCCCGGGCCTCCAGCTCGGCCAGGGTGAGGACGAAGTCGCTGGTCTCGACACCGGCGGAGTCGATCACCACGACGTTCGTCAGCGCGGGCAGCTCACCGCGCTTCTCGACCGCCTTGGCGAGCTGCGCCGCGTCCTCCGCGATCAGCACCCGGCTCTCGGAGTCGGAGAGGATGAACGCCGACTCGTCGGCGTTGGTCTGCGGGTAGATCGTGGTCGTGGCGGCGCCGGCGCACATGATGCCGAGGTCCGCGAGGATCCAGTCGAGCCGGGTCGAGGAGGCGAGGGCGACCCGCTGCTCGGGCTGCACCCCCAGCTCGATCAGTCCGGCGGCGATGGCGTGCACCCGCTCCGCGGCCTGCGCCCAGCTGAGCGACTTCCACTCGTCCGGGCCCTCGCCCGAGGCCGCCGGCACCGGGTAGCGGTACGCCTCGGCTTCCGGTGTGCTCGCCACGCGCTCCAGGAAGAGGCTCGCCACACTCGGCGGACGGTTCTCGATCAGTGTCTGTGTGTCGCTCACGACATCCTCCGGGGCCCGCGACAGTGCGGCGGCTGGCTCTGGTTGCGGCTGTTGTTTAACTCGCGAGTAACTATCGAGCAGAGATCAGAGTAAAGCGCGGCCGACCCGTTCGTAAGGGGCGGCGGCCTGTCACTTCCTACAGAGCGCGACGTTACGCACGCGTAGGGGCCCGCCGCACTTTCGCACGACGGACCCCTTTCCATCCGATTCGGCCCGTAACCGGGTGTAACCCGCGGTTACTTCTTGCCCTTGCCCGATCCCGCGCTGTCATCGCTGGAGAGGACGGCGATGAAGGCCTCCTGCGGAACCTCCACGGAACCCACCATCTTCATCCGCTTCTTGCCTTCCTTCTGCTTCTCCAGCAGCTTCCGCTTACGGGAGATGTCACCGCCGTAGCACTTGGCGAGGACGTCCTTGCGGATGGCGCGGATGGTCTCGCGGGCGATGACCCGGGAGCCGATGGCGGCCTGGATCGGCACCTCGAAGGCCTGCCGTGGGATGAGCTCGCGCAGCTTGGCGACGAGCCGCACTCCGTAGGCGTAGGCCGCGTCCTTGTGGGTGATCGCGGAGAAGGCGTCGACCTTGTCGCCGTGCAGCAGGATGTCGACCTTGACCAGGGACGACGTCTGCTCACCGGTGGGCTCGTAGTCCAGCGAGGCGTAACCGCGCGTCTTGGACTTCAACTGGTCGAAGAAGTCGAAGACGATCTCCGCGAGCGGCAGCGTGTAGCGGATCTCGACGCGGTCCTCGGAGAGGTAGTCCATGCCGAGCAGGGTGCCGCGCCGGGTCTGGCACAGCTCCATGATCGAGCCGATGAACTCGGTCGGGGCGAGGATCGTGGCGCGTACGACGGGCTCGTACACCTCGTTGATCTTGCCCTCGGGGAACTCGCTCGGGTTGGTGACGGTGTGCTCGGTGCCGTCCTCCATCACGACCCGGTAGACCACGTTGGGCGCGGTCGCGATCAGGTCGAGCCCGAACTCGCGCTCCAGGCGCTCACGGATCACGTCGAGGTGCAGCAGGCCGAGGAAGCCGACACGGAAGCCGAAGCCGAGGGCCGCGGAGGTCTCCGGCTCGTAGACGAGGGCGGCGTCGTTGAGCTGGAGCTTGTCCAGGGCCTCGCGCAGCTCGGGGTAGTCGGAGCCGTCCAGCGGATACAGGCCGGAGAAGACCATGGGCTTGGGGTCCTTGTACCCGCCCAGGGCTTCCGTGGCCCCCTTCTGCTGGCTGGTGACGGTGTCACCGACCTTGGACTGGCGGACGTCCTTCACACCGGTGATGAGGTAGCCCACCTCACCGACTCCGAGACCGTCGGCGCCCAGCATCTCGGGCGAGTTGGTGCCGATCTCCAGCAGCTCGTGGGTGGCGCCGGTCGACATCATCTTGATGCGCTCGCGCTTGTTGAGCTGACCGTCGATGACACGGACGTACGTCACGACACCGCGGTAGGAGTCGTAGACCGAGTCGAAGATCATCGCGCGGGCGGGGGCGTCGGCGACACCGACCGGGGCCGGGACGTCCTTGACGACCCGGTCGAGGAGCGCGTCGACACCGAGCCCGGTCTTGGCGGAGACCTTGAGGACGTCGGACGGGTCGCAGCCGACGAGGTTCGCGAGCTCCTCGGCGAACTTCTCGGGCTGCGCGGCCGGCAGGTCGATCTTGTTCAGCACGGGGATGATCGTGAGGTCGTTCTCCATCGCCAGGTACAGGTTGGCGAGGGTCTGGGCCTCGATGCCCTGGGCGGCGTCGACGAGGAGGACGGTGCCCTCACAGGCGGCGAGCGACCGCGAGACCTCGTAGGTGAAGTCGACGTGCCCGGGGGTGTCGATCATGTTGAGGATGTGCGTGCTGTCCTTGTCGTGGGTCGGAGCCCACGGCAGACGCACCGCCTGCGACTTGATCGTGATTCCGCGTTCGCGCTCGATGTCCATGCGGTCGAGGTACTGAGCGCGCATCTGGCGCTGCTCGACCACACCGGTCAGCTGGAGCATCCGGTCGGCGAGCGTGGACTTGCCGTGGTCGATGTGCGCGATGATGCAGAAGTTGCGGATCAGAGCCGGGTCGGTACGGCTCGGCTCGGGCACGTGGCTGGGGATCGCGGGCACGCAGGGTCCTGATTCTTGAGGCGTCCGCAGTGTCTGCGGTCTCGGGTCGGATCGATACGTAGCCTCCATGGTCCCACGGGCGGGGACCGGCGACCGGTTTGGGCCACGTGCGGGGCCGCTGGTAGTCTGGGCAGCTGTGTCTCATGCCCTCTCAGCGCGAGGCACACACTCTGAAAATCACCGGTACGGGTCCAGCATGGTCCCGTGCCTGAACCTGTAGAGGCTCATTCGTGGCGAACATCAAGTCCCAGATCAAGCGGAACAAGACCAACGAGAAGGCCCGGCTGCGCAACAAGGCCGTCAAGTCCTCTCTGAAGACCGCGATCCGCAAGGCCCGCGAGGCCGCTGCCGCGGGTGACGTCGAGAAGGCCACCGAGTACCAGCGCGCTGCTGCGCGTGCGCTCGACAAGGCCGTCTCCAAGGGCGTCATCCACAAGAACCAGGCCGCCAACAAGAAGTCGGCGCTTGCTTCGAAGGTCGCGGCCCTCTAAGGCCTCCCTCTTCTGATCTGACGCCGGAAGGACCCGAGCGGGCCCTCTCTCATCCGCTCCCGACCGGCACCCAGGAGCCACGCGCGGCCTGCGTTCGCCACGCGGGCGTGGTCTCCGAAAGCTTGAACCGAGGCCCCGACGCCCTCGCCCTTCCCCAGGACGACGGCATCGGGGCCTTCGGTGTTCAGTCGGCCCAGAACTCGTTGCTCTTGTCGATGTCCTCGACGCACTCGTCGAGGTCGGTGACCTTGTCCCCGACGATCCGGAAGACGATGCATCCCGTGTCGTCCAGGCGCCGGCCCTTGCGCTCCGCGGTGATCCGGCACATGCCGACCGCGTGGCCGCGCCCGTCGACGGCGATCCCCAGCATCTCGAGCCGCATCGAGCCGCCGGTGGCCTCCCCGATCCTCTGGTACATGTCGATGATCGCGTCCTGCCCCTTGAAGTCCCCCGAGAGCGGGTGACTACCGGGCACATGGTGCGTGGCGTCCTTCGCGATCAACTCCCGCAGGGTGTCCATGTCCCCTCGGGTGAACGCCTCGAACCCTTTGCGTACAAGCGCCGCATGCGGATGCTCAGCCATGACGACCGCCACCTTTCCGTGTTCCGGCGATGTTCGGCTGACTAGTCCGATTCTCCTCGGAGGGAGACACGGGGTCCAGGCAGGCGCGGTCGTGACCACCTACCCAGGGGCGCGGGGCTGTATGGATATGCGGCTCCGCCGCGTGGGCGCGACCAGCCACAACCAACCCGCACCCGCCGAACAACCTCACCCGGCACCCCCGAACCGCGCCCCTCAGCCCCGTCCCCGGGACCGCGCCGCCCGGGCGATCGCCACCACCGCCTTCTCCAGCGCGTACTCGGGGTCGTCCCCGCCGCCCTTCACCCCCGCGTCCGCCTCGGCCACGGCCCGCAGCGCGAACGCCACCCCGTCCGGCGTCCACCCCCGCATCTGCTGCCGCACCCGGTCGATCTTCCACGGCGGCATCCCCAGCTCCCGGGCGAGATCGGCGGGACGCCCGCCCCGCGCGGAGGACAGCTTGCCGATGGCCCGCACCCCCTGCGCCAACGCACTGGTGATCATGACCGGTGCGACCCCGGTCGCGAGCGACCACCTGAGCGCCTCCAACGCCTCCGCGGCCCGTCCTTCCACGGCCCGGTCGGCGACGGTGAAGCTGGAGGCCTCGGCCCGCCCCGTGTAGTACCGCCCCACGACGGCCTCGTCGATCGTCCCCTCGACATCGGCGACGAGCTGCGAGACCGCGGACGCCAGCTCCCGCAGGTCGCTCCCGATGGCGTCGACGAGCGCCTGGCACGCCTCGGGCGTGGCGGACCGCCCGGTCGCCCGGAACTCCTGGCGCACGAAGGCCAGCCGGTCCGCCGGCTTGGTCATCTTGGGGCAGGCGACCTCCCGCGCCCCCGCCTTGCGCGCGGCGTCGAGCAGCGCCTTGCCCTTCGCCGCGCCGGCGTGCAGCAGCACCAGGGTGATCTCCTCGGCGGGGGCGCCGAGATACGCCTTCACGTCCTTGATCGTGTCGGCCGACAGGTCCTGCGCGTTGCGCACGACCACGACCTTGCGCTCCGCGAACAGCGACGGACTGGTCAGCTCGGCGAGCGTCCCCGGCTGCAACTGCTCCGAAGCAAGGTCCCGTACATCGGTGTCGGCGTCAGCGGCCCGAGCCGCTGCGACCACCTCCTGCACAGCCCGGTCGAGCAGCAGCTCCTCCTGCCCCACGGCAAGGGTCACAGGAGCGAGCAGGTCGTCATCAGCACTCTTCTTGGCCATCGCGTACAGCATGGCACGCGCCACTGACAGCCCGGCAGCAGCGGAGGGGCCGTCGGTGCCCGAGGCCGGACTGCCCGTCGTCGGGGTGCCGGTGGGATGGCGCCGCGAGCCGGCCCCGCCCAGGCCCGGCACACCGCACCGGCCGCGGACCTACGGCTCCTCCCGCCACCCCTCCCACTCCCCCGCGAACGCGTCCAGCTCCCCCGGATCCAGCCGTCCCGCCTCGTCGCGGAGCACGACCAGCCACTGCGCGTCCTCCGCGTCGTCCTCACCCGCCAGCGCGTCCCGGACGACCTGCGGCTCCTCGGCCACCGCGAACCGCTCCCGCAGCGCCTCGACGACCTCTTCCGCGGCATCCCGGTCAGGCAGCACCAGCACATGTCTCACATCGCTCACGGAACCATTTTCCAGGTCACCGCCACCGCCCACCCCACCCCACCTCGTACCTGCCGCTATCCGACCCGACCGGCGTTCCGCACCACCGGCACCCGGTCCAGCGCGACGCCGAACCGCTCCCGGTACACCTCCAGCACCTCCTCGTCCGTCCCCAACTCCCGCTCCTCGCGCTCCCCGTCCGCCCCCGTCACCTTGAGGACCCGCCCGCTGAGCGTGATCCGGCCGCCGTCCTCCGTCACCCTCGAACACACCAGGGACTGGGTGAAGTGCGAGGCCGGCGAGGTGCTGTGCCACCACGCCCCGGCCACGAAGTCCCCGAGCACCCGTGGCCGCACCTCCAGCCGGTACTGGCTCCTGCCGCCCACGACGACCTCCAGATCCGCGGCCTCACCCCCGCCCTTGGCCGGCGCGCCGTCCCCGCCCCGCACTCCCGCCGCGTCGGGCCCCGCCTCCACGATCCGGAAGGTGCCGCCGGGGTCCTCCTGCTCGTCCCGCGCTCCGAACGCCAGCGGATAGTGACTGTGCGCCCCGAACCCGACGTCGGCCAGCCACTCGCCCCCGTCCACGGTCCGCACCCGCAGAGCCAGATGGTCGTACGGGATCCCGAGCCGCCCCTCGTCGCCGTACACCCGCCCCGCGAGCAGCGTCACATCGAAGCCGAGCGCGGCCAGCAGGCCTGCGAACGCCCCGTTCAGTTCGTAGCAGAAACCCCCTCTCCCGTCGCCCACCACCTTCTCCACCAGCCGCTCCTCCTCCAGCACGATCTCCTCGCCGAGGTGGACCGACAGGTTCTCGAAGGGCACGGTCTGGAGATGGCGCAGATGCAGCTCGCGCAGGACCTCCACCGTGGGCCATGCCGGGTGCTGGACTCCCAGGCGGCGGAGATAGGCGTCAACCTGTGTGGGATTCATGCCCTCAGTCTCGCGCCACCCACAGCTCCCCACCGCGAGCACCACGGCCTCCTCCCCCCTCGATGTTCCCGCCCGCACTGCCTCCGGCCCCCTCGGCCCCGCCCCCCGCGCCCCCTTCACCATGGCCACCACGGTCCCCACGGTCGCCGTGGTCGCCGCCGGACCCGACGACGGCCAACGCCCCGTCCCGGTCCGTCCGCAGCACCACCGCACCCCCGGCCCGCAGCGCGGCGACCGTGCTGGGCGCCGGGTGACCGTAGGAGTTGTCGGCCCCGACCGAGATCAGCGCCAGCCGCGGGGCGGCCCGGCGTATCAGTTCCGGGTCCTGGTAGGCCGAACCGTGGTGAGCGACCTTGAGCACGTCCACCCCCGCCAGCCGCGCCCCCGCCGGCGACCTCAACAGCTCCTGCTGCGCCGGGGGTTCGAGGTCCCCGAGCAGGAGGAAGCGCAGCCCTGCCGAACGGACCAGCATCGTGACACTGGCGTCGTTCGGCCCGTCCGCCGCCACCGCCGGCGTCGGGCCCGCGGGCGGCCACAGGACCTCCCAGTCCAGCGTCCCCGTACGCCGCCGCTCCCCGGCCGCCGCCCGCGTCACCGGGATCCCCCGGGCCGCCGCCTGCCGCCGTACGGACTCGGCCTGGTCCAGCGGTTCCTCGAACCCCGTCGTCTCGATCGCCCCCACCGACCGCCCCCGCAGCACCCCGGGCAGGCCCGCCACGTGGTCGGCGTGGAAGTGGGTCAGGACCACGAGGGGCACCCTGGTGACGCCGAGGGTGCGGAGGCAGCCGTCGACGAGCCCCGGATCGGGCCCGGCATCCACGACCACGCCCGTGCCCTCGCCCGCCGCCAGCACCACCGCGTCCCCCTGGCCCACATCGCACATCGCCAGCCGCCACCCCGGCGGCGGCCATCCCGTGACCACCCTGGTCAGCGGCGGCGGCTGCACCACCGCCAGTGCGAACAGCAGCGCGCACACCGCGCACCACCAGGGGTGTCCGAGCAGCCGTCGCCCCACGAGCAGCACGAGTGCGGTGGCGAGGGCGAGGAGCGCGGCCCCCGCCCAGCTCCCCGGCCAGTCCACGCCCCCGCCGGGCAGCGACGCCCCGGTGCGGGCGACCTCCGCGATCCATCCGGCGGGCCAACTCGCACACCAGGCCAGGCCTTTGGCCACCGGCATCGCCACAGGCGCCGTCGCCAGCGCCGCGAAGCCCAGGACCGTGGCCGGTGCGACCGCGAACTCCACGAGCAGATTGCACGGCACCGCGACCAGGCTCACCCGCGCCGACAGCACGGCGACCACCGGAGCGCACAGGGCCTGGGCTGCTGACGCCGCCGCCAACGCCTCCGCCAGCCGGGGCGGCACCCGGCGCCGCCGCAACGCCAGGCTCCAGCGCGGCGCCAGCGTCAGCAGGGCCCCGGTGGCCAGGACGGAGAGCAGGAACCCGTAACTGCGGGCCAGCCACGGGTCGTACAGCACCAGCAGCAGGACGGCCGTCGCCAGCGCCGGGATCAGCGATCTGCGGCGACCGGTCGCGAGGGCGAGCAACGCGACGGCCCCGCAGGCCGCGGCCCGCAGCACACTGGGGTCCGGCCGACACACGACGACGAACGCCAGCGTGAGCCCACCGCCGGCCAGCGCGGTCGTCCGCAGCGACATCCCGAGCCGCGGTGCCAGTCCCCGTCGTTCGACGAGCTGGGCGAGTCCGGGCGGCCCGATGAGCAGGACGAGCAGGATCGTGAGGTTGCTGCCGGAGACGGCGAGCGTGTGCGCGAGGTCGGTCTCCTTGAACGCCTCGTCCAGCTCCGGTGTGATCCGCGAGGTGTCCCCCACGACCAGTCCCGGCAACAGGGCCCGGGCATCCGCCGGCAGCCCGTCGGTGGCCTCGCGCAGTCCGGCCCGCAGCCGCCCCGCGAACCGCTGTGCCGCCGACGCTTCCCCCACGACCTCGGGTCCCGCCCGATCCCGCACCCGCAGCACGGCCGCGACCCGGTCTCCCCCGATCAGCGGCGGCACCACCCGGGCGACCACCCGCACACGCGTGCTCGGCAGCAGTCCTAGCCAGGGTGACCGCGAGGGCTCGTCCGCGGCCGAGGCGTCCGACGTGGCCGACGTGACCGAGCCGCCCGACGCGTACGGCGGCCCGGACGTCACCCCACCGACACCGGGACGCCAAGCTCCCTTCCTCGCCTTCGCACGCACATCGACGATCACGAGCACCGGCGTCCGGGTCGCCACGGCGCTCCCGCCCACTGTCTCCACCCGCCGCACGTCGGCCTCGACGACCACGGCGGTGGGTGCCGCGTGGTCCCCTGTGATCCGGGGCCGGGTGAGACGGGGGTCGGCGGTCAGTTCGACCTCGGCGGTCACGGTGGCGTACCGCCGGGCCAGTTCCGGTACCGGTCCCCGCCGCAGATCCGCCCCGTGCAGCCCCGCGGACACGGCGGCCGCCGCGACACAGAGCAGCACAGCGGCGACCGGGACCCTGCCCCTGCCTCTGCCCCTGCCCCTGCCCCTGCCCCTGCCGTCGACGCCCCGCACAGGGACCCCGCCACTTCCGCCGACACCCCTCCCCCCGACACTCCTCACCCGGCGCCACCGTCCCGACAACAGCACGCAGGCGACGACGAGACACCCGGCCGCAAGCCCGGTGACCCACCCCGCAGGCAGCCCCAGGGCGACCGCGGCCGTCACCCACGCCGCCAGCGCCGCGGGGACCAGTCGCAGGTCCGTGGGGCCCTCCTGCCGGGGATGGGCGTCCCCGAGCCGTTTCCCGGAGGCGGCGTGCACGGCGGACCGTCCACCCCGTCCGACTCCGGCCGGCCCACGTGTCTCGCCCGACCTGCGTGCCTCGCCCGACCTGCGCGCCTCGCCTGACCTGCGCGCCTCGCCCGGCCCGCGTGTCTCGCTCTCGTCCCCTCGCCGGACCTCCGAGCCGTACCTCATGGCCGTACGAGATTCCGCAGGTCGGCGAAGCGGCGGTCGCCGATGCCGTTGACCTCGCGCAGCTCGTCCACCGAGCGGAAGCCACCGTGCTGGGTGCGGTAGTCGAGGATGTGCTGGGCCAGCACGGGGCCGACACCGGGCAGGGTGTCGAGCTGGTCCACGGTGGCCGTGTTCAGGGAGACGGGGGCCGCCGCACCGGCCGGGCCGCCACCGGGAGCGGCCGGAGCACCGTTGGCGGGTACGCCTCCCGCGCCGGGCGCGGGAGCCGGGCCGCCGACCACGACCTGCTCGCCGTCCACCAGGAACCGCGCGCGGTTGAGGGCGTCCGTGTCCGTGCCCGGCCGCACACCGCCCGCCGCCTTCAGCGCGTCGGCCACCCTGGATCCGGCCGGCAACCGATGGACGCCGGGTTCACGGACCTTGCCGCTGACGTCCACGACGATCTCGGCGCCCGCCGCGCCCGGGGTGTTGGGCATCCCGCCCGAGACCGCCGGCTGCTCCCCGCCCTGACCGCCCCGACCGCCGCCCTCGCCCGCACCGGCCTCGACCGACCCGCTCTCCCCGAACGGAGCCGCCGCCCGGACGACTTCGGGCGCCTGGACCGACTGCGTGCGGCCGGTCCAGAAGTGCTGCACGGCGAACACCGCGGCCACGACCAGCAGTACGGAGAGTGCTACTACGTTCCGCCGCTCCAGCCCGTACCGCGCCTGCAACCACACCGGCAACCGCTCCCGCAGAGCCATCCCGGCCCGCTCCCGCCAGGCACCGTCCCCGGCGGAACCATCAAGACGAGCCTCGTACCCGGCAGAGCCGTCACGCCGAGCCTCGTACCCGTCCCCGGCACCAACCCCGTCGATCGGCGAACCGGAACCGCCCCCGACGAGATCGACGGCATCGACATCCGCCCCTTCCCCGGCCAGGTCACGCCCACCCGTCGGCGGTCCCTTGCCCGAGTCCCTCCGAGCGCCCACCCGTTCGGCGAACAACACCTCCGCCCGCCGCCGGAGTTCGTCCGCCGAGGCGGCATGCCGGTGCCGAGCCCGGCCGCCTCCTGCACCTCGGGGGGCGGGCGGTCGGCGATGCCGTGAGCGTCCGTCGGAGCGGGGGCCGCGGCCCGGTCCGCTGGTTGCCGTCGCTGTGCGTGAACGTGATCGAAGTGCCATGCGCCGAGGATCGACCAGACCCGCGCTCTCGCGATGATCTTGGTCAATTCCCGTGGACTACCCACCGGTTGTGGACAACTCCGCCACCCGCACGAGTGAACCGCCCTCACGCACAGCCCACATATCCCCAGCAACTCGGGCCGTACTGCCCCGTCACCGAGCCGAGACCACAACCCCCAGCAACCCAGGCCCCGTATGCGCCCCGATCACCGCCCCGACCTCGCTCACATGCAGATCGGCCAGCCCCGTCACCCGTGCCCGCAGGCGGTCCGCGAGGGCGGATGCCCGGTCGGGGGCGGAGAGATGGTGCACCGCGATGTCGACCGGCGCGCTGCCGGCCCGGTCCGCGGCGATCTCCTCCAGGCGGGCGATGGCCCTCGACGCCGTCCGCACCTTCTCCAGGGGCTCGATCCGGCCGCCGTCGAGCTTCAGCAGCGGCTTCACCGCGAGCGCGGAGCCGAGGAGGGCCTGCGCGGCCCCGATCCGGCCCCCGCGGCGCAGATAGTCGAGGGTGTCGACGTAGAAGTAGGCGGCCGTGCCCGCGGCCCGTTTCTCCGCGGCGGTGACCGCCTCGTCCACCGTGCCGCCCGTCTCGGCGGCCTCGGCGGCGGCGACCGCGCAGAACCCGAGGGCCATGGCGATCATTCCGGTGTCGACCACCCGCACCGGCACCGGCGCCTCTCGCGCCGCCACGACCGCCGCGTCGTAGGTGCCGGAGAGCTCGGCGGACAGATGCAGCGACACGATCCCGGTCGCGCCGGACTCGGCGACCTTGCGGTAGTGCTCGGCGAAGGCCTGGGGGCTGGGCCGTGAGGTGGTGACGGGACGTCGCTTCTGGAGCGCCTGGGCCAGCGAGCGGGCCGTGATCTCGGTGCCCTCCTCCAGGGCGCGGTCACCGAGGACCACGGTCAGGGGGACCGCTGTGATGCCGTGCCGCTCCATCGTCCCCTGCGGCAGGTAGGCCGTTGAATCCGTGACGATCGCGACATGGCGGGACATGAGCTGGAGGTTACCTGCCGTAGCGTGCGGGCGGCAGCCCGGCCCCTGTCGCCCGGGGCTGCCGTGGCAGGTTCGGGGCGGGTGCCGGGCCGGGCATCAAGTCGTGCTCTCCGGACGGGGTTTCTTCTGCCAGGGGTAGGCCGGGCGGACGCCGGGCGGGGTGATCGCGGGCCGCGTCGGTTCCTCGGCGGTGCGGGAGCGGGGTGTCTCGGGCCAGGTCTGCTGCTCGGTGCCGCCCTCCGCGGCGGAGGCCTCGGGCCACGGCGGCGGTGTCGCGGTGGGCTCGGCCTTGGTCCAGTGCCGCAGGGCTCCGGACTCGACGTCGATCTGCGCGCTCAGGGTGTCCAGGTCGTCGTCGGCGAACCGGCGGGCGCGGTCACGGGCCGCCCAGCGCAGGGAGTCGGCCGACTGTGTGATGCGCTCGGTGCGCTCCCGCAGGCCGGGTAGGCGCTCGGCGAGCTTCGTACGGTCGGGCTCGGACTCCAGGCGCTTGAGCTCGCCGTCCAATTCATGGCCGTGGGCGCTGAGACGCTGGAAGAGGCCGATCGACTCCTTGAGGGACTCGTCCTCGGGGGCGCCCGCTTTCAGCGCCTCCTGGGTGGCGCGCATCGAGGTGCGCAGCTTCAGCCGCAGCTGGGCCAGTTCGCCCGCCGGGCCGACCTGGGCGAAGGACTTGGCGCGCAGGGTGTGGTCCTCGACCGTGCGCCGGGCCTGGGTGAGGGTGCGGTCCACGCCTCGCTTGGCGGCGCCGACCACCTTCACCGTCGCGTACACGCCGAGCACCACGAAGAGCACGAAGAGCAGGGCCACGATCGCGATCACTGCTTCCACGTCTCCTCCTCCGACCGGCACGGCACGCGCCGCGCCGCTCTTCCAAGGTAAACGCAACGGGCAGGCCCGGAGTTCCGGAGGAACCCCGAACCTGCCCGCACGCAACCCCTAGGGGGCCGAGACGGAACCCGCGCACAGCGCCGGACCGGCACTACGCCGGAACGATGTTCACCAGCTTCGGCGCCCGCACGATCACCTTGCGGATGCCCGCCCCGTCCAGCGCCGCCACGACCTTCTCGTCGGCCAGCGCGACCTTCTCCAGTTCCTCGTCGGAGATGGCCGGCGAGACCTCCAGGCGGGCCTTGACCTTGCCCTTGACCTGGACCACGCAGGTCACGGTCTCGTCCACGACGTAGGCCGGGTCGGCGACCGGGAAGTCCTGGTGGACGACCGAGTCGGTGTGGCCCAGCCTGCGCCACAGCTCCTCGGCGATGTGCGGGGCCAGCGGCGTGACCAGCAGCACCAGCGCCTCGGCGACCTGGCGCGACACCGGGCCGCCCGCCTTGGTCAGGTGGTTGTTCAGCTCGGTGACCTTGGCGATGGCCGTGTTGAAGCGCAGGCCCTCCAGGTCGTGCCGCACACCGTCGATCGCCTTGTGCAGGGCGCGCAGCGTGGCCTCGTCGGGCTCGGTGTCCACGACGGTGACCTCGCCGGTCGTCTCGTCGACGACGTTGCGCCACAGCCGCTGCAGCAGCCGGTACTGGCCGACCACCGCGCGGGTGTCCCACGGCCGCGAGACGTCCAGCGGACCCATGGCCATCTCGTACAGGCGCAGGGTGTCGGCGCCGTACTCCTCGCAGATCGCCTCCGGGGTGACGGCGTTCTTCAGGGACTTGCCCATCTTGCCCAGCTCGCGCTTGACGGGCTCGCCCTGGAAGAAGAACTTCCCGTCCCGCTCCTCGATCTCGGCGGCCGGCACCGGGAAGCCCCGGCTGTCGCGGTAGACGAAGGCCTGGATCATGCCCTGGTTGAACAGCTTGTGGAACGGCTCGGGCGACGAGATGTGCCCCAGGTCGAACAGGACCTTGGACCAGAAGCGCGCGTACAGCAGGTGCAGCACGGCGTGCTCGGCGCCGCCGACGTACAGGTCGACACCGCCGTGCGGCTGACCCTCGCGCGGGCCCATCCAGTACCGCTCGATCTCCGGGTCGACCAGCTTCTCGGAGTTGTGCGGGTCCAGGTAGCGCAGTTCGTACCAGCAGGAACCGGCCCAGTTGGGCATGGTGTTGGTCTCACGGCGGTACGCGCGCGGGCCGCGTCCGTCGCCCAGGTCCAGGGTGACGTTCACCCAGTCCTCGTTGCGGGACAGCGGCGTCTCCGGGGAGGTGTCCGCGTCGTCCGGGTCGAAGGTGCGCGGCGAGTAGTCCTCGACCTCGGGCAGCTCCAGCGGCAGCATCGACTCGGGCAGCGAGTGGGCGATGCCGTCCTCGTCGTAGACGATCGGGAAGGGCTCGCCCCAGTAGCGCTGGCGGCTGAACAGCCAGTCGCGCAGGCGGAAGTTGACGGTGCCCTCGCCGACGCCCTCGCTCTCCAGCCACTCGGTGATGCGCGCCTTGGCCTCGACGACGCCCAGGCCGTCCAGGGAGACGCCCTTGCCGGTGGAGTTGACGATCTTCGCGTCGTAGGAGACGAAGGCGTCCTCCCACGTGGCGGTGTCGGTGCCGCGGCCGTCGGTCGGCTCGACGACGCACACCACGGGCAGCTCGAAGGCGCGCGCGAACGCGAAGTCGCGGGAGTCGTGGGCGGGGACGGCCATGATCGCGCCGGTGCCGTAGCCCATCAGGACGTAGTCCGCGATGAAGACGGGGACCGGCTCACCGTTGACCGGGTTGGTGGCGTAGGAGCCGGTGAAGACGCCGGTCTTGTCCTTGGCCTCGGCCTGGCGCTCGACGTCGGACTTGGAGGCGGCCTGCGCACGGTAGGCGGCGACGGCCTCGCCCGGGGTCGCGTGCCCCCCGGTCCAGGCATCGTGGGTGCCCTCCGGCCAGACGGCGGGCGTGAACTTCTCGACCAGCGGGTGCTCGGGTGCCAGCACCATGTAGGTCGCGCCGAACAGGGTGTCGGGGCGGGTGGTGAAGACGGTGATGTGCTCGCCGTCGATCGGGAAGTCGACGCGGGCGCCCTCGGAGCGGCCGATCCAGTTGCGCTGCTGCAGCTTGATGGCCTCGGGCCAGTCCAGCTCGTTCAGGTCGTCCAGCAGCCGGTCGGCGTACGCGGTGATCCGCATGTTCCACTGGCGCAGCTTGGCCTTGAAGACCGGGAAGTTGCCGCGCTCGGAGCGGCCGTCGGCGGTGACCTCCTCGTTGGCCAGCACGGTGCCCAGCCCGGGGCACCAGTTGACGGGTGCGTCGGAGGCGTAGGCCAGCCGGTACTCGCCCAGGATGTCGGCGCGGGCGGCCTCGGACAGCTCGCTCCAGGAGCCGCCGCCGGGCACCGGGCGCTCACCGGACTCGAAGCGGGCGATCAGCTCGGAGATCGGGCGGGCCTGCTTCGCCTCGTCGTCGTACCAGGAGTTGAAGATCTGCAGGAAGATCCACTGGGTCCACTTGTAGTAGTCCGGGTCGATCGTGGCGAACGACCGGCGCTTGTCGTGGCCCAGGCCCAGCCGGCGCAGCTGGGACTTCATGTTGTTGATCGCGGCCTCGGTGGTGATCCGCGGGTGCTCGCCGGTCTGGACGGCGTGCTGCTCGGCGGGCAGGCCGAAGGCGTCGAAGCCCAGGGTGTGCAGGACGTTGTGACCCGTCATCCGCTGGAAGCGGGCGTAGACGTCGGTGGCGATGTAGCCCAGGGGGTGGCCGACGTGCAGGCCCGCGCCCGACGGGTAGGGGAACATGTCCATGATGAACTTCTTGGGCCGGGCGACGACCTCCGGGTCGCCCGCCAGGTCGCCCTTGGGGTTCGGCGCCGCGTAGGTGCCGTCGGCGTCCCAGAAGTCCTGCCAGCGTGCCTCGATCTCGGCCGCGACGGCGGCCGTGTAGCGGTGCGGCGCGGCCGGCTCGGCGGCAGCGGGGTTCGTCTCGCTCATGGTCCTCAAAGCTCCATCGATCGTCTCTGCCAGCGGCTGGTGTCGTCCGGAAACGAAAAATCCCCTCGCACAGGAGGGGACGCCGCGCCGATTCCGACCACGTCTTCACCGGTGGTCGGGACTGATCAGCGCGGCTCGCTAAGCAGAAGGCGTACGGCACGCATGGCGTTAGGGTACCGCAGCCGTTGAGCAAGCCGCGACGAGCTTACGTATGCCTCTTTGGCACCGGGTGCCGCACTCGCCGCCGCAGTCGAGCCGCACCGTATCCACCCGAGAGGAACTGGAGCAAGGCCAGAGGTTACTTCGCGTAACAGCCGCTAAGGGGCATCACAACGGCCCCACGACCGTTTGATAACAACGCAATAACTCAAACGCCGTACCCATCGGTATGGCGCCACTTAGAGTGCGGCAGCGGGACCGCCTTCCCGAACCGCTCGGAGTTGCCCCCATGAACCCTCGTAGTAGCAACAGCACGCTCCCCAGGACGGGCCGGTCGGCCTATGGGGTGGCGACGGCCGTCTTCCTGCTGGCCATCCCTCTGGTCGTGGTGTACGGAGGTGTCTGGCTCCAGGACTTCCTCAACTTCGGAGCGGGCGTGGTGACGCTCGTCCTCCTGACCTGTTCCGTGATCTGGGGACTCGTCGCACAGGACCGGCTGATCCTCAACACCCGGCAGCGGATCGTCGCCCAGGGCGTGCACCGGATCACCGCCGTGGGCTCGATCGCGTTCCTCCTGCTGCACATCGGGATCAAACTCACCCTCGAACACACCACGTGGATCGCCGCGTTCATCCCGTTCGGCCTCGGCTTCAGCAGCAGCGGCGGCCTCATAGGACTCGGCACCCTGGCCGGCCAGCTCATGATCTTCGTGGGCATCACCGGTGCGCTGCGCAACCGGTTCGCCTCCCCGGCCCCGGTAGCGGCCCGCTGGCGGGCGATGCACATGCTGGCCTACCCCGCCTGGTGCGCCGGCCTGGTCCACGGGCTCTACGCGGGTCGCGCGGTGAAGGCCCCGATCTTCACCTACCTGTACGCGCTCTGCGTGCTCGGCGTCATCGTGGCGCTCGCCCTGCGCGCGGCCCCGCGCCCCTTCAAGCGCAGGATCACCGACCGGGTCGCCGTGCTCCTCGGCGCCGAGGAGCGCGGGGGCCGCGCCGAGGAACTGGAGGCCTCGCGGGCCAGGCGGGCCGCGGAGACGGCCGCGCCGGGCCGCGAGAGCCGCGGCGAGGGCCGCAGGGGCGCCGAGTCCGGCGGCCGGCGCTCGGAGTCCGCCCTGCCCGGCTACGAGGGCCTGTCGCAGACCGGCTCCAACCCCATCTACCAGACCCCGGCCCCCGAGCCCGCGGGCAGCGGCTTCGCCGCCGCCTACCGCGCCATGTCCCCGGGCGGGCAGCAGCCCTACGACACCGGCCAGACCGCGCGCATGGACATGCCCATGGACATGCAGGCCGCCACCGAGCCCATCGCGCGCGCGGAAGGCATCGGCAGCACCTCGGGCAACTGGCCGATCCCCTCCCCGCCGCCGGTCGGCGAGGCACCCCCGTCCGCCTACGACCCGCTCCAGGACACGGGGTACAACATCCCCACCTATGGCGGCAATTCGGGCACGGCCAGCTATTTGACGGGTGATGTACGCGACACCGGTGAGTCAAACACCATGTATGGCGCGTACAACCCGAACGACACGTACAACAGCGGTCCCGCCACAGATCAGACGTCCGGCCAGTCCTACGACTCGCCGGGCTCGGGCGAACCTTGGAACACGCCTTCCGGAGGCTATAGGTGAACGAGGCCCTGCCCGACGTCCCGGAAGTCCGCGTGGTCGGGCTTCCCCAGCTCACGTCGGGCTTCGACCTTGTCGAACGACTTGACCTGCCCATGCACCTGAAGGTGCACGGGCCGCTCGAACCCATGGGCGGGGAGCAGCTCGCGAAGCTCTCCGAGGCCATCAACCTGAAGGGGCGCGGCGGTGCCGGCTTCCCCTTCCACAAGAAGCTGCGCTCGGTCGCCGAAGCGGCGATCAAGCGCGGCATCCGGCCGGTCGTCGTCGTCAACGGCAGCGAGGACGAACCGGCCTGCCGCAAGGACACGGTCCTCATCAACCGTGCCCCCCACCTCATCCTGGACGGCGCGCTCCTGGCCGCCGAGGCGCTGGGAGCCAGGACCCTCGTGATCGGGGTCACCCGGGAGTCGACCCAGCGCTCCATGGAGGCCGCCCTCGCCGAGCGCGGCCTCAGCAACGGCCGGCGATCGGCCCTCCGCGCGCGCGTGCAGCGCAATCCCGTCCGTATGGTCACGGGAGCGGCGGCCTCGCTGATCCGTTCCATCGACGGCGGCCCGGCCATCCCGCCCGGCCGCAAGGTCAGCGCCTCGCAGAACGGCGTCGGCGGCGCACCGACCCTGCTGTCCAACGCGGAGACCTTCGCGCAGCTGGCGATCGCCGCGCGCATCGGTCCGGAGCGGTACGGCAACACCGGTCTGTACGACGAGCCGGGCACCGTCATGCTCACGGTCTCCGGTGCCGTCGCGCGCCCCATGGTGATCGAGGTCCCGACAGGCGTACCGCTGCGCTACGTCCTCCAGTTGGCCGGCGCCCCGCCGGTCCCCCAGGGCGTGCTGACCGGTGGCTACCACGGCAAGTGGATCGACGCGGCGACCGTCAACGAGGCGATCGTCTCCCGCAACTCCCTGGACGCCGTGGGCGGCGCGCTCGGCGCCGGCGCGATCCTGCCGATCACTCAGGAGACCTGCCCGCTGGGCGAGTCGCTGCGGGTGGCGCAGTGGCTGGCCGAGGAGAGCGCGGGCCAGTGCGGGCCCTGCTACCTGGGTCTGCCGGCCGCCGCGCGCGGCATGGAGGACATCCTCAACGGCGGCGGTCCGGCCGCCCTGGAGGCGCTCAAGCAGGTCGCCAAGAACGTGAAGCGGCGCGGCGCGTGCTCGCACCCGGACGGCTCCGCAATGTTCCTGGAGTCGACCATCAAGGCGTTCACGGACGACCTGGCTGCCCATGTCCTCGGCAACGGCTGCGGACGGCCCGTGGAGGGCGTTCTGCCGCTCTTCGAGGGCGGCAAGATGCCGACGGGCATCCCGGGCGGCGGCGAGGCCGAGGAGAACGGCCCCAGCCGTCAGAAGATCTACGTCGACTGGACGCTGTGCCGGGGCCACGGCCTGTGCGCCGACATCCTCCCCGAGGTCTTCGAACTCGGCGCCGACGGCTTCCCGACCGTCGCGCAGGCGCAAGTGCCGCGCTACGCCGAGGCGAAGGCGCTGCGTGCGGTGCGCCGCTGCCCCGCGCTGGCCCTGCGCCTGGAGGAGGAGTCGCCGCGCGACAAGGGCCCCGCCCGCAACCTCCCGGTCCTCTCCCAGGGCCGTGGGCGGCGAGCGCTGGGCCGCTGAGCCGACGTCACGAAGGGGCCGCCCGGGATTCGGGCGGCCCCTTCGTCGTGACTGGCCCCGCAACGGCGTAACTGGCCCTGGAAACAAGAAGATCCCGCCGGATCGAGATGATCCGGCGGGATCTTTGCTGTGGAGCTAAGGAGAATTGAACTCCTGACCTCCTGCATGCCATGCAGGCGCTCTACCAACTGAGCTATAGCCCCTTGCTTGGTGTTCCGCCCGGTTTCCCCGGCGGCGGAGCCAACATTACACGGTCTCCGGGGTGGAACACCAAATCGTTTCCCGGCTCAGGCAGTGACGCTCATGCGGTGACGAACGAGTAGAACCGTTTGAGCGTGCAGTGTTCCTCGAGGAGGCGGCCGTAGATCGGCTCGCCCTCCAGTTCGCGGTACGTCTCGATCGGGTCGCCTTTTATGATCAGCGCCCGCGCGCATTCCTCGCACCAGTACTGGTAGTCGGGATTGAGCGGCTCCATGTCGCGCACGATCGGTGTCCCGCTGCCGCACCAGTCGCACTTTCGCCTGTGTGCACCCATCGATCAGCTCCAGCTGTGGCCGCAGGCCGTGCACACGTAGGAGACCCCGCCGTTGTCGCCGAGTACTTGCGCCACGTGGACGGAACCGCAGGAAGGGCAGATGAGGCGGACCGTCGTGTCCCTTGTCGACGCCGCTTCGTGGAGGTGGCCGACCTCCACGAGGATGCTCGCAGGCATCACTACTCCCTCCCGTCGGGCCGCGCCCCCTTCCGGCCGTTTGATTCTGCCACGGCCGGACCAATACGGTCAGCGACGCCTGAGTACCAGTCCGGACACGGGACCCGTCGCCACGGGTCCCGGCCGGCGCGAACTTGCACGCCAACAGCGCCTTCGCAGAGGTATACGCCTCGGAGGGGCCGAGTGACTCAAGTCGGTCGAAGAAGAGTGTTCTGAAGCACGCACTGCGCCCGGTGATCACGCGCCGCGCCGCCGTGACGCGTGACCGCCGAAGAGGATCAAGCAGGACAGAGCAACAGAAAATCCCGCCTCCGGAAGGAGACGGGATCCTCGTCACGATCTTTGACCACTCGACCGAGTGTCGATCTGTGGAGCTAAGGAGAATTGAACTCCTGACCTCCTGCATGCCATGCAGGCGCTCTACCAACTGAGCTATAGCCCCTTGCGTTCTTCCCGCTCGGCGGGCGAACAAGAAGAACTCTAGCCTGCGACCTGCCGGAAAGTGAAATCCGGGTCCGTGCCTGGTGGGCGCCGGTTCCACCGCCGCTCAGTCGTCGTCCCCGAGCACCGGCTCCGGAAGGGTGCCGGCGTTGTGCTCCAGCAGGCGCCAGCCGCGCGCGCCCTCGCCGAGGACGGACCAGCAGCAGTTGGAGAGGCCGCCGAGGCTCTCCCAGTGCCGGGGCTCCAGACCGAGCAGCCGTCCGATGGTGGTGCGGATCGTGCCGCCGTGGCTGACCACCACGAGGGTGCCGTTCTCGGGAAGCTTGTCGGCGTGCCGGAGCACCACGGGAGCGGCGCGGTCGGCGACCTCGGTCTCCAGTTCGCCGCCGCCGCGGCGGACCGGCTCACCGCGCTTCCACGCGGTGTACTCCTCGCCGTGCCGGGCGATGATCTCCTCGTGCGTGAGCCCCTGCCAGACGCCCGCGTAGGTCTCGCGCAGCCCCTCGTCGTGGGCCACCTCCAGGCCGGTGAGCGCGGCGAGCTCGGCGGCCGTGTTCGCGGCCCGCTGGAGGTCGGAGGCGACGATCGCGTCGGGCTGGAGCGAGGCGAGCAGCCGGGCGGCACGGCGGGCCTGGCCGACGCCGGTCTCGGTGAGGGCGACGTCGGTGCTGCCCTGGAAGCGGCGCTCCACGTTCCAGGAGGTCTGGCCGTGCCGCCACAGGATGACGCGGCGGCCCCGGCCCCTGCGGCCGTCGGCAGCGGTCACCGCTGCTCCCCGAACTCGGCGTCGTCCTCCTCGGCCCGGAGCTTGGCGTGCTCCTCGCCCTTGCCGCGGGTCGCCTTGGCGTCGGCGGGCAGCTCCAGCTCGGGGCAGTCCTTCCAGAGCCGCTCCAGGGCGTAGAAGACCCGCTCCTCGCTGTGCTGGACGTGGACCACGATGTCCACGTAGTCGAGGAGGACCCAGCGGGCCTCGCGGTCGCCCTCACGGCGCACCGGCTTGGCGCCGAGCTCCTTGGAGAGCCGCTCCTCGATCTCGTCGACGATGGACTTGACCTGGCGGTCGTTGGGCGCGGACGCCAGCAGGAAGGCGTCGGTGATCGAGAGGACGTCGCTGACGTCGTAGGCGATCACATCATGGGCGAGCTTGTCGGCGGCCGCCTGCGCGGCGGTGTGGACGAGCTCGAGGGAACGGTCAGTCGCGGTCACTACAAGGCTTTCGGTCGGCGGTCACTTGACCTCAAGGGTCTCACGGACCGCCGACGGCACCCCACGTGATTGTCCCGCTAGGACCCCGAGGACGGCTTGTAGTCCCGGCCGAGGATCACGGCCACGTCCGCGCTGGAGGAGACCGTGCCCTTGGTCACGGCGCCTGCGGGCAGGCCGAGGGTCTTGGCGACCTCGGCGGCGTTGGCCTTGTCGCCCGCGTCGGCGTAGACGACCTTGGAGGTGGTCTGCGTACCGGAGGGCGTGCCGCCGTCGAGGAAGGTGAAGCCGCCGTTGAGGAGGACGACCCGGGCCTTCTCGGTGTTGTCCTTGGTGCCGGTGGCGTTCTGGACGGAGACGCTCACGGCCGCGTCCTTGTCGGGGCTCTTCGCCTTGCCGCCGAGGACGTCCTTGACCACGCTCGCACTGGCCGCCGCGCTCAGGGTGCCGTCCTGCTGGACGGGCAGCAGCGTGGTCCGGTAGTCGCCGCCCTTGGCGAGGTCGGCGAGCTTGGCGAGGAAGGTGCCGAGGTCCTTGTCGGTCAGGGACGGGTCGAGGATCTGGGCCAGGGTCTGCACGGTGGTGGTCGCGGCCGTCGGGTCGGAGGACAGCTTGCGCAGCACGCCCTGCATGACCTGCCCGAAGCGCTCCAGCTGAGCGTCCTGGGACTCGCCGGGAGCGCGGTAGGTGGCGTAGGCGACGGCCATCTTGCCGCTGAGGGTCTGGTCCTTCCCCTTGCTCACCAGGGGCGCCTGGCCCTTCTTCTTGGCGGCCGGGTCGGGCACGGCGGTGTCGGTGTCGATGTCGATGTTGCCGACGAGGTCGACGAGGTTCTGGAGGTAGGGGGTGTCCAGGCGCCAGGTGCCCTCGATGTCGGTGCCGAGCACGGTGTCGAGGGCGTCGAGGGTCCCGGAGGAGCCGTCGTCGTCGACGGACTTGGCCAGGGTGGTCGTGGTGCCGTCGTCGGCCGTGAGGGTGAGGGAGTTGGGGATCAGGACGGTGGTGCCCCGGTCGGTGGTGGTGTTGTCGACGAGCAGTGCGGTGGAGGTGCCGCCCTTCCCGGTGTTGTGCAGGTGGACGACGATCACGTCACGGTTCTGGGCGCTCGCCGCGATCGAGGTGCCCTTCTTGCTCTCCGGGTCCGACAGGCCGGGCAGCTTCCCGGCGTACCAGAGCCAGCCGACACCGCCGACCGCGACGAGGGCGAGGACGACGACCAGGGCGACGAGCCGGCTGCGGGCGCGGCGCTTGGCCTCCTCGCGGCGCTCGGTGCGGTTCTCGGTGAAGTTGAGCCAGTCGATGACGTCCTCGGAGTCCCCGTCGGGCTCCTCCACGAAGGCGAACTGGGCGGTGTGGTACTGCCGTTCGTCGTCGTCACCGGCGCCCGCAGCGGGACGGCCACCGGCCTGTGCGCCGTCGCCGTGTCCGGGACGGGTTCCCGTGTCCTGCCCGCTGCCGTAGCCCCGGCCGGTCGGCGGGGTCTGCGGCGCGTCGCCGGTGGGTCCGCCCTGCTGGGGGATGTAGGCCGTCTGCTCGGTGACCCGCTGCTGCCGCCCGCTCGTGGCGGCCTGTCCGTAGGGGTCGTACGCCGTCCCCGGACCGGTGCCCTGTCCGGCCCCGCTCCCGTCGCCGTACGGGTCGTAGGGCGGGGTCGGCGCCTGCTGACCGGTGTCACCGGCGGCGTAGGGGTCGTACGGCGGGACCTGGTTCCCGGTGCCCGTGGCGTACGGGTCGTAGCCGTAGCCCTGCTGTGCGTACGGGTCGTACTGCTGCTGAGGGTGCTGGGGCTGCTGGCGCGGAGCCTGTTGCTGCGGCGGGACCTGCTGGTACACCGGCCGGCCGTACTCGTCGTAGCCGACGAGTTCGTACTGGTTCTCGTGATCGCCGCCGTAACCCGCGTCGTATCGGTCGTTCACCGGTGCCCCTCTCGGCTCACTCGCCGCGGTACAGCTCGCGCTTGTCGATATAACGCACGACGCCGTCCGGCACCAGGTACCAGACGGGGTCGCCCTTGGCGACTCTCGCCCGGCAGTCGGTGGAGGAGATCGCCAGGGCCGGGACCTCGACGAGCGAGACCCCGCCCTCGGGCAGCCCGGGGTCGGCCAGGGTGTGGCCGGGCCGGGTGACTCCGATGAAGTGCGCGAGGGAGAACAGTTCCTCCACGTCCCGCCAGGTGAGGATCTGGCCCAGGGCGTCGGCGCCGGTGATGAAGAAGAGGTCGGTGTCGGCGTTGAGGGACTTCAGGTCGCGCAGCGTGTCCGTGGTGTAGGTGGGACCGCCGCGGTCGATGTCGATCCGGCTGACCGAGAACTGGGGGTTCTCGGCGGTCGCGATGACCGTCATCAGATAGCGGTCCTCGGCCGCGGACACCCTGCGGTGCGTCTTCTGCCACGGCTGGCCGGTCGGTACGAACACGACCTCGTCCAGGTGGAACTGCGCGGCGACCTCGCTGGCCGCCACGAGGTGTCCGTGGTGGATCGGGTCGAACGTTCCGCCCATGACGCCGAGGCGGCGCTTGCCGGGGTTCGAGGGGCCGTGGTCGCCCGGGCCGGTAGGCATGTCCTGCTCTCCCATGCGTGCAGACCCTACCGGCCCGACCTGAGGGGCCCGGACGGCACGGGCCCGGAGTGCCCCGCGACGGGCACCCGGTGCCTCAGCGGTCGCGGTTGAAACGGGTGGTGATCCACAGCAGGAGCAGCAGGATGATGAAGGCGGCGCCGCCGGTCACCAGGGGGTCGAGGCTCTCGTGGTTGCCGCCGTGCTCCTCGCCCTCTGCGGCGAGGGTGACCAACTGGGCAGCGGTGCTGTGGAAGCTCATCTTCGGCAGACCTATCCGATGGAGGAGGGACGGGACAACGACGTCGGCCCATGGTAAGCGGGCCCGGTGAGGGCGATCACCCCGACTCCACCATTGGGGGCCGTCGTCGGGGCCCCCGGGAAGGTCCGGGAGAGGGCCGGGAACCTTCGCCCCCGCTCACTCGTCCTTCCGCTTGTACCCCCGCAGCAGGAACCACGCGGTGAACGCACAGCCCACGAACATCACGACCAGTACGATCCGGAGCAGATTTCCGGCCCCTTGCTGCTCGGCGGCGCCTGCGGCCTCGGTGAGCCAGGCGGCCCGGGTGTGCTCCATGACGTGGACTCCTTCGCTGTACTGCCCGTCCACGCTATCTCCGCCTAGGCTGGGCTCTGCTTCGGGGGCGCAAAGGGCCGCACAAGGGTCCGCAAAGGATCACCGCGGTCGAAGGGGCACGGCCACAGACGGCACCGCCAAAGACGCATGTGGGGGAAGACATGTCCGACGACGGCCATCAGAACAACGGGCACGAGCACGTACCGAGCAGGCAGCGCCGGCGCTTCCCGGGCATCTCCTCGCGCGCCTACGAGCACCCCGCCGACCGCTCCGCCCTGGTGGCGCTGCGCAAGCTGAGCGGTTTCGACACGGTGTTCAAGGCGCTCAGCGGTCTGCTCCCCGAGCGGAGCCTGCGGCTGCTGTTCCTGTCCGACTCGGTGCGCGTCTCCGACCAGCAGTTCGCGTACCTCAACGACATGCTGCGGGACGCCTGTTACATCCTGGACCTCGAGAAGGTCCCGCCGATGTACGTCACCCAGGACCCGCAGCCCAACGCGATGTGCATCGGCCTGGACGAGCCGATCATCGTGGTCACCACGGGCCTGGTCGACCTCCTCGACGAGGAGGAGATGCGGGCCGTCGTCGGCCACGAGGTGGGCCACGCCCTCTCCGGTCACTCGGTCTACCGGACCATCCTGCTGTTCCTGACCAGTCTCGCCCTCAGGGTGGCGTGGATCCCGCTGGGCAACCTCGCGATCATGGCGATCGTGACCGCGCTGCGGGAGTGGTTCCGCAAGTCGGAGCTGTCGGCGGACCGCGCGGGCCTGCTGGTCGGCCAGGACCTGCGGGCCTCGATGCGCGGCCTGATGAAGCTGGCCGGCGGCCACCACCTGCACGAGATGAACGTGGACGCGTTCCTGAAGCAGGCCGAGGAGTACGAGGCGGGCGGCGACCTGCGCGACTCGGTTTTGAAGATCCTCAACGTCCTGCCGCGCACCCACCCCTTCACCACGATCCGGGCCGCCGAGCTGAAGAAGTGGTCGGAGTCCCGCGACTACCAGCGGATCATGGACGGCCACTACCCGCGCCGCTCCGAGGACAAGGACACCTCGGTCTCCGACAGCTTCCGTGAGTCGGCGGCGAGCTACGCGAGCAATGTGAAGAGCTCCAAGGACCCGCTGATGAAGCTGGTCAACGACATCGCGGGCGGGGCGGGCGACCTGGGCGGCAGGGTGCGCAGGGGCTTCGGCGGTTTCGCGAGTTCGTCCCCGCGGGACGGTGAGACCCCGAGGAACGGCGAGCCCCCGAGGGACACCCCGCGGGACGACGAAGGCGGCTGACACCTGAGACCGCAGTCGGAACGCAGGCGGCTCACACCTTCGGCTGCGCGCTGGTGGCCAGCGACCCGCAGAGGGCCGTGGCACTGCCGGTCGCATAGGGATCGGTCCCCGCGGGTCCGCCCGCCTTCGCGGTCTGTCCGGCCAGCAGCGGATGCAGCTGGTTCGTGGAGTCCTCCGCGCAGGACAGCGGGCCGGCCTGGACGTACGACACGACCAGCTGGGCGGTGTGCATCCGCAGGTCGTCCCGGTCGAACCGGAAGTGCAGCTCCCGCCGGACGGTGAACAGCGAGACCTCGCTCGACGTCATCGGGGCGGCGGACCGCAGCGCGTACACGAACGTGTGGTCCGCCGTGACCTCCAGCGTCGAGGAGTCGGTCTCGGCGGCCTGGAGGCTCCCCTGCACCCGGATCCGCGCGTCGGCCAGCCGCGCCTCGGCGGGGTCGAAGCGGACCAGCCAGCCGGTCGGCGCGTGCCGTCCGTCCGCCGCCGGGTGGGCGAAACTCTGGTCGAACTGGTCGAGTTGGTCGGTGTCGAGCAGGACCCGTACGGCACGGACCTGGTGGCCGGTGAGGACGTCGGGGTCCAGTGAGGACCGCACGATGTAGTCCTTGGCGGTGGTCAGCGCGCTCACCACCTGGCTGTCGGAGAAGTGCTCGGTGCGGCGGGAGGCCGGCAGCGGGATGCCCTCGGCGCCGGCGCGGTACTGCGCGGCGGGACTGTGCGCGTACAGGTACTCGGCGTCGGGGTGCCCCGGGACCCGGCCCTCGGGGGCCAGCGGGATGACGGTCATCCGCAGCGGCTCGACGGGCTGGCGGAGCGCGGAGCTCTGGTACGGGTGCCGTACACCCATGTAGATCGCCGTGCCGAAGGCGACGGCGATCAGCAGGACCAGGATCAGCACCTGCCGGGACAGGCCCCGCCTGAGGGGCGGGCGGCGGCGGACGGCGGGCGCGTGGTCGGCCATGCGCTCCTGCGCGGAGAACTCCTGGAGGCGGGCAGCACGAACGAACGACTCGTCGAACACGACGGATCGGTATTCGTCCTCTCCACCTGCCGGGCCGCCCTCGGGTGTCCCCTCAGGCGGGTCTCCTGGCGCTCCCATATCTTCAGAGTAGGTCTCGGGAAGCTCAGGTAAACGCCCTGCCGCACGACAACTTCTGACAGGTTCTCACCAGGTCCGAAATGGATCGCTCAGGGCGTGCGCGGGACGGCGGACACGGCCGGCGGGGAGTAGTCCGCGGACGCCGAGGGCGTCACCGTGCTCCCCTGTTCCAGGCCGGTCGAGGCGGGGGGCGGTACCCGGTCGCGGCTGCCCGAGGAGGAACCCCGGTAGACCGCGGTGAAGGCCAGCGCGACCATGCCGATGCCCATGACGAGGGCGAGCATCCAGGCGACCGGGCGGTGCCAGCGGACCTGCTTGCCGTAGGCGCCGGGGGCGCCGTAGCGGCCTTCGAGGATCTCGGTGTCGTCCAGCTCGTCGAGCTCGGGATCATGGCCGAAACGGCCGGGGCCGTATCCGTCCTCGTACCGGTCGGCTCCGGGGTGGGCGCGGCGGGCCTCGGCCTCGGAGGCCTCCGCTCTCGCCTTGGCGGCGGCCAGGAGGCGCTCGACGGCGGTCGGCTCGTGCACCACGGCCGCCCGTACGAAGGCCTCGTCGAAGACCACGGAGGCGAACTCTTCGTCCGACACCCCGCGGTCGTGGTCGTCGTCGGGCTCCCAGCCGTCAGGGAACGGCGTACCCCCCACGTCCTCCGGCACGGATCCAGAGTAGACCTGGGGGGTCATTTTGGGCAGACGACAGGGAAATTCATCCGCCTGATGAGACGCCCCGGCACGGCACGGAAAAAGGGCCCGGGGCGCCTGCCGGACGCATATGCCCAGGTCGCGCCCCGGGGCGAGCCGGTTCAGCGGCGGATGTGGCCGTCCCCGGTGACGATGTACTTCGTGCTGGTGAGCTCCGGCAGGCCCATCGGGCCGCGCGCGTGCAGCTTCTGCGTGGAGATGCCGATCTCCGCCCCGAAGCCGAACTGGCCGCCGTCGGTGAAGCGGGTGGAGGCGTTGACCGCGACGGTCGTGGAGTCCACCAGCTGGGTGAACCGGCGGGCCGCCTGCTGGGAGGTGGTGACGATGGCCTCGGTGTGCCCGGAGGTCCACAGCCGGATGTGCTCGACGGCCTTGTCCAGCGAGTCGACCACGGCGGCGGCGATGTCGTAGGAGAGGTACTCGGTGTCCCAGTCGTCGAGGGTGGCCTCGACCAGGGTCGCTTTGGTGTCCTTCGCGTAGGCCAGCACCCGCGGGTCGGCGTGCACGGTGACCCCGGCCTCGGCGAGGGCGTCCAGGGCCCGCGGCAGGAACTCGGGGGCGATGTCCTGGTGGACCAGGAGGGTCTCGGCGGCGTTGCAGACGCTGACCCGCGAGGCCTTGGAGTTGATCAGGATGTCGATCGCCATGTCGATGTCGGCGTGGGCGTCGACGTAGACGTGGCAGTTGCCGGTGCCGGTCTCGATGACGGGGACGGTCGACTCCGTCACGACGGTCTGGATCAGCGAGGCGCCGCCGCGCGGGATCAGCACGTCGACCAGGCCACGGGCGCGCATCAGCTCCTGCACGCTCTCCCGGGACTGGCCGGGCACCAGCTGGACGGCGTCGGCGGGCAGTCCGGCACCGCCCACGGCGTCCCGCAGGACCCGGACGAGGGCGGTGTTCGACTCGTACGCGGAGGCCGAGCCGCGCAGCAGGACGGCGTTGCCGGACTTCAGGCACAGGGCGGCGGCGTCCACGGTGACGTTCGGGCGGGCCTCGTAGATGATGCCGACCACGCCGAGCGGGACCCGGACCTGGCGCAGGTCGATGCCGTTCGGGAGGGTCGAGCCGCGGACCACCTCGCCGACCGGGTCGGGCAGCGCCACGACGTCCCGGACGTCGGAGGCGATGGCGCGCACCCGCTCCGGGGTGAGCGTCAGCCGGTCGACGACCGACTCGCTGGTCCCGGCCTCGCGGGCCTTGGCGACGTCCTTCGCGTTGGCCTCGACGATCTCGCTCGTACGGACCTCCAGCGCGTCGGCGATGGCGAGCAGCGCGTCGTCCTTCTCGGACCTCGGCAGCGGGGCGAGGTCGGCGGCGGCGGCCTTGGCCCGGTAGGCGGCCTGGACGACCGGGGTCATGGAGTCGTACGGCGAGAGCGAGGTCATGAGGGAAAGGGTAGTGCGCCGGACGGGGACGAACACCGCGCATTCCACAGCGCGAGACGGGATCAAAGGGACATGCCCGGGGACTCGCCCCGGGGCGCACCCGAGATCACCGTGGTCAGTACGGATGCACCCCGACCGGCGACGCGGGAGCCGGCCCGTACCCCTCGGCGATGCGCTGATGGTAGGTCTGGCGGTCGATGACCTCCAGGCCGACGATCTCCCAGGGCGGCAGGCCCGCGGTCTGGCGGTGCTCGCCCCACAGGCGCAGGGCGACGGCGGCCGCGTCGTGCAGGTCGCGGGCCTCCTCCCAGTACCGGATCTCCGCGTGGTCGTTGGCGTAGCGGCTGGTCAGCAGGAAGGGATGGTCGTGGGCGAGCTGTTCGAGGGCGCGCCGGACCTCCTTCAGCGGGGCCTCCTCGCCGGAGACGCTGAGGGTGACGTGCCACAGGCGGGGCAGGTCCTCGGGCTGCTTCGTCTCGAACTGGTCGCCCGCGGCGACGCTCGTCAGGGTCCGCTCCTCACCGGCCGGCTTCGCCACGGCGTTGCCGGACCCGCCGCGGGAAGCCGCCGCCCCAGGGCGCACTCGTCTCACGACGGCCTCCTTCAAGCACAGATCGACCCCACGGGCCGGGCGGAATGTGTCCCTGGGACAAAGTTGAGCAGGCCGCAAGGGCTCGCGGGGCGATTTTGCGGAACGTCCACCTCAGGGCGACGCCCTTGGCAGGGCGTTCACCCCGTTTTCGGGCACACCGCCCCCGAAAGGCACCGGGTGGCCCTCAAGGGTGCAGGATCACCAGATCGTCCCGGTGGACGACCTCCCGCTCGTACGCCGGCCCCAGTTCCCGCGCCAGCTCCCGCGTCGAGCGGCCGATGAGCCGGGGCATCTCCTTGGCGTCGAAGTTCACGAGCCCGCGGGCCACCGCGCGCCCGGCGCCGTCCCGCAGTTCGACGGGGTCGCCCGCGACGAACTCGCCCTCGACGGAGGCGATCCCTGCAGGCAGCAGCGACGTGCGGCGATCCACGACCGCCTTGACCGCCCCGTCGTCCAGGGTCAGCGACCCCTGGGGGGTGGACGCGTGCTGGAGCCACAGCAGCCGGTCGGCGGAACGCTTGCCGGTCGGGTGGAAGTACGTGCCGGTGTCGCCGCCGGACAGCGCCTCGCCCGCGTGGATCGCGCTGGTCAGCACCACGGGGATGCCCGCGGCGGCGGCGATCCGGGCGGCCTCGACCTTGGTGACCATGCCGCCGGTGCCGACGCCCGCCTTGCCCGCGCTGCCGATCTCGACGTCCGCCAGGTCCTCCGGACCGCGCACCTCCGCTATCCGCGAGGTGCCCGGCTTGCTCGGGTCGCCGTCGTAGACGCCGTCGATGTCGGAGAGGAGGACGAGCAGGTCGGCGTGGACCAGGTGGGCCACCAGGGCCGCGAGCCGGTCGTTGTCGCCGAAGCGGATCTCGTCCGTGGCGACGGTGTCGTTCTCGTTGACGATCGGGAAGGCGCCCATCGCGAGGAGCTTGTCGAGGGTGCGGGAGGCGTTGCGGTGGTGGGCGCGGCGGCTCATGTCGTCGCTGGTCAGCAGCACCTGTCCGACCCGGACGCCGTAGCGGGCGAAGGAGGCGGTGTAGCGGGCGACGAGCAGGCCCTGGCCGACGCTGGCGGCGGCCTGCTGCCGGGCCAGGTCCCGCGGGCGGCGGCGCAGGCCCAGCGGGGCGAGTCCGGCGGCGATGGCGCCGGAGGAGACCAGGACGATCTCGCGCTCTCCCCCGCTGCGGCTCTTGGCGAGGACGTCGACGAGCGCGTCGACCCGGTCGGCGTCGAGGCCGCCGGAGGCGGTGGTCAGCGACGAGGAACCGACCTTGACGACGATCCTGCGGGCCTCGCCCACGGCCTGCCTTGCCCCTGCCACCTTGTGTCCTGCCCCCTCGCGCCACTGTGGGTACCTCGCCCGCAATGTACGCGAAGGGGACGCGGTGACGCGCGCCCGTCCAGTCCCCGGACCCGAACCGGACGGACGACCTGGCCGCCGCATCCCGCCCGTCGCCCGCATACCACCTCCCCGCCCCGCCCGCACACGTACACGCGCGTGTCGTCCGTAGCTCGACTCGCGTTAACCAAGGCGTCCGTCTCGCGACGACCCTGGAGTGACCCCCGTGCGAAAACCCCTGTCCCGCCTCCGCTCCGCGGTGCGGCTGCCGGGCCGGCAGACCACGACGAGAGTCCTCGTCGCCGCCGTCCTGGCAGCCGCCGTCGTCACCCAGGCCGTCGCCGCCCTGCGTCCGCACGTCCCGCTGCTGCTCGCCGCGACCGCCGCGTCCTGGGCCGTGGAGGGCGTCCTGCACCGCTGGCAGCGCGGCATGGTCTCGCTGTTCGCCAAGTCGCACGCCGACATCACCGTGCGGCACGTCCTGCGCGACCTGCTGCTGGTGCTCGGCCTGCTGCGGCTGACCCCGGAGGACGAGGAGACGGCGTACACCGTCCTGGTGGCCGGTCTGCTCGCCTTCTACGCCCTGCACTGCGCGGTCCAGGCGGTCTCCGTCCTGGTCCGCCGCACCCGCACCCTCCCGGTGGTCACCCGCAACATCGACGCCTCGGCGCTCCGCCTCACCCCGGCCCCGCCCGCCCTGCTGCGCCACCCCGGCCCCCGCCTCCTGGTCCACGGCCTGCCCGCCACCGCCGGCCTGCTGGTCACCGCGGCCACCGGTGAGCCCCGGTGCGCGGCCTTCGGCATCGCGATGTCCCTGGGGCTCGCCCTCATGGGCCTCGCCGACCTTCTCGTACGACTGCTGCCGAGCCGTCGGCCGGCGGGCGAGCAGGAGGTGCTGGAGTGGTTCGACGCGTGGCTGGCCGAGTACCGGCCGACCGTCGGCCTGTACTTCTCCGGCGGGGTCTCCTCCGCCTACCAGGCGAACATGTGGCTGGAGCCGCTCGCCAAGGCCGGCGGGAAGCCACTGATCGTCCTGCGCGAGCGGTTCATGATGCAGAAGATCGCCGCGACCGACGTCCCGATCGTCTGCCTGCCCAAGGTCTCCACGCTGCTGCGCCTGGAGCAGTCCACGCTCCAGGTCCTGATCCACCCCTCGAACTCCGGCAAGACCTCGCAGGTGCTGCGCATCCCGACGATCAAGCACACCTTCGTCAACCACGGCGAGAGCGACAAGCTGTCCTCCTGCAACCCGTACGCGAAGGCCTACGACGAGGTGTGGGTGGCCGGTCCCGCCGCCCGGGAGCGGTACGCGGCGGCCGAGGTCGGCGTCGAGGACAAGGACGTGGTGGAGATCGGCCGCCCCCAGCTGGACGCCGTACGGCCGTACGCGGGCCCGCCCACCGGTCCCGTGACCGTGCTGTACGCGCCCACCTGGGAGGGCTGGGACGGCAACCCCGGCAACACCTCGGTGATCGCGGCGGGCGAGAACATCGTGCGGGCGCTGCTGGCGGACCCCGGGGTCCGGCTGCTGTACAAGCCGCATCCGCTGACCGGCTCGGTGGATCCGCGGGCGGGCGCGGCGGACCGGCGGATCCGTGAGCTGATCCGGGCCGCGAACCGGGAGCGGGCCGGGCAGCGACCCGCCGACGACGGCGAACTCGTCCGTTGTACGCGGGAGTTGGACCGGCTCACCACCACCGGCTTCCGGGCCGCCGCCGACTCGGTCGAGCGGATGCTGCTCCAGTCCACGCCGGAACCGGGCCGCGCGACGGCGCTCACCCGGGCCACCGAGGCCTGGGAGCGGGCCTACTGGGCCTCGCTGCCCGCGTGGGAGCACCAGGTCGTCACCGACGCCCGGCCGACGCTGTACGCCTGCTTCAACCGGGCCGACCTGCTGATCAGCGATGTGTCGAGCGTGGTCAGCGACTTCCTGGCGAGCGGCAAGCCGTACGCGGTGGCGAACACCAGCGGGCTCGGCGAGGAGGCGTTCCGGGCCGCGTTCCCCACGGCGGGAGCGGCGACCGTGCTGACGCCGGACGCGGTGGGCGTGCCGGGGCTGCTGGATGCCGTACGGCAGCCGGAGCGGGACGAACTCCGCTCGGCGCG
This sequence comes from Streptomyces griseorubiginosus, assembly GCF_001514195.1. GTDB lineage: Bacteria > Actinomycetota > Actinomycetes > Streptomycetales > Streptomycetaceae > Streptomyces > Streptomyces griseorubiginosus. The sequence continues at coordinate 311,222 of NZ_KQ948735.1, read as the reverse complement.
GGCCGAGTTGAAGCGGCGGCTGCTGGGGCCGGACGAGCCGTCCGCGCAGGAACGGTTCGACAGGGCCGTACAGGCGCTCGCGGCGGCGGCGCGCAGGCGGGGGTTGCCGGGGCAGCGCCGGGAGCAGGAGACCGTGTCGGCCTCCGGGAGGCTCACGCTGCCGGGATGAGGCTCACGCTGCCGGGATGAGGACCCTGCGTGCCTTGCGGACCGCCCGCCGCAGCAACTGGTCGACGCCGACCTCCCGGTAGCCCGACACCTCCCGGGCCTCCCGCGGCTCGGCCAGGTAGAGCGAGTCCGGCAGGCCCGTCGCGCGGTCCCGGAAGTGCGGGTAGGCGAAGTACACCCGGCGGCCGCCCTTCTCCAGCACCGGCTCCGGCGTCTTCGTCGTCCTCATGAACTCCAGGACCTCCAGCAGGAGATCGGGGCGTTCCGACGCGACGAACTGGAGGCGCAGGCGTTCGTGGACGCGGAGGCGGTGGGCCACCTCGCCCGTCCAGTGGGCGTCCATCAGCGGCTTGGCGAGGGCCAGCTTCTCCCTCCGTACCGCCTCGCTGTCCTTCAGGAACTTCGGGCCGAACTGCGGGAGCAGGGTGACGAGGAAGGGGCGCACCATCAGGGCGTCGCGCCGGGCGCCCGCCGGGACCATGTCGGCGATCAGGTTCATCAGGGCGCGCGCGGAGTCGAAGCGCAGGGTGTGGCTGCCGGTCTTCGTGACGTGCTTGCCGTCCTCGCGGCCCACCAGGTAGTAGCAGGTGTGGTCGGCGATCACGGAGACGCCGTCGGCGCGCAGATAGGCCTCCATGGTGAACAGCGCGTCCTCGCCGGTCCACAGGGACTCGTCGAAGCGCATGCCGTGCCGTTCCAGGAAGGCGCGGCGGAACAGCTTCTGGGCGCTCAGCGTGAACTTGATGTTCGAGGAGAAGACGTCGGTGCGCTCCAGCGTCCGGCCCCACATCGAGGTCGGCGGCTTGCGGTTGACGCCCTCGACCCGGCCGAGGACGACGTCGGTGCCGTTGCGGTCGGCCATCGCGACCATCCGCTCCAGCGCCTCGGGGCCGAGCCGGTCGTCGGCGTCCAGGAAGAACACGTACCGGCCGGTGGCCTTGCCCAGACCGACGTTGCGCGGGCCGCCGGGGCCGCCGGAGTTGTCCTGCCGGATCACCATGACGTCCAGGGGCGTGCGGGCGGCGAACTCCTCCAGGTACTCCCCCGTGCCGTCCGTCGAGCCGTCGTCGACCGCGATGACCTCGATGCGGTCGTGGCCGAGGGTCTGCGCCTCGACGGAGTCCAGGCAGGCCACCAGGTAGGGCATGGCTTCGTACGCGCCGACGACCACGGTCACGTCCGGCTGGGCAAGGGACACTGTTCCCCCTAGGCACGGTGGGTTGTTCCGATGCCCAGGGATACGCAGGAACGGCCCGGTTTTCGGGGATCACCACCGAAAACCGGGCCGTTTCTTTACCAACCCGAGGTCAGACCACGGTCTCCGCGGCCGAGGCCGCCGCCCGTGACTCCTGGCCGACGTTGCGCGCCTCGGCCTTGATCGCGAGGTTCGCCACCGCGGTGTTGAACTGCTCGATGGAGGTGGGCTCGTCGGGGCCGAGCAGGTACTGCCTGAGCTCCACCCGGTCCTCGGCCAGCGGGTCGCCCGCCGGGTCGCGGACCGCGTCCAGCAGCCCGCCGAGCTCGGAGGCCTTGTTGGACAGGATCGTGGCGGCCCGCACCGCGGTGTTCTGCCGCTTGAACTCCTCCACGCCGAGCCCGGCGGAGTCCGTGACCGCGTACGGCTTGCCGCTCGCGATGAAGTCGGAGACCACGCTGGAGATGTCGGAAACCATCGCGTCGGAGACGTTGAAGCAGTCGTACAGCCGCGGCTCGGAACCGGTGATCACGCGGTGCTCCCACACCGGGAAGGAGCGCCAGTAGGCGTCGTTCCACTCGCCGCGCAGCCGGGCGATCTCCTCGTACCTGGCCACGTCGACCACGCCGTCACGGGTGGCCTCGGCCTCGTCGCCCTTCTCACCGCCGCCGCTGCCGACGAGGACCGTGAGCCGGGCCTCGATCCGGGCCAGCTCGGCCTTGGCCGCGGCCACCGCGGCCGCGTCGGCCTGGAATCGGGGGTCGGCGGCACGCTCGGCCGCCGCCTTCTCGATCAGCGCGGTGACCTTGTCGTGCGCGGCACCCGCCTTGGCGAGGACCGTGCCGGTGAAGGGGTGCGGCTTGTAGAGGACACGGACCGGCGGGTCGGCCTTGAGCAGCTTCTTCACGATGTTCTCGCCGGCCAGCATCAGCGAGGTGTTGCCCGGGTCGCCGTCCCAGCCCTCCCAGGTGGGCGCGTACAGCACGGTCGGCATACGGCCCTCGGGCACGCCCTGCCAGTCCTGGATCGGCGCCAGCTGCGGGCGGCCCACCTCGACGATGTCCTCGTCGCGGACGCCGACGTCGGCGATGGCGTAGCGGTCCCGGCCGGCCCGGCCCGCGACCCACACCTCGTCGTACGCCTTGCTGAACGGGTTGACGCTCGCCAGCTTGTCGCTGTCGCCGTGGCCGATGAAGACGTGCTTCATGGTGGGCACGCGCAGCAGGTGGATGTTCTTGCCGACGTTGGCCGCGTACAGGGCGACCCGCACCGAGGACAGGTCCATGTTCATCAGGTGCACCCCTCCGGGCACGCAGATGACGGGGACCGTGGTGGGCGCGAGGTTCTGGAGGATGACCCGCTCACGCAGCAGGATCAGCGGCTTGGAGTCCAGCTGCTCCATGGTCTCCAGCCACATGTTGACCTGGTAGGCGGAGTCCTTGGAGCCGGAGAAGTACAGCACGGTCTCCGGCTTGTAGTCGCGCAGCCACTCGTCGACCTTGGCGAGCACCTTGTCGGCGTTCGGCGGGACCTTCTTGCCCCGCACGTACGGCATCAGCGCGACGACGTACAGGGAACCGAGCCCTATGGTCACGCCGATGCCGATGAAGCCGGGCGTCGCGGTGTCCAGCTGGGCGGCGACGAGTATGCCGACCACGGCCGCGAGGTCGAGGTGCAGCATCTTCTCGGCGGACCGGTTCAGCAGGCCGAACCGCGGGGCGTCCGGGATGCGGATGCGGGAGGCCAGGTCGACGTTGCGGGTGGCGACCGGGAGCCGGCGGCGGTTGCGGATCAGGGTGACCAGCGCGCCGTGCGGGGCCTGGAGGCCGTAGAACGCGATGAAGCAGGCGGTGGCCCCGTAGAAGATCAGGTTGTTCGAGAGGTCGAGCCGGGCCAGCAGCAGGATCAGCAGGAGCTCTCTGATCAGGAAGCGGATCGACAGACCGGCGCGGACCTTGCTGAGGCGGTTGATCAGATAACTGCCCTGGCGGTGCAGATAGTGGTCCGCAAGGTACGTGACGGCGGTCGCGGCCGCGAAGGCGGGGACGCTCGGGATGAGCGCGGCCACCATTATGGCGGGGAATCCCGCCAGCATGAGGACCGCCGCGGCCAGCTCGGCCGCACTGCCCACCCGGGCGACGCGAATAGCGGTGCTTATCACTGAAAACCTGCTCTGGGAGGGATGCCGGTTGTTTACGGATTCAGGCCCCTGCGAATGCACCATGAACGGGCAGCCACAGAGGCCTGAATTACGGGAGTCTATTTGCCTTGATTATGCCACGCCGTCCTGGCGGTCGAGGACGCTGGCGAGCGCCGCCTCGAAACCGGAGGCCGTGCCCGCGGAGGCCGTCGGGTCCTGCTGGCGGACGTCGATGACATGGCCGGTCAGCTCGGAGAGCAGCACGTCGAGCGAGGTGCGGGCGACCGCCTCGGAGGAGAGCAGGGTGCCCGCGGGCTCCTGGCCGAAGGCCTTGGTGCGCATGGGGGTGGCGGTGCGCTCGGGGTTGATGCAGTTCACCCGGATGCCGTCACCCGCCCATTCGTCGGACAGGGCCTGCGTGAGGTTGACCATCGCGGCCTTGGTCGAGGAGTACAGGCTGTACTCGGCGCGGCCGCGGGTGTAGCTGCTGGAGGTGTACAGCAGCAGCTGGCCCTTGGTCTCCGCCAGGTACTTGTAGCTCGACCGCGCGATCTGCACCGGGGCCAGGTAGTTGACCTTCAGCGCCTCCTCGATGGTGGCGTTGTCGGTCTCCGCGAGCTTGCCGATGCGCAGCACGCCGGCGGTGTTGACGACGTAGTCGATGCGCCCGGTCTCGCCGTACGCCTTGGACAGCGCGTCGTCGACCTCCTCCGGGTTCTCGACGTGGGTGCCGGTGGTGGAGCGGCCCAGCGCGTACACCTTCGCGCCGTAGGACTCGGCGAGCTCGGCGATGTCCTTGCCGATGCCGTAGGAGCCGCCGAAGACGACGAAGGTCTTGCCGGTGAGGAGCTCGCGGTAGGCCTCGTCGCCGTTCTGCTCGGGGGCCGCGGTGGAGGCGAGCTGGAAGAGCTTGTCGGCGATGAAGACGTCGACGGGCTGGGTGACCTTCATGTTGTACTCGTCACCGGCGACGACGTGGATCGGCACGTCCGGCAGGTACTTGAGCACGACCGAACAGTCGTCCGTGGCCTGGAAGTTGGGGTCACCGGCGGCGACCTCGTAGGCCCGCTTGATGGTGGACAGCTTGAAGGCCTGCGGGGTCTGCCCGCGGCGCAGCCGGGAGCGGTCCGGGATCTCGGTGATGAACTCGCCGTCCTCGCCGTGGGTGCGCGTGACGATGATGGTGTCCGCGGACGGGATGGCCACGTCGACGGCCTGGTAGCGCTCCAGGGCGGCCACGCAGTCGTCGATCACGCGCCGGCCGAGCAGCGGACGGACGGCGTCGTGGAACAGGACGTTGAGGTCCTCGCCCTCGGCCAGGCCCTCGCCGAGGGCCTCGATGGCGCGCTCGGTGGTCTCGTTGCGGGTGGAGCCGCCCTCGATGATCTTCTTGACCTTGGTGAATCCAGCCTTGGCCACGATCTTCTCTATGTCGGGCACATAGCCGGGCGCCATCAGGACGATGATGTCGTCGATGGAGTCGGCCTTCTCGAAGGTGGTCAGTGTGTGCTCGATGACTGCCTTGCCGGCGATCTTCAGCAGCTGCTTGGGGATCGAGAGACCCACGCGCTGACCGGTGCCACCGGCCAGGATCACTGCGGTGGTACGGGGCTTGGCGATGTGCTGGGACACAGAAGACCTACCTCGGGGCGACAGGGAACGGGGAAATGGTCCCACTTGCGGTTACCGCAGTGCAAGGTGACCGCCGTTCACCGCATATGTACGCGCTACCTGTCATTCATCTTGCACTGCCGGTGACGGGGATGTTGTCGGGGGCAGGCGTCCTCGGCACCGCGAAGAGGAGACCGGGATCACTTACGGCCCGCGCCCTCGTGCCCCTTTACCAGGGAATTCCTTGTGAAGATTCCGCAGCTTTTCGGTCTCGGCGCGGGCAAGAGAACGAAAGAGGAGCGTGGTCCACGACGAGACCACGCCCCCCTCACGAACCGTCCTCAGACGAGCTGGACCCCGGGCTCGCCCTCCTCCACCCGCAGCTGGGCGATCGTGCTCGGCGTCGCCTGCGGCCGGACCACGGTGTCGACGACCCTGACCTGCGCGTCGATGCCGAACCGGTCGATGTCGAAGAGGTGGTAGCCGCGGTGGGCGTCGATGAACTTCCAGTGCGGGTTGTCGGCCTTCAGCGGGTCCCACTGGGCGTGGAAGGCGGCCTGGTCCTGGTCGCCGTTGCTGGAGATCGACGTGCCGACGAACTCGGCGCCGACGACGTCGGACGACGGGTCGGCGTAGTCCGCCTTCAGGTCGCTGATCATCGTCAGATGGCGGTCCCCGGAGAGCACGACCGGGTTGCTCACGTTCCGGAACTCCTCCAGGAGGGCGTTGCGCTCCACCTGGTAGCCGTCCCAGGCGTCGTAGTACCAGAGCTTGCCGTCGCCGGGCAGGATGTCCGTCTCGGCCATCATGATCTGCGAGGCGACGAGGTTCCAGCGGGCCGGCGAGTCGGTCAGCCCGTCCAGAAGCCACTGCTTCTGCTCGGCGCCGAGCATGGTGAGCGCCGGGTCCTGGGCGGCGGCCTGGCTGGTGACCTGGTCGCTGCGGAACTGCCGGGTGTCGAGGACGTTCAGCCGGACCAGGCGGCCGAACTCCAGACGCCGGTACATCTGGATGTGCGGCCCGTTCGGGACCGCCTCGGCGCGTACCGGCATGTGCTCGTAGTAGGCCTGGAAGGCCGCCGTGAGCCGGGCCACGAACGCGTCGTGCGGCTGCTTGTCGGGGTCCTGCGGGATCTCGCCCGCCCAGTCGTTGTCGACCTCGTGGTCGTCGAAGGTGACCACCCAGGGCACGTTCGCGTGCAGCTCGGCGAGGTCGGGGTCGGTGCGGTACTGGGCGTACCGGTTGCGGTACTGCGCGAGGGTGTACGGCTCCCCCGCGCCCTCGTGCCGGCGCGGACCGGCCGAGGACGGCGCCGACTCGTAGATGTAGTCGCCGACGAAGAGCACGACGTCGGGGTCCTGGTCCAGCATGTCGGCGTACGGCGTGAAGTAGCCGTTCTGCCAGTTCTGGCAGGAGGCGAGCGCCACCCGCAGGGTGCCCATGGTGGTGTGCTCGGCGGGGGCGGTGCGGGTGCGGCCGGTGCGGGAGAGCTGGCCGTCGGCGCGGAAGCGGTACCAGTAGGTGCAGCCCGCGCGCAGGCCCCGTACGTCGACATGGACGCTGTGCCCGTATTCGGGCAGGGCCTGGGCGGTGCCCTGGACGACGGCCTTGGTGAAGTTCTCGTCCTCGGCGAGCTGCCAGTCCACGCTGACGACTCTGTCGGGCATGCCTCCGCCGTTGAGCGGGTCGGGGGCGAGCCGGGTCCAGAGCACGATGCCGTCCGGCAGCGGGTCGCCGGAGGCCACGCCGAGGCTGAACACGCCGTCGGGCAGCGGGGTGTCCGCAGCGCGCGCGGTGGCCGGCAGCCACAGCTGGGCGGAGGCGGCTGCGCCGAGCAGGGCGGCGGATGCGGTCAGAAAGCGGCGTCGGCCGGGCGATGCTGCTCCGTACATGGGCGAACTCCCTTGCGTCGCTTACCTCGTGGACACCCTGGAAGCTCACGCTTCGGGGTGATCCGGGCGTTGAACCAGGGTGTTCGCGTGCATGACAAATAGGTAGACAACAGAAGAGCCGTTGCGACTCGGAAATCACATGATGAACATGACTCCGGCGCAACGGCCTTCAGGACACCGCCGACTGACGATCTTTTGGTTTCTAGTTGGCGAAGCCCGAGCCCAGACGGGCCTTCGCCGCGGTGGTGCCGAGGAGCGTGTGGCCGAACGTGAACGTCCCGTTCGGCCCCAGGATGGTGGCCGGAATCGGTACTCCTCCGGGCGAGACGACGTGCTCCCCCTTGGAGCGGAAGGACCACACGGACCCCGCGCTCGCGTTCTCGCCGGGCGCGCCGACCGAGACGTCGGCCAGCCCATCGCCGTTCGCGTCACCCGCATGGACGGCTCCGCCGAAGGCGTCGCCCTTCTCGGAGGCCCCCGGCACCCCCGGACTGTCCTGCGTGACCACCTGGTGGGAACCGACACCGGTCAGCCCGCCGGCCCCTCCGCTCAGCACGACGACCGAGCCCGCGTCCTTGACGGAGTTCGGGGCGGTGGCGGGGCCGAGGTCCTCGCCGGGCACCCCGGTGACCACGTCGAGGTATCCGTCGCCGTTCACGTCCGCGAGCTGCACGTCGGTGCCGAAGCGGTCGCCCTTCTCGGCGGTGCCGGGCACCCCGGGGCTGTCCTGGTTGACGGCCTGCTCCGCCACTCCGTCAGGAGCGCCCGCGGTGCCGGGTATCCAGGTGACCCGGCCGCCCTTGGCCCGGTAGGCGTCGTAGTCGCTCGCGTAGCCGTCGACGGCCCGGCCCACCACGATGTCGGCGTAGCCGTCCCGGTTCACGTCCCCGACGGCGAGGTTCTCGCCGCCCTGGAGCGTGGCGCCGTCGATGTCCCAGACCAGGGTCCAGTCCGTGAGGCCGTCCTTGGTGCCCCACCAGTACGCGGTCCGCCGGGAGTCGAAGTTCTCGCCGGTCTGGGCTGCCACGACGTCGGTGATCCCGTCGCCGTTGAGGTCGCCGACGTCGAGGTCGAGGACCGTGCTGGGGTACCGGTCCTTCACCACCTGGCGCTCCCCCCTGGCCGAGCCGGAGCGGGTGAAGGGGCCGCCGGTCGCCACCAGGCCGTACTGGTCCACCGCGGTCAGCAGATCGAGCGAACCGTCCCCGTCGACGTCCCCCACCGCGAGGTGGCCCTTGCTGCCGAGCGCGTCGTGGGCCCTGCCGGAGGCGAGGGAGGCGCCGCCGGACAGGCCGCGGGGGCCGCCCCACAGGACCTGCACCAGGCCGGACCCGGCGTTCTCGCCGCCCACGCCCACGACCAGGTCGGTGTATCCGTCCCGGTCCAGGTCGCCGGTGGTGAGCGCGCTGCCGAACCGGTCGCCCGCCTCGGAGCAGCCCGGAACACCCGCGGTGTTCTGGCTGAACACCCGCTTCGTCGAGGTCTTCAGACCGCTCGGCGAGCCGTACAGCACACCGACGAACCCGGCCTTCGCCCGCCCGGCCACGGTTCCGTCGGGCGCCCCCACCGCGAGGTCGGCGTACCCGTCCCCGTTGAAGTCGTCCCGCACCTGGTGAGGTGCGGCTCCCGCGGCGGTGGGCAGAGCGACCGCACCGCCGAGCGCCAGGGCCACGGCAAGCGCCGTACGCCACCCTCTTCGTTGAACGCGCATGCCGCATCCCTTCTGTGACGGTCGTACAGATGTGCCCGGTACGACTCACAGGAAGGGCGGTTGGTTGTCCTGCAGTAGGCCAGGACGTCGGCCGGCGGTGGGGCAGACGTCGGCCGGCGTTCACCCGGGGACCGGGGACGCCGGCCGGTCGGCTCTAGAAGGGCTCGAAGTCGTCGAACTCCTGGGAGGCCTCGTCCCGTTCGGCCTGCTTGTCGCGGCGGCGCTGGGCGGCCGGGCGGGGTGCCTCGAAGCGGTGGTCCTCGCCACGCCGGCCGAGCATCTCGGCACCGGCCATGACGGTCGGCTCCCAGTCGAAGACGACCGCGTTGTCCTCGGGGCCGATGGCCACGCCGTCGCCCGAACGGGCGCCCGCCTTCATCAACTCCTCCTCCACACCGAGGCGGTTGAGGCGGTCGGCGAGGTAGCCGACGGCCTCGTCGTTGTTGAAGTCGGTCTGCCGCACCCAGCGCTCCGGCTTCTCGCCGCGCACCCGGAACAGGCCGTCCTCCTCGCGGACCACGGTGAAGCCGGTGTCGTCCACGGCCTTGGGCCGGATGACGATCCGGGTCGCCTCCTCCTTGGGCTTCGCGGCCCGCGCCCTGCCGACCAGGTCGGCGAGCGCGAACGACAGCTCCTTGAGCCCCATGTGGGCGACGGCGGACACCTCGAAGACGCGGTAGCCGCGCGACTCCAGATCCGGCCGCACCATCTCGGCGAGGTCCTTGCCGTCCGGTACGTCGATCTTGTTCAGGACGACGATCCGCGGACGGTCGCCGAGGCCGCCGTACTCCCGCAGCTCGGCCTCGATGATGTCGAGGTCGGAGACCGGGTCGCGGTCGGACTCCAGGGTGGCGGTGTCCAGGACGTGCACCAGGACGCTGCACCGCTCCACGTGCCGCAGGAACTCGAGGCCGAGGCCCTTGCCCTGGCTGGCGCCCGGGATCAGGCCCGGCACGTCGGCGATGGTGTAGACGGTCTCGCCGGCGGTGACCACGCCCAGGTTCGGGACGAGGGTGGTGAAGGGGTAGTCGGCGATCTTCGGCTTGGCCGCGCTGAGCACCGAGATCAGCGAGGACTTGCCGGCGCTCGGGTAGCCGACGAGGGCCACGTCGGCGACGGTCTTGAGCTCCAGCACGATGTCCTGGAGGTCGCCGGGGACGCCGAGCAGCGCGAACCCGGGGGCCTTGCGGCGGGCGGAGGCCAGCGCCGCGTTGCCGAGGCCGCCGCGACCGCCCTGGGCGGCGACGTAGGAGGTGCCGTGTCCGACGAGGTCGGCGAGGACGTTGCCCGCCTTGTCGAGGACCACGGTGCCGTCCGGCACCGGCAGGACCAGGTCCTGGCCGTCCTTGCCGGAGCGGTTGCCGCCCTCACCGGGCTTGCCGTTGGTGGCCTTGCGGTGCGGGGAGTGGTGGTAATCGAGCAGCGTGGTGACGGACTGGTCGACGGTGAGGATCACATCGCCGCCCCGGCCGCCGTTGCCGCCGTCGGGTCCGCCGAGCGGCTTGAACTTCTCACGGTGGACGGAGGCACAGCCGTGACCTCCGTTACCCGCGGCGACATGCAGTTCGACGCGGTCCACGAAGGTGGTCATGGTTCGGTGCCTCCAAAAACGGTACGAGTACTACTTCAGTAACACGCGAAAGGCGGACCCGCCTTCCCACCAGGGAAGTGAGGTCCGCCTCGCGAAAAGTTCGGTCTAAGCGTGAGCTCAGGCGACCGGAACGATGTTCACGACCTTGCGGCCACGGTGGGTACCGAACTCCACCGCACCGGCGTTCAGCGCGAACAGCGTGTCGTCGCCGCCACGGCCGACGCCCGCACCCGGGTGGAAGTGGGTACCGCGCTGGCGGACCAGGATCTCGCCCGCGCTGACGACCTGACCACCGAAGCGCTTCACGCCGAGGCGCTGAGCGTTGGAGTCACGACCGTTACGGGTGGACGATGCGCCCTTCTTGTGTGCCATCTCTCCTCAGTCCCTTACTTCGCAGCCGCGGGGATCTCAGTGACCTTGATCGCCGTGTACTGCTGGCGGTGGCCCTGACGACGGCGGTAGCCGGTCTTGTTCTTGTAGCGAAGGATGTCGATCTTGACGCCCTTGTGGTGGTCCACGACCTCGGCCTGGACCTTGATGCCGGCCAGGACCCACGGGTCGCTGGTCACAGCGTCGCCGTCGACAACGAGCAGGGTCGAGAGCTCGACCGTGTCGCCAACCTTGGCAGTGGAAATCTTGTCAACCTCAACGATGTCGCCGACAGCAACCTTGTGCTGGCGACCACCGCTGCGCACGATGGCGTACACGCGGATCTCACTCTCTCGCTCGGGAACGGCACCCCCGCAGTCCAGCCGCCCGGCAGAGCGAACGGCCTCTCCCGGCCAGAACAGCAGACCCGAGAGGAAGAGGTTTACGGGGATGTGGCGTGTCACCAGTGGACACGCCGACGGTCAAGAGTACGGGGCCTCGGCCGAACGGGTCAAACCGGGCCCCGCCTCGTTCAAACCCCGGCTCAGCCGCCGAGGCCCTGCCGGTAGGCCACGCACTCCTCGTAGGAGGGCAGCAGCCCCTGCTCGCGCGCCTCGGCCAGGGTCGGCGCCTGCTCGTCCTTGGGGGACAGCAGCGGTTCGATGCCCTCGGGCCACTCGATGCCGATCTCCGGGTCCAGCGGGTGCACTCCGTGCTCGCGCTCGGGGGCGTACCCCTCGGAGCACAGGTAGACCACGGTGGCGTCGTCGGTGAGCGCCATGAACCCGTGACCGAGCCCCTCGGAGAGGTAGACGGCGTGGTGGTCCTGGTCGTCCAGGCGGACGATCTCCCACTGGCCGTAGGTCGGCGAGCCCACCCGGATGTCCACGATCACGTCGAGGACCGCACCGCGCACGCACTTGACGTACTTGGCCTGCCCGGGCGGCACGTCGGCGAAGTGGATGCCGCGCAGGGTGCCCCGGCTGGAGATGGACATGTTGGCCTGGGCCAGGCTCAGCGGGTGACCCGCCGCCTCCGCGAAGACCGGGGCCTTGAACCACTCGTGGAAGCTGCCGCGGCCGTCGGGGAAGACCTTCGGCTCGAACACCCAGGCACCGGAGATGGAAAGGGGTCGCATCGCGGTCTCAGCCCTTCTTCTGGTTGGTCAGGGCGCGCTTGATGCGCCCGGCGGCCCGGCGCCACAAGGGGCGCGGTGCCTTCTTCACGGGGGCGGCGGCCTTCTTCGCGGCGGGCTTCGCGGGCGCCGTGTGCCGGTCGATCACCTTGGCGGCACCGTCGGCGTCCACCACGACGTCCACGGGCAGCCGCGTCCACTTGCGCTCCCCGCGGGCCGCGGACGGCACCCCGACCCGGACCGCCCAGCGCATGCCGGTGAGCTTCTCCAGCGGCAGCGTGGCGGTGGCGATGCGGCCGTCGAGCGTGGCGTCGGCCGGGTACTTGCCGACGTTCTTGCGCTCGAAGCGCAGCTGGACGGTGTCCCCGCCGGTCGCGGCGATGTGCAGCGGCAGGGGCAGCCGTACGGCGGAACCCTCGACCGTGCCCTGGGCGGGCGGCATGAAGGCGACCGCCTCGCCCTCCAGCTTGTTGGTGTGCTGGTCCACGTCGAGCGAGAGGTTGCCGGGGCCCTCGGTCCAGTACGGCAGCACGAGCCGTTTGGGTTCGCCGGTGAGGGCGGCCAGGCGGCCGGCCTCGACGCCCTGGCCGCGCACCGCGCCGAGCCGGGTCTCCTTGCTCCAGCCGCAGGACTTGATCCTCAGGTGCAGGTCCCACAGGCCCTTGTCGAGCGGGGCGCCCGAGGCCGCGGTCTCGGGGTCGAGCTCGGCGCGGGCGGAGATCCGCTGCCGGAAGACCCCGTCACCGGCGGCGATCTCGTGCAGCTCGCTCGTGACGGGCAGGTAGAACTGCCGGGCGTCCTCGCGGTGCCGGACCACCAGGTCGACGTCGCTCTTGGCGAGCGGGGCGTCCAGCTTGATGCCCTGGTCGTCGAGGACCTTCAGCGCCTCGTCGGACAGCGGCAGCCCGAGCAGCTGCCGCTCGCCGTCCCGACGGAACGTCATCGGCTCGCCGTCGATCTGGAGTTCGGAGTCGAAGCCGACCTTCAGGGTGCCGTCCTGCCACTCCAGCGAGGTGAGTTCGCCGGTGGGCTTGATCCCGGCCTCCCACTCGGCGAGCGTGCGGATGTCCTGGTAGCGGTCGGCGAAGATCAGCCCGGCGACCACCTTCTGGGTCAGGCCGAGACGGGCGACGACCCCGGGGCCGAAGCGCTCGGTGACCACCTTGTGGATCTCGGTGTACAGCTCCTCGGCGTAGTCCTCGGGGAGCTTGAGGAGGCGCTGGCCGCGCAGCCGCTCGACCATCTCGTTGCGCAGCCAGCGGCTGAACAGCTTGTCGCGCAGGGCGCCCGGCTCGGTCAGCTCCTCGACGACGTCGAGGGCCTCGCGCAGGTTGCCGAAGTAGCCGACCGGGTCGAAGCGCTGGAAGCCGGCGTTGGAGCCGTCGTCCCGGGTGATGTGGTAGTAGCACAGGTAGTCGCCGAGCACGGCGACGCTCTTGGCGCGCAGGTAGGCCTCGACGACGAAGACGTGGTCCTCAAGGCGGCGACGGCCCTCCTTGAAGCGCATGTTGTGCTCGTTGAGGAACTCCCGCCGGAACATCTTGTGCGGGGTGAGGCTGTCGATCAGCGGCGCGTTGGACACGGTGGCGCGCGGCCGGTTGACCCGGAACAGCTCCTGCGGGACCGGGCGTCCGATGCCCGCCATCTTGCCCACGACCACGTCGGCCTCGTTGGCCTTGCCGTAGTCGTACATCCGCTCGAGAGCCTCGTCGCCCAGCCAGTCATCGTGGTCGACGAACATGACGTACTCGCCCTGGGCGGCCTCGATGCCGGTGTTGCGGGGCTTGCCCGACCAGCCGGAGGACTCCTGGTGGATGACGTGGAAGTGCGGGTGCTCGGCGGCGAGCTGGTCCAGGCGGGCCGGCGTCTCGTCGGTGGAGCCGTCGTCGACGAAGAAGACCTCGAACTCGTCCGGGGTCAGGCTCTGCCGGAGCAGGCCCGTGATGCAGTCCTCGACGTACTTGCCGGGGTTGTAGACCGCGATGACGACGCTGACCTTGACCGTCACGCCGTGTTCTCCTTCAGATGGACCCGGTGGATCTCCGGGAAGGCCTCGGTGAGGGCCGTACGCCAGTCGCGCAGCGGCTCGATGCCGGCCTCGGCGAACCGGCCGTGGCCGAGGACGCTGTAGGCGGGGCGGGGCGCGGGGCGCACGAAGGCCTCGCTGGTGGTGGGGCGGACCCGGTCCGGGTCGGCGCCGAGCAGCCGGAAGATCTCCTGGGTGAAGCCGTGCCAGGTGGTCTCGCCGGAGTTGGTGCCGTGGTAGACGCCGGCCGGGGCGGTGCCGGCCAGGGCGCCGCGGCCCAGCTCGACCAGCAGGCCCGCGAGGTCGGCGCTCCAGGTGGGCTGCCCGCGCTGGTCGTCGACGACGTCGAGGGTGTCCTTGACGCCCTCCAGCTTGATCATCGTCTTGACGAAGTTGGGGCCGCCGGTGCCGTAGAGCCAGGCGGTGCGGACGACGTAACCGCGCTCGTTCGCGAGGACCGCCTTCTCCCCGGCCAGCTTGGTGCGGCCGTAGGCGCTGCGGGGCGCGGTCGGCGCGTCCTCGGCGTAGGGCGTGGTGGCGTCCCCGGCGAAGACGTAGTCCGTGGAGACGTGCAGCAGGACGGCGCCGGTGCGGGCGCAGGCCTCGGCGAGGTGGCGCGGGCCGTCGCCGTTGATGGCGAGGGCCTCGTCCTCACGGGTCTCGGCGTCGTCGACGGCGGTCCAGGCCGCGCAGTTGACGACCACGGCGGGCCGGTGCTCTTCGAGAGCCGCGCTCACGGCGTCGGCGTCGGTGAGGTCCAGCGCCTTGCGGTCGAGGGCGACATACCGCTCCCCCGACCGGTCCAGCCGGGCCAGGACGTCCTGGCCCAGCATGCCGCCCGCGCCCGTGACCAGCCAGGTGCGGTTGTCGGTCACAGCGCGGCCCGCTCCTTCAGCGGCTCCCACCAGGCACGGTTGTCGCGGTACCACTGCACGGTCTCCGCGAGGCCCTGCTCGAAGGACTTGCGGGGCTCGTAGCCGAGCTCCTCGCGGATCTTGGTGCAGTCGACGGAGTAGCGGCGGTCGTGGCCCTTGCGGTCCTCGACGTACTCGACGCTGGTCTCCCAGTCGGCGCCGCAGGCCTTCAGCAGCAGGCCGGTGAGCTCCTTGTTGGAGAGCTCGGTGCCGCCGCCGATGTTGTAGACCTCGCCGGCCCGGCCCTTGGTGCGCACCAGCTCGATGCCCTGGACGTGGTCGTCGATGTGCAGCCAGTCGCGGACGTTGCCGCCGTCGCCGTACAGCGGGACCTTCTTGCCGTCGAGGAGGTTGGTCACGAAGAGCGGGATGACCTTCTCGGGGAAGTGGTGGTGCCCGTAGTTGTTGGAGCAGCGGGTCACGCGCACGTCCAGGCCGTGGGTGCGGTGGTACGACAGCGCGATCAGGTCGCTGGACGCCTTCGCCGAGGAGTACGGCGAGTTGGGCTCCAGCGGGTGCGTCTCGGGCCAGGAGCCCTCGTCGATCGAGCCGTAGACCTCGTCGGTGGAGATGTGCACGAAGGTCTTGATGCCCGCGCGGTGGGCCGCGTCGATGAGGGTGTGGGTGCCGACCACGTTGGTGCGCACGAACTCGGCGCCGCCGTCGATGGAGCGGTCCACGTGCGACTCGGCGGCGAAGTGCACCACCTGGTCGTGCTCGGCCATCAGCTTGCCGACCAGCTCGGGGTCGCAGATGTCGCCCTGCACGAAGGCGAAGCCCGGGTGCTCGCGCACCTCGTCGAGGTTGGCCGGGTTGCCCGCGTAGGTCAGCTTGTCGAGGACGGTGACGGAGATGTCACCGGGGCCCTCGGGGCCGAGCACGGTACGGACGTAGTGCGAGCCGATGAAGCCGGCACCGCCGGTCACCAGAATCCGAGTGGTCATGAAGAGATCTGCACCTTGCTGTGATCACCGAGCACGAGCCGGTGTGCCTTGGGGTTACGGGGCGCGGGCGTGACCTCGACGTCACGTCCGATGAGGGAGGCCTCCACGCGGCGCACGCCGGTCACGGACGAGCCGCGCAGCACGATGGAGTACTCGATTTCGCTGTCCTCGATCCGGCAGTCCTCGGAGACGGACGTGAACGGGCCGATGTAGGCGTCGTTGACGACCGTGCCGGCGCCGATGATGGCAGGCCCGACGATCCGGCTGCCACTGACGCTGGCGCCCGCCTCGATGCGGACCCGGCCGATGATCTCGCTGGACTCGTCGACCGTGCCCTCGTTCACCGGATCGACGGTCTCCAGGACCGACCGGTTGACCTCCAGCATGTCGGTGACGTTGCCGGTGTCCTTCCAGTAGCCCGAGATGGTCGTGGAGCGGACGTCACGCTTCTGGTCGATCAGCCACTGGATCGCATGGGTGATCTCCAGCTCCCCGCGCCAGGACGGCTCGATGGAGCGGACGGCCTCGTGTATGGCCGGCGTGAAGAGATAGACGCCGACGAGGGCGAGGTCGCTCTTGGGCTGCTTCGGCTTCTCCTCCAGGCCCACCACCCGGCCGTCGGCGTCGAGTTCGGCGACACCGAAGGAGGTGGGGTTGGGGACCCTGGTCAGCAGGATCTGCGCCTCGGGGCGCTCGGCGCGGAACTCGTCCACCAGACCGGTGATACCGCCGACGATGAAGTTGTCGCCGAGGTACATGACGAAGTCCTCGTCACCGAGGAACTCCCGCGCGATGAGCACGGCGTGGGCGAGGCCCAGCGGCGCGTCCTGCGGAATGTAGGTGACCTTGATCCCGAACTGGGAGCCGTCGCCGACCGCCTCGCGGATCTCGTCCGCGGTGTCGCCGACCACGATGCCGACCTCGCTGATCCCGGCCTCGGCGATCGCCTCCAGGCCGTAGAACAGCACGGGCTTGTTGGCGACCGGCACCAACTGCTTGGCGGAGGTGTGGGTGATCGGGCGGAGGCGGGTGCCCGCTCCCCCGGAGAGCACGAGAGCCTTCACGAAAATCCCTATTTGTCTAAATTAAGCGTCAATCTCGGCTCACATCATAACCCTGGGGGCAGGCCGGGGATTCACCGGCCATTCACATGAGCGATCACCGGTTGACAACTGTCTGTCGGACGCAATAGCCACAGAATCACGAAATCCGCCCCCGGCGAACCGGGGGCGGAATTCGATCTCCGGACGATCTTCAGTTGGCCGAAATCATGCGGTGACCGTCCGTCAGGCCTCGTCCGTCAGGCCTCGTCCGTCAGGCCTCGTCCGTCAGGCCTCGTCGGTCTGGGACGAGACGGACGGCTGCGACGACTGCTCGGCCGCCACCGTCTTCTTCGACGCCGCCTTCTTCGCGGTCGTCTTCTTGGCGGCGGTCTTCTTCGCCGCCGTCTTCTTGGCGACGGTCTTCTTGGTCGCGGCCTTCTTCGCCGTGGCCTTCTTGGCCGTCTTGCGGGCCGTCTTCTTGGCCGGAGCCGCCTCCTCGGCGGACTCCCCCTCCACGACGGGCTCCGCCGGCTCGGCCGGGGCCTCCGCGGAAGGCACGACCACGACGGCCGCCTCCTCGGACGCGGTGGGCGCGGTGGCCTTGCGGACGGCCCGGCGACGCGGACGTGCCGGGGCGGCGCTCTCGGCGACCGGCTCGGACTCGGCCTCGGCCTCGGTCGGCGCGGCCACCGGGGCCTCCTCCGCCTGCGGCTCGGGCGCGGCCTCGGCGACCGTCACCACGGTGGCCTCCGCCCCGGCGGGCGACCCGGCGGGTGCGGACACCTTGCGGGTGGCCCGACGACGGGTACGGCCCTTCGGTGCCGCCTCCTCGGCCGCGGGAGCCGCCTCGACCACCGGGTCCTCCGCGGCGGCCGGCGCGGCCTGGGCCTCGGCGGCCGTCTCCGGCTGCACGGGACGCTCGGCCTCGACCTCGGCGGGCACCGTCTGAGCGGTCGGCACCTCGGTGCTCTCGGAGACCGGGCCCTCCTCGACGGCCGGCTCCTCGGTCCCGCCCGACCTGCGCGACCCGCCGCGCGGCGCACCGGCCGGAGCCGACGCCCGACGGCTCGTCCTGCGACGACCCCGTCCGCGCGTGGCCGCGGCCTCCGCCTCGGCGACGCTGCTGTACAGCTCCTCGTCCGGCGCAAACTCGGTCGGGGCCAGAGAGATCGGCTCGGCCACCTCGGCGGCGAGCTCGGCCTCGGTCTCGACCTCTTCCGGAGCCTCGGGAGCCTCCACGGCGACCGCGGCCTCGTGGGTGTGCTCGTGCCCGTCGCCGCCGCGCCCGCGCTTCTTGCGCTTGCCGCCGCCACCGGCGGAGCTCGGCTGCTCCATGTGCACGATGACGCCGCGGCCGTTGCAGTGGACGCAGGTCTCGGAGAAGGACTCCAGCAGGCCCTGGCCGACCCGCTTGCGGGTCATCTGGACCAGACCCAGCGAGGTGACCTCGGCGACCTGGTGCTTGGTCCGGTCCCGGCCCAGGCACTCCAGCAGACGCCTGAGCACCAGGTCCCGGTTGGACTCCAGGACCATGTCGATGAAGTCGATCACGATGATGCCGCCGAGGTCGCGCAGCCGCAGCTGACGCACGATCTCCTCGGCCGCCTCCAGGTTGTTCCTGGTGACCGTCTCCTCCAGGTTGCCGCCCTGGCCGGTGAACTTGCCGGTGTTGACGTCGACCACGACCATCGCCTCGGTCCGGTCGATCACCAGCGAGCCGCCGCTGGGCAGCCAGACCTTGCGGTCCAGCGCCTTGGCGAGCTGCTCGTCGATCCGGTACGTGGCGAAGACGTCGACCTCGGAGGTCCACTTCTGAAGCCGCTCGGCGAGGTCGGGGGCGACGTGGGAGACGTATCCGTGGACGGTCTCCCAGGCGTCCTGACCGCTGACGACGACCTTGGAGAAGTCCTCGTTGAAGATGTCGCGGACGACCCGGACGGTCATGTCCGGCTCGCCGTAGAGCAGCGTCGGGGCGTTGCCGCTCTTGGCCTTCTTCTGGATGTCCTCCCACTGCGCCTGGAGCCGCTCGACGTCGCGGCGCAGCTCGTCCTCGGAGGCGCCCTCGGCGGCGGTGCGGACGATGACGCCCGCGTCCTCGGGGACGATCTTCTTGAGGATGGTCTTCAGACGCGCCCGCTCGGTGTCGGGCAGCTTGCGGCTGATGCCGGTCATCGAACCCTCGGGGACGTACACGAGGTAGCGGCCCGGCAGGGAGACCTGGCTGGTCAGACGCGCGCCCTTGTGCCCGATCGGGTCCTTGGTGACCTGGACGAGCACGGACTGGCCGGACTTCAGCGCGCTCTCGATGCGGCGCGGCCCGTTGGCCATGCCGAGCGCCTCGAAGTTGACCTCACCGGCGTAGAGGACCGCGTTGCGGCCCTTGCCGATGTCGATGAAGGCGGCCTCCATGGACGGCAGGACGTTCTGGACCTTGCCCAGGTAGACGTTGCCGACGTACGAGGTGGCCTGCTCCTTGTTGACGTAGTGCTCGACGAGCACGCCGTCCTCGAGCACGCCGATCTGGGTGCGCTCGCCGTGCTGGCGCACGACCATCACCCGCTCGACGGCCTCGCGGCGGGCGAGGAACTCGGCCTCGGTGATGATCGGCACACGCCTGCGGCCCTGCTCACGGCCTTCGCGACGGCGCTGCTTCTTGGCCTCCAGACGGGTCGAGCCCTTGATGGACTGCACCTCGTCGGAGGGCTCGGCCTTCGGACGGGGCTCGCGCACCTTGACGACGGTCCGCTCGGGGTCGCCGTCACCGGGCTCGGCGTCGGTGGACGCGTCCCCGGCCCGGCGCCGGCGGCGACGGCGGCGACGGCTGCTGGAGCTGGACCCGCCGGACTCGTCGGAACGGGCGTCCTCGTCGTCCTCGTCCTCTTCGTCGTCCTGGGAGGACTGCTCGGCGGCGGGCTCGTCCGAGTCGTCGGAGTCCTCGTCACCGGAGGCCTCGGCGGACTCGCCCCGGCGGCGGCGACGGCCACCGCGACGACGGCGCCGACGCGAACCGGTGTCCTCGGTCTCGTCCTCGTCGACGGAGTCCTCGGCGCCCTCGTCCGTCTCCTCTTCCTCGACGACGGCCTCGGTGGCGGACACGGCGGTCTCCCGCGCCTCGGGCTCCTCGGGGGCACCACGGCGCCGGCGGCGGCGCCGCGACCCGGTCTGCTCCTCGGTGGTCTCCGCGACGGCTTCCAGGGCCTCGACGGGCTCGGCGGACGCGACGGCCTCGGCCTGCTCGTCCCGACCGGCCTCCGCCTCGGCGGCGGCCTCGGCGGCCGCCCGCTGCGGGGTCTGGAACTGCGGCTCGGTGAAGACGGGGGCCTGGAACACGGCGACCGCGGGCCGCGCGGGGCGCCGGGAGCCGTTCTCCTCGTCCCCGGTGCCGGCGGCTCGCCGCGCGGGCTCGGAGAATCCGGTGGCGGCCTGGCGCACGGCCCGGCGACGGCCACGACGGGGGGCGGCGTCCTCGACGGTGGCCTCCGCGGCGGGAGCCTCCGTGACGGGCTCGGCGGGCGCCTCGGCGGCGGGCTTCTCCTCGGCAGCGCTCTCGGCGGGCGCGGCGCTCTCCGTGGGCGCGGCGCTCTCGGCGGCCGGGGCGGACACGCGACGGGTGGCACGGCGGCGGCGACGCGGAGCCGCGTCCTCGGCCTCCGCGACCTCGGCGGGCGCGGGGGCCTCGGCGGGCGCGGGGGCCTCGGCGGGCGCCTCCGCGGTCACCGGCTCGGCGGTCTCAGGGGCCCCGGCGGGCGCGGCGGCACGCCGAGTGGCCCGGCGCCGGGTGCGCGCGGCGGGGGCGGGGGTCTCCGCGGCGGGCGTCTCGTCGGCGGCCTCGGTGGCGGCGACGACCGGCACCACGGCCTCGGTCTCGGTCCCGGTCTCGGCTGCCGCGGTCTCGGCCGGAGCCGCGGCCGGCGCCGACACACGGCGGGTCGCACGCCGACGCGGGCGCGCCGGAGCCGCGTCCTCGGTCGTGGCCTCGACGGCGGGTGCGCTCTGCGCGGTCACGTCTTCGGCGGGCGCCTCGGCGGCCACGGGCACCACGGTCTCGGCGGCCTCGGCCGCCGCGGGGGAACCGGCGGGCGCGGACGCCCGGCGGGTGGCACGCCGACGCGGTCGCGCGGCGGGCGCGGCGGCCTCGGCCGGTGCCTCGGTCTCCGTGCTCTCGACGGAGTCGACGGTGTCGACGCTCTCGTCGAGCTTCTCCTCCTCGTCGGTGACGAGGTCCTCGGCCTCCGCGGCCGGTATGGCCGGGGCGACGACCTCCTCGGCCGGGGCGGCGGCGTCGGTCGGCGGACCCGCCGGCCGGGACGCGGCACGGCGCCGACGGCGCGGCGGCAGGGTGTCGCTAGGGGTGGTGTTGGCTTCGGAGTCCGTGGCGGACTCTGCGGCTTCGGTCGGTTCGAGCATGCGGGCTTGTCTCCCGTCAGGCTCCCGGGCGCCGCGCCTGGTCCGGCGGAGTTGCCGGTGACGTCCGCGGCTCGCGCGATGCGCGGTGCCGCCGTCCGGGGCGCGGGCGCCGCACGGGAGCTCTCTGTGTCCTGTCTCGCCGGTTCCGTACGCCCTCTTGGCTACGGCCTGGCGAAAGTCTTCTGTGTGGGTGCGCTGCCCGACCCAGGTGGCTCCCGAGTACGAGGGCTGCGCTACGACGCCCGTCCTTCGCGGGACCTTCCCTACGCCGGCGCCTTCGCGGTGGCGGTCGGTTCGGCCGTTGAGGGGGCCTCGACCGCCTCGCGGTCGGGCGCGAGCGGGTCGGTCACCGTGCCGGTCTCTTCATCGAGCAGCCCCTGCGCCAGCCTGGTCACCGCAGCGGGGACCGGCGGCGCCAGGTCGGCCACGGCGCGGAGACCGGACAGGACGTCGTCGGGTCGTACGGCAGGCGTCACGTGCCGAACAACCAGCCGCAGTATCGCACAGGGCTGGTCCGTCGGCCTATCAGCAGGTTCACTGTGCGTTTCGAGTTGTACGACCGCGGGGCGGGCGTCGAAGGTCCGGAGGCCGTTCTTGGTGGTGCGCTGGACCTCCACCGCCTCGGCGGCGTTGAACGCGGCGACCGCCTGCTCGGCCTCGGCCGGCTCCACTCCGTCCAGCCTGAGCTCCCAGACGGAAGCCGTGAGCCGGTCGGCGAGCCCCGAGGTCCTGGCCTCGACCGCGTCGACGACGTCGAGCCCGGTGGGCAGCGACTCGTCGAGGAGGAGCCGCAGCTTCTCCGGGTCGCGCGCCTGGGTGAGCGCGATCTCCAGGTACTCCGCCTCACTGCCCGTGCCGGTGGGTGCGGCATTGGCGTACGACACCTTCGGATGCGGTGTGAACCCCGCCGAGTACGCCATGGGCACCTCGGCGCGGCGCAACGCACGCTCGAAGGCGCGCTGGAAGTCGCGGTGGCTGGTGAACCGGAGGCGGCCGCGCTTGGTGTAGCGCAGTCGGATGCGCTGCACCGCCGGTGCGGGCGGCGGGCCTTCGGGCTGTCGCTTGCCCAGTGTCGCTCAGTCCTTCGTGAGTGCGGTCGTACTGCTACCAAGAGTACGTGTGTCGGCGCCCGTCGGTTCCCGCCGGGCCACCGCTTCCCTCGCACGGGGTTCACCGAAGAGCATGCGCCGGAAGTCGGCGCGGGCCTCGCGCACGGTCTCGCGGGCGGAGGCGAGGGCGGCCCGGGTGATCCGGCCCACACTGCGGGCGGCCTCGGCGACCGGGCGCAGCACCACGTCCCGGACCACGTGCCCGACCGGGGTCAGCACCGTGCGGTACACCCAGCGCACCGGCTCCACGAAGATCCACCGCAGGAGGGTCCCGAGGAACCGTCCGACGGCGAGCGAGATGCGCCCGGCGATCCGCCAGGCGTGCCCGAGCGCGTCCCACACCTCCCGTCCGACGACGGCGAGGACGCGTCCGACGGGTGCGAGGACCCAGCGCCACAGGGCGACGGCGGGCAGCACGAGCAGGACGCGGGCGATCCAGTACAGGGCGACACCGATGCCCTTGACGATCGTGCCCGCCAGCCACACGAGCCCGCCGGCGCACCAGGCGATGGCGCGCCAGACCGGCGTGAAGATCCAGGCGAGGACGGCTCCGACACCCGTGAGGAGCCACACGATCCCGTGCCCGATCGGGGTGAGCACGCGCGCGTACACCCACTCCAGCGCGGCCGCGATCCCGCGCGCGACCCAGGCGATGCCGTGGCCGACCGGGGTCAGCACGTACCGGTAGAGCCACACCAGGGGGATGACGAGGAGCACCTTGCCGAGCCATCCGACCGCCTTGGCGAGGGGCACCACGACGTACCGCCACAGGGCCGTCAGGGGCCACACGACCAGCGCCCGCCACAACGGCCGCAGCACGCCGTCCCGCAGGAACCGCCCGACCACGACGAGCGCGTCCCACACCATGCGCACGGGCACGACCAGCACGAGCACGACGATCCGTACGGGGATGCGGACGGCGACGGTCAGACACCCCTCGGGCGCCGGTTGCCCCGGCGCGGGCTGCTTCTCCAGGTCCATAACGACGTAGACGCCTCAGTTCCCCGTCCGGATCCAGAACCGCAGCTTCACACCGCGCCGATCCTCGAATTCTCCGCCATTGGCCTCGATCACCTTACGAGACGCGGTGTTGGTGACGTCACACGTGATCAGGGCCCGCGTGATGCCGAGTTGACGACAGACGGGCAGCGCGGCCCGGAGCATCGCGGTGGCGTGTCCCCGCCGCCGGGCGCTCGGGCGGACCGCGTAGCCGATGTGGCCGCCGAGTTCGAGCAGATACGGGTTGAGCCGGTGCCGTATCGAGAGCATGCCCAGGAAGGTGTCGCCCTGGACGTACCAGAGGGTGGTCATCGGCACCCAGTCGGGTCTGCGCGGGCGTTCGGCCTCCGCGCGCAGCATGTCCACGTAGGCGGCGAACCCCTCCGGCTCGCGCCAGGACTTCGCGTAGGGCCCGGGCTCCTCGCCCAGCAGCGCGGCCGGATCGCGGTCCGCCTCCGTGAACTCCCGTACGGCGTCGAGATAGGAGGCCTGGAACCGGGCGTCGGGCGGGGTCAGCCGGGGCATCTCCTCATGATGGCGAGGACCCGTGCAGTATGTCCCCATGATTACGCTCACGAAGGAAGACGGCCCCGCCGACCTGGACGGCGTCACCCACCTGTCCATAGGGGTCTCCTGGGACCCCACGGCTGGCGCCAGCGGCGGAGTGATCGGCAAACTGCGCCGCAAGTCCGGCACGGACCTCGACCTGATCGCCATCGCCATGCACGACGGCGACCCGGTACGCCTCGCGGGCCTCGACTCCCTCGACCCCATCGGCAACGGCTCCCTGCTGCACAGCGGCGACAACCAGACCGGCCACGGGGACGGCGACGACGAGACCGTCACCGTCGAGTTCGCGAAGATCCCCCCGCACATCACGTCGATCGTCTTCGTCGCCGCGGCCTACAAGAAGGGCAGTTCCTTCCAGAAGGCCCGCAACATCAGCTTCAAGGTCTACGACGCCACCGGCGGCAGCTCCCAGCAGGTCGCCGACATCTGGCCCAGCATGCTCACCACGGACAACGGCTGCGCGGTCGCCAAGGCGATCCGGGTCGGCACCGCATGGAAGCTCGAGGTCATCAACGTGACAGGCAAGATCAAGCAGGGCGACGAACTGGCCCTGATGCGCTTCGCGGCGAGCAAGTAGCGGTCCCGGTCGTGAGCGGGAGGGCCACGGCGGGCAGTCCGCCGCCCTGGTCCTGCCGCGGGGCGACCGATGAGTTCCGGTGGCCGCCGCGGTCTGTCCTCTCAGAAGAGACCGCTGCGCGCACACCCTGTGAGGGAACCCATGACCGCACCCGCGCTCCCACCCGTCGTCGACACCGAGACCTGGCAGCACCGCCTGGAAGAACTCCGCGCCCGTGAGAAGGCCGCCACGCGGGAGTTGGACGCCATCGCCGCCGAGCGCCGGCGCCTGCCGATGGTGGAGATGCCGGACTACACCCTGGAGGGCGAGGACGGCCCCGTACGGCTGGCGGACGTCTTCGACGGCAAGCGGCAGCTGATCGTCTACCACCACATGTGGTTCACCGGCAAGGAATGGCAGTGCCCGGGCTGCACGGGGTTCACCTCGCAGTTCACCCGCCTGGAGTTCCTGGACGCCTACGACGCGCGGTTCGTCGTGGTCACCCAGGGCCCGATCAAGGAGGCCCTCGCCTACCGGCACCGGGTCGGCAACCGGATGACCTGGTACTCGACCGCCGGCAGCCCCTTCGGCACCGACATGGGCGCCCCGCCCGACGGCGGCTTCGCGGTCAACGTCTTCCTGCGCGACGGCGACATCGTCTACCGCACCTGGCACACCGCGGGCCGCGGCACCGAACAGCTCAGCCACACCTTCCCCCTGATCGACCTCCTCCCCTACGGCCGCCAGGAGGAATGGCAGGACAGCCCCGAGAACTGGCCCCAGTCCCCCACCTACAGCCGCTGGCCGTCGTCCAAGAACATCGCGGCACTGTACGGCCCGGAGGCGGAGGACGCCCGCTGAACCGGTCGTAGGGGCAGGCGCTCAGGCTGAACCGGTCGTAGCGGCAGGCGCTCAGGGCTGTCGCAGGGACAGCGACAGCCGGCGCCGCTCCCGGTCGACGTCCTTGACGTAGACCGTCAGCCGGTCCCCGGGCCGCACGGCTTCTTCCACGGCCACCGAGGACATCGGGCCCGCCTCGGGCGGCAGGCCCAGCTCGGACAGATGCACCAGGCCCTCGATGCCGTCGGCGACCTCCACGAAGAAGCCGAAGGGGACCAGCTTGGTCACCCGCCCGGTCAGCCGCCGGCCCGCCCGGACGCCGTCGGCGAAGCTCTGGAAGGGGTCCGGCCGAGTGGCCCGCAGGGAGAGCCGGGCCTCGCCGTTCGTCGTGTCGAACTGCAGAAACTCGCACGCCACCCGCTGCCCGACCTCGACGACCTCGGAGACGTCCTCGAACCAACGCCACGACAGCTCGGGGTAGGTGATGAACCCTACGCCGGGATGGATCGGATGTCCGGGCCCCTCGTCGAGCGCCACGAACACCCCGAACCGCTCGATCGCCGCCACCGTCCCGGTCAGGACCTCCCCGCATCGAAGCCGTTTGAGGAACGCCCAGAGCTCGGGGTTCTCCGTCGCCGCCGTCGACAGCAGCGCGCGCCCCGCGTCCAGGTCCACGGCGACGACCTCACCGGCGACCTTTCGTCCGACCACGGCCACATCGGCGAATCGCCTGCGCCAGGAAGCGTCCAGCACTCCCACCGACCCGAGCGGCCGGGCGGGGAACCCGTCGAGCGTCACCTCCATCCCGGACCGCGAAACGGCGGCGACGGTCCCGCGGCACACGTCACCGACCCGGACCGCGGCGAGGAACCGCCGGTCGTCCAGCGGGATCATCCCACCCCACCTCGTCCACCAGCCGACACGTGCGACAGCACCACCTGCGGACCTCCTCGGCCGTTCGGCACAGAACTGATCGATCACAAAGATGTCGTTTCGTGCCGGAGGACCCTGGGGACCCGCACCAAACGCCGCCGGAACACCTCGGGACACCTCGGGACACCGAAGACCGACCTGCCGGGCCGGCGGCCGAACCACCGTTCCGCCCGATCCGGGTGAACGGCCCACGGAGACATGCCGGAGCCACGACCGCACCACCGGCCCAGCACTTCCAGGAGTCAGGCTTCGCTGTGCGTCTCATCATCGCCGTGCCGCCGTCATGCCGCGGCACCGAGGGAAGTCACCATGAAAGCAGCGGTATATGAAGGACCGCGAACGGTCACCGTGAAGGACGTACCGGACGCCAAGATCGAACACCCCTGCGACATCATCGTCAAGATCACCGCCACCAACATCTGTGGTTCCGACCTGCACATGTACGAGGGCCGCACCTCGTTCGAGACCGGCCGCACCCTGGGACACGAGAACATGGGCCAGGTCGTGGAGGTCGGTCCGGCCGTCCGCAAGGTCCAGGTCGGTGAGTACGTGGTCCTGCCGTTCAACGTCGCCTGCGGGTTCTGCAAGCAGTGCGAGCGGGGCCTGACCAACTACTGCCTGACCATGCAGCCGGAACCCGCTCTCGCCGGAGCCGCCTACGGATTCGCCGACATGGGCCCCTACCAGGGCGGCCAAGCGGAACTGCTGCGCGTGCCCTACGGCGACTTCAACGCGCTGCGCCTCGGCGAGGACGCCGCCGAGCGGCAGACCGACTACGTGATGCTCGCCGACATCTTCCCCACCGGGTACCACGCCACCGAGATGGCCAACGTCAAGCCGGGCGACCAGACGATCGTCTTCGGCGCCGGTCCCGTCGGACTGATGGCGGCCTACTCCGCCCTCCTCAAGGGCGCAGGACGCGTCTGGGTCGCCGACCACCAGCCCGACCGGCTGCGCAAGGCGGAGGAGATCGGGGCCATCCCCATCAACACCGCCGAACAGGACCCGGCGGAGGTCGTCAAGGAAGCCACCCTCGGCCTGGGCGCCGACAACGGCTGCGAATGCGTCGGCTACCAGGCGCACGACCCCGGGGGTCAGGAGGACGCGAGCCTCACCCTCAACGGACTCATCGACACGGTCAGGTTCACCGGCGACATCGGCGTGGTGGGCGTGTTCCTCCCGGAGGACCCCGGCGGCAAGGACGCCCAGGGGGAGCTGGAAGCCCAGGGCAAGGTCCCGATCGACTTCGGACTGATGTGGTTCAAGGGCCAGCGCATGGGGACCGGGCAGGCGCCGGTGAAGAGGTACAACCGCGCGCTGCGGGACCTGATCGCCGGCGGGAAGGCGAAGCCCAGCTTCCTCGTCTCCCACGAACTCGACCTGGCCGAGGCCCCCAGTGCCTACGAGCACTTCGACGCCCGTGACGAGGGCTGGACCAAGGTGGTCCTGCACCCCGACGGACACGGCAACGGCCGTAAGAAGTAAGCCGACCGGAGCCGTCGGCACTCACCTGCCGCTGCCGGACGCGCCATGGGCGCCCGGCAGCGGTCCCGCTTCCCTCCCCCCCCCCCGATTCACGTCCCCTCGCGGAAGACCCATGACGACACACACCCGCTCCACCTCCCGCTTACGACACGATCCGCTCGTACGCGGCCTCGGCTGGGCCAGTGCGCTCCTGGGCGTGCCCCAGCTCGCCGCCCCGGCCGGCTTCGCGCGCGCCCTCGGCGTGGACGACGCCTTCCGGCACCGCTCGGCCACGACCGCCGTCGGTGTGCGTGAACTGACGGCAGCCGCCGGGCTGTTGGGACGGCCGCACCCCGTCTGGCTCTGGGCCCGCGTCGGCGGCGACCTCATGGACCTGACGATGCTGACCCGGGCCCTGAAGAACCACGACGGGCGCGGTCTCGGCCGCACCGTGGCCGCGACCGCCGCGGTCGCCGCCCTCACCGCCACGGACGTCTACGCGGCCGTGACCCGAACTCGTAGGAGCACCCGGATGGAACTGACCGCGGCCACCACCGTCACCCAGCCCCCGGACGAGGTGTACGCCCTCTGGCGGGACCTGGAACGGCTGCCGGACTTCATGGCGCACCTGGACGAGGTACGCGTCACCGGCCCGCGCACCAGTCACTGGCAGGCCAGTGCGCCGTTCGGCAAGGCGGTCGCGTGGGACGCCGAGACCACCCAGGACATCCCCGGCCAGGTGATCGCCTGGCGGTCGGTGGAAGGCGCCGACATCGACAACTCCGGCGAGGTCCGCTTCACACCCGCCCCCGGCGACCGGGGCACGGAGGTCCGGGTGACCCTGCGCTACGACCTGCCCGGCGGAGCACTCGGGAAGGCCGCGGCGCGCTACTTCGGCGAGGAACCGCACCAGCAACTCGACGACGACCTGCGCCGGTTCAAGCAGATCGCCGAGATCGGCGAGGTCGTCCGATCCGAGGGCGCGCCCGGCGGCAAGAAGGCCCGCGGCGAGTTCCCGCAGCACCCCGCCCGACCGCTGACCGAGGACGAACTGAAGGAGGCCCTGGCATGAAGGCGAACTGCTGGACGGGACGCAACTCGGTCGAGGTGCAGGAGGTGCCGGACCCGTCGATCCTCAACAGCCGCGACGCCATCGTGAAGATCACCTCCACGGCGATCTGCGGCTCCGACCTCCATCTGCTCGACGGCTACGTCCCCACCATGCAAAAGGGCGACATCATGGGCCACGAGTTCATGGGAGAGGTCATCGAGGTCGGCCCCGGCATCGGCGACGGCACCCTCCGCGTCGGCGACCGGGTCGTGGTGCCCTTCCCCATCGCCTGCGGCGCCTGCGCGTCCTGCCGCGCGGAGCTGTACTCGTGCTGCGAGAACACCAACCCCAACGCCGGCGTCTCGGAGAAGATGTTCGGCCACCCCACCGCCGGGATCTACGGCTACTCCCACCTCACCGGCGGCTTCGCCGGCGGCCAGGCCGAGTACGCCCGCGTGGTGCTCGCCGACGCCAACGCCCTGAAGATCGAGTCGGACCTCACCGACGAACAGGTGCTGTTCCTCTCCGACATCCTGCCGACCGGGTACATGGGCGCCGAGATGTGCGACATCAAGGACGGGGACGTCGTGGCCGTCTGGGGCGCGGGGCCGGTCGGCCAGTTCGCCATGGACAGCGCACGGGTCCTGGGCGCGGAGAAGGTCGTCGCGATCGACAAGGAGCCCTACCGGCTCGACATGGCCGCCGCGCAGGGCTACGCCACCATCAACTTCGAGGACACCGACGTACGGTCGGCCCTGCTCGACCTCACCGGCGGCCGGGGCCCCGACAAGTGCATCGACGCGGTCGGCCTGGAGGCCACCCACGGCGCCTCCCATGTCGCCTTCTACGACCGCGCCAAGCAGGCGGTCCGCTCCGAGACCGACCGGCCGCACGCCCTGCGTCAGGCCATCATGTCCTGCCGCAGCGGCGGCGTGGTGTCGGTCATCGGCGTCTACGGCGGCCTGATCGACAAGTTCCCGGCGGGCGCCTGGATGAACAGGTCCCTGACCCTGCGCACCGGCCAGTGCCACGTCCACAAGTACATGAAGCCGCTGCTGGACCTGATCGAGCAGGGCAGGATCGACCCGACCCGGATCATCACCCACCGCCTCCCCCTGACCGAGGCCCCCACCGGCTACGACCTCTTCAAGAACAAGCAGGACCACTGCGAAAAGGTCGTCCTCACACCCTGAGCCCCGCTCAGCCACTCATGCTCGCGCCGGCGCCCGCCCAGAATGGCGGGCGCCGACCCGGCATTCCGGATGTGGGGCACTCGTCCCGGAAGAGGGAGAGCCCGGCCCCGGACTCTCCCCCGCGATGCGCCGCTACGCCTCACTCACCTCAATGAGAGTGACCGCTCGCCGCCGGCGCCGGACCCGCGTTCTTGACCGTCAGCGGAAGCAACTTCTTCCCGGTCGGACCGATTTGTATGGCCGTGTCCATCTGCGGGCACACCCCGCAGTCGAAGCACGGTGTCCAGCGGCAGTCCTCGACCTCCGTCTCGTCGAGGGCGTCCTGCCAGTCCTCCCAGAGCCAGTCCTTGTCGAGGCCCGAGTCGAGGTGGTCCCAGGGGAGGACCTCCTCGTAGGTCTTCTCGCGGGTGGTGTACCAGTCGACGTCCACGCCGAAGGCCGGCAGCGTCTTGTCGGCGCAGGCCATCCAGCGGTCGTAGGAGAAGTGCTCGCGCCAGCCGTCGAAGCGGCCGCCGTCCTCGTACACGGCCCGGATGACCGCGCCGATGCGGCGGTCGCCGCGGGAGAGGAGGCCCTCGACGATGCCCGGCTTGCCGTCGTGGTAGCGGAAGCCGATCGAGCGGCCGTACTTCTTGTCGCCGCGGATCTTGTCGCGGAGCTTCTCCAGGCGCGCGTCCGTCTCCTCGGCGGAGAGCTGGGGCGCCCACTGGAACGGGGTGTGCGGCTTGGGGACGAAGCCGCCGATCGACACCGTGCAGCGGATGTCGTTCTGGCCGGAGACCTTGCGGCCCTCGGCGATCACCCGGGTAGCCATGTCGGCGATCTGGAGGACGTCCTCGTCGGTCTCGGTCGGCAGGCCGCACATGAAGTACAGCTTCACCTGGCGCCAGCCGTTGCCGTACGCCGTGGAGACCGTGCGGATCAGGTCCTCCTCCGAGACCATCTTGTTGATGACCTTGCGCATGCGCTCGGAGCCGCCCTCGGGGGCGAAGGTCAGGCCGGACCTGCGGCCGTTCCTCGTCAGCTCGTTCGCCAGGTCCACGTTGAAGGCGTCCACGCGGGTGGAGGGGAGGGACAGGCCGATCTTGTCCTCCTCGTACCGGTCCGCCAGGCCCTTCGCGATGTCACCGATCTCGGAGTGGTCCGCCGAGGAGAGGGACAAGAGCCCTACCTCCTCGAAGCCCGTCGCCTTCAGGCCCTTCTCGACCATGTCGCCGATGCCCGTGATGGAGCGCTCGCGGACCGGGCGGGTGATCATGCCCGCCTGGCAGAAGCGGCAGCCGCGGGTGCAGCCGCGGAAGATCTCCACCGACATGCGCTCATGGACCGTCTCGGCCAGCGGGACCAGGGGCTGCTTGGGGTAGGGCCACTCGTCCAGGTCCATGACCGTGTGCTTCGACACGCGCCACGGGACGCCCGACTTGTTGGGGACCACGCGGGCGATACGGCCGTCCGGGAGGTACTCCACGTCGTAGAACGCCGGGATGTACACCGAGCCGGTCTTCGCGAGGCGGAAGAGGACCTCCTCGCGGCCGCCCGGCCTGCCTTCGGCCTTCCAGTCACGGATGATCTTCGTCATGTCGAGCACGGCCTGCTCGCCGTCGCCGATGATCGCCGCGTCGATGAAGTCCGCGATCGGCTCGGGGTTGAAGGCGGCATGGCCGCCGGCCAGGACGATCGGGTCGTCCAGCCCCCTGTCCTTGGACTCCAGCGGGATGCCCGCCAGGTCCAGCGCCGTGAGCATGTTCGTGTAGCCCAGCTCCGTGGAGAAGGACAGGCCGAACACGTCGAAGGCGCCCACCGGGCGGTGGCTGTCCACCGTGAACTGCGGGACGTGGTGCTCCCGCATCAGGGCCTCCAGGTCCGGCCACACGCTGTAGGTGCGCTCGGCGAGGACGCCCTCCTGCTCGTTCAGGACCTCGTAGAGGATCATGACGCCCTGGTTGGGCAGGCCGACCTCGTAGGCGTCCGGGTACATGAGCGCCCAGCGGACGTCGCAGGACTCCCACGGCTTGACGGTCGAGTTGAGCTCTCCGCCGACGTACTGGATCGGCTTCTGCACATGCGGGAGCAGAGCTTCGAGCTGCGGGAACACCGACGCGGCGGTTTCGGCTGACATCTCGCACTTCCATGGGCTGACAGGGGTGACCATCTAGCCTAACGCGGCGATGGGCACCCCCCGTACGCCCCGAGGGTCCGGAGCACATCCGCCCCCGTACGCCCCGATGCCTCAGAGCCCGTCCGCCGCGCCCTTCACGCCGTCCCAGAATCCCGGCAGCTCCGCCTCCACGGTCGCCGCCCGCTGCTCCTCACGGCCGTACAGCAGCCCGTACGTGAAGGCGCTCTCCCCCGCCGCGTGGGCGACCGCCGAGAGCTCCCGCAGGGTGCCGCGGGCCATCACGCTGTCCTGGTGCTCCCCGAGCAGGTTCTGGAGCGACTTCATGGACTTGACCATGGACTTGGCGGGCTTGCCGAGAACGGGGCGGGCCGCCTCGGCCGCGTAGCGGGTGCGCTTGGTCTTCTTGCGGGCCTCGTGGATCGCCACGTCACGCTCGGTGCCGGGCTCCAGCTCCAGCGCCTGGCCGACCAGCCTGGACACCTTCTTGAAGTCCTTCGTCACGGCCTTGGCGATGACCTTGTGCGGCTTCTTCCCGGCGGCCTTCAGCAGCGGCGGGTCGGCGATCAGCGCGTCCAGGGCGTCGAGCAGCGCGAGATGGCGGTGCGAGTCCAGGACGCCGATCAGCCGCGCGCTCGCCCCGCCGGGGCTGTCCCCCGCCCAGACGCGCAGCCGTTCGGCCACGGGCCCCGAGACCAGCGTCCCGGGCACCTCGTCGAGGGCCGTCGACAGCCGTTCGGCCAGGACCTCGCGGTCGCGGTCCACGCCCAGTTCGCCGGCGAGCCACTTCAGCTCGTCGCCGATCGGGTCGGTGACGGTCCGGTCCAGGACCTTGCCGTACGACTTGAGGGTGCTGCGGAGCCTGCGCGTGGCGACGCGCATGCTGTGCACGGAGTCCTCGGTGTCCTGGCGGACGGCGGGGTCGAGGGCGACGATCGCGTCCCGCTGTTCCCGGATGTACGCGAGGACGTGGTCGCCGGCGGTCACGGGGCCCCCGGGGCCGGCGGCCTGCTTCTTCGGTGCCGTCTCGGCGAGGGCCCTGGCCAGTTTCGAGGAGGACCCGGAGCGTCGTACGCCCGCCTTGCGCAGCCGTTTCTCCACCTTGTCGAGGAAGGCGGGGTCGCCGTCGTCGGCGAGCTCCACCTCGATCTCGGTCCACTGGGCGTCGCCGACGCCGCCGCTGAGCCGTTCGGCGTGCACGGCGTCCACGCTGACCTCGGCGAGCAACTGTCCGTCCGCGTCCAGGAGGTGGCGTACATCGCGGTCCGAACGCAGCCGGACGACGGGCAGCAGCTCCACGTTCCGGGTGCGGGAGCGGACCAGGGCGGCGAGTTCGTCGGGGAGGGTGTCGGAGAGCGGGGCGCGGATCTCGTCGCGTACGCCCTCGGAGACGGGGAGCTTGAGGTGCCAGCCCGCGTCCGACCCGCCGGTGCGGCGGCGCAGGGTGATCGAGGACGCCATCAGGCGTTCGTCTGCTGTGTCGTAGTAGGTGGCGTCCAGACTCGCCATGCCCTTGTCGACGACGGCCTCGACGCCGGCGACTCCGGTCAGGTCCGGCAGCCCGCTGTCGTCGGACTCGTACTTCCGCTCGATCTCCCGCTTTGTGTCCGCCATGACCCGAATCTAGTGGTCAAACGCCGGTGACGGCAGGGGGCCGCCGCCGGTCGGGGCACTCCGGCCACCATTGGTCGGGGCACTCCGACCACCATCGGTCGGGGCACTCCGGCCACGGCGGCCGGGGCACTCCGGCCACCGCGGACGGCGGCACACAGGGAACCGCCGACCCCGGCACTCCAGCCTCCACCATCCGCGGCACACCAGCCACGGCGAACCAGGCGCCCCCTACGCCGACATAGGCCGCTGCACCCTGATCGACTGCAACAGCCCCACCGCCACCCACACCGCGAACATCGATGATCCGCCGTACGACACGAACGGCAGGGGCAGGCCGGTGACCGGCATGATGCCGAGGGTCATGCCGATGTTCTCGAAGGCCTGGAAGGCGAACCAGGCGACGATCCCGGCGGCCACGATCGTGCCGTACAGCTCGGTCGTCTCGCGGGCGATCCGGCAGGCGCGCCACAGGACGACGCCGAGCAGGACGATGATCAGGCCCGCGCCGACGAAGCCCAGTTCCTCACCGGCGACGGTGAAGACGAAGTCGGTCTGCTGTTCGGGGACGAACTGGCCGGTGGTCTGCGAGCCGTGGAAGAGGCCCGCGCCGGTCAGACCGCCGGAACCGATCGCGATCCGGGCTTGGTTGGTGTTGTAGCCGACGCCGGCCGGGTCGAGGCTCGGGTTGGCGAAGGCGGCGAAGCGGGCGATCTGGTACTCGTCCAGGATGTGCAGCTGCCACACCGCGACCGCGCCGAGCGTGCCCGCGCCGAGCAGGCCGAAGACCCAGCGGTTGGAGGCGCCGGAGGCGAGCAGCACACCGAGCACGATGATGACCATCACCATGACCGACCCGAGGTCGGGCATGAGCATCACGATCAGCATCGGGATGGCGGCGAGGCCGAGGGCCTGGAGGACCGTGCGGTGGTCGGGGTAGGGCTTGTCGCCCGCGTCGACCCGGGCCGCGAGCAGCATCGCCATGCCCAGGATGATCGTGATCTTCACGAACTCCGAGGGCTGGAGCGAGAAGCCGCCGCCGAGCACGATCCAGGAGTGGGCGCCGTTGACCGTGGAGCCCAGCGGGGTGAGCACCAGCAGGATCAGGAAGACCGAGGCGCCGTACAGCAGGGGCACGGCGGTGCGCAGGGTGCGGTGGCCGACCCACACCGTGCCGATCATCAGGGCGAACCCGATGCCGGTGTTCATGACGTGCCGGATCAGGAAGTAGTACGGATCGCCCTGGTTGATCTCGGTGCGGTTGCGGGTCGCCGAGAAGACCAGGAGCGAGCCGATCATCGACAGCGCGAGGGCCGAGAACAGTATCGGCCAGTCGAGCCGGCGGGCGAGCGAGTCACGGGCCAGCAGCCGGGTCCAGCCCGCGCGCTCGGGGCCGTACCCGGAGACCTGGAAGCTGTTCGCCCCGGTCATGTGAGCATCCTCCGGTTTCCGCGCGCACGGCGCCGGCGACGGGTGAGACGGTTCCCGCCCGTCGCGGTGTTCACGGTCGCGGCCGGCTGGGACTCGTCCGGCTCGGGCGCGCCCTCCTGGCTCACCCGCTGGTCCTTGGCCGGGTCCTTGGAGATCTTCGGGGACTTGATGGTCCCGTCGGTCTGGATCTTCGGCAGGCTCGTCTGCGGGCTCGGCAGCAGCGCGTTCTTCTTGTCGATCGTGCCGTCGGCCGCGACGCCGTACAGGGCGTTGTAGATGTGGCGCACGGCCTCACCCGAGGCGCCGGAGCCGGTACCGGCCTGGGCGATCGTCATGACGACCGTGTAGTCCTTGGAGTAGGTGGCCAGCCAGGACGTGGTCTGCTTGCCGTAGACCTCGGCGGTACCGGTCTTGGCGTGCAGCGGGATCTTGTCCTGCGGCCAGCCGCCGAACTTCCAGGCGGCCGTACCGCGGGTGACGACGCCTTCCAGGGCGGCGTCCATGCCCTTGAGGGTGGCCTTGCTGACCGGGAGCCGGCCGGTCGCCTTGGGCTTGATCTCCTGGACCGTCTTGCCGTCGGCGCTGATGATCGCCTTGCCGATGCTCGGCTGGTACATGGTGCCGCCGTTGGCGAGCGCTCCGTAGATCCTGGCCTCCTGGATCGGGGTGACGAGGGTGTCGCCCTGACCGATGGAGTAGTTGATGGAGTCACCCTCGCGCATCTTGTTGCCTTCGAGGCAGTTCTCGTACGCGATCTTCTCGACGTAGCTGCCGTCCTTCTTGCCGGTCTTGCACCACGCGTCCTTGTTGGCCTTCCAGTACGACTCCTTCCACTGGCGGTCGGGGACGCGGCCGGTGACCTCGTTGGGGAGGTCGATGCCGGTCTCCTTGCCGAGGCCGAACTGGTGGGCCGCCTTGTAGAAGTAGTCCTTCGGCTCGCCCTTCTTGGGGTTGATGCCGCCGTCCTTCTTCCACTCCCGGTCGGCGAGACCGTAGAAGACGGTGTCGCAGGAGACCTCCAGGGCGCGGCCGAGGGAGATGGGGCCGAAGCTCTCGCCCTCGAAGTTCTTGAAGACCTGGCCGCCCACCGAGTACGAGCTCGTGCAGGGGTAGCCGCCGTCCCACTCGTAGCCGGCCTCGACCGCGGCGGCCGTGGAGACCACCTTGAACGTCGAACCGGGCGCGGACTGACCCTGTATGGCCCTGTTGAGCAGCGGGTAGTCGGAGTTCTTGCTGGTGAGGTTCTTGTAGTCCTTGGCGGAGATGCCGCCGACCCAGACGTTCGGGTCGTAGGTCGGGGCGGACGCCATCGCGACGATCCGGCCGGTCTTGGCCTCCATCACGACGACGGCGCCCGAGTCGGCCTTGTAGTTCTCGCCGGTGATCTTGTCGAACTGCTGGCGGGCGATCTTCATCGCATTGTGCAGCTCGTACTCGGCGACTCGCTGGACGCGGGCGTCGATGCTGGTGACGAGGTTGGCGCCGGGCTGGGCCTCGTCGGCCTCGGCCTGACCGATGACCCGGCCGAGGTTGTCGACCTCGTAGCGGGTGACGCCCGCCTTGCCGCGCAGCTGCTTGTCGTACTGGCGCTCCAGGCCCGAGCGGCCGACCTGGTCGGAGCGCAGGTACGGCGAGTCGGTGTCCTGGGCCTTGGTGATCTCCTCGTCGGTGACCGGGGAGAGGTAGCCGAGGACCTGGGCGGTGTTGGCCTTGCCGGGGGCGGCGTAGCGGCGCACGGCCTGCGGCTCGGCGGTGATGCCGGGGAAGTCCTCGGCGCGCTCGCGGATCTGGAGGGCCTGCTTGGCGGTGGCCTCGTCGGTGATGGGGATCGGCTGGTAGGGCGAGCCGTTCCAGCAGGGCTGGGGCGTCTTGGCGTCGCAGAGGCGGACCTTCTGGATCACCTCGGCGGGCTTCATCCCGAGGACGCCCGCCAGCTTGGTGAGGACGGCCTTGCCGTCGTCCCGCATCTTCAGCAGGTCGGTGCGCGAGGCGGAGACCACGAGCCGGGTCTCGTTGTCCGCGAGGGGCACTCCGCGCGCGTCCAGGATGGAGCCGCGCACGGCGGGCTCGACGACCTGCTGGACGTGGTTGCCGGAGGCCTCCTTGGCGTACTCGTCGCCCTCGCGGATCTGGAGGTACCAGAGGCGTCCGCCGAGGGTGCCGAGGAGGGACAGCACGAGGATCTGGATGACGACGAGTCGGATCTGGACCCGTGGGGTCCGTCCGGTCTCGGGGATGTTGGTCACTGCGGCTGCCGCCCCCTCTCAGTGTGTGTATGTGTCATATACGGCGAACCTGTGAACGGGGTCCGCCAACTGCCGTGGGGTCACAGCCGCTTGACTCCCTTGATGCGGCCCACGCGGGCCGTACGGGTGCGTGCCTTGTTCTTGAGGCCGCCCAGGCCCCCGCGCTGGCCGCCGATCTTGAGGCCGGTGCCGGAGGAGAGCCAGCCGGAGGAGATGTCCGCGGACTTGGCCGCGGAGCTGGTCTCGGCGAGCGGGTCGTTCTCGGCCTTGCGGGCGAGCGCCATGATGCCGGGGACGACGAACGGGGCGAGCAGCAGGTCGTACAGGGCGGCCGTGAACAGCAGGCTGGGCAGGCCGACATGGCGGGCGGTGGTGTCGCCGACGAGAGCGCCGACCCCGGCGTACAGCAGGGTGGTGCCGAGGGCGGCGGCGACCACGACGACCATGGGTCCGGTGGCCGACTTGAGGCGGCCGTTCTCCGGCTTGGCGAGTCCGGCGAGATAGCCGATGACGCACAGGACCAGGGCGTACCGGCCGGCCGCGTGGTCGGCGGGCGGGGCGAGGTCGGCGAGGAGGCCGGCGCCGAAGCCGACGAGGGCGCCGCCGACATGGCCGTAGACCAGGGCGAGGCCCAGCACGGTCAGGAGCAGCAGGTCCGGGACGGCGCCCGGGAGGTGGAGGCGGGCGAGGACGCTCACCTGGACGACCAGGGCGACGACGATCAGGGCCGACGACAGCAGGATCCGGTTGACGCGCATCAGGTACAGCTCCTACTGCTCTTGCTGGATCTCGCCGTCGAGCGGCGCGTTGGCGGACGGGGTGACGGTGACCGTCACGGTCGGCGTGGGCGTCGGTTTCGGCTTGGCGGGCAGCACCGTGTCGCGCGGGTCCTTCTTCGGGGCCTCGACGACGATGCCGACGATGTCGAGCTTGGTGAAGCTGACGTACGGGGTGACGTAGAGGGTGCGGGTGAGGTCGCCGCCGGAGGGGTCGACGCGGGAGACCACGCCGACCGGCACGCCGGGCACGAAGGGCTTGTCGGCCTGGGAGCCGAAGGTGACCAGACGGTCGCCCTTCTTCACGTCGGCCTTGCCGTTGAGGAGTTCCACGCGCAGCGGGCGGTCGCCCTGTCCGGAGGCGAAGCCGAGCTCGTCGGAGGCCTCCATGCGGGTGCCGACGGTGAAGTCGGGGTCGTTGGCGAGGAGCACGGTGGCGGTGTCGGGGCCGACCGTGGTGACGCGGCCGACCAGGCCGTCGCCGTTGAGGACGGTCATGTCGCGCTGGATGCCGTCGTGGGCGCCGACGTCCACGGTGATGGTCCAGGAGAAGCCCTGGGCCGCTCCTATGGCGATGACCTGGGCGCCCTTGATGCCGTACTGGCCCTCGCCGGCGATCTTCAGCATCTTGTCGAGCTGCTTGAGGCGGCTGGAGTTGCGGTCGTCGCTGCCGAGCTTGGCCTTGAGGGCGGCGTTCTCCTTCTCCAGCTCGGCGAGCCGGTCGTGCCGCTCGCCGGAGTCGCGGATCGCCGACACCGCGTTGCCGACCGGGTTCACCGCGGACGACACACCGTCCTCGACCGGGCCGAACACGGCGGCCGCGGCCTGGCGGGCACCGTCGACCGGTGAGTCCTCCCCGCCGCGGATGTCGACCGTGATCAGCGCGAACGCGACGGCGATCAGCAGCACCAGGAGCAGCCGGCTCTCTCGTGTGTCCCTCACGTGCGGCGGCCGTGCCCTTCTCATTGAAGTTGCGTTTATGGGAGCTTATGCCTCGATATCAACGATCCGCCGCACGAGAGGAGATCATCTCGTACGGCGGAATCGAAGAGTTACGTCATCTGCGCGGCTGGGCGTCCAGCACCTGCTGGAGTGCCTCGAACTCCTCGACGCACTTGCCGGAGCCGAGCGCCACGCTGTCCAGCGGGTCCTCGGCGATGTGGATCGGCATGCCGGTCTCCCGGCGCAGCCGCTCGTCCAGGCCGCGCAGCAGGGCTCCGCCGCCGGTCAGAACGATTCCGCGGTCCATGATGTCGCCGGAGAGCTCCGGCGGGCACTTGTCCAGGGTCGTCTTGACGGCGTCGACGATGGCGTTGACGGGTTCCTCGATCGCCTTGCGGACCTCGGCGGCCGAGATGACGACGGTCTTGGGCAGTCCGGAGACGAGGTCCCGGCCGCGGATTTCGGTGTGCTCGTCAGCGTCGAGGTCGTACGCCGAACCGATCGTGATCTTGATCTGCTCGGCCGTCCGCTCACCCAGCAGGAGGGAGTACTCCTTCTTGATGTGCTGGATGATCGCGTTGTCCAGTTCGTCGCCCGCGACGCGGATGGACTGCGCGGTGACGATGCCGCCGAGGGAGATGACCGCGACCTCCGTGGTGCCGCCGCCGATGTCCACCACCATGTTGCCCGTGGCCTCGTGGACCGGCAGACCGGAGCCGATGGCGGCCGCCATGGGCTCCTCGATGATGTGCACCTGGCGGGCGCCGGCCTGGGACGACGCCTCGATGACGGCGCGGCGCTCGACGCCGGTGATGCCCGAGGGGACACACACGACGACGCGCGGCCTGGCGAGATACCGCCGCTTGTGGATCTTCAGGATGAAGTAGCGGAGCATCCGCTCGGTGATCTCGAAGTCGGCGATCACGCCGTCCTTCAGCGGACGCACGGCAACGATGTTGCCGGGGGTCCGCCCGATCATCTTCTTGGCCTCGGCACCGACTGCCAGAATTCCACCGGTGTTCGTGTTGATCGCGACGACGGACGGCTCGTTGAGTACGATCCCGCGACCCCTGACGTACACCAGCGTGTTGGCGGTCCCGAGGTCGACAGCCATGTCACGGCCGATGAACGACATTGAGTTCCCCATCAGGATTCGTCTGGCCTTCCCGGGAGCTTTTGAGGGCTTTTCAGGTCGGCGAAGTGGGTGCTGTGACGTGAAGGCTTCCATGGTAGACGCGCCTGCACGAACACTGCGCGAGGGTCTTCGCCATTGTCAGCAGATGTGGAGCCGCCCCGCTTGTGGAGACGGTCCATAAGGGCCACTCGTTCCCCCGATCGGCACGCATATGCCGAAGGACGGCCGAAAAAGATCGGCCGTCCCAGGTCAGAGGAGAGGTCGAGCTGACGCATAGTCAGAAACATCCACCGAAACTCCCTAAGGGGCGCGGGGAACTGCGCGACGAGCCAGGACGGCCCCGCGGCCCGCGACGGCGCTCCGGAGGCTACGCGCGGTCCGGGAAGAACACCTTCACCTCACGCTCGGCCGACTCGACGGAGTCACTCGCGTGGATCAGGTTCTCCCGGACGATCACACCGAAGTCGCCCCGGATGGAGCCGGGCGCGGCGGCGATCGGGTCGGTCGGGCCGGCCAGCTGGCGTACGCCCTCGATGACCCGCTCGCCCTCGACGATCAGCGCGACGACCGGACCGGAGGCCATGAACTCCACCAGCGGCTCGTAGAAGGGCTTGCCCTTGTGCTCGCCGTAGTGCTGCTCCAGCGTGTCCTGGTCGAGGGTCCGCAGCTCCAGCGCCGTGATCGTCCAGCCGGCCTTGCGCTCGATACGGCTGATGATCTCGCCGGTCAGGCCACGACGGACGGCGTCGGGCTTGAGGAGGACGAGGGTGCGCTGGCTCACGAGGGACTCCTTGGCTGCTGACATGTGCGGTGGGACGAGATTACAGGGCGTGTCGGCTCGCCGGTCACACAGCGTCAGGTGTAGAGGGGTCGGCCTGCGCCGCCTGGGCCGCGAACCGCGCCTTCGCCTCGTCGATCTTCCGGCCGTAGTGGACGGAGGCCCACCACAGCAGCGCGAACAGCACGCCCATGACGAACATGGCCGGCAGGACGAAGCCCGAGGCGATCAGGGCGATCTGGAGGGCCCAGCCGAGGGCGATGCCGCCGGGCCGGGTGACCATCCCGCACAGTGCCAGGCACAGGAACATGGCGATGCCGCTGACCGTCCACACCGTGGAGGTCGCGAGATCCGGGTCCTTCATCGCGACCAGTCCGGCGAAGCCGATGACGAAGAACTCGCCGATCAGGGTCGATGCACAGAGCGTACGCATGGCGCGGCTCAGCCCCTTCCGAGCAGCAGCCGGGCCTCGCCGACCGTGATGACCGACCCGGTGACGAGCACACCGCCGCCCGCGAACTCGCCGTCCTCCTCGGCCAGCGTGATCGCCTCCTCCAGGGCGTCCGGCAGCCGCGGCTCGACCTGGACCCGCTCCTCGCCGAACACCTCGACGGCGATCGCGGCGAGCTCGTCGGCGTCCATGGCGCGGTGGCTGGAGTTCTGGGTGACGACGATCTCGGCGAAGATCGGCTCGAAGGCCTCCAGGAGCCCCCGCACGTCCTTCTCCCCGCTCGCGCCGACCACGCCGATCAGCCGGCTGAAGTCGAAGGCCTCACCCACCGCCTCCGCGGTGGCACGGGCGCCCGCGGGGTTGTGGGCGGCGTCCAGGACGACGGTCGGGGACCGCCGTACGACCTCGAGGCGGCCCGGCGAGGACACCGCGGCGAACGCCTTGCGGACGGTGTCGATGTCGAGGGGGTCGGGGCGCTGGGCGCCGACACCGAAGAACGCCTCGACGGCGGCGAGGGCCACGGCCGCGTTGTGCGCCTGGTAGGGGCCGTGCAGCGGGAGGTAGACCTCTTCGTACTCGCCGCCCAGGCCCCGCAGGGTCAGCAGCTGGCCGCCGACGGCGACCTGCCGGGACACGACCCCGAACTCCAGGCCCTCGCGCGCGACGGTCGCGTCGACCTCCACGGCCTTCTTCAGCAGCACCTGCGCCGCGTCGACCGGCTGCTGGGCCAGGATGACGGTCGCGTCCTGCTTGATGATCCCGGCCTTCTCGACGGCGATCTCCCCGGGGGTCTCGCCGAGCCGGTCGGTGTGGTCCAGGTCGATGGGGGTCACGACCGCGACATCGCCGTCGATGACGTTGGTCGCGTCCCAGGAGCCGCCCATGCCGACCTCGACGACGGCCACGTCCACGGGGGCGTCCGCGAAGGCGGCGTACGCCATGCCGGTCAGCACCTCGAAGAAGGACAGCCGGTACTCCTGCGCGGCGTCGACCATCTCGACGTACGGCTTGATGTCCTGGTACGTCTCGATGAACCGCTCGGCGGAGATCGGGGCGCCGTCCAGGCTGATCCGCTCGGTGATCGACTGGACGTGGGGGCTGGTGTAGCGGCCCGTGCGCAGCTCGAAGGCGCCGAGAAGGGCCTCGATCATGCGGGCGGTGGAGGTCTTGCCGTTGGTGCCGGTGATGTGGATCGAGGGGTACGACCGCTGCGGCTCGCCGAGGAGGTCCATCAGGGCGGCGATACGGCTGACGCTCGGCTCCAGCTTGGTCTCGCCCCAGCGGGTGGCCAGGTCCGCCTCGACCTCACGCAGGGCCTTGTCGACCTCGGGGTCCTCGGGGCGCGCGGGGACGTCTGCCTCCGGCGGGGCGCCCTGGGTGCGCAGGGTGCGGCTGCCGGCCTCGATGACCGCGAGGTCGGGGTCCCGGTCGGTC
The DNA here is from genome assembly GCF_001514195.1 of Streptomyces griseorubiginosus. Lineage (GTDB taxonomy): Bacteria > Actinomycetota > Actinomycetes > Streptomycetales > Streptomycetaceae > Streptomyces > Streptomyces griseorubiginosus. The sequence goes on along the minus strand of NZ_KQ948735.1, from coordinate 268,441 downwards.
TCGGCGGCGACGATCTCGTCGAAGGGGTCGGTCTCACTCACGGGGCCCAGTCTACGGAGGCCGACTGACAGAGTGCCTTCGGAGTGGGGTGGCCGGTCGCCGTTGGCGGGCGCGGGGAACGTTGTGGCTGGTCGCGCAGTTCCCCGCGCCCCTGGGTAGCTCAAGCTTGCGGAAGCCTGTCCAGTTGCTCCTGGATCCTCTTGATGTCCTCGTCCGCCTTGGCCAGGCGGCCGCGGATCTTGTCCACCACGTTGTCCGGAGCCTTCGCCAGGAACGCCTCGTTGCCCAGCTTGGCCTCGGCCTGCTGGCGCTCCTTCTCCGCCGCCGCCAGGTCCTTCGCGAGGCGCTTGCGCTCGGCCGCCACGTCGATCGTGCCCGAGAGGTCGAGCGCGACCGTGGCACCGGCGACCGGGAGGGTGGCCGTGGCCGCGAAGCCCTCGCCCTCCGGCTGGAGGCGCAGGAGCTGGCGGATGGCGGCCTCGTGGGGGGCGAGGGCGGTGCCGGTCAGGTCCAGGCGGGCCGGGACCTTCTGGCCGTCCTTGAGGCCCTGGTCCTTGCGGAAGCGGCGGACCTCGGTGATGACCCGCTGGACCAGCTCGATCTCCTGCTCGGCGGCCTGGTCGCGGAAGCCGCTGTCGGCCGGCCACTCGCCAATCACGAGGGACTCGCCGCCGGTCAGGGTGGTCCACAGGGCGTCCGTGACGAACGGGATGACGGGGTGGAGCAGGCGCAGCATCACGTCCAGGACCTCGCCGAGGACCCGGCCGGAGACCTTGGCCGGCTCGCCGCCCGCGAAGAACGTGGTCTTGGACAGCTCGACGTACCAGTCGAAGACCTCGTCCCACGCGAAGTGGTAGAGCGCGTCGGCCAGTTTGGCGAACTGGTAGTCGTCGTAGAAGGCGTCGACCTGGGCGACCGTGGTGTTCAGGCGGGAGAGGATCCAGCGGTCCGTCGCCGACATCTCGGAGGCGTCCGGGAGCGGGCCCTCGATGGTGGCGCCGTTCATGAGGGCGAAGCGGGTGGCGTTCCAGATCTTGTTGGTGAAGTTCCGGGAGGCCTTGACCCAGTCCTCGCCGATCGGCACGTCCGCGCCCGGGTTGGCGCCGTTGGCGAGGGTGAAGCGGACGGCGTCGGAACCGTAGGCGTCCATCCAGACCAGCGGGTCGACCGCGTTGGGGTTCGACTTCGACATCTTCTTGCCGAACTCGTCGCGGACCAGGCCGGTCAGCGCGATGGTGTGGAAGGGGGCCTGGCCGTCCATGGCGTAGAGGCCGAACATCATCATCCGGGCGACCCAGAAGAAGATGATGTCGTGACCGGTGAGCAGGACGTCGGTCGGGTAGAACTTCCGCAGGTCCTCGGTCTGTTCGGGCCAGCCCAGGGTGGAGAAGGGCCACAGGCCGGAGGAGAACCAGGTGTCCAGGACGTCGGAGTCCTGGGTCCAGCCCTCGGCCTCGGTGCCGGGCGGCTCCTCGTCCGGTCCGACGCAGACGACCTCGCCGTCGGGGCCGTACCAGATCGGGATGCGGTGGCCCCACCACAGCTGGCGCGAGATGCACCAGTCGTGCATGTTGTCGACCCAGTCGAAGTAGCGCTTCGACATGTCCTCGGGGTGGATCTTCACCCGGCCGTCGCGGACCGCGTCGCCGGCGGCCTTGGCGAGCGGGCCGACCTTGACCCACCACTGCATCGACAGGCGCGGCTCGACGGTGGTCTTGCAGCGCGAGCAGTGGCCGACGGAGTGCATGTAGGGGCGCTTCTCGGCGACGATGCGGCCCTGCTCCTTGAGGGCGCCGACGACGGCCGAGCGCGCCTCGAAGCGGTCCAGGCCGAGGAACGGGCCGTGGACGGTGATCACACCGTGCTCGTCCATGATCGTCAGGGACGGCAGGTCGTGACGGCGGCCGATCTCGAAGTCGTTCGGGTCGTGCGCCGGGGTCACCTTGACCGCGCCGGTGCCGAACTCGGGGTCGACGTGGGTGTCGGCGACGACCGGGATGGTGCGGTCGGTCAGCGGGAGCTTGATCTGCTTGCCGATGAGGTGCCGGTAGCGCTCGTCGTCGGGGTGGACGGCGACGGCGGTGTCACCGAGCATCGTCTCCGCGCGGGTGGTCGCGACGACCAGGCTGTCCTCGCCCTCGCCGTAGCGGATGGAGACCAACTCGCCCGCGTCCTCCTGGTATTCCACCTCGATGTCCGAGATGGCCGTCAGACAGCGCGGACACCAGTTGATGATGCGCTCGGCGCGGTAGATCAGCTCGTCTTCGTACAGGCGCTTGAAGATGGTGAGGACGGCCTTGGAGAGGCCCTCGTCCATGGTGAACCGCTCGCGGTCCCAGTCGACGCCGTCACCGAGCCGGCGCATCTGGCCGAGGATCCGGCCGCCGTACTCCTCCTTCCACTGCCAGACGCGCTCGACGAACTCCTCGCGCCCCAGGTCGTGCCGGGACTTGCCCTCCTCGGCGAGCTGCTGCTCGACCTTGTTCTGGGTGGCGATACCGGCGTGGTCCATGCCGGGCAGCCACAGCGCCTCGTAGCCCTGCATGCGCTTGCGGCGCGTGAGGGCGTCCATGAGGGTGTGCTGGAAGGCGTGCCCGAGGTGCAGGCTGCCGGTGACGTTCGGCGGCGGGATGACGATGGTGTACGGCGGCTTGTCGCTCTTCGCGTCGGCGGCGAAGTAACCACGCTCTACCCAGCGCTCGTACAGCGTCCCCTCTACATCGGCCGGCGCGTACTGGGTCGGCAGTTCGGTGTGGGGCGCTGTGGGCTGCTGCTGAGCGTTCTCGGTCACGGGGTCAGTTTAGGGGTGTCCCGGGCGTGTCCCGAAACGCGTTTGTTCTGTAACGGTGGGGCCCCCGATGGCCTGCGCCGACGTGGTCTGGGCCAGGATGTGAGGAACACATAAGCATCTGGAGGGGAACCCAGAGATGAGCTACGACCAGCCGGGCCCGTACGGGCAGCCCCAGCAGCCGGGGCAGCCGCCGCAGCCCGGGCCGTACGGCCAGCCGGGCCCCTACGGCCAGCCGCCGCAGGCGCCCCAGCCCGGCTACGGCTACCCCCCGCAGCAGCCGCAGACCCCGCCGCAGCCCGGGTACGGATACCCGCAGCAGCCGCAGCAGGGCGGTGCCGCACCGCAGACCCCGCCGTACGGCCAGCCCCAGGCCCCCTACGGTCAGCAGCCGCAGTACGGGCAGCAGGCCCCTTATGGGCAGCAGCCGCCCTACGGCCAGGCCTCTTACGGTGTCCCCCAGCCCCCGCCGCCCGGCGGCGGCAACGGCAAGAAGATCGGCATCGCCCTCGGCGCGGTGGCGGTCGTGGCCGCGATCGCGGTCGGCGCGTACCTCGTGATCGGCGGCAGCGGCAGCGGCGGCTCGGACATCGCGGACGACGGCGCGCACAAGCTCACCGCGCCGGCGACGGTCCTCGACGGGGAGTACAAGAAGGGCTCCGACGCCGGGGCCGGAGGAATGACCGACGACGACATTCAGGACGCGGAGTCGTGGGGCGTGGACAACCCCAAGGACGTCAGCGCGAGTTACACCGCGGGCTCGGGCCTGGCCTCGAAGAACCTCACGTTCGCCGGTGTGTACGGCACCATCGACGACCCGGAGAAGGTCATCGACGCGATGTTCGCCCAGACCGAGTCGGAAGCGTCGAAGAGCTCCGACGGCGGCGAACTCGTCGGCAGTCCGAAGAAGTTCACGCCCGCCGGTTTCGAGAACGGCGTCATGAAGTGCCAGGAGATCAAGACGACCCAGTCCGGACAGACCGTGACGATGCCGTTCTGCATCTGGGCCGACCACAGCACCGTCACCTATGTGCTGTCGTTCGACATCGCCGGCCTGGCGGAGGGGAAGAGCACCTCCATGGAGGACGCGGCCGCCCTGACGGCAAAGCTCCGCAACGACGTTCGTGTCAAAGCCTGACGTACACACCACAGGCGAAGGGGTCCCGGGCGGTAGCCGACCGGGACCCCTTGTGTCAGCTGACCGGATGCGAGATCAACGTTTGCTGCATGCGATGAGCGCGTGCTCGGATCGGACGCCTATGTTCAGAAGCCTCTGTACACAGCCCTGGTAACCGGTGATCCCGGTCTGTGCACAAGCCTCCTTGACCTTCGGACCGACGATGTACCCCTGGCTCGCCAGGTAGTTCCGGCAATCCGCCGCGCTGGCCTGTGCCGGTGCCGCCACGGTGAGCGGCACCACCATTGCCGCCACCGTCACACCTGCGGCCGCAAGAGCTCGCTTCATCCTCATGTCTCGTCCCTCCGTTTTTTGAGTCGTAGGGCGGTCACCCCGACGGCAGGCACGAGATCAAGAAATTGCCCATGACACAAGGCGTACGACGTCCAGTGGCTAGATCCAGGCAAAGATCGTCTCAGGAAGTACGCCAAAGGGCACCCGACCAGATCGTCGAGTGCCCTCAGGGTGAGAACAGCGGCTAGGCCGTCTTCTGCTCGCCCGAACCCCGCCCGCGGGCGTCCCTCGGGATGAGCGTCGGGTTGACGTTGGAGTGGACGACGTCCGCGGTGATGACGACACGGGCCACGTCCTTGCGGGACGGGATCTCATACATCACGCCCTGGAGGACTTCCTCCATGATGGCGCGCAGGCCGCGGGCGCCGGTCTGGCGCAGGATGGCCTGGTCGGCGATGGCCTCCAGCGCCTCGCGCTCGAAGTCCAGCTCCACGCCGTCGAGTTCGAAGAGCCGCTGGTACTGCTTGACCAGCGCGTTGCGCGGCTCGACCAGGATCTGGAGGAGGGCCTCGCGGTCCAGGTTGTGGACCGAGGTGATGACGGGGAGGCGGCCGATGAACTCGGGGATCATGCCGAACTTGACCAGGTCCTCGGGCATGACGTCCTCGAACTGGTCCTTGGCCTCCAGCTCGCGCTTGGAGCGGATCGTGGCCCCGAAGCCGATGCCCTTGGCGCCCGCGCGGGACTCGATGAGCTTCTCCAGGCCGGCGAAGGCACCGCCCACGATGAACAGGACGTTCGTCGTGTCGATCTGGATGAACTCCTGGTGCGGGTGCTTGCGTCCGCCCTGCGGCGGCACGGAGGCGGTGGTGCCCTCCAGGATCTTCAGCAGGGCCTGCTGCACGCCCTCACCGCTCACGTCGCGCGTGATCGACGGGTTTTCACTCTTCCGCGCGACCTTGTCGATCTCGTCGATGTAGATGATCCCGGTCTCGGCCTTCTTGACGTCGTAGTCGGCCGCCTGGATCAGCTTCAGCAGGATGTTCTCGACGTCCTCGCCGACGTAGCCCGCCTCGGTGAGCGCGGTGGCGTCCGCGATGGCGAACGGGACGTTCAGCATGCGGGCCAGGGTCTGGGCCAGCAGCGTCTTGCCGGAGCCCGTGGGGCCCAGCAGGAGGATGTTGGACTTGGCGAGCTCGATCGCGTCGTCACGGCCGCTCGCGCCGCCGTTCTCGCCGGCCTGGACGCGCTTGTAGTGGTTGTACACCGCCACGGAGAGCGCCTTCTTGGCCGCTTCCTGGCCCACCACATAGCCCTCGAGGAACTCGTAGATCTCGCGGGGCTTGGGGAGTTCCTCCCAGCGCACCTCGCTCGTCTCGGCGAGCTCCTCCTCGATGATCTCGTTGCAGAGATCGATGCACTCGTCGCAGATGTACACACCAGGCCCTGCGATGAGCTTCTTGACCTGCTTCTGGCTCTTGCCGCAGAACGAGCACTTGAGCAGATCGCCGCCGTCACCGATGCGTGCCACGGTGTGCTTCCCCTTCGCCTGGGAGACGCCTAGGTCCAGCGGCTCCTGGTGCTGCCTTATGTCCGACGGTACCTTGCCGGGCCCCCCGTTCGGGCCCCCCTTGGCAGGGTTCACTTCGACGTGCACGGTGCCAAGGGGCGGCATATCCTACGGGGTCCGCCTAGCGGACAGCGGCGTTGTTCATCTTCCGGGTGGAGATGATCTGGTCGACCAGGCCGTACGCGAGCGCGTCCTCGGCCGTGAGGATCTTGTCGCGCTCGATGTCCTCGCGGATCTTCTCGATCGGCGTGGTGGAGTGCTTGGCCAGCATCTCCTCCAGCTGCGCGCGCATCCGGAGGATCTCGTTGGCGGCGATCTCCAGGTCGGAGACCTGACCGCGGCCGGTCTCGCTGTAGGGCTGGTGGATCAGCACGCGCGCGTTGGGCAGCGCCATGCGCTTGCCCGGCGTACCGGCGGCCAGCAGGATCGCGGCGGCGGAGGCCGCCTGGCCCATGCAGACCGTCTGGATGTCCGGCTTCACGAACTGCATGGTGTCGTAGATCGCGGTGAGCGCCGTGAAGGAGCCGCCGGGGCTGTTGATGTAGACCGAGATGTCCCGGTCGGGGTCCATCGACTCCAGGCACAGCAGCTGCGCCATGACGTCGTTGGCGGAGGCGTCGTCGATCTGCACGCCGAGGAAGATCACGCGCTCCTCGAAGAGCTTCGCGTACGGGTCGTACTCGCGGATGCCCTGCGAGGTGCGCTCGACGAAGCGGGGGATCACGTACCGGGACTCGGCCCGCGGGCCGGTGTACTCGGCCTCGGTGCGGGCGTAGAGGCCGCTGCCGGGGAAGTCGTTCACTGTCTGTCTCCTAGGGGCTGTGACGGTCGGCTGGGGGCTGTGCGGGGGCGTCCGGGCCCCCGCGGGGGGCTCAGGTCCCGCATGGGGCTCAGGCCCCGGTGCCGCCGCCGCCCGGCATGCCGGCGGCCGTGGCGATCACGTCGTCGATGAGGCCGTAGTCCTTGGCCTCGAAGGCGTCGAACCAGCGGTCGCGGTCCGAGTCGCGGGTGATCTGCTCGATCGTCTGGCCGGTGTGCTGCGAGGTGAGCTCGGCCATGCGCTTCTTGGTGTGCAGCAGCCGCTCGGCGTGGATCTTGATGTCCGAGGCCGAACCGGCGAGGCCGGCGGACGGCTGGTGGATCAGGATCTCGGCGTTCGGCAGCGCGAAGCGCTTGCCCGGCGTACCCGCGCTGAGCAGGAACTGGCCCATGGAGGCCGCGAGGCCCATGGCGATGGTCACCACGTCGTTCTTGATGTACTGCATGGTGTCGTAGATCGCCATGCCCGCGGTGATCGATCCGCCGGGGCTGTTGATGTAGAGGTAGATGTCCTTTTCCGGGTCAGCGGCAAGGAGCAGCAGCTGTGCGGTGATCTTGTTCGCGATGTCGTCGTCGACCGGCTGGCCGAGGAAGATGATCCGCTCGTTGAGCAGCCGGTTGTAGACATGGTCGCCGAGGCCACCGCCGATGGAAGGCTCGCCGGCGGCGGAGGGCATCAGATTCGTCACGTATCCACCTGCTCGTCTTACGACGGCGCCGGGCCGTCTTACGTTTCCCTATCAAGGGACCCTAACGCGCTGGTCCCTTCGGGGAATCCCGGATGGAGGGCTGTTCGCCGGGGGCGTAGAGACCACGGCGGGTAGGCCGACGGGCCCTGGGTGCGGATGCTCCCAGGGCCCGTCGTGCGTCCTTCGAGGCGCCGTAGGCGATCAGGCCTCGGTCTTGTCCTCGGCGGTGTCCTCGGCCGGGGTCTCCTCGGAAGCGGCCTGGACGGTCTCGGCCGTCTCGTCCTCGTCGTCGTCCAGGTCGATGACCTCGCCGTTGGTGTCCTTGACGGTGGCGGCCTCGACCACCACGGCCAGGGCCTTGCCGCGGGCGACCTCGCCGACGAGCAGCGGAACCTGGCCGCCCTCGACGACCGCCTGGGCGAACTGGTCGGGGGACATGCCGGAGGAAGCCGCACGGCGCATGAGGTGCTCGGTGAGCTCCTCCTGGTTGACGTTCAGCTTCTCGCGCTTGACGAGCTCGTCGAGGACGAACTGCGTCTTGATGCCCTTGACCGCGGCGTCCTTGGTCTCGGTGTCGAACTCCTCGGCGGTCTTGCCCTGGATCTCGAGGTACTTCTCGAGGTCGAGGCCCATCTGGCCGAGCTGGTGGTGCTCCAGGTTGTGCTTGCGGGTGTTGATCTCGTCCTCGAGGAGCTTCTCGGGGACGGGCACCTCGACGAGCTCCAGGAGCTTCTCCAGGACGCGCTCCTGGGCCTGGGTGGCCTGGTCGTACTGCTTCATGTTCTCGAGGCGCTTGCGGCTGTCCGCCTTCAGCTCCTCCAGGGTGTCGAACTCGGAGGCGAGCTGCGCGAACTCGTCGTCCAGCGCGGGCAGTTCGCGGGCGGCGACCTGGGTGACCTTGACGGTGACCTCGGCCTCCTTGCCGGCCGCGGAGCCGCCCTTGAGCTCGGAGGTGAAGGTGGCCTCGCCACCGGCCTCCAGGCCCTTCACGGCGTCGTCGATGCCGTCGAGGAGCTCGCCGGAGCCGATGGTGTAGGAGACGCCGCTCGCGACGCCGTCCTCCAGCACCTCGCCGTCGACCTTGGCCTCCAGGTCGATGGTGACGACGTCGCCGTCCTCGGCGGCCCGCTCGACCGGGGAGGTCGAGGCGAAGCGCTCACGGAGCTGCTCGACCGACTTCTCGATGTCCTCGTCGGTGACCTCGACCGCGTCGACCTCGACCTCGATGCCGGAGTAGTCCGGGATCTCGATGGTCGGGCGGACGTCGACCTCGGCGGTGAAGTTCAGCGTCTCGCCGTCCTTCAGCTCGGTGATGTCGACCTCGGGCTGGCCCAGGACGTCGATCTCGGCCTCGTTGACCGCCTCGGTGTAGAACTTCGGAAGCGCGTCGTTGACGGCCTCCTCCAGCACGGCACCGCGGCCGAACCGCTGGTCGATGACGCGCGCCGGGATCTTGCCCTTCCGGAAGCCCTTCACCGTGACCTGCTGGTTGATCTTCTTGTACGCCGCGTCGAGGCTGTCCTTGAGCTCCTCGAAGGGCACCTCGATGCTGAGCCGAACCCGAGTCGGGTTCAGGGTCTCCACGGCGCTCTTCACGGTTCGGTCTCCTTGTGGCTGACTTCTCGGATTCTGCCGGGGCCAGAACGGCTCCGGCGGATAGCCGCCCGGAGGACTTCTAGTAGGAGAGACACACGGGCGTGCAGCTTGCATAGTAACGGCAGCGGCGACACGCCCCAAAGGCGATCACTGAAGCGTGCGCGCGCGGTGATCGCGCAGGTGGTCGGGGTGGCGGGATTTGAACCCACGGCCTTCCGCTCCCAAAGCGGACGCGCTACCAAGCTGCGCCACACCCCGTCTGGTGCGACACGTAGGGTACATGGCCGCAGGCAGCGGGGTTACCGCATTTCGCGAGCGCGGCGGAGGAGTGGTTCGTGGGGCGCGGCCGACGGGCGGGCGGACGGAAGGGATGTACGGGCCCGACCGGAGGGGATGCGCGGCGCTCGACCGGAGAGGTTGCGCGGGGCTTGACCGGAAGGGGATGTGGAGGCCTGACCGGAAGGGATGTGCGACGAGGCGTGACGACCCGCTACGATGCTTGCGTGCCGCCGGGGAGCGATCTCTGGCGTGTGCTGTGCGGGCGTAGCTCAATGGTAGAGCCCTAGTCTTCCAAACTAGCTACGCGGGTTCGATTCCCGTCGCCCGCTCTGATCAGGCCGCCGGCCCGGACCCTTCCGAGGGTCCGGGCCGGCGGCCTGTGGCGTGTCTAGAACTGGATCGAGTTGATGGTGTCCGCTATCGAGTCCAGGAAGCGTTGGATGTCGTCGGCCATGCCGGTCGAGGCCAGGAAGAAGCCGAAGAGCACCGCGACTATGGCGGGGCCGGCCTTGATGGAGCCTCCCCGCATCAACACCACCAGGATGATCCCCAACAGCAGCACCACTGACAGCGAAATGGCCACAACTGATCACACCCTCGGTCGGTCCGCTTCCCGGCCCGGGGACGCGACCCCCGCGACCCCCGCCAGAACCATCGTGCCACCAACGCGGTCCGCATATGCGGCCGGTGAGGCAACGTTTGGCCATGCCGATACACGCACCGCACCCCCTGGCCGGTTCCTTTCGGTCCGCAACCGCCGTGTCCGCACATCCCGTTCGCAAGGAATCCAAGGGACCGGCACATGAGTGCGACAGGCAGGGTTATGGGGCATTTGAGAGGGATTAATCAAGACAATGCAGGCGCGTTGACATCGCCTCAGAAGTGAACAACGGGCGATCAAACAGCCGGTTTCACGGAAACACACAGCGGGGGCTAGGGTCCCTCAGATGTCTCAAGCCGCCAAGCAACGCGACGCCTTCTTCGACAACGCCAAGTACCTGGCGATCGTCCTGGTGGCCGTCGCGCACTCCTGGGAGCCGCTCGAAGGCGACAGCCGGATCCTGGAGGGCGTGTACACGGTCGTGTACTCGTTCCACATGCCGGCGTTCATCGTCATCTCCGGGTTCTTCTCGCGCGGTTTCGACATGCGCCCGGACCGGCTGAAGCGGCTCGTCACCGGTGTGGCGGTGCCGTACATCGTCTTCGAGACGGCGTACTCCCTCTTCAAGCGCTACGCCGACCACGACCCCGGCATGGAGATCAGCCTCCTGGACCCGTGGTTCCTGACCTGGTTCCTGGTGGCGCTGTTCGTCTGGCGGCTGACCACGCCGATCTGGAAGCTGGTGCGGTGGCCGCTGCCGCTCGCGCTCGCCATCGCGATGCTCGCCTCCGTGACCCCGGACATCGGTGACGACCTGGACCTCCAGCGGGTGCTCCAGTTCCTGCCGTACTTCGTGCTGGGCCTGGTCATGAAGCCGGAGCACTTCCGGATGGTGCGCAGGCGCTCGGTGCGGATCGCCGCGGTGCCGGTGTTCGCGGCCGCGCTCGCCGTCGGCTGGTGGGCGGTGCCCCGGATGAACACCGAGTGGTTCTACCACCGCAACGCCGCGCAGGAGATGGGCGCGCCCTGGTGGACGGGGCCGCTCATGGTGCTGGCCATGTTCGGCAGTTCGCTGCTGCTGACGGCCTGCTTCTTCGCCTGGGTGCCGGGCCGCGGCATGTGGTTCACCACGCTCGGCGCCGGGACGCTGTACGGCTATCTGCTGCACGGCTTCCTGATCAAGGGCGCCGGTTTCGCGGGCTGGTTCGACCACGGCTGGCTGCACCGGCCGGCCGGCGAGCTTTTCGTGAGCGCCCTCGCCGCCGTCGCCGTCACCCTCCTGTGCACCGCGCCGGTGCGCCGGGTCTTCCGGTGCGTGATGGAGCCCGACATGAACTGGGCGTTCCGGCGGGAGGCGGCCGAGGTCACACGGGTACCCGAGCAGCGGGCGGCACCGCGGGAGAGTGTCGACGCCTAGCCGGAGCCCCGGGCTGGACCGGGGAGGGCGCTTGGCCGGGGCCGTGGCCGGACTGGACCGGGGCTTGCCGCTTGGGCCGGGCCGGGTGGACGGGGAATGGCCGCCTTGCCGGGGCCGGACTGGACCGGGAACGGCCGCTTGGGCGGGGCCGGGCGGACCGGGGATGGCCGCCTTCCCGGGGCCGGACAAACCGAGGACGGCCGCCTTCCCGGGGCCGGACAAACCGAGCACGGCCGCCTTGCCCGGGCCGGACAGACCGAGGACGGCCACTTGGGCGGAGTCCCGGACCAGACCGAGCGGGGCCGCTTGCCCGGAGTCCCGGCCGGACCGAGGAGGGCCACTCAGTCGAACTCCCGGCCGGACCGAGGAGGCGCCTAGTCCGATTCCTCGCCGCTCAGACCGAGGAGCGTGCGCATCCGTGCGTACTTCTCGGTCAGTCGCCTCCTTGTGTCCTCGTCGAGGACGGCGAGGCGGGCCGGGTCCGCGTTGTGGGCCAGGTCGGACTCCTTCACCAGCAGCGCGCCCGGCGTCGTGAGGATGCGCCCGGCGTACGCCTCCGGCGGCTCTCCGGCCCGCTTGGTGACGGCGAGCACGATGTCCTTGGTACGACGGCTCAGGGCGGCCTCCTCCAGCCAGCGCGCGGAGAGGGCGTCGTCCTCGACGGAGTCGTGCAGCCAGGCCGCCGCGATCTGCTCGTCGTCACCGCCCCGCGCGCGCACGCCCTCGGCGACGGCCCGGAGGTGTTCGGCGTACGGCCGCCCCGCCTTGTCGGTCTGGCCGGCGTGGGCGGCGCGGGCGGTGTCCTCTACTTCGGCGAGCGTCAGTCGGTTCACCCGTCCAGTGTGGCCCGGCGCGGGGCCGCGGGGGCGGGGAGAACGACGACGGGGAGGGGGCGACGGGGAGGGGGGCGACGGGGAGGCACGGCACGATGGGCGCGCCCGGCGGCGAGGAGAGCTGCGCCGAATCCCCAGGGGTGCGGCGGGAGTTGTAGTACACGCGTCGCCCTGCCGCGCTCCCCTCCCCGCGCCCGGCGCCGTCTCCCGGCGTGCTGGGGCGGTCCCACCACACCGGGGGGCGCGAGGAACCCACCTCGTGGCGCGAGGCAGCCCATCGAGGCACGAGGAATCCCATCCGGGGCACCAGGAAACCCACCCCGAGGCGCGAGGAAACCCGGGAGCACGGGGAAACCCGGGTGCGCCGGGAAACCCGGGAGCGCGGGGGAAACCCGGGTGCGCCGGAAAACCAGGGAGCGCGGGGAAACACCAGGGTGTGCCGGAACCAGGGAGCGCGAGGAACCCGCCAGAACCCAAGAACCCCCGCCGCCCCAGCCCTACCGCGGCCCCCCCGCTGCCGTCGGTCCCTCTCGGGAGATCAGCAGCAGGGCCCGGTCGTCGTTCACGTCCTTCGCCACCGCCTCGATCAGATGCCAGGCGGCGCCGTGGAAACCGCCCGCCACATACCGGTCGGCCTCCCCGGTAAGACGGTCGATTCCCTCCACGATGTCCCGGTCGGACGTCTCCACCAGGCCGTCGGTGAACAGCATCAGGACGTCGCCGGGGCGCAGCGAACCCTTCACGGGGTCGAACTGGGCGCCGTCGTACACGCCGAGGAGGGGCCCTTCCGCGGCCTTCTCCTCCCAGCGCCCGCTGCCCGCGCTGAGCTGGAGGCCCGGCGGGTGGCCGGCCGAGTAGAGCTCGTAGTCGCCGGAGTCGAGGTCGAGGACCAGGTGGATCGAGGTCGCGAAGCCCTCGTCCCAGTCCTGGCGGAGCAGATAGCCGTTGGCGGCGGGCAGGAAGGCGTGCGGGGGCAGGGAGCCCAGCAGTCCGCCGAAGGCGCCCGACAGCAGCAGGGCGCGCGATCCCGCGTCCATGCCCTTCCCGGACACGTCGGTCAGGACGACCTCCAGGGTCCGGCCGCCGTTGGTCCGGGCCGCGACCACGAAGTCGCCGGAGAACGACTGGCCGCCCGCGGGCCGCAGCGCCATCTCGCGGTGCCAACCCTGCGGCAGCGTCGGCAACTTGCTCTGCACCCGGATGCGTTCGCGCAGGTCGAACAGCATGGTGCCGCCGCGCCGCCAGGGCACCCCGACCCGGCTGCGGAACTGGGCGATGAGCAGACCGAAGGAACCGCAGGCGGCCACGACCAGGACCACACCGGGCGTGACCCGGGACGGCCCCTCGGTGTACGGCCCGAGCTGCACCGACTCCACGATCAGCGCGGTCGCCGCCGCCGCGTACAGGCCCAGCAGGCTCGCCGGGCGCAGCAGCAGGCCGCCCGCGACGATCGGCAGGACCAGTGCAGCCGGGGAGCACCACACGGAGTTCATGAGCGTGACGGACGCGATCAGGGGCACGGTCAGGAGCAGACCGGCGAGCGCGACCCAGTCCGAGCCGTCGCCGCGGAAGTAGTCCACGGCGCTTCTGCGCAGCCCGACGCGGGCCCGGTGCCACTGCATCCTCAACCGGGCCGTGAACGTCTCGGCTTCCGCGCGCCGCTCTCGTCCTGCCATTAGTTCGGGACCCTATCCATCGAACCGGCTGCTTGGCACGGGAGGTCCCACTTGTCCCCCGTCGGTGGTTCAACTTCACAGTGAACTTCACCGGAGGCCGCCGCGCCGCAACCAAGCCGAAATTCCCTCGCTCCTGCCCGCGCGGCCCTGGTAGTCATGGGACATGGGGACTGACTTGCGGGTGCTTCGGCGGGACGACTGGGACGAGTGGTACGACAACCTGCTCCGCGCCTTCGGCGGGATCCCGGAGCCTGCCGAGGAACGGGAGACGTTCCGTGAACTCACCGAGATCGACCGCTCCATCGGCGTCTGGGACGACGGCCGGTGCGTGGGGACGGCGGGGGCGTTCAGCTTCCGGCTGACCGTGCCGGGCGGCGCCTCGGTGCCCGCCGCGGGCGTGACCATGGTGAGCGTGGCGGCCACGCACCGGCGGCGCGGGGTGCTGACCTCCATGATGCGGCGCCAGCTGGACGACGTGCGCTCCTGGGGCGAACCGCTGGCCGTGCTGACCGCCTCCGAGCCGGTGATCTACGGCCGGTTCGGCTACGGCGTCGGCACCTACCAGCTCAACGCCGACATCGACACCGCCCGGGTCCGCCTGTCGGTGCCGCCCGGCACGGAGGACGTACGGCTGCGGTACGCGGCGCCTGCCGAGGTGCTCGACGCGTGCGAGGCGGTGTACGCCCGGCTGGTGTCGCGGCGGCCCGGGATGATCGCCCGGATCCCCGGCTGGGAGCGGCTGTGGCTCCTTGACCCGGAGAGCACGCGCGACGGCGCCTCGCCGCTCCAGTGCGTGGTCGCGGAGCGGGACGGGGAGGTCGTGGGGTTCGTCCGGTACCGGGTCAAGGCGGACTGGGACGCGACGGGGCCGAAGGGCACCGTGGTCGTCTCCGACCTGGAGGCGCTGGACCCGGCCGGACACGGCGCGCTGTGGCGGTTCCTGTTCGACCTCGACCTGACCTCGCGGATCGACATCCGACGGCGGCCGGTGGACGAGGCCTGGCAGTACCTCGTCTCGGACATCCGGCGCTGCTCGCCGCTGGTGCGGGACGCGCTGCACGTACGTCTGGTGGACGTCGGGGCGGCGCTGGAGGCGCGGACCTACCAGACGCCGGTGGACGTGGTGTTGGAGGTCGAGGACGCCTTCTGCCCCTGGAACGCGGGGCGTTGGCGGCTCAGCGGGGACGCCAAGGGCGCGTCGTGCACGCGTACGACGGATCCGGCCGATCTCGCGCTGTCCGTACGGGAGTTGGGGGCGGCCTACCTCGGCGGGGTGAGCCTCGCCTCGCTGGCCGGGGCCGGGCTGGTGCGGGAGCTTCGGCAGGGGGCCCTTGCGGAGGCGTCGGTGGGGTTCGGGTCGGTCGTGGCGCCCTGGCTGCCGCACGGCTTCTGAGACCTGCGGCCCTGGCCGCCCCACGGTTTCTGAGACCTGTGGCGCCCTGGCCGCCCCACGGTTTCTGAGACCTGTGGCGCCCTGGCTGCCTCACGGTTTCTGAGACGTTGTGGCCCCCTGGGCGCCGCGCGGCTTCCGAGACGCTGCCGCCGGAGTTGTCAGGGTTTCTGACAGTTCGGGCACCAGAACAGGTTGCGGGCGGCGAGATCGGCGGTGCGGATCTCGCCGCCACAGACATGACAGGGCAGGTTGGCCCTGCGGTACACGTAGACCTCGCCGCCGTGGTCGTCGACGCGCGGCGGGCGGCCCATCGCCTCCGGGGTGTGCTCGGGGCGGACGGTGTCGATGCGGTTGTTCCGGACACCCTCGCGCATGAGACCGACCAGGTCGGTCCAGATCGCGTCCCACTCGACGGGGGCGATGTCCTTGCCCGCGCGGTAGGGGTCGATGCGGTGCCGGAAGAGGACCTCGGCACGGTAGACGTTGCCGACGCCGGCGACGACCTTCTGGTCCATCAGGAGCGCGGCGATCGTCGTACGGCTGCGGGAGATCCGTCGGTACGCCGCCTGCGGGTCGGCGTCGGTGTCCGCGCGGAGGGGGTCGGGGCCGAGGCGGTCGTGTATCGCCTGCTTCTCGGCGGGGGTGATCAGGGCGCAGGTCGTGGGGCCGCGGAGGTCCACGTACGCCGTGCTGTTCGCGAGGCGGAGGCGGACGGTGTCGGTGGGCGGGGGCGCGGGGGCCCCGCCGAAGGTGACCTTGCCGAAGAGGCCGAGGTGGATGTGGATCCAGTCGGTGGCTCGGAAGCCGAGGAACAGGTGCTTGCCGTGGGCCTCGGTGCGGGTGAGCTCTGAGCCGGTGAGGAGTTCGGCGGCGTCGGAGAACTTGCCCTGGGGGCTGGTGACGAGGGGTTTCGTGCCCTGGAAGGCGGCGGCGTAGTCCTGGGCCAGGCGGTGGATCGTGTGGCCCTCGGGCACGGTGCTCCTTGTTCGTCTGCGGGTGGGGTGCGGGTGGGATTTTCTCGCCCCCGCCGCCCCTACCCGTCCCGTCCTCCAGGGGGCGCCGCCCCCTTCGACCCCCGTCGCGGGGGCCAGCCCCCGCACCCCCGCTCCTCAAACGCCGGAGGGGCTGAAGTACTACCTCAAACGCCGGAGGGGCTGAATTGCTACTGCTGCGGGTGGTGTGCCGGGATCTCCGGCAGGTCGCCCGTCGTCTCGTAGTTCGACAGCATGTCGATGCGGCGCTGGTGGCGTTCGTCGCCGGAGAACGGGGTCGCGAGGAAGGTCTCGACGAACTTCGTCGCCTCCTCCTGCGTGTGCATCCGGGCACCCACGGCGACCACGTTGGCGTTGTTGTGCTGGCGGCCCAGCGACGCGGTCTCCTCGCTCCAGGCGAGCGAGGCGCGGACGCCCTTGACCTTGTTCGCCGCGATCTGCTCGCCGTTGCCGGAGCCGCCGATCACGACGCCGAGGGCGTCCGGGTCGGCGGCCGTGCGCTCGGCGGCGCGCAGGCAGAACGGCGGATAGTCGTCCTGGGCGTCATAGATGTGGGGCCCGCAGTCGACGGGGTCGTGGCCGGCCGCCTTGAGCCAGTCGACGAGGTGGTTCTTGAGTTCGAAGCCCGCATGGTCGGAGCCGAGATACACGCGCATGGAACGAGTGTGACACGGCTGTTTCGGGGCAGCAGCCCCGGGTGTCAGGCAAGGAAACGAGGGACCTGACAATGGAACCTCAAGGAAACCTCAAGTAACGATCTGGATTCAGAGGTTCAGGAATTCCTTTGCCTCCGATTCACTGGACCGACCCGTACACCGCTCGTACGGAACCCCCACCCCGGCACGAAGGAATTCCCCGTATGACTGGTCTCCAGGCCGGCCTCAAGAACCGCCACCTCTCGATGATCGCCATCGGCGGAGTCATCGGCGCGGGCCTCTTCGTGGGCTCCAGCTCCGGTATCGCCACCGCCGGACCCGGCATTCTGCTGTCGTACGCCCTGGTCGGCACCCTCGTCGTCCTCGTGATGCGGATGCTCGGTGAGATGTCCGCGGCGAACCCGACCTCGGGCTCGTTCTCGGCGCACGCCGACCGGGCGCTCGGACGCTGGGCCGGCTTCTCCATCGGCTGGCTGTACTGGTTCTTCTGGGTCGTGGTGCTCGCCGTCGAGGCGACCGCGGGCGCCAAGATCCTCGAAGGATGGATACCCGCCGTACCGCAGTGGGGGTGGGCGCTGATCGTGATGGTGGTGCTGACCGCCACCAACCTGGTCTCGGTGGGGTCCTACGGCGAGTTCGAGTTCTGGTTCGCCGGGATCAAGGTCGTGGCCATCGGCGCGTTCATCGTCGTCGGACTGCTCGCGGTGTTCGGTGTGCTCCCCGGGGTCGACACCGACCAGGCGAGCTTCTCCAACCTCACCGGTCACGGCGGCTTCCTGCCGAACGGGCCCGGCGCCATCCTCACCGGTGTGCTCCTGGTCGTCTTCTCCTTCATGGGCAGCGAGATCGCGACCCTGGCGGCCGGTGAGTCGGAGGACCCGCAGCGGGCCGTGACCAAGTCGACCAACAGCATCATCTGGCGGATCGCGGTCTTCTACCTCGGGTCCATCTTCGTCGTCGTCACGTTGATCCCGTGGGACTCCAAGTCCATCCAGGACAAGGGCTCCTACGTGGCCGCGCTCGACTCCCTCGGGATCGCGCACGCCGGTCAGATCATGAACTTCATCGTGCTGACCTCGGTGCTGTCCTGTCTCAACTCCGGTCTCTACACGGCCTCCCGGATGGCCTTCTCGCTGGGTGAGCGGGGCGACGCGCCGAAGGCGTTCGCGCGGGTCAACGGGCGCGGTGTGCCGATGGCCGCGATCCTCGCGTCGGTGGTGTTCGGCTTCGTCGCCGTCTTCTTCAACTACCTCTCCCCCGACAAGATCTTCCTGTTCCTCGTCAACTCCTCCGGTGCGGTCGCCCTGTTCGTGTGGCTGGTCATCTGCTTCTCGCAGCTGCGGATGCGGAGGATCATCCAGGCCGAGGCGCCGGAGAAGCTGGTCGTGCGCATGTGGCTGTACCCGTATCTGACCTGGGCGACGGCCGCGTTGATCGTGTTCGTCCTCGGCTACATGCTGACCGACACGGAGCACGACGGACGGGAGACCGTGCTGCTGTCGCTGCTCGTCGCGGCGTTGGTGCTGGTCATCGCCGTGGTGCGGGAGAAGGTCGGGCGGCGCGGCGGTACGGCGTCCGCGTCGGCCGGTGACGTCACGGACAAGGTGTCCGTCTGACCTTTCGACGGTGCGTGCGGGGCCCCGGGGTGTGCACACCCCGGGGCCCTTGTGCCGTGCGGTTCACAGCACGGTGAAGCTGTCCTTGACCTTCTCGTACGTGTCGAGGGCCTTCTGCTCGATGTCGGGCTGGTACCAGGTGTTGATCTGGTACGACTTGTCGCCCTCGTTGAAGCCGAGCAGCTGGGCGTGCCAGGGGATGCCGCCGAGGGTGAAGGTGTACTCCCAGACGACCGCGGGGTGATCGCGGAACGTCGTCTCCTCCAGGCGGATCTTTCGGTAGTCCTGGCCCTGGTGGGCGTTCTGCTCGGAGGTCTCCCAGGTCTCCATCAGGTCGCCCCGCGCCAGGGAGGACTTGGCCGCGAGCTCCTGCTTGCCGTCGGGCGAGGTGTAGTGGACCTCCGCCCCGGTCTTCACGTCCCGGCGCCAGCCGGTGGGGGTCGCCCACGCGAACCCGCCGGCCTCCTCGTGGGCGCCGGGCGGGAGGGAACGGGGGCGGGAGGTGCCCTCGACCGTGGAGGACGGGGTGGGGGTGGAGGCGCCAGTTGCGGAGACGGAGACGGAAGCCGACGAGGACCCGCCCGCCTGGTCGTCTCCGGGTGCGCCGGAGGTGGTGGCGAGGACGATCCCGACCACGACCGCGGTCGCGGTGAGCACTCCGCCCGCGGCGACGAGGGCCGTGCGGCGCCGGGTGCGGTGAGAGGTGGCGGCGGGGCGGGCGGGGCCGGGGAGTTCGGCCTCGTCGAGGGGTTCCTCCGGGGGGACGCGGTGGGGGTGGGGGCCGAGGACGAGGCCGGGGTCCCGGCCGGGGAGGGGGTGGGTGTCGGGGTCCGGGTCGGGAGCGGAGGGAGATGTGCTGCCGCTGCCGCCTGCGCGGCCCGCATCCGTGTCCGGTTCGGCTGGGTTGCCGCGGATCAGGGAGACTCCGGGGCGAGGGCCGACGCGGGTGGGGGCGGAGGCCACGCGGGTCGGGGTGTCCCGGGTCGGCGCGTCCGGCATGGGGTAGTGCTCGGTGGGGACGCCGGCGGAGAGGGAGTCCTGGGTGGGGGCGCTCGCCAGGGGCGTACTGGCCGTGGTGGCCCCGGCCCGGAGCACGGCCCCCATGGAGTTCCCGGCCGACGCCTCGGACCTGACCTCCGACCCCTCCTCGGAGAGCGCCTCGCTGGACACGCTGACAGGGTCGCCACCGACGGAGACAGCAGTGGAGACACCGGCGGAGACACCGGTCGCGAACGGTTCGGCGGGGGCCGGGGGTTCGGCGGAGGCGGGAGGTTCGGCGGAGGCGGGAGGTTCGGCGGAGCTCTGCTCCGGGAGCCTGGACAGCTCGGCGAGGGCAGAACGCCCCGCAGACCCCAACGGCTCGCTGGGCGTGGGAGGTTCGGTGGTCGTGGGGTGCTCGTTCGCGGTATGCGGCTCGGCCGACGAGGGGCGCTCGGCAGACTCGGAGCGTTCCGCCCCGCCGAACCGATGGGACGGTTCGGTCGGTTCGGTCGGTTCGGTCGGTTCGGTCGGTTCGGTGGCGGATCGCGGTGCCGGCTCGGCCGGTGGAGGGGTCTCGGCGTCCGTCTCCGGCCGTGTCCCCGTCCCCGGTGGCGTGTCCAGGGCCCCCTCACCGGCGGCGCCCAGGAAGGCGAGGGGCACGGCGTCCGACGGCTCCGCCTGGCCAGAGGCGCCCGGTGACTCTCGTACGACCGGTTCGTCCCTCGTCGTCGGTGCCGGTACCCGGGGATCGCGGGCCGCCCGTACCACCCCCGGCTCCAGATAGGCCGGCGTCGGGGACTCCCGTGGAGCCCACGGCGAGGGCGTCCCCTCAGGTTCCGGTCCGGCAGGCGGCGTGCCGTCCGGCGGAACCGGTGCCACCCCCGGGTCCGGAGCGTCCGGCGTTCCTGGAGCCCCCGCAGCCCCAGGAACCTCCGGTGTGCCCGGGTCCTCCAGCGGCCCCACCCGCAACGTGGGCGTGGGGGCCGGGAACGCGACCACGTGGAGTGCCGCCTCCACCTCGTCGAGCCCCGGCCGTATCGACGGGTCCTTCTCCAGGAGGGCCGCGAGGATGTCGGTCAACGGGCCCGCCGCCGCGGGGAGTTCAGGCTCCTCGTAGAGGACCGCGTGGAGCGTGGCCAGGGTGGTGTCGCGGGAGAACGGGGAACGGCCGCCGAGCGCCGCGCAGAGCGTCGCACCCAGGGACCAGATGTCCGACGGCGGCCCCTGGGGACGCCCCGAGACCCGCTCGGGCGCCATGTAGTCGGGCGAGCCGACGAGCATGCCGACCATGGTGAGCGCCTTGGCGTCCTGCATCGCTGCGATGCCGAAGTCCGTGAGCACGATCCGGCGGCCGGCCCGGGAGCCGGACTCCACCAGGACGTTCCCGGGCTTGATGTCCCGGTGCAGCACGCCCCGCGCGTGCACCTGGCGCAGCGCCTCCACCAGGCCCAGCCCCAGCAGGGCCGTCGCGCGCGGGTCCAGCGCGCCGTCCTCCACCATCATCCGTTCCAGGGAGCGGCCCTTGACCAACTCCATGACGATCCACAGCCGTTCACCCTCGTCCACGACGTCGTAGACCCGGACGACGTTCGGGTGGTCGATGCGGGCTGTCGCGCGGGCCTCGCGCAGGGTGCGTTCACGGCGGGTGCGGGTGTCCTCCGCGTCGAGGCCGTCGATCCGCATCTCCTTGACCGCGACCTGCCGGTCGAGCATCTCGTCGGCGGCCCGCCACACCCGCCCCATTCCCCCCTGGCCGATGCTCTCGACCAGGCGATAACGGCCCGTCACCAGGAGCCCTGGAACTCCGCCGCGCCTCGCATTTCCCGTGTCTCCCGTATTCCCCGGCAATCCGCTGCACCCCCTCGACGATGTCCCGAGTGGAACACAATGGTCACACTTCGAGCCGTACCAGCATAGTGCGGAGAAATCTTGTGGTACCTCTTCAAGTACTGCGAATTCAGGCGCAGCCAAGGGGGACGAACATGAGTTCTCGTCGTATGACGACCATTGCCGGATCGCTGGTCACGGCAGCCTTCTCGACCGTGATGATCCTGCCCTTCACCGCGAGTGCGGACGAGGGACCCGCAAGCAGCAAGGGGGGAAAGGCCGTTGACAAGGCTCCGGCCGGTGTGGAGCTGACGACGACACTGCCGGGGACGATCTCCGTCGACAACAAGTCGCAGAAGACCGATCTCACAGCCACCGTGAAGAACGACGGGAGCAAGGACAGCGGAAAGATCAGGCTTTTGGTCGTCGGATTCGACGGACTGACGGTCAAAAACGTTCAAGGCTGCTCTCCGATCGAAGAAAAGGATCTACCGGAGGGTTCGAACAGCGGTTTCGCCTGCCCGATCGACAATCTCGCCGCCGGTAAGTCGAAGTCGTACGCCGTGGACGCGACATTCGATCTCGGCAAGACCGGAAAGATCTGCCTGCCGGTGCAGACCGGCGACGGGAAGAAGACGTTCTGGCAGCAGGGCCCGGTTCCGTTCGGTACGACGAACCCGTCGCCGAACGCCCCGGCCACCCCGCTGCTGCTGGGCACCGACAACAAGCCGGTGGGGCCCGGCGGGGACGCCCCGCGCGAGCTCCCGAAGACCGGTGTGGGACGTGACCTGCTGCCCCTCGGGGCCGCGGGCGCGGCGCTGCTGACGGCGGGCGCGGCCGGACTGTGGTGGTCCCAGCGGCGACCGCAGCGCACCGTCTGAGACACAGGGGAATCCCGCAGAAGCACGGAGGCATAACCTGACGGAAACTGTCAGGTTATGCCTCCATCCTGTCCGGCATGAACACCTCGACCCACGACGAAGTCACCAGTTTCCAGACCGGTTTCGCCCTGCGCCCCGACCACGTGGTCCCGGTGCGCTCCAGCGAGGACGTGGTCGCCGCCGTGCGCCTGGCGGCCGACGCGCGACTGCCGGTGTCCGTGCTGGCCACCGGACACGGACTGCCCGGCGCGGTGGAGGGCGGCGTCCTCGTCGGCACCCGGCACATGGACCGGGTGACCGTCGACGCCCGGGCGCGCACCGCCCGCGTCCAGGCGGGGGTCCGCTGGCGTGACGTGGTGGCGGCCGCCGTGCCGCACGGGCTCGCGCCGCTCAACGGCTCCGCGCCGGGCGTCGGTGCCGTGTCCTCCACGCTCGGCGGTGGACTCGGCATCCTGGCAAGGGAGTTCGGCTACGCCGCCGACCACGTCCGCTCCCTCGACGTGGTCACCGGGGACGGCGAACTCCGGCACGTCACCGAGGGGTCGGAGCTGTACTGGGGCCTTCTCGGCGGCGGCCACCACCTGGGCGTCGTCACCGAACTGGAGATCGGGCTCGTCCCGGTGCGGACGCTGTACGGCGGTTCGCTCGTCTTCGACGGCCGCGAGGTCGCTCCGCGCGCCCTGCTGCGGGCGTACGAGGAGTGGACCAGGACCGTGCCGTCCACGCTGACCTCGTCCTTCGCCGCCGTACCGTATCCGGATCTGCCGGCGCTGCCGCCGCAGCTGCGCGGGCGGTACGTCGTCTCGGTGCGGGTGGCGTACACCGGCACCGACGGGAACCGACTCCTCGCCCCGCTGCGGGAGTTCGGGCCGGTGCTCGCGGACTCCCTGCGGGAGATGCCGTACGCCGACAGCCACACCATCCACAGCGATCCCGACGTCCCGCACAGCTACTACGGGGACAGCGCGGTGCTGAGCGCGCTGGACGTGGAGCGGGCCGGTGAGCTGCTGGAGCGGACGGGCCCCGACGCCGGGGCCATGGTGGTCGTACAGATCAATCATCTGGGCGGGGCGCTGGCGCGACCGGCGCCGAACTCCGTGCCGTACCGCGAAGGGCGTTTCCTGGTACGGCTGTTGACCATGGGCGGGCGGCAGCAGGCGCGGGCGCTGCTGGACCCCGCCTTCGAGTTGCTCGCGCCCGACACTCTCGGCCGCAGCGTCAACTTCGCCTTCGGGGCGGGGGACCGGACCGAGCGGCTGCACGACCCGGAGACGCGGAAGAGGCTCGCCGAGCTGGAGTCGCGGTACGACCCGGCGAGCCTCTTCCGAAGGAGCGTCAGCGCTTGAGGAGCTTCCAGGCGCTGGGCAGCAGGCCCATCGCCAGGGCCGCCTTGAGGGCGTCGCCGAGCAGGAACGGGGTGAGGCCGGCCGCGACCGCGGCGGACAGCGACAGGTCGGCCGCGTAGGCGAGGTAGGGCACGCCGACCGCGTAGATGATCGCCTCGCCGACCAGCATCGCGCCGGCCGTCCGCCAGACGTTGCGGTCGGCGCCGCGGCGGGCCAGGGCACCGACGGCGGCGGAGGCCAGGATCATGCCGAGGATGTAGCCGAAGGAGACGGAGAACCCGGAGGTGCCCTGGGCGAACCACGGCAGGCCCGCGAGACCGGCCAGCGCGTAGAGCGCGAGGGAGGCCACACCGCGGCGGGCGCCCAGGCTCGTGCCGACGAGCAGCGCGGCGAAGGTCTGGCCGGTCACCGGCACCGGGGAGCCCGGCACGGGGACGGCGATCTGCGCGGCGAGGCCGGTGAGCGCGGCACCGCCGACCACGAGCGCGACGTCCCGCACGCGGGAGGCGGGGATCAGGTCGGCGAGGACCTGGCCGGTGCGGGCGGGGGCGACGGCGGTGCTCATGGGGTCTCCGCGGGGATGAACGACAAGGGACTCCGGTGACGCTATCCCGGCGTCCCGCGGCCGATCACCGTCAACCGTCGACAAAGCCGGGAACAGGGGCTTGGTGGGCTCCGGACAAAGAGTGTGGGTTACACCCGGTTCAGGGTGACCCCGGTCACTGAGGTGGGGTGGCCGGGGCGACAGCGGCTCTGTTCGGGCGGCTGTGGGGAATCACCAAACGAATCCCAGTGGTCTGGTCGGATTCACCGTTCCTGCCCTACCCTTCCAGACATGGTCGCCCAGTCCCGGTACTTCTCGTCGCGTCGCCACGTCGACCTCCGACGCGTGGGCACGGCCGTCTGTCGCCGTCCGGTGTGAGTCGGGCACCGGCCCGCCTCGCTCTCCGAGACGTGTCGGCCCCCGTTCCCGAGGACGGTCCTCCATGCCCCGTACCGCGACTCCCCCTGCCCCCACTCCCACCTCCCGGCGCCGGACCAGCGCCAGCGTCGTCCTGCGGTCCGTGCTGGAGCACGGGCCGGTGGCGCGCAGCACCATCGCCCGGCTGACCGGGCTGTCCCCGGCGTCCGTGACCGACTACTGCTCCCGCTTCACCGAACTGGGCCTGATCCGTGAGTCGGAGGCGCCCCGGCAGTCCCAGGGTGTGGGCCGCCCCCATGTGCCCGTCGACCTGGACGACTCACGGTTCGTGGTGGGCGGCGTCCATGTGGCCGTCCCCTATACGACGGTCACGCTGCTCGATCTGCGCGGCCGGGTGGTGGCCGTACGGGAGCTGCGGCACGAGGGCACCGACGCCTCCTCGATCCTGGCGCGGGCCGCCGACGGGCTCGCCGCGCTCCTGGAGCGGTCGCCGCGGCTCCGGTGCCTCGGAGTCGGCTTCGCGGCCGGCGGCTGGGTGGACCGGGACTCCGGGACCGTCGTCGAGCACCCCCTGCTGGGCTGGCACGAGGTGCCGGTCCGGGAGCTGCTCGGCGCCCGCACCGGCCTGCCGGTCCATGTGGACGGCCACGCGCGGGCGTTGGTCAACGCGGAGCGGCTGTTCGGGCGGGCCCGCGGCAGTCGGAGCGTGCTGCATCTGTTCGTCGGCAACGTGGTGGACGCGGCGTTCGCCACCAACGACGAGGTGCACCACGGGCCGCGTTCCCAGGCGGGCGCGATCGCCCATCTGCCGGTGCCGGGCGGCACCGAGCCCTGCGACTGCGGACGGACCGGCTGCCTCCAGGCCGAGTTGAGCGAGCGCACCCTGTGCCGGCGGGCCCGGCGGGCGGGGGTCACCGACGGCGTGAACCCGATGCACGTGCTGACGGCCGCGGCCGCGGGCGATCCGGCGGCGCTGCGGCTGCTGCTGGAACGGGCGCACGCCGTCGGGCGGGCCGCCCGGCTGCTGCTCGACGTGCTGAACCCGGAGACGGTCGTGGTGACCGAGATCGGCATCCTGCACCGCGAGGACTGCCTCGTCGCCCTGCGCGAGGGCGTCGGCGGCGACCGCGCGCCCTCCGTCGTCCCGTCGAGTTTCCCGGATTCCGTCCTCGCCGTGGCGGGCGGTTCGGTGGCTCTCGACGTGCTCTACCGGGATCCCCTGGCCGCTTCACCTGAGGCTATTTAATTCAGAAACTCGGAATGTTGACAGGGCTTCCACGGAACGGCGAACATCCTGTTCATGAGCCCGAACCTGCACTGTCGCGCCTTCTGTTGCTGACACGTTGCCCCGTGTGACGCGCTCATTTCCCCTGCGTGAACGCATTTCTCCGTGACTTTCTCCTGCCCTGATCGAGGGAGCATTCCCATGCCCTATTCCCGTACGTCCGGCATCGACCGGCGGCTGTTCCTCTCCTCCGTCCTCGGTGCCGCCGCCGGTGTCGCCGGACTCAGCGGCTGCGCCGACAGCAGCGCCGCCGCCGACACCAAGGGCGCCCTGTCCGCCCCGCTCGCGGCCAAGGTTCCGGCCGGCACGAGCCTGAAGATCGCCTCCTATCTGGGCGCCCAGCAACTCCAACTGAAACTCGGCAAGTTGGGGTCACTGCCGTTCAAGGTGAGTACCTGGGCGAATATCGGGGCCGGACCCGATGTCATCAACGCATTCCGGGCCGGCTCCCTGGACGTCGGCAACAACGCGGGAATCCCGCCGATCCAGGCGCATTTCCAGGGCTACGCCACAAAAATCGTGGCGATCAACATCACCCGTAAGCCGAACTACCTCTTCGCCACCAAGCCCGGCAGCGACATCCGGACGGTCGCGGACTTCAAGGGGAAGAGGCTCGCGTTCTCGCAGGGGCAGGCCCAGGGGGTCGTGCTGCTGCGGGCGCTGAAGAAGGCCGGGCTCGCCTACGACGACGTCAAGCTCGTCCCGCTGACCAGCAACCAGTTCCTCACGGCCCTTCAGTCCGGGCAGGTGGACGTGGCCCCGCTCGCCAACAGCCAGGCGCCCGCCTACCTCAAGCAGTACGAGGCCAAGGGCGCCCGGGCCGTCACCACCGACGTGGTCGACCTGCTCAACCTGCTGTGGGCGCCGACCTCCGTGCTGGCCGACCCCGCGAAGGCCGCCGCGGTCGCCGCGTACATCCCCTTCTGGGCCAGGAGCCAGGTGTGGACGTACGAGAACCCCGACGTCTGGAACGAGGAGTTCTACGTGAAGACCCAGAACCTGACGCTCCCGCAGGCCAAGGCGGTCACCGCGCTCGCCAACAAGCCGCTCTTTCCGCCGAGTTGGGCAGAGGCGATCAAGTGGGAGCAGGAGACCGCGGACCTGCTGGCGGAGGGCGGCTTCGTGAAGAAGTTCGACGTGGGCCAGTTGTTCGACCACCGCTTCGAGGGCATCGCCGCGAAGTCCGTGCCGGCGGAGTACCGGCGGTGAGCGCCGTCACCACGACCGTCCCGGTCGTCGCCCCCGAGGTGAGCACGCAGGTGCGCAGGCGCCGCCGGCTCTCCCCCGGCAGGCGGCTGCCCGCGGCGCGGCTCGTCGGACCGGTCCTGCTCCTCGCCGTGTGGTCCGCCGCCTCCGCCGCGGGACGGCTCGACCCGGCCGCGATCCCCGCACCCTGGACGGTGGTCAGGACCGGCGCCCATCTGTGGACGGCCGGGACCCTGCCCACCGACATCCTGACCTCGCTGGAGCGGGCCGGGTACGGGTTCGCCATCGGGCTCGTCGCCGGTGTCGCCCTTGCCCTGGCCGCCGGGCTCAGCCGGGTCGGCGAGGCGCTGATCGACGGGACGGTGAACCTCAACCGGGCGATCCCGACCCTCGGCCTGATCCCGCTGTTCATCCTCTGGCTGGGCATCGGCGAGTCCTTCAAGGTCGCCATCATCGCGATCGTCGTCTACATCCCGATCTATCTGAACACCCATGCCGCGCTGGCCGGCATCGACCACCGCTTCGTCGAACTCGCCGAGGTCCAGGGTCTTTCGAGGTTCGCCTTCGTACGGCAGATCGTGATCCCCGGCGCGCTGCCCGGATTCTTCGTGGGACTCCGGCTCGGTGTCACCGGCTCCTGGCTGGGCCTGGTCGTGCTGGAGCAGATCAACGCCACCAGCGGACTCGGCTACATGATGTTCCAGGCCCAGAACTACGGCCAGAGCGATGTGATCCTCGTCGGTCTCGTCGTCTACGGCGTCTTCGGCCTGGTCTCCGACAGCGCGGTCCGTCTCATCGAACGGAGGGTGCTGTCATGGCGCCGCACACTGAGCAGCTGACCCGGCCCGCCGTCCGACTGCGCGGACTCACCCGGTCGTTCGACGGGCGCACCGTCCTCGACGGCATCGACCTCGACATCCCGGCCGGACAGTTCGTCGCCCTGCTCGGGCACAGCGGCTCCGGCAAGAGCACACTGCTGCGGGCGGTGGCGGGGCTGGACCACGAGGTGGTGGGCAGCGGGCAACTCACCGCTCCCGAACGGGTGTCGGTGGTCTTCCAGGACTCCCGGCTGCTGCCCTGGCGGCGGGTGCTGGACAACGTGCTGCTGGGCACCGACGGCCAGGAGCGGGGGCGCGAGGCCCTCGCCGAGGTCGGCCTCGCGGGACGGGAGAGGGCCTGGCCGAGCGAGCTGTCCGGCGGTGAGCAGCAGCGGGCCGCGCTGGCCCGGTCGCTGGTGCGGGAACCGGAACTCCTGCTGGCCGACGAGCCGTTCGGGGCGCTGGACGCGCTGACCCGGATCAAGATGCACGCGCTGCTGCGGGAGCTGTGGAAGCGGCATCAGCCGTCGGTACTGCTCGTCACGCACGACGTGGACGAGGCGATTGTCCTCGCGGACCGGGTGCTGGTGCTGGAGTCGGGGCGGATCGGGCTGGACCTGACGATCGAACGGGACCGGCCGCGGGAGGAGTACCGGGTGCGGTTGCTGGCGGCGCTGGGGGTTTCCGTCGGTTCCGGGTGACCGTCCCTGGGGGCTGCGCCCCCAGACCCCCATCGGCCCTGAAGGGGCCTCGTCCTCAAACGCCGGACGGGCTGGAGTTTCCGGACCCGGCGATCAGAATCACCCCTCCCCGCAGCAAAGGAACCACCATGCCCCGCCACCTCCACCTCAACGCCTTCCTCATGACCACCGGGCACCACGAAGCCTCCTGGCGGTTGCCCGAGAGTGATCCGTTCGCCCATGTCTCGCTCGACCACTACGTACGGCTGGCGAAGATCGCCGAGCGCGGTACCTTCGACTCGCTCTTCCTGGCCGACGGGCCGCAGTTGTGGAGCAGTCTCGCCCAGCGGCCCGCCGGTGCGCTGGAGCCGCTGACCCTGCTGACCGCGCTGGCGACGGCCACTGAGCACATCGGGCTGATCGCGACCGCCTCCACGTCGTACAACTCGCCCTACAACCTGGCCCGGAAGTTCGCCTCGCTGGACATCATCAGCGGGGGCCGGGCGGGCTGGAACATCGTCACCACGGCGGGCAGGGAGGCCGCCCGGAACTTCGGTCTGGAGCACGAGCCCGCGCACGCGGAGCGGTACGCCCGGGCCGGTGAGTTCCTCGACGTCGCCCTCAAGCTCTGGGACAGCTGGGAGGACGACGCGATCGTCGGCGACAAGGCCGCCGGCGTGTGGGGCGACGACGCGAAGATCCATCCACCCCGCCACAAGGGGACGTACTTCAGCGTCGAGGGCGCACTCAACGTCCCCCGCTCACCGCAGGGTTACCCGCTGCTCGTGCAGGCCGGGTCGAGCGAGGACGGCAAGGAGTTCGCGTCCCGGTACGCGGAGGCCGTGTTCACCGCCCAGCAGACCATCGAGGACGCGCGGGCCTTCTACGCCGACCTCAAGGCACGGACCGCCGCGGTGGGCCGCGACCCCGAGCACATCAAGGTGCTGCCCGGCATCGTGCCCGTCATCGGCGCCACGGAGTCCGAGGCGCTCGCGAAGGAGCAGGAACTGGAGGACCACATCGTGCACCGGCACGGCGTGGCCAATCTGGAGCGGCTGCTGCAACTGCCCGAGGGGTCGCTGGAGTTGGACCGACAGCTGCCCGCGGACCTGCCGCCCGAGTCCGCCATCGAGGGCGCCAAGAGCCGGTACACGCTCGTCGTGGAGCTGGCCCGGCGCGACCGGCTCACCGTGCGGCAGCTGATCGGGCGGCTGGGCGGCGGGCGCGGTCACCTCACCTTCGCCGGTACGCCCGAGCAGGTCGCCGACGCCATCGAGACCTGGTTCACGCAGGGCGCCGCCGACGGCTTCAACATCATGCCCCCGGTGCTGCCCTCGGGCCTGGACGCCTTCGTCGACCACGTGGTCCCGATCCTGCGCACCCGCGGCCTGCTCCGCACGGAGTACGGACCGCGCACCACCCTGCGGGAGCGCTACGGCCTCCCCCGCCCCGCCAACCAGCACGTCCAGCCCGTCTACGCCTAGGAAGGACCCCTCCCATGTCCGGTATCGAGATCCGCAAGGTCACCGCCCACATCGGCGCCCACGTCTCGGGTGTCGACCTCTCCCGGCCGCTCGACGAGGAGACGGCCACCGCACTGCGGGACGCCCTCAACGTCCACAAGGCGCTGGTCTTCAGCGACGTGAACCTCGACGACGAGGGCCAGCAGGCCTTCGCCCGGCACTTCGGCGAGCTGACCACCGCCCACCCGACCGTGCCCGCCGTCGACGGCGCCCCGAACGTGCTGCCCGTCGACAGCGAGGGCGGCCAGGCCGCCAACCACTGGCACACCGACGTCACGTTCGTCCTCAACCCGCCCCAGGCCAGCACCCTGCGCAGCCTGACGATCCCGCCGTACGGCGGTGAGACCCTGATCGCCAACTCGGCGGCCGCGTACCGGGATCTGCCGCAGCCCCTGCGGCGCCTCGCCGACGAACTGTGGGCCGAGCACACCAACGACTACGACTACGCCGTACCGGAGGAGTCCGTCGACGAGGAACAGGCCGCCCGGCGCGCCCGGTTCACCTCGATCAAGTACCGCACCGCCCACCCGGTGGTCCGGGTGCACCCGCTGACCGGTGAACGCGGGCTGTTCATCGGCGGGTTCGCGCAGCGGATCGTGGGGCTGTCGGCGGGCGAGTCCCGCAAGCTGCTGGACATCCTCCAGTCGTACGTGACCCGCCCGGAGAACCTGCTGCGGCACCGCTGGTCGGAGAACCAGCTGGTCCTCTTCGACAACCGCATCACCCAGCACTACGCCGTCGACAACTACGACGGCCTGCCGCGCCGGCTGCACCGGGTGACCATCGCCGGGGACGTCCCGGTGGGCATCGAGGGCAAGGAGAGCTGGTCGATCGAGGGCGACGCCTCGCACTACACGTCCGTGGCCGCCTAGTCACGATCCGTGCCGAAGACGTCCGCATGATGGGCGGTCTCCCCTGTGACCAGGGGAGACCGCCCAGACTGTGGGCGTTTTTGCCGTCTCACGCACTGGACGAACCGCGCCCATGCCCAGCACCACGGTCACGACTCCACAAGAGTCCGCCGCCTCGCTCTCCCACGGTCTCAAGCAGCGCCATCTGTCGATGATCGCCCTCGGCGGGGTGATCGGCGCCGGACTGTTCGTCGGCTCCGGCGCGGGGATCGCCGCCGCCGGCCCGTCGATCGTCCTCGCCTACACGCTCTCCGGCCTCCTCGTGATGCTGGTGATGCGGATGCTCGGCGAGATGTCGGCCGCCCACCCCTCCTCCGGTTCCTTCTCCGCGCACGCCGAACGGGCGATCGGCCCGTGGGCCGGGTTCACGGCCGGGTGGTCGTTCTGGGTGCTGCTGTGCACGGCCGTGGGCCTGGAGGGCATCGGCGCCGCGAAGATCGTGACCGGCTGGCTGCCCGGGACCCCGGAGTGGGCCTGGGTGGCCCTGTTCATGCTGGTCTTCTGCGCCACGAACCTGGCCGCGGTGAAGAACTTCGGCGAGTTCGAGTTCTGGTTCGCCGCCCTGAAGGTCGGTGCGATCGGCCTGTTCCTGGTCCTGGGCGTCCTGGCGATCGCCGGCCTCCTGCCCGGCACCGACTCCCCCGGCACCGCGAACCTCACCGAGTTCTTCCCCGGCGGCGGCGAGGGCCTGGTCGTCGGCCTGCTCGCCTCGGTGTTCGCCTACGGCGGTCTGGAGACGGTCACCATCGCCGCCGCCGAGTCCGAGGACCCGGTGCGCGGGGTGACGAACGCGGTCCGTACGGCGATGTGGCGGATCGGGCTGTTCTACATCGGCTCGATGGCGGTCATCGTGACCCTGGTCCCCTGGGACGCGAAGGCCGTCGTGGAGAAGGGCCCCTATGTCGCCGCCCTCGACTCCCTCGGCATCCCCGGCGCCGGGCAGCTGATGAACGTGGTGGTGCTGGTGGCGCTGCTCTCGGCGATGAACGCCAACGTCTACGGTTCCTCGCGCATCGCCTACTCGCTCGTGCAGCGCGGTCTGGGCCCGAAGGCGCTCGGCCGGGTGTCCGGCGGCGTGCCGCGGATCGCGGTGCTGGTCTCGTGCGGCTTCGGCTTCGGCTGTGTGGTGCTGAGTTACTGGCGGCCGGACGACGTCTTCTCCTGGCTCCTCAACATGATCGGCGCGGTCGTCCTCGTCGTCTGGATCATCGTCGCCGTCTCCCACCTGCGTCTGCGCCGGTCCCGGGCCTTCCCCGTCCTGACCTGGGTCGCCCTGGCCGGCATGGCGGCGATCCTCGTCCTGATGGCTCGGGAGCCGGGCACCCGGGTGCAGCTGTACGCGACGGGTGCGATGACGCTGGCGCTGGCGGTCGCCGGATACGCACGACAGAAGGGGCTTCCTGTTGCTACCGTGTAGTTGCAAGCTAGTTGCAATAAGGCGCCTCGCCTCGTGATCGTCTTCTCAACCTTCACGGGGGCGGGTGGAGAAAGGAAGGCCCCCGCGAGGACGTGACTCGCGGGGGCCTTCCGTGTCCGGGGGCCGTCAGGGCTTGCGGCCGACACCGCCGTGCTGGCCGATCGGGGCCGGGGTCGCGTCGCCGTCCGGGCGCCACAGCGGGACCGACACCACCCCGGGGTCCACCAGCTCCAGGCCCTCGAAGAACCCCTCGATCTTCTCGACCGGACGCAGGAAGTAGGGCACCGCGCCGGTCTCGTTGTAGGCGTCCTGGGCCTGCTCGTAGTCCGGGTCGGTGCCGCGCGACCCGTCGTTGACGCAGAGGTAGCTGCCGGAGGGCAGACCCGCCAGCAGCCTGCGGACCAGGTCCCGGGCCAGGTCGTAGTCGGCGACATGACCGAGCAGACCGCTGAGGATCAGGGCCGTCGGACGGGTCAGGTCCAGGGTCCGGGAGGCGGCCTCGAGGATCTTCTCCGGCTCGTAGAGGGTGAGGTCCTCGTACGCCGTCTCGCCCTCCGGGGTGGAGGTGAGCAGGGCGCGGGCGTGGGCGAGGACCAGCGGGTCGTTGTCGACATAGACGATCTTGGCGTCGGGGGCGTGACGCTGGGCGACCTCATGGGTGTTGTCGACCGTGGGCAGCCCGGTGCCGACGTCCAGGAACTGGCGGACGCCCGCCTCCTCGACCAGGTACCGGATGCTGCGGCCGAGAAAGGCGCGGCTGCTGCGGGCGATCGTGACGATCCCCGGGAAGACGGCGGTGTAGGCGTCGCCGGCCGCCTCGTCGACGGGGTAGTTGTCCTTCCCGCCGAGCCAGTAGTTCCAGATCCGGGCCGAATGCGGCACCGAGGTGTCGATCTCCGTCATGTTCCTATCGTGCTACGACCGGTCCTGCTCGCACGGCACATTGAGTGAGAGAAGTGCGGCGGATCCGTCCTTGTCGAGGCGGAGTTCGGTGATCGCCGCGTTGCGCAACCGCGGGAACACTCTGCGGTACTCCGCGAGCGGGATCCCGAGGAGGCTGCACAGCACCAGCCGCAGCAGGGTGTTGTGGGCGACGACCAGCACCCGCTCGCCGCGATGCGCGGCGGCGATGCGGCGCAGGGCGGCGGTGCCGCGGGCGGCGGCGTCCAGGGGGTTCTCCGCGCCGGGGAAGGGATACGCCACCGGGTCCGCCCGGAACGCCTCGGCCGCGTCGGGGACTTCGGCGGCGAACTCGTTGAGGGTACGGCCCTCCACCACCCCGAAGTCGCACTCTCTGAGGTCGGGTTCGCGGTGCGGTTCTCTGCCGAGGGCGCGGGCGGCTGGTTCCGCGGTGGCGATCGCTCTCGACAGGGGTGACGTCCAGATCGCGTCGGGGCGGTTGGTGGCGGCCCAGCGTCCGAGTGCGTTCGCCTGTGCGCGGCCTTCGTCGGTGAGGCCGATGTCACTGACGCCGGCGTAGCGGTTCTCGGCGTGCCAGATCGTTTGGCCGTGGCGGGCCAGGAGGAGGGTTGTGCTCATGGCTTGGTCCCGTCGTCGTGTGCGGCGCCGTCGTGGCTGGTCGCGCAGTTCCCCGCGCCCCTGGGTTAGTTCAGTCGACCGTGCGCATGCGCGGCGACCGGCGTTGGGAGCCAGCCTCGCTCGGTGAGTTCGTCGAGGAGGCGGGCGTACGGCTCGGCGAAGAGGGTGGTGCGCTCCGGGTTCGGAGCGAGCGTCGTGCGGATGCGGACCATGCGTTCCGCGACGTCCGCCAAGGGCTCGCCCGTGACGCCGTGGGCCGCCAACGCGGCCATGCCCAGGGCCGGTTCGGTCTGTTCGGGGACCCGGGCCGGGCGGCCGAGGATGTCTGCGCGGAGCTGGTTCCAGTACGGGCTGCGGGCCGCGCCGCCCGTGAAGGTGAGCGGGCCGTCGAGCGGGGCGCCCAGATGGTGGAGGTAGTCGAGGCAGAGCCGCTCGGCGAGGGCTACGCCCTGGAGGAGGCCGGCCCAGCGGTCCGCGTCGTCGGCCGGGGTGCCGAGGGTGAGGGCGGTGGCGTCCGGGGCGCGGAACGGGAACCGCTCCCCGCGCGAGACCAGCGGGTAGGCGACCGCGCCGGACGGCTCGTAGGCGGCCGCCCGCTCGTCCATGGCCGCGGGATCCAGGTCCGCCGGGAGCGCCCCGGCGCCCACGCTCGACGCCCCGCCCGGCAGCCAGGTCCCGTCCGGCGCGCGGTGGTTGTAGACCACGCCGGTGGGGTCCCGGACCGGTTCCGGGGCGGCCCCCTTGAGCACGAGGGTGGTGCCGAGCACCGAGTTCCAGGAGCCGGGCCGCAGGGCGCCCGCCGCGATCTGGGCCGCGCAGCCGTCGGTCATCCCGGCCACGACCGGGGTCCCGGCGGGGATGCCGGTGGCCTCGGCGGCGGCCGGGCAGACCTCGCCGAGCCGGGTGCCGGGGCGGACCACCTCGGGGAGATCCAGGTCGACGTCGGGCCAGGCGTCGCGCTCCAGGTCGTAGCCCGTCTTGAGGGCGTGGCTGGAGTCGGTGGGCACCGGTCGGCCGACCAGCCGGGCGGTGACGGTGTCGGGCTGGTGGGTGACCCGGCCCTTGCCGTGGCCGGCGACGAGCCACAGCGCCTTGGGCAGCGCCCAGGTGTCCTGGACCGCGAGCCCGGCCGCACGCAGCGCCGCCGCCTCGGTCGCCGCGCGGGCGTCGTCGTACATGAGCGCCGGGCTCGTCGGCCGGCCTGCCGCGTCCGTCAGCAGGACCGTCCCCGAGGTGCCGCAGACCGCGAGCCCTCCCAGGCGTACGCCCGACCGGGTGAGAAGCGCGGAACGGGTCGCCGTGCGGACCGCCTCCCACCACTCCCCCGGGTCCTGCTCGTGCCGTACGCCCTCGCGCCGGCCGTCGAGCGGGGCGGAACCCCGGCCCAGCACGGTTCCGGCGGCCGAGACCAGCAGCGCGCGCACGCTCTGCGTGCCGAGGTCGATCCCCAGCCACGCCGTCTCGTTCTCGTCAGTCATCTCGGTCATCTCCGCCCTGCCGGCACCTCCCACCCGCACGGGGTCTATGCGTACCCCGGACCGGCGGCTCAACATCGTGTCAGTGAAGCGACGATCCGGAGGTCGACGATGACCCAGAGGACCGAGCCCGTACGTGTCGTGGCGGCCGGCGACCACTTCGTGCTGCCGGGGCTGATCGCCGGGGCCGTCGAGGCCGAGCTGGGCGGCATCGCCGTGCAGACGAAGGAGTTGACGCTCGGCTGGCCCCTCGAACCCTTCGGGCCCGTCTCCGAGGTGACGGAGGCGAGCGACGCCGAGGACGAGCTGATCGAGGCGCTGGACGGCGCGGAGGTCCTCGTCACCCAGATGGGCCCGGTCACCGAACGGGTCCTGGACGCGGCCGACCGGCTGAAGCTGGTGGTGGTGTGCCGGGGCGGCCCGGTCAACGTGAACCTGGACGCGGCCAAGGCCCATGACGTACGGGTGTGCTTCGCGCCCGGCCGCAACGCCGCCGCCACCGCCGAGTTCACCGTCGGCATGCTGCTCGCCGCCCTGCGCCGCATCCCGCAGGCCCACGACCTGCTGGCCGCCCAGGGCAAGTGGGAGAGCGGCGCCGCCTACTACACCTACGAGCACAGCGGCCTCGAACTGGAGGACCTGCCCGTCGGGCTCGTCGGCTACGGGGCCGTGGGCAGCCGGGTGGCACGCGTGCTGTGCGCGTTCGGGGCGCAGGTCATGGTGTACGACCCCTATGTGCGCGGCGAGATCCACGGTCTGCGGGTGCACTCCCTCGACCATCTCCTCGCCCGGTCCCGGGTCATCACCCTGCACGCCCGGCTCACCTCCGAGACCCGCGGTCTGATCGGCGCCCGGGAGCTGGGGCTGCTGCCCGAGGGGTCGGTCGTGGTGAACGTGGCCCGCGGCCCGCTGATCGACGAGTCCGCCCTGTGCGACGCCCTGGAGAGCGGCCGGCTGTCGGCGGCCGCCCTCGACACCTACGAGCTCGAACCGCTGCCCGCGGACTCCCGGCTGCACGCCCTGGCCGACCGGGTCGTCCTGACCCCGCACCTCGGCGGGGCGAGCCGGGCGGTGGCCGAGAAGGCGGCGAGGATCGCGGCCGAGGAGGTGGGCCGCTGGGCACGCGGGGAGCGGCTGGCGCACTGCCTGACGTGACGGTCGTAGAAGGGAATCCGAATGTACGTCGGTATCGATGTGGGCACGTCCGTCGTCAAGGCCGCCGCCTTCGACGGTGAGGGACGCCAACTGGCCGTCGAGTCACGCCCGGTGGAGCTCTCCCTGCACGGCGGGTTCGTCGAGCAGGACATGACGGAGGTCTACGGCGCCGTCGTCGACGTCCTCGCCAAGCTGACCGCGCGGGTGCCGGAGCCGGTGGAGCTGGCCGGGCTGACCGGGCAGGGCGACGGGGTGTGGCTGGTCGACCGGGAGGGGCGGCCGGTGCGGTCCGCGGTGTCCTGGATGGACGGGCGGGCGCACGAACTGCTCGACCAGTGGCTGGCGGACGGCACCTTCGAGACCGTGTTCCGGCGGACCGGCGGCGCGATGTTCCCGGGCTCGCCGGGACCGCTGCTGGCCTGGCTGGACCGGTACGACCCGAAGTCCCTGGACGCCGCCGCGGCCGCCGTGTACTGCAAGGACATGGTCTTCCAGCGGCTGACGGGCGCGGCGCTCGCCGTGACGGACGTGTCGGACGCGTCGATGCCGTTCCTCGATCCACGGACCCGGACCTACGACAACCGGGTGGTGGAGCTGCTGGGGCTCACCCGTCGGCGACGGCTGCTCCCGTCGGTCGGCGACCCTCTCGCCACCGGCGAGGCCCGCGGCGAGGGGCTGCCGTCCGGGACGCGGATCTCCAACGGGCCCTACGATCTGCCGGCTTGTGCGCTGGGGGCTGGGGTCACCGCGCCGGGGGACGGTCTCCTGATCGTCGGGACCTGTCTGGCGGCGCTGGTCGCCACGACCGAGCTGGATCTGAGCGGTGAGCCGGCCGGGCTGTTCATCTCCACGGACCGGCCGGGGCACCGGCTGCGGGCGATGCCGGCGATGGTCGGTACGGCCGCGCTGGACTGGGTCCTGTCGACGACCGGCGTCACGCACGCGGAGGTGGACGGGCTGCTGGCGTCGACCCCGCCCGGGGCGCGCGGGGTGCGGGTGCTGCCGTACTTCGCCCCCTCCGGGGAGCGGGCTCCCTTTGTCGAGCCTCGTCTGCGGGCCGAGTTGAGCGGGGTGTCGCTGGAGACGACGCCCGCGGATCTGGTCCGGGCGACCTGTGAGGGGATCGGGTACGCGGCTCGGCACTGTCTGGAGGCGGCGGGGCTGACGGGCGCTCTCGCTGTGTGCGGTGGGGGGACCCGTAGTTCCGCGTGGATGCAGTTGCTGGCGGATGTGCTCGGGCGGCCGCTCAGGGTTGTGGAGGGGGAGGTGGGGGCTCGGGGGGCGGTGTTGGCCGCGGCCGAGCGGTTCGGGGTTTCCCTGGACGCCGGGGTGTGGACCGAACCTACGGCTGTTGTCGAGCCGGATCCGGGGCGGTCCGCGTACTACTCCGAGGGGTTCCAGGAGCATTTGGGACGGTTGGATGTGGCTCGGGGACGGGCCGGTCGTTAGCCGCAGGTTTCGTTGTGGCTGGTCGCGCAGTTCCCCGCGCCCCTGAGGGGGTTGCAGTTCACGGTGTTCATGCGGTGCTCGAATTGCGGCGGGAGTCTTCAGGAGTTCCGCGCGCTCACTGATGACGAGAAGAAGTTCGTGCGGGAGCACAAGCCCAGGCATACCCGCCTGGGCTCGTACTACCGGTGTGCCCGTGATGGGTGTCTGCGGTATCAGCGGCTCGGGGATCAGAACGACGGGGGTTCGTTCCCCGAGCCGGAGAAGTGACTACAGGTTGCTGAAGTCCGGGCCCTTGGTACGGGTGCGCTTGATCTCGTAGAAGCCCGGGACCGAGGCGACCGCCACGGTGCCGTCCCAGAGGCGGGCCGCCTCCTCGCCCTTGGGGGCGGGGGTGACGACCGGGCCGAAGAAGGCGATCTGCTCGCCGTCGGGGCCGGGGACCGCGATGACCGGGGTGCCGACGTCCTGGCCGACCTTGTCGATGCCCTCCTTGTGGGAGGCGCGCAGCTCGGCGTCGAACTCGAAGTCCTTCTGGTCGAAGTACTCGATCAGGTCGGCGGGCAGGCCGACGTCCGCGAGGGCGCCCTCGACGGCCGCACGCGTCGGGCCCTGGCCCTCGTTGTGGATCCGGGTGCCGAGCGCGGTGTAGAGCGGGCCGAGGATGTCGGAGCCGTGCTTCTGCCAGGCCGCGGTGACGACCCGGATCGGCTGCCAGGCCTTGGTCTCCAGCAGCTCGCGGTACTCCTCGGGCAGCTCGTCGATCTTCGGCTCGTTGAGGACGGCGAGGCTCATGATGTGCCAGCGGACCTCGATGTCGCGGACCTTCTCGACCTCCAGGACCCAGCGGGAGGTCATCCAGGCCCAGGGGCACAGCGGGTCGAACCAGAAGTCGACGGGGGTCTTGCCGGAGGCGGTCGCGGTCTCGGACATGGGTCTCCTAGAGAAGTGTTCGTTTCCTGCCGCAACACCGGCCGCCGCCCGCCCCATTCCCGGCTGACCGATGTCAGGGGCACATGGCAGGATCGGGCCTGTCCGCATGCTGAACACCATCCGAGGGAGCATCGCCCGTGCCCGGTGAGAATCTGTCCCGTGACGAGGCCCGGGAGCGGGCCGCCCTGCTGTCCGTCGACGGGTACGACGTGTCCCTCGACCTGCGCTCGGCGGTCGGCGACCAGGCCGGGGACGGCCCGCGCACCTTCCGGTCCGTGACCACGATCCGCTTCCGGTGCAGCGAGCCGGGGGCTGCCAGTTTCGCCGACCTGATCGCGCCGAGCGTGACGGCCGTGTCGCTCAACGGCCGGGACCTCGACCCGGGAGAGGTCTTCGACGGCTCCCGGATCGCCCTGGAGGACCTGGCCGCCGACAACGAACTGGTCGTCGACGC
The DNA here is from genome assembly GCF_001514195.1 of Streptomyces griseorubiginosus. Classification (GTDB taxonomy): domain Bacteria; phylum Actinomycetota; class Actinomycetes; order Streptomycetales; family Streptomycetaceae; genus Streptomyces; species Streptomyces griseorubiginosus. Next base: position 229,306 of record NZ_KQ948735.1, on the reverse strand, counting down.
CCAGTGCGCCTACTCCCGCACCGGCGAGGGCATGCACCGCTTCGTCGACCCCGAGGACGGCGAGGTCTACCTCTACACGCAGTACGAGCCGGCCGACTCCCGCCGGGTCTTCGCCAACTTCGAGCAGCCGGACCTGAAGGCGCCGTACCGCTTCGAGGTGCGGGCACCGGAGGGGTGGACGGTGTGGAGCAACGGGGCCGGGACGCTGACGGACGGGGTGTGGCGGTTCGCGGAGACCAAGCCGATCTCGACGTACATCACCTGTGTCACCGCGGGCCCGTACCACTATGTGACGGACACCTACGAGCGCGTCCTCGACGACGGCACCCGCCTGGAGATCCCCCTCGGCGCCCTGTGCCGCAAGGGGCTCGCCCCCTACTTCGACTCCGACGACGTGTTCCTCGTCACCAAGCAGGGGCTGGACTTCTTCCACGAGCACTTCGACTACCCGTACCCCTTCGGGAAGTACGACCAGGCGTTCGTGCCGGAGTACAACCTCGGGGCGATGGAGAACCCGGGTCTGGTGACCTTCCGCGAGGAGTTCATCTTCCGCGGCAAGGTCACGCAGGCGTCCTACGAGGGCCGGGCCAACGTCATCCTGCACGAGATGGCGCACATGTGGTTCGGCGACCTGGTCACCATGGTGTGGTGGGACGACCTGTGGCTGAAGGAGTCCTTCGCGGACTTCATGGGCACCTTCGCCAACGTCGGCGCGACCCGCTTCAAGGACGCCTGGATCACCTTCGCCAACCGCCGCAAGGCCTGGGCGTACCGCGCCGACCAGCTGCCCTCCACGCACCCGATCACCGCCGACATCCGCGACCTCCAGGACGCCAAGCTCAACTTCGACGGCATCACCTACGCCAAGGGCGCCTCCGTCCTCAAGCAGCTCGTCGCGTACGTCGGCCAGGACGCGTTCCTGGAGGGTGCCCGGCGCTACTTCAAGCGGCACGCCTACGGCAACACCCGCCTCGGTGACCTGCTGTCGGTGCTGGAGGAGACCAGCGGCCGCGACATGGGCGCGTGGGCGCGGTCCTGGCTCCAGACGGCCGGGGTCAACTCGCTGACCCCGCAGGTGCTGCTGTCCGCGGAGGGGCTCGTGGACGAGCTCGCGGTCGTCCAGGAGGCCGCCGAGTCCCACCCCGAGCTGCGGCCGCACCGGGTGGCGGTGGGCCTGTACCGGGCCGCGGCGGACGGGACGCTGGAGCGGTACGCCCGCGCCGAGGTGGACGTGGACGGGCCGCGCACGGTGGTGGCCGAGCTGGCGGGCGCTGAGGCGCCGGCGCTGGTCCTGGTCAACGACGACGACCTGACGTACTGCAAGATCCGCTTCGACACGACCTCGCTGGAGACCCTGAAGTCCGGGCTCGGTTCGGTGGCCGATCCGCTCGCGCGGGCCCTGTGCTGGTCGGCGCTGTGGAACATGACCCGGGACGCGCTGCTGCCCGCGCGGGACTTCGTGGAGCTGGTGACGCGGTTCGCGGGACGGGAGTCCGACATCGGCGTGCTCCAGATGCTGCACGCCTGGGCGGAGTCGGCGGTCACGCACTACGCGGCCCCCGACTGGCGTGCGCGCGGGGCGGCACTGCTCGCCGATTCCGCCCGCCGCGAGCTGCTGGAGCGGACCGGGCCGGGCAGCGAGCACCAGCTGGCGTGGGCGCGCTTCTTCGCCCGCACCGCCGAGGAGCAGGGCGACCTCGACCTGCTGCGGGGGCTGCTGGACGGCACCACGACCGTGCCGGGCCTGGAGGTCGACCAGGAGCTGCGGTGGGCGTTCCTGGAGCCGCTGGTCGTGCACGGACTCGCCGGCGAGAAGGAGCTGGAGGCGGAGCTGGCCCGGGACGACACCGCGTCCGGCAAGCGCCACCAGGTGCGCTGCCTGGCCGCGCGGCCGTCGGCGGCGGTGAAGGCGCAGGGCTGGGCGCAGGTCGTGGAGTCGGACGCGCTGTCCAACGCGCTGGCCGAGGCGACGATCGCGGGCTGGGGGCGGCCGGCCCAGCGGGAGCTGCTCGCCCCCTACACGGAGAAGTACTTCGCGGCGCTCACCCGGATCTGGCGGGACCGTTCGATCCAGATCGCGATGAACATCGTCTCGGGGCTGTTCCCCTCGCTCCAGGACTCGACGGCCACCCTGGACGCGGCCGACGCGTGGCTCGCGGCGCACGAGGACGCGGCGCCGGCGCTGCGCAGGCTGGTCCTCGAGGGGCGGGACGATCTGGCGCGGGCGCTGCGGGGACAGGCGTGCGACGCAGGGGCCGTCAACCAGGGCTGACCTCTGGCCCGAGCTTGAGCGTCGGGTAGCCGTTACGAAATCCGTTCCATCACAGCCGTAACCCCTGGTCCCACCCGAATGGACCAGGGGTTTTCGGTGCCCCATCGGCATCCGAACATCCGTCCTTTAGTGCTGTCTTGTCCGTATTTGTCGACGGCCCTGTAACAGCGGTTAGCGGGCCGATCGGGTGCGGGAATCTCCGCTGCATGAACCACAACACCCCGGTCCCCCCGCTCTCCCCCCGCCCCCTCCGCCACCTCGCCGAGGTGCACCGCCGGGTCATGACGGCCGGCCGGCTCCGCGCGCAGGGCGTCTCGGTCGCCGAAGCCAACGAGCAGTGCCGGCCCGGCGGCCCCTGGCAGCAGCTCCTCCCGGGCGTCTTCCTGCTCCACCCGGGCCCGCCGACCAGCGAGGAGCGACTGCACGCGGTACTGATGTACGCGGCACGGGAACGCGGCACCGGGGTGCCGTCCCAGCCGGGCGCCGAGGACCCGCACCGCCCTGTGTACGCCGAGGCGATGATCACGGGCCTCGCGGCACTGACCCTGCACGGTTTCAGCTCGACCCCGCCGCTGCTCTCCCTGGACCGCATCGACGTGCTGGTGCCCCGGATGCGCCGGCTGCGCTCGGCGGGCGGCGCGCGGATCGTCCGTACCTCGGCGCTCCCGGCCCCCGAGCAGGTCACCGGCCTCCCGGTCGCCCCGGTCCCGCGCGCCCTCGCGGACGCGGTCACCGAGCTGACGGACGCGGGCGCGGTACGCCGGCTGCTGACCGAGGCGGTGCGCGGCGGGCACTGCGAACCGGCCGCCGTCGTCAGGGAGTTGAACAACGCCAAGCTGCTGAGCCGCCCGCACGTGGTGGACGCGGTGGACTCCCTGCTCGCCGAGGGCCGGGCCATCGCGGAGGACCGCCTCTACCGCATGGTCCGGGAGTACGGCCTGCCCGACCCGGTCTGGAACGTCGACCTGCGGCTCCCGGGCGGCCCCCACCTGGGCGGCCTGGACGCGTACTGGCCCGACCAGGCGGTGGCGGTGGAACTGGACACGCGGGCCCCGCGTCAGGACGAGGACGCCTTGTGGTCGGAGTACGCCCGCAAGCGCGAGCACCTGGAGCGGCTCGGCATCACGGTCGTCCACATCACCCCGCGCAAGCTCCGGGACGCGATGGAGCAGCAGGCCACGGTCGTCCGTACGGCCCTGATGGCCTCCGGCGACCGGGATCCGGCCGCCTATGTCGTGGTCCTGCCCCGGTAGTGACGGACCGGGGAGGGATCAGGAGGGGAGAGGAGGGGCCCACCGGGACTGGGGAACCGGGGGCCCCTCCTCGTTGTGCGTGCGGGGCCCTCGTCGCGGGGACGCGGGCCCCCGTGCTCAGAACGGGTCGGGGAGGCGCGTGGTGGTGCCCGCGGCCGCGCGGTCCAGCAGGGTCGCGTACGAGGCGATCATCCTCGTGCGGCTGAAGCGTTCCCGGCTCGCGGCCAGGGCCGGGGCGAGGTCGGCGCGCGAGGCCACTGCCCGTGACCAGGCCGTCGCGATCACCTCCGGGTCCGGGGCGGTGACCAGGCCGAGGCCCGCGACGATCGCCGCGCTGTCGCCGACGTCCGTCGCCACCGGGACCGCGCCGCACATCATGCCCTCGATCAGACACAGCGGGGCCGCCTCGCCCCAGGCGGAGGTGAGGGCGACGACGTCGGAGGCCGCGTACAGCGACTCCATGTCACGGCGGACGCCGAGCAGCCGCAGCCCCCGGTCGGCGAGGCCCGCGGCACCCGCGAACGCCGTCGCGATGTCGGCGGTGAGACCGGGGTTCGCCGCCGTCATGCCCGCCCCGCACAGCAGCACCTGACCGTCCGGGACGCGCGCGAGCCAGGCGCGGGCGGCGGCGAGCAGCAGGGGGACGTTCTTCATGCCGTCGTAACGGGCGGCGAAGACGACCACGGGAGCCGCCGGGTCGATGCCGAGTTCGGCGCGCAGGGTACGGCGGCGGGAGGCGTCGGGGCGGAAGCGGGCGAGGTCGACGCCGTTGGGGATCACGTGGAGGAGGTCGGCGGGGATGCCCGCGGCCCGGTAGGCGTCCCGGGTCGACTCGGCGCAGCAGACACAGGCCACGACCGTGCCGTCGGCGATGGCGGCCCTCAGCTCGTCGAGGGCGGGGCCCTGGTTCTCCGGGTCGGAGCGGTGCAGGCAGACCACGACCGGGCGGCGCGGCAGACCCGCCTGGTTGAGCAGCGCGAGCGGCTGCTCCTTGAGGGAGAGGATGACGTCCGCGCCGGCCGTCACCCGGGCCGTTTCGGCCAGCTCCGGGCCGGTGAATCCGTCCGGAACGCCGGTGCCGCGGTAGGTGCGGTCGAGGGAGGTGACACCCACTCCGGCCGCGGTCAGCGCCCGGTAGCAGGTGTCGTCCGTCATCCGCTGCCGGGTCGCCTCCCGGTGCACCTCGCCGTACAGGCTCAGCACCCGATGGTGCTGGCCGCCCTCGGTGAGGCCCAGCACGATGTCACTGTGGACGATCCGGGCCCCACCGGAGAAGAAGCCCTCGTAGACCGACAGCACTCGCAGTTCGCGTCCCGTACGCACACGACCACCCGCCTTGCACACAAATCGAGCCATCCCCGTGAAGTGCGGGTTAGCCGATATGAGGCGGTACGGACGTTACGCCCGGATGAACTCTGCAATTCGGGACGGGGTCGGGGCGTCTACTTGCCGCAGAACTCCGCCTCGATCACGGCGTCGGTGTCTCCCGACCAGTCGCCGTTGAAGTTGAAGGCGAGGGAGTGCCGGCCGTCGGCCGTGGTCACGGCCACGGAGCTGGAACCGTGGATGCCGCCGTCGTGACCCCAGACATGGACCCCGCAACTCAGCTTCCGGTCGATCAGGGCGAGGCCGTAGCCGGCGTTCGGGATCCCCTCGACGGGCACCGTGGCCTTCATCTCCTTCAGCTGCTTCGGCGGCAGCAGCCTGCCCTTCAGCAGGGCCGAGTAGAACCGGTCCAGGTCGGCCGAGTCGGAGATCATCTCGCCCGCCGAGGAGGCCAGCGAGGGGTTCAGCCGCGTGACGTCGTACGTCGGCCCCGTCGCCGTCTCCGCCAGCTTGGAGTAGGCACGGCTGCTGGGCCCCGGGACGGTGACGCGGGTGCCGGGGACGGAGGTGGCGGTCAGGTGCAGCGGGTGGATGATCCGGTGCCGGATCTCCTCGCCGTACGGCCGCCCGGTGACCTTCTGGATCACCATGCCCGCCAGTACGTAGTTGGTGTTGGAGTAGTTCCAGGAGGTGCCCGGCGCGAAGTCCGGCTCGTGGGCCATGGCGATCGCGACGAGCTGTCCGGGAGCCAGGGTGTCGTAGCGATGCTCGAAGAAGCCGTCCTTGAGGAAGTACGTGCGCCCGAACGTCTCGTCGGACGTGTAGTCGAAGATGCCGCTGGTGTGGTTGAGGAGCTGGCGCAGGGTGACCCGGCTGCCGTCGTGGCCGTTTCCGTGCACCACGCCGGGCAGCCACTTGTCCACGGTGTCGTCGAGCGACAGCCGTCCCTCCGCCTCCAGCTGGAGGACGACGGTGGAGACGAAGGTCTTGGTGATGGAACCGACGCGGTAGCGGTCGTCCGCCGAACGCGGGGCGTGCGTGCGCAGGTTGCCCACCCCGGCGGTGGTCGACCAGCTGCTCCGGCCGTTCCTCGCGGTGAGCGTCACCCCGGGCACGCCGTCCTGCACGGCGGCGCGGACGGCCTGCCGGGTGGCCTCGTGGGTGTCGGTGCGGGTGGTGCCGGCCGCCGTCGCCGGAGCGGTGTCGGTGCCGGCCGCCATCGCCGGAGCGGCGAGCCCGGTCGCGAGGGCCACGGCGGTCGCCCCGACCACCACAGTCGTCCGTACGGTCATGTCTTCCCCCTGGTTCCGGCACGCTCGGCGAGCGTGATCGGCGGGAGAGACTCCCGCCAAGGAGGGAAGGTTGAGGTGGATCAGGAGGGTTGAGCTGATTTCAGCCCTTCTTCAGCACCAGCTCCGTGTTCCGGTCCACCGCGCCGCCGCCGAGCTTGTTGCTCGAACCCGGGGCGTTGTAGGCCAGTTCGCGGTAGAGGGCGGCGAGGCCGGTCTGGGAGAGGTCGGTGAAGTCGGTGCGGTGGGGGGCCGCGGACTCGACCAGGGTGGTGAAGACCGAGATCGTGCCGTCCTTGTTGTCCACCAGCTCGATGATCCGGGCCAGGTGCGGGAAGTCGATGTGGGAGGCGGTGGAGATCTCCCAGAAGGAACGGCCGTCGGGGGCGGCGTGGGCGGTGATCACATTGCGGTGGATGTGGCCGTTGACCCAGGCGAGGACGTTGCTGTGGCTGGCGAGGAGGGCGACGACGTCGGCGCCGCCGTACCGCCGCTCGCCCGGGTGGGCCGGGTCCCGCCGCAGGTTGTCCATCGAGTCGCTGGTGTGGTGGCTGAAGACGACGGCGAACGAGTCCTTGTTCTCCCGCAGCGTCCGGTCCAGCCAGCGCAGCTGCGCGGCGCCGATGGAGCCCTGGTAGTGGCCGCCCGGGTCGGTGGTGTCGAGGCTGATGCCGATCACGTCGTCGGCGATGCGGAAGCTGTAGTACTGGGTCCCCGCGTCGAGGTTGGCGGTGGAGTAGCCGTGGCCGACCGGGCCCACGCCCCGGTACGCGGGGTCGAGGTGGGCCTTGAGGTAGTCGCGGGCGGTGTAGGGGGCGCGCCGCTCGTCGGGGGTGACCGAGCGCATGCTGCGGGCATGCGCCTTGAGGAAGTCGCGGAAGTGGTGGCCCTGCGGGTCGCTCGCCTTCCTGATCGTGTCCTGGAGCTTCTTCGCCTCGGACGCGGGCAGCGACATGAGCTTCTTGCCGCCGACGGCGTACTCGGCGAGCCAGGAGTCGCCGTGGCCGAAGCAGCCGAGCGGCAGGCTGTCGTGGTTGCCGACCGTGGAGTACCAGGGGATGTTCAGGCCGGGGCTGTTGACCTCGCGGATGGCGGCGGCGAGATAGCCCTTGAGGTGCGGGAAGCCCAGCCGCTTGTCGTTGTCGCGGGTGGTCGAGTCGGGCTGCCAGTACTGGTTGAGTCCGCTGTTCTGGACGCCCTCGTAGTGGCGCGGGTCCCCGGAGTTGGGGGTGATCCGGCCGCCGCTCATGACGGTGAGGAACCAGTCCAGCTCGGTGTGGGAGTTGTTGTCGGTGTTGTCGCCGGTCGTCATGGCGAACTGGAGCGGGGCGCCGGTGACCGGTCCGCCGCGCAGCGCGTTGACCCGCTCGACGAGGGAGATCGCGCCGGGCACGGTGAGCGCCTCCTGGGGTCGCCAGGCGTGCACGTCGGTGGAGCGCAGGTACTCCAGGCGTGCCGGGTGCTGGCTGTCCATCAGGTGCAGGTCGGTGAACTGCACGAAGGCGGCCAGCGAGGTGCGGCGGCCGGCCCGCCCGCTCTTCGGTGCGGCGAGGTCGGAGCGCACCTTGCGGCTCCAGCCGGGACCGTCGCCCAGGCGCCGGTAGCCGGAGGAGGTGCGCGGGGCGGCGATGGAGGCGACGGTCGTGCCGCGGGTGTACGGGGCGAGGGGGGCCTCGGCCGGGGCGGCGGCCTGGTGGACGGTCCGGGCCACCGGCGCCTCGGCGGCCCCGGTGGTGGCCGTCGCGGCCTGGCTGTCGGTGGGCCGCAGGGCGTAGCCGATGCCGGCGGAGGCGGCGGCCGCGCCCGCGGTGGCGAGGACGGTCCGGCGGTGGACCGCCGGCTGGGTGCTGGCGACAGAGCGTGTGCGCGACATGGCGCGATCTCCCCGAGTGCGAACTGCGTCGGCAGTGGTCGCGGGTGATCGCGTTCGCGAACGACCCGCTCGCTCTGGATGCTTGGCACCGGGAATGACCTGCGCGTGAACGAGACGGCAACGCGCAACGCCGATCACCGTACGTGGATCTTCGCCCACCCCGCGCGTTCAGGAGCGCTCGTCGAACGGCCGGGGAGTGGTCACGCCGTGTTCATCTCGCGGGGTACGACACCTATTCCGCGGGCGGGTTCGACACCGGGTCCGCGGGCCGCCCGGTCGCCGGTCGCTCGCGCCACAGCCGCAGGCCGTAGTCGACCAGGGGCACGCGTTTCAACGCGAGTACCGCGTCCAGGTCGTGCCATGCGGCCATGTCCGTGGAACCGCCGATCTCGTACCGCAGTTCGCCCGCGGTGACCCTGGCCTCGTAGACGAGTCCGACGCCGTGGTGGTCGACGGAGCGGCCGCGGCGGCGAAGGGGGATCCGGTGCGACCTGACACCGAGGAGGCCGGTGACCTCGATGCGGTACCCGGTCTCCTCCTCCACCTCCCGCAGCACCGTGTCGTAGGGGTCCTCGCCGTGCTCCATGCCGCCGCCCGGCAGCGTCCACTCCGGCAGGCCGTCGTTGAGCCAGCGGGCCAGCAGGATCTGTTCGTCCCGGACACATATGGCGTAGGCCGCCACCCTCAACTTCTTGCGCATACGGGCAAGTTAGCCCGCCGGGTCCGGATTGGCCGGTGAGTATTCGGGCGCGGACCAGCGCAGCGGGAGCGCCGAGGGGGTCTCGATCACCTCCCGTACGGTGAAACGGACCCTGCGGTCCTCGCCGTACTCGGTGTGCGCCTCGCCGGTCAGCTGGAGTGCCGTGCCGGTGGTCCAGTCGAGGAACAGCAGACCGGCGCGGGGGTCGGCGGCGAGGTTGCCGAGGGTGAGGAACATGGAGTTGCCGGGGTAGTCGCGCCAGCTGAGCTCGCCCGGTGAATCGACGCGCACGAAACCGGGGTTGCCGCCCCGGTGGCTGGCGTCGGCCCCGCCCTCGTGCACGGTGGCCAGGAAGAAGGTGTCGGCCGCGGTGACGAATCCGGCCTGATCGTCGGTGAGTTGGGCGGTGCGCCGGGGTTCGCCCGGTCGGCGGTCCGGCACGAACTCGTACGACTGCCTCTTCTGGAGGTACTTCGGGCAGTTGGAGAACACCTGGTCGGCCTCGATCGCGAACCCCCGTGCCGTGGGCGCGAGTCGGCCGTTGAGGCGCATCCGGCGGCGGGTGCGGGGGTCGAGGGCGATCGTGCCGACGGGGGTGCCGGGGGTGGCGTACGCGGTCGCGAGGGGGTCGGAGGGCAGCGGACCGCCGGCGACCGAGACGCGGTGCGGGCCGGTCGCCCGGACGAAGCCCGGCGATCCCGTGAGCGGCGAGGCCCAGACCCGGCCTTCCGCGGCGGCACCGACGACCAGGAGGGGCTGGAGCTCCAGGAAGGCCGCGGCGATCTCCCGGATGCCCCGGCCGACCGAGCGGCCCACGTGGTCGGCCTGCTCGCGCACCCCGACCCGGTCCTGCACGGCCCGTGAGCCCGCGTGATAGACGCCCATGACTAGAAGAACCCGCAGGTCGGAGCCGTACCGGAGGGCGCTGGGGCCCCTTCGGCGCCGCTGGGTACGGAGATCTCCAGGCGGGTGCCGTCCGGGTCGTGGAAGAAGATGCCGCCCGACCCCGCGCCCTCGCGGTGCGCGACCACGCCCTCGTGGGCGAAGTCCGCCCCGAAGGCCCGCAACGCCTCCTCGTACTCCCTGACCCGCTCGATCGAGTCCGCCTCGAAGGCGAGGTGGTGCAGGCCCGCGCGGTCGGGGCCGTACGGCTGCCCGGCCTGCTGCCAGAGGGTGAGGACGAGGGTGTCGCCGTCGCCGAGGAAGGCGTACCGACGGTCTTCCTCCTTGCCCTCGGCGAGAGCCGTGAAGCCGAGGACGTCCCGGTAGAAGGCGAGCGAACGGTCGAGGTCGGTGACGTTCAGGCCGATGTGGCCGGTGCGCAAGGTCATGGCTGTCCCCTTCAGCTTGCGTAACCCTTATAACCCTTGTCATCGACTTTAGAGGTTAGAGAGGCCGCGCGCAACCAGTCACGTACGCTTGAGGGGTTAGTACGGAAGGGAGCCCCCATGCCTGCCACCGGCGACCAGCGCCCGCGCACCGGCGACCCGCGCCCGCTCACCGGCGAGCCGCTCGCGCTGGACCTGCTCAACACCCGCTGGATGAGCGAGGGGACCCTCCAGGACCTGCTCACCGACGTCGACGGACTCGGGGTGTGGCTCGCGTCGGCGGGCCTGAGCGGCGACCACTCCCCCGACAGCCGGATGCTGCGGAACGTGCGGCAGGCCCGCGAGGCCCTGCGGACCGCGGTGGACGGGCCACTGGAAGAAGGCGCCCCGCTGGTGGACGCGGTCCTCGCGCACGGCCGGGTCCGGGTCTCACTGACCCCCCACGGCCCCGTCGAGCTGCCCGAGTTGAGCGACCCCGCCTGGGCACCCGCCTGGCTCGCCGCCCGCAACTACCTCGAACTGCTCGACACCGCGCCCGACCGGATCCGGTCCTGCGCCCACGAGTCGTGCGTGCTGCACTTCCTGGACACGTCGAGGAACGGCACCCGGCGCTGGTGCTCGATGGCGACCTGCGGCAACCGGGCGAAGGCGTCCCGGCACTACGCCCGCGTCAAGGACGCGTGAAAAGGCTTTCCCAGGGCTCCCCAAGGCTTCCCAAGGGTTCGCCGGGGTGAATTGACCGCTTCGTCAAGGAACTTCACCTATGCCCTAATGGGCATCGCGGGTTTTCCCCATACAGCCATATCGATTCGGTCAACTCTCCCTAAACATCCTTCCCATGCGTAAAGCTGGGCGCTCATCCGGGGTCGTATTCCGGATCACCGTGGCCAGGACCGATCGGTCCCGGTCACACGCCTGCTCGTTCCTTTACTCACAAGGGATGCCGATGACCCTCACCCCCCAGAGCGACCGGATATCGGGCGCGAGACGTGTGGCGCGCATAGCCGCGGCCGCCGGACTGGTTGCCGCACTCTCCGCGGCGGGGCCGATACCGATGGCCTTCTCCGCCGACGCGGGCACCACCCCCGCGGCATCGGACCCGGGCCTGAAGTCCGCCGACCAGAAGCTCGGTTCGGACGACGCCGACGCGCTGGCCGAGGCCAAGGCCGCCGGCGACAAGAGCATCACGCTGATGGTCGCCACCGCCCCCGGCAGGACCGAGCAGGTCGCCGCGGAGCTGGACGCGGTCAAGGGCGGCCTGGTGGGCAAGACCTACGACAAGCTCGGTTACGTCCGGGCCACCGTCCCCACCGCGAAGGCGGACGCGGCCATCGCCGCCGCCGCGAAGCTGTCCTCCGTGCACGGCATCGACGTCAAGCAGGACATCCCGCTGGACGACCCGACGCCGAGCGCCGACACCGCCAAGGGCGCCGCGCACAAGGCCGCGAAGACCTACCCGGCGCCGAGCGCGAAGACGCCCGCCGAGAACCCGTACAACCCGTCCTTCGAGACGGGCGCCGTCGACTTCGTGCAGGACCACCCGAAGGCGGACGGCCGCGGGGTCACCATCGGCATCCTGGACTCGGGTGTGGACCTCGGCCACCCGGCGCTCCAGAAGACCACCACCGGTGAGCGGAAGATCGTCGACTGGGTGACGGCGACCGACCCGGTCTCCGACGCCGACGCCACCTGGCGGCGGATGAACAACCCCGTCAGCGGCCCCACCTTCACCATCGCGGGCGCCACCTGGAAGGCCCCGGCGGGCTCCTACCAGTTCAACCTGTTCCGCGAGTCGGCCACGGCCGGCGGTGACGCCAAGGGCGACGCCAACCGCGACGGCGACACCACCGACGTCTGGGGCGTGCTGTACGACGCGGCCGCCGGAACCGTCCGGGTCGACCTGAACAACAACAACGACTTCTCCGACGACACGCCGATGAAGCCGTACAAGGACGGCTTCCAGGTCGGTTACTTCGGCACCGACAACCCGGCGACCGACGTCGTCGAGCGTCAGCCGTTCGTCATCGAGATCCGCAAGGACGTCGTCTACGACGCCGCGGGCAGCAAGGCCGACTACGTCAACATCGGTGTCATCGAGTCCGAGCACGGCACCCACGTGGCCGGCATCACCGCCGCCAACGGCCTGTTCGGCGGCAAGATGAACGGCGCGGCCCCGGGCGCGAAGCTCGTCTCCTCCCGTGCCTGCACCTGGACCGGCGGCTGCACCAACGTGGCGCTGACCGAGGGCATGATCGACCTCGTCGTCAACCGCGGCGTCGACATCGTCAACATGTCGATCGGTGGCCTGCCGGCGCTGAACGACGGCAACAACGCGCGCGCCGAGCTCTACACGCGCCTCATCGACACCTACGGCGTCCAGCTGGTGATCTCCGCGGGCAACTCCGGCCCCGGTGCCAACACCATCGGCGACCCCGGTCTGGCCGACAAGGTCATCTCGGTCGGCGCGACCATCTCCAAGGAGACCTGGGCCGCCAACTACGGCTCCGTCGTGGAGAAGAAGTACGCCATGATGCCGTTCTCCTCGCGCGGTCCGCGTGAGGACGGCGGCTTCACGCCGACCCTGTCGGCCCCGGGCGCGGCCATCAACACCACGCAGACCTGGCTGCCGGGCTCCCCGGTCGCCGAGTCGGGCTACACGCTGCCGGCCGGCTACTCCATGCTCCAGGGCACCTCGATGGCCTCCCCGCAGGCCACCGGCGCCTCCGCGCTGCTCCTGTCGGCCGCCAAGCAGAAGCACATCGCGCTGACGCCGGCCACCCTGCGCACCGCCCTGACCTCGACCGCCCAGCACATCAAGGGTGTGCAGGCGTACGAGGAGGGCGCGGGCCTCATCGACATCGTGGACGCCTGGGACGCCATCAAGGACGGCGCCACCGCGAACACCTACACCGTGAAGGCCCCGGTCGACACCGCGATCGACCAGCTCCTGAAGACCCCGGGCTACGGCACCGGCATCTACGACCGCGAGGGCGGTCTGAAGGCCGGTCAGAAGAAGACGTACGACGTCACCATCACCCGTACGTCCGGCCCGGACAAGGCGCTCCGCCACGAGCTGTCCTTCGACAACAACGCCGGGAACACCTTCCGGATCCTCGGCAAGGACGACATCCGGCTCCCGCTGAACCAGCCGGTGACCGTCAAGGTGCAGGCCCAGCCGAAGTCCGCTGGTCTCAAGAGCGCGATCCTGGTCGTCGACGACCCGCGGACCGAGGGCGCCGACCAGCAGATCCTGAGCACGGTCGTCGTCTCGGCGCCGGTGAAGTACACCTACACCGCGTCGAACACCGTGCAGCGCAACAGCACCCAGTCGTACTTCGTGACCGTGCCCGCGGGCGCCAAGTCGCTGGAGGTCGCGATCGGCGGGCTGAAGGACAAGAGCCAGACCCGCTTCATCGCGATCCACCCCTACGGCGTCCCGGTCGACAACACCGGCACCCCGTACTGCTACAACGACTACCTCGACGGCAACGGCTGCAAGCCGGACGTCCGTTCCTACGCCGACCCGCAGGCCGGTGTCTGGGAGATCGAGGTCGAGTCGCGCCGCACCTCGCCGCTGCTCGACAACCCGTACAAGCTGGACGTCGCCGTCTACGGCGCGGCCTTCGACCCGGAGACCGTGACCGTGCCCGAGGCCAAGGTCGGCACCCCGGCCACCGCCTCCTGGAAGGTGACCAACCAGTTCGCCGCGATCGACGGCAAGCTGGCCGGCGGCCCGCTCGGCTCGTCCAAGTCGGCCCGCCCGTCCATCAAGGAGGGCGAGACCCAGACCACCACGGTCGAGGTGCCCGCGGGCGCCAAGTCGCTCGACGTCGCCATCGGCAACGTCTCCGACGCCTCCGCCGACCTGGACCTGACGGTCTACAACTCGGCCGGCACCGTGGTCGGCACCTCCGCCGACGGTGACTCGGAGGAGGCCGTCTCGGTCGCCTCGCCGGCCGCCGGCACGTACACCATCGAGGTCGCGGGCTACGCGGTCCCGGCCGGCACGACGGCGTACGACTACCAGGACGTGTTCTTCTCCAGCGCCCTGGGCACCGTCACCGTCGCCGACACCCCGGTCAAGCTCGCCAACGGCGCCTCGACCACCGTCTCCGGCAGCGTCACCGCCCTGGCGCCCGCTCCGGAAGGCCGCGAGTTCTTCGGCCAGGTCAGCCTGGTCAACGCGCGCGGCACGGTCGCCGGCCTCGGCAGCGTGAAGATCGAGAAGGTCACGCCGTAACACTTCTCACGCCGTAACACTTCTCCGTACGGCGATCAAAGGGGCGGGCGTCCGTGAGGGCGCCCGCCCTTCTCGTGCCGCGGTTCAGCAGGGCAGCGTGCGCGACTCGGGCAGGGAAGCGGTGATCCAGGCCCGTTCCTGGGCGATCCGCCGGGTGCCGACGACCCAGTGGTCGGGGACCGGGGAGCCCTGGCTCACGCCGAACAGGACCGCGGTGCCCCGGGTGAGGGGTTCGGGCAGGTCGTACGTGTCGACCACATAGGTGAGGTCCTTCGGGCCGTGCGTCGGCACGTAGGAGTGGCTCACCCGCACGGTGACCCGCACCTGTCCTGCGGGCAGTTCCTCGACGGCGGTGACCTTGCCCTCGGCGACCGTGGTGGCGCAGGCCAGGTACTCCGGGCCGCCGAACTGGACCCCCGCTTCCGCCTTGGCGGCGGAGTCGGAGGTGGCATCGGCGCCCCGGTCGTCCGCCCCGCTGTGCCCGAGGAGCCAGCCGAACCCCGTGAAGACACCCGCCGTGGCGGCCACCGCCAGGGTGCCGAAGGCCAGGGTGCGGGCGCGGCGGCGGGCACGGGACGGCGGCCGCAGTCGCGCGGGGAGGGGTTTCGGGGCGGGGCGCACCTCGGAGGGCGCCCTGGAGGGCGTCGCGGAGGGCGTCGCGGAAGGCGTCGCGGAAGGCGTCTCGGAAGGCGTCTCGGAGGGCGTCTCGGAGGTCGTCTCGGAGAATGTTTCGCCGAGGAACCCCAGCTGCTCCCTCAGCAGCGCGATGTCGGCCTCGGCGGCCCGGTACTCGGCGAGGAAGGCGGAGTCCGAGCGGGCCTCGTCGCCGAGTTCCTCGCCGGTGATCGCGGCCATGAGCGCGTCGCTGTCGTACGTCTCGTTCTCGGCGCTCATGTCACACCACCTCGTCCTCGTGCAGGCGGGCGCGCAGGGCCCGGACCGCCGTGTGCAGGCGGCTCTTGACCGTGCCCTCGGGAACGCCCAGCTCGTGGGCGATGGAGCGCACCGGCAGGTCGGCGAAGAACCGCAGCACCAGGACCTGGCGCTGCTGGTCGGGCAGCTCGTCCAGGCCCTGCGCCACGGCGAGGGAGAGCACGCTGGTGTCCTCCCCGGAAGGGTGTTCGTGCTGCCGGAGCGAGGCCAGACGCTCGCCGAGACGCTCCTGGCGCTTCTTGGCCCGGTGCCAGTCCATGGCGAGATTGGAGGCCACCACGGCGGCCCACGCGGACACGTCCCGTGGCGCCTCGTACCCCTTGGCCGCCCGCTCCAGCAACCGCAGGCGGACCTGCTGCACCCCGTCCGGCAGGTCCGCCTGCGGCACCCCGCCCAGGGCGAGCACCGCTCGCACCCGGCGTTCCTGCGCCGCGTCCAGAGGATCCCCTTGCTGTTCCCCCTGGCCACGGCGGGCGATTCTGCGCAGCACAGACACCCTCCCCTCACCGCGTTTCCCCTACGACGCCGGTGGGGCGGGAAACGTTCGGCCGATCCCGGATAATTTTTTCGGAGGCGTACGTCACAGCTTTCCGAGGCGTACGTCACACCGGGCGCCGCGTGCCGCACGGCTTGCGGTGCGGGACCGCAGGAGAGCGAATTTCTCCAGCTCAGGCGGGGTGCCACGCGAGTTCCGCAAGGGGTGGTGGGCCGTGGGCGTCCCAGTCCTCGGGCATGGAGCACAAAGAATTGGACAGGCTGACCCGGGTCGGCCGCATGATGGAAAAGCCGCAGACACATCCAGGACACGCAGAGGGAGTCACCGTGAGGGTCGGAATCGTCGGAGCCACCGGGCAGGTCGGCACGGTCATGCGCGGGATCCTCAAGGAGCGGAACTTCCCGGTCACGGAGCTGCGCCTGTTCGCCTCCGCGCGCTCGGCGGGCTCGGTCCTGGACGGCGTCACGGTGGAGGACGCGGCGACGGCCGACTACACCGGTCTGGACATCGTGCTGTTCTCCGCGGGCGGCGCGACCTCGAAGGCGCTGGCCGAGAAGGTCGCCTCGCAGGGCGCGGTCGTGATCGACAACTCCTCCGCCTGGCGCAAGGACCCCGAGGTCCCGCTGGTCGTCTCCGAGGTGAACCCGCACGCCATCGCGGACCGCCCCAAGGGCATCATCGCCAACCCGAACTGCACCACCATGGCCGCGATGCCGGTCCTGAAGGTGCTGGACACCGAGGCGGGCCTCCAGACGCTGATCGCCACCACCTACCAGGCGGTGTCGGGTTCCGGTCTCGCGGGCGTGGCCGAGCTGCACGGGCAGGTGCAGAAGGTCGCCGCCGACGCGGACAAGCTGACCCACGACGGCTCGGCGGTCGACTTCCCCGAGCCGCAGGTCTACAAGCGCCCCATCGCCTTCAACGTTCTCCCCTTCGCCGGCAACCTCGTCGAGGACGGGCTGAACGAGACCGACGAGGAGCAGAAGCTCCGCAACGAGTCCCGCAAGATCCTGGAGCTCCCCGAGCTGAAGGTCTCCGGCACCTGTGTGCGCGTGCCGGTCTTCTCCGGCCACTCCCTCCAGGTCAACGCCCGCTTCGCCCGCCCGATCTCCCCGGAGCGCGCCACGGAGATCCTGGCGGGCGCCCCCGGCGTGACCCTCTCGGACATCCCGACCCCGCTCCAGGCCGCCGGCCAGGACGCCTCCTTCGTCGGCCGCATCCGCCGCGACGAGACGGTCGAGAACGGCCTCGCCCTGTTCATCTCCAACGACAACCTCCGCAAGGGCGCAGCCCTGAACGCGATCCAGATCGCGGAACTGGTGGCGGCGGAGCTCAAGGGCTGACCCTCAGGGTCGCCTGACCTCGTAGAGGAAACAGCCGTACTCGACGGCCCGGACGTGGACCAGTGCCACGGTCGGGTCGTCGAATGCGTTTCGGAAGGCGTCGTCGTCGGGGGTCTCGACCAGTTCGCCGCCCAGGATGTGGCCGTCGTGGGAGTAGCGGCGCACGGTCCGGTGGGCGCCCGGGAAGGGGTACCCCTCGTGCCCGTCCGGCCCCGCGCACTCGTCGGCGTGGATGAACACCGGCCCCTGTTCGTCGTACGGCCCCGGACGCGCCCCGGTTCCCGCCGCCCAGCGGCGCAGGGGCGCGTAGGAGACGAGGGCGATCCGCTCGCCCGGGACACTGCGGCGCAGACAGCAGCGCAGCGGAGCGCCGCCCTCCGCGTCGGTGAAGGGGGACAGGGGACGGCCGGAGTCGTCGGTGGTGCGGAGTTCCCTCAGGGTGGCGGGAGTGACGGGGCGTGCGCGGTAGGTCGTCATGGGACCAGGCTGACGCGGCCGGGCGCGGATGACCGGCGGAAACCGGACGGCGCGTCCCCGGAACCGCAGGGTAATCCCCCGATCCGTCGGAGACAGTTCGTGGAAGGATGACCGGACCGCCCAACCTACTCATAACGAGGAAACAAGGAGATGACCGCGTGCCTGGCACAAACCTGACTCGCGAAGAGGCTCAGCAGCGGGCCAAGCTGCTCAGCGTCGAGTCCTACGAGATCGACCTCGACCTCTCCGGCGCGCAGGAGGGCGGTACCTACCGGTCCGTGACCACGGTGCGCTTCGACGTGGCCGAGAACGGGGCCGAGTCCTTCATCGACCTCGTCGCCCCCACGGTCCACGAGGTCACCCTGAACGGGGACGCGCTCGACCCGGCCGAGGTCTTCAAGGACTCCCGGATCGCCCTTCCCGGCCTCCTGGAGGGCCGCAACATCCTGCGGGTCGTCGCGGACGCCGCGTACACCAACACCGGTGAGGGCCTGCACCGCTTCGTCGACCCGGTCGACGAGCAGGCGTACCTCTACACCCAGTTCGAGGTGCCGGACGCCCGCCGGGTCTTCGCCTCCTTCGAGCAGCCCGACCTGAAGGCCACCTTCCAGTTCACCGTGAAGGCGCCGACCGGCTGGACGGTCATCTCCAACTCCCCGACGCCGGAGCCGAAGGACGACATCTGGGTCTTCGAGCCGACCCCGCGGATCTCGTCGTACATCACGGCCCTGATCGTCGGCCCGTACCACTCCGTGCACAGCGTGTACGAGAAGGACGGCCAGTCCGTGCCGCTCGGCATCTACTGCCGGCCCTCGCTCGCCGAGCACCTCGACTCGGACGCCATCTTCGAGGTGACCCGGCAGGGCTTCGAGTGGTTCCAGGAGAAGTTCGACTACGCGTACCCGTTCAAGAAGTACGACCAGCTGTTCGTGCCGGAGTTCAACGCGGGCGCGATGGAGAACGCGGGCGCGGTGACCATCCGCGACCAGTACGTCTTCCGGTCCAAGGTGACCGACGCCGCGTACGAGGTGCGCGCCGAGACCATCCTGCACGAGCTGGCCCACATGTGGTTCGGCGACCTCGTGACCATGGAGTGGTGGAACGACCTGTGGCTGAACGAGTCGTTCGCCACCTACACCTCCATCGCCTGCCAGGCGTACGCCCCGGACAGCCGGTGGCCGCACTCCTGGACCACGTTCGCCAACTCCATGAAGACGTGGGCGTACCGCCAGGACCAGCTGCCGTCCACGCACCCGATCATGGCCGAGATCCGCGACCTGGACGACGTGCTCGTCAACTTCGACGGCATCACGTACGCCAAGGGCGCCTCCGTCCTCAAGCAGCTCGTCGCCTACGTCGGCATGGACGAGTTCTTCGGCGGTGTGCAGGCGTACTTCAAGCGCCACGCATACGGCAACACCCGGCTGTCCGACCTGCTGGGCGCGCTGGAGGAGACCTCCGGCCGTGACCTCGGCACCTGGTCGCAGAAGTGGCTCCAGACCGCCGGCATCAACATCCTGCGCCCGGAGATCGAGACGGACGGCAACGGTGTCATCACCTCCTTCGCCATCCGCCAGGAGGCCCCCGCGCTCCCGGCGGGCGCGAAGGGTGAGCCGACCCTTCGCCCCCACCGCATCGCCGTCGGCCTGTACGAACTCGACGAGGACAGCGGCAAGCTGGTCCGTGACGAGCGCGTCGAGCTGGACGTCGACGGTGAGCTGACGGCCGTACCGCAGCTGGTCGGCAAGCGCCGTCCGGCGGTCGTGCTCCTCAACGACGACGACCTGTCGTACGCCAAGGTCCGCCTCGACGAGCAGTCGCTGGCCTTCGTCACCGAGCACCTGGGCGACTTCGAGTCCTCGCTGCCGCGCGCGCTGTGCTGGGCGTCGGCGTGGGACATGACGAGGGACGCGGAGCTCGCGACCCGCGACTACCTCTCCCTCGTCCTCTCCGGTATCGGCAAGGAGTCCGACATCGGTGTCGTGCAGTCGCTGCACCGGCAGGTCAAGCTGGCGATCGAGCTGTACGCCGCCCCCACCGCCCGCGAGACCCTGCTGACCCGCTGGACCGACGCCACGCTGGCCCACCTGCGGTCCGCGGCGGCCGGCAGCGACCACCAGCTGGCCTGGGCACGGGCGTTCGCGGCGACGGCCCGTACGCCGGAGCAGCTGGACCTCCTGGAGGGGCTGCTCGACGGCTCGCAGACCGTCGAGGGCCTGGCCGTCGACACCGAGCTGCGCTGGGCGTTCGTGCAGCGGCTGGCCTCCGTGGGCCGCTACGACGAGTCGGAGATCGCCGCCGAGTACGAGCGGGACCGGACCGCGGCGGGTGAGCGGCACGCGGCGACCGCCCGTGCCGCACGGCCCACCGAGGAGGCGAAGGCGGAGGCCTGGACGCAGGTCGTCGAGTCCGACAAGCTGCCGAACGCCGTCCAGGAGGCCGTCATCGGCGGGTTCGTGCAGACCGACCAGCGGGAGCTGCTCGCGCCCTACACGGACCGGTACTTCGAGGTGCTCAAGGACATCTGGGAGTCCCGCTCGCACGAGATCGCCCAGCAGATCGCGGTCGGCCTCTACCCCTCGCTCCAGGTCTCCCAGGAGACCCTGGACAAGACGGACGCCTGGCTGGCCTCCGCGGAGCCGAACGCGGCCCTGCGCCGGCTCGTCTCCGAGTCCCGCGCGGGCGTGGAGCGGGCACTGAAGGCCCAGGCGGCGGACGCGCAGGCGGAGCAGTAGGAAACCGGGCGTCGGGAGGCGGGCGACTTCGGCCGTCCGCCTCCCGCGTCTCCCGGTCGAGCCGCGTTCAGCGTCCGCCGGTCAAACCGCTTTCACCGTCCGCCGCACACCAGCCGGGCCGTGTCGAGCATGGTCCGCACGTGCAGTGCGGTCTGTGTGGCCACCGGCACCCATCGCAGGTGGTACGTCTTCTCCAGTTCCTGGCTCCACTCGCGCACCAGGTCGTCGAGGACCTCCACGGTCCGCGGGTCGGTGCGGGCCAGGGCGCGGCTCGCCATCGCCGCCACCCGGAGCGGGATGCGACGCGCGGAGATGCCCCGCGTCGCGAAGTACCCGCGGAACAGGCCGGGTTCCTCCGCGGCCCAGCTGTCCACGATCGACGGAGCCACCCCGAGAAGCTCCCGCGCCGCGTCCCGCAGCGGCGCCACGTCGTCCGGTACGGCGTCGTCGAGCCGTGTCCCGAGCACGGCCGCCAGCTCCCGGCTCCGGCCGAGCAGCACCTCGCCCAGCCGTGCGACCTCCCGGTCGGGGTCGGTCACCGGCCGCGCGTCGCTGACCGAGGGGACGGCCCAGGCCGGGGTCTCGATCAGGGTGGTCAGCGTGCCGTGGCGGCGCGGATGGAACCAGGTGCTCTCGGCGACGAACCCGCTCGGGTCGCGCTCGCCCGCGCTGTGGCCGTCGGGCAGCACCAGGACGCCGGGCGGGTCGAGCCGCCAGTCGGGACCGTCGACGGGGTGCCGGTCCACGGGGACGCGCAGCCGCGTCGCCGTCCGGCGGAAGGCGTCCGCGACACCGGGCACCGTGCGCGTCGTCATCACGAACGCTCCGCCGAACTCGATGCCGTGCAGGGTGAACTGGGCGACCGGTCGCAGCTCGTCGAGGATCCGCACCAGCGTGGCCGACTCGGGGAGCGGCACCCCGGGAGGCATCGGCAGGGACTCCGGCTGGAGGGCGAACGCGGGCCGGTAGAAAACCCGGTGGCACTCCGTCAGCGAGGGATGCGGCTCCTCCGGCTGCCAGCCGTGCGCGAGACGGGCGCCGTCGGGATCGAGGCAGAGCAGGAAGTGCCAGGCGCAGCCGAGCCGTCGGAGCAGTTCGGGACGGCCGGCGAACAGGGCTGCCAGGCGCAGTGCGGAGGCCCCGCCCACCGGTTCGTTGGCGTGTGCTCCGGCGACGGCGAGGATGTGCCGGTCGGGAGCGGCACCGCCGGTGTGCCGGGCGGACAGCAGCCACAGCGGGCGGCCGGCCCGGCTCTGTCCGACCTCGTGGAGACGGAGCAGGTCGGGGGCTGCGCGGACCAACGCGCGTGCCCTTCGCTCCAGTTCGTCGACTGCCGGATAGAGCGAAGTCCGCACGCCGGTCCTCCGAACGCTGGTGGTCCGATCAAGCACCCTGGAATTACTGTCCCCAGTGGGCTCTTTCTTGTCCAGCGGGCCTTGTCCGGAGGGCCTTGTCCGGAGGGCCTTGTCCGGAGGGCCCTGTCCGGCGGGCCCTGTCCGGCGGGCCCTGTCCGGCGGGCCCTGTCCGGCGGGCCCTGTCCGGCGGGCCCTGTCCGGCGAGCCTTGTCCGGCGGGCCGATCGCGATCCCTGCCGATGCCCCCGCTCAGCGGGAGACCATTCCGCCCGTGGCGTTGACGAACGTGCCGGTGATGCCGCCCGCGTGGTCGGAGGCGAGGAACACGGCGGTGGCGGCCACCTCGGCGAGGGTGGGGTTGCGGCGGGTCATGCGCATCCCGGCCAGGTTGTCGACGATGCCCTGGACGGCGGCCGCGTCGATGGCCGGGTTGACCGCGGCGAGCTTCTCGACGGTGAACGTCTCCGGCACCCCGGCCACCCACAGTCCGACGGCCCGCACCCCGCGCGGCCCCAGCTCGATCGCCAGGTTGCGCACGAGCGTGTCGATCGCCCCGTCCGCCGAACCGGTGCCGCCCATCATCGGACTGCCGTGCGCGGAACCGCTGTTGAGGGCGAGGATCACCCCGGAACCGCGGGCGGCCATCCGGCGGCCGGCGGCCCGGGCGGTGAGGAAGTTGGCGCGCAGACCGTCGGTGACGGGCCGCATGAAGTCGTCGACGGGCATGTCGGTCAGCGGCGCGCCCTGCACGTCCCCGCGGGTGACGAGGTTGATGGAGATGTCGATGTCCCCGACCGAGTCGGCGTGCGCCTCGACCGCCGCCTCGTCCAGCGCGTCCACGACGGCGACCTCGGCGTCCTTGATGTCGGCGGCCACCGCCTCCAGGGTCTGCCGGGTCCGGCCGACGAGGTGGACCCGCGCACCCTGCTCGGCGAAGGCGCGGGCGACGGCCCCGCCGATGGATCCGCCGGCGCCGTAGACGATCGCGGTCTTGTCGGTGAGCAGCATGGTGAGCTCCTTGGGAGTGGTTCGTACGTGACATCCATACCGACGTACGGCTCCCCGAATACTCATCGCTGGATGCTCATCGCTCGCGGGGTCGGCGGGTCAGAGCTTCAGCGGCAGCCCGAAGGCGGGGAAGAGATGCGGCTCGAAGGAGGTGATCTCCGCGATGCGGTCACCGCCCTGCTCGAACCGCAGGACGTCGAGGACCTGGGCGCGGAAGACGCTGGTCCCGGGTCTGCGCACGTAATTGCCCACCGCGAGCTGCCCGTTGGCGCGGGCGGGCAGGCTGCGCCAGTGACCGAGGAAGGCGGGCGAGGTGGGGTCGAGGCTGACCCGTACGAAGTCGACGAGCGCGTCGCGGCCGGTGAACCAGAAGGGGTTGGGCGGCATGGTGAGGACGACGTCCTCGGTGAGCAGCGCGGTCATCGTGTCGAGGTCGAGCCGTTCCACGGCGGCCATGTACCGCTCCAGCACGGCCTGTTGCCGCCGCGTGGGCTCGGTGGCCCGCCAGTCCGCGCGGTCCCCGGGCAGGTGCTCGCGCAGGGCCGGCCGGGCCCGCTGGAGTGCGCTGTTGACCGAGGCCACGCTCGTCTCCAGGGCCTCGGCGGTCTCGGCGGCGGTCAGTCCGAGGGCGTCCCGCAGGACGAGTGCGGCGCGCTGCCGGGCGGGGAGGTGCTGGATCGCGGCCAGCAGGACGAGCTCCAGGGTCTCCCGTGACTCGCCGGCCGACTCCGGCAACTCGCGCTCCGCAACGGGCAGTTCGTCGTCGGGGTAGGGCTGGAGCCAGGTGATGCGGGCGGGCGGTTCGCCGTCCCCGTGGTGCATGCCCGGCACCGGTTCATAGCGTTGCGGGCGGCGCGCGGTCCGCCGCAGGAGGTCCAGGCAGGCGTTGGTGGCGATGCGGTACAGCCAGGTCCGCGCGCTCGCCCGCCCCTGGAAACCGTCCCGTGCCCGCCAGGCCCGCAGGAACGTCTCCTGGACCAGATCCTCGGCCTCGTCGTAGGACCCGGTCATGCGGTAGCAGTGCACCTGGATCTCCCGGCGGTACTGCTCGGTGAGGGCGGCGAAGTCGGTCTCGTCGAGTTCCGTCACGGGGGCGGGCGTGACGGAACCGCCGGGCTCCGCGGTGGTGTCCCGTGCGGTGCCGAGTTGCGTCACAGGGGCCGGCGTGACGGAACCACTGGGCTCAGCAGCGGTGTCCCGTGCGGAGCCGAGTTGCGTCACAGGGGCCGGCGTGACGGAACCGCTGGGTTCCGCCGCGGTGTCCCGTGCCGTGCGGGCGACGCGCTTGAGCTGGGCGATCGCGGTGGCCAGCTCGGTGACACCGGTGTAGAGGGCCGCCGGGGGCTGCGGGGTCAGTTGCCCGGCCCGGCGCCCGATCTCGTCGATGAGGCCCTGCACGGTGAGGGTCCCCGGTTGGTGCCGTTCCCGGTAGGCCTTCTGGCGGCACGCGGCGGAGCAGTAGACGGACCCGCGTCCGGTGCGTCCCGCTCGCGCGGCGAGCTGCTCACCGCACACCGGGCAGACCTCTGCGGCCACATGCGCCTCCGGGAGTTGCGTAACACGGAACCGGTGTGACGTTACAGCGCCCTCGACACGTCCCGCAGCGCTTCCGGCGCCGGCCCGGCGACGCCGGGCCTGCCGGGGGAACGCAGCGGCCGGGCGGCGGGCGGCCGTACCCCCAGCTGTCCCGCCACCGTCGCCCCGAACGCCAGCGCCATGCCCGCCAGCTGTACCGGGGTCAGGGACTGGCCGAGCGCCGCCCAGCCGAGGACCGCGGCGGTCAGCGGGGAGAGCGGGCCGAGGAAGGTGACCTGGGTGGCGGTGAGGCGGCCGATGCCACGGAACCAGAGCCAGTAGGCGACGGCGGTGTTCGCCAGCGCGAGATAGAGGTAACCGCCGACCGCACGGCCGTCCAGCGCGGGCGGAGCGCCCTCGACCAGGAAGGCGAGCGGCGCGATGAGCAGACCGCCCGCGGTGAGCTGCCAGGCGGTGAGGGCGAGCGGGCCCACGCCGTCGGGGCGGCCCCAGCGCTTGGTCAGCACGGTGCCGGCGGACATCGAGGCGGAGGAGGCGAAGGCCGCGGCGACGCCGACCGCGTCGAGGGCCCCGGCCGCCTTGAGCACGACCAGGCTGACGCCGAACGCGGCGACGAGACCGGTGAGCACGCTCCTCGCCGTGGGCCGCTGCCCCAGCAGCACCGCGGACAGCCCGACGACAATCAGCGGCCCGACCGATCCGACCACCGCGGCCATCCCGCCGGGGAGCCGGTAGGCCGCCAGGAACAGCAGCGGGAAGAAGGCCCCGATGTTCAGTGCCCCGAGCACCGCCGCCTTGCCCCACCACACCCCGCGCGGCAGCACCCGGGCGAGGGCGAGCAGCACGAGACCGGCGGGCAGCGCGCGCATCATCCCGGTGAACAGCGGCCGGTCGGGCGGGAGGAACTCGGTGGTGACGGCGTAGGTGGTGCCCCAGGAGACAGGGGCGAGGGCGGTGAGGAGGACGGTGGCGACGCGGTTCACGAGCTGGTTCCTTCCGGGCTCGGCGGGTGGAGCGGGGCGGGGCGGGCGGGTCGGCCGGGGTGCTTCCTCGCGACTCCCCCCCCCCCCTCACGACTAGCTTGACGGAAAGTAGCTTACTCCTAAGCTACTTTTTGGCAAGCCACTTTCTTGCGGCCCACTTTCTTGTGGGCCAGCGAGGGCCCGCGGATACTCGACCCATGAGTGCACAGCGCAAGGACGCCGTCGACGCGATCATCGACCAGTGGGCGGCCGTGCGGCCCGACCTCGACACCAAGGCCATGGAGGTCTTCGGCCGGATCTACCGGCTCTCCCGCGCGATGGGCGACCGCGTCGAGAAGGTGTACGCCCCCTACGGCATCTCCCGCGGCGAGTTCGACGTCCTCGCGACCCTGCGCCGGGCCGGAGAGCCCTACACGCTCTCGCCCCGCCAGCTCTCCTCGACGCTGATGCTCACCACCGGCGGGATGACGGGCCGCCTCGACAAGCTGGAACGCGCCGCCCTCCTGCGCCGCTCCCCCGACCCCCACGACCGCCGCGGCCTCCAGGTCACCCTGACCGAGAAGGGCCTGACGGTCATCGACGCGGCGGTCGAAGCGGGCCTCACCGCCCAGACCGAGGCCCTCGCCACCCTCACCCCGGCCCAGTCCACCCAACTGGCGGACCTGCTGAGGGAGTTGCTGGAGGGGACCCAGAACTCCCCGGAGTGATTCCGGTTCCCGGGCGCAGGGCGGCGGAGGAGTTCCGTCCGCCCCACCGCCACCGCATCATGACCGCGTGCACATCACTCCGGCAGAGGCCGCGATCATCGGTACGTCACTGGGCGCGACGGCCACGCTCAGCGCCGCCTGGATCACCCAGCGGGCGACCTCCCGGCGTGAGCGGGAACGACGGCTCTGGGACCGCCGGGTGGCCACCTACGACGACCTGATGAGCACCCTGCACACCTACGCGCAGCTCCGGGCCCACACCCGACGGTCCTTCGACCTGCCGGAACTGGAAGGCGTCCGCAGCGAGGCCCTGCACTCCGCGGCGACGCTCGCGGCACGGATCGAGCTCTACAGCTCCGAGCCGCTGCGCGAGGCCTGCGAGAGATCGTTCGACGGGGTGCAGCGGTGGCTGCTGGCCTGGGAGGAGTGGCACGAACAGGGCCCGGCCGTCCGGCTCCCCAGCCAGGCGGACGGCCTGTGGAAGAAGTTCACCCGCCGCGTCGAGGAGGCGGAACGGGCCGACAGCGAACTCCTCGAACTGCTCCTGGCGGACGTCCACGGCACCCGACGCGGCGCGAGGAGATTTCCGAAGGGCCGCAACCGCGGAATCAGCCTGCGCAAGACCACATCCGGCTCCTCCGCCTCACGGAGAACAGCCCCCGGAAAGAATGCCCCGCGAAAACCTGATCACGATTAACATTCTTCATTCCGGGTGAGACTTCTGGAACGCGTGGCGGAACGGACGGGGGCCGGACATGGCGCAGGACGACCATTTGATCGAGTTATATCTCGCCGGAAAACGCATCGCCTCCGGTCTGCGTATCGCGCGGCCCTTCGCGCTGACGACCGCGCACGCCCTCGGGCCGGACGTCCTCACGACCAAGCCGCTGCTGCACCTGCGCGACGGCACCCCCGCGCAGATCCTCTGGGGCAACACACCGTCCGACCTGGCCCTGCTCAGGCTCGAACTGAACGGCACCACGGGCCCGTTGGCGACGACCACCTACGGCGAGGCACAGCAGGGACAGGCCTGGCGGGCCACCGTCTCCGTCGACCCCAAGCCCCTGACTGGCAGCGTCGTCGAACCCGACGCCGTCTACCACGACGGCCCCCACCTCACGGTGAAGGCCCTGCGGCTGCGCTGCGAGCGCGTCCTGCGCGACCCCGCGGCCTACGCCGGCAGCCCCATCGAGGAGACCCGCCAGGACCCGCCGGTCGTCCTCGGCCTGCTGGTGAAGCCGCGGGACACCCCTCCCCGGGAGAGCGACGAGGCCTTCGCCATCTCGGTGGCGGAAGCGCTCCGGCTCTTCGACGACGTCACGGGCGGCCGCAAGGCGGAGAAACGCACCCGGGCCAACCAGGTGCTGCACGACCGGGGTTACGGCAGTGTGCGCCCCCGCTGGACGAGGACCGACCCGAACCGGCGCACAAGGCGACCGTCAGAAGGAAACTGATCCATGAACGACATCAGTGACCTCGACGCAGCGATAGCGGTCGCCGAGGAAAAGGCGGAACACGACGACGACAGTGCCGAAGGACAGGCAATCGCGCGGGAATCCGAGGCGGCGCTCATCGGTTACGTCGACCGCCTGCGCAGTGGCCAGGCGCTGTGGGAGGACGAGCCCGAGCGGATCCCCCGCTACGCCCGCCTCGTCGAACTGCTGCTCGCGCTCGGCCTCGACAAGGCCGCCGCGGACCTGACCGACACCACCCTGCGTGCCATGCGGCTCTCCGAGATCGACCAGGTGGTGTACCGGGAGCCGGAACTCTGGAACCGCCTCGGCTCCCTGCTCGCCGAACAGGGCGACCTGGTACGGGCCATGGCCGTCCTGGACTGCGCCCTCACCCGCGCGCACGAGTACGAGACCTACGAGGTCCCGGCGATCCTCGCCAACCTGAGCGTGGTGAGCCTTCAGCTCGGCGATCCCGACGCGGCCGGCATCTGGGCCGACAAGGCGCTCGACTCGCTCAAGTACGAGCAGGACAAGGACCTGGAGACGCGGCTGACCGCCGACCGGGTCCGCCTCGACCTCGCCAGGGCCTCCGGCGACGAGCAGGACCTCCGCAGCGCGCTGGAGAGCTTCGACCAGTCGGTGGCCCGGTACGTCGAGAGCGAGGGCGGCGACCACGCCCGGGCCATCGGCGCACGGGTCGCACTGGCCGCGGCCCGCCACGAAGCGGACCCGAGCCTGGAGAACCTCGCCCGGCTGGAACTCCTCTACGTCACCGCGCAGGTGACGCTGGGCCTGGAGCACCGCGAGACGATCATCGCCCAAGCCACCCTCGCCGCCACGGAGTTCGCCGCGGCCGGCGGCTGGGACGGACAGGCGAACGAGCGCACCGAGGCCGCCGTGCAGGCCTTCCTCACCGCGGCGACCCGTGCCGTGGCCTCTCCACACCTCGGCCAGGAGCATCCCCAGACGCACATCCTCCAGGACGAACTCGCGGACATGCGGGCGGCCATCACCCCGGACGACAAGCTGCCGTACCACATCCAGAAGGTGTACAAGCCGCACCAGAACACCGAGCGCAACGACGCGAAACGCCGGGCACTGGAGGAGGAGACCGGCATCATCCGGCTCATCGCCCACGCCGGCGCCTCCTACTTCCTCAAGGAGACCCGGCTCTTCTACGGCCGGGTCAAGGACGCGCTGGAACGCGGGGTCCGTTTCCACGTCGTCATCAGCAGCCCCTGGAACAGCCTCGCCGCCTTCATGCCGCACGACGCCGGCGCCGAGCCGGGCAACTACCAGAACATCGTGGAGCTGGTGGAGAGCAGCCCGTCGTACAACAACACCTTCCTGCCCGTGATCGAGTCGTACAAGCTGCTCAAGTCGATCTACCCGGACCTGATCGAGCTGCGGATCACCTCCATGGACGTCAGCGGGTCCACGCTGCTCACCTCGAACGTCGGCTTCTTCGAGCCGTACATCACGTCGAATCCGCAGCGCCGGACGCGCCGGGGGATGAGTGTCTTCGAGGTGGCGTTCCGCAAGGACAGCCGGTACTACGCGGACAGCCTCGAGGAGTTCCGGGCGCAGTGGGAACTGTCCAGCACCTGGGCGGAGTTCGAGAACAGCCAGGAACAGCACAAGGCCGCGCTCCGCTCGGAGATGGGGGCGCTGGCGTCGGTGCGGATGCGGGCGAGCGTCAGGAGGGGAGAAGTGCCCCGCCCCTGACCTTGTTCAGCACGTCCACCGATCCCACGAACAGCGGTGAGGGGAGCGCGTCCAGCGGCCAGAACTCCCAGCGTTCGCAGCGGTCGGGTTCACGCACCCGGATCTCGCCGGTGTAGTCGGGGATCTCCACGCCGATCTGCATGTGGTGGTTGGCCGCCGGGTCCGGGTCGGTGACGCAGACGACCCGGGCGTCCCGGGCACGGACCCCGGTCTCCTCCTCCAACTCCCGGCAGGCGGCCCCGGTCAGCGTCTCCCCGACCTCCAGATGCCCACCGGGCAACCCCCAGGTGCCGGCCCCGAAGGTATTGGCCCGCAGCCCCAGCAGCACACGCTCACCGGAGCGGACGATGGCCTGGACTCCTACGCGCACGTGTGCCGTCATCATGACTGCCCTCTCGGGTCCAGCGGATAGGTTCCGACGAAATTGGCGGCGTTGCGGAACGGCTGCACCAGCCCGGCGGAGCCGGTGGCGTCGTCCCGCACCAGGTCGAAGAAGTCGCCGAGTCGCCGTTCCTCGCCCGCCTCGATGACGACGACCTGGCAGTCCGGGTCGATGAAGAAGTAGGTGCCGGCCCGGTCGGCGTTGCGGTAGACCCGGAGGGTGACCTCGCGTTCGTCGGCGGCCTCCTGGCAGCGGGCCACCACCTCTTCGAACTCGTCGTCGTCGATGGAGAGCCAACTGGCGTTGTCCGCGCCGTAGTTGGTCTCGGACATCTGGTAGACCTTCCACACGTCGGGGAGGCAGGCCTTTTCGATGAGATCCAGCACGCGGGGAGCTCCGGCGACATTGCGCCGGGTGACGACGGTCCCCAGTTTCACCTTGACCTGCTGGTGGTTCTTCCGGACTTCCTGCAACAGGTCGAGCACTCTTTCCCGGTGCGGAGCGACTCCTTTGCGGAGTTCCCGGTGTTCCTTCTCGTCCGCCGAGTCCACCGGCAGGGCGATCCACGACAGCCCCGGCAGGACGCGCTCCATGAGCTTCAGCGGGGCGAGTCCGTTCGTGCTCAGCACGACCCGGGGAGGGGCTCCGCCGTCCGGATGCGCGCCGCTCAACTCCTGGACGAGGTCACCGAGATACGGCAGCAGGGTGGGCTCGCCCCCCGAGATCACCACTCCCTGCACCCCCTCCTGCCGCAGCGTGCCGGCGATCCGGAGTGCCTCCGCACTCCGCATGGTGGGCATTTCATGGCGCGGTCCGAAGCAAAAAGGGCAGCTCAGATTGCATCTGCCGATCGGACGAAGATCCACGTACGGGGGGAGCACCCGCTGAATGTACTGCGCGCCGAAGCGGCCCGCCGTCCGACTCACAAGATGTCACCTTTTCAGTGCCGTTCCGTGGCCGAACGCGGGCTCGCCGAGCCGCTCCCCCTCGAACACTGCCCCGCCGACGAGGAAGTCACACGCGCCGCCCCCAGCAGGCCGCAGGTTGCCGATCCGACGACGATCACGTCGGTGTCGATCGCCGGGGCACCATTCGCCAGCTCGCGTCAACACTTGTTGGCCAACATGCGTTGGCCTAGGATCGTGGGCGTGAACGACGTGAACGACACCCCCCGCCGCCGCTCCGACGCCACCCGCGACGCGATCCTCACCGCCGCCCGCGAGCGCTTCGCCGCCGACGGCTACGAGCGGGCCACCATCCGCGCCATCGCCAAGGACGCGCAGATCGACCCGTCCATGGTCATGCGCTACTACGGCAACAAGGAGGGACTCTTCGCCGCGGCCGTCTCGGTCGATCTCGGGCTGCCCGAACCCGCGTCCCTGCCCCGGGACGACATCGGCCGGGCCCTCGTGGCGCGCTTCCTCGACCTGTGGGAGGAGAACGAGGTGCTCACCGCGCTGCTCCGGGTCGGCGCGACCAACCAGGCGGGGGCGGAGCGGATGCAGGGCATCTTCCGGGAGCAGGTGATGCCGGTGGCCGTACGGGTGTGCCCGGACCCGGAACAGGCCCCGGCGCGGGCCGCACTCGCCGCCACGCAGTTGCTGGGGCTGGCACTGACCCGGTACGTACTACGCCTCCCGCCGACCGTGGCACTCGCCCGAGAGGAGATCCTCGCGTGGCTGGCCCCCACGATCCAGAGGTACCTCACGGCACCGAGCCCCTGAGGGCGGTTGTCGGACCGGGGGCGGGTGGGCCGCCGACATCACGCCACCGGAAACACCACCGCTCACACCACCGCACACACCACCGGACAGGCCAAAGGCGCCGCCCCCACCCCCGTACGGATGCATCCCGTACAGAAGGCGAGGTCGGCGCCCAGGAAAAGCTCGGTCAGGCCTTGGTCGTGGCCTTGGACCTGGTCTTCGGGGCGATCACCCGGTGCTCGTTCTTGGACTTGTCCAGGACCATCACCAGCCCGGCGATGACCCCGAACAGCACGAGCGGGGCCACGACGAAGAGGCCCAGCGTCTCGATGACGCTCAGACCCGTGCCCGGGTCGTCGCCGTCGTCGCGGGTCAGCGCCGAGGCGGGAACCGACATGAGCAGCATCATCAGCGTCGTACCGGCAGCCAGGGCGCCGGCGCGCAGGGCGTTCTTCTTGTCCACGGGGCCAAAAGTACCGAACGTCGGACGGGGCCGCGCGTCCGGGGTGCGTTAAAGCGTCCCGGCCTGTCCCCACCCGGCAGCCTTGCGGCACCCACCGCGCGGCCCGCGGCCCTGCGGCACCCATCCTGCGACCCACAGCACCCGCCCAGGGGCCCTGCGGCGGCCGCCCCGGGCACAGCACCCACCCCGCAACCCCCCGACACCAACACCCCCGCCCCTACGACCCCCGCAGCACCTCCAGCAGCGCGTGCAGCCGGGCCGACGACGCCAGGTCCTCCAGCGTCACCACCCGTCCCTCGCCGTCGGCGATCGGCAGCCGCCAGTTCGGGTACTGGTCCCACGTCCCCGGCAGGTTCTGCGGCCGGCGGTCTCCCACCGTGTCCGGCAGCCACACGCCCACCATCCGCGCCGGGGTCCGTTGGAGGAACCGGTGCACCGCCTGGATCTGGGCCTCCTCGGAGGAGGGGTCGGCGCCGCCGCCGGTGCCGTGCAGCAGACCGAGGCGGGCCAGCAGTTCCAGCCACTCCCCCGTGTCGGCGGCGGCCTCCGCCCGCTCCTCGTCCAGTGGCCGCGTCAACAGGCCCAGGCCGTCCCGGAGTTCGACGTGCTCCCCGGTGAGCCGGGAGGCGGTTGGCGGCAGGTCGTGGGTGGTCGCGGTGGCGAGGCAGTCCGCGCGCCACCGCTCCGGGGGCAGCGGCCGTCCGTCCCCCTCCCAGTCCCGTTCGAACCACAGCACCGAGGTCCCCAGCACCCCCCGCTCGCGCAGGGCCTCGCGCACGCCGGGCTCCACGGTCCCGAGGTCCTCCCCGATCACCAGCGCCCCGGCCCGCGAGGCCTCCAGGACGAGCACGGCGAGCATGGCCTCCGCGTCGTAGCGGACGTAGGTCCCCTCGGTCGGCGGATGCCCCTGCGGCACCCACCAGAGCCGGAACAGGCCCATGACATGGTCGATGCGCAGCGCGCCCGCGTACCGGAAGAGGGCGCGCAGGAGCTGCCGGTACGGCTCGTAACCCGATTCCGCGAGCCGGTCCGGGCGCCAGGGCGGCAGGCCCCAGTCCTGGCCGCGCGCGTTGAAGGCGTCCGGGGGCGCCCCTACGGACATCCCGGCCGCGAAGTACGCCTGCTGGGCCCAGGCGTCCGCGCCCTCGGGGTGCACGCCCACCGCGAGGTCGTGCACGACGCCGACCGGCATCCCCGCCTCCCGCGCGGCCCGCTGTGCGGCGGTGAGCTGGCTCTCGGTGAGCCAGGCGAGACGGGAGTGGAAGTCGACGCGGTCCATCAACTCGCGGCGGGCGCGTGCCGTTTCGGCGGACCGCGGGTCCTGGAGGCCGGCCGGCCAGGCGCGCCGGTCCGAGCCGTGCACCTCCGCCAGCGCGTACCAGGTCGCGTGGTCCTCCAGCGCCTGGCCGCCCTCGGCGAGGTAGTCGGCGTAGGCGGCGAGGCGGCCGGGTCCGAGCGGGACCTCACGGACGAGTTCGAGCGCCTCCCGCTTGAGCTCCCACACGGCGTCCCGGTCGATCAGGGCGCCCTTCTCCAGCACGGTCTCCCGCAGCCGCTCGGCCCGCTCGCGCAGGGCCTCCAGCCGGCCGGTGTCGGCGACATGGGCGTACTCGGGGATGTCCTCGATCCGCAGGTGCACCGGGTCGGGGAACCGGCGCGAGGAGGGCCGGTAGGGCGAGGGGTCGGTCGGCGGGCCGGGCACGGCCGCGTGCAGCGGGTTGACCTGGACGAAGCCGGCACCGAGGGCGCGGCCCGCCCAGGAGGTCAGTTCGGCGAGGTCACCGAGGTCGCCCATGCCCCAGGAGCGGTGCGAGAGCAGGGAGTAGAGCTGGACGAGGAGGCCGTACGACCGCCCGGGCGGCGCGGGCAATCGGGGAGGCGCCACGATCAGGTGGGCGTCGCCGGTGCGCCCGTCGGGGGCGGTGACGGTCAACCGGTGGACCCCGGGCGGGAGCTGTTCGGCCGAGTCCCGCAGCTCGCCCTGTTCGGTCGCGATGCGCAGCCGGGTGCCCTCGGGCAGGCCGGCGAGGAACGCGGGCGGGCTGCCGCTCCAGCACACCACCGTCGGCGGCAGCAGGCGGGCGCTCAGCTCGCGCTCGCGGGCCGCGAGGGCGGCGGCCGGGTCGTCCGTCTCGACGCCCAGCGCGGCCAGGACCAGGGTGACGGCGGTGGCGGAGGCGGCGACCGTACGGTCCGGGGCGGGCTGGTAGGAGGCGGCGACGCCGTAGGACTCGGCGAGCCGGGTCAGCTCCGGACCGGGGGGCGCCGCCATCTAGGGCTCCAGGTGGTCGTAGGACCCGCCGGCCTGGCAGGGCTCGGGGTAGGTGTCGGCCTCGCTGGTCAGGGGGGCGGCGTCGGCGAGCGGCGGTTCGCTGGTGAGGGGCTCGGCGTCGGGCAGCGGCGGTTCACTGGTCAGGGGGGTCTCGGTGCAGGCGCCCTCGGCGCTGAAGACACAGAAGTGGTCAGCGGGCGCCCCGGGTTTGGACGGGGCCGGAAGCAGAAGGTGTGCCGATGCGGCCACGGGGGCCTCCTTGGTCGAGTACGACGACGGGGGTTACCGCAGCCCTACCCAGTGGACGCGAAGGCAGACGTACAGGAGGGGAGAACGTGCTGTTCGTCATGTTCCGTGCCGCGACCGCTCCCGTCCACCGATCGCACGGAGTCCCTGTCTGGTGATCACTATTCACTCAGTACATGTACGTGATGCATACTGAGCTCCATGAGCACCCGTCACATCCTGCTGGGGCTGCTCGCCGGTGGGCCGAGCCATGGCTACGACCTCAAGCGACGCCACGACGACCGTTTCCCGCAGGCCCGTCCGCTCGCCTACGGGCAGGTCTACACGACCCTCCAGCGCCTGGTCCGGGACGGTCTCGCCGAGGTCGACGGCACCGACTCGGACGGTGGCCCGGAGCGCACCAAGTACCGCGCGACCGACGAGGGGGCGCGCGAACTGGCCGAGTGGGCCAGGCAGATCGCCCCGCCCGCGCCCTTCGTGGCGAACGAGATCTTCGCCAAGGTCGTCGTCTCGATCCTGGCCGGAGGCGACCCGGACGCCTACCTGAGGGCCCAGCGTGCCGCCCACATGGCGCGGATGCGGGAGCTCACTGCGGTCAAGACCGCCCCCGGAGCCGACCTCGCGACCGTGCTCTCGGCGGACTACGCCCTCAACCACCTGGACGCCGACCTCCGCTGGATGACCACCACGGCGGCCCGGCTCACCACTCTGACCGCCGAGGTCGACTCGGCATGAGCAGCAAGGGGGACACTTCGGTGCCACTTCTCGAAGGGCGCGACCTCGGCAAGGCGTACGGCAGGGCCCACGGCAGGACGGAGGCCCTGCGCGGTGCCTCGCTGCGGCTGGACGCGGGCGAGATCCTCGCCGTCACCGGCACCAGCGGCAGCGGGAAGTCGACGCTGCTGCACTGCCTGGCCGGGATCGTCCGCCCCGACACCGGTGCGGTGTCCTACCGCGGTGAGCGCCTCGACCAGCTGCCCGAGAAGCGGCTGAGCGAGCTGCGCCGCACCGAGTTCGGCGTGGTCTTCCAGTTCGGCCAGCTGATCCCGGAGCTGACCGCGCTCGACAACGTGGCGCTGCCGCTGCTGCTCGCCGGCGTCTCGCGCGCCCAGGCGCACACCCGGGCCGGTGAATGGCTGGAGCGGTTCGGTGTGCGCGGGCAGTCGGAGCTGCGGCCCGGCGAGATGAGCGGCGGCCAGGCCCAGCGGACCGCGCTGGCCCGGGCCCTGGTCACCGGCCCGAAGGCCGTCTTCGCCGACGAGCCCACCGGCGCGCTGGACTCCCTGGCGAGCGAGCAGGTCATGACCGCACTGGTCCACACGGCCCGCGAGTCCGGCACCGCGATCCTGCTGGTCACCCACGACACCCAGGTGGCGGCCTACGCCGACCGCGAGCTCCGGATGGCCGACGGGGCCGTGGCGGGCGCGGAGGTGACCGCGTGAGCACAGACCCCACGGCCAGGCAGGAAGACCCGCAGAGCACCGCCCGCGCCACCCGCACCGAAGGCACACGGGGCACCAATCCCGCCACCGGCGCCGAAGACCCACAGAACACCAACCGCGCCACCGGCACCAAAGACCCCCAGAACACCGCCCCCGCCACCCGCGCCAAAGACCTACGGAACACCGCCCCCGCCACCCGCGCCAAAGACCCACAGAACACCGCCCCCGCCACCCGCACCAACGGCCCCCTGGGCACCGACCTCCGCCTGGCCTGGCTGCTCACCCGGGGTTCCGATCGGCGGGAGTGGTGGCGGGTGGGGCTCACGGCGCTCGGGGCGGCGCTCGCGACCGGGTTCGCGCTGGCCGCGGCCGCGCTCGCCTCGCTCCAGGGGCAGTACGCGGTCTCCCTCGGCGCCGGCCTCCTCGACCAGCCCGGCACCCGCTCGGGCGTGATCGTCACCCTGCTGCTCCTGCTGGTCCCCGTGCTCGGCTTCCTGGGCCAGTGCGCCCGTATCGGAGCCGTGCACCGCGACCGCCGGCTGGCCGCGCTGCGGCTGGCCGGCGCCACGCCCGCACAGGTACGGCGGATCTCGGCGCTGGAGACGGGCCTGGCCTGTCTGCTCGGCTCGGTGCTCACGACGTCCGCCGCCGTGGTCGTGATGCTGACCGGGTGGCAGAACCCGCCCGCACTGGCCTGGGCCGGGGTCGTGGTGACCGGGCTCGGTGTGCCGGTGCTGGGTGCGGTCGCGGGCGCGGTGGCCCTGCGCCGCGTGGTGGCCTCCCCGCTGGGACGGGTACGGCGGGTGCGGCCGCGTTCGGGGCGGGCCTCGGGGCTGCTGTTCGCGGCCGCGGTGCTGTTCCTGGCCGCCTCTGCGCCGGTCGCCGTGGCCCTCACCTCCCGAGGAGGGCCCCAGCGCACTCCGGCCTACGGCGGGCCGCCGCTGATCGTGGCCGGTCTGCTCGTGGTGGTCGGCGCGGCCGCGGTGGGGCTCGTCGGCGGGACGGCCCGGGTGACGGGCCGGGTGCTCGCCCGCCGGGCCCGTACGGCGGCCACGCTGATCGCGGCGGAACGGCTGCGCGAGGACCCGTGGGCCGCGGCCCGCACCCACGCGGCGGTGCTGCTGGTGACGGTCGTCGGAACGGCCTACGTGGGCGTCCGCCAGGCGATGCTGGCCGATCTCCACGCGACCCGCGCGGACCGGCTCGGCGCGAGCATGTCGTACTACGAGACAGGGCTCGACCTGACGGCGCTGGCGATCCTGGTCGCGCTCGCGATCGCCCTCGGCGGCCTCGCCGTCGGCACCGTCGAGTCCCTGGCCGCCCGGCGCCGCGGCCTGGCCGCGCAGACCGCCGCCGGGGTGCCCCGGTCGGTCCTGGGCCGGGCGCTGCTCCTGGAGACGGCCCTGCCGCTCGGGCCCGCACTGCTGCTGGGCGGCGCCGGGGGCATGGCGATCGGCGTCTGCTACGCCCGCCTCACCGCGGACGGGGCCCCGGTCATGCCGTACGCCGCCCTCCTGGTCCCGCTCGGCGTCTACGCGGCCTGTCTCCTCGCCGCCGCGACCTCACTGCCGCTGCTGCGCCGCTCGGTCCGCCCGGCTGAGCTGCGGTACACGTGAGGGCATGAGTGTCCGGTCCCGGAGGTACAGGGGGCCTCCGGGGCCGGATCCGGGCCGCGGGCGCGGCCGCACGCGCGTGGGCGGCTGCGGCCGCATGCGCGCCTGCGGCTGCACAAAGGCCCGGATCGTCGTCAGGCTGAGATGCCGTCGATCCGGGCCATGGCGTCCTCCGCGCCGTACGGCTGCAAGTAGGGCAACCAGCGCGGGTCCCTATGCCCGGTGCCGATGATGCGCCAGGCCAGACCGGTGGGTGGAGCGGGTTTGTGGCGCAGCCGCCAGCCGATTTCGAACAGGTGTCGGTCGGCCTTCACATGGTTGCAGCGGCGGCAGGACGCCACCACGTTGTCCCAGACGTGCTTGCCCCCGCGGCTGCGCGGGATGACGTGGTCGACGCTGGTTGCGACGCCACCGCAGTACATGCACCGGCCCCCGTCGCGCGCGAAGAGCGCCCTGCGGGTGAGAGGCACGGGACCTCGGTAAGGAACCCTGACGAACCTTTTGAGCCGGACCACGCTGGGTGCGGGGACTGTGACGGTCGCGCTGTGCATGAAGGCGCCGGATTCCTCCAGGGAGACCGCTTTGTTCTCCAGGACGAGGACGAGCGCGCGGCGGAGCGGTACGACGCCGAGAGGCTCGTACGACGCGTTGAGGACCAGGACATGCGGCACGGATGCCTCCTTGGGCGTCGGCGGCGCGTGGCTCGCGCCGGGACGATCTGAGGTCAGTCTCCCCTCTTGGCCGGGAGAAACGCCACCATGTCCCGGTAACGGGCTGGGAGTGTTTTCGACCACACATTTCTTCATCCCCAGGTGAAGCCCGTCTCTCCCTCGTACATGGCAACGATCCCCACACGATGCACCGTTAGTGTGGTTGTTCTGCCGTACCGGTGACCTTTTCGTGACCTTGACCGCCCTGCCGGACGGCAGACGCAAGCACCTGGAGGTACCTGCCGTGTCCTTGTCCGCCGTCCTACTGGCCGCCGGTTCGTCACCGACGCCGACTCCCTCGGAGTCGCCGTCCGCCGTGACGGTCCCGTCCCTTCAGGACGCCCAGGAGAGCGCGACGAACGCCGCCAGCTGGGTCGAGCAGAACTGGTCGACCTGGCTGGCGATCAGCCTGCGCGTCCTGCTGATCCTGGTGATCGCAGGGGTGCTGAGAATGGTCGTGCGGCGGGCCATCACCAAGCTGATCGACCGGATGAACCGCACCGCCCAGGCGGTCGACGGCACCGCGATCGGCGGGCTGCTCGTCAACAACGAGCGGCGGCGGCAGCGCTCGCAGGCGATCGGCTCGGTGCTGCGCTCGGTGGCGAGCTTCATCATCCTGGGCACGGCCGCCCTGATGGTCCTGGGGGCCTTCGAGAT
This sequence comes from Streptomyces griseorubiginosus, assembly GCF_001514195.1. Classification (GTDB taxonomy): domain Bacteria; phylum Actinomycetota; class Actinomycetes; order Streptomycetales; family Streptomycetaceae; genus Streptomyces; species Streptomyces griseorubiginosus. Next base: position 190,786 of record NZ_KQ948735.1, on the reverse strand, counting down.
CAACCTGGCGCCCCTGCTGGCGTCGGCCGGTGTCGCGGGTGTGGCGATCGGTTTCGGCGCCCGCAACCTCGTCACGGACTTCCTCTCCGGTGTCTTCATGATCCTGGAGGACCAGTACGGCGTCGGCGACACCATCGACGCGGGTGTGGCCTCCGGCGAGGTCATCGAGGTCGGACTGCGGGTGACCAAGCTCCGCGGTGACCAGGGCGAGATCTGGTACGTCCGCAACGGCGAGGTCAAGCGGATCGGCAACCTCTCCCAGGGCTGGGCCACGGCCGGCGTGGACGTGACCCTGCGGGCCTCGGAGGACCTCGACAAGGTCAAGCGGGTGCTGGGCGAGGTCGCCGAGAAGATGAGCAAGGAGGAGCCCTGGAACGAGCTCCTGTGGAGCCCGATCGAGGTTCTCGGCCTGGACAGCGTCCTGCTGGACTCCATGGTCGTGCGGGTCTCCGCCAAGACGATGCCGGGCAAGTCCCTGACGGTCGAGCGCGAGCTGCGCTGGCGCATCAAGCACGCCTTCGACGCGGCGGACATCCGGATCGTCGGCGGCGCGACGGTCCCCGCGGAGGAGGAGTCCGACGATCCGAGCGCGGCGGTGGCGGCCCCCTCGGTCTTCTCGAACTCCGAGTCGCCCCAGCACGCGGCGGCCTCCCCGCTGGCGTCGACCCCGGCGCAGCGCCCGGCGGCGAAGTAGCAGCATTCTCACCATCTTCACGTGAAGGGCCCATTCCCCCCACAAGCATGATCATCTAACGTCGCCCCCACAACGGGCCCTTGTTCTGGAGCGCAACGCCCAGGGGCCCGTTTCGAATGTGGGGAAACACATGAGAAAGCTCGCCATAGGCATCGGCGTGTCCGGTGCCCTGGCCCTGACCGGCCTGATCGCGCCCGCCGCGTCGGCCACCACCAGCCCCGACCTGGTCTTCTCCGACGTCACCGTGAACCACGGGAAGGCGATCGTCGCCGGGACGACCGGCATCGTGAAGGCACCGGTCACGTACACGCTGACCCGGCCGTCCGACCTGACGATCGACTACAAGAAGACGTTCGCGGGCGTCGTCCTCTACCGCGGCACGCTCAGCCGGATGCAGAACACGATCGAGCCGGACCTCCTCACCGCGCCCCAGTGCGCCACCACGGCGACGACGGCCACCACCGTGACGGAGTCCTGCACGGAGACGCTCGTCCTGGACCCCTCGGGCAATCTGTTCGAGGCCGCCGACGCCACCACCTGGAAGGCGGCGGGCGTCTACAACCGGTTCGACCAGGACGACGACGGTTCCGACGGCCACATCAGCCTCGACTACCACTCGGACCTGTGGGGCCCGCTCGGCAGCGGCGTCCAGATCAAGCGCGCGGCGAAGCTCACCGCGGACGCGGCGCCCGAGCCGGTGAAGAAGGGCGCGACCCTCACGGTCACCGGCAAGCTGACCCGGGCCGACTGGGACAGCGGCAGGTACACGGGTTACGTCTCCCAGAAGGCGACCCTCCAGTTCCGTGCCAAGGGGGCGAGCGGTTACACCACCCTCAAGTCGGTGACCTCCGGCACCGGCGGCGCGCTGAAGACGACCACGAAGGCCACCAGGGACGGCTACTACCGGTACGTCTTCGCGGGCACGGCCACCACCGGTGCGGCGACGGCCGCGGGCGACTACGTCGACGTGCGGTAAGAACCCTTCCCCTCCACCGGCCCCCGCAGGTAACGACTCCGTTTCCTGCGGGGGTTCTTGGTTCGCCCCCTCTTGACTCTCCCGAGGTCCAGACCTACGTTCTCTGCATCCGATAGGAAACCTTCCTAACAGTCATCTTTCTCTAGAGTCGTCTTTTCCCTGTAGTCACGGAGAGGGGCACCCATGGCAGGCACACCACGCACGCTCCGCGCCATGAACGACCGTGCCGCGCTCGACCTCCTGCTGGAGCACGGCCCCCTCTCCCGCACCCGGATCGGCAAGCTCACCGGGCTGTCCAAGCCGACCGCGTCCCAGCTCCTGGCCCGCCTGGAGGCGTCGGGGCTCGTCCTCGCCACCGGCACCAGCGAGGGCAGGCCGGGCCCCAACGCCCAGCTGTACGAGGTCGACCCGACCGCCGCGTACGCCGCCGGGCTCGACGTCACCCCGGAGCGCATCCTCGCCGCGGTCGCCGACATCACCGGCCGCACGGTGGGCTCCTACGAACTCCCGACCCCGGGACGGCGGCCCACCCAGCCCGTCGTCCGCCAGGTCACCGATGCCCTGGACGGCGCGGTGAAGGCGGCCGGACTCGCCCGCGGCGACCTCCACCGGCTCGTCATCGGCACCCCGGGCGCCTTCGACCCCAACACGGGCCGGCTGCGCTACGCCTCCCATCTGCCCGGCTGGCACACCCCGGCCCTCCTCGACGAGCTCGCCGCCGTCCTGCCGATGCCGGTCGAGTACGAGAACGACGTCAACCTCGTCGCCGTGGCCGAGCAGCGGCTCGGCGCGGCCCGCGGGCACGAGGACTTCGTGCTGCTGTGGAACGAGGGCGGCCTCGGCGCCGCCCTGGTCCTCGGCGGCCGGCTGCACCGCGGCTGGACCGGCGGCGCGGGAGAGGTAGGTTTCCTGCCGGTTCCCGGAGCACCCCTGGTACGGCATGTCACCAAGGCCAACAGCGGTGGCTACCAGGAGCTCGCCGGCTCCCAGGCCATCCCCCGCCTCGCCCGCGAGCTCGGCATGACGGACATCCCCTCCGGGCCGTACGCCGAGGCCGCCGCCGCCCTCGTGGAGCGAGCAGTCGCCGAGGAAACCGTGCTGAACCGGCTGCTCCTCCAGACCTACGCCACCCGTCTCGCCACCGGTCTCGCCTCGCTCGTGTCCGTCCTCGATCCCGAACTCGTCGTCCTCAGCGGCGCCTCGCTCACCGCCGGCGGCGACACCCTGCGTGACCTCGTCCAGGACGAGCTGGAGGAACTGGCAGCCTCCCGGCCCCGGCTGGTCGTCGGCGACGTCCGTGAACACCCCGTACTGCGCGGCGCGCTGGAGAGCGCGCTCGCGGCCACCCGCGACGAGGTCTTCGACACCTCGCGCTGACCCTCCGACTCCCCCACACCCTCACCTCACCGCCCGCCCCTGGGAGACCTCGTCATGCGCTCAGCCATACCCTCGTCCGCCCGAAAAGCGGCTTTTGCCCTGACCGTGTCCGCCGTGCTCGTCACCACCGCCTGTACCGGCCAGGCCTCCTCGGGGGCCGACGACGACGCGTCCAAGGAGACGACCATCAACTTCTGGCACGCCTGGAGCGCGGACTCCGAGGTGGCGGGGGTGAAGGCACTGGTCGCGGGCTTCGAGAAGGCGCACCCCAACATCCACGTCAACGTCGTCGGCAACATGACCGACGACAAGATCAACCAGGCACTGCGCACCGGCGGCCCCAAGGCCCCGGACGTCATCTCGTCGTTCACCACGAACAACGTGGGCAAGTTCTGCTCCTCGGGCGCGCTGGTCGACCTGAACCCCTTCTTCAAGAAGTCGGGCATCGACCCGGACACCACCTTCCCGGCCGCGATGAACCAGTACACCCAGTTCGACGGCGACCGCTGTGCCGCACCGCTCCTCGGCGACGCCTACGGGCTCTACTACAACAAGACGGCGTTCCAGAAGGCCGGGATCACCAGTCCCCCCAAGACCTGGTCCGAGTTCGAGGCCGACGCCAAGAAGCTGACGATCCCCCAGGGCGATTCGTACAAGCAGCTCGGGTTCATGCCCGACTACCACGGCTGGGAGACCACGACCGAGCACTACCTGGGCCAGTTCTCGCCCACCTACTTCGACAAGGCGGGCAAGTCGACGATCGCCACGGACCCGGCCGTCGCCGCCGCGTTCACCCTCCAGAAGAAGCTCGTCGACGAACTCGGCGGCTACAAGAAGCTGGAGAAGTACCGCTCCGGACTCGGCGACGAGTGGGGCCCCAAGCACCCCTTCCAGACCGGACAGGTCGCCATGCAGCTCGACGGGGAGTGGCGGCTGGGCATGGCCGTGGACGCCAAGCCGGGCTTCGAGATCGGCGTGGCCCCGCTGCCCGTCCCGGACGACCAGGCGGACCAGTACGGCAAGGGCTACATCACCGGCACCATCGCCGGCATCGCCGCCAACAGCACCAAGCAGAACGCGGCCTGGGAGTTCCTGAAGTACATCACCACGGACACGGACGCCGTGGTCGGCTTCTCCAACGCCATCCACAACGTGCCCTCGACGCTCGCGGCCCTGAAGTCCCCGAAGCTGACGTACGACCCGCGCTTCAAGACCTTCCTCGACATCGCCGCGAACCCGCACTCGACGACGGCCCCCTCATCGATCAACGGCGGCGTGTACCTCACGACGATCCAGGAGCTCGGCTACGACTACGAGAGCGGCAAGGTCACCGACCTGAAGAAGGGCCTCGCCGCCGCGGCCAAGCAGATCGACACGGACATCGCGCAGGCGAAGTGATGGCCACGATCACTCTGGAGTCGAAGCGCCGCAGTCCCGGCCTCGCCGCGAAGCGGCGGAAACAGGCACTGCGCACGATCGCCTTCATGTCGCCCTGGCTGATCGGTTTCTCGGTCTTCTTCGCCTACCCGCTGATCTCGACGGTCTACTTCTCGTTCATGCACTACGACGGCTTCCGGCCGCCGACCTGGAGCGGGACGAAGAACTGGACCTACGTCTTCGAGCACTACCCGTTCTTCTGGCCTGCCCTGCGCAACACCCTGTGGCTGGTCGTGGTGATGGTGAGTCTCCGGGTCGTGTTCGGTCTCGGGGTCGGGATGCTCATCACGAAGATCAAGACGGGCACGGGCGTCTTCCGCACGCTCTTCTACCTGCCCTACCTGGCCCCGCCCGTCGCGGCGACCATGGCCTTCGCGTTCCTGCTCAACCCGGGTACGGGACCGGTCAACTCGATCCTGGAGAAGGTGGGCATCCCGGCACCGGGCTGGTTCAACGACCCCACCTGGTCCAAGCCCGCCCTCACCCTGCTCGCCCTGTGGGGCATCGGCGACCTGATGGTCATCTTCATGGCCGCGCTGCTCGACGTACCGCAGGAGCAGTACGAGGCGGCCGAGCTGGACGGGGCGTCGGCGTGGCAGCGGTTCCGGTTCGTCACCCTTCCCAACATCTCGCCGATCGTGATGTTCGCCGTGGTCACCGGCGTGATCCAGACCATGCAGTACTACACACAGCCGTTGATCGCCGGGAAGGTCGCCTCGGGGGTGATCCAGGGCGCGGGCACCCAGTTCGAGCCCGGCTACCCGGACAAGTCCACGCTGACCCTCCCCCAGCTCGTCTACAACCTCGGCTTCCAGCGCTTCGACTACGGCTCCGCGTGCGTCGTCGCCCTCGTCCTCTTCGCCCTGTCGATGGTGTTCACCGCGTTCCTGATGCGGCGCCGGGGCGGTCTCATCCAGGCAGGTGACTGACCATGACCCAAGTACTGGACCGGCCGGTGGAGTTGAAGAAGACCCCGGCCTCGCCCGCCGAACGCACGGCCCGCCGCAAGGCTCTCCTCGAATGGGTCGCGATCCACTCCCTCGGCATCGCCGGCGCCCTCTTCTTCACGCTTCCCTTCGTGTTCGTGTTCCTGACCTCGCTGATGAGCGACAGCCAGGCCCTCAGCCGCGATCTGATCCCGCACACCTGGGAATGGGGCAACTACCAGCGCGTCTTCGACACCCCGGGCTTCCTGACCTGGTGGCGCAACACGCTCGTCTACGCGGGACTGGGAACAGTCCTTACGGTCGTGTCGTCGGTGCCGGTGGCGTACGCGCTCGCCAAGTTCCGCTTCCGCGGCCGCAATCTCTCCCTGATGCTGGTGATCTCGATGATGATGCTGCCGCCGCAGGTCGTCATCATCCCGATGTACCTCTTCTGGGCGAAGCAGTTGGGCCTGTCGGGCACCCTGTGGCCGCTGATCGTCCCAATGGCTTTCGGGGACGCGTTCTCGATCTTCCTGCTCCGGCAGTTCCTGATGACGATCCCCAACGAGTACGTGGACGCGGCGAAGGTCGACGGCTGCGGCGATCTGCGCACCCTGCTGAAGGTCGTCGTGCCGATGGCCAAGCCGGGGATCGCGGCCGTGGCGCTCTTCCAGTTCTTCTACGCCTGGAACGACTACTTCGGCCCGCAGATCTACGCCTCGGAGAACCAGAACGCCTGGACGCTCAGTTACGGCCTGGAGTCCTTCAAGGGCATGCACCACACCGACTGGAACCTCACCATGGCCGCGACCGTGCTGGTCATGGCCCCCGTGATCCTCGTGTTCTTCTTCGCGCAGAAGGCGTTCGTCGAGGGCGTCACGCTGACCGGAGTGAAGGGTTAACCACGTATGAAACTCACCGTGGTCGGCGGAGGCTCGACCTACACCCCCGAACTCATCGACGGCTTCGCCCGTCTGCGCGACACCCTGCCCGTCGAGGAACTCGTGCTCGTCGACCCGGCCGCCGAGCGCCTGGAGCTGGTCGGCGGCCTCGCCCGGCGCATCTTCGCCAAGCAGGGGCACCCCGGCCGGATCACCACGACCCAGGACCTGGACGCGGGCGTGGACGGCGCCGACGCCGTGCTCCTCCAACTGCGCGTCGGCGGCCAGGCGGCCCGGCAGCAGGACGAGACCTGGCCCCTGGAGTGCGGCTGCGTCGGCCAGGAGACCACCGGCGCGGGCGGCCTCGCCAAGGCGCTGCGCACGGTCCCGGTCGTCCTCGACATCGCCGAACGGGTCCGCCGCACCAACCCGGACGCCTGGATCATCGACTTCACCAACCCCGTCGGGATCGTCACCCGCGCCCTCCTCCAGGCCGGCCACAAGGCGGTCGGGCTGTGCAACGTGGCGATCGGCTTCCAGCGCAAGTTCGCCCGGCTGCTCGGCGTCAGCCCGGCCGACGTCCACCTCGACCACGTGGGCCTCAACCACCTCACCTGGGAGACAGGTGTACGGCTCGGCGGCCCCGAGGGCGAGGACGTGCTGTCCAAACTGCTCTCCGAGCACGGTGAGGCGATCGCCGCCGACCTGCGCCTGCCGCGCCCGGTCCTGGAGCGGCTCGGCGTGGTCCCGTCGTACTACCTGCGCTACTTCTACGCGCACGACGAGGTCGTACGGGAACTCGGCACCAAGCCGTCCCGGGCGGCCGAAGTGGCCGCCATGGAGACGGAACTGCTGCGGATGTACGGCGATCCGGCCCTGGACGAGAAGCCGGAACTGCTCGCCAAGCGCGGCGGCGCCTACTACTCGGAGGCGGCGGTCGACCTGGCCGCCGGGCTGCTCGGCGGCGGGGGCAGCCCCTACCAGGTGGTCAACACCCTCAACCGGGGCACGCTGCCCTTCCTGCCCGACGACGCGGTGATCGAGGTACAGGCGGCGGTGGGCCCGAAGGGGACGACCCCGCTGCCGGTACCCGCCGTGGACCCGCTGTTCGCGGGCCTGATGGCCAACGTCACCGCGTACGAGGACCTGGCGCTGACGGCCGCCCTGCACGGCGGGCGCGAGCGGGTCTTCAAGGCACTGCTCGCGCACCCCCTCGTCGGCCAGTACGCGTACGCCGAGGGCCTCACCGACCGACTGATCGCACACAACCGGGAGCATCTCGCGTGGGCCTGACCGCAAGCGTCCTCGCCGTCGACGCCGGCAACAGCAAGACCGACGTCGCGGTCGTCGCGGACGACGGGAACGTCCTCGCCACGGCCCGCGGCGGCGGGTTCCGGCCGCCCGTGGTGGGCGTCGAGGCGGCCGTGGACACTGTCGCCGACGCCGTGGGGCGGGCCTTCGCCGCGGCCGGGGTGAGCGCGGTCGGGCACGTCTCGGCGTGTCTCGCCAACGCCGACTTCCCCGTCGAGGAGGAGCGGCTGGCGGCGGCCCTGCACGCGCGCGCGTGGGGCGAAAGCGTGGAGGTCCGCAACGACACCTTCGCGATCCTGCGGGCCGGTGTCACCGAACCGCGCGGGGTCGCCGTGGTGTGCGGGGCGGGCATCAACTGCGTCGGCATGCGCCCCGACGGCCGTACCGCCCGCTTCCCCGCGCTCGGCCGGATCTCCGGCGACTGGGGCGGCGGCTGGGGGCTCGCCGAGGAGGCCCTGTGGCACGCGTCCCGCGCGGAGGACGGACGGGGCGTCGACACCGACCTCGCGCGCGTGCTCCCGGCCCACTTCGGGCTGCCGTCCGTGTACGCCCTCGTCGAGGCCCTGCACCTGGAGGACATCGCTCCCGCCCGCCGCCACGAACTGACTCCGGTGCTGTTCGCCACGGCCGCGGCCGGTGACCCGGTGGCCCGCTCCCTGGTCGACCGCCTCGCCGACGAGGTGGTCGCCATGGCGACGGTGGCGCTGACCCGGCTCGACCTCCTCGACGAGGAGACACCGGTCCTGCTCGGTGGCAGCGTCCTGGCGGCCCGGCACCCCCAGCTCGACGACGGCATCAGGGAACTGCTCGCCGAACGGGCCCCGAAGGCCGTACCGCGGGTGGTGACCGCCTCCCCCGTCCTCGGCGCCGCGCTGCTGGGCCTGGACCGGGTCGTGGCGCCACCGGAGGCCCAGGCCCGGCTGCGGGCGTACTACGAGGCCTGAGCGAGCACCGCGTCGGCGACCTCGGAGACGGACCGGTCCGTCCCGACGTCGACGCGGGGCAGGCCCAGCCGCTCGACGACGTCCACCATCAGCGACTGGTAACGCACGCTCCGGGCCAGGAACTTGTCCATCAGGAACCTTTCCTGTCCCGACGCCTCGTCGTAGCGCCCGCCCGCACGGATCCGGGCGCGTACGACGGCCTCGTCGGCGGTGAGCCACACGGCGGTGGCATGCGGGGCATCCAGGGCAGCGACCCGCTCCGGCCAGAGCGCGGAGCCCTCGAGCACCAGGCCGGGACCGGCCGCGTGCTCGGCGATCAGCTCCTCGATACGCGGCCACAGGCGGGCGTAGTGGGCGAGGACCGAGTCGGTCAACTCGTCGACGGACAGCGTCGCGTAGTGCTCCGCCACATGGGGCGGCACCTCCCGCTCCGGCGTGCGCCAGGGCCGCCCGGGATGTCTGGCCAGCAGATCCGTCGACCGGTGCTCGAAACCGAGCCGCTCGGCGACCGCCCCGGCGACCGTGGACTTACCGGTATTCGACGTTCCGCCGATCAACACCACTCGTACCCCGCGCACGACGGCGACCCTACGCGCCCCCAGGGGGAACCGAACCGATTCCGGCGGCGTATTCATGGGCAAGGGGTGGTGCGGGGGGCGTGACCGGGCGGGCGATCCACTGCGATCCGATCAAGATCGAGTGAAGCCCGGTGCGGATGTCGGTCCCGGCAGCGATACTTGCGGCGACGGATGACCATGGGGGAGGTCAAACAGTGACACACCCGCCGAAGAGCAGTACGGCACCACCGGGTTCCGGGGTGCCCACGATTCCGTCCGTGCCACCGCAGCCGGCCGGGCCGTCACCCGTCGTGCCACCGCCACCGCCCGTTCCGGCGGCCGAGGTGCCCGTGCGCCGCCGTACGGCCTTCGCGGAGGGCTTCGACCAGCTGCGCGCGGCCGCCACCACCGAACCGGGCCGGCTGCGGATCATCGGCGCCGGACTCGCCCTGCTCGTCGTCCTCTTCGGCGCGGTGACCGCCTGGCAGACCAACGACCGGGCCGTGGCCGCGGACGACGTGCTGCACAAGAGCCAGCCGCTCAGCAGCGCCGCCGCCGACATCTACCTGTACCTGGCCGACGCCAACACCACGGCCTCCAGCGGCTTCCTCAGCGGCGGCCAGGAGTCGGCCGCCTCCCGCGACCGGTACGAGAAGGACATCAACAAAGCCGCGGCGGGTCTGGTCGAGGCGGCCTCGAACTCCGACCCGGGCTCCCCCGCCGCGAAGACCGTGGCCGAGCTCAACACCCTGCTGCCGGAGTACAAGGGGCTGGTCGAGCAGGCCCGTGTCTACAACCGCCAGGGCTTCCCGGTCGGCGGCGCCTATCTGCGCTACGCCAACGAGAAGATGCAGCAGCAGATGCTGCCGAAGGCGCAGAACCTCTACACCAGCGAGAACCAGCGGCTGCGCGCCGACTACGCCGACGCCACGCCCTACCCGTGGGCCGCGATCGGCCTCGGCGTCCTCGCGCTCGCCGGCCTCGCCTGGGCCCAGCACCGCAACTACCGGCGCACCAACCGGGTCCTCAACCACGGCCTGGTCGCCGCCACCGCGACGGCCACGGTGGTCCTGCTGTGGCTGGTCGTCGGCCACAGCTTCGCGCGCGCGGGCCTGAACGCCTCCTACGACCACGGCGTGCGCTCGCTCAACGTGCTGCACGACGCCCGGATCGCCTCCCTGAAGGCACGCGGCAACGAGAACCTCACGCTGGTGGCCCGCGGCGCGGAGACGAAGGTCGTGACGGACGCCCAGGGCAAGGAGACCACCTACGACGCCTACGACTGGGCCTTCAACCAGAACATGGACGCTCTCGGCAAGGGTCTCGCCGCGGCGTCGAAGCTGGCCGACGACACCGTCGGAAGGAAGCCGGTCACCGAGGCCGAGGGCAACATGGTGGTGTGGAAGCAGCGCCACAGAACCGCCCGCGACGAGGACAACGACGGCAACTACAAAGCGGCGCTGGCCCAGGTCATAGGTGACAAGGGAGCGACACGCGAGTGCTTCGACAGCGTCGACCACAACCTCGACCTCGCCCTGAAGCACGAGGAGAAGGAGTTCACGCGGTCGGCAGGTGACGGCCTCGGTGCCATGACCGGGCTGGCCGCGGGGGCCGCCGTCCTGGCCGTGCTGGGCGCCGCCGGCGCGGTCCTCGGCATCGGCCGCAGGCTGTCGGAGTACCGGTGAGAGGGGGCGTGACGATGCGGATGCGTGGACGGGTGCGGACCGGTCTCAAGGGCTGGGGCGGTGTCGGGGCGATGGCGGCCGTGTGCGCCCTGGTGCTCGCCCTCGCCCTGCTGCTGCCGCTGGCCCGCTCCCAGGGCGACGGCGGCCCCGGCACCGGCGGCTCCGAGCTGGCCCACGCCCAGCAGGCGGCGGCCGGCAAGGCGTGCGACGACCCGGCGAAGAAGGCGCACCCCGAGTACCAGACGCTGTCCCCGTCGAGTCAGGACGGCTCGACCATAGAGAGGATCAGGGCCCGCAAGGGCGCGCAGCGCAAGCTGTGGGTCGGAGTCGACCAGAACAGCTACCGCTGGGGCTACCGCAACCCCAACGGCGGCCCCGGCGCCGACCTGGAGGGCTTCGACATCGACCTGGTGCACCGGATCGCGAAGGACATCCTCGGCGACCCGAACGCCGTGCTGTTCAAGGCGATCCCCACCAACCAGCGCATCCCGGCGATACAGAAGGGCTGGGTCGACATGGTCGTCCGCACGATGACGATCAACTGCAAGCGCCTGGACGACGTGGCGTTCTCCGCGCCGTACTTCAAGACCGGCCAGCAGGTCCTCGCCCCCAAGTCCTCGGTCATCACGGGCTACGACCGCACCCTGGCCGGAAAGAAGGTCTGCGTGGCGCAGGGCTCGACCGCCCTCTCCCAGCTGGAGGACGACGAGAAGACGAAGAAGTACGTCGCGGCCACGGACATCAAGAAGGTCCCCAACCAGCTCGACTGCCTCGTCCGGCTCCAGCTCGGCGAGGTCGACGCCGTGGTCACCGACGGTGCGCTGGGCGCCAGCCAGGCCGCGCAGGACCCGACGGTCGAGCTGAAGGGCGAGACGCCGTTCACCACGGAGTACTACGGCGTGGCGATGAAGAGCGACGCCGACGATCTGGTGAGGCGGGTCAACCAGATCCTGGTGGACTACCGCAAGGACACCGCCGACGGCTGGCAGGCCTCGTACGACAGGTGGCTGTCCGCCACACTGGACAAGGACTCGGCGGAGTCGCAACCGCCGCCCCCGAAGTACTTGCGCACGAGCTGACGAACGGTCGAAGACGAACAACCACTGGGCACTCCTTCACAGCAGCGAGAGGTGATCGATGGGCGTCACGGGACCCCCCGGGCCGGTGATGGACCGGGACGAGGTGGACCGTGCGCTGGCGCGGCTCGGCGCGGAGCACGAGGCCATCGAGACCTCGCTCCTCGCCCTCCAGGACCACGCGGGCCGCAGACTCCTGGAAGGCGCCGCCCTCACGGGCGTGACCAAGGAGCGCTGGGAGTCCGCCGACGCCTCGATCACCCTGCTGTGGGCGTACTTCGACGCGTACACGGACGTCCTGCGCGCGGCCCGAGAGATCCGCTCCCGCCGCCGCTGGTCCAGCCGTGAGGACCTGGTGGAGCTGACCGAACTGCTGCGCGGCGAGGGCGTGACGGTCGCGGGCTCGGCCACCGCCACGGCCAACGCGCCCACCCTCCAGGGCAGTTCGAGCAAGCTCAGCGAACAGTTCACGCTCGTCACCCTCGTGGAGCGGATGAACGAGCTGTACGCCACGAGCCTGGACATGGTCGTCGCCGCGGACGCGGTGTGGTCGGCGCTGCCCGCCCGTATCGACCTGCTGTCCGCCGAACTCCAGCGCACCCGCAGGCTCGCGCACTCCGTCGGCGTCCGCCCCGGCGAACACCCGGCCGGCGACGACCTGGAGCGCATCACCCGCACCCTGACCTCGCTGCGCGAGCAGGTGATCTCCGACCCGCTCGCCTTCTGGCAGCGGGCCCAGGGCAGTTCGGCGCCCGGCGGCGGCCGGCCGGACACCACGGCGTACGACCGTGAGGCGCGCGCTCTGGAGGAGGTGCGCCGGGAGATCGACGCCGTGCTCACCGTCCGGCAGGACGCGGAGGCCCGGCTGGTCAAGCTGCGGGACGTGCTCTCCCGCGCGGACCGCACGCTCGCCGAGGCGCGTACCGCGCGCGGGGAGGTCCTCGCCAAGATCGCCGCCACCGAGGTGCCGGTGGTCAGCGGACCGCCGACCGCGCTCCAGGAGCAGTTGGCGACCGCCGCCGAGTACCGCAGACACGCCCAGTGGCACCGCCTGTCCCCGCTCCTGGAGTCCCTGGAGCAGAAGGCGGAGGACGAACTGCTGCGCGCCCGCGAGTCGTTGACGGCCGTCACCGCGCCGCTCGCGGTCCGTGCGGAGCTGCGCGGCCGGCTCGACGCCTACAAGGCGAAGGTCGCCCGGCACGGCCTGGCCGAGGACCCGTTCCTGATCGAGCGCTACGACGCGGCCCGGCGGATGCTGTGGAGCGCGCCCTGCGACCTGCGGGTCGCCGAACAGGCCGTGCTGCGGTACCAGCAGGCGGCCGCGGAACTGCTGAGCCCGCCGCGGGTGCCGCAGCAGAGCGGTCCCGAGGACCGCAGGGGGGAGTCGACGTCATGAGTCAGGAACAGCAGCCCTGCCAGCGGCCCGGCTGCGACGGCACCTACGAGGACATGGGCGGCGGGGAGCTGTACTGCGACACCTGCGGCCTCGCGCCGGTGGTCTCGGGGAGCGGCCGCGCCGGCTCGGTGCCCAGTGGCAGCACGGGCGAGGGCAGGGACTCCCGGAGCAGCGGCGGTTCCCGCCCCACCGGCCGCGGTTCCTCGCGTACGTCGTCCCACTCGTCGAAGTCCCGGCGCTCGGTGTCGGGACGGCTGTCGCGCTCGGTGTCGGGGAAGTCCACTGGCCGTTCCGTGTCGGTGCGCAGCTCCGGCTCGTCGGCGGGTTCGACCGGGCGCGGCCGGCTCGGCGCGGGCCTGGTCGAGGTGCCCGGAGTGCCGCGGCCCGACCCCCGTGTGATGGTCCTGGAGAACCCGGAGGTGCCCGAGCGCAAGCGGTTCTGCTCGCGCTCCGACTGCGGGGCACCGGTGGGCCGTTCGCGCGGGGAGCGGTCCGGTCGCACGGAGGGCTTCTGCACCAAGTGCGGCCACCCGTACTCCTTCGTGCCGAAGCTGCGGTCCGGCGACATCGTGCACGGTCAGTACGAGGTGGCGGGCTGCCTGGCGCACGGCGGCCTCGGCTGGGTCTACCTCGCCGTGGACCGCGCGGTGTCCGACCGCTGGGTGGTCCTCAAGGGCCTGCTGGACACCGGCGACCAGGACGCGATGGCGGCGGCGATCTCCGAGCGGCGCTTCCTCGCGGAGATCGAGCACGCCAACATCGTGCGGATCTACAACTTCGTCGAACACCTCGACCAGCGCACCGGCTCCCTCGACGGCTACATCGTCATGGAGTACGTCGGCGGCAAGTCACTCAAGGAGATCGCCAACGGCCGCCGCTCGGCCGACGGCAAGCGGGACCCGCTGCCGGTGGAGCAGGCCTGCGCGTACGGCATCGAGGCCCTGGAGGCGCTCGGCCACCTGCACAGCCGCAACCTCCTGTACTGCGACTTCAAGGTCGACAACGCCATCCAGACCGAGGACCAGCTCAAGCTCATCGACATGGGCGCGGTGCGCCGGATGGACGACGACGAGTCGGCCATCTACGGCACGGTCGGCTACCAGGCCCCCGAGGTGGCGGAGGTCGGCCCGTCCATCGCCTCCGACCTCTACACCGTCGGCCGCACCCTCGCGGTGCTGACCTTCGACTTCCAGGGCTACACCAACGTCTTCGTCGACTCGCTGCCCGACCCGGACCACATCGAGGTCTTCCGCCAGTACGAGTCCTTCTACCGGCTGCTGGTCCGCGCCACCGACCCGGACCCGGCCCGCCGTTTCGCCTCGGCCCAGGAGATGGCGGAGCAGCTGACGGGCGTGCTGCGCGAGGTCGTCTCGCTCCAGACCGGCCGGGCCAGGCCCTCCCTGTCCACCCTCTTCGGTCCCGAAGTGCGGGTGACGGACACGGAGTTGTGCCCGCGGCTGGAGGGGGACGTGTCCCGGCTCGGGGCGCGGGTGGCCCCGGAGAGCCGCTGGGGTCGCAGAACAGCCGCCGGACGGCCTGCCCTTCCCACGAACACCGCGAGCAACGGGGGCAACGCAAGCACCGCAAGCTCCATGAGCAACGGGGGCACCGCAAGCACCGCAGGCATCCCCGCCACCGAGCGTCCCGGCGGCCCGCCCCCCAAGGCGCTCGTCAAGCCGGTCGACGCCCCCGCCGCCGCGCTGGCCCTGCCCGTCCCCCACGTCGACCCCACCGACCCCAACGCCGGTTTCCTCGCCGGGCTCATGACGACCGCGCCCGCCGAACTCCTCGGCGCCCTCTCGGCCGCGCCGGCCCCGTCCGCGGAGACCCGGCTGCGGCAGGTGCGGGCCTGGCTGGAGAACGGCGACGCGCACACCGCCGACGAGTCGTTGCGGCACCTGGAGGACGAGCGGCCCGACGACTGGCGGGTGGTCTGGTACCGGGGCGTCGCGGCCCTGGTGACCGGCGACCACGAGGCCGCGGCCCTGGCCTTCGACGCGATCTACGACGCCTTCCCGGGCGAGCCCGCGCCCAAGCTCGCCCTCGGCCTGTGCGCGGAGGTGCTGGGCCAGCTCGACAACGCGGCCGAGTACTACCGGCTGGTCTGGTCGACCGACCCCAGCTATGTGAGCGCCGCGTTCGGCCTGGCCCGCGTCCAGCTCGCGACCGGGGACCGCCGCAGCGCCGTACGGACGCTGGAGTCGGTCCCCGAGTCCTCCATCCACTACACCGCCGCCCGGGTCGCCGCCGTCCGCGCACGGCTGCGAGGCCGCACCGCGACCGCGGGGGACGTACCCTTCCTGGACGACCTGACCGCCGCCGCCGGGCAGGTCGAGGCGCTGGACGCGTACGGACTGGATCCGGCGCGGCGCGAGCAGTTGTCCGCGGAGGTGCTGGGCTCGGCCCTGGACTGGATACTCTCCGGTGGCCAGGATCCCGGGTCCCCCGCCGCCGGGGGACGGTCGCTGCTCGGCAGCGGACTGGACGAGCGAGGACTGCGCTTCGGCCTGGAGCGTTCGTACCGCACGCTGGCCCGGTTGGCGCGGGGCGGCGAGGAGAGGATCGACCTGGTGGAACGAGCAAACCGTTACCGCCCCCGGACGTGGGTGTAGTTGATGTCGCAGATGCCCCAGCTGTCCGCCTGCCCGAGCTGTGAGGAGCCCCTCGAGTCGGGTGACCGTTTCTGCGGTGCGTGCGGATACGACCTGTCCGCCGTGCCGGCACGGCCGGACGACAGCCCGACGCTCGCCATGAACGGCGTCCCGCCGGGCGCCGCCTGGACCGCGGACGCGCACCCCGCGGCGGAGGTCCACCGGCCGGCCGGCCCGCACGGCCCCGGCCCGGCCGACCACCGACCGCCCGCGCCGCCCCCGCAGTCGGGTCCGGTCGTGGGATCGCCCGTCTCCCCCGTCACCGGGGTGCGCTTCGACCGCGCGCCGGAGCCGGACGAGTACCCCCTCCAGGCGCCGGACCCGCGGGTGGCCGCGGGACCGGCCACCCCTGCCGAAGGAACCAAGGTGTGCGTGGCGTGCCGGGCCGGCCGCGTCGACGACGACGGCTACTGCGAGAACTGCGGGCACGCCCAGCCCCGTGAGCGCGACCACATGGAGCAGGAGACCGGGCCGATCGCCGCCGTGAGCGACCGCGGCCTGCGCCACCACCGCAACGAGGACGCGTTCAGCCTCGGCACCGCGGTGCTGCCCGACGGAGCGCCCGCGACCTTCGCGGTCGTCTGCGACGGCGTGTCCTCGGCGACCCGCCCCGACGACGCCTCCCTGGCCGCCTCCCGGGCCGCCGCCGAGGCCCTTCAGGCGGCCCTGCCCCAGGGCACCCACCCGCAGCAGGCCCTGCACGAGGCGATCGTCGCGGCCTCCCACGCGGTCAACTCCCTGGCCGGCGAGCCCGCCACGGCCCGCGAGCACCAGCCGCACCAGAACGCCCCCGCGTGCACCATCGTCGCCTCGGTCGTCACCCCGAGCCTGCTGGTCGTCGGCTGGGTCGGCGACAGCCGGGTCTACTGGGTGCCCACGGACCGCAGTTCACCCCCGGCCCGGCTCACCGAGGACGACTCCTGGGCCGCGCAGATGGTCGCCGCGGGACTGATGAACGAGGCCGAGGCGTACGCCGACGAGCGCGCCCACGCGATCACCGGGTGGCTGGGCGCGGACGCCTACGAACTCGACCCGCACACCGCTTCCTTCAAGCCGGACCGGCCTGGTGTGGTGGTGGTGTGCACCGACGGTCTGTGGAACTACGCGGAGGCGGCGGAGGAGATGGCGGAGGCCGTACCGGCCGACGCCGCCGCGCGCCCGCTGCACAGCGCCCGGGTCCTGGTCGGCCACGCCCTGGACGGCGGGGGCCACGACAACGTAACAGTGGCCGTCGTGCCGTTCCCGACCCCCTCGCAGGGGGCAGGATCGGCCTGAGGCCGAAAGCACGCACGGGGATGCCTCGCGGGCCGGAGGGGACCGGTCCGCCATCAGTCAGCACTCCGACGCGGGGTGCGCGAGGGGGATTTGAGTAGGCATGGCCAATTTCTCGAAGTCGAACGTGCCGCAGTTCTCGCTGGACGTCTACCAGAACGAGTTCCTGCCCGAGGGCGGCCGCGAGGTCAACGCGATCGTCACGGTGACCGCGACCGGCGGCGGCACCATCGGAAGCGTGACCACCGCGCCCCATCTGTGGTCGGCGGGCCAGGGCCCGTCCGCCGCGGTGGCGCTGATGGTCGACTGCTCGGGCTCGATGGACTACCCGCCGACGAAGATGCGCAACGCCCGTGACGCTACGGCTGCCGCGATCGACACCCTGCGCGACGGGGTGCACTTCACGGTGATCGACGGCACCCACGTGGCCAGGGAGGTGTATCCGGGCGGCGGCCGGCTCGCGGTCGCCGACGCCACCACCCGCGGCCAGGCCAAGCAGGCCCTGCGCAAGCTCAGCGCGGGCGGCGGTACGGCCATCGGCACCTGGCTGCGTCTCGCCGACCGGCTGCTGTCCTCGGCGGACGTCGCCATCCGGCACGGCATCCTGCTCACCGACGGCCGCAACGAGCACGAGTCGCCCCAGGACCTCAAGGCCGCCCTGGACGCCTGCGCCGGTCGGTTCACCTGTGACGCGCGGGGCGTGGGCACCGACTGGGAAGTGAAAGAAGTCACAGGGATCGCCTCCGCCCTGCTCGGCTCGGCCGACATCGTCGCCGACCCGGCCGGGCTCGCCGCCGACTTCACGCAGATGATGGAGGCGGCGATGGGCAAGGAGGTCGCGGACGTCGCCCTGAGGGTGTGGACCCCGGTCGGCACCACGATCAAGTTCGTCAAGCAGGTCGCGCCCACCGTCGAGGAGCTCACCGACCGCCGTACCGAGGCCGGTCCGCGCGCCGGGGACTACCCCACCGGCTCCTGGGGGGACGAGTCCCGTGACTACCACGTGTGCGTCGAGGTCCCGGCCGCGAACATAGGCCAGGAGATGCTCGCCGCCCGCGTCTCGCTGGTGGTCCCGCAGCCCGACGGCACGGTCGGGAACCTGGGCACACCGGGTCTCGTACGGGCCGTGTGGACCGACGACATGGTGGCCTCGACGTCGATCAACCCCCAGGTCGCCCACTACACCGGCCAGGCCGAACTGGCACAGGCGATCCAGCAGGGGCTGGATCTGCGCAAAGCGGGCGATATCGATGGAGCAACGGCCAAACTGGGCCGGGCCGTTCAGCTCGCGAACGACTCGGGGAACGCGGATACTGCGAAACTGCTTTCGAAGGTGGTCGACGTGGTCGACGCCACGACAGGTACTGTGCGACTGAAGGCGAAGGTCGAGGAGGCCGACGAGATGACTCTCGAGACCCGGTCGACAAAGACAGTTCGTGTAAAGAAGTAGACAGTTTCCGACGTAGAAGTTCCCTGATCCGAGAGGGGGAAGCGCCGACATGCCGACCTGCCCGAACGGACACCAGTCGGGTTCCGACGACTGGTGCGAGGTCTGCGGTCACCGCATGGCCGGTGCCGTGCCTCCGCCCCCTCCGCCGCCGCCCGGTCAGGGTGGGGGCGGCTACGGCTTCCCGCCGCCCGGTGGCCCTGGCGGTCCCGGTGGCCAGCCGGGTGGACGTTCACATCTGTCCGCCGTGCCCGACCCCGAGCCGGAGCTCTGCCCGCAGTGCCGTACGCCCCGGGAGGGGGGCGCGCCCTTCTGCGAGGAGTGCCGGTGGAACTTCCTCACGAACACCGCGACCTCGTACACCCCGGCCGCCCCGCGTCCGCCGGCCGGTTCCGGGGGCCCGCCCTCGCACTTCCAGCAGCAGTCGGCCCCGGGCCCGTCCTTCGGCGGCGGTGACTCCTACGAGTACCAGGGCTCCCGCCCCTCCCAGGTGAACCGCCCGGCGGAACCGATCCCCTTCGGCTCGGAGCCGTCGGGCCGCTCGGGTCCGGGTGGTCCCGGCGGACCTGGCGGTCCCGGCGCCCCGGGTGGCTCGCAGGGCTTCCCCGGCGACCCGTCCCGGCCCGGCGGACCTGGTGCGTCTGGCGGTCCCGGTGGTCCTGGGGGCCCCGGCTCATCCGGTCCTTCCGGTTTCCCGGGCGGCCCCGGCGCTCCCGGTGGCTCCGGTCCTTCCGGTTTCCCCGGCGACCCCGCCCGCCCCGGCGGCTCCGGATCCTCCGGTTTCCCGGGCGGCCCTGGTGCACCCGGCGGTCCCGGCTCGTCCGGCCCGGGTGGGCGACAGGGCTTCCCGGGTGACTCCGGGCGCCCCGGCGCACCTGGCCCCTCCGGTTTCCCCGGCGACCCGGCCCGCCCCGGCGGCTCCGGTCCCTCCGGTTTCCCGGGCGACACGTCCCGCCCCGGCGGTCCGGGCCCGTCCGGTCCGGGCGGGCAGGGCGGTCCGGGTGGTCCCGGCGCTCCCGGCGGCGGCCCCGGCGGTTACGGCTACCCGCAGCCCGGTTCCCCGCAGGCTCCCTCCGGCCCCGGCGGTCCCGGTTCGTCCGGTCCCGGTGGTCCTGGCGGCCCAGGTGGCCCCGGCGGTTACGGCTACCCCCAGCCCGGCGCCACCCAGCCCGGCTCCCCGCAGGCCCCCTCCGGCCCGGGCGGCCCCGGCGGCCCCGGCGCCCCCCAGGGCTTCGGCGGCGGCACCCCCACCCAGCCCGGCCCGGGCTCCCAGGGCCCCGGCGGCCCGCAGGGCTTCCCCGGTGGCCCCGGCCCCGGCGCCCCCGGCGGTCCGCCGAACTTCGGTGCCGACCCCTCCCGCCCGGTCCCGCCGCCCCCCGGTCCCGGTGGCACCAGCGGTGCCCCGCAGGGCTTCCAGGCGCAGGGGGCCTCCGCCCCGCCCGCCTTCCCGCAGGAGACCGGCCGCCCGCAGCAGGGCGGTCCGTCCTTCGGCGGTGACGACTGGGTCATCTCCCCGCCGTCCTCCACCGCCCCGGGCGGCCCCGGAGGCGGCCCTGGTGGTCCCGGCAACGGCCCCGGCGGTTACGGCTACCCCCAGCCCGGCGCCACCCAGGCCCCGCCCAGCCCCTCCTTCCAGCAGCAGGGCCCGGCGACCTGGACGGCGACGATCGGTCCGGACCGTGAGTACTTCATGGCGATGATGCAGCGCTCCGGACCCGAGGCCGCGGGCCTGAACCTGCCCGCGTACTCCCCCGAGCAGCAGCGTCAGCTCACCGGCAACCAGGTCACCATCGGCCGTCGTCGGCACTCCACCGGCGACACCCCCGACGTGGACCTGTCGGTGCCGCCGGAGGACCCGGGCGTCTCGCACCAGCACGCGGTGCTGGTGCAGCAGCCGGACGGCTCGTGGGCGGTCGTCGACCAGAACTCCACGAACGGCACCACGGTCAACGGCGCCGAGGAGCCGATCACACCGTTCGTGCCGGTGCCGTTGCAGGACGGCGACCGGGTCCACGTGGGCGCGTGGACGACGATCACGATCAGGCGGGGCTAGGAATTCGAGCGGGTCACCGGAGGGGCCAGACGTAGGGTCCCTCCGGTGAGTCCAGCCAGGCCCACTCCCGCTCCCCGGCGACCGTGACGCCGTAGCGCTCCCGGCTCGGCCGGCCCTCGCGTTCCCACAGGGCGTAGGCCTCCTGGGGTTCGAGGCCGGCCCGGCTCAGCTCCAGCAGGAACCGGTACAGCTCGCTCTCCCGCGCCGCCCGCGGCACCCCGGCCGGTTCGACGGGGCCCGTCTCGTGCCGTTCCGCGCCCCGCAGGGGGACGAAGTAGGCAGGCGTGGGCAGGAAGCGGCCCTCGGCGTGCCCGGCGTCCCGGACGGTCAGGGCGATCAGCCCGGTGGCGAGCGGGGTCAGGATCCGTGCGCCGGGCCGGCACTGGGCGAGCCAGGCGAGCGGGACCGACGGCAGGGTGCAGGTGACGATGATCCGGTCGAAGGGGGCGCGTTCGGGAACCCCGCGCGCCCCGTCGCCGGTGACGACGACGGGGTGGTGGCCGGCCGCGGCCAGGTGCCGTCGGGCCGCCTCGGTGATCTCCGGTTCCAGGTCGACGGTGGTCACGAGGTCGTCGTCGCCGAGCCGGTGCGCGAGCAGGGCAGCGTTGTAGCCGGTGCCCGCGCCGATCTCCAGGACGCGGTCGCCGGGCCGCACCCGCAGCTCGGTCAGCATCATCGCCATCAGCGAGGGCTGGCTGCTGGAGGAGAGCAGCTCGCCGTCGCGCAGCCGGGTGGCCAGCGGTGCGTCGGCGTAGGCCCCGCGTATCCACTCCTCCCGGGTGCGCGAATCCGGGCTCTCGCCCCAGCGCCGCTCGTGGCCCCCTACGACGCCGACGTAGTAGTAAGGCACGAACAGGTGCCGGGGCACGGCCGCGAAGGCCTCCCGCCACACCGGGTCGGCGGCCCAGGCCCCGCTCGCGTCGATCTCCCGCACCAGCGCCGCCCGTGCGGAGGCGGCGAGTTCGGCGAGATCGCGGTCGAGAGCGTGCGCGCTCATACCTCCACTCTGCACCCTGGGCACCGGAGGTCCTAAGCCTCGAGTCCTCGTCCGGCCCGTCTGAGACCATGGATGACGTGAAAGAGATCCGGCGCGGCACGCTTCAGACGCAGACCTTCTACGAGCAGGTCGGCGGGGAGGAGACCTTCCGCCGCCTCGTCCACCGTTTCTACGAGGGAGTCGCCGAGGACCCGGTCCTGCGGCCCATGTACCCCGAGGAGGACCTCGGGCCGGCCGAGGAGCGGCTGGTGCTGTTCCTGATGCAGTACTGGGGCGGTCCGACGACGTACAGCGACAACCGCGGCCACCCGCGGCTGCGGATGCGGCACGCGCCGTTCGCCGTGGACCGCGCGGCGCACGACGCCTGGCTGAAGCACATGCGGGTCGCGGTCGACGAGCTCGGGCTGTCCGAGGCGCACCGGACACAGCTGTGGGACTACCTGACGTACGCGGCCGCTTCGATGGTGAACACCGCAGACTGACCACCACTTACTGATCACCGCGGACTGCTCACCTCCGACTGCTCACCTCCGAGCGATCACCTCTGCGTGACCGTCGTTCACTGATTGCCGGATTCCGGTCGCCGGGCGTCGGATTCCGATCACAATCAGGTCAAGTCCGGGCTACAAGCGCTTACCCGTGACCTTCCCCTCTGACATCCTCGCCCGGAGGTCACAACACGGGCGGGGGGCCGCGTGACGGGGTTCGGGGGAATCGCACGTCTGGTGTTCCTGCGTGCGCGGGCGCACCGGCTGCTGCTGGCGGCCGCACTGCTCACGGTCCTGCTCACCACCGCGGTCCTGGCGACCCTGACCGCCTACTCGGGCGCGATCGGCGACGCGGCCCTGCGGCACGCCCTGGGAGACCCGCGGAACGCCGCCGACACCGCACTGGTCGTCAAGGCGGGTGTGCCCGAGGACCGTCGCAAGGCCGCCGACACCGTCGTACGGCAGGTGGCGCGGCAGACCTTCGACGGGCTGCCGGTGACCGTGCGGACCCTGCTCAGGTCCGGCCCGTACGCGCTGCCCCGTTCGTTGCAGCCGGAGGCCGAGCGGTCCGGGGACCCCGATCTGACCCACTTCGCCGCGCTGGACCGCAGCCGGGTGCGGCTGGTGGAGGGGCGGCTGCCGCGGAAGGCCGACGGGCAGGTGGAGGTGGCGCTCCCGCGGGCCGCCGCGCTCGCCCTCGACCTGCGCCCCGGTGCCCGCTTCACCCTCACCGACCGGCTGGGCGGCCCCCCGGTACGGGTGACGGTGACCGGTCTGTACCGGCCCGTGCGCGTCGACGACCCGTACTGGCTCCTCGACGACCTGCACGGGCGGGGCGTCAACAAGCTCGATTTCACGACGTACGGCCCCCTGCTCGCCGATTCCGGCGCGCTGACCGACGGCACAGTGAGCGTCGGCACGTCGGGCTGGCTGGCGTCGGCCGACTTCGCGACGGTGACCACCGCGCGCACCGACGCCCTGCGCCGGACGGCCCTCGCCGGGAACGCGGCCCTGCGCAAGGAGCCGTCGCTCGGCGGCGCCACGACCGCGTCGACGGCCCTGCCCGAGGTCCTCGACCGCACCGACCGCTCCCTGCTGCTGTCCCGCTCCACCCTGCTGATCGTCGCCCTCCAGCTGGTGCTGCTGGCGGGCTGTGCCCTGCTGCTGGTGGCCGGGCTGCTGAGCAGTGAACGCACCGGTGAGAGCAGGCTGTTGCTGGCGCGAGGCGGCTCCCGCGGCCGGATCGCGGGCCTCGCCGCCCTGGAAGCGCTGCTGCTCGCCCTGCCCGCACTGGTCTGCGCCCCGCTGCTGGCGGGCCCACTGACCCACCTGCTGGCCGGGCGGGGCCCGTTGGCCCGGATCGGGCTGCGCCTCGACGTGCCGCGGGACGGACAGCCGGCGGTGTGGCTGGTGACGGCCGGCGTCGCGCTCGGGTGCGCCCTGGCGGTCACCCTGCCCGCGCTGACCTCGTCGTTCGCGCGCAGCCGTGCCCGGACACTGCCGGGGCCGGTGCGCGCGGGGGCCGACCTCGGGCTGCTGGTCGTGGCCGGGGTGGCGTACTTCCAGCTCAGCCGGCAGACCTCCGGCGCCGTGACCGACGACAGTTCCGGTGTGCTCGGCGTGGACCCGCTGCTGGTGGCGGCGCCCGCGCTGGCGCTGCTCGCCGGCACCGTGCTGACGCTGCGGCTGCTGCCGTTGCTGGCCCGGCTCGCCGAACGCCGGGCGACGCGCGGGCGCGGACTGAGCGCGGCCCTGGCGGGCTGGCAGATCGCCCGCCGTCCGATGCGCGGCGCGGGCCCGGTACTGCTGCTGGTGCTCGCGGTGGCGCTGGGCATGCTGGCGATCGGACAGGGCGCGTCCTGGAACCGTTCGCAGTCCGACCAGGCCGACTTCCGTGCCGGGGCGCCGGTGCGGGTGCTGGCCTCCAGCAACGCGGGGCTCGGCCGCACCGACGAGTACGCGGCCGTCCCGGGCGTACGGCGGATCGCACCCGCCGCCCGGTCCGAACTCCCGCTGTCCGGCAGCCGGGTGGCGACGGTGCTGGCACTGGACACCTCGCGCGCCTCGATGCTGATCCGTCCCGACCTGCACTCCGGGCCCTTCCTCCAGGGGCTCGGCCCGAGCGGCGCGACGACGGGCGTGCAGGTGCCCGCGGGCACGACCCGGCTGCGGCTGACGATGGCCCTCAGCGGTTCCGACCCGAGCACCGCCGTCCAGGTCGCCGTCACCCTGGAGGACCGCTACGGCACTCCCTACCGGCTCCTGATCGGCCAGATCCCCGGCGACGGACGGCCCCACGCGCTGGACGCCTTCCTGCCCGGGAACCCGCTGACCCTCACCGACCTGGAGCTGGCCGTGCCCGTACCGCACGGCAGTGCCGAGCAACACCGCCTGACGTTGAGCGAGTTGAGCGCCACGGGCACCGACGGGAAGGTCAGCCCGCTGCCGTTGCCCACCGACTGGAAGGCCACCTCGCAGAGCGAGGGGGTGTCCTTGCTGCCGAACGACAAGAACAAACCCGCCCCGCCCAAGATGAGTTCGGGGTCCGGGCGGCTGGTGGCGGCCTACGGCACCGGATTCATCCCGTCCGACGACAGCTGGAGCGTGGGGGTGCTCACGGTCCGGCTGAAGGCCCCGCAGCCCCAGCCCGTCGAGGTCACGGCCGTGGCCACCCAGCGGTTCCTGGACTCGGCGGCCGCCTTCGTCGGGGGGCGGCTGGACGTGCCGCTGGCCGGTGAGACCGTGTCGGTGCACATCGTGCGTTCCGTGGCGGAGCTGCCGACCGCCACGGAGAACGGCGGCGCCCTGCTGCTCGATCTGCGGTCCGTTAACCGGGAGTTGCAGGCACGGTACGGCGAGAGCGTCGAGCCGACCGAGTGGTGGCTGTCGACCCGGCCGGGCGCCGCGGACCGGGTCGCAGCGACCCTGCGGGAGCAGCCCGACATCGACCCCACGCAGGTCGTGGTGCGGGACGAGATCGCCGGGCAGCTGCGCGACGACCCGTTCGGCGCGGGCCCCGAGGCCGCGTTCACAGTGGCTGCGGGAGTGGCGGCGGCGCTGGCCGCGGTCGGGTTCGCGGTGAGCGCGGCCGGGTCGCTGCGGGAGCGGGGCGCGGAGTTCGCCGTCCTGCGCGCCCTCGGGTCCCCGCGCCGGCGGCTGGCCCGGGCGGTCGCCCTGGAGCAGAGCGTCCTGGTGCTGCTGGCGCTGCTGGCGGGCGCCCTGCTGGGCGCGGTGCTGACCCGGGCGGTGATCCCGCTGATCGTGCTCACGGACCAGGCCACCCGGCCGGTCCCCACGGTCCTGGTCCAGCTGCCCCTCGGGCGGGCGGCCGTACTCGTGGCGGCGGTGGCCCTCGCCCCGCTCCTGGTGACGGCGGCACTGTCCCTACGCCGAACGGATCCTGCGCGGGCGCTGCGCGAGGGGAGTGAGTGAGATGAGGTGGTTCAGGAGGAGCGACGTCACAGCGCCCCCCGCGACCGACACCACGCCCACCGGGCTTGACGGGACTGACGGGCCCGAGGCCTTCCGGGTCCACGTCCCCTGGGTCCGTACCCGACTGCGGGCCGCGACCGGTGCCGCCTGTGCGCTCGCGCTGCTGGTCGCGCTGACGGCGTGCCTCGCGGCCGCGTTCCCGCGCGCGGTCGACCGGTACGAGGACTCCGGGCTGCGCCGGGCCGCCGAGCAGGCCCGCCCCGACCGGACCGTCATCGAGGTGTACGCCCCGCCGCCCTCCCCGATGGACTCGTCCGCCCTGCGCGAGAACGCACTGCGCCCGGACGCGCTGGCCGCGCAGGACAGCGAGGTCCGCGCCCGGATCCCGGGCCCGCTCGTCATCGACCGGGGCCAGTCGGCGTACGGGGTGCGCAGCTCGCAGGACGTCCCGGTGCTGGACCCGTGGCTGCCGCGGCCGACCGGAGACCCCCCGCAGATGACACTGGTCGCGCAGTCGGGCCTCGCCGCCCACTCCTCCGTAGCCCAGGGCCGGTTGCCGCGCGCCGACGGCCAAGTCACCTCGACGACCGACCGGTTGGAGGCCGCGGTCAGCACGGAGACGGCCAAGGCCCTGCACATCAAGGTCGGTTCGGTGCTGCACACCGGCGTCTACACCGTCCGGGTCACGGGCATCGTCACCCCGCGCGACCCGCAGGGCGCCTACTGGTCGACCAAGACCCTCCTGCGCACTCCCGCCGTGATCCGCGAACCCCTGCCGTCCACCGACATGTACTGGGTCGGCGCCCTGCTGCTCGCCCCGGACGCCGGGCCCGCCCTGCTCGCCCGTGACGGAAGGCCCGAACGCTACTGGCAGTTGGCCCCCGACGTACGGGCCCTGCGGGCCCGGGACATCCCGGCGCTGCGACACGCGATCTCCTCCCTGGAGGCCGGTCCCGCGCTGCGGGAGGTCCGCCGGCGGATCGACGGCCCGTCCACCGAACTCTCGGAGCTCAACGGCAGCACCGAGGTCACCACCGATTTCGACGACGTCCTCATCGCCTACGACCGGATCCGCGACAGCATCGCCCCGCTCGTCGCCGTTGCCGCGTTCGGCACCGGCACGGTCGCCGCCGTCGTCCTGCTGATGGCGGGCGGCCTGACCGCCGAACGCCGCCGGGCCGAACTCGCCCTGCTGCGCGCCCGGGGCGTCTCCCTGCGCGGTCTCACGGCGCGGCTCCTCGCCGAGACCGCCGCCGTCGCCGTCCCGGCGGGCGCGGTCGGCCTCGGCGTCGCGCTGCTCGCGGTCCCCGCGGACCGGGCCGGCGCCGCCGCCTGGGCCGCCGCAGCGGTCACCGCCGTCGCCTGTGCGGCCCTTCCCCTGCGCGCGGCCACCGCCCACCGCGTGGTCCGTGTGCACACCGGCCGCGAGGACGTCGCGTCCGTACGGCCGTCCCGGCGCCGTACGGTCGCCGAGCTGACGCTGCTGGTGCTGGCCGCGGGGGCGGTGGAGTCGCTGCGCCGGCGCGGCACCTCGGGCTCGGCGGGCGATCTCGTCTCCCTGGCACCGGTGCTGCTGGGGGTGATCGCGGCGCTGGTCCTGGTCCGCGTGTACCCGCTGCCGCTGCGCGGCCTGGCCCGGCCCGCCGCCCGGCTGCGCGGCGCGGTGGCGCACCTGTCCCTGGCCCGCGCGGGCCGTACCTCGGCCTCCGCCGTGCTGCCGCTGCTCGCCCTGCTGACGGCTCTGACCACGGCTGCCTTCGGCGGCTCGGTCCTCGCGGGCGTGCGCGAGGCCCGCGACCACGCCGCCCTGCTCTCGGTCGGCGCCGACGCCCGCGTGGAGTCGGCCGCACCGCTTCCGTCGGGACTCCCGGACCGGCTGCGCCGTACGCCGGGAGTGAGCGGCCTGTCCGCGATGAGCGTCACCGACGCGAAAACGGGCGGCGGGGCGCAGTCGCTGCCGCTCGTCGGCGTGGACCCCGCCGACTACGCGGCCCTGTCGGCACACACCGGCCTGGGCGCCTTCCCGCAGGGCGAGTTGGCGGCCTCCGGCGCGGCGACCCCCGCCCTGGCCTCCCGGGCCACCGCCGAGACGTACGGCACCCGGCCCTTCCCGGTCCTCTTCCCGGACGGCACCACCCTCACCGTCCGCATCACCGACGTCCTCGACGGCACCGCCGCGGTCTCGGGCCCGGACTTCCTGATCGTGGACCGGGCGGCCCTGAGCCCGGAGGCGGCCCGGCCGACCGGGCTGCTGCTGACCGGCGAGCACCTCGACGGGAAGGCCCTGCGCGAGGCCTCCCCGGACACCGCGACCGTGCGCCTGCGGTCCGAGGAGCGGGCGGCCTACGTCGACTCCCCCCTCCAGACCGGCGCCGAGCGCGTCTACACGGCGGCGGTGGCGGCCGGCACGGGCTACGCCCTCCTCGCCCTTCTCCTGTCCCTGCTGCGCACGGCCCCCGAGCGCACCGCCCTGCTGGCCCGCCTGCGCACGATGGGCCTCACCCGGGCGGCGGGCCGGCGCCTGCTGATCCTGGAGTCCCTCCCCCAGGCGTTCCTGGCCGCCCTGGGCGGCACCCTCACGGGCTGGGCCACGATCCGTCTGCTGTCCCCGGGGATCGACCTGACCGCCGTCGCCCTCCCCACGGCCGAACCGGATTCCGGCGCCGTGGAGTTGCGCATGGACCTGCTGTCCCTGGCGCTGCCTGCGGCGGCCGTGCTGCTGCTGGCCGTCGGGGTGGGGGTCGGACAGGCCTGGTGGTCGGGACGACGGGGGTCGGTGACGGAACTGAGAGCGGGTGACGCCCGCTGAACCGCCGCGACAGCCCCTTGAACAGCCCTGATGCCGGACCGCAGTCCAGGAGAAGGCCCATGACCACGAACCCCACCCTCACGGATCTGGCCCAGCGGGCGACCGCCGCTCGCAACCGCCCCGGCTACGGCCACGACGCCCTGATCACCTGCGACCGGCTCGTCCGCATCTTCACCACGGACGGCGTGGAGGTCCAGGCCCTCCAGGGCCTCGACCTCCTCGTGCGCGAGGGTGAACTCCTCGCCCTGGTGGGCGCGTCCGGCAGCGGCAAGTCCACCCTCATGAACATCCTCGCCGGCCTCGACACCCCCACCGCTGGCGCGGCCCGGGTCGCCGGCCACGACCTGCTCACCATGACCGCGAAGGACCGCCTGGCCTACCGCCGCAGGACCGTCGGCTTCGTGTGGCAGCAGACCTCCCGCAATCTGCTCCCCTATCTCACCGCGGCCCAGAACATCACCCTGCCCATCCAGCTCTCCGGCGCCCGGCCCTCCCGCCGCGCCCAGACCGAACGGGCCCTGGAACTGCTGGAGTTGCTGGAGGTCGCGGACTGCCGCAACCGCCGCCCGCACCAGATGTCCGGCGGTCAGCAGCAGCGCGTGGCGATCGCGGTCGCGCTGGCCAACAACCCCGCGGTCCTGCTCGCCGACGAACCGACCGGCGAACTCGACTCCCACACCGCGGAACAGATCTTCGCCGCGTTCCGCACGGCCAACGAGCAGCTCGGCACGACCATCGTCATCGTCACCCACGACCAGGCCGTGGCCTCGGAGGTCCGCCGGGCGGTGGCGATCCGGGACGGCCGTACGGCCACGGAGGTCCTGCGCCGCAGCCAGGTCGACGCCACCACGGGCCGCGAGACCGTGGTGGCGCGGGAGTACGCGATGCTGGACCGCGCGGGCCGCCTCCAGCTCCCGAAGGAGCACATCGAGGCACTGGGCATGCGCGACCGGGTCGCACTGGAACTGGAAACGGACCACATCGGGGTGTGGCCGGACGACAGCGACCGGGACTGAAGGACCGGCGTGCCGGTCGGCTCGGCGGTCAGCGCACGCTGACGCCGAGCGTCCCAAGTCCCCCTTGCCGTACGGCTATCGAGCCGTACGGCGTGCGCAGCCGCAGCCACGCTCCGGAGGAGAACAGCGCCGACTCACCGCCGGGCCGCAGGAACCCGAGCGACTGGGCCGCGTGCACGGCCCGCACGGGAAGCCGGGTGTCCGCCACGGTCCGGGACCAGATCTCCCGCCCGATGCGGTCGAGTTCGGCCCTGGTACGCCCCTCGGTCCCCAACTCCTCGGTACGGGAACGGAATTCGGCGATCCCGCCGAGGACGAGCGCACGCAGCTCCTCCGGCGCCGGGAGGCCGGTCACCGGCTGCCACCCGCCGCGCGGCGGCAGCACCCCGGCCCAGGGCGGACCGGTCACCGCCGCCGGCACGAGAGCCGTGCCCGCGCTCTCGTCGACGGACTCCAGGAGCTCGCCGGCGGACACGGTCACGTCCAGGGAGACGTCGAGCCCGTTCTCGTACGGCTTCGCGAGCCGCACCGCGCGGATCGCCAGCACCTCGAAGGACGGCGGCCGTCCGAAGACGGCGAGCGCGGTGCCGGTCCCCTGGAGGCGCACCGCGGCCGAGCGGTCGTAGTGGAGCAGCCGGGTCAGGAAGGCGGCGAGGTCGGCCGCCTCCGACTCGTCGGCGAGATGGAGCACCGTCATGCGGCGACGGCCTCCTCCTCGTCGTCGTCCCGGTACTCCTCGAGGAACTCCCGTTCCTCCGCGGTGATCCGGCGCGGGCGCTGGGCCGCGAAGTCGAACGGCACTATCACCGTGGAGGCCCGGACGTAGACCTCCTCGCCGTCCTTCACCTCGTAGGCGAGGGTGAAGGACGCGGCGCGGATCTCGGTGACCCACAGCTCGATGTCCACGGGCGCGTGCCGGTGGACGAGCTGCCGCTTGTAGTCGATCTCATGGCGTGCCACCACGGACCCCTGCTTGAAGTCCTTCTCCGGGCGGAACAGGAAGTCGATACGGGCTTCCTCCAGGTAGCGGAGGAAGACCACGTTGTTGACGTGGCCGTACGCGTCCATGTCCGCCCAGCGCAGCGGGCAGCGGTAGATGTGCCGCAAGATCAGCCCCGGGTCAGCTTCTTGTAGGTGGCGCGGTGCGGACGCGCGGCGTCCGGGCCGAGCCGCTCGATCTTGTTCTTCTCGTACGACTCGAAGTTGCCCTCGAACCAGAACCACTTGGAGTCGCCCTCGTAGGCGAGGATGTGCGTGGCCACCCGGTCCAGGAACCAGCGGTCGTGGGAGACGACCACGGCCGCGCCCGGGAACTCCAGGAGCGCGTTCTCCAGCGAGCTGAGGGTCTCGACGTCGAGGTCGTTGGTCGGCTCGTCGAGGAGCAGCAGGTTGCCGCCCTGCTTGAGGGTGAGCGCCAGGTTGAGGCGGTTGCGCTCACCGCCGGAGAGGACGCCGGCGGGCTTCTGCTGGTCCGGGCCCTTGAAGCCGAACGCGGACACGTACGCGCGGCTCGGCATCTCGACCTGGCCCACGTTGATGTAGTCCAGCTCGTCCGACACGACCGCCCAGAGGGTCTTCTTCGGGTCGATGTTGGCGCGGCTCTGGTCGACGTACGAGATCTTGACGGTCTCGCCGACCTTGATGGAGCCGGAGTCCGGGGACTCCAGACCCTGGATCATCTTGAAGAGGGTGGTCTTGCCGGCGCCGTTGGGGCCGATGACACCCACGATGCCGTTGCGCGGCAGGGTGAAGCTGAGGTCGTCGATGAGGAGCTTGTCGCCGAAGCCCTTGCTGAGGTTGTTCACCTCGACGACGATGCTGCCGAGCCGCGGGCCCGGCGGGATCTGGATCTCCTCGAAGTCCAGCTTCCGCATCTTGTCGGCCTCGGCGGCCATCTCCTCGTACCGGGCGAGACGGGCCTTGGACTTGGCCTGCCGTCCCTTGGCGTTGGAGCGGACCCACTCGAGCTCTTCCTTGAGCCGCTTGGCGCGCTTGGCGTCCTTCTGGCCCTCGACCTTGAGACGGGTCTGCTTGGTCTCCAGGTACTTGGAGTAGTTGCCCTCGTAGCCGTGCAGGCGGCCGCGGTCGACCTCGCAGATCCAGCCGGCCACGTTGTCCAGGAAGTACCGGTCGTGGGTGACGGCGACGATGGTGCCGTCGTACTTGGCGAGGTGCTGCTCCAGCCAGTTCACCGACTCGGCGTCGAGGTGGTTGGTGGGCTCGTCGAGGAGCAGCAGGTCGGGGGCCTCCAGCAGCAGCTTGCACAGGGCCACACGCCGCTTCTCACCACCGGAGAGGTTGGTGACCTGCCAGTCGCCGGGCGGGCAGCCGAGGGCGTCCATGGCCTGCTCCAGCTGGGCGTCGAGGTCCCACGCGTTGGCGTGGTCGAGCTCCTCCTGGAGCTTGCCCATCTCGTCGAGCAGGGCGTCGCTGTAGTCGGTGGCCATCAGCTCGGCGATCTCGTTGAACCGGTCGAGCTTGCCCTTGACCTCGGCGACACCCTCCTGGACGTTCTCCAGGACGGTCTTCTCCTCGTTGAGCGGGGGCTCCTGGAGGAGGATGCCGACGGTGTAACCGGGAGCGAGGAACGCGTCACCGTTCGACGGCTGGTCCAGCCCCGCCATGATCTTCAGGATCGTGGACTTACCGGCGCCGTTCGGGCCGACCACACCGATCTTCGCGCCAGGCAGGAAGTTCAGCGAGACGTCGTCAAGGATGACCTTGTCGCCGATTGCCTTGCGCGTCTTGCGCATGGTGTAGATGTACTCAGCCAAGAGAAACCGTCCGGCAGCTTGAAATCTGGCAGTGGGCAGATACACCCCATCTTGCCTGAGGTCCACCCTTGGGTGGTAACCCGTTTGGTCGGGGGGCTGTGACCTGGGGGTTCACGCGGGCGACGGTATACGGCCGACCGGTACCGGTGGTCGCCGGGCAACGAGATCCCGCAGGCCCGGAAGATCAGGACGCCCAGCACCCTGTGCGGTGACCGTCCGCACCCGCCAGGGTCACGCGGCCGCCGTACACGCCGTCGACCTGCCCTCGCCGACGAGCCTCACGGGATCGCCACCGTCCACGACCGGCTCGTCGCCGCCCAGCCCTCACCGGCCGAGAACCCCACGGCCCGTCCGACCGGCAGCGCGTCGGCTCCGCCCCGGTCGTCACGCTCATCGGTCGCCCCGCGCTCGACCCGTCGGCGCCGATCAGCACCGCTCTCCGCAGCCGGCCAGATCCGCCGGACAGCCCGCTACCCGTCCGCGCTCCCCCGCACCGCCAGCCACACCGCGGCCCCCACGGCGACCGCTCCCGCGCCGACCCCCGCGGACTGCATCAGGCCGCGGTGTCCGCGCCACGACAGCACCGACCAGGTCGACTGCGCCGAGAACAGGGACCCCATGCTCAGCCACGACCCCGTGGAGATCACGGACAGGGCCGAGCCGATCGAGCCGACGGACAGGGCGCTGCCGATCGAGCCGACCGAGAGGGCCGAGCCCACGGAACCGATGGACAGCACCGAGCCCACCGAGCCGATCGACAGCACCGAGTCCTGCGACCACAGGGACAGCACGGAATCGGAGGACGGGTGACGCGCCGCTGACGCGGTTGACTTCGTCATGCGGGCCATTCTGCCCGCGCCGGCGCGTCGAGGTCAGTCGTGCGTCCGGTTCTGCTTCCTGCCCGTGACGACCAGGAACGTGCCCCCGATCACGACCAGCCCGATCGCGGTACCGGCGATCAGCGGCGTCGTCGCGGAGCCGCCGGTCTCGGCGAGGTTGACGTCGGCGGAGGGCGCCGCCACCGTGGCGGGGCTCGGCTCGCTGAGGGTCTGGGTCGTGGTGCCCTTCTCGGCGCTCCGGGTACGGCAGTCGAGGACCCCGGTGAAGCGCTGCGAGAGACCGTCGGGCCCCTTGATGGTGAAGTCGTACGCCTGGTCCTCCTGGAGCGGGACCGTCACCGTACGGGTCTCCCCGGCCGCGATGGCGTACTGCGTGCCCATGAGCTCGAACCCGAACTCCTCGTCGCCCTGGTTCGTGGCCGTGATGTCCAGGCCGCCCTTGGTGCAGTTGCGGGCCGCGGACAGGGCGGGGACGGCCCCCTGCTGCGCCCAGCTCGCGCTCGCCGTCGCCGAGACCGTCGACTCGCTGGAGCCGGCCAGGATCTGGGTCTGGCTCCGGCTCTCCGAGGCGAAGGCCCGCCCGACCGGCACGGTGGTGGAGGCCTGCACGGTCAGGCCGGCCGAGCCCGCCGCCGCGTCCTCGGGAACGTCGAACCAGAGCTCGCTGCCGTTACTCGCGGAGGTGACCGGCCTGCCGTCCTTGTCGACGATCCGCACCCCGCTCGTCGCCGCGTCGGCCGGCGGGGTGACCGTCGTGTCGGCAGCATTGGTGTGCACGGTCACCGGACCGATCAGCCCACCGGGCCGGCCGGAGACCGCGGGCGGGTCCAGCGTCAGCGAGGCCGCCGGCTCCGCGAGGTCGCGGGCGCTCTTCTCCAGGTAGTCCGCGAGCTTCTCGGCCTGCGGGTCGACGGCGTCCACGTTCGCGGCGTCCGAGTATCGCCAGATCGCCACCTGGGTCCCGGCCGCCGCGTCCTGCTCGGTCAGGCCCGCGGAGACACCTGCCCGGGCGGCGAGCGCCGCGAGGTCGTTCACCTGGGGATAGGAGTTCTGGAGGATCCAACGGATCTTCCCCGCGTCCTTGTTGGCCCCCAGCGAGGTCCCGCTCCAGTCGGTCTCGTGGTACTTGGCGTCCTTCTGCGTCGGGTTGTAGAGGTCGACGCAGTAGGTCTGCAGGGTGCCCCCGCCCTCGACGGACATCTCGAACAGCCCGGCGGGCACCGGGAGATCGCCGTCGGTGTCGTGGATCACCGCTTCGCCGTAGGTCTTCAGGCCCCCTATGGTCGCGGTCGCGCCTCTCTGGTCCTGTGCCGTCCCGTCCGCGGCGGCCGTGCCGGCGGCGGCCACCGCCATACCGGCCGCGAGCAGGCCGGAGACGAACGTGGCGGCCGCGAGGCGAGCCGCTCCCCGTCCGCGCACGGACAGCGCAGAGAACGCAGAAAACACGGAATACCCCTTCGGGCAGGACCCGTTGACGAGCGGGGTGGCGGTCCCACCAGCAGAATCAGTAGCCCCGAGAGCTGTGTTCGGCATCCTAGGGACGCGGTCGTGCCGCTCTTCCCGGGATGCGGTCGGAAGATCGATCCGACTCGGAATCGTTATCGCCCGTCCCTTTCACCGGTAAGGCTTATCGACAAGTCGACCGGAAACATCCGGAACGCATTCGCCGATAAGCCGTACTTCGGCCGGAGTGCCGACATCTGCCCGATGTCATGTCACCGCGACGGCCTCCCGCTGGTCCTCGTTCTCGGCGACGGCCTCCCCCCGCTCGTCCTCGGTCCCGGCCGGTGGTGTCTCCCAGGAGGGCTCCGGCCGCGCGGGCGCACCCGACCCCGCGGTCTCCGCGCGCTGGGTGCGCCGGAAGGCCGAGGTGCCGCGCGCGAGGTCGTGGCCGATCGCCACCGCGTCGATGTCGGCCGAGGTCCAGGACGGCTGCCCCTCGCGGACCTCCGACCGGATCTTCAACCGGCCCTGGACGACCACCGGATCGCCCACGTTGATGGACCCCGACACATTGGTGGCGAGCTGGCGATTGGCCCACACCGTGAAGAAGTTGGTGTGTCCGTCCGTCCACTCCCTCTTCTCGCGGTCCAGATAGCGCGCGGTCGCCGCCAGCCGGAACCGCACCGACGCGCCGGTCGCCAGCTCGCGGTACACCGGCTGTGTCGCCACGTTGCCCACCGCGCAGATCATCGTCTCGTTCATCGCGGACATCCCTCCCGGACGTGCGTACGGGCCCGTCCCGTACGGCTGTTGCCGTCTGTGCGGGGACCGCTCACCGCGATCGCCGCGAAGCCAGACTGCCTCCGCCGGGCCGAGCCCGCTGCGCCCTGTGGACCGTCCACGGGCTGTGGAAAACCTCACCACCCGATCGAGGGACCTCGTCCACGCGAGAGCCCTGTCACCCCGCCCCTGTCACCCCGTCCCTCCCACCGCACTCCTGCCACCCGACCCCCGTCACCCCACCCCGACGACCCTCCCGTACTGCTCCCGCACCTCCCGGTACCGCAGCAACTCCGCCGCCACCGGATCCAGCACCCGGGCCCGGCCGCACCCGGCGGCCGCCTCCCGCAGCCGTCGCTCCGCCTCCACGCCGTAGCGTCGCGCGGGCCCCCGCGCCGCCATCCGGCAGCTCCACTCGACGAGCGGACCGCCGACGATGCCCAGCACCATCAGCAGCACCGGAACCCCCAGGTTCGGCGCCATGACCCCGACGATCTGCCCCACCAGCCAGGCCCCGCCGACGATCTGGAGCAGCGTCATGGACGCCTGCGCCAGCACGGCCGCAGGCCACCAGCCCGGACGCGGCGGCCTGCCCGGCGGCAGTCCGGCCCGGGCCGTCAGCTCGTCCAGCGCCTCGGACAGCCCCTGGGAGCCCCGTACGGCCGCCTCGCGCACCGCCAGCGCCCAGGGCGCGGGCAGTCCCGCCGAGGCCCGGTCGGCGAGCGTCCGTACGGCCTGCTCGACCCGTTGCCGCGCGGTCGCCTCCTCGTCGGCCGGAGCGCGCAACGGCAGCCGTCCGGTGGCGGGTTCACGCCGGTCCTGGTACCAGCGCCACAGCCGCAGCCACGGCGTTCCGCACGCGCGGTTGGCGTTGCGCAGCCAGGCGCGTTCGGCGGCCTCGCCCGCCGCCGTGGCGCCGACCGCGTCCGCGAGACGGGCGGCGAAGTCGTCGCGCGCCTCCTCGCTCAGGCCGGTGCGCCGCCCGGTCGCGTAGACGGGCCGCAGTCGCCACGCGGCCGCGTCCACGTCGGCCGCGATCCGCCGCGCGGGAGCCCCGCGTTCGGTGACGAACTGGCCGAGCGTCTCCCGCAGTTCACCGACACCGTCCCCGGTGAGCGCGGACAGGGCGAGCACGGTGGCGCCGGGTTCGCCGTACTCCCCGAGCGCGATCCCGTCCTCGTCGAGCAGTCGCCGCAGGTCGTCGAGGACCTGCTCGGCGGCTTCCCCGGGCAGCCGGTCGATCTGGTTGAGGACGACGAACATGACCTCCGCATGGCCCGCCATGGGCCGCAGATAGCGCTCGTGCAGGATCGCGTCGGCGTACTTCTCGGGGTCGACGACCCAGATGACGGCGTCGACGAGCGCCAGGATCCGGTCCACGTGCTCGCGGTGCTGGACGGCGGCCGAGTCGTGGTCGGGCAGGTCGACCAGGACGAGCCCGCGCAACTGTGCCTCCGACTCGGCGCTCTGGAGCGGGCGCCGCCGCAACCGGGGCGGGATGCCGAGCCGTTCGATGAGACTGGCCGAGCCGTCACTCCAACTGCACGCGATCGGCGCCGCGGTGGTGGGCCGGCGCACGCCGGTCTCCGAGATGGCCACTCCGGCGAGCGCGTTGAAGAGCTGCGACTTGCCGCTGCCGGTCGCGCCCGCGATGGCGACGACGGTGTGCTGCCCGGAGAGCCTGCGCCGGGCGGCGGCCTCGTCCAGGACCTGACCGGCCTCGGCGAGCGTCCGGTTGTCGAGCCGGGTCCGTGAGAGCCCGATGAGCTCCCGCAGGGCGTCCAGACGCGAGCGCAGGGGGCCGTCGTAGGCCAGCGGGGCGGCGGGCGGCGCGTTGTGCCCGCGGGCCTCCACTACGGCGGCCTGCTCGCTCTCGGCGGTGACCCGCCGCGCGATGAGCCCGTCGTCCCAGGCGTCCCCGGACTCGCCGTCTGCGGCCGCCCCGGCGTCGGCGGCCCCCGGGGAGCCGCCTTCGGCCTCCGCCCGCGCCTGAGCGGCCTCCGTGGGCCCGCGCGGACCCTCCTCACGCGCGAGCCCGGCCCGGGCCCGCGCCCGGCCGACCCGCCCCTCGCCCACCGCCGGGGCCCGCTGCGGCCCCCTGCCCTCCGCCCGCCCGTCACCGGCCTCCACGCGCGTGTGCTCCTTCTCGCTCCCGGGGTTCTTCTCGCCCTCAGCCGTGCCCGGCGCCTCGTCCACCCCGTCCTCGCTCCCCGCTACGGCGCCCTCGCGCCCGGTGTGCCCGTGTGCGGTGTCCTCAGCGGCGGCGTCCTCGGACACGGCTCGTCCCGGTACGGCGCCCCCCGCGTGCCCCGCGCGATCCGGCCGCCCCGCGCGATCCGGCCGCCCCGCGCGATCCGCCCGCTCCGGGTGGTCCGCCCGCTCCGTGCGGTCCTGATCCGTGTGGTCCTGATCCGTGACGGCGGTCATCGGTCACCTCTCCTTCTGCAGTACGGACAGCGCGGCGATGAGTTCGGCCTGGGGTTCGGGGTGCACTTCGAGTGCGTCGAGCGGGGCGAGCCGGCGCTCGCGTTCGGTGTGCACGACCCGGTCGAGGTGCTGAGCGAGCAGCCGTCCGCCCCGGTCCCGCAGCCGCAGCGCGCCGTGGGCGCCGATCCGCTCGGCGAGCCCCTCACCGGCGACCCGGGCCCGGCGCCCGCCCAGCAGCGCGGTGGCGACGAGGGCGGCGACGGTCTCGGGGTCGGGCGCGACCCCCCGGTCGAGGCCGCGGACCTCCTCCTCCGCGTACTCCTCCAGCTCCCGCCGCCACCGCCGTACGGCCATCCCGATCCGGTGCTCGGCGCTCTCCGGTGTCGGATCACGGTCGGTCAGTTCCGGTGCCGTGGCCGCCGGTTCGCGCCGCCAGGCCTCGGCGACCCGCTCGTCGGCGGCGGTGACCGAGCACAGCAGGAGGGCGGCCAGGCTCTCGACGAGGGCGTCCAGGAGCTCGCCGGCGGTGCAGTCCAGGGGGAAGGCCCGCCAGCGCTTGAGGGCGTCACCGGCGAGCACGGCCCCGGCCTGGAGCCGCCCCCGCACGCGCGCGTACTCGGTGTCGTACGCGCTCTCGACGGCGGTGGTGAGCCGCAGCGCGGCCGCGTACTGGGCGGCGGCGGCACTGGCGAGCTCGGGCATCCGGGACTTGAGGGAGGCGAGGACGCCGTGGGCCGTACGGGCCACGGTGTACTGCCGGGCCGCCGGGTCCTGCACCTGGTGGACGAGCCAGGTCCGCAGTGGCGCCACCGCGGTGGCCGGCAGCAGTCCGCCGCCCCAGGCCGACTCGGGCAGCTCGGGGACCGTGAACCGGGGTACCTCGCCGAGGCCCGCCTTGGTGAGCAGGGCGCCGTACTGCCGCGAGACCTCGGAGACGACCTGGTGCGGCACCCGGTCGAGGACGGTCACCAGCGTGGCGTCGTACTCCTTGGCGGTGCGCAGGAGGTGCCAGGGGACCGCGTCGGCGTAGCGGGCGGCCGTGGTGACCATGATCCAGACGTCGGCCGCGCAGATCAGCTCGGCGGCGAGAACGCGGTTGTCGGCGACCAGGGAGTCGATGTCGGGTGCGTCGAGGAGGGCGAGGCCGGGCGGCAGGGTGTCGGCGGTCTCGATGCGCAGCACGCGCGCGGGGTTCTCGCCGGGCAGCAGGAGGTCGTCCGCCGCTTCCTTGCGGGGCGCCCACACGCGCGTGAGGTCGGGCAGGACGCGCATCCCGCTGAACCAGTGGTGGTCCTCCGGGTGGCAGACCAGCACCGGTGTCCGCGTGGTGGGCCGCAGCACGCCCGCCTCGCTCACCCGGCGGCCCACAAGGGAGTTGACGAGGGTCGACTTGCCGGCGCCGGTGGAACCGCCCACGACGGCCAGCAGTGGCGCGTCGGGGTCCTTCAGCCGGGGCACCAGATAGTCGTCGAGCTGGGCGAGCAGTTCGTCGCGGTTGGCACGCGCGCGTGGGGCCCCCGCCAGGGGCAGCGGGAAGCGTGCGGCGGCGACACGGTCGCGCAGGGCGGAGAGTGCGTCGAGCAGCTGAGGCCGTACGTCCAAGGTCACCACATGTGAAGAATGCCCAATTTTAGGGGAATTCTGAAGCATATGAGCATGTCTGCGCGCCGATCGGACCCGAGGGACGAAAGGGATGACTGGGACGGAGGCACAGCCCAGGCATAACGAGTGCACAACACCCGGTGCGCGAGGCGGCAAAAGCGATGCACGATTCGTACCTGCCTGCGATTATCAGGACCGCTTCACTGAACCTCCACATCGAGCCACGGAGGCGAAGCAACAGGGACAAGGTCGTGGGAGCCCTATCCTTGTCCCCGGCAACGTCACGGACCGGCCCACACCCGGGCACCCAAGACAGAGGCCACCACACCCGGCCCCCGTAGCTCAGTGGATAGAGCAGGCGCCTTCTAAGCGCTTGGCCGCAGGTTCGAGTCCTGCCGGGGGCGCTCACACCTTCTGACCACGTACTTTGGGCAGGCGGTCTTTTCATGTCCGGCCCCCGCGGCGGTATGTGACCAGGCGCCCTGGGCCGTGCGCGCTCAAGGGTCAGTGACGGAAGGGGCTCCCGCGTGCCCGAGGAGAAAAGTCCGGAAGAGGTCGTCTCGGTTCCCGTGGGACGGGTCGTCGGCGGACGGGGCGAGGTGCTGGACGACGACTGGGGCAAGGAGACCGCCGTCATACGGCTGGACTCCGACCGGTTCGGGCCCGAGGCGCTCGCCGGGCTGGACGCCTTCTCCCACCTGGAGGTCGTCTACCACTTCGACCGGGTACCGGTGGAGAAGGTCGAGGCCGGTGCCCGGCACCCTCGCGGCAACGCCGACTGGCCCCTGGTCGGCATCTTCGCCCAGCGCGGCAAGAACCGCCCCAACCGCATCGGCGTCTCCCGCTGCCGGCTGCTGCGCACCGACGGACTCGACCTCCACGTCCAGGGCCTGGACGCCGTCGACGGCACCCCGGTCCTCGACATCAAGCCCTACATGGCCGAGTTCGGCCCCCAGGGCCCCACGCACCAGCCCGCCTGGGCGACCGAGATCATGCGCGACTACTACTGACAGCGCCCAGCCCTACTGACAGCGCCAAGCACTCCTGACAGGGCCTCGTGCCGCTGTCAGTGCCGCGGCGTAGAGTCGATCATCCTGACCGGAGATCACGAGGGGGGACGACCGACATGCGTCTGCGCTGTGCCGTGCTCGACGACTTCCAGCAGGTGGCGACCACTCTCGCCGACTGGTCGCCGGTCGCGGACCGGGTCGAAGTCGTCTCCTACGACAGCCACTTCGCCGACGAGGACGCGCTGGCCGCCGCCCTCGCCGACGCCGACATCGTGGTCACCTTGCGCGAGCGCGTCCCCTTCCCCGCCTCCCTGATCGCCCGCCTGCCCCGGCTGAAGCTGCTCGTCGCCTCCGGCATGCGCAACTCCGTCATCGACTACGACGCCGCCGAGGCGCGCGGCGTCACCGTCTGCGGCACGGCCAGCTCGTCGACCCCGCCGGTCGAGCTGACCTGGGCGCTGCTCCTCGGCCTCGCCCGCGGGATCGTCCAGGAGAGCAACGCCCTGCGGGCGCAGGGCCCCTGGCAGTCCACCGTCGGCGCCGACCTGCACGGCCGCCGGCTCGCCCTGCTCGGCCTCGGCAAGATCGGCAGCCGCGTCGCCCGGATCGGCCTCGCGTTCGGCATGCGGGTCAGCGCCTGGAGCCAGAACCTCACCCAGGAGCGCGCGGACGAGGTGGGCGTGGAACTCGCCCCGTCCCTGCAGGACCTCCTCGCCACCGGCGACTTCGTCTCCGTCCACCTGGCGCTCGGCGACCGCACCCGGGGTCTGCTCGGCCCCGCCGAACTCGCCCTCCTCAAGCCCACCGCCCATCTGATCAACACCTCGCGCGCGGCGATCGTCGACCAGGACGCCCTCCTCGCCGCACTGCACGAGGGCCGGATCGCCGGGGCGGCCGTCGACGTCTTCGACACCGAGCCCCTCCCCGCCGACCACCCCCTGCGCACGGCCCCCCGCCTGCTCGCCACCCCGCACCTCGGCTATGTCACGCAGGCCAACTACGCGACCTACTACGGCCAGGCGGTCGAGAACATCGAGGCGTACCTGGCGGGTTCACCCGTGAGACGACTCCCGTGAGGGGTCACTCGTTTTCGCCCGTGAGACGACTCCCCTGAGGGGCCACTCGGGTTCACTCGTGAGACGACGCCTCTGAGGGACCACTCGGGTTCACCCGTGCGACGACTCCCCTGAGGCCTCGTCCGCGGAGGGCATTCGATAGATCCCCTCGCTCCGGCGCAGATGGTGCAGATCCACCAGGTAGCGCCGGAGCGTCACATGGTCGATCTCGTCGCTCTCCTCGCACCAGGCCCGCAGCTTCTCGTCGACGACCCGCTCCGGATAGGCGACACCCGGCTCGAAGGTCTGCTCGGCGATGTGCCGCAGCACCAGCTTCTTGCGGTTCCACTGGGCCGGCAGCCGGACCAGCCGCCCGTCCCGGACGAAGGTCCGCAGCACCGGCTCCCCCGCCACCGGCCCCACCGCGGTGCGTTCCCGCCGCGCCGCCTCCCGCGCGTGGTCCCGGAAGAGGTCGTACGCCACCCCCAGGGCCCCGTCGGTCCCCTCGACCACCACGCCCTGCTCGCCCAGCCGGTGCAGCGCCACGGCCGTCTCCCGCGCCGACAGGCCCGCCGTACGGGCGACGGCGGCGGGGGTGCCGGCGCCCAGCGCGACCGCGGCGAAGGCCCGCACTCGGCTTT
Organism: Streptomyces griseorubiginosus; assembly: GCF_001514195.1. Lineage (GTDB taxonomy): Bacteria > Actinomycetota > Actinomycetes > Streptomycetales > Streptomycetaceae > Streptomyces > Streptomyces griseorubiginosus. The sequence goes on along the minus strand of NZ_KQ948735.1, from coordinate 148,790 downwards.
CCTCGGCGAAGAGACGGATCACTTGGTCGACCGGTTCGGTGTCGGTAGCCATGTCCGGAGGCTAGCCGCGGCCCCCTCTCCGCTCCGAGCGAATTTCCCTCGTACACGGGCTCGCACACGGCAGCGGAACCCGGCCCCGCTGTTCAAAAAGGGTGATCCACCGCCCGAACGCCGTTACCAGGAGTGAGTGGCCGCGTTGAAGGGGGAGTGCGACGGCGCGTCCTGCCGTCGCACCCAACGAGTCAAAAGGAGTACGTGATGTCTCGCATCGCGAAGGCAGCGGGTGTCGCCCTCGGCACCGGCGCCGTGGTCATCGGCGGCGCCGGCCTGGCGCTGGCGGACGCGGGCGCCAACGGCGAGGCCGTCGGTTCGCCCGGCGTCCTGTCGGGCAACGTCGTCCAGGTCCCGGTCAACATCCCGGTCAACGTGTGCGGGAACACCGTGGACGTGATCGGCCTGCTGAACCCGGCCTTCGGCAACACCTGCCTCAACGACGGCGGCCACAAGGGCAACCCCGGCCCCGGTGGACACGGCGGCTACGGCTACGGCGGCTGACCGTCCGTACCCCGCACAAGAGCCCCGGCACCTCGAGCGCCGGGGCTCTTGCCATGCCCGCCGATCTTTCAACGGTCTTGCCCTGCCCGCCGATCTCTCAACGGCCCACGGATCTCACGCGTACCGGTAGATCCCGCTGACGTCCTCCAGCTGTTCCGGCGTCACGCCCCACGGCGGCAGCTTCTCGCCGCGGGCCACGACCCGCCGCCACTGGTCGCTCGCCGGACCCGGTGGCCTGGCCGGCTGGTAGCGGGCGCCCGCGTGCCGCCGCTGCCAGCGGTACCAGCACAGGTCGATGAAGGCGTGGTGCAGCCAGAAGACGGGGTCGTTGACGGACGCGCCGCCGACCATCGCCCCGCCGACCCAGCGGTGCACCCGGTTGTGGTTGCGCCAGGCGACGCTGCCCCGCCCGCTCCCCCAGCCCTCCAGCTTGTTGCGGAAGCCGCTGGTCACCGTGGAGTCCCAGGGCGAGACGTCGTAGACCGGGTCGGCGAGCGCCCCCTCCAGCTCGCTCTTCGTCGGCAGCGCGATCGGGTTGGCGGCGCGGCCGAGGTCCCGGGTGAGGAACTCCGCGTCGGTGACGCCCTCCTTGAGGGTCCAGTTGCCGGTCGCCCAGGCGAACGGCCCGGTCATCACCTGCCGGTCCGAGCGCCTGCCGTTGCCGCCGAGCAGGTCCTTGGTCCACGGCGCCGAGGTCGCCGTACGGTCGCGCGTCCAGTCCCAGTACGGCACCGTCACCGACGAGTCGACGCGTCGCAGTGCCCGCTCCAGGTCCAGCAGGAAGCGCCGGTGCCAGGGCAGGAAGGAGGGCGCCATGTGGGCCGTACGAAGGCCGTCCTCCCCGTCGGAGTTGTAGTACTCGATGTGGGTGCGCACGAACTCGTCGTACTCGCCCCGCCGTTTCACCTCCAGCATCGCCTTCACGAACCGCCGCCTCTCGCCGGCGGTCAGTGTGCTGACGTCCTTACGCGTGTACGCCATGGTCTCCCCCCATGTGTGGCTCTGTTCCTTCACGCAGGTGCCGCCCGGGCCCGAGTTCGTCGACGGCGGCGCGGGTGGCTTCGAGCGGTGTCCCGTACGACCGGTAGTGGTCGACCATGCTCAGCCAGGTGCCGTCGGCGCGGCGCATCAGGTGCAGGGGCCGGCCGTCGACGGTGACGTGCCACTGGGCGTCGTCGAAGACGCGGCCCGCGCTGGTGGCGGAGGTTCTGATGCCCCGGATGCGGCGGCCGCGGTAGGTCTCGTCGAAGACGATGTCCGCGGGCGGTTCGGCCGCGCGCAGCGACCGCGTGGCGGCGGCGACCGGGACGAACGCGGCGGCCACGGCCACCGGTCCGAAGAGCCCTAGCAGCACGTCCCGCCGGCTCACCCGGGCGGATCCACCGCGCGGGCGTCGGCTGCCGCGACTCCGCGCCGTCCCCACCGCCGCCACTTCGACACTCACGACCATCGCTGCTCCTCCGGTTCGGGTTGTCCGTACCGGTAACCGCCCGAACCCCCTCCCGGTCACCGTCGAAGGGCCGGGGAGGTGAAAAGGGGAGGCGAAAAGGGGAGCTGCCAGGGTCAGTGCGAGCGGGCGGTGAGAAAGCGGAGGGCCCGGGCAGCGGCGCGCCCGGGCCCCTCGCACGGCTCGGCCCTACAGGCCCGGTCCCGTCACCAGGTCCGCGCCCGGGACCGTCTGGAGGACGGGGGCGAGGAGGCCCACCTGGGGGAGCTTGGTGTCCGGGAGGCCGAAGTTGTCCGGGTTGGGGGCGGTGAGCGGGGCGTCCACGGTCAGGCCCGGCGCGAGGGTGCGCAGGTCGGAGGCGGGGGCCTCGACACCGACGTGGTCGAAGTCGTCGCCGAGGAGGTGCGGCAGCGGGGTGCGCAGACCCGCGCCGGGCAGCGCGCCGCCGATCGGCACCTGCGGCAGCACCCGCTCCGGGATGAGCCGGCCCTCGACGTACTGCGGGCCCTCGGGCGCGCCCGGCGTCAGCAGCGGAAGCTCCGCGCCCAGCTTCGGCAGCTGCATGCCGAGGGAGTTCTCGACGCCCTCCAGCGGCACGGGGACCGGAACCGTGTCCACCGCGGCGGCGGGGGTCGCGGCGCCCACCGCGGCCGCTACGCCCGTGATGACGGCGGCAATGGTTCCTCGGGTGGTCGACTTCATCTCAGGTACGGTGCCTTTCGGGAATCGGGATCCGGAGTCGTCAGCCGGAGTCGGAAGTCGGGAAGCTCAACGTCCTTACTCCGTAACGATTCCGGGCCGGGGACCAGTACAAGATTCCCCCGACTGCCGCAGTAGTCGGACATACGCCAGTCAGCTCGTCCAGAAGTCCCACCAACGGGTCAGGACCAGCATGCCGACGATGCCGAGGTGCAACACCGGTGGCACCCAGGTGAATTCGTCGAGGAAGCTCCTCAACCCGCCCGGAGCGGGCAGGAATCGGTGCCGTACGGCGAACGACGTGACGTACCAGAACAGGACGACGGTGGCGACCCAGGCCAGACAGCACCACAGGCACAGCGCGTTGATCCGGTACAGCGACTGGAACTGGAGCCAGGACACGAACCCGACGCCGAACAGGCAGCCGGCGTCGAAGGTCAGCCAGTACCAGCGGGGGAAGCGGGCTCCGGCCAGCAGGCTCATGCCGACGCAGATCACGACGGCGTAGGCGGCCAGGCCCAGCATCGGGTTGGGGAACCCGAAGGCCGAGGCCTGGTCGCTCCTTATGACACTGCCGCAGGACACCACCGGGTTCAGACTGCACCCCGGGGTGAAGTCCGGGTCCTCGAGCAGCTTGAACTTGTCGAGGGTGATCACCCAGGAGGCCAGCAGTCCGGCGGCCCCCGTGATCACCAGCAGCGCGGCGAAGGCTCTGCTGCCGCCCGCGGTCCGTTCCGCACGCTCGTCACGGCCGCGGTCCGCGGTCCGCTCCATCAGCCGCGCAGGGTGCGGGGCGCCAGCACGATGTGCGCGGCCTCGTTGAGGGTCTCCTCGGCACCCGCGAAGGCGGCCAGCGCCTCGGGGTCGACGGGCTTGCCCGGCTCGGCCTCGGGCCAGGGGCGGGTGGTGAACACGAAGTAGCAGAAGCCGCGTTCCTCGACGGCCGCGAGCCACTCCGGCGGCGGGACGCACTGGGCGCTGAAGCCCGGCATGCTGACGACGGCGGAGCCGGACTCGACGAGCAGGCTGACCGGGAGGCTGGGCCGCGCCTTGCCGTCGACGAGGTCACCGCCGACCGGCAGGCCGTTGTTCTCCAGCAGTGCCTCCACGGCGGCCGTCGAGCCTTCCGGGCCGGCCGCGCCGTCCCCGAGGGAGTAGGCGAGGAGGTAGGGCATGTCGCCGTCGGGGGCTTCGCCGCTCCAGGCCATCACGACGAGAGTGCCCAGGTCGGGGGCGTTGAAGGGGCGGGTTTCGCTTGAGGTTGAGGTCACCGCGCGACCTTATCGACGCGCCGGCCGGCCGCCGGCCGCCTTCTCACCCGTCCGGGGGAGCGCCCGTGCCCGCTCCACACGAAGGGGGGAAACACCCTCGAACAGGCTGACAGGACCGGCCCCTTGAGGCGGGCACCGGTCCTGACGGCACGGAGGAGACCTCAGCTCTGGAGCGGAAGTCCGCCGAGCAGACCGCCCGAGTTCAGCGTGGTGGTCGCGCCCTTCACGGTGTTGAGCACGGAGTCCTTGTTCTCGGTGTCGAGAGCGTCCGACTGGTGCTGGAGCGGCGCCACGTCGGCGGGCTCGAGCCGGCCGCTGGTGAGCGTGTTCACAGCGCCGTTGAGGCTGGTGGGCGTGACGTCCGCGGTGCTGTAGGCGAACGCGGGCGCGGCGGCACCGGCGAGGGCCAGGGAACCGGCAACTACAGCGGCAGCCTTCAGGGACTTCATCGGGTTCCTTCCTTTCGGCAACTCACGTCACCGGGACGAATTCGGACACCGTGCCCAACGATCTCTCCCCCGCGGGGGAAACCCCGCGCGCAGTAATTGGGCTTTCATGAAAAGAGCCGTTCATGAAAAAGCCGTCGTGCCGGCCCGGTGGGGGCCGGCACGACGGAGTGCCCCGAGAAGGGAGAACGCGAACGCCTTACGCGGCCGGCAGCGAACCCGACGGCAGAGTCGGCAGGCTCGGGGCGGTCGGCAGGGTCGGCAGGCCCGGCTCGTTGGGCAGGCTCGGCAGCGCGGGCAGCCCCGGCAGGTCGGGCAGCGGCAGGCCCCCGCTCAGCAGCACGGCCACGAGAATGTTGACCAGGTCGGTCAGGACGTCGGTGACCGCCGGGACGACCTTCGAGACGTCGCCAGAGGTGACGGCCGCGAGCAGGGTGTCGACGACCGCTTCCTCCAGACCGGCGAGCGCGTCGTCGACGAGGTCGGCGGGGAGCTTCGCCGAGGCCACGGCCCTGGAGTCGGCACCGCTCCGGGCGGGCTGGGTGAGCGGGGCAGCCGCCGGGAGCGCGGGGAGCGAACCGGTCGGCAGGGTGCCCGTCGACGTCTGGGGCAGAGCCGGCACAGCCGGTACGGCAGGCGCCGCCGGGACCGCGGGGACCGCGGGCGCGGCAGGCACAGCGGGCGCCGCCGGTACGGGCGGAGCAGCCGGTACGGACGGAGCAGCCGGGGCCGCCGCGCCGACCTTGGCGATCGCGGCCTTCACGGCGTCTCCGAGCGTGGTCGCCTCCTCGGCGGAGAGCTGGCCGTTGTCCGCCTTCAGCACGGCGTTCAGCAGGTCGGTGACCGGGGAGAGCACGGTGCCGAGGTTGCCCAGGCTCTGGACCTGGGCGAGCAGCCCGTCGGCGCCGGGTACGGGGGCCCGGGAAGCCGCCTGGACGCGGCTGCGCGCCGACTGGTGCTCGGCCGCCACCGCGGCCGGCCCGGCGAGCCCCAGCAACAGGGCGCCGCAGAGGGCGGAGGAGGCGATACGCCGGACGGGCAGACCACGCATGGGGGTGTTCCTTTCGATGCACGAGGATCTTGGACCCACCGTGGAATCGCCCCTCGCGCTCTGCAACCGATCGGCTACGGCACGCTCTCGCGCCCGTCTCGTCAACCGCGCGTTCCTCCTGGTGAGGGCCGGATCACGCCGGGTTGACGGATCGAACACCCGATCACCCGTACGGGGGACCGAATCGGCGGCCGGGCGTCGACCGGAAGCACCCCCGGGAGAACGAGAACCGGCCGGGCTCCCGTGATGGAGTCACGGGAGCCCGGCCGGCAAAGAGGGTGACGTCGACGTCAGCCGTTGACGCACTCGTTGCCGAACGCGGGGTTCAGCAGGCCGATCACGTTGACGGTGTTGCCGCAGACGTTGACCGGGACGTGGACCGGAACCTGGACGACGTTGCCCGACAGCACGCCCGGGGAGTGGGCGGCGGCACCCTGGGCACCGGCGTCGGCGGCGGCGAGGCCGGCGCTACCCGCAACGGCGGCGGCCGCAACGGTCGTCAGGGCCAGGCCCTTCGCAATACGCGACATGGAGAGCTGCTCCTTGGGTTGACACAAACATCCGGGCGGGGATGCCCGGCGCTGTGTCAACGCGTCGCGCGCTCCGGGGTTGCGCCCCCAATGGGGTGATCTCACGAAAGGCCCGGCTGCGCCATCTCGACACACTTGCCCCCTTTAGCCTGATTAATACGGATAGCGGCTAGTGTTGCGGACCTCCCGAAGCACCCCTATGGGCATCTCTTCGCACTCATGGGGTCCGTACGTTCCGGAAGGGCCACGCCGGTCATGCGCACATCCCCCGGTCCGCCGCCGCGCCGCACCCCGGCGCCGACTTCGCCCCTTCTCGCCGCAACGGGCACCCCGCCCGCCCCCGGGGAACGGGGCATCCGCCCGGGCACCGCACCCGGAGATCGCGCGGCGCACGAGGGCGGTGGGGGCCGCACGGGTGACTCGCTCACCCTTTCGACGGACGGCCGGGTGGGTGGAGCCCACCCGGGGACCGCCAACCCCCGTACGGACGTACCGAATTCGACCATCGGTGAGCCCGGACCAGCGGCTGGACGGTGTCGGCCCTCCCGTTCGAACACCCTCGGGCGCGGCTCCGATGTGTTCGATCTCGGCAAGGTGCCCGGGTCCGGTGGTGACCAGCTGGCCTTCCGGCTCGTTGCCCAGCGCGACGCGGCGTGGGCCGGTGTGCTCCGCGCCGCCGTCGACGCCCGTCAGTGAGGCGCGTTCCCGCCCCTCTTGAGCACCACCCGTGAGCGAGGAAACCGCGCATGCAGCAGTCAGCCACCGACCCTCGGCCACGGGTCCTGCACCTCACCCAGCCCGTGGACGGCGGGGTCGCCCGGGTGGTGACGGACCTGGCGCGGGCCCAGCTCGCGGCGGGCCTGCACGTCACGGTCGCCTGCCCGGACGGCCCGCTCACCGGCGCGCTCCGGGCCGTCGGCGCCGAGGTGCACCACTGGCCCGCGACCCGTTCGCCCGGTCGTGCGCTCCCCCAGGAGGTACGGGGGCTCTCCCGCGTGATCGGCGCGGTGCGGCCCGACCTGGTGCACGCGCACAGCGCGAAGGCCGGGCTCGCTGGCCGGCTCGCGGTGCGGGGACGGATCCCCACGGTGTTCCAGCCGCACGCCTGGTCGTTCGAGGCGGTCGGCGGGCTCACCTCGGCGCTCGCGCTGCGGTGGGAACGGGAGGGGGCGCGCTGGGCGCACCGCGTGGTGTGCGTGAGCGCGGCGGAGCGTGCGACCGGCGTGCGCGCCGGGATCGCGGCCCGCTGGAGCGTGATCCCCAACGGCATCGAGCCCCGGCGTTTCCACCCCGCCGCCGTCGGGACCGTCCGCGCGACGCTGCTGCCCGACGTCGATCCGGCGGCCCCGCTCGTGATGTGCGTGGGGCGGCTGTGCCGGCAGAAGGGGCAGGACGTGCTGCTGCGGGCGTGGGAGTCGATCCTCGCGCGTGTGCCCGGCGCCCGGCTGGTGCTGGTGGGCGACGGTCCCGACGCCGAGGCCCTGCGCAGCAGATCGCCGCGGTCCGTGGTGTTCGCGGGCAGCGTCCAGGACATCGTGCCCTGGTACCAGGCCGCCGATCTGGTCGTGCTGCCCTCGCGCTGGGAGGGCATGGCGCTCGCCCCGCTGGAGGCGATGGCGTGCGGGCGGCCGGTGGTGGTGACGGACGTCGACGGCGCCCGGGAGAGCCTGCCGCCCGGTCTCGCACCCCACTGCCTGGTACCGCCGGGCAGTCCGGCCGCCCTCGCGCGTGCCGTCTCCGATCTGCTGCTCGACCCGCTGCTGCGCGAGTCGCTCGGCCACCAGGGACGTCGGCACGTCCTGGCCACCCATGACGTGAAGCACACGGCCGGGGCGGTGGCGGACGTGTACCGCGAGCTCCTCGGCGGCGAGTTCGCAGGGCGCCTCGCGCCCACCGAATACAGGGAGTCCATCCACTCGTGACCGCGGAAAGTACCGTCCCCTCGCCCGGCGGACAGCCACGGAATCTGCGATTCTCGCCTGTCTCGCTCATGCCGCCGCGCGGCACCACCACCGGCTTCCGGTTCCCGCTGCGGCGGCCCCCGGCCCGGCCCGCCTCGCCGGTGCCGCTGCTCGCGGCCGACGCCCTCGCCGCGCTGATCGGCGCCTCGGCGATGGCCGAGGCCCTGCGCCATCCGCTGCTCGCGGCGGTACTGGTCGCCGCGTCGATACTGCTGCGGCCGCAGCTGCCCCGGGCGGTGCCCGGCATCCTCGACGAACTGCCCACCGTCTGCGGCCGGATCGCGGTGGCGTGGCTCGCGGTCGCGGCCCTCGTCGCCGCCTACGACCCGGCCCTCGCCCTGGGCGCCGGCACGCTCACCGCCGGTTTCCTGATCCAGTCGGCGGTGGCCTGCGCGGGCCGCGGCACCGTGCACTGGCGGCGCCGCACCGCCCGGCTCGCCCGGCCGCGCGCGGCCCTCGTGGTCGGCCCCGCGGGCACCGCCCAGCGGGTGGCCGCCGCCGTGCAGCGCCATCCGCGGTGCGGGGTACGGCCGGTGGGCATCGTGGCCGACCAGCCCGACGGCGGTGACGGCCTCCCGGTGCTGACGACCGGCGAGGAGGTCCAGCGCGCCCTGATCCAGAACGGCGTACGGGACGTCCTGACCGTCCATCCCTCCGTACGGACCGAGCAGGGGCCGCTGCTGCGGGCGCTCGCGGAGTCCGGCTGCTCGGTGTGGGAGGTGGACGCGGACTCGCCGTCGTACGAGAGCCGCCACCAGCTCGCCGGATTCTCCTGTCGCCGCCTGGACATGGGCGCACGGCGGCGCGGCAGCGTCGGCAAACGGCTGCTGGACGTGACTGTGTCCGGGAGCCTGCTGCTGCTGGTCAGCCCGCTGCTGCTGGTGTGCGCGGTGGTGCTCAGGCTCACCGACGGGCCCGGGGTGGTGTTCCGGCAGGAGCGCATCGGCAAGGACGGCAAGCCGTTCACCCTGCTGAAGTTCCGCACCCACCGCCCGGTCGACGAGCACGAGTCCGCGACCCGGTGGAGCGTGGCGAACGAGATCCGGATGTCGTGGTTCTGCCGCTTCCTGCGCCAGAGCTCGCTGGACGAGCTGCTCCAGCTGTGGAACGTGCTGCGGGGCGACATGAGCCTGGTCGGGCCGCGCCCCGAACGCCCCTACTTCGTCACGAAGTTCAGCCAGACCTACCCGGGTTACGCGGCCCGGCACCGGATGCGGACCGGCATCACCGGGCTCGCCCAGGTCCACGGGCTGCGCGGTGACACCTCGATCGAGGACCGGGCCCGCTTCGACAACGCCTACATCGACAACTGGTCGCTGTGGCAGGACGTCTGCATCCTGCTGCGCACCGCGGCCTCCCTCGTGCGCCCGACGGGGAGCTGAGCGGGATGACCCACGCGCCCCACGCCGAGTCGCTGCCGGTCCGCCCGCCGGCCCTGGCCCGCCTTCGTGAACTGCCGCCGGTCCTGCCGGTGTTGCTGGTGATCGCCCTGCTCGCGCTGCCCCTCGGCCCGGGCGGCGAGGGCGGTGCGGGTCCCGCCGACGCGGTCTCCGCGCTGGCGGTGCTGTCCTGCGCGCTGCGTCTGGTACGGGAGCGCAGGCGCCCCTTGTCGCGCACGGCCGTGGTGCTGCTGGGGCTGCCGGTGATCGGGCTCGCCGTGGCCGCGACGGGGGCCTCCTCCCCCGGCGCCGGGCTCGGTGGCCTGGGCCGCTACCTCCAGATCTTCGTGCTGGTCCCGGCGGCCGTGCTGCTGCTGGTCCGCGGCCGGGCCGACTTCCGGCTGGTGGCCTGGGCGTTCGTGGGGCTGGCGCTGTGGCAGGGGGCGATCGGTGTCCACCAGTTCCTGACCGGGACCGGCGCCTCCTACCAGGGCGAGGAGATCCGGGCCGTCGGCACCTTCGGGGCGCAGGACGTGATGGGCATGGCGACCGTGGTGTCCTTCGGGCTGGTGTGCGCGGTGGGGCTGGCGCTGGGGCGGAGTTCGGTACGGCAGGGGACGGTTGCCGCCTGCTGTGCGCTCGCCCTGCTGGTCCCGCTGGCCCTCTCCTTCAGTCGGGGCGCGTGGATCGCCACGGTGGTGACGATCGTCGTCCAGCTGCTGCTGGCCGGACTGCGGCGGGCGTTGAAGGTGGGGGCGGTGGTGGCCGCCCTCGGGGTGATCCTGGTCGGCGGCTTCGGGGTCGGCTCGGCGATGCTCCAGGAGCGCGTCGACAGCATCACGCAGGTCACCGACGCGCCCGACCAGTCCGTCACCGACCGGTACACCATGTGGGCGGCGGCCGTCGGCATGTGGCGTGAACACCCGCTGACCGGCGTGGGGTTGAAGGGCTTCCCGGAGCACCGGGACGCGCACGCCTCGCTGGCGCTGTCCGCGGGCAGCGACACGGAGGGCGCGGGCACCGGGTTCGTCCGGCAGCCGCTGCTGTCCCCGCACAACATGTACCTGCTGATCCTCGCCGAACAGGGCCTGATCGGGCTGCTGGCCCTCGCCGGCGGCTGGCTCGCGCTGCTGGTGTGCGGACTGCGGCGACTGCTGCGGGTACGCCGAGGGGGCCCCGGCCTCGACTGCGCGCTGGTCGCCTGCGGGCTGCTGGTCTGGCAGTTGACCGACTTCGCGTACGCCGACATCGGCGGCCCCTCGACGGTCCTGACGGCGGTCTGCCTGGGCCTGGTGGCGTGGTGGTCGCTGGCCGCGCACGCCACCGAGGCCCCGTCCGGAGCAGTGACCCCGGTGCGCGAACCGGCCGGGAAGGCCACGGCACGATGAGGGTGACGGGCCCTCGGCCACCCCGGGAGCCACAGCCCTCACCGGGGACACCCGCGACCGGCCACGGGGCCCCGGGTCCTACGGCTGCGGGCAGTCGTTCGGCCACAGGTCCCGCGCCCGCGAGCAGCCGCACGGTCACGGATCCCACACCGGCGAGCAGCCGCACCGCCACGGATCCCGCACCGGCGAGCAGCCGCACCGCCACGGATCCCGCTATCGCGAGCGGCCGTACAGCCACCGATCCCGCATCGGCGAGCAGCCGTACAGCCACCGGTCCCGCCACCGCGAGCGGCCGTACGGACGTGGGTCCCGCCGCCCCCACTAACAGCCGTACGGCCACGGGCCCCACGCCCACGAGCGGCCGTACGAACGTAGGTCCCGCGACGCCCGCCTCCACCACCGGCCCCGCTTGGGCGAGCGCCCTGCCGTTCGGGCCCTTGAGCGGCCGGACGACCTCGGCCTACGGAACGGTCCACGCCCCGGCCGGTAACCGGCCGCCCGCGCGCACGGCCACCCACGGCTCGATCCCCGCCACCGCCGGATCGCCCCCCGCCAACGCTCAGGACCCGGCGGCCACTCCTCGTACGCCGACCGCGGCCACCACCCAGGGAACCGGTACCGCCCAGCTCTCCACCACGGCCACCCCCGCCACTCCGGACGGTCCCCCGGCACGCCCCCCAGTCCGCCCCGCCGCCCGCACCCCCGCCCGCACCCCCGACCGCTCCACCGCCCGCCCCGCCACCCACCCCGCCGAAGGCGAACTGACCCCCGTCTCGCGTCGGTTCCTCGCCAAGGCCACCCTCGTCACCGCTGTGCTGTCCATCGCCGGCGCCCTGCTCGGGCTGGTCCGGGATCAGGCGTTGGCGCGGCTGTTCGGGGCCGGGAGCGAGACCGACGCGTTCCTGGTGGCCTGGACCGTCCCGGAGTTCGCGTCCACGCTGCTGATCGAGGACGGGCTGGCGTTCGCGCTGATCCCGGCGTTCAGCCTGGCGCTGGCCCGGCGGGCGCAGGGTGCCGCGGGCGACCCGGTCCGCGCACTGGTCGCGTCGACCCTGCCCCGGCTCTGCCTCGCCTTCGCCGCCGTGTCCGCGCTGATCGCCGGCACCGCCCCCTACCTGGTCGAGGCCCTGGCCCCCGGCCTGCCCGACCCCGCGCTCGCCGTCGACTGCACCCGGCTGACCGCGCTGTGCGTGCTCGGCTTCGGCCTCACCGGATACTTCAGCGCGGCACTGCGCGCCCACCGCCGCTTCGTGGCCGCGGCGGCGATCTACGTGGCGTACAACACCGGCATCATCACCGCGATGTTCGTCCTCGGCGGGCACTGGGGGGTGCGCTCGGCGGCGCTCGGGGTGGCGATCGGCAGCGGATTGATGGCGCTCATCCAACTGCCCTCCTTCGTGCGGCAGTTGCGTCGCCGGAAGGTCGAACCGACGTTGCCCGTCGAGGCCGACGAGCAGCGTGCCGTGACCGTCGCCCTGGTCGCGACCGTGCTGCTCTTCGCGCTGTGCCGGCAGTCCCAGGTCCTGATCGAGAGGTTCCTCGCCTCCACGCTCCCCGCCGGCGCCATCTCGCACCTGAACTACGCGCAGAAGGTCGCCCAGATCCCCATGACGCTGTCGCTGATGCTGTGCACGGTCACCTTCCCGGTGGTCGCCCGCGCCCTCGCCGACGGGGACGTGGAGCGGGCGCGCGGCCGGGTGGAGCGGGACCTGGCGCTCGCGGCCTGCGTGGTGCTGCTCGGCGCCGCCACCGTGATCGCGTGCGCTCCGCAGATCATCGAACTCCTCTTCCAGCGGGGCGCGTTCACGGTCCGGGACACGACCGCCACCGCGGACGTCATGCGGGTGTACGCGCTCGGACTGCTCGGCCAGACCCTGACCGGCGCGCTGGTCCGCTCCTACTTCTCGGCGGGCCGCCCCAGCTGGTACCCGGTCTCCGCGATGGTCGGCGGGATCATCGTGACCTCCTGGGTCGGTGCCTGGACGGTCGGCCCCTGGGGCGTCCTCGGGATCGCCGCCGCCAACGCCGCCGGCATCACCGTCACGGCCGCGCTGCTGCTCGCCGGGATGCGCCGCCGCAGCGTGCCGATCCGCACCCGGCAGGTGCTCGCCGAGCTGAGCAGGCCGGTACGGGCGGCGGTGGTCGCGACCCTGGCGGGCGCCTTCGTGGCGAGCCGTCTCGACGACCCGCTGACCGGCCTGGTCGCCGGCGCCGCGACCGTGCTCACCGTGTTCGTCCTGCTCGCCCGGGCCCTGGGCGCCCAGGGTCTCGCTCCGGTACTCCAGTCCGTCCACTCCGTCACACGAAGGCTCATTCATGGCCGCAGCCACTGACTCCACCCCGTGGATCGCGATGTACCACTCGGTGGGCGACTGCTCCGAGGACCCCTACCGCATCACCGTCACGCCCGACCGGCTCGACCGCCAGCTGTACTGGCTGAGCCGCCGCGGGCTGCGGGGCGTCTCCGTGTCCGCGCTCCTGGCCGCACCCACCCGCGCCGGCCTGGTCGGGCTCACCTTCGACGACGGCTACGCCGACTTCCTAGACCACGCCCTGCCGGTCCTCACGAGCCACGGCTTCGGCGCCACCCTGTTCGTGCTGCCCGGCAGACTCGGCGGCGAGAACGCGTGGGACCCGCTCGGCCCGCGCAAGCCCCTGCTCACCGCCGACGGCATCCGCGAGGCCGCCGAAGCCGGCGTCGAGATCGGCTCGCACGGGCTGACCCACGTGGACCTGACGCAGGCGGACGACGTCACGCTCAAGTCCGAGGTCGTCGAGAGCCGGGCCCTGCTGGAGGAGCTCACCGGCACTCAGATCGGCGGCTTCTGCTACCCGTACGGCACGCTCGACCAGCGCGCGGTGGACACCGTCCGGGACGCCGGGTACCGCTACGCCTGCGCCATCGACCCGGGCCCGATCAACGGCCCCCTCGCGCTGCCCCGCGTCCACATCGGCCAGCAGGACACCGCCGTACGCCTGTTCCTCAAACACCGGCTGCACCGGCTGCGCCGCCGTCCCGTCGAGGGGATCTGAGGTGCGGGCCCTGCATGTCATCACCGGTCTCGGCGTGGGCGGTGCCGAGCAGCAACTGCGGCTGCTGCTCAGGCATCTGCCGGTCGACTGCGAGGTCGTGACCCTGACCAACCCGGGCGCGGTCGCGGACGGGCTGGTCGCCGACGGCGTACGGGTGACCCACCTCGGGATGGCCGGGAACCGGGACCTGGGGGCGCTGCCCCGGCTGGTGCGGCACATCCGGTCCGGCGGCTACGACCTCGTGCACACCCACCTCTACCGGGCCTGCGTCTACGGCCGGCTCGCGGCGCGGCTCGCGGGGGTGCGGGCGATCGTGGCCACCGAACACTCCCTCGGCGACTCGCAGATGGAGGGCCGCCGGCTCACCAGAGGGGTGCGCGGCCTGTACCTCGCCAGCGAGCGCCTCGGCCGGTCCACGGTCGCCGTCTCCCCCACGGTCGCCGCCCGCCTGCGTCACTGGGGCGTGCCCGCGCCCCGGATCGCGGTCGTGCCGAACGGCATCGACCTGGACCGCTTCCGCTTCGACCCGGCCCGCCGGCTGCGCGCCCGGCAGGCTCTCGGGCTGCCCGAGACGGCGTACGTCGTCGGGGGCATCGGGCGGCTGCACCCGGGCAAGCGGTTCGACGTCCTGATCCGCGCCCTCGCCCAGCTCCCCGAGATCTGCCGCCTGGTGCTGGTGGGCGGGGGGCCCGAGGAGCACCGCCTCCGGCGCACCGCGCACGAGGCGGGCGTGGCCGACCGGGTCCTGTTCACCGGTGAACTGCCCTACGCCCCGGACGGCTCGCCGGGCCCCGACCTGCCCTCCCTCACCTCCGCGATGGACGTGCTGGCCTCCCCCTCCCCGGAGGAGGCCTTCGGGCTCGCGGCCGTGGAGGCGCTGGCGGCCGGGCTGCCCGTGCTCTACGCCTCCTGTCCGGCGATCGAGGACCTGCCGCCCGAGAGCACGGGCGCGGCCCGCCAGGTCGCCTGCGACCCCACCGCGTTCGCCCGCGCGGTGGCGGCCACCCGCGCGCACGACACCGGCCCGCGCACCGCGCCGGAAGCCGCCCACCACTACAGCATCACTCGCAGTGCCGCCCAGCTGATGGACGTCTACGCGGCCGCCGTGGCCGCTCCTTCCGTGTCCCCGTCACCCCAGGGAGCCAGTTCCTCATGACCACCACCGACCTCCCCACCAGCGCCCGCCGCCCCTCCCCGCTGGGCCGCGTCAAGGCCCTCCCGCCCTGGTCCCTGATCGCCGCCGGCGCCCTCGCGGGCGGACTGCTCGGCGGGGTCTACGGCCTCGCGAAGCCGCCCGCCTACACGGCCACGGCCTATGTCGTCGCCGTGCCGACCGAGAAGTCCGACTCGGCGTCCGCGCTGGGCTTCGCGCAGGCCTACGGCCGGGTCGCCACGCAGGTCGCGGTGCTCGGCGACGCCCAGGTGTGGGCCGGGGTGCCGGTGCGCACGCTCAAGTCGAGTGTCCAGACGGCGACTTCGCCGGACGCCCCGATGGTCGCCATCACGGCCACCTCCGACCGCCCCGACCTGGCCGCCGACATGGCCAACGCGGTCTCCCGCGCCCTGACCCGGCACGCGAACGACACCAAGAGCGCCACCAACGTCGAGCTCCAGCAGTTCGCCCGCGCCACCAGGCCCACCGAGCCGTCCTCCGCCTCCCCCGCGGTGACGGGCCTGGTCGGCGCTAGCGCGGGCGGGCTGCTCGGCGGCCTGGTGCTGCTGGCCCGGCCCCGGCGCACCGGCCGGGACCAGGGGCGCCCGGCGTCGGTGCCGGCCCCCGCCGTGGCCGCCGAAGCCCACGGACAGCTGTGACGTACACGACCCACCTGGTCACCAACGAGCGGGCCTTCGCCGAACTCGGCCCCGAGTGGGACGGGTTGTACCGCCGCTGCGAGTCCGCGACCCCGTTCCAGAGCCACGCCTGGCTGCACTCCTGGTGGCTGTCGTACGGCAGGCCCGGGCGCCTGAGGCTGGTCCTGGTCCGGCACGAGGGCGAACTGGTCGCCGCCGCCCCGCTGATGCGGGTGGGCCGGCCGGTGCCCTCCCTGGTGCCGCTGGGCGGGGCGATCTCCGACTACGGGGACGTCCTGCTGGACGACGGGCGGGGCGAGGAGGCGGTGGCCGCCCTCACCGACGGCCTCGCCCGGGCGGCCCGCACCGCGCTGGTCGACTTCCGCGAGGTGCGCCCCGGCGGCGCGGCCCAGAGGATCTACGACCACTGGAGCGGGCCCCGGCGCCGGGTCGGCGACTCGGTGTGCCTGGAGCTGCCCGCCGTGCCGATGGAGGAGCTGGTGGCCCGGCTGCCGTCCACGAAGGCCCAGCAGCGGGTGCGCGCCAAGCTGCGCAAGCTGACCTCGCTGGGGGTCCGGCGCAGTGTCGTCCACCCGGACGAGGTGGACTCGGCGCTGCGGCGCCTGATCGAGCTGCACCAACTCCAGTGGCAGGGGCGGAAGGTGACGTCGGAGCATCTGCGGCCGCGGTTCTGCGACCACCTGGTGCGCTCGGTCGGGCCGATGGTGCGCTCCGGGGACGCGGTGGTCACCGAGTTCCGGCTGGACGACGACGTGGTGGCCGTGGACCTGACGCTGCTGTCGCGGCGGCTGGCCGGGGGCTATCTGTACGGGGCCCATCCGCGGCTGCGGGAACAGAAGGCGGACGTGGCGGTGATGCTGCTCGACGCGTGCAGTGAGCACGCGCGCGGCACGCTGAGCCTGCTGCGCGGCAACGAGCCGTACAAGCAGCACTGGCGGCCCGAACAGGTCGTGAACCAGCGGTTGTTGCTGGCGCGCAGGCACACGGCCCCGCTGCTGGCCGCGGTCCTGTGCGACGTGGCCGCGCGGCGGTGGGGCAAGGAACTGCTGCTGCGCCGGCACGGGTGGAGGGAGCGTGCCGGTGGCGGCAGGTCCTGAGGGGGCCTGCCGCCGGCGGCGGGTGCGGCTAGCGGTTGCGCGAGTACCAGTCGAAGCGCAGGCACAGCTTGCCGCCGAGCCAGTACTCCACCCAGTCGCCCAGTTGCAGCGGCGAGCAGTTGGGCGGGGTCGTCGGGGTGGGCGGCTTCGTGGGCTCGGTGGTGGGCGGGGTGGTCGGCGGGGTCGTCGGCTCGGTGGGCTTGGTCGGCTCGGTGGTCGGTTCCGTGGTCGGCTCACCGGTCCGGCCGAACAGCACCGAACGGTAGACCTCGGACGACTTCGGGTTGTCCGAGCACTGCCACACCCCGTGCGGGCAGTAGTCGGTCAGCGTGTTGTAGAGCGGCTTGTGCTCGTCCATCCACGCGAGCATGCGTTTCATGTACTCGGGATTGTCCCCGTTGCGGAAAAGCCCCCATTCGGGATAAGAGATGGGCTTTCCGTGGGCCTTCGCGAAATCGACGTGCGCCTGAAGGCCGTAGGGCTCCTTGATCTGCTGGTCGAAAGTGATTCCCGACGGCTGGTCGTAGGAATCCATGCCGATGATGTCGACGGTGTCGTCACCGGGATAGCACTGGGTCCACGGAACGGCGTCCCGGCCGCGCGTCGGATTGAAGTCGAACTTGAACTTCTGGCCCGGGACCGACCGCATGGTGGTGACGATCCTGTTCCAGTACTTCTTCCAGGACTCCGGGTCCGGACCGCAGCGATGGGAGTACGTGGTGCCGTTCATCTCCCAGCCGAGCACGATCACCGTGTCCGGCACCTTCAGGTCGACCAGGCGCTTGGCGAGGACGCGGTAGTGCTCGTCGAACTGGCCTGCCGCGGCCCTGCGGAGCAGGAAGCGGACCTGGTGGTCGGAGAGGTGGTCCTCGTTGCGCTCCATCATCGGCACGTTGAGGACGAACATCCGGTCGGCGCGCTTGGTGCGCCAGTCGGCCCACGCCTCCAGGAAGTCGGGCCTGCCCTCGATGTTGCTCCAGCGGTCACCGGGCAGATAGGTGTGCCCGACGCGCAGGTCGGCGTTGCCCAGCCAGCGGCTGAGCTCGGTCATCCGGGAGACGCCGTCGGGGCCGTAGTCGAGATAGGCGCCGAAGGCGGGCAGCCCTCCGGGCACGACGGGGTCCACCGGCTTCACCGGGACCACCGGGGTGACGGGGGCCGGGGTGACAGGGACCGGGCTGACGGGATCCGGGGTGATCGCCGGAGCGGGCGTCACGGCGGGAACCGGCGGGACCCCGGGGACCGGGGTGACCGCGGAGGCCGGAGCGGGTGGATCTCCGACCGCCCCCACGGCGAAACCCGGGCCCGACGCCAGGGCGGCCGACGCGGCCACTGTCACCGCGATGAACGCCAACCGTCCGGTACGAGCCCGTCTGTGCTGTGAGTCCATTCCTGCTCCTTTCTCCACTCTCGCGCTTTCCGGACACTTCTCCGACTAACTGACACTCAGTCATATCAATATGAATTCCGCCACCGTGCCTACGGCTTTCGAGTGCTGCGATGGTCCGCACGAGTGAACCGACCCGAAGGAATGGCCCGTGTCGTTGTTCGACACCCGAGTCCCCGCCGTGCTGCTGCGGATCGACCGGAACCCCTTTCACCACGGCACGCTGGGTGCCGTGCGCTCGCTCGGCAGGGCGGGCGTGGACGTGCACGTCGTCGCCGACTGCGCGGGAAGTCCGGTGCGCACGTCCCGCTTCGTACGGCAGCTGCATCCCCCGCCGCCGCCGGGGGCGTCGCCGGGTGACATCGCCGCCGTGCTGCGCCGGGTGGCCGCCCGGATCCCGCACCCGGCCGTGCTGATCCCCATGGACGACGCGAGCGCCGTCGCGGTGGGCACGCTGGGTGCGGAGCTGGCCCCCTCCTATCTGCTGCCGCAGCAGCCGGGCCCGCTCGCCGAACGGCTGGCGGACAAGGCGGAACTGGCCGAGGTGTGCGCGGCCGTGGGCGTGCCGCATCCGGTGACGCTGGTCCCGGAGAGCGCCGGGGAGGCGGACGCGATGGCCTGGCGGCTCGGGCTGCCGGTGGTCGCCAAGTGGAGCCGGCCCTGGCTGCTGCCGACGGAGGGCGGGCTGCGCAGCACGGTGGTGGTGCGCTCGCCGCGGGAGGCCCGCGAGCTGTATCTGCGGTCCGAGGAGGCGGGGAGCCGGCTGCTGCTCCAGGAGTTCCTGCCGCCGCAGCCGGACGGCGACTGGTTCTTCCACGGGTACGCCGACCGCGGCGGTGCGCTGCGTGCGGGCGGCAGCGGTGTCAAGGAGCAGTCCTGGCCGCGCGGTGCGGGGCTGACCGCGGTGGGGCACTGGCGGCCCGATCCGCGGGTGCGGGTGCTCGCCGAGCGGCTGACCGGCGCGCTGGGCTACCGCGGCATCCTCGACCTCGACTTCCGGCGCCACGGCACGAACGGCGACTTCCACCTGCTGGACTTCAACCCGCGGCCCGGCGCGCAGTTCCGGCTCTTCACCGACAGCGCCGGCCTGGACGTCGTCCGCGCGCTGCACCTGGACCTGACCCACCGGCCGCTGCCGGACGGGGTGGCGCTGCCCGGGCGGGCGTTCGTGGTGGAGAACTACGCACCGCTGGCCGCGCTGCGTCCGGCGCCGGCCCGGCGGGAGTTCGCGTGGCACGCGGCGGACGACCGCGGGCCCGGGTGGGCGATGTGGGCGCTGTGGGCCCGGCATGTGTCCCGGCGACTGCTGGAGCGGGTGCGCCGGCTGTGCACGCGGCGCGGGCAGCGGGCGGCCGCGCAGGTGATCCGCCAGGGGACGGCGCCGGTGGCGTCCCTGACCGACCTGCCCCGGCTGACCGACCGGACGGGACCGGACGGTCTCCCCGGACTCTCGGACCTGCCCGGTGACGAGAGGGCGAGCAGCCGCTGAGGCACGGCCCGCCGACGGGCGCGGGTGCCGGGTCGGTGCGGCCCGGCACCCGGTGCGGTCCTAGCGGCGGGCCGCGGCCCGGCCTCGTCGGTACAGGACGGCTCCGGCCACGATCAGCGCGGCGCTGACACCCGACGCGGCCAGCATGGCCTCACCGCTGCTGCCGGTGTGCGGCAGGTGCGGAGGGGTGCTGGGCGGGGTGGTGGTCGGAGGCGTGTACGGGGGCGTGTGCGGAGGCGCCGTCGTGGGGGGCGTGTGCGGCGGGGTGTGGGGAGGCGTGTGCGGCGGGGTGTGCGGGGGCTTCGTCGTCGGCGGAGTGTGCGGGGGCGTGTGGGGTGGGGTGTGCGGGGGAGTGTGCGGGGGCGTCGTCGTGGGCGGGGTGCCCGGCGTCGTCGGCGGAGTGTGGGGTGGGGTGTGGGGCGGAGTGTGCGGGGGCGTATGCGGGGGCGTGTGCGGAGGCTTCGTCGTCGGCGGAGTGTGCGGGGGCGTGTGGGGCGGAGTGTGCGGAGGCTTCGTCGGAGGCGTGTGCGGGGGCTTCGTCGGAGGCGTGTGCGGGGGCTTCGTCGGAGGTGTGTGCGGGGGCTTCGTCGGGGGTGGGGTCTCCCCGCAGTCGCCGCCGTGGCTGCCGTAGCCGCCGTCGGTGTCGCAGTCGCCGTAGCCGTGGTCGTCCCCGCGGGAGGCGTGACGGCCCTGGGGACCGTGGGAACCGGCCTTGTGCGGGGCCGGGGCGTTCGCGCAGGAGTTGCCGAACGCGGGGTCGAGGGCGGCGATCACGTCCACGGAGTCACCGCAGGCGTTGAGCGGCACCTCCAGCGGCGCCTTCGCGGTGTTGCCGGACAGCACGCCCGCCGAGTCCTTGGCTGCCCCGCCCGCGTGCGATTCGGCGATCGCGGGACCGCCGCACAGGGACAGAATGCTCGTCGCGGCGGCGGCCGCGACCATTCCCTTGCTCAGTGTCTGGCGCAATCTCGTTGTCTTCCTGCTCGAAGAAATGGGAAAAGCCGGCCCCGAACGACTGGAAGACGTCCGGGGCCGGCCCTGGCACAGCCGGGCGGCTGGCGGTTTACGTCGTCAGTCGTTGACGCACGTGTTGCCGATGGCCGGGTTCAGCAGGCCGATGACGTTCACGGTGTTGCCGCACACGTTGATCGGGACGTGCACCGGGATCTGGACCAGGTTGCCGGAGAGGACACCCGGGGAGCCGATGGCGGCACCCTCGGCACCGGCGTCGGCGAAGGCCGGGGCGGCCATGCCGAGGGCCATGATCACGCCCGCGACGACAGCAGCGGTCTTCTTCATGAGGTTTCCCTTCTCTGCGGTCATGCCTGAAGTGACGGTAGAAACCGGGCGAACGCATTCGGGACGGCTCGCACCATGACCGGCAGGCTGTAGAACGAGGCATAGACAGCGAAGGAAACTACGGAACGTGTGTCGCCGGGTAATTCACTCGAACGCCTTCAAGGAAACGCCTCATCCGAGCAACGCGAAAAGCAATTGACGGTGTATCAGCAACGAAAAACGCCCGGGCCGTGGCCCGGGCGTTTTCGAAGCAGGGGATTCAGCTGCCGACGGCGCCGTTGCCGGACAGGGCGGAGACGTCGTCCAGGATGTGCGACAGCGGCTCGTCACCCTTGGCCTGGGTGCTGTTCTCGGCGCACTGCTGGTTCTGCGGCGCCGACAGGATCGGCACGTCCTGCGCGACACCGACGGCGGCGATGATGCCGACGATGCCCTGGAGGTTCGCCTTCGCGGGCAGGCCGACGCAGAGCTTGTTCAGCGAGCCCTGGACCAGCGTGGCCTGCGGGCTCATGTCACCCTTGGTCACCTGGTTGCCGAACGCGCTGTGGGCGCCGTTGCCGCTGGCCGACGTGGTGCCGTGGTCGTTGCCGATGGCAAGCGCCTGGGGGGCCACCGCCGCCGAGGCACCGACGACGGACGCGGCGACCGCCGCCACGGCCATTGCCTTCTTCAGCATTTCGTTTTCCTTTCCTGGGACACGCCTCCTGGGACACGTCCCCGGGGACGAGACGCACTGTTCCTGCTTCCGCATCAACCCTCGGCATCCGGATTGGTTTCGACCCGTCACCCGAATGGCGCTGCCGCGGCACGAAATTCCCCCGAGCACCTTTGGGCCATCGGAGTGAATGACAGCAACCAAGCCGCGCCGGGGCGAGTTGTCCAGGGCGCTCCGGTGGTCGGGGTTTCTCCAGAAGGGAATCAGCAAGTGATCAAGAAGGTTCTGGCTTCCGCCGCGGTCGCCGCTTCCATCGTGGGTGCCGCCTCCCCCGCCATGGCCATCGGCAACGACCACGGCACCACGTCCGCCAGCGGCAACGGTGCCTCGCAGTCGTTCGGCAACTCCGCCACCTACGGCAACATGAGCCCGCAGATGGCGCTCATCCAGGGTTCGCTGAACAAGCCCTGCATCGGCCTGCCCGCGAAGGCGAACCTCCAGGGGATCCTCGGCCTCGCCGCCGTCGGTGTCCTCCAGGACGTGCCGATCCTGTCGGCCCCGCAGAACCAGCAGTGTGTCGAGAACAGCACCCAGGCCAAGGGCGACGAGCCGCTGTCGCACATCCTGGACGACATCTCGGCCCTGTCCGGCAACGGTGCCTCGCACAGCTGAGCTGTCGCGCACCATGGGCCGATGAGCCCTCGGGCTGGATTCTGAGCCCCCGTCAGCGGGCCGCCGTACCACCGGCGGTCCGCTGACTTATTTTGCGTCGCGTGACGATGAAGAGAACCCTTTCCTCGGTCGTCCTGGCGACCTCCGCCCTGCTGCTCGCGGGCGCCGTCCTCCCTGGCCGGACCGCCCCCGGCAGGGCCGCCCACGCCGGGCACGGCACGAACATCCTGGTGATGGGAACGGACGGCCGGGACACCATCTCCGCCGCCGAGAAGCGCAAGTTCCACGCGGGCGGCTTCGCCTGCGACTGCACGGACGTCCTGATGGTGGTCCATGTCTCGGCCCGCCAGGACCGTGTCAGCGTGGTGGCCCTGCCGCGCGACTCCTACGCCGACATCCCGCCCCACCGCGACGAGGGCACCGGCAAGCAGCTGCCGGCGCGTCCCTCGAAGATCAACGGCGCGTACGCCGAGGGCGGCCCCCGGCTCACCGTCGCCACCGTCGAGTCGATGACCGGACTGAACATCGACCACTACCTCCAGCTGGACTTCCGGCGGTTCATCGACGGCGTCGACAAGGTCGGCGGAGTCGAGGTGTGCACCGCCCGGCGCCTTCAGGACAAGGCCACCAAGCTCGACCTGAAGCCGGGCAAGCACCGTCTGAAGGGCGGCCCGGCGCTTCAGTACGTCCGGTCGCGGAAGGTGGACCAGGCGGCGGACCTCGGGCGGATCCAGCGGCAGCAGCGCTTCCTGGTGCAGGCGCTGCGCGGGCTCCAGGCGAAGCGGCTGCTGACCGACCCGGTGAAGACGGCCGCCCTCGTGCGCACCCTGCTCGGGTCCGGGCGCGACGAGCAGGGCTTCACGGCCGGGGACCTGGTGGAGCTGGCGGCCGCGCTGCACAAGGTGCAGGCGAAGAATACGGAGTTCGCCACGGTGCCGGTCGCCGGGTTCAACCCGACCCGGCCGGACATCGGTTCCACGCTGGCCTGGGACAAGGCGAAGGCGGGCGCGATGTTCAAGACGCTGCGCGAGGACCGGCCGCTGCTCAAGGCGGGCACGAATCCGAAGCCGTACGACCCGCCCCGTCTGATGCATGCCGTCACCGTGCGCGGGAGTGCTTACGCCTGCGCTTGAGGGGCGCCCGCGAGTTCCGGGCGCGCGCTGGGCCAATCGGGGCAAAGAGCGCAACCCTGGCCGGGGGTCGGGCGTTGACGATCATGCAGCTCCTCCCCGGAGTCCGCTTTTCGAAGGGAATGAACATGAAGAAGCTGTGGGCAACCGCGGCTGTTGCCGCGTCCGTCGCCGGTGTCGCGGCCGCGGCCGCCCCCCAGGCGCTCGCCATCGGCAACGACAGCGGCACCACGTCCGCCAGTGGCAACGGCGCCTCGCAGGAGTTCGGCAACTCGGCCACGTTCGGCGACATGAGCCCGCAGCTCTCGCTGGTCCAGGGTTCGCTGAACAAGCCCTGTGTCGGCCTGCCGGCCAAGCTGAACGCCCAGGGTCTCGTCGGCCTCGTCGCCGTCGGCGTCCTCCAGGACGTGCCGATCCTGTCTGCCCCGCAGAACCAGCAGTGCGTCGAGAACAGCACCCAGGCCAAGGGTGACGAGCCGCTGTCGCACATCCTGGACGACATCTCGGCCCTGTCCGGCAACGGCGCCGCGCACAGCTGAGGCTCCCCGCTCCGCCGGAACGGCGGGTCACCGGTTCTCCGGTGACCCGCCGTTCTCGTGTGTCCGGGCGCCTTCGTGTGTCCGGGCGCCTTCGTGTGTCCGGGCGCCTTCGTGTGTCCGGGCGCCGCGAGGGTGCCTCACTTGCGGTAGATGGCCTCGATGTCCTCCGTGTACGCCGCGGTCACCGCGTGCCGTTTGACCTTCAGGGACGGGGTGAGCATGCCGTTGTCCTCGGTGAACTCCCCCTCGACCAGCCGGAAGGCGCGGATCGACTCGGCGCGGGAGACGGCCGCGTTGGCGTGGTCGACGGCTTTCTGGAGGTCGGCGTGCAGCCGTTCGTCCTTGGCGAGTTCGGCGTGCGGGGTGTCGGCGGGCAGGCCCCGGACGGAGAGCCAGTGGGTCATCGCCTCGGGGTCCAGGGTGATCAGGGCGGCGACGAAGGGGCGGTTGTCGCCCACGACGAGGCACTGGCCGACCGGGGCCTGGCTGCGCAGCCGGTCCTCCAGGACCGCCGGGGAGACGTTCTTGCCGCCGGAGGTGACGAGGAGGTCCTTCTTGCGGCCGGTGATGGTGAGGTAGCCGTCCTCGTCGAGGGCGCCGAGGTCGCCGGTGGCGAACCAGTCGTCCCTGAGGACGGCGTCGGTGGCCTCGGGGTTGTTCCAGTAGGCGCCGAAGACGACCCCGCCCTTGATCAGGACCTCGCCGTCCTCGGCGATGCGGATCGCGGTACCGGGGACCGGCTGGCCGACCGTGCCGGGGCGGGGGCTGAGCGGCGGGACGATGGTGGCGGCGGCGCTGGTCTCGGTGAGGCCGTAGCCCTCGTAGATGATGATGCCGGCCGCGGCGAAGAACAGGTTGAGGTCGCGGTCGAGGGGCGAGCCGCCGCTGATGGCGTAGCTCATGCGGCCGCCGAGTTCCTTGCGGATACGGCGGTACACCAGCAGGTCGTACAGGCCCCAGGCGGCGTAGAGGCCGGGTCCCGGTCCCCTGCCGCGGCCGAGGAACTTGTTCAGGTACGCCTGGCCGAAGCGGACGGCGATGCGGTGGGCGCGGTCGAAGGAGGCGGCGCGGCCCATCCTCTCGGCGGTGGCGCGGCCGGTGGCGTGGATCTTCTCGAAGAGGTACGGGACGCCGACGAGGAAGGTCGGGCGGAACTCCTTGAGCGCGGGCCGCAGTTCGTCGGGCTTGATGCTCGGGCAGTGCCCGATCTCGATGCGGGCCATCAGACAGGCGATCTGGAGGGTGCGGCCCATGATGTGGGCGAGCGGGAGGAAGAGCAGGGTGGAGGCGGTCTGGTCGGTGACCTCCTTGAAGATGGGGTGCAGCAGTTCGACGGTGTTGGCGGCCTCGGCGTGCAGGTTGGCGTGGGTGAGGACGCAGCCCTTGGGGCGGCCGGTGGTGCCGGAGGTGTAGCAGATCGTGGCGACGGTGTCGGGGGTGAGGTCGGCGCGGCGCTTGGCGACCTCGTCGTCGGGGATGTCGTGCCCGAGGGCGGTGAGTTCGTCGAGGACCGCCGAATCCACCTGCCAGATCCGGGGCTTGACCTGGTGGTCGGCGGTGCCGGTGGTGACGGTCGCCGCGTTCTCGGCGTTCTCGGTGACGACATGGCGGGCGCCGGAGTCCCGGACGATCCACTCCACCTGCTCGGCGGAGGAGGTGGCGTAGACGGGGACCGTCTGACCGCCCGCCGCCCAGATCGCGAAGTCGAGGACCGTCCACTCGTAGCGGGTGCGGGACATCACCGCGACCCGGCCGCCGGGTTCGAGCCCCGCCGCGATCAATCCCTTGGCCACGGCGGTGACTTCGTCGGCGAACTCCCGGGCGGTGACCGGACGCCAGCCGGTTTCCGCACGGCGGTGGAGCACCACCGTGTCGGGGGTCTCGGCCGCGTTGGTGAAGGGGAGGTCGGCGATGCTGCCGGTGGTCGGGGGCGGGGCGAGGGGCGGTGTGCGGGCCTCCCGTACGACACCGTTCTCGTCCTTGACGACCTCGACCGCACTCCGGCCGGCCAGGTGTCTCGCCCTCTTCAGGTCCTTGCGTACGCCCATGCTGGCTCCCCGGTCGGCTCCGACTGGGCCGCTAACTTACCCTCAAGTAAGAAAAGGTCAATGGGTCCGGCGTCAGTCCGTGAGGTGCCGGGCCCGGCCGATGGTGGCGGCGAGTTCGCGGACCGCGCTGTCGTCGGTGCGGCCGCCCAACTCGTCCGCCCAGTGAGCGAGTTCCCTCATGGACGGCCGGCCCGGCAGCCGCTGGTCGGTGTACGGGTCGCGCAGGGCGTCGGCGAAGTAGGCGGCGACCGCGTCGACCTGGAAGCGGGGGTTCGCCTCGCGCAGGGAGTCGTGGAAGGTCTCCAGCTCGGCGGACCGCTCGTGCGGGGCCCTGGTCTCCGGGTCCTGCCAGCGGACGGTCGCGGTCGCCAGGTGGCCCTCGGCGCCGGGCCTGGTGCGGACCGCGTAGAGGGCGGTGACGGTGTGGCCGGGGCCGACCTCGCCGCCGTCCACGCGGTCGTCGCGGAAGTCGTCGTCGGCGACGCGGCGGTCGTCGTAGCCGATCAGGCGGAACTGCCTGACGGTCTCGGGGTCGAAGGCGACCTGGGCCTTGGCGTCGCGGGCGGTGAGGTCGATGTTCTGCGGGAGCTGTTCGCAGAAGACCTTCTCGGCGTCGTCGGCGCCGGAGACGTAGACGGTGTGGCCGTCGCCCTTGTCGGCGAGGCGTTCCATGAGGGCGTCGCCGTAGTCGCTGCCGACGCCCACGCCGAAGAGGGTGATGCCGTGTTCGCGGCGGGCGGTGTCGATGCGGTCGAGGATGGAGTCGGGGTCGGTGTCGCCGTCGTTGGCGAGGGCGTCGGAGATGAGGACGACCCGGTTGGTGGCGCCCTCGCGCAGACCCTTGACCGCCGTGCGGTAGCCGGTCTCGACGCCCGCGCCGAGGTTGGTGGAGTACGTCGGCTCCAGGCCGTCGATCGCCCGGTGGACGCGGTCGCGGTGGCCGCCGAGGCGGGTCATCGGCAGGACCGTCTCGGCCTGGTCGCTGAAGGTGACGATCGCGACCGAGTCGTCGTCGTGGAGGCGTTCCGTCATGGTGTCGAGGGAGCGCTGGGCGAGGTCGAGGCGGCCGGGTTCGGCCATGGAGCCGGAGATGTCGATGACGAAGGTCAGGGCGGCCGGCGGGCGTTCGTCCGCGTCGTCCTCGGCGTTCCTGGTGGCCAGGCCCACCCGGATGAGGGACCAGTCGTCCTGGTCGGTGCGGGCGCCGTCGACGGTGACCGTGAAGCCGTTGCCGTCGGGACGGTCGTAGTCCTGGCGGAAGCTGTTGACGAACTCCTCGGGGCGGATCGTCGCGGGGTCGGGGCGGCGGCCCTCGGCGAGGGTGCGGCGGGCGTAGCCGTAGGAGGCGGTGTCGACGTCGAGGGCGAAGGTGGAGAGGTAGTCGGGTGCCTTGCGTTCCGGGGAGTCGAAGTCACGGGACTCGTCCTGGTCCTGTTCGCCCTGGGGCTGGTTCGGGGCCGGGAAGGCCGAGCCGTAGGAGCCGCCCTTCGCCCCGTCCGTGCTGCTGTTGCTCCCGTCCTCTCCCCCGGCGCAGCCGGTGAGCAGCAGGCCGCCCGCCACCGCGAGGGCGAGCATCACCTGTCGTGTCCGCTGTCGCTCCATCGTCCGTACCCCCTGGGCCTGTTGACGTCGGCTTCTGCGACTGTGACGGGCCGGGGGGCCGGAACGTGCGCTACGGAGCGTTGCGGATGGATATCGAAGGGGGCACGAAGACGGCCCGTCGAGACCGGTGGGTGACCCTCCGTTGACCTAGGAGACCACGTCCTTGCGGGCGAAACCCCGGAAGGCCAGGGCGAACAGCACCAGGGCCAGTGTTATCGACAGGGAGGTGCCCTGGATCATGTCGGACCACTCCAGCTTCGGCTGTACGGCGTCCAGCCAGGCGTACTGCCAGTGCGCGGGCAGGAAGTCGCGCCAGTCGCCGAGGGCGGTCACCTGGTCCAGCACATTGCCGACGATGGTGAGGCCGACCGCGCCGCCGACCGCGCCGAGGGGGGCGTCGGTGCGGGTGGAGAGCCAGAACGCGAGGGCCGCGGTGACGAGTTGGGAGACGAAGATGTACGCCACCGTGATCAGCAGGCGTTGGGTCGCGGTGCCCGCGGGCATCGCGCCGCCGGTGGGAAGTTGGAGCGGGCCCCAGCCGTAGGCGATCGTGCCGACCGCGAGGGCGGTCAGCGGGAGCAGCAGCATCGCGGCGAGGCTCAGGGTGAGGCCGACGGCGAGCTTCGACCACAGCAGCCGGGCCCGGGGCACCGGAGCCGCGAGCAGATAGCGCAGCGAGGACCAGTTGGCCTCCGAGGCGACGGTGTCCCCGCAGAACAGTGCCACCGGGATGACCAGCAGGAAGCCCGCGGAGGCGAAGAGGTTGACCGCGGCGAAGTTCGCCCCGGACACGGTCGCGGTGTCCATCAGGCTGACCTGGTTGTTGCCGCCGTCCGGTCCGCCGCCCAGTTGGAAAGCGATCAGCAGGACGAAAGGCAGCGCGACCAGGATGCCGAACATGATGAGGGTGCGGCGGCGCTTCAACTGCCGTACCAGCTCCACCCGGACCGGCAGGGTGCGGCCCGCGCGGTAGCCGTCGGCCACCTCGGCGCGGTCGGTGACCGTGCTCATGCGGAGTCTCCGATCAGGGTGAGGAAGGCGTCTTCGAGGCGGCGGTGGGGACCCACCGAGGTCACGGGGACCTCCAGCCGGACGAGTTCGGTGACGAGGCGCTGGGCGGTGCCGTCCGCGTCGAGCCGTACGAGCAGGCCGTCGTCGGTGGTGACGGCGGAGGCCACGCCGGGCAGGGCCCCGACCTTCTCCGCGACCGGCTCCTCCACGGGTACGGCGGTGCCGACCAGGAGGGTGTCGCCGGAGCCGACGATCTCGCCGACCGGGCCCGCCTGGACCAGCCGGCCGTGGTCCATGACGACCAGGTGGGTGCAGGACTGCTCGACCTCCGAGAGGAGGTGGCTGGAGACGATGACCGTGCGGCCGGCCGCCGCGTAGCGGATCATCACCTCGCGCATCTCGCGGATCTGCGGCGGGTCGAGACCGTTGGTGGGTTCGTCGAGGATGAGCAGGTCCGGCAGGCCCAGCATTGCCTGGGCGATGGCCAGGCGCTGGCGCATGCCCTGGGAGTAGGTGCGCACCGCGCGGGCCAGGGCGTCGCCGAGGCCGGCGATCTCCAGGGCCTCGTCCATGTGGGCGTCCTCGGGTGGGCGGCCGGTGGCCCGCCAGTACAGCTCCAGGTTCTCCCGGCCCGACAGGTGCGGGAGGAAGCCGGCGCCCTCGACGAAGGCGCCGACGCGGGAGAGGACGGGGGCACCGGGGGCGATGGCGTGACCGAAGACGCGGATCTCGCCGCCGTCCGGCTTGATCAGGCCCATCAGCATGCGCAGGGTGGTGGTCTTGCCCGCGCCGTTGGGGCCGAGGAGGCCGAGGACCTGGCCCTTCTCGACCCGGAAGGAGAGATCGCGGACCGCGTACCGGTCGGCGGACTTGGCGTACCGCTTGCTCAAGTCGCTGATCTGGAGCGGGACTTCGGTGAGTTCCGGCTCGGGGGCGGCGGGGGCCGCGGTACGGCGGCGGCCCGTCGCCACGAGGACCAGCGCGAGCACGGCACCCGCGAGGGGCAGCCACCACACCCAGGCGGGCAGCGGGGCCTGGGTGTTCTTCTCGCTGAGGGCGGTGGGGACGTGGAGGTCGCTCTTCAGGGAGACGGTGTACGTCGCCGGGGTCACCGGGGAGGCGTAGCCGAGGTCCGTGGAGGCGAGGACCAACTTGAGGCGGTGGCCGTCGTCGATCTCGTGGTCGATCGCCGGGAGGGTGATCGTGACGTCCTTGCCGGCCTTCGCGCCCTCGACCCTGATGGGCTCGACGAGTTGGGAGGGCAGGGTCTGCCGTCCGCCTCGGCCCGGGGAGACGTCGTACACCTTGGCGAAGAGGACCGCGTCGTCGCTGGTCGACTTCACATGGACGGTGACGGTGGGCGAACCGGTGATCTGGAGGTCGTCCTTGACAGGGGCCGACTCGAACGCGGCGAACTGGCCCGGGAAGTCGAGGGAGACGCCGACGCCGAGGGAGGAGAGCTGGGCGAGGCCGCCGGCGCTGCCGAGGCCGGGGAGGGCCGAGACGGCGGGCGGGCTGGCGCCGGCCGGGTTGACGAAGTCCTGCTCGCGTCCGGTCAGGGCGATCCTGCGCTCGTCGCCCTCCAGACCGGGGTAGGTTCCGGCGGTGACTCCGGTCAGGCGGGGTTCGCCGTCGCCGGTGCCGGTGCCGAGGGTGCGGGTGACGCGGAAGGCGGGGCCGGTGTCGGCGCCCTTGTCGCCCTTGAGGTAGCGGTCGAACCAGGACGCGGTCCGCGACTGGACGCGGCTCGTCTCCAGGTCGCCGCCGTCATGGCCGCCCGCGATCCAGTCGACGTCGACGGGGGCGCCGTTGGCGCGGATCGCCTTCGCGGCGGCGTCGGACTGGTCCAGCGGGAACAGGGAGTCCGTCTGGCCCTGGATCAGCAGGGTGGGGACCTTGATGTCCTTGGCCACGGCCGACGGGGAGCGCTCCTCCAGCATCTTCTCGGCGCTCGCGTCCGGGGTGCCGGACTGGGCGACGCGCTGGTACATCGCGCAGATCTGCGGCTCGAACCTGTCGCAGCCGCCCGCGGAGTTGACGAAGATGCCGGCCCAGAGCTTCTTGAAGACGCCGTTCGGGAAGAGGGCGTCCGAGAGGTTCCAGTACGTGATCTCGGGGACGATGGCGTCCACGCGGGCGTCGTGGCCGGCGGCCAGCAGGGAGATCGCGCCGCCGTAGCTCGCGCCGGTCACGCCGACCCGGGGGTCGCCGGGCTTGTCGAGCTGGACCTGCGGTTGCCTCGCCAGCCAGTCGATCAGCTTGCTGACGTCCTTGACCTCGGCGCCCGGGTCGTTGAGGCCGACCTTGCCGGTGGACCTGCCGAAGCCTCTCGCGGACCAGGTGAGGACCGCGTAGCCGTCTCTGGCGAGGGCTTGTGCCTGCTGGCGTACGTCGTTCTTGCTGCCGCCGAAGCCGTGGCCTATGAGGACCGCGGGGCGCCTCTCGGTGCCGTTCGTCGTGAAGTACGAGGTGTCTATGCGGACGCCGTCGATCGACATGATCTGGTCCGCGCGGTGCACCGGGGGTGGGTCGTCGGAAGCGGCGGCCGTCCATGTCCCGGCTGCGGCGAGGACGACGACGGAGGCCGCGGCGGCGATCCACCGTGGCCTCCGGAGGCGTCGAAGATCCATGATTCAACGGTACGGGGTGAAGCGGGCGGGGACGTGTCTACTGGGGGCTGAACTCCGGGCCATCCTGGGGGTGGAGGGGGTGTCGTCCTGTACAGCAGGTGCGGTACGGGCGGCCATGAGCTCGGGGGGTTCTGTGGTGTGCCGTCTGCCGGCGCGTTGTGGCTGGTCGCGCAGTTCCCCGCGCCCCTGAGTAGGTCTACTCACTCGGAATTGAGACCAGCCACCTTGTTTCCCTTCTCGGGCGGAGATACAGGGCCCAGTACAGGGTCGCCGCTGCTGTGATTCCGCCCGTCCACAGCAGGTACTCCGTCTCCTGCTGGGTGAGGATGTACGTCAGGACCGCTATCAGGAGGATCGGCATGGCCGGCCAGAGGGGCATGCGCCAGGCCGGGGTGTGGCGGTGGTGGTTGCGGCGGGAGAGGAGGGCCGCCACCGCGACCAGGAGGTACATGCCCGTCACCGAGACGCCCGTGACGCCGTACAGCGTGTCCAGGTTCACGAAGCACAGGGCCGCTCCCGGGATGCCCACCGCGAGGGTGGCGACCCAGGGGGAGCCGAAGCGGCCGAGCTTGGAGAAGACCGTGTTGACCGGGGAGGGCCAGGCCTTGTCCCTCGCCGAGGCGAAGAGGACGCGGGAGTTCTGGATGACCATGACGATGCCCGCGTTGATGATCGCCAGGGCGACGCACAGGCTGACGAAGGTGCCGACCGCGGAGTTGGACCAGGCCGTGACCATGGTGCCGATGTCGCCGCCGGTCAGTTCCGTCAGGTCGGAGGCGCCCAGGGTGATCGCGACCACCGGGACCAGGATGATCACGGTGGAGATGGCGAGGGTGGCCAGGACCGTGCGGGCCACGTTGCGGCGGGGGTTCTCCAGTTCCTCGGAGAGGTAGACGGCCGTCGAGAAGCCCTGGGTGACGAAGAGGGCGATGGCCAGGCCGGAGACCACCAGCATGGCCGTCACCGTGTCCGCGTGGCCGTGCGCGCCCGCCACCTGCATGGACAGCAGGCTGCTCGGGCCGCGCTCCGCGTGGGTGAAGCCCAGGAGGGCCACCACGGCCGCCGCGATCACTTCCAGGACCAGGAAGACGCCCGTGATCCACGCGTTGGCGCGCAGGTCGAGCAGGCCCGCGAGGGTGGCCAGGAGCATGACTCCGGCGCCCGCGACGGACGGGTCCAGGTGGATCACCGGGGCCAGGTAGTCGGCCGTGCCCATCGCGATCACCGGCGGGACGATCATCACGACCAGGAGGGACAGCACGAAGACGAGCCAGCCCGCGAGGCGTCCGGCCAGCGTGGAGACCATGGCGTACTCGCCGCCGGCGCTCGGGATGAGGGTGCCGAGCTCCGAGTAGCAGAACGCCACGGCGATGCAGAGGAGGGAGCCGATGGCGATCGTCAGGGCGGTGGCGGTGCCGAGCGTGCCGAAGAGGTCGGGGACGACCACGAAGAGGGTGGACGCCGGGGTGACGCACGACAGGGTGAGGAGGGTGCCGCCGACCACGCCGATGGAGCGGTTGAGCGTGGCGTGGCCGTGCTCCGGCGCCTGGGCGCCGACGGTGTCGGCGGGGCGGAGGGTGTCGGTCATGGTGCTGCATGGAACCCCGACGAAAACCAGCACGTCAATAGGTGACTTGCTGCGAAATCCGTAGATCGAGAGCTTCTCGATTGGCGAATATGACAGTTTCGCGGTACGGATTCCGCGTTTTCCGGGGTGCGGGAATCGCAGTGGCAGGGTGAAAAAACGTACCGCTAAAGTCGCAGCTCACTGATCGTTCACAGGGGGGCACATGAAGCTCAAGTACACCGCTGCCTGGGTGGGGTTCACGGCGGCGGCAATGGTCGCGGTCTCGGCCTGCGGCTCGGAGGGCGTGAAGAAGGCGGTCGACGTCGCCGACAGGACGGACGCGATCATGGCGGCGCTCGCGCGGGCCACGGACCGGACGGAGGACCTGGGCTCCGCCGAGGTGAAGGTGTCCACCGCGACCACGGGTGCCGCTCCGATCAGCATGGAGGGCACCTACTCCTGGGGCGGCGGCTACGCCTTCGACGTCGAGATGGACACGAAGGCCGCCCAGATGCAGCAGCTCCAGCACGCCCCGACCACGCGCATGCTGTTCGTGGACGGCGCCTACTACTACGACGTCGACCCGCAGCCCTCCGGCCCGCTCAAGGGCAAGGAGTGGATGAGGATCGACGCGTCGGCCGTCTTCGGCGAGAAGGGCGCAAAGGCGTTCAACGGGGCCGGCGGCGGCAGCCCGGCGGCCTCCATGAAGGGCCTCAAGTACGCGAAGAACGTCGAGGACCTCGGCAAGGAGACCGTCGACGGGCGGAGCACGACGCACTACCGGGCGCGGCTCGACCAGGCCCAGCTGGGCAAGTTCAAGGACGCCTACGGCGAGAAGGACACCCTCTCCGGCGCGATCACCGGGGGAGCCTCCTCGATGACCATGGACGTCTGGGTCGGGGGCGACAACCTGCCGGTGCGGCTGAAGCAGGAGATCGGCGCGATGACCGTGACCATGGACTTCGAGAAGTTCGGGAGGACGGCCGTCGTGAAGGCCCCGCCGGCCGCCGAGACCGGTGACCTGACCGAGGTCGTCAAGGACGCCACCGGCAAGCAGTGAGCAGGGCCCGGCGCCGGGCACGCGCGTGCGTGCCCGGCGCCCGGACGTGCCTCAGTGGTTGCGCGGGAAGCCCAGGTCCACGCCCGTGGGGGCGTCGGCCGGGTCGGGCCAGCGGGTGGTGACGACCTTGCCGCGGGTGTAGAAGTGCGTGCCGTCGTTGCCGTAGATGTGGTGGTCGCCGAAGAGGCTGTCCTTCCAGCCGCCGAAGGAGTGGTAGCCGACGGGGACCGGGATCGGGACGTTGACGCCGACCATGCCGGCCTCGACCTCCAGCTGGAAGCGGCGGGCGGCGCCGCCGTCCCGGGTGAAGATCGCGGTGCCGTTGCCGAACGGCGAGGCGTTGATGAGCGCGATGCCGTCGTCGTAGCTGTCGACGCGCAGCACGGTCAGGACCGGGCCGAAGATCTCGTCCTGGTAGGCCTTGGCGGTGGTCGGGACCTTGTCGAGCAGCGAGATGCCGATCCAGTGGCCGTCCTCGAAGCCGTCGACCGTGAAGCCGGTGCCGTCCAGGACGACCTCGGCGCCCTCGGCCGCGGCGCCGGTGACGTAGGACGCCACCTTGTCGCGGTGCACCTTCGTGATGAGCGGGCCCATCTCGGAGGTCGGGTCGTTGCCGGGGCCGATCTTGATCTTCTCGGCGCGCTCGCGGATCTTCTCGACCAGCGTGTCGCCGATGGAGCCGACGGCCACGACCGCGGAGATCGCCATGCAGCGCTCGCCCGCCGAGCCGTAGGCCGCGGAGACGGCTGCGTCGGCCGCCGCGTCCAGGTCGGCGTCCGGGAGGACCAGCATGTGGTTCTTGGCGCCGCCCAGGGCCTGCACCCGCTTGCCGTTGGCGGAGGCGGTGGTGTGAATGTAGCGGGCGATCGGGGTCGAGCCGACGAAGGAGACGGCCTTGACGTCCGGGTGCTCCAGGAGGCGGTCGACGGCCACCTTGTCGCCGTGCACGACGTTGAAGACGCCGTCGGGCAGACCGGCCTCGGCGAGCAGCTCGGCGATCTTGACGGAGGCCGACGGGTCCTTCTCGGACGGCTTCAGCACGAAGGTGTTGCCGGTCGCGATGGCGATCGGGAACATCCACATCGGGACCATCGCCGGGAAGTTGAACGGCGTGATGCCGGCGACGACACCGAGCGGCTGGCGGATGGACGCCACGTCCACGCGGCTGGCGACCTCGGTGGACAGCTCGCCCTTCAGCTGCACGGTGATCCCGCAGGCCAGGTCCACGATCTCCAGGCCGCGCGCGACCTCGCCGAGCGCGTCGGAGTGCACCTTGCCGTGCTCGGCGGTGATCAGCTCGGCGATCGCGTCCCGGTTCTCCTCAAGCAGCGCCCGGAACTTGAACAGGATGGAGGTGCGCTTGGCGAGGGACGAGGTGCCCCAGGTCTGGAACGCGTCCTTCGCGGCCGCTACGGCGGCGTCGACCTCGTCGACGGTGGCGAACGCGACCTTGGTGGTGACCGCGCCGGTCGCCGGGTCGGTGACCGGCCCGTAGGTGCCCGACGCGCCCTCGACGGTCTTGCCGCCGATCCAGTGGTTGACGATCTTCGTCATGACCGAGTACTCCTTCACAGATGGCGGCGTCGGGTAGAGACGTGCCGTTCGTACAGCTCACGGGCCTTCACCGCGGACGGTCGCGTCGCGGTCTCGGCCACAGGTACATCCCACCAGGCCTGCGCCGGTGGCGGGCCCGACACTGTGTCTGCCGTTTCCGTCTCGACGTAGACACATGTGGGAGTGTCCGCGGCCCGCGCCTCGGCGAGGGCTGCGCGGAGGTCTCGTACGGTCTTCGCACGCAGCACGCGCATACCGAGGCTGGCCGCGTTGGCGGCCAGGTCCACGGGCAGCGGGGCGCCCGTGTAGGTGCCGTCGTCCGACTGGTAGCGGTAGGCCGTGCCGAAGCGCTCGCCGCCGACCGTCTCGGACAGACCGCCGATGGAGGCGTAGCCGTGGTTCTGGATCAGGAGCAGCTTGATCGCGATGCCCTCCTGTACGGCCGTGACGATCTCCGTCGGCATCATCAGGTACGTCCCGTCGCCGACCAGCGCCCAGACGTTCCGCTCGGGAGCGGCCATCTTCACACCGATCGCGGCCGGGATCTCGTAGCCCATGCAGGAGTAGCCGTACTCCAGGTGGTACTGGTCCCTCGACCGGGCGCGCCACAGCTTGTGCAGGTCGCCGGGGAGGGAGCCGGCCGCGTTGACGAGCACGTCGGACTCGTCGGCGAGGGCGTCCAGGGCGCCGAGGACCTGCGCCTGGGTCGGCCGGATGTCGGGCTCGTCGGCCTCGAAGCAGGCGTCGACGCGCTGCTCCCAGCGCTCCTTGTCGAGGCTGTACTCGTCGATGTACGTGCCGCTGACGCGGTGGGTGTGCAGCTGGAGGGCCTCGGTGAGCTCCGTCAGACCGCTGCGGGCGTCGGCGACCAGGGGCCGGCCTGCGAGCTTGTGGCCGTCGTAGGGCGCGATGTTGAGGTTGAGGAAGCGGACGCCCTGCTGTTCGAAGAGGGTGCCGGAGGCCGTGGTGAAGTCGGTGTACCGGGTGCCGACGCCGATCACCAGGTCGGCCTGGCGGGCCAGTTCGTTGGCGGTGGCGGTGCCGGTGTGGCCGACGGCGCCGACGTCCTGGGGGTGGTCGTGGCGCAGCGAGCCCTTGCCGGCCTGGGTGGAGGCGACCGGGATGCCGGTGGCGGCCGCGAACTCGGCCAGGGCCTCCTCGGCGCGGCTGTGGTGGACTCCGCCGCCGGCGATGACCAGGGGGCGCTGGGCCGCCCTGATCGCGCTGACGGCCTCGGCGAGTTCGGCCGGGTCGGCACCCGGGCGCCGTACGGTCCAGGTGCGCTCGGCGAAGAACTCGTCCGGCCAGTCGTACGCCTCGGCCTGGACGTCCTGCGGGAGGGCGAGGGTGACCGCGCCGGTCTCGACGGGGTCGGTGAGGACCCGCATCGCCTGGAGGGCGGCCGGGATCAGGGCTTCGGGGCGGGTGACGCGGTCGAAGTACTTCGAGACCGGGCGCAGGCTGTCGTTGACGCTGATGTCGCCCGCGTACGGCACTTCGAGCTGCTGGAGGACCGGGTCGGCGACCCGGGTGGCGAAGATGTCGCCGGGCAGCAGCAGGACCGGGAGGTGGTTGATGGTCGCGAGGGCCGCGCCCGTCACCAGGTTGGTCGCGCCCGGGCCGATGGACGTCGTCACCGCGTGGGTGGACAGGCGGTTGGACTGACGTGCGTAGCCGACGGCCGCGTGGACCATGGACTGCTCGTTGCGGCCCTGGTGAAAGGGCATGTCGGCGCCGTACTCGACGAGCGCCTGGCCGAGCCCGGCCACGTTGCCGTGGCCGAAGATGCCCCAGGTGGCGGATATCAACCGCTGCCGGACGCCGTCGCGTTCGGTGTACTGGGCGGCCAGGAAGCGGACCAGCGCTTGTGCGACGGTCAGACGGGTGGTCATCGGTAGCCCTCCGAGTGGTCCGGGTGGAAGCAGATCCGCCACTCCCGCGTCTGACCCGGGCCCGCCATGACATTCAGGTAGTACATGTCGTGGCCGGGCTGGGCGATGGACGGGCCGTGCCATCCGTCGGGGACGAGGACGGCGTCGCCGGAGCGGACCTCTGCGAGGACGTCGGCACCGCCCTCACGGGAGGGGGATACGCGCTGATAGCCGAAACCGTTCGGGCCGTCGATCTCGAAGTAGTAGATCTCCTCCAGCTCGGCTTCCACGCCGGGCCGGTTCTCGTCGTGCTTGTGCGGCGGGTACGAGGACCAGTTGCCGCCGGGGGTGACCACCTCGACGGCGATGAGCTTGTCGCAGTCGAAGGCGTCGGCGGAGGCGAAGTTGCGCACGTGCCGCAACTGCGTGCCGCTGCCGCGCTCTTCGACGGGGACCTCCGGCGCGGGGCCGTAGCGGGCGGGGAGTCGTCGCTCGCACTTCGCTCCTGCCAGGGCGAAGCGGCCTCCCGCGCCGGAGGCGATCGATGCCTGGGCGTCCCGGGGCACGTACGCGAAGTCCGAGACTCCGGCGAACACGCTCTCCCGGCCCAGGAGTTGGAACTCTTCGGTACCCACGTGGACGGTACAGCCGCCTTCCAGCGGAAGGACGATCCACTCGCTGTCACCGGAGGTGAAGGTGTGCGTGCCCCCGGGCTCCAGTTCGACGATCCGCAGGCTGCAATGCGTCCAGCCGGCCCGCTTGGGGTCGATGTCCACCGCGTACTGGGCGTTGGTGGAGCCGCCCTTGGGGACGTACAGCTCGGCGTGTGTCATGCGGCGGCCCTCACAGCAGTCCTACGGCGGTGTCCACGGCGGCGGCCACGTCGCCGTCCGCCGGGTACAGCAGGGAGCGGCCGACCACGAGGCCGCGCACGGTGGGCAGTTGGAGGGCGCCGCGCCACTTCTCGTACGCGCCGTCCTGGTCGTCGCCGACCTCGCCGCCCAGCAGCACTGCGGGCAGCGTGGAGGCGGCCATGACCTCGCTCATGTCGTCGGGGTTGTCGCAGACCGGGACCTTGAGCCAGGTGTAGGCCGAACTGCCGCCCAGGCCCGAGGCGATGGCGATCGACTTGGTGACGGCCTCGGCGGAGAGGTCGTTCCTGACCTTGCCCTCGGTGGTGCGGGAGCTGATGAACGGCTCGACGAAGAGCGGGAGTCGGCGCGCGGCCATGTCGTCGATGGCGCGGGCGGTGGACTCCATCGTGGTGAGGGAGCCCGGGTCGTCGTAGTCGATCCGCAGGAGCAGCTTGCCCGCGTCGAAGCCGAGCCGCTCGATGTCCTCGGCGCGGTGGCCGGTGAAGCGGTCGTCGAGCTCGAAGCGGGCGCCCTGGAGGCCGCCGCGGTTCATGGAGCCCATGACGACCTTGCCGTCCAGGGCACCGAGCAGGAGCAGGTCGTCGAGTATGTCGGCGGTCGCGAGCACCCCGTCGACGCCGGGGCGGCCGAGCGCCAGGACCAGGCGCTCCAGCAGGTCGGCGCGGTTGGCCATGGCCATGCGGTTGCCGCCGACGCCGAGCGCGCCGCGGGCCGGGTGGTCGGCGGCGACGATCATCAGGCGGCCGCTGTCGTTCAGCAACGGCCTGCGGGTACGGCGGGCCGCCGCCTCGGCGATCGCCTCGGGACGTTCGGCACGCAGGCGCACGAGTTCGTTGATGTCGACGGGCGGGGCGGGGGTGGTGCCGGGGGTGCCGGGGGTGACGGTCATGCCGAGGCAGCCGGTGTCGTACGTGTCGTCGGCCTGGCCGCGCTTGCGCCCGCTCACTTGACCGCTCCCGCCGCGACCGCGTCCTCGATCTCGGTGACGGTCGGCATCGCCGAGCTGCACTCGAGGCGGGAGGCGACGATGGCGCCGGCCGCGTTGGCGTGCCGCATGACCTTCTCCAGGTCCCAGCCTTCGAGGAGGCCGTGGACGAGGGAGCCGCCGAAGGCGTCACCGGCGCCGAGACCGTTGAGGACGTTCACGGGCAGGGGCGGGACCTCGGCCTCGTTGCCCTTGCTGTCGACGGCCAGGACACCCTTGGGACCCTGCTTGACGACGGCGAGCTCGACACCGGCGTCCAGGAGGGCCTGGGCCGCCTCTCGGGGCTTGCGCACTCCGGTGGCGACCTCGACCTCGTCGAGGTTGCCGACGGCGACGGTGGTGTGGCGCAGGGCCTCTTCGTAGAAGGGGCGGGCCTCGTCCGGGTGCGTCCAGAACATCGGACGCCAGTCGAGGTCGAAGACGGTGACGCCGGCCTTGGCCCGGT
Organism: Streptomyces griseorubiginosus; assembly: GCF_001514195.1. GTDB lineage: Bacteria > Actinomycetota > Actinomycetes > Streptomycetales > Streptomycetaceae > Streptomyces > Streptomyces griseorubiginosus. The sequence goes on along the minus strand of NZ_KQ948735.1, from coordinate 109,302 downwards.
GGGCGAGGGCGGCCAGGGTCGCCGTACGGCTGGGTTCCTCGCTCAGGCCGGTGCCGGTGACCCAGAAGACGCGGGCCTCGCGGATCGCGTCGAGGTCCAGCTCGTGGGCGTCGATCTCCAGGTCCGGGGCCTTGGGCTGCCGGTAGAAGTACAGCGGGAAGTCGTCCGGCGGGAAGACCTCGCAGAAGGTGACCGGGGTCGGCAGGCCGGACACCGGGGTGACCCAGCGGTCGTCCACGCCGAAGCCCTGGAGGGCCTCGTGCAGATAGGTGCCGAAGGGGTCGTCGCCGGTGCGGGTGATCACCGCGGTGCGCCGGCCCAGGCGGGCGGCGGCGACCGCGACGTTGGACGCCGAGCCGCCCAGGAACTTGCCGAAGGACGTCACCTGCGGCAGCGGGACACCGGTCTGGAGTGGATACAGGTCCACACCGATCCGCCCCATGGTGATCAGGTCGTACCCCATCGGCTTCCCTTCGTACCTGCGTCGGCTCTCCCGGCGTTTGTAGCCCCGTACGCCGAGCCCTGTCAATGTTTTGTCCAGACATTCGGACGAGACCTTGACAGCGCTTGCTGTGCGAACCGAAGCTGACCGGCATGACAGCGCCCGCACCGCAGCCCTCACTGTCCCGCATCCGGATCGGGTCGGCTCCCGACTCGTGGGGTGTGTGGTTCCCCGACGACCCCCAGCAGGTCCCCTGGCAGCGCTTCCTCGACGAGGTCGCCGACTCCGGCTACGAATGGATCGAGCTGGGGCCGTACGGGTACCTGCCGACCGATCCCGCCGTCCTCACCGAGGAGGTCTCCCGGCGTGGCCTGAAAGTGTCCGCCGGCACCGTCTTCACCGGCCTGCACCACGGTGAGGCCGTGTGGGAGAAGACCTGGGCCCACGTCGCGGACAACGCGGTGCTGGCGCAGGCGATGGGCGCGAACCACCTCGTCGTGATCCCGTCGTTCTGGCGGGACGACAAGACGGGTGAGGTGCTGGAGCCTTCGTCGCTGACGGCCGAGCAGTGGAAGAACCTCAGCTCGCTGACCGAGCGGCTGGGGCAGCGAGTGAAGGAGGAGTACGGCCTTCAGATCGTCGTCCATCCGCACGCCGACACCCACGTCGACAGCGAGGAGAACGTGGTCCGGTTCCTGGACGCCACGGACTCCGACCTGGTGTCGCTGTGCCTGGACACCGGGCACTACGCGTACTGCGGCGGCGACAGCGTCAAGCTGATCGAGACGTACGGGTCGCGGATCGGGTACCTGCACCTCAAGCAGGTGGACCCGGAGATCCTGGCGGACGTGCGGGCCAAGGGGACGCCGTTCGGGCCGGCCGTGGCCCAGGGCGTGATGTGCGAGCCGCCCTCGGGTGTGCCGGCGCTCGGACCCGTCCTGGAGGCGGCGCAGAAGCTGGACGTGGATCTGTTCGCGATCGTCGAGCAGGACATGTACCCGTGCGAGCCGGACAAGCCGCTGCCGATCGCTCAGCGGACGCGGGCGTTTCTGCGGTCCTGCGGGGCGTAGTCGTTCGGCGGGGCGGAGTCGTTCATCTACGGGGGGCGTGGAGACATCGCCCCCCGAGTCAACGCGCCGCGCCCTCCCGCCCGCGTACGCCTTTGCGGCACCTCTGTCACAAACGCCCCTTCCGTGTCACACATGTCGCGTGTACGCGGGCTTCATGTCACACCCGGCACACAGGCCCTGACCCAGGGTCACCGCATGTCGTTCACGGGGCACAGGCTTCTGTGATCGCCAGCGCAGCGCCCGGTACCCCCGACGGCCGTTCCCGGCCGCCGCCGCGGTGCGCGCGAGGAGGTGCCCCCACATGACCGACCGAAGGCTCTGGTCGTACAAGGAGATCGCGGCGCACATCCGGGTGCAGCCGGACACCGTGCGCTCGTACCGCAAACACGGGCTGCTGCCGCCACCCGACCACGTCGAGGGCGGCAAGCCCTTCTGGTACGCGGACACCGTGCGCGCGTGGGTCGCGTCCAGGCCCGGCAACCGGGGGCGCAGAGAGAACTGACGGCCGGGCCCGCCCGATGACTCGGGGTGCCTGCCGCGACCCTGCGGGCACCTGGCCCGGGAGTTCGAGTGGGCCCCCGCGACCCGGTCGGCCTACGTGCGTGCGTCGGCGGGCGGTCGGGCCCCGGGGGCGGAAAATGCCGGGCTCGGGGTGCTGGGTGTCTGGCACAGTCGGGCCATGAGCGACTTCTCCCTCAAACCCCTGCTGACCGGCGAGCGGACGGTGCTGAGGCCGTTCACGGCGGCGGATGCCGAGGGCATGGCGGAGATCATCGAGGACCCCGAGGTCCTTCACTTCACCGGGACCCCTTCCGGCGACCTCAGCCTGGAACGGCTCCGGTCCTGGTACGGCTCCCGGTCCGAGCAGACCGACCGCCTCGACCTCGCCGTCACCGACAGGGCGACCGGCGAACTCGTCGGCGAGGTCGTCCTGTACGAGTGGGACGCCCACGCCCGCAGCTGCACCTTCCGCACCCTCATCGGCCCCCGGGGACGCGGCCGAGGCCTCGGCACCGAGGCCACCCGGCTCGTCGTCGGCCACGGCTTCGGGTATCTCGGCCTGCACCGCATCGAGTTGGAGGCCTACGGCCACAACGCCCGTGCCCTGCGGGTCTACGAGAAGGTCGGGTTCGTGGTCGAGGGGGTGCGGCGGGAGGCCGATCTACGGGACGGCCAGTGGGTGGACTGGGTCGTCATGGGCCTCCTCGACCGCGACTGGGCCGCCCTCAACTCCACGGCTCGATGACCGTCACCCCCGCTCCCGGAGACGTGCCCATCGCCGCGAGGGCCTCCGGGGTGGCGTCCAGGGTGATCGTGGAGGTGACCAGCAGATCGGGTCGCAGCACGCCCGCCCGGACCAGTTCCAGCATCGCCGGGTAGGTGTGGGCGGCCATGCCGTGACTGCCGAGGAGTTCCAGCTCCAGGGCGATCGCGCGGGCCATGGGGACCGGGGTCGTGCCGTCCGGCGAGGGCAGCAGTCCGACCTGGACGTGCCGGCCGCGGCGGCGCAGGGAGTTGACGGACGCGGCGCAGGTGACCGGGGAGCCGAGGGCGTCCAGCGACAGGTGCGCGCCGCCGCCGGTCAGCTCCCGGACCACCGCCGCGGTGTCCTTCGCGCCACTCGCGTCCACGCACTCCGTCGCGCCGAACTTCCTTGCCAGCGCGAGGGCCCCGGGAGACACGTCCACGGCCACCACCCGGGCTCCCGACGCCGCCGCGATCATCACCGCGGACAGGCCCACTCCGCCGCAGCCGTGCACCGCCACCCACTCCCCCGCGGCGAGCCTGCCCTGCTGCACCACCGCCCTGAACGCCGTGGCGAAACGGCAGCCGAGGGACGCGGCCGTGCTGAAGGCCATGTCCTGCGGCACGGCCACCAGGTTCACGTCCGCGTGGTCCAGCGCCACGTACTGGGCGAACGAGCCCCAGTGGGTGAAGCCGGGCTGGGTCTGACGCTCGCAGATCTGGTGGTCGCCGGCCTTGCAGGTCGGGCAGGTGCCGCAGGCGCAGACGAAGGGGACGGTGACGCGGTCGCCGGGGTGCCAGGCGCTCACGCGGGTGCCGACCGCCTCCACCGTGCCGGCGAGTTCGTGGCCCGGGACGTGCGGGAGGGTGATGTCGGGGTCGTGGCCCTGCCAGCCGTGCCAGTCGCTTCGGCAGAGGCCGGTGGCTTCTACGCGGACGACGACTCCGTGCTCCGGGGGGTGGGGGTCGGGGACCTCACGTACCTGTGCGGGTTCACCGTATTGATCGAAGACCACCGCTCGCATCTGCCATCCCCTCGCCGTTTTCGTCTGCGGGTGCGTCGTGGCTGGTCGCGCCGTTCCCCGCGCCCCTGGGGAGTTTTACTTCCCCCTCGCTCAAACCGAACCGGTCGTGCAGTCTGCGCAGAGCCTTTGGGGCCCACCATGTTGCCTTCCCGGTCAGCTTCATCACCGCCGGGACCAGCAGGCTGCGGACGATCATCGCGTCCATCAGGACCGCCAGGGCTATGCCCAGGCCCAGCATCTTGGTGTTGGTGACCCTGGAGGTGCCTATGGCGACCATGACCACGGCCAGGATGACCGCTGCCGCTGTGATCAGGCCTCCCGTGCGTTGGAGGCCGTGGCGGATCGCCTCCTCGTGGTCGCCGGTCCGGTCGTGCTCCTCCTTGATGCGGGAGAGGAGGAAGACGCCGTAGTCCATGGAGAGGCCGAAGGCGACGCAGAACATCAGGACGGGGAGGGTCGTCTCTATCGAGCCGGGGCTGGTGAAGCCGAGGAGGCCGGAGAGGTGGCCGTCCTGGAAGACCCAGACCACCGCGCCGAACATCGCCGTCAGACTGAGGGCGTTGAGGAGGACCGCCTGGATCGGGATGAGGATGCTGCCGGTCAGCAGGAAGACCAGGAGCAGGGTGACGATCACGATGAAGGCCGCCGCCCAGGGCAGTCGCTCGCCTATCGCGTGCTTGGAGTCGACCAGGACGGCCGCGGTTCCGGTGACCTTGGTGTCGAACGGGGCCTTGGTGGCGCGCAGCTCACGGACCAGGTGCTGTACGCCGGCGTCCACGGCCTCGCCTCTGGGCTGGACCGTGAAGTAGGCCGAGTCGCCCTTGACGAGCGGGCCGTCGACCCGGAGGACTTCGGGGAGGGCTGCGACGCGGTGCTTGTAGGCGGTGTACTGCGCCGGGCCGGCCTTGCCTTCCGCGAGGACTTCGAGGCCCCCGCCCGGGCTCCCGGGGAAGCCGTCGCGCAGGTGCTGCTGGACGACGTGGGACTCGGCGGACGCGGGCAGCTGACGGTCGTCGGCGGTGCCGAACTTCACCCCCAGGAAGGGGAGCCCGAGCAGGACCAGGACGGCGGTGGTGGCGAGGGCGAAGAACGGGGCGCGGCGCATCACGAGGGCCGCCCCGCGGGCCCAGGCGGTACCCGGGGGCTTCGAGGACGACCGCCCGCGCCGGAACAGCTGCCGCAGGTCCAGGGAGTTGACCCGGGGGCCCAGCAGAAGCAGGGCGGCCGGGAGGAGGATCAGGGCGGCGGCCGCGGCGAGCAGGACCACGGCCATGCCGGCGTAGGCGAACGAGCGCAGGAAGTACTGCGGGAAGAGGAGCATCGCCGCCAGGGAGACCGCGACGGTCAGGGCGGAGAACAGGACGGTGCGTCCCGCTGTGCGCAGGGTGGTGGCGACCGCCGTCGACGGGTCGGCGCCCGCGGTCAGTTCCTCGCGGAAGCGGCGGACGATGAACAGCGCGTAGTCGATGGCCAGGCCGAGTCCGAGGGCCGTGGTGAGGTTCATCGCGAAGACGGAGACGTCGGTGAACTCGGTCAGTCCGCGCAGCACGGCGTTGGTCCCGAGGATCGCGACGATGCCGATGCCGAGCGGCAGCAGGGCGGCGATCGCGCTGCCGAAGACCATCACGAGCAGCAGGAGCGTGATCGGCAGGGCGATCATCTCGGCCCGGGTGAGGTCCTCCTGGATGATCGTCTGCATTTCGTGCCGCACCGCGACGATGCCGCCGATCTCGACCTTCACCGGCCCGTGCGTCCCGCGCAGGGAAGGGGCGATGCGGTCGAGGGTCCGGCCCATCTGCTTCTCGTCGCCGGTGATGCGGGCGGCGATCAGCGCCTCGTGGCCGTCCTCCGCACGCAGCGCCGGTGACTTGGCGGACCAGTAGGAGCCGACGCCGGTGACGCCCCGCTCGGCGGCCAGGCGGGCGGTGAGGCGGTTCGCCTCCGCGGTCACCGCCGGGTCGTCCACCGAGGCGCTGCCCGCGTCGACGAGCAGCAGGAGGTTGGGCTGGGAGTCCGGGAACTCGCGCTCCAGCGCCTTCGTGGCGTACGTGGACTCCGCCGCCGGGTCCTCCCAGCCGCCGGCGCCCAGCCGGTCGGCGACCCCGCTGCCGGCCAGCACGGCGAGGACGGTGAGCACCAGGGCCGCGAGCAGGGACAACCTGGGGCGGGCGGTGACGAGGCGGGTCCAGCGGCCCACCCGGGGTGGGCTGTTGACTTCGGTCATGGTGCGGTGTCCCCTTCACCGTGGAAACCGTAAAATGGAAAACACGAGAGATCGCTCGCGTTTCCAGAATGCGAGCGAGCGCTCGTTTTTGTCAACCGTGTGCGGAGAGCTGGGGATAACGCGTGCCCGAGAACGCCGAGACCGAGGCGAAGGAACAGCCGCGCCGCCGCCAGGCCCGTGGTGAACGCCGGATCGCCCAGCTCCTGGAGGCGGCGGCCACCGTCTTCACGACCACGGGCTACACCGCGGCCAGCACCAACGCCATCGCCCGCGAGGCCGGTGTCTCCCCCGGCACGCTCTACCAGTTCTTCCCGAACAAGGAAGCGATCGCGATCGAGCTGGGCGGGCGGCTCGTGCACGAGATGCAGACGGCGTACGGCGAGGCGCTCGCCCCGGTCGACCCGGCGACCCCGCTGGAGGAGGTGGTCGGCGCGGCCGTGGACCGGTTCATGGCCTTCAACTGCGACCACCCGGTGTTCTTCGCGCTGATGCACGGCCCCGACATCCCCGGCCGGATGGCCGAGGACCACGACGCGCTGCACACGGGCCTCGTCAACCGGCTGGAGACGCTGATGACCTCCCTCCTGCCCGAGGCCCCCCAGGCTGACGTCACCCGCACCGCCCACATGGTCCTCGGCCTGTACAAGGCGGGCCTGGAACTGGTCCTCGCCCACGAGGGCGCCGAGCGCGAGGCGTACATCCGCGAGGTGAAGAACGTGCTGGTGCGCTACCTGGACCCGCTGGTGGGCGACCGCCTCGGCCGATCGGGCAGCACGGCGACTCCGTAGCCCGGCCGGCCCTCGACTCCGTAGCCCGACCGACCCCGCGACTCCGCAGCCCGCCCAGCCGAGTGCGGGCAGCATCTACGGGCCCCTTCGGGACTGTGGCGGCACTGCCCGCGGGGCCGGCTCGCGCTGTGGGCGTGGACGGCGCTCGTGACGCACTCGACGCGGAGCAGCACGCCTGGGGAGCGCCGGGTACGCCTTTGACGCCGCGGTCACCGCCCGGGGCATCGATCTGCGGGCCCTCATGGAGACGGAGATGCCGCGCGGGGTACTCGCTCCCTTCGGGCACGGACCGTGGACGGCGATCGCCGGCGGGGCGCTGCTCAGTTCGTGCAGGAGTGCCTGCCTGCCCCTGGCCCGGCGGGACCCTTCTTGGAGAAATACCCCCTAGGGGTATAGGGTAGTGCACCCTAGACAGTGCACCACCTCTCATGAGTCATCAGGAGAACGACATGACCACTCAGACCGACACCGCTGGCTCCGTGACCGCCGTCTACAAGGTGAGCGGGATGAGCTGCGGACACTGCGAAGGGGCCGTCTCCGGGGAGATCTCCGAGATCGACGGGGTCAGCTCCGTGAAGGCGGTCGCTTCCAGCGGGGAGGTGACAGTGGTGTCGGCTGCGCCGCTCGACGAGGAGGCCGTTCGGGCCGCTGTGGACGAGGCCGGGTTCGAGCTTGTCGGGCGGGCCTGAGAGCGTCGCGACAGAGGGTGCCACGATGGTCCGTAGGCGTCTGCGGCGCCATCGTGGCTCGTTGCGCCCGCGCGGCGGAGCCGCATGTCGATACGGCCCGCGCCCCTAGAGGGAGTCGCAGTACATGTCCAGCGTCACCGAGCCCGCGGCTATCACACCGGCCTCCCATGTCGAGTTGGTCATCGGTGGGATGACCTGTGCCTCCTGTGCGGCTCGGGTCGAGAAGAAGCTCAATCGGATGGACGGGGTCAGCGCCACCGTCAACTACGCGACCGAGAAGGCCCGGGTCAGTTATCCCGCCGGGGTCGAGGTCGCCGATCTCATCGCGACCGTCGTGAAGACCGGGTACACGGCAGAGGAGCCCGCGCCGCCCGCCACGGAGGAAACACAGGGAGACGCCGAGCTCGACGGACTTCGGCAGCGGCTGTTCGTCTCCCTCGCGCTCGCTCTCCCCGTCGTCGCGCTCTCCATGATCCCCGCACTCCAGTTCGACTACTGGCAGTGGCTCGCGCTCACCCTCGCCTCCCCCGTCGTGGTGTGGGGCGGCTGGCCCTTCCACAAGGCCGCCTGGACGAACGTGCGGCATGCTGCGGCCACCATGGACACCCTTGTCTCGGTCGGGACGCTCGCCGCCTTCGGATGGTCGCTGTGGGCGCTGTTCCTCGGGGACGCGGGGATGCCGGGCATGCGGGAGCGGTTCGCGCTCACCGTGGGCGGCATGGACGGCGCCTCGACGATCTATCTCGAGGTGGCGGCCGGGGTCACCGCCCTCATCCTGCTCGGCAGGTATCTGGAGGCCCGCGCCAAGCGCCGTGCGGGAGCCGCGCTCAGGGCGCTGATGGAGCTGGGCGCCAAGGACGTCTGCGTGCTGCGGGACGGCCGCGAGGTGCGGATCCCGGCGGACCGGCTGGGTGTCGGGGACCGTTTCGTCGTACGGCCCGGGGAGAAGATCGCGACCGACGGCACCGTCGTCGAGGGCGCCTCCGCGGTGGACGCCTCGATGCTGACCGGTGAGTCGGTGCCGGTGGACGTGGGCGTCGGGGACGCGGTCACGGGTGCGACCGTCAACGCCGGCGGGCGGATCGTCGTCATGGCGACGCGGGTCGGGGAGGAGACACGGCTCGCCCGGATGGCGCGGCTGGTGGAGGACGCGCAGAACGGCAAGGCGCAGGTGCAGCGGCTGGCCGACCGGGTCGCCGCGGTCTTCGTGCCGGTCGTCATCGGCATCGCCGTCGCCACCTTCGGGGCCTGGCTCGGCGCCACCGGGGACACCGCCGCCGCGTTCACCGCGGCCGTCGCCGTACTGATCATCGCGTGCCCGTGCGCGCTGGGTCTGGCCACGCCGACCGCGCTCATGGTCGGCACCGGGCGCGGCGCGCAGCTCGGCATCCTCATCAAGGGGCCCGAGGTCCTGGAGTCCACGCGCCGCGTCGACACCGTCGTCCTGGACAAGACCGGCACGGTCACCACAGGGCGGATGAGCCTCCAGGAGGTCCACGTCGCCGACGGCGCCGACGAGAAGCAGGTGCTGCGGCTCGCGGGAGCCCTGGAGCACGCATCCGAGCATCCCGTGGCGCGCGCGGTGGCCCTGGGAGCCGAGGAGCGGGTCGGGCCGCTGCCGGAGGCCGAGAGCTTCGAGAACGTCCCCGGCAAGGGCGTACGCGGCCGCGTGGAGGGCCACGAGGTCTCCGTGGGCCGGCTTTTCGACGTGCTGCCCGCCGAGCTGGCCCGCGCCAAGGGGGAGGCCGAGCGGGACGGTCGTACGGCTGTCGTCGTCGGGTGGGACGGGGTGGCGCGCGGTGTGCTGGCCGTCGCCGACACCGTCAAGGAGACCAGCGCCGAGGCGGTGCGGTCACTGCGGGCGCTCGGGCTGACGCCGGTGCTGCTGACCGGGGACAACCGGACGGTGGCCGAGGCGGTGGCCCGGGCCGTCGGGATCGGCGAGGTGGTCGCCGAGGTGCTGCCCGAGGACAAGGTCGATGCCGTACGACGGCTCCAGCGCGAGGGCCGGGTCGTGGCGATGGTCGGTGACGGCGTCAACGACGCGGCCGCGCTCGCCGCCGCAGACCTGGGGCTCGCGATGGGCACCGGGACCGACGCGGCGATCGAGGCGGGGGACCTGACGCTGGTGCGCGGGGACCTGCGGGTGGCCGCGGACGCGATCCGGCTCTCCCGGCGCACCCTGTCCACGATCAAGGGGAATCTCGTGTGGGCCTTCGGCTACAACGTGGCCGCGCTGCCGCTGGCCGCGGCGGGCCTGCTGAACCCGATGATCGCGGGGGCGGCGATGGCGTTCTCCTCGGTCTTCGTGGTGACCAACAGCCTGCGGCTCCGTACGTTTCGTTGAGGATTCCTTTGACGGACCCCTCTGGAGTCCCGGGCCACGCTCACATAAGCTCTTCACAAGACTCGCGCAACGTCCTTACGCTGGGTCCCGTTCGCAGTATCCGGGCTCTTGCGTATCTAACGGACATTTGCAAGAGACGCAGATCACAGTGATGCGAACGTAACCATCGAAGGGCTTCGAAGGTCTAAGTTGGCGATGTCGGGCAGCGTCTTGGGGGGCGCTGACTGACATCTGAGGATGTCTTGGGGGACTTCCTCGGAGATGCGTTGCCGGGGCACGCGCATAGGGAAGCTTTGAGCGGCCCTCCCGACCGTGCGTTGTCCCGGCAGATCGCACACTGGAGTAGTACGAGCAGTTGTGCTCGTTCTGCTCAACGGCAGTACCAGCAGTACCGGAAAGACAGCGATTCAGGCGCTGGTCTCTCAGGCGCCCGGCCGGATCCCGTGGGGGGAATCCGCACCGGGACATGGGAAGGCGCCCTGGACGCCGGCCCGTGGGGGGACCGGCGCCAGGGCGCCTTTCGCTTCGCGGATTCAGCGGGGGGTTCGTGGTCTTGCCGGTTGAGTACGGGTGCAGGCCGGTGGGGGCGGGTCGCGCAGTTCCCCGCGCCCCTGGGTCGGCTCAGTCACCCGGCACCGGGAAGGCCACTCCCCTTCAGCGCTGCTCGACCGGGACGAAGTCGCGCTCCACCACACCCGTGTAGATCTGGCGCGGGCGGCCGATGCGGGAGCCCGGCTCCTTGATCATCTCGTGCCACTGGGCGATCCAGCCCGGGAGGCGGCCGAGGGCGAAGAGGACCGTGAACATCTCGGTCGGGAAGCCCATGGCGCGGTAGATCAGACCGGTGTAGAAGTCGACGTTCGGGTAGAGGCTGCGCGAGACGAAGTAGTCGTCGGAGAGCGCGTGCTCCTCCAGCTTGAGCGCGATGTCCAGCAGCTCGTCGGACTTGCCGAGGGCCGAGAGGACGTCGTGCGCGGCGGCCTTGATGATCTTCGCGCGCGGGTCGAAGTTCTTGTAGACCCGGTGGCCGAAGCCCATCAGGCGGACGCCGTCCTCCTTGTTCTTCACCTTGCGGATGAAGGAGTCGACGTCACCGCCGGAGGCCTGGATGCCCTCCAGCATCTCCAGGACGGACTGGTTGGCGCCGCCGTGCAGCGGGCCCCACAGGGCGTTGATGCCGGCCGAGATCGACGCGAACATGTTGGCCTGCGACGAGCCGACGAGGCGGACCGTGGAGGTCGAACAGTTCTGCTCGTGGTCGGCGTGCAGGATGAGGAGCTTGTCCAGGGCGGAGACGACGACCGGGTCAAGGTCGTACTCCTGCGCGGGGACGGAGAAGGTCATCCGCAGGAAGTTCTCGACGTAGCCGAGGTCGTTGCGCGGGTAGACGAACGGGTGGCCGATCGACTTCTTGTACGCGTACGCCGCGATCGTCGGAAGCTTGGCGAGCAGGCGGATCGTCGAGAGGTTGCGCTGCTTCTCGTCGAAGGGGTTGTGGCTGTCCTGGTAGAACGTGGACAGCGCGGAGACGACCGAGGACAGCATGGCCATCGGGTGGGCGTCGCGCGGGAAGCCGCGGTAGAAGTTCTTGACGTCCTCGTGCAGCAGGGTGTGCTGCGTGATCTCGTTCTTGAACGTGGAGAGCTCGTCGACCGTCGGGAGCTCGCCGTTGATCAGCAGGTAGGCGACCTCCAGGAACGTGGAGCGCTCGGCCAGCTGCTCGATCGGGTAGCCGCGGTACCGGAGGATGCCGGCCTCACCGTCGAGGTAGGTGATGGCGGATTTATAGGCGGCGGTGTTGCCGTAGCCGCTGTCCAGGGTGACCAGACCGGTCTGGGCGCGGAGCTTTCCGATGTCGAAGCCCTTGTCGCCGACGGTGCTGTCGATCACCGGGTAGGTGTACTCGCCATCGCCGTACCGCACTACTACAGAGTTGTCGCTCACGTCATCCCTCACCGACGTTGTGCCTCTTCTTCGAGGTTGCCCTGACTGTCTCTACCATCCCCCATTTGGCGCAGGAGAGTGCACTCGGGGTCGGCCGTTGGGCGTATCGGCGGCACTGAGTGCCGCCAACTTGCCCATCCTGCCCCTCCCCTACCCCCTTCCGGAAGAGCTCTGTGACCCACATGACTCATTTGATCGATCATTTTTTGTGATGGCTCACAATTGACCGCCTTCAGCGGCGTTCGTCAACCCTCGTCGTGCGACCCGAGAGCCGGAAGTCGAGCGCGGTGCAGCGGCGTCCCGCCGAGACCGTGCGGACCGCCTGGCCGATCGCCTTGCGGGAGCCGACGAGGACGACCAGCTTCTTCGCCCGGGTGACCGCCGTGTACAGCAGATTGCGCTGGAGCATCATCCAGGCGCTGGTGGTGACCGGGATCACCACCGCCGGGTACTCACTGCCCTGGGACCGGTGGATGGTCACCGCGTAGGCGTGGGCCAGTTCGTCCAGCTCGTCGAACTCGTACGGCACCTCCTCGTCCTCGTCCGTCAGCACCGTCAGGCGCTGGTCGACCGGATCGAGCGAGGTGACCACGCCCACGGTGCCGTTGAAGACACCGTTGGTGCCCTTCTCGTAATTGTTGCGAATCTGGGTGACCTTGTCGCCGACCCGGAAGACCCGGCCGCCGAACCGCTTCTCGGCGAGGTCGGGGCGGCCGGGGGTGATGGCCTGCTGGAGCAGGCCGTTGAGGGTGCCGGCGCCCGCGGGGCCGCGGTGCATGGGGGCGAGCACCTGGACGTCCCGGCGCGGGTCGAGACCGAATTTGGCCGGAATCCGACGGGCCGCCACGTCCACGGTGAGCCGGCCGACCTCCTCGGTGTCGTCCTCGACGAAGAGGAAGAAGTCCTTCATGCCGTCGGTGACGGGGTGCTGTCCGGCGTTGATCCGGTGCGCGTTGGTGACGACCCCGGACTGCTGGGCCTGGCGGAACACGCGGGTGAGGCGCACCGCGGGGACCGGGCCGCCCTCGGCGAGCAGGTCGCGCAGCACCTCCCCGGCACCGACACTGGGCAACTGGTCGACGTCCCCGACGAACAGCAGGTGGGCGCCCGGTGCCACCGCCTTGACCAGCTTGTTGGCGAGCAGCAGGTCCAGCATGGAGGCCTCGTCGACGACCACCAGGTCGGCGTCGAGGGGGCGGTCCTTGTCGTAGGCCGCGTCGCCGCCGGGCTTCAGCTCCAGGAGGCGGTGGACGGTGGAGGCCTCGGCGCCGGTGAGTTCGGCGAGGCGCTTGGCGGCACGGCCGGTCGGCGCGGCGAGGACGATCTTCGCCTTCTTGGCCCGGGCCAGCTCCACGATCGAGCGCACGGTGAAGGACTTGCCGCAGCCGGGGCCGCCGGTGAGCACGGCCACCTTCTGGGTGAGCGCCAGCTTCACCGCGGCCTCCTGCTCCGGCGCCAGCTCCACGCCGGTACGGCCCTTCAGCCAGCCCAGCGCCTTGTCCCAGTCCACCTCGTGGAAGGCCGGCATGCGGTCCTGCTCGGTGCGCAGGAGGCGCAACAGCTGGGCGGAGAGGGAGAGTTCGGCACGGTGGAAGGGGACCAGGTACACGGCGGTCACCTCATGGCCGTCGGAGCCGGGGACCTTCTCGCGTACGACCCCGGGCTCGCCCGACTCCTCGTCCGGCTCGGCGAGTTCGGCCAGGCACTCGATGACCAGGCCGGTGTCGACCTGGAGCAGCTTCACGGCGTCGGCGATCAGCTGTTCCTCGGGGAGATAGCAGTGCCCCTGGTCGGCGGACTGCGAAAGGGCGTACTGGAGGCCCGCCTTGACGCGCTCCGGGCTGTCGTGCGGGATCCCGACGGACTGGGCGATCTTGTCGGCGGTGAGGAAGCCGATGCCCCAGACGTCGGCGGCGAGCCGGTAGGGCTGGTTCTTCACGACGGAGATCGAGGCGTCGCCGTACTTCTTGTAGATGCGCACCGCGATGGAGGTGGACACCTCGACGGTCTGGAGGAAGAGCATGACCTCCTTGATCGCCTTCTGCTCCTCCCAGGCGTCGGCGATCTTCCTGGTGCGCTTGGGGCCGAGCCCGGGGACCTCGATCAGCCGCTTCGGCTCCTCCTCGATGATCTTCAGGGTGTCCATGCCGAAGTGCTGGGTGATGCGGTCGGCGAAGACCGGGCCGATGCCCTTGACCAGTCCCGAGCCGAGGTAGCGGCGGATGCCCTGGACGGTGGCCGGCAGCACGGTCGTGTAGTTCTCGACGGTGAACTGCTTGCCGTACTGCGGATGGGAGCCCCAGCGGCCCTCCATCCGCAGCGACTCCCCGACCTGGGCGCCGAGCAGCGCGCCGACGACGGTGAGCAGGTCACCGCCGCCCCGGCCGGTGTCGACCCGGGCGACCGTGTAGCCGTTCTCCTCGTTGGCGTACGTGATCCGCTCGAGGACCCCTTCGACGACCGACAGATTGGACATGATCCGACGCTACAGGCGGGGTACGACAGCCGGGAGCCCGGTCAGGTGCGGGCGGCCACCGCGCGGAAGCGGTCCCACTGCACCGGGGGCCGGGTCAGGCCCCGGCGTTGCAGGTACCGGTCGGTGGCGCGCTGGGTGCGGCGCAGGACCCGGATCGCATCCGTGGGCCGTCCCGAACCCATCGGCTCCAGAACCTTGTCGGGGGCCAGCAGCCAGCCGTCGGCGGTCCGGGTCAGGTGTCCCCGGACCACCGCGTTGCGCAGGGCGTTGAGCCGCTCGTCGTGCCGGTGCACCAGCAGCGAGGCGGGGCCCGCGGTCACGGCGCAGTCGTCGGGCGGCCGCACCACGAAGCCACCGGCCGTCGGCACCGGACGGGTCCGGGCCAGGACGGGGGCGCCCGAGGCGTCGCGGGCGGCCAGGACCGCGGTGTCGTAGCGGTCGAGTTGGACAGCTCCCGGCAGCGGTGCCGAAGGGGCGGGCAGCGCCGGAGGCGGTGGTGGGGCCGGCGACCGTACGACCAACTGCTCCGGGGTGACGGTGATGACGAGCCGCAGGTAGTACCAGTCCATCAACCGCCGCATGGGCCGGGCGAGATACGCGCGGCTGTGCGGCTGGCGTTCGAACAGGGACCGCCAGTAGTCCTCCAGGTCCTGCGGGCCGGTCCTGATGTCGTCGGGGCACTCGGCCCGGCCGCCGACGAAGAGCTGTGGGGCGTCGGTGAGACCGCTGCCGGTGGGGTCGGAGAAGAGCAGGGCGACCCGGCCGTCGCGGCGGATGTTCAGCGCCTTCTGCGCGAAGGCGAGGGACGTGGTCAGCACCAGGGTGCCGTCCTCGCGGCGGCGCACCGCCGTCGGCCAGGCCAGGGGTGTCCCGTCCCGGCCCAGCGTCACGAACTCGCAGGTCCGGTAGGCGTCGAGGACGGCCGTCGGTGCGGAGTCGAGCAGGGTCATCGGCCGGCCTCCCCGGCCGGCGGGTTCCGCAGGGTCATCGGCCCGCCTCCCCTTGCAGCGGGGCCCGCAGGGCACGGCAGGCCGTGGCGTACTGCCGCCGCCCCATCAGCTTCCAGGCCAGCCGTCCGAGCAGCGGGGCCTTGCCGAGGAAGTAGGCCCGCTCGTCCTCGGTGGCGTCCTCCAGGATCGCGCCGATGGCGATCATGACCTTGTCCTTGGGGAGGTTCTCCAGTCCGCGGCGACCGACCAGGTCCCACTCGTCGACCGTCAGGTGCTCGGCGACCAGGGGGAGGACCAGGCGTTCCTCGTCGTCGAGGTGGTCGAGGAGGGCGAGACGGTGTTCTTCGAGGGCCAGGGCGAGTTCCTGTCCGGCCACGCTGTCGGCCGAGCGCTGCCACTGGGGCGCCCACCGCGCCACGGCCTCCAGGGTGCTGTCGATACGGCCGTGCTGCTCCTCCATGCGGGCGACCAGCTCCTCGGCGTCACCGGCCCGGGACCGTAGCAGCGGCCATATCAACTCGTCCTCCAGGGCGTGGTGGTGGTGCAGCCCCGAGACGTAGTCGGTCAGGTGGGCCGAGATCTGCGCGGACCGCGTCGAGGCGCCGTCGGGTACGGCCCGGACGAGACGGGGCAGCAGAGCCGACTCCCGGCGGAAGACACGGTGGACGACGACCATTTCGTGGGTGTAGGGGCGGCCGGCGGTGGGGAGACCGGACGAGGTACTGCTGCGGGGCACGCGGTGTCCTTCGATGTTCGGGTGGACGGACGACGGGCGCCCACGCTGCCGGTGTCCGCTTGGCGATGACTTGGCGTGCGCTTGGCGACGGCCCGTGGACCGCGCTGGCCAGGGCGTTTACCGCGTGTTGAGGGGATGCGGGCACGGCTCGGATAGATTCCGGCGGCGTGTTGCGTATCAGAGTGCTGGGGCCGTTGGGCGCCGAGGTCGCGGGTGCACCGGTGGAACTGGGCACCCCGCGACAGCGTGCCGTGCTCGCGTTGCTGGTCGCGGCTCGGGGCGCGGTGGTCTCCGTGGACCGGATGGCGGACCAGCTGTGGCGCGGGAGGCCTCCGGCCCGGGCGACCGTGTCCCTCCAGACGTACGTCTCGAACCTGCGGCGGCTGATCGAACCGGAGCGGCCGCCGCGGGCCCCTGCCACGGTCCTGGTCTCCTCGCCTCCGGGGTACGCCCTGCGGCTGCCCGAGGACGCGGTGGACGCCTGGCTGTTCGGGGCCCGGGTCGAGCGGGCCCGGCGCGCACCGGCGGCGCAGGTCAGGGAGTCGTTGACGGAGGCGCTGGGGTGGTGGCAGGGGCCCGCGTTCCAGGAGCACGGGGACGAGGTCTGGGCGGTGCCCGAGGTGGCCCGGCTGGGCTCGTTGCGCGCCGAGGCCCGGGAACTGGCCGTCGCCGCAGGTCTGTTCACCGGGCACGTCGCCGAGGTGACGCCGGCCGCCGAGGCCATGGTGCGGGAACGGCCGCTGCGGGAGGAGGGCTGGCGACTCCTGGCTCTGGCCCACTGGGCCGCCGACCGCCGCGGTGACGCCCTCACGGCACTGCGCCGGGCCCGCAGGACCCTCCGCGACGAGCTCGGCTGCGATCTGTCCCCGGCGCTGGCCGAGTTGGAGCGGGCGATCCTGACCCAGCGGGTGGAGGTGCTGCGGGCGGCCGTTCCCGAGCGGGGGCCTGCCGGAGCGGAACGGGCCTGGGGTGCGCGTGAGTCGACCCGTGTCGTGTCCGAACCCGGCGGTGTTTCGGCCGAGTTGGCTCCGGGGACGTCGCAACGACCTGTCGGGCAAGACCTCTTCGTGGGCCGCGTCGACGAACTCCGTGCGCTGGGCTCCGCCGCCAGGGCCGCCCGGCGGGGCGGAGGGCTCGTGCTGGTCACCGGGGAGGCCGGGGCCGGCAAGTCCGCTCTGCTCGGCCGGTTCGCCGGGCGCTTGCGGGAGGAAGGGTGGACGGTGGTCCTCGGGCGGTGCCCGGAGCACGAGGGGGCGCCGCCGGCCTGGGCCTGGGCGGAGGCACTCGGAACCCTCGCCCGACTGGCACCCCCGGCACGGCCCGCCGAGGTGGCGGCCCTACTGCACGACCCGGACGGCACCACGGCCATACCCCCGGACGGGGTCACGGTGGCGGCCCTGTTGCGCGATCCGGAGGGCACGGCCGGCCCCACTCGGAACAAGGCGACCTTGCCGCACGAACCCACCACCCCACCCCGCGACGACGCCACCGTGGCAGCCCTGTTGCGCGACCCCGACGGCCCGGCCGCCGCGACCCGGGACGAGGTGACCGCCGGGCGGTTCCGGTTGCATCGGGCCTTCGCCGGGTGGTTGCGCGAGGCGGCCGGGAAGGGGCCCGTCGCCGTGCTGCTGGAGGATCTGCACCGGGCCGACGGGCAGACCCTCGCCCTGCTGGAGGCCGCGGCCGCGGTCACCGGTGTGCCGTTGCTGACCGTCGCCTGCTACCGCCCGGCCGAGGTGGGCGAGCCGCTGGCCAAGACACTCGCCCAGCTCGCTCCCCGGCTGCCGCACCGCATCGCCCTGGCCGGTCTGTCGCCGCGGGACGTGGCCACCGTGGTCGACGCGGTCTGCGGCGGCCCCGTCGACGAGGCCACGGTGGCGACGCTCGCCGCACGCACCGGCGGCAACCCGTTCTACGTCCGGGAGAGCGCGCGCCTGCTGGCCGACGAGGGTGCCCTGGTGGCCGTGTCGGAGGTCCCCCAGGGTGTCCGGGACGTGCTGCGCAGGCGTCTCGCCCTGCTGTCCGCCGACGCGCGTGCCGCCGTACGGCTGGCGGCGGTCGCCGGCCACGAGTCCGACGTGGCGCTGCTGGTGGACGCGGCCGAGGCGGACGAGGAGACCGTGCTGGCGGGTCTGGACGCCGCCGTGGCCGCGGACCTGCTGACCGACCCGGCGCCGGGACGGGTCCGTTTCGTGCACGCGCTGGTCCGCGACACCGTGTACACCGACCTGTCGGGGATCCGCCGGGCCCGGCTGCACGACCGCATCGCGCAGCGGCTGCGTACGCACCGCCCCGACGACCTGGCGGCCCTGGCCCACCACTTCGCCCGCTCGGGCCGGACGGCGAACGCCCCGCTGGCCGTCGACTACGCGCTGCGGGCGGCCGAGCTCGCCGAGCGGCGGTACGCCCACGACGTGGCCGTAGGACTGGTCCGACAGGCGCTGGAGGCGCACACCGCGGTGACCGCGGGACCCGAGGACCGTCCCGACGGCACGGTCGCGCTGCTGGTGCGGCTGCTGGGCGCGCAGGTGCGGGCCGGTGCCACGGGAGCCGCCCGGCTCACCCGGCGGCAGGCGGTGGACCTGGCCGTGCGGGCCGGCCGGGACGACCTGGCCGCGGCCGTCTACGGAGCCTGGACCGAGCCCTCGCCCTGGCGCAGCCGCCTGGAGGGCTTCCTGGACCGGACCTCGCTGGCCCACCTGGAGCGGCTCGCCGAGGACGGGACGCTGGACGGTCCGACCCGCGCGCGCGTGCTCCAGGTGCTGGCGGACGCGGTGGCGGGCGAGGACGCCCGGCGGGCCCGGGACGCGGCCCGCACCCAGCTGGAGCTGGCGCGCTCCGACGGCGAACCGCGGCTGCTGGCCTCGGCGTTGATGACGTCGGCCGGGCTGCTGCCGCACGAGACGCAGGGTGCCGTGCGCACCCCGCTCGTCGACGAGCTGCGCGTCCTGGCCCGCGACCACGACCTGCCCGCGCACCGCTGGGTGTGCGAGCACCTCGACGCCCTGACCGCCGCCACCCGCAACGATCCGGACGCGGTGCGCCGGCACACCGAAGCCGGCCTGGAGCTGGCGCACCGCTACCGGATGCGGTGGGCGCGGGGCATCAACACGGCCACGTCGGCCATGCTGGCGGCGGTCGCCGGACGGTTCGAGGAGGCGGAGGCCCGGTACACCGAGGCGGACGGGCTGTTCCAGCGGGTCGGGGCGCACCACGCCACCGCCCCGCGGACGCTCGGCCTGTGGACCATCCGGCTCGCCCAGCGCCGGGAGGCCGAGCTCGAACCGGCGGTCCGCGAGGTGTACGAGTCGGTCGGCACCCCGGTCGCGGTGGCGCACGCCCTCGTCCTGGCCCGGCTGGGGCGCCTGGACGAGGCGGCGGCCGTGCCGTTCCCCGCCCGGCCGGTGACCGACCACCTGTACGGCATGGAGCTGGACTACCGGGCCGAGCTCGCGGTGCTGCTGGACGACCGGGACACGGCTCGGTCGCTGATCGGGGCGCTGCTGCCGCTGAAGGAGCAGTTCGCCGGCGTCGCGGGCGGGGCCTACGCCACCCGGCCCCTCGCGCACGCCCTCGGGGACCTGTACCGGCTGGCCGGGGAGCGGGGGCTCGCGGCCGGGGCCTACGCGCTGGCCGGGCGGGTCGCGCGGGTGTGGGGCTCACCGCA
The DNA here is from genome assembly GCF_001514195.1 of Streptomyces griseorubiginosus. GTDB lineage: Bacteria > Actinomycetota > Actinomycetes > Streptomycetales > Streptomycetaceae > Streptomyces > Streptomyces griseorubiginosus. Next base: position 89,699 of record NZ_KQ948735.1, on the reverse strand, counting down.
CCACATGACCGCCGCCGACGAGGCGCTTGCGGGTCTCAGCCGAGGCTGAGAAGCAGCGGTCACCGGCGGCTGAGCGGCGGAAGCCCACCGTGACCGAACATCACGATCCCGTCTCAGGGGCTTGCCAACCCCGGTGTAATCGATTCCAATCCTCGTACACGAGGTCGTGTAATCGATTCCACAAGGAGGTGGAGCGGCGATGGCGAGCATCAAGGACGTCGCTGCCGAGGCGGGGGTCTCCGTCGCCACGGTGTCGCGGGTCCTCAACGACCATCCGTCGGTCAGCGCGGACGCACGCACGCGTGTGCTGGCCGCCGTCAAGACGCTGGGCTACCGCCCCAACGCCGTCGCCCGCTCCCTGCGCACCGACCAGACCCACACCCTGGGCCTCGTCATCAGCGACGTGCTGAACCCCTACTTCGGCGAGCTGGCCCGCTCCGTCGAGGAGGAGGCCCGGGCGCTGGGCTACAGCGTGATCATCGGGAACGCCGACGAGCGGCCCGACCTCCAGGACCACCACGTACGGTCCCTCATCGACCGGCGTATCGACGGACTCCTGGTCTCCCCCACCGACGGCGGCTCCCCGCTGATGCTGGACGCCGTGCGCGCGGGCACGCCGATGGTGTTCGTGGACCGGTGGATCCCGGGCGTGGCCGTGCCGGTGGTGCGGGCCGACGGACGGGCCGCGGTGCGCGAGCTGGTCGCGCATCTGCACGCACTGGGGCACCGCAGGCTCGCCATCATCGCCGGGCCCGCCGCGACCACCACCGGCCAGGAGCGCGTGGTGGCCTTCCGGGAGGCCCTGGAGGCGTACGGCCTCGAACTGCCCGAGACCTACATAGGGCAGGGCGACTTCCAGGCCGAGAGCGGGCGCCGGGTCACCGAGGGCTTCCTCGACCTGCCCGAACCGCCCGAGGTCGTCTTCGCGGCCGACAACCTGATGGCGCTGGGCGCCCTGGACGCCGTACGCGCGCGGGGGCTGCGGGTGCCCGAGGACCTCGCCCTGGCCGCGTTCGACGACATCCCGTGGTTCGTGCACACCGATCCGCCGATCACCGCGATCGCCCAGCCCACGGGCGAGCTGGGACGGGCTGCCGTACGCGCCCTCGTCGACCGCATCGAGGGGCGGCCGCCCGAGTCGGTCACCCTCCCCGCCCGTCTCGTCGTGCGCCGATCGTGCGGCGAGAACCCCACCCCTGTGCAAAGGAGCACGTCGTGAGCGACAAGGACGAGTTGCTGCGCATCGAGGGCATCCGCAAGACCTTCCCCGGCGTGGTCGCGCTCGACGGCGTCGACTTCGACCTGCGCCGGGGCGAGGTGCATGTGCTGCTCGGCGAGAACGGCGCCGGCAAGAGCACGCTGATCAAGATGCTCTCGGGCGCCTACCACCCCGACGGGGGCCGGGTCCTGGTGGACGGCGAGGAGGTGCACATCCGCGGGGCGCAGGACGCCGAGCGGCTGGGCATCGCCACCATCTACCAGGAGTTCAACCTCGTCCCCGACCTCACGGTCGCCGAGAACATCTTCCTGGGCCGCCAGCCGCGCCGCCTCGGGATGATCGACCGCAAGACCATGGAGGCGGACGCCGAGGTGCTGCTCAAGCGCGTCGGGGTCAATGTCTCGCCCCGCGCGCGGGTGCGTGAACTGGGCATCGCCCGGCTCCAGATGGTCGAGATCGCCAAGGCGCTGAGCCTGGACGCGCGCGTCCTGATCATGGACGAGCCGACCGCCGTGCTCACCTCCGAGGAGGTCGACAAGCTCTTCGCGATCGTGCGCAGCCTGCGCGAGGACGGCGTGGGGATCGTGTTCATCACCCACCACCTGGAGGAGATCGCGGCCCTCGGCGACCGCGTCACCGTCATCCGGGACGGGAAGTCGGTCGGGCAGGTGCCCGCCACCACCCCCGAGGACGAGCTGGTGCGCCTGATGGTGGGGCGGTCGATCGAACAGCAGTACCCGCGGGAGCGCGGCGACACCGGGCCGGCCCTGCTGAAGGTCGAGGGCCTCACCCGCGACGGCGTCTTCCACGACGTCAGCTTCGAGGTGCACGCGGGCGAGGTGGTCGGCATCGCCGGGCTGGTCGGAGCGGGCCGTACCGAGGTCGTGCGGGCCGTGTTCGGCGCGGACCCCTACGACAAGGGGACCGTGCAGGTCGCCGGAGCCGCCCTCCGGGGCCATGACGTGGGCGCGGCCATGGCGGCCGGGATCGGGCTCGTCCCCGAGGACCGCAAGGGGCAGGGGCTGGTCCTGGACCAGTCGGTCGAGGAGAACCTGGGCCTGGTGACCATGCGGTCCGCGACCCGCGGCGGGCTCGTCGACCTCAAGGGCCAGCGGGCGGCCGCCGCCCGGATCGCCGAGCAGCTCGGGGTGCGGATGGCGGGCCTGCACCAGCAGGTGCGCACGCTCTCCGGCGGCAACCAGCAGAAGGTCGTCATCGGCAAGTGGCTGCTCGCCGACACCAGGGTGCTGATCCTCGACGAGCCGACGCGCGGGATCGACGTCGGCGCCAAGGTCGAGATCTACCAGCTCGTCAACGAGCTGACGGCGCAAGGGGCCGCCGTCCTCATGATCTCCAGCGATCTGCCCGAGGTGCTCGGCATGAGCGACCGGGTGCTGGTGATGGCCCAGGGCCGGATCGCCGGCGAACTCGACGCCGACCAGGCCACGCAGGACTCCGTGATGGCCCTCGCCGTCAGCACGAACACCGTCAACACCGAGAAGGAGGCCCCTCGTGGCCACTGACACGCTCAGGAGCGGAGCGAGCGCGGGTGGTCTGCGCCGTCTCCTGCTCGACAACGGCGCGCTCACCGCGCTGATCGTCCTCGTCATCGCCATGTCGGCGCTGTCGGGCGACTTCCTGACCACCGACAACCTGCTCAACGTCGGCGTGCAGGCGGCCGTGACCGCCATCCTCGCCTTCGGTGTGACCTTCGTGATCGTCTCGGCGGGCATCGACCTGTCGGTCGGCTCGGTGGCGGCCCTGTCGGCCACCGTCCTCGCCTGGAGCGCCACCTCGCACGGCGTGCCGGTCTTCGTGGCGGTGGTGCTCGCCGTCGTCACCGGCATCGCGGCCGGACTCGTCAACGGCTTCCTCATCGCGTACGGCAAGCTCCCGCCGTTCATCGCCACGCTGGCGATGCTGTCGGTGGCGCGCGGTCTGTCGCTGGTGATCTCCGAGGGCTCCCCGATCGCGTTCCCCGACTCGGTCTCGCACCTCGGTGACACGCTCGGCGGCTGGCTGCCGGTGCCGGTGCTCGTCATGGTCCTCATGGGGCTGATCGCGGCCTTCGTGCTGGGACGGACGTACATCGGCCGCTCCATGTACGCGATCGGCGGCAACGAGGAGGCGGCCCGCCTCTCCGGCCTCAGGGTGCAGAAGCAGAAGCTCGCCATCTACGCGCTGTCCGGTGTCTTCGCCGCCGTCGCGGGTGTCGTGCTGGCCGCCCGGCTCTCCTCGGCGCAGCCGCAGGCCGCCGACGGCTACGAGCTGGACGCGATCGCCGCGGTCGTCATCGGCGGTGCCTCGCTCGCGGGCGGCACCGGCAAGGCGTCCGGGACGCTGATCGGCGCCCTGATCCTCGCGGTGCTCAGGAACGGCCTCAACCTCCTCAACGTCTCCGCGTTCTGGCAGCAGGTCGTCATCGGTGTCGTCATCGCGCTGGCGGTGCTGCTCGACACCGTGCGCCGCAAGGCCGGGGCGACCCCGGTGGCCGCGGGTGCCGGTGGGCCGGGCGGCAAGGGGCGCCAGGCGGCGACGTACGGTCTCGCGGCCGTGGTCACCGTGGCGATCGTCGGCGCGACCTCCTTCCTGCACAACGACTCGTCCTCGACGGCGAACCCGAAGGTGGGTCTGTCGCTGTCGACCCTCAACAACCCCTTCTTCGTGCAGATCCGCTCGGGCGCCCAGGCCGAGGCGAAGAAGCTGGGCGTGGACCTGACCGTCACGGACGCCCAGAACGACGCCTCCCAGCAGGCCAACCAGCTCCAGAACTTCACCAGTTCGGGCCTGGGCGCGATCATCGTCAACCCGGTGGACTCGGACGCGGCGAGCAACTCGGTGAAGGCCGCCGACAAGGCGAAGATCCCGGTCATCGCGGTGGACCGCGGTGTCAACAACGCCAGGACGGACGCTCTGGTGGCCTCCGACAACGTGACCGGCGGTGAACTCGCCGCCAAGACCATCGGCGAGAAGCTCGGCGGCAAGGGCAAGATCGTCATCCTCCAGGGCCAGGCAGGCACGTCGGCGGCCCGGGAGCGCGCGGAGGGCTTCACCAAGGGCCTCAAGGCCTACCCGGGCATCCAGGTCGTCGCCCAGCAGCCGGCCGACTTCGACCGCACCAAGGGCCTCGACGTGATGTCGAACCTGCTCCAGGCCCACCCGGACGTCCAGGGCGTCATCGCCGCCAACGACGAGATGGCGCTCGGCGCGATCAAGGCGCTCGGCTCCAAGGCCGGGAAGTCGGTCTCGGTGGTCGGCTTCGACGGCACCCCGGACGGCCTGAACGCGGTCAAGGACGGCACGTTGTACGCGTCCGTGGCACAACAGCCCTCGCAGCTCGGCAAAATCGCGGTGGACAACGCGCTGAAGGCCATCGACGGCAAGAAGGTCGAGGAGATGATCAAGGTGCCGGTGAAGGTGGTCACCAAGGAGAACGTGGCCGGTTTCACGGGCTGACGACGGCGTACCGGCGGGCGGTCGAGCGACCGCCCGCCCCGCGTCCCGACTAGGGGAGTCACTTCATGTACGACTACGACCTACTGGTCGTAGGGTCGGCCAACGCCGACCTGGTGATCGGCGTAGAGCGGCGGCCGGGGGCCGGCGAGACGGTGCTCGGCTCGGACCTGGCCGTGCACCCGGGAGGCAAGGGCGCCAACCAGGCGGTCGCGGCCGCCCGGTTGGGGGCGCGTACGGCGTTGCTGGCCCGGGTCGGCGACGACGGGCACGGCCGGCTGCTGCTGGAGTCGCAGCGGGCGGCCGGGGTCGACACCGTGGGGGTGCTGGTCGGCGGGGCGCCGACGGGGGTCGCGCTGATCACCGTCGACCCGTCCGGGGACAACAGCATCGTGGTGTCGCCGGGCGCCAACGGACGGCTGACGCCGGGCGACGTGCGGGCGGCGACCAGTCTGTTCCACGCCTCCCGGGTGGTGTCGACCCAGCTGGAGATCCCGCTGGAGACGGTCGTGGAGGTCGTACGGAATCTGGCGCCTGGCAGCCGGTTCGTGCTGAACCCGTCGCCGCCGCGGCCGTTGCCCGCCGAGGTGCTGGCCGCCTGTGATCCGCTGATCGTCAACGAGCACGAGGCGAAGGTGATCCTGGGCGAGGCGTGCGTGAGCGACCGGCCCGAGGACTGGGCGGGGCTGCTGCTCGCCAAGGGCCCGCGCTCGGTGGTGGTGACCCTGGGCGCGGAGGGCTCGCTGGTGGCCTCCTCGCCGACGGACGTGACCCGGGTGGCGTCGGTGAAGGTGGACGCGGTGGACACGACCGGGGCCGGGGACGCCTTCACGGCGGCGCTGGCGTTCCGGCTCGGTGCCGGGGCGTCCCTGGCGGACGCCGCTGCCTACGCGTCCCGGGTCGGGGCGGTCGCCGTGACCCGGCAGGGCGCGCAGGACTCCTTCCCGACCGCGCGGGAGGTCGAGGCATTGTGAAGAGGGCCGGGATACTGAACCGCCATCTCTCCGGCGCGCTGGCCGAACTGGGCCACGGGGACGGGGTGCTGGTGTGTGACGCCGGGATGCCGATCCCGGACGGCCCGCGGGTGGTGGACCTGGCCTTCCGGGCCGGGGTGCCGTCCTTCGCCGTGGTGCTGGACGGGCTGCTCGCCGAGCTGGTCGTGGAGGGCGCGACGGCGGCGGAGGAGGTGCGCGAGGCGAACCCGGCGGCGGCCGCGCTGCTCCAGACGGAGTTCCCCGACCTCGCGCTGGTCTCGCACGAGAAGCTGAAGGAGCTGTCGGCGGGCGCCCGCCTGGTCGTCCGCACGGGCGAGGCACGGCCGTACGCGAACGTGCTGCTGCGGTGCGGGGTGTTCTTCTAGCCCGCCTGCTTCGCCTGCCCGCCCGCATCGCTTCCGGCGCGGAAATTTGAAGGGGCCCGGTCAGCAGACCGGGCCCCTTCGGGTTTCCCCTCCCCCGTCAGAACCCCGCGATCCCCCCAGATCTCCCCCCGGGTGTCCTGACACCGAGTACGACAGGCGAGGTGGGAGAAGGGTTGTACGGGATCCCGTATTTTTTCTCAGCGCCTCGGCCCGCGGCCTCACAGGGTGTGGGAGACGAACCTCTCGGCGGTCTCCGCGAGGACCTCGCGGCCGTCCCGGGCCCACAGGGCGTCGTTGAACAGTTCGACCTCGATGGCGCCCGTGTAACCGGCCGCCTCGACGTACCGCTGCCACTCGCGCATGTCGATCGCGCCGTCGCCGATCTGCCCGCGGCCGTTGAGGACGCCCTCGGGCAGCGGGGTCGTCCAGTCGGCGAGCTGGAAGGTGTGGATACGGCCGCCGGCGCCGGCGCGGGCGATCTGCGCGGGCGCGTTGTCGTCCCACCAGATGTGGTACGTGTCCACCGTGACGCCGACCTGGTGGGCGGGGAAGCGCTCCGCGAGGTCGAGGGCCTGGGTGAGCGTGGAGACCACACAGCGGTCGGCGGCGTACATGGGGTGCAGCGGCTCGATGGCCAGTTTCACCCCGTGCTCCTCGGCGTAGGGTCCGAGGACCGCCAGGGCGTCCGCGATGCGCTCACGGGCGCCGTGCAGGTCCTTGGAGCCGGCCGGGAGGCCGCCGGAGACCAGGACGAGGGTGTCGGTGCCGAGGGCGGCGGCCTCGTCGACCGCGCGCCGGTTGTCGTCCAGGGCGGCGGCCCGCTCGTCCGGGTCGATCGCCGTGAAGAAGCCGCCCCGGCACAGCGTGGTCACGGTCAGGCCCGCGTCACGGACCAGCTTGGCCGTCTCCTCGACGCCGTACGACTGCACGGGCTCGCGCCACAGGCCGAGGTTGCCGATGCCCAAGTCGCCGCAGGCGGAGACCAGTTCCGGCAGGGACAGCTGCTTGACCGTCATCTGGTTGATGGAGAAGCGGGACAGGTCGCCGGTCACTGGTTCACTCCGTACAGGGACAGCAGGTTCTTCATGCGCTCCTCGGCGAGCTTCGGGTCCGGGAACAGGCCCAGGCCGTCGGCGAGTTCGTAGGCGCGCGCGAAGTGCGGCAGGGAGCGGGCCGACTGGAGGCCGCCGACCATCGTGAAGTGCGACTGGTGGCCGGCCAGCCAGGCCAGGAACACCACGCCCGTCTTGTAGAAGCGGGTCGGCGCCTGGAAGAGGTGCCGGGACAACTCGACCGTGGGGTCGAGGAGTTCGCGGAAGCCCTTGGCGTCCCCGGTGTCCAGCACCCGCACCGCCTGGGCCGCGAGCGGGCCCAGCGGGTCGAAGATGCCGAGCAGCGCGTGGGAGAAGCCCTGGTCGTCGCCCGCGATCAGCTCGGGGTAGTTGAAGTCGTCGCCGGTGTAGCAGCGCACGCCCTGCGGGAGGCGGCGGCGGATGTCGATCTCGCGCTGCGCCTCCAGAAGGGAGACCTTGATGCCGTCGACCTTGTCCGGGTGGGCCGCGATGACCTCCAGGAAGGTGTCGGTCGCCGCGTCCAGGTCGGACGAGCCCCAGTAGCCCTCCAGGGCCGGGTCGAACATGGGACCCAGCCAGTGCAGGATCACCGGCTCGGACGCCTGGCGCAGGAGGTGGCCGTAGACCTCCAGGTAGTCCTCGGGGCCCTTGGCCTCCGCCGCGAGGGCCCGGGAGGCCATCAGGATGGCCTGGGCGCCGGACTGCTCGACGAGGGCGAGCTGCTCCTCGTAGGCGGCCCGGACCTCGGCGAGGGTCGCGGGGCCGGTGAGCTGGTCGGTGCCGACGCCGCAGGCGATGAGCCCGCCGACCGCCTTGGCCTCGGCGGCGCTGCGCCGGATCAGCTCGGCTGCGCCCGCCCAGTCCAGGCCCATCCCGCGCTGGGCGGTGTCCATGGCCTCGGCGACGCCGAGCCCGTGCGACCACAGGTGGCGGCGGAAGGCGAGGGTGGCCTCCCAGTCGACGGCGGCCGGGGAGTCCGGCGACACGTCCGCGAACGGGTCGGCGACGACATGCGCCGCCGAGAAGACCGTACGGGAGGTGAAGGGGGTGCCCGGGGTGGCGGCGAACGGCTCCGTGCGGGGCTCGTACGCCTTGAGTTCCCCGCTGCCGGTGGGGAGTTGGATCGTCACAGCGAGATCTCCGGTACGTCGAGACGGAGGCCCTCGGCCGAGGACTTCAGGCCCAGTTCGGCGAGCTGGACACCGCGGGCGCCGGCGAGGAGGTCCCACTGGTAGGGGGCGTCGGCGTAGACGTGCTTGAGGAAGAGCTCCCACTGGGCCTTGAAGCCGTTGTCGAACTCGGCGTTGTCCGGGACCTCCTGCCACTGGTCGCGGAAGACCTCGGTGGCGGGGATGTCGGGGTTCCAGACCGGCTTGGGAGTGGCGCTGCGGTGCTGGACACGGCAGTTGCGCAGCCCCGCGACCGCCGAGCCCTCCGTGCCGTCGACCTGGAACTCCACGAGCTCGTCGCGGTTGACGCGGACGGCCCAGGAGGAGTTGATCTGGGCGATCGCGCCGCCGTCCAGCTCGAAGATGCCGTAGGCGGCGTCGTCGGCGGTGGCGTCGTAGGGCTTGTCGTTCTCGTCCCAGCGCTGCGGGATGTGGGTGGCGGTGAGGGCCTGGACGGACTTCACGCGGCCGAACAGCTCGTGGAGCACGTACTCCCAGTGCGGGAACATGTCGACGACGATGCCGCCGCCGTCCTCGGCCCGGTAGTTCCAGCTCGGGCGCTGGGCCTGCTGCCAGTCGCCCTCGAAGACCCAGTAGCCGAACTCGCCGCGGATGGAGAGGATCCGGCCGAAGAAGCCGCCGTCGATGAGGCGCTTGAGCTTGAGCAGGCCCGGCAGGAACAGCTTGTCCTGGACGACGCCGTGCTTGATGCCGGCCGCGTTCGCGAGGCGGGCCAGCTCCAGGGCGCCCTCCAGACCGGTGGCGGTGGGCTTCTCGGTGTAGACGTGCTTGCCGGCGGCGATCGCCTTCTTGATCGACTCCTCGCGCGCGGAGGTGACCTGGGCGTCAAAGTAGATGTCGACGGTCGGGTCGGCGAGGACCGCGTCCACATCGGTGGAGATGTTGTCCAGGCGCAGGCCGTGCTGCTCGGCGAGGGCCTTCAGGGCGTGCTCGCGGCGGCCGACGAGGATCGGCTCGGGCCACAGCACCGTGCCGTCGCCGAGGTCCAGGCCGCCCTGCTCACGGATCGCGAGGATGGAGCGGACCAGGTGCTGGCGGTAGCCCATGCGCCCCGTCACACCGTTCATGGCGATACGCACCGTCTTGCGTGTCACGTCATTCCCTTCGTAGGAGTCGTACGCGGTTGTCCGCGCCGCGCACACTCCTCCGGGTGAGCGTTGCAGCAAGCGCTTTCTATCCAAGTAGAAGCTAGCCTCTCGGCAGCGGTCTGGACAAGACCGCAGGAGGAGTGAGTTGTTCGAGGGGGCGAACAACCGGGGTCAGGGGGCTTAAGGTCGGCTCGGAACCGGGCTCCGAGGGCCCGCGTGTACGACGGAGTACGACTGAGATGCGCCGAGGCGGGTCCGGGCACCACGCCGGGCCCCGCGGAGGCGCGCGACCGGAGGACGACGAGATGACGGTGACCCTGGCGGACGTGGCGGCCCGCGCCCAGGTCTCCCCCGCGACGGTGTCGCGCGTGCTGAACGGCAACTATCCCGTGGCCGCGTCCACGCGCGAGCGGGTGCTGCGGGCCGTGGACGAGCTGGACTACGTGCTGAACGGTCCGGCGAGCGCGCTCGCCGCCGCCACCTCGGACCTCGTCGGAATCCTCGTGAACGACATCGCCGACCCCTTCTTCGGGATCATGGCCGGGGCCATCCAGTCCGAGATCGGCGGCCCGGGCGGACGCGCGGGCGGTGAACGGCTGGGTGTGGTCTGCAACACAGGCGGGTCCCCGGAGCGGGAGCTGACCTACCTGACCCTGCTCCAGCGGCAGCGGGCGGCGGCCGTGGTGCTCACCGGCGGTGCGGTCGAGGACGCGCCGCACCAGGCCGCGATGGCGGCGAAGCTGCGGAAACTGGCGGACGCGGGCACGCGGATCGTGCTGTGCGGGCGGCCGCCGTCGCCGGAGACCGGCGCGATCGCGCTCACCTTCGACAACCGGGGCGGCGGCAAGGAACTCACCGAGCACCTCATCGGGCTCGGGCACCGCAGGCTCGGCTACATCGCCGGGCCCGAGGAGCGGACGACGACCCGGCACCGGCTGGAGGGGCACCGGGCGGCCCTCGCGGCGCACGGGATCGAGGAGGACCCCCGCTGGACGGTCCACGGCCGCTACGACCGGCGGTCCGGGTACGAGGCCACGCTGGAGCTGCTGCGTCGGGACCCCTCGCTGACGGCCGTGGTGGCGGCGAACGACTCCGTCGCGCTGGGGGCGTGCGCGGCGCTGCGGGACTCCGGGCTGCGGATCCCGGACGACGTCTCCGTCGCCGGGTTCGACGACCTGCCGTTCAGCATCGACGCGGTGCCTGCTCTGACGACGGTGCGGTTGCCGCTCGCGGAGGCGGGGGCGCGGGCGGGCCGGATCGCGATGGGGCGGGAGGAGCCGCCGCCCGGGGGGATTGCGACGGTTCGGGGGGAGTTGATGGTGCGGGGGTCTAGTGGGGCGCCCAGAGGCTGACCGTCCCGCGCGGCGTGAATCCGGCCGTTCTCCGCCACGGCTGTCCGGTCAGGACGGAGACGCGATCCATCGGGCCATGGCGTCGAATGCGTCGAAGGCCCGGGGATCGCTCGGGCCGAAGTAGCGCTTGCAGTCTTCACCCAGACTCTCGAAGCGGTCCGCCGCGCCCCGGGAATCCCCCGACCGGCCTGTCAGCTCCGCGAGCTCGAAGCGTGCCTCGACGAGGGAGGGATGACTCTCCGCGTACTGGATCCGCAGCGTACGGATGCGCCGCTCCAACTCCTGGATGCGTTCGACGTAGTCCGTGTTCACGTGGAACCTGTCCGCCGGCACGAGCGATCCGGAGCCGTCGGCGCCGCCGTCGGGTGTGTGCTCGACCTGCCGGATCCGGCGGATCACGGCGCGTGCGTGCTGCGGCCTCTGCTCGGGCTTCTTGGCCAGCAGGTGCATGACGAGTTCGCTCAGGGTCTCCGGGATTCCTCGGCGCACCTTGAGCGGCGGCACCGGCCTGTCGCGCAGGTGCATGAAGCCGACGGCCAGGGTGTCACCGTCCCGGCTGCTGAACGGCGGGTTCCCGGTGAGCATCTCGTACATCACACAGCCCAGGGAGTACAGGTCACTGAGGTGATCGCCGGGCTTCTTGTCCCAGCGTTCGGGGGCCGCGTACTGCCAGGTGGCCCCGGCACCGCGGGTCTCCGACATGTCCAGGAGGCGGGCCAGGCCGAAGTCGACGATCTTGGCATTCCCCCTCTCGTTGATCATGATGTTGGCGGGCTTGATGTCCCTGTGCACCACGTCGACCTCGCTCGCGTCCGCCAGCCCCTCGCAGATCTGCACGGACCAACGCACGGTCTGCTCCAGAGTCAGGGAGTCGCCCTGACCCATGTACATGTCCAATGAGTTTCCGTCGACGTAGTCCATCACCAGGTAGACGTGTCCACCGTCCTCGCCACGGTCCCGGATGGCTACGACGTACGGACTGTCGATACGCGCCATCGACTGCCACTCCTTCTCGAACCGCGCGTGCATCTCGTCGGTCAGGGCGGGCCTGCGGCTCCGCTGCCGGATGCGGTCCATGTCGAGGAGCTTGATCGCGACGGGCTTGTCGAGTGTTCGGTCCAGGGCGAGCCAGACGTGGCCCATGCCGCCCTTGCCGAGACGACGGTCCAGAACGTATCGGCCGTCTCCGAGGACTCGGCCGCCGCTCACGCCTCCACCTCCCGAGGCTGGCCGGGATGCCACTCACCCAGCGCCTCCGCGCACCCCAGTCCGTACCGCCAGTCGACCAACAGGTCTTCCAGCTCCCCCGCAGCCTGCATGACCAGGTACGACGCGTGAACCCGCAGCTTCTCACCGGCAGTTCGTCGGCTGTGCTTGCGGAACGGTACGTGTGCCACGCCGCCCAGCGCCGCGGTGCAGGACAGCACGGCCAACGCCATGAGCAGCAAGGAGGTGCTCTCCCCGACCCACCACAGGTTGGCCGCGAAGCACCCCGCCGCGAGCATCACCGAGGCCACGGTGAGCGTCCAGGCCGGCACGATCGAATCGACCTGTTCACGGGTCCGTTCCTCCACATGGCGGGCGAGTTCGTCCGCCGCCCGGCGCGCGTCGAACGTCTGGGCCGGATCGGTGGGGTACTCGCACGTCCAGCCCTCGAACGAAAGCACCACCACCGGAGGCAGCAACGAGCGGGACGTGCGGGCCATGGACAGGGTCGAGGCGCGCACGCTCTCCCAGACGCAGTCCAGGGCGAGTCCCCGCGCGGATGCGCCGAGTTGGAGCAGTTCGGGCTGGAACACGGCACGCTCCATCAGAGTGACGAAGTCGAGGCGCTCCGTCTCCCTCGCGGACTCGTCGATCTCCGCCGAGGCGGCTTCCAGGTCTCCTCGGTGTTTGATGAGCACGCGCAACCGTGCCATGCGCTCCTGGAGTTCGGCTTCGTCCGGTTCGAGATGGTCGATCAGGTGATCGAGTGCACTGTCCGCGTAATGCCCCGAGCGGGTGGGAGAGTCGTCGACCGTCGGGAAGGCCTGCAGGTAGGCCAGCGTGCCTTGGAGAGCGGTGGCAGTCCGCCACCCGCTCTCCAAGGCGGGCCACTCCATTCCTGTCAGCTTCCGCAGGGCAGCGAAGCGGTCACCGGAGGTGTCCTCGCCGAACTCCATCAGGCGCCCCGCCCACGGAGCCAGATGTGGACCCGTCGACAGCGCGGGAGGGGACTGGAACGCGGAGCCGTCCGCACGGAACCAGCGCGCCATGGCCTCACGGGCATACGTGTAGGCGTCGTATCCGAGTTCCGCGTTGGCTATGGCCTCAAGCACCACCCCGAACTCGGGACCGAGGTCGTCGTGGTCGATCGAGTTGAGGTAGCGGTCCATCCAGCCCGCCGCCTCGCTCAGCTCCCCCAGCCGCGAACAGGTCAGGGCGAAAAAGAGTTTGGCTTTCGCGGAATCGAGCCACACCGCGTGAGCGGTCGCCCGCGAGGCTCTTGCCGTCTCCCTGTTGTGCCGGGCTGCGACCGCCATGATCGCCGGAGCGAGCCAGTACGTCGGTTCGTCGAGGAACTGCTTCCTGACACAGGCATCGATCGTGTCGTGATCGATCAGCCCGTCAGCCACCGCCTGAGCCGTCAGAGTGTGCGTGAGGCCGCGCGCCAGGCTCCGGACCCGCCGACGCTGAGCAAAGTCGGCCTTCCACTCGACGGTCAACTGTGTCAGTTCTGCCTGGGCGTTGGCCACGACCTGATCCCTGCCGTACCGCTCCACGAAGTCGTCCAGCACCTCGCGGCTCGCCGTCACCTTCTCCTTCACCTCGTGGACCGCGTAGCCGACGTCGGCCACAGCCTGGCTCATCCCGTCCTGTCTTTGCCGCAGCAGCTTCAACTCGACGTGCAGTGTGGTGATATCCGTACGCAGCGGCTCCAGCAACTCGTCGAGATCCTGCTCTTCGCTCATGGCACCCCCCGATGTCCCGCGTTCGGCAAGAAGCAGTTCTCAAGACAGTTCACCATCAATCCCCCTATCCTTCCTGGCAAGTTGGCGGTTCATGCATCGTCGAGGGGGAGGACGTCATGCTGCAGGGGACAAGTCCGGTGAGCCGTCTGTTCTTCGGCCGAGACGACGCGGAGCACGACCTTGCGGACGGCCTTCTGGGCGGGGTCTTCCTGCACACCTACGCCTACCGGGAGGCACTGTCGGGCCGCAAGTCGCTGATCATCGGCCGCAAGGGGGCCGGCAAGAGCGCGATCTGCCGGCATCTGGGAGCTACCGACGGCCATCCCGGTACGGCGGTTCTGATCACGCCGGACGACGCCGCCGGGGACGAGATACGGCGGTTCGAACTCCAGGGCGTGTCAGGTGACACCGCCAAGTCCCTGATCTGGCGGTACGTCTTCGCCGTGCACGCTGCGCGGTACCTGTGCGAGCACGCGCGCACGGCGCACGGGTGGCGGGCACGATCCTCCGTGAAAGCCCTGCGCGACTTTCTGGAAGCGAACGACGAGACGGGCGACGAGCGCCTCTACGACAGGCTTCGCCGCGGGGCCCGAGGCCTGCAGTCGGCGAACCTCTCGCTCAAGGCGTTCGGCTTCGAGGCAGGCCTCGGTCTCAACGGCGCCTCGGAGGGTGCCCGCGCGAGCAGACAGTTGGAGGTACTGGAGAACGGTGTGTCAGCTGCCTTCGTCGACCTGGGATGCGCCGCGTCCCATCCGCCCCTGCTCCTCCTCGTCGACCAGCTCGAACAGATCTGGACGATAGACCCGGACAGCCATGCCCTCGTCACGGGACTGCTGCTGGCGAGCAAGCAGGTCACCGGCCAATACGGTGGCGCCATCCGCTGCACGCTCTTTCTCCGGGCGGACATCTACGACACGCTCCACTTCGGTGATGCCGACAAGTTCCACAGCGACGAACTGCGCATTTCCTGGAGCCAGGAGGAACTGGCACACCTTGCTCTCAGCAGGGCGGCGACCTCTCTCAAGGCCACGGCCCTCACTCCAGAGCAGTTGTGGGGAGATGTGTTCCCACCCACGGTGTCCGGGGAGCCGACCGCTGAATACCTGTTCCGGCGCGCTCTTCCACGCCCCAGGGACATGATCCAGTTCCTCAACGCGTGCCGGGATGCCGCCGACCGGCGCGGCGGCGAGCACATCACCGAGGAGGACGTACTCACCGCCACGGAACAGTTCTCGCGCTGGAAACTCACCGACCTGGCGAGGGAGTACTCGGTGACACATCCCTTCCTCAGCCAGCTGTTCCTGCTGTTCGACAATCACGGCTACGTGACGATGCGCCCGGCACTCGAAACTCGGTTCGAGCCCCACCGTGAACGACTTCAGCAGGAGTTCGCCGACTACGCCGACGGTCTCACCCCCCAGGGAGTGCTGGATGTCCTCTTCAACATCGGTTTCCTGGGGGTCAAGAGAGGCCATGCAGTCGTGTACTCCGACGGCTCGCAGACGCCTCCACAAGCCGGCGAGGACGAGTTCCACGTCCATCCGTGCTTCCGTCCCGCCCTGGGGGGACTCGGTCCCGTGGATGTGACCGCCTACAGCCCGAACCGGATCGGCGGTGGCAACTTCCAGTTGCAGGTCGTGCAGGGGCGCGACGTCTCACTGGGTGTCAGCCGTGAGGCGCGGTTACTGGACGATGTCACTCGGGCTTGCGAACGACTGATTCGCCAGCTGATACGAGCCGGTCTGGAGGACGACCGACAGGAGTGGGTGCGCGCACAGATCGGTCATGTTCTTGCCCACACCTCGCAGGTCCGTGAGGAGCTCCGGAGCGGGGCATCGGTCGACGTGACGCAGCATGTCCTCAACGCTGCCGACTACTTCGGGCGACTGGCCGTACAGCTCAGGGAACAGCGCATGGGAGACGAACCCATCACCCGACGCCTCGAGGACGAGGCGCGCGTTCTGATCCGGGCTGCAGGTGGTGCCGTCGGCGGTGGTGGCGGATCGGACTCCGCGCCCTGATCTGGCTGACGTCAATGGGCGTCTTGGTATCTGGCAGCCTCGCCCTGACTGAGCGGATGCCATGAGCACCCCCGTTGTCAGTATCTTGATTCTTCCCGGCCTGGTGACGGAGATCCGGTGGGCCTCCGTGACCACGCCGCTCGACCGGCGAAGGGCGAGCGGCCGGCTCCACGGCTGCATCTTGCGTCGGAGTCAGCGCCGACGGAAGCGGAGCAGTGTCGCCTGCAAAGGGAGTTCGTGGCACGACTCGCAGTCGAAGCCCGCCTCGTCCAGCAGTCGGCGGTAGTGGTCCTCCGTGCGCTCGCGGCCTCCGACGTTGCACAGCATGTGCAGGTCCCAGGCGACGGCGAGGGAGAGCCGGGCGTCCGTCGGCAACAGCCGCTCGATCAGCAGGAGTTCGCTGCCCGGGGCCATGGCCTGCGCGCACCGGCGCAGGATCGTCAGGCAGCGCTCGTCGTCCCAGTCGTGGAGGACCCGGGACAGCACGTACAGGTCGCCGCCGTCGGGGACCTCGGACGTGAAGTCCCCCGCCATGAACCGGCAGCGGTCGGCCAGGCCCGCCTCCGCGAAGGCCTTCTCCGCGGCCTCGACGGCGTGCGGCCGCTCCAGCAGGACACCGCGGAGGTGCGGGGCCGCGCGCAGCAGCCGTCCGAGGAGTTCGCCGTTGCCGCCGGCGACGTCCACCACGACCCGGTGGGCGGAGAGGTCCACCAGGCCGGCCACGGGGGCGAACATGGGCGCGCTCGCCGCCATGGCCCGGTCGAACAGGTCGGCCAGTTCGGGGTGGCGGGCGAAGTGCGGGAAGTGGTGTTCGCCGAAGACCTTCGCGAACGCCTCCTCCCCGGTGCGCACAGAGTGCGCGAGCTCGCCGAAGGAGCGGTAGAACGGGCCGCCGTAGAGCAGGGCGAGCGGCTGGAAGGAGTCGGCGGCCCCGGCGCGCAGCGGCTCGCCCAGCTCCGTGAGGTGGTAGGAGCCGTCGGGGTCCGCCGCCACCAGGCCCAGACCGGCGAGGTGGCGCAGCAGCCGGCCGAGGCTGTCGGCGTGGCAGCCGGTCAGTTCGGCGAGGAGGGCCAGGCCGGCGCCGGGGTGGGCGTCCAGATGGTCGGCGAGCCGGAGTTCGGCGGCCACGGCGATCGCCTGGGTGGTCCAGGCACCCGTCATCAGGTGCAGCAGTCGGTCCCGGGGGCGGTCCCCGGCAGCGGGGGTGTGGCCGAGGGCGGCGGGTGACTGCGGCGCGTCGCCGAGGATGCCCAGTGACTTTGGCGCGTGGCCAAGGACGCCCGATGTCCGCGGCGCGTGGCCAAGGACGCCCGGTGCCTTCGGCGCGTGCCCGAGGACGCCGGGTGACTGCGGCGCGTCGCCGAGGATGCCCGGTGACTTTGGCGCGTGGCCAAGGACGCCCGGTGCCTTCGGCGCGTGCCCGAGGGCGACGGGTGACTGCGGCGCTTCACCAACCGCGCCCGGTGACTTCGGCGCGTCGCCGACGGCGGGTGGTCGCCGGGGTGTCGAGCGGCGCAGGTGGGTGGCGAGGAGGTCCGGGTGCCGGCCGGGGACGTAGAGCTCGATACGGTGCTCGCCCGCGCGGAAGTAGAGCACGGTGGAGTTCTCGTGCGGGTTGTGACCGCCGCTGTCGGCGTGGGCGCCGGCCCGGTCGAGCAGCAGCGCCGTCAGACCGTGCAGGACCACCGGCGTGGGCGCCACGACCTCGAACGCGATGTGGGCCTCGTCGCCGGACGCGCGTTCGGCCGCCGCGAGGGCCACGAGGTCCGAGCCGTCCGGCACCTCCAGGGCGAAGACCTCGATCTCGCCGCGCCCGCCGGGGGTGTCGGGCACCGACGCCCTGAGGATGCCGACCGGCAGGGCACCGGCAGGTCGGCCGTGACGCCGGGCGAGCCGGCCGCGGACGACCACGCTCGGGGTCAACTCTGCGGCGTGCAGACCTCGTTCGGCGAGTTCCTCGGCCAGGCCGGCGAGCGTCCGGGGAAAGACGAGCAGGGCGGTGTGGGCCAGCCGCAGCGTCCCGGCGAGCGCCTGCCGCTCCTCGGCGGTCAGGTCCGGCAGCAGGACGTCGAGGGCGCTCGCCGTGTCGTTGCTGCGGACGAACGCGGCCGCCTGCTCGATGCGGTCGAGGTCCGCCGGGGGGAGCGAGCGCTCCGGTGCCGACGCGAAGGGCATGGGTGTCCTCTGGGTGTGGGTGTGAGTGTGGGTGATGCGGGGGTGGATGAAGGGGAGGGTGAGGTGCTGTCGGGCGGTGGGTGTGGGGCTCGGCGTGGGCGAGGGTGCGGGGCTCGGCGTGGGCGAGGAGCCGGGGCGGTCGCGAAGTGCCTCACCCGCCAGGGGGCCAGCGGGGCAGCGGGGCAGCGGGCCAGCAGGCCAGCAGGCCAACAGGCAAGTGCCCTACACGCCGACGTAGTTGTCGGCGAAGGCGTGCTGATGCGCCCTGGACGTGCGCAGGTTCTCCAGGCGGGAGTCGCGCAGGGCGCGGAGGAAACGGGACTCCTCGTCGTCCCCGGCAGGGGCGTGCAGGAGGCCGATCATCCAGTGGGAGAACTCCTGAGCCCGCCAGATCCTGGGCAGACAGGTGGCCGAGTAGCGGGCCAGCGGCTCCTCGTCGCCCTCGTGGACGGCGGCGGTGAACCCCCGGGCCAGGGTCTCGGCCGCCATGACCGCGAGGTTGGCGCCCTTGGCCGCCGAGGGGCTGATCAGGCCCGCCGCGTCGCCGGCGAGGAACAGCCGCCCGTACTGCATCGGGTCCAGCACGTCGGACTCCAGGTCGACCACGGCCCGCTCCAGGACGGGTCCGCGGCGCAGCGGGCCGAACCGTTCCGCCCGCATGCGCAGGTCGAGCTCCTCCCAGAGGGCCGCCTCGCTCCAGGAGGCCGGGTCGGTGCCGGGCTCGCACTGGAGGTAGTACCGGGTGACGGAGGGGGTGCGGGCCATGTGACCGGCGAAGCCCCGGTCGTGGACGGCGTAGGTGACCGCGGGCAGCGCGGGGGGTGTCCCGACGAGCAGGGCGAGCCAGGAGACGCCGTGCCGTCGCCGGTGCGGGCGGGCCGCGTCGGCCGGAACCCGGCGGCGGCACACCCCGTGGCGGCCGTCGCACCCCGCGACGTAGCGGCCCGTCAGCCGGTACGGCGTTCCGTCCTCCCGGTGCGCGAGGAGCCAGGGCCGTTCGCCGTCCAGTCCGCCCACCTCGCTCACCGGGGTCCCGAAGCGCAGGTCGCCGCCGCGGCGCAGGAACTCGGCGACCAGGTCGGCCACGAGGTGCTGCTGGGGGTAGACGGTGTGGGCCTCCTCCCGGCCGAGGGCGCCGTAGCGGAGGGCGAACTCTCCCTGCTCGCTGCGGAAGACGCAGGTGTCGTGCCGGGTGCCGCGGGCCAGGAGTCCGGTGCCGAGGCCGTTGTCCACGAGGACACGGACCGTGGCTTCCGCCAGGAACCCCGCCCGGGCGCGCCGCTCGACGTGCGTGCGGCTGCTCCGCTCCACGATCAGACAGTCGACTCCGGCTGCCAGCAGCAGGTTCCCGAGCACGAGCCCGGCGGGTCCGGCGCCGACGATCAGCACTGTCGCCCCACCCATGGAGGACCGTTTTTCCACCTTGCTCCCCGCCTCTTTGAAGATCCGGGAGGATTCAAGCAAGTTGTGGAGAACAGGTGGATACACGGCATTGGTCCAAATGAGCGGACACGGCGCGGAGTTGACGTGGCCGACCGCTCATGACCTGGGACGGTTCCGCCACCGCCGTCGCGCCACGTGGACGTCGTTTCACTCGTTCGAGGAATGCGGGCGCGCGCGTACCGAAAACGTTCCGGCCACCTGTTCCACCGGCGCACGACGGCTCACCACAGCTCACCCACCGGTTCCGATCGGCCGCGGGGGCGTCGGAGGGCACGGGCCGCGGGTCGTTGTCAGTGGGTGGCCCTATCGTCCGGGCATGGTCTTTCATCTGCCCGCCGGGCTGACTTCGGGACGGTTCGGGCGGCGAGGATCCTCGGAGATCTGGATCTCCGACGAACTGCCCGACAAGCTGGAGGAGTTGTGGGCCGATCTGCTCCAACAGGCTCCGGTCACCGGCCTGCAGCCGCACCTGTGCTGGTCGGGTGATCACGGCAGGCCCGAGTCGCCGGCCGCCGCCGACGCCGTACGCCTCGAAGAGGTCCTCGCAGCCGACTTCGCCGCGTACCGGGAGGAGCGACTGCCGTGGTGGACCGCGCCGCCCTCCCTGGAACTGCCGGAGGGCACTCCGGAGGGCGTCGCTCCTTGGCCGCACGATCCGGGGCCGCCGTTCGACACCTGGCCGGGGCTCGCGCCCGCGGGGCCGGAGAGCAGCACCGGTCCGGGACCCGAGGAGGCCGCGGCTCGAACCGCCGTCGACCTGCGCGCCGGGCCGTACGCCCCAGGCCTCGACCTGGTGCTGGTCCCCGCCCGCCGCTCCGCCGATGTCCCGGCGCTGGTGGGCTGGGTCTACGGGGGGCCCGTTCCGCTGCTGACCGCCCTGCTGCGGAGCTGGGAGGAGCGGTTCGGGGTTCGGGTCGTCGCCGCGTACGGCGGAGAGGTTCTGGTGTCCGTCGCCCGGCCGCCCCTCGACCCGGACCACGCGGAGCGGCTCGCCCTGGAGCATGTGCTGTCCACCGCGGACAACATCGTGGACGACCCGCCGACGCCCTTCCCGGAGTACGCGCGCGGGCTGGTGGGACGGACGGAGTGGCGGTTCTGGTGGGACTGAGGCGGGGAGCGGCGTGGAGCGCGCGGCGCCTCAGGGGCCCGGCATAAGGGGGCGCTGCCTCGGGGCCCGGCATGGGGTGCGTTGTCTCGGGGTCCAGCACCGGCCGGCTCGGTTCCGCTTGGCCCGGCCCGGCTCCGGTTCCGCTTGGCCCGGCCCGGCTCCGGTTCCGCTTGGCCCGGCCCGGCTCGGTTCCGCTTGGCTCGGCCCGGCTCGGTCCCCGCTTGGCTCGGCCCGGCTCAGCTCGCCCAGGTTCCGTCCGTTTCGATGAGACCGTACCGATGACTTCTCCACCCCGCCCCGGTCTGTACTGCCGTAGTCACCCGAGCGGGAAACGACAAGGAACTGGAGTGAGTGGCATGCGTGTCGTCGTCAGTGAGTTCATCAGTCTGGACGGGGTCGTGCAGGCGCCCGGTGGTCCGCAGGAGGACACCGACGGCGGTTTCGCGCACGGGGGCTGGTCGCACCCCTACTTCGACGAGGAACTGCTCGGCACCGCGTTCAGCGAGGGGATGGAGCGCGCGGAGGCGCTGCTGTACGGGCGGCGGACGTATCTGACCATGGCGGGGGCGTGGCCCGAGCGGGCCGGGGACCCGTTCGCCGACCGGCTGAACTCCCTGAAGAAGTACGTCGTGACGGACACCCTCGGCGATGACGAGCTGACCTGGAACAACACCGAGCGCATCCCGGGTTCCGACGCCGTGGCGCGGATCCGCGCACTGCGGGAGACCGAGGGCGGCGAGCTGGCGATGATGGGCAGTCCCACCCTCGTGCGGACCCTCATCAGCGAGGGCCTCGTCGACGAGCTCCAGCTCATCGTGATGCCGGTGCTGCTCGGCGGCGGCAAGTCGATCTTCCCAGAGGACGGGGGGAAGCGGCCTTTCGAGCTGGTGTCCACGGCCGCCGGGAAGACCGGCGTGCAGCTGTGCGTGTACCGGCCCGCCACCGAGGGCTAGCGGCGCATGGCGCGGACGTCATACGCTCGGTCCGACACTATCTCTGACTGAGTCAAAGATCCGGGGGTCGACCGGCCATGACCGTCCAGGACGTCCGCGCCTTCAACCGCTTCTACACGAACGTCATCGGCGCCCTCGACTACAGCCGCCAGCTGTACGCCCCCTACACCCTCACCGAGTCCCGCGTCCTGTACGAGCTCGCGCACTCGCCGCGCACCGACGCGGCCGATCTGCGCGGCGAACTCTCGCTGGACGCGGGGTACTTGAGCCGGATCCTGAACAAGTTCGAGAGGGACGGGCTGATCGAGCGGACGGCTTCCCGCCAGGACCCGCGCCGGGTGCGGGTGACGCTCACCCCGCGCGGCCGGGAGACGGCGGCACTGCTCGCCGAACGGGCCGACGAATCCGTGGGCGCGCTCCTCGCCACCGTGCCGGCCGCGGACCGGCCCCGGCTGTCCGAGGCGATGCGGACCGTCCGCACCCTGCTGTCCGACGGCCGTCCGCCGCGCCGCGAGGACGTCCTGCTGCGGGAGCCCGGCCCGGGGGACCTCGGCTGGATCGTGGCGCGCAACGCGGCCGTGTACGCCGCCGAGTACGGTTTCGACGCCTCCTACGAGGGTCTGGTCGCCAGGATCGTCGCCGACTTCGCCGAGGACCACGATCCGCATCTTGAGCGGGTGTGGATCGCCGAGCTGGACGGGCGGCCGGTGGGGTGCGTGATGTGCGTACGGGACGACACGCCCGCGACCGCGCGACTGCGGCTGCTCCTCGTCGAGCCCGACGCGCGGGGACTGGGCATCGGCGACCGGCTGGTGTCGGCCGTCGTGGACTTCGCCCGCGGCGCCGGCTACCGGGACCTCGTCCTGTGGACCAACGACGTCCTCACGTCCGCCCGCCGCCTCTACCAACGCCACGGCTTCGTCCTGACCGCCGAGAAACCCCACCGCTCCTTCGGCCAGGACCTGAACGGCCAGGACTGGCGGCTGAGGTTGGCAGGGGAGGTCGAATGAGGGGACTCCGGGGCCTGCGCAGGCCGGCCTGCGCTGCCGCGCCGGCGGGCCACCCGGCCGGGCTGGACCTCGGCCTCTTCAGGGGGTGAGAGTAGGGGCATGAAACTGGCGTTCTCCACCCTCGGTGTCCCCGGCCTCCCCCTCGCCGACGTGCTGCGGCTCGCGACCACGTACGGCTATCACGGCGTAGAACTGCGCGCGCACCCGGAGGAGCCGGTGCACCCGGGTATCGGGCTCGCCGAACGGTCCGACGCGGTGGCCGAGTTCAAGGCGGCGGGGGTCGAGGTGCTGGGCCTCGCCGGGTACGCGCGCGTGGCCGCGCCCGGGGACGACGAGCCCGTGGTCGAGGAGATCCACCGCCTCCTCGACCTCGCCCGCGACCTCGGCGCCGGCTTCGTGCGGGTCTTCCCCGGCGCCGCCTCCGACCAGTCCGCCGAGGAGGCCGACGCCACGGCCGCCCGGCGCCTCGGTACGGCCGCGGAGTACGCCGGCGACCTCGACGTACGGATCCTCCTCGAGACCCATGACTCGCACCGCACGGCCGCCGACGCGATCCGGATCCTCGGCCCGGTCGGCCACCGTCAGGTCGGCGCGCTCTGGGACGTCATGCACACCTGGCTCGGCGGCGAGCAGCCCTCCGAGACCTACGCGGCCCTCGGCCCGCACCTGGGATACGTCCAGGTCAAGGACATCGCCTCGGCCGAGGACACCACCCCGGTCGCGCTCGGCGCCGGCGTGCTGCCGCTCGCGGAGTGCGTGGAGGTCCTCTCCCGGCACGGCTGGGACGGCTGGCTGTGCTGGGAGTACGAGAAGCGCTGGTACGAGCAGGCGCCCCCGCTGGAGGACCTGCTCGGCGCAGGCCGCGACCACCTGGCGCGCCTCCTCAACGACGCGGCGTAGCCCGGCCCCGGCGGGGCCTGAGCCGGTGGTACCTGACCCGGTCGTACCTGACCCGGCTGGACCTGAGCCGGCGCCACATCCGCCCCCGCGCATCGCGGTCGTCCGGGACGACCGGTGCGCCGGGGAGCGCGGACAGGGCGCCGGCTTTCGCGTGCCAGTCGGTGAACACCCCGCTGAGCAGCGGGTGGGGCTCGGTCGGCAGCGTGCCCTTCCGTACGGCCATCACGTACTCCTTCGCCTCTCGTCCACCTGGGACTTCGTCTGCGTACGTCTTCGACGGTAGGAAGAATCGGCTCGCTGCTACCGTCCAACCGCATGCGGGTTTCACAGACCAATCTCGCCGGGGACCTCCTGCTCGACCTCGACCGGCCGGGCGGCGGGCCGCTGCACGAGCGGGTGAAACGGGCCCTTCGTGCGGCGATCCGCAGCGGCCGCGTCGAGGTCGGCACCGCCCTGCCGCCCAGCCGGCAGCTCGCCGCCGACCTCGGCTGTTCGCGCTGGGCGGTGACGGAGGCGTACGGCCAGCTCGTGGCCGAGGGATATCTGGAGGCGCGCAGCGGCTCGGCGACCCGGGTGCGCTGGGCCGGGGACGAGGACACCGGCCCCGGTCGCCCGACGGCCCGCCGGGACCCGGTGGCCCGCTTCGACCTCGCTCCGGGGCTGCCGGACCTGCGGGCCTTCCCGCGCCGCCGGTGGGCGGAGGCCGTGCGCGCGCAGGTGGCGACCACGGCGTTCACCGAGTTCGGTTACCCGCCGCCCGGCGGGCACGCCCGGCTCAGGGGGCTGCTCGCCGACTACCTGGGCCGCTCGCGCGGGGTCTCCACGTCCGCGCGGGACGTGACGGTGTGTCTGAGCGTGACCGACGCGGTCCGGCGGATCTGCCACGTCCTGCGCGCGGACGGCATCACCGCCGTCGGCTGCGAGGAGCCGGGCTGGACGCGGCTGCGGGAGGTGATCCGGGCCGCCGGTCTGGAGCCGGTGCCGGTCCGCGTGGACGGCGGCGGTCTGCGCACCGGCGACCTCGCCGGACACACCGGGCTGCGGGCGGTGCTGACGGCCCCGGCGCACCAGTTCCCGCTCGGCACGGTGCTCGTGCCGGAGCGGCGGGCCGCCCTGCTCGACTGGGCCCGGCGGGTGGACGGGGTGGTGCTGGAGGACGACTACGACGCCGAGTTCCGCTACGACCGACGGCCGGTCGCGGCACTCCAGGGCATGGACCCGTCCCGGGTGATCCTGCTCAAGTCCCTGTCCAAGACGCTCTCCCCGGCCCTCGGCATCGGCTGGATCGTGGCGCCGTCGCGCTGGACGGACGTCCTGCACCGGACCGACCTCACGGCGGCCCAGCCCCCCGTCCTCGACCAGCTCGCCTTCGCCGCGCTGCTGGAGTCGGGCGGTTACGACCGCCATCTGCGGGCCTGCCGCAAGCGCTACCGCGACCGGCGGGACGCCCTCGTGGGGGCTCTCGCCGAGCGGCTGCCCGATGCCCCGGTGTCCGGTGTCGCGGCCGGGCTGCACCTCCTGCTGCGGCTGCCCGCGGGCACGGACCCGGCGGCCGTGGTGCGGGCCGCGACGGCCCGCTCCCTGCGCGTCGCCGACCTCGCCGCGTACCACGCCACCGCCGACCACAGCGAGCAGGGCCTGGTCCTCGGCTACGGCAACCTCGCCGACGGCATGGTCACGGAAGCGGTACGGCTGCTCGGGGAGACGATCGGCGATCGAGCAGGTGGGTGATGCGGGCGGGCCGGCAATTCAGTGGGGGCGGGCCGGTCGGTAATTCGGTGGCCGGATCGCGGCGCTCCCGATACCGTCCCCGGGTGCATCAGCCCGCCTTTCCCCCGCTCCCCGTGTCATGAGCCTCAGCCGTACGTTCCTCGATGTGCGGCCCCTGCGCACCTCACCGGTCTTCCGGCGGCTGCTCTTCGGGCGCACGGTGTCCACGCTCGGGTCCTTCATGACCATGGTCACCGTGATGTACCAGGTCTGGGACATGACCCACAGCACGGTCTGGAGCGGCGCGGTCGGTGTCGCGCAGGCCGTGCCGATGGTCGTGGTGAGTCTGTTCGCCGGGTCCTGGGTCGACCGTTCCGACCGGCGCCGGGTGTACCTCACGGGCACCGTGGGCTCGGCGGTGTGCTCCCTGCTGCTGGCCGTGCAGGCCTTCGCCGGGCACGCGCCGGTGGCCGTCGTCCTGCTGCTGGTGGCCGTACAGACGTCGTTCGCCGCGCTCGGCGCACCCGCCGCGGGGGTGTTCGTGCCGCGGCTGCTGCCGAAGGAACAGGTGGCCGCCGGTCTCGCCCTCCAGCAGGTCACCGGTCAGGCGATGATGCTGGTCGGTCCGGCCGTCGCCGGGGTCGTGCTCGGCTGGTGGGGCATCGGCGTCTGCTACCTCCTGGACACCCTGAGCTTCACGATGTCCTTCTACGGCGCGTACGGGCTGCCCGCTCTGCCGCCGGAGGGCGAGAAGTCCCGGCCGGGGGTGCACGGCGTCCTGGACGGGCTGCGCTTCCTGACCGGCCACCGGGTGGTGCGGGGCGCTTTGCTGACCGATCTCGCGGCCACCGTCCTGTCCATGCCGGTGAGCATGTTCCCGCTGGTCAACGACGAGCGGTTCGGCGGTGACCCGCGCACGCTGGGCCTGTTCCTGTCCGCGCTCGCGGTGGGCGGGGTCGCCGCGACGGTCTTCTCCGGGCCGGTCACCCGGCTCGCGCGCCCCGGTCCGGTGATGCTGTGCGCGTCGGCGACGTGGGGGGCGAGCCTGGCGGTGTTCGGGCTGACGACCAGTGCCTGGGCGGGCCTCGCCCTGCTGGCCCTGGCGGGCGCGTCGGACGCCCTCGCCGTCCTGTCCCGCACGACCATCGTCCAGACCCACACCCCCGACGCCCTGCTGGGCCGGGTCACCGCCGCCGAGACGATGGTCGGCCAGGCGGGCCCGCACCTCGGCAACCTCCGCGGCGGCCTGGTCGCGGGCTGGAGTTCGGGAGCGACGGCACTGATCACGGGCGGACTGCTGTGTGTGGCGGCGGTGGGCTACGTCGGAGCGAGCACACCGGAGCTCCGAGCCCTCCCACCCACACCCGACCCGATCGACGAGGGCTCCCTGGAAGGGAGTTGACCCTCCTCACCCGGCGGGTGGTGTGATCGTCCAGTGGTTGCTGCGCAGGACACGGTCCGCGAACGGCATGTCGAGTTCACCGACGTGGCGGAAGCCCAGGGAACGGCAGATGCCATTGGAAGGGCCGTTGCCGACCGCCGGGAAGGCGTGGATGTCACCCCAGCGCCCCTCGTCCCAGGCCTTGTCGAGCAGCGTCCGGACGGCACGCTTGCCGAGGCCGCGTCCCTGAAACTCAGGCAGGACCATCCAGCCGATCTCGGAGAGCGGTCCGTCGCCGGAGTCGTGCGACCAGATGGTCAGGGACCCGGCCACCACGTCGGGCCGGGCGGGGTCCGGCACGATCATCTTGATCCACGCTTCATCGGCCGCCGCCTCCTCGGCGTCCCGCCGCACCTTGTCCGCCATCCCCTCCCACGGCAACGGCCCACCCAGATCGGCCATCATCACGGGATCACAGCGCATCCGCACATAGGCGTCCACGTCGTCCACGGTGACATCACGCAGGCGCACGGCGTCCTCCAGGGCTTTCAGTCCCACCAGTTGAACAGCACATCACCGAGCACGTCCGGCCGCCAGTAGCGGAGGTCGGTCGGTTCGATCGGCGTCAGTTCCGTCAAGTCCAGTGCTACGACGGGAGTGTTGAGGACAGCGGGGGTCAACACCTGGAATCCGTAGGCCTTGAAGACGTCGGCGTACGGCGGCGAATCCATGAAGTCGGAGACCGGGCGGCCCGCGACGGGCGGTGTGCCGGTGAAGGCGACGATCGGCCGGTCGGTGTGGTGCAGGGTGACGACGGAGCCCGTCGGGCTCGTGATCGAGGCCGCTTCGAAGCTGCGTACGACCCCGGGCAGGTCCAGGGAATCGACGCGCGCTCCGGTCCTCCTGGCCGCCTCGAAGCATGCCGTGCGGAATCGGCGTAGCTCTGCCTGGCGGTGCGGGCCCTGGGCCCCCGTGTTCATGGGTCAGCGGCCTCCCGTCGCATACCCCGCCACCCGCTTCTCCAGGCGCTCGCGGCGGTCCGGCCACTCCTCCTTTGTGATGGAGAAGATCGCCGAGTCGCGGAGGTGGCCCTCCTCGCCGGGGGCCCAGGATCGGGACCAGTTGCGCAGGATGCCCTCGAAGCGGGCGCCGACGCTTTCGATCGCGGCGCGGGAGCGGGTGTTGCGGGCGTCCGTCTTGAGGTCGACGCGGGAGACGTGCCACTGCTCGAAGGCGTGCCGGAAGAGCAGCAGCTTGGCCTCGGCGTTGATGCCGGTGCCCTGTGCCGAGGCACCCAGCCAGGTGAAACCGACCTCGACGGCGTCGAGCTGCGCGTCCGAGAGCCAGTACCGCGGCTCCCAGTACGCCGTCGCCCCCACCGCCCGCCCGGTCGCCACGGACACCTGCGCGTAGGGGGCGAGCCGCCCCGACGCCGCCCGTTCCAGCTGTGCGTCGATGTACGCACCGACTTCGTCGGCCCTCGGCACCCACGTGAAGGCGTAGGTCCCCCTGTTCTCCTCCGCAGCCACGGACAGCGCGGCCGCGTGCCCGTGGTCCAGCGGCTCCAAGCGCACCAACGCACCTTCCAGGACCGGTCCTTCCAGCACGAAGCTCACCACCCCCTCACCCCCCGATGCCCCTGCCCAACTCCGCGAACGCCTCGTGGAAACCCGGGAAAGTCTTTCGTACGCATCCGGGGTCGTCGAACGAGATTCCCGGCACCCTCAGGCCGGTGACCGCGAAGGACATGACGATGCGGTGGTCGCCGTACGTCGTGATCTCCGTCGTGGGTGAGGGGGCCGTGCCCGGGTGGATGTCGATCCGGTCCGGGCCCGTGGACACCCGCACGCCCAGCCGCCGCAGGTTCTCCGCGCAGGCCTCCAGGCGGTCGCACTCCTTGACCCGGGTGTTCGCCACGTCCTCGATGCGGACGGGCCCGGAGGCGAAGGGGGCGATCGCCGCGAGGGTCGGCATGGTGTCCGAGATGTCCCGCATGTTGACGGTCAGGCCGCGCAGTTCGCCGGTCCCCCGGACCGTGGTGGCGTCGGCGCCGACGGTCACCTCCGCGCCCATCCGCCGCAGTACGTCCACGAAGGCGAGGTCCCCCTGGAGGGCTCCGGTGCCCAGGCCCGGCACGGTCACCGCGGCGCCCGGGGTGATCGCCGCCGCCGCGAAGAAGTAGCTCGCCGTGGACGCGTCCGGTTCGACGGCGTAGGTGGTGGCGCGGTAGCCGCCCGGCGGGACCACATAGGTGTCGCCCTCCCGGGCCACCTCCACCCCGAACGCCCGCATCATCGCGATCGTGATCTCGACGTACGGCACCGACACCAGGTCCGTGACGCGGATCCGCAGGCCGCGGCGGGTGAGGGGGCCCAGCAGCAGGAGCGCGGTGAGGTACTGGGAGGACTGCCCGGCGTCCAGTGTCACCTCGCCGCCCTCGACCCCGGCCGCCCGCACGGTCAGCGGGTGGTGGCCCTCCGCCTCCTCGTGCCGCAGGTCCACGCCGAGGTCACGCAGGGCCCGGCTCAGCGGGGCGAGCGGGCGCCTGCGCATCTGCTCGGACGCGTCGAAGCGGTACGTGCCGTGGCCGGCCGCGGCGAGGGTGGGCAGGAAGCGGGCCGTCGTCGCGCCGTCCCGGCAGTAGACGTCCGCCTCGGTGACCGCGGGTCCCTGCGGGCGCCCGTCCACCTGCCAGGTCTCGGGGGTGCGGCCGATGCGGTAGCCGAGCCGCGTCAGGCCCTCGGCGAAGCCTTCGGTGTCGTCGGAGCGGAGCGGGCGGACCAGGGTGGTCACGCCGTCGGCAGCGGCGGCGAGGAAGAGGGCGCGGGCGGTGATGGACTTCGAGCCGGGAAGAGCGAGGGACCGCGGGGCGGAGGTGTCGACGGGCATACCCCTCATGATCGCCCCGCACCGGACTCCGACGCCGGAACGTCCACGAACTGGACCCCGGCCGGTTCCCCCCGGCCCGTCAGCCCCGACCGCCCTCGCGCCGCCTCCACCGGTCGTCCGGCAGCGGGTCCTTGCGGTGCGCCTGGACCTGGAGTTCGCAGTAGGAGTCCGCCGCCGTGCCGTGCCACACCTCGTCATGGGCCGCCAGGGCCGCGCGCAGACCCGCGCCCGCCGTGCCGCGGCGGCGGACGTGCCGGGCCAGCAGGGTGAGCAGGGCCAGAGTCACGGTGAGCCCGGCGAGGACCGCCAGGAGCGGGAGAAGCCGGCTCATGCGCCGACCCTACGCCGGGAGCACGGTCGCCTTCACCCCGTCGCCTTCACGCCGTCGCCTCCACACGGTCGCCTCCACGCCGTCGCGTCCACACGGTCGCCTTCACGCCGTCGCGTCCACACGGTCGCCTTCACGCCGTCGCCTTCACACGGCCGCCCTCACGCGGCCGACCCCACAGGATCGGCTCAACCGCCCCACGCACCCCGGCCACACCAACTTCCGTAAATCGGGGAGCAGTCGGGAACCCGTCCCCGCTCCCCCTCGTCCAATGCGCAAGCTGCCGGAGAGTCACCGCGGTACGGCGTCGGCCTCGCTGCTGGCTGCGAACGCTGACCAACCCTCTCCTCCGTACTGCGGCCGGCAGCACACGCCGCCATCGGCGCGCCCCCCTCCACAGCGCCGATGGCGGCGCCCTCACCCCCGGGCCGGGTTACTGTGCACTCCCTTGACTGGCAGAAACTTCCCGGTTATTGCTGGCTTCTCGGAAGTTTCCTTCAGCGGATCACCTCCGGAAGGAGCGCACGTGCCCTCCAGACGTACCGTTCTCGCCGCCACCGCAGGCGCCGCCGCCTCCCTCGCCCTCAGCGGGACCGCTCACGCGGACGACCACCGGCTCCGCTTCCTCATCTCCCGCATGACCCTCCCCGAGAAGGTCGGTCAGCTTTTCGTGATGCGGGTCTACGGCCACTCCGCCACCGCCCCCGACCAGGCGGACATCGACGCCAACCTCCAGGAGATCGGCGTCCGTACGGCCGCCGAGATGATCGCGAAGTACCGGGTGGGCGGGATCATCTACTTCACCTGGGCGCACAACACCCATGATCCGCACCAGATCGCCGACCTCTCCAACGGCATCCAGCGGGCCTCGCTGGAGCAGCCGCGCGGACTGCCCGTCCTCGTCTCCACCGACCAGGAGCACGGGATCGTCTGCCGCGTCGGCGAGCCCGCCACCCTGTTTCCCGGTGCGATGGCAATGGGCGCGGGCGGTTCCCGGGGGGACGCCCGCGCCCTCGGCCGGATCGCCGGGCAGGAGCTCAGGGCGATCGGCATCCGGCAGAACTACTCCCCCGTCGCCGACGTCAACGTCAACCCGGCCAACCCCGTCATCGGCGTCCGCTCCTTCGGCTCCGATCCCCGGCAGGTCGCCGCGCTCGTCGCCGCCGAGGTCGCCGGGTACCAGGGCGCCCGGGTCGCCGCCACCGCCAAGCACTTCCCGGGGCACGGCGACACCGCCGTCGACAGCCACTACGGCTTCCCGGTCATCACCCACAGCCGCGCACTGTGGGAGGACCTGGACGCCGTGCCCTTCCGGGCCGCTATCCGCGCCGGCATCGACTCGATCATGACCGCGCACATCCAGTTCCCGGCCCTCGACGCCTCCGGCGACCCGGCCACCCTCTCCCGTCCGATCCTCACCGGCATCCTGCGCGGCGAACTCGGCTACGACGGCGTGGTCGTGACCGACTCCCTGGGCATGGAGGGCGTCCGCACCAAGTACGGCGACGAACGCGTCCCCGTGCTCGCGCTCAAGGCCGGTGTCGACCAGCTCCTCAACCCGCCCTCCCTGGACGTGGCGTGGAACGCGGTCCTGAACGCCGTACGGGACGGAGAGCTCACCGAGGCGCGGCTCGACGAGTCGCTCCTCAGGATCCTGCGGCTCAAGGCCCGGCTGCGGCTGTTCGAGGAGCCGTACGTCAGCCGGTCCGGTGTCACCCGGACCGTCGGCACCCGGGCCCATCTCTCCGCGGCCGACCGGATCGCCGAGCGCACCACGACCCTGCTGGTCAACGAGCAGCGGCTGCTGCCGCTGTCCCGGCGCACCCACCGCAAGCTGCTCGTGCTGGGCGCCGACCCGGCCTCCCCGTCCGGCACGACCGGCCCGTCCACCGGTGTCCTCGCCGCCGCCCTGGCCGAACTGGGGTTCACGGCGACCGCCCTGTCGACGGGTACGGCCCCCTCGGCGGCCGTCGTCGCCCAGGCGCTGGCGGCGGCACGGGACGCGGACGCGGTGATCGTCGGGACGTACAACGTCACCGCCGCCCAGAAGACGCTCGTCGAGCAGCTCGTGGCGTCGGGGAAGCCGGTCGTGGCGCTCGCCGTCCGCAACCCCTACGACGTGGCCCAACTGCCCACCGTCCCGGCGTACCTGGCGACCTACTCCTGGACCGACGTCGAACTGCGGGCTGCGGCACGGGTGATCGCCGGGAAGGCGGCACCGCGCGGGAGGCTGCCGGTGCCGGTGCAGCGGGCCGACGATCCGGCGAAGGTGCTGTACCCGGTCGGGTACGGGCTGTCGTACGGCCGATAGCTCGCGGGACGTAGATCCGGTACGCCTCGCAACTCGTACATCACCCCCGAAAGGCGCAAAGGACCCCAGATGCCTGGCGTGGCCCCGTCGCGGCGGTCACGCTGGACGACGGGGGCAGTGCGGGGGGATTGCGATGCGTGAGAAGTGTTCCGCGGGGGTGGTGTGCGTGCTGACCGCACTGCTCGCCGTCCTGCTGACGGGGTGTACGCAGCCGGCGGCCGGCGGGGAGAGCGGTGACGGGCCCCGGGCCACCGGCCCGGTCGCGCCGCCGTCCGCCACCCGGCCCTCCGGGTTCGGCGCGGTGTTCCTCGGGGTCGACGAGTGCAGTTCCTTCGGCAAGGCCAGCTTCACCGAGGTGCCCTGCACCAGCGAGCGGGCGGCGGCCCGGGTCGTGGCCCGGCACGACGGCACCACGGCCGACGGGCCGCCGTGTCCCCCGACCACCGACTTCGTGCTGCACATCAGCGAGCAGAGCCGCATCTCCGACGAGGACGGCGACGGGGCGGTGCACCAGGGGTACGCCTGCATGCGCAACCTGGAGCCGCCGCACCCCGGCGATCCCGGGGGCGGCGGCGGGCCCCGGACCATCGTCGGGGACTGTGTGTACGGCTCGGGCGACGGGCAGGTCCGCGAGACCGCCTGCGACGGCGCGGGCGCGCGGAAGCCGCAGTACCAGGTGGTGAAGGCGGTCGCCGAGCGCACCCAGTGCCCGCTGTCCACGGCCCTGTACGTGCAGCTCGGCGGCGCCCGTCCGGTGGGCTGCGCCCGGCCGTTGTGAGCCCGGCCGGGTTCAGCGGGCTGTGAACCCGGCCGGGCGCGGCGGGCGGATCAGGGACGCAGCGTCGGCTCGCGCTCCACGTCCCGTACGTCCAGCTTCCGGTCGAACTTCGCGAGCGGCTTGGCCTCGGTCACGGCCGTGGCGGACACGCCCGCCCAGTCGAGGATCCTGGCCGTGGCGAACGCCTTCTGGTCGGCGACCAGTCCGGCGACGTTCGCCCCGTGGTTCATGCCGGGCGCGGTGAACACGTACGCGTCCTTCGCACCCTTGTCGACGCGGAACCGCTCCGCGCCCCACGGGTCGTTCTGGCCGTAGACGTACAGCATGTGCCGGGCGTTGTGGCGCACCCAGGTGTCCACGTCCCGCATCGCGTACGGCTGGAACTTCGTCGGGATGCTGCGCGGGACGAAGTTGCGCGGCGGCTGGTAGCCGTAGCGGATGTACTTCTTCTCGATGTGCGGGAACTCGATCGTCGGCGCGCCGAGCTGGGTGGCGGCCTGGTAGTAGTACGGCGTGTACGTCTCCAGACCCTGGTCGGCGTAGGCGGAGAAGCCGGAGATCGTGTCGACGGAGTTCCAGATCTGGTCGTCGGTCGCGGTCTTCGCGTCCGGCGGGATCAGCGTGTCGTCACCGCAGTTGGCGAGCAGGTTGTACTGCCAGAAGCCCCAGACGTAGTCCAGTACGACGGCCTCGTACGCCTTGTCGAGGCTGCCGATGGTGGTGAAGGTGAGGCCTTCCGCGGTCGCGTAGTCGGCGTACTTCTTCTCCAGGGACTCGCGCCGGACCAGGGCCTCGCGCTGCACCGCGTTCAGCCGGTCGCGGCACTCCTTGGTGCCGACCTTCGCGAAGAACCGGTCGTAGGCCGAGTCCTCGTCGTTCACCACGTCGTTGGGGGCCACGTACGCGACGACGCCGTCCATGTCGTGCGGGTAGAAGCGCTCGAAGTAGGTGGCGGTCATGCCGCCCTTGGAGCCGCCGGTGGCGATCCAGTTCCTGGTGTAGATCTTCTTCAGCGCCTTGAAGATGCGGTGCTGGTCGCTGGCGGCCTGCCAGATGTCGAGCTTGGACCAGTCGGCCGGGGCGGGCCGGGAGGGCGTGAAGAAGCGGTACTCCATGGAGACCTGGTTGCCGTCCACGATCTGGGTCGGCTCACTGCGGCGCGGTGTGGTGGAGACGTTGTAGCCGCCGGTGTAGAAGACCGTCGGCCGGCTCACGTCCTTGTGCAGCACGGTGATGCGCTGCTGGAACGTGCCCTTGGACGGGTGCCGGTGGTCGACCGGCTGGGTGTAGTTCAGGACGAAGAAGCGGTAACCGGTGTACGGCTTCTCCTCGATCAGGCTCATCCCCGGAATGGCGAGAAGCTGATCCTTGATGTCGGCGGTGGCACCGGTGCCTTTGGCCTCCGGCTCGGCGGCGGTGGCCGCGCTCGCCGTGCCGACCGTGCCTATGAGCACGACCAGCGTGAGAAGCCATCTGAGCGCCTTGCGCATGCACCCTCCCCTGTGAGTACAGATGTCCGCCGGACGCTAGCGGCGCAAGTGCGGTCTGCACCAGGGGAGATGGGGCCTCGATGGGGAAAACCCTGTGAGGAATCTGTGCGTCAGAGCCGGATCCAGCCCTCGGTGTCGAACGTGCCCCGGCCGACCGCGCCCTTGATCCACAGCTTGCGCTGCCCGGCGTGCACGGTGACCGGGCCGGCCCGGTACTTGTAGCGTCCGGCGTCCTCGACCGGCTGGAGCGCGTAGGCGCGCAGGCTGACCCGCATGTACTGCCGTACGCCGGGGCGCTTGGGCAGGGTGACCGCGCAGACGTAGCCGCCCCGCCGGTAGACCTCGACGGTGCCGGTCTCGAACGGGAACGTCCGCACCTTGCGCCCCTCGCACGACGAGCCCGCCGCCTGCGCCTGCCCCGGTACCGCGACCCCGAGCACGCCGGCCGCCACCGTCACGGCCAGCCCCACCGCCAGCCGTCGTATCGCTCCACTCTTCACTGCCGTCCCTCCCGCAGCTGTCGGGCGTACAGGTGTACGGACGCCCAACCTATGTCCGACGGTTGCACACCCGACACCGACCCCGCCCTACCGCATCGCACGACGGCCGGACTCCGCCCGGCGCCGCAGC
The DNA here is from genome assembly GCF_001514195.1 of Streptomyces griseorubiginosus. GTDB lineage: Bacteria > Actinomycetota > Actinomycetes > Streptomycetales > Streptomycetaceae > Streptomyces > Streptomyces griseorubiginosus. The sequence continues at coordinate 54,886 of NZ_KQ948735.1, read as the reverse complement.
GGGCCCCGAGCCCCCGTAGCCCCCCTCACGCCGCCGCCGGCTCGTCCTCCCCCACGAAGGTGCGCCACAGCTCGGCGTACCTGCCGCCCAGGGCGAGCAGTTCGTCGTGGGTGCCGTCCTCCACGGCCCTGCCGTGGCAGAGCCTTCCGATGTCGCCCTCGCACCGCTCGGCCCTGGCGGGCCTCCCGGGCATCCCACGACGGCCGGACTCCGCCCGGCGCCCCAGCAGCCCCCGTAGCCCCCCTCACGCCGCCGCCGGCTCGTCCTCCCCCACGAACGTGCGCCACAACTCGGCGTACCTGCCGCCCAGGGCGAGCAGTTCGTCGTGGGTGCCGTCCTCCACGGCCCTGCCGTGGTCCATGACGATGACTCGGTCGGCTCGGGCGGCCGTGGTGAGGCGGTGGGCGACCACGAGGGTGGTGCGGCGGCCCGCGAGGCGGTCGGTGGCCTGGTTGACCTGGGCCTCGGTGGCGAGGTCGAGGGCTGCCGTGGCCTCGTCGAGGAGGAGGATGTCCGGGTCGACCAGTTCCGCCCGGGCCAGGGCGATCAGCTGCCGCTGGCCCGCCGAGAGGTTGCGGCCCCGCTCGGCGACCTCGTGGAGGTAGCCGCCCTCCAGCGTGGCGATCATCTCGTGGGCGCCGACCGCGCGGGCCGCCGCCTCGACCTCGGCGTCAGTGGCGTCCGGGCGGCCGTAGGCGATGGCGTCCCGGATCGTGCCCTGGAAGAGGTACGCCTCCTGCGGGACCACGCCCAGGCGGTGGCGGTAGGAGGTGAGGTCGAGGGAGCGCAGGTCGGTGCCGTCGACCGTGACCCGGCCGCCCGTGGGGTCGTAGAACCGGGCCACCAGCTTCACCAGCGTGGACTTGCCCGCGCCCGTCTCACCGACGAACGCGACCGTCTGGCCCGGGGGAATCATCAGGTCGATGCCGCCCAGCGCCTCTTCGTCCTCGCCGTACGCGAAGTGCACGTTCTCGAAGGCGACTTCGCCGCGCAGCGACAGGACCTCCAGCGGCTCCTCGGCCGCCTTCGTGGACGTCGGCTCCTGGAGCAGTTCCTGGATGCGGTCCAGGGAGACCGTCGCCTGCTGGTAGCCGTCGAAGACCTGCGAGAGCTGCTGGACCGGGGCGAAGAACAGGTCGATGTAGAGCAGGTAGGCGACCAGCGCGCCGGTCGTCAGCGTCGCCGCGTCCACCCGGCCCGCCCCCGCGATCAGCACGGCCGCCGCGGCGACGGAGGACAGCAGCTGCACGAAGGGGAAGTAGATCGAGATCAGCCACTGGCCCCGGGTGCGGGCCCGGCGGTAGCTGTCGCTGCGCTCCGCGAACCGCCGGCCGCCGTCGCCCTCGCGCCGGAACGCCTGCACGATCCGGAGCCCGGACACCGACTCCTGGAGGTCCGCGTTGACCAACGAGACGCGCTCACGGGCGAGTTCGTACGCCTTCACGCTCGCCCTGCGGAAGAAGTACGTGGCGACGATCAGCGGCGGCAGCGTCGCGAAGACGACCAGCGCCAGCTGTACGTCGATCACCAGCAGGGCGACCATGATGCCGAAGAAGGTGACGACCGAGACGAACGCGGTGACCAGGCCGGTCTGGAGGAAGGTCGACAGGGCGTCGACGTCCGTCGTCATCCTCGTCATGATCCGGCCGGTCAACTCCCGCTCGTAGTAGTCGAGTCCGAGCCGCTGGAGCTGGGCGAAGATCTTCAGGCGGAGGGAGTAGAGGACACGCTCCCCGGTGCGTCCGGTCATGCGGGTCTCGCCGATCTGCGCGACCCACTGGACGAGCACCGAGAGCAGGGCGAGGACGGTCGCCGTCCAGACCGCGGCCATGGCCATCCTGGACACACCGTCGTCGATGCCGTGCCGGATCATCACGGGCAGCAGCAGGCCCATGCCGGCGTCCACGGCGACCAGGCCGAGGCTGATCAGCAGCGGGCGCCCGAAGCCCCGCAGCAGCCGGCGCAGACCGTACGACTCCTCGGGCGTGACCGCGCGGGCCTCGTCGATGTCCGGGGTGTCGGTGGCCGGCGGCAGCGCGTCGACCTCGGCGAGGAGTTCGGGGGTGGCCGGGGTTCCGGCGAGGGCTGTGTCCTTGCGCTCGCGGTCGCCGGTCCACAGCCGGGGCGTGACTCCGCGCTCGGCGTCGAACTCGGCGTCCAGCTCCTCCCGTACGGAGGTGTCCTCCCGGACGGCGACCGGCTGGGCGTGGCCCGGCGAGACCCCGCCGAGGCCGTCGGGGTCGGTGAGCAGACGGCGGTAGAGGGCGGAGCGCTGCTCCAGCTCCTCGTGGGTGCCGACGTCGGCGAGGCGGCCGTCGTCCAGGACGGCGATGCGGTCGGCGAGGTTCAGGGTGGAGCGGCGGTGGGCGATGAGGAGGGTGGTGCGGCCCTCCATGACCTGCTTGAGCGCCTCGTGGATCTCGTGCTCGACCTGGGCGTCCACGGCGGAGGTGGCGTCGTCGAGGACGAGCAGGCGGGGGTCGGTGAGGATCGCCCGGGCGAGCGCGACACGCTGGCGCTGGCCGCCGGAGAGGGTCAGGCCGTGCTCGCCGACCTTGGTGTCGTAGCCCTCGGGGAGCTCGGTGATGAACCGGTCCGCCTGGGCGGCGCGGGCGGCCTGCTCGATCTCCTCCTGGGTCGCGTCGGGGCGGCCGTAGGCGATGTTGTTGCGGACCGTGTCCGAGAACAGGAAGGAGTCCTCGGGGACCAGGCCGATCGCGGCCCGCAGCGAGTCCAGGGTGAGCTCGCGGACGTCGTGCCCGCCGACGAGGACCGCGCCGTGGGTGACGTCGTAGAAGCGCGGGAGCAGGAGCGAGACCGTGGACTTGCCCGAGCCGGAGGAGCCGACGACCGCGAGGGTCTCGCCGGGGCGGATCTCGAAGCTGAGGCCGCGCAGCACCGGCCGCTCATGGTCGTAGCCGAAGGACACGTCGTCGAACTCGACCGTGGCCGGCGCGTCGGCGGGGAGCTCCTTGGTGCCGTCCTTCAGGTACGGCTCGGTGTCGATCAGCTCCAGGACGCGCTCGGTGCCGGCGCGGGCCTGCTGGCCGACCGTGAGGACCATCGCGAGCATCCGGACCGGGCCGACGAGCTGGGCGAGGTAGGTGGAGAAGGCGACGAAGGTGCCGAGGGTGATGTGCCCGCGGACGGCGAGCCAGCCGCCGAGCGCGAGCATCGCGACCTGGCCGAGGGCGGGGACGGCCTGGAGGGCGGGGGTGTACTTCGCGTTGAAGCGGATCGTGCGCAGCCGGCCCGCGTAGAGGCGGCGGCCGACCTCCCTGAGCTTCCCGGTCTCCTGGTCCTCCTGTCCGAAGCCCTTGACCACCCGGACACCGCTGACGGCCCCGTCGACCACGCCCGCGACGGCGGCGGCCTGGGCCTGGGCGTACCAGGTGGCGGGGTGCAGCTTGGCCCGGGAGCGCTTGGCGATCCACCACAGGGCCGGGGCGACCGCGAGGGCGACCAGGGTGAGGGGGACGGACAGCCAGGCCATCACGACCAGGGAGATCACGAAGAGCGCGAAGTTGCCGATCGTCATCGGCAGCATGAAGAGCAGGCCCTGGATCAGCTGGAGGTCGCTGGTGGCGCGGCCGACGACCTGGCCCGTGGACAGCTCGTCCTGGCGGCGGCCGTCGAGGCGGGTGATCGTGCCGAACATCTCGGTGCGGAGGTCGTGCTGGACGTCCAGGGCGAGGCGGCCGCCGTAGTAGCGGCGGATGTAGGTGAGGACGTAGACGAGGACGGCGGCGGCGATCAGGGCGCCGGCCCAGGGGGCCATGTCCCGGGTGTGGTCGCCGATGACGTCGTCGATGATCACCTTGGTGATCAGGGGGACGATCGCCATGACGGCCATGCCGCCCAGGGAGGAGCCGAGGGCGAGGACGACGTCCTTCGGGTACCGCCAGGCGTACCCGGCCAGTCGTCGTGCCCATCCCCGTTGCGGTTCCACGCGGGTGTCCTCCGTCGTTCAGAAGTCCTGGTCCACAGTCCTGATCCACAGTCCTGATCTGCCGGAAGACACCAACGCGGACCGAAGCGGATTTCATCCCTCCGCAACAAACTCGGTGATCGGATCCGGTCAGACCCGGACCCTCAGGTCGTAGAAACGGGTCGTCTGTGTCGCGTTCTGGTTGTCGTCGCTGACCAGCAGGACCTTCAGACGGCCCTTGTCGTGGCCGGTCACGACCATGCCCTCGATGTTGTCCAGGAGGGGGTTCGGCTGGGGCTGCTTGGCGGTGGCACCGAGGGTCGGGCAGTCGGCGATGTCCGTGAGCAGGGTCTTCCTGATCAGGCGTACGTCCTCCTGGCCCGTGAGGTTCTCGATGTCCGCCGTGTCCGTGGCGTGGCGCGGGTCGGCCAGGTAGAGGCGGACCGTGTTGCCCACGCCCGGCGTGAAGCCGCGTTCCAGGACGAGGAGGCGACCGTCGGGGAGGGCCTGGACCTCGGGGACGCCGAGGAAGGCGGCGTCGGTGCGGTACGCGTACTGGGCGGCGGGCCTGAAGTGGTTGTCCTTGGTCCGGGTCCAGGTCTGGAAGCGGACGGTGCCGGGCGTGTCGCCGGAGAGGGCGTACTCCATGGAGGCGAGCAGGGTGCGGCCGCCGTTCAGGAGGGTCAGGCCCTCGAAGGTCTGGTTGGAGGTGGCGCGGCCGGCCGGGGCGACGAGGAGCTCGGCCGGGACGGGGAGCCGGTCGAAGATCCTGCCGTCCGCGCCGTAGCGGCGGATCGACGGCTCGGTCTCGGAGGTGACCAGCCGGGTGCCGTCCCTGTCGACGACCAGTCCCTCGGAGTCCAGCGGGGCCCCGTTCTCGTCGGCGAGCGGGACGACCTTCTGCGGTGCGAGGGTCCGCGCGTCCAGGTCGAAGAGGGCGGAGCGGTCGGAAAGGGCGGCGAGGGAGCCGTTTCGGTCCCGCGCGAGCGCGGAGAGGTTGCCGACGAAGGTCCCGTCGAACGTCGTCTTGTCGAGCGCGTCGGAGAAACGGTCCAGGGAGACGGACGGGGAGCAGGCGTGACGGCCCGGGACCGAGGCGAGCGCGGGCTCGGCCGCGGTGAGACAGGCCGCCGTGGCGAGGGCGGCGGTGACGGTCGCGAGTACGGTTCTCAGCTGCATGCGCGCCACGGTAGGACGGGCGCGTGACGCCTGGGAGGCGGGGCGGTGAAGGGCGGGGCGGGCCGGTGACGGTGGCTGGGCCCCAGCCGTGGTGTGCCCGCACCCGCCCGACGGTGAGAGGCCGGCCGCCTCTCCGCGGACTGAGCGCCGACACAAGGTGCTGGGCGGGAACCCGGAGTCATCACCCAGCCGGCCGGAACCCCGGAGTCATCACCCAGCCGGCCGGAACCCACACCACGACGACAGACCAGCCCCCGCCCACGCATCACGGCGAGGCAGCACGGCGAAGGGCGCGGCCGGAGCCCGAAGGCCGACCTGCCGCACCCACACCGCAACGAAGGACCAGTCCCCAGGGACTGCGCGCCGCCGGGAGATGTCACCCCCGCACAGACGCCCACGCGTCGCCGTGAGGCAGCACCGCGACGGGCGAGGCCGGAGCCCGGAAGCCGACCTGCCGCGCCCGCACCGCGACGATGAACCAGCCGCCGCCCACGGGCACCCAGCGCCGGAGTTGTCACCTCCGCACCGACGCCACCCCGAGGCGACACAGCGACGCCCGGAAGCCCGGTGACATCAACCCGCCGCGCCCCCACCCGCACCGCGACGGCAGACCAGCCGCCGCCCAGACGTCAGCTTGCTGCCAGGTCCTTGTGGATGACCTTGGCTACGCCCTGGATGGTGGTGATGCCGTAGTTCATGGTGCTGTTGCCGTGCGTGAGCACCGTGATCATGTAATCGTGGCCGCCGCCCGTGAACGTGCCCACGCTGTGGACCCGCCAACCGTGCGTGGACCGCTGGAGCCAGCCGTTCTTGACGTGCCAGGAGACCCCCGACGGGCGGCCGTACGGCGTGCCCCAGCGCTGCGAGGAGATGACCTGGCCCATCAACTTCAGGATGTAGGCGCGGGAGTTGTCGCTCAGGACGCTGTTCTTCGCGGTGATCAGCTTGAGCAGCTTCTGCTCGTCGGTGACGGTGATCTGGGTCAGGCCCCAGTAGTTGTTCGCCCCCGGCTTGGTCTGGGTCATACCCGCCGCCGAGAGGAACCCCTTGATCTTCGTCATGCCGAGCTGCTTCCACAGCTTGCTCGTGGAGTCGTTGTCCGACTTGGTGATCATGGCCTTGGCAAGAGTGGTCTCACGGTCGGTCAGATACCGGTTGTGCTTCTTCGCGTCCCACAGCAGCGTGGCGAGCACGGTCACCTTGACCACACTCGCGGAGTCGTAGGCCGTGGAGGAGCGCAGGGTGCACGTGGTGTTGGTCGTACGGTCGTAGAGCCCGACGGCGATCGTGCCGGAGCGGTTGGAGACGGCGGACGTGATGTCCCGCTTGAGTTTGTCGGCGAGGCCCGCCTTGGCGGACGTGCAGCTGACGGTCGGTGTGGTGGCCGCGGCAGCCGGAGTGGCGGCGACGACGCAGGCGGCCAGCGCACCGGCCGCGACCCATTTCGTGTGTCTGAATATCCCCCGTGTCATGCCCAGTTGACTCTCGAGGGCAGGGGAACGGTTGTACGCATGAGGAATGGTTGTACGAGTCGTTACTCAACCCGTGGCGATTTCACAGGATCGAGCCAGGTTCGTCACAGCCGTCGCCCAAGGCGCATCTGCACGATGCCCGGGTGACATCTGCCACCGATCCCCACCCCGAGACCGAGACCACGGCGACCGGCCTCTCCCCGTCGGCCCCACCCGCCGCACCCCCGGACAAGGCCCCCCGCTGGTCCCTGCCCGCGCTGCTCGCGATCCTTGTCCTGGCCGGCGTCCTGTACGGCTGGAACCTGAGCGGCAACAGCCTCAACAGCTTCTACAGCGCCGCGATCTACAGCGGGACGCAGAGCTGGAAGGCCTGGTTCTTCGGGTCGCTCGACGCGGGGAACTTCCTCACCGTCGACAAGCCGCCGTTCGCGCTCATGATCATGGGCCTGTCCTGCCGGGTCTTCGGCTTCGGCACCTGGCAGATGATGGCCCCCGAGATCGCGGCCGCCCTCGGCACGATCTGGATCCTGCACTCCTCCGTCAAGCGGTACTTCGGACATGTGGCGGCCACCGTCGCCGCGCTGGTCCTCGCACTCACCCCGATCACCGTCGCGATCAACCGTGACAACAACCCCGACACCATCCTGGTGCTGCTCATGGTGGGCGGCGCGGCCCTCGCCCTGCGCGCGGTCCGCACCGACCGGCTGCTCCCGCTGATCGGCTCCGCCGTCCTGTTCGGGCTCGCCTTCAACACCAAGATGCTCCAGGGCTATATCGCCCTGCCCGCCGTCTTCGCGGTCTACGTCTACGCGTCGAGGCTCGGCTGGCGGAAGAAGGCCGTCAACCTGGCCCTCGCGGCGGTGGCGTTGGCGGTCTCCAGCTTCTGGTGGGCCACGGCGGTCTCCCTCGTCCCGGCCGACGACCGGCCCTACATCGGCGGTTCGACCGACGGCTCCGCCTGGAACCTGATCATGGGCTACAACGGCCTGGGCCGGGTCCTCGGCGGCGAGGGCAACGGTGGGGGCGGCGGAGGCGGGGGCGGCACCTTCGCCGGCACCGCGGGCATCGGCCGGATGTTCAACGACGTCCTCGGCGGCCAGATCTCCTGGCTGATCCCCTTCGCCCTCCTCGCGCTCGCCGCCGGCCTGGTGCTGTGCGGCCGCGCCCCGCGCACCGACCCGACGCGGGCCGCGCTCGTCCTGTGGGGCGGCTGGCTGGTGCTGCACTACCTGACCTTCGCGATGGCCGAGGGCACCATGCACCCGTACTACACGACCGCCCTGGCCCCCGGTATCGCGGCGCTGTGCGGTGGCGGCGGGGTGCTGCTGTGGCGTGCCTTCCGCGGCGGTGACGCGCGCTGGTCCTGGGTGCTGCCGGCCGGTCTCGGGGTCACCGGAGTCTGGGCGGTGGTGCTGCTGCGCCGGGCCGACGGCTGGAACACCTGGCTGTGGCCCACGGTCGCCGTGCTGACGGTCCTCGCGGTCGTGGGACTGTTCGTCCTCCGTACGGCGGGCTCGGCCACGAAGGTCCGGCTGCTGGCCGTGTCCGTGGCCGCGGCGATCGTGGCGGCCCTGGCGGGCCCGACGGCGTACGCGGTCTCGCCGGCCTTCTCCACCACGAGCGGCGGTATGGGCGGCGGCATGGGCGGCACCAACCCGACGGCGGGTCCGTCGACCGGGGGCGGCATGGGCGGCTTCGGGGGCGGCGGCCGGGGCGGCAGCGGCGGCCCCGGCGGACAGCTGCCGGGCGGCACCCAGCAGGGCGGCGGTCAGGCGAGCGGTGAGCTCCCCGGCGGCAACGGTCCCGGCGACGGCCAGACGACACCGGGCGGCGGAACCGGCGAACTCCCCCGGAACGGCGGCCCACAGAACGGCACCAACCCCTTCCCCGGCGCCGGCGAGAACCCCGGCGCCCAGAACGGCGGCGGCACCGCACCCGGCGGCACCGGCTCCAGCCGCGGCGGCTTCGGCGGTGGCGGCACGGGCGGTGGCAGGGGCGGCAGCCTCGACAGCGCGCTCATCTCCTACCTGGAGAAGCACCAGGACGGCGCCAAGTGGCTGCTCGCGGTGTCCAATTCGCAGAGCGCGGGCCAGCTGATCCTCAGCACCCACAAGCCGGTCATCTCCATGTGGGGCTTCACCGGCACCGACCGGGCGATGACCCTCGCCAGGCTCAAGGAGCTGGTGAAGAAGGGCGAGTTGCACTACATCCAGCTCGGCGGAGGCGGCATGGGCGGCAACAGCACGCTCAGCCAGGAGATCACCACCTGGGTCCAGAAGAACGGCACGGCGGTGAAGGCGAGCGACTACGGCACGAGCGGCTCCTCCACTCAGAGCGCCCAGTCGGGCGGCACCTCGACGATCTACCGGCTGGACCCCTCCGATGCCGGCTGAGCACCGAGAAACCGCCAGCTCACGTACAACCCTCGGGCGCCACCGGAGGTCTCCTGATCGCCAACCAAGCGTGTCCCCGAGGACAACTCCCGGCAAACACGGGCGGTTCGCACCCCATCGACGTGGATGCCGGCCAGGCGTCCCCCGCATGCCGCAGGAGAATCCCGCATGCACCAGAAGTACCACTCGCACCTGCGACTCGCCCTCGCGACGGCCGCCGCTGCCGCGCTGACGGGCGGTCTGCTCACGGTGTCCGCGACGACGGCCACCGCCGCCGACTCGTTCAAGGTCGCCAAGGCCGACTTCAACGGCGACGGCATCGGCGACGTCCTCGCCACCGCCGCCGGCGCCTCCGTCAGCGGCCACGCCAACGCCGGCCAGGTCGTCGCCCTCTACGGCAGCGCCGGCAACGGCATCACCTCCGCCAAGCGCTCGGTCCTCAGCCAGAACTCCGGGACCGTGCCCGGCAGCGCGGAGACCGGCGACTGGTTCGGCGGCGCCACGGCCTACGCCGACTTCAACGGCGACGGCTACGACGACCTCGCCGTGGCCTCTCCCTACGAGAAGGTCGGCACCGACACCGACGGCGGCGCCCTCGCGATCCTGTGGGGCTCGGCGAGCGGCCTCACCGGCAAGGCGAGCGACGTACCGGACCCGGCGGTCTCCTCGCACGACAACTGGGGCCTGTCCCTGGCGGCCGGCGACTTCGACGGCGACGGCAAGGCCGACCTGGTCGTGGGCAACTCCTCCGCGACCCTGTACGTCTACAAGGGCGGCTTCAGCAGCTCCACCGGTCAGCCCGGTGGCCGTTACACCGTCAAGCCCCCGATCGCGCCGGGCTCCGGCGACTTCCCCTACGGCCCCGAGCAGCTCACCGCCGGCGACGTCAACGGCGACGGCCGCACCGACCTGGTGGTCGACGGCTTCGAGACGCAGACGCAGAACGGCTGGAACACCAACTACTACCTGGCGGGCTCCGCGAACGGCCTGAGCGTCGCGGGCATCAAGACCCTCAAGCCCGGCATCGTCACCGGCATCGGCGACATCAACGGCGACGGCTACGGCGACATCGTCACCGGCGCCGACTGGGACGCCACCACCAGCGAGGGCCAGGCCATCCCGGACGCCGCGAACGGCGGCAAGGTCAGCATCACCTACGGCTCCGCGTCCGGCCCCGCCTCGACCACCGGCATCACCCAGAACACCGGGAACGTACCCGGCAGTTCGGAGAAGGGCGACGGCTTCGGCTGGGACCTGGATCTGGGCGACGTCAACGGTGACGGCTACCAGGACCTGGTCGTCTCTTCTCCGGCGGAGGACCTCGGCAGCGTCGCGAACGCCGGCATGGTCACCGTCCTGTACGGCTCCGCGAGCGGCGTCAACACCTCCACGGGGCTGCAGTCCTTCGAGCAGAACACGACGGGCGTCCCCGGCACCTCCGAGAAGAACGACCTGTTCGGCGCCGACGTCAAGCTCGACGACGTCAACGGCGACGGCAAGGCCGACCTGGTCATCGGGTCGTACGAGGACAGCTCCGACGGAGCGGTGACCTACCTGCCCTCCACCGGCACGAAGATAGGCACGACCGGCTCCCGCGCCCTCTCCGTCACCGCGGTGGGCGTCTCCACCGCGGGCACCCCCCAGTTCGGCGCCCTCTTCGCCGACTAGCCCACCCACTTCCCTCAGGCACCCCACACCGGGCCCGTGAACGGCCGACCGCCCTCGCGGTCCGACCGTCGCGGGCCCGGCCGACGCCGCCCAGGAGACACTCCCTTGCGCAGCACCCCCGCTTCCCTCTCCACCTCCACCGCCCTGGCAGCCCTCCTCGTCGCGGGCCTCACCCCGCTCGTCCTGACCGCTCCGGCGTCCGCGGCCACCGCCAAGTACCACGACGACTTCAACGGCGACGGCTACCGCGACCTCGCGATCGCCGCGCCCTCCGCGACCGTGGGCGGTCGCACGTACGCCGGTGCCGTGGTCGTCGCCTACGGCTCGAGGTCCGGCATCAGCACCGCCCGCCGTACGGTCATCACCCAGAACACCAGCGGCATTCCCGGCAGCGCCGAGCACGGTGACTCCTTCGGCTCCGCGCTCGCCTCGGGCGACCTCAACAACGACGGATACGCCGACCTCGTCGTCTCGGCACCGGGCGAGGACCTCGGCACCGACACCGACGGCGGCACCACGATCATCGTCTGGGGCAGCGCCTCCGGCCTGTCCGGCGGCCGTACGGCCGCCGATCCCGCCCCCACCGCCCACGACCGCTTCGGTCAGTCCCTCACCGTCGGCGACTTCAACGGCGACGGCAAGCCCGACCTCGCCGTGGGCAGCACAGGCGCGGACGTCTGGGTCAGCAGGGGCGGCTTCACCAAGTCGTCCGGCGCGGCGTCGAAGTACAAGGTCACGGCACCGATCCGCACCGGCACCGGGCACGGCGCCGCATCCCTGACCTCTGGAGACCTGAACGGCGACGGCGCCGGAGACCTCGTCGTCAGCGGGCTCTACCTCGACGACCACACGGCGTACAACAGCGCGATGGTGTTCCACGGCTCCGCCTCGGGCCTCGCCTACCGGACCGTGATGGCCGAGGACAGTGAGACCGCGGCCGTCGGCGACATCGACGGCGACGGGTACGACGACGTGCTCACCGGTGAGCACTGGGGTGCGGGAGAAGGCAACGTCGGCGGTTCGGTCAGCACCCACCTCGGCCACGCCACGGGCGTCGACCCCGAGCCGGGCCGGACGATCGACCAGGACACCCCGGGCGTTCCGGGTGCGGACGAGACGGACGACCACTTCGGCGGGTCTGTCTCCCTCGACGACGTCAACGGCGACGGATACGCCGACGCGGCCGTGTCGGCGTACTACGAGAAGATCGGCTCGGTCGACCTCACCGGCACGGTCACGCTCCTGCGGGGCTCGCCCTCCGGGCTGACCACGGCCGACGCCCAGTCCTTCAGCCAGGACACCGCGGGTGTCCCCGGTGCGAACGAGACGAACGACCACTTCGGTGCCGCCGTGCACCTCGCCGACCTCGACGGCGACGGCCACGCGGACCTGTCGGTGGGCGCCGACGGGGAGAACGGCGGGGAGAACGGCGGGGACGGCGCCCTGTGGCACCTGCGCGGCGCCGCCGCCGGCCTGACCACGAGCCGCGCGGTCACCTTCGGCCCGTCGTCCCTGGGCGTCTCGACGTCCGGTTCCCCGCGGCTGGGTGCCGTCCTGCTCCCCTGATCCTTTTCCGGGAAGACACCCCCGGGGCCCGTCGGCTCCGGGGGCTTCGACGTGTCAACTCGCGTAGACACACCCCGATTTGCCGTTTCGCGTCACTCAATGGACACGTGCAATCCATTTACAGAGCCGCATGCACATGTCACGCTCCCAACTGCCGCCTCCGTTCAACCCGCGTAGATGGGACCCCCTTTATGCTGGCGACACGCATCCGCAGCTGGAAGTCGGTGGCGCTGCCCACCGCCGCCGTGCTGGTCGGGCTGGCCGCTCCGGTCGTGACCACGACCCCGGCCGCCGCCACGACGACGGCGTACGACTCGACGTACTACAAGAACGCGATCGGCAAGACGGGGACGAGCCTCAAGTCGTCCCTGCACACCATCATCAGCGCCAACGTCACGAAGATCTCGTACTCCGCGGTCTGGAACGCCCTCAAGGTGACCGACCAGGACCCGAACAACAGCAACAACGTGATCCTGCTGTACAGCGGTGTCTCCCGCGCCAAGTCCCTCAACGGCGGGGACGTCGGCGACTGGAACCGCGAGCACGTGTGGGCCAAGTCCCACGGCGACTTCGGCGAGGTCACCGGCCCCGGCACCGACCTGCACCACCTGCGGCCTGCCGACGTCCAGGTCAACAGCATCCGCGGCAACCTGGACTTCGACAACGGCGGCAGCGCCGTCACCAACGGCGGCGGCTCCACCGTCGACTCCGACTCCTTCGCGCCGCGCGCCGCGGACCGGGGTGACGTGGCCCGCATGATCCTCTACATGGCGGTGCGTTACGACGGCGGCGACGGCTTCGCCGACCTGGAGCCCAACGAGAAGGTGGGCAACGGCTCCGACCCGTTCATGGGCAAGCTCTCCGTCCTCAAGGCGTGGAACGAGGCGGACCCGCCCAGCGCCTTCGAGGAGAAGCGCAACCAGGTCATCTACGACACCTACCAGCACAACCGCAACCCGTTCATCGACCACCCGGAGTGGGTCGAGGCGATCTGGTAGGAGCGCGGCCCGGTTACAGGTGCGTGGGTGCGAACATCCGCAGCACCGCCGGGAGGACGACCACCGACGGCCCGGGTGAGGCCAGCGCCTTCGCCAGGTCGTCCGACAGGGTCTCAGGGGTCGTACGGACCCCGGGGACGCCGAAGGACTCGGCCAGTGCCACGTAGTCGGGGCGGGACAGCTCCGTCGCCGTGGCCTGGCCGAAGGCATCGGTCATGTACTCGCGCAGGATGCCGTAGCCGCCGTCGTCGACGATCAGCCAGGTGACGTTCAGGTCGTACTGGCGGGCCGTCGCCAGCTCGGCGATCGAGTACAGGGCGCCGCCGTCCCCCGAGACCGCCAGGACCGGGTGCGAGGGGTCGGCCACCGCCGCGCCCAGCGCCGCCGGGAAGCCGTAGCCGAGACCGCCGGCGCCCTGGGCGGAGTGGAACAGGTTGGAGCCCTTGGCGTCGAACGCCGACCAGGCCCAGTACGCGAGGATCGTCATGTCCCAGAAGGACGGGGAGCCGGCGGGCAGGGCCTGGCGGACGGACGCCAACAGGTCCTGTTCCAGGGTGAGTTCCTGCGCGGCGATGCGTTCCGAGACGCGCGCCAGCACCTCCCGGACCCGGTCCGGCGCCTGCGTGTCCTCCCTCGGCGACACCGTCTCCAGCAGCGCCTGCAACGCCAGTCGTGCGTCCGCGTGGATGCCCAGCGCCGGGTGGTTGGACTCCAGCTTGCCGAGGTCCGCCTCGATCTGGATCATCCGGCCGCGCGGCTTGAACGTGTGGTAGTTGGACGACAGTTCACCCAGCCCGGAGCCGACGACCAGGAGCACGTCGGCGTCCTCCAGGAAGTCCGTCGTGTGCCGGTCCTCGATCCAGGACCGCAACGACAGGGGGTGCCGCCAGGGGAACGCCCCCTTGCCGCCGGGGGTCGTGACGACGGGCGCCTGCAACGCCTCGGCCAGCTGCCGCAGTTTCCCGGACGCGTCCGCCCGTACGACTCCCCCGCCCGCGATGATCGCCGGGCGCTCGGCGCGGGAGAGCAGGTCGGCTGCCACCGCCGTGAGTTCGGGGCGCGGCGGCAGTTCCTCGGGGAAGGCGTCGCCACCGGTCACCACGGGGACGGACGTCTCCGCGAGCAGCACGTCCTGCGGGATCTCCACCCACACCGGGCCGTGCGGAGCCGTCAGCGCCGACTTCCAGGCCGCCTCGATCGCGGAGGGGATCTGGGACTGGGTGCGGACGGTGTGGACCGACTTGACCACGCCCCGGAACGAGGCGGACTGGTCCGGGAGTTCGTGCAGATAGCCGTGCCGGCCGCCGCCCAGGCCCGCGGTCGGGATCTGGCTGCTGATCGCGAGGACGGGGGCGGAGGCCGCGGCCGCCTCCTGGAGTGCGGCGAGCGAGGTCAGCGCTCCGGGGCCGGTGGAGAGCAGCAGCGGGGCCGCCTCGCCGGTGATCCTGCCGTAGGCGTCCGCCGCGAAGCCCGCGTTGTTCTCCACCCGCAGGCCGATGTAGCGCAGGTCGGAGCGGCGCAGCGCGTCGAACATGCCGAGCGCGTGCTGGCCGGGCAGGCCGAAGACGGTCGTCGCGCCGAGCGCCGCCAGGGTCTCCACGACCAGGTCTCCGCCGTTGCGGCCGGGAGGAGGGTTGAGAGCAGCGGAAATCTGCGCCTCCGTCGGACGGAGCACCAGGTCGTGGTCGTGAGTCACTGCGCGCGGGCCTCTGCAATCTGGCGGGACATGATTGTGGTCAGTTCGTAGGCGGTGTGGGAGGCGGCCACCGAGGTGATCTCCGCGTGGTCGTACGCGGGGGCCACTTCGACGACGTCCGCCGACACCAGGTTGCACGATGCCAGACCGCGCAGGATCTCCAGCAGCTCGCGGGAGGTCATGCCGCCGGCCTCGGGGGTTCCGGTGCCGGGCGCGTGGGCGGGGTCCAGGCAGTCGATGTCGATGGAGATGTAGAGCGGGCGGTCCCCGATGCGCTGGCGCAGCTGGTCGGCGACCTCGTCGGCGCCCCGCCGGTAGATGTCGGCCGAGGTGACGATGCCGAAGCCCATCTTCTCGTCGTCGGTGAGGTCCTGCTTGCCGTACAGCGGGCCGCGGGTGCCGACGTGGGAGAGCGCGGAGGTGTCGAGGATGCCCTCCTCCACCGCCCGCCGGAACGGCGTGCCGTGCGTGTACTCGGCGCCGAAGTAGGTGTCCCAGGTGTCGAGGTGGGCGTCGAAGTGCAGCAGGGCGACCGGGCCGTGCTTCTTCGCAACGGACCTGAGCAGCGGGAGCGCGATGGTGTGGTCGCCGCCGAGGGTCATGAGGCGGGCGCCGGTGCCGAGGAGGTCGTCCGCCGCCGCCTCGACGGTGTCGACGGCCTCGTTGATGTTGAACGGGTTCACCGCGATGTCGCCGGCGTCCGCCACCTGCGCGAGGGCGAACGGGGAGGCGTCCTGCGCCGGGTTGTAGGGGCGCAGCAGCCGGGAGGCCTCGCGGATCGCGTTGCCGCCGAAGCGGGCGCCGGGCCGGTAGGAGACACCCGAGTCGAACGGGACGCCGACCACGGCGACGTCGGCCCGGCCGACCTCGTCGAGGCGTGGCAGCCGGGCGAAGGTCGCGGGCCCGGCGTAGCGCGGGACGCGGGAGGAGTCGACGGGGCCGCGGGGGGTCTCGGGGGAGCTCATGGTCGTATGCCTTCCTTGTGGTGCTGGGTTCGGTCTACCGGGGTGCCGGAACCGGTTCGGGGACCTCGCGCCCGGCGAGTCGTTCCCGCCAGGCGGCGAGGACCGCGGTGTCGGTCGCCGGGGTCGCCAGGGATACGGCGACGTAGACGACCAGGGAGGCCAGCAGGCCGTAGTACACGGGCTCGTTGGCGAGGATGCCGTAGCCCGCCATCAGGCCGATCACGGCGAGGCCGCCGACGGCCACGGAGGCGAGGGCGCCCTGGGCGGTGCCGCGCTTCCACAGCAGGCCGCCGAGGATGGGCACGAGGAGGCCGCCGACGAGGAGGTTGTACGCCACCGTCAGCGCCTCGACGACGTTGTTGAGGGCGATGGCCGTGGCGATGACGGCGATGCCCATGACGAGGATGAAGGCGCGGTTGCCCTGGACCTCGTCGTGTTCGCCCTCGGCGGTCCTGCCGCGCAGCCGCGACCAGATGTCGTTGTTGGCGACGGTCGCGCAGGCGATCAGCGCGCCGGAGGACGTCGACATCACCGCGGCGAGGGCCGCGGCCAGCACCAGGCCCCGTACGCCGACGGGGAGTTCGTCCTTGACGATGGTCGCGAAGGCGTCGTCCGCGTTGGCGAGGTTCGGGTAGAGGACCTTGGCGGCGGTGCCGATGACGGCGCCGGCCAGCGCGTAGGCGAGGCAGTAGGTGCCGGCGACCGTGCCGCCCCACTTGGCGGTGGTGTCGCTGCGGGCGGTGAAGACGCGCTGCCAGATGTCCTGACCGATGAGCATGCCGAAGGTGTAGATCAGCACATAGGTGAAGATCGTCTCGCCGCCGATGCCCAGCGGGTCGAAGTACCCGGTGGGCAGCTTGGCCTTCATCTCGCCGAAGCCGCCCGCCTTGACGACGGCGATGGGCAGGAGCAGGAGCAGGACGCCGATGGTCTTCACCACGAACTGCACCATGTCGGTGAGGGTGATGGACCACATGCCGCCGAGCGTGGAGTACGCGACGACGATCGAGCCGCCCAGGACGATCGCGACGGTCCGGTTCATGTCGAAGAGGACGTCGAAGATCGTGGCGTACGCGATGGTCGAGGTCACGGCGAGCATCAGGGTGTACGCCCACATGACCACACCGGAGATGACCCCGGCCCGGCCGCCGTAGCGCAGGTCCAGCATCTCGGAGACGGTGTAGACCTTGAGGCGGGCGATGCGGGCGGAGAAGAAGACGGACAGGGCCAGCAGGCCCAGGCCGATGGTGAAGACCATCCAGGCGCCGGAGAGGCCGTACTGGTAGCCGAGGCCGACCCCGCCGATGGTGGAGGCGCCGCCCAGGACGATCGCCGCCATGGTGCCGGAGTACATCGCGGGGCCGAGGCGGCGCCCGGCGACCAGGAAGTCGCTCTTGGACCTGGCGCGGCGCATGCCCCACCAGCCCATGGCCAGCATGCCGGCCAGATAGACGACGATGACGGTGTAGTCGACGGCCATGAGAGCCCTCCTCCTGCCGGTCTGTGCCTGCCGGCCTGCGTCGACAGTAGGTGGCCGGAAAGGGACTGCGAAGTGTACGTTTCATCCATTCGAGCAGCCCTGGATGGAGGGAACGTCCACCATGCCGGACCCGGCTGTCCCACCCACCCCACCGGTCCCGCTGGCCGCGCTGCTGGCCCGTGAGGACCTGGGGCTGCGGCAGATCGCGGGGCCCTCGGACCCCGCCACGGTGATCCACTGGGCGCACACCTCGGAGATGGCGGACCCGTACCCGTATCTGCTGGGCGGTGAGCTGCTGCTGACGGCGGGGGTGCACATCCCGGAGGCGGCGGGCTCGGGCACCTACTTCGACGACTACGTCTCGCGGATCGTCACGGCGGGCGGCGTGGCCCTCGGCTTCGGCCTGGCACCCGTGCACGAAACCGTCCCCCGGGCCCTGGTCGCGGCCTGCGACACCTACGAACTGCCCCTGATCGAGGTGCCGCCCCGGACCACCTTCTCCGGCGTGGCCCGCGCGGTCTGGCAGCTGATGGCCCAGGCCCGGCACGCCGAACTCCGCCGCGTGACGGAGGCCCAGCAGAGCCTGGCCGCCGCCGCGTCCCGCCCGGACCCGGTGCCGTCCGTGCTGCGGCAGCTGGCGCAACGGGTGGGCGGCCGGGCGGTGCTGTTCGGACCGGACGGGGTGGAGCTGGCGGCCGCGGGGCGCCCCGCCGGGCCGGCCGCCCGGGCCGCGCTGGCCGAGCTCGCGCAGGTCGTACGCCCCTCGGGTCCCGGTACGCCGAACTCCGCCACCCATGTCACCGAGGGCACCCACCTCGCCGCCTGGTCCCTCGGTGCCGGGCGCGGGTTCGTGCTCGGGGTCGTCAGTGACCGCCGTGAGCCCGGGGACCACACCGTCGCCTCCGTCGCCGCCGTGCTGCTGTCCCTGCTCACCGGTGAGCATCAGAGCGGGTCGGGGGCCGCACGGTCGTCCGCTCTGGTACGGCTGCTGCTGGGCGCGGCGGCCGAGGAGGTGGCCCCGCTGCTCGGTGGCGGCCGCTGGGTCGTCGTGCACGCCCGGCCCGACGCGGCCCCGCCCGACCCCGTGGCCGCCTCCGCCCTCGGTGCCGCGCTCGGCTCGCCGCTGGTCGACGTGGCCGGGGACGTCGTACGGGTGCTGCTGCCCGCCGAGCGGGAGCCGGGCCCGCAGCCGGGGTGGACGCTCGGGGTCAGTGCCGTCGCCGCTCCCGCCGAGTGGGCCGGTGCCGACGTCCAGGCGGGTCGGGCGCTGGCCCGCGCCCGGGCCGTCCGCGCCGGGCTGGTGCGGTACGGGGACCGCCCGGCGCTCGCGGACCTGGTGCCGCCGGAGGACGCCGAGGCGCACGCCCGGGCCCTCCTGGCGCCGCTGCCCCCGGCACTCGCCGAGACCCTGCGCACCTGGCTGTCCCTGCACGGCGGCTGGGACCGTACGGCGGTCGCCCTGGACGTGCACCGCAACACCGTGCGGCAGCGGATCGCGAAGTGCGCGGCGCTGCTGGAACTGGACCTGGACGACCCGGACGTACGGATGGAGCTGTGGTTCGCGCTGCGGCGGCCGTGATCGCGTGACCCGCGTCCCAGCGTGCGGGATGCGCGGCGGTGGTGTGAAGGCGTGCATCAGAATGGGAGGCATGCCGATACCCGGGACACCCAGCCGCGCCGAGCTCGTCGACCACCTTGTGAGAACCCGTATCGCGGGCGAGGTCGCCACCCCGCGGGAGAACAACCTCTCGCACTACCGCCAGCTGGCGAACGGCAACCGCCACTACTGGCTCGGTCTTGAGCTGGGTGACCGCTGGAGCGACGAGCAGGACGTGCTCGCGGTGATGGCGGAGCGGGTGGGGGTCAACGACGACCCGGAGTACCGGTACGGCCAGGACACCATCGACCCGGAGCTGACCGTCGGCGGGCTGGAGCGGATGGCGGCGCGGCTGCGCAAGGCGGCGGACGGGCAGCAGGCGGTGCTGTTCGCTACCGGCCACCCCGGCGGCCTCCTCGACGTCCACCGGGCCACTGCCGCGGCGCTGCGCTCGGCCGGCTGCGAGATCGTGGTCATCCCGGAGGGGCTCCAGACGGACGAGGGGTACGTCATGCAGTTCGCGGACGTGGCGGTCCTGGAGCACGGCGCCACGCTCTGGCACACCCACTCCGGCGACCCGATGAAGGCCATCCTCACGGCCCTGGAGCGGGAGGGCCGGCCGCTGCCGGACCTGGTCGTCGCCGACCACGGCTGGGCGGGGTACGCAGCCCAGCACGGCGTGGACTCCGTCGGTTACGCCGACTGCAACGACCCGGCGCTCTTCGTGGGCGAGTCGGAGGGCACGGTCCAGGTAACGGTCCCGCTCGACGACCACGTGGTGAGCCCGCGCCACTACGACCCGATGACGGCGTACCTGCTGAACGAGGCGGGCCTGCGGTAGGCCTCCGGCTCACCTGGGCGCCGAGACGGTCTGCGCTGGGCGCGGGTCACGTGGGGGCCGAGGCGGTCTGTGGATAGGCCCACGTCACCTGGCCGCCGAGGCGGTCCGCCGGAAACCCGCGTCACCCGGCCGCCGAGGCCGACCTACGACAGGCCCGCGTCACCTGGGCGCCAAAGGCGGTCCGCCGGAGACCCGCGTCCCCTGACCGCCGAGGGCGACCTGCGAAAGGCCCGCGTCACCTGGCCGCCGAGGCCGTCTGCGGTAGGCCCCCGGCTCACCTGGGCGCCAAGGCGGTCCGCGGCAGGCCCGGCTCACCTTGCCGCCGAGCCCCGCCTGCGCCAGGCCCCCGGCTCACCTGGGGGCCCGGACCACGCCCTCCTGGATCACCGAGATGGCCAGGCGGCCGTCCTGGGTCCAGATGCGGGCCTGGCCGAGGCCGCGGCCGGCGGAGGCCGACGGGGACTCCTGGTCGTACAGGAGCCATTCGTCGGCCCGGAAGGGGCGGTGGAACCACATCGCGTGGTCCAGCGAGGCCCCGACGACGTCTCCGGTGGCCCAGCCACCGCGGCCGTGCGCGAGGAGCACCGAGTCGAGGAGCGTCATGTCGGAGACGTACGTGGCGAGCACGACGTGCAGGAGCGGGTCGTCGGCGAGCTTGCCGTTGGTGCGGAACCAGACCTGCGAGTGCGGTTCGCGCGGCTCGCCGAACTTTCCGTACGGCGGCTCCTCGGCGTACCGCAGGTCGATGGCCTCACGGGCCTCCAGGAACCGCTCCACGACCGCCGGGTCCAGGTGGTCGTAGCCGCGCAGCCGCTCCTGCGAGGTGGGGAGCGTGGCCGGGTCGGGGGCGGCCGGCATGGCGGCCTGGTGCTCGAAGCCCTCCTCGTACCGCTGAAAGGAGGCGGAGAGGGCGAAGATCGGCTGGCCGTGCTGGACCGCGAGGACCCGGCGGGCGGTGAAGGACCGGCCGTCGTTCATGCGGTCGACGGTGTAGACGATCGGCGCGCCGGGGTCGCCCGCACGCAGGAAGTACGCGTGCAGGGAGTGGGCGAGCCGGTCCTCGGGGACCGTCCGCCCGGCGGCGACCAGCGCCTGGGCGGCGACCTGCCCGCCGAAGACCCGGGGGACGACGGCGGGGCGGGAGGCGCCGCGGAAGATGTTCTCCTCGATCTGCTCGAGGTCGAGCAGATCGAGGAGGTCCTGAAGTGCCTGGCTCATGGAGCTGTTGTACCGGTCGCTGATTCCGCGCCGACTACAGACCCATGTCCTTCGCGATGATCGACTTCATGATCTCGCTGGTGCCGCCGTAGATGCGGTTGACGCGGTTGTCCGCGTACAGGCGGGCGATCGGGTACTCGTTCATGAAGCCGTAGCCGCCGTGCAGCTGGAGGCAGCGGTCGATGACACGGTGGGCGACCTCGGTGGCGAACAGCTTGGCGCTGGCGGCCTCGGCGGGGGTCAGCTCACCGGCGTCGAGGGCCTCCAGGGCGCGGTCCACGACGGCCTCGGCCGCGTCCACCTCGGCCTTGCAGGCGGCCAGCTCGAACTTGGTGTTCTGGAAGGACGCGACCGGCTTGCCGAAGACGGTGCGCTCCGTCACGTACTGCTGGGCGAACCGGACCGCGGCCTTGGCCTGCGCGTAGGCGCCGAAGGCGATGCCCCAGCGCTCGGAGGCGAGGTTGTGGCCCAGGTAGTAGAAGCCCTTGTTCTCCTCGCCGAGGAGGTCCTCGACGGGCACCTTGACGTCGACGAACGCGAGCTCGGCGGTGTCGGACGTCTTCAGGCCGAGCTTGTCGAGCTTGCGGCCGACCGAGTAGCCCTCGGACTTGGTGTCCACGGCGAACAGGGAGATGCCGAAGCGGCGGTCCTCGGCGGTCGGCGCGGAGGTGCGGGCGCAGACGATCACACGGTCGGCGTGCACACCACCGGTGATGAAGGTCTTGGCGCCGTTGAGGACGTAGTGCGTGCCGTCCTCGGAGAGCTTGGCGGTGGTCTTCATGCCCGCGAGGTCGGAGCCGGTGCCCGGCTCGGTCATCGCGAGGGCCCACATCTCCTCGGCGGAGACGAACTTCGGCAGGAAGCGCTTCTTCTGCTCGTCGGTGGCGAGCATCTTGATGTAGGGCAGGCCCAGCAGGACGTGCACACCGGAGCCGCCGAACTGCACGCCCGCGCGCGCGGTCTCCTCGTACATCACGGCCTCGAACTTGTACGAGTCGATGCCGGCGCCGCCGTACTCCTCGTCCACGCGGATGCCGAAGATGCCGAGCTCGGCGAGCTTGTAGTAGAAGTCGCGGGGCGCCTGGCCGGCCGCGAACCACTCGTCGTAGACGGGCACGACCTCGGCCTCGATGAAGGCGCGCAGGGTCTCCCGGAACGCCTCGTGGTCCTCGTTGAACACAGTACGGCGCACCGCCGCCACCTCCACCTGACTGAAAGAGTGCATGTCTAAGCGCTTGCTCAGATTAACCGTACCGGCGAGTACGAAGGGGCGTCCAGAGGTGATCCCGTAACGCTCGTCACGCCCCGGCGGCCGCGAAGGCGCCCCGCGCCATCCGGTGCAGCAGGGCTGCCGTCGCCGCACGGCCCGGCAGGGAACCCGGGCGGCCCAGGTGCGGGGTGGAGTTCAGGAGGCCGAAGACGGAGTGCACGGCCGAGCGGGCCGCGGGTTCCAGGAGGCCGGGGTAGACCTCGCGCAGGACCTCCACCCACAGCTCGACGTACTGGCGCTGGAGCTGGCGGACCAGCTTGCGGTCGCTGTCGCGCAGGCGGTCCAGCTCACGGTCGTGCAGGGTGATCAGGGGGCGGTCGTCGAGCGCGAAGTCGATGTGGCCCTCGATCAGGGAGTCGAGCAGCGCCTCGGGGTCGCCGCCGTCCGACTCGGCCACCCGCCGCTTCCCGCCGGTCAGGAGCTGGCCGCTGATGCCCACCAGCAGCTCCGCCAGCATCGCGTCCTTGCCCGCGAAGTGCCGGTAGAGGCCGGGCCCGCTGATGCCGACCGCCGCGCCTATCTCGTCCACGCCCACGCCGTGGAACCCGCGCTCGGCGAAGAGCCGCGCGGCCTCCTTGAGGATCTGCTCGCGGCGGGTGGGGGCGTCGGTTCTCGTGGCCATGCGAGCAATTCTAGACAGGGAGGTTAGCGGTCGTTAACCTGAAGGAAATGGTTAACGCTCATTAACAGGCGATCACTGGGTGAGGGGACCACCGGACATGGATCAGGCACCGGAGCTGACGAGCGCGGCAGACCCCGCGTCGGCGGCCTGGAAGGCCAACGAGGAGGCCCACCGGGCCCTCGTGGACGAGCTGCGCGGCAAGCTCGCCGCTGCCGCGCTGGGCGGCGGGGAGCGGGCGCGCGAGCGGCACACCGCGCGGGGCAAGCTGCTGCCCCGGGACCGCGTCGACACCCTTCTGGACCCGGGCTCGCCCTTCCTGGAGCTGGCTCCGCTCGCGGCCGACGGGATGTACGACGGACAGGCCCCGGCCGCCGGGGTCATCGCCGGGATCGGGCGGGTGAGCGGGCGCGAGTGCGTGGTCGTCGCCAACGACGCCACCGTCAAGGGCGGCACGTACTACCCGATGACGGTGAAGAAGCACCTGCGGGCCCAGGAGGTGGCGCTCGACAACCGGCTCCCCTGCATCTACCTGGTGGACTCCGGCGGTGCCTTCCTGCCCATGCAGGACGAGGTCTTCCCGGACCGCGAGCACTTCGGGCGGATCTTCTACAACCAGGCCCGGATGTCCGGCGCGGGCATCCCGCAGATCGCCGCGGTCCTCGGGTCGTGCACGGCAGGCGGGGCGTACGTCCCGGCCATGAGCGACGAGGCGGTGATCGTCCGCAACCAGGGCACGATCTTCCTCGGCGGCCCTCCCCTGGTGAAGGCGGCCACCGGCGAGGTCGTCACCGCGGAGGAGCTCGGCGGCGGCGAGGTGCACGCGCGCGTGTCCGGCGTCACCGACCACCTCGCCGAGGACGACGCCCACGCCCTCAGGATCGTGCGGAACATCGCCGCGACCCTTCCCGCGCGCGGGCCGCTGCCCTGGTCGGTGGAGCCCGCGGTGGAGCCCAAGGTCGACCCCTACGGCCTGTACGGCGCGGTGCCGGTGGACTCCCGCACCCCCTACGACGTCCGCGAGATCATCGCCCGCATCACCGACGGCTCCCGGTTCGCCGAGTTCAAGGCCGAGTTCGGGCAGACCCTGGTCACCGGGTTCGCCCGGATCCACGGCCACCCGGTCGGGATCATCGGCAACAACGGCATCCTGTTCTCCGAGTCCGCCCAGAAGGGCGCCCACTTCATCGAGCTGTGCGACCAGCGCGGCATCCCGCTGCTGTTCCTCCAGAACATCTCCGGCTTCATGGTCGGCAAGGACTACGAGGCCGGCGGCATCGCCAAGCACGGCGCCAAGATGGTGACCGCGGTCGCCTGCACGCGCGTGCCCAAGCTGACGGTGGTCGTCGGCGGTTCCTACGGCGCCGGGAACTACTCGATGTGCGGCCGGGCCTACTCCCCCCGCTTCCTGTGGATGTGGCCCAACGCCAAGATCTCCGTGATGGGCGGCGAGCAGGCCGCCTCCGTCCTCGCGACCGTCAAGCGGGACCAGCTGGAAGCCCGGGGAGAGGCCTGGGCCGCCGAGGACGAGGAGTCCTTCAAGGACCCGATCCGCGCCCAGTACGAGCGCCAGGGCAACGCCTACTACGCCACCGCCCGCCTGTGGGACGACGGGGTCATCGACCCGCTCGACACCCGTCAGGTGCTCGGACTTGCCCTGACCGCATGCGCCAACGCGCCACTGGGCGAACCCCAGTTCGGCGTCTTCCGGATGTGAGGACCCATGTTTGACACAGTGCTTGTCGCCAACCGGGGCGAGATCGCGGTCCGCGTCATCCGCACGCTCAGGTCCCTGGGCGTCCGCTCCGTCGCCGTCTTCTCCGACGCGGACGCCGACGCCCGGCACGTGAGGGAGGCCGACACCGGCGTACGGCTGGGACCGGCGCCGGCGTCGGAGAGCTATCTGTCCGTGGAGCGGCTCCTGGAGGCGGGCGGCCGCAGCGGCGCCCAGGCCGTCCACCCCGGCTACGGCTTCCTCGCGGAGAACGCGGCCTTCGCGCGCGCGTGCGTCGACGCGGGCCTGGTCTTCATCGGGCCGCCCTCGGACGCCATCGCGCTCATGGGCGACAAGATCCGCGCCAAGGAGACCGTCCAGGCGGCCGGAGTACCGGTCGTCCCCGGCGGCCGTGACCCCGAACTCGCCGAGGCCGCGCGCGCGTTGGGCGCCCCCGTGCTCCTCAAGCCCAGCGCGGGCGGCGGCGGCAAGGGCATGCGGCTGGTCCGGGACCTCACCGTCCTGGAGGAGGAGATCGCCGCCGCCCGCCGCGAGGCCCGCTCCTCCTTCGGCGACGACACCCTGCTCGTGGAGCGCTGGGTGGACCGGCCCCGGCACATCGAGATCCAGGTTCTCGCCGACGGCCACGGCAACGTGATCCACCTCGGCGAACGCGAGTGCTCCCTCCAGCGCCGCCACCAGAAGATCGTCGAGGAGGCGCCCAGCGTCCTCCTGGACGAGGCCACGCGCGCGTCCATGGGCGAGGCGGCGGTCCAGGCGGCCCGCTCCTGCGGCTACCGGGGCGCCGGCACCGTGGAGTTCATCGTGCCGGGCGACGACCCGTCCTCGTACTACTTCATGGAGATGAACACCCGCCTCCAGGTGGAGCACCCGGTCACCGAGCTCGTCACCGGCCTCGACCTGGTGGAGTGGCAGCTGCGGGTCGCGGCGGGCGAGTCGCTGCCGTACGGGCAGGAGGGCGTCCGGCTGACCGGCCACGCCGTCGAGGCCCGGATCTGCGCGGAGGACCCCGCGCGCGGGTTCCTCCCCTCCGGCGGCACCGTGGTGAGGCTGCGCGAACCCCAGGGCGACGGCGTGCGCACCGACTCCGGGCTCAGCGAGGGCACCGAGGTCGGCAGCCTGTACGACCCGATGCTGTCCAAGGTCATCGCGTACGGCCCCGACCGGGAGACCGCGCTCAGGAAGCTCCGGGCGGCCCTCGCGGACACGGTGACGCTGGGCGTGCAGACCAACGCGGGGTTCCTGCGGCGGCTGCTCGCCCATCCGGACGTGGTGAAGGGCGAGTTGGACACCGGGCTCGTGGAGCGGGTGGTGGACGACCTGGTCTCCACGGACGTACCGGAGGAGGTGTACGAGGCGGCGGCGGCCGTACGGCTCGACGGGCTGCGGCCTCGTGAAGGGGGCTGGACCGATCCGTTCTCGGTGCCGAGCGGGTGGCGGATGGGCGGCACTGGCTTCACGAAAGCCGTCGGCTTCCCGCTGAGAGTGACGGGACTCGAACCCGTCACTCACCGGAACCGCGGCACCCACACCCTCACCGACGACCAGGTCACCGTCACCCTCGACGGCGTCCGGCACACCTTCCACCGCGCCGCCGACTGGATCGGCCGGGACGGCGACGCCTGGCAGGTCCGGGACCACGACCCGGTGGCCGCGTCCCTCACCCGGGCCGCCCACGCCGGCGCCGACTCCCTCACCGCGCCCATGCCCGGCACGGTGACCGTGGTGAAGGTGGCGGTCGGGGACGAGGTGACCGCGGGGCAGAGCCTGCTGGTCGTCGAGGCCATGAAGATGGAGCACGTCATCTCCGCACCGCACGCCGGCACCGTCGCCGAGCTGGACGTCAGGCCCGGCACCACGGTCGCCATGGACCAGGTGCTGGCCGTGATCACACCCCACGAGGCCCGCGAGGAGGTGGCGCGGTGACCTCGCCCATGACCGTTCCCGAGCCCGGCCTGCCCATGACCGTCCCCGAACCCGGTCTGCCCACCCGCGTCCGCATCCACGAGGTCGGCGCCCGCGACGGCCTCCAGAACGAGAAGTCGACCGTGCCCACCGAGGTGAAGGCGGAGTTCGTGCGCCGCCTCGCCGAGGCCGGGCTGACGACCATCGAGGCGACCAGCTTCGTCCACCCGAAGTGGGTGCCCCAACTCGCCGACGCCGAGCAGCTGTTCCCGCAGGTCAGCGACCTCGCCGTGGACCTGCCGGTCCTCGTCCCGAACGAACGCGGCCTGGACCGCGCCCTCGCGCTGGGCGCGACCCGCGTCGCCGTGTTCGCCAGCGCCACCGAGTCCTTCGCCAAGGCCAACCTCAACCGCACGCTCGACGAGGCGCTGGCGATGTTCGAGCCGGTCGTCGGCCGGGCCAAGGCCGAGGGCGTGCATGTGCGCGGCTACCTGTCGATGTGCTTCGGCGACCCCTGGGAGGGCGCGGTCCCGGTCCCCCAGGTCGTGCGCGTGTGCCGGGCCCTGCTCGACATGGGCTGCGACGAACTGAGCCTCGGCGACACCATCGGGGTGGCGACCCCGGGCCACGTCCGCGCGCTGCTGACCGAACTCGACGTCCCCGTCGAGAAGGTGGGCGTGCACTTCCACGACACCTACGGCCAGGCCCTCGCCAACACCTACGCGGCCCTCCAGCACGGCGTCACCACGGTGGACGCCTCCGCGGGCGGCCTCGGCGGCTGCCCCTACGCCAAGTCCGCCACCGGCAACCTCGCCACCGAAGACCTCGTGTGGATGCTTCAGGGCCTCGGCATCGACACCGGTGTCGACCTCGGCCGTCTCGTCGCCACCAGCGCCTGGATGGCCGAACACCTGGGCCGACCCAGCCCGTCCCGCACCGTCCGCGCCCTCTCCCACCAGGAGTGAACCGCCCATGGACCACCGCCTCTCCCCCGAGCTGGAAGAACTCCGCCGTACCGTCGAGGAGTTCGCCCACGACGTAGTGGCGCCCAAGATCGGCGAGTACTACGAGCACCACGAGTTCCCGTACGAGATCGTCCGCGAGATGGGCCGCATGGGCCTGTTCGGGCTGCCGTTCCCCGAGGAGTACGGCGGGATGGGCGGCGACTACCTGGCGCTCGGCCTCGCGCTTGAGGAACTGGCGCGCGTGGACTCGTCGGTGGCGATCACCCTGGAGGCCGGCGTCTCCCTGGGGGCCATGCCGCTGCACCTGTTCGGCACCGAGGAGCAGAAGCGCGAGTGGCTGCCCCGGCTGTGCTCGGGCGAGATCCTGGGCGCCTTCGGCCTCACCGAGCCGGACGGCGGCAGCGACGCCGGGGCGACCCGGACGACGGCCCGCCTGGACCCCGACACCGACGAGTGGGTCATCAACGGCACCAAGTGCTTCATCACCAACTCCGGCACCGACATCACGGGGTTGGTCACCGTCACCGCGGTCACCGGCCGCAAGCCCGACGGCAAGCCCCTGATCTCCTCGATCATCGTCCCCTCGGGCACCCCCGGCTTCACGGTCGCGGCGCCGTACTCGAAGGTCGGCTGGAACGCCTCCGACACCCGTGAGCTGTCCTTCGCGGACGTCCGGGTGCCGGCGGCGAACCTGCTGGGCGAACAGGGCCGCGGCTACGCCCAGTTCCTGCGCATCCTCGACGAGGGCCGGATCGCCATCGCGGCGCTCGGGACCGGACTCGCCCAGGGCTGTGTGGACGAGTCGGTGAAGTACGCGAAGGAGCGGGAGGCGTTCGGGAGGCCCATCGGCGCCAACCAGGCCATCCAGTTCAAGATCGCCGACATGGAGATGAAGGCCCACACGGCCCGGCTCGCCTGGCGCGACGCGGCCTCGCGCCTGGTCGCCGGCGAGCCCTTCAAGAAGGAGGCGGCCCTCGCCAAGCTGTACTCCTCCACGGTCGCCGTGGACAACGCCCGTGACGCCACCCAGATCCACGGCGGCTACGGCTTCATGAACGAGTACCCGGTGGCCCGCATGTGGCGCGACTCCAAGATCCTGGAGATCGGCGAGGGCACGAGCGAGGTGCAGCGGATGCTGATCGCACGGGAGTTGGGGCTGGCCGGTTAGACCGGGACCGGCAGGGCACCCTCAGCCCGGACGGGGCGACGCACCCACCCTCTGGACAACTGATGAGGTTAGGCTAACCTACCTTGGAACTTGTCCGGCGGGCGCTTCGCCCCGTTCGAAAGCAGCCACACATGTCCCACGCAAGAGTCGCCCACCTCACCCGCCGCGGCATCCTCGCCGCGGGTGGCGCCCTCGGCCTCGGCGCCGCGCTCGCCGCCTGCGGAGACGACGACTCCAGCGCGACGGGCAGCGACAAGGGGACCACGGCCGCCAAGTCCGGCCCCTGGTCCTTCAAGGACGACCGCGGCACCACCGTGAAGCTGGACAAGGTCCCCACGAAGATCGTCGCCTTCACCGGGGTCGCGGCCGCGCTCTACGACTACGGCATCGAGGTCAAGGGCGTCTTCGGCCCCACCAAGACCAAGGACGGCAAGGCCGATGTCCAGGCCGGCGACATGGACGTCAGCAAGCTGACGGTCTTCGGCAACGTCTGGGACCAGTTCAACGTCGAGCAGTACGCGGCCTTCGCGCCCGAGGTCCTCATCACCACGATGTTCGACAGCGCCGGAACCCTCTGGTACGTCCCGGCCGCCTCCGCCTCCAAGATCGCGAAGCTCGCGCCGAGCGTCGGCATCTCCGTGTACGACCGCCAGCTCACCGCACCGCTCCAGAAGGTCTGGGAGCTGGCCGAGTCCCTCGGCGCGGACATGAAGGCGGCCAAGGTCACCGACGCGAAGAAGCGGTTCGAAGCGGCGTCGGAGCGACTGCGGGCGGCCGCCAAGGCCCACCCCGACATCAAGGTGCTCGCCGGGTCCGCCGCGCAGGACGTCTTCTACGTCTCCGGCTCCAACCTCTCCGTCGACCTCGAGTACTTCAAGGCGCTCGGGGTGAACTTCGTGGAGCCGTCGGCGTCCGTGCTGAAGGCCTCCGGCGGCTGGTACGAGTCGCTGAGCTGGGAGAACGTCGACAAGTACAAGGCCGACATCATCATGATGGACGACCGCACGGCGACGATCCAGCCCGCCGACATCACCGAGGCGACCTGGAAGAAGCTGCCTGCGGTGAAGGCGGGGCAGGTCATCTCCCGGTCTCCTGAGCCGATTCCGTCGTACGACAAGTGCGTGGCGATGGTGGAGAACCTGGCGAAGGCGATCGAGAGCGCGAAGAAGGTCAGTTAGGCGCGTTGTTCGCTGCGGGCGCGTGGGGGCTGGTCGCGCAGTTCCCCGCGCCCCTGAGTAGGCACACCTGACGTCGATTCAGGAGGTACCCGCATGACCACGGCCGTAGCCGCCCCCTTCCGCTTCTTCGCTCTGCAAGTTGCACGGACTCGGCGGCTCGGGCCGTCTCTCGTCCGGGTCACCTTCGCCGGAGAGGATCTCCAGTACTTCTTCTCCGACGGGCACGACCAGTCCCTGTCCCTCTTCCTGCCCGCCGAGGGGCGGGCCGAGCCCGGGGTTCCCGTGGAACTCGGGGACGGGTGGTGGCAGGCCTGGCGGGAGCAGCCCGATGACGTGCGGGCGGTGATGCGGTCGTACACCCTGCGGAGCCTGCGCCGCGATCCCGACGAGATCGACATCGACTTCGTGCTGCACGAGCCCGCCGGGCCCGCGTCCCGGTGGGCCGCACGTGCCTCCGCCGGTGACCGGGTCCAGTTGCTCGGGCCCGCGATCGCCGACAACCGGGCCATCCGGTTCCGGCCGCCCGCCGACACCGATCTCGTGCTGCTGTGGGGCGACGAGACCGCATTGCCCGCCGTCTCCGCGATCCTCGAAGCGCTTCCCGCCGGACAGCGGGCCCGGGTCTGGCTCGAAGTGCACGACGCCGGGGACATCCAGGATCTGGCGACCGAGGCGGACGCCGAGATCACCTGGCTCGTCGGGGAGAGGGCGCTCGACGCCATCCGCGAGGCTCAACTCCCGCCCGCCGCGCACCCGTACGCCTGGATCGCCGGCGAGTCCGGGTGCGTGAAGGAGCTGCGGCGGCACTTCGTGCGCGAGCGCGGGGTCGACCGGCGCCGGGTCACGTTCGTGGGCTACTGGCGTCTCGGCATGACCGAGGAGCAGCTGCGCGCTGCGGAGTGACGCCTGCCGACAGACGTGACGGCGGTCACGGCAGGGGCGGGTTTCACTCGTGACTAGTTAGGTTAGGCTTACCTAAGTTGAAGCCGGGATCATCACCCCGCTCCTGCCCCCGTCCCGCACGGATCGTCCCCACCGGAGGACCCCAGCATGCGCTCGCACCTGCTCAATGACACGACCGCGGAGACGTATCGCCGCTCCGTGACCGAAGGAATCGAGCGGGTGGCTGCCAAACTCGCCACCACCACCAAGCCGTTCACCGGCGTCGGCGTCGACGCCCTCTCCCCCCGCATCGACGCGATCGACCTCGACAAGCCCCTGCTGGACACGACGGCGGTGCTCGACGAGCTGGAGGACGTCTACCTCCGGGACGCGGTCTACTTCCACCACCCCCGCTATCTCGCCCATCTCAACTGCCCGGTCGTCATCCCGGCCGTGCTCGGCGAGGCGGTCCTCTCCGCCGTCAACTCCTCCCTGGACACCTGGGACCAGTCGGCCGGCGGCACCCTCATTGAACGCAAGCTGATCGACTGGACGACCGCACGCATCGGTCTGGGCCCGGTCGCCGACGGCGTGTTCACCTCGGGCGGCACCCAGTCCAACCTCCAGGCCCTGCTGCTGGCCCGCGAGGAGGCCAAGGCCGACAACCTGGCCGACCTGCGGATCTTCGCCTCCGAGGTGAGCCACTTCAGCGTGAAGAAGTCCGCCAAACTCCTCGGCCTGGGCGCCGACGCGGTCGTCTCCGTCCCCGTGGGCGCCGACAAGCGGATGCAGACCGTCGCGCTCGCCCGCGAACTGGAGCGCTGCGAGCGGGAGGGCCTCGTCCCAATGGCCGTCGTCGCCACCGCCGGCACCACCGACTTCGGCTCCATCGACCCGCTGCCCGAGATCGCCGAGCTCTGCGAGCAGTACGGCGCCTGGATGCACGTCGACGCGGCCTACGGCTGCGGACTGCTGGCCTCCCTGAAGTACCGGGACCGCATCGAGGGCATCGAGCGCGCCGACTCCGTCACCGTGGACTACCACAAGTCCTTCTTCCAGCCGGTGAGTTCGTCCGCCGTGCTGGTGCGCGACGCGGCCACGCTCCGGCACGCCACCTACCACGCGGAGTACCTCAACCCGCGCCGCATGGTGCAGGAACGCATCCCCAACCAGGTCGACAAGTCCCTCCAGACCACCCGCCGCTTCGACGCCCTCAAGCTGTGGATGACCCTGCGCGTGATGGGCGCCGACGGCATCGGCGAGCTCTTCGACGAGGTCTGCGACCTGGCCGCCGAGGGCTGGAGGCTGCTCGCCGCCGACCCGCGCTTCGACGTCGTGGTCGAACCCAGCCTCTCCACCCTGGTCTTCCGCTACATCCCGGCCGCCGTCACCGACCCGGCCGAGATCGACCGCGCCAACCTGTACGCCCGCAAGGCCCTGTTCGCCTCCGGTGACGCGGTGGTCGCGGGCACCAAGGTGGGCGGCCGCCACTACCTGAAGTTCACCCTGCTCAACCCCGAGACGACGGTCGAGGACATGTCCGTCGTCCTCGACCTGATCGCCGGCCACGCCGAGCAGTACCTGGGAGAGTCCCTTGACCGCGCGTCCTGAAGTCCCGACCAAGACCTACGACTTCGTGGGGATCGGGCTCGGCCCGTTCAACCTCGGCCTCGCCTGCCTCACCGAGCCCATCGACGAACTCGACGGGATCCTCCTGGAGTCGAAGCCCGACTTCGAGTGGCACGCCGGCATGTTCCTGGACGGCGCCCACCTCCAGACCCCGTTCATGTCGGACCTGGTCACCCTCGCCGACCCGACCTCGCCGTACTCCTTCCTCAACTACCTGAAGGAGAAAGGGCGGCTGTACTCGTTCTACATCCGCGAGAACTTCTACCCGCTGCGCGTGGAGTACGACGACTACTGCCGCTGGGCCGCGAACAAGCTGAGCAACGTCCGCTTCGGCACGACCGTCACCGAGGTGACGTACGAGGACGAGGTGTACGTCGTCCGCACCGACACCGGCGACGCGTTCCGCGCCCGCCACCTGGTCCTCGGCACCGGCACCTCCCCGCACCACCCGGAGGCCGTGCGGGGCCTGGGCGGCGACTTCTTCCACAACTCCCGCTACATGCAGCACAAGGCGGAGCTCCAGCAGAAGGAGTCGATCACGATCGTCGGCTCCGGGCAGTCCGCGGCGGAGATCTACCACGACCTGCTCTCCGAGATCGACGTGCACGGGTACCGGCTGAACTGGGTCACCCGCTCCCCGCGCTTCTTCCCTCTCGAATACACCAAGCTCACGCTGGAGATGACCTCCCCGGAGTACATCGACTACTACCGCGAGCTGCCCGAGGCCACCCGCTACCGGCTCACCGCCGAGCAGAAGGGCCTGTTCAAGGGCATCGACGGCGACCTGATCAACGAGATCTTCGACCTGCTCTACCAGAAGAACCTCGGCGGCCCGGTCCCCACCCGCCTGCTCACCAACTCCTCGCTGCACAGCGCCCGCCATGAGAACGGCACGTACACGCTCGGCTTCCGCCAGGAGGAGCAGCAGAAGGACTTCGAGATCGAGACGCAGGGCCTGGTCCTCGCCACCGGCTACAAGTACGCCGAGCCGGAGTTCCTCGCCCCGGTCAGGGACCGTCTGGTCTACGACGCGCACGGCAACTTCGACGTCTCCCGCACCTACGCGATCGACGTGACGGGCAGAGGCGTCTTCCTCCAGAACGGCGGAGTCCACACCCACAGCATCACCAGCCCCGACCTGGGCATGGGTGCCTACCGCAACAGCTGCATCATCCGAGAGCTGCTCGGCACCGAGTACTACCCGGTCGAGAAGACGATCGCGTTCCAGGAGTTTTCCGTATGACTTTCACGTTCCGGCCCCTCGACCCGCTGAAGGACGCCGAGTTGCTGCACGGGTGGGTCACGCATCCCAAGGCCGCGTTCTGGATGATGCAGGACGCGAAACTGGAGGACGTCGAGCGGGCCTACATGGACATCGCCGCCGACGAGCACCACCACGCGCTCCTGGGGCTCGACGCGGACGGCGAACCGGCCTTCCTGATGGAGAAGTACGACCCCGCCCACCGCGAGCTGGTCGGCCTGTACGAGCCGCGGCCCGGTGACGTCGGGATGCACTTCCTCACCCCGGCCACCGACACGCCCGTCCACGGCTTCACCCGGTCCGTCATCACCGCCGTCATGGCCCACCTCTTCGAGGACCCGGCCGTCCTGCGGGTCGTCGTGGAGCCCGACGTCGGCAACAAGGCCGTCCACGCCCTGAACGCGGCGGTCGGCTTCGTGCCCGAGCGGGAGATACAGAAGCCGGAGAAAGTCGCTCTGTTGAGCTTCTGCACCCGGACTCAGTTCGTGGCCGCGACGGGGGTGGCCGCATGAGCCTCGCCGACGCCGTCGCCCACCTCTCCCCCGAGCGCTGGGACACCGCCAACCGTCTGCTGATCCGCAAGGGCCTCGCCGAGTTCGCGCACGAGCGGCTGATCGAGCCCGAGGAGACCGACAAGGACCAGTACGTCGTCCGCAGCGACGACGGCAAGACCCGCTACGACTTCACCGCGGTCCGCCGTTCCCTCGACCACTGGCAGGTCGACGCCGACTCGATCACCCGGCACCGCGACGGCACCGAACTCCCCCTCGCCGCCCTGGACTTCTTCATCGAACTGAAGGACACTCTCGGGCTCAGCGACGAGATCCTGCCGGTCTACCTGGAGGAGATCTCCTCCACCCTCTCCGGCACCTGCTACAAACTCACCAAGCCGCAGGTTCCGGTCGCCGAGCTCGCCCGGAGGTCCTTCCAGGACATCGAGACCGGCATGACCGAGGGCCACCCCTGCTTCGTCGCCAACAACGGCCGGCTCGGCTTCGGCGTCCACGAGTACCTCTCGTACGCCCCCGAGACCGCGAGCCCCGTCCGCCTGGTCTGGCTCGCCGCCCACCGCTCCCGCGCCGCGTTCACGGCCGGGGTCGGCATCGAGTACGAGACCTTCGTACGCCAGGAGCTGGGCGAGGAGACCGTCGAGCGCTTCCACGGCGTCCTGCGCGCCAAGGGCCTCGACCCGGCCGACTACCTGCTCATCCCGGTCCACCCCTGGCAGTGGTGGAACAAGCTCACCGTCACCTTCGCCGCCGAGGTCGCCCGTGACCTCCTGGTGTGCCTGGGCGAGGGCGACGACGAGTACCTGGCCCAGCAGTCCATCCGGACCTTCTTCAACCGCTCGCACCCCGAGAAGCACTACGTGAAGACGGCCCTGTCCGTCCTCAACATGGGCTTCATGCGCGGACTCTCGGCCGCGTACATGGAGGCGACCCCGGCCATCAACGACTGGCTCGCCGGGCTCATCGAGGGCGACCCGGTGCTCAAGTCCACCGGTCTGTCGATCATCCGCGAGCGGGCCGCGGTGGGCTACCGGCACCTGGAGTACGAGGCCGCCACGGACCGCTACTCGCCGTACCGCAAGATGCTCGCCGCGCTGTGGCGGGAGAGCCCGGTGCCGTCCCTCCAGGACGGCGAGTCCCTGGCCACCATGGCCTCGCTGGTCCACGTCGACCACGAGGGCCGGTCCTTCGCGGGCGCCCTCATCGAACGCTCGGGCCTCACCCCGACGGACTGGCTGCGCCGCTACCTGCGCGCCTACTACACCCCGCTGCTGCACAGCTTCTACGCCTACGACCTGGTGTTCATGCCGCACGGCGAGAACGTCATCCTGGTCCTGAGGGACGGCGTGGTCGAGCGGGCGGTCTACAAGGACATCGCCGAGGAGATCGCCGTCATGGACGCCGAGGCGGTGCTGCCGCCGGCGGTCGAGCGGCTGCGGGTCGAGGTCCCGGACGACAAGAAGCTGCTGTCGATCTTCACGGACGTCTTCGACTGCTTCTTCCGCTTCCTCGCCGCGAACCTCGCCACCGAGGGGATCCTGGAGGAGGAGGACTTCTGGCGCACGGTCGCCGAGGTCACCCGCGACTACCAGCGCTCGGTGCCCGAACTGGCGGACAAGTTCCGGCAGTACGACATGTTCGCGCCCGAGTTCGCCCTCTCCTGCCTCAACCGGCTCCAGCTGCGCAACAACCGGCAGATGGTGGACCTGGCGGACCCCTCGGGCGCCCTCCAGCTGGTCGGCACGCTGACGAACCCCATCGCGGGCCGGTAGGACCGCGCACCGCCGAAACCGGTCGAGGGTGGCGGCCCGGGCAGACCCGGCCCACCACCCTCGACTTATGCACGAAGGACGTACGAAAGACCTGCGACCGAAGACGCCTTCTCCTCCGGTCACCCCGCCGAAGCGGGCTACTTCGCCTTGCGCGCCACCGTGAAGTGGTCGATGCGGTCGCCGGTCTCGGCGATGCCCGACACCTTCAGCTTGGCGTAGTGGCCGCGCGGGGCGGGCTCCACGTCCACGCGCAGGAAGGAGTAGTTGAGGTAGCGCACCCGGGACCAGGCGACGGTCTCGTTGACCTTGCCGTCCTTGGTGTTGATGAAGGAGGCGACCGAGTCGACCTCGTTCAGGTGCCCCTCGTAGGAGTCCGGCGCGGTGAACGCGTACAGGCTGCGGCCGGCCGCGCCCGCCGTGACGTAGACGACGCCCTCGGTCTCGGGGTAGGCGGTCTCGCCGATCGGGAGCTTCTTGACGACCTTGTCGCCCTTGATGACGTCGGTGCGCTCGTACTGGTGGTTGTGGCCGTTGATGACCAGGTCCACCGTGTACTTCTCGAACAGCGGCACCCACTCCTGGCGCACGCCCCCCTCCGAGGCGTGCGCGGTGGAGGTGCAGTACGCGCAGTGGTGGAAGAACACCACGATGAAGTCGATGTCCTTCGACGCGCGGTACTTCTTCAGCTGCGCCTCGAACCACTTGGTCTGGGTGCCGCCGGAGATGCCGAGGTTGGCCGGGATCTCGAAGGAGACGTCGTTCGGGTCCAGCGAGATGATCGCGGTGTTGCCGTGGACGAAGGAGTAGACGCCCGGGAGGTTCTTCTTGTCCGGCCCGTTGTCGGGGAGCGTGAAGCGGGCCTCCTCGCCGCCGTAGCCGTTGGGCGAGTACCAGGCCTCCATGTCGTGGTTGCCGTAACTGACCATCCACGGAACGGACTTGGCGACCGACTCGGTCTGGGCGAGGAACTGGTCCCACACTCGCGAGTCGAAGCCGGTGTCGGCGGACTTGCCCTGGCCGGCCGGGTCGGCGTAGGCGATGTCGCCGGCGTGCAGGTGGAAGGCCGGGTTCTGGCCGAGGATGAGGCTGTCGTTGGCGAGGCCGTGGTAGCTGACGCCCTGGTCGCCGAAGGCCGTGAAGGTGAACGGCTTCTTGTGCGCGGGTGCGGTGGTGAAGGTGCCCAGGGTGCCCGCGAGGTGTGCCTCGGCCGGGTCGAAGCCCTGGTGGCCGACGCCGTAGTAGTAGGTCCGGCCGGGCTTGAGGTGGCTCAGCTTCGCGTGCACGTAGTACTGGGTGTGGTCGCCGCTGGCGCCGACACCGGCCGGGGTGTACAGGGTGCGCACCTCGGCCTCGATCTTGCGGGAGAGGTCCCAGGGGTGGGCGCCGATGCGGACGAAGGGCTTCTTGACGGCGACCGGGACCTGCCACGAGATCGTCATCTCGGTGCGGGCGTCGGCGCCGTAGGCGAGGTGCCGGCCGAAGGGGGCGACCAGGGAGCCGTCGACGGTCGCGGCGGAGGCGAAGGTCCGGGTGGGCGTGGCGGCCTGGGCGACGGCGCCGGGCACGAACGCGCCACCGGTGACGGCGCCCAGGGTGACGGCTCCGCCCCTGATCATGGTGCGCCGCGAGAATCTGGCGCGCAGGTACTCGTGCTGTTCGGCCATGCTCATGCGCTCGGCGAGCTGGTCCGGTACTCCCATGCGAGGAATGTCCATGGCGTCTGAAACTCGTCTCCGCGGGCAACGGGGTGTGGGACGGAGGATGGACAGCTTGCGAACAGACGTTCATAAGAACATCAACAGCACCCTGCCCGATATCGGGCAGGATTCTTGCGAAACGGCTCCCGGTCCCCCAGGATCTACCGGGTGCACGACGAACTTGTTGATCATCTGACGCGGTCCACGCCCCTCAGCCGGGGCGAGGCGCTGCGCGTGATCCAGGACGTGCTCGCGTTCTTCGACGAGACGACCGAGGAGTACGTCCGTCGCCGCCACCGCGAACTCCAGGCCCAGGGCCTGGTGAACGCGGAGATCTTCGGACGGATCGAGGCGGACCTGAAATATCGAGCGGTGGCGCCGCCGGAGCTGACACTGAGGCAGCTGCGCCGCATGGTCTACGGCTAGGGGACACAAGCTATATGTGCGGAATCGTCGGTTACATCGGCAAGCGTGACGTCGCCCCCCTCCTCCTGGAGGGCTTGCAGCGCCTGGAGTACCGCGGGTACGACTCGGCGGGCATAGTCGTCACCTCGCCGAAGACGGCGGGCCTGAAGATGGTCAAGGCCAAGGGCCGGGTGCGTGACCTGGAGGCCAAGGTCCCGGCCCGCTTCAAGGGCACCACCGGCATCGCCCACACCCGCTGGGCCACCCACGGCGCCCCCTCCGACGTGAACGCCCACCCGCACATGTCGGCCGACCTCAAGGTCGCGGTGGTCCACAACGGCATCATCGACAACGCCTCCGACCTGCGCCGCAAGCTGGAGGCGGACGGCGTCGAGTTCCTCTCCGAGACCGACACCGAGGTCCTCGTCCACCTCATCGCGCGCTCCCAGGCCGAGAAGCTGGAGGACAAGGTCCGCGACACCCTGCGGGTGATCGAGGGCACCTACGGCATCGCCGTGATGCACGCCGACTTCTCCGACCGCATCGTGGTGGCCCGCAACGGCTCCCCGGTCGTCCTCGGCATCGGCGAGAAGGAGATGTTCGTCGCCTCGGACATCGCCGCGCTGGTCGCCCACACCCGGCAGATAGTGACGCTGGACGACGGCGAGATGGCCACCCTCAAGGCCGACGACTTCCGCACCTACACCACCGAGGGCACCCGTACGACGGCCGAGCCCACCACCGTCGAGTGGGAGGCCGCCTCCTACGACATGGGCGGCCACGACACGTACATGCACAAGGAGATCCACGAGCAGGCCGACGCCGTGGACCGCGTGCTGCGCGGCCGCATCGACGACCGCTTCTCCACCGTGCACCTCGGCGGCCTCAACCTGGACGCCCGGGAGGCCCGCCAGATCCGCCGGGTGAAGATCCTCGGCTGCGGCACCTCGTACCACGCGGGCATGATCGGCGCCCAGATGATCGAGGAGCTGGCCCGCATCCCCGCGGACGCCGAGCCCGCCTCGGAGTTCCGCTACCGCAACGCGGTCGTCGACCCCGACACCCTCTACATCGCGGTCTCCCAGTCCGGCGAGACCTACGACGTCCTCGCGGCCGTCCAGGAGCTGAAGCGCAAGGGCGCGCGGGTCCTCGGCGTGGTGAACGTGGTCGGCTCGGCGATCGCCCGGGAGGCCGACGGCGGGGTGTACGTGCACGCGGGCCCGGAGGTCTGCGTGGTCTCCACCAAGTGCTTCACCAACACCACGGTGGCCTTCGCGCTGCTCGCCCTGCACCTGGGCCGCACCCGTGACCTCTCCGTCCGCGACGGCAAGCGGATCATCGAGGGCCTGCGCAAGCTGCCCGCGCAGATCACCGAGATGCTGGAGCAGGAGGAGCACATCAAGAAGCTGGCCGAGCAGTACGCCGAGGCCCGCTCGATGCTCTTCATCGGCCGTGTCCGGGGCTACCCGGTGGCCCGTGAGGCCTCCCTGAAGCTCAAGGAGGTCTCCTACATCCACGCGGAGGCCTACCCGGCGTCGGAGCTCAAGCACGGCCCGCTGGCCCTGATCGAGCCCGCGCTCCCCACGGTCGCGATCGTCCCCGACGACGACCTGCTGGAGAAGAACCGGGCCGCCCTGGAGGAGATCAAGGCCCGCAGCGGCAGGATCCTGGCGGTGGCCCACCAGCACCAGGAGAAGGCCGACGAGACGATCGTCGTGCCGAAGAACGAGGACGAGCTGGACCCGATCCTGATGGGCATCCCGCTCCAACTCCTCGCCTACCACACGGCGTTGGCGCTGGGCCGGGACATCGACAAGCCGCGGAACCTCGCGAAGTCGGTGACGGTCGAGTAGACGCTCGACCCGTACAAGGGACGGACCCCTCGTGACGCCACCGTGCACGGGGGGTCCGTTCGATCGCGCCGGGGCCGCCCAATATCCCGGCGCCGACTGCCACTTGGCCGGTGACCGTCACGCCCCGGCCGGCAGCCCATGACGGCTATATGCCCTTCACAAAGACACAAACACCTCTGCGCGCGGGTGGATTCACCCATCTCACCAGGGCGAACCAGGCGTTACGGAATGACGATGACGGGCCGCTTCGCCCGCTTGGCGAGCCGCCCGGCGACGGAGCCGAAGATGCGCCCGACGATGCCGTGGGTGGAGCCGACGACGATCGCGTCCGCCTCGTACTCCCGCCCGACCTCTTCGAGTTCATGGCAGATGTCCCCGCCGCGCTCGACCAGGATCCAGGGCACCTCGGCGAGGTAGTCCGCGCAGGCGAGCTCCAGGCCGAGCACCTCGGTGCGGTGGTCCGGCACGTCGACGAAGACCGGTGGCTCGCAGCCGGCCCACACCGTGGTGGGCAGCCGGTTGGCGACATGCACGATGATCAGGCCCGAGCCGGAGCGGTGGGCCATGCCGATCGCGTACGCGAGGGCGCGCTCGCTCGATGTGGAGCCGTCGAACCCGACGACGACGCCGTGCTTGAAGGCGGGGTCGCAGGAGTGGCGTGGCTCTTCCGCCGCCAGGGGCTCGGCCGCCGTGGGATCGGCGACGGGCCGCTTGCGGTCCGCTGGTTCGGAGAATTCGTGACCGGCCATGGCTGTCTCGGCGTTGTGATCCTTGTATGGGAGGGACGGCCTGTGCGGCGGAGCTGTGTCCGGGAATCGTCTTTCCCGGCCCATACCCCCAAGGGTACGGCGCCACGCCTCCTTAGCCCAGATCCCGCCCCCGCGCTGTGGGGTTCCAGGGAGCATGCACGAGGGGGCGCCCGTAACGCAATGGTTGCTGCGCTGTACAGGCGGTTTGCACAGGATTCAAGCGCCCGTCGCCCACCGGCCCCCCGGACCGCACCCACCGGACGGCCCCTCGACACAGTGACCGACGGGTCGAACAGGCGTTGAACCCAGGAGCCACGCCAGGGGGAGACGCCACAGGGAGCATGCGATGACCGGACACCGACCGCCCTCCGAGGACTCCAGGGACACCGGCACGGACGTGGTCCGCTGGGCGGTCTTCAGCTGCGCCCTCGTCCCCGTGGTGCTGCTCTGGTACGGCTCCTCGCTCGCCGGAGCCGCCGGCACCGCGCTCGGCCTCGCCGCCGTGACAGCCGTCTGCCGTATCCTCCTGCGCCAGTCGGAACGCGGCGCGGCCCGCCTGCACGCGGAGGAAGGGGCGCCGCAGCGCGGCCGCCGGCACCGGGGTGGCGCCGGGGCCCACCGAGGCGGTCGTCACACCGGCGGAAGCACACCGGTCGGCTGACCGGTTTCCATGCACCGGGACGATTCTTTTCAGCCAACTTCCACGTTGGGCGTGTCCCGTGCCCTCACCACCCTCCAACCCCCGTTCCACCTGCACGAATAGGGTCTCGGGGGTCCCGCGCACCCTACGTGGATTAGCCACTGCCACAAGGCGCACTTCCCTGCACGGCCCCTGAGTGCAACGCTTCGTGATCGAATGCTTTACGCCAAGTTGCCAAGTCGACAATCTGCCGGATGACGAACTGGTCACCCCGGCACCACGGGACACAGTAGATTCGATCTTGACGTCTTACGGCGGGGGACTCGTGCCGGACCGAGGGGAAACGTGCTGGAGCGACATGCCCGACAAGTTAGGGGCGCCGCGACCACCGAGGGGGGCTTAGCAGGATGAGCCACGACTCCACTGCCGCGCCGGAAGCCGCGGCCCGGAAGCTCTCCGGGCGACGCCGCAAGGAGATCGTCGCGGTGCTGCTGTTCAGCGGCGGCCCCATTTTCGAGAGTTCCATACCGTTGTCGGTGTTCGGGATTGACCGCCAGGACGCCGGCGTGCCGCGCTACCGCCTTTTGGTGTGCGGCGGCGAAGAAGGCCCGCTGCGGACCACAGGGGGCCTGGAACTCACCGCGCCACATGGCCTGGAGGCGATCTCACGCGCGGGCACGGTCGTCGTGCCGGCCTGGCGCTCGATCACCTCACCGCCTCCGGAGGAGGCACTCGACGCACTGCGCCGGGCGCACGAGGAGGGTGCCCGCATCGTGGGCCTGTGCACCGGCGCGTTCGTGCTGGCCGCAGCCGGCCTGCTGGACGGCCGCCCCGCGACCACCCACTGGATGTACGCGCCGACGCTGGCCAAGCGCTACCCGTCGGTGCACGTGGACCCACGAGAACTCTTCGTGGACGACGGCGACGTGCTGACCTCGGCCGGTACCGCGGCCGGTATCGACCTCTGCCTCCACATCGTGCGGACGGACCACGGCAACGAGGCGGCCGGCGCGCTGGCCCGCCGCCTGGTGGTCCCGCCGCGCCGCTCGGGCGGTCAGGAGCGCTACCTCGACAGGTCTTTACCGGAGGAGATCGGCGCCGACCCGCTCGCCGAGGTCGTCGCCTGGGCGCTGGAGCACCTCCACGAGCAGTTCGACGTGGAGACGCTCGCCGCGCGCGCGTACATGAGCCGTCGTACGTTCGACCGCCGCTTCCGCTCCCTGACGGGTTCGGCCCCTCTCCAGTGGCTGATCACCCAGCGGGTGCTCCAGGCGCAGCGGCTGCTCGAGACCTCGGACTACTCGGTGGACGAGGTCGCGGGGCGCTGCGGCTTCCGCTCGCCGGTGGCGCTGCGCGGGCACTTCCGGCGGCAGCTGGGCTCGTCCCCGGCGGCCTACCGGGCCGCGTACCGGGCGCGCCGGCCGCAGGGCGAGCGGCCCGTGGACAGCGACGGTCCGGTGGGGGGACCCACGGGTCCCCCGCCCGGTCCGCCGGTGCAGCTGCACCCGGAGGGCGGCCCGGTACCGCTCCAGACCCGGCGCACCCCGGCCTCCGTGGGCCCGCCGTCGGAGAACGGCCGCGAGCTGTACGCGACCGGCCGGGCGAGCCTGCCGGGGCAGCGCAGCGGAGCATGACCTCTCGGCGCCGGGCGGGCACTTCAGCCCGTCCGGCGTTCGAGGACTAGGCCCTTCGGGGCCGAAGCGGGGGTCCGGGGGCGGCGGCCCCCAGGGAAACGTTCACAGCGACACCGGGCCACCCAAAAGCGGACGCCAGCTTTAGGGTGGTCGCATGAACGATCGCATGGTGTGGATCGACTGCGAGATGACCGGCCTCTCGCTGTCCGACGACGCGCTCATCGAGGTTGCCGCCCTCGTCACCGACTCCGAGCTGAACATCCTCGGCGACGGTGTGGACATCGTCATCCGCCCGCCGGACCAGGCGCTGGAGACGATGCCGGAGGTGGTGCGTCAGATGCACACCGCGTCCGGGCTGCTCGACGAGCTGTCCGGCGGCACCACGCTCGCCGACGCCGAGGAGCAGGTCCTCGCCTACGTCCGCGAGCACGTCAAGGAGCCCGGCAAGGCCCCCCTGTGCGGCAACTCCGTCGGCACCGACCGCGGTTTCCTGCTCCGGGACATGCCCACCCTGGAGGACTACCTCCACTACCGCATCGTGGACGTCAGCTCCGTCAAGGAACTCGCCCGCCGCTGGTA
Organism: Streptomyces griseorubiginosus; assembly: GCF_001514195.1. GTDB lineage: Bacteria > Actinomycetota > Actinomycetes > Streptomycetales > Streptomycetaceae > Streptomyces > Streptomyces griseorubiginosus. The sequence continues at coordinate 11,435 of NZ_KQ948735.1, read as the reverse complement.
CCCCCGGGCCTACTTCAACAGCCCGGAGAAGAACGGCAACCACCGTGCCCTCGCCGACATCCGCGAGTCCATCGCGGAGCTGCGCTACTACCGCGAGGCGATCTTCGTCCCGCAGCCCGGGCCGGACTCCGACACCGCCAAGACGATCGCCGCGAAGCACGTCCTGCCTGCGCAGTAGCGTCGCACAGCCTGCGCAGGAAAGGCTCGCGGCCTGCGCGATTAAGGCGGGCGCGAGCACCCCTTCGGACCCTGTACACTTTTTCTCGGCCGGTCGGGGAAACCCGGACAGCCGAACATGGTGGGTGTAGCTCAGTTGGTAGAGCACCTGGTTGTGGTCCAGGTGGCCGCGGGTTCGAGTCCCGTCACTCACCCTCATCACCTCAGCCGGTGATCCTGGAGACAGGGTCACCGGCTGAGGCCGTTTCAGAAGCCGGTCGGCTCAAGACGGGTCCGGGCCGCCCTGCGGAACGCCGTGAGCAGTCGGCCCCGGTCGCCTGCCCGGGTCGCCAGGACGACGTGGGACGGGTCGACGCCCTCCAGCGGGACCACCGTCAGATCGGGGCGCAGGGCGCCCGGACGAGGTGAGGCCATGATGGCCAGGGCCTGTCCCGAGGCCACGAGTTCGAACTTGTCCTCCAGCGCCGTGACCAGAGGGCCGTCGGGTGCCGGGCTGCCGTCCGGGCGGGGGTCGATGCGCCAGTACGCGTTCCAGTCCGGGTCGGCCACCCTGATCATCGGCTCGTCCGCGATCTCGTCGAGCGTGACGGACTCCTTGCCGGCGAGGCGGTGGCCGACCGGGAGCAGCAGCACCCTGGGCTCGTCGTAGAGGACCGTCACATGGGCCCCGTCCGTCGGGAAGGGCAGCCGGGTCACCAGCGCGTCGACCTTGTGGTCGGCCAGGGCCGTGCGGCGGTCGCCCCAGTCGACGTGCACGCTGGAGACGTCGGCGTCCGGGAACCGTTCCCGCAGTTCGCGCACGGCCGGGGTGACGATGATCCCCGCCGTGTAGCCCACGGTGATCCGGCTCGGCTCGGCCGCCGCCCGGGTCAGCGCGGCCGCCTGCCCGGCCGACCGCAACAGCGCCTTGGCCCGGGGCAGGAAGACCTCCCCCGCCTCGGTGAGCCCGCTGCCCTGCGGGGTCCGCTCCAGCAGCCGCGCGCCCAGCTGCTGCTCCAGGCGGCGGATCTGCCGGCTCAGCGACGGCTGGGTGATGTGCAGCGCTTCGGCGGCCCGGCCGAAGTGCCGGTGCTCGGCGACGGCGGTGAAGTACCGGACCAGGCGCAGATCGAGGTCGGTCATGCCTGAAGCGTACGCCCGCCGCGACCGCCTCCTACCCTGCACAGAGCCTCTCACCTGGGGTGATGCCTGATGTGTATTGCGCTATGCGAAACAGGCTTTGGACCGGCCCGGGTGCTCCTCCGCACGCTGGAGGTGCTGGAAACATCACCCGTCACCACGAAGGACCCTCATGCGTGTATTTGTCACCGGCGCCTCCGGATTCATCGGTTCCGCCGTCACCCGCGAACTGCTCGACGCCGGGCACGAAGTCCTCGGCCTGGCCCGTTCGGACCGGTCGGCCGAGGCCGTGAAAGCCGCCGGAGCCACGGTGCACCGCGGCGACCTGGACGACCTCGACAGTCTGCGCCGGGGCGCCGAGGCGGCCGACGCCGTCGCCCACCTGGCCTTCATCCACGACTTCACGAACCTCACCGCCTCCGGTGAGGCCGATCTGCGGGCGATCGAGGCCATGGGCGAGGTGCTCGCAGGCACCGGGAAGGCTCTCGTGGTCACCTCGGGGCTGCTGACCGCGCCGGGGCGCGTCGGCACCGAGGAGGACCCGGCCGACCCGGACACCCCCGCCAAGCACCGGCACGCCTCGGAGTCCGCGACGCTCGCGCTGGCCGAACGCGGGGTGAGCTCCTCGGTGCTGCGGCTGCCGCCGAGCGTGCACGGCGAGGGCGACTACGGCTTCGTGCCCATGTTCATCGACGTCGCCCGGGAGAAGGGCGTCTCGGCCATGGTGGGCGACGGCACCAACCACTGGGCGGCCGTCCATCGCCTCGACGCGGCCCGGTTGTTCCGGCTCGCCCTGGAGCAGGCACCGGCGGGCGTACGGCTGCACGCGATCGGCGACGAGGGGGTGCCGTTCCGGGAGATCGCCGAGACCATCGGGCGGGGGCTCGACGTGCCGGTCGCGAAGGTGGTCGCCGAGAACGCGACGGACCACTTCGGCTGGCTCGGCCGCTTCGCCGCGATCGACATGCGCGCCTCGGCCACCCTCACCGGCAAGCTGCTGGGCTGGCAACCGGAACACCCCGCCCTGATCCCGGACCTGAAGGCGGGCCACTACTTCAAAACGAACTGACCACCACGACACCGGCCGCCAGACCCCGGTCAACTCCCGGACACCGCCGTACCGTTCGCACGGCTCCGTCGGGGATGCCGTACGGGAGAAGCAGCCCGCGCACCGTTCGCGAACCAGCCCACGTGCCCGTTCGCGGGCGGAACTCCGGACCCCGCCCGCGTCCGGACCCGAGTGATCCTTGCGTTCAAGCTCTTTAGGCGGCTCGGGGCGGCCCGGCTCGGGTCAGGACGACGTCCGGTGGACCAGTTCCGTGGCCAGGACGACCTGCCTGCGCTCCAGGCCCCGGGACACCGCCGGGCGGCGGTCGGCGATCTCCGAGAGGAGGAGGTCGATCATGCGGCGGCCCATCTCCTCGATGGGCTGGCGGACGCTGGTGAGCGGCGGGTCCATGTGCCGCGCTATGGCGGAGTCGTCGTAGCCGATCAACGCCACGTCCGAGGGGATGCTGCGGCCCTCCTCGCGCAGCACCTGGCGGGCGCCCGCCGCCATGACGTCGGAGCCGGCGAAGACGGCGTCCAGGTCGGGGCGGCGGGCCAGCAGCTTCGTCATCGCGCGGCGGCCGCCCTCCTCGGTGAAGTCACCGGGCTCGATCAGGCGCTCGTCCACCTCGTGGCCGGCGTCGAGCAGCGCGTCGCGGTAGCCGTCGACGCGGCGCTGGGCGCCGTACACGTCGAGGCGGCCGGTGATGTGGGCGATCGCGCGGCGGCCGCCGGCGAGCAGGTGCTCCACGGCGGAACGGCCGCCTCCGTAGTTGTCGGAGTCCACCGAGGGCAGCGTCTCCCCCGCCGAGCGCGGGCCGCTGATCACCGCGGGGATCTCCAGCTGGGACAGCAGGTCGGGGAGCGGGTCGTCGGCGTGGACCGAGACCAGCAGGACGCCGTCGACCCGGTGCGCGGCGAGGTACTGGGCCAGCCGCCGGCGTTCGCGGTCGCTACCCGCGAAGATCAGCAGGAGCTGCATCTCGGTGTCCGAGATCTCCGCGCCGACGCCCTTGAGCATGTCCGAGAAGTACGGCTCGGCGAAGAACCGGGTCTCGGGCTCGGGCACCACCAGCGCGATCGCGTCCGTGCGGTTGGCCGCGAGGGCGCGCGCGGCCGTGTTCGGGACGTACCCGAGCTCCGCCACCGCCGCCTCGACCGCGGCGCGGGTGGCGTCGCTGACCCGGGGCGAACCGTTGATCACCCGGGAAACGGTGCCCCGGCCGACGCCGGCGCGCGCGGCGACCTCCTCGAGGGTGGGCCGGCCCCCGCTCCGGCTCCGCGCTCCGTGGCTTGCCATGGGCTCCGCCTTCCGCCGTTGTCTTGCGCTGGCCTGGAATTTAACAGCCCCGCCTGCTCCGGTGACGGTCGCGGGGGCTCTGCCCCACGGCCCAGGTCCGGGCCGAAGTGCCCCGCCCCCGAGCGCCGGGCGGGCCGGGCCGGTCCAGTTAACAGGCTGATAACTGAACGCATCTCTCCGCGTCGACTCCCTTGACACCCCCGCCCGGACCCGCGAACCTTCAACACATCACCGATGGGAGCGCTCCCACGGTACCTGACACATACATTTCCCGCACGTTCCCCGCCCGAGCCGCAGCAAGAACGAACGGGCCCAACAACGCAGTTGGCCGGGGGGTCGGCACGTCAGGGCAACAGGAGGACGCAATGCGAGCACATACCCGATCCGCCCGCAACAGGGCGGTAGTCCTCGCGGCTGTCGCATCGCTGGGCGCCGGGCTGCTGGCCGGCTGTGCCGACGACGGCGGCGACGACGACGGCTCGTCGTCGGGCGGCGGCAAGACCACCATCACCCTCGGTCTGTTCGGCACCCAGGGCTTCAAGGAGGCCGGACTCTACAAGGAGTACGAGAAGCTCAACCCGAACATCAAGATCCAGGAGAACGTGGTCGAGCGGAACGAGAACTACTACCCCGCGCTCGTCAACCACCTCACCACCAACAGCGGTCTCCAGGACGTCCAGGCCATCGAGGTCGGCAACATCGCCGAGGTCGTCTCCACCAACGCGGACAAGCTGGTGGACATGTCCAAGGTCGCCGGGGTGGACAAGAGCAAGTGGGTGGACTGGAAGTGGCAGCAGGCCACCACCAAGGACGGCCAGACCATCGGCCTCGGCACCGACATCGGCCCGATGGCGATCTGCTACCGCAAGGACCTCTTCCAGCAGGCCGGTCTGCCCGCCGACCGCGAGGCGGTCGGCCAGCTGTGGGCGGGCGACTGGAACAAGCTCGTCGCCGCGGGCGAGACCTACAAGAAGAAGGCCCCCGCCGGCACCACCTTCATGGACTCGCCCGGCGGTCTGCTCAACGCGATCGTCAGCAGTGAGAAGGACAAGTACTACGACGCCTCCGGTGAGGTCATCTACAAGACCAACCCCGCCATCAAGAACGCCTTCGACCTGACCGCGAAGGCCGCCAAGGAGGGGCTGGTCGGAGCGCAGACGCAGTTCCAGCCGGCCTGGGACACCACGATCGCCAAGAGCAAGTTCGCCGCGATCGCCTGCCCGCCGTGGATGCTCGGCTACCTCAAGGGCAAGTCGTCGCCGGACTCCGCCGGCAAGTGGGACGTGGCCGCCGCGCCCAAGTCCGGCAACTGGGGCGGCACCTTCCTGGCCGTGCCCAAGAACGGCAAGCACGTGAAGGAGGCGGAGAAGCTGATCACCTGGCTGACCGCGCCGGAGCAGCAGGCCAAGCTCTTCGCCGTGCAGGGCAGCTTCCCGAGCTCGACCGCCGCCTACGACCTGCCCCAGGTCACCGGCGCCAAGAACACGATGACCGGTGACGCGCCCATCGGCAAGATCTTCGCCGAGGCCGCCAAGGCCATCCCGACGCAGGTGATCGGCCCGAAGGACCAGATCATCCAGCAGGGTCTGACCGACAACGGCGTCATCCTCGTCACGAAGGGCAAGTCGGCCAAGGAAGCCTGGGAGACGGCCACCAAGACCATCGACAACAACCTGGAGAAGTGACCGGTATGGCCACCCGGCACGACACCGCCGCGCTCCCCCTCGAGGAGGGGGGCGCGGCCCCGGGCCGCCCGCCCGCGGACTCCGTACCCGACGACAAGGAGCAGCGCCGCCGGGCCCGGCTGTCCCGCCGCTGGCAGCGGGACATGCGCTGGAGCCCGTACGCGTTCGTCTCGCCGTTCTTCCTGCTGTTCCTCGCCTTCGGCCTGTTCCCGCTGGTCTACACGGGCTGGGCCTCGCTGCACACGGTCGAGCTGACCGATCCCACCGACATGCAGTGGGCCGGCATGCGCAACTACACGCGCATCTTCGACGACGACTTCTTCTGGAACGCGGCGAAGAACACCCTGACCATCGGCATCATCTCCACCGTCCCGCAGCTGGCGATGGCCATGGGCCTGGCGCACATCCTCAACTACAAGTTGCGCGCGTCGACCTTCTACCGGGTCGTGATGCTGGCGCCGTACGCGACCTCGATCGCCGCCGCCTCGCTGGTGTTCGTGCTGCTCTTCGGCCGCGACTACGGCATGATCAACTGGGCGCTGCACTTCGTCGGGGTCGACGCCATCGACTGGCAGAACGACAAGTGGCCCTCGCAGATCGCCGTTTCGTCGATCGTCATCTGGCGCTGGACCGGCTACAACGCGCTGATCTACCTGGCGGCGATGCAGGCGATCCCGCAGGACCTGTACGAGTCGGCTGCCCTCGACGGGGCCAGTCGCTGGAAGCAGTTCCTGCACGTCACCCTGCCCTCGCTGCGGCCGACGATCCTGTTCACCGTCGTCGTCTCGACGATCGGGGCGAGCCAGGTGTTCGGCGAACCACTGCTGTTCGACGCCAACAAGGGCGCGTCCGGCGGCGCGGAGCACCAGTTCCAGACGCTCGGTCTGTACCTGTACGAGCAGGGCTGGGTGAACATGCACCTGGGCCGCGCCTCCGCGATCGCCTGGACGATGTTCCTGATCCTCATCGTGATCGGGATCGTCAACTACGTCATCTCGCGCCGGCTGCGCGCCAGTAGTTAAGGAGACCGGCCGTGACGACGACCCTGACGAAACCCGCGGCGGACGCGGGTTCCCCGCCCCCGAAGCGGGTGCGCCGGCCCAAGTCGGCGCGTGCGGGCGGGCAGATGCACGCGGGACCCATCGCGTACGTCATCCTCGCCCTGTTCACCATCGGCTCGCTGCTGCCGCTGGTGTGGACGGCGATCGCCGCCTCGCGCGACAACCAGCGGCTGGCGCAGACCCCGCCGCCGTTCTGGTTCGGCGGCAACCTCTTCCACAACCTCGACATCGCCTGGAACGACGCCAACCTGGGCGAGGCGTTCATCAACACCACGTTCGTGGCCGGTGTGTCGGCGCTGACCATCGTCTTCCTGTCCACGATCGCCGGCTTCGCCTTCGCCAAGCTGCGCTTCCGTGGCCGCGGCGCGATGATGCTGATCGTCATCGGCACGATGATGGTGCCGCCGCAGCTGAGCGTGATCCCGCTGTACATGATGGTCGCCAAGCTCGACTGGACGGACCAGCTCCAGGCGGTGATCCTGCCGTCGCTGGTGAGCGCGTTCGGGGTGTTCTTCATGCGGCAGTACCTGATCCAGGCGCTGCCGGACGAGATCATCGAGGCGGCCCGGGTGGACGGCGCGAGCAGCTGGCGCGTGGTGTGGCACGTCGTGTTCCCCGCCGCCCGGCCGGCGATGGCCGTCCTCGGCATGCTGATGTTCGTGCAGACCTGGAACGACTTCCTGTGGCCGTTCCTGGTGCTGACGCAGAACGGCAACCCGACCGTGCAGGTCGCGGTCGCGCAGCTCGGCCGGGGCTACACCCCGGACCAGTCCCTGATCATGGCGGGCGCGCTGCTGGGCACGCTGCCGCTGCTGATCGTCTTCGCGATCTTCGGCAAGCAGATCGTGGGCGGCATCATGCAGGGTGCCGTGAAGGGCTGACCTCGGCTTCCCCGGGGGCCGGACCGACGCCGCTCCGGCCCCCGCCCCCTCTCTTCTCCTTTCCTCCCCGCCCTCTACCAGTCGGTCTCACGACGTCCGATGGGAGCGCTTCCATGCCCGATTCCGCATCTCCGGAGACTCCGGTGACCTTTCCCCCCTCCTTCCTCTGGGGTGCCGCGACCTCCTCGTACCAGATCGAGGGGGCGGTGCGGGAGGACGGCCGTACGCCCTCCATCTGGGACACCTTCAGCCACACGCCCGGCAAGACCGCCGGCGGCGACCACGGTGACATCGCTGTCGACCACTACCACCGCTACCGCGACGACGTGGCGCTCATGGCCGACCTGGGCCTGACGGCGTACCGCTTCTCGGTCTCCTGGTCCCGGGTGCAGCCGACCGGCCGGGGCCCGGCGATCCAGCGGGGGCTGGACTTCTACCGGCGGCTGGTGGACGAGCTGCTCGCGCACGGCATCAAGCCGGCCGTGACGCTCTACCACTGGGACCTGCCGCAGGAGCTGGAGGACGCGGGCGGCTGGCCGGAGCGCGACACCGCGTACCGCTTCGCCGAGTACGCGCAGATCGTGGGGGAGGCGCTCGGTGACCGGGTGGAGCAGTGGATCACCGTCAACGAGCCCTGGTGCGCGGCCTTCCTGGGCTACGCCTCCGGGGTGCACGCACCGGGCCGTACCGACCCGGCGGCCTCGCTGAGGGCCGCGCACACGCTCAACCTCGCGCACGGCCTCGGCACTTCGGCCCTGCGCGCGTCGATGCCGGCCCGCAACTCGGTGGCGCTCAGCCTCAACTCCGCGGCGATCAGGCCCTTCTCGCAGGACCCGGCGGACCTGGCCGCGGCGCAGAAGATCGACGACCTCGCCAGCGGGATCTTCCACGGCCCCATCCTGCACGGGGCGTATCCGCAGACGCTGTTCGCGGCGACGGAGTCGATCACGGACTGGTCGTTCGTGGAGGCCGGCGATCTGGAGCTGATCAACCAGCCGCTCGACGCCCTGGGCCTCAACTACTACACGCCCGCGCTGGTCTCCGCCGCCGACCCGACGGCCAGCGGACCGCGCGCCGACGGCCACGGCAGCAGCGACCACTCCCCGTGGCCGGGCGCGGACGACGTCACGTTCCACCAGACGCCGGGCGAGCGTACGGAGATGGGCTGGACGATCGACCCGACGGGCCTGCACGACCTGATCATGCGCTACACCCGTGAGGCCCCCGGCCTGCCCCTCTACATCACCGAGAACGGCGCGGCCTACGACGACAAGCCCGACCCCGACGGCCGCGTCCACGACCCGGAGCGGATCGCCTACCTGCACGGACACCTCGCCGCGGTCCGCCGCGCGATCACCGACGGGGCGGATGTCCGCGGCTACTACCTCTGGTCGCTGATGGACAACTTCGAGTGGGCGTACGGCTACGAGAAGCGCTTCGGCGCGATCTACGTGGACTACACGACGCTGGAACGGACACCCAAGTCCAGTGCCCTGTGGTACGGCCGAGCAGCCCGCACGGGCACCCTCCCGGAGGCGGAGGAGCCCCAGGCCGTCTAGCCACCACGGACCCGGGGGAGCCGGGGCGCGGCAGCCGAGGGGGGTGCCGCGCCCCGGCGCTTTCGGCGAGCCCCGACAGCAGCTCGCCTCCCGCCACTCCGTCAGGCGGGGATCAGCGCTCGTCCCCTCCGAGCAGTCGGCGGGTCGTCTGCACGCCCCACTGGTCCAGCGACAGCAGCCGGTCGCTGGAGGCCATCAGGCCGCCGGTCGCCGCCACGTGGGCGGCCCAGCGCTCGCGGGTCTCCACGGCCGGGCGGGCCATCAGGCAGTCGGGGTCGTTGACCCACAGGACGCCGTGCTGCCACTGGCGGCCCGCGCCGGTGAACTCGGCCGGGTCCTGGCCGGGCTGGCTGAAGTCACCGGCCTCGGGGCGGCGGTGCGGGGCGGTGTCGGGGCTGACCCGCATCGCGTCGAACAGGCCGACGGAGGGCAGGATCGGCGCACCGCAGCCGAGCAGATAGGCGTCCGGGCCGATGGCCTCGCGGATCAGCCGGATGCCGTCGCGGTACGCGGTGAGAGCGTCCGCGTCGGTGTGCCGTACGCCCTCCAGGGCGCCCGCGTAGAGGAAGTCGACCTTGAAGTAGTCGAAGCCCTCGGACCGCAGCGTCCGGAAGACGTCCGCCAGCCAGGCCGCGGCCTCCGGGTGGGTCGTGTCCAGGACGCACAGGTCATGGCCCCAGTTGCGGCCGGCGTGCAGGAAGCCGCCGCTGAGGTCCTCGACCAGCCAGTCGGGGTGCTCGGCGGCCAGGTCGCTCGCCGGGTCGACGAGGAAGGGGGCGGTCCAGATGCCGGCCCTGCGGCCCCGCGCGCGGATCGCGTCGGCGATGGCCTCGCGGGAGCGGAAGCGGCCCGAGAGGGTGAGCCAGTCGCCGAGGGCCTTCTGGTAGCCGTCGTCGATCTGGACGACGTCGATCGGCAGGTCGAGGGTGTCCATCGCACGCAGGTTCTCGTGGATGTCGTCCTCGGTGACCTCCGTGAAGTACTCGTACCAGGAGCACCAGACGGTGGGCGCCGGGCGCGGGGCCTCGACCCCGAGTCCGGCGGCCCACTCGGCCAGCGTGGCCTGGATGTCCGTGCCCGTGAACTCCTTCACCGGGCCGTCGGCGGTGACCTCGGCGTGGCTGCCGTCCACGGTCAGGCGGATCGACGGGACCGCGCGGGTCGGTTCCGGCGCCGCCCACAGCCGTACCGGCGACCCGTCGCCCGGGTCGAGCGCCAGCAGCCCCTCGCCCTGGAAGACGCCCTCCGGCACGGTGACGCCCGGCCGGTAGCAGACCGTCGCCCAGTTGTCGTTCGTCGGGCGGTACGGCTTGTCGCCGAGGGCGTACGCGCCACTGGGGCTCCAGGACTGCCAGCCCTCCTCGTGGACGCGGGCCCTGCGCGGGTCGAGGGGCACGGAGGCGACCGGGGTGAAGGGGTGGGGCACGGTGGTTCT
>NZ_KQ948735.1:0-526 GCF_001514195.1 Streptomyces griseorubiginosus | reverse complement strand
CCGCCACACGGAGGCGCCGTCGACGAGGGCGGCCTCGGTCAGCTCATGGGGCAGCATGCGCATGTAATTGCTGAGGACGAAGGCGCAGAAGCCGGACTGGAAGGCGATGTGGATGAGGACCAGGCCGAGCGCGGAGTCGTAGAGCTTGCCGGACATGGTGATGCCGGGCAGGTCGATCAGCAGGTAGAGCCGGTACAGGGGGGTGATGATGACCTGCTGGGGCAGCAGGTTGCCGGCGGTGAACACCAGCAGCAGCGCGATGTTGAGGCGGAAGTCGAAGCGGGAGACGTAGAAGGCGACCATCGACGACAGCAGCAGGGTGAGCAGCACCGCGGGCACGGCGATGATCAGCGTGTTGCCGAAGTAGTGGAGCATGTCCGACTGCTCGAAGGCGTTGGTGAAGTTCTCGAACGTCAGCTTGTCGGGCCAGGACACGTAGCCCTTGTTGCTGGTCTCCGCGTAGGGGCGCAGGGCGGCGAAGACCGCCCACAGCAGGGGGGCCAGCCAGGCCAGCGCGGTGACGGCC
>NZ_KQ948734.1:997075-1501912 GCF_001514195.1 Streptomyces griseorubiginosus | reverse complement strand
TTATCAGAAGTTCTGAGTCGGAATTCCCGCCCCCTGGAGGCTGGCCCCGGAGCACGAAGCTGGCCGGGTTCCCCCTCGGGCGGAGACGTAAACGTACTGGAGCGGGGCGCCTCGATGCAAATCGAGGCGCCCCGCTCCCAGTTCACTCGGACGGCTGTCCGACGGTCCGTCAGACCTCCACGACCACCGGGAGGATCATCGGCCTGCGGCGATAGGTGTCGGAGACCCACTTGCCCAGGGTCCGCCGCACCAGCTGCTGAAGCTGGTGGGCCTCGACCACGCCGTCCTGCGCCGAGCGCTCCAGTACCTCGGTGATCCTCGGGATCACGTCGCCGAACGCCGAGTCCTCGATGCCCGAGCCGCGCGCCTGGATGTGCGGGCCGCCGGTGATCTTGCCCGTGGACGAGTCCAGCACCAGGAAGACCGAGATGATGCCCTCGTCGCCGAGGATCTTGCGGTCCTTCAGCGCCGGCTCGCCGACATCGCCGACCGAGAGGCCGTCGACGTAGACGTAACCCGCCTGGACCTTGCCCGAGATCTTCGCCTTGCCCTCGACGAGGTCGACGACCACGCCGTCCTCGGCGATGACGATCCGGTCGTGCGGGACACCGGTGAGGGCGCCCAGTTCGGCGTTGGCGCGCAGGTGGCGCCATTCGCCGTGCACCGGCATCAGGTTCCGTGGCCGGCAGATGTTGTAGAAGTACAGGAGCTCGCCCGCGGACGCGTGGCCCGAGACGTGCACCTTGGCGTTGCCCTTGTGGACGACGTTGGCGCCCCAGCGGGTCAGGCCGTTGATGACGCGGTAGACCGCGTTCTCGTTGCCCGGGATCAGGGACGACGCCAGGATCACGGTGTCGCCGTTGACGATCCGGATCTGGTGGTCGCGGTTGGCCATGCGGGACAGGGCGGCCATCGGTTCGCCCTGGGAGCCCGTGCAGACCAGGACGACCTCGTGGTCGGGGAGGTCGTCGAGGGTCTTGACGTCGACCACCAGGCCCGGGGGGACCTTCAGGTAGCCGAGGTCCCTCGCGATGCCCATGTTGCGGACCATCGAGCGGCCGACGAAGGCGACCCGGCGGCCGTACTCGTGGGCCGCGTCCAGGATCTGCTGGATGCGGTGGACGTGGCTGGCGAAGCTCGCCACGATGATGCGCTTGCGGGCGCCGGCGAAGACCTGCCGCAGGACGTTGGAGATGTCCTTCTCCGGCGGGACGAAGCCCGGGACCTCGGCGTTCGTCGAGTCCGCGAGCAGGAGGTCGATGCCCTCCTCGCTCAGGCGGGCGAACGCGTGCAGGTCCGTCAGGCGGCCGTCCAGCGGGAGCTGGTCCATCTTGAAGTCGCCGGTGTGGACCGCCATGCCCGCGGGGGTGCGGATGGCGACGGCCAGGGCGTCCGGGATGGAGTGGTTCACCGCGACGAACTCGCAGTCGAAGGGGCCGATGCGCTCGCGGTGCCCCTCCGCCACCTCAAGGGTGTACGGACGGATGCGGTGTTCCTGGAGCTTGGCCTCGATGAGCGCGAGGGTCAGCTTGGAGCCGATCAGCGGGATGTCCGGCTTCTCGCGCAGGAGGAAGGGGACGCCGCCGATGTGGTCCTCGTGGCCGTGGGTGAGGACGATGCCCTCGATGTCGTCGAGGCGGTCCCTCACGGACGAGAAGTCCGGCAGGATCAGGTCGATTCCGGGCTGCTCCTCCTCCGGGAAGAGCACGCCGCAGTCGACGATGAGAAGGCGGCCGCCGTACTCGAAGACCGTCATGTTTCGGCCGATCTCGCCGAGACCACCGAGGGGGGTGACCCGCAGGCCGCCCTCGGGGAGCGGCGGCGGCGGGGCCAGTTCAGGATGCGGATGACTCAAAAGACTCTCCTCACCACGCACGCCACGTACCGGTGGGCACGTGGCGCGCGTGACGTTCGTGCGTGTAGCAGTTGTCGTTGTGGTGCGGGCACCGGTGGCCCGCGTATTCAGTTGTTGAGTCAGGTTGCGCGCCGGGCGCGCGAAGTCTGGTGCTAGAGCTGTACCCCGCCGGCAGCAAGATCGATCTTGAGCTGCTCGATCTCCTCGGCGGAAAGTTCCACCATGGGGGCGCGCAGGGGTCCGGCGGGGAGTCCCTGGAGGGCGAGCGCCGCCTTGGTGGTCATCACGCCCTGGGTGCGGAACATGCCCGTGTAGACGGGCAGCAGCTTCTGGTGGATCTCGGTGGCCTTCTGGACGTCGCCGGAGGTGAACGCCTCGACCAGGGCGCGCAGGTCCGGGGTGACCACATGGCCGACGACCGAGACGAAGCCGACCGCGCCCACGGAGAGCAGCGGGAGGTTCAGCATGTCGTCGCCGGAGTACCAGGCGAGGCCGGAGCGGGCGATGGCCCAGCTCGCGCGGCCGAGGTCGCCCTTGGCGTCCTTGTTGGCGACGATCCGCGGGTGCTCGGCCAGGCGGACCAGCGTCTCGGTGTTGATCGGGACACCGCTGCGGCCGGGGATGTCGTACAGCATGACCGGCAGTTCGGCGGCGTCGGCGACGGCCTTGAAGTGCCGGTACAGGCCTTCCTGCGGGGGCTTGTTGTAGTACGGCGTGACGATCAGCAGGCCGTGTGCGCCGGTGCGCTCGGCCGTGCGGGCGAGCTCGATGCTGTGGTGGGTGTCGTTGGTGCCGACTCCGGCGACGACGTGGGCTCGGTCGCCGACCGCCTCCAGTACGGCTCGTACGAGGTCCGCTTTCTCCGCGTCGCTGGTGGTGGGGGACTCGCCGGTGGTGCCGTTGATGATCAGGCCGTCGTTGCCTGCGTCCACCAGGTGGGTGGCGAGCCGCTGTGCGCCGTCGAGGTCGAGTGCGCCGTCCGCCGTGAACGGCGTGACCATGGCGGTGAGGACCCGCCCGAAGGGGGTCTGCGGAGTGGAGGTCGGAGCCATGGCATACACGCTACTCGGTGCTCATCGCACGGTCTGCCCTCGGGGGCTCGGAAAAGTCAGGACAAATGCGGAGCCCGGCACTGCCTGCTCGGGGGTTCAAGCAGTGCCGGGTCCGTTTGATCAGGCTAGATGAACTTCTCCAAATGCCGCAATACGGACACTTCGCCAGGTGGACCCGTACATGTGTGCTCTGCGGGAAAACAAGCGTCCGTTACGGCGCCACACGGCCGTTCGCATTGAAGGCCGCGTAGGTGAGCGGCATGAGCTTCGCCCACTCCGCCTCCATCTTCTCGCCGACCATCTCGATCTCCCGCTGCGGGAAGGACGGGACCTTCGCCTGTTCGTGCTGGGTGCGCAGACCGAGGAAGTGCATCAGCGAGCGGGCGTTGCAGGTGGCGTACATCGACGAGAACAGACCGACGGGCAGGACCGAACGGGCGACCTCGCGGGCGACACCCTCGGCGAGCAGCTTCTGGTAGGCCGTGTAGGCCTGCTGGTAGGAGTCGTCGAGGACACTGCGGACGATCTCGTGCTGCTGCGGCGAACCCTCGACGAAGACGTACTTGCCGGGACGGCCCTCCTGGACGAGCTTGCGGTCCGCGCCGGGGACGTAGAAGACGGGATCGAGCTCCCGGTAGCGGCCGCTCTCCTCGTTGTACGACCACCCCACGCGGTGCCGCATGAACTCGCGGAAGACGAAGATCGGCGCACTGACGAAGAAGGTCATCGAGTTGTGCTCGAAGGGGCTCCCGTGCCGGTCCCGCATCAGGTAGTTGATCAGCCCCTTGGACCGCTCGGGGTCCTTCTGCAACTCGTCGAGGGACTGCTCCCCCAGGGTCGAGACTCGGGCGGCGAACAGGACATCGGAGTCCGAGGCGCTGGACTTCACCAGCTCGACGGAGACGTCGCTGCGCATGGAGATATCGGGGTCACCGACGGGGGTCACGGAAGGTCCTTCCCATCACATCTGCGGTCGGCGCCCACTCTACGCGTCAACCGATTTGGTAATGGAGGGCACCATTTGCGGTACCCGCTCGTCTGTACAGGCAGGAGTTGTCTGTTCGATCCCCGAAGGGAGAAGTGCCCCCATGCTGTTGCGTCGGCGTGAGCCCGTACCGTTCGCCTTTCTCGCCGAAGCCGACAGGTTCCGCAGCGATGTCGCTCCGCCGCCCCGTGAGCGCGCGTCCGCCGGTGAGATAGCCGGGCGTTGGCTGCTGGGGCTGACCATCGTCGCCGGACTCGTGGGCTCCCTGGTCCTCGGGATGCCGGCGCTGTCGCAGGATCAGGCGCCTTCACAGAGCCAGCAGTCCCAGGCGTCCCAGGGGCACTGACTCGGACGGGCCCCTGCAGGTGGCTCGCGGGGACGACGGCGGATAACCTCACCGGGCACATCCACGCCTGGATCGAGTGAGGACCCGCCGTGCCCCTGCCCTTCCTGACGGCCGACCGCGCATTCGACACGACGGACGACGTCGCGTTGCCGTACGACGACCGTGACCGCTGGCGGCGTCCGTACCGGCCCGGTCCCTGGCGGGTGGGGGTGGCGGCGCTCCTGCTGCTGCTCGCCTCGTACGTGCTGTTCGCGGCGGTGATCATCGCGCTGACCGACTCGCCGTCCGAGGCGGCCGCGGTGCTCGGTGTCGCGCTCCTCGTCATCGTCGGCGCGCTGCGGCTGCTGCGCATGGGGGTGTGGGTGAGCGCCCGCGGGGTCCGTCGGGTGGGGTTCCTGTTCACCCGCACGGTGTCCTGGGACCAGGTCGTCGCAGTCCGCACGGCCCAGCAGCCGGTGCGCTGGCTCGGACTTCCGCGCACGGTCCAGGGACAGGCCCTGACCCTCGTACGGCAGGGGCAGGCGCCCCAGGACGTGCCGCCGCTGCTGACCACGCACAACGCGGACTTCCTCGCGCGCGGCCAGGCGTTCGACCGGGCCGCGGACGCGGTGGAGGCATGGGCGGCGGAGTACGGGCGGGTCTGACCCTCATCGGACATGGCGAAGGGCCGCTCGCACCAAGTGGTGCGGGCGGCCCTTCTCCGTGCTGGGAAGGTCAGTGCTGCTGAACCGGCCTGCCGTCGTGCAGAGCTATCGCGCGCTGCATCGCCTTGCGGGCACGCGGGGTGTCGCGGGCGTCGTGGTAGGCGACGGCGAGGCGGAACCAGCTGCGCCAGTCGTCGGGGGCCGCCTCGGTCTCGGCCTTGCGCCTGGCGAAGACCGCGTCGGCCGAGTCGCGGTCGATGCGGCCGCCGGGCGTGCGCTTCAGCTCGTCGACGGGCAGGCCGCCCTCGGCGTCGAGTTCGGCGGCGAGGGCGTTGGCCCTGCGGACGAACTGGGTGTTCTTCCACAGGAACCACAGGCCGATCACCGGCAGGATCAGCACCGCGACGCCGAACGTGACCGTGACGAGCGTGCCGGACTCGATCAGCATCACGCCGCGGCTGCCGACCAGGACGAAGTAGAAGACCAGGACGGCGGCCGTGACGAGGTAGGACAGCTTGGCGCGCATCAGCCCAGGTCCAGGAAGTTCTCCAGGCCGAAGGTCAGGCCCGGGGTCGTGACCACGCGGCGGGCGCCGAGCAGGATGCCCGGCATGAAGCTGCTGTGGTGGAGGGAGTCGTGGCGGATGGTCAGGGTCTCCCCCTCGCCGCCGAGCAGGACCTCCTGGTGGGCCAGCAGACCGCGCAGGCGGACGGAGTGGACGGGGATCCCGTCGACGTCCGCGCCGCGCGCGCCGTCCAGAGCCGTCTCGGTGGCGTCCGGCGCCGGGGCCGTGCCCGCCTCGGCACGGGCCGCGGCGATCAGCTGGGCCGTGCGCGTGGCCGTGCCCGAAGGGGCGTCGACCTTCTTCGGGTGGTGCAGCTCGACGACCTCCACCGACTCGAAGTACGGCGCGGCGATCTGCGCGAACTTCATGTTGAGCACGGCCCCGATGGAGAAGTTGGGCGCGATGAGGACGCCGGTCTCCGGGGAGTTCGACAGCCAGCCGTTCAGCCGCGCGAGGCGTTCGTCGGTCCAGCCCGTCGTGCCGACGACGGCGTGGATGCCGTGGCCGACGCAGTACTCCAGGTTGTCCATGACCGATGCGGGGGTGGTCAGTTCGACCGCCACCTGGGCGCCGGTCTCGGCCAGGGTCTCCAGCTTGTCGCCCCGGCCCAGGGCGGCGACCAGCTCCATGTCCTCGGCGGCGTCGACGGCCTTGACCGCCTCGGCGCCGATCCGGCCCTTGGCTCCGAGAACGGCCACGCGCAGCTTGCTCATCTTCTTGCTTCCTTCACCAAACAGCCGGAACGGACGGGGTCAGGCAACGGTCTCGTGCAGTCGCGCGGCCTGCTTGTCCTTCAGCGGGCCGATGACCGACAGCGACGGGCGCCGTCCAAGGATCTCGCGGGCGACCGCGCGGACGTCGTCCGGGGTGACCGACGCGATCCGGGTCAGCATGTCGTCGACGGACATCTGCTCGCCCCAGCACAGTTCGCTCTTGCCGATGCGGTTCATCAGCGCGCCGGTGTCCTCGAGGCCGAGGACGGTGGAGCCCCGCAGCTGACCGATGGCGCGGCCGATCTCGTCGTCGGTCAGGCCGTGCTCGGCGACCTGGTCGAGTTCGTCGCGGCAGATCTTCAGCACGTCGTGGACCTGCGAGGGACGGCAGCCGGCGTACACACCGAACAGGCCGCAGTCGGCGAAGCCGGTGGTGTACGAGTACACGCTGTAGGCCAGGCCGCGCTTCTCGCGGACCTCCTGGAAGAGCCGGGAGGACATGCCGCCGCCGAGCGCGGTGTTGAGCACGCCGAGCGCCCAGCGGCGGTCGTCGGTGCGGGCGAGGCCCGGCATGCCGAGGACGACGTGGGCCTGTTCGGTCTTGCGGCCGAGCAGTTCGACGCGGCCCGCCGTGCGCACGGCACGCCTGCCGTCGCGCGGGGCGATGGGGACCGCGTCCAGGTTCTTGAGGGCGCCGGCCTTCTCGAAGGCGGCGCGGACCTGGCGTACGACCTTGTTGTGGTCGACGTTGCCCGCGGCCGCGACCACCAGGTGGGTGGGGTCGTAGTGCTTCTTGTAGAAGCGGCGGATGCGGTCGGCGGTCAGGGCGTTGACGGTGTCGACGGTGCCGAGGACCGGGCGGCCGAGGGGGTTGTCGCCGAACATGGTCTGCGCGAACAGGTCGTGCACGCAGTCGCCCGGGTCGTCCTCGGTCATGGCGATCTCTTCGAGGATGGCCCCGCGCTCGACGTTGACGTCCTCCTCGCGGATCAGGGAGCCCGTGAGCATGTCGCAGACGACGTCTATGGCGAGCGGCAGGTCGGAGTCGAGCACGCGCGCGTAGTAGCACGTGTACTCCTTCGCCGTGAACGCGTTCATCTCGCCGCCGACCGCGTCGAGGGCGGAGGAGATGTCCAGGGCGCTGCGCTTGGCGGTGCCCTTGAAGAGGAGGTGCTCCAGGTAGTGCGTGGCGCCGTTCAGGGACGGGGTCTCGTCGCGGGAGCCGACGTGGGCCCAGATGCCGAAGGTCGCGGAGCGGACCGAGGGGAGGGTCTCGGTGACGATCCGCAGGCCGCCCGGGAGGGTGGTCTTGCGGACGGTGCCGATGCCGTTCTCGCCCTTGATCAGGGTTTGGGTACGGGCGACGGCCCGCGCCTCCGAGGAGGTGCGGGCCGTCGCCGTGGAGGTGCTCGACGTCACTTGTCGGTGTCGTCCTTCGTCTCTGCGTCCTCTTCGCCCTCGATCACGGGGATCAGGGAGAGCTTGCCGCGGGAGTCGATCTCGGCGATCTCGACCTGGACCTTCTGGCCCACACCGAGGACGTCCTCGACGTTCTCCACGCGCTTGCCGCCGGCGAGCTTGCGGATCTGCGAGATGTGCAGCAGACCGTCCTTGCCCGGGAGCAGCGACACGAACGCGCCGAAGGTCGTCGTCTTCACGACGGTGCCCAGGTAGCGCTCGCCGACCTCCGGCATGGTCGGGTTGGCGATGCCGTTGATCGTGGTGCGGGCGGCCTCGGCGGCCGGGCCGTCGGCGGCACCGATGTAGATGGTGCCGTCGTCCTCGATCGTGATCTCGGCGCCGGTGTCCTCCTGGATCTGGTTGATCATCTTGCCCTTGGGGCCGATGACCTCGCCGATCTTGTCCACGGGGATCTTGACGGTGATGATCCGCGGGGCGTTCGGGGACATCTCGTCCGGGGTGTCGATCGCTTCCATCATCACGTCGAGGATGTGGAGGCGGGCGTCACGGGCCTGCTTGAGGGCCGCGGCCAGGACGGAGGCGGGGATGCCGTCCAGCTTGGTGTCGAGCTGGAGGGCGGTGACGAACTCCTTGGTGCCGGCGACCTTGAAGTCCATGTCGCCGAAGGCGTCCTCCGCACCGAGGATGTCGGTGAGGGTGACGTAGTGCGTCTCGCCGTCGATCTCCTGGGAGATCAGGCCCATGGCGATACCGGCGACGGGGGCCTTCAGCGGCACACCGGCGTTCAGCAGCGACATGGTGGAGGCGCAGACCGAGCCCATGGAGGTGGAGCCGTTGGAGCTCAGCGCCTCGGAGACCTGGCGGATCGCGTAGGGGAACTCCTCGCGGGTCGGCAGGACCGGGACCAGGGCGCGCTCGGCGAGGGCGCCGTGGCCGATCTCGCGGCGCTTCGGGGAGCCGACGCGGCCGGTCTCGCCGGTGGAGTACGGCGGGAAGTTGTAGTTGTGCATGTAGCGCTTGCGGGTCACCGGGGAGAGGGTGTCCAGCTGCTGCTCCATGCGGAGCATGTTGAGGGTGGTGACGCCCAGGATCTGGGTCTCGCCACGCTCGAACACCGCGGAGCCGTGCACGCGCGGGATGGCCTCGACCTCGGCGGCGAGCGTACGGATGTCCGTGACGCCACGGCCGTCGATGCGCTTCTTCTCCTTGATCACGCGCTCGCGGACGAGCTGCTTGGTCAGGGAGCGGTACGCGGCGGAGATCTCCTTCTCGCGGCCCTCGAACTCCGGCAGGAGCTTCTCGGCGGCGAGCGCCTTGACGCGGTCCAGCTCGGACTCGCGCTCCTGCTTGCCCGCGATGGTCAGCGCGGAGGCGAGCTCCGGGCGGACGGCGGCGGAGAGCGCCTCCAGGACGTCGTCCTGGTAGTCGAGGAAGATCGGGAACTCGCCGGTCGGCTTGGCGGCCTTGGCGGCGAGGTCGGCCTGGGCCTTGCACAGGACCTTGATGAAGGGCTTCGCGGCCTCGAGACCGGCGGCGACGACCTCCTCGGTCGGGGCCTCGGCGCCGCCCTTGACCAGCTGGATGGTCTTCTCGGTGGCCTCGGCCTCGACCATCATGATCGCGACGTCGCCGTCCTCCAGGGTGCGGCCCGCGACGACCATGTCGAAGACGGCGTCCTCGAGCTCGGAGTGCGTCGGGAAGGCGACCCACTGGCCGTTGATCAGCGCGACGCGGACGCCGCCGATCGGGCCGGAGAAGGGCAGACCGGCCAGCTGGGTGGACGCGGAGGCGGCGTTGATCGCCACGACGTCGTACAGGTGGTCGGGGTTGAGCGCCATGATGGTGGCGACGACCTGGATCTCGTTGCGCAGGCCCTTCTTGAAGGAGGGGCGAAGCGGGCGGTCGATGAGGCGGCAGGTGAGGATGGCGTCCTCGGAGGGGCGGCCCTCGCGGCGGAAGAAGCTGCCGGGGATCTTGCCGGCGGCGTACATCCGCTCCTCGACGTCCACCGTCAGGGGGAAGAAGTCGAGCTGGTCCTTGGGGTTCTTCGAGGCGGTGGTGGCCGACAGCACCATGGTGTCGTCGTCCAGGTAGGCCACGGCGGAGCCGGCGGCCTGCTTGGCGAGGCGGCCCGTCTCGAAGCGGATGGTGCGGGTGCCGAAGGAACCGTTGTCGATGACGGCCTCGGCGTAGTGGGTCTCGTTCTCCACTAGCGTTTCTCCATTACTTTTCGTCTTTTGTCCGGACCCGCCCGTGTGGCGGGGGGACATAGGTGGAGAAGCGCGCCGTCTGTTGCGGGCCGGTCTTCGATCGAAGCACCCGGGTTCGCATTGCCCGGGAGCCACTACCGAGGACCGGCGGCGGCGAGGTGCACTTCTCCTCGTGGTACTACGTCGTGCCACCACACTACAAACTAGGTGTGACACTCCGCACGTTTCCATACGTACGGCAAAGGGAGCGGCCCCCGATCGTTTCGGGAACCGCCCCCTTCACGGCGTCCTACTTGGCGCCCGCCGCACCGCGGCGGATGCCGAGGCGGTCGACCAGCGTACGGAAGCGCTGGATGTCCTTCTTCGCCAGGTACTGGAGAAGGCGACGGCGCTGACCGACCAGGATCAGCAGACCACGACGGGAGTGGTGGTCGTGCTTGTGGGTCTTGAGGTGCTCGGTCAGGTCCGAGATACGGCGCGAGAGCATCGCGACCTGGACCTCGGGGGAGCCGGTGTCGCCCTCCTTGGTACCGAACTCGGTGATGATCTGCTTCTTCGTAGCGGCGTCGAGCGACACGCGTACTCCTCGTAGTCTCTTGGGTAGCCACCGAGTGCCCCTGGTCCACTTCTCAGGGGAGCTTCCGTAACTCGGGAGGCGGGGATCCGCTGGGCGCGGCCTCCAGAGCGCTGGGCTCCGGGGGTGCGTACACAAACGGCCGTCAGCCAGGGTATCAGCCCGGCGGCAGTGCCCCGGGCCACGCCGACGTCGTCCACATGCCACGGCGGCTGCCACCCGTACGGGGGACAGCCGCCGTCGGCCGATCGGGGCGCGCGTCAGCTGGTCATGCCGCGGGCCGCCGCGTACAGGTCGAGGACCGCGAGGCACAGCGGGACGAGGGAGAGCAGCACCGCGCCCTCGCTGAGGTCGAGCATGCGGCCCCAGAACGGGGTCACGCCCTTGCGCGGGACGATCAGGGCGACGGCCACCAGGAGCATCGCGCCGAAGGCGACCGCGGCGGAGAGCCAGACGGTGCGGATGTCCAGCGGGGCGTGGTTGTGGTTGTAGAGGAGCTCTTCCATGATGTCGGCCGGCGGGTTCAGGGCGAGGCCGAGGACCAGCAGGCAGAGGGTGACGATGCCCGAGATCATCAGGGTCACGACCTGGGACGTGTAGAGGAAGAGACGGGCCCGCATCAGCATGGCGAGGCCGGCCGCCAGCGAGAGCAGCTGGGCCCAGCCGCTGGTGGAGAAGCCGAGCACCACGCCGGCGGAGGCGACTCCGGTGACCGCGCAGCCGCCGACGAGGCCGAGCAGCAGCTCGTGGCCGCGGCGGGCCTGGTCGGTGATGACCTGGTAGTCGACCGGCTCCTGCTCCTGCTGGTCCTCGGCGCGGCCGCGCTTGGCGATCTGGTCGGGCGAGCGGAAGCCGATGGGCAGCCGGGAGAAGCGGGCGGACCAGCCGGGCAGGAAGCCGATGACGGCGATCATGACGACGGCGGTGACGGCGGCGGTCTCGCGCGGCTCGGCCTCGGAGACGATCGCGGCGAAGGTGGCGAGGACGCCGACGCCGGCGCCGAACGCGGCGGCGATGAAGGCCGCGTCGTTCTGCGGGAGCATCAGGACGAGGAGCACCGCGGCCACGAGGACGGCGGCGAAGCCGACGAGGAGGTTCAGCCGTCCGGGGCCCTCGCCCGCGTCGAGGCCCATGATCCCGGAGCCGCCGACCATCAGGTGCGGCAGCGCGGCGATGCCGAGGGCGACGGCCGCGTGGTGGTCGTCGTAGACGCGGGCCCGTACGGAGGCGAGGGCGACGAGGACGACGCCGGTGACGCCGGCGATGACACCGGGCAGTCCGTGCATGTCGTGGCGCAGCGGCTCGGAGAACCACAGGGCGAACGCCATCATGGTGAGCAGCAGCGCGCCGGAGATGAGACCGACGGTGCGCATCATGCCGTCGTTCCAGCTGCGCCGGTCGGCCTCGACGGCCGCGGCCACCGCGTCCACCACGTCGTCGAAGACGGCGGGCGGCAGCGAGTCGGCGAACGGCCTCAGGAGCAGCAATTCGCCATCGCGTATCTGCTGTTCGGCGAGCGAACGGCCGTCGTCGAGGACGGAGCCGTCCCTGCGCACGAGGTTGTACCCGGTGGGCGCGGCCTCCTCGGGTGTCTGTCCCGACAGCCGCAGGATCTCCGGGTATACGTCAGAGAGCGGCACGTCCTCGGGAAGTGCCACGTCGATCCGGCTGTTCGGTGCCGCCACCGTGACCCGGCAGAATCCGGTTGCTGAAACCGTACTCACCTGACGGTTCCCCCTAGTCCAGTACTCGGTGATTCGTCGCGGTTTGCCAGGGCGAAACCCGCCCCGCGCATCGTTCGGTGCGTCACCCTACCGTCCCCTTGCGGCATCTCCTCATCCCCTCCCGGCTCAACAGGCCCGCAGAACAGTAGGATCAACGCCCGACTCATGTGAGGGCCGAGCCCCATGAGTCGACGAACGTACGGGGGCCGTCACACGGGGGCGGTTCGACATTGCTATCGCGTGAAGGACTGGTGGAACGGTGAGCGTCGTCATCGTCAAACGCCCGCCGCGGGTGTACCCGCCGGAGGTGCCGAGCGAGGAGGTCAAGCTCGAGTCCCCTCCCGAACTGCCTCGTACCGAGGACGACAGTCTGCTGATGAACCTGCTGCCCATGCTGGGCATGGGGTCGTCGGCCGCGTTCTTCTTCATGCCGGGCGCCCAGGGCTTCATGAAGATCATGGGCGGCCTGATGATGGTGTCCACGGTCGCCATGCTGGTCGCGCAGATCGTGCGGGCCAGGAAGGGCCCGTCCGGGCAGATGGCCGAGGCCCGGCGGGACTACCTCAAGTACCTCGCGCAGAAGCGGCGCGAGGTGCGGCGCACGGTGCACAAGCAGCGCGACGCCCAGTACTACCTGCACCCGGCGCCGGAGCAGCTGTGGGCGCTGGTCGCCGAGGGCTCGCGGCTGTGGGAACGGCGTTCCATGGACCAGGACTTCGCCCAGGTCCGCATCGGCCTCGGCCCGCAGCAGCTGGCCACCCCGCTGGTCGCTCCCGACACCGCGCCGGTGGACGAGCTGGAGCCGCTGACCGCCCACGCGATGCAGCAGTTCATCGCGAGCTACGGCACGCTCGGTGAACTCCCCCTGGCCATCGGGCTGCGCTCCTTCTACCACGTGACGATCTCCGGCGACGCCGAGACGGTCTACGGCCAGACCCGTTCCGTCCTCGGCCAGTTGGCCTCGCTGCACTCCCCCGAGGACGTGGTGATCGCGGTCGTGGCCTCGCCGGGCGCGGCGGTGGACTGGGAGTGGACCAAGTGGCTGCCGCACATGCAGCACAAGGAGGCCGACGGCGCGGGCTCGCGGCGTCTGCTCTGCTACGACCTCGGCGAGCTGGAGGAGATGATCGCCCACCAGCTGGAGGGCCGCCCCCGCTGGAGCCGGGACGGTTCGCCGGTGCTGGACCAGCCGCACGTGGTCGTCGTCCTCGACGGCGGCGGGGTGCCCGCTGACTCGGTGCTCGCCTCCGCGGAGGGCCTCCAGGGGGTGACCATCCTCGAGGTGGTGCCCGGTGAACTCGACGAGGCGCGGGGCTCGTTGTCGATCCGGGTGTGGCCGGACGCCATGGAGCTGGAGGCGGGTACGGGTGTCTTCACCGGCACCCCCGACGTGCTGTCGCAGGCGCAGGCCGAGTCGCTGGCCCGGCAGCTGGCGCCGCTGCGCCTCGGTGCCGCCGACGCGGACGAACCGCTGCTGGCGAACCTGGACTTCACCGACCTGATGCAGATCGGCGACGCGGCGGGCGTGGACGTCTCGCGCACCTGGCGGCCGCGCACCCTGCACGAACGGCTGCGGGTGCCGATCGGTCTCGGCGAGAACGGCGAGCCGGTCATGCTGGACATCAAGGAGGCCTCGCAGGAGGGCATGGGCCCGCACGGCCTGTGCGTCGGCGCCACCGGTTCCGGAAAGTCGGAGCTGCTGCGCACGCTGGTGCTGGGCCTCGCGGTCACGCACTCCTCGGAGACGCTCAACTTCGTCCTCGCGGACTTCAAGGGCGGTGCCACCTTCACCGGCATGGGCTCCATGCCGCACGTGTCCGCGGTCATCACCAACCTGGCCGACGAGCTCACCCTCGTGGACCGCATGCGCGACTCCATCACGGGTGAGCTGACCCGCCGTCAGGAGCTGCTGCGGCAGGCCGGCAACTACGCCAACATCACCGACTACGAGAAGGCGCGGGCCGCCGGTGCCGCGCTGGACCCGCTGCCCTCGCTCGTCCTGATCATCGACGAGTTCAGCGAACTCCTCGCCGCCAAGCCGGACTTCATCGAGATGTTCATCCAGATCGGCCGGATCGGCCGTTCGCTGGGTGTGCACATGCTGCTCGCCTCGCAGCGCCTGGAGGAGGGCAAGCTGCGCGGTCTGGACACCTTCCTGTCGTACCGCATCGGTCTGCGCACCTTCTCGGCGGCCGAGTCCCGTACGGCGATCGGTGTGCCCGACGCCTACCACCTGCCGAACGTGCCCGGCGCGGGCATCCTCAAGTACGACACCGAGACGATGGTGCAGTTCAAGGCCGCGTACGTGTCGGGCACCTACCGGCCGAACGGGCCGATGGCGCAGGGCGGCGGCCGGATCGACCGCTCCCCCGTGCTGTTCACGGCGGCGCCGGTGCCGGTGCGGATCCTCGCCGAGCCGGAGCCGGAGACCCGGGGCAACCAGGTCGACGACGCGCTCGCCGACACCGTCCTCGACGTCATCGTCAGCCGCCTGGACGGACAGGGTCCGCCCGCCCACCAGGTGTGGCTGCCGCCGCTGGACGAGCCGTTCAGCCTCGACCAGGTGCTGCCGGCGCTGGGCGTCAGCCCGGAGCGCGGTCTGCACGCCGAGGGCTACCACCTCCAGAGCAAGCTGGCCGTGCCGGTCGGTCTGGTCGACAAGCCCTTCGAGCAGCGGCGTGACGTGATGTACGCGGACCTGTCCGGGTCCGCCGGTCACGCGCTGATCGTGGGTGGCCCGCAGTCCGGCAAGTCGACGCTGGTGCGCACGATGATCACGTCGTTCGCGCTCACCCACACCCCGGCCGAAGTGCAGTTCTACGCCCTCGACTTCGGCGGCGGCGGCATGCTCGCGCTGGAGAACCTGGCCCATGTGGGCGGCGCCGCCTCCCGGTTGGACCAGGAGAAGGTCCGCCGTACGGTCGCGGAGGTGCACGGGATCCTCAACGCCCGTGAGGAGTTCTTCCGTTCCAAGAGCATCGACTCCATGGGCACCTTCCGAAACCGGCGGGCGCAGGGGCACTACCCCGACCAGCAGTGGGGCGACGTCTTCCTGATCATCGACGGCTGGGCGACCTTCAAGAACGACTACGAGATGCTCGACCCGGTCATCGCGGACATCGCGACGCGTGGTCTCGGTTTCGGCATCCACCTGATCGTCACCGCGACCCGGTACACCGAGATGCGTCCCGCGCTGCGCGACCAGATCCTCAGCCGGCTCGAACTGCGCCTGGGTGACGCGATGGAGTCGGAGTTCGACCGCAAGCGGGCCGAGAACGTGCCGATGGGCAAGCCGGGCCGCGGTCTGTCGCCGGACAAGCTGGACTACCTCGCCGCCACGCCCCGTATCGACGGGTCGACGCAGGTGGAGGACCTGGCCGACGGCATGGCGCACCTGGTGCAGAGCGTCAACAGCGCCTGGCAGGGCCCGACGGCCCCCAAGGTGCGGATGCTGCCGACGATGCTGCCCGCGTCCGAACTGCCCGGCGGCGGCGACTTCGGCAGCCGGGGTGTCGCGATCGGCGTGGACGAGCTCACCCTGTCCCCGGTGTTCGTGGACTTCGAGACCGACCCGCTGTTCGTCGTCTACGGCGAGAGCGAGTCCGGCAAGTCCTCGCTGCTGCGGTTCATCGCCAAGCAGGTCTCCGAGCGCTACCAGCCCAACAAGGCGCTGTTCGTGGTCTCGGACTTCCGGCGCGCGCTGCTCGGCCAGGTGCCCGAGAGCCACATGTACAAGTACTGCGCCTCGGGTCCGCAGCTCCAGGAGGTCATGGAGTCGCTGGCCGGCTCGATGAGCCGCCGTATGCCCGGCCCGGACGTCACCCCGGAGCAGCTGCGCAACCGCTCCTGGTACAACGAGCCGGACGCGTTCATCTTCATCGACGACTACGACCTGGTCGCCACGTCGATGGGCAACCCGATGTCGGTGCTCATGGAGTACCTGCCGTTCGCGCGTGACCTGGGTCTGCGGATCATCCTGGCCCGCACCACCTCGGGCGCCTCGCGCTCCTCCTTCGAGCCGGTCCTCACCCGGATCAAGGAACTCGGCGCCCAGGGCATCGTGTTGTCGGGCGACCCGTCGGAGGGCCCGGTGTTCAACAACATCAGGGCCACTCCGCAGCCGCAGGGCCGCGGTCAGTTCATCTCCCGGCGGGCCAGCGGGCAGTTGGTGCAGACGGGGTATCTGCCGGAGAGCTGAGCCCCTGCACACATACGGCGACGGCGGCACCCGAGGAGGGTGCCGCCGTCGCCGTATGTGCCGCCGTGAGGAGTTCCGGTCAGGTCGACCAGAAGTGCAGGACCGCCTGTGCGTAGGCGACGCGGGGGTCCAGCGCCGAGGGCTGGAGCTTGTACTTGTCGGTGATCCCGGAGAACTTCAGGGGGGCGGGGCCGCTGCCGGAGCGCCAGACCGTGCGCGAGGGCAGGTGCCAGTCGACGCCGTATCCACCGATGAGGCTCGCGGCGGTGTAGAGCAGCGTCAGAGGGGAGACCACGACGTACACCAACCACCCGGGGACGGTGCCGACCCGGCCGGTCAGACGGGTGCCGTCGGGGAGTTCCAGTTCGTACCGGCGGCCCTTCGGCGGGTGCAGCACGGCGAGCACGGATCCGTCGGGCGCCGTCACGGTCAGCCGGCCGTCCGCGCCCGGGGGGGCCACGGTGCACAGCGGCTTGTGGCCCGCCGGGTCCTCGTAGAGGGTGAAGTCCGTGGCGAGGCCGCTCGCTGTGCCGTCGCCCGATGATCCTCTGGCCACGTAGACGGGGTCCGCGCCCCGCACCTTGATGACACTCTGGAGGTCGAGGGCCGTGTTGCCCTGGGGGGCCTGCGCGTGCACACCAAAAACAGTCGTCATCGCCATCTCTCTCCGGTGACCGGCTTCAGCCAGGCAGGCAGTGCGTGATGCGGAAGCCCCGCCGCCGACAAGACCTGAAGGTACCCGTTGACCTGGTCGCGGGTTCCGTCGCGCAGCCACACGTGGCGGAACCGGAAGGCCCGCGTCAGCAGGTACAGGCTGAGCGCGAGCAGGAGGGCCACCGGGGTGCACAGCACCACGGCGACCGTCGTGTCGTACGCCGCCCCGCCCAGGGTGTCGGTCAGGAACCAGGCTCCCACCGCCCCGGGCACGAACAGCAGGCCGCCCCACGCACCGCGGGAGTTCATCCCGCCCAGCAGGTCGCGGTGACGCAGGAGCATCGCCGCGACCTGCGGGTCCGACAGGTAGTCGATGCCCTTGTCGGCACCGATCGCGCGTGCCGCTTCGGGCAGGCCCGGCACCGTCGCCAGCTGCGCGGACCTGACCTGCAACAGGTCGAGGCCCGGTGCCGGGACGGTGCCTTCGGCGTCGTTCATCCGAACACGTCTCGCACGGACTGGGCCTGGAGGGGCACGTGGGCGCCGTTCGCCGCGTCCGCGGGCCCGCTGGGGGGAACGGCCGCCGGCTGCTCGGGCACCTGCGCCTCGACCGCGCTGTCGCTGTGCACCTCGATGGTGTTCACGATGTTGAAGAACAGGTCGGAGTACAGGTCCCAGTCCTGCATGCACGGAGTGCTGAGTTCGAACAGCACCATCTCCGCCTCCCGACGGAGCGGCAGGAAGACGGCGATCTTGCCGACCTGCACCTCCTCGGTGCGGCCGGAGTCGGTGAGCTCGGCCGGGAGCGTCGTGACGTCCGCGGTGAACCGGACCGCCGCCTCGCCCGCCGTGAGCCACACCGTCTCGACCTGGGCCGCTTCACCGCCGAGGCCCGAGAGTTCCGCGGCGACGCTCGCGGCCGTCATCTTCCGGCCGTCCGGCACCGACTCCAGCAGGGCGCCCGTCACCGTCGCCGTGCTGCGCCGACCGTCGAGGTCGAGGAGACAGAAGCCGGCGTAGTCGACTCCGGCCTCCATCATCTGGGCGACCAAGGGCAGTTGGGTCGCCGCGTACTGGAACCAGAGCTCGGGCGTGCCCTGCGGGTAGATGTCCTGGGCCAGCTCGATCAGCGCCTGGCCGACCTGCTCCTCGGCCTCGTACACGGGGAGTTCGAAGAAGGCGGGGGGCACCCGGAACGTCAGGCGGGGCGTGGCGATGACCGCGGTGCCGGCTGGGCCGCCCCCGGGAAACATGGTGCTCATCGGTTACGCCGCTCCCGCCGCAGACATGAACGCGTTGCTGGGCGGCGCGGCGGCCGCCTTGGTGTCGGCGCCGCCGCCCGAGATGAGGCCGAAGGCCAGGCCCACGC
Source organism: Streptomyces griseorubiginosus (assembly GCF_001514195.1). Classification (GTDB taxonomy): domain Bacteria; phylum Actinomycetota; class Actinomycetes; order Streptomycetales; family Streptomycetaceae; genus Streptomyces; species Streptomyces griseorubiginosus. The sequence goes on along the minus strand of NZ_KQ948734.1, from coordinate 1,483,601 downwards.
CCTTGATGCCGCCCATCGTGCCGCGCATCAGCCCGCTGCCGACGTCCACCGCCTCGTCGGCGAGGCCCATCGCCTTGCCGGCCCGCGCAAGTCCCTTGTACATGAGACCGTCGGCCATGCCTCGGGCCATGTTGACCGAGGTCGCCATCTCGTCGGCGTGGGAGAAGACACCGGCGAGCCGTTCGCCCGTCGCCGCGGCCCTGGCCGCCTTCGCTCCCGCGGTGATGCCCTTGACCGCTCCGATGCCCGGCAGCACACCGAGTCCGGCCCCGACCCAGTCCATCACGCCGACCTTCTCGCCGCGGGCCGTCCTGGCGCCGTAACCGGCGAGCGCGAGGGCGCTGGCGCCGATGGCGAGGCCGCCGAGGATGGCACCCACGGGCGGGATGGCCATGGTGGCCAGGGAGAGGATGGACAGCACGGATCCGATCTTGGAGAACAGGTCCGCGTTGTCGGCGAGGAAGTCCGTGAAGCCGTCCCAGGCGCCCTTCAGACCGTCCGTGATCTTGTCCCAGACGCTGATGTCCGGCGGCCGGTTGTTCGCGGCCTCGCGAATGGCGTGCTCGGCCTTCGCGGCCTGCTCCTCCCAGTACTTGCGCAGCGCCTCGGCGTCCTGGATGAGGAGCTTGAGGTCGGTCGCGGCGTCCTGGGCCGCCCGGGTGGCGGAGTCTGCCTCCTCCGACAGGGCCTTGGCCTGCTGTTCGCTGATCTGCTGGAACTGCACGCCCTCGATCTTGACGTTGACCCGGTCGACGTCGGCGTTCTTCTGGTCCAGCCGCTTACGGGCCTCGACCGCGCGGTCCTCCAGGTTCCTGGCCTGGCGCTGCATGGTCTCCAGCTCGTCGTGCCAGCCCTTGAGCGCCTTGGAGCAGGCGGCCATCGACTCGTGGCCCTGCTGAAGGTACTTGGGCAGCTCGCCGACCTTGTCCTGGAACTTCTTGGCGGCCTCGCCGTCCCAGATGCCGTCCGTCTTCCCGATGCCGACGAGCATCTCGCGCATCTCGTCGAGCTCGTCGCCGACCGTCCTGACGTCGTACGCGAGCGACTCGATCGTGTGCAGGTCGCCCTTGGCCGGATTGAACGTCAGTCCGGGCCAGTTGGGATCGTCGAACATCCCCATCGTCTTCTCCCCGTTGTGTGCGTGGTGTCTCAGTCGCGTGTGCGAGGTGTGTCAGTCGCGTGTGCGAGGTGTCTCAGCGTTGCCGACGAGGTGTCTCGGCGTTGGTGCGGGCTACTTCTGACTGAAGCCCTTCTGCAAATCCTGGTCGACGGTCTGGTACGCCTCGAGAGTCTTCTGGAGCCCCTCGTGCAGCTGCTTGGCGCCGTCGGCGATCCGCTTGATGCCGTCGCCCCAGTCGTCCTGGAAGCCGTCGCAGGCGTTGTCGAGACCGTCCGTGCCCAGACCCTTGGGACCGACCTTGTTGAGCCGCTCCTGGGCGCCCCGCATGCGATCGCCCACCTGGTCCAGCCTGCTGATCAGGGTCTTCATACGATCTACATCGATCTGGAAGTCAGCCATCCCCGTTGCCTCCCCGTAGCGTCATCGGTGATCGCCGGTCAGACTATCGGAGCAGCAACTTCCGGCCCACCTCGCGATGTTCGCTGTCGCCAATTCATGGCATACGCACGCTAGGCGCGGTCCCACACGTGCAGCACGGCCTGCGCACAGGCCAGCCGGTGGTCCAACCTGTTCGCGGCCAGACGGTACTTGCGGCCTGTCCGGTACTCGATGGCCGGCTCGGGCTCGTCGGCCGCACGCCACCGCGTCCACGTCGGCGGCTCCATCTCCCAGGCGGCTTCCTTCTTCGCCTCGCCCTTCTCGCCGAGCAGCAGCCAGAGCGAGGCCTGGGTGGCCATGACGGCCCAGCACAGGAAGTACAGCGGGGAGATCAGGACGAACACCGTCCACGCCGTGCGGGCGCCGACTTCGCCGGTCAGTGCCTCGCCCTGGGCGGGCTGCACGCTCCAGCGCACGCGGCGGGGCCACGGCAGGGTCCTTCCGCTTCGCCGGGTGATGCGGCCGAGCGGGGCGCCGTCGCCGCCGTACACCTCGTGGACACCGTCACCGAGGGACCGTACCGAGGTGAGCGGTTGGCCGTCGGGGCCGGTCAGGGTGAACGCCGGGCGCGTCTGGCGGCCGCCGTTGGGGGCGTCCCGGGGCACGTGGACGTATGCCAGCGGCTCGCCGTTCGTGCCGGGGCCGGTCTGCTGGACGGTGGCGGTCGGCTCGCCGGGGGCGACCTTGTCGTAGCTGCGCAGTCTCTTGTCGGGGACGTGGATCACGGTCTCCGCAGGAGCGGGCGCGTGGCCGTACGGTCCCGGTCGCTGCGCCTGCGAGGCTGATGCCTGACTGCTGTGCTTCATGGCCGCCCACGGTCGGTCCGGTTGACGATGACGGTCGACAGACTCTCAAAACCGGGTCGGCGATGTCGCGGGGTGGTCGGCGTCGGCGGAGCCCGGGGCGACTTGTCCACGGAACATTCACGCCACGCCCCCCGAGGGACTACGGCCGTCCCGGATCAGCCCCCGGCGCGGCGGGCCTGCCACAGGTCCCGCAGCAGGGCGATCTCCGCCATGTGGTGGATGAGTTCGAGGTTGGAGCCCCACAGCACGGAGATGTACGGCTCGTCGGGGGCGGAGCTGTAGGGGTACTGGGAGAAGCCGATCGTGTCGAGCTGCTCCTCGGTGACCCGGCCGACGGCTTCGCGCCAGCGGTCGAGCAGGGACCAGAAGCGTTCCTGGGCCAGGGCCGCGGAGGGGGTGAAGTCGACCAACTGGTGCGGATCGGTGCGGCGTTCGCCGAAGGTCCACTCCCATTCGCCGGCGAAGCAGGAGTGGAGGTGCCCGAGTCGCCAGGCGATCGTGGTGACCGGGCTGACGTCGGGCTCCACCGGGCCGGTGTGGGCGAGGACCTCCTCGACCCGTTCGACGCTCACGCTCCAGTCCTCGGCGATCTTGGCGACGCTCATGCCGTCGGCTGCCTGCCGGGCGACCTCGGCGTACTCGTTGGAGGGGATGTCCGGGGCGCCCTTGTCGATCACCCACGCGCCGGGGCCGTACGCCCTGGGAGTCACCGCCTCGCTCCGGCGCCGGATCGACCAGCAGCCGGGCACCGGCTCCCACAGGTACTCCTCGTCACCGAGCCCTTCGAGCCGGATCTGCGCCCGCTCCCGGACGCAGTCGAACTGGTCCAGCAGTACGCCCAGTCGGTCGGTCCGTATGCGTCCCGTCTCCATGTCCGACTCCCCTCGCGGCCCGTGTCCAGGCGGAGGCTAGCCGCCCGTCCGCGGGGAGCGCGACGGATTTCCTTGGCCTTGGGTTCCGTACGGAGAGGCTCGGGCCGCGTTCGGACAGGTCTGCGCCAACTGGACCTCAGATCAGGTCAAGTGACTGTGGATCAACTTGTTCACAAGATTCGATCAAAGTTACGTTGCACCAAGAAACTTTCGAACGGGGGTCCTTGTGGGTGTAGTCCTGCCGAGCGAGCTGGATGCGGCCCTGGACCTGATAGGTATCAGCTGGCCGAACGTCGACGAGGACGACTACCGCGACATGGCCCAGGCCATGCGGGAATTCGCAGACGACATCGACGACGGCGCGGCGGACGCGCACCAGGCGATCACCGATCTGGTCGGCGGCAACGAAGGCCTCGCGATCCAGGCGCTCGAACGGCACTGGGACCTCGTCAAGGGCAAGCATCTGACCAACCTCGCCGAGGCGGGCCGGGTGGCGGCCACCGCGCTGGACGCGGTCGCCGTGCTGATCGAGGGCGCGAAGATCGCCGCGATCGCCCAACTCGGCATTCTGGCCGCGGAGATCGCGGCAGCCCTCGCCGCCGCCCCGCTCACCTTCGGTCTGTCCACACTGGGCGGGGTCGCCGGTACGCAGGTCACCCGGATCGCCGTGAAGCGCATCTTCGAGGAGGTGTGCGAGGAGATCGCCGGGCGGATCATGGAGGTCGCGATGGGCCCGGTCTTCCAGGCCCTCGGCGCGATGGCGGGCGACCTGGTGGTGCAGATCGGCGGCAACGCCCTCGGCACCCAGAACGGCGTCGACCTCGGCCAGACGGCGAAGGCCGGCGAGAAGGGGCTGGGCGAGGGCGTCGACAGCCTCAAGTCGGGCGGGATGCAGTTGGCGAGCGCGGGCGGGGGCGGCGGCTCGATGCAGCTGGCCGGTGCCGACGGCGGATCCAGTGGGTCCGGCTCGGGCGGCGGTGGTGGCGGTGGCGGTCAGTTCAGCATGGACCTGGAGTCCTACGACCGGGCGGGGAACGGCCTCAAGAGCGCGGGCGGCAAGATCCGCGACGGCGCCGGCAGCAAGCTGACCCGTGCCAGGTCCTCACACGGCCGCGCCCGCGGCAAGGACCCGCTCACCAACCTCCTCGACCCCATGGTCGACGAGGTCATGGAGGGAATCGGAAAGGGCATCAAGCGCTCCGCCGCCCACCTCGACGAGAGCATGACCGGCGGCCTGAAGCAGATGGCCAAGCGGCACAAGGACAACGACGAGGGAATCGCGACCGAGCTTCAGGGCATCAGCAGGAAGCACGTCTACCACGTGGACGATCAGGGAAAGGTCACCCGCCTCACGTCCACAGGGCACCAGGACCTGACCGCCGAGGACCGGGCCCGCCTCACCCCGCTGAATCTCCAGGGAGACAATGTCGGACGGCGGGTGGCAGCCGACTACCGACTGCCCGACCCGCCCGACCGCAAGAGGAAGTCGTCGACGCAGGTCGGCTTCGGAAGTACCGATCTGTCGCAGGCCACACGTATGGCACGCGACGCGAACAAGGACTACGGGCAGACGAGGAAGGGCAAGTTCTCGAGTCGGAACTATGCCGCGGCCCGTTACGGCGAATCGGGATCGAAGGACGAGTTCATCATTGTCGGCCGCAGTAAATGGCCTGCTTCCCATTCGGAACGCCAGGTCGGGATCCCGTTCCTCAACAATGGAACCGAAAAAGGCATGAGTGAGCTCTATACCGAGCGTGAGCCCTGCACGACCGGGCCGGGCGCGAAGGATTGCAGCGCCTGGATATCGGAACACCTGCCGGAAAGTGTGCGCGTTTCCCACACAGTGGAGTACGGCCACACCACGGATTCCAAACAGAAGGGCAACGATGAAATGGAGCGCTACCTCAACGGTATCAATCCGAAAAAGAGGCACTGATTGACCAGGGGTGGTGGCGGTCGATAAAATACCCGCCCCAGCGACAGCAGTTGTGAAATAACCGACAGGACAGATAATGCCCCAGCTTGTCGACCGCGCGATGATGGAGTCGGTCTTCTCTCCGGAAAGGCTTGTGACCCTGGAGGAGGCGAAGCTGCCCCGGGAACTCCACGAGTCGGCTCGCAGGATCCTCACCGGGGTCGGCCTGCCGGACGACCGGAGTTCCTTCTTCGTGCTCGACGGAGCCCTCTTCGAGGGAGAGACTCCCGACAAGTTCCGCCGCTGCGCGGAGCTCCGTCACTTCTCCGACTACAAGGAGATGCCGGAGGGTTGGGAGAACTGGCTCGTCCTCGGAGAGATCTTCTACGACGCCGTTGTCCTGGACCCGCTGTCCGGGACCGTGTACTGCCTGCCTGACGGCGAGCCCGGCACCTACCCGATCAACCAGAGTCTCGACTCCTTCGTCTACTTCGCCTATCTGCTGGAACTCGAGCGTCCCAACTACGACTTCACCGTGTCCGACGAGATCCCCGACTCGGAGGGCGTCGCGATGTCGCTGCGAGAGAGGATGCGCCGAGCGGATCCCCTTCCGTTCGAAGGGGTCGAGCCCGCCTGGTCCGAGGAGTTCGACTGGGAGGCCGACGACGCACCTCGCATGCCCGCGTGGGATGTTGTTCTCTCGAACGTGTACGAGTCCATTGGTTAGGCGGATTCCTTTTATGACAGCCCCTGAAGACGGTGTTCGGCGCTTCGGACAGGAGGTCGCCGCTGACGCCTCTGGTCCGCCCACGAGCATCAGCAGGCTGGCAGGGGTGGCCGTGCCCCTGCAAGTCGGGCCGTACTTCATCACCGACGCAGATGACGCCGTGCGCCTCGAGGAATACGCGGAGGCCATGGGCCGACGAGTCGCACGGGAGTCGTGCGCGGACTGGGCGCGGCTCGGCTCCGACCGGGGGTTCGAGATCTGCGCCGACCGCGAGGGCGTCGTACACGCGGTACTCCTCGACTGGAACGAGGAGTTGAGATTCGTCAACGCGACCCCGGAGATGTTCGCCGAGTCGCTCCTCGTCCTCGACCAGGCCCTCGCCGCGATCCTCGGCACCGACGAACCCCGGGCGGCCTCCGCCGCGTACGCGGAGTTGGAGCAGCGGTTGCGGAGCATCGATCCGCGGGCGTTCGAGGGGCGCGAGCACTGGTGGCCCCTCGTCCTCGACGACATCCGGGACACCGCGAGCGCGGAGTGGTTCACCGCTTTCGAGATCGTCGACGGGCAGGGCGAGAAGCAGATCCTCACGCAGGCCGGCGACATCGGCGTCCACCCGGAGGAGCGGCTGTGGGCCCGGTTGCGGGCAGCGGGGGTCGAGCCCGAGCAAGTGCTGCGGATCCACACCGAGTTGGAGGCCTGCTTCATGCCGGGCCACTACTGCTCGCTGTGGCTCGGGCAGGTCTTTCCCGAGGCGCAGCTGACGCACAACTTCCCGTACGGCGAGACGGCCGAGTCCCGCGCCGAGGGCATCCGGCAACTGCGTGAGGCAGCGGCCCAGCAGCCGCAGTAGAGGGGAATCAGCACATCATGACCGCCGGTACGACCGTCACGCCCACCGTCCCGCCGGACATGGCCGCCTGGCCGCCGCTGGACGAGGACAAGCGGTCCGCGGGGCAGCGATTGTTCCACTGGGCGGCCGACGGCGAGGGGCCCCGGCTGTGTCTGGTGCGGGGCGCCGGGGGCAGCGGCAAGAGCGCTCTGCTGGCCTGGCTCCTGGCCGGGACCGTCGGCCGACCGGGGCTCACGATCCACGCCACCGTGCCGTCCGAGGGCCTGACCACGGAGACCTTCGCCTGGGAACTGGGCCGCCAGCTCGGCTACGGCGCCCTCTCCCCCGACCGCCTGCTCGACCGAGTCGGCGCGGACGAACGGCCGTTGCTGCTCCTCGTCCCCGATCTGCACCGGGCGGGAGCGGGCCCGGCGGACCTGCCGTCCGCCGCGCCGGAGACCCTGGTCGCGGAACTGCTGGAGCCACTCCTGGCCCTTCCCCACCTGCGCGCGGCCGTCGAGGTCGGGACGTCGGCGCTGCTGGCCACGCACAGCGGTGCCACTGTCGTGGACCTGGGTGAAGGCGACGGCCGGGACACCGGGCGGGCGTCGTACGCCGATCTCGCCGCCGCGGTCCCGCGTACCGCCGACGACCGCCCCGACTGGTCCCGGGCGCCCGCGCCGGTGCGCCGCCGCATCCTCGACGCGGCACTGCGCACCGACGGCCAAGAGACCGCCGTCCGGGGCCTGTTGACTGATCCAGGTTTCCTGGTGCACGGCTCCGCCGCCGCGCTCACGGCCACCCTCGCCGACGAGCGCATCCCGGTGCCCGGCCGGCTGCGCGAGGTGTGGCGACTGGCCGCACCGGAGTTGACGGCGTATCACGCCGACAGCGCCGAACGCGCCGCCCTCCTGCACTCCGCCGCGATCGGCACGGACCCGGACCTCGCCGAGTATCTGCGGCCGCTCGCCGCACAGCACTGGTGGTCCGCGGAGTGGGCCCGGCCCGCCCAGCCGGTGACCGCGCTGGCCCTGATCCCAGGCGAGGAGCGCTGGTTGATGGCGTCGGACGCGACCGGACGGCTGCGGACGTACGACGCGAAGGGCGGGACAGGGGCACCTCTCACCGCCTCGCCCCGCCTCCCCGACGAGGCCGCCGCCTCGCCCTCGGTGCACCCCCTCGCCGTACGACCGCGCTCCCTCGCTCCTCGCGACGCCCGCTCGGCGCTGCTGCTCGACGGGTCCGACGCGCTGCTGCCGCTTGTGACCGAGGACGACCCGACCACGGCGTTCGCGCTCGGGCGGATCGCCGAGCACCATGGCGCGGCGGCGCTCAGCGAGGAGGAGTCGCTGGTCACCGCGCTCGGTGGCGGCGGTGCCCGTAGCCCGTACGCTGTGGTCGGCGACCGCGGCGGCTCGGTGCATGTGTGGTCCCTGGGCGAGTACCAGGACGTACCGCGCTCCTGCAGGGTGCACGAACAGCCGGTCACGGCCGTCACCTGTGTAGACACCGCCGACGGGCTGACGCTCACCTTCAGTGCCGGCGCGGACGGTTCGGTGCGGCTGTGGGAGATCTCGGCCGAGCCGATGCCGGTGCCGGTGCAGCAGCGGCCGTACCGGACCACCGCGCTGGCCGCGGCGGACACCTCCGTCGGCCCGGTGCTCGCGGTGGCCTGGAGCGACGGCGGGGTGCATCTGTGGCACGTGCTGTCCGGCAGGATGCGGGAGTTGCCCTGGCTCCGCGTCTGCGACGCCCTGGCGCTGACCCCCGAGGGGTTGTTGGTCATCGGGGACGCGGAGGGGCTGTGCGGCGTACGGCTGCGGTGGGATGGGCTCTGGGAGGGCTGAGGCGGGTGTCGGTCAGCCGAAGGGGCTGTCGGTCGCGGTGACCGACGCCCTCGTTGCGCGGGCCGGTGTCGGGGCAGTGAAGGAGATCCCCGCGCTCACCAGCGTGGCCGGTTCGAGGAACTCCTCCTCCGCCTCGAAGATCTCGGTGGACAGGGACCACCACCGCCTGCGGCGTCCGGGGGAAGGCGAGCTGGAAGGTGGCCGTGCGGACGGCCGACATGCTCTCCCCCTCGACGCCGAACAGCGCCCCGTGGACCGTGACCGCCTGATCGGCCACCACGACCGCGGCGAGCCCCGCTGGCAGCGGGACCACCGCCTTGTGGTCGCCGTCCTTGCGCAGGACGAAGGAGCTGAAGCGGACCAGTCCTTCCTCGACCAGTCTGCCCAGAGCGGCATCGAAGCCGAGGGCGCCAAATCGCTTCCGAACCCGGACGACCACGACCCGCACCCGCAGTTCGGGGAGGCGGCGCCGGGTAATCAGAGGTGCTCGGGAAACCGATCGAGGCTGGCGACGCCCGCCTTCAGCTCGCCTGCTCACTCCGGCAAAGGGGCAGCACCGCCATCGGTACGCGCCACCGCCTGCACCATGAAGCCGACGGCAGGAGCCAGCACACCCGTGGCAGCGACCCACCACCGCCAAGCCCCACTGTCGGGGACGAGCAGCAGGGCAACCAGACATCCCAACGCCACCGTGAACCCCGCAACCCCCGACAGAGAGGCGGTCACGAGCCATCCGGCCCCGAGGTCCAGTGTCCGAACCCGCCGCTCGGTATCGGGGCGCGCAGCTTCGGTCAGTCCTTCCGCTACGACCTCCTCGGCCACCCGTACCGGAACGGCGCCGGGCAACTGCCACCCGTCATCGCTCACCAACTCGGCGAGTACGTCCCGGCCTCGACGCTGCATGGGATGCCAGAGCAGCCAGCCCCGCGTGCCGGAGAGCACTTCTCCGGCCTGCTCGATCCCCATCTTCGAGTGAAAGGGAATCTCCTGCCCACGCCCCTCCAGCACAAGGCACAGCAACCTACGCGTGTTCTCCCGGCGCTTCTTCTCATCCACGTCTTCGGGGCTTCCTGACGGAGGTACTTCGGTGTGCTGTTTCGTACCGGTGACGGTCACTCGCAGGGCGTGCCAGTCGGGGGTCACGGTGCGGGCGGGACGGTGGATGGCCTCGGTTCGCCATGCCCCGACGAGCAGGGCGAGGGTCACCAAGACCCACACGATCCCCAGGTCCCGCGCTGTGTCCGACTCCACAGCTCGACCGGCGAGTTGGCGCTTCACCTCGGAGAGCCGATCGTCACCGATGACACCGAGTTCAGGCTGCTCCGGTACGTACGCCACGTACAACTTGCTGCCGATGCCCTGACGCCGGTGCGTGGCGGCCTCGAAGGTGGCGGATACGCCTTCCTGCGGGGTCGTCGAGGGAATCAGGACGGTGTAGTCGGCCTGTGCGGAGGAGCGAGGGCTCCAGCCCGCGTCTTCGTGCTCGATCTTCACGATGGGCAGCCGTTCGATCACCGCGCCCGCCTCGGCCAGCACGGCGCTCGTACCTGTGCCGCGAGCGTCGGCGGCGGCCAGAGCCACCCACAGCGCCGCCAGCGTAGGCACCACGACCAACAGGCTTACGAGGCGCGCCGACTGCCGGCGGGCACCGCTCAAACGCGACGGCACCGCGGCCTCGCGGTGCCCCGGAGCGGCCGAGGCTGCTCGCACGACCCACCGGTAGGTATCGCGCCGGAACTGGTCGCCGTTACGCAGCGTCGCCGTCGCCCAGACCACGAGAGAAGTGGCAAGCGACGCCAGTGAGGACCACAGGACGACGGTACGCACCGGTGTGGCTCCCAGAAAAAGCCACGCGGTGATCAGCAGCACGAGGGTCGACGGGACGGCCAGGGTGACGAACCATCCGCACCGTGGGAAGTAGCGGGTGTCGGTCACGTCCTTGCTCATGGTCCATGCGCTCACCCGAACGCTCCATATCTCCGCTGATCAGGACGGTCCCGGAGAGCCCTGGCCTCCTCACCCGCATGCTCTTTCGCATCAGCGGCCGCGCCAGGACGGTCCTTTTCCTCCTCCGCGTTGGGATCACCGTTGACCGCGCCATCGCTGGACTTGGAAAGGTTGCCACCCGCCCCGAGACCGAAGCCGATGGGGACGTTGGTGGCCAGATCGCCCGTGAGACCGCGGGCCCGCGACAAGGACCGTCCGTCCGTCGCCCGGTGAACTGCGGCGCTTCCGGCCCCACCCGTGAGCCCTCCGGCCAGGGCCCCCAGCGTCATCTGTGAGGCGTCGAACCGGTCACCGTTGCGAAGGTTGTTGACGGTGTCACCGGCAACCGAGGAGAACGCTCCCAGCGCCGCGCCGTCCACCGCCGTCGCCACGACTCCTCCGCCGAGCCTGGACGCCAGATGGCCTCCCGCGAACGTGCCGCCAAGTGCGCCGATCCCACCGTTGTACAAGTTGCTCATGTACTCGGGCTTCTCGCCCGTGGCCAGGTTCGTCACGATGCCCGTGCCGGTCCCGGCGGCCCACTGCGCACCCAGTTCGACAGCGAGCCTTAGAGCCTTTTTGTCTCTCACGCACGTCCGGATGGTTTGGAACACACGCGCGGCAGCGCCCAACAGCCGCCCCAACCTCGTAGCCGCCTCCGCTGCCTGCGCCCCCAACCGCAAGGCGTTCGCTGCCCCAGCCGCCGCCGAGAACCCCACGGTGACAAAGGAAAGGAGGACGGACGCACCTACGGAGACACCGATCTCCAGGTAGATCTTGTGGATCTCGTCGTTGATCTCCTCGATGTCGTCGGCCGCCTCCTCCAACCCCCGCGCCGCCTGTGCGAAGAGCGGCAAGGTCTCCTCGACCCCTCGTCCGACCCGCTCCCAGTGCTCACGGAACGCCTCCGCGGACTCCCCCCGCCAGTGCTCGCCAAGACTCCCCCGAACCCGCCGGTCGAGGGCGGCGTGCGTCTCCTCCAGCTCCTCCCCCATCGTCCGCCACCCCTTGGCGGCAGCACGCAGCACATCTGGACGTCCCCCGGGATTCACGACCTCGATCCCAGCCTCGTAGACCTTCTCGACGACCCCCTCTCCGCTCACCTCTTTCCTCCCTTGAACAGATCGGCAAGAGCGTCGTCCGCTGCATCGGAGTTCCTCGCGTTGTCCCTGAGTGCCTGCCCCACCTCGTCGAGATGCCGGGCGAGTCCCCCCAGTGCTACGGCCATCCCGGCGGCCAACTCGACGTAGGACTCCGTCACTTCCTCCGACTCCGTCAGAAACCCGAAGCCGTCATGGATCTGCTCCGCGCCCGTCCTCTGCTGAAAACTCGTGACCGCGCTGGCCAGGTCGTACGCCCGCGTACCGAAGGCGTCCCCCAACGCGGCCAACTCTTGCGGCTGTAAACAAAAGTCACCGGACATGCGACGCTCAACCCCCCATCGCCTGAAGAGTCACGTCCTTCCACACGATGGGGGTAGATCAGCCTTGGTCAGCCCCGAACCGTGATTCAATCGCTCAATTGATCAAGAGCGATTCCGACGGCGCCCGTCGTGGCGCCCGTCCCTCCCGCTCCTGTCGCGACAAGCGTGGTTCCTCGTCTGCCGCCTCACTCCAGGCGTCCTCCCCGCCCTCGAGGACGAGCAGAACCTTTCGAACAGCAATGGAGAACGTCCCTTTGACCATGCCGCCGTACCCCGGCCCCGCTCCTGCCATCCCCGCTGTCACGGAGACCCTCCGAGCACAAGCCGCCCGCCAACGCGGCGGCTACGTCTACGCGATCGACCCGTACTTCGACGCCGACGGCGCTGTCCCGCCGTACGGGATCGTCGGCGGCTGGTCCGTCGACGAGGAGGGCCGGCTGGTCACCTTCAGCCACAACCCGAACTACCGGCCGTCCCCCGTGGCCCTGGAGTTCCCCGCTCCCCCGACCCCCCTGGACGCCGCCATGCAGAAGGCCGTGACCGGCTACGCGGGCGAGGCGGAACTGCTCGCCGCTTTTCGCGAGGCCACGCTCATGCTCTTCGCCCAGGAGGGACAGCAGGGCCTGTACACGGTCACCGAGGACGACGGCAGCCGTTACGTCCCCGCCTTCACCCACCCGACCCACACGCCCGACTCCTGGCACCAGTGGCACCACACCCAGGGCCAGCAACTCGCGGCCGCGGGCGTCCCGGTACGCCTCAATCCGGGACATCGCCTCAGCTTGACGATTCCGGCGGAGGCATTGCGGCAGGTGGGCGGCGGGTGACCCCGGTCATCTGAAGACGTGGCGTAGAGGACCCGGCCTGTGTGAAGCAGCCGGGTCCTTCACGAAGTTGGCGGCGTACTGGGAGCCCGTCGCGGTCATCCGCCCGAGGCGCTCGGAGAGGCCGCCCCTGACGTCGCTGCCGAGGGGGTGGCCGCGCACTTGAAGACCTGGCCGTCGAGATAATCCGTGGCGAGAGTCAGGGCAGAGACAAAGGCCTTGGTCAGCTCGTCGTCGAGAGTCCGCGCCGGGGGCGGCTCCTTCACCTCGATCTCGAGCATCGCGTGATCACGTGGCGTGTCACCCGGTATGGCACAGGGCACAGCCAGCCACGCCCGGTTCTGATGTACGTACCCCTTGGCGACCCGCACCTTGGTCCTCTCCAGGTATCCGGTGACCGAACCGACCTTGAAGGTCTTGACGGTGCCGGGGCCCGGGGACTTGTAGCGGTCGAGGTGTTCGAGGGTGTCCGAGTGAAAGAGGTAGTCGATCTCCACGGAGTGCTTCTCGCCGTAGATGTAGCATCTGCCGGCCGCCTTCCACTCCTTGGGTTCGAAATCGTGAGTCTCCTGAGAGGAAATGCCCCCATCTCCCGCGAGCGTCGGAAACGCCTTGCCACGGAGCTTGCCGTCGCACACGGAGGCGCTCCGATCGCCCGTCTCCTCGTCGCCTCCGCCGGTACAGGCGGATAGGACCAGTGCCGCAGTGACGAATGCGATGAGAGGCCGCGCCTTGCGTCGCCCCCCGGGGAATGTGCGTGCTACAGCAGAGCTGGGCAGTGTTCTGTTCTCCGTCCCATGGTGGAGGGGTGCCAAGTCCTTTACGTGGCGAGTCCGCCGATACCGAGGCGCAGACGCTCGGGACGGGGCGTTAGAGAGGTCTCTGTGGGCCCGTGTCACCGCCGAGGGAAAAGTCAGGCCGCCCTCGGTCACCCCGACTCTCGTGTTCAGGAGGGTGAAACCGCCGGGGCGCCGCACCCGTGACGAGCCGCCGACTGCTTCGCGAAGTGGGATAGATCCGCCCTCTCCTGCTTGGTGAGCGGGTCCGAGGTGAACCTGCGGTCGCTGCCCTCGATCGGCGACGCGTGGTAGTACCCGATACCCAGAGCGCCTTGGCAAGTGGCCGACGTCCAAGCCGTGGAGCTGTCGATCCCCGCGGGCGTGTCGTGGCCGCCGTACTTGCCATTGGACACAGCGGTGGACCTGTCACTGAACGGTCCGTATTCGGCACGCATCTGCAGGTCACCGACGAGCACACACTCTTCAACTGGAGCAACCGAAGCGTCGGTCTCCCTCACCTCGGCCGTTGAAGACAGTCCTTCGCACGTCCCGGAGGCCTCACCAGCAGGCTTGGTTTCAGCGGAAGCGGCAGGACTCTTCAGCCCACTCTCACTGCCGAATTTCGTCTTGCAACCCGTCTTTTCTGCTGCGTTCTTCGCAAGCTCGGTGACCGCGCGTGCCAAGTCGAGACGCGTGTCGGCCGTGTTGTCAAAGTCCCACACGCTCACTGCGGCAAGAATCCCGCTGCCGTCCCGACCGGTCCAGTTCGAACAGTTCAGGAGCACGGAGGCACCTGAATCAGCCGTGAACCCTTGCCACCCAGCCCCCAAGGGAACTGGAAGGACGTCGTCTATGCGTTGGAAGGTGTAGATCCCGTATTGAGTGGTCGCTTCGGCAGCTGTCTCGATATGAATGTCAGCATTACCGGCCCTGCAATGTGCCTCCAGATCGGCCGGGCCGGTCACATCACCGGAATCACCGCCACTCTTGAAGCCGGATCCGAACAGACTGAGGCGAGACTTTCCGGACAGGTCGAGAATCTCTTCCACTGGAAGCATGCCTGAACACACCTTGCCAACTTTCGCCGCAGGGTACTGGAGCCAAAAACCGTACCCTACAGAAAGCATCACGAGGATGACCACGACAGCAGTCAGGTAGCGGCGGGCCCGTGGGGGGATCCGTGACGGTCGACTGGATGAGCTACTCATTACTCGCCCTATCCCCTCTTCTGTGCGTAGCTTCTGGATTTGTCATTGGCGTACCCGTTGCCCGCTTCGGCGCCATTGTTGACAGCCGTGTCGATCTCGGCTTGATTCAGTCCACTCGAATTTTCCGCGACCGAGATGGTCGCTGCGTTTCTGAGCTGAGCCTGGACAGCGCTCTTGCTGGATTCCAGGTCGGCCCCTGAGGCGTACAACGCGTCGTCGGACGAGTCGCGCTCGAGGTCCGACACCACCATGTCGATCAGCTGGCCGCTGACATTCCCCGCGACTTCGCCCGCGACCGCTCCCCCCACGGGAGAGGTGATGGCGGCGGTCCCGACGCCGATCCCGATGCTGGTGATGCTCTTGCCCCAGTCGCCGGCGGAGGCGAGGTGGTCGTTGAAGACCTTGTCGCCCTCGGCGGACTCCTGCACGGCGGAATCCTGGCGACCGAGTGAGAGAATTCCGTCGACCTGCGCTCCGGTTTCGGAGATCTCGTAAATGGTTTCCTTGTCGGACAACCCGTACGCATCTGGGTGTGAAAGGTGATAATTCATCAACTCTGCGGAGTACTGGGTCTGCCCATAGCTGATCGCCGCGTATCCGTCCGGATCCTGCCCCACGGTGTACATGAACCGCGTGATGTCCCGCTCACTGAAGTTGGCGGAGACACTGTTCCCAAGCGGGAGGAAGTCTTCCTCGCTCTCTCCGTCCGGACGCAGTCCGCGGTAGACGTCCGGCATGTACTCAGCCGTCATTCGCCCCAGACTGTCCTGCATCCCGTCGTGCGCGAGTTCACCGTCGTCGGAAACGTCTTGCACGAGCTTCTGCATCAAGGCAGCTTGGTCCTGGTTGTGCGCCGGGGTGTCGGCCGAGGGGCTGCTGTCGTACGAGTGCCCGGTGACGGCGGACTCCAGGGCGTGACCGAGGTTGTTGTAACCGTTGGGGTTCTTGGGGTCACCCGTGTAACCCGCCCCTTCGGGCCAGTGCCGGTCCTTCATCAAGTAGTCGTAGTGGTCGACCTTTTCACCGTTGACGGTGGTCTCGGATCCGAAGAACTCGGTCGAGGCCTCCGGGTTGTGGCCCAGGGCGTCCATGTAGCCAGCCATCGGGTCGAGCGCCCCGATGTTGGTCGTGCCCAGCGTTCGCGGATACCCCCAGTAGGCATCCGGGTTCTGCCCGGCGTCGGCAGCGTTCTTGTCCGCGGTGATCAGCGCGTCGCCGTAGTCCTGGAGGAAGTCCTTGTCCCACTTGCCCTCGCTCATCAGGCTGCTGGTGAGCTGGTAGCCGCTGAGGCCGTACGGCGACTCGGTGGGGTTGGCGTTGAAGTCGCGCTGGCCCGCCTTGAGGAGGTCGTTCTGGAACTTGGTGATCTCCGGGTCGGGGCCGCCCTTGCGGTGGTCGTCCGACGTGGTGGCCGTGCCGATGGTCGTGCCCAAGTTGGCCTTGAGCTCCTTGAGTTGGGCCAGCTGCGCCTTGGAGAGCGTGGTGCCGGCCGGCGGGCTCATGAGCTCGTTGTACTTGCTGAGCATGTTCTCGCCGCCGGTCTTGACGGCGAAGTCCCGTGAGAACTCGGGGTCGTTCTTGTTGGCGGACAGGAGCAGGTTCAGCTTGGTGATCTCGGCGTCGGAGAGACGGCCCTTCTTGTTCATCAGCGCGGCTGCCTGATCGGCCTCCACGGCGTCGAGGGTCGTGTAGACGCTGGTGTTGAAGGACTCGCTGTCGCCGTTGGCGTCGCGCTCCAGGGCTGAACTGGCCGCCTCGTCGGCGGCGGTTGCCACCTCCAGGACCCGCGTCAGCCGGGAGACGAGCGAGTCCAGCTTCTTCTTGCGCTCCTCGGCGAAGCCCGGCGAGGCGGACGCGGTCGGGCTGTCCCACCGTGGGTCGACGTCCTCGACGCGGCCGTCGTCGGAGACCTTGTAGTGGTCGTCACGCGCCTCGTCGAGCAGGGCGTGCAACTGCTTCTGGGAGGCGGCGAATTCACCGTGCGCGTCCTGCAACAGCTTGCCGATGCGCTCCGCCTCGGTGGCGGCGTTCTCGTACTCCGTACGGGCCTTGCCCATGGTGACGAAGGCGGCGTCGGCCGCGTCCCCGTCCCAGTGGCCCTTGAGGTGGTTGATGACGCGCTGCTCGAACTCCCTTTGCAGCGCCTCGTACTTGGCCGGCAGAGCCGCCCAGGACGCGGCGGCGTCGGCCAGCGGGGCGAGGTCGGCCTTGTCGAGGTAGGGGATGGAGACCATGTGCGACTGCTCCTTGTGAAGGGGTTCCGGTACGACTCGATGGCGCACCCGGGTGCGGCGCCGCACCCCTGCGGCTCTCGCGCGTCTACGCCCTTAGGGCGCACCCGGGGCGGCTCAACTCACCCGAAGGGTGTGCTGATCGCGTTCTGCCGGGCCCGTTCCTCCTGCTCGGTGCGGGTGTAGTGCCCGCTGGTGGTGTGGAGCTTGTCGCTGATGTCCTGAAGCAGGCGCTTGAGGTTCTGGACCTGGGAGCCCCAACGGACGTCCATGGTCACCAGGGAGCCGGCAGTCGCCCAAGAGCCGCCCTCGGCCATCCCGCCTGCGGTGTGCTTGTTCAGACCGCGGGAGGCGCTGAGGCAGTCGTCGTCGGCACCGTTGTCGACGTTCTCGGTGTCACCACGCAGTTCCACGAGGGCGTTGGCGGCTTCGTCGAGGCGCTGGGTGTCGACGTTGGTGCCACCACCGCCACCGCCTCCACCGACGTCCGCGGGCACGGAGTTCAGCCGCGTCCGAGGAGTCCCGCTCTGTGATGCCCCGTCGAAGGGAGTACTCATCCCTTGTCCCATCCCCGTTGTGTCAGTGGTGGACATGCCCTTCCCTCACACGACCGCGGGTTACGTCGCACGCGTTAGCCGTGAGGTGCCCTTTCCGGCCGAACCGAAGGCTCGGCGCCTAGGCAAGGACATGCCAATCAAGCAGGCCGAACATACCGGATCTTCCTTTACGTGGACCAGCGGTCACCGAACCGTGAGACCCAGACGGCTTGACGGGCGTCTGCCCGCCAAGCCATGAGTCATCGATCGGCGGCTTACGCCACTTACTGCCGAGGCGGTGGAGCGGGCTGCTGGTAGGGATTGTGCTCTGGCGGAGCGGGCTGCTGGTAGGGGTTCTGCTGCGGCAGAGCGGACGGCGGTACGGACTGCGCATAGGCGACAGGACCGCTGGGCTCGACACCCCAGGGGCCTTGCGCCTGCACTCGACGACCGCTCTTGAAGAGCCAGAAGCCGCCGAGCAGGAGGAAGAGGGTGATGAGGGCTCCTACGGCCGAAACACCGACCTTGAAGGAGTCCACCCCCTGCGAGTACGTCTTCGGTGTGCCGTCGTCTCCGGGTCCGAAGTGCAGACCGGTCCCCGTCTCACCGATCGCCACCTTCTCCTCCGGAGTGAGCTTCGCCGCAGCCTGTAGTGCCGCCTCGGCATTGATCACCCCGTAACCGGTCTCCGCGCTGTATCCACGGGTTGCGTGTGAAGCGGTCCTCTCAAGGACGGCTTCGACCTGGCGCGGCGTGAGATCTGGGTACTTCGAGACGATCAGTGCGCTCACGCCCGCAGCCAGAGCGCAGGCAGTTGATGTTCCCTCACCGGACGTACGCCCGCTGGAGCGGGAATCCGCTTCGTTGATCGCGACGCCCGGAGCCGCGATGTCGATGTAGGAGTGCACGGACGAGAACGACGCGCGCGAACCGTCCTGGGTCGAAGCAGATACGGTGATGACGCCCGGGTAGGCGGAGGGGTACGAAATGGCGTTGTCATGCCCCGCCCGCTTGTCCCCCAGGTTGCCGACCGCACCAAAAATGGTGACGCCCTTCGACAGGGCGTAGTCGATGGCTTTCACATCCCCTACTTGGTAACCGCCAAAGGACTGCCTGGAACCGATGGACAAGGAGATGACATCGGCTCCGTGGTCCGTCGCGTAGGCGATTGCCTGCGAAAGCGCGTCAGGGTTGCTCAGGCGGCCGCCTTGGTAGTTCGGGTCATCCTCGTCTCGGATCACGCGTAGGCCGAGAACCTTCGCTCGAGGAGCGACGTCGAGGACACTGGAGGCCATCGCTGTCCCGTGCCCGCCGTACCACGGCTGGGACTTGTCATTGGCCTTGAGGAAATCCGGGCCTTCGGTGGCACGGCCTTTCAGCGCTGGATGGTCGGTGCGGATCCCGGTGTCAATCACCGCCACGGTGACGCCCTCCCCCTGACTGATGGCGTGGGCGGCCGGCACGGACATGGCGGGGAGTTCCCAGCCCTGGGGTGGAGCGGCGGATGCTGTGGTCGCCGTGCTCAAGGTCAGGGTCGCCGCCAGAAAAGCGCCCGTCACGATGTGCTTGCTCACTTCCCCAACACCGTCCTCCGCAGATCCTCGGCGTAGATGGCCGCGAGGGCCTGCGCGGTTTCCCTGTAGGGGTGCCGTTCCTCCCAGCCGATGAAGGTCCAGGGTTCAGGCAGCTGACCGACCGGACGTGCGGGGTCGGTGGGCCCGGTGGTGATGGTCACGGCATACGGCGAATCAGGCATGAAGACCTGTGCTGAAGCGCCTCCGATGCCCATCTTCTCGCTCCAGTCGGCAGCCTGTGTGCCAGGAACGGCGAACGGTCGGACAGTCGGCGCTCGATCAGAACCCGCGGCATCGCTCTGAATTCTCTCGATCTTGGAGTCCACGGCGTTTGCGGCCGCGGGCGAATCGGCTACGACCAGTCCGATGGTTGCGGCCATTTCGCCGCTCAAGTCGGTGTACGTCGCTCGGAGTACGACCTTGCATCCTTTGGCCGTCACATCCCTTGCGAGATCAGCGGTGAACGCCGCCTCGCAAGAAGTGTTCTTGGAAATCCCCTGACGGGCCCAAACGCTGGCATCGCTGCCAACCGTCTCGCTGGTGAGGCGAGCGGGAAAGATGTCATCGCTTTGCAGATTGTGCCACGCCTTGGGGATGAAAGCGTCGTTCGAGTTGCGCTCCTTGGAACTCTGAACGGTCTTGTAGACAGTCAGAGCCGTACCTAGGAGCGGAATAACCGCAAACAGGATCAGCAGGATCCCGAATACTTTGCGGGCTCCACCCTTCGATTTAGCCTGCGGCGTCGGCTGATACACCGACGAGGGCCCTCCCGAAGCCGGGTACGGCACACCGTATTGGGGAGAATCGGGCTGAATGTGCCCTGGAGGCGGCTGACTGGAGTGCACTGACTTCCTTTTTACTTTGGCACAACTGAATGCAGCAGATGTGCCATGATCGCTCGCGGCATGTGACCACGGTCGGCATCGATTGCCATCTGAGCCCATGACTCCACCGGGCGGTCGAGCGATTACTCGGCGCGGCCCCATGCAGTACGGGCGCGGCGCTCACCGGCGTCACGCCCGTTCAACGATCCAAGTCGTGCTCGGCTACTGCTGCGGCGGCCACTGACTGTGGGGCGGCGAGGGCTGCTGGTACGGGTTCTGCTGTGGTGGGGCTGGTTGCTGGTACGGGTTCTGGTGCGGTGCGACGGGTTGCTGGCTGTACTGCGGGTGACTCGGGGGGCCACCCGGGCCGCCACTGTTGTTCTTGTTCCGCTTGGACGCCCTGACAACCAGGAAAACGATCAGGCCGACGATAGCGAGGCCAACGACACCGATGACCGCCCAGATGAGCATTGCTTTGTTGTCGGCCTTCTCTTGTTCGGCAGCCGATGAACCCGGCGACGAGGTCGCGGACTTTTCCTTCAAAGACTCTGGAACTGTGAGCGGACCGTACTTCGAGCCTGCCGGGATATCCTCTTTAAGGGCCGCCAGCGGCTGGATGATCCCGTACCCATACCCTTTATCCGGCAGGGAGAGACCCTTCTCAGAATCCGGCAAAGCCGCCGTCTTCACCAAGCGGTTTACGATCTGTCCTGCCGTCAAATCAGGATACTTCGAGCGGAGCAAGGCAACCGCCGCTGATGTGTAGGCGGCAGCGTCTGACGTGCCGTTTGCCGCATGATAACCGTGACCATCTGCGTTCGCTGAGACGATATTGGCACCAGGAGCGGTCAGTGCGACGTAACTACCCGTGTTAGAGCCACTCCAGAGGAGCCCGTCATTCTTGACGGCACCGACACCCAGCGCTCCAGGCGAGGCCGCTGGATAGCATTTTCCACCTTTGTCTTCCTCGTTGCCAGACGCGCCCACGACCAAAACGTCTTTACTCAAAGCATAAGCCACAGCATCTGATACATCTTTCAGCGCTTGCGGATCACTAGAATCAAAGCACTGCGAGACATTGATTACGGAGGCGCCATTGTCAACCGCGTACCTAATCGTCCCTGAAAGCCCCACCTTGGGCGAATCTCGGATTGGCAAGATTTTTGCCTTCGGCGCGAGCCCCATGACTCCATCATTCACTCCATGTCCATGAGCAGCGATGATCGAAGCCATGCCTGTACCATGATTTTCCCCAGGGCTCGGCTCGGTGCTTCCTCCATCTACAAAATCCTTACCCTCTAGGACATTTCCCTTCAGGTCGAGATGATCTGCATTCACCCCGTTATCGATTACTGCTACAACGACGCCACTGCCCTGGGAGATTTTCCACACAGATTCGGCGTTAAGAGCCTTCAGCGCCCACTGATCATCTCTAACTTGATCTGCATCTGCGGTCGGCGCAGATGCAAACAACACCCCGCTGACTGCTACGCCGGATCCCAAAACTCGAAGTGTTCGCCCGAAGCCCATCTGTGTTTCCTCCCTGCGGCCGACACGGGGATGCATCTCATGAGTGCATCCCCGTGCCTTCCTACCAGCTACAGCACGCCGACTGGTCTATTCCTCGATGACCCGAGGTGCCACGTCACGCTGCGGAGTCCAGGTCTCTTCATCCTCGACCAAGTAGTCGGGACGCTCGCCCTCGCGCTGCTCGTCTTCTTTGCGTCGCCCAGTACGTGAGCCGGGGGCGCCTGCAATGCCGCCCTTGCGAACAGCGCTTGCACCCTTTCCTACGGCACCTCGGCTGCTGTGCAGACCCGACCCGCCGGCCGTGCCTCTGCCCGCGCCCGGACCAGACTTTGGCGTGCCGCCAACCACACCACCACGAGCTGTGCCTCCGACGCGTCCGGTCGCACCCTTGGCACCTCCAGCGCCTCCGGCACCTACGCCGCCAACGCCTCCGGCACCAGCGCGACCCGCCATACCAGCAGCACCCGCGCCTGCACGACCCGCCATACCGGCGCGAGCGGCACCGGCTCCAGCGGCCCCGCCGCCCACGGCACCACCAATGAAGCCGCCTCCGCCACCGATGCCACCACCGCCAGCCACTCCACCACCGGCCGTGCCCGGGCCACCAACCGTGGTGCCCCCTGTACGGCCACCCGCGATGCCGTCAATCGCAGTCCCGACATGTCCTGTCGGTGGAGTCGGCTTGTGTGCTCCACCGGTAACTCCTGAAGGCGGAGTCACCGCCTTGGGCGAGCTGATGCCACTCGTCTGGGCCGTCCGGGCTGAGCCCGCCGACACACTCTGCGGGCTTCGGGGTGAACGTGCCGTCGGCATAACTACCGGTGTGGGCGGCGTGCCTCCGGGGTCACCCGGATAATCTGTTTCGTCATCCCGAAACCGCTTCTTCTGCCACGACCCCATAGCCTTGGCCTGGGAGTTGTAAGAAGCCCCCAGCGTCTCCATCTTCGCGGCCATCTTCAGCTGCGCCTCCCGGCCCGCCGAAAGGTCGTCCGCGTTCGCGTCGAGGGCGTCCTGCGCGCCCTTTCCAGCGGCCAGGTCCTTCTTCAAGCCGTCGTCGCTGCGCGTGAAGCCGTCGCCCAGGCTGTTCATCGCGCTGGAAAGCTTGCTCGGCTTCTCCATCGCCATGACTTCGGGCTTGATGAGGCTCAGCGTGTGGCCCGCGTTCGCCATTGCCGTCGAGGTGTGGCTGGCGTACTTGGCGGTGTCGCCGATGCTCTTGCTGACCTGCTTCGCCTTGGCGGCGAACCTGTCGGCCGCGGCCCCCTTCCAGTGTTCCTGGATCCGGGCCACTTCCTTCTCGAACTCCGACTGGATGCTCGTCAGCTGGGTCGACAGCCCCATCCAGCCCTTGGCCACGCCGGACACGAGCTCAGGCCTGGCGTGCTGCACCATGGCCTTCATCTCGTCCATGTCTTTGCCGCTGGCAAAGGGCGTCGTGTGCTTCTCGTTGAAGCACATGTTCATCTCGGTGTAGTCGTAATCGATGTGGCCGTCGCTCTCAGCCATGCCCCTGTGCCCCCTCGTTGATTTGCACCTCAGCCCTCACCATGATCATCGATCACTGCTTTCCCGCGTTGGGAAAACTTGCCTGGGCGTCGTAGTCGGAGTCCTGGTACGCCCCGTGCGCGTATTTCGTCTTCTGCCCGAACTCGTCCATGACGGAATTGAGGTACATCACAGCATCCTCGATGTACGTCTTGATCTCGTTGTGAGCGTTGGCGAGCTTTTCCGCCTCGTCAAAGCCCGTTCCCAGGGCGCCTGCCGGAAGGTAGGTGTTGGTCTTCGAGTCGGTGTCCGCCTTGCCGAGGTCACTGAGGACTCGGTTCAGTGCGGTGACCGTCTTCTCGAGTTCGTCGAGATCGACGCTTACTTCTTCAGCCATGCTCAGCTCCCCGTTGACTCCACGTTGTTACCCACACCCTGCTTGCGTCGCCAGTCGCCCAGTACCCGGCCGCCGCCCACCAGCAGCAGCACCAGGGCGAAGCCCGCCGCGACCACGTACAGCGCGTACCGTTCCGTTCGTTGCTGTTCCGTCTCGCCGAGGACCAGTGTCGCGGCCTGGACGTCGGCCGCGTCGCCCACGGGGCCGGCCGAGTCCGGCTTGGGGCCGTCGGCCGAAGGCGTCGTCGTGTCGTCGTTGACCGCTGCGGTCGGGTCGACGACGCCCCAGCCGACGAAGTCGTCACGACCCGCCTTGGTCCGGTCCGCCGTCTGCTCGATCTGGGTGATGACCTGCTTGTAGTCCCAGTCCGGGTGCTTGGCGCGGATCAGGGCGGCGACACCCGAGACGTACGGCGCCGCGAAACTCGTGCCCTGGTCGACGCAGTTGCCGCCCACCGGGACCGTCGAGACCATGTCGATGCCCGGTGCCGCCACCCCCACGAAGGGGCCCGACTGGGAGAACGGAGCACGGGCGTTGTTGCGGTCCGACGCCGCGACCGCCAGGACGCCGGGGTACGCCGCCGGGTACGTCTCCTTGACCTTGCCGTCCGCCCCGTCGTTGCCGGCCGCGGCCACGATCAGCGCGTCCTTCGACTGGGCGAACTTGATGGCCGACTGGAACTCGGCGTCGACCGCCGGGTCCATCTTCGACGCGGTGTCCTGCGAGATGTTGATGACCTTCGCGCCCTGCGAGGCCGCCCACCTGATGGCGGCCATCATCGTGCCGACATTGCCGCTGCCCTGGTCGTCGTTCTGACGGACCGGCAGGATCGTCGCCTCCGGGGCCAGGCCGATGAAACCGGTGCCGTCGAGCTTCCGTGCCGCGATGATGCCCGCCACCTTGGTGCCGTGGCCCACCTTGTCCGTCTTGCCGTTGCCGCCGGCGTGCAGGTAGTCCTTGCCGTTGACGACAGCCTTCTTGAGCTGGGCGTTGACGGTGTCCACACCCGTGTCGATGACGGCGACCTTGACGCCCTTGCCCTTGGTGTCCTTCCACAGCTGGTCGAGGACCACGCGCTGAAGCGACCAGGGCGTTCCCTTGATCACGTCGGACGGGAACGAGCAGCTGGTGTCGTCGACCTGGAAGCGCACGTCGTCGTCGGCCAAGACGGTCCGCACCCGGTCCGCGGCGGCTGCCGGCGCGGCGCCCGCGAAGGGCAGCCCACAGGCCAGGACCGCCAGGACGGCGGTACCTGCGGCGCTCCGGCGCGCGGCGGCGGTACCTGCGACGCGTCGACGCGCCGCGCGCGATGCCCCGGATCCCACTTGTTACGTCCTCCCGTTATGTTTCCCCGTACGGCGTGTGGACCAGCCGCGGCGAGCCGAGCCGGTGGCCAGGACCCTGCGCGAGAGGCCCCGCGCGAGAATCCGTCCCGCACGGGACTCAGCCCCGCACAGGACAGGGGCCGGTCCCACGCCGACGACCCGACCTCAAGCCACTGAAGCCACTCAAGCCACTCAAGCGACCACGAGCCGACATCCCGCTACGCACCAAAGCCCCGGCTATGAACCGAAACGTCCACACACCTCGTGAAGCACCGATGGGGGCGAGTGCGCTGTCGCGCACTCGCCCCCATCAGGCGGTCACGTCAGCCGCCCCAGATCTGGGCGTTCTTCGACTCGGTCGCCTGGTAGTTCTGCGCGGCGCTGTCGAGGGCCTTCGCGATGGCCTCCAGCGTCTGCTGCATGGAGGCGGCGCGCTGGTCCCACTCGGCCTGCTTGGCGCGGTAGGACTCCTGGGCCGAGCCTTCCCAGCTCGCGGAGATCCGCTTCACGCCGCTCTCGAGCTCGTCAAGCTGCGTACGGATCTTGCCCGCGGTGCTGCGGACGTCCTGCGCGGCCTGGGAGATCGTGGCGAAATTTACAAGAATCTGCCCGGACATCTCTTCTGTGTCTCCTCAGATGTATGGATGGTCGATCACGGACGTACGCCGCGGCGCACGGGTGCGATCATCCGAAGGGGGACGAGGCCGCGATGTTCTGGATGGACGCGCGCTGCTCCTCTTCCGAAGCCGCGTAGGCCTTGGTGCTCTGGTCGATCGCTTCCTTGATGTCGTTCAAGATCTGGTTGATCTTGTTCGCATCCTGGTTCACCTGCGACTGCAGGTTGTTGTACGCGGTGGCCGCCGAGCCCTTCCAGCCGCCCGTGATGGTGTCGATCACGGTCTGCAGGCGGGAGATTTCGCCCTGGATCGAGGAGTTGACCGAGGAGATCTTGCCGCTGAACGCGACCATCTCCTCCTCGGTCATGGTGAACTGCTGTCCAGCCATGTCGTGTCCCCCATGAGACGTAGGAGTTCTGAGTAGACCCTCGCTCGGAACGCCGGCCCCGAAGGGGGTCGGTCGTACCCAGTCCGGTCTGGTTCCACTCTAGTCGCATCCGCTGACAGAGCGAACATCAGTTGGGGCATGTAGCAAGATCGCGATGAAGTCAACTCACCATTTTCACAAGTGCGTTCGTGAAGTGTGAGCCCCTCGCGAGCCGCCACCCGGCAAACAGGCCGGCGGCCGAGCAGCAGACCTACGACCCCTGCGCCTGCTCCGCGTTCCCGCTGCTCAGTTCCGGCCCGGCCGCCAGCAGGTCGGCCCACGTCGCCGGCACCACCGCCGCGCGGATCTTGCCGTAACCGAGGCGCACCTGCGAGGTGTTGGTCTGCTGGGCGCCGTTGCCGTCGGCCTTCTCGCCGCCCGTGACCTCGCTGTCGTTGCGTGCCGGGACCGAGTAGCGCAGGCCGGTGTCGGTGACGAGGAAGGTGCTGCCGCCGCCGGCGTCGGTGCCCGTCACCCGCTTGAAGAGCAGGCCGCTGCCGGGCGAGACGTAGGTGCGCGAGCCGCTCTGGGAGAGGTCCTTCGGATAGTCCCGGCCGCTCCAGACCGTCATCAGGGGCCGGTTGGTGTTCTCGTTGGTCGCCCCGCCGTGCCAGATGCTGCACGAGACCTTGTTGCCGCCCGCCTCCCACCAGCGCGTGTTGGCCTGCACCACCGTCTCCTCGGGCCACTTCTTCGGCGCCATCCACTCACCACTCTCCGGATGGATGTCGTTGAACCCGACCTGGACCGGCGCCGGGGTGGCGCCCGCGTACACGGCGTTGATGAACGGACTGCTGAGCCACATCTCGGCCGTGAAGTCGGAGATGGGCCGCACCTCGTTCTTCAGCACGATGTACTTCTGCTGCCGGTCCCCGGTACCGGTCACCAGGACCATGCCCACCTTGGCGACGCGGGTCGGAAGCCCGTCGACGTTCGCCTGCGCCCCGGCGTCCCCGCCCAGCGACGGGAACTCCAGGTCGCCCACGACGTTCAGCGTCTTGATGAAGTCCGTGCTGACGCGCTGCGGCTGCACCCCTTCGCCGAACACGGCCCGCTGGATGTCCTGGAGCGTGTTCTCGCTCGCGAGCCGCCAGCCCGTGCCGCCGATGAGATAGGCGCTGCCGTCCGGAGTGACCATGTACCGCGGCCCGTTGCCGCTCAGCGAGCCGGGGTCCTTCGGTCCCTCGACGTACAGGACCTTGTTACCCCTCAGCTCCCCGCGCTTCTGCAGCAGCTTCTGGTAGTCGCTCTTGTCCAGCACGTACGTGGCGCTGACCGGCTGTCCGTCCTGGCCCGGGGCCTGGCACAGCGCCCAGGTCTTCGCCGTCTTGGCGTCCTCCGGGGACGGCAGCCGGTCCGGGGCGAAGGGGATGCCGACCGTCGCGCCCATCGAGTACTTGCTGTTGTCGAGCACCGACTCCTTGATCTTCAGGACCTGGGGGTTCTCACCGTTCAACAGCAGCTTGGCGGAGGCCAGGTTGAGGACCGGGTGCAGGCTCGGCTTGCTCTCGCCCTTCGTCTTCACCAGCACGTAGCGCGTCGTCGACTCGCTGCCGACGAGGATGTTCTTGCCCTGTGCGTCCCAGCCCTTCGGCGCGGTCGGGCTGAGCATGCCCCAGGCGCCGAATCCGATGAGCACGAGGACCGCCACACCGAGACTCGGCAGGACGGTCTTCAGGGGCCGCGGTGCCGCCTCCTCCGAACCGTGCGGCGACGGCTGAAGAAACGCCGCCACCGTGCGCCTGCGCGCGAAGGAGTAAGCGTTCAGCTCATCCCGACGTGTCGCCATCGATGGGTCAACTCCCCGTTATTTCGCTTTGTTTCCGAATGCGGAACTCCCCAGGGCCGCCCGGTACTCCGTGGCGTTTGCTCCTGCAGGGGCCTCTACTATGCCGTGTGACGATCGCACCGTACGGTACGGGGTACGGTGATCCGCCGCCAGCTCGAGTCGCGGCCAGACAATGCAAAGGGGTTGTTCCGGGGGATGAGCACTGCGACCAGGTCCCGGCGCCGAAACGGCAGCCGTCGTACCCAGGAGAACCAGGGACCGGGGCCGGAGCCGGAACCGGCACAGCCGTCCTCGGGCGCGCGGCCCGCGAGCCCGGCCGCACCCTCGCTCGCCCGGCGCCCCGGCAGCATCGGCCCCCTGCGCGTCCAGCAGCTGGTCGGCTTCGAACTGGCCGCCGCGGTCCTGCTGATCGGCTGGCTGCTGCGCCCCATCGGTCTCACCGTCGGCATCGTGCTGGCCGTACCCCTGGTCCTGGCCGGGCTGCTGCGCCGCCGCGGCCGTCCGCTGCCCGAGTGGTTCACCACCGCCCGCGCGCTGCGCGACCGCCGCAGGCGCAACGCCGAACCCGTGCCGCCCGGCACCGACCCCGGTTTCGCGCCGGCCGTCGAGTGCGACCCGGCGCTGCGCACCTACAGCTTCCAGGACCGCGAGCAGCGCGAGATCGGCATGCTCGGCGACGGCACCTTCCTCACCGCGCTGGTCCAGGTGCAGGCCGCCGACACCCCGCTGCGTCCGGCCTACGGCACCGGGGACATCCCCCTGGACCTGCTCCAGGGCCTGCTGGAGGTGGACGACATCCGGCTCGCCTCCGTCCAGGTCGTCCAGCACACCCAGCCCGCGCCCGCCCCGCATCTGCCCCCGCAGGCCATGGCGGTCCGTTCCTACGGCCCCCTCCAGGCCCAGAGCATGACGCCCGGACTCCGTATCACCTGGGTCGCGCTCAAGCTCGACCCGGAGTTGTGCCCGGAGGCCGTGGAGGCGCGCGGTGGCGGTATGCAGGGTGCCCGGCGGGCGCTGCTGCGGGTCGCCGACCAGCTGGCCAGCCGTCTCATGGGCGCCGGCATGCAGGCCAAGGTGCTGAGCGAGGCGGACATCTGCGGCGCCGTCGCGACCTCCAGCTGTGTGAACCCGATGGCCACGACCGGCGGTGCCGCGCTCGACGGCAGCCGCTCCGGACGCCGTACGGCGGAGAGCACCCGCACCTGGCGCTGCGACGACCGGCTGCACACCACGTACTGGATCTCGAAGTGGCCCCAGTTCGGCGGTGCCGGACCGGCCTTCCCCCGGCTGGTCGGTGCGCTGACCTCGGCGCCGACGCTCGCCAGCACCTTCTCGCTCACCATCAGCAGGCGGCGCGGCAAGCTCCTCGCCCTGTCCGGCCACGTCCGGCTGACCGGCCGCGGTGAGAACGAACTGGGCGAGGCCGCAGAGCACTTGGAGCGGGCCGCGTCCGCGTTCAAGGTCGGCCTGGTGCGGCTCGACCGTGAGCAGCTGCCCGGAGTCCTGGCCACCCTGCCGCTGGGAGGTACCCGCTGATGTCCGCTCCCACCATGCGTCCCGGCGGCCGCTCCGGCTTCGGGAACTCCGCCCCGGGCTTCCCCGGTCAGCGTCCCGGGCATCTGCCCCGCTCCCCCGAGCCCGCCCGGGTCGGTCCCGAGCGGCGCCTGCGGGAGGCGTTCGGCCTGCTCGGCCCGCGCCGTGAGCGCCACCTCGTCGACGCCGACGTGCTCGCACAGCTGACCCTGCCGGTCGGCGACGACGGCCTGATCCTCGGCATCGACCAGGACAACCAGCCCGCGGTGCTGGGCCTGTGCCGCCCCACCCGCCTCGACATGGTGCTGGTGGGCGGCACGTGGATGGCCCAGGTCATCGCCCTGCGCGCGGCGGCGATCGGCGCGCGCGTGGCCGTCGAGACGGCCCGTCCGCAGCTGTGGGCGCCGATGGCGCAGGCGGCCGGCGGCGGCCAGCAGTGCGTGACCGTGCACCAGGTCGGGCGGATCGCCCCGCAGGGGCCGTCCCCGGCCAGCCCGGTGCTGATCATCCGCGACCTGGGCATCCGCCCGCCGCGCAGCCGTCTGACCACGACGCCCTGGCAGTCGGTGCTGACCCTGCTCCCCTATCTCGGCCCCACCGCGCCCCGGCTGCTCGCCAACGCGGACGTCGTCGGGGTGCAGCGGATCTCCCCGCAGGAGTCCCAAGTGGTCGGCAAGTCCATGCGGTTGCCCCAGGGCGACTCCGCGTCCCTGTCCTCGCTCGCCGACAACGTCGCCCTGTGGTGCACGCAGAAGTCCCGGCAGTACGTGATGACCCAGCCCACCGACGCGGAGACCGGTCTGCTCGGAGCACCTCGCCGGATGGACTGACCGGCGCGGTCACGGCAGGCCAAGGCGGCACCCCCTCACGCGAGTTCGTGATCGCACCGTAGCGCTGTGTGAGGGGGGCCAGGCCAAGTAGGGTGCTCCTGCACGAGGTTCGCTCAGGAGAAAGGGCTGCCGACCATGGCTGACGCGGACGACATCGCCGCAAAGACACCGGACGAGGACGTCCGGGCGCGAAAGGCGAGGGAACGGGACGAGCTGTACGGCCTGGACATCTCCGGTGTCGAGTGGCACAGCGCGCCCGGCACCGAGGACCACGAGGAGCGCGTCGAGATCGCCTACCTCCCCGAGGGCGCGGTGGCCATGCGGTCCTCCCTGGACCCGGACACCGTGCTGCGGTACACGGAGGCCGAGTGGCAGGCCTTCGTACTGGGCGCCCGCGACGGCGAGTTCGACCTGGAACCCGCGTCGGACCCCGGCGGTCTCCCGGCGGAGTAGGGGCGGCGGCCGGGCCGCGGAACCGACCGTCCCTCCAGAAGTACCGACAACCGTCACAAGGCCGACATCGGGGCAGGCGGACGTCCGGTGCGTGCGAGCGCACAGCGGACGGGCCTGCCCCGCTGACGGTTGTGGCGTTTAGGCTTGATGCGGGTGCGACGCAGGAACCCACGGGTGGGTCGTTCGCGTCCAGGGACTTCAGTCGGACCGGACAACAGGAACGGTCGCCCCCGGCACGGCACATGAGTGCCCACACGGCACGAGGGTGCTCGACCAACCAGGAGGAATTGTGCAGAGCGATCGGGACGGGCTGCGCGCGGGCTGGACGACGCCCAGCGACGACCAGTCCGACGCGGAGTCCGCCACGGAGATGACGGGCGAGTTCACCATCGACTACGCCGCACCCGCCTGGTACACGCAGAGCGCGGCGCCCCAGCCCGAGCCCGAGCCCGAGGCAGCGCCTCCCGCGCCGACCCCTGCCCCTGCCGCACCCGCACCGCACCCCGGTCACCCCGATCCGTCCGGTCACTCGCCGTCGCCGGCCGCCGCGACCCCGCCGCCCCCGCCGTGGTCGGGCACCCCGGCGGCCCCTCAGCCGCCGGCACCCCCGCACCCCCAGGGCGGCTACGGCTACCCGCAACCGCCGAACCCGCAGGCCGGCTACGGCTATCCGCAGCCGCCCGCGCCGCCCAACCCCCAGAGTGGCTACGGCTATCCGCAGCCCCCGAACCCGCAGGCAGGCTACGGCTACCCGCAGCCCCCAGCGCCGCCCAACCCCCAGAGTGGCTACGGCTACCCGCAGCCCCCCACGCCTCCTACGGCGCCCCCCGCGGCCTCGGCACCCCCGGCGGCCCCGGTCGCTCCCGCGCCTCCGGTCGCCCCCGCTCCTCCGGAGGTCCCCGTGGCCCCCGCTCCTCCGACCGCGCCCGTGGCCCCCGCGCCCCCGGTCGCCCCCGTCTCCGCCGGTGACGCGGAAGGCCGTACCGACGCGCCCTCCGCCCCCGCCCCGACGACGAGCGCCCCCGAGCCCCCTACGGCCCCCTCGGCTCCGGCGCCCAGCGCCCCCGAGCCCGCGGTACCCGCCGTAGCCCCGCAGGCGTCCGCGGAAGCGGAAACCGAGGCGCAGGCGCAGGCGACCCCGGCCGAGCCCACCTCCCCCGGGGAGACCGGAACCAGCGGCGAGGACGCGGACACCGGCCGGGCCTCCGAGGACACGGCACCGGAAGCCCCCGAAGCCCCGGCCACGGCCCCCGCCGTCGATCCCGAGCCCGGCACCGAACCCCAGGCCGCCGCGCCCGAGGCGCCTGCCGTCCAGGCCGACGCCTCGGAGCAGCCCCAGGCCGCACCGACCGCACCCCCGGAGCAGCCGCAGGCACCCCAGAGTGCCTCCCCCGAGCAACCGCAGGCCGCCCAGGCCTCGCTGGTCCCGGCACCGGAGCAGCCCTCGACCGCAGCCCAGGCGCCCGCTCCCGAGCAGCCGCAGGCCGACGCCCAGCACGAGGGCTGGCGTCCGCCGCCTGCGCCGCAGGGCGCGGTCCCGCCGCTGCCGCCGCAGTTCGCCCAGGGGGCCCCGGGTGCGGCCCCCGCCCCGGCGCCGGAGTGGTCGACGGGTGGACAGCCGCAGCCACCCACCGCTCAGCCCGGCGCCCCGCTCCCGCCCGCCCAGCCGACGCCGACCGCGGGACAGCCACAAGCCGCCCAGGCTCCGCAGGCCCCGCAGCCCGCCCCGGGCACGTGGCCGGCCACCCCGCACCACCCCGACGCCCAGGCGGCACCGGGCGGTTACGGCTACCCGCAGCCGCCGGCCCCGCAGCCCGGCTACGGATACCCCCAGCCGCCCGCGCCCCAGCCCGGCTACGGATACCCCCAGCCCCCGGCGCCCCAGCCCGGCTACGGCTACCCGCAGCCCCCGGCACCTCAAGGGCAGCCCGGCCAGCCGGGTCAGCCGGTGCCGCCGCCCCCCGCGCAGCCGGGACCCCCCGCCCAGCCGGAGCAGCCGCAGCCGCAGTTCCCGGGGCAGCAGCCGCCCCAGGCGCCGAACCCCAACCCCTACGCGGGCGCTCCGGGCCAGCCCGGCGTGGACCCCCGTGCCGGTGCCGGGTGGCCGGCCGCCGTCCAGCACGACCAGCGGCAGCAGGTCGCCGGCGCGGGTGCGCCGCTCGGCTACAACGCCGCCGTCGAGCTGACCTCGGACCGGCTGGTCAACAGCAAGAAGCAGAAGGCCAAGAGCAGCCGGCCGGCGCCGGGCGGATCGAAGTTCAAGCTCGGCGGCAAGAAGGAGGAGGCGGAGCGGCAGCGCAAGCTCGACCTCATCCGCACGCCGGTGCTGTCCTGCTACCGGATCGCGGTGATCAGCCTCAAGGGCGGCGTGGGCAAGACGACCACGACCACCGCCCTCGGCTCGACCCTCGCCACCGAGCGCCAGGACAAGATCCTCGCCATCGACGCCAACCCGGACGCCGGCACCCTCGGCCGCCGGGTGCGGCGCGAGACCGGCGCCACCATCCGTGACCTGGTCCAGGCGATCCCGTACCTCAACTCCTACATGGACATCCGGCGGTTCACCTCGCAGGCGCCGTCCGGCCTGGAGATCATCGCCAACGACGTCGACCCGGCCGTCTCCACGACGTTCAACGACGAGGACTACCGGCGCGCGATCGACGTGCTGGGCCGCCAGTACCCGATCATCCTCACCGACTCGGGCACCGGTCTGCTCTACAGCGCGATGCGCGGGGTGCTCGACCTCGCGGACCAGCTGATCATCATCTCGACGCCGTCGGTGGACGGGGCGAGCAGCGCCAGCACGACCCTAGACTGGCTGTCGGCGCACGGGTACGCGTCCCTGGTGTCTCGGTCCATCACCGTGATCTCGGGTGTCCGCGAGACCGGCAAGATGATCAAGGTGGAGGACATCGTCACCCACTTCGAGCAGCGCTGCCGGGGCGTGATCGTCGTACCGTTCGACGAGCACCTGGCGGCCGGTGCCGAGGTCGACCTCGACATGATGCGCCCGAAGGTCCGGGAGGCGTACTTCGACCTCGCCACGATGGTGGCCGAGGACTTCGCGCGGGCCCAGCAGGAGCAGGGTCTGTGGACGGGCAACGGCACCAACCAGCCGCCGACCATGGCTCCCCCGATGCCGGGCCAGCCGCAGCCGCAGCCCCCGGGCGCACAGCAGCCGCCGTTCCAGGGCTTCCCCGGCGCCCAGCCCGGTCAGCCGTGGCAGACGGGTCAGCCCCAGCCCGGATACCCGCAGCAGCCGTACGACCCGAACGCGGGCCGGCCGCCGCAGCAGTGACCGGAACGTGAGAAAGGGGGCCGGCACCTCGAAGGTGCCGGCCCCCTTTCATGTGCCCACGGTCAGGACCGGTTCACGTGCCCACCGTCAGTGCCGAGATGTGTCAACGGTCAGCGCCGGCACCTGTCCACGGTCAGTGCCGGGACCTGTCCACGCTCAGTGCCGGGAAGCCGCCTCGATCAGCTCGCCGCAGCGCTTCACGTCCTCGGCCATCGCCTTCAGCAGCGCGTCCAGCGTGTCGAACTTCTGCTGCCCGCGGACGTAGGCGAGGAAGTCCACCGCCACGTGCAGGCCGTACAGGTCGAGCCCGACGCGGTCGATGGCGTACGCCTCCACCGTGCGCTCGGTGCCGTCGAACTGCGGGTTGGTGCCGACGGAGATCGCGGCCGGCATCGCCTCGCCCTGCGCGTGCAGCCAGCCGGCGTAGACGCCGTCGGCGGGGATGGCGGTGTGCGGGAGGGTCTCGACGTTGGCGGTGGGGAAGCCCAACTCCCGTCCCCGCTGGGCGCCTCGGACGACCACGCCCTCCACGCGGTGCGGGCGGCCCAGGATCTCCCCGGCTCCCTCGACGTCCCCCTCGGCGACCAGGCGCCGGGTCAGCGTGGACGAGAAGGGCTCGCCGCCGCCCGCCGTGCCGGACACGTACAGGTCGACGACCTCGACCTCGAAGTCGTACGTCTTGCCCTGCTCGGCGAGGAAGTCGACGTTGCCCGCGGCCTTGTGGCCGAAGCGGAAGTTGGGGCCCTCGACGACCGCCTTGGCGTGCAGTTTGTCGACGAGGACCTTGACGACGAACTCGGCGGGCGAGAGCTTCGAGAACTCGGTGGTGAAGGGGAGGATCAGGACCGCGTCCACGCCCAGGTCCGCCATGAGTTCGGCGCGGCGGTGGTGCGGGGCGAGCAGCGGCGGGTGGCTGCCGGGGCGGACGACCTCGCTGGGGTGCGGGTCGAAGGTGACGACGACCGAGGGAACGCCCAGCTCACGCGCGCGGTCCACGGCGTGCCGGATGATCAGCTGGTGCCCGCGGTGGACCCCGTCGTAGGAACCGATGGTGACGACGCTGCGCCCCCAGTCCTCGGGGATGTCCTCCAAGCCACGCCAGCGCTGCACTGTGACCGCTCCTCGTCGAACCCGTGTCCGTATTGACTCTCAAGACCTGCGCAGGTCTAAGGGTGCCATGCCGGGCGCCCGTCGCTCGCATCGGCATGGGGGTGTGACCCGACGCACGCGCGCCCGGGACGCCGCTGACCTCAGGCGGGGACCCGTACGCCCGCGAGGTTCCCGATCATCCTCCGGGTGCTGGGCCCGACCACCGCCGCCCACTCCTGCGGGGCCTCGGCGAGCCAGCCGGCCACCAGCGCGGCGAAGCCGGGCACATGCCGGCCGAGGTCGACGAGTCCCCGGTCGAAGCGGGAGGCGCCGTCCGGGGTGCGGACCAGCAGGAGGCCGATGCGGTGGACGAGCTCGCGGAGGTCGGCGTCCGCGCGCGCGGCGACCGCGGGCAGCAGGGCGATCAGGACCGCGGGCTCCTCCTCGTGGTCGAGGAGGTGGTCGAGGAGTTCGTCGCGCAGCGCGCGGGACGCGGGGGTGCCCGGGCCCGCGAGGACCGCCGCCAGCACGGCCCGTACGCGTTCGGGACCGCCGTCGAGGAGCCCGGTGACCAGCGGCAGGAGGACGGCCCGGGCGCTGGGCCCCTGATCGAGGCGCCGGTCGACGTACGCGGCCACGTCCCCGGCGGTCTCCGGGCGCCCCTGGACGGCCTCCCGCACCAGCGCGGTGACCCGGCGGGCCAGGGCGGGCGTGGTGACGTCGGCGAGGGTGCGCAGCGCGTCCCCGGCACCGGGCAGCCGCAGCCGCTCCCGGAAGGCGTCCAGGACCGGGCCGGGGTGGGTGGCGAGGGCGGGGACCAGCGCGCCGGGCGGGAACCCGGGGTCGCCGGACGCGAAGTGCCCGAGCGCCTGCGGGAGATGACGGTCCCGGGTGTGTGGGTCGCGCACGAGCAGGGCGTGCGCGCCGCCGTGCAGGGTGGCGTCCTCCGGGCGGGCCAGCAGGGCGAGGGCGGCGTAGCGCAGCAGCTCGCGGTCGGCCTCGGTGCGTACGTGCGGCGCGGCCCGCAGTCCGTAGGTCACCGCCGCCACCCGGCGGGCCGGCCGCTCGTCGTGGGCCCACCGGTCCACGGCCCGGCACACCGCCGACGGCTCGTCCTCGGCGAGCACGGCGAGCAGTTCGTCGCCCCGCCGGTGCGCGCAGGCGACGAGGACCTCGGTGAGGTCGTCCAGGGCCCGGGTCCGGTGGGTGTGCAGCAGCGCCTGGGCGGCCTCGGCGACGGTCGCGTGCGGGGTCGCGGGCAGCGCCCGGTCGTCGTCGAACCAGCGGGTCAGCTGCGGCTGTACGGCGGTGGGGTCGACGGCGAGCAGCTCCGCCACGGCGTCCAGGAACCGCGGTCCGGGTTCCTGCGGGGGCCCGTCGGCGAGGACGAGCCGGCGCAGCAGGTCGAAGCGGGCGGCCGGCGGGAGCGGGAGGGCGGTCCAGAAGGCGGGTCCGAAGGCGGCCGGGACCGGCTCGCCGCGGCGGCGTCCGGCCACGAGGCGGTCGGCGAGCTGCCGCAGGACGTCGGTGTACGGCGTCGCGTCGGGCAGCCGCAGGAGGGTCTCGGTGAGGAGCCGGGCGGCCCACCAGGACTCCGGATCGGCGTCGAGGGCGTGCAGCAACTCCTCCAGCCGGTGGGCCAGTTGCGGGGTGCCGTGCTGGCGGGCGACGAGGAGCAGGGCCTGGACGACAGGGCCGATGCGGTGGTGCGGGACGGGCAGGGGGTGCTGCGGACCGGAGCGGCGGCGGTGGACCAGGGCGCGCAGGGCCTCGTCCAGGTCGAGGTGCGTGCCCTGGATCCAGTCGGCGAGCTCTTCATGGGCGAAGCGGTAGCCGGTGCCGGCGGGGACCAGGAGGCCTTCGGCGAGGACGGCGGAGGCCCAGCCGGAGCCGCCGAGCCGCTTCGGGGCCGGGCCCCAGGGGAACACCGCCTCGAACGACGCGCGGTCCAGTTCGCCCTGGCCGGGACCGAGGCTGCGGCGGGCGGCCTCGTGGACCTGCCCGGAGACCTTCGCGGCGAGTCTGCGCACGGCGGTGCCGCGCAGCCCGGTCGGACCGGCCAGCCGGACCGCGACGCGCAGGCACATCAGGTCGAGGTAGGCCTCGAAGACCTGGTCGCGGTCGACGGGGGCGTGGGGGGTGCCGGGGAGGGCGGCGCGGACCTCGGAGAGCAGCCGGAGGGTGAGGGGGTGCCGGTCGTCCGGGGCGGTGAGGGTGCCGTCGGTGAGGGCGTAGCGGGCCCGGGCCCGGCGGGCCTCGTCGTCGGTGAGGTCGGTGAGGGGCACGCGGGGCGGGATGTGCCGGCCGGGGTCGCCGTGGAGCAGGTCCGCGGGGAAGTCCGTGCCCTCCCAGTACTCCTCCCGGCACGCCACCACCAGCCGGGCGCCCGTCTCCTGCAACCAGCGCGCCGTGCCCCGGGTCCACTCGGCGAGGCGGTGGGCGAGGACCGGGGGCATCTCCTCGGGGCCGTCGAGGAGGAGGAACAGGGGGCGTCCGGCGGCCCGCGAGAGGTGGGCCAGGCGTTCGGGGGTGAGGTCGCCGAGGTCGGCCGGGCCGGTGTCCGCGGAGGTCGCGACGATACGAGCGGCCCGGCCGAGCGCGCGGCGCGCCGCGTCGGCCACCGAGTCGTCGGTGTCCTCCAGGTCGGCGCCGCGCAGCCAGAGGGTGGGGGCCGGGGCGGGGCCGCGGTGGCGGCGGGCGGCGAGCGCGGCGAGTTCCGTCGTACGGCCGCTGCCGGGCGGCCCGACGAGGCCGAGGACGGTGGCCGTGCCGTCGGTGAAGGCGGCGAACTCCCGTGCCGTGGCGGCTCGTTCGACCGGTTCCGTCGCGTCCCCCCGGCCCACGTGGCCGACCAGGATGCCGGACGGACCGTCCTGGCCCACGGAGGTGGCGGTCAGCTCCAGCACTCCGGCGAGGTTGAGATCGGCACCGTAGGCGGGGACGGTGGCCGCGTTCTCCGCGAGGAGGTCGGCGAGGGGGTCGGTGGCGGGGTTGTCCTCGGGCCGTTGGGGGACGGGTTGGTCGCCGGGCCGTTGCGGGAGGGGTCGGTCCCCTGGCCGTTGCGCGACGGGGTTGCCCGCGGGCCGGTCGGGGACGGTGTTCCCCGTGCGCACGCCAGCGAGGGGGCCGGTGCCGGGGGGCCGGAGCGGGATCGCGTGAGCGGTGTCGCGGTGGCCGCTCTGGAGGGCGGTGCCGAGGACGGCGACGACGGCTCCGGTCGCGGCGTCGAGCACGGGCCCTCCGGCGGCCCCGCCGCCCAGCCGCAGCGCGTCGCGGCCCGCGGTGCCGATGGCCAGCTCCAGGACACCGTCGAGGAGATGGCGGCGGTCGGTGGCCGTGTAGGTCACGGTGGCCGGGCCGAGCACGCGAGCCTCGCGCCAGCAGCCCGCGGGCAGGCGCACATAGGTGCCGGGCTCGACGGTGTCGCGCGGGGAGAGGGGAAGCGGGTCCACGCCGAGGCCCTCGGTGCGGACCAGCGCCAGATCCCGGCCGGGCAGCGGGGTCACGGCGTCGGCGCCCACCACGCAGCTGCGGTCACCGGCGTGCAGAACGATCCGGGCCAGCCCGTCGACGGCCTCGTGACTGGTGACGACGGTGCCGTGGTGATCGGCCACGAAGCCGAGCCCGCGAAGCCGTCCGGCCAGGTCGTGCACCCGCACGAGATCCTCGTCCCGCCCGACACCGCCGCCCTGAGCACGCGCCGCCCGCCCACCCCCGTGCCGCAACCGCCGCCCCCACCCCGACGCCCGTCCCCCGACACACCCACCACCACCGATGCCCGCACCAGAACCGACCCGCTCGACGCCACCGACCGCGATGCCCGCACCAGAACCGGCCGACGAGAACTCACCAGCGGCAAGGCCCGCGCCCGAGCCGGCCCAAGTCGCGTCATCGGAGGTGCGATCCGCGTCCGAATCAACCCACGCGGCGTCACCATCCGCAAACCCCGCACGAAGACCGGCCTGCTCAACGTCACCAGCCGCAAGCCCCGCACGGAAACCAGCCCGCTCAGCATCACCAGCCGCAAGCCCCGCACGAAGACCGACCCGCTCAGCATCACCAGCCGCAAGCCCCGCACCCGAACCGGTGCAAGGGACCTCCCCGGCCGCAAGCCCCGCCCCCGAACCCGCCCAAGAGACCCCACCGGCCGGAAGGCTCCCACCCCCGCCGGAAATCCGCCCCGCGGCCCCCGCTCCGGCGTCGTTCCCCCGAGCACCCGGCCGGACCCTCTCCCCCGCGCCCCCGTCACCGCGTCCCCCGCTCTCCCCTGCGGAGCCAACCGCTCCGCCGACGGAGTCACCCCCTGCCGTCATGGTCGAGCCTTCCCGCCGTACGCACGTTCCTGTTTTCGACGGTAGGTGCGGGGTGATCAGCGGGACAGATCGCGTGCGGAACGCGCCCCCTTCCACTCCCCCGGTTCACTCCGAGCGCCTGCCCGCGCGGGTGAATGGAAGGGGACCGGCGGATACACCCTAGGGGTGGGGGAACCGAGGGGGGACCGTGGAGCGGCGGCACAACCCCGTGATCGCCGCTCCACGGGCGAAGACCGCCCCGGTGCCCCGCGAAGAGGCCTCAGCCGAAGACGGCCAGGCTCTTCGCCTTGCCCTTCTGTTCCTCGACCAGCGCGAGGAAGACGCCCTCGGGGCCGAAGACGGCGACCGTGCCGGCACCCGCGTACTCCTCGGGCATGTCGAGCCGTACGCCGTTGGCGAGCAGCTTGGCCCGACGGGCGTCGACCTCCCAGCGCGGGAAGGCGGCAGCCGCGGCCTCGCCGATGGGCATCACCGTCAGCTCCTGCTGGAGCTGGTCGAGGGTCCGCGCGGAGTCCAGCTTGTACGGGCCCACCCGGGTCCGGCGCAGAGCCGTCAGATGGCCGCCCACGCCCAGGTCGGCGCCCAGGTCACGGGCGAGCGCCCGGATGTAGGTGCCGGAGGAGCAGACCACGGAGACCACCAGGTCGAGGACCGGGGTGCCGTCCTCGGCGACCGCGTCCCGGACGTCGTACACCGCGAAGGACGAGATCCGCACAGGGCGGGCCGGGATCTCGAAC
Source organism: Streptomyces griseorubiginosus (assembly GCF_001514195.1). GTDB lineage: Bacteria > Actinomycetota > Actinomycetes > Streptomycetales > Streptomycetaceae > Streptomyces > Streptomyces griseorubiginosus. Next base: position 1,443,839 of record NZ_KQ948734.1, on the reverse strand, counting down.
TCCTCGCCCTCACGCGCCCGCTTGTAGGAGCGCACGCCGTCGATCTTGATGGCGCTGACCTTCGACGGCACCTGCATGATGTCGCCGCTCAGCTTGGCGATCCCGGCGTCGACGGCCTCCCGGGTGACCTTCGAGGCGTCGACCGACCCCGTGATCTCGCCCTCGGCGTCGTCGGTCAGGGTCGTCTGGCCGAGCCGGATCGTGCCCAGGTACTCCTTCTCGGTCAGCGCGAGGTGTCCGAGGAGCTTGGTCGCCTTCTCGACGCCGAGGACGAGCACGCCCGTCGCCATCGGGTCGAGCGTGCCGGCGTGCCCGACGCGGCGGGTCCTGGCGATCCCGCGCATCTTGGCGACCACGTCGTGCGAGGTGAAGCCCGACGGCTTGTCGACGATGACAAGGCCGTCGGGCGTCCGGTTCTTCTCGGTCATTCGGCGGCGTCGTCCGTCTCGTCCTCGTCGCCCGGCTTGCGGTACGGGTCGGCCTCGCCGGCGTACTTGGCGCCGGCCGAGACCTCGCGCACCTTCTCGTCGGACTGGCGGGCCTTGTCGAGTAGGTCGTCGATGGTCTTGGCGGTGTCGGGCAGCGCGTCGGCCACGAAGGTCAGCGTGGGGGTGAACTTCACGCCCGCCGCGGCTCCGACCGCGGAGCGGAGCACGCCCTTGGCGCTCTCCAGTCCGGCGGCCGCGGCCGCCCGCTCCTCCTCGCCCCCGTACACCGTGTAGAAGACGGTCGCCTCCCGCAGGTCACCGGTGACCCGGGTGTCCGTGATGGTGACGTGTGAGCCGAGCCGCGGGTCCTTGATCCCGCGCAGCAGCTTCTGGGCCACCACCTCTCGGATGAGGTCCGCCAGCCTCTTGGCGCGCGCGTTGTCGGCCACTGGTCCGTCTCCTTAAGTACTTACTTGTTGCGTCAGTCTTCGTCGCTGTGGAGCCTGCGTCGAACCGAGAGCAGTTCCACCTCGGGCCGCCCGGCCACCAGCCGCTCGCAGCGGTCCAGTACGTCGGTGAGGTGTCCCGTGTCCCCGGACACCACCGCCAGCCCGATCTCGGCCCGGCGATGGAGGTTCTGGTTCCCCGTCTCCGCCACGCTCACCGCGTACTTGCGCTGGAGCTCGGCCACGATCGGACGGACGAGAGAGCGTTTCTCCTTCAGCGAGTGCACGTCACCGAGGAGCAGGTCGAAGGACAGAGTCCCCACATACATGTGTGTCCGGATGTCCCGCCGGTTCGGGGTACGGGCGCCGCGTCGACGCCGATACGGGAACCGTACACGCAACGGCCGGGGCCGATCGACGGAAATTCCCAGAGGGAACGGCTCCGCCGATCGGCCCCGATCGCGTGCTGTGACGGTCAGCCTCGCGGCTTCTCGCGCATCTCGTACGTCGCGATGACGTCGTCGACCTTGATGTCGTTGAAGTTTCCGAGGTTGATACCGCCCTCGAAGCCTTCGCGGATCTCGGTGACGTCGTCCTTGAAGCGGCGCAGGCCCTCGATGTTGAGGTTCTCCGCGATGACCTTGCCATCGCGCAGCAGTCGGGCCTTGGTGTTGCGCTTGACCTCGCCGGAGCGGATGAGAACACCCGCGATGTTGCCCAGCTTGGACGAGCGGAAGACCTCGCGGATCTCCGCCGTACCGAGCTCGACCTCTTCGTACTCCGGCTTGAGCATGCCCTTGAGGGCCGCCTCGATCTCCTCGATCGCCTGGTAGATGACCGAGTAGTAGCGGACGTCCACGCCTTCGCGCTCGGCCATCTGCTGTGCCCGCCCGGCGGCGCGCACGTTGAAGCCGATCACGATGGCGTCCGAGCCCATCGCCAGGTCGATGTCCGACTCCGTGACCGCACCGACACCGCGGTGCAGGACGCGGATGTCGACCTCTTCGCCGACGTCCAGCTGGAGCAGGGAGGACTCGAGGGCCTCGACGGAACCAGAAGCGTCACCCTTGATGATGAGGTTGAGCTGCTGGACCTCGCCGGCCTTGAGCACCTTGTCCAGGTCCTCGAGCGAGACACGGCGCGTGCGCTTGGCGAAGGCCGCGTTGCGCTCGCGGGCGGCACGCTTCTCGGCGATCTGACGGGCCGTACGGTCCTCGTCGACCACCAGGAAGTTGTCGCCGGCGCCCGGGACGTTGGTCAGACCCAGCACCTGGACCGGCGTGGACGGACCCGCCTCGGCGACGTTGTTGCCGTTGTCGTCGAGCATGGCGCGCACACGACCGTAGGCGTCGCCCACGACCATCGTGTCGCCGACCCGCAGGGTGCCTCGCTGCACGAGGACCGTCGCCACGGCACCGCGGCCGCGGTCGAGACGGGACTCGATGGAGATGCCCTGCGCGTCCTGGTTCGGGTTGGCCCGCAGGTCGAGCGAGGCGTCCGCGGTGAGGACCACGGCCTCCAGCAGGGAGTCGATGTGCAGACCCTGCTTGGCGGAGATGTCGACGAACATGGTGTCGCCGCCGTACTCCTCGGCCACCAGGCCGTACTCGGTCAGCTGACCGCGCACCTTGGTCGGGTCGGCACCCTCGACGTCGATCTTGTTGACCGCGACGACGATCGGGACGTCGGCCGCCTTGGCGTGGTTGAGCGCCTCGACCGTCTGCGGCATGACGCCGTCGTTGGCCGCGACGACCAGGATCGCGATGTCCGTCGACCGGGCACCACGGGCACGCATGGCGGTGAACGCCTCGTGACCCGGGGTGTCGATGAAGGTGATCGCGCGGTCCTCGTCGTTGACCTGGGTCGAGACCTGGTAGGCACCGATGTGCTGGGTGATGCCGCCGGCCTCGCCCGCGATGACGTTCGTCTTGCGGATGGCGTCGAGGAGTCGGGTCTTACCGTGGTCGACGTGACCCATGACGGTCACGACCGGCGGACGGACCACCAGGTCCTCGTCGTCGCCCTCGTCCTCGCCGAACTCGATGTCGAAGGACTCGAGCAGCTCGCGGTCCTCCTCCTCCGGGCTGACGATCTGAACCTCGTAGTTCATCTCGCCCGCGAGGAGCTGGAGCGTCTCGTCGGAGACGGACTGCGTGGCCGTGACCATCTCGCCGAGGTTCATCATGACCGCGACGAGCGACGCCGGGTTGGCGTTGATCTTCTCCGCGAAGTCGGTGAGGGAGGCACCGCGCGACAGGCGAATGGTCTCGCCGTTGCCGCGAGGCAGCATCACGCCGCCGACCGACGGGGCCTGCATGGCCTCGTACTCCTGGCGCCTCTGCCGCTTCGACTTGCGACCGCGACGCGCGGGACCGCCGGGACGACCGAAGGCGCCCTGCGTGCCACCACGGCCACCGGGACCGCCGGGACGACCACCGAAGCCGGGACGACCGCCGCCACCGGCGCCGGGACCACCCGGACGACCGGCGAAGCCGCCGCCACCGCCACCGGGACCACCGGGACGACCGGCGAAGCCGCCACCGCCGCCACCGGGACGACCGGCGAAGCCGCCGCCACCACCCGGGCGACCGCCGCCGCCACCGGGACGACCGCCTGCGCCGGGACCGCGGCCACCGGGGCCACCGCCGCCGGGACGCGGGCCGGCAGCCGGACGCTGCGGCATCATGCCGGGGTTGGGACGCGGGCCGCCGGGGCCGCCGCCGGGACGGGGACCGCCCTGCGGACGGGGCATGCCGCCCGGGCTGGGACGGGCGCCGCCCGGAGCCTGCGGACGGGGACCGCCCGCCGCGCCCTGGGGACGGGGACCGCCCTGGCCCTGACCCTGCGGACGCGGGGCGCCGCCGGGAGCGCCACCGGGGCCACCCGGGCCACCGGGACGCGGGGCACCGCCCGGACGGGGCGCCTGCGGGCGCGCCATGCCGGTGGAGCCACCAGAGGTGAAGGGGTTGTTGCCCGGACGGGGACCGGCCGGACGGGCACCGGGACGAGCACCCTGGCCACCCGGACGCGGGGCGCCGGGACGGTCGGTGCGGTCACCGCGGCCCTGGCCGCCCTGACCGGGGGCACCGGCCGGACGCGGGGCGCCGGGACGCGGGGCCTGCTGGCCGGCCGGACGCGGGGCGCCCGGACGCGGGCCGGAGCCCTGGCCCTGCGCACCCTGGCCCTGGGAGGCCGGAGCGGCGGGGGCCGACGGGGGTGCCGTGAACTCGGGCGTGGTCGGAGCCGGGGACGCCGGCGCGGGGCGCGGCGCGGGCTTCGGGCCCGGGGTGGGACGGGGGCCGGGAGTGACCGGCGCGGCGGGAGCCGCGGGCCGCTCGGCGGCGGCCGGCTTGGGGGCCGGCGGGCGCGGGGCGGCCGGACGGGCTGCCTGCGCGGGAGAGGGGGCCGCCGGACGGGCCGGGGCGGCCTTGCGTGCGGGGGCGGGCTTGCCGCCTCCGTTGCCCTGCTGGAGGGCGTCCGTCAACTTACGGACGACGGGCGCTTCGATGGTCGAAGACGCCGAACGGACGAATTCACCGAGTTCCTGGAGCTTGGCCATGACGACCTTGCTCTCAACCCCGAACTCCTTGGCGAGTTCGTATACCCGGACCTTAGCCACTTCGCTCCTTTTAGGTCCGGGTGCGTCCGGACCGTCGCTACTTCATGGGCGTACTCATCGCGTGCTCATCGAGTGCTCATCGCAATCTCGACCTACTTCCAACTCGCGGGGTACCAGGGCCGCACGGGGGTTCCGCACGACCTTCCTTACGGTGTTGCCTGCCGGCAACTCTCTGTCTGCTCGACGTACTGGCGCAACGCGTTTGTGTCGAGCGCTCCCGGGGCGCGCAGCGCCCGCGTGAACGCCCGGCGGCGTACCGCCTGGTCGAGACAGACCAGGGCGGGGTGGATGTACGCACCCCGGCCGGGCAGCGTACCGCGATGATCGGGGACGCATGCGTCCTTGATCGCCACGATGCGCAGCAGATCGGTCTTGGCCGCTCGCTGCCTGCATCCCACACAGGTGCGTTCAGGGCATGCGCGGGCGTGCGTCCGGCCAGACACTCTTAAGTCTACCTCCCCGTAACGACCTCACCCCTTGGGGGCAGGGATCGAACGGTTGTTGTCGTGATCTCAGCGGCGTACGGCTTGGATCTATTCCTCGGCCCGTCCGCCGTCCTGTTCGGGGGTCCTAGCGGTCCTGGTCGGCGGGCTGCTCGGTGTCCGGCCGGATGTCGATCCGCCAGCCGGTGAGCCGGGCGGCGAGCCGGGCGTTCTGCCCTTCCTTGCCGATGGCGAGGGAGAGCTGGTAGTCCGGGACGGTCACGCGCGCGGAGCGGGCGGCCATGTCCACGACCTCGACCTTGGAGACCCGGGCCGGCGACAGCGCGTTCGCCACCATCTCGGCCGGGTCGTCCGACCAGTCGACGATGTCGATCTTCTCACCGTTGAGCTCGCCCATGACATTGCGCACCCGGCCGCCCATGGGGCCGATGCAGGCGCCCTTGGCGTTCAGACCCGAACGGGTGGACCGGACGGCGATCTTGGTGCGGTGACCGGCCTCACGTGCGATGGCGGCGATCTCGACGGAGCCGTCGGCGATCTCCGGCACCTCCAGTGCGAAGAGCTTCTTCACCAGGTTGGGGTGCGTGCGCGAGAGGGTGACGGACGGGCCGCGCACACCCCGCGCCACCCGTACGACGTACGACCGCAGCCGCATGCCGTGCGGATACGTCTCGCCGGGGACCTGTTCCTGCACCGGCAGGATGGCCTCCAGCTTGCCGATGTCCACGAGGACGTTCTTCGGGTCGCGGCCCTGCTGGACCACGCCCATGACGATGTCGCCCTCACGTCCCGCGTACTCGCCGAGCGTCGCGTCGTCCTCGGCGTCGCGCAGCCGCTGGAGGATGACCTGCTTGGCGGTGGTGGCGGCGATGCGGCCGAAGCCCGAGGGGGTGTCGTCGAACTCGCGGGCCTCCTGGCCCTCCTCGAGGTCGTCGGGGTCCTCCTTCGCCCACACGGTCACATGGCCGGTCTCCCGGTTGAGCTCCACGCGCGCGTGACGGCGGCTTCCCTCGGTGCGGTGGTAGGCGATGAGGAGGGCCGACTCGATCGCCTCGACCAACAGGGGGAAGGAGATCTCCTTCTCCCGTACCAAGCCCCGCAGGGCACTCATGTCGATGTCCACGGCTACGCCTCCTCTTCGTTCTTGTCTTTGCGGTTGAACTCGACCTGCACGCGTGCCCTGTCGATGTCGGAGAAGGCGATTCTGCGCGCGGTGGCCTTGCGGCCCTTCACGCCGGGGACCTCGAGGTCGAGGCCTTCGTCGTCGACGGTCAGGATCCGCGCGACCAGTTCGGCGCCGTCGGTCAGCTGGAACTTCACCAGCCGGTCCACGGCGCGCACGTAGTGCCGGTGCTCCTTGAGGAGCCGCTCGGCGCCCGGGGTGCCGACCTCGAGGGTGTACTCCCCCGCGCCCATCGCGTCGTCCTCGTCGAGCTTCGCCGAGAGCGCACGGCTCACATCGGCGATCTGGTCCAGGTCGGCACCGGTGTCGGAGTCCACGACGACGCGCAGCACGCGCTTCCGGCCGACGGAGTCCACGGCGATCTCTTCGAGATCCAGGCCCTGGGAGGTGACGAGCGGTTCCAGGAGCTCTCGCAGCCTCTCGCTCTGGGTGGTGCTCATCCGGGTGACTCCTCGGCCGCGTGTGCTGTTGTGGGTAGGTCGCGTGTCTGGTCAAAGGGTATCCGGTCGCGGGGGGTGTTGCCGTCCAGGTGAGGTCGGATGCGCGGGTACCGTGATCGCCGGCGGGCCCGACCTCCCGCCCGTGTGTTCGTACGAGCTTCCCGAGGACGTCTGCCGTGTCGTACCCCCCTCCGCCGCGCGTTCCCCCCGGGCCGCGCAGAAGATCCCTGCTCGCGTCGGTCGCCGGCGGCGTCCTGCTGACGGGGTGCTCCGACGGCGACAGGAGCGGCGGGGAGGGGACCTCCGGCAGTCCCTCCGTCGCGGAGCGGGTACGCGCGCGTGCGGCGCGGGACAGCCGGGGGATCGTCGAGCGGTACGACGCCGTCCTGGCCGCCTTCCCGACGCTCGCGGAGCGCGTGGGGCCGTTGCGCGCGGAGGCGGTGCGGCACGCGGAGGCGTTCGGGGAGACGGCTTCGAAGGCCTCCCCGAGCCCGTCGGTCAGCCCCTCCGGCACCCCGGACGGGGCCTCACCGTCGCCGTCCGCCTCGCCGTCGGCCACCGTGCCCGCGACCGAGAAGGACGCCCTCGCGCAGCTCGCCGCCGTCGAGCGGGCGCTCGCCGACCGGCGGGCCAAGGCGCTGCTGGAGGTGCCGGGCGAGCTGGCCCGGCTGCTGGCCTCGGTGGCGGCGGCCGGCGCGGCCCACGCCTATCTGCTGACGGAGGGTTCCCGATGAGCGAGAAGCGTGAGCTGGAGGCCCTTCAGGAGGCGCTGGCCGCCGAGCACGCGGCGGTCTACGGCTACGGCGTCGTCGGCGGCCGGATCGGCGCCGCCCGGCGCACGGAGGCCGTGGCCGCCTACGACTCCCACCGGGCCCGCCGGGACAGCCTGGCGCGCGCCATAGGGGACCTGGGCGGCACCCCGGTGGCCGCGTCGGCCGCGTACGCGCTGCCCTTCCCGGTGCCGGACGCGGCCGCGGCCGTACGGTTCGCCGCCCTGCTGGAGGACCGGGTGGCCGGGGTGTACGCGGACGTGGTCCGGGCAACCGAGGGCGAGCGGCGTGGCACGGCCGCCGAGGCGCTGCGGGAGGCCGCGGTGCGGGCGGTGCGCTGGCGAGGCGGCAGCGTAGCCTTCCCTGGGCTCGCGGAGCGGGCGGGAAAGGCATCGCCCACGGCGTGACACGGCGGTCGCACACAGCGGTCGCAGACGGCGGGAACGGCGGGACACGGCAGTCGCACACGGGGCGGGACACGGCATCGGAAGGGAACGACTCGCGCATGGCTTTCGAACCGCCGCAGCGGCTGGTACGGGCGCTCGCCGAGAGCGCGCCGGACGGTGACGCCTGGGTGGAGGAGCTGCCCGAGGCGACCGAACGAGCCGTCGCCGAGCGGGAGTTGACCGTGGAGCGGGTCCAGGTGCCGGGCGGGCGCAGCAGCCTGGTGGTGCTGGTGCGACTGGCCGACGGCACCCCCGCGGCGCTGAAGCTGGCCCCGCCTCGGTACCGGCCGGAGGCCGAGCGGGCGGCCCTGGCGCACTGGGGCGGGCTGGGGGCCGTACAGCTGATCGAGTCGGCCGCGACGGACGGTGTCCCGCCGATGGAGGGTGTCCTGTTGCTGGAGCGGCTGCATCCGGAGGTCTCCGTGCGCTCGCTGCCGGAGGCGAAGGCGTGGCTGGAGGCGGCGGGGACGCTGCGGCGGCTGTGGGTGGCGCCGCCCGAGGGCACCGTCTTCGAGACGGTGGCCGAGCGCACCGGGCGGCAGGCCGTGGCCATGCGGGGCGCGTCCGCCCCGGCGGAGGTGGCGGCGCTGGTGGACGCGGCGCTCGCGGCCCGCGAGGAGCTGCTGGCCGCGCCGCCCGAGGTGCGGTTGCTGCACGGGACGTTCCGGCAGAGCAAGGTGCTGGCGGGCGACCGCGCCCCCTGGCTGGCGGTGGGCCCGGATCCGGTGGTCGGCGAGTGCGCGTTCGACCTGGCCCGGCTGGTGCGGGACCGGGTGGAGGACCTGATCGCCTCGCCGTCCGGGGCCGCGACCACGCGCCGCCGGGTGAAGCGGCTCGCGGAGTCGCTGGACGTCGACCAGGAGCGGCTGCGCGGGTGGACGCTGTTCCGGGCCGTGGAGTCCGGGGTGCGGGCGCTGCGGGTGGGCCGGCCCCGGGACGCGGAGCTGTTGCTGGAGTTCGCCGGGTGGCTGTGAGGCGGCGTCGGTGCACGCCGCCTCACCCTGTACCGGTTCTCCCTACGCGCTGAGGCGGGCGATCGCCTCGTCCACCGTCAGCTCCTCGCGCTCGCCGGTGCGGCGGTCCTTGAGCTCCAGGACGCCCTCGGCGGCACGGCGGCCGGCGACCAGGATCTGCGGTACGCCGATGAGCTCGGAGTCGGTGAACTTCACGCCCGGGGACACCCCGGCCCGGTCGTCGACGAGGACCCTGAGGCCCGCCGCGCGCAGCTTCTCGGAGACGTCGAGGGCCAGTTCGATCTGGAGGGCCTTGCCGGCGGCGACGACGTGCACGTCGGCCGGGGCGACCTCGGCGGGCCAGCACAGGCCCTTGTCGTCGGCGGTCTGCTCGGCGAGGGCGGCGACCGCGCGGGAGACGCCGATGCCGTAGGAGCCCATGGTCACGCGGACCGGCTTGCCGTTCTGGCCGAGGACGTCGAGCTTGAGGGCGTCGGCGTACTTGCGGCCCAGCTGGAAGATGTGGCCGATCTCGATGGCACGGTCCAGCTTGAGGCCGGTGCCGCACTTCGGGCACGGGTCGCCCTCCTGGACGACCACGACGTCGACGTACTCGTCGACCTCGAAGTCACGGCCGACCAGGACGTGCTTGGCGTGCGTGCCCTCCTTGTTGGCGCCGGTGATCCAGTCGGTGCCGGGGGCCACGCGCGGGTCGGCGATGTACTTGACCTTCTCCCCCAGGCCCTGCGGTCCGACGTAGCCGCGGACCAGGTCGGGGCGGCCCGCGAAGTCCGCCTCGGTGACCATCTCGACGGCGGCGGGCGCGAAGTGCGCCTCGACCTTGTCCAGGTCGACCTCGCGGTCACCGGGGACGCCGACGGCCACGATCTCGCCGTCGACCTTCACGAGGAGGTTCTTGAGGGTGGCGGAGGCCTCGACGCCGAGGTGGGCGGCGAGGGTCTCGATGGTCGGGGTGTCCGGGGTGGGGATCTCCTCGAGGGCGGGGACGGCGGTTCCGTCCACCGGCTTCAGCTCGTAGGTGATCGCCTCGGTGTTGGCCGCGAAGTCGCAGTTCGGGCAGTCCGCGAAGGTGTCCTCGCCGGCCTCGGCGGGGGCGAGGAACTCCTCCGACTTGGAGCCGCCCATCGCACCGGCGGTGGCCGCGCAGATGCGGTAGTCGAGGCCGAGGCGCTCGAAGACCTTCTGGTAGGCCTGGCGGTGCAGGGCGTAGGACTGCGCCAGGCCCTCGTCCTCGGTGTCGAAGGAGTAGGAGTCCTTCATCAGGAACTCACGGCCGCGCAGGATGCCGGCCCGGGGGCGGGCCTCGTCGCGGTACTTGTGCTGGATCTGGTAGAGGATGACCGGCAGGTCCTTGTAGGAGGACGCCTGGTCCTTCACCAGCAGGGTGAAGATCTCCTCGTGGGTCGGGCCGAGAAGGTAGTCGCCGCCCTTGCGGTCCTGGAGCCGGAACAGTTCGGCGCCGTACTCGTCCCAGCGACCGGTGGCGTCGTAGGGCTCCCTCGGCAGCAGGGCGGGGAGCAGGACCTCCTGGGCGCCGATCGCGTCCATCTCCTCGCGGACGATCCGCTCGACGTTGGCCAGCACCTTCTTGCCGAGCGGCAGCCAGGACCAGATGCCGGCGGCGGTGCGGCGCACGTACCCGGCGCGCACGAGCAGCTTGTGGCTGAGGACCTCGGCGTCCGCCGGGTCGTCGCGCAGCGTCTTCGCCATCAACTGCGACATGCGCTGGACCGGTGCGTTCGCCATGGTTCTCGTACTCCTGCCGGGAAAGGGTGATGGCCGGGGATGCCTGGCACCTTCCCGTCGTCCGCCGGGAGGGCGGGCCGCGCGGGATCCGGTGCGGGTGATCGCGAGGCGCCGGAGCCACCCTCGACGGGGATCCCCGGCGCGAGTTTAAGCCGGGGGCCGGTGCCGGTGGAAATCCGTCAGCGGCGGCGCAGCGGCAGAGGGGCGCCCATCACGGCGTACGGCTTCGGGGCGCTCGGGAAGAGGACCTGGCGGGCGAGGTCCTGGTAGCCGAGGGAGTGGTACAGGCCGCGGGCCGGGCTGTCGGTGTCGATCGCGGAGAGGATCGAGCGCGGCTGGGTGGCGCCGTCGGTGATGGTGGTGATCAGGGTCCGGCCGATGCCGCGGTTCTGGTGGTGGGGGTGGACGTGCAGCTCGGTGATCACGAAGGAGTCGTCGAGCCAGATGTCGTTGTGCTGGGCGCGGAGGTAGGGCTCCACGACGGTGGACCACCAGTGGGTGCGGTCGTTGGGCATGCCGTACACGAACCCGACGAGGGCCCCGCCGGCCGTCGCGCCCAGCGCTCTCGCGCCGGGGTAGGTCATGTGCCGCAGCACGATCTGCCGCCGCACCGCGACCTCGTCGGCACCGAGACCGAAGGCGACGGCCTGCACCGCGAGGGCCTCGTCCACGTGGGCGGACAGGTCCAGGGGGCCGATGACGAGGTCCATGTCGGCAGGGTACAGGGGGTGTTCGGGTGGGGGGCGAGGGGCGGGGCGGCTGCGGGGCGGCGGTGTCGGCGGGCGGGTGGCCGCGGCGGACCGGAGCGCTGCGCCCCCTCCGGGCAGGGGCGCCCGCGGCCGGGTATGCCGGTCCGCCGGCTCTCGTCAGGCGCGGGGCCGCCGGGCGGGCATGCCGGTCCGCCGGCTCTCGTCAGGGCCGGGGCTGCCGGCCGGGCATGCCGGTCCGCCTGCTCGCGTCAGGGGCGGGACTTCTGGGCGAGTCCGTCGGCTCCCGTCACGGCCGGGGCTGCTCGCGGGTGACCGGGCCGGACCGGACGGCAGCCGGAGTCAGAACAGCACGCTCATGAACGCGCCTACCTCCTGGAACCCCACGCGCGTGTACGTCCTTCTCGCGGGCGTGTTGAAGTCGTTCACGTAGAGACTCACCACCGGGGCCACGTCCGCGAGGGCGTAGCGCAGCACCGCCGCCATGCCGGGGGCGGCCACTCCCCTGCCCCGGTACTCGGGGGCCACCCAGACGCCCTGAATCTGACAGGCCCGGTCCGTCGCCGCGCCGATCTCCGCCTTGAAGACGACCTTGCCGTGTTCGTCGAGGCGGGCGAAGGAGCGGCCGGAGCCGACCAGTTCGGCGACCCGGGCCTGGTAGAGCAACCCTCCGTCGCCGGCCAGCGGTGAGACGCCGACCTCCTCGGTGAACATCGCCACGCAGGCCGGCATGATCGTCTCCATCTCGTCCTTGCGGATGCGACGGACGTACGGATCCGGGGCGACCTCGGTGGACATGCGGTCGGTGACCATGAGGGGCTGGTGGGCGCGGACCTCCCGGGCCGGACCCCAGGTGGGTTCCAGCAACCGCCACAGCTGGGCGGTGGGTTCGGCGGGCCCGACGATGGAGGAGCAGCGGCGGCCGGCCCGTCTCGCCCGGTCGGCGAAGGCGCGGACGGCTCGCGGGGTCGCGCAGATGGGCACCAGGTTGGCGCCGGCGTAGCAGAGGGACGTCAGCATGCCGTCCTCGTACCAGCCCCACATCTCGCCGCCGAGCCGCCAGGGGTCGAGGCCGGCCACCTGAACCCTCGACGTCACGAAGGCGTTCGCGACCGGCTCACGGTCGAGGACGGCGAGCGCGGCGTCCAGGTCGCTCGGTTCGAGGACCCGGGAGGTCGTCTGGGTCAACACGGGCGGGGCCTCACGGTGGGGTCAGCTGATCTCCGCACTGTACCTGCGGAAGCTGAGCCGTGCCGACCCGTGTTTCGGTGCCGGTCGCTTTGGAGGCCACGGGAGTTCCGGTGACCGTCTCCGGGGGCTGCCGCCCCCGGGCCCCCGCTTCGGCCCCGAAAGGGCCTCGTCCTCAAACGCCGGACGGGCTGGGTGGCTGGACCGGCGCTTTGGGGCTCAGCCCTCTGATAGGAAAGGCGGATGATCTTCAACGCCGTACGGTCCGATACGCGGAACTGGCCCCCGGAGCAGGTCGCGGAGTTGTTCAGCGAGGGCTTTCCGCAGTTCATCACAGCGGACCGGCTGGTGAAGGGGTACATAGGCCGGGTGCGGGAGTTCTTCCCCGAGCTGGATCTGATGCTGCTGGACGCGGAGGAGGTGCCCGTCGCCGCCGGATGGGCCGTGCCCCTGCGGTGGGACGGTCGGGCCGACTCGCTGCCCTCGGGGTACACGGACGCACTCGTGCGGGCCGTCGAGGGGCATGAGCAGGGTGTCCGGCCCGACACCCTCGTGATCTGCGGAGCGCTCGTCACCCCGTCGCTCAAGGGGCGGGGGCTCGCCGGTCGTATGCTCACCGCGCTGCGGGACGCCGGGCAGCAGGCGAGGCTGCCACGCGTGGTCGCCCCGGTGCGGCCGACCGCCAAGGCCCGTTATCCGCTGACGCCGATCGAGTCGTACCTGCGGTGGCGGCGGCCCGACGGAACCGCCCTCGACCCGTGGATCCGTACCCATGAACGCCTCGGCGCCGAGATCCTCGCCGCCGCGCCCGAGTCGCAGACGATGACCGGGAGCGTGGCCGAGTGGGAGGGCTGGACGGGCCTCGCCCTCCCCGACTCCGGCGACTACGTCATCCCGGACGGGTTGTCGGTGCTGCGGGTCGACCGGGACGCCGACCTCGGCCTCTACCGGGAGCCGAACGTCTGGATGCGGCACCGGTGAGCCACCGGGGTCAGCCCGCCACCGACACCGACGGCTCGCCCGACTCCACGCCCGCGTCCTGCATCTGCTCGGCGATCTTCATCGCCTCCTCGATGAGGGTCTCCACGATCTTGGACTCCGGGACCGTCTTGATGACCTCGCCCTTGACGAAGATCTGCCCCTTGCCGTTGCCGGAGGCGACACCGAGGTCGGCCTCACGGGCCTCGCCGGGGCCGTTGACGACACAGCCCATGACGGCGACGCGGAGGGGGACCTCCATGCCGGTCAGGCCTGCCGTGACCTCCTCGGCCAGCTTGTAGACGTCGACCTGGGCGCGCCCGCAGGAGGGGCAGGAGACGATCTCCAGGCCGCGCTGCTTGAGGTTCAGGGACTCCAGGATCTGGTTGCCGACCTTGACCTCCTCGACCGGCGGGGCCGAGAGGGACACGCGGATCGTGTCGCCGATGCCCTGGGAGAGGAGGGCGCCGAAGGCCACGGCCGACTTGATCGTGCCCTGGAACGCCGGGCCGGCCTCCGTGACACCGAGGTGCAGCGGGTAGTCGCACTGGGCGGCGAGCTGCTTGTACGCCTCGATCATGACGACCGGGTCGTTGTGCTTGACGGAGATCTTGATGTCCCGGAAGTCGTGCTCCTCGAAGAGGGAGGCCTCCCACAGCGCGCTCTCCACGAGCGCCTCCGGGGTCGCCTTGCCGTACTTCTGGAGCAGACGGCGGTCCAGGGAGCCCGCGTTCACGCCGATCCGGATCGGGGTGCCGTGGTCGCGCGCGGCCTTCGCGATCTCCTTGACCTTGTCGTCGAACTGCTTGATGTTGCCGGGGTTGACGCGGACGGCCGCGCAGCCGGCCTCGATCGCCGCGAACACGTACTTCGGCTGGAAGTGGATGTCCGCGATCACCGGGATCTGCGACTTGCGCGCGATGGTCGCCAGCGCGTCCGCGTCGTCCTGCGTGGGGCAGGCCACCCGCACGATCTGGCAGCCGGACGCCGTCAGCTCGGCGATCTGCTGGAGCGTGGCGCCGATGTCCGACGTACGCGTCGTGGTCATCGACTGCACGGAGACGGGGGCGTCACCGCCGACCGCCACAGACCCGACCTGGATCTGCCGGCTCTTGCGGCGCTCGGCAACCCTGGTCGGAACGGACGGCATGCCGAGAGAAATCGCAGTCATCTGCTGTGCAACCCCAAGTCGTGGATCAAGGTCCAGGTCCCGTCAGCGGCGGGCTCCAGGCTTCGAGATTACGGCACCGACCCGGCCGGGAGCACATCCCGCCCGCCAAACCCACTCAATGGAAGGCGGCCCGGCACAGAGCGTGCCGGGCCGCCTTGAACGCCGTACGGCTACGAGATGCGGACCGGGTTGACGACGTCCGCGATCAGGACGAGGACCGTGAAGCAGATGAAGATCCCCGCCACCACATAAGCCACCGGCATCAGCTTCGCCACGTCGAACGGGCCCGGGTCCGGGCGCTTCAACAGCTTCGCCAGGTTGCGGCGCAGGGACTCCCAGAGGGCGCCCGCGATGTGGCCGCCGTCCAGGGGGAGCAGCGGGAGCATGTTGAAGAGGAACAGGGAGAGGTTGAAGCCCGCCACCAGCATCAGCGCCATGGCGAGTTGCTGGGTGGGCGGGATGTCCAGGGTGAAGATCTCGCCGCCGACCCGCGCCGCTCCGACCACGCCCATCGGGGAGTCCGGCTCGCGCGGGGCGTCGTCGAAGGCCGCGTTCCACAGGGCCGGGATCTTGCCGGGGAGGGCGGCCAGGGAGTCGACGGCCTCGCCGACGCGGTCGCCCATCCACACCACGGAATCGCCGAAGTCCTGCTTGACGATGCCGGTGGCGGCGCTGAAGCCGAGGAAGCCCGCGGTGACGTACTCGCCCTGGACGTACTGGCCGCTGGAGTCCTTCTTGGCGACCTGGTTGGAGGCGATCTTCGCGGTGAGGGTGAGGTCCTTGCCGTCGCGCTCGACGACGATCGGGACCGTCTTGTCGGGGTTGGCGCGGATGAGGTCGGAGAGCTTGTTCCAGTCGTCGGTGCGGACGCCGTTGAACGCGATGATCTTGTCGCCCGCCTTGAGGCCGGCGGCCGCCGCCGGGGAGGCGGGGTCGGAGGCCTTGCAGGTCTCGCGGTTCTGGCTCTGGGCGATCACGCACTTGGAGACCGAGCTGACCGTGTTGGTCTGCTGGGAGATGCCGAAGCCCATGAGGACGGTGAGGAACAGGGCGACGGCGAGGATCAGGTTCGCGAAGGGGCCCGCGAACATCACGATGACGCGTTTCCAGGGCTTACGGGTGTAGAAGAGGCGTTTCTCGTCGCCGGGCTGGAGTTCCTCGAAGGCGGCCGAGCGGGCGTCCTCGATCATGCCGCGCCAGGGGGAGGTCGAGCGGGCGCTTATCCGGCCGTCGTCGCCGGGCGGGAACATGCCGATCATGCGGATGTAGCCGCCGAAGGGGACGGCCTTGATGCC
Organism: Streptomyces griseorubiginosus; assembly: GCF_001514195.1. Lineage (GTDB taxonomy): Bacteria > Actinomycetota > Actinomycetes > Streptomycetales > Streptomycetaceae > Streptomyces > Streptomyces griseorubiginosus. The sequence goes on along the minus strand of NZ_KQ948734.1, from coordinate 1,428,005 downwards.
GTACTCCGTCTCGCCCTTCTTGCGGGACCAGACGGTGGGGCCGAAGCCGACCATGTACTGCGGCACGCGGATGCCGAACAGTTTGGCGAAGGACAGGTGACCCAGTTCGTGCCACGCGATCGAGACCAGGAGGCCGAGGGCGAAGAGCCCTATGCCGAGGATGAACATCAGGGTCGTCATGCACGGGCCTCCGCCGTCTGTGCCGTCAGTTCCCGGGCCCGGGTCCGCGCCCAGGTCTCCGCTTCGAGGACGTCCGCGACGGTGAGCGAGGTTCCCCGGCTTGGGGTGCCGTGCTCGTCCACCACCCGGGTCACGGTCTCCATGATCCCGTTGAACGGCAGTGCGCCGGCCCGGAAGGCCTCGACGCACTCCTCGTTGGCGGCATTGAACACCGCCGGGGCCGTGCCCGCGAGCTCACCCACGTGTCGCGCGAGGTTCACCGAGGGGAACGCCTCGTTGTCGAGCGGGAAGAACTCCCAGGTCGACGCCTTGCTCCAGTCGAAGGCGGGAGCCGCGTCGGGGACGCGCTCGGGCCAGCCGAGACCGATGGCGATCGGCCCCCGCATGTCGGGGGGCGTCGCCTGGGCGATCGTGGATCCGTCGGTGAACTCAACCATCGAGTGGACATACGACTGGGGATGCACGACCACCTCAATGCGGTCGAAGGGAATGTCGTAGAGGAGGTGTGCCTCGATGACTTCGAGACCCTTGTTGACGAGGGTCGCGGAGTTGATCGTGATGACCGGGCCCATGGCCCACGTGGGGTGGGCGAGGGCGTCCTCGACGGTCACCTGGGCGAGGTCTGCTTTGGTACGGCCGCGGAAGGGGCCGCCGGACGCGGTGACGACCAGCTTGCGGACGTCGGCCCGGGTCCCGGAGGCCAGGGACTGGAAGAGGGCCGCGTGCTCGGAGTCGACCGGGATGATCTGGCCGGGCTTGGCGAGCGCCTTGACCAGCGGGCCGCCCACGATGAGGGACTCCTTGTTGGCGAGCGCGAGGGTGCGGCCCGCCTCCAGGGCGGCGAGGGTGGGGGCGAGGCCGATGGATCCGGTGATGCCGTTGAGGACGGTGTGGCAGTCGGAGGCGGCGAGGTGGGTGGCCGCGTCGGGTCCGGCGAGTATGTCGGGGAGCGGTCGGCCCGGGCCGTAGAGACCGGTGAGCGCCTCCCGGAGTTGCGGTACGACGTCCTCGCGGGCGACCGCGACGGTCCGTACCCCGAGCCGGTGTGCCTGCTCGGCGAGGAGCGCGACCCGGCCGCCGTTGGCGGAGAGCCCGGTGACCCGGAACCGGTCGGGGTTGCGCAGCACGAGGTCGATGGCCTGGGTGCCGATCGATCCGGTGGAGCCGAGGATCACCACGTCCTTGGGGCCGTCGCCCGCGAGGGGGTCGTAGACCAGGTGCGGGTCGGCGAGGGGGGCTGGACTGTCGCTCATCGTTCCATTGTGGCCGTAAGGACGGCGTAGGAGGACAGCGCGTCCCCTCAGGGGGTGCGCTGTCCTCGCGGGGTCACCGGATCGGGCGGTGGACGTTCTCCTTCTCGGAGGGGCCGGGGGTGGCGTCGGCGATCCAGGCGCCTTCGCCGGAGGGGTCGACGATGCCGTCCTCCAACCAGGCGTAGGTGCCGGACATGACGCCCTTGACGACCTTGCGGTCCTGGTCGTCGGTGTTGTTCCAGAGGCGGCCGAAGAGTTCCTCGACGCGCAGCCGGGACTGGTGGCAGAAGGCGTCGGCGAGCTGGTAGGCCTCGCGGCCGTGGGACTCGGTGCTGCGCAGCAGTTCGGCTCGGACGCAGGCCGCGGACATGGCGAACAGCTCCGCGCCGATGTCGACGATCCGGCCGAGGAAGCCCTGCTTGGTCTCCATGCGGCCCTGCCAGCGGGACATCGCGTAGAAGGTGGAGCGGGCGAGCTTGCGGGAGGTGCGTTCGACGTAGCGGAGATGCGTCGAGAGGTCGACCTCGCGTTTGAACTCGGCGTAGGAGGTGGGGAGTTGTCCGGGCCCGGCGACCAGTTTGGGGAGCCACTTGGCGTAGAAGACGCCGGCGTTCGCGCCTGCCTTCGCCTTGTCGGACAGGGACTTGTCCGGGTCGATCAGGTCGCCCGCCACGGAGAGGTGGGCGTCGACGGCCTCGCGGGCGATGAGCAGGTGCATGATCTCGGTGGAGCCCTCGAAGATGCGGTTGATGCGCAGGTCGCGGAGGACCTGTTCGGCGGGGACGGCCTTCTCGCCGCGGGCGCGCAGGGACTCGGCGGTCTCGAAGCCGCGGCCGCCGCGGATCTGGACGAGTTCGTCGGCGACGAGCCAGGCCATCTCGGAGGCGTAGAGCTTGGCGAGGGCACCCTCGATGCGGATGTCGTTGCGGTTCTCGTCGGCCATCTGGGAGGAGAGGTCGAGGACGGCCTCCAGGGCGAAGGTGGTCGCCGCGATGAAGGAGATCTTGGAGCCGACGGCCTCGTGGTGGGCGATGGGCTTGCCCCACTGCTCGCGGGCCGCGGACCATTCGCGGGCGATCTTCAGGCTCCACTTGCCGGCGGCCACGCAGGAGGCGGGCAGGGAGAGGCGGCCGGTGTTGAGGGTGGTGAGCGCGATCTTCAGGCCGGCGCCCTCGGGGCCGACGCGGTTCGCGGCCGGGACCCGGACCTGGTGGAATCGGGTGACGCCGTTCTCGATGCCCCGGAGGCCCATGAAGGCGTTGCGGTTCTCGACGGTGACGCCGGGTGAGTCGGTCTCGACGACGAAGGCGGTGATGCCGCCCTTGTGGCCCTCGCTCTTCGGGACCCGGGCCATGACGACGAGGAGGTCGGCGACCACGCCGTTGGTGGTCCAGAGTTTCACTCCGTCGAGGATGTAGTCGTCGCCGTCGGGCAGTGCGGTGGTGGCCAGCCGGGCGGGGTCCGAGCCGACGTCCGGCTCGGTGAGGAGGAAGGCGCTGATGTCGGTGCGGGCGCACCGGGGCAGGAACTTCTCCTTCTGCTCCTGGGTGCCGAACAGCTTGAGCGGCTGCGGTACGCCGATCGACTGGTGGGCGGAGAGCAGCACGCCGATGGCGGGGCTGGCGGAGCCCACGAGGGCGAGGGCCTTGTTGTAGTACACCTGGGTGAGGCCGAGGCCGCCGTACTTGGGGTCGATCTTCATGCCGAAGGCGCCGAGCTCCTTGAGCCCGTTGACGATGTCGTCGGGGATGCGGGCCTCGCGTTCGATGAGGGCGCCGTCGACCTTCGTCTCGCAGAAGTCGCGGAGCTGGGCGAGGAAGGCCTCGCCGCGCCGGGCGTCCTCGGCGGGGGGCACGGGGTGCGGGTGGATGAGGTCGAGCCGGAATCGGCCGAGGAACAGTTCCTTGGCGAAGCTGGGCTTGCGCCAGTCCTGCTCCCTGGCGGCCTCCGCCACCTCGCGGGCCTCGCGTTCGGTGACGACGGGCTTGGTGGACGGTGCGGACATTGGGGCTCACCTCGTCGCGAATCGGGATCTTGGTGCCGATGCGTTACTGACCGGTGCTACTCGATCGTATGTACCTGATCCCGGGCGAGGTCACCACCCCGCGCGCGGCCGTTCGGCCGATGTCGACGGAACGCGACGCGGTGTCGAGCGGTCGGTGCGCCGGAGGGCCCGGCACCGGCTACGTACTCGTGTTCGGTGTTCCTGTCGTGGTAGGCAGGAGGCCTGGTCCCGCGCAGGACTCTCTGTCGAAGCGCTTCGACAGCCTATGGACACCCACTCGCGGGGGAGCTACTGTCGAACCACCCCCACCCTCACCTGTTCGCACTGCGCACTGTCGAAGCGCTTCACAAAGCTTGGAGAGCTGGATGGTCACCCTCGCCGAGGTCGCCCAGCACGCCGGAGTCTCGGCCAGCACGGTGAGCTATGTCCTCAGTGGCAAGCGGTCCATCTCCACGACCACCCGGCACCGGGTCGAGCAGAGCATCCGGGAACTCGGCTACCACCCGAACGCGGGCGCCCGCGCGCTCGCCAGCAGCAGGTCGAACATCATCGCGCTGATGGTCCCGCTCCGCACCGACATGTACGTGCCGGTGATGATGGAGATCGCCATCGCGGTGGCCACCACGGCCCGTACGCACGGCTACGACGTGCTCCTGCTGACCGGTGAGGAGGGTCCGGACGCGGTGCGCCGGGTGACCGGCAGCGGTCTGGCCGACGCGATGATCCTGATGGACGTCGAGCTCGACGACGAGCGGCTGCCGCTGCTGCGCGGCACCGACCAGCCGTCCGTGCTCATCGGCCTCCCCGCCGACACCTCGGGCCTGACCTGCGTCGACCTCGACTTCCGGGCCACCGGCGCGCTGTGCGTGGAGCACCTCGCGAAGCTCGGTCACCGCGACATCGCTGTCATCGGCGAGGCCCCCGCGGTCTACGAGCGGCACACCGGTTTCGCCGAGCGCACGCTCGACGGACTGCGGTCCCGCGCCCTGGAGTTGGGCGTACGACTGCTGCACCGGCCGTGCGACGGCGGGTACGACGCGATGGCCGTGACCGTCGCCCGCATCCTCGACGAGCGCCCGTCCACCACCGGGTTCGTCGTGCAGAACGAACAGGCGGTGGAGCCGCTGCTCGCGCTGCTGCGGCAGCAGGGCCGGGCCGTCCCCGAGGACGTCTCGGTGGTCGCGATCTGCCCCGAACAGGTCGCCCTCCAGGCCTCGGTGCGGCTGACCTCGGTCTCCATCCCCGCCCAGGAGATGGGCCGGCACGCCGTGGAACGACTCGCCGCGAAGCTGGAGGGCCGCGGTGAGGACGAAGTCGTCCTGCTCGAACCCGAGTTGACGGTCCGGTCGAGCACGGGGCCGGCGCCTTCGGCGTCCTGACCGGCCCGCACCGCGTCTCAAGCACCCCGTCACCTCACGCACGACCCCTCACTTCACGCGTCGCGTCTCACGTGCCTGCGCGGCACGGCCCTGCCCGCACTCGCCGTCTGCACTCCTTCAGGAGCCCCCCTCGTGAACCAGCCTGCCGCAGTACAGCCCAAGGTCAGCCTCGCGCAGTCCTCCCCCACCGTCGGCACGTTCCGGGAGCGGGACGGCGCGCTGGAGTGGAGCGGGCGCCAGGAGACCGTGCGCATCGAGCCCTGGGGCCCGGACGCGGTCCGGGTGCGGGCCCGGCTCGGCGGGCCGGTCCTGGAGGGGCTGCCGGGCGCCCTGCTCGACGAGCCGCCGGCCACCGAGAGCACGGTCAAGACCGGTGACGGGGAAGCCTGGTTGACCGTGGGCCGGCTGACCGTCCACGTCGACGCCGAGGGGCAGCTCCGCTTCCTGCGCACCGAGGACTCCGCCGAGCTGCTCGCGGAGGCCCGCGCCCACTTCTGGTGGCCGGGCTCGCGGCTCTACACCGCGGTCGGCAACGGCCACCACCGGCTGGAGCAGCGTTTCGCCGCCTACGACGACGAGAAGCTGTACGGGCTCGGCCAGCACCAGCACGGCAGGCTGGACCAGAAGGGCCTGGTGGTGGACCTGGTCCAGCGCAACGCCGAGGTCGCCGTCCCGGTCCTGGCCTCCAGCCGCGGCTACACCCTGCTGTGGAACAACCCGGCGATCGGCCGCGTGGAGCTCGCGCACAACGGCACGCGCTGGGTGGCCGACTCGGCCCGTCAGATCGACTACTGGATCACCGCGGGCGACCCGGCGGACGGCCAGCGCCGCTACAGCGCGGTGACGGGCCGTACGCCGATGCTGCCGGAGTGGGCGGCCGGGTTCTGGCAGTGCAAGCTGCGCTACCGCACCCAGGACGAACTCCTCGCCGTGGCACGGGAGTACAAGCGGCGCGGGCTGCCCCTCACGGCGATCGTCTGCGACTTCTTCCACTGGACGCACCTCGGCGAGTGGAAGTTCGACCCGGCCGAGTGGCCCGACCCGGCGGCGATGGTCCGTGAACTGGACGAGCTGGGCGTCAAGTTGGTGGTGAGCGTGTGGCCGTCGGTGTCACCGCTGAGCGAGAACCACCCCGTGATGGAGCAGCGCGGCTACTTCATCGGCACCCAGTACGGCCCGATGGCCCACGCCGACTGGCCGGACAAGGAGGTCGCCTCCACCGTCCAGGTCGCCTTCTACGACGCCACGAACCCGGAGGCCCGGGAGTTCGTGTGGTCGCGGGTGAAGGAGAACTACCTGGAGCCGTACGGGATCACGGCGTTCTGGCTGGACGCGTGCGAGCCGGAACTGAAGCCCGGCTTCCAGGAGAACCTGCGCTACTGGGCGGGCCCCGGCCTGGAGGTCGGCAACAGCTACCCGGCGGAGAACTCCCGCACCTTCCACGAGGGCCTGACGGCGGCCGGCGAGGAGGTCATCACCCTCAACCGCTCGGCCTGGGCGGGCAGTCAGCGCTACGGCGCCGCCCTGTGGTCCGGTGACATCGGCACCGACTTCGCCACCCTGCGGAGGCAGATCGCGGCCGGGCTCAACACCGCGATGTCCGGGATTCCCTGGTGGAACACGGACATCGGCGGCTTCCACGGCGGCGACCCGGACGACCCGGCGTACCGCGAGGTCATGGTCCGCTGGTTCCAGTTCGGCGCGCTGTCGCCGTTGATGCGGCTGCACGGGTTCCGTGACCCGGGGATGCCGCTGGGGCCGGACATGACGGGCGGGCCGAACGAGGTGTGGTCGTACGGGGAGGAGGCCGGCGCGATCCTGGAGAAGTACCTGCAGCTGCGGGAGCGGTTGCGGCCGTACGTGCTCCGGGTGATGCGCGAGGCGCACGAGGAGGGGCTGCCGCCGATGCGGCCGCTGTTCCTGGAGTTCCCGGAGGACCCGGCGGCGTGGGGGGTCGACGACGCGTATCTGTTCGGGGCGGATGTGCTGGTGGCGCCGGTGCTTTCCGCCGGCGCGAGGGACCGTACCGCTTATCTTCCGGCGGGTTCGTCTTGGACGGATGCGTGGACCGGAGTGACGTATGAGGGTGGGACCACGGTGACTGTCGATGCGCCGTTGGACCGGATTCCGTTGTTTCTGCGGGATGGGGCGCGGGTGCCGATTCAGGAAGTGGTCCAGTAGGTCCGTTGTCGGCTCAACGCTCGTCGTGGCTGGTCGCGCAGTTCCCCGCGCCCCTGAAAGCTCTTTCAGTCCCGGCAGATTGATGGCAGAGCCCTGTGCAGGGCCCGGGTGTGCAATGCGTCCAGGTGGTTCTCGTAGTGGACCTGGACAGTCGCCAGGGCCAGTTCGGGGCCGCAGACGAAGGTGCCGCGGTTGCCGGAGGTGTCGGCCAGGGCCTGGACCAGTGCGCTGGTGATCTGGTTGATCTGCTGGCGTACGACGGTCAGGTCCGGCTTCGTGGTCGGGGCCTCGTCGGGGTGGTCGGTCCAGCGCTGGAACAGGCCGCGCTGGACCACTTTGTTGGCCTCGATCTGGTCGCGGAAGATCGTCCGGATCTCGTCCGGGTCGGCGCCGAGCTGCTGGGCCTGGGCGGCCACGTTGTCGAGGACCTGCTGTTCGCGGGCCGGGTCGTCGATGGGGCTGTCGGTGCCCCACTTGGCGGCGGCGACGAGGTCGGCGGTGGCCAGGCGCTCGGCGGCCAGCTCGACGACCGGGTGCAGGGGGGACAGGGAGAGGGCGGCGGCGTGGGGGGCCGTGGCGGTGCCGGAGACCGGAACCGCGACCGCGGAACCCGTCGCAGTCAGGACGACGGCCGCGGTCGCGGTCACGGTGATCAGGGCACGTCGGAGGTGGGTGGTGGTACGCATGTGCCCATCCAACCCGACGTATTCCCAAGATCAGGTCAACTGCTGCTCACGGTCAGGTTGTTGGCCGTGAAGTTCAGGCCGCCGGAGGAGCTGGTGATCTCGAAGCCGAACTGGAGGTCACCGATGGTCTCGTTGCCGAACCAGCCCTTGGTGTTCTTGATCCACTTCAGGATCGGCAGGATGTCGACCGTGCCGGAGCTGGAGTTGGAGGTGCGGATGAAGGAGAAGACCTGGTTGGACCCGTTGGTGCCCTTGTAGACGGTCCAGCTGTGGCCGCCGAGCGACACGCTGCCCTGCGAGGTGCCGAGCGGGCCGACCGGTCCGGTCTTGTTGACCCAGAGCATGATCTCGTAGCGGTGGGCGGTGTCCCAGATGTCGTACGACGTGTTGTACGCGCCGGACGACGGGACCGAGACGTTGTAGTTGCTGGTGAGCGAGCCGAGCGAGTCGATCGACTTGTTGATCACCTTCTTGGAGTCCGGGTAGGACTTGATGCCGCCGGTGTTGGGGTGGTTCGCCCAGACGCCCCAGTTGGTGCCGGAGTTGGCCCAGATGCACTGGCTGCCCGCGCCGGAGCCCCAGATGTTGTTGTAGAGGGTGTAGCCGTTGAGGCTGGTGCTGCCCCACTGGTCGCAGCTGTTCCAGACGGCGGCGGACGCGGGGGCGGAGGCGAGGCCGACGAGGGCGCCGACGGCCATCGCCGGGGCCAGCACCGTTGTGGTGATCTTGGTCAGGGTGCTCTTTGCCATGGTGTCCCTTCCATGGGTGGGGGGAAATGCGGGGGGAGTCACCACGCCTCCAGACGGACGACGTGGTCTTCCCCGGCGACGAGGTCGAGCGGTTCGGCGCCGGAGGAAGTCCTCAGTTCGACCCGGTGGGTGCGCGTGGGGCGCAGCACCGCGGTCACTTCGGTGGGGTTCCAGGTGAGGTCGAGCTCCGCCCCGAACCGGGTGCGGATTCCGCGGAGCTCACCTTGGGGGCAGCCCGTGGGGAGCGCCGGCAGCAGCACCAGGCGGTCGGGGGTGGACTGCACGAGCATCTCGATCAGGACGGCGGGCAGGGTGTGGGCGGCGTCCGCGTTGTAGACGTGCCGGTGCGGGTAGTGCGCGCTCATCAGCGAGTCGTGGAAGTAGTCGCCGGCGAGCACCTGGCCCAGGGCGTGCGCGACCCGTTCGCCGTCACGCAGCCGGGCGGCGACGAGGGCGTGGTGCAGGTGGCCGTGGGCCGAGTCGTTCTCGGCGCCGCGCAGTTCGAGGGCGCGGTGGGCTGCTTTGGCCAGGTCGGGGGTGTCGTAGGGGGTGATCTCGTCGAGCGGCCAGACGCCGTAGAGGTGGCTGAGGTGGCGGTGGTCGTAGGTGTCGTCGAGGCCGGGCCAGGCCCATTCGGCGAGGGCGCCCTCGGCGTTGGTCCGGTGGGGCGGGAGCCGGTCGGCGAGGGCGAGCCAGTCCGCCGCCCTGCCGGGGTGGTACGCGGCGGCCGTGCGCAGGGCGTGCCGGGCCGCCGACAGGTCCATGGCCGCGTTGATCGCGCCCCATCCGGCGTTCGCGGGACGGTTCTCGGGTGAGTAGGAGGGGACGACGACGAGATGGCCGTCCTCGTCGGTGCGCTGGAGGAAGTCCTCGTAGAAGGCGGCCACTTCGGCGAGCGCGTGTGCGGTGCGCGGGTCCTGTTCGCCGTGGATCTCGTCGTGGTCGACGAGCGGTTTGAGCAGCCAGTCGGCTCCCGCCGTCCACAGGTGCAGCGGGTACTCGCGGTTGAAGTGGTACGTCAGCCCGGACTCGCCGTCGGAGTGCGCGGGGGCGACGGCACCGCGAGCGCCGAAGATCTCGCGGGCGTTGTCCTGCCAGTCCGGCAGCTGACGGTTGATCAAGGCTGCTATCGCTGCGGTGACTTCGGGGAGGGCGGCACAGGCCGCCGAGGCCGTCTGGAGGTTGACGTTGGCGTCGTGGGTGAACGCCCCGGACCAGGCGGTGTCCCAGTCGCCGGTCCACAGGCCGGTCAGGCGGGGCGGGTTGAGGCCGCTGGAGGAGAGCAGGTGGTAGCGGCCGGCGGCGAAGAGGCGTTCCAGCAGGGCCGGGCTCTGGGGCCTGCGGAGCAACTCCGAGCCTGGGAGGGCCCGTTCGTCGGGGTCCGCGCCGAGGTCCAGGGTCACGCGTCGGTAGGCGGTTCCGTGCAGCTCGGTGTGGCGGGCGAGGAGGTGGGCGTACGGGTCTCCGTGTCCCTCGGGCAGCAGCTCTCCCAGGGCCCTGGCCTCGGCGAGGACGTCCGGCTCGCCGGTGTGCCGCAGGACCCGGGTCAGCAGCAGGACGGAGTCGGCGCCGGTGATGCGCAGACCGGGGGGTGTGAGGGTGGTGCGCCCACCCTTGACCGCGACGAGGGTGACGCCGGTGTAGGCGCGGTCGCTGCCGGGGTAACGGGCCCGCAGGGTGAGCAGGGCGCCCTCGGCGGTGAGGACGGCGCTCTGGCCGACGGCGAGGTGGTGAGGTGCGCCGGGGAGTCGGTGGTCGAGGGAGATGTCCAGGGTGGCGGTCGTGACCTGCTGGACGATGACGTCGTCGGCGCGGGAGACGAAGACGCGGCTGAGACGGTCCTCGGACTCCGCCCGTACGACACCGGTGGCGAAGTCGACGGAGCGGTGGTGGGTGTCCTCGGCGAGGGGTCGGTGGTGGGTGTCCTCCGCGGGGGATCGGTGGTGGGTGTCCGCGGGGGGCCGGTGGTGGGTGTCCTCCGCGGGGGCCGTGCCGCGCAGCCGGATCTCGAAGGCCGGGTGGAAGGGCTGCACCCACTGGAGGGGGCGTCCGTCGGTGAAGCGCTCGGCGGCGTCGGGTTCTCCCGCGAGCAGCCGGTCCTGGAGAGCGGGGAGCCGGGCGGCGAGCCGGGGCGGGCGCGCGGTTTCGGCGCCGTTGGGACGGACCAGGGTGTGGTGGGTGACGACGACCCGCTCGTCCCGGGGGTCACCGAAGAGCAGGGCGCCGTGGCAGCCGTTGCCGCTCAGGTAGCCGTCCTCCCAGCGCGCCGCCGGTGCGGGTTCCCAGGTGCCGTGGGCGGGTCCGTCGTTCATCGTTCGAGTACCGCCACTCCGTAGCGGCCCAGCGTCAGCCGGTCGGTGCCGGTCTGGCCCGTCAGCAGGTCCCGGTGCGGGCCGGGCACCTCGACGGTGACCGCCTCACGGCTGTGGTTGAGGAGGAACAGCAGGTCACCGCGGTGGACCGCCTCGACCTGGTCGGGGAGTCCGGCGAGGGCGGGGCGCACTCCCGCGTCGTGGGCGATCCGGGCGAGCAGCTCACGCAGGGCGTGCGGTTCGGGGAGCGTGGAGAGGTACCAGGCGCGGCCCCTGCGGAGGATCGCGGGCATCCCGTCGAGCTCACCGCCCTTGTAGGCGGCCTCCGTGACGGCGTCCTCGGTCGCCTCGATCTCCTCGGACCACAGCGTGCCCCGGAAACCGCCCGGTGCGCTCTCGCACTCGGTGTGCTCGCCCGCGTCCAGCGGCCACCACTCGTGCAGGGTGCGGATGCCGAACAGTGCGCGCAGCCGGGCGTCCATGCCGCCGGGGCGTATCCGGTCGTCCTCGTCGGCGATGCCGGTGAGGAAGCCGGAGACGAGGGTGCCGCCCTGGCGGACGTAGGCGAGGAGCTTGTCGATCGCGGTGTCGGTGAGGAGGTAGAGCTGGGGGACGACGACCACCTTGTAGGGGGTGAGGTCGTGGTCGGGGTGGGCGAAGTCGGCGGTGAGGTGGGCCTCCCAGAGGGCGCGGTGCCAGGACGTGAGCACGTCCGCGTGGTCGACCTGGCCGGAGAGCCGGCCGTCCTGGGCACCGGCCCACCAGGCGTTCCAGTCGTGCAGGATCGCGACGTCGTTGACGGTATGACTGCCCATCACCTTCGGTGCCAGCAGGGCGAGTTCGGCGCCGAGCTGCTTGACCTCCTGGTAGGTGCGGCCCTCCTCCCCCGCATGGCTGACCATCCCGGAGTGGAACTTCTCCGCGCCCTGGCGGGACTGGCGCCACTGGAAGAAGCACACGGCGTCGGCACCGCGTGCGACGGCCTGGAGGGACCAGAGCCGGTTCAGGCCCCGCGGTTTGGGGTGGTTCACGCCCCGCCAGTTGACCGGCCCCGCGGCCTGCTCCATGAGCATCCAGGGTCCGCGGGCCTGGGAGCGGGTCATGTCCTGGACGAGGGCGCCCTGTTGGGCCCCGAGGGGGTCGCGCGGGTCGGGGTAGATGTCGACGGAGACGACGTCCTCCTCCTCGGCCCACCGCCACGCGTCCTGCCCGGACCACAGCGGCATGAAGTTGGTGGTCACGGGGAGGTGCGGGGTGGCCCGCCGGACGATGTCCCGCTCGGCGAGGTAGCACTCCAGGAGCATGTCGGAGGTGAACCGCCGGAAGTCGAGGACCTGGGTGGGGTTCTTCATGTAGTGCGCGTGCCGGGGCGTGTGCACCTCGGCCCAGTCTCCGTAGCCCTGGCTCCAGAACGCGGTGCCCCAGGCGGAGTTGAGGGCGTCGAGGGTGCCGTAGCGCCGCTGGAGCCAGACCCGGAAGCGGGCCGCGGCCTCGTCGCTCCAGTCGTAGGTGCAGTACTCGTTGTTGATGTGCCACATCGTGAGGGCGGGATGGCCGCCGTAGCGGGCGGCGAGGTCCTCGGTGATGGCGGCGGCGAAGCGCCGGTAGGTGGCGCTGGAGTGCGAGAAGTGCTGGCGTCCGCCCCAGTGCTCGGTGCGGCCGTCCTGGTCGACGGGCAGGGTGTCGGGGTGCAGGTGGCCGAGCCAGGGCGGCGGCGAGGAGGTCGGGGTGGCGAGGACGACACCGATGCCGTTGTCGTGCATCAGGTCCATCAGCCGGTCCAGCCAGCCGAACTCCCGCTCCCCCGGCCTCGGTTCGAGCTTCGACCAGGAGAAGACGCCCAGCGTGACGGAGTTGACGCCGGCGGCCTTCATCAGCCGGACGTCCTCCTGCCAGGTCTCCTCCGGCCACTGCTCGGGGTTGTAGTCGCCGCCGAAGAGGATGCGGCCGCGGGTCGCCGTGCTGAGGTCGGGCATCAGACCACGTCCCCGTACTGGATGCCCCGGCCGTTGGTGGCGATGTAGACACGGCCATACACCCGCGGGTCGCCGCTGATCGTCTCGCCGATCCAGCCCCACTGGTGCCGGTCGTCGTTGATCCGCACCCAGGTCCTCGCCTCGTCGTCGGAGCGGTACACGGCGGTGATGCTCTCGGTGGAGCCGACCAGGTAGAGCGCCGGATAGTCGGCGCCCTCGGCGGCCTTGCCGAAGCCGAGCGTGTACGAGGCCCAGCAGCTGGTGAGCTTGGTGAAGGTCGCGCCGCCGTCGGTGGACCGGTAGAGGCCGTTCCACTTGACGGAGAGCCACAGGTCACCGACCCGCCCGGGCGCCGCGACCAGCTCGAACTGGGTGTCCCCGGAGGGCAGTCCGGTGGCGCCCGCGGTGAAGGAGAGGCCGCCGTCGGTGCTGGCGTACAGCGTTCCGGTGTCGGTGTCGTAGGCGTAGAAGCGCCTGGGGTCGGCCGGGTCGGCGACCGGCGTGGCGCCCTTCGGGAAGGTCGGGACCTCGGACCAGCCGGCGCCGTTGTCCGTGGAGCGCTGGGCCGGGTACTTGGTGCCGTCCCAGTGCACGAAGGTCCACAGCAGCACACCGCCGTCGGTGTTGACGGCGATCGGTCCCGGCGCGTCCTTGGCGAGGGCGGGCTGGGTCGCGAAGGGCGCCCAGGTCCGGCCGCCGTCGTTCGAGAAGGCACCGTTGCCGTGGTCGCCGAAGCCCGTGCGGACTACGTACGACGGCTTGGCGGCGGCCTGGGCGAGGCCCGTCGCCGACCCGAACGCGGGGTTGCTCGCCATGCCCCGCGAGGGCGAGGCCGTGAGCCGCTCGTGGTACATCACCCCGACGTCCCCGAGCCCGCTGAGCAGGTGCGCCTGCCCGGCCGGCGGCGAGATCAGGTGCCGTACGGAGGTCTCCTCCAGGCCACGGATCTGCGGGGCCCAGTGCTTGAGGTCCCGGGTGCCGTAGAGGGTGGCGCCGGTGCCGTACACGATGTGCTTCGAGTCGTACGGGTCGAGGGCGAGGGCCTGGATCCACCAGCCGAACTTGGGCCGGTCCGCGCCGAAGGTGAGGAACGGCGTCTCGGAGACGTCGAGGACCGCGGAGTCCTTCAGGGAGGTCCAGGTGCGGCCGCCGTTCGTGGACCGGTACACGGTGTCGCCGGCCGCCCAGCGGTCGTTGGTGGAGACGACGAGGGTGCCGGGGCGGCGGGCGTCGACGGACACCCCGCCGTAGCCGAAGGTGTCGGAGGAGCCGTCGCTGGTGGTGCCGCCCGGCTTCACGGGCGTGACGTCCGTCCACGTGCCGTGGCCCTTGCCCGTGGCCAGCTTGTGCACGCTGCCGTCGGACTGCCCGTTGGGACCGGGTGCGTCGGCGTAGGTGACGTACAGCTCACGGGTGTGGCAGTCGTAGGAGGCCCGGATCGGCACCTTGGCAGCGGTGCCGGACGGCTGTCCGGGGACGGCCTCCCAGGTGGTGCCGTCGGCGGTGCGGAACAGGTTGGGGGTGGTGCCGTCGGAGTCGCCCCAGCCGGCGTAGAGGGTCCGGCCGGCGGCGACGAGCAGGGTGACGCCCTGGCCGCCGGCGCTCGGGGTCCCCGGGAAGCCGCTCACCGTGGACCAAGTGGTGCCCCGGTCCGTGGACTTGAGCAGCCCGTCGTGTCTGGTGCCCAGCCACAGCGTGTCACTGTCGCGGGGGTCGACGAGCAACCGCTCCCCCGTCCCCCGTCCGTCCTCGTTGCCGCCCAGCTTCACGGTGAGGTCGGTCCGCGCCCAGGTGGCACCCCGGTCCTCGGACCGCAGCACGGCACCGTTGCCGGCCCAGGACTGGGTGTAGGTGCCGAGCGCGAGATAGACCCGGTCGGGGTGGGCGGGGTCGACGGCCATGGCCTCGACACCGAGCAGGTTCCAGTCGTCCCACCCGAGATCGTCGTTGAGCGGGATCCAGCGCGCGCTCCGGTCGTCCCAGCGGTAGGCCCCGCCGATGTCGGTACGGGCGTAGGCGAGCCCCCGGACGGAGGGATGGAAGAGCACCCCGCTGACGAACCCGGTACCGCCGATGACGACTTGGCGCCAGCGGTAGGAGGGGGTGGCGGCCGCGGCCCGCCCTTGGAAAGCCGGAACAACGGTGAGCGCAGTGGCAGCCGCAGCCCCACCAAGAACAGCACGACGAGTAGGCCCGGACGCGCGCATGACACACACCTCGCTGATCGAGAAAGGGGGGAGACATCTACCTAGGGGCGCGGGGAACTGCGCGACCAGCCACAGCGCTGCCGCGGACGACACACGACGGTCAGCCCTTCACCGCTCCGGTCAACATGCCCTTCTTGAAATGCCGCTGCACGAACGGAGAAGCCACCGCGACCGGGATCAACGCCATGACCATCACGGCCATCTGAAGCCCCAGCGGCGACAACTGCCCGGTCCGTACCGCCTGTTGCAGCCCGGTCGGCGCTTCCGTGTTCTTCTGCACCAGCTGGATGAGCACGTTCTGCAGCGGCATCATCGACTGGTCACTGAGATAGATCGACGCGTTGAACCACGCGCTCCAGTACCCCACCGCGTAGAACAGCGAGATGACGGCCAGCACGGCCCGGGACAGCGGCATGATGATGGTCAGCAGGATCCGCAGGTCCCCGGCGCCGTCGATGCGCGCGGACTCGGTGAGTTCGGGCGAGATGCCCATGAAGAAGGCCCGCAGGACCAGGATGTTGAAGACGCTGACGGCACTCGGCAGGATCAGGGACAGATAGGTGTCCGTCAGACCCAGCGACTGCACCAGCAGATACGTCGGGATGAGGCCGGCGCCGAAGAACATCGTCGCCATCATGGTCACCAGGAAGAACCGGTGTCCCACGCTCCCCGGCCGCGACAGACCGTAGGCGGCGAGCACCGACACCGTCATCGAGAACAGGGTGCCGAAGAGCGTGACCCCGACCGACACCATGATCGCCCGGCTGACCTGGCCGCCGCTGAGCAGTTCGGTGTAGTTGACGAAGGTGATGCCCTGGGGGATCACCACGAGTCCGCCGACCCGGTCGATCACCGGTTTCGGGGAGAGGCTGGTGACGATCACGATCCACAGCGGACCGAGCACGCCCAGACAGCACAGCAGGAGGAACCCGCTCTTGGCGGTGAGTCCTGCCTTGCTGGGCTCCTCCTCCCACACCGGCCGGGGCGGCGCCTTGAGGCTGCGCACGAGCTGCGTGTTGAGGCTCATTTCTGGTACACCCCCTGCTCGCCCAGCAGGTGCGCGAACTTGTTCGCGGACAGGACGAGACACACTCCGATGAGGCCCTTGACGAGGCCGACCGCGGCCGCGTAGCTGAAGTCGCCGTTCTGGATGCCCATGTTCCACACGTAGGTGTCGAGAACCTCGCTGGCCCCGGCCCCGACCGCGTACCGCTGGAGCAGGAACTGCTCGAAGCCGACGCTGAGTGCGTCACCGACCCTCAGGACCAGCAGCAGCGCGATCACCGGGCGCAGCGCGGGCAGCGTCACGTGCCACATGCGGCGCCAGCGCCCGGCGCCGTCCATGGCGGCGGCCTCGTACAGGTCGGTGCTGACCGCGGCCAGCGCGGCGAGGAAGACGATGATCCCCCAGCCGGCGTCCTTCCAGACGGCCTGCGCGGTGACCAGGTACTTGAACAGGCTGGCGTTGGTCATCAGGTCGAATCCGCTCCAGCCGTGGTCCTCCAGGGTCTGGGCGATGATGCCCGCGCCGCCGAAGATCTGCTGGAAGACGGTGACCACGAGGACCCACGAGAAGAAGTGCGGCAGATACATGATCGCCTGCGCCACGGCTCGCACCCGGGGCCGGATGACGCTGTTGATGACCAGCGCCAGGGCGATCGGGACCGGGAAGAACAGCACCAGCTGGAGGGCGAACAGCACGACGGTGTTCTTCGTGGCGCTCCAGAACAACGGGTCGTCGATCATCCGCGAGAACTGCTCGACCCCCACCCAGGGGCTGTGGAAGATCGCGGTGATGCCGTTGCTGGAGATGTACGGGTCGTAGTCCTGGAAGGCGACGACGTTGCCCAGCAGGGGGACGTAGTTGAAGACCAGCAACAGGACCATGACCGGCAGGGTCATGAGGATGAGCGTGCGGTCGCGGCGCAGCCGGACCTTGAGGGGGACCTTCTCCGCCCTGCCCGCTCTGCCTTCCTTGCGCGGCACCCGCGCCTTCGTCACCGCGGCGGTGACCGCGGCCGTCGGTTCCTCCACGGCCGCGGGAGGACGCGTCCCGTCCGGCCTGCTCCCGGCGGTGAGGGACATCAGTTGCCGCTGCCGTTCTTGTCGATGAGCTCCTTGTACCAGTCGCGCAGCTTGTCGCCGCCGGAGGACTTCCAGGTGGAGATGGCCTGCTGGACGTCGGAGAGCTTGCGGTTGCCGCGCACGTAGTCGATCTCCAGCTGCTCGAACTGGCTGGAGAGGTTGGCGTAGCGGGTCGGCTCGACGATGTTCATGCCGAACGTGGACGTCTTCTTCATGAAGGCGCCCATCCGCTGCTGCCACTCGACCTGCTTGCGGGCGATCTCGGGGAGGTCCGGGTGGGCGTAGTAGGCGGCCGGCGCGGCCAGCATCACCCAGGCGTTGAGGACCTCGGAGTTGCCGAGGTCGTTCTTGACCGGGACGCCGTTCTTGACGGTGTAGTGGGTGCCCTCGACGCCGTAGTCGACGAGCATCCGCTCCTTGGTGCCGTAGGGCGCGGCCGAGAAGTCGGCGGCGGCGAGCGCGTTCTCGATCGTGGCCTTCGAGGCGCCCTTGCGGATCAGCGACCAGATGGTGGCGGGCGAGGACGCGTACAGCTTCGGGTTGCCGCCGTCCGCGCCGAAGAGGTCCATGGCGTCGATCTTCAGGCTCGGGTTGGACTGGGCCTGCTCGGAGGCCTTTCCGTACCAGTCGGCGAGGTTGGTGTTCCAGACCAGGATCTGCCCGGAGGTGAACCGCTGGCCGGCGTCGCCCGTGCGGGCCTTGTCGTCAGGGTGGACCAGGCCCGCGTCGAACACCTTGCGGACCCACTCCAGGGCTTCGAGGTACTCGGGCTGCTCGATGCGGTACGTCACCTTGCCGTCGGACCCCATGTCCCAGCCGCCCGGCCCGGAGCCGCGGACGCCGAAGAAGCTCCACGCCGACCAGGTCAGGTTGCCGTCGCAGGCCCACACCTTGGCCTTGGCGCTGGTGGCGTCCCTGGCCCAGCTCAGGAACTCGTCGGCCGACTTGGGGACCGTGTAGCCCTTCTTGTCGAAGATGTCCTTGCGGTACAGCGGTGCGATCCAGTTGGCGGTGGCGGCCGGCATCGGGATGCCCCGCAGCGCACCGCCGAAGATGCCCATGCGCCAGGCGTCGGAGGGGATCGCGGCCAGGTTCGGGTACTTCTTGACCTTGTCGCCCGCCAGGTAGGGGCTCAGGTCCATGAACTTGGCGGTGACCGCGTTGGCGATCTTGCCGACCAGTTCCCAGCTCGGCACGACCACCATGTCCGGTATGGAGCTGGAGGCGAGGACCGCGCCGAGCTTCTCGCCGTAGGTGTTGCCGTCCTGGTTCTGCCAGGTGATCTTGGTGCCGGCGGCGGCGTCGAGCGCGGTGTAGTAGGCGCAGTCACCCTTCGGCGGGGAGCCCCAGAACGGGGACATGATCTTGATGGGGGCGCCCGTGCCGAGCTTCTTCGGGACCGAGGTCTTCAGGGCCGCGAGGTCGACCTTGCCGGTGTAGCCGGCGGCCGAGCCGTTCTTCGACGGGAGGTCCGGCGTGGCGACGGTGCTGGCGACGTACGCCGGGAGCATCTTGTCCGCGGCCTTGCCCGAGGTGGTCCCGTCGCGCGACCCGCTGTCCGAACCACCGCAGGCGGCGAGCAGCGGCATCCCCCCGGCCACCGCGGCGGTGGCGACCGCGGTCGAGGCGAGGAAGCTTCTCCGGCTGGGCCCCGAGGAGGCGGCGGAGGAGGAAGCGGCATTCGGCGTCATTGCGTCAACCCTTCATGGCGCACCAGGACACCCGGCGGAAAGCCGTCGGCTGCGGTGTCTCGAGGAGAACTGGCTGAGCTGAAGCGCTGCGTCGATCGCTGCGAAATCCGTAGTCGAAGCGCTTCGATGCTGCTGTGAGGTTAAGTGAACCCCCCGGGGTGCACAAGGGTCGTTCCCAAGATTCCTCCGCGGTACGGGAGGTGACCTTTTCTTATGCACCGCTTGAAGTGAGGGTGTCGATCCCTTGACACCCGCCCTGGTGTCGAACCAGCATCGAAGCGCTTCGAAAGCATCGAACCGATCCATCGCAAGGGGATCCCCACGTGACCGCACACCCGCCGCCCACCCCGCCCTTTCGCGACCCTCAGCTGCCGTTCGCGAAGCGCATCGACGACCTGACGGCACGGCTGACCCTCGCCGAGAAGATCGGCTTCCTGCACCAGTTCACCCCGGCCGTGGAACGGCTCGGCGTCGGTGCGTTCCGCACCGGCCAGGAGGCGCTGCACGGCGTCGCATGGATGGGCCCGGCGACGGTCTTCCCCCAGGCGGTGGGCCTCGGCGCGACCTGGAACACCGATCTCGTACGACGGGTCGGCGAGGCGGTGTCGAAGGAGGTCCGCGCGATGCGAGCCCGCGACGACCGCGTCGGCCTCAACGTGTGGGCCCCGACGGTGAACCTGCTGCGCCATCCGCTGTGGGGCCGTAACGAGGAGGGCTACTCGGAGGACCCGAAGCTCACCTCGGCCATCGCCACCGCCTACACCCGGGGCCTGCGCGGCGACCATCCCACGTACTGGCGGACGGCCCCGGTGCTCAAGCACTGGCTGGCGCACAACAACGAGACGGACCGGGCCACCGCCTCCAGCTCGGTGCGCCCGCGGGTGCTGCACGAGTACGACCTGCGGGCCTTCCGCGAGGCCGTGGAGGCGGGCGCGGTGGCCGGGGTGATGCCGGCCTACAACCTGGTCAACGGCCGCCCGAACCACGTCGGTCCGTATCTGCGCGAGCAGCTGCGCACCTGGACGGACGAGGACCTGCTGGTCTGCTCGGACGCGGGAGCGCCCTCCAACCTGGTCGACTCCGAGCACTACTTCGACACCCACGAGGAGGCCACGGCCGCCTCCCTGAAGGCGGGCGTCGACAGCTTCACGGACCACGGCACGGACAGCTCGCAGATGGTCGGCCGGATCGAACGGGCTTATGAGCAGGGCCTGTTGACCGAGGCCGACATCGACACCGCGGTCCGCCGCCAGCTGTCGGTGCGCTTCCGGCTCGGCGAGTTCGACCCGCAGGACGACCCGCACGCCGACGCCAAGGAGTTCGACACCCCGGCGCACCGCGCGCTCGCCCAGGAGGCCGCCGAGCAGGCGATCGTCCTGCTCAGGAACGACGGCGTGCTCCCGCTGGCCCCCGGCTACCGGATCGCGGTGGTCGGGCTGCTCGCCGACGAGTGCAAGCTCGACTGGTACAGCGGCACGCTCCTCCACCGCTCCACTCCCCTGGAGGGGCTGTACGAGCGGTTCGGGGCCGAGCGGGTGGTGTTCGCGGAGGGGGTGGACCGGGTGCGCCTGAAGACCTCCGCCGGGACGTTTCTGCATGTCCCGGCCTCCGACACCGCCGAGGACGTGGTGCGCGGCGCCGAGGGTGCCCTGGACCCGGCGCTGCTCGCGGGCCGTACGGATCTGCCGCCGCTGACCACCGACGCGACCGGCACCGAGTTCGCGCTGATCGACTGGGACGAGGGCGTGCTCACGCTGCGCGCCCCCGACGGCCGCTACCTCTCGGTCGCCGAGGACGGCTACCTGCGCGCCTCCGCCGACCAGCCCGGAGGCTGGGTCGTCCAGGAGACCTTCCGCCTGGAACCGCACGCCGGCGGTCACCTCCTCAGGCATCTCGGCACGGGCCGCCACGTCACGGTCGCCGCGGACGGAGTGAAGGTTGCCGACGGGAACGACGGGAACGGCACGACCGCGGAGACCTTCGAGCTGATCATCGCCGAACGCGGCGAAGACGCAGTGACCCGCGTCACATCCGAGGCAGACGTGGTTGTGGTCGTCGCGGGCAACGACCCCCACATCAACGGCCGCGAGACCGAGGACCGCGCCTCCCTCAGGCTCCCCCCGCACCAGGAGCGGCTGCTGCGGGCGGCCCGCGCCGCGAACCCCCGCACGGTGCTCGCCCTGGTCTCGTCCTACCCCTACGCGCTCGACACGTCCGGCCTGGCAGCGGCCCTGTGGACGGCCCACGGCGGCCAGGCAGCCGGCACCGCCCTGGCCCGCGTCCTGGCCGGTGACGTCTCCCCCGCGGGACGCCTCCCGCAGACCTGGTACGAGAGCGACGCCGACCTGCCCGGCCTCCTCGACTACGACGTCATCGGCAGCCGCCAGACCTACCTCTACTTCGAGGGCTCCCCCCTGTTCCCGTTCGGCCACGGGCTGTCCTACGCCTCCTTCTCCTACGACGACCTGACGACCCGGATCGACGGCGGCACAGTCCACGTGTCGTTCGCTGTCACGAACACCGGTGAGGTCACCGCCGACGAGGTCGCCCAGCTCTACACCCGCGCGGTGGACCCGGCCCTGCCCCGCCCGCGCCGCGAGCTGGTGGCGCACCGGCGGGTGACGCTCGCCCCGGGCGCCCGGGAGCAGCTCTCCTTCGAAGTGCCGTTGTCCGCCTTCGAGTTCTGGGACGTGGCGCGCGGCGGACGGCGGCTGGAGCCGGGTCCCTACGAGCTGCTGGCCGGCGCCTCCAGCGAGGACATCCGGCTGCGGACGACGGTCCTGCTCGACGGCGAGCCCGGCGCGCCGCGCCCGCTGCTCCAACGGGGCCTGGAGGGCGCGGACTTCGACGACCAGAGCGGTGTGGAGATCGTCGACCGCACGCGGTCCGCGGGCGACGCGGTGACGGCGGCCGGGGGCCGTACCGGCGAACTGGTCTACTGGGACTGCGACTTCGGCGCCGGTGCGACCGAGGTGACGGCCCTCGTCTCGGGCACGGGATCGGTCGAGCTGGCGCTGGACGGGGGCCCGGTGCTCGCCGTGCTGGAGACGGCGGAGTCCGGTTCGGGACCGTACGACTACACCGCCCTGGGCGCCGCGATCGCCGTCGAGGGCGTGCACGACGTGCGACTGAGACTGCGCGGCGCACTGCGGCTCGCGCGGGTCGACTTCTCCGGTTGAGGGTCCGGACGAGTCGGCACACAGGAAGGGGCCCGGCACCGGAAGGCATCGGTGCCGGGCCCCTTCAGGGCGGCGGGTCAGCGTCGCTGCCGCAACACTACATGAAAATGGTTCCCATTTGCCAGTGGGAGCCTCAGAGGGTCACGAGGAGTCTCAGAGCGCCAGGCCGGTCAGCACCAGCACCCGCTCGTACGTGTAGTCGTCCATCGCGAACTTCACGCCCTCGCGGCCCACACCGGACTGCTTGGCGCCGCCGTACGGCATCTGGTCGGCCCGGTAGGAGGGCACGTCACCGATGACGACACCGCCGACCTCGAGCGCCCGGTGGGCGCGGAAGGCGGCCTGGACGTCGTGGGTGAACACGCCCGCCTGGAGGCCGTACTTGGAGGCGTTGACGGCGGCGAAGGCCGCGTCCTCGCCGTCCACCTTCTGCACGGTGAGGACCGGTCCGAAGACCTCCTCGCAGGAGATCGTGGTGTCGGCCGGGACGTCGGTGAGGACGGTCGGCGCGTAGGAGGCGCCGTCGCGGTCGCCGCCGGTGAGCAGGGTGGCGCCGGCCTCGACGGCCTCCTTCACCCACGACTCGACGCGCTGGGCGGCGTCCTCGCTGACCAGCGGGCCGACGTCGGTCTTGTCGTCGGAGGGGTCACCGGTGACCTGGGCCTCGACGGCGGCGACGATCCGCGGGAGCAGCCGGTCGTACACCGAGGCGTCGGCGATGACCCGCTGCACCGAGATGCAGGACTGGCCGCCCTGGTAGTTGGAGAAGGTCGCGATACGGGTCGCCGCCCAGTCCAGGTCCGCGTCGGAGGCGTAGTCGCCGAGCACGACCGCGGCGCCGTTGCCGCCCAGCTCCAGCGTGCAGTGCTTGCGCGGCACCGAGTCCATGATCGCGTAACCGACCTTCTCGGACCCGGTGAAGGAGATCACCGGCAGCCGCTCGTCCTGGACGAGGGCGGGCATCCGGTCGTTCGGGACCGGCAGGACGCTCCAGGAACCGGCGGGCAGTTCGGTCTCGGCCAGCAACTCGCCGATGAGGAGGCCGGAGAGCGGGGTGGCCGGGGCGGGCTTCAGGATGATCGGCACGCCGGCCGCTATCGCCGGGGCGATCTTGTGGGCGCAGAGGTTGAGCGGGAAGTTGAAGGGCGCGATGCCGAGCACGACGCCCTTCGGGAAGCGCCGGGTCAGCGCGAGCCGGCCCTGACCGCCGAGGTCGGTGTCGAGGCGCTGCGCCTCGCCGCCGTTGAACCGCCGGGCCTCCTCGGCCGCGAAGCGGAACACCGACACCGCGCGGCCGACCTCGCCGCGGGCCCACTTGACCGGCTTGCCGTTCTCGGCGGAGATCAGCTGCGCGATCTCCTCGGTGCGCTCGACGAGCCGGCGGCTCACGTGGTCGAGGGCGGCGGCGCGGACGTGGGCGGGGGTGGCGGCGAACTCGTCCCGTACGGCGTACGCGGCGGCCACGGCCTCCTCGGTCTGCGCGTCGCTCGGCACACTCACCGTGCCGACCAGCCGGCCGTCCCACGGGGAGGTGACGTCGAAGGTGTCCTCGCCGGTGGCCTGACGGCCGGCGAGCCAGAAGGCGGTGGTGGAAGTCATGCCTCCACCGTAGGGCCGGGAGGCCGGAATCAGATTTGTCCGGGGTGTAGTAGTGACGGGGATCCACACTCCAGCCCGGCCTAGTGGGGAGGCGGGTGCGCAGTCCAGCCCGGCCTACTCCGTCGTGGTCGCCTTCAGTGCCAGCCACAGCTCCATGCGGACGTCCGGATCGTCCAGGGAGCGGCCCAGGATCTCCTCGACCCGGCGCATCCGGTAGCGCAGGGTGTGCCGGTGGACGCCCAGGTCGGCGGCGGCCGCGTCCCACTGCCCGTGCCGGGAGAGCCAGGCCCGCAGGGAGGCGATCAGGTCGCCGCGGCCGGTCGCGTCGTGTTCGTACAGGGGCCGCAGCAGGCTGTCCGCGAACGCCCTGACCGCGTCGTCGGCGAGCAGCGGCAGCACGGACCCGGAGGCCAGCTGCTCGTGCTCGGCGTAGAGCCGGCCCCGCCGCCGGGCCACCGACAGCGCCTGTTCGGCCTGCTTGTATCCCGCGGCGGCGGCGATCGGCCCGACCGGCGCGGAGACCCCGATCACCAGCTCGTCCTCGTCGCGGACCGCGACCGGCCGGCCCTGGGCCCCGGCGCCGCCCTGCGCGGGCGCCTCGCGTGCCGCGCCGGCCCGCGCGGCCTCCAGCTCCGCCGCGTGGTCCGCGCAGGCGGCCACCGCGGCACCGCCGTCCGCGGCCAGCACGACCAGTCGCCGGCCCTCGCCGTCCGTCTCGGGCACGACCAGCACGGCCTCCCCCGCCCGCGCGGCGGCCGACTCCACGATCTCGGTGAGCGCGGCCAGCGGATCGCCGTTCGGGCCGCCGAGGGCTCCCGAGCCCGCCGCGGCGGCCTTGGCGTCCAGGTGTGCGTGCGAGTCGACGGACATCCGCACCGCCGCCGGTTCGGCGACGACCAGCCGGAAGGGCGCGTCCAGGAGCCCGCCGTACAGGTCGCCCGCGACCGTGCGCGCGTGCTCCGGCTCCCCCGCGAGCAGCATCCGCAGGACGGCGGCGCCGATCCGCTGCTCGGCCGCGTGCAGGGAACGGGAGCGCTCGGTGGTGAGGGTGAGCAGCGCGATCGCCGAGTGCACCGCGTACCGCTCGGCGGTGCCGGGGGCGGCGGCCGTGCCGACGGCCAGCGCGGCACGCGGCCGGCGCCCGGTGCCGAGGGTGTGCAGTTCCACCCGGTCGTCGTCCTCGGGGCCGGCGACCACGGAGGAGGCGGGTGCGGGCCGCTCCCGCAGCCGTTCCACGTCGGCGGTGATCCGCGCCGCCCGGCGGCCCGCCCACTCCGGGGCGGTGGCGACGACGGCGCCCGACGCGTCGTAGAGCGCCGTCCAGCCGTTCACCTGGGAGGCGAGCGCGGCGAGCAGCCCTTCCGGGCCGTCGGTGAGGGCCTGCCGGGTGAGCTCGCGCTGGGCGGCGAAACCGGCGGTGACGGAACGGTACTGGTCGGCCGCGATCGCCGCGGAGACCGCCTTGCTGATGGCGAGGAAGGGGGTGCGGCGCGGCACTTCGAGCAGCGGCAGTCCCTCGTCGCGGGCGGCGTCGACGAGGGCCGCGGGGATGTCCTCGTAGTTCACGCCGACGGCGAAACCGAGGCCGACGACCCCCGCTCCGACCAGCCGCTTCACGTACCGCCGCATGGCCTCGGGGTCCTCCGCGTCCAGCTTCAGCGCGGTGATCAGCAGCAGCTCGCCGCCCTCCATGTAGGGCACGGGATCGGCGAGTTCGCTGACGTGTGCCCAGCGGACGGGCACGTCCAGCCGGTCCTCGCCCGCGCGCACGGTCAGCTTGAGCGCGGAGTGGTGGACGAGCGAGGCGAGGGTGGGAGGCATGAGGCCTGGGACCTTCGGAGAGGTGTGATCTCGGGTGCGGGATGCTCGGGTGCGTGAGGCGTGATCTTTTGGCCGCCGTGTATGAACGGCCTGGAAGAATTCTGCCTCACTGTACGGTCCCCGGGTCACCTCATCCGCGCAGATCCACCAGCAGCGGCGGCGCGTGTTCTCCCTTCACGCTGGTCAGGGACAGCACCGCGTGCCCCGGCGGCACCCCGTGCGCGAGCTCGGAGGCGGACCACCGCTCCCGCTCGACCTGCCGAACGGTCACCGCCCGGGCGGTCGGCGCCTTGCCGGTGATCACCTGGCGCACGGCGTGCAGCACCTTGCCGGCCGGGGTCTCCGCGATGATCTGCCGGTCGGTGACGTCCCGGGCCTCGATCCACTCCTTGCCCCACACCTCGGCGAAGTCCTGCCCGTCCCACGGGGTGAGCCCCGACAGCGCCATCCGGCACCCGGTGGCCCCGAGGAGAGGTCCGCGCAGGGGCCTGGGCACGTCGTCGAGGGTCCGCAGGGTCAGTACGACGCCGGCGTTGCCGGACCGCAGCCGCTGGATGCCCCGCACGGCCTCCGGCGTCACGACCCCGGTGGCGTCGTCGAGGACCAGACAGGCGAACAGCGACCGGTCCTCGCGCACCGCGACACTCGCCGTGAACTGCGCGAGCACCAGCCGCGCCAGCATCCGCGAGGCGTCGGCGTGCCCGCGCTGGGGCAGGTCGATCCGCACCCGCACCGGATGGTCCAGGGCCTTCAGCGAGAACGGCCGCGACTGGCCCGACGTGTCGAAGAACGCGGCGAAGGCGGGCCGGTCGAGCAGCGCGACCCGGTCCGCGAGAATCCCGCCGACATCCCCCGGATTCCCCATCTGCCGCTCCCGCGCGTCCAGTTCGCGCAGCAGCGACTCCTGCCCGGAGGCCTGGAGCCCCTTGCGCAGCGCGGCCAGCGGGGCGGGCGCGCCGTCGAGCAGCTGCCGCAGCTCCGGTACGGAGGGAAAGCGGCCGTGCACCGCGCGGAACGGTCCGAGCAGCTGGGCGAGCACGGTGGTGGAGCGCCGGGTGTCGCCGCCCTGGTGCGGCTCGGCGAGGTCCCCCACGAGTGCTTCCGCGAGCACGGCGGCGGCCTCGTCGGGGTCGGTGGTCCCCCCGTAGAGGTCGAGGTCGTACACCGACTCCGGATTCCCGATCTGTACGACGACGTCGTAGGCGTCGGCCGGTCCGAGCCCCGCGCCCGCCGCACCGACCACCACGACGGCGGCCCGCCCGGCGAGGGCGTGCAGACACAGCGACTCGGCGAGCGGCCTGACGACGGTCCCGGTCTTCCCGGACCCGGCCGGTCCGACGGCGACCAGCGAGGTGCCGAGCAGTTCGGGGTCGAGGCCGAGGCCGGTCCCCCGGTAGGCGTACGGGTTGCGCGCGTCGTCCGCCGTGGTCCCGAGCCGCACCTGCCCGGTCAGCAGGTCGTGCCGGGCGATCCGGCCGGGCAGGTCGCGGGCGCCGGAGGGGTGCACACAGGCGGCGGCGCCGTCCTTCAGAACGGTGCCGGTGAAGGTGGCGAGACTGAACCGCCCACCGCGCACGCCCTGCCACGCCCTGAGGATCCGCGCATGATCCACATCCCGCATCACCCCGGCCCTGGCATCAGCAGCAAGCCGCTCGGCGGCGTCCACGGCACCGGCGGCACGGAGCTGGGGATATTCGGCCGGATCGTTCTCGGGAATCGAGGTCCGCTCAAGAGTTGGAACAGCTTTGCCCCAGGCCGACGGGCCAAAGCGACGCCAGACTTCTCCCCAGCGCCCGAGTCGACCGACAACCAGCATGATCGCAAGGGCGATCAGGGTGTAGTAGCCGTACCAAAGGATCGCCCCGCCCAGCCCGGTGTCGTGGCGCCACGAATCCGGAGTGAAAAGTTCCAGTGGCAGCACCCACCATCCACCGAGGTATCGATTCCACAGCAGCGACCATGCCAGCCAGCCGACCAGGAACGCGATGACGGCTCCGCTCAGAAGCTGCCGCGTCGGAGTCTCCTCCGCCTCCGCCTGCGCCCGCGCCGTGTACCCGAACCGCCACACCCCCGGCACCGCCTCCGGCCTGGGCGTCCGTAGCCACGTCAGGAAGGCCGAGCCGTCCTGGGGCCGTGCCGAAGGCGCTTCCGTGGGCATCGGCGGCATCACGGAGCGTGCTCGTGGCACAGGATTCGCATGCGTACCCCGCGCGTCCTGCGTCCCGTCGCTGTCCATCGCCCCTGCTCCCTGACCAGCCGTTCCGTCCACCGTCAGCGGTCAATCTAACGCGGCCGCAAGGGGAGTTCACCGATTGCGCGGCCGCGGCGTCACACCGCCGCGGAAACCGGCTATGTCCACCACGGACAACAGACCGCTCGGACAACGCCCACATGGAGCATGCCCACCCCCCGTCCCCCGACCTAGCCTGCGAGAAGAGAAGGTAAGCGTCGGCAACACCCCAGGAGCCCCTCATGACCGCACTTCCGCAGGAGCGCCGCCTCGTCACCCCCATCCCCGGCCCCAAGTCGCAGGAGCTCCAGGCCCGCCGCCTCGCCGCGGTCGCGCAGGGCGTGGGGTCCGTGCTGCCCGTGTTCACGGCACGCGCCGGCGGCGGGATCATCGAGGACGTCGACGGGAACCGGCTCATCGACTTCGGTTCCGGCATCGCCGTGACCAGCGTCGGCGCCTCCGCCGAGGCCGTCGTCCGCAGGGCGGGCGCCCAGCTCGCCGACTTCACCCACACCTGTTTCATGGTCACCCCGTACGAGGGCTACGTGGAGGTCGCGGAGGCGCTGGCCGAGCTGACCCCGGGCGACCACGCCAAGAAGTCCGCCCTGTTCAACTCCGGCGCCGAGGCCGTCGAGAACGCGGTCAAGATCGCGCGGGCGTACACCAAGCGCCAGGCCGTCGTCGTCTTCGACCACGGCTACCACGGCCGCACCAACCTCACCATGGCGCTGACCGCGAAGAACATGCCGTACAAGCACGGCTTCGGACCCTTCGCGCCCGAGGTGTACCGCGTCCCCGTCGCCTACGGCTACCGCTGGCCGACCGGCCCCGAGAACGCCGGCCCCGAGGCCGCCGCGCAGGCCATCGACCAGATCACCAAGCAGGTCGGCCCGGAGAACGTCGCCGCGATCATCATCGAGCCGGTCCTCGGCGAGGGCGGCTTCATCGAGCCCGCGAAGGGCTTCCTGCCCGCGATCAGCGAGTTCGCCAAGGCCAACGGCATCGTCTTCGTCGCCGACGAGATCCAGTCCGGCTTCTGCCGCACCGGCCAGTGGTTCGCCTGCGAGGACGAGGGCATCGTCCCGGACCTGATCACCACCGCCAAGGGCATCGCCGGCGGCCTTCCGCTCGCCGCCGTCACCGGCCGCGCGGAGATCATGGACGCGGCGCACGCGGGCGGCCTCGGCGGCACCTACGGCGGCAACCCGGTGGCCTGCGCCGGTGCGCTCGGCGCCATCGAGACCATGAAGGAGCTCGACCTCAACGCGCGGGCGAAGGCGATCGAGGCCACCATGAAGGCCCGGCTGTCCGCCATGGCCGAGAAGTTCGACGTCATCGGGGACATCCGTGGTCGCGGCGCCATGATCGCCATCGAGCTGGTCAAGGACCGTACGACCAAGGAGCCGAACCCGGAGGCGACCGCCGCGCTCGCCAAGGCCTGCCACCAGGAGGGCCTGCTGGTCCTGACCTGCGGCACCTACGGCAACGTGCTGCGCTTCCTGCCCCCGCTGGTCATCGGCGAGGACCTGCTGAACGAGGGTCTCGACATCATCGAGCAGGCCTTCGCCGGCGTCTGACGGCACAGCCGGAGCACAGCGGGATCCGGGGCTGAGGTGGCGAGGGTCAGAGGGTGTGAAGAAGTGGTGCGAGGTGACGGTGAGGACGGGATTCCGCCTGTCGTACGCCCTCGCGCTGCCGTAGGTTCTACCCAGATGAGAGATACACCCCGCCCACAGGGGACTGTGGGCGACGCCAGGCCGGGGCCTCCCCAGCTTCGACCTGGTCGTGCCCTCGCGCACACTACTGGAGCCTCTGGCTCCGGATCTCCTCACCGATCGGACAGTCGCCCGCCCCAAACCCCCCGGGGCGGCCGACGACCCGGTCTGATCGGCCGCCCCGGAACCACCCCCCCTGTTCCGGGGCGGCCGGCCTTCCTCATCCTCCTTCTCGGCATTCCGGCCCTCCTCTTCGCCCTGATCACCTGGCAGGTCGTCGAGGACGGGCCGCTTCTGCGTGTCGACGAACGGGTCAGCCGCGCGCTGATCCACCCGGACCGCGTCTCGGCGCTCCTGGCCGACCTCGGCAACATCGCCGTCGCGGTGCCGGTCCTGGTGGCCGCGATCCTCTTCTCGTCCTGGCGTGGCCGCCGTGCCGCCACGGACCGCTGGTGGCTCCCACCCGTCGCGGCGGCCGTCATGATGGCCCTGGTCCCGGCCCTGATCGTGCCGCTCAAGGTACTCACGGACCGCCCGG
Organism: Streptomyces griseorubiginosus; assembly: GCF_001514195.1. GTDB lineage: Bacteria > Actinomycetota > Actinomycetes > Streptomycetales > Streptomycetaceae > Streptomyces > Streptomyces griseorubiginosus. The sequence continues at coordinate 1,398,219 of NZ_KQ948734.1, read as the reverse complement.
GCACCCCGGTCGTCCCGCCCGCGACCGGCTACTTCCCCTCCGGACACACCGCCACCGCGGCCATCGCCTACGGCGCCGCGACCCTCCTGGTCCTCCCCTGGCTCCGCACGCCCCGCTCCCGCCGAGCCCTCGTCCTCACCTGCACCCTCGCCGTCCTCGCCGTCTCCTTCGGCCTGATCCGCCACGGCTTCCACTGGCCCCTGGACGTGGTGGCGAGCTGGCTCCTCAGCGCCGACCTCCTGCTGGCTTTCCGTCTCCTACTCGCGCGCCACAGCCGCCACTGAACCCCCGGGGGCACCCTGGGCGTGGCCGCCGCTGTCTCCTCTGGTCCAATCCCTCACGATCGGCACTGGCCCCTGGACGCGCACGGCCCTCCGACTCCCCCTCACACGCCACAACCACCGCCGAACCCCTGAGCACACTGGACGTGGCCGCTGCCGGCGGGGGATGCCCGCAGCGCCGCACTCCCGCTGTGCACAGGGCGGTGCGGTCCGCGTCGGCCGCACGGGCGGCCGACGACAGCGCGGTGTGTGTTAGATCAGCCGTCGCCTCAGCCGTCCCCCTGTTCCGTCGCCAGGCCCGCCGCCGCCTCGTGCATCGCCAGTTCGAGCAGGGCCGGGTCGGTGAGGGTGCCCGAGCCGTCCGGTGGGACCAGCCAGCGCACGCCGGCGCCGGCCACCCGGCCCGGGTACGGCACCACGATCCACGTACCGGCGCCCGCCGTGCGGATGCCGGTGCCCAGCCAGCGGGCCGCGGTGCCCGGCGGCACGAAGAAGCCCATGCGCGCGTCGCCGAAGTCGACGAGCACCGGGCCGAGCTGGTCGAGGATGCGGGTGAGGACGTCGAGCGTGGGAAAGCCGAGCTCGCCCGGCAGGATCAGGACGTCCCAGGCCTTGCCCGCCGGCAGCAGCGCCACCCCGAGGGGGTTGCGCTCCCACTCCCAGCGGCAGGCCTCGGGATCCGGTGCGACGGATGCCAGCCACTCGACCGCCGTCTTCGCCCCAGTCATGAGAAGACCTCCCTGTCTCTCGTCGACGCTGGTCGCGTCACGAGGGAGAGGAAGGTCCCCCGGCAGGCATTACGCGGGTTCTGACCACCCTTTGGAGTGAGTCAGATCACCTACGATCGTTCAGCTGTCGAATCCCAGGCCGAACTTGTCCATCGTCCTGAGCCACAGATTGCGCCGGCCGCCGTGCGCGTCGGCGCGGGCCAGCGACCACTTGGTCAGCGCGATGCCGGTCCAGGCGAAGGGCTCCGGTGGAAACGGCAGCGGCTTCTTGCGGACCATCGCCAGCGAGGTCCGCTCGGTGCGCTCCCCGGCCAGCAGATCCAGCATCACGTCCGCGCCGAACCGGGTCGCGCCGACACCGAGGCCCGTGTAGCCGGCCGCGTAGGCGACCTTGCCCTGGTGGGCGGTGCCGAAGAACGCGGAGAACCGCGAGCAGGTGTCGATCGCGCCGCCCCACGCGTGCGTGAAGCGCACTCCCTCCAGCTGCGGGAAGCAGGTGAAGAAGTGCCCGGCGAGCTTGGCGTACGTCTCGGGCCGGTCGTCGTACTCCGCGCGGACCCGGCCGCCGTAGGGGTAGACGGCGTCGTAACCGCCCCACAGGATCCGGTTGTCGGCGGAGAGCCGGAAGTAGTGGAACTGGTTCGCCGAGTCCCCGAGCCCCTGCCGGTTCTTCCAGCCGACCGCCGCGAGCTGCTCCTCGCTGAGCGGCTCGGTCATCAGCGCGTAGTCGTAGACCGGCACGGTGTACGCCCGTACCCGCTTGACCAGGTTCGGGAAGATGTTGGTGCCGAGGGCCACCTTGCGCGCCCTGACGGTGCCGTACGGAGTGCGTACGGCCATGCCGGCGCCGTACGACTTCAGCTCCAGGGCGGGCGTGTTCTCGTACACCCGGACGCCGAGTCGCAGGCACGCCCGCTTCAGGCCCCAGACCAGCTTGGCCGGGTTGAGCATGGCCACGCCCCGGCGGTCCCACAGCCCCGCCTCGAAGGTGGGCGAGGCGACCTGTTCCCGCACCGCGTCCGCGTCCAGGAAGTCGATGCCGTCGGCGAGGCCCTTCTCCCGCAGCTCCTCGTACCAGTCGCGCAGCTCCCAGGCCTGGTAGGTCTCGGTCGCCACGTCGATCTCGCCGGTGCGCTCGAACTCGCAGTCGAGGTCGTGCCGGGCGACCGCCTTCTCGATCTCGTCCAGGTTGCGGGCGCCCAGCTCCTGGAGCTTCACGATCTCGTCCGGCCAGCGGGTCAGCCCGTTGGGCAGACCGTGGGTGAGGGAGGCGGCGCAGAAGCCGCCGTTGCGACCGGAGGCGGCCCAGCCCACCTCGCGGCCTTCCAGCAGGACGACGTCCCGCTGCGGATCGCGTTCCTTCGCGTTGAGCGCGGTCCACAGCCCGCTGTACCCACCGCCGACGACCAGCAGGTCACAGGTCTCGGCGCCGGTGAGGGCGGGCTCGGGATGGGGCCTGCCGGGGTCGTCCAGCCAGTACGGGACCGGCTGTGCTTCCGAAAGTGACGTGGTCCAACGGCTCATGGCGCTCGGGGCCATGATTTCAACTCCCTACAGGGGGTTCGTGAAAAGGGCTTACGCCTTTTGCTTGTTACGGCGGTTGCTGATCACCATCGAGGTCAGCACCAGGAGTACGGCGACCAGGAACATGGCCGTACCGATGACATTGATCTGCACCGGGGTTCCGCGCTGCGCCGATCCCCAGACGAACATGGGGAAGGTGACGGTCGAGCCCGCGTTGAAATTGGTGATGATGAAGTCGTCGAAGGAGAGCGCGAAGGACAGCAACGCGCCCGCGGCGATTCCGGGGGCCGCGATGGGCAGGGTCACCCGGAGGAAGGTCTGGACGGGACTCGCGTACAGATCCCGGGCCGCCTCCTCCAGGCGGGGGTCCATCGACATCACGCGCGCCTTGACGGCGACGACGACGAAGCTGAGGCAGAACATGATGTGGGCGATCAGGATCGTCCAGAAACCCAGCTGGGCACCCAGGTTGAGGAACAGGGTGAGCAGCGAGGCCGCCATCACGACCTCGGGCATCGCCATCGGCAGGAAGATCAGCGAGTTCACGGTGCCCCGCGCACGGAACCGGTAACGGACCAGAGCGAAGGCGATCATGCTGCCGAGGACGGTCGCGCCGACCGTCGCCCAGAAGGCGATCTGGAGGCTGATCGACAGCGAGCCGCACATGCCGACGACCCCGCAGGGGTCCTTCCAGGCGTCCGTGGAGAACTGCTGCCACTGGTAGTTGAAGCGCCCCTTCGGTTTGTTGAAGGAGAACACCGTGACGACGACGTTCGGCAGCAGCAGATATCCGAGCGTGATCAGCCCGGCGATGACGACGAGATTGCGCTTGAGCCAGTTGACGAGGGCCATTTAAACCAGATCCTCCGTCCCGGACCTGCGGATGTAGAAGGTGACCATGAGGAGAATCGCGGCCATGAGGATGAAGGAGAGGGCTGCCGCGGTCGGATAGTCCAGAATCCGCAGGAACTGGGTCTGGATGACGTTTCCGATCATGCGGGTGTCAGTCGAGCCGAGGAGTTCGGCGTTGACGTAGTCACCGGCCGCCGGGATGAAGGTCAGCAGCGTCCCGGAGACCACGCCCGGCATCGACAGCGGGAAGGTCACCCTGCGGAAGGTGGTGACCGGCTTGGCGTACAGGTCGCCGGCCGCCTCGTGGAGCCGTCCGTCGATGCGCTCCAGGGAGGTGTAGAGCGGCAGGATCATGAACGGCAGGAAGTTGTACGTCAGACCGCAGACCACCGCGAGCGGCGTGGCCAGCACGCGGTCGCCGGCGGTCCAGCCGAGCCAGTTGGTGACGTCCAAGACGTGCAGCGTGTTGAGGGCGCCGACGACCGGGCCGCCGTCCGCGAGGATCGTCTTCCAGGCGAGGGTGCGGATCAGGAAGCTGGTGAAGAAGGGCGCGATCACCAGGACCATGATCAGGTTCCGCCAGCGGCCCGCGCGGAACGCGATCAGGTACGCCAGCGGGTATCCCAGCACCAGACAGAGGATCGTGGCGGCACCGGCGTACAGGATCGACCGCAGGAACTGCGGCCAGTACTCGGACAGCGCGTCCCAGTAGGTGGCGAAGTGCCAGGTGACCTTGTAACCCTCCTCCAGGGAGCCCGTCTGCACGGACGTGGAGGCCTGGTAGATCATCGGCAGCGCGAAGAAGACCAGCAGCCACAGGATGCCGGGCAGCAGCAGCCAGTACGGCGTGAGGCGGCCCCTCCTGCGGGGCGGCTTCTTCTCCGGCGCGGTCGGCGAGAGAGGCGGGGGCGCCTCGGTGAGCGTCGCCATCAGACCGTCGCCTCTTCCTGGATGCCGGCGTCGATGTCCTGGGCCGCGTCCAGACCGAAGGTGTGGGCCGGGTTCCAGTGCAGGACGACCTCGGCGCCGGGCACCAGGCGGGCGTCGCGGTCGATGTTCTGGGCGTAGACCTCGAACTCGGGGCAGACGGGGCTGTCGATGACGTACTGCGTGGAGACGCCGATGAAGGAGGAGTCGGCGATCGTCCCGGTGATGCGGTTGCGGCCCTCGGGGATCTCCCCGGCCTGGTCCGCATGGGTGAGGGTGATCTTCTCCGGCCGGACACCGACGAGCACCCTGCCGCCGGTCGCCGTGGGACCGGCGTAGCGCGCCTCGGGCAGGACCAGCTTGCCGCCGCCCGCCTTCAGGACGATCTCGCCGCCGCTCTTCGAGTCGACCTCGGCCTCGATGAGGTTGGAGGTGCCGAGGAAGTTGGCGACGAAGGTGGTCTGCGGGTTCTCGTACAGGTCGGTCGGCGAGCCGAGCTGCTCGACGCGGCCCGCGTTCATCACGGCGACCGTGTCGGCCATGGTCATGGCCTCCTCCTGGTCGTGGGTGACGTGCACGAAGGTGATGCCGACCTCGGTCTGGATGCGCTTGAGCTCCAGCTGCATCTGGCGGCGCAGCTTGAGGTCGAGGGCGCCGAGGGGCTCGTCCAGCAGCAACACCTTGGGGGTGTTGATCAGCGCCCGCGCCACGGCCACGCGCTGCTGCTGGCCACCCGACAGCTGGTGCGGCTTCTTGCGCGCCTGCTCCCCCAGCTGCACGAGCTCCAGCATGTCCTCGACCTGCTTCTTCACGGACTTGATGCCGCGCCGGCGCAGACCGAAGGCGACGTTCTCGAAGATGTCGAGGTGCGGGAAGAGGGCGTACGACTGGAAGACGGTGTTCACGGGCCGCTTGTAGGGGGGCAGCCGGGTGACCTCCTGGTCGCCGAGGTGCACGGTGCCGGTGGTGGGCTCCTCCAGGCCGGCGATCATGCGCAGGGTCGTCGTCTTGCCGCAGCCGGAGGCGCCGAGCAGGGCGAAGAAGGAGCCCTGCGGGACGGTCAGGTCCAGTGGGTGCACGGCGGTGAAGCCGTTGTCGTACGTCTTGCTGATACCGGAGAGGCGGACGTCGCCGCTGTTGTCTGTCGTCGTCATCTTCGTCACGCCCCTGTGAGCTTCGCGAACTTCTGCTGGTAGGCCGTCTCTTCCTTCGCCGTCAGAGCGCGGAAGGCGTGGGACTTGGCCTGCATGGCCCTGTCGGGGACGATCAGCGGGTTGCTCGCCGCCGTCTTGTCGATCTTGGACAGATAGGGCACCACTCCCGCGACCGGGCTGACGTAGTTGACGTAGGCGGCGAGTTCGGCGGCCGGTTCGGGCTCGTAGTAGTAGTCGATGAGCCGCTCTGCGTTCGTCTTGTGCCGGGCCTTGTTGGGGATCAGCATGTTGTCGGTCGACGTCATGTAGCCGCTGTCGGGGATGACGTAGCCGACGTCCGGGTTGTCCGCCTGCAGCTGGACGATGTCGCCGCCCCAGGCCACGCACGCGGCGAAGTCGCCCTTGGTGAGGTCGGACGTGTAGTCGTTGCCGGTGAAGCGGCGGATCTGTCCCTTGTCGACGGCCTTCTGGAGCCGGGCGATGACGGCGTCGTAGTCGTCGTCGGTGAACTTCGCCGGGTCCTTGCCCATGTCCAGCATGGTCATGCCGACGGTGTCACGCATCTCGGTCAGGAAGCCGACGCGGCCCTTGAGCTTGGGATTGTCGAGGAGGTCGGAGATCGACTTCACCTCGACGCCGTCGAGGGCCTTCTTGTTGTAGGCGACGACGGTCGAGATGCCCTGCCACACGTACGAGTAGGCGCGGCCCGGGTCCCAGTCGGGGCTGCGGAACTGGTCCGAGAGGTTGGCGAAGGCGTGCGGCAGGTTCGACACGTCCAGCTTCTGGACGTAGCCGAGCCGGATCATGCGGGCGGCCAGCCAGTCGGTGAGGACGATCAGGTCGCGGCCGGTGTCCTGGCCCGCGGCGAGCTGCGGCTGGATCTTGCCGAAGAACTCGTCGTTGTCGTTGATGTCCTCGGTGTACTTGACCGTGATGCCGGTCCGCTTGCGGAACGCGTCCAGCGTGGGGTGGTGCTTCTCGCTGTCGTCCACGTCGATGTACTCGGGCCAGTTGGAGAAGTTGACCTCCTTCTCCTTGGCCGAGTGGTCGTCGGCGGACTGGCCGCCCTGTGTCTTGCCGGCCGCGGGGATGCCGCAGGCGCTCAGCGCGCCGAGGCCACCGACGGTGAGCGCGCCGCCTGCGGAGGCGCGCAACAGGGACCGGCGGGTCATCGCCGCCCGGCCGTTGCGAAGGCTGCGCCGCATCGCGGCCGCCACGGCCGGCGACAGGCGGTCGGGCTCGTACTGCTCCATGCGCTGGTGCCCTTTCGGGAAAGTGGGCGGCCGCTGGTCGGGCGGCCTGAACGACGGCTATCGGTCCCCGAAGATCGTGCGGTGCCAGTCCTTCGCGGCAACCGCAGTGTTGTCGAACATGACGTGCTTGATCTGCGTGTACTCCTCGAACGAGTACGCGGACATGTCCTTGCCGAAGCCGGACGCCTTGTACCCGCCGTGCGGCATCTCGCTGATGATCGGGATGTGGTCGTTGACCCACACGCACCCGGCCTTGATCTCCCGCGTGGCGCGGTTCGCCCGGTAGACGTCCCGGCTCCAGGCGGAGGCGGCGAGCCCGTACGGAGTGTCGTTGGCGAGCCGGATGCCCTCGTCATCGGTGTCGAACGGCAGCACGACCAGCACCGGCCCGAAGATCTCGGACTGGACGATCTCGCTGTCCTGGGCGGCGTCGGCGACGAGGGTGGGCTTGTAGTACGCCCCCTTGGCGAGCTCCCCGCCGGGCACCTCCCCACCGGTCACCACGCGCGCGTAGCCGCGCGCACGGTCGACGAACCCGGCGACCCGGTCCCGCTGGACGTGCGAGATCAGCGGCCCGAGATCAGTGCCGGCGGCGAACGGGTCGCCGAGCCGGACGGTCTCCATGAGGGCGGCGGTCCGCTCCACGAAGGCCTCGTACAGCGGCCGCTGCACGTACGCGCGCGTGGCGGCCGTGCAGTCCTGCCCGGTGTTGATGAGCGCGCCGGCGACGGCCCCGTGGACGGCGGCCTCCAGATCGGCGTCGTCGAAGACGACGAAGGGAGCCTTGCCACCGAGTTCCAGATGCAGCCGCTTGACGGTGGCGGTGGCGATCTCGGCGACCCGCTTGCCGACCGCGGTCGACCCGGTGAAGGAGGTCATGGCCACGTCGGGATGGCCGACGAGACGTTCCCCGGCCTCCTTCCCGGTCCCGGTGACGATGTTGACGACACCGTCCGGAATCCCCGCGTCGGTGGCGGCCTGGGCGAAGAGAAGCGAGGTGAGAGGCGTGATCTCAGCGGGCTTCAGGACGATGGTGTTGCCGGCGGCGATGGCCGGAAGGATCTTCCAGGCGGCCATCTGGAGCGGATAGTTCCAGGGCGCGATGGACCCGACGACCCCGATGGGCTCCCGCCGCACATAGGACGTGTGGTCCCCGGAGTACTCCCCGGCGGACTGCCCCTGAAGATGCCGCGCGGCCCCGGCGAAAAAGGAGGTGTTGTCGATGGTCCCCGGGACGTCGAACTCCCGGGCCAGTTTCAGCGGCTTCCCGCACTGGAGGGACTCCGCGCGGGCGAAGTCCTCGGCCCGGTCGGCGAGCACGGCGGCGAACCGGTGCAGGGCGTCGGACCGCTCACCGGGAGTGGCGCCCGCCCAGCCCGGGAAGGCCGCACGAGCAGCGGCGACGGCGGCGTCGACATCCTCCGCGCCCGCCAGCTCGTAGGTGAGGACCTCCTCCCCGCTCGCGGGGTCCACGACGGCGTGCGTACGCCCGGAGGTCCCCTTGGTGAGACGCCCGCCGATGAACTGCGCGCCTTCGGCGAACCGCTCCTGGGCCGCGAACCGGTCCGGGGTGGCACTGCCCGGCTTGTGCATGTCGCTCTCCTCCGCCGTCACCCCTCGGCTCCCGAGGGTGGGTGGCGTAGCTCCAGCTCGATTTGAGTGCCGATCCTGACAGAGCAATGACACTCCTACAAGTGATTCCGTTGTTGCCTTTCGGTTACGCGACGGAATCTGTCGACCAGGTGTCGAGTCGTCCCCGAAAAGGAAGGACGTAGTGTCAGTGGTGCCTGTCAGACTCGCGTGCATGGGGAAGATCACGGGGAAGATCGACACACAGGACGCCCTGGTCAAGCAGGTCCGAGCAGGCGCACACATCAAGTATCTGCACTTCTGGGGACATCGCCCGCGTCCGGACGGCCGCGTCGGCGCGAGCTGCCTGAGCCAGTGGTGGCCGTCACCGTTCGTGGTCGACGGAGTGACCTATGCGACCGCGGAGCACTGGATGATGGCGGGCAAGGCGCGGCTTTTCGAAGACCGGGAAGCGGAGACGCGGGTTCTGAACGCCGGACACCCGTCCGAGGCCAAGAAGGCGGGCCGTCTGGTGCGCGGCTTCGACGAGCAGGTCTGGCAGCGGGAGCGCTTCGCCATCGTCGTCGAGGGCAGCGTCCACAAGTTCGCGGCCCACGACGACCTGCGCGCGTTCCTCCTGGGCACCGGCGACCGGGTGCTGGTGGAGGCCAGCCCGGTCGACCGCGTGTGGGGCATCGGCCTCGCCGCGGACGACGAGGCGGCTAGCGACCCTGAGCGCTGGCGCGGCCCGAACCTGCTGGGCTTCGCGCTGATGGAGGCGCGGGAGCGCCTCAGAGCCGCCTGATCAAACGTCAGTACTGCTGGGCCGCCGCGACGACGGGCAGGGAGCCGTCGTAGTAGTCGGGCTCGTCGTCGGAGTTGACGGCGGCCACGATGACGAAGGCCATGAAGACGAGCATGATCAGGCCGAGGATCGTCCCGATGATCCCGGTGATGAAGCCGGCCTGCGCCTGTCCACGGTTGGTGGCCTCACCGCGCTCGGCCCGCTTGCGTCCCTTGATACCGAAGACGATGGCGAGGACACCGAGGATGAGCGAGAGGATGCCGTAGACGCAGAACAGGGCGCAGGACAGGATGCCCAGCACCATCGCGGCGACGCCCATCCCGTTCTGCGGGGGCATGGGCGGGGCCCAGCCGTAGCCCTGCGGGGCTTGCGGGGCCTGCGGATAGCCGGGGTATCCGTACCCGGCCCCGGCACCAGGGCCGCCGGGACCACCGGGGGCGATGGGAGGCGGCGGCACGAACCCGGGCCCACCGGGGCCCTGCTCGGGGGCGGGGTAGCCGTAACCGGGAGTGGGGCCCGCGGGGGCGGGGGGCGGAAAGCCGTACCCGTCACTGGGCACCGACGTCACGGTGTTCTGATCGTGCACGGAGGGCGGCGGCGGGCTCTTCTCCAACGAGGGCCCACTCTCCGGCGCGGCCCACGGGTCCCGCCCACCCTCCCCACCCGACTGCGTTCCCTCTGCCATGCCCATGTCCCCCTTGGTCGTTCGTACGGCCATGCTACCCGGGAGGGCAGCGGGGGTGGGCTTGAGCAGGGGGGATGTGGGGGTGCGGGTCCGTTTGGGGCGCCTAGGGGGGTGCCGGGTTCGGTTGTCGGGCGGGTGCGGGTCCGTCGTGGCTGGTCGCGCAGTTCCCCGCGCCCCTGAGGGGTTGCAGTCCACCTGCGCCACGACGGAACCGTCAGCCGCGCGCGCCCGCCCCAACGGACCGTTGGCCGCGTACGGCGCGCAGGGGACGGGGTGGGGGGTGTCCGCCCGCAGCGGCCGGCGTCCAGAACCGGGCACCTCTGAAGGGACCGAGCCGCCGGACCGAGGACGGATACCCCCCACCCCGGCACCGACCCACCCACCGCACGGAACGCGCTACGCACGCCCCCACCGGACCGCAAGAGGCCGCCGCAGGCCTCCAGGGGCGCGGGGAACTGCGCAAAAACGCCCGCCCCCACCGACGCCGCAGACAAACACCCGCACCCAGCCACCACACCCCCCGTCCTACGATGACCAAACAGATCAGCCGATCAGGGAAGGCCCACATGCCGACGACACCCGACACCAACCCCCTCCCCGCCTTCATCGCCGAACTGCCGAAGGCCGAACTACACGTCCACCACGTCGGCTCCGCCTCCCCCCGCATCGTCTCCGAACTCGCCGCCCGCCACCCCGACTCCAAGGTCCCCACCGACCCCGAAGCCCTCGTCGACTACTTCACCTTCACGGACTTCGCCCACTTCATCGACGTCTACCTCAGCGTCGTGGACCTGATCCGCACCCCCGAGGACGTCCGGCTCCTGACCTTCGAGGTCGCCAGGGACCTCGCCCGCCAGCAGGTCCGCTACGCCGAGCTCACCATCACCCCGTTCTCCTCCACCCGCCGCGGCATCGACGAGCGCGCGTTCATGGAGGCGATCGAGGACGCCCGCAAGGCGGCGGAGTCCGAGTTCGGCACGATCCTGCGCTGGTGCTTCGACATCCCCGGCGAGGCAGGTCTGGAGGCCGCCGAGGAGACGGTACGGCTCGCCACCGACGACCGCCTCCGCCCGGAGGGCCTCGTGAGCTTCGGGCTCGGCGGCCCCGAGATCGGCGTCCCCCGCCCCCAGTTCAAGCCGTACTTCGACCGGGCGATCGCGGCCGGCCTGCACTCCGTTCCGCACGCCGGCGAGACGACCGGCCCGGAGACGGTGTGGGACGCCCTCACCCACCTCCGCGCCGAGCGCATCGGCCACGGCACCAGCTCCGCCCAGGACCCGAAACTCCTCGCGCACCTGGCCGAGCACCGCATCCCGCTGGAGGTGTGCCCCACCTCCAACATCGCCACCCGGGCCGTCCGCACCCTCGACGAGCACCCGATCAAGGAGTTCGTGCGGGCTGGGGTCGTCGTCACGATCAACTCCGACGACCCGCCGATGTTCGGCACCGACCTCAACAGCGAGTACGCGGTGGCGGCGAGGCTCCTGGACCTCGACGAACGCGGCCTGGCGGAACTCGCGAAGAACGCCGTCGACGCGTCCTTCCTTGACGAACCCGGCAAGACCAGGATCAAGGACGAGATCGACAGCCACACCGCCTCCTGGCTCGCCCCCTGAGCCCACCGCGGCGAACCACCACAGCGAACCACCACAGCGAACCGACCGCAGGGAACCCGCCACAGCGGACCCACCACAATGGACGCATGCAGAAGCTGACGGCCGTCGCACACCGCGGCGCCCCCTACCGCGTCCGTGAGAACACGATCGACTCCCTGCGTACCGCGCTCGACCTGGGCGCGGACGCGGTGGAGGTCGACGTACGGCTCACCAGGGACGGCGTGCCGGTCCTGCTCCACGACCACACGCTGAAACGCCTGTGGGAGCACGACCGTCCGCTGCTGTCCCTGTCCGCGGACGAGGTGCGCGGGCTCACCGACGGCCGGGTGCCGACGCTCGCGGAGGCGTTGCGGGCCACCGAGGGCGACCGTCTGATGCTGGACCTGCCCGGCACCCGCGAGGTCCGGGTCGCCCGCCGCATCGTCGACGTGGTCCGGGAGGAGGGTGCCCAGGACCGCGTCTACTACTGCGCCGACACCGGCGCCATGCTCGCCGTCCGCGAGGCCGACCCGTCCGCGGAGATCGCGCTCACCTGGACGAGCCTCGCGCCCCCGCGCCCCGCCCTGCTGAACGCGGTCAAGCCCCGCTGGCTCAACTACCGCTTCAGCCTCATGGACCGGAACCTCGCCGAACGCATCCACACGGACGGGTACCTGATCTCCGTGTGGACCCCCGACACCCGCCGCTCGATGCGCCGGCTCGCCGAGATGGGCGTCGACTCGATCACGACGAACCGAGTGGACCTGCTCTGCGCCCTGCGAACGGCCGACACCGCCGGGTAGCACCCCTGAGCCCGGACCACGTCGCCCTTCCGGTCAGCGCCCCTCCCTTAGGGGGATTCTCCGGGCAACTCCTCTGCAGAAGGAGTGAGTTGCTCAGGGTTCCACCAGGGTGCAGGCCCTCCTCCATGAGGATCCCGCCCGCTCCACGGCCCCGCAGGATGATCACACACCATCCACGTCCCCAGGAGCCGACCCGTGCCTGACCTCCGTCGCAGAAGCCTCCTCGCCGGCAGCCTCGCCGCACCCCTGACCGTCGCCCTGCCCGCCTCCCCGGCTACCGCGCACACCGCCTCCGGGCCGGCCTCCCCTGCGACCGCGCACACCGCCTCAGGCCCGGACGCCAAGGCATTACGTGCCGCGATCGCCGGGCTTCCGGACGCGGACGCCACCGCCGCCCTGGTGCGGGTCGGCGGCCGGGACGGCAGGTGGCGGGGCAGTGCGGGCGTGCACGACCTGGAGAGCGGGCGGCCCGCCGACCCGGACGCCCGCTTCCGGGCCGGGTCCACGACGAAGGTGGTGACGGCGGCGACGGTACTGCGGCTGGCCGCCGAGGGGCGGATCGACCTGGACGGGCCGGTCCAGCGCCATCTGCCCGGTGTCCTCGGCAGCCGGTTCCAGCCGGTCACCGTCCGCCAGTTGCTGAACCACACCAGCGGCATCCCGGCGGGCGACGGTCTCGGCACCACCTTCGAGGAGCTCTACGCCCGCCGCTTCGAGACGCTCGACCCGCAGCGGGTGGCCGCGTCCGCGGGCGCCAAGGAGCCGGAGTTCGACCCAGGAAAGCGGCAGCACTACCTCAACATCAACTACACGTTCCTCGGCCTGCTGATCGAGCGGGTGACGGGGCGACCGTACGCCTCGGAGGCGACCCGGCTGGTGCTGGCGCCCGCCGGGATGCGGGACACGTACTTCCCGGGCACCGACCCGCGCATCCTCGGTCCGCACAACCAGGGTTACCAGGCGGTGCGGAGGGCCGACGGGACCACGGAACTCCTCGACGTCACGGAGTGGAACCAGGCGGACCGGTTCGCGGCCGGGGACATGATCTCCACGACCGCGGACCTGGAGCGCCTGCTCACCGGCCTCTTCCGGGGCCGGATCGTCCCGCGGCCGCTGATGAGGGAGCTGTTCGCCGTCCCGGCGGACATCACGGGCGCGAGTTACAGCGCGGGCGGCCTCCAGCGCTACGAGTCCGGAGGGACGGTGTACTGGGTCAAGACCGGTGGCCGGTACGGCTACAACTCGGCGATCGCCGGTACCTGCGACCTGCGCCGCACGATCGTCTACTCGGTCAACTCCACCGACGCCAAGAGCGAGGACGCGAACCCGGTCGTCGGCCGGATCATCACGGCCGCACTCAAGTAGCAGGCACGGCCCGGACGCCGGGCTGGGTGAGCGCCTCCAGCCGCTTGATCCTCCTCCGTACGACGTACAGCGGCACCACTCCGACCACCCCGAACGCCATGTCGAGCACGCTCCACCAGAACGGGATGCCCCGGATCGGTCCGCAGATCAGGGCGAGCGGGATGATCCCCGCGCAGGCGATCATCCCGAACTCGACGACCCAGACGTTGCGGACCGGGTCGCGGTAGGGGCCGTAGAAGGCGACCGCGATGACCAGGTGGGCGAAGGCCAGCCAGTCCGTGCCGTAGAGGAGGAAGGGATAGTCGGCGTCGGCGGTGTCGAGTCCGCGCCGGACGCGGGTGATCCAGTCCGTGAGGGCGTCCGGCGCGGGCAGGTGACGCAGCACTTCCTCGGTCCACCGCAGCTCGTGGACCAGTGGGAACGCGGTGGCCCCGCTGAGCACCAGGCAGACGACGAAGACCACCAGCCATGCGCGGATGCCCCTGAGTTGGGCGGCTCTGTCGCTCATGGCAGCAGCGTACGCCCGGAATTGAACATGTTCAAAATATTAGGAGGGCCAGGGTTCCTCTCAGGACGCCGCCGCTGTCTCCGCCAGTTTCTGGAACTCGCCGAGGTCGTAGTTGGCGAGGACCGAGTCCAGGTTGGTCAGGGCGCCGAGGTGCTCGATGAATCCCTGCGGGTCGTACTCGATCTGGAGGGTCACCCGGCTCGACGTGTCGCTGAGCCGGTGGAAGGTGACCACGCCCGCGTGATGCACGCCCTCCACCGTGTGCCAGGCGATGCGGTCCTCCGGGACGACCTCGGTCAGCTCCGCGACGAAGTTCCGGTCGGCGCCGGGCAGTTGGAGCTGCCAGGCGAAACGGCGCTCGTCCAGCCGGTCCACCAGACGTACGTGGCTCAGGAAGGCCGGCCACCGGGTCACATCGCTCCACAGCGACCACGCGACGGCGACGGGGGCCTCGATATCGACCGTTTCCACGAGCGACGCGGACATGCGCTACCTCTCCTCCGACGGGTGCAGTGCGAAGCGGATACCCCCGCCGCAACGGCACACACCGTCGCTGGAACGACCACAGGGCCGGCGGAATGACCCACAGGCCGGCAGAACGGCACACGCGGCCGCCGGCCCCCGCTCACAACCCCACGATCGCGTTCCACCGCTTGGCGAACCCGACCCGCCCCTTCGCCGTGATGTCCCGCGCGATCACCAGCCGTTCGCGCATCTCCGCGTCCGGGAAGATCAGCGGGTTCTCGGCGAGCGCCGCGGTGTCCTCGTCCTTCGACGCGGCCAGCACCTCGCGCGCGGCGGGGACGGGGCAGACGTAGTTGACCCAGGCGGCGAGTTCGGCGGCGACCTCGGGCTCGTAGTAGTAGTCGATCAGCCGCTCGGCGTTGGTCTTGTGCAGGGCCCGGTCCGGGATCATCAGGGAGTCCGACCACAGCTCCGCGCCCTCCTCGGGGACGACGAAGCGGATGTCGGGGTTGTCGGCCTGGAGCTGGATCACGTCCCCGGAGTAGGCCTGGCAGGCCAGGACGTCGCCGGTGACGAGGTCCTTGGTGTAGTCGTTGCCGGTGAAGCGGCGGATCCGGCCGCTCCTGACGTACTTCTCGACCTGGTCGCAGACCTCGTCGAAGTCGTTCGCCGTCCACCGGGTGATGTCGACGCCGTTGCCCTGCATGAGCAGTGCGAAGGCTTCGTCGAGCCCCGAGAGCAGGGTGACCCGGCCCTTGAGGTCGCTCGCCCAGAGGTCCTTCACGTGCCGGATCTCGCGGCCCAGTTTCCTGCGGTTGTACGCGATCCCGGTGATCCCCGACTGCCACGGCACGGTGTACCTGCGGCCCGGGTCGAAGGCGGGGGAACGCAGCAGCGGGTCAAGGTACTTCGTGACGTTCGGCTGCCGCGCCCGGTCCATCTCCTGCACCCAGCCCAGCCGCACGAAGCGCGCGCACATCCAGTCGCTCATGACGATGAGGTCGCGTCCGGTCTGCTGGTGGTTCATGAGGGCGGGGCTGATCTTGCCGAAGAACTCGTCGTTGTCGTTGATCTCCTCGACGTAGTCGACGGCGATCCCGGTGCGCTTCCGGAAGGCGTCCAGCGTCGGCCGCTTCGTCGCGTCGGAGTCGTCCGTGTCGATGTACAGCGGCCAGTTCGCCCAGGTCAGCCGCTTGTCGGCGGCGGAGCGATCGGGTATGGCCCGATCGCCCGCCGACACGTAGGCGGCGGGCACACCGCAGCCGGCGAGCCCGCCCGACACCGCCCCACCACCGAGCGCGCGCAGCAAAGTCCGACGGGAGAGCGGAGACGTCCGCGGTGCAGGTGGCATTGCCGCAGCTTGCCGCCCCGCACCGCGGCCCGGCAATCGACGCAGCGTCGAGGACAGCGGGGTGCGGCGGACACCCTGTCGAGCGCCCTGCGCATCTCGGAGGGCCGAGCCTGCACCCACCTAGGGGCGCGGGGAACTGCGCGACCAGCCCCCACGCACCCGCAGACGACCTACGGCCTTCGACCTACGCGTCCAACGACGTCATCACATGCTTGATCCGCGTGTAGTCCTCGAACCCGTACCCCGACAGGTCCTTGCCGTAGCCCGACTTCTTGAACCCGCCGTGCGGCATCTCCGCGACCAGCGGGATGTGCGTGTTGATCCACACGCACCCGAAGTCCAGCTTCTTCGACATCCGCATCGCACGGCCGTGGTCCTTGGTCCACACCGAGGACGCGAGCGCGTACTCGACCCCGTTGGCCCAGGACACGGCCTGCTCCTCGTCGGAGAAGGACTGCACGGTGATGACCGGCCCGAACACCTCGTTCTGGATGATCTCGTCGTCCTGCTTCAGCCCCGACACCACGGTCGGCGCGTAGAAGTACCCCTTGTCGCCGACCTGGTGACCGCCCGCCTCGACCTTCGCGTGCGCGGGCAGCCGGTCGATGAACCCGGAGACCTGCTTGAGCTGGTTCGGGTTGTTGAGGGGACCGAACAGCACGTCCTCGTCGTCCGGCTGCCCCGTCTTCGTCTCGGCGGCGGCCTTCGCCAGCGCGGCCACGAACTCGTCGTGGATCGAGGACTGCACCAGCACGCGCGTGGCCGCCGTACAGTCCTGACCGGCGTTGAAGAAGCCCGCGACGGAGATGTCCTCGACGGCCTTGGCGATGTCGGTGTCCTCGAAGACGACGACCGGCGCCTTGCCGCCCAGCTCCAGGTGCACCCGCTTCAGGTCCCTGGACGCGGACTCGGCGACCGACATGCCGGCCCGCACGGACCCGGTGATGGAGGCCATCGCCGGGGTCGGGTGCTCGACCATCAGCCGCCCGGTGTCGCGGTCACCGGTGATGACGTTGAAGACGCCCTTGGGCAGGATCGACCCGATGATCTCGGCGATGAGGACGGTCGAAGCCGGCGTCGTGTCCGACGGCTTCAGCACGACCGTGTTGCCCGCGGCGATCGCCGGCGCGAACTTCCACACCGCCATCATCATCGGGTAGTTCCACGGCGCGACCTGCGCGCAGACGCCGACCGGCTCGCGGCGGACGATCGAGGTGAGGCCCTCCATGTACTCGCCGGCCGAGCGGCCCTCCAGCATCCGCGCCGCACCGGCGAAGAAGCGGATCTGGTCGATCATGGGCGGGATCTCCTCGTCCCGCGTGAGCCCGATCGGCTTGCCGGTGTTCTCCACCTCGGCGGCGATGAGCTCCTCGGCCCGCTCCTCGAACGCGTCCGCGATCTTCAGCAGGGCCTTCTGGCGCTCGGCGGGCGTCTTGTCCCGCCAGACCGGGAAGGCGGCAGCCGCGGCGGCCATCGCCGCGTCCACGTCCGCCTGCCCGGACAGCGGCGCGGTCGCGTACGCCTCACCGGTCGCGGGGTTGACCACGTCCGTGGTCCGTCCATCGGCGGCGTCCCGGAACTCACCGTCGATGTAGTTGCGCAGACGACGCAGCTCGGTGCTCACTGCCGGCCTCCTGAAGGGGTTGGAACTGTCCACTGACTGAGACACCCACCCTAATCCGGCAGCCCACGTTTTCAACACCCCCGATCGCGCCAAGGCTGCGAAATCCGCAGGTCTCCGTAGCGTAAACAACGGATTTCATCGCCACGGCCTTGCGGAAGTGTCGAGACGTCGTGCACAGTGACGTCGTGGCCAGTCGAAGCGCAGACCCCAGGGACTCCCGTGAGTCCAGGAACGGCACCCCGCATCTGGATGCCGTCTCCCTCGCCATCATCGAACAGCTCCAGGAGGACGGCCGCCGTCCGTACGCCGCGATCGGCAAGGCCGTGGGCCTGTCCGAGGCGGCCGTGCGCCAGCGCGTCCAGAAGCTGCTCGACCAGGGCGTGATGCAGATCGTCGCCGTGACGGACCCGCTCACCGTGGGCTTCCGGCGCCAGGCGATGGTCGGTATCCACGTCGAGGGCGACGTGGAGTCCGCGGCCGAGGCCCTGACGGCCATGCCGGAATGCGAGTACGTGGTGATGACCGCCGGCTCGTTCGACCTCATGGTGGAGATCGTCTGCGAGGACGACGACCACCTCCTGGAGGTCATCAACCGCCGTATCCGGGCCATCCCCGGAGTGCGCTCCACCGAGAGCTTCGTCTATCTGAAGCTCAAGAAGCAGACCTACATGTGGGGAACCCGATAACCGTGAGGACCCGATAACCGTGAGCTCCAAGGACCTCAGCCGCACCGCGTACGACCACCTGTGGATGCACTTCACCCGCATGTCGTCGTACGAGAACTCCCCGGTCCCGACCATCGTCCGGGGCGAGGGCACCTACATCTACGACGACAAGGGCAAGCGCTACCTCGACGGCCTCGCAGGCCTGTTCGTGGTGCAGGCCGGTCACGGCCGCACGGAACTCGCCGAGGCCGCCTTCAAGCAGGCGCAGGACCTGGCGTTCTTCCCGGTGTGGTCCTACGCCCACCCGAAGGCCGTCGAACTCGCGGAGCGCCTCGCGCAGCACGCGCCCGGCGACCTCAACAAGGTCTTCTTCACCACCGGCGGCGGCGAGGCGGTGGAGACCGCCTGGAAGCTCGCCAAGCAGTACTTCAAGCTGACCGGCAAGCCCACCAAGCACAAGGTCATCTCCCGCGCGGTCGCCTACCACGGCACCCCGCAGGGCGCCCTGTCCATCACCGGCCTGCCGGCCCTGAAGGCTCCCTTCGAGCCGCTGGTCCCGGGCGCGCACAAGGTCCCGAACACCAACATCTACCGCGCCCCGCTGTTCGGCGACGACCCGGAGGCCTTCGGCCGCTGGGCCGCCGACCAGATCGAGCAGCAGATCCTCTTCGAGGGCCCGGACACCGTCGCGGCCGTGTTCCTGGAGCCGGTGCAGAACGCGGGCGGCTGCTTCCCGCCCCCGCCCGGCTACTTCCAGCGCGTGCGCGAGATCTGCGACCGCCACGACGTGCTGCTGGTCTCGGACGAGGTCATCTGCGCCTTCGGCCGCCTGGGCACCATGTTCGCCTGCGACAAGTTCGACTACGTCCCGGACATGATCACCTGCGCCAAGGGCATGACCTCGGGCTACTCCCCGATCGGCGCCTGCATCATCTCCGACCGCCTGGCCGAGCCGTTCTACAAGGGCGACAACACCTTCCTGCACGGCTACACCTTCGGCGGCCACCCGGTCTCCGCGGCCGTCGGCCTCGCCAACCTCGACCTGTTCGAGCGCGAGAACCTCAACCAGCACGTCCTCGACAACGAGGGCGCGTTCCGCTCGACCCTGGAGAAGCTGCACGACCTGCCGATCGTCGGCGACGTCCGCGGCAACGGCTTCTTCTACGGCATCGAGCTGGTGAAGGACAAGGCGACCAAGGAGTCCTTCAACGACGAGGAGACCGAGCGCGTCCTGTACGGCTTCCTCTCCAAGGCCCTGTACGACAACGGTCTCTACTGCCGTGCCGACGACCGCGGCGACCCGGTCGTCCAGCTCGCCCCGCCGCTGATCTCCGACCAGGGGACCTTCGACGAGATCGAGCAGATCCTGCGCGCGACCCTCACGGAGGCCTGGACGAAGCTCTAGCCTTCGACGCGTTCGGCGATTCAGCCGCTTGTACGACCCGGGGCGCACCCGTCCGAGTGACAGGGATGCGCCCCGGGCCGCGTGCTGTCCGGGGTCGCGCCCCCGTTTCCCTAGCGTGCCTGGTAACCGATCGGCCCTGTCTTCGTTCCCCCGCACGGGGGATCAGCACGGCACAACGGATCTGATACGAGGTGTACGCCCATGGAGGCCCCGCCCGACAACGACGTGCTCTGGGCACGCTCCCTGCACTTCACCCACCGCGACGGCTCGCCGGCGCTCCAGGGCGTCTCCCTCGGAGTGCGCGAGGGCGAGATCCTCGCCGTGAGCGGCCCGCGCGGCAGCGGCAAGACCGCGCTGCTGAGATGCCTGTCGGGGCTCACCCCGGCCCAGCGCGGCGAGGTCTGGTTCAACAGCGCGCCCGTGCACACCATGGGCCCGATGACCCGGGAGCGGCTGCGCCGGGACCGCTTCGGGTGGATCGACCCAGCCCCGGTGCTCGTCCCGGAGCTCAACGCCTGGGAGAACGCGGCCCTGCCCCTCATGCTGCGCGGCACCGGCCGCCGGCGGGCCCGGACGGCCGCGCTGGAGTGGCTGGAGCGCCTCGACATCGGCGACCGCACCCGCAGGCGCCCGCACGAGCTGACCCAGTCCGAGCGCCAGCGCGTCTGCATCGCCCGCGCCCTGGCCCCGGCCCCGTCGGTGCTCTTCGCGGACGAGCCGACCGCCCCGCTGCACCGGGCGGACCGCGGCCACGTCCTGCGCACGCTCACCACGGCCGCCCGCTCCCACGGCATCACCGTGGTCCTGGCGACGCACGACACCGACACCGCGGCCCTGGCGGACCGTACCGTCACCCTCCTGGACGGCCGCCGGGTCAACACCGTGCACCTGCCCCCGATGGCCGACCCGGAAGGCCGTACCGCGTGCTCGCTCTCCGTCTGACCCGGGGCGCCCGTCCCGCCGTACAACTGCGCCGCCTGCTGGTGGCCCTGGCGTCGGCGGGCACGGGCTTCCTCCTCCTGTGCACCCTCGGCCACGCGATGAGCCACCCCGAGGACCCCTCCGGCTCCCTGCTCAGGCTGGCCTGGTGCCTGACCCCGCTGGCCGCCACGGTCCATCTCGCCCTGGCCGTGGCCCGCACCGATCCGGGCACCCGTCCGCGTCCGGGGCTCGCGGCGATCGGTCTGGGCCCGGCCCGGCTGATGGCCGTGTCGGCGGCGACCACGGCCCTGTCCTGCCTGCTCGGCTCGATGCTGGCCCTGCTGTTCTTCCTCCACCTGCGAGGCGATCTGACGGGCATGCCCTTCGACGGAGCGGCGGCGGACTTCCTGGCCGCGGGCTCCCCCCTGCCCCTGCCCGCCGCCCTGACCCTGCTGGCCCTGGTCCCGGCGATCGCGTCGGTGACGGTGGCGCTCGTCCTGCGCCCCCGGGACGACCGGCCGGCGTCGGCGAGGAGGGAAGCACGGTCGTACGGCCGCTTCGGGGCGTACGGCCGGACGACGGCGAGGGAGCCGTTCGGCGCGTACGGCCGCTTCCGCGCGCGTCAGGGTGCGGGGGAACCCGGAGACGGGGCCAAGGCCGCTCCCGCCGCCGTGGAGGAGGAACAGCGCCCGGGTCGCGACGAGGGTGCCGCCCTCCCCCTGGTGCCCGACCACGGCGGTGCCCTGGACGGCACCCTCCCGGCGGCCCCCGGGGAAGCTCCCAAGGGCCTGCCCTGGGGCGTCGCCGTGCTCGCCGCGGGCCTTGCGGTGGAGGCCTACGCCCACCGCACCGCCGGCTCCGCCCACACCCCGCTGCCCGCCGGCCTCAGCGGCGCCCCCTCCGTCCTGGTCGGCTGGCTGCTCACGGCGGTGGGTCTCGCGGTGGCCGGCCCCGGCCTCACCCACCTCTGCGGCCGCCTCCTCCAGTCGACCCGGCCCGGAGCCCTGCGCCTCCTCGCGGGCCGCGTCCTGATGGCGGAGGCCACCCGCATCGGCCGCCCCCTCGGCGTCGTCTGCGCGGTGGCCTCCGGGACGTACGCGATGGCCCTGCTGTACGACCCGACGGGTCCCGAGGTCGGCCCCCTCACCACCGTCGGGGTGCTCCTGGTGACCGGCTGCACGCTCGCCACGCTGCTCACGGCCGCCGTGGAGGCGAAGCAGGCGAGGTCGGACACGACCGCCGCCCTCCTGCGGCTCGGCGCGCCCGCCACGATGCTCCGCAGCGCGGCGGCCCTGCGCGCCGGCGCCCTGCTGGCCCTGTTCGGCCCGCTCACCCTGGTCGTGGCCGAGCTGGCGGCGCTCCCGTTGACTCCCTAGCCGAAGACCGCCGAAGACCGCCGGTGTCCGCCGGTGTCCGCCGAAGGTCACAGAAGGTCGCCGAAGGTCACAGAAGGTCGCAGAAAAAAATCTCTCCCCACCGATGAGTTCCGCCGCACCCGCCCGTCTACCCCCCGTAACGCACGCACCCGATGGGAGAGACTCCGATGACCGCTCCGGCCTACCAGCAGATGATCTTCGTCAACCTGCCCGTGAACGACCTCGCCGCCTCGAAGAAGTTCTTCACCGAGCTCGGCTACTCGCTCAACGAGCAGTTCAGCGACGACAACGCGGCCTCCGTCGTGATCAGCGACACGATCGTCGCGATGCTGCTCACCAAGCCGTTCTACGCGACCTTCACCAAGAAGGAGATCGCGGACGCGACCAAGACCAGCCAGGTGCTGATCTGTCTGAGCGCCGAGAGCCGCGCGAAGGTGGACGAACTGGTCGAGAAGGCGGTCGCGGCAGGCGGCACCGCCAACGACGACGTCCAGGACCAGGGCTTCATGTACGGCCGTTCCTTCGACGACCTCGACGGCCACAACTGGGAGGTCGTGTGGATGGACCCGGCGGCGATCCAGGGCTGAACTCCGGGCCGGAGTCCGGCAGCGATCCAGGGCTGAACTCCGGGCCGGAGTCCGGCAGCGATCCAGGGCTGAACTCCGGGCCGGAGTCCGGCAGCGATCCAGGTCCGAGCCCGAGGCCGGAACCCGGCGTGCGAGCATGGGCGGGTGCAGACGAGCCCCGCCCACGCGGCACACCACGACGACCGTGAGATCGAGACGCTGGAGGAGTTCGACGCGGTCGTCTCGGCCCGCGGCGCACTGACCGGCTTCCGCGTCCAGGCGGTCGATCTGACCGACCGGACACGGGAGTTGCTCGCCACCGACACCGCGGGCACCGTCTTCCTCGGCTGCCCCATGCGGGAGAACGCGGCGGCGAAGATCCGCTCCGACGGGGCCCTGGTCTTCCCGCCTGTCCCGGGCCTCCCCTTCGACCCCTACCGCGGTCTCCTCTACTCCCCCGACGAACTCTTCGACGGGCTGGACAAGGGCTACGAACAGACCCCCGACGCCCTCGCGTACGCCTGGTTCCAGCGCACCAAGGCCGACCGCGACATATACGCGTCGACCCTGCGCGCGGTCCACGACGACGCCGTCTCCGACGCCCTCGACGAACTGCTGCCCGGCGCACGGGTCGTGGGGGTGATGGGCGGCCACGCGATGGCGCGCGGGACCGAGGAGTACGCCGGCGCCGCCCGCCTCGGGCGTGAACTGGCCCGTGCGGGGCTCACCGTGGCCACCGGTGGCGGACCGGGCGCGATGGAGGCGGCCAACCTCGGCGCCTACGCGGCCCCCTTGGAGGACGCCGTCCTGGAGGAGGCCTGTGAACTCCTCGGCGCGACACCGTCGTTCACGCCCTCGATCACCGACTGGGCGCGCGCCGCCTTCGAGGTCCGCGCCCGCTGGCCGCGCGGCGGCGGTTCGGTCGGCATCCCCACGTGGTTCTACGGCCACGAGCCGCCCAACGCCTTCGCGTCGCACATCGCCAAGTACTTCGCCAACGCCACCCGCGAGGACGGTCTGCTCGCCCGCTGCAACGCCGGGGTGGTCTTCCTGCCGGGCGCCGCCGGGACCGTGCAGGAGATCTTCGACAACGCGACGCCCAACTACTACGAGTCGCGCGGCGAACCGACCCCGATGGTCCTCGTGAACCGTGCGCACTGGACGGAGCGGCTGCCGACCTGGCCGTTGCTCCAGGCGCTGGCACGGGAGCGGTCAATGGAGGCCCGAATCGCCCTGGTTGACCGGATCGAGGAGGCTCCGGGGGCACTGAAACGTCTCGCTGTGTAATAAGAAGGTAAAGCCAACGGGTATAGGGTGCCTACACGTTGACACTACTTATGCAGCGCTTATAGACCTGTGAGACTCGTGGGGACGGTGATGACACATCACCATCCCGTCCACCCCCCGCATTTGCGCACCCCGTGAAGGACGAACGTGGCATTCACGCCCATATCCCGCCGTACCTCCCGCGCCGCGCGCTTCCTCGGCGTCGCCGCCGCCTCGACCGCGATCGTGCTCGGCGCCTCCAGCAACGCCCTCGCCTGCAACATCAAGGAGTTCTCCGCCGAGGCCAAGTGTGACGGCACGCAGGGCGTCATCAGCGTCACGGACGTGGACCGGACCGGCGTCGAGGCAACCGTCTCCGTGTACCTTCAGAGCAACGGCGGCGACGCCAAGAAGGTCGGCGAGAAGGCGGTGAAGGGCTCCAAGAAGGGCACCACCATCACCTTCGAGGAGGATTGGGCGCCCAACGCCGAGTACCGCATCCACGTCGAGGCCCTGCCCTACATCCAGGGCGAGAACATCACGCCCAACCTGATCACCCCGGCAACCGCCTGCAAGACCGAGGACACGCCGACCCCGACGGCCACGCCTACGCCCACTCCGTCGGACTCCGCCAGCACTCCGGCAGAGGACACCCCGACCCCGACCGCGACCCCCTCGGCCTCGGAGGGCACCACCGCTCCGGCCACCGTGGAGAGCAACGCCCCGTCGGCCGCGGTCGGCGACTCCAACCTCGCCGAGACCGGCGCCAACTCCAACACCGGCCTGATCGCCGGCATCGCGATCGCGCTCGTGGCGATCGGCGGCGGCGCGGTCTTCTTCGGCCTGCGCCGTCGTGGGGCGAGCAGCTCCCGCTGACGCGCACAGCAGTACGGCGGCCCGCCCTCTCAACGGGGGCGGGCCGCCGCGTTGTTCGCCGGAGGCCGTGTTCGGCTGAGGCCCTGTTCACCGGAGACCTTCCTCACCGGGAGGTCCGCCGGCGACAAGCTCACCCGAAGCTCGCCCGCTCCAGCCAGAACTCCAGCAGCTTCCGCTCACCGAGCACCTCCAACCGGGGGCTGTCCAACGGAAGTCGGCGGTAGAAGGCGAGCATGACGGAGGTCAGCGGCCCGCGCAGCGCGACGGTGGCCTTCTCGTGCCCGCGCCGCCAGTCGATGACGTCCTCGGTGAACCGGATCAGCCACTCCGCGTTCAGCTCCGCGCCCGTGTCGGTGGCGTGCAGATGGATGCTGCGCCCCGGGCCCCGCAGCTCCCGTGACTCGTCGTCCGGCATGGTCCGCTGCGCGAACTCCACGATCTGGAGCCACTCGTCGATGGCGTCGGCGGCGATCTCCGGGGCGACCTCGTAGGGCTGGCCGGCGGCGAACGTGGCGTCGGCGCGGTGGACGGTCAGCTCGTGGACCATCCGCCGGGCCCAGAACCCGGAGGTCGGAACCCCGGCCCAGGACCACACCTCGGTGTCCGGCCCGGCCTCCCGCAGCGTGGCGACGAGTGCGTCACCGGTCTCGGCGAGCCACGCGTCCAGCTCACCCGCGTCCTCGGGCCCCTCCCCCAACGGCACCCGTTCCTCGGGCACTTCCTCCTGGGCCCGGGTCCGCACCATCAGCTCCACCCAGCGCAGGGCACCCCCGGTGTGCCGCACCAGCCGCTTCAACGACCAGTCCGGACAGGTCGGCACGGTCACCGACAGATCGGCCCCGGAGGTCACCAAGGCCCTCAACTGACCCACCTGGTGGGCGATCTCGTCGCAGTAGCGGTCGTGTGCGAGCAGCGTCATACCGGGACTGTAGGTCGCCCGCGTCAGCCCAGCACGACAATTTCGGCCGCGTCGAACCCCACCCCCACCGCGTCCCCGACCTCCGGCGCCTCGCGCAGGGCGCAGGCGGCTTCCAAACGGGGTCCGTCGTCCGTGGGTTGCAGGTGTACGGCGACATGGGTGCCCTTGAAGGTGCGTGCGGCGACCGTGCAGCGGAGCCCCTCGTCGGCCGGGACCAGTCGCACGCCCGCGGGCCGCACCAGCACGCTCCGGACTCCCTGCGCGGCCCCCGGCGGCACCGGAACCTTGCCCCACACCGTGTCCGCCGCCTCGCCGGTCACGGTCCCCTCCACCACGTTCTCGAAGCCGAGGAAACGGGCCACGAACTCGTCCACCGGTCGCTGCCACACCTCGAGCGGCGTACCGGACTGGGCGATCCGCCCGTCCCGCATCACCACGACCCGGTCGGCGAGGGCGAAGGCCTCGCTCTGGTCGTGGGTGACCGCGAGTACCGTGGTGCCCAACCGCCCGAACAACTCCCGCAGTTCGACGACGAGCCGCTCCCGCAGCGAACGGTCCAGCTGCCCGAGCGGCTCGTCGAGCATCAGCAGCCGGGGGCGGGGGGCGAGCGCCCGGGCCAGCGCGACCCGCTGCTGCTCACCGCCGGAGAGCGAGGCCACGGCCCGGCGGGCGGCGCCCGGCAGTCCCACGAGGTCGAGCAACTCCCGCACCCGCTCGCCCTGCTGCGCCTTGGGGGCGTCGTGCATCCGGAGTCCGAAGGCCACGTTGGCGCCCACGTCCCGCTGCGGGAACAGCTGGTGGTCCTGGAACATCAGACCCACCCCGCGCCGGTGCGCGGGCACCCCGGCCTGGTCCCGCCCGTCGAGCAACACCCGCCCCGCGTCGAGCGGTTGCAGGCCGGCCACCGCCCGCAGCAACGTCGACTTGCCGCTGCCGCTCGGTCCGAGCACGCACACGACCTCGTGCTCGGCGACGTCGAGCCCGACCCCGTCGAGCACGGCCCGCCCGCCGAACCGTACCGTCGCCTCCGCAAGGCTCAGCAGCATCAGAACTCCCCGGTCCGGTCGGTCCGCAGCCGTTCGAGGACCAGCAGCGCCACCGCGCACACGATCATCAGGATGGTCGAAAGGGCCATCGCCTGGCCGTAGTTGAGATCACCGGCGCGGCCCAGCAGCCGGGCCACGGCGACCGGCAGGGTCGGGTTGTCGGGCCGGGCGATGAAGACGGTCGCCCCGAACTCGCCCAGCGACACGGCGAACGCGAACCCCGCCGCGATCAGCAGCGCCCGCCGCACCATGGGCAGGTCGACCTCCCGCCACACCCGCCAGGGCGAGGCTCCGAGCACGGCCGCGGCCTCCCGCAGCCGGTGGTCCACCGCCCGCAGCACGGGCAGCATGGTCCGTACGACGAACGGCACCCCGACCAGCGCCTGCGCGAGCGGCACCAGGATCCAGGACTGCCTGAGGTCCAGCGGCGGCTCGTCGAGGGAGATCAGGAACCCGAAGCCGACGGTCACCGCGGACACCCCGAGCGGCAGCATCAGCAGCGCGTCGAAGCCGCGTACCCAGCGTCCCGCGTCCCGTCGCGTCAGGGCGGCCGCCGCGAGCCCTCCGATCAGCACCGCGATGGCGGTCGCGGCGAGGGCGTACTCCAGCGAGTTCCCGATCGCCTCGATCGGCGCGACGAGGAAGACCCCGCCGTCACTGTGGGTGAGCGCCCGGTAGTAGCCGAAGTCGGGGGCGCCGAGGGAGCGTTGCACCAGCACGGCGAGCGGCAGGACCAGCAGGACGGCGACGACCGCGAGGACCCCGGCCAGCAGCGCCCACTCCCCCGCGCCGCGCGGCCGCCGGGCGGTGACGGACGCGTCCACGAGCCGGAGCGCGCTCTCCCTGCGCCGTACGGTCCACGCGTGCAGGGCGAGGACAGCGCCCACCGCCACGAACTGGATGATCGTCAGCACGGCGGCCGTGGAGAGGTCGAAGATCTCGGAGGTCTGGCGGTAGATCTCGACTTCGAGGGTGGAGAAGGTGGGGCCGCCGAGGATCTGGACCACGCCGAAGGAGGTGAAGGTGAACAGGAAGACCATCAGCGCGGCGGCGGCCACCGCGGGCCCGAGCGCGGGGAGGGTCACCTTGCGCCAGGCGGTGAGCCGGGACGCGCCCAGCATCCGCGCGGCCTCCTCCTGCCGGGGGTCCAGCTGCGCCCACAGCCCGCCCACGGTCCGTACGACGACCGCGTAGTTGAAGAAGACGTGCGCGAGCAGGATCGCCCACACCGTGGTGTCCAGCCGTACGCTCCACCACTCGTCCAGCAGACCGCCCCGGCCGACCAGGGCCAGGAAGGCCGTACCGACCACGACGGTCGGCAGCACGAAGGGCACGGTGACGACGGCTCGCAGGATCTGCTTTCCGGGGAAGTCGAAGCGCGCGAAGACGTACGCGCCGGGGAGCGCGATCAGCAGCGTGAGCGCGGTGGAGACGAGCGCCTGCCAGGTGGTGAACCACAGGACGTGCCGGATGTCCGGCTGACCGAGGACGTCGGTGATCCGGCCGAGCTGCCAGCTCCCGTCCGTGTCGAGGCCACGCTTGACGATCGCGGCGACCGGCCAGGCGAAGAAGACGGCGAAGAACGCGACGGGCACGGCCATCAGGCCGAGCCGTGCCGCCGCGCCCCTGCGGCTCACTTGAGGACGAGCGAGGTCCACGACTTGACCCAGTCGTCACGGTGTTCGGCGATCTTGGCCGGGTCCATGGTCTCGGGATCCTTGGCCTGCGGACCGTACTTCGTGAACTCGGCGGGCACCTGGGCGCCCTGCACCACCGGGTAGACGAACATGTTGAGCGGCATGTCCTGCTGGAACTCCTTGGTGAGCAGGAAGTCCAGGAGCGCCTTGCCGCCCTTGGTGTTCTTGGCGTTGCTGAGCAGCCCCGCGTACTCGATCTGCCGGAAGCAGGTGCCGTCGGCGACCCCGGTGGGCGCGGTGCTCGGCTTCGGGTCGGCGTAGATCACCTCGGCGGGCGGGGAGGAGGCGTAGGAGACGACGAGCGGCCGGTCGGCCTTGGCCTTCTTGCCTCCGGCGGACCCGGAGAACTCCTCGTTGTAGGCCTGCTCCCAGCCGTCGACGACCTTGACGCCGTTGGCCTTGAGCTTCTTCCAGTAGTCCTGCCAGCCGTCGTCGCCGTACTTCGCAGCCGAGCCGAGGAGGAAGCCGAGGCCCGGCGAGGAGGTGGAGGCGTTCTCGGTGACGAGGAGGTTCTTGTAGGCGGGCTTGATCAGGTCGTCGTACGACGTCGGCGGCTGGAGCTTGTGCCTGCTGAACCACGCCTTGTCGTAGTTGACGCAGATGTCGCCGGTGTCGACGGGCGTGACCTTGTCCCCGTCGACCCGGTACCCGGCCTGGATGGTGTCGGCGCCCTTGGCCTCGTACGACTGGAAGAGGCCGTTGTCGAGCGCCCGGGAGAGCAGGGTGTTGTCGACGCCGAAGAAGACGTCTCCCTGCGGGTTGTCCTTGGTGAGGATCGCCTTGTTGACGGCCTGGCCGGCGTCGCCGTCCTCCAGGACCTTCACCTTGTAGCCGGACTTCTTCTCGAAGTCGGCGAGGACGCCCTTGGAGACGGCCCAGGAGTCGTGGCTGACGAGGGTGACGGTCTTGGAGCCGGTGCTGCCGGAGTCGGAGGAGGACGAGGACCCGCACGCGGACAGCGTGACGAGACCGAGGCCGACGACGGCAGCGAAAAGCTTCTTGTTGTTCACGGTGATGACCGAACTTCCTACCCAGAATGACCTGGGCGAGGTTCAGAGGGTCTGCGGCCCGGTTGCCGCACTCTCAGCGCTGTGGCGCTCCCCTGTCGGATATGAAGGTGTACGTACAGTCGCCAGACTACCGCTCGGTGGCCGCGAGCTGGCCACAGGCCCCGTCGATCTCCTGACCACGGGTGTCCCGGACGGTGACGGGCACCCCGTGCGCGGCGATGGCCTCGACGAAGGCCTTCTCGTCCTCGGGCCGCGAGGCGGTCCACTTGGAGCCCGGGGTCGGGTTCAGCGGGATGAGGTTGACGTGCACGGGCTTGCCGCGCAGCAGCCGTCCGAGCCGGTCCCCGCGCCATGCCTGGTCGTTGATGTCCCGGATGAGCGCGTACTCGATCGACAGCCGGCGTCCGGACTTCTCGACGTACTCGAACCCGGCGTCGAGGACCTCGCGCACCTTCCACCGCGTGTTCACGGGGACGAGGGTGTCGCGCAGCTCGTCGTCAGGAGCGTGCAGGGAGATGGCGAGCCGGCACTTGAAGCCTTCGTCGGCGAACCGGTGAATGGCGGGCACGAGCCCCACGGTGGACACGGTGATACCGCGCTGCGAGAGCCCGAGCCCGTCGGGGGCGGGGTCGGTGAGCGCGCGGATGGACTGCGTCACCCGCTTGTAGTTGGCGAGCGGCTCGCCCATGCCCATGAAGACGATGTTGGAGAGCCGCGCCGGTCCGCCCGGCACCTCCCCGTCCCGGAGCGCCCGCATCCCGTCGACGATCTGGTGCACGATCTCGGCGGTGGACAGGTTCCGGTCGAGACCGGCCTGGCCGGTGGCGCAGAAGGGGCAGTTCATCCCGCAGCCGGCCTGCGAGCTGATGCACATGGTCACCCGGTCCGGGTACCGCATCAGCACGGACTCCACGAGCGTCCCGTCGAACAGCCGCCACAGCGTCTTGCGCGTGGTCCCCTGGTCGGTCGACAGATGCCGTACGACGGTCATGAGCTCGGGAAGCAGCGCCTCCCGGAGCTTCTCGCGCGAACCGGCGGGGATGTCGGTCCACTCCGCGGGGTCGTGCGCGTACCGCGCGAAGTAGTGCTGCGAGAGCTGCTTGGCCCGAAAAGGCTTCTCCCCGATCCCGGCCACCACCTCCTTGCGCTCGGCAGGAGTGAGGTCAGCGAGATGCCGCGGCGGCTTCTTGGCTCCGCGGGGGGCGACGAAAGTGAGTTCTCCGGGCTTAGGCATAGCTCATCCAGTGTCGCAGATCATTCGGGAAGCCCGGTCAGAAGAGCCAGACGCCGAAGGCCGCGAGCGCCGAGCCCACGACCAGGAAGAAGCCCGCGAAGAGGGTGATGGGGACCACCTGGCCGCGGCGACGGGAGGGCTCCAGGCCCCGATAGGTGTGGGCCCCCGCGTACACACCGACGCAAGCGATGCCGCAACCGCCTATCAGCAGCAGATACCCGACGAAGTTGACCCACGTGAGGGGATGGTGCGGGTTGGGAGTGAAGACGGCCGCGAGGGTCCCGCCACCGAGTGTGCTCACTTGTCCTCGTCCTTCAGCAGGTCCTGGATGTCGGTCTCGATGCCGGATCCGGCGGCGTAGACACCGGTGTTGAGGGTGGTGCCCACCGTGTTCGCGAAGGCTCCGTCGGCCAGTTTCCCGCGGTCGCTCAGATGGTCGCCGCCGAGGCTGCCGTGCTGTTCCAGAGCATGGTTCACACCGTGGTTCTGAGCGTTTCCGAGAGCTCCCGTGGCAGCGTTCGTGAGCGCGTCCTGGGCCGTGGTCGAGCCGTCCTGGCCCACGTGATGGTCGAGCGTGAGACCACCGGCGACATTGCCGGCGGCGCCGTTCACGGTGGTGGCGAGCAGCCCCTCGCCTCTCAGGAGGTTGCCGGCCACCCCGGTCAGGCGCTCTCCCGCCGCTCCGGCCCCCGCGGTGAACGCGGCCGTGCCGACCGCGGCCCAGCCACCGTCCGCGACATCCTTCCCCACCGTCACCTGCTGCCCGTGAACGGCCTGGTTCGCCATGAGGCTGACCGAGTCCGCCGCGAAGTTCGTCGTGAAGCTCTCCAGCCCCGTCCTGGCGAGGCTCGCGCTGACCCTGGCCACGGCCGTGAGCATCTTCTCCAGCGTGGCGACCGTCTCCGCGCTGAGCCCCGAGAACCGCTCCAGGAGGCCCGCCACCCGCTCCGCCGCCGCTGTGAAGAGCCGGACCAGGTCCACGACCTTGGCCACCCGCGCCGCCACCGCCGTGTTCGCGACGAGGTCGGAGATGAACCCGGTGAAGAACGACAGGGCGACCCCGGCGATCTCCATCTCGGC
Organism: Streptomyces griseorubiginosus; assembly: GCF_001514195.1. Taxonomy (GTDB): domain Bacteria; phylum Actinomycetota; class Actinomycetes; order Streptomycetales; family Streptomycetaceae; genus Streptomyces; species Streptomyces griseorubiginosus. The sequence continues at coordinate 1,366,669 of NZ_KQ948734.1, read as the reverse complement.
GATCTCGACGCAGATGTCGATGATCTCCTTGTTGATCCCGTCGATCTCGTCGGCGTACGAGCGCAGCCCGTCGGCGACCTGGTGGAAGTGGGCGGCGACGTCCTGGACGACCTTCTTCTGCTCGCCCCAGTGCTTCTCGAAGGCGTCCCGGGCGGCTCCGTGCCACCCCTGCTTGTCGACCCCGGCTATCGCGGAGTCCACGGCCCGTACGACATCCGTCAGCTCGGTGCCCATGGCGTCCCAGGAGCGGGCGATGGCCCGGAGCGTGTCGCCGTCGCCGCCCGGGAGTTCCACACCGGCCGCCTGGAGGAGCTCCAGGACCTTGCCGTCGATCCAGTCGTTGACGCTCACGGACGGCCGCCCGAGGCCGCAGCGTGCAGATAGCCGAGGGCCGTCCGGTCGGAGTCCGCGTAGTGGACGGCGTTCAGCCGCAGCCGGTCGCCGTCGCTCCTGAGCACGTCGGGAAGGTGTCCGAGCGCCTTGACGGTGTTCTCCAGCAACTGCCGGTACTTCTCCGACGCGCCGTCACAGATCCCCAGCAGCCCGAACGCCTGCCCTATCCCCGCCGCGCTCCCGGAGAACGTCCCGATCGGCCCGGCAAGCCCCGTCGCCTCCCGGTCGAACCTGCCCGCCAGATCCGTCAGCGTCTCCGGGTCCACCCCGAACTGCTCGCTCATCCCGCTCCCCCGTTCGAAAACCGACGCGGCGGTCAGCATCCCGGACGAACTCCAGCGGAAACGGCCCTTTTTACGTATGCGAAGCAAGCCCTGACACACAATTTGCGCCAACCTGGGCTCCGCCATGCCTATGACGACAGGCCCCCACCTGCCCGGTGACGAAACGCAAAGGGACGGCAGCCGTCGCTGCCGCCCCCTCGCTCACCGTCGTTACGTCAGCCGCTGCCCACGAACAGCACCATCAGCAGCCACACCACCGGCGCCGTCGGCAGCAGCGAGTCCAGGCGGTCCATGATGCCGCCGTGGCCCGGCAGCAGGGTGCCCATGTCCTTGATGCCGAGGTCCCGCTTGATCATCGACTCGCCGAGGTCCCCCAGCGTCGCGCTGGCCGCGACCGCGAGGCCGAGGAGCAGGCCCTGCCACCACGTGCCGTCGTCGATCAGGAACTGCATGCACAGGGCGCCCGCCGCCATCGCGAACGTCACCGCTCCGACCAGGCCCTCCCGGGTCTTGCCGGGGCTGATGCGCGGCGCGAGCTTGTGCGTGCCGAAGCGCCAGCCGACCGCGTACGCGCCGGTGTCGCTGACGACCGTCAGGAGCAGGAAGGTCAGGACCCGCAGCGCCCCGTCCTCGGCCGCCAGCATCATGGCGACGAACGTGGCCAGGAACGGGACGTAGAACGCCGCGAAGACACCCGCCGTGACGTCCTTGAGGTAGCCCTCCGGCGGTTCCGTCATCCGCCAGACCAGGACCGCCAGTGCCGTGAGCGCCATGGCCACCCAGGCGCCCTCCGCGCCCCGGACGTACCCGGCGACGACCATCGCGGCCCCGCCGAGCGCCAGCGGCACCAGCGGCGCCTTGATGCCCTTGCGCTCCTGGAGCCTGCTGGTCAGCTCCCACAGACCCACCACGACGGCGACCGCTATCACGCCGACGAAGACGGCCTTGACGAAGAACAGGGAGGCGATGATCACCACACCGAGCCCGACGCCGACCCCTATGGCCGCACCCAGATCCCGGCCCGCACTCTTCTTCTGCGGCGCGGGCGCCGGCTGCGAGGCGTCGGGCATGGGCTCCGGATCCTGCTTCTGCGGCGCCGCGAAGGGCTGCGCCGGCGTGGTCTCGTCACGGACGGTGGTGTTCCGGAACGGCTCGTCCTGGAACAAGGGACCGCTCAGCCGAGCGGCCCCCCTGTCGTCATCCTGGTCTCCGCCGTACGCGGGTCCGTCGGGCACGATGGGCATGGGGCGAGTGTGCTGCGCGTCATGCGCATCGTACGCGGGACCCGCCGGGGCAGCCCCCTGGACAGGCCCCTGGTCGGACGGCCCCCAGTACCCGGCGTGGGGCGGAGTCGCCCAGGAAGAGTCGTTCATCAGACCTCGAGCAGCTCCGCTTCCTTGTGCTTCAGGAGCTCGTCCACCTGGGCGACGTACTTGTGCGTCGCGTCGTCGAGCTCCTTCTCCGCACGGCGGCCCTCGTCCTCGCCGATCTCGCCGTCCTTGACGAGCTTGTCGATCGAGTCCTTGGCCTTGCGGCGGACCGAGCGGATGGACACCCGGGAGTCCTCGGCCTTGCCCTTGGCGACCTTGATGTAGTCGCGGCGGCGCTCCTCGGTGAGCTCGGGGAACACCACTCGGATGATGTTGCCGTCGTTGCTCGGGTTGACGCCCAGGTCGGAGTCGCGGATCGCCTGCTCGATGTTGCGCAGTGCGGTCTTGTCGAACGGGGTCACGACCGCCATGCGCGGCTCCGGCACGGAGAACGAGGCCAGCTGGTTGATCGGCGTCGGCGCGCCGTAGTAGTCGGCCACGATCTTGTTGAACATCGCCGGGTGCGCACGACCGGTGCGGATCGCGGCGAAGTCCTCCTTGGCGACCACGACGGCCTTCTCCATCTTCTCCTCGGCCTCGAGGAGGGTCTCTTCGATCACCACTTGCTCCTGCGTGTCTTGAGTAGGCCCGGCTGCTGTTCCGTATGCGTGGGGGCGGCGGCCGGCTGCGTCGCGTCTTCTTCCTGCACGGTTCCCGACCGGCAGGACATTGTCCATCCCCCGGTCAGGGACCGGGTGTAACTCGGGTCTAGTCCCGGCTGCCCTGGTCGCCCACCAGCGTGCCGATCTTCTCACCCTTGACGGCGCGGGCGATATTGCCCTCCGCCAGGAGCTCGAACACCAGGATCGGGAGCTTGTTGTCGCGGCACAGCGTGACGGCGGTGGCGTCGGCGACCTTGAGGTCGCGGGTGATGACCTCGCCGTAGCCGAGGGCGTCGAACTTGACCGCGTCGGGGTTGGTCTTCGGGTCGGAGTCGTAGACCCCGTCCACGCCGTTCTTGCCCATGAGCAGCGCCTCGGCGTCGATCTCCAGGGCGCGCTGGGCGGCGGTGGTGTCGGTGGAGAAGTACGGCATGCCCATACCGGCGCCGAAGATGACCACGCGGCCCTTCTCCAGGTGGCGCACGGCGCGCAGCGGGATGTAGGGCTCGGCGACCTGGCCCATGGTGATGGCGGTCTGGACCCGGCTGTCGATGCCCTCCTTCTCCAGGAAGTCCTGGAGGGCCAGGCAGTTCATCACGGTGCCGAGCATGCCCATGTAGTCGGAGCGGGCCCGGTCCATGCCGCGCTGCTGGAGTTCGGCGCCGCGGAAGAAGTTGCCGCCGCCGATGACGACGGCGATCTCGGCGCCGTCCCGGACGACGGCGGCGATCTCACGGGCGATCTTGTGCACCACGTCGGGGTCCACACCCAGGCCGCCGCCACCGGCGAACGCCTCTCCGGACAGCTTCAGCAGAAACCGGCCGCGTACTTTGCCGTCGTCGCTCTTCTGGGCCTTGGTGGTCATGGGGATCCCGCCTCTTTCACCTGTTGCACATACGAAGAAGGCCATTGCCGGTTGGGAACTGGTTCGCATCCCATGCGCGGCAATGGCCTCCTCGTCAGATCTGCTGTCGTCCGCCACGCGCGTGCGTGGCGGCGTACCGCACGACTGCTGACGACCCTATAGGGCCCGCGCGTCGCTCGCGGTACGGACTCAGATGCCGACCTTGATGCGCGTGAAGCGCTTCAGGGTGACACCGGCCTCGTCCAGGACCTTCTGGACCGACTTCTTGTTGTCCAGCGCGTAGGGCTGGCCGAGCAGCGTGGCGTCCTTGAAGAAGCCGTTGAGGCGACCCTCGACGATCTTCGGCAGGGCGGCCTCGGGCTTGCCCTCGGCGCGGGTGGTCTCCTCGGCGACGCGGCGCTCGGACTCGACGACCTCGGCCGGCACGTCCTCCTTGGAGAGGTACTTCGGCGCGAAGGCGGCGATGTGCTGGGCGATGCCCTTGGCGACCTCGGCGTTGGGCTTGTCCAGCTCGATGAGGACACCGATCTGCGGGGGCAGGTCGGGCATCGTGCGGTGCATGTACGCGGTCACGAAGCCGTCGGCGAACTGCGCGAAGCGGTCCAGGACGATCTTCTCGCCGAGGTTGGCGTTGGCCTCGTCCACGAACGCCTGGACGGTCTTGCCGGCCTCGATCTCGGAGGCGAGCAGGGCCTCCAGGTCGGCCGGGGAGGTCGCGGCGACGTGCTCGGCGATCTGGTTGGCGACGGCCTGGAACTTCTCGCCCTTGGCGACGAAGTCCGTCTCGCACTTCAGCTCGACCAGGACACCGGAGGAGTTGTCGTCGGCGATGATCGAGACCACGGCGCCGTTCTCGGCGGAGCGGCCCTCGCGCTTGGCGACGCCCTTCTGGCCCTTGATCCGGAGCGCCTCGACAGCCTTCTCGACGTCGCCCTCGGCCTCGTCCAGCGCCTTCTTGCAGTCCATCATGCCGGCGCCGGTGAGCTCACGGAGCTTCTTGACGTCGGCGGCGGTGTAGTTCGCCATGAGTCTGTGAATCTTTCTCGAAGTCGGGAGATCTGCCCGATCCACGATCCACACGCGGATGAGGATCGCGAACCTATGGGTGAACGGCGGGAGCGAACCGGATGTCGGCCGCTCCCGCCGTCAACGCTGACTGATCAGGCCTGCTCGGCCTCGGCGGCGGGAGCCTCAGCGGCCGGAGCCTCAGCAGCGGCCTCGGCCGGAGCCTCGGCGGCAGGGGCCTCGGCAGCAGCGGCCTCAGCGGCGGGCGCCTCGGCGGGAGCCTCCTCGGCCTTCTTCTCGCCACCCTCGAGCAGGTCGCGCTCCCACTCGGCGAGCGGCTCGCCGGCGGCCTTCTCGCCCTTGTCGCCGGTGGCGACGCGCGAGCGGCTGATGAGGCCCTCGGCGACGGCGTCGGCGATCACACGGGTGAGCAGGGTGACGGAGCGGATCGCGTCGTCGTTGCCCGGGATCTTGTAGTCGACCTCGTCGGGGTCGCAGTTGGTGTCGAGGATCGCGACGACCGGGATGTTGAGCTTCCGGGCCTCGCCGACCGCGATGTGCTCCTTCTTGGTGTCCACGATCCAGACGGCGCTGGGCACCTTCTGCATCTCGCGGATACCACCGAGGGTCTTCTCGAGCTTGGCCTTCTCACGCGAGAGGACCAGGAGCTCCTTCTTGGTCAGACCCGACGCGGCGACGTCCTCGAAGTCGATCTGCTCGAGCTCCTTGAGGCGCTGCAGACGCTTGTAGACGGTCGAGAAGTTGGTGAGCATGCCGCCCAGCCAGCGCTGGTTGACGTAGGGCATGCCGACGCGGGTGGCCTGCTCGGCGATGGCCTCCTGCGCCTGCTTCTTCGTGCCGACGAACATGACCGTGCCGCCGTGGGCGACGGTCTCCTTGACGAACTCGTAGGCGCGGTCGATGTACGACAGCGACTGGAGCAGGTCGATGATGTAGATGCCGTTGCGCTCGGTGAAGATGAAGCGCTTCATCTTCGGGTTCCAGCGACGGGTCTGGTGACCGAAGTGGACGCCGCTCTCCAGCAGCTCCCGCATCGTGACGACGGCCATGGCCGTTCTCCTTGGTGATCTCGGTTGTACCGCGGGTACCGGAGGGCACCCGCGCCTGACGCCCGCGACGCGCCTTGCCACAGAGGACCGAGAGGCGCTGACACCGACCGCTTGGCGGCCTGATGTCGGGGCGTGCGAAGTCGACCCGGTCGCCCGGATCGCCAGAAGAAGTGTACGGGACCCGCGGGGTACCGGGTGACGCCGTTGTCCACAACCTGGGAGCAGTCCACAGGTCCCGGTCATGACCGGGACGGGTACGGGACGGTTTCCGCATGCGAGCGAAGCGATGCGGACGATGTGCCGGGTGGCTGGTGCTGGGCTTTCTGCTGTTCCTGACGGCACCGGCCCCCACCTCTTGGTCACCCCCTCTCACCCCGACGGCCACGGACACCTCGGTGCCGGCGATCGGCCGCACCTGGCCCGTGGGCGTCCGCCCGGCGGTCCTGCGCGGTTGGGAACCTCCGGCGACCGTGTACGGCCGCGGCCACCGGGGCGTGGACCTGGCGGCGCCCGCGGGAGCCCCGGTCAGGACGGTCGCCGCGGGCCGGGTGTCCTTCGCGGGCCGGGTGGCGGGCAAGGGGGTGGTGTCCGTGGAACTGACGGGCACGGATCTTCGAACGACCTACGAACCGGTCACGGCGTCGGTGGAGAAGGGTGCCGAGGTGGAAGCGGGTGAGGTGGTCGGCACGGTGGCCCCGACGGGCTCCCACTGCACGACCACCTGCGTCCACTGGGGCCTGAGAAGGGGCGAGACCTACCTGGACCCGTTGTCCCTGCTCCCGCCGTGGCTGTTGCACAGGGGGCCGTCGAGGCTGTTGCCCGTACTGGGAGTGCCGCTGCCGAAGTAACCCCGGTCCGCTGCCCGCACCCCAGGGGCGCGGGGAACCGGGCGACCAGCCACGACGAATCCGCACCTGGCGGCCGGCCTCAGCCCCGCACTCCCCGCAGCGCCATCGAGACCGCGGCCTCCGTGATCACGGAAGGCTCCTCCGCCGCCCCCAGCTCGATCCTCCGCACAGCCGCGTCCACCACCCCCTGCACAAGCATCGCCGCCAGCCGCGGCTGCTCGTGCCCCATCTCCCCCAGCGCCTCGACGATCAGCGCGACAAGCCCTCCGTGCGCCGCCCGGATCTTCTCGCGGGCCCCTGCCTCCAGCTCACTCGCGGAGATGGCGACGACGGCCCGGTGCCGCCGGTCCCCGACCAGCGTCAGCTGCTGCCGCACATACGCCTCGACCTTGCCCTCGGGCGAGGGCTCCCGCTCCATCGCCGCCGCGACCTCCGCGGCCCAGACGGGGAAGTCGGCCTCGCACAGCTCCTCGACGACGGCGGCCCGCGACCGGAAGTACTCGTACACCGACGACCGCGCGAGTCCCGTCCGCTCGGCGAGGGCCGGGAAGGTCAGCGCTTCCGTCCCGCCCTCGGACAGCAGTGACCGAGCCGCGTCCAGCAGGGCGGCTCGCTGCATCGACCGGTGCTCGGCCACGGAGGCCGCTCGAATCCTTGGCACGTCAACCACTGTACGGACGCGGCCCCGCGGACGGGAGCCACTCCGGCCGACCTGCCGTCGCCGCACAGCCGTACGGCCAGGTCAGCGGCCGAAAGCAGCCAGCTTCGCCCGCAGCTGGAGCACCGACTTGGTGTGGATCTGGCTGACCCGGCTCTCGGTCACACCGAGCACGTTGCCGATCTCCGCGAGCGTGAGGCCCTCGTAGTAGTACAGGGTCACCACGGTCTTCTCCCGCTCGGGCAGGGTGTTGATGGCCCGGGCGAGAAACCGCCGCAGCTCCCGGTCCTCGGCGACCTCCACGGGGTTGTCCGCAGCGGTGTCCTCCAGGGTGTCCATGAGGCTGAGCCGGTCGCCGCCCTCACCGCCGACATGCAGCAGCTCCTCCAGCGCCACCACGTTGGCCAGCGACAACTGGCTGAAAACCGCGTGCAGATCGTCCACCGCGATGCCCAGCTCGCCGGCGACCTCGCCCTCCGTCGGCGTCCGCCGCAGCCGCGCCTCCAGCGTGGCGTACGCCCGCTCGACGTTGCGCGCCTTCTGCCGCACGGACCGCGGGATCCAGTCCAGCGCCCGCAGCTCGTCGATCATGGCGCCCCGGATCCGGGTGATCGCGTAGGTCTCGAACTTGATCTCGCGGTCGATGTCGAACTTCTCGATCGCGTCGATCAGCCCGAAGACCCCGGAGGACACGAAGTCCGCCTGTTCGACATTGGGCGGCAGGCCGACGCTCACGCGCCCGGCGACGTACTTCACGAGCGGTGAGTAGTGCAGGATCAGCTGCTCGCGCAGCCGCTCGTCTCCCGACGCCTTGTACGACCGCCACAGCTCGTCGAGTGTCGAGGGAGCGGGCGGCCGCACGCTGCCACCGTCACGGGCGGCTGGGGGGATCGCCGCCCGGTCGGATCCGGAAGTGTGCTGGGGCATTCGTCGCCTTGTGCCGTTCTGCCGTGAAGTACGCGGTGTACGTCATGTACGTGGAGTGCGTCGGAATCCCCGTGAGCGTAGCGTGACTGAGCTGTCGCAGTGCGCAAACAACGTGGCGAAGTGCTTGCCCGGATCCGCCCCGTCGGCGACTCACCGTAGCCACGGCCGTCGCCCTGTGTGATCACCGGAACACCCCAACTGCTGTAATTCCCAAGGTTGTCGGGGGTTCCCCCGGACGGCCGAACACGCTCGGTCAGCGCGGGCTGCGGCCACCCCGGACCGAGATCACCGCTTGGCGTGTCAACTTCCAGCCATCGCCGTGTCGTTCGACGTAACCAAGTGCACGGAGTTCGTACAGTCTCGCGATCGCGTCGTCGCCGGTCGTCTGCGCGCCCCGGGCGATCTCGTCCACGCCGGCCTCCCGGTGCCCGGGCAGCGCGGACAGCACTCTCCGTGCCGCCGGGGCCAGGAGGTCCCGCGGCAGCACGGGTCCGCGCCGGTCCGGGGCCAGCTCCCCCATGTCACCGACGAGCTCGACGACGTCCGCGGCGTCCGTGACCAGCGTGGCGTCCTCGCGGAGCAGCTCGTGCACCCCGGCGGAGAGGCTGCTGGTGGCGGGCCCGGGCACCCCCATCGTGTGTCGGCCCAGCCGTCGAGCCGCCCGCGCGGTGACCAGGGAGCCGCTGCGGTGGGCTGCCTCGACGACCACGGTGCCGCGGGTGAGGGCGGCGATCACCCGGTTCCGCAGCACGAATCTGCTGGGCGTCGGATGCTCGCCGGGCGGCAACTCCCCGATCACCAGACCCTGTTCGGCGATCCTGGTGATCAACTGGGTGTGTCCGCGGGGGTAGGGACGGTCGACCCCGCAGGCCAGCACGGCGACGGTGGCCCCGCCGGCGCCGAGGGCACCGCGGTGGGCGGCGCCGTCGACTCCGTAGGCGCCGCCGGAGACGACCACCCAGCCGCGTTCGGCGAGCCCGGTGCCGAGGGTGGCCGCCATGTGGGCGCCGTACTCGGTACAGGCGCGGGCTCCGACGACGGCGACGGACCTCAGCGCCCACATCCGGAGGCCGGCCCTCCCCCGCACCCAGAGCCCGATGGGGCGCACGTCCCCGAGGTCGTCCAGCTGGCTGGGCCACTCGGCGTCCCCGGGCATGACGAACCGCGCACCGGCCTCGTACGCCTGACCGAGGTCCCGCTCCGCGTCGGCGACCGCGGCGCGGGCCAGCAGCCCGGCCCACCGCTTCTCACTGACTCCGGGCAGGGCCTCCCCGCCACCCCGCAACCGCGAGGCCACGGCACCCGCTCCCCACTCCCGAATCCACCGTCCCCCGGCCTCGTCCCCCGGCTCCATGACCCGGGCGAGGAAGACACGATCGATCAGCTCGGCCTCGTTCACCGCACCATCCCCTCCAGGACGGCACCGCGTCGGACACCAGTGCGCAGTTCCAGGGCCCAGTTCACGTCGTTGGCCGAGGGGCGATCACGCCCTGCCAGGTCAGCAACGGTCCAGGCCACGCGCAGCACCCGGTCCAGGCCGCGAGCCGTCAGGAGGCCCCGGTCAAGGTCCTCTTCGGCTTTGCGCAGCGCACCCGACTGCACATGCCAGCGGGTGCGCAGCTCATGGCCCGGCACCTCGCTGTTGGTGCGCCACGGCGTCCCTTCGTAGCGTCGGGCCGCGCGTTCCCTCGCCGTCTTGACCCGCTCTGCGACTGTGGCAGTCGTCTCGGCACCGTTGTGGAGCTGGAGCAGCTCGGCCCTGGCCACGGGTTCGACTGTCACGCGCAGATCGACCCGGTCCATCAGAGGTCCGGACAGCCGAGCGCGGTACCTCTTGATGGAGGAGGGCCTGCACTCGCAGACGTCGTCGCCCCTTCCGTGCCTTCCGCAGGGGCAGGGATTGGCCGCCAGCACCATGAGGAACTTCGCGGGCATCCGCAGCATCCCGGCTGCCCTGGCAACCACGACGTGCCCCGACTCCAGCGGCTGCCGCAGGGCGTCCAGGACGCTGCTGTGAAACTCCGCGGCTTCATCCAGAAAAAGCACACCGTGGTGCGAAAGGGACACGGCTCCGGGTCGAGGCAGTCCGTTCCCTCCGCCGACGAGCGAAGCCATCGTCGCCGAGTGGTGCGGGGCGCAGTACGGTGCCCTGTCCACGAGAGGGTGGCCTGGTGGCAGGACCCCCGCGACGGAGTGCACCGCGGTGACCTCCAGCGATTCCTGCCTGCTCAGCTCGGGCAGCAGCCCCGACAGCCGTTCGGCCAGCATGGTCTTGCCGGCACCCGGGGGCCCCTTGAAGAAGACGTGATGACGTCCTGCCGCAGCCACCTCCAAGGCCGACCTGGCCATGTGCTGTCCCGCCACATCGGCCAGATCCGGAGCGTGCTCCCCTGCGAGAGCTCCGGTCCCGAGGCCGGTACCCGGGAGGGCGAGGCCGGCGAGGAACGGATCTGGGCGAATCTCTCCAGGGACCGGTTCCTCGTCGGGCACCGGCTCATCGGTGAGCACCGCGATGAGCTGACGAAGGCTGCGCACCCCCAGGACCGAGACGCCCGGCACCAGTGATGCCTCTGGGACCGCGCACTCCGGTACGACCACCTGTTCGTAGCCGGCGTCCGCAGCGGCCAGCACCGCCGGCAGGATCCCTCGGACCGGCCGGACCCGCCCGTCCAGGCCCAGCTCCCCGATCATCACGATATCGGCGAGGACTCGGGGGTCGATCCGCTCTGCCGCGCCGAGGACCGCCGCCGCCACGGCGAGGTCGAAGCCGCTTCCACTTTTCGGTACGGACGCCGGACTCAGCCCCACGGTCAGCTTCTTCTGCGGCCACGGCGCCCCCGAGTTCACCATCGCCGCCCGCACCCGGTCCCGGCTCTCCGTCAAGCTCTTGTCCGGCAACCCCACCAGCGTGAACGCCGCCACCCCCGGCTCCAGGTCCGCCTGGACCTCGACCACGACTCCCTCGACGCCCACCAGCGCCACCGAGCACGTACGAGCGAAACCCATCTCAGGCCACCCCCCGCGCATGCTCGACCACGGGCGCGCCGCGCCGGGGCAGGACCACGCCCACCAGATCGATGCGGACGCCTCCCGGCGGTGCCCCTCCATGGGCGTGGATCCAGCACGCGGCGAGCCCCCGCAGCCGCTCCGCCTTCTCGGGGCTCACCGCGGCCATGGGGTGCTCGAAGGCCCCCGTCCGCCGTGTCTTGACCTCGCAGACGACCAGGACCTCGCCGTCCTGCGCCACGATGTCGATCTCGCCGGTCCGGCCACAGCGCCAGTTGCGCTCCAGGACCGTCATCCCGGCCTCGGTCAGCCGCCTCGCGGCCAGACTCTCGCCGTACTTGCCGAGTGCACTGCGTGCGTTCATGTCGGCACCACCTCCGGCACCGACGATCACGCAACCCCGCCCACCCTGTTGATCTTGGTGGACTACTCAGCGGTTGTGGAAAACCTCGTCACCCACACGGGTGAGCCGACCCCAGCCGGCACGGCCGGGCTCATCCGCCCGGCAGCTCCAGGTCACTCTTGTTCAGCTCCTCGATGTTCACGTCCTTGAACGTCAACACCCGGACCTGCTTCACGAAGCGAGCCGGCCGATACATGTCCCACACCCACGCATCCGCCATGGACACCTCGAAGAACACCTCACCCTGGACCGAGTGGACCTGCATCTCGTAGTCGTTGGTCAGGTAGAAGCGTCGCTCGGTCTCGATCACGTATTTGAACAGACCGACGACATCGCGGTACTCCCGGTAGAGCTTCAGCTCCATCTCGGTCTCGTACTTCTCGAGGTCCTCGGCGCTCATGGCATGTTCCCCTTCAGCCGTGCGATCCCACTATTGTGCGCCAGCCCCGTCAGCCCCTAGACGATTTCGGTGTCGAGGGTCACGGGTCCGGCCGGGGGGCCTTCGTCGAGCAGCCTTCGCAGCAGCTCGGCGAGTCTGGTCGGATACACCGTCTCATGTGCCCGGGTCAGTTCCTGACACGTCCACCAGCGCGCTCCGGCGACGCTGCGCCGCTCCAGCTCGGTGAGGCCCCTCGCCTCGGTGGCCGTCTGCGTCGTACGGGCCAGGTAGTACCACTCGTCCTGGTCCCAGCGGCGGCCCGCGAACGGGAAGGAGCACGTCCGCCGCCAGAGCACCGGCCCGAGTTCCACCTCGGTGATGCCGGTCTCCTCGGCGAGTTCCCTCAGTGCGGCCTCTTCACGGGTCTCGTCGCCCTCGAGTCCTCCGCCGGGCGTGAACCACCAGTCGTCGGCGGGGTCGTCCGGTTCGTGCCCGTGCAGCAGCAGGATCCGGTCCTCGGGATCGAGCAGCACCACCCGGGCCACCTTGCGCAACCCACCGCCCTCGTACGCCTCCGCGGCCCCACCTGGAGCCTCAGCCGAAGTCCCTCCGGCCGAGAACGCATCCGAGTCCCCCTTAGAGGCCTCGCCCGAGCCCGCAGACCCGGCCGCAGCCGGAGCCGAGCCAGAAGATCCACCGGACACCCCGGCCGACAGATCGGACCGACCCGACGCCCCGGCCGACATGTCGGATCCACCGGACCCTCCGGCTGCTCCACCCAGCCCTGACGATCCACCGGACCCTCCGGCCGCTCCACCCAGCCCCGACGATCCACCGGACCCCCCGGCAGACCCCGCCGAGCCCAAAGACCCGCCCCCCGCCTCAGCGGGCACCGACCGGCTCCGTCCGTACCCGCTGCCGCCTGGCGAGGAGGCCGGCGACCGGGCCGTACGCCCCGCCGCCCAGGACCAGCACGGCGCCCACCACGATCAGCAGCAGGATCGTGTTCAGCGGCCCCGGCGTGGAGAGGGCACCGATCTTCCCGAAGCCGGTCGGACGCTCCAGCATGCCCTTCCAGGGCCAGACCACGGCGTCCACCCGGGCCTCCACGGCGCTGCGCGCCACCGTGCCCTGCGCCGCGTCGGTGAGGTGCGCGGAGGAGTCCAGGGAGCCCTGCCGCTCGTCACCGAGGAGGAAGAGCCGGCCCTGAGGCACCTTCACGGTCGGGATGGCCTTGTCCTCGACCACACCGCCCTTGAGGTACGGCTCGTCGATCTCCTTGCCGTTGACGGTCAGCTTGCCGTTCGTGCAGCAGGCGACCGTGTCCCCGCCCACCGCGACGACCCGCTTGACCACGAGGGCGCCGGTCACCCACGCCTTGTCGTTGAAGACGACGACGTCGCCCCGGCGGATCTCGTCCGCGTCGACGCGCTGCCCGAGCACCCGGTCACCGGCGGCGATGGTGGGCGACATGGAGCTGGTCGGCACGGTGAACGGCCGGTAGGCCAGCGCTCCCCAGGCGAACCCGCCCAGAAACAGCACGATGCCCAGCGCGACGGCCAGACCGGACAGTCGCTGTCCGGTCCGGCTGCCCGCCGGGCGTGTGCTGGTGCCGCCGCTGCGCGGGGCCGTACGTATTGCGCTCTCGCCACCCATGGGTCCGCACCCTACCCGGCGGTACCTGACGGGGTCAGCCCTTCCCGGCCGCCCGAGGTCGCAAGCTCCGCAAAGCTTTCACCAGGTAGGTCCTTCGCCGCGCACAACCATCAGCGAGCCGTTCTCCCGCGACGAGGCCCTCAGCGAGACCGCTCCACCGAAGCCTTCCGGCGCCGCCACAGCACCAGCGGCACCGCGCCCACGAGCGCGACCCCCTGCGGGGCGAACGTCAGCGCCTTGGACGCCGACGCCTGGTCGTTGATCCCGGCCTGGCTGAAGGTGTCCGGCTTCGGCAGGGTGCCCCAGCGGTTGACCGGCCAGGCCTTGACGATGGCGCGGCCCACGACGTCGTCGACCGGGACCATGCCGTGGTGCGAGTCCGACTGGTTGTAGCGGGAGTCCCGGGAGTTCTGCCGGTGGTCGCCCATCACCCAGATGTAGCCCTTGGGCACCTTCACGGTGAACTGGCCGCCCTGGTCGTCCTGGCTGCACGGAGTGTTGCCGGCGTAGACGTACGACGACTCCTCCAGCGCCTTGCCGTTGACCTTCAGCGGGCCGGTGCCCGAACAGGAGACCGTGTCGCCGCCGACGCCGATGACGCGCTTGATGAGGTCCTTCTCCTCGGCGGACGGCATGAGGCCGATCCAGGAGAGGAACGTCTGTACGGCGTTCGGGTTCGCGGTCGGTTCGCCGGCCAGCCAGTTGTCGGGGTCGTGGAAGACGACGACCTCGCCGCGCTCGGGCTTGGAGCCGAACCAGGGGGTGAGCTTGTCGACCAGGACGCGGTCGCCCTGCTGGAGGGTGTTCTGCATCGAGTCGGACGGGATCGAGAAGGCCTGCACCAGGAACGTCTTGATCAGCAGCGCGAGCACCAGCGCGATGACGATCAGGATGGGCAGCTCCTTCCAGAAGGAGCGCTGCTTCTTCGCCTTGGGCGCGGAGTCGCCCGTCCCACCGCCGCCGGTCCTGGGGGGCTCGTCGACCGGCGGGCCGTCCCCGCCCGCGGCCGGGTCATTCCCGAAGGTTACGGCGCCCTCCGCGGCCGGGTCGGCTGCGTCCACGGGGCGTCCGCGGTGCTCCTCGCCGTCGTGCCCGGATCGTGCGCCAACCGCCACATCCCCCACGCCAACTCCTTACTCTGTGCCGCCGCCTGCCCCATGTACGGCGCAGGCCCACCACTCCCATAACGAGCGGGAGTTCCGCAGGGCTCGGGAGTTGGATCGCTTCGTTCGGATCCTCGGGAGCAACCCTAAGCGACGCCCGGGAGGCTGTGGCCGCCCCGGACGCCGAGTCGGCAACGGAAGAGTAAGTTTTCGGTTCGTCCAGCATGGTCCAGTGCCCGAAAGGCCATGCGATGACCCTGGCCCGCCCCACCACGGAGTCCAGGGAGACGGTGCCGCCGTAGTCGGTGTCCTGGTGCGCGCGGGAGTCCGCGGAGTTGGCGCGGTGGTCGCCCATCACCCACAACCGCCCTTGGGGGACGGTGATGTCGAACGGCTGGGTGGAGGGGGCGTTGCCGGGATACAGGTAGTCGGTCTCGCTCAGGGGGACGCCGTTGACGGTCACCCGCCCCTGGGTGTCGCAGCACTTGACGCGGTCCCCGCCGACGCCGACGACCCGCTTGATGAGGTCCTTCTCGTTGTCCGACGGCAACAGGCCGATGAAGGTGAGGCCTTCCTTGACCTGTTTGACGACGACGGGGTCGGCTTTCCTCGTGGTGGTCTGCTCGTCCTGGAGCCAGCCGCCGGGGTCCTTGAAGACGACGACGTCCCCGCGCTTCGGCTCGGAGCCGAACCACGGGGTGAACTTGTCGACCAGGACGCGGTCGCCGATCCGGATCGTCTGCTCCATGGATCCGGACGGGATCACGAACGCCTGGACGAGGAACGTCTTCAGGACGAGCGCTATCAGGACGGCCACGCCCACGAGGAGCGGTATCTCCTTGACCGCGCCGCGCCGTCTGCGCCGCTTGACCTTGCGCTGGAGCTTGCGGCGCTCCGCGCGGGAGCGGCCGCCGCCGGGGCTGGTGGACCGCCGGACGCCGGTGGGCAGCAGGTTCTCGGCGGGCGTCGTCGACACACCGCGCGGTTTGCCGCGGTTACCCATGCGCACCCTCCACGGCACGCACGCCCGCGTCGACACCGGAAGGAACGGGCACCCGCACATCCGCACCCGCCCGGACAGGCACGCTCACCTGAGAACCGGCACGGCCAGGCACGCTCACCTCGGCACCGGCCCGGACAGGCACCCGCGCGTACGCCCCGGCGCGATGCAGCCGGGTGGCGTGGGCGGCCGGCCAGATGATCCAGTCGGCCCGGCCGAGGACGTCCTCGACGGGGATCATGCCGCCGCCCGGAGAGCCGAGATGGTCGCGGGAGTCGCTGGAGACGCTGCGATGGTCGCCGAGGACGAACAGGGTGCCTTCGGGCACCTCGACGTCGAAGGGCACCGAGGACGGAACGTCACCCGGGTACAGGAAGTCCGACTCGTCGACCGACCGGCCGTTCACCTCGATCCTCCCCTTCTTGTCGCAGCAGACCACATGGTCTCCCCCCACACCCACCACGCGCTTGATGTAGTCCCCGTCCCCGAAATACCCCGATCCGTCGAACACCACCACATCACCGCGCTGCGGCTCGGCACCGAAACGGTACGCCAACCTATTTACGAGAACGCGGTCCCCGATCCTCAATCCGTTTTCCATGGATCCGCTAGGAATCTGGAAAGGTCTGACCACGAACGTACTGATCAGCAAAAGAAAGACCAGGCAGAGCAGCAGGGCCAGGGAGATCCGGCCGCCGGGCACCCACTCCGTGATCCTCGACACCAACGCGAAACGCGACCGTCCCTCCACGGTCCCTGGTGCGGGACGGGAGGAGCGGTCGCGCTCCGTCTGCTGTGCTTCGGTGTCCATCGGGGCCAGATGCTATCCGCCCCCGCTGTGACCTCCGAAAAGCGCTCAGTTGTCGCGCTTCTCCTTGATCTTCGCGGCCTTGCCGCGCAGCTCGCGCAGGTAGTACAGCTTGGCGCGACGCACGTCACCGCGGGTGACGAGCTCGATCTTCTCGACGATCGGGGTGTGCACCGGGAAGGTGCGCTCGACGCCGACGGAGAACGAGACCTTGCGGACCGTGAAGGTCTCGCGGACACCGGCACCCTGGCGACGGATGACAACGCCCTTGAACTGCTGCACACGGGAGCGGTTGCCCTCGATGACGCGCACGTGGACGTTGACGGTGTCACCCGGGCGGAAGGCCGGGATGTCGCTGCGCAGCGACGCGGCGTCGACGGAGTCGAGCAGGTGAGACATTTCGTCTGCTTTCTTCGCCCATGCCACAGGTCATCGGCGGTAGTCGTGTTTCGTGAGGATGCTGTCCGTGTCGGGGCGGGCGTCGTGTCCCCCTGTGGCAGGGGCGCACGCCGGACGACGCACAACAGCGACCTATTGTTCCATGCCTTCTGGCCTGCGCCAAAATCGCCCGTAGGGCTCCCCCTCCGGGTCGGGCGCCCAGCCCAGGATGGAGAGCATCTCGCGGTCCTTCTTGTCGAAGGCCTTGGGGTCGCAGCGCTCGATGAGGTCGGGCCGGTGGGCCGTCGTCCGCCTCAGGGCCTCGTCCCGTCGCCAACGGGCGATCTTGCCGTGGTGTCCGCTGAGCAGCACGTCCGGGATGCCGCGGCCGCGCCACTCGGGCGGCTTGGTGTAGACGGGTCCCTCCAGGAGGTTGGCCATCGCGCCGGGCGCGAAGGAGTCGTCCTGGTGCGACTCCGCGTTGCCGAGGACCCCGGGCAGCAGCCGCGCGACGGCCTCTGTCACCACCAGTACGGCTGCCTCCCCGCCGGCGAGGACGTAGTCGCCGATGGACACCTCGTAGACCGGCATCCTGGTCGCGTACTCGTCGATCACCCGGCGGTCGATGCCCTCGTACCGCGCGGGCGTGAAGATCAGCCAGGGGCGCTCGGAGAGCTCGACGGCGAGTTCCTGGGTGAACGGGCGGCCGCTCGGGGTGGGAACGATGAGGGCGGGCGCGTGGGAGCCCGTCTCGTATCCGTCCGCCAGCGCGGAGTCCAGCGCGTCACCCCAGGGCCCGGTCTTCATGACCATGCCCGGGCCGCCGCCGTACGGGGTGTCGTCGACGGTGTTGTGACGGTCGTAGGTCCACTCGCGCAGGTCGTGCACATGCACCTGGAGCTGCCCCCGCGCGCGTGCCTTGCCGACGAGGGAGACGTTCAGGGGTTCGAGGTACTCGGGGAAGATCGTGACGACGTCGAGCCTCATGCGTCGTCGTCCCGGGTGGAGACGATCTCGGCCCGGTCGTCGATCAGTCCGGGCGGCGGGGTGATGACCGCCTTCTGCTCGGCCAGGTCGATCTCGGCGACGATCTCCTCGACGAAGGGGATCATCACCTCGCTGCCGTCGGGCCGCTCGACGATGAAGAGGTCCTGGGAGGGCAGGTGCGAGATCTCGGTGATGCGGCCGACCTCGACACCGTCCGCGGTGACCACGTCGAGGTCCATGAGCTGGTGGTCGTAGTACTCGTCCTCCTCCTCCGGCAGCTCGTCGGGGTCGACCTCGGCGATCAGGAGGGTGTTGCGCAGGGCCTCGGCGGCGGTGCGGTCCTTCACGCCCTCGAAGCGCAGGAGGAGACGGCCGCTGTGGACGCGGCCGGTCTCGATGGTGAGGGGCCCCGTGGCGGCGGGATCGGTGGCGAGTACGGCACCGGGGGCGAGCCTGAGTTCCGGCTCGTCCGTACGTACCTCGACGGTGACCTCGCCCTTGATGCCGTGGGCACGGCCGATGCGAGCGACTACCAGCTGCACTGTGCTTGATCTCCTGGACGACAAGTAGGTACGACTACGGGCCGGGGACGGCCGATGGCCCTCCCCGGCCCGAGCCGGTGCTGCGTTGCGTCAGCGGACGTGGTCCACGTCGACGAGGTCGACGCGGACACCGCGGCCGCCGATGGCGCCCACGACGGTGCGCAGGGCGCGTGCGGTGCGGCCGTTACGGCCGATCACCTTGCCGAGGTCGTCGGGGTGGACCCGGACCTCCAGCACACGCCCGCGGCGCAGGTTGCGCGAGGCGACCTGCACATCGTCAGGGTTGTCGACGATGCCCTTCACGAGGTGCTCGAGAGCCTCCTCGAGCATGCTCAGGCCTCGGTCGACTCAGACGAAGACGACTCAGCCGGAGCCTCGTCCTTCTTCTCAGCCTTCTTCTTCTGGGTGATGGCCTCACCCTTGCCCTCGTCGTCCCCACCGAGGGAGTCGAAGACCGGGCGAGCGGCCTTCGGCTCGGCCACGAGCAGCGGAGCCGGAGCCGGCAGGCCCTTGAACTTCTGCCAGTCGCCGGTCAGCTTGAGGATGGCGAGAACCGGCTCGGTCGGCTGCGCGCCGACACCCAGCCAGTACTGCGCACGCTCGGTGTCGACCTCGATGCGCGAGGGGTTCTGCACCGGGTGGTACAGACCGATCTCCTCGATCGCACGGCCGTCACGACGGGTGCGGGAGTCGGCGACGACGATGCGGTAGTGAGGCGAACGGATCTTGCCCAGACGCTTCAGCTTGATCTTGACTGCCACGGGAGTGGGTTCTCCTGGTTTTGACGTGGTTGGGCACGGCGAGATTGCCGCGTGGGGTTGCGGTACCCGAGTGCCCGATGGACGCGTCAGCCGGAGGCGAGAGGGTTCCTGTGCGGCTGTCGAGTACAGCTAGCCATTGTGCCACACCCCGCGGCTCGCTCCGGACCGAGGTCACGCGCGAGCATGCCTGAGGGGCACCCGGCACTCCGGGTGCCCCGAGGCCGACCGCGACTGCCACGAGCAGCCGCGATCTCAGCTCGCCGCCGCGCCCACGATCTCGGGGATCCGGAACGGCTTGCCGCACCCCCCGCAGACGATCGGCGCCTGGGCCAGCACGGAGGGGACGACCCGGACGTTGCGGCCGCAGTCGCAGACCGCCTTGACCCGGACCCCGCCCCCGGAGGAACCGTGCCGGGCCGCCGGACCCCGGAAGGAGCGGGCGGTGTCGGCGGAGGTCGCCGCGGTGTGGGCCTTGAGGGCGCGCTGGAGCCGCTCGATGGTCGGGCGGTACCGGCGCTTCGCCTCGGGGGTGAGCGTGACCAGCGAGAAGCCGCTGCTGGGATGCGGCTCCTCGGGGTGGTCCAGGCCCATCTCCTCGGCGATCGCGAGGAATCTGCGGTTGTGGTAGCGGCCGGCGCGGGAGGTGTCGCGAATGCCTCGCGCGGCGGCGATGCCGTGGACTGCCTCGTGAAGCAGTCGCTCGAAGGAGAGCTCGTGACCGCAGGCGGACGACGACTCCCCGATCAGTGACTCTGGCGCGGCAAGGTCGGGCAGCTCGGGGTGGTACCGCTGAATGTCGGCCCACGCCTCTGCCAGCTCTGCGGCGAGAACAGGTGGTGTCTGTGTCGTGCTCACGTAATGACAACGAGCCAGAGTGCCGCTGTGTTCCTATTCCGGGGCATCCCAAATAATTTGCACGTACCCGTCAGTTGCCGCTGATGCGTGGAGACGAGGGCGGGTGCGCTGATCTGCGGAGAAGCCTCGCAGCTCATACCAAGCCGGTACGTAGCGTGAGGTACGCCCCGGCGCGTAGATCGCGTCCACGCGCCGGGGCGGTGGTGATCCGCGGGCGTGCAAGAGGTGTTTCGGTCGCTCTCGCGCCGGAAGGGCGCTGCCTCAGTAAGCGCGTGCGACGACCGCGACGTTACCGGGCGCGTCGTCGGCGCTCGGCACCGACCCGTCCTCCGCGACCAGACACCGTACGGTCACGGCGTGCTCGGCCAGCCTGGCCTCGCCCTCCGCGCCGAGGACGGCCCACGGGATCCGCGCCCAGCCGCCGGCGACAGCGGCCTCGACGGCCTCCTCGAAGGTCGACACGTCGGCCGTACGGGACTCGCGGCGCTCCCGGGACTGGGCCAGCAGCAGCGCCTGGTCCTCCTCAAGGGCGGCCGGGACCAGCCGTACGAGATCGTCGAAGCCGATCGCCTGCTTGCCGCCCGGAATGCGCCGGGCCACCATCGCGGTGCCGTTCTCCAGGTCACGGGGTCCGACCTCGACGCGGACCGGCACGCCCTTGAGCTCCCAGTCGACCGCGCGGCGGCCGAAGGGGGTGTCGGTGCGGTCGTCGACATGGACGCGCAGGCCCGCCGCCCGCAGCCGGTCGCCGAGTTCGCGGACCTTGGCCAGAACCGGTTCGTCCCCCTTGATGGCGAGCACGACGACCTGGGTCTGCGCCAGCCGGGGCGGGACGCGCAGGCCGTTGTCGTCGCCGTGCATCATCACCAGGGCGCCGATCATGCGGGTGGTGGAGCCCCAGGAGGTCTGCCAGACGAGTTCCTGGGTGCCGTCCTTCGACAGGTACGTGGTGTTGAAGGCCTTGGCGAAGTTCTGGCCCAACTCGTGGCTGGTGGCCATCTGGAGGGCCTTGCCGTCGCCCATCATCCCTTCAAGGGTGAGGGTGTTGATGGCCCCGGCGAACCGCTCCTTGACGGTCTTGCGGCCGGGGACGACGTCCATGGCGAGGACGTTCGTCATGAAGTCCTCGTAGACCTGCCGGTGGATGTGCGAGGCGAACGCGCGCGCGTCCTCCTGGGTGGCGTGCGCGGTGTGGCCCTCCTGCCACAGGAACTCGGTGGTCCGCAGGAACAGCCGGGGCCGCAGCTCCCAACGCACCACGTTCGCCCACTGGTTGATCAGCAGGGGCAGATCGCGGTAGCTCTGCACCCACTTCGAGAAGTAGTCGTTGATGATCATCTCGGAGGTGGGGCGGACGACGGCGGGCTCTTCGAGTTCCTTGCCGCCGCCGTGCGTGACGACCGCGAGTTCGGGCGCGAAGCCCTCGACGTGGTCGGCCTCGCGGGTGAGATACGACTGGGGGATCAGCAGCGGGAAGTACGCGTTCTGGGTCCCCGTGGCCTTGATGCGGGCGTCCATCTCGGCCTGCATCCGCTCCCACAGCCCGTACCCGTACGGTCGGATGACCATGGTGCCGCGCACCGGACCGTTGTCGGCCAGTTCGGCCTTGGTGACGAGATCCTGGTACCAGCGCGGGAAGTCGTCCGCCCGGGGTGTGAGAACAGGTGCCTTTGCCATGGCGCGATGTTACGGGCCCACGTTGCCGCCATGTGAATTCTTTTCGCCTGCACCGCCGCACGGGCAAACGGGGCCCCTCGCCCTCTGGACGAGCGGACGAGTGCGGAGTTACCTGGCATACGGGGGAAGTGCGAGACCACGTCACGGGGGCTACGGAACCGAGCAAAGAGTCGACCGACGGCGGATTGGGGCGCTTATCCATGACACCTGTGCTCGTGCGGCAGCATCTGTCCTCGGCGGGAGAAACCTCCCGCGCGGACCTCGGTGCACGCGCGCGTGACTGGTCCGAGATCCAGGAGCGGATGCTGGTTCCGCTGTACGAGGCCGTCTACGAGCGACTGGAAGTGGGCCCCGGGTCGCGGCTGTTGGGCCTCGGCTGCGGCAGCGGACTGGCCCTGCTGATGGCCGCCTCCAGAGGCGCCGCGGTCGCCGGTGTCGAGGCCGACTCCGCCGAGCGCCTGGCCCTCGCGCGGGAGCGGTTACAGCCGGAGACGGGGGCTTCGCGCGCGCGAAGCCGCCCCCGGCTCGCCGCGGGGGCGCCCGAGAATGTCACCGACGCCGGGGCGCCGCCGTACACCGTGGTGACCGCTTTCGAGCCGATCGGCTGCCTCGCGGGCGACTCGGAGGGGCTCGGGGACCTGCTCGCCTCGGCGACCCCGCTCGCCGCGCCGGGGGCGGCCGTGGTGCTCGTCGGCTGGGGCCCGCCGGAGCGGTGTGCCACCTCGTCCGTGCTGCGGGTGGCCACCAAGCTGGCGGATCCGCTGCGGGGCACGGCCCGTTGGCGCCCGGCGCTGCGCGACGACCTGGAGGAGGTCGCCGAGGGGGCCGGGCTCAGGCCCGACGGCTCGGGCCGGGTGGCGTGTCCCTTCGGGTACGCCGACCTCGACAGCGCGCTCAAGGGGCTGCTGTCGACGGGGCTGTTCGACGCGGCGATCGCGGCGACCGACCAGGCCCAGGTGGACGAGGAGGTCACGGAGGCGCTCCATCCGCATCAGCGCCCGGACGGCACGGTGTGGATGCCGAACGTGTTCCGCTACCTGATCGCGCGCACGCCGTAACCGTCGCCTTCTGGACACGGCACAGCCGTCGCCCTCCGAACAGCCTTCCGTACACGGCGCGGGGGCGCCCCTCCGCAGAGGAGCGCCCCCGGCGACAGGGCCGACGACTCAGCCCATGAACTTCTTGAACTCGTCCGGCAGTTCGAAGTCCTGCGGGGCCTGCTGGCCGGGCACCCCGAAGGCGCCGCCGCCCTGGGCGCCCGCGGCCTTGCGCGCCGCCTCCTCGGCCTCCTGCTGCTTGCGCTTCATCGGGTTCCCGGAGCGCTGCTTGCCCTTGGCCTTCTTCGGCTGCTTCTTGGCGCGGCCGGGACCGCCGCCCATGCCCGGGATCCCCGGCATGCCCGGCATCCCGCCGCCCTGGGCCATGCGGGACATCATCTTGCGGGCCTCGAAGAACCGCTCGACCAGGTTCTTGACCGCGCTGACCTCGACACCGGAACCCTTGGCGATACGGGCGCGGCGCGAGCCGTTGATGATGGTCGGCTCCTGGCGCTCGGCCGGGGTCATCGACTTGATGATCGCGGCCGTGCGGTCGACGTCCCGCTCGTCCAGGTTGTTGATCTGGTCCTTGATCTGGCCCATGCCCGGGAGCATGCCGAGCAGCTTGGAGATGCTGCCCATCTTGCGGACCTGCTCCATCTGGGCCAGGAAGTCGTCCAGGGTGAAGTCCTGGCCCTTCTTGGACGCCAGCTTGGAGGCCATCTTCTCGGCCTCTTCCTGACTGAACGTCTTCTCCGCCTGCTCGATCAGGGTGAGCAGGTCACCCATGTCGAGGATGCGGGAGGCCATCCGGTCGGGGTGGAAGGCGTCGAAGTCCTCCAGCTTCTCGCCGTTGGAGGCGAACATGATCGGCTTGCCGGTGATCTGCCGGATCGACAGGGCGGCACCACCGCGGGCGTCGCCGTCGAGCTTGGAGAGCACCACGCCGTCGAAGCCGACGCCGTCACGGAAGGCCTCGGCGGTGTTGACCGCGTCCTGACCGATCATCGCGTCGACGACGAAGAGGATCTCGTCGGGGCTGACCGCGTCGCGGATGTCCGCGGCCTGCTGCATCAGCTCGGCGTCGATACCGAGCCGGCCGGCGGTGTCCACGATCACGATGTCGTGGACCTTCGCCTTGGCGTGCTCGATGGAGTCCTTGGCGACCTTGACCGGGTCACCGACGCCGTTGCCGGGCTCGGGGGCGTAGACCGCGACACCGGCGCGCTCGGCGACGACGCTGAGCTGGTTGACGGCGTTGGGGCGCTGGAGGTCGGCGGCGACGAGCAGCGGCGAGTGGCCCTGCTCCTTCAGCCAGCGGCCGAGCTTGCCCGCGAGGGTGGTCTTACCGGCACCCTGGAGACCCGCCAGCATGATCACGGTGGGCGGGTTCTTGGCGAACCGGAGGCGCCGGGTCTCGCCGCCGAGGATCGTGACGAGTTCCTCGTTGACGATCTTCAGGACCTGCTGGGCGGGGTTCAGCGCACGGGAGACGTCGGCGCCGAGGGCCCGCTCCTTGACGTTCTTGATGAACGTGCGGACGACGGGCAGGGCCACGTCCGCCTCGAGGAGCGCGATACGGATCTCGCGCGCGGTGGCGTCGATGTCCGCCTCGGAGAGCCGTCCCTTGCCGCGCAGGTTCTTGAAAGTCGCTGAGAGGCGATCGGAAAGAGTATCGAACACGGCGCTCGCGGTCCTCGGGGTCGGTGGCAGCTGGGAATCGCCCTCCAGGGTATCCCGGCGACGTGGCTCGCCGGGATCCCCCGGTCAGCCCCGCAGGGTCTCCTCCAGCTTCCGGGCCACGGAAGCCGCCTCCGCGCTCGCCAGCGGCGTCCCCTTGGCGTCGGTCACGTAGAAGGCGTCGACCGCGTTGGCGCCCAGGGTCGACACATGGGCGCTGCGCATCCGCACTCCGGCGTCCTCCAGCGCCTGCCCGATGCGGAACAGCAGTCCCGGGGCGTCCTGGGCGCGCACCTCGATCACGGTGGCGTGCCGGGATGCCGCCGAGGCGACCGCCACGCGCGCGGGGGGCGCGACGACGCCCCGGCGCCTCGGGTAGGCGGCGTCCCGCTCGGCCAGCCGCCCGGCGATGTCCAGGGAGCCGTCCAGGGCCCGGACGAGATCGGCGCGCAGCCGGGCCGCCTGGGGCAGTGAGCCGTACTGGGCGGCGACCCGCCAGTTCAGCAGCAGCACCGAGCCCTCGACGCCGTCGGGCAGGTCCAGGGCGCGCAGTTCCGCGGTCCGCACGGTGAGCCGGTGCACGGCCAGCACGCCGGCGACCGCGGGCAGCACACCCGGCTGGTCCGGTACGGCGATCACGAGCTCCACGCCGAGCGGCTCGGGGTCCCCGGCCGGCTGATCCTCCGCGGTCACGGGCGGTTCGGTCTGGGCCCGCAGCGACAGCACCGGGCCGCCGGTCGCGACCGCCTCGATGGCGAGCCGCTCCTGCTCGGCGGTGGGGGCGGCGGCCTCGGGCTCCTCGGGGGCGTCCCCGGCGAGCACCGCGGCCACCCGCTTGACCAGGTCGGCGACGAGCGAGCCCCGCCAGGACGACCAGGCGGCCGGACCGGTGGCCAGCGCGTCGGCCTCGGTCAGCGCGTGCAGCAGCTCCAGGGTGCCCTGCGATCCGACGGCCTCGGCGACCGCGCGCACGGTGGCCGGGTCGTCCAGGTCACGCCGGGTGGCGGTGTCGACGAGCAGCAGGTGGTGCCGTACGAGAGCGGCCAGTACGGCGACGTCGTCGCGGTCGAAGCCGATCCGGCCCGCCACGTCACGGGCGATGATCTCGCCGGCCACCGAGTGGTCGCCGGGCCAGCCCTTGCCGATGTCGTGCAGCAGCGCGGCGACCAGCAGCAGGTCGGGGCGGTGGACGCGGCGGGTGAACTCGGAGGCGCGCACGGCCGTCTCGATGAGGTGCCGGTCGACGGTCCAGATGTGCACGGCGTTGCGCTGGGGGCGGCAGCGCACCCGCTCCCAGTCGGGCAGCAGCTGGGTGATCAGGCCCTCCGCCTCCAGGGCCTCCCAGACGTCGACGGTCGAGGGGCCGGAGCCGAGCAGGGTGACGAGCTGTTCGCGGGCCTCGGCGGGCCAGGGCGTGGGCAGCGGACGGGCGTGCGCCGCCATGCGTCGCACGGCGTGCAGGGAGAGCGGGAGTCCGGCCTGGGCCGCGGCGGCCGCGGCGCGCAGCGGGAGCACGGGGTCGCGGTCGGGGCGGGCGGCCCGGGCGAGGACGACCTCGCCGTCCTGCTCCACCACGCCTTCCGCGAGCGGGGAGCGCTCGGGGACCGGCTTGCCGCCGCCGAGCATGGCGCGCAGGCGCGGCCGCACGGAGCGCGACCTGAGCACGCGCCCCACCTCGCGCCAGGTGACGTCACTGGCGTAGGAGATGACCCGCGCAGCCTCGTAGACCTGGCGCAGCAGGGTGTCGGCGTCCAGCAGGCCGAGTTCGGCGGCGACCTGGTCCTGTTCCTGGAGCGCGAGCCGGTCGGTCGCGCGGCCCGTCGTCAGGTGCAGGGCGTCCCGGACGTCGAGCAGCCGGCGCCGGGCGTCGTCGAGGCCCTCGCGCGGGGCGTCGGCCAGCCAGGAGGCGGCGACGGCACGCAGGGCGGTGGCGTCCCGGAGTCCGCCGCGGGCCTCCTTGAGGTCGGGCTCCAGGAGGTACTGGAGTTCGCCCTGGCGCTCGGCGCGCTCGGCGCACAGCTCCTGGAGTTCGGGGAGGCGCTTGGGCGCCTGGTTGCGCCAGTCCGCGAGGACGGCCGTGCGCAGCCCGGCCGTCAGGCCCAGGTCGCCCGCGAGGTGCCGGGCGTCCAGGAGACCGAGCTGGACTTTCAGGTCCTCCCCGGCCGTCTTGCGGGCCTCGCCGGGCGTGCGCACCGAGTGGTCGAGGGCGAGGCCCAGGTCCCACACCGGGTACCAGATGCGGTCGGCCAGGGCGGCTACCGCGGTCGGGTCGCTGCCGTCGTGCAGCAGGACCAGGTCCAGGTCGCTGCGCGGGGACAGCTCGCCGCGGCCGTAGCCGCCGACGGCGATCAGGGAGACCCCGCGCGGCTGCTCGGAGCCCGCGGAGAACAGTCCCGCGAGCCAGTCGTCCGTCAGCTCGGAGAGGGCGGAACGGCGCGGCGGCCCGGACCGCGCCCCCTCCTGGAGGAGGCGCAGCCGGGCCGCCGCGTAGCCGCTGGGTCCCGAGTCCTCTACGTCCTTGTGCACGTCCGTGCTCGTCACCCAGCAGCTCCTGTTCTGTTCTTCGGTCAGAGCGCGTCCGGGCCGCGCTCGCCCGTGCGGACCCGTACGGCCGTCTCGACCGGCAGGGACCAGACCTTGCCGTCACCGATCTTGCCGGTGCGGGCCGCCTTGACGATGACGTCGATCAGCTGCTCGGCGTCGTCGTCCTCGGCGAGGACCTCGATGCGGATCTTCGGGACCAGGTCGACGGTGTACTCGGCACCGCGGTAGACCTCGGTGTGGCCCCGCTGACGACCGTAGCCGCTCGCCTCGGTGACCGTCAGGCCGTGGACCCCGAAGGCCTGGAGGGCTTCCTTGATCTCGTCGAGCCGGTGCGGCTTGACGACGGCGGTGATGAGCTTCATGCGTCCACCTTCTTGGACTCGGCAGCGGCCGCGACGGCGACCTTGGCGGAACCGCCACCGGCACCGCTGAAGTCGTATGCGGTCTCGGCGTGCTCGGCCTGGTCGATACCGGAGACCTCTTCGTCCTCACTGACCCGCATACCGATGGTCTTGTCGAGGAGGAAGGCGAGGATCGCGGAGGCGATCAGGGAGTAGGCGAGGACCGCGAAGACACCGGCGCACTGCTTCCAGAACTGGTCCATGCCGCCGCCGTAGAAGAGGCCCTTGACGTCGGACTGGCCCTTGCCGCTGGCGAAGAAGCCGATCAGCAGGGAGCCGATGACACCGCCGACCATGTGGACACCGACGACGTCCAGGGAGTCGTCGTAGTTGAAGCGGTACTTCAGGCCGACGGCCGCGGCGCAGGCGACACCGGCGATGGCGCCGATGCAGATCGCGCCGATCGGGGTGATCGCACCACCGGACGGGGTGATGGCGACCAGACCGGCGACCGCGCCGGAGGCGGCACCGAGGGTGGTGAACGCGCCGTGGCGGATCTTCTCGTAGAGGAGCCAGGCGAGCATGGCGGCCGCGGTGGCGATCTGGGTGTTGACGAACATCAGCGAGCCGACGCCGTCGTCGTTGCCCAGCCAGGATCCGGCGTTGAAGCCGAACCAGCCGAACCACAGGAGACCGGCACCGAGCATGACCAGCGGGAGGCTGTGCGGACGCATGGGGTCACGCTTGAAGCCGACGCGCTTGCCGATGACCAGGATCACGCCGAGCGCCGCGGCACCCGCGTTGATGTGGACCGCCGTACCACCGGCGAAGTCGATCACACCGAGCTCGAAGGCCCAGCCGCCGGTGCCCCAGACCCAGTGCGCGACCGGGAAGTACACGACCGTGGCCCACAGCAGGACGAACAGCGACCAGGCGGAGAACTTCACGCGGTCGGCGAGGGCGCCGCTTATCAGGGCGGGCGTGATGATGGCGAACATCATCTGGAAGACGGCGAAGGCGAAGACGGGGATCGTGTACCCCGACCAGATGTCCGCCTTGTCGATGCCGGTCCAGCCGAAGAAGTCGTTCTCCCAGCCGATGAGCGAGCCGTGGTCCGTGCCGAACGCCATGGAGAAGCCGTAGACCACCCACAGGATGGTGACGATACCCATGCTGATGAAGCTCATCATCAGCATGTTGAGGGTGCTCTTGACCCGGACCATGCCTCCGTAGAAGAAGGCCAGGCCCGGGGTCATGATGAGCACCAGGGCGGAACAGATCAACATGAAACCTGTGTTGGCCACGGACAGCTTGTCCGCGGCGAGCGTGATGGCTGGTGCCATCGGCGTCTCCTCGTCGTTGGTACGGCCCCGTGCGGGCAGAGCCTGAGCGGTCTTTGAGGGGGTGGACCGGTTATGCGCCATGAGATTGGCGCAGCGCGGTTTCGGTGGAAGCCCCTCGTTGTTTCGCCGCCATGACGAAGGTGCCTGGTGTGTTACGCGTCGATGAACTGGCAGATTCGGGGCGCGTCGATCGTTATCGTGGCGCAACCTTCGTAGAAGGAAAGAAACCGGCCGCGGTCGGCCTTCCGATGACCTGGCATGGGGGAGCCGAGTCGGGCAGTTCGGGAGGGCCAGCCGCGGCCGGGGTTCCGGGGATCCGCGGGCCTCAGACGGCTTCCGCGGTCTCGGGCAGTTCGACGGCGAGCTTCTCGGTCAGGTCCACGACCTCGGCGAGCTCACCGAAATCGCGTACGGCGGTGTCGACCGTCTTTCGAATACGAGTGTTGACGCGCTCGGAGCGGACTTTCTTGGCGATGTGCATGGCCTGTTCCACCAGCCCGGCGCTCTGCTCGGGCTCACGCCGCAGCAGGTGCACGGTGGCCATGCCGACGAGATTGAGTGCGTACGACCGCTGGTGCTCGGTGTCGTCGGAGAAGAGCTCCACGGCCCGCTGCATGAGGGGTTCCGCCAGCGAGGCGTAGGTCGGGCTGCGACCGGCGACGTAGGCGAGGTCGCGGTAGGAGTGGGAGTTCTCGCCGTACAGCTCGGCCTCGGAGAAGAAGCGGATCCAGTCGGGGTCCGGCTCGTCCCAGTCGTCGGCGTCGGCGAAGGTGTCCTCGGCCATCCGGACCGCCCGCTTGCACTTGCCCGGCTGCCCCATGTTGGCGTAGGCGCGGGCCTCCATCGCATACAGCATGGACTGGGTGCGCGGGCTCGCGCAGTCCCGGCTGCCGTACTGCGCGAGGTGGATCAGCTCCAGGGCGTCCTCGGGCCGCCCCAGGTGGATCATCTGGCGGCTCATGCTGGACAGGACGTAGGAGCCGAGCGGCTTGTCGCCGGCCTCCTTGGCCGCGTGCAGGGCGAGGACGAAGTACTTCTGGGCGGTGGGCTGGAGCCCGACGTCGTACGACATCCAGCCCGCGAGTTCGGCCAGCTCGGCGGCGACCTTGAACAGCTTGCGGGTGGTCGCCTCGGGCTGGGGCTCCTGGAGCAGGTCGGTCACCTCGTGCAGCTGGCCGACGACGGCCTTGCGGCGCAGTCCGCCGCCGCACTGGGCGTCCCACTGCCGGAACATCACGGTGGTGGACTCGAGGAGGTCGAGCTCGGGCCGGGAGAGCCGGCCGGCGCGGCGGGCGGCGGCCGGGTCGGGCTCGCGGTGCGGGGTGGCCCCGGGGCCGGGGACCAGCCAGCGCTGCATGGGCTCGATGAGGGACGGACCCGCGGACAGGGCCAGCGAGGTTCCGAGGAAGCCGCGCCGCGCCAGCATGAGGTCGCTGCGCGAGAACTCGCTGAGCAGGGCCACGGTCTGCGGGCCCGTCCAGGGCAGGTCGACCCCGGTCGTGGACGGCGACTGGCGGGCGGCGCGCAGTCCGAGGTCCTCGACGGAGACGACGCATCCGAACCGCTCGGAGAACAGCTCGGACAGGATCCTGGGGATGGGTTCGCGGGGGTTCTCGCCGTCCAGCCAGCGGCGCACTCGCGAGGTGTCGGTGGAGATGTGGTTGGCGCCCAACTGGCGTGCTCTGCGGTTGACCTGGCGGGCGAGCTCGCCCTTCGACCAGCCGCTGCGCGCGAACCAGGAGGTGAGCAGCTCGTTGGGTCGCTTGTCGGGCTGCGCGGCGCTCCCGGTGCCCGTCCCGCTTCCGCTGTTGCCGCCCACTGGAACGCCCCCATCCCTGAGACCACTTGTCGCCGAGTGCGCCAAGCCTTATCAGAATGCCGGTAAATACGGCCGTTCGTCCGGCAGTTGTCAGCCTTCGAACGGGGAACCTACTTGCCTCCGGCATACCCACAAGTGCATGTGCCCCCAGGACTCGTGCACTCAAAGTAATCCTACGATCACGCGTCCAGCCATGGCGATCCCGGAAACGCCACCATTCGCCACCCCTTCGAATGAACTCACGGTCGCCTCCACACGATTCACTTGACATAGACCGAGCGGGGGTGGGCGGAGCGGTGCATGCAGGGGCGCGCAGCACCCGGCACACCACCCGGGGCACTTCCGGGCGCCGCCATCGCCCGGAAGAGGAAACGGAGAGTGACCGGCCGCGTCCGTTTCGTAACCACCGGCGCGGTGAACCCGTTGGAGGGGGCATGGGCTTCACGATCGGCGGTATTCGGGAGATGCGTACCGGTACGCGCAGGCGCGGCCGCTCCTCGGAGTGCACCGCCGTCGCCGAGTTCACCGGACTCTGGGGCTGGGACGTCGTCCCGGGCGCGCGGGCCGCTGCGGGCGCCTGCTCCTGCGGACGCCCGGACTGCCGGCTGCCGGGCGCCCACCCGCTGGACTTCGCACCCCAGGTCCCGGCCGGGGCCACCCTCGACGACGTGTCCAAGGCGTGGTCCGAGTTCCCCGGCGCCTCCGTGATGCTGCCGGTCGGGCGGGCCTTCGACGTCATCGAGGTCGCCGAGCCGGCCGGGCGCCGCGCCCTGGTCCGTCTGGAGCGCATGGGCCTGCCCCTGGGCCCGGTCACGGCCACGCCCGAGGGCCGCGCCCAGTTCTTCGTCGCCCCCGGCGCCGCGGCCGACCTCGGCGAACTCCTCTACCGCATGGGCTGGGACGACGCGACCTCCCTGGACCTGCACGGCCTGGGCCCCGGTGCGTACATCACCGCTCCCCCGTCGGACCGCGGCGGTCTGGGCCCGGTGCAGTGGCTGCGGCCGCCGTCCCTGGACACGGCCACGAAGCCGCCGGCGGCCCGTCTGCTGCTCGGCACCCTGGCGTACGTGGCACACCGGTCGCGCGCGTAGCCGTACACCTCTCGCGCACACAGCCGTACACAGCGAAGCGCCCGCTCCCCACTGCACCTGGGGGGGCGGGCGCTTCTTCGCCTACAGGGGCTTCTCAGCCGCCGACAAGGTGTGTCACTCGCCGATAAGCGCATCCACGAACGCCTCCGGCTCGAACGGCGCCAGGTCGTCCGCGCCCTCGCCCAGCCCGATCAGCTTGACCGGCACGCCCAGTTCACGCTGGACCGCGACCACGATGCCGCCCTTGGCGGTGCCGTCCAGCTTGGTCAGGACGATGCCGGTGATGTCGACGACCTCGGCGAAGACGCGGGCCTGCACCAGGCCGTTCTGCCCGGTGGTGGCGTCGAGGACCAGCAGCACCTCGTCGAGCGGCGCGTGCTTCTCCACGACCCGCTTGACCTTGCCGAGCTCGTCCATGAGCCCGGTCTTGGTGTGGAGGCGGCCGGCGGTGTCGATGAGGACCACGTCGACCCCCATCTCCTTGCCCTCCTTCACCGCGTCGAAGGCGACGGAGGCGGGGTCGCCGCCCTCGGGCCCGCGCACGGTGTGGGCGCCCACCCGCTCGCCCCAGGTCTGGAGCTGGTCGGCGGCGGCGGCACGGAAGGTGTCCGCGGCACCGAGGACGACGGTCCGCCCGTCGGCCACGAGCACGCGCGCGAGCTTGCCGGTGGTGGTGGTCTTGCCGGTGCCGTTCACGCCGACGACCATCACGATGCCCGGCTTGCGGTCGTCCGGCTCGGTACGGACCGTGCGGTCGACCTCGGTGCCGACCAGCTTGAGCAGTTCCTCTCGGAGCAGTCCGCGCAGTTCGTCGGGGGTGCGGGTGCCGAGCACCTTCACCCGCTCGCGCAGGCCGTCGACCAGCTCCTGGGTGGGGGCCACGCCGACGTCGGCGGTGAGGAGGATGTCCTCGATCTCCTCCCAGGTGTCGTCGTCGAGGTGCTCACGCGACAGGAGCGTGAGCAGCCCCTTGCCGAGCGCGTTCTGCGAGCGGGAGAGCCGGGCCCGCAGCCGGACCAGACGTCCGGCGGTGGGTTCCGGGATCTCGATCCCGGCCGCCGCCGGGAGCTCTTCGGTGACGGGCGGCGCGGAGCCGTCCGGGAGATCCACCTCCTCAATGGTCCGGCGCGCTTCGTCGCGCGGCGTCTCGGCCTCGTCGCCGACGTGCGGCTCGGCCGGAGGGGCGGTGATGTCGGGCGCGGCGGGGGGCGGCGGGGGCAGCGGCTTCTTGCGCCGGCTGCCGACGACGAGCCCGCCGAGCACACCGAGCACGACCACGGCGATGACTACAGCAAGGATGACGGTTTCCATAACCCGTCCAGTATCCATCCCTGCCTCCCGGGGGAGGGTCAGCGGCCACGCCCGGACAGCGGAGCGGACGGCGGCGCAGGCCCACGGACCGGTCCACGGCTCACCCGCGGCCGTGGCCATGTCCGCCGAAGGCACCCGCGGTCATGACCATGGCCATCTGACGTACCGTCAGCTACCGTCCCCCGCACCAACCGCCCGGTGAAGGAGGCCCCCCATGCCCGTCACGGTCGTCCGGTTCAACCTCGTCGAGCCCGGCGCCACGCCCGCCTCCCTCAGCGCCCGCTACCGGGCCGCGCTGGACATGGCCGCGTACGCCGACGAGCACGGCATCACCACCGTGCAGACCGAGGAGCACCACGGCGTCGACAACAACTGGCTGCCCTCGCCGTTCGCCTTCGCCGGCGCGGTGTTCGGGGCGACCCGGCGGATCGCGGTCACCGTCTCCGCGATCATCGGTCCGCTCCACGACCCGCTGCGCCTGGCCGAGGAGATCGCCGTACTGGACCTGCTGAGCGGCGGCCGCCTGGTGACGGTCGCCGGGATCGGGTACCGCCCCGAGGAGTACGCCCTGTTCGACGTGGAGTGGCGGCGCCGGGGCCGGATCCAGGACGAACTCCTGGAGACCCTGCTCAAGGCCTGGACCGGCGAGGAGTTCGAGTACCGCGGTCGTACGGTACGGGTCACCCCACGCCCTCTGACCGACCCGCACCCGCTCCTCCTGGTCGGCGGTTCCTCCAAGGCCGCGGCCCGGCGAGCCGCCCGGCTGGGGCTGCCCTTCTTCCCCAGCGCGCATCTTCCGGAGCTGGAGGCGTACTACAAGGAGCGGCTCGTGGAGTACGGCACGGAGGGCTGGACCATGATGCCGACCGCCGAGACACCGCTGCTGCACATCGCCGAGGACCCGGACGAGGTGTGGGACCGGCACGGCGAGCACTTCCTGCACGAGGCCCGCACGTACGCCTCCTGGCAGTCCGGCGACATCCGCTCGGCGGTGCGGTCGGCGGCCAGGTCGGTGGACGAACTGCGCGCGGAGGGCGTGTACCGCATCCTCACGCCGGACCAGTGCGTGGAACTGGGCCTGGACAACCTCGTCCTGCATCCCCTGGCGGGCGGGATGCCGGTGGCGGAGGGCTGGCGAAGCCTGCGGCTGTTCGCGGAACGGGTGCTGCCGGCGCTGGGTGGCTGAGCCGGGGGTATGCGCTCGGCGTACGACGGCGTGGGGCCGGGAGTGAGTGCGTTCGCCCGGCGCGCGCTTCCTGCCGGGGAGAAGTGCGTTCGTTCGCCCGGCGCGCACTTCCTGCCGGGAGATCAGCGGCGGTGTCCTCGTCCGGTGACCCGCGCGGCCGCGGACATGACTCCGCCGGCCCCGGTCCGGGCGGTTGCCTGGACCGGGGCCGGCGGACGGTTCGGGAAGAGGGGCAGCGGGGTGTTGGCCCCTCCCCCCGGGCTCTTGGTGGGGCCGCAGGCCCCGGGCTCGGCGTGGGCCGTCAGCCCATCTCCTCCAGCTTCTTGCCCTTCGTCTCCTTGACGTACTTGAGGACGAACGGGATGGAGAGCGCGGCGAAGACCGTGTAGATCACGTAGGTCGCGGAGAGGTTCCAGTCGGCCAGCGACGGGAAGCTCGCGGTGATGGCCCAGTTGGCGATCCACTGCGCGGACGCGGCGACGCCCAGCGCGGCGGCGCGGATCCGGTTCGGGAACATCTCGCCGAGGAAGACCCAGACGACGACACCCCAGGACAGGGCGAAGAAGAGGACGAACACGTGGGCTGCGATCAGCGCGGTCCAGCCCTGCGCGGCCGGCAGCTTGCCGTCGACGAGGTCGAAGGAGAACGCCCAGGCCTCCAGCGCCAGGCCGATCACCATGCCGACCGAGCCGATCAGGGCGAGCGGCCTGCGGCCGACGCGGTCCACGAAGATCATCGCGATCACGGTGCCGACGATGTTGATGATCGACGTCGTGAAGGAGTAGAAGAACGAGTCCGTCGGGTCGACACCGACCGACTGCCACAGCGTCGAGGAGTAGTAGAACGCGACGTTGATGCCGACGAACTGCTGGAAGACCGACAGGCCGATACCGATCCAGACGATCGGCTTGAAGAAGAAGGAGCCGCCGAGCAGGTCCTTGAAGGTCGACTTGTGCTCGCTCTTCATCGCGTGCTCGATCTCGGCGACCCGGGCGTCCAGGTCGACCTTGTCGCCCTCGACCTCGGTGAGGATCTCCCGGGCACGCTCGTGCTTGCCGACGGAGATCAGGAACCGCGGGGACTCCGGGATGGCGAAGGAGAGCAGCCCGTAGAGGACGGCCGGGACCACCATGACGCCGAGCATGACCTGCCAGGCCTCGAGACCCATCAGCTTGCCGCGCTGGTCGCCACCGGCGGCGTTCAGCAGCCCCCAGTTGACCAGCTGCGAGATGGCGATGCCGACGACGATCGCGGCCTGCTGAAAGGACCCGAGACGGCCGCGGTAGGCCGGCGGGGCGACCTCGGCGATGTAGGCGGGGCCGATGACCGAGGCCATGCCGATGGCGAAACCGCCGACGATCCGCCAGAACGCCAGGTCGTACAGCGCGAAGGGCAGTGCCGAGCCGACGGCGCTGGCCGTGAACAAGACGGCGGAGATCTGCATGCAGCGGATACGGCCGATGCGGTCCGCGATGCGTCCGGCGGTCGCCGCGCCGATCGCACAGCCGATCAGGGCGATGGCGATGACCTGCGCCAGGGCCGCGGACCCGATGTCGTAGCGGTCCCGGATGGCCTCGACCGCGCCGTTGATCACGGAGCTGTCGTAGCCGAAGAGGAAACCGCCCATCGCGGCCGCCGCCGCGATGAAGATGACGTGCCCGAGATGATCGGGATGAGCCGCTCCGGCTCCTGACTTCTGCGCCTGCGCTGTGCTGGTCACGTTCAACTCCTAAGGCCATCGGCAACGCTGCCTGACAGCAAGAACAAACGATGACGACCCTATGCCTTCAAGTTCCGAAAGCAACAGCTGGAGACGTGTGAGAAAACAGGCACAGATGAGGAGGCTGAGTTCAAGGAATGAACGAATCGAAACGGGGTACCCGAAGGGGCTAGCGCAGCCGCTGGCTGATCACCTTCGACACCCCGTCGCCCTGCATCGAGACGCCGTACAGCGCGTCGGCGACCTCCATCGTCCGCTTCTGGTGCGTGATCACGATGAGCTGCGAGGCCTCCTGGAGCTCCTGCATGATCCGGATCAGCCGCTGGAGATTGGTGTCGTCGAGCGCGGCCTCGACCTCGTCCATGACGTAGAACGGGCTGGGCCGCGCCTTGAAGATCGACACGAGCAACGCTACGGCGGTGAGGGACCGTTCGCCACCGGAGAGCAAGCTGAGCCGCTTGACCTTCTTGCCCGGCGGCCGCGCCTCGACGTCCACGCCGGTGGTGAGCATGTTGTCGGGGTCGGTGAGGATCAGCCGCCCCTCGCCGCCCGGGAAGAGCCGGCTGAAGACGCCTTCGAACTCCCGGGCGGTGTCCCGGTACGCCTCGGTGAAGACCTGCTCGACGCGCTCGTCGACCTCCTTGACCACCTGAAGGAGGTCGGCACGGGTCTTCCTCAGGTCCTCCAGCTGCTCGCTGAGGAACTGGTGCCGCTCCTCCAGGGCCGCGAACTCCTCCAGTGCGAGCGGATTGACCTTGCCGAGCTGCTGGTAGGCCCGCTCGGCCGCCTTGAGCCGCTTCTCCTGCTCGGCCCGGTGGAACTGCCTCGGCCGGTTGCGGGGGTGCTCGGGGTCCTCCGGCAGCTCCTCGCCCTCGGCGGGCAGGGAGGGCGGCACCAGCTGGTGAGGGCCGTACTCCTCGACAAGGCCCGCCGGCTCGACGCCCAGC
This sequence comes from Streptomyces griseorubiginosus, assembly GCF_001514195.1. Classification (GTDB taxonomy): domain Bacteria; phylum Actinomycetota; class Actinomycetes; order Streptomycetales; family Streptomycetaceae; genus Streptomyces; species Streptomyces griseorubiginosus. Next base: position 1,330,073 of record NZ_KQ948734.1, on the reverse strand, counting down.
TCCTCCAGCGCCTTGGTCTCCAGCTGCTCGATCCGCATCCGCTTCTCGGCACCGAGCACCTCGCCCCGGTGCACGGAGTCGGTGAGCTTGTCGAGCTCGGCCTTGAGGTCCCGGCCCGCGGTGCGGGCGGCGGTCAACTCCTGCTCCCTGAGCGCCTTGGCGGCGTCGGCGGCGGTCCGCTCCTCGCCGGCGCGCGCGAGGGACACCTCGACGTGCGCGAGCAGCTGCCGGGCACCGGAGGCGACGGCCTCCGCGACGGCGGCCTCGTGCCGCAGCCGGGCCCTGCGCTGTTCGGCACGCGCGCGTGCGTCGCGCTCCGCGCGGGCGGCACGGTCCAGGGAGTCGGCCCGGCCCGCGAGTCCCTTAACCCGTTCCTCGTGGGTACGGACCTGGAGGCGGGCCTCCATCTCGGTCTGGCGGGCGTTGGCGCCGTCGGCGGCGAGACGGTCCCGTACCGAGGTGTCGGGCTCCTCCTCGACCGGCATCTCCTCGGCGACGGCCAGGCGCTCGGCGAGCTCCTCCACCTCTTCGAGGGCCCTCTCCAGGGACTCCTGCGCACGCGCGGCCGCGGCGGTGGACCGTTCGGCCTCACCCGCGGCACCCTTCGCCTGGCCGGCGAGCCGGCCGAGCTGCTGGGCCACGGCCGACTTCTCCCGGTCAGCGGCCCGGCGCCGCTCCCCCAGCTCCTCCACGAGGGCGGCGCCTGTCCTTCGGTTCTCCACGGCCGTGTGCTGGGCCTCGGTGAGCTCCTCGCAGCGGATCGCCAGCTCTTCGAGCTCGGCCGCGGCCTCGTCGACGGAGGCCTGTACTTCGAGGAGGCTCGGGGCGCCCGCGGAGCCGCCGTGGGCGAAGTGGGCGCCGAGGAGGTCGCCTTCGGCGGTGACGGCGGTGAGGTGGGGGTTGGCGTAGACGAGGTCCTCGGCGTCTTCGAGGGTGCCGACGACGACGATGCCGTGGAGGAGGCGGCGGACCGCGGGCACCAGGTCGGAGGGGGCGCGGACGAGGTCTGCCGCGTGCTGATGTGTGGCGTCTGCGGGGCCGTCGTGGCTGGTCGCGCCCCGCGGCGGAGCCGCAGATTCACGCAGCCCCGCGCCCCCAGAAGCGCTCTCCGGAGCGCCCGCCAAGAGGAGCGACGCCCGTCCCCCGTCCTGCTTGCGCAGCAGGCGGATCGCTTCTGCCGCTGCCGAAGGCGAGGTCACCGCCAACGCGTCCGCCGCCGCGCCGAAGGCCGCCGCCAACGCCACCTCGTGGCCCGGGGTCACCGTCAAGAGCTCTGCCGCCGGGCCCAGCAAGCCCGTAAGGCGGTCCTTCGCACCGAGAAGGGCTCCGGTTCCGTCCTTGCGACGCAACCCCAGCGCCAGTGCTTCGTGTCTCGCCTGCGTCGCCGCGCGTCTGCGTTCCGCCGCCGTGGCCGCCTCCCGGGCTGCGGTGAGGGCTGCTTCCGCCTCTGCCAGCTGCCGCTTGGCCGCCTCGTGCTGTTCCGCCAGCTCCGCGTCGCCCGCGTCGAGGCCGTCCACCTCGGCCTTGAGCGCCTCGTACTCCTCCTGCGCGGCGAACGCCCGCTCCTGGGCCTCGTCCCTCGCCGCGGCCAGGCGGTCGATCTCGGCCTGGGCGGAGGCGGCGCGCGAGCGGGCCGCGTTGACCTGGCCGTTGAGACGGGCGAGGCCCTCACGGCGGTCGGCGATGGCCCGGGCCACGTCCTTGAGCCGCCGCTCCTCCTGCACGAGCTCGCGCTCCAGTTCGGAGCGGTGCGCGACCGTGTCCTCCAGGGCGTGCTCGGCCGCTTCCAGGGCGGCCTCCAGCTCGGCCTCCTGCTCGCGGATCCGCGCGGCCTCGCGCTCCATGTCCTCGGGGTCGCGCCCCCGGCGCTCCTCGGGCGGCGTCGAGGTCGCGCTCTTCACGCGTGCGTCGGCCAGCGAGATCGTGCCGCGGACCCGCTCGGCGAGCTGGGAGAGCTCGTACCAGGTCTGCTGGGCCCGCTGGAGCCGGGGCGTGAGCTGCCGGACCTCGTCCTCCAGGAGCGCCTCGCGCTGGAGGGCCTTCTTCAGTTCCTGCTCGGCGGCCTCCTTGCGCTCCTTGAGCGCGGCCTCGTCGGCGACCTCGGTCCTGAGCGCCTGCCGCAGCCGTACGAGATCGTCGGCGAGCAGGCGCAGACGGGCGTCCCGGAGGTCCGCCTGGATGACGGCCGCCCGCCGGGCCACCGCCGCCTGGCGTCCGAGCGGCTTCAGCTGGCGGCGCAGCTCGTCCGTGAGGTCCTGCACGCGCGCGAGGTTGGCCTGCATCGCGTCCAGCTTGCGGAGCGCCTTCTCCTTGCGCTTTCGGTGCTTGAGGACACCGGCGGCCTCCTCGATGAAGGCGCGGCGGCCGGTGGGGTCGGCGTGCAGGACGGAGTCGAGCTGGCCCTGGCCCACGATGACGTGCATCTCGCGGCCGATGCCGGAGTCGGAGAGCAGGTCCTGGATGTCGAGGAGACGGCAGGTGTCGCCGTTGATCTGGTACTCGCTGCCGCCGTTGCGGAACATGATCCGCGTGATGGTGACCTCGGCGTACTCGATGGGCAGCGCCCCGTCGGAGTTGTCGATGGTCAGGGACACCTCGGCGCGGCCGAGCGGCGGGCGCCCGGTGGTGCCGGCGAAGATGACGTCCTCCATCTTGCCGCCGCGCAGCGACTTGGCGCCCTGTTCGCCCATGACCCAGCTGAGGGCGTCGACGACATTGGACTTGCCCGAGCCGTTGGGCCCCACGACACAGGTGATCCCCGGCTCGAACCGGAGCGTGGTCGCCGAGGCGAACGACTTGAACCCCCGGAGGGTCAGGGCCTTGAGGTGCACGCCGCTGGACTCTACCTTCCGGGGGTGTCTCACTCCATGAACGCGCTCTCCCCCGCGGTTTCACCGTTGAACATGCAGGGCACACCAAACGTTAAGAGGGTGAAAGGATGCGCGGGGGAAAGAAAGAAGGGACGCCGAAGCGTCCCTTGCAAACTCTGACAACTTAGCGGTTGGTACGAGCCGCTCGACCACTGCGTGAGCTGTCGTGGAGCAATGCAGCGATCAGGTGAGCGCAGGCTCCGCCTGGTGTGCGTCGATGCTCTCCATGATCCTGTCGTGAGAAGCGGCAGCCGCGAGCGCGTCGTTCTCGGCCTGGATCCGTACGAGCTCGGATTCCAGGTCCTGGACGCGCTGCTGGAGCCGTCGCATCTCGGCGAGGAGTCGAGGGTCGGAGCCGCCGACGTAACCGAGAAGCGCCTTTGCCATGATGGATGGTCCTCCACACTGAGTGACCGACCGAAGCGGTGTGGGTCGTGAGGGATTCGCACCCGCGGTGCTTGACACTTTTGAGTTCATGCTGCCGTTCAACCATGCCAAACAGCTAAGGTGCGCGGGGTGCTTTCAGCGTCTCACCAAAAAGTTTGACGGTCAACACGATCACGCCCCGTATTGGCGGCAACCCGGTCCGGCGCGGCCTGGAACGGCGGCGCGACGGCACTCTCGGGACCCCCGGGGCGTGGCGATCAATCTTAGGTGCGGAGCCTGCCATGGCGGGCGCTTCTTGGCAACCACCAGCATCTTTCCGCTGCGGGCGGGTGCCGGTGGCTCATCCCTCCGCTTCCGCCCGGGCCGTTTCGCGGAATCGGCTCATCGGATGGCGAAGCCGTCGTAACCCCCGCGAGGTGTGTCCCAGATCTCGGTGACGCCGTCCACGCGACCGGGCGTGTCGTCACCCAGGAGCCAGTCCAGGAGCCCTTGGCAGCCCGCGCGCGGTCCCTCCGCGACCACTTGGACGCGTCCGTCGTCCAAATTGAGAGCAAAACCACTCAGGCTGCCGATCTCGAGAGCCTTGGCCCGCGTGAACCAGCGGAAACCCACACCTTGGACGCGTCCGCGCACCCACGCGACCAGTCGTACATCCTCGCTCATGGGTGCAACCTAACCGGCCAATGTCTCTCCGGACACACCCTCCCCTGGCGCCATGCGGTACTGTCCGCAGCCAATGAATCTCATACGAAACTCACTCCATCGTGTGGGTTTTGTGACTTTGGTTGACCGGGGGGACGCGTCGACCTCAAGAACAGACGAGGAAGGCAAGGACATGGGACGCCACCGACGCTCCGCCGCCGGCCGCGCCGCCACGGGCCGCGCCACGGGGGTCACAGAGACGTACAGCTCCCACCGGAGCGGCTTCGACCCGCAGGACTCGTACAACTTCGCCTCGGCGAGCACCACCACTTACTCGAGCCACGTCGAGCCCGACCCCTACGCGCGCAGTGACGCCTACCTGTTCGCGTCGGAGGAGGAGTACGCGCTGTACCGGGGCGAGGACTACACGCCCGCCGACGGCGCCCGGCCCGGCCGCTCGCACCGCCGGCGCAAGAAGAGCCTCGTGACGCCGGTCAAGACCGGTCTGCTCGGGGTCTCCGCCGCCGTCGCGATCGGCACCGTCGCGGTCGCCACCGGGGTCGTGCCCGGCCTGGACAACTACAAGATCGGCGGCAGCACCAAGACCGGCGGCGATGTGCAGGCGGCCGGCTCGCCGACCAATACGCCCGCCGAGCAGGGCGGCGCCTCCGGCGGCGCCGCCGAGGGCCGTGAGGACGGCAGCTCCACGAGCCGGGACGCCCAGCGTGCCCCCTCCCCCGCGCCGTCCTCCCCGTCCGCCTCGACGGCCGCGCCGACCGAGAAGCCGACGGAGAAGCCGCAGGCCACGCCCAGCAAGAAGCCGGAGGCGACGCCCTCCCAGAAGGAGCGTGAGCCGGCCAAGAAGGAGACCACCGCGCCGGTGGAGGTCTCCACGGAGGCCGCTGCCGCCGCCGAGGTCCTCCAGCTCGTGAACGTCGAGCGGGCCAAGGTCGGGTGCAGCCCGGTCTCCGCCAACAGCGCGCTGGCGGGCCTGGCCGAGGACTTCAGCAAGGCCATGGCCGCCCAGGGCTTCTTCGACCACACCGACCCGAGCGGCGCCTCGCCGTGGGACCGGGCCGCACTGGCCGGGATCACCAACCTCGGCGGCGAGAACATAGCCAGGGGCCAGTCCGACCCGGCGGCGGTCATGGAAGCCTGGATGAACAGCCCGGGCCACAAGGCCAACATCCTGAACTGCGACTTCAAGACGCTCGGCGTAGGCGTCCAGTTCGGGACCGGCGGTCCCTGGTGGACCCAGGACTTCGGCTACTGACGGGATCCCCCTCCCAGGTTGCACTAACTATTGGTTAGTGCAACCTGTGGGTTAGCGCTGTACGCTGGTGATATGGACACCACGCAGCAGCCCGTGGAGCCGCAGCTCCCGTACGACGTGTTCGCCAAGGCCTGTCCCTCGCGCGGCACCCTGGAGCATGTGACGGGCCGCTGGGGCGCGCTCACGCTCGGCGCCCTGTACGAGGGCTCGCTGCGCTTCAACGAGCTGCGCCGCCGGGTCGACGGCGTGAGCGAGAAGATGCTCTCCCAGACCCTCCAGTCCCTGGAGCGCGACGGCCTGGTGCACCGCGAGGCCCAGCCGACCAACCCGCCCCGGGTGGACTACGAACTGACCCCGCTCGGCCACGAGGTCGCCGAACGCCTCCTGGGCCTCATCCACTTCGTGGAGGGCCGCATGGACGACGTCCTGGCCGCCCGGGAGCGCTACGACGTGACGCGCGGCGCCCGCTGACACTGCGGGCAGAAGTAGCTGGACCGGTTCATCCAGGGCCGTCGGCGCATCGGCGTACCGCACCGCTTGCAGGGCAGCCCCTCACGGCCGTACGCGTCGAGGGACCGGTCGAAGTACCCCGACTCCCCGTTCACGTTGACGTACAGGCTGTCGAAGCTGGTGCCGCCGACGTCCAGGGCCGCGGTCATCACCTCCCGCACATGGCCGAGGAGTTCGGCCGTGCGCGGGCGCGTGAAACCGGCGGTCGGGCGCTCGTAGTGGATGCGGGAGCGCCAAAGCGCCTCGTCCGCATAGATGTTGCCGACCCCGCTGATCAACGACTGGTCCAGCAGGGCCCGTTTGATGGTGGAGCGCTTGCGGCGCAGGGCCTGGTGGAAGGCCTCGTCGTCGAAGAGCGGGTCGAGGGGGTCGCGGGCGATGTGCGCGATGACGTCGGGCAGCCCGTCGGGGGTGTTGTCGTGCAACGACAGCCCACCGAAGGTGCGTTGGTCCACGAAGCGCAGCTCGGTGGCGCCCGCCGCGGTGGCGGCTGTTGTCAGCGTGTCGGCGAACCTGACGCGGATCCTGAGGTGCTTCTCGTCGGGCGCGGCGTGCGGCTGCACCAGCAGCTGACCGCTCATGCCGAGATGCGCCAGGATCGACTGGTCGGTGTCCTCCAGCGGCAGCCACAGGTACTTGCCCCGACGGCTCGGGGTGCCCAGGCGGTGCCCCTTGAGGCGGTGCGCGAAGTCGTCGGCGCCGGCCAGGTGACGCCGTACCGCACGCGGATGCAGCACCTCGACCTCGGCGACCGTGCGGTGGGCGACCCACCGCTCGAGACCGCGCCGTACGACCTCGACCTCGGGCAACTCGGGCATGGGGCTCCCCCGTCACGGACCGGTGTATGAGCCGAGCGCCCGCCCCGGTGTACCGGGACAGGCGCTCGACTGCGCTGTACTTCCAGACGCTCTGTTTCCCGGCCGCCTTGTCTCAAGGCGCCCTGTTTCCAGGCGTCAGGCGGAGACGGACGACGGACCCTCGTCGTCGGCCTCGGAGGCTTCGACTGCTTCGGCGACTTCGACAGCCTTCGCTGCCGCCGCCTTGGCGCGCTCGTCCGCGGCGGCCCGGATGGACCTCCAGGCGGACTCCGCGGCCTGCTGCTCCGCCTCCTTCTTGCTGCGGCCGGTGCCGGTGCCGTACGAGACGCCTCCGACGCGGGCGGCAGCAGTGAAGGTCTTCTCGTGGTCGGGGCCGGTCTCCGTGACCAGGTACTCGGGCACGCCGAGTCCTTCGGTCGCGGTGAGCTCCTGGAGACTGGTCTTCCAGTCCAGGCCGGCACCGAGGTTGGAGGACTTCTCGATCAGCGGATCGAAAAGCCGGTGGACGAGCTCGCTCGCCGCATCGAGACCCTGGTCGAGATAGACAGCGCCGATCACCGCTTCCAGGGTGTCGGCGAGGATGGACGCCTTGTCCCGGCCGCCCGTGCCCTCTTCACCACGGCCGAGCCGGATGAAGGAACCCAGGTCGAGCCCACGGCCGACCTCCGCCAGCGCACGCGAGTTGACCACCGCGGCCCGCAACTTGGCCAGCTGGCCCTCGGGCAGGTCGGGGTGGGTGGTGTACAGCGTGTCCGTGACCACGAGCCCCAGCACGGAGTCCCCGAGGAACTCCAGGCGCTCGTTGGTCGGCAGACCGCCGTTCTCGTACGCGTAGGACCGGTGGGTCAGCGCACGCACCAGAAGGGCGGACTCGAGCTTGTACCCGAGCCGCCCTTCCAACAGCGTGTGGGACGAGGCCTGATTGTCGACCGAGTTCTTCTTCGGAGTGGACACAGTGCCTCTCACCAGCCGCTCAGACCTCGAGGACCTGGCGCTTGTTGTAGGTGCCACAAGCGGGGCACGCGATGTGCTGCAGCTTGGGCTCGTGGCAGCGCTCGCACGCAACCAGGGTGGGGACCGCAGCCTTCCACTGCGACCGGCGGTGGCGCGTGTTGCTGCGCGACATCTTCCGCTTCGGAACAGCCACGGCTACTTCTCCTGCTTCTCGTCGACGCCCGCTTCCGCGTCAGCGCCGCTCATCTCGTCCTTCTCGCCGTCTTCGAGTGAACCGGCGAGTCCCTGCAATGCCGCCCAACGGATGTCGACGGCGTCATGGTGGTGGTCCGGGTCGTCCGTGAGCCGCGCTCCGCACTCGGAGCACAGACCCAGACAGTCGTCCTGGCACACCGGCTGCATCGGCAGTGCGAGCACCACCGCATCACGCAGCACGGGTTCGAGGTCGAACAGGCCGTCCTCGATGAAGAGCCTGTCCTCGTCTTCCTCGGCGTCGTCGGCCGGTTCCGCTTTCACACGGCCCCGGTCGTCGGCGTCAGGGTACGAGAACATCTCCTGGAAGTCCGCTTCGAGCGCCAGCTCCAGCGGCTCCAGACACCTTACGCACTCCCCCTTGGCCTGTGCACGGGCGGTGCCTGTGACAAGCACCCCTTCCATGACCGACTCCAGGCGGAGTTCGAGCTCGACCGGGGCGCCTTCCGGCACTCCGATCACTCCCTGGATCCCGAGATCCTTGGGAGCGTCGATCTCGCGGGTCAGGCGCTGGAGCGCGCCAGGACGCCGCCCCAGCTCGTGTGTGTCGAACACGAGAGGGTTGCGGTGGTCGAGGCGCGCGTTGGGAGCCATTCCTGCTTTCGATCTTCGAGCTCAGAGGGACGCCGCCCTTCGGTGTTCCCGGGCAGCGTTGATCGCGGACGTACGCGCGACCGAAGAGCCAGGATACTGGACCTTTCGCTCACGGCCCAATCCGGTGCTCTCCTACCGGTTCCTCACTGGCCCCGACCCTGCTCGTAGGCCCTCAGCTGCTCCGGCGTGATCATGCCGGTGTCGAAGAGGCTGGTCTCGTCCAGGGCGTAGGACTGGTGCGCCTGCTGAGCCTGCTGGACCTGGTTCGGGTCGTAGGCCTGCTGCTGGTCGTACCCCTGATAGCCGGCGGCGTACGGGTCGGCCTGCTGGTAGCCGTACGGGTCCTGCTGCTGGGCGTACGGGTCGGGCTGCTGCTGGTAGCCCGCGTAGGCGTCGGTCTGCTGCTGGTAGCCGTACGCCGCCTGCTGGGCGTAGTCCTGCTGCTCGGCCGCGGCGCCTGCCGCCTGGGCCGCCGCCTGGCTGTCCCGCTCGGCGAGGGCGGCGAGGTCGGCCAGGTAGTCGGCGTCGCTGGAGTGCTGGACCGTGGACAGGTCGTCGGCGAGGGCGCCGAGGTCGTCCGTGGCGATACGGCCGTGCAGTTTCTGCCGGCCCCGGCCGACCGCCTCCAGGGTCTTGGCCAGGACCGCCTCGAAGGCCCCGAGCTTGGCGTCGACGTAGGTGTCGGCGTCCTTGCGCAGGGTCTCGGGGTCGTGGCTGCGCTCGGGGGCGTCCTCGTCCTCGTAGCCGTTCTCGTCGAGGCCGGGACCGGTGCCGAGGAGCTTCTCGCGGCCGCGGCCCACGGAGCCGAGGGTCTTGGTGAGGACGACCTCGAAGTTGGCGAGCTTGGAGTCGACGTAGTCGTCGGCCTCGGCGCGGACCTCCTCGGCCTCCTGGCGGGCCTCGTTCAGGATCCGGTCGGCCTCGGCCTGGGAGCGGCGGGCCACCTCGGTGTCGGAGATCAGCGAGCCGCGCTCCTGGTGTGCCTGCCCGATGATCCGCTCGGCCTCCTGGCGGGCCTGCTCGACCAGCTGCTCGCGGTCACCGATCAGCTCCTGGGCCTGCGCGAGGGAACCCGGCAGGGCCTGGCGCAGCTCCTCCAGCATCGCGAGCAGTTCGGCGCGGTTGACCATCACCGAGGCCGACATGGGCATCGACCGGGCGCCGGAGACCGTGGCCACGATCTCGTCGAGCTTCTTCTGCACGTCCACCTGTGCTCGCCACTCTCTACAGCTGTGTTGGAGACGGACGGGACGACTGTAGCCCCATCAGCCTTTGCGGAGGCGCTCGTTCAGCGCTTCCAGGACCCTCGGGGGTACCAGGTGGGAGACGTCTCCGCCCCAGGTGGCGACCTCCTTGACGAGCGAGGAGGACAGGAAGCTGTAGGTGGGATTGGTCGGCACGAAGAGGGTCTCGACACCGCTGAGGCCGTTGTTCATCTGGGCCATCTGGAGTTCGTAGTCGAAGTCGCTGACCGCGCGCAGGCCCTTGACGATGGCCGGGATGTCGCGCTCCTTGCAGTAGTCGACGAGGAGGCCGTGGAACGCCTCCACGATCACGTTGCCGTACTCGGCGGTGACCTCGCGGATCAGGTCGATCCGCTCGTCGATCTCGAAGAGGCCCTTCTTGGACTTGTTGATCATCACCGCGACGTAGACCTCGTCGTACAGCCTGGAGGCGCGGGAGATGATGTCGAGATGTCCGTTGGTGATCGGGTCGAACGACCCGGGACAGACGGCGCGGCGCACTTGAGATCCCTCGCTCTCCGGTCCGGTCATCGTGCGTCTTCGCACGTAGAGGCGTTGTCGCCCGTGGCGGCGCGACCGTACCAAAACGTTCCCTCGCCGTAGCGACGGGCCTTGACCGCCTCGAAGCCGGGCGGCCAGGCGAATTCGCCCCCTCTGGTACTGCGCTCAACGGTGACCAGGGCCTCCGGCGCTAGCCAGTGTTCCGCCCGGAGTGTGAGGAGAATCTCCCGAAGATCGTGATCCGTGACGCGGTACGGCGGGTCGAGGAACACGATGTCGTACGGCTGCGCCGGCGCCGGTTGCTGGATGATCTGTTCCGCTTTGCCCGCGCGCACCTCGGCGCCGGGGAGACCGAGGCTCTTGACGTTCTCCCGGATCGTGCGGGCGGCTCGCGCGTCGGCCTCGACCAGGAGGGTGTGGCTCGCGCCGCGGGAGAGGGCCTCCAGACCCACCGCGCCCGAGCCCGCGTACAGGTCGAGGACCCGCTCGCCGTCCAGGGGGCCGCCCAGGAGGGACTGCCAGGTGGAGAGGAGCCCTTCTCTGGCGCGGTCGGAGGTGGGGCGGGTGCCGTTGCCCGGCGGGACTGCGAGTCGGCGTCCGCCGGCCCGGCCGGCGATCACGCGGGTCATCTTCGGTCCTTGTTCGGGGAGTGGTTACGGAGTCAGTTTCTCAGCCCTTCTCCAGGTACTGCTCCCTCTCCTCGTCCAACAGCGCGTCCAGGGCCGTGCGCAGACCGGGCAGGCCCTTCAGCTCCGGGTCCGCCTCCACCACCGCGGTCGCCTCCTCCCTCGCCTCCGCGATGATCTCCTCGTCCTCGATCACGGCGAGGACGCGCAGGGAGGTCCGGGCGCCGGACTGGGCCTGGCCCAGGACATCGCCCTCCCTGCGCTGTTCCAGGTCGATGCGGGAGAGTTCGAAGCCGTCCAGGGTGGAGGCGACCGCGTTCAGGCGCTGGCGGGCGGGGCTCGCCTCCGGCATCTCCGTGACCAGCAGGCACAGGCCCGCCGCGGAACCGCGGCCGACCCGGCCGCGCAGCTGGTGGAGCTGGGAGACGCCGAAGCGGTCGGCGTCCATGATGACCATCGCGGTGGCGTTCGGGACGTTGACGCCGACCTCGATGACCGTGGTGGCGACCAGGACGTGGGTCTCCCCGGCGGCGAAGCGGCGCATGACCGCGTCCTTGTCGTCCGGGTGCATACGGCCGTGCAGGACCTCGACCTTGAGTCCGCTGAGCGGGCCCTTGGTCAGCTGGTCGGCCACCTCCAGGACCGCGAGCGGCGGGCGCTTCTCCGCCTCGTCCTCGGCGGACTTCTTCCGGCCGGACTTCTTCGGGTCGTCCTCCTCGTCGCCGATGCGGGGACAGACGACGTAGGCCTGGTGGCCGTTCTCCACCTCTTCACGGACCCGCTCCCAGGCGCGGCTGAGGAAGTGGGGCTTGTCGGCGGCGGGGACGACATGGCTGGCGATCGGGGAGCGGCCGGCCGGGAGCTGGTCCAGGACGGAGGTCTCCAGGTCGCCGAAGACCGTCATCGCGACGGTGCGCGGGATGGGGGTGGCCGTCATGACGAGGAGGTGGGGCGGTTGTTTGCCCTTGCCGCGCAGGGCGTCCCGCTGCTCGACCCCGAAGCGGTGCTGCTCGTCGACCACGACCAGGCCGAGGTCCTCGAACTGCACCTTGTCCTCGATCAGCGCGTGCGTGCCGATCACGATGCCCGCCTCGCCGGTGACCAGGTCGAGCATCGCCTGCCGACGCGCGGCCGTCCCCATCGAACCGGTGAGCAGCACGACCTTGGTGGCGTGCTCGGCCCCACCCAGCATGCCGCCCTCGGCCAGCTCCCCCATCATCTCGACGATGGACCGGTGATGCTGCTGGGCGAGCACCTCGGTGGGAGCGAGCATGGCGGCCTGCCCACCGGCGTCGACCACGGCGAGCATGGCGCGCAGGGCCACCATCGTGTTGTGGGTCACTGTGAAGTTGTCGGTGACGTAGGCATGGCTGGGATGGGCGACGCTGATGCACTGCACGGGCTTACGTCCCACGTACTCGACCGCCCGAACACCCCGTCGAAACGTGTTGTATTTCGGGCGAGGGCCCACCCGTTCGGCCTTGCGCCTCAGCCTGAACGGGACGTACTCGTCGGGCAGAGAGACGAAGACGTTGAACGCGCTCCGCCTCGGCAGGATTCGCGCCCGTCCGCCCAAGGAACGGACCAGCCACGCGACGTCTTCCGCGAGCCTCCGTGAAGCGGAGCAGAACGAGATGCTGAGGCCGGCCTTGTCGACAGTGCCGTCCGTGTCCATGAGCCCTTGCAGCACGGCAAGACGGTTCTTGATCGACGTGTTCTTGAACTCTCCCGGAATGAACTTGCCGTGCGACGTGACGCCCCAGAGGTTCAGGTCCCGCAGGGCCTGAATCACCGAATTGCGCACGCCACCCGCGCGGCGGGTCAGCTGGATCGTGTAGTCGCACCGGGAACCGCTCACCGGGACCAGTCGGCATTCCGGTGCCACGGCGGTCTCGACCGCGTCGCGGATCTCGGCATCGACCGTGAACAGACGCAGGTTGTGCCGGAAGGAGCCGTCGCCCAGAAGAACGCCGAACAGGTACGGGTCAAGGGGCAGCCCGCAGTCGTCTCCGAGATCGACAGGGGTGGCGGCCGGGAGGTACCACTTCGCCGATCCGTTGGCCTTGAAGGTGTCCAGCCGAATCTCGCGAGTCGTCATGACCTTGGGGGCCTGACCACGATGCCACCCGCAACTCGTGCCGACGATCCACAGATGCTCGTCGTCGCACTCGACGGAACTGCCGTCCGAGAGAACCAGCCGCCAGACATCGCGCTCGCCTTGTGGGAAGACGCCGTCGACCAGGGCAATCTCCCCGTCAGGAACGACGATCTTGTCACCCACCCTCAAGTCCCCCATACGGCGGAAACCGACAGGTGTCAGGACGAGCGAGTCGAGGGGCTGGGCCTTGCCCGATCCGACCTCTCCCTGGAGCAGGCGGTGCATCGGGTGGGCTGTCGCCAGGTCGTCGAAGATCTCCTTGGAGACCTTCTGCTGGCCTTCGGTGAGGGTGAAGGGGAGGCGGTCATCGAAGGCGGTCAGGAGGCCGTCCGGGGACGGTTTCCTTGGGACCGCGGGGAGTTGGGCGTCCGCGTGGCGGCGGCGGGCCAGGGCCACCTGGAGGACGAAGGCCTCGTCCCACTTGAGGCGGGCGTGGGCGTCGGCGATGTCGGCCTTGGTGTGCGGGCGGTGGATCTTGAGGAGGGCTTCGGGGAGGGTGACCAGGCCCCGGCCCTCGCGCAGGGACTCCGGAAGGGGGTCGAGCGCCTCCTGCACACTCGGCAGGACGGTCTGGATCGCCTTGCCGATCTTCCAGGACTCCAGTTTGGCGGTGGCGGGGTAGATGGGGATCAGGGCGCCCGCCCAGGTCTCCACCGACTCCGCCGCCTCGTCGTCGGCGCCGCGCAGCAACTCGTAGGCGGGATGCGCCAGTTGGAGGCGGCGGTTGAAGAGGGAGACCTTGCCGGCGAACATCGCGCGGGTGCCCGGCAGGAGTTCCTTGTGGGGCTTGTGGACTCCGCTGCCGAAGAAGACCAGTTGGAGGCGGCCGCTGCCGTCCGTGATGGTGACCTCCAGTCGCTGGCCCTTGCCGCGCGGCGCCTTGGCGGAGGCGAAGCTGTGCAGCCGGGCGTCGGCGACCTGGGCGACCACGGTGACGTGCTCGTCCAGGGGGAGGTCGGCGAGGTGGGTCAGCTGCCCCCGCTCCTCGTATCGGCGCGGGTAGTGGTGCAGGAGGTCGCCCACGGAGTGCAGGCCGAGGTGCTCGGCCATCACCTTCGCGGTGGCGGGGCCGAGCACCTTCTTCAGTGGTTCTTCCAGTGCGGGCACGAGATCCATTGCACACCACGCCACTGACATTCCCGTATACGTCCTGGGAAACCCCTGGTCAGACGGCTGGTTGGGGACTTAGGATGACGCGCTCCGGCCATCCCCCGCGGTCACCGCCCCACCCGGGACCGCCCGACCCCGCGCCGCGCGAACGTTCCCCCCACCGGCGCTGCGACGATGGATTCCCAGACCTCACAGTCATCACAGACACCCCAGGTACCTCAGCAACCTCATACGTTCCAGGTCGACCTGCGCGGTCTGGTGGACCTCCTCTCCCATCACCTGTACTCCAGCCCCAAGGTCTACCTGCGCGAGCTGCTCCAGAACGCGGTGGACGCCATCACGGCCCGGCGGGCCGAGGAGCCGGACGCCCCGGCCAGAGTGCGGCTGTACGCCGGGGAGGGCACCCTGCGGGTCGAGGACTCCGGGGTCGGGCTCACCGAGGCGGACGTGCACAACCTGCTGGCCACCATCGGGCGCAGCTCCAAGCGGGCCGAGGGGCTCCAGGAGGCGCGCTCGGACTTCCTCGGGCAGTTCGGCATCGGTCTGCTGGCCTGTTTCGTGGTCGCCGAGCGGATCCGGGTGGTCAGCCGCAGCGCCCGTACGCCGGACGCCCCGCCCGTGGAGTGGACGGCGAGCGACGACGGTTCGTACCGGGTGCGGACGTTGCCCGCCGACGCCCGTCCGGAGCCGGGGACGACCGTGTACCTGGTCGCGCGGGCGGGCACCGGTGAGTGGCTCGCACCCGAGCGGGTGCTCCAGCTGGCGCGGGACTTCGGCTCCCTGCTGCCGTACGACGTCCGGGTCGGCGAGGAGGCGGTCACCGATCTGCCCGCGCCCTGGGACCGTCAGTACCCGTCCCCGGCCAACCGCAGGGTGGCCCTGGCCCGGCACTGCCACGACCTGTTCGGCTTCACCCCGCTGGACTCGATCGAGCTGAACGTGCCGCTGGCGGGCGTCCGTGGCGTCGCGTACGTGCTGCCCTCCGCCGTGAGTCCCGCCCAGCGGGCGACCCATCGCGTGCACCTCAAGGGCATGCTGCTGACGGAGCGGGCCGAACAGCTGCTGCCCGACTGGGCGTTCTTCGTGCGCTGCGTCCTGGACACCGACAGCCTGCGGCCCACGGCCTCGCGCGAGTCGCTGTACGAGGACGAGACGCTGGCCGCCGTACGGGAGGCGCTCGGGGAGCGGATCCGGTCCTGGCTGACGGGGATGGCCGCCGGGGACCCGGAACGGCTCGGGGCCTTCCTGTCCGTGCACCACCTGGGCGTGAAGTCGCTCGCGCGGCACGACCGGGAGATGCTGCGCACGATGCTGCCCTGGCTGCCGTTCGAGACGACCGACGGGCGGCTGTCCCTGGAGGAGTTCGCCCAGCGGCATCCGGTGGTGCACTTCACGCGGACCGTCGAGGAGTACCGGCAGGTCGCGCCGATCGCCTCAGCGCAGGGCATCGGGGTCGTCAACGGCGGCTACACGTACGACAGCGACCTGGTCGAGGCGTTGCCCTCGGTGCGGCCGGGGACGGTCGTCACCGAGCTGGACGCGGACACCGTCACGGCCCACATGGACCTGGTCGATCCGGCGGAGGAGCTGGCGCTGTCCGGGTTCCTGGCGGCCGCGCGGGCCAAGCTGGATCCGCTGGGCTGTGACGTGGTCCTGCGCGCCTTCCGGCCGCTGTCCGTGCCCGCGCTGCACCTGGACGACCGGGACGCACGGCACGAGCAGGCGCGGGCGGACGCCGAGGAGCAGGCCGACGACCTGTGGGCGGGCATCCTCGGCTCGCTGCGCGGCAGCGCCCCCCGCGCGCGTCTCGTGCTGAACCACCTGAGCCCTCTGGTACGGCGGATCGGTGCGCTCGGCGATCCGGAACTGATCGGCACCGCCACCGAGTCCCTGTACGGGCAGGCGCTGCTGATGGCCCAGCGCCCGCTCAGGCCCGCGGACTCGGCGTTGCTGAACCGAGCCTTCATCGGCCTCCTGGAGTGGGCCACGAACGGCGAGGAGGGCCGCTGATGAGCGGATTCGACGGGGCGGCGGCGTTCGACGGCGAGGCCGCGTTCGACGCGCTGCGCCGCGCGATGGCGGAGAACTCCGAGGAGCCGGAGGGTCCCGCCCGCAACGCGCGCGCGGAGCAGCTGCTCGCCGAGGCGGAGAAGCTGAACATCCCGCTCGCGGTGATCGAGGCGCTCGGACACCAGCTGAAGGTCTACAACTACAGCTCCGAGAAGGCCAAGATGTTCGTCCCCTTCGCGCGGCTGCTGCGCATGTGGGACGAGCGCCCCGAGGACTTCGACGAGTACGAGACGCACTCGCTGCACTGGGTCTTCAAGTGGATGACGGCCGGGATGCTCGACCAGCCGCACATCCCGCTCGCCGCGATGGAGAAGTGGCTCGGCGAGATGGAGCACCGCTACCGGCTGGCGGGACACTCCGAACGGGCCGTGCGCAGCGCCGAGTACAGCGTGGCCGCGCACATCGGGGACCGGGCGCGGGCCGAGCGCGCGTACGCCGCGTGGCTGGCCGCGGACCGGGACGCCATGGCCGACTGCCACGCCTGCGAGCTGCACGAGCAGGGCTGGTGGCAGGTGCGGCAGGGCCGGGACGCGGAGGCGCTCGACCTGTGGGCGCCGGTCCTGGAGGGCGAGTTCACCTGCGCCCACGAGCCGCACGCGGCCCTCGCCTCCTCACTGGCGCCGCTGCTGCGGCTGGGGCGCCTCGAGGAGGCGCGCGCCAACCATCTGCGGGGCTTCCGGCTCGTGCGGTCCATGGAGAGCATGCGCGGCGCCTACGCGGACCATGTCGAGTTCTGCGCGCTCAGCGGCAACGAGGCGCGCGGCCTGGAGCTGCTCGCGGAGCGTCCCGCGTACTTCACGGACGACGGTCATCCGCGCAGCAGGCTGGACTTCATGGCGGTGGTGGCGCTGCTCATGGACCGTCTCGTCGAGCTCGGTCCGGCCGACCGGCCGGTGCCGGGGCCTTCGGGCCGGTCGTGGACCGCGGCCGAACTCGCCGCCCACGCGCGCGAGGAGGCCCTCGCGCTGGCCGCCCGCTTCGACGAGCGCAACGGCACGTCCCATGTCGGCGAGCGGGCACGCGCGCGCATGGCGCAGCGGCCGCTGGTGGACCGGCTGCCGCTCGGGGTGCGGGCGGTCCGGACGGTCGCCGCTCCCCCGCCGGCTCCCCCGGCCCCCGTCCTCGCGCAGGAGCCCGATCTGCCCGCGCTGATCGCCGAGGCCCGACGGTTGTCGGACACCCTCCAGCCGAACGCCGTGGAGGCGTGGGCGGCGGTCGCACGGGCCGCGCAGGACGTCGAACTGGACCCGCGCGACCGTGCCGAGATAGCCGACCACGAGGCGATGGACCGCGGCCCCGAGGGCACCGGGCTCTTCGAACAGGCCGCCGAGCTGTACGCGCAAGCGGGCGACCCCGGCGAGGCACTGGCCGCACACGCGCGTGCGGCGTACGTCCGGGCCCTGGCCGGAGAGATCGACGAGGCACTCACGGCGGTCGCCGGGCCGTACGACGAGGTCCTCGCGCTCTACGCGGCGGACGGCACCGGCGTACGGCAGACCGCGTCCGTGGTGATGTCGCGGGCGCGGATCCTGATGCGGCAGGTGCAGGAGGCCGGAGAGGGCGGTGAGGGCGAGATCCTCTCCGAGGCCGAGCGGGCCGTGCGGGAGGTGCTTGCCCTCGTGGAGGGGCGCACCGAGGACGACGTACGGCTCGCCGCGCGGGTCGCCGAGGCCCAGGCGATGCTGGCGGAGCTGGCCGCGCGGACCGGGGACGTGGAGTCGGCGGCGGAGCTGTTCACCTGGGCCGCGGTCGGGTTCGTGGAGGCGGGGCTGCCGTGGTTCGCGGTGGAGTACGAGGCCCGTCTGGCCGGACTCCTGCACCACCTGGGCGACCTGGCCGGGACCGAGCGGGCGCTGCGGGCGGCCCTGGAGCACGGCGGGCCGCATCTGGAGCCGGTCGGGCGGGCCCAGCTGCGGCTCCAGCTCGCCGAGGTCGTCGGGGGCCGGGGACTCGCCGAGGAGGCCGCCGAGCACGCCCTGGAGGCGGCGCACTGGGCCGACGAGGCCGGGGAGGGCCGGACGCTCGGGGCCTGGGCCCGGCACCAGCTGGGTGGCTACCTGGTGCGGCTGGGGCGGTGGGCCGAGGCCGCGGAGGTCCTGGAGTCGGCGCTGCCCGACCTGCGCCCCGAGACGCACGGCGACGGGGTGGTCGTCCAGACGCAGTGGTGGCTCGGTGACTGCCTCAGTGAGCTGGGCGAGCACCGGGAGGCGGCCGAACGGCGTCTTCAGGCCGCGGAGATCGCCCGGCACTGGCCGGAGCAGCACGACCACGCGACGCTCGCCCACCTCGCCGCCGAGTCCCTCGGGGCCGCGGGGCTGCCGGCCGAGGCGGACCGGGCGTACGCCCGCGCGGGTGGCCTGTGGCGCGAGATCGGCAATGTGCACGGCCTGATCCGCTCCCTGCGGGCCCGGGCGTGGCTCGCGCTGCGGGCCGAGGACGGGGCGGACGCGGCGCGGGAGTTGATGGCGCAGGCGGTCCAGGAGTGCGAGGCCGCGCTGGGTGACGTGGGGAGCGACGAGGAGGCCCGGGCCCGGCTGGTCGGCGAACTCGGGCACACCCACCGGCAGTTCGGTGACCTGCTGGCCCGTTCGGTGTCCGAGGACGCCGAGGACGACTCGATCCGGGCGGTGCTGGAGGAGGCGCTGACGCAGGTGGCCGAGTCGATCGTGCTGTTCGCCTCGCTCGGCGGGGACGCCCTGGACGCCCGGACCGGCGCCGAGCTCGCGGCCGGCTGGCTGGCGGCCGACCTGAGCCGCCCGGAGGAGGCGGCGGCACGCGCGCGTGCGGTGCTGGCCGCCTACGGCTCCGACGGCTCTCCCTCCGGCGACGACACGACGGGACGGGATCGTCGCGACGCCGACGGTGGGACGGAACCGACCCGTCGCGACGCCGGCGACGCGACGGCACAGGCCCGTCGCGCCGAGGCCGCCCAGATGCTGGCGCTCATGGAGGAGCAGATGGAGGAGCAGCAGGACTGACCCGTGCCGCCTTCCGGTCCCGGCTCCCGGCCTACTCGACCCCGATGAGCAGCACGGCCCCCTGCCGCCCGCCCCGGTACACCACGGTGTCCACCGCGAGGTACGCCTCCCGCACCCGTGTCTCCAGGTGGTCGGCGACGGTCTCGGGGGCCTCGTCGCCGAGGACGAGGGTGACCAGTTCACCGCCGGCCGAGAGCATGCGGTCGAGGACGCTCTCCGCGGTGGCGGTGACGTCCGAGCCGATCACGGCCACGTCCCCGTCGATGAGACCGAGGACGTCACCGGCCTGGCAGATGCCGGCCATGGTCCAGGACTGGCGTTCCGCGACGACGACCTCGGCATGGCGGGTCGCGCCGGCCGCCGAGGTCATCTGGACGACGTCCTCGTCGAACCGCCGCTCCGGCTCGTGCACGGCGAGCGCCGCGATGCCCTGGACCGCGGACCGGGTCGGGATCAGTGCGACCCGGATGCCCTCCGCGCGGGCCTGCTCGGCCGCCGCGGCGGCGGTGTGGCGCAGGTCGGCGTCGTTGGGCAGCAGCACGACCTCGCGCGCGTGGGCGCGCCGTACGGCCTGCACGAGCTCGCCGCTCGCGGGCGGCTCCCCGGGCCGGGCGAGCACGGTGGTCGCGCCGGCCTCGGCGTAGAGCCCGGCCAGGCCCTCGCCGGGCACTACGGCGACGACGGCCCGCTGGGCGCGCTCGCGGGGCGGCCGTTCGGCGCCGGTGGTGTGGACGTCGCCGACGCCGAAGTGGGTGATCCGTATCCGGTACGGCCGGCCGGCCTCCACGCCCGCCTCCACGGCGGCGCCCGCGTCGTCGACGTGCACATGGACGTTCCACAGTCCGTCGCCGCCGACCACCACGAGGGACTCGCCGAGCCCGTCGAGCCGCTCCCGCAGCCGCGCCACGGCGGTGTCGTCGGCCTCCAGGAGGTAGATCACCTCGAAGGCGGGGCCGCCGGTCTCCGGGCCGTCGGCGCACTCGTCCAGGGGGGTCGCGGGGACGTCGGACACCTCCGCGACGATCTCGGGGGACGTGACGGCCGTAGCGCCCGCCCCGCGCGCGTGCTCCGGACCGGCCGCCCCGCGCGCGTGCTCCGGACCGGCCGCCCCGCGCGCGTGCTCCGGATCGGCCGCCACAGGAACGGCCCTCGGCGTCTCGCCGGTGAACGTCTCCACCAGGGCCGCCAGTACCGCCACCAGCCCGCGTCCGCCGGCGTCCACCACTCCGGCCCGCCCCAGGACTGCCAGCCGGGCCGGGGTCTCGGCGAGGGCGGCGCGGGCCCCGTCGTAGGCGGCCCGTGCGACCGTCCCGCAGTCGCCGTCCGTGCGCTCGGCCGCGTCGGCGGCGGCCGAGGCGACCGTGAGGACCGTGCCCTCCACGGGGTGGGCGACGGCCTGGCGGGCGGAGTCGGCGGCCTGCCGCAGGGCGAGTCGCAGTCCCTCGCCGTCCGTGTGAGGCGTCTCACTGTCGGCGGCCAGCACCTGGGCCATGCCGCGCAGCAACTGGGCGAGGATCGTGCCGGAGTTGCCGCGGGCGCCTATGAGGGCGCCGTGCGCCATCGCGCGCGCGGCGTCGGCGAGTGCGGGTTTCCCCAGCTCATGGGCAGTGTGGGCCTCGAAGACGGCCTCCACGGCCGCGGCCGCCGACTCCGCCGTCAGATACAGGTTGGTGCCGGTGTCCCCGTCGGCGACGGGATAGACGTTGATCGCGTCGATCTCCTCGCGCGCCCGACCCAGCGCCCGCAGCGCGAGACCGCACCAGGTGCGCACCGCGAGAGCATCGAAGAATGTCTGCGGCACCTGCGCCACCTGCGCCTCCTCGGGCTGCTGGACTGGACGCAGCGTAGACCCCGGGCGGGCGTCCGCCGGAAGAGGGCCGGGAGCGAGTGCCTGATCAGCCATGGTAGTTTCGTTCTACTGGCGCAGTCGTTGTATGCTGCTCCGGTTGCCCGATCCCGATCGGGCCATTCCCCTGGCAGCGCCACTCAGATCTTTGATCCTGCGATCTCGATCCCGGCCCGCCGGGATCCCACCGTAAGTGCATCTGAAGTCTTTGGAGTGACCCGTGGCTGCCAACTGCGACGTCTGTGGCAAGGGGCCGGGCTTCGGCAACAGCGTGTCCTTCTCGCACCGCCGTACGTCCCGTCGCTGGAACCCGAACATCCAGCACGTCCGTACCGTGATCGGCGGGACGCCTAAGCGCCTGAACGTCTGCACCTCGTGCATCAAGGCCGGCAAGGTCTCGCGCTGACGCACCGCTGAAGCGCGCGGCCACTGCTGGTTCGCTGCAGAGCCGGTCCACCGGAAGGTGGGCCGGCTTTTTGCTGTGTTCATGGACTCCGTGGTCATGGACTCCGTATTCATGTATTACGCGTCGGTGTCCTGACGGAACCGCCATCCGTGATCCACCGGTCCGATCCCGCCGCCCAGCGCGAAGCCGGACGCGATCGCGCCGGTGACATAGTCCTTCGCGTCCGCCACCGCCTCCGGGACGGACCGGCCCTTCGCGAGCTGGGAGGCGATCGCGGAGGCGAGCGTGCACCCCGTGCCGTGCGTATGGCGGTTGTCGTGGCGGGGCGCGCGCAGCCAGTGCTCCTCGGAGCCGTCGGTGAGCAGGTCGACGGCGTCCCCGCTCAGATGGCCGCCCTTGATGAGCACCCAGGCCGGCCCGAACGACAGGACGGCGTCGGCGGCCTCCCTCATGCCGGACTCCGACTCGACGCGGACGCCGGTGAGTTGGGCCACCTCGTCGAGGTTCGGAGTGGCGACCGTGGCCACCGGGAGCAGCTTGCGCCGCATGGACTCCAGGGCGGTCGACGCCAGCAGGGAGTCCCCGTGCTTGGAGACACCGACCGGGTCGACCACGGTCGGGACACCGGTAGAGCCGAGCAACTCGGCGACCGTCTCGACGAGTTCGGCCGAGGCGAGCATCCCGGTCTTGACGGCCTGGACGCCGATGTCGTCCACGACACTGCGGTACTGCGCCCGGACCGCCTCCACCGGCAGCTCCCAAGCACCCTGCACACCAAGGGAGTTCTGCGCGGTGACGGCGGTGACCACGCTCATGCCGTGTACACCCAGCGCGAGCATGGTCTTCAGGTCGGCCTGGATGCCGGCCCCGCCGCCGGAGTCGGAGCCCGCCACCGTGAGCACCAGCGGCGGCCTCACGGCTCGATGTCCTCGCCGAAGTGGTCCCAGCCGCCCTTGCTCGTCCAGGGGGCGCCGTCCACCGTCACCTGGGGCAGCGCCGAGGGGTTGAGGACCTCGCCGATCACCTTCCAGCGGGCCGGCAGCTTCACGTCCGGGTGGAAGGTCGCCACGATCGCGTGGTCCTCTCCCCCGGTCAGCACCCACTGGAGGGGGTCGACCCCGACGGCCTGCCCGATGTCGTTCATCTGCGAGGGGATGTCGATCGCGCCGGAGCGCACGTCGATGCGGACCTTGCTGGCCTCGGCGATGTGTCCGAGGTCGGCGATCAGCCCGTCGCTCACGTCGCACATCGCGGTCGCGCCGAGCGCCGCGGCGGCCGGGCCCGCGTGGTACGGCGGCTCGGGGCGCCGGTGCGCCTCCACGAACGCGCGGGGCGAGCGGAAGCCCCGGGCGAGCACCGCGTACCCGGCCGCGGACCAGCCCAGCCAGCCGGTCACCGCGACGAGGTCGCCGGGCTGGGCGCCGGCCCGGGTGACGGGCTCCTGGCCCCGCAGATCGCCGAGGGCGGTGATGGAGACCATGATCGTGTCCCCTCGTACGACGTCCCCGCCGACCACCGAGGCGCCGGCCACCTGGCACTCGTCGCGCAGGCCGTCCATGAGCTCCGAGGGCCAGGTCACGGGGAGTTCGGCGGGCACGACCAGGCCGAGCAGCAGGGCGGTCGGCACCGCGCCCATGGCGGCGATGTCCGCGAGGTTCTGCGCGGCGGCCTTGCGGCCCACGTCGTAGGCCGTGGACCAGTCGCGGCGGAAGTGCCGGCCCTCCAGGAGGATGTCGGTGCTCGCGACGACCCTGCGGTCGGGTGCGGCGACCACCGCGGCGTCGTCGCCGGGGCCCACCCGGACCGCCGGGGTGGTGGTGAGACGGGAGGTGAGCTCCCTGATGAGCCCGAACTCCCCGAGCTCACCAACAGTGCCCTTCATGGCGCTTACGCCCCTTCTGTGCCGTGTCGTGCCCGGTCGCGCGTCATCAGTGTCCTCGATACGGTCGAGGGGACCGTGAACTTCTGTCGTGTCCGCACCCCGGCGCGGGCGTCCACGCCCCCGCGGGTCTCCCCGTGGTGAGCGACGACGCGATACCGTGGCGTTCCTTTTCCCCACATGATCCTCGTGGCCGCCCTGGAGGTTCCGTGGTACAGGCGTACATCCTGATCCAGACGGAGGTCGGCAAGGCGTCGACCGTCGCCGAGACGATCAGCAAGATTCCTGGAATCATCCAGGCCGAGGACGTGACAGGACCGTATGACGTGATCGTCCGCGCGCAAGCCGACACCGTAGACGACCTGGGCCGGATGGTGGTCGCCAAGGTCCAGCAGGTGGACGGCATCACTCGCACCCTGACCTGCCCGGTGGTCCATCTGTAGCCCCCGTCTACCCTTGGCCGGTGATTGATTTCCGTCGCCGGCTCATCGGCCTGCCCGCGCTCCTCACGCTGATCACCATTGCGGGCTGCTCCTCAGCAGACGACGGCACCCGGGCCGCGGTTCCCAGCCCGGGCACGGAAGTCACCGAGCTGTGCGAGAACCTCGACAAGGCGCTGCCGTCCAAGGTCGACGGTCAGGATCGCCGGGACCCCGAGCCGGCATCCGCGCTGACCGCGGGCTGGGGTGACCCGGCGATCATACTGCGGTGCGGTGTACAGCGGCCCTCGAAGATGGACGATCCGGAGGCCGACGGCGTGGAGGTCAACGGGGTGGGGTGGCTGCTGGAGAAGCAGGACGACGGCTCGTTCCGCTTCACCACGACCCTGCGCAAGGCGTACGTCGAGGTGACGATCCCGAAACAGCGCACCGGGAACGGCATGGCACCGCTCGTGGACCTGGCACCGGCCGTCAAGAAGACGATCCCCGAGGGAATCGCCGACTAGCCACCGAGGCCGGCCCACGGCATCTGCTGCGCCGATCGGCCGCGGGCCCGCGGACAGCGGTGACGGTTACTGGCCGAGGTGGACCGCTCGGACGCCGGTGCCGATCAGTCGAGGGCCTCGGTCAGCTTCGGCTGTGTCAGTTCCGCGGCCTCACGTGGCAAGTGCTCCGCCGAGGTCACAGGGAGGTCCAGGTCGAAGGAGACGTCGTTGAGGGCCCGTAGCACGACGCGCTGCCGTCTGACGCGGGGTCCGGGCCGGCCGAGCGGCTGACTCCGGGTCCGGACCGGCCGAGCGGGTCACGGAGGGCTGACGCGAGAGCGCACTGGCCGAGCGGGGGTCACAGACGGCTGACGTGAAGCCAGACTGTCCGAGCGAGTCACGGACGGCTGACACGGGGCACGGCCCGACCGACCCGAGCCGCAAAGCGGTCAGACGCGAACCCTGCCGACGACGTCGCCGGCTCGAACTCTCGGCCGACGGACAGGAGCCCACCGCCCAGCCGGCACAAGGCCCGCCGACCCAGCCGAACCGAACCCTCGACCAGCCGACGCACGACCCGCCCATCGGCGGCCGCAGACCTGCACCCGCCCGACGCGAGCCTCGACCGGCAGCCGCAGACCTGGCACCACCCGACACGATCCGCCGACCGGCGCCCCAGACCCGCCAACCCGGCTGCCCCGCACCCAAGACCGCGACCACGACCAGCCCACACGAGCCCACCGCCCAGCCGACGCCACGCCCAACCCAGCCGACGCCAGGCCCAACCCGGCCGACGCAGGCCCAGGCGCAGACCCAGCCCCAGGCCCACGACCCGCCGGCCGAGCCCCCGCTACCGCAGCCCCGTAGACCTCCGCAGTGCCGCCTCGATCAGCCTGCTCACCAGTTCCGGGTAGCTGATCCCGCTCTTCTCCCACATCTGCGGGTACATCGAGATCGGCGTGAAGCCGGGCAGGGTGTTGATCTCGTTGATGACGAACTCGCCGTCCTCGGTGAGGAAGAAGTCCGCACGGACCAGCCCCTCGCAGGAGGCCGCGTCGAAGGCGTCGACCGCGAGCCGCTGGACCTCGGCCGTCTCCTCGGGCGTGAGCGGCGCCGGCACGATCCCCGGGGTCGAGTCGATGTACTTCGCCTCGAAGTCGTAGTACGCGTGCTCCTGCGGCGGCGGGATCTCGGCCGGGACCGACGCGCGCGGGCCGTCCTCGAACTCCAGGACACCGCACTCGATCTCGCGCCCCCGCAGCGCCGCCTCGACGAGGATCTTCGGGTCGTGGCTCTGCGCCTCGGCGATCGCCTCGTCCAGGCCGGAGAGGTCGTCGACCTTGGTGATGCCGATCGAGGAACCTGCGCGCGCGGGCTTCACGAACAGCGGCCAGCCGTGCTCGCCCGCGAAGTCGACGATCTTCTTGCGGGCGGCGGACTCGTCCCGCTCCCACTCGCGCGGCCGGATCACCACGTACGGGCCGACCTTGAGCCCGAAGGAGGTGAACACCCGCTTCATGTACTCCTTGTCCTGGCCGACGGCCGAGGCGAGCACGCCCGAGCCGACGTACGGGACCCCGGAGAGCTCCAGAAGGCCCTGGAGGGTGCCGTCCTCGCCGTAGGGGCCGTGCAGGACGGGGAAGACGACGTCGACCTCGCCGAGCGCCTTGGGCACCGATCCGGGCTCGCTGTAGACGACTTCGCGGTTCGCGGGGTCCACGGGGAGCACCACACCGCCCTCGTGCGACTCGGCGAGCTCCGTGACGTTCGGCGTACGGCGATCGGTGATCGCCATGCGTTCCGGTTCGTCGGCGGTGAGCGCCCAGCGGCCGTCCTGGGTGATGCCGATCGGCAGGACGTCGTACTTCGTCCGGTCGATGGCCTTGAGGACGGCGCCGGCGGTGACCACGGAGATCCCGTGTTCGGAGCTGCGCCCGCCGAACACGACGGCCACGCGCGGCTTGCGAGGCGGCTGCTCAGGGCTCTGGGGGAGGTTCTCGGTGCTCATATCGCGTTGAGAGTACCCGTTGGTAGTGCCCCGATACAGCGTCCGCCCCGGTGGTGGACGAGGCGAACGGCGAGGTCGTAGCTCAGTGTCGCTCGGGCTTCGCGCTGCGCGACATCAGCTCCTTGACGGCGACCACCGGGGACTTGCCCTCGTGCACGATGCCGACGACGGTCTCGGTGATGGGCATGTCGACGCCGTGCCTGCGGGCCAGATCCAGCACGGACTCACAGGACTTGACGCCCTCGGCGGTCTGCTTGGTGACCGCGATGGTCTCCTGGAGGGTCATGCCCTTGCCGAGGTTGGTGCCGAAGGTGTGGTTGCGCGACAGCGGCGAGGAGCAGGTCGCCACCAGGTCGCCGAGACCGGCGAGTCCGGAGAAGGTGAGGGGGTCCGCGCCCATCGCCAGGCCCAGACGGGTCGTCTCCGCGAGACCGCGCGTGATGAGCGAGCCCTTGGCGTTGTCGCCGAGCCCCATGCCGTCCGCGATGCCGACGGCGAGGCCGATGACGTTCTTCACGGCACCGCCCAGTTCGCAGCCCACCACGTCGGTGTTGGTGTACGGGCGGAAGTACGGCGTGTGGCAGGAGGCCTGGAGGCGGGTGGCGACCGTCTCGTCGGTGCAGGCGACCACGGCGGCGGCCGGCATCCGGGCGGCGATCTCCCGGGCGAGGTTGGGCCCGGTGACCACGGCGATGCGGTCCTGGCCCACCTTGGCGACGTCCTCGACGACCTCGCTCATCCGCATGGCCGAACCGAGTTCGACGCCCTTCATGAGCGAGACGAGGACGGTGTCGGGGGCGAGCAGCGGGGTCCACTCGGCGAGGTTGGCGCGCAGGGTCTGCGAGGGGATCGCGAGGACGGTCAACTCGGCGTCGCGCGCGGCCTCGGCGGCGTCCGCGGTCGCCCGGAGGTTCTCCGGGAGTTCGACGCCGGGGAGGTAGTCCGGGTTCGTACGCGTGGAGTTGACCGCTTCCGCGAGTTCGGGACGCCGCGCCCAGAGGGTGACCTCGCACCCCGCGTCGGCGAGCACCATGCCGAAGGCGGTACCCCATGAACCGGTGCCGAAGACGGCCGCCTTGACGGGCTTGCTCACTTGCTCTTCTCCCCCTCGTGACCGCTCTGGGCCTGGGTCCGGCGCCGCTGCTCGATCCGCTCGCGGCGTGGGTCGTACGCCGTCCCGGGCGCCTTCTCGCCCCGGATGATCTCCAGCTGGGCGGTGATGGCGGCCATGATGACCTCGGTGGCCTCCTTCAGGAGGTCCTGGGTCATGTCCTTGCCGTAGAAGCGCGAGAGGTCCACGGGCGGGCCGGCGAGGACGTGGTGCGTCTTGCGCGGGAAGAGGTGGAGCTTCTTGGCGTAGGGCGGCAGCACCTCGTTGGCGCCCCACTGGGCGACCGGGACGACCGGGCACTTGGTCTGAAGGGCCACGCGCGCGGCGCCGGTCTTGCCGATCATGGGCCACTGGTCGGGGTCGCGGGTGATGGTGCCCTCGGGGTAGAAGGCGACGCATTCACCGCGCTCCACGGCCTCGATCGCGGCCCGGAAAGCGCTCAGCGCGTCGGTGCTCTCGCGGTAGACGGGGATCTGACCGGTGCCGCGCATGACGGCGCCGACGAATCCCTTCTTGAAAAGACCGCTCTTCGCGAGGAATCGCGGAACGCGCCCGGTGTTGTACTGAAAGTGCGCGTACGCGAAGGGATCGATGTGCGAATTGTGGTTGACCGCGGTGATAAAACCGCCGTCGGCCGGAATGTTCTCCAATCCGCGCCAGTCCCGCTTGATCAGAACCACGAGCGGCGGTTTGGCGATCACCGCTGCCAGGCGGTACCAGAAGCCGATTCTGCGGCGGGGCACGCGGACACCTTCCTCTTGGGCCGGGGGGCCGCACAAGTGTCGCCCCGGGCCGTCTGTCTGTCGAGAACACCGTACGCCCCGCCGCCGACACCGCCAGATGGGCCGCGTGACGACTGAGTGACAATGACCGTGAGAAGAGAAGGACGGAACGCTCGTGCAGTGGACGTTGGTCATCCCGCTGAAACCCCTGGCGCGGGCCAAGAGCAGGCTCTCGGACACGGCCGGGGACGGGGTGCGTCCGGGTCTGGCCCTCGCCTTCGCCCAGGACACGGTGGCGGCGGCGCTGACCTGCCCGGCGGTCCGCGATGTGGCGGTCGTCACGGACGACGCCCTGGCCGGCCGTGAACTGGCGGCCCTGGGCGCCCGCATCGTCCCCGACGAGCCCCGGGGCGGCCTGAACGCGGCTCTGCGGCACGGAGCGTCCGCCGTGCGCTCCGCGCGCCCCGAAAGCGCCCTGGCGGCCCTGAACGCCGATCTGCCGGCGTTGCGCCCCCTGGAATTGGCCCGGGTCCTGGACGCGGCCGCGGAATTCCCGCGCGCTTTTCTCCCGGACGCGGCGGCCCTCGGCACGACCTTGTTGGCCGCGGCGGCGGGCGAGGAATTGCGTCCGGCCTTCGGTCCGGATTCCCGGCGCCGCCACCACGCCTCGGGAGCCGCGGAACTCCGTCTCGACGATGTCGATTCCGTACGGCAGGACGTGGACACCGGTGAGGACCTGCGGGCGGCGCTGGCGCTGGGGGTCGGCCCCCGGACGGCTGCCGCGGCGGCGCGGTTGCTGATACCCGGGCAGTAGGCTGCGGCCATGCAGGCGACCGCGTACACGTACGACCCCGAAAGCCGCAGCGGGCAGGTGCTGCTCGACGACGGCACCCCGGTGCCCTTCGACGCGCCGGCGTTCGACGCGGGCGGCCTCAGACTGCTGCGTCCCGGTCAGCGCGTGCGCGTCGAGACGGACGGCGAGAAGATCACCCTGGTGACCCTCCAGACGTTCTGAAAACCCTTCGAACCTCCTTGAAGGGCCCTCCGAACCCCTTGCACACGCCGCGGGCCGGACTCCGTCACGGAGTCCGGCCCGGCGCGTGAGTGCCCCTGTGCCCTTACCTCTTGCGGGCCGTGGCCTTCTTGGCGGTGGTGGTGCGGGCGGCCGACTTCTTGGCGGGCGCCTTCTTGGCGGTCGCCTTCTTCGCCGGGGCCTTCTTGGCCGTCGTCTTCTTGGCGGCGGTCTTGCTCGCGGCCGTGGTCTTGGCGGCGGTGCCGGTCGCCTTCTTGGCGGGGGCCTTCTTCGCCGTCGTCTTCTTGGCGGTGGCCGTGGTCTTCTTGGCCGTCGTCTTCTTCGCGGTGGTCTTCTTCGCGGCGGCGGTCTTGGCGGTGGTCGCCTTCTTCGCGGCCGCCTTCTTGACCGTGGCCGAAGCCCCGCCGGTCAGGCTGCCCTTGGGCGCCTTCTTGACCGCGACGTCGTTCTTCGGGAGCTTCTTCGTGCCGCTGACCAGGTCCTTGAAGCCCTGGCCGGCGCGGAAGCGGGGAACGGAGGTCTTCTTGACCCGAACCCGCTCGCCCGTCTGGGGGTTGCGGGCGTAACGGGCCGGGCGGTCGACCTTCTCGAACGAACCGAAGCCGGTGACCGAGACACGGTCGCCAGCGACCGTCGCGCGGACGATGGCGTCCAGGACCGCGTCGACCGCGTCGGCGGCCTGCTGGCGGCCGCCCACCTTGTCGGCAATCGCTTCTACGAGCTGCGCCTTGTTCACGTCTTCCCCTTCGGAGACATTGCCCGAACGAAAGTGTTCAAGCGTTTTCGCACGTTAGGCAGATATATACCGCAAATCAAACACGAAACGGGCTTATCACCCTTGTGCCGCAACGAACTCGGCCGCTCTGGACTTGTTCAGCGTTCCTCTTCCGGGATTCGACCCGCGTCGAGGTCAGCGGTGAACCGCTCCAGACGCCTTGTCGCTTCGACGACGTCGTGCTTGGCCGCGGCCGTAATGACCAGCAGCTTCCGGGTCAGCGCCATCCGTACGCCCTCCGGGACTTGCAGTGCGCGCACTCTTGCGTGCGCTTCCTTGAGTTGGTCCGCGACTGCCGCATAGAGCTCGAGTTGGCCGTCGTGTTCCATGCACAGATTGTGCCATCTGGGGCGAGTTGTCGCCTGCTAGGGGTGCAACTGCCGCCTGAAACGGCCTTCCGGGCACATGGGGAAGCCACGGTGACAAGGGACGCGTACCCCGACAACACCCTTCTTAACGTGGGAAGTTGAGCGGGCGTGTCGCACCGCGCGGGGCCGTCCGGGAGCAGACACGGCCGTACCCCCGATCGGGCTGATCGGGGGTACGGCGGGGGTGTTGGAGTGGCCGAAACTCGACCTGTTCAGTTGCTCCGAAGGAGGGGCGGCGCCACCCCGGGAGGGGCGCCTCCGGGGTCAGACCTGAAGCGTCCGCGGCTTGAACGAGGGCCGCTTGGCCTCGTACGCCGCGATGTCGTCCTCGCTCTGGAGGGTGATGGAGATGTCGTCCAGGCCGTTCAGCAGCCGCCAGCGGGAGTTCTCGTCCAGCTCGAAGCTCGCCGTGATGCCCTCGGCGCGCACCTCGCGGGCCTCCAGGTCGACGGTGATCTCGGCCTCGGGGTCCTTCTCGGTCAGCTCCTGGAGCGCGTCCACGATCTTCTGGTCCAGAACCACCGTGAGCAGGCCGTTCTTCAGCGAGTTGCCGCGGAAGATGTCGGCGAAGCGGGAGGAGATCACGGCCTTGAAGCCGTAGTTCTGCAGCGCCCACACCGCGTGCTCACGGGAGGAACCGGTGCCGAAGTCGGGGCCGGCGACCAGGACCGTGGCGCCCTCGCGCTCGGGCTGGTTGAGGATGAATTTCTCGTCCTTGCGCCAGGCCTCGAACAGTCCGTCCTCGAACCCGTCCCTGGTCACCTTCTTGAGCCAGTGAGCAGGGATGATCTGGTCGGTGTCGACGTTCGAGCGACGCAGCGGAACGGCCCGGCCGGTGTGTGTGGTGAATGCTTCCATGACTCTCAGACTCCAGCGGCGGCAGGGGCGTCGGACAGGTCGGCGGGCGAGGCCAGGTGGCCCAGTACGGCCGTGGCGGCCGCGACCTGCGGCGACACCAGGTGCGTACGGCCGCCCTTGCCCTGCCGGCCCTCGAAGTTGCGGTTGGAGGTGGACGCGGAGCGCTCACCCGGGGCCAGCTGGTCCGGGTTCATGCCCAGACACATCGAGCAGCCCGCGTGCCGCCATTCGGCGCCGGCCTCCTTGAAGACGACGTCCAGGCCCTCGGAGACGGCCTGGAGACCGACCCGCGCGGAGCCGGGGACGACCAGCATCCGTACGCCGTCGGCGACTTTGCGGCCCTTGACGAGCTCGGCGGCCGCGCGCAGGTCCTCGATGCGGCCGTTGGTGCACGAACCTACGAAGACGGTGTCCACCTTGATGG
This sequence comes from Streptomyces griseorubiginosus, assembly GCF_001514195.1. Classification (GTDB taxonomy): domain Bacteria; phylum Actinomycetota; class Actinomycetes; order Streptomycetales; family Streptomycetaceae; genus Streptomyces; species Streptomyces griseorubiginosus. Next base: position 1,298,731 of record NZ_KQ948734.1, on the reverse strand, counting down.
AGCGCAGCGGCTGTCCGGCCTCCAACCCCATGTATTCCAGGGCCTTTTCGGCGGCGAGGCGCTCCGAAGCGTCTTCGTACGAAGCAGGATCGGGGACGTGGGCCGAAAGCGGCGCGCCCTGGCCGGGGTTGGTGCCCCAGGTGACGAACGGCGACAGTTCGGCGGCCTCGATGACGACCTCGGCGTCGAACTCGGCGTCCTCGTCCGTCTTCAGGGTCTTCCAGTACGCGACGGCCGCGTCCCAGTCCTCGCCCTTGGGGGCGTGCGGACGGCCCTCGAGGTAGTCGAAGGTGGTCTGGTCGGGGGCGATCATGCCCGCGCGGGCACCGGCCTCGATCGACATGTTGCAGATGGTCATGCGGGCCTCCATCGAGAGCTTCTCGATGGCGGAGCCGCGGTACTCCAGGACGTAGCCCTGGCCGCCGCCCGTGCCGATCCTGGCGATGATCGCCAGGATGAGGTCCTTGGCGGTGACGCCGTCGGGCAGTTCGCCGTTGACCGTGATCGCCATGGTCTTGGGGCGGACCAGCGGCAGCGTCTGGGTGGCCAGCACGTGCTCCACCTGGGAGGTGCCGATGCCGAACGCCAGACCGCCGAAGGCGCCGTGCGTGGAGGTGTGGGAGTCGCCGCAGACCACGGTCATACCGGGCTGGGTCAGGCCCAGCTGCGGGCCGACGACGTGCACGACGCCCTGCTCGACGTCGCCCAGCGGGTGCAGGCGCACACCGAACTCGGCGGCGTTCTTGCGCAGCGTCTCCAGCTGGACCCGGGAGACCGGGTCGGCGATGGGCTTGTCGATGTCGAGGGTCGGGGTGTTGTGGTCCTCGGTCGCGATGGTCAGGTCGAGCCGGCGCACCTGGCGTCCGCTCTTGCGCAGTCCGTCGAAGGCCTGCGGGCTGGTCACCTCGTGCAGCAGGTGCAGATCGATGAAGAGGAGGTCGGGCTCGCCCTCGGCGCGCCGGACGACGTGGTCGTCCCAGACCTTCTCCGCGAGTGTCCTACCCATCGCTTTCCCTCCGGCCGGCGAGATCGTCCACCGGCCCAACTAGAGATCTTGAGGAGACGGCACCCGGCCCCAGTTCACGGGCGCCCGTCACCAGGCCCGTACGGTCACCGGGCCGCTGTGCCTACAAGGGTTGCGCGTCTCACGGAAAAAGGAACTTGCGTTTCACAGAGTGAGACGTGAGTATCGTTTCATGGACAACAGTAGCGGCGTCGGCGTTCTGGACAAGGCAGCCCTTGTCCTCAGCGCCCTGGAGTCCGGTCCGGCCACCCTCGCGGGTCTGGTCGCGGCGACCGGACTGGCACGACCCACGGCCCACCGGCTGGCCGTGGCTCTGGAACACCACCGCATGGTGGCACGCGACATGCAGGGCCGTTTCATCCTGGGCCCCCGGCTGGCCGAGCTGGCCGCCGCGGCGGGCGAGGACCGCCTCCTGGCGACCGCCGGCCCGGTGCTCACGCATCTGCGGGACATCACGGGCGAGAGCGCGCAGCTCTACCGCCGCCAGGGCGACATGCGTATCTGCGTCGCCGCGGCGGAGCGCCTGTCCGGCCTTCGGGACACCGTCCCGGTCGGTTCGACGCTCACCATGAAGGCGGGCTCCTCGGCGCAGATCCTGATGGCCTGGGAGGAGCCGGAGCGCCTGCACCGCGGCCTCCAGGGCGCCCGCTTCACGGCCACGGCCCTGTCGGGCGTACGGCGCAGGGGCTGGGCCCAGTCGATCGGCGAGCGCGAGCCGGGCGTCGCGTCCGTCTCGGCGCCCGTACGCGGTCCGTCCAACCGCGTGGTGGCCGCGGTCTCCGTCTCCGGCCCGATCGAGCGCCTCACGCGCCACCCGGGGCGCATGCACGCGCAGGCGGTCATCGACGCGGCGGCCCGCCTCTCCGAGGCCCTGCGCCGCACGGGTTGAGGGCGCTCCCCCCGCCGGATCCGGGCCGGCCTCAACGCCGCGGCAGGCCTGGGCACCGACGGGGACATGGCTCACCTTGTCCGGCGGCGCGGAGAACCGCGCCCCCGGACGAGTCATCTGCGTCGCCCTGCCAGCCAAGAGCCGAACAGCTCGTGCCGTGCGCCGAGTTGGTGCACCGGGCGGCGAGCCTGGACCACGTGATCCCGGACGCAGCGAAGGCCCTCCGCCGAAGCGAAGGGCCTTCATCTCGTACCCCCGACCGGATTCGAACCGGCGCTACCGCCTTGAGAGGGCGGCGTGCTAGGCCGCTACACAACGGGGGCGTGGAGCCTGTAGGCGATGATCACTACACCGCCACAGGTCCGAGCTGGTCTACCTGGACTCGAACCAAGACTAACTGAACCAGAATCAGTCGTGCTGCCAATTACACCATAGACCAATGTGGTTTAGACCAGTGCGTACCCCCGACCGGATTCGAACCGGCGCTACCGCCTTGAGAGGGCGGCGTGCTAGGCCGCTACACAACGGGGGCCCTAGCGATCCTGCATGAGAGTCAGCGGGTGCGACCCTGACTGACCCTCCGGGAAGGATCTGTACCCCCGACCGGATTCGAACCGGCGCTACTGCCTTGAGAGGGCAGCGTGCTAGGCCGCTACACAACGGGGGCTTCGCGGAGTTGATCTCCGCTTGCAGATACTGTGTTCACTTCAAAGCATCTGCGAGCTGGCCTACCTGGACTCGAACCAAGACTAACTGAACCAGAATCAGTCGTGCTGCCAATTACACCATAGGCCACTGGAACGCAAGCCCCTGCGGGGATCTTGTTCTAGTTCTGCTCCTCCGGTTCCGGCCTTTCGGCCCGCTCCCCGGCGGCGCAGGAAGAACATTACCCGAAGGTGGACGGGGCTCCAAAACGGGTATCCGCGCCGAGGATCGTGGGGAGTTCGGCGAGGGAAGCGATGCGGTGGGTGCCGTCGGGGGCTTCCACGGTCGCGTACAGGCCCTCGCGGGCGATCCAGACCGAGAGCAGCCCGGCGTCCGCGGCACCCCGGCCGTCGATCTCCGGGTGGTCGCCGACGTACGCCACCTGGTGCGGATCCAGCTCCAGGGCGTCGCAGGCCGCGAGGAAGGCGCCGGCCTCGGGCTTGGAGACGCCCAGCTCGGCGGCGCACAGGATGACCTCGAAGCGGTCGTGGACCCCGAGCACGCGGAGCTTGTGGTCCTGGACGTGGATGCTGGAGTTGGACAGCACCGCGTGCCGGTGGCTGGCGGCGAGGGCGTCCAGCGCGGGCAGGACGTCCGGGAAGAGGGACCAGGCGGTCTCGTAGTGAGCGATGTAACGCTGGAACCAGGCGTCGGCCTCGGCGTCGGTCAGCTCCTCGCCCAGGAACACCCGGACCCGGTCCCGCCGCTGGCCCTGGAAGTCGACCTCCCCCGCCGAGAAGCGCGCCCACTGCGCGTCGGTGACCTCCCGCCACCGGTCGATGGCCTGCTCGACGCTCTCGTGGGCCGCCAGCAGACCCTCGGCCGCCAGGTGCAGCCCCATTCCGATCCGGTCGGCCCCCCTGTAGTCGAAGAGGGTGTCGTCGACGTCCCAGACCACGGCCCGAATGCTCATGACCCGACGGTAACCCGGGGCACGGAGGCGCGTCCGGGGATTGCCGCCCCTCAGGATCCGGGGATCGCCGCCCCTCAGAAAGGGTCGGGCGCGACGAAGAAGTCGGTGAGGAAGCAGGTGACCTCGCCGGAGGCCGAACGCCCGATCCAGGTGGGGTAGAAGCCGTCGCCCCAGCCGGAGGTGAACGCGACGAGGGTGTGACCGGTGGAGGGGGACGTCACCAGGTGCGGGCCCGGGGACCAGTCACTGTTCTCGAAGGCGTCCCACAGCGGTCCCTCGTCCTCATCCTCCTGCACCTCCGGGAAGGCCTCCTCGGCCGCGGCGTCGTAGAAGCAGCCGGTCCCGGCGTCCACGCCGTAGCCGTAGAACTCGTCGTCCCCCAGCTCGGCGGGGTCCTGGTCGGGGCGCAGGGCCAACTCCCAGGTGGTGGTGGGCTCGGTGCGTATCACCAGACGAGCGGCGGCCACCCGCAGATGAGGCCGGTCGGCCGGGGGTTCGTCGGGTCGGCTGAGGGTCGCGACGGCCGCCTCCACGCGGTAGCGGCCGGGAGGCACGGAGACCGTGAACGGCGCGATGTCCCCCGAGCCGAGATAGACGAACGGATCACTGGCGACGACCTGTCCGGTGGGCAGATCGAGCTCCCCGCCGCCGGCCACGTGGATCACACCGGTGAGCCCCGACTCGTAGGCGAAGGTGCTGCCCGGCGTGAACAGCCAGGTGTAGTCGCGGGGGGACATCGGCATGACGGGGCCTTCCGGATCTTGTGTGCGGGCGAGCCGGAACACTAGTGGCCACCACTGACACCGACGCGTGAGGGGCGGCGACCGGGTTTCCGGTCGCCGCCCCTCACGGGTGCCCTCGTCAGGCGGCCAACTTCTCCAGGGCCGCGTCGATCCGGGCCAGTGTCGTGTCCTTGCCCAGGACTTCGAGGGACTCGAAGAGGGGGAGGCCGACCGTGCGGCCGGTGACGGCCACGCGGACCGGGGCCTGGGCCTTGCCGAGCTTGAGGCCGTGGGTCTCGCCGGCGGCCAGGACGGCCTCCTTGAGGGACTCCGGCGAGGTCCAGTCGGCCGACTCCAGCTTCTCGCGGGCCGTGCGCAGCAGGGCGTCCGAGCCCTCCTTCATCGCCTTGGTCCAGGACGGCTCGTCGAAGACCGGCTCCGGGAGGAAGAGGAAGTCGACGTTGTCGGTGATCTCCGAGAGGACCTTGAGGCGGGTCTGCGCGTGCGGGGCGATCGCCTGCCACTTCGTCTCGTCGAAGTCCTCCGGCGCCCAGGGCGCGAAGGGGGCCTTCAGCCAGGGCGCGCAGCGCTCGGTGAAGTCCTTCACGTCGAGCATCCGGATGTGGTCGGCGTTGATCGCCTCGCACTTCTTCAGGTCGAAGCGCGCCGGGTTGGGGTTGACGTCCGCGATGTCGAAGGCCGCGACCAGCTCGTCGGTGGAGAAGATGTCCTTGTCCGCCGAGAGCGACCAGCCCAGCAGGGACAGGTAGTTGAGCAGGCCCTCGGGCAGGAAGCCGCGCTCGCGGTAGAGGTTGAGGGACGCCTGCGGGTCACGCTTGGAGAGCTTCTTGTTGCCCTCGCCCATGACGTACGGCAGGTGGCCGAACTGCGGGATGCCCTTGGCGACGCCCAGCTCGATCAGCGCCTTGTAGAGGGCGATCTGGCGGGGGGTGGAGGAGAGCAGGTCCTCGCCGCGCAGGACGTGGGTGATCTCCATGAGAGCGTCGTCGACCGGGTTGACGAGGGTGTAGAGCGGGGCGCCGTTGGCGCGCACGATGCCGTAGTCCGGGACGTTCTCCGGGGTGAAGGTCAGCTCGCCGCGGACCAGGTCCGTGAAGGTGATCGTCTCGTCGGGCATGCGGAAGCGGACGATCGGCGTGCGGCCCTGGGCGACGTACTCGGAGACCTGCTCGGCGCTCAGGTCGCGGCAGTGGCCGTCGTAGCCGGACGGCTTGCCGGCGGCGCGGGCGGCCTCGCGGCGGGTGTCCAGCTCCTCCTGGGAGCAGTAGCAGTGGTAGGCGTGGCCGGCGTCCAGGAGCTTGGCGGCGACGTCCTTGTAGAGGTCCATCCGCTGCGACTGGCGGTACGGCGCGTGCGGGCCGCCGACCTCGGGGCCCTCGTCCCAGTCGAAGCCCAGCCAGCGCATGGAGTCGAGCAGCTGGTTGTAGGACTCCTCGGAGTCGCGGGCCGCGTCGGTGTCCTCGATGCGGAAGACGAGCGTGCCCTGGTGGTGCCGGGCGAAGGCCCAGTTGAACAGGGCGGTGCGGACCAGGCCCACATGGGGGTTACCGGTGGGCGAGGGGCAGAAACGTACGCGGACGGGTGCGCTAGCCACGCTTGACAACCTTGTTGGTGAGAGTGCCGATGCCTTCGATGGTGACGGCGACCTCGTCGCCGACGGTGAGCGGCCCGACGCCTGCCGGGGTGCCCGTGAGGATCACGTCGCCGGGGAGCAGCGTCATGGCCTCGGAGATGTTGACGATCAGATCCTCGATCGGGTGGATCATCTCGCTGGTGCGGCCGAGTTGGCGCTGCTCGCCGTTGACGGTGAGCTGGATCGTCAGGTCGGCAGCGGTGCCCAGGTCCAGGCCGGTCTCCACCCAGGGGCCGAGCGGGCAGGAGGTGTCGAAGCCCTTGGCCCGCGCCCACTGCTTCTCGCGCTTCTGGACGTCGCGCGCGGTGATGTCGTTGGCGCAGGTGTAGCCGAAGATCACGTCCTTGACGCGCTCGCGCGGGACCTCGCGGCACATGCGGCCGATGACGACGGCCAGTTCGGCCTCGTGGTGGACGTCCGCGGAGAAGGAGGGGTACTGGATCTCGTCGCCGGGTCCGATCACCGAGGTGGACGGCTTGAAGAAGGCGAACGGGACGTCCGGGACCTCGTTGCCCAGTTCCTTCGCGTGGTCGGCGTAGTTACGGCCGTACGCCACGACCTTGTTGGGGAGCACCGGGGGCAGCAGCCGCACCTTGCTCAGCGGGACCTTCGTACCGGAGAGCTGGAAGTCCGCGAACGGGATGCCCTTGATGATGTCGAGGACGAGTTCGTCCGGCTTGTCGCCCTCGACCGCGCCGAAAGCGACATTCCCGTCGATGGAGAATCTGGCGATGCGCACGGGATCTGGGCGCCCCTCACTGAGAACTGTGCGTACGTGGGCCGGCCGGCGGGTGCGACGGCCGACTCTGGACGGCTCCAGGCTAACCGGTCCGGGGCCTGCGTCGTCGGGCGGCGGGGCGGGTGGACGGGCCGCGACCACCCGTCACTCCTCGGCCATCCCGTGGCCAGAAACCGCTTGTCGTGATCGCTTCATCCTCTTTAGGGTGATCTCCGCGAATGCCGCTCAGCGCATTCACACAAGAGGGGATTCCATGAAGTCGAAGCGCAGGACTCTTTCTCTCGCAACGGCGGTTCCCGCTGCCGCCGCGGCGGTTCTCGGCGTGGCCCCCATGGCGCACGCGGAGGCCAGGGAGAGTTGCCCCACCTGGGCGAACGACTGCGCCGTCTTCTATTACAACAGCGGCTTCTCCGGATCGCGCACCGCTTTCACGAATGACGGCGTCCCCAATCTCGCCGGGTACACCTATCTGTCCTCCGGGAGCGGCAAGGGGCAGACCGTCAAGAACAACGCGGCGTCGTTCTGGAACGCGAGCGTCGACCACATCGCCACGGTCTTCTTCAACAGCAACTTCAGCGGCGCCTGCGACACGTTCGCCCCTCTGGCCGACGCCGACAAACTCGCCAGGACGTACAACGAGAACGCCTCTTTCGATTTCAACCGGAACGGCACGAACTGCTACAAGTGGAACTGACGTTTCAGGGAAATCCGTCATGAGACGTTCGGCGATCCCCGTCCTGCTCCTCACGCTGCTGGTCGGCTGCGCCCCGCACGAGCCGTCGGCCGGAGACGCCTCCAGCACCTTCCCCTCGGTACCGCAGAGCACCCCGAGCCCGAGCCCGTCGTCACCGGCGAGCGAAAGCTACACCTTCCGGCTCCCCCTCGCCGTGTACAGCTACAGCGACGCCGACTACGAGGTGATCCGGTCGGCCGAGCAGGTCCTGGCCCGTGACTGCATGAGGGACTTCGGCCTCTCTTATCGGCCCGCGAGGAATCCGGCCCCGGCCGAGGCGCAGGATCGCCGGTACGGGCTGACGGACAGGGCGAGCGCCGAGCGGTACGGATACCGGATGCCGCCGCAGCCGGAGACGCCGAAGGCGAAGCTCACGGAGGACCAGATCAAGGTCCTCTACGGAAACAGGTCCACCCCGGCCGCCGCCGTGAAGAACTCGGAGCTTCGGTACCGGGGAAAGAAGGTGCCGGACGAAGGCTGCCTCGGCGCGGCGGTGCTCGGATTCCGCAAGCCCTACGAGGACGAGGCCGGAGCCGAGGTGGCGAGCCGGATAGCGACGGCGAGCTACGAGAATTCCCAGAAGGTCCCGGAAGTCCGGGCGGTCTTCGGGAAATGGTCCTCCTGCATGAAGCAGAAGGGATACGCCTACGCCTCCCCCCTGGAGGCGATGGCGGCGCCCGCATTCGTTCGGGGCAAGGTGTCGGCTGTCGAGAAGGACACCGCCGAGGCCGATGTCTCCTGCAAGGAGAGGACCCGACTCGCGGAGGTCTGGTTCGCCGCGGAGTCCTCGATCCAGAAGGACATGATCAAGGCCGAGGCCGGGGCACTGCGGAGACTGGGCGAGCTGCACGAGAAGAAGCTGCGCGCGGCGCGGAAGATCCTGGCCGGGGCCTGACCCGAAGAGGGCGTCCCCGGCACAGGAGGCGCCCTGACACCCGGCACAGGAGGCGCCCTGACACCCGGCACAGGAGGCGTCCTGGCACGAAGAAGGCCCCCCGGCCTACCGGGGAGCCCCTTCGCGGGCCCGTGGGCCTCGTCGACTACTCTGCGGCTGCGGAGACCGGGATCTCCATCAGGACCGTCCGCCGCGGGTTGGCGGTCTGGGCCGGGAGATCGAGGGTGTGCTCCGGCTGCTCCGGGGTGTGCAGTTCGCCGGCGTCCTTGACGTGCACCAGCGTCGTGCGCCGCGGGTTGGCAATGTTGCGGAACATCATCGTCGTCTTCACGGTTGTACTCGACCTCGGAATGTGGTGGGTTCGACAGAAGTGTCACTCTTGTAAAGCGTCAGGCTATGCGCGCCATTCCCCTCTGCCGTCACGAAGACTCAATGATCGGCATGTGAGTTTGCTCACTGACGTGTGGGCAAACCGGACAATTACGAGCCTCAATCCACCCCAACGAAACGGACATTGACTCCCTGAAGCCCTCATTCCGCTCCTGATCATGGCGACTGGGACACCCTCGACCGGGGTGGGACTCGCGGAGGGATGTCCGGTTTCCACCAGAACGGTTTCCACGCCCGGTGACTCAGCCTTCACTTGGTGTCACCTAGGTCACGGTCTGACCCATGGACCTTGTTGGAGATCCGGCACTGTGCTGGAATTCCACGGACCGCTGCGGGATCGAGCCGGCGCACAGGGGGCGCAGGGAAGCGCCGAGCGGCGGTGAGACAGGGGGAGCAGCGCCGGGTCACTCATGATCCACCGGGGTGCGCATTCAGGGCGCTCCCCACAACGCCGACACCGTGCTTCTCCGTTCTGCGGAGAGGTGCCTGGTCCAGAGGTTGCGACGCTAGTGCAGGGACGTTTCAAGAGGGATGGCAGCGCTTCGGCCGAGCCGGAGCGGCACGGCGGGACTGGCCCCAATGTCGGCAGTTCCTCCCCCCAGCACGCCCAGAACCCGGGCCCGGCTCCGTCGGCTGACGGCGGTTCCGGCGGCCCCGGCCGTCTCGGCTCGTCGGCGTCCTCGGGCCCGGCGGCTGCGGCGACACCACCGGTGAAGCCCCCGAAGGGCCCCACCGGCCCCGGATCGCGAATAGCCCTGCGCAACTGGCGGATCTCCACCCGCCTGGTGTCGCTGCTCGCGCTCCCCGTGGTGGCGGCCACCTCGCTGGGCGCGCTGCGCATCAACGACTCCATGGACGACATCCAGCAGCTCGACAACATGAAGCTGCTGACGGAGATGACCAAGCAGGCCACCGAGCTGGCGGCCGCGCTCCAGGACGAGCGCGACCAGTCGGCGGGCCCGCTGGCGCACGACTCCACGGCGAGCAACATCACGGTCAAGGGCTACCGGGACAAGACGGACCGGGCCGCGACCAACTTCGTCAACGCCGCCGAGGACATCGACACCTCCAGCAAGGACGGCAACCTCCAGGGTGTCCGCGACAGCCTCGTCGGCCTGGTCCGCGACCTGGACACGCTGAACAAGATCCGCACCGACGCCTACGACACCAAGGGCAACGCGACCCAGACGGTGGAGTCGTACCACCGGCTGATCACCCACCTGCTGGACCTCTCCCAGGACATGGCCGAGGCCACCAGCAACCCGGACATGATCCAGCGCACGCGTGCCCTGGCGGCCTTCTCCTCCGCCAAGGAGTACGCGTCCATCCAGCGCGCGGTCCTCGCCGCGGCCCTGCCGGACAACAACAAGACCCTGGGCAACCTCTCCGAGAACGACCGGCTGTACGCCCAGGGCGCCCTCGACAGCGAGGAGTCCGATCTCAGCACCTTCCGGAGCATCTACGGCGACGACGACGCCGAGGCGCTCCTGAAGCCCATCGAGAGCGGCAACTCCACCATCGAGGCCTCCGACCAGTACGCCGACCGCGCCTTCGGCCGGCCGGAGGGCCTGGCCGACCTGGACCGGCGCTCGTACAAGGACTGGGTCGACGACAGCACGACCAAGATCCAGGAGATGGGCCGCATCGAGCACACCCTGCTCGAGGACATGGAGCAGAAGGCCCGCGAGCTGCGCAACGCCACCGAGCGCGACGCGATCATCGCCGGTGCCCTGATCCTGCTCGTGCTCGGTGTCTCCCTGGTCGGCGCCTTCGTCGTCGCCCGGTCCATGATCCGCTCGCTGCGCCGCCTCCAGGAGACCGCCACCAAGGTCGCCCAGGACCGGCTGCCCGAGCTGGTCAAGCAGCTCTCCGAGTCCGACCCGCAGGACGTCGACACCTCCGTCGAGTCCGTCGGTGTGCACTCCCGGGACGAGATCGGCCGCGTGGCCGCGGCCTTCGACGACGTGCACCGCGAGGCCGTCCGCCTCGCCGCCGAGCAGGCCCTTCTGCGGGGCAACGTCAACGCGATGTTCACCAACCTCTCGCGCCGCTCGCAGGGCCTCATCCAGCGTCAGCTCTCGCTCATCTCCGAACTGGAGTCCCGCGAGGCCGACCCGGACCAGCTGTCCTCGCTGTTCAAGCTCGACCACCTCGCGACGCGTATGCGCCGTAACGGTGAGAACCTCCTCGTCCTCGCCGGTGAGGAGCCGGGCCGCCGGTGGACCCGTCCGGTCCCGCTGGTCGACGTGCTCCGCGCCGCCGCCTCCGAGGTGGAGCAGTACGAGCGCATCGAGCTGGCCGCCGTGCCGACCACCGAAGTGGCCGGCCGCGTGGTCAACGACCTCGTGCACCTGCTCGCCGAGCTGCTCGAGAACGCGACCTCGTTCTCCTCGCCGCAGACCAAGGTCAAGGTCACCGGTCACGCGCTGCCCGACGGCCGCGTCCTGATCGAGATCCACGACACCGGCATCGGCCTCTCCCCCGAGGACCTCGCGGCGATCAACGAGCGGCTCGCCTCGCCGCCCACCGTGGACGTCTCGGTCTCCCGCCGCATGGGTCTGTTCGTGGTCGGCCGGCTGTCTCAGCGGCACGGCATCCGCATCCAGCTGCGCCCCTCCGACTCCGGTGGCACGACCGCGCTGGTCATGCTGCCCGTCGACGTCGCCCAGGGCGGCAAGAAGCCGCAGCCCAAGCCCGGCCAGGCCGGCCCCGGCGCCCCCGCCGCGGCCCAGGCCGCCGCCGGTGTGGCGTCGGCCCGCCGTGGCGGCAACGGTCAGGGCGGCGGCGCCCTCGGCGGTGCGCCCGGTGGCGCGGGCGCGGGTGCCCTCGGCGCCGGTGCCCCCTCGGGCGGCCGACTGAACGCCGGTCAGGGACCGCGGGCCGCGCTGCCCGGCAGTGGCCAGGGCGGTCGCCCCGGTGCGCCGGGCGGACCGCAGGGTCCGGGTGTCCCCCCGCAGGGCCGGCCCGCTCCGGCGGGTGCCGGGTTCGGCGGCCAGGCGCCGGGCGCCCCGCAGGGCCTCCAGGCCGCGGGTACCGGTGGGCCGGGCCAGGACGCCTTCAGCGCTCAGGACGCCTTCGGCGGCCAGGACTCGTTCGGCGGCCAGAACTCCTTCGGCGCCGGCCAGGACGCCTTCGGCTCCCGCACTCCGGTCCCGCCGCAGGCACAGGCCCCGAAGGGCGGCCAGGCTCCCGAGCAGGGCTCCCGGCGCCGTCGGCCGCAGCTGCCGGGTCGCGGTGGTCCGCGGGCCGAGCTGCCCGGTGGCAACGACCAGCCCCGCACGCCCAGTTGGAGCGACGAGAACGCGCAGCCGCCGGTGCCGCGCGCCTCCCTCGACGTTCCGCGCGGCCACGACGAGCAGGACCCGGCGGCCACCTCCCGCATGCCGCGGATCGAGGAGCACCAGAGCCCCGCGGCCACCTCGGAGTTCCCCCGCCCGGACTTCGGCGCCCCGCAGAACACCGGCCAGTTCCCGCGGCCCGGTGCGATCGCTCCCCGGAACGACCTCCCGCGGCCCGGTGCCAACGGCTCCCAGGGCACGGGGCAGTTCCCGCGGCCCGGTGCCAACGGCTCTCAGGACACGGGCGAGTTCCCCCGCCCGGACGCCAACTCCCAGCAGAACACCGGTTCCTTCGTCCGCTCGGACGTCTACGGGAATCCGGTCGGGCAGAACGGCGGCTCGGGGCAGTTCCCCGGCCCCCAGGCGTACGACAGCGGTTCGACGGGCCAGTTCAACATGCCGGGCTTCGACGGCAGCTCGACCGGGCAGCACTCCCTGCCGGGCCGTCAGGATCCCGCGCACACGGGCCAGTTCGAGCGTCCCCAGGCGGGCGGTCCCGACTTCGGTGCCCCGCGGCCGCCCATGCCGCCGCGTCCGCAGCAGCGGCCGGTCCGCCAGGAGCCGGAGGCGCTGCCCCCGGCCTCGGGCCCGGGTGACGGCCGTACTCCGCTGTACGACACGCTGGAGACCAACTGGTTCCACGGCGGTCAGGGCGGTCAGGGACAGCAGGCCAACGGCAACGGCTCCTCCGCCGCCGCGGCCCCGCGGCCGCCGCAGCAGGCGCCCGCCCCCCAGAGTTCCGCTGCGGCCCCGCAGCGGCCCACGGCCTCCTCGGCCTGGCGTTCCTCGCCGAACGACGATCTCGTCCGGCAGGCGGAGCGCGTGCGGCAGCCGGCGGCGGGCGGTGTCACCACCTCCGGTCTCCCGCGCCGGGTGCCCAGGGCGAACCTCGTCCCGGGAACCGCACAGCAGCAACAGCACCAAACCGGTCCGCAGGTCTCGCGTGCGCCTGACGACGTACGCGGTCGGCTGACCAATCTCCGTCGGGGTATCGCACAAGGTCGTCAGGTCGGCGGCAACGGCCAGACGGGCAGTTTCCCGAACCCCACTCACCAGCAGGAGCGTTAGTTGAGCCCGATGAGCCAGGCGGCACAGAACCTCAACTGGTTGATCACCAACTTCGTGGACAACACCCCCGGGGTGTCCCACACCGTCGTCGTGTCCGCCGACGGTCTCCTGCTGGCGATGTCCGAGGGCTTCCCGCGCGACCGTGCCGACCAGCTGGCGGCCGTCGCGTCCGGACTCACCTCGCTGACCGCGGGTGCCTCGCGGATCTTCGAGGGCGGCAGCGTGGCCCAGACCGTGGTGGAGATGGAGCGGGGATTCCTGTTCCTCATGTCCGTCTCGGACGGTTCCTCGCTGGCGGTCCTGGCCCACCCGGAATGCGACATCGGCCTCGTCGGGTACGAGATGGCACTGCTGGTCGACCGCGCGGGCGCCGTGCTCACGCCAGACCTGCGAGCCGAGCTGCAAGGCAGTCTGCTCCACTGACCCGCCCCGGATCCACCCGTCTCACCAAACCACCGTCCGGCCGCCACAATCCCCCCACCGGCCTCACCAGACGGCTTGCCCGACCGACTTGCTGTCCCGCCCGGAGGATTCATGACCCCGCCCACCGCCTCTCATGATCCGTACGCGGAGCCGTACGAGGATGAGGGCGACCAGCCGCTGGTACGTCCGTACGCGATGACCGGCGGCCGGACCCGGCCGCGCTACCAGCTCGCCATCGAGGCCCTGATCAGCACCACGGCCGACCCGGCGGCGCTCATGGGGCTGCTCCCCGAGCACCAGCGCATCTGCCACCTGTGCCGCGAGGTGAAGTCGGTCGCCGAGGTCTCGGCGCTGCTCGCCATGCCGCTCGGCGTGGCTCGGATCCTCGTCGCGGACCTCGCCGAGGCCGGCCTGGTGGCCATCCACCAGCCGGGCGGCGACGAGAACAACGGCGGCGCGCCCGATGTGACGCTGCTCGAAAGGGTGCTCAGTGGACTTCGCAAGCTCTGACGCGGGGCGGGCCACCACCTCCGCGAAGATCGTGGTGGCGGGTGGCTTCGGCGTGGGCAAGACCACGTTCGTCGGCGCGGTCTCCGAGATCAACCCGCTGCGTACCGAGGCCGTGATGACGTCCGCGAGCGCGGGCATCGACGACCTGACCCACACCGGGGACAAGACGACCACCACGGTCGCCATGGACTTCGGCCGCATCACGCTCGACCAGGACCTGATCCTGTACCTCTTCGGTACGCCCGGTCAGGACCGCTTCTGGTTCATGTGGGACGACCTGGTCCGCGGCGCGATCGGCGCGGTGGTCCTGGTCGACACCCGCAGGCTCGCCGACTGCTTCCCGGCGGTCGACTACTTCGAGAACAGCGGTCTGCCGTTCGTCGTGGCCCTGAACGGGTTCGACGGGCACCAGCCGTACGCTCCCGAGGAGGTGCGCGAGGCCCTGCAGATCGGGCCGGACGCCCCGATCATCACGACCGACGCCCGGCACCGGTCGGACGCCAAGAGTGCCCTGATCACACTGGTCGAGCACGCCCTGATGGCCCGTCTGCGGTAACGCCCTCAGAGTGTGTCGAGCGACTGCCAAATCAACATCGTCATACGGCAGTTGTCGTAGATGTACCGGAGCCGGCTGTGGCCTTGGACACGGTCGGCCCCGGTGTTCATAACGTTTCGGCAGAGGAATCGGGTGGTATGGCCACGCGTGGTTGCCAACCGGTCTCGCTGCGCTCACAACAGCCCCGTCTTTTGACGGGGCTCGCTCTTTATGACCGTTTTATCTGGGGTTTACATCACGCGTAATCCCCGCGTACCAATGTTTGGAGGTGCGCAGGACGTCGTGCTGGAATGCCTGAACTGCCCAATAGTCAAAGACGTACTCACTAGTCGATGGCGTACTGGGCTCTGAGAGACTGCGGCACAACGTAGGTGCCGACCCCTCCGAGAGGTTGTTGGTCGAGTGAGGCGAAGCAAGAACGGTCCCGAGCCGTCGGCCCGGGGCAACTTCACCCCGCCGCCGCGCGGAGCGGCGCCCGCCCCTGTGTCCGGTCCGGAACCGACGGCCGCGCCGCCGTCGAGCGGCGGCCGTTTCTCCCCGCGCAACTGGCGGGTGCCGACCCGGCTGAACGCGATCCTGCTCATACCCGTGATCGTCGGCCTCGTCATGGGCGGCTTCCAGGTCAAGAGCTCGATCGACACCTGGCGGGAGGCCGAGGACGCGGAGAACACCGCGCGTCTGGTGCGGGCCTCCCTCAGTTACGCCGACGCCCTCTACAACGAGCGCGACAGCACGGCGGCCCCGCTGCTCAGCGGCCAGGGCCAGGACAACCCCACGGTCGTCGCCGCCCGCAAGAAGACCGACCAGGCCGCCGAGGTCTTCAACGAGGCCGCCGAGAAGATGCCGAAGAAGGCGGGCCTCGAACGCCGCCTGAAGCTGTTCCGGGACGGTGAGGGCGGCCTCCAGACGCTGCGCGCCGGCGCCTACACCTCCTCCAAGTTCACCGGGGTGAAGACCGAGGAGGGCTACACCCAGGTCGCGCACCCGCTGACCGAGTTCGCCAACGAGCTCGGTCTGGGCACCGGAAACATCACCAGCTACGGCCGTACGGTCTACGCCATCGAGCTCACCAAGGCGGCCCTGTCGCTCCAGCGCTCCATCGGCATGCACCTGCTGATCAAGCCGGGCCCCGGGCTGAGCAGCTTCGCCAGCCAGCGGGTCGCCCTGTCCTCGTACGCGTACCTCGAGGGCATCGCCGTCGAGGAGTACGTCGGCGGTGGCACCGCGGCCGACGCGGCGAAGCTCGACGCGGCCAAGAAGGAGATCCAGACGGAGGGCGTGGCGCTGGCCAAGGAGGCCGCCGCCAAGAACCCGAACTACGTTCCGCCGCCGTCCAACCCGGTGGTCATGGTCTCCAGCCTCGCCCAGCTGTCGTCGATGGACCAGAGCGCCCGTGAGTCGCTCGCCAAGGACGGCATCACCGCCGAGAACTGGTGGGCGGTCAACACCCTCAAGTACAACGCGTACCGCCAGATCGAGACCGACCTGGCCGACACCGCGGTGAACGAGGCCGCGGACATCGCCGACAACGCCAAGCGGGACGCCTTCATCGTGGGTGCCGCCGTCGTGGTCGCGCTGCTCCTCGCGTTCATCCTGGCCGGTGCCGTGGCCCGCCAGATGTCCCGCTCGATGCGCCAGCTGCGCAACGCCGCCTTCGGCATCGCCGAGCAGCGTCTGCCGATGCTGGTCGACCAGCTCTCCCGCACCGACCCCGGCCGGGTCGACACCCGGGTCGCGCCGATCCCGATCAACACCAAGGACGAGATCGGCGAGGTCGCCCGCGCCTTCGACCAGGTCCACCGCGAGGCGGTCCGGCTCGCCTCCGAGCAGGCCCTGCTGCGGGGCAACATCAACGCGATCTTCACCAACCTCTCGCGCCGCAACCAGTCCCTGATCGAGGGCCAGCTGACCCTGATCACCGACCTGGAGAACAACGAGGCCGACCCGGACCAGCTGGAGAACCTCTTCCGCCTGGACCACCTCGCGACCCGTATGCGCCGCAACGGCGAGAACCTCCTCGTCCTCGCCGGCGAGGAGCCCGGCCGCCGCTGGGACCAGCCGGTCCCGCTGGTCGACGTGCTCCGTGCCGCCTCCTCCGAGGTGGAGCAGTACGAGCGCATCGAGCTGTCCGGCGTCCCGGAGGCCGAGATCCACGGCCGCGCGGTCACCGACCTCGTGCACCTGCTCGCCGAGCTGCTGGAGAACGCGACCACGTTCTCCTCGCCGCAGACGAAGGTCCGGGTCACCGCGACCCGGCTGCCCGACGGCCGCATCATGATCGAGATCCACGACAAGGGCATCGGCCTCACCGCCGAGGACTTCGCGGACATCAACCACAAGCTGGCCAACCCGCCGACCGTGGACGCCGCGATCTCCCAGCGCATGGGTCTGTTCGTGGTCGGCCGGCTGTCCGACCGGCACGGCATCCGCGTCCAGCTGCGCCCCTCGGGCGAGCAGGCCGGCACCACCTCGCTGGTCATGCTGCCCGACGCGATCACCCACGGCGGTGGCGGCGAGCACCAGCCGGCCAACGACGAGTTCACCGTCTCGCAGATCATGCCGGAGCAGCAGTACCAGGGCGAGGACTTCAACAACGGTCTGCCCATGCGTACGGCCGCGGAGCTCGGCTTCGACGACAGCCGCTACTCCGAGGTCCCGGACGACATACGCGAGCTGGACCCGGTCGGCCGCTCCCTGATGCGTGAGGAGCGCCGCGCGGCCCTGGAGGCCCAGAGCCACGACCAGCCGCCGGCCCTCCAGGCCCCGGACCCGTCGTACACCGAGGCGTTCGACGGTCCCCAGAACGCCCCGCAGGGCGGCGGGCAGAACGGCTACGACCCCAACCGCAACGGCTTCCCCGAGCAGCAGCCCGCCGGGTACGACCAGCAGACGTCGTACGAGGAGGCTCAGCAGGCTCCGTACGAGGAGCAGCGGCAGCCGTCGTACGAGGAGCCGGGGCGCCCGGCGTACGACGAGCCGTACTTCGCGCAGAACGGCGGCCTGCCGCAGAACGACCCGTTCTCCACCAACGGCGGCTACCCGGAACCCGCGTATGCGGAGCAGGTCCAGGAGGAGCCGGCCGCGGTGCACGCGGCCGCCCCGGAGACCTTCTCGGGCTTCGAGGAGCGCCGCCACCAGGATGACTGGCCGCAGCCGGACGGTTACCGGGGCGGTTACGCGGACCAGTACGCTCCGGAAACGGAATCCGTGCAGGCCGCTGACGTGAGTGAGCGTGACCGCGTAGGCTTCGACCGTCCGGGGCCGGCCCCCGCCAACGTGGGTCACGAGTTGACCGACGCCGGGCTCCCCCGCCGTGGCTCCACCGGGAGCGGCGCGAACGGCTCGAACGGTACGCGGCACGCGCACCAGGAGTCGCCGGCCTCCGCGCCGGAGAGCAACGGCGGCGGCGACATCTGGCGCTCGGCCAACGACGCGCGGTGGCAGCAGGCCTCCCAGCTCCGGAAGCCCAAGGCGGGCGGGGTCACCTCCTCCGGTCTGCCGCGGCGGGTACCCAAGGCCAACCTGGTCGAGGGAGCCGCCGAGTCCACCCCGCAGGGGGGCCCATCGGTCTCCCGCGCCCCCGAGGACGTCCGGGGCAGGCTGAGCAACCTGCGTCGAGGGGTCCAGCGGGGCCGCAACGCAGGCAGTGAAACGAACGGTCAGGGCTTCGGTTCTGACAGCACCTACAACCAGGAGCGTTAGTGTGAGCCCGATGAGCCAGGCGGCGCAGAACCTGAACTGGTTGATCACCAACTTCGTGGACAACACCCCGGGGGTGTCCCACACGGTGGTGGTCTCCGCCGACGGACTCCTTCTGGCGATGTCCGAAGGCTTTCCGCGCGACCGAGCCGATCAGCTTGCGGCCGTCGCCTCCGGTCTGACCTCGCTGACCGCGGGTGCCTCGCGCATCTTCGAGGGCGGCAGCGTGAACCAGACCGTTGTGGAGATGGAACGGGGATTCCTGTTCATCATGTCCATCTCCGACGGTTCGTCGCTCGCGGTTCTCGCGCACCCCGAGGCGGACATCGGCCTCATCGGGTACGAGATGGCTCTTCTGGTGGACCGTGCCGGAACGGTCCTGACGCCCGATCTGCGTGCGGAGCTCCAGGGCAGCCTGCTCAACTGACAGACAGACGGTGCGTTTTGGCGTCCCGGGGCCGTAAGGTTTCGGGACGCGGCTCCACAGTGATGGGTGCGCGGCGCAGTCGGAGGAGGAGAGAAAGTGGCAACACCCCCAGGCGGTTCATCTGGCAATTGGTCGTACGGACCTGGCCAGGGTCCGAACGACGGCCAGAACCCGAACCGTTACAACTTCCCCTCCGCCCCCAGCCATCGGCAGCAGCCGTACGCGCCCCAGGGCCCCGGTCCTTCGCCGTACGACCAGCCGCCGGCCCCGCGCATCCAGCCCGTGCAGCCGCAGCGACGCTCCGAGCCGGCGCCCGCCGGGGCCTCGAACAACCCCCTGGTGCGTCCGTACGCCATGACCGGCGGCCGGACTCGCCCGCGCTACCAGCTCGCCATCGAGGCGCTGGTGCACACCACCGCGCAGCCGCACCAGATGCAGGGCCAGTTGCCCGAGCATCAGCGGATCTGCAACCTCTGCCGGGAGATCAAGTCGGTGGCGGAAATCTCCGCGCTCCTGACGATCCCTCTCGGCGTGGCCAGGATCCTCGTCGCCGACTTGGCGGAGGCGGGCCTGGTCGCCATCCATCAGCCCGGCGGCGACGAGAACGCCGGCGGCCAGCCAGACGTGACACTGCTCGAAAGGGTGCTCAGTGGACTTCGCAAGCTCTAGCGGCGGTCCTTCCCGCTCCACCACCTCGGCGAAGATCGTGGTGGCGGGTGGCTTCGGCGTGGGCAAGACCACGTTCGTCGGGGCCGTTTCGGAGATCAACCCGCTGCGCACAGAGGCCGTGATGACGTCCGCGTCGGCCGGCATCGACGACCTGACCCACACCGGGGACAAGACGACCACCACGGTCGCCATGGACTTCGGCCGCATCACCCTGGACCAGGACCTGATCCTGTACCTCTTCGGTACGCCCGGTCAGGACCGCTTCTGGTTCATGTGGGACGACCTGGTCCGCGGTGCCATCGGCGCGATCGTCCTCGTGGACACCCGGCGCCTCGCCGACTGCTTCCCGGCCGTCGACTACTTCGAGAACTCGGGTCTTCCGTTCGTGATCGCCCTGAACGGGTTCGACGGGAACCAGCCGTACAACCCGGACGAGGTCCGGGAGGCTCTGCAGATCGGGCCGGACACGCCGATCATCACGACGGATGCGCGGCATCGGGCGGATGCGAAGTCTGCTCTCATCACGCTGGTCGAGCATGCGCTGATGGCTCGACTGCGGTAGGCACGTGGTTCTTGCGGCTACTGGGCTGCCGCGGACGGTTGTGTGCCGTCTGCGGCAGCCTTGTGGCTTGTCGCGCAGTTCCCCGCGCCCCTGAAAGCGCCAAAACGCTCTGAGGGCCCCTCTCTTTCGAGAGGGGCCCTCAGGCGTCGTTACGGGCTCAGTGCCAGCTGTGCGGGGCGCGGAAGCCGCCCTCGCGCTCCAGGCGGCGCCAGCGGGCCTTGGGGTGGCCGGGGTGGGACGGGGTCTCGGAGGGCCGGGCTGCTGCGCGGGCCAGGAGGATCGCCGTGATGGCGGCGACTTCCTCGGGCTCGGCGTGGCCCTTCTCGACGCGGATGTCAGGGGTGCTCATAGGTCACAGTCTCCGTGAGAGAGGTTTCCGCGAGGGTGACGCGGAGGGTCCGCCGGGTTACTGCGGAGGGTTGCCGTGCTTGCGGGAGGGCAGGTCGGCGTGCTTGGACTGGAGCATGGCGAGGGACTTGATCAGGACCTCGCGGGTCTCGGCGGGGTCGATGACGTCGTCGACCAGGCCGCGCTCGGCCGCGTAGTACGGGTGCATGAGCTCGGACTTGTACTCCTTGACCATGCGGGCCCGCATCGCCTCGGAGTCCTCCGCCTCCGCGATCTGGCGGCGGAAGATGACGTTCGCGGCACCTTCGGCGCCCATCACGGCGATCTCGTTGGTGGGCCAGGCGTAGGTGAGGTCCGCGCCGATGGACTGGCTGTCCATGACGATGTAGGCACCGCCGTAGGCCTTGCGCAGGATCAGCGAGATCCGCGGCACGGTGGCGTTGCAGTAGGCGTAGAGCAGCTTGGCGCCGTGCCGGATGATGCCGCCGTGCTCCTGGTCGACGCCCGGGAGGAAGCCGGGGACGTCCAGGAAGGTGACGATCGGGATGTTGAAGGCGTCGCACATCTGGACGAAGCGCGCGGCCTTCTCCGAGGCCTCGATGTCCAGGACACCGGCGAGCGTGGAGGGCTGGTTGGCGACGATGCCGACGACCTGGCCGTCCAGGCGGGCCAGCGCGCAGATGATGTTGCGGGCCCAGCGCTCGTGGACCTCGAGGTAGTCGCCGTCGTCGACGATCTCCTCGATGACCTTGGCCATGTCGTACGGCCGGTTGCCGTCCGCCGGCACCAGGTCCAGCAGGACCTCGCCGCGCCGGTCGGCCGCGTCGGAGGACTCCACCCGCGGCGGGTTCTCCCGGTTGTTCTGCGGGAGCATCGACAGCAGGTAGCGGACCTCGGCGAGGCAGGTCTCCTCGTCGTCGTAGGCGAAGTGGCAGACCCCGGAGGTCTCGGCGTGCACGTCCGCGCCGCCCAGGCCGTTCTGGGTGATCTCCTCGCCGGTGACCGCCTTGACGACGTCCGGTCCGGTGATGAACATCTGCGAGGTCTCGCGGACCATGAACACGAAGTCGGTCAGGGCGGGGCTGTAGGCCGCGCCGCCCGCGCACGGGCCCAGCATCACCGAGATCTGCGGGATGACACCCGAGGCCTTGGTGTTGCGCTGGAAGATGCCGCCGTAGCCGGCGAGCGCCGAGACGCCCTCCTGGATGCGGGCGCCCGCGCCGTCGTTGAGGGAGACCAGCGGGGCACCGGCCGCGATGGCCATGTCCATGATCTTGTGGATCTTGGTGGCGTGGGCCTCGCCCAGCGCGCCGCCGAAGATGCGGAAGTCGTGGGCGTAGACGAAGACCGTGCGGCCCTCGACGGTGCCCCAGCCGGTGATCACACCGTCGGTGTACGGCTTCTTGGCCTCCAGGCCGAACCCGGTCGCCCGGTGCCTGCGCAGCTGCTCGACCTCCTGGAAGGACCCGGCGTCGAGGAGCAGTTCGATGCGCTCGCGTGCGGTCAGCTTGCCCTTGGCGTGCTGCGCCTCGGTCGCCTTCTCGCTGGGGCCGGCCAGGGCCGCCGCACGGATCTCGTGCAGCTCGGCCACTCGCCCGCGCGCGTCCGTCGGCTCGCCCGTCGACTCACTCGGCGCCTCATCCAAAACGGTCATGTAGCGACCTTACGAAGACCCGCGAGGAAAGCGAGCCGTCGACTCCGTACAGTCTCCGGCCCGTTTTCCTGGTGCCACTGAACAGAACCCTGGAGCCATGCAGGCCTTCTGACTGCTCAGGGGGTCTCTCGCTTGTAGGGGTCGCACAAAGTCAGCCCGTGAGAGCCACCTCACACACATGGGTGGCGCATACCTCCCCCGGAGTGACGCGCAGCCGGAGCAGACGGCCCGCGGCGAGCACCTCGACCGTGTCGTCGGCGCGGATCACCGAGCGCACCGGCCGGTTCCAGACGATCTCGAGGGGTTCACCCGTTCGGGTGGGTTCGGCCACGCAGAGCGTAGCCGTACGGCCCGTGCGGCGGACCAGCACGCTCGCCGGCGCCGACGTGGTGAGCGGTCCGGCCGTGCCCGGCCGCCAGAAGTTCGCGGCGGTCAGGCCGAGGCGGTCGACGTGGACCGCCTGGCAGGTGCCGTCGTTGGCGAGGACCGACAGCCAGTGGCGGTCGGCGGCCCGGGCGGCGACGGTACGGCGGGCGGCTCCTGGCAGGAGGACGTAGACGTACGTGGCGTCCACGGGGTCGGTGCCGTGGTCGAGCCAGAGGGTCTGCCAGCGCCGGGTGCGCCGCTCGGCCGTACTGCCGGTGTTGATGTCGGACCAGGCGCCGGTGCGGTCCTCGCGCAGGGTGTGCACCGCGTCGGGGACGAGCCAGCCGCCGTGTCCCTCCAGATGCGCCCAGCCCGGCCCCCGTACGAAGGCCTGCTCCCCGCCCTCCCCGAGGTTGCGGTTGTCGACGACGGTCTCGACCGGGACGCCGTCCGTGCAGGTGATCCCGGCGCCGAGACAGACCACGGCGTCCGCGAGGCAGAACCACGACTTGCGGGCCTGGAGCGTCGACTCCAGACCCTTCAGGTGCTGGCCGATCGCCGCGTACTCGCCGTCGGTGGTGCCGCCGACCCAGCGGACGTCCGGCCGGGGCTCGCCCCATTCGCCGCCCGCGCGGTCGGGAAGGCGACGGGTGGAGACGGTGGTGCCGGGGAGGCGGTACCAGTCGACGGTGGGCCAGTACCAGTCCGTGTACTGGTCGCTCCGCTTCCCGGTCCACCAGGAGAGCATTCCGGCGCCGGTGTGCCAGCCGCGCGGGTTCTCGCCGTTGCCGCACTCGTAGGCGGCGATGCGGTCGCTCGCCATGGCGATGCCGGCGACGAAACCGGGGCGGTGGTGGACGGCCCGGTCCATGGCGGCGAAGAGGCGGTGGCCGACGGGTGCGGGGGCGGCCGGGACCGGTGAGGCGGCCACCGCGTGCAGCCGGGCGAGGTCGGCGACGCCGAACTGGGGGGAGGTCAGGACCGGCGTGACGGTGTCCCGTTCGATCCACCCCTTCACCAGGCCGTACCAGCGCTCCCGTTCCGCCGTGCCCGCTCCGCCCGCGAGCAGTGCGACGGCGGCGACGATGCCGTGGCCGTGGAAGTGGTCGCTGCGCAGCACGTGCCGGTCGTCGGTCTTGAGATGGCCCCGGCTGATGGCACGGCCGTTGACGCCGTCCATCACCAGCCCGTCGTGGATCAGCGGGGCGAAGGCGTGCTCGACGCTGTCGAGGACGGTCCGCCGGTTGGGGTCGGTCACCTCCCACTCGGAGCCGGCGAGGAGGGTGAGGAGGCGGCCCAGGCCGTCGAGCAGGACCTGGCCGTAGGTGCCGGAGTAGGCGACCCGGGTGTGCTGGACGAAGGACCCGTCGGCATACAGGCCGTCGCCCGTCGTGACGTACGGGAAGACCGGGGAGAGTGCGTCGCGGGCCAGGGCGATCCGGTCGGGGGCCCGGCCGAGGATGCCCCGCAGGGCGACCGAGCGGCACAGGTCGACGCGGTTGGCGCCGGTGGAGGTGCCGGAGTAGTCGGTGAGCAGCGCGTCCGGGACGAAGTGGTCCACGGCGGCGCAGGCCGCTTCCCGGCGGGCGTCGGTGAGGCGGTCGTACAGCGCGGCCGTGATGTCCATGAGGAGCCGGGGGCTGCCGATCTGCCATTCCCACCAGTTGCCGTAGCGGGTGGTGGAGGGGTTGTAGACGGTGGCGGAGAGGTGGTCGAGGCCGCGCAGGACGGCCGCGAGGAGGTCCTCGTCGCCGGTCGAGCCGGTGCCCTGCTGGACGTGGGCCTGGGTCATGGTCCACAGGCGGCCGTAGCTCTGGGTGATGCCCGCCGGGGGGTCGAAGGGGATGCCGGGCCACAGGGAGGTGGGGGTCGGGGCCATGGCAGCGGCGAAGCCGCGGGCGAGTTCGCCGGTCTCGGCGAGGCGGCCGGCGTAGGGCTCGGTCGCGGGGTCGTAGCCGGTGCCGAGGGCGATGTCGAGCCAGCGGTGGCGCAGGGTGTCGTAGGGGTCGGCGGCGGCGCGGGCGGACGGAGCGGCGGTGGCCAGGAGCGCCGCCGCGAGTAAGACCGCTCTGCGGGTGGGAGGTCGCACGGGAGCTCTGCGCTGCGGTTTCATACGGGGGCATGTACCACCGCGGGACGGCGCCGCCAACACTTCGCGGATGACGTTGAAACCTTCAAGGAATAGGTCTACGGTCGTTTGCGTTGAGTGGTTCAACGTTCAACATCCTCAGCAAAGGAGCCCCGTCATGACGAACACCGACCTGACCGCGCTGACCGGCGACTACACGATCGACCCCTCGCACTCCACGATCGGCTTCACCGTCCGGCACGCCATGGTCACCAACGTCAAGGGCAAGTTCGACGAGTTCAGCGGCTCGCTGCACCTGGACGGCGGCGACCCGTCCCAGTCGACGGCCTCCATCGACGTCAAGATGGACAGCATCGACACCGGGGCGCCGGACCGCGACGGGCACCTCAAGAGCGCGGACTTCTTCAAGACCGACGAGTTCCCGACGATGACCTTCCGCTCCACCAAGGCGGAGGCGCTGGGCGACGAGGACTACCGCATCACCGGTGACCTGACCATCCTCGGCACCACCAAGCCGCTCACCATCGACCTGGAGTTCAACGGCGCCGCCAAGGACCCCTTCGGCAACGAGCGCGTGGGCTTCGAGGGCAAGGCCGAGATCAAGCGCTCCGAGTGGGGCCTGACCTGGAACGCGGCCCTGGAGACGGGCGGCGTCCTGGTCTCCGACAAGATCAAGCTGCACTTCGACATCTCGGCGATCAAGAACGCCTGAGCCGCCTGATAACGCCCGAGAACGCCTGAGCCGCCGACTGCGCTCGCGTCCGTACGTCAGCAGGTGCGCCGGTACGGCAGGTCCGGGAGGTAGGTCTTCCAGGCCGCCTCGGACAGTCCCGAACCGGCGCGCTCGCAGACCTCGCCGATCAGCCGGTCCGGGCGCAGGTCGTAGCGCAGTACGGGGACGTGGGCGCCGGAGGCGTGGAGCGTGCCGTCCGGGGCGAACGCAAGGGCGCGGATGTCGTCGCCCGGGGTGGGCAGTGCCGTTCCCAGGAGCGTCTGGGACGCCAGGTCCCACAGGTGCAGGGTGCCGCCCGCTCCGGCGGCGGCGAGCGTCCCCCCGTCCGGAGAGAAGGCGAGCGCGGTCACCCCGCCGGTGGCGTCGGTCGTCGGGTCGGACGTGGTGGCGTCCAGCACGCCGAGGCGGGCCCGCGCGGCACCGTCCCAGAGCGTGACCCGGCCCAGCACGTCACCCACGGCCAGCCGCGAGCCGTCCGGGCCGTAGGCCGCGGCGCTGATCAGGTCCTCGCCCAGCACCCGCGGCTCCATGCGGCCGACGCGCAGATCGGCGACCAGCCCCTCCTGCGTCACCAGGGCGGCCCCGTCGGACCGCAGGGCCAGGCGCACGCCCTCCGAACCGGCGGTGACGGAGTCGGCCTCCCGGACGCTGCGCACGGTCCTCACCCGCTGGTGCCGGTCCACGTCCCACACCTCGACCGCAGGCCGTGCCACCGACCGGTACACCAGCAGGGTGCGGCCGTGGGTGTCGAGGGCGAGACCGTCCACCGCGAGCGAGCCGCCCGGGGCGGCGCCGATCACCACGGTCGCGTGGACCCGGCGGTGCGCGAGGTCCCACACCGTGATCCTGGTCCGGTCGCGCGGCGGCCCCTGTCCCTCGGCGTAGGGGTTGAGGCCGGTGGCCAGGTATCTGCCGTCGCCGCTGAGCGCCATGAGGCCGGCGCAGGACTCGGTGCGGGGGCACGGCGTGGCCGGCGGCTCGAAGACCACGCGCCCCGCGCGCCCGACCCGGGTGTCCAGCACCTGCACCCGCCGCTCGCCACCCGTCTCCACGGAACGGGCCAGGACCCGGCCGTCGTCGGAGAGTTCCGCCCGGTACGCCGTGGGCTCCTGCCAGGGCGCGGCCGGGGCCGTGCCGAGGGCCAGTGAGCGTACGACAGTCGCGGAGCCGTTGAGATAACGCACGGCTCCCGCGGTCCGGTCGAAGGCGATGTCGTCCCAGTCGTCCGCGTCGATCCGCCGGCTCAGCACGGTCACCTGCGGGTGGGCGGTCCGCAGCACGACGAGCCGGTGGGGTCCGGTGGCCACCAGGAAGGCGCCGCCCCCGCCGGGCCACACCTGGGTCAGTCCGTCGGCCGTGAAGGACGGGGTCGCGCGTCCGGTGCGCAGGTCCCAGCCGTGGATCCCGTCGGCGGCGGCGACGGTGAGCGCGCGGCTGTCCGGGGTGAACGCCAGCGCGTGGTCACGGCAGTCGGCGGGCCGCGCGTTCGCCACCCAGGGCGCCGAGACCCGTCGCCGGTGCGTGACGTCCCAGAGCTCCGGGGCGTGACCGTCGCGCGTGCACAGGGCGAGCCACCGGCCGTCCGGGCTGGCCGCGACACCGCTCACGCCGCCGGCCGGTTCCGGGAGCCGCAGGGCGGAGCGACCGGTGCGCGGGTCCCGGACGTGCACACTGCCGTCGTCCCAGTCGACGGCGACCAGGGCGTGCGCGGTGTAGGCGAACGGGGTCTGCATGGCGTCCACGCCGGGGAGTGTCCTGGTCACCCGCCCGGTCCCCACGTCCCACAGCTCGACGCGGTCCCCGGCCAGCAGCGCGAGGGTCCGGCCGTCCGGGGCGACGGCGGCCGGGACGCCGTCCATCAGCTTTCCGGGTCCCGGCACGGAGCGGGTGAGCCGCCGGGTGCGCAGGTCCCAGATCCGGACCCGGTCCGCGGTGACGGACACCACGGACCGGCCGTCCGCCGTCAGCCGGTGCACGTCGTTGCCGGAGCCGTCGAAACCGGCGTCCGCGCCCGGCACCGCGAACACGTCCTCGTCCCGCTGGGCCATCGCCCCGATCAGCGCCGACCGGGTCTCCGTCGTGTCGGCGAGCCGGGCGGCGGCCACGCTGAGCCGCATCGCGGTGCGCGGGTCGGAGAACCGCATACCGTCGGCCACGGCGGCGATCCGACGGGCCTCGGCCTCCACCTGGCGGCGGTCGCTCGTCCGGTTCTGCTGCCAGGCTGCGGCCCCCGCGACCAGCGCGAGCACGAGCAGCGCGGCGAGGGCCCCGACGAGTCCGCGGCGCCTGCGGCGCTCACCCCGGTGTGCGGCACTGCTCGCCGTGAGGAAGGCCCGCTCCTGCGCGGTCAGCGAGGCCCCGGCCAGCTGTTCCTCGGCCGTGGCCAGCCGGGTGCCGCGGTACAGGGCGCCGGGGTCCCGCCCCAGGTCGTCCCAGGCCCGGGCCGCCTCGGTCAGCCGCCGGTGCGTGCGCAACTGCTCCCGCTCCTGCTCGATCCAGCCGGACAGCCGGGGCCAGGCGGTGATCAAGGCCTCGTGGGCGAGATCGACGGTGCCGTGATCGAGGGTCAGGAGCCGGGCACGGACGAGACGGTCCAGGACGAGGGCTGTGTCGGGGGTGGGGCCCAGGTCGGGGGTGGGGGCGCCGGAAGGGGGCGGGGGTGTCTGAGCGGGAGGCGGGCCGGGAAGGGCAGCGGGCGTCGGACAGGGGTGCGCGGCGGGCGTCGGGCAGGGGTGCGCGGCGGGTGTCGGGCCAGTGGATTCGGCGAGCGCCGAGCCAAGGGACACGGCGGCCCCTGAGGCGGGCGACCCGGCGGGTCCCGAGGCAGGCGACCCGGCGAACCCTGAGGCAGGCGACCCGGCAGACCCTGAGGCAGGCGACCCGGCGAACCCCGAGCCAGGCGACCCGGTGCGTGTCCGGCCGAGGCGCCACGTCGTGGGGCCCGGGGTCCCCGTACCCGCCGTCGGTGCCGTGAAGTCGAGTTCCGTGCGGTCGATCGGGCGGCGGGTGTCCTGGGAGCCCTCGCCGGGGGTGATGAGGCGGAGCAGGACGAGCCGGGCAAGTTCCGCGTGGTGCGGGGAGAGGTCCGCCCAGACCTCCTCGGCGCTCTGGGCGATGGCCCCGCGGACACCGCCCGCGGCCTCGTACGCCTCCTCGGTCAGCGCCCGGCCGCGACGGCGGCGCCAGGTCTCGCGCAGGACGTGCGACAGCAGCGGCAGTCCCCCGGGCTCGTCGGCGATCTCGTCGACCAGGCGGGCGGTGAGGGCCCGTTCGACGATGTACCCGGCGCCCTGGGCCGGCTTGACGATGACGTCGCGCAGCTCGGCCGGGTCCATCGGGCCGACCAGCAGCCCGGCCTCGCCCAACACGTCCGCCAGACCCCGGTGTTCGGCGCAGCGGCCGTAGAAGTCCGCCCGTACGGCGATGACGACCCGCAGTCCGCTGCCGGGCTCCCGGGCGGCGAGCAGCAGGTCGAGGAAGGCGCGGCGTTCGTCCGGGTCGCGGCAGAGGGTGAAGACCTCCTCGAACTGGTCGACGACGACCAGGGTGTCGCCCGCGGGCCCTGACTCGCCCGCCGCGACCGACGCGTCCGCCACCCCCGGCTCGCCCGCCGCGACCGACGCGTCCGCCGGCCCCGGCTCCCCCGCCGGTCGCAGCGCGTCCGCGTGGGTGCGGGCCGGGTGGGCGCCAGGGGTGAGGACGCGGATCGCGGCGAGTCCGCGCTCGGCGCGCAGGGCGGGGATGAGCCCGGCCCGCAGGAGGGAGGACTTGCCGCTGCCGGAGGGGCCGAACACCGCGGTGAAGCGCCGGTCCCGGACCAGCCGGCACAGCGCCGTGACCAGCCGGTCGCGCCCGAAGTACCGGTCGTGGTCGTCGGGTTCGAAGCGGGCCAGGCCCTGGTAGGGCGGTTCCACGTCGTCGTCCAGGCCGGCGGCCGCCTCGCGGACCTCCCGCTCGGCCTCCTTCCAGCGCCGCTCCCACTCCCCCGCGTCGCCGCCGCAGGCCGTGGCGTAGGCCAGGGTCACCTGGAGCGAGGGCAGGTGCTCGCCGGCCGCGGCCTGGGAGAGCGCGGTCACGGAGAAGTGCGCCCGGCGGGCGAGTTCGCGGTAGGTGGGGCCGCCGGCCTCCTGGCGGAGCTTGCGCAGTTCGTAGGCGAACCTCGGCACCGGTCCCGCGGCCGGATCGACCGGGGTCTCCCGACGGCCCATGTGCGCTCGTCTCCCCCGTGTCCACGCCCCGTGCTGCGGACGCCTGTTCGTCGCGGCCACCCTAAGGAACCGTCCCGACCCCCCGCAAGGTTCCGCCGCGCCCGTCACCAGGGGCTTTCGTTTTGTTCAGGGTGGCGGGCGGGGGCTGCTGAACAACGCGCCGCCCGCTGGACTCATGGTCACGGGCCTTGTTCCGGAGGCCGTACCGCAGCGTGCGGTCCCCGCGCTCAGACGCCATGAGAGACGACATGACCCTCATCGACAGGGCGGCGACGCCGGCCCCGCACACGGCCCGAGGTGTCCTCACGGGGGTGGGACACCTCGGGCAGACCACCCCGCCCGCACCACCGGCCGGACGGCTCGCCTTCCTCGCCCGCCGGATGTGGACGTACTGGCTCGGGTGCGCGGGCTTCGCGCTGATCCTGGCGACGACGACGGGGCTCGGCCCGCACCGGGTCTGGGGCGCCTGCGCGGCGGTCGGATACGGCACGGCTGCGGTGTTCGCCGTACGGAACTCGCCCCGCCGCGCCGCTTGGGCCGCGCTCGTGGGAGCGGTCCTGGTGCCGCTGACGGTGCTCGTCGTCTCGGGCGAGGCCCAGTCGGAGGTCGGCGTCGTCGAGCGGTCGGCGGCGCTGCTGCTGCACTCCGGCAGCCCCTACCTTCCGCATCCCGTCCACACGGTGGACTACGACCCGTACCTGCCCGGCATGGCGCTCTTCGGCGTTCCTCGGGCGCTCTTCGGGAACGGCCCGCTCACCGATGCCCGGGTCTGGTTCTGCCTCACCTTCCTGGCCTGCATGGGCGTCGCCGCGGGCTTCGGCCGTAGGCAACGCCGGTCGGACGGGGTGCTGTCGCTGGCCGCGTTCCCGGCGGTGGCCCTGCCGCTGGCCGTGGGCGGGGTGGATCTGCCGGTGGTCGCGCTGATGTGCCTGGGTCTGGCGCTGGCGGGCCGGGGCGGTTCGGGCACGGCGGCCGGCGTGGCCATGGGGGCGGCGGCAGCGCTGAAGTGGACGGCATGGCCGTTGCTGCCGGTGGGTCTGGTGCTGCTCGCGGTCACGGCGGGGCGCCGCCCGGCGCTGCGGGCGGGTCTGGCCGCGCTGTCGGTCGCTGCCACGGCGGTCGTGCCCGTCGCCCTCGCCGACCCGCACGCCTTCGTCGAGCACGTGGTGCTCTTCCCGCTCGGTGAGGGCGGCGTCCGCTCCCCGGCGACCAGCCCGCTGCCGGGCCGTCTGCTGGCCGAGTACGTCCCGGACGGTGCCGTGCTCGCGACGGCCGGGCTCGTCGTCGCCGCCGTGGGGGTGGCGGTGTCGCTGCTGATACGACCGCCCCGGACCGTCCGCGCGGCGGCGGACCGGCTGGCGGTGGGCCTGGGCCTCGCCATCTGCCTGATCCCGGCGACCCGCTTCGGCTACCTTGTCCTGCCGTTGGTCCTCGCGGGCTGGTTCCGGTACCCGACCGAAAAGGGTGGGGCCTCCTCCGCCGAGGCGGTCGGTCTGCCCGCGTGTCCGGTCGGCGGCGACACGGGCCCCTGACGCTCCGTCATCGCCGCTGCGGTGGCGCTCCGGGCGGTGGCGGTCGTACGGCTCACGAGGCGGGGGCGTACGACGTCACCGCTCCCCGCCGGCCAGGTGCTTGGCTGAATCGCGCCCCTTGTGCGGGAGTTCACGGGATTCTCATAATCCATCAGCAGATTTGACCGGCCCATGTCAGAACTTGGGCGTCTCTTTGCCGCCCAGATTTGGCATGTGCTCGCCAAAGCCACCCCCACCTGGAAGGCAGCACTGTGAAGAAACTCGTCTCGGCCCTCAAGAGATGTCTGGCGGTCGGAGCCGCCGCGCTCGCGATCGCCAGTCTCCAGCCCCTCTCCTCCGCCCAGGCCGCCCCCGCCCCCGTCGTCGGCGGCACCCGTGCCGCGCAGGGCGAGTTCCCGTTCATGGTCCGGCTCTCCATGGGCTGCGGCGGGGCGCTGTACACCCAGCAGATCGTGCTGACCGCCGCGCACTGCGTGAACGGCACCGGCGCCAACACCGGCATCACCGCGACCGCCGGCGTCGTGGACCTCCAGTCCACCAGCGGCCGGGTCCAGGTCAGGTCGACCTACGTCTACCGGGCCCCCGGCTACAACGGCGACGGCAAGGACTGGGCGCTCATCAAGCTCGCCCAGCCCATCAACCTGCCGACGCTGCCCATCGCCACGACCACGCAGTACAACACCGGCACCTTCACCGTCGCCGGATGGGGCGCGGCCACGCAGGGCGGTGCCCAGCAGCGGTATCTGCTCAAGGCGACCGTGCCGTTCGTCAGCGACGCCACCTGCAAGTCGTACAGCGGGTACAGCGGGCTCATCGCGAACGAGGAGATCTGCGCGGGGTATGCGACCGGCGGGGTGGACACGTGCCAGGGGGACTCCGGTGGGCCGATGTTCCGGCGGGACGCGAACAACGCGTGGGTCCAGGTCGGGATCGTGAGCTGGGGCATCGGCTGCGCCAGGCCGAACGCGCCCGGGGTCTACACCGAGGTGTCCACGTTCGCCTCGGCGATCGCGTCCGCGGCGGCGACGCTGTGAGGTGACGGGTTTCTTTGCGCGGGTCCGGTGCGGTGTGCCGGGCCCGTGCTTTTTCGCCCCCGCCGCCCCTACCCGTCCCATCTCCAGGGGGCGCGGCCCCCTTCGACCCCCGATTCGGGGGCGCTGCCCCCGGACCCCCGCTCCTCAAACGCCGGAGGGGCTGAATTGCCCGACCGGCTCCCGAGGGGCTGAACGGGACCAACCGGCTCGGCGGGACTGAACGGGACCGGCCGGCCCGGAGGGGCTGAACGGGACCAACCGGCTTGGAGGGGCTGGATGGGACCGACCGGCTGGGCGCCTCAGAAGCCGCCGCCTCCGAAGTCCCCGCCCCCTCCGCCGAAATCGCCGCCCCCGCCGAAGTCTCCGCCGCCCCCGAAGTCCCCGAAGTCGCCCGCGGCGAAGTCCGAGCCCGAGAGGTCGCCGCCCTCGTAGCCGGTGCCGAAGTCGCCGTAGCCGGAGCCGTAGTCGGCCGCGTAGGCGGGGGTGGCCATCATGGAGCCGAGGACCGTGCCGACGAGCAGGCCGGGGAGGATGCCGCCGCCGAAGTAGCCGCCCGCCCAGGGGCCGTAGGCCGGGCCCGCGTCCCAGTAGGGGCGACGGCCCTGGTCGGTGTCGACCTCGCGCATCACCGGGTCCCGGCCGTCGGACAGCCGGGTGGCGTCGGCCGCGCACACCGGCACCTCGCGCGCGGCACCGCCCGGCGGCGTCCACGTGGCGTCGGTGACGGACGGGCCGTGGCGCGGGTCGAAGAAGCAGGGCACCCGGCGTTCGGGCAGCGGCCGGCCCTCGCGGCGGGCGGCGAGCTGGGCCAGCGAGAAGCGGCCGTCCTCCAGGGCCTGGGTCACCCCGCGCACGTCCTCGGGCCGGGTGGCCGCCGCCATGAGCGACTTCGCCTGGTCGTAGGCGTCCAGCGCCCGCTCGTAGTCGGCACGCATCACGTCGTCGGCGCCCGCCTCGGCCGGATGGAAGTCCAGCCGGTCCAGTTCCTCGCCGAACGCGGTGATGTCCTCGTCCACCACCACCCGCAGCTTCTCCAGCGCGGCCCGCTGCTCCTCGGCGTGCCGGCGTCGGTTGCGGCGCACCAGCGTGTACGCGCCCGCGCCGCCCGCCACCAGGACGGCGCCGACGGTGATCAACGCGGTGCCGGACACCCCTCCGCCGTCCTGACGCGGGGACCGCCAGGTCGAGGGGGCCGAGCCGCCCATGTTGGTGACCGCGGCGGAGGTGAAGTCGGTGAGCTGGGTGCGGGTGTCCTCGCCCTGGACGGTGGTCACCAGGTTGCGCACGGCCGTGTGCGGCAGGACGGCGGAGTCGGCCCGGGCGTCGAAGGCGTCGCCGAGGCGGACCGCGTACAGGCCGGTGATGCCGGTCGCCGTGCGCAGCTTGGAGAACAGGTCCTTCTTCGGGTAGTCGGCGGGCAGCACCGCGATGAACAGCGGTCGGTCCGCCTTGGCGATCCGGTCCGCGAGGGCGTCCGCGTCCTTGGCCGACAGCTGGGCCGCGGCGGCCGGATCGACGTAGACGGGATTCCTCCGGAGGGCCTGCCCGATCTCCGAGGCGCTAGTGACGGAGTCGGCCGAGGCCGGCGGGGTGCCCGTCGACAGCACGGCCAGAGCCGCCACCACCAGGGCGAGCAACAGCTCCGGGAGGCTTCGGGTCCGTACGGTCCGTGTCACGGCCTGTGCGCTGGCCTTCATATCTCGACGCTACCCGAAGCCTCCCGGATGAGACCTCTGCGAAGGGCCCCGCCCGAAACCGCGGGGCCCTCCCGTGAGATCCCTTCGAGATCCCTGCGAGCTCCCCTCAGGCCGCCCGGTACGCCTGGGTCAGCTTCGCCACCGCCTCCCCGTAGCGTCCGGTCAGCAGCAGGTGGTCGGCGTCCGCGAAGGGAGCGGCCACGGCGGCCGTCATCCGCCCGGCCGCCCGCTGCTGGACGATCAGCCGGGCCTCGGCGACGAGCGCGCGGCCCGTCCCGTCGGCGCCCGCCCGCTCGGCCCTGCTCGCCGCGGCCCCGAGCGCCTTCAGGGTGCTCTGCCCGCCCTTGGGGACCTTGGTGAGGGTGGTCAGGCCCCAGCCGTACGGGAACTGCGGGTCGTACGCCGGGTCGCCGACGTTGATCGGCAGCTGGGCCTGTGACCGGGGCCAGGTGACGGGCAGCCGGCCGGTGAAGGGCCGCTTGCCGTACAGGACGTCCGCGACGCCGTCGCCCTCGGTGCCCGGCAGCCAGGAGGCGACCAGGGCGTCGATGTCGCCGAGCCGGTCGCCGACGATCTGCGGCCGCCCGGAGACGATCAGCACCGCGCACTTCATCGCCGCGCACACCTTGTCGACGGCTGCCTGGTCGGCGGCGGACAGCGCCAGGTCGTGGCCGTTGCCCACGTCCCCGACGCCCTCGGCGTACGGGGTCTCGCCGACGACGACCACGCCGACGTCGTAGCCGCTCAGCGGTGCGGAGGCGTCCTTCGAGTACGTCAGCGCGGTGGAGTTCTTCCGCATGGCCTCCAGGATCGTCGTCCCGGGGGTGATGGCGCCGGACGAGCCCTGCCAGGTGACGGTCCAGCCGCCGGACTGGTTGCCGATGTCGTCGGCGTTGGACCCGGCGACGTACACCTTCTGGGATTTCCGCAGCGGCAGCACGTCGCCCGCGTTCTTGAGCAGCACCTGCGACGCGGCGGCCGCCTCGCGTGCCACGGCGCGGTGACCGGCGGAACCGATCTTCGAGGCGCCGCTGGTGTCGGCGTACGGCTTCTCGAAGAGGCCCAGCCTGAACTTCTGGGTGAGGATGCGGGAGACGGCGTCGTCGATCCGCTGTTCGCTGACGCGCCCGGCCCGCACCTCCGCCATGAGCGCGGAGTGGAAGTCCTTGTACGCGTAGGGCGCCATGATCATGTCGACGCCGGCGTTGACGGAGGTCCGGACGTCGGAGGCGTAGTCGCCGGGGATCTGGTCGATGCCGTTCCAGTCGCTGATGACGAAGCCGTCGAAGCCCAGCTTCTGCTTCAGCACCCCGTCGATCATGTCGGCGCGGGCGTGCATCTTGACCGGGCCGAGGCCGTCGCCGACGACGTCGAGGGAGGAGTAGGACGGCATGACCGTGCCGACGCCCCGCTGCACGGCCTCCTCGAAGGGTGCGAGATGGACGGCTTCGAGCTGCTGCCGGGTGACCGTGGTGACGCCCTGGTCGATGGTGTACGTCCCCGTCGTGGACGAGCCGTAGGCGGTGCCGCCGTCGCCGACGAAGTGCTTGGCGGTGGCGAGGACCTTGTCGTCGCGGTCGAGGTCGTTGCCGTTCCTCGCCCCTTGGAGGCCCTGGATGATCGTCTCCATGGACTCGACGAGGGCCGGGTCCTCGCCGAAGGACTCGTAGGAGCGGCCCCACCGTTCGTCGCGGGTGACGCAGAGGCAGGGTGCGAAGTCCCACGGGACGCCGGTGGCGCGGACCTCGGCTGCGGTCACGGCCCCTGTGCGCTGGACGAGTTGGGGATTCCGGGTCGCGCCGAGTCCGATGTTGTGGGGCATCACGGTGGCGCCGACCAGGTTGTTGTGACCGTGGACGGCGTCGACGCCGTAGATCAGCGGGATCTGGAACCGCGTGGCCCGCGACCGGAGTTGGAAGGAGTCGATCATCTTCGCCCAGGCCTCGGGGGTGTTGGGCGTGGGGGTCGAACCGCCGCCGGAGAGCAGCGAACCGAGGTCGTAGGCGGTGACGTCGGCCCCGCCTCCGACGGCTCCGCGCTCGGCCTGGGTCATCTGCCCGGCCTTCTCCGCGAGGCTCATCCGGGAGAGCAGGTCGGCGACCCGTCTCTGCACAGGGAGCTTGCTGTTCAGGTACGGCAGTCCGTGCGCGTCGATGACGATCTGCGGGGTCTCGGCGGGCGGCTTGGCGCCGGTGACGGTGAGCTTGAGGGGGATGGTCTCGGCGGACTCGGCGCCCTTGTCCTTGAGGGTCGGGACCTGGACGGTCCTGGTCGCGCCGGAGGCCGTACCCGCCGGGAAGGTGAGGGTGCCGGAGGCGGGGGTGTAGTCCTTGCCGGGGGTGGCGGTGCCGCCGGACGTCTCGTAGGCGACCGTCACGGGGTCGCCGAGCGGGGCGGAGCCGGTGGTGGCGACGGTGACCTTGATCTTCGCGGTCCCGCCCTCCCGGACCGGGTGGACGACGGAGTCGGTGCTGACGCTCGCGCGCAGGGACTGGTCGGCCCGGCCGTACAACTCGACGCCGTCCATGGCGAATCGGCCGGGCGCTCCGACCGGGAGGGTGACGGCGTAGCCCCAGGTCTCGGTGAGTCCGAGGACCTGGTCGATGCCGCCGACGGGCTGGTAGTCGGTGCGGTAGGCGAAGTCGGTGAAGGGGAGCTCGATCTGCTTCCAGCCGGTGAAGTCGTCGGTGAAGGAGGTGGTCCACAGCTCGGCGGCCTCGCCGTTGGCGCCGCCGTCCTTGAGCTCGAAGGCGACCTTCTTGCCGTTGTTCTGTCCCTCCCACCAGAAGCGGACGCCCTTGCGGGCGGACCAGTCGTGGGCGGGCTCGGCGAAGGCGAAGTCGTGGGTGAAGCCGCCGTAGCCGCTGATGTCGTAGGTGCCGGCGAGGACCTTGTCGCCCTCGGGGGCGTCGCCGCGTGTGCTCAGCTGGAGGGCCGGCGGGTCGTCGCTGTCGCCGCCCCAGGTGAAGATGCCGCCCGCGGGCGGGCTCGCGAAGGGGACCTCGCCCTCGAAGCGGTCGACGGGGACCGGGGGCGGATCGTCGGCCGCCGCGCGGGCGACCGCCACGGGCAGCAGGGAGGTGAGCAGGGCGGCGGAGACGAGCAGGGCGGTTCTTCGCATGGACCTTCCCTCGGCTCTCAGTGGTGCACACAGGACTTACGTCACGGCGTGAGTGAACTGAGAGCACACAGATCCGTCAAGACACTCCGTCGGACATCGCGCTCGGGGCGAGTTGTACGACCGCAACCCGACCGGTGCACAACAGTGGTCGCACGCACGGTCGTTCGCCGGTGTGCTGGAGGGATGAGACGGGGCATCGTCGCGGTCGCCGGAGTGGTCGCCGCCGTAGGGCTGTTGAGCGGGTGCGGGGCGGAGGACCTGCCGTTGGTCGCGGTGCGGGTCGATGACGCGGGGGCGGCCGAGGTCGTGCTGCGGCCCTGCGGGGACGATCGGGTGCTGGGGCCTTCCCTGGAGGGCGTGCCCTCCGACCGCTTCGGTCAGGAGGACTCCGGCCCGAACGTGTCGGGTTGGAAGGCCCGGGGCAGCCGGCGTCCGGTGGACGCCGAGTTCCCGCTCTTCTCGCCGCCCGGCGCCTGGCATGTCCTCCCGGTCGGCGAGCAGCGGCTGTTGCCCGGCCACACCTATCAACTCGCCTTCGGCAAGGACGAGTACAACTACGAGTACACCGGCCTCGTGACCTTCACGGCCGCCGACCTCGCGCGCCTGACACCCGGTCAGGTCTGGGCCGACGGCCGGGCGATGAGCCTCGGCGAGTTCGAGAAGCTCGCCGAGGACTCCTGTTGAGCGGAGGCTACTCCGCGGGCTCCACCCCGGCCCGCAGCAGGCCGTACGTGTAGGCGTCCTCCAGGGCCTGCCAGGAGGCGGCGATCACGTTCTCCGCGACGCCCACCGTGGACCACTCGCCGGAGCCGTCCGACGTGGAGATCAGGACGCGGGTGGTGGACTGGGTGCCGTGCACGCCCTCCAGGATGCGGACCTTGTAGTCGACGAGGTCGAGCTTGGCGAGCTGCGGGTAGATCTTCTCCAGGGCCACGCGCAGGGCGCGGTCCAGGGCGTTCACCGGGCCGTTGCCCTCGGCCGTGGCGACGATCCGCTCGCCCTTGGCGAAGAGCTTCACGGTGGCCTCGTTGGCGTGGCTGCCGTCGGGGCGGTCCTCGACGATCGCCCGCCAGGACTCGACGGCGAAGTACTTCAGGGGCTTGCCCTGGACCTCGGCGCGCAGCAGGAGTTCGAAGGAGGCGTCCGCCGCCTCGTAGGTGTAGCCCTCGAGCTCGCGCTCCTTGACCCGCTCCACCACCCGGCCGACCAGTTCGCGGTCGCCGCCGAGGTCGACGCCGAGTTCCTTGCCCTTGAGCTCGATCGAGGCGCGGCCCGCCATGTCGGAGACCAGCATCCGCATGGTGTTGCCGACCTGCTCGGGGTCGATGTGCTGGTAGAGGTCCGGGTCGACCTTGATCGCGGAGGCGTGCAGGCCGGCCTTGTGGGCGAAGGCCGAGACGCCGACGTAGGGCTGGTGGGTGGAGGGGGTGAGGTTGACGACCTCGGCGATGGCGTGCGAGATCCGCGTCATCTCGCGGAGCCTGCCCTCGGGGAGGACCTTCTTGCCGTACTTCAGCTCCAGGGCGGCGACCACCGGGAACAGGTTGGCGTTGCCGACCCGCTCGCCGTAGCCGTTGGCCGTGCACTGGACGTGGGTCGCGCCCGCGTCCACGGCGGCGAGGGTGTTGGCGACCGCGCAGCCCGTGTCGTCCTGGGCGTGGATGCCGAGCCGGGCGCCGGTGTCGGCGAGGACGGTGGCGACGACCGCCTGGATCTGCGCGGGGAGCATGCCGCCGTTGGTGTCGCAGAGGATGACCACGGAGGCGCCGGCCTCCGAGGCGGCCCGTACGACGGCCTTCGCGTACTCGGGGTTGGCGCGGTAGCCGTCGAAGAAGTGCT
Source organism: Streptomyces griseorubiginosus (assembly GCF_001514195.1). Taxonomy (GTDB): domain Bacteria; phylum Actinomycetota; class Actinomycetes; order Streptomycetales; family Streptomycetaceae; genus Streptomyces; species Streptomyces griseorubiginosus. Next base: position 1,260,194 of record NZ_KQ948734.1, on the reverse strand, counting down.
CGCAGTCGACGAAGACCCGGCGGCCCTGCTCGCGCAGGTAGGACACCGTGTCGCGGACCATCTCCAGGTTCTCGTCCAGGGTCGTCCTGAGCGCCAGCTCGACATGCCGGTCGTGGGACTTGGCGACCAGGGTGATCACCTCGGCGCCCGAGTCCAGGAGGGCCTTGACCTGCGGGTCCTCGGAGGCCTTCGCCCCGGCCCGGCGGGTCGCACCGAAGGCGACCAGCTGGGCGTGCCTGAAGTCGATCTCCTGACGGGCCCGCGCGAAGAACTCGGTGTCCCGCGGGTTGGCGCCGGGCCAGCCGCCCTCGATGAAGCCCACGCCGAAGTCGTCCAGGTGCCGTGCGATGGCCAGCTTGTCCGCGACGGTGAGGTTGATGCCCTCCCGCTGGGCGCCGTCGCGCAGGGTGGTGTCGAAGACGTGGAACTGATCGTCGAGCTCGCTGGTTGCGGTCATGGTCTGAAGGCTCCTGAGAATCGGATCTCGGTCGTACCGGAATGACCGGCTCCACCGCCCCCACATACTCCCTCGCGCTCTCGCCTCCGGCTGCGGGTGGGCCAGAAAAAGCGAAAAACCCCTCGCGGGTGCGAGAGGTCTGCGCGCGGGTCGAGGACGACGGTGTCCACCCGTACCTGGTCGTACGTGGCGGTCACTGCGGACCGGCGCGCCTGCTGCCAATAATCATGGCGAACGAGAGCACGGGGGCAGTCTGGCACAGAACCGACCCCACGCTCACCCTCCGTCTCAGGATGCGAACAGTGCGCTGGTCATCCCGGGGTCGGCGGTGCCGGTTGCCGGGGTCGCGGGCGCAGGTGCGGGTGCGGGTCGGCGTCGGGGGCGGTGGCGGTGGCGGTGGCGGTGATGGGGGCGGTGGCGGTGGCGGTGGCGGTGGCGGTGGGCAGGGTCGCCGGGCGACGCCCTCGCAGGTGCCGAAACCGGTGCGGACGAACCGGGCGCGAGGTCACGCGTCCGCGAGGAGGCTCTCGTCCAGGAAATCCCGTACGTGGCCGAGAATCATCCCCCGGTCCGTGCCGCGCAGCCCGATCGCCACGTGAATGGAGAACCCGTCGAGCAGGGCCCGCAGCCGGGTCGCGAAGCGGTCCGGGTCCACGGCCCGGAACTCCGTCCGCGAGACCCCCTGCGCGATCAGGGCGACCAGGTCGCGGTGCCAGGCTCCCTCGATGGCGGCCTGCCGGTCACGCGCGTCGGCGTCGGCGTTCTGCGAGCGGTTCCAGACCTCCAGCCAGAGGGTCCAGTGCGGGTCGCGGTGGCCGTCGGGGACGTACAGGTCGACATACGCGTCGAGCCGTTCGCGGGCGGTCGCCGTGCGGGTGAGCAGGCGGGCACGCTCGACGCCGAGCCGCCCCTCGCTCCACTCCAGGGTCTGGAGCAGCAGCTCGTCCTTCGTGCGGAAGTAGTAGAGGAGGTGCCCACTGCTCATGCCGACCTCACGCCCGAGCGCGGCCATGGTGAGCTTCTCCAGCCCCCGTTCGGCGATCATCTCCATGGCGGCGGCGAGGATCCGCTCGCGCGGCGGGGCCGGGGTGCGGCGCGGGGTGCTCATACGGCGGTCACGCGCACGGCGTCGGGCAGGAAGTCCGTCTCGTACGGGCCGTAGGCGTCGGACTCCGGGCGCGGCGCCGACTCGGGCAGGAGTCGCGGAGGCTCGGTCAGGTGGCTTCCGCACGCGGCGCAGGTCAGCACGTTCACCTCTCTGTTCTACCGGACCTTCGTCCTCGGCTGCTGCTGGGTGATGCAGTGGATGCCGCCCCCGCCCGCGAACACGGTCCGGGCGTCGACCAGCGTGACCGTCCGCTCGGGGAACAGTCGCCGGAAGATCCCGGCCGCCTGCTCGTCGCGCGGGTCGTCGAAGCCGCAGAGCACGACGCCGCCGTTGCAGAGGTAGTGGTTGATGTAGGAGTAGTCGACCCAGTGGCCGTCGGCCTCCAGGACGGTCGGCGCGGGCACCTCGACGACCTCCAGGCGGCGGCCCCGGGCGTCGGTCGCCGACTTCAACAGGCCCACGATCTCCCTGGTCACCTCGTGGTCCGGGTGCGCCGGATCGGGCTGGTGGTGGGCCACGACCACGCCCGGGCGGGCGAAGGCGGCCACGATGTCGACGTGTCCCTGGGTGCCGTACCTGCCGTAGTCGCCGGCGAGGCCGCGCGGGAGCCAGATCGCCTTGGTGGTGCCGAGCTTGGCGTGGATCTCCGCCTCGACCTGCTCCCGGGTCCAGCCGGGGTTGCGGCCGGCACCGAGCTGGACGGTGTCGGTGAGCAGGACGGTGCCCTCGCCGTCGACGTGGATCGCGCCGCCCTCGTTGACCAGCGGGCTGCCGAGCACCGGTACCCCGGCGAGGTCCGCCACCTGACGGGCGATCTTCGCGTCGTGCTCCCAGCGGGCCCAGTCCTGGCCGCCCCAGCCGTTGAACACCCAGTCCACGGCGGCGAGTCGGCCCTTCTCGTCATGGACGAAGGTCGGGCCGATGTCCCGCATCCACGCGTCGTCCAGCTCGCGCTCCACCAACTCGACGTCCGGGCCGAGCAGTTCGCGGGCGGAGTCGCCGTGTCCCGGGCCGTGCACCATCGTCACCGGCTCGAAGCGGCGCACCGCGCGGGCGACGCAGGCCCAGGCGGCGCGGGCCCCGGCCAGCTCCTCGTCGTCGGTGAAGGTGGGGTTGGGGCCGGGCCAGGCCATCCAGGTGCGCTCGTGCGGGGCCCACTCGGGCGGCATGCGGTAGGTCATGACAGGTCCACGGGTCCTAGAGGAAGTACAGGCGGTTGAGGGAGACGGAGTCGGCCGGCTCGGAGTGCAGCGGCTCGCCGTCCAGCGTCACCAGGCCGGTGCGCTGGTCCACGTCCACCGCTCCGGTACGGGAGTTGAGGCGCAGGTCGGCCGGTCCGATGCCACGGGTGCCGCGGACGGCGACCCTTCTCCTGCGGGTCGGCATCAGGTCGTGGCCCTGGTCCAGGGCGGCCTGCGCGACGAAGGCGACGGAGATCTCGGCGGGGGTGGCGCCGTGCGCCCCGAACTGCGGTCCCAGCACCAGGGGTTCACAGGTGTCGGTGGCCGCGCCGGGGTCGCCGACCACGCCGTAGGCCGGGAAGCCGGACTTCAGGACCAGTTGCGGCTTGGCACCGAAGTACTCCGGCCGCCACAGCACGATGTCGGCGAGCTTGCCGACCTCGATCGAGCCGACCTCGTGCGAAAGGCCGTGCGCGATGGCCGGGTTGACGGTCAGCTTGGCGATGTAGCGCAGGACCCGCTCGTTGTCGTGGCCGTCGTCCGGGGCGCCGGACTCGGCCTTCATCTTCCCGGCCATGGCGAAGGTACGGCGGACCGTCTCCCCCGCGCGCCCCATGCCCTGCGCGTCCGACGAGGTGATGCCGATCGCGCCCAGGTCGTGCAGCACGTCCTCGGCGCCCATGGTCCCGGCGCGGATGCGGTCGCGGGCCAGGGCGGCGTCGCCGGGGAGGTCGGGCTTGAGGCCGTGGACGGAGACGATCATGCCGTAGTGCTCGGCGACGGCGTCCCGGCCGAAGGGCAGGGTCGGGTTGGTGGAGGAGCCGATGACGTTCGGGACGCCGGCCATCTTCAGCACGTTCGGCACATGGCCGCCGCCGCAGCCCTCGATGTGGAAGGCGTGGATGGTCCGGCCCTCCAGCACTCTCAGGGTGTCCTCGACGGACAGGCACTCGTTCAACCCGTCGCTGTGCAGGGCGACTTGGACGTCGTGCTCCTCGGCGACCCGCAGGGCGGTGTCCAGGGCGCGGGTGTGGGCGCCCATGTCCTCGTGCACCTTGAAGCCGGAGGCGCCGCCCTCGGCGAGGGCCTCGACCAGGGGGGCCGGGTCGGAGGACGAACCCCGGCCCAGGAAGCCGATGTTGACCGGCCAGGCGTCGAAGGCGCCGAAGGCGTGCTTGAGGGCCCAGGGCGAGTTGACCCCGACGCCCCACACGGGCCCGAACTCCTGCCCGATGATCGTGGTCACCCCGGACGCCAGCGAGGCCTCCATGATCCGCGGCGACAGCAGGTGGACATGGGTGTCGACGGCTCCGGCGGTGGCGATGAGCCCCTCACCGGACACGATGGACGTGCCGGTGCCGACGACCACGTCCACGCCGTCGAGGGTGTCGGGGTTGCCGGCCCGCCCGATCGCGCAGATCCGCCCTTCCCTGATCCCGATGGAGACCTTGCGGATGCCCAGCACGGCGTCGATCACGACGACGTTGCTGACCACGACGTCACAGGTCTCCCGTACGGCGGCGGCCTTGAGGTGCAGCCCGTCCCGCGCGGTCTTGCCGAACCCGGCGAGGAACTCGTCGCCGTACCGCTGCGAGTCCTCCTCGACCCGGATCACCAGCCCGGAGTCCCCGAGGCGCACCCGGTCTCCGGCACGTGGGCCGTGGGTGGCGGCGTACTCGCGGGGCGTGAGCCGCCTGGCTTCGGCGGGATGCCCACCGGGACGGCTCATCGGACGACCTCCTCGGAGCGGGCAGCCAGGTCGGGGAGTTCACCGTCAGCTGGAAGCGGCGGCGGGGACGGGTGTACGACGGCGGCGCCGTTCATCGCGGGACCTCCTCGTCACGCACGCCCAGGTATCCGCAGGCCGCAGCCCTCCGCAGGGCCTCTTCCCGCGCTCCCGGCGCGTCCAGCGGGCCGTCCACGAGGCCCGCGAAGCCGATGGCGACGCGCTCGCCGCCGATGGGCAGCAGGCCGACCCGCACGCTCTCGCCCGGCCCGAAGCGCACGGAGGACCCGGCGGGGACGGCGAGCCGCATCCCGTAGGCCGCGGCCCGGGGGAAGTCGAGCCGCGGGTTGGCCTCGAAGAAGTGGAAGTGGGAGGTGACGGAGACGGGCACGCTGGCCGTGTTGGTGACGGTCAGCCGTACGACCGCCTCCGGTTCGGCGTGCGCCGGACCCGGCAGCAGCGCGCCCGGGGCCGCGTCGCCCAGGCCCCCGCGGATCGGATCGCTCACGACCGCGAGCCGTGAGCCGTCCTCGAAGACCGCCTCGACATGCACCTCGGTGACGACGTCGGCGACGCCGGGCAGCACGTCGTCCGGCCCGAGCACCGACCGCGCCCGCTCGACGGCCTCGGCCAGCCGCACCCCGTCCCGGGCGGCCTCGCACACGGTGTCCGCGATGAGCGCGGTCGCCTCCGGGACGTTCAGCCGCAGTCCACGGGACCGGCGCGCCCTGGCCAGCTCGGCGGCCCCGAACAGCAGCAGCCGGTCGCGCTCGGTGGGAGTCAGCCGCATGTCGTCCCCTTCACTTAGAACGCTGCTCTAACTTTTAGAGCGCCACTCTAACCGACAGGGCCCCGGACATCGCAACGGCCCCGGACATGGCAACGGCCCCGGCTTCCGTCGTGACGGAAACCGGGGCCGGCCAGGATGGGAGCGCGGGGTGCACTCAGCCCAGCTCAGGGCTCAACCGCGCTCGGGGCTCAGCCCAGCTTGTGCATCCAGCCGTGCTTGTCCTCGGCCGTGCCGCGCTGGATGTCCAGCAGGGCCCGGCGCAGCCGCAGGGTGACCTCGCCGGGCTCACCGCCGGACTGCTGCCACTCGGCGCTCGCGCGCTTGACCGTGCCGACCGGGGTGATCACAGCCGCCGTACCGCAGGCGAAGACCTCGGTCAGGGTGCCGTTCTCGGAGTCGCGCTGCCACTGGTCGACGGAGACCCGGCCCTCCTCGGAGGTGTAGCCGAGGTCGCGGGCGACGGCCAGCAGGGAGTCACGGGTGACGCCCTCCAGGATCGAGCCGGTGAGGGTGGGGGTGACGATCCGGTCCCCGTACACGAAGTACAGGTTCATGCCGCCGAGCTCCTCGACCCAGGTGTGCTCGACCGCGTCCAGGTAGCAGACCTGGTCGCAGCCCTTGGTGGCGGCCTCGGCCTGGGCGAGGAGGGACGCGGCGTAGTTGCCGCCGGTCTTGGCGTCGCCCATGCCGCCCGGGACGGCGCGGACGCGGTCCTCGGAGAGCCAGATCGAGACCGGCTTGACGCCGCCGGGGAAGTAGGCGCCGGCCGGCGAGGCGATGACCAGGAAGAGGTACTCGTTGGCCGGCTTGACGCCCAGGCCGACCTCGGTGGCGATCATGAAGGGGCGCAGGTAGAGGGACTCCTCGCCGCCGTGCGCCGGGACCCAGGCCTCGTCCTGCTGGACCAGCACGTCACAGGCCTCGATGAAGGTCTCGACGGGCAGCTCCGGCATGCCGAGCCGGTGCGCGGACCGCTGGAAGCGCTCGGCGTTCTTCTCCGGCCGGAAGGTGGCGACGGTCCCGTCGGGCTGGCGGTAGGCCTTGAGCCCCTCGAAGATCTCCTGCGCGTAGTGCAGGACCATGGTGGCCGGGTCGAGGGAGATCGGCGCGTACGGGACGAGCTGGGCGTCGTGCCAGCCACGGCCCTCGGTCCACTTGATCGTCACCATGTGGTCGGTGAAGTGGCGGCCGAACCCGGGGTTGGCCAGGATCGCCTCGCGCTCCGCGTCGGAAAGTGGCGAGGCCGAGGGCTTGAGCTCGATCGTGGGCGTCGTCATGAGTGGTTGTCCTTCACCGGTTGGGTAGTGACGGGCCGCGCTCACGCCCTTTTACTGTCAGTGACCAGTGCTAGGACGTCCGAGCATTCCCTCATTCCGCGGCTCCTCGTTCGATTATCGCAAGCGGGGAGCCAGGGAAGAAACGGCGTGAAATGCGACCCGGGGGATGATGGTGGCACCCGGCGGGGGACATGCGAAAGCCGCCGGGTGCGGGTGACCCGGCGGCTTCGAATGGTTTCGAGTGGTCCGCCCGGTCAGCCGGCTACTCGTACGGCCAGCGCGTCACCGATCTCCGACGTGGAGCGGGCCGGCTTGCCGGAGCGCTCGGCGAGGTCGGCGGAGACCGCCTCGTCGATCCGGGCGGCCTCGGCCTCGAAGCCGAGGTGGCGCAGGAGCAGGGCGACGGACAGGACGGTGGCGGTGGGGTCGGCCTTGCCCTGGCCCGCGATGTCCGGGGCCGAGCCGTGCACGGGCTCGAACATGGACGGGAACTCGCCGCTCGGGTTGATGTTCCCGGAGGCGGCGACGCCGATGCCGCCGGAGACGGCCGCGGCGAGGTCGGTGATGATGTCGCCGAAGAGGTTGTCGGTGACGATCACGTCGAAGCGCCCGGGGTCGGTGACCAGGTAGATGGTCGCCGCGTCGACGTGGATGTAGTCGGTGGTGACCTCGGGGAACTCCTCGGCCACCTTGTTGAAGACGTTCGTCCACAGGTGTCCGGCGAAGGTCAGCACGTTGTTCTTGTGGACCAGCGTGATCTTCTTGCGCGGACGGGCCTGGGCGCGGGCGAAGGCGTCCCGGACCACCCGCTCGACACCGAAGGCCGTGTTCACGGAGACCTCGGTGGCGACCTCGTGCTCGGTGCCCTTGCGGATGGTGCCGCCGTTGCCGGTGTAGGGGCCCTCGGTGCCCTCGCGGACGACGACGAAGTCGATGGCCGGCTCGCCCTTGAGGGGCGTGTCGACACCCGGGAGCAGCTTCGACGGACGCAGGTTCACGTGGTGGTCGAAGGCGAAGCGGAGCTTGAGCAGGAAGCCGCGCTCCAGCACACCGGAGGGGACGGACGGGTCGCCGATGGCGCCGAGCAGGATCGCGTCGTGCTTCTTCAGCGCGTCGAGGTCGGCGTCGGTGAGGGTCTCACCGGTGGCGTGGTAGCGCTGGGCGCCGAAGTCGAAGTCCTTGGTCTCCAGCTTCACATCCTGCGGAAGGACGGCGGAGAGGACCTTCAGACCTTCGGCCACGACCTCCTGGCCGATGCCGTCACCGGGAATCACTGCGAGATTGATGCTGCGAGACATGCGGGAACCCTACTCCTCGTCCCATGGGATGACACGGCCTGTCCGCGATACGGACAGTGCAGGAAGGCCGGGCGTCAGCCCTTCTCCTGGCGTTCACCCCTAGGTGTGAGGGCCGTTGGGCTCGGCTGGGAACTTCACCGCCATGGACCTTCCCGACTTCGGCATTCCGCCCCAGCTCGCGCGCCGGATGAGCATGGCCGAGCAGCACGAGTACCTGCGGACGAAGCTGACCCGGCGGCGCACGCTGGTCACCGCGGGCGCGGTGGCGGGCGGCCTGCTGACCGGCTGTTCCGCCGAGGGGAAGGCCACCAGGGGAACGGCCGCCGCGGGCAGAGCCACCCCCTCGGTGCACGGTTCCGCCATCACCCCCTTCGGCCGCCACCTCGCCTTCGGCGCCGATCCGAGGACACAGATGCGGGTCTCGTGGCAGGTCCCGCTCGCGGTCCGCAAGCCGTACGTCCGCATCGGCCTGCGCCCCGACGACCTGAGCCGGAAGATCGAGGCCGAGCTGCGCGACCTGCACACCCCGGGGCAGAGCGGCGTCCGTCTCGCCCTCGACCAGTACTACCTGCACGCGGCCCTGGACGGACTGCGCCCCGGCACCACGTACTACTACGGCGTCGGCCACGAGGGCTTCGACCCGGCGGACGCCGGACACCGCGCCACCCTCAGCAGCTTCCGTACGGCCCCGACGAGCCCGGAGAGCTTCGTGTTCACGGCCTTCGGCGACCAGGGCGTCGGCACGGCCGCGGCCGCCAACGACAACCTGCTGCTGCGCCGGAAGCCCGCCTTCCACCTCCACGCCGGCGACCTCTGCTACGCCGACGCCAACGGCCAGGGCCTCACCTCGGACGGCTACGACCCCGGGTTCTGGGACCTGTTCCTCAAGCAGAACGAGGGGGTCGCGCGGAGCGTGCCGTGGATGGTGACGACCGGCAACCACGACATGGAGGCCTGGTACTCGCCCGACGGCTACGGCGGCCAGCTCGCCCGCTGGACCCTCCCGGACAGCGGCTTCGACCCGCGCTCGGCGCCGGGCGTCTACTCCTTCGCGTACGGCAACGTCGGCTTCGTGGCACTGGACGCGAACGACGTGTCGTACGAGATCCAGGCCAACCTCGGTCACACGGACGGGAAGCAGACGGCCTGGCTGGACCGGCGGCTCGGTGAGCTGCGGGCGGCCAAGGGGATCGACTTCGTGGTCGTCTTCTTCCACCACTGCGCGTACTCGACGTCCTCGCACGCCTCCGACGGCGGGGTACGGGCGCTGTGGCTGCCGCTGTTCGAGAAGCACCAGGTCGATCTGGTGATCAACGGGCACAACCATGTGTACGAGCGGACCGACGCCATCCGCGGCGGGGAGGTCGGCCGCAAGGTGCCGGTCGGCGGGGCCACGGACCCGACGCGGGACGGCATCGTCCACGTGACCGCGGGCGGCGGCGGCCGGGATCTGTACGGCTTCCCTCCGGGCGTGCAGGAGAGCTACGAGGGGCGGGTGCACGACCACGAGTCGGTGGAGACCTTCCACTGGACCAGGTCGAGGCAGGCCCACAAGGAGACCGTGGAGTGGTCGCGGGTGCGCTACCGGGGGTTCTCGCTGCTCTCCGTGGAGGCGCGCAGCGGGGCGCGGCCGAGCCTGACGGTGTCGGCGCTCGCGCAGGACGGCAAGCGGGTGGACCACTTCGAGGTGCGGCGCGGGGCGTGAGCACGGCCTTGCGCGTGGACCATTTCCGAGGTGCGGCGCGGGGCGTGAGCACGGCCTTGCGCGTGGACCATTTCCGAGGTGCGGCGCGGGGCGTGAGCACGGCCCGCGCCACACCTCGTGCGGGTGCGGCTCCCGGCTTGGGTCGGTCCTAGCCGGCGCCGGCGCTGCGGCGCCGGCTACAGGTGTCAGTGGCCGGTCGAGCCGCCGTTGTCCCGGCGGTCGAGGGCGCGCTGGAGCGCCGCGGCGGCGTTCTTGCGGTCGGAATCGCTCGTACGGGAGATGTGACGGACTCGACGGCGGGCGGTCGTCTCGGCCATGAGAAATCGACTCCTTCGAAGTACCTGGGAAGGGGATTACGAGACGCCGGAAGGGGCGGGGAGCACTGGCCGCAGGGGTTGCCTGCATCGGGCCCGGCTCACGACCGCCATTCGCTTGATCGAGCGAGACGTTCGGCTCCTACAAAGCTAAGGGAGGCGGGCCTGTCTGTCTCCACAATTACTCGGACTTCCTACTATCTGAGACGGTGAAGTGGATCACCCCGCGCTGACCTGCGCTTTCGCCGAAGGAAGATCCCGGGGCGGCGCCCCTTCAGGGCCCTGCCGTCAACGCCCCCGTCACGGCCTCCCGGAAGGCGTCCGGGGACTCCGCCCACGGCACATGCCCGGTGCCCGGCAGCACCGTCCGCCGTACGCGCGGCAGCGCCTCCGCGAGGGAGTCCACCGCCGAGCGCGGACGGATGTCCTCGGCGCCGTCGACGATCAGGACGGGCACGTCCAGGTCCCGGCAGGCCGCCCGGAGTTCAGGGGTGCCCCAGGCCCGCCTGCTCTCGGTGGTCAGGGCGCTGTTGCACGCGTAGTTGATCTCGAACCAGGGGTCGGCCATCCGCCGGGCCCGCTCCAGGGCCCGCTCACGGTCCGCGAAGTCGGCCGACCACTGGAGGACCACCTGCTCGCGCTCGCCCTCAGGGGGCTCCTGCCCGTCCAGGCGGGACGCGAGGTTCGCCTTGTAGGCGGCGTGCCAGTCGGACACCGGGCCGATCCCGTTCCCGCTCACGTAGACCAGCGTGCTCACCCTCTCCGGGTGGGCCAGGGTGTAGCTCAACGCCAGCTGCGCGCCCCAGGAGTGGCCGAGCAGGGCCGTCCGGTCCAGGCCGAAGTGCCGGCGTACGGCGTCCAGGTCGGCGACGAACCGCTCGGTGGTCCAGGGGCCGTCGCACCGCTCGGAGCGGCCGCAGCCGCGCTGGTCCCAGCGGATCACCGTGGTCCGGTCCTCGAACATCGCGGCCACGTCCTCGAACATGTCCCACAGCCCTGGTCCGCCATGGCACAGCACCAGCGGGTCGGTTGAGCCGGGGACACCCGAGCGGGCTGCCCACAGTCGTACGCCGTCCTCGGTGATCACGGTCATGCCCGCATTGTGCACACACGAAGGGGCCGGGCAACAGCCCGGCCCCTCAGGGTGACTGACGGGACGTCAGCCCATGTGCGGGTAGCCGTACTCGGTCGGCGGGACCAGCGTCTCCTTGATGGCGCGGGTCAGCGTCCAGCGCTGGAGGTTCTGCGGCGCGCCGGCCTTGTCGTTGGTGCCGGAGGCACGGCCGCCGCCGAAGGGCTGCTGGCCGACGACGGCGCCGGTCGACTTGTCGTTGATGTAGAAGTTGCCGGCCGCGTACCGCAGCTTCTCCATCGTGTACGCGGCGGCCGCGCGGTCCCCCGCGATGACCGAGCCGGTCAGGGCGTAGTCGGACGCCGACTCCATCTGGGTCAGCATCTCCTCGTACCGCTCGTCCTCGTAGACGTGCACCGCGAGGAAGGGACCGAAGTACTCGGTGGTGAAGACCTCGTTCTCCGGGTCGGTGCACTCCACGACGGTCGGACGGACGAACCAGCCCACCGAGTCGTCGTAGGAACCGCCCGCCACGATCGTGCAGGTCGGGTCCGCCTGGGCGCGGTCGATCGCGGCCTTGTTCTTGGCGAAGGCACGCTCGTCGATGACGGCGCCGATGAAGTTGGAGAGGTCGGTGACGTCACCCATGGTGATGCCGTCGACCTCGGCGGCAAACTCCTCGCGGAAACCGCTGTTCCAGATCGACGCCGGGATGTAGGCCCGGGAGGTGGCGCTGCACTTCTGGCCCTGGTACTCGAAGGCACCGCGGGTGAGCGCCGTCTTCAGGATCGCGCGGTCGGCGCTCGGGTGGGCGACGACGAAGTCCTTGCCGCCGGTCTCACCGACCAGGCGCGGGTAGGAGCGGTACTTCTCGATGTTGTTGCCGACCGTCTTCCACAGGTACTGGAAGGTCTTGGTGGAGCCGGTGAAGTGGATGCCGGCGAGGTCCCGGTGCTCCAGGGCGACCTTGGAGACCTCGATGCCGTCGCCGGTGACGAGGTTGATGACGCCCTTGGGCAGGCCCGCCTCCTCCAGGAGCTGCATCAGCAGCACGGCGGCGTGGGTCTGCGTGGGGGACGGCTTCCAGACCACCACGTTGCCCATGAGCGCGGGCGCGGTGGGCAGGTTGCCCGCGATCGCCGTGAAGTTGAACGGCGTGATCGCGTAGACGAAGCCTTCGAGCGGGCGGTGGTCGAGGCGGTTCCAGACACCGGGGGCGTTGGCCGGGGGCTGCTCGGCGAGCAGGTCACGGGCGTACTTGACGTTGAAGCGCCAGAAGTCGACCAGCTCGCAGGGCGTGTCGATCTCGGCCTGCTGGGCGGTCTTGGACTGGCCGAGCATGGTGGAGGCAGCCAGGGTCTCGCGCCAGGGGCCGGCGAGGAGTTCGGCCGCGCGCAGGATGATCGCGGCGCGGTCGTCGAAGGACATCGCGCGCCAGGCGGGCGCGGCGGCCAGGGCCGCGTCGATGGCGTCCTGAGCGTCCTGCTGGGTGGCGTTGGCGTAGGTGCCGAGGCGGGCCTTGTGGTTGTGCGGCTGCACGACGTCGAAGCGCTCACCGCCGCCCATCCGCTTCTCGCCGCCGATGGTCATCGGCAGGTCGACCGGGTTCTCGGCCAGTTCCCTGAGCTTGGCCTCCAGCCGGGCCCGCTCGGGCGAACCGGGGGCATAGCCGTGCACCGGCTCGTTGACGGGGGTGGGGACCTGGGTCACAGCGTCCATGGGTTCCGTAACTCCTTGTGCTTGAGCGGGTGTTCGGGATCAGCCCTTGCTGACCAAGCTGCGGGGGACGAGGCCTGTCAGCCTCGCGAGACCATGCTGCGGACGAAGAAGCGCAGGTTCGCCGGCTTCTCCGCGAGCCGCCTCATGAAGTAGCCGTACCAGTCCGTGCCGTAGGCCGTGTAGACGCGCATGCGGTGACCTTCGGCGGCGAGCCGCAGGTGCTCGTCGCTCCTGATCCCGTACAGCATCTGGAACTCGTACTCGTCCGGCTTGCGGCCGGTCTGGCGGGCGAGTTCCTGGGCGATGGAGATCAGGCGCGGGTCGTGGGAGCCGACCATCGGGTAGCCCTCGCCCTCCATGAGGATGCGCAGGACCCGGACGTACGCCTTGTCGATCTCGTGCTTCTGCTGGTAGGCGACCTCGGCGGGCTCCTTGTAGGCACCCTTCACCAGCCGCACCCGGCTGCCGGCGGCGGCGAGACGGCGGGCGTCGGCCTCGGTGCGGAAGAGGTAGGCCTGGATGACACAGCCGGTCTGCGGGAAGTCCTTCCGCAGTTCCTCGTGGATGGCGAACATCGAGTCGAGGGTGGTGTGGTCCTCGGCGTCGAGCGTGACCGTCGTACCGATCGCGGCGGCGGCCTCGACGACCGGCCGGACGTTGGCGAGCGCCAGCTCGTGGCCGCCTTCGAGGGCCTGGCCGAACATCGACAGCTTGACGGACATCTCCACCCGCTCGCCGAGCCCGAGGTCGCGCAGCCGGTCGACCAGCGCGAGGTAGGCGTCCCGGGCCGCGCCCGCCTGCTCGGGGGTGGTGATGTCCTCGCCGACGACGTCCATCGTCAGCTCCAGGCCGCGGCCGGTGAGCTCCTCGATGATCGGCACCACGTCGTCGACGCTCTCACCCGGGATGAAGCGGTCGACGACCTGCTTGGTCACCGGGGCCGCCGAGATCAGGCGTCGCATCCGGTCGCTGCGCGACGCGGCAAGAATCACGGGACCCAGCACGGGGCACCTCCACAAACCAGCAGATAGAACCACCGTGAAACCTAAGGATCCCTCCGATCGTCGGCCATCGACAGCTGTCACGCATCCGTGCCACCGATCTCAGACAGATGTATGAAGCGGCCGGTTCCGTGGGGGAGAATGCCCGGATGACGACGGATTCCCGAGGCGACTACCAGGAACTGGTCGACGAGATCTCGGAGCTCCTGGGCGTTCCGGCGACGCTGGAGAACCGGGACTTCGAGCTGATCGCCTTCGGTGCGTACGACAGCGAGGGCGAGCTCGATCCGTCGGCGCTGGACCCGGTCCGCACCCGCTCGATCCTGACCCGCCGTTCCACGGCCGCGGTCCGGACGTGGTTCGAGGGCTTCGGCATCACGCGGGCGACCGCCCCGGTCCGGATCCCGCCGACTCCGGAGGCGGGCGTGTACCGCGGCCGGATCTGCCTTCCGGTACGGCACCGGGGGGTCGTCCTCGGTTACGTCTGGCTCCTGGACTCCGAACCCGGTACCCCCGGCCCGACCGACCCGCAGCTGGACGCGGCCATGCGGGTGGCGGCCCGGATCGGGGCTCTGCTCGCGGACGAGGCGCAGCACGGGGCCGACCTCAGCCGGGAGCTGCGGGCCGTGCTGACCGCCGAGCGCGGCTGGCAGGCCGACATGGCGGTGGCCGCCCTGCGCACCGCACTGGGTCCCCGGGGCGACGGCCCGTACGCCGTCGTGTGCGTCGCGCCCTGGCCGTCCGCCGACCCGGACGACGCCCCGTCCGCCCGTACGGTCCCGCACGCGACGGCCCTCTGCACGGTTCCGTGGGGTCCCACGGCCCAGTGGCTCGCGGCCCTGATCCGCCTGCGCGCGACGGACACCCTGACCCCGGCGACCTCGGCGGCGACCCGACTGCTGGAGCGGGCACGGGGGGTGGAGGGAGGCGGGGCCGACACGGGCACGCAACGCACCCTGGGCACGCACGGCACTCCGGGCGCACACCCAGGCACGCAGGGCACTTCAGGCACACACGGCACCACAGGCACGCAGGGCACCCCGGGCACGCAGGGCACCCCGGTCACGCATCGCACCTCGGGCACGCACGGCACTCCAGGCACGCAAGGCACCTCGGGCACACACGGCATCCGAGGCACGCAAGGCACCACAGGCACGCCCGGCACCCCGGTCACGCAAGGCACCCCAGGCACGCCCGGCACTCCAGGTACGCCCGGCACCCCAGGCACGCCCCGCACCCCTGGCACGCGCGGCACCCCGGCCACGGCGGCCGCCCCCCTCACCGTCGCCGCCGGCATCGCCTCCCCCCGTGTGGCCCTCGCCGAGCTCGCCGCCGCCTGGCAGGAGGCGTCGGCCGCGGCCCGGGCCGCGCTGGCGGAGCCGGGGTTCGGACCGGTGGCGGAGTGGTCGCGGATCGGCCCGTACCGTCTCCTCACGTCCCTGCCCCCGGAGACGGCCCAGGACCCCGCCGTACGCCCCCTCCTCTCCCCCGCCCACCGCGAACTCGCCCGCACGGCCGAGATCTACCTCGACTGCGCGGGCCAGGCCGCCCGCACCGCGTCCGAGCTGGGCATCCACCGCCAGACCCTCTACTACCGCCTCTCCCGCGTGGAACAGCTCACCGGCCTGGACCTGGACGACGGCGAACACCGCCTGCTCCTGCACATGGCCCTCAAGGCGGCGAGACTCTAGACCCGGCCGGAGTCCTGTCGACGGGAACGGACGGGAGACCGATGTGCCCCTGCTGATGATCGACCTCGACAACACCCTCGTCGACCGGGACGCCGCCTTCCGCGCGGCCGCGACCGCGTTCCTCGCCGAACACGACCTCCCCGAAGCGGACTTGGACTGGATCACGGCTCTCGACGGCAGCGGTCTCACCCCGCGGCCCGAGGTCGCGAGCGCGCTGTCCGCACGGTACGGCGGCCTCGACTCCCGGGACTTCCTCGACCGGGGCGCGGCCGACCGGACCACGCTCGAGGACCCGGTTCGCGAGGCGCTCGTCGAGGTACTCGCCGCCGGCTGGTCCTGCGTGATCGTGACCAACGGGCGGACCGTCCAGCAGGAGGCGAAGATCCGCAACACGGGTCTCGACCGGCTCGTCCACGGCTGGGTGATCTCCGAGGATGCCGGCCACCGCAAGCCCGAGCCGGAGATCTTCCACCTGGCGGCGGCCCTCGCCGGAGCCCCGCTCGACGGCTCCTGGATGATCGGCGACTCCGCCCTCGCCGATGTCGGAGGGGCGCGGGGCGTCGGGGCCCGCAGCGCATGGGTCTCGGGCGGCCGGCCCTGGACGGAGACCCGCTGTCGGCCCACCTTCACCGCACCGGACACCGCGTCCGCCATCCGGAGAGCGACCGGCACCTGAGCCGGCACGAGGGCGTCGGCGCGCCGACCGCGACCGCCGGTGTCAGCTCCTCGTCGTGCCCTCGATCACCCGGCGCAGGCCCTCCGTGAGCTGGGTGGCGTTCGTTGCCGTCTCCGGGTTGAAGAGCCACTGGACCATGAGCCCCTGGAGGAGGGTCTGGTAGAAGCGGCCCTCGGTGTCGACGGCGTCCTTGCCCTGCTGTTCCTCCGGTACGCCATTGAAGAGCGGGAGCAGACCCGAGCGGCCCTGTTCCTCCGCCTCGACGAGCATCCGGCGCACCTCCGGCATCCGGTCGCCCTGGATGATCAGTTCGAAGCTCAGCATCCAGATCGCCCGGGACTCGCCGACCGCCTCGACGATGTGGGTCCACACCTCCTGGAAGCGCTCCAGCGATCCGGGGGCCGTGGCCATGGCCTCCCGCCCTGCCCGGCTGGGGTCGAAGCGGTCACCGGTCGCCTCGACGAGCGAGACGTAGGCCTGCACCAGAAGCGCGTCCTTCGAGCCGTAGTGGTAGCCGATGGACGCCAGGTTCGTCCCTGACTCCTTGACGATGTCCCGCGCGGTCGTCCGCAGGAACCCCTTCTCCAGCAGACAGCGCTTCGCGCCTTCGAGCAGATCCTCACGGTGTCCCATGCGCCCACCCTATCTAGACAAGCGATTTATACAAGTGTCATAGACAAGCGTTTAAGACGCTCGTATAGTCCTCGGCATGACGAACCCGACTCCCACCGGCCCTCTGGCCGGACGCCGCGAATGGACCGCACTCGTCGTCCTGATGCTGCCGCTGCTCCTGGTCTCGATGGACGTCTCCGTCCTCTACTTCGCCGTCCCCGCGATCAGCGCCGACCTGGAGCCCAGCGGCACCCAGCAACTGTGGATCTTCGACATCTACGCGTTCGTCCTGGCCGGCCTGCTGATGACCATGGGCTCCCTGGGCGACCGCATCGGCCGCCGCAAGCTGCTGCTGATCGGCGCGTTCGCCTTCAGCGCGGCCTCCCTGGCGGCCGCGTACGCGCACAGCGCCGAGATGCTGATCGCCGCCCGCGCGGTCCTCGGCATCGGCGGCGCGACCCTGATGCCCTCGACGATGGCCCTGATCCGCACGATGTTCACCGACCCGGGACAGCGCGCGAAGGCGATCGGCCTGTGGTCCGGAGTGATGACCGCGGGCATCGCGCTCGGCTCGGTGATGAGCGGACTGCTGGTCCAGTACTTCTGGTGGGGCTCGGTCTTCCTGGTCAACCTGCCCGCGATGGCCCTGCTGCTGGTCCTCGGCCCGATCCTGCTGCCCGAGTCCAAGGACCCCGCACCCGGCCGCTTCGACTGGTGGAGCGTCCCGCTGTCCATGGCCGCCGTCCTGCCCGTCGTCTACGGCCTCAAGGAGATCCCCTCCGAGGGCTGGCACGTCGGATACGTCGTCTCGATCACCGTCGGCCTGCTCTTCGCGACCCTCTTCGTGCACCGCCAGCGCACCACGGCCTCACCGATGATCGACCCGGCACTGTTCCGCGGCCACGGCTTCGCGCCCTCCGTCGTGCTCAACCTGATCGGCTCGTTCGCCATGATGGGCTCGGCGTACTTCACCACGCAGTACCTCCAGTCGGTGCTCGGCAAGAGCGCCCTGGACGCGGCCCTGTGGGCCCTGCTGCCCTCGGTACCGATCGGCGCTGCGGCCCCGACGGCGACCGCGCTCGTCCAGAAGGGCGTCAACCGGGCCTACGTCGTCACCGCCGGCTTCCTGATCGGCGCGCTCGGCTACGCACTGCTGGCCTTCGTGGGCACCGACTCCCTCTGGCTGGTCCTGGTCGCCTGCGGTGTCCTGGCCTGCGGGATCGTCGTGGTCATCTCGCAGATCACGGACCTCGCCCTGAGCAGCGCCCCGGTGGAACGGGCGGGCTCGGCATCCTCCCTGATGGAGACCGCCGGCGAGTTCGGCGGCGCCCTCGGGATGGCGGTCCTCGGCTCGATCGGTACGGCGATCTACCGCCACGACATTCCGGCCTCGGCCCCGGACACGGCCCGCGAGACGCTGGGCGGGGCGCTGTCCGTCGCGGACCGGGTCCCGGGTCTGGCGACGGCGGCGAGGGAGGCCTTCACCCACGGGATGCAGGGGGCGGCGATCGCGGGCGCGGTCCTGCTGGTGGGGGCGGCGGGACTGGCGGCGATGACGCTGCGACGGATTCCGGTGCACAGCAAAACGCCGGACGAGCCGAGTTCCCTCAGCCCGTCCGGCGTGTGAAACAGATGTCAGACCAGGTTCACCGCACGCGCGGACGTCGCCCCGATCTCCTCGGCGACCTCGGTCAGCACCCCGGCGGGCACCGTGTCGTCCACCGTCAGCACCGCCAGCGCCTCGCCACCGGCGACCGCCCGCGAGACCTGCATGCCGGCGATGTTGATCCCCGCCTCGCCGAAGATCCGCCCGACCGTACCGACGACACCGGGACGGTCCTCGTACCGCAGCACCACCATGTGGTCGGCGAGCGCGAGGTCCACGTCGTACTCGCCGACCGCGACGATCTTCTGGAGGTGCTTGGGACCGGCGAGCGTGCCGGAGACCGACACCTCCTCGCCGCTGCCGAGCGTGCCGCGCACGGTGACGACGTTGCGGTGGTCGGCCGACTCCGAGCTGGTCGTCAGCCGCACCTCGACACCGCGCTCCTGCGCGAACAGCGGGGCGTTGACGTACGACACCGTCTCGTCGACGACGTCCTCGAAGACGCCCTTCAGAGCAGACAGCTCCAGCACCTTCACGTCGTGCTGGGTGATCTCGCCGTACACCTCGACGTCGAGGCGGACCGCGACCTCGCCCGCGAGCGCGGTGAAGATGCGGCCGAGGCGCTCGGCGAGCGGCAGACCCGGCTTGACGTCCTCGGCGATGACACCGCCCTGGACGTTGACCGCGTCCGGCACCAGCTCACCGGCGAGGGCGAGGCGCACGGAGCGGGCCACGGCGATACCGGCCTTCTCCTGCGCCTCGTCGGTGGAGGCACCGAGGTGCGGGGTGGCGACGACCTGGTCGAACTCGAACAGCGGGGAGTCCGTGCAGGGCTCCTTCGCGTACACGTCGAGACCGGCACCGGCGACCCGGCCCTCCTTGAGGGCGGAGTACAGCGCCTCCTCGTCGACGATTCCGCCACGGGCCGCGTTGACGATCCGCACGCTCGGCTTGACCTTGCGCAGCGCCTCGTCACCGATGAGGCCGACCGTCTCGGGGGTCTTGGGCAGGTGGACGGTGATGAAGTCGGAGACCTCGAGCAGCTCGTCCAGCGACAGCACCTTGACGCCCATCTGGGCGGCGCGGGCGGGCTGGATGTAGGGGTCGTAGGCGACGACCTTCATGCCGAAGCCGGACATGCGCTGGGCGACCAGCGCGCCGATGCGGCCGAGGCCGACGACACCGAGGGTCTTCTCGGCCAGCTCGACACCCGTGTACTTGCTGCGCTTCCACTCGCCGTTCTTCAGCGCGGCGTTGGCCTGCGGGATGTGGCGGGCGGTGGCGACGAGGAGACCGCAGGCGAGCTCGGCGGCGGTCACGATGTTCGAGGTGGGCGCGTTGACGACCATCACGCCGGCCTTGGTGGCGGCGGAGACGTCGACGTTGTCCAGGCCGACGCCGGCTCGTGCGACGACCTTCAGCTTGTGCGCGGCGGCGATGGCCTCGGCGTCCACCTTGGTGGCGGAGCGGATCAGGATCGCGTCGACGTCGGCGATGGCCGGGAGCAGTTCGGCTCGGTCCGCTCCGTTGCAGTGCCGGATCTCGAAGTCCGGACCAAGCGCGTCCACGGTCGCGGGCGACAGCTCTTCAGCGATGAGTACGACAGGTTTCGAGCTCACGTGAGTCCTCACAAGTCCATTGCGGACGGCCGTCCCGACGGCCGCAGGCGGTGGAGGGAGCGGCGCCGGGGAATTGCCCGGTGCGTTCCCGCGTCGTTCGGTGCGTGCTCTCGGTGTGCCGGACGAAGGTCCTCGTAGCGGAGCTACTAGGGCCTTTGGCCGGTGCGGCGAGAGTGCGTGCCGGGCGGCGTGGGGGTGTGCTGGACAATTCCTCGGTGTCGCATAGCCGCGTGGAAGACGCACGACGTTGTGGGCCTGACGCGTATGTTGTGCGCCAGTGTAGTGGCGCGGTGGAGGGCGTATCGCGCCTCCGTGGAAGGATCACCCGGACGTGATCCGCCAGGTTGGACAACGGGACCGGAGCTGACCGCTCCGGCCCCGCCGGCAGAGGCTTACGCCTCCTCGTCGACCCACGACATCAGCTTGCGGAGCTGCTTGCCCGTGGTCTCCAGCAGGTGCTCGGAGTCCTGCTGCTTGTACTCGTTGTACTTCTTCAGACCGCCGTGGTACTCGGCCATCCACTCGCGCGCGAAGGTGCCGTCCTGGATCTCGGCGAGGACCTTCTTCATCTCGGCCTTGGTGGCGTCCGTGATGATCCGCGGGCCGGTGACGTAGTCGCCCCACTCGGCGGTCTCGGAGATCGACCAGCGCATCTTCTCCAGGCCGCCCTCGTACATGAGGTCGACGATGAGCTTCAGCTCGTGCAGGCACTCGAAGTACGCGATCTCCGGCTGGTAGCCGGCCTCGGTCAGCGTCTCGAAACCGGCCTTGACCAGCGCGGCCGTACCACCGCAGAGAACGGCCTGCTCACCGAACAGGTCGGTCTCGGTCTCCTCGGTGAAGGTCGTCTTGATGACGCCGGCGCGGGTGCCGCCGATGCCCTTGGCGTACGACAGCGCGAGCGCGAAGGCGTTGCCCGACGCGTCCTGCTCGACGGCCGCGATACACGGAACACCGCGGCCCTCCTCGTACTGGCGGCGCACGAGGTGACCGGGGCCCTTGGGGGCGACCATGCAGACGTCGACATTGGCCGGCGGCTTGATGAAGTCGAAGCGGATGTTCAGGCCGTGGCCGAAGAACAGCGCGTCGCCGTCGTTCAGGTTGTCCTTGATGGACTCCTCGTAGACCTGGGCCTGGATCGGGTCCGGGACCAGGATCATGATGACGTCGGCCTCGGCGGCGGCCTCGGACGGCGTCACCACGCGCAGGCCCTGCTCCTCGGCCTTGGCCTTGGACTTGGAGCCCTCGTGCAGACCGACACGTACGTCGACACCCGAGTCACGGAGCGACAGCGCGTGGGCGTGGCCCTGGCTGCCGTAACCGATGACCGCGACCTTGCGGCCCTGGATGATGGACAGGTCGGCGTCGGCGTCGTAGAACAGCTCGGCCACTTTGGGTTCTCTCCTTGGGTGCAGGTGTTGCGTCCCACCGTATGACGGCGGGGTGGGATGAAGTCTCGGGGTCTCGGTATACGGGCGGCCGGGTGGCCGCCCGTACCCGATGTCACGCGCTGCGGTCGAGGGCGCGCAGCGAGCGGTCGGTGATGGAGCGGGCGCCGCGGCCGATCGCGATGGTGCCAGACTGGACCAGCTCCTTGATGCCGAAGGGCTCCAGCATCTTCAGCATCGCGGACAGCTTGTCGCTGGAGCCGGTGGCCTCGATCGTGACGGCCTCCGGGGAGACGTCGACGGTCTTGGCGCGGAACAGCTGGACGATCTCGACGATCTGGGAGCGCGTCTCGTTGTCGGCGCGCACCTTCACCAGAACGAGTTCACGGTGAACGGCCTGCGCCGGCTCCAGCTCGACGATCTTCAGCACCTCGACGAGCTTGTTGAGCTGCTTGGTGACCTGCTCCAGGGGCAGCGCGTCGACGCTCACCACGATCGTGATGCGGGAGATGTCGGCGTGCTCGGTCACCCCGACCGCGAGCGAGTCGATGTTGAAGCCACGGCGCGAGAAGAGGGCCGCGATCCGGGCCAGGATGCCCGGCTTGTTCTCCACCAGGACGGAGAGCGTGTGCTTGGACATGATCTTTTACGTCTCTCTCTGCGTCTGTCTCGCTCAGTCGTCTTCGTTGTCGCCGAAGTCGGGGCGGACGTCCCGGGCGGCCATGATCTCGTCGTTGGAGGTGCCGGCGGCGACCATCGGCCACACCATCGCGTCCTCGTGGACGATGAAGTCGACCACGACGGGGCGGTCGTTGATGGAGTTGGCCTCCGCGATGACCTTGTCCAGGTCCTCCGGGCGCTCGCAGCGCAGGCCCACGCAGCCCATCGCCTCGGACAGCTTCACGAAGTCCGGCACGCGCGTGCCCTTCGCGTCCGGATTGATGTCCTCGGGACCGCTGTGCAGCACGGTGTTGGAGTAGCGCTGGTTGTAGAAGAGGGTCTGCCACTGGCGGACCATCCCGAGGGCGCCGTTGTTGATGATGGCGACCTTGATCGGGATGTTGTTCAGGGCGCAGGTGGTGAGCTCCTGGTTGGTCATCTGGAAGCAGCCGTCGCCGTCGATCGCCCAGACCGTGTTGCCCGGCATACCGGCCTTGGCGCCCATCGCGGCCGGGACCGCGTAGCCCATGGTCCCTGCGCCGCCGGAGTTCAGCCAGGTCGCGGGCTTCTCGTACTGGATGAAGTGCGCGGACCACATCTGGTGCTGGCCGACGCCCGCGGCGAAGATCGTGTTCTCGGGGGCGAGCTGCCCGATCCGCTCGATGACCTGCTGCGGGGAGAGCGAGCCGTCGGCCGGCAGGTCGTAGCCGAGCGGGTAGGTCTCGCGCCACCGGGACAGGTCCTTCCACCAGGCGCTGTAGTCGCCCTGGTGGCCCTCGCTGTGCTCCTTCTGGACGGCCTGGATCAGGTCGGCGATGACCTCGCGGGCGTCCCCGACGATCGGCACGTCGGCGGCACGGTTCTTGCCGATCTCGGCCGGGTCGATGTCGGCGTGGACGATCTTGGCGTGCGGGGCGAAGCTGTCCAGCTTGCCGGTGACGCGGTCGTCGAAACGGGTACCGAGGGCGACGATCAGGTCGGCCTTCTGGAGCGCGGTGACGGCGGTGACCGAACCGTGCATACCCGGCATTCCCACGTGCAGCGGGTGGCTGTCGGGGAACGCGCCGAGCCCCATCAGGGTGGTGGTGACGGGAGCTCCGGTGAGTTCTGCGAGGACCTTCAGCTCGGCGGTGGCGCCTGCCTTGATGACACCGCCGCCGACGTAGAGGACGGGCCGCTTGGCCTGGGTGATCAGCTTGGCGCCCTCGCGGATCTGCTTGGCGTGCGGCTTGGTCACCGGGCGGTAGCCGGGCAGGTCCATGACCGGCGGCCAGGAGAAGGTCGTCTTCGCCTGGAGGGCGTCCTTGGCGATGTCGACCAGGACCGGGCCGGGGCGGCCCGTGGAGGCGATGTGGAAGGCCTGCGCGATGACCCGCGGGATGTCCTCGGCCTTGGTGACCAGGAAGTTGTGCTTGGTGATCGGCATGGTGATGCCGACGATGTCCGCCTCCTGGAAGGCGTCCGTGCCGATCGCCTTGGAGGCCACCTGCCCGGTGATCGCCACGAGCGGCACCGAGTCCATGTGGGCGTCCGCGATCGGGGTCACCAGGTTGGTCGCGCCGGGGCCCGAAGTCGCCATGCAGACGCCGACCCTGCCGGTGGCCTGCGCGTAACCGGTGGCCGCGTGGCCCGCGCCCTGCTCGTGACGGACCAGGACGTGGCGCACGCGGGTGGAGTCCATCAGCGGGTCGTACGCCGGAAGGATGGCACCGCCGGGAATACCGAATACCGTCTCGGCGCCGACCTCCTCGAGAGAGCGGATGAGGGACTTCGCGCCCGTGACGTGCTCGGGTGCGGACTGCTGTCCTCCGGATCGGGGCCGCGGCTGCGGATGGGCCCCGGTGGCCTGCTCGGTCATCGTCATTCTCTTCTCGATGCTGAGGGTGTGAAGCTGAGGTGGGGAGGCTGGGCAACAAAAAACCCCTCGTGCCGTAAGGCAAGCGAGGGGAGCGCGCCGGGAGGGGATCGCTGAGCGGTCTGTGGCTCAGCGTCAGCCGACGCGCTTTCCAAGTACGAGAATTCGGGTGCGCATGGGACTGACCCTCCCCCCGGCACGCACTCACTGTCAAGTGGGTGGGACGGGAGTCTCATTATGTGAGCGGAGGGTCGTCCCACCACCGAGTACCGCCGTCATGCTTCCGGTGTACACCCCCGAACCGCCGCCCGCGAACGCGGGTTCGGCGGGACCGTGCGGCACCGGGTAGTGGCCCGAGGCCAGAGCGCGGCGGAGCCGGTACTCGTCGAGCGGTCCGGAGAACGCCATGCCCTGCCCGTGGGTGCAACCCATCGCGCGCAGGGCGACCACCTGCTCGGGCAGGTCCACCCCGTCGGCCACGGACTGGAGCCCGAGGTCCCCGGCGATTCTGAGCAGCCCGCTGGTGATCTTGTGCAACCGCGCGGACTCCACGACGCCCTCGACCAGGCTGCGGTCGAGCTTCAGCACGTCGACGGGGAGCCTGCGCAGCGCGGTGATCGCCGCGTAGCCGCTGCCGAAGCCGTCCAGGGCGATCCGGACCCCGACGCGCCGGAGCGCGGTCAGCCGGCGCTCCAGCTCGTCCAGGGAGACCCGGGGGTCGGTGTCGGAGAGCTCGATGAGCAGCGAGCCCGACGGCAGGCCGTGCCGGGTCAGCAGGGCCTCCACGGAGCCCAGGGGCAGCGAACGGTCCAGCAGCCGCTGGGCGTTCATCCGGACCGCGACCGGCACCGTGATCCCGTTCGCGGCCCGTTCCGCGGCCTGTTCCACGGCCTCCTCCAGGATCCAGCGGCCGAGCTCCTGCGTCCGGTCGCTGTCCTCGGCCACCCGCAGGAACTCGGCGGGGGTGAACAGCACCCCCTGCGAGGACCGCCAGCGCGCCTGGGCGCTGACGGAGGTGATCCGGCCGTCCTCCAGGCACACCACGGGCTGGTGCAGCAGGGCGAACTCGCCGTCGTGCAGCGCGGCACGCAGGCGCGTGGCCAGCTCCGCCTTCCGTACGACGTCCTGCTGCATCTGGGGCGCGTACAGCTCGACGCGTCCCTTGCCGCCCGCCTTGGCGCGGTACATGGCCAGGTCGGCGTTGCGCAGGAGCTCGCCCGCGCCGAGGCCGGGTTCGGCGAAGGCGACGCCGATGGAGGCGGCGACCCGGACATCGTTGCCGTCGATGAGGTAGGGCTGCGAGAGCGTGATTCTGAGGCGGTCGGCGAGTTCCAGGATGTTGCCCTCGCGGGCGGTGCGGTCGCGGGTGCCGTCCCCGACGATCAGGGCGGCGAACTCGTCCCCGCCGAGCCGGGAGGCGGTGTCGCCGTGCCGGACCGAGTCCTGGAGTCTGCGGGCGGCCTGGACGAGCAGTTCGTCCCCGGCCTGGTGCCCGATCGTGTCGTTGACGGCCTTGAAGCCGTCCAGGTCGATGAAGAGGACGGCGGTGCCGCGGTCGGAGGAGCGGCGGCCGGACAGGGCCTGCTGGACACGCCGGGTGAACAGGGCGCGGTTGGGCAGGTCGGTGAGCGGGTCGTGCTCGGCGTTGTGCTGGAGCTGCGCCTGGAGGCGCACTCTCTCGGTGACGTCCCGGCTGTTGAAGATGAGGCCGCCCTGATGGCGGTTGACGGTGGACTCGACGTTGAGCCAGCCTCCGTCGCCGGAACGGAAGCGGCACTCGATGCGGGTGGTGGGCTCCTCGAGGGGGTTGGCGGCGAGGAAGCGGCGCACCTCGTGCACCACGCAGCCCAGGTCCTCGGGGTGGATGAGACCGGCCAGTTCGGTGCCCACCAGGTCCTCGGCGGGGCATCCGTAGACGCCTGCGGCGGCCGGGGAGACGTACCGGAGGATGCCGTTCGGGGCGGCGATCATGATGACGTCGCTGGAGCCCTGCACCAGGGAGCGGAAGTGGTTCTCCTTCTGCGCGAGTTCCTGGGTCAGGGTGATGTTGTCGAGCAGCATGATCCCCTGGCGCACCACGAGGGCGAGCACGACGGTGCCACCGGTGAGCAGCACCACGCGGTCCACGCTGCGGCCGTTGAGGACGTTGTAGAGGATCCCCAGGGTGCAGACGGCGGCCGCCAGATAGGGAGTGAGCGCGGCCAGCGACCCGGTGATGGGGCGGGTGGCCGGGTACCGGCCGTGGTCACCGCCTTGGGCGGAGGGGTGGTGCTGGATCCCGAACCGGTGCCTGGGCAGGTGTTCGTGGACCACGCGCGTGCGCCCCGCCGGGGGCTTCCGGTCGGGTTCCGGGCGCCGGGGTGCGGCCCAGGGGGCGTAGGCGAGGAGCAGGGAGCCGGCGAACCAGCCCGCGTCCAGCAGCTGGCCCGAGCGGTAGTTGTTGTGCAGCAGCGGCGAGGTGAACAGGGCGTCGCACATCACGGTCAGGGCGAGCGCGCCGATCGCGGTGTTCACCGCGGTGCGGTTGACCGCCGAGCGCCGGAAGTGCAGCGCGAGGACCATGCTGACGAGGGCGATGTCGAGCAGCGGGTACGCCAGGGACAGTGCGGTGTGCGCGACGCTCGGCCCCTCGGACTTCGCCGCCTGGGCGAGGGCGAGGCTCCAGGAGAGCGTGAGCAGCGAGCCGCCGATCAGCCAGGCGTCCAGGCCCAGGCAGACCCAGCCGGCCTTGGTGACGGGGCGCTTGGCGAGGACCAGCAGGCCCACGATGGCCGGTGGCGCGAAGCAGAGGAAGAAGGCGTCGGCGTAGGAGGGACTGGGCACGGGCCGCCCCAGGACGACCTCGTACCACCCCCAGATCAGGTTGCCAAGGGCCGCCATCGCCGAGGAGAGCGCGAAGAGCAACCAGGCGGGTCGAAAGCGGACCCGACGCCCGCGGGCGTACAGGAAGCAGGATACGGCGGCGGTGCCGGCCGCGGCGCTCAGCCCGAAGTCGCCCATGATCAGGGCGGCTTCGCGCGAGCCCCAGTCGAGCGCGGAACCGATGGCGTACCCCGCGCAGACCAGGGCGAGGAGGAGTTGGTGGACCAGGCGCCTCCCGTCACGGGAGGTCGGTGGCCGGCCGGGCCGCGCCCCCCGCGCGGGCTGGACCCGCAGCGCTCCGTCGAGTGTGGTCGTGGGAGACGGGAGCGAGGTCACCGGGTCCTCCCGGTCCGCACCGCTCCGGGGTCCCGGGGGTCCGGGTGCGCCGGGTGCGCATGCCTCCTGCGGCTGTTGTGCCTGCGGTGGTGATGGCTGTGGTGGCCGCCGTGACCGGCGTGATGGCCGCGTCTGCGCGCGGCTGTCTGCCAGGGTCGCCGTCGGCGGCTCCGCCGCGTCGGATCGCTCGTCCATAGGCCGTGCATCGCCCGTCGCCCCCCTCACAGTCTGCAATGTCCATCCCCGGCGCCGAACGGTGCGCGGCGCAGCCCCTGTCCGGACGATACACCAGTCTCGTCACTCAGGGACATAGTTCCTCTACGCTCCGTGACGATCAGGGGAGTTGGGAGCGCGGACCGCGTCCGAAAGGTTGCGGAGGGTACCGAAAACGGACTACTCGCCTGCTGTGCCCGTCGTCAGGATCACGTTCCGCAGCGGCTCGTGGTTCACGAAGCGGTTCAACTGGTCCGTCAGGAGCCTCTTGGCCCGGGGCAGGAACGCCGAGCTGGGTCCGCCGACGTGCGGGCTGATGAGGACGCCCGGCGCCTGCCAGAGGGGGTGCCCCGGGGGCAGCGGCTCGGGGTCCACCACGTCCAGGGCGGCCGTGATGCGGCCGGTCTCCAGCTCGGCGAGCAGTGCCTTGGTGTCGACGACCGGGCCGCGGGCGACGTTCACCAGCAGGGCGCCGTCCTTCATCCGGGCCAGGAACTCCGCGTCCACCAGACCGCGCGTGGTGTCGTTCAGCGGGGTGGAGAGGATGACGACGTCCGCCTCGGGAAGCAGGGCGGGCAACTCGGTGAGCGGGTGCACCGGGCCGCGCTCCGTGGTGCGCGCGGAGCGCGCGACGCGCGCCACCCGCGCGACCTCGAAGGGCACGAGCCGGTCCTCGATCGCGGCGCCGATCGCCCCGTAGCCGATGACGAGCACGTTCTTGTCGGCGAGCGCGGGATGGAAGTCGCCCTGCCAGTGCTCCTGTTGCTGCGCCCGGACGAAGCCGGGGACGCCGCGCAGGGAGGCGAGGGTCAGGGTGAGGGCCAGTTCGGCGGTGCTGGCCTCGTGCACACCGCGCGCGTTGCAGAGCTTCACGCCCGGGGGCAGGTCCGACAGCCGTGGCAGGACGTCGTCGACGCCGGCCGTGAGCGTCTGGACGACCCGGAGGTTCGGCATCTGCGCCAGCGGCCGTACCTTGACCGACTGCCGCTTCATGTACGGCACGACGTACAGGACGCAGTCCGCCGGGTCGCCGGGGTACTCCTGATCGCCGTCCTCACCCCCGTCCCAGAACCGGTAGACGGGCCCTTCGGGGAGCCCTGCGATCTCGTCCGGCGGGATGGGGAGCCATACGTCAGCAGTCATGCCTGGAGGCTATGTCAGGCGGCCGGTGACCCAGAGGTTAGGTTGGGGGCTCGGGGAAAGAGAGGGTCACGGGCAGGTGGAGCGCAGGACGATCGGCGCGGCGGCGCTCGCGGTGGGAGCCGTCGGACTCGGGTGCATGCCGATGAGCTGGGCCTACAGCGGTTCGCGGCAGCGGGGCGACGAGTCGGTCAGGGCCGTGCACCGGGCGCTCGATCTGGGCTCGACCCTTTTGGACACGGCCGACATGTACGGTCCCTTCACCAACGAGCTGCTGCTCGGGCGGGTGTTGAAGGAGCGGCGCGAAGACGCGTTCGTGTCGACCAAGGTCGGGCTGCTGGTGGGCGAGCAGCACATCGTGGCCAACGGCCGCCCCGGCTATGTGAGACGGGCCTGCGACGCGTCCCTGCGGCGGCTCCAGACCGATGTCATCGACCTGTACCAGCTGCACCGCGAGGACCCCGAGGTGCCGGTCGAGGAGACCTGGGGCGCGATGGCGGACCTCGTACGGGCGGGGAAGGTACGGGCGTTGGGGCTGTGCGCGATGGGGGCGCGGGGCGGCCGCCGGTCCGGGACCCGGCTGCACGACGCGACGATCCGGCAGTTGCGGAGGGTCCAGCAGGTCTTCCCGGTGAGCGCGGTGGAGGCCGAGCTGTCGGTCTGGTCGCGGGAGGCGATGGAGACGCTGCTGCCGTGGTGCGCGGAGCGCGGCATCGGGTTCCTGGCAGCGATGCCGCTGGGCAACGGCTTCCTGACCGGCACCCTCACCCCGGGGCAGGGCTTCGAACCGGACGACGTCCGCGCCCGTCACCCCCGCTTCACCGCCGAGATGATGGCCGCGAACCAGCCGGTCGTCTCCGGCCTGCGCCGCGTCGCGGCACGCCACGGGGAGTCGGTCACCCCGGCCCAGGTGGCACTGGCGTGGGTCCTGGCCCAGGGCCCCCACGTGGTCCCGGTCCCGGGCGCCAAGCAAGAGCGGTGGGTGACGGAGAACGCGGCGGCGACGAACCTGCGCCTGACCGCACGGGACCTGACGGAGCTGGCACAACTGCCGGCCGCGCTGGGGTCGTGGGACTGAGCGGGACGGGCCGCTGCGCGGGGCGGGCGGTTGCGCGGGGAGGCGGTTGCGCGGGGCGGGCCTGGTTTGCCGCGGCGCCGGGCCGGGCTCGGCGGGCGGCTGCACGTGGCGGGCCTGGCAGGCGGCTGCGCGCGGCGGGTCGAGGGGCTCCGGCTCCCTGCGGGCATCGGGTCGTGCATCGGGTCGTGGAGATCGGGAACCTGTGGGGCGCGAGCGGTGTATGACAGGTAGAACCCGCCGCTTCGAAGGGACCATGATCGTGCATCGTCGAGCTGTGACGGCCGTGCTGGCCGCGACCACGCTCCTGCTGACGGCCGGCTGCTCCTCCGACGGCTCGGGAGACGACTCACCAGGCGGCGGCACCGGCCCCGCGTCCAGCGGTACGGCTCCGGGCTCCTCCCCCACCCGGCAGGCGGCCGAGGCGACCCCTCCGGCAAAGGGCTCGGTGAAAGTGCTGCGCACGGTCACCGAGGGCCTCAAGACCCCTTGGGGCCTAGCTCCGCTCCCCGACGGCGATCTGCTCGTCTCCTCCCGCGACGACGGCACGATCACCCGCATCGACGGCCGGTCCGGCAAGAAGACGGAACTGGGCGAGGTGTCCGGGGTCTCCGCGGCCGGCGAGGGCGGCCTCCTCGGCATCGCCCTCTCCCCGGACTACGCCTCCGACCACATGGTGTACGCCTACTTCACCTCCGACTCGGACAACCGCGTCGTCAGGATGGTCTACGACGAGCGGAAGACACCCGGCGAACAGCTCGGCGCCCCCGACACCGTCTTCAAGGGCATCCCGAAGGGCTTCATCCACAACGGCGGCCGGATCGCCTTCGGCCCGGACAAGATGCTCTACGCGGGCACCGGCGAGAGCGGTGACACCGGCCTGTCCCAGGACCGGAAGTCCCTGGGCGGCAAGATCCTGCGCCTGACCCCGGAGGGCGACCCCGCCCCGGGCAACCCGTTCCCCGGCTCCCCGGTGTACTCCTACGGCCACCGCAATGTGCAGGGCCTGGCCTGGGACGCGAAGCAGCGGCTGTTCGCCTCGGAGTTCGGCCAGGACACCTGGGACGAACTGAACGCGATCAAGCCCGGCGGCAACTACGGCTGGCCGGACGCCGAGGGCCGCTCCGACGACAAGAAGTTCCAGAACCCCATAGCCCAGTGGCACACCGACGACGCCTCCCCCAGCGGTGTCGCCTACGCCGAGGGGTCCGTCTGGATGGCCGGGCTCAAGGGGCAGCGCCTGTGGCGCATCCCGCTGAACGGCACTCAGGCCTCCGCCGACCCCCAGTCCTTCCTGAAGGGCGAGTACGGCCGGCTGCGCACGGTGGTCTCCGCGGGCGGGGACAAGCTGTGGCTCGTCACCAGCAACACCGACGGCCGCGGCAGCCCGAGGGACGGGGACGACCGGATCCTGGAGATACAGGTCAGCTAGCCGGACGCTCGGCCTCGCCCTCCCGGCCCTGCTCGCCCTCCTCGGGGACCGCCTCGCGCTCCTCGGGCCTGGGCAGGCGGACGACGACCTTCCCGGAGGTGAGGTCTATGGGTCCGCGCCCGGGGTCGCCGTCGCCGACGTCCTCCCGGGTCAGCTCCAGCCGCTTCTGTTCGTCGTGGGTGTGCTTGCGGCCGGGTGCGAACAGCTCCTCGAACATGTTGAACATGCGGCCTCCCTGCCGGTCTCCTCCACCGTACGCCTCACTCTGTGACCGGCGCGTGGAGAGCCCTCTGGGGAAACAGTCCCAGCCGGTGCGCGACCGCGGCGGCCTCGCCCCTGCCGGAGACGGCGAGCTTGGCAAGGATGTTGGAGACGTGGACGCTGGCCGTCTTCGGGGAGATGAAGAGCTCCTCGGCGATCTGACGGTTGGTGCGGCCGAGGGCGACCAGGCGCAGGACGTCGCGTTCCCGGCCGGTGAGGCCGAGCGAGCGGACCGGGTCGTCCGGCTCGGGGGACTGTGCCGCGGTCAGGCTGAGGCGGGCGCGCTGGGCGAGGAGGGTGACCGCGTCGGCGAGGGGCCGGGCGCCGAGGTGGTCGGCGGCGGCGTGGGCGAGGCGCAGCAGTTCGGTGGCCCGGTCGCGGTCGGGCTGCTCGGCGCCGCCGGGTGCGGACAGCAGGGCCTGGGCGAGCCGGTGGCGGACGCGGGCGAGGTCGTAGGGGCGTTCCAGGGGTTCGAAGGCGGTGACGGCCTCGGACCAGTGGTCGGGGGTGTCGGCGCTCTCGGCGCGCAGGAGTTCGGCGCGCAGCCAGCGTTCGTGCGCCAGCCAGACGGGGGCGTTGGTGGCGAGGGGTCGGGCGGCCTCGCGGATGCGGTCGAGGATCTTGGCGCGGTTCTGTTCGGCGACGGGCAGGCCGAGGGAGTCGGCCTCCATGGTGGCGGCGGTCAGGAGCAGGGGCCAGGCGTAGCGCTGGGTGCCGGGTGGGAAGCCGGTGTCCAGGACGCGTTCGAGTGCGGCGCGGGCGTCGAGGAGACGGCCTTCGCCGGCGGCGACCCCGATGGCGAGGTCGGAGAGGGGGAGGTCGTGTTGCGGTGCCCGGTCGTGGGAGCCGAAGTAGCCGCGGGCCGCGGTGAGATGACGTGCGGCCTCGGAGAGCTCGCCGCGGGCGAGGGCGAGGACGGCCCGGTTGGCGGCGTGGAAGCCGCGGGGCCGGGCGCTGCGGCCGACGCGTTCCGCCCTGACGGCGGCGTCGGCCGCCTGGTCCCAGCGGCCCAGGGAGTAGAGGGACTCGGCGAGGTTGCCCCAGATCCAGGCCTCCTTGTCGGACAGGCGGAACTTCCGGGCGTAGGCGAGCCCTTCCTCCAGGATCGGGATGGCTTCCCGGGAACGGCCGATGGCTTCGAGGGCGTTGGGCAGGTTCACATAGACGCGGCTGGCGACGGTGGAGAGCCCGTCGTCCAGGGTCTGGCGCAGGATCTCGAACATCTCGGCGAGGCCGGCCTCGACATCGCCGGACTCGACGGCCAGGCCCGCGTTGGTGAGGCAGGCGTTCATCTCGATCTCGCGGGCGCCGACCATGCGCGCGTACTCCACGGCGCGTTCGGCGGCCGTGACGGCCTCGGGTCCGGGGCAGTGCACCATGGACCAGTTCGCGAAGTTGGACAGCACCTCGGCGTGCACCTCCGACGGCGGCAGCCCGCGGACCAGTTCCTCGGCGGTGGCCAGTTCCGTCCAGCCGTCGCCCCGGGCCAGGCCCTGGACGAGATGGGAGCGCTGGACCCAGAACCAGGCGGCGCGCAGGGGGTCGCCGTCGTCCTCCAGGAGGTGCAGCGCCCGCTTGGTGATCTTCAGGGCGCGTTCCCGTTCGCCGCCGAGGCGTCCGGCGACGGCGGCCTCGGCCATCAGGTCGAGGTAGCGCAGCGGGGCGGTGGCGGGGTCGCAGCCGCAGGGCGGGTAGACCTCGGTGAAGTCGACGGGGCGCAGGGCGGCCCGGACGTCCTCGGGGGCGGTGTCCCAGAGTTCCATCGCGCGTTCCAGGAGCCGCAGTTGTTCGGCGTAGGCGTGCCGGCGGCGGGCGGTGACGGAGGCGTCCAGGACGGCGGGCAGGGCTTTGGAGGGGTCGTGGGCGTGGTACCAGTAGCTGGCCAGGCGCATGACCCGTTCGTCGGCGGGGACCAGTGTGGGGTCGGCCTCCAGGGCTTCGGCGTAGCGCCGGTTGAGGCGGGAGCGTTCGCCGGGCAGCAGGTCGTCGGCGACGGCCTCGCGGACCAGGGAGTGCCGGAAGCGGTATCCGTCGCCGTCGGGTGCCGGGCTGAGGATGTTGGCGTTCACAGCGGCCCGCAGCGCCTCGATGAGATCGTCCTCGGCGAGCCCGCTGACCGCGGCGAGCAGCCGGTACTCCACGGTGGAGCCGCCCTCGGCGACGACCCGGGCGACCCGCTGGGTGCTCTCGGGCAGGCCCTCCACACGGACCAGGAGCAGGTCGCGCAGCGAGTCGGTGAGCCCGGCGCAGCCCTCGGTGGCGCAGACGGCGAGTTCCTCGACGAAGAAGGCGTTGCCGTCGGAGCGTTCGAAGATGTCGTCGACCTGGCCGGGGTTCGGTTCCGTGGCGAGGATCCCGGCTATCTGGCGGCTCACCTCGTCCCGGGTGAAGCGGCCGAGTTCGATGCGGCGGACCGTGCGCAACCGGTCGAGTTCGGCGAGCAGGGGGCGCAGCGGATGACGGCGGTGGATGTCGTCGGCGCGGTAGGTGGCGAGGACGACCAGGCGGCCGGTGCGCAGGGTGCGGAAGAGGTAGGCGAGGAGGTGGCGGGTGGAGGCGTCGGCCCAGTGGAGGTCCTCCAGGGCGACGACCACGGTGCGTTCGGCGGCGACGCGCTCCAGGAGACGGGCGGTGAGCTCGAAGAGGCGGGCCAGGCTCTCCTCGTCGTGCCGGCCGGTGCGCCGGGCGGGGAGTCCCTCGCCCATCTCGGGCAGCAACCGGGCCAGTTCCTCCTCCTGGCCCGAGGCCGCTGCGGCGAACTCGGCGGGCAGGGCCCGGCGCAGGGCGCGCAGCGCGGTGGAGAAGGGGGCGAAGGGCAGTCCGTCGGCGCCGATCTCGACGCAGCCGCCGAGGGCGACGACCGCGCCCTGCCGGCAGGCCGCGGTGGCGAACTCCTCGACGAGCCGGGTCTTTCCGACACCGGCCTCACCGCCGAGCAGCAATGCCTGCGGCTCTCCCGCGGCGGCGCGGGAGAGCGCTTCGTTCAGGCTGTTCAGTTCTTCGGTGCGGCCGACGAACACGGGACTGACGGACCTGGTCTGCACGGGCCCGAGCATGACACGCGGGTCCGACAGCGGGGCACCGGTTTTCGGGGCGGGCCGGGTGTCCCGGCCCGCCCCGGTCGCCGGGAGGACGGTCGCGGGGGTGACCGCGGGGACGGGCGGAGCCGTACGGCCGTCCTCTCCTCCCCCGGCGCTCACGCCGTGCGGAGGAACCGGTGCCGCCGGGGGCGGCCGGTATGCGAGTCGGTCTCCGCGGTGCGCTCGGCGGCTTCGCGGCGGGCGGCGCGGCGGCTGCGCAGGGTCTCGCGGACGAGCCGCTCGTGCTCGGCCTGGCGGATCAGTTCGGCGGATCGGTACTGGGAGAGCTGGTACTCGGCATACATGGCGTCGTCCTTGTCGGAGTCGGTTTCCGGCTTCGCTTTCTGCGATGCCTCCACCTTCGTCTCCGAGGGGGGTCCGCCACATCGGGAGAGTTCCGCATCTTCGCCTCCCGTAGGGGCCTTAGACGCGCGAGAGGGGCCTCAGGGGCTCCGTAAGGTACCTACGGAGTTTCTGAGGCCCCTCGTGACCTGCGCTGATTCAGCTCGTGGACGGCAGGCTGAGCAGGAGGTCGGTGTACTTGAGGACGGCCAGGAGCAGTCCGACGACGCCGAGCGCGACACCGCCCCAGGCCACGGACTTGATCCAGCCGGCCTGCGGCTTTCCGGGGGCGCCGAAGGCCGGGCGGGCCAGCACCGCGACGCCGACGATCAGCGCGATCAGCGCGAAGACGCCGCCCCACAGCGCGGTGGCCTTCCAGGCGTCGCCGTAGCCCTCGTCGAGGAGCTTCGCCACGTCGGAGGAGGCCGCGGTCTGCGCGTGCAGCTGGCCGACGAGCGACTGCCGCGCGGACGCCACGGTGCCGACCCAGCTGCCGGTCAGGGAGACCAGGCCGAGCGCGGCGGAGACGACGGCTCCCGCGCCTTGGCC
This sequence comes from Streptomyces griseorubiginosus, assembly GCF_001514195.1. Taxonomy (GTDB): domain Bacteria; phylum Actinomycetota; class Actinomycetes; order Streptomycetales; family Streptomycetaceae; genus Streptomyces; species Streptomyces griseorubiginosus. Next base: position 1,225,149 of record NZ_KQ948734.1, on the reverse strand, counting down.
AACGCCGGTGGGGCCGTCCTGCTGGGCGGCCTCGGGCAGCTCCTCGCCCTCCTCGTCGTCGATCTCGTCGGTGGCGGTGTCCTCGGCCGGGACGGCCTCGGCCTCCGTCACCTCCTCGGTCTTGGCGACGTTCACCTTCTCCTCGTCGTTGGTGGCCTCGGCGCCCGTCGCGGCGCCGGTCTCGTCAGCTGTCTTCGTTCCCATGTCGGGCACCGTACGGATCCTGTCTGAGAGGTCTCTTAATGATCGCTGTGCACGGCACGCCCACGCGCTTCACGCCATTCGGGGGCCAGGATCGACCACACCTCCAGGTCGTGCCGCACGCCACGATAGGGGTAGGCCTCCCGCCGTACGCCATCGCGGGTCATGCCCAGGCGCCGGGCGACGTTCAGGCTGGGGGTGTTGCCGGCCGAGGCGACCCACTCGATCCGGTGGATGCCGCGCTGGTCCACGGCGTGGTCGATCAGCACCCGCATGGCGCGGGTGACCAGGCCACGCCCCGTGCCGGCGGGCTCCAGCCAGCAGCCGACCTCGGCGTTGCCGTTCTCGGCGTCGAAGTTGAGGAAGAGCACACCGCCCACGAGCTTGCCCTCCAGCCACAGGCCGTGCAGGGAGCCGGTGTCGGCGGCGCGCATGTCGGCGTAGCGCTGGAGCACCTCGCGCGCGCCCTGTGCGTCGGTGGCCTTGGCGGCGAAGGGGATGTACTGGTTGATGAACTCCCGCCCGCGCTCCAGGTGGGCCAGGAACTCCTCCGCGTGCCAGGGCTCCAGGGGCCGCAGCTCGGCGTCCTCACCCAGGGATATCGCGTACATCCTCGTCCCGCTCCCTCTCCATCTGCTCCACGACGTCCTGTTCGACGACATCGGTGAGCCTCTCATGCGCGGCGCGGCACTCGGGCGGCTCGATGCTGATGCGGGGCATGCGGCGGTCCAGCCAGCCGGGCAGCCACCAGTTGGCGCCGCCCAGCAGGTGCATGAGGGCGGGGACGAGGAGCGTGCGCAGCACGAAGGCGTCGAGGGCGACGGCAGCGGCGAGCGCGATGCCGAACATGGCGATCACGCGGTCGCCGCTGAGCACGAAGGCGAGGAAGACGGAGATCATGATCACCGCGGCGGAGTTGATCACCCGGCTGGTCTCGGCGAGGCCCACGCGCACGGCCCGCCGGTTGTCGCCGGTCTCCAGCCACTCCTCGTACATCCGGCTGACCAGGAAGACCTGGTAGTCCATGGAGAGCCCGAACAGGACCGAGACCATGATCACCGGGAGGAAGGGTTCGATGGGTCCCGCGCGGCCCAGCCCGAGCAGCTCGCTCCCCCAGCCCCACTGGAAGATCGCCACGACCACGCCGAAGGCGGCGGCGACCGCGGCCACGTTCATCGCGGCGGCCTTGAGCGGGATGCCGACGGAGCGGAAGGCGAGCAGGAGCAGCAGACAGCCCAGGCCGATGACGACGCCGACGAACAGGGGCAGCTTGCCGACGATGACGTCCGCGAAGTCGTCGTACGACGCCGTCATTCCGCCGACGTGGATGTCGAGCGTGGTGCCGGTCTCGGCGCGCGGCAGCACCTCGGTGCGCAGCCGTTCGACGAGGTCGCTGGTCTGCCGGGACTGCGGGGCGGAGTCGGGGACGATCGTGAAGTAGGCGAGGTCGCCGCCGGTGTCGTAGGTCACCGGGGTGGTGGAGGCGATGCCCTCGGTGGTGCGCAGGGTGGCGTCGAGGTTGTCGAGGAGCAGCTTGTCCTCGGCGCCGTCGACGCGGGTCACCAGGGTGAGGGGGCCGTTGACGCCGGGTCCGAAGCCGTCGGCCAGGAGGTCGTAGGCCTGTCGGGTGGTGGCGGACTTCGGGTCGTTGCCCTGGTCGGAGGTGCCGAGGCGCAGGCCCAGGGTGGGCAGGGCGAGGACGGTGATGACCAGCAGGGCGATCGCGCCGAGCAGTTTGGGGTGCCGTTCCACGAAGGCGGACCAGCGGTGGGCGAACCCGGTGGGCAGTTCGGGCTCGGGGCCGTGCTCGGCGAGCCGGCGTCGCTCGCGGCGGCTCAGGGCGCGGGTGCCGATGAGGGAGAGCAGGGCGGGCAGCAGGGTGACGGAGGCGGCGACCGTGAGGACCACGGTCAGGGAGGCGGCTATGGCGACGCCGTTGAGGAAGCCGAGCCGCAGGATCAGCATGCCCAGCAGGGCGATGCACACCGTCGCACCCGCGAAGACGACCGCGCGCCCGGTGGTGGTGACGGCGTTCTCGACGGCCTCGGTGACGCTCAGTCCGCGTTTCAGGCCGCGCCGGTGTCTGGTGACGATGAACAGCGCGTAGTCGATGCCGACCCCGAGTCCGATCAGCATGCCGAGCATGGGCGCGAAGTCGGCGACGGTCATGGCGTGCCCGAGGAGCACGATCCCGGCGTAGGCGGTGCCCACGCCGACCAGGGCGGTGGCGATGGGCAGCAGCGAGGCGGCGAGCGAGCCGAAGGCGAGGAACAGCACCAGGGCGGCCATGAGGACGCCGACGACCTCGGCGACGTGCCCGCCCTTGGACTCGGTGAGGGCGACGGCGCTGCCGCCCAGTTCGACCTGGAGCCCGTCGGCCTCGGCGTCCTTGGCGGTGTCCACCACGGCCTGCGCCTGGGACTTGTCGATGTCCTCGGCGGAGTGGGAGAAGGTGACGTCGGCGTAGGCGGTGTGCCCGTCGGCGCTGATCAGACCGCTGCCCGCGGAATCGTAGGGGCTGACCACGGAGGCCACCCCGGGCAGGTCCGCGATCTTCTCGAGGGTGGTGGTCATGGTCTGCTCGACGGCGGCGTCCCGGACGGAGCCCGAGTCGACGTGCCAGACGACGGTGTCGCTGTCGCCGCCGAGATGCGGGAAGCCTTCCCGCAGCAGCTGGGTGGCGCGGCCCGACTCGGTGCCCGGGACCTCGTAGTCGTTGGAGTAGGCGGAGCCGGTGACGGCGGCGGCCGCGCTCACTCCGCCGAGGGCGAGGAGCCACAGGAGGACGACGACCAGACGGCGTCGGACACACCAGCGTGCGAGGGCTGCCACGAACGTGCTCCCAGGGGTGGAGATTTGTGGATCTTTGGCCGGGAACAGTCGTCCATGTGGTGAACGGCCCGCAAAGAACGCATGAGCAATGTATGGGCCACTCTCGCAGGCGAAAGTGATCGTTTATTGCGATCGTGCGCTTATTCACAAGAGTGGGAGACAGATCACAGGACAGTAACGGTCACTCTGTCACGCCTGCCCGACCTCAGTCGAACTGGTCGCCCAGCGCCATCACCATCACGCCCGCGATCAGCAGCCACAGCGCTCTGCGGGTGCGCCCGCGGGAGCCCAGGACGGCCGCCAGCGCGCACACCGCGGCGCCGAGGGCGTAGGCGGCCGGGACCAGCGCGGGGGCGGAGCCGCTCAGCCGGAGCGCCGCCGCGGCCAGGCCGGCGAGGGCCAGCAGGGCGCCGGTGCCGGAGGCCGACCAGCGGGCCCGCCGGGCGTCCAGCACCTCGTCGTCGTACTCCTCCTGCATGCCGGACGGTATGCCGGACGGCTCGGAATTCGCAGGACCGTTCATGGCGGGCGAGCGTAGCGTGTCCCCGGAGAATCCCAGGGCTTGTCCGCCCCCGGCCGAAGCAGGTGCATTGTTTGAGCGTCCGACCGAGCTCCTCCGTATCCCTTTCCGCTTCTCCGGACTCAAGGAGCCCGTTCACCGATGCCAGACATCACCGGGAGGACCTCGGATGAGGACCTCTCCCAGCGACTGACCCATGCCCGCTACCCCCGCAGCAACAGCTACGACGCCCGCTGGGTCGTCGAGAACCAGATGGGCCCGAACGCGCTGTGGCTGCTGGAGTGGCTCGCGCCCGCCCTGGGCCTGGACACCCTGCGCCCCGGCGCCCGCGTGCTCGACCTGGGCTGCGGCCGGGCCATGACCTCGGTCTTCCTGGCCAGGGAGTACGACGTCCAGGTCACCGCGGCCGATCTGTGGGTCAAGCCCGACGAGAACGCGCAGCGCATCGCCGAGGCCGGTTTCGCCGACCGGGTGCTGCCCGTGTACGCAGAGGCGCACGACCTGCCGTTCGCCGAGGCGAGCTTCGACGCGATCGTGAGCATCGACGCGTACCAGTACTTCGGCACGAACGATCTCTATCTGCCCACGCTGACCCGGCTGTTGAAGCCGGGCGGGAGGATCGGGGTCGTCGTACCGGCACTGCGGGAGGAGCCGGACGGCATCGAGCCGCCCGAGCATCTCAAGCAGTGGTGGGAGCCGGACTTCTGGTGCTTCCACACCGCCGACTGGTGGCGCCGCCACTGGACCCGCAGCGGGGCCGTCGAGGTGGAGACGGCCGACTGGCAGCCCGAGGGCTGGCGGGACTGGCTGCTGTGGTGCGAGGTGATCGCCGAGGAGAGCCCTCAGGAGTTCCACCGCACGATGGCCCGCGAGGTCGGCGAGATGGTCCGGGCCGACGAGGGCCGGACGCTCGGTTTCGTACGGCTCACAGGACGCCGTAAGTAGCCGTACGGCTCCGGAGGACATGTCCTCCGGAGCCGTACCGCGTCGTACCGCGTGTCTGGGCTCAGCCTTCGCTGACGCCCAGCTTCTCCAGGATCAGTTCCTTGACGCGGGCCGCGTCGGCCTGACCGCGGGTGGCCTTCATGACCGCGCCGACCAGGGCGCCGGCCGCGGCGACCTTCCCGGAGCGGATCTTGTCGGCGATGCCCGGGTTGCCGGCGATGGCCTCGTCGACGGCGGTGCCGAGGGCACCCTCGTCGGAGACGACCTTCAGACCGCGCTTGTCGACGACCTCGTCCGGGGTGCCTTCGCCCGCGAGGACGCCTTCGATGACCTGACGGGCCAGCTTGTCGTTCAGGTCGCCCTTCGAGACCAGCTCGGTCACCCGGGCGACCTGCGCCGGGGTGATGGCCAGTTCGTCGAGCGCCTTGCCGGACTCGTTGGCGCTGCGGGCGAGTTCGCCCATCCACCACTTGCGGGCGGAGGCCGCGTCGGCACCGGCGTCGATCGTGGCGACGATCAGGTCCAGGGCACCGGCGTTGAGGATCGCCTGCATGTCCAGGGCCGTGATGCCCCACTCGGCGACGAGCCGGTTGCGGCGCACCAGCGGCAGCTCCGGCAGAGCGGCCCGGATCTCCTCGACCCACTCGCGCGAGGGGGCCACCGGCACGAGGTCCGGCTCGGGGAAGTACCGGTAGTCCTCGGCCTCCTCCTTCACACGGCCCGAGGTCGTGGACCCCGTGTCCTCGTGGAAGTGCCGGGTCTCCTGGACGATCGTCCCGCCCGAGGACAGGACGGCCGCGTGCCGCTGGATCTCGAAGCGGGCCGCGCGCTCGACGGAACGCAGCGAGTTGACGTTCTTGGTCTCGCTGCGGGTGCCGAACTTCTCGGTGCCGTGCGGGCGCAGCGACAGGTTCACGTCGCAGCGCATCTGGCCCATCTCCATGCGGGCCTCGGAGACGCCGAGCGCCCTGATGACCTCGCGCAGCTCACGGACGTAGGCCCGCGCGACCTCGGGAGCACGCTCGCCCGCGCCCTCGATCGGCTTGGTGACGATCTCGATGAGCGGGATGCCGGCGCGGTTGTAGTCGAGGAGCGAGTGCGAGGCGCCGTGGATACGGCCCGTCGCGCCGCCCACGTGGGTCGACTTGCCGGTGTCCTCCTCCATGTGGGCGCGCTCGATCTCCACACGGAAGGTCTCGCCGTCCTCCAGCTGCACGTCGAGGTAGCCGTTGAAGGCGATCGGCTCGTCGTACTGGGAGGTCTGGAAGTTCTTCGGCATATCCGGATAGAAGTAGTTCTTCCGGGCGAAGCGGCACCACTCGGCGATCTCGCAGTTCAGCGCGAGACCGATCCTGATCGCCGACTCGACGCCGATCGCGTTGACGACCGGAAGCGCGCCGGGCAGGCCGAGGCAGGTGGGGCAGGTCTGCGTGTTGGCGTCCTGACCGAGCTCGGTCGAACAGCCGCAGAACATCTTGGTCTTGGTGCCGAGTTCGACATGGACCTCGAGGCCCATGACGGGGTCGTACGACGCGAGAGCGTCCTCGTACGACACCAGGTCGGTCGTGGTGGTCACGGTGTAACTTCCCTCTCAGCCCAGCAGGACGTCGTCGTCGCCCAGCCGCTTCAGCTCGCGGTACAGGACGGCGAGGCCGGTGACGACGGCGACGGCGGCCACGGTCGCGTCGACCAGGACCAGCGTGTCGTTCTCGGCGCGCGCCTTCCTGAGCCGCTTGGCGACACCGATGGCGCCGAACGCCGTGGTGGCGATGGACAGGTACGTGCCGGACTTGGACTTCTTGAAGTCCTTCGCCTTGGTCAGCTTGCTCACAGCGACGGTGCCTCCTCCAGGAGCGGGTGGCCCCACCTTTCCACGAAGGCGGCCTCGACGGCGGCGCCGACCTTGTAGAGACGGTCGTCCTTCAGGGCCGGGGCGATGATCTGGAGACCGACGGGCAGGTTGTCCTCGGGCGCCAGACCGCAGGGCAGCGACATCGCCGAGTTGCCCGCGAGGTTGGTCGGGATGGTGCACAGGTCGGCCAGGTACATCGCCATCGGGTCGTCGGCGCGCTCGCCGATCGGGAAGGCGGTGGTCGGGGTCGTCGGGGAGACGATCACGTCGACCTGCTCGAAGGCCTTCTCGAAGTCGCGCGTGATGAGCGTGCGGACCTTCTGCGCGGAGCCGTAGTAGGCGTCGTAGTAGCCGCTCGACAGGGCGTACGTGCCGAGCATGATCCGGCGCTTGACCTCGGGGCCGAAGCCCTCCGCGCGGGTCAGCGAGGTGACCTCCTCGGCGGAGTGCGTGCCGTCGTCGCCGGACCGCAGGCCGTAGCGCAGGCCGTCGAAGCGGGCGAGGTTGGAGGAGCACTCGGACGGCGCGATCAGGTAGTACGCGGAGAGCGCCAGGTCGAAGGACGGACAGTCCAGCTCGACGATCTCGGCGCCCAGCTCCTTGAGGAGGGCGACGGACTCGTCGAACCGCTGGATGACACCGGCCTGGTAGCCCTCGCCGCGGAACTGCTTGACGACACCGACGCGCATGCCCTCGACGCTGCCGTTGCGGGCGGCCTCGACGACCGGCGGGACCGGCGCGTCGATCGACGTCGAGTCCAGCGGGTCGTGCCCGGCGATGACCTCGTGGAGCAGGGCCGCGTCCAGGACCGTACGGGCGCAGGGGCCGCCCTGGTCGAGGGAGGAGGAGAAGGCGACCATGCCGTAGCGGGAGACCGCGCCGTACGTCGGCTTGACGCCGACCGTGCCGGTGACGGCGGCCGGCTGGCGGATGGAGCCGCCGGTGTCGGTGCCGATGGCGAGGGGCGCCATGTGCGCGGCCAGCGCGGCGGAGGAGCCGCCGCCGGAGCCGCCGGGGATCCGGGTGAGGTCCCAGGGGTTGCCGGTCGGGCCGTAGGCGCTGTTCTCGGTGGAGGACCCCATGGCGAACTCGTCCATGTTGGTCTTGCCGAGGATGACGACGTCGGCCGCCTTCAGCTTCTTGGTGAGGGTCGCGTCGTACGGCGGGATCCAGCCCTCGAGGATCTTGGAGCCGACGGTCGTCGGGATGCCCTCGGTGGTGAAGATGTCCTTCAGCGCGAGGGGCACACCGGCCAGCGGGCCGAGCTTCTCGCCCCGCTCGCGCTTCTCGTCGACGGCACGGGCCTGCGCCAGGGCGCCCTCGCGGTCGACGTGCAGGAAGGCGTGCACCTTCTCGTCGACGGCCTCGATCCGGGCCAGGTGGGCCTCGGCGACCTGCACGGCCGTGAGCTCACCGGAAGCGATCTTCGCGGCGGTCTCGGCGGCGGTCAGCTTGATGATGTCCGTCATCCTGATCAGTCCTCCCCCAGGATCTGCGGCACCTTGAAACGCTGCTGCTCCTGGGCCGGGGCGCCGGAGAGCGCCTGCTCGGGGGTGAGCGAGGGACGGACCTCGTCCGCCCGCATGACGTTCGTCAGCGGAAGCGGGTGCGAGGTCGGCGGTACGTCTTGGTCGGCGACCTCACTGACGCGTGCGACCGCGCCGATGATGTCGTCCAGCTGTCCCGCGAAGTGCTCGAGCTCTTCGGGCTTCAGCTCCAGACGCGCCAGCCGTGCGAGGTGAGCGACCTCCTCGCGCGTGATGCCAGGCATGCAGCGATCCTCTGGGTGAGTGTGTGTGGTTTGGGGCCAATCCTAGGGGTCGCGGGGCTCGGGCCGTTAAACGGATTACCGGGCCGCGGCCGCCGACGGTGATCGAGCCCCACAGGGGCCACCCGCACCCGACCACGAAACCCGCACGGGCGGTGCGGGTGGGAACCGCTACTCGGCGGCCGGCAAGGCCGCACGAGGCCGCTGCCAGCCCCGCGACCCCCGTGCCAGCAGCCACGCCGTCGTCTCCTCCGGGGGCATCGCCGCCGCCACCAGCCAGCCCTGTACGGCGTCGCAGCCCATGTCCCGCAGCCGCTCCCAGGTCTCGTCGTCCTCGACGCCCTCCGCCACCACCAGCAGGCCCAGGGAGTGGGCCAGGTCCACCGTGCAGCGGACGATCTCCGCGTCCTCATTGTCGACGGCCAGCCTGGCCACGAAGGAGCGGTCGATCTTCAGTTCGCTGACGGGCAGGCGGCGCAGGTGGACCAGGGAGGAGTAGCCGGTGCCGAAGTCGTCGAGGGACATCTTGACGCCGTGGCCGGTCAGCGCGGCGAGGGTGTCCCCGGCCCGCGAGGGGTCCTCCAGGAGGACGTGCTCGGTGATCTCCAGTTGGAGCGCTCCCGCGGGAACGCCGTGCCGGGCGAGACGCGCGGCGACCGAGCCGGCGAAGCCGGGGGTGTGCACGTCCCGCGGGGAGACGTTGACGGCGACCGGGACGAACAGGCCCTGCGCCCGCCACTCGGCGACCTGCGCGAGAGCGGTGTCGAGCACGTACTCGGTGAGGTGCGGCATCAGCCCGGACGACTCGGCGATCGCGATGAACTCGTCCGGCGGCACCTTCCCGCGCTCCGGGTGCACCCAGCGCACCAGGGCCTCCAGACCGGCCACCTGTCCGTCGAAGCGGACCTTGGGCTGGTAGTGCAGCTGCACCTCGTGCGCGTCCAGGGCGCGGCGCAGATCGCCCAGGAGACCCAGGCGGTCGGGGGTGTTGGAGTCCCGCTTGGACTCGTACACCTCTACGCCCGTACGGTCCCGCTTGGCCTGGTACATCGCCACGTCCGCCCGCCGGAGCAGGCCCTCGGCGTCCAGGGCGTGGTCGGGGAAGACGGCGACGCCGGCGCTGGCCTCCAGGACGAGGGTGAGTCCGTCGAGGTCGAGCGGGGAGCTGAGGGCGGCGACGAGGGTGCGGGCGACGCGGGTCGCGGAGGTGGTGGAGTCGGCGACCGGCAGTAAGACGGCGAACTCGTCGCCGCCGAGCCGGGCCGCCTCCGCCCCGCGCGGCAGGGCGATCCTCAGCCGCTCGGCGATCTGGAGGAGCAGCCGGTCACCGGCGAGGTGGCCCAGGGTGTCGTTGACCGAGCGGAAGCGGTCGAGGTCGATGACCATCAGGGCGGACCGGGCGCCGATGCGTTCGGCGTCGTCCAGGGCGCTCCAGATGCGCTCCAGGAGCCACTGCCGGTTGGGCAGTCCGGTCAACGGGTCGCGCAGCTGCTCCTCGGCGCGGGCGCGGGCCATCCAGAGCGTGGAGTCGAGGGCGATCAGCGGGATCGCGAACAGCGGGAGCAGCAGGGGCTTCGCGGCGGCGACCACACAGACCAGCGGGGCGATGCCGAGCAGCGCGACCGCGACCAGGCCCTGCCTGACCAGGGCGGTGCGGGCCATGGTGGGCAGTCCCGCGTGGCGTGCGGAGTGCAGGTACCAGCCGAGCGCCCGGGTGACCGCGAGGTAGGCGGCCGCGACGAGCATCACCTCGGGGCCGGTGTAGAACGTCCAGCTGTCCGGGTTCCACGGGGTCTCGACGGACGGGGACTGGCCGAACACGGCGAGGACGAGGGCGCCGGTGGCTATGCCGAGGATGTCCACCGCGCCGTGCAGGATGCCCTGCCGCCAGCGGTGGCGCCTGGCTATGCCGACCAGCAGGACGACGGTGAGGCTGACCATTCCGGCGGCCACCCAGCCGTACAGCAGCAGGACGGCGAGGGTGAGGGCGGCGCCCGAGCCGGTGCCGCCCCACCAGCGGGCCCGGCCGAGGGCGACCAGATGGCCCACGATGACGCCGGTCAGTACGGCCAGGGCCCAGCCGACGGTGCCGGACGGGAAGAGGGCGTGGCTGCCGGTGAAGGCCCGGTAGAAGCCCGCGCCGAGCACGAATCCGGCGGCCGCGACGACCGCCGTGGGCAGTGCGGGCCAGGACAGCTGCCGGTCGGGGTCGGGGTCCGGCATCCCGGGGGCGCGCTCGGCGGTGAGCTGTGCGGCACCGGGGTTCTCGGCCGCGGTGTACGGTCCGGTGACACGCCCCTCCGCGCCCGGACGCTCCGAAGGCCGCACGGACCACCGGCTCGCCCGCCATGCGCCGCTGAGCCGGCGCAGCCGTGAGTCCGGGGCGGCGCTCTCGGTCGGTTCCATTCCCGTCCCTCTCACTGCCGGCGGTGCCCACGCCACGCGGCTCGTTCGCCCGACAAAACCCTGGACGGCGCCGCGTTGGAAAACCCTTTCCCCTGCTCATGAGGAGCAAGGGAATGCCCCGACCGCAACTGGGCACGGCAGGCGCACATCTCAACAGTAGGCCGCAGAAGGCTTCCACGGGCAGCGGTCGTCCACGGTTGCCCGAATGCGCCCCGGCCACCCGTATGCATCTGGTATGCGCCGATCGGGTGGCCTTCAACCGCCGCCGCTCGCTACTCCTCGGTGGGAAGCGCCACATCAGCGGCCGCTTCGGGGCCCTGCTCCAGGAGGACGTCGAAGCCGTCCTCATTCAGAACCGGCACCTTGAGTTGCATCGCCTTGTCATATTTCGAACCCGGATTGTCACCCACAACGACGAATGACGTCTTCTTCGAAACCGAACCGGTCACCTTCGCCCCTCGGGTCTGGAGGGCCTCCTTGGCCCCGTCCCGGGTGAAGCGCTCCAGGGTGCCGGTGACGACGACGGTGAGCCCTTCGAGGGGACGCGGACCCTCGTCCTCCCCGGAGCCCTCCTCCTCCATGCGGACGCCGGCGGCCTTCCACTTGCGCAGGATCTCCTGGTGCCAGTCCTCCGCGAACCACTCCTTGAGGGACTTCGCGATGATCGAGCCGACGCCGTCGGTGGCCGCCAGCTCCTCCTCGCTCGCCTGCTCGATGCGGTCGATGGAGCGGAAGTTGCGGGCGAGGGCCTCGGCGGCGACCGGGCCGACATGGCGGATCGACAGACCGGTGAGGACCCGGGCGAGCGGGCGCTCCTTGGCGGCCGCGATGTTCTCCAGCATGGCCACCGCGTTCTTCTTCGGCTCGCCCTGCTGGTTGGCGAAGACGGTAGCGACCTTCTCCTCGCCCGTCTTCGGGTCGCGCTTGGGCAGCCCGCTGTCCTGGTCGCGGACGTAGGCCTTGATGGGCAGCAGCTGCTCGATGGTCAGGTCGAACAGGTCGCCCTCGTCGGCCAGCGGCGGGTCCGAGGGCTCCAGCGGCTTGGTGAGCGCGGCGGCGGCGACGTACCCGAAGTGCTCGATGTCCAGCGACTTGCGGCCCGCGAGGTAGAACAGGCGCTCACGCAGCTGGGCGGGGCAGGTGCGGGCGTTGGGGCAGCGCAGGTCGACGTCGCCCTCCTTCATGGGCCGCAGTGCCGTGCCGCACTCCGGGCACTCGGACGGCATCACGAACTCGCGCTCGCTGCCGTCGCGCAGGTCCACGACCGGGCCGAGGATCTCCGGGATGACGTCACCGGCCTTGCGCAGCACCACGGTGTCGCCGATCAGGACGCCCTTGAGCTTGACGACGTCCTGGTTGTGCAGGGTGGCGAACTCGACCTCCGAGCCGGCCACCGTCACCGGCTCGACCTGGGCGTACGGGGTGACCCGGCCCGTGCGGCCCACGCCCACGCGGATGTTGATCAGCTTGGTGTTGACCTCCTCCGGCGCGTACTTGTACGCGATCGCCCAGCGCGGGGCGCGGGAGGTGGAGCCGAGCCTGCCCTGGAGCGGGATCTCGTCGAGCTTGACGACGGCCCCGTCGATCTCGTGCTCCACGGAGTGGCGGTTCTCGCCGAAGTAGGCGATGAACTCCCTTACGCCGTCGAGGCCGTCGACCACCTTGTTGTGCTTGGCGGTGGGCAGGCCCCAGGACTTGAGGAGGTCGTAGCCCTGGGAGAGCCGGGTCATGCCGTCGAAGCCCTCCAGGGCGCCGATGCCGTGCACGACCATGTGCAGGGGGCGGGTGGCGGTGACGCGCGGGTCCTTCTGGCGCAGCGAACCGGCCGCCGCGTTGCGCGGGTTGGCGAAGGGCTTGTCGCCGGCCTCGACCAGACGGGCGTTGAGCTCCTCGAACTTCTCCATCGGGAAGTAGACCTCGCCACGGATCTCCACGAGGTCGGGCACCTTGTCACCGGTGAGGCGGTCCGGGATCTCGGCGATCGTACGGACGTTGGGGGTGATGTCCTCGCCGGTGCGGCCGTCGCCGCGGGTGGCCGCGCGGGTGAGGCGGCCGTGCTCGTAGGTGAGGTTGACGGCGAGGCCGTCGACCTTGAGCTCGCACAGCAGGTGGTAGTCGGTGGTGCCGACGTCCTTGGCGACCCGGTCGGCCCAGGCCGCGAGCTCCTCGTCGCTGAACGCGTTGTCCAGGGAGAGCATGCGGGAGCGGTGCTGGACCGCCGTGAACTCCGTCGCGTACGCCCCCGCGACCTTCTGGGTCGGGGAGTCCGGGGTGCGCAGCTCGGGGTACTCCTCCTCCAGGGCTTCGAGGGAACGCAGCAGCTTGTCGAAGTCCGCGTCGCTGATGACCGGCGCGTCGTTCACGTAGTACCGGAAGCGGTGCTCCTCGATCTGCTCAGCGAGCTGCGCGTGCTTCTCCCGTGCCTCGGCGGGCACCGTCGTCTCCGCTTGCTTGTCGCCGGCCACCGTGTTGTCCTCCCGTTACTCAGGGTTGTCCGCGAGGGATCTCGCCGCCTGGACGCAGTGGGCGAGGGCCTTGCGCGCGTACCCCGGGGAGGCCCCCGCGAGTCCGCACGCCGGAGTGACCGTGACCGCCTCCGCGAGCAGTCCCGGATGCAGCCCCAGCCTGCGCCACAGCGTCCTGACACCCATGACGCTACCGGCAGGGTCTGACAATGCCGTGTCCGTGCCGGGCACGACACCGGCGAAGAGCCTGGTCCCCCCTTCCACCGCCTCGCCGATCACGTCGTCGTCACGCTCGGTGAGGAGCGAGAAGTCGAAGGAGACGGCCGCGGCGCCCGCCCTCCGCAGCAGCGCGAAGGGGACGTCCGGTGCGCACGAGTGGACCACGACCGGCCCGTCCGCGTGAACCCCGACGACGTCCCGGAGCGTGGCCTCCACGACCTGCCGGTCGACGGCACGGTGGGTGCGGTATCCGCTGGCCGACTTCACCTGGCCGCGCAGCACGGCGATGAGGGAGGGCTCGTCGAGCTGGAGGACGAGCTGCGCGCCGGGGATCCTCCTGCGGACCTCCTCCAGGTGCAGCCGCAGCCCCTCCGCGAGCGAGGCGGCGAGGTCCCGGCAGGCGCCGGGGTCGGAGAGGGCGACCTCGCCGTTCCTGAGCTCCAGCGCGGCGGCGAGCGTCCAGGGGCCGACGGCCTGGACCTTCAGCTGCCCCCCGTAGCCCTGGGTGAACTCCTCCAGCGCGTCCAGGTCCTCCCCCAGCCAGGACCGCGCCCGCCGGGTGTCCCGGCCCGGCCGGTCCCCGATCCGCCAACCGCTGGGCTCCACGCGCGCGTACAGCTCGACGAGCATCCCGGCGGTCCGGCCGATCATGTCGGCGCCGGGGCCGCGGGCGGGCAGCTCGGGCAGGAACGGGAAGTCCTCGAAGGAGCCGGTGGCGGTCCTGGCCGCCTCCCGGGCGTCGCCGCCGGGGAGGGAGCCGACGCCGGTGGCGGGGGCGAAGCTGAAGTCTGCGGTCACATGCGAAGCCTACGTAGGCGGGCGCCGGTGGTTGCCGCCCCCACCTGAGCCGCCCGCCTCACCGAACCGTCCCGTCGAACCGTCAGCGGCCCGGCCTGACCGTCAGGTCGTTGATCTCGGCGTCCCTCGGCAGGTCGATCGCCGTGAGGATCGTCGTCGCGACCGACTCGGGGTCGATCCAGCGGGCGGCGTCGTACTCCTTGCCCTCCTGCTGGTGCACCTTGGCCTGCATGGGGCTCGCGGTGCGGCCCGGGTAGACCGAGGTGACCCGGACGCCGTTGCCGTGCTCCTCGTGGCGCAGGGAGTCCGCGAGGGCCTTCAGACCGTGCTTGGAGGCCGCGTAGGCGGACCAGTCGGCGTGCGCGTTCAGGCCCGCGCCGGAGTTCACGAACAGCACATGGCCCCGGGCCGCCCGGAGTTGGGGCAGGAAGTGGCGGGTCAGCTCGGCCGGGGAGATCAGGTTGACGTTCAGCTGGTGGCGCCAGGTCTTCGGGGTCAGGTCGCCCACCGGGCCCAGGTCGACCACGCCCGCGACGTGCAGCAGGGAGTCCACCCGGTCGGGCAGCGACTGGTGCGAGAAGGCCCAGCTCAGCTTGTCCGGGTCGGCCAGGTCACCGACCAGCGTCCGCGCGCCGGGGAACTGTGCCGCCAGCTCCTTCGCACGGCCCGCGTCGCGCGCGTGCAGCACGAGGTCGTCCCCGCGCGCGTGCAGACGGCGGGCCACCGCCGCGCCGATGCCGGAGCCCGCTCCGGTGATCACATGTGTAGCCATGCCGCCATGCTCGCATCACGCGGTCACCGGGTGCCGAGCGACTCCTCCAGGTACGCCAGCGCCCCCACCGGCTCCTCCGCGAAGAACACCAGATCGGTCAGCGGACGGGGCAGGAACCCCTCGTCCTCCATGCGCCGGAACTGCTCCTTCAGGCCGTCGTAGAAGCCCGCGGTGTTGAGCAGCACGACCGGCTTCTCGGTGTGCCCGTGCTTCTTCAGCTCCAGGATCTCGGTCGCCTCGTCGAGCGTGCCGGTGCCGCCCACCATGATCACCACGGCGTCGGCCTTCTCCAGGAGCAGCTTCTTCCGCTCTGCGAGGTCCTCGGCGATCACCATCTCGTCGACGCCGGGGCGGACCTTGGACGCGAGGAACCGGACCGAGACCCCGACGAGCCGCCCGCCCGCCTCCTGCACCCCGTCCGCGACCACCTTCATCAGGCCCACGTCGGAGCCGCCCCACACCAGGGTGTGCCCGCCCTTGCCCAGCAGTTTCGCGAACTCCCGCGCGGGGCGCGTGTAACGGTCGTCGAGGTCGGCGGCGGAGAGGAAGACGCAGATTCGCATGCGGCCACGGTACGCGGGAAGAACCGGCGGCCCCCGAGCGCTGTCCCGGTATGGCCGAAGGACACACGATCACCATCGAGCAAGCCGACCAGCACGTGCGCGTGGTGCACGGCGACCAGGTCCTCGCGGAGAGCACGCGCCCGCTCGTCCTCAGGGAGACGGGCTGTCCCGCGCGGTACTACCTCCCCGCGGAGGACGTACGCCTGGACCTGCTGACCCCCTCCGACACGCACACCTACTGTCCCTTCAAGGGCACCGCGTCCTACTGGTCGCTGCCGGACGCGCCCGACCTGGTGTGGTCGTATCCCGAACCGAAACCCGCCGTCGCCGAGATCAAGGACCATCTCTGCTTCTACGAAGTCGACGTGTCCTGACCGATGATTTCCGTGCCGTGCGGCAGTCTCCACAGGCATGGACAAGAAGACCCTCTCGCGCGACGGCACCCCGATCGCGTACGAACGCACCGGGCAGGGCCCGGCGGTCATCCTCGTCAGCGGCGCGATGTCGACGGGAGGCACGGTCGCGCCGCTGGCCGTGCCGCTGTCGGAGCGGTACGAGGTGCTGGTGTACGACCGCCGGGGACGCGGGGCGAGCGGTGACACGGCCCCTTACGAGGTGGCCCGTGAGGTGGAGGACCTCGCCGCGCTGATCGAGGAGGCGGGCGGCGAGGCGAGCCTGTGCGGCATCTCGTCCGGCGGTGCGCTGGTGCTGGAGGCCGCGGCGAGCGGACTGCCGGTGCGCCGGGTCGCCGTGTACGAGACGCCGTTCGCCGACTTCCTCGAGGGCGGCGCACAGCAGAACGCCGAGTACACCGAGCACCTCACCGCGGCACTCGCGGAGGGCCGGCGCGGGGACGCCGTGGAGCTGTTCCTGCGGCTCACCGGCATGGGCGAGGAGATGATCCAGGGGGCCCGCAACTCCCCCATGTGGCCCGGCATGGAGTCGGTCGCTCCGACCCTCGCCTACGACAACGCGGTCATGGCGGGCGGCCTGGTCCCCCGGGACCGGCTGGCCTCGGTCACGGTCCCGGTGCTGGCCGTGGCGGGCGGGGCGAGCCCCGAGTGGATGCGCGAGGGCACCCGGGCGGTCGCGGAGGCGGCCCCGGACGGCTCGTACCGCGTCCTGGAGGGCCAGACCCACATGGTCGATCCGAGCGCCCTTGCACCGGTCCTGGCGGAGTTCTTCTCGATCACCTGAGGACGAACCTTGAGCAACCCAAGACCGAACCCCACTCGTTAGTCACATAAGATTCACCATTAACTCGCGCTTTCGCGGCGAGCCTCCTTCGCATTCCGGCTCGCTTGTGGAGCACGACCCATGAACACCCCGCACGCCCTGCCCGACGGCGCCCGAGCCACGGTGCCGCCGCCTCGCCGCCGCCGGGCAGAACCCCGCAAGGCCGTTTCCGGCCACAGCCACCACCCCGGGCTGCTGCCCGCGCCTCCCGACGACCGGGAGAAGGTCTCCTACGTCCGACGGCACACCTGGGTGCTGACGTACTCGTCGCTCGTCGGGTTCGTCTGCCTGGTGATCAGCCAGGTGCGGGCGGCGACGACGAGCGTCTGGATCTGGGCGTACATCCCGCTTCTGGTGCTGTCCATGGTCAGCTATCTGATCTCGTTCCGGCTGGACGCCTTCGCCCCGAGCTTCGATCTGCGCGGGCACCGGCGGCTGGTCAAGGGGTGGCAGCCGGAGCGGTACCCGGACGTGGACGTCTTCCTGCCGGTGTGCGGCGAGCCCATCGAGGTGCTGCACAACACCTGGCTCCATGTGCGCACCCTGGGCGAGCACTACCCGGGGCGGGTCACGCCGATCGTGCTGGACGACTCCGACGACCCGGAGATCGGCGCGATGGCCGCCGACTTCGGCTTCCGGTACCTGGTGCGGCCCAACCGCGGCTGGATGAAGAAGGCCGGCAACCTGCGCCACGGCTTCGAGCGGTCCTCGGGCGACTTCATCCTCATCCTGGACGCCGACTTCGCCCCGCGCGCCGATCTGCTGCACGAGCTGCTGCCGTACATGGACCGCGATCCGCGCACCGCGATCGTCCAGTCCCCGCAGTTCTTCCGCGTCCTGGACCAGCAGAACTGGATCGAGCGCGGGGCGGCGGCCGTGCAGGAGCTGTTCTACCGCAGCGTCCAGGTCTCCCGGCAGCAGAGCGACGGCTCGATCTGTGTGGGCAGTTGCGCGGTCTACCGGCGCAGCGCGCTCGCGGAGATCGGCGGCACCAGCCTGGTCGAGCACTCCGAGGACATGTACACCGGGTTCGAACTGCGGTCCCTGGGCTGGGACCTGACGTACGTGCCGGTCGCGCTGTCCACCGGTGTGTGCCCGGACACCGTGGTCGCCTTCTACAGCCAGCAGTACCGCTGGTGCATGGCCTCGCTGGCGATGCTGGGCAGCAAGGACTTCTGGCGGACCAGGATGCGGTTCGCGAGCCGGTTGTGCTACTTGTCCGGTTTCATCTACTACGTCGAGACCGGTCTGCTGACCTTCAGCGGCCCGCTCATCGCGCTCACGATCATGCTGGCGGCTCCCGAGCAGCTGAAGCTCGCGAACATCGGCCTGGTGGTGCCCAGCGTGCTCTACCTGACCGTGATCTACCCGATCTGGCACCGGAATCCGTACCGCCTGGAGGCATGGGCCACCCGCGTCCTGTACGGCTGGGCCCACGCCTTCGCCATCTGGGACACCGTCCGCCGCCGCCCCATGGGCTGGACGCCGACCGGCGCCGGCGGCGCCAAGGGCAGCAAGACGCGCCGCCTGTGGATCGGCATGTGGGCCTGGAGCGCGACGACCGCGGTGGCCTGGATCTCGGTCGCGGTCTGGCGGATGAGCACCTCCCTCAACCCGTCGGACTACGCCCTGATGCTCGCCTCGGGCCTCTTCTACGGCGTCGCGGTCGCCCGTGCCCTCATCCAGCCGCGCGCCGAGGAGGCCGCACCCGCGCAGCCGCAGCTCACCGAGGAGGTCGCCGTATGACCGGGCCCCACCGCGGCATGACCCGGCCCCGCCTCCTGCTGCTCGCGCTCGTCGGCTCTCTGCTCGTGACGCTCGGGGCCTGTGCGCCGCCCGCGCCCCAGGTCTCCTCGGCGGCCGCGAAGGCCCAGGTGGCGTCACCGAGCGCCGAAGCGCCGTACGACATACGTCCGCTGCTCAGGCCCGACCGCAAGTACCTCGGGGTCGCCTTCAACGGCTCGCCCCGCACGACCGCTCCCGTCACGGCCTTCACCGAGAAGGCGGGCAAGCGGCCCGACCTGCGCGAGTACTACGCCAAGTGGGGCGACCCGTTCCAGGCGGACGTCAACCGTGCCGTCTGGGACGACGGCCAGCTGCCCTTCCTGGTGTGGGAGCCCTTCTCCCACACGGCCGCGCAGATCGCCGACGGCGAGCAGGACACCTACATCCGGGAGTTCGCGGACGCCGTGCGCGACTACAACCGGCCGCTCGCGCTGAGCTTCGGGCACGAGATGAACGGCGGCTGGTACCCCTGGGGCAGCAAGAAGACGAGCGCCGCCGACTTCGCGCGCGCGTGGCGGCACATCCACGACCTGTTCACCGACGAGGGCGCGGCGGACGTCATCTGGGTGTGGAGCCCGAACGTGATCAACCCGGTCCCGGACGTGCGGCTCAAGCCGTACTACCCGGGTGACGCGTACGTCGACTGGATCGGTGTCGTCGGCTACTACGCGCTCAGCGGCCCGACCACCTTCGACACCCTCTTCGGGCCGACACTGAAGGAGATCCGGCGCTTCAGCCGCAAGCCGTTCCTGATCGCGGAGACCGGTGTGCAGGCCGGGGAGCGCAAACCCGCCCAGATCGCCGACCTGTTCGCAGGGGTACGCGCGCGTGCCGACATGCTGGGCCTGGTCTGGTTCAACCTCAAGAAGGAGGCCGACTGGCGCATCGACAGCGGCCCGTTGTCGCTCGCCGCGTTCAAGAAGGCGGCCGCGGACGACTCCTTCGGCGTCGACGTCCGGAAGCCGTAGGGGGCCCGTAGATGGAGCACAACGACTCCACCATGCAGATATCCGTGGCCCACCTCAAGAAGCGGTCCCGGGTCGCCGAGACGATGCAGCTGAGGGTGCTCAAGCAGGCCCCGTCCGGCTACACCCTCAGCCCCGTCCCGGACTCCGGCTGGTCGGCCGCCCCGAGCTCACGCCGGATCTGGGTCAGCCGGCTCGTCCTGCTCGCCCTGCTGGTGATCCAGGCCGGCCTGTCGCTGCGCTTGCAGAACACCGCCTTCGAGGACGAGGCCCTGTACCTCTTCGCCGGCCACGCGGAGATCGACCATCTGCTGCACGGCACCCCGCTCTACGGCGCCTTCGACAGCTACTTCTCCGGCGCGCCCGTCCTCTACCCGGTCCTCGCCGCCGCCGTCGACTCGGTGTTCGGGCTGGCCGGCGCCCGCGCCCTGAGCCTGGCCTGCATGCTCGGCTGCACCTCGCTCCTGTACGCGATGACGCGCCGCCTCTTCAACGAGCGGGCGGGACTGTGCGCCGCCGGTGTCTTCGCCGTGGCCCAGTCCACCGCGTTCATGGGCAACTTCGCGACCTACGACGCCCTCGCCCTGTTCCTGCTGGGGCTGGCCGCCTGGATCGTCGTCCGCACCGCGGACTCGCACCCGCTGCTGACCCTGCTCGCCGCGCCGGTCGCCGCGCTCGCCGTGGCGGTCAAGTACGCCTCGGCCCTGTACCTGCCGACGGTGGTGCTGCTCGGGGTGCTGACCGTCTACCAACGGCGCGGTCTGCCCAGGGCGCTCGGGCGCGGTGTGCTGCTCACGGTGGCGACGGTGGCGCTGCTGGGGGCGGGGCTGTACGCCTCCGGGTACCTGGCGGCGATCCAGTCCACCACGACGGCCCGTGCGGCCGGTACGACGCCCTCCTGGACCATCGTGAAGGACTCGGCCCGCTGGGGTGGCCTGGCAGTCGCCGTGGCCCTGGTGGGGGCCTTCAGCTACGTCCGCAGCGGCCGCATGAGCGAGATGCCCGGCTGGCGCGGGGCGCTGCCGGGTGCCCGCTGGCGGGCCGCTCTCGGGCTTGTCCTGGTCGGCACGGCCCTGCTCGCACCCGCCTACCAGCTGCATCTGCACACCGAGGTCTCGCTGCACAAGCACATCGGCTACGGACTGTTCTTCGCCGCGCCCCTCGCCGGGGTCGGCGTCACCCGCCTCATGGGCGCGCACTTCAAGTACCCGCAGTGGGCGATCTTCCTGGGCGTGGTGCTGCTCTCCAGCGGGATGTCGCAGGCCTACGACAACTTCCACGCGTGGCCCGACTCCAGGAGCCTCGTGGCCACGCTGCGGCCCTACATGAGCGCGCACGGCACCTACCTCGCCGACACCTACGAGGTGCCCGTCTACGCGCTGGGCAAGGACACCTCGTACCGGCAGTGGAACTCGACGTACACGATCGACTACACGAACCGCTCCGGTCAGCACCTGACGGGGGCGGCCGGCTTCAAGGCGGCCGTCGCCGACCGGCACTTCACCCTCATCGTGCTCGACCGGGGCAACCCGACGGGCGAGAGCACCACGGTCCGCGAGGCGCTCCTGCACTCGACCGGCTACCGCCTCATCGGCACGGTGCCCTACGCCACGGCATGGGGCACCAGCCGGTTCGAGCTGTGGGCGCCGTCGTAGGGCCCTGCGAGACCCCTCGGGCGACGGGGCCCCGCGGGACTCCTCAGGCGACCGGAGTCGTCGTCCTCGCGCGCGTGGTGGTCGCGATGGTCGCCGAGCCCACCACGCGGGTGTCGTCGTACAGGACGATGGCCTGGCCGGGGGCCACCCCGCGGACCGGCTCGGTGAACGAGACCTCCAGGCGGCCGTCGACCAGCTCGGCGGTGACCTCGGTCTCGCCGCCGTGGGCGCGGAGCTGGGCGGTGTAGGTGCCGGGGCCGGCCGGGGCGGTGCCGCACCAGCGGGGCTTGATGGCGGTGAGGGCGGTGACGTCCAGGGCCGCGGCCGGGCCGACCGTGACCGTGTTGTTCACCGGCGAGATGTCGAGGACGTAGCGCGGCTTGCCGTCGGCGGCCGGGGTGCCGATCCGCAGCCCCTTGCGCTGACCGATGGTGAAGCCGTACGCGCCCTCGTGGGTACCGATCTTCGCGCCGGACTCGTCGACGATGTCGCCCTCGGCCTTGCCCAGCCGGTTCGCCAGGAAGCCCTGGGTGTCGCCGTCGGCGATGAAGCAGATGTCGTGCGAGTCGGGCTTCTTCGCGACCGCGAGCCCCCGGCGCTCGGCCTCGGCGCGGATCTCGTCCTTGGTGGTGACGGTGTCACCGAGCGGGAACAGGGCGTGCGCCAGCTGCTTCTCGTCCAGGACACCGAGGACGTAGGACTGGTCCTTCGCCATGTCGGAGGCGCGGTGCAGCTCGCGGGAGCCGTCCGCGAGGGTGACCACCTTCGCGTAGTGGCCGGTGCACACCGCGTCGAAGCCCAGCGCCAGCGCCTTGTCGAGCAGCGCGGCGAACTTGATCTTCTCGTTGCAGCGCAGGCAGGGGTTGGGGGTGCGGCCGGCCTCGTACTCGGCGACGAAGTCCTCGACGACGTCCTCGCGGAAGCGGTCGGCGAGGTCCCAGACGTAGAAGGGGATGCCGATGACGTCGGCCGCGCGGCGGGCGTCGCGGGAGTCCTCGATGGTGCAACAGCCCCGCGCGCCCGTGCGGAAGGACTGCGGGTTCGCGGAGAGCGCGAGGTGGACGCCGGTGACGTCGTGGCCGGCTTCGGCGGCACGGGCGGCGGCGACGGCGGAGTCCACTCCTCCGGACATGGCGGCGAGAACGCGAAGGGGGCGCTGCGTGGTGTCAGTCATAACCCTTCAAGAGTAAGGGGGCGCGGGAACCGGGGCCGCCGGGTATCCGTTGACGATCACATGGGGGCGACAGAGGGTTCCAGGGACACCGACCGGCGCATCGGGCGCCGGGCGCTGCTCGTCGGCGGGACGGCGGCCGCGGTGGGCTCGGCCGTGCTGGCCCGGGACGAGCTGGCGCGGCTGTGGTGGCGGACACCGGGGGTGGAGAAGCCGCGGGTCGAGGGCGCGGTGGACTTCCGGGGCGCACGCTGGGTGGCGGCCTCCGACGCGAACTGGCGGCGCGCGGACCGGCCCGACGACTACCGCATAGACATGGTGGTCGTCCATGTCACCCAGGGCAGCTTCGCGAGCGCGGTGAAGGTGTTCCAGGACCCGGGCCACGGCGCGGCCGCGCACTACATCGTCGGCAAGGACGGCCGGATCACCCAGATGATCCGCGAGCTGGACGTGGCGTACCACGCGGGCAACCGCTCCTACAACGAACGCAGTGTGGGCATCGAGCACGAGGGCTTCGTGGACCGGCCCGAGGACTTCACGGACGCGATGTACGCGGCCTCGGCGCGGCTCACCGCCGGGATATGCGCGCGTTACGGCATACCCGTCGACCGGGAGCACATCATCGGGCACGTGGAGGTCCCGGGGACGGACCACACCGACCCCGGCAGGCACTGGGACTGGGACCGGTACATGAAGCTGGTGCGGCAGGCCGGGCGGGCCTCCGCGTAGATATGAACTTCGGGCCCGGCCCGCGTGCCCGACTTGTTCCGCGCCCCGCCCATGACCTGCGGGGCGTCAACTTTCCTTCTGCTCAAGGAAGTTGACCGCCCCCCGGCTTCACAGCTTCCCGGGCTCGCGCCCAGGTTCGCCCCAGTGTTCACACAGCGCTTACGTCGAGGCTCCCCGGCCATGACACACACCACAGAGCCCGGCGGCGGCGCGCACGCGAGGGACGGCCTGGCGGCCAAGGGCGAGCACACCAAGAGGACCGGCGGCCACAAGAAGGGCCTGCACCGGCGGAAGTTCCTCGGCGGCATGGCCGGGATCGGCCTCGGGGCGGTGGCGGCGGCCGGTGCGACCTTCTCCCTCCTCACCGAGGGCACCCGCAGCAAGGCCGCCGCGGCGACGGACGGCACCCTCACCATCCCGGACCTGCTGGAGGGCACCACCTCCGACGGCACCACCACCTTCACCCTGGCGGCCCAGACCGGCACCGCCGAGGTGCTCAGCGGTGTCACCAGCACGACCGCCGGCTACAACCAGTCCTTCCTCGGCCCCACGCTGAAGTGGACCAAGGGCGACACCGTCCTGCTGAACATCACCAACAACCTCAGCGAGGACACCACCGTCCACTTCCACGGCGCCCACGTCCCGCCGAAGATGGACGGCGGCCCGCAGAACGCCTTCTCCGCCGGCACCACCTGGGCCCCCACCTTCGAGGTCCTCGACGAGGCCAAGACCCTCTGGTACCACCCGCACGCCCTGGGCACCACGGCCGAGCAGGCCACCCACGGACTGGCCGGGATGATCATCGTGGAGGACGACTCCGACGCCTCGGCCGCTCTGCCCGGCGACTACGGCGTGGACGACATCCCGCTGATCTTCCAGTGTCTGGCCGTCGACAGCACTGGCGACATCAAGTACAACCAGAGCGGCTACCTCAGCAACGGCCTCAGCTTCCCGCTGCTGGTGAACGGCCAGAACGTCGACGACACCACCCTCGCGTTCGCCGCCACCAAGACCCGCAACCGCTTCCGGGCGCTCAACGCCTCACCCTCGGACATCATCACGCTCCAGCGCAGCGACGGCGGCACCCTGACCCAGATCGCCACCGAGCAGGGCTATCTGACCGAGGTCACGGAGGTCACCAGCATCCGGCTGGTCGCCGGAGCCCGCGCCGAGTTCGTCATGGACGTCACCGAGGACGTCACCCTGGAGGCGGTCGTCACGACCGGCTGGATCCGCGGCGGCTCCGGGACCTACGAGTTCCTCACCGTCACCGCGGGCGGCACCGACACCCCGGACGACCTGCCGAGCACCCTCAACACCATCGAGCGGTACGACACCTCCGACTTCACGGCGCGGACCATCACGCTCAGCAACACGGGCGCGACCATGAAGATCAACGGTTCGGCCGGTCTCTCCATGGCGAACATGGCGATGATCAGCACCACACTGGGCGCCAAGGAGATCTGGACGATCACCAACTCCTCGCAGCTGGAGCACTCTTTCCATCTGCACGACGTGCCCTACCAGGTGATCTCGATCAACGGCGAGGCTCCCACCGGGGTCGATCTGGGCTGGCGCGACACCTACGAGGTGGTCGGCGGCGGCACCCTCGTGATCGCCATGGAGTTCACGGACTTCGCCGACGACACCTACATGTACATGCTCCACTGCCATCTGCTCCAGCACGAGGACGAGGGCATGATGGCCTCCCTCATGGTCACGGAGAGCTGACAGCGCAGCGACTTCCCCGGAGCGTCACGTCAGCCCCGCCGCGCGAGCGCGCTCCACGGCGGGGCCGATGGCCTTGGCGACCGCCTCCACGTCCGTCTCGGTGGAGGTGTGGCCGAGGGAGAAGCGCAGGGTGCCGCGGGCCAGGTCGGGGTCGGTGCCGGTGGCCAGCAGGACATGGCTGGGCTGGGCGACACCGGCGGTGCAGGCGGAGCCGGTGGAGCACTCGATGCCCTGGGCGTCCAGGAGGAGGAGCAGGGAGTCGCCCTCGCAGCCGGGGAAGGTGAAGTGGGCGTTGGCCGGAAGGCGGCCCCCTGGTTCCGGGTCACCGCCGAGGATCGCGTCCGGGACCGCCGTACGGACCGCTTCGACCAGGGCGTCGCGCAGGGCGCCGATCTCAGCGGCGAACCACTCGCGCTGTTCGGCGGCCAGGCGGCCGGCCACCGCGAAGGAGGCGATGGCGGGGACGTCGAGGGTGCCGGAGCGGACATGGCGCTCCTGGCCGCCGCCGTGCAGGACGGGGACGGGGGTCCACTCCCGGCCGAGGACCAGGGCTCCGATGCCGTACGGGCCGCCGATCTTGTGGCCGGACACCGTCATCGCGGCGAGGCCGGAGGCGGCGAAGTCGACGGGCACCTGGCCGAAGGCCTGGACCGCGTCGGCGTGCAGCGGGACACCGGACTCCGCGGCGACCTCGGCGAGTTCGCGGACCGGCAGCACGGTGCCGATCTCGTTGTTGGCCCACATGACCGTGGCCAGGGCGACGTCGTCGGGGTTCCGGTCGATGGCCGCGCGCAGGGCGTCGGGGTGGACCCGGCCGTGCTTGTCGACGGGGAGGTACTCGACGGTGGCGCCCTCGTGCTCGGCCAGCCAGTGGACGGCGTCGAGGACGGCGTGGTGTTCGACGGGGCTGGCGAGGACCCGCGTCCTTGCGGGGTCCGCGTCGCGCCGGGACCAGTACAGGCCCTTCACGGCGAGGTTGTCGGCCTCCGTCCCGCCGGAGGTGAAGACGATCTCGCTGGGGCGGGCACCGAGCGCCTCCGCGAGGGTCTCGCGGGATTCCTCGACCGTGCGCCGGGCCTTGCGGCCGGATGCGTGGAGGGAAGAGGCGTTGCCGGTGACGCCGAGGTGGGCGCTGAGCGCCTCGACCGCCTCGGGAAGCATCGGCGTGGTCGCGGCGTGGTCGAGGTATGCCATGGTGACGCCGATTCTACGGGGCGCGGGTGAGCAGCCTCAGGCCAGGACCGGCCGGTGCCGACCGGCTCAGAAGCTCCAGGACGGCGTGCTGTCCAGCTGCATGAAGGCCACCAGGACCAGCAGGTCGGCCACACCGAGACCGAGACCCAGGTACGCGCGGCCGCGGCGGGCGGTGCCGCGCCACAGGGCCACCGAGGCCAGGACGATGGCGATCGGGCCGAGGAAGACGTTGAGGACGAGGAGGCCGAGGAGGCCGAGGACGAAGGACGCCACGGCCATGCCGTCGGCGTCACGGGCGCCGGTGCGGGGGCTAGCCTGCGCGGTGAGCTGCATGGGAATCAGTGCTCCTGGGGACGACGGGACGACGGGGCGGCGGTCAGTGGGACGGGGTGCGGCGGCGGGCGTGGCGCTCGCGGAGCGCGAAGATGCCCAGCCAGACCGCGATCACGGCGGCGGCGACGGCGGTGAAGGTGAACGGCGCGTGGGCGACGGTGCCCAGGACGACGCCGAGCAGCATGAGTGCGGCGACGAGGAACAGCATGGGACGGATCCCCCTCCGGTACGGCGGTCGTGGCGTGGCTTGTCACGCGGGGCGTTACGTTTGGGTGAACAGTTGTAGTTACAGTTGTTCACTGACTCCAGAGTCTAGCGCGCCGCGCGGCTTTCCAATTACGGAGAACAGTTGTTAACTGGATGACATGAGTCACACCCTCGGCATTCGGCAGGCGCAGAAACAGAAGACCCGGCAGTCGCTCCTGGACGCGGCGCTCGGCCTGCTGGAGGAACAGAGCCTGAGCAGCCTGGGTCTGCGTGAGGTCACACGTGCCGTGGGCGTCGCCCCGACCGCCTTCTACCGCCACTTCCGCTCCATCGCGGATCTCGGCGTGGCCCTGGTCGAGGAGGCCCTGGGCAGCCTGCACCCCATGATTCGGACGACGGTGTCCACGGCCGACGACCACGATCAACGCATCGAGCGCGCCATCGAGTTGATCGCCGGCCATGTACACGCGTACCCCGCTCACGTCCGTTTCATCGCCCGCGAACGACATGGCGGAGTTCAGCCGGTGCGGGAGGCCATACGCGACCAACTGGCCCGTTTCGGCCAGGAGGTGAAGGAGGAGCTGGCCAAGGACCCCGTGTCCGAGGGCTGGAGCGACGACGACCTGCTCATGCTGGCCAACCTCTACGTCGACCAGATGCTGATCACGGCCTCCCTGTTCCTGGAGGCGCAGGAGGCCTCGGACGAGGAGCGCGCCCGGGTGGCCCAGGTGGCCCAGCGGCAGATGCGGCTGATCAGCACCGGCCGCCACCACTGGCTGGACTGAGCCGGAGAACGCACAGCGGGGCGGCACCCTCCGGCTCACCGGGAGTGCCGCCCCTGCCGTACGGCGTCCTGCGCGCCGTCAGCTCTTGGTGGCCGCCGCGCTCGGGGCACCGCTGGGCGCGCCGCTCGGAGCCCCGCCGCCGGCACCACCGCCGGGGCCGCCGCAGCCGCCGCCCATCCCCGCCCCCGGGCCGCCCTGACCGCCACCGGGGCCGCCGCTCGGCATTCCGGAGGGGTTGCCGCTGGGCGCGCCCGAGGGCCGGGCGCTCGCGTTGCCGGTGGGGGCGCCCGAGGGGGCACCGCTGGGCATCCCGGAGGCGCCGCCGGTGGGCGCCTGACAGTTCTGCTGCCCCGAGGTGCCGCTGTTCGAGGTGGACGACGAGTCGCCCGATCCGCAGGCCACCAGGGCGAGGGGCGAGAGCGCCAGCAGGGCCACGGCGGGGAGGAGACGCACACGCTTCATGAGAGACAGCTCCAGGGAGGATGAGGAAGTCCTGAGGCCCGGAACTCAACCAACGGCCCTTAGGGACACCTTGGGCCCGCGCTGTCCCCCGGCTGTGCGCCGGGCAAAGCGCGGCTAAAGCACCCCCTCCGAGCTGGGACTTTCCTCCACCCCCTGCCCTGCCCGCTGGTACAGGTCCGTGACAGAGGCGGCCGCCGCGGCCACCTCCGCGCGCACCTCGGGCGGCGTGAGCACCTCCAACCGGTCGGAGAACATCAGGAGTTGCCGGGCCTCGGCGACCTCGCCGAACACGAGTTGTGCGGTCACCCATCTCTCCTCCCCCTCGTCGTCCGGGAGTTCGCTCAGATACGGCGTCATCAGCCGCCGGAACAGGTCGAGTCGGTCCCGGCGGACCCGCACGGTGACGTCCACACCGGCGGGACGCTCCTCCACCCGGCGGCGCAACACCTCCCAGACGTCGGCGAGTTCGACACCGGACCGCCGCCGCACGGGGTCGTCCAGCACGGTCGCCGAACGCACCCGGTCGGCGCGGAACAGCCTCGGGAGCCCGCGCCGGTCGGCCACCAGGTACCAGACACCCGCCTTGGCGACGAGGCCGTACGGGTCGACGGTGTACGTCCGGATCGCGCGCTCGCCACTGTGCCGGTACCGCAGCCGCAGCCGGCGGTCGGTGAAGACGGCGTCCTGCAACGCGTCGAGGTCGGCGTCGGGTGGGGGTCCGCCCTTCCAGCGGGTGGCGTCGACCAGGACGCGGCGGGCGGTGACCTCGGCGGCCGGCCGGTGCGGGGCGGGGAGCGCGGCCATCACCTTGCGCAGGGCCGAGGCGAGGGCGGAGTCCAGGCCGAGGGCCGCGTGGGCGCCCTGGGCGGCGAGGACGAACAGCGCGCGGGACTCGTCGGCGGTCAGGCCCGTGACGTCGGTGCGGAAACCGGCGAGCAGTTCGATGCCGCCGTAGCGGCCGCGCTCGGCGTAGACCGGGACTCCGGAGGCGGACAGCGCCTCCACGTCCCGGTAGATCGTGCGCACCGACACCTCCAGGCGGGCGGCGAGTTCGTGCGCGGGCACCCGGCCGCGGGCCTGGAGGAGCAGCAGGATCGACAGAAGGCGGTCGGACTTCACCCGGCCAGGATCCCGCGCCGTGCGCGGAGCACGACGTCCGGACCCTGCTCGACGTCCGGACCCTGCTCGACGTCCGCACCCTGCTCGGTCACGCCGTCGGCGCGTCCACCCGCACCGCGGTCCGCGGGGAGCAGGGCGACGGGCGCGAGGGACGCCGGCCCGGCGCGGCCCGCCCCCTCAGCCCAGCCGCACCCGGGCCAGCTGCCGGGACTGCGCCACCAGCCGGTCCGCGCTGTCCCAGACCTCGGCGTCCTCCTCCAGGAAACCGCCCGCGAGGTTGCGAGTGGTGAGGGAGACGCGCAGGGGGCCCGGGGCGGGGCGGCAGCGTACGTGCACGGTGAGTTCGACCGTGGGCACCCAGCCGCTGAGGCCGATCTCGAACGCGGTCGGCGGCAGCGCGTCCACCGCGAGGAGCAGCGAGAGGGGGTCGGCGTCCCGGCCGTCGGCGAGGCCGAACCAGGCCCGCATCTCGCCCTTGCCGGACGGCGCGCCGAGGGCCCAGCCCAGGGTCGAGGGGTCCAGCTTGAGCATCAGCCGGTCGGTGATGGCCGAGCTGCCCTCGACGGGGGCAGGACCGTCCTCGGGGCCGAAGCACTGGTCCATCGGCGGGAACGCGGGCGGCTTCGCCGTCGTACGGACGTCGTCGGGGAGGGCGTCGAGGTCGCCGTAGGAGGCGAGGACGCGGATGCGCTCGACCTCGGCGCCCTGCTCGTCGTACTGGAAGAGCGAGGCCTGGCCGGTGGAGAGGGTGCGGCCGGTGCGGACCACGTCCGCGCGGATCACCGCGGGGCCGGGCTGGGAGGCGGTGAGGTAGTGCGCGGAGATGGTGAACGGGTCGGGGTGCGGCAGGGTGTCCGCGAGGGCGCGGCCCAGGACCGCCAGGAGGTAGCCGCCGTTGACGGCGCTGATGATCGTCCAGCCCGCGGAGAGGTCGATGTCGTAGACGCCGGGGGCGCGGCGGGTGACCGCGGTGTCCCGGTCGAACTCGCTGTCGCCGATCGCGGCACGGGTGTCGGAGGCTGCTTCTGGCATGGCTGAACGGTACAACAACTAACTACTAAGCGGTAGCTTTCCATGTTTCGGGCTCTTGAACACAGCCCGCCCTCAGGTGAGACCAGGGCAATTTCCAGGTAAGCGTCCGTACACAGCCGTAAACCGATCCCCCGGGCCGCCCCTCTACAGGGACATGAGCCTCACCGGGACCGCGTTCCTCTACACGCTGATCGTGCTGTCCGTCGTCGCCATCGCGCTTCCGCTGGCCCTGTGGTCGCGGATCAGAGGGCCACGAGCCCTGCGGGCCGCGGCCAGGCTGCTCATGGTGCTCTTCGCCCAGGGCACGGCGGTCGCCCTCGTCTTCGTGCTGGTCAACAACCAGAACAACCTGTACGACAACTGGGCCGACCTGATCGGCACCGGCAACCACGTCCAGCAGGCCGCGAACCTCGGCGCCGACGGCACCGGCGGCATCTCGCTGAAACGGCTGCCCAAGGTGAAGCAGCGCTTCACGAACGCCTCCGGGCCCGGCATGAAGGGCGTGCGGGTGACCCAGCTCAAGGGCCGGGTCTCGGGGGTGAACGCCGAGGTCTACGCATGGCTGCCGCCGCAGTACACCGAGCCCGCCTACCGGCACCACAAGTTCCCCGTGGTGGAGCTGCTGTCGGGCTACCCGGGCTCCGCGAAGGCCTGGTTCGGGTCGCTGCACGCGGTCAACCAGCTGGCGCCGCTGATGCGCTCGGGCCGGGTCGCGCCGTTCATCCTGATCGCCCCGCGGATGAACCTGCTGGCCGGGGTGGACACCGGGTGCGCCAACATCACCGGCACGGTCAACGCGGACACCTGGCTCAGTGTCGACGTGCCGAAGATGGTCACCGACAACTTCCGGGCCCAGCCCGGTCCCACGGGCTGGGCGGTGGCCGGTTACTCGGCGGGCGGGCACTGCGCGACCAAGCTCGCCGTCGCGCACCCCGACCGCTACATGGCCGCGATCAGCATGTCCGGGTACAACGACCCGATCGGCGAGCGCAACTCGCTGGCCTCCGAGACCCCGGCCCTGCGCCGCGCCAACAACCCCTACGTGCTGCTGCGCGACGCCCGCACCCCGCCCGCCATAGCGCTCTACGAGTCCGGTCAGCCGGGCGACGGCTACGAGGCGGCCATGGGCCTGGAACAGGTCGCGAAGGCGCCGACGACCGTGCACGTGGTCTACATCCCGAAGAGCGCGGGCGGCCACAACATGGCGCTGTGGCGGCCGCAGGTGGTGCCCTCCTTCGTCTGGCTCACCGAGGAGATGGGCCTGCTGCACGGCCGCCCCGGAACTACTCGTCACGTACGGTCGAACGCCGGTTCCACGCCCGCGGCGCTCGCCAGTGGAACCTCATCGCGAGCAGGCGCAGTACGAAGGCCGTGAGCGCCGCGAGCCCGCTGGTGAACGGGGTGAGGGCGTCGTAGCGGATGCACAGCACGACCATGGTGGCGCCGACGATGGCCGGGACCGCGTACAGGTCGCGGTCCCAGCGCAGCAGCGAGGGCACCTCGTTGGCGAGCACGTCCCGGAGCACACCGCCGCCGACGGCGGTCGCGAGGCCGAGGGTCGCCGACTGGGTGAGGCCGAGCCCGTACTCGTACGCCTTGGTCGTCCCGGCGACGCAGAACAGGCCGAGGCCGGCCGCGTCGAAGACGTTCACGCCGACCTGGATGCGCTCCACGTGCGGGTGCAGGAAGAAGACCAGGAGGGCGGCGAGCAGGGGGGTGAGGAAGTAACCGAGATCCGTGAAGGCGGCGGGCGGTACCGCGCCGATGATCAGGTCCCGGAACAGCCCTCCGCCCAGCGCGGTGACCTCGGCGAGGACGGCGATGCCGAAGACGTCGAAGTTCTTGCGGACGGCCAGCAGCGCGCCGGAGATCGCGAACACGAAGATGCCGACGAGGTCGAGCGTGTGCTGGACGGAGGGACTGAACAGTTGCTGGAGCACACCGCATTGTCGCGCAGTGGCTGCTACAGGGCGGGCTTGCCCTTCGTGAAGAGCCAGGTCGCGAACAGGTCGTCGAGCTGCTGCCCGCTGATCTTCTCGGCGAGCCGGACGAAGTCGGCGGTGTCGGCGTTGCCGTAGCGGTGCAGTGCGGTCCAGGCCGGCAGGAGCTTGAAGAACGCCGTGTCGCCGATGCGCTCGCGCAGCACCTGGAGGGTCATCGCGCCGCGCTGGTAGACCGCGGAGGCGAACATGGTGTCGCGCTGCGGGTCGCCGACGGTGATCTGCCAGAAGGCGTTGTCCGCGGGCCGGGAGTTGTAGCCGGCGAGGAAGGAGTCGTGGGCGCTGCGGGTGCCCTTGTGCTCGGCCCACAGCCACTGGGCGTAGGTGGCGAAGCCCTCGTTGAGCCAGATGTCCTTCCACTGCGCGACGGAGACGCTGTCGCCGAACCACTGGTGGGCCAGCTCGTGCACGATCGTCGTCTCGTTGCGCACGGCCGAGTAGACCGGCTTGGACTGCACCTCCAGCGAGAACCCGGCCTGCGGCATGTCGTCGACGATCGCGCCGGTCTCCTCGAAGGGGTACGGCCCGAACACCTGCGACCAGTAGTCGGTGGCCTCGGCGGTGACGCCGTACACGTCGACGTTGTTGCTGTTCTCCAGGACCGGGTCGATGGCGGTGTAGATGGGGATGCCGCCGGGGGTCTTCCCGGTGCGGACGTCGAACTTCCCGATCGTGGCGGTCGCGAGGTAGGTCGCCATGGGCTTCTTCTCGCGCCAGTGGGTGAAGGTCGAGCCGCCCTTGTCGTACGTCGACACGAGCCGGCCGTTGGAGACCGCGGTCAGCCCCTTGGGGGTCTTGATGCGGATGTCGTAGGTGGCCTTGTCGGCGGGGTGGTCGCTGGAGGGGAACCAGGTGGAGGCGGCGTTGGGCTCACAGGCGACGAAGACGCCGTCGGGGGTCTTCATCCAGCCGTAGTCGGAGCCGAAGACGATGGGGCCGCTGAGGGGTTCCGGGACACCGCCGTAGGTGACGGCGACGGTGAAGTCCCGGTTCTTGCGCAGGGACTTCGCCGGGGTGATGCGGATCTCGTCGCCGTCGCGCGTGAACCGGGCCCGTCTGCCGTCGACTTCGACCCTGGTGACCTGGAGCTGCTGGAGGTCGAGGTCGAAGGAGGAGAGGTTCTGCGTGGCGCGGGCGGAGAGTGTCGTACGGCCGTCCAGCCGGTCGGTGTCGGGGTCGTACGCCACGTCGAGGGTGTAGTGGCGGGCGTCGTAGCCGCCGTTCCCGAGGTTCGGGAAGTAGGGGTCGCCTGTGCCGGGGGCGCCGGGTTGCGGGGCCGGGGCGGCCGCGATGACAAAGAAGGAAGCCGCCGCGGTCGCGACGGCTCCTAAGCGTGCCGAACGGGAGAGTCTCATGGTGTCGTCCCTTTCGAGCCTGTACCGATACGTCGGACAGGGACGACTCTTCACTCTCCCGTTCGGGCATGTGCATGACTTTGCCAACTCGTCATGCGTTAACTGTCGGTTGACTCCTGACTCGGAGCTTCCGGTTCGTCGGTCGGCTGCGGGTCAGTGGGGGTCGGTCGCGCAGTTCCCCGCGCCCCTGAGTGGGTCGACTGATCCTCGGTCTTGGCGCCCGGGCCCGTCTTCGTGATCTTTACCTCGGGCTTCTCGGAGACTTCCTCGGACACCTCGGTGTCGGCCACCCCCGCCGTCTCCGGCGAAGCCACCTCCGCCGCCACCGCCGCCGACGTCTCCGCGGACTCCGCAAGGACCTCGTCGGCGACCAGCGATGCCGCCTCCTTGGCCACCGACAGCAGGACCGTGTCCTGCGGAGCCTGGTCCGCGAAGTTCTCCGGGTGGTGGCAGGCCACCCGCTGGCCCGGGCGCAGCTCGATCAGCTGCGGCTCGGTCGTCTTGCAGACCTCCGTCGCCTTCCAGCAGCGCGTGTGGAAACGGCAGCCGGAGGGAGGGGAGATCGGGGACGGGACGTCGCCGCGCAGCAGGATGCGCTCGGACTTGGCGCCCCGGCGCTTGGGGTCCGGCACCGGGACCGCGGACATCAGGGCCTTGGTGTACGGGTGCATCGGCGCCTCGTACAGCGAGGTGCGGTCGGCGAGTTCGACGATCTTGCCGAGGTACATCACCGCGATGCGGTCCGAGACGTGCCGGACCACCGAGAGGTCGTGCGCGATGATCACGTACGTCAGGCCGAGCTCGTCCTGGAGGTCGTCCATGAGGTTCACGACCTGCGCCTGGATCGACACGTCGAGGGCCGACACCGGCTCGTCGGCCACCACCAGCTTCGGCTTGAGGGCGAGCGCCCTCGCGATGCCGATGCGCTGACGCTGACCGCCGGAGAACTCGTGCGGGTAGCGGTTGTAGTGCTCGGGGCTCAGGCCGACCAGCTCCAGGAGGCGCTGGACCTCCTTCTTCACCCCGCCCTCGGGCTCCACGCCCTGGAGGCGGAAGGGTGCCGAGACGATTCCGCCGATGGTGTGGCGGGGGTTCAGGGAGCCGTACGGGTCCTGGAAGATCATCTGGATGTCCCGCCGCAGCGGACGCATCCCGGCCGGCTTCAGCCGTGTGATGTCCTGGCCCTCGAAGTGGATCGAGCCGCCGGTCGGTTCCTGGAGCCGCGTGATGACCCGGCCCATGGTCGACTTGCCGCAGCCCGACTCGCCGACCACACCGAGCGTCTCGCCCTTGCGGACCTCGAAGTCGATGCCGTCGACGGCCTTGACCGCGCCGACCTGGCGCTGGAGCACGCCCTTGCGGATCGGGAAGTGCTTCTGCAACCCCTCGACCTTGAGCAGCACCTCGCGCTCGTCGGGGGCGGTGCTCACATCCGCATCCGTCTTCTTCGTCTCACTCACAGCTTCGGCGCAATCTCTTCGGTCCAGATCCGCGTGCGGTCCTCCGGCGAGAGGTGGCACGCGGAGAAGTGCCCGCCGCCGACCTGCTGGAGCTCCGGGCGCACGGTACGGGTGACATCGCCCTTGGGGATGTCCGCGTACGGGCAGCGGGGGTGGAAGGCGCAGCCCGAGGGGACGTTGATGAGGCTCGGCGGCTGGCCCTTGACGGGGATGAGCCGCTCGGAGGTCTCCCGGTCGATGCGCGGCATCGAGCCCAGCAGACCCCAGGTGTACGGGTGCTGCGGGCGCTCGAAGACGTCGTCGACGCTGCCGCGCTCCACGCACCGGCCGCCGTACATCACGAGGACGTCGTCGGCGATCTCGGCGACCACACCCAGGTCGTGGGTGATGAGGACGACCGCGGAGCCGAACTCCTTCTGGAGGTCGCGGATCAGGTCGAGGATCTGCGCCTGGACGGTGACGTCGAGGGCCGTCGTCGGCTCGTCCGCGATGAGCAGCTCGGGGTTGTTGACCAGCGCCATGGCGATCATCGCGCGCTGGCGCATACCGCCGGAGAACTCGTGCGGGTAACCGTCGACACGCTTGTCGGGCTCGGGGATGCCGACCCGGTCGAGCATCTCGATGGCCCGCTTGCGCGCGGTCTTCTTGTTGACGTCGTGGTGGACCCGGTACGCCTCCACGATCTGGTTGCCGATCGTGTAGTACGGGTGCATCGCGGACAGCGGGTCCTGGAAGATCATCGCCATCTCGCGACCGCGAAGCCGACGCACCTCGTCCGGGTCGGCGGAGACCAGCTCCTTGCCGCCCAGCCAGATCTCGCCGGACATCTGCACGTTCTTGCCGCGCGCCCCCAGCCGGTGCAGGCCCATGATCGCCAGCGAGGTGACGGACTTCCCGGACCCGGACTCGCCGACGATGCAGAGGGTCTTGCCCTTCTCCACCTCGAAGCTGAGCCCGTCGACGGACTTGACCAGGCCGTCGTCGGTCGGGAAGTGCACCTTGAGGTCGCGGACCGCGAGGAAGGCGTCGGGAGCGTTGCCGGGCGCGGGCTCGCCCAGGGCGGCACCGGTCTTGGACAGTTCGGTCACGAGAGCCTCACCCGCGGGTCGGCGGCGGCGTACAACAGGTCCACCAGGAGATTTGCTACGACGACGAAGATGGCGGCCAGCAGGGTGACGCCGAGGATCGGGGGCAGGTCGTTGTCGGTGATGCCCTGGACCGCGTACTGACCGATGCCGGGCAGCGAGAACACGGTCTCGGTGATCACCGCACCGCCGAGCAGCAGACCCAGGTCCATGCCGAACACCGTGATGATCGGCGTCAGGGCGGCCCTCAGGCCGTGCCGGCCGACCACGTTGCGCTCGCGCAGGCCCTTGGCGCGGGCCGTGCGGATGAAGTCCTCGTTCATCGTCTCCAGCATGCCCGAACGGGTCAGCCGCGCGTAGATGGCGGAGTACAGCAGGGCGAGCGAGCACCAGGCCGGGAAGAGCGTGTTGGCCCACTGGGCCGGGTTCTCCGTGAACGGCACATAGGTGCGGCCGAAGATCGGCCACTGGTAGGTGAAGAGCAGCAGCGCCAGGTTGCCCGTGAAGAACATGGGCAGCGAGACACCGGCGAGGGCGACGCCCATGAAGCTGCGGTCGAAGAAGCTGCCGGGCTTGAGCGCGGAGATCACACCGATCACGACACCGGAGACCAGCCACAGCACGGCGGCACCGAGGGCCAGCGACGCGGTCACGGGGATGCGCGAGGTGAGCTGCGGCCAGACCGCCTCGTGGGTCTTGAAGGAGTAGCCGAAGCACGGTGCGTCGCAGTGCGCGGTGGTGGGACCCAGGTTGTAGGTGGCCCCGGACACGACACCCTTGATGAAGTGCCAGTACTGGAGGTACAGGGGGTCGTCCAGACCCAGGTTCTGCTTGACCGCGAGGATGTCCGCCTTCGACGGGCTCTTCCCGAGGTACTGCTGCGCGAGCTGGTCGGCGGTCTGGCCGGCCATCCGCGGCAGCAGGAAGAAGATCGCGAAGGTGACCGCGGTGACGACCAACAGCAGGATCACTGCCGCGAACGTCCGACGGAGGATGTACGAGATCACGGGGACCGGCGCTGGTGCCCGTGGGCCGCGAAGCCCACGGGCACCAATGCCTTCACCTGCCTTCCGGGGCTACTTCTTGGTCGTGCCGATGTTGAGGTAGTCGTACTGACCGCTGAAGGCCGCCGTGGACACCAGGTTGGTGAAGCCGGCCGGACGGTACAGCAGGACCTTGAAGTAGGTCAGCGGGACCAGCGCCCCCAGGTCCATCGCACGCTTGTCGATCTGGGCGTACAGGCCGTTGCGCGTGGCGTCGTCCTCGGTGGCGATGGCCTTCTCCAGCATCTCGTTGATCTGCTTGTCGTTCAGGTACGAGAGGTTGGTGTTGCCGGAGGTGCCGATGGCGCCGCCGTTGAGGATCTGCTGGAGGAAGCCGTAACCGGAGTTCCAGTCGGCACCCCACTGCATCATGTGCAGGCCGATGTTCTGCTTCTTGTCGAAGGTGGGCACACCGGCGTAGTCGGTGAAGTACTTGCCCGACGGGTACTGCTTCAGGCTGGCGTTGATGCCGACCTTCTTCAGCGAGGCGATGATCGCGGTGGCCGCGTCGATCTCCTGCGGACGGTCGCTGCGCGCCGAGAGGTTGGTGCTGATGGTCGACTTGCCGCAGGCCTTCAGCTGCTCCTTGGCCTTGGCCACGTCGCCCTTGTTGCCGTCGGTCGCGTAGACGTCGGCCTTCTGGTAGCCGATGACGTCCGGCGGCAGCACGGTGGTGGCGATGTCACCGCGGATCGGGCCGCCCTCGGCGGTCTGCACGGAGACCTTGTCGATGGCGTACTCGACGGCCTTGCGGCACTCGACCTTGTCGAACGGCGCGACCTGGGTGTTGATCGCCATGTAGACCAGACGGCCACCGTAGGTGTTGTCCGTGTTGGCCTTCAGCTTGGAGTCGTTGACGACCTTCGCCTGGGTGGCGGCCTGGACACCGGTACCACCGAGGTCGATGGCGTCGCCGGCCTGGACGTCCTGGTCGATCGTCTCGGCGTTGACCTTCAGCTTGACGACGATCTTGTCCGGGTACTGCTTGCGCAGCGGGTCGGTCTTCGGGTCCCAGTTCTCGTTGCGGACGAGGACGGCCTCCTGGCCCTCCTTGTAGCTCTGGAACTTGTACGAGCCCGAGGACACGATGTTCTTGACGTAGTCGACGCCGGTGTCCTTGGCCTGCGGGACCGGAGCCGTCTGCGGGGTCGCGACCAGGTAGTCGAACTCCTGGAAGGGACGGTCGAGCTTGAAGACGATCGTGGTGTCGTCCGGCGTCTCGATGGACTTCAGGCCCTCGGGGCTCTTGTCCTTGTAGGGGCCCTTGTAGTTCTTGCCGCCGGTCAGGAACTGCTGGAAGTAGTTCGGACCGAGGGAGAGCACGTCACGCGCGAAGTTGGAGCGCTCGACGGCGTACTTGACGTCCTTCGAGGTGATCGGGGTGCCGTCCTGGAACTTCAGACCCGAACGGATCTTGTACGTCCAGGTCTTGCCGCCGTCGCTGGGCTGACCGGCGCTCGCGGCGAGGTCCGGGACCAGCTTGTTGCCCTCCTCGCCCGGACCGGGCTGGAAGGTCATCAGCGGGCGGGCGTAGAGCCGGCTGAGGTTGTACATGTAGGCGTAGTACGTGTTGCCGGGGTCGAAGGAGTCCGGGACGTCGGAGTACTCGTACGTGACCGTCCCACCCTTCTGGGTGGAGGCGTTGACGACACCCTTGGTCGCTGCGTTGGCCCCTGCCGACTTGCTTCCGTCTCCACCGTCGTTGTCATCGGCCTTGCTGCAAGCCGAGAGCAACAGGCTCGCACTGCCGATGGCCGCCACTGCGGCCAGCGCTGACCTTCGCATGATGGTCTGCTTCCCCTTCAATTGTCGGAAATCTTGTGGACTCTCACCGCCGCCGTTGGTCAGCGGCTGCGCGGGTCGAGAGCGTCGCGGAGACCGTCGCCGAGCAGGTTGAACGCGAGGACGGTCACGAAGATGGCCAGACCAGGCACGATCATGAACTGGGGGTCGACCTGGTAGTAGTCGACCGCCTGGTTGATCATGCCGCCCCAGGACGCCTGCGGAGGCTGGATGCCGACGCCGAGGAAACTGAGGGACGCCTCGAAGAGGATGTTGGTCGGGATGAGCAGCGTCGAGTAGACGATGATCGGGCCGACGAGGTTCGGCAGCAGTTCCCGGAAGAGGATGTAGGGCCCCTTGGCCCCCATCCCCCGGGACGCGTCGACGAACTCCCGCTCGCGCAGGGCCAGGGTCTGGCCGCGCACGATACGGCCCAGGTAGGGCCAGTTGAAGAAGCCGATGATGAAGATCAGCACGCTGATGTGCAGCGGCAGACCCTCCAGCCCGAAGGCGCCGCCCTGCAGGGTGGCCGAGATGGCGATGGCGAACAGCAGCAGCGGGAACGCCAGGAAGGTGTCCATCAGCCGGCTGATGATCGTGTCGACCCGGCCGCCGTAGTACCCGGCGACCACGCCGAGGACCGCGCCGATGGTGTTCGACAGGATGGTGGCGCCGAAGGCCACGACCAGCGAGACCCAGGAGCCCTCGAGGATGCGGGTGGCGATGTCGCGGCCGAACTTCGGCTCCACGCCGAGCGGGTGGTCCCAGCTCATGCCGCCCCAGGCGCCCTTGGGCAGCGAGGTGTTGGGGTCGATGAGGTCCTGGTGCAGGGCGTTCGGGTCCAGGTCGAAGATCGCCTGGATCGGACGGGCCAGCACCGCGATCAGGATCAGCAGGATGACGATCACGCCACCGGCGACCGCCACCCTGTCCCTCTTGAAACGGGACCAGGCGATCTGCCCCAGGGAACGGCCCTCGATCTGCCCCTTGCCGGCGCCGGCGAGGACAGCCTCAGGCTGCGCCTCGGCCTGCGCCCCGGTGGTCTCGATCGGTGCGGTCACAGTGACCCGACCCCTCTCGCCGGTGGTGACCGGCCTACACCCGCCGTGGATTACGGCTTTGTCGACTTGCTCAGCTCACAGGAACGTCTGTTCCTGCGTCTGCCTGGGGAGTCTTCAGCTTCGCTGCGATCACCCGCCAGGTCTGGCGAAGAAAGTATGCGTAACCGTGATGCAGTACGAGGGATTCCGTTATCCGAACAGCGGGTAACGCCTCCCGGACGCATGCCAGTTGGGACAGAACGGCACAATAAGGGACACCTGTCGCGATTCGCCGCTATCTACGCGCGAAGAAACGTGGCTGTTACGTAAACGAGCCGAACGGGTTGCCGTAGCTCTCAGTAAGCACCCCGGGCCGGGGGATAGCCGTACCCGGCCGCCGGGGCCTGCGCGGGCGCGCCGTGCGCCTCACGGTCGTAGAAGGGCCGGGCCCCCGCGCGCATCCACAGCGCCACCGGGTCGTACTCGTCGGACATCGCCACGGTCGACACCGGCAGCCCCTCCGGTACCGCGCCGATGGACTGCTGCATCATCGCGCGCACCGAGTCCACGGCCGACGGGCTGGTGTCGTACACATCCAGGCCGATGGCGAGATACGGCGCCCCGAGCGCCGGCTGCACCCAGGCACGGCGCAGGGAGCGGACCGCCGGGGTGCGGTGGGCGTTCTGCACGAGCAGGGCGTAGAACTGCGGGACCTCGATGCCGGGTTCCGAGAGCCGGAGCGGGCCGGCGGGCTGGCGCTCCAGGCCGGTGGCGATGCGGCGCAGGTCGAGCCAGGGGATGCCGACGCCGCCGCCCGGGGCGTGCGGGTTGAGCCAGAGGCCGTAGTGGTCGGGGTAGAGGGTGCGGGCCACGTCGACTCCGTCGACGACCTCGTAGGAACGGTTCCAGCCGCTGGCGGAGAGTTCCTGGGCCGAGGTCACGCAGGGGGCGTAGCCGTGGCCGTCGACCTCCATGTTTCCGTACTGGGCGTCCGGGGAGCCGGCCTGGCCGTGCCACAGCAGCATCCAGACCTGGCCGGCGGTGGGGGTCGCGAGGGCGCGCAGCAGTGCCTCGTAGGCGTCGTAGCGCCCGGGGGTCACCTGGCGCAGCATGTGCTCGACCGTGCCGGTCGCGGTGCCGCTGGCGCTCACGTCGTATCGCCCCTTCTTGAAAGTTCCCCGAGTATGAAACCAGCTTAAGCGCCTACCGGGTGGGGACCTGTGCGTCGTCGGCGAGTGCGGGTCGTCTGTGGCTCGTCGCGCAGTTCCCCGCGCCCCTGCGGAGTCACGTCCCCTGGGTGTAAAAGGGACGGACCTGGGCTCGCATCCAGTGGCCGACCGGGTCGTCCGCCACGTCCAGGAGGACCAGGTTGACCGGCCAGCGGACCGGGGTCGTGCCGAGGGCCCTGCCCAGGGCGTCCATCGGGAGGGTGCGCAAGTCGCCCTCCCACTGGGAGAGTTCGACGCCGACGAACATGACCGGGTCGGCCGTCTCGATGGCGGCCAGGCAGCGGCGGGCGGTGAGGACCACGCCGGTCGCCGCGAACTCGGCCGAGGCGGCGGCCAGGAAGTCGACCGGGTCGTCCTGCCAGTCGGGCTCGTAGAGCTTGA
This sequence comes from Streptomyces griseorubiginosus, assembly GCF_001514195.1. Classification (GTDB taxonomy): domain Bacteria; phylum Actinomycetota; class Actinomycetes; order Streptomycetales; family Streptomycetaceae; genus Streptomyces; species Streptomyces griseorubiginosus. The sequence continues at coordinate 1,184,029 of NZ_KQ948734.1, read as the reverse complement.
CGCGGCCACCGGTGTTGGGGCCGTCCAGCGGGGTGCGGCCCACCCGGCACAGGTCGGCGACCGCGGCGGGCGGCAGCGGGACACCGACCACGCCGTCGGGGTTCACGGCGATGCCCACGTGCGGGGGCAGACCGCGGGCGAACTCCACCGCCGGGGCGATCGTGTACGACAGGTGCGAGCCGACGACCTGGCGGAACTGCTCCTCGGAGCTGAAGACCGGGACATACGCCTGGCCGGCGATCTCCAGGGTGGGCAGGTCGAGGGGCCCGCTGTGCGGGCCGCCGCCGTTGGGCAGCGGGACCCAGACGAAGCTGCGGCCGAGGACCTCGATGATCCGTCCGCCGGCCGAGGGGATGCCGAGGGAGGCCGAGAGCACCTCCTCCAGCTCGTTGCCGGGCCACCCGCCGTGCGGGTGGGGGTGTGCCGACTGTGCCGGGAAGTCCGCGGGAAGATCCGCCGGGAAGTCCATCTGTTCTGACCGCCTGCTGTGAACCGCTGATGTGGCTGAAAGGCTAGCGGGTGCACCGGCTGTGTGGCTCGGCCCGGGAAGCCGGGATGTGTGGGCTCGGCCCGGGAAGCCAGGATGTGCGGCTCGGCACGGGAGGCCAGGATGTGCGGCTCGGCACGGGAGGCCAGGATGTGTGGGCTCAGCCCGTGAAGCCGATCCTCTTCAGGACGTCCGCCGCGTCGCGGTCGATCAGGACCGCCGAGCCGCAGCCCGGGGGCAGGTCGCCGCGTTCCACGGAGCGGATCAGGCGGGCGGCCGCGCCCCGGTGCCGCAGGAAGGCGTACCGGGAGACGCCCCGGCCGCGCTCGCGCTGACCCTCGAGCGCGGTGTCCGTCGTGACGTCGAGGAGCAGCAGGTGCAGGGTGCCGCCGCGGCGGCGGGCCTCGCGGGCCAGCCAGCCGCGCACCCAGGTCTGGGTCCCGCAGTCGTGCACCACCACTCCGGCGCCGGAACGCAGGGCGCGGCGCAGTCCGGCGTAGTGCGCGAGCCGGACCAGGGGGCGGTAGACGGCGTACGGCAGGAAGCCGGACAGCAGGCCGTCCCAGCGGTCGCGGGTGTCCTGGGAGTCGACGCGGGTGCCGGTGACCGCCCGCTTCATGAGGGTGGACTTGCCGCTGCCGGGCAGGCCGGTAACGACGACGAGGTCCTGGGGACCGAAGAGCAGGGCGTGCGGGCTGTGACCCGCGCGCTCGCGCAGATCACGGACGACGGGGCGGGTGCCGCGGGCCTCGACGGCCGGCGCCGCGGGCTGCTTGGGCAGCGCGATGCCCGAGGTCGTCGCGTACGCGGTGGTCCTGTTCACCGTCATCGTCCTCCTCCGGGTTCAGGGGGTTCTACCCCTCCCCACCGAGCGTAAAGAGAAGGTAATGGATGATCTCTCGCGTTTCTGTACGCGTACCGCCACAGACCGGTTACAGAAGGGGGCCTCCGATCCGGCCCTGACGTCGGCCTCGAAGGCGTGCAATGATGGCGGCGCCAACTGCATACCGGCCGTTTGAATCCGCGCGGGAGAGTTCCGGGTACGTGTACCCGGGCGCCGAAGGAGCAAGTCCCTCCCTTGAATCTCTCAGGCCCCGTTACCGCGCGGGCGAGGCACATCTGAAAAGCGGGCCGCCGATGCCGGTGGCCCCACCCACGGTGCAAGTCATGTCCTTCATGGCGAACCTCTCAGGTTCCGATGACAGATGGGGAGGAAAGACCTCGCCTGTCATGCCTTGGATTCTGGAGACGACCGTCCGATGACCAGTTCTGCACCCCGGCACACCGCGCTCGACGCCCTGCACCGCTCCCTCGGTGCCACGATGACCGACTTCGCGGGCTGGGACATGCCCCTGCGCTACGGCTCCGAGCGCGACGAGCACAACGCGGTGCGCACCAGGGCCGGACTCTTCGACCTCTCCCACATGGGCGAGATCACCGTGACCGGACCGCAGGCCGCCGAGCTGCTGAACTTCGCCCTCGTCGGCAACATCGCCTCGGTCGGTGTCGGCCGGGCCCGCTACACCATGATCTGCCAGGCCGACGGCGGCATCCTGGACGACCTGATCGTCTACCGGCTGGGCGAGACCGAGTACATGGTGGTCGCCAACGCCTCCAACGCCCAGGTCGTCCTCGACGCGCTGACCGAGCGCGCGGCCGGCTTCGACGCCGAGGTACGGGACGACCGGGACGCGTACGCGCTGATCGCCGTGCAGGGGCCCGAGTCCCCGGGCATCGTGAAGTCGCTGACCGACGCCGACCTCGACGGCCTCAAGTACTACGCCGGTCTGCCCGGCACGGTCGCGGGGGTCCCCGCCCTCATCGCGCGCACCGGCTACACCGGCGAGGACGGCTTCGAGCTGTTCGTGAAGCCCGAGCACGCGGTCGAGCTGTGGCAGGCGCTCACCAAGGCCGGCGAGGGCGTCGGCCTGGTCCCCTGCGGGCTGTCCTGCCGGGACACACTGCGCCTGGAGGCGGGCATGCCGCTCTACGGGCACGAGCTGTCCGCCGACCTGACCCCCTACGACGCGGGCCTCGGCCGGGTCGTGAAGTTCGACAAGGGCGACTTCGTGGGCCGCGAGGCCCTGCGGGTGGCCGCCGAGCACAGCAACCACGAGGGACCGCGCGTCCTGGTCGGCCTGATCGCCGAAGGGCGCCGGGTCCCCCGGGCCGGGTACGCCGTCGTGGCCGAGGGCAAGGTGATCGGCGAGGTCACCTCCGGGGCCCCCTCCCCCACGCTGGGCAAGCCCATCGCGATGGCCTACGTCGAGCCCATGTACGCCGCTCCCGGCACGGAGGGTGTCGGTGTGGACATCCGGGGCAGCCACGAGCCGTACGAGGTCGTGGCGCTGCCGTTCTACAAGCGCCAGAAGTAACCGCCGTAGGTGATGCTGAGCACGGAGTCACGGCTCACGCACGCCTTCCGCAGTCCCCCCTTCGTCAGCAGTCCCCCGCGTACAGGAGAATTCAGGCCATGAGCAACCCCCAGCAGCTGCGTTACAGCAAGGAGCACGAGTGGCTGTCGGGCGCCGAGGACGGCGTCTCGACGGTCGGCATCACGGAGCACGCGGCCAACGCGCTCGGCGATGTCGTCTTCGTCCAGCTCCCCGAGGTCGGTGACACGGTGACCGCGGGCGAGACCTGCGGCGAGCTGGAGTCGACCAAGTCGGTCTCCGACCTGTACTCCCCCGTCTCCGGTGAGGTCACCGAGGTCAACGAGGACGTCGTCAACGACCCGTCGCTGGTGAACTCCGCCCCCTTCGAGGGCGGCTGGCTGTTCAAGGTACGCGTCGCGGAGGAGCCGGCCGACCTGCTCTCCGCCGACGAGTACACCGCCTTTTCCGCCGGCTGAGGAGTCGTACACCTGATGTCCGCACTGAACACGCCCCTGCACGAGCTCGACCCGGAGATCGCCGCCGCGGTCGACGCCGAGCTGGTCAGGCAGCAGTCCACGCTCGAGATGATCGCCTCGGAGAACTTCGCTCCGCTCGCGGTCATGGAGGCGCAGGGCTCGGTCCTCACCAACAAGTACGCCGAGGGCTACCCGGGCCGCCGCTACTACGGCGGCTGCGAGCACGTCGACGTGGCCGAGCAGATCGCCATCGACCGGCTCAAGGAGCTGTTCGGCGCCGAGTACGCCAACGTGCAGCCCCACTCCGGTGCCTCCGCCAACCAGGCCGCCCTGTTCGCGCTGGCCCAGCCCGGCGACACCATCCTCGGTCTCGACCTCGCGCACGGCGGTCACCTGACCCACGGGATGCGGCTGAACTTCTCCGGCAAGCAGTTCAACGTGGTCGCGTACCACGTGGACGAGTCGGGCCTCGTCGACATGGCCGAGCTGGAGAAGCTCGCGCGCGAGCACCGGCCGAAGGTGATCATCGCGGGCTGGTCCGCGTACCCGCGGCAGCTGGACTTCGCGGAGTTCCGGCGGATCGCCGACGAGGTCGGGGCGTACCTGTGGGTCGACATGGCGCACTTCGCCGGTCTGGTCGCGGCCGGGCTGCACCCGAACCCGGTCGAGTACGCGGACGTGGTCACCTCCACGACCCACAAGACCCTGGGCGGCCCGCGCGGCGGGATCATCCTGGCGAAGAAGGACTTCGCGAAGAAGCTGAACTCCTCCGTCTTCCCGGGCTTCCAGGGCGGTCCCCTGGAGCACGTGATCGCGGCGAAGGCGGTGTCCTTCAAGGTGGCGGCGGGCGAGGAGTTCAAGGAGCGCCAGCGGCGTACGGTGGAGGGCGCGCGCATCCTCGCCGAGCGCCTGACGGCCGACGACGCCCGGGAGGCCGGGGTCAACGTGCTCTCCGGCGGCACCGACGTGCACCTCATCCTCGTCGACCTGCGCGAGTCCGAGCTGGACGGCAAGCAGGCCGAGGACCGTCTCCACGAGGTCGGCATCACGGTCAACCGCAACGCCGTCCCGAACGACCCGCGTCCGCCGATGGTCACGTCGGGTCTGCGGATCGGCACGCCCGCGCTCGCGACGCGCGGCTTCACGGCCGAGGACTTCGCCGAGGTCGCGGACGTCATCGCGGCGGCCCTGAAGGCGCCCTCTCCCTTCGGGGAGGCCGACGTGGAGTCGCTGAAGGCCCGCGTCAAGGCGCTGGCCGACAAGCACCCGCTGTACCCCGGCCTCAACGGCCTGAACAAGTAGTTCCACGGTGGGGGCACCCGACGACGTGTGCCCCCACCCTTTTTGAAGGAGTTCCCGTGGCCATCTCGGTCTTCGACCTGTTCTCGATCGGCATAGGCCCGTCGAGCTCCCACACGGTCGGCCCGATGCGCGCGGCCCGCATGTTCGCCCGCCGTCTGCGCAACGAGGACCTGCTGCCGGCCGTCGCCTCGGTCCGCTGCGAGCTCTACGGCTCCCTGGGCGCGACCGGCCACGGCCACGGCACCCCGAAGGCGGTGCTGCTGGGCCTGGAGGGGGCGTCCCCCCGGACAGTGGACGTGGCGGGCGCGGACGACAGGGTCGCGGAGATCCGGTCCGCGGGGCGGCTGAAGCTGCTCGGCGAGCACGAGATCCCCTTCTCCTTCGACGACGACCTGGTGCTGCACCGCCGCAAGGCGCTCCCGTACCACGCCAACGGCATGACGGTGTGGGCCTACGACGCCTCGGGCGCCGAGCTCCTGTCGAAGACGTACTACTCGGTCGGCGGCGGTTTCGTCGTGGACGAGGACGCGGTCGGCGAGGACCGGATCAAGCTCGACGACACGGTGCTGAAGTACCCGTTCCGCACGGGTGACGAGCTGCTGCGCCTGACCAAGGAGACCGGCCTGTCGATCTCCGCCCTGATGCTGGAGAACGAGCGGGCCTGGCGCACGGAGGACGAGATCCGGGCCGGACTCCTGGAGATCTGGCGCGTGATGCGGGCCTGTGTCTCCCGGGGCATGTCCCAGGAGGGCATCCTGCCGGGCGGTCTGCGGGTGCGTCGGCGCGCAGCCGTGACGGCCCGTCAACTCCGGGCGGAGGGCGATGCGTTGGCCCACTCCATGGAGTGGATCACGCTGTACGCGATGGCGGTCAACGAGGAGAACGCGGCCGGCGGCCGGGTGGTGACCGCCCCGACCAACGGCGCGGCCGGCATCATCCCCGCGGTGCTGCACTACTACATGAACTTCGTGCCCGGCGCGGACGAGGACGGCGTGGTCCGCTTCCTCCTCGCCGCGGGCGCGATCGGCATGCTCTTCAAGGAGAACGCGTCCATCTCCGGCGCGGAGGTCGGCTGCCAGGGCGAGGTCGGCTCGGCCTGCTCGATGGCGGCGGGCGCGCTGGCGGAGGTCCTCGGCGGCTCCCCCGAACAGGTCGAGAACGCCGCCGAGATCGGCATGGAGCACAACCTGGGCCTGACCTGCGACCCGGTCGGCGGCCTGGTCCAGATCCCCTGCATCGAACGCAACGGCATGGCCGCGGTGAAGGCGGTCACGGCGGCGAAGATGGCCCTGCGCGGCGACGGCTCCCACAAGGTCTCCCTCGACAAGGTCATCAAGACGATGAAGGACACGGGGGCGGACATGAGCGTGAAATACAAGGAGACGGCCCGGGGCGGGCTTGCGGTGAACATCATCGAGTGCTGAGGGGAATCCCCGAGAAGCGGAGAGGTTCCCGGTCCATGACCCGGCCCTACGACCAGAACCACCGCGAGACCCTTGGCGCCCAGCTGCACCTGCCCGTGGCCGAACGGACCTGCCCCGTCTGCGGCCGCACGACCATGCGCCTCTACCACCACACGACGTACGGGCGGAGCGAGCCTTCGTGGATCAACTACCTGTGGTGCGGCAACTGTCACGCCTACTCGTCGTCCTTCACGGGGGCCGGCCGCAAGATGGTCGAGAGTGACCCCCTCCTCGAGCAGTACGGCGACCGGATCTCCGAGGTCTTCCGCGACCCCGAGCGTCTGCTCACGATCCTCGACGGCTACTGGAAGGCGGGAAAACTCCCTCAGGTGATCTCGCGCCGCCCACGCGGAGGCTGATGGTGTCGCGCCGCCCGCCCCGATTCCGATTCGTCGTCGGCGCAACCAATCCACCTGGTCCGCGGGAACGGATTACGTCCGGACATGTCCCGACGGTGGAGGCCCTCGGTGAAAGAAGCTGTGCATATCGTCAGGAACCCCGCCAAGGGGCCCGACCTTCAGGAACTCGTGGGGCGGGTGGCGCTGGGGGACGAGGATGCGTTCGCCCATGTGTACGACATCGTCGCCGGGCCGGTGCTGGGTGTCGTGCGGGCCGTGCTGCGGGACCACGCCCAGTCAGAGGAGGTGGCGCAGGAGGTTCTCGTGGAGGTCTGGCGGACGGCTCCCCGCTACCGGCCGGACCGCGGGACCGCGGTGAACTGGATCCTCACGCTGGCCCACCGCCGAGCCGTGGACCGGGTGCGTTCCGTGGACGCCGCGATGGCCCGGGACCACAAGGCCGCCCTGCTGGACAGGGTGCCGGAGTACGACGAGGTGGCCGAGCATGTCGAGGCGCGCCTGGAGCGGGAGCAGGTGCGGCGCTGTCTGCGCACCCTGACCGAGCTCCAGCGCCAGTCCGTCACCCTCGCCTACTACCGGGGCCTGACCTACCGCGAGGTGGCCGAGGCGCTGGGGCTCCCGCTGGGGACCGTGAAGACCCGACTGCGCGACGGGCTGATCCGGCTGCGCGACTGCCTGGGGGTGACCGCGTGACCACCGTCGACCTGCACCGGCTGACCGGCGCCTACGCCCTGCACGCCCTGTCCGACGAGGAGAGCGTCTCCTTCGAACGTCATCTCGCGGGCTGCGAGCCCTGCGCGCAGGAGACGGCCGAGCTGAGCGCGACCGCGGCCCGGCTGGGACTGGCCGTCGCCGCGCCCGTCCCCCCGGCACTGCGCGAGCACGTGCTGCGCCGGATCACCACTGTCCGCCAGGAGACGCCCGGCACGACCGTCCGGGTCTCCCCGGTGCGTGCCGGGCTGAGGGCCGGGCTGCTGTCCCGGTGGGCGCTCGCGGCCTGTCTCGCCGCGGCCGCGGCGCTCGGCGGGACGACCGTGTGGCAGCACCAGCAGGCCGCGGACGCCCGCGCCGAGGCACGTCAGGCGTCCCGGAGCGCCGACGAGATCGCCGCCGTGCTCGCGGCGCCGGACGCCCGGACGCGGGCCGCCGACCTGGCCGCGGGTGCCACCGGCACGGTCGTCGTCTCGCAGAGCAGGGACAAGGCCGTGTTCGTCGTCTCCGGCATGGCCCGGCCGCCCCGCGGAAAGGTGTACGAGCTCTGGTTCGACGACGCGGGGACCATGCGGTCCGCCGGCCTGATGGACGCCGACCGCGGCGACCAGACCGTCCTGATGCGGGGCAACGTCGACGGGGCGTCGGGCATGGGCATCACCGTCGAACCCGCCGGCGGCTCGACACACCCCACGTCCACGCCGATCGCCCTGATGGCGTTCCCCGGCTGAGCACCGACGGCCGGGGACTCAGACGGCCGGGGACTCAGAGGAGACCCGTGACCGTCACGGTGACCCGGGGCCGGGGCTCGCCGGGGGCCAGGACGCCCAGCCGGTGTCCGACGGCGTCGCGGACCCCGCGGGCCACGTCCACGGTCCGCGCCTGCCGGAGCGCCACGACGTGGATCTCGACATGCCAGGGTCCCTCGCCGTCCGGCCGGGTCAGGCGCACCCCGGCGGCGGTCCCGGCGGAGTGCGGCGCGGACCGCGGCAGCGCCGTGCGCAGCCGGTCGGTCAGGCCGGGCCTGAGGAAGGCCACGCCGGGCACTTCCGTCACGGAGGTGGCCAGTTCCGCGGCGAGCCGGCCGTACGGGGTGTTCGAGGTGTGGTCGTTCATGGCGTACGGCCTTCCCGGTCGTCGTCGGCCGTCGGGGGGAGGAGGTCGGTGACCCTGAGGTGCACGGCCGCCGTGGGCATGCCCAGGGCGCGGTCGGCCACCCGCCGCACCTGTTCCCGCACCCGTTCGGTGAAGTCGGGCAGCGGGACGCCGAGCGGGGCGTGGATGTCGAGGCGGACCTCGACCGTGCCGTCCTCATGGACGTGGCGGAGGCGGCAGGAGCCGGCGCGGACGCCCGGGACCGTCTCCGCCGCGGAGCGCAGGGTCCTGGCCGCGACGGCCTCCATGATCCACAGGTCCTCGGCGGGTTCGCCGAGCGGCAGCGGGCGGCCCGGACGCAGTTCGAGGCGGACGACGTCCATGATCCGTCGGGTCAGCGGCTCGCTGTCGTAGGAGTCGGCGGCGGCCGTCTCGGTGCGCAACCCTCGTACCGCGGACTCCAGTTCGTCGAGCCCGCGCACCGCCTCCCGGCAGTGCGGGCAGTTTCGCGGGTGGGCGTCGCCCGCCTCGCCGTCCCGGGACCGGTCGTCGCGGGCCTGGTCCTCCCAGTCGGCCCAGGCCCGGGACAGCAGGCGTCCGCAGGGCAGGAGTTCGTCGTCGTCCTCGTGGGTGGACGTGCCGTGCGGCGGTTCGATCGGGTCGGTCATCGCCAGGCCCCCAGTGCTTGTGTCAGACAACGGCGTGCACGGAAGACGCGGGCGCGGACGGCGTCCTGGCTGATGCCCACCGCTTCCGCGACGAACTCGTAGGACCGTCCGTCCAGTTCCCGCAGCACCCAGCAGGCGCGCTGTTCGGCGGAGAGCAGGTCGAGTGCCTCGCGCAGTTCGCGCACCGCGTCCCGGCCCTCGGTGATCCGGGCCGGTGACGTGCTGTGCTCGGCCGCGGCCACGTCCCCGACCGCCTCCAGCGGGGCCGTGGGCCTGCGCGAACGCAGCACGTTCAGGCACCGGTTGGTGACGATCCGGTACATCCAGGTGCCGAAGGAGGAGCGCCCCTGGAACTCGGGCAGCCTCCGCCAGGCGCTGAGGAAGGCGTCCTGGACGGCGTCCTCCGCCTCGGTCCGGGTGCCGAGCAGCCGGGTGGCGAGCTGGATGAGCGCCGGCGCGTGGCGTTGCACGAGCACGGCGAACGCGTCCTCGTCCCCTTCCGCGGCACGGACCACGAGCAGGGCGTCGTCCGTGTCGGGCCGGGTGTCGGGTGGTGCACCCACCACTGGGTTGCTCCTCTCGTCCGGTCTCCCGGAAGCCGGTCTTCCAGTGGTTGGACACCGCCACGCGACCTCTGTGACGCGGGACTTCGGGCTGTGAAAGAGAAAGACCTTTTTAAAGGGGATCCGTAGCCGGAGCGGGCGCGGATTGGTGGGAAAAGAAACTTCATCCGATCGGGGCTGCCACCAATCCGACGGCATTTCAGGACCGGATTCCCCACGTGACCGAGAACGAGAGGAAATCCTGCCGACTGCGGCTGCCGCTGGGCGCGTTCAGCGGTCTGCTGGCCGGCTGTGCCGCGCTAGCGGTCGCCGAGGCCTGCGCGGGGGCGGTGCGCCCGCAGTCCGGTCCCGTGGTCGCGGTCGGCGGCGCCGCGATCGACGCCACGCCCGCCGCGGTGAAGGACTGGGCGATCCGGAATTTCGGCACCGACGACAAACTGGTTCTCCAGCTGGGAATTCTCGCGGTTCTCGGTCTCTTCGCGGTGTTCCTCGGAATTGCCGGACTGCGGTTCCGCCGTACCGCCGCTGCCGGTGTGCTGCTGTTCGGGGCCGTGGGGGCGCTCGCGGCGACGCGTCGGCCCGACTCGGTCGGCCTGACGGACGCGGTGCCCTCGGTGGCCGGGGCGGTCGCCGGGGCCGTACTCCTGTACGTGCTCCTGGGCCGCCTCGCACCCCGCGCTTCCACGTCAGGGCCGCCTGATGGGGACTGGGACCGCCGGGGCTTCGTGATCGCGGCGAGCACGGCGGCCGTGGCCTCGGCGGGGGCCGGTCTGCTGGGCCGGGCCCTGGCGGGTGCCGGCGGCCGGGGCGCGGTCGCCTCCCGCCGGGACGCGGTGCTCCCCGCTCCCGCGTCCCCCGCCCGGGCCGTACCGAAGGGCGCCGGACCGCGGATCCCCGGACTCAGCCCGTTCGTCACGCCCACCGCGGACTTCTACCGTGTCGACACCGCGCTGGTGGTGCCCCGGGTGAACGCGACGACCTGGCGCCTGCGCGTGCACGGCAAGGGCGTGACCCGCCCGCTCACGCTCTCCTACGACGATCTGCTGGGCCGTCCGCTGGTCGAGCGTGACATCACGCTGACCTGCGTCTCCAACGAGGTCGGCGGCCCGTACGTGGGCAACGCCCGCTGGATCGGCGTACGCCTGGCCGATCTGCTCGCCGAGTGCGGGGTGCGGCCGCCGTCGAAAGGCGGCCCGGCCGACCAGCTGGTCGCGCGTTCCGTGGACGGCATGACCATCGGCAGCCCGGTCGAGGACGTGATGGACGGCCGCGACGCCCTGCTCGCGCTCGGCATGAACGGCGCACCGCTGCCCTTCGCGCACGGCTTCCCGGTCCGCATGGTGGTGCCCGGCCTGTACGGCTTCGTGTCCGCCTGCAAGTGGATCGAGGACATCGAGCTCACCACCTTCGACGCCTACGACCCCTACTGGGTCAAGCGCGGCTGGGCGCGCAGGGCGCCCGTGAAGACACAGTCCCGCATCGACACGCCCAAGCCCTTCGCCCGGCCGGCGGCGGGCACCGTCATGGTCGCCGGCGTCGCCTGGGCCCAGCACCGCGGCATCGACAGGGTCGAGGTCCGCGTGGACGACGGGCCCTGGCAGGAAGCCCGGCTCGCCGCCGAGGACACCACCGACACCTGGCGCCAGTGGACCTTCCCCTGGCAGGCCACCAAGGGCGGCCACACCCTCACCGTCCGGGCCGGCGACCGCACCGGCGCGCTCCAGACCGACAGACGCACCCGCACGATCCCCGACGGCGCCGACGGATGGCACTCCGTGGTCGTGACCGTCGACTGACCCCCCAGACCACCTTTTCCCCATGCCGAGGCAGCCCAGGCTGCGTCAACCAACAGGAGAGACACCATGAACACCCGTATCCGCCGTATCGCCGGGACCGTGGCCGCCGCGGCCGTCCTGCCGCTCGCCCTCAGCGCCTGCTCCGACAGCGGCAGCGACTCCACGAAGGCCGACTCCTCCGCCAAGGCGTCCACCGAGGCCTCCGCCTCCCCCTCGGACGAGGCCATGGCCGGCTCCGGCAGCACCGCCTCCGCCGACCAGCCCTTCGGCCCGGCCTGTTCCGCGGTGCCCAAGAGCGGTGCCGGTTCCTTCGACGGCATGGCCCAGGACCCGGTCGCCACCGCCGCCTCCAACAACCCGGCGCTGTCCACGCTGGTGGCAGCGGTCAAGAAGGCCGGGCTGGTCGACACCCTCAACAACGCCCAGGACATCACCGTGTTCGCGCCGACCAACGACGCCTTCGCGAAGATCCCCAAGGCCACCCTGGACAAGGTCCTCAACGACAAGGCCCAGCTCACGAAGATCCTCACCTACCACGTCGTCGGCCAGAAGCTCACTCCCGAGGACCTGGAGAACGGCTCCTTCGCCACGCTGGAGAAGTCGAAGCTCACCACCTCCGGCTCCGGTGAGTCCTACACCGTCAACGACTCCGCGAAGGTCGTCTGCGGCAACGTCAAGACCGCCAACGCCAACGTCTACATCATCGACAGCGTCCTCATGCCGACCAGCTGACGGGGCGTCGTCGGTGGGGTGTCACACCTGTGGCACCCCACCGACGCGTTCACGGACCCGCGTCACAACCGCGTCCGTGCCGGGTCGAAAGAAGTGAGAGCCCATCGAGAACCGAGCGAGAGGATCCCGCGATGACCACGCAGACCACGCCCGCCGCCAAGGACCTGTCCACCCCGCAGACCGCCCTCGCTGCCAAGGACCCGCAGACCGGCAGGCAGCCCCGCACCACGGCCGTCTCCGGTGGCGCGACCGGGGCCGACCAGCCCGCGCCCGACCGGGGCCGGACGTCGATCGCCGATGTCGTCGTCGTGAAGGTGGCGGGCATCGCGGCCCGGGAGATCCCGGGCGTGCACGACATGGGCGGCGGCCTCTCCCGCACCATCGGCGCCGTACGCGACCGGGTGCCCGGTGGCCGCGCCAACGTCGGACGCGGCGTCAAGGTCGAGGTCGGGGAACGGCAGACGGCCGTCGACCTGGACCTGGTCGTCGAGTACGGCGTCTCCGTCATGGACGTGGCCCGGGACGTCCGCGAGAACGTGATCGACGCGGTGGAGCGGATCACCGGCCTGGAGGTGGTCGAGGTGAACATCACCGTCAACGACGTCCACCTGCCCGACGAGGACGAGTCCGAGAACAGCACCGGCTCCCGCGTGGAGTGACGGCGGGCGGGCACCGGAGCAGACGGGGACCGACACGGGGTGAGAGGCAGAGGGACGTGAACACACCAGTGGTGGGAATGGCCGCGGGCATGGCTCTGGCGTTCGCCGGGTTCTTCGGCGGGTTCGGCGCCTTCCTGCTCGTGGCCGCGCTCGGTGGCCTGGGCTGGGCCCTGGGCCGGTGGATCGAGGGCGGCGGCAGCGTCCGCGACGTACGGGACGCGTTCGAGCGGAGCCGCCGATGACCGCCGCGGCCGAGCGGGGCACCACCACCGTCTCCGAGCGCGCGGTCCGCAGGATCGCCGGGCGGGCGGCCGCCGAGTCCCTGCCGCATGGGGACGGCGTCCGGGCGACCGGGAGCACGGCCTCCGTGCACGGCAGGAGGGCGGAGCTGTCCCTTGCGGTGACACTGCCCTACCCGGCGCCCCTCGCCGACACCGTGCGGGACGTCCGGCGCCATGTGGTCGAGCGGACCGGGCAGTTGACGGGCCTGGACGTGGCGGCCACCCGGCTCGCGGTCACCTCGCTCAGCGTGCCCCGGGTGCCAGTCCCTCCGGCCCCGGAGCACGACGGGGGCCGTACGCCCCGCCGTTGGTGGTCCCAGCGCCGGGTGCCGGTGGCCCTGCTCTCCGCGGTGGCCGCCGTGTGCTGGGGTGCGCTCGCCCTCGACCTGGTCCGGGTGCACACCGCGCACCGGGCGGCGGCCGCCTGGCGCAGGTCCGCGCTGCACTGGCTGTCCGGTCACGCGCCCGGCGACCCGGCCGTCGTCGCCGCCGGCGCGGCGGTCGCCCTGCTGGGTGTCTGGCTGATCCTGCTCGCCGTGACGCCCGGCCGTCGCCGTCAGTCCACGCTGCGGGTCCCCGCGGCCCGGGTGGACGCGGCGGTGGACCGCTCCGCGGTGGAGTCCCTGGTCCGCGAGGCGGTGGGGGACGTGGCGGGAGTCGGCGCGGTACGGGTGCGGGCACGGACCGGTCGCGTGACCGTGCGGGCCGGGCTCTGCTTCGGCGATCGCGCGGCCACCCGGGACGCCGTCACCTCCGCGGCCCGAGCCGCCCTCACCGCGTGCGGCCTGCGCCGGACGCCCCGGCTGCGGGTGAGGGTCGTCCCCGAACCGGTCTGGCGCCCGCCGCTCGGCCCGGGGCGGGAGGCGTCGGAACCCGTCGCCGCGGGGCAGGAGACGCCGGAACCCGTCGCTGCCACGTCCGGCCGTCCGGAAGGTGACCGGTGATGGCCCGCGCCCGTACGACCGTCAACCGAGCCGTCCTCGCCGCCTCCGGGCTCGCCCTGCTCCTCGTGGGCGCATGGCTCGCCCTCGCGAACCGGGCGCCGTCCTGGTGGCCGGCCGCGGACACCGGCGCCCTGTGGCCGACCCGGACCCGCCTGGCACGCCTGCGGGCCGAGGACTGGTGGACCCCCACCGTCCTGGCCACGGCGATCCTCCTGACCGTGCTCCTCGCCTACGTCTGCCTCGCACAGCTGCGTCCGGGCCCGGCCCGGCACCTGGCCCTGCCCTCCCCCGGCGGCACGGTCCGCCCCCGTGCCCTCGCCGAGGCACTGACCGCCCGCGCCGCCACGGTGCCCGGCGTCGCCCGCGCCCGGGCCCGCGTCCTGCCCCGCCGCCGACGGCGTCTGGACGTCGGCCTGCGGGTCTGGCTGCACCCGGGCACTCCCCCGGACGCCGTGCTGCCCTCGCTGCACGCCGTGACCGCCGAGGCCGAGCGGGCGACCGCCCCGTACACCGCGTACACCCGGATCCGGCTGAGCACGCCCTCGCGCCGGAGGTCCCGTGTCCACTGAGGCATGGGCCGGCCGGCTGCGCCGGATCGGCCGGGTGCCGCGCCCGCCCGCCGGCTGGTGGCCCGCGCTGCGCCGCACCCCGGTCTCGCTGTGGGACGACGACATCTCGGACTACGCGGCGGCCCTGACGTACTACGCGATCCTGGCGGTGCTGCCCGCGATGCTGGTCACCGTGCTGGCGTTCGGCATGATCAGCCCGGACACCGCCGAGGAGTTCGTCACCCATGTGACGGCCTACGCGCCCGCCGACTCCGGGGCCTCGCTGCACGCCGTGCTCAGCCGGGTGCTCGGCGCCGACCGGACGGCGTGGCCGCTGCTCGCGGCGGGATCGGCCAGTGCCCTGTGGTCCGCCTCCAGTTACCTCGCCGTCTTCCGCCGCGCCCTGCACCGCATGCACCGGGTCGAGGACCGGCGCTCCCCGTGGCGCAAGGCGCACCGGATCCTGCTCACCGCGTTCGGGCTGCTCGGCCTGCTGCTGGTCGGCTCGCTCACGCTGCTGCTGACGGGACCGCTGGCGGAGGCCGTCGGCCGGACCCTCGGCCTGGACACCACGGCGGCCTGGGCGTGGCGCCTGCTGCGCTGGCCGGTGCTGCTGTGCCTGGTCGCCCTGCTGGTCGTGATCCTCTTCCACACCGGCCCCACCGCGGCCCGCCGCCGCGAGCGCAGTCTGCCCGGCGGGGTGCTGGCGGCCGCCCTGTGGCTGACGGTCTCCGCCGGCTTCTCGGCGTACGCCGGCACGCTGGGCGCCTACAGCAGGCTGTACGGCTCCCTCGCCGGTGTCGTCGTCTTCCTGGTGTGGCTGTGGCTGTCCAACCTCGCCCTGCTCACGGGCGCCCAGTTCGCCGCCGAACTCGCACCGCGTGACCGGAGCACCGCTCGGAGCACTGCTCAGAGCACCGGGAAGTCGCCCGTCCCGTAGCACTCCTGGGGCAGCGGGTCCGGTACGGCTGCGGGGTCCAGGAGGTGGGCGACGACGGCCGCGGTGGTGCGGTGCCAGAGGCGGTGGTGGCGCAGCATCGCGTGGTCGCCGCCGGCGATGACGGCCATCCCGGCCCGCGCGGCGGTGGCCTGGGCGCGGTGGACGCAGTCGGCCGTCGCGGCGGGCGAGGTGACGCGGTCCCGTGCGCCGTGCAGGGCGACGATCCGCCGGCCCGCCGTCTGGCCGACCGGCTCGCCCGTCGGCCACCACGGCGCGAGGGCGCACACGCCGGTGACCTGGGGGTGTCCGGCGGCGTGCAGGGCGGCCCGGCCGCCCATGGAGTGGCCGAGCAGCACGGTGGGCACGGGCCCGGCCAGCGCGGTGAGCTCGTCCAGGGCCCGCAGGGTGTCCCGCCCGGCGTCGGCGCGGGTGCCGTTCCAGCCGCGCAGGCGGTAGCGGACCCGGGCGACCAGGACGTCCTGGTGGGGCAGCGCGGCGGTCACCGCCCGCAGGATCGGGTCCATCCGCAGGGCGGCGAGCTGCCGGGGGTGGGTGGGGTGCTCGCTCGTCTCCTGTCCGCCGTGCAGGACGAGGACGGCGGCCCGGGGCCGGGGCGGACACCGTCGGGGCAGCAGGGCGGGCGTGGTCCGGGCAGAGGTGTCGATGTCGTCGTGCGGCACGATCAGGGGCTCCTTGTCGCCGTGGGTCGCACTCGTGCATCCTGCCCCGCCCGGACCGTCACCGTCGCCCCCGTCCCGCGGCCCGCTTCGGAGGCCGGGGGAAGAAGCCGCTGGTGCGGGCCCGGTACTCGGCGTAGCCGGGCCGGTCGGCCATGTGTCTTTCCAGCAGCCGCTTTCCGCTGCCCCGGGTGAGCAGCAGGCTCATCACCACCGGCGACACCAGGGTCGCGGCGGCCGCCGCCGGGGTGTCGGGGACCAGCAGGAACAGGCCCCACCAGACGCAGAAGTCACCGAAGTAGTTGGGGTGCCGGGTCCACGCCCACAGCCCCCGGTCCATGATCCGGCCGCGCCGGGCGGGATCGGCCTTGAACCGGGCGAGCTGGGCGTCGCCGACCGCCTCGAAGCACACCCCGACCGTCCACAGCGCGACTCCGGCCCAGGCCAGGGGCGACGGCCGGCCGGGCACGTACTGCGCCGCCTGCACCGGCAGCGACACCAGCCAGACCAGGGCGCCCTGGAGCAGGTAGACCATGCGCAGGGCGTAGACGTTCCGGTTGCCGGGTGCCTTCGCGAGCATCGCCGCGTAGCGCGGGTCCTCGCCGTGGCCCCGGCCCCGGCGGGCGATGTGCACCGCCAGGCGCAGTCCCCAGGCCGCCGTCAGCCCGGTCGCCAGCAGCCGTCGTACGGGATCGCCGTGCCCGGCGGAGGCGGCGAGGGTCGTGAGGGCCACGGCGGTGAAGCCGATCCCCCAGGCCACGTCGACGATCCGGTGCACACCCCGCCGCAAGGCGACGGCGAAGGTGACGAGCATGACGGCCAGGGCCGCCGCGGCCGCCCAGGCCAGGCCGGTCACGAAGGCGCTCCACGGGAAGCCGTTCACAGGTCCGCGTACCAGGCGTGGGAGGTGGCTTCCATGCCGGACGCGCCGCCGGGTCCGGGCCGTACGGCGAGGATCTGGTCGACACCCATCCGGCCCTCCTCGAAGGCCAGCGCCCCGCCGGCCAGGTAGAGCCGCCAGACCCGTGCGGTCTCCGCACCGGCCAGCCGTACGAACGCGTCCCACCGCTCCTCCAGGGTGCGGTGCCAGGCGGTGATCGTGCGGACGTAGTGCTCGCGCAGCGACTCCGTGTGCCGTACCTCAAGACCGCCCTCCTCCAGCAGGGCCACGGTCTCGCCGAGGGGCCGCATGTGCATGTCGGGGGCGATGTACGCCTCGATGAACGCCCCGCCGCCCGGGGCGCCCGGACCCCGGGACATCTGCTGCACCAGCACCCGCCCGCGGGGCCGGACCAGTCGATGCAGGGCGGCCGCGAAGGCGGGGTACTCGGCGTCGCCGACGTGCTCGCCCATCTCGATCGTGGAGACGGCGTCGTACCCGCGGCCCCGGATGTCCCGGTAGTCCTGGCAGAGCACCTCCACCCGCTCGGTGAGGCCGCGCTCGCGCACCTGGTCGCGCACGTACGCCGCCTGCTCGCGGGCCAGCGTGACGGCGGTGACCCGGACTCCGTGCCGTTGCGCCGCGTGCAGGGTGAGGGAGCCCCAGCCGCAGCCGATGTCCAGCAGCCGGGCGCCGGGCTCCAGGGCCAGCTTGCGGCAGACCAGCTCCAGTTTGGCCCGCTGGGCGTCGACGGCGGTGAAGCCGGGCGCCTCGCTCGCCCAGTAGCCGCAGGAGTAGGCCATGGTCTCGTCGAGGAGGAGGCCGTAGAACTCGTTGGAGAGGTCGTAGTGGTGGCTGATCGCGGCTCGGTCGCGGGCCCGGCTGTGCAGGCCGCCGCGGAGGCGGGCCTGGGAGGCGGGCGCGGGCGGCGGGGGCCCCACGACACCGAGGCGTACGGCGGTGACGAGGGCGCGGGCCCGGTCGGCGGACGTCAACCGCGGTGGGCGCAGGCCCCGTTCGCGCTGGGCCGCCCACATCGTCCGCAGGCCCTCGGCGAGGTCGCCCTCGACGTCGAGCTCACCGGTGACGTACGCCTGTGCGAGGCCCAGTTCGCCGGGCTGCCACAGCAGTCGGCGCAGCGCTCGGCGGGAGCGCAGGACCACCACGGGTGCGTCGGCCGGTCCGGCCTCGCTGTCGTCCCAGGCGCGCAGGCGCAGCGGCAGGGGGCCGCCGAGCGTGTCCTCGACGAGGGCGGTGAGCAGAGGGGCGGCTCCGGGCCGGGCGAGGGTGCTCATCGGGCGGGGTTCTCCTTGGTGAACAGGTACTGCTGGACGTCGAGGTAGCCGGAGCGGAATCCGGCCTCGGAGTAGGCCAGGTAGAAGGTCCACAGACGGCGGAAGGTCTCGTCGAAGCCGAGGGCGGCGACCTCGTCGGCGCGTTCGGTGAACCGCTCCCGCCACAGGCGCAGCGTCTCGGCGTAGTGGGCGCCGAAGGCGTCGCGGCGGGCGAGGCGCAGCGCGGTGTGGTCGCGGGCGGTGTGCTCGATCGCCTCGGTGGACGGGATGAGGCCGCCGGGGAAGACGTACTTGTGGATCCAGGTGAAGGTGTCCCGGGAGGCGAGCATCCGCGCGTGCGGCATGGTGATGGCCTGGAGCGCCACCCGGCCGCCCGGGGCGAGCCGGGCGTCGAGCGTGCGGAAGTACACCGGCCAGAACTCGGCGCCGACCGCCTCGATCATCTCCACGCTGACCACGGCGTCGTACTGCCCGGTCGCTTCCCGGTAGTCGCACAGCTCGACCGAGACGCGGTCCTCGAGCCCCGCCGCGCGCACCCGTTCCAGGGCCAGGGAGCGCTGCTCCGCGGAGAGGGTGAGCGAGGTGACCCGGGCGCCCCTGGCGGCGGCCCGCAGCGCCAGCTCGCCCCAGCCGGTGCCGATCTCCAGCAGCCGGGTGCCGGCGCCGACGTCGGCCAGGTCGAGCAGGCGGTCGATCTTGCGGTGCTGGGCGGCCGCCAGGAGGTCCCAGTCGGCGGGGAAGCCGCGGAAGACGGCCGAGGAGTAGCTGAGGGTGTCGTCGAGGAAGAGGGCGAACAGGTCGTTGGAGAGGTCGTAGTGGCGGCTGATGTTGGCGCGGGAGCCGTCGGGGGTGTTGCGCTCCTCGTGCGGGTGTCTTGGAGCCCACAGTCCGCGCAGGCGTTGCAGCGGGGCCGGGATCAGGTCGGCCGCGTGCGCGGCCAGCACGGTGAGGGCGGCGACCAGGTCGGGGGCGTCCCACTCGCCGGCCATGTACGACTCGCCGAAACCGACCAGGCCGCCGGTGCCGATCCGGGCGTGGAAGGCGGCCGGGTCGTGCACCTGGAGGACCGGGCCGCCGAGCCCGAGGTCGCCGGAGCCGGCGAGACGGACGCGCAGCGGAAGTCCGCGCAGGGCCCGGCGGACGAGCGCGGCGGTCACGGTGTCCCGGGGCCGGGAGGGGCGGGGCACGGCGACGACGTCGGGCCAGCGGGCCGCGTCGGCCGGCGCGTCGTGGGCGACTGTGGTCATGTCAGGTTCTCCGGGGTGTGCTTCTCGGGTCGGGGCTGGACGGCCAGGCCCCGCAGGTGGAGGCGGATGCCGTGGAAGCGGATGGCCGCCGACACGGCGAGGGTGGACCAGGGGTGGCGCAGCGCCAGGCGCAGCAGGTTCGGGACGGTCACCGCGCGCCGGGCGCCGTGGACGGTGGCGGTCAGGGTGCGGCCGTCCTCGCGGTCCAGGTGCACGGTCAGGTCGAGCCGCGGTCCCGGATGCGGCAGCCGCATGCGGTAGCGGCCGTCGACGGGGAGGAACGGTGAGACGTAGAACTCCTTGTCGGCCTGGGCCGTCCCGCCCTCGTCCGGGTGGAGGAGGTAGGCGTGCCGGCCGCCGTAGGTGTTGTGGACCTCGGCGACCACGCAGCGGGGAGCGCCGTCGGGGCCGTGGCACCAGTAGAGGGTGATCGGGTTGAACACGTACCCGAGGACCCGGGCGTGGGTGAGCATCACCACCGGCCCGCCCTCCAGGTCGACGCCGTGCCCGGCGAGGTAGGCGTCGAGGCCCGCGCGCAGGGTGGGTTGGTCGCCGGTGAAGTGGTCGCGGGGGTCGAAGCGGGCCAACGGCCTTATGAGGAACGGCAGTCGAGGCGGCCGGTCGGGGTCGACGAGCCACAGGTAGGTGCGGTGGCGCAGCAGGTAGCGCCACGGGGTGGTCCGCACATGGCGGATCGTGCAGGCGTAGAGGGCGGGTACGGCGTTCACCAGCGCGCTCCCAGCGCGGCGGCGGCCTCGACTCCGGAGCGGCAGCCGTCCTCGTGGAACCCCCAGCCGTGGTAGGCACCCGCGAACACGCAGACGTCACCGGCCAGTTCGTGCAGCCGCCGCTGGGCGGCCACCGACTCCGGGGTGTAGACGGGGTGTTCGTAGACCATGCGGGCCAGCACCCGGTCCGGGTCGACGCGGTCCTCGCCGCCGAGGGTGACGACGAACGACTCGGCGGCGTCGAGGCGTTGCAGCCGGTTCATGTCGTAGCTGACCCGGACGCGGTCGGCGCCGGCCGTGCAGGACGGCATGAGGTAGTTCCAGGAGGCGCGGGCGCCGCGGGCGCGGGGCAGCAGCCGGGTGTCGGTGTGCAGCAGGGTGGTGTTGCGCGAGTAGCGGAACGCGCCGAGCACCTCCCGCTCCCGCTCGGTGGGATCGGCGAGCAGGCGCAGTGCCTGGTCCGGGTGGACCGCGACGACCACGGAGTCGTAGGACTCGGTGGTGCCGTCGGCGGCGGTCACTTCGACGCCGTCGGTGTGGCGGCGCACGGCCCGGACCGGGGTGCCGGTGCGGATCTCGGCGATCTGCTTGGCGATCCGGTCGACGTACTCCCGCGAACCGCCGGTGACCGTGCGCCACACCGGCGAACCGCCCACCGACAGCATTCCGTGGTGCTCCAGGAAGCGGAACAGGTAGGCGGCCGGGTAGCGCTGCGCGGTGACGGCGTCGCAGGACCACACGGCCGACACCACGGGGGTCATGAAGTGGGCGCGGAAGTAGGCGGAGAAGCCCTCCCGGTCCAGGAACTCCCCCAGGGTGAGGTCCTGTTCGTCGCCGTGGTGCCCTTGGGCCAGCAGCCGGCGGGCGGCCCGGTGGAAGGCGGGCACCTCGGCGAGCAGCCGCAGGTAGGTCCCGCTGAGGACGCTGCGGGGCCGGGCGAGGAGTCCGGCGGGGCCGCGGGCGCCGGCGTACTCCAGTCCGCAGCCCTCGCAGCGGACCGACATGCTCATCTCCGACTCCTGCGTGGGGACGCCGAGTTCGTCGAAGAGCCGCAGCAGGTGGGGGTAGGTGCGGCGGTTGTGCACGATGAACCCGGAGTCCACCCGGTGCACCCGCCCGTCGTACGACGACGTCACCTCATGCGTGTGCGCGTGCCCGCCGAGCCGGTCGTCGGCCTCGTAGAGCACGACGTGTCGCGTCCGCCCCAGGATGTACGCAGCGGTCAGCCCCGCCACCCCGGAGCCCACGACGGCCGTCCGCCTCATCCGCTTTCCTCCCGCACTCGCGATCACTCCGCGCGTAATCCGGAACAGGTCGCTTCGCGGATTGGCGGGAGGGGGGATCGGGTGGGGAGGGGCGTCGCGGGGGGGGCGCGTGGAGAGGGGCGTCGCGAGGGGGATTGCGAGGAGAGAGGCGTCGCGAGGGGCGATCGGGTGGGGAGGGGCGTCGCGAGGGGGATCGGGTGGGGAGGGGCGTTGCGGGGGGGGGCGACCGTCAGGCGAGCTGCCCGGTGGATCGCAGGGCCAGGCGTGCCACCGACGCGTCGACCTCGTCGACCGGTGGCTTCCCGTCGAACTCGCGCATCCGCTCGACGAACTCGACCGGCAGTGTCACGCCATGGCGTCCCACGTAGTGCCCGAGGTCACCGCGCCAGACCCAGGAGCCGTCGGTGAACAGTGACGAGCAGCCCACGATGTTCTCGCCGCAGCCCAGCAGGCACTGCTCGGTCTCGGTGAACGCGGCGACCATAGGGGCAGCCGCGAGATACGCGACGGCGAAGGCCGCGGTCTCCCGCCGTTCCGGGGAGTCCGAGCGCGTCAGCTCGTGGATTCCGGGGAGACCGACCGGCCCCGCGAAGAACTCCCTGACGAACCCGACTCTCAGCAGGGAGACATCCTGCCCGGCACGCGCAACCGCCCGTGCGGCCGGATCGCGGCTGCGCGGGCGGTCGGTGAGGGTAGGTGCGGGGACGGTCAGAGGTGCTGTTCCGTGGCCCTGATGCGGTCGTACTCGTCCTGGCGCTCGTCCTTGATGTACGCCGGGATCGGGAAGTCCCACCAGCCGGGGACCCAGGGGCCGGCGGCGTCGCGGTCCGTGGGGACCTCGATCACTGCGGGGGCGCCGGACTGGACCGCCTTGCGCAGCGTCGGCTCCAGGGAGTCGGCGTCGTTGACCTTGTACGACTCGATGCCGAAGGCCCGGCCCATGGCCGCGAAGTCGGGGCTGTACGGCGAGCCGTCGGGGTGCGAGAACTCGGTGCCGATGTGGCGCGAGGTCTGCTTGCGCTGGCCGCCGCGGATCGACATGTAGCCCGCGTTGTTCTGGACCACGAAGATCACCGGGGCGCCGGCGGTGACACTCAGGGCGATCTCCTGGGAGGTCATCAGGAAGTCGCCGTCGCCGAGGACGCACACCACCGGGCTCTCCGGCCGGGCGAGCTTGGCGCCGACCGCGGCCGGGATCGCCCAGCCCATCGAGGAGAAGCCGCCGGAGGTGAGGTGGGTGCGCGGCGAGTACACCGGGAAGGTCTGCTTGACCGCTCCCTGGGTGTTGCCCGAGCCCGCGACGATGATCGCGTCACGCGGGAGCACGTTGCGCAGGGCGCCGAGCGGGCGCTGGGAGGTGAAGGGGAAGCGGTCGCTGTCCCGGCGCCCGGCGAGCTTGTCCTCCCAGTCCTGCTTGAGCCGGGCCAGTTCGGCGAGGTACTCGGAGCGGTCGACACCCTGGGAGGGGAGCGAGTCGACGATGGCCGCGACGGCACGCTGGGCGTCGGCGACGATCCCGACCTCCGCCGGATAGTTCTTGCCGATCTCGTGCGGGTCGATGTCGATGTGGATGAGCTTCGCGGGCGGGATGGAGAAGCTGATGCCCTTGGCGTAGCTGGAGGCCGACCAGTCGGTGAAGCGGCAGCCGACGGAGATCACGACGTCGGCGGAGCTGGCGATCGCGTTGCCGGTCATCGTGCCGGTCTGGCCGACACTGCCCGCGAACAGCTCGTGGTCCTCGGGGAAGGCGCTCTTGCCGTTCCACGTGGTGACGACCGGGATCTGCCACTTCTCGGCGAGCGCGAGGACCACGTCGGAGGCCTCGGAGGTGATCGCACCGCCGCCGACCACGATGACCGGCCGGTTGGCCGCGCGCAGCACGTCGACCGCGCGGTCCACGGCCTCCGGGTCGGGGTGCTGGCGGCCGACGGGGATACGCCGCTCCAGGTCGTGGAGCTCGACGTTCGCCGCCTCGGCCTGGACGTCCATGGGGACTTCGAGGTGCACCGGGCCCGGCCGCCCGGTCAGCATGGAGTTGAAACAGCGGTGCAGGACGAAGGGGAGCTCCTCGACCCGGGTGACGACCCAGTGCCGCTTGCTGACGGCCTCGGCCACCTTGGGGAAGTCGTTGGCCGTGTAGCGGTCGAGTTCCTGGAGCAGACCGTGGCCGCGCATGTGGGTCGGCGGGCCGCCGGTGACGACGAGCACGCTGGTGGAGTCGGTGAACGCGGTGCCCATGCCGATGACGGTGTTGCTGGCGCCGGCGCCGATGGAGGTGACCGCGGCCTGCGGGCGGCCGGTGACACGGTAGTAGCCGTCGGCGAGGTGGACGGCGCTCTGCTCGTGGAAGGTCTGGATGAAGGGGATCCGGGACTCGTCGTCCAGGAAGGCGTCGGTCAGTGACCAGATGCCGTGGCCGGGGATGCCGGCGACGACGTCGACCCCGTAGTTGCGCAGGGTCCGCGCGACGATCTGGCCTCCGGTGAGGACGGGCATGTCGGGTTCCTTTCGGCGGTGGCTCAGTCGGAGGTGCGGGCGGCCCAGGCGAAGCCCTGGGTGCACAGGCGGGTGACGTCCGGGTTCTGCAGGTCGTCGAGGTCGTGGCCGACCGCGCTGTAGAAGACGCGGCCCTCCCCCCAGGTGCGGGTCCAGGCCTGGGGGATGGTCTTTCCGTCCAGCCAGGACAGGTGCTCGCCGGTGAAGGTGGACTCGGCGAGGACGTGGTTGTTGGGGTCGACCGACATGTAGTACTGCTCGGAGGCGACCCGGAAGTCCCGTACCCCGGCGGTGATCGGGTGATCGGTGTCCGTGATCGTGACCCCGTACGGGTACTTCACGCCTTCGCCGGCGGGGTGTTCGAGGAAGCTGCCGCCGAGGAGCCAGTGGTACTTGAGGCTGGTGCGGAACGCGGCGGCCGCGCCGTGCCAGGCGGCGATCCCGGTGCCGGCCTCCACCGCGCCCAGCAGGTTCGACTCCTGGGCGGCGGTCAGGCCCTCGGACAGCAGGGCGTTGTTCCAGTTGAGCGCGATGAGGTCGTAGCCGGTGAGGTCGGCGTCGAGGGAGAAGATGTCGTTGGTCTCCTCCACGTCGAAGCCGAGGTTCTTGAAGATCGGCAGGGCCCATTCCTCGGCCACCTGGTAGGGCTTGTGGCCGGGCCAGCCGCCGTACAGATACAGAACGCGGGTCATGCGGTGCTCCCTGAGGTCGTACGGGCAAGGGCTTCGGCTCGGCTGCGCAGCCGCTCGGCCACCTCGATGGCGTCGCCCTCCGGCGCGGTGGACTTGCGCTCCGGCTTCGCGGTCAACAGGTACACCAGGCCCACGGCGGAGACGATGAGGAAGCCGATGAGGGCGATCCAGCGGTCCACGAAGGAGGTTCCGGCGCCGCCGGTGGGCCAGGAGAGCAGCACCATCCCGAGCACGCCGTAGGTCAGGGCGGCCACGGTCACCGCGAAGCCCCAGCGGCCCAGCGTCCAGGCTCCGGCGGGGCGCCAGCCCTTCAGTCGCATCCGCAGGGCGGCCAGTACGACCATCATGAAGGCCGCGTATCCGGCCAGCATCTGGAACGCCGCGATCTTGGTGAGGGAGTCCGGCGAGTAGTAGACGAACACGAAGAGCAGCAGCGGGAGGACGTTCACCGCGAGCAGCGCGTTCAGCGGGACGCGGTGGGTGCGGGAGATCTTCGAGAAGACGCGGGAGCCCGGGAACATGTCGTCGCGGGCGAAGGAGAACACGATCCGGCTCGCGGCGGCCTGCTGGCTCATCACACCCGCGATGAACGAGGTCATGATCACCGTGAGGACGGCCTTGGTGCCGACGGTGCCGACCGAGCTCTGGAGGATCGAGGGGATCGGGTTGGTGTCCTTGCCGGAGAGGATCGAGGCGAGGTCCGGCGCCGCGAGGGCGTAGCCGACGAAGGCGAACAGCGCGGCCACCCCGCCGACGGCGACGGTCAGCTGCATGGCCCGCGGGATGCTGCGGGAGGGGTTGGGGACCTCTTCGGCGATCTCGCCGCAGGCCTCGAAGCCGTAGAAGAGGAAGAGCCCGACGAGCGAGGCGGCGATGAAGGCCAGGACGTAGTTGTCGTGGGTGGAGCTGCTGGTCTCGAAGAAGATCGAGACGGAGTTGTGCCGCTCGAAGATCAGCAGGTAGAAGCCCACGACGACGATGCCGATCAGTTCCGCGGCCAGGCCGATCTTGGAGATCAGGGCCAGGGTCCGGGTGCCGAAGCAGTTGCAGATCAGGCAGACGACGGTCACCGCGACGGCGATCCACAGGCGCTGGGCGGGGGTGGAGCTGATGGCGGGCTGGTCGGCGGTGCCGGCGAAGAGGCTGGCCGCGAAGTCGGAGCTGAACAGTGCGGTGCTGGTGATGCCGATGGTGATGCAACAGATGTACGTCCAGGCGTTGAACCAGGCGTAGCGCCCGTTCCACAGCCGTCTGACCCACTGGTAGAGGCCGCCCGCGAGCGGGAACTGCGAGACGACCTCGCCGAAGACCAGCGCGACCAGGAACTGCCCGGCGCCGACGATGCCGATCCAGAAGACGGACGGCCCGCCGGCGGTCGCCAGACCGACGGCGAAGAGGGCCACGACACCCACGAGGGGCGAGAGGTAGACGAAGCCGAGGGCGAAGTTCCCCCACAGGCTGACCTTGCGGTCGAACTTCTGCTCGTAGCCGAGTACGGCGAGCATTTCGGCGTCCGCCGCCGAGGAGACGGGGTCGGGCGCCCCGCCGGATCGGCCTACGGGGGTGGATGCGGGCGCTGAGTGCGCCTCGTTGTCGGTGGCTGACATGTCGATCTCCGTGGGTCTAGGGGGAGGTGCGGGAGGTGCTCCTTGCCGAAGGGCTGCCGGGCCGCTTCATCGCGTCGGCATAAGTCGCGATCCGTCATCGCGGATCAGCTCTGCTCGAAGGTGTGGTCGGTCCAGGCCAGCGGGGCCGATCCGTAGCGCGCGGCACGGACGTCTCCCGAGCGCGCGTGTCCCTCGAAGTTCTCGATGCGTGAGGCCCTGCCGCAGATCTCGCCGAGCCGGGCGCTGGAGGCGGGGTCCCGGACCTCCTGGTAGGTCACGGTCTTGAGGTACTTGCCGACCCAGAGGCCGCCGGTGTAGCGGGCCGCGCCGAGGGTGGGCAGCACATGGTTGGTGCCGATGACCTTGTCGCCGTACGCGACGCAGGTCTTGTCCCCGAGGAACAGGGCGCCGTAGTTGCGCATGCGGTGCAGCGCCTCGCGGGGTTCGGCGGTGAGGATCTGGACGTGCTCGCTCGCGTACTCGTCGGCGAGCGCGTAGGCGGCGTCCAGGGTGGGGACGACGATCACCTCGCCGTGGTCGCGCCAGGCGCGACCGGCGACCTCTCCGGTGGACAGGCCGGGCAGCAGCTTGTCCACCCAGGCGATGGTCCGGCGGCCCACCTCCTCGGAGGTGGTGATGAGGACGGCCGGGGAGTCGGGGCCGTGTTCGGCCTGGGACAGCAGGTCCGTGGCGACCACGAAGGGGTCCGCGGTGCCGTCGGCGACGATCAGCACCTCCGTCGGTCCGGCGAACAGGTCGATGCCGACCTCGCCGAACAGCTGGCGCTTGGCCTCCGCCACATAGGCGTTGCCGGGTCCCGCGAGCATGTCGACGGCGTCGATGGTCTCGGTGCCCAGCGCGAGGGCCGCCACCGCCTGGACGCCGCCCATGACGTAGATCTCGTCGGCCCCGGCCAGGTGCATCGCGGCGATGCTGACGGGCGGCGGGGCGCCCCGGTCCGGCGGGGTGGTCGCGGCGACCCGCTCGACACCGGCGACCTTGGCCGTCAGGACGGTCATGTGGGCCGAGGCGGTGAGGGGGTAGCGGCCGCCGGGGACATAGGCGCCGGCGGCGCCGATGGGGAGGTTGCGCTGCCCCAGGAACACGCCGGGCAGCGTCTCCACCTCGAAGTCGGTGAGGGAGTCCCGCTGCGCCTGGGCGAAGCCGCGGACCTGCGTCTGCACGAACCGGAGGTCGTCGAGGACGGTCTCGGGGACCGAGGAGACGACGGAGGCGATCTGGTCGGGTCCGAGCCGGTAGGACTCCGGGCTCCAGTTGTCGAACTTCTGCGACCAGCGGCGCACGGCGGCGTCGCCGTTGGCCCGGATGTCGGCGATCACGTCCGCGACGGTCTCGACGATTTCCGGACGGCTGGTCCGCGACGTCTTCACGGCGACAGGAGCCTTGATGGTCTGGTGTTGGGCTGACACTCTGCACTCCTTGCACGGGTCGTGCCTGCGGGCTTGCCCTGAAGTCTGGGTAAACGGGGGGTGGGACGACAGGCACAGTGTGTGCAATATTGAGCGCGCGTCCTGCACACACCGAGGTATTGGCTCATGGCTGAAGTCCTGACTGTCCGCGCCGCACTGGAACTCGAGGTGTTCTCACGCACGACCGTGCGCGTGTACGCCGGGGAGCGGAATCTCGACCGTCCGGTGCGCTGGGTGCACACCGGCGAGATCCCGGACATCCACCGCTTTCTGACGGGTCAGGAGATGCTGCTGACGGCGGGCCTCGGCATGGGGACGACCTCGCTGGAGCAGCGGGCCTTCATCCGGCGCCTCGCGGACGCCCGCGCGGCCGTGCTCGTCGTGGAGCTGGCCGGGCGCATGTTCGACGCCATGCCGGAGGCGGTGATCGAGGAGGCGGAGGCGGCCGGCCTGCCCCTGGTGGGACTCGCCGACGAGATCCCCTTCGTCGAGACCTCGGCCCAGGTCCACGAGGTGCTGGTCGGCATGCGGGTCAAGCAGATGATCGCCGAGGAGGCCACCAGCCAGGCGTTCATGGACCTGCTCCTCGCCGACGAGGACTACGTCGGCGTGGTCAGGGAGCTGGCCCGGCGCTCCGGGCACCCCGTGGTGCTGGAGGACGTCGCCCACCAGATGCTGGCGTACGGCGGCGCGACGCCGGAGGCCGACCAGGTCGTGGACGAGTGGAGCGCGCACTCCCGGGCGATCCACGAACGCCACACCTCGCTCGCGACGCAGGACTCCGGGGTGCCCACCGCGCCTGCGGCCTCGTTCCGCGAGGTCGCGCCCTGCGCCCGGCAGCCCGTGGTGCTCCGGGGCGAGTCATGGGGCTGGCTGCACCTGCTGCACGGCGGCCGACGGCCGAGCCCGCCCGAACTGCGCACGCTGGAGCGGGCCGCCGCGGCCATCGCGATCTCGCTGCTGAGCGAGCGGGAGAGCGGCGCCCGCGCCTCCCAGCGCCAGACGGCCCTGCTCAACCGGCTGCTGCTCGGCGACATCACCGGAGAGCGGTTCGTGATCCTCGCCCTCGCGCTCGGCCAGGACCTGCGGGGCCGGGAGCTGGTCGTCGTCACGGCGTGGGCGGGGGACGAGGAGCCCACCAAGGACCACCTCCTCGCCCGCCTCATGGAGGACGCCGGCTGGCCCGCGGTCGTGGGCGACACCGGGGACTTCGACGTGGCGGTCGTGGGTCTGCCCACCGGCACGGACGCGGGCCGGGTGCGAACGCTGCTGACCGAGCACGGGGCCCGGGCCGGCGTCAGCCGGATCGTGGAGCCGACGGCCCTTCCGCTGGCCCTGCGCCAGAGCCGCAGCGCGGCGTCCGTCGCCGCGGCGGCCTCGACCGCGGAGGTACGGCACTTCGACGACCTGGGCGCCCTGCGCCTCCTCGTCGCCCTCTCGGAGGGACCCGAACTCCGGCGGTACGTCGAGGACGAACTCGGTCCGCTCCTCGAACACGACGCACTGGCGAAGAACCCCCTGCTGCCGACCCTGCGCACGTTCCTGGACTGCGGCGGCAACAAGGCGCGGGCGGCGGAGGAGCTCTTCATCCAGCGGCGCACCCTCTACCACCGCCTCGACAAGCTCTCCGAGATCCTGGGCCTCGACCTGACCCAGGTCAACAACCAGCAACGACTCCAACTCGCCGTCCGCGGCCACGACCTGCTGCGCAAGCCGACGCTGCGACGGACGTGACGTGCGGCGGACGTGACCGCTACGACGTTTTCGTCGCCCTCGCCAGCGCCGGGGCGATCCGCAGGGCGTTCGCGCCGATCGTCAGGGCCGGGTTGAGGGCCGCGGAGGACGGGAAGAACGACGAGTCGGTCACCCAGAGGTTCTCGACGTCATGGCTGCGGCACAGCGGGTCGAGCACGCTGCGCGCCGGGTCGTGGCCGGCGACGGCCGTTCCGCACATGTGGGAGTTGGTCTCGATGCCCATGCGCTGGGTGAAGATCAGCGGGTAGCCGGCCTTGCGGACGGCACGGGTCACCCGGCGCACGAGTTCGTGGTGGGGCGCGAGGTTGGTCGGCGTCCAGTCGATGAGGATGCGGTCGCCGTCCACCCGGACCCGGTTGTCCCGGGACGGGAGGTCCTCGGTCGTCAGGTAGATGTCGAGGCTGCGGGCCGCCATGAGCTTCAGGGCCCAGGTCGGCGCCCACGGACGGGCCGGCTTCAGCATGGGCGCCTGGAGCTTGCCCAGCATCTGGAGGTTCCCGAGCGGGTAGCGGGTGCCCGGTCCGGCCTCGTAGAAGTCGTTCAGGCCGAGCGTCTTCTGCCACTGGGTGGGGTTGGTCCGCAGCGGGTTCACCCCGACGAAGAACGTGCTGTTGTGGACCATGTAGTTGCGGCCCAGCAGCCCCGACGAGTTGGCGAGCCCCTTCGGGTGCGCGTCGCCGCCCGAACGCAGCAGCAGGGCGGCCGAGTTGACGGCACCTCCGGCGAGGGCGAAGGACTTGGCGTGGATGCGGATGATCCGGCCCGCGTGCCGTGCCTCGGCGGCGACGACCTTGCGGCCGTCGGGCGAGGTGATCAGACGGGTGATCTCCGCACCCGTGAGGATCCGCACGCCGTCGCTCAGCGCGGGCAGCAGGAGCCGGTTCTCGGCGTCGGACTTCATGCCGGTCTCGTCCGGACAGCCGTCGGCGGTCGTCACGGCGGCGCGGTCGGCCTGAGTGCTGATGTTCAGGGCGTTCGGGGTGTGGAACGGGTGCAGGCCCTGGCGGCGCAGCGACCGGGAGAACCGCTCGATCTCCGGTTCGTGCTGGAGCGCCGGATACGGGTACGGCTTGGAGCGGGGCGGCTCGGTCGGGTCCTCCCCGGTCTGCCCGTGCACCTGGAGCAGCTCCTCCATGGCGGTGTAGAAGGGCTCCAGGTCGTCGTACGAGAAGGGCCAGGCCTGCGAGACACCCTCGTGGTGTTCCACCTCGGTGAAGTCGCTGCGCCGGAACCGGGGCAGCATCGCGCCGTAGAAACGGGTGTTGCCGCCCACCCAGTAGTAGACGCCCGGTGCGAACGGCTTGCCGTTGCTGCCGTCGTACCAGTACCCGGCGTTCTTGTACCGGCCCTTGATGTACATCTCGGCCGGCTGCGAGTTCTCGGGTTCACGGGGAAGGAAATGGCCCCGCTCGGCCACGAGCACGTCGAGACCGGAGTCCTTCAGCGCCCAGGCCAGCGCGGAACCGCCCATGCCGGAGCCGATGACCAGGACGTCGGTGCTGATCTCCTCGGCCGTGCCGACGGAGACGAGGGCCTCGGGCCGAAGCTCCGGGGGCGTGTAATCCTTGCGGACCGGGTCGGACATGAGTCGGGGTCTCCTCTTTGCCACGGTATTTCGAAGAGAGCCTAAGCAGCGGCACTGATGCAGCACATGCACGGAACGGGTAACGACTGCCGCCGGAATTGCTCACTTCGTGCATGGGCCGAGGATGTCCCGCCTCCCTAGCCTCTCCGGAAACCAGCTTCTTGGAGGCGACATGGCCGGGGAATCGTACGACTACATCGTGGTCGGGGCCGGATCGGCGGGCTGTGCGGTCGCCGCCCGGCTGTCCGAGGATCCGGAGGTCACGGTCGCGCTGATCGAGGCGGGACCGCCCGCCAAGGGCCGTCTGTTCGAGATCCCCGCCCTGTTCTCGCAGCAGCTCAAGACGGCGTTCGACTGGGACTTCGAGACGGAGCCCGAGCCGCGGCTCGGCGGGCGCCGCGCCTATCTGCCCCGGGGCCGGGCGATCGGTGGCACCAGCTCGATGAACACGATGCTGTACGTCCGCGGCCACCGCTACGACTACGACACCTGGGAGCGGCTCGGCAACCCGGGCTGGGGGTACGACGACGTCCTGCCGTTCTTCAAGAAGTCCGAGGACAACGAGCGCGGGGCCGACGACTTCCACGGTGTCGGCGGCCCCCTGACCGTCAGCAACCCGAACTCGGTGCACCCGCTGCTGACGGCGTGGGTGGAGGCGGCCCAGGACGCGGGCCACAAGTACAACGCGGACTTCAACGGGGCCGAGCAGGAGGGCGTCGGCTACCACCAGGTCACGCAGCGGAACGGGCTGCGGTGCAGCAGCGCGATCGCGTTCCTGGAGCCGGCCGCGGGGCGCCCGAACCTCACCGTGCTTCCCTCGACGACCGCGCTGCGGCTGAGCTTCGAGGGCACGCGGGCCGCCGGTCTGGAGGTCGACCACCTCGGCACCGTCCGGACGATCCACGCCGACCGGGAGATCGTGCTGTCCCTCGGCGCGTACAACTCGCCCCACCTGCTCCTCCAGTCCGGTGTCGGTCCGGCCGACGAACTGGCCGCGGGCGGGATCACGCCGCTGCACGATTTGCCGGACGTCGGCCGGAACATGCAGGACCACACCGGGTGCTTCATCAGCTTCTTCAGCGACACCGAGCCGCTCCTGGGCCCGGACACCTCCGCGGAGGAGCGGCTGCTGCGGGAGCGGGGCACCGGCCCGATGGCGTGGAACGAGACCGGCGGCTTCTTCAGCTCCGGGGACGACGTGCCCGCGCCGGACATCCAGGTGCACGCGGCGCTGGGCATCGTCCGCGACGAGGGCCTGGCCGCGCCGCTGGAGCCGGGCATGTCGTTCGGGCCGTACGTGGCACGGCCCGCGAGCCGCGGCTCGGTGCGGCTGCGGCACCCCCACCCCTATGCCAAGCCGCGCATCTTCCACAACTACCTGGACGACCCCGACGACCGCCGGAGGCTGCGCGAGGGTGTCCGGCTGTGCATGCGCATCGCCCGTGAGCAGCGGCTGACGTCCCTGTTGCAGTCGGATCTGCGCGGGGCCGCCGACGCCGGTCTCGCCCCCGTGTCGGACCGCGACCAGGACATCGACGACTTCATCCGCACGCAGTCGTTCTCCTTCTACCACCCGTCGGGCACCTGCATGATGGGCAAGGTCGTGGACCACGAACTGCTGGTGCGCGGGCTGGAGAACGTCCGGGTGGCGGACACGTCGATCATGCCGACCCTGGTCACCGGGAACACCAACGCCCCGGCCATCATGATCGGCGAGCGGGCCGCCGCGTTCGTCCGGTCGTCGGCGGGCTGAGACCGGGCGCGGGGGGGGTAAGGCTGCCGGGCGCGTGCAGGCTGAGACCGGGCGCGTGCGGGCCGGGTCTGCTAGGCGCCTGCGGGCCGAGCTGCCGGGCGCGGGCCGTCACACGGTTCGGACGGCGGTTCCGGCGGCTTCGAGCGCGGTGACCTCGTCGGTGGGCGCGGTGGTGTCCGTGACGAGGGTCTGCACGAGGGTGGCGGGGCCGACCCAGGCGTAGGCGGTGTGGCCGAGTTTGCTGCCGTCGGCGGCGGCGACGACCCGGCGGGCGGAGGCCATGCCCGCCTTCTTCACCGCGGCGTCGTCGAGGTCGTAGGCGGTCAGCCCGTCGGCCGCGGTCAGCCCGCAGCAGCCGATGACCGCGGTGTCGAAGCGCAGGGCGGCCAGGGAGGCGAGGGTGAGGGGCCCCGTGAGGGCTCCTTCGGCGGCGCGGGGCTGTCCGCCGGGCACGACCAGGGTGGCCGGGCCGGGCGCCTCGGCGAACAGGTGGACGGCCTGGAGGGACAGGGGCATCACGGTGACCGGCCGCTCGCGCAGGAGACGGGCGACCTCGAGGCAGGTGGTGCCGCTGTCCAGCAGGACGCTCTCGCCGTCGGCGACCAGGGCGGAGATCTCGGCGGCGATCCGGCGCTTGGCCTCGACCGCCTCGTGGGCGCGCAGCGCGAAGGGCGGCTCCTCGCCGCGCAGCAGCAGGGTGCGAGCCCCGCCGCGGACACGTTCGAGGACGCCCTGGGCGGCGAGGGTGTCGAGGTCCCGCCGGATGGTCATCTCGGAGGCGCCGGTCAGTTCCGCCAGCTCCTGGACGGTGGCGCCCCCGGAGTCCCGGACGACCTTCGCGATCAGCCCGTGCCGGTCTGCGTAGCTCATACGGCGATTGAACACCACGAGGAAACGAACAGACAATGTGTTCACTTGACCGACTTTCAAACATAGAAAATGTTCGTTACGGTGGACGGCATGGAACGTCCCCTGCGAGCCGCCCGTGTGGCGACCTACGTCTACTTCGTCCTGTGCGGCACCTTGACGGGCACCTGGGTGGTGCACATCCCCGCGATCGAGGAGCGCGTCGGCATCAGTCACGCCGCGCTCGGCGGCCTGCTGGTGGTGCTCGGGGTCGGGGCCTTCGCGGGCATGCAGGTGGCCGGTCCCCTGACCGACCGCCTCGGCACCCGCACCGTGGTCCCGGCCGGGGGCGTGCTGTGCGGAGTGACCCTGTTCCTGCCGGGCCTGGCCCAGGACCCGTGGACCCTCGCCGCCGCGCTGCTGGTCTTCGGGTTCTGCAACGGCTGCCTGGACGTGAGCATGAACGCCCACGCCGTGCACGTGGAGAAGGCGTACGGCCGCCCCGTGATGTCCGGCTTCCACGCCACGTTCTCCGTCGGCGGTGTCCTCGCCGCCCTCGCCGGCGCGGGCGCGGCGAGCCTCGGTCTGGCCCCGGCCCTGAGCATGGCCGCCGTGGGAGCCGCGGGCGTCCTCGTGGCCCTCGCGTCGGCCCGCGCCCTGCTGCCCGCCGCCGGCCGGCCCCGCCGGGGGGCGCCGACCGGTCAGCGGCGCGGCACCCCCCGCCGGGTCTGGCTGCTGGCCGGGCTGGCGCTGATGGTCATGCTGTGCGAGGGCGCCGCCAACGACTGGAGCGCCCTGCACCTGAAGGACGTCATGGGCGCGCCCGCCCCGACCGCGGCCTTCGCGTACGGCACCTTCGCCGCCGCCATGACCCTCGGCCGGCTGCTCGCCGACCGTCTCGTCCTGCGCTTCGGCGCGGTGGCGATCCTGCGGTACGGCGCGAGCGCGGCCGCCGTCGGCATCACGCTGGTGATCGTCGGCCCGTGGACGGGCGTCGTGTTCGCCGGCTGGGCGCTGTTCGGCCTGGGCCTGTCCGGCTGCATCCCGCAGCTGTTCAGCGCGGCCGGGCACACCGACCCCGCCGCCGCCGGTGCCAACGTCTCCCGTGTCGCCGGACTCGGCTACGTCGGCATGCTCGCCGGCCCCGCAGTCATCGGCTGGCTGACCCACCTCGTCTCCCTCGACCACGCCTTCGTCCTGCTGGCGCTGCTGTGCGTGACCACGGCCGTCGGCGCCCGCGTCCTGCGCACCGACCCGGTCGTCGTCCGCCGGGGCGAGAGGGCGGCGGCCGACGAGTCCCGCGAGCACGAGACGGCGGGCACCCCCCACTGACCGCTTGTGCGGCACGGTCCCTGACAACCGTGCCGCACAAGCACTCCCCCACCGCCGTCGGCCGACCGAAGGAGCCCCCGATGTCCGTGTCCCCCGCGCACCCCGCCCACCGCAGCGTCGGTGTCATGCTGCCGCTCGACCTCCCCGTGGCCGAGGTGCTGCCCTACGTCCGGCGGGCCGAGGAACTGGGCTTCGACCAGGTGTGGGTCGTGGAGGACCTCGGCTGGCGCGGCGGCGTCGCCCAGGCCGCCACCGTCCTCGCGTCCACCACGAACCTGACCGTAGGGATCGGCATCCTGCCGGCCGGTGCCCGCAACGTGGCGTTCGCCGCGATGGAGTTGGCCACCCTCGCCCAGCTCCACCCCGGCCGGGTCATCGCGGGCATCGGCCACGGCATGCCCGCCTGGATGCGCCAGGTCGGCTCCTGGCCCGCCAGTCCCCTGACCCTGATCAAGGAGTACGCGAGGGCGCTGCGCCTGCTCGTCGCCGGTGAGCCCGGTCCCGAGAACGGCCGGTACGTCCGCACCGAGGGCGTCGTCCTCACCGAGATCCCCGACATCGTCCCGCCGGTGATCCTGGGCGTCCGCGGCCCCAAGTCGCAGGCCGTCGCGGGCGAGGTCGCCGACGGGCTCCTGCTGGCGGAGCCGGCCGCACCGGAGTACATCACCGCTTCCCTGGGCAACCTGGGCCCCGCCGCGAACGCTCCGGAGATCGTCGTCTACGACGCGGCCGCAGTGGACGACGACGAGGAGGCCGCCCTGAACCGGGTCCGCGCCGCGTTGGAACCGGTGGGCGAACCGCAATGGGCCGCGCACATCGACCCCCTGCCGTTCGCCGAGGAGCTGCGCGCCCACCGCGCCGCCAGCCCCGACGCCCGGCACTTCGCGCGGACGATGCCCGCCGAGTGGGTGCGTGCGCTGAGCATCTCCGGCACTCCCGACCAGGCCCGTGCGGCGATCGAGGCCCGTCACGCGGCCGGCGCGACCAGCGTCGTCCTCGCCCCGGCGGGCCCCGACCGCATGGCAGCCCTGGACGCGCTCGCCCGCGCCCTCCCCCACCGCCACTGACCCGAACGCCCCGAGCCCCGACCCCGAGGGAACCCCATGTCCACCGACCGTCGCAGCATCGTGCTCTTCGACCTCTTCGGGGTCATAGCCCGCCACCAGCGCCCGGGCGCCCTGGAGAAGATGGCCGCCCGCGTCCGCGTCTCCGCCGACGCCTTCACCTCGGCCTACTGGGCTCACCGCCCGCCCTACGACGCCGGACGGCACACCGCGTCCGCGTACTGGACCGACGTCCTGCGCACGCTGTCCCGCCCCGCCGACGCCGACACGATCCAGGAGCTGCGGCTCACCGACATCGACAGCTGGTCCCGCGTCGACGAGAGCATGGTCGGCTATGTGCTCGGCCTGCGGGAGCGGGCCCGGGTCGCGCTGCTGTCAAACATCCCCGCGGACCACGCGGACGCCTTCCTCGCCGCCCAGCCCTGGCTGAACGACCTCGACCACACGGCCTTCTCCGGCCGGATCGGCGCGGCCAAGCCCGACCCGGCCGCCTTCCAGTACTGCGTGGTCGCCCTTCAGTCCGCGCCTGCCGACATCCTCTTCGTCGACGACCGCGCGGAGAACGTCCGCGCGGCGCAGGCCGTCGGTCTCAACGGGCACGTCTTCCGCACCCAGGGCGAACTCGCGGAGGTCGTCGACACCTGGCTGCCGACCCGCTGAGAGCGGGTACCGCCGGGCCGCCGGGTGCGTGACGAGCCGTCACGCGCCCGGCGGCCCGTCCGGCTCACGGGTTGCCGTAGTAGGCGTCCGGGCCGTGCTTGCGGGTGTAGTGGCGGGCGAGGAGGTGCGGGGGCGGGGGTGTGGTCACGCCCAGGCTCAGGGTGTGCAGGGCGATGTCGGCCACGGCCTCGCAGATGATCGCGTGCTCCAGGGACTTGCGGGCGGTGGCCCCCCAGGTGAAGGGCCCGTGGTTCGCCACCAGCGCGGCCGGCACCTCGACCGCTCGCTGGTCGTCCTCCTCCAGGAAGTCCACGATGACGCGCCCGGTGTTGTACTCGTAGTCCTTCGCGCACTGCTCCGCGGTCAGGTCCGGGGTGACGGGGATCGGCCCGTTGAAGGTGTCGGCGTGGGTGGTGCCGAGCACCGGTATGTCCCGGCGGGCCTGGGCGAAGGCGACCGCGTGGGTGGAGTGGGTGTGGGTCACCCCGCCCACCGACGGGAACGCCAGGTACAGGCAGCGGTGGGTCTCGGTGTCGGTCGAGGGGCGCAGGTGGCCCCCGACGACCTCACCGTCCGACAGCCTGACCGTGACCAGGTCGTCGATGGTCAGGTCCTCGTACGGCACTCCCGAGGGCTTGATGACGAACACCCCCGCCTCACGGTCGACTCCGCTCACGTTGCCCCACGTCAAGGTCGCGAGGCCGACCTGGGGGATCGTCAGGTTGGCGTCCAGGACCTCCTGTCGGAGGCCGGGGCGGACTTCTACGGTCATCGGGTCTCTCCTGGAGTCCGGTGCGCGGCCGTCACAGGGCCTGGGCCAGGCGGTGGTAGGCGGCGTTCCACCGGATCTCCTTGGCGAACTGGTCGGTGGTGGTGTTCTCGTCGATGGTGAGCAGTTCGACGCCGGTCATGGACGCGTAGTCGGTGAGCGTCTCCAGGTCGACGGCGGAGCTGAGCACCGTGTGGTGCGGGGCGCCGGCCAGCAGCCAGCTCTCGGCGGACTCGGCGAGCGAGGGCTGCGGCTTCCACACCGCGCGCGCGACCGGCAGGCGGTGCAGCGGCTCGCTCGGGGAGATCACGTCGACGGCGTTGGCGGTGAGCCGGAAGCGGTCCCCGAGGTCGGAGAGGCCGACGACCACGGCGGGGCCCTCGGCCGCGTTGAAGACCAGACGGACCGGGTCCTCGCGACCGCCGATGGACAGCGGATGGATCTCGCAGCTGGGGCGGTTGGCCGCGATGGAGGGGCAGACCTCCAGCATGTGCGCGCCGAGGATGCGGGGCTCGCCGGGGCCGAGGTGGTAGGTGTAGTCCTCCATGAAGGAGGTGCCGCCGGGCAGTCCCTGGCCCATGACCTTCAGCGTGCGCAGCAGCGCGGAGGTCTTCCAGTCGCCCTCGCCGCCGAAGCCGAAGCCGTCCGCCATCAGCCGCTGCACGGCCAGACCGGGCAGCTGGCGCAGACCGCCCAGGTCCTCGAAGTTGGTGGTGAACGCGGTGAAGCCGCCCTCGGTGAGGAAGGTGCGCAGGCCGATCTCCTGGCGGGCCGCGTACAGCAGGGAGTCGTGGCGGATGCCGCCGGGGCGCAGGGCCGGCACGACGTCGTACAACTCGACGTACTCGGCGGCGAGTTCGGCCGCCGCCTTGTCCTCGACCTGGTCGACGACGGCGACCAGGTCGTTGACGCCGTAGGTGTTGACGGAGAAGCCGAAGCGGATCTGGGCCTCGACCTTGTCGCCCTCGGTGACGGCGACGTCCCGCATGTTGTCGCCGAAGCGCGCCAGGCGCAGGCCGCGCGAGGCGTGGCGGGCGACGGCGGCCCGGGCCCAGGCGGCGATCCGCCGGATCACGCGCGGGTCGGTGGCGTGACCGGCGACGATCTTGCGGTCCACGCCGACCCGGGACTCGATGTGCCCGAACTCGCGGTCCCCGTGGGCGGCCTGGTTGAGGTTCATGAAGTCCATGTCGATGCTCGGCCAGGGCAGCGACAGGTTGTACTGGGTGTGCAGGTGCAGCAGCGGCACGTCGAGGGCGGACAGGCCGGCGATCCACATCTTCGCCGGGGAGAAGGTGTGCATCCACGCGATCACCCCGACACAGGTGTCGGAGGCGGAGGCCTCCTGGC
This sequence comes from Streptomyces griseorubiginosus, assembly GCF_001514195.1. GTDB lineage: Bacteria > Actinomycetota > Actinomycetes > Streptomycetales > Streptomycetaceae > Streptomyces > Streptomyces griseorubiginosus. The sequence continues at coordinate 1,145,199 of NZ_KQ948734.1, read as the reverse complement.
ACATGCGGCGGATCGCCTCGGCGTCGGTCAGGACCGGCTTCCACACGATCTTGACCGGCACCTTGCCGGGGCGGCCCAGCGTCTCGGAGATGCTCCGGGACTGGTCGGCGACCTGGCGCAGGACGTCGTCGCCGTACAGGCCCTGGCTGCCGGTGAGAAACCAGATCTCGTGATCGGGGTAGGCGGGGGCGTTGGTGTCCATGGGGGTGTGTCCCTTTCAGGCTTTCTCGTCAGGAGGAGGCGGAGACTTCGGCGCGGATCCGGCGCAGGCGGTGCATGACCTCGTTGGTGCCGCGGCCGAAGTAGTCGTGCAGCAGCCGGTACTCGGCGAAGAGGCGGTCGTAGGCCGCCGCCCGCTCGGGGTCCGGGAGGTAGACGGCGGGACGGGCCTTGCCCATGGCCCGGGCCGCGGCCCTGATGTCCGGGTAGGCGCCCGCGGCGACCGCGGCGTGCATCGCCGAACCCAGCGCGGGGCCCTGCGCGGAGTCGATGACGCCGAGGGGCAGGCGGGTGACGTCGGCGTAGATCTGCATCAGCAGCGCGTTCTTCGTCAGACCGCCCGCGATGATCAGCTCCTCGACGGGCACCCCGGAGGCGGTGAACGTCTCGATGATGGTGCGGGTGCCGAAGGCGGTCGCCTCAAGGAGCGCGCGGTAGACGTCCTCGGGGCGGGTGGACAGGGTCAGGCCCACGACGACGCCGCTGAGGTCGTGGTCGACCAGGACGCTGCGGTTGCCGCTCTGCCAGTCCAGCGCGATCAACCCGTGCTCCCCCACGGCCTGTTCGGCAGCCAGCGCGGTGAGGTGCTCGTGCGGGTCACGGCCGAGGGCGGCGGCCTCCTCGGCGTACGACGCGGGGAACCCGGTGCGCACGAACCAGCCGAAGATGTCGCCGACGCCGCTCTGGCCCGCCTCGTAGCCCCACAGGCCGGGCAGGATGCCACCGTCGACGACGCCGCACATGCCGGGCACCTCGGCCCACTGGTCGGAGCTCATCACATGGCAGGTCGAGGTGCCCATGATGGCGACCATCCGGCCCGGCTCGACCGCGGTCGCCGCGGGCGCGGTGACATGGGCGTCGACGTTGCCGACGCAGACGGCGATGCCCTCCGGCAGTCCGGTCCAGGCCGCCGCCTCGGCCGTCAACCCGCCGGCGCGGTCGCCGAGTTGCCCGATCGGGTGCTCCAGCTTGTCGGTGACGAAGTCGGCGAAGCCGGGGTTGAGCGCGGCGAGGTACTCGGGCGAGGGGTAGACGCCATCCTGGAACTGGCCCTTGTAGCCGGCGGTGCAGGCGTTGCGCAGGTAGGTGCCGGACAGGCGCCACACGATCCAGTCGGCCGCCTCGATCCACCGCTCGGTGCGGCCGTAGATCTCGGGGTCCTCCTCCAGGAGTTGCAGCGCCTTGGCGAACTCCCACTCCGAGGAGATCTTCCCGCCGTACCGCTTGATCCAGGGTTCCTTGCGCTCCACGGCGAGGTCCGTGATGCGGTCGGCCTGGGCCTGGGCGGCGTGGTGGCGCCACAGCTTGACGTAGGCGTGCGGGCGGGAGGTGTACTCGGGCAGCTCGCACAGGGGGGTGCCGTCGGCCAGCACGGGCAGCACCGTGCACGCGGTGAAGTCGGTGCCGATGCCGATGACCTGCTCCGGACGCACACCGGCGCGGGCCACCGCCTCGGGGACGGCGATCCGCAGGACGTCGATGTAGTCGGACGGGACCTGGAGCGCCCAGTCGGGCGGCAGTACGGTGCCGTCGGGCAGCTGCCGGTCGAGGACGGCGTGGGTGTACGGGTGCTCGGCGGCGGCCAGTTCGGCGCCGTCGGAGACGCGTACCACAACGGCCCGCCCCGAGAGTGTTCCGTAGTCGATCCCCACGACGTAGGTTTCGGGTTGAGGCTGCTGTCCCCTGTTGTCGGCGTTCACCCTCACATCACCCTTCTGTTCGATATTTCGAATGATGTTCGATATCCTGCATGGGAGTATGACACGCACCACCGGACGGCAGATAGATGCTGGTGGTCCGACGTCACCGCCGGACCACCACCGCCGCCTAGCGGACGAGCTTCCAGTCCTGCGAGCCGTCATCGGTCGCGTTCTGGAGGGTCAGCGGCGCCCCCGCGGAGGCGCCGGTGAGATAGAGCGCTGTGTTCTTGACGGCCTGGAACCGGTAGTAGCCGTCGGAGGTCTTGACGAGGTTCCAGCTGCCCGTCGAGCTGTTGTCGACCCACTGGCCGATGCGCTGCCCGACGGTGGCGTTGCCGGTCCAGATCGCGGCGGCGCGACCGCCCGACCTGTTCAGCAGAGTGGTGCCGCCGTTCGGCTCGTCGACCACGTGCCACTGCTGGGTCTCCGGATTCGCCGCCGCCCCGGAGTCCTCCAGGGCCACGTCCGGGGTGTTCCCGTTGCCGAGGTTGGCGTCGTTGGTCCTGTTGCCGGTGCCGATGACCTGGCCGGTTTTGCGGTTCACGAGCCGGTAGTAGGTGCCGGCCGTCTCGCCGAGGTCGACCTCGGCGAAGGCGATCGTGGACGTGCCCTGGTTGTTGAGGATCGCGACGCGGCCGGTGCCGTCGACGTACTGGAGGTTGCGGCTGTAGCCGGCCTGCGAGGTCGTCTGGTACTCGGTCCACACGCCGTCGCTGCGGCCGCTGTCGTTGACCCACACGTCACCGCTGTTCGCCGCGTTGTAGACGAGACGCCCGTCGGGCAGCCGGATCAGCACCGGGCTGCCGCCGCCGGCGAGCGGACGGGAACCGGAGACGACCGGCAGCGAGCCGACCGACATGCCCGTCTGGCTGCCCTTGAAGAACTTCAGCGGGTCATCGGCGATGACGTAGCGGGTGTTGGCCCCGCCGCCCCAGTACTCGAAGGTGAGCATCCAGCGGCCGTCCGACGTGGGCACGACGTTGGTCATGCCCGGCCGGCCGCCGCCGATCTCGGTCTTGCCGCCGCCCATGTCCTGCACCGACCCCGAGATGTCGACTACGGGGTCACTCCACTGGGCGCTCTTCCCGTCCCAGGTCTTGTGCACCAGGATCTGCCCGTGCGAGTCGGTGGCGGTGTCGTTGGCCGGGTCCTTCCTGGGCACGCCGGTGACCGGGTCGAAGCCGGTGTAGTCGTTCTCGTCGGAGTAGTAGCAGACCAGCTTGCCCTTGTAGACCATCAGGTACGGCTCCCACAGCGGGTCCACCTGCTGGTACTTGTTGGCCGCGGCGACGTTCTTCCCGACCGCGCCCGCGCTGCCGCCCTGCCAGCCGCCGGTCGCCACGACATTGAGGACCTTCCAGCTCTTGCCCTGGTCGGTGCTGGAGTACAGGGCGATGGCCAGATCGCTGCGGTCGCCGTCGTTGGACGGGGTCCAGTTCGGGTCGGCCGCCTTGTGCTCCTTGTAGTAGGAGTCGTCACCGGAGACGACACTGGCCAGGAGCAGGGTGCCCGCCTTCAGCCCGCCGACGCTCTTCGGCAGGACGTACAGGTACGGGTTGGTCCAGTTGCTCGTGTACTTGGCGTACTTGGGGTCCTTGGAGGCGTACGCCGGTGCCTTCACCTCCGAGAGCGGCTGCCAGCTCGTGCCGTCGTCGTCGCTCTTGTAGACCGGGAGGGTCTGCCCGGCCGCGCTGCCGGAGGACGCCACGACGGTCGACTTCTCGAACGAGGCGACCAGCCGACCGCCCGGGAGCTGGGCCGACTTCGGGTAGACCGCGCAGTTGCCGCGTCCCTTCAGGCACGGCTCGCTGCCCAGCTGGTACATGGTCCCGCCTGTTGGGTTGTACGCCTGCGCACCGGCCATGGAACCGGTCAGCAGTGCCGCCGCCGCGAGAGAACTGCCCAGCGCCTTTGCTGTGGTTCTTTTCTTCACTGCCCCTCCTCGGGGGATGTCACGGTGTTGCGGTGATGAGCACGCGGACGTCCCAGGGACCAAGAGCCAGCACCGTGCCGACGGGAACGGACGTGCCGTCCAGAACGTCGGAGAGGTCGACCGGGACGCTCGCGCGTGCGGACTCCCAGCTCCAGTTGTGGACGATGTGGACCCGACGGCCGTCGGGAGAGGTGCCGGTCGTCGCCGTGACCGACTCGGGAAGGTCCTGCCAGGCGTGGCTCGCGGAGGGCGCCAGCCACTCGGCGAGCGCGCGGGCGAGCTCGCGGCCCGGTGCCGTGCCGACGGTGGTGACCCGGCCCGCGCCGTGCGCCCGGGTGGTGATCGCCGGCCACCGGCCGAAGTGCGGGTGCTCGTAGTCGGCGAGCACCTCGGCGTCGGTGGGGTTCAGGCACTCGATCCAGTGGGTCGCGACAGCCGACTCGGACAGCCGCAGCGGACTGTCCGGCGCCGGGCGAACGGCCACGTCCTGGTGCAGGTTGCTGAATTCGTCGTACGACACCCCCGCGGCGTCGGCGAGACGGCCGGGGGCCGGGGTGAGCCGGGCCCTCGCCTCGTGGTCGGCGTAGCCGGTGCGGGGGCCGAGGACCAGGTGGCCGCCCGCCTCGGCGTAGGCCGCCAGCCGGTCGAGGCCGGCGTCGTCGACGACGTACAGGGCCGGGACCACGAGGACCGGGTGGCGTCGTACGGCCTCCTCCGGGGTGAGGTCCTCCAACTGCCGGGCGTGCACGATCCGCACCTGGCGGCGGGCGTCGAAGGCGCCGCGGTAGAAGGGGTCGAAGAGCCGGTGGTAGGCGGCGCCGTCCGGGGCGCCGTCGGGGGTGGCGAGCGGCGGGTACTTCTGCATGAGCCACTTGCTCGGGGTCGAGTACACGAGCGTGATGTCGGCGTCGGGTTCGAGACCGGCGACCAGCGGGCCCGCCTTCTCGAACTCCGCGCCCAGCCGCGCTATTTCGGCGTAGGTGCGGCCGGGCTTCCCGGTGTGCGGGAGGACTCCGCCCCAGTAGGTCTCCGCGCCGAAGCGCAGGGTCTGCCACTGCCAGTACTCGATCATCCGGGCGCCGCGCGCCACGTGCGCCCACGCGGCCTGGCGCCACTGGCCGTCGTAGCCGGGCCGGTTGTCCCAGGCGAAGCCGATGCTCTGGGCGTTGGTCTCGGTGACCAGGAAGGGCTCCTGGCGGGAGGAGAACATCCAGTCGGCGGTCTGGTACATCGACCAGACGCCGGTGGTCTTCCAGATCTGCTCGTGGGTGTCGGGGGTGGGGTCGGGGAGCAGCAGACCGTCCTGCATGTCGTAGTACGGGTTGCCGGAGGCGATGTCGAGACGGGCGGCGAGCTCGTCGTCGGAGACCCCCTGGCGGGTGTACGAGATGCAGGTGGTGACGAACTGCCCCTCGCGCGCGTACTCACGGACGAGGTCGGCCTGCCAGCCGATGAACTCGGTGACCTGACGGGCCTGGAACTCCCGCCAGGCGACGTCGTACTGGGGCTGCTCGTTGCCGTCGGGCGTCCACAGGTCGGACCAGTCGGACAGCCGGTGCGACCAGTAGACCAGGCCCCACTCGCGGTTCAGGGTCTCGACGTCGCCGTACTTCTCCCGCAGGTGGTCCACGAACCGCTGGAAGACCCCGCGGTTGTGGAAGAGGTGCAGCCCCGGTTCGTTGTCGACCTGCCAGCCGATGACCGCCGGGTGGTCGGCGTAGCGTGCCGCGATCCTCCGGATGACCCGTTCGGCGTGGAAGCGGAACGCGGGGTGGGTGAAGTCGATCTCCTGCCGGGCGCCCCAGCCCATCCGCTGCCCGGTGGCGCGCTCGGCGGTGATCTCCGGGTACTGGCGGGCCAGCCACGGCGGGGCCGCGTAGGTCGGGGTGCCGAGGATGACGGAGATGCCGCGCTCGTGGGCGCCGTCGAGGACGGGCTGGAGCCAGTCCAGGTCGAAGGTGCCGTTGCTGGGCTCCCACGTCGACCAGACCGACTCGCCGACCCGGATGACGGTGAAGTTGGCTTCGGCCATCAGGTCCAGGTCGGTCTTCAGCCGTTCGTCCGGCTGGAGTTCGGGGTCGTATTCCGGCGTGTACTCGTAGTAGTACGCGGCGCCGAACAGGACACGGGCAGGCAGTGCCGCCATGGGGGAACCTCCGGGGTACGGGAGCGAAGTGAGAAGTGTGCGCTACTGCTTGACGCCGCCGGAGGCGAGCCCGCTCTGCCAGTACCGCTGGAGCATCAGGAACGCCACGACCAGTGGGATGATCGAGATCAGCGAGCCGGTCACCACGAGCGCGAGCATGTCGCTGCTGGCGCCGGATCCGCCGTTCTGGGCCTGCGCCGCCCAGGAGGACAGCCCCACCGTGATCGGGTACAGGTTCGGGTCGTTGAGCATGATCAGCGGCAGGAAGTAGTTGTTCCAGGTCGCCACCAGCGTGAAGAGCAGAACCGTGACCAGGCCGGGGCCGAGCAGCCGGAGCACGATCCGGAAGAAGATCCGCAGCTCGCCGGCCCCGTCGATACGGGCGGCCTCCAGGATGCTCTCCGGGACGGCGTCCTCGGCGTAGACCCGCATCAGGTAGAGGCCGAAGGGGTTGACCAGGGAGGGCAGGATGATCGCCCACGGGGTGTTGACCAGGCCCGCCTTGGCGAACAGCAGATAGGTCGGGATGGCCAGCGCGGTGGCCGGGACCATGACCGCGCCGACGACGAGGTTGAACGCGAACCGGTCGCCGCGGAAGCGGAACTTGGAGAAGCCGTACCCGCCGGCCGCCGCGAGCAGGGAGGCGCCGACGGCGCTGACGCCCGCGTACACGACCGTGTTGATCAGCCAGCGCACGAAGACGCCGTCGTCCTGGGTGAAGGTGTCCTTGACGTTGGTGAGCAGCTGCGGGGCGTGCGAGAACCACAGGCCGAACGTGTTGAACAGGTCCTGGGTGCTCTTGGTGGAGGCGATGACCAGCCAGAACAGCGGCAGCAGGAAGTAGGCGAGGGCGGCCAGCATGGCGATGGTCAGCGGGGTGCTGCGGCGGGGGCCGCTCCGGCGCCGCCTCGGCAGTGCGGCGCGCGCCGGCTTCGCGGTCGGGGTCGCCGGGGGCGGGGTCCCCTGCATGAGCGCGGGCTGGGGAGTGGTCGTCATGACGTCCTCCTGCGGTTCGCGGTGAGCAGGACGCCGTAGGAGACGATCACGATGACGAGGCCGAGGAGGAAGGACACCGTGGCCGCGTAGTTGACCTGCTGGCCGGTGAAGGCGAGGGAGTAGGCGTAGAGGTTGGCGGTGTAGGAGCTGCTGATCACGTCGGGGGCGACCTTCATCAGCAGGTTGGGCTCGTTGAAGAGCTGGAAGCTGCCGATCACGGAGAACAGCAGGGTGAGCAGCAGCGCGGGGCGCAGCGCGGGCAGCTTGATCGACCAGGCGATCCGCCAGGCACCGGCCCCGTCCATCGCGGCGGCCTCGTACAGCTCGGTCGGGATCGTGCGCAGGGCGGCGTACAGGATGATCATGTTGTAGCCGACGAACTCCCAGGTGACGATGTTCGCGAGGCTCCCGAGTATCCAGCCGTCGCTGAGGAACTGCGGCACCGGCAGGCTGAGGTCCCGGCTGAGCTGGGCGAACGGGCCGAAGTCCGGGCCGTACAGATAGCCCCACATCAGGGCGGCGACGACGCTCGGCACCGCGTACGGGACGAAGATGCCGAGGCGGATCACCTTGGCCAGCCGCAGCAGGCCGCTGTCGAGCGCGAGGGCGAACACCAGCGCCAGCAGCAGCATCAGCGGGACCTGGATCAGGAAGAACAGCGCGACGCGGATGACGCCGTGGATGAGCAGCGGGTCGGTCACGGCCTGGATGTAGTTGTCGAGGCCGACGAAGACCGTCCCGCCGATCAGGCGTGACTGGTAGAGGCTGAGGTAGGCGGCGTAGCCGAGGGGGGCGAGGAAGAGCAGCAGGAACAGCACCATGAAGGGGGCGACGAACAGCGGCCCTGCCGACCGGCGACGGCGCCTGCCGCCGCGCGCGGGGCCGGCCGGCCCGTCTCGGCGCCGGCCTTTGGGGGAGGCCGCGGTGGTGGCAGTCATGGTCGGGCCTTTCTGGGGGATGGGGTACTGGGGGTGCGGGCGGGGTCCCGCGCGGGTCGGCGCGGGACCCGGCGGGCCGTCAGGACTTGACCGTGAAGCCCTGGTTCTTGGCGTACGTGGTGAGCCGCGTCTGCCAGGCGCCCAGCGCGCGGGCGGTGTCGGTCTTGTCGGCGAGGGACTTGCCCACGGTCTCGGTCCAGTCCGTCGCCGCCTGGTCGAGGAACGGCGGCCACTGGAAGGAGGGCGAGACCGTGGAACTGATGTCGGCGAAGACCTGGTTGACCTTCTGGCCGCCGTAGAAGGAGGGCGCGTCGCCGGTGAAGCTCGCGTCCCCGAGCAGGGCCTTGGTGGCCGGGAAGAAGAACTGCTCGGTGGCGAACAGCTTCGCGCTCGCCGGGTCGCTGTTGAGGAACTGGGCGAACATCGCGGCCGCGATCGCGTTCTTGGTGCCCTTGACGACCGCGGTGGTCGAACCGCCCCAGTTGCCCGCGCTCGGCTTGGCCGCGTCCCACTGCGGCAGCGGGGCCGCGCGCCACTTGCCCGCGGTGGACTTGGCCGAGCCGGAGAGGAACGACGGGCCCCACGCGGCGGTGATCCAGGTGGCGTACTTGCCCTTGTTCAGGGCCGCGTACCAGGAGTCGGCGAAGTCGGGCTCGGTGCCGATGACGCCTTCCTTGGCGAGGCCGCCCCAGTAGTCGCCGAGCTTGCGGGAGACGGCGTCGTCGACGCTGATGGTGATGTCGCTCTTGCCGGACAGGGCGTAGGGCTTGGCCCCCGCCTGCCAGAGCAGACCGTGCCAGGCGGCCGCCTCGTTCGCGGCGAGGTTGGTGAGGTAGACGTCCGGGTCGGCCTTGTGCAGCTTGCGGGCCGCGGCCGCGAACTCGTCCCAGGTGGTGGGGACGTCGATCCTGTGCTTGTCGAAGATGTCCTTGCGGTAGAGCATGCCCATCGGGCCGGTGTCCTGCGGGATCGCGAAGACCTCGCCGTCGGCCCCGCTGACCTGGCCCCACGTCCAGTCGACGAAGGTGTCCTTGAGCTTGGCGGCGCCGTACGGGCGCAGGTCGAGGAGGCTGTCGGTGATGGTGAAGGTCGGGATCGCCTGGTACTCGATCTGCACGGCGTCGGGGGCGCCGCTGCCCGCCTTGATCGCGGTGCGCAGCTTCGTGTAGTGGGTGACGCCCTGTCCGGCGTTGACGACCTTGACCTTGATGGCCGGGTACTTCGCCTGGAAGAGCGCGACCTCCTTGTCGATGTTCGGGACCCAGGTCCAGAACACCAGCTCGGTGGGCGTCTTCATCGCCTTGTCGATGTCGGCCTGGCTGACCGCCTTGGCGGAGGAGCCACCGCCGGAGCCGGAGCCACCGCTGCCGCCGCCGCAGGCGGAGAGGGTGCTCGCGAGCGTGAGGGCTCCGGTCGCGGCGAGGAAGCCGCGGCGGTTCAGGGAAGCCGAGGAGGCGGCTGAGAGGAATTTCGACATGGTGGACTCCGCAGAGGGCGTAGGAATCGGCGCACCGGCGACGGCGAGCGGTTCGGGAGGTCGGAAACGGGGTGCGGCGAGGGACACGGGACGGGGCCGGGGCGGACCGCGGGGATGGTCCTCGCGGGGCCGGGGCCGGACGCGTCACGCTCGTCGGTTCACAGGGGGGCTCACGCCGGGAGGGGCGGGAGGGGGCAGAGACTCCGGTCGCGATCGGCTCGTGGGGAGACGCCGGGGGCTCCGCGCAGGAGAGTGCTCGCTACGACGACCCGGTACGACGGGGTCGGCTCGCGCACTCGGGTGCGGGGGTGCGGGGTGAGCGGCGGTGCGGGTGCGCGCTGTGGGTGGGCGGGTCTCCCATCGGGATCGGGGAAGGGGGTGCCGGGCGGCGGGCCGGCCGCCGGCGGGACGGGCGGGACGGCTGGTCGCGGGCGCCTGCGGGGCGGGGCTGCGGGCAACCGGTCGGCCGGTCAGGCCGTGGGCTGCCGGGCCCCCGAGGGCGTTCGTCCGGGCGAGACCAACCGTCCCGGCGCGGTCGTACGGTTCGGCTGAGGTGCCGGCACCTGTGACGGACCGTCCGACGCACCCGGTGCGGTCGTCCGCGTCGTCCGCGTCGTCCGCGCCCTCCCCTCCGGCGCCGCCGTTCCGCCCGCTAAAACCGCCCCGCCGACCGACACCGCCCCACTCGGCGGAGGCCCCGTCGAGGCCCGTACGACCAGGTTGACCGGTGGGTCCTCGGCCGGGATCGGATCCGCGTCCGGGTTCTCGATGGCGTGGACGAGCCGTCTGAGGCCGTCCTCCGCCGTCGCGTCGAACGGCTGCCGGACCGTCGTCAGCGGCGGGGACACGTAGGCCGCCACCGGGATGTCGTCCAGACCGACCACGCTGACGTCCTCCGGCACCCGTCGGCCGGTCTCCAGCAGTGCGCGGATCAGCCCGATGGCCATGTCGTCGTTGGCGGCGAACACCGCCGTGACGTCACGGTCCCCGGCCAGTTCGAGCCCGGCGCGGTGGCCCGAGGCGGCCGACCAGTCGCCCACGAGCACCGGCGGTTCGCGCCGGCCGTGCGCGGCCAGCGTCGCCCGCCAGCCCTCCATCCGGTCCCTGGCCGCGTACCAGCGCTGCGGACCGGCGAGGTGGTGGACGGTCGGGTGCCCGAGGTCCAGCAGATGCTCGGTGACGGCCCGGGCCAGCTGGTGGGCGACGAGCCCCGCGGTCACCACCCGGTGCGCGGTGAACGGCGGCGGCGCCCCGAGGATCAGGAACGGCACGTCGACGCGGATCGCGAGGTCGGCGTCCCCCTCCTCGTCGATCGGCTCGGAGATCACGATGCCGTCCACGCCCTGGTCGAGGAGCGAGTCGACGGCACCGGCGATCCCCAGGGCGTCGCCTTCGACGGTGTTGACCACCCGGAGCGTGTAGCCGGTGTCCCGGACCGCCCGCTCCAGGCCCATCAGCAGCGAGGCGGGCCCGTACAGTGCCGTACCGAGCGTCACCACACCGATGGACCGGGTCCGGCCCGAGGCCAGGGCCCGGGCGGCGTGGTTGAGCCGGTAGCCGAGGGTCTCGGCGGCTTCCAGGACCCGTCGGCGCAGATCTCCGGAGACGTACTGCTCGCCGTTCATGACCCTGGACACCGTCTTCTGCGAGACGCCCGCCAGCCGCGCCACGTCGATGCTCCGTGGTGCGGTGCCGGTGCCGCGGCCTGCCAGTCGTGCCATGGGTCTCTCCTGATCTCCGGCAGCCGTCAGCGGGGTCTGTTTCAGTATGACTGCGCTGACATGACTGCGCAGACATATCTACGCAGCCGGAGAGGGCGAGTCAAGGGTTTCCGCAACATTGCCGTCATCCGAAGGCAACGCGACCCGCCGCCGCGGCACCCCGGACCGGCCACCGACAGGGCCCTGAGCTGCGGGGATCGCGCCCAGGGCCGGTGTACCGACGCGGCGCTTCCGCACGGAAGGGAAGTTGCTAGCATCCCCCGCCATGGACGACAGCGTGTACGTGGGCAACGCCGGCAAGGACGCCCCGCTGGACCGGGGCTGGCTCCTCGGCCACTTCAAGGAGGCCGGCGATCCGCGGCACAGCGAGGCCGTGGAGATCAAGTGGGGCGTCCACCCCCGCGGTGACCGCCGCGAGGAGTGGGTGCGGGGCGAGGCACGGACCGCCCTGCTGATCCTGATCAGCGGCCGCTTCCGGGTGGAGCTGCCCGGCCGGGACGTGGTGCTGGCGGAACAGGGCGACTACGTCGTGTGGGGGCACGGGGTCGACCACTCCTGGTACGCGGAGGAGGAGTCGGTGCTCATCACCGTCCGGTGGCCGTCCGTACCCGGTTACGCCGTGGCGCGGCACGAGAGCTGAGGCCGGTCGCGGCCACCCCAGGTGTCGTTCGGCCCATCGGGGGCATCATGACAACTCCCCTTCCCCCGACGACACTTCAAGGAGCCTCCCTATGCTCCGCGGTATCGATGTCAGCGCCTACCAGTCCTCGTCCTTCGCCACGGACGGTCTGTCCTTCGCCTTCATCAAGGCGACGGAGGGCCGCTCCTACGTCAACCCCAAGCTCGCGGCCCAGGCCAAGCACGCGCGCGACGCCGGGCTGGTCGTCGGCTTCTACCACTTCCTGTGGCCCGGCAACCTCACCGCCCAGGCCGAGTACTTCGTCAAGCACGCCCCCGAGAGGGCGGGCGACCTCCTCGCCGTGGACTGGGAGACGACCGGCGAGGGCACCCACGCGACCAACGCGGAGAAGGACGCCTTCATCCGCAAGGTGCGCCAACTCCGGCCGGACAACCGGGTCCTGCTCTACTGCAACCGGCACTACTGGCTGAACGTGGACACCACGTCGTACGCCGGCGACGGCCTCTGGATCGCCGACTACGTCACCGCGGGCAAGCCCCGCATCAAGGCGAAGTGGCGCTTCCACCAGTACACCGACGACCCGGTGGACAAGGACGTCGCCGACTTCGCGAGCAAGGCCGCGCTGCGCGAGTGGGCCGCGGACGCCTGAACGACACCGCTCTCCTAGGCTGGTCCCATGGGTGGGACGATCAGCGCGGTCAGCAGCAACGGAACGTACTCCTTCAGCAAGCCGAACCGGGAGAGCATCACCTTGCTCGCGGGGTTCGGCGTGGAGGGGGACGTGCACGGCGGGGCGACGGTGAAGCACCGGTTCCGGATGCGGAAGGACCCCTCGCAGCCGAACCTCCGGCAGGTGCACCTGATCCACGAGGAGCTGTTCGAGGACGTACGGCGGGCCGGGTTCGAGGTGGCCGCCGGGGAGCTCGGCGAGAACGTCACCACCCGGGGAGTCGACCTGCTGACGCTGCCCCGCGGCACCCGCCTGCGGCTCGGGGAGACGGCCGTCGTCGAGGTGACCGGGCTGCGGAACCCGTGCGCGCAGATCGACGGCTTCCGGAAGGGGCTGATGAAGCAGGTCGTGGACCGGGACGAGAACGGCCGGCCGCGCTTCCTTTCCGGGATCATGGGCGTCGTCGTGACGGGTGGCGTGGTGCGGCCCGGTGATGCCGTGGAGATCGACCTCCCGTCCGGCCCGCACGAGCCCCTGGACATCGTGTAGGGCGGGCGGCTCACCCCCGCGCTTCACCGAAGGGGTCCTCCAGCTCCGCCCGCAGGATCTCCGCAGCCGCCTCCGCGTCCCCGTCCGCCACCGCACGGACCAGAGCCGCGTGCGCCGCGTCGGCGGTGTTGGGGTCGGTGGCGCGCAGGCCGGTCAGGGCCAGCAGTTCGACCAGGCCCTCCCGCAGCACCGGGGTGAACTCCCCGAAGAGGTCGGCGAGCACGGGGTTGTGGGCGGCCGCGACCACCGCCGCGTGGAAGGCGATGTCCGCGTCGACGAAGTCGGCGTCGGAGGAGGACGCGGCGGCCCGGCGGCCCTCCAGCGCGCGCTCCATCGCCGTCACGTCCTCGGCGCTGCGGCGGCGGGCGGCGAGGCGGGCCGCGTGGACCTCCACCGCCATGCGGACCTCGTAGACGTCGGTGACCGCGGCCCGGCGCAGCCGGGTCGGCCAGTCCCCCACCTCTTCCGCGGCCGTGACGAAGACCCCCGCGCCCTGTCTCGGCCGCACCAGCCCGGCCCCCGCCAGCGCCCGCAGCGCCTCACGGACCGTGGAGCGGCCCACGCCGAGCTCCTTCGCGAGCGTGGTCTCGCCGGGCAGCCTGGTGCCGACGGGCCACTGCCCCGACGTGATCTGCTCACGCAGCCGCTCGGCGGCCTGCTCGACCAGCGGACTGGGGCGGACGGGACCCAGCGGCATCTGCGGTTCACCAACTCACGACTCGGGCAGAAAGCTTGCTCAGCGAATTCTCACTTGTCTGAGGAGCTGAGGAGTGACTAGCCTACCTCTCGTGATCTTCCGCGGTCTCCTTCTTCTCGGCTGCCGCGGCGGGGCCTGACGCGACCGGCACCCCGCCGCGGGACGCCGTGCTGCCGGTCCGAGTGCACCGACCGAGCAGAAGGACACCGGCCCCATGACCACCGCACCACCCACCAGGACCATGACCTCCGCACCGCCCACGAGGCCCGTCACCCCCGCCGCGACCGCCCCGCCCGTCACGGCCCCCGCCTGGAACCCCCAGCGCCCCGGCCCGATGCCGTTCCACCGCTACCGCCCCTTCCAGGACCGCGTGGACGTCCCGGTGGGCGACCGGAGTTGGCCCTCCGCCCGCATCGACCGGGCGCCCCTGTGGGTGCCCGTCGACCTGCGGGACGGCAACCAGGCACTGGCCGAGCCGATGGACACCGCCCGCAAGAGCCGCTTCTTCGACCTGCTGGTGCGGACCGGCTTCAAGGAGATCGAGGTCGGCTATCCCTCCGCGAGCCGCGCCGACTTCGACTTCGTACGGCACCTGGTGACCTCCGGCACCGTCCCGGACGACGTGACACCGGTCGTCTTCACCCCGGCCCGCCGGGACCTCGTCGACCGCACCTTCGACTCGATCGCCGGGCTGCCGCGAGCCGTCGTGCACCTCTACATCGCCACCTCCCCGGTGTGGCGGGACGTCGTCCTCGGCCGGGACCGGAAGGAGGTGTGGGAGACCGTGCGGGAGGCGGCCGCGCACATGGCACGGCGGGCGGACGCCCTGACCGGCACCGCCGTCCGCTTCCAGTTCTCCCCCGAGACCTTCAACCTGACCGAGCCCGACTTCGTCCTGGAGCTGTGCGACGGACTGACCGAGCTGTGGGACGCGAGCCCGGACCGCCCGGTCACGCACAACATGCCCGCCACCGTCGAGATCGCCACCCCGAACGTCTACGCCGACCAGATCGAGTACGTCCACCGCCATCTGGCCCGCCGCGACGCGGTCATCCTCTCCGTGCACCCGCACAACGACCGCGGCACCGGCGTCGCCTGCGCCGAACTCGCCGTGCTGGCGGGCGCCCAGCGCGTGGAGGGCTGTCTGTTCGGCAACGGCGAGCGCACCGGGAACGTCGACCTGGTGACCCTCGCGATGAACCTGTACGCCCAAGGGGTGGACCCCATGGTCGACTTCAGTGACATCGACGCGGTGAAGGCGACCGTCGAGCACTGCAACCGGCTCCCGGTGCACCCCCGTCACCCGTACGCGGGCGAGCTCGTGCACACCGCCTTCTCGGGCACCCACCAGGACGCGATCAGCAAGGGCCTCGCCCACCGCGACGCGCACCCGGAGGAGCCCTGGCAGGTGCCGTACCTGCCGATCGACCCGGCCGACATCGGACGCAGCTACGAGGCGGTCATCCGCGTCAACTCCCAGTCCGGCAAGGGCGGAACGGCGTATCTGCTGCGCACCCGGCACGGCATCGACCTGCCGCCCCGCATGCGCCCCGAGTTCGCCAGGACCGTTCAGGAGGCCACCGACGCGAGCGGCCGGGAGATGGACCCGCAGGAGCTGTACGAGCTGTTCCGGGCCACCTATCTCACGGAGGGCGAGGTCCGGCTGCACGAGGGGACCGTGTACGAGGAGGCGCCCGGCGTGCACCGCTTCGTCGGCACGCTGGAGTGCGACGGCAGGGTCGGCGACCACGAGGGCACGGGCACCGGTCCGCTGTCGGCCTTCGTGGACGCACTCGCCGGTGCCGGGCACACCGTCGAGGTCGTCGACTTCACCGAGGACGGCACGGCGGCCTACGCGGAGTGCCGCGTCGGCGGCCGTACGACCGTCTGGGGCGCCGGTACGGGCCCGGCCGCCGGGGTCCGGGCCGTGCTGTCCGCGGTGAACCGGGCGCTGCGGTGACGGAGGTCCTGCGCGCCGAGGACGTGCGGGTGGTCAGGGACGGCAGGCCGATCCTCCAGGAGGTCTCCCTGACCGTACGGGCCGGCGAGCACTGGGCGCTGTTGGGCGCCAACGGCGCGGGCAAGTCCACGCTGCTCGGCCTGCTGGGCGCCAGGGTGCACCCCACCGGCGGCACGGTCGAGGTGCTGGGCCGCCGACTGGGCCGGGTGGACCTGCGGGAGCTGCGGGCCGAGGTCGGTCACGTCGACCCGCGCCATCCGCTCGGCGCACCGCTGCGGGTCCGGGACGTCGTCCTGACCGGGCTGACCAACTCCGTTGCCCCGCTCCCCCGTTGGCGGCCGAGTCCGGAGCAGCTGCGTCAGGCCGACCGTCTCATCGCCACCCTCGGCCTCGCGGGCCTCGCCGACGCCCGCTGGCCGACGCTCTCGCAGGGGCAGCGCGGCCGTACGCTCATCGCCCGCGCGCTGATGCCGCAGCCGCGGCTGCTGCTGCTCGACGAACCGGCGACCGGCCTCGACCTGCCGGGCCGCGAGCAGTTGATCGACGCGCTGGGCGAACTGCGCCGGGAGCACCCGGCGTTGGCGACGGTCCTGGTCACGCATCACCTGGAGGAGCTGCCGCCCGGCACCACCCACGCGTTGCTGCTGCGCGAGGGCCGGGTCCTCGCGCGGGGCCCGGCGTCGCACGTCCTGACCGGCGACCAGGTCGGCAAGTGCTTCGACCTGCCGCTGGTGCTGGAGCGGCACGACGGCCGCTGGACGGTACGGCTCCGGGGCCGGGACCGGGGCCGGGCATGACGAAGGGGGCGCCCGCCGAAAGCCCGGTGCGGCGCCCCCCTCTCCGTACGCCTTACTTGTTCAGGAAGGCCCAGAACTCGTCGAACGACAGGAGCTTGTCGCCGTTCAGGTCGCGGGTCTTGATGATCGCCTCGGCGACCGACTCGGTCACGTTCCAGTCGCCGCCCTGGGCCAGGGCGGACTTGAACTCGGCGGCGGTGATGGAGCCGTCACCGTCCGCATCGATCCGCTCGAACTGCTTGCGTGCTTCCTCGATGTCGATGTGCGCCACCGGTCCGCCCCTCTTCTCGTGCTTCGTGTCTCACTGGCTTGCTGCCGCAGGTCAGATTAGCCGCCTGGCCGGATCCGCCGTACGGCAACCACCCGGGGAAACCCCGGTGCCCTCGTCGATCATGTCTGCGAGGGTGGGTCCTCCAGTGGCGGGAGACTCAAGGAGCCGGTGATGGAGACTTTGCGGGACATTCTCGACGCGGCGGCCCGCGGTGTCTTCCCGCCCGCGGACGGCGGGACCACGATCGTGCCGCAGGTCTGTCACCGGGACGCGGGCGTGCTCTCCTTCACGGCCCACTCCGTGGTCTTCACCGACGAGGACCCCGAGTGGGTCCGTGCCACCCTGCGCGGCCTGGACTGCGACCCGCTGGCCGCGACCATGAACCCGCGTTTCCTGACGGCCCTGCTGGAGCGGACCGGGCGCAGGTCGGAGACGATCGACGCGATGCTGGTCGCCGACCCGCTGCCGGGCGGACCGCCCCTCGCGCTCAAGGAGATCGAGGACGCGAACCATCCCCGTATCGCCTACGCCCGCGGGCGCCGCGACGACATCCGGGCCTGGACGGCGGACGGCGGGGTGCTGGTGACGGGACGCGGCGTCGGCGGCCGTCTGGAGGTCTCGGTCGAGGTCGACGAGGCGGTACGGCAGCGGGGCCTGGGCCGCGTCCTGGTGACCGCGGCCCGCCACCTGGCCGGGGAGCCCCTGTGGGCCCAGGTCTCCCCGGGCAACGCCCGCAGCCTGCGCGCCTTCCAGGCAGCGGGCTACCGCCCGGTGGGCGCAGAGGCGGTGCTGCTCGCGCCCCAGTGACGTACGGCCCGGGCGGGACCGGTGCGGGTCAGCGGAAGATGCCGGTGTGGCCGAGCGAGTAGCGTCCCGGTTGCGGGTACACCGCGAGGCCGTGCGGGCCGCTGCCGACCTTGATGCGGGCGAGCTGGGCGCCGGTGCGGGTGTCGATGGCGTAGACCTCGGAGTTGTAGCGGCCGGACAGCCACAGGACCTTGCCGTCTGCGGAGACGCCCCCCATGTCGGGGCTGCCGCCGTCGGGCAGGTGCCACTTCTTCGTGACCCGGTTCTCGGCGAAGTCGAAGACGGACACGGTCCCTTCGCCCCGGTTGGAGACGTACATCTCGCGGGAGTCGCGGCTGATGTACAGGCCGTGGGTGCCCTTGCCGGTGGGCAGCAGGGTCGGCTTGCCGAAGGAGTCGCCGTCGAGGACCCACATCCCGTCGGCCATCATGTCGGCGACGTAGAACCGCTTCCCGTCGGGCGAAACCTTGACGTCCTGCGGCATGGCCCCGGCGAACGGCAGCTTCTGCTGGCCGATCACCTCCATCTTCTCGGTGTCGACCTTCAGCAGCTCCCCGCTGAACTCGCAGGACACGATGAAGTACCGGCCGTCCAGGGAGAAGTCGGCGTGGTTGACGCCGTAGCAGCTGACCGGGACGGTCTTCCTGCGCTCCATGGTGTGCGGATCGCGGAAGACCAGCTCCCGGTCGAGGGAGGCCATCACGACGGCGTACTTGCCGTTCGGCGTGAAGTAAAGGTTGTAGGGGTCGTGCACGTCGACCGGCTTGCCCGCCTTGCCGGTGCTCGGGTCGATGGGGGTGAGGGTGTTGCCGCGGTCGTTGTTGACCCAGAGCGTCTTCATGTCCCAGGAGGGCACGACGTGCTGGGGCTGCCGTCCGACATGGATGGTGTCGATGATCTCGTACGTCGTCGGGTCGATGACGGAGACCGTGTCGGACTCGGTGTTGGGCACGTAGACCCGCGACGGGAAGTCCTTCACCACCGGGGAGAGCCGGTTCGGGCGGTCGGCGGCGTAGACGTCCTTCGGGTCGAGGATGGGCGGCATCCCGGGGAGCCCCTGGACCGCCTTCCGCACGGGTTTCACCGGTCGCACCGGGGCGGGGGCGGCCGCCTTGGTACCGAGGGCCTCCTTCGCCCCGTCCTTGGTCCCGGTGCCGCAGGCGGCGAGGACGACGAGGGCGGCACAGGCGATCAGAGCGCGCTGGGCGTGGGTACGGGTCATCAGCTGAACAACTCCGTGGTGGTCACCGCGGCCAGGCCGCGCCGGTCGAGTTCTTCCAGTACGACGGGGAGGGCGGCGACCGTGTCGGCGTACCCGAAGTGCAGGCTCACCACGGACCCTTCGCGGATCTCGGCGAGTACCTTGCGGGCGACGGCGGCGGCGCCGGGCGAGGTGAAGTCGAGGGAGTCGACGTCGTAGGACAGGACGTGGGGGTAGCCGGCCTCCTGGGCCAGCCGGGTGACGAGGGGTGAGGCGGTGGGAGTGCGGGAGGGCCGGAACCAGGTCCCCACCGACCCGGTGAGCCGCCGGATCCGCTCGGCGCAGCCGGTGATCTCCTGACGCGCCTCGGCCTCGGACATCGCGTTGATGTCGAGGTGGCTCAGGGTGTGGTTGCCGAGGTCGTGGCCGCCGTCGAGGATCCGGCGGGCGAGCTCGGGGTGGGTGTCGAGCCAGGTGCCCACGGCGAGCACGGTCAGCCGGGCACCGCGCCGCTCGGCCTCGGTGAGCAGCGCACGGGCGGTGGCGGGATCGCCGGCGCCGTGAAAGGTGAGGGCGACCCGGGGGCGGTCACGGGGGCCGTGGGTGAGCTGGGCGGGGAGGGGTGGGGCGCTGCCCGCGGAGGAGGGGGCGGGATGAGCGACGGCACTCCTGGTCGCACATCCCGCGGCCAAGGTCAGCCCTGCGGTGGCGAGCAGCACGGTCCGGCGGTCGGTAGCGGTCACCCGCCCCATTTAAGGGGTTCCGTCGCGGATTGGCCCTGATCGACCCACCGAGTACCGGTCGCCGCCGATCGACCCACCGAGTGCCGATCGTCACCGATCGACCCAACGGACTACCTGTCGGCCACCCGCATCTCGAACCAGGTGGTCTTGCCGCGGGGCAGCAGATCGACCCCCCACCGGTCGGACAGCTTGTCGACGAGGAACAGCCCCCGCCCGCTGACGTCCATCTCCTGCACCGGCATCAGACAGGGCAGTCCGCGCGAGGGGTCCCGCACCTCTATCCGGATCCACCCCCGCCGGCGCCGCATGCGCAGGCCGAACACCCGTGCCCCGGTGTGCCGTACGGCGTTGCCGACGAGCTCGGACACGAGTAACACCGCGTCCTCCGCCATCTTGGGGCTCAGCCCCCAGTCGCGCAGCACGATCACCTGGGTCAGGCGCCGGGCGGCGGCCGCGGACTCCGGCCGGGACGGCAGGGGGACCTCCGCCTCGGTGGGGTTTCCGAACAGTTCGAGCGCCTTCAGTGCGTGCTCGTCCTCGACCGCCGGAGACCAGCGCGCCGCCGTCGCACGGCCGTCTCCCCGCGGCTGTTCGAAACCCTCCAGCCCCGCCATGACCCCATCATGGCCGCCCAAAGCGCCCTCCGGGGCCGTTCCCGACGAATACGCCCCCCTGAACGCGCTGCTCCGAGAAGGGTGATCGGCATATGCCAACGGCACATCGGGGTCGTCAACAGCCCCGGTGACCTGCGGCGGAGGCTCATGAGGAGGCAATCGACGGACTCCCTCGACAAGGCAGACTTAAGGTTGCCTTAAGGCTCCCATAAACCGCCCCATCGAGGGACCCGGATCAGACATCGCGTCAATTGCAAGGGATTCAGAGGAATTTCGCCTTGCCGGGTCCCTCCTCGACGAAGCTCTTCATGCCCCGCGCGCGGTCCTCGGTGGCGAACAGGCCTGCGAACCAGTTGCGTTCCACCGCGAGCCCGGTCTCGATGTCCGTCTCCAGACCCGTGTCGATGGACTCCTTCGCCGCGCGCAGCGCGATCGCCGGCCCCTGCGCGAGCTTCGCCGCCCAGGCGTGCGCCTCGGCGTAGACCTCGTCGGCGGGGACGACCCGGTCCACGAGGCCCAGGGTCAGCGCCTCGTCGGCCTTGACCATACGGCCCGTGAAGATCAGGTCCTTCGCCTTGGACGGTCCGACCAGCCGGGCCAGGCGCTGGGTGCCGCCCGCGCCGGGGATCAGACCGAGCAGGATCTCCGGCTGGCCCAGCTTGGCGTTCTCCGCGGCGATCCGGAAGTCCGCGCACAGGGCGAGTTCGCAGCCGCCGCCCAGCGCGTAGCCGGTGATCGCGGCGACGACCGGCTTGGGGATGCGGGCCACGGCCGTGAAGGAGTCCTGGAGGGCGCGGGCGCGCAGGACCATCGCGGTGTGGTCCATGTTCTGCATCTCCTTGATGTCCGCGCCCGCCGCGAACACCTTCTCCCCGCCGTACACGACCACCGCGCGCACGTCGTCACGCCGGGTCGCCTCCTCGGCGAGCTCCTTCAGCCGGTCCTGGGTGGCCACGTCCAGCGCGTTCATGGGCGGCCGGTCGAGACGGATGACGCCGACGCCTTCGGCGACTTCGAGATTCACGGTCATGGGGGTCAGGTTAACCGTGGCTAACGACAACGGCCCCGGTGCCGTACCTCACACCGGGGCCGTCTGTCAGCGGAGCGTCACGCCGTCCACTTGTCCCAGGACATGTTCCAGCCGTTGAGGCCGTTGTCCGGGGCGACGGTCGCGTCGTGGGAGTTCTTCACGATGACCACGTCGCCGATCAGGGAGTGGTTGAAGAACCAGGCCGCCGGGACCCCGCTGTCGTAGCCGCCCTTGACGTCGCGCAGGCCCACGCAGCCGTGGCTGGCGTTGTAGTTGCCGAAGGCGTCGCCGCCCCAGTAGTTGCCGTGCAGGAAGGTGCCGGAGTCGGTGAGGCGGGAGGCGTGCGGGACGTCCTTGATGTCGTACTCGCCGCCGTACCCGACCGTCTCGCCGTTCATCCGGGTCACCGCGAGCTTCTCGCTGATGACCATCTGGCCGTTCCAGGTGTCGTAGCCGGGCTTGCCGGTGGTGACCGGGATGGTCCTGATGGTCTTGCCGTCCTGCGTGACCTTCATCGTGTGCTTCTTGGCGTCCACGACGGAGACCTGGTTGCGGCCGATGGTGAAGGAAACGGTCTTGTTCTGCTTGCCGTAGACGCCCTTGCGGCCCTCGACGCCGTCGAGGCGCAGCTGGACGGTGACCTTGGTGCCTTCCTTCCAGTAGTGCTCGGGACGGAAGTCCAGACGGTCGTTGCCGAACCAGTGGCCCTGGACGTCGACGGCCGGCGAGGTCTTGATCGTGATGGCCTTCTCGACGTCGTCGGGGCTGGTGATGCCCCGGGTGAAGCGGAGCGAGAACGGCATTCCGACGCCGACCGTCGAGCCGTCCTCGGGCGTGAACGTGCCGATGAAGGTGTTCTTCGGAGTCAGGGTGGTGAAGCCGGAGTCCTCGGCCGCCGTACGGCCCTTGGAGTCCTTCGCGATCGCGTGCACCGTGTAGGCGGTGCCGGAGGCGAGATGCGTGGACGGCGTCCAGGAGGCGCCGTCGGCGGCTATCTTCCCCTCCACCGCGGTGCCCTTGGCGTCCTTGACCTGCACCTCGGTCAACTTGCCCTTGGTGGCGGCGACCTTGAGGGCGCCGCTGGTGTCGACGGACTTCGCGCCGTCCTTCGGGGTGATGGAGACGATCGCCTCGGACTGCTTGGTCTCGGCGGCGGCCGAGTCACCCTTCCCGCTCTTGGCGTCCCCGGAGCCGGAACCGGACCCGGAGCCGGCCCCCCCGCCACCGCAGGCGGTCACGGCCAGCAGCAGGACGCCGAGTATCAGCGCCAGCAGGCCCTTGGCCCCACGCCCCCGCGCGTCAACCGACGCCCCCGATATCGGTCGCACGTTCAAGTCGATCTCCCCTCGCCGGGCCTGGTCAGGCCCGCATCACCCCCGCGATCACCGCGTGTCGGCGCATATTAACCGCATAAATTTCAGAATCTTGTGAGTGCAAGGTCACCATTCAGTCACTGCCCGCTTTCCACTGCTTCCACGTCATGTTCCATCCCCCGAGCCCATTGTCGGGAGCGACCTTTTTGTCATCGCTGTGGACGACCTCGACCACGTCACCGACGAGACTGCGGTCGAAGAACCAGCCCGCGGGCGTCTCCGAGCTGCCGCCCTTCACATCCCTCAGGCCCACACAGCCGTGGCTGACATTGACCCTGCCGGGGGCGTCCGGCGCCCAGTAGTTGCCGTGCAGGAAGGTGCCGGAGTCCGTCAGGCGCAAGGCGTGCGGGACGTCCGGGATGTCGTACTCGCCGCCGAAGCCGACCGTACGGCTGTTCATGCGGGTCACTTCCAGCATCTCGGTGACGACCATCTTGCCGTTGTACGTGGTGGTCCTGGGGGCGCCCGCGGTGATCGGCACGGTGGCGAGGAGTTCGCCGTCCCGCCGGACCTGCATGGTGTGTTCGGCCGCGTCCACGAGGGAGACCTGGCTTCGGCCGACGGTGAAGGAGACGGTCTTGTACTGGAGGCCGTAGACGCCGGGCGCGCCCTCCACGTCCCGCAGCCGCAGCGCTACCGTCACCCGGGTCCCGGGCTCCCAGTAGTGCTCGGGCCGGAAGTCGAGGCGGCCCCGGCCGAACCAGTGCGGGCGGATCTCGACGGGCGGCTGCGCGGTGACGCGGACGGCGCGTTCGACGGCCGCGCGGTCCTGGATCTCCCGGTTGAACGCCAGCGAGACGATCATCCCGGTGCCGACGGTGGAGCGGTTCTCTGGGGTGACGTAGCCGACGAAACGCTTCCCGGGGACGTACGTGGTGAAGGTCGCGTGCCGGGCCGAGCGGCGGCCGTGCGCGTCGAGGGCGACCGCGTCGACGGTGTACTTCGCGGCGAGCGCGAGCCGCGCCTCGTCGGGTTCCCAGCGCAGACCGTCGTCGGAGATGCGGCCGGGGACCGGAGTGTCCTGCGCGTCCTGGGACTTGACCACGGTGACCGACTCCAGGCGCCCGCCGGCCACCCGGACCCGCAGCCTCTCCTCGGGCGGCACGCCCCTGGTGCCGTCGTCGGGGGCGACCCTGATCACGTCCTCGGGGGCGGGGGGCTTGCCGAACCCTCCGACCCCGCTGATCCCGCCACCCCCGCCCGATGTGCACCCGGCGGCTCCGGCCACCAGTCCTGCCCATGTCACCACGGCGACCATCACGGTCCCGGCACGCCGAGCGCGCCCCTGTCCATGTCTCACGACCGGCTAAACGACGGGGCCTACCGGGGGGAAACGTGACCTTCGGATCTACGGCGACGGGGGCCTACCACTCTTTGGGGGGCGCGGGGAACTGCGCGACCAGCCCCCGCGGACCCGCAGTCGCCCGACAACCTGATCCGGCACTTCCGAAGGCGCCCCGCCCAACCCAGCGGAGCGAACCCGTGAGTGCGAGGCGACCCGTGGGCAGAACAGTGGGGAGGACGACGTGAGGGGGTGCCGCGGATGGGATGCCGTGCGCCCTTTTCCACCTCGTTCCACGAGCCGTGGGAGGACCGGTGTCCAGCGCAGCCGAGCAGGAGGCGGTGACCGAAGCCGCCGAGGAGCGCCCCGCCGCGCTGGTGAACGGCACGCGGCGGGGAGCACCACCCGTACCGGTGTGGCCCGGTGCGCCGACCCCGCTGGGGGCCAGGTTCCGGGTCGGCCCGGACGGGGTCGCCGGGACCAACTTCGCGCTGTGGGCGGGCGGCGCCGAGGCCGTCGAGCTGTGTCTGTTCGACGCGGACGGCAAGGAGACCCGGGCCCGGCTCAGCGAGCTCACCCATGAGATCTGGCACGGCTTCGTCCCCGGTGTCATGCCCGGCCAGCGCTACGGCTTCCGGGTGCACGGCCGCTGGGACCCGTGGACCGGCGGCCGCTGGAACCCGGCGAAGCTGCTCCTGGACCCGTACGCCCGCGCGGTGGACGGCGACTTCAGCCTGCCGCCCGAGGTGTACGGCCATGTCCGCGACTGGCCCCAGCAGCAGGTCGCGGACACCGTCCGGGACGAACGGGACTCGGCGCCGTACGTCCCGAAGGGCGTGGTCGTCCACGACGACGCCACCGACGACGAATGGATGGAGGACCGGAGGCCGAAGACCCCGTGGGCGGACTCGGTCATCTACGAGCTGCACGTGCGCGGGTTCACGGCCCTGCACCCCGGCATCCCCGAGGAACTGCGGGGCACGTACGCCGGGCTGGCCCATCCGGCCGCGATCGAGCACCTGGTGGAACTGGGCGTGACGGCCGTCGAGCTGCTCCCCGTCCACCAGTTCGCGCACGAGGACCATCTGTTGCGGCGCGGTCTGAAGAACTACTGGGGCTACAACTCCATCGGCTACTTCGCGCCGCATGCCGGCTACGCCGCCTCCGGTACGACGGGTCAGCAGGTCGGCGAGTTCAAGCGCATGGTCCGCGCGCTGCACGCCGCCGGGATCGAGGTCATCCTCGACGTGGTCTACAACCACACGGCGGAGGCGGGGGAGCTGGGCCCCACGCTGTCCCTGAAGGGCATCGACAACCGGGGCTACTACCGCCTCCAGTCGGACGCCCGGCGCTACGCGGACTACACGGGCTGCGGCAACACCCTGCACGTCGTCCAGCCGCACGTGCTGCGGCTGATCACCGACTCCCTGCGGTACTGGGTGACGGAGATGGGCGTGGACGGCTTCCGCTTCGACCTGGCGGCCGCGCTGGCGCGCTCGATGCACGACGTCGACATGCTCTCCCCGTTCCTCGCGGTCATCGCCCAGGACCCGGTGCTGCGGCGGGTGAAGCTGATCGCCGAGCCGTGGGACGTGGGCTCCGGGGGCTACCAGGTGGGCGCCTTCCCGCCGCTGTGGACGGAGTGGAACGACCGCTACCGCAACGCCGTGCGGGACTTCTGGCGGGGCGCGCTGCCGGACGTGCGGGACCTCGGTTACCGCCTGTCCGGCTCCAGCGACCTGTACGCGTGGGGCGGCCGGCGGCCGTACGCCTCGGTCAACTTCGTCACCGCGCACGACGGTTTCACCCTGCGCGACCTGGTGTCGTACGAGAGGAAGCACAACGAGGCGAACGGCGAGGGCAACCGGGACGGCACGGACGACAACCGGGCGTGGAACTGCGGGGCCGAGGGCGAGACGGACGACGAGCGGGTACGGGCGCTCAGGCGACGGCAGTTGAGGAACCTGCTCACCACTCTGCTGCTGTCGACGGGGGTGCCGATGCTGGTCGCGGGCGACGAGCTGGGCCGCACGCAGCGCGGCAACAACAACGCCTACTGCCAGGACAACGAGATCAGCTGGGTGGACTGGGGACTCCTGGAGGACCCGGGCTGGAAGGCGCTGTTCGATCTCACGGCCCGGCTGATCGACCTCAGGCACCGGCATCCGGTGCTCAGGCGGCGGGCGTTCTTCTCGGGGCGGGCGCACTCGGCGGACGGGCTGCGCGACCTGGCCTGGTTCACCGGACGCGGCACCGAGATGACGGAAGGCGACTGGTACGCGCCCGCCGCCACGCTCGGCATGTATCTGTCGGGGCGGGACATCCCCGGCCGCGACGAACGCGGGGCGCCGATCGTCGACGACAGCTTCCTGGCCGTCCTGCACGCCGGCGACCGCCCGACGCCCTTCCAGCTGCCGGGACCGCCGTGGGCGGAGCGGTACGAGGTGGTCGTCGACACGTCGAGGGAGGAGCAGTCAGGGCCACCCGGGGTGGTGCACCGGGCGGGGTCGTCGATCACGGTCCCGGCACGGGCGGTGCTGCTGCTCAGGGTGGCCGGCTGAGGCGGTGTTGCAGGTCCGTGAACAGCTCATGTGATCGCTGGCCATGACAACCACCGGCTGACCAGACTCGTGCGCATGCCTGAGATGTCCCGCCGTGCCTTCGGTGGTCTCGTCGGTGGCGGCGCCGTGACCGCCGTCGCCGGCACGACGACCACCGCCGAAGCCGCCCAAGCCCTGACCGAACGTCCCTTCAGGGCCCGGCCCCAGGGCGCCTCCGGCAGACGGCCCAACCTCCTCGTCATCCTCGGCGACGACCTCGGCTGGGCCGACCTGTCGTCATACGGCGCCCCGCACATCAGGACGCCGCACCTGGACCGGCTGGCCCGGCAGGGCGTGCGGTTCACCGACGCGTACTCGGGGTCCTCGACCTGCTCGCCGACCCGGTTCAGCCTCTACACCGGGCGGTATCCGGGGCGTACGCCGGGCGGGCTCGCCGAGCCCGTCGCGAACAGGACGCAGGGGCTGGACCCGAACCACCCCACGCTCGCCTCCCTGCTGAAGAAGGCCGGCTACGCGACCGCCCTGATCGGCAAGTGGCACTGCGGCTGGCTGCCCGACTACAGCCCCACCAAGTCGGGCTGGGACGAGTTCTTCGGCAACCGGGGCGGTGTGCTGGAGTACTTCTCCAAGCTGGGCCAGCTCGGCGACTACGACCTCTACGAGGGCGACGCCACGCACCAGGACCTGCGTTACTACACCGAGGTCCTCACCGAGCGGGCCGTCGACTACGTGAGCCGTGATCACTCGACGCCCTGGCTGCTGAACCTCAACTTCACGACACCGCACTGGCCCTGGCTCGCGGAGGGCGACGAGGAGACCGGCGCGGAGATCGCCGCGAGGATCCGCAGCGCGAAGAGCCAGGCGGAGGTGTCGGCGGCGCTCAACCACTACGACGGCGGCTCCGTCGCCAAGTACACCGAGATGGTGGAGAGTCTCGACGCGGCCGTCGGCGAGGTGCTCGCCGCTCTGCGCCGTTCGTGGCAGGAGGAGCACACCCTGGTGTACTTCGCCAGCGACAACGGCGGCGAGCGCTGGTCCTATCTGTGTCCGCTCAGCGGCGAGAAGTTCGTGCTCCAGGAGGGCGGCATCCGGGTGCCGACCATCGTGCGCTGGCCGCACCGGATCGACGGCGACCAGGTCAGTCACGAACCGAACTTCTCCCCCGACTGGACGGCGACCTTCCTGGAGGTGGCCGGCGCGCGCCCCGATCCTGCCTATCCGCTGGACGGCACCAGCCTGGCCGGGTACCTGCTGCGGGGCGAACGGTTGCCGGAGCGCGACCTGTTCTGGCGGGTGCGGGCCAACCGGGCCCTGCGGCGCGGGAGGTGGAAGTACTACCAGGACTCGGCCGGCAAGGACCACCTCTACGACCTCGGCGCGGACCTGCGCGAACAGGCCGACCTCGCGCCCGACGAGCCGGACCTGCTCGCCGAGCTGAAGGCCGCCTGGGAGCGGACCGCGGCCGGACTGCTGCCGTATCCCGGTTAGCCGAGGATCCCCCGCTGGTACGCCGTCGCGACCGCCGCCGCTCGGTCGTTGACGCCCAACTTGGCGTACAGGTGGGTGAGATGGGTCTTCACGGTCGCCTCGCTGATGAACAGCTCGCGGGCGATCTCGCGGTTGGAGGTGCCCCGGGCGACCAGGGTGAGGACCTCGCGCTCACGGGCGGACAGGGGCTCGTTCGCGGGTGCCTTGGGTGAGCGGACCGCGGAGACCAGCCGGGACGCCACCGCCGGGGAGAGGACCGTACGGCCCTCCGCGGCCGCCCGTACCGCGGTGAACAGTTCGTCGCGCGGGGCGTCCTTGAGGAGGTAGCCGGTCGCGCCCGCCTCGATCGCGGGCAGGGTGTCGGAGTCGGTGTCGTACGTCGTCAGCACGAGGACCTTCGCGCGGGCGGCCCTGCGGGTCAGCTCCCGGATGGCGTCGACCCCTCCCCCGCCCGGCATCCGCAGGTCCATCAGGATCACGTCGGGGTCGAGGGCCGCGGCCCGTTCGACGGCCTCGACGCCGTCGGAGGCCTCGCCGAGCACCGTGAAGCCGGGCGCGGAGGCGAACATGCCGCGCAGACCGTCCCGTACCACGGGATGGTCGTCGACGATCAGCAGCGAGATGTCACCGGTCATGGCGGACCAACGGTACGCGAGCCGACAGCGCGGTGCCGTTGCCCGGTTCGGACTCGACGGCGAGCGAACCGGCGATGCGTTCGGCCCGGGCCCGCATGCCGTCGAGGCCGAAGCCGCCGGCGTGGGTGCGGGCGGGCAGGTCGAGCGGGTCGAAGCCGCGTCCGTCGTCGCGGATGTCGAGGATGACCTCGTCGGTCAGGAAGCTCAGGGTGACGCCGACGCGGCCGGCGTGCGCGTGCCGGGCCGCGTTGGACAGGGCCTCCTGGGCGATCCTGAGCAGGGTCGCGGAGACCTCGTCGTGCAGCTGCTCGGCGGTGCCGGTGACGGTGAACTCGGCGCGCACACCGGTGCGTTCGCCCCATTCGGCGACCGTCTGCTTGAGCGCCTCGGGCAGTCCCGCCTCGGCCAGCGCGACCGGGGCGAGGTTGTGGACCGACCGGCGGGCCTCGCCGAGGCTGTGCCGGGCGAGGTCGATCGCCCGCTGCACGTGCTCGCGGGCCTGCCCCTCGTCCGAGGTGTTCGCGACGACCTGGAGCTGGGCGATGATCCCGGTCAGGCCCTGGGCGAGGGTGTCGTGGATCTCGGCGGCCAGCCGGCGGCGCTCGTCGGCGACGCCCGCTTCCCGTGCCTGGACGAGGAGTTGGGCGTGAAGAGCGGCGTTCTCGTCGAGCGCCTGCTGGAGCGCGGTGTTGGTGCGTTCCAGTTCCGCGATGGTCTCGGCCTGGAACCGGGCGCGATCCTGCTCCTGCAACGCGAACCGGGTGAACACGCTGACCAGGCCCATGTTGAGGCCCAGGACGAGGAAGAACCCGACCCACAGGAGCGTTCCGCGCGGCGGCATGCCGCCCACCTCGCTGCCGGCCATGGTGATCGCGGTCAGGAACAGACCGGGCATCACCAGCCGGCGGGGCAGCTCCCGTCCTGCCGTGTAGTAGCCGGTCACCGCGTAGAAGGCGAAGAACGGGTTGAGCCAGGTCAGCACGAACCCCAGGGCCCAGCGCAGGAAGTACAGGCACACCCCGGTCCGGCTCGGGCCGGGCTCGCTCCGCCGCACCCTGCTCCACCACACCTGGAGGACAGCACCCGCGACGACCAGGACCGCGGAGACGGCCATCGCGGGCGGGCCCATGCCGACCGGCCGGGCGGAGACGGCCGCCGCCACGACACCCGCGGCCAGCAACGCGTAGGGCCCCCAGTTGTCGAAGGAGGCCCGGGGCTCGAAGGGCCCTGTGGTGGTCATGGCCCCAGTGTCCGGCACGGCCGCCTCACTCCCAGCGGAACCAGCGCGACGCGGCGGCCGTCAGCAGCAGCGTCCAGATCACCAGCACGCCGAGGTGGGTCCAGCCCGGCCAGTGCCCTGCCGCGGCCCGGTTCAGCGCCTCGGCGGCCGCTCCGAAGGGGGTGTACCCGACGATCCGGGCCAGCAGGTGCGGCATGGTCTGCACCGGCGCCCACACGCCCGCGCAGAACATCGCCGGGAAGAACACGGCCGAGCCGATCGCGCCGGCCATCTTCGTGGTCCGGGACAGCGCCGAGACCACCGCGCCGAGCGCGAGGGCGGCGAGCACGGCGAGGACCAGGGCCAGCAGGTATCCAGCGGGCTGCTCGGGCAGTCGTACGGCGAAGCCGACCCGCCCGACCGCGAGGGCCAGCAGGCCCGACGCCAGGGCGGCACCGCCGTAGACCGTCATCTGCGCGACGAGCAGGGCGGTCGGGCGGACCGGGGTGGTGGACATGCGGCGCAGGATGCCCCGCTCGCGGTAGCCGGTGAGGGTCTGGGGCATCGACTGGAGGCCACCGACGATCAGGCCGAGGAGCACGGCCACCGGGACGTACACGTCGATGGTGCGAAGGCCGCCGAGGTCGGGGTCGTGGTGCCGGAAGGACGGGATCGAGCCGAGGATCACCAGGAGCAGGGTGGGGAACAGCAGGATCCAGAACAGGGCGCCGGGTTCGCGGCGGAAGAGTCGGACCTCGGTCCGCAGTACGGCGGTGTTCATGCCGTGGCCTCCTGGGTGTCGGTGATCGTGTCGGTCTTCGTGTCGGTCACCGTGTCGGTCTTCGTGAGGTCCAGGAACGCGTCGTCGAGGGTGGCGTCCACGACTCGCAGCTGGTGGGCGGTGACGTGCCGGCGGGCGAGCAGGGTGATGACGGCGTTCACCGTCTCGTCGGTGCCGGACAGGGTGAGCCGGCCGGCCCGGTCCTCGACCGAGGCGAGCGCGGGCAGGGTGTTCAGTTCGTGCGCGTCGAGCGGCGCGGAGGGGGTGAAGCTGATCACCGTGCCGCCCGCCGAGCGCCGGATGAGCCCGGCCGGGGTGTCCAGGGCGGCGACCCGCCCCTTGTCGATCACGGCGATCCGGTCGCAGAGGCGCTGCGCCTCCTCCATGAAGTGGGTGACGAGCAGCACGGCCACGCCGTTGGCGCGGACGTCCTCGATCAGCTCCCAGGTGTCCCGGCGGGCGCGCGGGTCGAGCCCGGTGGTCAGCTCGTCCAGGACGACGATCCGCGGGTTGCCGACCAGGGCGAGCGCGATGAACAGGCGCTGCTTCTGACCGCCGGAGAGCTTCCCGAACCGGGTGGTGAGCTTCTGGGTCAGCCCCAGGCGCTCGGCCAGCGGACGCCAGTCGAGGGGACGGTCGTAGAAGGTGCTGTAGAGCTCCAGGGCCTCGCGGACGGTGAGCTTGGGCTGAAGTTCGCTCTCCTGGAGCTGGGCGCCGAGGACGCGGGCCACGCGCGCGTGGTCGGCGACGGGGTCGAGCCCGGTGACCCGGACCCGGCCCGCGTCGGGGACCCGCAGCCCCTCGACGCACTCGACGGTGGTGGTCTTGCCGGCGCCGTTCGGGCCCAGGACGCCGAAGATCTCGCCCTCCTCGACGGCGAAGGAGACACCGTCGACGACGGCCCGGCCCCCGTAGGACTTCCGCAGTTCGCTGACTTCGATGACGGACATGGCATCAGCGTCCCGGTCCGGGGCCGGCTGCCACATCGCCCGTCGCGCTCGAAGCAGCATCAACCGATCGGTGGATGCGGGGCTACGACCCTCCCGGCAACTCCTGTGCGACCCCTCGAACACGCAGGTCGTAGGTCCATCGGCGGATTCCGGTCCGGCCAAAACTCGGTGGGCGTTGTCAGTGCCGGTCCGTAGGCTCGCAGCTGATGTCCACGACACATGCACCCACCAAGGACCGATCGGCCGCACGGACGCTGCTGCGCCTGTGGCCCTATGTCCGGCCGGCTCGCGCACGGCTGTTCACCGCCGCGTTCGTCGCGGTGCTCGCCTCCTGTACGGGGCTCGTGATCCCGCTCGTCCTGAAGTGGCTGGTGGACGGTCCGGTCGCCGACGGGGACACGGCGGCGGTGTGGCTGGGTGCGCTGTACCTGCTGCTGCTCGGGCTCGCGGAGGCGCTGCTCTTCGGTCTGCGGCGGTGGCTGGTGGCGAGACCGCTCTCGCACGTGGAGGCGGAGATGCGGGCGGGCCTGTACCGCCGCCTCCAGCGCCTCCCGGTGGCCTTCCACGACCGCTGGGCCTCCGGCCAGTTGCTGTCCCGGGCCACCACCGACCTCATGCTGCTGCGCATGTTCCTCGCCTTCCCGCTGACCTTCCTGCTGGTCAACGCCGTGACGATCCTCGTCGGCGTGATCATCATGCTGCTCCAGGACTGGGCCCTCGGACTGGTGATCCTGGGGCCCGCGATCCCCGTGGTGGTCACCTGCGTGATCTTCGAGAAGCGGTACCACCATGTGGCACGGCTCGCCCAGGACCAGGTCGGCGACCTCACCACGGTCGTCGAGGAGAGCGTGCTCGGCATCCGCATCATCAAGGGCTTCGGACGGCACAGGTCGCAGGCGCGGGCGTTCCGTGACCTGACGGCGAAGCTGCGCGGCACCGAGCTGCGCAAGGCCCGCCTGCTGGCCACGATCTGGGGCGTCATCACCACGCTCCCCGAGGTGGCCATCGGAGCCGCCCTGGTCCTGGGCTGCGTCCAGGTGGCCGACGGGGAGCTGTCGGCGGGCACGCTGGTCGCCTTCCTGTCGACAGCCCTCGCACTCAGGTGGCCCGTCGAGTCCATCGGCTTCCTGCTGGCCATGAGCCAGGAGGCGGCGACGGCGACGGAGCGCTATTTCGAGGCCATGGACGAAACACCGGAGCAGGAAGACGCGCCCCATAGGGGCGCGGGGAACGGCGCGACAAGCCCCCACGCACCCGCAGCCGACAACGAGGGCCTCCAGTTCCACAACGTCCGTTTCCGCTACCCCGACGCCCCCGAGGACTCCCCACCCATCCTCGACCTGATCGACCTCCACATCCGCCCCGGCGAATCGATGGCCCTCGTAGGCGCGACGGGCAGCGGCAAGACCACCCTCACCGCCCTCGTCCCCCGCCTCCACGAACTCACCGCGGGCCGCATCACGCTGGACGGCGAGGACATCACCGCCATGCCCAGGGAAGAACTGCGCTCCATGGTCGCCGTGGCTTTCGAGGACCCCACCCTCTTCTCCACCAGCGTGGCCGACAACGTCCTGATGGGCCAGGACGAACAGGAACTGGACCGAGCCCTCTCCGTGGCCCAGGCAGACTTCGTGCACGCCCTCCCCCAGGGCGCCGACACCCAGGTCGGCGAACAGGGCCTGAGCCTCTCCGGCGGCCAGCGCCAGCGCATCGCGCTCGCCCGGGCCGTCGTGGGCAGGCCGAGGTTCCTCGTCCTGGACGACCCGCTGTCCGCCCTGGACGTGCACACCGAGGCCGCCGTGGAGGCCGCCCTGCGGGACGTCCTGGCCGACACAACCGCGCTGATCGTCGCCCACCGCCCCTCCACCGTGCAGCTCGCCGACCGGGTCGCGCTGCTGTCGGAGGGCCGGATCACGGCCGTCGGCACCCACCACGAACTGCTGCGCAGCAACGCCGAGTACGCCCATCTGATGTCCGGGTCCGGGGACTCCGGGGAAGGGGAGGACGCCCGATGACGGCCCCCACCACGTCCGCGCCCACCAGCACGGACGAAGAGCCGCGGCCGCCCGGTCAGGAGCGCGCCGACGCGGCGTTCGACGAGGACCGGCTGCCCGCTCCCCCGCGCGCGACCTCCCTCCTGCTGCGCTCGCTGCTCGCCCCGATGAAAGCCCGCGTCACCGTCACGACCCTCCTGCTGCTGCTCCAGCAGGCGGCCGTGCAGGCGGGCCCGCTGATCGTGGCCTACGCGATCGACCGGGCCGTACCCGCGTTCCGGGACCACGACCATGGCCCGCTGATCGCGGTGGGCGTCGGCTATCTGCTGTGCGCGCTGGCCTCCGGCGCTCTCCAGTACGCGTTCATCCTGGCCTCCGCCCGCGTCAACCAGGACGTCCTGCTCGACCTCCGCGGCCGGATCTTCCGGCACGCCCAGGCGCTGAGCATCGACTTCCACGAGCGCTACACCTCGGGCCGGCTCATCTCCCGCTCGACGACGGACGTCGAGTCGCTGCGCGAGCTGCTGAACGAGGGCCTCCAGGAACTCGTCACCGTCGTGCTGTCCTTCCTGTACATCTCCGCGCTGCTGCTCTGGCTGGACCTCGGGCTCGGCGCGGTCGCGGTGGCCTCCTTCGTGCCGCTGTACGGGCTGGTGCGGATCTACCAGCGGCGCGCGGGCCGGGTGTACCGGAAGCGGTCGACCGCGATCGCCGCCGTGATCGTGAAGTTCGTGGAGACCATGAACGGCATCCGCCCGGTGCGCGCGTTCCGCCGCGAGGCCGCCAACGACGCCGACTTCGCCGTGCTGAACAAGCGGCACGAGCGGGTCAACGGCGACGCGCTGCTGGAGATGGCCCGCTACGTCGTCGGCTCCCGCGTGGTCGCCAACACGGCCGTCGCGGGGATCGTGCTGTGGGGCGCGTACCGGGTGGCGCAGGGCTCGCTGGAACTCGGTGTGCTGGCGGCCGCGGTGCTGTACCTGCGGCGGCTGTACGACCCGATCGACCGGCTCGGGATGTTCCTGAACTCCTACCAGTCGGCGGCGGCCTCCCTGGAGAAGATCGCGGGCCTGCTCGCCCAGACCCCGACCGTGCCGGAGCCGTCGGCCCCCCGGCAGCTCCCGGCGCTGGAGTCCGCGGACCGTCCCGGCCGTGAGGTCTCCTTCGAGGGGGTCTCCTTCGCGTACCGCACCGGCGGCGAGGTGCTGCCCCGCTTCGACCTCACGCTCCCCGCCGGACAGACCGTCGCGGTGGTCGGCTCGACCGGCGCCGGGAAGTCGACGCTCGCCAAACTCCTCGCCCGTTTCTACGACCCCTCCGAGGGCCGTGTCCTGCTGGACGGGGTGGACCTGCGCGAGCTGGCCGTGCCGGAACTGCGGCGCGGGGTGGTCATGGTGACCCAGGAGGCGTTCCTGTTCTCCGGGACGGTCGCCGAGAACATCGCGATCGGCCGTCCGGACGCGAGCCGCGAGGAGATCGAGCGGGCCGCGAAGGCGATCGGCGCCCACGACTTCATCAGCGCCCTGCCCGACGGCTACGACACGGACGTCCGCAAGCGCGGTGGCCGCATCTCGGCCGGGCAGCGCCAACTCGTGGCGTTCGCACGGGCGTTGCTGGCGGACCCGGCGGTGCTGATCCTGGACGAGGCGACCAGTTCGCTGGACATCCCGGGCGAGCGGGCGGTGCAGCGGGCCATGACGACGGTCCTGAGGGGCCGTACGGCCGTGGTGATCGCGCACCGGCTGTCGACCGTGGAGATCGCGGACCGGGTCCTGGTGATGGAGCACGGCCGGATCGTCGAGGACGGCACACCGGCCGAACTCGTCGCCGGCACCGGCCGGTTCGCGGATCTGCACCGGGCCTGGCGGGACAGTCTGGCGTGAGCCGGCACAGGGGCGATCGGGGGGACGAGTGATCGACGCGTACGAGGACCCGGGCACGCCGGATGTCCGGGGCGGCTGGCGGTATCTGTGGTGGCTGGTGCGCTGTCAGCCGGGGCGGTCGGTGGCCGGCGCCCTGCTGGGCAGTACGTGGATGGTGCTGCTGGCGGCGACGCCGTACCTGATGGCGAAGGCGATCGACGAGGGCCTGGAGCCGGGCGACTGGCCGGCGCTGTCGGGCTGGTGCTTCGCGCTGTTCGCGGTCGGTTCCTTCAACGCGTGGCTGAGCATCATGCGGCACCGCACGATGACCCGGGTGCGGATGGACGCCAACTTCCGCACGGTCAAGGTGGTCGTCGGGCAGGCCGTCCGTCTCGGGGCCGCGCTCTCGCGCCGGACCGGGGCCGGGGAGGTCGTCACGATCGGTGTGGGCGACGTGCAGACGATCGCGCAGGCCCTGACCGTCGTCGGGCCGGGCGTCGGAGCGTGCGTCGCCTACCTCACGGTCGCCGCGCTGCTGGTCTCGGTCTCCCTGGTCCTCGCGGCCGTGGTCCTCCTCGGCATTCCGGCGATCGTCGTCCTCGTGGGCCCCTTCCTGTCGCGTCTCCAGGGCGCCGAGACGGAGTACCGCAACCGTCAGGGCGTCCTCACGGCCCGTATCGCCGACCTGGCGGGCGGCCTGCGCGTCCTCAACGGCCTCGGCGGCAAGTCCCTGGTCGCCGACGCCTTCCACCGTGACTCCCAGCACCTGCGCACCCAGGGCTACCGGGTCGGTGCGGTCACCAGCTGGGTCCAGGCCCTCGGCGTGGGCCTGCCCACCCTGTTCCTGGCCGTCGTCACCTGGCTCGCGGCCCGCCTGGCCGCCCAGGGGGACATCACCGTGGGCGAGTTGGTGGCGGTGTACGGCTATGTGGCGGTGCTGGTCGGCCCGGTGGCGTTCTGGGTGGAGTGCGGATACCAGCTGAGCCGGGGGGTGGTGGCGGCCCGGCGGGTCGTCACCTTCCTGCGCCTGGAGCCACTGGAGGACAGGGGCACGAGGGACGCCCCGGCGGAACCGTCGGCACTGCACGACCCGGAGTCGGGCGTGACCCTCCTCCCGGGCCGCCTGACGGCCCTGGCCTCGGCACACCCGGCGGACACGGCAACGATCCTGGACCGCCTGGCCCGCTACACGCCGTCGCGGGCGACCTGGGCCGGAGTCCCCATGGACGAGATCCGCCTCCCCCAGATCAGGGAGCACATCCTGCTGGCGGACCACGAGGCAGACCTGTTCGCGGGGACACTGGGTGAGATGATCGCGCCCTTTAGGGGCGCGGGGAACGGCGCGACCAGCCACGACGCACTGGCAGCCGCCATACACGCGGCCGTGGCAGACGACATCGTCCAAGGGCTCCCCGACGGCCTCGACTCCCCCATGGACACCCAGGCCCGCAACCTCTCCGGCGGCCAACGCCAACGCATCCGACTCACCAGAGCCCTCCTCGCCGACCCGGAAGTCCTCCTCGCCGTAGAACCGACCTCCGCCCTGGACGCCCACACGGAAGCCCTGGTCGCCGAACGCCTCAAGGGCGCCCGAGAAGGCCGTACCACAGCCGTCACCACCACCTCCCCGCTCGTCCTCGACCACGCCGACACCGTCCTCTACCTGGTCGACGGCAAGCTCGCGGCGTCCGGCACCCACCAGCAACTCCTCACCCGGGAACCGGGATACCGCGCCCTGGTCGCACGAGACGTGGAGGTCATGAAGTGAGCAGGGCCCACCTCCCGGTCGCCGACCAGGCCGCCGTCCGGCGCGCCTCCCTCCGGCTGATCCGCAAGGACACCCGCGCCTTCACCGCGGTCCTCGCCCTGAACGCGGCCGCCGCCCTCACCGGCCTCGCGGGCCCCTGGCTGCTGGGGCGGATCATCGACGAGGTGCGGGCAGGGAACGGAGTCGCCGCGGTGGACCGGCTCGCGGCCGTCCTCGTGGTGTGCGCGAGCATCCAGCTGCTCCTCGCCCGCTGGGCCCGCTATGTCGGCCACCGCTTCGGCGAGCGCACCCTCGCCCGGGTCCGCGAGGAGTTCGTGGACCGCACCCTCGCCCTGCCGGCCAACGTGGTGGAGCGCGCGGGCACGGGCGACCTGACCGCCCGCGGCACCGCGGACGTGGCGACCGTGGGGACGACTCTCCGCGACGCGGGCCCCGAACTGCTCATCAACGCCGTGCAGTTCCTCTTCCTGCTCGGCGCGGTGTTCTTCCTGAACCCGCTGCTCGGCGCGGTCGGTGTGTTCGGTCTGCTGCCCATCTGGTTCGTGCTGCGCTGGTATCTGCGGCGGGCGAGGGACGGCTATCTGGCCGAGGGCGAAGCCACCTCGGAGGTCGCCGAGATCCTCGCGGCCACCGCGTCCGGGGCCCGCACGGTCGAGGCGTTCCGGCTGGAGGAGCGTCGGGTCAGGGCGAGCCGGGAGGCGCTCGACACGGCCCGCCGCACCCGTCTGTACACCCTCTACCTGCGCAGTGTGTTCTTCCCCGTGGTCGAGGTGGCGTACATCCTGCCCGTGGCCGGGGTGCTGCTGGTCGGCGGCATGCTGCACGCGCAGGGCGTGATGAGCCTGGGGTCGGTCGTCGCCGCCGCCCTGTATCTCCAGCAACTGGTCGGTCCGCTCGACCAGATCCTGGTGCGGGTCGAGCAACTCCAGTCCAGCGGCGCCTCGTTCGCCCGCGTGGAAGGCCTCGCCGGAGCACCGCGGACCTCCGCCCAGGACTCCCCCGCCCCCACCGACGACCGCATCGACGTCACCGACGTGCGCTACTCCTACGGCCGCGGCGGCGAGGTCCTGCACGGCGTCGACCTGACCGTGCGCCCCGGTGAGCGGCTCGCGGTGGTCGGCCCTTCCGGTGCCGGGAAGACCACGCTCAGCAGGCTGCTCGCGGGCGTCGACGCGCCCACGTCCGGCTCGGTGACCGTCGGTGGCGTGCCCGTCGTCGGTCTCGGGCCGGAACAGCTGCGCCGCCAGGTCGTGCTGGTCACCCAGGAGCACCACGTCTTCCTGGGCACGGTCCGCGACAACCTCCTCATCGCCGAACCCGGCGCCGGGGACGAGGAGTTGTGGGACGCGCTGGCCGCCGTAGGGGCGGACGGGTGGGTGCGGGAGCTGCCCGAGGGGCTCGACACCCAGCTCGGCCAGGAGGGTCACACCACGGACGGTTCACAGGCGCAGCAACTGGCTTTGGCCCGGGTGGTGCTGGCCGACCCGCACACGCTGATCCTCGACGAGGCGACCGCGCTGCTCGATCCCACGACCGCGCGGCACACCGAGCGGGCGCTGGCGGCCGTGCTCGAAGGGCGGACGGTCATCGCCATCGCGCACCGGCTGCACACCGCGCACGACGCGGACCGGGTGGCGGTGATGGAGGACGGCCTGCTGACCGAACTGGGCACGCACGAGGAGCTGGTGGCGGCGGGCGGGGCGTACGCGGCGCTGTGGGGGTCGTGGCACGGAGGGCCGGGCGGCAGCTGACCTCGGCCGCGAGGCCCTGCCCATGTGACCGCATATCGAACATGAACAACCGGACAACGAACTGTTTCCGGCCAACTTTCTGACGCGCCCCTGACAGACAGCGCAATCCACTGCCACTCTTCCCACGGCAACTTCACAGCAACCCCACAGCACCACCGTTCTGCGTACCTCCATGTTGTGCCCGGACGGTCGACCCACCGTCCGGTCTCCCCTGGCCGCGTGACCCGCGGCCGCGCAGAAGGAGTCAGTGTTGAGAGACAGTTCCTCCCACAGACGCGCCCCCCACGCCCCCCGCACCCTGCACCGCAAGGCCGCCGCCGTGGCCCTCGTCGGTGTCTCGGCCCTGATCGCCGCCGCCGTCCAGTCGGGCGCCGCCACCGCTGCCCCGGAGAAGGCACCGTCGGCCGCGAGCAAGGTGATCCCGGGCTCCGAGTCCCTCAAGCTCACCCCCGCCCAGCGCGCCGAGCTGATACGCCAGGCGAACGCGACCAAGGCGGACACCGCCAAGGACCTCGGCCTGGGCGCCAAGGAGAAGCTGGTCGTCCGTGACGTCGTCAAGGACGGCAACGGCACCCTGCACACCCGCTACGAGCGCACCTACGACGGCCTGCCCGTCCTCGGCGGCGACCTCGTCGTGGAGACCACGAAGTCCGGCGCGACCGAGGGGGTCGTCAAGGCGACCGCCAAGGCCATCAGGCCGGCCACCACGACCGCGGCCCTGCCCGCCGCCAAGGCGGAGAAGCAGGCGCTCACCCTCGCGAAGGCGGCCGGTGCCGACAAGGCCGACACCAACCGTGCCCCGCGCAAGGTGATCTGGGCCGGCAACGGCACCCCGACCCTGGCGTACGAGACGGTCGTCGGCGGCCTCCAGGAGGACGGCACGCCGAACGAGCTGCACGTGATCACCGACGCGGCGACCGGCGCGAAGCTCTACGAGTACCAGGGCATCGAGACCGGCACCGGCAACACCATGTACAGCGGCACGGTCACCCTCGGCACCACCCAGTCCGGGTCGACGTACAACCTGACCGACTCGGCGCGCGGCGGCCACAAGACGTACAACCTCAACCGCGGCACCTCCGGCACCGGCACCCTCTTCTCGGGCCCGGACGACATCTGGGGCAACGGCAGCGCCTCCAACACGGAGACCGCCGGCGCGGACGCGCACTACGGTGCCGCGCTCACCTGGGACTACTACAAGAACGTGCAGGGGCGTTCGGGCATCCGCGGTGACGGGGTCGGGGCGTACTCCCGGGTCCACTACGGCAACAACTACGTCAACGCGTTCTGGTCGGACAGCTGCTTCTGCATGACGTACGGCGACGGGTCGGGCAACACCCACCCGCTCACCGCGATCGACGTGGCCGGTCACGAGATGACCCACGGCGTCACGTCGAACACCGCGGGGCTCAACTACTCGGGTGAGTCCGGCGGGTTGAACGAGGCGACCTCCGACATCTTCGGCACGGCCGTCGAGTTCTACGCCAACAACTCCTCCGACGTCGGTGACTACCTCATCGGCGAGAAGATCGACATCAACGGCAACGGCACCCCGCTGCGTTACATGGACAAGCCGAGCAAGGACGGCTCATCCAAGGACAGCTGGTACTCGGGGATCGGGTCGGTGGACGTCCACTACTCGTCGGGCCCCGCGAACCACTTCTTCTACCTCCTGTCGGAGGGCAGCGGCTCCAAGACCATCAACGGGGTCACCTACAACTCCCCGACCTCGGACGGTCTTCCGGTCACCGGCATCGGCCGGGACAAGGCGGAGAAGATCTGGTTCCGCGCGCTGACCACGAAGTTCACCACGACCACCAACTACGCGGGCGCCCGCACCGGCACCCTCGCGGCGGCCGGTGAGCTGTACGGCACCACCAGTGCCGAGTACACGGCGGTCGCGAACGCCTGGGCGGGCGTGGCGGTCGGCTCGCGTCCCGGTGGCGGCGGCGGTGGCGGCACCTCCTTCGAGTCGACCACCGACGTATCGATTCCGGACAACGGGGCGGCGGTCAATTCGCCTATCACCGTCTCAGGGCGTACGGGCAACGCGCCGTCGAACCTCGCGGTCGCGGTCGACATCGTGCACACCTACATCGGTGACCTCCGGGTGCAGCTGATCGGCCCGTCCGGGACGGCGTACACGCTGAAGGCGTACGGCACCGGCGGCAGCACCGACAACCTCAACACCACGTACACGGTGAACGCGTCCTCCGAGGTCGCCAACGGGACCTGGCAGTTGCGGGTCCAGGACAACGCGGCCCAGGACACCGGTTACATCAACAGCTGGAAGCTCACCTTCCCGTAGACCCGCGGGCCCACGGACAGGGCGCCGCCCCGGTGGTTCGACTCCCCGGGGCGGCGCCCTCTTTTTGCCGTCCCATGACCGATGGGCTGTTGGCTCTTTGCCCAGGTCAACTCGCTTTACATGCCTGCAATGTTCATCCAGCCGTCGATTTTCGGCCAACATCACTTGAGGGTCCTGACATGTACGCGCCTTAATGCCACGCTTCCTCACAACCGCCGCACAACTTCACTACCACCCCGGTGGGCAACCCCACGCTCCCCGGGCTCCCCCACGAAGGAGCTTGTGTGACCCCCTTCTACGCGCGTCACAAGCGCACCACCCTTGCCATCGCCACCGCGGTCGCCGCCGGAGCCCTGCTCAGCACCGGCCTGACCACCGGCAGTGCCGCCGCCGTGACCCCGGCGGAGAGCACCGGCAAGGCTCTCGCGGGCGCCCCGGTCCAGCTGTCCGCGGCCGCGCGCACCTCCCTCATCAAGGAGCAGCAGGCGGACGCCACGACCACGGCCCGGGAGATAGGTCTCGGCGCCAAGGAGAAGCTGGTCGTCAAGGACGTCGTCAGAGACGCCGACGGCACGGTGCACACCCGCTACGAGCGCACCTACGACGGCCTGCCCGTCCTGGGCGGCGACCTGGTCGTCCACGAGTCGAAGTCGGGCGCCACCGAGGGTGTCTCCAAGGCGACGAAGGCCACCATCAAGGTCGCCTCCCTGACCCCGAAGGTCACCGTCGCCAAGGCCGAGACCCAGGCCCTGAGCGCCGCCAAGGCCGCGGGCTCGGACAAGACCGCCGCCGACGGCGCCCGCAAGGTGATCTGGGCCGGTTCCGGCACCCCCGTCCTCGCCTACGAGACGATCGTCGGCGGCTTCCAGGACGACGGCACCCCGAACCAGCTGCACGTCATCACCGACGCGGCCACCGGCAAGAAGCTCTACGAGTACCAGGGCATCGAGAACGCCACCGGCACCGGCAAGAGCCTGTACTCGGGCACGGTCAGCCTCAGCACCACGCTGTCCGGCTCGACGTACAACCTGACCGACGCCACGCGCGGCAACCACAAGACGTACAACAAGTCGCACGGCACCAGCTCCTCCGCCGGCACCCTGTTCACGGACGCCGACAACGTCTGGGGCACCGGCGCGGCCTCCAGCTCCACCGCCGACCAGACCGCCGCCGTGGACGCCACCTACGGCGCGCAGGTGACGTGGGACTTCTACAAGTCCACCTTCGGCCGCAGCGGCATCAAGAACAACGGCGTCGGCGCGTACTCCCGCGTGCACTACGGCAACCAGTACGTGAACGCGTTCTGGGACGACAGCTGCTTCTGCATGACGTATGGCGACGGCGACGGCAACACCCACCCGCTGACCTCGCTGGACGTGGCCGGTCACGAGATGAGCCACGGCGTCACCGCGAACACGGCGGGCCTGAACTACTCGGGCGAGTCCGGCGGCCTCAACGAGGCCACCTCGGACATCTTCGGCACCGGCGTGGAGTTCTTCGCCAACAACTCGTCCGACAAGGGTGACTACCTCATCGGCGAGAAGATCGACATCAACGGCGACGGCACCCCGCTGCGCTACATGGACAAGCCCAGCAAGGACGGCGGCTCGGCGGACTCCTGGTCCTCCTCGGTCGGCAACCTGGACGTCCACTACTCGTCCGGTGTCGCGAACCACTTCTTCTACCTGCTGTCCGAGGGCAGCGGCGCGAAGACGATCAACGGCGTGTCCTACAACTCGCCCACGTCCAACGGCTCCACGGTCACCGGCATCGGCCGGGACAAGGCGCTGCAGATCTGGTACAAGGCGCTGACGACGTACTTCACGTCGACGACCAACTACAAGTCGGCGCGCACGGGCACGCTCTCGGCGGCGTCGGCCCTGTACGGCTCCACCAGCGCCGAGTACAAGGCGGTGGCCGCGGCCTGGTCGGCGGTCAACGTCAGCTAGTCCCGGTGATCACGAGGCCCAGCCGGCCCCGGTGATCACGAGGCAATGACGGGCGGTACCCGGAACGAAGGCATTTCCGGGTACCGCCCTACTCTTGGGTCCCATGTCCTTCACGTACGACGACGTCGGCGCGACCCGGCGGAGCGGTTTCTGCCCGCCCGGCTTCCACCCCCTGCACGTCCGCACGCGCATAGGCGAGGGCCACGACGTCTTCCGGAAGGCCTCCGAGGCGGTCCTGACCTGGGAGATGCACCGCGCGATGGGCGTCGGCATAGACGCCACGGCGGACCGGGCCGCCCCCGACGTGGATGTGACGGTCACCCTGGCGGGCGTCATCAAGGCCCCCTGCCGGGTGGTCTGGACGGTCGAGGAACACCGCCGCGCGGGCTGGGCCTACGGCACCCTCGCCGGC
Source organism: Streptomyces griseorubiginosus (assembly GCF_001514195.1). GTDB lineage: Bacteria > Actinomycetota > Actinomycetes > Streptomycetales > Streptomycetaceae > Streptomyces > Streptomyces griseorubiginosus. The sequence continues at coordinate 1,101,757 of NZ_KQ948734.1, read as the reverse complement.
CATCCCGAATGCGGCGAGGAGTCCTTCGTCGTCGACCGCACCGGCGACGGCACGGTCTGGCTGACGGTGTCGGCCTTCAGCAGGGCCGCCAAGTGGTACTCCCGGGCGGCCGGCCCGGCGACCCGCGGCCTCCAGCACGCCTACGCCCGCAAGTGCGGGGCGGTCCTGCGCAAGCTGTGCGGCGGGGAGGACGCGGGCTGAGCAACCGGCCCGCGCCCCGCTGCTCACCGCATGAGCAGCCCGCGCCCCCGCCCACTCACCGCATGAGCAGCCCGGCCCCCTCCACCCCGTCCTCCGAAGGCACCGCCACCACCCCCAACTCCGCGCCCGACGCGAGCAGTCGGTGCGCGGGCAGGACGCGGACCGTGTAGCCGAAGGGGCCCGTGCGGTCGAGGGACAGGGGGCCCTCGTAGACCCAGCGGCCCTCCGGGTCCGGGCCGCCGACCGGCTTCAGGGGGACGGTCGTGGCGTCCGCGATGCGGTCCTCCTCGTCCACGCGGCCGGAGAGCGCCTGGACCTCCACGTCGTCCGGGCCGAGGGCGCCGAGGCCGACGTGGACCCGCAGGCCGAGGGTGGTGCCGAGTTCGGCCGTGGTGGTCGCCGTCGTGGTCTCCACGTGGTCGACCGTCACCCCGTGCCACTGGGACCGCACCCTGGCCTTCCACTCCGCCAGCTCCCGTGCCCGGTCGGGGTTCATCGTGCGGTGGGCGTGGGCGGCGGGGGCGTAGAGCCGCTCGACGTACTCGCGGACCATGCGGCCAGCCAGGACCTTCGGGCCCAGGAGGGTCAGGGTCTGGCGGACCATCTCGATCCAGCGGTCGGGCAGGCCCCCCTGGCCGCGCTCGTAGAAGCGGGGGGTCACCCGCCGTTCGAGGAGGTCGTAGAGGGCTTCGGCCTCTATGTCGTCGCGGCGGTCGGGGTCGGTGCCGACGCCGTCGGCCGTGGGGATCGCCCAGCCGAAGTCGGGCTGGAACCACTCGTCCCACCAGCCGTCCAGGACGGACAGGTTCAGGCAGCCGTTCAGGGCCGCCTTCATCCCGCTCGTCCCGCACGCCTCCAGCGGGCGCAGCGGGTTGTTGAGCCAGATGTCGCAGCCGGGGTAGAGCTTCTGCGCCATCGCCATGCCGTAGTCGGGCAGGAAGACGATCCGGTGCCGCACCCGCGGGTCGTCCGCGAACCGCACCAGCTCCTGGACCAGCCGCTTCCCGCCGTCGTCCGCCGGGTGCGCCTTGCCGGCCACCACGATCTGGATCGGGCGCTCGGGGTGCAGCAGCAGCTCCATCAGCCGGTCGCGGTCCCGCAGCATCAGCGTCAGCCGTTTGTACGACGGGACACGGCGCGCGAATCCGATGGTGAGGACGTCGGGGTCGAGCACACCGTCGATCCAGCCCAGCTCGGCCGTACCGGCGCCGCGCTGCCGCCAGGACGCCCGCAGCCGCTCCCGCACCTCGGTGACCAGCTGCTCGCGCAGGGTCCGGCGCAGGTCCCAGACGTCCTGGTCGGGGATCTCGCCGACGGAGTCCCAGCGTTCCGAGCCGCCGACGGTCAGCGCGTCCTCGGTGCGCTGGACGCCGATCTGCCGGGCGCCGAGCCGGAACACCTCGGGGGCGACCCAGGTCGGGGCGTGCACCCCGTTGGTCACGGAGGTGATCGGCACCTCCTCGGGGTCGAATCCCGGCCAGAGTCCGGAGAACATCTCCCGGCTGACCTGGCCGTGCAGCAGCGAGACGCCGTTGGCGCGCTGGGCGAGCCGGAGGCCCATCACGGCCATGTTGAAGAGGTTGGGTTCCCCGCCCGGGTAGGTCTCCATGCCCAGCGCCAGGATGCGGCCCACGTCCAGGCGGGGCAGCTCGGCGTCGGGCCCGAAGTGCCGGGCGACCAGCTCACGGTCGAAGCGGTCGATGCCGGCCGGGACGGGGGTGTGCGTGGTGAACACGGTCCCCGCGCGGACGGCCTCCAGCCCTGCGTCGAAGTCCAGGCCTTGGTCGCAGAGTTCGGCGATCCGCTCCAGTCCGAGGAAACCGGCGTGGCCCTCGTTGGTGTGGAAGACCTCGGGGTCGGCGTGGCCGGTCAGCCGGCAGTACGTCCGTACGGCCCGCACTCCTCCTATGCCGAGGAGCATCTCCTGGAGCAGGCGGTGTTCGCTGCCGCCGCCGTACAACCGGTCGGTCACCCCGCGTTCGCCGAGGCCGTTCTCCTCGACGTCGGAGTCCAGCATCAGCAGCGGCACCCGGCCGACCTGGGCGAGCCAGATCCGGGCGTGCAGCTGGGTGCCGCCGGGCAGGGCCAGCGAGACCCGGGCCGGGGTGCCGTCGGCCTCCTTGAAGAGCGACACCGGCAGCTCGTTGGGGTCCAGGACCGGGTAGTGCTCCTGCTGCCAGCCGTCCCGGGACAGGGTCTGGCGGAAGTAGCCGTGGCGGTAGAGGAGACCGACACCGATCAGCGGGACGCCGAGGTCGCTGGCGGCCTTGAGATGGTCGCCGGCCAGGATGCCCAGGCCGCCGGAGTACTGGGGCAGCGCGGCCGTGATGCCGAACTCGGGCGAGAAGTAGGCGACGGCGGCCGGTAGTTCACCCGGATGGGCCTGGTACCAGCGCTCGCCGGAGACGTAGTCGTGGAGGTCGTCGGCGACCGCGGTGAGCCGGCGCAGGAACCGGCGGTCCTCGGCGAGCTCGGCGAGCCGGGCGGGGCGCACGCTGCCGAGCAGCCGTACGGGATCACCGCCCGACGCGGCCCAGTGCTCCGGATCGACGGACTGGAAGAGGTCACGGGTCTCCGTGTGCCAGGACCAGCGCAGATTGCGCGCCAGATCGCTGAGCGGCTGGAGGGGTTCGGGCAGGACGGGTCGGACGGTGAAGCGACGGATAGCCTTCATTGCCACCTCGTCAGGCGTGCGGAGGGGGACACACGGCGGTGTGGGTCCCGTCGTCACCCCTGACCGTATCCGTGCGGGGGGTCTCGTCACCACGGCGCCGTTCCGGATCGAACAGTCCGAAAATCGCCGCAACCTCCCCAGCTCCTCCCAAGGCGGATATGGCCGATTCCACCCCCTCAGGCGTCCTTGTGGTACTTCGCACCGCACGAGAGGCTTCCCCTGGCGTACCGGCCGGCGGCGGGTGCACTCCGCGGACAGCGGGCTTCGGTACGCCGATCGGAGGAGGGGAAGTCAGGCCATGGCACGGACGCGACATCGGCGTCTGCGCCGGCTGGGGGGATTGACCGCGGTGGGCTGTGCCGCCGCGCTTTCGGCCATCACCCTGCCCGCGCAGGCCGCACCACAGGGACGGATACTCGGCGCCGGAGAGCCCGGTTCCGTCACCGGGAGTTACCTGGTGACACTCAAGGGAGGCACCGAGGCACCCTCGGCGACCGGAAAGGGCCTCGCCGAGAAGTACGGGGCGAGAATCAGCCATACCTACGGCACGGTCCTCAACGGCTACGCCGTCCGCGCCGACGAGAGACAGGCCCGGGAGCTCGCCGCCGATCCCCGGGTCGCCTCGGTCGTCCAGGACACCCGGGTGACGCTGGAGGGGACCCAGAAGAACCCGCCGTCCTGGGGGCTGGACCGTGTCGACCAGCCGGCGCTGCCGCTCGACGGGTCGTACACCTCGCCGGCGTCCGGGGGCGCGGGGACGACGGTGTACGTGATCGACACCGGCATCCGGATCTCCCACCAGGACTTCGGGGGCCGGGCGAGCTACGGCTGGGACTTCGTGGGGGACGACCGGTCGGCGGGGGACGGGAACGGACACGGCACCCATGTGGCGGCCACCGTCGCCGGCGCCGCATACGGGGTGGCGAAACGGGCCAAGGTGGTCGCCGTACGCGTCCTCGACGACACGGGGTCGGGTACGACGGCGCAGGTCATCGCCGGTATCGACTGGGTGACGAGGAACGCGCGGAAACCGGCGGTCGCCAATCTCAGTCTCGGCGGCCGCTACAACGCGCAACTGGACGTCGCGGTCCGCAACTCCATCGCCTCCGGGGTGACCTACACGGTCGCGGCGGGCAACGACGGGCTGCCCGCCGGGCTCTACTCACCGGCCGACGTGTCGCAGGCGATCACGGTCGGCGCGACCGACAACAAGGACCGGCGGGCGGCCTTCTCGAACTACGGTTCCGCCGTCGACCTGTTCGCCCCCGGCGTGTCGATCACTTCGGCGGGCATCACGAGCGACACCGCCAGGGCTACGTACTCGGGTACGTCGATGGCGACCCCCTTGGCGGCCGGCGCCGCCGCGCTGTACCTGGCCGAGCATCCGCGGGCCACTCCGGCAAAGGTAGGTAAAGCCCTGGTGAAGTCGGCCGTCACCGGGAAGGTGTCCGGTCGTGGGACCGGTTCGCCGGACAAGCTTCTCCAGGTTTCGGGTTCTTAGCGGAAGCGTCCACCGACCGGTCCCGTTCGGCCAGAACGGGACCGGTCTTGTGTGGAGAGATACGAGTGAGTAGTTAACAAAGGGCCGGATTGCCCACCCGAATAGGGTGGGAAGGCTCCCCGGGTACACGGCTCAGGTAGGTTCACTGAGACGCCCCGCAGGACCCCCTCCCCACATCCATCCGCCCACCCGAAGTTGACGCGGACAGGAGCGGTCATGCCCGCCACGCACCACTCGTCGGCACCCCCGACGACCAGCACCGAAGCCTCCACGCGCGCCCTCGACACCGGACCACCGCCCCCGGAGCGATCCTCCGCGGCAGCGGATCGGACTCCGGCCGTCGGGCGCATCCCCGTCCTCGACGTCCGGCCGGTCGTCCAGCGCGGCCGCCGGCCCGCCAAGGCGGTCGTCGGAGAGACGTTCGAGATCTCGGCCACCGTGTTCCGTGAAGGTCATGACGCGGTCGCCGCCAATGCCGTACTGAAAGATCCGGAAGGGCGCATCGGGCCCTGGACGCCGATGCGCGAGCTGGCCCCGGGGACCGACCGCTGGGGCGCCACCGTCGCTGCCGACGCACCCGGCCTGTGGAGCTTCACCGTCGAGGCCTGGAGCGACCCGGTCAGCACCTGGCGGCACCACGCCCAGATCAAGATCCCGGCCGGCATCGACACCGAGCTGGTGCTGGAGGAGGGCGCCCGGCTCCACGAGCGGGCCGCGGCCGGAGTCCCCGACGACGGGCGCAACGGCGTGCTCCTCGCGGCCGTCCGGGCCCTGCGCGACGACACCCGGCCCGCTGCCGCCCGTCTCGCCGCCGCGCTGACGCCGGAGGTGGACGCGGTGCTCGCCCGGTATCCGCTGCGGGAGTTGATCACGGCGTCGGAGTCGTTGCCGCTGCTGGTGGAGCGGGAGCGGGCGTTGTTCGGCTCGTGGTACGAGTTCTTCCCGCGTTCGGAGGGCACGCCCGAGAGGCCGCACGGCACGTTCCGTACGGCGGCGCGGCGGTTGCCGGCGATCGCGGCGATGGGCTTCGACGTGGTGTATCTGCCGCCGATCCACCCGATCGGCACGACGTTCCGCAAGGGCCGCAACAACACCCTGTCCGCGGGGCCCGAGGACGTGGGGGTGCCGTGGGCGATCGGCTCGCCGGAGGGCGGCCACGACGCCGTGCACCCGGACCTGGGCACGATCGAGGACTTCGACTGGTTCGTGCGGGAAGCCGCCTCGCACGGTCTGGAGATCGCGCTGGACTTCGCCCTCCAGTGCTCCCCCGACCATCCCTGGGTGCAGAAGCACCCGGAGTGGTTCCACCACCGCCCCGACGGCACCATCGCCTATGCGGAGAACCCGCCCAAGAAGTACCAGGACATCTACCCGATCGCCTTCGACGCCGACATGGACGGTCTGATCGCGGAGACGGTCAGGGTGCTGCGGCACTGGATGGGCCACGGGGTGCGGATCTTCCGGGTGGACAATCCGCACACCAAGCCGGTGGTGTTCTGGGAGCGGGTGATCGACGACATCAACGCCACCGACCCGGACGTGATCTTCCTGGCGGAGGCGTTCACCCGGCCCGCGATGATGCACACGCTGGCCCAGATCGGTTTCCAGCAGTCCTACACGTACTTCACCTGGCGCAACACCAAGGAAGAGCTCACCGAGTACCTGACCGAGCTGTCCGGCGAGGCGGCCTCCTACATGCGGCCGAACTTCTTCGCCAACACCCCCGACATCCTGCACGCCTTCCTCCAGCACGGCGGCCGTCCCGCGTTCGCCCTGCGCGCGGTCCTGGCCGCGACCCTCTCGCCGACCTGGGGCATCTACTCCGGCTACGAACTGGCCGAGCACACCCCGCTGCGCGAGGGCAGCGAGGAGTACCTGGACTCGGAGAAGTACCAGCTCAGGGCCCGCGACTGGGACACCCCCGACAGCCTCGCCCCCCTGATCACCCGGCTCAACACCGTTCGGCGGGACAACCCGGCCCTACGACAGCTGCGCGACCTGCACTTCCACCACGCGGACAAGGACGAGGTGATCGCGTACTCGAAGCGGAGCGGATCGAACACGGTTCTGGTGGTCGTGAACCTCGACCCGCACCACACCCAGGAGGCCACGGTCTCGTTGGACATGCCGCAACTCGGCCTGGAATGGCACGAGTCGGTACCGGTGCGCGACGAGCTCACCGGTGAGACCTATCACTGGGGCAGGGCGAACTACGTGCGTCTGGAACCGGGCACTCGCCCCGCGCACATCCTCACCGTCCTGCGACCGTCCACCCCGCAGATCGGAGGGTCACCCACAATATGATCGTCAACGAGCCCGTCCAGGACACCTTCGAGGACACCCCGGCCAAGGACCGGGACCCCGACTGGTTCAAGCGCGCGGTCTTCTATGAGGTGCTGGTCCGCTCCTTCCAGGACAGCAACGGCGACGGTGTCGGCGACCTCAAGGGCCTGACCGCCAAACTGGACTACCTCCAATGGCTGGGCATCGACTGCCTGTGGCTGCCGCCCTTCTTCAAGTCACCGCTCAGGGACGGCGGTTACGACGTCTCCGACTACACCGCCGTGCTGCCCGAGTTCGGTGACCTCGCCGACTTCGTGGAGTTCGTCGACGCCGCCCACCAGCGCGGCATGCGCGTCATCATCGACTTCGTCATGAACCACACCAGCGACCAGCACCCGTGGTTCCAGGAGTCCCGCGCCCACCCCGACGGCCCTTACGGCGACTACTACGTCTGGGCGGACGACGACAAGCAGTTCCAGGACGCCCGGATCATCTTCGTCGACACCGAGGCCTCCAACTGGACCTTCGACCCGGTCCGCAAGCAGTACTTCTGGCACCGCTTCTTCTCCCACCAGCCGGACCTCAACTACGAGAACCCGGCCGTGCAGGAGGAGATGATCTCCGCGCTGCGGTTCTGGCTGGACCTGGGCATCGACGGCTTCCGCCTCGACGCCGTGCCGTACCTGTACCAGCAGGAAGGCACCAACTGCGAAAACCTTCCGGCGACCCACGAGTTCCTCAAGCGGGTCCGCAAGGAGATCGACGCCTCCTACCCGGACACGGTGATCCTGGCGGAGGCGAACCAGTGGCCGGAGGACGTCGTCGACTACTTCGGCGACTACGAGTCCGGCGGCGACGAGTGCCACATGGCGTTCCACTTCCCGGTCATGCCCCGCATCTTCATGGCGGTGCGCCGTGAGTCCCGCTACCCGGTCTCCGAGATCCTCGCCAAGACGCCGGCCATCCCGTCGAACTGCCAGTGGGGCATCTTCCTGCGCAACCACGACGAGCTGACCCTGGAGATGGTCACCGACGAGGAACGCGACTACATGTGGGCCGAGTACGCGAAGGACCCACGGATGCGCGCCAACATCGGCATCCGGAGGCGTCTGGCGCCCCTGCTCGACAACGACCGCAACCAGATCGAGCTGTTCACGGCTCTCCTGCTCTCCCTGCCCGGCTCGCCGATCCTCTACTACGGCGACGAGATCGGCATGGGCGACAACATCTGGCTCGGCGACCGCGACGCCGTCCGCACCCCGATGCAGTGGACACCGGACCGTAACGCGGGATTTTCCTCCTGTGACCCCGGGCGGCTCTATCTGCCGACCATCATGGACCCGGTCCACGGCTACCAGGTCACCAACGTCGAGGCGTCGATGGCGTCGCCCTCCTCGTTGCTGCACTGGACCCGCCGGATGATCGAGATCCGCAAGCAGAACCCGGCGTTCGGCCTCGGCTCCTACACCGAGCTCCCGTCGTCGAACCCCGCGGTCCTCGCCTTCCTGCGGGAGTACGAGGACGACCTGGTCCTGTGCGTGCACAACTTCTCCCGGTTCGCGCAGCCCACCGAGCTGGACCTCCGTGAGTTCGTCGGCCGGCATCCTGTCGAGCTGTTCGGCGGGGTGCGGTTCCCGGCCATCGGTGAACTGCCGTACTTGCTGACCCTGGGCGGGCACGGCTTCTACTGGTTCCGGCTGCGCAAGGACGCGGCCTAGCCGACCGGGCCCGGGCGGGCCGGTTTCCACCGGCCCGCCCGGGGCACGCATCAGTAACACCCCGACCAGCCAGCCCGGGGAAAGGACGCCCCCACCATGTCGGAAGCCGTCACCCCCACCGCCACGACAAGCCCCGGCCTCCTCGCCTCACTCGACCCCCTGCTGCGCGAGTGGCTGCCGCGGCAGCGCTGGTTCGCAGGCAAAGGACGCCCGGTCACCGGGTTCTCGCTGGTGGCGGCCACGGAGCTGCTGCCGCCCACCGCCAAGCTCGGTCTGTACCACCTGCTGGTCCGCGCCCACCAGCCGGCGGCCGTGGGCGCGCCGACGCATCCCGGGGACTGCTACCAGCTGCTCATAGGCGTGCGCGAGGCGCTGCCGCCCCGGCTGGCGCCCGCGCTGATCGGCCATGTCGAGGAGGGCCCGCTCAGCGGCCGTACCGCGTACGACGCGCTCTTCGACCCCCTGCCCGCCGAACTGCTCCTGGAGGCGATCCGCACCGGAGCCAGGATCGGCGGGCTTCGTTTCGACCGGGACCCGCAGCAGGAGATCCGGGACGGTCTGGTGGCCCGGGTGGTGACCGCCGAGCAGTCCAACTCGTCGATCGTCTTCGGAGATACGTTCATCCTGAAGCTGCTGCGCCGGATCGTGCCCGGCGTCAACCCCGACCTGGAGCTCCCGCTGGCGCTGGCCCGGGAGGGCTGCCCCCGGGTGCCCGCGCCGACGGGATGGCTGCGCACGGAGGTCGCGGGTGAGCCGTACACCCTCGGAGTGCTCCAGCCCTTCGTGCAGGGCGCGTCCGACGGCTGGGAGCTGGCCCTGCGGGAGCTGGCCAAGGGCGAGGACTTCAGCGCGGAGGCGCACGCCCTCGGCCGGGCCACCGCCGAGGTGCACACCGCGCTCGCCCGCGCCCTGCCCACGGTGACACTCGGCCACCAGCAGCTTCACCAGCTCGTCGACGGCATGATCGAGCGGCTGGAGGCGGCCGTGCAGGCGGTTCCCGCGCTACGGCCGTACGCGCCGGGCCTGCGCACCGCGTTCACCGCGCTGGGGGACCTGGCGTCCGAGGGCACCACCTGGACCGCGCAGCGCATCCACGGCGACCTGCACCTCGGGCAGTGCCTGCGCTCGGCCTCCGGGCACTGGTCGCTGATCGACTTCGAGGGCGAGCCGTCCAAGCCGCTGTCCGAACGACGGCTGCCGCAGCCGACCGTCCGGGACGTCGCGGGGATGCTGCGCTCCTTCGACTACGCGGCGCACTCGACCGACCTGCCGGTGCCGGGCTGGGCCGAGGCCTGCCGGGCGGCGTACTGTTCCGGCTACGCCGAGGTCAGCGGGGTGGACCCACGGACCGATCCGGTGCTGCTGCGGGCGTACGAGACCGACAAGGCGATCTACGAGGTCGTCTACGAGGCACGGCACCGGCCGGACTGGCTCCAGGTGCCGATGGCCGCGGTGGCGCGGTACGCGACGACCGACCTGACCTGACCGACCTTTCCCGGCCGAGGAGGCTCCTCCTGTGACTCCGCCCACCCCCAGCGGTTCGGAACCGAAGAAGACTGCGAAGAAGAAGACGCCTCCGGCGGGGAAGGCCGGTGGGACGTCCGGTGCGGGGGTGTCCGGTGCCGACAGGACGGGTTCGGTGAAGGCTGCTGCCGAGAAGGTGGTCGCCGATACGGCCGGGGCGGTGAAGGCGGTCGCCGACGGGGCCGAGGCGGTGAAGGCGGTCGCGAAAAAGGTCGGTGCGAAGAAGGTCGCGGGTGGGGGGACGGCCGACGGGAAGCCCGCTGCGGAGAAGGCCGTCACCAAGAAAGCCGGTGCAAAGAAAGCCGTGGCCAAGAAGGCCGGCGCGGAGAAGACCGGTGCGGAGAAGGCCCTAGCCAAGAAGGTCGCGGCCAAAAAGGTTGCTGCCAAGAAAGCCGTCGCGGAGAAGCCCGTGGCCGAAAAGGCCGTGGCCAAGAAAGCCGGTGCGGAGAAGGCCGTAGCCAAGAAGGCCGGTACGGAGAAGACCGTCACCAAGAAGGCGCTGGCCAAGGAGACCCCCGTGGAGAAGCCTGCCGGGAAGAAGGCCGCCGCGAAGAAGGCGACGGCGGAGAAGACCACGGCCAAGAAGGTGACCGCCCGGAAGACAGCGACGCAGAAGACGGTGGCCGGGAAGGGCCCGGCGCAGCCGGTCGCCCCCGCGGAACCCACCGCCACCACACCGGCCCCCGCGAAGAAGCCGGCGACCCGGAAGACAGCCGGCGCCAAGCCCGCGACACAGCCGGTCACCGCCGCAACACCGGCTCCCGCCAGGAAGCCGGCGACCCGGAAGACAGCCGGTGCCAAGCCCCCCGCGCAACCCGTCGCCGCCGCGGAACCCTCCGCGACCCAGCCCACTCCCCCTCAGCCCGTCGCCGCCACCCCCGCACCCGCCGGACCGGTCGCCGCCCCGCCGCCGGAGGCATCCGTCCTGGACGTCGGGGATCGGGAGCGGTTGCTGGCCGGGGCTCATCATGATCCGCACTCCGTGCTGGGGGCGCATCCCGTGCCCGGTGGGGTGGCGTTCCGGGTGTTCCGGCCGTACGCGCTGGCCGTGACCGTCGTCGCCGGGGAGCTGCGGGCCGAACTGCACGACGACGGCGACGGGTTCTTCTCCGGGGCCCTGCCGCTGACGGAGGTCCCTGACTACCGGCTGCTCGTGACGTACGAGGGCTCGGTGCAGGACACCGCGGACGCGTACGCGTTCCTGCCCGCGCTCGGCGATCTCGACCTGCATCTGATCGGCGAGGGCCGGCACGAGGAGCTGTGGACGGCGCTCGGCGCGCAGCCGATGACCCACCAGGGCGTCACCGGCACCCGCTTCACGGTGTGGGCGCCGAACGCCCGGGGAGTCCGGGTCGCCGGCACCTTCAACTTCTGGGACCCCTCCGCGTTCGCGATGCGTTCGCTCGGCTCGACCGGTGTCTGGGAGCTGTTCGTGCCCGGCGTCGGCGAGGGCGAGCTGTACAAGTTCGAGATCACCCGGCCCGACGGCTCGAAGACCCTGCGCGCGGACCCGCTGGCCCGCCGCACCGAGGTCCCGCCCAACACCTCCTCGATCATCCACGCCTCGCACCACGAGTGGCAGGACGAGGAGTGGCTGGCCCGGCGGGCCGAGGGTGCCCCCGCGCACGAGGCCCCGTTCTCCGTCTACGAGATCCATCTCCCTTCCTGGCGACCGGGGCTGACCTACCGTCAACTGGCGGAACAGCTCCCCGCGTACGTGAAGGACCTCGGCTTCACCCACGTCGAGCTGATGCCGGTCGCCGAGCACCCCTTCGGCGGCTCCTGGGGCTACCAGGTCACCGGGTTCTACGCCCCCACCGCCCGCCTCGGCACCCCCGACGACTTCAAGTACCTGGTCGACGCGCTCCACCAGGCGGGGATCGGCGTACTGATGGACTGGGTGCCCGCGCACTTCCCGCGCGACGACTGGGCGCTCGCGGAGTTCGACGGCCGCACCCTGTACGAGCACGAGGACCCGCTGCGGGCCGCGCACCCCGACTGGGGGACGCTGGAGTTCGACTACGGCCGCCGCGAGGTGCGCAACTTCCTCGTGGCGAACGCCATTTACTGGTGCGAGGAGTTCCACATCGACGGTCTCAGGGTCGACGCGGTCGCCTCGATGCTCTACCTCGACTACTCGCGCGAGCCGGGCCAGTGGGTGCCGAACGTGCACGGCGGCCGGGAGAACCTGGACGCGGTGGACTTCCTCCAGGAGATGAACGCGACCGTGTACCGGCGGGTGCCGGGAGTCGTCACCATCGCCGAGGAGTCCACCGCCTGGGACGGCGTGACGCGCGCGACGCACCACATGGGGCCCGGCGGCTTCGGGGGCCTGGGCTTCGGTCTGAAGTGGAACATGGGCTGGATGCACGACTCGCTGGACTACATGGCCCATGAGCCGGTGCACCGCAAGTACCACCACCACGAGATGACGTTCTCTATGGTGTACGCGTACAGCGAGAACTACGTGCTGCCGATCTCGCACGACGAAGTGGTGCACGGCAAGCGGTCGTTGGTGTCGAAGATGCCCGGCGACTGGTGGCAGCAGCGGGCCAACCTGCGCGCCTACCTGGCCTTCATGTGGGCCCATCCCGGCAAGCAACTCCTCTTCATGGGGCAGGAGTTCGCGCAGGGCGCGGAGTGGTCGGAGGCGCACGGCCCGGACTGGTGGCTGCTGGACCCGGCGTACGGGGCGGAGGCCGACCACCGCGGTGTCCGCGACCTGGTCCGGGACCTGAACATCGTGTACCGCCACACCCCGGCCCTGTGGCAGCGCGACACGGACCCCTCGGGCTTCCAGTGGATCGTGGGCGACGCCGCGGAGGACAACGTCTTCGCGTTCCTGCGGTACGACGCGGAGGGCACCCCGCTCCTCGCGGTCTCCAACCTCTCCCCGGTGGCCCGCCCCGACTACCGCCTCGGCGCGCCCGACGACATCCCGGCCTGGGTCGAGTCCCTCAACACCGACACCGGGAAGTACGGCGGCAGCGACGTCACCAACCCGGACGTACTGAAGCCGGACCCGCAGGGCTGGCACGGCCGCCCGGCCAGCCTCCAGCTCACACTGCCGCCGCTGGCGACGGTGTGGCTGCGGCCGGCGTAGGGGACGGTCCGCGGGTTCGACGGCGGCGGCCGCGGGGGGACGGAACCCCTCAGCGGCCGCCGTGGGGAACGAGAGTCGTCAGCGGCCGCCGAGGGGAACGAGAGTCGTCAGCGGCCGCCGAACATGAACTTGCGCAGGGCCGCCAGCAGACCACCGGCCCGGCCGTCGGCCTCGCCGCCGGACCCGGGCGCTCGGTGCTGCGGCCGCATGGGGGCCGTTCGCCGTGCGACGGCCCCCGGCCCGAGCTCGTAGCGGACCGGCAGCAGCCTCAGCCCGCGCACCACCGGACCCGACCGCCAGGGCAACTGGTCCGGTGGCAGGGTGAGTTCCGCGCGGGTGAAGTGGTCGAGGAACCGGCCGACCGCCGTCGAGACGATCATGCCGCCCAACTCACGTGCGGCGCTGGGGCATTGGTGCGGTCCGGCGCCCCAGCCGAGGTGTGCCCGGGTGGACACCGTCGCCCCCACCAGGTGGGAGGAGCTCAGCGCCAGCAGCTCCTGGTGCGCCGCCGCCGCGGACGGGGACACCGCGTCGCCCGCCCGCACCCACACCTTGCCCAGCCGCACGTCCCGCGCCGCGAACCGGAAGCACATGTTGGCCACCGGAGGGTTCACCAGCGCCGCCCGGTTGACCGTCTCGCCGAGCTGTCCGGCCGAGAGGCTGCGCCGGACCGTGGTGTTCCCGCGCAACACCTCCAGCAGCGTGTTGAGGACCATGTTCCCGGTGATGTCGTTCAGGTACACGGCGTTCATGAACAGCTCCCGCCCGAGCTGCTCGTCGCTCAGCCCGGGGTCCGCGAGCAGCAGGTAGGAGGTGAGGTCGTCCCCCGGCCGGGCCCGCCGGTGCGCGGCGAGCCGGGTGAACGCGGCCAGCGCCCGGGCCGTGGCGGGACCGGAGTCCGCTCCCCCGTCGAGCATCCGCCACAGGTCCATGACCAGTTCGTCGCCCAGCTCGACAGGACAGCCGAACAGCTTGGTCGTCACCATCAGCAGCAGCGGCCGGGTGTACTGCGCCCCGAGATCCGCGAAGCCCACGGACCCGGACTCGGCGGCCAGCATGCCGACCAGCTCGTCGGCGTACCGGGCGACCGCGGCCCGTACCTCCCACCCTTCCGGGCTGCGCGGGTCCTGGAAGGGGGTGAGCGCCGAGTGGTGGGTGCGCCGGGACGCCAGATGCTCCTCGTCGTCCATGAACATCGTCTGCCGTACCTCGTAACCGGCCAGCAACGGCCAGTCCCGCGGCAGCCGGCCCTCCGCCCGGGCGCGCCAGTACCGTACGTCCCGCCGCCACAGGCTCTCGTTGCGCAGCACCTCGGTGACCTCGGTGTAGCCGAGCACCAGCCACACCGGCACCCCCGCCAGGGAGACCGGGGCGACCGGCCCGTAGGTGCCGCGCAGCCGCTCGTAGACGGCGCCCGGGTCGACGTCGAACTCGGCGGTGAGCAGCGGTTCGACGGGCAGCGACGCGAGGGTGGGGCCGTCGGCCGGCGGGGTCGCGTGGGCATGGGCTTCCATGTGCACACGCTTACCGCACCGACCGTGCACGGGCAGTCACTCCGGCGTGAACTGTTACGTCTTGGTGATGACTGATCCTCAGGTGGTGACCAGCGCCTTCGGCAGCCGGCCCGTGTGCAGGACGCCCAGTCGCTGGGTCGCCCGGGTCAGGGCGACGTAGAGGTCGCTCGTGCCGTACAGCGCGGGTTCGACCACGAGCACCGAGTCGAACTCGAGTCCCTTGGACTGCCGGGGGTCGAGGAGGACGACGGTCCGGGTCAGGTCCGGTTCCGCGCCGGCGGTCACCCCGTCGAGGCGGGCCGCGAGCCTGCGGTGCAGATGGCGCGGGGCGATGACCGCGAGCCGCCCCTCGGCCGGGGTCAGCTCCTGCACGGCCTCGGCGACCGCGCCGGGCAGGTCGTCGGTGGCGCGCACCCAGGGCCGTACACCGGTGGAACGGACCGAACTCGGGGGTTCGAAGTCCGGGTTCTCGGCGCGTACGACGGCCGCCGCGAGTTCCATGATCTCGGCGGGGGTGCGGTAGTTGACGCCGAGGCGGGTGTGCTCCCAGCGGTCCTCGACGTACGGCTGGAGGATCTCCTGCCAGGAGCCCACGCCCGCCGCCTCCGCGGTCTGCGCCGGGTCGCCGACCAGGGTCATGGAGCGGGTCGGGCTGCGCCGCATGAGCAGCCGCCAGGCCATCGGGGACAGCTCCTGCGCCTCGTCGACGATGATGTGCCCGAAGGCCCAGGTGCGGTCGGCCGCCGCGCGTTCGGCGGCGCTGCGGTGGTCGTCCTCCTCCTGCCGCTCGGCGAAGCGCTCCGCGTCGATGATGTCGTGGGCGGACAGGACCTCGGATTCCTCGTCGTCGATGTCCTCGAACTCGTAGGTCCGCGAGGCGTACGACACGTCGAGCACGCCCTGCGCGTACGCGATCTGCGTCTCGCGCTCGCGTTCGGCCAGCGCCCGCGCCACCCGCTCGTCGACGCCGAGGAGTTCGGCGGCCTCGTCGAGCAGGGGCACGTCCGCGACGGTCCAGCCCCGGGTCACCGGGCGGCGGATCGCGGCCGCGTCCTCGTCGGGGAGGTAGCCGACCGGGTCGGCGAGGAAATCCGCGACCAGCCGCTGCGGGGTCAGCCGCGGCCACAACTGGTCGATGGCGGCCCACACTTCGGGGTTCTCGGCGATCTCGTCGCGGATCTGGGTGATGTCGGCCGGGTCGAGGAGGCTGCTGCCGTCGTAGGGGTCGGTGCCGACCCGCTCGGCGTACAGCTCGGTGAGCGTGTTGAGGATGTGGCCCTCGAAGTGCTCCCGGGCCACGTTGTGCGGCAGCCGGGCGGCCCGGGTCTTCTCGCGGGCGACCTTGACCAGGCCGTCGTCGAGCATCAGGATCTCCCGGTCGTGCTCGATCGCGATCACCGGGTCGGGCAGCGCCTGCCAGTCGCGTACGGCGTCGGCGAGGACGTCCGCCATGGCGGCCCGCCCCTTCACCGCGGCCGCCGCCCGGCTGTCGGTGGCGGTCGCCTTCACTCCGGGGAAGAGCTCGCCGATCGTGGCGAGCAGCACGCCGGTCTCGCCGAGGGAGGGCAGCACCTCGCCGATGTAGCCGAGGAAGGCGGGGTTGGGGCCGACGATCAGCACGGCCCGCTTGGCGAGCAACTCGCGGTGTTCGTACAGGAGATAGGCGGCCCGGTGCAGGGCCACCGCGGTCTTGCCGGTGCCGGGGCCGCCTTCCACCACCAGCACGCCGCGGTGCGGTGCGCGGATGATCTCGTCCTGTTCGGCCTGGATGGTCTGCACGATGTCGCTCATGCGGCCGGTGCGCGCGGAGTTCAGCGCGGCGAGCAGGACGGCGTCGCCGGTGGGGTCCTCGTGGCCGGTGCGTTCCTGGTCGCCGAGGTCGAGGATCTCGTCGTGCAGGTCGGTGACGCGGCGGCCGTCGGTGCCGATGTGCCGGCGGCGGCGCAGGCCCATCGGGGTGTGGCCGGTGGCCAGGTAGAAGGGGCGGGCGACCTCGGCCCGCCAGTCGATGAGGATCGGGGTGCGCTCGGCGTCGTCGGTGCGCAGGCCGATCCGGCCGATGTGGTGGGTGACGCCCGAGGTGAGGTCGATGCGGCCGAAGCAGAGCGAGCCGTCGACCGCGTTCAGGGCGGCGAGCAGTCCGGAGCGTTCGGCGACCAGGATGTCCCGTTCGAGGCGGGCCTGCATCGGGGTGTTGCCCTGGGCGAGCGCGTCGGTGACCGACGTCTCGGTGTCGCCACGCAGGGCGTCCACGCGCGCGTACAGGCCGTCGATGAATTCCTGTTCGCGCTTGATTTCATGGTCTGGCAAACCGGTGTTTGACAATTCCACTCCCGCCCGGATATACTGTGCTCACTGAGCTTCTTTGCGACCTCAATTGCCCTGAAGTCGCGAATCATTGAATATAGCAAAAGAAATCCCCCGAGCACAATTGCTCGGGGGATTTCTTATGTATTGCCTCAGGTCACAGCGCGTCCGCGAGTTCCTCCAGGAGCCGCCGCTTGGGCCGCGCCCCGACCATCGAGCGCACCGGCTCCCCGTCCCGGAACAGCATGAACGTCGGCATCGACAGCACCTTGTAGGCGTTGGTGGTCAGCGGGTTGGTGTCGACGTCCAGCTGCACCACCCGGAAACGCTCGCTCTCCTCCGCGGCGAGGGCCGTGAGCACCGG
This sequence comes from Streptomyces griseorubiginosus, assembly GCF_001514195.1. Lineage (GTDB taxonomy): Bacteria > Actinomycetota > Actinomycetes > Streptomycetales > Streptomycetaceae > Streptomyces > Streptomyces griseorubiginosus. The sequence goes on along the minus strand of NZ_KQ948734.1, from coordinate 1,084,568 downwards.
CCCCATCTGCCGGCACGGCGGGCACCAGTCGGCGGTGAACTCCACCAGCACCGGCAGCCGCGAGCCGATCACCTCCGTCTCGAAGTCCGCGTCCGTCACCTCGGTCACTCCGGCTGCCCTGATCACAGGTCCCGCCCTCCCAGTTCGCACATCGGATCCGTACCGTCGAGCGTGGCCAGCCGTACGCCGATCTTCGCCCGCACCGCCTGCAACTCCCCGATCAGGGAGTCGAGTTCGTCCAGCTTGCGGCGGTAGACGTCGATCGACGCGGGACAGGTGTCGCCCTCCTCGTGCCCGGCCCGCAGACACTCCAGGAACGGCCGGGTCTCCTCCAGGTCGAACCCGAAGTCCTGGAGCGTCCGGATCTGCCGGAGCAGCTTGAGGTCCGCCTCGTCGTAGGTGCGGTACCCGTTCTCGCCCCGCCGCCCGGGCAACAGCCCCCGCGCCTCGTAGTACCGCAGCGTCCGCGTGGTGGTCCCGGCCCGTGCGGCCAGCTCGCCGATTCGCATACCGGTGAACGTAACCCTTGACGCCGACGTCAAGGCAAGAGCGGTTTGCGTTCCACCGGTGAGGTCAGCACGATCGACGTCGTGGTGCGGCCGAGCGGGGAGACCACCTCCAGGACCTCCTCCAGGTGCACGGTGTCGCGGACCGCGACCTTGAGGATCCAGCAGTCCTCGCCGACGACGTGGTGCACCTCGGTGATCTCCGGCCGCTCCATCAGCTCCAGGGTCCTCGGGTGCTTCAGGGTGTAGCCGCCGTGCGGGCTGACCCGGACGAACGCCTGGATGCCGTAGCCGAGCCGGCCCGGCACGACCTGGGCGCCGTAACCGCTGATCACCCCCGCCGCCTCCAGCCGCCGTACCCGCTCGGTGACTGCCGCCGGGCTCAGACGTACCCGGCGACCCAGCTCGCTGAGCTTGATCCGGCCGTCGGTCTGGAGGAGCTCCAGGATCTGACGGTCGACCCCGTCGAAGCCGACTGAGGTTTCGACGGCGGCAGGTCTCATATGCCGTTGTTCTTTCGGCGCTGCCGCCTGAACTCCCATAGTTCCCCCTTCATTGCTTCCTGATCCGCCGGGAGAATTATGGTCATGGAAACCGCACGAGAGGTACTGGTCATCGGCGGCAGCCGCTATTTCGGCAAGCGGCTGATCGCGAGGCTGCTGGCCGCCGGCGACCGGGTCACGGTCCTCAACCGGGGTTCGGCCGCGCCCCCTTCGGGGACGGTCCATCTGGTGGCCGACCGCGACGACGAAGCCTCCTTGAACAGCGCCCTGGGCTCCCGCACCTTCGACGTGGTCGTCGACCAGGTCTGCTACACCCCGCGTCAGGCGGCCGTCGCCCGCCGGGTCTTCGCCGGGCGCACCCGCCGCTATGTGATGACCTCGACGGTGGAGGTGTACGAGTACGAGGACTCCATCGCCCTGGTGCGGGAGGACGCCGTCGTCCCGCGGAACGTGCCGGTGGATCTCGGCCTTCCCTGGCACGACCCCGATTTCCTGGAGTCGCATTACGGCGAGGGAAAGCGCCAGGCCGAAGCGGTGTTCTCGGTGGACCCCGCATTTCCCTTCACGGCCGTCCGCGTGGCCCACGTCCTGGGCGGCGACGACGACTTCACCGGGCGGCTCGCCCACTACGCCGACCGTATCCGCACCGGCGCTCCCGTCGCCGTGCCCGTCGACAACCAGCCCGCCACCTACATCCACGTCGAGGAGATCGCCGACTTCCTGGCCTGGACGGTGGGTGCGGACTTCACCGGTCCGGTGAACGCGGCCTCGCACGGGTTGCTGGACACGGAGGAGCTGTGCGAGGCGGTGGCCGCACACCTCCCCGAGGGCAGGACGGTCCTCCAGGAGGTCGAGGTGGGCGAGACGTCCCCGTTCTCCTTCACCCGCGCCTACGGCATGGACAACTCCCGCGCCACCCGCCTCGGTTTCACCTTCGACGACGCACGCCGCTGGCTGCCGAAGGCCGTGGCGGAGACGCTGGGGAAGGACGCATGAGGCGTGGCGGGCGTCAGCGCGGGGGGGGCGTGGCGGCCCGGGGCATGCCGGGTATCCAGCGGCGGGGCGTCATGCCCGGGGCACGCAGCGCACGCCGAGCAGTCGGCCGTACAGGCCGAGGAGGCGGGCGCGGCCCCCAGGGTTCGGCAGCGGGACCTCGACGGCCAGGTCCACGCGGGCCGGGCGCTGGACGGCGAGTCCGAGGGGGTCGGCGGTCGTGTTCCGGAGAGCACATCGACGCGGTCGGCCCACCTGCTCGCTCGCCCGGATGCTCCAGCCCACCTCGCGACGCCGACGTGGCCCTTCTCGTCGCCGCCGCCAAACCCGCGGAGCACCACGTCACCGGGGAGTCGTGACCCCCGTCCACGGCTCCCCGGTGCGGTCGGCCCACTCGGCTGCCGCCTGCGGGCGGCCGGTGAGGAGCAGGAGCAGGGCCGCGATCGGGCCGCGTACCTCCTCGCCCTCTCCCCGCATCCACTCGATGTCCGTGGCCACCAGGCGCGCCTTCGGCAGGGGCCAGGGTCTCGGGGGGAAGCGCATGGTCCAGACCCTCTCGGCGGAGTCCCGGGCGGCCCGCGGCGGGACCGGTCGGTCGCGGTCGAGCGCGAGGGCGATGTCCTGGCCGTGGACGAGGAGGTCGAGGAGGGGCTCGTGGGGTGACGTGGTCGGCGCGAGGCGGCGGGAGCCGATGATCGAGCGCAGGTTGGCGACGATCTCGCCCACCGGCAACGACGCCTCACGCACCGCCGAGTCGTGGATCATCCGGTTCCAGTCGCCCCGGGCCCGGACCATCTCCCGCACGACCTGGCCGTAGGAGAAACGCGCCGCGATCGTGAGGTGCGCGGCGACCTCCCGCACCCGCCAGTCCCCGCAGCGCGTCCGTGTCTCCCACTCCTCGGGGCCGAGCCCCTCCAGCAGGTCGGCCAGGCTCCCCCGCTCCTGGTCGACGATCCGCCAGAGCTCGTCGGTGTCCAGCACTGCGTCCGATACGGCACCCACGGGAATCACCCACTCAAGTGGTAAGCTTCTCTGACCAAAGTAGTCAGAGACTCTGACCAGTGTCAAGCGGCGCGAGGAGCATCGACCATGGTGGCGGAGAGCGATCTCAACACGGGGCTGCTCCTGTTCCTCCCCTACCGGGCCCTGGAGAACCGGATCTTCGCCAGGCTCGCGGAGGCCGGTTTCGACGACTTCACGCCCGCCCAGGCCCGGGTCATGCAGCGCATCGGGCCGAACGGCACCCGGCTGACGGAACTCGCCGAGCAGGCCCAGATCACCAAGCAGACCGCGGGCTTCCTGGTGGACCAGCTGGAGAAGGCCGGCTATGTCGTCCGCGTCCCGGACCCGACCGACAAGCGGGCCCGGCTGGTGTGCCTGGCGGAGAAGGCCGCGTCGGCCCAGCGGATCGCCGCCGCGGTGGTCGCGGAGGTCGAGAAGGAGTGGGAGGCACACCTCGGCAGCCGTCGGATGAAACAGCTGCGCGAGGCCCTGACCCTGCTGCGGGAGATCACCGACCCATGGGCCGAGCCCTCCTAGGTCTCCTCCGCCCTCTCCCTAGGCCGCGACCGGCTTCGCCGCCTCCTCGACCTCCAGCAGGGACGCGCTCTGCCGTTCCGCCTCGAAGGCACGGTGGCCGCCGCGCAGGCCGAACAGGCGCTTGGTGAGCAGGATGTAGAGGACGGCGAGGATGTTCAGGACCAGGGTGGCGATCTTCAACCAGCTGATGTGCTCGGTGAGTTCGTAGATCTCCAGGGGGAGGAACGCGGCCGTGGCGACCACCGTCAGATACTCCGCCCAGCGCTTGGCGTACCAGAGCCCGACCGCCTCGACGAGTTCGATCACGGCGTACGCGAGCAGCAGCACCGCCACCAGGACGAGCGTGTCGTGGTGGTAGCCGAAGGTCTTCTGGACCGTGCCGACGATCGGCGAGTGGTCGAGGTCGTAGTGGAAGTGCCGGAACACCGGCCGGAAGACGTCCAGGTACTCGTCGAAGAGCCGGCGCACCGCGTCCTGGCTGTTGCTGAACTTCCACACCGCGACCGCGGCCAGCACGATGAACACCCCGCGCACCGCCCGTTCGAGGGCGAGGAAGCGCAGCACGAACAGGTCCCTGAGCACCTTGCCGCGCGGGACGAGGGGCGCGTGGTCCGCGGGGCCGGAGCCGTGCGGCTCGCCGAGGGCGAAGTCGCCGCAGCGCAGACACCGCCAGGCCGCTCCGAGGGCGGTCTCGGCGTACAGCCGCTCCCGCAGCCGGGGTTCGTCCGGCGCGTAGGTGACGTGTCCGCGCCGGGCGCAGGTTCGCCGGTCCCAGTCGATCTTCATCCCCCGTGTGCCTCCGAAACCAAGAGCGTGCCGTCCGGGGACGGCACGCTAGTGGCGCAGGGTAAGAATTCGGTGAGTCAGCGGGCGCCGGCACCGTACGCCTGCTCAACACCGTGCAATGTGCGCTCGATGCACAGAACTGTGCAAGCCCGCTGCGGTACGTGCACAATGACCGCCATGACCACGGGCCCCTCCAGTCGCGCCGACGCCAACCGCCGCCGCATCCTCGACGTCGCGCTCACCGAGCTGCTGCGCGACCCCGACGCGTCCATGGAGCAGATCGCGCGCGCCGCGGGCGTCGTACGACGGACGGTGTACGGCCACTTCCCGAACCGGGAGACGCTGGTCGGCACGCTCGTCGACGGTGCCGTGGCGGCGGTGGCGGCCGCGCACGCGGCGGGCCGCGAGGGCACCGAGGATCTCGCGCAGGCCCTGGCGGGCTCCGTGCTCGCGGTCTGGGAGGTCGCCGACCGCTACCGCATCCTGGTCGCACTCGCCCAGCGCAGCGTCACCGTGCAGGGCATCCAGGAACGGCTCGCGCCGGTGCGCGCGGCGAGCACCGAACTGCTCCGGCGCGGTCTGAACGAGGGCGTCTTCGTCTCGCCGCTGCCCGCGCCGGCGCTGGCGCACGTCCATGAGCAGATGCTGTTCGCGGTCATGGAGGCGGTCAACAACGGTCTGCTGGCAGCGGAGGAGGCGGGCCGCTCCGCCGCGGTCACGATGCTGACCGCGGCGGGCGTGCCCGCCTCTCTGGCCACCGCGCTGGTGGCGAAACTGAGCGTCTGATCCCGGCTCGATCCGGCTCGATCCTGCTTGATCCCGCTTGACCCTGCTGTACGGAGTGGGTCCGGGCGGCCGGACAACGGGGGAGTATCCGACCGCCCGGGGAGGGTGAGCCGGGCCCGGGTTCAGGTCGGGCCCGACCCTGCTCTGCGGGCCGCTCAGGCCTTGGCCAGCTCCTTCTCGCCGCCCTGCTCGGGGATCCCGGCCACGGGCTCGTCCTCGGCGTGGTCCAGGAGGGTCTTCTCGTCGAAGGGCAGGTGACCGGCGAGCACCTGGTCGACCCGCTCGCGGTCGATCTCCTTGGTCCAGGTGCCGATCAGGACGGTGGCGACCGCGTTGCCCGCGAAGTTGGTCAGGGCACGCGCCTCGCTCATGAAGCGGTCGATGCCGACGATCAGGCCGATGCCGTCCACGAGGGCCGGCTTGTGCGACTGGAGACCGCCCGCCAGGGTCGCGAGACCCGCGCCGGTGACACCGGCGGCGCCCTTCGAGGCGACGAACAGGAACAGCAGCAGCGGGATCTGCTCGCTGACGGCCATCGGCGTGCCCATGGCGTCGGCGACGAACAGCGAGGCCATGGTCATGTAGATCATGGTGCCGTCGAGGTTGAAGGAGTAGCCGGTCGGGATGGTGATGCCGACCACCGGCTTGCTGACGCCCAGGTGCTCCATCTTCGCGATGACCCGCGGCAGCGCGGACTCGGAGGAGGAGGTCGACAGGATCAGCAGGAACTCACGGCTCAGGTACTTGAAGAGGGTGAGGATGTTCAGGCCGGCGACGAGCCGCAGCAGCGTGCCGAGCACGATGAAGACGAAGAGCAGACATGTGACGTAGAAGCCGAGCATCAGGACGGCGAGGCTCTTCAGGGCGTCGACACCGGCGGAGCCGACCACGGCGGCCATCGCGCCGAAGGCGCCGATCGGGGCGGCCCACATCACCATGGCGAGGACCCGGAAGACGAGCCGCTGGATGTGCTCGACACCGCGCAGGATCGGCTGGCCCACGGAGCCCATGGCCTGGAGCGCGAAGCCGCACAGGAGCGCGATGAGCAGGGTCTGGAGGACCTCGCCCTCGGTGAAGGCGGAGACGAACGTCGTCGGGATGATGCCGAGCAGGAACTCGGTGGTGTCCTTGGCCTCCGCGTCGACCTGGGCGTGACCGGCGTTCTTGACCGCGTCGGTGACGGCGAGGCCGGTGCCCGGCTCCAGGATGTTGCCGACGACCAGGCCGATGCCCAGCGCGACCAGCGACATGACCATGAAGTAGCCGAGGGCGATACCGCCGACGGCGCCGACCTTGGCGGCCTTCCGCACCGAGCCGATGCCGAGCACGATCGTGCAGAAGATGATCGGCGAGATCATCATCTTGATCAGGTTCACGAACCCGGTGCCGATCGGCTTCAGCTCGACCGCGAAGTCGGGCGCGACCAGACCCACGGTGATACCGAGGGCGACCGCGACGATCACCGCGATGTACAGGTAGTGGGTGCGGTCCTTCTTGACTGCGGGTGCCGTATCGGGGGTGCTGGCGGCCACGGCTGCCCTCCTTGACGTCGTCGTCGGCATGACCGGCGTGCGGCTCACGTCCGGGCTTTTAGAGGAATGCCGTGACTATGTCGCGCCCTGTGAGGGTGGTCACCCTTCCGTTCATTTAGTTCACAATCAGCCAGGGAGGCAGACTGACGACATGCGCATCCCCGCCGTACCGAGACCCCGCAGCCTGGCCGCTCAGCTCTTCGCCATGCAGGCCGTGCTGATCGCCGTGGTCGTGGCGGGATACGCGCTGTTCACGTACGTCAGCGACCGGGGGCAGGCCGAGAACGCGGCACGGGATCAGGCCAGGGTGGTGGCACGGGCGGTCGCGGACTCGCCGTCGGTGCGGGAGGCGATCGGCACACCGGATCCGACGGCCGAACTCCAGCCCTACGCGCTGCGGGTCATGGCCGACACCGAGGTCGACTTCGTCACGATCATGAGTCCCCAGGGCATCCGCTGGACGCACCCCGACAAGAACCAGATAGGCAAGCACTTCCTCGGCAACACCGAGCGCGCGCTCAAGGGCGAGACCTTCACCGAGACCTACAAGGGCACCCTCGGCTACTCCGTGCGCGCCGTCACCCCGGTCAAGGACGACAAGGATCGGGTGATCGGCCTGGTCAGCGCCGGCATCCAGGTCGAGAAGATCAGCAAGCGGGTGCAGGGCCAGCTGACCGCCCTGCTCGTCGTCGCGGGCAGCGCGCTCGCGCTCGGCGCCGTCGGCACGTACGTCGTCAACGCCCGCCTCCGCCGGCACACCCACGGCATGAACGCCACCGAGCTCAGCCGTATGCACGACTACCACCAGGCCGCCCTGCACGCCGTGCGGGAGGGGCTGCTGATGCTGGACGGGCAGTACCGTGTCGCGCTGATCAACGACGGCGGGCGGGAGCTGCTCGGCGTCGGTGACGTGGTGGGCCGTTCGGTGGCGGACCTCGGGCTGCCGGTGCCGCTGACGGGGGCGCTGCTGGCGTCCGAGCCGCGGGTGGACGAGGTGCATCTGACGGCGTCCCGGGTGCTCGTCGTCAACACCTCGCCGGTCTCCGGCGGGGAGCAGCGCGGCACCGTGGTCACCCTGCGCGATGTCACCGAACTCCAGTCCCTGATGGGCGAGTTGGACTCGGAGCGCGGTTTCACGCAGGCGCTGCGTTCGCAGGCGCACGAGGCGGCGAACCGGCTGCACACGGTCGTCTCGCTGATCGAACTGGGCCGCTCGGAACAGGCGGTGGACTTCGCGACCGCCGAACTGGAGCTGGCGCAGGCACTGACGGACCAGGTGGTCGCGGCGGTCGGTGAGCCGGTGCTGGCCGCGCTGCTGCTGGGCAAGACCGCGCAGGCGAACGAGCGGGGCGTGGAGCTGGTGGTGTCGGAGGACAGCCGGCTCGACGACGGACTGCTCCCGCCGTCGCTCCCCGCCCGCGACCTGGTGACGATCCTCGGCAACCTCATCGACAACGCGGTGGACGCGGCGCAGGGGAGCGTGCGGGCGCGGGTGACCGTGACGGCGTACGCGGAGGGGCCCGAGCTGGTCCTGCGGGTCTCGGACACCGGCGAGGGCGTCGACCCCGCCCACGCCGAGGCGGTCTTCCGGCGCGGCTTCTCGACGAAGCCGGCCGGCCCGGGCGGCCGCGGCCTGGGCCTCGCCCTGGTCCGCCAGGCGGTGACCCGCCGCAAGGGCGCCCTGACGGTGTCGGAGGCGGCGGAGGGCGGCGCGGAGTTCGAGGTACGACTGCCCCTGGGAACGCCCTCCGCCACCCCCCACGACAGCCCGCCGCCCCCGACCGCTAGCCTCCCCCGCAGCTCCACGGTCCCCGGAGGTGACGCGTGACCGCTCAGCAGGCCATCCGTGTCCTGGTCGTCGAGGACGACCCGGTCGCCGCCGACGCGCATGTCCTGTACGTCAACCGCGTGCCCGGGTTCACGGCCGTCGGCAAGGCCCACACCGGTGCGGAGGCCCGGCGGCTCCTGGACCGTACGGCCGTCGACCTGCTCCTGCTCGACCTGCACCTGCCGGACGGGCACGGGCTCCAGCTGGCCCGGCAGCTGCGCGCGGCCGGGCATCAGGCGGACGTGATAGCGGTGACGTCGGCCCGGGATCTGACGGTCGTCAGGGAGGGCGTCTCGCTCGGGGTCGTGCAGTACGTGCTGAAGCCGTTCACCTTCGCCACCCTGCGCGACCGGCTCGTCCGCTACGCCGAGTTCCACGCGGCGGCCGGCGAGGCGAGCGGTCAGGACGAGGTCGACCGCGCGCTGGCCACGCTGCGCGCACCGGGTCCCGCGGCCCTGCCCAAGGGGCTCAGCGCGCCCACCCTGGAGCGGGTGACCCTCGCCCTGCGGGACCGCGCGGAGGGGCTGACGGCGACCGGACTGGCCGAGGTGGTCGGCATCTCCCGGATCACGGCCCGCCGCTACCTGGAGCACCTGGTCGACGCGGGGCGGGCGGCCCGCAGCCCGCAGTACGGCACGGTCGGACGGCCCGAGCTCCAGTACCGGTACGTCAAGGGCCAGTGAGACCCGGCTCACCCTTTGGCGGGAGAGGAACCGTTCGGATTGCGCCGCCCGTTTTCCTCGCTCACTCGCCCGATCGCGGTGTCGACCATGGCGTACTCATTTTCTAGATCCGCCCACACGGGCGAGACCTGCGGCGCTCCGTGCGGGTCGACCGTCACGAGATGCCGGAACTTCGGCCGCCCGCAAGCACTCGTGAATATGCCCCTCTACCTTGCCATTCACTGCGCACCCGAAGATCACATCTCTTTCCGGCCACCCGCCCGGGCGCCCGGCGCCCTCCTCGCCACCCCGCCCGCACCACCGGCAGCCGATCTTCGGACAGCTCGAACCCGCACGCGAAACCGTAGCTTCCTACAATCCGTGTTCCTGGCCGAACAGCCCGTAGTCACCGGCCGTAGGCTTCCCTAGCTTGTGGGCCGTGCGCCGACCCCCAGCCCTGCCCAGCCAGCCCGGACCGCCCTTCGACCACCTCACCGCCCGCAGACTCCGTGTCGCCCTCGGCATGGGGCCCGAGCACGTGGCCTACGGGCTGCGCGTCTCGTACGGGCTGCCGTACGTCACGCCGGATCTCGTCGCCGCCTGGGAGCGCGGGACCGTCAGTCCCACCAGTCCGGAACTCACCGCTCTGGCGGGCGTGTTGTGGTGCTCCCCCGGCGAACTCATCGGCCGCCCCCGGACCCTGCGCGAGCACCGCGTCGCACGCGGCATCGCCCCCGAGGACGTGGCCCGTGCCGTGGGGCTCGAACTGCTCGTCTACCTGGGCATGGAGGAACAGGACGCGTGGCGCGGCACCGACCGCCAGTCCGCCGCCCTCGCCGAGCTGCTGGAGCTGTCCCTGCCGGACTTCGTGGCCGTCACGGGGCGTGAGAAGCGGCTCGCCGAGTGCCTGCGCGGCGCGGTCGGCACCCGCTGGCAGGCCTACGTCCGTCAGGTCGCCAGGATCGTGCCCCTGGACCGGCGCCTGGTGGAGGACACCCTCCAGGAACTGCACCGGCAGTACCAGGGACAGATGGTGTCCACCCTGAGCTGGGGCGGGGGCGGCGAGCGCTCCGGCGAGGCCGGCCAGGAGTTCCTGGACGAGATCGTGGAGCGCTTCTGGGACGCGGTCGAGGGACCGCCGTAGCCCCCGCGAAGACCCTGGTGGGCCGCGAAGGGCCTAGAAGACCGACTCCGCCTCGTCCATGCGGTCCTTCGGGACCGTCTTCAGCTCGGTGACCGCCTCCGCGAGCGGCACCATCACGATGTCGGTGCCCTTGAGCGCGGTCATCCGGCCGAACTCGCCCCGGTGCGCGGCCTCCACCGCGTACCAGCCGAAGCGGGTGGCGAGCACGCGGTCGTAGGCGGTCGGGACGCCACCGCGCTGCACATGGCCGAGGATGACCGGCTTGGCCTCCTTGCCGAGCCGGCGCTCCAGCTCGTACGCCAGCGCCGTGCCGATGCCCTGGAAGCGCTCGTGGCCGAACTTGTCGATCTCACCGGTGCCGTAGTCCATGGTGCCCTCGGCGGGGTGGGCGCCCTCGGCGACGCAGACGACCGCGAACTTCTTGCCGCGGGCGAAGCGCTCCTCGACCATCTTGACCAGGTCGGCCGGGTCGAAGGGGCGCTCGGGCAGGCAGATGCCGTGGGCGCCGGCGGCCATGCCGGACTCCAGGGCGATCCAGCCCGCGTGCCGGCCCATGACCTCGACGACCATCACGCGCTGGTGGGACTCGGCGGTGGTCTTGAGGCGGTCCATGGCCTCGGTGGCGACGCCGACCGCGGTGTCGAAGCCGAAGGTGCGGTCGGTGGAGGAGATGTCGTTGTCGATCGTCTTCGGCACGCCGACGACCGGGAGACCGGCGTCGTACAGCATGCGCGCGGCGGTCAGGGTGCCCTCGCCGCCGATCGGGATCAGGGCGTCGATGCCGAACTGGTGGATCATGTCGGAGGCGCTCTCGCACGCCTCGCGCAGCCGGTCGCGCTCGAGCCGGGAGGAGCCGAGGATGGTGCCGCCGCGGGCCAGGATGCCGCTGACGCTGTCCAGGTCGAGGGCGCGGTAGCGGCCGTCCAGGAGGCCGGAGTAGCCGTCCTCGAAGCCGATGACCTCGTCGCCGTAATGGTCGACCGCGCGGTGCACGACCGACCGGATCACGGCGTTCAGGCCGGGGCAGTCGCCGCCTGCGGTGAGAACTCCGATACGCATCGTGCTGTGTCTCCTGCTCGCTGTTGACACCGGTGAGCCGGATCCGATTCTTTCACGTCCCCGGGAGCACCGTCGCATCCCCTACTGACGGGCGCCTTATCCGTCGACCGGGGTACTGTCAAGAGGGTTTCCGCTCACCTCGGTGGGCAATTTTCATGTCCTGTTGTCCTGCCCGTGCGAGAGAGGGAGATCACGCGTGACCCGCAGCGTGTACGTGACCGGGATCGACCGCGGCGACGGCCGCCAGGTCGTCGAGCTGGGGGTCATGGAGCTGCTGACCCGCCAGGTCGACCGGGTGGGGGTGTTCCGGCCGCTGGTGCACCACAGCCCCGACCGGCTCTTCGAGCTGCTGCGCGCCCGCTACCGGCTCTCCCAGGACCCGGCCACCGTCTACGGCCTCGACTACCACGAGGCGTCCGCGCTCCAGGCCGAGCGCGGCACCGACGAGCTGGTCTCCACCCTGGTGGACCGCTTCCACCGGGTGGCCCGCGAGTACGACGTCGTCCTGGTCCTCGGCACCGACTTCGCCGACACCCAGCTCCCGGACGAGCTCTCCCTCAACGCCCGGCTCGCCAACGAGTTCGGCGCCTCGGTGATCCCGGTCGTGGGCGGTCGCAAGCAGCCCGCGGAGTCGGTGCTCGCGGAGACCCGCAACGCCTACCGGGCCTACGACGGGCTGGGCTGCGACGTGCTCGCCATGGTCACCAACCGGGTGGCCCGCGAGGACCGGGACGAGATCGCCGAGCGGCTCTCCGGCCGGCTCCCGGTGCCCTGCTACGTCGTCCCGGACGAGCCCGCGCTCGCCGCACCCACCGTCGCCCAGATCGGACAGGCCCTCGGCGCGAGGGTGATCCTGGGCGACGACTCCGGGCTCGCCCGGGACGCGCTGGACTTCGTCTTCGGCGGCGCGATGCTGCCGAACTTCCTGAACGCCCTGACCCCGGGCTGCCTGGTGGTCACCCCGGGCGACCGCGCGGACCTGGTGGTGGGCTCGCTCGCCGCGCACAGTGCCGGCACCCCGCCGATAGCCGGGGTGCTGCTCACCCTGGGCGAGGTGCCGAGCGACGAGGTCCTCACCCTCGCCGCGCGCCTGGCCCCCGGCACCCCGGTGCTCTCGGTCGCGGGCACCAGTTTCCCCACCGCCGCCGAACTCTTCGCCCTGGAGGGCAAGTTGAACGCGGCCACACCCCGCAAGGCGGAGACCGCGCTCGGCCTGTTCGAGCGGTACGCCGACACCGCCGACCTCGCCCGCCGGGTCTCCGCACCGAGCAGCGACCGGCTCACGCCGATGATGTTCGAGCACCAGCTCCTGGAGACGGCCCGCTCCGACAGGCGCAGGGTCGTGCTGCCCGAGGGCACCGAACCGCGCGTCCTGCACGCCGCCGAGGTGCTGCTGCGCCGCGGGGTCTGCGACCTCACCCTGCTCGGGCCGGTCGACCAGATCCGCAAGAAGGCCGCGGACCTCGGCATCGACCTGGGCGACTGCCAGTTGATCGACCCGGCGACCAGCGAACTGCGCGACCGCTTCGCCGAGCGGTACGCGGCCTTCCGGGCCCACAAGGGCGTCACCGTCGAGCTCGCCTACGACGTCGTCTCCGACGTGAACTACTTCGGCACGCTGATGGTCCAGGAGGGCCTCGCCGACGGCATGGTGTCGGGTTCCGTGCACTCCACGGCGGCCACCATCCGCCCGGCTTTCGAGATCATCAAGACCAAGCCGGACGCCGACATCGTCTCGTCGGTCTTCTTCATGTGCCTCGCCGACAAGGTGCTGGTGTACGGCGACTGCGCCGTGAACCCCGACCCGAACGCCGAGCAGCTGGCCGACATCGCCATCCAGTCGGCGGCGACCGCCGAGCAGTTCGGTGTGACCCCGCGGATCGCGATGCTGTCGTACTCCACCGGTACGTCGGGGTCCGGCGCCGACGTGGACAAGGTGCGCGAGGCCACGGAGCTGGTGCGCTCCCGCCGGCCCGACCTCAGGATCGAGGGGCCGATCCAGTACGACGCCGCGGTGGAGCCGACCGTCGCGGAGACCAAGCTGCCGGAGTCGGACGTGGCCGGGCAGGCGACGGTGCTGATCTTCCCGGACCTCAACACCGGCAACAACACCTACAAGGCCGTGCAGCGGTCGGCCGGCGCGATCGCGGTCGGGCCGGTGCTCCAGGGGCTGCGCAAGCCCGTCAACGACCTGTCCCGGGGCGCCCTGGTCTCGGACATCGTCAACACCGTCGCCATCACGGCGATCCAGGCCCAGAACCCCAACGAGAAGGCATCCCAGCTGTGAGCGCCACCCGCGTCCTCGTCCTCAACTCCGGCTCGTCGTCGGTGAAGTACCAGCTGCTCGACATGCGGGACAGCAGCCGGCTCGCGACCGGGCTCGTCGAGCGCATCGGCGAGCGCTCCTCGCGGCTCAGGCACACCCCTCTGGGCGGGCCCTCCCGTGAGCGGACCGAGCCGATCGCCGATCACGAGGCCGCCCTGAAGACGGTGGCGGCGGAACTGGCCAAGGACGGGCTCGGCCTGGACTCCCCCGAGCTGGCCGCCATCGGCCACCGTGTGGTGCACGGCGGCAGGACCTTCACCGAGCCGACCGTGATCGACGAGAGGGTGCTCGCCGAGATCGAGCGGCTCATCCCGGTCGCGCCGCTGCACAACCCGGCCAACCTCACCGGCATCCGCACCGCGCGGGCGCTGCGCCCGGACCTGCCCCAGGTCGCCGTCTTCGACACCGCGTTCCACACCACGATGCCGGAGTCGGCGGCGCGCTACGCGATCGACGTGGCGACAGCCGACGCCCACCGCGTACGGCGCTACGGCTTCCACGGCACCTCGCACGCGTACGTGTCCCGGGCGACGGCGAAGCTGCTCGGCAGGGCGCCCGAGGACGTGAACGTGATCGTGCTGCACCTCGGCAACGGCGCGTCCGCCTCGGCGGTGCGGGGCGGGCGGTGCGTGGACACCTCCATGGGGCTGACGCCGCTGGAGGGACTCGTGATGGGCACCCGCTCCGGGGACATGGACCCGGCCGTCATCTTCCATTTGGCGCGCGTTGGCAAAATGTCCATCGACGAAATCGACACTCTTCTCAACAAGAAGAGCGGACTGGTCGGCCTGTGCGGTGACAACGACATGCGGGAGATTCGGCGCCGGATCGACGAGGGTGACGAGCGGGCCGCGCTCGCCTTCGACATCTACATTCACCGTCTGAAGAAGTACATCGGCGCCTATTACGCGGTACTCGGTACGGTGGACGCGATCGCGTTCACCGCCGGGGTCGGCGAGAACGCGGCACCGGTACGGGCGGCCGCCGTGGCGGGCCTGGAGACCCTGGGCCTGGCGGTGGACGGCGAACTCAACGCCGTACGAAGCGACGAGCCGCGGCTGATCTCGCCCGCCGACGCACGGGTGAAGGTCGCCGTGGTGCCCACCGACGAAGAACTGGAAATCGCGACCCAGACTTACGCACTGGTCGGAGAAGAAAGCGACTGAGCGGTAACCGCAACTGAGCACGGCCCCGCCCATTTGTTTCTTCCGCCAGACGGAATATTCCGTTGCGAAACAAACCGATAGGATCGCCCCATGCGCCGTTCGAAAATCGTCTGTACTCTCGGCCCCGCGGTCGACTCCCACGAGATGCTGGTCTCGCTGATCGAAGCCGGCATGAACGTGGCCCGTTTCAACTTCAGCCACGGCTCGCACGCCGAGCACCAGGGGCGGTACGACCGCGTCCGTGCCGCCGCCAAGGAGACCGGCCGGGCCATCGGTGTCCTCGCCGACCTCCAGGGCCCGAAGATCCGCCTGGAGACCTTCGCGGAGGGCCCGGTCGAGCTGGAGCGCGGTGACGAGTTCGTCATCACCACCGAGGACGTGCCCGGTGACAAGCAGATCTGCGGCACGACCTACAAGGGCCTGCCCGGTGACGTCGCCAAGGGCGACCAGATCCTCATCAACGACGGCAACGTCGAGCTGAAGGTCACCTCGGTCGAGGGCCCCCGGGTGAAGACGATCGTCATCGAGGGCGGTGTCGTCTCCGACCACAAGGGCATCAACCTGCCCGGCGCGGCGGTCAACGTCCCCGCGCTGAGCGAGAAGGACGTCGAGGACCTCCGCTTCGCGCTGCGCATGGGCTGCGACATGGTCGCGCTGTCCTTCGTGCGGGACGCCAAGGACGTCGACGACGTGCACAAGGTGATGGACGAGGAGGGCCGCCGGGTCCCCGTCATCGCCAAGGTGGAGAAGCCGCAGGCGGTGGACAACATGGAGGGCGTCGTGATGGCGTTCGACGCCGTCATGGTGGCCCGCGGTGACCTGGCCGTCGAGTACCCGCTCGAGAAGGTCCCGATGGTGCAGAAGCGCCTCATCGAGCTGTGCCGCCGCAACGCCAAGCCGGTGATCGTGGCGACCCAGATGATGGAGTCGATGATCACCAACTCCCGCCCGACCCGCGCCGAGGCCTCCGACGTGGCCAACGCGATCCTGGACGGCGCGGACGCCGTCATGCTGTCCGCGGAGTCCTCGGTCGGCGCCTACCCGATCGAGACCGTCAAGACGATGTCGAAGATCGTCGCCGCGGCCGAGGAGGAGCTGCTGAGCAAGGGCCTCCAGCCGCTGGTCCCCGGCAAGAAGCCGCGCACGCAGGGCGGTTCGGTGGCCCGCGCGGCCTGCGAGATCGCCGACTTCCTCGGCGGCCGGGGCCTGGTGGCCTTCACGCAGTCCGGCGACACCGCCCGCCGCCTGTCGCGCTACCGCGCCCAGCAGCCGATCATCGCCTTCACGACGGACGAGAACACCCGCAACCAGCTGGCGCTCAGCTGGGGCGTCGAGTCCCACGTGGTGCCCTTCGTGAACACCACGGACGAGATGGTCGACATGGTCGACCAGGAGATCGCCAAGATCAACCGCTTCAACCCGGGCGAGATCGTCATCATCACGGCCGGCTCGCCCCCCGGCGTCCCGGGCACGACGAACATGCTCCGCGTGCACCACATCGGCGGCGCCCAGCAGTAGCACTCCCCGTACGACACCGAGGGCGCCCCCCTGTGAAAAGGGGGGCGCCCTCGGCTTGTGCGGCTCCCGGAAGGGTCGTGGGAATCGTTGGAGGGGTCAGCCCTCGCTGTACTGGTGCATCCCGGGGACGGTCAGCGTTCCGCCGTACTGCCCGGCCTGCTGGACCGTCACGTTGGTGAAGTAGATCAGCGGGATGTTCAGCGGCGGAGGACTGTCGGGACTGAACGTGATCGGGATCAGCCCCAGCAGGTTGCCGGAGATGCTCTCGGTGTACATCGTCGTCTTGCCGCCGGTGATCTTGGAATGCGTGCCCTTGCCGGCCTGCACGTGGTACGTCTTGCCGCGCTCGGTGACGATCTGGTGGAGGTCGCCGATGTCGGTGCCGCCGGAGATCACATACTTCAAGACCCTCTTGGTCTTGCCGCTCGCGGTCTTGACCTTGACGATGCCCTGGTAGTCGGCGCCCGTGAGGGTCAGCGAACTGGCCTTCAGGGTCCAGGCGTTGTCGGCCACCGTCACGCCCGGCTCGGTGTCACCCACGTCGTCGGTGGCGACCGGGCAGTTCTCCGGGTCCGTGGAGGAGCTCGCGGAGGGGCTCGGGGTGGCTGTCGCGGCGGCCGCGGCCTTGGCGGTGTCCTCGACGGTCTTCGTGGTGTCCTCGGCCGCCTTGGACGCCGTGCCGGTCGTGTCCTTCACGGTGTCCTTGACCGTGTCGGTGACCTTGTCGGTCGTCTCCTTGACCGGGTCCGAGGCGCTCTGCGAGGCGGACGGGGTCGGCGTCGGAGTGGGGGTGGCGCTCGGCTCGCTCCCCGACGAACCCGACGAGGTCTTGCCGCCGGTGAAGATCCCGGTGATCGCGTCGCCGATGTCCGTCAGAAGGTTGCCGTCGTCGCTCGCGGAGGGCGAGGGGGACGGCGTGACGGCGTCGGAGCCCGAGTCCTTGGAGGAGGAGCTGCTCTCCGCCTTGCTCGCGGAGGCGGACGGCGACGGCGTCGGCGTGGCCTTGTCGCCGGAAGCCGAACCGGAACCCGACGAGGAGGAACCGCCGGAACCGGAGCCCGATCCCGAGCCGGCGGAGGCCGACGGGGAGGGCGTCGCGGTGGGGGTGTCGGTGGACGGGGAGGCGCTCGCCGACGGCGAGGCACTGCCGTCCAGTGCCGCTATGCAGTCCTTGTACTCGTCCGCCGTCAGGCTCTTCGCGGCCGGTGTGTCGTCGGCCAGGGCCAGGGTCGGCGTGAATCCGATGCCCATGAGTACGGCGGTGGGCATGGCCGCCATGGCTATCGCCTTGCCGGCCGGCATGTGGAACCTGTTGAACAGCGGCTTCTTGGGCGCCGCGTGCCGAGGCCCGGTTCTGACCTCCGCGGCGACCGCGGAGCCCTCGCCCTGAAGGTTCTCAGCCGACACGGGACCCCCCGATCGCGTCCTCGCCGCCGGCCCACGCGTTCTCGGGCGTCCGGTCCGACGGCGCCTCGTGGCCGGTCTCCGGCTGGTACGGCGTGGGCTCCTCGGTCACCGGACGCAGGATCGCGGTGTCGGGGTCGGCGGCCTGGGGCGCACCGCCCTCCGTGCCGCCCTCACCCAGCGGCTGCGGCTGCGGCGGCACTCCCGGTGCCCAGGAGACCGCGAGCGCGCCGCCGAGCAGGGCGAACAGGAAGCCCAGGATGAAGCCGCCGATGTTGGAGACCACCAGGGACACCAGGGCGAGGACGATCGCGGCGACACCGGCGAAGACACGGGTGGCCTGCTGGAACCACATCGTCAGGCCCAGCGTGACCAGCAGTACGCCGATGATGAGGGAGCCGGCACCCGCGGTCGTCGCCATGGCGATCGACATGGTGCCCAACTTGAGCGTGGCGTACGGGAAGTAGGCGATCGGCACCCCGCCGAGCAGGGTGAACAGGCCCGCCCAGAACGGCCGGTTGCCCCGCCAGGCGCGGAATCGCAGACGCAGCCGGGTGAAGGTCCCGACGCTCTGGACCGGAGTCTCGGCACTCATGGAAAAAGCTCCCTGGGTCCGGTGGAAGTTCGTACCGGCTCGGCCGTGGGCGTGTGAAGCCGGAAGATCTGAGTCTGTACGGGTGCGCGCGGCACCCGTCGCCCGGGCGGGGGCGGAGGAGCGAACGCTCCGCCGCCCCCCTGAGGACGGCTCAGCCGCCCCCAGGACACCCCGGTGCCGGAGCCGTCAGTAGCACTCCATGTCGGCGTCCGTGCCGAGCTTCATCGACAGGCCGCTCAGCTTGAACGTGCCGGCCGTGGTCGCCCAGGCCGTCTGCTTGACGTCGTAGAGGTCGGCCTTCTCCGCCTGCTGGGCGAAGCCGCCCGGCAGCACGTTCTCGCCGGCCTTCACGTCGGGACCGCGGGTCTTGTCCTTGACCGCGACGCCGATGTCGATGTTGGTGAACTCCGCGTTGGCCTGGAGGTCGGCAACATCGATGTACAGGTTGTGGGCCGCGACCGGCGTCTTGCCACCACCCGCGTCAAGACGCAGGTAGAACGTCTTGTTGATGAGGGGGATGGTGGTCTTGACCGACTGGCACATCTTGCTGATGGTCGCGTCGTCGAACGACGAGATCGCGACCGGCACCTGGGTCTTTTCCTTGCCGTCGACCTGCTTGTAGACGGTGTCTATACCGCCGTACTGAGCGAAGCCCGTGCCGTGCAGCTCAGCCGCCGACACCTTGAACTGCTGGCCGGACACGCTGAACGACGCGGCGAGCGCACCCTGCGCAAGCCCGACGCCCACCGCGGCGGCCGCGGCGACGCTGGGCACCATGACCACAGCGAACCGCTTCCATCTGGTCCCGCCACGCACCTGGGACTCCATATTTCCTCCTTCTCGGACGTACATCTCCTGGCCCTGACTGCCCTCTCGAAAGGACGGCTCAGCCGGGCAGGGATGGGAGAAGTGCTACGTCCTCGGGAAGGAGAGCGCCTGCCTTCGGAGGCGCGAACCGCGCACCGATCACCGGCGATCACCCCCGAGCGACAACCACTGGTCGCGCCTGACACGCATCACGCACAACCTTGCTGGACAGGCTTCGCCCTGTGGACGAAGACCCCCCTGTCCAAGAACCGGCGCACCTGCCGCCGGTTCTGCTCGGTGGGGACCCAGGGACTCCCGTGGCCCGACCGGCTGTCGGGGTACGGGAAAGGACCGAGCGTCGCCGATCGTGGTGCATTCTCGCCGCCCGCACAAGGGGCTTCGTTACTCGGTAGTAACGGCCGGATAACCGAACAACGACCCGCTGGTCTCGGTCGGCGACTCTGGGTGTCAGAGAGGGGGAGGACAAAGCAGTTGATCGGTGGACAGAAACCGACAGTTCAACGCCTCTGACTTACTGGAAGTAACAGCGGCCGCAATTGCCAAGTTTTGGCAAAGTGCGGCCGCATCGACACCCTGACGGCAAATCTTTCACTCCGGCATCACATGCCGGGGTGTTTAGCGACTGGTCAGAACCGGGCTCGCGCCCCGCCCGGACGCGTCCTCAGAACAGGGCGCGGGACAGCGCCCGGCGCGCGGCCGAGACCCGCGGGTCGTCGGCGCCGACGACCTCGAAGAGCTCAAGTAGCCGAATCCTTACGGTGTCCCGCTCGTCACCCGCCGTGCGCCGCACGGTGTCGATGAGCCGTCCGAAGGCGTCCTCCACATGACCGCCCACCAGGTCCAGGTCGGCGGCGGCGATCTGCGCCTGCGCGTCACCCGGCTTCTCGGCCGCGTCCTGACGGGTGCGCTGCGGATCCAGGGACTGCACTCGCTGGAGCAACTCCGCCTGGGCGAGACCCAGTTTGGCCTCCGAGTTGCCCGGGTCGTCGCTCAGCACGTTCTTGTAGGCCTGGACGGCACCGCCGAAGTCCCCCGCGTCCAGGGCCTGTACGGCGGCCTCGAGGAGCGCGTCGTACGGCCCCGCCGGCACCGCGGCCGCCTGCTGGGCCCCGGCACCGCCCCCGGGCACGGCGTCCGGGTCCACCGTGAGTCCGGTGAGCCCGAAGCGCTGCTCGGCGACCTGCACCAGCTGGTCCAGGGTCTGCTGGATCTGCTCCTTGCCGGCCGCGCCCTGGAAGAGCGGCAGGGCCTGGCCGGCGACGACGGCGAAGACGGCCGGGATGCCCTGCACCCCGAACTGCTGCATCAGCATCTGGTTGGCGTCGACGTCGATCTTGGCGAGGAGCAGGCGTCCGCCGTACTCCACGACGAGCTGCTCGAGGACCGGGCTCAGCTGCTTGCAGGGCTCGCACCACTCGGCCCAGAAGTCGATGACGACCGGGACCTCGGTGGACCGCTGGAGGACATCGCGCTCGAACCCCGCCTCGTCGACGTCGATGACGAGATCGGCCGGGGAGACGGCACCCGGGCCGCCGCCCTGCCGGGCCGCCTCGGCGCGCGCCTGCTCCGCCTTCGCCTTGGCCTCCTGGGCCGCCTTCACCGCGGCGAGGTCGACGACTCCGCTCATGGACATGTTCCGTGGCTGCATGCGCCTATCCTCCCCCGTCCACGCGCGTGTGTGAAAAGCATGGTGAAAGCCGGTCGTGCGGGGCGGCTCCGGCGCCGGGTCCCCACCCCACGCCGTGCGTGCCCTCCACTCGTTCGCGTCCGCTCGCGCACGTCCGTCGCCAGCTTTCGCTACGAGTCGTAGCGTAATGGCACTGAGTGCCCGCCCGGTACCCCACCCCGGTGATCTCCCTCACTGCGCCACGGGAAACCCCCGTTATGGTCGTGGGATGCAGAGCCGCACCCCCGCCCCGCGCACCGCCGGGCGCCCGCGCAGCGCCGCCGCGGACACCGCGATCCTGGCGGCGACGCGCGACGCGCTGGTCGAGCTGGGCTGGTCGAA
This sequence comes from Streptomyces griseorubiginosus, assembly GCF_001514195.1. Taxonomy (GTDB): domain Bacteria; phylum Actinomycetota; class Actinomycetes; order Streptomycetales; family Streptomycetaceae; genus Streptomyces; species Streptomyces griseorubiginosus. The sequence continues at coordinate 1,063,385 of NZ_KQ948734.1, read as the reverse complement.
GCTGACGCTGGGAGACGTGGCTACCCGTGCGGGGGTCGCGAAAACCACCCTCTACCGCCGCTGGGCCGGCAAGAACGAACTCGTCGTCGACGCGGTGGCCGAACTCTTCGACGAACTCCAGCTCCCCGACCGCGGCACCCTGGCCGACGACATCGAGGGCGTGGTCCTCCAGTTCGCGGCGATCCTGGCACGGCCGGAGGCCAGGAACGGGCTGATGGCGGTGGTGGCGGAGTCCTGCCGCGACGACGCGCTGCGCGAACGCATCCGCTCGTCGATCGTCGACCGCCAGAAACGCCTGGTCCTGGAGGGCCGCGAACGCGCCCAGGCCCGCGGTGAGCTGCCTCCGGAGGCGGACCCCGAGGAGGCGGCCCGCACGGTCGACCTGATCTTCGACATGGTCGCGGGTGCGGTGGTCCACCGCACGCTGGTCAGCGCGGAACCGGCGGACGAGGCATGGGTGCACGGCTTCACGCGGGTCCTGCTGACGGGCCTGGCGGGGACGCCGCCGGGGTAGGCCGCATCGGGGTGGGTCGCGACGATGTACGTCGCAGCAGGGTGGGTCGCGACGACGTACGTCGCATCGGGCCAGGTCGCGACTGTGTGGGTCGCTCAGAACCCGGGCGGCTCCGTGTACACGCCCCACTCCTCCCGCAACAGCCCGCAGATCTCCCCCAGGGTCGCCTCCGCGCGTACGGCGTCCAGCATGGGCTCGATCATGCCGGTCCCGTCGCGGGCGGCAACGAGCATGCCGTCCAGGGCAGTTCTGACAGTTCCCTCGTCCCGCCCCGCCCTCCGCCCCGCGAGGGCTCGCACCTGCTCCCGCTCCACCTCGTGACTCACCCGCAGGATCTCCAGGTCGCCGGTGACCGAGCCGTGGTGGACGTTCACGCCCACGACCTTCTTCTCGCCCTTCTCCAGGGCCTGTTGGTGACGGAAGGCGGCCTCCGCGATCTCGCCGGTGAACCAGCCGTCGTCGATGCCCCGCAGGATCCCGGAGGTGAGGGGCCCGACGGGGTGCCGGCCGTCGGGGTGCGCCCTGAGTCCACGCTCCCTGATCTGCTCGAAGATCTTCTCGGCGTCCGTCTCGATCCGGTCCGTCAGCTGCTCGACGAACCACGAACCGCCCAGCGGATCGGCCACATTGGCCACCCCGGTCTCCTCCATGAGCACCTGCTGGGTGCGCAACGCGATCTCCGCGGCCTGCTCGGAGGGAAGGGCGAGCGTCTCGTCCAGGGCGTTGGTGTGCAGCGAGTTGGTGCCGCCCAGGACGGCCGCCAGCGCCTCCACCGCCGTACGGACGACGTTGTTGTACGGCTGCTGGGCGGTCAGCGAGACCCCGGCGGTCTGGGTGTGGAAGCGCAGCCACTGGGCCCGGTCGGACCGGGCGCCGTACACGTCCCGCATCCAGCGGGCCCAAATGCGCCGTGCGGCACGGAACTTGGCGATCTCCTCGAAGAAGTCGACGTGCGCGTCGAAGAAGAAGGAGAGGCCGGGTGCGAAGACGTCGACGTCCAGGCCGCGCGAGAGCCCCAGCTCGACGTACCCGAAGCCGTCCGCCAGCGTGTACGCCAGCTCCTGCGCGGCCGTCGAGCCGGCCTCCCGGATGTGGTACCCGGAGACGGACAGCGGTTTGTAGGCGGGGATACGGGACGCGCAGTACTCCATCAGGTCGCCGATGAGGCGCAGGTGCGGCTCGGGCGGGAAGAGCCACTCCTTCTGCGCGATGTACTCCTTGAAGATGTCGGTCTGGAGGGTGCCGTCGAGGACGGCGGGGTCGACGCCCTGGCGTTCGGCGGCGACGAGGTACATGCAGAAGACGGGGACGGCGGGCCCGCTGATGGTCATGGACGTGGTCACGTCCCCGAGCGGGATGCCCCGGAACAGGACCTCCATGTCGGCGGCGGAGTCGACCGCCACCCCGCAGTGACCGACCTCGCCGAGCGAGCGGGGGTCGTCGGAGTCGCGGCCCATGAGGGTCGGCATGTCGAAGGCTACGGAGAGCCCGCCGCCTCCCGCTGCAAGGATCTTCCGGTACCGCTCGTTGGTCTGCCCGGCGTTCCCGAACCCGGCGAACTGCCGGATCGTCCAGGTCCGCCCCCGGTAGCCGGTCGCGTACAGTCCGCGCGTGTACGGGTACTCCCCCGGCCACCCGATCCGCTCGAACCCGGCGTACACGTCCCCCGGCCGCGGCCCGTACACGGCCTCCAAGGGCTCCCCGGACAGCGTGCTGAACTCCCCCTCCCGCTTCCGCGAGGAGTCGTACCGAGCCTGCCAGCGTCGCCGGCCGTCTTCGATGGCGTCAGCGTCCATGCTCTGGCAGTTTACTAGGATGTCCTAGTAAATGCCGCTGGGCGACCGCCGCACGGGTACCGTCCGGGTGCCGTACGGCGGTGGGGTTACGCCTTGACGGGGGTGGGGGCGGTGTCCGCGAAGGTGCCCTCCAGCTCGTGGCTGATCTTCCGCTCCACGAAGAACGCGGCGGTGGGGACGGTGCCGGCGAGCAGGACCCACAGCTGCTTGGCGACCGGCCACTTCGCCTTGGAGCCCAGGTCGAAGGCGAAGACCAGGTAGACCACGTACAGCCAGCCGTGCGCGATACCGACGACCGTCGTGAAGCTGTCGGCGCCGTCGATCTCGAGCAGGTACTTCGCGATCACGCCGAGGGTCAGCAGGACCAGCAGCACGCCGGTGACGTAGGCCATGACGCGGTAGCGGGTCAGCACGCTCTTTTTCATGCCTACGAGCGTAACCACGCGTTCCGGGCGATCTTCCTGCGGGTCAGCCTCGTGCCGCTCCGCGTGCCACTGCTCGTGTCATACCTCGTCGAAGTCCCCCGCCGACACCCTCAGCGGGCGCAGCATCGCGAAGATCTCCGCGCATTCCTCCGCGTCGTAGACGCCGAGGCCGAAGTCCATCGCCATGAGGTCGCGGGTGGCGGCCTCGACGACCTCGCGGCCCTTGTCCGTGATGGAGGCGAGGGTGCCGCGGCCGTCGTTGGGGTTGGGACGCTTGTCGACCAGGCCGGACCTGACCAGGCGGTCCACGGTGTTGGTGACCGAGGTGGGGTGGACCATGAGGCGCTCACCGATCTTCGACATCGGCAGTTCGCCCGCCTTGGCGAAGTTGAGCAGCACCAGCGCCTCGTACCGTGCGAACGTCAGCCCGTACGGCTTGACCACCGCGTCGACCTCGCCGAGCAGGATCTGCTGCGCGCGCATGATCGAGGTGATCGCGACCATGGACGGCACGTTTCCCCAGCGCTGCTTCCAGAGTTCGTCGGCGCGGGCGATGGGGTCGAAGGGAAGACTGAGCGGCTTCGGCACGGCATCGACCTTACCGGCCGGTCACATCGTGGTCAGCACCGTCTCGCCTATCGGGCGGGGGCGGGTCTTTGTCTGCGGGTTCGGTGGGGGCGGGCGTTTTGCGCAGTTCCCCGCGCCCCTGGAGGCCTGCGGCGGCCCGCTCGGCTTCGGTGGGGGCGTGCGTAGCGTGTTTCGCCCGGTGGGTGGGTCGGTGCCGGGGTGGGGGGTATCCGTCCTCGGTCCGGCGGCTCGGTCCCTCGATCAGTTCTCGGCTCCGGACGCCGGCCGCTGCGGGCGGACACCCCCCACCCCGTCCCCTTCGCGCCGTACGCGGCGAACGGTTCGATGGGGCGGGCGCGGCGGCCAACGGCTCGTCGTGGCGCAGGTGGACTGCAACTCCCTAGGGGCGCGGGGAACTGCGCGACCAGCCCCCACCGGGCCGCACTCGCCGAACAACCGAACCCGGCACCTTCGTAGGCGCCCGGCCCAAGCCCAGCGCAGCGGGGGCGCGGGGAACTGCGCGACCAGCCACGACGGACCGCAAGCCGCCATGCAACCGCACCCGGCACCCCCGTAGGCCCCCTACCGCTGGCTCGTCCTGCGGAGGTGGTGGCGGACCGCGCGCTGAGCCACCGGCCCCAACGCCTCCAGCGCAGCGACCAGCGCGCCCAGTTGCTCCAGGGCGTCCAGCGCGGCCGTGGCGCCAGGGGCGTCGACCCCCTCGTACAGCTCGATGCCCACGAAGGACGCCGCTACGGCCCGGGCCAGCCCCGCGGGGTCGGTGAACTCGCCGAAAGGCGTCGCCGCGAGGAGGCGGGTGAGGACGTGCTCGATCTCGGTGATCCACAGCCGCAGGCCGGCCGCCGTGGCCGGGCCGAGGGTCGCGTGGGTCTGGGCGCCGGCCAGGAGTTGGCCGAGGAGGGCGACGTGGCCCCCCGCCCGCTCCTCCTCGTGGACCTGCCGTCCCACCACCAGGAGTTCCGACAGCGAGGTCACCGCGGCGAGACGCTCGCGGTAGCGGGCCACGGTGCGCTCCGCACCGTAGTGGCAGGCGGCCGCGAGGAGTTCGTCGACCGAGCCGAAGTGGTAGAAGACCAGGGCCTGGTTGACCCCCGCGGCCGCGGCGACCGTGCGGGCGGACGTCTTGGCGATGCCCTGCTCGGTGAGGGTCCGCAGGGCGCCTTCGAGGAGTTTGGTCTTGGTCTCCAGGGCCTTCGCGCTCTCCGGGCTCACGCGCGCGCCTCCTCACGCACGGGGCGCAGGCCAGGGCGGACCCCGTGGGACGCCACGTCGGTGTAGGTCGCCTGGAAGGAGCCCTCGTAGCCGAAGAGCGGGCCGAAGCGGCGGTTGACTACCTGGACGCGGATACGGAAGCGGCCCGCCTCGTCGTCGTACGACTCCCTGACCTCCGCCGTGGCGCCGATCAGCTCGGGCACCCGCACGTCCACGACGCCCTCCCGGAACCGGTGTTCCCCGGAGCGGATCAGGAGCGAGCCGTCGGGCTCGGCGTGGAAGTGGAGCTCGCTGGCGAGGTGCTGGTGGGTGCCGAGGTAGTCGAGGATGCGGTCGCCCTTCGGGCTCAGCACCATCTGGGCGTCGAAGCGGCGGGGGCGTCCCGGCAGGTGGAAGGTGCGCACGAAGCTCACCGTCTCACGGCCGTAGGTGTCCACGTAGGGGACGTTCTCGATGACGAAGGGGACGTGCCGGCCGGGTCGGGGCACCAGGATGTTGCGGGTCGCACCGAGCGCGAGGAACGGCTTCACGAAGGCCCCGCCGTGCCAGACGCGGTCCATCACGCCCCGGCCGGTGCAGGCCTCACCGCTCGCCAGGCCGACCGAGAAGCGGCGCCGGAGTTGCGGGTGGAGGCGGTCGAAGTCGGCGGCCATCACCGTGCGGAACATCGAGGTCATCGCGGGGTCTCCAGGGTGCGCAGGACACGGGGGGCACGCACGCGTGCGGGCGGTTGACGCAGACAGCGGCGGGCCGCGGGAGTGCCGGGCAGCGGTGACATGAACAGGGCCAGCGAGATCGCGACGGCGAGCAGCAGCGGCCATACGTACGCCAGGGACGCGGCCAGGGGGCCGAAGAGCCGGAGGAATCGTTCCTGTCCTAGGCCGGTGCAGCCGACGGTGACGACGAGGGCGCGTACGAGGAGTTCGGCCAGCCAGTTGCGCAGCGCCCGCTCAGGGGTGATCCCGCGCTCCAGCCACAGGCGCAGCCGGTCGAAGGACCAGGCCGTCGCCCAGCCGATCAGGGGGCGGAAGAGCAGCCGGTCGGCGACCTTGCCCAGGCGGCCCCAGCGCGGGCGGTAGTCGTAGCCGGTGAGGAAGGTGACGCCCTCGGAGTCCGGTATGTAGCGCCAGTAGCCGCTGCCCTCCGCGAGCAGCGAGAGCGGGTGCGGGGAGGAGAACCGCAGAGCGGAGGTGCGGGTGCCGTCGGGGCGTTCGCGCTCACCGGCGGAGACGCCGGTGCCGGCGACGGTGAGACCGGGCAGCACGCGCGTGGCGTACCGGAAGCGCTGCGGCTCGCCCTCGGCGCGCGGGAGGTAGTGGATCCGGGTGAAGCGGAGGTCCCAGCGCTGGTGCTGGGACGGGTCCTGCGTACGGGTCCAGAGGTCGTCGAGATCGGCGCGGATGCGGGCCTCGATGTAGAGCCCCATTGATTCCCCCAGGTGAGCTCGTTGTTTGAGCGATCGCTCAAACACTCGGGACAGGAAGGTACACCCTTTTGAGCGGTCGCTCAATCACGAGGCACAAGAAAACCCCGGCCCGCGCGGGCCGGGGTTCACGGGTACGGGACGTCAGTCGGCGAGATGCCGCTCGACGGTCTCCACCTTGGACGTCAGACCGTCCGTCACGCCGGGCCGGATGTCCGCCTTGAGGACGAGGGACACCCGCGGCGCCCGCGCCTCCACGGCGGCGACGGCACGCTTGACGACGTCCATCACCTCGTCCCAGTCCCCCTCGATCGAGGTGAACATGGCGTCGGTCCGGTTCGGCAGCCCCGACTCACGGACGACCCGCACCGCGTCGGCGACGTACTCCCCCACGTCCTCGCCGACCCCGAGCGGGGTCACGGAAAAGGCGACGATCATGCGTTCACGATTCCTTCCTTGCGGGCGCGGGAGGCGATGACGGCGTCCTCGGACTCGCGCTTGAGCTTGCGCTCGGCGAAGAAGCCGCCCGTGGGCAGCACGGAGAGGACGAAGTACCAGATGCCGGTCTTCGCGGACCACTTGGCGCGGAACCAGGCGTCCAGCCAGAAGATCAGATAGATGATGAACAGGACGCCGTGGACCATGCCCATCACCGGCACGGCGTTGAAGTCCGTGGTCCGCTTCAGCACCGAGCAGACGAGCAGGAGCAGGAAGGAGACCGCCTCGGGAGCGGAGACCAGGCGGAGGCGTCGGATGGCGGAAGCTGTCTTGAGGTCCACGGGTCACCTTCGGTGGGAGTACGTCGGCGGTCTGGCCGTTTGTGAACGAACGCACAAGCGTTCGCCCATTGTGGCAAACGGTTCTGTGCCGCCAGGGTGGGGGGTCAGTGGTCCAAGCCCCCGGGGAGCGCCTGTGCAGTTCGTTTTCTTCATGACCCTGCCTGGCCTGGTGGCGCTTCTCACACTCCTCGCCTTCCTGGACCAGCTGCTCCTGCGCGCGGGCCGGGCGCGCACGGGGGTGCCGGGTGCGGTCGTAGGGCGACTGCGGGTGCGTTGTGCGTGTCGCGGAGTTCCGCGCGTCCCCGCTGTGCTCGGCTTCGGCGGGGCGCCTAGGGGAGTGCCAGTGCGGTCGTCAGGCGGCTAGAGGTCCATCGTGGCTGGTCGCGCAGTTCCCCGCGCCCCCGCTGCGCTGGGCTTGGGCCGGGCGCCTAGGGGGGTACCGGGTTCGGTTGTTCGGCGGGTGCAGGTCCGTCGTGGCTGGTCGCGCAGTTCCCCGCGCCCCTAAGTCGGTCATGTGGACGCTCGTGCAGACGCTGACGGCGCGCAGGGGACGGGGTGGGGGGTGTCCGCCCGCAGCGGCCGGCGTCCGGAACCGAGAACTGACCGAGAGACCGAGCCGCCGGACCGAGGACGGATACCCCCCACCCCGGCACCGACCCACCCACCGGACGGAACGCGCTACGCACGCCCTCACCGGACAGCAAGAGGCCGCCGCAGGCATCCAGGGGCGCGGGGAACTGCGCAAAAACGCCCGCCCCCACCGAACCCGCACCCAAACAGGATCTGTCGGCAAGGCCTTTCCTCCGGCTACCTTCACCCCGTGGCGATGTTTCGACTCCAAGGCAGCAAAGTGCTGGCCGTAGACATGACCGGCGACGCCGTGAAGGCGAAGAACGGCTCGATGGTCGCGTACGACGGCCAGATGGCGTTCAAGAAACTGAGCGGCGGTGGCGAAGGACTCCGGGGCATGGTCACCCGGCGCATCACCGGCGAGCAGATGACCGTGATGGAGGTGTCGGGGCACGGAACCTGCTGGTTCGCGGACCGTGCCTCGGAGATCAACCTAGTGAGTCTCCAGGGGGACAAACTGTTCGTGGAGTCGAGCAACCTGCTCGCGACCGACGCCGGCCTCAGGACCGGCACCAGCTTCACCGGCCTGCGCGGCGCGAGCCAGGGCAACGGACTGTTCACCACGACCGTGGAGGGCCACGGCCAGGCCGCGATCATGTCCGACGGCCCGGCCGTCGTGCTGCGCGTCAGCCACCAGTACCCGCTGACCGTGGACCCCGGCGCCTACATCGCCCACCAGGGCAACCTCAACCAGTCCTTCCAGTCCGGCGTGACCTTCAGGACGTTCATGGGCGAGGGCGGCGGCGAGGCCTTCCAGATCCGCTTCGAGGGCGACGGCCTGGTGTACGTCCAGCCCAGCGAGCGCAACACGATCGCCGGGGATGTGTGACATGCCCTTCCGTGAGATCAACTCCAAGATGGTCGAGGCGACCGTCATGCCGGGCCAGCGTCTGTTCAGCCAGCGCGGCGCGATGCTGGCGTACAAGGGGGAGGTGTCCTTCACGCCCAACATCCAGGGCGGCCAGGGCGGCATCATGTCGATGATCGGCCGCCGGGTGGCCAACGAGGACACGCCCCTGATGACCGTGGAGGGCAGCGGCACCGTGCTCTTCGGGCACGGCGGCCACCACGTCACGGTCATCAACCTCACCGGTGACACCCTGTACGTCGAGGCGGACCGGCTGCTCGCCTTCGAGGGCACCCTCCAGCAGGGCACGATGTTCATGGGCTCGCAGGGCGGCGTGATGGGCATGGTGCGCGGCCAGATCAGCGGCCAGGGCCTCTTCACGACCACGCTCAAGGGCCACGGCTCGGTGGCGGTCATGGCCCACGGCGGTGTCTTCGAGGTCCCGATCACCCCTCAGCGGCCCGTCCACGTCGACCCGCAGGCGTACGTCGCCCACCACGGCGACGTACGCAACAAGCTGTCGACGGCGCTCGGCTGGCGCGACATGGTGGGCCGCGGTTCCGGCGAGGCCTTCCAGCTGGAGCTCAGCGGACACGGCGCGGTGTACGTCCAGGCCTCGGAGGAGAAGCTGTGAGTCACTACCCGGGCACGGGACCCACCGTGTACGACCCGATGACGCTGCCGTCGGACGACAACGTCAACAACTACACCTTCTGCGTGGAGCTCAAGGGGAGCCAGTGGTTCCTGCAGAAGGGGAAGATGATCGCCTACTACGGCCAGATGGACTTCAACGGCATCGGACACGGCCGTCTCGACGGTCTGGTCCGTACGTCGTTCCATTCGCCTCTGCACGCGAGCGACTGGGTCGTGGCCCAGGGCTCGGGCAAGATGCTCCTCGCCGACCGGGCCTTCGACGTCAATTCGTACGACCTCGAAGACGGCAACCTGACCATTCGCTCCGGCAATCTGCTTGCTTTTCAGCCAAGTCTCGCGCTGAAGCAGTCGATCGTGCCGGGCTTCCTGACCCTCATCGGAACCGGAAAGTTCGTGGCCGCGTCCAACGGTCCGGTGGTGTTCATGGAGCCCCCGATCCGGGTGGACCCGCAAGCGCTTGTGGGCTGGGCCGACTGCCCCTCCCCGTGCCACCACTACGACCACGGCTACATGACCGGCGTGATGGGCGGTCTACGTGCGATGACGGGCCTCGGCGGGGCCTCCGGGGAGGAGCACCAGTTCGAGTTCGTGGGGGCCGGCACCGTGCTGCTCCAGTCGACGGAGGTCCTGATGGCCGAGCAGGCCACCGGGGTGGTGCCGAACGAGCCCGGGGTACCCGGCGGCTACGGCGCACCCACAGGGCATCCACAGCAGCCGGGGGTACCGCGCCTTCCCGGACAGCTGGGTGACCTCCAGCGTCGCTTCGGGCTGTGAGCGGTAGTCTGCGGAGTGTGACATCGAACGTGTGCGCACCGTCACATGACCCTCATTAGTTCGCCTTTCAACCTTTTAGGTAGACTTCATTCATGGAGACCGAGACGGCCACCCGCTGGCTGACCGATGCGGAGCAGTGCGCCTGGCGCACCCACCTGGAGGTCAACAGGCTGTTGACGTATCAGCTCGAAAGGGACCTCCAGCCGTTCGGCCTGACGATGAACGACTACGAGATCCTGGTCAATCTCTCCGAGTCGGAGGGCGTACGGATGCGGATGAGCGACCTCGCCTCCGCCACCCTCCAGTCCAAGAGCCGGCTCTCGCACCAGATCACCCGCATGGAGAACGCGGACCTGGTCCGGCGCGAGAACTGCGAGTCCGACCGCCGCGGTCTGTACGCGGTCCTGACCGAGCACGGCATGGAGACGATGAAGAAGGTCGCGCCCCATCATGTGGCGTCCGTGCGGCGGCACTTCATCGACCTTCAGACCGACGAGTCACTGGCGGAACTGAGCAAGGCGCTCAAGCCGGTGGCGGAGCACCTGAGGGGTCACCGGGGCCGCCCGTAGGCCCCGAGGACCAGCCCCGCCCGACCGCGAGACAGACGCCGAACGGCACAGCGAGGCACCCCATAGGCGTCACCCGACCGGCAGGCGGAGCTCGAACAGGGCCCCGCCTGCCGGCGCGTCGCGGACCGTCAAGGTCCCCCCGTGCCGCACCGCCACATCCCGCGCGATGGCCAGCCCCAGCCCCGCACCCCCGTCGTCCCGGGCCCGAGCCTCGTCGAGCCGCACGAACCGCTCGAACACCCGCTCCCGGTCCGCCGCGGGCACCCCGCTCCCGTCGTCGGCGACCGATACGACCGCCCACCCCCCGTCCCGCCGCACGGTCACCGCGACGGCCGCCCGCGCATGCCGCTGCGCGTTGTCGAGCAGGTTCCCGAGGACCCGCTCCAACTGCCCCCGGGACCCGGTCACTTCCACGGCCGGGGCCTCGACCGTGACCCCGTCCCGCCCCCGCGCGCACCGGACGGCCAGCTCGCCGAGGTCGACCCGGGCGTCACCGCGCCGCTCCCCCGCGTCCAGCCGGGCCAGCAGCAGCAGATCCGCGGCCAGCCGCTGCAGGCGCACCGTGTCCTCGACCGCCCCGTCCACATCCAGCAGCTCGGGATGGGCGGCGGCGACCTCCAGCTGGGTCCGCAGCGAGGCGATGGGGCTGCGCAGTTCGTGCGAGGCGTCGGCGACGAACCGGCGCTGCCGCTCCACGGAGGTCTCCAGCGCGGCCAGTGTCTCGTTGGTGGTGCGGGCGAGCCGGGCCACCTCGTCGTGGGTGTCCGGCACCGGCACCCGGCGGGCGAGGTCCTCCGAGGCGGTGATCGCTGCCATCTCGGCCCGGATGCCCTCGACCGGTCGCAGCGCCCGCCGGGTGACCAGCCAGGTCACGGCGGCGACGACCCCGAGCAGCAGCGGGAAGCCGATCAGCATCACGGTCTGCGCGGTGTCCACGGCCCCCTGCTCGGCGTCCAGGGAGGCGCCCGCGTACACCGTGAGCCGGCCCTTGTCCTGGACGTCGACCTCCAGGGCGGCGAAGCGGTAGTCGGCGGACTCGCCGTCGATGGTGGCCGAGCCGTCGCTGAAGGCGACCTCGTCGGCGATCTCCCCGGGTTCGAGGGCGGAGTCGTCGTCCTCGTCGCCGGAACCGGTGCCCTGCTGCGGTGCCGGCTTCACCTCGCCGGTACCGGTGCCGCTGATGCGCTCCAGGTTCTCGCTCGCCGCGACCAGCGTGCCGTGGGCGTCGACCACCTGCACGGGCTCTTCCTCGTCGTCCAGCTTCAGATCGTCGTACGCCGTCCCGGCGGCGAGGTGGGCGGCCACGTTCCGGGCGGTCCGCTCGGCCTGGGTGCCCGCCCGGTCGATCAGGTCGGACCGCAGGGACAGCAGGACCGACGCCCCGGCCGCGACCAGCGCCACGGCCACCACCAGGGTCGCCCCGAGGGTCGCGCGCGCCCGGACCGACCCGAACAGCCGCCTCACCGGCCGGCCTCCAGCCGGTACCCGGCGCCCCGGACCGTGCGGATCAGCCCCGCGTCCAGCTTCCGGCGCAGGGTGCTGACGTACACCTCGACGATGTTGGGGTCGCCGTCGTACGCGAAGTCCCAGACGTGCTCCAGGATCTGCGCCTTGGAGACCACCTCGCCGGCCCGCACCGCGAGCTGTTCGAGGACGGAGAACTCCTTGGCGGTGAGGGTCACTTCGGTGCCGTCGAGGAGGACGCGGCGGGCGGCGGTGTCGATGCGCAGACCGCCGAGTTCGAGCACCGGGGACGCCCCGGACCCGTTTCCGCGCCGCCGCAGCAGGGCCTTGATGCGGGCCACGAGGACGACGTAGGAGAAGGGCTTGGTCAGGTAGTCGTCGGCGCCGGTGTCCAGGCCCTCCGCCTCGTCGTACTCGCCGTCCTTGGCGGTGAGCATCAGGATCGGCACCTCGTGGCCGGCCGCGCGCAGGGCGGCACAGACCCGGTAGCCGTTGAGGCCGGGCAGCATGATGTCGAGGATCACCAGGTCGTACGACCCCTCGGTCGCCCGGTGCAGTCCCTCCCGGCCGTCGTGGACGACGTCGACGGCGTAGCCCTCGGCGGTGAGGCCCTTGGCGAGGGACACGGCGAGTCGTTTCTCGTCCTCGACGATCAGCAGGCGCATGCGTACAGGGTGGCAAAGCGAACCTGAAGACGCCTTCAGGAGGCTTCAGGTCTGCTTCAGCGTGGGTCCGGCAGCGTGGTTGTCGTCGAAAAGCGAACGAAGCCGATCCGCTCGGGAGGAACCCTCATGAAGCGCAACATCGTCATCGCCACCCTCACCGCCGCCGCGCTCGCCGCGGGCGGCACCGTCGCGGCCTTCGACGCGGGGGACGACGAGGCGACGGCGACGCAGCGCCAGGCCGACACGAACGCCCGGGCGGCAGCGGACCGTGACGACGAGTCGGCGACCGGCGACTCCGCGGACGACGACCGTACGGCGGCCCCCCGCGGGAGCGTCACCGCGGCCGAGGCGATCGCCGCCGCCCTGAAGCACACCCCGGGCACCGCCCTGGCCGCCGACTTCGAGGACGACGGCGCCGGCGCATGGGAGGTGACCGTCGTCCGGGGCGACGGCTCCGAGCACGACGTGCGGATCGCGCCCGACTCCGGCAAGGTCCTCGGCGCCCAGCGCGACGCGGACGACGACAAGGACAGCGACGACCGCGCCGAACTCGCCGCCGTGAAGGGCGCGTCGACCGACGCCCGCGAGGCCGCGCTGGCCGCCGCCGCGAAGGGCACGGTCACCGAGGTCGGCCTCGACGACGACAACGGCGCCGTCGCCTGGTCCGCGGAGACCGTCAAGGACGGCAAGCACGGCGAGTGGAAGGTCGCCCTCGACGCGGGCCGGGTCACCCAGGACCGCGACGAGGACTGACCCGCCGTCACCGCACAGCCACCTCCTCGCGCAGGGCGCCCCTGACCCGGGCGCCCTGCGCCATGACCAGGCCCGCCGCCACGGCGACCACCCCGCCCGTCACCGCGAAGCACACGGCCACCGGCAGCCGCCCCGCGAGGGCCCCGGCCAGGGCCGTCCCGCCCGTGCTCCCGGCGTTGACCGCCGTGTTGACCCAGGCCCCGGCCCGCGTACGGGCCTCCGGGGCGACGGCCTCGTCGGCGATGAGGTACGCGGTGGTGAGAGCCGGCGACACGAAGAACCCGGCGCCCGAGACGAACAGGGCCAGCGTGCCGAGGCCGGGGGCGCACCCTGCGCCGAGCAGGGCCAGGCCGAGGCACAGGGTCAGTGCGGCCAGCCGGGTGCGTGCGGGGGCCCGCCAGTTCACCGCCCCGTTCAGCATGCCGCCGACCGCGCTGCCGGCGGACAGCGCGGCCAGGACCCAGGCGACGCTCGCCCCGCCGTGCCCGTGCCGTTCGGCGAAGACCACGACGAGCAGGTCCAGCACCCCGATCGCGAGCCCCACGGACGCGGCTGCGGCCACGGGACGGCCGACCCGGCGCAGTACCCGACGGCCGCCCCGGTCCCGCCGTACGGTGACGGGACCGGCCGCCGGCACCGCCCGTACCGCGGGCGACCGCACGAACCCGGCCGTGCCCACCAGCATCAGGGCCGCCCCGAAGAGGATCCCGGCGGTCGGCGGGGCGACTGCGACGAGGACGCCGACCAGCAGCGGACCCGAGACGAAGAGCAGTTCCTCGGCCACCCCGTCGAGGCTGTACGCCCGTTGGAGCAGTGCCTTGTCCTCCTGGGCCAGGCGCGACCACACGGCCCGCATGGTGGGGCCGAGCGGCGGGGCGCAGGCCCCGGCGAGGGCGGCGAGGGCGCCCAGGAGGACGGGTGGCGCGCCGGGACGCCAGAGGGCGACCGTGAGCGTCCCCAGCAGGGCGAGGTGGGCGGCCGGCAGGGGCACGAGCGCCCGGTGCGGCCCGTAGCGGTCGACGAGCGCGGCGCGTGCGGGTGCCAGGAGGACGACGGTGGCGCCGAAGAGCGCCATCACGGCACCGGCGACCGCGTAGGAGCCCGAGGCCCGGAGCACGGAGAGCATCACGGACAGCGGGACGACGCCGTACGACAGCCTGCCGAGCAGGGCGGCGGCGAAGGTGCGGCGGGCATGCGGAAGGCGCAGGACGCGCCCGTAGGAGGCAGACATGGTGGTTCCTCGAAGGAGGCGTGGGCGGGGACACCGAGGAGCCACGGGAACGGTGTGCTCGGACCGTGGCTCGGGGCGGCCGCTACGCCAGGAGGAGGAACATGTCGGTCAACGTATCAGTGCGTCAGCCCTGGGTCAGGCCGTTCACGAGTTCGTCGGCCGCCCGGTAGGGGTCGAGCAGTCCGGCCACGATCCGCTCCGCGAGGGCGTCCAGGCGCCGGTCGCCGCGCAGGTCGCCGATGCGCTCGCGCAGGGCGGTGAGGGCGATCGCCTCGACCTCGTGGGCGGCACGGGCGCGCCGGCGCTCGGCGAGGACACCGTGCTCCTCCATCCACGCGCGGTGCTTCTCCAGGGCCTCCACGACCTCGTCGACGCCCTCACCGCGGGAGGCGACGGTCTTGACGATCGGCGGGCGCCAGTCGCCGGGCCTGCGGGACTCGCCGAGGCCCAGCATGTGGTTGAGCTCGCGGGCGGTGGCGTCGGCGCCGTCGCGGTCGGCCTTGTTGACGACGTAGACGTCGCCGATCTCCAGGATTCCGGCCTTGGCGGCCTGGATGCCGTCGCCCATGCCGGGCGCGAGCAGCACCACGGAGGTGTCGGCCTGCGAGGCGATCTCGACCTCCGACTGGCCCACGCCGACCGTCTCGACCAGGATCACGTCGCAGCCCGCCGCGTCCAGGACCCGGATGGCCTGCGGGGCGGACCAGGCGAGGCCGCCGAGGTGGCCGCGGGTGGCCATGGAGCGGATGTAGACGCCGGGGTCGGAGGCGTGCTCCGACATGCGGACCCGGTCGCCGAGCAGGGCCCCGCCGGAGAAGGGGGACGACGGGTCGACGGCCAGGACGCCGACCCGCCTGTCCTGCTTGCGGTACGCGGTCACCAGGGCCGAGGTGGACGTCGACTTGCCGACGCCGGGCGAGCCGGTGAGGCCGACCACGTACGCGTTGCCGGTGAGCGGGGCCAGGGTCTGCATGACCTCCCTCAGCTGCGGGGACGCCCCCTCCACGAGGGAGATCAGCCGGGCCACGGCCCGCGGCCTGCCTTCCCTGGCCAGGGCGACCAGCGAGGAGACGTCCTGCATCACAGCTCCGTTCACACCGACGACGTACGGGAACTCAGGCCTTGGGTACCCGCACGACCATCGCGTCACCCTGACCGCCGCCGCCGCACAGGGCGGCCGCGCCGACGCCGCCGCCGCGCCGCTTGAGCTCCAGGGCCAGGTGCAGCACGAGACGGGCGCCGGACATCCCGATGGGGTGGCCCAGGGCGATCGCGCCGCCGTTCACGTTCACCTTTTCGGTGGACACGCCGAGGTCCTTCATCGACTGGACGGCGACGGCCGCGAACGCCTCGTTGATCTCGATGAGGTCGAGGTCGGAGACCTCCAGGCCCTCCTTCTTGAGGGCGTGCAGGATCGCGTTGGACGGCTGGGACTGGAGGGAGTTGTCCGGGCCCGCCACATTGCCGTGGGCGCCGATCTCGGCGATCCACTCGAGGCCCAGCTCCTGGGCCTTGGCCTTGCTCATCACGACGACGGCCGCGGCACCGTCGGAGATCTGCGAGGCGGAGCCGGCGGTGATGGTGCCGTCCCTGGTGAAGGCGGGGCGCAGCTTGCCCAGGGACTCGGCGGTGGTGTCGCCGCGGATGCCCTCGTCCTTGCTGAAGACGACCGGCTCGCCCTTGCGCTGCGGGATCTCGACCGGGGTGATCTCGGCCTCGAAGACGCCGTTCTTCTGGGCGGCGGCGGCCCGCTGGTGGGACAGGGCGGAGAACTCGTCCTGCTCGGGGCGCAGGATGCCGAGGCGGGTGTTGTGCTTCTCGGTGGACTCGCCCATGGCGATGTTCTCGAAGGCGTCGGTGAGGCCGTCGTACGCCATGGCGTCGAGCATCTCGATCGCGCCGTACTTGAAGCCCTCGCGGGACTTGGGCAGCAGGTGGGGGGCGTTGGTCATGGACTCCTGGCCGCCGGCGACGATCACGTCGAACTCGCCGGCGCGGATCAGCTGGTCGGCCAGCGCGATGGCGTCGAGGCCGGAGAGACACACCTTGTTGATGGTGAGCGCCGGGACGTTCATCGGGATGCCGGCCTTGACGGCGGCCTGGCGGGCCGGGATCTGGCCCGCGCCGGCCTGGAGGACCTGGCCCATGATGACGTACTGCACCTGGTCGCCGCCGATCCCCGCACGGTCGAGGGCGGCCTTGATCGCGAAGCCGCCGAGGTCGGCTCCCGAGAAGGACTTCAGCGAGCCCAGCAGTCGTCCCATGGGCGTACGGGCGCCCGCGACGATCACCGAGGTCGTGCTGTTCGATCCAGACATGAGCTGCGATCCCCTTACCGGCTGCACTGCCGAGGAGTGAACGAGGGTTTACTTCGAATGTACTGAGTGGCACTCCGTGCCGTCATCGCGCCGTCGGTGTGATCGCGCGCACGTTGCGTAACCGTTTCGCGAGCGCTGCACTGACTACATGCTGACGCGAATCGACCACATCGGGATCGCCTGCTTCGACCTCGACAAGACCGTCGAGTTCTACCGGGCCACGTACGGCTTCGAGGTGTTCCACTCCGAGGTCAACGAGGAGCAGGGCGTGCGCGAGGCCATGCTCAAGATCAACGAGACCTCGGACGGCGGAGCCTCCTACCTGCAACTCCTGGAGCCGACCCGCCCCGACTCCACCGTCGCGAAGTGGCTGGACAAGAACGGCGAGGGTGTCCACCACATCGCTTTCGGTACGGCGGACGTCGACGCCGAGGCCGCCGACATCAAGGACAAGGGCGTACGCGTTCTGTACGAGGAGCCGCGACGCGGCTCCATGGGGTCACGGATCACCTTCCTGCACCCCAAGGATTGCCATGGCGTACTGACAGAACTGGTCACTTCGGCGCCTGTTGAGTCACCTGAGCACTGACCCTCGTACATATGGGCCGGTAGGGTTGGGGGCGGTCACTCCCGGAAGGGGGTGGCCCGGTCTCGGCGTCAGAGGTGGCG
This sequence comes from Streptomyces griseorubiginosus, assembly GCF_001514195.1. Taxonomy (GTDB): domain Bacteria; phylum Actinomycetota; class Actinomycetes; order Streptomycetales; family Streptomycetaceae; genus Streptomyces; species Streptomyces griseorubiginosus. The sequence continues at coordinate 1,046,074 of NZ_KQ948734.1, read as the reverse complement.
CCTGCCGTGCAAGGCCCGGCACACACGCTCGCCGCGTTGCCGAAAGGCCCTGGTGGTTCCGCCACGAGGACCTTCCGGCGCTCTGTGATCGCAGGCACCGGACACCGCACGGCCCGCCCTTCGGGCGGACGACGCCACCTCTGACGCCGGGACCTCCGGGGTCCGGGTTTCGGGGGACGAGCAGCGGGCGGCAGCCCATGCTCCGCCGTTGATCTGACACCATTCCCCGGGGGCCCCGTTCGGCGGATGGACAGGGCTCGTTCGGAAAGACTTGCGACCAGGGGACGGATGGGACCGCGCAGTGCGGGGCTACGAACGCCAGGAGCGAGAGCCGGCGGCTGACGTCGACCACCTCTCTCGGTTCGAGGCCGAGATGGACCGGCTGAAGACCGAGCGGGAAAAGGCGATCCAGCACGCCGAGGACCTCGGCTACCAGGTCGAGGTGCTGCGCGCCAAGTTGCACGAGGCGCGTCGCACCCTCATGTCCCGGCCCGAGTTCGGCGGCGGTGACATCGGCTACCAGGCCGAGCAGCTGCTGCGCAACGCGCAGATCCAGGCCGACCAGCTGCGCCAGGACGCCGAGCGCGAGCTGAGCCAGGTCCGGGCCCAGACCCAGCGCATCCTCCAGGAGCACGCCGAGCAGGCCGCGCGCCTCCAGGCGGAGCTGCACCAGGAGGCGGTCACCCGCCGTCAGCAGCTCGACCAGGAGCTGGCCGAGCGCCGGCAGACCGTCGAGTCGCACGTCAACGAGAACGTGGCGTGGGCCGAGCAGCTGCGCGCCCGCAGCGAGTCCCAGGCCCGCCGGCTCCTGGAGGAGTCCCGCGCGGAGGCCGAGCAGGCCATGGCGGCCGCCCGCGCCGAGGCCGAGCGGGTCACCAGCGAGGCCCGGCAGCGGCTCCAGAGCGAGGCCGAGGCGGCCCGCGCGGAGGCCGAGCAGCTGTTGCGGCGGGCCCGAGCGGACGCCGAGCGGCTCCTGGAGACCGCCTCCACGCAGGCCCAGGAGGCCACCGACCACGCCGAGCAGCTGCGCACCTCCACGGCGACCGAGTCGGACTCCGCCCGCCGTCAGGCCACCGAGCTCAGCCGGGCCGCCGAACAGCGGATGGCGGAGGCCGAGGAGGCGCTGCGCAAGGCGCAGGCCGAGGCCGAGAAGGTGCTGACCGAGGCGAAGTCGGCCGCGGAGAAGACCCTCGCGAGCGCCGAGTCGGCCAACGAGCAGCGCACCCGTACGGCCAAGGAGCAGGTCGCCCGGCTGGTCAGCGAGGCCAGCCAGGAGGCCGAGGCGACCAAGGAGGCCGCCGAGCAGATCGTCGCGGACGCCCGCGCCGAGGCCGAGAAGATCATCGCCGAGGCCTCCGAGAAGGCCCGCACGCTCACCGCCGAGGAGAGCGCCACCCAGCTGTCGAAGGCGGCCAAGACCGCCGAGGACGTCCTCAACAAGGCCCAGGAGGACGCGCAGCGGACCACCAAGGCCGCCGCCGAGGAGGCCGAGCGGATCCGCCGCGAGGCCGAGACCGAGGCGGACCGGCTGCGCGCCGAGGCGCACGACATCGCCGAGCAGCTCAAGGGCTCCGCGAAGGACGACACCAAGGAGTACCGGGCCAAGACGGTCGAGCTCCAGGAGGAGGCCCGCCGGCTGCGCGGCGAGGCCGAGCAGCTGCGCGCCGACGCGGTCGCCGAGGGCGAGAAGATCCGCGCGGAGGCCCGCAAGGAGGCCGTCCAGCAGATCGAGGAGGCCGCCAAGACCGCCGAGGAGCTGCTCTCCAAGGCCAAGGCGGACGCCGACGAGCTGCGCCAGAGCGCGACCACGGACAGCGAGAAGGTCCGCACCGAGGCCATCGAGCGCGCCACCACTCTGCGCCGGCAGGCCGAGGAAACCCTGGAGCGCACCCGCAACGAGGCCGAGCGCCAGCGGGCCGAGGCCGTCGAGCTGTCCGAGGAGATCACGGCCGCCGCCGAGCGGTCCGCGAGTGAGCTGCGCGAGGAGACCGAGCGGGCCATAGAGGCACGCCGTGCCGAGGCCGCCGAGGAACTGACCCGGCTGCACACCGAGGCCGAGGAGCGCCTCGCCGCCGCCGAACAGGCGCTCACGGAGGCCCGTGAGGAGGCCGCGCGGATCCGCCGCGAGGCCGGCGAGGAGGCCGACCGGCTGCGCACCGAGGCCGCCGAGCGGATCCGCACCCTCCAGCAGCAGGCCGAGGCCGAGGCCGACCGGCTGCGCACCGAGGCCGCGTCCGACGCGTCCGCCTCCCGCGCCGAGGGCGAGGCCGTCGCCGTACGGCTGCGCTCCGAGGCCGCCGCGGAGGCGGAGCGGCTGAAGTCCGAGGCGCAGGACACCGCGAACCGGGTCCGGACGGAGGCGCAGGCCGCCGCCGAGCGGCTCGCCACCGAGGCGTCCGAGACGCTGGCCGCCGCCCAGGAGGAGGCCAACCGGCGCCGCCGCGAGGCCGAGGAGTACCTCGGCTCGGCCCGCCAGGAGGCCGACCAGGAGCGTGAGCGGGCCCGCGAGCAGAGCGAGGAGCTGCTCGCCTCCGCCCGCAACCGCGTCGAGGAGGCCCAGGCCGAGGCCGTACGGCTGGTCGAGGAGGCGGACCGGCGGGCCACGGAGATGGTGTCGGCCGCCGAGCAGCACGCCCAGCAGGTCCGCGACTCGGTCGCCGGGCTGCACGAGCAGGCCCAGGAGGAGATCACCGGGCTGCGCTCCGCCGCCGAGCACGCGGCCGACCGCACCCGGCGCGAGGCGCAGGAGGAGGCCGACCGGGTCCGCTCGGACGCCTACTCGGAGCGTGAGCGGGCCAGCGAGGACGCGGCGCGCATCCGGCGCGAGGCCGCCGAGGAGACGGACGCGGCCAAGTCCCTTGCCGAGCGCACCGTCTCGGAGGCGATCGCGGAGGCGGAGCGGCTGCGGTCGGACGCGTCCGAGCACGCCCAGCGGGCGCGCACCGAGGCGTCCGACACCATCGCCCAGGCCGAGCAGGACGCCTCCCGCACCCGGGCCGACGCCCGCGAGGACGCCAACCGCATCCGCTCGGACGCGGCGACCCAGGCGGACACCCTCATCACCGAGGCGCGCAACGAGGCGGAGCGGCTCACCGAGGAGACCATCGCCGACACCGACCGGCTGCGCACCGAGACGGTCGCCGAGGCGGAGCGGCTGCGGTCGGAGACCGTGGCGGAGGCCGAGCGGGTCCGCGCGGAGTCGGTGGCCCAGGCGGAGCAGCTGATCGGGGAGGCGACCGTGGACGCGGAGCGGCTGCGCGCCGAGGCCGCGGACACCGTGGGGCAGGCCCAGCAGCACGCGGAGCGGATCCGCACCGAGGCCGAACGGGTCCGGGCGGAGGCGGCGGCCGCGGCCGAGGAGCTGGTCAACTCCGCGCGCGAGGAGGCCGACCGGACCCTCGACGAGGTCCGCAAGGAGGCCAACAAGCGCCGCCAGGACGTCGCCGAGCAGGTCGACACGCTCATCACGGAGACCACCGCCGAGGCGGACAAGCTGCTCACCGAGGCGCAGCAGCAGGCGCTCAAGACCACCGCGGAGGCGGAGGCGCAGGCCGACACCATGGTCGGCGCGGCCCGCACGGAGGCCGACCGGCTGGTGTCGGAGGCCACGGTCGAGGGCAACGCCCGCGTGGAGAAGGCCCGTACGGACGCGGACGAGCTGCTGGTCGGTGCCCGCCGGGACGCGACCGCCATAAGGGAGCGCGCGGAGGAGCTGCGCGACCGGATCACCGGTGAGATCGAGGCGCTGCACGAGCGGGCCCGCCGCGAGGCCGCCGAGACCATGAAGTCGGCCGGCGACCGCTGCGACGCGCTCATCACGGCCGCCGAGGAGCAGCTCGCGAAGGCGCAGGCGAAGGCCAAGGAGCTGGTCTCGGAGGCCAATTCCGAGGCCGGCAAGGTGCGCATCGCCGCGGTCAAGAAGGCCGAGGGGCTGCTCAAGGAGGCCGAGCAGAAGAAGGCCACGCTGATCCGGGAGGCCGAGGAGCTCAAGGCCGAGGCGATCCGCGAGGCCCGGCGCACGGTCGAGGAGGGCAAGCGCGAGCTGGAGGTCCTCGTCCGTCGCCGTGAGGACATCAATACGGAGATCTCCCGTGTCCAGGACGTCCTGGAGGCGTTGGAATCCTTCGAGGCCCCAGCGGGCGGCAAGGACGGTGGCGTCAAGGCGGGCGCGGCCGTCGGTGCCCCTCGTTCGGGTAAGCCGTCGGACAGCTGACCGGCGGCTGGAATCCGGTGCCTTCTGGGGCCTTTGACCAAGTTTTTGGCAAGCCGTCCCTGGGTTAGCCACTCAAAAGGGGTGTCATTCTCCAGATCAAACACGTATCCGCTCGATGACACACCGCTTCGGCCCCTAGGATTCCCCCTATCACCTCACCGGTCTCATTTGACAGGAACCCCATGAGCGACACTTCCCCCTACGGCTTCGAGCTTGTGCGGCGTGGGTACGACCGCGCTCAGGTGGACGAACGGATCTCCAAGCTCGTCTCCGACCGTGACAGCGCTCTCTCCCGCATCACCGCCCTGGAAAAGCGCATCGAGGAGCTCCACCTCGAGACGCAGAACGCCCAGGCCCAGGTAAGCGACGCCGAGCCGTCGTACGCCGGTCTCGGCGCGCGTGTCGAGAAGATCCTCCGCCTCGCCGAGGAGGAGGCCAAGGACCTGCGCGAGGAGGCCCGTCGCGCGGCCGAGCAGCACCGCGAGCTCGCCGAGTCGGCGGCCCAGCAGGTCCGCAACGACGCAGAATCGTTCGCTGCGGAGCGCAAGGCCAAGGCCGAGGACGAGGGCGTCCGGATCGTCGAGAAGGCCAAGAGCGACGCCTCTCAGCTGCGTTCCGAGGCCCAGAAGGACGCCCAGTCCAAGCGTGAGGAGGCGGACGCCCTCTTCGAGGAGACCCGCGCCAAGGCCGCGCAGGCCGCCGCCGACTTCGAGACGAACCTCGCCAAGCGCCGGGAGCAGTCCGAGCGCGACCTGGCGTCCCGTCAGCAGAAGGCGGAGAAGCGGCTCGCGGAGATCGAGCACCGCGCGGAGCAGCTGCGCCTGGAGGCGGAGAAGCTGCGCACCGACGCCGAGCGCCGCGCCCGCCAGACGGTGGAGACCGCTCAGCGCCAGGCCGAGGACATCGTGGCCGACGCCAACGCCAAGGCCGACCGGATCCGTTCGGAATCCGAGCGTGAGCTCGCGGCCCTGACGAACCGTCGCGACTCGATCAACGCCCAGCTGACGAACGTCCGCGAGATGCTCGCCACGCTGACCGGTGCCGCGGTGGCCGCCGCCGGCTCCCCGGTCGAGGACGAGCCGATCTCCCGTGGGGTTCCGGCCCAGCAGTCCCGGTAACACCGCCTGAAGGCAGCACGAGGGCCCGTACCGTCTCCCCCGGAGGTACGGGCCTTCGGCGTACCTGGGTCGGGGCGGGGCTTGGGAGTACGGGGATCCGTACGGGCCTTGGGCGTAACCGGGTCAGGGCGGGCCTGGGGAGTACAGGGATCCGTACGAGCCTTGGGCGCACCCGGGATCCGCAGGGGCCTTCGGCGCACCCGGGTCATTGCGGGCCTTCGCCGTACCGGGATCCGCACGGGCCTTCGGCGTACCGGGATCCGCACGAGCCCTCGCCGTACCGGGATCCGTACGGGCCCCCGCCGTACCCCGGGGCCGTTGCGGGATTCTTACCGCTTCCGTCGGTCTCCGTTTGCCCATAGGAGTGGCATCCGCAGGGGCGCGCCCCTAGCGTGGTCGGCATGATCGAGCTAGCGGGGCTGACCAAGCGGTACGGCGAGAAAGTGGCGGTGAACAACCTCACCTTCACCGTCAGACCGGGCATCGTCACGGGCTTCCTCGGTCCCAACGGGGCGGGCAAGTCGACCACCATGCGCATGATGTTGGGCCTCGACCGGCCCACCTCCGGAGACGTCCGGATCGACGGCAAGCACTACGACCAGCTCAAGGACCCGCTGTCGTACATCGGCGCCCTGCTGGACGCCAAGGCGATGCACGGCGGGCGCAGCGCGTACAACCACCTGCTGTGTCTCGCGCAGAGCAACGGCATCCCGACGAAGCGGGTGCACGAGGTGCTCGACACGGTCGGTCTGACGGCCGTCGCGAAGAAGAAGGCCAAGGGGTTCTCGCTGGGCATGGGCCAACGGCTCGGCATCGCGGGCGCACTGCTCGGCGACCCGCGGATCCTGATGTTCGACGAGCCGGTCAACGGGCTCGACCCCGAGGGCATCCACTGGATCCGCAACCTGATGAAGTCCCTGGCCGCGCAGGGCCGGACGGTCTTCGTGTCGAGCCACCTCATGAGCGAGATGGCGCTGACCGCCGACCACCTCGTGGTGATCGGCCAGGGCAGGCTGCTCGCCGACACCTCCATGGCCGACTTCATCGCGCAGAACTCGCGGTCCTACGTCCGGATCCGCACCCCGCAGCGCGAGCGGCTGCTCGACGTGCTGCACGCGGCCGGGGTCACCGTCGTGGAGACCGGCAACGGCACGCTGGAGGTGGACGGCGGCAAGTCCGAGCAGATCGGCGAGCTGGCCGCGCAGCACCAGATCGTGCTGCACGAGCTGAGCCCCCAACAGGCCTCCCTGGAGGAGGCGTTCATGCAGCTGACCGCGGAGTCGGTCGAGTACCACGCGCACAGCGACGCGCCGTCCGAGCCGCAACCGGCCTGGGGCGACGCCTGGAAGGGGAAGTGAGCATGGCGGCGACCCAGGTCATCCGCTCCGAATGGACCAAGATCCGGTCGGTGGCGTCCACGGTGTGGACGCTCTCCCTCGCCGTGGTCGTCACCATCGGGCTCGGCATCCTGATCTCGGCCCTGTCGAAGAACGAGTTCGACAACATGAGCCGCAAGGACCAGCTCTCCTTCGACCCGACCTTCATCAGCTTCGCGGGGATGAGCCTCGGCCAGCTGGCGATGATCGTGTTCGGGGTGCTCGTCGTCTCGAACGAGTACAGCACCGGCATGATCCGCACCTCGCTGGCCGCGGTGCCGCAGCGCGGCACCTTCCTGGCGAGCAAGATCGCGGTGGCGACCGGGCTCTGCCTGGTCGTGGGCCTGGTCACCAGCTTCGTCACCTTCTTCCTGGGGCAGGCGATGCTCGGTTCGCACCGGGCGGAGATCGGCGACCCCGGGGTGCTGCGCGCGGTCATCGGCGGCGGTGTCTACATGACCCTGATCGCGATGTTCTCGATGGGTGTCGCGGCGATGCTGCGCTCCCCGATGCTGTCGCTGGGCATCCTGATGCCGTTCTTCTTCCTGATCTCCAACATCCTGGGCAATGTCTCGGCGACGAAGAAGGTCGGCCGGTTCCTGCCCGACCAGGCCGGCAGCAAGATCATGCAGGTGGTCACCCCGATCGACGACGACTCCCCCTACGGCCCCTGGGGCGGTCTCGGGATCATGGCGCTGTGGGTCGCGGCGGCCCTGATCGGGGCGTACGTACTGTTGAAGAAGCGGGACGCGTGACGCGGGAAGCCTTTGCTTCCATTTGAGCGGAACCGTCAGCGCCCCGATAAGCTCCTAACCCTTACGGGGGGCGTGTGCCCCGCTGTCCTGAACCTTGCGATGGGTGCGGAGCATGATCGAGGCAGTCGGCCTGACCAAGCGCTACGGCGACAAGACCGCTGTGTACAACCTTTCCTTCCAGGTGCGTCCCGGTTCCGTGACCGGCTTCCTGGGCCCCAACGGCTCGGGCAAGTCCACGACCATGCGGATGATCCTGGGCCTGGACAATCCCACGTCCGGTCAGGTGACGATCGGCGGCTACCCGTACCGCAGGCTGCCCAACGCGGCCCGGCAGGTCGGCGCCCTGCTCGACGCGAAGGCCGTGCACGGCGGACGGGCGGCCCGCAACCACCTGCTGTGCCTGGCCCAGCTCTCCGGGATCCCGGCCCGCCGGGTGGACGAGGTGCTGGGGGTGGTCGGTCTCCAGGACGTGGCCAGGAAGCGCTCCAAGGGCTTCTCGCTCGGCATGGGGCAGCGGCTCGGGATCGCGGCCGCGCTGCTCGGCGACCCCCAGGTGCTGCTCTTCGACGAGCCGGTCAACGGACTCGACCCCGAGGGCATCCTGTGGGTGCGCAACCTGATGAAGGCACTGGCGGCGGAGGGCCGCACGGTCTTCGTCTCCTCCCACCTGATGAGCGAGATGGCGCTGACCGCGGACCACCTCATCGTCATCGGGCGCGGGCAGCTGCTCGCCGACATGAGCATCCAGGACTTCATCGCCGCGAACTCCGCGGGCTTCGCGCGGGTGCGCACCCCGGACACCGAGCCCCAGCTGCGCGAGAAGCTGTCGGCCGCGATCACCGAGGCGGGTGGACACGTGCTGCCGGAGCAGGACGGGGCGCTGCGGGTGACGGGGCTGGCGCTCCCCCGCATCAGCGACATCGCGCACGAGGCGGACGTACGCCTGTGGGAGCTGTCCCCGCACCAGGCCTCGCTGGAGGAGGCGTACATGCGGATGACGCAGGGCGCGGTGGACTACCGCTCCACGATCGACCAGAAGGAGGGGCTCATGCAGCCCCTCCCGCCGGGCGCCCAGCCCCCGATGCCGGTCCCGGGCCAGGGCCAGCCGGGCTGGTACGCCCCGCCGCCGCCCCAGCAGGGCGGACAGCCGTTCGCACCGCCGCAGGGCCACCCGCCCGCGAACCCGTACGGCGGCCCCGGCGCCGCCACCCCCAACCCGTACGCCCAGCCCGGCCCGACGGCTTCCCAGGGCCCGACGGCTCCGCAGGCCCCCACGGCTTCCCAGGGCCCGGCTCACCCGGCGCCCGGCCAGGCCCCGGGCGCCCCTCAGCCGCCCGCGCACTCTGCGCCCGCCCAGCCCGTGCCCGGCGGAGCCATCGCGCCCGCGCCCGCGCCGCAGCAGGCAGCGCCCGTCGCCGCACCCGCCCAGGCCGCCGCACCCGCCCCGCAGGGATCCGCCCCGCAGGGATCCGCCCCGCAGCAGTCCGCCACCCCGACCGAGCCCAAGGACGCCCGATGAGCACCCCCCAGCCTTCGATGCCGCAGGCCCAGCCCGCCGTGCCGAACTGGCAGGCCGCGGGTGGACCGGCGTACACCGGCTACACCTCACCGATCCCCGTGGTGCGGACCCATCTCGGGCACGCGATCGCCTCGGAGTGGACGAAGATCCGGTCCGTGCGGTCGACGATGTGGACGCTGGGCGTGTTCGTACTGATCATGATCGGGATCGGGCTGGGGGCCGCCGCGCTGATCGCGGCCAACAGCTCGCCGGATGACCTGCGGGACCAGAACCCGCTGTCGTTCGGGTTCTTCGGGCTGCTGCTCGGCAGCATGTGCGTCATCACCCTCGGCGTGCTGACGACGGCCTCGGAGTACGGGACGGGAATGATCAGGACCACCATGGTGGCCTGCCCCTCGCGCGGGCGGGTGCTGGCCGCGAAGTCGATCGTGTTCTTCACCGTCGCCTTCGTCACCACCCTGGTCTCGGTGCTCCTGGTCGCCCTCGCGGACATCGCCCTGCTGGACGGCGCCGACGACCCGACCGGCCAGGAGTGGCTGAAGGGCACCCTCGGCATCTCGCTCTACATCGCCCTGCTCGGCCTGCTGTCGCTGATCATCGGCTCGATCATCCGGCACTCGGCAGGCGCGATCACCATCATGATCGGTGTCGTGCTGGCCCCGCTGGTCATCGCGCTGTTCATGTTCTCGCAGTCCCTGGAGGGCGTGCGCCAGGCGCTGTTCGAGTACTCCATCCCGAACCAGCTCAGCGTCTTCTACGCCAACTCCCTGACCGACAGCGGCCCTTCGGGCTGGGACCCGCTGTGGATCATCCTCGGCGTCACGGCCGTCGCGTTCGCCGGCGCCTATGCCCTGCTGGAGAAGCGGGACGTGTAGAAGGGCCCCTGACAGAGCCCTTCGAGGGCTCAGAACTTCGGCGCGTTACGGGACCGCTGCACCCGCGTGGTGCGGCGGTCCCGCGCGTTCCAGCACGCCTTGTGCCAGTGTCTGCGCTCGTCGACACCGGAGTGGTCGGGCCAGGCCACCACGTGCGGGACGCCGTCCGGGATCATCTGGTCGCAGCCCGGGCAGCGGTACGTCTTGCCCTGCGCGCTCGCGCCCGCCACATGCCGGACGTTCCAGTCCTCGCCCTGCCAGTGCGTCGAGGACTGGAAGCCGCCGTAGCGGCCGGAACGGTCGTCCTCGGCGCTGCGGTCGGCCGGGTCCGACGAACCGGAACCCTTGGGTCGGTTGCGACGCGGGGACACGGGACACCTCACGGGGCTATACAGGAAGCAGGGAACGTATCCAGCCTACGCGGCACGCGGCGGGGTACGCGTAGGGAACCAACCCCCACAAGTCCCCCTCCGGGGCGGCCCATTCTCCAGACAATCGGCAAATCTCTCCGCCAGGCCGTGTCCTCGGCACGTGTCAGACGGTTATGCCGGGTGGGGGAGCTCCCGTGTCGGAGCCAAGGAAGCAGGAAAAGCACATGCACGTTGGAACATTTCTGTTGGCGGCCCAGTTCCCGGGGCAGGGCCAGGGGGAGGCGCTGCACCGCGCGGTCCGCTCGGCCGAGGTCGCGGAGGAGGCCGGACTCGACGCGGTCTGGCTGGCGGAACACCATTTCGTGCCGTACGGCACCTGCCCGTCCGCGATCACCCTGGCAGCGCTGCTGCTGGGCCGCACCCGACGTATCCGCGTCGGCACCGCCGTGAGCGTGCTGCCCACGGTCCACCCGGTGGCGCTCGGCGAGCAGGCCGCGCTGCTGCACATGACGAGCGGCGGGCGGTTCTCGCTGGGCGTGGGGCGCGGCGGGCCGTGGGTCGACCTGGAGGTGTTCGGGGCGGGTCTTGAGGCGTACGAGAAGGGGTTCCCGGAATCACTCGATCTGCTGGTGCGCTGGCTGCGCGAACCCTCCGTGGGGGCCGACGGCGAGCGTTTCCGCTTCCGCGAGGTGCCCGTCGTACCGCGGCCGTCGGAGTCGCTTACGGAAGCGGACGGCCCCGAGGTGATCGTCGCCTGCACCTCCCCGGCGAGTGTCCGGCTGGCCGCCGAGCGCGGGCTGCCCATGCTGCTGGGGATGCACGTCGGGGACGAGGAGAAGGCGGAGATGGTCGCCCTGTGGCGCAGGCAGGCGCGCGCGGCCGGACACGCGCCGCAGAAGGTCCTGGAGGCACCCCACGTCTCGGCCGGTGTCTGCCAGATCGCGGACCGGCGTACGGACGCGGTGGAGGCGTTGGTGAAGGCGATGCCCGGCTGGCTCAGGCAGGGGCTGGGCGCCCATGTCACGGTCGACGGCCGCGTACGGCAGATGCGCGATCCGGTGGCCTACACCGAACTGCTCTGCGGACTGCACCCGGTGGGCACCCCGCGGCTGTGCGCCGACCGTCTCGCGGCGACCAGCGAGCGGACCGGCATCTCCCGCTTCGCCCTGCTCGTCGAGGGCTCGGGAGACCTGGCGGCCACCGAGGAGAACGTACGGCGGCTGGGGGGCGAGGTGCTGCCGCACCTCACCTGAAGAGGTCGCGGCGCATCTGACCTGAAGTCGAGCAGGAACCCTTGCCCACAGGGGCCCCTCGTCCGGCGGGGGCTTGCCGCCCCGGTACTGATGCACCTCCCGCGTACGGCGGAGCGGCAAGCAGGTGCGCCGCGTCAGCAGTCCCGGAACTCCGGAGACTGGTTCAGCAGCTGACTGCGCACCGAGGTGAAACGGGTCAGCGTCTCGTCGACAGAGGAGTCCAACGGGAACACCGCCACCCGGTGGCAGTTCTGGAAGGCCAGCCGCACACCGAAGTGCCGCTGAAGCGCGCCGCGTATCGCGTCACTCGCAAGCGCACGCAGCAGCTGACCGCGTGCCTGCTCGTCCGGCGGGGGCGTCTGGTTGTCGGCGAAGTTGCCACCGTCCACCTTCAGCTGGGCCACCAGGGAGCTGATCATCTCCCATGCGTAGGGCAGGGAGGTCCGGACGCAGTCGACGAATTCGGCTTCGTCGACCTCGCCTCGCTCGGCCTTCTCGAGTAGGGCCGGTGAGACGTCGAGCGACATGGGTTCTCCTCTCGCACCCCTGATTCCGCAGGGGTTGCCGGACAGATAAAGGGAGTTCGCGCTGCCGAACACGCTCAGTACATGCCTCGCGACCTCCCGTTTACTACCGTAGGCAACGGGCCGTGACCGCACCAGGAGAATGCGAACAAAGGGCACTCCCAACAGGCCCACAATCGGCCACAAGTGAACAGGCTTTCTCCACAGCCTTACGGGCCGAATCGCGTGGACATGCGCCCGTCGAGTAGCGTTGCCGACCATGCGTCTCGTCATTGCCCGGTGTTCCGTCGACTACGCGGGCCGGCTCACCGCCCACCTGCCCTCGGCCCCCCGTCTGATCCTGGTGAAGGCCGACGGCAGCGTCTCCATCCACGCAGATGACCGCGCCTACAAGCCGCTGAACTGGATGTCGCCGCCCTGCACGTTGAAGGAGGGAACCGGCGACGAGGAAGGCGTGTGGACCGTCGTCAACAAGGCGGGCGAGAAGCTCATCATCACGATGGAGGAGGTCCTGCACGACTCCTCGCACGAACTGGGCGTGGATCCCGGCCTGATCAAGGACGGCGTGGAAGCACACCTTCAGGAACTGCTCGCCGACCGCATCGAAACGCTCGGCGACGGCTACACCCTGATCCGCCGCGAGTACATGACGGCCATCGGCCCGGTCGACATCCTGTGCCGGGACGCCGACGGGCAGACCGTCGCGGTGGAGATCAAGCGGCGCGGCGAGATCGACGGCGTGGAACAGCTCACCCGCTACCTCGACCTGCTGAATCGCGACCCCCATCTCGCCCCGGTCCGCGGCATCTTCGCCGCGCAGGAGATCAAGCCCCAGGCCCGCGTCCTCGCCACGGACCGCGGCATCGGCTGCGCGGTCCTCGACTACGACGCGCTGCGCGGCATCGAGGACGACAAGCTGCGGCTGTTCTGACAGCGCGTCTTCTTCTACGACGACGAGGGCCGGGTCCGTTGGCTGGACCCGGCCCTCGTCGTGTGCCCGTGCGTCAGATGACCTGGCCGCTCGGCGTCCCACTGACGGCGCTGCTCGCCGGGGCGCTCGCCGAGCTGCTGGTCTCCACCGGGGCGGAGGAGGCCGGGCCGCTGGCCGAGTTGGAGTTGGTCGGGGTGGTGTCGCTCGGAGTGGCGCTGGGCGACGTCGTGGGCGTACCCGTCGAGCCGGTCGGCGTCGACGACGCGGAACCGGAGCCGGTGGGGTTGCCGGTGGGCGACGACGGCGTACCCGACGAGTTCGACGGCCTGGGCGACGTCGGCCTGGACGACGGCGACGAACCGCTGCCCTGCGTCCCGCTCGGCTTGGCCGAAGGGGTGGTCCCACCCGTCGGCGTCGGGTCGTCAGCCGTGCCGTACGTCCCGTCGGGCCCCGGATCGGTCGGCCGGGACGTCGCCGTACCCGTGTCGCCCTTGTCGTCGTTGCTCGGGACGTCCGCGCCGAGGTTGCCGTCGTCGATGCCGACGCTGGCCGACGGGTTGACGCCGACCTCGTTGGACGGGGAGTTCGGGTCGTTGTCGGAGGTGGCGCCCAGGGTCACCACGGTGCCGAGGACGGCGACGAGCAGCGCGCCCGCGCCGGCGGCGACCAGGTTGCGCTTGGCGAGGCCCTTGAGACCGCCCCGCGCCTTGCGGGAGGGGCCGGTGGCGGGGGTGCGGTGGACGACGACCGTCTGGGACTCGCCGGGCGGCTGGAGCCGCGGGAAGGCCGCGGGCACTCCCCCGGGCGGTGAGGCCGACTCGTCGTGGCGGGCGTCGGGCACCTCCTCGCCGGCCGTCGCGCCGAGGGCGACGAGGCCGGTCGCGGGGGTGGTGCCGTCCCGGTCGGAGACCAGGGCGAGGGCCCGTCGGCCCGCCACGGTGCCGCGCTTGTCGGCGAGGGCGCCGCGCAGGCCGATGGAGGCCTCCAGTTCGGCGCGGGCCCGGTCGAGCTCTCCGCCGCACAGCGCGAGGATGCCGAGTTCGTGGTGGAAGTAGGCCCGCTCGGACACCTCGCCGGCCAGCCGGGAGGCCTCGGAACCGGCCCACAACGAACGCTCCCAGGCGCCCCAGTGGCCGCCGGCGGCGAACGCGGGTGCCGCCGTGCGGGCCAGCCGCACGGCGATCGTCTCCTCCTCGCCGTCGAGGGGCGCGACGGTCACCGGGACCAGGACGTCGAGGGCGGCGAGCAGCGCGTCGGCCTCGGAGCAGACCCGCTCGGGGGTGACCGAGGGGTGACCCGCCCACCAGTCGTAGTGCTGGGCGGCGGTGCGCGCGTGGTCCTCGATGTCGTCGGCGTATCCGGCGGCCTCCAGCTGGGCGAGGACTCCGGCGGCGAGCCGGTAGCGGGAGCCCACCGGGGAGACCAGTCCCGCGTCCGCGAGCTCGCCGAGGGCGGCGTCGGCGTGGGTGTCCCCGACCAGGGCGGGCAGGTGCGCCTGGTGGGGCACCTCGCCGCCGAGGGCGACGGCGAACCGCAGGGTGGCGCGCGCGGACTCGCTCAGCCGGGAGGCGAGCAGGGGCGCGGGCGCGGCGGCGTCCCCCAGCGCGGGCAGGGGTATCTCGTCGGCGTCGTCGGTGGGCGGCGGGGCGTCGGCCACGGCCATCTCCGCGAACACGCCGAACTCGTCGACGGCGCCGGCCCCGGCCCGCTGCCGGTCGCGCTGCCGGAGCAGGGCACCGGCCTGGACGAAGCGCAGCGGCAGGCCCTCGGACTCGAACCAGAGGTCGCCGGCCCAGTTGGACTCCTCCTCCGTCAGCACCCGGCCGACGGCACGCTCCAGGAGTTCCACGCCGTCGGCGCGTCCGAGGCCGCTGAGGACGACCTCCTCGACGGCGGAGTCGGCCGAGGGCGCGGGCACGTCGGGGGTGGCGCCGATCACGAAGGCGCACTCGGGTGTGGCGTCGAGGAGTTCGTCGAGGGCGGCCCCGCCGAACTCGATGTCGTCGAGGACGACGACCGCGCCGATCTCGCGGACGCAGGAGAGCAGCTCGTCCCGGTCGGGGCGGTGCAGGGGCGAGTCGAAGACGGCGTAGTAGAGGTCGTACAGCAGCTCGGCAGCCGTGCGGCGGAAGCCGGTGAGGCGGACCACGCCGTCGGGGGCGAGGTCCGAGCAGTCCTCGGCGACGATGTCGAGGAGGCTGGTGCGGCCGGATCCCGCGGGGCCGGTCAGCCGGACCGAGCGGCCGCGGGCGAGCATCCGGACGAGTTGCTCGCGCTCGTCCTGGCGGGCCAGGAGCGACAGGGTGGTGCGGGTGGGTCCCGGGGGGACGGGCGGGCGGGCCGCGCGGTCCACCTCGGCGCGTTCGGCGGCGCCGTACTTGGCGGGGCGGCCGGGGCGCTCGCCGGGCGGGCAGGCCTCTATCTCGCTGCCGTCGACGGGGTTGACGGTGAGCAGGTAGTCACCGGCGACGAGCTGGACGGTGCGGGCGAGCGCGGGTGAGTGCTGGCCGAAGTCGGATGTGAGGGAGTCCCTGGGAGGCCGTTGACGCGGCGAACCGCCGTCACCGTCATGGCCGTACTCCTCGGGTCCCCGGTTGTTCGGGTCCATAGGTTCAAGCCCCCCAAAAGCGTCTCGTGTGCCGTCAGTGGCCCCTCCCGGCCGGCAGCACACAGCGCTGTCGCTTCTGGT
The DNA here is from genome assembly GCF_001514195.1 of Streptomyces griseorubiginosus. Lineage (GTDB taxonomy): Bacteria > Actinomycetota > Actinomycetes > Streptomycetales > Streptomycetaceae > Streptomyces > Streptomyces griseorubiginosus. The sequence continues at coordinate 1,030,450 of NZ_KQ948734.1, read as the reverse complement.
CCGGGCCCGCTGGAAGGGTTGCAGGCAGCGGGCGACCGAACCCTAAACCTTCGCACAGTATCTATGACAGCCCGGGGTACCGCGCCGTCCGAGACGTCACAGTCTCGTGAGGATTGGGCAGGAGATGCGTTTCGCCGCGGTGACCGGGTCAGACCCGGGGCAGCGACTCGACGCCGATGCCGCCCTCGATCGCCAGGATCCGGTGCAGCCGGGTGGCGACCAGGAGGCGCTGCATCTGCGGCGGTACGTCGCGCAGCACCAGGCGGCGGCCGCAGCGGCCGGCCCTGCGGTGCGCGCCCATGATCACCCCGAGCCCGGTGGCGTCCCAGGAATCCAGCTCGGACAGGTCGAGCACCAGGTCGCCGGCTCCGTCGTCGACGGCCGAGTGCAGGACCGTACGGGCGTCCGCCGCGCTGCGGACGTCGAGGCGGCCCCCGACGACCAGCTCGGCGTGGTCGCCCCTGATGTACATATGCGCTCCCCGAGAGTGCGTGCAGTACTCCACGAATGTGATGTCCAGTGATGACACCTCTGACTGCGTTGAGCGGCCAGAGGTTGCCGTCCGTAAGCGAACCGATACCGAATTCACCCTGAGGTGTGAAACCAGAGGGGTTTGTGCGGTTTCAGTGGTTGTCAGTAGCTGTAGAAGCCCTGCCCGCTCTTGCGTCCGATGTCACCGGCGTCCACCATCCGGCGCATCAGCTCCGGCGGGGCGAACTTCTCGTCCTGGGACTCGGTGTAGATGTTGCCGGTGGCGTGCAGCAGGATGTCGACGCCGGTGAGGTCCGCCGTGGCGAGCGGTCCCATGGCGTGACCGAAGCCCAGCTTGCAGGCCAGGTCGATGTCCTCGGCGGTCGCGACGCCCGACTCGTAGAGCTTGGTCGCCTCGACGACGAGGGCGGAGATGAGACGGGTGGTCACGAACCCCGCCACGTCCCGGTTGACGACGATGCAGGTCTTGCCGACGGACTCGGCGAACTCCCGCGCGGTGGCGAGGGTTTCGTCGCTCGTCTTGTAGCCGCGGACCAGTTCGACGAGCTGCATCATCGGCACCGGCGAGAAGAAGTGCACGCCGACGACCCGCTCGGGGTGCTCCGTGGCCGCCGCGATCTTGGTGATCGGGATCGCGGAGGTGTTGGAGGCGAGCACGGCGTCCGGGCGCACGATCTTGTCGAGCGCGCGGAAGATCTCGTGCTTGACTTCCAGCTTCTCGAACACGGCCTCGACGACGATGTCGGCGTCGGCGGCCGCGTCCAGGTCGGTGGTCGCGGTGATCCGGGCGAGGGCGGCGTCGGCGTCGTGCGCCTCCAGTTTGCCCTTGCTCACGAACTTGTCGTACGAAGCCTTGATGCCGTCGGTGCCGCGCTTCAGCGCCTCGTCGGTGACGTCCCGCAGGACCACGTCCCAGCCCGCCTGGGCAGAGACCTGGGCGATGCCGGAACCCATCAAGCCGGCGCCGATGACGGCAAGCTTCCGTGCCACTGTTGCGACTCCCCTTTGAAACGCCTTACGCCCTGTTTACGTTGCCTTGCGGCGGACACTAGCGCTCGTGAGGGGCTGTGTGACCGGTTAGTAATGCGCGTCACGTCTCATCTGACGGACATCACACCGGTAGCTGTCACGAGTGGTCTCGTTCGGCGTAGTTGAGCACCTTATCGCTCAACAACTCCTCCCCGTCGCAGAGAAGCACGAGTGTCTCTCGTGACACTTCGTCCGGTTCGCGCCCGGACGCGGTAAGCGGTCGCACACAGCTCCCGTGACGGTCGGCACACGCGGGTTCCGCACGGCCGGGACGAAACTACGCTGAGGTCATGGTCAATCTGACGCGCATCTACACCAGGACCGGCGACCAGGGCACCACCGCCCTCGGCGACATGAGCCGGGTCGCCAAGACCGATCTGCGGATCTCCGCGTACGCCGACGCCAACGAGGCGAACGCGGTGATCGGCACGGCGATCGCCCTGGGCGGCCTGGAGGCGGAGATCGTCGAGGTCCTCACCCGCGTCCAGAACGACCTGTTCGACGTCGGCGCCGACCTGTCCACGCCCGTGGTCGAGAACCCCGAGTTCCCGCCCCTGCGGGTCGAACAGTTCTACGTCGACAAGCTGGAGGCGGACTGCGACCGCTTCAACGAGCGCCTCGACAAGCTCCGCTCCTTCATCCTGCCGGGCGGCACCCCGGGCGCGGCCCTCCTCCACCAGGCCTGCACGGTCGTACGCCGCGCCGAGCGCTCCACGTGGGCAGCCCTGGAGGCCCACGGCGACCACATGAACCCGCTCACGGCGACCTACCTCAACCGCCTCTCCGACCTGCTGTTCATCCTGGCCCGCACGGCCAACAAGGAGGTCGGCGACGTTCTGTGGGTGCCGGGCGGGGAGCGCTAGCTAGCGCTTCTCCTTCGGGAACAGCGTGTAGCTGCCCGCGATGATCACGTTGATGGCGATCACCCACAGCATCCGCTGCTGCCACGCCTGGAGCGACGCGGCCTGTCCGTCGCCCACGTACCAGACCGCAGCCTGGAGCAGGGCCAGGGCGACCACCGCAGCAATAATCCAGCGGCCCGCGACCTTCCACTCGTGGACGGCGCGGGCCCTGCCGTACTTCGGCGGCCGCACCGGCGGCGGACCGCCCGCGAACCGGTGGGCGACCCGCGCGTCCGCCCACCTGATCGTCGAGTGACCGAGGCCCACGGTGAAGCCGATGTAGACGGCGGCCAGACCGTGCCTCCAGTCCGGCTCGGCGCCGTTCCTCAGGTCGATCGCGGTGACCGCGAACAGCACCAGCTCCAGCAGCGGCTCGCACAGCAGCAGGGCCAGCCCGGTACGCGGCATCCGCAGCCCGTACCGGAAGACCAGTCCGGCCGCGAGCAGCACCCAGAACGCCACCTCGCAGGCGATGATCAGTCCGACGACCACGACACGCTCCCTTCGCTCACCCTTCCAGGCTCGCGTCGGCCCCGGCCCCTTTCGTCGTCGGCGGTGACGAGACCGCCGTACATCGAAAGATGCAGTCCAGGACCGTCCCCGGGGATCAGGCGCGGGGCGCGGGCACCGTGTTGGATGGGGTCATGGCCCTCCCCCGCCCGCACCGCTTCGACGTGTACATCGCGGCCGGCGGGCTGCTCGGCGGGCTGCTGCTGGTGGGCATCGGTCTGAGCACCCGGCCGGCGGCGGATCCGATCACCCTCTTCGACGGCCCCTGGCCCGTGCTCGTCCCCCTCGTCGTGCTGGCCGGCTGCGAGCTGCTGCGCCGCGCGGCCCCCCGGACGGCCCTCCTCATCGGCACGGCCGGCATCTGCGCCGACGTGGTGACGCAGGGCAGTCTCGCCACGGTCCTGATGTTCACCGACGTGATCTACGCGGCCGTGCTGTACGGCCCGCTCGCCTCGGCCCGCCGGATCCAGTGGATCACCGGTCTGCTGACGGTGGCCGGGACGCTGGTGCCGTTCGCGGTGTGGCGGGAGCCGGAGGCACTGCTGATCGGGGTGGTCGTCGGGGTCGTGGCGTACGGACCCGCCGCCACCGGCTGGATCGTGCGCAACCACCGGGACGCCGCCGAGGCCGCCCGGCTGCGTGCCGAACAGAGCGTCCTGCTGGCCGAGATGGACCGCACCCAGGCGGTGACCGCGGAACGGGCCCGGATGGCGAGGGAGTTGCACGACATGGTCGCCAACCACCTCTCGGCGATCGCCATCCACTCCACGGCCGCGCTGTCGATCGACGAACCGACCACGTCCCGCGAGGCGTTGGGGGTCATCCGCGAGAACAGCGTGGCTGGCCTCGCCGAGATGCGCCGGCTCATCGGCATCCTGCGCGACGGCGACGGCGAGCCCGCCGCCGTCCCCACCCTCGACGGCCTCACCGCCCTCGTCGAAGGGGCCCGAGCCAACGGCCTTGACGTCACCCTGGACGCCTGCCACGACGGCGCCGTGCCTGCTCCGGTCGAGCTCGCCGCCTACCGGATCGTCCAGGAGTCGCTGACCAACGCCCTCAAGCACGCCTGCCCCGGCCGGGTCACGGTGTCCCTCGCCGAGCGGGACGGCAGTCTGATGGTCGAGGTGAGCAGCCCGTACGGCGACCGGGACGGGCCCCGCGCCCCTGGCTCAGGTGCCGGTCTGGTCGGGATGCGGGAGCGGGCCGCGCTGCTCGGGGGCACGTTCCGGGCCGGACCGCGGGGTGGGCTGTGGACCGTGCATGCCACGCTCCCCGTGTCGGAAGGAGAATCCGAATGATCCGTGTCCTCGTCGCCGAGGACCAGTCCGCCGTCCGCGCCGGGCTCGTCCTCATCCTGCGCAGCGCCCCCGGCATTGAGGTGGTCGGCGAGGCGGCGGACGGTGAGCAGGCGGTGGCGCTGGCCCGGGAGCTGCGGCCCGATCTGGTGCTGATGGATGTTCAGATGCCGCGCCTGGACGGGGTGTCGGCGACCCGGCAGGTCGTCGCGGAGGGGCTCGCGGACGTACTCGTGCTGACCACCTTCGATCTCGACGAGTATGTGTTCGGGGCGTTGCGCGCGGGCGCGTCCGGCTTTCTGCTCAAGAACACCGAGGCCGGGGATCTGCTGGACGCGGTGCGGACCGTGGCGCGCGGGGAGGGCCTGATCGCGCCCGCCGTGACCCGGCGTCTGATCGCCGAGTTCGCCGCCGGGTCCGCGAGGGAGCCGAGCGCCGATCCCGCCGTCCTGGCCACCCTGACCCGCCGGGAGCGCGAGGTGCTCTCCTGTCTCGGCGAGGGCCTGTCCAACGCGGACATCTCGACCCGCCTCGACATGGCGGAAGCGACGGTGAAGACGCACGTCAGTCGTCTGCTCGGGAAGCTGGAGCTGCGCAGTCGGGTGCAAGCGGCGGTACTGGCGCAGGAGTTGGGAGTCTGAAAGCGCTTGAGCGAGCCGTATACAAGAGTGGTCCAGACCTATTGACCCGTGGTCCAGACCTTTCTATTCTCACGGCACCGTGGGCGTGAAGGCTCAGTCACGCCCTCCCGTGAATTCAGACAGGGAGGCGCACGATGCGCTTCAGACACAGAGCCGCGGCCGGGTTCGCGACGCTGTTGCTCCCCTTCGCCGGCCTGGTCGGTCTCGCGAGCCCCGCCCAGGCCGCGACCTCCGCCACCGCGACCTACGCCAAGACCCAGGACTGGGGCAGCGGCTTCGAAGGCAAGTGGACGGTGAAGAACACCGGTACCACCAGCCTCAGTTCCTGGACCGTCGAGTGGGACTTCCCCTCCGGCACCTCCGTCACCTCCGCCTGGGACGCCGACGTCACCTCGTCCGGAACCCACTGGACCGCCAAGAACAAGTCCTGGAACGGCACCCTCGCCCCCGGCGCCTCCGTCTCCTTCGGCTTCAACGGCGCCGGCAGCGGCTCCCCCGCCAACTGCAAGCTCAACGGCGGCAGTTGCGACGGCGGCTCCACCCCGGGGGACGCTGCCCCGTCCGCACCCGGCACCCCCACCGCCTCCGACGTCACCAACACCTCGGTGAAGCTGGCCTGGAGCGCCGCCACCGACGACAAGGGCGTCAAGAACTACGACGTGCTGCGCGACGGCGCCAAGGTCGCGACCGTGACGACGACGTCGTACACGGACACCGGGCTGACCGCCGGCACCTCCTACTCGTACACCGTGCAGGCCCGTGACACCGCCGACCAGACCGGCCCGGCAAGCGGCGCGGTCGCGGTCAAGACCACCGGCGGCACCACCGACCCGCCGCCCACCACCGGTGACAAGGTCAAGCTGGGCTACTTCACCGAGTGGGGCGTCTACGGCCGCAACTACCACGTGAAGAACCTGGTGACCTCGGGCTCCGCATCGAAGATCACCCACATCAACTACGCGTTCGGCAACGTCAAGAACGGTCAGTGCACCGTCGACGACACCTACGCCGCCTACGACAAGGCGTACACCGCCGACCAGTCCGTCTCCGGCACCGCCGACACCTGGGACCAGCCGCTGCGCGGCAACTTCAACCAGCTGCGCGAGCTGAAGGCCAAGTACCCGAACATCAAGGTGCTCTACTCCTTCGGCGGCTGGACCTACTCCGGCGGCTTCGCGCAGGCAGCGGCCAACGCGGCCGCCTTCGCCAAGTCCTGCAAGGCGGTCGTGGAGGACCCGCGGTGGGCGGACGTCTTCGACGGCATCGACATCGACTGGGAGTACCCGAACGCCTGCGGTCTGACCTGTGACACCTCGGGCGCCGCGGCCTTCAAGAACCTGATGTCCGCGCTGCGCACCGAGTTCGGCTCGAACTACCTGATCACCGCGGCGATCACGGCCGACGGCTCCAACGGCGGCAAGATCGACGCGGCCGACTACGGCGGCGCCTCCCAGTACGTCGACTGGTACAACGTGATGACGTACGACTACTTCGGCGCCTTCAACGCGCAGGGCCCGACCGCCCCGCACTCGCCGCTGACCTCGTACGCCGGCATCCCGCAGGCGGGCTTCAACTCCGCCGACGCGATCGCCAAGCTGAAGTCGAAGGGCGTCGCCTCGAAGAAGCTGCTGCTCGGCATCGGCTTCTACGGCCGCGGCTGGACCGGCGTCACCCAGGCCGCCCCCGGCGGCACCGCGACCGGAGCGGCACCCGGCACCTACGAGGCGGGCATCGAGGACTACAAGGTCCTCAAGAACTCCTGCCCCGCCACCGGCACCGTCGCGGGCACGGCATACGCCTACTGCGGCACCAACTGGTGGTCCTACGACACCCCCGCGACGATCGCCGGCAAGATGACCTGGGCCAAGAACCAGGGCCTGGGCGGCGCGTTCTTCTGGGAGTTCAGCGGCGACACGAGCAACGGTGAGCTGGTGACCGCCATCAACAACGGGCTGTCGTAAGGGAATCACCCGAAACAGCTAGGCGACATTGACGCGCTGACCGGGCGGGGCTGCCTCAAGCCACGCGAGGAAACCGGTCAGCGCGTCTTCGCTCATGGCGAGCTCGAGACGCGTGCCCCGGTGCACACAGGTCAGGATGACGGCGTCGGAGAGCAGCGCCAGCTCCTCCTCGCCCTCGGGCAGACGGCGGCCCGCCACCTCGATCGCGGCGCGTTCCAGGACGCGGCGCGGGCGGTAGGCGTAGGAGAAGACGCGGTACCACTCGACGCGGTCGCCGTTGTAGCGGGCCACGCCGTAGCTCCAGCCCTTGCCGCTGGTGTCGGTCTTCTCCGGGACGTCCCAGCGCAGCGAACAGTCGAAGGTGCCGCCGGAGCGCTGGATGAGCCTGCGGCGCAGGCCGAAGACGAACAGCCCCAGCACCACCAGGGCCACGACGATTCCGCACACAGTCAGAGCGAGGACCATCGACACCGACCTCCTCGTCTCCTAGGTACCTTCGAAATAGGTAACGGAACGGAAAAAACATCCAGATCTGCCTCAGCCGCGGCCGGCTCCGGATCGCTCCGGTGCCGGCCGCGGCTGAGTGACGTCATACGGCTCCGCGCTGGTTCAGCGCGCGGTCGCCGCGCGCAGTCGTACGTCCGCGCGACGCTCGGCGGCGGCATCGCCCTCCGCCTTCGCGCGCTCCAGCTCCCGCTCCGCGCGCTGGACGTCGATCTCGTCCGACAGCTCGGCGATCTCGGCCAGCAGCGACAGCTTGTTGTCGGCGAACGAGATGAATCCGCCGTGCACCGCGGCGACGACCGTCCCGCCGTCGCTGGTGCGGATGGTCACCGGGCCCGACTCCAGCACACCGAGCAGCGGCTGGTGACCGGGCATGACGCCGATGTCGCCGGACGTGGTGCGCGCGACGACCAGGGTGGCCTCGCCGGACCAGACCTCTCGGTCGGCCGCGACCAGCGCGACGTGCAGCTCAGCAGCCAAGGTGGCTCCTCGGGTCACCACCCGGCGGTTGTGCCGGGTGTTGGTTACAAGTCTAGTAGGCAGAAAAGAGGGGGCGGGACGTGCCCCGCCCCCTCAGGCGTGAACCACAGGGTTCACATCGAACTCAGTGAGTTCAGGAGACGCCCAGCTCCTTGGCGTTGGCCTTGAGGTCCTCCAGGCCACCGCACATGAAGAACGCCTGCTCCGGGAAGTGGTCGAACTCGCCGTCGCAGATCGCGTTGAACGCGGCGATCGACTCGTCCAGCGGCACGTCCGAACCGTCGACGCCGGTGAACTGCTTGGCGACGTGGGTGTTCTGGGACAGGAAGCGCTCGACGCGGCGGGCACGCTGGACGACCAGCTTGTCCTCCTCGCTGAGCTCGTCGATGCCGAGGATCGCGATGATGTCCTGGAGGTCCTTGTACTTCTGGAGGATCCCCTTGACGCGCATGGCGGCCTCGTAGTGGTCCGCGGCGATGTACCGCGGGTCCAGGATCCGGGACGTGGAGTCCAGCGGGTCCACGGCCGGGTAGATGCCCTTCTCGGAGATCGGACGGGACAGAACCGTCGTCGCGTCGAGGTGGGCGAAGGTGGTGGCCGGGGCCGGGTCGGTCAGGTCGTCCGCGGGGACGTAGATCGCCTGCATCGAGGTGATCGAGTGACCACGGGTCGAGGTGATGCGCTCCTGGAGGAGACCCATCTCGTCGGCCAGGTTCGGCTGGTAGCCCACCGCGGAGGGCATACGGCCGAGCAGGGTCGACACCTCGGAACCGGCCTGGGTGAAGCGGAAGATGTTGTCGATGAAGAACAGCACGTCCTGCTTCTGCACATCGCGGAAGTACTCCGCCATGGTCAGACCGGCCAGGGCCACGCGCAGACGGGTGCCCGGGGGCTCGTCCATCTGGCCGAAGACCAGCGCGGTCTTGTCGATGACGCCGGAGTCCGACATCTCCTCGATGAGGTCGTTGCCCTCACGGGTGCGCTCACCGACACCGGCGAACACGGAGACACCGTCGTGGTTGTTGGCGACGCGGTAGATCATCTCCTGGATGAGCACCGTCTTGCCGACGCCGGCACCACCGAACAGGCCGATCTTTCCACCCTTGACGTACGGGGTGAGAAGGTCGATGACCTTGACGCCGGTCTCGAACATCTCGGTCTTCGACTCGAGCTCGTCGAAGTTCGGGGCCTTGCGGTGGATGCCCCAGCGCTCGCCCGTGTACTGCTCGTCGACGTTCAGCACCTCACCGAGGGTGTTGAACACCTTGCCCTTGGTGAAGTCGCCGACCGGCACCGTGATGGAGGAGCCGGTGTCGGTCACCGGGGCCTGGCGGACCAGACCGTCGGTGGGCTGCATCGAGATGGTGCGGACCAGGCCGTCACCCAGGTGCTGGGCGACCTCCAGGGTCAGCGTCTTCAGCTCGCCCTCGTTCGCCGGGTCGGCGACCTCGACGTGCAGGGCGTTGTAGATCTCCGGCATCGCGTCGACGGGGAACTCCACGTCGACGACCGGGCCGATGACCCGGGCGACGCGGCCCGTGGCCGTCGCGGTCTCAACAGTGGTGGTCATTAGCGGTCACTCCCCGCGGTCGCGTCGGCCAGGGCTGCGGAGCCACCGACGATCTCGCTGATTTCCTGGGTGATTTCGGCCTGGCGGGCCGCGTTGGCAAGTCGGGAGAGCGTGGTGATGAGCTCTCCCGCGTTGTCGGTCGCCGACTTCATCGCGCGCCGCGTGGCGGCGTGCTTGGAAGCGGCCGACTGGAGGAGCGCGTTGTAGATACGGCTCTCCACGTAGCGCGGCAGCAGGGCGTCGAGGACGTCCTCCGCCGAGGGCTCGAAGTCGTACAGCGGGAGGATCTCGCCCTTGGGCGCGGCCTCCTTGGCGACCTCTTCGAGGCTGAGCGGCAGCAGTCGGTCGTCGAGCGCCGTCTGCGTCATCATCGAGACGAACTCGGTGAAGACGATGTGGAGTTCGTCCACGCCGCCCTCGGCCGTGTCCTTCTCGATGGCCTCGATCAGCGGGCCCGCGACCTTCTTGGCGTCCGCGTACGTCGGCTCGTCGGTGAAGCCCGTCCACGACTCCGAGATCTTGCGCTCACGGAAGTTGTAGTGGGCGACACCACGGCGGCCGACGATGTAGACGTCGACTTCCTGGCCCGCGCGCTCGAGACGCGCGGTCAGCTGCTCCGCGGCCTTGATGGCGTTGGAGTTGAAGGCGCCGGCCAGACCACGGTCGCTCGTCAGGAGCAGCACCGCGGACCGCCTGACCGTCTCGGCCTGCGTGGTCAGCGGGTGCTTCGTGTTCGAGCCGGTACCGACCGCGGTCACCGCGCGGGTCAGTTCCTTGGCGTAGGGCGCCGAGGCCGCCACCTTGCGCTGTGCCTTGATGACACGCGAGGCGGCGATCATCTCCATCGCCTTGGTGATCTTCTTGGTCGCGGTGACGGATCGGATGCGACGCTTGTAGACCCGGAGCTGGGCTCCCATGAGTCAGGTCCCTTCCTTACGTCACTTGGCGGCGGCCGGGGCGTCCTCGCCGAGAAGCTTGCCGTCCGAGGTCTCGAACTGCTTCTTGAAGTCGGCGATCGCGTCGGCAACAGCGGTGAGGGTGTCGTCCGAGAGCTTGCCGCCCTCCTTGATGGAGGTCATGAGGCCCTGCTCCTTGCGGTGCAGGTACTCCAGGAGCTCCTTCTCGAAGCGGCGGATGTCGTTGACCGGGACGTCGTCCATCTTGCCGGTGGTGCCGGCCCAGACGGAGACGACCTGGTCCTCGGTCGACATCGGCTGGTACTGAGCCTGCTTGAGCAGCTCGACCATCCGCTGACCGCGCTCCAGCTGCGCCTTCGACGCCGCGTCCAGGTCGGAACCGAAGGCGGCGAACGCCTCCAGCTCACGGAACTGGGCGAGGTCCACGCGCAGACGGCCGGAGACCTGCTTCATCGCCTTGTGCTGCGCGGAACCACCGACTCGGGAGACGGAGATACCGACGTTCAGCGCGGGGCGCTGACCGGCGTTGAAGAGGTCCGACTCCAGGAAGCACTGGCCGTCGGTGATGGAGATGACGTTGGTCGGGATGAACGCCGAGACGTCGTTGGCCTTGGTCTCGACGATCGGCAGACCGGTCATCGAGCCCTTGCCCATGTCGTCGGAGAGCTTCGCGCAGCGCTCCAGCAGACGGGAGTGCAGGTAGAAGACGTCACCCGGGTAGGCCTCACGGCCCGGCGGGCGGCGCAGCAGCAGGGACACGGCGCGGTAGGCGTCGGCCTGCTTCGAGAGGTCGTCGAAGATGATGAGGACGTGCTTGCCCTCGTACATCCACTGCTGGCCGATGGCCGAACCGGTGTACGGCGCCAGGTACTTGAAGCCGGCCGGGTCGGACGCCGGGGCGGCGACGATGGTCGTGTACTCCAGCGCGCCGGCCTCTTCGAGGGCACCGCGCACGGAGGCGATGGTGGAGCCCTTCTGGCCGATGGCGACGTAGATGCAGCGGACCTGCTTGTTCACGTCGCCCGAGCGCCAGTTGTCGCGCTGGTTGATGATCGTGTCGACGGCCAGGGCGGTCTTGCCGGTCTGACGGTCACCGATGATCAGCTGACGCTGGCCACGGCCGATCGGGGTCATCGCGTCGACGGCCTTGTAGCCGGTCTCCATCGGCTCGTGCACCGACTTGCGCTGCATGACCGTGGGGGCCTGAAGTTCCAGCGCGCGGCGGCCGGACGTCTCGATCTCGCCGAGGCCGTCGATCGGGTTGCCGAGCGGGTCGACGACACGGCCGAGGTAGCCCTCGCCGACGGCCACGGAGAGGACCTCACCGGTACGGGAGACCGGCTGACCCTCCTCGATGCCGCTGAACTCACCGAGGACGATGGCGCCGATCTCGCGCTCTTCCAGGTTGAGCGCGAGGCCGAGGGTGCCGTCCTCGAACTTCAGCAGTTCGTTGGCCATGGCCGAGGGAAGGCCCTCGACCTTCGCGATGCCGTCGCCGGCAAGGGTGACCGTACCGACCTCCTCGCGCGAGGCCGCGTCCGGCTTGTACGACTGGACGAAGTTCTCCAGCGCGTCCCGGATCTCCTCCGGCCGGATCGTGAGCTCCGCCATCTGGGTTCCCTGCTCTCCTTGTTGGGCCCGAAGTTTCACTTTGGGGGTCTGGGGGCGACCCCCAGGATTCTTCATGTACGGCCCAACCAGGGCCGTCGTCCGTACGTACTGCTATGAAGTTGCTGCTAGCCCGCCACGCGGCGGCCGGCGTCCTCGATGCGGTCCGCGATGGAGCCGTTGATGACCTCGTCACCGACCTGCACCCGGATCCCGCCGAGGACCTCGGGGTCCACGTCCAGGTTGAGGTGCATCTGGCGGCCGTAGAGCTTGGCCAGGGCACCGCCCAGGCGCTGCTTCTGCCGGTCGCTCAGCGGAACCGCCGAGGTGACGACGGCCACCATGCGGTCCCGGCGCTCGGCGGCGAGCTTGGACAGGGACTCCAGTCCCGACTCCAGGCTACGTCCCCGGGGCGCGGCCACAAGGCGCGTCACCAGACGCTCGGTCGTCGCATCGGCACGGCCGCCGAGCAGGCTGCCGAGCAGCTCGCGCTTGGCCGAGGCCGTCGCCGAGCGGTTGGTCAGCGCGGCGCGCAGCTCGGTGTTCGAGGTGACGATCCGGCCGAACCGGAACAGCTCGTCCTCGACGTTGTCGAGCTTGCCCCGCCGCTGCGCGGCGGTGAGGTCGGCGATGTTCGCCAGCTCCTCCAGCGCGTCCACCAGGTCGCGCGACTGCGACCAGCGGGAGCGCACCATGCCGGCGACGAGGTCCGCGGCGGCGCCGCCGACCTGCGTACCGATCAGACGCTGGGCCAGTTCGGCCTTGGCCTCGCCGGCCTGCGCCGGGTCGGTGAGGACCCGACGCAGCGACACCTCGCGGTCGAGCAGCGCGGTGACGGCGGCCAGCTCGTCGGCGAGCGAGCCGGCGTCCACGGACGTGTTGTCCGTCAGCGCGTCGAGACGCTCGCGTGCGGCTGCCAGGGCCTCGCGGCTCGCTCCGTTCATCGCGCGGCCTCGGCCTTCTCCTCGAGGTCCTCAAGGAAACGGTCGATCACGCGGGACTGGCGGGCGTGGTCCTCGAGGGACTCGCCGACCAGCTTGCCGGCCAGGTCGGTGGCGAGCTTGCCCACGTCCTGGCGCAGCGCGGAGGACGCGGCCTTGCGGTCCGCCTCGATCTGCGCGTGACCGGCGGCGACGATCTCCTCGCGCTGCCGCTGGCCTTCCGCGCGCATCTCGGCGATGAGCGTGGCGCCCTGCTCCTGAGCCTCCTGGCGCAGGCGCGCGGCCTCGTGGCGGGCCTCGGCGAGCTGTGCCTTGTACTGCTCAAGGACGCTCTGGGCCTCGGTCTGCGCGGCCTCGGCCTTCTCGATACCGCCCTCGATGGCCTCGCGACGCTCTTCCAGAACCTTGTTGATGGTCGGGAGGAGCTTCTTGGCGAGGAAGCCGAAGACGATGACGAAGGCGATCAGGCCGATGACGAGCTCCGGCCACGGCGGAATGAGGGGGTTCTCCTTCTCCGCCTCGGCCGCCAGCTGAACCAGTGCGTGGTTCACATCAGTGCCTTTCGTCGAATGGGGCTGTCGTCGTGGTTCGTCTTAGTAGACGAACGGCATGACGAGGCCGATGAGGGCCAGCGCCTCACAGAACGCGAAGCCGAGGATCTGGTTACCGCGGATGAGGCCGGCCGCCTCGGGCTGGCGGGCGAGGGCCTGGGTGCCGTTGCCGAAGATGATGCCGACGCCGACGCCCGGGCCGATCGCGGCGAGGCCGTAACCGATGGAGCCGAGGTTGCCGTCGACCGCAGCGAGGGTCTGGAGAGCGGACATGCCGGTTCTTCCTTCTCTTTCAGTGACCGGTGGGGGTTGGCCACCGGATGTCTCTGGGGGTGTGGCGGGGGCGGTGCTCAGTGGTGCTCGGCGAGCGCGCCCTGGATGTAGGTGCAGGTCAGGAGGACGAAGACGTACGCCTGCACTGCCTGGATGAAGAGCTCGAAGGCCGTCATCACGATGACCATCACGAACGAGACGCCGGAGTAGGCGATGCCGATGCCGTTCAGCATGTACCAGCTGGCGATCGTGAAGAGCAGCAGCAGGGTGTGACCGGCGAACATGTTCGCGAAGAGTCGCACCGCGTGCGTGAACGGGCGGACCAGGAGGTTCGAGAAGAACTCGATGACCATGGCCAGCGGGAGCACCGCGCCGAGCGACTTGTCGTAGCCCGTGACGTTCTTGAAGAACCCGACGAACCCGTGCCGCTTGAAGGTCAGCGAGACCCAGGTGATGTAGACGATCGCGGCGAGGACGGCCGGGTAGGCGATGATCGAGGTCACCGGGAAGGAGGCGACCGGGATGATCGACCACAGGTTCAGCATCCAGATGAAGAAGAACAGCGAGACGGCGAGCGGTACGTACTTCTCGCCCTCCTTCTTGCCGATCGTCTCGTAGACGACACCGCGGCGGACGAAGTCGTAGCCGGCCTCGGCGATCATCTGGAGCTTGCCGGGGACCATCTTCGGGCGGGCGAACGCGGCCCAGAAGAAGCCCACGACGATGACCGAGCCGAGCAGGGCCAGCAGCATCGGCTTGTTGAAGTAGAAGCCGTTGCCGTCGGCGTCGCCCCACAGGGGCTCGAACATGAACGAGTGCAGGCCCGGAGCCGGGAAGCCGCACCCGTCGAACAGGTGACAGCTCGTGTCGAAAGCGAGCGTCTGCGTCGGGTCAGCACTCACCGCGGGCTCCTTCATCGTGGCGCATAGGTACGGCAACCTCGTTGTGTCGGCGCGGCGGTAGGCCGCGGTTCGGCACGGGACTGGTGTAACGGATGTGGGGGCGGCCGGGGGGCATCGAGCCTCGCGTTCGAGCAGGCGTCAGCTCGGATGCCCGCGCCCGCGATGCCGCAGTTGGCACCGGACGATAGCAGGGTCTCTCAGTCGCATTTATCCCGGCCCTACCTCTCACGACGAGTGCCCGGATTTTTCGGGCTTGGTGCCCGAATCGGGTTCGACGTAGAGGATCTTGGACTTCATGTGGGCGCGAGTCTGTGCGGCGATCCAGGTAAGAGTGCCGACGACGAGCGTGAGAGCGAAAGCCTTCGGGTGGAACAGCGTGGTGTTCTTGAACGCGGCCAGGAAGACGAACAGCAGCAGGATCTGAGCCGCGTAGAGCATCAGGCCCATCGCCTGGAAGAGGTGCGGAAGCGATTTGGCAGTGCGCTGCAGGACGTAGAGGCCGATTCCCATGAAGAGGATGACGACCAGCGTCGCCACACCCGCCCCGATCGCACCCTTGCCACCGGCGACCACACCACTGACGACGGCGGCGACAGCGCCGACGGCAGCCGTGGGCACGGCGGCCTGAGCCAGGATCCGGACGTCGTTGGACGGCATGGCGGCAACTCCGCTTTCAAAGGGGGGCAGGTGTCGTCATGGACGAGCGTAGTCCCGGGCTGAGAGTGACCCTCACGCCAAGGGACCGTCGCACTACGGTCCTTCGGCTCTGTCCCGGGTTCTCGTGAACCGTATCACAAACTATTTGATGCGGTCTTTACCTAGAAGGTGTGCCAGCTGTCACACATGAGAGTGAAAGCGCACGTCCGTGCAGGAACGCGGTCGAGTTGTCTGGTATAAGGGCGGTTTGTCACCCCGGAGAACTCCCACGCGTTGGCAATGCTTTAGTCAGATTCTTACCTTGGGCGTCAGCGCGACGACTCGGCCTTACGCCTCTCCGGCACCCGGGAACGGGCCCCCAGAGCGGTCGCGCCATTGACACCCGCCACCCCGACGGCCACCGGGGTGCGCTGCTCCACCTCCACGGGCTCCGCGACCACGGGACGGCTGCGGCGGCGGTAGCGCGGCGGCACGAAGGCCTGGGCCCACATCGGGGCACGCGGCGTGAAGCGCGGCAGCAGGAGCAGCACCAGGCCGATCGCGCTGAGGAACACCACACCGAGCACGATCCACATGGACGCGGAGTTCACGGAGTAGGCGAGCGAGCCGAACGCGATCAGCGCCGACCAGAAGTACATGATCCACACCGCCCGGCTGTGCGAGTGGCCGATCTCCAGGAGCCGGTGGTGCAGATGGCCGCGGTCCGCGGCGAACGGCGACTGACCGCGCCAGGTGCGGCGCACGATCGCCGAGATCAGGTCGGCGGCCGGCACCGCGATGATCGTCAGGGGCAGCAGCAGCGGGATGTAGACGGGGACCGTCTGGTGCACGGCCGCCTTCTCGGACCCCGCGAACAGCTTCAGGGCGTCCGGGTCGATCTGCCCGGTGATGGAGATCGCGCCGGCGGCCAGCACCAGGCCGATCAGCATCGAGCCGGAGTCGCCCATGAAGATCCGCGCCGGGTGCATGTTGTGCGGCAGGAAGCCCAGGCACATGCCCATCAGGATCGCCGAGAACAGCGTGGCCGGGGCGGCCGCCTCGATGCCGTACGAGTACCAGATGCGGTAGGCGTACAGGAAGAACGCGCCGGCGGCGATGCAGACCATGCCGGAGGCGAGGCCGTCGAGGCCGTCGACGAAGTTCACCGCGTTGATGGTGATGACGACCAGCGCGACCGTCAGCAGGGTGCCCTGCCACTGGGTCAGCGCGACCGAGCCGACGCCCGGGACGGGCAGCCACAGGATCGTCAGACCCTGCATGACCATCACGCCGGCGGCGATCATCTGGCCGCCGAGCTTGATGAGGGCGTCGATCTCGAACTTGTCGTCCAGCACACCGATCAGCCAGATCAGCGCGGCCCCGCTGAGCAGCGCCCGGGGCTCGTTCGACTTGGCGAACACCTCGTTGAGGTTGGTGAGGTGGTCCGCGACCAGCAGGCCCGCGCACAGTCCGAAGAACATGGCGATACCGCCGAGTCTCGGAGTCGGTTCCCGGTGCACGTCACGGGCCCTGATCTCCGGCATCGCTCCGGCCACGATCGCGAACTTCCGTACCGGCCCTGTCAGCAGATACGTCACCGCGGCCGTGATGCAGAGCGTCAGCAGGTATTCACGCACGGGCTTCCCCACAGGTCTCGCTGGCCATCTCAGCACCACACCCTAGCGACGGACGCATATGGTTGTGGACTTCCGGGTAGCGACGATGGTTGCACGTGTGGCTGTGCACGCAGGTGCGAATACCCCCGCTCAGCCGGGATACGGCGGAAATCCGTCGACCAGGTCCCGGACTTCTTCACGTGCGCGGGCGCTCTCGGCCGTCCCGCGCACCACCCCCGCGAGCAGGGCGGCGATCCTCGTCATCTCCTTCTCGGCCATGCCCTGGGTGGTGACGGCGGCGGTGCCCAGGCGCAGTCCGCGGCTGTCGGCGTGAGGCAGCGCACAGCAGTCGAGCACCATGCCGGCGGCCGCGAGCCGTCCCCGGGCGGTGCGTCCGTCGACGCCGAGGGGCGCCGGATCGGCCGTCACCAGGTGGGTGTCGGTGCCGCCCGTGGTGACGACGCATCCCTCCTCCGCGAGCGCGGCCGCCAACACCCGTGCGTTGGCGACCACTTGACGGGTGTACGCGGCGAACTCCGGGGTCGCCGCCTCGCCGAACGCGACCGCCTTCGCGGCGATGGTGTGCATCTGCGCGCCGCCCTGCGTGAACGGGAAGACGGCCCGGTCGACCCGCTCGGCCAGCTCGCTCCCGCACAGGATCATCCCGCCGCGGGGGCCGCGCAGCACCTTGTGCGTGGTGGCGCAGACGATGTCGGCGTACGGCACCGGACTGGGCGCCGCTCCCCCGGCGACGAGTCCGATGGGGTGGGCGGCGTCGGCGATGAGATAGGCGCCCACCTCGTCGGCGACCTCGCGGAAGAAGGCGTAGTCGATGTGGCGGGGGTAGGCGATGGAGCCGCACACGATCGCCTTGGGCCGGTGGGTGCGGGCGAGGGTGCGCACCTGGTCGTGGTCGATGACCCCGGTCTCCGCGTCGACGCCGTAGGGGACGAAGTCGAACCAGCGGCCGGAGAAGTTGGCGGGCGAGCCGTGGGTGAGGTGGCCGCCGTAGGGCAGGCCGAGGGCCAGGACGGTGTCTCCGGGGCGCAGCAGGGCCGCGTAGGCGGCGAGGACGGCCGAGGAGCCGGAGTGGGCCTGCACGTTGGCGTGCTCGGCGCCGAACAGGGACGTCGCCCGCTCCACCGCGAGCCGCTCGGCGACATCGACGATCTCGCAGCCGCCGTGGTGACGGGCGCCGGGATAGCCCTCGGCGTACTTGTTGGCGAGCGGCGAGCCGAGTGCGGCCAGCACCGCGGGCGAGCAGAAGTTCTCGGCCGCGATCAGCTGGAGCGTCGAGGCCTGCCGGTCGAGCTCCCCGAGCAGGATCTCGGCCAGCTCGGGGTCCTGCCGCGCGAGGACGTCGGCGGTCTGGGGCGCATGGGTGACCGACATGGTGGACTCCGGGGCGTCGACGATGACGTCTCCCCAATGTAGGCCGGGGTCGTCGGGTACGCCCCGTTGTTGCACCCGTGCGAGCCCCTGGCACCCGCGCGCAGGACCTCCCCACCGGCCCCTACATACGCGCCGGCACCCCCGTCAACGCCGTCACCACCGGGTCCAGCGCCTCGTTTATCTCGTCGCCGATGGAGCGGAAGAAGGTCAGGGGGGCGCCGTACGGGTCGAAGACCTCGTCGGCCTCGGCGGTGGGGGCCAGGAGCCACCCGCGTAGAGCCGCCGCCGCGCGGACCAGGGCGCGTGCGCGGACGACCAGGCCGTCCTCCAGCGGCGGCAGGGTGGCCGGGTCGATCGCCTTCACCAGGCGGGTGAACTCCTTCAGGGTGAAGGTGCGCAGGCCCGCCGAGTGGCCCATGGAGATGACCTGCTGGCGGTGGTCGCGGGTGGCGGTCAGGACCAGGTCGGCCATGATGACGTGCTCGTCGAGGAGTTCACGCCCGGTGAAGCCGGAGGCGTCCGCGCCGAAGTCGGCGAGCACCGCCTCCGCGTTGGCCTCCATGGGCGCGCCCTCGTGCCCCCAGGTCCCCGCGCTCTCCACGACGAGCCCGCCCCACAGCGGGTCCCCGAGCCGGTCCGCCAGGGCATGCCGGGTCAGCCGCTCGGTGATCGGCGAGCGGCACACGTTGCCGGTGCTGACGTGGAGGATGCGGAAGCTGTCCCGCGGGAGCCCCGTGAAGGTCCGCGTCTCTTCCCCGTCCCATATGCCACGCCCCGCGTCAGGGGCCGTCAATTCGCCACCTCGAGGTCGGGTACGACCTTCCTGAGCTCGTCCGCGGAGATCGCGCCCGCGCGCAGCAGCAGCGGCACCTCACGGGTGACGTCGACGATGGAGGAGGGGACGTTGCCGGGGGTGGGGCCGCCGTCGAGGTAGACGGAGACCGAGTCGCCGAGCATGTCCTGCGCGGCGTCACAGGTCTCCGGCGAGGGGTGGCCGGTCAGGTTGGCGGAGGAGACCGCCATGGGGCCGACCTCGGTCAGCAGCTCGATGGCGACCGGGTGCAGCGGCATCCGGACGGCCACCGTGCCCCGCGTGTCGCCCAGGTCCCACTGGAGGGACGGCTGGTGCTTGGCGACGAGGGTGAGCGCGCCCGGCCAGAAGGCGTCCACCAGCTCCCAGGCCAGCTCGGAGAAGTCGGTGACGAGGCCGTGGAGGGTGTTCGGGGAGCCGATCAGCACGGGCGTGGGCATGTTGCGGCCCCGGCCCTTGGCCTCCAGGAGGTCGGAGACGGCCTCGGAGGAGAACGCGTCGGCGCCGATGCCGTACACCGTGTCGGTCGGGAGGACCACGAGCTCGCCACGGCGGACGGCGGACGCGGCTTCGCGCAGACCGGTCGTGCGGTCGGTCGCGTCGTTGGTGTCGTATCGCCGTGCCATGTCTAGCGGGCCTCCTCGTACACGTACTGCTCTGAAGTCTTCGGGAAGTGGCTCACGGCATCGCCTTGCGGGCCGTCGCGAACCGGGGGCGGTTGTTGAGGTCGGGGTGGTCCGCCGCGTCGGCCCAGCCCCGCTCCTCGGTGAAGATCCACGGCACCTGGCCGCCCTGGGTGTCGGCGTGCTCGATCACGACGACACCGCCGGGGCGCAGCAGCCGGTGCGCGGTGCGTTCCAGACCGCGGATGAGGTCGAGGCCGTCCTCGCCGGAGAACAGGGCGAGTTCGGGGTCGTAGTCCCGCGCCTCGGGGGCGACGTACTCCCATTCGGTGAGCGGGATGTAGGGCGGGTTGGAGATGACCAGGTCGACATGGCCGTCGAGGTCGGGGAAGGCGTCCAGGGCGTTCCCCTGGCGCAGGTCGACCCGGGAGCCCTCGACGTTCTTACGGGTCCACCGGAGGGCTTCCTCGGACAGCTCCACGGCGTGCACCCGGGAGCGCGGGACCTCCTGGGCGAGGGCGAGCGCGATGGCGCCGGAGCCGGTGCACAGGTCGACGATGCACGGCTCGACGACGTCCATCGCGCGCACGGCGTCTATGGCCCAGCCGACCACGGACTCGGTCTCGGGCCGGGGCACGAACACGCCGGGGCCCACCTGGAGTTCGAGGTAGCGGAAGTAGGCGAGGCCGGTGATGTGCTGGAGCGGCTCGCGCTGCTCACGGCGCGCGATGGTCTCCCAGTAGCGGGCGTCGAAGTCCGCGTCCTTGACGGAGTGCAGCGCGCCCCGCTTCACGCCGTGCACGAACGCGGCGAGCTCCTCCGCGTCGTTGCGCGGCGAGGGCACGCCGGCGTCGGCGAGCCGCTGGGTGGCCTGGGCCACCTCTGCGAGCAGCAGGTTCACGCAAGTCCTCCGTGTCGTACTAGGTCGTGCGCAGGTGTGTCGCCGTGGGTCGCCACCGCGCTCGGCGTCGGCCACGGCTGATTGTCTCAGCCTCCTCGGCCTCGCGGCCCGGCCGACCGGGGAACGGACGTCCTTCCGGTCGGGCCGTGGGACACGCCCCGTGGAACTCCCCTTACGCGGCCGCCAGCTTCGCCGCCGAGTCCGCGTCGACGCAGGCCTGGATGACCGCGTCGAGGTCGCCGTCCAGGACCTGGTCCAGGTTGTACGACTTGAAGCCGACGCGGTGGTCCGAGATGCGGTTCTCCGGGAAGTTGTACGTGCGGATCTTCTCGGAGCGGTCGACGGTGCGGACCTGGCTGCGGCGGGCGTCGGCGGCATTGCGCTCCGCCTCCTCCTGCGCCGCCGCGAGCAGCCTGGAGCGCAGGATACGCAAGGCCTGCTCCTTGTTCTGCAACTGGCTCTTCTCGTTCTGGCAGGAGGCGACCACTCCGGTGGGGATGTGCGTGATGCGCACGGCGGAGTCGGTGGTGTTGACGGACTGCCCGCCGGGCCCGGAGGAGCGGTAGACGTCGATGCGGAGGTCGTTGGGGTTGATCTCGACGTCGACCTCCTCGGCCTCGGGGGTGACCAGCACACCGGCCGCGGAGGTGTGGATGCGGCCCTGGGACTCGGTCGCCGGGACGCGCTGGACGCGGTGCACGCCGCCCTCGTACTTGAGGCGGGCCCACACGCCCTGGCCGGGCTCGGTGGCGCCCTGGCCGCCCTTGGTCTTCACGGCGACCTGGACGTCCTTGTAGCCGCCCAGCTCGGACTCGGTGGAGTCGATGATCTCGGTCTTCCAGCCGACGCGCTCGGCGTAGCGCAGGTACATGCGCAGCAGGTCGCCCGCGAACAGTGCGGACTCGTCGCCGCCGGCGCCGGCCTTGATCTCCAGGATGACGTCCTTGTCGTCGGACGGGTCCCGGGGCACGAGCAGCAGCCGCAGCTTCTCGGTCAGCTCCTCGCGGGTGCGCTCCAGCTCCTTGACCTCGGCCGCGAAGTCGGGGTCGTCGGCGGCGAGTTCCTTCGCCGTTTCGACGTCGTCGCCGGTCTGCTTCCAGGAGCGGTACGTGGCGACGATCGGGGTGAGCTCGGCGTAGCGCTTGTTCAGCTTGCGCGCGTTGGCCTGGTCGGAGTGGACCGACGGGTCGGCGAGCTTCTTCTCCAGCTCGGCGTGCTCACCGAGGAGTTCCTCGACGGCCTCGAACATCTCTTGCTCCTGTACTGCGGACGAAGGGGGTGGGCGGGCGACCAAAAACGCCGGTCCCGGCGCACTCCGAGGAGTGCGGCGTGGACCGGCGCTGGTGGCTCGCTACTTCTTGGCAGCAGCCTTGCCGAAGCGGGCCTCGAAGCGGGCCACACGGCCACCGGTGTCGAGGATCTTCTGCTTGCCCGTGTAGAACGGGTGGCACTCGGAGCAGACCTCGGCACGGATGGTGCCGCTGGTGATCGTGCTACGGGTGGTGAACGACGCGCCACAGGTGCAGCTGACCTGCGTCTCGACGTACTCGGGGTGGGTGTCGCGCTTCAAGGTGTCTCCTAGTTTCGGGAGGGCGCCGGGTCGCCACCGCGGGATGCGGGAGCGTGAACCGGGGCCGACGTACCAGTCTGCCAGCACTGGCCGCATCCCCCAAAACGAGGGGTCACGGCGATCTATTCCCAGCGCTGTGCGAGCGGTGTCCTACGACGTGACGACACCCTTGGCCTGGCCCGTCGCGTTGCCTTCCGTGGCCGACTTCGGGACTGCCCGGTCGTTCTCCAGGGCCGTCCAGATCTGCTTGGCCTTGGTCTGCTGCACGAGCACGCGGTTCGGGTTGGCCGGGTCGTACTGGACCGGCATCGTGACCATGGTCATGTCCGCCGGGCTGATGCCCTTGAGGCCGCTCGCGAAGGAGACCAGGGAGTTGACCGAGCCGAGGTGGGAGTCGGTGGTGACGGCCTTGGTGGCGGTGTCGGCGAGGTCGTAGAGCTTCTTGGGGTTGCTCAGGACGCCGACGCTCTTGATCTGCTTGACCAGGGCCTTGATGAAGGCCTGCTGGAGCTGGATGCGGCCGAGGTCGGAGCCGTCGCCGACGCCGTGCCGGGTCCGGACCAGGCCGAGGGCCTGGGCGCCGGTGAGCTCGTGCGTGCCGGCCTTGAGGTCGAGGTGGCTGTCGGGGTCCTTGATGGCCTTGGTCGTGGTGACGGTGACCCCGCCGAGCTCGTCGACCAGCTTCTCGAAGCCGCTGAAGTCGACTTCCAGGTAGTGGTCCATGCGGATGCCGGTCATGGACTCGACCGTCTTGACCGCGCAGGCCGCGCCGCCGGTGGTGTAGGCGGAGTTGAACATGACGCCCTTGGCCGCGTCGTGCCGCTCGCCCTGGGTGTCGGTGCACTCGGGGCGGTCGATCAGGGTGTCGCGCGGTATGGAGACCACGGTGGCCTTCTTGTGGCCCTTGTAGACGTGCACGACCATCGCGGTGTCGGAGCGGGCGCTGCCGTCGTCGGTGCCGCCGCCGAGCTTCTTGTTGGAGCCGGAGCGGGTGTCCGAGCCGAGGACGAGGATGTTCTCGGAGCCGTTGTCGACCTTCGTGGGCCGGGCACTGCCGAGGACCTGGTCGATGTCGACGCTCTTGATGTTGCCGTTGAGCTTGAAGTACAGGTAGCCGGCCCCGGTGCCGCCCAGCACCACGATCCCCGCGGCGACCCAGGCCGTCACGAGCAGGCCCTTGCGCCCCTTGCTGCGGGGTTTGCGGCGACGTCCCTTGCCGCCCGGCTTCCCGGGTATCGGCGTGCTCTCGGCTGACATGTGCTCCTCGAATCTCGTCCGGTCGGTTACCCCCTGTTTTCAGGGTCAGACGTGGTCACAAAAGACCCGTACCGCACCATCGTCGCTCCGCCTGGTCAGACGGCGAAACTCGAGAAAGGGTTGCACAACGCCCTGTGACCACCACGTGCAGTGGCGGTCACAGGGCGTCACGGGAACCTCAGAGTGAGCCTTGCTCACCAGCGGTTTCAGCCAAAAATGTCGTACTGCTGGAAACCGGTACCAACGGTGACCCTTGTGGCAAAGATCTCGCTGGTGGCCTTGCCGGTGCCCTTGTACAGGTAGAGCGTGCCGCCGGCGGTGCGGGCGACGAGGTCGGCCCTGCCGTCGCCGGTGATGTCACCGACGGCGTCGAAGGCGTTGTAGCCGCTCCAGTTGCTGCGCACCTTCACGCGGGCGGCGAAGACGCCGGTGCCGGACTTGCCGGTGCCCTTGTACAGGTAGATGTCGCCGGTGCTCTTGTTGCGGGCCAGCACGTCCGCCTTGCCGTCGCCGGTGAAGTCGCCGTGGCCCAGCAGCTGGTTGTACTGGCTCCAGCCGCCGCCGACCCTGACCCGGGCCGCGAAGCTGCCGTCGCCCTTGCCGGGGTAGATCCACAGGACGCCCGCGGAGTCGACGGAGAGCAGGTCGGGCTTGTAGTCGCCGGTGACGTCGCCGGGGGTGACGATCCGGGTGCGGGTCCGCCAGTCGGTGAAGATCTTCTTCGGGGCGGCCCAGGAGCCACCCGTGGACGACGGGACGAACCGCAGCCAGTAGACGTCACCGGTGGCGGAGACGCGGTACAGCAGGTCCTGGAAGCCGTCCCGGTTCAGGTCGGTCTGGCGGACCAGGTTGACGCCGTTCCAGTCGCCCCAGGACTGCGGGGCGGCGAGGGTGGTGCCCTTGGAGTCCAGCTCGTAGCCCACCTTGGTGGAGGACTTGCGCACCCACAGGTCGGCCTTGTGGTCGAAGTTCAGGTTGGTGTCGTCGATCCTCGGGTAGACCGCGCCGACGTACTTGCTGACCTTGGTGAAGACGCTGTAGGCGCCCTTGGCCACGCAGTCGGTCACGTTCCAGGAGACGACGCCGACGATCCGCCCGTTCACGACGAGCGGTCCACCGGAGTCGCCGCTGCAGATGGCGGTCGTACCGGAGTCGCTGCCGCTGGCGGGCGGGCCCGCGCAGGTCATGTGCCCCTTGATGAACCAGGAGCCGTAGGCCGCGGCGCAGGTCGCGTCCGACTTGATGGGCAGCGTGGCGGTCTTCAGCGTCTGGGAGACGTTGTCGTTGGTGGAGCTGGTACGGCCCCAGCCGTAGACCTTGGCGGTCTTGGCGCCGGTCGTGGAGGGGTCGTAGGAGCCGGTGTCGGTGGACGTCGTCAGACGGATCGTGGGCGCCTTGACGGGGGCCGCCAGGGTCAGCACCGCGATGTCGTTGTCGATGGTGTCCTCGTTGTACGACGGGTGGTACCACTGCCGCAGCACGCCCGTGGCCGTACCGCCGTGCAGGTCGCCGTCGTCGGAGAGCAGCTGGGTGGCCCCGGTGACCACGACACCGCCCTTCGCCCAGTTCGCGCCCTTGACGCAGTGCGCGGCGGTGAGGATCTTCGTCGGCGCGACGACGGCGCCGCCGCAGAAGAAGCCGGTGTCGTCGCTGGTGTCCGTGGTGCCGTGGTCGTCGACGTACCAGAGCTGGGCCATCCACGGCGCCGCGGAGATGGTGGTCGTGGTGCCGCCGATGATCATCGGCGAGACGGTGCCGTCGACGGCCGGGCTGCTCGCCGTCGACCTCGACGGGCGGACGACCGCGCCGGAGCCGTCGTCGGCGGCCACGGCGGCGACGAGCCGCTTCTTCAGCTCGGCCTGCGAGGGCGCGGCGGAGACGGCCTTGACCGGCGGCTTCGGGGCGGGCGTCGGCACGGTGGCGGCGTTCGCCGAGCCGGCCAGCAGCGTGGCGGCCACGGCGGCGGGCAGCGCGATCCACAGCCGCCGTCTGTGCCGGCGACCGGCACCTCCGGACATGGATATGCCCATGCAAGTCCCCCCTAGGGATCAGAAGTTCGGACATCGCGAATGCGGCCGAAGAGCGTGATCGTATCCCGCCAGGAGAGACCAAAAAGGGCCGCCCCCCCGAAACGGGGGGCGGCCCTTTCACGGACTTTGCTCAGTCACCGTTGCCGGGAGTGGGCGTCGTCTTCTGGATCTGCATCAGGAACTCGACGTTCGACTTGGTCTGCTTCATCTTGTCGAGGAGCAGCTCGATCGCCTGCTGCTGGTCGAGCGCGTGCAGCACCCGGCGCAGCTTCCACACGACCGCCAGCTCCTCGTTGCCGAGCAGGATCTCCTCCTTGCGGGTACCGGACGCGTCGACGTCCACCGCGGGGAAGATGCGCTTGTCGGCGAGCTTGCGGTCGAGCTTGAGCTCCATGTTGCCGGTGCCCTTGAACTCCTCGAAGATCACCTCGTCCATGCGGGACCCGGTGTCCACCAGCGCGGTGGCGAGGATGGTCAGCGAGCCGCCGTCCTCGATGTTGCGGGCCGCACCGAAGAAGCGCTTCGGCGGGTAGAGGGCGGTCGAGTCGACACCACCGGAGAGGATGCGGCCGGAGGCGGGCGCCGCGAGGTTGTACGCACGGCCCAGACGCGTGATCGAGTCGAGCAGCACGACCACGTCGTGGCCCAGCTCCACCAGGCGCTTGGCGCGCTCGATGGCGAGCTCGGCGACCGTGGTGTGGTCCTCGGCCGGACGGTCGAAGGTCGAGGAGATGACCTCGCCCTTGACCGACCGCTGCATGTCGGTGACCTCTTCCGGACGCTCGTCGACCAGGACGACCATCAGGTGGCACTCGGGGTTGTTGTGGGTGATCGCGTTGGCGATCGCCTGCATGATCATGGTCTTGCCGGTCTTCGGCGGGGCCACGATCAGACCGCGCTGGCCCTTGCCGATCGGCGACACGAGGTCGATGATCCGCGTGGTCAGCACGCCCGGGTCGGTCTCCAGGCGCAGGCGGTCCTGCGGGTACAGCGGGGTGAGCTTGTTGAACTCCGGGCGGCCGCGGCCGTGTTCGGGCGCCATGCCGTTGACGGAGTCCAGTCGCACCAGCGCGTTGAACTTCTCGCGCCGCTCGCCTTCCTTGGGCTGGCGGACCGCGCCAGTGATGTGGTCGCCCTTGCGCAGGCCGTTCTTGCGGACCTGGGCGAGGGAGACGTACACGTCGTTCGGCCCGGGCAGGTAGCCCGAGGTCCGGATGAAGGCGTAGTTGTCGAGGATGTCCAGGATGCCCGCGACCGGGATCAGGACGTCGTCCTCGTTGATCTGCGGCTCGCCCGCGCCACCGATCTCGTCGCGGCCACGACGGCCACGGCGGTCCCGGTAACGGCCTCGACGGCCGCGGCGGCCGCCCTCGAAGTCGTCGTCGTCCTGCGGGCCGTTGTCGCGCTGCTGCCGGTCCTGGCGGTCCTGACGGCCGCCGCCCTGCTGTTGGTTCTGCTGCTGGCGCTGACCGCCGCCCTGGCCCTGCTGCTGGTCGTCGCCCTTGCGACGGTCACCGCGGTCCTGGCGGTCGCCCCGCTCGCCGCGGTCCCGGCCGCGGTCACGGCGGTCGCGGCGGCCACGGCCCTCGCCGTCGGCGTCGGCCTGCGGCTGCTGCTGGGCCTGGGCGGGCGTCTCGGCCTTGGGCTCGGTCTTCGCCTCGGCCACGATCGTCTCGGTGCCGCCCGCGGGGGCACCGGCCTCGGCGGTGGCGCGGCGGCGACGGCGCTCGGCGGGAGCGTCGTCGCTTCCGCGCTCGGCGGCCGGCTGGCCGGGGATCTCGATCTGCTGCTGGGCCACGGCCTTCTCGGCGGGGGCCTCGGCCTTCGCCTCCGCCTTCTTCTCGGCGGTCTCGCCGGTACGGGCCTTGGAGGTGGCGCGGCGCTTCGGCTTGGCGTCGGCGGCGGTGTCGGCCTTGGCCGGGGCACCACCTCCCGCCTGCGCCTCCTTGATGACCTCGATCAGCTGGCTCTTGCGCATACGCGCGGTGCCCCTGATGCCGAGGCCGGATGCGACCTGCTGCAGCTCGGCCAGCACCATGCCGTCGAGGCCGGTACCGCGGCGCCGCCGGGAGCCGGCACCGCTGGCAGGCGCGGAGGCGTCCGTGTCGGGCGCGGCAGCGGTCTCCTCGACACGTGCGCCCATCAGATCGGTGGTGTCGCTCACGAAGGGTCCTTCCCTGGAGCGGACGTCGGCCTGTCTGGCTCGGCGACCGTTTGTGCTGTCCGACGTCGGTCCCATCCTTGTGGACCGAGCCGGGGCGGTGGTCCGCCTCAGCGGCGGAAAAATGTGGTGACGTCGGCGCTTCCGACAGCCGTGGCACTGAGTGTCCGTGTCATGCGGCTTGGTCGCACCGGTTCCGGAGCGTGCCCGGCAAGTCGCTCAGTGCTCGCGTACGAGGTACTGCCCATGTACGTCGTACGAAACACAGTGCGGCTTGGGAGGCTCCCGGAAGAATGTCTGTCCCGGACGGGGACGTGAAGCACCTCGCCATGGTGGGGTCGGGTGCAGACTTGAGGTTAACACTACCGGATCCAACAAACATTCCCCCTCTCGAAATCCGGCACACGCCGGATCTCACATGTCACTGGCGGCCGCGAGCGGAAGGACGCTCGCCCCCTGGTCGTCCAGTTCGAGCCGGTTGGCGGCCCATCCCTCACCGGCCAGGTGGGCCACCTTGTCGGCGCTGTCCGCGTCGACCAGCGCGAGCACGGTCGGGCCCGCTCCCGAGATGACCGCCGGCACTCCGTCGGCCCGCAGCCGCTCCACCAGCGCGGCGCTCTCCGGCATGGCGGGCGCGCGGTACTCCTGGTGGAGACGGTCCTCGGTGGCCGGCAGCAGCAGCTCGGGGCGCCTGGTCAGGGCCTCGACGAGCAGCGCGGCACGGCCCGCGTTGGCGGCGGCGTCGACGTGCGGCACGGTGCGCGGGAGCAGTCCGCGCGCGGTCTCGGTCAGCACGGGCTTCCCGGGCACGAAAACCACCGGAACGATGGAATCGTGGGGCTCCAGCCTGATCGCCCGGGCGGCACCGGACTCCATCCAGGCGAGCGTGAAACCGCCGAGCAGACACGGGGCCACGTTGTCCGGGTGGCCCTCGATCTCGGTGGCGAGTTCCAGCAGCGCGGTGTCGTCGAGGCGGGCCTCGCCGCCTATGGTCACGGCAC
Organism: Streptomyces griseorubiginosus; assembly: GCF_001514195.1. GTDB lineage: Bacteria > Actinomycetota > Actinomycetes > Streptomycetales > Streptomycetaceae > Streptomyces > Streptomyces griseorubiginosus. The sequence continues at coordinate 1,001,876 of NZ_KQ948734.1, read as the reverse complement.
GCGCGGCGACGATCCCGGCGCAGATGGCGGCCGACGAGGAGCCGAGGCCCCGGCCGTGCGGGATGCGGTTGGCGCAGACGATCTCCAGGCCGCGCGGCTGGCCGCCCAGCAGGTCGAAGGCGGTGCGCAGGGAGCGTACGAGCAGGTGGCTCTCGTCACGCGGGAGCGTCTCGCTGCCCTCCCCCGCGATGTCGATGTGCAGCCCGGAATCGGCCACCCGGACGACGATGTCGTCATAGAGCCCCAGCGAGAGGCCCAGGGCGTCGAAGCCCGGGCCGAGGTTGGCGCTGGTGGCGGGGACGCGCACCCGGACGGCGGCGGCGCGGAAGGCGGGACCGGCCATCTCTCGATGACACTCCTTGAGCTGCGTGATGGTCGAAAACGTTCGATAGGTATCCGGAGACCCTCAGGCCGCGCAGATGACGCGGCTGCCTGCCATGCGCGGAGGCATATGCAGCGGGCGGGTTCGGTACAGCCTATCGAAGGAAGGTTCTGTGGCGACATAGGGCGCACAGGAGGCGCACGATGCGTGTCGTAAGCCCCCTGTGCACCCCTTACCGGGATCTCCCGGTGGAGCCGCTGATTCCGGGTCAGACGAGCCCGAGGCGCTCGGCCGCCGTCGCCGCGTCGACCGGCACGGTGACCGGCTGCGGGGCGCCCGCGACCGCCCAGTCGGGGTCCTTGAGGCCGTTGCCGGTGACGGTGCACACGATCTTCTGGCCCGGGTCGACCTTGCCCTGCTCGGCCGCCTTCAGCAGACCAGCCACCGACGCGGCCGAGGCGGGCTCCACGAAGACGCCCTCCTGCGCGGCCAACAGCCGGTAGGCGCGCAGGATCTCGCGGTCCGTCACCTCGTCGATGAAGCCGCCGGACTCCTCCTGCGCGGCCAGCGCGAACTTCCAGGAGGCGGGGTTGCCGATGCGGATCGCGGTGGCGATGGTCGAGGGGTCCTTGACGACCTCGCCGCGCACGATCGGGGCGCTGCCGGAGGCCTGGAAGCCCCACATGCGGGGCGTCTTCGCGGCGACCCCGTCGGCGGCGTACTCCTTGTAGCCCTTCCAGTACGCCGTGATGTTGCCGGCGTTGCCCACGGGCAGGACGTGGACGTCGGGCGCGTCGCCGAGCATGTCGACGATCTCGAAGGCGCCCGTCTTCTGGCCCTCGATGCGGACCGGGTTGACCGAATTGACCAGCGCCACCGGGTAGTTGTCGCTCAGCGAGCGGGCCAGGGTGAGGCAGTCGTCGAAGTTGCCGTCGACCTGGAGGATCTTGGCGCCGTGCACGAGGGCCTGGCCCATCTTGCCGAGCGCGATCTTGCCCCGCGGCACGAGCACGGCACAGACCATGCCCGCGCGGACGGCGTAGGCGGCGGCGGACGCCGAGGTGTTGCCGGTGGAGGCGCAGATGACCGCCTTGGCGCCCTCCTCCTTGGCCCGCGTGATGGCCATGGTCATGCCGCGGTCCTTGAAGGAACCGGTGGGGTTGGCGCCCTCCACCTTGAGGTGGACCTCGCACCCGGTGCGCTCGGAGAGCACCTGCGCGGGCACGAGGGGCGTGCCGCCCTCGCGGAGCGTCACGACCGGGGTGCTGTCGGAGACGGGCAGCCGGTCCCGGTACTCCTCGATGATTCCGCGCCACTGGTGGGTCATTGCTGGTTACTCTCCTTCAACCCGCATGATGCTGGCGACACCCCGCACGGTGTCGAGCTTGCGCAGCGCCTCGACGGTGCCGCCGAGGGCGGCGTCCGACGCGCGGTGCGTGACGACGACGAGGGACGCCTCGCCGTCCTTCCCCTGCTGCCGAACGGTATCGATGGACACCCCGTGCTCGGCGAACACGGTGGCCACCTGGGCGAGAACACCCGGTTTGTCCGCCACGTCCAGGCTGATGTGGTAGCGCGTGACGACCTCGCCCATGCCCTCGACGGGCAGGGCGGCGTACGCGGACTCGCCCGGACCCGTCGTACCGCTGAGGCGGTTGCGGCAGACGGCGACGAGGTCGCCGAGGACGGCGGAGGCGGTGGGGGCGCCGCCCGCTCCGGGGCCGTAGAACATCAGCTGGCCGGAGGCGTCGGACTCGACGAACACGGCGTTGTAGGCGCCGCGGACGGAGGCGAGCGGGTGGGTGAGGGGGATCATCGCGGGGTGCACGCGCGCGGTGACGGACCGGCCGTCCTCGGCGCGCTCGCAGATGGCGAGCAGCTTGATGGTGCAGCCCATCTCCTTCGCGGAGGCGAAGTCGGCGGCGGTGACCTCGGTCATGCCCTCGCGGTAGACGTCGTCGAGGCGCACGCGCGTGTGGAAGGCGATCCCGGCGAGGATGGCGGCCTTGGCGGCGGCGTCGAAGCCCTCGACGTCGGCGGTCGGGTCGGCCTCCGCGTACCCGAGGGCGGTGGCCTCGTCGAGGGCCTCCTGGTAGCCCGCCCCCGTGGAGTCCATCTTGTCGAGGATGAAGTTGGTCGTGCCGTTGACGATCCCCAGGACCCGGTTGACCTTGTCGCCGGCGAGGGACTCGCGCAGCGGACGGATCAGCGGGATGGCACCGGCGACGGCGGCCTCGTAGTAGAGGTCCTTGCCGTGCTGGTCGGCGGCGGCGTGGAGCGCGGCCCCGTCCTGGGCGAGGAGGGCCTTGTTGGCGGAGACGACCGACGCGCCGTGCTCGAAGGCGGTGGTGATGAGGGACCGGGCGGGCTCGATCCCCCCGATCACCTCCACGACCACGTCGATGTCCCCGCGTTTGACGAGGGCGGTGGCGTCGGTGGTGACGAGGTCCTGCGGGATGCCCTCGCGCACCTTGGAGGGCCGCCGTACGGCGACCCCCGCGAGCTCCACCGGAGCCCCGATCCGCGCGGCGAGGTCGTCAGCGTGCGTCGTCATGATGCGCGCCACCTCTGAGCCGACCACTCCACAGCCCAGCAGCGCCACCTTCAGCGGACGCGTACGCATCATCCGACCTCGTTTCCTCATACCGTCACGGTGGGACCAGTCTCACTCACCGGACGGGAGTTTCTGCCCCTCGTCCGGAATATGAGACATCTATTTCATTTGTACGGGGGTGGAAGACCGTAGATCTTCCTTTGCGCGTTCCCGCGCTCGTACGGGGGTGGGAGACCGTAGACCTTCCTTCGCGCGCTCCTGCGCTCAGCCGACGTCGAGCCGCAGCAGGTCCTCCTCCGTCTCGCGGCGGACGATGACCCGGGACTCCCCGTCGTGGACGGCGACGACCGGCGGACGCAGGACGTGGTTGTAGTTGCTGGCCATGGACCGGCAGTAGGCGCCCGTCGCGGGTACGGCGATCAGGTCACCCGGTGCCAGGTCGGCCGGCAGGAACGCGTCCTTCACCACGATGTCCCCGCTCTCGCAGTGCTTGCCGACGACCCGCGCGAGCATCGGCTCGGCGTCACTGGTCCGGGACACGAGGGCCACGGAGTACTCGGCGTCGTACAGCGCGGTGCGGATGTTGTCCGACATCCCGCCGTCGACGGAGACATAGGTGCGCAGCCCGTCGAGGGGCTTGATGGTGCCGACCTCGTAGAGAGTGAAGGCGGTGGGCCCGACGATGGCGCGGCCGGGCTCGACGGAGATGCGCGGCGTGCGCAGCCGGGCGGCCTCGCACTCCCGGCTGACGATCTCGGTGAGGGCCTTGGCGATCTCGTGCGGTTCGCGCGGGTCGTCGGCGGAGGTGTAGGCGATCCCGAGCCCGCCCCCGAGGTCGATCTCGGGCAGCTCGACGCCGTGCTCGTCACGGATGTCCTTGAGCAGCCCGACCACGCGGTGCGCGGCGACCTCGAAGCCGGACATGTCGAAGATCTGCGACCCGATGTGGGAGTGGATCCCGATGAGTTCGAGCCCGTCGAGCTTCAGCGCCCGCCTCACGGCCTCGGCGGCCTGTCCGCCGGCGAGCGGGATGCCGAACTTCTGGTCCTCGTGAGCGGTGGCGATGAACTCGTGGGTGTGCGCCTCGACGCCGACGGTGATCCGGATCTGGACGCGCTGCCGCTTGCCCAGGCTCTGGGCGATGTGCGCGACCCGGACGATCTCCTGGAAGGAGTCGAGGACGATCCGCCCGACACCGCTCTCGACGGCCCGGGTGATCTCCTGCTCGGACTTGTTGTTGCCGTGGAAGGCGATGCGGTCGGCGGGCATGCCGGCGGAGAGCGCGGTGGCGAGTTCGCCGCCGGAGCAGACGTCGAGGTTCAGCCCCTCGTCGTGCAGCCAGCGCACGACGGCACGGGAGAGGAACGCCTTGCCGGCGTAGAAGACGTCGGCGTCGTGCCCGAAGGCGGTACGCCACGCACGCGCGCGTGCCCGGAAGTCGGCCTCGTCGACGATGTAGGCGGGGGTGCCGTGCTCCTCGGCGAGGGCCTTGACGTCGACACCGCCGACGGTCACGACACCGTCCTCGTTGCGGCCGACGGTCTGGGCCCACACCTTGCGGTCGAGGGTGTTGAGGTCGGCGGGCGGGGCGGAGTAGTGCCCCTCGGGGAGGACGTCGGCGTGGCGGGGCCCGGCGGGGTGTGCGGAACGGCTCATCTTTGTCGTCTTTCAGAGGTGTTCGGGTGCGTCGATGCCGAGCAGGGACAGGCCACCGGCCAGCACCGCCCCGACGGCTTCGGCGAGCGCGAGCCGGGCACGGTGGGCGGCCGAGGGTTTCTCCGCGCCGCGCGGAAGGACGGTGAGAAGGAACGGCAGAGCGGCATCGGCGACGGTGACGAGATGCCGGGCGAGCCGGTCGGGGGCGTGGTGCGCGGCGACGGCTTGGAGGGTGCGGGGGTGGGCGGCGAGGGTGGTGAGGAGGGGGG
>NZ_KQ948734.1:154461-997050 GCF_001514195.1 Streptomyces griseorubiginosus | reverse complement strand
GGGGGTGGTGAGGAGGGGGGTCGGAGGGTGGGCGGTGGGGGGTTGGGTGCGGGTGTCCCGTGCCGGGATGCCGGGGGCCGGTGTTTCCAGAGGGCCGGGCTCGGCGTGGAAGCCCAGGTCGGCGGCGTTGCGACTGAGGGCCCGGGTGCGGGCGTGGGCGTAACGGACGCGGAAGAGGGGGTTGCTCTCGCGCTGGACCAGGTGGTCGGCGGTGACGCGGGGGCGGTCGTGGGCGGCCGGGTGGAGCAGGGCCCAGCGGGCGGCGTCACGGCCGAGGGGGGTGGGGTCGGGGGTGGCGGGGACGGGGCGCAGGGTGATGTGGAGGGGGGTGGGGGTGTCGGGGGTGCCGTGGGCGTTGGGGGCGCCGGGGCGGGTGGGGGCTCCTTGGGGGCCGTGGGCGTCGACGGGGGCTGGGGCTTCGGGGGTGCCGTGGGCGTCGAGGCGGGCGGGGGCTCCTTGGATGCGGTGGGCGTCGGGGCCGGCGGGAGCTCCTTGGAGGCCGTGGGCGCCGACGGGGGCCGGGACTTCGGGGGTGCCGTGGGCGTCGCGGCGGACAGGAGCTTCGAGGGGGCCGTGGGCATCGACGTGGGCGCCGAGGGCCTGTGCCCAATCGGGCTCGGGACGGCTCGCGCAGCTGGTGCGGACGAGGGCGCCCTGGGAGCGCAGGACGCGGGCGAGGGCGTCCATGACGACGACGGCGCGGACCTCGTGGGGCGCGTGCAGCTGAACGAGCTGCCCGGTGGGCCGTTCGACGTGCCCGTACCGCTCCCCGGCCTCGAGGATCTCCCGGACGAGGGCGGCCTGGCTCCCCTCCCCCTGAAGGCTGATGTTGAGGAACCCGGGCCCGGTGACGACGACATCGCCGATGCCGTCGCTGTGGAGGAGACGCGTGCGCAGAATCTCGGCGACCCGAAGCGGCGGCTGCCCGGCGGGACCGGCGAGCTGAAGGGCGAGGCTGGTGGCGTAGTCACCACAGCCACCGGGCCCGGGAGGCGTCACCTTCACCGCGGCCGGCACGCCCACGTCCAGTTCCCCGTCATCGACAGCACGACGCACCGCGCGCAGCACGGTACGGGAGAGCTCGACGGGGGTCACGGGACCAGCGTATGGGAGGAGGGGGGTGGGTAGGCGAGCGGGATTGGGCGGGGTTCCGGCATGTGGACGGCGGGGGGCGCGGGTGGGTGCCGGGGGCGAGGGACCACGGGTGGGTGCCGGGGGCCGGGGGCCGGGGATACGGAAGAACCCCGGGGCGCGGCGCGTGTGCCCTCGCGCAGCTCCTCAGCCGCCGTGCTGACGGACGCGCTCGGCGTCGCCACCCCCGAGGACGGGCCCGACAAGGGAACCGCCGTCCCCCTGCTCGGTGCGCGCTCGCTCCGCGCCTTCCATCAACTGCCTTACCAGCCGGACGAGTTCGGCGGGCTCGAAGGGCTTGGCGAGGAAGGCGTCGACGCCGACGTCGAGACCGCTGTCGACCTCGTGCTGGGTACAGGCGCTGACGATGGCGAGGGGAAGGTGGGCGGTGCGGGGGTCGGAGCGCAGCTGCGCGGCGGTCCGCAGACCGTCCAGTCGAGGCATGACCACATCGAGGGTCACGACATCGGGCTGCACCTGGTGAACGACATCCAGACACTCGACGCCGTCGGCCGCGGTCACGACCTCGAGACCCTCCAGCTCGAGATTGACCCTGATCAACTGCCGGATGACCTTGTTGTCGTCCACAACAAGCACCCGACCCGACGCGCCTGGCACAACTCGAGAGTAGGTGCGGACCGGCCACCGCGTCCGGCTTTTCCCCACTTCCACCCGCGGGAGCCCGCGCTCCCAGGAAACCCGTTCCTGATCACCCCGACGAAGCTGGTAGTGTTCTACCCGTCGCCGCGAGCCACCACCTCACACCCGACACGCCCCCGTAGCTCAGGGGATAGAGCAACGGCCTCCGGAGCCGTGTGCGCAGGTTCGAATCCTGCCGGGGGCACCCTGTATAAGGTGCCCAAAGACCCCGTCACCAGCGGAAACGCTGAGGCCGGGGTCTTCGCGTATGTGCAGGGGGATGCCGCCGAAAGCAGCCGTTTGCCAGTGATCACGTTGTAATGGCGTGTTGATCTTAAAGGGCTTCGCGGCAGGTCAGAAGGCGTTCCGTGGACCTCTGAGCGTAGCCCTGTGGACCACCTGTGGACGGACCGGAGCCCCGGACCGGAGGCGGCCGGGGGCTCCCGTTCATAGGTCATGTGGTCGTGTCAGTCCATGAGATCGTCCCCCTCCCCCAGGCCCTGCATGATCCGGTCGTTCATCTCCTTCTCCTGGCCGTCAATGCACTTGGCGTAGATCTTCAGAAGGACGTCCACCGAGTGGCCGGCGCGAGCGGCGACCTCCGGTGCCGGAACACCGGAGTTGAGCCACTGGGAGACGCCCGCATGGCGGAGGTCGTAGGGCCGGAAGGCCAGGACCGAGGAGACCTGATCGGGGACCAGGGCCAATTCCCGGGCCTGTTTCCACGCCCGCGAGTACGACGAGGCGGCGATCACGTTGCCCCGCTCGCTGAAGAACAGCCGCCCGTCCTTCGCCGTACCGAACTCCTTCAAGTGCTCGCGGAGCAGCCGCACCAATGGAGGCGGTACCGGCACGATGCGCACCTCACCATGGGCCCGCTGCTTCAGTCCGCGCCGATCGTGAGCCTCGCCGGAGTCGGTCCACGCCTTACCTGCCGTGGGACGAGTCTCCGCCAATTCGATACGGCCCCAACCCGACGCCGGAAGGGTGCAGTCGGAACGCCGAAGCCCCAGCGCCTCCCCCGGTCGCATGGCCGCGTAGTACAGGCACGCGAAGAACGCCCGCAGGCGCCGGCCGCTCGCTCGGTCGTAGCCGCCCACGTACGTGAGCGCGGTCAGGAGCTCCCGAGCCTGCCGAGGATTGACCACCACTCGGCGGTCGACCTCCTGCACAGCCCGCTTCCCCCGCTTGCGCCGAACTCGGCTCAGCGGGTTGGAGGGCAGGTGTTCGAGCTCAACCGCGAACTCAAGTGCGTTGAAGACCACGGCTCGCCGTCGCCGGTACGTCTGGGTCGCCGCGGGCTTCCCGTCCAGCCTCCGCCCCAGCGCATCGATCAGCTCATGCACACGGGCGATCTCTTGCAGCTCTCCCATCGGAAGCGACGCCTTCTCGATCCAGCGCACCGCCGCGTCAATCTCCTCCGGCCGCTCCCGCTCCCTACGGGGGACGGGCAGGACGTACGACCGCAGCGCCCGACGGAGAACCTCGGGAGCGGGCCGCCCACGTCCCGGCTTCACAAGGACGGGGACGACCGTCGCCAACGCGTCCGTCATGCTGTCCCGCTGCTTGGCCGACGCCTCCGCCCAACGGGCATCCACGTACTTCACCGCCAGGTCGAGGAACGACAAGGCAGCTTTGCCGCCACGCAGCGAGTCGGGCAGACCGGTGACGGTGTCGAACGGCTCACCCTTGTCGAGCGCCCGCACCAGCTTGGCGCGGAAGCGGTCGGCCAGCGCCTTGGTCTTGTACGACTCGCTGAACGGCTGACCATCGACAACCCAGCGCACGAGGTAGGTCAGTTTCTTGGTGGTCTTGTTGACCGAGATCTTCCAGACGGAGACCTTGTACGACTTCACGACGCCGCCCTCTCTGCCCGGTCCTCCAACCAGTCGTTCAGCACGTCCCGCCGAACCCGGAGCTCCCCGTTCGGCAGGCGGATGCAGGCGGGGGCGATGCGCAGTTCCCGCCAGCGGTAGAAGGTGCGTCGGGAGATCCCGCCCAGTTCGTCGAGTACCTGCCGCACCGTGAGCAGCTCAACGGCCCGACCACGGTTCTCACGCGTCATGACGACCACCGCCCTCCCGAACGGAGGCAGCCAGGAGAGCCGCCTCCGGCGAGTAGCCGCGCCCCGCATAGCGCCATTGGCCGACCGTGACGGTCGGGACGTCAGCCAGGCCGAGAGAGGCCCGCTGTTCCTCCGCGCGATGCTCGGCACGGGCCTCCCGAAGGGCAGTCAGCGTGGTCGAGTAACGGCGCGACTTGGTGGAGAAGTGGCCGCCGTACCCGAGCATGTGAGCCCACCGGCGCAGCCCGAGCGGCTCGAACTCAGGCAGGCCGCCGAGCCACCAGCACGTGCCGATCATGCGTAGCACGTGCGCGCGCAAGGGCAGCATAACCATGTCCCGCGCGTGGTAGATCCGGCCGTCCACCGCGCCGGCGGACTCCGCGCCCTTGGTGGCGTACTTGGCGATGTAGCCAGCCACAGACGCCGCGGAGGCCGGCCGCTCCTCCGCATGGCGTCCATGCGAGGTGACCGGTCGTACATCGATCTGCGTGCCGAAGCGGAGCACCCGCGGACCGATGACGTCCGCGCCCGGAGCATTCAACTGCACACGACCGACTACCGTCCGTACGGCGTCCATGAGGAGCGCCACAGTGGCCCAGCCCGGCGGAGACGAGTCGGGCCCGTCCGGCCCGTCGAGGCGGATCACGCCATGGAAGTGGACCAGGCCGCGCCGCTGGTACTCGGCGACCTTTGCGTACGAGACTCGGGCGACTTCCCCGAACTCCTCACGTGACAGCCCGACTTGCCGCGCCACCTCCCGCCGCAGCTCCAGCCCGAACCGGTGCCAGAGCCGACCGGCGAACGCGTGCCAGAGGACCGCGCCCGCGTAGTCGTAGCATCGCGGGCAGAGCGGTTCGCCGAGGCGGGGGTCGTCCGCTGAGTGGCGGGCACGGCATCCGGTCGGCCGACCGTGCGGGCAGCACTCCCCCGGCCGACGGGGACGACAGGCCCGTACGCGCCCATCGTGCTCGCGGCGCGTGTGGACCGGGCCGAAGCCGGGAGCGGTGAGCGTGGCGAACACGCGCGGGTACCCGCTCACCGCCTCCGGGACGTTCTTGCCGCCGACGAGGCCAGCTCGTACGAGTTGATACGTGTCCGCCCGATACAGCGCCGAGCAGGCCCGGCAGACTGTCGCCCGCCGGTTACCGCATGCAGTAAGCAGGCGACCGCCGTAGACGTCCGACCCGTACGAGAGCAGGGCCGCGCCCGTAGTCGTGTCGAAGACGGTCGCCGTGCCGACGAGGTGAATCGGGTTGGTGCAGCCACCGAGGCGGACGATATTCCGGCGCCAGGCAGCGAACTCCCGTTCCGAGGCCCTGGCGACCAGAGCGGCTGCGCCGCCCGGTACGAGGGTCGTGGTCATCGGCGACCACCCCCGCCGCCGAACGCGTGCGCCATCACGGCCGAGATGCCCTCCGGCCTGGTCTTGGCGCTGAAGCGGAGCGTCGGGTCCGTGAGCCAGAGCGCCGCAGCGTGCGCGGGACACAGGTGCTGCTCGGTGTCGTCGAGCCCGACGAGGACGACCTGTTCCCGTCCGGCACAGGTCGAGACCTCCGCGTCGCGCTGCCTGAGGTCGCAGTCGGTCAGCGGGGATTTGCGCGAATGATGCGCGGTGGACAAAGTGTGAGTGCTCCTTTCACTGCTCATGTGGCGGATGGAGTGGGTTCCTGACGGGGTCGGGTTTGGCGACTTCGCGCCCCGTCGGGAGCCCGTCGTACGGGCGATCACTGCCGCTCCTCGGGCGGAATCGCGACGACGACGTACGCGATCGGTCCGAATTCGCGGCGCGCGTCGAAGTAGCCACGGCCGAGGTCCTCCGTCAGCACGCCGAGCGGAGCGGCGACGGACTCCACTCCCTCTCGGCGGCCGGCGGAGTCGGATGCGTCGACTAGGACGGCGACGGATGCACGGCGCGGTACGACGACCGCAGGGTTGGCGGTCAGGAAGTCGACCAGCTCCCGCAGACCGGCCAGGAACGCGGCGCGGTCACCGGAGCGGATGACGTAGTCGGACACGGGATGTCCCCTTCTCGGGTCAGCGGGTCGGTTCAGAAGCGGAGTTGGCCGAGGAAGCCGTTCACGCCGTCGAGGAAGGCCTGAGCGAACGGCGCGGCCACGGTCTTGGAGAGCAGGAAGCCGAAGGCTCCGCAGAGCAGCGCGTCGACCCACCGCAGGTAGCGGATGCGCAGGAGGAACCAGATCAGCAGGCCGAGCAGCAGAACGGCGGACATGGACACCAGCACGGCAGGCCCCTTTCACGGCGCTTCGACGTGCAGTTCGGACAGGACGGGAGTCAGGTGCGCGTACTCGGCGGCGACGGCTTCCGCCTCCGCCTCCGTGATCAGGTGCGACCGAGCGCGTTCCCATCCGTCGCCGGAGGCGAGGACGGCCGTACCGGCCTGTTCCGGGGTGATGGCCTGTGCAGCCTTGAGCGCGTCGGGGTTGAGGTCGCCGAGCGCCATTTCGGCTGTCCCGGGGTCGGCCACGCGATGGCAGACCCGGCCGCCGAGCTGTGCCCGGAGAGCGGTGACGCCGGGCCCCAGGTCGGAGCCGACGCGTTGGCCGGCGACGAGGAGGAACACGCCGAGTGCCGCCCCGAGTTGGGCCAGCCGGATGAGTGCCGTACCGGCCGCGTGTGCTTCGTCCTTCTCGCTCCGGCTCGCGACGAGGAACAGTTCCGCGATCTCGTCGACGATTACGACGACGGGGACCGGGCGTTCCTTCTCCGGCAGACCCCAGACGTTACGGACGCGCGCCGCCCGGCACACGCTCATCCGGTCGAGGGTCAGGTCCACGAGTGCGGCCAGCAGCCGGACCGCCTGTTCACGGTTGGTGGCGAGGGCGGACAACCGCGGTTCGTAGAGGGACAGTTCCATACCGCCCTTGCAGTCGATACCGACCAGGGCAACGGGCTGCGGAGCCAGGCCCGCCACGAGCGCGTTGATCAGCGTCGACTTGCCGGAACGCGTGGCTCCCACGATCAGCCAGTGCGGCACGCGCCGCAGGTCGACCACCCAGGCGGCACCGGTCTCCAGCACACCCACAGCCACCCGAAGCAGATGACCAGACCCCCGCTGCCTAGGAGCCCGAGGAGCAGCCAGTGGGTCGGACGCCGACGCGACGATCCGTACGACTCCGGGCTTCCAGGAGGTCACCCGCACCGCGTGAACCTGCCAGTCCTCGGCCATAGCAGGCGCAGCCTTGACGAAGTCCTCCGGCACCTGGCCCGGCAACAGCCGTACCAGCAGCACGAAGCCGCCGGAGGTCGGGCGTATGAGACCGCGACGCGGTACGCGCGGCTGCGGTGGAGGCGCACCGTTGCCGACAAGCCCGGCCACGACCGTCAGAGCCGGCCGCCGACTCACGGCGAGCCCACAGCCCGCCATCAAGGGCCGCCAGGTCTGCATGACCCGGAAGGCCACGACCGGGAAGCCGAGTAACAGCCACCAGGCGACGGGGTAGCGGCGGCGCAGGGCCGGGCCCGCGAGAAGCAGGCCCGACACCAGCACTGCGGCCGCCACCAGAACCCAACTCGGTCCGGTCGCACCGGCCGAAGTGGTGGAGGAGGCCAGATTCATCACTGAGTAGCCCCCTTGCCCGCCGGAGCGGGAGCGTTCAGGGGCCGGATCTCCGCTGCGCGGAACGCGATCCCGTGCCGCCCCTCGTTCTCCCACGGCGTCGCGACCAAGTCGCGCACGGCTACCGGCATGCCGAGCTGCACACCGGCCGGCTCACCGGCCACGCTCACGTTCACGACGTCGGCCGACGACCCTGCCATCAGGCAGAGGCCGACTTGGTACATGGTCTTACCGGTCTCGCGGTCCACGCGGAGCTGACCGGTCTCACGGTTGGCGACCCGCGGAGCCGGGGGAACGGCGCAGATGATCCCCGTGTATTTCGCGGTGTCGATCGGAAGGCTTGCCACTTTTCGTCTCTCCTCATCACTGGGCACCCGGAGGCCGACCCTCCGGGTTGCTAGACCACCCGTAGTACGGGTGACGCAAACCAGAGTGACAACCCGTAGTACGGGTTGTCAACCGTCTAGCGATGGGGGAAGCTGTTCACGCTCGTAGACGAGTCGTCTACGCCAACGCACAGCCGCAGAAGCAACGGCCACGGAGGGCCCACATGCCACCGAAGGACACGCAGCCGAAGTACCGGCAGATCGCCGACTACCTGCGCGATGGCATCTTGGACGGCACCTTCCCGGCCGGCCAACCGCTTCCGTCCGAGGAAGCGTTGGCGAAGCAGTTCGGCGTGACGCGTCCCACAGTCCGTCAGGGCCTCGCTGAGCTACGGGCGTCAGGTCTCGTCGAGGCCATCATGGGCCGCGGCACCTTCGCCCGTTCCCCCCACAGCCGCCCAGGTCTCACACGCCCGCGCGGCGTACGCCGAGCCTCCGACGGCCGCTACATCGAGGCCGACGGTATCCGCTGGGCCGACGCCGAGCCCCCGGTCGCCACCCGCACGGATGCTCCGATGGCCCTGGCGGACCTACTGCGTATCCCTCCGGGCGAGCCGATGTTCACGTACGACGCTCTACAGACGGCAGACAACGGCCGTCTCCGCCAACTCCACCGCACGTACGTGCCGTTCTCGGTGCTCATCGACTCCAAGTACGAGGAGGAGGCCCCACCGCCGGCGCCAGAGCTCTACGCCGCGCTTGCCGACCTGGGGCACGAACTCCACTTCACGGAGTATGTCCGCACCCGCATGCCCCTACCGGACCAGGCCCAAGCCCTCCGCCTGGCAGACGGGGTCCCCCTCCTGCACGTCCTGCGCGTGACACTCACGCAGACCGACAAGCCCTTGGCCCTGGAGGAGTTCCACCTTCCGGGCGACGAGTTGGAGCTGTCGTTCAGGCTGTAGCCGACCCTCGGTTGGCTCAGAATTTCTTCACGTAATCAAGGCGGCTCGCTTCGCTCGCCGAGCTGCGCCGCCCGCCGCTCCTGCCTCCGTCACGCTCCTGCCCGCCCAGCCACCGACGCCGCTACGAGGTGATACAGCGCAGCTGTGAGCTCCTGGTTCCGGTCCTTCCTTGGGGCTCTGCCCCAAACCCCGGCCCTCTCTCCGGGGAAGTGGGGGCGGCCCGATCGTGTGCGCTCTTCACCGGGGTGGGCTCGGTAGGTGGGTCGCGGGGTGTTCCCCGCCGGCCAGCCATCCGGTGGGCGTACCCGGAACCTTCGAGGGGGGCCAAGGCCAATGGGTCACGCCGTGAGCCTTGGCCCCCCTCGAAGAACCCGGGTGCGAGCAGAGCTTGCCCGACCGACGGGGAACACCCCACTCCTGTATGCGGCTTGCGGCCAGTGCCCAGGGGTGAGCTCGGCAAGTAGGAGGTCGGCCGAATGTTAGAAAAATCAACCCAAAACACGAAAAGAGCACTCATCGTACGATCGGTGGGGATAGCTCCGTCCGACACGCCGATGCATGAATCGGGGCTAACTCGCACGACCACTTGGCCGTGGGCATCACTTCACACCGATAGAGTCGGATGGCTGGCTGATGGCACAACGGATGGTGTGGCGTGGCACTCAAGAAGTCCGACCTGTACAGCTCCCTCTGGAGCAGCGCTGACGAGCTTCGTGGCTCGATGGACGCGAGCCAGTACAAGGACTACGTCTTGACGCTGCTCTTCGTGAAGTATGTCTCGGACAAGGCCAAGGCCGACCCGTACGCGCTCATCGAGGTCCCTGAGGACGGGTCCTTCGACTATCTGATCACGCTCAAGGGCAAATCCGACGTCGGCGAGAAGGTCAACGTCGCGATCCGAAAGCTCGCCGAGGCCAACGACCTCCAGGGCGTCATCAACAACGCCGACTTCGATGACCCAACCAAGCTTGGCTCGGGCAAGGACCTTCAGGACACGGTCTCCAACCTCATCGGCATTTTCCAGGACATGGACTTCTCCGGCTCGAAGGCCGAGGGAGACGATCTTCTCGGTGACGCGTACGAGTACCTAATGCGTCACTTTGCGACACAGTCCGGCAAGAGCAAGGGGCAGTTCTACACGCCGGCCGAGGTCTCGCGCGTCATGGCGCAGCTCCTGCAAATCCCTGCCGACACCCCGAAAGCGACGACGGTCTACGACCCGACCTGTGGATCGGGCTCCTTGCTGATCAAGGTTGCCGACGCCGCTCCGAACGGCCTGACCATCTATGGCCAGGAGAACGACAACGCCACCTGGGCGCTCGCCCGGATGAACATGATCCTGCACGGCAATGAGACCCACGAGATCGTCCAGGGCAACACCCTCTCTGACCCCAAGTTCCGACCAGGCGACAAGCTCGAGACCTTCGACTACCTGGTCGCTAACCCGCCGTTCTCGGTGAAGACATGGAAGAACGGGTTCGAGAAGGACTATGGCCGCTTCGACGGGTATGCCTGGCCGCCGGACAAGAACGGTGACTACGCCTTCTTGCTACACATGGTCAAGTCGCTCAAGTCGACCGGCAAGGGCGTGGTCGTCCTTCCGCACGGCGTCCTCTTCCGTGGCAACACCGAGGCCACCATCAGGGCCGAGTTGATCAAGCGGGGGCTAATCATGGCAGTCATCGGCCTGCCGGCGAACCTCTTCTACGGCACCAGCATCCCGGCCTGTCTCCTCGTCCTCGACAAGAAGGATGCCCAGTCGCGAACCGGGATCTTCATGATCGATGCCTCGAAGGGCTTCGAGAAGGACGGGGCGAAGAACCGCCTCCGCCCGCGTGACATGCACAAGATCGTCGACGCCTTCGTCAACCAGAAGCAGATCGACCGCTACTCGCGCATGGTGCCGCTGAGCGAGATCTCCGACCCCAAGAACGACTACAACCTCAACATCCCGCGCTACATCGACAGCTCCGAGCCCGAGGACATCCAGGACCTGCACGCCCACCTACAGGGAGGCATCCCAAACCGGGACCTCGACGCCCTGCAGCCGTACTGGGACGCGTTCCCGAGCCTGCGGGTCGAGCTCTTCAAGCCGCTCCGCGACGGCTACTCGGAACTGACCGTTGACAAAGCGGACATCCACGGCAAGGTCACCAGCTCGACCGAGTACCAGGCCTTTGCGCAGGGGACTGCCGACACGGTGACCAGCTGGTGGGCCGACCAGCGCGAGACGCTAGCGGGCATCACCAGCGCGACCCGCCCCAACGACTTGATCCATGACGTCTCGGAGGCCCTCCTCGACGCCTTCCGTCCGCGCCCACTGATTGACGAGTACGGCGTGTACGAGCAGCTGATGAGCTACTGGAACGCTTCCATGCACGACGACGTCGCGCTCATCGTCAGCTCGGGCTGGGAGGACGCAGCGAAGCCTCGACTGGCCCGTAGCTGGAAGGACAAGAACAACAAGACTAAGTACGAGGACGCTCACATCGTCACCGGAACCCGTGCGAACGCCAAGCGCTGGGTCATGGACCTCATCCCGCCCGAGTACGTAATCGCGCGATTCTTCCCGAACGAAAAGACCGAGCTCGATGCGCTCATCGCCGAGCAGGAGGTCGCGTCACAAGCGGTCGAGGAGTACACCGAAGAGCACGCCGTCGAGGGCGGCCTACTCTGGGAAGCTATCGAGGACAACAAGATCACCAAGGCCCTGGCGACGGCTCGACTTCGAGCGGCGAAGGATGAGGGCGCTGAGCCCGATGAACTCCAGGCACTTCAGCACGTGATCAAGCTCTACGAGGCGGAGGCTGCTGCCAAAAAGGCGGTCAAGGAGGCAACTGCCAAGCTCGACCAGCTCGCCCTTGCGCAGTACCCGAAGCTCACGACTGGCGACATCCAGTCGCTGGTCGTGGATCAAAAGTGGGGTGGAACGCTCCGTACCCGGATTGATACCGAGGTTACGGACCTCGGCCAAGCGCTCGTCGAGCGGGTACGCGTATTGTCAAAGCGATACGAGTCAGCCCTGAATGAGCTCGACGCCTCTCTCGCTAGTCTGGCAAGCCGTGTTGCAATGCATCTCCAGAGGATGGGGCTGAAGTGAGCGCCGATATTCGAGTTCCACAGGGATGGGCGGTGATCACACTTGGAAAACTCGCTGACCTGGAACGTGGCAAGTTCAGTGCTCGACCCAGGAACGATCCGAGGTACTTCGGTGGGCCCTTTCCGTTCATCCAGACCGGCGACGTTCGAAATGGCCATGGCGTAATTCGGTCATATTCACAGACACTCAATGAGCATGGGCTGCGGGTGAGTAAACTCTTTCCCGCTCGCACGCTGTTCATGACGATCGCCGCAAACGTCGGAGATATGGGAACCGCTGATTTCGCGTGCGCTTGCCCTGACAGTCTCGTCGCGCTCCGCCCGCATTTCGGCGTGAATCAGGACTGGTTGCAGTATGCACTTGCCGCGAAGAAGAAGCAGCTCGAATCCATTGCCACCCAGAATGCACAGGCCAACCTCAACCTAGAGAAATTGGTCCCGTTTCCGCTGGTAGTTCCGGGACACATCGAGCAGTCAGCGATCGCTGGAGCGCTGAAGGACGCGGACGAATACATTTGGGCCCTTGAGGCGCTGATCGCGAAGAAGCGCGACATCAAGCAGGGCTTGATGCAGGAGATTTTCACCGGTCGCACCCGCCTCCCGGGCTTCAGCGATCCGTGGAAGGAACTGCTTGTGTCAGACCTCTTGGAGTTCAAGAACGGCCTGAACAAAGCGAGCCAGTTCTTCGGCCATGGAACCCCCATCGTCAACTTCATGGACGTGATGCGATCGCCTGTTATTACTGCCGCGCGGGTTACGGGGCTCGTCAGTTTGAGCCGGGAGGAGATCGGCCGGTTCGCGGCGCGGCGCGGCGACATGTTTTTCACTCGGACGTCAGAAAGCGTCGAGGAGATCGGCACGGCGGGGGTTCTCGTAGACGACATCCCCAACGCAGTGTTCAGCGGGTTCGTACTTCGAGGCCGCCCCATTGCACCGGTTAACACCACCTTCCTTGCCTATCAATTCCAGCTTCCCTCCGTGCGTAAGCAGGTGATCGCCACGGCGTCGTACACGACGCGAGCACTCACCAACGGCGGGTCCTTGGGGCGGGTCAGGGTGCTCGTTCCGAGTACAGATGAGCAAGCAGCGGTCGTCGCAGTCCTGGCGGATGTAGATGCCGAACTTGCTGCGCTTGAGCGTCGTCTCGATTCCGCTCAAGCTGTCAAGATCGGCATGATGCAGGAGTTGCTCACTGGCCGAACCCGCCTGCCTTTGGAGGCCGCCTCATGAGCGCCGTTGGGCAGAACGAACGAGTGACTCAGAACCGCGTCGTTGCACTGTTTCGGGACCGCCTGAAGTATGAATACGGCGGCAATCTTGAGGACCAGGACAACACCAACATTGACGAGGCACTGCTTCGTCAAATCCTATTGGCGCGCCGAGGTACTGACGGAGAGCCGATCTATGACGAGGAGATTGTCGGGCGGGCCATTCAGCAGCTGCTGACCGCTAGCTCACTCGGTGCCGGCCAGTCGCTGTACGACAGCAATCGTAAAGTCTACGACCTGTTGCGCTACGGCGTGAAGGTCAAGCGCGATGTCGGCCAGAACTTCGAGACCGTCTGGCTCATCGACTGGCGTAAGCCGGACGCGAATCACTTCCTCGTCGCTGAAGAAGTCACGATCAGGGGTCAGCACACCAAGCGTCCCGACATCGTGCTCTACATCAACGGCATCGCCCTCGGCGTGATCGAGCTGAAGCGCTCATACGTCAGTGCTGGCGAGGGCATCCGCCAGAACATCGGCAACCAGAAGCAACACTTCGTGCGGCCGTTCTTCACGACGGTACAGCTGTTGTTCGCCGGTAACGATGTGGAGGGCCTGCGCTACGGCGTCATCGAGACGCCGGAGAAGTATTGGCTGGAGTGGAAAGAGGCGGGGGAGGAGCCGAACCCGCTCGACCGCTCACTCATTCAGATGTGCTCCAAGGAACGATTCCTAGAACTCGTTCATGACTTCATCGTCTTCGACTCTGGCGTGAAGAAGATCGCTCGTCACAACCAGTTCTTCGGCATCAAGGCAGCGCAGGAGCGTATCCGCTCCCGCGAGGGTGGCATCATCTGGCACACCCAAGGCTCGGGCAAGAGCCTGACCATGGTCTGGCTTGCGAAGTGGATTCAAGAGAATCAGACCGACCCCCGCGTACTCATCATCACTGACCGCACGGAGCTCGACGAGCAGATCGAGAAGGTGTTTGGCGGCGTCAACGAGAAGATCACCCGCTCGCGCTCCGGTGCGGAGATGATCACTCTCCTCAATCAGAGCCTCCCATGGCTCATGTGCTCGCTGGTTCATAAGTTCCGTGGTTCGGACGACGACTCAACGCGTGACTCTGATGCTGACGACTTCATTAAGGAACTGAGCGCGACAATCCCCGCCGATTTCAGAGCCAAAGGAAACCTATTCGTTTTCGTTGATGAGGCGCACCGAACCCAGAGCGGCAAGATGCACCACGCCATGAAGCAGCTCCTCCCGGGGGCAATGTTCATTGGGTTCACGGGTACGCCGCTACTCAAGGCCGATAAGACAACAAGCATTGAGACCTTCGGTTCGTTTATCCATACCTACAGGTTCGATGAGGCCGTCCGCGACGGCGTCGTGCTAGACCTTCGCTACGAAGCCCGCAACGTCGACCAGGAGCTCAAGGGGGCTGCCCAGGTCGATAAGTGGTTTGACCTCAAAACCAAGGGCCTCACAGATCTTTCCAAAGCGCGCCTCAAGAAAAAGTGGGGCACGATGCAAAAGGTTGTCTCGGCCAAGTCCCGTGCCGAGATGCTCGTGCAGGACATCCTCATGGACTTCGAGCGCGAGCCGCGCCTGATCTCCGGCCGCGGCAACGCCATGCTGATCGGCGACAGCGTGTACCAGGCTTGCAAGTTCTACGAGCTCTTCGTGCAGGCAGGCTTCACGGGCAAGGTCGCCATCGTCTCCAGCTACGTACCCAGCGCCACCGCGATCTCCAAGGAAGACGCCGGTGAGGGTGACAACGAGGCGCTCCGCAAGTACGGCATCTATAGGCAGATGCTGGCCGACTACTTCGACGAGCCGGCCGACAATGCAGTGCTGCGGATTGATGAATTTGAGAAGGACGTCAAGCGTCGCTTCGTCGAAGAGCCCGGCCAGATGCGGCTGCTCATCGTCGTCGATAAACTGCTCACCGGCTTCGACGCCCCGAGCGCCTCCTATCTCTACATCGACAAGAAGATGCGCGACCATGGCCTGTTCCAGGCCATCTGCCGTGTCAACCGGCTGGATGGCGACGATAAGACCTACGGCTACGTCATCGACTACCGCGACCTCTTCAATTCCCTTGACAAGGCCATTACCGACTACACCTCCGAAGCGCTCGACGGGTACGCCGAGGAAGACATCGAGGGCCTGCTCGAAGACCGCATCCACCAGGAACGCGAGGACCTCGACGAAGCCTTGGAGAAGGTCCGAGCGCTCTGTGAGCCTGTTGCCCCGCCCAAGGGCACGCTCGAGTACCAGCACTACTTCGTCTCGGCCGTTCCTGGTGACGCCGACAAGATCAAGGCCAACGAGCCCAAGCGCGTGGAGCTCTACAAGTCCGTGGCAGCTCTCGTCCGAACCTACGGGGCACTCGCCAATGACATGGAACGCGCTGGCTACAGTGCCGCTGAAGCCAAGGCAATCAAGGACGGTGTCGCCCACTACGTCGCCGTGAAGAACGAGGTTGAGGTCGGCGCCGGCGAGAACATCGACATTAAGCAGTTCGAGGCGGGCATGCGCTCGCTCCTGGACACCTATATCCAGGCAGACCCGGTCGAGCATGTGGCCACTTTCGACAAGGGTCTCGTCCAGCTGATCGTCGAGCGTGGAGCCGCGGCCATCGACACTCTTCCTGGGCGAATCAAGGGCACCCCCGAGGCAGTCGCTGAGACAATCATCAACAACGTGCGCAAGACAATCGTCGACGAGCGGGCCATGAACCCGAAGTATTACGATCGTATGTCGCAGCTGCTCGATGCCATCATAGAGCA
Source organism: Streptomyces griseorubiginosus (assembly GCF_001514195.1). Classification (GTDB taxonomy): domain Bacteria; phylum Actinomycetota; class Actinomycetes; order Streptomycetales; family Streptomycetaceae; genus Streptomyces; species Streptomyces griseorubiginosus. The sequence goes on along the minus strand of NZ_KQ948734.1, from coordinate 981,248 downwards.
GCGACGCGAAGAGGCGATCGATTACGCCGACTACCTCGCCAAACTCCTTGAGCATGCGGAGAAGGTCGGGAAAGGCGAGTCGGAGCCCGGCGTCACGTATCCGGACTGGGCGAGTACGCCCGCTCGTCGTGCGCTCGTCGATTTCGCATGGCCGTCCGAAATCGAGATCAATCTTGAGAACGTCCACGGCATCATCCAGAGCGTTAAGGAACACGGCTGGGCAAGCAGCCCCATAAAGGAACGGGCGTTGGCTCGGGCGCTTCACCGGGTGCTTCCCGACACCATTGACGGCCAGATGATCAGGCAACTCATCGCTCAGCTCAAGGAACATGATGAGTACCGCTAGCGCCTCCCTGACAATCGCAGGCCTTGGCGTCGACGTCGTCTACAAGAACATCAAGCACCTGCACATCTCGGTCTACCCACCAGTCGGCCGCGTGCGAGTGGCAGCGCCCGACCGCACAGACGAGGACACCATCCGGCTCGCAGTCGTGCAGCGGCTCCCCTGGATCAAACGCCAGCGCGAGCAACTCCAGAATGCTGCGCGACAGACCAAGCGCGAGATGCTTTCCGGAGAGACCCACTACGTCTGGGGGCAGCGCTACCGCCTAGATGCCTCGCGTACGAGCGGCAACTACAGCGTTGCCCCTAGGGGCAATACGCTCTGGGTAGTCACGCCGAAAGGATCCGATCCAGACACGCGCAAAGCAGCCTTGGATCGTTGGTACCGCCGTCAGCTCAAGGCAGCGGTGCCCGATCTGCTCGCGAAATGGGAACCAGTCATCGGTGTCGAAGCCGAAAGATTCGTCGTACGTCGCATGAAGACGAAGTGGGGCTCGTGCGTCACCGATGCGCGCACCATCTGGCTCAACCTCGAGCTCGCCAAGAAGAACCCCCGGTGCCTGGAGTACGTTGTCGTGCACGAGCTGATTCACCTGCTGGAACGCGGGCACGGTGAGCGTTTTGTCTCCCTGATGGACCAGTTCCTGCCCGACTGGCGGGCCCGACGTGACGAACTGAACGAGGCACCCCTGGCGGATGAGGACTGGGCGTAAGTCGAGAGGTTCGAACAGGGAGACGCCCGTGACGACGAGCGCCAGGCGTACCTGGTCGCTTAAATCATTCAGCTGCACCTTCGGGTGCTGACGCAGCCGGCGCCGGAATGCGCTCCGATACCGTGAGCGTGGCTTCAGAGGTGGCTTGTCTTATCAGAACCCGGACGTTCGCTGGGCAATGTCGCCCCCGAATGAACATGTTGGGCCGGGCCGTCCCTGGGGCCGTGCGAGGCCGCCCGAGGCCGACCAATGGCGACCGACAGTGACAGACGAGCCGCCCCCGCCGCTAAAGAAGCCCCAGGTCAGCGCCACCCGCCCATTCGCAATTCCGCCCAGGGGTAGCCGTACCACAGGATGGGGTGATTCTTAACCGAGGGTGTCGGCCTGCCGTTCGTCCGGGCTGCGGCGCTGGGGCGCCGGTCCCGGCCGAGCGGCAGGGCAACCAACTGCCGACGGGCGGTTCAAGCCGCAGGCGTTTCCCGAGGAGGGAGCAGAGGCATGCCTGCCATCGCCTCTCCTGACTCCGCGTTCAGACCAGCCGCAATCAGACTCGCCAGCAGCTCAGCCGCCTCAGGACGAACGGCCCCGAGCTGCACCAGCCCGTCACCGAAAACGTTGACGTCGGCAACCAGGCCGGGGAAGTCGGAGTCCAGCGCGAGCAGCACGAGCTGATCAGCCAATGCGCCAGCGCTTTGCCGTGCCCGGTTCCAGCCGCGTACGTAGGGCACGCTCGGCGACAGGTTCTCCGCTCGCTTGGCCACTACTCCGCGCCGGTCGGTCATGATGTCAGGCCCTTCCCTGATGTTCTTCGGCGACGGTCGGTTCATCACCGTCGTCGTTACGGTCTCGGCCGAAGCCGCTCGCGAGTGCCAGGCGCAGGAGTTCTGCAACGCGCTCGGCCGTGGCGGGAGACACTCGCCCCAGTTCGACGAGGCCGTGCCCGAAGGCGTTCAAGTCCGCGCGCAGGTAGGGGAAGTCTTTCTCCAGGCCGGCGCGAACGAGGACGTCTCGCAGTGCGGTGGTCGCGTTTCGGGCCGCGTACCAACCGTCACTGTCGAGAGGCGACCACGCAGCAGCGTCACGCCCGTCGGTCGGCTCAGTCGGCATCCGTGCTCGTCTCCTCGGGAAGCGCGGCGACCGCCGCGTACGGCGTCGGGTACTGCTCGTCGAAGCGGTCGATCCTTGCCAGGAGTTCCGCGGAGGCGACGAGCGCGGTGGCGAGAGCGACGGGGCGTAGCGGGTTGGCTTCCGGTCGGCGGGTTGGTGCGCGGAGCCACTGATAGCGGTCATCGGACAGCGGGATGGGGCCCGGTACGACGACGGCACAGTCGTGGCTCAGGTACCGGTACGGCGGTGGCGACGACGTTTCGCGTTCGAGGTAGTGCGTGAAAGTCTCGCGGCTCCGCGAGCAGAGGAAGAACCCGACTCGCTGTGCCTTGCGGTCGACGACCGTCGGTCCGAACGGCATCGCGCTCCGAAGAAGGCGGTCATACATCTCCATCCCGAGGCGCTGTTCCACGCTCAGCACGTCGAAGTAGCGGCCGGTCGGTAGCAGGCAGGGCATCCGGGGATCGTCCGCCCAAATCTGCTGGCACTCAGCGGGGTTGTCCGCTGCTGCCGACAGCCACTCGATGCCCCTTCTGGTCATCCTCTGCACGTCAACTCACCTCGGTCGAGACTCGGTTGCGGCCGCAATGCCGCCCTGGGTCCAGGCTCGGCGTCACCACCCTGGCCAGGGCAGATGACGAGAGGTGACGGGGCATGACGGGTCAGGCGTGGACGCGTCATCCCCCGTCACCGATCAACAACCCTCGATCTACGGTTACTTGCAGCGCGCGGCAAAGAACTGCGCGTACATTCGATCGTGAAGCCAAAGAGTCGTGCGCCCCAGAAGTCGCACCCGTGATCAGGTGGGGAGGGAACGGTCACGTCTTCGCTGGAGCCGATCAGCGTTCGCTTACGGCAAGCCCGTACGGGCCGGGGCTGGAGTCAGCCGAGGTTGGTACGCGAGCTGCGTCAGGTTGCGCTCCGCCGCGGCCACCAACTCCCGTCAGACGCCAGCGTGAAGCGTCGTATCGCCAGTTGGGAGAACGGCCACAGCGCGCCGGACGACTTCTACGGTCCGCTGCTGTGCGAGGCGTACGACCTCAGCGCCGCCGAGCTGGGGCTGAACCACGAGGGCGAGCGGGACACCGGGCTCTTGGACGCCAGCTATCCGACGAGCCCCGAAGGCGCGATCGATACCGTCGGTCAGCTGTGGCGCGCTGATCTCAACCGGTATGAGCCCCTGCTACAGGCCGAACCCTCAGAGCCCGCGTGGAACGAAGCCTCGCTCCGGTGGCTGGTCGCACCCGAGCCGGCCATTCCTCGGCAACGTCGAGACGGAATGCGCGTCGGTTTCGGAGACGTCGCCGCCGTCAAGACCACGGCGGACATGTTCGCCGAGTTAGACGACCGGTTCGGGGGCGACCACGCTCGACACGCAGCCGTGCAGTACCTCAGCACAGAAGTGACGCCGCTCCTACGCGGGCAGTACACCGAGCAGGTTGGGCGAGCCCTGTTCTCCACCGTGGCAGAGGCGACCCTACTGGCCGGTTGGATGTCGTACGACGCTTGCCGTCACGGCTTGGCACAGCGGTACTTCCTCCAGGCCCTCCGACTGGCCCAGGACGCCAACGACCGCCGGCTCGCCGGAAGCATCCTGTCCGCCATGAGCCACCAGGCGACGTTCCTCGGTCGCTACACGCAGGCCGCGACGCTCGCCCGCGCGGCGCTCATGGGCATCTCCCCCGTGGCCACGCCCACACTCCGCGCCCAGTTCCACGCCATGGAGGCCCGCGCGCTGGCCCGCACCGGCGATGTAAGGGCCTGCGAAGCCGCTCTGACCGCAGCCACGAAGGCGCTGGAGAGCCGGAACAGCGACGACGAGCCTGAATGGATCATCTACTTCGACGAGGCTGAACTTGCCGCCGAGGCCGCCCACTGCTTCCGCGACGTCAACAGCGCTCGAAAGGCCGTCGCCCACGCCGAGAACGCCATGAGCGGCAGCCACGTACGGAGCGACTTCTTCGCGACCATGGTGCTGGCGGACGCCCACCTACGCGCCGGCGACGTCGAGGAGGCCTGCCGTGTCGCCCTCGATGCGCTCGACCTGGGTGAGCAGCTCAAGTCGGCTCGCTGTATCAGCTACCTTGCCGAGTTCCGACAGAACCTTGCAGGCGTCGGTAGCAACAGGGACGTACAGAGCTTCACCGATCAGGTCAGAGACCACCGACTGTGGCTTGCCGCTGGCGGTCAGGCCGATTCCTGACGCGCCAACGTCTCGGTCAAAACGGGCCCCATTGGTCTCGGCCCTCACCAGTGCGAAGGGACCCCACTCGCCGAGCGAACTCGGCAGCGGCCCGGTCGCTGCTCGTGACCTGATGCCCAAGCCAGGCCACCATCATCAGTTCACGCAAGTCCGCCAGGGTCTCGTACCCGGGCCAGTTCATCACGTCGAAGCCGTATCGGTGCACGAACTCCGCGTACTCCGCCTTGCGGTGCCACGCATACCGCTCATAGAACATCGCCGTCTGGACTAGGTCCCACTCGCGTGGTGCCAGAGCGAAGCCGTCCAGGTCGATGAGCACCGCGTGCCCGTCCCGATGGCGCAGGATGTTCCCGATGCTGGCATCCCCGTGGATCATGCCGAAGGGAAGGACGAAGTCCAGCCGGTCGTAGTCCTTGCCGAGGCTCGATGCTCGCTCCTCCAGAAACGTCCGGTCCTCCGCTGCAATGCCGTCCAGCCCTTCGAGGGACGCCGCCACCTTGGCAAGAGGGTCGAAGTACGGCAGACGCAGAGACTCGGGTTCTTCAAGCCAGTGCAACCGACGGAGAAGATCGGCGAGTTCCCCGACCGTGGCGTACTCCTCGTTCTCCTGGACGCTCTCCCAGAAGGTCACCACGAAGTCGCGGACGACGAGCGGTTGGGCCACCGACGCCGGCACACGCATGGCCGGGAAGTCCTGCGTCTCAAGCCACCGGGCCACATTCACGGCCCGCTCCATCTCGGCGAGCACCGCCCGATCACGCGCGATGCGGACGATGACCGGTAAGGACGCCAGGCGGTAGACCGCGTTCGAACCGAGCCGCAGCAACTGTGCGCCGTGGGAGTCGAGTCCGGCCGTCGCGCATGCTTCCTGGAGAACAGGCTCCAGGCCCTCTGCTGTGAACTCCGCGCCGCCGTCCGGTCCCTCGTTGCTGCCCGAGATCATGCTTCGACCATACGGGCCGCATCGACCGCCCGACAGGCCACCCACGTAATAGGGGCGTAATGGTCTTCGTCGGCAGCGGCCGCGGCCACCACTCCCCCGCAGGTCAACACCCCAACAGGGCAACGGTCTCTGATGGGCTCCGGAGCCGTGTGCGCAGGTTCGAATCCTGCCGGGGGCACCCTTCATACGGTGCCCAAAGACCCCGTCACCAGCGGAAACGCTGAGGCCGGGGTCTTCGCGTATGTACGGCCGCCCGAGGAGGATCGCCGCTGTGGGTACGCGTTGAGGGCGGGCGGGTCAGCGTCGGTCACCAAGGGACCGGTGTTCCGTCCCAGGAGAAGAAGCCGGCTGTGGGGGCGTCGTCGGGGAGTAGGGCCAGGCGGGTGGCTGCCTGGGCGGCCTCGGCTGGGTCGTTGCCTGCCGCGGTGGCGAGGGGGTTGAGGTCGGTGGCTCGGATGCCGGGGGCTAGCGCGTTGACCTTGAAGCCGTGCTCGGCCAGCGTCTGGGCGTAGAGGACCGTCAGGGCGTTGAGGGCGGCCTTGGAGGAGCGGTAGGCGGCTGCTCCACCGCTTCCCGGGGTGAACTGGGGGTTGGGGTTCGTGCTCCAGGTCAGCGATGCGGTGCCGCTGGAGATGTTGACGATGCGTGGATGCGGGGACCGGCGCAGGGCGGGCAGGAAGGCGTTGGTCACCGCCACCACCCCGAAGACGTTGGTCTCGAATGTGCGCCGGAACTCCTCGACGCTCGTGTCGGCCGGCGGGGCGAGTGTGGGTGAGATCCCGGCGTTGTTGACCAGGATGTCGAGGCGGTCCAGTTGAGTTGCTGCCTGTGCGATGACGTCAGGGTCTGTCACGTCGAGGACCAGCAGGCGGGCGCCTTCGCCGATCTCCTCGACGGCTCGCTGTCCTAGCCCGCGGTCCCGTGAGCCCACGTACACGGTCAGGCCCTCCGCGGCCAGGAGCCGGGCGATGTGCTTGCCGATGCCCTTGTTGGCACCGGTGACCAGAGCTGTGCGATCGTTCATGGCACCTACGGTTCCCTGGCTGGGGGCGCCCTGCCAGGGACAACCTGTACCAGGCAGTGGGAGGCAGCGGCATGGCACGGCACGAGCTGGCCCGCTTTCTGCGGGAGCGGCGGGCGGGGCTGCGTCCCCATGAGATCGGCCTGGCCGCCACGGGTACCGATCGTCGGACACCGGGGCTGCGCCGCGAAGAGGTGGCGGAGCTCGCCCACATGTCGGTCGACTACTACACGCGGCTGGAGCAGGCCCGAGGCCCGCGGCCGTCCATCCGGATCCTGGACGCGTTGTCCCAGGCACTAAGGCTCACGCCCGCCGAGCGCAGCCACCTGTTCCGCCTGGCGGGATCGAGCGTTCCGCCCGGCATCAGCGCCGTGCGGCGGGTTCGCCCGCATGTGGCCCGGATGCTGGAGCGGTTGCCGGAGACCGGTGCCGTCGTCACCGACGCGGCGTACGGCGTCGTCGCCTGGAACCCCCTGGCCCAGGCCCTGCTCGGCGGCGATCTCGGAGGCGGGAGGGCGAACCTGGCCCGGCGACGCTTCCTTGGGCAGGGGCGGACGTACGAGAGTTCCAGCGCCGAGGAGTTCGGGCACATTGTCGTGGCGCGGCTGCGACGGGCCGCCGACCGCTACCCGCACGACCCGCAGTTGACCGCTCTGCTGGCCGAACTGCGCGCCGGCAGCGAGGAGTTCCGGCAGATATGGCAGACGCGTCCGGTCCACGCCCCCGGGCACCGCACCAAGATCCTCGATCACCCGGAGACCGGCCCGCTGCGGTTGAACTGTGACGTCCTGCTCGTGCCCGAGGACGACCAGGAAGTCGTCCTGATCACGGCCGATCCCGGATCACCTGCCGCTCGGACCCTGCACAGGCTGGCCGGGCCGGTGACTTGAAATTTCGGACTGGCAGAGGCCAGGGTGCCGCCGACCTACGGCGTTTGGCGGCCGCCTGGTGCTCTGCGAGCGGGAGAACTACGGCCGACGGACGTGCCGGGCCTTGTGGCGCGGACCGGCACGCGGATGCTGACGGGGTGCAGGCGGAAGGGCCAGCTCAGGAGGGGGTTTTCTCCATGGCTGGCCCTTGGCCGCTTCAGGCACGTGACTGCGTCGTGGAGTGTCTGGAATCCGTCAGGTCAGGAGGTATGCCTTCAGGATCGTCACCGTGTAGGTGTTGCCCGTGGTGTCGGTCAGGGTGGATTTGAGGGAGACCGAGCTGGCGTTGTGCGGGTGGGTCAGGGTGAGGGTTCTTTTGCCGTGGGTCGTGGTCACCGGGGCGGGGGACCAGGTCTTGCCGGCGTCGTAAGAGACCTTCACCGTCAGGGATTTCAGGGCTGTGGCCGCCGGGCCCTGGAGGGAGAGGGGGATCGTGGTGCGGCGGCCTGCGGGGGCCGTGCCGGTCGAGGTCAGCTTCGGGTGGAAGCGGACCGTGGAGAGGGGGAGGGAACCGGCGTCGGAGGGGCTGGACTTGAAGGTCCAGGCCGCTGTCAGGCGGCTCGTGGTCGTGGCCACGCCTGGCGGGCGGGTCAGGGTCGTGCGGATCGTGTAGCGGGACTGGGCGGACGGGAGCTTCTCCACGGTCTGGCAGAGGTCGCCGTCGTTGTCGAGCAGGGTGCTGCCGTCCGCGGTCACCTTGGTGTGGCGTTTCGCTGTGGAGGAGGCGGGGTGTCCGGCCCCGTCGGCGAGGTCCGGGACGCACAGGTCCAGCGTGTCGCCGTCGCGCCGTGCTCCGTACGGGCCGCCGGTGATCGGGCTGAAGACACCGACGTTGTACGTCGCCGCGTAGGTCCGGACCGCCTGGTACGACCTCGCGCTCTCCGTGCCGTAGAAGATGTCGTCGTCTCCGGAGACGTTGCGCTGGCCCAGGTTGGCCGTCCACTTGAAGCCCTTGGGCGTGGTGACGTAGATCTTCGCGGTCGTCGGCAGCGGGAAGGGGTCGCTCACCGTGCCCAGCGACAGCGTGGGGCCGCTCCACAGGACGTTGACGATGCCCTTGCGGTGTGCGGCGGACGAGCCGAAGTTCCGCTTCAGCAGGGCCAGTTCGTTCATGCGTGTGGTGTGCCGGTAGCCGGTGGGGAAGCGGTCGGGCAGGTTGTGGAGCAGGTGGTAGGTGGTGCTGCCCTTCTGCCACAGGCCGCCGAGCTGCGTGCTGAGCCTCCCGGCCGCGGCGTTCGGTCCCAGGGACGCGGTGCGCAGGTTCTTGAACGTCCCCCAGAACAGGGTGCTGTTGTGCGCATCGCCCCCGCGGTCCCCGGTGGCCCCGGTGTTCCCGGTGCCCACGGCCAGGTTGAGCTGGCCGTCGGACATCTTCGCGCCCTGCGGCGCGGTGATCCCGACCGGCTTCGCCTTGCGCGCGTCGAAGACGACCGTGGTGTCCCTGGTGAGGGAGAGCCGGGGCCGGACCAGCGCGGAGGTGCCCTCGGCGTCCTCCAGCACGGTGTCCACGACGTAGTCGCCGCGCGGGACCCGTACCCGGTACACGCCTTTGGAGATCTGCTCGGCGTCCCTGAGGTTCGTGGTCCAGTACGTGCCCGAGTAGGCGAGGATCTCGGTCAGCGGCGCGCTCACGGGCTTGCCGGCGCGGTCGAGGAACTTCAGGGTGAGGTCGTGTGCTTCGGCCTCGCGTACGACGCCGAAGGCGGTCCGTACGGCCGTGGGGTCGGCGGTCGCGGGGCGGGCAGTCGTGGGGTCGGCGGGCGTGGGGCGGGCAGTCGTGAGGTCGGCGGGCGTGGGGTCGGCGCCGTTCCTCTCGGTGGCGACGAGCGTGCCCGAGTAGGTGCCGTCCGCCGCCTCGACGCGGGTGTCCGTGGTGAGGTCGACGCCGGCGGTGCCGCCCGCCGGGACGGTGAGCTGTGTGGTGCTCAGCGTGAACATGCCTTCGGGGGCCGTGCTGCCTCCGGGGCCGGTCGCGCCGGCCGTCAGGTCCAGGGTGACGGGGTGGTCGCCGTCGTTGCGGTAGGTGATGTGCCGGGTGAGCGGGCGGTCGTCGGTGTGGGGCCAGAGCTGCTTGCCGAAGGACACGGAGGTCTGTTCGCTCGCCACCGTCCCCTTCAGGGCCCGGGACACGTCGACGCGGCCCGTCCCCTGCTGGTAAACCGTCGCGCCGGTGGTCGGGGTGGTGGACGCGGTGAGCGCCTGCTTGATGCGTGCGCCGGTCCAGTCGGGGTGCTGCTGGGCGAGGATCGCGGCCGCCCCCGCGGCATGCGGAGTCGCCATCGACGTACCGGACATGGAGACATAGCCGTCGGCAGCCGGGTCGCCCATGTGGCCGTGCGCCGCCCTCGCCGAGACGATGTCCACGCCCGGCGCCGTGAGGTCCGGTTTCAGTGCGTTGTCGGCGGTGGGGCCGGTGCTGGAGAAGTCGGCGAGCCGGTCCTCGCCGTCGACGGCGCCCACGGTGAGCGCCGACTCCGCGGCCCCCGGGGAGTCGACGGTGCCGGCGTCGGGGCCCTCGTTGCCGGCCGCGGCGACGGTGAGCATGCCGGTGCTCTTCGAGAGGGCGTTCACCGCCGCCTCGACCGGGTCCTCCCCCGGGGTGTCGGCCTGGCCCAGGCTGAGGTTGGCCACCTTGGCGCCCTGCCCGGCGGCCCACTCCAGGCCGGCGATGACGCCCGAGTCGCTGCCCTCGCCGTTGTCGTCCAGCACCTTCGCGTTGAGGATCTCGGCACCGGGCGCGACGCCCTTGTACCGGCCGCCGGACCGTTCGCCGGAGCCCGCCAGCGTCGCGGCCACATGGGTGCCGTGGCCGGCCATGTCGTCGGTGCTGTCGGTGCCGGTGAAGTTCTTCGACGCCTTCACTGCCGAGGCGAGGTCCGGGTGGGTGGTGTCGATGCCGGTGTCCAGGACGGCTACCTTGACGCCCTTGCCGTCGTATCCGGCGGCCCAGGCGGCGGGGGCGCCGATCTGTGCGACGCCGCTGCCTGCCTCCTCGGTCGTGGCCGCCTCCCCCGCCTTCGCGGCCTCCCTGGTCTTCGCGGCCTGCCCGGCCTTCGCGGCCTCCCCGGTCTTGGCGGCCTCCCCGGCCTTCGCGACCTCCCCGATCTTCGCGGCCTCCCCGGTCTTCGCGCCGTCTTCGTCCGCCGGTGCCTTGAACCGGCCGTCCAGCCAGACCCGCGCGATTCCCTGCTCCTCGGTGAGGGCCTTCCACATGTCGTCGGCGCCGGCCTTCGGCACGGTGATGGCGGCGCCCGCCACACTGGGCAGCTCCCGGCGCACGGTGGCGTCGGCGTCCGCGACCAGTGACTTCTGGGTGCTCCGTCGCTGTGCGGACTTGCCCTCGTACGACACGATCAGCGGGAGCGTGCCGCGCCGGGTGTCGTCGTAGCCGGCGCGTATCAGGCCGCTGACGTCGAACAGCCGTATGTCCAGGACGCCTTGGCCGATCAGGGCGGCGGCGTCGGCGGGAACGGCGTACTGATCGCCCCCGACGCCGCGTACGGACACCGGGATGTGTTCACGGCCCGGTGCCTGCCGTACGCCCGTCACCCGGCCCCGGGCGTCCAGCCGGACCCGGTCGCCGGTGAGGAGGGTGACGTATCGGCCGCCGGCCGCGGAGGCGGAGCCGGTGGTCCGCGCGCCGAGGCCGGAACCGCCCGGCGCCGCGACCGTGGCGGTGTCCTCCGTCCGTACGCCGAGGCCGGAGCCCGTGGCCGCGACCGAGACGCCCGCCATCAGCCCCGCCACCAGCAGGGCGGCCAGCGAGGCGCTCGTGGTTCTGTCGCGCATTCAGCTCACCTGCCCGGGGAACTGCTTGTTGGCGTCGACGACCGCGCGCTCGGTGATCGCGCTGGTGTGCGTGACGGTACCGACCTTGAGGAGGTCGCCCGCCTTGGCCTTGACCACCACGACGCGCTCGCCGAGGAAGCGCAGGGTCTTCTTGTCGAAGATCCACTCGGTGCGCTCGCCGTCGCTCTCGCGCGCGATCGCGACCCCGTGCCGGCCCGTCGCGTCGACCGCGTCATCCACCGCGACGACGCCGGGGATCTTGGCCGCGGCCTTGTAGAGGGCAGCGCCGACCTCGGCGGGCGGGTAGCTCTCGAACAGCAGATCGCCGATCGCGACGAAGGCGGCCTGGTCGCGCGGGACTTCGGGGTCCCGGACGGCGTCCGACTCCTGGTAGATCTTCCGCAGCAGCGCCGCGGGGTCGGTCGGCAGCCCGGCCAGGGCGTTGTAGGCACCGCTGAACGGGACGTTGCTCTTCAGGGTGATGCCCTTGTCGCTGGTCTCGCCGGCCTCGATCAGCCAACCGTCCCTGCCGTCGAGGGAGTTCCAGACCTGGCGGGAGTGCAGCTCGTTGCTGACCGCCTCGCTCTTGCCGCCGACGGTCTTGATGTAGGTGTCGGCCACCTTCGAGGCGATGTAGATGTACTGACCCTTGTGCGGGGTGGGCGCGGAGGTGTCGGCGGCGGCCAGGGAGATGCGGTCGAGGAGCTGGGGGGCGCCCTTGGCGTCGGCGGTGCCGATCCGGGTGGTGAGTGCGGGGCCGGTGGCCAGGGCGGTCGTGTCGTCCTGAGTTCCGCCGTCGGTGAGGGCGAGGCCGCCCGCGACCGCGCCGGCCAGCGCGAGGGCCGCGGCGGGGAGGAGGATCGTACGGCGCAGGAACGGGTTGGAGCGCTTCACGGGCGCGACCGGAGAGGTGGCGGACGTACGGGAGGACGTACGGGAGGACGTGCGGGAGGAGGTACGGGAGGAGGTACGGGAGGGGGTGCGGAGGTCTTCGTGGATCCGGGCCATCATCTGCTCCTTGTGGAACTGGTGGCGGCCCGCCGGCAGATCCCGCTCGGCGGAGGGCAGCAGACTCTGCGTCTCCGTCCACTCGGCCGGGTGGGGCCGGTGGGAGGGGCTGGCGTTCATCGGTTTCCTTCCTGTGCGGACCGGACCGCGTATCCGCGATCTCCTGTTATCTGCCGGTTCGTGCGGGTGGGTTCCCGTTTTTCTTCGAGCAGCTGTGCGTCGGTGAGTTTGCGCAGCTTGGCGCGGGCGCGGGAGAGGCGGGAGCGGACGGTGCCGACCGGGATGCCGAGGGCTCGGGCTGCCTCGGCGTACTCCATCCCCTCCCACAGGCACAGCGTCAGGACCTCGCGTTCGGGGCGCTTGAGCAGGCTGAGGGCGGCGAGGGTGGCGTTGATGCGGCGCCGGTCGTCCAGGCGTCCGGCGGTCTCCTCGGCGTGGTCCTCGACCCGTTCCTCGGCGGCGTGCGCGGCGGCCGCGGCGTTGCGGTAGCGGCGGTTGCTGCGGTGGTGGGAGCGGGCGACGTTGGTGGCGATGCCCAGCAGCCACGGCCGGAGCGAGGCGCCTTCGGCCTCGACGGAGGTCCGGCGCCGCCACGCCTCCATGAAGGTCGTCGCCATCACGTCCTCGGCCAGCGACCAGTCGGCGGTCAGCCGGAAGGCGTGGTTGTACACCGAGCGGGCGCACGCGTCGAAGAGTTCCGCGAAGGCGTCCGGATCCCCGGCCCGTATCCGGGTTCGCATATCTGTGGTCACGTCTTGAACTGACGTACGGGGAGGGCGAGTTCCGGTGAGACACGTCACAGCCGTCGCACAGGTCCCTCCGGGGCGGTGCCCTTACGAGGACTCGGTGGGCATGGCAGCCGCGGCAGTCCGTGACGGCTGTCCCGTGACCGATCCTCGAGGTCGGCCGTCCGCTACCCCATGACCGCGCGGGCCGCGTCCAGGAACGCCAGCCGGTTGGCCTCCAGGTAGTCGCGCACGCTCTCGCCGTCGGGCAAGCCTTCCCACACCGTCCGGTTGAGGTCGAGGAAGTACGCGCGTGCCGCGTCGTGCACGGGCAGGGGGAACTGGATGCGGATGAGCCGTTCCGCGACCCACAGCCTGTTCATGACGTCCCGGGTCGTGAGGAACCAGGCGTCGGTGTCATCCCAGTCGGACGGCCGGCTGAAGGCGGAGCGTTCGGCCTCCGCCCCGACCTCGATGAACCGCTCCAGCAGCGCCAGCCGTTCGCCGCGCCGGGCCTCCGACAAGGCGATCTGCTGCCGTTGTTGTTCGGCGCGTTCCGCCGAGAGTTGGGTCCTGTGCTGGACGAGGTAGGACAACGAGCCGCCGAGGACAACGCCGCCCAGGGATATGAGGGACACCCAGACCTGACCTGACATGGCGGTCATCGTGCCACGCCTCGATTTTCGCGAGGGTCTCGTTGCGGCTCGCTTGAGCGTGGTGTGAGCGGCGACGGCACGTGCCCGCGGAAGCCGAGGTCGAAGTGCCGGCCCTGGACTAACTCGCCATGTTCACCGGTGACTTCGCCTTGGACACCGATCGGGCGTGGCAAATGGTTCTCGACTTCACGCAGACACCCGGACACCTGGTCCGGACCCGTTCGGCGGGTGCCCGAACACGGCTGCGCCGCCGGACGCCGTCTCCCTATCGTTGCTCCATGGCAGACGAACAGTCACCCCCGCGGCTCTTCCCGAACCGGTTTCCCGAGGCGGTGGACTCTCGGCCTGGGGTGCCGCAGGACGACTGCGACTGTTTCAGCCAGGTGCATGGGAGTCCGCCCGGTGCTACGACGTCCTTCCACGCCGATGGGCAGGACACCACCGCCCCGGGCTGGCTCAAGCTGCTCGAGATGATCGACGCGGCGGTGGCCGACGGGCGGGAGGAGTTTCGTCCGCTGCCGGAGTTGAGCCCCGAGGAGCGGCGGCAGATCGTGACGCTCCCGGCGTCGATCGGGCGGCTGACGGCGGTGCGGAGCCTGGTCCTGTACGGAAGCAACCTGGTGCGGATACCTCCGGAGATCGGCGGCATGACGAACCTGGAGGAGTTCGACCCCTACACCTCCAGACGGCTCCACTGGTTCCCGTACGAAATCACGCGGTGCGCTCGGCTGGTGCGCAGCACGGTGAGTACGCGCTCGATCTACGGCAACTACAAGTACCGGCCGCCGTTCCCGCGGCTCCTCCCGCCCGGCGACACGGTCCCGGACATCGAAAGGGACCTCGGAAATCTGGATCCCGCCCGCTGGGGCACCACGGCCGCCCGCACGTGCAGTGTCTGCGACGGGCCGGTCCCGGTGACGGGCCCGCACCAGGCATGGCTCTCCCGGACGGTGGCGACCGACGTGCTGCCGCTCCTGGTCAACGCCTGCTCCCCGGCCTGCCTGGACGCCCTGCCCGCCGGGGCGAAGGGCCACCTCCCCACACCTCATCGCGGAGGCGCGATCGAACAGCCCCCGCCGAGCTGACCAGTCCACCGTCGGCCCCCCGTTGTCAGTGGTGTGCGCTTCGATGGAGGGGTGACTGTTCATGATGTTGCCCGGAAGCTGCCCGAGATCGCCGTCCTCCGTGAGCACTGCCGTGCGTTGGCCATGCTGGAGGCCGCGCTGAGTCCCGAGTGGGGAGATCGGTACCACTCCTTCGACGCGCACTGGTCCGAGGGCGAGGCGCTGACCTCCATGCGGAACGGATCCGGGGACGAGTACTCCGTCGTCTTCTCCGCCGCCGGAGTCTTCGTCCGGGGGTTCGACCATGAGTCGCCCATGAGCCCCTACGCGGAAGACGGGCCCTGGCCCGGTGTGCTCGACGAGGTCCCCGAGGTCTTCAAAGCGTGCGTCGAGGAGCCCGCGTTCTGCGACGACGGCATGCCGCGCGTCACCGCGTGCATCTGGCGTGAGGTGGGGGACGACGGCTGGCGGACGGGGGCCATCGACTTCCCCGATGGGCAGACGGACGACCCGGACGGTGCCGACTATCTCTTCCAGCTGCTGGTGGACCGGTCCCCCGAGGCGTTTC
The DNA here is from genome assembly GCF_001514195.1 of Streptomyces griseorubiginosus. Classification (GTDB taxonomy): domain Bacteria; phylum Actinomycetota; class Actinomycetes; order Streptomycetales; family Streptomycetaceae; genus Streptomyces; species Streptomyces griseorubiginosus. The sequence continues at coordinate 966,180 of NZ_KQ948734.1, read as the reverse complement.
AGGAGTGGGCCGAGGACTACTACGAGGTTCCGGTCGACCTGGACGCGGTTCGGCATGTGATGTCCTTGCGGCCGCTGACCGAGGACGTGGTCCGCGCGTTGAACCCGGACATCGGCCTGGCAGACCTCGCGGACGACATTGCGCAGAGCGGGTATCCGATGAGGTAAGGGGCTGAGGCGCGGGGGAACGGATTTTCTACGTTTGGGATCCGTCGTGGGCGGTGAGGCGGCCAGGATGCGTGAGCGAACGGGCACAGCCGAGTCAACGGGCACAGCGGAGTCCCGGCACAGACCTGCGGTGAAGCGTTCCGAGGACGGGCGGGACGCCTTCTTCGACAACGTCAAGTATCTGGCGATCGTGCTGGTCGCCGTGGGGCACGCGTGGGAGCCGTTGCGGGACGGGAGCCGGGCGGTCTCCGCGCTGTACTTGCTGGTGTACGCCTTCCACATGCCGGCATTCATCGTCGTGTCCGGGTACTTCTCGCGGAACTTCGACGCCAGTCCCGGGCGGTTGCGGCGGCTGGTGGGTGGGCTTGTCGTGCCGTACGTCGTGTTCGAGACGGCCTACACCTTGTTCACCCGGTGGACCGATCAGGATCCGGAGCGGCCCGTCAGCCTGTTGGACCCGCTGTATCTGACGTGGTTCCTCGTGGCCCTGTTCGTGTGGCGGCTGACCACTCCGCTGTGGCAGCGGGTGCGGCAGCCGGTGGCGGTCGCGCTCGCCGTGGCCATGCTCGCCACCCTCACGCCCTCCATCGGTGACGACCTCGACCTCCAGCGGGTTCTTCAGTTCCTCCCCTACTTCGTGCTGGGGCTCTGCCTCCGGCCCGAGCACTTCCAGCTGGTCCGGCGACGGGCCGTACGGATCGCCGCCGGGCCCGTCTTCGTCGTCGCGCTCGCCCTGGCGTACTGGGCCGTGCAGCGGATGAGCGGGGCCTGGTTCTACCACCGGGACAGCGCCCAGGAGTTGGGCGGGCCCGCCTGGTCGGGGCCGGTGATGACGCTGGTCACCTTCGGCTGTTCGCTGGTCCTGGTGGCGTGCTTCCTCGCGCTGGTGCCGGGGCGGCGGACCTGGTTCACCGTGCTGGGCGCCGGCACGCTCTACGGCTATCTCCTGCACGGCTTCCTCGTCCAGGGCGCCCGCTTCTGGGGCTGGTACGGGCCCGCCTGGGTGCACCGGCCGCTCGGTATGGTCCTGGTCGCCCTCGTCGCCGGCGCCGTCGTGACGGTGCTGTGCGCTCCGCCCGTCCGGCGGGCCCTCCGGTACGTCGTGGAGCCGGAGCTGCGGTGGGCCTTCCGGCGGGAGGCGACGGTGCAGCCGGCGCGTGGTTGAGGGGAGTCGGCCGGTCGGCGAGGAAGGTGTCCCGTCCTGTCGCCGACCGGCCCTGGGCGCTCGCCCCTCCGCGGGCTACTTCGACGGCCTCTTGGTGACGGCGGGGACCGGGCTCGGGACCGTCGAGGGCCGCTGGCTCGGCACCACCGTCGGCACGGGGCTCGGCGCGGTCCCCGGAACGGACGGCACCGGACTCGGCGCGGTCCCGGGGACGGACGGCACCGGACTCGGCGCGGTCCCGGGGACGGACGGCACCGGACTCGGCACGGTCGCCGGGACCGACGGCACCGGACTCGGCCGGGACGGCCTCTTGGTCGCCACGGGTGACGGCACGGGCGACGGCACCGTGGAGGGTGCCACCGACGGCACGGGCGACGGCACCGCCGAAGGTGCCTTGGACGGCGCCGCGGACGGCACAGCCGTCGGCTTCGTCTTGGGTGAGCCCGTCGCCGCGCCCGCGACGGCTGCCCAGCCCGCCACGGCCACGGCACCTCCCGCGACGACGGATATCAAGAGACGGCGCGTGGGTCGGACCGCATGACGGTTCATCAGGAGAACTCCTCGGTGATCAGGTCGGGTCGGTTGCGTGAGAGGAGTACGGGGCACCGCCCGGGACGGGTTGCACGCCTCGGCCCGGAAACATTTCCTGCCTGACCGTGCAACCCCGCCGAGCCCTTCGCCGTACCTCTGAAGGACAGGTGCGATCGGTACGGCGGAGGGGCGGCGGGTGCGGGAAGCAGTCCGGGAGCGGGAGTTCCGGGAGTTCGCCGAGGCCAGGCAGGGGCAGCTCAGGCGCAGCGCGTATCTGCTGTGCGGGGACTGGCACCAGGCCCAGGACCTGACCCAGACGACCCTGATGAAGCTCTACGCCTCCTGGGGCCGGGTCCGCCGTGACGGCAATGTCGAGGCGTACGCCCGTACGATCCTGACCCGCGCCTTCATCGACCAGTACCGCAAGCGGAGTTGGCGGGAGGAGCCGGTGGACGAGGTGCCCGAGCCCGCCTCCGTCGAGCCGGTGACTCCGGAGCTGCGGCTGGTGATGCAGGCCGCGCTGATGGAACTGCCGCCCCGCTACCGGGCGGTGCTGGTACTGCGGTTCTGGGAGGACTGGAGCGTGGAGCAGACCGCCGAGGCGCTGCGGGTGACCCCGGGCACGGTCAAGAGCCAGAGCGCGCGCGGGCTGGTCCGGCTGCGCGGGCTGGTCGAGGGCCTGGCCGGCGAGACGAGCGGGAGGTGAGGGGGGAGATGTCCGACGGGTACGGCGAGCACGGACAGCGCGGCCGGTACGAGGAGGAGGGCGGTTCCGTGCGCGGCGCCTTCGAGGTCATCCTCGACGGTTCGCGGGAGCCGGTCTTTCCCAGCGTGACCGACGCGGCGGTCGTCGGCGGCCGACGGATCCGACGTCGTCGTACGGCGGTCTCGGGCGCCGCGGGAGTCCTGGTGGCGGCCGTTCTCGCGGCGGGGGTCGTGGCCGCGTTGCCCGGCGGTGCGGGGCCCGACCGCTCCTCGGTGCCGATGGCCCCGTCGAGCGGTCGCCCGAGCGGTTCTCCGAGCACGTCCCCGAGCGATTCCGCGAGCGGTTCCCCCACCGGCACCGCCGGTCCGGTGGCGCCGCGGCCGTCGACCGTCCCCTCCAAGCAGACGGCCGTTCCGACGCCGTCGGCCCTCGCCCCGAGCGGGAGCGTTCCCTGACGTCGGCGGCACCGCAGGGCCGTGTGACAAGATGCTTCGGTCATGCCCCACCAGAAAGGGACGATTCCCATGTCCAGGGTCGAGCTGACCACCAACTTCGGCCGTATCGTCCTCGAGCTGGCCGACGCCGAGGCGCCCAAGACGGTCGAGAACTTCCTGACGTACGTCGGCAACGGGCACTACGACGGCACGATCTTCCACCGGGTGATCAACGGCTTCATGGTCCAGGGCGGTGGCTTCACCGCCGACATGGTGCAGAAGCCCACGCTCGCGCCGGTCCCGAACGAGGCCGACAACGGTCTGAAGAACACCGCGTACACCGTGGCGATGGCGCGCACCAGCGACCCGCACTCGGCGACCGCCCAGTTCTTCATCAACGTCTCGGACAACGAGTTCCTCAACTTCACGGCCAAGAGCCCGAACGGCTGGGGTTACACCGTGTTCGGCAAGGTCGTCGAGGGCCAGGACGTCGTCGACCAGATCAAGGGCGTACGGACCGGCAGCAGCCGCGGTCACGGTGACGTGCCGACGGAGCCGGTGGTCATCGAGTCCGCGAAGGTCGTCGACTGACCGAGTTCTTTCGAGGCTGACCTGCGCGGCGCCGGGGCACCGGCACCGCGCAGGTCACGACCGCGCGTACCACGACCGCGCGTACCACGACCGCGCGGGTCACCACCGCGCAGGTCACGCGGACCGTTTCCGGGCGGTCGTCTTCTTCGCCGCCGTCTTCTTGGCGCTCGTCGCCTTCTTCGCGGACGCAGATGCCGACGCCGACGCCGTCTTCTTCGTCCCCTGTGACGACCTGGCCGTCGATTTCGCCGCCGTCTTCGCCGTCGACTTCTTGGCCGCGGCCGTCTTCTTCGCCGGGGCGGCCTTCGTCGTCGACTTCTTGCCGCCGGTCTGCTTCGGCGCCGCCCGTGCCGACTTCCGCTGCGGCAGCTGTCTGACCTCGCCCGGCTCCTCGCCCCGCGACTCCTTCGCCTCCCGCACGCTCTTCTCCAGTGCGGCCATGAGGTCGAGCACCTTGCCGCTGCGGGCCGGTTCCGGGCTCTCCGGCGGGGCCTCCCCCGCGGCCTTCGCGGCGACGACCTCCTCCAGGGCCTCGCGGTACTCGTCGTGCAGGTCGTCCAGGTCGATCTCGCCGAGGGTGTCCATCAGGGCGTCGGCCAGGTCGAGTTCCTTGTCGCTGACGGTGACCTTGGTGTCGGGGGCGAGCCCCTCGGGTGCGCGGACCTCGTCCGGCCACAGCAGTCCGTGCAGGGCGATGGCGTCCTCCACCACCCGCAGCATCCCCAGCCGTTCCCGGCCGCGCAGCGCGAACTTGGCGATGGCGACCTTGTTGCTGCGCTTGAGCGCCTCCCTCAGGAGGGTGTACGGCTTCGCCGCGGGGGCGCCGCCCGCCTGGAGGTAGTACGCGGCGTCCATCTGGAGCGGGTCGATCCGGTCGGCCGGCACGAAGGCGACGATCTCGATGGTCTTCGCCGTCGGGAGCGGCAGGTGGGCCAGGTCCTCGTCGGTGATCGGGATGATCGTGCCGTCGGCGTCCTCGTAGCCCTTGCCGATCTCCGACTGGGTGATCTCGCGGTCCTCCAGCTCGCAGACCTTGCGGTAGCGGACCCGGCCGCCGTCCTCGGTGTGGATCTGGCGGAAGGAGATCGAGTGGCTCTCGGTGGCGTTGACCAGCTTGATCGGGATGCTGACCAGGCCGAACGAGATGGCGCCGTTCCATATGGATCTCACCAGCAGCACCCTTCCTGGGGCATCGGGGCGTTTTATGCCGTTTTGCGTTAGATTCTCATCGTATGACGCCGATCACCGAGGTGGAGGGGCGACGGCTCGCGCTCAGCAATCTGGAGAAGGTGCTGTATCCGGCCACCGGCTTCACCAAGGGCGAGCTGCTCCACTACTACGCCACCACCGCCGACGTCCTCCTCCCCCATCTGCGGGGCCGCGCGGTCTCCTTCCTGCGCTATCCGGACGGGCCCGAGGGACAGGTGTTCTTCACCAAGAACGTCCCTCCGGGTACGCCCGACTGGGTCACCACGGCCGAGGTGCCGCGGTCCGAGGGGCCGGCCCGGATGGTGCTGGTCCAGGATCTGGCGAGCCTGATGTGGGCGGCGAACCTGGTCACGGAGTTCCACACCCACCAGTGGCTGGCCGACTCGCCGGAGGAGGCCGACCGGCTGGTCCTCGACCTCGATCCGGGGGCACCGGCGACGATCGTGGAGTGCTGTGAGGTCGCGCTGTGGCTTCGGGAGCGGTTGGCTTCCGACGGGATCGAGGCGTATCCGAAGACCGCGGGGTCCAAGGGGCTGCATCTGCTGGCGGCGGTGCGGGGGGCGTCGTCCGATCAGGTGTCGGAGTACGCGAAGCGGCTGGCCGTGGAGGCGGAGGGGGCTCTGCCGGGGCTGGCTCTGCATCGGATGACGCGGAGTCTGCGGCCGGGGAAGGTTTTTGTGGACTGGAGCCAGAACGCTGCGCGGAAGACGACGGCTGCTCCGTACACGTTGCGGGCTCGGGAGCGGCCGTGGGTGTCGGCGCCGGTGACCTGGGGGGAGGTCGAGGGGTGTGGGGGGCCTGGGATGCTGGCGTTCGAGGCGGAGGACGTGGTGGCTCGGTTGCAGGAGTACGGCGACCTGTTGGCTCCGTTGGTGGGGGGTGGGTCGGGTTCTCGGCTGCCGTGAGTGTGCCTACGGGGGTGCCGGGGGCGGTTCGTAGGCGGGTGCGGGTGCGTTGTGGCTGGTCGCGCAGTTCCCCGCGCCCCCGCTGCGCTGGGCTTGGGCCGGGCGCCTATGGGGGTGCCGGGTTCGGTTGTTCGGCGGGTGCGGGTGCGTTGTGGCTTGTCGCGCCGTTCCCCGCGCCCCTAGGGGGTTGCAGGGGGCGCCTGCTTCATGGTCAGCCGCAAACCCCGAGCCCCAGACCCACGCCTAGCCGCCCCAGGTCACGTTGAGCCGGCCCCCTGCGCACCCCCAAAAACCGCACCCGCCCCCCGGAGTCACCCGACCGCCCCTCAGACCCTCTCCCACGTCCGCCGGTCCCTGGCCAGCGCGTGCAGCGCCTCCACGTCTGCCGGTTTCAGGACTCCGCCCTCCCGGGACAGGTCCGGCAGGTCCGTGTCCGTGGTGATGTGGAGGTTTCGGAGTGGGAGGGGGAGGGTGATGACCGAGGGGGACACCAGGGCCAGGACCGGGTAGACCTCGGCCGTCAGGGCGTAGGAGGCGCGGGCGGCGTCGGCTCGGACTCGGTGGAGCAGGGGGTGCGGGTCCCGGCGGCCCAGGGTGACCATCGGGTCGGCGATCGTGACCCGCTGCTTGCGGGCGTACAGCGCGTGGACGGCGTAGAGACCGCCGGGGCCGATCACCAGGTGGTGGACGCGGTCGCCGCCCGGCAGCGGGACGGAGTGCAGGGTGTGCCAGCCCGCCCCGTCGAGGCGGTCCAGCGCCTCGCCCACCGTCTGTTCGGCCTCCAGGGCGCGTCGGCGGGCATCGCGGCGGAACCGGTGCGCAGGCCCCGGCTCGCGGTCCAGGGCGATCTGGAGTGCCTCGCCGGGACGGTTCGGGGCCAGGTCGTCGTCCGGGTGGAGGGTCAGCCGGGCCAGTTCCGCCGGCGTCGGCACCGGGGGCGGGCCCACAGCCACCGGGCCGGTGAGGAAGGGCCCGAGGGCGTCCAGGACATCCTCTCTGCGGTCCTCGCTCAGCAGGTTGATCCGGGCGGCCTCACGGTCGTACCAGGCGATGTTCCTGCCGTCCGTGAGGCAGACGTAGAGCCGCTCCTGACCATGGCGCCAGGTCGGTACGACGCGCAGTCCGCTCATGCACCATCACCCCACGGACCATGGGAACAGGCGGGGTGCTGCGCAGGCAAGAAGCCGGTTACCTTTGGGGTGAGTCACAGTGAGTCGCAGTAAGTCGCCGTGAGGTGCAGGGCTTGGCGCAGGGGCTTGGGGAGGCGCTGTTGCGGACCCGCAGGAAGCAACCCGACGTACCGGCTCCGGAGCGGGCGTGGAACGAGATCGTGCCCGGGCTGTGGATGGGCGGTCACGAGTTCCAGGGCCTGTCCGGACAACGGGAGTTCGCCGTCGTACGGGACGAGTTCGATGTCGTGCAGACCCTGCTCAGGCTGCCGGGGCACGGTCCCGATCCCGGTGTGGAGCACCACGTGTGGCCGATCCCGGACGGCCCGCTGGACGGCACCCAGCTCGCGGGCGTGATGCGGCTGGCGCAGGCCGCGAACGACGCACTGGACGAGGGCCGCAAGGTCCTCGTCCGCTGTTACCACGGCTACAACCGCTCGGGACTGGTCGTCGCGCACGCCCTGGTCCGCCGGGGGCGGACGGTCGACGAGGCGATCCGGCTGATCCGCGGCCGGCGCTCGCCGTGGGCGCTGCACAACGACCTGTTCGTCGAGTACCTCCAGGCCGGGCTGTCGACGGCCCGGCTGCTGGAGGAGCTGACCGAGTAGGGCCGCCCGGACCAGCGGAACGCAAAAAGGACTTCCACACGAATAAGGTGGTCAGGCCTACGCATCCCCCCGCCCCGACCCCAGGAGCACAGTGCCACCCGCCCGCCGCAGGTCCCGTACGGCCCGGACGGCCCGTACCGCAGCCGTCGCAGCCCTGCTGCTCGCGGGCGCGGCGGGCTGTGGTGACGCGGGCGACCTGGTGGGGGCGGGCTCCACGCCGACCGCGATCAGTCCGGACCGGCTGTGGCCGCAGCTGACGCCCGCCTCCAGCCCCGCCTTCGAGGTCGGGGAGGTCGAGTCGGAGGTGGTGGCGGGCATCTCCGTGCCCCACGACGACATCCGGCGGGTGGACCCGGTCGCCGTCGTACGCGCCGAGATCAAGGAGGACCGGGCCGACTACGAACGTGGGGGGTACGTCGAGACGCTCCGCCGGATGGCGGACTGCGGCAAGCAGGGGGCGGCCGGACGGGAGTGCCCCGTCCTGGAGCCGTACTACCGCGATCTCACCGGCGACGGGCGGGCCGACCTCACGCTGGGCTTCCGGCAGCTGCCCGGGAACGTCACCGCCGTGCGCGTCTACACCGTCGAGAAGCACCGGCTCGTGCGGGTCATGCACTGGGAGGACGCCGTCAGCGGGGTCGAGCTGGCCGGGCACTCCGTGATCATCCGTTCCCCGTCCGAGGTGGCCGGGTACGAGTACCGGCTCCAGTGGACCTGGGACCCGCAGCAGAAGTCGATGCTTCTGACGCACGACGAGATGCTGCGCTCCGGGCCGGACGGACCCTCGCCCCGCCCCTCGTCGAGCGGGCAACGGCGTTCACCCGTCCCCTCCGCGAGCGCGCGATGAGACTCCCCCGCTGGTCCGGCACGCTGGCCGTGAAGGCGGCCGTGTTCATCACCGTGATGTGCTGTGCCCTCGCCGCGCTGCTCGGTGTGCTGGTGCATGTCTCGGTGACCAACCAGACCGTCGGCGAGGCCCGTGGCCTGGCGCTGAGCCGGCTGCGGGACGCGACGGCGGCGTACGAGGCCGGGGACACCCTGAAGTGGGACGCCTGGGTGGATCCGCCGGACCTGCCCGGGTCGTTGCGGGCGCTGGCGGTGGCCGGGGACCGCGGCACGATGGTCGGCGTGCACGGCGGGCGTCCCACGATGTGGGCGGCCGGTCCGGTGGACGGGCGCCGGGCGCTGGCCGTGGAGGTCGACTACTCGCAGGGCGCGCGCACGATCGCGGGGCTCGACCGGGCGATCCTGTGGTCGTCGGGGCTCGCGATCACGGCGACGCTGCTGGTGGGGGCGTTCGCGGTGACGCGGGTGACGAGACGGCTGGACACGACCGCCCGGGTGGCCCGGCGGATCAGCGCGGGCGACCTCGACGCGCGGGTCGACGACCCCCTCACGAAGGACGCGTCGCGACCGCAGGACGAGGTGGCCGCGGTGGCCGCGGCGCTGGACACCATGGCGGCGTCCCTCCAGGGGAAGCTGCTGAGCGAGCAGCGGTTCACCGCGGACGTGGCGCACGAGCTGCGGACACCGCTGACCGGGCTGCACGCGGCCGCCGAGTTGCTGCCGCCGGGGCGGCCCACGGAGCTGGTGCGGGACCGGGTGGGCGCGTTGCGGACGCTGACGGAGGATCTGCTGGAGATCTCCCGGCTGGACACCGGCCGGGAGACGGTCGAGCTGGACACCGAGCCGCTCGGGGCACTGGCCGAGCGGGTGGTGCGGGCGTCGGGGACGGAGACCGAGGTCGTCGTACGGCGGGATGTGGCCGTGGAGACGGACCGGCGGCGGTTGGAGCGGGTGCTGGGGAATCTGGTGGCCAATGCGCATCGGCACGGGCGGGGGCCGGTGTCCCTGACGGTCGACGGGCCCGTGGTGACCGTGCGGGATCACGGGGACGGGTTTCCGGCATACCTGGTCGAGCACGGGCCGCAGCGGTTCCGTACGGAGGGCGGGGCGCGGGGGCACGGGCTGGGGTTGACCATCGCGGTGGGGCAGGCGGAGGTGTTGGGGGCGCGGCTCTCGTTTGCCAATGCGGTGGAGGGTGGGGCGGTGGCGACGTTGGTGCTGGGGTAGCCGTCGGTCCGAACGCATCTGGCCCAGTTGGAAAGGCGGCCCGGATGCACGCCTCCTAACGTGGCGAACAGTCAGGTTTGTCGCTCCTCCCACGGAGGTCTCCCCATGTCCCTGCGCTCGCGTTTCTCCATAGCTGTCACCGCCGGTGCCCTCGCCGTCTCCGCCCTCGCCGTGCCCGCTGCCGCCGCCGACGACTGGGACGGCGCCGCCTCGACGAGCCACCAGAGCCAGAACCCGAACCAGGGCCAGGGCCAGAGCCACACCGACCAGCGGCTGTCCAGAGGCGTCGTGACGGCCAGTTCGCTCGCCCTGCGCAGCGCGCCGAACCGCGGCGGGCAGATCATCCGGTGGGCCGAGCGGGGGGAGGTCGTCTCCATCTTCTGCAGGACCAACGGCCAGAACGTCCAGGGCGACCGCCAGTGGTACCTGCTCACCGACGGCACCTGGGCCTGGGGTTCGGCCCGGTACATCCGAGTCCTCGGGACCGCGCCACGCTGGTGCTGACACCCCGCGGAAACAGCGCAGACAACCCGTGATATTTGGGTAAGTTCCGGACATGACCAAGGCCGGAACCACCGTGGCCCCACCCGCGGACACCCCCGCTTCCGCGGTACGCCTGCCCCGGCGCCGCGGCATCGAACTGGCCCTCATCGTCCTCGCCGTCCTGCTCTGCGTGTACGGCTACTGCGCTGTCGGCCTCGCCCGGCACGGCACCGTCCCGCCCGGCGCCGCCGGCTACGGCGCCGGGCTCGGCGTGCTGGCGCTGCTCGCGCATCTCGCCGTACGCCTGCGGGCGCCGGACGCCGATCCGCTGCTGCTGCCCATCGGGGTGCTGCTCAACGGCCTGGGCCTGGTGCTGATCTACCGGCTGGACCTGGAGACGCCCGGCGACCGCGCGGCCCCCACCCAGCTGGTGTGGTCCACGGTGGGGGTGGCCCTGTTCATCGTGGTCGTGCTGGCGCTGCGCGACCACCGGGTGCTCCAGCGGTACGCCTACGTCTGTGTGGCCGCCGCGCTGGTCCTGCTGACCCTGCCGATCCTGTTCCCCTCGGTGAACGGGGCCCGCATCTGGATCCGGGTCGCCGGATTCTCCATCCAGCCGGGCGAGTTCGCGAAGGTGCTGCTCGCGGTGTTCTTCGCCGCCTACCTGGCCGCCAACCGGAACGCGCTGGCCTTCGCCGGGCGCCGGTTCTGGAAGCTCCAGCTGCCCACCGGGCGGGTCCTCGGGCCCGTGCTCGCGATCTGGCTGATCAGCGTGGGCGTGCTGGTCCTCGAACGGGACCTCGGGACCTCGCTGCTGTTCTTCGGACTGTTCGTGGTGCTCCTGTACGTGGCGACCGGGCTCACCGGCTGGATCGCGCTGGGGCTGCTGCTGGCCGCCGTCGGGGCCTTCGCCGTGGGCTGGCTGGAGCCGCATGTGCACACCAGGGTGGAGGACTGGCTGCACCCGTTCGCGTCGATCGAGGCGGGCCTGGGCCCGAACCAGCTCGCCCAGTCCCTGTTCTCGTTCGCGGCGGGCGGGGTGCTCGGCACCGGGCTCGGGCTCGGGCACTCCGTCCTGATCGGTTTCGCCGCGAAGTCCGACTTCATCCTGGCCACGGCCGGCGAGGAGCTGGGCCTGGCCGGTCTGTCCGCGATCTTCCTGCTGTACGGCCTGCTCGTGGAGCGCGGCTACCGGGCCGGGCTGTCCCTGCGCGACCCGTTCGGGCGGCTCCTTGCGACCGGGCTCGCCTCCATCGTGGCGCTCCAGGTGTTCGTCATCGCGGGCGGGGTGGGCGGACTGATCCCGCTCACCGGCATGGCGATGCCGTTCCTCGCCCAGGGCGGCTCCTCGGTCGTCACCAACTGGGCGATCGTCGCGCTGCTGATCCGGGTGAGCGACTCGGCCCGCCGCCAGTACGACGGGACGGAGGCCCCATGAGCACGCACGGTCCCGGCATGGCCCGCTACATCCGGCACGCGGCCTGTTTCTGCGCGCTGCTGCTGGTGGCGCTCCTCGTCAACGCCACCCGCGTCCAGGTCTTCGAGGCGGCCGCCCACGACGAGAACCCGGCCAACCGCCGTGAGGTCATCGCCCGTTACGGTCTGCGGCGCGGCGACATCCTGGTCGACGGACGGCCGGTCACCGGATCCCGGGACACCGGGGAGCAGCTGCGCTACGAACGGACGTACGCCAACGGGCCGTTGTTCGCTCCGGTGACCGGCTTCGCCTCGCAGGAGTACGGCACGACCCTGCTCGAGCACACCGAGGACGGGGTCCTGTCCGGCTCGGACCCGCTGCTGACGCCGTTCGCGCTGTGGAACGACTTCACCAGGCGGCGCAACCCGGGCGGGGACGTCGTCACCACGATCGACGGGGCCGCGCAGCAGGCGGCCTTCCGCGGGCTCGCCGGGCGCAAGGGCGCGGTGGCGGCCGTGGAGCCGACGACGGGGCGGATCCTGGCACTGGTGTCCTCGCCGTCGTACGACCCGGAGGTGCTGTCGGGCAACGACCCCGGGGTGGGCCGGTCCTGGGCCCGGCTCAACGCGGACCGGGAGAAGCCGATGCTCAACCGGGCGGTACGGCAGACCTATCCGCCGGGTTCGACGTTCAAGGTGGTCACGGCGGCCGCGGCCCTCGACGCGGGGGTCGTGACGGACCTGGACGCGCCGACGGACTCGCCCGCGCCGTACCGCCTGCCCGGCACCCGGACCTCGCTGACCAACGAGTCGGACGGCTGCGAGGACCTCTCGCTGCGGGAGGCGTTCCGGTGGTCGTGCAACACGGTGTTCGCCAAGCTCGGGGTGGACGTGGGGGTCGGGGACATGACGGCCACCGCGCACGCCTTCGGCTTCAACGACGACGCGCTGCGGATCCCGTTCTCGGTGGCCCGGTCCACCTTCGACCCGACCGTCGACAAGGCGCAGCTGGCGCTGTCGTCGATCGGTCAGTACAACACCCGGGCGACCCCGCTCCAGATGGCGATGGTCTCGGCGGCGGTCGCCAACGGCGGTCAGCTGCGCACGCCGTACCTGGTGGAGCGGACCACGACGAGCCGCGGCACGACGGTGGCGACGGCGGGCCCGCGGCCGGGGCGGCAGGTGATGTACCCGTCGACGGCCGCGCAGTTGAGGGAGCTCATGACGCAGGTGGTCACGGAGGGGACCGGCACCAACGCGGCGATCCCGGGGGCCACCGTCGGCGGCAAGACGGGCACCGCCCAGCACGGCATCGGCAACGCGGGGACGCCGTACGCCTGGTTCGTGTCCTGGGCGCAGGGCGACCGGGACGTGGAGCCGAAGGTCGCGGTGGCGGTGGTGGTGGAGGACGCGGCGGCCGACCGCGGGGAGATCACCGGGGGCGGGGTGGCGGCGCCGATCGCGCGGGCGGTGATGGAGGCGGTGCTCCGCTCCAAGGAGTAGAACGGGGGGGGCGAGCCGGTGTTCCGCTCCAAGGAACGGGACGGGGGTTGAGGCGGTGCTCCGCTCCAAGGAACGGGACGGGGGTTGAGGCGCTGCTCCGCTCCAAGGGGTGAGACGGGGATTGAGGCGGCGCGAGGCACCGACCTAACGTTCGGTACATGACTCAAGCCGCCCCGTACCAACTCGCCCAGGTGAACATCGGCCGACTCAAAGCCCCGCTGGACTCGGCTCAGTTGAAGGACTTCGTCGACAACCTCGACCCGGTGAACGCCGACGCGGACGCGGCCGACGGGTTCGTCTGGCGGCTGGAGGACGAGACCGGGGACGCGACGGACATCGCCGTGTTCGGTGACGAATGGCTGATCATCAACATGTCGGTGTGGCGGGACGCCGAGGCGCTGAAGGCGTACATGTACCAGGGCCGGCACCGCGAGATGCTGGCCCGCCGCAGGGAGTTCTTCGAGCGGGTCCAGGAGGCGATGGTGGCCCTGTGGTGGGTCCCGGCGGGCCACCGCCCCACGGTCGCGGAAGCGGAGTCCCGCCTGCTGCACCTGCGGGCGAACGGACCCACTCCGTACGCCTTCACGCTTCGGACACTGTTCCCGGCGGGTGCGGACGAGCCGGTCGCGGGCACGGTCCCGGAGGAACTGGGCTGCCCCGCGTAGGACTTGCGTGATCAGCGAATCGGCTTGCGCATCTCGGAGCGGACCTGGGCCGTCAGCGTCGCCAACGCGCTCAGGTCGGCCTCGGCCGGGTCCTGGCTCGCCTTGGCGGTGATGACCTCGGTCACCCAGCCGCCCGTGTTGCCGTCGGCCCAGCCACAGACCGGAAGGGTCACCTTCATGCGCTCCCCCTTCTGTACGAGGACCTCGCACGTGACGGTGATCCCGTCGGCGCCGGCCGGGTGGAAGTTCTTCGCCGGTACGACGACGCGGGAACCCTCGCCTGCCGCGCCCTCCATCAGGTCCTTGCGCACACGGCCGGGGTACTTGAAGCGCCCGTACAGACCTGAGACCACGAGCGTGCCCTTGCTGTCGTCACCCGCCGAGCTGTACTGCCCGATGACGGTCTTGAGGTCCTTGTAAACCCCCCACTCGCCGTCCGCCTCCTTCTCGATCCCCCTGGACTCCGCGGAACCGGAAGAGTCCTCGTCGAGTTCGTAGCGGCCGCCCACCAGCTTCTCGGGCACGGCGAGGGTGTACTCGGCCTTCGGGTAACCGACGCCGCTCGCCACCTCCACGGCGCCCACGGCCAGGCCCGCCACCCCGGTGCCGACGACTCCGCCCACGACACCCAGGACCAACCAGAGACGGCGCCTCTTCGGAGGTGGGGCGACGGGCGGCGCTCCCCGGCCATTCGGCTGCTGCTGGGGGTACGGATCGCCGTACGGCTGTTGCTGTGGCGGCACCGGCGTCGGGCCGTACGGCTGTTCGGGCATGCCCGTACGTTACGCCAGGTGAGTGGCCCCTTCCTCGACCGCCTCCATCACCTCCGCGACCCGCTCCCGCTCCTCCCTCTCGAAGCGTTCCGTCTCCAGGCGGTCCGCGATCTCCTCGTCCTGGGTCATGAGGAGGTCGAGGTTGGAGTCGCCCATCTCGAAGACGCCCATGTCGACGTAGGCCCGCTGGATGCGTGGGCCCCACAGGCCGATGTCCTTGACGCAGGGGACGATCCGGGAGAAGAGCAACCGGCGGAACAGGGCCAGGAATTCGGACCGCTCGGAGTACTCCTCGGCCTCGGCCGTGGGGATGCCGAAGTTCTCCAGGACCTCGACCCCGCGCAGCCGGTCGCGCATCAGATAGCAGCCCTCGATGACGAACTCCTCGCGCTCGCGCAGTTCGGCGTCGGAGAGCTGTCGGTAGTGGTCCCGCAGCGCCATGCGGCCGAAGGCCACGTGACGGGCCTCGTCCTGCATGACGTACGCGAGGATCTGCTTCGGCAGCGGCTTGTCGGTGGTGTCGCGGATCATGCCGAAGGCCGCCAGCGCGAGGCCCTCGATGAGGACCTGCATGCCGAGGTACGGCATGTCCCAGCGGGAGTCCCTGAGGGTGTCGCCCAGCAGGGACTGGAGGTTGTCGTTGATCGGGTACAGCATCCCGATCTTCTCGTGCAGGAAACGGCCGTAGATCTCCGCGTGCCGGGCCTCGTCCATGACCTGGGTCGCCGAGTAGAGCTTGGCGTCGAGGTCGGGCACGGACTCGACGATCCGCGCGGCGCACACCATCGCCCCCTGCTCGCCGTGCAGGAACTGACTGAACTGCCAGGAGGCCAGGTGCTTGCGGAGCTCGCCCTTGTCGTGGTCGGTGAACTTCGTCCAGTACTTGGTGCCGTAGAGGGAGATGGACTCGTCGGGGGTGCCGAGGGGGTCGTGCGGATCGACTTCCAGGTCCCAGTCGATGCGCTTCTGCCCGTCCCACTGCTTGTCCTTGCCCTTCTGGTAAAGAGCCAGAAGGCGTTCGCGGCCGTCGTCGTACTCCCAGCTGAAGCGGGCCCTGCCCGTCGCCGGTACCTGCCAGTGGGGGTCCCCGGGATCCGTGGTGTACAGGTCGAAAGTCGGCATGTCCCGCAGGCTGCTCCTTCGTAGACGCGGGGTCAACAAGTCGCGCGCGGGGGATTGACGGCCTTGCTGACATCCAGTCTCATAAGTGCCATGACGAGTCTGACAGAAGTCGACGCGCTCGCTGGGCTGCGTGACGCGCTCGGTCTGCTCAAGGACCGGGAGCAGGTGGCCGAGCGGCTGCTCGACTCTTCCGCGAAGCACTCCTTCGACCCGGACGAGGAACTGGACTGGGACGCGCCCTTCGAGGAGGGCAAGTGGTTCTGGCCGCCGGAACTGGTCTCGCTCTACGACACCCCGATGTGGAAGCGGATGAGCGAGGAGCAGCGCATCCTGCTGTCGCAGCACGAGGCCGCGGCGCTCGCCTCGCTCGGCATCTGGTTCGAGATCATCCTCATGCAGCTGCTGTGCCGGCACATCTACGACAAGGCGGCGACGAGCGCCCATGTGCGGTACGCGCTCACCGAGATCGAGGACGAGTGCCGGCACTCGAAGATGTTCGCGCGGCTCATCACCCGGGGCGGGACGCCCTGGTACCCGGTGAGCCGGGGCCACCAGCAGCTGGGCCGGCTGTTCAAGACGATCTCCACGACCCCGGGGTCCTTCACCGCGACGCTGCTCGGCGAGGAGGTCCTCGACTGGATGCAGCGGCTGACCTTCCCCGACGAGCGGGTCCAGCCGCTGGTCAGGGGCGTGACGCGGATCCATGTGGTGGAGGAGGCGCGCCATGTGCGGTACGCCCGCGAGGAGCTGCGGCGCCAGATGCTGACCGCCCCGCGGTGGTCGCAGGAGTTCACCCGGGTCACCTCCGGTGAGTTCGCCCGGGTGTTCTCGGTGGCCTTCGTGAACCCCGAGGTCTACACGAACCTCGGCCTCGACCGGCGGGAGGCGCTGGCCCAGGTGAAGGCGAGCGGGCACCGCAGGGAGGTCATGCAGACCGGCGCGAAGCGGCTGACCGACTTCCTGGACGACATCGGCGTGCTGCGGGGAGTCGGGCGACGGCTGTGGAAGTCGTCGGGGTTGCTGGCCTGAAGGTCTCTGAGGTTCTGAGGGTCGGGGCGGGCCCGGGTGGAGCTGCTCAGCGGTGGCCGTCGCCCGCCCGCTCCCCCGCCCGGAGTGTCAGGTCGCGTCGGTACCAGGTGCCCTGCTTGCCGCCGAGGTCGGCAGGGCCGGCCGGGCCCGCCGCGATGAACCCGGCCTTGGTCAGGACCTTGCGGGACGCGAGGTTCTGGTGGGCGACGGCCGCCCGCAGGGTGCGCAGGCCGTACGCGTCCGGCGCCCGCCGGCACAGGTCCCGTACGGTCGCGGTCGCCACTCCGCGGCCGGTCACGTGCTGGGCGACCCGGTAGCCGAGCTGCGCCGTACCGTCCTCGATGTCGAGCAGGTTGAACCTGCCGAGCACCGAGCCGTCCTCGTCGACGAGCACGTGGAAGGCGCAGACACCGGCCTCCTGCTCGGCCAGCAGGGCCGCGAACCGGTCGGTGAAGCACGCGAAGAAGGCGTCACCCCGGTCGGAGACCGAGGCCGCGAAATACGCGCGGTTGGCCAGCTCGAAGGCCAGGACCGCCGGGGCGTGACGGGCATGCAGCCGCTTCAGCTCGGGCACGGCCCGACCGTATCCGGGGGCACCGCACGGCGGTCACCGGGTTTCCCCGGCCCCACGCCGACCACAGGGGATCCCGGCCGTGCGCCGGGCATCGAGTTCCCGGCCGCACGCCAAGCACGGGGTCCCGGCCACGCACCGCGCATCGGCTCCCCGGCCGCGAGCCGAACACCGGGTTCCCGGCCCCAGGCCGACCACCGGGGTTTCCCGCCGCGCGCCGACCACCTGGACCACCGGACTTCCCGGCCGCGCGACCAGCCACGACGCCCCCGCCGACGCCGGACTACGCTGCATCCATGAGCCCTGCCGCGCCCGCCTACCGCCGTCTGAGTGTCGAGGAGCGACGCAGTCAGCTGCTGGAGGCCGCCCTCGGCCTGTTCGCGCACCGCGCCCCCGAGGACGTGTCCCTGGACGACGTGGCGGAAGCGGCCGGCGTCTCCCGTCCCCTCGTCTACCGGTACTTCCCCGGCGGCAAGCAGCAGCTCTACGAGGCCGCGCTGAGGTCCGCCGCCGACGAACTGGAGCAGTGCTTCGACGAGCCGCTCGACGGCCCGCTCCTGACCCGCCTGTCCCGTGCGCTCGACCGCTACCTCGCCTTCGTCGACGAGCACGACGCCGGTTTCAGCGCGCTGCTCCAGGGCGGCAGCGTCGTGGAGACGTCCCGGACCACCGCCATCGTGGACGGCGTACGGCGGGCCGCGGCCGAGCACATCCTCCGTCACCTCGGCGTCGGCGACCCCGGTCTCCGGCTCCGCATGACCGTACGGATGTGGATCACCGCGGTGGAGGCGGCCTCCCTGATCTGGCTCGACGAGGGCAAGCAGCCGCCCGTGGCCGAGCTGCGGGACTGGCTGGTCGAGCAGTTCGTGGCGGTGCTGTCCGTGACCGCGAACCGTGACCCGGAGACCGCCGCGCTGGTCACGGCCCTCGCGGCAGATGGCTGACACTGGTGCCGTGAAGAGCGAAGACACCCCCTTCGAGGGCGGCCCCATGGACGGCCGGGTGCTGCCCGTGCTGCTGGGACCGACGGGCCACCCGCCGAAGACGTACCGCATCCCGGTCCCCGACGCGGCCGGCGGCCCGCCCACCGTGCTGGTGTACCGCCGGGTGCCCAGGGGGCACAGCAAGCTGGGGATCCAGAAGGGGTGGAAGTACGAGTACGCCCCCGAGGGCGACGCGGACGGCGGGCTGAAGTGGCCCTGGTCCAAGCCCGGCAAGCCCCGCAAGCCCGGCAAGCCGACCGACACCGACGGGTGACGAGGTTGCGCCGAACCGCCCACACCCGGCGCGCGAAAACCTGAGCACCGGCTGATGCTCGCCGTGCGGAACAGAGGGGCTGCTCCGCACGGGAGGTGATGACGTGTCAGGAAGGCTTCTGCGTCTGGTGTGTACGGCGGCTGCGGTGGCCGGCACCGTCCTCGCACCGCTGCCGGCGGTGGCCGTACCGGAGCCCGAGCCGCGTGAGCACACCGTGGCCGTACCGGAGCCCGAGCCGCGTGAGCGCACCGTGGCCGAGCTGCTGACGGATCTTCAGCGGCTGTACCAGGAGACCGAGAAGGCCACCGAGACCTACAACGCCACCGAGGAGCGGCTGCGGGAGAAGCGCGCCGAGGTGACGCGTCTGGACACCGCCCTCTCCCGGGCCCGGCTCTCCCTCCAGGACAGCCGGGGTGCCGCGGGGCGGCTGGCCCGGCAGCAGTACCAGAGCGTCACCGCCATCTCCCCGTACGTCCGCCTCCTGCTGGCCCGCGATCCCCAGCACGCCCTCGAACAGAACCATGTCATCGGCCGGTTGGCGACGGAGCGGGCGAAGACGGTGGGCCGCCTCACCGGCACCGAGCACCGCGCCGACGGGCTCGCCCGGACGGCCCGCAGAGCGCTCGACGACCAGCTCACCCTGGCCGCGCGGCAGAAGACGGAACGGGACGCCGTGCAGAAGAAGCTCACGGAGGTCGAGGACCTCCTCGCGTCCCTCACCGCCGAACAGCTCGCCCGGCTGGCCGAGTTCGAGGAGAAGGGGGTGGCGAGGGCGCAGGAGGAGCTGACGACCTCCGGCGCCCTCGGCCACGGGGAACGCAAGTCGACCAAGAAGGGCGAGAAAGCCCTGGAGTACGCCCGCCGTCAGCTCGGGAAGCCGTACCAGTGGGGCGCGGAGGGCCCGAGGACGTACGACTGCTCGGGCCTGACCTCCCAGGCCTGGGCGCACGCCGGCACCCGGATCCCGCGGACCAGCCAGGAGCAGTGGGCGCGGCTGCCGAGGGTCGAGCTGAAGGACCTGCGCCCGGGGGACCTGGTGATCTACTTCCCCGAGGCCACGCACGTGGCGATGTACCTGGGGAAGGGGAAGGTCATCGAGGCCCCGAGGACGGGCCAGAGGGTGAAGGTGTCCCCCATCGCCTCCCACCCGATCCTCGGAGCCGTACGGCCGGACGGTGGCGGTCAGGCTCCGGCGACCGAGGCCAGGTAGGCGCCCGCCTTCTCCGGCTCGTAGAAGTACTCCTCGAAGTCCGCCGGGTTGTCGAAGCCGTTGGCGAAACGGTCCGCCACCGGGGGCAGCTGCCCTGCCGCGCCGATGAGGTTCAGGATGTGCTCCGGCGGCGGGGCGAGCATCGCGTTGGTCCACTTGGTGACGTGCCGGGCGGTGTCCCAGTACCGCTCGAACGTCCCCCGCATCCACTCCTCGTCGAACTCCTTCTCGCCCTGCTCCAGGATCGACGCGAGGTAGGAAGCGGCGCACTTGGACGCGGAGTTGGAGCCCTGCCCGGTGATCGGGTCGTTGGCGACGACGACGTCGGCCACGCCCAGGACCAGTCCCCCACCGGGCAGGCGCCCTATCGGGTTGCGCACGGTGGGCGCGTACCGGCCGGCCAGCGTGGCGCCGGCGTCGGTGAGTTCGACGTTCGTGGCGCGCGCGTACTCCCAGGGCAGGAACTTCTCCATGAGCTCCAGGGTCAGCGAGAGGTGCTGCGCCGGGTCCTTCACGCCGTTGAAGACGTCGAGCGGGCCGCCGGGAACGCCCTCCCAGAACAGGATGTCGGCGCGCCCGGAGGTGGTGAGCGTCGGCATGACGAACAGCTCGCCCACGCCCGGGACCAGGTTGCAGCGGACCGCCTCGGTGTCCGGGTGCTCGGGGCGCGGGCCCAGTCCGTGGACGTACGAGACGGCGAGGGCGCGCTGCGGCTCGGTGTACGGGGAGCGCTCGGGGTCGCGGGCGAACATCGACACCAGCTCGCCCTTGCCGGCGGAGACCAGTACCAGGTCGTAGGTGCGGGAGAAGTAGTCGAGGTCGCCGACGGCCGCGCCGTGGATGACGAGCTGGCCGCCGCGCTGGGCGAACGTCTCCATCCAGCCGGCCATCTTGACCCGCTGGTCGACCGACTGCGCGTACCCGTCGAGCCTGCCCAGCCAGTCGATCGCGCGCTGCGAGGGGCCCGGGTCGAAGGAGCCGGGGGCCGCCACCGAGACGCCGAGTCCCTCGATCTTCGGGGCCTGGGACTCCCAGAAGTTCAGCTGGAGGTCGCGCTCGTGCTGGAGTGCCGTGTGGAACATGCACTGCGTCGACATGACCCGGCCGGAACGGATCTCGTCCGCCGTCCGGTTGGACATCAGGGTGACCTCGTAGCCGTGCGACTGGAGGCCGAGGGCGAGCTGGAGTCCGGACTGGCCGGCTCCGACGACGAGTATCTTCCGCATGCGGGTGATGGCTCCTAAGGATGGACTACTCGGGGGTCTCGTCCAGCGCGTGGCCGACGAGGGACAGGAGTGTCTCGATCACCGAGATCCGCCGCCGCGCGTCCATGATCATGACAGGTATGTGCGCGGGGACCGTGAGCGCCTCCCGCACGTCCTGCGGGTCGAACAGCTCGCTGCCGTCGAAGTGGTTGACCGCGACGACGTAGGGCAGTCCGCAGCTCTCGAAGTAGTCGAGCGCGGGGAAGGAGTCCTTGAGGCGGCGGGTGTCGGCCAGCACGACCGCGCCGATCGCGCCGCGCACCAGGTCGTCCCACATGAACCAGAACCGCTCCTGGCCGGGGGTGCCGAAGAGGTAGAGGACCAGGTCGTCGTCGAGCGTGATGCGGCCGTAGTCCATGGCCACGGTGGTGGTGACCTTCTCCGGGGTGCCGGTGAGGTCGTCGACCTGCTCGCTGGCCTCGGTCATCAGCGCCTCCGTCTGGAGGGGCTCGATCTCCGAGACGGTGCCGACCAGGGTGGTCTTGCCGACGCCGAAGCCGCCGGCCACGACTATCTTCGTGGCGACGGGCGCCCGGGTGCGGTCCGTCTGCCAGGACTTCAGGTTGTCGTCGGTGTCCTCGAGAGCGAGGTCCCTAAAGGCGACGGAGTCCACTCAGCACCCTTTCCAGCAGAGCGCGGTCGGGACGGCCCGTACCGTGAGCGGTACCGGTGCCGTACACACGGATCTTTCCCTGGTCCGCGAGGTCGCTGAGCAGCACCCGGACCACACCGAGCGGCATCTTCAGCAGCGCGGAGATCTCGGCCACCGTGCGCATCCGGCGGCACAGTTCGACGATGGCCCGCAGTTCCGGCATGACCGACTTCAGCGAGCCGTTGGTCAGCTCCTTGCGCTCCTCGGGCGCTTCGAGAGCCGCCACGAAGGTCTCGACCAGGAGGACGTGACCGAAGCGGGTGCGGCCGCCGGTGAGGGAGTACGGCCGTACGCGCGCGGGTTTGCGGTCGCCGCCGCGGACGGGGAGCTCGGGCAGGTTCGTCATCGGGTGCTCCCCGTCCCCTCGTTCTCCAGCGACTGCCGTAGCTCGCTGCGGAGTTCGGGGGTCAGGACGTGTCCGGCGCGGCCGACGAACAGGGCCATGTGGTAGGCCACCACGCTCATGTCGCAGTCCGCGGAGCCGTGCACGCCGAGCAGCGAGCCGTCGCTGATCGACATCACGAACAGGCTGCCGTCGTCCATCGCGATCATGGTGTGCTTCGTGGAACCGAAGTCCATGAGCTTGGCGGCACCGAGGGTGAGGCTGCCGATGCCGGAGACGATGGTCGCGAGGTCGGCCGACGAGCCGCGCGGGCCGGCGGGTTTGCCCTCCCGGGCCTCGCGTGCCTCCGCGTTCCGATCGGCGTCGGAGGAGAGCAGGAGCAGGCCGTCGGAGGAGACGACGGCGACGGACTGGACGCCGGGGACCTCCTCCACCAGGTTCGTCAGCAGGAAGTGGAGATTGCGGGCCTCACGACTCAGTCCGAAGGTACTGGGCGCGGTCAACTGCTTGCCTCCTCGACTGTGCCCCCCGTGGCTTCTTCGGATGCGGTGCGGTGTTCTGCGGCCGGCAGCTTGGTCTCGCCGGTTCGTTCCTTGATCTCTGCCTCCACGTCCCGGTGACCGGCCTCCGCCCCCCGACGGAAGCCGCCCAGCCTGCGGCGGAGTGCCTCGGCGTCCACCGACGTGTTGCGTCGGCGCGGGACCGGGGCGGTGGGCGTGGTGATCTTGGGCGTGCGCTTGGGGAGGCCCTTGTCGGTGAGGGGCTCCTCGTCGGCGCGCGGCTCCTCGTCGGCGCGGGTGTGCTCGATCTCGGCGGCGGGTGCGGGTGCCTGCGGGTCCTGGGGTGCGGCTTCCGGGGTGTCCTGGGCCGGTACCGGTACCAGCAGCTCCATCGTCGTCTCGGCCGGGGACTCCGCGGGCTGCTCGCGCACGGCCTCGTGGGCAGGAGCGTCCGCCCTCTGCTCGCGCACGGCCTCGTGGGCAGGAGCCTCCGCCCTCTGCTCGCGCACGGCCTCGTGGGCAGGAGCGTCCGCCCTCTGCTCGCGCACGGCATGTTCGGCCGGGGAATCCCCCGCCTGCTCGCGTACCGCCTGCTCGGCCAGGGTGACCAGTGGGTCGCCCTGGGAACGGCCGCTGAGGACGTTGGAGTTGACCTCCGCGTCCGCGCCCGGCAGGGCGAAGGTGTGGGTGGTGCCGGTCCCCGGGGCGTCGGCGGCCGGTACGGCCGACGCGGGCGCGGCGGAGAGCAGGGGCCCCGGGAGGACGACGACCGCGGCCACGCCCCCCTGCTTCTGCTCGCGCAGCTGCACGCGGACGCCGTGCCGGTGGGCGAGGCGGGCCACGACGTACAGGCCGAGGCCGAGGCCCTCGTCGCCCTCGTCGTACGACTCGTAGGCGGCCTCGGGATCGAACGCGGCGAGGCGGGAGTTGAGCGTGGTCATGCGCTCGGCGGTCATGCCGATGCCCTCGTCCTGGACGGAGAGCATGACCTCGCCGCTCTCCAGGAGCCAGCCGGAGACCTCGACGGGCAGGTCGGGCGGGGAGAACGCGGTGGCGTTCTCCATCAGTTCGGCCAGCAGGTGGGAGAGGTCGTCCGCGGCGAAGCCCGCCACATGGGCGTGCGGCGGCAGGGCGGCGATACGGACCCGCTCGTAGCGCTCGATCTCGCTGACCGCGGCCCGGACGACGTCGACCAGCGGGACCGGACCCGCGCTCTGCTGGACGTGTTCCGTGCCGGCCAGGACGAGGAGGTTCTCGCTGTGGCGGCGCATGACCGTGGCGAAGTGGTCGAGCTTGAAGAGGGTCGCGAGGCGCTCGGGGTCCTGCTCGCGCTCCTCCAGGTTCTCGATGACGGCGAGTTGGCGTTCGACGAGGCCGAGGGTGCGCAGCGCGAGGTTGACGAAGGTGGCGCCGATCGTCCCCCGCAGACGCGTCAGCTGGGCGGCGGACTCGGCGAGTTCGCCCTTGAGCTGCTCGCGGGCGTCGGCCATCTTCTGGCGCTGGCCGACCAGGTGCTTGCGGTCGGCCTCCAGCGTGGTGATCCGCTCGGCGAGGGCGACGGCGTGCGCGTGCAGGGCGTTGACGGAGCGGACGACCTGGGCGAACTCGTCGTTGCGGCCGGTGAAGGAGACCGCTTCCTCGGTGGTCGGGTCCTCCGCCCCGGCGAGCCGCGCGGAGCCCCGGCGCAGCACGGACAGCGGGCGGGTGAGGGTGCGGGCCATGGCGGTGGCGATGCCGACGGCGAGCAGCATCAGCGCGCCGAGTATCGCGACGCGCAGCTCCAGCGCGGTGACGTCGTCGTCGCGCAGCTGCTCCAGCGCCTTGACCCGGCGGTCGAAGAGGGCCGACTCGGCGCCCCGCATCAGGTCGACGCGGGCCGAGAGGGCGTCGTCGAGCTTGGCGGTGCTGGTGCCCAGCTCGCCGCCGGCGAGGGTGGGCTGGTCGGTGAGGGCGGCGAGGTACTTGTCGGCGGAGTTGACGTCGGGGCCGGTGACCGTGGAGTCGAAGCTGGCCTTGGCGGCCGCGGGCGCGGAGTCCTGGAAGTCGGCGAGGGCCGCGTCGGAGCGCAGCCGGGCCTGCTGGGCGGCGGCGCTGAGCGCGTCGCGCTGCTTGGCGTCGGCGGCCGAGGTGACCTTCTTGGTGTCGGTCAGGCCGGTGAGGGGGTTGTAGACGCTCTCGGTCGTCGTCGGCACGCTGAGGGCCGCGAGCAGCAGTCCGCGGGTGGCGGCGGCCTGCTGTACGGCGGAGTCGAGCTCGGCGAGGGCGTAGGCGCCGGAGCCCGCGCGGGGCGGTGTCCTCGCGGCCAGTTCCTCGGCGAGCCGGTGCAGCTCGGTGACGACGGCCGAGTAGGCGCTGTGCGCCTCCAGGGCGGTGGACTTCCCGGTGAGGGCGGAGTGCCGTACGGCGGCGATGTCGTCGAGGTCGCCGCGCAGGGCCGGGGAGAGGTCGGTGTCGGCGCGCAGTTCCTCGATCTGGCGGTCGACGCGGGCGCTCGACTGCTCGCCGGGGGCCTTGGACTTGGGGCGGCCGGCGGCGATGTAGGGGGTGACCTCGTCGCGTTCGTCGGCGAGCGCGTGGGCGAGGTCGAGCGCGTCCTGGGTCTGCTCGGCGAGCGTCACCAGGTCCTGGGAGTCGTGGAGGTCCCCGGACGCGGTGACGAGGGAGGGGACGCCGGCCCCGGCGATCGCGGCGGCCACGACGGCGACGGCGAGAATCAGCCGGGTGCGGACATGAGTGGGGCGGCCCTTGCCGACGGGGGTCTCGGGGGCGCCGGGCGCGACGGGTGTGCGCTCCGCTTCCGTGCCGGAGGCCGTCTGCTTGCCTGTGCGACGAGGCCGCGTCTTCTGCACCGCTGCTCGCATTCCTGAACTCGTGAAACCCATGGGCCCGGAGTGACGCTCCGTCAACTGGTGTGCACACCGGGGTGCGATTCCCGACCCTCCCAGCGCCGGTGGGCGGTGGGCGAGCATCGCCTGAGCCGCCACCCGAAGGAGTGAACCCCGTCGGGGAGTTGGCGGGCAAGTTCCTGGGACACGCGCGCGTGTCGGGTCCGGTGGGCCGGTTGGACGCCGGGGAGAACCGATGGCAGGATTCGCCACCACGTCGGGCCGGAGTGCGCCAATCCCTCCTAAACCAGGCGTCTGACCTGCGCGTGTGCGTCAATTCCGCGACCGTTGCCGGGCTTTGGCGAAGCTTGTGAAGGGGTCGTGCAGACTGGCCGAATGCGTACGGAACTTGTCACGGAGCCCGGGGATGTCCAGCGGCCCAACGAGGACTTCGCGAGTGTCGCCCTGCCCGCGTCCGGGCGGGGCGGAGTGCTGGTCGTGCTCGACGGGGTGACGCCGCCGCGGAGCGGGACCGGGTGTCTGCATTCGGTTCACTGGTTCACGGCCCGACTGGGCGGGGCGCTGACCGAACTGGCCGTTTCGCTCATGGATGTTCCGCTGGTGGAGGTGCTGTCGGGGGCCATCGTGCGCACAGCTCGGTCACACGGTGAAGGTTGTGACCTTTCTCACCCACGCACGCCCCAGGCGACGGTGGCGATGGCGCGGTGGTCGCCGTCGGCCGTGGAGTACCTGGTCCTGTCCGACTCGATGCTGCTGGTGGAGTCCCCGGCCGGGGTGGTGACGCCGGTGCTGGACGACCGGCTGGCGCGCATCCCGCGTGCCGCGCTGGCCACGGACGCGCTGGTCGACACCCACCTCCGCAACAAGGAGGGCGGCTTCTACACGGCGGCCGCGGATCCCTCGGTGGCCGAGCGCTCGGTGACGGGCTCCCTCCCCCGCGCCGAGGTCCGCACCCTGGCCGCGCTCACGGACGGCGCGGCCCGCTGGGTGGAGCGCTTCGAGGAAGGCACCTGGACCGACTGCCTCACCTTCGTACGACAGCGGAGCGCGCAGGCCCTGGTGGACCGCGTACGAGAACTGGAACGCGAGGACGCGGAGGCACGCGTGCGCTTGGGCCGGGCCAAGACCCACGATGACGCGACGGTGGTCTATGCGGAGCTGTGAGGGGGGCGCGGGGCTGGTCGGGGGTCGATGGGGTGCGTCGGGCCGCGCGAGGGGGTGGGGGCGGGGGCTCGACGGGACGGCGGGCGGTTCGACCAGGTGGGACGGAGTGCTCGACGGGTGGGGGCGGCTCAGCCGGGTGAAGAGGGGGCGGGCGCTTGATCGGGTGACGCAGGCGGGTCGGTGCCGCGGAGGTCCGAACGGGTGAGAAGGGACGGCCGATTGGCCGATCAGGTGTCCGAGGCGCCCGATCAGGTGCAGCAACCAGGTGCCTTGGGGCGCTCGACCGGGTTCCGGGGGCGCCCGGCCCGGTGCCGCGAACAGCTCGCTCTACCCGACGCCGGACCACCCGCCCGGCCGACGCGGACGGCCCGACCCGGCGCTGCCGCGGGACGCAGACCGTCTCAGCCGGCGCCACGGGCAACGCGGCACACCGCTTGCGGCAAGCCGCTCGGCGAGTCGCTCGCCGTTCCGCGCCAAGGGCAACTTGATCCACCGACGCCCTGCGTCCCAGCAGCCGCAGCAGATCACCCGACCGCCCGACGCCCCCCGTGGCTGCGGACCAGTGCAGCCCCTCGGCTCGGCCAAGTGGCGGACGCTCGCTACTTCTCCATGCCCCGGTTCAGCTGGTGCAGGAGGCGGGCCAGTTCCGTGACCTCTGCCGGGTTCCAGTGGGCGAGGCGGCCCGCGTAGCGGGCGCGGCGGGCGTCGCGGACGCGGTGGACCCGGGTGCGGCCCTCCTCCGTGAGGTCGACGAGCCAGGCGCGGCCGTCCGCGGGGTCCGGTTCGCGGGCGACCAGGCCCAGTTCCTCCAGGGCGCGCAGCTGGCGGGACATCGTGGCCTTGCCGACGCCGATGTACCCGGCCAGTTCCGTGGCGCGCTGACGGCCGCATTCATCCAGACGGATCAGCAGGCCGTACGCCGCCGACTCCAGGTCCGGGTGGACCTCGCGGGCCATCTCCCCCTGGTTGGCCCGGGCGCGCCGCAGCAGGACGGTCAACTCGCGTTCCAGCGCCAGGAATCCGGGCTGGTCCACACCGCTCGCCGGGGCGTCTGCCGCACCCCGGCCCGCGCCACCCTTTCCGTCTTCGTGCACGTCAGCCCCTGCCTCGGATTTCCCGGTTCTGAAAGTTTGCGCCAAATTGCGCCGTAGCCGCAGCTCCGTAAGTATTTCGCAGGGCTAGACCAACGGCAGCAACCGGTCCCTCTTCCCAGCCGCTCACAGCCGTGCGTAGCTTCTTGACCGGGCGATGTCTGGCATGCCCACGCCACACACCCCGGCCGGGTGTTCCCCCACCGAGCATCACCGAGCCCTTCGGAGGCCCGCCATGCCCGTGCACAGACCCGGATCCCCCCGCCCACGGCGCGCGTTCCTCGCCGGCGCCCTCATAGCCGTATGCGCGCTGGTGCCCATAACCCCGGCGTCGGCCGCGGAGTCGCCCGACGCCACAGCCAGCGCCACCGCCGGCACCACGACCAACACCCCCACCACCCCCGCCCGCGGCACCGCCCGCATGGGCATGGGCGTCGCCGCCCACGACGGCCAGGACGGCCTGCCCACCGGCACCCGCGCCGCCCAGACCGAGGGCGTCGACGTGGCCAGCTACCAGGGCAACGTCTCCTGGACGACCCTGTGGAACAGCGGAGTCCGCTGGTCGTACAACAAGGCCAGCGAGGGGACGTACTACACGAACCCCTACTTCTCCCAGCAGTACACCGGCGCCTACGGCGTCGGGATGATCCGCGGCGCGTACCACTTCGCGACCCCGGACACCACGTCCGGCGCAACGCAGGCGAACTATTTCGTCGACCACGGCGGCGGCTGGTCCGCCGACGGCAGGACCCTGCCCGGCACCCTCGACATCGAGTGGAACCCGTACGGCGACACCTGCTACGGCAAGAGCACGAGCGGGATGGTCAGCTGGATCCGTGACTTCCTGAACCAGTACAAGGCCCGCACCGGCCGCAACGCCGTCATCTACACCTCCACCACCTGGTGGTCCCAGTGCACCGGCAACTACGCCGGCTTCTCCGCCAACCCGCTGTGGATCGCCCGGTACGCCTCGACCGCCGGAACGCTGCCGGCGGGGTGGAGCACCTACACGATGTGGCAGTACACCTCCTCCGGGCCGACGGTCGGCGACCACGACAAGTTCAACGGGGCCCTGGACCGCGTCCAGGCGCTCGCCAAGGGCTGACGCGCTTCCTCACCGACACGGCGAAGGCCCGGGCCTCCCTCACGAGAACCCGGGCCTTCACCTCATCCGGCAGCGCCCGTCACGCCGCCACCGGAACCTCCGGCGCCGCCCCGTTCACAGCCGGGGACAGCGCCAGCTCCAGGACCTGGCGGACGTCGGTGACGGCGTGGACGTCGAGCTTGTCCAGCACCTCCGCCGGGACGTCGTCCAGGTCGGCCTCGTTGCGCTTGGGGATGATGACGGTGCTCACCCCGGCGCGGTGCGCGGCGAGCAGCTTCTGCTTCACGCCGCCGATCGGGAGCACCCGGCCGGTCAGCGAGACCTCGCCCGTCATGGCCACGTCCGTGCGGACCAGTCGGCCGCTGAGCAGCGACGCCAGTGCCGTCGTCATCGTGACGCCCGCGCTCGGCCCGTCCTTCGGGACCGCGCCCGCCGGGAAGTGGATGTGCACGCCCCGGTCCTTGAGGTCGGCGACGGGCAGCTCCAGCTCGGCGCCGTGCGACCGGAGGAAGCTCAGCGCGATCTGCGCGCTCTCCTTCATCACGTCACCCAGCTGGCCGGTCAGGGTCAGCCCCGCCGCGCCCGTCTCCGGGTCGGCCAGCGACGCCTCCACGTAGAGGACGTCCCCGCCCGCGCCGGTGACCGCGAGTCCGGTCGCCACACCCGGGACCGCCGTACGGCGCTCCGCCGGGTCCTGGGCCGACTCGGGCACGTGGTGCGGCCGGCCGATCAGTGCGCGCAGGTCGTCCGCGCCGATGGTGAACGGCAGCTCCCGCTCGCCCAGTTCGTGCTGCGCCGCGACCTTGCGGAGCAGCCGGGCGATCGAGCGCTCCAGGGTGCGCACGCCCGCCTCGCGGGTGTACTCCCCGGCGAGCTTGCGCAGCGCGCTCTCCTCCAGTGTCACCTCGTCCTTGTCGATGCCCGCCCGCTCCAGCTGGCGCGGGAGCAGGTGGTCGCGGGCGATGACGACCTTCTCGTCCTCGGTGTAGCCGTCGAGTCGGACCAGCTCCATACGGTCCAGCAGGGCCTCGGGGATGGCCTCCAGGACGTTCGCCGTGGCGAGGAACACCACGTCGGACAGGTCGAGTTCGACCTCCAGGTAGTGGTCGCGGAAGGTGTGGTTCTGCGCCGGGTCCAGGACCTCCAGGAGGGCCGCCGCGGGGTCGCCGCGGAAGTCGGAGCCCACCTTGTCGATCTCGTCGAGCAGGACGACCGGGTTCATGGAACCGGCCTCCTTGATGGCCCGCACGATCCGGCCGGGCAGCGCGCCGACGTACGTACGGCGGTGGCCGCGGATCTCGGCCTCGTCGCGGACGCCACCGAGGGCGACGCGGACGAACTTGCGGCCCATGGCGTGCGCGACGGACTCGCCGAGGCTGGTCTTGCCGACGCCGGGCGGGCCGACGAGGGCCAGCACGGCACCGCCGCGCCGCCCGCCGATGACACCGAGGCCCCGGTCGCTGCGGCGCTTGCGCACCGCCAGGTACTCGGTGATCCGCGCCTTCACGTCCTCAAGACCGGCGTGCTCGGCGTCCAGGACCGCCTTGGCGCCCTGGATGTCGTAGGCGTCCTCGGTCCGCTCGTTCCAGGGGAGTTCGAGGACGGTGTCCAACCAGGTACGGATCCAGGAGCCCTCAGGGGACTGGTCGCTGGACCGCTCCAGCTTGTCGACCTCCTTGAGGGCGGCCTCCCGCACCTTCTCGGGCAGGTCGGCGGCCTCGACCCGGGCGCGGTAGTCGTCGGACTCCTCGCCGTCCTGTTCGCCGTTGATCTCGCGCAGTTCCTTGCGGACGGCTTCGAGCTGACGGCGGAGCAGGAACTCGCGCTGCTGCTTGTCGACGCCCTCCTGGACGTCCTTCGCGATGGTCTCGGCGACGTCCTGCTCGGCGAGGTGGTCGCGCAGCTGCTGGGTGGCGAGCTTGAGGCGGGCGACCGGGTCGGCGGTCTCCAGCAGCTCGACCTTCTGCTCGGTGGTCAGGAAGGGGGAGTAACCGGAGTTGTCGGCAAGGGCGGACACGTCGTCGATGGCCTGTACCCGGTCCACGACCTGCCAGGCTCCGCGCTTGCGCAGCCAGGCGGTGGCGAGGGCCTTGTACTCCTTGACCAGTTCGGCGACATGACCGGGCAGCGGTTCGGGGACGGTCTGCTCGACCGTGGTCCCCTCGACCCACAGGGCGGCGCCCGGGCCGGTGGTCCCCGCACCGATCTTCACCCTGCCCCGGCCGCGGATGAGGGCGCCGGGGTCGCCGTCGGCCAGCCGGCCGACCTGCTCGACGGTGCCGAGCACGCCGGTGCTCGCGTAGGTCCCGTCGATCCGTGGCACCAGCAGGACCTTGGGCTTGCCGGGTTCCGAACGGGCGGCGGCCTGGGCGGCCTCCACCGCGGCGCGGACGTCGGCGTCGTTCAGGTCCAGCGGCACCACCATTCCGGGCAGCACGACCTCGTCGTCGAGCGGCAGCACAGGCAGAGTGAGCGGTGTGGACGTCGAAGCCATGATCTCCCCTTCGGCAGTCAAGTTGAGCTATGCCGACTCAATGCACGTGAGCCTTCGAATGTTCCCCATGCGCTTCCCTGTTCGCTGTGGGCGATCACCGCTGTCGGGGCCGACCCCCCCGACCCCTATCGTGACCATGCGTAATAGTCATGATGCTCGATAGACCATTACAGGGGGTTCGATGGACGGAATCGTGCAGGCATGGGTGGAGGGCTGGGTCGTGTCCCGCGGGGCCGCCCCGCCGCAGCGTGAGGCGTGGGGCTTCACTGTGGACGTGGGGCAGATCGCCCAGGTCTCGCGGCATGTCTTCGACACGCTGGGCGACGAGGTGGACGAGGGCGCCGTGCGCAAGGTCGCGGACGCGGTGACGGGCGCCGGGGTGTGGCTGAAGGTGTTCCAGGACCCGGAGATCGTGGGGAAGTGGCTGGGCGAGGGCTGGTGGGTGGATCCCGAGCCCGGATATCTGATGACGGTCCCGCTGGCGGGCACGCGAGCGGAAGCCGGCGACGTGCCGGACGGTTACCGCACGCGCGTGTGGTCCGTCGGCGGCGTCACACGCGTGCTCGTCGCCGCGCCCGACGGCTCCCTCGCCGCCCGCGGCCAGGTGGCCCCGACCGGCGCGAGTGCCGTCTTCGACCAGATCGAGACCGTGACGGCCCACCGGCGACGGGGGCTGGGCAGCGTCGTCATGCGCACGCTCCAGGCCGCGGCGACCGCGACGGGTGCGCAGACCGGCGTACTGGCGGGGACACCCGCGGGCCGCGGGCTGTACGAGTCCCTGGGCTGGCATGCGCAAGCTCCGCTCACCAGCGCGAAGTTCACCGGCCCGAACGCCGGGTGACCACCCGTCACCATCCGCGGGAAACCCGGAGGCGGCCCGGGGCGGCCTCTGTCATGCTGCGCCGGTGATCGCCGAAAACGGGGGACGACCGACCATGACCACCGCAGCCGTACAGCCCCTCCTCTCCGCCTACGACGACCAGATGCGCGGCGCTCCCCCGACCCCGCCCACGGGTGTGACGTACGAGCAGGACGGGCCCCTGCTGCGGATCGTCGGCCAGTTCCGCGGGTTCGTGAGCGGGCCGCGCAACCTCGGCGTGGACGGTGACGCGCTCGACGCACTCATCGTCCGCCAGCGCGACTTCTTCGCGGCGCGCGGTGAGGCGCTGGAGTGGAAGACCCGGGCCCACGACACCCCGGCCGACCTCACCGAGCGGCTCCGCGCGGCCGGGTTCGTGCCCGAGGAGCGGGAGACGGTGCTGATCGGCCGGGCCGCCGAGATGGCCGTGGCAGAGCCCGCACTGCCGGACGGGGTGACCCTGCGGCGGGTCACGGCCGACGAGGACATGCGCCGGATCGCCGCGATGGAGTCCGAGGTGTGGGGCCAGGACTGGAGTTGGCTCGCCGAGGACCTCGTCGGCCGGGTCGCCGCCGCTCCGGACGAGATCGCGGTGTACGTGGCCGAGGCGGACGGCGAAGTGGTGTCCGCCGCCTGGCTGGCGTTCCGCGCGGGCACCGAGTTCGCCAGCCTGTGGGGCGGCTCCACGCTCGCCGAGTGGCGGGGCCGGGGCATCTACCGGGCCCTGGTCGCCGTACGCGCGGCTCTCGCCGCCGCCCGCGGGGTCACCTATCTGCACGTGGACGCCTCGGACGACAGCGCCCCCATCCTGCGCCGCCTCGGCTTCCACGCGGTGACCGCGACGACGCCCTACGTCTGGACGCCCACGGGCAGTTGAGGCGGCCGCGGCTTCCCTGCGGCGGCCTGGGCGTCCACCGTTTCGGCGGGCGTGAAGGGACGGGACGGTGCTGTGCCGGACGGCGACGATCACCCCCGTCCAACGTCAGCCAGGCCCGCGACGGCCACCGGCGCTCGGTGCCGTCGCGCACCAGGGACGCCTCGTGCTGCCCGAACCCTGGATGCCGTCGATGCCGGCGTGCCCTCCCGCCTAGCCGGCCCGGAGCGGGTGCCGCTCGCGGTGCCATTGCCGGACCAGCGGCCAGGTCGCGATGCCGGTCAGCAGGGCGATCGGGTGGCCCCAGTCGGTCAGCGGGTCGGTGAAGGTGATCAGGTCGGTCGCCAGCTCCCAGCCGAAGAGGGCGAGCAGCGGCCAGCGCAGCCACGGCCGGAGGAGTCCGGCGAGGGCGCCGAGGCTCGCGGCGACGCCGAAGCTGACGCCGTAGTCGAGCCGGTGCAGCGAGGAGGCGGGGAGGTGTCCGACCAGGACCGCGACACCTACGGGGACCTCCGTCGCGAGGGTCGCGCCGATGTGCCCCAGCAGGAAGACGGCGGCCGTGCGCGTCCCGCCGATCCTGCGCTCCAGCGCGGTGAGGACGAACAGCAGGGCGACGGCGTACGGCGAGAGGATGCCGCCGGCGATCCACAGCGCGCTGGCCACCAGCACCAGCACCGGCGTCCGCACCAGATGGGCCACATCGGTGCTGGAGCCCTGGTGCAGGGTGTGCAGGAGGGCGGGGCCCAGCCGCGCCGAGACGAGCGCGACCGCGACCAGGACGGCGCCGTAGCCGAAGGTGAACGGGGTTCCGGTCGGTGTGGGGAACAGCCGCCGAGCAAGCCGGACGTCAAACCGCCGGGTGGGGACGGCCGTTGAAGCTTCCCGTGGCTCGGTGGCGGCCTGCTCCGCCGCACTCCGCTGCCGGGGCATGCCGTCGAGCAGGACGGCGACATCCGGGAGGCGGTCGTCGGGAGGGGAGCCGTCGGGAGGAGCTGCGGGGGCGGTCCGTTCCAAGGTGAGCTGCTCCTTCCGGTTCGCCTCCAGCCTTCGCGCCCGAACCACCCGCTGTCTGTGACCGGCGCCACCCTGGACCTGATTCACAGTGACTTCTCAAGAACCTGTAATTCGTTCGGCCCGCCTCGCCCTCCCTGCCAGGATGGGCCGATGCCCACCTCGTACGACATTCCCGAAGTCCTGGACCGTCGCGAGGGCCCCTACGGGGAGGTCGTCCTGCGGCGCCACGGCGAGTTGCTCCAGATCATCGCCAACGGCTGCTTCCTGATGGACACCTCCGACGGGCGCTCGGAGCGGATCCTCGTCGACGCGGCGCTCGGTGCGCTGGACGACCGCCCGGACCCGCACGTCCTGATCGGCGGTCTGGGCGTGGGCTTCTCGCTCGCACACGCCGCCGCGAATCCGCGCTGGGGCCGGATCACGGTCGTGGAGCGGGAGCCTGCCGTCATCGACTGGCACCGCGCGGGGCCGCTGTCGGAGCTCTCCGCGGCCGCGCTGGCCGATCCTCGGACGAACATTCTGGAAACGGATCTAGTCGGATTCGTCAATGAGACATGCGCCACTTTTGACGCGCTCTGCCTCGACATCGACAACGGCCCCGACTGGACGGTCACGGACGGCAACCACGGCCTCTACGCACCTGCCGGACTCACAAGCTGCGCAAGGGTGTTGAAGCCGGGCGGGGTACTGGCGGTGTGGTCCGCCAGACCATCAGCGGAATTTGAGGGATCCCTAGCAAATGCCGGGTTCCAGCAGGTACGTACCGAGGAGATCCCCGTTGCCCGGGGCGTACCCGACGTCGTACATCTCGCCGTCCGACCTGGATAGCAAAGGGGTGATGACTCCCCGTACTCTGCTTCCCTACGCCGATCATTCAAGCGTCAATCGCAGTCATGCGCAGACAAGGAATCACCCCACATGGTTCCGGAAAGCACTCCCCAGGGGCGGGCGATGGAGCAGACACACACCTCCCAGAACGGCACGACGACCACCCAGGGCGCACAGCGTCGGGTCCTGGTCGTCGAGGACGATCCGACGATCGTCGACGCCATCGCGACCCGCCTGCGCGCCGAGGGATTCCTCGTGCAAACGGCGGTCGACGGTCCGTCGGCGGTGGACACGGCCGAGGCCTGGCAGCCCGATCTGCTGATCCTCGACATCATGCTGCCCGGCTTCGACGGTCTGGAGGTCTGCCGACGCGTGCAGGCCGCCCGCCCGGTGCCGGTGATGATGCTCACCGCGCGGGACGACGAGACCGACATGCTGGTCGGACTCGGCGTCGGCGCCGACGACTACATGACCAAGCCCTTCTCGATGCGTGAGCTGGCCGCGCGCGTGCACGTCCTGCTGCGGCGGGTCGAGCGGGCCGCCCTGGCCGCCGCGACCCCCAGAAGCGGCATCCTCCGGCTCGGCGAGCTGGAGATCGACCACGCGCAGCGCCGGGTCCGGGTGCGCAGCGAGGACGTGCACCTCACCCCGACCGAGTTCGACCTGCTGGTGTGCCTTGCGAACACCCCGCGCGCGGTGCTCTCCCGTGAGCAGCTGCTGGCCGAGGTCTGGGACTGGGCGGACGCCTCCGGCACCCGCACGGTCGACAGCCACATCAAGGCGCTGCGCCGGAAGATCGGCGCCGAGCGGATCCGCACGGTGCACGGCGTGGGCTACGCCCTGGAGACGCCGACGCCATGAGCGAGGGTCCGGCAGGCCGGAGAGGTCCCAGGGAGGCCTGGGGGGGCGTCAGCCCGTTCTCGATCAAGACGAAGCTGGGCGCGCTGGTCGTCATCGCGGTCCTCATCACCACCGGGCTGATGATGATCGCGATGCGCACGGCGACCGAGCTGCGCTTCATCACGGTCTTCTCGATGATCGCCACGCTGCTCATCACGCAGTTCGTGGCGCATTCGCTCACCGCGCCCCTGGACGACATGAACGCGGTCGCCCGGTCCATCTCGCACGGCGACTACACCCGCCGGGTCCGTGAGAACCGCCGGGACGAGCTGGGCGACCTGGCCCAGACCATCAACCGCATGGCGGACGACCTGGAGGCCCAGGAACGCCAGCGCAAGGAACTTGTGGCAAATGTCTCCCACGAGCTGCGCACCCCCATCGCGGGCCTGCGCGCGGTGCTGGAGAACATCGTCGACGGGGTCACCCAGGCCGACCCCGAGACCATGCGCACGGCCCTCAAGCAGACCGAGCGGCTCGGCCGGCTGGTGGAGACCCTGCTGGACCTGTCCCGCCTGGACAACGGCGTCGTACCGCTGAAGAAGCGCCGTTTCGAGGTGTGGCCGTACCTCTCGGGCGTGCTGAAGGAGGCCAACATGGTCGCCACCGCGCGCGCGGGCATCGCCTCCGGATCCGGCAGCCACACCCGCAACGACGTGCATCTGCACCTCGACGTGACGCCGCCGGAGCTGACCGCGCACGCCGATCCGGAGCGCATCCACCAGGTGGTCGCCAACCTGATCGACAACGCGGTCAAGCACAGCCCGCCGCACGGCCGGGTGACGGTCAAGGCGCGGCGCGGGGCCCTGCCGGAATCCCTTGAGCTGGAGGTCCTCGACGAGGGCCCCGGCATCCCGCGCTCCGAGTGGCACCGCGTCTTCGAGCGGTTCAACCGCGGTCAGGTGCCGCGGCCGCACGGTCCGGGCAGCGACGGCGGCACCGGCCTCGGGCTCGCGATCGCCCGCTGGGCGGTGGATCTGCACGGCGGCCGGATCGGTGTGGCCGAATCCGAGCGGGGTTGCCGGATTCTTGTCACCCTTCCAGGGCTTCCCTCTCTGCCAAGTTGACGTAAAGTTCGAAGCGGAGCCACAAGATCCATCTCTGTTCCGCACTGACGGACACGTGTGATCAGGCAGAGGGCCGCGCGGTCGTCGCGCAGGGCCCCGCTCGGCGCTTCCCGAACCGGCCGTCACAGAACGGAACCCCGCTTGTTTCCCGCCATTTCCGGCCCCGAAACCCGCAGTTTCATGTGACTTACACGACGATGGACGGGCCCGGCCTGACCTTAGGGGTCTTGGGGGCGTAGCCTTTATTCCCGCTGTCCATCACCTTGTGAAGCGGAAGAGGGCGGTTGCCGCCGTGTCGCCACAGTCCCCCAGTAACTCGAGCATCTCGACCGACGCAGACCAAGCGGGCAAGAACCCCGCTGCCGCGTTCGGCCCGAACGAGTGGCTCGTCGACGAGATCTATCAGCAGTACCTCCAGGACCCGAATTCGGTAGACCGAGCCTGGTGGGACTTCTTCGCCGACTACAAGCCGGGTGCTGCGGGCGCTCCGGCTCCGGCGGGTACTGCGGCCGCGGGGGCCGCAGGGACCACCACCCCGGCTCCGGCCGCCGCGGCTCCGGCCCAGGCTCCCGCGCCGGCCGCTCCTGCCGTGCCGGCTCCCGCCGCCGCGAAGCCCGCCACCGCTCCGGCTCCCGCGCAGGCCGCCGCGCCCGCCGCCCCGGCCCCGGCGGCTCCGGCCGCCAAGCCGGCGGCCGCTCCCGCGAAGCCCGCCGCCGCGAAGCCGGCCGCGCAGGCCTCCTCGCCGGAGGGCCCTGAGCTGATCACGCTGCGCGGTCCCGCCGCCGCGGTCGCGAAGAACATGAACGCGTCCCTGGAGCTGCCCACGGCCACGTCCGTGCGCGCGGTCCCGGTGAAGCTGCTCTTCGACAACCGCATCGTCATCAACAACCACCTCAAGCGCGCCCGGGGCGGGAAGATCTCCTTCACGCACCTGATCGGCTACGCGATGGTGCAGGCCATCAAGGCCATGCCGTCGATGAACTGGCACTACGCGGAGAAGGACGGGAAGCCCACCCTCGTCAAGCCGCCGCACGTCAACTTCGGCCTCGCCATCGACCTGGTGAAGCCCAACGGCGACCGTCAGCTGGTCGTCGCGGGCATCAAGAAGGCCGAGACGCTGAACTTCTTCGAGTTCTGGCAGGCCTACGAGGACATCGTCCGCCGCGCCCGTGACGGCAAGCTGACGATGGACGACTTCTCGGGCGTCACCGTCTCCCTGACCAACCCCGGCGGCCTCGGTACGGTCCACTCCGTGCCGCGTCTGATGCCCGGCCAGTCGGTCATCATGGGCGTCGGCTCCATGGACTATCCGGCGGAGTTCCAGGGCACCTCCCAGGACACCCTGAACAAGCTCGGCATCTCGAAGGTCATGACGCTCACGTCGACCTACGACCACCGGGTCATCCAGGGCGCCGCCTCCGGCGAGTTCCTGCGGATCGTCGCGAACCTCCTGCTCGGCGAGAACGGCTTCTTCGACGAGATCTTCGAGGCCCTGCGCATCCCCTACGAGCCGGTCCGCTGGCTCAAGGACATCGACGCCTCGCACGACGACGACGTCACCAAGGCCGCCCGCGTCTTCGAGCTGATCCACTCCTACCGGGTCCGCGGCCACGTCATGGCCGACACCGACCCGCTGGAGTACCGCCAGCGCAAGCACCCCGACCTGGACATCACCGAGCACGGCCTCACCCTGTGGGACCTGGAGCGGGAGTTCGCGGTCGGCGGTTTCGCCGGCAAGTCCCTCATGAAGCTGCGCGACATCCTCGGCGTGCTGCGCGACTCGTACTGCCGCACCACCGGCGTCGAGTTCATGCACATCCAGGACCCGAAGCAGCGCCGCTGGATCCAGGACCGCATCGAGCGCTCCCACACCAAGCCGGAGCGCGAGGAGCAGCTGCGCATCCTGCGCCGGCTCAACGCCGCCGAGGCCTTCGAGACCTTCCTCCAGACGAAGTACGTCGGCCAGAAGCGCTTCTCCCTGGAGGGCGGCGAGTCCGTCATCCCGCTGCTCGACGCGGTCCTCGACTCGGCCGCCGAGTCGCGCCTGGACGAGGTCGTCATCGGCATGGCCCACCGCGGCCGCCTGAACGTCCTGGCGAACATCGTCGGCAAGTCGTACGCGCAGATCTTCCGCGAGTTCGAGGGCAACCTGGACCCGAAGTCGATGCACGGCTCCGGCGACGTGAAGTACCACCTGGGCGCCGAGGGCACCTTCACCGGTCTGGACGGCGAGCAGATCAAGGTCTCGCTGGCCGCGAACCCCTCCCACCTGGAGACGGTCGACCCGGTCATCGAGGGCATCGTCCGCGCCAAGCAGGACATCATCAACAAGGGCGGCACGGACTTCACCGTCCTGCCGGTCGCCCTGCACGGTGACGCGGCCTTCGCGGGCCAGGGCGTGGTGGCCGAGACCCTGAACATGTCGCAGCTGCGGGGCTACCGCACCGGCGGCACGGTCCACATCGTCATCAACAACCAGGTCGGCTTCACGGCGGCGCCGGAGTCCTCGCGCTCGTCCATGTACGCCACCGACGTGGCCCGCATGATCGAGGCCCCGATCTTCCACGTGAACGGCGACGACCCGGAGGCCGTGGTCCGCGTCGCGCGGCTGGCCTTCGAGTTCCGCCAGGCGTTCAACAAGGACGTGGTGATCGACCTCATCTGCTACCGCCGGCGCGGTCACAACGAGTCGGACAACCCGGCCTTCACCCAGCCGCTGATGTACGACCTGATCGACAAGAAGCGCTCGGTGCGCAAGCTCTACACCGAGTCCCTCATCGGTCGCGGCGACATCACCCTGGAAGAGGCGGAGCAGGCGCTCCAGGACTACCAGGGCCAGCTGGAGAAGGTCTTCACCGAGGTCCGCGAGGCCGTCACGGCCCAGCCGGCCGCCGGTCCCGTCTCCGACCCGCAGGCCGAGTTCCCGGTCGCCGTGAACACCGCGATCTCCACGGAGACCGTGAAGCGGATCGCCGAGTCCCAGGTCAACATCCCGGACACCTTCCACGTCCACCCGCGTCTGCTGCCGCAGCTCCAGCGGCGCGCGGCCATGGTCGAGGACGGCACCATCGACTGGGGCATGGGCGAGACCCTCGCCGTCGGTTCGCTGCTCCTGGAGGGCACCCCGGTCCGCCTGTCGGGCCAGGACTCCCAGCGCGGCACCTTCGGCCAGCGCCACGCGGTCCTCATCGACCGCGAGACCGGCGAGGAGCACACCCCGCTCCAGTACCTCGCCGAGGAGCAGGCCCGCTACAACGTCTACAACTCCCTGCTCTCCGAGTACGCGGTCATGGGCTTCGAGTACGGCTACTCGCTGGCCCGTCCCGACGCGCTCGTGATGTGGGAGGCGCAGTTCGGCGACTTCGTCAACGGCGCGCAGACGGTCGTCGACGAGTACATCTCGGCGGCGGAGCAGAAGTGGGGCCAGACGAGCGGTGTCACGCTCCTCCTGCCGCACGGCTACGAGGGCCAGGGCCCGGACCACTCCTCGGCCCGTGTCGAGCGGTTCCTCCAGCTCTGCGCCCAGAACAACATGACGGTCGCGATGCCGACCCTGCCGTCGAACTACTTCCACCTCCTGCGGTGGCAGGTGCACAACCCGCACCACAAGCCGCTGGTGGTCTTCACCCCGAAGTCGATGCTGCGTCTGAAGGCCGCGGCGTCGAAGACGGAGGAGTTCACCTCGGGTCAGTTCCGCCCGGTCATCGGCGACGCGACGGTGGACCCGGCCGCGGTCCGCAAGGTCGTCTTCGTGGCGGGCAAGCTGTACTACGACCTCGAGGCCGAGCGTCAGAAGCGCGGCATCACGGACACGGCGATCATCCGCATCGAGCGCCTGTACCCGCTGCCGGGTGCCGAGCTCCAGGCGGAGATCGCCAAGTACCCGAACGCCGAGAAGTACCTGTGGGCCCAGGAGGAGCCGGCGAACCAGGGTGCCTGGCCGTTCATCGCCCTCAACCTGATCGACCACCTGGACCTCGCGGTCGGCGCGGACGTCCCGCACGGCGAGCGCCTGCGCCGCATCTCCCGCCCGCACTCGTCGTCCCCGGCGGTCGGTTCCGCGAAGCGGCACCAGGCGGAGCAGGAGCAGCTGGTGCGTGAGGTGTTCGAGGCGTAACCGTTGGCACTCGGCCGGGCCGCACTCCTCTTGCGAGGGGTGCGGCCCGGCCGTTTGCGCGCACTTATCCTTGACGGCATGTACTTCACGGACCGTGGCATCGAAGAGCTGGAGAAGCGGCGCGGCGAGGAGGAGGTCACCTTCGAGTGGCTGGCCGAGCAGCTGCGGACCTTCGTCGACCTCAATCCCGACTTCGAGGTGCCGGTGGAACGACTGGCCACGTGGCTGGCCCGCCTGGACGACGAGGACGACGAGTAGGACCGCGGTGTGGTGCGGGGCGCTCCTTCGGGGGCGCCTTTTGCGTTGTCCCGTCGCGTCTGCAACCGCCTACGGCCGCCCCCCTCCCCCGAAAGAGCGCCTTGACTTTCGGAGCCCACGATATATCGTGAATTGCAGGAGACGCGATATGGCGCGTTGCTACGGGGAGGTCTGCCACCATGTCCGAGTGGTCCGTCACTGAGCCCAGCAAGCTCACCTTCGACGAGCCCGTCCGCGAACTTCACGTACGCATCGTCAACGGAACGGTGAACGTGGTGGGCACGGACGAAGGTTCCGCCCGCCTGGAGGTCTCGGAGATCGAAGGCCCGCCCCTGATCGTCACCCAGGAGGCGGGCACCCTGACCGTGGCGTACGAGGACCTGCCCTGGAAGGGCTTCCTCAAGTGGCTCGACCGCAAGGGCTGGCGGCGCAGCGCGGTCGTCTCGCTGGCGGTGCCTGCCGAGACCCGCGTCGAGGTGGGCGTGGTCAGCGCGGGGGCCGTGGTGTCGGGGGTGCGCGGCCCGTCGGTGGTGAAGGGGGTCAACGGCGACACCACCCTGGTCGGACTCTCCGGCCCCGTCCGCGCCGACACCGTCTCCGGGAATCTGGAGGCCCAGGCCGTCACCGGTGACCTGCGCTTCAACTCGGTCTCCGGGGACCTCACCGTCGTGGAGGGCTCGGGCTCCTCCGTGCGGGCGGACTCGGTCAGCGGCTCGATGATCGTGGACCTCGACCCGGAGGGCCCCACCGACGTCCGGCTGACCAGCGTCTCGGGCGAGATCGCCATCCGGCTGCCCCAGCCGGCGGACGCGGAGGTGGAGGCCAACACCGCGAGCGGCACGATCTCCAACGCATTCGACGGCCTGCGGGTGCACGGCCAGTGGGGCGCCCACAAGGTCACCGGCCGCCTGGGCGCCGGCACCGGGAAGCTCCGCGCCACCACCGTCTCCGGCTCCATCGCCCTGCTGCGCCGCCCGGCCCGGGAGGACGAGGAGGAGCCGTGGGACAGTGCCCCGGGGGACCATCCCCTCTCCGGCCAGGACGAGCCCTCCACCCCCACGGACACCTCCACTCCCCCGGCCGACGGCACGACCGACAAGAAGGTGCTCTGACATGCCCCCCGTCTTCGCCCACGGCCGCCTCCGCCTCTACCTGCTGAAGCTGCTGGACGAGGCCCCGCGCCACGGCTACGAGGTGATCCGGCTCCTGGAGGAGCGGTTCCAGGGCCTGTACGCCCCCTCGGCGGGCACGGTCTACCCCCGCCTGGCCAAGCTGGAGGCCGAGGGGCTGGTCACCCACACCACCGAGGGCGGCCGCAAGGTGTACGCCATCACGGACGCGGGCCGCGCCGAGCTGGCCGACCGCAGTGGCGAACTGGCCGACCTGGAGCTGGAGATCCGCGAGTCGGTCGCCGAGCTCGCCGCGGAGATCCGGGCCGATGTGCGCGGCGCGGCGGGCGACCTGCGGCGCGAGATGCGGGCGGCGGCCACCGAGGCCCGCCGGGGATCCGGCAGCGCCGGCAAGGGCGCCGGAGCCGAGTCCGAGGGCCCCTTCGGCGACTTCACGGAATACGCCGACAAGGAGTCGTGGCGGGCCGCGAAGGAGGAGATGCGCCGGGTCAAGCAGGAGTGGAAGGAGCAGGCCCGGCGCGCCAAGGACGAGAGCCGCCGGGCTCGTGAGGAGGCCCAGCGGGCCCGCCGCCAGGCCAAGGAGGCACAGGACCGGGCGAGGGAGCAGGCCCAGGAGGAGGTGCAGCGCATCGCCCGCCGCGTCCAGGAGCAGGTGCAGGACCACTTCGCACGCGGCGACTGGCCGACGGGGGTGCGCGAGGGACTGACCGAACTGGCCAAGGAGTTCGGCGAGTTCGGGAAGGACTACGGCAAGGAGTTCGGGAAGGACTTCGGTTTCGGCCGGGGCGGGGCGAGGTCGGAGAAGGCCGGGCGGTTCGAGAAGGCCGAGGGCTCGGCATCCGGCCCGGAGTACTCCCACACCCCTGAGGACTTCCCCGCCGAGTACGAACCGTCCTGGGCCCACGAGGACTCCACCGGCAACCCGGCCCGGGACCTGGACCGCCTGCTCGACCGCTTCCGCGACGACGTCCGCGACGCGGCCCGCGACCACGGCGTCACGGCGGACCAGTTCCGCGAGGCCCGCCGCCACCTGTCGACGGCGGCGGCGCACATAGGAGCACTGCTGCGGGCCCCGAAGGCGTGACCGGCCCGCGCCTCCGGCGGTACGACGGCTCCGGCCCCGCCGGCCAGCGGCGGCCGGGCCGGACCGCCGGAGCGGACCGCCGGAGCGGGGGCCGGAGCGGGGGGCCGGAGCGGGTGCCCAGAGCGGTTGCCGGGTGGCTGAACTGTGACGCCGGAGCGGGTGGCTGACCGTGGTGCGGGCGCGGGTAGCTGACCGTGATGCCGGAGCAGGTAGCTGACCGTGGCGCCAGAGCAGGCAGCTCCGCTCAGCCGGCCTTCGCCGCGCCACCCCCGCCGTACAGGACGCGCGTCACCGACTCATGGGTCACTCCGTGATCGGCGAGCACCTCACCGGACACCCCCGGCCTGACCGTCAGCGCCAGCAGGATGTGCTCGTCGCCGATGTGCCGGTCCCGCCGGGCCACGGCGATGCGCAGGGCCTTC
Source organism: Streptomyces griseorubiginosus (assembly GCF_001514195.1). GTDB lineage: Bacteria > Actinomycetota > Actinomycetes > Streptomycetales > Streptomycetaceae > Streptomyces > Streptomyces griseorubiginosus. The sequence goes on along the minus strand of NZ_KQ948734.1, from coordinate 922,583 downwards.
TCCAGCGTCTCCTTGGCCCCCTTGCCGAAGGGACGGCGACCGGACCACCGCCCCCGCCCGCCACGGTCGCCCGCCATGGCGCCGGCGCCGTGCGCTTCCTCCACCCGGGCGATGATCTCCGAGACGTCGATGCCGAGCCCGGCCAGGGCCTCGGTGTCCGCCTGGGACAGCCCGGCCCGCCGCCGGGCCTCGCCGAGCGCCTGCCGTACGGCGTCCTCGCGTTCCGCGAGCCCGAGGGCGGCGAGGGCGAAGGAGGCCCGGCTGCCCTCCCGGTCCAGCAGGGCGAGGAGCAGGTGCTCGGCGTCCACGGACCCGGCCCCCGCCTCCTCGGCGTGCTCGACGGCGCCCGCGACCACGGCCCGGGCGTCCTTGGTGAATCGCTCGAACATCAATGCCTCCCGTACTTCTTGTGCACGGCCTGCCTGCTCACACCGAGTTCGGCGGCGATCTCCTGCCACGACCAGCCCTGATTGCGCGCACTGCGCACCTGCACCGACTCCAGCTGCTCGAGCAGCCTGCGCAGTGCGGCGACGGCACGCAGTCCGACACGGGGGTCGCGGTCACCGGCCCGTTCGGCGAGATCCGTTGCTTCGGTCATGATGTCAACCTACATTGACAGCCCGTCGACGTCAACCAAAGTTGACAAGCGAACGGCCGACCCACAAGGAGCCGGCCGCCGACAAATGAACCAAGGAACTCAGCTGTTGGTGAGTACGACCTTCCCGAACAGGTCACCGGCCGCGATCCGCTCGAATCCCTCACGGGCCCGGTCCATGGGCAGCACCTCGTCGATGACGGGACGCACACCGGTGGCGGCGCAGAAGGCGAGCAGGTCCTCCAGCTCGTCCTTCGTCCCCATGGTCGACCCCACGACCTTGAGCTCCAGGAAGAAGATCCGGGTCAGCTCGGCGTGCGAGGGACGGTCGCCGCTCGTGGCACCGGAGATGACCAGCGTGCCGCCGGGCTTGAGCGACTTCACCGAGTGGGACCAGGTGGCCGCGCCCACGGTCTCGATGACGGCGTCCACCCGCTGCGGCAGCCGCGCCCCGGACTCCAGCGCCTCCACGGCCCCCAGCTCCAGGGCACGCTTCCGCTTGGCCTCGTCCCGACTGGTGGCGAAGACCCGCAGCCCCGCGGCCTTCCCGAGGACGATGGCGGCCGTGGCGACACCGCCGCCGGCGCCCTGCACGAGCACGGAGTCACCGGGCCGTACGCCCGCGTTGGTGAAGAGCATCCGGTAGGCCGTGAGCCAGGCCGTGGGCAGACAGGCGGCCTCGGCGAAGGACAGCTCCTTCGGCTTGGGCAGCACGTTCCAGGTCGGCACGGCGACCCGCTCGGCGAACGTCCCCTGATAGTGCTCCGTCAGGATGGACCGCGGCTCCTTGGGCCCGACACCATGCCCGGTCTGCCCGATGACGGAGTGCAGGACGACCTCGTTGCCGTCCTCGTCGATCCCGGCGGCGTCACAGCCGAGGATCATCGGCAACTTGTCCTCGGCGAGGCCGACGCCCCGCAGGGACCAGAGGTCATGGTGATTCAGGGAAGCGGCCTTCACATCGACGACGCTCCACCCCGAACGGGCTTCGGGGGCCGGACGCTCCCCCAACTCCAGTCCCGAGAGCGGGTTGTCGCGGTCGATGCGGGCGGCGTAGACAGCGAACATGACCTTGACGATAGGGTCCCCCGGCGACACGGGGAACAGGGACGCGTTGTGACACATGCCCTCTTGCGAAACGGTACGCCCAGGTTGTGGGGCGAGTGCGGGTCCGTCGTGGCTGGTCGCGCAGTTCCCCGCGCCCCTGGGGAGTTGCAGTCCACGTGCGCCACGACGGAACCGTCAGCCGCGCGCCTCCACCCCCACCGGCCGTTCGCCGCGTACGGCGCGCAGGGGACGGGGTGGGGGGTGTCCGCCCGCAGCGGCCGGCGTCCGAAACCGAGAACTGACCGAGAGACCGAGCCGCCGGACCGAGGACGGACACCCCCCACCCCGGCACCGACCCACAACGCACCCGCACGCGCTACGCACGCCCCCACCGGACAGCAAGAGGCCGCCGCAGGCCTCCAGGGGCGCGGGGAACTGCGCAAAACGCCCGCCCCCACCAAGCCGCACCCAACCGACAACCCCAGCCACCCAACCGGCCCAACCCCCAAGCAAAGAAATGGCCCCGCCCAAGCAACAACACGCCCGGACGGAGCCACCTCCCCGCACAACAGACTCAGCGGCGAGCAACCCCTTCCGCCCGAGCCGCCGCAGCGACCGCCGCCGTGACCGCCGGAGCAACCCGCTCGTCGAACGGCGACGGAATCACATAGTCCGCCGCAAGATCGTCACCGACGACCGACGCCAGCGCCTCCGCCGCCGCGATCTTCATGCCCTCCGTGATCCGGGAGGCCCGCACCTGGAGCGCCCCCGCGAAGATCCCCGGAAACGCCAGCACGTTGTTGATCTGGTTCGGGAAGTCGGACCGCCCGGTCGCGACGACGGCCGCGTACTTGTGCGCGACCTCCGGATGCACCTCGGGGTCAGGGTTGGCCATCGCGAACACGAAGGCCCCCTCCGCCATGGACGCGACGGCCGACTCCGGCACGGTCCCGCCCGACACCCCGATGAAGACGTCGGCGCCGGCCAGGGCGGACTCCAGCGACCCCGACAGACCGGCCTTGTTGGTGAACCCGGCCAGTTCCCGCTTGACGGACGTGAGGTCGTCCCGGTCCGCGGACACGACACCACGCCGGTCGGCGACCGCGACGTCCCCGATGCCCGCCTCGACGAGCATCTTGGCGATGGCGACACCGGCCGCCCCGGCCCCGGAGATCACCGCACGAAGATCCCCGATGGCCCGCCCGCTCAGCCGCGCGGCGTTCCGCAGCGCGGCCAGCGTCACGACGGCCGTGCCGTGCTGGTCGTCGTGGAAGACGGGAATGTCGAGCCGCTCCTGGAGCCGCCGCTCGATCTCGAAGCACCGGGGAGCCGAGATGTCCTCGAGGTTCACCCCGCCGAAGGACGGCGCGAGACGGACCACGGTCTCGATGATCTCGTCGACGTCGGTGCAGGCCAGCGCGAGCGGAACCGCGTCCACCCCGCCGAACTGCTTGAACAGGATCGCCTTGCCCTCCATCACCGGGAGGGAGGCTTCGGGCCCGATGTCACCGAGCCCCAGCACGGCCGTGCCGTCGGTGACGACGGCGACGACGGACGACTTCCACGTGTAGTCGTGGACGAGGTCCGGCTGCTCGGCGATGGCGCTGCACACCTTCGCCACGCCGGGCGTGTACGCGAGGGACAGGTCGTCCTTGTCACGGACCGGCACGGTGGCCTGCACGGCCATCTTGCCGCCGCGGTGCAGCGCGAACGCGGGGTCGAAGGAATCGAGGGGCTCCGCCCCGCCGTCCTGGCCCGTATCGCTGTCGCTGCGAGGATTGACGATCTCCGCTGCCACTTTGTTGTACCCCTTAGGTCTTCATGGTTTGAGGGTTGGCCGCTCCTGATTGAGGAGCGGGCGGGCACCGCGCCACGGCCCTGGTCGTGGACCCATACGGATACGTACGGGCCGCTGCGCGACGGGCGCGCCGCACACGCGCCCTGAGCCCCGGATGAGGGGTGTAAAGAACCTTCTTACCGGACGAACGGCGTCGAGGACGAGTCCAGTACGGCCAAGGTCACACGCCGCGGCGCAAATCGATCATCGATCATCCGAGGGCGGTGACATGAATCATGGATCGGCATCCGGACAAACCGTCGGAGGCCCCTTGACGATCACCGGAGGGCCACTCGGGGGACACCCGGTCCACCCTTTACGGGTCGTCCGCCCCGCGAACGGCACCGAAGATCTTCCGGCCGGAATGCGAGATTCCCGTAGATGGTCCGGCCGTGATGTACGGACATGGTCCGGTTCGGGGGTCACCCGTTATCCGATTTTGACATGACCGTCTCCCTGAATGGTCCAGTCCGAATGGCAAGATGCCGTAATCACACGAGGTCGCGACACTCGAAGACGTGTGCTCTCGTCGACCTGAGGAATGAAGGCAGTCTGCCGAACCCGTCGGCGGCCGCCCCGCCCATCGGCAACTCCACCCATCCGCCGGAGGAACCCAAAATGACCGCAAGCACCACCCGTCGTACGACCGCCGCGCGCACCAGGACAGCCGCGGTAGGCGCGATCGCGGTCGCAGGCGCCCTGATCCTCACCGGTTGCGGTGACCAGACCAACAGCGGCTCGGACAGCTCCAGCTCCGCCTCCACGTCCTCCGCCCCGCTGGCGGACAAGCTGCCCAAGGAGATCCGCGACAAGGGCGTCATCAAGGTCGGCTCGGACATCGCGTACGCGCCGGTCGAGTTCAAGGACAGCGCCGGCAAGGTGGTCGGCATCGACCCGGACCTCGCCGACGCCATGGGCAAGGAACTCGGTGTGAAGTTCGAGTTCGAGAACGGCACCTTCGACACCCTGATCACGGGTCTGCGCTCCGACCGGTACGACATCGCCATGTCGGCGATGACGGACACCAAGGACCGCCAGGAGGGCATCGACTCGGACACCGGCAAGAAGGTCGGCGAGGGCGTCGACTTCGTGGACTACTTCACGGCCGGTGTCTCGATCTACACCCAGAAGGGCAAGAACACCGACATCAAGACGTGGTCGGACCTGTGCGGCAAGAAGATCGTCGTACAGCGCGGCACCGTCTCCGAGGACCTCGCCAAGTCCGAGTCGAAGAAGTGCACGGGTGGCAAGAAGATCGCCCTGGAGTCCTTCGACAACGACCAGCAGGCCCAGACCCGCCTGCGCGCGGGCGGCGCGGACGCCGGTTCCTCCGACTTCCCGGTCGCCGCGTACGCCGTGAAGACCTCCGGCGGTGGCAACGACTTCCAGCTCGTCGGCGAGCAGGTCGAGGCCGCCCCGTACGGCATCGCGGTCGCGAAGAAGGACACCCAGCTGCGCGACGCGCTCAAGGCCGCCCTCGACGCCATCATCAAGAACGGCGAGTACGGCAAGGTCATCAAGAAGTGGGGCGTCGAGGCCGGCGCGGTCACCCAGGCCACCGTCAACGGCGGCAAGTGATCGCGGGCCGAGTCCGCTGAAAGGCAACACCGGTGACTGTTGACATCGACAAGACGGACGGGCCGGCGGACACCCCGCCGACCCGCCCGGAGGCCATCAAGGCCATCCCGGTCCGTCATTACGGGCGGTACGTCTCCGCCGTGATCGCGCTCGCCGCACTGGGCGCCATCGTCTACGCGTTCTCCCAGGGCAGGATCAACTGGGGCGCGATCCCTGACTACTTCTTCAACGACCGCATCCTCAGCGGCGTCGGCAAGACGCTGCTGCTCACGGTGCTGTGCATGCTCATCGGCGTCGTCGGCGGCATCCTGCTGGCGGTGATGCGGCTGTCGAAGAACCCCGTGACCTCGTCCGTCGCCTGGTTCTACATCTGGTTCTTCCGCGGTACCCCGGTTCTGGTCCAGCTGATCGTCTGGTTCAACCTGGGCCTGGTCTTCGAGTACATCAACCTCGGGCCGATCTACAAGGACGAGTGGTCGCAGTTCATGACCCCGTTCCTGACGGCGCTGCTGGGTCTCGGCCTCAACGAGGCGGCGTACATGGCGGAGATCTGCCGGGCCGGTCTGCTCTCGGTCGACGAGGGCCAGACCGAGGCGTCGCACGCGCTGGGCATGAGCCACAGCAAGACGCTGCGCCGGATCGTCATCCCGCAGGCGATGCGCGTCATCGTGCCGCCCACGGGCAACGAGGTCATCAACATGCTGAAGACGACCTCGCTGGTGTCCGTGGTCCAGTACTCGGAGCTGCTCCGCGTCGCCCAGGACATCGGGCAGACCTCCGGCGCACCGGCCGAGATGCTGTTCCTCGCCGCCGCCTGGTACCTGGTGCTGACCTCGGTCTTCAGCGTGGGCCAGTACTACCTGGAGCGGTACTACGCCCGCGGCTCCAGCCGCAGCCTCCCCAGCACGCCGTTCCAGAAGATCAAGGCGAACCTGTTGTCCCTGTCGAACCGTTCGTCGGCGGGAGGCACCGCATGACCGCCATGGTGAAGGCCGAAGGCGTCCACAAGTCCTTCGGGCTCGTCGAGGTCCTCAAGGGCATCGACCTGGAAGTGAAGCAGGGCGAGGTCTTCTGCCTCATCGGCCCCTCGGGCTCCGGCAAGTCGACCTTCCTGCGGTGCATCAACCACCTGGAGAAGATCAACGCCGGCCGGCTGTACGTCGACGGGGAGCTGGTCGGCTACCGCCAGAAGGGCGACAAGCTCTACGAGCTCAAGGACAGCGAGGTCGCGCTGAAGCGCCGGGACATCGGCATGGTCTTCCAGCGCTTCAACCTGTTCCCCCACATGACGGCGCTGGAGAACGTCATGGAGGCTCCGATCCAGGTCAAGGGCGTGAACAAGGGCCAGGCCAGGGACCGTGCAAGGGAGCTCCTGGAGCGGGTCGGACTGGCCGACAAGGCCGGGAACTACCCCTCCCAGCTCTCCGGCGGCCAGCAGCAGCGGGTGGCGATCGCCCGGGCCCTGGCGATGGACCCGAAGCTGATGCTCTTCGACGAGCCGACCTCGGCCCTGGACCCGGAGCTGGTCGGTGACGTCCTCGACGTCATGCGCGACCTCGCCGAGTCCGGTATGACGATGGTCGTCGTCACCCACGAGATGGGCTTCGCCCGCGAGGTCGGCGACAGCCTGGTCTTCATGGACGAAGGCGTGGTCGTCGAGTCCGGCGACCCCCGAGAGGTCCTGACGAATCCTCAGCACGAGCGCACCAGGTCGTTCCTGTCGAAGGTGCTGTAGCGGTACGACGACGAAAGGGGCGGTACGACGGTGTCGTGCCGCCCCTTTCGCGTGCCCCTACTTCAGCGCGAGCAGCAGCGTGTCCGAAGGTGAGCACCACACCGGCCTGGCCTCGGCGAAGCCGCGCTCGCGCAGGACTCGTGCGTGCCACTGGGCCGACGGGGTGTCGCCCTCCGCGTGTTCGCCGTAGATCTCGAAGCGCCGTGCCGTGGGGCCCGCCAGGACCGGGTCGGCGGCGGCGACCTCCCACCAGGCGGCCCAGTCGAGGGCGCCGTCCTGTCGGGCCCGTTCCATGTGCGCGTGGCGCTGCGCGCGTTCGGCCGCGTTGATCCGGGGCGTGGACTCGTCGATCATGTGGTCCGCGTTCATGAAGACGCCGCCGTCGCGGACGAGTTCGGCGATCTGCCCGTAGAGGACCGTGAGGGGTTCGCTGTGCAGCCAGTGCAGGGCCGTGGCGGTCAGGACGGCGTCGTAGGAGTCGTACGGCAGCTCCGCGACCCAGTTGGGGTCCTTGAGGTCGGCCGTCACGAAGGTGACCCGCGTATCGCCCGCGAAGGTGCCCTCGGCGATGGCGAGCAGCGCCGGGTCGAGGTCGACGCCGGTGCTGGTGGCCTCCGGGAACCGGGCGAGCAGCCTGGCCGTGATACTTCCTGTGCCGCACGCGAGGTCCAGCACGCGCGGCCGGGGTCCGACGAGGGCCTCGACCATGTCGAGCATCACCCGGAACCGCTCCTCGCGGTCCGGCATGTACCACTCCTGCTGCCGGTCCCAGCTCTCCTGCCAGGCCTGCCAGTCGGTTCCGACACCGGTCGTCATCAAAGCCCCCTGTCCCGTCATCGCCGTAATACCCTGGAAGCACGATCAGCTGTTACCCGACCGCACCCCGACGATAGAACGCCTCCGTAAGGACTACAAGTGGAACTGGCCTATTACTCGGACTACGCCGTACGTCTGGTCAACAGCGAGGACCCGGCCCGCGGCCAGGACTCCCTGACCTCCGTCGAGGCCGTCCGCGATCTGTTCGGCGCCGGCCAGGAGGCGGGCCGGCGGGCCACGGACGCCGACGTGACCCGCTTCCGCTCGGTCCGGGCGCGGCTGCGCGCGGTCTTCGAGGCGGCCGACCAGGGCGACGAGACCCTCGCGGTGAACCTGCTGAACTCACTGCTCCTGGAGTTCCCGGTGAGCCCGCAGATCTCCGGGCACGACTTCCGGGACGACGACGGCCGCCCGCTGTGGCACATGCACCTGGCGGACCACCCCTCCAACGCGACGGCGGGGTACGCGGCCATCGCCGCGATGGGCCTGGCCTTCCACCTCACCGAGTACGGCGTCGACCGGCTCGGCCTGTGCGAGGCCGCGCCCTGCCGCAACGCCTACCTCGACACCTCCACCAACCGCTCCCGGCGCTACTGCTCCGACCGCTGCGCCACCCGCGCCAACGTGGCCGCCTACCGGGCCCGCAAGCGCCTGGAGGCCGACCGGTCGGCGAACAGCGGCCGCACCGCGGACACCGCCCAGCGCACGGCGGCCAGCGGCGAGCGCTGACCGGGCCTGAGCGGCCGGTACCTGAGCCGGGCCTTCCCCAGCACGAGGTCCTCCGGTACGACGCCGTAGTCGGTGCTGTCGCCGCCCGCGAACGCGTTGTCGCCGAGCACCCACCAGCCGCCCTCGCGGCGCTCCACGGCCCGCTTGACGACGAGCAGGTCCTGCTGGAACGGATGCCTGAGGACCACGATGTCGCCGATCCCGACCCTGGCCCCCCAGTGCACGACGAGCTGGTCCCCGTGCTGGAGCGTGGGCACCATCGACGGCCCGGTCACCTCGGCCACCCCGAGGAAGGGCAGCAAGGACCTCCCCCGCTCGGTCTCCTGCGACAGCTCCGGCATCCCCGGCACCTCCCCGGTACGTTCATCCACCAGTCTCAGTCTGACCCCGGACTTTTGTCCTAAGCCCATGGGGGCACTCGCGAATTCGGCTCTCCCAGGGAGTAATGTCGCACCTGAGAAGACGATCACGAGGAAGGAATGCTCCATGCTTTCCCGCCTGTTTGCCCCCAAGGTCAAGGTCAGCGCACACTGCGACCTGCCCTGCGGTGTGTACGACCCGGCCCAGGCCCGCATCGAGGCGGAGTCGGTGAAGGCCGTGCAGGAGAAGATGGCCGCCAACGACGACCCGCACTTCCAGGCGCGTGCCACGGTCATCAAGGAGCAGCGCGCCGAGCTCGCGAAGCACCACGTTTCCGTGCTCTGGAGCGACTACTTCAAGCCCCCGCACTTCGAGAAGTACCCGGAGCTGCACCAGCTGGTCAACGACACCCTGAAGGCCCTCTCGGCCGCCAAGGCGTCGACCGACCCGGCGACCGGCCAGAAGGCTCTGGACTACATCGCCCAGATCGACAAGATCTTCTGGGAGACCAAGAAGGCCTGACCCAAGGCCTGCTCCGCCTGGTCGGCGATCGGTGCACCATCGCGGATCCGAAGGCGGTCGAAGGGGCCCGGACGGTTCACCGTCCGGGCCCCTTCGCGCTGTTCGGGCCGCTTCGTGCGTTCGGGCCGCTTCGTGCTGTACCGACCACAGGGCGCGGCCACGCCTGCGCAGAGGACCCTCAGTGCTCCCCCGCCTCCAGCAGCCCCGCCGCCGCTCCCACGATCCGCGGGTCCGGGGTGCCGACGACCTCCTCGTCCTTGTCGGAGTAGTCGAAGCGGGCCAGGACGCTGCGCATGGCCTCGACGCGGGCGCGCTTCTTGTCGTTGCTCTTGACCACCGTCCAGGGGGCGAACTGCGTGTCCGTCTCACGGAACATGGCGACCTTGGCGGCGGTGTAGTCGTCCCAGCGGTCCAGGGAGGCCAGGTCCATGGGGCTGAGCTTCCACTGCCGTACGGGATCGATCTGGCGGATCGTGAAGCGGGTGCGCTGCTCGCCCTGGGAGACCGAGAACCAGAACTTCAGCAGGTCCACGCCGTCGTCCACGAGCATCCGCTCGAACAGCGGGGCCTGCCGCATGAAGCGCCGGTACTCGTCGTCGGTGCAGAAGCCCATGACCCGCTCCACGCCGGCCCGGTTGTACCAGGACCGGTCGAACAGCACGATCTCGCCGGCGGTCGGCAGGTGTTCGACGTACCGCTGGAAGTACCACTGCCCGCGCTCGCGCTCGGTCGGCTTCTCCAGCGCCACCACGCGGGCGCCACGGGGGTTCAGGTGCTCCGTGAAGCGCTTGATGGTGCCGCCCTTGCCGGCCGCGTCCCGTCCCTCGAAGACGATGACGAGCCGGCGTCCGGTCTCCTTGACCCAGCTCTGGAGCTTCAGGAGTTCGATCTGCTGGAGCCGCTTGTGCCAGTCGTACTCCTTGCGCTCCATGCGGTGCTCGTAGGGGTAGTTCTCCCGCCAGGTGTCGATCGGGCTGCCGTCCGGGCGGATGAGCACGGGTTCGTCGGGATCGGTGTAGTCGACCTTCAGGTCGGTCAGCAGAGGCGTCATCCTGGGTCCCCTCTCATCTCGGTGGGTCAGTGGAACTGCGGCACGATCAGATGGATGCCGTACGCCACCACCGCCGCGCAGGCCAGGAAGCAGAGGCCGGCCTGGGCGACGCCGAGAGTCGACGTGCTGGTGCCATCCTCCCTCGCTCCCTCGAATCGGGCGAGGCCGAGTACCCCGAGGGCGAAGACGACGACCACGGCGACGGTGACACCCACGCTCACCGCGGTGACCTGGCCGAGTGCGGACCAGTCGATGCTCATGACAGGAACTCCTGGGGAGGCTCAGGCGGCCGTGCGGACACGGGCCGGCGGCTCGGTGCGGAGGGTGACCTCGTGGGTGTCGTTGACGTTGTGCGCGCTCACCGGATTGCGGCGGGACAGCAGCACGATGCCCCCGGCGACGGCCACGCCGACCAGGGCGACGACGACGGTGCCGAGGTTGCCGCCGTGCTTGACCGCGCTCGCGGAGAGGCCGCCCACCAGCGCGGCGGCGGGCAGGGTGATCAGCCAGGCCAGGACCATCCGGCCGGCCACGCCCCAGCGGACCTCCGCGAGCCGCCGGCCGAGGCCCGCGCCGAGGATGCTGCCGGAGGCGACCTGCGTGGTGGACAGCGCGAAGCCGAGGTGGGCGGAGGTCAGGATGACCGCCGTGGACGCGGTCTCGGCGGCGAAGCCCTGCGGGGACTGGATCTCGGTGAGCCCCTTGCCCATGGTGCGGATGATCCGCCAGCCGCCGAGGTAGGTGCCGAGACCGATGGCGAGGCCGGCGGAGGCGATGACCCACACCGGCGGACCGGCGTCGGGACCGAGCGCGCCCGCGGAGATGAGGGTGAGCGTGATGACGCCCATGGTCTTCTGGGCGTCGTTGGTGCCGTGCGCGAGGGAGACGAGGGACGCGGAGGCGATCTGGCCGAGCCGGAAGCCCTTGGTCACCGAGTCCCTGCGGGCGCGGGCGGTCAGCTTGTAGGCGAGGAAGGTGGCGAGCAGGGCCGCGAGACCCGCCACCACCGGGGAGGCCACGGCCGGGAGCAGGATCTTCTCGACGACCTTGTCGAAGTGCACGCCGTGTTGACCCGCCCCGACCCAGACCGCGCCGATCAGGCCGCCGAAGAGCGCGTGCGACGAGCTCGACGGGAGACCGATCAGCCAGGTCAGCAGGTTCCACAGGATCGCTCCGACCAGCCCCGCGAAGATCATCCCGGGTGAGACGAGGGTGTCGTCCACGATGCCGCCGGAGATCGTCCTGGCGACCTCGGTCGACAGGAAGGCGCCCACGATGTTGAGGGCGCCGCTCACCAGGACCGCGGTCCTGGGTTTCAGTGCGCCGGTCGCGATGGACGTCGCCATCGCGTTGGCCGTGTCGTGGAATCCGTTGGTGAAGTCGAAGGCCAGAGCCGTGACGATGACGACCGCCACGAGGAACGTGATGTGGTCCATGCCCTCATGGGAGCAAGCGCTTCCGTACGGGAGGCGAACGCGAGGCAAAGCCCGTTCCAGGTCCACGCACCCGACCGGTGAGCGTCGTGCGATGCTGGCGTGATGGTGAGCGTGTCATGGTGAGCGTCGAGGACCTGGTGCGGCTGCGGCAGGCGCGGGACCGGATGGACCGCGAGTACACCGAGCCGCTGGACGTGCCCGCGCTCGCCCGCACCGCGCTGATGTCCCCCGGACACTTCCAGCGCAGCTTCCGCGCGGAGTTCGGGGAGACGCCGTACGGCTATCTCATGACCCGGCGCATCGAGCGCGCGAAGGCGCTGCTGCGGCGGGGCGACCTGTCGGTCACCGAGGTCTGCATGGCGGTCGGCTGCACCTCCCTCGGGTCCTTCAGCTCACGGTTCACGGAGCTGGTGGGCGAGACACCGAGCGCGTACCGGGCCCGCCCGCACGAGGAACTCGCGGACATCCCGCCGTGCGTGGTCCGCCGGCACACCCGGCCCCGAAGGACCTGAGCGGTCCCCAGGCGGACCCGCCCTCGGCGGGCCTAACGTGAACCCATGGACATCAAACTCAAGAACTGCTTCATCGCCGTCGACGACCACGACAAGGCGATCGCGTTCTACCGGGACGTCCTGGGCATGGAGGTGCGCAACGACGTCGGGTACGAGGGGATGCGGTGGGTGACGGTCGGCTCGCCGCTCCAGCCGGACGTGGACATCGTCCTGGAGCCACCGGCGGCTGATCCGGACGCGTCGCCCGCGGACAAGGAGGCGATGGCCCGGCTGCTGGCGAAGGGGCTGTTGCGCGGGGTCAACTTCACGACCACGGACTGCGACGCGTTGTTCGCGCGCGTGCGGGAGTCCGGGGCCGAGGTGATCCAGGAGCCGATGGACATGCCGTACGGGGTGCGGGACTGCGCGTTCCGGGACCCGGCGGGGAACATGCTGCGGTTCATGCAGGTCGGGGGCAGCTGAGTCCGTCGGCTGCCCGCGGCGTCGTCGTGGCTGGTCGCAGTTCCCCGCGCCCCTTCAGGGCGCATACGATCACCGGCATGACCACGCGCTGGACTTACGCCTTCGTGGACCGGCCCGTCCCCCGCTTCGCCCAGGCCTGCGACTTCTGGGCCGGCGTCACGGGCACCCGTCTCTCCGAATTCAGGGGCGAGCGGCGGGAGTTCGTGACCCTGCTGCCCGCCGACGGGACCGACGCCTGCGTCAAGATCCAGGCCGTCGCCTCCGGGCCCGGCGGTGCGCATCTCGACTTCTGCGTCGACGACGTACGGGAGTTCGCGAGGACGGCGGAGGCGCTCGGCGCGCATGTGGTCGCCGATCAGGGGACGTTGGTGGTACTGCGCTCCCCCGCGGGCCAGTTGTTCTGCGCCGATCCCTGGCGGGGGCAGTCGGCCCGCCAGCCGGTGTTCCGGGGCACCCGCCTGGACCAGGTCTGCCTGGACGTCCCGCCGTCCCTCCACGAGGCCGAAGTCGCTTTCTGGACCGCCCTGTTGCCCGACTGGGAGTCCTTTCCCGGCTCGCTCCCCGAGTTCCACGTGCTGAGGCCGCCGGCCGGCTTCCCCGTCCGCATCCTCCTCCAGCGCCTGGAGGAGGAACGCCCCGCCTCCGCCCACCTGGACCTGGCCTGCGCGGACATCGGGGCGACACGGGCCGAACACGAGCGCCTGGGCGCCGAGTTCGTCGCCGAGGGCCGGAGCTGGACGGTGCTGCGGGACCCGGCGGGCGGCCTGTACTGCCTGACGGGCCGGGACCCGGAGACGGGTGGGCTGCCTAGCCGGAGGTGACTGTCAGGCAGGCGCCCCACCCCTGCTCGTCGGGGGTGACGTCGGGGCACGCCGACCTCCACCCGTCCGGCAGCGAGGGCGTCGGACTGGTCTCCTCCCACACGTACGGCCCCGGGGGCTCGGTGGAGTCCTGGAGCCACAGCGTGAGCCCGCCCGCGACGACCACGAGAACCGCCCAGACGAGCAGCGCCCAGCGCCATAACCGGCTGCGGCGTCCCGTCACCCCCACGGCTCCACGTCCACGACCGCGGACACCGGAAGCGGGCCGTAGATGTGCGGGAACTCCTCGGCGCCGGGCTCGGGGGCCTCGTACTTCAGGGGTACGTCGAGGAGTGCGGGGTCGATGACGAGGACCACGAGGTCGGGCACGTCGGCGAAGAACGCGGCGGCCGTGCGCGGCAGCTGCTCGCGCGTCGAGCAGTGGATGAACCCCTCCTCCTGGAGGGTGCGGCCGCGCGTGGAGATCTCGTAGGTGCCCTTGGCCTGCGCCTCCTCCCAGAGGAAGCGTTCGGTGAGGTGCACGATGGGCTCCGTTGTGGACATGCCGTCACGGTACGGCCTGAGCCGGGCCGCCCGCGCCTGCAAGTACCGCTGCTCGGGCAGGCTCAGCGTCCTGGCGGCCGCCGACGCGTAGGCGGCCCGCGCCTCCTGACGGGCACCGGCCCGCTCCAGCAGGTGCCCGCGTACGGCGTCCAGCCGGTGGCCCAACTCGTCGGGCAGCCGGTCCAGTTCGGCGAGCCCCGCCTGCGGACCGTGGACCATGGCCACCGCGACCGCCCGGTTCAGCCGCTCCACGGGCCCGGGAACCAGCCGTACGAGAACGTCGTAGAGCCCGAGGATCTCCCGCCAGTCGGTCTCCTGCGCCGAGGGCGCCTCGTCGTGCACGGCGGCGATGGCCGCGCGGATCTGGTAGGGCCCGGCACGGTGGCGGGCCAGCGTCCGGGTGACCAGCGCGACGCCCTCCTCGATCGCCGCCCCGTCCCAGCGGGCGCGGTCCTGTTCGTCGAGGGGGACGAGGTCGCCGTCCGGGCCGGTGCGGGCGTCGCGGCGGGCGTCGGTGAGGAGCATCAGGGCGAGCAGGCCCGCGGTCTCGCAGTCGTCGGGCAGGAGCCGGTGGACCGTGCGGGTCAGCCGGATCGCCTCGCCGGCGAGGTCGTGCCGCTGGAGCGCGGGTCCGGAGGTCGCCGTATGCCCCTCGTTGAAGATCAGGTAGAGGGTGTGCAGGACCGCGGGCAGCCGCTCCTCCCACCGGTCGGGGCGCCCGAACCGCACGCCCCGCACCTTCTGCTTGGCCCGGCTGACGCGCTGCGCCATCGTGGCCTCGGGGACGAGATAGGCCCGGGCGATCTCCGCCGTGGTCAGACCGCCGACCGCGCGCAGGGTGAGCGCGATCTGCGCGGACGCGCTGAGGTCGGGATGGCAGCACAGGAACAGCAGCGACAGGGTGTCGTCCTCGCGCGGCGCACGGTCGGCGACGGCCGTGACCCGCAGGTCCAGCGCCGCCGCCCGCTCCTCCCGGGCCCGCCGGGCCTCCTCCGCGCGCAGCGCGTCCGTCAGCCGCCGCGAGGCCACCCTGATGAGCCAGCCGCGCGGATTGTCCGGCACTCCCGCGGCCGGCCACTGTCCGGCCGCGGCCAGCAGTGCCTCCTGTACGGCGTCCTCGGCGGCGTCGAAGCGGCCGTACCGCCGGACCAGCGCGCCGAGGACCTGCGGCGCGTGCAGGCGCAGCAGGTCCTCGATCGCGGTGGTTCCCGGCACGGGTCTCAGATGTCCCCGGCGCCGTCCAGGATGGGCCGGATCACCACCGGGTACTCGGGGGCACCGGCGGGCTGGGGGCACTGGGCGATCCGCTCGGCGATCTCCGTGACCCGCTCCAGGCTCTCGCACTCCAGGACCCAGTAGCCGCACATCAGCTCCTTGGTCTCGCCGTACGGGCCGTCGGTGATCACCGCCTTGCCGTCCGCGTCCCGGCTGACGTGCCGGATCTTCGCGGGCTCGGCGAGACCCTGGGCGTCGAGGAACTCGCCGGTCTCGGAGAGGTCGTTGTTGATGGCGCCCATGAAGGCGTACATCGCCTGGATCTCCTGCTCGCCCCAGACGGGGGAATGCTCGGAGCCCTTGCCGCGCATGGCCTCGTAGTCCGCCTGCGTCGCCTGCACCATCACCAGGTACTTCATGATTCCGCTCCTTCGGCGTCGATCGGCTCGGCCACCCGGGCCGGGCGGCTCTCACAGGGGACGTCGGAGCCGGGGACGGATTCTCGACAGGGTTCGGGAAAGGTTTTCTCGACAGGGCTCAGGAAGGGTTTTCGGCGGGCGCGCCGCCGTGCTCCTCGCCCGGGTCGGCGACCTGGTCCCGGTCGGCGCAGGCCGGGCACTCGGGGTTGTGGCAGGGCCCGCCCGTCCACACGGGGACCCATGCGCCGAGGGTCTTGTGACGCCGTACGACGGTCTCGACCGGCTGCCCGCAGACGGGACAGACGCGTTCGTCAGTGCCCATGCCCTCAGGGTAGGGCGAAGGGGGGCAGGGCGCTCTGTGCCGTACGCCGGTGGCGGCTGCGGTATCGGCGCCCGGACCGCTCGGGTCCTACCGCGAGGCACCCGGTTCGCGCCACATCGGCCACATCAGGGGGCCGTCGGGCAGTTCGAGCGGGCGTTCCACGAGTGCGAAGCCGAGACGCTCGTACAGCCCCCGGCTCCGCTCGCTGCTCGCTTCCAGGTAGGCCGGGACCCCCTCCCGGTCGCAGCGCTCCAGCACCGACCCGATGAGCGCGGTCCCGAGCCCCTCCCCCTGCCGCCCGGGGGCCACGCCGATCATCCACAGGTACTCGTGCGCCCGTCCGGCGGGGTGCACCCCGGCCGTGAGGGTGCCGATCAGCTCGATCCGCTCGTTGTCCGGGTCGATCGCCTCCCGCAGCTCGGCGAAGCCTTCCTCCTCCTCGGCGCTCTCCGCCGGCACCGGCAGCCACAGCGCACACGCCGCCCCGTCCTCCGTCACGTCGACCCGGCCCTCGGCCATCACGATGTCGACGAACGCGGCCATCAGCCGGGGATGCGTGGCACGGCGGTCTTCCTCAGCGGGGAAGATCCACCCGCTGACCGGATCGTCCTGGAAGGCCGCGTCCAGCAGCCGCGTGACCGGCTCCCGGTCGTCCGCGTTCGCCGTCCGTATCGCCACGCCCATGCCTGCCCGCCCCTTTGGTCTCAACAGCCTCTGCTCGCAAGGTTGTTGAGCCTAGCCGGTGTGCAGACGGAAGCGGGCCCCGCACACCGTGGGGATGTGCGGGACCCGTCCGTACCGGAGCCTTCGAGGGCCACGCGGGGTCAGGAACCGCGCGGTCCCCCTCGCTCCGGCGTCCTCAACTGCTGCGCCGGGTCACGAACTCGGCGAGCGACAGCAGGCCGCCCGCCGCCTCAGGATCCGGCACCGCGCGGGCCAGCTGCCCCATCGCCCGGGCCATCCGGTCGGCGGCCTGAACCTGTGCCCAGTCCCGGCCCCCGGCCTCCTCGACGGCGAGGACCGTGCGCGCCAGGTCCTCCTCGTCGTACGGCGCCGCGTACAGCTCGGCCAGTTCCGCGGACGCCGCCGTGCCCGAGGTGAGCGCGGCGACCACCGGGAGGGACTTCTTGCGGGCGGCCAGGTCCGCGCCGGCCGGTTTGCCGGTGCGGACCGGGTCGCCCCATATGCCGATCACGTCGTCGATGAGCTGGAAGGCGAGCCCGGCCTCCCGGCCGAACGCGTCCATCGCCTCGACGTCCGCGGTGGACGAGCCCGCGTACAGCGCCCCGAGCGCACAGGCGCACCCGAGCAGCGCGCCCGTCTTCGCCTCGGCCATGACGAGCACCTGGTCGAGGGTGACCTCGCCGGGGCCGAGCTCCTCCATGGCGGTGTCCTCGTGCTGGCCCTCGCACAACTCGACGACACAGGAGGCGAGCCGGGCCGCGGCGGCACCGGCCGCGGGATGCGGATCCTCGGCCAGCAGCCGCAGCGCCAGCGCCTGGAGGGCGTCCCCGGCGAGGATCGCGTCCGCGTCGCCGAACACGGTCCAGGCGGTGGGGCGGTGTCTGCGGGTGGTGTCGCGGTCCATCACGTCGTCGTGGAGCAGGGTGAAGTTGTGGACCAGCTCCACCGCCACGGCCGCCCGTACGGCGGCTTCCCGCGCCCGGTCCCCACCGAGCGCGGCGGCCGCGGTGAGGACGAGGGCGGGCCGAATCGCCTTGCCGGCGTTGCCCGCGGCCGAGGTGCCGTCGGCGTGCTCCCAGCCGAAGTGGTAGAGCGCGACCCGGCGCAGGGACCGGGGCAGCGACTCCACCGCGCGGCGCAACGCGGGGTCGACCGCCGCCCGGACCCGCTCCAGGATCACAGCGGCCTCATGCCCGTCGGCCGGGCCGGACACGGTCACCCGCTCCCCCGGGCGCTGGGTTCTCTCCGGCGCCCGCGCCTGCGTATCCGTCGTGAACTCCGCCATGGGACCCCCCTCGGTCAGTCCGCGGACGGTGGCGCTTCCGCTGCGGGTGGGCGCCTGCCACCGGGGTGTCTCCACCCCGGTGTCCGACCGGGATGTACCCGCGCCCGAGGGCGAGGACACGGCTCCCAGGTGCAGAAACGTCACCTCCACCGGCCGATCTCGACGTTCTCCAGCACCCCGAGCGCGTCCGGCACCAGCACGGCCGCCGAGTAGTAGGCCGTCACCAGGTACTTGATGATCGACTGTTCGTTGATGCCCATGAACCGCACCGACAGGCTCGGCTCGATCTCGTCCGGGATGCCCGCCTGCTGAAGGCCGATGACGCCCTGGTCCGCCTCACCGGTACGCATGGCGATGATCGACGTCGTCCGCTCCGGGGTGACCGGAATCTTGTTGCAGGGGTAGATCGGCACCCCGCGCCAGGTGGGGATGCGGTTGCCGCCCACGTCGATGGTCTCGGGGACGAGACCGCGCTTGTTCAGCTCACGCCCGATCGCGGAGATCGCGCGCGGGTGGGCCAGCAGCAGCTTGGTGCCCCGCCGGCGACTGAGCAGTTCGTCGAGGTCGTCGGGGCTCGGCACGCCGTCGTGCGGCTGGAGCCGCTGGTCGTACTCGCAGTTGTTCAGCAGCCCGAACTCGCGGTTGTTGACGAGCTCGTGCTCCTGGCGCTCCTTGAGGGCCTCCACGGTCAGCCGGATCTGCTGTTCCGTCTGGTTCATCGGCTGGTTGTACAGGTCGGCCACGCGCGTGTGGATGCGCAGGACGGTCTGGGCGATGCTCAGCTCGTACTCGCGGGGCCGGGCGTCGTAGTCGACGAAGGTGTGCGGGATGTCGGGCTCGCCGTCATGGCCCGCCGCGAGGTCGATCTCCTTCTCGCCGTACTTGTTGGTGCGCTGCGAGGGGATCGCCCGCTGCTCCCGCAGGTGCTCGCGCAGGGCGTCGGAGCGCTCCGCCACCTGCTCGACGTCCTGGCGGGGCAGCACCAGGACCGTGCAGGTGGTGGCCGCGCGGGCGGTGTACTCCCAGATGGCGTCCGGGTCCAAAAGCGCCTGGTCGCCGAAGTAGGCGCCGTCGGCGAGGACTCCGAGGACCGCGTCGTCGCCGTAGGGGCCGGTGCCGACCTTCTCCACACGGCCGTGCGCCAGCAGGTAGACCTCCTCGGTCCGGGCGCCGAACGAGGCGATCACCTGGCCGGGGGCGAACTCCCGCTGCTGGCAGCGCTGGGCGAGCTCGGAGAGCACGTCGTCGTCCTCGTAGGACCTGAGCGCCGGCAGCTCGCGCAGTTCGTCGGGGATCACCTCGACCCGGTCGCCGGTCTTCACGAACGTCACCCGGCCGTCACCCACGGCGTAGCTCAGCCGCCGGTTCACCCGGTACGTGCCGCCCTGGACGTTCACCCAGGGCAGCATGCGCAGCAGCCAGCGGGAGCTGATCTCCTGCATCTGGGGTGCGGACTTGGTGGTGGTGGCCAGGTTCCGCGCGGCCGCCGTGCCGAGACTCTGCTGCGGCCGGCCCTGCTCGGTGCGGACCTCTTCGCCTACCGACATAAGGAATTGCCCTCCCGATACATGCCCGGACGCGATCTGCTCACGGGCATCGATGTGCGGGACCAACCCTTCCTCACGGAACGTGCCGGTGCTATTACCCGAAAGAGCGGGAATGGATCACCGCGAGGCTGGGCATATGCGCGTTTCGTGTCCCCTTCCGCCCGGCCAAGTCCGTTGGCCGGAGCGGAATATGACTGTCCGAATCAGCTCGCACGCCGCACGAACCAGGAGTCGGATCCCGCCGCCTTCGGTACAAGCACGGGTACGAGCCGACCCGCGCCGGGCGGTCGGCGCGCAGCGCGAAGGAGGGGGCCATGGCCTCACCCATGTCCGCCGCCAGATTCCTGGCCGTCCTGAAGGCGGAGGGCGCGACCGTCGTCGAGGTCGGTGACTGGGAGCACCACAACCGCAACCACGTCGGCGCCTGGGGGCCCGTGCACGGCGTGATGATCCACCACACGGTGACCAGCGGCAGCGCGGCCACGGTGGAGCTGTGCCGCAAGGGCTACACGGGCCTGCCGGGCCCCCTCTGCCACGGCGTCATCACCAAGGACGGCCGGGTCCATCTCGTCGGCTACGGCCGCGCCAACCACGCCGGTCTCGGCGACGACGACGTCCTGCGGGCCGTGATCGCGGAGACGGCACTGCCGCCCGACAACGAGGCCAACACCGACGGCAACCGCCACTTCTACGGCTTCGAGTGCGAGAACCTCGGCGACGGCGACGATCCCTGGCCGGACGCCCAGCTGAAGGCGATCGAGCGGGTCTCCGCGGCGGTGTGCCGTCACCACGGCTGGACGGAGCGCTCGGTCATCGGCCACCTGGAGTGGCAGCCGGGAAAGGTGGACCCCCGCGGCTTCACGATGTCCTGGCTGCGCGGCCGGATCCGCGAGCGCCTGGAGTGACCCCGCAGGTCACAATGGGGGCGTGACCGTCCTCGACGCCCTGCGCCCCCGCCTCCCCTCCCCCGTGCAGGAGCTGTCGGACCGCCGTTTCGCCCGCCACGGCCTGCGTCTCGTCCTCAAGCGGGACGATCTGATCCACCCGGAGATCGTCGGCAACAAGTGGCGCAAACTGGCGCCGAACCTCGCCGCGGCGGCCGGCCGTACCGTCGTCACCTTCGGCGGCGCCTACTCCAACCATCTGCGGGCCACGGCCGCCGCGGGACGCCTCCTCGGCCTGCCCACGGTGGGTGTGGTCCGCGGGCAGGAGCTCGCCGACCGGCCCCTGAACCCCTCCTTGGGCCGGTGTGCGGCCGACGGCATGCGCCTGCACTTCGTGGCCAGGTCGACGTACCGCGACAAGGCCGACCCGGCCGCCCTCGCGCGCGTGCTGCGCGCGGCGGACGCCGAGGACGCCTACGTCGTCCCTGAGGGCGGCAGCAACGCGCTCGCGGTACGCGGCTGCCGGGCACTCGGCGAGGAGCTCGCAGGGCAGGCGGACGTGGTCGCGATCGCCTGCGGCACCGGAGGCACCCTGGCGGGCTTGGCGGCGGGCCTCTCCCGGGATCAGCGCGCCCTCGGCATACCGGTCCTCAAGGGCGGCTTCCTGACAGCCGAGACGGAGTCCCTGCAACGCCGCGCCTTCGGCGACCGGCGGGGCGACTGGACGCTGGACGACCGCTTCCACTGCGGCGGTTACGCCCGCACCACCCCGGAGCTCGACGTGTTCGCGGACGACTTCGAGCAGCGCCACGGTGTGCCCGTGGAACGACTTTATGTCGCCAAGTTGCTGTTCGGACTGGTCGCTCTGGCTGAAGAGGGCGCCTTCGCGCGCGGGACGACCGTCGCGGCCGTGGTCACGGGCCGGCCCTTTCCCTGACGAGGGGCCGGCCCCGGCCCTACTCCGCCGCCTCCCGGTAGGCCGCCGCCTCCTCCAGGTCCAGCCTGCGCAGCAGGGTGCGGAGCATCTCGTCGTCGATGTAGCGCAGGTCCCGCAGCTTGACGAAGACCGTGCGCTCGGCGCCGATCATCTCGCGGGAGAGGCGGCGGTAGGTGTCGTCGACCGTCTCGCCGGTCAGCGGGTTGGACTGGCCGAGGCGTTCCCAGACGGCGTTGCGGCGGCGTTCCAGGACCGTGCGCAGACGGTCGGCGAGGGGCGGGGGGAGGGCGTTGCGCTCGTCGGCGAGGAGTTCGTCCAGGCGGCTCTCGGCGGCCCGGGAGGCCTGCGCCTGGGCGTTGGCCTCGGCGAGGGTCTCCGCCTGCCGGTCGCGGCCGGGGAGCTTCAGCACGCGGATCAGCGGGGGCAGGGTGACGCCCTGCACGACGAGGGTGCCGATGACCGTGGTGAAGGTGAGGAAGAGGATCAGGTTGCGGCCCTCGAAGGCCTCGCCGTCGTGCAGGGTCTCCGGGATCGAGAAGGCGATGGCCAGCGAGACCACGCCCCGCATTCCGGCCCAGGCGATGACGAACGGCCCCTTCCAGGTGGGGTTCTCCTCACGTTCGCGGATCCGCGCGGACAGCATGCGGGGCAGGAAGGTCGCCGGATAGACCCACACGAACCTCGACAGGACGACCACGAAGAACACGGCGACCGCGTACCAGGCGGCGCGTCCGCCCTCGTACTCGCCGAGGCCCTTCAGTACGACGGGCAGTTGCAGTCCGATGAGGGCGAACACCGACGACTCCAGGACGAAGGCGACCATCTTCCAGACGGCGTCCTCCTGGAGGCGCGTCGCGAAGTCGACCTCCCACGCGCGGTGCCCGAGGAACAGCGCCACGACGACCACCGCGAGCACCCCGGAGGCGTGGAACGACTCCGCGGACGCGTAGGCGACGAACGGGATCAGCAGGGACAGGGTGTTCTGGAGCAGGGGCTCCTTGAGGTGGGTGCGCAGCCAGTGGATCGGCACCATCAGCACCAGGCCGACCACGACCCCGCCGACCGCGGCGAGCAGGAACTCCCCGATGCCGCCCGCCCAGGAGGCGCCCTCGCCGATCGCGGCCGCGAGCGCGACCCGGTAGGCGGTGATCGCGGTCGCGTCGTTCACCAGGGACTCGCCCTGGAGGATCGTGGTGATCCGGGAGGGCAGCCCCACCCGCCGGGCGACCGCCGTGGCGGCGACCGCGTCCGGCGGCGCCACCACCGCGCCCAGCACGAGCGCCCCGGTCAGCGAAAGGCCCGGCACGATCCGGTACGCCGCCCAGCCGACGACGAGGGTCGCGAAGAGCACGTACCCCACCGACAGCAGCGCCACGGGCCGCAGTTGCGCCCGCAGGTCGAGATAGGAGCTGTCGGTGGCCGCGGTGTGCAGCAGCGGCGGCAGGATGAGGGGCAGGACCACGTCCGGGTCCAGCGTGTACTCGGGCACCCCGGGCACGTAGGAGATCACGAGCCCGGCGGCGACCAGCAGCAGCGGTGCCGGCACCGGGGTGCGCCGGGCCGCCGCGGCGACCGCCGCGCTCCCCGCCACCAGCAACAGCAGTGGCATCACGTCCATGTCCCTCGCCCGCCCTCGTTCATCGTCGTACGCCCACCCTCGTTTTTCCGCGCCGCCATCCGCGCGGCCGTCGTAACCTGGCAATCATGAAACAGTGCACGCACGCCGACGCGCTGCCGCACCCGGAACCCGAGCCTCTCAGCGAGACGTGTCCGGAGTGCCTGAGGGACGGCACCCACCCGGTACAGCTGCGCCTGTGCCTCGACTGCGGTCATGTCGGCTGCTGCGACTCCTCGCCGGGACAGCACGCGACGAAGCACCACAAGGACACCGAGCACCCGATCATGCGCACGCACGAACCCGGGGAGAACTGGCGTTGGTGCTTCGTGGACCACGTCCTTGTGTGACCCTGGACCCCCGGGTTCCAGGACGGTTCGACCGTCTGACGTCTGGGTACGTCAACCCGGCGCGCGTTCTTCCCAATTGGAGCCGCAAACCCCCTAGACACGGAGCGTGTCCACAGGTTTACTGTGAGTGACGGTATGGGGTTGGGGTCCCGGGACAGAAAAGCCGAGAGCGCGGTAGCGTCACCGCTGAACCACACTTCGCGTTACTCCGGGGGGCGACCCTCGGCCCCCGAAAAGCTTGTACCACCTTGGAGGTGAGGGTGTCCCAGATCGCAGGCGAGCCCGCGACCCAGGACTTCGTGGAAGTCCGGCTGCCGGCCGCGGGTGCCTACCTGTCGGTGCTGCGGACGGCCACGGCCGGCCTCGCAGCCCGTTTGGACTTCACCCTCGACGAGATCGAGGACCTGCGCATCGCGGTGGACGAGGCCTGCGCGATCCTGCTCCAGCAGGCCGTGCCCGGCTCGGTGCTCAGCTGTGTCTTCCGCCTCGTCGACGACTCGCTGGAGGTCACCGTCTCGGCCCCGACCACGGACGGGCACGCCCCCTCGCGCGACACCTTCGCCTGGACCGTCCTGTCGGCCCTCGCGGGCAAGGTCTCGTCGGCCGTGGACGAGGACAGGACCGTGTCGATCAGCCTCTACAAACAGCGCGGCGCGGGACCCGGGCCGGCGTGAGGAACGGGGACGGGCCGGTGCGGGACGAAGAGCGCGGCACACGGGAGCTGCCGGCCGAGGGCGGACTCCGCCCTGACCGCCCGAGCGGCACCGACCGCCTGGGCGACGACGGCCCCGGCGGTTCCCGGCACATGGTGGACGGCATCGACGGCATCCCCGAGCAGGCCCGGCCGCACCCCGAGGAGAGCGTCGGTGACACCACGGCGACCGGCCTCCTGGACGACGGGCAGGGTGATCGGGAAGGTGCCGTGCAGGACACGCCTCCGGCAGGACCGGCCGGGGTCTTCCCGGCGCGGACGGAGGCGAGGGCTCGTGGAAGGGCGACGGGCGGGACGATGAGCGAGCACGAGCGAAACGCAGAGGACGGCGCGGCGGGCGCGAACAACACGCCGGTCCCGCACCATGATCCACAGGACCGCAGCGGGGCACGCGCGCTGTTCGTCGAGCTGCGCACGCTGAAGGACGGCAGCCCGGAGTACGCGGAGCTGCGCAACCGGCTGGTCCGGATGCACCTGCCGCTCGTCGAGCACCTCGCACGCCGCTTCCGCAACCGCGGCGAGCCGCTGGACGACCTCACCCAGGTCGCCACCATCGGTCTGATCAAGTCCGTCGACCGCTTCGACCCGGAGCGCGGCGTCGAGTTCTCGACGTACGCGACACCCACGGTCGTCGGCGAGATCAAGCGCCACTTCCGCGACAAGGGCTGGGCGGTCCGCGTGCCGCGCCGTCTCCAGGAGCTGCGGCTGTCGCTCACGACGGCCACGGCGGAGCTCTCCCAGCAGCACGGCCGCTCCCCCACGGTCCACGAGCTGGCCGAGAAGCTGGCCATCTCGGAGGAGGAGGTCCTGGAGGGCCTGGAGTCCGCCAACGCGTACTCCACGCTGTCCCTGGACGTCCCCGACACCGACGACGAGTCGCCCGCGGTGGCGGACACCCTCGGCGCGGAGGACGAGGCGCTGGAGGGCGTCGAGTACCGCGAGTCGCTGAAGCCGCTGCTGGAGGATCTCCCGCCGCGCGAGAAGCGCATCCTGCTCCTGCGGTTCTTCGGCAACATGACCCAGTCACAGATCGCGCAGGAGGTCGGCATCTCCCAGATGCACGTCTCCCGGCTGCTGGCCCGCACCCTGGCCCAGCTCCGGGAAAAGCTCCTCGTGGAGGAGTAGACCCGCAGACCCACAGCCCGGCGAGAGCGGCCGTCCCCGCCGCCGGGCTCGGTCCGACGGGGGCCCGCGGAACCCCGGGCCCGACGAGGGGCGGACACCCCGGGCATCGCGTCCCAGCGGTCGCCGGTCACAGCACGCAGGTGTGCCACGGTCGGCGCCGTGGGGCCGGATCGCCCAGGACCCGCACGCCTCGGCCGGTTCGCGCCTTCTCGGCGACCGGCCCCGCCGCGTCAGAAGGCCGGGCACCGCCTCCGCGGCCGGGCCCACCCCAGTTCTACGACCGGCCCTCGCCGTCCTGGGTGCGCCCAGGTCCCCTGATTCCCAGCGCCCTGGTCGTCTCCGAGTTGATCAGGAGGATCAGGGCCGCCACCGCGACGACCGCGAGGGCGATGCCTGCCGGGATGGCCGCGCTGTCGGCCTGGAGGAGGTTGTAGGCGACGGGCAGGGCCATGATCTGGGTGATGACGGCCGGGCCCCGGCTCCAGCTGCGGCGGGCGAGCAGTCCGCGCGCGGCGAGCAGCGGCAGCAGGGCGAGGACGATCAGCGTGATGCCCCCGGTGACGGCGGACTGCCGGTCGTCCGGGTCGCCGACGATGCCCTCCACGAGCAGCCAGCCGCCCCCGACGACGAGCGCGAGCCCTTCCAGTCCGGCCAGAGCGGCGGCGTACGTCAGTCGCCGCGGGCGCGGACCGGAGATCTCGGCGGTCTCGGCCGTCTCGGCGGAAGAAGGGGTGGCCGGGTTCTGCTTGCTGCTCACCCCTGAAGGGTAGCCCTCGGGCTCGGGGCCCCGCGGTGAGGCGCGGGCAACGCATGCCGCCTCTCACGGGTTGCCTGGCGCCCCCGTGGCAAGGCTCACGGACCGAAGTCTTACGTGATCCCTACCTCGAACTGTGCCCGGTACCACCCAGTAGGTACGCTGCAACCCATGCGTGCACTTCTCGTGGTCAATCCGGCGGCAACCACCACAAGCGCACGTACGCGCGATGTCCTGATCCACGCGCTCGCGAGCGAGATGAAACTGGAAGCGGTCACCACCGAGTACCGCGGCCACGCCCGCGACCTGGGCCGGCAGGCGGCGGAGAGCAAGGACATCGACCTGGTCGTGGCCCTCGGCGGCGACGGCACGGTCAACGAGGTCGTCAACGGCCTCCTGCACGCGGGGCCCGAGCCCGACCGCCTCCCCGGGCTCGCCGTGGTCCCCGGCGGCTCCACCAACGTCTTCGCCCGCGCCCTGGGTCTGCCCAACGACGCCGTGGAGTCCACCGGCGCCCTCCTGGACGCCCTGCGCGAGGGCCGCGAGCGCACCGTGGGCCTGGGACTGACCTCGGGCACGCCCGGCACCGAGGACGAGGCCGTGCCGGGACGGTGGTTCACCTTCAACGCGGGGCTCGGGTTCGACGCCGGTGTGGTGGGGCGGGTGGAGCAGCAGCGGGAGCGCGGCAGGAAATCCACACACGCTCTCTACGTCCGCCAGGCCTTGCGCCAGTTCTTCGGCGAGGCGCACCGCCGGCACGGGACGATCACGCTGGAGCGGCCGGACGCGGAGCCGGTGACCGGTCTGGTCCTTTCCATAGTCTCGAACACCTCACCGTGGACCTTCCTGGGCAATCACCCGATGTACGCGTCACCTAAGGCCTCGTTCGATAAAGGCCTCGACGTACTCGGTCTGAGCCGCATCACGGCGCCCGCGATCACCCGATATGGCACGCAGTTGCTCACTTCGTCCCCCGAACGCGGCCCCCACGGCAAGCATGCGATCTCCCTGCATGACCTGGACCAGTTCACCTTGCATTCGAAGGTGCCTCTGCCCCTCCAGATGGACGGCGACCACCTCGGACTGCGTACGAGCGTGACGTTCACAGGCGTACGCCGTGCACTGCGTGTGATTGTGTGAGCAGAAGGGGCTAAAGTCCTTTCACTCGAACGTTTAGGCCAGGGTCCACCCCATGGAAGTACGGCTGTGACCTAGTCGACACCGAGGAATCAAAAAAAACTTTCCGGAAGGGGTTGTATCCGCCGCTGAGGTTTGCGAGTCTCTACGTGGCGGTCGGGACAGCCCGCAACACCAGCGTCCACAGGCCACCGGAACCCCTCTTCAATCAACAGGACCACGCCGGGGAAGACTCGGCGGTCGGCCCTTCACTTGTTGAGGGATTCGTGAAAGCGTTCACATTCACAAGCAACTTGCACGTAATACCAAGGAGAGGTAGCAGCCATGGACTGGCGTCACAACGCCGTTTGCCGCGAGGAAGACCCCGAGCTCTTCTTCCCCATCGGCAACACCGGTCCTGCGCTGCTGCAGATCGAGGAAGCCAAGGCCGTCTGCCGTCGCTGCCCCGTTATGGATCAGTGTCTGCAGTGGGCGCTCGAGTCCGGCCAGGACTCCGGCGTCTGGGGTGGTCTCAGCGAGGACGAGCGTCGCGCCATGAAGCGCCGTGCCGCCCGCAACCGGGCCCGTCAGGCCTCCGCCTGACACACCCGCCCCGCAAAACAGCCTGAGCTTGGCGGCGCGTACACCGCGTACGCTTCTCCCGCCCCCGAGCCGCAGCGCGCAGTACCCCCGATGCGCAGCACACGCTGGCAACGAGCATGTGAGCCCCGGACCCCTGAACGGTCCGGGGCTTTTTGCTGTCCGCGGTTCCGTCGCCGCCCTACTTGTGCGCCCGCACCGGCACGTCCAGGATCACCCGGGTCCCGCGCTCCGGCGCCGGGACCATGTCGAACGTGCCGCCCAACTCCCCCTCCACCAGGGTCCGTACGATCTGGAGCCCCAGGTTTCCGGCGGTGTGCGGGTCGAAGCCCTCGGGCAGGCCGACGCCGTCGTCCTGGACGGTGACGAGGAGGCGGGCCTCCTTCGTGGTGCCGCCGCGGACGGCCGAGACCTCGACGGTGCCGGTCTCGCCCTCCCGGAAGCCGTGCTCCAGGGCGTTCTGGAGGATCTCGGTCAGGACCATCGAGAGCGGGGTGGCGACCTCGGCGTCCAGGATGCCGAAGCGGCCGCTGCGCCGGCCGGTGACCTTGCCGGGCGAGATCTCCGCGACCATCGCGAGCACCCGGTCGGCGATCTCGTCGAACTCCACCCGCTCGTCCAGGTTCTGGGACAGCGTCTCGTGCACGATCGCGATCGAGCCCACGCGGCGGACCGCCTCCTCCAGCGCCTCACGGCCGCGGTCGGACTCGATGCGCCGGGCCTGGAGCCTGAGCAGGGCCGCGACCGTCTGGAGGTTGTTCTTCACCCGGTGGTGGATCTCCCGGATGGTCGCGTCCTTGGTGATCAACTCGCGTTCGCGGCGGCGCAGTTCGGTCACGTCCCGGAGCAGCACCAGTGAACCGATGCGGGTGCCCTTGGGCTTGAGCGGGATGGCCCGGAACTGGATGACCCCGTCGTGGGCCTCGATCTCGAACTCGCGGGGCGCCCAGCCGCTGGCGACCTTGGCGAGCGCCTCGTCCACCGGCCCCCGGGTGGGGGCGAGTTCGGCGGTGGTGCGGCCGAGGTGCTGGCCGACGAGGTCGGAGGCGAGGCCCATGCGGTGGTACGCGGACAGCGCGTTCGGGGAGGCGTACTGGACGATGCCGTCCGCGTCCAGGCGGATCAGTCCGTCGCCGACGCGCGGGGCGGCGTCCATGTCCATCTGCTGGTTGGGGAACGGGAAGGAGCCGGCCGCGATCATCTGGGCGAGGTCCGACGCGCTCTGGAGATAGGTCAGTTCGAGCCGGCTCGGGGTGCGGACGGTGAGCAGGTTGGTGTTGCGCGCGATGACACCGAGGACGCGCCCGTCCCGTCGTACCGGGATCGAC
Organism: Streptomyces griseorubiginosus; assembly: GCF_001514195.1. Classification (GTDB taxonomy): domain Bacteria; phylum Actinomycetota; class Actinomycetes; order Streptomycetales; family Streptomycetaceae; genus Streptomyces; species Streptomyces griseorubiginosus. The sequence goes on along the minus strand of NZ_KQ948734.1, from coordinate 893,646 downwards.
TCGACGCGGACCGGGACCTCCTCGCGCCACTCCGGGTCGCCCTCGCGCACGATCCGGCCCTCGTCCAGCGCGGCGTCCAGCAGGGGGCGGCGGCCGCGGGGGACGAGGTGGCCGACCATGTCGTCCTGGTAGGAGGTGGGGCCGGTGTTGGGGCGCATCTGGGCCACGGAGACATAGCGGGCGCCGTCCCGGGTGGGGACCCACAGGACGAGGTCGGCGAAGGAGAGGTCGGAGAGCAGCTGCCACTCCGAGACCAGCAGATGGAGCCACTCGAGGTCGGAGTCGTCGAGTGCGGTGTGCTGGCGGACCAGTTCGTTCATGGAGGGCACGGGTGCGAGCGTACCTGGGGGTATGTGAGTGACCTAAAAGCGCTGTCACCGGGGACGCTCGGGCCCGGAAACACCCGCGGGCCGCGGCGCCTGGGAAGGACCCTCAACCTTCCCGGCACCGCAGCCCGGAGCAATATCGGCCGTGGGGTGTGCGGTCCCGGTCGGCCGAAGGATGAGGACCCGGGGCAGTCAGGGCAGAGAGCTCCGGTTCCTCGATCCCGCCTTCCTGTGCGGGGAAGACGGAAGTCACGATTCAATTGTGGACTAGACCACTAGGTGTGTCCATGCGTGGGAGCCTGTTTGTTGTTGGAGCTTTCCCCCACGGGAGGCAACTAGTCGGACGCCCTAACATCCACCACGCAGCCTAACGCGTGTGGGTTCATGTGCGGGGCGGCTTTGTCGGGCAATTTCCGCGACGGTCGTCAGATCCGGACCCGCTCGGCCGCCGGAAGTGGACTCGCTCAGTGCGTCTCCGTCACCTTCGCCAGGGCGCGCGGTGCGTCCGGGTCCTGGCCGCGGGCGATGGTGACCTCGTAGGCCAGGAGCTGGAGGGGGATGATCTCCAGGACGGGCTGGACCTCCTCGGCGACGTTCCCGGTGGGCAGGACGAAGCCGGCCGAGGCGCGCTCGACCTGACCGCGGGGGCCGATCACGACCAGGTCGGCGCCCCGGCCGCGCAGCCGGTCGAGGACGGGCTGGAGCGCCTCGCCGCCCTTGCCGTCGGTGACGACCGCGATGACCGGGGAGACGTTGTCGACCATGGCGAGCGGCCCGTGCAGCAGATCGGCGCCCGAGTAGGCGAGGGCGGGGATGTAGCTGGTCTCCATCAGCTTGAGGGCGGCCTCCTTGGCGGTGGGATAGCCGTAGCCGCGCGAGGTGATCACCATGCGCTCGGCGAAGCGGTAGCGGGCGGCGAGGGCGCGGACCTCGTCCTGGCGGGCGAGCAGTCCGGCGGCCAGTTCGGGCAGGACGTGGGCGGGGCCGCCGTCGCCGCCGCGCAGGCCCTCGACGAAGAGGTAGAGCGCGAGCAGGGAGGCCGTGTAGGTCTTGGTCGCGGGGAGGGCCTTCTCCGGTCCGGCCATGATGTCGATGTGGTACTCGGAGACCGCGGCCAGCGGGGAGTCGGGGTTGTTGGTGACCGCCAGGGTGACGGCGCCGGCCTCGCGGGCGGCCCGGGTGGAGGCGACCAGGTCCGGGGAGCCGCCGGACTGGCTGACGGTGACGACGAGGACGTCGGTGAGGTCGGGTCGGGCGCCGTAGGCGGTGGTCGTCGACATGGAGGTGAGGCCGCAGGGCAGGCCGAGGCGCACTTCGAGGAGGTACTTGGCGTAGAGGGCCGCGTTGTCGGAGGTGCCGCGGGCGGTGAGCAGGACGAAGCGGGGGGCGCGGGCGGCGATCTCCTGGGCGACCTTGCGGATGGCCGGGGCGCCCTCGTCCAGGATGCGGCGCAGGACCTCGGGCTGTTCGGCCATCTCGCGGGCCATGATCCGGCCGGGGAGTTCACTGTGCGGGTCGGGTGTCGTGACGGTGCTCATGGCTCCTATTGCACTACCCGTTCGACTCCCCCGCGAGGAAGGGGATCCGACCTCGGCATGACGCGGGGGCGGCGGGGCGATGACGCCCGGGGACTCTGGGCCGGGACGCCCGATTCTGTTAGATTGGTCTAAACCACATGGGCTGTGCCGGGTCCGGTCGAGCCCTCCCGGTGCAGAGCGTTTCTCCAGATCAGATCGTTTCCTCAGATCGGCAGGCCCAGCGTGGAAGTTGTCATCGTTCCGGACGCCAAGGCAGGCGGCGAGCTCATCGCCGAGGCCATGGCCCAGCTCCTGCGGCGCAAGCCCGACGCCCTGCTCGGGGTGGCGACCGGCTCGACCCCGCTGCCGATCTACGAAGCGCTGGCCTCGAAGGTGCGGTCCGGTGCCGTGGACGCCTCGCGGGCGCGGATCGCCCAGCTCGACGAGTACGTGGGGCTGCCGGCCGAGCATCCGGAGTCGTATCGCTCGGTGCTGCGCCGGGAGGTCCTGGAGCCGCTGGGGATACCGATGTCCTCGTTCATGGGGCCGGACGGGACCGCTGAGGACATACCGGGTGCGTGTGCGGCGTACGACGCGGCGCTGGCCGAAGCCGGGGGCGTGGACCTCCAGTTGCTGGGGATCGGGACGGACGGGCACATCGGGTTCAACGAGCCGTGTTCCTCGCTGGCCTCGCGGACCCGGATCAAGACGCTCACCGAGCAGACGCGGGTGGACAACGCGCGGTTCTTCGAGGGGGACATCTCACAGGTGCCGCACCATGTGATCACCCAGGGGATCGGGACGATCCTCGAGGCCCGGCATCTGGTGCTGCTGGCGACGGGTGAGGGCAAGGCGGATGCGGTGGCGGCGACGGTGGAGGGGGCGGTTGCGGCGGTGTGTCCCGCGTCTGCGCTTCAGTTGCATCCGCATGCGACGGTTGTCGTCGACGAGGGGGCGGCTTCCAAGTTGAAGTTCGCCGATTACTTCCGGCACACGTTTGTCAACAAGCCGGACTGGCAGGGGATTTAGGGAACTCGTCTGCCGGGTTCTGTTCGTTGCCGGGTGCGGGTTCGTGGTGGCTGGTCGCGCAGTTCCCCGCGCCCCCAAAAGAAAAGACCTAGGTGCCGGTTCCTTTCGAAGGGACCGGCACCTGTGGCGTCGTCAGACTCAGGCCCCCGCAATTACCTCCGCCGCCGCCCGTCCGCACACCCTCGCCGCGCCGTGGGTTGCGATGTGGAGGGCTCCTCGGGCCGGGGCCTGGGGGAGGCCCATTTCGATGACGACGGTGTCGGGGCGGGTGCGCAGGACCGTGTCCAGGGCCGCTGCCATCCACGGGTGGCGGTGTTCGTCGCGGACCACGGCCACGATGCGGCGGGGGCCGGCCGCGGCCAGGGTCGCGAGGCCCGCGTCCTCGCCGGCGAAGCTCCCCGTCTCCGTGCCGGGGAGGAGACGGGTGAGTTCGGCGGCCACGCCCCAGGGCGTCTCGTCACCGACGGCGATGTTGGCCACCGGGGTGAAGGCGGCGACATAGGGGGCCGCGGACAGCGGGGTGAAGTCGGCGCCGGTGAGGCGCAACGCCCGCCGGGCCGCGCGCAGTCCCACCTCCTCGTCGGCCGGGAGCTGGGGGTCGGCCGCGCCGGCCGCCGTCCAGTGGGCCAGGGTGCGGACCCGTTCCGCCGCCTGGGCCAGGCGCTCCTCGGGGAGTTCGCCCGAGCGGACCGCGGAGACCAGGGCGTCCCGCAGCCGCCGTACCGTGTCGTCGTCGGCGAGGCCGCCGCCCACGCAGATCGCGTCGGCCCCTGCGGCGATGGCGAGCACGCTGCCGCGCTCGATGCCGTAGGTGCCGGCGATGGCCCGCATCTCCATCCCGTCGGTGACGATGAGGCCGGTGTAGCCGAGTTCGCCGCGCAGCAGCTCGGTCAGGACCGGGTGGGACAGCGTGGCCGGGCGGTCCCGGTCCAGGGCCGGGACCAGGATGTGGGCGGTCATCACCGCACGGGTGCCGGCGGCGATGGCGGCGCGGAAGGGCCGCAGTTCGCGCTCCAGCAGCACCTCTCTGTCCACGTCGATGCGCGGCAGGGCGTGGTGGGAGTCGATCGCGGTGTCGCCGTGGCCCGGGAAGTGCTTGGTGCAGGCGGCGACGCCCGCCGACTGGAGCCCGGTGACGTATGCCGCCGTGTGCCGGGCGACCAGGTCGGCGGAGGCGCCGAAGGAGCGGACGCCGATCACCGGGTTCGCGGGATTGGAGTTCACGTCGGCCGACGGGGCCCAGTTGAGGTTGACCCCGCAGGCCGCGAGACGGCGGCCCAGCTCGGCGGCGACCGCGTGGGTCAGCTCCACGTCGTCCACCGCGCCCAGGGCGTTGTTGCCCGGGAAGGACGAGCCGGAGCGCACCTCCAGGCGGGTGACGTCGCCGCCCTCCTCGTCGATGGCGACCAGGACGTCGTCGCGCTCGGCCCGCAACTGGGCCGTCAGGGCGGCGAGTTGTTCCGGGGAGGTGATGTTGCGGCCGAACAGGCCGACCGAGGCGAGGCCCTCGCCGAGGCGGCGCAGCAGCCAGTCGGGGGCGGTCGTCCCGGTGAAGCCGGGTTGCAGCACGGTCAGCGCGTCGCGCGTGAGGGTGTCGGTACCGCTGGCGAATGTCGTCATCGGGGGGCGTTATCCCTTCACGGCGCCCGCGGTGAGACCCGCGGCCATCTTGCGCTGGACGAGGAGGAAGAGGACCACGATCGGCACGGCCATCATGGTGGCGCCGGCCATCATCGGGGCGTATTCGGTGCCGTGTTTGGTGGTGAAGTTGCCGAGCCAGACGGTCGCGGTCTGGTTCTTCTGGCTGAGCAGCATGAGGGCGTAGAGGTACTCGTTCCAGGCCTGGATGAAGGCGTAGACCGAGGTGGCGACCATGCCGGGGGCCAGGAGGGGGAAGACCACGCGCAGGAAGGCGCCGGTGGGTGAGCAGCCGTCGACCATCGCCGCCTCCTCCAGCTCCCTCGGGATGTTGACGATGAAGCCGCGCAGCGTCCACACCGTGAAGGGGAGGATGAAGGTCAGGTACGTGATGATCAGGCCGGACAGCTTGTCGTACTGGTCGAGGTCGTTCAGGAGCAGGAAGACCGGGATGATCATCGCGACCAGGGGGACCATCTGGACCGCGAGGATGCCCACGATCACGACCTTGCGGCCGCGGAAGGCGAAGCGGGAGATGGCGAGGGCGGCCAGGGTGCCGACCACGATGCCGATCGCCACGACCGCGAGGGACACGACGAGGCTGCGGCCGACCGGGCCCCAGAAGTCGGCGATGTCCAGCGCGCGGCTGAAGTTGCTCAGCGTCACGCCCGTCGGCAGCAGGCTCGGGTCCGGGTCGATGGCGTCCTTCGCCGGCTTGAACGCGGTGTTGAGCATCCAGTAGACGGGGAAGCCGGCGGTGACGAAGACGAGGAGACCGAGGAGGTTCCAGCCCAGCTTCGACCTGCGGCGGACCCCGGGAGCGAGCGTGCTCATTCGACCTCTCCGATCTTCAGCATCTGACGCATGTACACGGCGACGACCCCGAGCAGCAGCAGCACGGTGATGAGGGCGATCGCGGAGCCCTGCGCGTAGTCGTTGACCACGAAGGCTCGGTCGTAGGAGTACGTCGGCAGGATCTGGAACTCCGGCTCCGGGTGGCCGTTGCGCATCACGAACACCTGAGGGAAGACGCCCATGTCCCAGATGACCGACAGGGTCGTCAGCATCACGATGATGGGCTTGAGGATCGGCAGGGTGACGTACCGGAACACGCCCCAGGCGCCGGCGCCGTCGAGACGGGCGGCCTCCTCCATCTCCTTGGGGACCTGGGTGAGTCCGGCGCTCAGGGTGATCACGACGAAGGGCACCGCGCCCCAGACCACCAGCAGCATGATCACGGCCAGGCCCTGGGGACCGCTGGCGAACCAGTTGTGGCCGATCATCTCGACCCCGGGCAGCTTGCTGAGCAGCGCGTTGAGGATGCCGTAGTCCGCGTCGAACAGCCACTTGAAGACCGTGGTGGCGACGACGATCGGCATGCCCCAGCTGGCCACCAGCGCGATGTTGATCAGGGTCTTCACCCAGCCGGACACCCGCTGGAGCAGCAGGGCGATCAGCATGCCGGTGACCATCGTGAAGATGACGCAGCCGGCCGCGAAGACGACGGTCCGGACGACGACCGTCCAGAACTCGCCGTCGCCCAGTACGGCGGTGAAGTTGTCGAAGCCGACCCACTGGGCGGGCAGGAAGCCCCACAGCTGGGACTGGCCGAACTTCTGGAAGGACAGGGTGACCAGGCGGACCAGCGGATAGCCCATGACCAGGCCGAGGATGAGCAGGCAGGGCGCGAGCAGCAGCCACGGGGTGGCGCCGGGCCCCCGCCTTCTGCGGGGCGCCGACGGGGTGGGCGGCGGTGGTACCGACAGCGGCGGCGGCACCTCGGTGGGGGTGGTGGTGTCTGCGGCACTCATGGCGCGCTCCTCAGCGGTCCCTCTGGTCGTACGAAAGCGATGCGCGCGGTCGTGCACGGGGCGCAGCCCGCACGCTCGTCTGCGGAGGCGGGGCCCGCACGCTCGTCTGCGGAAGCGGGGCCCGCACGGCCGTCCACGGAGGCGAAGCCGGCACGTCGTGCGGACGGCGGGGTCCGCGCGGACGTACGAGAGGCGATGCCCGCGCAGCCGTACGGGAGGCAGGGCCCCGTCGGTCCCGACGGGGCCCTGCCTGCGGTCACTTGGTGTTGATGACCTTGTCGATCGCCGCGTCGGCGGCCTTGGCCGCCGCTTCGACGGACTGCTTGCCGGTGCCGATGTTCTGGAGCATGTTCTGAAGGACCTGCGCCTTCTCGACCTGGCCCCAGCCGGGCGCCATGGGCACGAACCAGTTGGACTCGGCGGCGGTGGCCGGGACCGCCGTCGCCGGGTCCTTCTTCAGGGTGGCGAGGTCGGTCTTGTTGTTGGGCAGGTTGCCCTTGGCCATCAGGCCCTTCTGGCCGGAGGGACCGGTGAAGGCGTTGATCCACTCGGCGGCGACGGCCTGCGCCTTGGACTTCACCGGAACCGCGAGGTCCGAACCGCCCAGGAAGACGGGCATGTTCTTGCCGGACGGGCCGGGCATCACGAAGTTCTCGAGGTTGTCCTTGAGCTTGCCGGTCTTGTCGTTCTTCGGGTCGGCGGAGGTCGCGCCCTCCCAGGCCGCGCCGAAGATCATGCCCGACTTGCCCTGGCCGTAGACGATGTAGCGGTCGGACTCGTCCTTGGTCTTGTCGCCGTGCATGTACTTGTCGACGACGTTCTTGAACTCGGTGAGGCCCTTGAGGGACTCCGGCGAGGAGAGGTTGGCCTTCCAGGTGCCGCCCGAGTCCACCGCGATGGAGCCGCCGGCGTCGTAGACGAAGGACATGGCCGCATACCAGTCACGGGTGGGCTGGTACCAGGCGGAGAACGTGTTGCCCTCTTTCTTCTGGACCTTGTCGAGGGCGGCGGTCAGCTCCGCGTAGGTCTTCGGGGCGGACTTGACGCCGACCGAGGCGAAGACGTCCTTGCGCCAGTTGCCGACGCGGCCGCCCGCGTAGTACGGGACGCCGTAGGTCTTGCCGTCGTAGGTCACCGAGGCCTTGAGGCCGTCGAGCCAGGCCGCGGAGTTGGTGAACTTCGAGGCGTCCAGGGGCGCGAAGGCCCCCTTGACCATGTAGCCGAGCATCTCGGTGTTGCCCATCTCGACGACGTCGGGGGCCTTGTCGGTGGCGAGGACCGCGTCGAGCTTGGTGTTCTTGTCCGGCCAGCCGTAGTACTCGTGGTTGATCTTGATGCCGGGGTGCTTCTTCTGGACCGCGGCGTCCGCGGCCTTCACCAGCTCGGGCCAGTTGTTCTGGGCGTCGACGGTGAGCCAGACGGTCAGCTCCTTGGCGTCCGCGCCGCTGTTGTCCGAACTTCCGCTGTCGCTGCCCCCACATGCCGCGACCGAGACCATCATGCCCGCGATGCCTATCGCGGCTGCCAGCTTGCGCTTCACGCCACCCTCCTCAGGGATGCCCACACCTCCCGCCCACCAGCCGGGACCTGGACCAATGGTGTAGACCAGTAGAGGGAGCTTGGACCAGACCACAGAGCCTGTCAAGAGCCCGAGAAACGCCCCTGACCAGCCGTTATGCGAGCTACATATGCAGGGACCATTAGTAAAGAAGGCAGCGAAAACAGCGGCGGCGGAGTACTCTCGTCCGCTATACCACTCACCTCTGTGGACTAGACCAAAAGAGTCGGCGACGGTATACAGAAGGGATCACGATGTGACCCGCATCCGGAGCCGGGAAGGCAGACCATGAGCAGCGACGTCAGCAGTGCGGAGACCGAGGGCGGGGCAGGAGTCCGTACCGCGCGCGTGCCGAAGTACTACCGCCTGAAGAAGCACCTGCTCGACATGACGGAGACCCAGTCGCCCGGCACCCCGGTACCGCCCGAGCGCACGCTCGCCGCCGAGTTCGACACCTCCCGCACGACCGTGCGCCAGGCACTCCAGGAGCTGGTGGTCGAGGGGCGCCTGGAACGCATCCAGGGCAAGGGCACGTTCGTCGCCAAGCCGAAGGTCTCCCAGGCGCTGCAACTCACCTCCTACACCGAGGACATGCGCGCCCAGGGCCTCGAACCCACCTCGCAGCTCCTCGACATCGGCTACATCACCGCCGACGACCGGCTCGCCGAGCTCCTCGACATCACCGCCGGCGGCCGGGTGCTGCGCATCGAGCGGCTGCGCATGGCGAACGCCGAGCCGATGGCCATCGAGACGACCCACCTGAGCGCCAAGCGCTTCCCGGCCCTGCGCAGGTCCCTCGTCAAGTACACGTCCCTCTACACGGCGTTGGCCGAGGTCTACGACGTCCATCTCGCCGAGGCCGAGGAGACCATCGAGACCTCGCTGGCCACCCCGCGCGAGGCCGGCCTGCTCGGCACCGACGTGGGCCTGCCGATGCTGATGCTGTCCCGGCACTCGTTCGACAAGGCCGGAGAGCCGGTGGAGTGGGTGCGGTCGGTGTACCGGGGGGACCGGTACAAGTTCGTGGCCCGCCTGAAGCGGCCGGTCGACTAGGACACCGCGGGGGCCGCGGGGGCCGTACCGATGTACGGCCCCGCCGATGCTTCACAGAATCGACATACCGATACGCCGACGAGGTCTTCCCCTCACGTGACGCGTGACCTAGATTGCCTGCGCGTTACAGGTGATCAACGCTGATCAGTGAGGGGTAGGAGCCACGACATGTCGGACGCACCTGAAGTGAGACCACCGGTGGTGACACCGGTGCGCGTGGTCATCGCGCTCTGCCTGCTCGCGCCCTTCGTGGCGATGCTCTGGGTCGGCTCGTACGCCAAGGTCGACCCGGAGTTCATCGGGATCCCGTTCTTCTACTGGTACCAGATGCTGTGGGTGCTGATCTCCACCGCGCTGACGATGATCGCCTACCAGCTCTGGAGGCGTGACCAGCGCGCCCGCCACGGAGGTGCCAAGTGAACGGCGGCGTCAACGGCGTGGCACTCACCGTCTTCATCCTCTTCTTCCTGGCCGTCACGGTCATGGGCTTCCTGGCCGCGCGCTGGCGCAAGGCCGAGAACGAGCACTCGCTGGACGAATGGGGCCTGGGCGGCCGGTCGTTCGGCACCTGGATCACCTGGTTCCTGCTGGGCGGCGACCTCTACACGGCGTACACCTTCGTCGCGGTGCCCGCGGCGATCTACGCGGCGGGCGCGGCCGGCTTCTTCGCGGTGCCGTACACGATCCTGGTGTACCCGCTGATCTTCACCTTCCTGCCCCGGCTGTGGTCGGTCTCCCACAAGCACGGATACGTCACCACCTCGGACTTCGTGCGCGGCCGCTTCGGCTCCAAGGGACTCTCGCTGGCCGTCGCGGTCACCGGCATCCTCGCGACCATGCCGTACATCGCGCTCCAACTGGTCGGCATCCAGGCCGTCCTGGACGTCATGGGCGTCGGCGGCGGCGAGAACACCAACTGGTTCGTGAAGGACCTCCCGCTGCTGATCGCCTTCGGCGTGCTCGCGGCCTACACGTACTCCTCGGGCCTCAGAGCCCCCGCACTGATCGCGTTCGTGAAGGACACGCTGATCTACATCGTCATCGCGGTGGCGATCATCTACATCCCGATCAAGCTGGGCGGCTTCGACGACGTCTTCGGCGCGGCGAGCGAGAAGTACACGGCGGCCAAGGCGGGCGGACTCGTCCCGCTGGAGGCGGGTCAATGGACGTACGCCACGCTCGCGTTGGGCTCCGCGCTCGCGCTCTTCATGTACCCGCACTCGATCACCGCGACGCTGTCCTCCCGCAGCCGTGAGGTGATCCGCCGCAACACCACGATCCTGCCGCTGTACTCGCTGATGCTCGGCCTGCTGGCCCTGCTCGGCTTCATGGCGATCGCGGCCGGGGTCAAGGTCACCAACCCGCAGCTGGCGATCCCGCAGCTGTTCGAGGACATGTTCCCGGACTGGTTCGCGGGCGTGGCCTTCGCGGCGATCGGCATCGGCGCGCTCGTCCCGGCGGCCATCATGTCGATCGCGGCCGCGAATCTCTTCACCCGCAACATCTACAAGGACTTCATCAAGCCGGACGCGACCGCGGCCCAGGAGACGAAGGTCTCCAAGCTGGTGTCCCTGCTGGTGAAGGTGGGCGCCCTGGTCTTCGTCCTGACCATGGACAAGACGGTCGCCATCAACTTCCAGCTCCTGGGCGGCATCTGGATCCTCCAGACCTTCCCGGCCCTGGTCGGCGGCCTGTTCACCCGCTGGTTCCACCGCTGGGCGCTGCTCGCCGGCTGGGCGGTCGGCATGGTCTACGGCACGGTCGCCGCGTACGGCGTCGCCTCGCCGACCCAGAAGCACTTCGGCGGCTCGGCGAAGGAGATCCCGGGCATCGGCGAGATCGGCTACATCGGCCTCACCGCGTTCGTGCTCAACGTGGCGGTGACGGTGATCCTCACGTTCATCCTGAAGGCGGCGAAGGCCCCCGAGGGCGTGGACGAGACGAGCCCGGAGGACTACACGGCGGACGCGGGCGACCCCGGGGTCCAGGTGGAACTTCCCCCGGCTACCGCGGGAACCTCGCACTAAGGCTTTTTGGGGGCGCGGGGAACTGCGCGAGCAACCACACACAACCGTCAAGCGGGCCACCGAGAGCAACCCCCCTCGGCGGCCCGCTTTCGTGCACACTCTCCCCCATGGACTTCCTGATCCGCCCCGCAGAACCCACCGACTACGAACCCCTCGGCGAGATCACCGCCCACGCCTACCTGAACGACGGCCTCCTGGCCTTCGGCGGCGAGGACGACTGGTACTTCCAGGAGCTCAAGAACGTGGCCAAGCGAGCGGACACCGCAGAGGTCCTGGTGGCCGCGGCGGACGACCGCATCCTCGGCGGAGTCACCTACGTCCCGTCCGGCGGCCCCCTGGCCGAACTCGCCGGCCCCGCAGAGGCCGAGATCCGCATGCTCGCCGTGTCCCACGAGGCCCGCGGCCGAGGCGTCGGACAGGCCCTGGTCCAGGCCTGCATCGACCGCGCGGCGGCCACGGGCCACGACCTCGTCCTGTGCACCCAGCCCACCATGCACACCGCCCACCGCCTCTACGAGCGCCTCGGCTTCACCCGCGACCCGCAGCGCGACTGGCGGCCGGTCCCCGGCGACGACTTCACGCTCCTCACCTACAAGTTGACGCTGTCAACCAGCCGGCGCTAAGGCACCGGGCTTGCACAACGGGCACCACTGGCGGTGGGGCTACGTTTGCGTCCAGCTCCGTTCCCTTTACGCGGCGTCGGAGCAGGGGCCGGTGACTGGGCCCCGCATCTCCACAACTCCCACGCGCGAGCGCGGATGTTGCGGGAGCTGTTCCGGTCGGCGTGATCAACGAATCCGCAGGACCGGCATGCGAACCAGGCCTGGGAGACCCGGTTCGCCTTGTCGATGTGTCCGCACTCAGCGCAGGTACGAGAGGTGTATGCCGGATCGACGTACACCACCAGCACCCCTGCACGGCGGCCCTTGTACGCGATGAACGAACCCAGCTGGGCGAAGCTCCAGCTGGAGTGGGTGGCCCTCCCCCACTGCCTCAAGGGCGTGGGAGGTGCCCCCAGGCTTGCGAAGCCGGACCCGCTCACGGATGCCCGTCAAATCCTCCAAGGCGATTCCGCGACCGGTGCGTTCCGCCTCGGCCACCACATGCTTCGCGATCTTGTGGTTGATGTCTCTGGCCCGCCGGGCCTCCTTGCGTCGCCGCTTCCTCAGTCGGCGCTTGGTGGACGGAGTGTTCTTCTTTTGCAGTTTGCGCCGCAGACCGCGCTCTCGTGTACGCATTCGATTGAGCGCCCGACCGGCCATGATCTCGCCGTCGGAGGTGGTCGCGATGTTCACGACTCCGAGGTCCACACCCAGAAAATCCACCGGGTCCGTATTCAGCGGCGCCTCGGGCACCTCACAGGTCGCGAACAGGAACCACATGCCATCCCGGAGGACGAGATCGGACTCGCCCTTGCGATACAACTCCAGCGTTGTCAGTTGTTCGGCAGATCCGGTGAACGCCACGTTCTTGATCCGCCCGTAGGTGGTCCAGACGGACACAGTGCGGTCCGGCATCTGCCAGGACAGCATGCGATCGTCTTAGGGCTGGGCACCCTGGGGGCGGAAAGCGATCGGCCTCTCAGTAGCCTGGCGATGGCGCCTAGACCCCGGCCGTCCCAGGTTCCCGGCCCTCAGGTTCGCCTTGAGGGAGGCGTACGCGTCGCACGTCTTCTTGATCACTTGTTGAGCGGCCTGAGCTCCCAGACCCCAGCGGGATTTGACCACCCCGTACACATGCCTACGGAGCGCGAAGTTCTTGAACTGTCCGCGCTCAAAGGCCACCTGACTCACCCAGGTGGCAGCCTCGTTGCAGGAGTACATGGTTGCCTCGAGCGCCGCCGCCTGCTCGGGCGTCGGCAGCAACCTGACCTGCATGACGAGTTTCATGATGCCCAAGCTAGACGCGTATGCGAGTTGCATCCGCGTGTTCGCAATCGATCACCCGATCAGGTGACTGGTTCCCACGCGTCCGCGACACCGAACGAACACCGACCCCGGGCCATATCGAGGATGGTTGCCGACGACAACACGCTCTGAAGTCACCGCGACACAACATATGGGCCTGCTTCCACCACCGGGCACAAGATGTATGCTCATGCTCGCTGTCGCCGCAGGGGAATCCGGTGTGAATCCGGAACTGTCCCGCAACGGTGTACTCATGCGTGCATAAGCGCACATGAGCGTCAGTCCGAGGACCTGCCGACAGTACGCCCGGCCACCGTGGCCCGGGTGTCTTGACGTCCGGGCCTCGTGGAATGGGCCGGTGGACGCGACGCCGTGTGCGCTCGTGTGCTGCCCCTGCCCTCCGCAAGGCCCCGTGCCAGCGAGGGAGAGCCCCACGTGACCATCGCGCCAGCCGATCCGGCCTCAGCGGCGATCGAGCGGACCGAGCAGCGGACCGAGCAGGAGAACGACGGCCCCGGAGCCGCGTTGCTGCGGACCCTGGCCGAGCTGACCGCCGACCTGCCCGACGCCGACCCCGGCCGGGTCGCCGCCGCCGCGCTCCGCGGCCGGTCCGCTCGGGCCGACGAGTCGGAGCTGCGCGAGCTGGCCACCGAGGCGGCCGCCGGGCTCATCTCCGAGGACCCGGCGTACAGCAGGCTCGCCGCCCGGCTGCTGACGATCTCCATCGCCGCGGAGGCCGCCTCCCAGGGCGTCACCTCGTTCACCGGCTCGGTCGCGGTCGGGCACCGCGAGGGCCTGATCGCCGACCGTACGGCCGAGTTCGTGCGGGTGCACGCCGAGCGGCTGGACGCGCTCGTCGACACCGAGGCCGACGACCGCTTCGGCTACTTCGGGCTCCGCACCCTCCACAGCCGCTATCTGCTGCGGCACCCGATCACCCGCAAGGTCATCGAGACGCCCCAGCACTTCATGCTGCGGGTGGCGTCCGGCCTCGCCGAGGACGACACGGTCCGCGCCCTGGACGAAGTCGCCGCGCTCTACGGGCTCATGAGCCGCCTCGACTACCTCCCCTCCTCCCCCACCCTCTTCAACTCCGGCACCCGGCACCCCCAGATGTCGTCCTGCTACCTCCTCGACTCCCCGATGGACGAGCTCGACTCCATCTACGACCGCTACCACCAGGTGGCGCGGCTCTCGAAGCACGCAGGCGGCATCGGCATCGCGTACTCCCGCGTCCGCAGCCGCGGTTCGCTGATCCGTGGCACCAACGGGCACTCCAACGGCATCGTGCCGTTCCTGAAGACGCTGGACGCGAGTGTCGCCGCCGTGAACCAGGGCGGCCGGCGCAAGGGCGCGGCCGCGGTCTACCTGGAGACCTGGCACTCCGACATCGAGGAGTTCCTGGAGCTCAGGGACAACACCGGTGAGGACGCCCGCCGTACGCACAATCTGAACCTCGCGCACTGGATCCCGGACGAGTTCATGCGCCGGGTGAACGCGGACGCCGAGTGGTCCCTGTTCTCCCCCGCCGACGTGCCCGAACTGGTCGACCTGTGGGGCGAGGAGTTCGACGCCGCGTACCGCGCGGCCGAGCAGAAGGGGCTGGCGAAGCGGACCATCCCGGCCCGTGACCTCTACGGCCGCATGATGCGCACCCTCGCCCAGACCGGCAACGGCTGGATGACCTTCAAGGACGCCGCGAACCGCACGGCCAACCAGACGGCCCTGCCGGGGCACACGGTCCACTCCTCCAACCTCTGCACGGAGATCCTGGAGGTCACGGACGACGGGGAGACGGCGGTCTGCAACCTGGGGTCGGTGAACCTGGGCGCGTTCGTCGACACCAGGACCGGCGACATCGACTGGGAGCGGCTGGACGAGACCGTCCGCACCGCCGTCACGTTCCTCGACAGGGTCGTCGACATCAACTTCTACCCGACCGAGCAGGCCGGGCGTTCCAACGCCAAGTGGCGTCCGGTCGGCCTCGGCGCGATGGGCCTCCAGGACGTCTTCTTCAAGTTGCGGCTGCCCTTCGGCTCCCCGGAGGCGCAGGCCCTGTCCACCCGGATCGCCGAGCGCATCATGCTCGCCGCCTACGAGGCCTCCACCGACCTCGCCGAGCGCAGCGGCCCGCTGCCGGCCTGGGAGAAGACCCGTACCGCTCAGGGTGTGCTGCACCCGGACCACTACGCCACGGACCTGGCCTGGCCCGAGCGCTGGGCGGCACTGCGCGAGCGCATGGCCACGACGGGGCTGCGCAACAGCCTGCTGCTGGCCATCGCGCCCACCGCGACCATCGCCTCGATCGCCGGGGTGTACGAGTGCATCGAGCCGCAGGTCTCCAACCTGTTCAAGCGCGAGACGCTGTCCGGGGAGTTCCTCCAGGTCAACTCGTACCTGGTGAACGACCTCAAGGCGCTGGGCGTGTGGGACGCGCGCACCCGTGAGGCGCTGCGTGAGGCGAACGGCTCGGTGCAGGACTTCGCGTGGGTCCCGGAGGACGTACGGGCGCTGTACCGCACGGCGTGGGAGATCCCGCAGCGTTCCCTGATCGACATGGCGGCGGCCCGGACCCCGTTCCTCGACCAGTCGCAGTCCCTGAACCTGTTCCTGGAGACGCCGACCATCGGCAAGCTCTCCTCGATGTACGCGTACGCCTGGAAGTCCGGGCTGAAGACGACGTACTACCTGCGCTCGCGCCCGGCGACCCGTATCGCCCGCGCCGCTCAGGCGACCGTCCCGGTCCAGCAGGTGACGTCGGAAGAAGCCGTCGCCTGCTCCCTGGAAAACCCCGAGTCCTGCGAGGCATGCCAGTAATGACCACCGAAGCCAAGAACCTTCTCGACCCGGGCTTCGAGCTGACCCTCCGGCCCATGCGCTACCCGGACTTCTACGAGCGCTACCGGGATGCCATCAAGAACACCTGGACCGTCGAGGAGGTCGACCTCCACTCGGACGTGGCCGACCTGGCGAAGCTCAGCCCCGCCGAGCAGCACCTCATCGGCCGGCTGGTGGCGTTCTTCGCGACGGGGGACTCGATCGTCGCGAACAACCTGGTGCTGACGCTGTACAAGCACATCAACTCCCCCGAGGCGCGGCTGTACTTGAGCCGTCAGCTGTTCGAGGAGGCCGTGCACGTCCAGTTCTACCTGACGCTGCTCGACACCTACCTCCCCGATCCCGAGGACCGCGCGGCCGCCTTCGACGCGGTCGAGAACATCCCCTCGATCCGTGAGAAGGCGGAGTTCTGCTTCAAGTGGATCAACGAGGTGGAGAAGCTGGAGCGCCTGGAGTCCCGGGCCGACCGCCGCCGCTTCCTGCTCAACCTGATCTGCTTCGCCGCGTGCATCGAGGGCCTGTTCTTCTACGGCGCCTTCGCCTACGTCTACTGGTTCCGCAGCCGGGGTCTGCTGCACGGCCTCGCCACGGGCACCAACTGGGTGTTCCGTGACGAGACCATGCACATGTCGTTCGCCTTCGACGTGGTCGACACCGTCCGCAAGGAGGAGCCGGAGCTGTTCGACGAGGAGTTGCGGCAGCAGGTCACGGACATGCTGGCGGAGGCCGTGGAGGCGGAGCTCCAGTTCGCCCGGGACCTGTGCGGCGACGGACTGCCCGGCATGAACACCGAGTCGATGCGGCAGTACCTGGAGTGCGTCGCCGACCAGCGGCTCACGCGGCTCGGTTTCGCGCCGGTGTACGGCTCCGAGAACCCCTTCTCCTTCATGGAGTTGCAGGGTGTCCAGGAGCTGACGAACTTCTTCGAGCGCCGCCCGTCGGCCTACCAGGTCGCGGTGGAGGGCACCGTCGACCTCGACGAGGACTTCTGACCGTAAAGTAAGGAACGGCCAGTGGACGGCCCATGGAGCTTCCATGGGCCGTCCATGAGGCTGCTATGGGGCAGCAAAGATCTCCTCTGGCTCCTTCTCCCGGCTTCACACCCGCCGCTAGCTTCTGGCACGTCATGCTCATGACTGCGTGATCTGCCGCCGCTGCGCGCGTCACGGGCCTGCCTGTAACCCCACCGATGGAGGCAGTACCCCATGCGTGAAATGCCCCGACGGAGCCTGCGAAGACTCCTGACCGCAGCGATACCCGCCCTCGCCCTCGGCCTCGCCGGATTCGCGGCCGTTCCGGCGCACGCGGCACCGGCGACCACCCACACCTCCCGGGTGACCCAGAACAGCAAGGCCCTCACCTCCCCCGACCGGCAGACCTTCCACACCACCGGCAAGGCCGGCCAGAAGGTCCCGACCACCCACCTGTGCGCCACCGCGGCCCCCGGCGAGGCGTCCTGCTTCGCCCAGCGCCGTACCGACATCAAGCAGCGCCTGGCCACCGCGCTGGCCGCCGCGGCCCCCTCCGGCCTCAGCCCGGCCAACCTGCACAGCGCGTACAACCTGCCGTCAACGGGTGGATCCGGCCTCACGGTTGCGGTCGTCGACGCCTACAACGACCCCAACGCCGAGGCGGACCTGGGCACGTACCGCTCGCAGTACGGCCTCTCCGCCTGCACCAAGGCCAACGGCTGCTTCAAGCAGGTCAGCCAGACCGGCTCCACCACCTCGCTGCCCACCAACGACACGGGCTGGGCGGGTGAGGAGGCGCTGGACATCGACATGGTCAGCGCGGTCTGCCCGAACTGCAACATCACCCTCGTGGAGGCCAACTCGGCCAACGACACCGACCTCGGCATCGCCGAGAACGAGGCGGTGTCCCTGGGCGCCAAGGTCGTCTCCAACAGCTGGGGCGGCTCCGAGGCCTCGTCCCAGACCAGCGAGGACACCTCGTACTTCAAGCACCCGGGTGTGGCGATCACCGTCTCGGCCGGCGACTCCGCCTACGGCGCCGAGTACCCGGCGACATCCCAGTACGTGACGGCAGTCGGCGGCACCGCGCTGTCGACGTCCTCCAACTCCCGTGGCTGGACCGAGTCCGTCTGGAAGACCAGCTCCACCGAGGGCACCGGCTCCGGCTGCTCCGCGTACGACCCGAAGCCGAGCTGGCAGACCGACACGGGCTGCTCGAAGCGCATGGAGGCCGACGTCTCCGCGGTCGCCGACCCGGCCACCGGTGTGGCGGTCTACGACACCTACGGCGGCTCCGGCTGGGCGGTCTACGGCGGCACCAGCGCCTCCGCCCCGATCATCGCCGGTGTCTACGCCCTCGCGGGCACCCCGGGTTCCAGCGACTACCCGGCGAAGTACCCGTACTCCCACACCGGCAACCTGTACGACGTCACCAGCGGCAACAACGGCTCGTGCTCCCCGTCGTACTTCTGCACCGCGACCACCGGCTACGACGGCCCGACCGGCTGGGGTACCCCCAACGGCACCACCGCCTTCACCGCCGGCACCAGCACCGGCAACACGGTGACCGTCACCAACCCGGGCAGCCAGTCGACGACGACCGGCGGCACGGTCAGCCTCCAGATCAGCGCCACCGACAGCGCGGGCGCGGCCCTGACCTACAGCGCGAGCGGCCTGCCGACCGGGCTGTCGATCTCCAGCTCCGGCAAGATCACGGGTACGGCGTCCACCGCGGGCACCTACCAGGTCACCGTCACCGCGAAGGACTCCACCGGCGCCTCCGGCTCCACCTCCTTCACCTGGACCGTGGGCTCGACCGGCGGCACCTGCACCTCGTCCCAGCTGCTCGGCAACGCGGGCTTCGAGTCGGGCAACACCACCTGGACCGCGTCCAGCGGGGTCATCACCAACGGCACCGGCGAGTCGGCGCACAGCGGCTCCTACTACGCCTGGCTGGACGGCTACGGCTCCGCGCACACCGACACGCTCTCCCAGTCGGTGACCGTCCCGAGCGGCTGCAAGGCCACCTTCACCTTCTACCTGCACATCGACACCAAGGAGACCGGCAGCACCGCCTACGACAAGCTGACGGTCAGCGCCGGTTCGACCACCCTGGCCACCTACTCCAACGTCAACGCGGCCACCGGCTACGTCCAGAAGTCCTTCGACCTCTCCTCGTTCGCCGGCTCGACCGTCACGCTGAAGTTCAGCGGGGTCGAGGACTCCTCGCTCCAGACCAGCTTCGTCATCGACGACACGGCCGTCACGACCAGCTGATCCGGATCCATGAGCGGGGGTCGTACGTCACAGAAGGGAGAGGAGTCTCCCATGCGTCGTACGACCCACCGCACGACCCTCGCCCTCGCCGCACTCACCCTGCTGGCGGGGGCGGGATGCGGCACCCAGGCAGGAAGCGACGGGGGTGGCGCCGCCACGGTGTCGCCGCCACCCCCCTCGTCCGCATCGCCGTCCCCCTCGTCGTCACCCGGCTGTACGTCCGTCCCCGAGCTCGGCGCCTCCGACAGCGGCGCCCGGGTCTGCCTGGCCGTCGGTGACACGGTCCGGCTGAGCCTGGACGGCACGAAGAGCCGCCCCTGGAGTCCGGTCACCGTCGAGGGCACCGGCCTGGAGCCCGTCAACAGCGGTTTCGTCCTCCAGCCCGGCGACGCGAACGCGGCGTACAGGGCGGTCTCGGCGGGACAGGTGCGACTGAGGTCGTCGCGGCCCCTGTGCGCCACCGAGACCGGCAAGGTCTCCTGCAAGGGCATTCAGGAGTGGTGGGTCACCGTGGTCATCGCTGGAGCGTGACCGCGTCCCCTGCCGACGCCTTCAGCGAGGTCGTCGTGGTGCCGGGGAAGTACCAGCGCCAGCTGCCCGCCTGCGTGGCGGTCACCTTGGTGCTGAGCCGGCCCACGTTGTCCGTCTTCACGGTCTTGACCGTGCGGTAGTGGGCGGCACCGGCCGCGCGGAACTGGAGCCTGACCGACTGACCCGGGTAGCCGTGGTACTTCAGGTCCTCCCAGTTGGCCCGGGAGAGCTTGCCCTTGACGGTGAGCTTGGCGCCCTTGGCGACGGGTTCGGGGGTCGCGTCGGTGGTGAGCTGCGCGGCCCGCTTGACCTTGTACTCGGCGATGGCGTCCGAGATCCAGTAGTCGCCGTCGTTCGCGTTGACGGTGGCGTTGACCTGCCAGACACCGGCGACCCTGTTGCTGTCGATGTCGTCGCTCGCGGCGATCCAGCCGGGGTCGACCGTCATCGTGCCCGTGCACACGGAGGTGGTCGCGCTCTTGCGCACGCAGGACGAGTCGCCGTCCCAGTCGACGAAGCCATAGCCGTTGGACTTGTTGAACGTGCTGAGACGGCTGATCTTCTTGACGCCCGAGTCGTCCTTGATGGTGATCGCGATCGGGTACTTGACGGTCCTCGCCGTACCGATGATCACGTTCCCGCCCCTGTTCACCACGGTCTTGGTGACCCTGATGTCGCCCTCGCCCTCGGCGTGGGCCCCGGTGGCCGTGAGCAGGGTCAGGGCTGCCGCCCCGCCTGCCACGGCCCACAGTCTGTGTCTCATGTTCCTCCCCTGTTGATCAGGAGAGACTAGACCGTGCGGGTCGCCCCGTGCGCGGCCCGGAACTCGCGGGCCCGACGGATCTGACGGTCGACGCGCTTGTCGTGGACGATCCCGATCACGGACGGGAGCACCAGCAGAGCGAGGATTCCGAGAACAATCAGCATTCCGATCAGTCCTTCTGTCTGCGCTGAGGTCATGTCACTACTGTCGCGCCGTAGACTCCTGACAAACAGTGGCAGGACTGCCGCACACCCTCGATTTACTGCCAACCCTGAGGCACACTGGCAGCATGCTGACCAACGTGGCCGCCGTCGTCCTGGACGGTGTGAATCCCTTCGAGCTCGGAGTCGTCTGCGAGGTCTTCGGCACCGACCGCAGCGACGACGGACTGCCCGTGTACGACTTCGCGGTGGCCTCGGCCGAGGGGCCCACCCTGAAGTCCCGCTCGGGCTTCTCGCTGAGCGTGGAGCACGGTCTGGAGCGGCTGGAGTCGGCCGACCTGATCGCCGTGCCGGCCGGCGCCTGCTACGAGACGCGGGAGTTCCCTCCCGAGCTCCTCGAGGCCCTGCGGCGCGGGGTCGAGCGCGGCGCCCGGGTGCTCAGCGTGTGCTCCGGCGTCTTCGTGCTGGCCGCCGCAGGACTGCTGGACGGCCGGCGCTGCACCGTGCACTGGCACCACGCGGAGGAACTGGCGCTCGCGTATCCCCGGCTGACGGTCGAGCCGGATGTCCTGTACGTCGACGAGGGCCCGGTGATCACCTCCGCGGGGACCGCAGCCGGCATCGACGCCTGTCTGCACATCGTGCGCACCGAGCAGGGCCCCGAGATCGCCAACAAGATCGCCCGGCGCATGGTCGTACCGCCGCACCGGGACGGCGGCCAGGCCCAGTACATCGAGCGGCCGCTGCCCCGGTCGAAGTGCGACACGGTCGGCGAGGTCCTCGTGTGGATGGAGGGCCACCTCGACGAGGACGTCACCGTGGAGCAGCTCGCGGAGCGCGCGCACATGTCCCCGCGCACCTTCGCCCGCCGCTTCCAGCAGGAGACGGGCACGACTCCCTACCGCTGGATCCTGCGCCAGCGGGTGCTGCTGGCCCAGCGGCTGCTGGAGGCGACGGACGAGACGGTGGACGCGATCGCGGGCCGAACCGGGTTCGGCACCGCGGCCGCGCTGCGCCACCAGTTCCTGCGGGCGGTGGGCACCACCCCGAACGCCTACCGGCGCACCTTCCAGGGCCCCGAGGCGGCCGCCTGAGCCGTCACCTTGCCACCGGCCGCACGAGAAGCCGGTTCGGGCGCAGGGTGATGCCGGGGCGGGGGGTGTCGTCCGAGCCCGGCACCTGTTCGAAGCGGTACCTGCGGGCCAGGGCCGCCGTGAGCAGCGTCAGCTGGGCCATCGAGAAGTGGTCGCTGGGGCACTTCCGGTTGCCGGTGCTGAACGGGCTCATGGCGTGTTTGGGAACCGCCCTCGCGCGCTCCGGACTCCAGCGCAGCGGGTCGAACTCCGCACTGTCGTCGAAGGACTTCGCGTCCCGCTGGATCGCGTAGGGACTGTAGACGATGTCGGACCCGGCCGGAATGCGATAGCCACCGAGTTCGGTGTCGCGTACCGCCCGCCGCGTCAATATCCATACCGCGGGCCACAAACGCATGGTCTCGACCACCAGATAGTTCGTGTACGTGAGCGACCGGACGTCCTCGAATGCCGCGGGACGGCCACCGGTGACGGATTCAACTTCCGCGCACACCTTGTCCGCGTGTTCCGGGTGTTCGGCGAGTACCTGAAGCAGCCACATGATCGTGGACGCGACGGTTTCACCGCCGGGGGTGAGTATCGCGACGACCTGGTCGTGGATCTCCTGTTCGCCGATCGGATCGCCATTCGCATCCTTGGCCGCCAGCAATGCCGTCAGCAAATCGTCCGGCTTTTGACCGGATGCCCGGCGTTCGGCGATGATCTCGTCGACCACGAGATGCAGATCGGCGAGCGCCCGGTTGAATGCGAGGTTGGCCGGAAGGGGCAGCTTGTACAGCGGCCCCGCCGGTATCACCATCCGCCGGTACATGCCCCGGAAGACGGTCGTCAGCGCGACGCACAGCCGCTCGGCGCGCTCGTCCATGTAGTCCCCGCGCAGCAGGCACCGGGCCGCGATGCGCACGGCGACCCGGAACGACTCCAGGGTGGCGTCGACCGTCTCGCCGGGCCGCCAGCGCTCGGCCAGCGCCTCGGCCTCCTCCTCCATGATCGGCCCGTACGCCGGTATCGCGTCGAGCCGGAACGCGGGCTGGATGGTGCGCCGCTGACGCCGGTGCTGCGGGCCGTTGGCGGTGGCCACGCCCTCCTTCCCGACCAGCCCCTCCAGGGACTCCCAGAGCGGCCCGGCGATGATGAAGTCGGGGTTGAGCGCCACCGCTCCGGTCAGTTCGGGGGTGGTGGGCGCGTACACCGTCTTGGGGCCGAGCCGCAGGCGCACGACGTCGCCGTACGCCCGCAGGCCGGACAGGAAGGTCAGCGGATCGCGTGCGAGGCGCAGCCCGTGCCCGAGGAGCGGCACCCGGCTGCCGGCGAGGGGCGGCTCACCCGGCTCGGGAACCACCGGGGTGTCGGGTTTCACGGATTCGACGGTCATTTCTCACCTGCCGCTTCGTTGTTGACGTACGGGGGCGTGGACCGGTCGTCCCAGCTGTCGACCTGGTAACGGCCGGACTCGTGGTGGAACCAGTAGACGGCGCTGAACCAGTTGCGCATATTGCGGACGCAAGTCCTCACGGCCGCGCTGAGTTCCTTTCCGCGCGCTGTGCCGTCGTCGAGACCGAGGGCGAACTGAAGGGCGTCCGCCTCGGCCACCAGGAATGCGTCCACGCATTTGGCGACCAGTCGCTGCATTTCCCGGATCGCCTCTTCGAGGGTCAGTCCCTCGTGGTGAATGAGGCTGATTCCGAGATTGTGCACCTCGTCGCCCGCGATTTCCTTGGGGAGCGAACACAGGTCGTTGTACCAGGCGGCGAATTCCTGACTGAGCAGGGCGGCCCGCCGATAGGAGGAGTGTTTCCTCACCGGGTCCGGGAGTTCGCGTCCGGCGGCGGCCTCCAGAAGGTCCGTCCAGATCCAGTGGGCGAACGTCAGGCGACGCAGCGCCAGATACTCCTGGACCGGGGGGACGACTCCCTCGACACGATTGCGGAATTCCCGGTCGTAGGCCTCGATCACGTCGTGGAAGTGCCGGGCGAACCGGGCGTTCCACGTCGGCGGCAGGAACGAGTACAGCCGGGTGAGGGTGTCGGCGAAGGCGGCGACCAGCGGATCCTCGTGGTGCAGGTGGACCCGCGGGGCGTCGAGCGCCGAGTGCAGCCGGCGCCTCAACCGCCGCCAGGCCGCCGGACGGTGGTGGACGATGTCACGGTCGTGCCGGTCGTCCCAGACGAAGAACCAGGCGCTGAAGTCCGCTATCGCCTGGAGGACCTCGTCGGGGGCCTCGAGGTAGTACCCCGCCATGAGGTCCGTGTAGCACAGTCCGTCGGCATATTCTGCGACCGCGTCCGGCGGCATGAGCCGCTTTTCCAGAAGCCAGGTGCGGGTCCTCTCCTGGAGCCTGGGCCAATACGGATGCAGTTGCCTGGGAAACGCTGCCTCGATCACCGGGAGTGAGAGTGACGGTGGAACCGCGATCGCCGTCGGCGACGGCGCCGACGACGTGATGCCGTGTTGGAAAGCAGGCACGAACAAACCCCTTCCAGCCGCCAGTTGACGCACGCCCTCCGCTGAACCGGGCGTGCGCCGTTGCGTATCCCCGCACTTCCCATTCAGCACCACAACTGACCGTTTTGAGAACGGATTTGCTTCGTTCACTACCCCCAAGGTGCCGAGATTCCCCCCATGCGTGACCAGAACCGGATCACCGCATGAGCACATCCGATCGAACGTGCGACGCACATGCGAACGGCGCCTGTCGGGGCGGTGCTCCCTGAACAGGCGCCGTGCGGAAGGGCGTTGTACGACGTCAGTCGTTCGCGACCACGGGGTAGCGGGGCTCGTTCTCCGCCATCTGCCGCAGCGCGTCCTTGCGTTCGCGCTTGGAGAGACGGTCGATGTAGAGGTAGCCGTACAGGTGGTCGGTCTCGTGCTGGAGGCAGCGGGCGAAGTAGCCGGTGCCGCGGACCTTGATCGGGTTGCCCTTCTCGTCCTGCCCGGTGACCTCGGCGTAGTCGGGGCGGGCGAGCGGCGCGTACGCGGTGGGCACCGAGAGGCAGCCCTCGTTGCTGTCGTCGAGCCGGCGCTGGTCGGCGGGCAGGTCGACGAGCTTCGGGTTGCAGACGACACCGACGTGCCGCTTGCCCTCGTCGTCCTGGCAGTCGTACACGAAGACCTTCAGGTCGACACCGATCTGGTTGGCGGCGAGGCCGACGCCCTCGGCGGTGCGCTGGCTGGCGAACATGTCCGCGACCAGCTGGTCCAGCTCCGCGCCGAACTCGGTGACGTCCTTGCACTCCTTGTGCAGCACGGGGTTCCCTACGACGGTGATGGGCCGCGAGGTGCCGCGCTCACGCCAGGCGTTCTCCCGCTCCTCGGTCTCCTCGGTGTCGACGACGAACCCGTCGTCGTCGACGGGGAGCACGCCCGCGTGCTGCTGATCGGTGTCCTGCTGGGCCATGACCTACGGATCGCCTTCCTCAAACAAGAACAGGGGGTGACTGCGCATACAGGGTACGGGGAGCTCGCTTTTTGCTTTCAGGGGCGCGGGGAACTGCGCGACAAGCCACGACGAACCCGCGGCCGAAATCCGTCAGCACACCTCTTCAAGATCACGCCAGTCTCGGGAATCAGGGCTGTCGGCAACCCACCCGTCCAGCAACCCCCGTACCAGCGAGGCCGGCGCCGCCACCCCGCACTCCCGCTCCGGCACCCACAACTGCCCGTCCGTCCGATGCCCCAACGGCCCGGGATGCCCCGGCTCGCTGTGATCGTGCGGATCGAGATGCTCCCCGTCGCCCTCATCGGACGGCATCCGCGACTCGGAACACATCCGGCACAGCAGCCGTACGGACGACGACCAGTCCTCCGCGGCGAAGCCCGCGTCGGCGGCCAGCTGTTCCAGCGCGTCCCGGTCCGCCTCGGTGGCCGCCTCCAGCAGCACCACCCAGGTCGGCACCGGCGACGGCGCCCACAGCTCGATCTCGTCGAACACCGGGTAGGCATGGCCGGACGCGGTCGTCCGCTCGCCGTGCGGCACACCGTCGTGCAGCACGACCTCGCCCCAGCGCCGCCCCGAGGACGGCAGCGGGATCGACAGCACCTCGATCCGGGCGGGGTCCAGCCGCCGCCCCCAGACCACCTCGGCCTCCCCCTCCGGGGACAGCCGTACGGCGGCACTGCCCAGGTCCATCCCCAGCGGCTCGCCCGAAGCGGTGGCGCCGCCCGGCACCCGCAGCCCGTACGCCTGCCAGGCCCGCCGGGCCAGCGGCCAGTCCTGGAGGGCGGTCGCGGCGATGCCGACGTTCCACCAGTCGGGCGCCCCGGCCTCCCGGTCGAGCAGCGCGACGGCCCTGAGTCCCGCGGCCCGCGCCTGCTCCCAGTCGTGCCGGAACTTGTGCAGCAGGGCGAGGTTGAACCAGGACTCGGACAGCCACGGCTCCAGGTCCGCGGCACGTGTCAGCAGCGCGCCCGCGTCCTCGTACCGGCCGTCGCCGATCAGCGTGAACGCACGGTCCGTGGCCTGCCGCCAGGAGGCGGAGGGCCGGTGCCGTCCCTTGCCGAAGATCCTCACGATTCCCGCCTGCCAGTTCCGTCGAGTGGGCTGGCTGTGCCCCCGGACACCCTCTCTCTCGCATCCAACCACGTGTGGTCGGAAGGGCGCTCATTACCCATGGGTTACCCCGTCCCGGGCGAGGTCAGACAGTCTCTCGACAGCACTCTGGCCAGCGCCTCCACGACCTCCGGAGCGTAGTCCCCCGCGGTGCCCAGGCGCAGCTCCTCGAGCGCGGTCAGGGGCCCGCCGGGGCCGGCGTCCCGGGCCTTCTCCTCGTACGCGTTCACCGCCCGCACGATCCGGGCCGCCGTCGGCTGCTCCCGGCAGGGGTCGGCCTGCCGCTCCACGACCACCGCGACGGCCGCGTCCACGCCCGTCTGCCGCACGACGGCCCCGCCGAGCAGGGCGATACGGCGCTGTTCGGCGACGGGCAGCGACGCGGTGGCGCCCGCGGGCACCGGGTCGACGAGGCTGAGCTGGCCGATGTCGTGCATCAGGGCCGCGTACTCCAGGACGGTGAGCTCGGGCCGGGTGAGCCCGAGGTCCCGGCCGACCTCCCGGCAGAGGGCGGCGACCCGGCGTGCGTGCCCGGCGGGGGTGTAGCCGGCGATCTCGGTGGCGCGGGCGAGGGAGGCGATGGTCTGCCGGTTGGTGGCCCGGACGGCGGCGTACCGGCGGACGGAGAGCTGGGTGAGCAGCAGCGGCACGGAGAACACGGGCAGCGCCCACAGTCCCGCGACGGCCACCGCGAGCGCCATCACGGCCCCGGTGGCGACGACGGCGGACCCGATGCCGAGCAGCGCCCGCAGCTCGTCCCTGAGCAGCGGGGTGAAGGGCCAGCCGGTGCGGGAGTGCGCGAGCGCGGCGGCGAGCACGGCGTCGCACAGCGCGGTCAGGGAGAGCAGCGCGAGCAGGAGCAGGGCGTAGGCGGGGCCGCCCCAGTGCTCGAACGTCCCCTGGTTGTAGAGGGGTTGGAAGCACACGGCGGCGAACCCGACGGTGAGCACCCGGCGGGCCAGCTGGTCGGTGGTGGGGCCCTGGCCGCGCCCGACGTGCGGCACGCTGCCCACGAGGGAGGCGGCGAGGACCACGGTCACGACCTGACCGGCGCCGTGATGGGTGGGCGCCCCGGCGTTCTCCCCGAGCAGCGCGTAGGACAGCGCCCCGGCGGCCCCGAGCGGCGCGGCCTCCCGGACGTGGGACCCACCGCGCCGGTTGAGCTCGCCGACGGCGA
Organism: Streptomyces griseorubiginosus; assembly: GCF_001514195.1. Classification (GTDB taxonomy): domain Bacteria; phylum Actinomycetota; class Actinomycetes; order Streptomycetales; family Streptomycetaceae; genus Streptomyces; species Streptomyces griseorubiginosus. The sequence continues at coordinate 866,419 of NZ_KQ948734.1, read as the reverse complement.
TCAGCACCCCGAAGGCGAGAGCGGTCCCGCGCTCCTCCAGCCCGCCCCAGAGGGAACCGGCGAGACAGCCGAGCGCGAGGAGGGCGGCACAGGTGTGGACGACGACCCGGAGCCAGGAGCACCGACGGGATGTCCTCGACAGCTGTCGGCCGTTCATCGGCGTGCTCCCTGCGGCCCGGCGACTCCCGGCCGCGGCCGGGGCACGTCCGTCTCGTCGGCCGTGACGGCGGGATGCCAGCCGTGCCGGGACAGGGCGTTGACGAGGGCGGCCACCATGCGGGGGTCGAACTGGCTGCCCGCGCACCGCTCCAGCTCCTCCAGCGCCGCGCCGACCGGCCGGGCCCGGCTGTAGGACCGGGTGGAGGTCATGGCGTCGAAGGCGTCGGCGACCGCCACCACCCGTGCGGACTCCGGGATCTGGGCCCCCCTCAGTCCGTACGGGTATCCGCTGCCGTCCAGCCGCTCATGGTGGTGGAGCACGGCGGCCCGGGCCTCCCCGAGGAAGGAGATGCCGCGCACCATCTCGTGCCCGTACTCGGGATGCAGTTCGATGACCCGCCGCTCCTCGGGCGTGAGCGGCCCGTCCTTGCGGAGCAGCCGCGTGGGCACCCCGAGCTTGCCCACGTCGTGCAGGATCCCGGCGAACCGCAACACCTCGGTGCGGGCGTCGTCCATGCCGAGCTCCCGCGCGATCATCATGGACGCCTGTCCGACCCGCTCGCTGTGCCCGCGCGTGTACTCGTCCTTGATGTCGACGGCCTGCACCAGGGCCCGGATGGTGGCCTGGTGCGCGGCCCGCTCCCGGTGGTACTGCGCGAACGCCCACCACGACACGCACATCGGCAGCAGCACGAGCAGCGCGGCGACGGGGCCGTAGGGACTGCGCCAGAGCACGGCCATCATCAGCCCGGCCAGGCCGTGGACGGCGACGGGAGCGAGAGAGCGGAGGAAGAGACCGCGCCAGGCCCGTCGTACCGGAATCCGGTCGGCGAGCGCCAGGATGCCGCCATCCAGCAGGCTCAGCACCAGGCAGAAGGCGAGCACCGCGGCCCCGGCCGAGACCAGCGCGTACGGGAAGTCGGAGGCGGCGACGGCGTCCCGGCCGCCCAGCGTCCCGTGCACCCGCGCGGCCGCCCACACCCCCACGGCGAGCTGCGCTCCCCGCCAGAGGCGCCTGAGCCACCGGGGGCGCTGACCGACCGGGGACAGCAGTGCCCCCGGCAGGGCCACGAGGGCGGCGGCGGACGGCGGCAGCAGAAAGGCACCGGCGAGCAGCACGGGATGGAAGGTGCCGGCGTACCGCCATCGGGCGGCGGCCTGCTCGCATCCCGCGTACAGCGCGGCGAGCAGGAGGACCGCCCACCAGGGGGCGCGGACGGCGGGGGGCGGCAGCAGGCAGAGCAGTGCGGCTACGGCGACGCAAGCGACGTACGCACGCGCGCGTACCGGTACCGCCTCCACGCCAACGCCTCCCCCGGCCGCGCCTGCTACGGCTCCGGAGCGTAGAACGCGGGGCAGGCCGCGGGAGGTGCTATGAGGGAATCTGCGAGCGTATGGCCTCAGGATTAGCCCGATCGGGTGACCGTCGCCTGCATGTTCTCGTGTGCGTGTTCCCGTGGGCGGCGGCGCGGCCGCGTTCCCGTGTCAGTGGGAGACGTCAGCGGCGAGCACCTTGCCGAGTTCCTCGACGACGGCGGGCGACTCGCGTTGCAGGGCGGCGAGGTCGAGCCCCTCGTCGCAGATGAGTGTGAGCAGCGCGCGGTCGCCGACGGCCGTCACGACCACGTGTCCCGTACCGCCCCGCACCACCACCTCGCGCAGCGGTCCCGCGCCGCACTGGTCGGCCATCCGGCGGCCGACCCCCAGGGTCGCGGCGGCGAGGGCGGCGACGGACTCGGGATGCACGGAGTCGACGTCGGCGACGACGAGCAGTCCGTCCGCGGTGGACAGGACGCTCTCGCTGACGCCCATCACGCGGTCGCGCAGGGAGGTGAGGATGTCGGTGAGGGTGGTACCGGAGTCCTGCGGTTCGCCGTCCGGCCGGGGCGAGGGGTTTTCGGTCATGGACACGTGCTCCTTGGTCCGGACGCCGACGGGGGCTCGGTCGAGCTCCTGTTCTCGGGAAGGGCCCCGAGCCCCTGACGGACGCGCCGCAGTGTTTCGATCGAGGGTTGTTCGGCGGCCAGTTCCTCGGGCGAGGGAACCGGAAACGCGAACGGAGGCGCGGTGGTGGGGGAGACACCGCGCACGGGGAGGGGTGGGCGGGGAGAGGGCCCGGCGGGTCGGGCGCCGGGGCTCGCCGAGCCGTCAGGGCCGAGGGGGGTGGCGGCGCCTGGGGAGCGGGGGAATGCAGGGGAGTTGGGGTTTCCGGGGGCCTCGGGGGTGATCGAGGGCCCGGTGGGTCTTGGGGGTTCGGGGGTGGCCGACGTTCCTGGGGATCCGGGGGGTTCGGGGGTGGCCGACGTTCCTGGGGATCCGGGCGGCTCGGGGGTGGCCGACGTTTCTGCGGATCTGGGCGGCTCGGCGGTGGCCGACGTTTCTGCGGATCTGGGCGGCTCGGCGGTGGCCGACGTTTCTGCGGATCTGGGCGGCTCGGCGGTGGCCGAAAGCTCCGGACGTAAGCACACGCTCCCCGCACCGGGATCCGACGGCACGGTCCCCGCATCCGAAGCCGCATCCATGCCCTCGGCGGATCTCTCCGCTCTCCCTGCAAACTTCCCCGACCGCGCGGCGCTCGCTCTCCGTCGTCTCGCGGGCTCGTCGGCTGCCGGGCTCACCGGTCGGCCTTCTCTCCGCGCTCGCCGGAAGGCGTGCCGCCGCCCGGTCTGCGTCGGGGCAGGGGGCCGCCCGTGGGGGTGGACCCGTCGGCGGTCCCCGGGATGACACGGGGCGCGGTGCTCGGCCGGTCGCCCGGCGTGGTCCTGGCCTCCCGGCGGATCAGGCCCTGTGATTCCAGGTGGTCGAGATCCAGCATGACCGCGTACAGCCCCCGCCCGAGAGCGAAGGCGAGATCGCGGGGAGTACGCCGCCCGTTGACCGCGTCGAGCAGTCCCCGGAGCCGCGGCTGCACCCACGGCCCGCCGCGGCGCCCTGCGGGCGCGACGGCAGACTCCTCCACCGCCTCGGGGCGCGACCGTGCCAGCTCGCCCGCCGTCACCCCGGCCCGGCCCAGCAGGCCCACCCGGCGAGTGACCTCGTCGGTGAGCGCCCGGGGTTCCACTCCGGGCGCGGCGACCAGCGTCGGCTCGCGGTCCCCGATATCCCAGCCGCCCGCCGCCCCGAGGGACATCGCGAAGGCGCCGTCGTGGACCGCGGCCGTGCAGACGACCTCCAGTTCCGCCGCGCCGATCAGCCCGGCGGTGACCAGGTGGGCGCCGAGCCGGTCGGCGTCCGGTTCGGTGGCGCAGGCGGTGAGCCAGGCCTCGTCGTCGATGCGGCCCGTGGTGAGCAGGGCCGAGGTGGCGGTCGGCGCACCGGGCGTCTCGATGGCGCCGACCAGGCCGTTCCTGAGATGGATCGTTCCGCCGGGTGAGCCGGAGACCCGGACCGTGCCGGTGAACTCCTCGTCCCGCAGCGCCTGGAGGAGCGCGGGGACGTTCCGCGCGGCGGGCGCTTTCACGCCAGCACCTCGGTGACGCGGTCGCCCAGGCTGCGCAGGGCGAGCGCCACGTTGGCCCGGTCGCGGTCCAGTCCGGCGGCGAGCAGCAGGGGGTCACCGGCGGGCCGTACGACGGAGAACAGCATCTGATGGCGGCGCCTGCTGGTCAGGACCACGCTCTCCAGATCGCCCTCGGCCCCGGCCTCGCCGAGCCGCTGTGCGATGAGGGCGGCGAGTTCGCTGCTCTCCGCACCGCCGCCGGCCTCGCCGATGTCGCCCGCGGCGCCGTAGACCAGTCCGGTCACCGCGTCGATCAGGGCCACGCCCGTGACTCCGGGCGAGTCGAGCAGTCGGTCGAGGGAGGTCTGGAGCGCCGTCGCGTTTTCCCCCATTGGCCCTCCACGGTCAGACACCACGCACTACTTTGAACGACAAGTTTCGGCGCACACGCCAAAGTTGGCGCTAAGTGACCCATGAGTCGCTTGCTGTCGATCGTAGTTGGCCGAGCATCGACCGGTCAGCAGCACGGAAGAATTGAGGGAACCGGTGAACATCGAGACCGCACTCAAGGAAGCCATGAGCCTGGACGGCGCGATCGGCGCCGCCATCGTGGACTATGACAGCGGCATGACGCTCGGCTCGCTGGGCGGCGGCCAGGGCCTTGACCTGGAACTCGCGGGTGCGGGCAACACCGAGGTGGTGCGGGCCAAGATGCGCACCCTGGCCTCGCTGGACATGGACGACGTGATCGAGGACATCCTCATCACACTCGGCAAGCAGTACCACCTGATCCGGCCACTGACGAGCAGCCAGGGTGCGCTCTTCTTCTACGTCGCTCTCGACCGGTCCCGCAGCAATCTGGCGCTGGCCAGACATGGGCTCAAGCGGATAGAGAGCGGTCTGGAGATCTGATCCCGCGGTACTCCGCGGGCCCCACGGCACGCGCGGACGGCGGCGCTCAGGAGTCCTGCGGCGTCGCCGGCGCGGCGGTCACGTCGTGCTCGGGCACCGTCTGCCCGGAGCGGATCAGGTCGAGCCGCCCCAGGACCTTGGCGCGCAGGTCGGTCGGGACGTCGTCCTGACCGCAGCAGCGCTTGACGAGCTTCTTCACGGCCTCTTCCAGGCCGTACTTCTCCAGGCACGGCGAGCACTCCGTGAAGTGCTGCTTGAACTTGGCGCGGTCGACGTCCGGCATCTCACTGTCGAGGAACTCGTAGAGATGGTCCAGGACTTCAGAGCAGTCCGTCTCGTGCGGCTCTCCGCAGCTCATGAGCCCGAGCCTTTCGCTTCGTTCGACTCCCCTGCACCGGCCGGGACGAGCCCGCGCTCGCGGGCGTAGTCCTCGAGCATGCCGCGCAGTTGACGGCGTCCGCGGTGCAGGCGGGACATCACCGTACCGATGGGTGTCCCCATGATGTCCGCGATCTCCTTGTACGCAAAGCCCTCTACGTCAGCGAGATAGACGGCGATGCGGAATTCCTCGGGGATCGCCTGGAGCGCTTCCTTCACGTCCGAGTCGGGCAGGTGGTCGAGCGCCTGCGACTCGGCGGAGCGCAGACCGGTCGACATGTGCGACTCGGCACGGGCGAGCTGCCAGTCCTCGATCTCCTCGGCCGCGGAGCGCTGGGGTTCGCGCTGCTTCTTGCGGTACGAGTTGATGAAGGTGTTCGTGAGGATCCGGTACAGCCACGCCTTGAGGTTGGTGCCCTCACGGAACTGGTGGAAGGACGCGTACGCCTTGGCGTACGTCTCCTGCACCAGGTCCTCGGCGTCGGCCGGATTGCGTGTCATACGCAGAGCGGCCGAGTACATCTGGTCGAGGAATTCGAGCGCGTCCCGCTCGAAGCGCGCAGTGCGCTCCGCGGTGGTCTCCGTGCTCGTGCCCTGGCCCTCGGGCTGCTCCGCCTGGCCGTTGTCGGTCCCTGCGTCGATCCCAGTGACCGGACCCACCTCCTCAAGATTCCTGGCAGCAACGAAACCGGTGCCACCGGAATTGGAGGATAGACGACTACCCGTCCCGGCCGCCCCTCGAATCGGGGTGGTCTTGGCCGCATGCAGTACCGTCCAGTCCAGGTCAGCACGGCTGCTACGGCTCGGGCAGAAGGTCGAACCCATGCGGCGGACTTCCTCTCCACGACGGTCGGTGCTGGGTGTTCAGCACTTCTGTCCGCCTCAACAGAGGGCCGCGGCTCAACATTCCCGGGGCTTCACCCCAGTGACCCGGCCCACGTCAAGACGGCGTCCGTGATGACCGTCACGGCCTCCTCCTGGGTCAGCCCGGCCCGCTTCGGCACCGCGAAGCCGTGATCGCCGTAGGGGACCTCGACCAGCTCGAACGAGCCGTCCGGGAACTCCTCCGGCTTCCCGAAGGGGTCGTTGCCGCCCTGTACGACCAGGGTGGGCACCCCGGATCCGAGCAGCTCCCCGGCCCGGGACTTCTCCGGCTTGCCGGGCGGGTGCAGCGGGAAACTGAGGGCGAGCACGGCGGCGGCGCCCAGCTCGACGGCCGTACGGCAGGCGACCCGGGCGCCTGCGCTGCGCCCGCCGGAGATCACCGGCAGGCCCGGCTTCGCCAGGGCGGGCCACAGACCCCGCCAGCCCACGTCCAGCGTCTTCGGCGCGGGCGCGAGCTTCTTGCCGGCCACCCGCCAGGGCTGTTCGACGAGGGCGACGGTCACTCCGTGTCGCGGGAGGGTTGCGGCGAGGGCCTGGAGGTCCCGTGCCTCGATGCCGCCGCCCGCGCCGTGGCTCACCGCCAGGACGAGCCGTGCCCTGCTCGCCCGGTGCCAGGTGATGCGGGCGTCCCCCGCGTCGGTACCGACGATCTCCGTGGTGGTCTCACTGGAAGTCACGTCAGAAAAGTGTGCCCTCTTCGGGGCCGTCGAGCTCCTTCAGCAGCTCCGGGCCGTTGTTGCGGACGTTGCTGACGGCCGTGCTCACCGGGTACGCGCGCATGAGCCCCTCGGGCGGCGGCGCGAGCAGGGAGCGCAGGTCCTCCACGTCCGTGCGGGACGGGTCGAGCCAGCTGTCCCAGCGGTCCGGGGTGAGCATGAGCGGCATCCGGGGGTGGATGTCGGCGAGGGAGCGCGGTCCGTCGGCCGGGGACACGGCCAGCGGGCCCGTCTCCGCCTCGGTCGTGATCACCGAGCAGGTGACCCACCAGGCCCCCGGGTGGTCGTCGGGCAGGGTCTTGTCCCGCCAGAACTCGTACAGCCCGGCCATCGCGAAGACCGAGCCGTCGGCGGGCAGCACGAAGTAGGGCTGCTTGCGCGGCCGCTTCTTCTTCCCCTCGACCTCCAGGTCGCGCTCCTGGGTGCCGGTGACCCACTCGTAGTAGCCGTCGGCCGGGATGATGCAGCGGCGGGTGGCGAAGGCCCTCTTGTACGACGGCTTCTCGTGCACGGTCTCCGCGCGGGCGTTGATCATGCGGGCGCCGCCCTCGGGCGTCTTGGACCAGCTCGGCACCAGTCCCCACTTGAGCCTGCGCAGCTGCCGAACCGGCCGAGGATCCTCCGCGTCCTTGAGAGGACGGTCGAGGACGGCGTAGACCTCCTTGGTCGGGGCCACGTTGTAATCGGGCTCCAGGGTCTCCTCGGGTTCCCACTTCTCGATCTCAAAGATTCCTGCGAGATCCTCGGGCCCACGACTCGCTGCATACCGTCCGCACATACGTGCCACACTGCCAGACTCCGTACGAGGAGAGGGAGCCACCCGGAAACATGGACACCAGCACAGCGACCTCTCTCTGGGACGAGCTCACCGGCCTCCAGCCCGATCCCGACCTGTGGGTGGTGCTGGCCACCCTGGTGGCGGCGCTGGCCGTAGTGGTCCCGCATCCGCTGTGGCGCGTCTCGCGCAACGCGATCACCATCGCCCACGAGGGCGGACACGGCCTGGTCGCCCTGTGCACCGGCCGGCAGCTCACCGGCATACGGCTGCACTCGGACACCAGCGGCCTCACCGTCAGCCGCGGCAAGCCGCACGGCATCGGCATGATCCTCACGGCAGCGGCCGGCTACACCGCTCCCCCGCTGCTGGGCCTGGGCGGCGCGGCGCTGCTCGCGGCAGGCCGGATCACCCTGCTGCTGTGGGCGGCGACGGCCCTGCTGGTGGCGATGCTGGTGATGATCCGCAACGCCTACGGGGCCCTGACGGTCGTGCTCACCGGCGGCACCTTCGTGGTCGTCTCCTGGCTCACCGGCCCCCAGGTACAGGCGGCCTTCGCCTACGCGGTCGTGTGGTTCCTGCTGCTCGGCGGAGTACGTCCCGCTTTCGAGCTACAGGCGAAGCGCTCGAGAGGCGGCGCGGGCGACTCGGACGCGGACCAGCTGTCCCGCCTGACGCATGTACCGGCGGGGTTGTGGCTGTTCCTGTTCCACGCGGTGTCGCTGTGCTCGCTAATAGGCGGGGGCAGGTGGCTACTGGAGGTATGACGCGCCCCGAAGGGGCAGGCGTCAGGGGCGCGGGGAACTGCGCGACCAGCCACGACGGCGCAGCACCCGACACACAACCCCCGACTAAAGTGAACCCATGGCTTTGAACCCCTCAGACACCGCCCTCTGGCCCGCCCCCCAAGCAAGCGGAGCCGTAGACGCAACAGTCCACGTCCCGGGGTCGAAGTCAGTCACCAACCGCGCCCTCGTACTGGCCGCCCTCGCCTCAGAACCGGGCTGGCTCCGCCGACCCCTCCGCTCCCGCGACACCCTCCTCATGGCGGCAGCCCTCCGCGAGATGGGCGTCGGCATCGAGGAGGGAGTCGGCCCCGACGGCACCGGCGAGACCTGGCGCGTCCTGCCGGCAGGCCTCCGCGGTCCCGCCACCGTCGACGTCGGCAACGCCGGCACCGTCATGCGCTTCCTGCCCCCCGTCGCCGCCCTCGCCGACGGCCCCGTCCGCTTCGACGGGGACCCGAGGTCGTACGAACGCCCCCTGCACGGCGTGATCGACGCCCTGCGCGTGCTCGGCGCCCGCATCGACGACGACGGCCGGGGTGCCCTGCCCCTGACGGTGCACGGCAGTGGCGCCCTGGACGGCGGCCCGGTGGAGATCGACGCCTCCAGCTCGTCCCAGTTCGTGAGCGCCCTGCTGCTGAGCGGGCCGCGCTTCAACCAGGGCGTCGAGGTCCGCCACGTCGGCTCCTCGCTGCCGTCGATGCCCCACATCCGGATGACCGTCGACATGCTGCGCGCGGTCGGCGCCCAGGTGGACACCCCGGAGTCGGGCGGCGAGCCGAACGTCTGGCGGGTCACGCCGGGCGCCCTGCTGGGCCGGGACCTGACCATCGAGCCCGACCTGTCCAATGCCCAGCCCTTCCTGGCGGCCGCCCTGGTGACCGGCGGCCGGGTGGTGATCCCGGCCTGGCCGGCCCGCACCACCCAGCCCGGCGACCGGCTGCGCGAGATCTTCACCGAGATGGGTGGTTCCTGCGAACTCACCGAGTACGGCCTGGTGTTCACCGGTTCGGGTGCCATCCACGGCATCGATGTCGACCTCGGCGAGGTCGGCGAGCTGACCCCGGGCATCGCGGCGGTCGCCGCCCTCGCGGACTCCCCCTCCACCCTGCGCGGGGTGTCCCATCTGCGTCTGCACGAGACGGACCGGCTGGCCGCGCTCACCAAGGAGATCAACGAACTCGGCGGTGACGTCACCGAGACGGCCGACGGACTGCACATCCGCCCGCGCCCGCTGCACGGCGGGATCTTCCACACCTACGAGGACCACCGCATGGCCACCGCCGGCGCGATCATCGGCCTCGCGGTCGAGGGAGTGCAGATCGAGAACGTCGGGACGACGGCCAAGACCCTGCCGGACTTCCCGGATCTGTGGACAGGGATGCTCGGGAGCGACAGGCCGTAGGGACGTAGACGATGCGCCGCTACGGCAAGCACACCGACGAGGACGACATCCGCAGCCGTCCCAACCGCAAGGGGAACCGGCCGCGCACGCACATCCGGCCCAAGCACGAGGACGCCTCCTGGGGCATGGTCCTGACCGTCGACCGGGGCCGGCTGACCGTCCTCGTCGACGACCGGATCGTGATGGCGATGAAGGCCCGCGAACTGGGCCGCAAAGCGGCGATCGTCGGCGACCGGGTGGCCCTCGTCGGCGACCTGTCCGGCCAGAAGGACACCCTCGCCAGGATCGTCCGTATCGAGGAGCGCACGTCGGTCCTGCGCCGTACCGCCGACGACGACGACCCCTACGAACGGGTGGTCGTCGCCAACGCCGACCAGCTCGCCATCGTCACCGCCCTCGCCGACCCGGAGCCCCGCCCCCGTCTCATCGACCGCTGCCTGGTGGCGGCCTTCGACGGCGGCCTCACCCCGCTCCTGGTCATGACCAAGTCGGACCTCGCCCCGCCGGACAAGCTCCTGGAGCTCTACGGCGACCTGGACATCCCGTACGTGGTCACCAGCCGCGAGGAACTGGAGAACGGCGACGCGGCGGCCCGGGTGCGCGAGCAACTGGACGGCAAGATCACGGCGTTCGTCGGCCACTCCGGCGTGGGCAAGACGACCCTCGTCAACGCGCTGGTCCCGGAGGACCGCAGGCGGCTGACCGGGCACGTGAACGCGGTGACCGGACGCGGCCGGCACACCACGACCTCGGCCCTCGCGCTGCCCCTGGCGGGCGACGACGGCTGGGTGATCGACACCCCGGGCGTGCGGTCGTTCGGGCTGCACCACGTGGACCCGTCCCGGGTGATCCACGCGTTCCCCGACCTGGAGCCGGGGACCGAGAACTGCCCTCGCGCGTGCAGCCACGACGAGCCGGACTGTGCGCTGGACGAGTGGGTGGCCGAGGGCCACGCCGATCCGGCCCGGCTGTACTCGCTGCGCCGGCTGCTGGCGACGCGGGAGCGCACGGAGGGGGACTGACCGGGGGCCCGGGCGACTGACCTCCGCGTTGTTTGGGTGTACGCGAGTTCGGTAAGTGCATACTCGCACCGGGCCGGACATACGGGAGGACAGCACATGGCGTGGCTGCTGGTGGTGGTGGCCGGGTTGCTGGAGACCGGTTTCGCCGTGTGTCTGAAGCTCTCCCACGGGTTCACCCGGCTGTGGCCGACCGTCGCGTTCTGCATCTTCGCGCTCGGCAGCTTCGGCCTGCTGACCCTGTCACTGAAGAAGCTGGACGTCGGCCCCGCCTACGCCGTGTGGACCGGTATCGGCGCGGCGGGCACCGCGATCTACGGGATGATCTTCCTCGACGACCTCGTCTCGACGCTGAAGATCGTCTCGATCAGCCTGGTGATCATCGGCGTGATCGGCCTCCAGCTGTCGGGCTCGCAGCACTGACGCACGCGCTAGACCGGTTGCCGCTGCAGCGCGCTGCGGACCAGGTCCGCGACCCCGCCCTCGCCCGGCGGAGCGACCACGCAGGACAGGGCGAGCCGGACGGCCAGTTCGCAGGAGCGGGCGAGTTCGGGGACGTCCGCCTTGTGCACGCCGGGTCCGGCGAGGACCGAGACGGCACGGTCGCGGACCAGCGCCACGAAGTCACCGGGCGACGGCAGCGGCCCGTCCGCCCGGCGCTGGGCCGGCACCGCGGAGGAGGACGGCACCGCGGAGAGCGTCGGCGAGGGGAGCCGTTCACCCCAGCAGCCGGTGAGCATGGCCCGTACCAGCGCGTTCTCCCGGGCGGAGACCGTGGTCCACTCGGCGGCCGCCGTGAGCCGCTCGCGGGCGTCGCCGTGCCCGGTGAGCGCTCGCTCCACGCCGACGAGGTAACCGTCGGCCTCTCGTCTCACGAGCGCGCGGGCCAGCCCTTCCTTGCTCCCGAACTCGTTGTACAGCGTCTGCCGGGACACCCCGGCCACCACCGCTACGTCCACCATCCTCACGGCGGACCACGGCCGACGCGCCAACGCCGCGTAAGCGGCATCCAGCAGCGATTCCCGCGCAGCAGGCATCATCGCCTCCCAGGGAGCAAGCAGCCCTGCGCCCAGATTTGACGCGCCCGGGGGCACTGTCAAGGGTTCGCGGGGCGCAGAGGGGAGGCGTCCACACTCCGACCCCTATGGCCCCGTACCGACAGGGACGGATACCGTTCGCCCCATGCCGGACTACCTCGACGACCTCCGCCTCGCCCACGTCCTCGCCGACGCGGCCGACGCGACCACCATGGACCGCTTCAAGGCGATGGACCTCAAGGTCGAGACGAAACCGGACATGACCCCGGTCAGCGAAGCCGACAAGGCGGCGGAGGAACTCATCCGCGGCCACCTCAAGCGGGCCCGCCCGAGGGACGCGATCCTCGGCGAGGAGTACGGCGTGGAGGGCACCGGCCCCCGCCGCTGGGTGATCGACCCCATCGACGGCACCAAGAACTACGTGCGGGGCGTCCCCGTGTGGGCCACCCTGATCTCCCTGATGGAGGCGGCGGAGGGCGGCTACCAGCCCGTCGTCGGCGTGGTCTCGGCCCCCGCCCTCGGCCGCCGCTGGTGGGCCGCGAAGGGCCACGGCGCCTTCACCGGCCGCAGCCTGTCCTCCGCCTCCCGCCTGCACGTCTCCAAGGTCGGCAAGCTCACCGACGCGTCCTTCGCGTACTCCTCGCTCACCGGCTGGGAGGACCAGGGCCGGCTGGGCGGGTTCCTGGACCTGACCCGCGAGGTCTGGCGCACGCGCGCGTACGGCGACTTCTGGCCGTACATGATGGTCGCCGAGGGCTCGATCGACATCTGCGCCGAGCCGGAGCTGTCCCTGTGGGACATGGCGGCGAACGCGATCGTCGTCACCGAGGCCGGCGGCACCTTCACCGGCCTCGACGGCCGCCCCGGCCCGCACAGCGGCAACGCCGCCGCCTCCAACGGCCTGCTCCACGACGAGCTGCTGGGTTACCTCAACGAGCGCTATTAAGAAGCCACATCTGAGCGCGCACGCCCTCAATTGGCGACGCGCGCCCTCTTGTTGACCCCCGCTTTACCTGGGACTCTGAGGGAACCCTCGTTTGTGAACTTGTGAACCACTGAACTTTCTCAGTGGCCCACCAGGAGGTGACCGAGAACCCATGCTCGTCCGCGACGCCATGAGCACGGTGGTCCTGACCATCGGCCCCGCCCACACCCTCCGCCAGGCCGCCGCCCTGATGTCCGCCCGCCGGGTGGGCGCGGCCGTGGTCCTCGATCCCGACGGCACCGGCACCGGCATTCTGACCGAGCGCGACCTCCTCAACTCCGTGGGTCTGGGCCAGAGCCCGGACGCGGAGCACGTCCACGCCCACACCACCACCGACGTCGTCTTCGCCACCCCGACCTGGACACTGGAGGAGGCCGCGCAGGCGATGGCGCACGGCGGCTTCCGCCACCTCATCGTGCTGGACCGCGGCGAGCCCGTGGGCATCGTCTCGGTCCGCGACATCATCCGCTGCTGGGCACCGGCGCGGCAGCGCGTACCGGCCGCGACCGGCTCACCCCGCTAGAGCCACACCAGAGAGCCACATCAGAAGAGTCACACTGGACTCAGTCCAATTCGAGCAGCCATCCAATCTCACACCCGTTCGGATTCTGGTCTCCAGCTGTTAGGCTGGTGCACATGAGCGACCTACTGGAACGACTGCGCGGCCGCGGATGGCGGATGACCGCGCAGCGGCGCGTCGTGGCCGAGGTCCTCGACGGCGATCACGTCCATCTGACGGCCGACGAGGTCCACGCGCGCGCCGTGGCCAAGCTGCCCGAGATCTCCCGGGCGACCGTCTACAACACTCTGGGCGAGCTGGTCACCCTCGGCGAGGTGCTCGAGGTCGCGACCGACAAGCGCGCCAAGAGGTACGACCCCAACGCGCACCGGCCGCACCACCACCTGGTCTGCGCCCAGTGCGGCGCCATCCGGGACGTCCACCCCACGGGCAACCCGATGGCCGACCTGCCCGACTCCGAGCGCTTCGGCTTCACCGTCTCGGACGTCGAGGTGACGTACCGCGGCGTGTGCCCGAACTGCGCGGCGGCCTAGCACCCCGTACCTGAGCCCCGGCGTCCTTCCAGGACTCCGGGGCTTCGTGCTGCCCACGGGACAACAAACCGACAGGTCAACAAACCGAGGGCCGGAACCCTTTCGGATTCCGGCCCTCGGCCTTCAGTAGCGGGGACAGGATTTGAACCTGCGACCTCTGGGTTATGAGCCCAGCGAGCTACCGAGCTGCTCCACCCCGCGTCGATGAATGCAACGTTACGTGAAGGGTGAGCCCAGAAGCAAATCGCTTCGCTGCACCCACTCAGGGGCGCGGGGCTGCATCCGATGTGCGGCTACCGCCGCGCGGGCGCGACAAGCCACAACGAACCCGCAGCCGCCAGACATGCGCACCCGGCACCCTCTTAGGCGGACAGTTCTTCCCGCAGAGCGTCCCGCAGCCGCGCCGCCCGCTCCGACACCTCCGCCGGCCCGAGCGCCACCGCCCGGTCGGCCCACCGCTGCCCCTCCGCCAGCTCTCCCCGACGCGCGTAGACGAGGGCCAGCCGCAACGCCGCCCGCCCGTGCCCCGCGTCGGCGGCCCGGGTCCACCACACGGCGGCCTCCGGCTCACTCCCCTCGCGGGCGAGCAGCAGCCCCAGGTTGAACGCGCCGTTGCGGGAGCCGGCCTCCGCGGCCTCCCGGTACCACCGGGCCGCCTCGACGACATCGCCCCGGGACGCGGCGAGCATCCCCACCCGCACCTGGGCGCGCCGGTGCCCCTGCGAGGCCGCCCGCTCGTACCACTCCTCGCACTCGCTCTTCTCCTCGTGCACCGGCTCCCCGAGCGTGTGCGCGGGCACCGGCGGCCGCCGGGCGTCGAGCACGGTGGCGAGCCGGTACGCCGCCTCCGCGCTGCCGCCCCCCGCCGCGCACCGCAGATGCCGCTCGGCGGTGGCCTCGTCACCGTCCCGCAGCCTGGCGATGCCGACCTGGAGCGCCGCCTCGGTGTGCCCGGCGGCGGCCGCCCGCTCGTACCAGCGCAGCGCGACGGCCTCCTCGCCCCGTCCGGCGAAGAGGATGCCGAGGTTGAACGCGGCGTCGACGCTCCCGGCCTCGGCGGCCTTGGAGAACCACGGCTCCGCACCGGCGGTGTCGCCGCCCTGGAGCAGCAGGATGGCGAGCGCGTTGGCCGCCTCCCGGTGCCCCGCGTAGGCGGCCCGCCGGTACCACTGCTCGGCCTGCGCGGTCCGGCCCTGCTCGGCGCAGAGCAGCCCGAGGTTGTACGCGCCGTTGTCGTCCCCGGCGTCCATCGCGGCCCGGTACCAGCGCTCGGCGGTCTGCGGCTCGCCGCGCTCGGCGTGCAGCGCGCCCAGCGCGTTGGCCGCGTTGCCGTCGCCGTCCTGGGCGGCGCGCAGCCACCACACGGCGGCGCTCTCGGTGTCGCCCGCGTCCCGCAGCAGGAACCCGAGCGCGCAGGCGGCCCGCGCCTCGCCGTCCTTCGCGGAGGTCAGGTACCAGCGGCCGGCCTCCTTGAGCGCGCCGCGCCGCTCCAGGATGGCCCCGAGGTGCAGGGCCGCCCGCCGGTGTCCGCGCGCGGCGGCCTGGCGGTACCACTGCTCGGCGTCGGCCCCGGCGCCGTGGTCCTCGCCGACGTCCCCCTCGGGCACCAGCCGGCGGTCGAGGGTGCGGGCGAGCCGGTAGGCGGCCTCGCGGTGGCCCCGCTCGGCGGCGGTCCGCATCCACTGCTCGGCGTCCGCGTCCCCACGGTGCTCCAGCAGGTCGGCGAGGGCGTAGGCGCCCAGCGCGTGCCCCTGCTCGGCGGACTGGCGCAGCCAGTACTCGGCGGCGGGCTCGTCGCCCCGCTCGCGGTGGTGGCGGCCCAGCGCGTGGGCGGCCGCGGCGGATCCGGCGACGGCGGCGATCCGCCACCAGCCGGCCGCGTCGTCGGCGTAGCCGCGCTGGTGGAGGAGGACGCCCAGGTTGTTGGCGGCGGCCCGGTCGCCGGCGGCGGTGGCGGCACGCAGGTGGGGCTCGGCTCCGTCGAGATCGCCGCGGCGCAGCAGCAGGGCGCCGAGGACGCTCATCGCCTCGACGTCCCCGGCTTCGGCGGCGAGCCGCTGCCGGACCTCCTCGGCGGCGTCGTCAGGCGCCTCCCCGACCCCGTCCCGCCCGGAAGGTTGCACAAAACGCCCTGTCTCGAACAGAGTTGCCTTGTCCCCCATAACGTCCATCGTCGCACCACCTGCAACCTGGGTACACCTGGTATACCGCAGCCAGTGAGGTCACTTCAGCGTTTTGTCGACATGCCCACAGAACGACAAGTGAAACACAGTTCCCGCCAACTGCCCCCGGCGGCACGGCCGTCGTTTCCTCGGCACATGCGTTCGCACACCACGAAGGCCCGGATCCTGAAAAGGATCCGGGCCTTCGATTCCAGTAGCGGGGACAGGATTTGAACCTGCGACCTCTGGGTTATGAGCCCAGCGAGCTACCGAGCTGCTCCACCCCGCGCCGTTGTGTTCTCACCGTATCACGGCGCGGGGGTGGGCTTTTGACCAGCGCTGCTCAGCCGCCGGGGCTGCCGCTCGGGCTCGGGCTGCCGCTGGGTTTCGGACTGCCAGTGGGTTTCGGGCTGCTGCTGGGCTTCGCGCTGCTGCCGCCGCTCTTGTTCGCCGCGGCCTGGGCGTCCTCCGCACGCTTGAGTGCGTCCTGGAGGTCGTCCTGGGCCCGGCCGTACGCCTCCCAGTCACCCTTCTTGAGGGCTTCCTGGCCGGCGTCGAAGGCCTTCTGGGCGTCGTTCAGGGCCTGTTGGACCGTCGGGTTGCCGGCCGTCGGCGGCGGTTTGGTCCCGCCGTCGTCCTCCGGTGGCGGGGTGGTCGAGGCGTCCGCTCCGAAGACCTTGTTCAGGGCCTGGTCGAGGGTGTCCTCGAAGGCGGTGTTGCCTCCGTAGGTCACCAACACCTTGCGCAGCAGCGGGTACTTGAGTCCACCACCGCGTACGTAGACCGGCTCCACGTAGAGGAGACCTCCGTCGAGCGGCACCGTCAGGAGGTTGCCGTACTCCACATTGGAATCGCCTCTGTTGAGGAGGCTGATGGTCTCGGCGATGTCCTGTTCGGAGTTGAACTGGCTCTGCACCTGTTTGGGCCCGTTGACCGTGGTGTTGGTCGGCAGTTTCAGGATTCTGATCTTGCCGTAGTCACTGGTGCCCGCCTCGGCGTCGACCGCCATGAACGCGCTGAGGTTGTCGCGGCCGTTGGGCGTGAACGTCGTCGTGAGCGAGAACGCCTGCGCCTTCTGGTCGGGCATCTTCATGCTCAGGTAGTACGGCGGCACCGCGTCGCCCGACTTGTTGGTCGGGTCGTCCGGCACCTGCCACACCTCGCTGCCGCTGAGGAAGGTGTCCGCGTCCTCGACGTGGTAGCGGGCCAGCAGTTCGCGCTGGACCTTGAACAGGTCCTGCGGGTACCGCAGATGCGCCATCAGGTCGGTGGAGATGTCCTTCTTCGGCTCCACCGTGCCCGGGAACGCCTTCATCCAGGTCTTGAGGACCGGGTCCTTGGTGTCCCACTGGTAGAGCTTGACCTGGCCGGTGTACGCGTCGACGGTCGCCTTCACCGAGTTGCGGATGTAGTTGACCTGGTTCTGCTGGGCGACCACCGCGCGCTGGTTGTTGGTCGCGGTCAGCGAGTCGGCCGTGGTGTCACCGAGGGTCGTGCGCGAGGAGTACGGGTAGCCGTTGGTCGTGGTGTACGCGTCGACGATCCACTGGATCTTGCCCTTCACCACGGCCGGATAGGCGTCGCCGTCGATGGTCAGCCAGGGGGCGACGGCCTCGACGCGCTGCTTGGGCGTGCGGTTGTACAGGATCCGCGAGCCCTCGCCGATCGCTCCGGAGTAGAGGATCTGCGGCTCGCTGAACGCCACCGCGTACGCGGCCCGGTTGACCGGGTTGGAGAGGTTGACCCCGCTCTTGGCCTTGTAGCTGTAGGTCTTCTCACCGTCGTCGTCGGAGTAGTCGATCTCCTTCTGGGGACCGCCGACGATCGAGTAGGTGGTGGTCTTCTCGCCGTAGTAGACGCGCTGCTGGTACGTCCCGAGGTCGCCCTGCGACGGCAGGTTGGACTCGGTGAAGACCGGGCGGCCCTCGTCGTCGGCCTCGGTGCCCTTCGCGGCGACGACGCCGTAGCCGTGGGTGTAGCGGAAGTGGTCGTTGATCCAGTTGTTCTTGGGGATGCCCGCGAGGTTCAGCTCACGCAGCCCGATGACCGTGTCTTGATCCCCGGCGTTCTTGCCGTCCTTGCTGTAACGGTCGACGTCCAGGTTGGTCGGGAACGCGTAGTAGTTGCGCATCTGCTGGAGCTGCTGGAACGTCGGCGAGACGACGTTGGGGTCCACGACCCGGATGCTGGCCGTGGCGTCGACGTCGTCGCGCAGCGTGGTCTTGTCCGTGGTGGTGGACTTGCCCGCGTACTCGGTCACCGAGGCGTCGTCGATGCCGTACGCCTCGCGCGTCGCCTTGAGGTTCTTCTCGACGTACGGGGCTTCCTTGGCCTGCTCGTTGGGCTGGACCTGGAACTTCTGGACGATCGCCGGGTACAGGCCGCCGATGAGGATCGCCGAGAGCACCATCAGGCCGAAGCCGATCACGGGCAGCTGCCAGGTGCGCCGCCACAGCGTGGCGAAGAACAGCAGGGCGCAGATGACGGCGATGCAGAACAGGATGGTCTTCGCCGGCAGATAGGCGTTGGCGTCGACGTACCGCAGGCCGGTCCAGCTGTCGGTGGCCTTGAAGTCACTGGACTTGACCGCGAGGCCGTACCGGTCGAGCCAGTAGGCGACCGCCTTCAGGGTGACGAAGACGCCGAGCAGCACCGAGAGGTGTCCGGTGGCCGCGGCCGTGGCCCGCGCGCCCGGCGAGGTGATCCTGAGGCCGCCGTAGAGGTAGTGGGTCAGGGCCGCGGCGATCACGGAGAGGATCGTGGCGGCGAACCCGAAGCCGAGCAGGAACCGGTACCAGGGCAGGTCGAAGGTGTAGAAGGAGATGTCGAGGTGGAACTGCGGGTCCTTCTGGCCGAAGGAGACGCCGTTGACCCACATCAGCCAGGTCCGCCACTGGCCGGCCGCCGAGGCGCCCGCGATCAGGCCCACCAGGGAGACGATGCCGAGCAGCAGCCACTTCTTGTACGGCGCGATGCCCATCCGGTAGCGGTCGAGGTTCTGCTGCTCCATGGACATGGCGCTCAGCGGCGGGCGGAGCCGGTGCGCCAGCCAGATGTTGAGGCCGACCGCGAGGGCCATCAGCACGCCGAAGACGAAGAACAGCCCGATCTTGGTCCACAGGGTGGTGGTGAACACGGACGAGTAGTCGACCGAGCGGTACCAGAGCCAGTCCGTCCAGAAACCCGCGAACATGGTGAACGCCATGCCGAGGACGGCAAGGACGCCCAGCGTCATGAGCAGGGTCCTGGCACGCCGGGACGGGCGGCCCACTCTCATCCGCGGCCCTGTCGGGCCTCCGCCGCGGTCCGGCATCTGGAAAGCCAAGGTGCGCACCTCGAAGTTCGCTGTCGTTCCTTCAGACCCCCGGGTTCGCGGGCCCTGGGTGGCCCCCCGTGATCGCGGGCCCACACCTATGCAACTTACTCACCGTTTACTCGGTTCCCGATTCCGGTGATGAACGAGGCAGGATTGTGACCATGTCCAACACCCCCATGGCGGCGAGCCCGCTCACCAGGGCCGTGCTCGAGATCGACGAGTACGCCTCCGGCCTCGGCTGGGACCAGCCCGCTCGCCTCTTCGCCCTCGTCGACACCGCCCGGCTGCGCGCCCAGGAACCCGCTCTCGCGAGCCAGCTCGGTCAGGAGGGCGGGCAGGAGTCCGCGGCTCTGACCCCCGTCGAGCAGGAGGAGATTCCCGCGGGCAAGCCCCTCGACGAGTTCCTCGGCACCATCGCCTGGCCCGACGCGGTCGTCGGCTGCGCGCTCACCGTGGAGCGCCTGATGCTGCCGCCGTCCGCCGAGGCGTCCGTCCCGCAGGGGCTGAGCGAGGCCAGGCTGGCGAAGTGGGTCGCCGAGCACCCGGACCGCCAGGAGGTCCGTATGACGGTCGGGGTGCTGCGCGACGGCACCCGCGACTCGGCGCTGCGGCTGCGCGAGAAGGACTCCCCCACGGAGGTCCTCACGGGCGGCGACCTGGTCCCTGGTCTCGCGGAGGCGTTGTCGGCGACGTTCGAGGAGTAGCCCGCGCGGCTAGCTCTTCGTGCACTTCGGCAGGTCGGACGTCTTGCCCTCGCGGAGGTCCTTGAGCGCGCCGAGGGCGTCGTCGATGGTGCTCACCTTGATCAGGGTGAGTCCGCTCGGGGTGTCCTTGGCGGCGGCCGCGCAGTTGTCGGCGGGCGTCAGGAAGTACTGGGCGCCCTTGTCGCGCGCGCCGACCGTCTTCATCTCGATGCCGCCGATCGGGCCGACCTTGCCGTCGTCGTCGATCGTGCCGGTGCCCGCGACGAACTTGCCGCCGGTGAGACTGCCCGGGGTGAGCTTGTCGTAGATGCCGAGCGCGAACATCAGGCCGGCGCTCGGGCCGCCGACGTCGGCGAGCTTGATGTCGATGGTGAACGGGAAGGTGTGGTCGGTCCCGGCGGCGATCCCGACGATGGCCCGCTTGGCGCCCTCGTCGTCGGACGTCCTGGTGGTGATGGTGATCTTCTCGGTCTTCGTCGCCGGCTTGTTCGCCTTCTCGGCGGCGGCCTGTTCCTTGGCGGGCACGATCGTGAAGACGACCTTCTCGCCCGGCTTGTGCCTGGTCACCAGCTTGGCGACGTCGTCCGGCGCCTTCACCGCCGTCCCGTCGACGTCCTTGATCACGTCACCGGCGTGCAGCCGGCCCTCGGCCGGGGAGTCCTTGACGACGGTCGAGACGATCACCCAGGACTGCACGGGGACGTGCAGCTCCTTCAGGGCGGCGACCTTGGCGCTCTCCTGGGACTGGCTGAACTCCTCGGCGTTCTCCTGGGTCGACTGCTCCTCGGTCTTGCCGTCCGGGTAGAGCGTGTCGTGCGGGACGATCTTGGCGTCGTGCGCGAGCCAGCCGTAGACGGCCTCGACCAGGTTCATCCTGAAGTCGGCGCTGGTGACCCGGACCGTGGTCATGTTCAGGTGACCGCTCGTCGGATACGTCTTGCGTCCGGAGATCTGGAGCACCGGCTCGCCGCCGTGGTCCCCGAGGGTGTTCACCGTGGGGCCCGGTGACAGCTCGGAGTAGGGCACTTTGATGAAGACTCCCGCGCAGAGAAGCGCGATCAGCATCAGGGTGGAGGCGAGCATCGTCGC
This sequence comes from Streptomyces griseorubiginosus, assembly GCF_001514195.1. Classification (GTDB taxonomy): domain Bacteria; phylum Actinomycetota; class Actinomycetes; order Streptomycetales; family Streptomycetaceae; genus Streptomyces; species Streptomyces griseorubiginosus. Next base: position 845,600 of record NZ_KQ948734.1, on the reverse strand, counting down.
GGTGCGGCGTGGCATGGCACGACAGTACGGGACGTGTCTGTCGGACCCTCGTCAGGGCGCCGTACTCGACCGAGGTCAGGTACCGGAGTGGGACTTCTCCATGGCGGCGCGGAAACGGGCGTATCCGTCGAGCTCGGGCCCGTCGCTGCGGACCTTGCGGGTGCGGTTGGCCCAGCTGCCCCACAGCCCGGCCGCGACCGCGGCCACGAGTGGAATCAACAACCAGATGAGCGCCCCCATGCCGACCTCCGACCCCGGACCGAGCGACCGCCGAGCGATCGCGGAAAACTGACTGATCAGCAGATTAACCATCCGCACTGACAACGCTCGTGCCAGGGGTGCGGTTACGCAACCGGAGGGGTGAAGGAAGGGTTCAGCAGGCGCCGGTGAGGAGGCTCAGCAGGCGCCGACCCATTCCTCCGTACCGTCAGAAAACGTCTGGTGCTTCCAGATCGGCACCTCGTGCTTGAGATCGTCGATCAGTTTCCGGCAGGCCTCGAAGGCCTCGCCCCGGTGCGGGCAGGAAACGGCGACGACGACGGCGAGGTCCCCGACCCCGAGATCCCCCACTCGGTGCACAGCCGCGAGCGCCCGCACCGGGAACCCGGCGACGACCTTCTCCGCGACCCTTCGCATCTCGGCCTCGGCACTGGGGTGGCAGGAGTACCCGAGCTTGTCGACGTCGGCCCCACCGTCGTGATTCCGCACGGTCCCGACGAACAGCGCGGTCCCCCCGGCGGCGTCGTCCCCCACGGCCCGGAAGACCTCGTCGAGGGAGAGCGGGGTGTCGCGAATGGCGAGGAGCTTGATGGGCTCGTCGGCGGTCTGCTCACCGGGGTGATCGAAGGTGGGTGCCATACGTCCATCGTGCCGTACGTCCTGGGCACCGGGGAATGAAGCTTTTGCCCGGGACACGCGCGTGTGGCGTTGGAGACTCGTACAGGTGGTCCACCCAGGGGCGCGGGAACTGCGCGACCAGCCAGGACCGACCCGCAGCCGCCCGACGACCTCCCGCGGCACTCCCTGAAGCGCTCAGATCCTCCGCCGAGCCTTCCGAGCCCGCCGCACCACAGCCGCCGCACCCAGCAGAGCGACCGTCGCCCCCGCCGCCCCCGCCGCCGTCGCGTCCTTCCGCCCCAGCCGCCGCCCGGCGACCGTGTGCCGCCCGGCGACCTCCTCCAGGAGCTCCGCGAGCACCTCCTCGTTGGTCCACCGCGGCCGCCACCCGGCGTCGTGCAGCCGGCTGCCGCTCACCACCCAGGGGTACATGGTGTACGCGAGGTCCCCGGCGGGGGACGGCGTGAGTCCGATCCGGTGCAGCCGGGCCGCCGCGCCCAGCGCCACCGCCGACGGCAGCTCCATCCGGCGGATCCCGCTGAGCTCCTCGATCTCCTCCTGCTCCAGCCACCCGTCACAGCCCACGGCGAGCTCCCCGTCGACCTTCTCCAGGACGGCGTGCTCCAGAGCGGCGCACAGGTCCTCGACGTGGCAGAACTGCCAGGCGGGCCGGGACCCGGCCACCACCAGCAGCCGGGGCGACTCGAAGTACCGGGTCAGGGCCGTGTCGGTGCCCCCGCCCACCAGTACGGCGGGCCGTACGACGGTGACGTTGAGCCCGGGGTGCGCCCTGGGGGCCCGCCGCGCGAGCCGCTCGATCTCCAGCAGGTCGCCGACGCCGGTGGCCTCGGCGGTGGCCCGCAGCTCGGCGTCCTCCGACAGGGGCAGCTCGTTGTCCGGCAGCGCGCCGTAGACCATCGCGGAGGTGCACAGCACGACCCGGTGCACGCCCGCGGCCGCGGCCGCGGTCAGCACGGTCTGGGTCCCCCGGACGTTGTAGGCCGTGCGCGCGGCGGGGTCCGTCTCCAGATCGAGGTCGAGGGCCAGATGCACCACGACGTCGGCCCCGCGGAGCTTGTCCGCGATGGCCGGGTCCCGCACGTCCAGGATGTGCCACTGCGCCGCCGCGCACTCGCCGCGCCGCTCGTCCAGCGCGATGACCTGCTTGATCTCCTCCGAGGCGGCGAGCCGCTCGACGAGCAGTGCTCCTACGCCGGACGCGGCACCGGTGACCGCGACGACTGGCCCGCGCGCGGCGGGATTGGTTGACTGGTTTCGCGCTGCGCGAACCTGCGGATCAGGGGAACTCACCGGGCGTCTCCAGCGGTTGTCTTCAGTAGGAACGCGAGTGACGCGTACGTACCAGGTGGCATCCATCCTGCCGCAGGCGGAGAGTCGGCGGAGCACCGAGGCCCTCACGGCCCGCGGTGTCTACGCTGGGGGGTGTTATCGGGCAGCCGCGCCACCGGGGCAACCGGTGGCCTTACCAGCCGAGGAATCCCGTGAGTGACACCCCATTCGGATTCGGCCTTCCGCCGGAGGAGCCGGACGACGGCGACGAGGGCAAGAAGAAGGACCAGCAGAGCGGCGGTGGTCAGGGACCGAACAACCCGTTCGGTTTCGGCGGCCTGCCCGGCGCCGGAGGCTTTGGCGGCCCCGGTGCGGACAATCCGCTCGCTGCCATGTTCGGATCGCTGAACCCCACCGACCTGGGCGCCGCCTTCCAGCAGCTGGGGCAAATGCTCTCGTACGAGGGCGGCCCGGTGAACTGGGACATGGCCAAGCAGATCGCCCGCCAGACGGTGTCCCAGGGCACCGCGGACGGCACCAAGGACGCGAGCGTGGGCCCCGCCGAGCGCACCGCGGTCCAGGAGGCCGTCCGCCTGGCCGACCTGTGGCTCGACGACGCGACGTCCCTGCCGTCCGGCGCGGGCTCCGCGGTGGCGTGGTCCCGCGCGGAGTGGGTCGAGGCGACCCTGCCCGCGTGGAAGGAGCTCGTCGACCCGGTGGCCGAGCGGGTCGGCACCGCGATGGGCGATGTCCTGCCGGAGGAGATGCAGGCCATGGCGGGCCCGCTGATCGGCATGATGCGCTCGATGGGCGGCGCCATGTTCGGCACCCAGATCGGACAGGCCGTCGGGGTGCTCGCGGGTGAGGTCGTCGGCTCCACCGACATCGGCCTGCCGCTGGGCCCGGCCGGCAAGGCCGCGCTGCTCCCGGCCAACATCGAGGCGTTCGGCAAGGACCTCGGTGTCCCCAAGGACGAGGTGCGGCTGTATCTCGCCCTGCGCGAGGCCGCCCACCAGCGCCTCTTCGCGCACGTGCCGTGGCTGCGCTCGCACCTGTACGGCGCGGTCGACGGCTACGCGCGCGGGATCAAGGTCGACACCGCCAAGCTGGAGGACGTGGTCGGCCAGTTCGACCCGCAGAACCCCGAGCAGCTCCAGGACGCCCTCCAGCAGGGCATGTTCCAGCCGGAGGACACCCCGGAGCAGAAGGCCGCCCTGGCCCGTCTGGAGACGGCTCTGGCGCTGGTGGAGGGCTGGGTGGACGCGGTGGTCCACGCGGCCGCGAAGCCGCGTCTGTCGTCCGCCGACGCGCTGCGCGAGACCCTGCGCCGCCGGCGTGCCTCGGGCGGCCCGGCCGAGCAGACCTTCGCCACGCTGATCGGCCTGGAGCTGCGCCCCCGCCGTCTGCGGGACGCCTCCCGCCTGTGGGCCTCGCTCACGGACGCGCGCGGTGTCGACGGCCGTGACGGCCTGTGGGCCCACCCGGACATGCTGCCGACCGCCTCCGACCTGGACGACCCGGACGGCTTCGTGCACCGCGAGCAGCTGGACTTCTCCGAGCTGGAGAAGATGCTCGGCGAGACGGGCAGCGGCTCCGACGGCACCGACGGGAAGCCGGACCTGAAGAAGGACGACGACACCGAGTGAGCCTCCATGACGACGCGGTCCTCGTGATCAAGGGGTACGAGGGCCAGGAGGAGCTGCGCCAGGCCTACCTGGACCATCTCGCGGCCCACCCGGACGGCGTGTGGAAGGCCTGCCGGGCGGGGCACGTCACGGCGAGCGCACTGGTGATCGACCCGTCACGCGGACAGGTCCTGCTCACCCTTCACAAGAAGTTGCGGATGTGGCTCCAGATGGGCGGCCACTGCGAGCCGGCCGACACCTCCCTGGAGGCGGCGGCCCTGCGCGAGGCGACGGAGGAGTCGGGGGTCGCCGGTCTGACCCTGCTGCCCGGCGGCCCGGTCCGCCTGGACCGGCACCCCATTCCGGCGCCCTGCAACTGCCACTTCGACGTCCAGTACGCGGCTCTCGCCCCGGCCGGAGCCGTGGAGACGATCAGCGAGGAGTCCCTCGACGTGCGGTGGTTCGCCTACGACGAGGTGGCGGGCGTGGCGGACGAGTCCGTCGTACGCCTGCTGGAAGCGACCCGCGCGAGGCTGTGAGCGCCTTCTTGGCGCATGGGTAAGGGGCGCCCGGTATTGCCGGGCGCCCCTTACCCATGTCTAGCTGTTGCTGCCCCCGTGCCTAGCTGTTGCTGCCCCCGAGGGAGTTGCCGCGCATGCCGAACTGGCCGAGCACCCCGCCGTTGCGCATGCCCTGCGGCGGCAGGAGCTCACTCGGCTGGACCAGGACGTGGCCGGTGCCGCCGAAGTGCATCTCCCAGCCCTCGCCGGTGGTGCCGCGGCGGCGCCACACTCCGGAGGTGGAGGTGGGTGCCTGGAGCTGGGTGCGCAGGGACGTGGACCAGGCGATGACGGCGTCGGAGTCGACGCAGACGTTCTTGTCCGGGCCGACCTCAAGCACCAGCGGCTCGCCCGAGGTCATCAGGACGACCTGCCCGGAGCCGGACAGCTCCAGGTTGTAGGCGCCCGCGGCCGCCACCTCGACGGCGCTGTCCACGGCGACGATGCCGACGCCGAGGGAGCCGTCGAAGGCGAGCACATAGGAGCTGTCGACGGTGATGCCGCTGCCGACCTCCATGATGTGCAGGTGCTGGGCGAGGTTGGCCAGGTAGACGATGCCGTTGCCCTTGCAGCGCATGAGTTCGAGGCGCTCACCGGTCATCCGCTCGACGTTGCGCCAGCTGCGGTTGCGGTACTGGCTGTCGAACTCGACCTGCCCCTCGAAGGCCACCATGGCGCCCTGCCGGGCGAGGACGGGACTGCTGCCCTGGGTGACGTCGGTCTTCAGGAGCTGCGGGTTCTGAAGCGTGTAGCGGCCGGTCGACTCGACCGGGACGTGTGCGAAGAGTGTGCTGTGCATGATGTGCCTGGTGCTCCCCTCAGCCCCGGATCTTGAATCGGTCGCCGGTGTCCTCGCTCGGCTGGACGACGACGAAGCCCTGCCCCTTGAAGCCGATCTGGAAGGCCTCGCCGCTGCCGCGGCCGATGAGGGCACTCGCCTTGATGGTGCGGCGGGCCTTCATCTCCAGACCGGCCGTCCAGGCGACGAGGGCGTCCGGGTCGACGTACGTCTCGCGTTCGGCGCAGTCCAGGGCCATCGGGATGCCCCGGCTGACCAGGGCGACCCAGCCGGTGCCCTTGACGACCAGGTTGGTCAGACCGGAGCCGGACAGCTTGGCGAGTCCCTTGACCGGCTCGATGGCCAGTTCCAGGGAGGCGTCGCAGGCCAGCAGGGTGGCGCCGTTCACGGACAGCGCCTCGCCGTTGAGGTGCAGGACGAGGATGTCGCCGCCGTAGTCGGCGAGGTACAGGTCGCCGTCGCCGCGGGCCAGCATCAGCCGGCCGCCCTCTCCGGTGACCATCTCCTCCGCCGAGCGGCGCAGGCTCGCGGGCGCCGCGTCGAACTGCACATAGCCGTCGTAGGCGATCATCGAGCCGGCCTTGGCGATCAGGTCGTGGCCGGTGACCATGGTGACCTTGAGCGTCTTGGAGCTGTGCACACTCATGCGGACGCCGGTCGCGGCGGCGCGGTGCGCACTCAGAGTCTGGGTGTCCATGGCCTCACACCTCGAAGGGCTGTACGACGACGAAGTTTCCGGGGGCGCCGCGGAACTGGAGGTTCACGGCCTCGGTGGTCTGCCGGGCGTACCCGGAGCGGCGCAGCCTGAGCGAGGTCGTGGTGACCGCCTGCGCACCGGCCGACCAGGCGATGACGGCGTTGCCGTCGACATAGGTGGCCGGACCGACGGGCAGGACGACGGGCACACCGCGGGTCTTGACGACGACGGCTCCGGTCCCGGAGAAGAGCATGCTGAAGAAGCCTCCGCCGGGCAGTCCCGCACCCTCGATGCGGCGGACCTCGGTCTCCAGGGTCTCGTCGAAGGCGAGCACGCCCTGGGCGCTGGTGTAGAGCTGCTCGCCCTGGAGGCGGATCACGAAGACGCGGCTGGCCTCGTCGGCGAGGAACACCTCTCCGTTGCCGGTGCAGCGCATCAGGGACATGCCCTGGCCGGTGAGCGCTCCGGTGAGCTTGCCGAGCACTCCCGAGCCCTTGTGGGCGAAGTCGATGTCGCCCTGGTAGGCGACCATGCTGCCCTGCTTGGCGAGGATGGGCGTGTCCTTGGTGAGGGCGGCCCGCACCAGGTTGGCGTTCTGCTCGGTCCAGCGGTCGCCGACGGGCGCTTCCGCGTACTTCGTCAGGACGACCCGGACGTTGGCCTCCGGCGGCACGGGGGCGAGCTGGGTCCCGCCGCCGAAGGGCTGCGCCTGGCCGGGGAAGGCACCGGGCGCGCCGGGGGGCGCGAACTGACCGGCGACGGCGCCGGGAGGGGTGAACTGGCCTGCGGGGGCGCCGGGAGGGGCGTACTGGCCGGCGGGTGCTCCCGGAGGGGCGTACTGGCCCGCCGGAGGTGCTCCTGGTGGCGTGAAGGTCTGCCCCGGAGGAGTGAAGGCCTGCGGGCTCGACGGAGCGGCGGGCGCGGGCGACGGAGCGGCGGGGGTGGTGGGGGCCGGGGCGGGCGCCGGGGGCGCGCCGAACGACGGCGCGGGCGCGGGCGCGGGCGGGACGGCCTGCGGGGGCGGCGCGAAGGCAGGCGCCTGGGACTGCGCCGGGATACCGGGCTCGGGCGCGGGCTCGGGAGCGGACTCCTCCTCGGCGACCTCGCCGCCGAAGTTCTTCAGCAGCGCCTCCAGACCGCCGTCGAAGCCCTGGCCGACCGCGGCGAACCGCCAGACGTCCTTCAGGTAGAGGTCGCCCACCATCAGGGCGCGCTCGGTGGAGAACTCGCTGCCGTCGAACGAGTACCGGGCGACTTCCTCGCCGCCGGCGACGATCCGGAGGTAGCCGGGAGCGATCTGCGACATCTGGCCGTCGCCGTCGATCGTCGCCGTGAACGACAACTTCTGGATCTGCGACGGAATCTGGTCGAGAGTGACCCGGAACGACTCCGTGTCGCCCGACTGCGCCCCCAGGAGCTGGATGGAGTCCTCGGGGGACTTGGGCTGGTTGAAGAAGATGAAGTACCGGTCGTCGGAGAGCCGTTCGTCGGCGTCGAGGCCGAAGCAGCTGATGTCGAAGGTCAGTCCGGGGCCGGAGATCTGTACACCTACGTACAGATCCGTGCCCGCGGTCAGGTCACTGATCTTGGCCTTGTGGCCGCGCTGGAATTCCCTGGCCATGCGTTACGACCGTCCCCCATCCCGAATGCGAGTGCGTCGCGACAGGCTAACGGCAAATTCGGACACCGGCTCAAGCCGGTACGGATCCGGTACAAAAACCCGTTCGGGTCGACCGTCACTCTCCGCGCCCGGGCGGCAGGTGCGGCAACCGGTCGGCGGCCACCACGCCCTCGAGATAGCCCTTGGCCCGCTCGGTGCGCGGATACGCCTCCAGCAGCCGCCAGAACCGGGGCCCGTGACCGGGTACGAGCAGATGCGCCAGCTCGTGGAGCAGGACGTAGTCGACGACGTACTCCGGCATCCCCTGGAGCCGGTGCGACAGCCGGATGCTGCCCTCGGACGGGGTGCAGGAGCCCCAGCGCGTGTTCTGGTTGGTGACCCAGCGCACCGAGGCGGGCCGGGCCCGGCCGTCGAAGTACTGCGCCGACAGCCGCTGCGCCCGCTCGGACAGCTCGGCGTCCCCGAGCACCCGTTTGCTTTCCTGCGCGGCCAGCTTGTCGAGCATGACGCTGACCCAGCGCTGCTCCTCGGCCTCGGACATCCGGGCAGGGATGAGCACGACGGTGCGATCGCCCTCGCGGTACGCGGAGACCGTCCGGCGTCGGCGGCTGCTCCTGCGTACCTCGATCGCGCTCGCCCCCGAGCCGCTCGGCGGCTGGCTCGTCGTGCTGCGCTGTGGCGTTCCGGCGCTGTGCAGTGGATCGGCGGGCACGCCCTGACGTTACCCGCTGCACACGGGGGAAGTCCCGACTCCGGGACGGTTCGGTTCCGATCCCCCTCCAAGCGTCTGATTTGTACGACGAACAGCCCTCACCTGTGGACAACTTTCGGCACGTGATGTCCGGCTCGGGGCATGCTGGCACCGCCGCCGGGACCGCGGCCGAGCGTCGCCGGGCTTCGACGGCGGACCGTCGGCTGGTTCCGGTGGCGGACCGTCGCCGGATTCGGGTGGCGGACGGGGATGTTCTACGAGGGCTACGGGGGCCTGTCATGGAAGCAGTGGTTCCGCCGGCACACGCCATGGTTCCGCGGATGAAGCCCGCGCTGCGGCGCGGCTGGCGCGATCTGAACACGGTGCAGTTCGGGATGACCCCGGCGCACGCGATGACGCTGGGCCCGATGGACCAGGCGACGGGCGACTTCCTGGATCTGCTCAACGGCACGCGCGGCCTCGCGCTGCTGCGGGAGGAGGCACGCGGAATGGATCTTCCCGAGGGTCATGTCGACGCGCTCGTGGACCGGCTCGCCCGGGCCGGGCTCGTGGAGGACGCGAAGGGCGGCGGACCGGCCGCGGACGCGCTGCGCGGGAAGAAGGAGGTCATGGACCGGCTGGCGCCCGACCTGGCGTCCCTCTCCCTGACCACGTCAGGACCGGATGACGCGATCAGCCTCCTGTCCGCCCGCCGCTCACTGCGTGTGCAGGTCAGAGGCGCCGGCCGGGTGGGCGCGGTGCTGGCCGCACTGCTCTCGGGCGCCGGCGTGGGAGAGGTGGACGTGCGGGACTGGGGCCGGGTCGAGCCGGGGGACGTGGCGCCGGGCGGGCTGCCCGCCGCCTCCGTCGGCGAGCGCAGGGACACGGCCGCACGCCGGGCGGTGTCCGCGGCGGCTCCCGGCCGCCCGCCGCGCCGCGCCTCCCGGACCGCGGCAGGAGGGGAGGACCCCGGTTTCTCCCTGGTGGTCCTCGCCCCGCGCGACGACGTCGACGTGCACGCTCCCGCCATGGCGGTGGCCGAACCCCTGGTCCGGTCCGGGACACCGCATCTGTACGCGGGTGTGGTCGAGGCGACCGGGGTGGTCGGCCCCTTCGTCCTTCCGGGCGAGACGGGCTGTGCGGGCTGTCTGCACGAGACGCGGACCGACCGGGACGAGGTCTGGCCGCGACTGGTGGCCCAGTGGCGCTCGGGCAGCGGGCCCCGGTCGGCCCGCCCCTGCGACCTGGCGCTGGCCACCACCGTCGCGGGGCTGGCGGCCGCGCACGCCCTCGCCTTCCTGGACGGCCGGGTCCCGTCGAGCGCCGGTGCCCGCTGGGAGGTCTCGCTGCCCGGCCTGAACTGGCACGCACGGCCGGTGTGGCCGCATGCGGCATGCCCGTGCGGGGCCGCGGAGAAAGGTAAGGGAGAACACACCTCCAAGGAGGAGGCTGCACACGAGACAATGGCAGTGCAAGGGTCGTCGGAGGAGTCGTGCCGCAAGGCAACCGCACCACGGCCTGCTGGGACCTGGAGGGCGCATGTCTGATCTTCCCCGGAAGGCGGTCACCCGGACCGCCAAACTCGCCGCGCTCCCGCTCGGCTTCGCCGGGCGGGCCACCTGGGGACTCGGCAAGCGGATCGTGGGCGAGTCCGCGGAGATCGTCGGCCGCGAACTGCAACAGCGCACCGCCGATCAGCTCTTCAAGGTGCTCGGGGAGCTCAAGGGCGGTGCGATGAAGTTCGGGCAGGCCCTGTCCGTCTTCGAGTCGGCGCTGCCCGAGGAGGTCGCAGGACCCTACCGGGCGGCCCTGACGAAGCTCCAGGAGGCGGCGCCCCCGATGCCCACCCGCACCGTGCACACGGTGCTGGAGGAGCGGCTGGGCGAGGACTGGCGGCAGCTGTTCGCCGAGTTCGACGACAAGCCCTCCGCGGCGGCCTCCATCGGCCAGGTGCACCGGGCCGTCTGGCACGACGGACGTGAGGTCGCGGTCAAGGTCCAGTACCCGGGGGCCGGTGAGGCCCTGCTCTCCGACCTGAACCAACTGGGGCGCTTCGCCCGCCTGTTGGGGCCCCTGGTACCCGGCATCGACATCAAGCCGCTCATCAACGAGCTGCGCGACCGGGTCTCGGAGGAACTCGACTACGGTCTGGAGGCCCAGGCCCAGCAGGCCCACGCCGAGGAGTTCGCGGACGACCCGGACGTCGTGGTGCCGGCGGTGGTCCACCAGGGCGAACAGGTCCTGGTCACGGAGTGGATCGACGGCGTCCCCCTGTCCGAGGTGATCGCCGACGGCACCCAGGAGCAGCGCGACCGCGCCGGCCAGTTGCTGGCCCGCTTCCTCTTCTCCGGCCCCGCCCGCACCGGCCTGCTGCACGCCGACCCGCACCCCGGCAACTTCCGTCTCCTGCCCGGCGGACCCGACGGCGAGGAGGACTGGCGCCTGGGCGTCCTGGACTTCGGCACCGTCGACCGGCTCCCCGGCGGGCTGCCGGAGACCATCGGCGACTCACTGCGCATGACACTGGAGGGCGACGCCGAGGCGGTCTACGAACTGCTGCGCACCGAGGGCTTCGTCAAGGACTCGATAGAGCTGGACCCGGACGCCGTCCTCGACTACCTCCTGCCGATCATCGAACCGGCGGTGGTCGACGAGTTCACCTTCACCCGGAGCTGGATGCGCAGTCAGGCCGCCCGGATCGCCGACCCGCGCTCCCCCGCGCACCAACTGGGCAAACAGCTCAACCTTCCGCCGGCGTACCTGCTGATCCACCGGGTGACCCTGAGCACCATCGGCGTCCTGTGCCAGCTGGGCGCCGCGGTCCGGTTGCGCGAGGAACTGGAGGAGTGGCTGCCGGGGTTCCTGCCGGAGGACGACGGCGGGGAGGACGAGTCGGCCGCAGAGGCGTGACGCGACGCGGTCTACCACCAGGCCGAGTCGAGCCGCCCCTCGATCGCCCTGAGGTGCTCCCGGGAGCAGGTGTCGCAGACGTACTGCCGGACGCCGTTCTCCACAGAAAGGGTCCAGGTGGGCTCGGGTCCCCCGGCCCGTCGTCCGCAGCGGGCGCACACGAGAGGCCGCGCCTCCGCCTCGGCGTCCTCGCTCGGGAAGCCGCCGTCGTCGCTGTCTCCGGAAGGAGTCGTCACGCGCCGACGATAACGCCGGGCCGACCCGTTCGGCGCGCGGAACGCACCGCGGGGGCCGGTCCGTTGCGACGGACCGACCCCCGCGGGGAACTACCGGGTCGTGTTACTGCATGACGGCCATGGCGAGCGCGCGACGGGCACGCAGCGAGGCGCGCTCCGCCCGGCGCTGCATCCGGCGAGCGGTCGCGAGGCGGATCGCCCTGCGTTCCTGCTCGGCCTCGTGCAGCCGGTCGCGCATATGCGCACGAGCCAGGGCTTCTGGGATGAGTTGCATCTCTCGGGTCCTGTTCTGACGCGAGTCGATCGCGCCGGTGGTGGTGAAGTCTGGGATCGCGGAGCCTGCGGGCTCGCTGGTGGACGGCTTCATCGGGGCCTGCTTCTTGGGGTCGTTCGTGAGGGGGCGGTCGATCGTTCCAACGATGGTGTTCATGCCGTGACCGGGTTCTTGCGCGGGCGACCACGGGGCCGCTTCCGGGCTACGACGACACCCTGGACGAACAGCTCGCCACCCCAGACGCCCCAGGGCTCACGCCGCTCCTTGGCGCCGGCGAGGCAGGCCTCCATCAGCGGGCAGGTACGGCAGAGGGACTTGGCGTACTCGACGTCCGCCGGCGACTCGGCGAAGAAGACCTCCGGGTCGTAGGAACGGCAGGGGACGGGTACGCCGAGGTTCTCGATGGCGTCGTCGAGCGCGGTGAGCGCAGTGAGGGGGATCAAGGTGGAGTCCTCCGTGGAACCGGGCGGGGGGAGCGTTGCGGAAGGCGGTACGGACGGGGCGTGCGCTTCGAGTTGCACGGTTCGTCTTCCTCGTCTGGTCGGTCCGGCCCTGTGGGACCGGTAGTCGGCTTGGTACCGGGTTCTTTTCTTGTCCCGAGGCCCCTTCGCTCCGCTGTCCCCGTTCGGGGAAAACAGAAGGGCCGCGGATCCCGGATGGGGTTCCGCGGCCCTGAAGGCGCCGGCCTGAGTCGATCAGGCTGGATCACTCCAGGGTTCTGGCCCACGGAAGGCCCACATCTGGTGGTGCTGCGTCGTCAGCTTCCGGAATCCGGCACCGGCAGCCGCAAAGGCATAGGCGTGCGCCTGTGCCACTACTGCTTCCAGTGCCTTGGTCGGTCGCTCATTGCGCTCACGGACGGGAAGGACCGCGAGAGACAGGGAGGACGCCGGACGCACGGCAGAGATGCCGGACAGACCAGTGCCCAGGTTCGAAACGCCGAGCATGCACGTGGAGACGACCGAGCGATCGGTCATTTTGGCGGTGCTGATGGCCTTGGTGCTGTTGATGCTGATCACTTCAATCGCCTCCTCTCGGCGTCTAGGGGGACTGCGGCGCGAGCCGCTGTCCGACGGATATGCAAGTAGAACACGGAATCGGGGCCTCCGAGAAGGCCTCCGTCCCCGTGGCTAAGAACCTATGGGGATTCCCGGGGCATGCGCAAACTATTTTTTCGACGAGTTGGGATCAGTCCTCGTCTTCTTCCTGCGCAACCTCCTGGCCTGCGCAGATGGCCAGCACATCGGCTCCGTAACGGTTGAGCTTGCGCATGCCGACGCCCGGGATCCGGGTCAGTTCGTGCTCGTCGTCGGGGACGGCCTCGGCGATCGCCATCAGGGTCTTGTCCGTGAAGACGCAGAACGCGGGCTGTCCGCTGCGCTCCGCCTGCACGGCCCGCCACTCGCGCAGTCGCTCGTAGAGCCCCTCGTCCATGTCGGAGGGACAGTCCTCGCAACGCATCAGCTTCATCTCGCCCGCGTCGGTGAGCGTGCGCCCGCAGACCCGGCAGCGCGCCGGGGTGCGCCGGGTGCGTCTCGGGACCTCGCCCGCGGGGCTGGTGAAGCCGCGCTCCACACCGCCGGGACCGCCCGCGGCGGCCCGCCCCGCGGTGGCGGTGGAGCCGGGGCGCAGTCCGTCGAGGAAGCGGCTGGGGCGGCGGTTGGGGCGGCCGCCGGGCGAGCGGGAGAGCGACCAGGAGACATGGAGGCGCTCGCGGGCGCGGGTGACGCCGACATAGAGGAGCCGGCGCTCCTCCTCGATCTGCTCGTCGGTCTTGGCGTAGGTGATCGGCATCATGCCCTCGGCGACCCCGACCAGGAAGACGGCGTCCCACTCCAGGCCCTTCGCGGAGTGCAGGGAGGCCAGGGTGACGCCCTCGACGGTCGGGGCGTGCTGGGCGCCGGCCCGCTCGTCGAGTTCGGCCACGAGGTCGTTGAGCGTGGCCCCGGGGCGGGCGGCCGCGAAGTCCTGCGCGAGGTTCACCAAGGCGGCCAGCGACTCCCAGCGCTCTCTGACGGCGCCGGACCCGGCCGGTGGTTCGCTGGTCCAGCCTTCGCCCGACAGCACGGCGCGGACCTGCGAGGGCAGGTCGACGGCGTCGTCCAGCCGGCTGTCGTTGCCGCCGAAGCGGGCCGCGCCCCGGAGGTTGACGATGGCCCTGCGGACCTCGGGCCGGTCGAAGAACCGCTCGGCGCCGCGCAGCTGGTAGGGCACTCCGGCGTCGGCCAGGGCCTGCTCGTAGGTCTCGGACTGGGAGTTGGTGCGGAACAGGATGGCGATCTCGCTGGCCCGCACGCCCGCGTCCATGAGATCCCGGATGCGCCGGGCGGCGCCCTCGGCCTCGGCGGGCTCGTCGGTGTACTCGGTGTAGACGGGGTCGGGGCCGGAGCGGCGCTGGGAGATCAGTTCCAGCCGGTGGTCGGCGGCGCGGCCGCGGGCCTGGGCGAGCAGGCCGTTGGCGAGATGGACGACCTGGGGGGTGGAGCGGTAGTCGCGGACCAGCTTGACGACGGTGGCCCCGGGGTGGCGGGTGCGGAAGTCGAGCAGATGGTCGGGAGTTGCTCCTGTGAAGGAGTAGATCGTCTGGCTGGCGTCGCCGACCACGCACAGGCTGTCCCGCTGCCCGAGCCACAGCTCCAGCAGGCGCTGCTGGAGGGGGCTGACGTCCTGGTACTCGTCGACCACGAAGTGCTGGTACTGCGAACGGACCTGGTCGGCGATGTCGTGCCGGTCCTGGAGGATGGCGACGGTCAGCAGCAGCACGTCCTCGAAGTCGATGACGGCCCGCTCGCGCTTGACGTCCTCGTAGGCGGCGTAGAGCTGGGCGATCTCGGCCGCGGCGCGGGGTGTCTCACGGCCCGCCTTCGCGGCTGCGAGCGCGTAGTCGGAGGGCACGGTCTGGGTGACCTTGGACCACTCGATCTCGCCCGTGACGTCCCGCAGCTCGCCCCGGTCGAGGCGGATGCGGCACGCGGCGGCCGCGTCGGCGACGAGCTGGATCTTGCGGTCGACGAGCCGGGGCATGGACCCGCCGACGGCTTTCGGCCAGAAGTACTGGAGCTGGCGCAGGGCGGCCGAGTGGAACGTACGCGCCTGGACGCCCGCCGCGCCGAGCTGGCGCAGTCGCCCGCGCATCTCCCCTGCTGCGCGGTTGGTGAAGGTGACGGCGAGCACGCTGGAGGGCTGGAGGATCCCGGCCCGCACCCCGTAGGCGATGCGGTGGGTGATGGCCCGGGTCTTGCCGGTACCGGCACCCGCCAGCACGCACACCGGCCCGTGCAGGGAGGTGGCGACCTCGCGCTGCTCCGGGTCGAGCCCTTCGAGCACGGCGTCGGCCGAGTCCGGTGTGCGCGGGAAGAGCGTGGAATGCGTTGCTGCTGTCACACCGCCATGCTGCCAGGTCGCTGGAGACGGGTGAGCCGGTTGTCCACAGGCAGGTAGCCGCAGTCGTACTAATGCGGCAGGCGAATGCGGCAGGCGTCACCGGGCCGGGAACCCCGCATCGGGAATGGCGTCCCGCTCGCGTACGTTCCCTCTTCGGACGACCTCATCCCCGAGCCCCCGAAGGAGCGCGCGAGACATGCAGGGCACTGTGACGATGTACAGCACCACCTGGTGCGGTTACTGCCAGCGGCTGAAGAAGCAGATGGACCGCGAGGGCATCGCGTACACCGAGATCAACATCGAGCAGGACCCGGCGTCCGCGGCGTTCGTGGAGAAGGCCAACGGCGGCAACCAGACGGTTCCGACGGTGCTGTTCGGGGACGGTTCGACGCTGACGAACCCGTCGCTGGCGCAGGTCAAGCAGAAGATCGGCGCGTAACGCTGCGCGGGGTACGGGCGGTTCCTGGGGCGACTCAGGGGCCGCCTTCTTTTGGCTTGTCCCACACCGCCGGGTACCGCCACAGCAGCCTGCGGCGGTAGCGACAGCCCGGCAGGAGACTTCGGGCGCCTCTGCGGACCTCGCCCCAGTGCATGGCCGAGTCCTCCACGGGCATCCCGGCCGGAGCCCGCCTGCCGCCCCGCAGCCACCTGAGTAGCAGGCGCACGAGGCTGCCCACCGCTTCCTCGTAGGGTGCATGGTGCACGACGGCGACCGGCTGACGAAGTCGTAGGTGCCCTCGGGCAGGGCGGTCCTGTCAAGGTAGTCCGCCGTCAGGAACGTGGCGTTCGCTGGAGCCTCCTCGCATGCCTGGCGAATCATCTCCGGTGAGCGGTCCACGCCTGTCACGCAAGTGGCCTTCCCGGCCGGCTTGCGGGCGAGCAGCCCGTCCCCACACCCCACGTCCAGGGCCGCGCGGCAGTCGTGCGGGACGGCGTCGAGCACCGCGCGGTGGTAGTGGACGTTGTGGTTCCAGTAAGGGTCGGGCATGCCCGTCGCTCTCAGACGAAGCTCCTCGTGGGCAGCGGCTTGCCGTACCAGAGTTCGATCAGGCGGGCCGCGATCGAGATGCCGTACGGCGGGAGGACCTCGCCCGACTCGAAGGCGGCCTGCAGTTCGTCGCGGGAGAACCAGCGGGCCTCGTGGATCTCGTCTCCGTCGACATTGATGTCGGTGGAGGTGGCCCGGGCCTTGAAGCCGAGCATGAGGCTGGACGGGAACGGCCAGGGCTGGCTGGCGACGTACTCGACCGGACCGACGGTGATGCCGGCCTCCTCGAAGACCTCGCGGCGCACCGACTGCTCGATGGACTCACCCGGCTCGACGAACCCGGCCAGCGTCGAGAAGCGGCCCTCCGGCCAGTGCACCTGGCGGCCGAGCAGGATGCGGTCCCGGTCGTCGGTGACGGCCATGATCACGGCCGGGTCGGTGCGCGGGTAGTGCTCGGCGCCGCAGGCGGGGCAGCGGCGGATGTGGCCGGCCGCGGCGATGACGGTGCGCTCGCCGCAGCGGGAGCAGAAGCGGTGGGTGCGCTGCCAGTTCTCCAGCCCGACCGCGTGCACCATGAGGCCCGCCTCGCGCGCGGACAGCAGCAGACCGGCCTCACGCAGTCCCGCGGGGCGCGCGGACTGGTCGATCCGCCCGGGCAGGGCGTCCTTCTGGAGGGCGAAGTAGCGCACGCCCTCGTCGTCGATGCCGAGGAAGTAGCGGTGCGCCTCGGTGAGCGGGGCCTCGAAGGCCGGGGTCATGACGAGTTCGGTACGGCCGTCCGGCGTCTCGTCTATGAGGACCTGGCCGCCGGAGACCACGAAGCAGCGGGTCGTGGGGTGACTCCACGCCGCCGCGAGCCAGGCCTCGTCGAGCCGGTGGTGCGCGGCGCGGTCGATGCCGCTGGGGGCGGTGAGTGAGACGGGACGGTCGGCGGTGTGGTCGGTCCAGGTGGTCACGGGTGCTTCCAACTCCCCCGGTGCAGCGGATTGTTTCGGCGGACGGTTCGGAGGGACGTACGACGCGGGACGCTCGGGGCGCATGGACGCTCAGGGCGCATGGCTGAAGTGCTCGCCGAGATCACCCCACAGGTAGGCGGAAGTCTCGACGCCCTTGAGGAGGAGGTCGAGCTCGACCTTCTCGTTCGGCGCGTGCCAGCCGTCGGAGGGGACGGAGATGCCGAGGAACAGCACGGGTGCGCCGAGGAGTTCCTGGAGGTCGGCGGCGGGGCCGGAGCCGCCCTCGCGGGTGAAGCGGATCGGCCGGCCGAAGGCGCGGCCCATGGCCCGGACGACGGACTGGAGGGCCGGGTGGTCCAGCGGGGTGAGGCACGGGCGCGTGGCGGCGCCGAAGGTGATCTCCTGGCGGATCCCGGCGGGCACCTGCGCGGCGGCCCAGTCGCGGACGGCCTTCTCGATGTGGTCGGGGTCCTGTCCTGCGACCAGCCGGAAGGACAGCTTGACCATGGCGGAGGACGGGACGACCGTCTTGCTGCCCGGGCCCTGGTAGCCGCCGCCGATGCCGTTGACCTCGGCGGTGGGGCGGGCCCAGACGCGCTCCAGGGTGGTGTGTCCGGCCTCGCCCAGGGTGGCGTACGACTTTGCGGTGCGCAGCCACCGCTCCTCGTCGAAGGGCAGTTCGGCGAAGAGCTCCCGCTCGCGGTCGGTGAGTTCGACGACGCCGTCGTAGAAGCCGGGGATCGCCACCCGCGCGTGCTCGTCGTGCAGGGCGGCGACGAGGCGGGCCACGGCGGTGGCCGGGTTGGGGACGGCACCCCCGAAGGAGCCGGAGTGGATGTCCTGGTCGGGGCCGTGCAGGACGATCTCGCACTCGGCGAGGCCGCGCATGCCCGTGCAGACCGTGGGGGTGTGCTCGTCCCACATGCCGGTGTCGGAGACGATCACGGCGTCGGCCGCGAGCCGCTCTCGACGCTCCTCCACAAGGGCACGGAAGTGCGGGGATCCCGACTCCTCCTCGCCCTCGATCAGCAGCTTGAGGTGCACCGCCGGGGCGGTGCGGCCGGTGGCCGCGAGGTGGGCGCGGACGCCGAGGGTGTGGAAGAAGACCTGGCCCTTGTCGTCCGCCGCCCCGCGCGCGTAGAGGCGGTCGTCCCGGACGACCGGCTCGAAGGGGTCGCTGTCCCAGCCGTCCTCGCGGGCGGCGGGCTGTACGTCGTGGTGGCCGTAGACCAGGACCGTGGGCGCCCCGGGGTCCTCCGCCGGCCACTCGGCGAAGACGGCGGGTGCGCCCGGGGTCTCCCAGACCTCGGCGGTGGGGAAGCCGGTCTCCCTGAGCTTGGCGGCGAGCCAGTCGGCGCTGCGGCGTACATCGGGTCCGTGGTCGGGCTGGGCCGAGACGGACGGGATGCGCAGCCATTCGGCGAGGTCGTCGAGGAAGGCGGCGCGGTGCTGCTGGATGTACGAACGGACGGCGCTGTCCGGGGTCGGGCTCATGGTCATGAGCCTATCGGCCCGCACCGACATCCTCGGTGGGCGGTTCCTCACAGTTCGCCGGCGCGGAACCGTCCGGTTCCTGGGTCAGGAGCCGTTCCAGGGCGGCCCGGCCCGGAAGGTTCCTGGGGCGTACGACCTCTCCCGTGCGGACGTACAGGAAGGCCGCCGTGACCGATTCCACAGGCACTCCCTGCCGCTCGGCCCAGGCCAGCCGGTACACGGCGAGCTGGAGCGGGTCGGCGGTGCGGGTGCGGCTGGTCTTCCAGTCGACGATCTCGTACGTCGTCGTCTCCCCGTCGGTCTGCCGGTAGACGGCGTCGATACGGCCCCGGACGACCCGTCCGGCGATGGCGAGCTGGAAGGGCGTCTCGACGCGGTAGGGGGTGCGGTGGGCGTACTCGCTGCGCTCGAAGGCGTCCTTGAGGGTTTCCAGGTCGCGTTCGTCGGCGATCTCGGCGTCGCTGCCGGGGAGGTCGTCCGGTTCCAGCATGGGCAGGGTCAGTGCCTCGAAGCGGGCCTCGACCCAGGCGTGGAAGCGGGTGCCTTGACGTGCGGCGGGTTGTGGCGGGCGCGGCATGGGGCGCGCGAGTTCCTGCGCAAGCCCGTCCGGGTCGGCGGCCAGGCGCAGCACCTGGGACGCGGTGAGCGACGCGGGCAGCGGTACGTCGGTCACGGCGGCCCGCGCGCGCAGGAGCTCGCCGGTGAGCGCGTCGAGGTCGCGGTCCCAGGAGGCGATGGTGCGGGCTTCCTCAGGGGTGAGCGACTCCCGTTCCCGCGGGTGAGGGCGGGCCGGCGCGCCGAGTTCTTCCGGGGTGGGCCGGTGTCGGGCCGGGTGGGTCTCCGGGGCCGTGGGCCGGTGCGGGGCCGGGGGTGCTTCCGGAGCCGTGGCCTGGTGCGGGACGGCCGGGCGCTCCGTGCTCCAGGCGTCCCAGTCGGACGGGCTGTCCTGCTCGACGACATCGTCGTAGGGCGCCTCTTCGTCGTACGGCACCCCGTCGTCCTCGTAGGGTGCCTCTTCGTCGTCCGGCGGCGGGGGCCAGTCCGGGTCGTCGTAGGTGTCCGGGTCGTGTACGGCGGCGGGGTGCGGGTCCGTGTGGTCGGCGAGCCCGGCGAGCTCCTCCAGGTGGTCCAGGACCGTCTGCGCGGCCGCCCGGCGGCGGGCCAGGGCCTTGTCGTCCAGGGGAAGGGGCCAGACCTGGTCCTCGGTCCGGCTGTGCAGCGCCGGGTTCTCCTCGTCCTCGGCCGGCTCGTCGGCCCATGCCTCGATCTCGCCGTGGCCGGCCGCGCAGTGGTCGTGGAGGTCCTGGAGGAAGTCCGACGGCCCCCGCGGCTTCTTCTGCGTCGGGCCCCACCAGTGGCCGGAGCCGAGGAGCAGGGAGCGGGGGCGGGTGAAGGTGACGTAGCCGAGGCGGAGTTCCTCGGTGTGCTGGTGGTCCTTCATGGCCTCGTGGAAGGCCTTCATGCCGCGTGCGTCCCAGGAGGCGATGTCGGGCAGGGTCTCGGCGTCGCCGCGCAGGGCGTGCGGCAGCACCTTGCTCTGCGCGGTCCACTTCTCGCGGCCCTTGGCGCTCGGGAAGGTGTCGGTGACCAGCCCGGGGACGGCGACGACGTCCCACTCCAGGCCCTTGGACTTGTGCGCGGTGAGCACCTTGACGGTGTTCTCGCCGCCCGGGAGGGCGTTGTCGAGGCCCTTCTCGTACTGGGCGGCGGTGCGCAGGAAGCCGAGGAAGGCGAGCAGGGTCGCCTCCTGGTCACCGGCCGCGAAGGAGGCGGCGACGTCGAGGAAGTTGGACAGGGTCTCGCGGCGGCGGGCGGCCA
Source organism: Streptomyces griseorubiginosus (assembly GCF_001514195.1). Taxonomy (GTDB): domain Bacteria; phylum Actinomycetota; class Actinomycetes; order Streptomycetales; family Streptomycetaceae; genus Streptomyces; species Streptomyces griseorubiginosus. The sequence continues at coordinate 825,420 of NZ_KQ948734.1, read as the reverse complement.
GCGCGTGCGGGGACGCCGACAGTTCGACCTCCAGGCCGGTGACGGCGAGGACGCGGTGCAGGACGTCCATGAGGGGGTCGGCCAGCGAGCGGCGCAGGTCGCGCAGTTCGGCGGCGAGGCGGGCGAACCGCACGCGCGCGTCCGGCGAGAAGGGCAGCCCGTCGTCGTCCTCGTCGCTGTGGAGGGGCGTCTCCAGGAAGGTCTCCAGGGCGTCGGCGAGCGATATCACCTCGGCCGGGTCGACCCCCTCGACGGCCTCGGCGAGCCGGCGGTCGGGATCGTCGTCGGCGTCCACGCGCGCGTAGGACACCAGACGGCGGGCCCGCCGCCCGAGGAGGGCGAGGTCGCGCGGGCCGATGCGCCAGCGCGGGCCGGTCAGCAGCCGGACCAGGGCGGCGTTGGCGCCGGGGTCCTGGAGGACCTCGCAGACGGCGACGAGGTCGGCGACCTCGGGCAGGTGCAGCAGGCCCGAGAGTCCCACCACCTCCACCGGCACGTCTCGTTCGACCAGGGCGCCCTGGATCTCGGCGAAGTCGGTCGCGGTGCGGCACAGGACGGCGATCTCGCCGGGCTCCTTGCCGGTCCGTACGAGATGGGCGATCGAGTCGGCGAGCCAGTCGATCTCCTCGGCGTGGGTGGGCAGGAGGGCGCAGCGCACCACGCCGTCGCGTTCGGCGCCGGGCGCCGGGCGGAGGGCCTCCACGCCCGCGTGCATGGCGCGCAGGGGCTCGGCGAGACCGTTGGCCAGGTCGAGGAGACGGCCGCCGCTGCGGCGGTTCTCGCTGAGTGCCTGGCGGGTGGCAGGCCGGCCGTCGGGGTGGGCGAAGTGCTCGGGGAAGTCGTCGAGGTTGGCGACGGAGGCGCCGCGCCAGCCGTAGATGGCCTGGCAGGGGTCGCCGACGGCGGTGACGGGGTGGCCGGTGCCGCCGCCGAACAGGCCTGCCAGCAGGACGCGTTGGGCGACCGAGGTGTCCTGGTACTCGTCGAGGAGCACCACCTTGAACTCCTCGCGCAGGAGGCGGCCCACCTCCGGGATGCCCGCGAGACGGGCGGACAGGGCGATCTGGTCGCCGAAGTCCAGCAGGTCGCGTTCGCGTTTGGCGGCGCGGTAACGGACGACCAGGTCGGCGAGTTCACGGCGGGCGGCGGCCGCCTCGGGGGCCTTGCGCAGGGTGTCGTTGGTGAGCTTGGCGCCCTGGAGGGTCAGCAGCAGCTCGGCGTCGTACGCCCGCAACCGCTCGGGGCGGACGAGGTGCTCGGAGAGTTCGGCGTCGAGGGTGAGGAGATCGCTGACCAGGTCGGCGAACGAGCGGGTCAGGGCCGGGTAGGGGCCGGGGGCCTCTCGGAGCACCCGCGCGGCGAGCTGGTAGCGGGTGGCGTCGGCGAGCAGCCGGGAGGTCGGCTCCAGGCCGATGCGCAGGCCGTGGTCGGTCAGCAGGCGGCCCGCGAAGGCGTGGTAGGTGGAGATCACGGGCTCGCCGGGCGGGTTGTCCGGGTCGATGACGTCGGGGTCGGTGACGCCTGCCCTGACGAGTGCCTTGCGGACGCGCTCGGCGAGTTCTCCGGCGGCCTTGTTGGTGAAGGTGAGGCCGAGGACCTGTTCGGGGGCGACCTGGCCTGTGCCGACCAGCCAGACCACACGGGCCGCCATCACCGTCGTCTTGCCGGAGCCGGCACCGGCCACGATCACCTGCGGGGCCGGGGGCGCGGTGATGCAGGCCGTCTGCTCCGGGGTGAACGGGATGCCGAGGAGCTCCTTGAGCTGATCGGGATCGGTGATACGGGCGGCCATGTCGGAGAGGCTAGCGGCGCGCACTGACAACGGAGGACGAATCGCCCCCGGGGCACGGACGAAACGCAGGTCAGCACGTGGGGTGCGACTGATCACACCGACCGCGCCGCTCACTCCACGACGTGCCGTCCCTCCGGCTGCGCGCTGCACGAGGCCCGGAACGCGCAGTGGGAGCAGTGCTGTCCCGCGCTCGGCGTGAACCGTTCGTCGAGGACCTTGCCGGCGGCCGTGGCGAGCAGGTCGCCGACCCACTCCCCCTCCAGCGGTTCCTGGGCCTGCACCTTGGGCAGGGTCTCGCCGCCGTCGCGCTTGGGGGCGCCCTGGCGCAGCTGGACGAGTTCGGCGCCGCCCGGTTCGGGCCGTACGCCGTCGAAGGCCTCGTCCACGGCACCCTCGCGCACGGCGAGCTGGTAGACGGCGAGCTGGGGGTGGCGTTCCACGTCGGCCGAACTCACCGGCTGCTTGCCGGTCTTGAAGTCGACGACGTACGCGCGTCCCTCGCCGTCGGCCTCCACGCGGTCCATCTGGCCGCGGATGCGCACCTCGACCTCGCCCGCCTCCAGGGTGACGTCGAAGTCGTGCTCGCTGGCCACCGGGGTGCGTCCGGTGCGGACGCCGTTGGAATCGACGTGCCACTTCAGGAAGCGTTCGAGCGCCACGCGCGCGTTCTCCTTCTCCTGCGCCGACTTCCAGGGCGCGTCGAAGGCGAGCGCGTTCCACACGGAGTCGAGGCGCTCCATGAGGACGTCGAGGTCGGCGGGGGTGCGTCCGGAGGCGACCTCGTCGGCGAGGACGTGCACGACGTTGCCGAAGCCCTGGGCGACGGTCGCGGGCGCGTCGGCCTTCACCTCACGGCCCAGGAACCACTGGAGGGCGCAGGTGTTGGCGAGCTGGTCCAGCGCGCTGCCGGAGAGCACGACGGGCTGGTCGCGGTTGCGCAGCGGCACCTTGGACTCGGTCGGCTCGAACATGCCCCACCAGCGGTACGGGTGGGCCGCGGGGACGAGCGGGCGGCCGTCGTCGTCGGCGAGGGCGGCGAGCCGGGCCAGGCGGCGCGCGGCGGCCTCCCTGAGGGTGTCCGAGACCCGCGGGTCGACGGTCGTGGCGCGGAGTTCGGCGACGAGCGCGGAGACCGACAGGGGGCGGCGGGGGCGTCCGGTGACGTCCTTGGGTTCGACCCCGAGCTCGGTCAGGAAGCGGGAGGGCTGGTCGCCGTCGTCGGCCGGTGCCTTCACCGCGGTGACGACCAGCCGCTCACGCGCGCGCGTGGCGGCGACGTAGAACAGGCGGCGCTCCTCGGCGAGCAGGGCTCCCGGGGTGAGCGGTTCGGCGAGGCCGTCGCGGCCGATGCGGTCGGCCTCCAGGAGGGAGCCGCGGCGGCGCAGATCGGGCCACAGGCCCTCCTGGACGCCCGCGACGACGACCAGGCGCCACTGAAGGCCCTTGGAGCGGTGCGCGGTCATCAGGCGCACGGCGTCGGGGCGTACGGCGCGCCGGGTGAGGGTGTCGGCGGCGATGTCCTCGGCGTCGATCTCCTCCAGGAAGTTCAGGGCGCCCCGGCCACCGGTGCGCTCCTCCGCGCGCGCGGCCGTCGCGAAGAGGGCGCACACGGCGTCGAGATCACGGTCGGCGTTGCGGCCCGCCGCGCCGCCGCGCCGGGCGGCCCGCTCCAGCCGTCCGGGCCACGGGGTGCCGTCCCACAGGTCCCACAGCGCCTCCTCGGCACTGCCGCCGCCCGCCAGGCGCGCCCGGGCCTTCCCGAGCAGCGCGCCGAGCCGCTGCGCCCCGCGCGCGTACGCGGGGTCGTGCGCGGCCAGTCGCTCGGGCTCGGCGAGCGCGCGCGCGAGCAGTTCGTCCGAGGGCGGCGGAAGGGCGTTCCCACCGGCCCGTTCCTCGTCCCGCAGGGCCCGCCCGAGGCGGCGCAGGTCGGCGGCGTCCATCCCGGCGAGGGGGGAGGTGAGGAGGGTGAGCGCGGTCTCGGTGTCGAGCCAGGAGGCGACGGGTGCCAGGGCTTCGTCGGCACCTTGCCGATCGGCAGCGCTCGGTTCCTCGTCGGCACCTTGCTCGTCGGAGGCGCCGGCCTCGTCCGCGGCACCTTGCTCGTCGGAGGCGCCGGCATCCCCGGAAGCGCCCTGCCCGTCGGTAGCGCCGGCATCCTCGGAAGGGCCCTGCCCGTCGGAGGCGGCGGCGTCCTCAGGCGCTGTCTCCTGGTGCCGTACGGCGCTCCCCTCGGTCTCCGCCGTGGCCACCGCCCGAAGTGCCGTCAGCAGCGGTGCCACCGCCGGTTCGTGCCGCAGCGCGAGGTCGTCGCCGTCGATGTCGAGCGGCACCCCGGCGGCGGTGAGTGCGCGCCGGACCGTCGGGATCGTGCGGGAGCCCGCGCGGACCAGCACCGCCATCTCGCCCCAGGGAACGCCGTCCTCCAGGTGCGCGCGGCGCAGGATGTCCGCGATGTTGTCCAGTTCGGTGCCCGGCGTCGGGTAAGTGAAGACCTCGACGCGGCCGCCCTCGCGGACCGGGGCGAGCTCCCGGTGGGCGCGGACCTTCTCCGCGGGCAGGCGGGTCAGCGGCATGCGCTGGGTCACCAGCCGGGTCGCGGCCAGCAGGGCGGCGCCGGAGCGGCGGGAGGTGCGTAGGACCTCCACGGGGGCCGGTCGGCCGTCCGCGCGCGGGAAGGCGTAGGGGAAGTCGAGGATGCCGTTCACGTCGGCGCCGCGGAAGGCGTAGATCGACTGGTCGGGGTCGCCGAAGGCGACGAGGGTGCGGCCGCCGCCGGCGAGGGCGTCGAGCAGCCGTACCTGGGCCGGGTCGGTGTCCTGGTACTCGTCGACGAACACGGCGTCGTACTGGGCGGCGAGCTGCTCGGCGACCTCGGGGCGGCGGGCGAGGAGCACCGCGCGGTGGACCAGTTCGGCGTAGTCGAGGACGCCCTGGAGGTCGAGGACGTCGAGGTACTCGGCGAGGAAGGCGGCCGCGGCCCGCCAGTCGGGGCGGCCGATGCGGCGGGCGAAGGCGTCCAGGGCGCCGGGGCCGAGACCCAGCTCGCGGCTGCGGGCGAGCACCGCGCGGACCTCGTCGGCGAAGCCGCGGGTGGTCAGGCAGGCGCGCAGTTCGTCCGGCCAGCGCACGTGGGCGAGGCCGAGCCGCTCCAGGTCCGGCTGGCCTGCGAGCAGCTCGCGCACGGTGACGTCCTGTTCGGGACCCGACAGCAGCCGCAGCGGTTCCACGAACAGGTCGCTGTCCTGGTGGGCGCGGACGAGGGCGTAGCAGAACGAGTGGAAGGTGGTCGCCTGCGGGGCGCGGGCCGCTCCGACGCGCAGCGCCATGCGGTCGCGGAGCTCGACGGCCGCCTTGCGGCTGAACGTCAGCACGAGCACGCGCGCGGGGTCCCCTCCGCGGGCGATTCGTGAGGCCACCGACTCGACGAGGGTCGTGGTCTTCCCCGTGCCCGGACCTGCAAGAACGAGCAAAGGCCCGCTTCGGTGCTCAACCACGGCGCGCTGTGCGGCGTCCAGATGAGGGGGATCCACCCGGGCCGGCGGGGTACGAACCAGTCGGTAAGCGCCACGGGCCCCCTGTCGCACCTGGGCGTGCGACGGGTGCCTGGTGGAGAAAGAGGAGCTCACGTGGTTCGCCGGTCCTGGTGGGTGTGCTGTCGGTCGGCCCGCCGCGCGTGCAGGGCGGTGGACGGGGGGTGAGGGGGACGCGTGCAGCCGACGCTACGCCGACGAGTGGAGCGGAAGCAGGGCTTCCCCTTCTTCCCTCGCACCACTCACGACACCACGGCCACGTGCGTCCCTCGCCTCACGAACGTACGCCATGCCTCGGACATGCCCCGATTCCCCCGTACGGGTCGCGGGGTGTCCCCGGGGCGGCCGGATGGCGGAAGCTGTCAGGTGTGACCCTCCGCGCGATCGTCGCCGTCCCAGCGCGCCCGTCTCATGTCGAGTCGCGGGAGATGGCCCTCGGCGGCCCTGCTCGCCTCCTTCAGGGGCGTGCCCTCCGCGCGGTAGCGGTTCAGCGCCTCCAGCTCGTGCCCGGGCAGCAGCACGCCGTCCGCGCGGACGACACGCCACCACGGCACCGGCGACCCGTACAGGGCCATGACCCGGCCCACCTGGCGCGGCCCGCCCTCCTCCAGCCACTCGGCGACGTCGCCGTACGTCATGACGCGCCCGGGCGGGATGCGTTCGGCGACGTCGAGGACCCGCTCGGCGTACTCCGGCAGGGTGTCCGCGTACTCCGGGTGGGCGTCCCGAGGAAGGCTCTGCTCGCTCATCCGCCCCATCCTGCCCCACCCCACCGACAATGTGACGGGCTCGCGACGGTGCGTATCCCTCGCCCGGAAAGGGCGCTTCGGGCAGACTGTGCGCCCCCGCATGTGCACCCTGACACCCCCGTGTGTCGGTGGGGCATGCCACCATCGTGCGGGCGGTGACTGGTGATACGAGATCAAGAAGAGACGATGAAGCCACAGGGTGTGCACCCGGAGGACGCCGAGAGCACCTCTGCCGCCTCGTCGCGCCCTGACGCCGCCGAGGGAGACGACGGCCGGGCTCCCGGCACGGACGCCGACGTCGCAGCCGAGGAGACGCACTCCGAAGAGGCCGAGGAGACACACGCCGAAGAGGTCGAGGGCGACGAGCCCCTGCTCCCCGCGCGCGTGCACCGGCCCTCCGACCTCATGCGACTGCTGGTCGGCGTGCTGGCCGTCGTGGTCCTGCTCGCGATCGCCGCGTTCGCGCACGGCACCACCTCGGGCCTAGAACAGGACATCAACAAGGGCACCGGACAGGCGCCCGACCTGCTCATCAAGATCGCCGGACTCGCCTCCAGCATCGCGATCCTCCTGGTCCCGGTCGCGTTCGCGATCGAACGGCTGATCAAACGCGACGGGCTGCGGATCGCCGACGGTGTGCTCGCCGCGGTCCTCGCCCACGGTGTGACGCTCGCCACCGACCTGTGGGTCGCCAAGGCCGCCCCGGACTCCATCCAGGAAGCGCTCACCCAGCCCTCCCCCGGCGACATCCACGCCCTCACCGACCCCGTGCACGGCTATCTGGCGCCCGTCATCGCCTATATGACGGCCGTCGGCATGTCCCGCAGGCCGCGCTGGCGGGCGGTGCTGTGGATGGTGCTGACGCTCGACGCGTTCTCCATGCTCGTCACCGGCTACACCACCCCCTTCTCGATCATCCTGACCGTGCTGATCGGCTGGACGGTCGCCTACGGCACGCTGTACGCGGTCGGCTCGCCCAATGTCCGGCCGACCGGACAGACGCTGATGGCGGGCCTGCGGACCGTCGGCTTCCACCCGGCCGGCGCGGCCCGCGAGGAGACCCCGGAGACCGCGGAGAACGGCGACCGCGGCCGGCGCTACTTCGTCACCCTGGAGGACGGGCCGCCCCTGGACGTCACCGTGGTCGACCGCGAGCAGCAGGCACAGGGCTTCTTCTACCGGGTGTGGCGCAATCTCACGCTGCGCGGCTTCGCCACCCGCAGCAGCCTCCAGTCGCTGCGCCAGGCACTGGAGCAGGAGGCCCTGCTCGCGTACGCCGCCATCGCGGCCGGCGCCAACGCGCCCAAGCTGATCGCCACCTCCGAACTCGGCCCCGACGCCGTGATGCTCGTCTACGAGCACACCGGCGGCCGCACGCTCGAATCGCTGTCCGAGGACGAGATCACCGACGAACTGCTGCGCAACACCTGGCGCCAGGTGCAGGCGTTGCAGTCACGGCGCATCGCGCACCGCAGGCTCGCCGGAGACGCGATCTTGGTGGATCGTTCCGGCTCGGTGATCCTCACCGATCTGCGCGGCGGCGAGATCGCGGCCAGCACCCTGCTGCTGCGCATGGACGTCGCCCAGTTGGTGACGACCCTGGGGCTGCTCGCCGGCGCGGAACGCGCGGTCGCCTCCGGAGTCGAGATCCTCGGCCCCGACGCCGTCGCCGACTGCCTGCCGATGCTCCAGCCCATCGCGCTGACGCGCTCCACGCGCGCGACGCTGCGCAGACTCGCCCGGGAGCGCGCCCAGCGCGAGCGCGAGGCGGTCCTGGAGGCCTCCCGGCTGGCCAAGCAGGCCCGGCTGGACGAGGCGGCGCAGGACGCCGGGCCCGTACTCGACAAGCCCGACAAGAAGGCCGAACGCGCGGAGGCGCGGGCCGAGAAGCGGGCCATCGACGAGGCCCTGGAGGAGGCCCGCGAGGAGGATCTGCTGAGCCAGATCCGCAACCAGGTCCTGCTCATCAGGCCGCAGGCACCGGTGGAGCCGGCCCGGCTGGAACGGGTCAAGCCGCGCACCCTCATCAGCGTCTTCGCGGGCGCCATCGGCGCGTACTTCCTGCTGACGCAGCTCACCCACATCGAGTTCGGGCCGCTCATCGAGAACGCCGAGTGGGGCTGGGTCGCCGCGGCCGTGCTGTTCTCGGCGTGCAGCTACTTCGCCGCGGCCATGGCCCTGCTGGGGTTCGTGCCCGAACGCGTGGGCTTCCTGCGGACGGTCGCTGCCCAGGTCGCCGGGTCGTTCGTGAAGATCGTCGCACCGGCCGCGGTGGGCGGTGTCGCGCTCAACACGCGCTTCCTGCAACGCCAGGGCGTACGGCCCGGGCTCGCGGTCGCGAGCGTCGGCGCCTCGCAGCTCTTCGGGCTCGGCTGCCACATCCTGATGCTGCTGTCCTTCGGCTATCTGACCGGCACCGAGAAGACGCCGTCGCTGTCGCCGTCCCGGACGGTCATCGCGGGTCTCCTGACCGTCGCGGTGCTGGTGCTCGTGGTCACCTCGGTGCCGTTCCTCAGGAAGTTCGTCGTCACGCGCGTGAGGTCGCTGTTCGCGGGTGTCGTGCCGCGCATGCTGGACGTGCTCCAGCGACCGCAGAAGCTGGTCACCGGCATCGGCGGCATGCTGCTGCTGACGGCCTGCTTCGTGATGTGCCTGGACGCCTCGATCCGCGCCTTCGGCCAGGAGGGCACCTCGCTGAGCATCGCCAGCGTCGCGGTCGTCTTCCTCGCCGGCAACGCGCTCGGCTCGGCCGCCCCGACGCCGGGCGGTGTGGGCGCCGTCGAGGCGACCCTGACGGTCGGTCTGATCGCCGTGGGGCTGCCCAAGGAGGTCGCCGCGCCCGCCGTCCTGCTGTTCCGTCTGCTGACGCTCTGGCTGCCGGTGCTGCCGGGCTGGCTGGCCTTCAACCACCTGTCCCGCAAGGGCGCCCTGTGAGGCGGTAGGACGTACCCCTTCCGGCGCCTGCCCCGAGCGCACCCGCGCGCGCGAGCGCAGGATGGGGTCATGCCGAACCCCCCTCGCCCGCGTGTCGCCGCCCTGACCGCCACCGCCCTGCTGCTGTCCTGCACGCTGGCGGGCTGCGGCGGCGACTCGCACGACGAGGACCTGCCGGCCCAGAAGCTGAGCTGGAAGGACTGCCAGGCCCCGTCCCGGGCCGAGGGCGGTGGTGAGGCCCCCTCTCCGCTGCCGGGCGGCGCCGAATGGCAGTGCGCCACCCTCAAGGCCCCCCGCGACTGGGCGAAGCCCAAGGGCGACACGATCGACCTCGCGCTGATCCGGGCCAAGACCAGTGGGCCGAAGGACAGGCGCATCGGCTCGCTCGTCTTCAACTTCGGCGGCCCCGGCGGCTCCGGCGTCACCACCCTGCCCGCCTTCGGCACGGAATACGCCAAGCTGCGCACCCGCTACGACCTGGTGAGCTTCGACCCCCGCGGCGTCGGCCGCAGTGCCCCCGTGGAGTGCCTGAACGACCCCCAGCTCGACTACTACTTCGAGCAGGACTGGACGCCGGACGACTCGGCCGAGCGCACCGCGCTGCTGAACAACACCAAGGAGTTCAACGCGGCCTGCGAGGACAACTCCAAGAAGATGCTGCCGCACGTGCGCACCACCGACGCGGCCCGCGACATGGACCTGATGCGCCAGGTCCTCGGCGACGACAAGCTGTACTACTTCGGCATCTCGTACGGCACCGAACTCGGCGGCGTCTACGCCCACCTGTTCCCCGAGCACGTGGGGCGGGCCGTCTTCGACGCGGTCGTCGACCCGACGCAGAACAGCGAGCAGGGTTCGCTCGGGCAGGCCGAGGGCTTCCAGCTCGCGCTGGACAACTTCGCCGAGGACTGCACCTCCAAGACCGAGGACTGCCCGGTCGGCGACACCGCCCAGGACGTCAAGGACCGTATCGCCAAGCTCCTCGCGGACCTCGACCGCAAGCCCATCCCGGGAATCGGCCAACGGCTGCTGACGCAGACCGCCGCGACCAACGGCATCGCGCAGGCGCTCTACTCGAAGGACTTCTGGGAGTACCTCGTCGAGGGCCTTCAACAGGCGTACGACGGAGACGGCAGGGTCCTGATGCTGCTCTCCGACTCGCTGAACGGGCGCAGCGAGAACGGCGAGTACAGCAACATCACCGCGGCCAACATCGCCATCAACTGCGCCGACGACAAACCCCGGTACACCGCGGCCGACGTCGAACGGAGACTGCCCGCGTTCCGCGCCGCCTCCCCGCTGTTCGGGGACTTCCTGGCCTGGTCCATGGTGAGCTGCACCGACTGGGCGGTGCCGGGCGCCGCCGACCATCCCGACGTGAGCGCCGCCGGCTCCGCCCCGATCCTCGTGGTGGGGAACACGGGCGATCCGGCCACCCCCTACGAGGGCGCCCGGAAGATGGTGGAGGCGCTCGGCCCGGGCGTGGGCGTCGAGCTGACGTACAAGGGCCAGGGGCACGGGGCCTACGGCAGCAAGAACAGCTGTGTGCAGAAGGCGGTGGACGGCTATCTCCTGAACGGAAGGGTGCCGGCTGCAGGCACCGTCTGTTCTTAGCTCTCGGCCTGTCCGTAGCTCATTTCGGCGACGAATCCCCAGGTCACAGGGTTATCCACAGGCTCTGACGGGCTCCACGTGCTCGGCCTACCATGGCCGGACCGACGTTCGTGGATCGGCACGGACGGCTTGGGAGGGGGACTGTGATGGGGCGTTTCGCACGGTGGGCGGGGGTGGCCGCCGCGGCCGCGCTGCTGGCGACGGGCTGCTCCGGTGGCTCGTCCGGCGGCCCGTCCGGCGGCGGGGAAGGGGTCGAGCGATCCGGTGGCGCGGGGCCCGCCACGAGGGACGCGAAGGCACTGCCCGCCTCCCTGACCTCGCAGCAGCTCGACTGGCGGCGCTGCAAGGCCACCGGGGACTTCTCGCCGCCCGGCAACGACTGGCGGTGCGCGACGCTGAAGACGCCCCTGGACTGGTCGAAGCCGGACGGCGAGACGATCGACCTCGCGCTGATCCGCACCAAGGCCCGCGGCGGCGACCGCATCGGCTCGCTCCTCTTCGACTTCGGCGGCCCCGGCCTCACCGGCGTGGGCACGCTGCCCGCCTACGCCGCCACCGCCTCCCTCCTGCGCGAGCGGTACGACCTGGTGAGCTGGGACCCGCGCGGGGTCGGCGCCAGCGAGGGAGTCCGCTGCCGCGGCGACAAGGAGGTCCAGGCCGCCGAGTCCGTGGACGCCACCCCGGACACCCCGGCCGAGGAACGGGCCTACCTCCAGGACGCCACCGACTTCGCGCGGGGCTGCGAGAAGGACGCGGGCAAGCTGCTGGCCCACGTCTCGACCACGGACACCGCGCGCGACATGGACCTGATGCGGCAGGTCCTGGGCGACGACAGGCTGTACTACTTCGGCATCTCGTACGGCACCCAGCTCGGCGGTGTCTACGCCCACCTGTTCCCGCACAGGGTGGGGCGGCTGGTGCTCGACGCGGCCGTCGACCCGAGCGCCGACGCGGTGGGCCACCGGAAGAACCAGGCCCGGGGTTTCCAGCGCGCGCTCGACAACTACCTGAAGTCCACCGGGCAGGATCCCGCGCGGGGCACCCGGAGGATCGCGGACCTGCTGGAGCGGATCGACGCGAAACCGCTGCCCACCTTCTCGGGGCGGAAGCTGACCCAGGTGCTCGCGTTCACCGGGATCGTCTATCCGCTGTACCGCCAGGACAGCTGGCCCTCACTGACCAGCGCTCTCCGGACGGCGGAACAGGGCGACGGCTCCGAACTGCTGGCGCTCGCCGACGGCTACAACGAGCGGGATCCGTCAGGGCACTACGGCCTGCTTCCGCAGTCCCAACGGGTCATATCGTGCTTGGACGACAGGCAGCGGCCCACGCTCGCGCAGGCGAAGGGACTGCTGCCGGAGTTCGAGAGGATCTCGCCGGTGTTCGGCCCCTTCCTCGGCTGGGACGCGGCCGGCTGGTGCCACGACTGGCCGGTGGCCGGGCAGTTCGCGACACCGGAGGTGAGCGCGCCGGGTGCGGCGCCGGTGCTGGTGGTCGGCAACACGGGCGATCCGGCGACGCCGTACGAGGGCGCCCGCAAGATGGCGGACGAGCTCGGCAAGGGGGTCGGGGTGGAGCTCACCTGGGAGGGCCAGGGGCACACGGCGTACGGAAACGGGAGCGACTGCGTGGACTCCACGGTGAACGCGTACCTGCTCAAGGGCACGGTGCCGAAGGACGGCAAGGTCTGCGCCCAGGGCCGGTGACGGAAAGGGGCCCGGCACACGTGGTGCCGAGCCCCTTCCCGGAAGGCGTGGGCCTGGGTGCAGGCCTGGGCCTAGTAGACCGGCTTGTCCGGCTCGATCTGGTTGACCCAGCCGATCACGCCACCGCCGACGTGGACCGCGTCGGAGAAGCCCGCGGACTTCAGGACCGCGAGGACTTCCGCACTGCGGACACCCGTCTTGCAGTGCAGGACGATCTTCTTGTCCTGCGGAAGGCTCTCGAGGGCGGTGCCCATGAGGAACTCGTTCTTCGGGATCAGCTTGGCGCCCGGGATGGAGACGATCTCGTACTCGTTGATCTCGCGGACGTCGATGATCTCGATGTTCTCGCCGTCGTCGATCCACTCCTTGAGCTGCTTGGGAGTGATCGTCGAGCCGGCGGCCGCCTCCTGGGCCTCCTCGGAGACGACGCCGCAGAAGGCCTCGTAGTCGATGAGCTCGGTGACGGTCGGGTTCTCGCCGCAGACCGCGCAGTTCGGGTCCTTGCGGACCTTGACCTGGCGGTACTGCATCTCCAGGGCGTCGTAGATCATCAGGCGGCCCACGAGGGGTTCACCGGTGCCGGTGAGGACCTTGATGGCCTCGGTGACCTGGATGGAGCCGATGGACGCGCACAGCACGCCCAGCACGCCGCCCTCGGCGCAGGAGGGGACCATACCGGGGGGCGGGGGCTCCGGGTAGAGGCAGCGGTAGCAGGGGCCGTGCTCGGACCAGAACACCGAGGCCTGGCCGTCGAAGCGGTAGATCGAGCCCCACACGTAGGGCTTGTTGAGCAGCACGCACGCGTCGTTGACCAGGTAGCGGGTCGCGAAGTTGTCGGTGCCGTCGACGATCAGGTCGTACTGGCTGAAGATGTCCATCACGTTGTCGGCCTCGAGCCGCTCCTCGTGAAGGACCACGTTCACGTACGGGTTGATGCCGAGGACGGAGTCACGGGCGGACTCGGCCTTGGAACGACCGATGTCGGCCTGGCTGTGGATGATCTGCCGCTGGAGGTTCGACTCGTCGACCTCGTCGAACTCCACGATGCCGAGCGTGCCGACGCCCGCCGCGGCCAGGTACATCAGCGCCGGCGAGCCCAGGCCGCCGGCGCCCACACAGAGCACCTTGGCGTTCTTCAGCCGCTTCTGCCCGTCCATCCCTACGTCGGGGATGATCAGGTGGCGGGAGTACCTGCGGACCTCGTCTACGGTGAGCTCGGCAGCCGGCTCGACCAGGGGTGGCAGCGACACGGGGACTCCGTTGGTCGGTCAATCACTACAGTTGTTCTCCCCGTAACACTGCCATGGGCTTCTTCATTCCGAGACACCCGTTCCGATCCGCGAGACGATTTCGTCCCAGTAGCCGGGCATGGTCTCCCAGGGGTCGACGCGACCGCCGCGGTCCGTGCGGTCGGTGAACCAGATGGTGGACGCTCCCTGCCAGCGGGCGATCCGCAGGGCCTCCTCGAGATGCGGCCCCGGCAGTCCGTGGACCAGGTGGCAGAAGGTCTCGGGCGGGTAGTCGGCGGTCCACTCGGCCACCTGCGACCAGCGGTAGTCGCTCCAGGGGCCGGAGAAGGTGATCAACTGGTCGGCGTTCTCGGCGTACCCGGGATAGGGGTGGGTGCCGTGCCCGAAGACGATGTGAGCGTCGTCACGGAGCGCCCGGAGCGTGGTGACGGCACGTCGGATCTCCGGGAGCGCCGCCCGGCCGGTCGGGCAGCGGTCCAGGAGGAAGCCGTCGACCTGGTACCAGTCGAGGTAACGCTGCCCTTCGGAGATCAGCTCGCCGAAGGTCCGGGCCCCGTACGTGGTGTCGAGATGGCCGAGGACGCGGACGCCCGCGTTGCGCAGCCGGCCCGCCGCTTCGAGGCAGTGCGGGTCGGGTCGGGCGCCGGGACCGTCGGCGATGTTGAGAACGGTCCAGTGCAGCGGGGTGCCCGGGCGGGTGAGTTCGGCCCATTCGGCGGGAGCGACCAGGGGGTGGGCGAACCCGGGGACACCGAGGCCGGTATGGAGTTCGGTGCTCGGCGTACTGCTCTTCGTGCTGGTCAGATGCGGCATGCCGCCTCCATCCAGATGTCGGCGAGGGACTCTTCGAGGTTGATCCGGGGGCGCCAGCCGAGCCGGTCGCGTGCGGTGCGCACATCGGCCTGCTGCCAGCTGCCGCAGCCGTCCGGGTACGGGTACGCGACCGGGGCCGCGTGGTCGGACTCGGAGCGGGGGTGGCCGATGGATGCCCTCAACGGGCCGGGAGGACCGTCGAGTTCGTGGAGGGCGCCGCCGTATCCGGCGACCCGGGCGAGCACCGCGGCGGCGTCCCGGAGGCGGACCGCGCGGCCCGAGCCGATGTTGATGACGCCCTGTGCGGCGGAGAGCGAGGCGGCGTGGACGGCGCGGGCCACGTCGCGGACGTCGACGAAGTCACGCTGGGCACCGAGGCCGCCGAGCTTCAGCTCGCCGTCGCCGGACTGCATGGCCCGGCGCATGGCCTCGGCGAGCCGGCCGAGCGGGGAGCCGGCGGGGGTGCCGGGGCCGGCCGGGGAGAAGACGCGCAGGACGACCGCGTCCAGGCCGGAGCCCAGGACCAGTTCGGTGGCGGCGAGCTTGCTGACGCCGTACGGGCCGCCGGGGCGCGGGACGGCGTCCTCGGCTGTCGAGGAGCCGGGCTGGCTGGGGCCGTACTCCGCGCCGCAGCCGATCTGCACCAGCCGGGCCCCGCAGCCGCTGCGGCGCAGGGCCTCGCAGACGGTGGCGACGGCGACCGTGTTGTGGCGGGTGAGTTCGCGGGCACCGCCGCGGGTGGCGCCGGCGCAGTTGACGACGACGCCCGGGTGGACCGCGTCGAGGAAGCGGGTGAGGGCGCCGGGGCTGCCGGACGCGAGGTCGAAGCGGACGTCGGCGTCGTCGCCCCGGCCGAGGGCGGTGAGCTGGACGGCGGGGTCGGCGAGCAGACGGTCGGCGACGAAGCGGCCGAGGTAGCCGTTGGCTCCGATCAGCAGGACTCTCATCGGGCTGCTCCCGGGGCCTTGGGGGCGGGTCGGGAGGTGGTCATTGCGGGTTCTCCTTCGGGAGGGGCTTGCGTGGTGCTTGCGTAGTGCTTCCGGCGGTGGGGCCGGGGGCGTGGTGCCTTCGGCGGTGGGGCCGGGAGGCGGGTTGCCTTCGGCTGTGAGCCGGGATGCTTTGCGGCGGGCGGGGTGCGCCCGAGGCGGGTTCAGGGGCGGGTGGCGTTGCCCGGACCGGTGGGTGGCCGCGGTCGCGGCGAGAGTGGTCGCGGCCGAGGCCGGGCGCGGCCGGCGCGGGCTGCCGCGGGAGCGGGGCGCCACCTGTGGGTGCCGCCGCTCAAGCGGATGGCCACCGGCGCGAACCCCCTGAGCCGGAGTTCGCTCGCGCGGGCGCGGTCGGCGCTACGGCGGGTGCGCGGGGCGGCGGGGTCGGGTCAGCACGGCTCCTCCTGGGCGTGGGCCGATGCCCGGGTGAGCTTGCGGGTCGCGTGGATCAGCAGGGCCAGGGCGCCGATTCCGCAGGAGAGGGTCTGGATGCCGGCCGCCCCCCAGAGGTCCACGAGGGCGTTCACCGGCGTGGCCAGGAAGGCGCAGCCCGGCAGGCGGGACGCGAAGGTGGTGGCCAGGGCCGTCGCCTGGGCTGTCGTGGCGGCGATGAGGACCACCACGGGGGCGTGGGTGAACCCGTGGGTGGTGAGGAGGCGGGCGAGGAAGAGGAGGGCGCCGAGGGTGAGGGTCTGCGCATAGGGGGCGGGTTCGTCCAGGGCCGCGGCGGTGAGGGCGAGGAGGGCCGTCAGGGCGCACAGGTACAGGGCGAAGGTGCCGAGCAGCAGGGGTCGTACGGAGGCCGCGAAGTCCTCCAGGCCGCGACTGGCGGTCAGTTTGCGGCGGGCGCGGGCCCTGAAGAGGTGGGCGGCCCAGGCCGCGGGGGCGCAGGACAGGGTCAGGGCGAGGAGGGGTGCCGTGGCGACGGGCCAGGGTGCGTCGGCGGCGCCGGTGGGCAGCGCGTCGGGGCCGCCGGTCACGGCAGCGCCGAGCAGGCCGTCTCCGAGGGCGGCGTAGGCGAGCAGCCAGTAGGTCCAGGTGGAGGGGGTGGTCGTGCGGGCGCGGACAGGGGCGCCGAGTGGGCCGCGGGACAGGGCCGCGCGGACCGCGAAGGAGATGACCAGGGCGCCGACCAGTGCGGTGACCAGGCGGGACCGGCCGTCGGTGAGGCGGATGCCGGCGACCGTGGCGGCGCACAGCACGCCGGGAAGGAGGGTGAGCAGGGCCCAGGCCGCGCGGGGCCGGGGTGTCCTGTCGACCGCCGGGGACGGCGGTGTCTCGCCGTCTCTCGGGATGCGGGCGTACATCTCCTCGGCGAGCGAGAAGACGTCCCGGTGGCGGAAGCGGACGGCGGTGCGGTCGGTGACGCCGTGTGCCTCCAGACCGGCCGCGATCTCCAGGGGGTCGACGGCCCGTTCGCACAGCTCCCGGTGACGATGCATCAGGGCCTTCACCGGGTCTGCCGCGGAACGCCGGGCGGAGCTGGTGGTGGAGGTGGAGGTGCGGCCGGTGGCGATCTCGGGGGCGCGGGGGGTGGGTGCCGGCGGGGTGGAAGCGTCCGCCTCTGGGACTGCCTGTCCGGCGGAGGCGGGTGCGGCCCGCTCCGGACGCTCGGCCGAGTCCGGAGACGCGTCGGCGGGTGCGTCCGGGTTGCCGAGCTCCCCAGCGGCGCCACTCACCTCGCGCTCGCCGAGCTCTGCACCGGCGCTACTCACCTCGCGCTCGCCGAGCTCCCTACCGGCGCTACTCACCTCGTCCTCGCCGAGTTCCCTACCGACGTCACTCACCTCGTCCTCGCCGAGCTCCCCACCGGCCTCAGCGGCCTCGCGCTCGCCAAGTGCGCCAGTGGTGTCGGTGTCGCTCATCCCGGCGCTCCTTCCGTGGCGGCGAAGGGGGGTGTCGCGCAGACCGGGGGCCCCGCGGCCCAGCCGGGGCCGCCGCGGGCCACGACCCGGGTGCTGCGCTCGGTCCAGCGGCCGGGGACGTGCGCCTCGGCGGGGGCCGCGAACGGCAGGGGTTCACCGGTGCCGTCCAGGACGACTCTGCGGACCGGGGTGCGCGAGACGATATCGAGGTAAATGCCGTGAAATGCCGCGATGTTCTGTTCCACGGTGAACAGTTCGAGTGCGCGGGCGCGGGCGGCGGCTCCCAGGCGCTCACGGCGCTCGGGGTCGCGCAGCAGGGTCAGGCACGCCTCAGCGAGCGCCTTGGGGTTGCGCGGCGGGACGACGAGCCCGGTGCCTCCGATGACCTCCACGACGGCACCCACGTCGGTGGACACGGTCGCCCGGGCGCAGAACATGGCCTCGACCAGGCTGATCGGGAAGCCCTCGACGACGCTGGACAGGACGGTCACCGCCCCCGAGCCGTAGGCGTCGGCCGCACTCGGCAGCTCCGGACCGCCGATCTCCTCGAAGGAGACCGGGTTGTCGCCGACGGCGTGCAGCCCCTCCGCCTCGTCGGGGAAGAGCTGGGCCGCGAGGGCCTTGCAGTGCCCCAGATAGGCCGCACCTTCGGGGCCGGAGGGCGCGCCGACGATCCGCAGGCGGGTCTTGGGTTCCTCCTTGCGGATCTCGGCGAAGGCGTGGAGCAGCGAGATCAGGTCCTTGGCGGGTTCGACCCGGCCGACCCACACCAGGGTGTCCGGGTCCACGCACTCCGCCGACTCGCCGACCTCCGCGAAGTGTCCGGCCTCCATGCCCGGGTAGACCGTGCGGATCTTCTCGCGGTCGGCGCCGCAGCGTTCCTGCCAGCGGCGGGCGTGGGTGTTGCCGGGCGTGACGACCGCGGCCCGCCGGTAGGTCTCGGTGGCGAGCCGGCCGTGGAAGGCGGCGAGCAGGGCGCGCACGGCGGGCGGGGAATCGCTGTCGGCGAGGTAGTGCGTCCGCAGCCGTACGCCGTACTCGGTCACGAGCAGGGGCACACCGCAGAAGTGGTGGGCGAGGAGTCCGGGCAGGGCGGCCGGGCCGCCGGAGGCCGCGTGGCAGACGTCGACGGCGCCGAGGCCGTCGTCCTCGTACCAGTCGAGGGAGAGGGGGCGCAGGGCGCGCTCAAGGTGTGCGGCCACGGCGAGGAGATCCGGGACGCGCGCCTCGCGAGCCGTCTGCCGGGCGCCGGGCGCACGACAGGCGCGCTCCAGGGCTCGTACGGCGGTCTCGGAGCGGAGCGCTCCCACCAGTCCGCCCTCGTCGCGGGCGAGTTCGGCCAGCCCGTACAGAGCGCTGGCGAAACGGTCCGCCTCAACGCCGGACGCCTCCCCCGAGCCCTTTGCCGAGCCCGTTGAACCCACTGAGCCCACTGAGCCCGTTCCGGAGGCTTCCCCGACACCCCCCTCGCACAGCGCCGCCGCCAACTCCCCGTAGGACTCGGCGAACCGGCGCCGGGCGCGCCGCCCGTACACCACGCCGTCGTCCTCGGCGGTCCACAGCGGGGCCGTGATCACCCTGTCGACCTGCGGTGGCAGGGGAACCCAGCCCTCGTCCTCCTGGTGCTCGCTGCGGCTGAGCGCGTAGATGTCGAACTCGTGCTGCTCGAGCCCGCGCACGAGCCGGTCGCACCAGAGCCTGGCGTCACCGCTCACATACGGATAGCCACCCTCCGTAAGCAGTCCGATGCGCACGAGTGCACCCCCGATCTCCCGTATGAGGAGCCGCCGTTGGCCCGGCGGCTCGCAGCGGGACGAACGTATGCGGACAAGGCGGTGGCGCGACGGACGGTTGTCCATCGCGCCACCAAAAGGGGTGAACGCTCGTAACTTTCCCGTGCGGGTCGCGTTCGGTCGCGCTAAGAGATCATGCGGACACGGAACGTCAGCTCACGGCCACTGCCCCGCGTTCGGCCCGGCGCCGGGCCGCGATCTCGGGATCGAGGGCCGGTACGGCGGTCAGGAGCTGCTTGGTGTACGCGTCGCGCGGGCTGTCGTAGACCTCGTCGGCCGGGCCCTCCTCGACGATCCGGCCGCGCCGCATCACGGCGACCCGGTCGCTGACCTGGCGGACGACGGCGAGGTCGTGCGCGACGAAGACCAGGGCGAGTCCGAGCTCCCGTTGCAGCTCGCCGAGCAGGGCCACCACCTGGGCCTGGGTGGTGACGTCGAGCGCGGAGACGGGCTCGTCGCAGACGATGACGCGCGGATCGGCCGCGAGCGCCCGCGCGATGCCCACGCGCTGGCGCTGGCCGCCGCTGAACTCGTGCGGGTAGCGGTCGTAGTGCGCCCCTTCGAGCCCCACGCGCTCCAGGAGCTCCCGGACGCGCCCCCTGATCCGCTGCTCGTCCCGTTCGCCACGCGCGCGGATGGGGTCCGCGATGGACTCGCCCACGCTGCGGCGGGGGTTGAGGGAGGAGACGGGGTCCTGGAAGACCATCTGCACGGCCGGGTTCACGCCCACGCGCGCGTGGCCGTCGTGACGGACCTGCCCCGCCGTGGGTTCCAGCAGGCCGACCAGCATCCGCCCCAGCGTCGTCTTGCCGCTGCCGCTCTCGCCGACCACGCCGAGGGTCTCGCCCCGGCGGACGGTCAGGGAGACGCCGTCGACGGCCGCAAAGGCCCTCTTCCCGCGGCCGAACTCGCGCCGAAGACCCACGGCCTCCAGAACGACCTCGGGCGCGGGCTCCAGAACAACCTCGGGCGCGGCCTCCGCAGCGCCCTCTCCGGACCCGCCGAAGGCACCCCCGCCGGACCCGCCGGAAGCGCCGGACCCGCCGGAGGCACCCCCGCCGGACCCGCCGGAAGCGCCCACAGCGGACCCCCCGGAGACGCCCGCTCCGGACCCCCCGGAGGTCACGCGGGGCGCGTCCACGCGTGGGACCGCGGCGAGCAGTTCGCGCGTGTAGGCCTGCGCGGGCGCCCCGAGGACCGTGCCGACCGGCCCGTGCTCGACCGTCCGCCCGTGCCGCATGACGAGCACGTCGTCGACGCTCTCGGCGGCGACACCCACGTCGTGCGTGACCAGCAGCAGGCCCATGCCGGTCTCCTGGCGCAGCGTGTGCAGCAGGTCGAGGATCTGGGCCTGGACGGTCACGTCGAGCGCGGTGGTCGGTTCGTCGGCGATCAGCAGCTCGGGCTCGCAGGCCAGCGCCATCGCGATGAGGGCACGCTGGCGCATCCCGCCGCTGAACTCGTGCGGACGGGACCGGGACCGGCGTACGGCGTCCGGGATGCCGACCCGGTCGAGCACCTCCACCGCACGCGCGCGTGCCGTTCGACGCGACACACGCGTGTGCACGCGGTACACCTCGGCGATCTGGTCGCCGATCGCGTAGTACGGGTCGAGGGAGGACAGCGGGTCCTGGAAGACCATGGCGGCCTTCGCGCCCCGCAGCCGGCGCAGTTCGTCGTCCGACGCCTGCTGTACGTCCACTCCGGCGACGCCGACCGAACCGCTCACGCGCGCGCCCGTGCCGCGGTGCAGCCCGAGCAGGGCCGAGGCGACGGTGGACTTGCCGGAGCCGGACTCGCCGACCAGGGCGAGCGCGGCACCCGGGGCCAGGGTGAAGGAGAGGCCGTCGACGGCGCGCAGGTCGCCGAACTCGACCGTCAGGTCGGTCACATGGACGAGACTCATGCGAGCACCACCCGTCGGTCGGCCACCGCGTACAGGACGTCCGCGACGGCGTTGGCGAGCACCACGAAGAAGCCGATGACCAGGACCATGCCGACGACGACCGGGAGGTCGACGACGGTGACGGCGTGGACCAGTTCCTGGCCGATGCCGGGCAGCCCGAACAGCGACTCGATGAGGACGGCACCGCCGACCGCGCTGCCGAAGTCGTTGGCGTTCAGGGCGATGATCGGCGCGAGGGCGCCGCGCAGGGCGTGCCGGCCGACGATGGAGCGCTCGCCGACGCCGTAGGCACGGAAGGTGCGGATGTGGTCCTCGGCGAGCGTCTCCAGCATCGACGCCCGGGTGAGCCGCGCGAAGTAGGCCGCCTCGCCGAGGGCGAGCGTGACCCAGGGCAGCAGCAGGCCCCACATCCACTGCTCGGGGTCGTCGGAGAAGGGGACGTACTCCGGGAAGGGCAGCAGTTCCAGCTGTCCGCAGACCACGATCATCAGGACCAGGCCGATGACGAACGCGGGCGTGGCGACGCCCGCGAGGGTGACGCCGGTCAGGGCGCGCTCGCTGAAGCGGCCGCGCCGCCAGGCGGAGAGCACACCGGTGCCGACGCCCAGCAGCAGCCAGAGCACCATGCCGCCGACGACCAGGGACAGGCTGACCGGCAGCTTGTTCAGGATGATCTGCGTGACCTGTTGGTCGCTCTGGTACGACAGCCCGAGGCAGGGCGCCGGGCAGTGCTCGACGGAGGTGCCGGTGGAGTAGTCGTGGCCCACGACCATGCCCTGGAGGAAGTGCCAGTAGCGCAGGTACAGCGGGTCGTCGAGCCGGAGTTGCTGGGCGACCTGGTGGACCTGTTCCGGCGAGCAGCGCGGGCCGCAGGTGATCTGGGCGACGTTGCCGGGGGTGGCGTAGAAGACGACGTAGATGATCACCGAGAGGGCGAGCAGGGTGAGGACGGCGCTCACGGTCCGGCGTACGGCGAATCCCGTGAAGCCGCTCATGAAATGGCCTCCTTGGCGTTGGCGGGCCCGGGTTCGGCCGCCCCGCTCAGGTCGGACCGCGCCTCGCGCTTGCGGCCCGTGCCGACGCGCAGGCGGGAGGCCGCGCGCGGGTCGAGGGCGGTGCGGACGCCGTCGCCGAGGACGGTGAGGGCGAGCACGGTCACGAAGAGCGCGGCCGCGGGCAGCAGGAGGTACTGCGGGGCGGCCTGGTACCAGACGTTGGCGGAGGAGAGCATCTGTCCCCAGGACGCGGTGGGCGGCTTCACGCCGACGCCGAGGAAGGACAGCGACGCCTCGATGCTGATGTTCGCCGGGACCATGAGCGCCGCGTACGTGATGACGGGGGCGGCGAGGCCGGGCAGCAGTTCGCGGCGGGCGATCCGCCAGGTGCCCCAGCCGCTGAGCCGGGCGGCGGCCACGTAGTCGAGTTCCTTGAGGGTGAGGGTCTGGGCACGGGCGATCTTGCCGATGGTGCCCCAGGCGACGAAGCCGATGACGAGGGCGACCAGGATCGGCCTCGGGAAGTTCTCGGGCACGATCGCCAGCAGGGCCAACGCCATGATCATCAACGGCATCGCCACGATGATGTCGGTGACCCGGCTCAACAGTTGATCAACCCATCTGTTGCCGAGCGCGGCGGCGACGCCCACGACGACGCCGAGCAGGACCTGGACGGCGGTGGCGCCCAGCGCGACACCCAGGGAGACCCTGGCGCCGTACACCAGCCGGGCGAACAGGTCGCGGCCGGTCTGCGGTTCGACGCCGAGCCAGTGGTCCCCGCTGACGCCCCCGAAGGAGCCGATGGGGACGCCGCCGCGCGCGGAGTCGACGAGGGAGGGGTGGTAGGTGGTCGGGTCCTGGCCCTCCAGCGCGGTGAGCAGGGGCGCGGCGAGCGCCACCAGGACGAGCAGCGCGACGACGCCCGCCGCGACCATGGCGGCGCGCTGCGCCCGCAGCCGCCGCCAGAACTGACGGGCCCCCGAGATCCCCGGGGCGGTTGCCCCGGGGATCTCGGCGGCGACAAGTGCCTCGCTCATCGGGTTACTTGACCGCGACCTGCGAGATGTCCAGGACGCCGGTCCAGTCGCTGATCACGACGTTCCTGATGTCCTTGCCGACCAGCCGCTTGTAGACGGGGTGGAACAGCGGCACGGTCAGCGCCTGCTCGCCGATCTTCTTGTCCAGTGCGCCCCACCTCTTGGCGGCCGCGTCAAGATCGGTCAACTTGTTGATCGCGTCAATCTCGGCATTGACCGACTTGTCATTGAGCAGGCCCGAGTTGAAGTTCGCGCCGTCCTTGACGATCTGCCGGCCGTCGAAGATCGGGGCGAGGAAGGGGCCGCCGGAGGGCCAGTCGGCACCCCAGGCGGAGAGGAAGAAGCCGGGCTCCTTCTTCACGTCGTGGATCGTGTCCGAGTAGTTGTTGTCCTCCAGGCCCTGGAGCTTGACCGTGATGCCGGCCTTCTTGAGCGCGTCCTGGATCGCGGTGGCGATCTCGGGGCTGGTCTTGAAGTTCTGGGCGTTGTCGTGGGTCAGCGTGACGGTCAGGCCGTTCGGGTAGCCGGCCTCCTTCAGCAGTTCCTTGGCCTTGGCCGCGTTGCCGGTGGCACCCGCCGGGAAGAGGTCGTACGGCTCGTAGCCGAAGGACTTCTGGTCGGGCAGGAAGGTCGTGGCGGCCTCGGCAAGGGCGGAACCGCCCGCCGCGTTCACCACGGAGGAGCGGTCGACGGCGTAGGAGATCGCCTGACGCACCTTGGCGTTGTCGAACGGCTTGACCTTCGGGTTGAACGCTATGTAGTTCGTGTAGCCGAAGTGGCCGGTGCCGACGCGGGCCGCGAGCTCCTTGTCGCCGGTCACCTTGGCGAGTTCGGCCGGGCCGAGGTTGGTGTCCGTGGTGACCGCGGCCGCGTCCGCCCCCTGGGACGCCGACAGCCGCTGGTTGATCACCGAGGAGTCGAGGCCGGACTTCACGTCGATCCTGTCCGGGTAGGCCTTGCGCTCGGGGTCGGTGGCGGCGGACCAGTACGTGTTGCGCTCCAGGAGGAGCGTCTCGCCGTCGTTCTCGTTCTTGACGACCTTGTAGGGCCCGGACGAGACCGGGTGCTCCTCGTACTTGGTGCCGGTGTCCTTGGCCTTCGGGACGGGCGCGAACTGCGTCTGCGTGGCGAGGTACGGGAACTCGCCCTCGGGCTTGTTCAGGTGGAAGACGATGGTCCGCGCGTCCGGCGTCTCGATCGCCGGGAGGCCCTTCTTGTCCTTGTACGGCCCCTGGTAGTCGGAGGCGCCGACCAGCCAGTCCCGCAGGTAGGGGGCGCCGCCGGACAGCTCGGGCGCGAAGGACCGCTCGATGCCGTACTTGATGTCGGCCGAGGTGATCGCGGTGCCGTCCTCGTACTTGAGGCCCTTCTTCAGGGTGTACGTCCACACGGTCGCGTCCTTATTAGGGCGCCCGGTGTCGGTGGCGAGGTCGGGGACGACCTTGGTGCCCTCGGCGCCGCTCTCGCGGTTGCGGGTGGTGAGGGTGCGGAAGACGAGCGAGGGCACGTTGCCGCCGCCGGAGGTGTACAGCCGGGCCGGGTCGAAGTCCGACTGCGGGTCGGAGTTCAGGACCGTGAGGGTGCCGCCCTTGTGGGGCGTGGAGTCGCCACCGGAGCTCTTGGCATCGTTGTCCTCAGGACCGCAGGCGGCTGCGCCCGCGGCCAGAACCAGGCTTACGGACACCGCGGCCACGCGGCGCTTAGTGAGGGACGGTTGACGCATCGGAGACGACCTCTCGAAATGACGAGTCTCGAATGGCGAGACAGATTGACGAAGGGTGAGACAAAAGTGGACGGACGTCTGCCCCGGCGTCAGGTCGTCGAAAAGCCGTGACCGAGGTCACGGAAGGTGATCGGAATTCGCGACGCGCGCGCCAGAGGGGCGGGCGTCAGCGACAGAGAATGTCGGCCACGCAGAGCGGGGTCACACCGATGAGCGCCAGCTCAATGGCGGCGCTGTTCTCGACGGCATGACTAGACCACATGGGCAGCAATATGTATGACTGGATCAACCCATGTCAATCTGACTGTCAATCCGACATCCGCGCCCTTCGTCAACTCCCCGGGTAGGGCCAGGGATTGGGCCGGCAGTGGATCCCGTCGTGGTCGAGGAACTTGGTCTGCTGCTGCATCACGGGCGCGAGCTCGCCGTTCTTGTCGCACGTCACATGGGAGTAGCCGAGACGGTGGCCGACTTCATGGTTGATCAACATCTGCCGGTACGCATGGATCCGATCACCGTATGTGGTTGATCCCTGCGCCCATCGATACGCATTGATCATCACTCGTTCGGTGGCGGCCGAGTCGCAGGAGACGTTGTCCTCGGTGGTGTCGAGACCGGACTTGGCGCACCAGTCCGCCGTGGTGCCGGGGCTCGCGAGCGTGATCACGAAGTCGGGCTTGCCGGTGTAGACGCGCTCGAAGGTCCGGGCACCGCCGTGGGCCCAGCTGCGGTCGTCGTTGAGCGTCTTCTGGACGGCCTCGGCGAAGAGCGCGCCGTCGAGCCCGAGTCCCTGCTCCACGTCCACGCGGTAGGTGTACTTCTGTCCCTTGCCGGGCGCCTTGTCGACCCCCGGGACCGCGTCGAACTTCCCCGAGCCGTCGAGCTTCGCGCTCAGCGGGTACTTGGTGCCCATCGCCTGCTCGTACGTCAGCGTGGCGACACTGGGCGAGCCGGACGGTGTCGGCTGCCCGGCCGTGACGGAGTCCCGGGCGTCGCGCGCCTGGTCGGTCGCCGCCGAGGTGCCCGCGGCGGTGTCGCGGTCACCGGTGACCTGTCCGGCCACGACGACCGCGAGCACGGTGACGACGGCCGCGGCCGCTATGCCGGTGAACGTCCGGCCCTTGCCGCCCTTCGCCGACGGCGGGGCGTCGAGGGGCGGCGTCTCGTCGGAGCCCGAGCCGGAGGCGGCGCCGGTTCCGACGCCGCCGCGGGTGTCGTCCGGCCAGTCGGTGACAGAGCCGTAGGAGCCGTAAGGGTCGGAGGGGAGCGCGGCGACGGACGTCGCGGCGCCTCGGCGAGGCCCATGACCTTCGGTGAACGCGTCGAGGTAGTCCTGGCGGGGCCCCTGCCGAGTCCCCGCCGACTGCTGCCGCTGCCCCTGCCGCTGGCGCGGGAGAGCGCCCGCCGGCCCGGTGGCGGCCTGTCCGCCCGGACCGCGGCCGTCCAACTCCCCCCAGCCGCCGCCGGATTCACGCTGTTCGGGATGCCCGCCACGCGCCCGGGGGGTTCCCTGGGCAGGGGTGCCGTCGGCGATGCGGGGGAAACCGTGCGCGGGCGTGCCGTCCGGCAGCCGGGGCAGACCCCGCGCGGGGGTGCCCTCCGGAAGCCGCGGGAAGCCGTGCGCCGGCGTGCCGTCGGGCAGCCTCGGGCCGCCCTGTGCGGGAACCCGGCGTCCGGCACCTCCCGGCGCAGGCACCCCGGCCTGGCTCAGGTTCCGCGCCCGGCCGCCCGGCACCTCCGCGCCCGCACCGGGACCGGGACCCGCCTTCCCCGCCCCGCCGCCGTCACTCGAACTGCTGTTGTCGGACCCCTTCTTGGGAGCGGGCCCGCGTCGACTGTGGCGTCCCACGCCCCGCCTCAGCTCCCCACGGCCGTGGCATCGGCGCCGCCACCGGAGGCCGTCCCGGCCTCGCTCCGACCCACTGAGCCCCGCACCGGGCCGGACCCGCCCGAGGCGGATTCCCCCTTGTCCGAGACGAAGTCGCGGAACGCGCCCGCCACCGTCTCCGGGTACTCCATCATCGCCACGTGCCCCGCCTCCGGCAGGGTCAGCAGCCGGGAGTCGCGGAAGGTGCGGGCCGCCTTCTGGGCCATGCGGAAGCCGACGAGCTGGTCCTTGCCGCCGTAGACGAGCAAGGTCGGGGCGAGGACCCGCTCGGCCTGACGCCAAAGCGCGTGCTGGCCGCCCAGGGTGTACGCGTTGACCAGCCCGCGCGCGGACCGTGCCATCGCGTCCCAGAAGTACGGCAGTTGCAGCCGCCGTTCCATCTCCTCCACGGCGTGCTGGAAGCCCTCGGGGGTGACCCGGCCGGGGTCGCCGTAGCAGAGTGCCGTGACACCGCGGACGCGCTGCTCGGCCGTCCAGTTCCTGCTGTACCGGGTGAACAGACCGGCCACACCCGGCAGCGCCAGCAGGCCCGTGGGCACGGCGGTGCGCTGGACGCGGATCTCCGGGAGGGCCGGGGAGACGAGGGTGAGGGTGCGGACCAGGTCCGGCCGCACCGCGGCGACCCGCGTGGAGACCGCGCCGCCGAGGGAGTTCCCGAAGAGGTGGACGGGCCCGCGGCCGGAGGCGTCGAGGAAACGGATCACCGCGCGGGCGTGCGCGGTGACCGAGTAGTTGCCGTCGTCCGGCGGCGGGGAGTCTCCGAAGCCGGGCAGGTCCAGGGCCTCGCCGTCGACATCGCCCTCCAACTGCTCCATCAGCGCGGACCAGTTCTGCGAGGAACCGCCGAGGCCGTGGACGTACAACGCGGGCGGCAGGCCCTCGCGCGCGGGTGGTCGTGAACGCACCGTCAGGGTGATCCCCTGAAGGCCCACCGAGCGGAGCCGCTCGCCCTCACCGACCCTGACGGGCGACACCTTCGGAAGCACATTGGCGGGCGGCACGAAGGGCACCTCGGTCGAAGACATGCGGCAATGTTACGAGACGATCACGCACTGGTTCATGTGTTCGCCATCACAGAGCACATGTACGGGGCGCCGTCACCGGGGTCCACGGGGCACATACCGCCCACATTCACCGCACTCGCATCGCAGGCGCATCGCATGGCGTCCAGATCGGGTGTCTCCTAGGCTCGAAGGCAGGGCACCCGCATGTGGCCCCCTGTGCGCATCAGGGACGTTCTAGGAAGGGAGCCCGCCATGGCCCACGACCCCACCGACCCCGAGGCCTTCGAGGAAGAGTCCGACGACGTCGAGCTCGACGTCGAGGCTCCGGAGGTGGACGCGGCCGAGCAGCACACCGACATCGCGCCGGACCGCGACGACCCGCTGACCGGCGTGGACCCCGGCCTGGCCAGCGAGGCCGACCTGATCGAGCAGGCCAGGGTGGTCTCGATCGACGAGGACGACTACCGGTGACACCGAGCCATTCCAGGCAGGAACGGGACACAAACGGAGCGGGCCCTGCCCGTCGGATCCCTGTTTGAAACCTTTGAGTGGCTTTCGTCACTGTCCGGTCCGTGAAATTCTGCGTCCGCACCGCGCACAGCACGGTTACCGAAAAGTACGATGGCGGCGCGGCGCACACCGCACGTGGACGACATTGGGAGGCGGCGTGACAGCCATCGAGCAGACAGAGGCGGCGCGCCCGCGAGGGACGCGACTGCCCCGCCGTGCCCGACGGAACCAGCTGCTGGGTGCCGCGCAGGAAGTCTTCGTGGCACAGGGCTACCACGCGGCCGCGATGGACGACATCGCCGAGCGGGCCGGCGTCAGCAAGCCGGTGCTCTACCAGCACTTCCCGGGCAAGCTCGACCTCTACCTGGCGCTGCTGGACCAGCACTGCGAGTCGCTGATCCAGGCCGTGCGCAGCGCGCTGGCGTCGACGACCGACAACAAGCAGCGCGTCCGCGCGACCATGGACGCGTACTTCGCGTACGTCGAGGACGACGGCGGCGCTTTCCGTCTCGTCTTCGAGTCGGACCTGACGAACGAGCCCGCGGTCCGCGAGCGCGTCGACAAGGTCACCAACGAGTGCGCGGAGGCCATCCGCGACGTGATCGCCGAGGACACCGGCCTCTCGCCCGCGGAGGCGATGCTGCTGGCCTCCGGGCTCGGTGGCCTCGCCCAGGTCGTGGCGCGCTCCTGGCTGCACAGCGACCGCAGCGTGCCGCGCGACCAGGCGGTCCAGCTGCTGACCTCGCTGGCGTGGCGGGGCATCGCCGGCTTCCCGCTGCACGGCACCGACCACCACTGAGGCCGCCGGCGGTGCGCCGCCGGCAACACCATCCGACCCGCACGTGCGCGTGCGGGTCGTTTGTTCCCGTCCGGTGTTCGCTGTTGGCGTTCTCAGGCGGAGCGTGTACGTCCCCTCACCGGGCTAATGTGTGCTGGGTACGGCGCGGAAGGTCGCGCACTTCACTGACCGTCGGAGGGACATAGCCGTGGAGGTCAAGATCGGCGTGCAGCACGCGCCCCGCGAGATCGTTCTGGAGAGCGGTCAGAGCGCCGAGGATGTCGAGCGGGCGGTGGCGGACGCGCTGGCCGGCAAGTCTCAGCTGCTGAGCCTGGTGGACGAACACGGCCGCAAGGTCCTCGTCCCGGCCGACCGTCTCGCGTACGTCGAGCTCGGTGAGCCGGCTCCGCGCAAGGTGGGCTTCGGCGCCCTGTAGGCAGACGACGAGGAGGGGCCCGGCGACATGAAGTCGCCGGGCCCCTCCTCGCGTTGTGCCCGGAATCTCCCCTCCCCGTACGGAGCACGACTCGCGCCTCGGGGAGGATTGCATTCCGCAGGTCACGGGTATGACGGGCTACGACCGTGATGGCAGTGTGGCCGTGTGGGAGGGACTCCATGATGTTGTTCGAAGCGCTCGGCTCCGCACTGCTCGGTCTGGTGCTGGCGGGGGTGGCATTGCGCCGCCTCTCGCACCGTCTGCCCGCCCGGTCCCTGGTCCTCGCGACGGGCCCCGCGGGAGCCCTCTTCGGCGCCTTCGTCACGCACACCGCCCTGGACCCGGGCAATGTCCTGCTGATCCTGCTGGGCGCGGCGGTCGTCTCCGTCGCCTCACTGTCCCTCCTGCTGCGCCCGTCGGGAAGACTCCGCCGCTCAGCCACGGCGTGAAGAGCGGCAACGGGGACGCCGAGTAGGGCGGCGGCGGGGGTCGCGCGCCAGGAGGCGCGGCCTCACTGGAGTCAGGCTGCTCAGGGCTGGTCCTGTCAGGCAGGACCAGCCCTGAAACCGGAAAGGCCTACGTGAAGCAGGCGCCCCAGTGGAGCGCCCGCAGCCGCAGCAGAGACCGGCCTCTCGCCAGTGACACCGCCCCGGCAGCTCCGGCGGGAGACCGGCAGCCTCCCTTGGGCGCCCTCAGTGGGAGATCAGCGGCCTCCTCCGGGCGGCCCCATAGGAGATCAGCCGCCTCCCCCGGGCGGCCCCGGTAGGAGATCAGCCGCCTCCCCACGTCAAGGCGCCCCGGCAAGAGGCCGAGCCGGCACCCGTGCCCTCGGCCGGGCTGCCCCGCCGCCCCCGACAACTACGCCGCGAGCCCCAGCGCGGCCATCCGCTTGGTGTGGGCCTCGGTGATGCGGGAGAACATCCGGCCCACCTCGGCGAGATCGAAGCCGTCGGCGACGCCGCCCACGAGCATCGTCGACAGGGCGTCCCGGTCCGCGACCACCCGCTGCGACTGCGACAGCGCCTCCCCCATCAACCGCCGTGCCCACAGGGCGAGTCGACCGCCCACCCGCGGCTCCGCGTCGATCGCCGCGCGCACCTTCTCGACGGCGAACCCGGCGTGCCCGGTGTCGTCGAGCACGGCCAGGACCAGCTCGCGCGTGTCCGAGTCGAGCCGCTCGGCGACCTCGCGGTAGAAGTCACTGGCGATCGAGTCGCCGACGTACGCCTTGACGAGCCCCTCCAGCCAGTCCGAGGGCGCCGTCTGCCGGTGGAAGCCGTCCAGGGCCGCGACGAACGGCTCCATGGCGAGTGTCGGCTCCTCCCCGATCTCGGCCAGCCGGTCGCGCAGCTTCTCGTAGTGGTGGAACTCGGCCGACGCCATCTTCGCCAGCTCCGCCTTGTCCGCGAGGGTCGGCGCCAGCTTGGCGTCCTCCGCGAGCCGCTCGAAGGCCGCGAGCTCGCCGTACGCCAGTGCGCCGAGGAGATCGACGACCGCGGCCCGGTACTGCGGTTCCGTGGCGGCCTGGGCCCAGTCCTGGGCGGCCACTCCGGTGCGTTCGGCGGGTGCGTCAGAGGTGTTGTCAGGCGTCGTCATGAAGCGCACAATAGTCCGCTCGCCGCGCCTCGGAAGTCCCTGGTCAATCAGTGTGACGACGACGACGTGACCAAATCGGCCATCACATGTGCGCGATTCCGAGGTATGGTGGTAATGCGCCTGCTGGTACGACGGCACTTCACTAGTGCGCCGTGCCTCGACAGGCCGCACGTATGAGGATGCCCGGTCGGTGGCCCGATCGGCTCCGACCCGACAGCCCTCCTCGCCCGTACGGCACTGTGCGTACGGAGTTCGGAGGGGGACCCTCAGCGGTACGAGCGCTAGAGCGTCGGCAGTGGTCCCGTGCCATTACGGCTTCGCCCGTAAGGCAGCCGACGTCCCCAGCACGGTTATGACGACCCCCCGCGCTCGCCTCGCACCGCGCACACAGAAGAGGCAGCACCCTGACTACGACTTTCCGCGATCTCGGGATTCTCACCGAGACGGCCGAGGCCCTCGAAGCCGTCGGCATCATCAACCCGTTCCCCATCCAGGAGATGACGCTCCCGGTCGCCCTCTCCGGCACCGACGTCATCGGCCAGGCGAAGACCGGCACCGGCAAGACGCTGGGCTTCGGCCTCCCGCTCCTGGAGCGCGTCACCGTCCCCGCCGACGTCGAGGCCGGCCGCGCCAGGCCCGAGGACCTCACCGACGCCCCGCAGGCGCTCGTCGTCGTCCCGACCCGTGAGCTCTGCACGCAGGTCACCAACGACCTGCTGACCGCCGGCAAGGTGCGCAACGTCCGCGTTCTGGCCATCTACGGCGGCCGCGCCTACGAGCCCCAGGTCGAGGCCCTCAAGAAGGGCGTCGACGTCGTCGTCGGCACCCCGGGCCGGCTCCTGGACCTCGCGGGACAGAAGAAGCTCAACCTGGGCCACATCAAGGCGCTCGTCCTCGACGAGGCCGACGAGATGCTCGACCTGGGCTTCCTGCCCGACGTCGAGAAGATCATCAACCTGCTGCCGGCCCGCCGCCAGACCATGCTGTTCTCGGCGACCATGCCGGGCGCGGTCATCGGTCTCGCGCGCCGCTACATGTCCCAGCCCACCCACATCCGCGCCACCGCGCCGGACGACGAGGGCAAGACGGTCGCGAACACCGCGCAGTTCGTCTACCGCGCGCACAACATGGACAAGCCCGAGATGGTCGCGCGGATACTGCAGTCCGACGGCCGGGGCCTGGCCATGGTCTTCTGCCGTACCAAGCGCACCGCGGCCGACCTCGCCGACCAGCTCAAGCAGCGCGGCTTCGCGGCCGGCGCGGTCCACGGCGACCTCGGCCAGGGCGCCCGCGAGCAGGCGCTGCGCGCCTTCCGCAACGGCAAGGTGGACGTCCTCGTCTGCACCGACGTCGCCGCCCGCGGCATCGACGTCGAGGGTGTCACCCACGTCATCAACTACCAGTCGCCCGAAGAGGAGAAGACGTACCTGCACCGCATCGGCCGTACCGGCCGCGCGGGTGCCAAGGGCATCGCCATCACCCTCGTCGACTGGGACGACATCCCGCGCTGGCAGCTGATCAACAAGGCGCTGGAGCTCAACTTCAACGACCCGCCGGAGACGTACTCCACCTCCCCGCACTTCTACGAGGAGCTGAACATCCCCGCGGGCACCAAGGGCATCCTGCCGCGCGCCGAGCGCACCCGCGCCGGGCTCGACGCGGAGGAGCTCGAGGACCTGGGCGAGCCGGGCGGACGCGGTGCGCGTGGCCGCGGCGACCGGGACCGGGGTCGTGGCCGGGGTGGCCGGGACGAGTCCCGCTCCGCCGACCGCGAGCGTTCGGAGCGTACGCCGCGCCGTCGCCGTCGTACCCGTGGCGGGAGCGCGCTGGACACCACGGCGCCCGCCGAGGCGGTCGCCCCGTCGGAGAACAGCGTGTCCGCGCCGGCCTCCTCGCCCGAGGACGGCACCGCGACCCGTACGCCGCGCCGCCGTCGCCGTACCCGTGGCGGAGCGGCCGACTCCGCGCCGGTCACGGCGACCACGGCAGCGGTGACGGCTGAGCCGGCCGTGTCCGAGGCCGCCGAGGCCGCGGTCACGACGGCGGAGAGCCCGTCCCTCGACACCGAGGCCCCGGCCAAGCCGCGCCGCCGCCGGACCCGCAAGTCCGCGGAAGCGCCGGTCGAGCAGGCCCAGGCCGCTGTCGTCGAGACCGCGCCGGAGGTGGTCGCGGAGACGCCGGCCACCAAGCCGCGCCGTACCCGCAAGAGCACCGCCGCGGCTCCGGCCGCCGACGCCGCCGAGGTTGCGGTGGACACGGCCGAGGCCACGGAGGCCAAGCCGCGCCGCCGTACCCGCAAGGCCGCGGAGCCCGCCGTGGCAGCGGTGGCCGCGGTCGAGACCGTGGAGGCCCCGAAGGTCACGGAGGCCGCGGACGTCACGGAGGTCGCGGAGACCAAGCCGCGCCGCACCCGCAAGACGGCCGCGACCAAGGCAGCCGAGAGCGCCGAGGCCGCTGTGGACACCGCGGAAGGCACGGCCACCACGCCGCGCCGCCGTACCCGCAAGACCACGGCTGCCGCCCCCGCCGAGATCGCCACGGCCGAGGCCACCGAGACCGCTGCCGAAGCCAAGCCGCGTCGCACCCGCAAGACGGCCGCGACCAAGGCCGCCGAGGCCGCTGTCGACACGGTTGAGGCCACGGCGACCGCGCCGCGCCGCCGTACCCGCAAGGCCGCCGAGCCGGCCGTGGCCGCCGAGATCCCGGTCCAGACGGTCCAGGAGCCGGAGGTGGCCGAGGCCGTCAAGCCGCGCCGTACGCGTAAGACGGCCGCGACCAAGGCCGCCGAGGCCGCTGCGGACACCGCGGAGGGCACGGCCACCAAGCCGCGCCGCACCCGCAAGACCGCCGCAGCCGCCCCCGCGGAGACCGCCACGGCCGAGGTCGCCGAGGCCAAGCCCCGTCGGCGCACCACCCGCAAGGCCGCCGAGCCCGCGGTGACCGCCGACATCCCGGCTCAGGCCGACCAGGAGCCGGCCGCCCCGCGGCGCCGCACCCGCAAGACGGCTGCCACGGAACCCGCGGACAGCTGACCCCACACCGAACGGCCCGGCCCACCTCACGGGGGCCGGGCCGTCGGCGTTCCCCCAGGAGCGCCGGGCACCGCGTGACCAACACCCACCACACCCACCGAGGAACGCCGGGCACCGCGTAACCAACTCCCACCGCACCCACCGAGAAGCGCCGGGCACCGCGTGACCAACACCCACCACACCCACCGAGGAACGCCGGGCACCGCGTAATCAACTCCCACCGCACCCACCGAGGAGCGCCGGGCACCGCGTGACCAACTCCCACCGCAACCGCTCAGGGGCGCGGGGCTGTGTTGATGTGCGGCTCCCCCGCGTGGGCGCGACCAGCCCCCACGCACCCGCACCCGACCGCGCACCCGCAGACCCACTGCGGCCCACCCCGCCCGCTACCCTCACCCCGTGAGCACCCGAGCCGTCTTCGCCCTGCCCCCCGGCGCCCGCGCCTACCCCCTGCACACCGCCCGCGGTGACTTCGCGGTCGTGGAGTCGGACGTGCCCGCCGGTGTCGCCAGGAAGGGCACCGCCCTCTTCGTGCCGGGGTTCACCGGGAGCAAGGAGGACTTCACGCTGCTGCACGGGCCGTTGACGGCACGCGGGTACCGGGTCGTGGCCGTGGACGGGCGTGGGCAGTTCGAGTCGGACGGCCCGGAGACCGACGAATCCGCTTACGCGCAGGACGAGTTGGCGCGAGACGTGCTCGCCCAGGCCGCCGCCGTGGGGACACCCGTGCACCTGGTCGGACACTCCATGGGCGGCCAGGTCTCCCGCGCGGCCGTCCTCCTCGACCACTCCCCCTTCCTGTCCTTCACCCTCGTCTCCTCGGGCCCGGCACAGATCTCCGACTCCCAGCAGCAGCGCGTCAAGCTGCTGCGGGACGCGCTCGGGACGATGACGATGGCCAAGGTGTGGGACGCGATTCTGGCGATGGGCCCTCCGGAGGAGGTCGGCGGCCCCGCACAGGGCATCGGGGACGTCATACAGCTCCGCCGCCGCTGGCTCGGCAACAAGCCCGCCCAACTCCTCGTCGCGGGACGCCAATTGTGCACGGAGCCGGACCGGGTCGCCGAACTGGCCGCCGTCCCGCTGCCGTTCCACGTCCTGTCCGGCTCCCAGGACGACACGTGGCCCGTCCCCCTCATGGACGACATGGCCGTACGGCTCCGGGCGCGTCGTACGGTGATCCCGGGCGCCGACCACTCCCCCAACGCCGACGAGCCGCTCCCCACGGCCCGCGCCCTGGCCGACTTCTGGGACGGCCGTGCCCCGGGCGACGACGACTGAGGCGTCAGTACTGCGCCTGCACGTGCTCCCAGAAACCGTCCCGCAGCGCCCGTCGCAGATCCGACTGGCCGCGCAGCGAGTACTGGAGCAGGCCCTCCGCCTCCACCAGCAGGTCCTGGTCCACCGAGCCCGGTAGGTAGGGGTGGCCGGGCAGGAGTTCCTGGAGCGACTCCCGGCCCCGCTCCGCCAGCCACTTCGCGGCGATCTGCGCGCCCACGAAACGGACGTTCTCGCGGGTGGGCCGGGCGGCCGTCGACTCGTAGGCGGCGGCGGTGCGCCGGGAGACGTACGGCTTGAAGAAGTCGAGGTCGAGGGTGCGCTGGCTGTCGACCTCCCAGAGCAGGGGCTCCGCCTGGTTGCGGCCCTCGGGTGCCTCGATGCCCCACAGATGGACGCGGGCGCCGTAGCCCTGGGCGGCCTCGACCGCGGAGACCAGGTCCTCGTCGCCGCCGAGGAGTGCCGCGTCGCTGATGGCGCGGTGGCGGGCCAGGGACTCCAGGTCGGTGCGGATGAGCGAGTCGACGCCCTTCTGCTGGTTGTTGGCGTTGAGGTTGCCCAACCGGACCTTCACGTCCGGGAGTTCGGCGATGGACTGCTGCTCGGCGGTGTGGATACGGCGTCTCGCGCCGTCGTACCAGTAGACCCTCAGCAGTCTGCTGTCCGCGAAGATGGTGCGGGCCCGGTCGATGAGGGCCTCGATCAGGCCCTCGGCGTCGAGGTCGAAGGCGCGGCGGTCCTCGGTGCCGGCGACGAGTCGTCCCGCGGCCGCGTAGAGGTATCCCGCGTCGACGAAGATCGCATGGGTCGAGGGCGTCTTCGCCACCTCGGCGAGCATGCGCTGGAGCAGCTCGTTGGTGCGGTCGATGCGGGCGCTCAGGGGCGCGAGGTCGTCGTTCATCGCCTCCATTGTCCCGGCGGTCACGCTGCGAACACAACCGGTCCCAATGAGTTCCCGAAGGCTCGCTTACCGGTCAGTAGTTAGTCGTTCGAAAAATTTCTTTAGCGTAGGGAATGTTTGTAACACGCACCCCGTTGAATACCTATGTACGCAGCAATTCTCCGCAGGAGGATGACCAGACGAAGGGAGAAGCCTGTGCGCTTCGAAATCATGCGACTCGACGACGTCGACGGCACGCCCGTGGACAGTACCGTCGTGGACGCCGCCTCCGTCAACCGGATCGTTCAGCAGGCCGCCGCCATCGGGCAGCGGTTGTGGATCCGTCCGGCCGACACCACGGCCTCGTAACACTCACTGATACTCACCGCAGACGGCTCGGACGACTCGGACGACCCGGACGCGATCAACACACACGCTTCGGACGCGGCTCCCCGCACAAGCTTCAGGGCCCCGGTCTCTTCGACCGGGGCCCTTTCGGCTTCCCGGACCGGAGTCAGCTCGCGTGCACGACCTGCGTGATCCCGTTGATGATCTGCTGGACGGCGATCGCGGAGAGCATCATGCCCGCGAGCCGTGTCACCAGCACCACCCCGCCGTCCTTGATGACCCGGATGATCAGCAGCGAGTACCGCATGACCAGCCACAGCACGACATGGATGGCGAGGATGGCCACCCACACCGAGACCTGCGTGGCCACACTGTCGGCCTTCTGCACGGCGAGGATCACGGAGACGATCGCGCCCGGGCCGGCCAGCAGCGGCATGCCCAGCGGTACGAGCGCCACGTTCACGTCCTTGGTCTGCTTAGGCTCGTCGGTCTTGCCGGTCAGCAGGTCCAGGGCGATGAGCAGGAGCAGCAGCCCGCCCGCGATCATCAGCGCGGGCACGGAGACGTGCAGGTAGTCGAGGATCTGGTGGCCGAGGAGCCCGAAGACGGCGATGACACCGCCCGCCACGCAGACGGCCTGGAAGGCCATCCGCTTCTGCACCTTGCCGGGGCGGCCGGCGGTCAGGGCGAGGAAGATCGGGGTGATCCCGGGGGGATCCATGATCACGAAGAGGGTCAGGAAGAGCGAGCCGAAGACGGCGACGTCGAACATGAAAGCCTTGCAGAAGAAGAGAGATGAACAGGGGAGCCGGGCCTGACCTCAGGCCCCGCCGGTCCCCGGCACCGGGAACGCGCCCGTCGCCCGCCGCGTGATCTCCCCGTACACCTCGGGGTCCGTCGTGTGCGCGCCGAGGGCGACCGTCTTGCGGCTGCCGTGGTAGTCGCTGGAGCCGGTGACGAGCAGCCCCAGGTCCGCGGCGAGCCCGCGCAGCCGTACGCGCGTCTTCTCGTCGTGGTCCATGTGGTCGATCTCGATGCCGTCGAGCCCGGCGGCGGCCATCTCGGCGATCGCGGACTCCGGGACGGTGCGGCCGCGCTTGCTCGCGCCCGGGTGGGCGAACACGGTGACACCACCGGCCGCCTTGACCAGCCGGATCGCCTCGAAGGGGTCGGTCTCGTGCTTGGCCACGTGGGCCCGGCCGCCGTCGCCGAGCCAGTCCGGGGTGAAGGCCTCGTCCACGCTCGCCACTACGCCGAGCTCGACGAGCGCGGTGGCAACATGCGGCCGACCGACCGACCCGTCCCCGGCGATCCGTGCGACCTGCTCCCAGGTGACCGGTACCCCGATCTCCTGGAGCCGCGCGACGATGGCCCGCGCCCGCGGCACCCGGTCGTCCCGCACCAGTTCGCGCTCGGCGAGCAGCGCGGGCTCCTCGGGGTCGAAGAGGTAGGCCAGCATGTGCATGGACACCCCGTCGATCCGGCAGGACAGCTCGGCGCCGGTGACGAGGGTCAGCCCGGCGGGCAGGGCGGCAAGCGCCTCGCGGTGTCCACGGGTCGTGTCGTGATCGGTGAGCGCGACGACGTCCAGCCCGGCAGCGGCGGCGTTGCGCACCAGCTCGGCGGGGGTGTCCGTACCGTCGGAGGCGGTGGAGTGGGTGTGCAGATCGATGCGCACGCGGACTCCAGGCGATGACGGGACGGGGAGGGACGCTCAAGGATAACCGGATTTTCCAGGTCCGCTGTCACATCCGCAGGCG
The DNA here is from genome assembly GCF_001514195.1 of Streptomyces griseorubiginosus. Lineage (GTDB taxonomy): Bacteria > Actinomycetota > Actinomycetes > Streptomycetales > Streptomycetaceae > Streptomyces > Streptomyces griseorubiginosus. The sequence continues at coordinate 787,217 of NZ_KQ948734.1, read as the reverse complement.
GGGTGCGCCCCCTACAGTCGGGGCCAGCAGGACAGTCCGGGCTCCAGCAAGACATCAGGGCCCCAGCAGGACAGCCGGGCCTCAGGAAGACAGCCGGGCTTCAGCAAGACGTCAGGACCTCAGCCCAGGACGGCTGGGTCTCGGTAAGACAGCCACGGCTTCAGCACGACAGCCGGGTCTCGGCAAGACAGTCACGGCTTCAGCAAGCGCGGCGACAGCGCGCCGCACGGCACCAGTTCCAGCTCCGCCCCGGCGTCCCGCAGATCCGTCAGCACCAGTTCGTCGTACATCAGGAGCCCTGACTGCTCGGGCCAGACGACCGCCCACAACCACAGGCCGAGCGCCTCCCCGGCGAAGACCGCCCGGTCGTCCGGCACCCCCGCCACATGCCACAGCGGAGTCGGCCGTCCCGCGGCCAGCACCTTCGCCTGCGCCGGTTTCTCCACGCTCATGTACGGCCCCGGGTCCGGCCCGTCGATCCCCGCGTACCGCGCCCCGAGCCCGACCCCGAGCTCCTCGGCGACGAGGATCAGCTCGCCGACACCCCCGAGCGGGCCGGGGCCCGTGCAGGCCACCGCCGTGGCACGGCCGCCGCTGCGGTCGTCACCCGCGCAGGCCACGCCCGTGAACAGCCAGCCGACCGGCAGCGGCCAGGGCATCCACACCGGCACCTGCGTGCGATGCACCACGACACCGAGGGCCTCGACGCTGGGCGGGATCACGGGCTGCAGCGGATGCACGGTCCCGTGCACATCGCACTGCCAGCTATCGGCGAAGAGTCCGGGAGCCCTGACCCGGCCACCACACTTCGGGCAACTGGGTTCGCCCCTCATAGGGCCCCACGGTCCTACCCTCGCCCCGCCACGTCAAGGACGATCACCCGTCCGGTCGGAAGCGGTTCGCCCCGGCATCACCGGCCGAAGTTAGATGTAGCTTGCATTTATTAGCCACCCTAACTTAGTATGTGTATATACCAACCATCACCGTGAAGCCTCGTCGAGAGTGGAGGAAAGACCATGGACCCCTTCGATGCGGGAGCCGGCGGCATCCTGCGCCAGCCGAAGGCCGTGTGGGCGACGGCAGGTGCGTCCGTCGTCGCCTTCATGGGCATCGGACTCGTGGACCCGATCCTGCCGTCGATCGCCAAGGGCCTGGACGCCACGGCGAGCCAGGTCTCCCTCCTGTTCACCTCGTACTTCCTGATCACCGCGATCGCCATGCTGGTCACCGGCTTCGTCTCCAGCCGCATCGGCGGCAGGAAGACCCTGCTGCTCGGCCTCGCCCTCGTCGTGGTCTTCGCCGGACTCGCCGGCACCTCGGGCTCGGTCGGTGAACTGGTCGGCTTCCGGGCCGGCTGGGGCCTGGGCAACGCCCTGTTCGTCTCGACCGCCCTCGCCGTCATCGTCGGCGCGGCGGCCGGCGGGAGCGCGGCGGCGATCCTGCTGTACGAGTCCGCCCTCGGCCTCGGCATGGCGTGCGGCCCGCTGCTCGGCGCCCTGCTCGGTGACGCCAGCTGGCGCTACCCGTTCTTCGGCACGGCCTTCCTGATGGCGATCGGCTTCCTGTGCATCACCGTGTTCCTGAAGGAGCAGCCGAAGCCGGCCCGCAAGACGTCCCTGCTCGACCCGCTCAAGGCGCTCGGCCACGGCGGTCTCGCCTCGGCGGCCGTCTCGTCCTTCTTCTACAACTACACGTTCTTCACCGTGCTGGCCTTCACCCCGTTCGTGCTGGACATGACCCCGTACAAGTCGGGTGCCGTGTTCTTCGCCTGGGGTGTGCTGCTCGCCGTGTTCTCGGTGTTCGCCGCGCCGCGCCTCCAGGAGCGGTTCGGCTCGCTGAAGGTGCTCGGCGGCTCACTGGTCCTGCTCGCGGCCGACGTGCTCGTCCTCGGCTACGGCAACCACACCGCGGCCATCGTCTGCACGATCCTGTCCGGCGCCTTCATCGGCGTGAACAACACCGTCTACACGGAGCTGGCGCTCGGCGTGTCGGACGCGCCGCGCCCCGTGGCGAGCGCCGGCTACAACTTCGTGCGCTGGTTCGCGGCCGCGGCGGCGCCCTACTTCGCGCCGAAGATCGAGGAGTGGACCGACATCCGCATCCCGTTCGTGGTGGCGGCGGTGACCGCGGTACTGGGTGCGCTCGTGGTCGTCGTACGGCGGAAGGCGCTCACCCACGACGCCGAGGAACTCACACCCCGGCACGCCGTCGAGGACAGCGTCACCGTGTTCGCCAACTGACCGCTTCCGGCCAGTACTTGGTGAGCTTGCTCACGCGGGGCTCAGTCCAGCGGGACGGACCTCCGGGACGGATCCCGGAGGTCCGTCCCGTGCGTCAGCCAGCGCTCCTGGAGGGCCTGGGCACCGTGGACGCGCTTCCAGGCGGCCTCGTTGGGGGTCATCGGGAGCAGCGGCAGGAAGTGCACCGGGTCGAGGGGCTCGTCGAGCTCCAGGTCCTCGACCAGACCGCCCGGCTCGGCGACCAGGACCGAGGTGAACGGGGCGCCGGGCCACAGCGGTTCACCCACGTCGAGCGAGGCGCCCGGGGCCACGACCACGCCCTCGACCTGCGGGGACGCGGCGAGCACGGCGAGCGGGCGGAGCACCTTGTCGGTCTCGGCGAGCCCTGCCCGCACGGAGAGGACCAGTTCGGCGCGCGGGCCCTTGACCGGGTCGGCGAGCATCGCGGTGGGGTCGCTCATCGGCTGCGCCGACATGCCGAGGGTGGCGTAGCGGACGACGTCCCCGTCGGTGAAGCGGAGCACCTCGATGCGGTCCGTACCGAGGAAGGTGACCGCCGCGCGCGCGTCCGGCTCGCCCAGCGCGCCGCGCAACCGGGCCTCGACCAGAGGAAGAACATCTGCCATGCGGCGAGCATAGAACTCGTCAGTACCGGGCAAAGCAGCGCCTTGACACTTCGGGCTGCTGCTAGTCTGGCCCGGTCGTCGGGGCAGCACGCAGAAGCGTCGCGCATCGAGTCCCGACGCCTGTGAGACTCCCTAACGGGAATGATCGTCCCTTACGAGGGACCGGCCGGAGGAGGTGGGGCTGTCATGGATCGAAGTCGACCTGGTAGTACCACTCGTTCTTCCGGCCGCTGATGCAGCCCTGTGACGTTCGGCAACCGCCGCCTCTCACGTTCGCGTCTTCGTGCGGAAGAGCACTTCGTTCGTTTTGCCTGATCACTTTGATCACTCTGATCGCCAGCAGTAGCTGAGTCAGTAACGAAGTCCGCCACCGCGATGGTGCGGTGCTCCCCGCTTTGTGGACGTGCCAAACACCCTTCCCTGCCTCAAGGGCGGGGACCCCTTGCAGGACGTCCTCATTCCGGGTAGTTCCACCCGTCGCCGGGGCCCTTTGTTGCCCGTCACGAAGGAGCCTGCCATGTCGATGATCCGTGACCTGCGTGCCGCCGTGCGCCCGTCGCGTCCCTCGCTGCGCAAGGACAACGGCGCGTACGACGCGACGCGCGACCCCTCGACTCCCTCCGCCGTCGTCGACTGCGCGGTCTACCGCGACGGCCGACGTGTGGAGACCGACTGCCAGCTGAGCCCGCACGAGGCGATGCGCCAGGTGCGCCGGGACGGCGGGTTCGTGTGGATCGGGCTGCACGAGCCGAGCGAGGCCGAATTCTCCGGCATCGCAAGCGAGTTCGGGCTCCACCCGCTCGCCGTCGAGGACGCCGTACAGGCCCACCAGCGGCCCAAGCTGGAGCGCTACGACGACTCCCTGTTCACCGTGTTCAAGACCATCCACTACGTCGAGCACGACGAACTCACCGCCAACAGCGAGATCGTCGAGACCGGCGAGGTCATGTGCTTCACCGGCCGGGACTTCTTCATCACCGTCCGGCACGGCGGCCAGGGCTCCCTCAGGGCGCTGCGCCACCGCCTCCAGGACGACCCGGAGCTGCTCGCCAAGGGCCCCTCGGCGGTGCTGCACTCCATCGCCGACCACGTCGTCGACGGCTATGTGGCGGTCGCCGACGCGGTGCAGGACGACATCGACGAGGTGGAGACCGAGGTGTTCACCCCGGGTCGCGGCGGCAAGGTGTCGCGCGGTGTCGACTCGGCGCGGATCTACCAGCTCAAGCGCGAGGTGCTGGAGTTCAAGCGGGCCGTGGCCCCGCTGCTGCGGCCCATGCAGCTGCTCAGCGAGCGGCCGATGCGGCTCGTGGACCCCGACATCCAGAAGTACTTCCGCGATGTCGCCGACCACCTCGTCCGGGTCCAGGAGCAGGTCCTCGGCTTCGACGAGCTCCTCAACTCGATCCTCCAGGCCAACCTCGCGCAGGCGTCCGTCGCCCAGAACGAGGACATGCGGAAGATCACGTCCTGGGCCGCGATCGTCGCCGTACCGACGATGGTGTGCGGGGTCTACGGCATGAACTTCGACTACATGCCGGAGACGCACTGGCGGTTCGGCTACCCCGTGATCATGGCGATCACCGGTGTCATCTGCCTGGGCATCCACCGCACCCTCAAGCGCAACGGCTGGCTCTAGAGTGGGCGCCATGACCAGCGAGCTGCTCGACCGCGCCCTCGTGGAAGAGGCCACCAAGAAGTCCGGCCTCGTCTGGGTCCAGGGGCCCGGCGCCCCGGCTCGCGCGCTGTGGCACGTGTGGCACGCGGGCGCCGCCTGCCTGGTCGGCGACGGGCCCGGGGAGCAGCCGCTGCCGGGTCTTGTCGACTCGGGCACCGCCGAGGTGACCGTCCGCAGCAAGGACAAGGGGGGCCGGCTGGTCTCCTGGGCGGCCCGGGTCGTGGAGCTGGCGCCGGGGTCCGAGGCGTGGGAGGCGGCGGTCGGCGAACTGAAGGGCAAGCGGCTGAACGCCCCGGACGGCGAGGCGATGACGGAGCGTTGGGCGCGTGAGTGCCGGGTGCTGCGGCTGGAGCCGACCGGGGTCGTGGGCTCGCTGCCCGACGGCGACCTGGCCGAACCGCCCCTGCCGACACCGGCGACCACACGAGAACCGATCCCGGCCGGGCTGCCCCGGCTGCTCCTGAAGCGCCGCAAACGCGGCTGAGCCGCTTGTCCGGGTCGTCGGCCGCCCCGCGCGGCTAGGACGTCGGCAACTGCTTGCCGTAGTCCACCGTCTCGCCCTTCGCCGGCTCGGTCAGGGGGAAGTCCTTGCCCCAGGCCGAGAAGGTCAGCGTGCCCGCGCCGCCCGCGCGGGCCAGGCGCAGCGGGTACGGCTGCCCCTCCAGGGAGACGTCCAGCGTGCCTCCGTCGCCCTTGTCGCCCGTGATGCGGATCGTGCGGGTACCCGCCTGCTCGTGGTGGCCGTCGGTGTCCAGACTGCCGTGCAGCGTCAGAAGCCCGTCGAGGAGAACGTCCTTGTCCGTGAAACCGCTGAACTTCTTGTACGCCGGGTCGCCCGACGGCACCTTCACGTACTTGCCGTCGAGCTTGTCGGCGGCCGCGTCGGTGTCGTCGCCCTTGCCGTCCTCCTGGGCCCAGAAGCCCGCGTCGGCCTTCAGATACAGCTTCTCGCCGATCCGCAGCAGCTGGAAGGTGGCTCCCTCGGCGGTGACCGAGCCGGAGCCGCCGGCGGCGCTCAGGCGCATGTCGAGCTTGTACGTACGCCCGCTGGTGACCACGTTCCCGGACAGGCGCAGTGCGTCGGCCGCGCCGGCGGCCGCCCGGGTCTTCGCCTGGATCTGCTCGGCGGGCAGTTTGCCCACCCCGTTGGTGCCCGCGTCGGGGTCCTCGCTGCATCCCGTGAGCCCCGTGCCCGTCACCACCAGGGCGCACACCGCGCCCGCCAGTACGGTCCTGCGGGTTCGGTCCCGGGCGATCGCGGTCACAGGTGGGGCTGCCTCTCCGACGACGGTCCTTCAGCGTGGTACGGCAGCGTACCGGGGCTCGGGCCCCCGGGCGGAGCCGGACCGTCCGGACCCCTCACCAGGGCGTATCCGATCGGTACGGGCTAGCCTTAAGCCCTCCCGAGCGGGCAATCCGGACAAGGAACGTCGAACGAATCACCCCGTACGCAAAGGAAGCACAGCCATGGCAGCGGGAGCCCCCCGGATCTTCGTCTCGCACCTCGCCGGTGTCGCCGTCTTCGATCCCAACGGCGACCAGGTGGGCAGGGTGCGCGACATGGTCGTCGTACTGCGCGTCGGGCGCAGGCCGCCCCGGGTGCTCGGCCTGGTCGTCGAACTGTCCACCAGGCGCCGCATCTTCCTGCCCATGACCCGGGTGACGAGCATCGAGTCCGGTCAGGTCATCACCACCGGTGTGCTCAACGTCCGCCGCTTCGAGCAACGGCCCACCGAGCGCCTGGTCTTCGGCGAACTGCTGGACCGGCGGGTGACCCTGGTCGAGTCCGACGAGCAGGTCACCGTCCTCGACATCTCGGTGCAGCAGCTGCCGGCCCGCCGGGACTGGGAGATCGACCGGGTCTTCGTCCGCAAGGGCGGCAAGGGCGGGGCGTTCCGGCGCAAGGGCGAGGCGCTGACCGTCGAGTGGTCCGCGGTCACCGGCTTCACGCTGGAGGAGCAGGGACAGGGCGCCGAGAGCCTGCTGGCCACCTTCGAGCAGCTGCGCGCGGCCGACCTCGCCAATGTCCTGCACCACCTCTCCGCCAAGCGGCGCGCCGAGGTGGCGGCCGCCCTCGACGACGACCGCCTGGCCGACGTCCTGGAGGAACTCCCGGAGGACGACCAGATCGAGATCCTCGGCAAGCTGAAGGAGGAACGGGCCGCCGACGTCCTGGAGGCCATGGACCCCGACGACGCGGCCGACCTGCTCTCCGAGCTGCCCACGGAGGAGCAGGAGCGGCTGCTGAGCCTGATGCAGCCGGGGGACGCGGCCGACATGCGGCGCCTGATGGCCTACGAGGAGCACACGGCCGGCGGTCTGATGACGACCGAGCCGATCGTCCTACGGCCCGACGCGACCGTCGCCGACGCGCTCGCCCGCGTCCGCAACCCCGACCTCTCCCCCGCGCTCGCCGCCCAGGTGTACGTGTGCCGGGCACCGGACGAGACCCCGACCGGCAAGTACCTCGGCACGGTCCACTTCCAGCGGCTGCTGCGCGACCCCCCGTACACCCTGGTCAGCTCGCTCGTGGACGACGACCTCCAGGCCCTCGACCCGGACGCGACCCTGCCGGTCATCGCCGGGTTCTTCGCGACGTACGACATGGTCGCGGCCCCCGTGGTCGACGACTCGGGTTCGCTGCTCGGTGCGGTCACCGTGGACGACGTACTCGACCACATGCTGCCCGAGGACTGGCGGGAGACGGAGTTCGACGCGGAGGGGGCGGCCCACCATGACGCCTGAGCGAGAGAGCTCGAACCGCGAGCGCGGCGGGCCGGCCGGGGCCACCGCGGCGAGCCGCACCCGCGCCCGCCTCGACCAGCCGCGTCCGCCGCGGCGCAGGCTGCTGCCCGAATGGGACCCGGAGGCATTCGGACGCCTGTCCGAACGGATCGCCCGGTTCCTCGGCACCGGCCGGTTCATCGTCTGGATGACGGTCGTCATCATCGCGTGGGTGCTGTGGAACATCTTCGCGCCCGGCGACCTGCGCTTCGACAACTACCCGTTCATCTTCCTCACGCTGATGCTCTCCCTCCAGGCCTCCTACGCCGCCCCGCTGATCCTGCTCGCGCAGAACCGGCAGGACGACCGGGACCGGGTCAACCTGGAGCAGGACCGCAAGCAGAACGAGCGGTCGATCGCGGACACCGAGTACCTGACCCGGGAGATCGCCGCGCTGCGGATCGGTCTCGGGGAGGTGGCGACCCGCGACTGGATCCGCTCGGAGCTCCAGGACCTGATGAAGGAGCTGGAGGCACGCCAGCACGACGGGCATGCCCTATTCCCGGCAGAACGGTCGGATCGGCCGTCGGGACGTGACGTAGACGACCGTTGATGACCGTGCAGGGGGCCCCGCACGGCGCCGTACCATCGTCTGTATGGCTAGCGAAGACGCGGTGCGCGAGGCACTGGCGACGGTGAACGACCCCGAGATCAACCGGCCCATCACGGAACTCGGGATGGTCAAGTCGGTCGAGATCGGGGCGGACGGGGCGGTCGCGGTCACCGTGTACCTGACGGTCTCCGGCTGCCCGATGCGCGAGACGATCACGCAGCGCGTGACGGACGCGGTCGCGGCGGTCGAGGGCGTCACGCGCGTCGACGTCACGCTGGACGTGATGAGCGACGAGCAGCGCAAGGAGCTGGCGACGGCCCTGCGCGGCGGCCAGACCGAGCGCGAGGTCCCGTTCGCCAAGCCCGGCTCCCTGACCCGCGTCTACGCGGTCGCCTCCGGCAAGGGCGGCGTCGGCAAGTCCTCGGTCACGGTGAACCTGGCGGCGGCGATGGCGGCCGACGGCCTCAAGGTGGGCGTGGTCGACGCCGACATCTACGGCCACTCGGTGCCGCGCATGCTCGGCGCGGACGGCAGCCCGACCCAGGTCGAGAACATGATCATGCCGCCGTCGGCGAACGGCGTGAAGGTCATCTCGATCGGCATGTTCACCCCGGGCAACGCGCCGGTGGTGTGGCGGGGCCCGATGCTCCACCGCGCGCTTCAGCAGTTCCTGGCGGACGTGTACTGGGGCGACCTGGACGTCCTGCTCCTGGACCTGCCCCCGGGCACCGGCGACATCGCGATCTCGGTCGCCCAGCTCGTCCCCAATGCCGAGATCCTGGTCGTGACGACCCCGCAGCAGGCGGCGGCGGAGGTCGCCGAGCGCGCCGGCTCCATCGCGGTCCAGACCCACCAGAAGATCGTCGGCGTGGTGGAGAACATGTCCGGCCTCCCCTGCCCGCACTGCGGCGAGATGGTGGACGTCTTCGGCACGGGCGGCGGCCAGACGGTCGCGGACGGCCTCACCCGCACGACCGGCGCCACGGTCCCGGTCCTCGGCTCCATCCCGATCGACGTCCGCCTCCGCGAGGGCGGCGACGAGGGCAAGCCGGTAGTACTGAGCGACCCGGACTCCCCGGCGGGGGCTGCGCTGCGAGGGATCGCGGGGAAGCTGGGGGGACGTCAGCGGGGGCTTTCGGGACTTTCGCTGGGGATCACGCCTAGGAACAAGTTCTGACAGACCGAAAGAGGCCTGCAGGAATTCCTCCTGCAGGCCTCTCGTGGACCGTCGTCACATCATTCGCTGCTAATATTACCGGCTTGCGGGTCCGGCTTCATCCACAAGTACCTTGATCCGGCTTTTCCTCTAGCCTGACGTACCATGAAGCGCATCACATGGTTGGCGTCATGGATCATGAGCATGCTGGAATTCGCGGCGGCTTCGCCTCGCGGACCGTATTCGGCTCCGCGTTACCCACTCAGGCAATTCCGAATCTTGCCCCTTGGCCGCCTAGCTGCGAACAACGGTTGGAGACCAGCGATAACGCCCCGCCGATTCCCCCGCGGGGCGTTATCGCTCGTTCTGAAATTAGCTTGACGGAATCGCCACGACCGTCACTTGTCCATCCATTAGACATTCGATGAGCACCGAACTGCCAAGCGGGTGGATCCAGAAGTGCGGCCCGGCGTCCAGGATGTCCCGCGCATGTCGCACCGCAACATCCGCAGGCATGGTAACGGTCGGCATCAAATAGTTGCCCCAGATGACAGCGATTCGCTCACCCCGCTGGACGTAAGAGGAAAGCAGCTCCGCCGCCATCATCGTCCACTGCTCCTCGTCGTCCCACCAGACGCGGTCTTCGAACGGAGTGGACTCGAAGTCGATCACGTCGCCTGTAGCAGCCGGAAATCTGCTCAGCGTCGCTGCCGCCAGCGCACGGTTCTCGGCGAGATCCAGCTTCATCACCTGCCGGCCGTCATCGTCGCGGGAGTCATTCATGAAGTCCGGAAGGTATTCCGGATGACTCCCATAAGAACTACCGTCAGTCACACGTTCCGCCTCAACCACGTCGAAATACCCCCGCTCCCACCAGGGAACCTTATCGCCCATTTTCTAACCGACGCACCCTTGCCCGTCATCACATTGATGTGCGGGCCGATTCGGTCGTCGGTATCCAGGCGGAACGACCTATATTCCCCACCGCTGGTCGCGGTGAACCCGGTATCCCTACCGAAGGTGTCGACCGCAGACTCCATCGTCCCCTGCCGACGCTGCCACGAACCGGTGTCGATAGGCCCCACGATGTCCATGGCCTGGTTTCTGGCCTGTTCGAACGAGTCCGCGTCCAGGACAACCTCACTGCGAGGATTCGCAGGTTTGCACTTACAAAGATCGGAGTGTCCGGGTTGCGATCCGCCACAGTTGTGGACCAGGACCGACGTAGCGCCCGCCAGCACATAGTACGTGTGCAGGTCACCGACAGTGAGGTTGTGGACTGTTGCCGTCAGCGCTGTCCGGCGGTTCACCGCGGTGATCTGGACGTGGGTTCCCGCGGCGGTGGTCAGCCACTCTCCGGTGTGCAGGTCTGTGGCGTTGATCCACTCGCCGAGTTCGGGCACCCAGAAGGGGTGTTTGTCGGTGGCGGTAACCGAGGCCGTCTTGTCGCCCTTGTCGCCGTCAACGTCGATCGTGACCTTGACCAGGTGCTTGAGGCCCTTGCCCTTGATCTCGGCGGTGACTTTCTCGGCCTTGGTCTTTCCCGTCTTCGGGTCGGTGGCCAGGACCTCGTCGCCGATGTCGACGTCTTCGATCTTCTTGGTCGTGCCATCGGCCATCAGGACGAGCGTTCCGGGTGTGAAGCTGTTCGGCTTCTTGACCACGCACTCCGCGGCGTCCTCGGCAGCCTTCGCCGCCTTTCTGCTCTTCCGCCAGTCCTGGAAAGTGGCCAGCAGGTCCTTGCCCAGACCCCAGATCCGCTTCCCCAGCGCCGCGGCCTTGTTCCAGCGGAACAGGTACTTCTTCGCCAGCTTCGCCAGAGGGCCGCCGCCCAGGAAGGACGACACCACGTTCAGGGCCGTGTTGCCGCAGGCTGCCAGGTTGCCTGTTGTGAAGCAGTCCAGGGCGTCCGTGATGCCCAGTTCGTCGGCTGCGATCTTGCCGAGTTCCTTGGCGATCGCGATCGCCTTCTGCTTCGCGGAGTCCTCCGCGTCGCGGGCGATGTCGGCCTTGGCCTGGGCCTCCGTGTAGGTGCTGTTGCCGGCGCTCGTGTCCGCCCTGCCGTCGCCGTCACTGTCGACCGCGCCCGAGTGCTTCTTCGGACCCGGACCGCACTGGTTCCAGCCGCCGACGCACTCGGCCATACGCAGGCCCGACGCGTCGCTGTTCGAGACCGGGCTGTTGTTGGCGTAGGCGTAACCGTTGATCTGCTGGGGATCGGTGTAGTCGATGATCGGGTCGGCCGAGATGAAGCGGCCGGTGTCCGAGTCGTACTCGCGGGCGCCGAGAGTCGTCAGGCCAGTGGACTTCTGGACCGTACCGCCCACGAAGCCCTTGTCGTTGACCCAGCCGGACGCCGAGGATGTCGACTCGTCCCGCGCGTTGCCGAAGGCGTCCATGCGACGGCGGTTGATGGTGCCCGTCTTCGCGTCCACCGCCAGTTCCGCCGTGCCCTGGTGGTCCGAGGCCAGGAAGTGGACACCGTCCGCCTCCCGCATCGCGACCGTCGTGCCGGCGAAGGTGTAGTAGCGGGTGGCCGTGACCTTGGCGGTGGCCTTGTCGTAGTGGAGTTCCGTGCCGGGGAGATAGAACGTCTTCTCCGTCGGGGTGTCACGGAGGATGCGGGCACCGGACGCGTCGTATTTGTACGTCGTCACCGACGAGTCCGCGTTGGTGACCTGCGTCAGCTCACCCTGCTTGTCCCAGGTCAGCGACTGGGTGTCGCCGTCCAGGACGCGCTTGTTGGTGTTGCCCGAGGCGTCGTAGACGTAGGTGTCCCGGGACGTCACCTGCGGGGTCGTGCTCGTCGCCGCGGTCTGCTGGGTGACCGACGACACCGTGTGCGGACCGGACGCGCCGCCGTTCGGACCCGAGCCCGTTTCGCCGTACTTGTAGGTGCGGGTCGACGTCGCCGTGCCGTTCAGACCGTGGCGGGTCTCGGCGGTGCGGTTGCCGAGTGTGTCGTAGCCGTAGTCCGTCCAGTACGGGGCCACTCCCCCGACGGTCGATGCCGAGGCACCCGACGCGCAGGAGGTGTCCGTGCTGCCCGTGCCCTTGGCGCCGTTCGACGCCACTGACGACGTCCAGGCCGAGGAGACCCGGCCGAGACCGTCGTACGTGAAGCACTGCACGTCACTCGTGCCGCCCGACGGCGTGTCCGCGATCGAGAGGATGTCGCCGGCGGCGTCGTAGGTGTAGTCGGCGTCATAGGCGACCGCCGAAGCGCCCTCGACCCGGACCGAGGAGTTGGTCAGGCGGCTGGTGCCTGCCTCGTAGTAGTTGTTGATCCAGGTCTTCTTCGCCGTCGACCCACCGGTGGACAGCTCCAGGGTTTCCAGGTTCGACGTCGGGGAGTACGACGCGTCCGTGACGTAGTTCAGGCCGCCGAGGGAGGTGTTGAGGCCCACGGGGCGCCGCAGGGCGTCGTAGACGTTCGCAAGCGACTCCCCGGGCAGATCAGCGATGGCGGGCAGCGTCTGCTTGCCGACCACCCCGTCCCTGTCGTACTCGACACCGAACTCGTACGACCCGCCCAACTGCGGTTCGGCGGTCTTGGACAGGAAGTACTTGGTCGAGACAGGTGCGTAGTCGTTGTTGGGATCGAGGGTCGGATAGGTCACCGACGAGTAGACCGCGCCGTCCTTGTAGGTGTAGACGCCGTACAGCTCGCCCTTGTAGACCGTGTCGTACTTCGACACCGACAGTTTGGTGCCGGTGGTCGGCTCGCCCTGCCAGGTGGAGGCCACCCGGCCCAACTCGTCGTAGACCGTGGAGGTCTTGTCGCCGTTGACCGTGGCCGACGTCTGACGGTCCAGCAGGTCGTAGGTGTACGAGGACGAGCCCGCGTCGGGGTCGGACGCAGTCTTCTTGCGGCCCAGCTGGTCATAGGTGTAAGTCCAGTTGTTGCCCTTGTCGTCGGTCACCCTCGTGAGCAGACCAGCCGCGTTGTAACCGTAGGACGTGGTGACGGCTGCGCCGTCCGTCGGGTACTGGATCTGGGTCGTCGTGCGGTCCCGGCCGTCCTTGACCGCCGTCGTCCTGACCCCGCCCTTGGGCGGCGTGGTCGTGACGCGGTCGCCGCCGTACGTGTACGTGGTGCGGTACTTCTCCGTGCCCTGGACCTTGAAGATCGACGCCGTCGTGCGGCCCGCGCCGTCGTACGTCGTCTCCGTCTGGGCGTCCAGGTCGGCGTCGACCGGGTCGAACAGGTCGGAGGACGGGGCCTTGGTGGTGAAGTAGGTGTCGTTGACCTGCGCCACGCGGCCCGAGCCGTCGTACAGCGTGTCGGCGACCATACGGCCGCCCTCGCCCTGGGTCTGCTCCTGCCGGGGCCTCAACCAGCCGTCGTACAGCGACCATTCACTGCCGTACGTCGTCCCGTCGTTCTCGATCTTCTGGGTGTGGACGGCGGCCGGGCCGTCGTCGCCGCGGATCAGGTACTCGTACTTGATGGACGGGGTGAAGTTGTTCGCCTTGGGGCGGTCCGGCATCCATACCGAGACCAGGCGGCCGAAACCGTCGTAGGCCAGGTCCGTGCGCAGGCCGTTCTGGTCGACCTTGGCCGTCGGCTGGCCCCAGGCGGGGGCGTATTCGGTCGAGGTCGTCCAGCCGTCGATGTTGGTGACGACGGCCTTCGTCGCCAGGCCGTAGGTGTCCGTGTACACGGTCGAGGACGTGTACTGCGTCTGCGACGACGCCGTCTCCGCGTCCTTCACCACCTTCGGGCGACCGTAGTCGTCGTAGTTGGTCACCGCGGTCGTCTGGTAAGTCGCCGTGGTGCCGTTGTGCGACTGGAGCCGCTTTGTCGTCGTCGGGTCGCCCTTGGTCGGGGCCGCGCCCAGCGTCGCCGAACCGTCGTAGTACGTCAGATCGTCGGAGATGACGTCCTTGGCCCGGTCCGGGGTCGAGGCGCAGTCGACGGCGACCTTCTCCACGCGGGAGACGAGTGAGTAGATGTGCGCGCTCGCGCTGTCGGCGTACTCGGTGCGGGTGCACTGGTTGTCGGCGACACCGACCTCACCGTCGTCGTCGACCATCGTCGCGCGTCCGGTCGAACCGTCGTACGTGGTGGACGACTTGAGGTGGCGCCAACCGCCCGCCGCGAGTGCCGTGTACGTGTCCACCGACCCGGTCGCCACATAACGGGCCTGGTATGTGGCCCAGTCCCGGACCTCGGTCGCGGTGACCGCCGTCCATGGAACCGTCACCGACTTCTCGGTGACGACGTCACCGTTGTAGGTGATCGTCTCCAGCTCCTGTCCGGCCTTCCAGTCGGAGTCGTCGTAGGAACCGCCCGTGGAGTCGGTGACCTTGACCGACCGGGTGGCGCCGGCCTTGTTGACGTCACCGTCGAGGCCGCGGAAGTAGACGTGCTCGGTCTTGGTGTTGGACGCGGAGTTGGTGCCGGCCGACGTGACGACCTGGACCTTGCCGTAGCCGCGCCAGTCGCTCCAGGTGCGGTACTCGGCCTTGGAGATGCCGTCGGCCGGGGTCTTCCGCCAGCCCGCGTCACCGAGGTAGGTGTACGAGGTGACCTGGTTGGCGTTGTCTCCGGTCAGGTCGGTCTGGACGACCGAGCCGACGACGTACTTGTGGAACCAGTCGGTGATCGGGTCGGTGACGCCCGGCGGATTCCACTTCACCGGGAAGCAGCGCTTGACGGAGGAGTCCTCCGCCGGGACGGTGCTCGTCGTGCACTGGTTGGCGGCGTAGTTGACGCTGAGCGCGCCACCGCTCTCGTTGAGGATGCCCGACAGCCGGTACCGATAGAAGGGCAGCAGGTTGTCGCCGGACTCGTCGACACGGTTGGGGAGTTGGGTGCCGTACAGCTCCACCGACGGGACCGACGCATCGGTTCCGACCTTGCCCGTGTGGTCGATCTTGTTCAGCCACAGGGACTTCGAGGCGTCACCGTTGTCGGTGAAGAGGTGGGTGAGTTTCCACTCGTCCACCGGGGTGTAGGCCGAGTCGCCGGTGCGAATCTGCGTGGTGATCTTGGTGAGCTTCTTGCGGGTCCAGAAGGTCGGCGAGTTCTGGCCGGGGCACTTCGTGTTCGCCTTGCAGTTCTGGTCCCAGGGGACGTCCGGCCAGTCGGCGGCCGTGGCGTCGGTGAGCGCGCTCGCGGAGCAGTCGGTCAGGGAGCCCACGCAGCGCTCGGCCGTGGTGAAGACGACCTGGGCGGCCGGCTTGGTGGTGTACACCTGCTTGTCACGCTGGCCGTAGTCGATGCGCTTGAGGTAGCCGCCGCGGATGTACGGCTTGCCGTTCTCCGTGGTCTTCAGGCCCTGCGTGTAGTAGTTGGTCTCCGTGCCGTAGAAGTACGACAGGGCGTTCCCGTGCGGGTCCACGACGTAGTCGAGGTTCCAGCGCCAAGCCTGGGTGCAGTACGCGTCGGCGAAGGTCGCGTTGTAGCAGGGCTCGCCGGTGTCGTCACCGTAGACGGGGACGGTCCAGGTTGAGCCGGTCTCCTCGTTGCCGCTCGCGTAGCCGGGCAGCCGGTTGAGGCCGAACCAGTACTGGGTGCCGTCGGCGGTGGTGATCTTCCAGTACTCGCCGTTGTCGTCACCGTTGGTGGTGCCGGTCAGGTGCTCGACCTTGGAGTTGTCGTCGGAGCTGATCCGCCACTCGCCGCTCTTGTCCTTGACGAGCCGCCCGGAACTGCCGCCGGTGAGCGAGATCGTGGCGTTGTCGAACGCCCAGCACTCGTCACCGTTGGTGTCGGCGTGACCGTCGTCGGCACAGGACTTGTAGCTGCGCTCGATGTAGCCGGGTTCGTAGGAGAAGCCCTGGCCGATCCAGGAGCCCTGGTTGTTGGTGGTCGCCGTCTGGCCGTCGATGGACTGGGAGTTGTAGCTCAGGCCGACGGTCGGCTGGAGGCCGCCGGGGACTGGCGGGGTGGTCATCGGATACGACCACGTGAAGGCGCCGGAGCTGGTGTCGACGCCCCACTGCGAGGACTGCGCCAGGCTGGTCGCCTTGTAGGAACCGCCGTCGCCGCTGCCACCGGCGGTGGCCGCCACGACCGTGGCCGAGGAGGCGGCGGAGCCGGCCGTGAGGAGCTGGGTGGCGGGACCGGAGGTGTCACGCGCCGCCTGCACGGTCGCCGTCAGCGTCTGCCCGGCCTCGTCGTTCGACGTCTTCAGATACGTCGGGGTCGAGCAGGCCTTCCTCTCCGGCGTGGTCAGGACACAGGAGGGGTAGGTGGCCAGCCGCAGCCGGGAGCCGTAGGAACCGCCGAAGGCGTCGGCGAAGTCCGAGTAGTCCAGGGCGATCCTGGCCGGTCCGGCGGTTCCGCCTCCGTCGGTGCGGGCGACGGTGAAGAGCACGCCGTCCACCCCCGCCGCCTCGGTGGCCTGACGACCCAGCATCTCGAGGCGGACGGAGTCGGCACCCTTGGTGCCGCCGGCCGCCTTCGCGATGAGGGGCAGCCCCTTGGCCTTGGCCGGCTTGCCGGTGAGCTGCACCTCAGCACTGCCGGCTCCCGGCCAGTGCGCCTTCTCCGTCTTCCTGACCGCGGCCTTCTCTGCCTGGTCCGTCTTCTTGAACGTCTCGGGAGTGGCGTTCTTGCCGCGCACCGGGGCGTCGAGGTCGGTCTGCGACTTCGGGCGGCCAAGGCCGGTGTCTGCCGTGGCGGTGGGGGCGTATTGCGGCAGCAGCCCTATGGACAGCGCGAGGCCGAGGACCATCGCGGCCCGTCTGCGACCGCTTCGCCAGGCCGGTCGTGGGGACCGGAACCAGGGAGGCGAGGACATCAACTCTCCTAGCTTGTAGGGGGAATGGAGGGGTGGTGCGCACGTCGAGACGGGCGGGCGGCAACGAGGCCGCCCGCCCACACACGGAGGTGGTTACGCCGCGTTCTCCTCGACGCTGGAACCACCGGGCAGACCTGCCACGAGTGACACCAGTGAGGCGTCCAGCGGCCCCTGGTACATCCGCACCTCGTCCACGGCACCGGAGAAGTACTCGCCCGCCGTCTTTCCGGTCAGCGCGCGGCCGACCTGGAGGTTCGTGGTGCTGAAGTCCCAGGAGTTGTCCCAGGCCACGTCCACCGCGGCGACACCGTTGACGTAGAGGAGGGCGTCACCGAAGACCGCGTTGTAGACCAGCGCGAGGTGGTCGCCGGCTCCCGTGGAACTCGGGACGTCACCCTTGTCGAGTTCCTTCGTGATCACCGGTGCGGCGGTGTCGCCGCTGGTCACCACGAGCTGCCAACGGGCTTCGGCCACCGAATACTTGACCTTGATGGCGGTGCCGTTGGCACCGGACAGCGAGAGCACCGTCTGGTCCGCCGTCGGGTTCGCCGCGGCAAGCCGGGCGCGGGCGGTGAGGGTGAAGCTGTCCTGTGCGGTGAGCGGTCCCGCGGCCGCGCGGGTGGCGTATCCGGAGAGGCCGTCGAGAACCAGGTGGCCGTCGCCCCGCAGCGGCTCGGCGGGGGGCTTGCTCGCGCAGTCGGGGTCGGCCTCGGGGTCGCAGGAGTCGTCCGGGATGGTGTAGATCGAGGCATTCCCGCCGAGCGTCAGCCCGGTGCCGCCGCCGGTCTCCGGGGAGACTCCGGCTGTCGCAGAGTCCAGCTGCCAGTAGGCGAGCTGGTGCGGCTGGATGCCGCCGAGTTCCTGGCCCTCCGCGGGCGGGACCACCCGGTCGTGGAGCTTGACGTCGGCGACGCTGCCCTTGAGGGGGGCCGTGTAGCCGTCGAGGTCCAGCCTGCGACCGATCTGCACCGCGCCGGAGGAGCTCCAGACGGTGTGCCGGGCCTGGACGTCGTCGGCGACGAGGACGCCGTTGACGTACAGCATCAGCTTGCCCAGTTCGTCGTCGTAGACCCCGATGAGGTGCGTCCAGCTGCCGACGACGGCCGTGGCGCCGGACACCTTCCAGCTGCCGAGGGACTCCATGTCGCTGATCGGGATGCGGAAGGTCCAGGAGGCGCTGTCCACGTCGTAGCCGAGCTCGAAGCCGGGCTTGGCGGTGCCGTCCTGACTCACCACGGTCATGTTCTCGGTGGGGATCGCGGGCAGTTTCACCCAGGCGCTCACGGAGAAAGTGGAGCCGGTGTCGACGGCGGGCTTGCCCGCGTCGAGGTAGGCGTTGTCGCTACCGTCGAACGTGGCCGCGGTGTCGGTGGAGCCGAGCGGGCCCGTGTCTCCGAAGGTCACCCCGGAACCAGCCGTCGCGTCAGGGGTGCTGCCGCTGCCGTCCGCCTTGGTGGAGCCCTTGGCGTCACCGAGGGTCCAGGCGGCCACGGGCGCGCGACCGTCGCTGACCTGGAAGACATGGACGGTGGGTGTCTCCTGCGCGTGACCGGCACCGTCCACCGATGTCACGTGCAGGGTGTACGGGCCCTCGCTCGGCGGCATCCAGCGGACGGTCGCCGGCCCGCCGGAGGTGGCGGCCGCCACCGTCTTCTGAGCGCTGTTGGCGTTCGGACCGGTGAAGTAGTAGCGGTACTGCGTCACGTCAGCGGCCGGCGAGTCCATGGTGAAGCTGCCGTAGTCGCCGACGCCGGCGTGCCAGGCGTCGTCGTCCGGGTACTCGGCCGAGGTGACGACGGCGGACTCGGGCTTCTTGGAGTCGTAGATGAACTCGCAGCGGGTCTGGTTCCCTTCAGTCGACCAGGCACCGTACGACTCCTGGTCGTAACCGCGGACCGCCCAGGCCACCGTGACGTTCGGGGGGATGCTGAACCCGGGCTGGTCGTCACCTGAGATGTCTTCCCCGATGGTGTAGAAGAAGGTCGCCACGCCGGTCTGGTCACTCCAGCTGGAGTCCACCGTGGACTCCTTGGCGGTCGTCGCATAGTGGGTGACCGTGGTGCTGCCGGAGGTCCACCAGACCTTGAACTGGGCTTGCAGGATCTCCGATTTGGCGCCTGTGTCGCCGTGGTCGTAGTCCCGGATCACGGCGGAGACACGGGGTGCCCTGGTGACGTAGTGTTCGGTCGCCTTGCCGTACTCACAGCTGCCACCGGGCTTCATGTTGAGATCGGACTGGGCCGGCTCCAGCGGCGGGCGGTTGTACTTCACCGACAGGAGGGCGTTGCCGCAGAACCGCTTCCAGTACGAGGTCTCCGACTCGCTGCCGGCCTTCAGCCGGAACGTGGTCGTGTCCCAGCCCTTGTCGGCCGCGGTCTGCACGGCGCTCTTGGCGTTGAAGACGGCGTTCTGGTTGGTGGAGGTGCACGAACCGGCGTTGGCCGTGGGCGACTTGGTGTCGATGGTCGCCTTGGATCCCGGCTGGTTCTCCCAGTTCGTCTTGGAGTTGATTGCGCTGGCACCGGTGCTGTTCACCCGGGCCAGCTGCACCTCGCGGGCGGACGAGCTGTAGGTGAAGACCAGGGTGACCGCGAACTCGGCGCTGATGATGTCCTTGCCCTCGAAGGAACCGGTGGGCAGGGCGAAGAACTGGCGTTTGACGTCGCTCGAACCGGCGCAGCGGACCGAGACGTCCGTGGGACAGCGGCCCACACCCTCGTCGTCGTCGAACTTCCAGTACGAGTTCTGCGCCCAGTTGGAGGACACCATGGCCCAGCCTGTGCGGCTGGCGGTCTTCACGGCCGGGTCGATGTAGACCGGGTAGACGGTGTCCTTGTCGGTGAGCAGGTCGCGGTCGGGGGTGAGGGTGACCGTGTCGTTCGAGACGTCGAGGCCGACGTCGGCCACCTGGGCGCCGTCGGGCGGGGTGGCGGAGTCGGTGTCCGCGGCACCGGCCTCGGTGTCCGCGGCGTCCGAGGCGCCTGTGTGCGCGGAGTCCCACATCAGCGGCTGCGGTGCCTCGAAGACGGCTCCGCCCGCACCGGGGTCGCTGGCGGTGAGGCCGCCGTCCGCGTCCTGGGTGAGGTTCACGGAGTCGGTGCCGACGGGGAGTTCGAGCTGGGCCAGTTCCGGGTTGGCGGCCGCCTCGGCGTCCTTGACGACCAGGATGTGCGAGAAGCCCTCCGCACTGGCGGTGACCTTGAGGTCGACGCCGTCCAGGACGTCGGCATAGGTGGCGGTCGAGCCGTCGACCTTCGGCTTGGGCAGCTTCGTCGGCCAGTCGAGGGAGAGCCCGTGGCCGTCCTTCTCGATCTGGGCGAAGGTCGTGTCACCGCCGCCGGAGAAGGACATAGCGGTGGTGGCGGCCTTCGGCGCGAGAGTGCCGTTCTTCTGCTTGACCAGAGTCGTGTCGATGTCCGTCCACTTGCCGTCCTTGCGGGTGCGGACGGGCTGGACGTACTGCTTGGTCGTGAACGTCCCGTCGGGGTTGGCGACGGTGGTGCTGCGTTCGTCGCGCAGCGTCTGGATCTCGACCGCCTTGCCGGACTTCTTGGCCTTGGCCTGAGCGTCGGACGGAGAGAGGGACGCGCCGTCGCCCGTGGAGGCGCTGGCATCGGCGGAAGCCTGCTCGGCGGCGGGGGCGGGGAGGATGCCGAGGCCGGGGGTGAGGAGGGCCGCGATGGTGGCGGCGGCGATGAGGGGGTGTCTCCTGCGGGTCTTCATCGTGCCGTGCTTTCTGCTTCTCGATCCGACGTTCACCCGATCACCCCGAAGACCGAGCCCGCGTCAGGCAGGCCGTCGGATCCCGGCTTGTTCGTGGTGGTGCCCGTGCTGGTCGTGCCGTCGACGTCCGTCCAGGGCAGGACGTAGAGCACACCCTTGGAAGTGGCCGTCTCCTTGCTGTAGGGCACGCCCACATAGAGGTAGGAGGTACCCGCCACGACCGCGACGCCCGTGTAGTCCCGGGCCGTCGCCGTACCCGGGAGTCCCGAACCACGGGTGAGGAGTTTGTCGTTCGCTCCGAGGTCCGCGTCGAGCGGACGGAAGACGTGGACGGCGCCGGCGTCCTTGGCCGCCTTGTCCCTGCCGGGCTCGCCCACGGCCAGGCGCACATTGGCCGAGGTGGTCACTCCGCTGGAGTCCGTGTTGACGATGGCCACACGCTGCCCCATGAAGTCGCCGGCCAACGCACCGCCGCCCTCGAGGCCAGCGACACTGTTGTCGAAGGCGGTGATCTGGGTGTAGGCACCGGACGGCTGGATGCGGAGCACGAGGACGCCGCCGGCGTCCTTGGTGGTGCCGATGTCCTCCCCCGGGATGCCCACGGCCAGGAGCGCGTCGGAGTTGTACGTCTGGTCGCTCGGCCGGTAGCCGGTCAGCGAGATCGAGGTTCCGAACCCGTCTCCGGCCTCCGACGCTCCGCCGATCCCGGTGCTGTCCTGACCGAGGCCCACGAGTGGCGTCGGCATGCCGCCCGAGAGGGTGTGGTTGAAGACGGCCACCCCGCCGGCGAACTCGAGGTCACCGGCGCTCTCCCCCGGGGCTCCGACGGCGAAGTAGCGGTTGGTGCCGGAGAGCGAGTAGCCGAACCGGTCGTTCGCCTCGGCGTCGCCGGGAACACCGGTGGAGTTCTGGCTCAGGGAGACCTTGGTGCTCCCCTGGATGTACTCGATGCATCCCGCGTCGGTGTAGGTGGTACCGCCCGAGGTGACGCCCTCACCGGGTACACCGATGACCAGGTACGGCACGCTGTTCGCGGTCGTGCCCGCCTTCAGCGCGTAACCGAACCAGTCGTACGCCTCGGTCGTGGTGGCGGAGTCGAGGCCTGCCTGGGTGTATCCGTCGATCGTGGAGCCGGCACCGATGCCGGTGGGTGTGCCGTGGACGACGTAGACCGCTCCGGCGTCGACGAGATTGACGCCGTCCTTCACCACGTCCTCGTACGGCGTTCCGATCACCAGGTCGCTGCACCCGTCGCCGTCGGCGTCGTAGGCGGCGTAGGAGGTACCGAAGCCGTCACCGGCCTCGGGTATGGCGGACATGCCCGCGGTGGCCTGGGATATCTCCGAGACTCCCTTGCCGCCACCGAGCACCACCCGCACGAGCCCCGCCCGCTTGGCACCGCTCACTGTGGCCTCGGGGTCCGCGATCACTCGGTCGCCCACTCCGTCGCCGTTGAAGTCGCTCGACGTTCCCGCCGTGCACGTGGCTGCCGCCGCCTGTGGCGAGGTCAACGTCACGCCCCCCGCCACGGCCAGGAACAAGCCGACCGATACGGCCAACCCCCCGGCCAGATGTGTACGCGTGCGCACACTCCACCCCTTGTTTCCCCTTTGGGCAGGCCTACGTAAGACCACCCTATGAATGACGTAAGAGGAAACTAAATACGAGCGAGATAAAGAGCGTCAAGGCTTCACGGAAAACGAGGGGCTACAGGAATTGCACAGGCTGTGACGATCTCTGCTTACGTACTGCAATCGACTGGAAGCGGACTGTTGAAACGGAAACGGAGCAAAAGCCCCATGAAAGCATCTCTACCCCCTTGATCCAGCCATTGCTTCACAGGATCCTCACTCTCCGGGCGCAGAGGGGTCGTGATATGTTCATGGCTCAAGCAAGCTCCACAGAAGCCAATTGAGCCCAGGGGAAGGGGCTCAGCAATTGACTCTCGCCATGGCCTTCCATTTCGCGCACCGCAATTTTCCACAGATTTTTCGTGACTGCCGGTCGATCATTCAGGCGTATTTCTTGGCTTCCCCATAGGCTCTTTCACTCGGCGAACGACTCACCACTGCCGGCACGGGCAGGTAAGGTCCGTGGAATGCCGAGAGTCAAAGTCAGCGTCGTCGTCCCCGTCTACAACACCGGGAAGTACGTCGACGAGTGCGCGCCGTCGCTGCTGGGGCAGAGTCTGCCCGCCGACGAGTACGAGGTCATCTACGTCGACGACGGGTCTACGGACGACACGCTGGCGCGGGTGGAGAAGCTCGCGGACCGGCATCCGAACGTCCAGGTGCACACCCGGCCCAACTCCGGCTGGCCGGGAGCACCGCGCAACCTGGGCATGCGGCACGCGAAGGGCGAGTACATCCAGTTCGTCGACCACGACGACACCCTCGGCCCGGAAGCCCTGGAGCGGCTCTACGAGCACGCGAAGCGCAATGACGCCGACGTGGTGCTCGGCAAGATGTCCAGCACGATGGTGCGGCCCAGACGTCTGTTCCGGCACACCGTGGACGCCTGCACGATCGAGAACGACGAGCTCATGCAGAGCATGACGCCGCACAAGATGTTCCGGCGGGCCTTCGTCGAGCAGCACGGGCTCCAGTTCCCCGAGGGGCCGTGGTTCTTCGAGGACATGTTCTTCGTCGGCGCGGCCTACCTGAAGGCGGAACGGATCTCCGTCCTCACCGACTACCCCTGCTACTACTGGATGAAGCGGGACGACGGCGGCAACAACACCCAGCACCGCTTCAGCCCCCGGTTCGGGTTCTGGGACAACGTCCGCACCATCGTCCGGCAGATCAAGGACGGCACCGAGGCCTCGGACGATATCGACGCCCTCCAGAACCGCCTGCTGCACCGCAACTACCACGTCGAGATCCTCTCCCGAGCCCGCGAACCCGAGATCCTCCGCGAAGACCCCGCCCAGCAGCGCGAGCGGTTCGAGGCGGCTCGACGGCTGGCGTTGGAGGAGTTCCCCCCGGCCGTACGCGAGGGCCTGCCCGTCGTGTCGCGGCTGCGGGCCGAGCTGCTGGAGGCCGGGGACTTCGACGGGGCCGTGGCGCTCGCCGAGCGGGTGCGTGAGGTCAGGGCCCGCAGCACCGTGGGCGAGTTGCGGTGGGCGGACGGGCGGCTCGTCGCCGACGTCACGCTGGAGCTGCTCCGCGGGGACGGTGAGCCGCTGGTGCTCGTCGAGCGGGACGGGAAGCAGTGGCTGGACCCGGAGCTGCTGGCCGGGGTGCCCGGGACCGAGGACGGCTGGGAGGTCCGCGACCCGTTCCGGCTGGCGTACGCCGAACTGGTCGTCAAGGACCGGGACCGGGAGGACTGGTGGTACCCGGAGGGAGACCTGGAGGTGCGGCTCGAGCCCGCCGGTGCGGGCCGGTCGCGGCTCGTCGCGTCCGGGCGGCTCAGCCTGGACCCCGAACGGCTCGCCGGTGGGCGGCCGTTGGAGCGCGGTGTGCACGACGTGTGGGCCTTCGTCCAGCTGCTGGGCATCGACCGGATGGTCCGCCTGACCGGTGACGGCACGCCGGGTGCCCCGGCCGCGGGCCCGGCGCTGACCGGCGGGCGGCTCGCTCTGCCGTACTGGACCGGCAGCGGCCAGCTCGCCCTCGACGTGGACCAGCGTCAGCGCCGACTCGGTTCCGACACGGCCGATGCCGCCGCGGCGAACACCGCGCGTGGTGAGCGGTCGTTGCCGTTGCCGTACGTGGCGGCCACAGCGGGCGGGACCCCGGCCCGCGTCAAGGTCACCGTGGCCGCGCTGACGGTGGAGGCCGAGCTGATCGGGGGGACGACGGCCGAACTGCGGCTCCCCGGCCGCCTCAAGCTCCCGACCGGGCGTCACCCGGTCAAGCTCCCGAAGACCGACGCCCCGGTCGCGTACGCCGTCGTCCGGGACGGCGCGCTGCTGCGGCTGGAGGGCCCGGCCCACGAGTCCGGCGCCGGCCGTCGACTGCTCGACGCGGTCGCCGACAACCGCCAGGTCCGGCGGGTACGGCGGCGACTGGGCCGCTAGACCGGTAGCGCCGCCAGGCCGGTAGGGCCGCCAGACCGGTAGGGCCTCCAGGCCGGTAGGGCCGCCAGGCCGGTAGGGCCGCCAGACCGGTAGGGCCTCCAGGCCGGTAGGGCCGCCAGACCGGTAGGGCCGCTCCGACCGCCGTCCAGGACAGATGTGGGGCACCGCTCGGGTCCGCGGTGCCCCTTCGTCCTTCTACTCGTACGCCGAGATGTCCTTGATCATCGCGAACCCGAGTCCGTACGCGCTCATCCCTCTCCCGTACGCCCCCACGTGCACCCCCTCCTGGGTGGAGCCCGCGAGGACCCAGCCGAACTCCGACTCCCGGTAGTGGAAGGGCGTGGGCACGCCGTCCACCGGCAGGGACAGGGTCGACCAGTCGGATCCCTCCAGGTCGTCCGCCAGGACCCAGGCCGTCTCGGTCTGCTGGTCCAGCCAGTCGTCGCGCAGGGAGTGGTCCATCTGCCCGGGCCAGGTGAAGGACAGCAGGCCCACCCCGGCCAGCCAGGCGGCGGAGGAGACCGAGGTGGCCTCCA
Source organism: Streptomyces griseorubiginosus (assembly GCF_001514195.1). GTDB lineage: Bacteria > Actinomycetota > Actinomycetes > Streptomycetales > Streptomycetaceae > Streptomyces > Streptomyces griseorubiginosus. Next base: position 762,152 of record NZ_KQ948734.1, on the reverse strand, counting down.
GCAGTCCGGTGCCGTCCGCGCTCCTGCGTGACGGGTTCGCGGCGACGGTCACCACGACCGCGAACTTCTCCTTCGGCTCCCCCGTCGACCCCGCCTCGTTCTTCACGGAGGGCTCGTCACCGTGTCCGATCGAGCCGTGCTCGACGGCCCCGTCGGCCGAGGTGCCGACCTGCATCAGCCAGCGCGGTCCCGTGAAGGCCTCGTCGAGGCCGTACCAGGGGAAGGGCGCCTGAAGGTAGCCGTCGACCGTGCGCCGGGCGGAGGGGACCTGCTGTCCGCTCTCCGCGGCCGGCGCCTGCGCGACCGTCCCGCTCGTCGTCTCCATGTGCCGGACGCCTCCTACTAGCTCTCGTCGGACCGGACCGGCCCCGCCCCCCTTCGGGCGGCGTCGCTGGTTCGCGTACGGCCCGCACAACAACTCGGCAGCATATCCACACCGCTCCGAGCTGCCGGGAAACCGCCCTGGCGCGCGAGGCATACGGGGGTGGGATCAGGCCCTCAGGGGTGTCGGCCGACTATGAAACGCGTCACGTGCCGGGATGAAACGACGTCACGTGCCGGGATGCAACGGCATCACGTGTCGGGCGTACGGCAGCGAGCGGCGCCCGCGAGCGGAAGGGCTCGGCAGGCGCCAACTGGTGAGGGGGCGTACGGCTCAGGTGGCGTCCGCGTCGAAGGGCGGACGGTCGTCCTTGCCGTTCTCCTCGGGCTTCTTGGTCATGTCGATCCGGCCGCCGGAGGAGGACGACGAAGAGGAGGAGGACGCGGACGACGAGGTGTCGGTGCTGTGCACCGCGTCGGTGACCTCGGCCATCTCCTTCTTCAGGTCGAAGCCGTTGCGGATCTCCTTGAGCCCCAGTTCGTCGTTGTCCAGCTGCTTGCGGATGAACGTCTTGGGGTTGAGGTCCTCGAACTCGAAGTCCTTGAACTCCGGGCCCAGCTCCGAGCGGATGTCCTGCTTGGCGCTCTCCGAGAACTCGCGGATCTTGCGGATGGTCCGCATGACGTCCTGGATGACCTTCGGGAGCTTGTCCGGACCGAAGACGAGCACGGCGAGGACAACGAGCGTGATCAGCTCGAGCGGTCCTATGTCATTGAACACCTGAAGCTCCTTGGGGTCCGGGCCAGCACCACGGTACCTGCCGTTCCCGTATGACCGGTACTGTCCCGCGGGCTCCGGGCGCGGGTCCGTGAACGGTTTTCCGGGATGTTTGCCATGTGGGGCGGGATCCGCAGCGGTCCCTGTGAGGTTCGTGTCGATCCGCGAGCGTCAGGCGTACGTCAGCCGCCCTCCGAGGAACCAAGGGTCAGCGTGACCGTGAACTCCCTGCCGGCCCGCTCCAGGGTGAGCCGGAGCAGGTCACCGGGGCGGTGGGCACGGGTCCTGACGATGAGCTCGTCACCGGAGTGGACGGGCCGGCCGTCGACTCCGGTGATCACGTCACCCGCCTTGAGCCCGGCCTTCTCACCGGGCCCTCCCTTGCTCACCGCGGGTCCGCCACCCCGTCCCGTGGTCCCCACGCGGGCGCCGTCGCCGGTGTAGCCCATGTCGAGGGTGACCCCGATGACGGGGTGGGTCGCCCGACCGGTGTTGATCAGCTCTTCCGCGACCCGTTTGGCCTGGTTGACGGGGATCGCGAAACCGAGGCCTATGGAGCCGGCCTGCCCGCTCTCGGAGCCGATTCCCTGACCGGCCGAACGGATCGCGGAGTTGATGCCGACGACCCTGGCCCGCGAGTCGAGCAGGGGGCCGCCGGAGTTGCCGGGGTTGATGGGCGCGTCGGTCTGGAGGGCGTCGACGTACGACACGTCGCTGCCGTCCCCGCGTTCGCCGCCCGCGGTGATGGGCCGTTCCTTCGCGCTGATGATGCCGGAGGTGACGGTGCCCTCCAGGTCGAAGGGGGCGCCGATCGCGACGACGGGGTCGCCGACCTGGACGTTGTCGGAGTTGCCGAGGGGCAGCGGCCGCAGCCCCCGGACCCCGTTCACCCTGACGACGGCGAGGTCGTAGCCGCTGTCCCGCCCCACGACCGTGGCCTTGGCGGTGTCCCCGCTCTGGAAGGTCACCGATATCTCCCCGTCGGACCCGGCCGGCTCGACGACGTGGTTGTTGGTCAGGATGTGCCCGAGACCGTCCAGCACGAAGCCGGTTCCGGTGCCGGACTCCCCGGTGCCGCGCACATGCAGGGTCACGACGCTGGGCAGCGCCCGTGCGGCGATCCCGGCGACCGTCCCGGGGGCGCGCTCACCGGACTCCCGCCCGGCCTGCGGCAACTCCACGACACCGCCCTCGACCCGGTTCCGCTCCAGATACACCCCTACGGCCCCTCCGACCCCGCCGGCCACGAGCGCGAGCAGGACGGCCCCGGTCAGCAGGGCCTGCCGGGTCGGCCGACTTCCTTGGTCCTGGGTGGGGGCGGCGGCACCGGTCTGTTGGAAGGGGGCGGGGGCCCAGGGGTCGTAGTTCTGCCAGGGGGTCGAGGGAGGGGGCGCCGTGTCGTCCGCCGGGGCGGGCAGGTCGTCCGGCGGGACGGGCAGGTTCTCCGCTGGGGCGGGCAGGTTCTCCGGCGGGGCGGGCAGGTCGTCCGCCGGGGCGGGCAGGTCGTCCGCCGGGGCGGGCAGGTCGTCCGCCGGGGCGGGCAGGTCGTCCGGCGGCCGCGTCGACGTGCCGCCCTGCGGGGATACGGTCGCCGCCGGGTGCTGGACCGGCGGGGCGAGCGCCCAGGGGCCCGGTACGCCGTACGGCGGGGTGTCGGTGGAGCTGGCGTCGGTGTCCTGCGGCGGCTCGGGACGGTCCGTGACGGGCTCGGCGGCAACCGCCTCCGGCGGGGCAAGCTCGAAGTCACCGTCGGGCGTCGGCGCAACCGGGACAGTGCCGGAACTCCCACCCGGAGCCCTCAGCTCGAAGTCCCCGTCCGGCTCAGGAGGACCCTCCGGAGCCCTCAGCTCGGAGTCCCCCTCCGGCTCCGAAGGACCCTCCGGAGCCGTGCGCTCGAAGACCCCGTCCGGCTCCGCCGAACCCCGCGGAGCCGCGAGCTCGAAATCCCCGTCGGAAGAGGCCGCCGCGTCAGACCCCGGCGTGTCCTGCGGAGCATCAGGCTCGCTCGGCCCGAAACTCTTCCGCCCCTGAGGTCGGCTCCACCATTTCGACTTCGTGAGCTTCCCCTGGTCCACGCGATCCCCCCAACACACACCCACAGCTGACCCGCCGCGTCCGCGGCGCGTCGACCTCTCTGTGGATTCAACCAGGTTCACGCGCCCCGGAGCAGGGCGCCGGTCAGCGGGCGGAGGCGGGGGGCGTCGGCGCTGACGTGTTCGGCGGGACGGGTGCGGCGAGGAGGCCGGTGGCGGTGAGGTCCGGCGTGGGGGACAGGGACGTCAGGGTGAGCGGCGGGGTCTCGCTGAGCGGACGTATGAGCGGGGACATGGCGGCGGCACCCGCGACCACAGGAGCCGTGAGGGTGTGCAGCGCGGCCTGCTGGACCTGGGCGGGGATACCCGGGAGCAGTGGAGCGGAGGCCTCGGTGGGGGCGACCGGGGTTTCGCCCAGTGCCCGCTGCCCCTGTTCCTGCGCGAGCAGCGGGCCCACGCCACGCCGACGCTGGTTCTCCGGCACCGCCGCTCCCGTGCCAGGGGCGCGCGCCGGAGTGACGTTGCTGCCGGCCCCGCGGGCCTCGGTGTCGCCCGGCACGCCGGTGGTCACGCCGCCCAGCGCGATCGCGGCGAGCGACACCGCCCCGGCGGCGACGAACGCGATCCGCATACCGCGCGAGGCGGAGCGCTCGGCCTCGTGGCGGCTGACGTCATGGATGCGGAAACCCCGGCCGGCGACGGGCGGAAGCACCCCCGCGTGCGTGCCTGCGGGGACGTAGTCGAACTCGAAGCGATCGCCACGTCTCACCCCGAAGGCCCCGGCGCCGGGTCGTCCCGACAGTCCTCCGATGCCTCCCCCGCCGAACGGCGAGCTGTCGCCGTCCTCCGGATCACCTCCGGGCAGCCCCTGGAGGCGGGCGAGGAAGCTCTCGGAGGGCGGCGGCGGGGCGGCCTCCGCGAAGACGTTCTTCAGGCGGCGCTGTGCGTCCGCCTCCGCCTTGCACTTCGCGCAGGTGGCGAGATGCGCGAGGACACGCTCACGCGTGGCATGACCGAGCTCGCCGTCCACCAGGGCGGCGAGTCGGTCTCCCAGATGCTGTTCCGCGAGGCTTCCCTCGCCGGGTTTGGGCAGTGATCCACTCACGCGGGCGCGCCCCCTCCTCCCAGCGCGGGGACCCGGGCCATGAAGGAACGGCGCTCGGCGCGGGCCTCCGGGGAGCGGTGGGCGAGGGCCTTGCGCAGCTGGGAACGGCCGCGGTGGATCCGCGAGCGCACGGTGCCCAGCTTGACGCCCAGGGTCGCGGCGATCTCCTCGTACGACAGTCCCTCGATGTCGCACAGGACGACCGCGGCGCGGAATTCCGGCGCGAGGGTGTCGAGGGCCTGCTGGACGTCCGCGTCGAAGTGGGCGTCGTTGAAGACCTGCTGGGGGGAGGGCTCACGGCTGGGCAGTCGCTCGGCCGCGTCCTCACCGAGGGCGTCGAAGCGGATGCGCTGCTTGCGGCGGACCATGTCCAGGAAGAGGTTGGTGGTGATGCGGTGCAGCCAGCCCTCGAAGGTGCCCGGTGTGTACGTCGACAGCGAGCGGAAGACGCGGACGAAGACCTCCTGCGTGAGGTCCTCGGCGTCGTGCTGGTTGCCGGTGAGGCGGTACGCGAGGCGGTAGACGCGGCCGCTGTGCGTGCTGACGATCTCCTCCCAGGTGGGCGGAGTCCACGCCTGCCCGTCCGCGTCGGTGGCGAAGGTCGCGGTCTGGGCGTAGTCGCCGGCGTGGCTGTGGTCAGCGGTGTCGTTCACGGATTTCGGCCTGCCCGCCGATCCGAGGAAGCGCCGCAGCACTCCCCCACGATCCCCAGGCGCGGCCGCACCTCCCCTGTCGGCTCTGGTTGTCTCCAGTGGAGCCCCTACCATAGCCACCTCGCCCGTTAGCTCCGGATAAGCGGTTTTACGAGAATTTGATCTGGGCTGATACCACTCGGTCCCCTGCGTCAGCAGTTGCTCGAGGGCCTGCTCGTCATCGTGATCCAACTGTGTCCCCCCGGGTGCGTCTCCACCCCTCTAAACGCCCGGTCCCATCTGCGGGTTCCCGACGCCAACGGATACAGTCACGCCCAGGCAACCACGGGGCAAGGAGAGGGCCATTACCGCCAACCGGCAGACGAGCTGGGCGTTCGCCGACGCCTACGTCGCCGAGGACGAAGTGCTGCTCTGGGCCCGCGACCGGGCCCGTGAGGCGGGGCTGCGCTCGGTGTCGCCCGGCACGGGCGCGGCGCTGCGGTTGCTGGCGGCCTCCGTGGACGCGAAGGCGGTGGCCGAGATCGGCACCGGCACCGGTGTCTCCGGCATCCATCTGCTGCACGGCATGCGCCCCGACGGGGTGCTGACCACCGTGGACCCCGAGCCGGAGCACCAGCAGTTCGCCCGCCAGGCCTTCCGCGCCTGCGGTTTCGCCAGCAACCGGGCCCGCTTCATCCCGGGCCGCGCGCTGGACGTCCTGCCCCGCCTCGCCGACGCGGGGTATGACCTGGTCTTCTGTGACGGCGACCGGCAGGAGGTCATGGACTATCTCGCTGAATCGTTGCGCCTGCTGCGTACGGGTGGCCTCGTGGTCTTCGAGGGCGTCTTCGCCAACGGCCGCACGGTGGACTCGGGACCGCAGCCGACGGAAGTGCTGCGGCTGAGGGAACTGCTGCGGGCCGTCCGCGAGACCCAGGAGCTGCTGCCGTCACTGCTGCCGGTCGGCGACGGGCTGCTCTGCGCCGTCAAGCGATAGCGAGACCGGCACCGATGCCGAGACCGGCATCGGCATCGGCATCGGCATCGGCAGCTCCGGGAGCAGCCGCTTCCGGCCCGTACCGCCATCCGGGTGTCCGTCCGGGCAGACCGCTGCCCCGGCACCTCAGGAGATGCCGGGGCAGCCGAAAGGGTATGGTCGCTTCCGCGTCAGCCGACGACCTTCTTGAGGGCGTCGCCGAGCGCGTCGGCCTCGTCAGGGGTCAGCTCGACGACGAGCCGACCGCCGCCTTCGAGCGGAACGCGCATGACGATGCCCCGCCCCTCCTTGGTCACCTCGAGCGGGCCATCGCCCGTCCGCGGCTTCATGGCCGCCATGCTCGTTCCCCTTCCTGAAACCAGCTCATCGCCAAAGCCGACGGCCCTGGAGGGCACGCGCGTCAAAGTGGGACACGCGACACCGGCATCGAACACATTGCTTCCAGGCCATTATCCCGCATCGCGGGACCCGATGACCAACATCAGTCGGCATCGCTTGGGCAACGCGCGCGAGCAAAACCACTCAATTCGGCGATGTGGCTGCGATACTCCGCCACCGCGCGGATCCGGACCCGCTGGGAACGCTCCCGAATTCTTTGACGCAGGTCACACGTCCGGTCCGGTCCCCGGACGACGATCTCCGCCATGCTGTGCTGTGGACATCGGGTCCATCGGACGCAGCGGAGGGGATACGCCATGACCGACACCGTGCTCTACGAGGTGAGCGACGGACTCGCGACGATCACGCTGAACCGCCCCGAGGCGATGAACGCGCTGAACATCGCCACGAAGGTCGCTCTGCGGGAGGCGGTCGAGTCGGCGGCGCAGGACGACGCCGTACGGGCCGTGCTGCTGACCGCGGCCGGGGAGCGGGCCTTCTGCGTGGGCCAGGACCTCAAGGAGCACATCGGGCTGCTGGCCGACGGCTCGACGGAGGTCATGAGCACGGTCAAGGAGCACTACAACCCGGTGGTGCGCGCCCTGACCGAGATGCCCAAGCCGGTGGTGGCCGGGGTGAACGGGGTCGCGGCGGGCGCCGGCTTCGGGATCGCGCTCGCGGCCGACTACCGGGTGGCGGCGGACACCGCGGCCTTCAACACGTCGTTCGCGGGCGTGGCGCTGACCGCGGACTCGGGCATCTCGTGGACGCTGCCGCGCGTGGTGGGTCCGGGCCGGGCCGCCGACCTGCTGCTCTTCCCGCGGACCATGTCGGCCCGGGACGCGCACGACCTCGGGATCGTGAACCGTCTGGTGCCGTCCACCGATCTGCCCGCGGAGGCGGAGAAGGTGGCGCGGGCGCTGGCCTCGGGGCCGACGGTGGCGTACGGGGCGATCAAGGAGTCGCTGGCCTACGGGGCCACCCACAGCCTGTCGGAGACCCTGGACAAGGAGGACGAGCTCCAGACCCGGGCCGGGGCCTCCGAGGACCACGCGATCGCCGTACGGGCGTTCGTGAACAAGCAGGCGCCCGAGTACCTGGGCCGCTAGGCATCCGAGTCCTCGGCCCGCACCCGGGCCGCCGGGGCTCAGCCCGTTCGCGCGACGCACGTCTCCAGGTGGTCGTCCACCAGTCCGCAGGCCTGCATCAGGGCGTACGCCGTCGTGGGGCCCACGAAGCGCAGGCCGCGCTTCTTCAGGGCCTTCGACAGGGCCGTGGACTCCGGGGTGACGGCCGGGACGTCACCGAGCGTCTTCGGGGCCGGGCGCGGGGCCGGCGCGTGGGACCAGATCAGCTCGTCCAGCTCCCCCGGGGTCCATTCCGCCAGCACGCGCGCGTTGGCCAGCGTCGCGTCGACCTTCGCGCGGTTGCGGATGATCCCGGGGTCCAGGAGCAGGCGCTCGCGGTCGGACTCGTCGAAGGTCGCAACCTTGGCGATCTCGAAGCCCGCGAAGGCCGCCCGGAAGGTCTCGCGGCGGCGCAGGATCGTGATCCAGGACAGGCCGGACTGGAAGGCCTCCAGGCTGAGGCGTTCGTACAGGGCGTCGTCGCCGTGGACGGGGCGGCCCCACTCCTCGTCGTGGTACGCCACGTAGTCCGGGGTGGACAGCGCCCAGGGGCAGCGCAGCGCGCCGTCCGGGCCGGCGAGGGCGGCGCCGGTCACCGCTGCTCCTCGTGGCCGTGGTCCGGCTTCTCCATGCTCACGTGGGCGGTGGCCTGGGCGCCGGCCAGCGCGGACTCCAGGTCGGCGATCCGGGCGTCCCGCTCGGCGAGTTCGGCGCCGAGCCGGCTGAGGGCGTCGTCGACGTCGGCCATGCGGTAGCCGCGGGCGGCGAGCGGGAAGCGCAGGCTGTCGATGTCGGCGCGGTCCACCGGGCGGTCGGGCGGCAGGGGGTCCTGGAGCCGCTCGGGGGCGACGTCGGGCAGCGGACCGTCGCTCTCGCCGCCGCCCACCACGGCGAGCGTCACCGCGGCGACGACGACCGCGAGCGCGATGACCAGGAACAAGAACATAACCATCGCTGAGGTCCCCATGGTCCCTGCCGGCGGCCGGCCGCCGGCGTCGAATGTGTCAGGGTCCGATCGTGCCATGCGAGTCTGACAGTTAGGGTCGCAGGCGGCCGCGGAAGCCGAAGACACAGGCGGCTGAAGCCGAGGACACAGACGTGGGAAGTGAGGTCACAGGGGATGCTCAGGCTGGGCAGGCGCTCCTTCGAAGCGCACGAGCCGGTGATCATGGCGATCGTGAACCGGACCCCCGACTCCTTCTACGACCAGGGGGCCACGTTCCTCGACGAGCCCGCCCTCGCGCGCGTGGAGCAGGCGGTGGCCGAGGGCGCCGCCATCATCGACATCGGCGGGGTCAAGGCCGGGCCCGGCGAAGAGGTGTCCGCCGAGGAGGAGGCGCGACGGACCGTGGGGTTCGTGGCGGAGGTGCGGCGGCGGTTCCCCGACGTGATCATCAGCGTCGACACCTGGCGGGCGTCCGTCGGCGAGGCGGTGTGCGAGGCGGGGGCGGATCTCCTGAACGACGCGTGGGGCGGGGTCGATCCGGGGCTCGCGGATGTCGCGGCGCGGTACGGGGCGGGGCTGGTGTGCACGCATGCGGGGGGCGCGGAGCCGCGTACCCGGCCGCACCGGGTGACGTACGACGACGTCATGGCCGACATCCTGCGGGTCACCGTGGGACTCGCCGAGCGGGCGGTCTCGCTCGGGGTGCCCCGGGAGTCGGTGCTGATCGATCCCGGGCACGACTTCGGGAAGAACACGCGGCACAGCCTGGAGGCGACGCGGCGGCTCGGGGAGATGGTCTCCACCGGGTGGCCGGTGCTGGTGTCGCTGTCCAACAAGGACTTCGTCGGCGAGACGCTGGACAAGCCGGTGAAGGAGCGGGTGGTCGGGACGCTGGCGACGACGGCGGTGTCGGCCTGGCTGGGGGCGCAGGTGTACCGGGTGCACGAGGTGGCGGAGACCCGGCAGGTGCTGGACATGGTGGCGTCGATCGCGGGGCACCGGCCACCGGCGGTCGCGCGTCGGGGGCTGGCGTAACGCCGGAGGGCTGACATGCCGCATGCGTCCCCTCCGGCGTTCGAGGACGAGGCCCCTTCAGGGACCCCGGTTCAAGCCCAGCGCTAGCGTCCCGCCTCCTTGGACACCAGCGCCACCGCCTCGTCCACGTCGTCCGTCACGTGGAACAGGAGCAGGTCCTTCTCCGAGGCCTTGCCCTGGGCGACCAGGGTGTTCTTGAGCCAGTCGACCAGGCCGCCCCAGTACGCGCTGCCGAACAGCACGATCGGGAAGCGGGTGACCTTCTGGGTCTGGACCAGGGTCAGGGCCTCGAAGAGCTCGTCGAGGGTGCCGAGGCCGCCCGGGAGGACGACGAAGCCCTGCGCGTACTTCACGAACATCATCTTGCGGACGAAGAAGTAGCGGAAGTTGAGGCCGATGTCGACGTAGGGGTTGAGCCCCTGCTCGAAGGGCAGCTCGATGCCGAGGCCCACCGAGGTGCCCTTGGCCTCGCAGGCGCCCTTGTTGGCCGCCTCCATGGCGCCGGGGCCGCCGCCGGTGATGACGGCGAAACCGGCCTCCACCAGGCCTCGCCCGAGCCGCACACCCGCCTCGTACTCCGGGGAGTCGGCCGGTGTCCGGGCGGAGCCGAACACGCTGATCGCGGGCGGGAGTTCGGCGAGGGTGCCGAAGCCCTCGATGAACTCCGACTGGATGCGAAGCACGCGCCAGGGGTCGGTGTGGACCCAGTCCGAGGGGCCGCCCGCGTCCAGCAGACGCTGGTCGGTCGTGCTCGCCGTGACCTGGTCCCGCCTGCGGAGGACCGGTCCCAGGCGCTGCTCCTCCGGCGGCTGCTTCTTGCCCTCGGGGTTCCCGGTAGCCATGTGCGCTCCCTCCGCTTGCCTGGTCTTTCCATCTCAGCGTAGATCTACGCGGGTTACGGAGGGGGGACGTCCGCGTGTCCGGCACGAAGCGCCACCGCGCCGACCGACCTCGGCCCGTCAGCCACGCCGCACCGCGCCGGCTCACCTCACGCCGTCAGCCAGGCCCTCAGCTTCTGCTCCGCCTCCGGGATCAGCGAGACCTTCACCCGCTCGTCCACCTTGTGCGCGAGCAGCGGCTCACCGGGGCTGTAGTTCACCGCGGGCACGCCGAGCGCGCTGAAGCGGGAGACGTCGGTCCAGCCGAACTTGGGGCGGGCGACGCCGCCGACCGCGGCCATGAAGGCCTGCGCGACGGGGTGGGTGAGGCCGGGGCGGGCGCCGCCGGTGTGGTCGTCGACGGTGAACTCGTCGACGCCGCAGTCCGCGAAGAAGTCCCGCACGAAGGCCTCCGCCTCGGCCTCGCTGCGGTCGGGCGCGTAACGGAAGTTGACCGTCAGGACGCAGGAGTCGGGGATGACGTTGGTGGCCACGCCGCCCGTCACACCGACCGCGTTGAGGCCCTCGTGGTACTGGAGGCCGTCGACGACCGGCTTGCGCGGCTCGTACGCGGCCAGCTTGGCGAGGGCCGGGGCGGCCTTGTGGATCGCGTTGGACCCCATCCACGCGCGCGCGGAGTGCGCACGCTCTCCCTTGAACGTCAGCAGCACCCGCAGGGTTCCCTGGCAGCCGCCCTCGACCTGGTTGTCCGTGGGCTCCAGCAGGACCGCGAAGTCGCCCTCCAGCCACTCCGGGTGGGCCTCGGCCACGTGTCCCAGGCCGTTGAGGTGGGCCGCGACCTCTTCGTTGTCGTAGAAGATGAACGTGAGGTCGCGGTTGGGCTCGGGGACGGTCGCCGCGATGCGCAGCTGGACCGCGACACCGGACTTCATGTCGCAGGTGCCGCAGCCCCAGAGGTACCCCTCGTCGTCGAGCCGGGAGGGGACGTTTCCGGCGATGGGCACGGTGTCGATGTGGCCGGCGAGGATGACGCGTTCCGGGCGGCCGAGGTGCGTGCGGGCGACGACGTTGTTGCCGTGCCGGTCGACCGTGAGGTGCGGCAGGGCGCGCAGGGCGGTCTCGATCGCGTCCGCCAGGGGCTTCTCGGTGCCGCTCTCGGAGGGGAAGTCGACGAGCTGCGCGGTGAGCTGAGCCGCGTCGAGGGAAAGGTCAAGAGGGGTGTCGGCCATGCTGTCGACCCTAGCGCCCCCCGCTGCCCGCCCCTCTGTCCCCATCGGGCTCTGGCTCCTCAGTACTCTCCAGTATCTTGTGCGGATGCCAGAGCCGTTGCCCCCTACCCGCAAGCGCCGTGGCCGCCTCCTGCGTTTCGCGGCGGCCCTCGTGATCCTGTGCGCGGTCGCCGGTTACCTCGTGGTGCAGTACGTCACCGGAGGTTCGGGCGGTCCGGGATGCAAGGTCGTCTCCGGCGAGGCGGGCGGACCGTCGTACGAGTTCACGCCCGAGCAGGCGGTGAACGCGGCGACGATCACCGCCGTCGGCACCGGGCGCGGGCTGCCCGAGCGGGCCGTGGCCATCGCGCTGGCCACCGCGCTCCAGGAGTCGGGGCTGCGCAACATCTCGCACGGCGACCGCGACTCGCTGGGCCTGTTCCAGCAGCGTCCCTCGCAGGGCTGGGGCACCCCGCAGGAGATCCTCGACCCGACCTACGCGGCGGGCGAGTTCTACAAGCACCTGGTCAAGGTGGCGGACTACCAGAAGCTGCCGCTGACCGTCGCAGCGCAGCGGGTGCAGCGCAGCGGCTATCCGGAGGCGTACGCCAAGCACGAGCCGGACGCCACCGTGCTCGCCGCCGCCCTCACCGGCACCTCGGCGGCCACCCTGACCTGTGACGGCCGCCAGGACCCCGCACAGGCGGCCGCCACCGGCTCGGCGGGCGCCACGACTCAGCAGGCCGCCACGGGCCCGGACGCGGTGCGCTCGGCCCTCGTACGGGACTTCGGGCGGGACGTGTTGGACACGACCGCGGCGGAGGTGGGCGGCAAGGCGTCGCCGCGCACGCTGTCCGCCCCCGGTGACGGGCGGACCGTGACCCTTCCGGTGCGCAAGGACACGCGCCGGGGCGCCGGCCGCAGTCTCACGGAACGCGGCTGGCAGCTCGCGCACTGGGCCGTCGCCAACTCCTCCGCGCTGCGCATCGAGCGGGTCTCGTACGCCGGGCGGCAGTGGACCGCGGGCAGCACGGACAGCCAGTGGCGTCCGGCGGGCGGCGAGAGCTCCACGGCGTCGGTGCGGATCCTCACGGCACGGTAGTTCGGAAGATCACCTGGGAGGGTCACGTCCGGCCGCGGCGGGAGCGGGTGTGCGCAGGTTTTCGCCGCGTCACCCCCGTATCCGCCAGAACCCTTGAGAACAAAGGGCTCCAAGGATTCGACGGACTTTCAGACCGGTAGCTTTTTGCCCGTTTTTATCCGGAGGTGATAATGCGACGCATTGCCAACTCTTTACGTTGGGCCTCCGCAACCTTCGTCGGCTTCGAGCGGTAGTCACGGCGTCCTAGCAACGTTTCCTCGTCGAAGGAGCAACATGTCCCTCCCCCTGACCCGCAGGATCGCCCGTGCCGCGCTGCTCGTCGCTGCGGGAGCGGCAGCCGGGGTCGGTGCGGCCGGCGCCGCCAGTGCGGCCCCCGCGCAGCTGCCGGCCACCCCGAACCTCGGTGGCCTGACCGCTCTGGACGGGGCGCACGTCGGCAACACGGTGGACGGTGCGGCGCAGAACCTGGCCGGGACCGCGGGCAAGGCCGGTGGCAAGGCGGTCGAGAAGGCCGTGCCGACCGCGGGCAAGACCGGCGGCAAGGCCGTGAAGAAGGCGGCTCCGGCCGCGCAGAAGACGGCGGGCGAGGCCGCCGGTTCCGCCGGGGGCCTCCTCGGGGACACGACGTCCACGGCCACGAAGGGCGGCCTGCCGACCGACTCCCTCACCAAGGGCGGCGGCCTGCCGTCGGCGGACACCCTGCCGGTCAAGAGCCTCCCGCTCGGCTAGTACCCCGCGCACACGAGCAAGGGGCCCGGAGATCTCTCCGGGCCCCTTCGCCGTACGGCAGAAACAGTCACCGCCGTGCGGCAGAAGCGGTCACAGACGTACGGCGGAAACAGTCACCGCCGTACGGCAGAAGCGGTCACAGACGTTCCACGGCCGCCCGGACCCGCTCGTCCGTCGCCGTCAGGGCCACGCGGACGAACTTCTCGCCGGCCTCGCCGTAGAAGTCGCCCGGCGCCACCAGGATGCCCCGGTCGGCCAGGTGGTCGACGGTGGACCAGCAGGACTCGTCCCGGGTGGCCCACAGGTAGAGGCTGGCCTCGCTGTGCTCGATGCGGAAGCCGTGGTCCAGGAGGGCCTCGCGCAGCAGCGCCCTGCGGGCCGCGTAGCGTTCGCGCTGCTCACGCACGTGCGTGTCGTCGCCGAGGGCCGCCACCACCGCCGCCTGCGTCGGCGCCGACGTCATCATGCCGCCGTGCTTGCGGATCTCCAGGAGGGGTGCCAGGACCGCCGGGTCGCCCGCCAGGAAGGCCGCGCGGTAGCCCGCGAGGTTGGACCGCTTGGAGAGCGAGTGGACGGCCACGATGCCGTCGTACGAGCCGCCGTTCACGTCCGGGTGGAGCACCGAGACGGGGTCGGCCTCCCAGCCGAGCTCCAGGTAGCACTCGTCGGAGAAGAGCAGGATGCCGTGGGACCGGGCCCAGGCGACGATCCTCGTCAGCTCGTCCTTGGAGAGCACCTTGCCGGTCGGGTTGGACGGGGAGTTGAGCCACAGGAACTTCAGGCCCGCCGGGTCCAGCTCGGTGGGGTCGTCGTAGACCTCGTAGTCGGCCCGGGCCAGGCGCGCGCCGACCTCGTACGTCGGGTACGCGAGACGCGGGTAGGCGACCCGGTCGCCGGGGCCCAGGCCCAGCTGGGTGGGGAGCCAGGCGACGAGTTCCTTGGAGCCGACGATGGGCAGCACGTGCCGGTGGGTGACCCCGCGGGCGCCCAGGCGTCGCTCGACCCAGCCGGTGATCGCGTCGCGCAGCGCCGGGGTGCCCCAGACCGTCGGATAGCCCGGGGAGTCAGCCGCGTCGATCAGGGCCTTCTGGATCAGGTCGGGGACCGGGTCGACGGGGGTGCCGACGGAGAGGTCGACGATGCCGCCGGGGTGCTCGAGAGCCTTCTTCTTGTACGGCTCCAGCTTGTCCCAGGGGAAGGTGGGCAGGCGGTCGGAGACTGCGGACACGGCTGTCGCGCTCACTTTCGGGTCGTACGGCAAAACGCCTCGGTCCCGTACCGCCGTGATCAGTGACGATCAGGCCGTACGGGACCGAGGCGGCACGCCTGGGGGTGCCGGATGATCAGGCCTGCGGCGGCAGCGCGGCGATGAACGGGTGGTCCCGCTCGATCAGGCCGAGCTTGCTGGCGCCACCGGGCGAACCGAGGTCGTCGAAGAACTCGACGTTCGCCTTGTAGTAGTCCTTCCACTCATCCGGGGTGTCGTCCTCGTAGAAGATCGCCTCGACCGGGCACACCGGCTCACAGGCACCACAGTCGACGCATTCGTCCGGGTGGATGTACAAGGACCGGGAGCCCTCGTAGATGCAGTCGACCGGGCACTCCTCGATGCAGGCCTTGTCCTTCACGTCGACACAAGGCTGCGCGATGACGTAGGTCACGCTGTCGTTCCTCCTCCATAGGGCGCTGGCGGGCCTCCTCAGGCTCCGCCGCCTCGCGCGCGGGAGCGCGGCGTCGTCGATGCCCGCCCCTAGTATCTCCGTTCTTGGCCATGATCCGAACAGGAGGGGTGAACTGACCTGTGGAAATCTCCGCCGCGGGGCGCCTCGTCGTCCGTATCTCCGCTGCTGACGTGGGGAAACGGGTGTCCGTGCGGTCCCTGGACGAAACCGCCGTCACGCACGAGAAGTTCACCGACACGGTGGGTGTTCTCACATCATGGGATGCCGGTGTGCTGATGATCACGCGACGGGACGGCGAACGCGTCCGCATTCCGGAATCCGCGCTGGTGGCGGGCAAGGTCGTGCCCGCCGCGCCGGCCCGCCGCCGGGGGCCCGCCGCCTCGTACGAGGAACTGGCCCGGATCACCGCGCGCGGCTGGCGCCCGGTGGAGAGCGAGCGGCTCGGTGAGTGGGAGCTGCGCGCCGCCTCCGGGTTCACCCGCCGCGCCAACTCCGTCCTGCCGCTCGGCGACCCCGGACTGCCGCTCGACGAGGCCCTGGCCGCCGTACGGCGGTGGTACGGCGAGCGTGGGCTGCCGGCGTACGTACAGACCGCGACCGGCGCCGCGGGCACCCAGGAGGTGCTGTGCGCGGAGCTGGAGGCGCGCGGGTGGACGCGGGAGGTGACCGCGGAGCTGTGGACGGGGGGCTTGGCACCGGTCGCGGACCGTTCCGGTGACGGTGTGGTCCTGTCCCGGGAGGCCGACGCGGGCTGGCTGGCGCGCTATCAGCGCAAGGGCGTGAGCGAGGTCGCGCTGCGGGTGCTCGGGAGCGGGCCCTCGGTGTGGTTCGCCACGGTCCCCTCGGAGACGGGAGGGGCACCGGCCGCGATCGGGCGGTGTGTCGTCGACGGCCGCTGGGCGGGGTTCGCCGCGGTCGAGGTGGATCCCGCGCTACGGCGACGGGGGCTGGCCTCGACCGTGATGGCGGCGCTGGCACAGCGGGCGCTGGAGGAGGGCGCGTCGGCCGCGTGGCTCCAGGTCGAGTCGGACAACGCCGGGGCGCGGGCGCTGTACGAGCGGATGGGGTTCAGCGCGCACCACGCCTACCACCACTACCGCGAGCCGGATGTCTCCGGCGCCGCGCGGTAGTAGCGATCGCCGCGAAAGGGCACGAGCCAGCTATGCGTCCCCCGAATCCCCCGTACCCGCCGCCGCACCCGCCCCCGTCCGAGCGTTCCGCCGCGCTGCGACGGCGGTTCGCCGAGGAGGCGCGGTCCGAGCGGCCGGATCTGTCCGCGCTGTGCCTGCTGGTGGCGGCGCAGGCGGACGGCACCCTCGACGAGGCCGGGATCGACACGGCCCAGATCGAACTCGACGAGCTGGCGGGGCGGTTGCCGTTCCGGCCGGGTGGGCCGCGGTCGTGGGCGGTGTCGCTGCGGGAGCTGCTCGGGGACCGGTGCGGGTTCCGCGGCTCCGCCGCGGACTATCAGCGCCTGGAGTCCTCGCTGCTGCACGAGGTGCTGCGGCGGCGCAGGGGTCTGCCGATCCTACTGTCCGTGGTGTGGATGGAGGTGGCCCGGCGGGCGGGGGCGCCGGTGTACGGGGTGGGTCTGCCGGGGCACTTCGTGGTGGGCTTCGGGCCGCCGGAGGAGCAGGTGCTGGCGGATCCCTTCGACGGCGGGCGGGTGCTGGCGGGCTCCGACGCCGAGGTGCTGGTGGCGGGGGCGACGGGGGCTTCGCTGGACCCGTCCATGCTGCGTCCGGCCGATCCGCTGGAGGTGGTGCAGCGGATCCTGAACAACGTGCGGGCGTGGGCGGCGGCTCGGCCGGAGCGGTCGGATGTGGGGCTGTGGGCTGTGGAGTTGGCGCTGCTTTTGCCTTCGCATCCGGCCCGACTGCGGTACGAGCGGGCGCAGTTGCTGGTGCAGCGGGGTGACTTCGTCGAGGGGGCCGGGGAGTTGGAGGCGTATGCGGGGGTGGTGGCGGCGGTGGATGAGGTAGCGGCGGCGAAAGTTCGTCAGCAGGCTCATGCGGCGCGAGCGAGGTTGAACTGACGGCCGTGGGCGTCTGCGGGTGCGTCGTGGCTGGTCGCGCCCACGCGGCGGAGCCGCATATCGACACAGTCCCGCGCCCCTGAGTCAGTTGCCCTGGGCGGCGATCAGAGCCACCCCTTCTCACGCGCGATCCTCACCGCCTCCGCCCTGTTCCGTACCGCCAGTTTCTGGATCGCCGTCGACAGGTAGTTGCGGACCGTGCCCTGCGAGAGGTGCAGGGTGGTCGCCAGTTCGGCGTTGGTGGAGCCGTCGGCCGCTGCCCGCAGGACCTCGCGTTCGCGGTCCGTCAGAGGGTTCGCGCCCTCCGCCAGGGCCGCCGCCGCCAGGGTGGGGTCGATGACCCGCTCGCCCGCCAGGACCTTGCGCACCGCTGCCGCCAGTTGGGCCGCCGGGGCGTCCTTGACCAGGAAGGCGTCGGCACCCGACTCCATCGCGCTGCGGAGGTAGCCGGGGCGGCCGAAGGTCGTGAGGATGACCAGCTTGACCGCCGGGAGCTCTTCGTGGAGCTGGGCCGCCGCCTCTATGCCGGTGGCGCCGGGCATCTCGATGTCCATGAGGGCCACGTCGATGTCGTGGGCGCGGGCCGCCGCCAGGACCTCGTCGCCGCGGGCGACTTGGGCGACGACCTCGATGTCGTCCTCCAGGCCGAGCAGTGCGGCCAGCGCCTCGCGGACCATCGACTGGTCCTCGGCGAGCAGGACCTTGATCGTGCGGCTCGTCATGGGGCGGATCCTACGTCGGCCGCGGTACCGGCGGGCACGCGGGCGACGAGCCGGAAGCCGTGCCGGGTGCCGGTGGCCTCCAGGGTGCCGCCGGCCTTCTCCAGGCGTTCGGTGAGGCCGGTGAGGCCGTTGCCGTGCCCCTTGCCGGAGCCGCCCGATCCGTCGTCCTCCACGGCGAGTTCGAGCATCGGTCCGTCGAGGGTCTGCCGGCGCAGCAGCTCGACCGTGCAGCGCCGGGCCCCGCTGTGCCGTACGACGTTGGTGATCGCCTCGCGCAGGGCCCAGGCGAGGGCCGCCTCGCGGTCCTCGGGGACGCCGGTGAGTTCGGGTTCGGCGGGGATCGCGGCGGTGACTCCGGCGGCCGTCAACGCGACCTGGGCACCGGCGAGTTCCGCGGCGAGGCGGGGACGCCGGTAGCCGGTGACGGCCTCGCGGACGTCCACCAGGGCCTGGCGGCTGACCTGTTCGATGTCGGCGACCTGCTGGGCGGCCTTGTCGGGGTGGGCGGGCAGCATCCGGCCCGCCAGCTCGCTCTTGAGGGTGATGAGGGACAGGGAGTGACCGAGCAGGTCGTGCAGGTCCCTGGCGAGGCGCAGCCGTTCCTCGTTGGCGGCGAGCTGCGCGACCCGCGCCCTGGCCTCCCGCAACTCTATGGTCGTACGGATGAGTTCACGCACCCCCGTCATCGCGAAGCCGCCGAGGAGCGCCGGGATGAGCAGGGCGCCGATGTAGTCCGTGCCGTCGGCGACGACCAGGGCCAGGCCCGCCATGACGGCGGACACGGCCGGGATCGTCAGGCGGGCGAGCCGCAGCGGCAGGGCCGCGCCGGACGCGATCGACACGTACACGAAGAGCACGAGCCACTCGCGGCCCAGGGTGAGGACGAGGACGGTCGACTCCGCGGACAGCACCGCGAGCGAACCGAGCACGAACTCCTGGGCGTTGCGGCGGCCGGTGCGGAACAGCAGGGCCAGGTACCAGGCGACGAAGCACGCGAGGCCGAGCCAGCCGAGGACGACGGCCACGACACTGTGGCCGCCGTGCAGGAGGTCCGAGACGGGCGCGCTGAGGTAGACCAGCCAGATCCCCGTCCACAGCATCTTGACCATCAGCTGCTTGCGGGTCTCCGGGCGCTGCCCGATGCCGACGCCGGTGCCGCTCACGCCTTCAACGTGTCCTTCCGGTACAGCCAGGCCGCGCCGCCCGCGAACAGGGCGAACGAGACGACCAGGATGGCGATGTCCTGTGCGTGCGGGGCGCGGCTCTGTTCGATGGCCTGCCCGAGGGCAGCGTACGCGTGCGTGGGCAGCCACTTGGCGATGTCCTGGAGCCACTGCGGGAACGTCGTCGTCGGCATCCACAGGCCGCCCAGCATCGACAGGCCGAAGTAGGTGATCATCGTGATCGGCCGGACCGCGTCACCGGTGGCGAGGTAGCCGATGGCGACGCCGAGCGCGGCGAAGACCAGGCTGCCGGCCCAGATCGCGCCGGTGAGGGCGAGCCACTGCCAGGCGTCCAGGCGTACGTCCTTCACGGCCGCGGCGACGACGAACACGATCACGATCGAGGGCAGGCTCACCACGGCCGCGCTCGCCGTCTTCGCGAGGACGTAGCCGCGCCCCGGGAGGGTCGTCAGCCGCAGCTGCCGTACCCAGCCGCCCTCCCGCTCCTTGGCGATGCGCTCGCTGTTGCCCATCAGGACGGCGGTCAGGGCGCCGAAGGAGGCCATGGAGACCATCATGTAGGTCGGCAGGGTCAGGCCCGTGCCGTCGACCTTGCTGGTGCTGTCGGCGTTGCCCGCGATGATCAGGAACAGCAGCGACGGGTACATCACCGAGAAGAACAGGAACTTCCGGTTGCGCAGGGCGCGGGTGAGTTCCAGCTTGATCAGGCTGTTCATGACTGCTTGGCCTCCTCGGCGGCGGTGATGGCGACGAATGCCTGCTCCAGGCCGAGCCCGGCGACTTCGAGATTGCGGGGGTAGAGGCCGAGGCCGTAGAGGGCGTGGACGGTGGCGTCGGCGTCGGTGGACTGGATGCGGACGGTCTGCGCGGAGATGTCGATGCTGGTGAGAAAGGGCAGTTCGCGCAGAGGCGCCTCGTCGATCACACCGTCCAGGTCGAACGCGATCCTGCGGGCCCCCGCCTTCGCCTTGATCTCGGCCGCCGTGCCGTCGGCCAGCAGCCGGCCCCGGTGCAGCACCAGCACCCGGTCGGCGATGGCGTCCGCTTCCTCCAGGTAGTGGGTGGCGAAGAGGACCGTACGGCCCTGGTCGGCCTGTTCGCGCATGGTGGCCCAGAAGGCCTGCCGGGTGGTGACGTCCATGCCGGTGGTCGGCTCGTCCAGGACGATCAGGTCGCTGTCGCCGGCGGTCGCGAGGGCGAAACGGACCCGCTGGGCCTGGCCGCCGGAGAGCTTGTTGACCTTGCGGTCGGCGATCTGGGCGACTCCGGCGCGGGCGAGGACGTCGTTGGGCTTGTACGGCTTCGGGTGCAGGGCACAGGCCAGCCGGACCAGCTCCGCGACCGTGACCTCGTCCATCAGGCCGCCGCTCTGGAGCATCGCGCCCACCCGACCGGCGACGATCGCCTCACGCGGGGTGGTGCCGAAGAGACGGACGCTGCCGCCGTCGGGCTGCTTGAGGCCGAGCAGCAGATCGAGGGTGGTCGACTTGCCGGCGCCGTTGGGGCCGAGCAGCGCCACGGTCTCCCCCGGCCGCAGGGTCAGGGTCAGTCCGTCGACGGCGCGTACCTCGCCGTATGCCTTGCTCACCTGGTCGAAGGCGACCACCGGGGCTGTCGTTGTCATACGGCCATGGTGGCGCCGCGGGTGCGACGGCGGGCAGTGTCGGCCGTCCGGAGTGCCGCATGACAGATGTCATGTCAGCGGCACTCCGGAGCGGTCTCCGTCGGTGCGGGCGGCTCAGCTCGGGTTGGTGTCGATGACCACGACGCGCTGCGCCGCCGTCTTGCCGCGCAGTGCCTTGCCCAGTGCGGAGGCGACGTCCTGCGGCAGGACGTCCCGCTTGCCGCTGGCGCCGTTGATCTGCACGCCGGCGAAGGTGGCGCCGTACGCCTCCTTGAGCGCCTCCAGGTTGTACGTCTCCACGAGCTTGCCGCCGACGGCCTTGAACCCGAGGATCTTCGGCAGGGACACCGCACCGAAGTCGATGCTGTGCGTCGCGTCGGTCTTGATCGTGACGAGTCCGGACATCGCGGGCTCCGCGAACTCCTTCATCATCCGGTCGACCTCGGCGTTGGACACCGACGGCTGCTTGGTGGTCGTCGGGAGCGTGACCGTGCCGGAGGTGCCGGTCTCCACCTGGGTGCGGTATGCCTCCTCGACCGCGGTGGTCGACCTGGCGACGTCGATGCCCTTGCCGGCCTTGCCGTAGACGGCGACGGCCTTGCCGTTCTTGAACTTGATCGTGCCGTCGGTGGCCGAGCCGGTGCCGCCCGAGGCGTTCTCCAGGGCCGCCTGGAGCTTCTCCTCGTCGACCGGCATGACCGGGTCGACGATCCGGTGGTTGCCGAAGAGGGAGCCGATGACCGAGACGGGGTTGTAGTCGCTCTTCGCGGCCGCGGCGACCGTGGCCTGGTCGTCGAGCTGGAGGCCCGCCTGGTCCGGCTTGAGCTCGATGGTCCTGCCGTCGACCGAGAGCTTCAGGGGTGCTTCGACCGACTTGCCGAGGGAGTCGTCGAGCTTCTTGACGGCGTCGTCGCGGGTGCCGCCGCCGATGTCGACGCCGAGCACGGTGGTGCCCTTGGGGACGTCGGAACGGTTCATCAGCAGACCGGCCCCGTAGGCGCCGACACCGAGGAGGACCACGGTGCCGCCGACCATCGCGAGCTTGCTGCGGCCCTTCTTTTTCTTCTTCGACGAGGCCGCGGTGTTCTGCGCGGCGGTGCCGGGTGCCTTCGGGGCGGTACGGGTGTCGGCGCCGCCCGGACCCTGGGTGCCCGGGGGCACGACCGGGATGCCGCTGGTGACGGTGTGTCCGGAGACGTTGTCCGGGTTGCCGTAGCCGGGGGCGCCGGGTCCGGGGGTGCCCGGTCCGGGGGCCGGCTTCTGCGGGGTGAGGATCGCGGTGTCGTCGCTCAGGCCGCCGCCGGGGCCCATGCCGGTGCCGGGGGCCGTGCCGGTGCCGGGGGCCGTGCCGAGACCGGGACCGGCGCCGAGGGCCGCGCCGGGGGCGCCACCGAGCGTGGGAGGACCGCCGGGGCCGCCAGGACCGGCGGGAGCGCCGGGGCGGGCGCCGATGCCGTTGGGGCCGCTGACGCCGTTGGGGGCGCTGGGGCCGCTGCGGCCACGGGTGCCGCCGGGGCCTCGGGAGCTGCCCGGGCCGACCTGGCCGTTGGGAGCCTGACCAGCAGGGCCGCCTTGACCAGCTGGGCCACTTTGACCGCCGAAGCCGTCGGCGCCGTTGAAGGGCTCGCCACCGAAGCCGTCTGGTCCGGTGAAGGACTCGGCCCTGGCGAAGGGGTCCGGTCCGGCGGGCGGTACGACCGGGCCGTCACCGGTGACCGGGCCGCCCGTGGGGCCCGCGGGGCCCTGGGGTCCGCCCGGGCCGCCGGGGCCCTCCGGTCCGCCGAAGCCGCCGCCGTAGTCGATCCGGCCGCCCTGGCCGCCGTAGTCGATGCCGCCGTTCTGACCGCCCGGGCCGCCGGAGCCGCCCTGCGTGCCGAAGCCGCTCTGACCGGCGGGGCCGCCCTGGCCGCTCTGCCCGCCGAAGCCGCCCTGACCGTTCAGGACGTCCTGCCCGGACTGGCCGGACTGGCCTGACTGACCGCCCTGGCCGCCGTAGCCGCCCTGGCCGTTCTCGCCGTTCGGTCCGGCAGCGGTGCCGTTGCCGTTCTCCGCGAAGTACGGGAGGTCGTCGCGGCGGGGTTCCTGGCCGCGCTGGCCGGGGCCCAGCGGGCCCGCGTTGAGAGCCTCGGTGACGTCGAAGGAGCCGGTGCCGCCGCCGTGGCCGGGGGCCACCGGGCCGCCGGTCGCGCCCGGGAGCCCGGCGCCGTTCGTACCGCCGGAGCGCGAGCCGCCCGGCACGCTCATGGATCCGACCACGCCGCCGGGCCGGCCGGCAGGACGTGCACCGCCCGCCGCGCCGGAACCGCCCTGGCGGGGCCCTGACGCACCGGCACCACCAGCGCCACCGGCACCCGCGGCCGCACCCGGCGCTGCGGGCGCACCCGCACCCGAACCGCCCGGCAGACCGGCCCCGTTGGTCCCACCGCCGCCCGGACCGCCCTTGGCGGGGCCGGACTTGCGGGGCGCGAACCAGTCGCTCGCCTTCTCCTCGGCGGGCGGGGCGGGTTCGGCGGGCAGTTCGACGGTGCCCGTGGTCGAGGAGGAACTCGGCGCCGGCGACTCTGTCTCCGCACCCCGGTCGACGGAGCTGTCCGTCTCACCGACGGGCTGGCGCACGACGACCGGCGGAATCGGCCGCGACCCCGGGATGTTGATCCGGATCCGGGTCGTCAGCGTGGTCTCGGTCTTGCGCTCCTCCGGCTGCGCGCCCGAACGGCCCGCGTCCGGACCGCCGTCGGACACCTGGGGCGTCCCGTACGGCGGCGTACCCGAGGGGTAGGCGGCTCCGCCGCGCCCGTTGGGCCCGGAGGACGGACTGTCAGTTTCACGACTCAAGGCAGGTTCTCCTGGTTGGCTCCGCCGCCCGTTTCGACCTCACTGCTTCGGGCGTCGGCGGCGCGCACCACCATACTGGCCACTTCTGGCCCGTATCCCACGACCGCCGGGGAAACCCACACGGGACTCGCACGCATCCGATGCGGAGAAGTGGTACGTCACTTGCCAAGTCGGACGGGACCGCCGCCCGGTTGCCGCCCCGACCCAAGGGTGGCGCAGATCACAGCAACTGCCATGCCGCCGAGCAGGAAGAGGTAGGAGCCGGCTCCCGCGGCGAAGACGAAGTCGCCTTCCGGGCGGCTGGCGGTGAGGAAGATGACGGCGACCATCCAGCCGCCGGCGGGCGCGACGGCCCCGGCCCGGCTGTCGGCCGCGCGGGCCCCGCCGAGCAGCAGTCCTGCCTCACCGAGCAGGGCGAGCAGCAGGCCCCAGGGGAACCAGCCACCCTGCACGAGCGCCCCGGCGAGCCCGACGAGCGCGCCGAGCACGAAGAGGCCGAGGTAGGCGGCGGCCCGGCCGGCGGACGGGCGTTGCAGGGGCTGGGCCAGCATCGACGTCCGGTCGCTCATGACGTGCCCTCGATTCCGGGAGACTCGATCCCGGGGACCTCGATCCCCGCGAACAGGTCGGTCTCCCTGGTGCTGCCGTGTTCCCCTCTCACCAATTCGTAGTACTCGGTGGTGAAGAGGGGTTGCGCGAGTTCGTTGGAGAGCGCGAAGTACGCCCCCGACACCTCGATCTGGGTGGCGTGCGCGGCCATCGCGGCGCTCTTGGCGGCGGCGTACCCGGTGCCGTCGATCTCCGTGGTGATCCGCTCGTCGTCGACCACGCCCGGTACGTCGTCGAGGACGCCGGCCTTGCCGAAGGGAAGAGCGGCCAGGTCGCCCTGGAGGCGGGCGAAGGCCTGCTCGCCGACCGTGCGCGGGACGCGGTTCCAGTAGACCTTCGGGATCTCCCAGCCGGCGTCGGCGGCGAGCTCGACGGCTCGCATGGCGACGCGGTGGGCCTGGATGTGGTCGGGGTGGCCGTACCCGCCGTGCTCGTCGTAGGTGACGAGGACCTGGGGGCGGACCTCCAGGATCACCTCGACGAGGTGGGCGGCGGCGGTGTCGACGTCGGCCTGCCAGAAGCAGGCGGGGTCGTCGTTGTCCGGCAGGCCCATCATTCCGGAGTCCTGGTAGCGCCCGGCGCCCCCAAGCAGGCGGAAGTCCGCGACGCCGAGCTCAGCCATGGCCGCGGTGAGCTCGCCGCGGCGGTACTCGCCGAGGGCGGCGCCGGTCAGGTGGCGCAGCCCGGGCGGGATGACCTCGCCGAGCTCGCCGAGGGTGCAGGTGACCAGGGTCACCCGAGCGCCCTCGGCCGCGTACCTGGCCATGGTCGCGCCGTTGTTGATCGACTCGTCGTCCGGGTGCGCGTGCACCAGGAGCAGACGCCGAGCGGGCTGTTCCGTCATGGCCCCAGCCTACGAGGGGCCACCGACAGTCCCGCGCAGCCGGGTCGTCGAGGACGGGTCAGAACTTGATACTGCCGATCATGCCCGCGATGTTCGTCGTCAGCTCGCTGATCGTCGGGGCGATCGAGGAAGCCGCGAGATAGAAGCCGAGCAGGATGCACACGACCGCGTGTCCGCCCTTCAGACCCGACTTCTTGATCAGAAGGAAGACGACGATCGCCAGCAGCACCACCGCCGAAATCGAGAGTGCCACGGCGGCTCACCTCCAAAGATCCCAGGGACGCGGGGGGTCGGACCAGGGGGCAGATAAATCCATACGTCAGCCAGCAGGTTCATACCCACTATGCGGTAGTGATCATAACTATCCGTGGCTGCGCATCGGTCGGCGCACGGCCGCACAAGGGGGCGCATGGCCAATATGGTCGGGTCATGACGACTGAGCCTGACTCCTTTCCCCGTCGGCACGCCCGCACCCAGCGCTTCACTCTCGGCGCGCCGCGCGCGTTCACCGTGGCTCCCGACGGGTCGCGTGTCGCCTTCCTGCGCTCCAACTCCGGCACCGATCGGGCCAATTCACTGTGGGTGCTCGACACGGCGGACGGCGGGGAGCGCGTGGCCGCCGACCCGCGCGCCCTCCTGGGCGGCGCCGAGGAGCGGCTGTCGCCCGAGGAGCGGGCCCGGCGCGAGCGCAGCCGCGAGGGCGGTGCGGGCGTGGTCGGCTACGCCACCGACGCGGCCGTCGAGTTGGCCTCTTTCGCCTTGTCAGGGCGGCTTTTCACGGCGGAGCTGCGGGCCGGCACGGCACGTGAACTGCCCGTGCCCGGACCGGTGATCGACCCCCGTCCGGCGCCCGACGGGCGGCACGTCGCGTACGTCGCGCGGGGCGCCCTGCGGATCGTGGGCGCCGAGGGCGAGGACGACCGGGTGCTCGCCGGGCCCGAGTCGGATCAAGTCACCTACGGCCTGGCGGAGTTCGTCGCGGCCGAGGAGATGGGCCGCACCCGGGGCTTCTGGTGGTCGCCGGAGTCGGACCGACTGCTGGTCGCACGGGTGGACGACACGCCGGTGCGGCGCTGGTGGATCTCCGATCCGGCCCATCCCGAGCGTGATCCACAACACGTCCCGTACCCGGCGGCGGGCACCCCCAACGCGGACGTACGGCTGTTCGTGATCGACCTGGGCGGGGCGCGCACGGAGGTCTCCTGGGACCGTGCGCGGTATCCGTATCTGGCCCATGTGCACTGGTCAGCGGCGGGTGCTCCACTGCTGCTCGTACAGGCGCGCGACCAGCGCAGTCAGCTGTATCTGGCGGTGGACCCGGAGTCCGGCGCGACCCGGATGGTGCACGCGGACGAAGATCCGATTTGGCTGGATCTTTTCCCTGGCGTGCCCTGCTGGAGTCCCTCGGGGCAGCTCGTGCGGATCGCCGACGAGGGGGGCGCGCGGGTCCTCGCGGTCGGCGAACGGCCCCTGACCGGGCCCCAGTTGCACATCCGCGCGGTGCTGGACGTGACCGCGGACGACGTGCTGGTCTCGGCCTCGGCCGGCACGCGTGCCGAGTCACCGGAGACCGGCGAGGTGCACGTCTATCGGGTGAACGAGCTCGGCGTGGAGCGCGTGTCACAGGAGCCCGGCGTGCATTCCGCGGTGCGTGCCGGGGGCGTGACCGTGCTGGTGTCCGCGAGCCTCGACCGGCCGGGCGCCCGGGCGCGGGTGCTGCGCGACGGCAAGGAGACGGCGACTGTCACGTCGTATGCGGAAGATCCCGGTTTGACCCCGCGCGTGACCCTCATCGAGGGGGGCGCACGCAGGATCCCGTGCGCCGTGCTTATGCCGCAGGACTACGCCGGTGACAGCCCCCTTCCGGTTTTGCTCGACCCGTACGGGGGTCCGCACGGTCAGCGGGTGGTCGCCGCCCACAATCCCCACCTCACCTCGCAGTGGTTCGCCGACCAGGGTTTCGCGGTCGTCGTGGCCGACGGCCGGGGCACCCCGGGCCGCTCCCCCGCCTGGGAGAAGGCCGTCCGGGACGACCTGGCGGAGGTGGTCCTCCAGGACCAGGTCGACGCGCTCCAGGCGCTCGCCGAGGACTTCCCGCTCGACCTGGACCGGGTCGCGATCCGCGGCTGGTCCTTCGGCGGCTATCTGGCGGCCCTCGCCGCCCTGCGCCGCCCGGACGTGTTCCACGCGGCGGTGGTCGGCGCCCCGGTCACCGATCTGCGCCTGTACGACACCCACTACCAGGAGCGGTACATCGGACACCCGGACGAGCAGCCCGAGGTCTACCGGCGCAACTCCCTGGTCGACGACGAGGGCCTGGTGGACGCGGTGGAGCCGCACCGCCCGATGATGATCATCCATGGCCTCGCGGACGACAACGTGGTGGTCGCCCACTCCCTGCGGCTGTCCTCGGCCCTGCTCGCCGCCGGCCGCCCGCACGAGGTGCTGCCGCTGTCCGGGGTGACCCACATGACCCCGCAGGAGACGGTCGCCGAGAACCTGCTGCTGCTTCAGCTGGACTTCCTGAAGCGGTCGTTGGGCCTGGTGTAGCACGGCAACGGGCCGGGGCGACATGGCGCGCCCCGGCCCGTTTACGGCACCCGCACGGCCGTACGTTCCTCAGCCTGACGTGTCCGTATATCGAGACCGGGTCGGCGAAGTTGCCTCCGTGTTACTCCGGCTCCTCGGGCGGCACGGCCCCGCCCGGCGTGGAAGGGCTGACGGACAGGGTCTCGGCGAAGTGGCAGGCCGAGTCATGGGCCTCCGGTCCGTTCGTGTGCCGGAACTCCGCCGGGACCGCCAGCGCGGGCACCTCCAGGGCGCAGCGTTCCCGTGCCTTCCAGCAGCGGGTGCGGAAGCGGCAGCCGGAGGGGATGTTCGTCGGGGACGGGACGTCTCCGGCCAGGATGATCCGCTCGCGGTGCTCACGGGCCTCCGGGTCGGGCACCGGCACCGCGGACAGCAGCGCCTGGGTGTACGGGTGCGTGGGGTGGTCGTAGATCTCGGCGTCCTTGCCGATCTCCACGATCCGCCCGAGGTACATCACCCCGACCCGGTCCGAGATGTGCCGGACGATCGACAGGTCGTGGGCGATGAAGAGGTACGACAGCTCGAAGTCGCTCTGGAGCCGGTCGAGGAGGTTGATCACCTGGGCCTGGACGGAGACGTCGAGGGCGGAGACCGGTTCGTCGGCGACGATCACCTCCGGGCGCAGGGCCAACCCGCGCGCGATGCCGATGCGTTGGCGCTGGCCGCCGGAGAACTGGTGCGGATAGCGGTTGATGTACTCGGGGTTGAGGCCGACGACGTCCAGCAGGTCCTGGACCTTCTTGCGGCGGTCGCCCTTGGGGGCCACCTCGGGGTGGATGTCGTACGGCTCCCCGATGATGTCGCCGACCGTCATCCGGGGGTTGAGCGAGGTGTAGGGGTCCTGGAACACCATCTGGATGTTGCGGCGGACCGACTTGAGGGCCTTGCCGGACAGCTTGGTGATGTCCTCGCCCTTGTACTTGATCAACCCTTGCGTCGGCCGCTCCAGATTGACCAGCATCTTGGCGACGGTGGACTTGCCGCAGCCGGACTCTCCGACGATGCCGAGGGTCTCTCCCTTGTGGAGGGTGAAGTCCACCCCGTCGACGGCCTTGACGGCACCGACCTGTCTCTTGAACAGGACGCCCTGGGTCAACGGGTAGTGCTTGACCAGTCCACCCACTTCCAGGATCGGCTCAACCATGGAGGCACTCCGTCCAGAAGTGGCAGGCACTGGTCCGTCCGCCGTCCATGTCATCCCTCTTGTCCATGCCGTCAACACCACCGTCCACTTCGTACAGGGGTGGTACATCCGTCCGGCACACGTCCCGGGCCATCGGGCAGCGGGGGTTGAACGCGCAACCCGGAGGGATGTTCATCAAGTTGGGCGGCAGTCCCTTGATCGCGTACAGCTCCTGGCCCTTCTGGTCGAGACGGGGGATGGAGTCGAGGAGACCGCGCGTGTAGGGGTGGGCGGGGGCCTTGTAGATGTCGTGGACGGGCGCCTGCTCGACGATCCGGCCCGCGTACATGACGGCGATCCGGTCGGCGACGTCCGCGACGACACCGAGGTCGTGGGTGATGAGGATGAGCCCCATGTGGTACTCGCGCTGGAGTTCGGCGAGCAGGTCCATCACCTGGGCCTGGACGGTGACGTCCAGGGCGGTGGTCGGCTCGTCGGCGATGATCAGCGCGGGCTCCAGGGCGAGGGCCATCGCGATCATGATGCGTTGGCGCATGCCGCCGGAGAACTGGTGGGGGTAGTCCTTGACGCGCTCCTTGGCCGCGGGGATCCGCACGTGGTCCATCAGCTCGACGGCCTTCGCGCGGGCGTCCTTCTTCGACATCCCGCGGTGCACGACGAACATCTCGCCGAGCTGGTCGCCGACGGAGAGCACCGGGTTCAGGGAGGAGAGCGCGTCCTGGAAGATCATCGCCATCTCGGCGCCGCGGATCCTGCGCCGCTCGTCCTCCTTGAGCGTGAGCAGGTCCTGGCCCTGGAAGACGATCTCCCCGCCGGTGACCTTTCCTGGCGGTGTGTCGAGGATCCCCATGATCGCCTGCGCGGTCACGGACTTCCCCGACCCGGACTCCCCCAGCACGGCGAGGGTCTCCCCCGCGTCCACCGCGTAGTCGACCCCGTTGACGGCCTTGGCGACCCCGTCCCTGGTCCTGAACTCCACATGCAGATCACGCACTTCGAGCAGCACGACGACTCACCTCGGCTTCGGCGGGGACGGGGGAGGTGCGACACGACCGACGGCAACGCCGTTGACCGCCGGTGGCACGGGGACGGACTGCGGGGGAACGCCGAGCCGCCCTGTGGGTGGAAAAGGATCGGCGCCGTCGGTCCTCCGCGCCCCTCGCCACGCCCTCTCACCTCAGCTTCGGGTCGAGGGCGTCGCGGACCGCGTCGCCGAGCATGATGAAGGCGAGGACGGTGATCGCCAGGGCCCCGGCCGGCCACAGGAGCATGTGCGGGGCGTTGCGGATGTAGGCGGAGGCGGCGGAGATGTCGATGCCCCAGCTGACCGTGGGCGGCTTCAGGCCCACGCCGAGGTAGGACAGCGTGGCCTCCAGCGAGATGTACGTGCCGAGCGCGATGGTCGCCACGACGATCACCGGGGCCACCGCGTTCGGGGTGATGTGCCGCAGCAGGAGCCGGGAGTTGGAGGCGCCCAGCGCCCTGGCCGCCTGGACGTAGTCGTTCTGCTTGGCCGTGATGACCGAGCCGCGCGCGATGCGGGAGATCTGCGGCCAGCCCAGCAGCACCATGAAGCCGATCACCGGCCACACCGTGCTGCTGGTGACCACCGACAGCAGGACCAGGCCGCCGAGGACCACCGGGATCGCGAAGAAGATGTCGGTGAGGCGGGACAGGAGCGAGTCCCAGAACCCCCCGAAGAAGCCCGCGAGGCCGCCGAGGGCCGAGCCGAGCAGGGCCACCCCGAGCGTGGCGCAGACGCCGACCGTCACCGACGTACGGGCGCCGTACACCGTGCGCGTGTAGACGTCGCAGCCCTGGCCGTCGAAGCCGAAGGGATGGCCCGGCTGGGATCCCTCCTGGGCCTTGGCGAGGTCGCACTTGAGGGGGTTGCCGGACGCGATCAGCGACGGCCACAGGGAGATGACGACCAGGAAGAGGATCACCAGGCCGGAGATGATGAAGACGGGGTTGCGGCGCAGGTCGCGCCAGGCGTCGGACCACAGGGAGCGCGGCTTGCCCGCAGGGCCCGAGCCGTCCGGGCGGCCCGCCTCCAGGGTGGTCGCCTCGCTCACCGCCAGGTCCATCGCCCCGCCCATACCGGTCCCGGCGATCGCTCCCTCTGGTTGCTGGGGCTCAGGCATAGCGGATCCTGGGGTCGAGGACGGCGTACAGCAGATCGACGAGCAGGTTGGCCACCAGGAACACCAGGACGAGGACGGTCACGAAGCCGACCACGGTCTGGGTGTTCTGGCGCAGGATGCCCTGGTAGAGCTGGTAGCCGACGCCATGGATGTTGAAGATGCGCTCGGTGACGATCGCGCCGCCCATCAGGGCGCCGATGTCGGTGCCGATGAAGGTGACCACCGGGATGAGCGAGTTGCGCAGCAGGTGCCGCACGATGACGCGCTGTCTGGGCAGGCCCTTCGCCACGGCCGTGCGGACGTAGTCGGAGCGGCGGTTCTCGGCGATCGAGGTGCGGGTCAGCCGGGTCACGTACGCCAGCGACACCGAGGCGAGGACCAGACCGGGCACGATCAGCTCGCCGAACGTGGCGTCCGTGGACACCGACGGCTTGATCCAGCCCCACTCGACACCGAGCAGCAGCTGGAGCAGCAGGCCGGTGACGAAGGTGGGGACGGAGATCACGACGAGGGTGAGCAGCAGCACCGAGGTGTCCACCGGCCGTCCGCGGCGCAGGCCGGTGATCACCCCCAGCGTGATGCCGATGACGATCTCGAAGAGGATCGCGACGATGGTGAGCCGGATGGTCACCGGGAACGCCGTCGCCATCAGCTCGGTGACCTTCTGGCCGTTGAAAGCGGTGCCGAAGTCGCCGGTGAAGACGTGCCCCATGTAGGTCAGGTACTGCTGCCAGACCGGCTTGTCGAGGCCGAACTCCTTCTTGAGCTGGGCGGACGTCGCCGCGTCGCACTGCTTGTCGCCGCACAGGCCCGCGATGGGGTCGCCCATCACGTTCACCATGAGGAAGATCAGCAGGGTCGACCCGATGAACACCGGGATCATCTGGAGCAGACGCCGGACGACGTACCGTCCCATGGCGGGCTCAGCCGACCTTGATCTCGTTGTAGACGGGCACGCTGAACGGGTTGAGCTTCACGTTGGAGAGCCGCTCGGAGTAGCCCGCGCTGCCGTTCTGGTACCAGAGCGGGATGGCGGCCATGTTGTCCCGTACGACGCCCTCCGCCTGCTGGAACTTCTCGACGGCCTTGGCGGTGTCGGTCTCGGCGTTGGCCTCGTTGACGAGCTTGTCGAAGTCCTTGTTGGTCCACTTGCCGTCGTTGGAGGAGGCGTTGGTGTAGTAGAGCGGCTGGAGGAAGTTCTGGATGAGCGGGTAGTCCATCTGCCAGCCCGCCCGGAAGGGGCCGCTCATCTTCTTCGCGGTGATCTGGCTGCGGAAGTCGGCGAAGGTGCCGACCGGGTTGCCGACGCAGGCCTTGTCGTTGCCGAGCGCGTTGTTGATGGAGTTGCAGACCGCGTCGACCCACTCCTTGTGGGAGCCGGTGTCCGCGTTGTACGTGATCTTGACCTGGCCGCCGGGGAGCCCGCCGCCCTCCTTGATGAGCTTCTTGGCCGCGGCCGGGTCGTAGTCGCAGGCGTCCCCGCACAGGCCTTCCTTGAAGCCGCCCTCCTTGCCGAGGACCGGCGAGGTCCAGTCGGTGGCGGGGGTACGGGTCTTCTGGAAGATGGTCTGGGTGATCTGGTCGCGGTTGATGGCCCGGGAGAGCCCGGTGCGGACCTTCTCCATGCCGGGCTTGTTCCAGTTCTTGTCGTAGAACGGGAAGGCGAGGGTCTGGATGATGCCGGCGGGAGTGTTGATGTAGCGGTCGCCGAGGTCGCTCTTGACGTTCTTGAGCTGGGCCGCGGGGACGTCGTCGACCAGGTCGAGGTTGCCGGCCATCAGGTCGGTGTAGGCGGTGTTGTTGTCGGTGTAGACCTTGAGGGTCACGCCGCCGTTCTGGGCCTTGTCGGGGCCTTTGTAGCCGTCCCACTTCTTCAGGGCCATCTGGGAGCCCTTGGTGTACGACTCGATGGTGTACGGCCCGTTGCCGATCGGCTTCTTCACCCAGCCGGCGTGGTCGGTGAAGAAGGCCTGCGGGAGCGGGGCGTAGGCGGGGTAGCCGAGGGTGTCGGGGAAGGTCGAGAACTTCTGGTTGAGCTTGACGGTGAAGGTGTTGGTGCCGGTGACCTTCAGGCCGGAGAGGGTGTCGGCGGTCTGCTTGCTGCCGTCCTCGGGGTGGGTCTTGTCGTAGCCGTCGATGTAGCCGAAGAAGTAGGCGTTCTTCTGGTTGTTCTTGAGAGAGGCCCCGTAGTTCCAGGCGTCCACGAAGGACTTGGCGGTGACCTTCTCGCCGTTGCTGAAGGTCCAGCCGTCCTTGACGGTGATGGTGAAGTTCTGCGAGTCGGTCGTGTCGATCTTCTCGGCGAGCATGTCCTCGGCCTTGCCCGTCTCCGGGTTGTACTTCTTCAGGCTGCGGAAGATCATGTCGAGGACCTTGCCGCCCTGCACCTCGTTGGTGTTGGCCGGCTCCAGCGGGTTCTGCGGGTCGCCCCAGGAGGAGCTGAGCACCGCGCCGCCGTCGCTGCTGCCGCTGCCGCCGCCGCTGTCCCCGCCCCCACAGGCCGTCGCCGCGAGCGCTACCGCCGCCGCGCATGCGGCCCATTTGGCGTGCGTGCCTCCACGCATGGAGTGCCTCCTCAAGATGATCCGTTACCGGCCAATATCGGATCATGAACGACATTCCGCACGCCTGAGTAGGCCTTTGGGGGGTGGGCGTGAGGAGAGTGGCCGGCGCATCGAGGACGGTGACGGGAGCGAGGAGACGATGGGTCAGGGGGCCGGGGACACCGGGGTGCTGGGGAGCGGGCGCCGTCATGCGGGGGCGCTGCGTGGGGGTGGTGCGTGGCATGGCGGGGCGCCGCGTGAGGGGGCTGATGCGTGGCATGGCGGGGTGCAGCGTGAGAGGGCCGGGGCACGGCACGGCCGGGGGCCGCCAGGCCGACGTGGCTGACGGACCCAGCTGCCGCGAAGGCAGAGGTCGGCACACCCGGACCCCGCCCCCGTCAGCCCAGGCGTCACCCCGTCACCGCGACCACCTCGGCCCCCGGCCGGCACCCCCGTCACAAACACCGACGGCCGGGAGCAGAGACCCATGTCTCCGCCCCCGGCCGTCGCCGGAGTTGCCGGGCGCGTCAGTCCTTCGTCGGCACCGTGTCCGACTCCGCCGCGTCCTCCAGGGCGAGCAGCGCCGGGTCCATCACGACGTCCTCGTCGCGGGCCTCGGTGGTCGGGTCCTCCGGGAAGTGGCAGGCCGTGAGGTGGCCGGCCTTGTTGCCGGAGATCTGGACCAGCGGCGGCTCGTCCGTGGCGCACTTGTCCTGCGCCTTCCAGCACCGCGTGCGGAAGCGGCAGCCGGACGGCGGCAGGATCGGCGAGGGCACGTCACCGGAGAGCCGGATCCGCTCCCGGTTCGGACCCGTGCCGTCGATGTCGACCTCCGGCACCGCGGACAGCAGGGCGTGCGTGTACGGGTGCCGGGGACGGTTGTAGATCGACTCCCGGTCGCCGACCTCGACCACCTTGCCGAGGTACATGACCGCGACCCGCTGCGAGAAGTGCCGTACGACGGCCAGGTCGTGGGCGATGAACAGGAACGCGATGCCCAGCTCGTCCTGGACCTTCTTCAGCAGGTTGACGACCTGCGCCTGGATCGACACGTCCAGCGCGGAGACCGGCTCGTCCGCCACGATCAGCTTCGGCTGGAGGGCCAGCGCGCGGGCCACGCCGATGCGCTGACGCTGACCGCCGGAGAACTCGTGCGGGAAGCGGTTGTAGTGCTCGGGGTTGAGGCCGACCAGCTCCAGGAGCTCGCGGACCTTCTTCTCCTGGCCGCCCTCCGGCTCGATCCCGTTGACCTCCATCGGCGACTTGATGATCGAGCCGACGGTCTGCCGCGGGTTCAGCGAGGAGTACGGGTCCTGGAAGATCATCTGGATCTCGGACCGCACCGGCGCCAGCTGGCGGCGCGAGGCGTGCGTGATGTCCTGACCGGCGTACGTGATCTTGCCGTCCGTGGGCTCCAGGAGCCGTGTGATCAGCCGGCCCGTCGTCGACTTGCCGCAGCCGGACTCGCCGACCAGGCCGACGCTCTCGCCGACGCCGACCGTGAGGTCGACCCCGTCGACGGCCTGCACGGCGCCGACCTTGCGTTTGATCGGGAAGCCGCCGTAGATCGGGAAGTGCTTCGTCAGGCCCTCGACCTTGAGGAGTGGCTCGGTCGAGGTGCCGGCGGAACCCTGCTGGGCGGGGAGGGTGAGGTTGTCGCTCATGTCTCGGATCTCCCTAGCGCAGCCGGGGCTGGATCTTGTCGATGAAGATGGTCTGCTTCTGCTCGGCCGTCAGGTGGCACGCGGAGGCGCGGCCCTCGCCCAGCGGCGGACGGGAGTCGGTGCACAGCGTGCCCGGCACCTCGTCCTTGAAGGCGCACCGCGGGTGGAACGGGCAGCCGGAGGGCGGGTTGAGCAGCGAGGGCGGCGAACCGGGGATCGGCTCCAGCGCCTCGTTGATGTCGCCGTCCAGGCGGGGCATCGAGCTCAGCAGGCCCCAGGTGTAGGGGTGCTTCGGCGCGCCGAGGACCTCGCGGACGGAACCGCGCTCGACGGCCCGGCCGGCGTACATCACCAGCAGGTCGTCGGCCATGTTGGAGATGACGCCGAGGTCGTGCGTGATGAAGATGATCGCGGAGCCGAACTCCTGCTGGAGGTCCTTGAGCAGGTCCAGGATCTGGGCCTGCACGGTGACGTCCAGCGCGGTGGTCGGCTCGTCGGCGATCAGCAGCTCGGGGTCGCACATCAGCGCCATGGCGATCATCGCGCGCTGGCGCATACCGCCGGAGAACTGGTGGGGGTAGTCGTCGAAGCGCGCCTTGGGCTGCGGGATGCCGACCTTCTCCAGCAGCTGGATGGCCCGGTCCTTGGCCTCCTTCTTGGAGGCGCCGCGGTGCTTCATGAACGGCTCGGACAGCTGGCGGCCCACCGTGTAGAACGGCGACAGCGCGGTCAGCGGGTCCTGGAAGATCATCGCCATCTTGTTGCCGCGGAGCTGCTCCAGCTCCCGCTCGGTGGCCGTGACGAGTTCCTTGCCGTCGAGGACGATCTCGCCGTCGACGGTGCTGGTGCGGGGGTTGTGCAGGCCCAGGATCGTCAGGTTGGTGACGGACTTCCCGGAGCCGGACTCGCCGACGATGCCCAGGGTCTTGCCGCGCTCGACGTCGAAGGAGAGGCCGTCGACCGCCTTGACGATGCCGTCCTCGGTGGAGAACTGCACCTTCAGATCACGCACCGAGAGGAAGCTCTCCGGACCGGTCGGGGCCGGCGCGTCCTCGGTCTTGGTCAGTGTGGTCACGGTGGTTCGTTCTTCCTAGGAGAGCCGGACGCGCGGGTCGATGTAGGCGTACGCGATGTCGGTGAGGATGTTGACGATCAGGATGAAGAAGGCACCGAACAGCATGACACCCATGGTGAGCGGCAGGTCCTTGTGGACCGCGCCGTCCACGGCGAGACGGCCGATCCCCTGGAGGGAGAAGGTCAGCTCGGTGACCACGGCGCCGCCGAGCATCGAGCTGATGTCGATGCCGAGGACGGTGACGATCGGGATCATCGAACCGCGCCAGGCGTAGCGGAAGAACACGTACCGGTTCGACATGCCCTTGGCGCGGGCGGTGCGGACGTGCTCCTCGGCGAGCTGCTCGATCATCGAGGAACGCGCCATACGCGTGTACTGCGCGGTGAAGATGGTGGACATCACCAGCACCGGCAGCAGCAGACCGGTGAACCACTTCCACGGGTCGTCCGTGATCGGGTGGTAGGCCGGGTTGTCCATCCAGCCCGTGCTGTAGACGAAGATCAGCAGGACGAGCGGGCCGAGCACGTAGATCTGGAACGAACTGAGCACCATGGAGACACTGGTGGCGACCTTGTCGACCATGGTGCCGCGCCGGTAGGCGGCGATCATGCCGGCGCCGATGCCGACGATGACGAAGACGACCGCGCCGCCGACAGTGAGCGTGAGGGTCGTCGGGAAGCGGTCCATGATCGTGGACCAGACCATGTCGCCCGAGTAGAACGACTGGCCGAGGCAGGGCGCGCTGCAGTGTCCGGTCGGGAAGTCACGGCCCATGACGATGCCGGACATGAAGTCCCAGAACTGCTGGTGGATCGGCAGGTTGAGGCCCAGCGCCTGACGGATGTCCTCGAGTCTCGCGGGCGAGCAGTCCTTGCCACAGGCCAGTGAGGCGTAGTCGGAGGGCGCGGCGACGAACAGGAAGAACGTGGCGGCGCCGATGAGGATCAGGGTGACGAGGGCACCGACTGTGCGCCGGATGATGAACTGAAACATGGCGGGAGGGCTGCTCTCTGCGGAGACGGTGGGAGGTTTCACGGAGGTGCGGGGGTGCGCTCCGCCTGGTGCGCACCCCCGCGATCAGCCGTAGAGAGTTACGACTTCACGAACAGACGGTTGATGTCGATGAGGCTGGACACCGAGCCGTAGCGGGCACCGCCGATGTTCGAACCGGAGAGCTGGAACTGCTTGGTGTACCAGAGCGGCGCGGCCGGGAGGACCTTCTCCAGCAGGTAGTGCTGGGCTTCCTTCCAGGTGGCGGCAGCGGCGGTCGGGTCCTGGGTCAGCGCCTTCTTGATGAGGGCGTCGACCTTCGGGTCCTTGACGTGCGAGTAGTTCGAGGAACCGTCGGCGACCTGGGTGCCGTCGTAGATGGGCGTGATCACCGTGCCCGCGGACGGCCAGTCCTGGCCCCAACCCGTGATGTACAGGTCGTACGGGTTGTTGAGCTTGCCGATCTGCTCGTAGTAGCTCGCGGAGTCGACCTCCTTGGACACCACGTTGAAGCCGACCTTGGTCAGGGCGTCCTCGATGGCGACCTTGCGCTTCTGACCGGCCTCGCTGTTGGAGTAGGCGAAGACGACCTTCTTCTCGGCGGCCGGGACACCCTTGAGGATCTCCTTGGCCTTCGCGATGTTGCCCTGCGGCATCTTCAGACGGCCGTACGGGTCGTACGTCGCCTCGTAGCCCGGCAGGGTCGGGGCGAAGTAGTTCGGCGCCACGTCGCCGCCGTAGGCACCGCCCTCACCGGCGATGAGCGACTTGGAGTTGACCGCGTAGGTGATGGCCTGGCGGACCTTGAGGTCCTTGACGCGGTCCAGGTTGAAGGTCAGCTGCATGACGTAGGGCTGGTAGCCCTTGACCGTGCGCTTGCTGACGGCCGCGTTGCCGATGACGTCCTGGATCTGCGTGGCCTCGACGCCGCCCGTGAGCTGGATGGCGTTCTTGTCCTCGCCCTGGTCGGCGATCAGACGCTTGGTCTGGGTCGACTCGGTGATGCCGAACTGGAAGTCGAAGCCGTTCGCGTACTGGTGACGGACCGAGTCGGTCTTCGGGTCCCAGTTGGTGTTCTTCGCGAGGACGAGTTCCTTGCCGACCTTGTTGGAGACGATCTTGTACGGGCCCGTGGCGACCGGGGCCTTGTCGTACTTCTCCTTGGTGTCGCCCTTGGCCGGGACAACGGCGTAGCCGGCCATGGCCAGGGTCTGCGGCAGGTCCGGGCGCGCGGTGTCGAAGTGGAAGACCACCGTCTTGTCGTCCGGGGTGGCCAGCACGCTGTCCGGCAGGTGCTTGCCGTCGAAGCCGCCGTTCGGCAGGGCCTTGCGGTAGTCCGCGCCGCTCAGCCAGGTCTGCAGGTAGGTCGGGCCGTCGAAGATGAACTTCGCGTACTGGCGCTCGACGGTGTGGCGGATGTCGGCGGACGTGATGGCGTTGCCGTTCTGGTCCTTGACGCCGTCCTTCAGCGTGAAGGTCCAGGTCTTGCCGCCGTCCGAGGCCTTGCCCGAGTCGGTGGCGAGGTCGCCGACGACCGAGACGTTGCCCTTGTCGTCCTCCTTGAACTGCGTCAGACGACGGAAGAGCAGGTTGGCGACCTGGCCCGCGTCGGAGACGTAGATCTGGCCCGGGTCCAGGTGCGAGAGGCCCGCCTCCTGGTAGACGTTGATCGTGCCGCCGGGCTTGGCGCCGGGAACCTCAGCCGCCGGACCCGTCGAGCCCGCGGCGTCGGCGTAGGTGACCGCCTTCGACTGGACGGAGGCCTCCTTCTGGTCCTTCTTCGAGTCGGCGCCGGAGTCGCCGCCATCGTTCTTGGAGCAGGCCGTGAGAGCCAGGGAACCGGCCGCGAGGGCGACGACGATTGCACGCGCTCTGCGCGAGCTGATGGGCTTCATGAGGCGATTACCTACCTGTCGGTTGTTATCCATGAGTACTGCCTGACGCGGCTGGTAGGCCGACGCGGGGGCGGCAGTCACCCCCCACCAATGGACGAGTTACCGCCCGGACTTGGGGTCGAAAGCGTCCCGGACCGAGTCTCCGAGGAGGTTGAAGGCCAGAACGAAGATCACCAGCGCCAGGCCGGGGAAGAAGAGGAACGCCGGGTCCTGCTCGGTGTAGTTGGCAGCGGCGGCGAACAGTCGTCCCCAGTCCGGAGTCGGCTCGACGAACCCGACACCGGCGAACGAGAGGAAGGCGATGGTGAGGATGGTGCTGGGCAGCGAGTACGTGAACTGCACCAGGATCGGCGTCACCACGTTCGGCAGGATCTCCTTGCGGACGATCCGCCACGGGGAGGCACCGGAGACCTTGGCGGCCTCGACGAACTCCCGCTCGCGCAGGGACAGCACGGTCGAACGGACCAGACGCGCCATACCCATCCAGCCCAGCAGCCACAGCACGATCAGCATCGCCAGTGCGCGGAAGTACGTGGGGGTAGCCTCCCGCGGGTCGACGAAGAACGCGGTGACCACGGGCATGAAGGCGATGAAGAACAGCTGCTGCGGGAAGGACAGGAAGAAGTCCGTGACCCGGCCGATCCAGTAGTCCGTGCGGCCGCCGAAGTAGCCGCCGATGAGGCCGATGACGACACCGGTGGCCATCAGCAGGACGGTCACACCGAGGGCCATGAACAGCGACGTCCGCATGCCGTACACGAGCATGGCGAACAGGTCACGGCCGTACTGCGGCTCCACACCGAACCAGTGGGAGCCCGAGACACCGCCGAAGTAGCCGAGCGGCAGACCGAACTGGTCCAGGATCGGCTTGTCCGCGTAGGTCGGGTCCTGTCCGTACAGCGTGTACGGGTCGGTCCCGCTGATCTTGGTCAGCAGCGGCGCGGCCAGCGCGATCACGAAGTACAAAATCACTACCACGGCGCAGACGACCCCGGTACGGTCACGCTTGAAGCGCTGCCACATCAACTGGCCGGGAGAACGACCCTCGAGCTTCTGCTCGGCCTTGACAGGCTCGGCGTTCGACTCGAGCTCGGGGTCCAAGGCGACTGGACTGGTCATGTGTGTACTTCCCCCGGGGGGTTGGAGAGTTGAGCGCAGCACAGATACCGGCAGGTTCTGTGGTTTGGGGGAACTTTCGCCAAAGTGTTCAACGCGCGTCAAGGGCGGAAGGCATAGGGATCTCCCTACCGGCCATATTTTGAGGAAAAATTGCAAAGATTGACACCTGGTCGCGCTTGACACGTGAACCGACAGACCGTCAAAACGGACATACCGCAATGGATTTCTGTTCACATGTCCGAAACACGATGGGCTGATTACCGATTACCGGACGGTATCGCACAGGTCACGGACAGGCCTCTTACCCTCGTTCCGGCACCCGCTTCCACGGCACGCCGAAGGCCCGGTTCCCCGTCACTCGGAGAACCGGGCTCAGCTGCGTTCGGATCAGCCGTGCTTGGCGCGGCTCGCGGCGCGGGCGCGCTCGCGGGCGTCCAGGTTGACCTTGCGGATGCGGACAGCCTCCGGGGTCACCTCGACGCACTCGTCGTCGCGGCAGAACTCCAGGGACTGCTCCAGGGAGAGCTTGCGCGGCGGGACGATCGACTCGGACACGTCGGCCGTGGACGACCGCATGTTGGTGAGCTTCTTCTCCTTGGTGATGTTGACGTCCATGTCGTCGGAGCGGGAGTTCTCGCCGACGATCATGCCCTCGTACACCTCGGTGCCGGGCTCCACGAAGAGCACACCGCGCTCCTGGAGGTTCGTCATCGCGAAGGCGGTGACGGCGCCGGCGCGGTCGGCGACCAGGGAGCCGTTGTTACGGGTCTGGAGCGTGCCGAACCAGGGCTCGAAGCCCTCGTGGATGGAGTGCCCGATGCCGGTGCCGCGGGTCTGCGTCAGGAACTCGGTCCGGAAGCCGATGAGGCCGCGGGACGGCACCACGAACTCCATGCGCACCCAGCCGGAGCCGTGGTTCGACATGTTGTCCATCCGGCCCTTGCGGACGCCCATGAGCTGCGTGACCGCGCCCATGTGCTCCTCGGGCACGTCGATCGTCATGCGCTCGACGGGCTCGTAGACCTTGCCGTCGACGTCCTTGGTGACGACCTGCGGCTTGCCGATGGTCAGCTCGAAGCCCTCGCGGCGCATCTGCTCGACCAGGATGGCGAGCGCGAGCTCACCACGGCCCTGGACCTCCCAGGCGTCCGGACGCTCGGTCTCCAGGACGCGCAGCGAGACGTTGCCGACCAGCTCGCGGTCCAGGCGGTCCTTCACCTGGCGGGCGGTGACCTTGCGGTCCTTGACGGCCGCCTTGTTGTCGGCACCCTTGCCGGTGCCGCCACGGCCGACCAGCGGCGAGGTGTTGGTGCCGATGGTCATGGAGATCGCGGGCTCGTCGACCGTGATCAGCGGCAGCGGGATCGGGTTCTCGGGGTCAGCGAGGGTCTCGCCGATCATGATGTCGGAGATACCGGCGACGGCACAGATGTCACCCGGGCCGGCCACCTCGGCGGGCTTGCGGGTGAGCGCCTCGGTCATCAGCAGCTCGGAGATGCGGACGTTGCTGATGGAGCCGTCCCGCTTGATCCACGCGACCGTCTGGCCCTTGCGCAGCTCGCCCTGCTCGACGCGGAGCAGCGCGATACGGCCGAGGAAGTTGTCGGCGTCCAGGTTGGTGACGTGCGCCTGGAGCGGGGCCTCCTCGTCGTACGTGGGGGCCGGGATGTGCTGGAGGATCGTGGAGAAGAACGGCTCCAGGCTGGTGGAGTCCGCCGGGACCGTGCCGTTCTCCGGCTTGGTCAGCGAGGCGATGCCGTCACGGCCGCAGGCGTAGACGATCGGGAACTCGATCTGCTCCTCGTCCGCGTCCAGGTCGAGGAAGAGGTCGTAGGTCTCGTTGACGACCTCGTCGATACGGGAGTCCGGGCGGTCCGTCTTGTTGATGCACAGGATGACGGGCAGCCGCTGCTGGAGGGCCTTGCGCAGCACGAAGCGGGTCTGCGGGAGCGGGCCCTCGGAGGCGTCGACGAGGAGGACGACACCGTCCACCATCGACAGACCGCGCTCGACCTCGCCGCCGAAGTCGGCGTGACCGGGGGTGTCGATGATGTTGATGGTGATGACGTCCCCCCCGTCCTTGGGGTGGTACTTCACCGCCGTGTTCTTGGCGAGGATCGTGATGCCCTTCTCACGCTCCAGGTCGTTCGAGTCCATCATGCGGTCGTCGACGCCTTCGAGCTGGTGGGCGGCGAAGGCACCGGCCTGCTTCAGCATTCCGTCGACGATGGTCGTCTTGCCGTGGTCGACGTGGGCGACGATGGCTACGTTGCGGATGTCGTGGCGCGTGGCCATGAAGGCGTACTCCTGGAGTGTGAGGAAGGCCGACGCGTACGTCTGTGTTACGCGGACCCTGCCGGGCTGAACACGCCACGGCCTCACCCCATCGTACGGTGCCCGCCGGGTCGGGGCTCGCCGGGCTCAGTTCCCGGACGGTCCGGACGCGGGCTTCGCGCCCTTCCTCAGGAAGCCCATGTCCTCGTAGACCGGCGTCTGGAACCCGAACGCACCCGCGTTCACCAGGTTCTTCCTCGCGGCGGTCAGCTGCGGCCGCTGATAGAGCGGGATGGACCCCGCGGCCGCCCAGATCCGGGAGTCGGCCTTGCGGATCAGGCTCCGGCTCTCCGAGGCGTCCAGGGTGGTGACGGCCTCGTCGAAGAGCTGGTCCACCTGGTCGGTGCCGACCCGGGTGTAGTTCTGCTCCACGTTCAGCGACCCGTCGGCGGCGGGCACCGGCTTGGCGAAGATGGGCCGGGCGTCGGTCGCGGGGAACGCGGAGGCGGGCCACGAGTACAGCGCCAGGTCGTACTGTCCGGACGCGATGTGGTCCTTGAAGTAGCTCTCGTCGGACACCTTGGAGATCTCGGTGCGGATGCCGACCTTCGCGAGCATCGAGGAGATCCGGCCGGCCACGGTCCGCAGGGTCTCGGACCCCGGGCCCGACGGCAGCACGAACCGCAGCGCCAGCGCCTTGCCGTTCTTGGCCAGCACCTTCGTCGCCGCGGCGGCCGGGGCGGGGGTGCCCTTGGGGGCGTAGGCCCCGGCCGGTGCGCCGCCCTGCGCGAGCT
The DNA here is from genome assembly GCF_001514195.1 of Streptomyces griseorubiginosus. Lineage (GTDB taxonomy): Bacteria > Actinomycetota > Actinomycetes > Streptomycetales > Streptomycetaceae > Streptomyces > Streptomyces griseorubiginosus. The sequence goes on along the minus strand of NZ_KQ948734.1, from coordinate 719,156 downwards.
TGTTCGCGTACTGCTTGTCGTCGCCCTTGTCGCCCTTGTCGTCCTCGGAATCCGCCGAGTCGTCGTCGGCCGGGTCCTCGTTGTCGGACTTCTCGCGGGACTCCTTCTTCGACTTCTCCGACTTCTCCGACTCCTTGTCGGACTTCTTGCGGGACTTCTCCGACTTCTTCTCGGACTCCTTCTCCGACGTGCCGCCGGACTTCTCGCCCTCGGCCCCGGCGGCCTTCTCCCCCTTGTCCGCCTTCTCCCCCTCCTCCGCCTTCTCCCCGTTCTCCTTCTTCACCGGTCCGCCGTGCACCCAGCCGGCGTCGGCCAGCAGCGCCTCCGCCCCCTCGGTGTCCTGACCGCCGAGCGCGCCGCTGTTGTCGGCGTAGGCGTCCTGGCCGGAGAGCGCGAGGTGGCTGCCGACGGGTTCGGCGGGCAGTCCGAGCGGGGTGAGGACGGCCTTGGCGAGCGCCTTGCGGTCGAGGGCGCGGGCCACGGCCCGGCGGACCCGCTCGTCGGCGAGCGGACCCGAGGCGCCGTTGAGGGCGAGCTGGGTGTAGGCGGGTTCCAGGGACCTGCGGACCTCGAAGCCCTTGAGGGCGGTCTGCTGCCGCTCGTAGGCGAGAGCAGCCTCGCGCTTCTTCTTGCCGGCGCCGGCCTCGTCGTCGGCGGCCTCCTCGCCGTCCTCGTGGGCCACGGCCCAGGAGCGCAGGGCGGCCGCGGCCCCGAGGTTGCTGCCGGAGCCGTGGGCGGACAGACCGCCCGGACCGGCCAGGGGGGTGCTGCCGGTCTTCGCGCCCGCGCGGGCGGCGAGGGTGATGCGGCCGAGGGACTCGGGGTCGATCTCGGCGAGGTCCACGTCGCCGGCGGCCAGTGCCCCGGTCCGCTCGTCGCGCGGGACGGCCGTCAGCACGATCTCGTCCAGCTTGGCGGGGTGCCCCCACCAGCGCTCGCTGCGGGCGAGGGTGACCTCGCCGTCCTTGCGGTCGACCTTCTTGAGCCGGAACGGACCGGCGGTGACCTTGAGCTTCTTGCGGGCGGAGTCGTTGAAGGAGTCCGGGGTGCCCATGACGTCCTTCGGGTACAGCGGCGAGAACAGTGAGCGCCAGTCGGCGTACGGCCGTGCGAAGGTGACCCGGACCTCCAGGTCGTTGGCGCCGCGCTCGATCTTCTCGATGCGCTCGTAGCCGGCGTTGCGGGCGGTCCAGTACGCGGAGTCCTTGCCGGACAGGGCGCGCCACTGGGCGGCGAAGTCGGCGGCGCCGATCTCGCGGCCGTCGCTCCACACCGCCTGCTGGTTCAGCTTGTACAGCACGACCTGCTTGGGCTCGGTCTCCACGACCTTCGCCGACTCCAGGTAGTCGGGGTTGACCTGCGGCCGCCCGTTCGCGTCGAGCCGGTACATCGACGGCAGGACCGCCTGGGCGACGGTGGTGGTGGTCGCGTTCGCGTCCGCCTGGAAGGTGTTCAGGGTCTCCGGCAGGGCGTCCACGGCCCAGTGCAGGGTGCCGCCGTCGGCGACCTGGTCGCGGGCCGCGGGCGCGATGTCCTGTTCCGCGAGCGGCTTGCTCGCCGTGTCCTCGGAACTGCACCCGGCGAGGGCGGGCACCGCGAGGGCTCCCGCGGTGAGGAAGGCGACCGAGCGCATGACCGCGCGCAGTCCGACGCCGTCGTTGGACATCTCTGCTTACCTCCGGGAGCCGCGGGCGTTATGATCACTTTTGGCGGTATATGGAGCTGATCACATCTATGCGGCCACTGAAGAGGAAAGGGTTCGGCAACGGACGGCGACACGGCGACAGGAACCGGGAAGCCCACCCGTGCGGCGCAATCGACGGCGCGCGAGGGGCGCGCACTCAGGCGCACGATCCGCCAATCGGTGCACGTCCCTTCACACCGGCAGGTGTGACGCGCAACACTCGCAGGCGCATGACCGTTCCCGTGCAGGGCAACCCCGCCCACGGAAGTGAGGTCACGTCATGTCCGTGAACGACGAACTGGCATCGGCCCAGCGCGCTCTCGACGAAGTGCTCCGGTATGTCAAGCGGCTGGAGCAGCAGCTGGGCAGCGGCGGTCTGGAGATGCGCCGCGTCCGGATCGACGCCGACCGTCTGCGCGAGAGCCTCGCGCTGCTGAGGGAGACCGACCCGGCGCTCGCCAAGGCGCGCCGCCCGGATCTCGTCTCCATCTCCGACACCCCCTACGACAACGCCCTGTGGACGGACTCGGACGACGAGGGCCTCGGTGCCCGCGACCGCAGGGCCCCCTGAACCCGACCGGAGTCAAGCGTTGGCCACTGGTACGGAACCCCCCGACACCGAACCCCATCCCGTGCGCGGCGGCGTGCGCACCGGCACACGCGCCGCGATCGACGCCCCGCACCTGCGCACCGACCGCTGGTGGCTGGCGCCGGCGGCCACCGCGGCCGGGCTGCTCGCCTTCATCGTCTACTCGACCTGGCGGGCCTTCGCGGACACGGACTACTACGCGGCCCCGTACGTCTCGCCGTTCTACTCCCCCTGTCTCGCCGAGCGCTGCGAGCCCATGCGGCACGGCCCCAACTGGGAGCTGTTCGGCAGCTGGTGGGGCATCTCCCCCGCGATCATCATCCTGATCTTCCCGCTCGGCTTCCGCCTGACCTGCTACTACTACCGCAAGGCCTACTACCGGGGCTTCTGGGCGTCCCCGCCGGCCTGCGCGGTGGCCGAGCCGCACAAGAAGTACACCGGCGAGACCCGCTTCCCGCTGATCCTCCAGAACATCCACCGGTACTTCTTCTACGCCGCGATCGTGGTCGCCGGGATCCTGACCTACGACACCGTGCTCTCGTTCCGCGACGAGAACTACGAGTGGGGGCACATGGGCCTCGGGACCGTGGTCTTCCTGGTCAACATCGTGCTGATCTGGGCGTACACCGTCTCCTGCCACTCCTGCCGGCACATCGTGGGCGGCAAGCTCAGGCACTTCTCCAAGCATCCCGTGCGCTACAGGGCCTGGCAGTTCGTCGGCCGGCTGAACGCCCGCCACATGCAGCTGGCCTGGGCGTCGCTGGTCAGCGTGGCGCTCGCCGACTTCTACGTCTATCTGCTCGCGTCCGGTGCCTTCGACGATCCGCGGTTCTTCTAGAGAGGGAGGTGCCTTCTGATGTCCGTGGTCGACCGGCAGGAATGGGACGTCGTAGTGGTCGGCGCCGGAGGAGCCGGACTGCGGGCCGCCATCGAGGCCCGCGAGCGCGGTGCCCGTACGGCCGTGATCTGCAAGTCGCTGTTCGGCAAGGCGCACACGGTGATGGCCGAGGGCGGCATCGCGGCCAGCATGGGCAACGCCAACTCGCACGACAACTGGCAGGTCCACTTCCGCGACACCATGCGCGGCGGCAAGTTCCTCAACCAGTGGCGGATGGCCGAACTGCACGCCCAGGAGGCTCCGGACCGGGTCTGGGAGCTGGAGACCTGGGGCGCCCTGTTCGACCGCACCAAGGACGGCCGGATCTCCCAGCGCAACTTCGGCGGCCACGAGTACCCGCGCCTCGCCCACGTCGGCGACCGCACCGGCCTCGAACTGATCCGCACGCTCCAGCAGAAGATCGTGTCCCTCCAGCAGGAGGACAAGAAGGAGACCGGCGACTACGAGTCGCGTCTGAAGGTCTATCAGGAGTGCACGGTCACACGGGTGTTGAAGGACGGGTCGCGGGTGAGCGGGGTCTTCGCCTACGACCGTGAGACGGGCCGTTTCTTCGTCCTGGAAGCCCCGTCCGTGGTGATCGCCACCGGTGGCATCGGCAAGTCCTTCAAGGTGACGTCGAACTCGTGGGAGTACACGGGCGACGGCCACGCGCTGGCGCTGCTGGCCGGAGCACCCCTGCTGAACATGGAGTTCGTGCAGTTCCATCCGACCGGCATGGTCTGGCCGCCGTCGGTGAAGGGCATCCTCGTCACGGAGTCCGTCCGCGGCGACGGCGGGGTGCTGCGCAACTCCGAGGGCGAGCGGTTCATGTTCGACTACGTCCCGGACGTCTTCAAGGAGAAGTACGCCGAGTCGGAGGAGGAGGGCGACCGCTGGTACGAGGACCCGGACAACAACCGCCGTCCGCCTGAGCTGTTGCCGCGCGACGAGGTGGCGCGGGCCATCAACGCCGAGGTGAAGGCAGGCCGGGGCTCGCCGCACGGCGGGGTCTTCCTGGACGTGTCCACGCGGATGCCCGCGGAGGTCATCCGCCGCCGGCTCCCCTCGATGTACCACCAGTTCAAGGAGCTCGCGGACGTCGACATCACCGCCGAGGCAATGGAGGTCGGACCGACCTGTCACTACGTGATGGGCGGGATCGCGGTCGACTCGGACACGGCGGCGGCGCGCGGGGTGCAGGGGCTGTTCGCGGCCGGTGAGGTCGCGGGCGGGATGCACGGCTCCAACCGGCTGGGCGGCAACTCCCTGTCGGACCTGCTGGTGTTCGGGCGCCGGGCGGGCTGGCACGCGGCGGAGTACGCGACCGGCCTCGCGGCGGACCGGCCGCCGGTGGACGAGGTGCAGGTGGACGCGGCGGCCGCGGAGGCGCTGCGGCCGTTCTCGGCGGAGGGCGTCGAACCCGACACCGGCCCTCCGGAGAACCCGTACACCCTGCACCAAGAGCTCCAGCAGGCCATGAACGACCTGGTCGGCATCATCCGCCGGGAGGGCGAGATGGAGCAGGCCCTGGAGAAGCTCGCGGAGCTTCGGGTGCGGGCCCGGCGGGCCGGGGTCGAGGGGCACCGGCAGTTCAACCCGGGCTGGCACCTCGCGCTGGACCTGCGCAACATGCTGCTGGTCAGCGAGTGCGTGGCGCGGGCGGCGCTGGAGCGGACGGAGTCGCGGGGCGGGCACACCCGCGAGGACCATCCGACGATGGAGCGCGAGTGGCGCCGGGTGAATCTGATCTGCCGACTGACCGACCCGACGGGCGGGTTGGCGGCCACGGACCCGGTCCGCGGCCAGATCGACCTGACCCGTGAGACCACCGACCCCATCCGCGCCGACCTGCTCGCCCTCTTCGAGAAGGAGGAGCTGGTCAAGTACCTCGCCGAAGAGGAGCTGTACGAATGAGCGGCTACACGGCCCACTTCAAGGTGTGGCGGGGTGACGTCAAGGGCGGTGACCTGGAGGACTTCAAGGTCGACGTCAACGACGGCGAGGTGGTCCTCGACATCATCCACCGCCTCCAGGCCACCCAGGCGCCCGATCTCGCGGTCCGCTGGAACTGCAAGGCGGGCAAGTGCGGTTCGTGCTCGGCGGAGATCAACGGGCGGCCGCGGTTGATGTGCATGACGCGCATGTCGGTCTTCACCCCGGAGGAGACGATCACCGTCACTCCCCTGCGCGCCTTCCCGGTCGTGCGGGACCTGGTCACCGACGTCGGCTTCAACTACCAGAAGGCGCGCGAGGTCCCGGCGTTCGTCCCACCGCCGGAGCTCGGTCCCGGTGAGTACCGGATGATGCAGGAGGACGTGGACCGCTCGCAGGAGTTCCGCAAGTGCATCGAGTGCTTCCTGTGCCAGGACACCTGCCATGTCGTCCGTGACCACGAGGAGAACAAGCCGGCGTTCGCGGGACCCCGGTTCCTCATGCGGGTGGCGGAGCTGGACATGCACCCGCTGGACGCGGCCGAGGAGTCGGGCCTGGACCGCAAGAAGACGGCCCAGGACGAACACGGCCTCGGCTACTGCAACATCACCAAGTGCTGCACGGAAGTCTGCCCCGAGGGCATCAAGATCACGGACAACGCCCTGATCCCCTTGAAGGAACGCGCGGTCGATCGCAAGTACGACCCGCTGGTGTGGCTGGGGTCGAAGATCAGGAGGAGGTCTTCGTAGCGCGGGAGCCCCGCCACGAGGCCCAGGGAGACCGACAGCGCAGCCCCGACATCCCGCGCCCCGAAGGGGCGCGGGGAACTGCGCGACCAGCCACGGCGATGCCGCGGACGCACGGCGGCAGAGTGCGGCACCACCGGCGGCGACCTGCCGGACCCGATCCTCCTCGTACGCCCTCGAGTCCGGGCCCCGGGCGATCAGCCATCCCCGTCAGGCCCACCCCCCCCTCAGGCCCACCCCGCTCGCGCCCCCGCTTTCCCGCCCATACGCTCCGAAATGTGACGCCCTCCCTGATGCGCGGCCGTCCCCGGCGCAGCCGCTCGCACATATCCGTGCGGGTGGCGCACGCCTTGCTGGGTGTGGTGGCCGGAGTCGCGTGGCTGGTGTTGCCGTGGGTGACGGTTGACGACGAGCCTCCGGTTGCCGGCGCGCGGACGAGCGCCGCGGCGGCCGAGGAGGGTTCCTCCGCCGGCGACCTCGTCCTGCCGGTCGCCGCCCTCGTCGTGGTGGTGGCCTTCGCCGCCTACGCCTCGCTCCGCCGGATCCGCCGCACCCGTAGTCGTACGACACCGGCGGCCCCCGGTACGACCCACGTCGGCGCGTACCCCTCCCCCGCGGTCCCGCCCGCGCCGGCCGGCCTGGACGACCGCTCCCGCGCCGCGCTCGTCGAAGCCGACAACCACCTGTACGCCTTCCGCGAGGAACTCTCCTTCGCCGAAGCGGCGTTCGGGCACGAGGCGGTGGTCCAGTTCGTCCGGGTGGCCGAGGCCGCGGAGGCCGAACTCGGGGCCGCGTGCGCGATCCGGCGACGCTACGACGAGGGCGTACCCGAGGAGGCGGCCGCGCTCGCGGGAGTCGTGGGCCGGTGCGAGGAGGCCGAGCGGCGGTTGACGGAGGGCACGGAGAGCCTGCGCACGCTACGGGCGCTGGACCGGGACCCGCACACCGCCCTGTCGCTTGCCGAGACCCGCTTCCGCGAACTGACCGCCCGCGCGGCGGAGGCGGACACCGCGCCCGTGGACGGCTCCGTCACCGGATACGTCGAACTGGCCAAGGACAGCCTGGTCACCGCCACCGTCCACCTGGGCGAGACCCACCAGGCCATCGCCGCCGACCGGCTCGACGAGGCGGTCCACCCGCTCCGCGCGGCGGAGACCGCGATCTGCCGGGCGGACGTGCTGGTGTCGGCCGTGGCCCGGCTGCGCTCGACCCGCACCGAGGCCACCCGGCTGATCCCGCCCGCCCTCACGGCCGCGGAGGCGGAACTGGCCCCCGTCCGCGACCGTGCCCGGCGCCAGGGCGCGACGGACGCCCGGCTCGTGCACGCCGACGCGGTCCTGGCCGCCGTACGACAGGAGACGACGTCCGGACGGCCGTACGACCCGCTGGGCGTGCTGCGTCGGATCGTGCACGCGACCGCGCCCCTCACGGACGGCCGGTCCGGGGTGCTGGCGGTGGCCGCGCTGCTGGTCGCGCGGGAGTCCGTGGCCTCGGCTCAGGACCATGTGGCCGTGCACCGGGAGGCGGTCGGTGCCGCGCCTCGCGTCCTGCTGGCGGAGGCACGACGGACCGAGGACCTGCCGCGCGTCGACGACCTCGCCCGCGAGGCCCGTGACCTCGCGGAACAGGACGTACGACTGCGCGGACACGAGCCGGACGGCGACACCGCCTAGAACAGGCTCAGCAGGGCTTCCGCCGGATCCACCATGCCGTTCTCCCCGTCCGGCAGCGGGAGTTCGAACCACACCGTCTTGCCGCGCGGGGTCCGGCGGGAGCCCCAGGCCGCGCTGAGCAGGCCGACGAGTTGCAGACCGCGGCCGCCCTCGTCGGTGTCGCGGGCGCGCCGGCGGCGGGGCTGGACGAGCCCGGAGTCCCAGACCTCGCAGACCAGGGTCCGGTCGAGGAGGAGACGCAGCCGGATTTCTCCCTCGCCGTACCGCAGGGCGTTGGTGACGAGTTCGCTGACCAGGAGTTCCGTGGTGTCGACCAGGGGCTCCAGATCCCAGCTGAGCAGCCGGGCGCGGGCGTACTCCCGGGCCCGGCCCACGCTGCGCGGCTCGCGCGGCAGCGTCCAGTCGCCGACGGAGTCGGTGGGCAGGCCCTGGACACGTGCCATCAGGAGCGCGATGTCGTCCTCGCCGTGGTGGCTGTCGAGGGTGGCGAGGACGTGGTCGCAGACGTCCTCCAGGGGCGCGGAGGGGTCGGTCAGCGCACCGACGAACGCCTGGAGGCCCTCGTCGAGGGGGTGATCGCGGCTTTCGACCAGTCCATCCGTGTAGAGCGCGAGCAGGGCACCTTCGGGTAGTTCGACCTCGACCTCCTCGAAGGGCTCGCCGCCGACGCCGAGCGGCATCCCGGGCGGCACGTCGAGCATCAGCGCGTCCTCGCCGGGTTCGACCAGCACAGGGGGCAGATGGCCCGCGTTGGCGAAGGTGCAGCGCCTGGTCACCGAGTCGTAGACGGCGTAGACGCAGGTCGCGAGGTACACCTCGGACAGGTCCGCCTCACGGGGGCGGCGGGCCGCGCGGGTGGCCTGCTGGACACCGCCGGGCGCGCCGAGGCCGCGGGCGATCTCGTCCAACGCGGAGAGGACTTCGGCCGGTTCGAGGTCCAGCAGGGCCAGCGTCCGCACGGCGGACCGCAGTTCGCCCATCGCCACCGCCGCGCGCAGGCCGCGGCCCATCACGTCGCCGACCACCAACGCGGTGCGGTGACCCGGCAGTTCTATGACGTCGAACCAGTCGCCGCCGACCTCGCTGGGCCGGTCCGCGGAGGAGTTGCCGGGCAGGTAGCGGCAGGCGATGTCGAGGCCGGAGGCGACCGGGTCGCCGGGCGGCAGCAGGGACCGTTGCAGTATCAGCGCCCGTTCGTGCTCCCGCCGGTACAGGCGCGCGTTGTCGATACAGACCGCGGCCCGCGCCGCCAGCTCCACCGCCAGGTCCCGGTCCCGGTCCCCGAACGGCTCGCTGCCCTTCGTCCGCGCGAACTGCGCGAGGCCTACGACGGTGTCGTGGGCGACCATCGGCACGGCGAGCGTGGACTGCACCAGGCCGCCCTCCTCGGCCGGGACGTACAGCGGGCGGGCGGTGCGCAGGGCGTCGGCGCACGGCGAGTTGAACGGGTAGTGGTGGACCGCGCCGACCGGGACGGGGGCACCGGAGCCGAGGAAGGGGCCGTCGGAGACCGCGCTGGCGAAGGCGACGCGGCGCAGTTCGGCGCTGCCGTCGGCGAGGCCGGGCGGGGTCTCGTCGCCGGCCAGGAGACCCTGGTAGAGATCGACGGTGGCCAGGTCGCAGAAGCCGGGGACGACGACGTCGAGGAGTTCGCGGGCCGTGGTCTCCAGGTCGAGGGAGTTGCCTATGCGGGCGCCCGCCTCGTTCAGAAGGGCGAGATTGCGCCGCGCGGCGGCGGCCTCACGGGCGGCGGCGCGACGGGCCGTGATGTCGGTTCCCAGCCAGGCGATGCCGATGGGCCGGCCGGATCCGCTGCGCACCCGGTACAGGTTGATGGACCAGTGCCGACGCTCGTCGGAACCCGGCAGGAAGCCGGTGACGTGCATGTCCGTGATGGAGTCGCCGGTCTCCAGGACCCGGCGCAGGGTCGCCGAGACCCGCTCGGCCTCGGGGCGGGGCAGGTAGTCGTGGACGCCCTTGCCGCGGTGGTCGTCCGGCGTGCCGCCGAACAGGGAGGCGAACCGGTAGTTGACCCGGCGAACCCGCAGGTCGGGGTCGATCAGCACGAAGCCGAAGGGAGATTGACCGAAAATCGCCTGCGAGGCGGCCAGGTCGGTCTCGATGCTCCGGAGCGTGCGCACGTCGACGACGATGCAGACGGCGGCCCGCTCGCCCTCCTCGGTCCGCGTCGGCATCACGTAGACCTCGGCGAGGCCCTCGCGGGCGTGCTCGGTGTCGGCCGTGGGAGGCGTGCGGAAGGGGACCACCCCGGTCCACTCGCGTCCGTCCAGGATCTCGGCCATCTTGCGCTGGCCCTGCTCGTGCAGGTCAGGGTCGATGAACGCCTCGATGGGGTCCATGCCGACCGCACGCCCGGCGGGGATGCCGAAGAGCTGCTCGGCACGCAGGCTCCACTGGTCGACCAGCCCGTCGGGGCCTATGGAGAAGGACGCCACCTTGATGTAGTCGTAGATCGAACCGGGCGGGCTGCTCTGCCACATGGCGTCACCGGACGGCACCTCGCCGGGACGGACCTGTACGGCATCCTCCGCGGCCTCCGTCCTCGCGCCGTCCGACGGGTCCTTCGACTCCGTGGCCTTCGCTGGTATCTCGCTCACGCGAACCGTCCCCTCCAGCTCACCGCGTCCGGTACCGGTCACCGGGGGCGGCTGCCCGCAGTATCCAGCACTACGGCGCCGCACAACACGGTGTTCACGATCACAGCACGATCCCGACGGTTTTCGGTCCGGGCTGCGACAACACTTCCAGTCTTCTAACCAGCGGACACGGCATCGAATCACGTCCGCCGACAACTGCCACCGGCCTGAACCGATCGCTGGACAGGGGACGGGATGTCGTACATGTGTTCCTCATGGCGGCGCGTTCCTCATGGATGCGTGTTTCTCATGGCAGCGAGAGCTCGAACCAGACGGTCTTGCCGCTCGCGCCGGGGCGGGTACCCCAGCGGTGGGCGGCATGGGCGACCAGCTGGAGGCCACGGCCGCTCTCGTCGTCCAGTTCGGCGACGCGTTCGCGGGGCGGGTCGGGGAGGGGGTCGGAGACCTCCACCAGGAGGACGCCGTCGACCGCGTCGGGGCGGACCAGGCGGACGCCGATGGGGCCGGTGGCGTGCCGAAGGGAGTTCGTCACCAGCTCGCTGACGAGCAGGGCGGCGACGTCGGCCAGGACGTCGAGGCCCCAGTGCCGCAGCCTCTCGCGGACCGCGGCACGGGCGGCACGTACGGCGCCGGGGTCTGCTGGGAAGATCCACTCGGCGCAGTCGCCTTCGGTGTCGATCACGCCGATCACATCCCGGGCCAGCCCATGTCCGCTTTCGTGGGGTTAAGGGGCACATACCCGATTCTGTGGGGGCGGTACCGTGCGAATGGCTGAAGACCGGGCGCCTAAGAACTCGGGGGGTTCTGTTGCGGGGCGGGTGCGGGTGCGTTGGGGCTGGTCGCGCCCCGCGGCGGAGCCGCATATCGACACAGCCCCGCGCCCCTGAGGAGCTTCAGTGCACCGACCGCTTCTACGTCCTGGTCGAGCCAGTCGACGTCCCAGAGCTCGTCCGGTGTCAGCCAGCGGAGCTCGTCGTGGTCCTGGAGGGGCTTGGGGGCGGGGGAAGTCGGGCGCAGGCGGGCTCGCCACGCCTGGAGGACGTACGGGGGCTTCAGGGGCCACTCGCCGGGGACGCGGTCCTGCACCTCCGCCTCCACACCGAGCTCCTCCCGGAGTTCGCGGACGAGCGCCTGCTCCGGCGCCTCACCGCTCTCCACCTTGCCGCCCGGCAGCTCCCATCGGCCGGCCAGGGCCGGGGGCGCGCTGCGGCGGGCCGCGAGGAGGCGGTCGCCGTCGTAGAGGGCGGCCGCCACCACCACGATCCGTTCCGTCATGCGCCGGAGCCTACGGGAGGGAGGTCAGTCGGCCGAACTGACGCCGTTCTGACCGATGCGCTCGACCCAGTAGAGCTGCTTGTGGCCGCGGGCGTCGAGACTGTCGGCGATCTTCTGGGCCTCCGCCCTGGTCGCATACCTGCCCACGCGGTAGCGATTGCCGTTGTCGTCCTGTCGTATGACGAGCCAGGGAAGAGTGATCGTGCCGTCGTTCATTGCGCCCCACCGCTCCTTCCCGACCTGCGTCGAGCCCCACCCGATAAGGAAACCGCACTCCGCATATGCCCGAGCCTACGCCCAACCTTTACGCAGCGAACACGCGTTTTCACAAAGAGGTACGCAACCAGCCAGGACGGACTCCTCGGACCCGGGGCGCGCGACATCGAACGCGCCCCCGGTGGGCGGCGGTGCCTCCGGTCAGGGGTGCCGTCAGGACGGCGGTGTCGACCTGCGAGAACGGCCGAATTCGAACGGCGTTCGCCTACGGGCCCGTTGAGCGTCCGTCCGGGACAACCTGCCCGGGGCGCGCGCTACTTCACCGGAAAGGCGCCGCTTCACCGGCCCCGCGCCGCCCCACCTGAAAGGCGCTACTTCACCGGAAGGTGGTATGCGACCTGGTAGCGGTCGGCCGGGATGACCACGTCCGCCGTCTCCACAGGGCGCCCCGAGGCGTAGTAGGTGCGGTGGACCACGAGGACGACATGGCCGGGGACACCGCCCAGGGCGAGCAGTTCCTCGGCGAGGCCGGGGCGGGCGCCGACCTCCTCGGTGACGTTGTCCACGACGACGTCGATGGCGGCCATCCGTTCGACGACGCCCATGCCGCCGAGGGGGCCCTCCTCGGGCAGCATCACGGGGGTGCGCCCGGTGACCGCGAGGGGCTCCCAGGAGGTGGAGAGCATGATGGGCTCGCCGGCCTCCCGGAAGACGTACTTGGTGCACATCACGCGGTCGCCGGGCCGGATGGCGAGCCGCTCGGCGATGGCGGCGGAGGCCTCGGTCTGGCGGCTGCTGGACTCCCAGGTGCCACGCCCCTCCCCGTCCGCCTGCTCCTGCCGGAAGGGGGTGGCCCCCGAGGCCGGACGGTAGCCGGAGCGGGCGATACGGCGGGGCACGGGCTGCTCACGGACGTAGGTCCCGGACCCTGAGCGGCCCTCGACCAGCCCCTCGGCCATCAGCACCTTGCGCGCCTCGAGGGCGACGGTGTCCGAGACGCCGTACTCCTCGCGGATCCTCGCCTGGGACGGCAGGCGGGTGTGGGGTGGCAGCGAACCGTCGACGATCTTCTTGCGGAGATCACCCGCGACGCGCAGGTACGCCGGCTGCTCACCGAATGTCACTGGCCGCTCCCATCAGGTTGTACAGACAGCAACAGCCTGGCAACCGTGGGTTGGCCCATGCAAGCAAAGGCCAGAGAATCACTCGATGTGATGACATGTTCCGGTGGTGGGCTTTACGCAGGCACTTTCTCCCCGCTATGGCAGGGTTCACACATTGAGCTCGGAGCTTCCTGAGTCGCCGCTCTCGCCGCTGGAATCGTCGTCGTACGGCGGGTCGGAGGCGAGCCCCAGAGCCTTGCGGGCGGTGACGGTCGTGGAGCCGTCGACGAAGGCGTAGCCCGCGTCGTAGTGCGTGTAGAAGGTGTCCACGTCATCGGAGGCGGCGGCCTTCGCCCACTCGCTCCGGGACTTCTCCATGTCCTTGATCAGGGCTTCCACCGGCTTGGCCGGGGCGCCCGACCAGGTGTGCGCCCGCAGGTGGCGGACTTCGTCGTCGAGCGTGTCGTGGACGTCCCGCGCCCAGTCCCGGTAGCCCGGCAGGTCGTCCTCCGGCTGCTCCTCGGGCTCCTCCCAGAACGTCTTGTCGACGGCGTTGACCGCCATCAGGAAGGTCAGCTGGTCGTCGTCGAGGGTGGTCGCGTCGACGCGCAGCGAGCCGGTCAGGGTGCCCTTCTCGTCGGTGTTGCCGAAGATGCAGCTGATCTCGCGGTCGCCGAGGCGCCAGCTCTGCCGGGTCGGGCCGAAGTAGTACACGTCCACGTCGTCGGGGAGCGACCAGGTGTCCATGACGTAGGCGTCCTGGAGGGGGTAGCAGCGCTCGTCGGCCGCGTCGGAGACGGCGGCGTCGCCGGGGAAGACCGACCCGCTCATCTCGAACTCGCCGAACACCTCGCCGTCGTGCTCGCCCTCGCAGGGCACCTCGTCGACGTCGTAGGTGAGACCGTCGAGGGTCTCCCCCGGCGCATCGAAGCACTGTCCCTTCACCACCGAGAAGGCCGCGCCCTCCGTCGCGCCCTTCTTGAACCCCTCCCACGCCCCGGAGAGCCCGCCGGTGGCGAGCGCCGCGACCCACAGGGCGAGTCCGAGCCCCGACAGGATCGAACCGGCGATCGCCATCCCCTTGCCGGACTGCCCCTTCTTCTTGATCTGCACCAGCGCGATCACACCCAGCACGAGCCCGCCGGCCGGGACACAGCACAGCACCCCGAGCACCAGCGAGGCGATGGCGAGCCCGTTCACGGGGGAAGGACGGGCGTAGGGGCTGTAGCCCTGGCCCCAGGTCTGGTAGGGGGCGGGGGCGGAGACGGGGGTGCCGGGGGGTGGGCCGTAGGGCTGGTACGGCTGGGGCGGAGGGCCGTACGGGGGTTGGCCGTAGGGCTGCTGCCCCTGGGGCGGCGGGCCGTACGGCTGCTGTCCCTCCGGCGGCGGCCTGTACGGATCGGGGGTCGGGGACGGTCCCTGGGGTCCCTGGGGTCCCTGGGCGGGGTCGGGCTGGAGCGGCCCAGGGGGCGGGGGTATGGACACGGGTACCGTGCTCCTGTTTCAGACAGCGGCGGGGAACTGACGTACGACTGGGCGCATCGTATGCGTGGGGCGGGCGGGGGCGGAATGGCGATCACGGGGACGACGACCAGGGCGGTGAACGGTCTCGCGGTGCGGTGGGCCGAGACACGGGAGAATCGGACCGCTGGTGGGGCGGCGACGGGGTACGGGGAGCGGCGCGTGCCCAGTTGGCGGAGGCCATGGGTCCCCGGAGGGGAATGCGCCGCCGCGGCAGGGGAGTTGCCGCGCCCGGATCACCACCGAGGTGAAGCGAGACAGGCCGATCGGGCCTGAGGGAGCGGAGACACACACATGACCGACAGCGCGCTGGAACAGCTCCTGGGACGTGCCCGCGGTCCGATGGGCCCGGTGATCGACGTGGACTTCGGCTCCGAGGCGGGGCCGCTGGCCGAACTCGCCCGGATGATCTCCCGTATGAACGGGTTCTTCCTGTTCAACGCCGGAGTGCAGGTCTTCCGGGTGGGCGAGGAGGGGCTCGGCCACGACATGATCCACTGGAATTCCGAGGACGCCTGGAAGGACACCTACGGCGGTCTGGCCGACGACCCGTTCTGCTTCGGCCAGGACATCTTCGGCGTCCAGTTCGCGGTGGCCGGCGGCGAGCGGGTGGTCTGCTTCGACCCCGAGACCGCCGAGGTCACCGAACTCGGCGACAGCCTGGAGTCCTGGGCGACCTGGCTCCTCGCCGGCCCCGACGTCCATGGCGCCGCCTCCTTCGCCCACGCCTTCCAACGGGAGAAAGGCGCGTTGGCGCCGAGCGAACGACTGGTGCCGCTGCGGTTCTTCGTCGGCGGCGGGGGCTACGACTTCGACAACCTCGTGGTCAAGGACGCGGTCACCGCGATGCGGATCCGCGGGCCCGTCGCCCAGCGGATCCACGGCGTCCCGGACGGCACGACCATCCGCCTCCACGTGACCTGAGACTCAGTCGTCGAAGCCCGTGGCCCGTGTGCTCTTCTCCCAGGCGGTGATGTCGGCTCGTATGCCGTCGAGGTGGTCGAGTACGGCGGTCACCGCGTCGTCCCCGAGGGGCAGCCGCAGTGGGGTGTCCTCGGCGTCGAGCGCGGCGCGGATCAGGGCCGCCGCCTTCGCGGGGTCGCCGGCCTGGGTGCCGTCGCCGCCGGAGACCGCCTCGCGGGTCCGGCTGACCTTGGCGTAGACGCCGCTGTCGGCGCTGACTCCCGCCCGGCTCGCCTCGAACAGCGAGGTGCGGAAGGCCCCCGGCTCCACGACGAGCACCTTGACGCCGTACTCCCGGACCTCGTCCGCGAGCGCCTCGGACATGCCCTCGAGGGCGAACTTGGTCCCGCTGTACGCCGAGAAGCCCGCGAAGGACAACTGCCCGCCCATGCTGCTCATCTGCACGATCGCCCCCGACCGCCGTGCGCGCATGGACGGCAGCACAGCACGGGTGAGTGCCGCCGGGCCGAAGACGTGCAGGTCGAACAGCTCGCGCAGCTCGTGCTCGGTGGTCTCCTCGAACGCGCCGACATGCGTGCGGCCCGCGTTGTTGACCAGGACGTCGATCCGCCCGTGCCGGGCCACCACGCCCCGTACGGCGGCCTCCGCCGCGGCCGTGTCGGTCACGTCCAGACCCAGCGCCTCCATCTGGTCGGGATGGGCGACCACCAGGTCGTCCAGCGCCCCGGGCCTGCGGGCGGCGCCCACCACGACATCGCCGTCGGCCAGCGCCGCCTCGGCGAGCGCCCGCCCGAAGCCGCTGCTCGCGCCCGTGATCAGCCACACCTTGTTCATGTCGACTCCCTCGTGATCCGGCTCTTGCCGTGAACCACCCTGCCGCGAAGGCCGGTTGCCCGTCCAAGACCTTTGGTGATAACCGATGTTCATGACGACGGACGTACATCTGCGGGACCTGCGCTACTTCCTGGCGGTGGCCGAGGACCTGCACTTCACCCGCGCCGCGGACCGCCTGTACGTGTCGCAGCCCGCGCTGAGCAAGCAGATCCGTTCGCTGGAGCGGCAGTTGGGCGTGGAGCTGTTCCGACGGGACCGGCACGGCGTGCGCCTCACCGAGGCCGGCGAGACACTGCTGCCGCACGCCCGGCAGGTGCTTCAGGCGTGGGCCGCCGCGGACACCGCGATGGCGTCGGCGCGGGCGGCGGGCCGGGGCACGCTGGTGGTGGGCATGAGCACCAGCCCCGGCCGCGGCGGGCTGCTCCCGGCGATCCGCTCCCGCTTCACGGCCGCGCATCCGGAGGCGGTCGTACGGCTGCGGCAGATGGGGTGGCAGGACCCGACCGCCGGTCTGGCGGACGGTGAGACGGAGGTCGCCTTCGTGTGGCTGCCCCTGCCGGACCCGGAGCGTTATGCGTGGACGCCGGTCGCCGAGGAGTCCCGTCTGGTCGCCCTGCCCGCCGGCCACCCGCTGGCCTCCCGCGAGTCGATCGACTTCGCCGACCTGGCCGACGAACCGTTCCTAGCTCTGCCGGCGAGCGCGGGCCCGCTGCGCGACTTCTGGCTGGCCGTCGACGAGCGGTCCAGCCGGCCGCCCCGCGTCGGCGCCGAAATCGCGGGCACGGAGGAGACGTACGAGGCCCTCGTCGCGGGCCTGGGCGTCTGCCTCGTGGCCGCCGGGAACGCGCCCCTGATCACCCTGGGCGGGGTGGTCACCCGCCCGGTGCGCGGACTTGGCCCGAGCAGATACGTGTTGGCCTGGCGGAAGGAGGACGGGGGGCGGGAGTTGGTGCGGGGGTATGCGGAGGCCTGTCGGTCGGTGGTGGGCGGGCCGGCGTGACGGCAGTCCGGGAACCACCGCCCAGCCGCTTCTCTAGATGTCACCGCCCCGGCCGCTTCACTCGGCGGCCCTGGTGCCACCGCCCCGCCCGCCTCACTCGGCCCCCCTGGTGTCACCGCCCCGCCCGCCTCACTCGGCGGCCGTGAGCCTCTCGTCCGCAAGGCCCAGACGGGCCTGTTCCTCCTCGACGATCCGCCGGGCCAGTTCGGTGTCCGACACGTCGATCGCGTCCGGGGACGCCTCGGCCACGGCGCTGCGGCGGGCGTAGGCGTCGAAGAGGCGGGTCTTGGTCTCCAGCAGTCTCACCAGGCGTTCGTCGACGCCCCCGATGGCTAGGAGACGGTAGACGCGGACCGGTCTGACCTGCCCCATCCGGTGGGCCCGGGCGACCGCCTGGTGCTCGATGGTCGGCTTGATCTGGGGTTCGCAGATGACGACGACCGAGGCGGCCTGGAGGTTGAGGCCGATGCCCGCCGCCTGGATCTGCGCCAGGAGCACCGCGGGGCCCGGGACAGCGGCGAACTCGTCGACGATCCGCTGCCGTCGCCCGGACGGGACACTGCCGGTGAACGGGCCGAACAGCGGGACGCCGGCGGACTCCCCCGGCGCGAGGGCTTCCCGCACCACGCCCAGGACGTCCTTGAAGTAGGAGAAGACCACCGTCTTCTGCCCGTTCTCCCCGGCCTCCTGGACGATCTCCCGGAGCCGGTCCAGCTTGGCCGACTTCTCGGGGGCCATGTACGCGGCCCTGCGCATCGCCATGAAGTTGCCGGCGGCCACGGCCTCCCGATAGGCCTCCGCGTCCGACGCGCTCAACTCCTCCCACTGGTCGGTGTGCTGGAGACTCGGGAGTTCCGTCAGCACGTCCTCCTGGTTGCGTCGCAGGTAGACCGGGGCGACGGCCTTGCGGAAGCCGACCGACCCGGCCCGGGCGTCCCCTTCCCCGAGGGAGTCCGCGAGGTCGCCGTCGAGCATCCGGACCAGGTGGTGGAACTCCACGACCCTGTTCTCCATCGGGGTCCCGGTCATCAGGAGGGCGCGCTCGCACCGCTCCGCCCACCCGGCGACCGCCTGGGACCGCTTGGCCTTCGGGTTCTTCACGGAGTGCGCCTCGTCCACCACGAGCAGGGCGACCTCCCCGCGGTCCGGGGCGGGGAAGCCGCGCAGCGCGTCGAAGGTGGTCACCCCGACCCCGCCCCGCGCCTTCCAGTCGGCGAACGCGAGGTGCCGGTCGGGTCCGTGGAGCACGGTGACCCGCAGGGCGCTGCGGGCCTCGATCTCCCGCGTCCAGTTCACGAGGACGCTCGCCGGGCAGACGACCATGAAGTGGCTCTGTCCCCCCGCGGCCAGGTGCGCCAGCACGGCGATCGCCTGGATGGTCTTGCCGAGGCCCATCTCGTCGCCGAGTATCACCTTGCGCTGCGCGAGCGCGAACCGTGCGCCGAACGCCTGGTAGCCGCGCAGGGAGACCCGCCGGTGGGTGTCGTCGAGGTGCTGGGTCCGCACCCGCTCGGCGATCTCGTCCGGCAGGAATCCCTCGGCGGCGGCCACGTCCGGCTGCCGCCCGGAGATCTCGGCGAGCAGGCTGTAGTACTCGGCGGAGCGGAGTTCGAAGTCGACCCAGGCCGCGATGTCGGTCGCGGGCCCCCGGAGCAGGTCCACCGAGGCCTGGGCGAAGAGCCCGGGCAGCCCCGCGCGCTCCGCCTCGTCCGCCAGCGACCGGATCCCGGCGACGGCCGCCCATGCGCACGCCTTCTTCTCCTGGCCCGCCAGGAGCATCCGGATCCGCCCGAGGGCGAGCCTGGCGTCGGCGAGCAGCGGATCGAGCCGCTTCGACAGGACGACGGCCTTGTCGACCGCGCGCCGGGCGTCCGGGCCGGCTTCCACCAGTACGTGCAGAGCCATGACCAGTGCGGTGGTACGCGGTTCCGGCCGCTCGACGTCGATGTGGACGGCCACGGTCTCGTGCGCCGCCTCGGAGAGCCGCCGGGCGGCCGCGAGCATCTGGTCGACGGTGCGCTGTCCGACTCCGGGGATCTGCCGGAGCCGGTAGGGGCCCGCTTCGAGGACCTCGCCGACCGTGCGCAGGCCGCTCTTCTCGACGCTCCCGAGCCGCAGCCGCCCCTCGGTGACGTCCTGGAGCCGGGCCACGGGGATCGCGTCGAGCTCCCGCTTCACCTCCGCGTCGTGCAGCGGCTTCAGCGCAACCCGTACGGCCTCCGCCGCCCTGCCGTGGTCGACGACGACGGCCTGGGCCGCCTCGAACAGCCGCGCTCCCCTCGCGACCGTCTCCCGCTCGTCCCGCCCCACGGTCCCCCCTCCATGGACAGAAAACCTGTCCTCCATGGACAGAAAACCTGTGCCCGCCCGCCGGGCGGCGGGGAACACAGGTTTCTGATCGTGGTCAGACGTTGAAGCGGAACTCCACCACGTCCCCGTCCTGCATGACGTACTCCTTGCCCTCCATCCGCGCCTTCCCCTTCGCGCGGGCCTCGGCGACCGAGCCGGTCTCCACCAGGTCGTCGAAGGAGATGACCTCCGCCTTGATGAAGCCCTTCTGGAAGTCCGTGTGGATGACGCCGGCCGCCTCGGGGGCCGTGGCGCCCTTCTTGATGGTCCAGGCGCGGGATTCCTTGGGGCCGGCCGTGAGGTAGGTCTGGAGGCCGAGGGTGTTGAAGCCGACGCGGGCGAGGGTGGCCAGGCCGGGCTCCTCGGCGCCGACCGACTCCAGGAGCTCCAGGGCGTCCTCCTCGTCGAGCTCGGCGAGGTCCGCCTCCAGCTTGGCGTTCAGGAAGATCGCCTCGGCCGGGGCGACCAGGGCGCGCTGCTCGTTCTTGAAGTCGTCGTCGACCAGTTCGTCCTCGTCGACGTTGAAGACATAGAGGAACGGCTTGGTGGTGAGCAGGTGCAGGTCGTGCAGGAGTTCCTCGTTGCCGGAGCCCTGGACGATGCCCGCCGAGAACAGCGTGTCGCCCTTCTCCAGGATCTCCTTCGCCGCCTCGACGGCCGCGACCTTCGGCGCGATGTCCTTCTTGATCCGCGACTCCTTCTGGAGGCGGGGCAGGACCTTCTCGATGGTCTGGAGGTCGGCCAGGATCAGCTCGGTGTTGATCGTCTCGATGTCGTCCTTCGGCGAGACCTTGCCGTCGACGTGCACGACGTTCTCGTCCTTGAAGGCGCGGATGACCTGGCAGATCGCGTCCGACTCACGGATGTTCGCGAGGAACTTGTTGCCCAGGCCCTCACCCTCCGAGGCACCCCGCACGATGCCCGCGATGTCGACGAAGTCCACGGTCGCCGGGAGGATCTTCTGGGAGGAGAAGATCTCGGCCAGTTTCGCCAGTCGCGGGTCCGGGACGCCGACCACGCCGACATTGGGCTCGATCGTGGCGAACGGGTAGTTGGCCGCCAGCACGTCGTTCTTGGTCAGGGCGTTGAACAGGGTCGACTTGCCGACATTCGGCAGGCCGACGATTCCGATCGTGAGCGACACGTTGCGACTTCCCGTACGTGAGAGGAGACGTGAGGAGACTGGGCGGCCAGGGGGCCGATCCACCAGTCTACGGCGTGCCGCACCCCGCCCCGGCGGGCCTCTCGAACGCATGGCCAAGGTCTTTCCCTCGGCGTGTCTGAAGGGCGATCGGGCACATAAGCAGACCTAGGTTGGTCCAGTGGAGCACTACAGGACCCGCCCCCCGCACAACGGAACGCGACGCGCGGCTCCGGGAGCGCCGCTGCCCGCGCAGGCCCGCGGCGAGCGCCGCCCGCCGGTGGCCCGCCGCCCGCCGCCACCGGTGGTCCGGACGCTGCGCCGGCTGCCGAACCCCCGGCTCACCGGGCTGGGCGGCGGCCTGTTCTGCATGGCGGTGATGTTCCTGCTCGGCTGTCTCGACGCGCTGCTGTTCGGTTCGTCGCTGACGGCGTACGGCGTGCTGTTCCTGCCGGTGTGCGTGCTGACGGCGGTCTGGCTGCGCCGGGGCGATCTGCTGACCGCCCCGATCATCGTGCCGATCGCCTTCGCCACCGGGCTCGTGGCCGTCGCCGACGGCGGCGGCGGTGTCTCGGGCCGGCTGATGGGCCTGTTCACCGCGCTGGCGACGCAGGCCGGCTGGCTCTACGCCGGCACCCTGGCCGCTGGCCTGGTCGCCCTGATCCGCAGGATCCTGCTGGTACGACGCCGTTCACCCTGACGCCCGGGAGGCGAGGGCAGAAGCAGCGGCTTCTCAGGCCCCGGGCCTACTCGTGGGCCGCGTGCATCGCCGCTCCCACGATCCCCGCGTTGTTCTGCAACTGCGCCGGGACGATCTCCGCCTTGATGCCCTCGATGTGGGGCAGGAACTTCTCGGACTTGCGGCTCACGCCACCGCCGATGATGAACAGCTCGGGCGAGAAGAGCATCTCGACATGGGCGAGGTACTTCTGCACGCGGCGGGCCCAGTGCTCCCAGCTGAGCTCCTCGTCCTCCCGGGCCTTGCTGGACGCCTTCTTCTCCGCGTCGTGGCCGTGCAGCTCCAGGTGGCCCAGCTCGGTGTTGGGGACGAGGACGCCGTCGACGAAGACCGCGCTCCCGATGCCGGTGCCGAAGGTGAGCAGGATGACGGTGCCCTTGCGGTCCTTGCCCGCGCCGAAGTTCATCTCGGCGACGCCGGCCGCGTCCGCGTCGTTGACCACGGTCACCGGGAGCCCGCCGAGCCGCTCGCCGAACAACGCGCGCGCGTCGGTGTCGATCCAGCTCTTGTCGACATTGGCCGCCGTACGGATGTGGGAGCCGCCCGTGACCACGCCCGGGAAGGTCAGCCCGACCGGGCCGGTCCAGCCGAAGTGGTCCACGACCTGCTTCACCCCGTCGGCGACGCCGTCGGGCGTCGCCGGGTGCGGGGTGAGCACTTTGTGGCGCTCCTGGGCGAGGTCGCCCTTGTCGAGGTCCACCGGGGCGCCCTTGATCCCGGATCCACCGATGTCCAAGCCGAAGATCTGCATGGCCCTACGTTACGACGGACGACGGACAGTCACGCCCCGGAGGTCCCCGTAGCGCCGGTGCCGCCCGTGGTCCCGGCAGCGCCCTTGCGCTCGGCGACCAGCGCGGCCGCCTCCTCTCGCAGGTCGCGGCGGAGCTCCTTGGGCAGCGAGAAGGTGATGGACTCCTCGGCCGCCTTCACCAGCTCCACGTCGCCGTAGCCGCGCTCGGCCAGCCACTCCAGGACCTCCTCGACGAGGACCTCGGGGACGGAGGCGCCGGAGGTGACGCCCACCGTCGTCACGCCCTCCAGCCAGGCCTCGTCGATCTCGCTCGCGAAGTCCACGAGGTAGGCCTCGCGGGAGCCGGCCAGCTTGGCGACCTCGACGAGCCGCTTGGAGTTGGAGGAGTTGCGGGAGCCGACCACGATGACCAGTTCGGCCTCGGCACCCATCTGCTTCACCGCGAGCTGGCGGTTCTGCGTGGCGTAGCAGATGTCGTCGCTGGGCGGGGAGATGAGCTGCGGGAACTTCTCCTTGAGGGCGTCGACGGTCTCCATGGTCTCGTCGACGCTGAGGGTGGTCTGGGAGAGCCAGACGATCTTCGACGGGTCCCGGACCTCGACCTTGGCGACATCGGCCGGGCCGTCGACGAGCTGGATGTGGTCGGGGGCCTCGCCGGAGGTGCCGATGACCTCCTCGTGGCCCTCGTGCCCGATCAGGAGGATGTCGTAGTCCTCGTTGGCGAACCGGACGGCTTCCTTGTGGACCTTGGTGACCAGCGGGCAGGTCGCGTCGATGGTGGCGAGCCTGCCGCGGGCGGCCTCTTCGTGGACGACGGGGGCGACGCCGTGCGCCGAGAACATCACGATGTTGCCCGGCGGGACCTCTTCCGTCCGCTCGACGAAGATGGCGCCCTTCTTCTCGAGGGTCTGTACGACGTACTTGTTGTGGACGATCTCGTGCCGGACGTACACCGGAGCGCCGTACTGCTCCAGGGCTTTCTCGACGGCGATCACGGCGCGGTCCACCCCCGCGCAGTAGCCACGGGGGGCGGCGAGCAGGACACGGCGGCCAGGCGAAGCGGTCATGCGTCCCATCGTAAGGCCGCGTTCGGTCGGTCGAAGATCGCGTGCCCTTGACCTTCCTGGGAAAACTGACCGGGAGAGTGAGGGGCGGGGGGACGAGCACCAGGCGGAGGCACGATGTCCGGTACCGGTACGGCGGACCGCACGGCCGAGGAGGAACACGGCGACCTGCGGCGCAGCCTGGGCTTCCGGGACCTCGTGGTCTACGGGCTGCTGTTCATCGCGCCGATGGCGCCCGTCGGCGTCTACGGCACCCTGGACGCGAAGTCGCACGGGGCGGTCGCCCTCGTCTATGTGGTCGCCACGGTGGCGATGGCGTTCACCGCGTTCAGTTACGCGCAGATGGTGCGGGTCGTCCCTCAGGCGGGGTCGGTGTTCGCCTACGCGCGCGCGGGGCTCGGCAAGGAGGCCGGGTTCGTCGCGGGCTGGATGGCGATGCTGGACTATCTCCTGATCCCGGCGGTGGCGTACCTGTTCTCCGGTATCGCGATGAACGCCCTGGTCCCGGAGGTCTCCCGCTGGGTGTGGACGGCGCTCGCGGTGGTCGTGACGACCCTGCTGAACCTGTGGGGCGTGCGGACGGCGGCCCGGGTGGGCTTCCTTGTCCTGGCGATGGAGATCGTGGTCCTGCTGGTCTTCGCGGTCTCGGCGGTCGTCGTCCTCGCGCGGGACGGCGCCGAACGGGGCTGGCTGTCGCCGCTGTCCGGGGACGGCACCCAGGGGGCGTTCGCGCTGTCGGCGGTGATCGGCGCGGTCTCGGTCGCGGTCCTGTCGTACCTGGGCTTCGACGCGATCGCCTCCTTCGCGGAGGAGGTCACCGGCGGCTCGGCGAAGGTCGCGCGCGCGGTGCTGTTCTGCCTGGCCCTGGCGGGCGTGCTGTTCGTGGCGCAGACGTACCTGGTGGCGCTCCTGGACCCGACGACCTCGGCGCAGTATGCGGCGGATCCGGGCCGGCAGGGTTCGGCCTTCTACGACGCGGTCGACTCCGCGGCCGGTACCTGGCTGCACGATCTGGTGGCCGTGAGCAAGGCGATCGGCGCGGCCTTCGCGGCGCTGGCCGGGCAGGCGGCGGCGGGGCGGCTGCTGTTCGCGATGGGCCGCGACCGGCGGCTGCCGCGGGCGCTGGCCCGCACGGACTCGGGCGTCCCGCGCGTGGCCCTGCTGTGCGCGGCCGGCATCACCCTGGTCGCCGCGGTGTGGGCGGCCCGCCGGGACGACGGCATGGACCACCTGGTCTCCGTGGTCGACATCGGCGCCCTGACCGCGTTCACGCTGCTGCACGCGAGCGTGGTCGGCTGGTTCGCGGTGAGGCGGCGCGGCGGCCCGGTGAGCTGGTGGCGGCACGTGCTGGTACCGGTGGCCGGGGCGGCGATCACGGTGGCGGTGATCGTGGAGGCGTCGGAGGCGGCACAGGTGGTCGGCGCGCTCTGGCTCGTGGCGGGCCTCGCGGTGCTGACGGCCCAACGCGCCCGGCGTTCCCCCGCCGACGGGGCGACCCGCCGGTGACCTGACCGGGAGGGTGGACGGCGGTCACCTGCGTGGGGAGCCCGGCCGACAGGACCCCCTCGCTGACGGCTCGTTGTCGGAGTCGGCCGTTACGCTCGCGGCATGGCTGTGAACTCGACTCCCGAAACGCCCTTGCCCGTCGGTGAGGTGTCGCGGCTCATCGGCGGGTGGATCGACCGTCTCGGCGCCGTGTGGGTCGAGGGGCAGATCACCCAGCTGAACCGGCGCCCGGGCGCGGGCGTGGTGTTCCTCACGCTGCGCGATCCGTCGTACGACATCTCGGTGAGCGTGACCTGCTTCCGCCAGGTCTACGACGACGTCGCCGATGTCGTCAGCGAGGGCGCCCGGGTCGTCGTCCTGGCGAAGCCGGAGTGGTACGCGCCGCGGGGGCAGCTGTCGCTGCGGGCCACCGAGATAAGGCCGGTCGGGGTCGGTGAGCTGCTCGCGCGGCTGGAGCAGTTGAAGAAGTCCCTGGCCGCCGAGGGGCTGTTCGCGGCGGAGCGCAAGAAGCCGCTGCCGTTCCTGCCGCAGCTGATCGGGCTGGTGTGCGGGCGCGCGTCGGCGGCCGAGCGGGACGTCCTGGAGAATGCCCGGCACCGCTGGCCCGCCGTCCGCTTCGAGGTGCGCAACGTCCCGGTGCAGGGCGTGCACGCGGTCCCGCAGGTGGTGCAGGCGGTCAAGGAACTGGACGCGCTCGACGACGTGGACGTGATCGTCGTGGCGCGCGGCGGCGGCAGCGTGGAGGATCTGCTGCCGTTCTCCGACGAGCAGTTGGTGCGGGCGGTGGCGGCCTGCCGGACCCCCGTCGTCTCCGCGATCGGGCACGAGCCGGACACCCCGCTGCTGGACTACGTCGCCGACCTGCGGGCCTCGACGCCGACGGACGCGGCGAAGAAGGTCGTCCCGGACGTGGGCGAGGAGTACGAGCGGGTGCGGGCGCTCAGGGACCGCGCGCGGCGGTGTGTCGAGTCGTTCCTCCAGCGGGAGGAGCGGGGGCTAGCGCACGCGTTGGCGCGGCCGTCGATAGAGGACCCGCACCGGATGATCGACGAGCGCGCCGACCATGTGTCCTCCCTGGCCGACCGCGCCCGTCGCACGCTCGGTCACCTCCTCGACCGCGCCGACTCCGAGCTGACGCACACGCACGCGCGCGTGGTGGCCCTCTCCCCCGCCGCGACCCTCCAGCGGGGGTACGCCGTGCTCCAGAAGGCGGACGGGCACGTGGTGCGGTCGCCGGACGAGGTGACGGCCGAGGAGACCCTGCGGGCGCGCGTCGCCGAGGGTGAGTTCGTTGTCCGAGTCGATGCATAGGGTGGGCGGATGACCAGCAAGGTGGCGGAAGAGGCGCTCGGGTACGAGCAGGCGCGGGACGAACTGATCGAGGTCGTACGGCGCCTGGAGGCGGGCGGCACGACTCTGGAGGAGTCCCTCGCGCTCTGGGAGCGGGGCGAGGAGCTGGCCAAGGTGTGCCGGCGCTGGCTGGACGGGGCGCGGGCGCGGCTGGACGCGGCGCTGGCCGACGAGGAGGAGACCGGGGCCGGGGACGGCTCGGAGTAGCGGGGTAAGGCGGGGCGACAGGCCCGGTGATCTGTGAAGCGGATCACCACGCCCCGCTTTTCGTTGAACATTGAACTTCAATCGCGTACGGTCGAGAACGTCAAACGGTCCCCGGTCCGTTTCCGGGTGCCCCGCACATCCACGCACCGCTCGAGAAGGTTCCCCTCATGTCTCTCGTTCTTGACCCCGCCGCCCAGGACCTGCTGTTCCGCGAGGCCCGCACCGCGAACACCTTCACCGACGAGCCGGTGACCGACGAGCAGGTCCAGGCGATCTACGACCTGGTCAAGTACGGCCCGACCGCCTTCAACCAGAGCCCGCTGCGCATCACCCTGGTCCGCTCCGCCGAGGCCCGCGAGCGCCTGGTCCAGCACATGGCCGAGGGCAACCAGCCGAAGACCGCCACCGCCCCGCTGGTCGCGATCCTCTCCGCGGACAACGAGTTCCACGAGGAGCTGCCGCAGCTCTTCCCGCACTTCCCCCAGGCCAAGGACCTCTTCTTCGCCGAGCGCCCCGCCCGTGAGGGTGCCGCCGGTCTGAACGCCGCCCTCCAGGCCGCGTACTTCATCATCGGCGTGCGTGCCGCGGGTCTGGCCGCCGGCCCGATGACCGGCCTGGACTTCGAGGGTGTCCGCAAGGAGTTCCTGGACGACGACCACACCCCGCTGATGGTCGTCAACATCGGCAAGCCGGGCGACGACGCCTGGTTCCCGCGCTCCCCGCGGCTGTCCTACGACGAGGTCGTCACCACCGTCTGAGCATCGGCCGTCGCCTGACGCATCAGCCATCATGAGGAAGGGCCCCCGCGCTGCCGCAGGGGCCCTTCCTCATGTCCTCGTGCCGTCGGGTTCTCGCTCGTCACGCCATCTTCAGCGACTTCGCCATCTCGGTCAGCTGGGCCGGCGAACCCGTGCCCGCGACCACCGTGGTCGCCCCGTCACCCTGGTGGACGAGGGCGTCGTAGCGGCCGCCGGTGTACCGGGTCCAGGTGCGGCCCGCGATCTCCTCGGTCTGCTTGGTCGCCTCGCCGCCCTGGGTCGCCTCGTCGATGAACTCCGACGGCTTCTGAGCGGACTGCTCGATCTGCACGTACTCACCACCGGGGGCCTGGAAGCCCAGGTGCCAGGCGTCGGACTCGTCGGCCTGGAAGCGCACCGAGGTCGCCTTCCAGCCCGTCGGCAGCCCCTCGGGAGCGGCCACCGGGTAGGAGGCCGCGCGGCGGGCCGTCAGCAGCTCGACGCGGTAGTCGACCGTCTTGATGTCCGGAGCGGAGTCGTCGTGCGGGATGAACACGTAGATGACCGCCGCCGCGATCCCGATCAGGCCCAGGGAGAGAATCATGTCCCGGACCGTCTTCTGCTTGCCGTTCGAACCTGCCACGCCCCCTATCGTCGCAGGTGCCCGGTCCGCTCATCCGTGGGGTCCCCTGCTCATTTTGTCGGACTGACGATAGAGTCGACGGTCGAACCCTCATCCGGCCGTCGTCGTATCAGAAAGGTGCGCTCCGATGACCGAGCATCATCATCTGCCGTCCGAACTCGAAGTCCCCTCCGAGGCCCCCGACCGCAACCTCGCCCTGGAACTCGTCCGGGTGACCGAAGCCGCCGCGATGGCCGCGGGCCGCTGGGTCGGCCGGGGCGAGAAGAACGGCGCCGACGGTGCCGCGGTACGCGCCATGCGGTCCCTGGTCTCCACCGTGTCGATGAACGGCGTGGTCGTCATCGGCGAGGGTGAGAAGGACGAGGCCCCGATGCTCTTCAACGGGGAGCGCGTGGGCGACGGGACCGGCCCCGAGTGCGACATCGCCGTCGACCCGATCGACGGGACCACGCTGACGGCCAAGGGCATGCCGAACGCGATCGCGGTGCTGGCCGCCGCGGACCGCGGGTCCATGTTCGACCCGTCCGCCGTGTTCTACATGGACAAGCTGGTCACCGGCCCCGAGGCCGCGGACTTCGTCGACATCGACGCGCCGGTCTCCGTGAACATCCGGCGGGTCGCCAAGGCGAAGCGCTCCACGCCGGAGGACGTGACCGTGGTCATCCTGGACCGGCCCCGGCACGAAGGGATCATCAAGGAGATCCGGGAGGCGGGGGCGCGGATCAAGCTGATCTCCGACGGTGACGTGGCGGGCTCGATCTACGCGCTGCGCGAGGGCACCGGCGTCGACATGCTGCTGGGCATCGGCGGTACGCCGGAGGGGATCATCTCCGCCTGCGCCGTGAAGTGCCTCGGGGGCACGATCCAGGGCAAGCTGTGGCCGAAGGACGACGAGGAGCGGGCGCGGGCGGTCGACGCCGGGCACGATCTGGACCGGGTGCTCACCACCGACGACCTGGTGTCCGGGGAGAACGTGTTCTTCGTGGCGACCGGCATCACCGACGGTGAGCTGCTGCGGGGTGTGCGGTACCGGTCGGAGACCGCGACGACCGACTCGATCGTGATGCGGTCGAAGTCGGGGACGGTGCGGCGGATCGACTCGGAGCACCGGTTGAGCAAGCTGCGGGCCTACAGTGCGATCGATTTCGACCGGGCCAAGTAGCGCGTGACAGCTCGGGGGCTTCGGAGCGTTGGCGGGTGCGGGTGCGCTGTGGCTTGTCGCGCCCACGCGGCGGAGCCGCAGATCAATACAGCCCCGCGCCCCTAGGCAGATTCCCGCTCAGCCCAGTTCGAAAGGCGCCCCCGGTGCGGTGGGGGCGCCTTTTCGTGTTCTGTGGCGGTCAGCCCGCCTGGGCTATGCGGGCCGCCCTCGCCGCCTTGGTGAGTTCCAGGTCGCGGCGCCTGCGGCGGGCCAGGACCACTCGGCGTTCCGCCGCGGTCAGGCCGCCCCAGACGCCGTAGGGCTCGGGTTGCAGCAGGGCGTGCTCGCGGCACTCGACCATGACCGGACAGCGGGCACAGACGCGCTTCGCGGCCTCCTCGCGGGAGAGCCTCGCGGCGGTGGGTTCCTTGGACGGGGCGAAGAACAGGCCGGCCTCGTCGCGCCGGCACACCGCCTCGGTGTGCCATGGAGCGTCTTGGTCCCTGTCCCGCACTGGCCCCCGCTGGGCCGGCACGGGAGCTACCTGCAGGGACGAATGCGGCGGTTGCAGCACGGTCTACTCCTGACGACGGCTTCGCGAGCGAGAGACGATGCAGCAAGCCCTACCCGCTGTGCGCGCGCCTATGCACTGAGTTCCCGACCGCCGGATTCCGCGTGCTCGTACGCCCTTCGGGGCGTGATCGAAGGGGGACCGATTCGCTCCGAAAGCGGGCGCGTTCACAGCCGTTAATGGCCCAGATGCTTGCGCAAACTCCTGTCGACCTTGTGCTGGACCCGGTCGAGGATGTCCGCCACGAGCTTGCCGCGCTTGGGCCGCCCCTCGATGTTGCCGAGGATCGCCCAGCCGTCGATGTAGACCACCGGGGCGTCGGCGTCGGGCGAGTCCAGGGTGTCCACCTCGAAGTTGCCGAGGACACCACCGCCGGTGCCGCGCAGCGAGACGTTCTCCGGGACGCGCACCTCGACGTTCCCGAAGACCGAGAACGCCTTGATGACGACCTGGCGGTACTCGAAGACCGCCTCGCTCAGGTCTATCTCGACACTGCCGAAGATCGCGTAGGCGTGGATGCGGCGGCCCGCGCGCCAGCGGCCCTTGCGGACGGCGGAGCTGAAGACCGCCACCACGTTGTCGTCCGGGTCGTGCGGGATCGCGTCGGTCGGGCGGTTGGCGGCCGGGGTCCAGGCCGGGGCGGCCCGGCGCTGATGGGCGGCGGGCAGGTCCCGGATGAAGACCTCCAGCTCACCGACCGTCTTGGCGCTCAGCACCCCCTCGACCCGCTCGGCGTGCTCGTCGGAGGTCAGCCGGCCCTCGGCGAGGGCCTCGCGGAGGATGTCGGCGATGCGGTCACGGTCGGCGTCCGAGGCGCGCAGGTCGGCCACCGCCGGTGCGGGGCCCGCGTGCTTCTGAAGGTCGGGCTTCTGAAGGTCCACGGCAGCAGCGTACCCAAACGCGATAGATCGCGACTAGGCCTGTGGACAAGTCTTGGGGAAGCGACTGAGCCCTACCTCACAACTTCTCGTCCTTGGACAGGTTCTAGGCTGGTGAGGCCCGCCAACGGCGGTGGGCCGCCGTCTTTCGAGTGAGGAATGGGCTGAGATGCCTGAGTTCGCATACACCGATCTGCTCCCCATGGGAGAGGACACCACCCCCTACCGGCTGGTGACCTCCGAGGGTGTCTCCACCTTCGAGGCCGACGGGCGGACCTTCCTCAAGGTGGAGCCGGAGGCGCTGCGCAAGCTCGCCGAGGAGGCCATCCACGACATCCAGCACTACCTGCGCCCGGCCCACCTCGCCCAGCTGCGGCGGATCATCGACGACCCCGAGGCGTCCAGCAACGACAAGTTCGTGGCGCTGGACCTGCTGAAGAACGCGAACATCGCGGCCGCCGGCGTGCTCCCGATGTGCCAGGACACCGGTACGGCGATCGTCATGGGCAAGCGCGGACAGAACGTGCTGACCGAGGGCGGTGACGAGGCCGCGCTGTCCAAGGGCATCTACGACGCGTACCTGAACCTCAACCTGCGCTACTCCCAGATGGCCCCGCTGACCATGTGGGACGAGAAGAACACCGGCTCCAACCTGCCCGCGCAGATCGAGCTGTACGCCACCGACGGCGGCGCGTACAAGTTCCTGTTCATGGCGAAGGGCGGCGGCTCGGCCAACAAGTCGTTCCTCTACCAGGAGACGAAGGCCGTCCTGAACGAGGCCTCCATGATGAAGTTCCTGGAGGAGAAGATCCGTTCGCTCGGTACGGCCGCCTGTCCGCCGTACCACCTGGCGATCGTCGTGGGCGGTACCAGTGCCGAGTACGCGCTGAAGACCGCCAAGTACGCCTCCGCGCACTACCTGGACGAGATCCCGGCCGAGGGCTCGGAGCTCGGGCACGGCTTCCGGGACAAGGAGCTGGAGGAGAAGGTCTTCGAGCTGACGCAGAAGATCGGGATCGGGGCGCAGTTCGGCGGCAAGTACTTCTGCCACGACGTTCGGGTCGTACGGCTGCCCCGGCACGGTGCGTCCTGCCCGGTGGCCATCGCGGTGTCCTGCTCGGCCGACCGCCAGGCGGTCGCGAAGATCACCGCGGAGGGCGTCTTCCTGGAGCAGCTGGAGACGGACCCGGCGCGGTTCCTGCCGGAGACGACGGACGAGCACCTGGACGAGTCCGACGTCGTGCGGATCGACCTGAACCAGCCGATGGAGTCGATCCTCGCCGAGCTCACCAAGTACCCGGTGAAGACGCGGCTTTCGCTCACCGGCCCGCTGGTCGTGGCCCGGGACATCGCGCACGCCAAGATCAAGGAACGGCTCGACGCGGGCGAGGAGATGCCGCAGTACCTCAAGGACCACCCGGTGTACTACGCGGGCCCGGCGAAGACCCCCGAGGGCTACGCGTCCGGGTCCTTCGGTCCGACCACGGCCGGCCGCATGGACTCCTACGTCGAGCAGTTCCAGGCGGCGGGCGGCTCCAAGGTGATGCTGGCGAAGGGCAACCGGTCCGCCCAGGTCACCAAGGCCTGCGATGCGCACGGCGGCTTCTACCTCGGCTCCATCGGCGGCCCGGCCGCCCGGCTCGCCCAGGACTGCATCAAGAAGGTCGAGGTCGTCGAGTACGAGGAGCTCGGCATGGAGGCCGTCTGGAAGATCGAGGTCGAGGACTTCCCCGCCTTCATCGTCGTCGACGACAAGGGCAACGACTTCTTCCAGGACCCGGCACCGGCACCGACGTTCACGACGATCCCCGTGCGGGGACCCGGGCTGGCGTAGTGCCTTGGGTGCGGCGGGAGACGGATCTCGCCCCCGCCGCCCCTACCCGTCCCGTTCCCAGGGGGCTCCGCCCCCTGGACCCCCGATCGGCCCCGAAAGGGCCTCGTCCTCGAACGCCGGACGGGCTGATGGGTGTCACTGCTGGCCGCCTCGGTTGAGACCCGGCTCGCATCACCCACGGACACCCGAGCGGCCCAGGATCCGGAACAACCCGCCCGTCCCGTTCGCTGTACCCGGTATGAGCGAATACCGCATCGAGCACGACTCCATGGGCGAGGTCCAGGTTCCCGTGGACGCCAAGTGGCGGGCCCAGACGCAGCGGGCCGTGGAGAACTTCCCGATCTCCGGGCAGCGGATCGAGCGGGCGCACATCGAGGCGCTCGCCCGGATCAAGGGCGCCGCCGCGAAGGTGAACGCACGGCTGGGGGTGCTCGACAAGGACATCGCGGAGGCCGTCCAGGAGGCCGCCGAGGAGGTCGCCGAGGGCAGGTGGGACGAGCACTTCCCGATCGACGTCTTCCAGACCGGCTCCGGCACCTCGTCGAACATGAACACCAACGAGGTCATCGCGACCCTGGCGACCGAGCGGCTCGGCGAGGGCCGGAGCGTGCATCCCAACGACCACGTGAACGCCTCCCAGTCGTCCAACGACGTCTTCCCGTCCTCCATCCACATCGCCGCCACCGCCGCCGTCACCCAGGACCTGATCCCGGCGCTGGAGCACCTCGCCGCGGCCCTGACCCGCAAGTCCGAGGAGTTCGCCGACGTCGTGAAGTCGGGGCGGACGCATCTGATGGACGCCACCCCGGTGACGCTCGGCCAGGAGTTCGGGGGCTACGCCGCCCAGATCAGGTACGGCGTCGAGCGCCTCACCGCCTCCCTCCCCCGGCTCGCCGAACTCCCCCTGGGCGGCACCGCCGTCGGTACCGGCATCAACACCCCGCCCGGTTTCTCCGCCGCCGTCATCGAGGAGGTCGCCCGCACCACCGGGCTGCCCCTCACCGAGGCGCGGGACCACTTCGAGGCGCAGGGCGCCCGGGACGGGATCGTGGAGACCAGCGGGCAGCTCAGGACCATCGCGGTCGGTCTGACGAAGATCGCCAACGACCTGCGCTGGATGTCCTCCGGGCCGAGGACCGGCCTCGCGGAGATCTCGCTCCCGGACCTCCAGCCCGGCTCCTCGATCATGCCCGGCAAGGTCAACCCGGTGATCCCGGAGGCCGTGCTGATGGTCGCCGCCCAGGTGATCGGCAACGACGCGACCGTCGCGACCGCGGGCGCGGCCGGCAACTTCGAGCTCAACGTGATGCTTCCGGTCATCGCGAAGAACGTCCTGGAGTCCATCCGGCTGCTCGCCAACGTCTCCCGGCTGCTCGCCGACCGCACCGTCGACGGCATCGTCGCCCACCGCGAACGCGCCCGGGAGTACGCCGAGTCCTCGCCCTCCGTGGTCACCCCGCTCAACAAGTACATCGGGTACGAGGAGGCCGCGAAGGTCGCCAAGAAGGCCCTGGCGGAACGGAAGACGATCCGGCAGGTCGTGCTGGAGAGCGGGTACGTGGAGCGCGGCGACCTGACGGAGCAGCAGCTCGACGAGGCCCTGGATGTCCTGCGGATGACACGTCCGTAACCTTTCCCCACCCCGGCGTGAACCGTGACGCGTACCGCAGCGTCGTATGCCTATGGCACCTAATATCTGTTCATGGCAGACGGTGGAGCGGTGAGAGCGGTGGAAGCGGGTACGTCGGCGCACTTCTGGGAGCCCGGGAGTCAGATCCTGTGGCGTTACCGGCAGAACGCGGGCGCGCACTTCCACATCGCCCGTCCCGTCACCGTCGTACGCGACGACGCGGAGCTGCTCGCCGTGTGGCTGGCACCGGGCACCGAGTGTGTGAAGCCGGTGCTGGCCGACGGCACCTCGGTGCACGCCGAGCCGCTGGAGTCCCGTTACACCAAGCCGCGGACCGTGCAGCGGGACCGCTGGTTCGGCACCGGGGTGCTGAAACTGGCCCGGCCGGGTCTGCCGTGGTCGGTGTGGCTGTTCTGGGAGCCGGGCTGGCGGTTCAAGAACTGGTACGTGAACCTCGAGGAGCCGCTGGTCCGTTGGGCCGGGGGTGTGGACTCCGAGGACCACTTCCTGGACATCACCGTGGATCCGGACGGCAGTTGGCAGTGGCGGGACGAGGACGAGTTCGCGCAGGCCCAGCAGGACGGTCTGATGGACCCTGAACTGGCCGAACGGGTGTGGGAGGCGGGGCGTTCCGCGGTGGAGGTGATCCGCGCCTGGGGCCCGCCGTTCTCCGGTGGCTGGCCCGACTGGCGGCCCGATCCGTCCTGGAGTGTCCCGCTCCTTCCGGAAGACTGGGACCGTACGCCCGCGCACTTGTCCTCATGAGACCCTTGATGCGCCCCCGGGCCGCAAACGTAGGATCGTCCTCCGCAAGAAAGCACGGCGGCAACTACCGGGGCGGGCACTGGGCTTGACCGATCGTCACCGAGGGGCGGCAGGACGTGAGCGTGGGGTACGAGGGCAACACCGGTACGGGCCGACGGTTCGCCGCCACGGCGGGAACAGCCCCTGACCACGCGGAAATTCCGTTCCTGGGACATGCATTCCGGGTATCGGGACTTCGGCGGGACCCACTGCGTGTACGGCGCGCAGCCCCGGACGGACGGATTCGACACGCGTGACGGACCACCCGACCTCCTTCGAACGCCCCCAGCCGGGCGTCGACCCCACGGACCCCGGTGGGGCGCTGCTGCGTTCCCCGGTGTCCTCTCCCGCCCCGGGCGTCGGGGCCCCGCCCGCTTTACCCGTCCAGGCCCGCTCCGGTGACCCCGCCCCGGAAGCGGCCCCCGTCCTCCAGGGCAGCAACAGCAGGACCGGCTCGACCGGCAAGACCGGCAAGACCGGCAAGACCGGCAACAACAAGGACAAGGGCATGAACCCGGCCGGTACCGGCCCCGAGCACTCCCAGCCGGCCACCGCCGAGCAGGACACGCACCGCCCGCGGCCCGTCTCCGAGTCCGTCCCGGTCCAGCCGGGCGGCGAGGACGACCGGCCGCAGAGCGGCGACGAACGCCGTACCGGACAGGGGCTGCCCCCGGGCCGGCCCACTCCGATGCGGCGGGACGGCGACCGGCTGCGCTTCGTGGGCGCGGCCACGCGCCGGATCGCCCGGGGCATCGACCTGGACGAGATCGTGATGGGGCTGTGCCGGGCGACCGTGCCGACCTTCTCGGACGCGATCCTCGTCTATCTGCGCGACCCGCTGCCGGTGGGCGACGAGCGGCCCACGGGTCCCCTCGTGCTCCGGCTGCGGCGCAGCGACCGGATCCCGCAGCAGGAGCGGGACCTGGAGGACGGCATCCTGCCGGTGCCGGTGCCGGAGAACCCGTCCGAACTGGACGCGCTCGGCACCGAGCTGTGCGAGGTCCAGCCGGGCAGCGCGCTCGCCGAGGTGCTGCGCGGGGTGCGTCCGGTCTTCACGGACACCCCGGCGGCCCATGCCGCGCTGCCGGAACTGCTCGGCGAGGGCTGCGAGTTCGCCGTCCCGTCGGGCCGTCGCGCGATCCTCGCCCCGCTGCGCGGCCGGCGCCGGGTCATCGGTGCCGCGATGTTCCTGCGCCGCCCGGACCGCATCCCCTTCGACCCGGACGACCTCCTGGTCGCCGCCCAGCTCGCCACGCACAGCGCGCTGGGCATCGACAAGGCGGTGCTGTACGGCCGTGAGGCGTACATCGCCGACGAGCTCCAGCGCACCATGCTCCCGGAGACGCTCCCGCGCCCGACGGGCGTGCGGCTGGCCTCGCGTTATCTGCCGGCCGCCGAGACGGCCCGGGTGGGCGGCGACTGGTACGACGCGATCCCGCTGCCGGGCAGCCGGGTCGCGCTGGTCGTGGGGGACGTCATGGGGCACTCCATGACGTCGGCGGCGATCATGGGCCAGCTGCGGACCACCGCGCAGACGCTGGCCGGACTCGACCTGCCCCCGCAGGAGGTGCTGCACCACCTCGACGAACAGGCCCAGCGGCTCGGTACGGACCGCATGGCGACCTGCCTCTACGCCGTCTACGACCCGGTCTCGCACCGGATCACCATCGCCAACGCCGGTCATCCGCCGCCGGTGCTGCTGCATCTGGGCGGCCGCGCGGAGGTGCTCCGGGTGCCGCCGGGCGCGCCGATCGGTGTCGGGGGCGTCGACTTCGAGGCCGTGGAGCTGGACGCGCCCGCCGGGGCCACGCTGCTGCTGTACACCGACGGACTCGTGGAGTCGCGCCTGCGGGACGTGTGGACCGGCATAGAGCAGCTGCGGGAGAAGCTGGCCGCGACCGCGCAGCTGACCGGGCCGGACCATCCGCCGCCGCTGGAGGCGCTGTGCGACGAGGTGCTGGACATGCTCGGTCCCGGCGACCGGGACGACGACATCGCGCTGCTCGCGGCCCGCTTCGACGGGATCGCGCCGAGCGATGTGGCGTACTGGTTCCTGGAGCCGGAGGACGCGGCTCCCGGGCGGGCGCGGCGGCTCGCGCGGCGGGCGCTGTCCCGGTGGGGGATGGAGGATCTCACCGACTCAGTGGAGCTGCTGGTGAGTGAGGTCGTCACCAATGCGGTGCGGTACGCGACCCGTCCGGTGACGCTGCGGCTGCTGCGGACCGACGTGCTGCGCTGCGAGGTCGGCGACGACGTGCCCCAGCTGCCCCGGCTGCGGCAGGCCCGGGCGACGGACGAGGGCGGCCGGGGTCTCTACCTGGTGAACCGGCTCGCCCGGCGCTGGGGCGCCACCCGGCTGAGCACCGGCAAGGTGGTCTGGTTCGAGCTGAACCGGGGCTAGGCCCGGAACGACGAAGAGGGGGCGCCCGGCACAGGCCGGGCGCCCCCTCTTCGTCGGTCGCTACTGGTCGCCGGTCGGGTCGAACGGGTTCGCCGGTGGTGTCGTGCTGTTCTGCGGTGTGGTCGGCGGTACCGAGATCGGCGGGCTCGTCGTCGGGGTGTTCTGCGGAGTCGTCGGCGGGGTCGTCGTCGGCGTCTGGGACGGGGTCTGAGACGGCTTCTGCGTGGTCGGGGTCGACGACGGGGTGCTGGACGGGGTGGCCGAGGGACTCGGCGTCCAGGTGGGCTGGACGGCGGCGCCCTGGTCGGTGTCCAGGTCGAACTTGGTGTTCTTGCCGGCGACGCCGAAGGTGTACTCGGCCCAGATCTCCGCCGGGAAGCCACCACCGTTGACCCGGGGTTCGCCGCCCACGCCGTACATCTTGGCCTGCGCCTTGGTCTTGTAGTCCTCGCCGAACAGTCCGACCGAGGTGACGAGGTCCGGGGTGTAGCCGGTGAACCAGGCCGACTTGTTGTCGTCGGAGGTTCCGGTCTTGCCGGCGACCTTGCGGCCGTCGCGGGTCGGGTTCTGCTGCACGGACTGCTGAGCCGTACCGTCGTTGACCACGCCGGTCAGCACCGAGGTGACCGTGTCGGCGGCCTCCCGGCTGATGACCTGCTCGCCGATCGGGTCGGGCATCTGGAACTCGGTGCCGCCCTGCTCGGCCGACTTGATGATGGTCGGCGTGACCTGCTTGCCGTGGTTGTCGAGGGTGGCGTAGACGCCGGCCATCTGGATCGGGCTCGCGCCCATGGTGCCCAGGGTGTAGGCGGGCAGCGGCTTGAGCTTGCCGGTGTCCATGCCGAGCTTGGTGGCCGTCTCCAGCACCTTGTCCATGCCGACGTCGACGCCCATCTGCGCGAAGACGGAGTTGATGGACTGGTTCATCGCCGTCTGGACGGTGACCTGCTTGCCGTAGTCGTGGTC
Source organism: Streptomyces griseorubiginosus (assembly GCF_001514195.1). Lineage (GTDB taxonomy): Bacteria > Actinomycetota > Actinomycetes > Streptomycetales > Streptomycetaceae > Streptomyces > Streptomyces griseorubiginosus. Next base: position 681,452 of record NZ_KQ948734.1, on the reverse strand, counting down.
GTCCTCGTTCTCGGGGGCGAACCCGACCTTGTCGCCGTTGCTGTCCACGACCTGGCGCTTGCTGGTGCCGTCGTAGACGGTGTTGGCGCCGATGGTCTTGCCGCCCTGCGTCTGGGAGTTGTTCTCCAGGGCGGCGGCGAGGATCACCGGCTTGAAGGTCGAGGCGGGCTGGTAGTCGGTGCGGTTGGCGTTGCTGTAGAAGTGCTTGGTGTAGTCGGTGCCGCCGTACAGGGCGACGATCTTCCCCGTCTTGGGGTCGACGGAGGCCGCACCGGCCTGGACGTTTCGGTCGACCTTGCGCTTCTTCGGGTCCAGCTGCTTGGTCAGCTGGTCCTTGACCGCCTTCTCCAGCTGGGCCTGCTTCTTCTTGTCGATGTTCAGGGTGAAGGTCCACCCGGAGTTCTCGACGCGGGCCTCCGCCTCGTCCTGGGTGATGTTCTCCTTGGCCATCAGCTGCTTCTCGAGCTGCTGCTTGGCCAGCTTGATGAAGTAGCCCTTCTGGCCTTCGAGGCCCGGGTCGGCCTTGGGCTCCTTGGGCACCGGGAACGTCATCTTGGCGCGCTCGCTCTGGTTCAGCCAGCCCTGCTTGACCATGTTGTTCAGGACGTAGTTCCAGCGCGCCTGCACGAGCTTCTTGCCGGTGGGAGTGGCGACCGCCCAGTCGTACTGGCTCGGTGCCTGGAGCAGTGCGGCGAGGTAGGCGCCCTGCGCGACGCTGAGCTTGCTGGCGTCGACGCGGTAGTAGTCCTGGGCGGCGGCCTGGATGCCGTAGGCGCCTCGACCGTAGTAGCTGGTGTTGATGTATCCGGCGAGGATGTAGTCCTTGGACTTCTCCCGGTCCACCTTCAGCGAGATGACCAGTTCCTTGAGCTTGCGCGTGACGGTCTGGTCCTGGTCGAGGTAGTAGTTCTTGACGTACTGCTGGGTGATCGTGGAGCCACCCTGCTTGCCCTTGCCGGACAGCGTGTTGAGCAGACCTCGGGCGGTGCCCTTGAGGTCGATGCCGGCGTCCGTGTAGAAGGTCTTGTTCTCCGCGGCCACGAAGGTGCGCTGGACCGGCTTGGGCACTTCGGAGAGGTCGACGATCTCGCGGTTGGTGTCGCCCTCGCGGGCCATGACCGAGCCGTCGCTGTACTTGTAGATGTTGCTCTGTTCCTGCGCGGCCGCGTTGCCCTTGGGAATGTCGATCATGAGGTACATCACGACGAAGGCGCCGATGCCGAGCAGGCAGAGGGCGAAGAACGTGCCGAGCATCTTCTTCCAGGTGAAGAGCCGGCGTATGCCGCTCTTACCGTTCTTCGCGCCCTTCTTACCGCGGGCGGCCGCCTTGCGGGCCGCGGCCCTGCCGCCGGTCGCGATGCCCTCGCTCGGCGTCCCGGACGAGCGCGTGGGCGGCGCCGCGCGGCGGCCACCGCGCTGACGTGCTCTTCTCTCTTCCGCTCGTCCCATGGGTCGACTCGCTCCGCTTCCTCATCGGCGGCCACACAGGTTCGTGGCTCAGGTCAGCTCAGAAAGCTAACACCGGTCTATATGACACAGCGCATTCGATCCGGTCTCGCAGGGGCGTGAGAATCAGCACCCGCCTCCTCGGAACCAGACCTCCGAAAGGGCTTCAAGGTTGCCGAGACGGGGTAATGTGATATCACTTAGTTATCAGCGAGATAGTTCACGAAACGGGGGACCCTCCATGTCCGCACACGATTCCGCGCCCGCCGCGGACGCACCCGACATGCCCGCCCCGCGGGTGCGGGAGGTCGCCGCGCACAGCATCGGCGGCGCGCTCGCGCTGCTGCTGGGGCTGCTCGGACTGCTGGTCGCCGTCTTCCTGTTCGCCGCGAGCGGGGAGAGCCCCGGCTTCGCGGTCGGCGGGGCGCTGGTCCTGGTCGCCGCGCTGATCTCGCTGCGCGGGCTGAACACGGTCGCGCCGGGCGAGGCCCGGGTCGTCCAGCTCTTCGGCCGCTACAAGGGCACGATCCGGCAGGACGGCCTGCGCTGGGTGAACCCCTTCACCTCCCGCACCAAGGTCTCCACCCGGGTCCGCAACCACGAGACCGCCGTCCTCAAGGTCAACGACGCCTACGGCAACCCGATCGAGCTGGCCGCGGTCGTGGTGTGGAAGGTCGAGGACACCGCGCAGGCCACCTTCGAGGTGGACAACTTCGTGAAGTTCGTCGCCACCCAGACCGAGACGGCCGTACGGCACATCGCGATCGAGTACCCCTACGACGCCCACGACGAGGAAGGGCTCTCGCTGCGCGGCAACGCCGACGAGATCACCCAGAAGCTCGCCACCGAGCTGCACGCGCGCGTGGAGACGGCGGGCGTCCAGATCATCGAGTCCCGCTTCACGCACCTCGCCTACGCGCCCGAGATCGCCTCGGCGATGCTCCAGCGGCAGCAGGCCGGGGCGGTCGTCGCGGCCCGGCGCCAGATCGTGGAGGGCGCGGTCGGCATGGTCGAGGAGGCGCTCGCCCGGATCACCGAGCGGGACATCGTCGAGCTGGACGAGGAGCGCAAGGCGGCGATGGTGTCCAACCTGATGGTGGTGCTGTGCGGAGACCGGGCCCCGCAGCCGGTCCTGAACACCGGGACGCTCTACCAGTGACGGCACCTTCCGAGGGGGGCTCCCCCGAGCGGCGGCCTCAGCAGCGCAAGCAGGTGCTGCTGAGGCTGGACCCGTCGGTGTACGAGGCGCTGGCGCGGTGGGCCGGGGACGAGCTGCGGTCGGCGAACGCGCAGATCGAGTTCCTGTTGCGCAGGGCCCTGAAGGAGGCCGGCCGGCTGCCGGGTGACACCGGACCGCTGCCGCGCCGGGGACGGCCGCCCAAGGGCTCCGAGGACACGTAGGGCCTGCGGTAGCAGAACCGTGACAATCGGCCCCCACCTGCGGCTGCTCACCCCCTGAAACCCCTCTACACACTCCGCGTATACATGCTGGGTATACACCGCATGTACAGTCCTCCCCATGTCCATCGGTCACACCCTTCTAGGGCTCCTGGAGTCGGGCCCCCGCCACGGTTACGACCTCAAGCGGGCCTTCGACGAGAAGTTCGGTCACGACCGGCCGCTGCACTACGGCCAGGTCTACTCGACGATGTCCCGCCTGCTGAAGAACGGGCTCGTCGAAGTCGACGGCATCGAGCCCGGCGGCGGCCCCGAGCGCAAGCGGTACGCCATCACGGACGCCGGGATCACCGACGTGCAGACGTGGCTGGCGACGCCCGAGAAGCCGGAGCCGTACCTCCAGTCCACGCTCTACACCAAGATCGTTCTCGCGCTGCTCACCCACCGCGACGCGGCCGAGATCCTCGACACCCAGCGCGCCGAGCACCTGCGGATGATGCGCATCCTCACGGACCGCAAGCGCCGGGGCGACCTCGCGGACCAGCTGATCTGCGACCACGCCCTGTTCCACCTGGAAGCCGACCTGCGCTGGCTGGAGCTGACCGCCGCGCGTCTCGAGAAGCTCGCGGAGGTGGTGGTCAAGTGACCCCGGCCGGTTCCCTGCTCGTCGCCGACGCGCTGCACAAGGCGTACGGCCCGACCGTCGCGCTCGACGGCGCCGAGTTCTCCATCCACCCCGGCGAGGTCGTCGCCGTCATGGGCCCCTCCGGGTCCGGCAAGTCGACCCTGCTGCACTGTCTCGCCGGGATCGTCACCCCCGACTCGGGCTCGATCCTCTACAACGGCCGCGAGATGGCCACCATGAACGACGCCGAGCGCAGTGCGCTCCGGCGCTCCGAGTTCGGGTTCGTCTTCCAGTTCGGGCAACTGGTGCCCGAACTGACCTGTGTGGAGAACGTGGCGCTGCCGCTGCGGCTGAACGGCATCTCCCGCAAGGAGGCCGAGAAGGCCGCGCTCGGCTGGATGGAGCGCCTGGAGGTCGACGACCTCCGCAAGAAGCGACCCGGTGAGGTGTCCGGCGGTCAGGGGCAGCGGGTGGCCGTGGCCCGGTCCCTGGTGACCAACCCGCGGGTACTGTTCGCGGACGAGCCGACCGGCGCCCTCGACTCCCTCAACGGGGAGCGGGTCATGGAACTGCTCACCGAGGCCGCCCGGTCCACCAACGCGGCCGTCGTCCTCGTCACGCACGAGGCACGGGTCGCCGCCTACTCGGACCGCGAGATCGTCGTACGGGACGGCAAGTCCCGGGACATGGAGCGGGTCGTATGAATCTCCAGCAGTGGTGGCGAGACCTCGCCATGGGGGTTCGGTTCGCCTTCGCGGGCGGACGCGAGGGATGGGTCCGGGCGCTGCTGACCGCGGTCGGCGTCGGACTGGGGGTGGCGCTGCTGCTGCTGACCACCGCGCTGCCGAACGCCCTGACGGTCCGGCACGAGCGGGGCGACGCCCGCGCGGACACCAATTACGGGCAGAAAGAGCTGAAGAAGGCCGACAACACCCTGCTGTCGGCGAACGCGTCGACCACCTTCCGGGACACCGAGGTCCGCGGCCGGGACCTGGAGCCCGAGGGGCCGAAGGCGCCCCTGCCGCCGGGGGTCGACAAGTTCCCCGCGGTCGGCGAGATGGTCGTCTCCCCCGCGTTGAAGAAGCTGCTGGAGTCCCCCGACGGCAAGCTCCTGCGGGAGCGGCTGCCGAACCCGATCGCCGGGACGATCGCCGAGAGCGGCCTGATCGGCTCCCACGAACTCGCCTTCTACCGCGGGGCCGAGGGACTCGGAGCCCATGGCCTCCAGAACGTCGGCATCACCCGGATCGACCGGTACGGCACCCCGTACCCGAGCGACTCGGGCTCCGACCCGGTGCTGGTGCTGCTGGTCCTGGTCGTCTTCGTGGTGCTGCTGATGCCGGTCGCCGTGTTCATCACCGCGGCCGTCCGCTTCGGCGGCGAACGGCGCGACCGGCGGCTGGCGGCCCTGCGGCTGGTGGGCGCCGACGGCCGCTCGACCCGGCGGATCGCCGCCGGCGAGGCGCTGGCGGGCGCGGTGCTCGGCCTGGTCCTCGGCACGGTGTTCTTCCTGATCGGCCGTGAAGTGGCGGGCTCCATCGAGGTGTTCGGGCAGAGCGTGTTCCCGAGCTACCTCAACCCCTCGCCGCTGCTGGCCCTGCTGGTCGCGTTCGCGGTGCCCGCGGCGGCCGTGCTGGTGACGCTGCTCGCCCTGCGGGGTGTGGTGATCGAGCCGCTCGGTGTGGTGCGTACGGCGAAGCCCGCGCGGCGCCGGCTGTGGTGGCGGCTGCTGCTGCCGCTGGCCGGGCTGGGGATGCTCTACCCGATGGTCGGACAGGGCCGTGACGGCGGCGACTTCAACCAGTACCTCGTCACCGGCGGGGTGATCTCGCTCCTGGTCGGCGTGACCGCGCTGCTGCCGTGGATCGTCGAGGCGGTCGTGGCCCGGCTGGGCGCCGGCGCGGTGTCCTGGCAACTGGCCGTACGCAGGCTCCAGTTGAGCAGCGGCACGGCGGCCCGGATGGTCAACGGCATCGCGGTGGCGGTGGCCGGTGCGATCGCGCTCCAGATGCTCTTCGCGGGCACGTCGAGCGACTACACCAAGGAGACCACGTACGACCTCTCGCGGGCGCAGATGCAGGTGAGCGTCCCCAAGGGGAAGTCGCTCGCGGCGACCGCGAAGGAACTGGCCGAGACCAAGGGAGTCCGGCACGCGTACGCGTTCAACGAGGGCTACGCCAACGACGGACCGGGCGAGAACGCGAACTGGGCCCGGGTGACCGTGGCCGACTGCGCGTCCCTGCGTCAGGTGGCCAAGCTGCCCTCCTGCCGCGACGGCGACGTCTTCGCCTCCCATGTGGCGCCGAGGCGGGGCGACAGCGCCTCCGCGAGCGAGAACGCCGACGACGAGTCGACGGTGGCGGCCCGGCCCGGCCGGACGCTGTACTTCGACACCTCCGTGGACGCGGAGAAGCCCACCTCGGTCACCTGGAAGGTTCCGCAGGGCGTCAAGCAGGCGGAGTCCATCGACGACCCGACCGGCTACCGGCGCGGCGGCATCCTGGTCACCCCGTCCGCCTTCCCGGCGACGGCCGCGGCGGGTGTGCGCGGAGAGATCTACCTGCGGCTGGACGACTCGGTGCCGGACGCACGCGAGTACGTCCGCAACACGGCCGCCCGGATCGACCCGCACGAGGAGCCCATGACCTGGGTGTCCGAAAAGCGCAACGACGAGTACTCCTCCATCCGCACCGGCCTGTTCGTGGGCGCCGTCTGTGTCCTCGCACTGATCGGGGCGAGCCTGCTGGTCTCCCAGCTGGAGCAGCTGCGCGAGCGCAAGAAGCTGCTGTCGGCGCTGATCGCCTTCGGCACCAAGCGGCGCACCCTGAGCCTGTCGGTGCTGTGGCAGACGGCGATCCCGGTCGGGCTCGGTCTGCTGCTGGCCTCGGCGGTGGGACTGACGCTGGGCGTGGTCCTGCTGAAGATGACGAGCACCGCGGTGCGGGTGGACTGGTTGAGCGTGCTGTCGATGACCGGCGCGGGGGCCGCGGTGGTCGTCGTGGTGACTCTGCTGAGCCTGCCGCCGCTGCTCAGGCTGATGCGGCCGGACGGGCTGCGGACGGAGTGACCGCCCGCAGCCGGGTGTCCCGGTCAGCGGCCGGGTCAGAGGCTGTACTCCTTCACCACCCGCCGGACCTGGGCGAACAGCATGCCGACGTTGACCGACTTGCGGCACACCACGACGGCCACGACGTCCTGCTGTTCGACCAGCCGCACGAACAGGTGCGTGAGGTTCTCGCTGTTGACCAGGATCTCCTGGAAGAAGTGGTTGTCGTTGCTGATCCCGCGACGCTCCTTGAAGACGTCCTCGATCATCACGACCGTACGGCCCTGGAACAGGTCGAGAGTCGCCCCCGCCAGGAGGTCGAGGACCTCCGGCGGGTGGTTCTCGACGGTCTCGTACGACAGCAGCATGCCGGTGGACATGTCGACCACGCCGGACGCGACGCAGTCGGGGGCGTCCGTGCGCAGGGACTTGACCAGGCCCATCACCTGGTCGGAGAAACCTGAGGTCATACGCTTCGTCCCCATCCCTTCAGACTCCTTCTGATGCTTTGTCGCTCGCCGTGTCGGTGAGGATCGAGCCGATCCGGTGGAGGGCCGGCTGGGTCGCCCGGTGCAGCTGCTCCAGGTCCATCCCCTCGTCGCCGAGCACGACCATCAGGGCGGTGTCGCCGACGGCGTAGAAGGCGGCGCAGCCGTGGCTGCCGTAGGTCACCGTCCGGCGCAGCGCGCCGCGGTCGGTCGCCCCGGCGGTGCGGCGGGCGAGGCCGAGCCCGGCCGCGGCGAGTGCGGCGAGGCCCTCCGGGTCGATCGAGTCGGCGGTGTCGGCGGCGATGAGCAGCCCGTCCGCGGCGGCGACCGCGGTGTCGGTGATTCCGGTGACCTGTTCGCGCAGACCGCGCATTTCGAGCGCCAGGGCTTGGTGATCCATTGACTCAACTCCCCTGATTCTGTTCACATCTGATCGGCAGTGTCATTTCGCTGTTCCATTCGCTGTTCCATTCCGGAGCCGGAAAAAGCTTCCTGGTTTACGGCGGGGCAGATCGCCGTACGCCGGGGGCGGGGGCGGCTCTGCCTGCGAGGGCTTGCGCGGCTGAAGCGCATGGCCGTCGGGCAGCGTGCGGACCGGAAGGGGCACCGGTGCCGCGGTGCACACCAGGAGCCCTTCGTCGAGCATCCGGGCGACCTCGACCGCGACGGTGTAGACCCCGCGCCCCACCCGGAAGGCGAGATCGCGGGCCGTGCAGCGGCCGTCGGCGTGGGTGAGCAGCTCGCGCTGGAGCGCCGTTGATCCGGGCCCGGTGCCTGCGGGCACGGGCCGTTCCCGGTCGGGGTGCACGGGGTGCGGCAGACCGGCCAGGGCGCTGAGCCTGCGGGTCGCGTCCTGAAGCAGGCGCAGGGGTGGCTCACCCAGCGGGACCTGCGCGAACAGCTCGGCGGAGGCGACGCGTTCGCAGCCGTCCACCCGGCCGGCGGCCATCGCGAAGGCGGCGTCGTGCAGCGCCAGCGCGCACACCACCCTGAGCTGTGCGGCGCCCGCGTAGCCGTGCGCGATGAGCGCGGTCGCCGGCCAGCGTGAGCCCCCCGACTCCCGCACCAGCTCGGCCCACTGCTCGCCGCTGACCCGGCCGGAGCGCAGCAGCAGTGCCTCGGGGCCCGGGGCGCCGGGGGTCTCCACGGCGACCACCCGGCCGTCCCCGAAGTGGAAGGTGCCGCCGGGTGTGCCGTGGACCCGCAGCTCCCCGGTGTAGCCGTCGCGGCCGCACTCGGCCAGGGCCTGAGCCAGGTGTTCGTGGCCCGACATCACACCCCCCGCCGCCTCGCACATACGCCTGACGCGTAGCGCTGAGGAGGGAATGTGTATCAGTCCGGGCGCATATTCCGGACGGGAGTTTTCCGAGCTGCCTTTAGTTGACGGAAGTTGAGTTCGGCGGAGTGTTCAAAGCAGTGCGTTCGGCGCTCATTTGACCGAATCCGAAGGAGGTTTTTCGGGACCCGGAGGCGGGTCCGCCGGCCCCTCCCCGTCTGCTACGGCAGCGGGCTCGCCGTCGTCATGCCGGCCGCCCTCGTCCTCGTGCCCGCTCGGCCGACCGTCCTCGTCCTCGGCGTCCGGGGCGTCCGGAGCGTCCGGCGGCGACTGGTCCTCGGCGTACGCCTTGAGGTAGCTCACCACCGTGTTCGTCACCGCCACCAGCGGTACGGCCACCACCGCGCCGCCGATGCCGGCCACCATGCCGCCGGTGGCGACCGTGAGGACGACCGCGAGGGGGTGCACGCGGACCGCGCGGCCGAGGATGAACGGCTGGAGGATGTGGCCCTCGATCTGCTGGACGGCGAGGACCACCGCGAGCGTCATCACCGCGGTGAACACGCCCTGGGTGACCAGCGCGACCAGTACCGCCAGCGCGCCGGAGGCGACCGCGCCGACCAGCGGGATGAAGGAGAACAGGAAGATGAAGACGGCCAGCGGCACCGCCATGGGCACCTTGAGGAAGTAGATGCCGATGCCGATGAAGACGGCGTCGATGAGCGCCACCAGGACCGTGCCGCGGACGTAGGCGGTCAGCGTGCGCCAGGCGCGCGGGCCGGCGCCGGCCACGGCGGGACGGGCGGCCGCGGGGACCAGCTTCAGCGTCCACTCCCAGATGCGGCGGCCGTCGTAGAGCAGGAAGAGGGTGGAGAAGAAGGTCAGCAGGATGCCGGTGAGCGCCTCGACGACGACCTGGACGCCTTCCAGGCCCGCGGAGGTGATCTGGTCGGTGTTGGCGCCGACCGCCTCCCGCAGGTTCTTGGCGATCTGGTTGATCTGCTTGTCGGTGACGTGGAAGGGGCTCTTCAGCAGCCAGTTGCGCAGGTCGTCGATGCCGCTCTGGATCTGGTCGGAGAGGTTGTCGATGTTCTCCATGACCTGCCAGGTCACGAACCAGCCCATCAGGCCGATGACGACGAACCCGAGGATCGCGGTGAGCGCGGTGGCCGGGCCGCGCGGCACGCCGTGGCGCCTGAGCCGGGCCACGGTCGGCTGGAGCAGCGCGGTGATGAGCAGGGCCACCACGAAGGCGAACACGACGAGCTGGACGGAGCTGATGATCCGCATCAGCACCCACACGGTGCCCGCGAGGATCAGGAGCCGCCAGCCGGCCTCCGCGGCGACCCGGACACCCCACGGCACGGCCTGCGCGGGGTCGGGGCGCGGCACCAGCACGACCGGCTCGCGGGACGCGGCACCCACGGGCCTCTTCGGCTTGCGCACGGACGGCACGGCCGAGCGGTCCTCGGCCTCCTCCCGGGCGACCTCGGCGCGGCGCTCGTCCAACCGCTCACCCACATCGGTCAGCCGGGCACCGACCCGGCCGATCCACCCTGGCACTCGCGACATGATCCGTCCTCTTCCCCCGTCTCTCCCCACCACTCCCCCGAGGAGTCTTCCGGTCCGACCGTACAGGGCAGCAGCCCCTCCCCCTAGGACGGGGAGGGGCTGCACGGGGTTGAGCGGCGGGCGTGGCCCGCGATCAGTAGTTGCCGTGGGCCTGCCAGTACGACCAGGCGCCACAGGGGCTGCCGTACCGGCCGTTCATGTAGTTCAGGCCCCACTTGATCTGGGTGGCCGGGTTAATCCGCCAGTCGGCGCCGGCGGAGGCCATCTTGTTGCCGGGCAGGGCCTGGACGAGGCCGTAGGCGCCCGAGGCGGCGTTGACGGCCAGGTAGTTCCAGGTGGACTCGTGGTTCACGATGTTGCTGAAGCACTGGAACTGCCCGCTGGGCACGATCTGGCGGGCCATGGCCTGGACCTCGGCGACGGTGTACGAGGACTGGAGGGGGAAGATGCCCTTGGCTTCCCGCTCCTTCTTCGCCTTCTCCTCGGCGGCCGCGCGCTTGGCCCGCGCGTCCTTCGCCGCCTGCTCGCGGGCGGATTCCTCCGCCGACTTCCTGGCGACGGCGTCCGCGGCGACGGCCTGGGTCTCGGCCTGCCGGGCCAGCGGGGCCGCCTGGACCGGGGCCTGTTCGCCTACGGGTATGTCCGCGAGCAGCGTCGCGTCACCGGCGGACGACTGCGCGTCGTCGGTGGAGTGTGCGGTGCCGGCCTGGGCGACGCCCATGACGGCACCGACAGTGGTGACCGCCGTGGCCGAGACCACGGCGAATCCACGCGCGGAGTTCCGGCTCACGGCTGGGGCCTAGTACCAGTGGTTGGCCTGCCAGAACGACCAGGCCTCGCAGGGGCTGCCGTACCGGCTGTCCATGTAGTTGAGGCCCCACTTGATCTGGGTGGCCGGGTTGGTCTGCCAGTCGGCACCGACCGACGACATCTTGGAGCCCGGCAGGGCCTGGAAGAGACCGTAGGCGCCGGAGGAGGCGTTGACGGCCCGGTAGTTCCAGCTGGACTCGTGGTCCACGATGTTGCTGAAGCACTGGAACTGCCCGCTCGGCACCATCGAGGCAGCCATCGACTGGATCTGCGCGACGGTGTACGAGCTCTGCACCGGGAAGCTGGAGGCGCTGCGGCTGGCCTTCTCCTTGGCCTCGGCGCGCTCCTTGGCTTCCTTGGCCGCCTGCTCGGCGGCTTCCTTCTTCTCGATCGCGGACTTGGCGGCGGCCTTGCGGGCCGACTCCTCAGCGATCTTCTTGGCGCCGGCGTCCGCGGCGATGGCCTGGTAGTCGGCCTGCTGCGTGAGGGACGCGGTCTGCACCTGAGCCTGCTCACCCGCGGGGATGTCCGCCAGGAGCGTCGTCGTGTCGGCTGCCGTCGCCTCGGCGTCGTTCAGCTGCGCGACACTGCCGGAGGCGCCGGAGGCGACTCCCACCACGCTACCTACAGCGGTGACCGCGGTGGCCGAGGCCACTGCGAATCCCCGGACCGAAATCGGGCTCACACGGTTTCCTTCCAGCATCGCCCGCTTCGGTGACCCTGGCGGACGCAATCGTGCCCCTGGACACTGGCCTCCCAACTAACGGGGTCACGGGAGGCACGGGCCCGGTGGGCAACTCCCTTGCGGGGAGCGCCGCGTGGTGCGCGGGCGGCATACGGCGGACGATATGGAGTTGATCGTGGTGCTGTTGTGGTGCCGTACCGCTGGGGGTACAGGTGTGCCGTATGCGGGGCCTGACAGAACCGAGACTCTGCCGTAACCGGACGCCGGGTGGCAATTCTGAGTTGCGTGTGAAAGCTCACATCCCGTTTGACCCCAGGGATTTCATGAAACGCCGACACACGAAGACGCCGCCCGGCTAGGCTCTTGGCCTTTCCGGACGGCGCCAACGGGCGAGTATTACCTCAGATTTGGCCGTCCTCCAGCATTTCGGTCACAAGCGCCGCGATCTGGGACCTCTCGGACCTCGTCAGCGTCACATGCGCGAAGAGCGGGTGTCCCTTCAGCTTCTCCACCACGGCGACGACACCGTCGTAGCGACCGACGCGAAGATTGTCCCTCTGTGCCACGTCATGGGTGAGAACCACCCGTGAATTGGCGCCGATTCGGGACAGAACGGTCAGCAGGACGTTCCGCTCCAGGGACTGCGCCTCGTCCACGATCACGAACGCGTCGTGCAGCGAGCGACCGCGGATGTGGGTGAGGGGCAGGACCTCGAGCATCCCGCGCGCGGTGACCTCCTCGATGACCTCGCGGCCGGCGACCGCGGACAGCGTGTCGAAGACCGCCTGCGCCCAGGGGCTCATCTTCTCCGACTCGGAGCCCGGCAGATAGCCCAGCTCCTGGCCGCCGACCGCGTACAGCGGACGGAAGACCATGACCTTCTGGTGCTGGCGGCGCTCCAGTACCGCCTCCAGACCCGCGCACAGCGCGAGCGCCGACTTTCCGGTGCCGGCCCGGCCGCCCATCGACACGATCCCGATGTCCGGGTCGAGGAGCATGTCCAGCGCGATCCGCTGCTCCGCGCTGCGCCCCTTGATGCCGAACGCCTCCCGGTCGCCGCGCACCAGACGGACGTTGCCGTCCGGCGTGACCCGGCCCAGCGCCTTGCCGCGCTCCGAGTGGATGGTCAGACCGGTGTGCACCGGCAGCTCCGAGGCCTCGGGCACATACACGTGCCCCTCCTCGAAGAGGATGTCCACCTGCTCGCCGGGCAGCGTCAGTTCGGACATCCCGGTCCAGCCGGAGGAGCCCGTGATGGCGAGCTCGGCGCGGTACTCCTCGGCCAGGAGTCCGACCGAGGACGCCTTGATCCTGAGCGGGAGGTCCTTCGACACCACGGTGACGTCGAACCCCTCGGCCTGCAGATTGCGGGCGACCGCGAGGATGCGGGAGTCGTTGTCCCCCAGGCGGTAGCCGCTGGGCAGCACACTGGGGTCCGAGTGATTGAGCTCGACACGGACGGTCCCGCCCAGCTCCCCGATCGGGATGGGGGCGTCGAGACGGCCGTACCGCACCCGGAACTCGTCGAGCAGGCGCAGGGCCTGCCGGGCGAAGTAGCCGAGTTCGGGATGGTGCCGCTTGGCCTCCAGCTCCGTGACCACGACGATCGGGAGCACGACCTCGTGCTCGTCGAAGCGGCTCAGGGCGTTCGGGTCGGCCAGCAGGACGCTGGTGTCGAGAACATAGGTGCGCCGGTCAGGAAGACGGCGCTTTGTGCTGGTCACCACGGAAGGACGTACCCCCTCGGATGAGGTCGGGGAGCGACGGAGTGGAGCTGGACCGGTCGACGGCCCGTTTGCACGGGCCGGGAACCGGCCCTCCACTGCTTCTTCCGTGCCGCAACCGCACGGTAAGGCTGGTGCAAAGGGCCTCCCGGGCGGACGGCCCCGTGCCGTCCGCTGAGATCCGACACCCGTGGTTCGGGCATCGACCTGCTTGGCTTATGCCCTCGAACATGCGCCGCCATGCCAGTGCGCATGACGGCGCGCTGGTGAACTCCTCGTTACTTCCGCCTCAGACGGGGTATACGGGCGCTGCCTGTGAGCGCCCGGTCATCCGCCGTAACGCCGGTGACGGGCGGCGTAGTCGCGCAGGGCGCGCAGGAAGTCGACCTTGCGGAAGGCCGGCCAGAAGACCTCACAGAAGTAGTACTCCGAGTGGGCCGTCTGCCACAGCATGAATCCGGACAGCCGCTGTTCGCCGCTGGTCCGGATCACCAGGTCGGGGTCGGGCTGGTCGCCGGTGTAGAGGTGGCGGCCGATCATGTCGATGTCGACGGCCTCCGCGAGCTCCTCCATCGAGGTGCCCTTGTCCTGCGCGTCCAGCAGCATCGCCCGTACGGCGTCGGCGATCTCCTGGCGGCCGCCGTAGCCGATGGCGACATTGACGAGTATTCCGTCTACGTGGGCGGTGGACTCCTCCGCCTCCTTGAGCGCCGTCTGCATCGGGGAGGGCAGCAGGTCGGGGGTGCCGACGTGGTGGACGCGCCAGCGGCCGTCGGAGGCCAGGGTGCGGACGACGTCCTCGATGATGCCGAGGAGGGGGCCGAGCTCCTCCGGGGGGCGGTTGAAGTTGTCCGTCGACAGCAGCCAGAGGGTGACGACCTCGACGTCCGTCTCGGAGCACCAGCCGAGGAACTCCTCGATCTTCTCGGCACCGGCGCGGTGGCCGTCGACCGGGCTGGAACCGGCGGCCTTCGCCCAGCGCCGGCTGCCGTCCACGATGACACCGATGTGCTTGGGCACCTGGGCGTGGTCCAGGTGGCCCTCCACCCGGCGTGCGTAGAGCCTGACGAGCAGGCCGCGCAGCTTGTCGCGCAGGTTCACGTGATTGTCGCCCCTCCGTGCGGATGCGGTCCCCGCGGTCCGAGGGTACCGGGGGTTGAGGGGCGCCTAATAAGGGGGTGGCTGCGCCTGGTTGGCGAGTGCGGGTCGCCGTCGGCCGGTCGCGTCGCCCCCCGCGCCCCATGTGGATGCGGTGCCCCCGTTCCCGGCAGGCACCCCTCCTTCGTCATGAAAAAACGGGCCGGTCCGTGGGGGGGAGACGGACCGGCCCGAGGGGGGGTTTCCACCATAACCCTTCGTAAGTGATGCTGCGTGCATCGGCGTGCCACAACTACTCTCCGCAGTCGCTCGGCGACGGCGTGGTGGGTGGTCGAAGCCCAGTTCATGGGGGTTTCGTGGCCGAAACACGGCGGAATCATGGGGGCGTACGGCATCGCCCGCGTGGGTGAATCCGGGTCGGAACGTTTTTTTGACGCCGGGAAGTGGGCGCGGCACCGCGCAGCCCCCTCCTCTGCGCGGTGCCACCGCGCAGCTTTGCTGACGCGAATTGCCTCGTGTTGAATTTACGTCAGAAGTGGCCGAGATGCGAGCCGCCTGGGATAACGATGTGGAAACCCCGTGAAGACCATGGAAATCTGGGGTAGATGGGTGGGGTGCGCTACGTTACGCAGCCGTATGCACCCTTTGTTAACTTTTGCGATTAGCTGAGCTTGGCCGGCCTGCGCGCCTCGACGAGGTGCCGGGTGCTGTGCGCGACGAAGGGGCCCTCGGACTCCATTCGCTCATGCAGGGACCGGAGTTGGGGCTCGTACTGCTCCACGGTGAAGCCGGGGACCATCCACACCACCTTGCGCAGGAAGTGGACGACGGCGGCGATGTCGTGGAACTCGATCCGCAGCCGCTCGGCACGCAGGTCCACGATCTCCAGTCCGGCCGCCTCGGCGGCCGCGCGCTCGCGGTCGGGGTGCCGGTCGGAACTCTGCTCCGGCGGCTGCGGTCCGAGGAAGTGCTCGACGAGCTCGAACACGCTGCGCGGGCCGACGTGCTGGCCGAAGTAGGTGCCGCCGGGCTGGAGCACCCGGGCGATCTCCGCCCACTGCGGCTCGACCGGGTGCCGACTGCTGACCAGATCGAAGGTGGCGTCGGCGAAGGGCAGCGGGGCGTCCTCGGGGGTGGCGACGACCACGATGCCGTGGGGGCGGAGCAGGGCGGTGGCTCTGGCGACGTTGGGGGGCCAGCCTTCGGTGGCCGCGGCGAGGAGGGGGGTTCGAGGTGGCCCTGCGTGGGCCGCGGTGGAACCCTGACCGAGGGCGAAGGCCAGGACCTCGCCGCCGCCGGTCTGGAGGTCGAGCGAGGCGGTGGCCTGGGTGAGCCGTACGGCCAGGGAGCGGGCGTATCCCCACGGCGGCCGGGCCTCGGTGGCCCGCCCCTCGAACCACGAGAAGTCCCACCCGTCGGTGGGGACGGCGGCTCCCTCGGCTACGAGGTCTTCGAAGGTGTGAGTGCCGTGGGTGGTCATGGTGTCGATCGTGGCAGGGGGGCGGGGGTGGGCGCTGCCTAATTTTTGGGGCGGGGTGGAAGTGAGGTGGAGGTGGAGCAAAGGGCCGGGGTCAGGCGTACCGGCGGTCAGGGAAGCAGGGGGCGGACTTCCTGGGCGGTGAAGTGGATGAAGGCCTCTGGGTCGGGCTCGTCTGCTGTCGGCTGGAGGACGACCGTGTCGGCGCCCGCCTCGACGAGCCGCTCGACGGCCTTCGCGACGGCACCCGCGTCCCCGGCGACACCGAGGTCGGGGACGTCGGCGTGGCCCTCGTGGGCGAGTTCGGCGTGGAGCCGGGCGGCCGCGTCCGGCCCGGTGGCGGTGAGGAGGTAGACGACGACCTGGTGCGGCTGTCCGGTGCGGCCCGCCTCCCGGCGCCCCTCGTCGATGAGCCGGCGGGCCCGGCGGACACCCTCGGGCGGGGTGCCGGCGGTGAGGACGGTGCCGTCAGCGGACTGGCCGGCGAGTCGCAGGGTGCGCGGTCCGGTGGCCCCGGTGAGGACGTCGACGGGCCCGTCCGGCGGCCAGTCGAGGGCGACGCCGTCCAGGGAGACGTACCGGCCCCGCGTGGTGACGCGCTCCCCGCCCAACAGGGCCCGCAGCGCGCCGAGATGCTCGCGCAGCAGGGTGAGCGGCGACTCGGCCCGGGCGCCGACCTGGCCCATCCAGTCCTGCACGCCGTGTCCGACGGCGAGGATCGGCCGTCCCGGGAACATCCGGTGCAGGGAGGCCGCCTCCATCGCGGTGACGGCGACGTTGCGCAGCGGGACGGGAAGCAGTCCGACACCGACACGCAGCCGCTCGGTCCAGGCGAGCGCGGCCGCGGCGGTGGAGATCCCGCCCTCCAGGAAACAGTCCTCCCAGAGCCAGAGTTCCTCGAGCCCGGCCTCGTCCGCGAGGCGAGCGAGGGCCCGCAGCCGCTCAGGAGGAAGCTGGGGACGGAAGACGGCGCCGAGTCGGGTCATGGGGCCCTTCCTACCCACGCCGGAGGTGGGGAACAACTTCTTTACGGGCTCCTACGGATGCGTACCGCCGCCCGCCGCCACCTCGTACCGGAGCAGTACGACGCCGTTGCGGAAGGTGTGGGTCTCCACCAGGTCGAGCGAGGTGAGGGTGTCGGCGGACGGGAAGAGGCGCCGGCCCCGCCCGACGAGGACGGGATGGACGTAGATACGGAGCTCGTCGACGAGCCCGTGGCGCAGGAACTCGGTCGCGAGCACGGCACCGCCGACGACCAGATCGCCGCCCGGCTGCTCCTTCAGCTTCCTGATCTCCTCGGGCACGACCTCCCGGACGATCGTGGCGTTCGGGTCGTCGACGTGTTCGAGGGTGCGCGAGAACACGTACTTCGGCAGATCCCGCCAGAGCTGGGCGAACTCCGCCTCCACGGGGGTGACGTCCGGGGCGGTGTCGGCCGTGGGCCAGTAGCCGTCCATGAGCTCGAAGGTGACCCGCCCGCACAGGTCACCGCCCATCCGTCTGGTGAGGTCGTTCATGTGCTGGTGGAGTTCGTCGTCGACCAGGTGCCAGCTGATGTCGTGGTCGGGGCCCTCGAAATACCCGTCGAGGGAAACGGACATCATCAGGACGATCTTCCGCATCGGTCACCTGCCCCGGGGCTGGGATGGAGGATGGCCCCACACGGTACCGAGAGGGGTGGCTGCGGCATGGGACGCTGGCGGGACGGACACGGAGAACTGGTCGTCGGCGAGGTGCGGGTCCCCCTGGAGATCGCCACGTCCTACCGGGCCCGCACGAAGGGGCTGCTCGGCCGGGACGCCGTGGAGGGAGCGCTGCTCCTCTCCCCCGCGAGCAGCGTCCACACCTTCCGCATGCGCTTCCCCATCGACGTCGCCTACCTCGACCGCCGTCTCCGGGTCATCGCCGTCCACACGATGAAGCCGGGCCGGTTGGGTCTGCCGCGGTTGCGGGCGCGGCATGTGGTGGAGGCGGGGGCCGGGGTGATGGAGGGGTGGGGGATGCGGGTGGGGGTGGAGGTGGGGGTCGTGGTGCGCTGACGGGCTGTCAGGCGAAAGTGCTGGGCGAGTGCGGAGGACGTTTTGCTCGATCAGCAGCCGTTGGCCTTCGCCACGACCGGAACGAGGTCTTGCACCAACTGCGTGAGTGACTTGGCCGACTTGGAGAGGTCCTTGGGGTAGAAGGCCAATATCTCCACTGAGAAGCTCTTTCTGGGCAGATCGCCCCCGTGGGGCGAGTACCCGGGACACGCTGCCACCGCCACCGCACCACGGGAGTAGAGGGCGATGTCGCCGGAGGTCCCAAGCGAGATCTTCTTGTCTCCGCTGCCGTAGTCGGCGGCCCGCTTCTCGGCGATCTGACGGGCGGTTGGTTTGTCCTCGTGGAAGAAGCTGCTGACGAGAAGTGTCTTGTGGTTGTCGACCGCGTAGTCGCATCCCGAGGCGTACCTGCCGTCGTCGAGGGCGCCGCCGGTTTTCGTCAGCTTGCTCCCCGGCGGGAAGAGGGGCTCGATGGTCTTCTTCCCGACGGGTGCTCCGCACAAAGTGTCAGGCAAGGTGTAAGCGACTTCGGGCTTCTTCTCGCTGGAACAGGCCGTGAGCAGAAGCGCGCCGACAGAAAGCGCGATGCAGGCCGAACGGCGGCTGGAGCGGCGGTCAGCCATGGTACTGGTCCCCCCACTCTGCACCGGCGGCGTGACTTTGATCGACCTCTCGGCCCACGGCGTCCTGCAAGTCCACGCTCCCTCCGGAACGGGCGATGTCAGCACGGACCGCCTCGCGGAGCGCCACCTCACCGTTGGTGTAGCTTCTGCCCGCTTCGCTCTGTGCCTCATTGGTGGTGTCCTGGTACAGCCTCTTGGCGACGTCCTCCTGAATTTCCTCGATCGCCCAGCCCGCTACGTCACCGACGACGGGGACCTTGATGGCACCCGTCGCCAGACCCAGACCGCGACCGACCCACTTGTTGGCGGTGTCGACACGTTCGTTGTAGTCGGCGTCCCCATGGGCGTGAGTGTCGTGAACGGCGTGAGCGCGAGCCGCACTCATGATGCCCGCGACCTCGGCCCCTGGGTGCGCAGCGGAGGCAACGCGCTGTGCAAGGGAGACATCGCTGCCGCCCGGGTCCTTGATCTCCGCGTCGATGACCGCCGAGGTGTAGGCCTGTTGAGATCCGGTGAGCGCCGCGTAGGCGTCAGGGTCCTGACTGACCTGGTAGAGGAACTCCTTGGTCGCCTCGGGGTCCAGGTCAGCACTCGTGCCCTGGACGGGCAGACCGTTCTGGCTGCTGATCGCGCGTTGGATGTCGCTCATGTAGTCGGCTCCGATGTGGCCCAGGCTGTCGGCGGCGGCCGCGTAGGGGGCGGTTCCATCGTCGCTGTTGAGGAGGCCACCGCCGTCAGGACCACTGAACTTGCTGATCACCTGGGAAGCGAGTGCGGCCTGCTCCGGGGTGTGCGCCAGCGGCCCCGTCGAAGGGTCGGCGCCGGCGGGACGGCCGGTCGTGGCGGCTTCCAAGGCATGACCCAGGGAGTCCGGGAAGTCGTTCACGGACTTCGTCACGTCGTCCGGGGCGTGGCCGGTGATGTCTGGGAAGGACCGGTAGTCCTTGTCGGTCAGGTAGTCCAGGTAGTTGGTGGAGCCGTCGACGTCAAGCGTGGCCTGCGGGCCGCCCTTCGGCGATCCGTCCTCCGCGTACTCCTGCATGGGGGGCGTGAAGTAGTCAGTCGCCGCCTGCGGACTGTGCCCCAGAGCCTCCAGCACGCTGTTCATCGGGTCGTACCCAGCGCCGTTCCGGCCCGACGGGTTGAAGCCGTACTGCGGGTCGCCGAAGTCACCCTTCGTACTGGCGAAGAGGTACGGGTCCTTGGCGTGGAGCTGGGTGACGTGCTCCGCGATCGGGGTGAGGAAGGAGGAGTCGTAGTCGCCGTAGCGGAGGATGCCGCCGAGGAGCTGGTAGCCGTAGGGGCCCTCGTTCATGCTGTCCGGGTAAAGCTTGACGTGCTGGGTGCCGAGCTTGCGGAACTCGTCGGTCCACTGCTTGTCCAGGTGCGGATCCTTGCCCGGATTCGTGGCGGTGGCCAGGGTGTTTCCCATGTTGCGCTGCATCTCCTGGAGCAGCTTTCTGCGTTCGTCGCTCGCATCGGTCGTCTGGAGCGCGAGCTGGCCGTAGAGCTTGAGGCTGCCTTCCTGGCCCAGCTGCTTGTAGAAGTCCGTGGCGAAGACCGGGTCTTTCGCGTTGGCCTTCATCAGGTGGTTGAGCTCGGTCAGTTCCGTGTCGGTGAGCTTGTCGCCCTTCTTCATCAGCTCGGCCGCGTGAGTGGCGTCGGCGGCGTCGAGGGACGTGACAACCTTGGCGTTGAAGTTGTCCGTGTAACCGCCGAGGTCGCGACGCAGGGCCCAGCAGGCGGTTTCGTCGGCGTCGGCGGCTCGTTGGAGAACGGCTTCGATACGTCGGGCGAAGGCGTCGCAGGCCTGTTGCTGCTCGCGGATGAGCGCCTGGCCGTCGGGGTCGTGGTGAGCCCACGTCTGCTGGTTGACGTCGTTCCGCGCGGTGACCTCACCGGTGGCACCGACATGGAGGTCCTGCTTCTTGGCCTCTACCTCCGCGAGGTGGTGGAGGTCGTCCTTGGCCTTCTTCAACTCCGCGTGCAGACTCGCGAGCACACCCGAGATGCCTTCCGCTTCCTTCTGCGCATCCGCGAATTCCTGTTGGGCGGCCCGTACATCGCTGTCCGCCTTGGCCGCCGTCAGAACCGGCTGCCTCCAGCCGGCCTGCTTGAAGGGCTGGGCGACCTCGTCGCCGAAAGCGGAGTGCAGCCTCTTGAACTTGCTGACCGTTTCCTCCCAACGGTCAGCGGCCGCACTGAGGTTGCTGAGGTTGAGGTGGTACAGCTGCTCGTACGTCGGCATGACTGAGGTGAGTCCCCCGGTGGTCTGGTGTGGCCCGTCGGCTGTGACACGGTCGGCGGCTGGACCGGCTCACCCGAAAGGTGAGGATCCGGCCGAAAGCGAGCGCATTGTCTGTGTATTGGTCGCCTCGGTGTTCTGGTACAGCAGGCCCGAGTCGCCGCACTGTCCAGCGAGGCTGTCGCACTTGGCCGCGAGCGCCGAGACCTGGCTCGACCAGGTCTGTGCCAAACCGTCGAGCGCTCCGCCCAGGCCGCCGCTCCAGTTGCCGCCACTGAGGTCGCGTGCCGCCGACCGTGTCTCGTCCACCGGATGTGCCCCGGCAGTACGCGTCTGCCCCGCCGTCTCACGCGCGCCGGTGCCCGCGCGATGGAGGGCTGCCGGATCGTCGATGTCCGTGGCGCCTGACATGTCCTGTCCCCCGTGTCCACTCCACCACGCGAGTGGCGGAAGTCGCTGGTGTGCAACGCGAGTTCATCTGCGATGCGTAAGCAAAGTATCACCGCGTTCCGACCGATTCACGGCGGCCCGTCGGACGGGTCCGGGGCCGGGCGCTCCGTGGCAGTGGCCAGGGAGTTGGTATGTTGCTGCATCTCCCGCCACAAGTGCGACGCGCTCGGCGTCGGCTTCGGCGCCTTCGACGGTGGTTTCGCGGATGGTGGAGGGGCCCTCCGACCGTCGGTCGCTCCCGTGCGGTCAGTTCTGCCCCCGCGGGAACGACACCTCCACCCGGCGGTTCTTCTTGCGGCCGGACTCCGTGGTGTTGGAGGCGATCGGGTAGTCCTCCGAGTAGCCGCGGACCTCGTAGGTGACGGACGAGTCGTTCAGTTCCTGGTCGAGGACGTCCTGGACGGCGTTGGCCCGTTGGCGGGAGAGGGTCAGGCCGTGGGCGTAGCTGCCGAGGTTGTCGGTGAAGCCGAAGACTCTGATCCGGGTGGCGTGCTGGTTCTTGATCTCCGCGGCGATGGCGGAGATCCGGGCTCTCGCCTCGCCGTTGAGCTTCGCGCTGTCCTTGCCGAACAGGACCTCGGCCTGGAGGGCGAACTTCACGTCCGCGTTGGTGTCCTCGCGGCGTTCGTCTCCGCTCTGGTCCTCGACGACCTGCTTGATGTCCAGGACCTTCGGTTCGGCGAGCGTGGCGCCTTCCGGGAGCTTGAGATCGGGGTCGTTCGGGTCGACCTCCACGGGGGCCGTGGCGGAGGGTTCGGTGCCCGGGGGGACGCTGGGGCCGCCGTCGTCGGCGTGCGCGGCGGGGAGGAACATGACCGTGAGGAGCGCGGCGGCGGTCACGGTGAGGGGGAGTCGGGGGGTGGTGGTCATGGGGGCCTCAGCCTGAGATCTGGATGGTGGCCGAGGCGAATGTGGGGAGTTGGAAGTCTACGTCGGTGGTGCTGGTCGGGGGGGCCGGGAATTGAATGAAGACGGCCAGGGATTCACCGGCTTGGAGTGATGAGAAGCCTGTCGTTGTCAGCGGCCGGCCATCCGTGTCGCGCAGCACGTAGTAACGCTTCTTCGACTTGGCGTCCACCAGGGTCGCCCCTCCGAGGGACATGCCGTGCCGGAGGATCTCCGTCTCGTCTCCGCGCACGGCTGGGGGGACTGTGATGCGCTTGGACCCGTCGTTCTTCAGGTAACCGTTGACGGTGACGAAGCCCCCGGTGTCACGACCCGCAGAGGTGATCTGGAGCAACAGCCCGCTTGAGCCCTTGAGTTCTGCCAGCGGTTCCTCCGACTGTCCCTCCTGCGCACTGGGGTCGGACCCGCCCGTGCGAGAGGCGGACGCGGATGTCTCGGGCTTCTTGCCGTCGTCACCTGCACCACTGCAACCGGCCACCCCGACGGTCAGTCCAACCGCGATCGTCACCGCGGCCATCCCCCTGCGGGCCTTCGCCGTGAACCGAATGCTCATTGCTCCGCTTCCTTCGTCACTCGTCGTTCGCTCGCGCGAGGTGGACGTCGAAGAGATCTTCCGGTCCCGGCAGGTCCGTCAGGTCGTCCGGGTCCAGGGTCCATTCGACACCGCCGTCACACTCGAGTTTCGGCAAGGCATCCGCGTCTTCGCCTGGCAGCTTGAACTCACAGAGAGGTTCGATGACTGCCGTGGCGGATTCGATCGACTGCTTGCCCTCGACGCCGGGGACTATGGAATCACCGACAGTCTTGTTCGTCTTGACGACAACCGCGTAACCCGGGTACGGCTGCGATACAGAACCACAACTGAGGCGGGTTGCGTCGTTCTGGGCAGCCAATTGGTCCGCCCGCGCGCAACCATTGAAGTCGACGCCCACACCCGCGAAGATGCCCTGCCACTTGGTGGGGTCGAGGATGTTTTCCACCCATTTGTCGGTGATCTCGTCACGTGTGTCGAGGGCCGCTGCCAGTGCCGCCGCGTCCGCCGCTGTCTGGGCGCCGTTCCGGTTGGCCGCGGCCTGGCCGACCGCGAGGTAGGCGAACGCGAGAAAGAGCAGGCCCGCCACCACGGTGATGTAGATGGGGAAAGCCTGCCCTGCGTCGTCGCGGCTACGAGATCCGGTCAGCCACCGATGACTTCGTTGACCTTGTCGACGATCGCCGTGTAGATCGTGTTGCCGATGTCCGTCCCCGTGATCGCCAGCACGATCGCCACCACCACCGCGATGATGCCGAGGTACTCCACCGCGGTCTGACCCTCGTCGCGCTTGAACCGGTTGTTCATCGTGTGACCCTTCGGTGTCGCCGCCATCGACAACCGGAACGTAGACCCGCTGATCCTCGTCGGCGCAGGGCCCCTGGGCCCAAATCCGGGCCCAACCTCGGTTCGGCACGGGTCATCCCACCCCTCGGCCCGAACTCGGGGCCGTGCCGAGCCACTTCGCCGCCGCCTCCGCGCGACTGGTGCTGTGGAGCTTGGCGAAGATGCGGTTGATGTGGTTCTTGACGGTCTTCTCGCTGATGAAACAGGCGGCGGCGATCTGCTGGTTGGTCATGCCGGATGCGATGAGGTTCATGATCTCCGCCTCCCTCGCGCTGAGTTGGAAACGCGACCGGTCCGAGGACGACCGTCCCACAGACTGTCCCACAGATGGTTGCAGTTGCGAAAGCACTTTGGAGGAAGTGAGTGAGAAAGGGGGAGGCGGGGGCTGTTGTGCGTGTGCATTCGCATCGCGTAGTTCTTGCAGCACGGCGCTCGCCGCCGTCGGAGTGAGGTGGGTGACGCCCTGCGCGGTGTCCCGTACGGCCGCGGCGAGCTGGTCCGTCGTGAACTCGCCGTGGACCAGGTAGCCGTCGGCTCCCCCGCGCAGCGCCTCGCGGACGGTCTCCGGCTCTCCGCTGTACGTCAGCATCAGCACCGGTGCGATCGGCACTAGGTACGGCAGCACCGAAAGCCCGTCCACGCCCGGCATCCTGACGTCCAGGAGGATCACGTCGGGGCGGTGCCGGCTCGCGGCCTCGTACGCCTCCCTGCCGTCCGCCGCCTCGGCCACGACGGTGATGCCCTCATGGCCCGAGAGGAGGGCGGTGAGGCCCGCCCGCACCACGGGGTTGTCGTCGGCGACGACGATCCGGACGACGGGGGTCGGCGGGGCCGTCGGGAGCAGTGCGAAGGGGGCGATGGAGTGTTCGGGGTCGTTCTGCATGGCGCCTCCTCTCGTGCTGGGGTGGGGGGTCATCGGTCCGCCTCCGGGGTGGGCAGGGGGAGTTCCAGGAGTACGTCGGTGCCCCGGTCGTCCGGGCCTTCGCCCAGGTGGAGGCGGGCGCCCGCGGACGCGGCGCGTTCCACCATGCCGACCAGGCCGAAGTGACCCCTCCTGCGCAGCTCGTCGAGGCTCGTGCCGGCGGGCAGGCCGCGGCCGTCGTCCCGGACGCTGATCCGGAGCAGCCCGTCCTCGACCTCCGCGCTCACCTCCACGCGGGTGGCCTCGGCGTGGCGGTGGGCGTTCTCCATCGCCTCCTCGGTGATGGAGAGGAGCTGACGGGCCGCCGCGGGCGGGACCGGGAGGTCGGGGTGCGGGCCGACCGGGGGGCGGTAGGTCAGGGGGAGCCCGGTGCGGGTGCTGAAGTCCGCCGCCCGGGACGCCAGTTCCTCGAGAACGTCGATGCCGTGGTCCTGGTCCCGATGGCCGTGGTCCTGGTTCCGGCGCAGGTCGGTGAGGAGTTCGCGGGACTCCGTCGCCGCTCTGCGGGCCGCCCTGGCCACGAGTTCCGCCTGCTGTCTGAGCAGGGCCGGGTCGGGGGCGGGGGCGGCCGCCGAGGCCGCGAGGCCCTCCGCGGCCAGGGCCACGCCGTGCAGGGTCTTCGCGACCGAGTCGTGCATCTCCCTTGCCAGCCGGGCCCGTTCCTCGCTGATCGCCTCCGTCACCGCCAAGCGGGCCCGCATCGCGGTGAGGGCCTGGGTCGCCGTGCCGAAGCGGAGCAGGAGGCCGCGGAGGGTGGAGCCGACCGCTCCGGTGATCACGCAGAAGCCGGGGAGGAGGAGGGCGTCCGCGGGGGTGCGGTGCGTGTGCGGGAGCGCCGTCTGGACCAGGAGCAGGATCAGGGACTGGAGGGAGGCGAAGACCGCGGCGCCGCGCCAGCTGTAGGCGATGCCGGCGAGGAGGGGGGTGCAGACGCTGACGTACGCGAGGGTGGTGTCCGGGCCGGCGGAGATCAGCAGGAGGCTGCCGAAGAGGGTGTCGGCGGCGAGCAGGGTGGGGTGGCGCAGGAGGAGGGGGCCGAAGCGTTCCCAGTCCCTGAAGAGGGCGTACGAGACCATGAAGGTGACGACGACCGCGGCGCCGACGAGGCGGACGCCCAGGCCGGGATTGGCGTTCAGGAGGGCGGCGGGGGCGGCCAGGGCGATCATCGCCAGGCGGAAGCCGAAGACCTGGCGGCACATGGCCTGGAGGGCGTTGACCTGGAGGGCGAGTGCGGGTGCGTGGGGGTGAGCCTCCTGAGATCTCCCAGGGGCACCACCCGTGCTGCTTTCGTCGTCGGGTGCGGGTGGCCCCTGTGGGTGCTCAGCACCGTCGGCGGCCGCGCGTCCGCGCCACAGGGCCCGGTGCGGCCTGCGTGCCTCCGTCATCGTCACCTCCCCACCCCCGGCTCTCCCGCTCTCCCTCTCCCTCTCCCCTGCTCCCTCACTCCCCCTAACCCCCCGTGATCGACCCGAAGTCCGTGCCGGAACCCAGGAGCAGGCCCGCGGCCAGCAGCAGCATCGTGGCCGGGACCATGAACGTGGTGATCATCATCGTGGCCTTGGGGACCGCGCGAGCGGCCTTGCGGCGGGCGTTCTGGGCGTCGGTGCGGCGCATGTCCTTGGCCAGGGCGACCAGGGTGTCCACGATGGGCGCGCCCAGCTCCTCGCCCTGCTGGAGTGCCGTCACGAACATGGCGACCTGTTCGGAGTCGTTGCGCCTGCGGAGTTCCGCGAAGGCCTGGCGGCGGCTCACGCCCAGGTCCATCTGGCGGAGCGTGATGCGCAGTTCGTCGGCCCAGGGGCCCTCGTACTTGGAGGCCACCCGGTCCAGTGCCTGGCGGAAGCCGAGGCCCGCGCTCACCACGACCGCCAGGACGTCCAGGAAGTCGGGCAGGGTGCGCTCGATGACGTCCTTGCGGACCCGGATCGCCGACCAGATGCCGACCTCCGTCCAGAACGCCCCGAAGGCCAGGAGCAGCAGGGCGACCAGGATCTGGCCGCGGAGCAGGAAGACCAGGAAGCCCAGGCCGCCGAGGAAGCCGTAGACCGCCCTGCGGGCCGCGTAGCGGTTGATGGTCAGGCCGCCGGGGTTGCCCGCGAGGTCGATCTTGCGGCGGTACTTGGCGACCTGCTTGGGGCCCATCAGGCGCAGGACGGCGGGGGCGTACCGCATGCCCATGCGGTCGACCAGGGAGTCCACTGCGCCGGTGCGGGTCGAGCCCACCTCCAGTGCGAGCACCAGGTCGGCGGGCAGCTTCGCCTCCGCGCGGTACATGCGGATGCCGGCGAAGACGCCCCACACGCTCAGGGCCATCAGCAGGGCCAGTCCGAATGCGATCACGGCCGCCCCCTCAGACGTCGACGCGGGAGAGGCGGCGGATGAGGATGAAGCCCACCGCGTACAGGCCGAACGCGATGAGCACCGCGGCCTGGCCCAGCGGTGAGCCCGTCATGCGGTCCAGCGCTCCGTCCCTGACGCCGTTCATGAGGAACAGCGAGCCGATGCCGAGGACGGGGACGGCGTACGACGTCATGTTCACCTGGGAGAGCTGGGTGCGGACCTCGCGCCGGGTCTCCTTGCGCTCCTCCAGCGTCTCGGTGAGGTTGCGCAGGGCGCTGACCACCTGGCCGCCGGCCCGGTTCGACAGGACCAGGGTCGTCACCAGGACCACCAGTTCCCGGGACGGGAGCCGCTTGGCCATCTCGTCCAGCGCGTCCTCCATCGACACGCCGAGGGCCAACTCGTTGGCGACCTTGCCCAGTTCCTCTCCGGCCGGGGCCTCCAGCTCCTCCGCCGCCATGCCGATGGCGGTGCGCAGGGCGAGGCCGGCGTGGGTGGCGTTGGCCAGGATGCGGGCCAGTTCGGGGAGTTGGTTGATGAACTTCTCGATGCGTTTCTGGCGCTGCCAGTTGAGGAACTGCACCGCCGCCCCGATGCCGAGGAGGCCGAGGATGGGGCCGAAGAAGGGGGCGAGTGTCTCCTGGCCGATCAGCCACAGGCCCGCCACCACGGCGAGCATCGCGGCGAAGAACTCGCCCGGCGTGACGTCCAACCCCGTGGCCGCTAGCCGGAGTTCCAGCTGTCTGCCGAGCCGGGTGCGGCGCAGTCGGCGGTCCAGGTCGCGGAAGTGCCGGCGGCGGCCGGTGTACGGCACCTGCCCGGCCGCGGTCAGCCGGTCGACCAGGGCGGCCCGCTGGGCCCGGCCCTTGGCGTGGACGTGGACACCGACGACGGCGAGCACGCAGCTCAGCAGGGCTATGCCGGTGGTGAGATCGACTAGGGTCGCGAGGTCCATGGGGTGGTTCCTACCTGTCCTACCGGGCTTCTCGGATGGCCAACTGGCTTGCGGACTCGGCCACGCCGAAGGCCTGGGGCGTGGGCTGACTCGCCATGTAGAGGCGGTCGACGGTACGGCGGGGCAGCGGGAAGTACTCGAAACGGCCGTAGATCCGGCCGTCCGCCGCCATCGGCTGGGCGTTGAAGCGGGCCACGGTCACCAGGCGGTACGGCTCGCTGCCGTGGCTGTCGAGCAGGGCGATCTCGGTGATACGGCGGGCGCCGTCGGCGAACCGGGTGAGCTGGATGATCACGTCGACGGCGCTGTTGATCTGGTCGTGCAGCGCCTCGAAGGGGATCTCCACCTCCGACATGGACGCCAGGGTCTTGAGCCGCATCAGCGCGTCCTCGGCGCTGTTGGCGTGCACGGTGGCCAGCGAGCCGTCGTGGCCGGTGGACATCGCCTGGAGCATGTCGAGTGACTCGCCGCCGCGGACCTCACCTACGACGATCCGGTCGGGCCTCATACGGAGGGAGTTGCGGACCAGGTCGCGGATGGTGACCCGGCCCTGGCCCTCCACGTTGGGCGGGCGGGACTCCAGGCGGACCACGTGCCGTTGCTGGAGCTGGAGTTCGGCCGAGTCCTCGATGGTGATGATCCGGTCGCCCTCGGGGATCAGCCCGGAGAGCGCGTTCAGCAGGGTGGTCTTCCCGGTGCCCGTCGCGCCCGACACGATGACGTTGAAGCGGGCCTGCACCAGACCGGCCAGCAGGTACAGCATGTGCTCGTCGAGGGAGCCGAAGCCGGCCAGTTCCTGGAGGGTGTAGGAGCGGGGGAAGCGGCGGATGGTGAGGATCGCGCCGGTCAGGGAGAGCGGCGGGATGATGACGTTGACCCGCTCTCCGGAGGGAAGGCGGGCGTCGACCATGGGGTTCGTCTCGTCCACGCGCCGGTTGACTGTCGAGACGATGCGCTCGATGGTCTGCATCAGCTGGTCGTGGGAGGGGAAGCGCAGCGGCAACTGCTCGACCCGGCCGCCGCGTTCGACGAAGATCGAGTCGGGTCCGTTGACCATGATCTCGGTGATGGAGGCGTCTTCGAGCAGCGGCTCCAGGATGCCCAGGCCGAGGGCCTCGTCGACCACCCGCCGGATCAGCTGGGAGCGTTCGACGGTCGACAGGACCGGGCCTTCGCGGCTGATGATGTGCCCGAGCACCCGCTCCAGACGGGCCCGGCGTTCGGCGGCCGCCAGCGAGCTCATCTCCGCGAGGTCGATCTCCTCGAGCAGCTTGGCGCGGTAGGAGGCGACCAGGTGGCCCTCCTCGCCCCGACTGCCGTTCTCCTCGGGGGTGTTGATGCGGGACCGCAGGCTCATGGGGGTACCTCGTTCAGTGGTCGAGCGGCATGGTGGCGGTCTTGACTGCGGGGTCGAAGCTCCATCCGGGGACGATCGACGGGATCTGGACAGTGGCGGTGACGGTGACCGAGCCGTCGCCGCCGCCCTCGGCGCAGTCGACGGACAGCCAGTCGCTGATCGCGTTGGCACAGCCGTCCTGCGCGCTCAGGTCCAGCGAGGCGGCCCGCGCCCCGGCCCTGGCGGCGGTGCCGGCCTGCTGGGCGGTGTACGCGATGAGCCCCAGCTGGACGACGGCCATGGCGACGAGGATCAGGATCGGGATGAAGCCGAGGTATTCGATGGCCACCTGGCCGCGGTCGCGGCGCTCCAAGCTCCGTCGGGAGTACGACATCTCAGTCCCTGTCCTCCTCCACCGCGCCCGCGTGGCCGTCGACCTGGAAGGGGAAGGCGAGGGCACCCGGGAACAGGACGGGGACCCTCAGGTGGACATCGGCGGTGACATAGCCGCCGCCGGTGCTGCAGCTCACCTCTCCGCTCCAGGCGCCGGGCAGGTCGTCCCGTCCCGCCTGTTCGCACGCGGCCTCCCGCTCCCCCGGCGCCGCCGCCGTCGCGGCCCGTACCGCCTTGTCCGCGGCATTCCCCGCGAGCGTGAACGTGTACCCCAGCAGCACGAACTGCCACAGCAGCACCAGCGTGACGAGGATCAGCGGGGTCATCCCGAGGAACTCGATGGTCACCTGCCCCTCGTCACGACGGAACCGCTGGAACGCCGAAGCCCTCCGGCGGCACCGTTGC
Source organism: Streptomyces griseorubiginosus (assembly GCF_001514195.1). Classification (GTDB taxonomy): domain Bacteria; phylum Actinomycetota; class Actinomycetes; order Streptomycetales; family Streptomycetaceae; genus Streptomyces; species Streptomyces griseorubiginosus. The sequence goes on along the minus strand of NZ_KQ948734.1, from coordinate 651,815 downwards.
AACGCCGGGGCCCTGCGGCGGCACCGCTGGAGCGGCAGCGTCCTCCGTCGGCACCGCTGGAGCGCCGGGGCCCTCATCTCCCCAACTCCTTGCGCCGCCGGAAGGCCAAGGACCCCCGCTCCCGGCCGCCGTTGCGGTGGGAGTTCGACTCCGTGCCCTTGACCAGGCCCAGTTCGCCGGCGAGCGTCCACAGGGCCTGCTTGACCGTGCCCTTGGCGTCGAGTTCGTGGACCCGGCCCGCGTCCACCGCGCCCTGGAGTTCCTTGAAGTTCGCGGGGATCACGGTCGCCGCCACGCCCGTCCCGGTGATCTTCTGGATGAGCGCGGGCTGGATCTCCGTACCGCGGCTGTGCCGGTTGACGACGACGGTGGTCTCCTCGGCCTTGCGGACCTGGAGCCGGTCCCACATCCGTACGGCACGCTTGGCGCCGCGTACGGCGACCACGTCCGGGGTGGTGACCAGCAGGGCCGTGTCGGCCATCTCGACGACCGCCGCGCCGGCCCCGCTGAGCTGGGCCCCGCAGTCGACGACGACGACCTCGTAGCGGGAGCGCAGGGCGGAGACGATCTGGCGGGCGGCGCGCTCGGTGACCTCCTCGCCGCGTTCGCCCTCGCCGGGGGCGAGCAGCAGGGCGAGGCCGGTGTCGTGCGGGAAGACGGCGTCGGCGAGGACGCGCGGGGAGATGTCGGTGATGGCGGCGAGGTCGACGACCGAGCGGCGGAACTGCACGTCCAGGTAGGAGGCGATGTCGCCGGTCTGGAGGTCCAGGTCGAGCAGGGCGGCGCTGCGCCCGGAGGCCTGTGCGGCGAGGGCGAGCTGGATCGCGGTGGTGGTGGCGCCGACGCCGCCCTTGGCACCGCTGACGGTGACGACGGTGCCGCCGACGCCGGTGAACACGTCGGTGGCGGCGCCCAGGTGCCGTCGTACGCCCACCGACCACTGGGCGACCGCGTGCACCCGGGTGGCGAGCTCCTCGTAGCCGAGCGGGAGGGCGATGAGGCCGCGGGCGCCGTAGTCCATGGCGGCCTGGAAGAGGCCGGGGCTGACGTCGGAGGTGACGAGGATGACGCCGACGGCCGGGAAGCGCAGGGCGACCTCGCGGATCAGCTCCAGGGCCGGGACGGGGCCGATGCGCTCATGGACGACGACCACTTCGGGCAGTTCGTCGATCGACTCGGACGCCAGGCGCGCGAGGGTGTCGATGAGCTGGGTGGAGTCGGTGACGGGGGTGACCGGTTCGGCGTCCGGGAGCTGGCTGAGCAGTGTGGTGAGGGAGCGGACCGCGTCCGTGTCGCCGACTGCCGGGAGGATCCTCGTGGGCATGGCGGCCTCTCACTTGTCCTTGGTGAGTTCGTACGTGCGGTCCTGCTCCGGGATGGTGCCGGTCTCCCCGGGGGCGACCAGCGCGAGCCGGACGCGCTTGGCGAAGGACTCGGCGTACGTGAGGCGCTGGGCGTCGAGCGCGCTGAGCGCGAAGGTGATGGGGACGGCCTTCGTCGCCTCGCGGGTGCGCTCGTCGGCGTCCGGCTGGAGCGCGGTGATCTGGCCGACGTCGAGCACCTGGGCGTTCGTCACGATGATCTTGGACTGGTCGGGGTCGCCCTCCTTCTGGCCCTCGAAGGTGGCGTAGACGTTGACCCGGGAGTCGGCCGTGATCTTGCCGGCGACACCGGTCGCCGCGTCGATCATGATGGCGACCTCCTGCTGCCCCGGCTGGAGGGCGGGCTGGTCGACGATCATGTCGCTCTGGAGGAGCGAGCCCTGCTTGAGGGTCGTCACGGCGATCTTGTCCCTGATGTCCGCCAGGTCGGTGATCGCGTTGGGCGACAGCCAGCGCTTGGGCATCTGCGTCTTCTCGAACTGCGCCGCGGTGAGCCGGGTGTAGGGCTTGATGTCGTCCTTGACCTCGTACGCCGTGACCTCGGGGCCGACCTTGGACTTCACGTCGTTGATGACGGACAGCACGCCGGCGAAGGCCGCGAGGGCGCCCAGGACCGACAGGAGCAGGAGTATGACGCCTCGGCGCTGACGGGAGTTCATGAACCGTACAACCTCGTTGGGGGGCTCGGTCGAGCGGACTCGGGGACGGGGGCGATCCGGTACGGCTCACCCGGCGGGCAGTTGGTGCTGGTGTTCGCGCTGCTGTTGCAGTTCGGGTACGGGCGCCACCGGGGCGGTGGCCGAGCAGAAGACGCAGCGGTCTCCGATGACGTCGATACCGCACCAGTGACAGATGTTCTGCCGTACCGAGGTGACCAGTTGGTAAAGGACGGACAGGTCGGGCAGGAAGGTGCAGAACTCGATCAGCTTGGAGGTGCCCCACCACTCGGCGGACTCGGCGGGCAGCGGGGCCTCCCGCAGCCCCTGGATCCGCCAGGACGTGGCGAGGGCACCGGAGACCCAGTCGGACTGGAGCTGCCCGCGGGCGACCAGCATCGAGGTGGCGAACTCCGGTCCGGCGAGCGTGGCGTCCGGGGCGATCCGCACGAGCTGCGGCTGCGGGTGGGCGAGGACGGCGAACTGGCTGCCCGGGACCCATGACTTGGCGTGCGACTTGAGCCCCACGGGGACCCGGTCGAGCCGCGCCACCGAGCCGAGCAGGGCACCCGCGTGGAGGTAGTGGGTGAGCAGCCGGCCCGCCGAGGCGAGGACGCCGGGGCTGAGGTCACAGGAGGCGAGCTGTCTCAACTGGCGGGCCAGGACGGCGATGCCGAGGGGCGGCAGATCGGGCTGGAACAGGGCGATCCGGTCGCTCTCCAGCAGCGAGCGCACGGTGCGCAGCCGTTGGTCGACCGCCGGGGGCACGGCACGGGAGTACACGACGATCACATGGCCGTGCTGGTCGATCAGTGTCTGGAGCGCGGCGAGCGAGTGGTCCAGCGGCTGCCGGTCGAGGCCGTCGAGCACGACGGCGGGCAGGGTCCGCTCGTCCTGCGCCGGCAACGCCATGTCGGCTCCGGTCACTGCGATGGCAGTTGGCACGCGCAGCTCCCCGTATCCCATGCCCGAGGGTCCGACGGATCACTCCGGCACACCCGGTCGACTTCACTGCGTGACTACCTGAGCACTGTAACCACGGCTCTGTGACCGGAGAACAGCGATTCTGTGACTTCCTGGCCAGTCCTCGGGTTCAAAAGCGGGCGATTCCTGCCTAGATAGGGCGCACTTGCCACGCGAGTGAGCCGGAGGAGGGCGAGATGCGCCCACCTCCCTTGACAGAAGATTGGTCTGGACCAACTCTCTTGTCATGCCCATACTCAGCAGATCAAGGCGTACGGCATTCGGGGCGACGACCGTCGCCACGACGCTCGCCCTGGGGGCCCTCGCCCTGGGGTTCGCGCACCCCGCCTCCGCCGCCGACGTCAACAACGCGAAGAACGCCGGCTTCGAGTCCGGCCTGTCGGGATGGACCTGTTCCGCGAGCAGCGGTACGACCGTCTCCTCCCCCGTGCACAGCGGCTCGGCCGCGCTGAAGGCGACACCGGCCGGACAGGACAACGCGCGCTGCACCCAGACGGTCGCGGTGAAGCCCAACTCCACGTACACGCTGAGCGCGTGGGTGCAGGGCGGCTACGCCTACCTCGGCGCGACCGGCACCGGCACCACGGACGTGTCGACCTGGACCCCGGACTCCGCCTCCTGGAAGCAGCTGACGACCACCTTCACGACCGGCTCCGCCACCACCTCGGTGACGGTGTACACCCACGGCTGGTACGGCCAGGCCGCGTACCTCGCGGACGACGTGTCGGTCTACGGCCCCGACGGCGGCGGTGGCGGCGACCCGGCCCCGACGGTCCCCGCCACGCCGGGCGGCCTGACGGTGTCCGGTACGTCGTCCTCGTCGGTCTCGCTGGCCTGGAACGCGGTGTCGGGGGCGACCGGGTACAACGTCTACCGCGACGGCACCAAGGTCACGGCGGTGACGGGGACCTCGGCGACCGTGACCGGGCTCGCGGCGTCGACGTCGTACGGCTTCCAGGTCACGGCGACCAACGCGGCGGGCGAGTCGGCGAAGTCGGCGACCGTGACGGGCCGGACCTCGGCCACGGGCGGTGGCGGCGGCACGGTGCCCAAGCACGCGGTCACCGGGTACTGGCAGAACTTCAACAACGGGGCGACGGTCCAGAAGCTGTCGGCCGTGCAGGCGCAGTACGACATCATCGCGGTCGCGTTCGCGGACGCGACAACCACGCCGGGGGCCGTGACCTTCAACCTGGACTCGGCCGGGCTCGGCGGGTACACCGTCGACCAGTTCAAGGCGGACATCAAGGCGAAGCAGGCGGCGGGCAAGAAGGTCATCGTCTCGGTCGGCGGCCAGAACGGCACGGTGTCGGTGAGCGACCCGACGTCGGCGGCGAACTTCGCGAACTCGGTGTACGCGCTGATGCAGACGTACGGCTTCGACGGCGTCGACATCGATCTGGAGAACGGGCTCAACGCGACCTACATGTCACAGGCGTTGCGGTCGCTGTCGGCGAAGGCGGGGCCGTCGCTGGTGCTGACGATGGCGCCGCAGACGATCGACATGCAGTCGACGTCGAACGCGTACTTCCAGACCGCGCTGAACGTGAAGGACATCCTCACGGTGGTCAACATGCAGTACTACAACAGCGGTTCGATGCTCGGCTGCGACGGCAAGGTGTACTCCCAGGGCTCGGTGGACTTCCTGACCGCGCTGGCCTGCATCCAGCTGGAGGGCGGTCTGTCCCCGTCCCAGGTGGGCCTCGGCCTGCCGGCCTCCACCAGCGGGGCGGGCAGCGGCTATGTCTCCCCGACCGTGGTGAACAACGCGCTGGACTGCCTGACGAAGGGCACCGGGTGCGGCTCCTTCAAGCCCGCGAAGACCTACCCCGACCTCCGCGGCGCCATGACCTGGTCGACGAACTGGGACGCGGCGGCGGGGAACGCGTGGTCCAACGCGGTGGGACCGCATGTGCACGGGTTGCCGTAGGGGGTGATCAGGGTGGCGGCGGGTTGTCGCCCTGAACGACCGGCATGACCGGCCGCCGTCCCGTCTCCGCGATCGTCGGGCTCAGCTCGCGCACGCCGGTGCCCTGGAGCGTCACCGGGCCGGAGTGCGCGGGGTCGATCGCGGGGTCCGGGCGGCTGTAGCGCACGACCGCCGTCGCCTCCGTGGCGTCCGCTCTCCACAGCTCATGGATCTGGAGTTCGGCGTCCACGGTCACCCGAGCGGGCGGTAGTGCCCGAGGACCGGGGCCAGTTGGGCGAACCACCGGCCCAGCAGGTCCCGGCCCTTCGCGTCCACGACGCACTCGTAGAAGCGTCCGTCGAGGTGGATGACGGCCATCATCAGCGTCTTGCCGTTGGGGCCGGCCTTGTAGTGGACGCTGCGGATCTCGTGCCAGGGGAACTCTGCCGACCGCCCGTGATCCTCGAAGGCGACACCGGCGGAGTCCACGACGATGGAGTTGTGCCGGTCGACCGCCATGAACTCCGGTCCCTCGGAGGGCGGTTGGGGTTGTTGGGGGTACGGCGGAGGCGCGGGCTGGGAGTACGGCGGCGGGGCGACGGGGTGGCCGTACGGGGGCGGGGCGGGGTGGCCGTACGGGGGCGGAGCGGGGTGGCCGTACAGGGGCGGGGCGGGGTGGCCGTACGGAGGGGGCACGGGCTGACCGTACTGCGGGGACGCCGGCGGCGCCGGTGGGCCGAAGCCGGGTGCCGTGGGAGCCGGCGAACCGAAGCCGGGGTGCGCCGCGGGAGGGGGCGGCGGTGGGGTGGGAGCCGGGGACGGCGGTGGGGTGGAGGCCGGGGGCGGTTCGACCGGGGAGTGCGAGCCCAGGGGCGGTTCGGTCGGGGCCTGCGAGTCCAGGGGCGGCTCGATCGGCGCGTGCGGGCGCAGGGGCGGCTCGATCGGCGCGTGCGGGGAGGCGGTCGGCGGAGCTGGGGGCGGCTCGACCGGCGTCTGCGGGGAGGCGGTCGGCGGCTCGACGTGGGTCGGCGAAGTGCTGTCCGCTGAGGTGGCCGCCTGCGCCGAGGGGGCGGGCGGGGCGATGACCCAGTCCGCGTCCGAAGGGGGCGCCTCGCGCTGCGCGGTGGCCGCTGACGACACCGGAGCCGCGGCCTGCGGACCGGTGGACGGCCATACCTGAGCCGAGAGCTGCGCATCCGGGGCCGGCGCCTCCGGAACAGAAGCCTGCGGACCGGTGGACGGCCATACCTGAGCGGAGACCTGCGGATCCGGGGCCGGCCGTACCGGAGCGGCGGCACCCGAGGCGGCGGTCGGCGTGTCCGGGGCGGAGGCCTGTGGGTCCGGGTTCGGGGTGGGGGCCGCTGGGGTCGGTCCCGAGGGAGGTGGTGGGGTCGGTCCGGAGGGAGGCGGTGGGGTGGTCATCTGCGTCGGCCCTCGTCGGTGGTGTGGTTCCCGTCGGCCGAGGATATCCGCCCTCCCCGACAGCCGACGCGGGACGGGCCCCTCCCGCACCTGCCCAGCCGCCCGCCGTCAGCCACCCTCGTACGCCCCGCTACGGAAGCGGCGCCGCCCCAGGCCTCCCTGCCCACCCCACCTGAGCGTCACCCACACCGGACACCGACAGTCCTGCCTCCCCGGAAAGACCCGCCACCGCAACCCCGCGTCAGAAGAAGTCCCCCCACGGCTGGTCCCAGATCTGCTTCACGCACAGCGTCAGGAACAGCAGGCCCGCGATCGCCAGCATCCCGTTGCTCAGCGGGCCGTTGCGCCATTCCCTCGGGGTGCGGGCCGAGTTGAGGAGCCAGATGAGGGTGCCGGCCAGGAAGGGGAGGAAGGCCGCGCCCAGGACGCCGTAGAGGATGATCAGGCGGAAGGGCTGGCCCTGGAAGAGCAGGACGATGGGCGGGAAGGTCAGCCACAGCAGGTACGCGCGGAAGGGCCACGAGCGTTCGCGGGCGCCGGAGGCGACCTCCTCGCCCTTCTGCGCGCCCTGGCCCCGGAAGCGGGCCACGAAGTCCGCGAACATCAGGCTCACCCCGTGCCAGACGCCGATCAGCGAGGTGAAGGAGGTGGCGAAGAAGCCGATGAGGAAGAACTTGGCCGTGGCCGAGCCGTACTCGTCCTCCAGGATGTCGCTCAGCTGGATGAGCCCCTTGTCGCCGCTCGCGATCGCCACGTTGGCGGAGTGCAGCAGCTCCGCGCCGACGAAGAGCATGGCGACGACGAAGATGCCGGTGGTGAGGTAGGCGACCCGGTTGTCCAGGCGCATCACCTTCATCCAGCCCGTGTCGGTCCAGCCCTTGGCGTTGACCCAGTAGCCGTACGCGGCCAGCGTGATGGTGCCGCCGACCCCGCCGATCAGGCCGAGGGTGTTGAGGATCGAGTCGTTCTCGTCGGGCAGGACGGGCAGCAGGCCCGCGAAGGCGTCCGCGAGGTTCGGGGTGACCCTGACGGCCAGGTACACCGTCACCACGAACATGACGCCCACCAGGACCGTCATGACCTTCTCGAAGACCGCGTACTTGTTGAACCAGACGAAGACCAGCCCGACCAACCCGCAGGCGACGGCCCACCACTTGAGGTCCATCACGTCCGGGAACAGCGCCTGGAGCGGCAGCGCGCTCGACGACATCGCGGCCGCGCCGTACACGAAGCCCCAGACGACCACGTAGACGGCGAAGAACCAGGTGGTCCAACGGCCCAGGCTCGCCCAGCCGTCGAACAGGGTGCGGCCGGTGGACAGGTGCCAGCGGCCGGCCGCCTCCGCGAGGGAGATCTTCACCAGGCAGCCGATGACCGCCGCCCACAGCAGCGTGTAGCCGAAGTTGCTGCCCGCGATGAGCGTGGCGACCAGGTCACCGGCTCCGACGCCGGTCGCGGCGACGACGATCCCCGGTCCGATGTACCGCCAACTGGCCTTGCGGGGTACGGAACTCGCCTCACCGGTCACTGTGTTGTCCGTGGTGTCCGCCATGAAGGTCAAGAAACCCTAAAGATCTCGGACCGGCAAGAGGGCATGCGGTGAAGAAGCGCGAGCCCCCACCACTCCGGCTGCCCGCGGACCCCGGCCCTATTGACCTGACCATGTCATGCACGGACGATAAGCGGCACACCCGCACCTGTACGTCGCTGAACCACCCCCCGCTCCACTCCCCGCTTCCGGAGATCCCGGAATCCCTGGAGAACACAGGAGACTTCATGCGACTTCGCATACGCGGTTCCGGCACCCGCGGCGGCACCCGCTACGCCACCTTCGCCGCCGTCGCCTCCCTGATGACCTTCGCCCTCGCGGCCCCGCTCTCCGCGAACGCCGACAGCGCCCCGAAGGCGGCCCCGAGCGCCGAGGACGTCCGGCAGTACGAGATCCACCAGCAGACGACTCCCGTGACCCGTACGGCGATCCAGCAGACCGGGGTGACGGTCGACGAGGCGGACGAGGAGACGGTGGTCGTCTCCGGCCGGGCCTCGCAGATCAAGAGGCTTCGCCAACTCGGTTACGAGGTCGAGCCGTTGGGTACCGCGCCGGACCGGGTCGCACCCGGTGAGGCCCGGCTCTTCGACTTCCCCTCGGCCGACTCGCGCTACCACAACTACGCCGAGATGACCGCCGAGATCGACCAGCGGATCGCCGCCTACCCGAACATCATGAGCAAGCGGGTCATCGGCACGTCGTACCAGGGCCGGGACATCGTGGCCATCAAGATCAGCGACAACGTGGCGACGGACGAGGCCGAACCTGAGGTGCTGTTCACCCACCACCAGCACGCCCGTGAGCACCTCACCGTCGAGATGGCGCTGTACCTGCTGCGCGAGCTCGGCGCGGGCTACGGCAGCGATTCCCGGGTGACCAACATGGTGAACAACCGTGAGATCTGGATCATCCCCGACCTCAACCCGGACGGCGGCGAGTACGACATCGCCACCGGCTCGTACCGTTCGTGGCGCAAGAACCGCCAGCCCAACTCCGGTTCCTCCGCGGTAGGTACGGACCTCAACCGCAACTGGGCCTACCGCTGGGGCTGCTGCGGCGGTTCCTCCGGGTCGACGTCCTCCGAGACCTACCGGGGTCCGTCCGCCGAGTCGGCGCCCGAGGTCAAGGTGGTCGCGAACTTCGTGCGCAGCCGGGTCGTCGGCGGGGTGCAGCAGATCAAGACCAACATCGACTTCCACACGTACAGCGAACTGGTGCTGTGGCCCTACGGGTACACCTACTCCGACACGGCGACCGGCATGACCGCCGACGACAACGCCGTGTTCAAGGCGGTCGGGCAGAAACTGGCCGCGAGCAACGGGTACACGGCGGAGCAGGCGAGCGACCTGTACATCACCGACGGGTCGATCGACGACTACCTCTGGGGCACGCCCAAGATCTTCTCGTACACCTTCGAGATGTACCCGTCGTCCAGCTCCGGGGGCGGGTTCTACCCGCCCGACGAGGTGATCGAGCGGGAGACGTCACGCAACCGGGACGCGGTGCTGCAACTGCTGGAGAACTCGGACTGCATGTACCGGTCGATCGGCAAGCAGGCGCAGTACTGCTAGGGAGTCTCCTCGGACTCCTCCTCCGCCGGCTCCGGAGTCCCGTCCTCGAAGTACTCGTCCATCACCGCGTCCAACTGCCGGTCCCACTCGGCGAATTCGGACCGTGACGCCGCCTCGATCTCGATCGGGTACCAGCGGCGGTCCGGAGTGTGCACGGTGAGGGTGTAGCGCTTGCCGAAGCGAGGGGTCTCCGTCTCGATCGCGCCGATCTCGTCCCAGCGGAACTCACAGGCCTGGTCGTCGAGGGAGAGCCGTACGCCCTCGTGGTCGGCGACGACCCTCGCACGGCGGTCGGATGCCTCGAAGACGGGCCCGTCGGGAGCCACCTCCTCGGCGGGCCCGTCGGCAGCCTCCTCGGCGGGCTCACCGGTGGGCTCTTCGGTGGACTCCTCGGCAGGCTTCTCGACGGCCTCCTCCGCGGTCACCTCCGCCTTCTCCGGGGCGGACTCCGCCTCGCCGGACACGGGTGAGGTGAGCCCGGGGATGTAGGCCGGGTCGAATCCGGCGCCTTCCAGGGGCTGGCTGCTCGAACCTATGCGCTGCTCCACAGCGGGCAGTATGGTCGACGATCCTGTGCCCGGCACAGTCGGCCCCTACATCGTTACCGGACGCCTACATGGGGCCGGTCGTGCACATGGGGCGGGCGCGCATGTGGGCCGGCGGTGGACATGGGGCGAGCGTGCATATGGGCCTGCCGTGGAGATGGGGCCGGTGTCTTCGCTAGCCCAGGACCGCGAGCGCGTCGATCTCGACGAGCAGGCCCGCGGGCAGACCGACGTAGACCGTGGTGCGCGCGGCGGGCGGCTGGGTGAGGCCCTGCTCCTCGAAGTAGGCGTTGTAGATCGCGTTCATCTCGGCGAAGTGCTCCACGTCCGTCAGATAGACGCGGATCATCATCACGTCGTCCCATGAGGCACCGCCCTCCTCCAGGATCGCCTTGACGTTGGCGAGGGTCTGGAGGGTCTGCTCACGCAGGGTCGGCCCGGCGGGCGTGGGCGGCCTGCCCTCCTCGGCGGGGAGGAAGCCGACCTGCCCGGCGACCTGCAGGATGTTGCCCTTGCGCACCCCGTGGGAGAACTTCGCGGGCGGGGTGGTGTGGGTGCTCGGGGTGAGCGCGATCTTGTCCGTCATGCGGGTTCCTTCGCTGTCGTTCTGCCGGAGTACTCGCCGCTGACGGCGTCGGCCGTACGGCGGAGCTGCGGGAGCAGGGTGAGGAGTTCCTCTGCGGTGACGACGACGTTCGGCGCGGAGACCGACATCGCGGCGACGACCCTGCCGTCGGCACCGCGGACCGGGGCCGCGATGCAGTTGATGGACTCCTCGTGGCCACCGAGGTCGACGGCCCAGCCCTGCTCGCGCACCCGCGCCAACTCCTCCAGGAAGGCAGGGGCGTCGGGTGTCGAACGGGCCGTGTAGAGGGGGTATTCGAGCGTGCCGGCGAGGGCCCGCCGCTCGGCCTCGGGAAGGTCGGCGAGCAGCAGTTTCGCGACCGCGGCGACGGTGAGGGCGACGGGCTTGCCGATCCGCGAGTACATCCGCACGGGGTAGCGGCTCTCGACCTTGTCGATGTAGAGCACCTCGTCGTCCTCGTACACGGCGAGGTGGACGGTGTGCCCGCAGCTCTCGTTCAGCCGTACGAGATGGGGGTGGGCGATCTCGCGGATGTCGAGGTTCTCCATCGCCTCCTGGGCGAGCGCGATGAGGCGGGCGCCGAGGCGGTAGCGCTGGTCGGACTGGCGGTAGACCATGCCGTGTTCGTGCAGCGTGCGCAGGAGCCGCAGCGCGGTGGACTTGTGCACCCCGAGCCGCTCGGCGACCTGACCGAGATCGGCGGGCCCCTCGGCGAGCAACGGCAGGATGCTGAGCGCGCGGTCGACGGTCTGGCTCACGGCGTGCGTACCTCCTCCGAGGCCGTCTCGGCTTGTGTCCAGCCGGGCCCGAGTCGAAGTCTCCCCCACCCGCCGTCCCCGAGGGCGACGAGCCGGTCGGCGTGTGCGCGGGAGGGGGGCGGGGCGAGGTCACCGGGGGCGGTGAGGACGGCGGCGGCCCAGAGGTGACCGTGCCGGAGGCGGTCACGAAGGGGCAGGTTCCGGAGGGTCGCGGCGAGGAACCCGGCGGCGAAGGCGTCACCGGCACCGGTTGTGGCGACCACGTCGACGGAGAGGGCGGGGACGAAAATGCTGGACGCTGGCTGCAACCCACCCAGGGGCGCGGGGAACTGCGCGACCAGCCCCCACTCGGCCGCGCCCGACACGAACGCGGTAGCCCCCTCCCCCCCTTGCTTCACCACCAGCACCGAAGGTTCAGGCAGCACCGCCCGAATCTCCGAAGGTCCCCCCGTCACCCCCCACGCCTCCTCCGCCTCGTCCTCCCCCACGAACACAATGTCGGCCCCCCGGGCCAGCTCCAGCAGCACCCGCGGCCCGTCTGCGCCGGCATCCCGCCACAACCCGGCCCGGTGATTGACGTCGAAGGAGACAAGGGGACGATCCGCCCCGGGAGCCATCAGCTCACGCACCAACTCCAGGCACCCGGAGGACAACGCAGCCGTGATCCCCGACAGATGCAGCACCCGCCCCGCCCGCACCACCGACAGATCCACGTTCTCGACCGACATAGCCGAAGCCGCCGACCCGGCCCGGTAGTACGCGACCTCGTGCCCGTCCGACCCCCGCTCCCCCGCCGTACGGAAGTACACCCCCGTCGGTCGCGAAGGATCACGGCCCACGGCCGAGACATCGACCCCGTACCCCCCGACCGTCTCCACCAGGTGATCCCCGAACCCATCGACCCCGACCCGGCTGACCCACCGCACCGCGAAGCCGGCGGCAGCCAACCCGCACGCCACGTTGGACTCCGCGCCCCCGATCCCCCGCTCGAAGGACGGCACGTCGGCGAGCCGCCCCGGCCTGCCGGGCAGGAAGGTGACCATGGACTCGCCGAGCGCGACGACGTCCACGGCGTCGGGGGCGTTCACGATGGTCGCGGCTCCTTCATTGACCCGGCGTTCGCCAGGATGTTAGACAGCACTGAGCGGTACACGCAATGGACGTTGCACACACTGCAACAGACTCGTCGGGAGGCCCTGTGTCCGGTACCGAAGCGCTCGCCCGCCTCTCGGAGGACCGCGTCGACCACCGCTTCAAGGGCCTTCCCCCGGACGCGGACGGCCTGACCGTCGCGGAACTGGCCGCCCAGCGCCGCAACCTCTTCACCGGCGGCTTCACCACCCCCGTACTGGCCCTGTCCGCCGAGCGCCTGGAGCACAACCTCGCGCTCATGGAGACGTACGCCACCCGCCACGGTCTCGCCTTCGCCCCGCACGGCAAGACCACCATGGCCCCCCAGCTCTTCCAGCGGCAGATCGAGCACGGCGCCTGGGGCATCACCCTGGCCGTGCCCCACCAGGTCCGGGTCGCGCGGGCGTACGGCGTCCAGCGGGTCTTCCTCGCCAACGAACTCGTGGACCCGGCGGCGCTGCGCTGGATCGCCGGGGAACTCGCGCAGGACGAGGACTTCCGGTTCGTCTGCTACGTCGACTCCGTGCGCGGGGTCGAGCTGATGGACGAGGCGCTGCGCGGGGCGTTGCGCCCGGTGGACGTCGTCGTCGAGCTGGCCGCCGGGGCGGACGCCCGTACCGGCGTCCGCACGGAGGCGGAGTGCGGGGCGGTCGCCGACGCCGTCGCGGCCGCCGGGACGCTGCGGCTCGTCGGGGTCGCCGGCTACGAGGGCGAGGTCCCGCGGCCGGACCCGGAGCGGGTGCACGCCTGGCTGCGCCGGCTCGTGGCCCTGGCCGCGGACCTGGACAAGGCGGGGCGGTTCGCGGCGGCGGGACTCGACGAGATCGTGATCAGCGCCGGCGGCAGCGCCTGGTTCGACGCGGTCGCCGACGTCTTCGCCGAGATCCCCGAACTCTCCCTGCCGGTGCTGAAGTTGCTGCGTTCCGGCGCCTATGTCTCGCACGACGACGGCCACTACCGCAGGCTGACCCCGTTCAACCGGGTCCCGGAGGAAGGCGCGCTGGAGCCCGCGTTCCGGCTCTGGTCGCAGGTCGTCTCCCGCCCCACCCCCGGGCAGGCCTTCACCAACGCGGGCAAGCGGGACGCGGCCCACGACCTCGACCTCCCCCTCCCCCAGGTGGTCCGCCGGGACGGCACCGAGCGGCCCGCGACCGGCATCGAGGTCACCGCCCTCTCCGACCAGCACGCGTGGCTGCGCACCGCCCCCGGGGTGGACCTGGAGGTGGGCGACTGGGTCGGCCTCGGTCTCTCCCACCCGTGCACGTCCTTCGACAAGTGGCAGCTGATCCCGGTGGCCGAGGCGGACGGCACGGTCGTCGACTACGTGCGCACGTTCTTCTAGTACGCCCGCACCGTCCCTTCCGAAGCTTCGGGCAGAAGCTTCACCAGCTTCCAGACGCGGGAGGTCCGGCATGGAGGAGCTCGTCATCCGGGACGCGGACGTCGTCGACGGCAGCGGCGACCCCTGGTACCGCGCCGACGTGGTGGTCGACCGCGGCCGGATCGTGTCGATCGTCAAGGAGGCGGCCGACGCGGGCTGCCAACGCCCCAAGGCCCGCCGGGAACTGGACGCGGAGGGGCTCGTCCTCTCCCCCGGTTTCATCGACATGCACGCGCACAGCGACCTCGCCCTCCTGCGCGACCCCGACCACAGCGCCAAGGCCGCGCAGGGCGTCACCCTCGAAGTCCTGGGCCAGGACGGGCTGTCGTACGCCCCGGTCGACGACCGCACGCTGGAGGAGGTCCGGCGGGCCGTCACCGGCTGGAACGGCCATGGCGACGACATCGACTTCGACTGGCGGACGGTGGGTGAGTACCTGGACCGCCTGGACCGGGGCATCGCCGTCAACGCGGCCTATCTGATTCCGCAGGGCACGGTCCGCGCGCTCGCCGTGGGCTGGGAGGACCGGGCGGCGACACCCGAAGAGCTGGACCGTATGCGGCGGTTGGTCGCGGAGGGGATGGAACAGGGCGCGGTGGGGATGTCGTCCGGGCTGACCTACACCCCCGGCATGTACGCCGAGGACGCCGAACTCACCGAGCTGTGCCGGGTGGTGGCGCGGTACGGCGGCTACTACTGCCCCCACCACCGCTCGTACGGAGCGGGGGCCCTGGAGGCCTACGCGGAGATGGTCGCGCTGGCCCGGGAGGCCGGCTGCTCCCTCCATCTCGCCCACGCCACCATGAACTTCGGCGTGAACGAGGGCCGTGCGCCGGAGCTGCTGACCCTCCTGGACGAGGCGCTGGCGGCGGGCGCCGACATCACCCTCGACACCTACCCCTACACCCCCGGCTCGACCACCCTCGCGGCGCTGCTGCCGAGTTGGGCGAGCGAGGGCGGCCCGGAGGAGACCCTGCGGAGGCTCGCGGACGACGGGACGGCCGAGCGCATCCGCCACGACCTGGAGGTGGTCGGCGCGGACGGCTGCCACGGGGTACCGGTGGACTGGGACACGATCGAGATCTCGGGGGTCGGGGACCCGGCGTTGACGCGGTACGTGGGCCGCCGCCTGGACGGCTGGACGACCGCCCGCCACCTGCTCCTCACCGACCGGCTGGCCCCGTCGATCCTCCAGCACGTCGGCCACGAGGAGAACGTCCGCACGATCATGCGGCACCCGGCCCACACCGGCGGCTCGGACGGCATCCTCCAGGGCGCGAAGCCGCACCCGAGGGCCTACGGCACGTTCCCGCGGTATCTCGGCACATATGTGAGGGAGTTGGGCGTGCTGTCCCTGGAGGAGTGCGTCGCCCACCTCACCTCCCGCCCGGCCTCCCGACTGCGCCTGCCGGACCGGGGCCTGGTCAAGGAGGGCTACCGGGCCGACCTGGTCCTCTTCGACCCGAGGACGGTGACCCCGGGCTCGACCTTCGAGAACCCACGCCAACTCCCGACAGGCATCCCCCACGTCCTGATCGACGGCAAGCCCGTGATCGAGGACGGCGAACGCACGGACGTCTTGGCGGGCAGGGCGGTCCGTAACAGTCCCATGTAACGGAACACCCAGGTCACCCACCTAGGGGCGCGGGGAACTGCGCGACCAGCCACGACGGCGCAGCAGCCGCCCGCGGACCGGTCCCGCCCCTTCCGACTGCGAAGCTACGGCTTCGGCAAGGTGCACGCACTCGCGTTGAGGTTCAGCTGATTCCCCGTAGTGAAGCACGCAGGAATGTTGTAGATCTCCTGCGCGTAGTTGATCCCCTCACGAACGGTCACGTTGCCGCTCGCGTCCACCTCGCACGGGTTGTTCTCCGTGCACCGCTGCCCGTCCTCGTTGCCGGTGTTGTTGACGGCGACGACCTTGCCGGTGGTCTGGTCGATGACGGGCGAGCCCGAGGTGCCGCCGATGGTCTGGCAGGCGGAGGTGTAACGGACCGAGTCCTTCCAGGTCCAGTCGCCCTCCTTCAGCCGGTACACGAACCCGTCGATGTTGCAGCTGTAGAGCCGCTTCCAGTACCCGGAGGCCACGGTGATCGCGGTCCCGGCGGTCGGGTGGGTGTCCTGCACGGTGAGGGCGGAGATGCCGTACGCGCTCTTGATCGACGCGTACGTGGAGGTGAGCTGGTAGATCGACACGTCCGTGTCGGTCATGGTGCCGTAGGCGAGCTTGCTGGCGCGCAGGGTGGCGACGCGGGTGCCGGAGGAGTTGAGCAGCCCGAAGGTCCGGCTGGACGCCTGGTTGGTGAGCACCTCGCCCGGCTCGGGGAAGCCGGTGGTGAGGCAGTGGCCGTTGCTGAGGACCAGCGCGGGGTCGGTGTCGAGGGAGTTCGGGAACCGGATGACCGAGCCGGAGCAGTTGCTGAGCGAGACGGTTCCGGCGAGGGTGACGGCCTTGAGCGACGGCGACGGTGACGTCAGCTGGGACAGGCCTGCCGTGGCGGAGGTGAGCGTGTCGTGGACCACGGAGGTGACCGTGTCCGTGTCGACGCTCTTGCCGACGGCCGCCGCGGTGGGTTCGGCGGCGACCGCGGGTGCCGTGCCGATCCCGGCCAGGGCCAGGGCGCTGAGCACGGCGACGAGAGGCTTTCTCATGTGGGGGTCCCCTCTTGCGACTTGGGCGGCCGGAAATCTTCCGGCCGCCCGTGAGTTTGTCATGCACATTGTGAAGAAGGGTGGTCACTTGGGCAAGAAGCTGTGCCGAGCGTGCGCCCACCGACGGGCGAACCTGCACATCCGGGGCGGCACGCACCCGGTTTTTCTCCGCGGCGGGATCAACTTACCCATGCACAGGGCTACTTGGGCTTCTTCGAACCGCCCTGTCCGCGCCCTTTGCCGCCGGAGTTCCCCGGACCGTCCGCGGTGGCCGTGACCGTGGCCGAAGGGGTGCCCGAGGTGTCGGAGGAGGCCCGCGCCGACGGGCTCCCGGAAGCCCGGCCCCCGGACGCGTCCGCGGAGGCGGAGGCACCCGCGTCCGGGGTGCCGGGGTCCAGGGATGCGGTGGCCTCTGTTTCCGGGCCCCCCGAGGCAGTCGCACCCGGGCCCTCCGGACGGGCGGAGGAGGCCGGGCCGGTGCCCTCACCCGTCGCCGAGGAGGCCGAGGGGGCACCCGCTCCCGGCCCCCGCTCGGGCCCGGAATCCGTCAGGGACAGCCCGGCGATCAGCGCCGCCGCCCCCACGGCCCCCACGGCCGCGACGACCGTGACGACCCGGCGCGAGCGGCGGCCTCCCGTGGAGCGGGCGGCCCGCCGCCGGGCGGCCCGGCCACCGGACGCCGGATCGCCGTCCCCGGGGGTGCCCGCCCCCAGGTCACCGGACTCGATCAGGGGGAGCTCGGCCGTGGCGTCGTACGCGTTCTGCCAGCCGTGCGCGGCCGCGGGGTCCGGGTACTCGTCGTACGCCGGGACCGCTCCGGGCTGTGGCTGATAAACGTTCGGCGCCCCGGACTCGTATTCGACTGGCCTCGACATGGCGACGGATTGTAGGGACGGAAGAGGCTGGTGGGACAGCTACCGGCGATAACGGACCAAACCACCACGTCTCAAGTGGCGGAAAACACGGACCATGGAGCGTTACCGGGCCGTAAGCTCCCAGACATGCAGGTGATCCAGTCGACCAAGCTCGCCAATGTCTGTTACGAGATCCGGGGCCCGGTTCTCGAGGAGGCGATGCGCCTGGAGGCGGCCGGGCACCGCATCCTCAAGCTGAACACGGGCAACCCCGCCGCGTTCGGGTTCGAGGCGCCCCCGGAGATCCTCGAGGACGTCCTGCGGAACGTGTCGACGGCCCACGGGTACGGCGACGCGAAGGGGCTGCTGGCCGCGCGCCGCGCCGTCGTCATGCACAACCAGACCATCGGCATCGAGACCGACGTGGAGCACGTCTTCATCGGCAACGGCGTCTCCGAGCTGATCGTGATGGCCATGCAGGGCCTGCTCGACGACGGCGACGAGGTCCTCGTACCGGCCCCCGACTACCCGCTGTGGACGGCCGCCGTGTCGCTGTCCGGCGGTACGGCCGTGCACTACCGCTGCGACGAGCAGTCCGACTGGATGCCCGACCTCGCGGACGTGGAGCGGAAGGTCACCGACCGCACCAAGGCGATCGTCATCATCAACCCCAACAACCCGACGGGCGCGGTCTACGACGAGACCATGCTCAAGGGGCTGACCGACATCGCCCGCCGCCACAACCTGCTGGTCTGCTCGGACGAGATCTACGACAAGATCCTCTACGACGGCGCCACGCACACCCCGACCGCGTCGATCGCCCCGGACCTGCTCACCCTCACCTTCAACGGCATGTCGAAGGCGTACCGGGTGGCCGGCTACCGGGTGGGCTGGATGTCGATCTCCGGCCCCCGCGCGCATGCCGACTCCTACATCGAGGGCCTGACCATCCTGGCGAACATGCGCCTGTGCGCGAACATGCCGGGACAGCACGGAGTGGTCGCCGCGCTCAGCGGCCGCCAGTCGATCAACGACCTCGTACTGCCGGGCGGCCGGCTCGTCGAGCAGCGGGACGTGGCGTACGAGCTGCTGACCCAGATCCCCGGCGTGAGCTGCGTGAAGCCGAAGGGCGCGCTGTATCTCTTCCCGCGCCTGGACCCCAAGGTCTTCAAGATCAAGGACGACCGGCGGATGGTCCTCGACCTGCTGCGGCAGGAGAAGATCATGGTCGTCCAGGGCTCCGGCTTCAACTGGCCCGAACCCGACCACTTCCGGGTCGTGACCCTGCCGACCGTCGGTGACCTGCGGGACGCGGTGGGGCGGATCGGGAACTTCCTGGACGGGTACGGCCAGCCGTAGATCATTCGGTCCGGTTTTTCAGCTCGCTCAACTTTAGACGCAATCTAAGCTAGGATGGTTTCCTGACAGCACAGGAGGCCATCCCATGTACGAGCCGATCCGCACCAAGTCGGTCCACTCCACGATGGCCGACGCCCCCACCGACTTCCCCCACCGTTCGCGTGAGGAAGAGCTGGACATCCAGCTGGCGGGCCACCTCGCCGCGCTGCTCGCCGTCACCGACGAACTGCGCGCGCTGGAGCCGTCCGCCGACCTGGACACCGCGGCCGAGCGGCTCGCCGCACAGGTGGCCCGGCTGCGGGGCGGAGGCGCACCGGTGCGCGTGCCCCTGACCGCGATCCCCTCCACCCCCGACATCACCGACCTGCACCGCCGCGCCCACGCGGTGGCGGGACGGGCACTGCTCGTGGCGGCGTCCCGCGCGGACACGGCGGCGGCGATCCTGGCGGCGGAGCGGATGGACTCCCACGCGGCGGCTCTGGAGCCTCGCGAGCTCGCCGCCCACTGAGCCGTACGGCTCCCTGAGCCCTACGGCTCCCTCTGACGGCCCCGGTCCGCGCGCACCCGCAGCGACGTGCGGACCGGGAGCCATGCACTGCGTTTGCTTGGGCCGGGGCGCCTCGTCGCCGTAGGGGTTCGCGTCTTCGGGCGGGTGCGGGGCGTATGTGGCTGGTCGCGCAGTTCCCCGCGCCCCTGACTGGGTGATCCTGACCCGTATCGATCCGGGACCGGTACTACACCTCCCGTTCACCCTGTTCGCCGGGGAATGTTGGGTTCCGCGAGCAGTCTTCACGGCGTGAGACGAATCGTGGGAATCGTCCTCGCGGTACTGCTGATCGGTGGCGTGGTGGCCGCCGTCGTGGCGGGCCGCAGCAGTGAGGACAGTGGCACGGCAACGAAGACCGTGCGTGGAGTGATCGGGTCGGAGAAGGCGGAGTTCTTCGAGGACCCGGACGTGGTGAAGGCCCTCGCCGCCAAGGGCTGGACCGTCAGGGCCGAGACCTCCGGGTCCTGGGCCATGGAAGGGCTGGACCTGCGCGGGTACGACTTCGCGTTCCCGTCCAGCCAGGCCCCGGCCGCCGAACTCGCCGCGAAGTACAAGGTGCGGGGGACCCTCCCGCGTCCCTTCTACTCGCCCCTCGTCGTCGTGGCGCACAAGAGCGCCGCCGAGGTCCTCGCGGGCAACGGCCTGGCCACCCTGGACGAAGGCCACCGCGGCGTCCTCAAGATGGCCGCCTATCTCGACGCGGCCCGCGCCGACCGCACCTGGCAGCAGCTCAAGGGGGCCGGGAAGTACGGGGAGTTGACCGGCACCCTCTATCTGTCCAGCACCGACCCGGAGACGTCCAGCTCGGGAGCCCTCTACCTCGCCGCCGCCTCCTACGTGGCGAACGGCGGCAAGGTCGTCGCGAGTGCGGCCGAGGTCGGCAGGACGACTCCCCTGCTGCACAAGCTGGTCAGCGTGCAGGGCGCCCAGCAGTCCAGTACGGACGCGGCCTTCCGGGACTTCGTCAGCGGCGCCGGCAATCCACTGGTCCTCGTCTACGAGTCCCAGGTCGCCTCGCTCCTCGCGGACGGGCAGCACCCGGACGACCTGGTCGTGCTCTACCCGGACACCACGGTCAACAGCGACCACACCGTCGTACCCCTGACCGAGAACGGTCAGGCGCTCGCCGAACTCCTGTCCACCGACCCCCGGTTGCGCAAGCTGGAGGTCCGGCACGGGTTCCGGCCGCAGGGCGAGGCGACCGGGTTCGCCTCGGACACCAGCTATCTCCAGCAGGAACTGACCGGCGTCCGCCAGGCGCCCGTGCCCACCTCCGCGGTGCTGCACGAGCTGGCGCGACGGGCGCGCGGATAACGGGGGGGCATCACCTATGACATCCATGAACGACGACACCTTCGTGCTCACACCACCCGAGGCGGTCGCACCCGTACCGCGGGAGAAGGCGGGCGGCCTCGTCCCCGTCGACGACTCGGTGCGGACCGGCATGGCCGAGAAGGCCTCCGCGTACGTCGAGGGGCTCGCGGCGCTCGACGCCCGGTCGCCCGAGTTCGCCGGCAAGGTCGGTGAGATCACCGGGCTCGGGGCCGGCGAGATGCGGGCCGCGGCCGCGCAGTCCAACAGGATGCTGGAGCGGACCGTGCGCAGCCTGCCGGACAATGGCGGGGACGCCCAGTCGCAGGTGGCCGGATCGCTCGTCGAACTGCGGCGCGTGGTCGAGGACCTGGACCCGCGGGATGTGCCCGCCTCCAAGGGCCGCAAGTTCCTCTCCCGGCTCCCCGGCGGCAACAAGCTGCGCGACCACGTCGCCAAGTATGCCTCCGCGCAGGGCACGTTGAACCGGATCGTGGGCTCGCTGCGCGGCGGGCAGGACGAACTCCGGCGTGACAACGCCGCGTTGCAGACCGAGCGGGTCCGGCTGTGGGAGACCATGGGCAAGCTCCAGGAGTACGTCGTGCTCACGGAGGCCCTGGACGCGGCCGTCGAGCAGCACATCACCGCCGTGGCGGATCCCGAGGCGGCCGACTCGCTCCGTGCCGACGTGCTCTTCCCGGTCCGGCAGAAGCACCAGGACCTGCTCACCCAACTCGCCGTCTGCGCGCAGGGGTACCTGGCGATGGACGTCGTACGGCGCAACAACGAGGAGCTGATCAAGGGCGTGGACCGGGCGGCCACGACCACCGTCTCGGCGCTCAGGATCTCCGTGATGCTGGCGTCCGCGCTCGACCACCAGAAGAAGGTCGTCGAGCAGGTCAACGCGCTGCGCGGGACGACCGAGGACCTGATCCGGGGCAACGCCGAGATGCTGGCGACCCAGAGCGGGGAGATCCAGCGCATCGCCGCCGACCCCGCGGTGGGCGCCGAGACCCTGCGGGGCGCCTTCCAGCAGATCTACCGCACGCTCGACGCGATCGACACCTACAAGGTCCGGGCCACCGAGGCGATGGCGGCGACCGTGGAGTCGTTGACCGCCGAACTCCAGGAGGCCAGTGGGTACTTGGAGCGCAGCCGGTCGCAGGGCGCCCTGGAAGGGGGCCTCGGATGAGACGACACGCACTGGCCGTCTGCCTGGCGGCGCTCGGTCTGCTCACCGCCTGCACGGCACAGGGCGACGGGACCGGCGGTGTCCCGACGCCCGGTGTCCCCGGGCCCGCCGAACCGGGCACCCTGCGGGTCCTCGCCTCCAGCGAGCTCAGCGACATGGGCCCGGTCCTCGCCCAGGTCGAGAAGGACACCGGCGTCACCGTCCGGCCGACGTACGTCGGCACCCTGGACGCCGTGAACATGCTGGCGAAGGGGGCCGTCGACGGCCGTTACGACGCACTGTGGCTGTCCTCGAACGACTACCTGCGACTGCGGCCCGAGGCCGCGGCGAAGGTCGTCTCCGAGACACCCGTCATGTCGAGCCCGGTCGCGATCGGCGTCCGGAACGCCACCGTCACCCGGCTCGGCTGGAAGCCCGCCGACGTCACCTGGTCCCAGGTCGAACAGGCCGTCCAGGACGGCCGGTTGACGTACGGCATGACGGACCCGGCCCGCTCCAACTCCGGTTTCGCCACGCTGGTATCGGTGGCCTCCGCCCTCTCCGGCGCCCAGTCGGCACTCACCGACGCGGACGTCGCGAAGGCCACGCCCCGGCTGAAGGAGTTCTTCAAGGGCCAGAAGCTGACCTCGGGCTCCTCGGGCTGGCTGGCCGCGGCCTACGGCCGGCGCGGTGACGTGGACGCCCTGCTCAACTACGAGTCCGTCCTCAAGGGCGTCCCGGGCCTGACCGTGATCCGCCCGCGCGACGGCGTGATCACCGCCGACTATCCGCTCACCTCGCTGAAGTCCACGAACGCACGGACCCGCGAGGACGTCCGGCGGGTGACCGAGGACCTGCGCACCGAGAAGGTCCAGCGGGAGATCACCGCACGCACCCACCGCCGTCCGGTCGTCGCCTCCGTGCCACCGGCCGCCGGACTCGACACGGCCCGCCGCCGCGAACTGCCCTTCCCGGGCACCCGTTCCGTCGCCGACGGCCTGCTCGACTCGTACGAGAACGAACTGCGCCGCCCGTCGCGGACCGTGTACGTCCTGGACACCTCGGGCTCGATGGAGGGCGAGCGCCTGGACCGCCTCAAGTCGGCCCTGACCGATCTCACCGGCGACTTCCGCGAGCGTGAGGAGGTCACGTTGATGCCGTTCGGGTCGCGGGTGAAGGACGTCCGCACGCATGTGGTCGAGCCGTCGAACCCGGGTTCCGGCCTGGACGCGATCCGCGCGGACACGGCGGCGCTCTCCGCGGACGGGGACACCGCGCTCTACACCTCGCTGGAGAAGGCGTACGACCATCTCGGCACCGGTGGCGACACGTTCACGTCGATCGTGCTGATGACGGACGGCGAGAACACGGCGGGCGCCGAGGCGGAGGACTTCGACGCCTTCTACGCCGGGCTCCGCGGGGACCGGCGGGACATCCCCGTCTTCCCGATCCTCTTCGGCGACTCCGACCGCTCCGAGCTGGCGCACATCGCCGACCTGACCGGCGGCCGTCTCTTCGACGCCCAGAAGGGCTCGCTGGACGGCGCGTTCGAGGAGATCCGTGGCTATCAATAGATACCTGGAGTCCCGCAAGAACATCGCGGGCAGCGCGTGCGGCCTGGTCGGCCTGGTGCTGACCTTCACGGGGTTGGCGGGGCCGTACTGGCCCGTGGTGGTGGCCGGGCTCTACGGCGCGGGTGCCCTGATCGCCCCGCCGGAACGGCCGGCACCGCCGGACTTCCCGGACCCTTCGGCCCCACTGGACGAAGTGCGGGGCGACTTCGAGAAGCTGTGCGCCTATCTGACCGACATCGACCTGTCGGTGACGGCGGCCGCCCGGCTGCGCGAACTCACCGAACTGCTGGCCGCGTTGCTGGACCGCACCTGGTCCGCGGAACTGCTGGCCCACGACCCGGAGGGTGTGCACGCGCTGTCCAGGATCGTGCGCCGGGACCTGCCGGAGGCGGTCGACAGCTTCGCCCGGACCCGGTGGTGGACGCGGATGACCCCGGGCGCGGACTCCCCCGAACTCCAGCTGGAGCAGCAGCTCGGGCTGATGAAGCGGGACGCGCAGCAACTGGCGGCTGGACTCCGGGACACGGAGGCCCGCCGCCAGGAGACCCACACCCGGTACCTGGAGGACCGGGGAGGGCCGCACGGGGTCAGGGGCAGCTGACGCGGACGCAGCCCGAGCCGGTCGTGCAGGTGTCGGAGTCGGGCCCGGCGGTGAGGCCGGGGCAGGCGTGCGGGTGCAAAGGCAGCACGCCCCGCACGCCGTTGTGCGGGGCTGTTCGTGACTCAGGGCCTGACGGCCCTCGTGCCGCCTCCCGCGGTCGGCCCGTGACGATCACGGGTCAGGGCTCCCATCGGGGCCGGCCGCGGGGGTGTGAGAGGGGACGTCAGCCCAGGCGCTTCACCAGCGCGTGGTACTCGTCCCACAGTTCCTTCGGCGTGTGGTCGCCGAAGGTGTTGAGGTGCTCGGGGACGAGGGAGGCCTCCTCCCGCCACACCTCCTTGTCGACCGTGAGCAGGAACTCCAGGTCGGAGTCGGCCAGTTCGAGGCCCTTGGTGTCGATGGCGTCCTTGGTCGGGAGGATGCCGATCGGGGTCTCGACGCCTTCTGCCTTGCCCTCCAGCCGCTCCACGATCCACTTCAGGACCCGGCTGTTCTCACCGAACCCGGGCCACACGAACTTGCCGTCGTCGTTCTTGCGGAACCAGTTGACGTAGTAGATCTTCGGCAGCTTGGACTGGTCCTTGTCCTTGGCCACGTCCACCCAGTGCCCCATGTAGTCGCCCATGTTGTAGCCGCAGAACGGCAGCATGGCGAAGGGGTCGCGGCGCAGCTCACCGACCTTGCCCTCGGCGGCGGCGGTCTTCTCGGAGGCCACGTTGGCGCCGAGGAAGACACCGTGGTTCCAGTCGAAGGACTCGGTCACCAGCGGTACGGCGGAGGCGCGGCGCCCGCCGAAGAGGATCGCGGAGATCGGCACCCCGCGCGGGTCCTCCCACTCGGGCGCGATGATCGGGCACTGCGAGGCGGGCACGGTGAAGCGGGCGTTGGGGTGCGCGGCCGGGCTCTCCGAGGACGGCGTCCAGTCGTTGCCCTTCCAGTCGGTGAGGTGCGCCGGGGTCTCCTCGGTCATCCCCTCCCACCAGATGTCGTTGTCGTCGGTGAGGGCCACGTTGGTGAAGACGGAGTTGCCCCACAGCGTCTTCATCGCGTTGGCGTTGGTGTGCTCACCGGTGCCGGGCGCGACGCCGAAGAAGCCGGCCTCGGGGTTGATCGCGTAGAGGCGGCCGTCCTCGCCGAACCGCATCCAGGCGATGTCATCGCCGATGGTCTCGACGGTCCAGCCGGAGATCGTGGGCTCCAGCATGGCGAGGTTGGTCTTGCCGCAGGCCGAGGGGAAGGCGGCGGCCACGTACTTGGACTCACCGGTCGGCGGGGTGAGCTTGAGGATCAGCATGTGCTCGGCGAGCCAGCCCTCGTCCCGGGCCATCACCGACGCGATCCGCAGCGCGTAGCACTTCTTGCCCAGCAGGGCGTTGCCGCCGTAGCCGGAACCGTAGGACCAGATCTCGCGGGTCTCGGGGAAGTGCGAGATGTACTTGGTGGAGTTGCACGGCCACGGGACGTCCTGCTGACCCTCCTCCAAAGGCGCGCCCAGCGTGTGCACGGCCTTCACGAAGAAGCCGTCGGAGCCGAGCTCGTCGAGGACCGGCTGTCCCATGCGGGTCATCGTGCGCATGGAGACCGCGACATAGGCGGAGTCGGTGATCTCGACGCCGATCGCGGAGAGGTCCGAGCCGAGGGGGCCCATGCAGAAGGGGACGACGTACATCGTCCGGCCCTTCATCGAGCCGCGGAAGACGCCGTTCTCGCCCTGGAAGATGTCCCGCATCTCGGCGGGGGCCTTCCAGTGGTTCGTGGGGCCCGCGTCCTCCTCCTTCTCCGAGCAGATGAAGGTCCGGTCCTCGACGCGCGCGACGTCGGTCGGGTCGGAGGCGGCGTAGTAGGAGTTGGGGCGCTTGATCGGGTCGAGCCTCTTGAACGTGCCCTTCGCCACGAGCTCCCCGCACAGGCGCTCGTACTCCGCTTCGGATCCGTCACACCAGACCACGCTGTCCGGCTGGGTCAGTTCGGCGATCTCGTTCACCCACGAGATCAGTTCCTTGTGCTGGGTCGGGACGACAGAGGGAGCCGCGATGTCGCGCGCCACGATTGCTCCTAGATGAGGGATTTTTTGTTTGGAGGCCCCGTGGGGGCTGCGGCCCGGATGCTTCTCGCGCCTTTCGGTGGTGACCTGGGCGCTCATCCGGTGCCGACCGCACTCATTTGATCATCCGACTGATGCGCCCATCTGTCCAGAGGGCATCACAGGTGAGCGGAGTGAGGATCGCCACGCTTTCCTTGTGCACAGCGCGTTTATTTGCGTGCACGTAGAGTTCTCCTGACCGTTTCTTTACGGGCCAACTCCCGCGAGACGATGGCCACTCCTGGCTGTCGGCCCGCCCGCACTCACCCGGCGCCTACGGCCGTCTCGGTACCATGCGGGTCATGACGCTGCCCGCCCCCGACGCGCCCTCCCTGTCCCACCAGATCAAGCAGACCGCTCACGACCTGGCCGAGCCGATCAAGCCGAAGCTCCGCGGCTGGCTGCATCTGGGCATGTTTCCGGCCGTGCTGATAGCAGGCCTGGTCCTGACCGCCCTGGCGGACTCCACCAGAGGCCGGATCGCGTGCAGCATCTACGTCCTGACGGCCTGCCTGCTGTTCGGCGTCAGCGCGCTGTACCACCGGGGCAACTGGAGCCCGCGCATGGACGGCGTCCTGCGCAGGCTGGATCACGCCAACATCTTCCTGATCATCGCCGGCACCTACACCCCGCTGACGATGCTGCTCCTGCCGGGCAGCAAGGGGCAGTGGCTGCTGTGGGGCATCTGGGGTGCGGCCGTGGCCGGCATCCTGTTCCGGGTCTTCTGGGTCGGCGCCCCGCGCTGGCTCTACACGCCCTGCTACATCGCGATGGGCTGGGCGGCCGTGTTCTTCCTGCCCGACTTCATGCGCGCGGGCGGCATCGCGGTGCTGGTCCTGGTGATCGTCGGCGGTCTGCTGTACAGCGCGGGCGGGGTGATCTACGGCATCAAGCGGCCGAACCCGTCACCGCGCTGGTTCGGCTTCCACGAGGTGTTCCACTCCCTCACGCTGGCCGCGTTCGTCGTCCACTACGTCGGCATCTCACTGGTGGCCTACCAGCACGGATAGCTCCTCCCGCACCTTCCAGGGCCACGGCTCCCCGCCGTGGCCCTTTTTGCATGCCGAAATCGATTGACACTCACCATCTTTTGAGAGTTACTCTCATTTCATGGACACTCTCACTCCAGACCCCCGCCGCTGGTGGGCCCTGGCCGCCCTCGTCGCGAGCATGCTCACGCTCGGCTTCGACCTGACGATCCTCAACGTGGCGCTGCCGACCATGGCCGCCGACCTCGACGCCGGCACCGGCGCCCAGCAGTGGATGGCGGACGCCTACGTCGTCGTCTTCGCGGCCCTGATGCTCCCCGCCGGCCTGCTCGGCGACCGCTTCGGCCGACGCCGCATGCTGATCACCGGACTCGGGATCTTCCTGGCCGGCTCCCTGGTCGGCGCCCTGGCCGGGGACGTGAACGCGGTGATCGCCGCCCGCGCGGTCATGGGCGTCGGCGGCGCCCTCGTCACCCCGCTCGCCCTGTCCGTCCTGCCCACGCTCTTCGCACCCGACGAGCGCACAAAGGCCGTCGGCATCGTCTCCGCCGCCTCCGCGCTCGGCCTGCCCCTCGGCCCGATCATCGGCGGCTGGCTGCTGAACCACTTCTGGTGGGGCTCGGTCTTCCTGGTCAACGTCCCGATGGCCGCCCTCGGCATCGCCGCCTGCGTCTTCCTGCTGCCCGAGACCCGCGACCCCTCCTCCCCCGAGGTCGACGCCCTCTCCGCCGCGCTCACCGTCACCGGCCTCGGCGCCCTGGTCTACGCGATCATCGAGGCACCCACCCGCGGCTGGGGCGACCCGCTGGTCCTCGGCATGCTCGCGGCGTCCGTCCTGCTGATCGCCGCCCTGGTCATGCGGGAACGCCGGGTCCGGCGCCCCATGCTCGACATGAGCCTGCTCACCCACCGCGGCTTCCTGCTCAACACCGTCGCCGCGACCCTGGTGAACTTCATCCTCTCCGGCCTGCTGTTCGTGCTCCCGCCCTTCCTCCAGACCGTCCTCGGCCACGACGCCCTCGGCACCGGCGTCCGCCTGCTGCCGATGATGGGCGGACTCCTGATCGCCTCCCGCCTCGCCCCGAAAGCGGTCGCCCGCTTCGGTGCCCGCGCCACGGTGAGCGCCGGTCTGGTGGTCCTCGCCTTCGCCGGGATCCTCGGCAGCCGTACGACCATCGAGTCCGGCTACGGCTTCGTGGCGCTCTGGCTCTCCCTCACCGGATTCGGCTTCGGCCTCTCCCTCATCCCCGCCATGAACGGCGGCCTGAGCGCCCTGCCCCGCGACCGCGCCGGCAGCGGCTCCGGACTCCTGATGACCATGCGCCAGGTCGGCGGCGCGATCGGCATCGCCCTGCTCGGCAGCCTGCTCGCGTCGACCTTCCGGGACCGCCTCGACGTCACCGGACTGCCCGCGCGGGCCGCCGACACCGCCGGAGAGTCGGTCGTCGCCGCGCACCTCGTCGCCCGCCGCACCGGCTCGGCCGACCTGCTGGCCTCCGCCAACAGCGCGTACGTCCACGGCATGGGCGTCGTCCTGCTGGTCTGCGGGATCGCCGCCCTCGTCGCCGCCCTGCTCGCCGCGGCCTTCCTGCCCTCCGCACCCCGCCCCACCGAGACCTCCACCGCCCCGGACATGGCTGCCGAGGAGGCCGATGCCCGACAATGACTCCCATGACACCCGCACGCTCCTTCCCCCTCTCCGACAGCCCCCAACTGGGACTTCGCGAGCGGAAGAAGATCAAGACACGCACGGCGATCCGCGACGCGACCTACGCCCTGATCCGGGAACAGGGCTACGAGGCCACGACGGTCGAGCAGATCGCCGAGCGGGCCGAGGTGTCACCGTCCACGGTCTTCCGCTACTTCCCCACCAAGGAGGACATCGTCCTCACCGACGAGTACGACCCGATCCTGGTCCGGGAACTCAACGAACGGCCCGCCGACGAACCGTGGACGGAGTCGCTGCGGCACGTGATGCGCAAGGCCATCGCGGTCGGCCTCGCCGAGGACCCGGAGGCCACCCGGATCCGCTCCCAGCTCATGCTCCAGGTCCCCGCGGTGCGCGCCCGGATGCTGGAGAGCATGTCCGTCACCGGCCGCATGCTCGGCGAGGCCGTCGCCGAACGCAGCGGCCGGTCCGGGGACAGCCTGGAGGTCCGGGTCTACACGATGTCCCTCATCGGCGGCCTCACCGAGGTCTCCCTGTACTGGGCGGAGAACGACTTCCAGGACGACTTCGCCGAACTCTTCGAGCGCGCCCTGACGGTCATCGAACGCGGCCTGCCCACGAAAAACCCCTGAGGCCGGCCCCGCCCCGCATGACATCCTGACCGGGTGAGCGCACCGGAGATCCACATCCAATTCGCCCCCGAACTGGCCCTCTTCGTCCCGCACGGCCGCCGTGCCGGAGCCACCCCGCTCGCCACCGACGGGGTCTCCTCCCTCGGCCACGTCGTCGAGTCGACCGGCGTCCCGCTCACCGAGGTCGGCACGCTGCGGGTGGACGACCGCGAGGTCCCGAGGTCCTACGTCCCCGCAGCGGGCGACTCCGTGCGGGTCGACCCCGTCGCCCGACCCCAGCGGGTCCCCGGCGCCCCCCTGCGCTTCCTCCTCGACGTCCACCTCGGCACACTCGCCCGCCGGCTGCGCCTGCTCGGCGTGGACACGGCCTACGAGTCGACGGACATCGGCGACCCTGCCCTCGCCACCCGCTCGGCCACCGAGAAACGCGTCCTGCTGAGCCGCGACCGAGGCCTGCTGCACCGCAGGGAGCTCTGGGCCGGCGCCTTCGTCTACAGCACCCGCCCCGACGACCAGCTCCACGACGTCCTGGACCGCTTCCGCCCCGAGTTGAAGCCGTGGTCCCGCTGCACGGCCTGCAACGGCCTGCTGCGCGCGGCGACCAGGGAGGAGGTGGCGGACCGGCTGGAGAGCGGCACCCGACGCTCGTACGACGTCTTCGCGCAGTGCGAGGAGTGCGGCAGGCCGTACTGGAAGGGCGCCCACCACGAACAGCTGGAGGCGATCGTGGAGCGCGCCCTGGCCGAGTTCACGTCTCCGACGTAGGGGTACGGGTCTGCGTCGATGTGCAGCTCCGCCGTGGGGCACGGGCCTGCGTCGATGTACGGCTCCGCCGTGGGGCGCGACCAGCCCCGCCGGCCGCACCCGCTCAACCCCCCAATGCCACCCGCAACGCCTCCGCGTCCGTCGTCGGCGCGTCACAGGTGAAGTGCCGGCAGACGTACGCGGTGGCCGCACCCTCGACGAGGATCCGGTCGGCGAGCAGCGGGAGTTCACCGCTGTCAGGGGTCCCGACGGCCACGACCGCCCCCGGCGCGGTGCCCAGAAGTGCCGTACGGTGCAGGGCCCTGGTCGCGTCGTCGGTCAGTGCGGGCCCCACGACCGCGACCTCCCTCGGCCCGTCGAGGAACGCCTCGGCCACCGCGAGCCCCCACCCGATGAACCGCGGCACCCGGGGCCCGAGCGCCTTGACCACCCCGAGGGCCTTCTCCGCGGCGGCCCGATGGGGCTCGGCACCGGTCTGCGCCGCGTAGGACAGCAACGCCCCGGCAGCGGCGGTCCACCCGGACGGCACCGCGTTGTCCGTCGGATCCTGCGGCCTGCGGATCAGCCGCTCGGCGTCGGAGGCGGTGTCGAAGAGCGCCCCGTCCTCCCCCGTGAACCGGCTCAGCACATGGTCGAGCAGGAACCCGGCGAAGTCGAGCCAGACGCCCTCGCCGGTGACCGACGCGAGCGCGAGGAAACCCTCGGCCACATCGGCGTAGTCCTCCAACACCCCCGCGTTGGCACCGACTTGGCCATCCTTGCTGGTACGGGAGAGACGCGCATGCTCGTCCAGATGGACCCGTACGAGAAGGTCCGCGGCGCCGAGCGCGGCGTCGATCAGGTCGGGACGGTCGAAGTAGGCGCCGGTCTCGGCGAGCGCGGCGACGGCGAGACCGTTCCACGCGGCGACGACCTTGTCGTCCCGGCCGGGAGCAGGCCGCTGCGCCCGCGCGTCGAGCAGCCGCCGCCGGATCGACTCGACCTTCTCGGCGTCGAACACGGTGTCCTGCTGCGGCAGTTGCAGCACGGACTGCCCGTGCTCGAAGGTGCCCTCCTCGGTGACCCCGAAGTACTGCGCGGCAAGCTCGGCGTCCTCCTCCCCGAGCACCTCCCGCAACTGCTCCGGCGTCCACACGTAGTACGCGCCCTCGACGTGCTTCCCGCTCCCGTCGTCACTGTCGGCGTCCAGCGCGGAGGCGAACCCGCCCTCGGCGGTGCGCAGTTCACGCACCATGAAGTCGGCGGTGTCGAGAGCGACCCGACGAGCGAGCTCGGAACCGGTGGCACGCCAGAGGTGGGCGTAGACGCGGCACAGCAGCGCGTTGTCATAGAGCATCTTCTCGAAGTGCGGCACCACCCAGTCCCGGTCGACCGAGTACCGCGCGAAACCGCCACCAAGTTGGTCGTGGATTCCGCCGCGCGCCATCCGCTCACAGGTGTCCTGCGCCATCTGCAACGCGCCCTCGGCGCCGGTGCGGGCGTGATGCCGCAGCAGGAACTCCACGACCATGGACGGCGGGAACTTCGGCGCCCCGCCGAATCCGCCGCGCTGCGCGTCGTACTCCCGCGTCAGCCCCAGCAGAGCCGCGGCGAGCTGCTCCTCACCGGGCGCCTTCGAGTCGCCGTATGAGATCTCCCGCCCGGCGAGATCCCGCACGATCTTCCGCGCCACCTCACCGACCTCGTCCCGCCGGTCGGCCCAGGCGGCCCGCACCCCCTCCAGCACCTGCCGGAAGGAGGGCATGCCCTGCCGGGGAGTGGGCGGGAAGTAGGTACCGAAGTAGAACGGCTCGGCGTCCGCGGTGAGAAACACGGTCATGGGCCACCCACCCTGCCCGGTGGCGGCCTGCACGGCCTCCATGTAGACGGCGTCGACGTCGGGACGTTCCTCGCGGTCGACCTTCACGCTCACGAAGTGCTCGTTGAGGTAGTCCGCGGTGGCCTGGTCCTCGAAGGACTCGTGAGCCATGACATGGCACCAGTGGCAGCTCGCGTACCCGACGCTCAGCAGGACGGGCTTGTTCGCCCTGCGCGCCTCCTCGAAGGCCTCGGCCGACCACGGCCACCAGTCGACGGGGTTGTCGGCGTGCTGGAGGAGGTAGGGGGACGTCTCGTGGGCCAGTCGGTTCGGCATGGGGTCCATCCTGCCGCAGTACCCCGGCGGTGTGCCGTCAGGCAGGCCCCGGAGGGTGACGTCGGGCCTTCACCTGCCGACGGAACCGCCCGGCACGCTAGCCCGCGCAGCGGCTTCCCCGACCCGCTCACCGTGACCCGGCACCCCCGCCCTCTCGCCCCGATGCGCCGTCCGCAGCACACTTGACCAAGAAAGCCGTTGCCGCCGGAGGGGGAAGTGACATGCGGGACGCCCATCGGGCGGAAGCCGAACGGCTGTTGGTGCGGGCCGTCGAGGAGGAGGTGCGGCGTTCGGGCGGCCGGGTCGACGGGGTCGTCCTGCTGTCGCGGGCCCGCGGATCGCTGGACGCGATGGCGCAGTCGGCCGCTGAGGAGTACGAGGCGTACACCCGGGCGCTGGACGAGGCGCAGGCGGGGCAGCTCACCTTCGGGCAGCGGTACGCGAAGGAGGCGTCCGGAACTCCCTTGCTGGTGGCGGTGGTTGCCGCGGTCGCGGCGGCCGTCGCCGACCTCGCGCTCGGCACCGGCGCGGGCACCGCGCTGAGCGCGGGCGTCGTCGTGGGGGTCGTGGGCGCGGCGGCGACCGTGGTGAAGGTGGCGGGCTCGCATCTGCCGGCCGCGCACCACCGGGCGGGTGCGTTCGGCCAGCCCGGCGGCCCCGAGCAGTTGCGGCTCCAGTGGCTGACCGCCCTGGAGGTGCGGGGCATCCGGCCCTTCCTCGACCAGCAGCGGGTGCTGAGCGCGTCCACCGGCCCGAAGAAGGCGGGCGGTCCGCGACTGCGCGGTGCGGACAAGAGCGCGGCGGCCCGTGGCCGGAGTGTGCTGGAGCAGTCGTTCGGGCAACTCCCGGAGCTGATGGCCGGGTTCGCGGGCCGTCGTACCGAGATGGGGCGGATCCGGCAGTGGGTGCAGGCCTCGCGTGCGGCCACCGAGACCCGGCCGACGGTGGTCGTGCTGCACGGGCCGCCCGGCAGCGGCCGTACCGCACTCGCGGTCCGCGCGGCGCACGACCTGAAGGACTACTTCCGTGGCGCGTGTGTCGTGGACCTGCGCGGCGACAGCTCCGAGGAGTCCCCGCTGTCGACCCGGGACGCGCTGCTGCACCTGCTGAACCGGCTCGGCGCGCCGCGCGAGCAGCTGCTGTTCCGTGAGCGTTCCTCGCCGGACCAGCAGGTCAAGCGGTTGAGCGAGCTGTACCAGCAGCATCTGACCGGGGTGGCGGTGACGATCGTGCTGGACGACGCCTCGGACCCCGAGCAGGTCCGTGTCCTGGTCCCGGAGCGTTCCGACAGCCTGGTCCTGGTCACCGCGCGCGGGCCGCTCGACCTGCCGGAGTCCCTCGCCGCGCAGGTGCACCAGCTGCCGGTGACCGCCCTGGACGCGGCGGGTGCCGAGGAGCTCCTGGACGCGGCGGCACAGTCCGCGACCGGCCCGTACGACGCCCAGTCGGCGGAGCTGATAAGGGAGTTGTGCGGCGGCCTGCCGTTGGCGCTGCGCATCGCGGGTTCGTCCCTCGGTCCGCGCTCGCCCCGTCAACTGGCCACGGATCTCGGTGCGTACGGCCCGGTCGAACCGATCGAGCGGGTCCTGTGGCTGCGGTACACCGACCAGTCGGAGCCGGCCCGCCGGCTGCTGCGCCGGCTCGCGCTCGCCGGACGGGCCTCGCTCGGCGCCGCCGCGGCCGCCGCGCTGCTGGCCACCGACGAGACGGAGGCGACCCGGCATCTGGTCGCGCTGGCCCGCGCGGGCCTGATCGACAACGTGCGCGGCAGCAGGTACCGCGTCCACGACGTGGTGCGCGCGTTCGCCCAGGCCAGGCTCCTGGACGAGGAGGAGGCGGCCGAGCGCACGGCCGCACAGGAACGCCTCATCGTGAACTACGCCGATCTCGCCGACTCCGTGCTGCGCCTGGTGGACGGCAACATGTCGACCCGCTCGGACCGTTTCAGCCCGCACGGCTTCACCTCCCTCGACGAGGCGCTGCGCTGGCTGGACGACGAGTCGAGCTTCATCACGGCGGCGCTGCGGCACGCGGAGGGCGTGAACCAGGGTGCGGTCCTGAACCTCCTGGGCGCGCTGTGCGACTACTGCCTGCTGCGCGGCGACCTCTACCGGCTGGGTGAGATCAGCGAGTTGGCGCAGGCGGTGGACCAGGGGCTGCTGGTCCGCTCGGTGCAGTGGCGCACCGGTATCGCCGCCCGTCAGCTGGGCGAGCTGGACAAAGCGCGCACCACGTTGACCTCGGTGGTCGATCTGTACATGGAGGCGCATCACGACGCGGGGGCCGCGCGGGCCCTGTGCTCGCTGGGCATCACGCTCCATCACCAGGGCCAGTTGACGGAGGCGGCGGCGAAGCTGGAGGAGGCCCTGCGGCTCCAGTCCGTCCCGGAGCTGGCCACGGACCGGGCCTGGACGATGCACGCCCTGGCGGCGGTGGAACGGGATCGCGGCCGGGTCGCCGAGTCCCTGGACCTGCTCACCCGTTCCCTGGTCCTGCACCGCGCCGGCGAGTCCGTGCACGGCGAGGCGTGGGCGCACTTCCAGCTCGGCCAGCTGAGCCTTCGGATGGGCGACGTTCCGCGCGCGGAGTCGGAACTGCGGACCGCCCTCGACCTGTACGGCCGTACCCGCGACGGCCGTGGCGAGGCGTGGGCGCTGACCCAGCTGGCCCGGGCCCGGCTGGTGGCCGGTGACCCCTCGGCGGCGGTGG
The DNA here is from genome assembly GCF_001514195.1 of Streptomyces griseorubiginosus. GTDB lineage: Bacteria > Actinomycetota > Actinomycetes > Streptomycetales > Streptomycetaceae > Streptomyces > Streptomyces griseorubiginosus. The sequence goes on along the minus strand of NZ_KQ948734.1, from coordinate 616,891 downwards.
ACGGTCTGCGTCAGGCGGCCTCCCGGCACCGCGACAACGAGGACGCGCGGGGCGAGGCGTGGACGGTGTACTACCTGGGGCAGGCGCTGGAGGAGACGGGCAACCTGGATCTCGCGGTCCGGGAACTGGAGCGTTCCCGCACGATGTTCTCGCGCATGCGGGACGTCTACGGCCTGGCCTGCGCCCGGCACCACTCGGCCCGCGCCACCCGCGACCAGCGCGCCGCCCAGACCGGCTCGCTGCGCAACTCGGGCTTCGCCCGTCAGCTCCTGGTCGACGCCCGCGCCGACTTCCAGCGCATCGGTGTCGCCCACGGCGAGGCGTGGACCTGCCTGGAACTCGCGGTGGTCGACGCGGGCAACGGCCGCACGCCCCAGGCCCTGTCGCTCTGCGAAGAGGCGACGGCCCTCTTCACCTCCTACGGCGACCGGCGCGGCGAGGACTGGGCCCGCTTCCTGCGCTGCACGCTGCTGCCCTATGCGGCGCCGGGCGGCGTGGAGGTGGGCTCGGCGGTGGCGGCGGAGGAACTCGCGACCCTCGCCCGCCACAGCCACCCCACCCGCGACGGCAAGCTGGACGAGTACGTCGAGGCGTACGCGCTGCTGCTAGAGCGGGGCGTGAACCTGGAGGCAGGCTGGCAGGCCTGGCGCCTGGGAATGGTCCCGAACCGCCACGCCCGAGAGGTGATGGGAGTGGAGACGACACCTGCACCGCAGTGAGGGCAGCTCCGCGAAGGGGCGGGGGCGGGCGTCAGGTGGGGGGCGTCAGATGGGGTGGGGTGAGCCGCCCCCGGCCTCGCCGCGGGGCGGTCTCCGCTGTGGTCATCGGCCGCGCTCGGCTACCTGCGGGAGGGGTGTCGTGCGGCCCCTCCCGCTTCCTCCCGCCTGCTGCCGCGCAGAAATCAGCCCTTGCTCGGCGAGGCCTTCCCGGACGGGCCTTCCGTGGCGCCTCGGGCGGCGGAGCCCTGCGCTGCGGTCTCCTTGCCGGCGGTGCCATCGCCGGAGGCCCCGTCCTCCGGGGTCTCCTTGAAGTCGACCTTGTTCATGTGCTTGCTCATGGACTTCATCAGGGCCCACACCGCCAGGGCCATCGCCGCGAAGACGATGAAGCCGAGGACGCCGGGGGTGACCTTGTCCTCGTCGACCTCCTTGGCGAAGGTCACGACGTGCGTCATTGCCAGGCTTGCGCTTGCGCTCATGTCAGGCATTGTCGCGGATGCCCGCAAAGAGGTCGTCCTCGGGGAGGGAGGTATCGACGAGGGACTTCGCCAGCTCGTACTCCTCCGTCGGCCAGACCTCCTTCTGGATCTCCAGCGGCACCTTGAACCAGCCGCCGTCGGGGTCGATCTGGGTGGCGTGCGCGATCAACGCCTTGTCGCGGATCTCGAAGAACTCCGCGCACGGGATGTGCGTGGTCAGCGTCCGGTCCCGCATCGGCGAGTCCTCCCAGCGCTTGAGCCAGTCGCCGTAGGGCGAATCCAGCCCGCGCTCCAGCAGGGCGTTGTGCAGGGCCTCGGTGCGGGGGCGGTTGAAGCCCTGGTTGTAGTACAGCTTCTGCGGCTGGTACGCCGGGCCGAACTCGGCCTCCGGGTACTTCTCGGTGTCCGCCGCACCCTCGAACGCCACCATCGAGATCTTGTGGGTCATGATGTGGTCGGGGTGCGGGTAGCCGCCGTTCTCGTCGTAGGTGGTGATCACCTGGGGACGGAAGGTGCGGATCTGCTTCACCAGCTCGCCGGCCGCCCGGTCGACGTCCTCCAGGGCGAAGCAGCCCTCGGGCAGCGGCGGCAGCGGGTCGCCCTCGGGCAGTCCGGAGTCGACGAAGCCGAGCCACTCCTGCTGGACGCCGAGGATCTCGCGGGCCTCGTCCATCTCCTTCTTGCGTACCTCGTGGATGTGCTCCTCGATGTACTTGTCGCCCTGGAGCTTCGGGTTGAGGATGGAGCCGCGCTCCCCGCCCGTGCAGGTCACGACCAGCACGTCCACCCCCTCGGACACGTACTTCGCCATGGTGGCCGCGCCCTTGCTCGACTCGTCGTCGGGGTGGGCGTGCACGGCCATCAGTCGCAGCTGGTCAGTCAAGACTCAATCCTCGTAGGTCGGCGCCCCCGGTGTCTTCGGGTGCGAACGGCGGCTTCTATAGTGACCGAATCGGGGGGCGTTTCATTCCACGGTCTCGGTTTACCAGGAGACGATCATGAGCACGGCGAGCACTCAGCTGCCCGAGGGCCGCTACGGCCGTTCCTCGGACGAGCGCGCCGACCACAAGCTCAAGATCGTCGGCGCCGTGCTCGGCACCCTCGTTCTCGTGCTGATCGGTTACTTCGCGTACCACTACGTGGGCCAGAACAAGATCAGCGGCGAGGTGATCGCCTTCGACGCGAAGAAGACCGCGGTCGAGGTGCATCTGGAGGTCCGCAAGGACTCCGGCGCCTCCGGGTACTGCACGGTCCGCTCCCAGGCGGCCGACGGCTCCGAGGTGGGCCGGGCCGACTTCCGCTTCAGCGGTGACGCCACCCGCATCGACCGGCTCGTCACACTCCGTACGACGGCCCCGGGCACCACGGCCGAGCTGCTGGGCTGTCACGCCGACTGACGTCACCCCCGATACTCGCCTCTGAGCTGCGTCGACGTATTTCTGTGGGCTTATGTCCTCCCCCTTCGGCCCCTGAATTGTTAGGCTCGTGGTTTCGCCCATCCGTGAAGGAACATTCTTCTGGGTAGGGCGATGCTTTGTATTCCCAGTACCTACGAGGAGCACCTGTGACCCAGACCAGCGAAGACGTCACCTGGCTTACGCAGGAGGCGTACACCAAGCTCAAGGAAGAGCTGGCGTACCTGTCTGGTCCCGCGCGCGAGGAAGTGACCGCGAAGATCGCGGCCGCGCGCGAGGAGGGCGACCTGCGCGAGAACGGCGGGTACCACGCGGCCAAGGAAGAGCAGGGCAAGCAGGAGCTCCGCATCCGCCAGCTGACCCAGCTCCTGGAGAAGGCCAAGGTCGGCGAGGCTCCGGCGTCCGCGGACGGCACCGTGGCTCCCGGCATGGTCGTGACCATCGCCTTCGACGGCGACGAGGACGACACCATGACCTTCCTGCTCGCCTCCCGCGAGTACGCGAGTGCGGACGTCGAGACCTACTCGCCGCAGTCCCCGCTCGGCTCCGGTGTGATCGGCCACCGGGTCGGTGAGGACGCGGAGTACGAGCTGCCGAACGGCAAGAAGGCCTCCGTCACGATCCTGAAGGCCGAGCCCTACAGCGGCTGACCCGGCCGCCCCACCGCCCTCGACCGGCCCCCGGCGCCCTTGTGGCGCCGGGGGCCGTGTCATGGGCTCAGCCGTGCGCCCGGCGGTACTTGCGGACCGCCAGCGTGCGGAAGACCAGGATGATCACGACCGACCAGATCAGCGAGGCCCACACGGGGTGCTGCATGGGCCAGGCGTCGGAGGCCTGGAAGCCCGGCGGGAGGTTGCCGAACAGCTCGCGGCAGGCCTGCACGGTGGCGCTGAACGGGTTCCATTCCGCGATGTGTCTCAGGAAGGTCGGCATCTGGTTGGCGTCCACGAAGGCGTTCGAGATGAACGTCAGGGGGAACAGCCAGATCAGACCGCCTGAGGTCGCGGCCTCGGGGGTGCGCACGGACAGGCCGATGAGCGCGCCGATCCAGGAGAAGGCGTATCCGAGCAGCAGGAGCAGACCGAATCCGGCGAGGACCTTGCCGAAGTTCTCGTGGGTGCGCCAGCCGACGATCAGGGCGACGAGCGCGAGCACGACGAGGGTGAGCGCCGTCTGGGCGAGGTCGGCGATGGTCCGGCCGGTGAGTACCGCGCCCCGGGTCATGGGCAGGGAGCGGAACCGGTCGATGAGGCCCTTGTGCATGTCGTCGGCGATGCCCGCACCGGCGCCCGCCGTGGCGAAGGTGACGGTCTGGGCGAAGATGCCGGCCATCAGGAACTCGCGGTAGGCCTGGGTGGAGGTGGACGAGCCGACCTGGATCGAGCCGCCGAAGACGTAGGTGAACAGCACCACGAACATGATCGGCTGGATCAGGCCGAAGATGATCATCTCGGGGATCCGGCTCATGCGGATCAGATTTCTGCGGGTGATCACCAGGGAATCGCTCACGGCGCTCACTTGGCGCTCTCCTTCTTGTCGCTCTCCTCGCCCTTGGCCTCGGCCACGTGTCCCGTCAGGGACAGGAAGACGTCGTCGAGGGTGGGCCGGCGCAGTCCGATGTCGTCGATCTCGATGCCGCGGGTGTCGAGCTCACGGATGACCTCGGCGAGCAGTTTGGCGCCGCCGGTCACCGGGACGGTGAGCTTGCGCATGTGGTCCTCGACGGTGGTCTCCCCCTTGCCGAAGCCGCGCAGGACCTCCGCGGCGGACTGGATGTGCTCGCGTTCGTGCACGACGACCTCGACGCGTTCTCCGCCGGTGCGGGCCTTGAGCTCGTCGGAGGTGCCCTGGGCGATGACCCGGCCGTGGTCCACGACCGCGACATCGTGGGCGAGGTGGTCTGCCTCTTCCAGGTACTGGGTCGTCAGCAGGAGGGTCGTACCGCCGGAGACCAGCTGCTTGATGACCTCCCACAGCATTTGGCGGTTGCGCGGGTCGAGGCCGGTTGTGGGCTCGTCCATGAACATCACGGGTGGTGAGACGACCAGGGCGGCGGCCAGGTCGAGACGGCGGCGCATGCCGCCGGAGTAGGTCTTGGTGGGGCGGTCGGCAGCGTCTGCGAGGTCGAACTGCTCCAGCAGCTCGGTCGCGCGGGCCTTCGCCGCCTTGCCCTTCATCTGGTAGAGCTGGCCGACCATCTGGAGGTTCTCGCGGCCGGTCAGGTATTCGTCGACCGCCGCGAACTGGCCGGAGAGGCCGATGGAGCGGCGGACGGCGTCGGGCTGCTGCTGCACGTCGAGGCCCGCGACGACCGCGCGGCCGCTGTCGGGTTTGAGCAGGGTGGTCAGACAGCGGACGGTCGTCGTCTTGCCGGCGCCGTTCGGTCCGAGGAGGCCCAGGACGGTGCCCTCCGGGACATCGAGGTCGACGCCGTCCAGAGCCTTTACGTCACCGAAGGTCTTGACCAGGCCTTCGGCGTAGATGGCGCCAGGCATATGAGTCTCCACGTCGTCGGGAATTTGGGGAAAGCCTAGGGAGGCGCGACTGCGTCCGCCTTCCCTTTTCGCACACACCATAACGCGATGTATCGCGTCTCTCAACGGACTTTCCCGAACGAGTGAACCCCCGCCCGCGGACCTGGCCGCGGACCCTGACCGGTGACCTGACCGGTGACCTCAGTCGATGACGAGGTAGCCCGCCTCCCGCAGGGCGCGGCCGACCTCGACGCAGTGCTCCGGTCCCTTGGTCTCCAGGTGCAGCTCGACCTCCGCCTCCGCGAGCCCGAGCCGCGGATCGGTCCGGACGTGGCTCACGTCGAGGACGTTGGCGTCCACCGCCGACAGCACCCCGAGCAGCGTCGCGAGGGCACCCGGCCGGTCGGTGAGGCGGAGCCGTACGGCCAGGTAGCGGCCCTGCGCGGCCATGCCGTGGCGCAGGACGCGCTGGAGCAGGACGGGGTCGACGTTGCCGCCGGACAGCAGCGCGACGACCGGCCCCTCGAAGGCACCGGGGTCGCTCAGCAGGGCCGCGACCGGGCTCGCCCCGGCCGGCTCGACGACCAGCTTGGCCCGCTCCAGGCACAGCAGCAGGGCGGCGGACAGCTCGTCCTCCGACACCGTGCGGACCTCGTCCACCAGTGCGTCCACGATCCCGAACGGCACGTCGCCGGGCCGTCCGACCTTCATGCCGTCCGCCATCGTCGCCGGGTTCTCGATCGCCACCGGGCGCCCGGCCGCCAGCGAGGGCGGATACGCGGCCGCGCCCGCCGCCTGCACGCCCACGATCCGCACGTCGGGCCTCAGGGCCTTCACGGCGATCGCCACACCGGCCGCGAGTCCGCCGCCGCCGATGCCGAGGACGATCGTGCGCACCTCGGGGCACTGCTCCAGGATCTCCAGGCCGACCGTGCCCTGGCCCGCGATGACGTCGGGGTGGTCGAAGGGGTGGATGAACACCGCGCCCGTCTCGGCCGCGTACTCCTGGGCGGCGGTCAGCGTCTCGTCGACCACCTGGCCGTGCAGCCGCACCTCGGCGCCGTAGTCCCTGGTCGCGCTGACCTTCGGCAGCGGGGCGCCCTTCGGCATGAACACCGTGGAGCGCACGCCGAGCAGCGTGGAGGCCAGCGCGACGCCCTGCGCGTGGTTCCCGGCGCTCGCGGCCACGACACCCGCGGCCCGCTCCTCGGGCAGCAGCCCGGCGATCCGCACGTAGGCGCCGCGGAGCTTGAAGGATCCCGTGCGCTGGAGGTTCTCGCACTTGAAGTGCACCGGCGCGCCCACCAGCTGACTCAGATGGCGGCTGCCCTCCATGGCGGTCGTCCGCGCCACGCCCGACAGCATCTTCTGCGCGCCCCGCACATCGTCGAGTGTCACCGGCGGCACGGAGGGGGCCTTGCGGTAGTTCATGACTCAAGTCTCGCAGTTCACACGTGCGGACTCGCGCTGTGACCAACGTCCGAGACGGGTTTGCGCAGCGCTGGTACGGCTTGCCTCCAAGCCGCGTACTCTGTCCCCCAATTCAGCTCCCCCTTTCATGAAGTGAGCCTCCGGCCATGCCCACAACACCTGAAATGTCGATGGACATGACGACCGTCGGTGACACCGGTCTCCTCGACACCCTCCAGCACGAGGTGGCGCTCTTCGCCCGTCGTGCCGAACAGACCCGGCTCGGCGGGGTGGGGCAGGTGCGCAACTCCATGGACCGGGCCGCGTACCTGCTGCTCAACCGGCTCGACAAGGAAGGCCCGATGGGCGTCAAGGCCCTCGCGGCGAGCATGGGCATCGACTCGTCGACCGTCACCCGGCAGGTGGCACCGCTCGTCGACACCGGGCTGGTCAAGCGCACCTCGCACCCCGAGGACGGGCGCGCGGTGGTGCTCCAGCTGTCCCCGCGCGGGCAGTCCCGGCTGGAGGAAGTGCGCTCCTCCCGGCGTCAGTTGATGGCCGAGCTGACACACGACTGGGCGCCGGAGGAGCGCGAGGCGTTCTGCACGCTCCTCACGCGCTTCAACACGGCTCTCTCCTCGCGAATGGCCGCCCAGGACGTCCCGGCACCGGAGGCCCAGTCGTCCTAGCCCCCGGCACACGCGTGTGCGGCCCCACCTCTTGACCGGACGGCCGTACCGGGCCTCATATGAGACCGGGGGGCCTTCGAGACCGGGTTCTCGTGGTCGTGCGAAGCCGTCGTACGACCGTCCGCGGCGGCGGGAGGTGCGGTGCGGCAACGGCAGGTGGTCCAGGGCACGCGTCGGACCAGGGAGTTCGAGGCGTTCGTCGCGGGCGCGTCCGGGCGGCTGCTGCACACGGCCACCCTCCTGACGGCGGAGGCCCCGGACGACAACCCGCGCGCGCGGCGGCTGCTGACCCTGGCGCTCGCCCACACGTACGCGTGCTGGGACCGGCTGCGCGGCGAGGATCCCTACGACCGGACCCGCCAGGACCTCGCGCTGCGCTACGCACACGGCACCTGGCGCCGCCACGGACTGCTGCTGCGCGGCCGTACGCACTCCGCCGGCCCGCTGGCCGGGCTGGCCCCCCAGGAGCGTCTGATCGTGGTGCTGCGGCTCTACGAGGGCGTGGCCGAGGAGCAGGCGGCGGCGCTGCTGGGTCTGCCCACGGAGCGGGTCGGCACGATCTGCGACCGGGCCACGGCGACCCTTCTGCATCCTCCGCGCGAGGCCGCACCGACGGTGGTGGGCGCGAAGGCGAAGGTGGCGGCGTCATGAGAGACACGCCCCCGAGACACACGCTCCCCGGACACACGCTCCCCAGACACGCGCTCCTGGGACACCCGCTTCTCAGACGTACAGGACGCCCCGGGAGGCGCGCGTGAACCGTAACCAGCGGGAGGCCGCCGTGCGGCAGCTCATGGAGCGGGCGACGCCGCAGGTGCCGGCGGACCTCTACGGGGACGCCGTACGGCGTGGGACGCGCATGCTGCGGCGCAGGGTCGTGGCGCGCCGGCTCATGTGGCTGGCGCTGTTCGCGGCGGGTGTGGCGTTCACGGTGTGGGCGCTGACCGCGCGCCCGTGGGTGGAGCCGCCGTCCACGACGACTCCACCGATGACGGGCTGGTGAGCCCGGGCCGCTCGTGAGCCCGGCCGCCGGCGAGTGCGGCCCCGGACTACGCGGCCCCGGACTACGCGGCCCGGACTACTTGGTCAGCGCCTGCTGGAGATCCTCCAGCAGGTCGTCGACGTTCTCGATGCCCACGGACAGGCGCACCAGGTCGGCGGGCACCTCGAGGGCAGAGCCCGCCACGGACGCGTGCGTCATCCGGCCCGGGTGCTCGATCAGCGACTCGACGCCGCCCAGGGACTCGCCCAGGGTGAAGATCTTCGCGCGGTTGCAGACCTCGACGGCCGCCTCCTCGCCGCCCTCCACCCGGAAGGACACCATGCCGCCGAAGGAACGCATCTGCTTCGCGGCGACCTCGTGGCCGGGGTGGTCCTCCAGGCCCGGGTAGAGGACCTGCGTCACGCGCGCGTGCCGGGTGAGCATGTCGGCGACCTTGGTGGCGTTCTCGCTGTGCCGGTCCATGCGCACCGACAGCGTCTTGGCGCCGCGCAGCACCAGCCAGGAGTCGAAGGGCCCGGCGACCGCGCCCATCGCGTTCTGGTGGTACGCCAGCTCCTCGCCGAGCGTCTCGTCGGCGGTGACCAGCGCGCCCCCGACGACGTCGGAGTGGCCGCCCATGTACTTGGTCAGGGAGTGCACGACGACGTCGGCGCCCAGCGACAGCGGCTGCTGGAGGTAGGGCGTGGCGAAGGTGTTGTCGACGACGAGCTTCGCGCCCGCGTCCCGGGAGACCTGGGCGACGGCGGCGATGTCGGTGATGCCGAGCAGCGGGTTGGAGGGGGTCTCCACCCACACGGCCTTGGTCTTCGGGGTGATCGCGGCCCGTACAGCGGCCGGGTCGCTGGTGTCGGCGACCGACCACTCGACACCCCACCGGGCGACGACCTTGGCGAACAGCCGGAAGGTGCCGCCGTACGCGTCGTTGGGGATGACCACGTGGTCGCCGGGGCTGAGCAGCGTACGCAGCAGGCAGTCCTCGGCAGCCAGTCCGGACGCGAACGCGAGGCCCCGGCGGCCGCCCTCGAGTGCGGCGAGGTTCTCCTCCAGGGCGGTGCGGGTCGGGTTGGCGCTACGGCTGTACTCGTAGCCGCCGCGCAGACCGCCGACGCCGTCCTGCTTGTAGGTCGAGACCTGGTAGATCGGGGGGACCACCGCGCCGGTGAGGGGGTCCGCGGTGTTGCCCGCGTGAATGGCGAGGGTCTCGAAGTGCTGACTGATGTGCGTGTCGCTCATGGGCCCCGAGGGTAGTCCGCTCGCGAGGCGGATGACGGACACCGAGGTCGGGGCGGTCGTACGGCAGGGATTTCCCCCGGCGTCGGGGCGGGGGGATTCCCGAGCGGGCGTGCGGTGTTGCAGGGCGGCCTGTCCGCCGCGGGCCCGTGCTGCGCAGCGAGGCTTGCGGGTCGCGGGCCGGTGCTGCACGGCGGGGCGTTCGGGCTGCTCGGGGCGGTTTTCCACAGTGGGTGCGGGTCGGTGCGGGGAGTTTTCCACAGGCCGCCGACCGGGTTGGGCAATTGTCGGTGGCGTCTGGAACTCTTGAGGCATGGAGATTCTCTGGGTCCTGATGGCGGTGGTCCTGCTGGGCTTCGTGCTGCTCCCGTTCCTGCGGCGCAGGCGAGGCGGGATCGAGCAGGTCCCGGCGGGCCACCCGGACGCGGCGGACCCAGCGAACTACGGCTTCGTGCTGCAGGAGGAGCTGGACGTCCGTATGCCCGGCCCCGACCAGGACCTGCTGGACGTCCTTGACCTGGTGCAGCGCACCCAGGACTACAAGGCGGCCTCCCAGCTGCTGGCCGGCACCGAGCGGGAGGGCGAGCTGCGCTGGCAGCGGGTGCAGGCGTTCGCCGGTGCCGCCTCGCTGGAGTTGCAGCAGCGGCCGGGCGGCGTGAGCGAGGCGCCGGGCGGACAGTGGCTGCGGGTGTGGCGGGCCGAGCAGCCCAAGGACGCGGGCGGCGCGGCCGTGCACGCGGAGTTCCTGGTGCAGCAGGCGTGGCGCACGTCGACGCCGGGCACCGACGACTTCCGGATCATCATGGAGGAGGCGAAGGCGGCCTGCGGCGAGGCGGCGCTGCTGGCTCCCGGCGATCCGGTGCCGTACATCGTGGAGCTGTCCGTCGCACGCGGACTGGGCTACTCCCAGGCGGAGTTCGAGCAGCTGTGGCTGAAGATCCTGGACCGGGCGCCGACCCACATGGGAGCGCATCTGGCCGCGCTGCACTACTGGTGCGAGAAGTGGCACGGCTCGCGGGAGCAGGCGTACGGATTCGCCGAGGCGGCGGCCGCCCGTGCCCCACGGGGCTCGCTGCTGGCCGCGATGCCGCTGTTCGCGGTCTTCGAGCACCTGCCGGAGGTGAACCTGGTCAGCGGCTTCTACCAGAGCGAAGTCGTCACCAAGGCCATCCACGGCGCGCTGCACGCGGTGCACTCGGCCCGCGCGGACGACCCGATGCTGGCTCATGTGCGGCATCTGCTGCTGTTCTTCCTGGTGCGCGGTGAGCGCTGGGCGGAGGCGATGAGTCAGCTCGTGCACATCGACGGCCATGTCGGCGCCCTGCCCTGGACCCTGTCCGCGGACCCGGCCGCCGAGTTCGCGATATACCGGGCCCTGGCGGTGGCGGGGTACGAGGCGAACGGCGGCAGTCCGGCGACGCTCGCGCAGTGACGCCGTAGCGGTCCTCCCGAGTGACGCCGTAGCGGCCCTCCCCGGTGCCGCCGTAGGCGCCCTCCCGGGCCTGCCACGCGCCCTGCCGTGGGCGTGTCTTGCCTGATGGGGGGCCGGTCGGCCATACTCCGCGCTCACACTCTGTTGGTCATGAGCACGCCGCATGTGCCCGCTGACCGGCAGGTGGTCAGTGATCATTCGATCCGTCCCGTGGGGGGACCGATCCGTCCTGTGGGGGGACTTCTGCCCAATGGGCACGACTCTGCGTGCGCTGCGCGCTCTTCTGCTGCTCGCCGGCTTCTATCTGCTCGGCGTCCTGCTGCTGGCCGCACTGGCCGGCGCCGACTATCTGCTGTTGCTGCACGCCCCGACCAGCCTCGCGGGCAAGTTGATCATCGTCTCCGTGCTGCTGGCGATCCCGCTGGTGCAGGGCCTGTTCATGCTCCGCACCCCGCGCGAGGAGGAAATGGCGGGCCTGCCCGTCACCGAGTCCGACGAGCCCGAACTGTGGCGGACGGTGAGGGAGTTGGCCAACGAGGTCGGCACCGCCGCCCCGTCCCGGATCGTCCTGACCGCCGACGTCAACGCCGCCGTCTCCGAGGACGCCCGGCTGCTGGGACTGCGCGCGGGACCGCGCCGCCTCTACCTCGGCGTGCCGCTGCTGCAAGGGCTGTCGCAGGCGCAGTTGCGCGCGGTCCTCGCCCATGAGCTGGGCCACTACTCGAACTCCGACACCCGGCTCGCCGCCATGACCGTGCGCGGCCGCGCCCAAGTCCTGCGCACCATCAGGCACTTCGAGCAGCGCGCGGACAACACGGCCGCGCGCGAGCAGGCCCGGCAGGAGAAGAAGAACGCCAAGGCCGAGGCGAAGGGCAAGCAGGCCAAGGAGGTCGACACCGGCCACGCGGGCATCACCTACCGCGCCATGGCGAAGATCTACATCGGCTACGCCAAGCTGTACTTCCGCGCCACGCAATCCGTCTCCCGCCGCCAGGAGTACGCCGCCGACACCGCGGCCGCCCGCATCGCCGGACGCGACGCCACCGCGTCGGCACTGCGCGAGATCCCGGTGCTGAGCAGCTCGTTCGACTTCTACATGAACTGCTACGCCACCCTCGGCACCGACCAGGAGCTGCTGCCGCCGCGCGGTGAGATGTTCGGCGGCTTCGGCCGGATGCTGAACGGCCGCCGTCTGGAGCTGGTCGAGATGCGCGGCGATCTGCCCACGGGGCCGACCTCGCCGTACGACTCGCATCCGCCGATCGCCGACCGGGTGCGCCGGATCGAGGAACTGCCCGACGACGGACGCGCGGACGAGGACCGGGGTGCCGCCCTCGACCTCCTCACCGACCCGCACCGGACGCTGACGGAGCTGGAGGACGCGGTGCTGACGGAGGCGGTGCGGGGCTTCCGCCGTAGCGCCGACTGGCAGGAGCTGCTCGACGAGGTGATGGCGAAGTCGTTCCGGGCCGGGTCGACGCCGCTGCACCGGGCGTACGCCGAGTACGCCGGCGAGCAGCCGACGCTGCCCGCGCTGCTCGACCTGATCGAGGACGGCAGGCTGTGGGAGCTGGCGAAGCGGCTGCCGCTGTCCGAGGAGGCGGCCGCGGCTCGGGGGCGGGTGTTCCGTGAGTTCGTACGGCCGACCCTGCACAGGTCGTTGAAGAGCATGGCGCTGGCCGAGCTGAACGAGCGTGGGCTGCTGCGCTGGGAGTTCTCCTGGGAGCGGTCCGCCATCCCGCGCCCGCCGCGGGACGCGCAGGGGCACGAGACGGATCTCGACGAGGTGGTCGCCCCGGTCGTCACCGACGCGCCGGACACGACGGCACTGCGGGCGCTGCTCGCACGGGAGCCTGAGCCCCAGGGATCGCCGCGAGGTGCGATGTGATCATCCTCTGGATCGTTCTGGGCGTCATCGGGCTGCCGTTGCTCGCCCTGGGCCTGTACTTCCTGAAGGCCATCGTGCAGGGCGCGTTGGAGGGCTGGCGCGGGGCGGACGACGGGTCCGGGGAGAACGGCTCCGAGCAGGACGCCGACCGGCCGTACGAGCTGCCGGCCGCGGCCGCCGCGCTGGGGATGCGGCCGCCCGAGGAGCAGAACAGGGACTCCGCGGCGCCGGTCCCGGCGGTGCTCGCTTCCGCCGTCGCGGCCGCCAGGAGCGGCGACTGGCAGCCGGCCGCGGATCTGCTGGACGCGACGGCCGCCGGGCGGGACTGGGAGAACCGGTCCTTCCACAGCTGGTGGCTCGCGGACATGGCCGCCGATGACGACACCTGGCTGCTGGCCTGGGAGAGCGTCCGCCCCGACGACCCGGGCGCCGCCCTGGTGAGGGCGCGCAGCACGGTGGCGCTGGCGGGGAAGATCCGTGGGGCGAAGCAGGCGAAGTACACCACCGCCGAGCAGTTCGCCGGTTTCCGCCGGGTCATGGAGCAGTCCCGCGAGCACCACGCGCGGGCGGCGGAACTCGCGGTCGAGGGCGACCCGGTGCCGTACATCGGACGGATCTCGACCGCGCTGGGACTCGGTGACCCGCACATCGAGATGGAACGCATCTGGAAGGAGATCACCGAACGCGACCCGCACCACTACGAGGCGCACTACATGGCCCTCCAGTACTGGTGCGCGAAGTGGCGCGGTTCGGAGAAGCTGGCCCGGGAGTTCGCGGCCGAGGCCGCGGAGAAGGCCCCGCCGGGCAGCCTGATGACGGTCTTCCCGCTGATCGCGCACTTCGAGCACGACGAGTCGGACACGACGGACGCCGACCGTACGCCGGAGATGCGGACCCTGGTCGACGCGCTGCTCGCGGACGTGACGGCGGCGGATCCGGCCCATCCGCGGCTGGCGGAGGCGCGACACATGCTGGCGTACTACCTGAGCCTCCAGGACCGGGACGAGGCCGCGGTGGAGCAGTTCCGGCTGGTCGACGGCTATGTGGACGCGCTGCCGTGGCGGTACCGGGCGGATCCGGCGGCGGCGTTCTGCCGGATGCGGGATCTGAGCGTGGGGAATCTGAACGGGGGTGGGGGCGAGGGGACTTCTGGCTGAGAGAGCCGGTCGGGGGAGGGCGGCGGCTTGGGCGGACGGTCAAAATGCGGGTCGGAATACGGGTCGGGACGCGGGTCGGGACGCGGGTCGGAATGCGGGTCGGGACGCAAGCGTTGACGCGTCCACGGCCGCGCATTCGGCCACTGCACGGCGCACGGTGCAGCCGCTCACCGCCAACCCTCCGCGTGTCCTCACGTCCGCCTCCCCAGCCGCTCACGAAGGAGCCCGCGTCATGCTGTTCGGCCGCACGCCCGTTCTGCCCACGCCCGAGCAGGCGTTGCAGGGCCGCCCGGAGCCGGTGTTCAGGGTCCCGGACCGGCACACGGTCCTCGGCACTCCGCTCCTGGGCCCCTACCCCGAGGGCTACGGGACGGCCGACTTCGGCATGGGCTGCTTCTGGGGCGCGGAACGCACCTTCTGGAAGCTCCCGGTGGGCATCTGGACGACGCTGGTCGGCTACCAGGGCGGCCACACCGAGAACCCCACCTACGAGGAGGTCTGCTCGGGCCTCACGGGCCACGCCGAGGTGGTCCGGGTGGTGTACGACCCCGCCCTGATCTCGTACGAACGCCTCCTGAAGACCTTCTGGGAGTCCCACAACCCCACGCAGGGCTTCCGCCAGGGCAACGACGTGGGCACCCAGTACCGCTCGGCGATCCACACCCACACCCCCGAACAGGCAGCACTGGCCGAGTCCTCCCGAACCGCCTACCAGAAGGTCCTCACGTACTCGGGCCACCGCACCATCACCACGGAAATCCTCCCGGCCGAGACCCGCACCTTCTATCCGGCGGAGGGGTACCACCAGCAGTACCTCGACAAGAACCCGGCGGGCTACTGCGGGTTGGACGGGACGGGTGTCTCCTGCCCGGTCGGCCTGGCGATGACGGATGGTTGAGCCACTGCCGCCGGACGTGGCAGCGACGCTGCGTGCACTGCTGTCCGGCTCAGACCCGGTCAGCGGCGCCCTCCTGGCCCAGGTTCCCCACGCGCGGGTGGTGGGCAGGTGTGGCTGCGGTTGCGCGACGGTCGATCTGGAGGTGGACCGCACGGCGGCGGCTCCCGCTCCGCCGCACGACAACCCTGCCGTGGAGGAGGGGTACGCCGGCCCGCACTCGGCCGGTGTCTTGGTCTGCACCGAGGACGGTTACCTGTCGCTCCTGGAGATCTACTCGGTCGCCGACGAGCCGGTCTCAGCGTGGCCGGACCCCCGCCACATCGAGCGATGAGCGACTAGGCACATGCATTCAGCAGTACTTCGGCAAGAACCCGGCGGGGTACTGCGGGTTGGACTGCGAACGGGAGACCTTCGCCGAAAATCGGTGGCTGCCCGCACCGGCCCACCTCACGCTGTACGCCATGGAAGAACCAACACGCAGGATCCGTGCGGCCCACTCGGACTCCACCATCACCGTCTACCAGGCGTACTCCCGCGAAATCGGCCTGCCGGCCGCACGCGACGGTCGTTTCCCGGCCGCGTGGAAGCGGGACAGGATGACGTGGATCAAGCCGTCGTTCCTGTGGATGATGTACCGGTGCGGCTGGGGTGCCAAGGAGGGGCAGGAGACCGTTCTCGCTGTCGAGATCAGCCGTGAGGGCTTCGACTGGGCGCTGCGCAACGCGTGTCTGTCCAGCTACGCCCATGGCCTGCACCCCGACCGGGCCACCTGGCAACGCCAGTTGAAGCGTGCTCCCGCGCGCGTGCAGTGGGATCCCGAGCGGGATCTGCGCCTGCAACCCATGCCGTACCGGTCCCTGCAACTGGGCCTCTCAGGTGAGGCCGCACGGCGCTACGCCGACGAGTGGACGATCTCCATACGCGACGTGACCCCGCTCGCCCACGAGATCCACGCCCTGGTCGGCAGCGGTGACCTGGACTCCGCCGCCCGGCTGCTGCCCCAGGAGCGCCCCTATCCCGTCGAGGACGAGGTCCTCGCCCCGTTGCACGGATGACGAACTGGTCCCGGACACGTACCGCAAGCCACGCGACGCGTCCGGCCTGTGAGGCTCAGCCTCCCTCGGGTGACTCTGCCCGCATTGGTGCGCCGTGGCCGATGGTCATGGACCAGCGCACGCCTGAGGGTGCTTCGACCGAGGCGACGCCGCCGCGGTCCGCCCCTGTCAGGTCCACCTCGTTGTAATTGGTGCTGCTCTCGTCGGCGACGCATGGCTGCGAGAAGGACACCTGGAGGGGCCGTACGGCGACCTTGATCTTCCCTTCGCCCTGGCAGCGCACCGCGATGATGAGGGTCTGGCCCTTCCTGCCCTTGCTGTAAGCGACACTGGCACCCCCGCTGGTCATCCCCTGGCGAGCGGCAAGACTCTCGCTGACGTCCAGCTCCGGAGGGGTCTGCACGGAGGGTTGTGCGGTGCTCGGTGCGGAGGTCGCCGTCGCGGGACGGGCCGAGGAGGAGTGCCGAGGCTGAGCGGCCTGCCTGGTGTCCGGATGATCTGTTGTGCACGCGGCGGTGGGAAAGACCGTCGCAGCGCACAGGAGGCTCAGTCCTGTTGCGCGGGTCCAGCGCGGCATTTCGGTCCTTCCAGACGTACCAGCATCTCCTGCGATCATGTCAGTCCTGGAATCGGGCTCCCGGCTTCCTCGCAATTCCTGAGGAAGACATGAGGCACCGGCGAACACTACTAACGCTGCTAACACTGCGAACACCATCCTGATCACGGCACCGCTCGCTCCGCATCAACGCAGTTGGTTGCGTCCGCCGAAGGCCGGATCATGGATGCGTGACGAAGTGGACGAAGGTCGGTTCTCCGGTCGACCAGCCAGTTCCAGAACCGACGTTTTCCCCGTATCAGCACGCGCTCCGGCAGAGACTTCTCGCCGCCCCCGTGATCGCGGCCCCTGAGCCCTGGCGACGCATCGCCTGCACCCCTGTCGGTGGGCTTCTCGGTATCGGCTTCGCCTCGCACCCCGGCACCGGCCACGACTTGGTGATGGTGGTCTCGCACGACGGTCACGGGCTCTTCGACACCGTCACCGGGGAGAGGATCGCGCGGGATCGCGACCCGGACGACGAGGACGACCCGCGTGGCGCGGATCCCGCCCTGTGGTGTTCCGGGCTGGGACCGCTTGCCGGAAGCAGAGTGCGCATCGCCGGGCTTTTCGGCGGAGAGCTGCACAGCAGCAGCGGAGACGGTTGGACGCTGGAGGTCGTCGCCCCTGCCTGGCCGAACGAGCGGGTCCTGCTCTCGCGCGACGGCGGTCTGCCGCACTCCGGTCCGCACGGGGAGCACTGGTGGCACATCTTCGACTCCCGCTCCTCCGAACTCCGTACCGCCGGATTCTCCCCCTCCGGGAAGACCCTTGCCGTAGCGACGAGCAGCGATCTGTCCCTCTGGACGCGCGACACCGACGTCGACGTCGATCACAGCCCCGGGGGTGTCGCCCAGCTGTACGGATGACAGCCGGCCTCGCGGCAGCACAGGCTGGCCGCGACCGCGGAAACCCAACCCGACCGCAACGATGAGTTCGGTCGCCGCCCGCAGTCCCCACTCCGTGAGCGAGCGAAAGCGAAAGGGAGTGGACATGGGCGAGCTGACGCAGGTCGCGGACGGGGTCTGGGTGCGGCAGAGCGAGTGGGTCTGGTCCAACTCGGTCGTGGTGCGCGGGGACGACGGGCTGGTCCTGATCGATCCCGGCATCCACGGCGCCGAGCTGGACCGGCTCGCCGATGACGTGGACGGGCTCGGTGTGCCGGTGGTCGCCGGGTTCTCCACCCATCCCCACTGGGACCACCTGCTCTGGCACCCCCGGTTCGGTGACGTCCCGCGCTACGCCACCGCCCCTTGCGCCCACCTCGCCGGCCAGGCCAGGGAGCGGGCTCAGGCGATGGCGGCGGAGAGCGCGTCCGGCGTTCCTCTCGACCTGGTCGCGCTCGTGACCCCGCTGCCCGAGGACGGCAGTCCCCTGCCCGGCGAGGTCGTCGAGCATCGGGCGCACGCCGTCGGCCACGCCGCGCTGCTCCTCGCGGACCGTGGCGTCCTGCTCGTCGGCGACATGCTCTCCGACGTGCTGATCCCGCTCCTGGACATCCGTCAGGACGATCAGCTCAGTGCCTACGAGACGGCGCTCGACCTCCTCGAGAAGGCCGCCGCCCACGCCGACGTCGTCATCCCCGGCCACGGCGCCCTCGCCACGGGCAGCGAGGTGACGGACCGACTCACCGCCGACCGCGCCTACATCGCCGCCCTGCGACGGGGAGAGGAACCGGCCGACGCACGCCTGACGGCCGCGGAATGGCTGGCCGCCCCCCACCGCTCGAACCTCCAGCAGGCACGAGTTCGAGGGCGGTAGGAGGGCGCACCTGCACTCCCGCGCGTCCGTACAGCGAGTACGGCGGCGGGAGGGTGGCCGGCAGTCCGGCGCGTCGACTCCGGTGCGTCAGTCCTGCGCGTCGACTCCGGTGCACCAGTCCTGCGCGTCAGGCCGCGCCTCAGCCCTACGCCTCAGTCCCGCGCCTCACCCCTACGCCTCAGTCCTTCGCCCGCTCCGGCAGCCTCCAGCCCGGGCGGGGGAAGTGGCAGGTGTAGCCGTCGGGGTAGCGCTGGAGGTAGTCCTGGTGCTCCGGCTCGGCCTCCCAGAAGGGGCCGACCGGCTCGACCTCGGTGACGACCTTGCCGGGCCACAGACCGGACGCGTCCACGTCCGCGATCGTGTCCTCGGCGATCCGCTTCTGCTCGTCGTCGACGTAGTAGATCGCCGAGCGGTAGCTGAGGCCGATGTCGTTGCCCTGGCGGTTCTTGGTGCTCGGGTCGTGGATCTGGAAGAAGAACTCCAGGAGGGTGCGGTAGTCGGTCCGCTCGGGGTCGTAGAGGATCTCGATGGCCTCCGCGTGGGTGCCGTGGTTGCGGTACGTCGCGTTCGGCACGTCGCCCCCGGTGTATCCGACCCGGGTCGCCGTCACACCGGGAAGACGGCGGATCAGCTCCTCCATCCCCCAGAAGCATCCGCCCGCCAGCACGGCCCTCTGCGTCTGCGCAGCCATTGCCGCTCCTCCCATATCTGTCCGCTCGGTCACTCGAGGCGCTCGGCCCACATCTCACCGGCAGTCCACGCCCACTGTGCTCAACGCGGGAAGGGTCCCGCCGATTCCGCCCCCCTGTGCCACCGTCCGTGCCACCGTCCGTGCCGCCGTACGTGCCGCCGTACGGCATCTCAAACGCCGCCTCCCCATCATTCGGCCTCCGCCGAAAAGGAGGTTCGGCCGCGAACACCCTGTCCTACGATCCCCGCATGCTGATTCGTCGGACATTACGGATGATCGTCGTACTCGCCGTAACCCTCGTCGGAGCGGTCGGGGGCGGTGTGGGCACGGCCCAGGCCGAGGGAAGCGGAAGCGGAGCCTCTTATGACCGGCAGTTGCTGTTCTACAACCACTCCTACGGCGTGCTCGACCGGGAGACCGCCGATGCCATCGAGCGCTCCGACTACCTGAAGGACTTCGCGAGCTTCGAGGTCCGCACCACGACCGGCTCCGGCGGGCAGACCTGGACCGGCCGCTATCTGCGGGGGCGCGAGACCTACCTGGAACTGTTCGGGGTCGGTGACCTCCCCGGCCCGGACGGCACCCTCGGCGCCGCCGGACTGGGCGTGTCGACCGAACGGGACGGCGACCTGGCCACGGTCGCCGAGCGGATGAAGAGCGAGGGCGCCACCCCCATCGAGTTCCTCCAGACCCGGGACTTCGGTGACGGGGTGCCCGTGCCGTGGTTCGACGCCCTGCTCACCGCCACCGAGTACGACGCCTTCCAGGCCTGGGCGATGGAGTACCGCCCGGAGTACTTCGCCGATCCCCGCAGCAACACCGAGCCGGCGAGCTTTCCCGGCGACGTCGGCAGGGAGCGCTATCTCTCCGACGACTACCGCAACCACCTGATGCGTGACATCACCTCGGTCCACCTCGCCGTCACCGAGGGCGACCTCGCCGACACCGTGCCGCTGCTGCGGGCCGGCGGGTTCGCCGTGCGGACCGTCACCGGCGGGGGCGTGGTCGCGGAGGGCGGCGGCACCACGATCCGGCTCGACGCCGTGCCGCGCGCGCAGGCCGGGTTGCAGCGGGTCACCATGTCCCTGAACCGGCCCGTGAAGGACCGGCACGTGGAGCGGATCGGCAACTCCACGCTCACCGTCGGGCCCGGCAGCCACGCGGTGTGGACGTTCCCGGCCAACGGCACCCCGTAGAAAGGCAGCAGGCGTGGGGGCGGCCGTCGCCGCCCCCTACCGCTGGCCCCTGTCCGCTATCACCCGCTCCCGTACGGCCGCGTCAGTATCTCCAGCCGATGGCCGTTCGGGTCGTCGAAGTACGCGCCCCGGCCGCCGTCGTTGCGGTTGATCTCGCCGGGGCGGTGGTGGAAGGGGTCCGCCCAGTACGTCAGTCCCGCCCGCTCCACACGCGCGAAGATCGTGTCGAACTCGTCCTCCGAGACCAGGAACGCGTAGTGCTGGGGCGTGATCTCGTCGGACGTGTCCATGTAGTCCAGGGTCACGCCGTTGGGGATCTCGACGGGGACGAAGGGGCCGTACTGCGGGCTCACCCTCAGGCCCAGGATGTCGGCCAGGAAGCGGGCCGAGGCCTGCTTGTCGTGAGCGGCGACGATGGTGTGGTTCAGCTGAACGGTCATCGTGCGGGCCTCCCGGAAGCCACGGTGCGTGACAGCGCCTCCTCGCGAAAAGCCTACTCGCAGGGAGCCCGCCGACGGCCGCACGGCGAAGGGCCCCGCCGTACGGCGAAAGACCCCGCCGTACGGCGAAAGACCCTCGCGTAAGGCGAAGGACCCCCGTCGGCTGCCCTACGCCGAAGAACCCCGTCGGCCGCCGTACGCCGACGAACCCGCCGGCCGCCCTACGCCGAAGGACCCCGGCAGCTCGCCAGGGCCCTCCGCTCAAGCGGTCGGTGTCAGATCGTCGCCGTGTCGATCACGAACCGGTACCGCACGTCGCTGTTGACGACCCGCTCGTACGCCTCGTTGATCTCGGACGCGGCGATCAGCTCGATCTCCGCGCCGAGGCCGTGCGACGCGCAGAAGTCCAGCATCTCCTGGGTCTCGGCGATGCCGCCGATCATCGAACCGGCGAGGATCTTGCTGCCGCCGATGAGGGAGAAGAGGTTCAGGGAGATCGGCTCCTCGGGGGCACCCACGTTCACCAGGGCACCGCCCGCCTTCAGCAGGCCGAGGTACGCGCCGAAGTCCAGCGGGGCCGACACCGTGGAGAGGATCAGGTCGAAGGTGCCCGCGAGCTCCTTGAAGGTGTTCTCGTCGCTGGTCGCGTAGTAGTGGTCGGCGCCCAGCTTCAGGCCGTCGTCCTTCTTGCGCAGGGACTGCGACAGGACGGTGACCTCGGCGCCCAGCGCGTGCGCGATCTTGACGCCCATGTGGCCGAGGCCGCCCAGGCCGATCACGGCGACCTTCTTGCCGGGGCCGGCGCCCCACTTCTTGAGCGGGGAGTACGTGGTGATGCCGGCGCACAGCAGCGGCGCGGCCTCGTCGAGGGACAGGCCCTCGGGGATGCCGACCACGAAGTTCTCGTCGACGACGACCTTCTCGGAGTAGCCGCCGTAGGTGGGCTCGCCGTCCTTGCCGACGGCGTTGTACGTGCCGACGTTGCCGCCGGTGCAGTGCTGCTCCAGGCCGGCCTTGCAGTTCTCGCACTCACGGCAGGAGTCGACGAGACAGCCGACGCCCACGCGGTCGCCGACCTTGAACTTGGTGACACCGGCGCCGACCTCGGAGACCACGCCCGCGATCTCGTGGCCCGGGACCATCGGGAAGATGGCCTCGCCCCAGCCCTCGCGGGCCTGGTGGATGTCGGAGTGGCAGATACCGGCGAACTTGATGTCGATCAGGACGTCGTGCTCGCGGACCGCCCGGCGCTCGATGGTGGTGCGCTCCAGGGGAGCCTTGGCGGCGGGGGCGGCGTATGCGGCAACAGTGGTCATGAGGGTGGTTCTCCTCGAAGGGGGGGGTGCGCGCCCGGCTGCCTTCTGTCGTGTTCCATCCGTCCGGGCACGATGTACAGCGTGCCCGGAGAACCGGCATCCACCCAGGTCACCGCTCAGCCTACGTTCGCTGTGCCTACTACTGGCGGGGACAGGATCGTGTGCGTACGACCGTGAATACTTGACGTATGGACGAGATGGCCGAGGAACGCACCGGAGGCGGCTCACTGGACCGGCGTGCCGAGCTCAGCGAGTTTCTGCGCACCCGGCGGGCCCGGCTGAAGCCGGAGGACGTGGGGCTGCCGGAGTTCGGGCGGCACCGCCGGGTGCCCGGGCTGCGGCGCGAGGAGCTGGCGCAGCTGGCGGGCGTCTCCGTGGCGTACTACACCCGCCTCGAGCAGGGCAACGGGCGCAACGTCTCGGCGGAGGTCCTGAACGCGATCGCCCGCGCACTGCGGCTGAGCGACGCCGAGTCGGCGCACCTGACGCATCTGGCGAGGCCGAAGCAGCACAAGAAGAAGGCGGGCGCGCGGACCGAGCAGGTGCGCGGGCCGTTGCGGCAGCTGCTGGACTCGATCGAGGTCCCGGCGTACGTCTCGGGGCGCCGGTCGGACATCCTCGCCTGGAACCGGATGGCGGCGGCGGTCTTCGGGGACTGGTCGGAGCTGCCGGTGGAGGAGCGGAACTGGGCCCGGCTGGTGTTCCTGAAGCCGGAGTACCGCGAGCTGTTCGTGGACTGGGACCAGAAGGCGTACGACATGGTCAGCTATCTGCGGATGGACGCCGGCTGCCACGCCG
Source organism: Streptomyces griseorubiginosus (assembly GCF_001514195.1). Classification (GTDB taxonomy): domain Bacteria; phylum Actinomycetota; class Actinomycetes; order Streptomycetales; family Streptomycetaceae; genus Streptomyces; species Streptomyces griseorubiginosus. Next base: position 594,245 of record NZ_KQ948734.1, on the reverse strand, counting down.
ACGACCCGCTGCTGTCCACGCTGGTCGGTGAGCTCTCGCTGAAGAGCGAGGAGTTCCGGCGGCTGTGGGCCACGCACGACGTCAAGGAGAAGACCTACGGCGTCAAGCGGCTCCGGCATCCGCTGGTCGGCGACCTGGCCCTGCACTTCGAGTCCTTCCGCCTGTCCGACGGCACCGACCAGGCCCTGATCACCTACCACGCGGAACCGGGCTCCCCCTCGGCGGAAGCCCTCCGCCTCCTGGCCAGCTGGGGCGCGGACGCGACCCGGGCGGGGGAGTCGGCGCGCCCCTGAACACCGGGCAGCGCACCAAGGTCCGCTCCCCCTCCCACTCCCCCTCATCCCCGATACGGCGGCGCCGCCCCCCACGACCACACAGGAACCGGCTGTTCCGCCGGCGGCTTCGCGTCCGGGCCCGAGAAGTGGACCGCGAGACGGGTGCCCCACTCCACGTACGCGAGGAACGCCGAGCGGAACTCCGGGTCGGTGGGCAGGCCGGCCTCGTCGGCGGCGTCCTGGATGAGGTTGAGCCAGCGGCGGCGCTGCGGCTCGGTGATCCCGCGGCCCATGTGCTTGGCGACCATGTGGCCGTGTCCGCCCTGCGTCTCGGAGTAGGCGGGCGGTCCGCCGAAGACCTCGGTGAGCCAGAGCGCCACGTGCTCGGCGTGCTCCGGGGCCAGGCCCTCGAACACCGGGGCCAGGAGGTCGTCGGCGAGGACCTTCTCGTAGAAGACCGTGGTGAGCCGGGAGAAGGCCTCCGCGCCGCCCGCCCAGGCGAACAGCGTGGGGACGGCGGCGCCCCGGCCGCGGACCGCCGTCGGCTTGTAGTGCCGCATCTCCTCGATGTTCTCGATGTACGGCCGGATGTCGGCGAGGAAGTCCGGGAACAGCTCCGACTTGCGGAAGCCCTCCAGGTGGTCCTCGGTCGAGGTCCAGGTGATGCGCAGGACGTAGTGCTCGAAGTCCTCCTCGCAGCGCGCGAGTTCGTAGTCGACGCACTGCGGGGCCGCCGCCAGCTTGGCCGAGGCGTGGGTGTAGGCGGACAGGAACTCCGCCGAGCGGTCTTCCGGGATGCGGTAGCGGATGTACTCGACGGTCTCTGTGGTCATACGGCCACTCAAACACGGACGCCCGCCGGAAGCAGTGCTTCCGGCGGGCGTCTCATCTAACGCTCGCTACAGGTCACTTCCCGTAGTACGCGTTGTAGATCGAGATCGTCGACTTGTTGCCCTTCTTGTCGGCGATCTTGGCGTGGAAGGAGATGGCCTTGTCCTTCGCCGGGTTCTTCACGGTGATCTGGCCGTCCTTGACTGTGACCTTCTTCCAGGTCTGGCCGTAGTCGTACGACACGTACACCGAGAGGGACTTCAGGTTCGAGCCCTTGGCGGCGCCCTCGACCGTCAGCGGGATCTTGACCGTCTTGCCGGCCTCGACCCGGTTGTCCAGGCCCGTCTTCGCGTTGAAGCGGACCATGGAGGCCGGGAGGGTGGCCGCGTTGTCGCCGGTCGGCTTCTTGGACTTGAACTCCCAGCTCGCGTCGATGCGGGTGGAGGCCGCCGCGACCTTGACGCTGCGCTTGACCGACGTGGTCAGCTTGTACTTGGCCTCGCCGGACGGGACCGTGAACTCCTTGCCGCCGAACAGCGGGTCGTCGTTCGTGCCGACCTTGACGCCGTTGCGGTACAGGCTGGTGCTGACCGCGGTGAAGTCGGAGGAACCGGCGTGGCCGGCACCGTCGGCGAACAGCGGCACAATGCCGTAGATCGCGTTCTCGTAGCGGAACAGCCCGTAGTACTTGTTCAGGTGCGGGCCGAAGACCGCGGTGTTGAAGGTCTTCGTGTACTTCTGGCCGGCCTTGAAGGTCTGCGCGTCGTCCAGGGTGTAGTAGGCCTCCGTGATCGGGAAGCCGTCCGCGTCCTTGCCCTTGTACTGCGACAGGTCGTACATCCACTTGACCTTGTCGACCGTCGACAGGTACAGCGTGCGGGTGCTCGGCAGTTTCTGCTCGAACGCCATGCCGAGGGTGAAGTCGGTCGGGAAGAAGCCCATCACGGACATCGCGCCGGTCTTGCCGGAGACACCGGAGCCGAGGTTGTTCTTCACGGTGGCGAGCTCACCGGCCTTGAAGTGCCGGACCTTGTCGCCCTGGATCTTCTTGACGTCGGCGGTGGTTGCCACGTCGTACTCGGCCTGGTCACCCTTGGTCCACTGACCGCTCCAGGTCTGGTGCAGACCGGAGACCTCGCCGCCGAGCGGGGCCACGCGGACGCCCTCGAAGGACTTGAGACCGATGCTGAAGCCGATGCCGGCCGCGTCGTAGTTGTAGCCGATCACACCGAGCTGCTGCTTGGCCTGCGCGTCCGGGACGGTGATGTCGGACGTCTTGGTCTTGCGGGCGTCGATCGTCACCGAGACGTTCTTGGTGACGCTCAGCTTGGGCTGGACCAGCCAGTCCACGCCGCCCTCGAAGTTCACGAAGTCCTTGGCGATCCAGGCGTCCAGCAGGTAGTTGCCCTTGGGGACGCGCATCGTCGTCGTACCGGACGGCGCGACGGTCACCTGGAAGCCGCGGCCCTCGCCGAGACCCGAGTAGCCGTAGAGGATGGTGTTGTAGTCGGCGGTCGGATTGCCGTCACGGCCGATGTGCTTGATCGTGACGTCGTACGACTCGATCTCGCGCTGCACCGCGGCCCCGGTGCGCACGGTCTGGCCGCCGCCGGTCGCCGTCACGTACGCCGAGTAGGCGCCGTCGAGCGTGCCGCCCAGCTTGGTGTTCACGGTGAAGTCGACGGAGGCTGTGCCGCCCGCCGGAACCGTCACCGTGGTCGCGGCCAGCTTGAAGAAGCCCGCCGGAGCGGCCTGGCCCTTCGGGTTGGTCGCCGTCGACGCCAGCTTCAGCGTCACGTCCTTCGTGCCCAGGTTGCGGTAGGTCAGCTTCTTGGTGACCGGCTTGTCGTCGGTGTGCGGCCACAGCTGCGTACCGAAGCTCACCGACACCGGGTCGGCGATCACGGTCTGCTTGATGGCCTTGTCCACCTGGATACGGCCCGAACCCTGCTGGAACGGCGTGTACTTGCCGCCCTTCGTGGACCCGGTCAGGGCGCCCTTGAGCTCGGCGTAACCCCAGTCCGGGTGCTCCTGCTTAAGGATCGCCGCCGCACCCGCGACATGCGGAGTCGCCATCGACGTACCGGAGATGGTCAGGTAGCCCGGCGGCTTCTCACCGACCTCCTGGTCGATGACACTGCCCTTGGCCGCTGCGGCCGTGATGTCCACGCCGGGCGCGGTGACGTCCGGCTTGATGGCTCCGTCCCCGACGCGGGGACCGGTGCTGGAGAAGTCGGCCAGCTTGTCCTTGTCGTCGACGGCGCCGACGGTGAGCGCGGCGTCCGCGCTGCCTGGCGAACCGATGGACTCCGGACCGGAATTGCCGGCCGCGATGGCGAACAGGATGCCCTTCTCGGCGGAGAGCTTGTTGACCTCCGCCTCCAACGGGTCGATCTCCGGGGTGTCGCCGCCGCCCAGGCTGAGGTTGACGACGTCGGCGCCCTGCGCTGCGGCCCACTCCATGCCGGCGAGGATGCCGGAGTCGTCACCGGAGCCGGTGTCGTCGAGGACCTTGCCGTTGAGGATCCTGGCGCCGGGCGCGACGCCCTTGTACTTGCCGCCCGACTTGGCGCCGGTGCCCGCCGCGATGGACGCGACATGCGTGCCGTGACCGAACTTGTCGGTCGCGTCGGCCGCGGCGGAGAAGTTCTTGGACTCGACCACCTGGGTCTTGAGGTCCGGGTGGGTCGCATCGACACCGGTGTCCAGGACGGCGATCTTGACGCCCTTGCCGTCGTAACCGGCCGCCCACGCCTTGGGAGCGCCGATCTGCGGCACGGACTTGTCCAGACTGGCCTTGCGGACACCGTCGAGCCACACGTGCGCGATACCCGAGGCGGTCTTGTCGCCGCTGGTGACCGCGTCCCACAGCTCGGGCGTTTCCTTCTGCGGCGTCTGGACGGCGTCCGCGTTGAGCGTCTTCAGGGTCCGCCGCAGGGTGCCCGCGTCCCGTACGTCGGCCTTGGCCGCGCTCGCCGCGCCCTGGTAGCCGACGATGACCTTCAGCCCCTTGGCCTGGGACTTGCGGAGGGCGGCCTTGTTGAGCTCGGTGACGTCGAACAGCCGCTGGTCGAGCTTGCCGCTCGCGACCATGCGGACCGCGTCGCCCGGGACCACGAGGGTGTGGCCGTCGACCTTGCGGATCTGCACGGGTATGTGTTCGCGCCCCTTCGCCCGCTCCAGGCCGACGACCCGGCCCTTGGCGTCGACGACGACACGGTCACCGGTGATCAGAGTGATGCGGTGCTTCGCGGTGAGGGCGGCACCGGCGGACTTCGACGCGCCCACCCCCTGCTGCGCGTCCGCCGTGGCAGGGCTGGTCATTCCCGCCGCGAGCGCTACCGCGGCCGCCGTGGCGACCGTGGCCGCGCATGCCTTTTTCACTTGTCTGCGCAAGATTCCCCCTTGCAGAAGGACCGGGTGAATTCCCCGTTCACCCGGGCGGGGGTGGTCTCGCACACCTGCGCGTGCACCCCCCGGAATCGCAGTATGCCGAGGGGTGATCACATCGTTCAATAGACAACTCGCCGACAGCAAAGTCTGTTACAAGACTGCCGGATTCAGGGCAAGTTGAGGCCTCGTGCTCAGGTCGCCGCGTTCTCCTTCACGGTGATCCGGCCCTTGCGGATGGTCGCCAGACGGGGGGCCTTCTTCGCGATCGCGGAGTCGTGGGTGACCATGATGAAGGTCAATCCCAGCTCCTTCCACATGCGTTCGAGCACGTCCATGATCTCGTCGCGCATCGACTCGTCGAGGTTGCCGGTCGGTTCGTCGGCGAGGAGCACCTTCGGCTGCTTGACGAGGGCCCGGGCGATGGCGACCCGCTGCTGCTGTCCGCCGGACATCTCGGAGGGCAGATGCGCGAGCCGCTCCCCGAGCCCGACGGAGGTGAGCGCCTCCGCAGCCCGGTCCCTGCGCTCCTTGCCCTTCACGCCGAGGGGTACGAGGGCGGTCTCCACGTTCTCCTGGGCCGTGAGGGTGGGGATCAGGTTGAAGGACTGGAAGACGAAGCCGATGTTCTCGCTGCGGACCTTGGTGAGCCTGGCCTCCGACAGCCTGGCCAAGTCGGTGCCGTCCAGCACGACTTCGCCCTCGGTGGGCTTGTCGAGACCGCCGAGCATCTGGAGGAGGGTCGACTTGCCGCCGCCGGTGGGGCCCTGGATGACGAGGCGGTCCCCGTCGGCGATGGTGAGGTCGACCCCGGCGAGCGCGTCGACGGTGTCCTTGCCTCGGGAGTAGCGCTTGGTGACGTTTCTCAGTTCGTACACGGTGAGCTCCTGGGTATGGGTCTGGGTTCGTGTTCGGCCGCGGGTCGGTGGGGGTTTGCCGCGCAGTTCCCCGCGCCCCTGAGTGGGTGCGGGCCAGGCACGTCCAGCTGCAACCCACCTGGGGGCGCGGGGAACTGCGCGACCAGCCACGACGCACCTGCACCCGCGCGACCACAAGGCGAGGCACATCCATAGGCGCACCTGCACCCGCGCGACCACAAGGCGAGGCACATCCATAGGCGCACCGGCACCACAGCCGACGTCCGCTACTCGACTCGCCGCAACGCGTCCGCCGGCCGCAGCCGCGACGCCCGCCACCCGCCGAACGCCCCGGCGATGAGACCACCGGCCACCGCCAGACCGACCGCGATCGCGACGGTCGTCAGGCTGACCGGAGCGCTGAGGGAGACGTCCAGCGTCCTGGCGGCAGCCCGCCGGCCAAAGCCGCCGAACCCGCCCCCACCACCGGCACCGCCGCCTCCCCCGCCGCCCAACTGGGCTTGCAACGTGGGGCTGATGGCCGTCACCGCATACGCTCCCGCGAGGCCCAGGGCGATGCCCAGGACGCCTCCCAGCAGTCCGTTGACCATGGCCTCGCCGACGACCTGCCGGGTCACCCGCCCCGACTTCCAGCCCAGCGCCTTGAGCGTGCCGAACTCCCGCACCCGGCGCGAGACGGCGGAGGAGGTGAGCAGACCGGCCACGAGGAACGCGGCGACCAGGACGGCGATGGAGAGCCACTTGCCGACGTTGGACGCCAGGGAGGAGGCCGTGGACAGCGATCCGGACACCGTGCTCGCGAGGTCCGCCGAGGTCGTCACCGTGGTGCCCGAGATGTTCTTCTGGATCGACGACTTGACGGAGTCGATCTTCTGGGAGTCGGTCGCCTTGACGTAGATCGTGGTGACCTTGTTCTTCGAGTCGCTGAGGGTCTGCGCCTGGGTGAGCGGGATGTAGACGTTGGCGGCCGCGTCCCCGCTGTCCGCGGTGGCGATGCCGATCACCGTGAACTTGACGCTCTTGATGGTCAGGGTGGAGCCGACCTTGAGCTTCTTCTCCTTGGCGTACGCGGAGTCGAGGACGGCGACCTTGGCGTTCGTCTCGGTCGACTTGAACGTACGGCCGCTGGTGAGCTTGGAGGAGGTCAGCGGGCCGAGGGCCGGCCGGGTGACGTCCGTGCCGTAGACGGAGTAGTTGTTGACGTCGAAGTTCGCGCCGCCGCCCCGCACTTCACCCTGCGGCTCGCCGGTACCGCCGCCGCGGCGGAAGCCGCCCTCGCCGCCGCCGTTGCCGTTCTGCTGGAACTCGCCCCGGGTGAACTGGCCGTTGATCTTGATGACCTGGAGGCTCAGCCCGCCGACCGCGTCGGAGACACCGGACTGCTGGTCGACCTTGGTGACGGTGGAGGTGGGCAGGGTCTCGAAGCCCTGCACCAGAACACGGTCGCTGCTCTGCTCCGCGTCGGAGCCGTTGTCCTGCGCGTCGAACCGGAAGCGCGGCCGGTCGGAGGAGTCGGCCTGCGGCTGGGCCGCCTTGGTGACGGTCATGTCGGTGCCCAGCCCGTAGAGGGACTGGAGCACCTTGTCCTGGGCCTTCCCCATGCCGGACGACACGGAACTGACCACGATGACCAGCGCGATCCCGAGCGCGAGCCCGGAGGCGACGACGAGGGCCGCCTTTCTGCGGCGGCGCAGCTCGCGCCTCAGGTAGGTGAAGAACATGCCCGCAAGCTAGGTACGACGCGTGATGACTCGCTAAGCCCCTTATAAGAGCTGCATGAGAAGCCTGTCCGCGAGCCGGGGACGAGCCGTCACGGGGCTGTCAGACCGGCGGGGCACGGGGCGGGCCCCGCAGGCCCCGCCGTACCCGTCGCGCCCGCCGCACCCGCCGCGCCCGCCGCACAGGAAAGGCCCATCGCACGGGAAAGGCCCGCCGGAAGCGGTGTGCTTCCGGCGGGCCCTCAACTACCGCTCCCTACGGCTCACTTCCCGTAGTACGCGTTGTAGATCGAGATCGTCGACTTGTTGCCCTTCTTGTCGGCGATCTTGGCGTGGAAGGAGATGGCCTTGCCCTTCGCCGGGTTCTTCACGGTGATCTTGCCGCCCGTGACCGTGACCTTCTTCCAGGTCTGGCCGTAGTCGTACGACACGTACACCGACAGGGACTTCAGGTTCGAGCCCTTGGCGGCACCCTCGACCGTCACCGGGATCTTGACCGTCTTGCCGGCCTCGACCCTGCTGTCCAGACCCGTGGCCGCGTTGAAGCGGACCGTGGAGGCGGGCAGCTTGGTGAGGTCGCCGGTCTTCTTGGACGCGAACGTCCAGCTGGCGTCGATCCGGGTGGAGGCCGCCGCGACCTTGACGCTGCGCTTGACCGAGGTCGTCAGCTTGTAGTCGGCCTTGCCCGCCGGGACCTTGAAGGTCTTCTCACCGAAGAGGGGGTCGTCGTTGGAGCCGACCTTGACGCCGTTCTTGTACAGCGTGGTCTTCACCGAGGTGAACTCCGAGGAACCGGGGTTGCCCTGGCCGTCCGCGAACAGCGGCAGGGAGCCGAAGATCTCGTTGCCCTTGCGGTAGAGACCGTAGTCGGCGCCCAGACGCGGGCCGAAGACCGCGGTGTTGAAGGTCTTCGCGTACGACTTGCCGCCCTGGAAGGACAGCGGAGCGCCGACCGTGTAGTACGCGTCGCTGATCGGGAAGCCGTCCGGGGCGACCCCGCTGTACTGCTCGAACGACAGGCCCCACTTCACACCGCTGACCGTCGACAGGTGCAGGGTGCGGGTGCTGGGCAGGGCCTGCGGGAAGTTGATCGAGGAGCCCGAGAAGGAGCCGGGCAGCCAGCCCGTGGCGCTGACCGCGCCCTTCTTGCCGCTCGCCGCCGCGCCCAGGCCGACCTTCACCTTGGCCAGCTCGCTCGCCTTGTAGTGCTTGGTGTAACCGGTGGGGAACTGCTTGACCTTGCCGCCGGCCACGGTGTCGTACTGCTCGGTGGCGCCCTTGCTCCAGTGCCCGTCGAACTGCTGGGTGAGGGAGCCGTCGGTCACCTGCGGGCCGAAGTGCGCGGTACGGAAGCCCGCGTACGTGTCCAGGAACCAGCCGTATCCGAACCCGCCGTCGGCCGTGTCGATCTGGAAGCCGGGCATGGCGAACTCCGACTTGGCGGCCGCGTCCGGCACGGTGATGTCCACCGGCTTGGCCTTGCGCGAGTCCAGCGTCACCGTCGTGTTCTTGGTGACGTTCAGCTTCGGCTGGACCAGCCAGTCGGTGCCCTTGGTGGCGTCCTCCGGGTCCACGAAGGTGGAGGAGTTGAGGATGTAGCCACCCTTGGGCACTCGTACGGTGACGGAGCCGTCCGCGTCGTACGGCGTGAACCACCTGCCACTGCCGAGGCCGGAGACGCCCGACAGGTCGGCGCCGTAGTTCTTGGTCAACTTGCCGTCACGGTCGAGCACGTTCAGCGTGACGTCGTACGACTCGATCTCGCGCTGCACCGCGGCGGCCGTGCGCACGGTCTGACCGCCGCCCGTCGCCGTCACGTACGCCGAGTAGGCGCCGTCGAGGGTGCCGCCCAGCTTGGTGTTGACCGTGACATCGACGGAGGCCGTGCCGCCCGCCGGAACCGTCACCGTGGTCGCGGCCAGCTTGAAGAAGCCCGCCGGAGCGGCCTGGCCCTTCGGGTTGGTCGCCGTAGACGCCAGCTTCAGAGTGACGTCCTTCGTGCCCAGGTTGCGGTAGGTCAGCTTCTTGGTGACCGGCTTGTCGTCGGTGTGCGGCCACAGCTGCGTACCGAAGCTCACCGACACCGCATCCGCGATGACGGACTGCTTGATGGCCTTGTCCACCTGGATACGGCCCGACCCCTGCTGGAACGGCGTGTACTTGCCGCCCTTCGTCGAGCCCGTCAGGGCGCCCTTCAGCTCGGCGTAACCCCAGTCGGGGTGCTCCTGCTTCAGGATCGCCGCCGCACCCGCGACATGCGGAGTCGCCATCGACGTACCGGAGATCGTGAGGTAGCCCGGCGGCTTCTCACCGACCTCCTTGTCGATGACACTGCCGGGAGCGGCCGCCGCGGTGATGTCCACACCCGGCGCGGTCACGTCGGGCTTGATCTGCCCGTCGAGGCCGGGGCCGGTGCTGGAGAAGTCGGCCAGCTTGTCCTTGTCGTCGACCGCGCCGACGGTCAGGGCGGAGGCGGCGCTGCCCGGCGAACCGATGGACTCCGGACCGGAGTTGCCGGCCGCGATGGCGAACAGGATGCCCTTGGTCTCCGAGAGCTTGTTGACCTCGGCTTCCAGCGGGTCGATCTCCGGGGTGTCGCCGCCGCCGAGGCTGAGATTGACGACGTCGGCGCCCTGCTCGGCCGCCCACTCCATGCCCGCGAGGATCTGCGAGTCGTCGCCGTAGCCGTCGTCGCTGAGCACCTTGCCGTTGAGGATCTTGGCGCCGGGCGCGACGCCCTTGTACTTGCCGCCCGACTTGGCACCGGTGCCCGCCGCGATGGACGCGACGTGCGTGCCGTGACCGAACTTGTCGGTCGCGTCCGCGGAGGTCGAGAAGTTCTTCGAGGCGATCACCTGGGTCTTGAGGTCCGGGTGGGTCGCATCGACACCGGTGTCCAGGACGGCGATCTTGACGCCCTTGCCGTCGTAACCGGCCGCCCACGCCTTGGGAGCGCCGATCTGCGGCACGGACTTGTCCAGACTGGCCTTGCGGACACCGTCGAGCCACACGTGCGCGATACCCGAGGCGGTCTTGTCGCCGTTGGTGACCGCGTCCCACAGCTCGGGCGCGTCGTCCTTCGGGGTCTGCACCGCGTCGGCGTTGAGGGAGGCCAGGGAGTGGCGGAGCGTGCCCGCGTCCCGTACGTCGGCCTTGGCGGCGCTCGCCGCGCCCTGGTAGCCGACGATGACCTTCAGTCCCTTGGCCTGGGACTTGCGGGTGGCGGCCTTGTTGAGCTCGGTGACGTCGAACAGCCGCTGGTCGAGCTTGCCGCTCGACACCAGGCGGACGACGTCGGACGGCAGCACATAGGTGTGGCCGTCGGCCTTGCGGAGCTGCACCGGTATGTGCGCGCGCCCCTTCGCGGGCTCCAGGCCGACGACGCGGCCCTTGGCGTCCACGACGACACGGTCACCGGTGATCAGGGTGATGCGGTGGTGGGGCGTGAGCTGGGCCTTGCCGGACCGCGAGACGCTCGCGGTCTGTTGCGCGTCCGCCGAGGCGGGGCTGGTCATTCCCGCCGCGAGCGCTACCGCGGCCGCCGTGGCGATCGTGGCCGCGCATGCCTTTTTCACTTGTCTGCGCAAGTTTCCCCCTTGCAGAAGGACCGGGTGAATTCCCCGTTCACCCGGGCGGGGGGAGTTTCGCACGCATGTACGTGCACCCCCCGGTGCCCGCAGTATGCCGAGGGGTGATCACGACGTTCAACAGAAAACTCGCCGACAGCAAAGTCTGTTACAAGACCGCCGGATTCAGGGGGAGTTGAGGCTGCGCTCGGCCCGAGACGCAGAAACGCGCCCGCCACCCGTGAGGGCGGCGAGCGCGTTGTACGGCGTTCTGCGAAGCGCTCGGCGTCAGACCGCCGACCCCGCCTTCCAGTCGGCCCAGCTCAGGTTCCAGCCGTTGAGACCGTTGTCCGGGGCCACCGTCTTGTCGCCGGTGTTCTTGACGACCACGACGTCACCGACGATCGAGTGGGTGTACATCCAGTACGCCGCGGTGCCGGTGTCGTTGGCGCCCTTGGTGTCGGACAGGCCCACGCAGCCGTGGCTGGTGTTCACGGAGCCGAAGATGGACTTGGCGCCCCAGTAGTTCCCGTGCATGAAGGTGCCGGAGTTGGTGAGCCGGATGGCGTGCGGCACGTCCTTGATGTCGTACTCGCCCTTGCCGTCGTCGTCGGTGAAGCCCACGGTCGCGCCGTTCATGCGCGTCTCCTTGAACTTCTCGGACATCACCATGACGCCTTCGTACGTCTTGTTCTCCGGCGAGCCGGCCGAGATCGGGATCGTCTTGATCGTCTGGCCGTTCTGCGTGACCTTCATCTGCTTGGTCTTGGCGTCGACGTACGAGACCTGGTTGCGGCCGATCTTGAAGGTGACCGTCTTCTGCTGGACGCCGTAGACCCCGTTGGCACCCTCCACCCCGTCGAGCGCGAGCTTCAGCGTGACGGTGGAGTTCTCCTTCCAGTAGTCCTCGGGGCGGAAGTCGATGCGGTTGGCGTTGAACCAGTGACCGACGACCTCCTGACCGCTGCTGGAGGAGACGGTGATGCCCTTCTGGACGGCCGCCTTGTTGGTGATCGCCTTGTCGAAGTTGATCGACACCGGCATGCCCACGCCGACCGTCGAGCCGTTCTCCGGCGTGAAGTTGCCTATGAAGCTGTTGGCCGGGGAGACCGTCGTGAAGGAGGCGTTCTCGTGGGCGGCGAGCCCGTCGGCGTCCTTGGCCTCCGCGGCGACCTTGTAGGTCGTCGAGCGCTCCAGCTGGGCGTCGGGCTTCCAGCTGGTCCTGTCCGCGGACAGCTGGCCGGCGACCTTGGTGCCGTCGGCGGTCGTCATCGTCACGTCGGTGAGCGTGCCCTTGCTCACGGTGACGGCGGCGGAGTTGTTGATGGAGGCGTTGTCGGTGCCGTCCTTGGGCGTGATCTTGATCTCGGCCTTGGAGCTCTTCTTCGCCGCCGCCTCGTCGGCCTTGGCCTGCGAGGTGTCGCCGCCGCCGCTGCCCGACGAGGAGTCGTCGCCACCGGAAGAACAGGCGGAAAGCACCAGTACCCCGCCGAGCAGTGCGGACGCGACCGTCAGGCCCCTGCGCCGCTTGCTGACCGTCATCACACGCTTCTCCATCGTTGCCGAATCCCCAGAAACCCCGAGGGTCCCCGTCAATGAACCTAAACGCTACGACCGGTTCGTCCCGTTCCACCTTCTCGGAAGGTGTGGGGCACACCACGTCCGCTGCGGCCGAGGGTGCGTCTGTCGGTTCGTGCGACTCCTGAGACGACGAAACCCCGGGCGGCGGTTGCCACCCGGGGTCAGTCGTTCCCTGGGCGCGCTCAGCCGGCAGCCTCTTCTTCGTCGTCCTCCTCGACATCATCCCCGTCGAGGTCCCAGTCCGGCGAATCCGGGTCGTAGTCGATCTGCTCACTGCTCCACGAGGCCTGGGCCAGTTCGACCCCGGGCACCTCTCCCACCAGGTCGAACGGGTCCACGAGATAGGCGAGGGCCTCGGCAGTGTCTTCTGTCACAGCACCCTCGGCGTGCGCCCGCTCCTCGTCCGGCATGTCCGGATCCTCCGCGATCCGCTCCAGCGCGGCCCGGCTGAGGGCGTCCTGGTCGTCGACCTCGACGACGAGTTCCACCCGAAGCCGTACAAAGCGTGATGTCTCTTCAGTGCTCATGCCCGGAGAGTACGGCCCGTCGCTCCCGTGACTTTCCCGTGACCCGCGTCTTTCACTAACATCGCCCCACACGGCCAATTCGCCAGTGCCACAAGGGGATCGATATTCCGTGTCATCCGTTCGCCGTCCGTTGCTGACCGCCACCGCCGCGGGGACCCTCCTGGGTGCCCTCTGGTTCGTCCCGTCCGCCAACGCGACCCAGGACAAGCCGGTCAGAACCGAGCCGTCCGTGCAGGCCACGGCGCAGGCGCGGGTCACGACCACGAGCGCGGAGACGACCGGGAACGGCGCCGAACTCGCCGACACCGGCAGCATCGACACCACGCCGTACGTCGTCGGCGGCACCCTGTTCCTCACGCTGGGTGCGGGCTTCGTCGTCTACTCGGTACGCCGGGAACGCCTCGGTTTTTAAACGCGCTTGACGTTCTCTTGGTCGGCCCTTCATGATCCGCCGCGGGCAAAGCCTCCGGCAAGGGCGACCAGTCGACCAGTCGATGGCCTTCGCCGCGCTCGACGCGCAGATGGCCGAGTTCGCATGACACCGAGGGCCCCCGCCGCGGTCGTACGGCAGGGGCCCTGGTCGCTGTCTAGCGCAGCGGTCCGGTGACGGCCTCGACCGCCTCCACCAGCCGTCCTTCCCGCACGAACACGTCGGCGGCCGCGAGGTCCGGTGCCAGGAACCGGTCGGGACCGGGACCCTCGACACCCGCCTTGCGTACGGCGGTGATGGCGGCCTGGGTCGCCGGTGCCGGGCGCAGCCCCTCGCGCAGCTCGACGGCGCGCGAGGCGGCGTAGAGCTCGACGGCGAGGACCCGGGTCAGGTTGTCGACGGCGGTGCGCAGCTTGCGCGCGGCCGACCACCCCATCGACACGTGGTCCTCCTGCATGGCGGACGAGGGGATCGAGTCCGCGGACGCCGGTACGGCCAGCCGCTTCAACTCGCTGACCAGCGCGGCCTGGGTGTACTGGGCGATCATCAGCCCGGAGTCGACACCGGCGTCGTCGGCGAGGAACGGCGGCAGCCCGTGGGACCGGTTCTTGTCGAGCAGCCGGTCGGTCCGCCGCTCGGCGATCGACGCGAGGTCGGCGACGGCGATGGCGAGGAAGTCGAGCACGTACGCCACGGGCGCGCCATGGAAGTTGCCGTTGGACTCCACACGGCCGTCGGGCAGCACCACGGGGTTGTCGACGGCCGACGCCAACTCCCGCTCCGCCACCAGCCGCGCATGGGCCATGGTGTCCCGCCCGGCCCCGGCGACCTGCGGCGCGCAGCGCACGGAGTAGGCGTCCTGGACGCGGGGCGCGTCGTCCTGGTGATGCCCGGTGAGCTCCGAACCCTCCAGCACGGCCAGCATGTTGGCGGCGGAGGCCCCCTGCCCCGGGTGCGGCCGGATGGCGTGCAGCTCGGGCGCGAGCACCCGGTCGGTGCCGAGCAGCGCCTCCAGGCTCAACGCGGCGGTGATGTCGGCGGACTTGTAGAGCATGTCCAGGTCGGCGAGGGCCATCACCAGCATGCCGAGCATGCCGTCGGTGCCGTTGAGAAGGGCGAGCCCCTCCTTCTCCCGCAGCTCGACGGGAGCGATCCCGTGCTCGGCGAGCAGTTCCCCGGCAGGCCGTACGACACCGTCGGGGCCCTCGGCGTCCCCCTCCCCCATCAGGGTCAGGGCACAGTGCGACAGCGGCGCGAGATCACCGGAGCACCCGAGGGAGCCGTACTCGTGCACGACCGGCGTGATCCCGGCGTTGAGCACGTCGGCCATGGTCTGCGCGACCTCGGGCCGCACCCCGGTGCGTCCCGAGCAGACGGTCTTCAGCCGCAGGAACATCAGCGCCCGTACGACCTCCCGCTCCACCCGCGGCCCCATTCCGGCGGCGTGCGAGCGGACGATGTTGCGCTGCAACTGGGCCCGGAGTTCCGGGCTGATGTGCCGGGTCGCCAGGGCGCCGAAGCCGGTGCTGACGCCGTAGACGGGCTCGGGCTTGGCCGCGAGCGCGTCCACGATCCCGCGCGCGGCCGCCAGCGCCGAGACCGCCTCCCCGGAGAGCTCGACCCGGGCGCCGCCGCGCGCCACGGCAAGGACGTCGGACGCGGTGACCCCGGACGTCCCCACCACCACAGTGTGCATATCCATATTCAGGAGCGTACGCATTGAATTCGAGGATGTCACTACTGGGCCGGGGTTACGCCCCTTACCGTCCCCGACCTCTCAGGTGGGCCGCCCCCGGAACCGCCGACGCTCCGGCGAGGCCTCGGCGGGCGCGGTGTCCGCCAGCCGTACGACCGGGTCCTCGGCCCCGCCCCGCCCGGCCACCACCGGTGTCGTGGCCCGCTCGGCCTTGGCCCGGTACTGCGCGGCATCGGCGAGCCGGAACAGCCGCCGGGCCGACCGCACGGGTCCGATGGGATCCGCGGTCGAGGCGACTCCGCACGCCACGCCCTCCCCCAGCTCCAGCTCCCCCGCCCTCCGGCACAGCTCGCCGGCGGCCCGCACCACGTCGTCGGCGTCGGGCCCGACCGCGAGCAGACAGAACTCGTCCCCGCCGAGCCGCGCGGCGAGCGCCCCCGGCAGCATGGCCCCGCACAGCGACAGCACCGAGCCGAAACGTTCCAGCAGCCGGTCGCCCACGGCATGCCCCTGAGTGTCGTTCACCCGCTTGAGCCCATTGAGATCACAGACGACGAGACTCACCACGACCCCGTCCCTCTTGTGCCGCTCGACCGCCTCGTCCAGCCGCATGTCCACGGCCCGGCGGTTGGCGAGCCCGGTCAGCGCGTCCGTGAACGCGAGCCGCCTGGCCTCCTCCAGCCGCTCCGCCTGGGCGATACCGGCGGCGACGACGGCGGCCAGCACGGTGGCGAAGTCGGCGTCCTCCCGCCCGAACAGCGGGGCGCCGACGGGCCGGGCCACGTACAACTCCCCCCACGCCCGCCCGTTCAGCACGATCGGCGCGACGACACAACACCCCCTCCCCCTACGGCGCAGGGCGGCGACCCGCTGATGCACATACCCCGGCCGGCCTCCCGCAGCGGGCCCCTCCGCCGTCTCCACCCACGCGTTGGGCTCCCCACCCCCGGCCCACCGCTCGTGCAGGAACTCGGTGATCTCGGGGAACTGGTGCACCGGGTAGGCCTCCCCCTCGGGGAACTCCTCCTCGCCGGCCACGCGATCCCCGACATTGACGAGGACCCTGAGCCGCCCGAGCTCCCGCTCCCACACCGAGAGCGCGGCAAAACTCCCCCCGAGCGCACGGCACGCCCCACCGGCAGCGGCCCGCCACGCCTCCCGCGAGCCGTGGGCCGCCGCCATGCCCTGCGCCAACGAGACGACCGCGGCCAGCCGGATGTCCTCACCCATCGCTCCAGGTTAGGGAGGTTTTGGGCGGGGGCCGGGGTGTGGTTGGGCCGTTCGAGAATGCGGGTTCGGTTGTTCGGCGGGTGCGGGTCCGTCGTGGCTGGTCGCGCAGTTCCCCGCGCCCCTAGGGAGTTGCAGTCGCCCACGGCGCAAAGGGGACGGGGTGGGGGGTGTCCGCCCGCAGCGGCCGGCGTCCGGAACCGAGCACATCTCAAAGTGACCGAGCCGCCGGACCGAGGACGGATACCCCCCACCCCGGCACCGACCCACCCACCGGACGGCACGCGCTACGCACGCCCCCACCGAAGCCGAGCGGGCCGCCGCAGGCATTTCAGGGGCGCGGGGAACTGCGCAAAAACGCCCGCCCCCACCCCACCCGCAGACAAAAACCGCTAACTCGCCGAAGGCCACCGAGGCGCCCGCCGCTCAGCGAACGCCGCCACCCCCTCCGCCCGGTCCTCCGAGAACGCCACCGACCGCCACGCCGCGTCCTCCACCTCCAGCCCCGCCCTCAGATCCAACCCCTGCCCCAGCCGCAACGCCCGCTTCGCCGCCCGCAACCCCACCGGCGAGTTCGCCGCGATCCGCCCCGCCAAAGAAAGCGCGGCGGACCGGTCCTCGCCCGCCGGCACCAGCTGATCCACCAGCCCCAGCCGGTACGCCTCCTCCGCCTCCACCCGCCGCGCGGTGAAGATCAGCTCGGCGGCCCGGGCCGCCCCCACCCGCCGGGGCAGCAGCTGCGTCCCCCCGCCCCCGGGAATCACCCCCACCGACACCTCCGGCAGCCCCACCACCGCCGTACCGTCGGCCACGATCAAGTCGCAGGCGAGCGCCAGCTCGAACCCTCCGCCCAACGCGAACCCGTGCACCGCGGCGATCGTCGGCATAGGCAGCTCCAGGACCCCGGTGTACGCCGCCCGAGCCACCGGCCGCTGCCGGACCAGATCCGCGTCGCTGAAGGAGTTCCGCTCCTTCAGATCCGCCCCGACGCAGAAGGCCCGCTCATGCGTGGAGGTCACCACGACGACCCGCGCGCCCCCGTCACCCTCCAGCGCCGCGCACGCCGCCGCCACCGACCGCGCCATCTCCGTCGAGACCGCGTTCATCGCCTTGGGCCGGTCCAGAACCAGCTCGACGACCCCTTCCTCCCCGTGCCGCCGCACCAGCACGAACTCCCCGAACCGCTCCTCGCCCACCAGGCCCTCCAAGTTAACGCGGGTTAACAAGAACGCTCCGATCATCGCAGCCCCGCCCCGTCCACGAAAGGTTCCCGCCGAACCGCCCGACACCCCGTTCGAGTGACATCCCGCCCAACTCCTCCCCCACCGCCCATCGCAGCGCATAACGTGCGCCCCGCCACGGCGCACAGGGGGCGCGGGCACGGCGCGGGCACACAGGGGAGAAACGATGACGGCGACGGTCACGATGACGACGGGACTCGCGGAGGGCGAAGGCACCCGCCTCTTCGGCTCACGCGGGCCGAGAGGCCCCCGGGGCCGCCACCGCAAGCCCCGCCCCCGCAAGGTCCTCCTCGCGGCGGGCGGCCTCGCCCTGGCCGCGGGCGCGCTGAGCCTCGTACGGCTGGCCCCGGACCACACGGTGGGCGGCTTCGGCGCGACGGAGACGGACCCCCAGGCAGCACCGGACACGGACACCGGCACCACCACAGGCACGGACACCGACCCCGGCACGGACCGCGCGACCAACGCCGCCGCGACCATCGGTGCCGTCCCGAAGGTGAGCCCGTCCTCCACGGCCGTCATGGGCGGGATCTCGGCCACCCCCACAGCGGGCGCACCCCTCGCACCCACCGCGTCCGCGTCCGCCGTACCCCAGCCCTTCGCAGCGGCCCCCACGACGATCCCGGACGCTCCGAACGCACCGGCCCCGGCCCCCACGGCCACCACCGCACCCCACGCCCCGACGACGACCGCCGCCCCGCAACCGCACCCGGCGCCGACCACGGCCCCGACGACCCCGGCCCCGGCCCCCACCGCGCAGCCGACGCAGTCGTCCCGCCCCGCCCCGGGCCTGTGCGTACCGATCATCGGCCTGTGCGTGCAGCAGCGGTGAAGCCCACCGGTCGGCCATAAGCAGGTCCCGCGGAGGCCGAAGGCGCTAGGGCGTCTCGTCCCTGCGGGTCAGCAGCCACGGCTCGACCACGCCCAGCCCACGCACCGGCCGCTGCCACATCGGCTGGAGCGCGAAGCGGTAGGTCGGCGGCTCCTCGCCCTCCTTCTCGGCGGCGGCCGCGGCCTCGGCCGCCTCCGCCTCGGAGGCGGGCGCCTCGCCGTGCCGGATGAGCTCCTCCGCGAAGGCGGAGTCGACGAGCACGGCGTCCCGGGGAGCTATCGAGGTCAACCGGGAGGCGAGGTTCACCGTCGTACCGAACACATCACCCATACGGGTGGTCACGGTGCCGAAGGCGATGCCGACCCGCAGCTCCGGCATGGTCTCGTCGTTGGCCATCGTCTCGATCAGCCGCAGCGCGATCTCCGCGGCCACCGCCGCGTCGTCGGCCGCGTACAGGACCTCGTCGCCGAGGGTCTTGATGAGCCGTCCGCCGCGCGCGGCCACGAGGTCCGCGGCCGTGGTCTCGAAGGCCTCGACGAGCTCGCCGAGCTCCTCCTCCTCCATCCGGCGGGTCAGCCGCGTGAACCCCACGAGGTCCGCGAAGCCGACGCACAGCCGCCGGTCGACCATCTCCTCGTCGTCTGCGGCCTGCACGACCCGCCCCGCGGAGGCGGAGAGCTGGCGGCGCCAGACGTAGACGAGGAACTCCTCCAGCTCGGGCAGGAGCAGCTCGATGATCGGGTACGTCACCTCGGTGCGGGTCATGCCCGGTTCCGGCGGGTCGGTCAGGCCCTCAAGGAAGGAGTCGATCTGCCATTCCGCGAGCCGGGCGGTGGTCTGCCCGGTGGACCGCGCCACCTGTACCGCCATGGCCTCGCTCAGCAGCCCCGCCTCGACGAGACCGGCGAGCCGGCGCAGCGCGAGGACGTCCGCCTCGGTGAACGCCTTGGCCTGGCCGACGTCCGCGAAACCCATCGCCCGCCAGAAGCGGGTCGCCAGCTCCATGGAGACGCCGGCGGTGCGGGCCGCCTGAAAGGGGGTGTAGCGCCGCTCGGCGCCGAGAATGAGCTGTTCGAGACGCACGGCGAGCGGGTGCGGGGTCGCGTCCGCGCCGGAGCCCGTGTCGTCTACGGTCACGCCTGCTGCCCTTCCGATCTGTCACGGTCAGGTATCGACCGGCCTCAACTGTACGGCAGGTGTGCGGTAGCTCACTCCCGTTGGCGTGGAGAAGCGGTGCCGGCTCTACGCGGGTCGCAGGTGGACGATGTCCCCCGCTCCCACCGGTTCCTGCACGCCCTCCTCGGTCGCGATCACCAGGCGGCCGTCGCCGTCCACGGCCACCGCCTCGCCCACCAGCGAACGATCTCCCGGCAGCTCGGCCCGCACCCGTCTTCCCAGCGTCGCGCACCCCGCCGCATACGTCTCCTGCAAGCCGCTCACCGTCGGGTCCCCCGCCGCCGCCCGCCAGCGGTCGTACCACTCCTCCAGGGCCCGCAGTACGCCCCTCAGCAGCGGGTCCCGGTCCGTGCTCACCGCTCCGGCCAGCGCCAGCGACCCGGCGGTCGGCACCGGCAGCTCGTCCTCCCGCAGCGTGACGTTGATGCCCACGCCCACGACGACCCCGTGGTCCCCCGCCCGCTCCGCGAGGATGCCGCCCGCCTTGCGCTCCTGGCCGCCGACGGTCACCAGCAGGTCGTTGGGCCACTTCAGAGCCGTGTCGACGCCGGCCGACCGGGACAGGCCCGTCGCCACCGCCACGCCCGTCAGCAGGGGCAGCCAGCCCCAGCGTGCGACCGGGACGTCGGTCGGGGTCAGCAGGACGGAGAAGAACAGGCCGGAGCGCGCGGGCGCGGTCCACTGCCGGTCCAGGCGGCCCCGCCCGGCGGTCTGCTCCTCGGCCACGAGGACCGCGCCCTCGGCGGCCTTGCCCGCGGCGGCGCGGGCGACCAGGTCGGAGTTGGTGGAGCCGGTGCCGGTCACCACCTCGATCCCGGACCAGAGCCCGCCCTCCCGCACCAGCCCGCGGCGCAGCGCGGCGGCGTTGAGAGGCGGCCGGTCGAGGTCCGACCAGCGGCTGTCGTCTCCTGAAACATCTCGCGGCGTCATGCAAGCCACCCTAGGTGTGTGAAACGCCGCACTGCTGATTCGTAGGGGCACCACTACTCTACGGATGAGTAACCGTCCCCCCTTTTGAGCAGGCAGGGAGCCGCGAGACCGATGTCCGAGCCGGAAGAGATCGACATCCACACCACCGCGGGCAAGCTCGCGGATCTCCAGCGCCGCATCCAGGAGGCGACGCACGCCGGCTCCGAACGTGCCGTCGAGAAGCAGCACGCCAAGGGCAAGTTGACGGCCCGTGAGCGCATCGAGCTGCTCCTCGACGAGGGTTCCTTCGTCGAGCTGGACGAGTTCGCCCGGCACCGCTCCACCAACTTCGGCCTGGAGAACAACCGCCCTTACGGGGACGGTGTGGTGACCGGTTACGGCACCGTCGACGGCCGCCCGGTCGCCGTGTTCTCCCAGGACTTCACCGTCTTCGGCGGCGCGCTCGGCGAGGTCTACGGCCAGAAGATCGTCAAGGTGATGGACTTCGCGCTGAAGACCGGCTGTCCGGTCATCGGCATCAACGACTCCGGCGGCGCCCGTATCCAGGAGGGTGTGGCCTCCCTCGGCGCGTACGGCGAGATCTTCCGCCGCAACACCCACGCGAGCGGGGTCATCCCGCAGATCAGCCTGGTCGTCGGCCCGTGCGCGGGCGGTGCGGTGTACTCGCCCGCGATCACCGACTTCACGGTGATGGTCGACCAGACCTCGCACATGTTCATCACCGGGCCGGACGTCATCAAGACGGTCACCGGCGAGGACGTCGGCTTCGAGGAGCTGGGCGGCGCCCGCACCCACAACTCGGTGTCCGGCGTGGCCCACCACATGGCCGGGGACGAGAAGGACGCCGTCGAGTACGTCAAGCAGCTGCTGTCGTACCTGCCGTCCAACAACCTGTCCGAGGCGCCGGTGTTCCCGGAGGAGGCGGACCTCGCGGTCACCGACGAGGACCGCGAGCTGGACACGCTCGTCCCGGACAGCGCGAACCAGCCGTACGACATGCACACGGTGATCGAACACATCCTGGACGACGCCGAGTTCTTCGAGACGCAGCCGCTGTTCGCTCCGAACATCCTCACCGGGTTCGGCCGGGTGGAGGGCCACCCGGTCGGCATCGTCGCCAACCAGCCGATGCAGTTCGCGGGTTGCCTCGACATCACGGCGTCGGAGAAGGCCGCACGGTTCGTCCGCACGTGCGACGCCTTCAACATCCCGGTCATCACCTTCGTGGACGTGCCGGGCTTCCTGCCCGGCGTCGACCAGGAGCACGACGGCATCATCCGCCGGGGCGCCAAGCTGATCTACGCCTACGCCGAGGCGACCGTCCCGCTCATCACCGTGATCACCCGCAAGGCCTTCGGCGGCGCGTACGACGTCATGGGCTCCAAGCACCTCGGCGCGGACCTCAACCTGGCCTGGCCCACCGCCCAGATCGCCGTGATGGGCGCCCAGGGCGCGGTCAACATCCTGCACCGCCGCACGATCTCCGAGGCCGAGGCCGCCGGTGACGTGGAGGCGACCCGGGCCCGGCTGATCCAGGAGTACGAGGACGCCCTCCTCAACCCCTACATCGCGGCCGAGCGCGGCTACATCGACTCGGTGATCATGCCGTCGGACACCCGCCGCCACGTCGTGAGGGGCCTGCGCCAGCTGCGCACCAAGCGCGAGTCCCTGCCCCCGAAGAAGCACGGCAACATCCCCCTCTAAGGAGACGCTGTGAACATCAAGGTCGTCCGGGGCAACCCCACTCCGGAGGAACTGGCCGCCGCCCTGGCGGTGGTCAGGGCCCGCGCCGCGACGGCACCGGAGCCGTCCGGCGCGGAGGAACCCAGGCCCGCCTGGTCCGACCCTTCCCGGATCGCGACCCGCCGCCTGCCCCAACCGGGCCCCACAGCATGGACCCGCACCTACTGGCCGGGATGACCGGACCCACCCAGGGGCGCGGGGCTGCATCGATATGCGGCTCCGCCGCGCGGGCCCACAGAGGTTCAAAAAAGGGCGCCTGATTGAGTACCCGTACTCAGGCGCCCTGGACCGGCCAAGCCCCACGCTGGTGGCATGCTGTGGTCCGACCCCGAGAACGAGCCCCCGAAGGAACTCCGCGACATGCAGGAGATGCTTCGGCGGCTGGGCATCTTCATGGCCCTGGCCATGGTGCTCGCGATGATCGTGATCGGACTGCGCTGAACCGGCACTCCACGACCGGCACTCCACCGACCCCCACACCACCGCCCGGCACACCGCCGGGCGGCACTACGCTGACCGCATGACCGATCAGCCGCGCCGCCGCCTCGTCCTCGCCTCCCAGTCCCCCGCCCGGCTGAACCTGCTCCGCCAGGCGGGCCTGACCCCCGAGGTCATCGTCAGCGGCGTCGACGAGGACGCCGTCACCGCCCCCACCCCCGCCGACCTGGCCCTGGCCCTCGCCGAGGCGAAGGCATCCGTCGTGGCCGCGCAGCCCGCGGTCAAGGGGGCCCTGGTGATCGGCTGCGACTCGGTGCTCGACCTGGACGGCCAGGCGCTCGGCAAGCCCGCCGACGCCGAGGAGGCCACGGCCCGCTGGAAGGCCATGCGCGGCCGCGCGGGGACCTTGCAGACCGGCCACTGCGTCTACGACACGACGAGCGGCCGGTACGTCTCCGCCGTGGCCTCCACGGTGGTCCGCTTCGGCGAGCCGACCGACGACGAGATCGCCGCGTACGTCGCCTCGGGCGAACCTCTCTACGTCGCCGGGGCGTTCACCCTGGACGGCCGTTCGGCCCCGTTCATCGAGGGCATCGACGGCGACCACGGCAACGTGATCGGCCTGAGCCTGCCGCTGCTGCGCCGGCTGCTGGCCCGACTGGGCGTGGGCATCACGGAGTTGTGGGCGCCGGCGGAGGCGTGAGCGGCGACTCGGCGGCCTCCGGGGCGTCCTTCGGCTCCTCGGAGGCCTCGGAGTCGCCGGGCCCGTCGGTGTCCCCCGGCCCGGTGGCAGCCGCCGGCTCCGGATGGTCGTCGTAGCTCATCAGCAGCAGGACGATGAGCGCCAGCATCACGATCATGAACGCGAACTGCGGCCGGCCGATCAGCGCCCAGGCGACGGCGGCGAGCAGCCCGTGCACCACGGCCACGCTGATCAGCAGGATGCGGCCGAGGCCGGCCGGTGGACGGTTGCGCAGGGCCACCAGCAGGGCGACCAGGGCGCACAGGGCGAAGTAGAGGCCGAAGACGACCGCGCCCACCTTCGAGGACATCACCATGGCGTCCGGGTCGAGGCCGGCGAGGGACATGTTCTGCCCGTCGACGACGTTGGCCATGATCCAGTTCAGCAGGGCGACACCGAACGCCTCGGCGAAGAGGACGACCGCCACGATCCACGCCACCGGCCTGCGTATCACCGGTCCCACCCACTTTCGAGCCGCGCTCTTGTTACCCGAAGTACGTTCAATACCAGCGCGAACGCTACTAACGGGTAAACCCTGGGACAAGGGTTCCGCCGGGGGCAAAGAATCATTGGGCCATTCGTAGGGACTCCACAAAGAAACGAAGTGGTCCGCAGCACGCTCTTACAGAGACCTTGACCACAGAGGAGGGCTAGGGTTTTCGGGAGGAGTCCTGCGTACCGAGGTGCGACAAGGGATTTCGCTCGTGGAGTGACCCCCGTATCACGCTCCGTGTGGGGAAGCTCACCACGGGGGACGGGTCGAAGAGCCGTGTCGGCAGTCCCTAAACTCGGCTTGTTTCAAGGAGGGAGCCTCAATCGTGCGCAAGGTGCTCATCGCCAACCGTGGCGAAATCGCTGTCCGCGTTGCCCGGGCCTGCCGGGATGCCGGTATCGCGAGCGTGGCCGTGTACGCCGACCCGGACCGGGACGCTCTGCATGTCCGCGCCGCGGATGAGGCGTTCGCCCTGGGCGGTGACACCCCGGCCACCAGCTATCTCGACATCGAGAAGGTCCTGGGGGCCGCGCGTGAGGCGGGCGCGGACGCCGTCCATCCGGGTTACGGCTTCCTCTCGGAGAACGCCGAGTTCGCGCAGGCGGTCCTGGACGCGGGCCTGATCTGGATCGGCCCGCCGCCGCAGGCCATCCGCGACCTGGGCGACAAGGTGGCCGCCCGGCACATCGCCCAGCGCGCCGGTGCCCCGCTGGTGGCCGGCACCTCCGACCCGGTCTCCGGCGCGGACGAGGTCGTGGCCTTCGCCGAGGAGCACGGCCTGCCGATCGCCATCAAGGCGGCCTTCGGCGGTGGCGGACGCGGTCTGAAGGTCGCCCGCACCCTCGAAGAGGTCCCCGAGCTGTACGACTCCGCGGTCCGCGAGGCCGTGGCCGCGTTCGGCCGCGGTGAGTGCTTCGTCGAGCGCTACCTGGACCGCCCCCGGCACGTGGAGACCCAGTGCCTGGCCGACAAGCACGGCAACGTGGTCGTCGTCTCCACCCGTGACTGCTCGCTCCAGCGCCGCCACCAGAAGCTGGTCGAGGAGGCGCCCGCGCCCTTCCTCTCCGACGAGCAGGTCGCCGAGCTGTACCGGGCCTCCAAGGCCATCCTCAAGGAGGCCTCCTACGAGGGCGCGGGCACCTGCGAGTTCCTCGTCGGCCAGGACGGCACCATCTCCTTCCTGGAGGTCAACACCCGCCTCCAGGTCGAGCACCCGGTCACCGAGGAGGTCGCCGGCATCGACCTGGTGCGCGAGATGTTCCGCATCGCCGACGGCGAGGAACTCGGCTACGGCGACCCCGAACTGCGCGGTCACTCCTTCGAGTTCCGCATCAACGGCGAGGACCCGGGCCGTAACTTCCTCCCGGCCCCCGGCACCGTCACCAAGTTCGAGGCGCCCTCCGGCCCCGGCGTCCGCCTGGACGCCGGCGTGGAGTCCGGCAGCGTGATCGGTCCGGCCTGGGACTCCCTGCTGGCCAAGCTGATCGTCACCGGCGCCACCCGCGAGCAGGCCCTTCAGCGCGCCGCGCGTGCCCTGGAGGAGTTCCAGGTCGAGGGCATGGCCACCGCGATCCCCTTCCACCGCGTGGTGGTCAAGGACCCGGCCTTCGCCCCCGAACTGACCGGCAGCACCGACCCGTTCACGGTCCACACCCGCTGGATCGAGACCGAGTTCGTCAACGACATCAAGCCCTTCGCCGCCCCCGCCGAGACCGAGGCCGAGGAGGACGGCGACCGCGAGACGATCGTCGTGGAGGTCGGCGGCAAGCGCCTGGAGGTCTCCCTGCCCTCCTCGCTGGGCATGTCGCTGGCCCGCACCGGCCTCGCCGCCGGCGCCAAGCCCAAGCGCCGGGCCGCCAAGAAGTCCGGCCCCGTCGCCTCCGGCGACACCCTCGCCTCGCCGATGCAGGGCACGATCGTCAAGATCGCCGTGGAGGAGGGCCAGGAGGTCAAGGAGGGCGACCTCGTCGTCGTCCTCGAGGCGATGAAGATGGAACAGCCCCTCAACGCCCACCGCTCCGGCACCATCAAGGGCCTGACCGCGGAGGTCGGCGCCTCCATCACCTCCGGCGCGGCGATCTGCGAGATCAAGGACTGACGACCTCGTCCGGCACGACGCCCACGAGGCGCCCCGCGAACCTGAGCGCAGGTCCGCGGGGCGCCTCGTTTCCCCGTTCCCCGTGGCAATGGCCTAGACGAGGGAAACCGCGCCGGCACGCCCACGGCGACCTGACCAGCGGGAGGGCGGCCTCTTCCTCACCTCGAGGAGGGCGGCGCCTCAACCCGGGTGCGCATACGCGGCACGGCACCCTCTACGCAGCACCACCCCGCGAACGCCAACCACCAGCCCCCACGGCCCCGCATCCGCGCCACGACCGCACCGGACACCCCCGCGACGACTCGCACGCCGTGGCCCGGCACCTGGCCGCGCGTCACAGACGCAGCCGCGGCCTCCCCAGCCCCCGCAGGACGACACTCAGAGACAGCCCCCCTGCCTCCGCCAGCCCCGGCACCCCGCCCGACGACTCTCCGCCCCGGCCCCCCAGCCGAAGCGCGCCCCCGTCACCGCCGTCGTAGATCCGCCACACGCGCACGCTCCGCGCCCGGAGGTGTCTCCCCCAGTACCGCGGCCGTCCGGAGGGTGGGGCCGGCGCCCGCCGGGACCTGACCGCGGCGAGGCCCCGGCAGGGGTACGTCCCGGCGCTCCTGACCCCGGCGCGCCGGGACCTGATCACCCCCCGGCGCTCCCGACGCGCCGGCCACGGCGATCTGCACCCCCTGGTCGGCGAGCGCCTGGAGTTCCGTGCCGGCCCGGTCGTCATGGGCCGGGGGCTCGTCGGTGACCAGGCGGGTGATCACATCCGTCGGCACGGTCTGGAACATGGTGTCGGTGCCGAGCTTGGTGTGGTCGGCGAGGACGACGACCTCCGCGGCGGCCTGCACCAGCGCCCGGTCGACGGACGCCGACAGCATGTTGGACGTGGAGAGACCGCGTTCCGCGGTGAGCCCGCTCCCGGAGAGGAAGGCGCGCGAGACCCGGAGCCCCTGGAGCGACTGTTCGGCCCCGGAGCCCACCAGGGCGTAGTTGGAACCGCGCAGGGTGCCGCCGGTCATCACGACCTCCACCCGGTTGGCGTGGGCGAGCGCCTGGGCCACCAGGAGGGAATTGGTCACGACGGTCAGACCGGGCACCCGGGCGAGCCGGCGGGCCAGCTCCTGTGTGGTGGTACCCGCCCCCACCACAATGGCCTCGCCCTCTTCGACGAGACCCGCGGCGAGATCGGCGATGGCCGTCTTCTCGGCGGTCGCGAGATGCGATTTCTGCGGAAAGCCGGACTCCCGCGTGAACCCGCCCGGCAATACCGCACCGCCATGCCGGCGGTCGAGGAGTCCTTCTGCCTCCAGTGCGCGCACGTCCCGCCGTACGGTCACTTCGGAGGTCTGGACGACGCGGGCGAGCTCACGGAGCGACACGGCTCCGTTGGCCCGCACCATTTCGAGGATCAATTGGCGACGTTCTGCAGCGAACACGAAACTGACAGTAACCCCAACGACCGTCTGCTTTCAGCAGTATGCGCCGAATTACCGAAGTTGTTCGCACAGTAGGACGGGAAGTGGTATAGGGCCTAATCCACCCGCCTATGCCGCACGAATGGTCGACAACTCCCCGTGACCAGGCAGGAATCGCTTTCGGCCGTCAGGCCCCGCCGGTCTCCTTGCGCGTGTGCAACTGCCGTGCCACCTCGGCGATCGACCCCGAAAGGGAGGGGTAAACGGTGAACGCGTTCGCGATCTGTTCGACCGTCAGATTGTTGTCGACCGCGATCGAGATGGGGTGGATGAGTTCCGAGGCGCGGGGGGCGACGACGACACCGCCGACGACGATCCCGGTGCCGGGCCGGCAGAAGATCTTGACGAAGCCGTCGCGGATGCCCTGCATCTTGGCGCGCGGGTTCCTGAGCAACGGCAGCTTCACGACCCGGGCGTCGATCTTGCCGCCGTCCACGTCGGCCTGGGAGTAGCCGACGGTGGCGATCTCCGGGTCGGTGAAGACGTTGGAGGAGACCGTCTTGAGGTTCAGCGGGGCCACCGCGTCGCCGAGGAAGTGGTACATGGCGATACGCCCCTGCATGGCGGCGACGGAGGCGAGCGCGAAGACACCGGTCACGTCACCGGCGGCATAGACGCCAGGAGCCGTCGTCCTGGACACCTTGTCGGTCCAGATGTGCCCGGAGTCCCGCAGCTTGACGCCGGCCTCCTCCAGCCCCATGCCCGCGCTGTTGGGAATGGCGCCGACGGCCATGAGGCAGTGCGACCCGCTGATGACCCGGCCGTCCGCGAGCGTGACCTCGACCCGGTCCCCGACCCGCTTGGCGGACTGGGCACGGGAGCGGGCCATGACGTTCATGCCGCGCCGCCGGAAGACGTCCTCCAGGACGGCGGCCGCGTCCGGGTCCTCACCGGGCAGCACCCGGTCCCGGGACGACACGAGGGTCACCTTGGACCCGAGCGCCTGGTAGGCACCGGCGAACTCGGCACCGGTCACACCGGAACCGACGACGATGAGCTCCTCGGGAAGCTCGTCGAGGTTGTAGACCTGGGTCCAGTTGAGGATGCGCTCCCCGTCGGGCTGCGCGTCGGGAACCTCACGGGGGTGCGCGCCGGTGGCGATGAGCACCGCGTCCGCGACGAGGGTCTCCTCACTGCCGTCGACGGCCCGCGCGACGACCTTGCGGGACCCGTCGAGCGCCTGCATGCCCTCGAGCCGTCCACGCCCGCGCAGCACCCGGGCTCCGGCGCGCGTCACGGAAGCGGTGATGTCATGCGACTGGGCAAGGGCCAGCCGCTTCACCCGCCGGTTGACCTTGCCCAGGTCGACGCCCACCACCCGGGCGGCCTGCTCCAGGGGCGGGGTGTCGTCGGCGACGATGATCCCCAGCTCCTCGTAGGACGAGTCGAAGGTCGTCATGACCTCAGCCGTCGCGATAAGGGTCTTCGACGGGACGCAGTCGGTCAGCACCGACGCCCCGCCCAGACCGTCGCAGTCGACGACGGTCACCTCCGCGCCGAGCTGGGCGGCCACCAGGGCCGCCTCGTATCCGCCGGGTCCGCCACCGATGATCACGATCCGAGTCACGTACTCCATTGTCCCGCACGACCCGGGGTGCCACTGCCTGGGGCCCGTCCCGAGATACCTCTGTTACGGGAGAGACGCCGGGGAAGGCTGCCGTACCCTCGTCGCATGTCGCTCTACGCCGCCTACGCCGGCAACCTCGACGCGCGGCTGATGACCCGCCGCGCCCCGCACTCGCCGATGCGTGCCACGGGGTGGTTGAACGGCTGGCGGCTGACCTTCGGCGGTGAGCACATGGGCTGGGAGGGGGCGCTGGCCACGATCGTCGAGGACCCCCTCTCCCAGGTCTTCGTCGCGCTCTACGACATCGCGCCCGCCGACGACGACTCCATGGACCGCTGGGAGGGCGTGGGCCTGGACATCTACCGCCGCACCCGCGTCCGGATCCACACCCTGGAGGGCGAGGAGCAGGCCTGGACGTACGTCCTGAACGGCTACGAGGGCGGTCTCCCCTCGGCCCGCTATCTGGGCGAGGTGGCCGACGCGGCGGAATCGGCGGGCGCCCCGCACGACTACGTGATGGAACTGCGCAAGCGTCCCTGCTGACGTTCCGGCCTTTGGTTGGAAACGACAAGACAACGATCGCCATCCCGTCAGCTCTGTCATCTACGCGCGTAGGCTCCGACCGGCTACCCTCGTCCGCGTGAACGCATCTCTTCTTCCGGACGACATCCAGGGCGACCCCCACGCCGCCGCCGACGCCGCCGCCGCCCGCCTGCGCGAACTGACCGGCGCCGAGACCCACGACGTCGCCCTCGTGATGGGCTCCGGCTGGGCGCCGGCCGTGGACGCCCTCGGCGCCCCGGACGCCGAGTTCCAGGTCACCGAGCTGCCCGGGTTCCCGCCGCCGGCGGTGGAGGGACACGGCGGCAAGATCCGCTCGTACCGGATCGGTGAGAAGCGGGCCCTGGTCTTCCTCGGCCGCACCCACTACTACGAGGGCCGTGGCGTGGCGGCCGTGGCCCACGGCGTGCGCACCGCCGTGGCCGCCGGCTGCAAGACGATCGTCCTCACCAACGGCTGCGGCGGCCTCCGCGAGGGCATGCGCCCCGGCCAGCCGGTCCTGATCAGCGACCACATCAACCTCACGGCGACCTCCCCGATCATCGGCGCGAACTTCGTCGACCTGACCGACCTGTACTCCCCGCGCCTGCGCGCCCTGTGCAAGGAGGTCGACCCCACGCTGGAGGAGGGCGTCTACGCCCAGTTCCCCGGCCCGCACTACGAGACTCCGGCGGAGATCCGCATGGCCCGCGTCATCGGCGCGGACCTGGTGGGCATGTCGACGGTCCTCGAAGCGATCGCTGCGCGCGAGGCGGGTGCGGAGGTCCTCGGCATCTCCCTGGTCACGAACCTGGCGGCGGGCATGACGGGCGAGCCCCTGAACCACGAGGAGGTCCTCCAGGCGGGCCGCGACAGCGCGACGCGGATGGGGTCCCTGCTGGCACAGGTGCTCGAACGAATCTGACGGGGTCAGGGGTAGCGGGCCCTGTGCGCTAGGGGGGTACCGGGTTCGGTAGTCGGGCGAGTGCGGGAGCGTCGTGGCTAGTCGCGCAGTTCCCCGCGCCCCTGAGGAGTTGCAGTCACGCCCGCCCCCACCGGACCGTTAGCGCCTCCGCCCCACCGGACCGTTGACCGCGCGCGGACGCCCCCACCGGCCGTTCGCCGCGTACGGCGGGCAGGGGACGGGGTGGGGGGTGTCCGCCCGCAGCGGCCGGCGTCCGGAACCGGGCCCCTTTGAAGAGACCGAGCCGCCGGACCGAGGACGGACACCCCCCACCCCGGCACCGACCCACCCACCGGACAGAACGCGCTACACACGCCCCCACCGGACCGCAAGAGGCCGCCGCAGGCCTCCAGGGGCGCGGGGAACTGCGCAAAACGCCCGCCCCCACCACGCCGCACTCAACCGACAACGAGAGGCTGACCGAACCGTGCGCGACGACCTCACCTCCCGGGCCCAGACCTGGCTCACCGAGGACCCCGACCCCGACACCCGCACCGAACTCGCCCAGCTCATCGAAGCCGGAGACGTCAAGGAACTGGAAGCCCGCTTCAGCGGCACCCTCCAGTTCGGCACCGCCGGCCTGCGAGGCGAACTCGGCGCCGGACCGATGCGCATGAACCGCACGGTCGTCATCCGAGCCGCCGCCGGCCTCGCCGCCTACCTCAAGAAGCACGGCAACAGCAACGGCGCCGTCGTCATCGGCTACGACGCCCGCCACAAGTCGAAGGACTTCGCCCAGGACACCGCCGCCGTCATGACCGGCGCCGGCCTCACCGCGAAAATCCTCCCCCGCCCCCTCCCCACCCCCGTCCTGGCGTTCGCCATAAGGCACCTGGGCGCGGTGGCCGGCGTGGAGGTCACCGCCAGCCACAACCCGCCTCGCGACAACGGCTACAAGGTCTACCTCGGCGACGGCTCCCAGATCGTCCCGCCCGCCGACGCGGAGATCGCCGCGGAGATCGAGGCAATCGGGTCCCTCCTCGACGTTCCCCGCCCCGACACCGGCTGGGAGACCCTCGACGACGCGGTCCTCGACGCCTATCTCGCCCGCACGGACGCCGTACTCGCCGCCGGCTCCCCCCGCACCGCCCGTACCGTCTACACGGCGATGCACGGCGTCGGCAAGGACACCCTCCTCGCCGCGTTCGCCCGCGCGGGCTTCCCCACCCCGGACCTCGTCGCGGAACAGGCCGACCCGGACCCCGACTTCCCGACCGTCGCCTTCCCCAACCCGGAAGAGCCCGGCGCGATGGACCTGGCCTTCGCGAAGGCGAGCGAGACCGACCCCGACCTGATCATCGCGAACGACCCCGACGCCGACCGCTGCGCAGTGGCCGTCAAGGACAACCGCACCAAGGACACCGGCACCGAGGACGGCACCGGCTGGCGCATGCTGAGCGGCGACGAGGTCGGCTCCCTCCTCGCCACCCACCTGGTGACCCGCGGAGCACAGGGCACCTTCGCCGAGTCGATCGTCTCCTCCTCCCTCCTCGGCCGGATCGCCGAGAAGGCGGGCCTCCCCTACGAGGAGACCCTCACCGGCTTCAAGTGGATCGCCCGCGTGGAGGGCCTGCGCTTCGGCTACGAGGAGGCCCTCGGCTACTGCGTGGACCCCGAGGGCGTCCGCGACAAGGACGGCATCACCGCGGCCCTCCTCATCACGGAGCTCGCCTCCGGGCTGAAGGAACAGGGCCGTACGCTCACCGACCTCCTCGACGACATCGCCGTGGAACACGGTCTGCACGCCACGGACCAGCTCTCGGTCCGCGTGGAGGACCTGTCGATCATCGCCAGGGCGATGGAGCGGCTCCGCGAGCACCCGCCGACCGAGCTCGCGGGCCTGCCCATCACCAAGGCGGAGGACCTCACCCGGGGCACGGACCGGCTCCCGCCCACCGACGGCCTGCGCTACACCCTCACGGGCGCCCGGGTCATCGTCCGCCCGAGCGGCACGGAGCCGAAGCTGAAGTGCTACCTGGAGGTGGTGATCCCGGTGTCCGCCCACGCGGACCTCCCGACGGCCCGCACCGAGGCGACCGCCCTCCTGACGAGGATCAAGCAGGACCTCTCAGCGGCAGCCGGCATCTGACGGGACCCGACCCCCCGCCGAGAAACCGCACCCACCCCCGATCCGAGGGGCGGCCCCCGTCCGGGCCGCCCCTCACCTCACCCGTCAGCCCGCCCTCCGCGCCACGACGAACCGGTCCACCTCCGCCCCCGTCGCCGCCAACGCCCGCACGGTCAGCGTGGCCGTCCGCCCCGCCGGCGCCGGCTTCGCATCGACCCGGATGAACGAGTAGCCGGTGTACCGCACCCGCGACCAGTCCACGCTCTCGGTGACCTTGCCCCCGGCACCGGTGCAGTACGTGGGCACCGCGCCCACCTCGTCCTCGTGCCCTTCGTAGCTGTCGGCCACGGGAAAGCTGTAGACGCTCTCCCCGCCCGCGCCCGCGGTCACGTAGACGACACCGCCACGGGTCGGCTCGTGCGTGCCCCCGATCGGCAGCTCCCGCACGGCCTTGTCCTGCACCACCGGATCGGTCCGCTCGTAGACGTGGTTGTGCCCGTTGACGACAAGGTCCACCTGGTGCTTCTCGTACAGCGGCACCCACTGCTCCCGCACCCCGCCCTCGGAGGCGTGCGAGCTGGTGGTGGAGTAGGCGCAGTGGTGATGGAACACCACCACGAAGTCGACACCGGGCGTCTTCCGCAGCTGCCCCAACCGCCGGTCGAGCCACGCGGTCTGACGGCCGTCCGTGTAACCCCGGTTGGCCGGGATCTCGTACGACACGTCGTTGGCGTCGACCGAGACGACGGCCACGTTCCCGTGCACGAAGGAGTACACGCCCGGTGCCTTCTCCGGGTCGAACCCGTTGCCGGGGAGCGTGAAGCGGGCCTCGTTGCCGCCGTAGCCGTTGGGCGAGTACCAGGCCTCCATGTCGTGGTTGCCGAACGCCACCATCCACGGCACCCGGCTGGACGTGGGTTCGATCTGCGCGAGGAACTGGTCCCACTGCCGGGCGTCGTAGTTGCTGCTGTCGGCGGGCAGCCCGTGCCCGGTCTCCTCGGCGTAGCAGATGTCACCGGCGTGCAGGTGGAAGGCCGGGTTCTGGGCCTGGACGAGGGCGTTGAGGCCGATCGACGTGTAGCTCGGGTTCTGGTCGCCGAAGGCCGTGAACGTGAAGGGCCGCCTGCTGTGGGCGTCGGGGGCGGTGGTGAAGGAGTAGACGGTGTGCGCGGCACCGGGGTGGGCCGGGTCGAAGCCGCGGTGTCCGACGCCGTAGTAGTAGGTGGTCCCGGGCTGCAGGTTGTCCAGGGCCGCGTGCACGTAGTACTGGTCGATGTCGGCGCTCTTGCCGACCCCGGCCGGGGTGAACAGGTCCCGCACCTCGGCGGGCACCTTGTGGCCGAGGTCGAGCGGGCTGAGCCCGATCCGCAGGAAGGGGTCGCGCACGGGCAGCGGGACCTGCCAGGACACCCGCATCTGGGTGCGCGGGTCGGCGCCGTAGGCGAGGTGCCGGCCGAACGGCGCCACGAGCGCGCCGTCGACGTGCTCGGTGGCCGAGCGGGTGACGAGGTCGGGGCCGGCCGCCCGTGCCGTGCCGCTCGCGGCGAGTCCGGCCGCGCCGGCGACCGCGGTCGCGGCGAGCAGACCACGCCGGGACAGGGACCGCCGTAGGTACTCGTGCCGCTCCGGCATGCTCAGGGTGTCCGCGAGACGGGCGGGGATGCCCATGCGCGGGGTGTTCAGGGGTGCGTTCATGGCCGGAGGCTGACAGCGGCCGGTGAATGGCGACTGGACTGGACCTCTGCGTTGGCCCATGTACGGGTCCGTAGCACCCCATCGGGTGATTTAGGAATGGATGTTGACCTTGGTTCCGCATCCGGCCCCCACTCCCGGGCAACGGTGGACGGGAAGCGCACCCGAGCCAGTCCTGGAGGCCCGTCACCGTGTCCTCGACCGCCCTCCGGCCGCCCCCGAACCGAGCGAACCGCACGGCCGACGCCACCGACGCCCCGGACACCCCCCGCCCCCGCCTCCCGGCTCTCGCCCGGGCCCTGCTCGCCTACGTCGGCGTACGCGCCCTGGGCCTCGCCGTGCTGGCCCTGTGGGCGCACCGCCAGCACCACGGCGTCTGGCCGATCCTGGCGACCCAGTGGGACGCCGAGTACTACCTCGGGATCGCCGACCACGGCTACGCCCATGCGCTGGGCGGCATGGACGGCGGCAACAACCTGGTCTTCTTCCCGCTGTACCCGGTCCTGGTGAAGGCCGTCGCCGCCGTCACCCCGGGCACCCGCGCCACCACGGGCCTGTGCCTGGCCGTCGCCGCCTCCCTGCTCGCGGCCTGGGGCGTCCACGCGGTCGGCGACCGCCTGCACGGCCCGCGGGCGGGCGTCCTGCTGACCGTGCTGTGGGCCGCGCTCCCGGTCGGCCTGGTCCAGTGGATGGGCTACACGGAGTCCCTGTTCACGGCCTGCGCGGCCTGGACCCTGTACGCCCTGCTCACCGACCGCCCCCTCACCGCGGCCTGTCTCGCGACCCTGGCGGGCCTGACCCGTCCGACGGGCATCGCGGTGGCCGCCGCCGTCACCCTGACCTGTCTGCTCTCCTGGCGCCGCCCCCGCGCACTCCTGGCCGCCTTCCTGGCCCCGCTCGGCTGGTGCGCCTACGTCGGCTGGGTGGGCCTGCGCCTGCACCGCTGGGACGGCTACTTCGCCGTACAGCGCACCTGGCGCAACGAGGTGGACGGCGGCCTGGACACCCTGCGCCAGTTCAGAAGCCTGCTGCTGTACGACCCGACTCCGGAGCTGTTCCTGCTCCTCGTGACGGCGACCCTGCTGGCGTCGGTAGCCCTCTTCGCCCTGTCGCTCCGAGACCGCCAGCCGCTCGCCCTACTGGTCTTCACCGCCGTCACCCTGCTGATCGTCCTGACCAGCGGCGGCGTCTACTTCCCCCGAGCCCGCTACCTGCTCCCGGCGTTCCCCCTCCTGCTCCCGATCGCCGTAAGGCTGATGAGAGCACCGGCCCGCTACCGCCACATCATCTTGAGCATGGCTGTACTGGGCTCGGCGTACTGGGGCGCCTACATGACCTTGGTATGGACAGGCCCACCATGAGGGCTTTCAGCTTTTAGGGGCGCGGGGCTGTATCAATTTGCGGCTACCGCCGCGTGGGCGCGACCAGCCACAACGGCGCAGCAGCCGCCCGACAACCCCCCGCGGCCACCCGTAACGCGCTACCCAACCACCGCCAAAACCAACAGCAGCACCGCCCCCGCCACCGCAGGCCCCACGATCTCGTAAGCCCACCGCACCGACACCTCCCCCTGCGACGCCTCCGCAGGACCCCGCGCCTCCAGCAGATCCCCCAGGTCGTCCATGATCTGGTCGGTCTCCGCCCGCGTCGGCCCCTCGGGAACCGGCGTACGGCCACCGAGGCCGTCCATCTGCATCCCCCCGCCGAACAGCCCGAGCCCCCGGCTCGGTCCGCGGCCGGACTGCTGCCGGGCGGTCTGCCGGGCCGCCTTCTTGCGGCCGCGCAGCGAGACGGGGATCGCCCACAGCTGGTACTTGGTGCCGGACTTGGCGAGGACCTCGTTCGAGAACCCGGAGCGCAGCATCTCGACCTGGCCCCAGGGCAGGACGATCACCCGGAAGGGGTTGCGGATGCGCAGCCGGTCGTGGTTGGCGAAGACGGCCGGGCGGAGGGTGAAGGCGATCACCAGCGGCACGAGGAGGAGCAGCGTGGCGAGGGCGAACCACGGCGTGTTGCCGCTGCCGGAGACGACCGCGTCGAAGCCGAGCCAGCCGATGATGACGAGGAGGAGGAAACCGCCGATCAGCGCCATGGGTGAGCGGTAGATGCGGTCCCTGGATTCCGGGGTTGCGGACGACATGCTCGCGATCCTAAGCGCCGCCGGTAAGAGCGCTCGTTCGACCCACCTGTTCGACCCACCTGCTCGGCCCCCTCGCCTTCCACGTGGGTGACCTGCCCCCCTGTACAGCCGCTACGCGCGTAGATATGCTCGTCTGGTGACCATGCCCACCACTGCATCAGCCGCACACCCGCTCACGGACGTGACCGCGTCCGACAGCACGCTGCGCCGGTTCCTTCACGGGCTGCCCGGCGTGGACGCCGTCGGTCTGGAGGCCCGCGCCGCCTCCCTCGGCACCCGTTCCATCAAGACGACCGCGAAGGCGTACGCCATCGACCTCGCCATCTCGATGGTCGACCTGACGACGCTGGAAGGCGCGGACACCCCGGGCAAGGTCCGGGCGCTCGGCGCCAAGGCGGTCCGCCCCGACCCGACCGACCGGACGACCCCCGCCACGGCCGCGGTCTGCGTCTATCCCGACATGGTGGCCGTCGCCAAGGAGGCCGTCGCCGGTTCCGGTGTGAAGGTCGCCTCCGTGGCCACCGCCTTCCCGGCCGGCCGCGCCGCCCTGCCCGTGAAGCTGGCCGACGTGCGCGACGCCGTGGCCGCCGGTGCGGACGAGGTCGACATGGTCATCGACCGCGGGGCGTTCCTCGCGGGCCACTACATGAAGGTGTACGACGAGATCGTCGCCGTGCGCGAGGTCTGCGGGACCGACGCCCGGCTCAAGGTCATCTTCGAGACCGGCGAGCTGTCGACGTACGACAACATCCGCCGCGCGAGCTGGCTCGGCATGCTGGCCGGCGCGGACTTCATCAAGACGTCCACCGGCAAGGTCGCGGTGAACGCCACTCCCGCCAACACCCTGCTGATGCTGGAGGCGGTGCGCGACTTCCGCGCGCAGACCGGCGTCCAGGTGGGTGTGAAGCCGGCCGGCGGCATCCGCACCTCCAAGGACGCGATCAAGTTTCTCGTCCTGGTCAACGAGACCGCGGGTGAGGACTGGCTGGACAACCACTGGTTCCGCTTCGGCGCCTCCTCGCTCCTGAACGACCTGCTGATGCAGCGTCAGAAGCTGGCCACCGGACGCTACTCCGGCCCCGACTACGTGACGGTGGACTGATCACCATGGCATCTGCATCCGCATTCGAGTACGCCCCGGCGCCCGAGTCCCGCTCGGTCGTCGACATCGCCCCCTCCTACGGGCTGTTCATCGACGGCGAGTTCGTGGAGGCGGCCGACGGCAAGGTCTTCAAGACCGTCTCCCCGTCCACCGAGGAGGTCCTGTCCGAGATCGCCCAGGCGGGCGAGGCGGACGTGGACCGCGCGGTGGCGGCCGCCCGCAGGGCCTTCGAGAAGTGGTCGGCGCTGCCCGGCTCCGAGCGCGCGAAGTACCTGTTCCGCATCGCCCGGATCATCCAGGAGCGCAGCCGTGAGCTCGCCGTCCTGGAGACCCTGGACAACGGCAAGCCCATCAAGGAGACCCGCGACGCCGACCTGCCCCTGGTCGCCGCGCACTTCTTCTACTACGCGGGCTGGGCCGACAAGCTGGAGCACGCCGGGTTCGGTGTCTCGCCGAAGCCCCTCGGCGTGGCCGGCCAGGTCATCCCGTGGAACTTCCCGCTCCTGATGCTGGCGTGGAAGATCGCCCCCGCTCTCGCCACCGGCAACACCGTCGTGCTGAAGCCCGCCGAGACGACCCCCCTCTCCGCGCTCTTCTTCGCGGACGTCTGCCGCCAGGCGGGCCTGCCGAAGGGTGTCGTCAACATCCTCCCGGGCTACGGCGACACGGGCGCCGCGCTCGTCGCGCACCCGGACGTCAACAAGGTGGCCTTCACCGGCTCCACGGCCGTCGGCAAGGAGATCGCGCGGACGGTGGCGGGTTCGAGGAAGAAGCTCACCCTCGAACTGGGCGGCAAGGGCGCCAACATCGTCTTCGACGACGCCCCGATCGACCAGGCGGTGGAAGGCATCGTCAACGGCATCTTCTTCAACCAGGGCCAGGTCTGCTGCGCGGGCTCCCGGCTCCTGGTCCAGGAGTCGATCCAGGACGAGCTCCTTGACTCCCTCAAGCGCCGCCTGTCCACGCTCCGGCTCGGCGACCCGCTCGACAAGAACACCGACATCGGCGCGATCAACTCCGCCGAACAGCTCGCGCGGATCACCTCGCTCGTCGACAAGGGCGCGGCCGAGGGCGCCGAGCCGTGGTCCCCCGAGTGCGAACTGCCGTCCGCCGGTTACTGGTTCGCTCCGACGCTCTTCACGAACGTCACCCAGGCGCACACCATCGCGCGCGACGAGATCTTCGGCCCGGTCCTGTCGGTGCTGACCTTCCGCACGCCCGACGAGGCGGTCGCCAAGGCCAACAACACGCAGTACGGCCTGTCGGCCGGCATCTGGACCGAGAAGGGCTCGCGGATCCTGGCGGTCGCGAACAAGCTCCGGGCCGGGGTCGTCTGGTCCAACACCTTCAACAAGTTCGACCCGACCTCGCCCTTCGGCGGCTACAAGGAGTCGGGGTTCGGCCGCGAGGGCGGTCGCCACGGCCTGGAGGCATACCTCGATGTCTGACCGCTTGAATGTGCTGAAGACCTACAAGCTGTACGTCGGCGGGAAGTTCCCGCGTTCCGAGAGCGGCCGGGTGTACGAGGTGACCGACGCAAAGGGCAAGTGGCTGGCGAACGCGCCGCAGTCCTCCCGCAAGGACGCCCGTGACGCGGTCGTGGCCGCGCGCAAGGCGTTCGGCGGCTGGGCGGGCGCCACCGCGTACAACCGCGGCCAGGTCCTGTACCGGGTCGCGGAGATGCTGGAGGGCCGCAGGGCGCAGTTCGTCCACGAGGTGGCCGACGCGGAGGGCCTGTCGAAGTCGAAGGCCGCGGAGCAGGTGGACGCGGCGGTGGACCGCTGGGTCTGGTACGCGGGCTGGACCGACAAGATCGCCCAGGTGGTCGGCGGCGGCAACCCGGTGGCGGGCCCGTACTTCAACCTGTCCTCGCCGGAACCGACGGGCGTGGTCGCGGTCCTGGCCCCGCAGGAGTCGTCGTTCCTGGGCCTGGTGAGCGTCCTCGCCCCGGTGATCGCCACGGGCAACACGGCGGTCGTGGTGGCCTCGGAGAAGGCCCCGCTCCCCGCCCTCTCACTGGCCGAGGTGCTGGCCACCTCGGACGTCCCCGGAGGCGTGGTCAACGTCCTCTCGGGCCGTACGGCGGAGATCGCGGCCCCGCTCGCCTCCCACCAGGACGTCAACGCGATCGACCTGGCGGGCGCGGACGAGGTCCTCGCGAAGGAGCTGGAGATCGCGGCGGCGGACAACCTGAAGCGGGTCCTGCGTCCACAGCCTGTGGACGACTGGACGGCAACGCCGGGCATCGACCGCCTGACGGCCTTCCTGGAAACGAAGACGGTCTGGCACCCGACGGGTTCACTGGGCGCCGGGGGCTCCTCGTACTGAAGACAGCGGCCGCAGGCCGCGTCTTCAGGGGCGCGGGGAACTGCGCGACCAGCCAGGACGCACCCGCGCCCGGCAACGGTCCGCAGCCCCCCGCCGCCGCCCCCTCCGTGTCACCCGTTCCCGAGCAACCCCGCCACCTGCCCCACCACCGGCAGCGACCCGATCGACTGCGCCTGAGCCACCGGCCCGGTGAGCGCCTGCGTGGCCAGCGGCTGGAAGTCGGCGAGCTGCGTACCGACTCCGTTGTCCAGCGGGTCCACACCCGTGCCCGCCAGCGGGTTCGGCTTGAGTCCGGCCACCGGCCCGGTGACGTATCCGACCGTGCCGGTGAGTCCCTGCAACCCCGCCTGGGGGTCGACGTTCCCCAGCGAGGTCGGCCGGGTCCGGACCACGTCGACCACGGGCTCGGCGTTCGCGGCGGACGCCACGCCCGCTCCGGCGCCGAGCGCCACTCCCGCGGTCGCCAGGGCGACCAGCGCCCGCTGGGCGGTCGGGTTCTCGTATCGGGCCATCGTTGCTGCCACCTTCTCCGTACGCGGGGTAATCGAGTCGGCACGAAGGGTAGTTGAAGTGTGACGCGCGCTTCAAAGCCGACCCGCGGGGTCGATGAACAGCAGGTGAATGCCTCACACTGGTGTCCCGTGAGCTCCCAACCGCCCATACCGACGCGAGTCGTGCTGCTCTGCGGCCCCTCCGGCTCCGGCAAGTCCCTCCTCTCGGCCCGGTCCGGACTTCCGGTCCTCAGGCTCGACGACTTCTACAAGGAGGGCACCGACCCCACGCTGCCGCTGGTGGCGGGGAGCTCCGACATCGACTGGGACCATCCCGGGTCCTGGGACGCGGACACCGCGGTCGCGGCGATCGTGGACCTGTGCCGCACCGGCCGTACGCACATCCCCGTCTACGACATCTCGCTGAGCGCCCGCACCGGCGAGGAGGCGGTCGACCTGGGCCGCACCCCGCTGTTCATCGCGGAGGGCATCTTCGCCGCGGAGATCGTCACGCGCTGCCGGGAGCTGGGGGTGCTGGCCGACGCGCTGTGTCTGAGCCGGGGCCCGGTGCGCACCTTCCGGCGCCGGTTCCTGCGGGATCTGCGGGAGGGCCGCAAGTCGGTGCCGTTCCTGCTGCGCCGCGGCTGGCGGCTGATGCGCCTGGAGCGCTCGATCGTCGCCCGCCAGACCGCCCTCGGCGCCCACCCCTGCGACAAGGACGAGGCCCTCGCCCGGCTCACGGCCGCGGCGACCGCCCCCCGCCCGGCACCGACCCCGGCGTCCTGAACGCCAACGGCTCCTTCTCCGTCGTAGGACCGGAAACACGGTCCCTCGGAAAGGAAGCCGATGACAACTGCCCTGCGGGTCCTCGCGTTCGTCCTCCTCGCGGCCGTCGCCGGCTGCGGACCGGCCGAGGAGCACGGTCAGGCGGCCTCCTCCTGTGCGGGCACGGTGCGGTACGAGAACCGTGTCTATCTGCCCGCCGGAGAGATCGGCTTCACCGTGGGCGAGCGGCTGGGGAACGCCGAGATCCCGGAGTGCGACGACACCCCGGGCGACTCCGGGGTCACGATTCCGCGGGGCACCACCGGCGCGTACGCCGTCCAGGGGCGGAAGCCCGCCGAGGCCATCGCCGTCGGTGACACGGCCGCCGCGGCGCGGCTGATGGAGGTGGCCGACTGACCGCGCACGGCAAAGCGGGACCGGACGGACCCCCCGGCCCTCCAGTCCCGCTTCTTGGTGGTGCTTCCCCGTTGTCCCCCGCCCGGGTACCGGCCCCCCAGCCGATACCCGGTCCCCCACTCTGTGGTGCGGTCCCCCCGCTTGTGGTGCTGTCCCCTACCGGTGGTGCGGTCCCCCCGGACCACTGGCGGTGCGACCCCCCGAACCCTCAGGCCACGAGCTCCCCGAAGGCGTTCTCCTCGTCACGGCCGAAGCTGAGGACCTCGTCCTCGCGCAGCCGGCGGAGCGACCGCCAGATGCTGGACTTCACCGTGCCGACACTGATGTCGAGGATCTCCGCGATCTCCGGGTCGGTGCGGCCCTCGTAGTAACGAAGGACCAGCATCGTGCGCTGGAGTTCGGGGAGCCGGGCGAGCGCCTGCCACAGGACCGCGCGCAGTTCGGTGCCGCGCATCGCGTCCGTGTCGCCGGGCGTCTCCGGCAGTTCCTCGG
Source organism: Streptomyces griseorubiginosus (assembly GCF_001514195.1). Taxonomy (GTDB): domain Bacteria; phylum Actinomycetota; class Actinomycetes; order Streptomycetales; family Streptomycetaceae; genus Streptomyces; species Streptomyces griseorubiginosus. The sequence goes on along the minus strand of NZ_KQ948734.1, from coordinate 552,395 downwards.
TCGGGTACTCGTTCAGCTTGCGGCGGCGCCACGCGCTGATGTGCAGGTTCGTCATGGTGCGGCGGAGGTAGCCCCCGACCGCGGCCTTGTCGCTGATCCGGTCCCATGCCCGGTACGTCGAGAACAGCGCGCTCTGGAGCAGGTCCTCGGCCTCGAAGCGGTCACCGGTCAGGTGGTAGGCGGTGGCGTACAGGGAGGCGCGGCGCTCCTGGACGTAGGCGGTGAACTCCGCCTCCGACAGCGAACGACGCTCCCCCGTCTCCTCCCTGTACGACGATCCCCCGTGCGTTTCCCCCGTGCTGGTGTCAACCACCGACATGTACGTGGTGTGCTGACGCCCGGTGCCGCGAGCGCACCCCCGCCCGCTTGCGGCACCGGACTTCTCCGGACCCCGGCCCCCGTTCACGTCGTGGAGACGCGTGATCACTGCGCCAGTGCTGTTGCTGTGCAGCGTGTTCATCTCGCGCCCCCCGTCGTGGACTTCCGGTGTTCGGTCGTTCCGGGCGGTACTTCCTTGCCCGTGCCGAGAAGCTTGCCCTCGCACCTTCATGGCCGTGTCCGCCGACTGTCACAGACCTGTCACAGGGCCCCGTCGCAGGAATCGCACAGGACGGGCACAGAGAGCAGCGGTATGCTCACGCACGTGTACAGGTGTCGATACCCGACCGTGCCATGGGCCAGAATGAGCCCGTGCCTTCCCTGTTGCTGATCGAGGACGACGACGCCATCCGTACGGCCCTGGAGCTGAGTCTCACGCGCCAGGGCCACCGGGTTGCCACCGCTGCCACCGGCGAGGACGGCCTCAAACTGCTGCGTGAGCAGCGGCCGGACCTGATCGTGCTGGACGTGATGCTGCCCGGTATCGACGGGTTCGAGGTGTGCCGGCGCATCCGGCGCACGGACCAGTTGCCGATCATTCTGCTGACCGCGCGCAGCGACGACATCGACGTGGTGGTCGGGCTGGAGTCCGGCGCCGACGACTACGTGGTCAAGCCGATCCAGGGACGGGTGCTCGATGCCCGGATCCGGGCCGTGCTGCGCCGCGGCGAACGCGAGTCGACCGACGCGGCGAGCTTCGGGTCCCTGGTCATCGACCGTGCGGCCATGACCGTCACGAAGAACGGCGAGGACCTCCAGCTCACGCCGACCGAGCTGCGGCTGCTCCTGGAGCTGAGCCGGCGGCCCGGACAGGCGCTGTCCCGGCAGCAGTTGCTGCGGCTGGTGTGGGAGCACGACTACCTCGGTGACTCGCGCCTGGTGGACGCCTGTGTGCAGCGGCTGCGCGCCAAGGTCGAGGACGTGCCGTCGTCCCCGACGCTGATCCGGACCGTGCGGGGTGTGGGCTACCGGCTGGACACACCTCAGTGACCGAAGCGCAAGGGGGGCTCCGCGGCTGGTTCGCGGCGCGCAAGGGCATGTGGTCACGGCTGCGCTTCACCAGTCTGCGGCTGCGTCTCGTCGTGGTGTTCGGCCTGGTGGCGCTGACCGCGGCCGTGTCCGCGTCCGGGATCGCCTACTGGCTCAACCGCGAGGCGGTGCTCACCCGCGCCCAGGACGCGGTGCTGCGGGACTTCCAGCAGGAGATGCAGAACCGCGCGGGCGCGCTGCCCGAGGAGCCCACGCAGGACGAACTTCAGCAGGCGGCCGGGCAGATGGCGGGCAGCAGCCAGCGCTTCAGCGTGCTGCTGGTGGGCACCGACGGGAACGGCAAGACGGTGTACGGCAATTCGGGCGCCCTGGACGGGTTCACGCTCCAGGACGTGCCGGTGTCGCTGCGCGAGGCGGTGAACGAGAAGCAGAGCGTCGACTCCGCCAACAAGTCCGCCTACCACCTGTACTGGCAGCGGATCGTCGACCACGACACGCCGTACCTGGTCGCCGGCACGCGCGTGATCGGCGGTGGCCCGACCGGCTACATGCTCAAGTCCCTGGAACCGGAGGCCAAGGACCTCAACTCCCTCGCCTGGTCACTGGGGATCGCCACCGGCCTCGCCCTGATCGGCTCCGCGCTGCTCGCGCAGGCCGCCGCGACGACCGTGCTGAAGCCGGTGCACCGGCTCGGGGTCGCCGCCCGGCGGCTCGGCGAGGGCCGCCTCGACACCCGGCTCAGGGTGTCCGGCACCGATGAACTCGCGGACCTGTCACGGACGTTCAACTACGCGGCCGAGGCGCTGGAGAAACGGGTCGACGACATGGCGGCCCGGGACGACGCCTCGCGGCGTTTCGTGGCGGACATGAGCCATGAGCTGCGGACACCGCTCACCGCGATCACCGCGGTGACGGAGATCCTGGAGGAGGAGCTGGAGGCGGAGTCCGGCTCGATCGACCCGATGATCGAACCGGCGGTGCGTCTGGTGGTCAGCGAGACCCGCCGGCTCAACGACCTCGTCGAGAACCTGATGGAGGTCACCCGCTTCGACGCGGGTACGGCCCGGCTGGTCCTGGACGACGTGGACGTGGCCGACCAGATCACCGCGTGCATCGACGCGCGCGCCTGGCTGGACGCGGTGGAGCTGGACGCCGAGCGCGGCATCCACGCCCGCCTCGACCCGCGGCGCCTCGACGTCATCCTCGCCAACCTCATCGGCAACGCGCTCAAGCACGGCGGCTCCCCGGTGCGGGTGGCCGTCCGGGCCGCCGCCGACGAGGTGGTCATCCGGGTCCGGGACCACGGCCCCGGCATCCCCGAGGACGTCCTGCCGCACGTCTTCGACCGCTTCTACAAGGCCAGCGCCTCCCGCCCGCGCTCCGAGGGCAGCGGCCTCGGCCTCTCCATCGCCCTGGAGAACGCCCACATCCACGGCGGCGAGATCACCGCCGCCAACTCCCCCGACGGCGGTGCCGTGTTCACCCTCCACCTCCCCCGCGACGCCTCGGCCCTGACGGAACAGCCGACGGATGCCGAGAAGGACGAAGCCGGGGCGACGAAGGGGGACGCGTGATGACCGGGCTGGGAGGACGACGGGAACAGCGGGGCGGGGGCAGCCGGGTGGCGTGGACGCGGGGGCGGGGAAACCTGCCGGCGCCGGGACGGGGAGACCAGCCGGCGCCGGGACGGGGAGACCAGCCGGCGCGGGGACTTGGAGACAGCGTGGCGTGGCGGCCGGCAGGCCGGCCGGAACGGACGCAGGCCGCCTCGCCGGTGCCTCCGGCCACCGCACCGGCTGCCACGCCCTCGGTCGACGTCCGCCCGGCCCGGCAGGACGGCGGGGAGACACGGACGCGGGTGCTCGGCGACCTTCCGGCCGGCCAGGGAGGTGATTCGCCGTCGCGGCGCTCGGACTCGGAGCCGCCCCGGACTCGGCGGCCCCGTGTCACCCTGCGGCGGCTGCTCGCGCTGCCCGTGCTCGCCGTACTGGTCGCCGGGTGCGGTATCCGGTCCACCGAGGTGCCCACCGACTTCGGGCCCGCGCCCTCCCGGGTGCGCTGTTCGCTGTCGGAGTCGGGGGCGGCCCAGGCGTCCGGAGGGCTTGCCGTGCAGGTGTTCCTGCTGTGCGGGTCGTCGCTGGTCGCCGTGGACCGGACCGTACGGGTACCGGACGGCACCGAGGACTCCGCCCGGCGGGTGCTGGTCGCCCAGGGACTCCTCGACCAGCTCGCCGAGGCGCCGTCCGCCGCGGAACGGGACGCCGGCTACCAGACGTACGTCCGCGGCGGCACGACCGTCAGCGGGCCGCGCCCCAAGGACCCCGAGGACACCCTCCGGCTGAGCACCCCGCCCACCGAGCTCTCCCGCTACGCCCTCGCCCAGCTCGTGTGCACGTTCTCCGATTCGGCCGCGGCCGAGGGCGACGGCTCCGTCATTCTGGGCGGCCCCGGCGCCGCCCCCGTGCGCCGCTACGACTGCACGGACGAGGTCCGCTCCCAGCCGAGCAGCCACCAGCCGCCGTCGAGCGAGGTGACTAAGGGCTGACGGGGGGTCCGGCCACCCCGTGCAGGGCTGACGGGGGTCCGACCACCCCGTGTGGCGCAGACCTCACCCAGGTACCTCGGGGTGTTCCGGAACCGATCGTGCCGAGCGCGGCGTCTACGGGGTCGTGCAGCAAGGCTTCATCGGCGGCAATGCCGCCCTTCGCGTCCGTGTGGCAGGAGGTGTCCTCCTCGTCGCACATCTCGCGTTCGTCGCCTGGTTCACCCTGCGGCCCCTCGACGTCCCCTGGGTGGTCCCCGCCAACCTGCACCCCCTGGCCGGCATCCGCGCCGACCTCGCCCTCGGCTGGCAGGAGGCGGCCCGCCGGATCGGCGAGGGGCTCGCCCTGCTCGCCCCGCTCGGCATCCTGATCCCGATGGCGCACGGCAGGCTCTGGGCCTCCACACTGGGCTCCCTCATCCGTACGTCCGCCGCGGGCGCCCTGATCTCCCTGGGCATCGCGCTGCTCCAGACTGGTGTCCCCGGCCAGGTCGTCGACATCGACTCGCTGCTCCTGAACACCGCCGGTGTGGCGCTCGCCCACCTCGCGGTCGTGCCGGCCGCCCGCCACTGGCTCCGCCGCGGGGCGGGTCGCGGCCCGCGCCCCGCCGTCCGCCAGGAGGAGCCGGCTCAGGGTAGGACCCCGACGATTCCCAGGGTCGGGATCGCCCCGTAGAGCGACGCTTTGTGTCTTTCGTCTCCGTAGCGTGGAAAGCAGCTGGGAGGGGTCACTCGGACTCCCCCACCGACGCTCACGAAGGAGCCGCAATGTCCCGCCTCGCCCGCCCCACCAACGGCCGCATGATCGGCGGCGTGTGTGCCGCGCTGGCACGGCGCTTCGGCACCTCCGCGACCACCATGCGCGTGATCTTCCTGGTCTCCTGCCTGCTGCCGGGCCCCCAGTTCCTGCTCTACATAGCGCTGTGGATCCTGTTCCCCTCGGAGGAGAAGGCCCAGACCGCCTGGTGACCTCCCGTGCGCACGTACGCCGGTGGGGCGCACCCCGTGTCCAGGGGTGCGCCCCACCGGCGCGTGCGAGGAGCGGCGGGCCCCGAGGACCGTACGGCCCCCGGCCTGCCTCATGACTCCGCGGCTCAGCCGAGCGATGGCGCCTGGCTCAGCCAGGTGATGGTGCCTGGCTCAGCTGGACGACGGTCGGCGGCTCAGCCGAGCGATGGTTCCGTGGCTCAGCCGAGCGGCAGGCCGTTCACACCGGTGCCGGCGCCGCCGCCGGGCAGGACCTTGCCGATCGGCAGGCCGCCGAGGAGGCCGGCGACGGGCGCGGTCGGACCGTCGGCGAGCACACGCTCGGCGGCGGGCTGCGCGGCCGCGAGGCCCGCGCCGAGGGCCGGCTGGGCCTGCGCCAGCGCCTCACCGGCACCCGGCAGCGCCTTGGTGAGGTTCTCGGTGGGGAGCCCCTGGGAGACGGAGCCGAGCGCCTGCGTGGCGTCCGGGACCGCCGGAGCGGCGTTCGCGGCACCCGCGCCGGCCGCGGCGAAGGCGGCACCGAGGGCGGCGACACCGAGGGTCTTGGCAGCAGACTGCTTCATGAAATGCGTCCTCGAAATGGGTTTACGGGGATGTGAGCGGTCCACGACCGTAAACATGCACAGCCGCCCGCCGCAAACATCGAAATGCGGACGGATTGTGAACACCCGCCCGCATTCCGTACCCGCGAATTCCCGCGCTCAGCCTTCCTCGGCCACAGAACCGCTGGTGGAGGCCGTCTGCTGGAACAGCCATTCGGACTTCAGCTCGGCATATCCCGGCTTGATGACGTCATTGATCATCGCGAGTCGTTCATCGAAAGGAATGAACGCTGATTTCATCGCATTGACGGAGAACCACTGCATGTCGTCGAGCGTATAGCCGAACGCGTCGACCAGGTGCTCGAATTCGCGGCTCATACCGGTACCGGACATCAGCCGGTTGTCGGTGTTCACGGTCGCCCGGAAGTGCAGCCGCCGCAGGAGTCCGATCGGGTGCTCGGCGTACGAGGCGGCCGCCCCGGTCTGGAGGTTGGAGCTGGGGCACAGCTCCAGCGGGATCCGCTTGTCCCGCACGTAGGAGGCGAGCCGGCCGAGCTTGACCGTGCCGTCCTCGTGGACCTGGATGTCGTCGATGATGCGCACCCCGTGCCCGAGCCGGTCGGCGCCGCACCACTGGAGGGCCTGCCAGATGGACGGCAGCCCGAAGGCCTCGCCGGCGTGGATCGTGAAGTGGTTGTTCTCGCGCTTGAGGTACTCGAAGGCGTCGAGGTGCCGGGTGGGCGGGTAGCCGGCCTCGGCACCCGCGATGTCGAAGCCGACCACACCGAGGTCGCGGTAGCGGTTGGCGAGTTCGGCGATCTCCAGGGCCCGGGCCGCGTGCCGCATCGCGGTGAGCAGGGCGCCGACGCGGATGCGGTGGCCGTTCGCCCGCGCCCTGCGCTCGCCTTCCCGGAAGCCCTCGTTGACGGCCTCGACCACCTCTTCGAGGGTCAGGCCCTTTTCGAGATGCTGTTCGGGGGCGTACCGCACCTCCGCGTAGACGACGCCGTCCTCGGCGAGGTCCTCGGCGCACTCGGCGGCCACCCGCACCAGCGCCTCGCGGGTCTGCATGACGCCGACGGTGTGCGAGAAGGTCTCCAAGTAGCGTTCCAGCGACCCCGAGTCGGCGGCCTCGCGGAACCAGACGCCGAGCCGGTCCGGGTCGTCCTCGGGGAGGCCGGTGTACCCGGTCTCGCGGGCGAGGTCGACGATCGTGCCGGGGCGCAGCCCGCCGTCGAGGTGATCGTGCAGCAGAACCTTGGGTGCTCGGCGGATCTGGTCCGAGCTCGGGGAGGTCCCCGTCCGGTCAGTCGTGCTCGTCATTTCCGCACTCTAACGCCTACGCGCGTAGATCGCCCGCTGTACGAATCCGTCGATACGTAACGGTGACCGCCCCGCCCCGTGTCGTACACCCGCACTTCTGACACTGTTCTGTCATGGCACAGCAAGCGACGCCGGTTCGCAGCGCCCGACTGGGCAGGACACTCGGCCCGGAGCCGGCGGCGGTGAGCGGTGTGGTGCTGCTCCTCCCGAGCGGCGACGAAACCTCTCTGCGCAGGCCCTCCGCCGTACGACTGCCGTGCCCAGCGAAGGCGTTGGGGCGGCGACTGGCCCGCGCGGGCCGGCGGGACGGGCTGGCGGCGCACCTGGTGCACTACCGCTACCGCGGGTGGAACGGCAGCGAGGCGCATCTCGCGCACGACGCCAACTGGGCCGCGGACGAGGTCGTACGGCGCTACGGGGACGTCCCCGTGGCCCTGGTCGGTGTCGACATGGGCGGACGGGCGGCGCTGCACGCGGGTGGGCACGAGGCCGTCAACTCCGTGGTGGCGATCGCACCTTGGCTGCCCGAGGAGGACGTGGCGGCCTCCCCCGAACCGGTGAAGCAGCTCGTGGGGCGGCGGGTGCTGCTGGTCCACGGCACGAACGACCGGCGCACCGACCCCGAACTGTCGTTCAGGCTCGCCTCGCGGGCGAAGAAGGCGAACCGGGAGGTGTGCCGGTTCGAAGTCCACTCCGACGGACACGGGTTGCACCAGTACCGCTCCGAAGTCCAGGCGCTCGCCGAGGACTTCGTGATGGGCGCGCTGTTCGGGCGGGCGCTGTCCCGCCCGGTGCAGGACGCGCTGGCGGCGCCGCCGCCGCTGGGGCTGCGGATGCCGCTGGCTTCGGGGTTCGGGGCACGGAAGCGGTAGTTCAGGGCCGGAGACAGGTCAGAGCAGGCGGCGGGTCAGGGCAGGAGGCAGGTCAGAGCAGGCGGTAGGTCAGGGCAGGAGGCTGCCCCTTCTCGACAGCAGGAACTTCTTGAAGGCGGCCACCGGCGGGGTGTCGGGGTGGCCGTCCAGCCAGGCGACGCCGATCTCCCGTACCGCTCGTGGCGCGGTGACCGTCAGTTCCGAGACCCCTGGGCGGGGGAAGGCCGGCGGCGGGAGCAGCGCGACCCCGAGTCCCGCCGCCACCAGGCCCCGCAGGGTCTCCGCCTCCTCCCCCTCGAAGGCGATCCGCGGTCTGAAGCCGGCCTCCTGGCAGAGGTCGTCGGTGATGCGGCGCAGGCCGTAGCCGGGTTCCAGGGTGACGAAGACCTCGTCGGCGGCCTCGGCGAGGCGGACGCGCTTGCGACCGGCGAGGGGGTGGTCGGCGGGGACGACGAGCCGCAGCTTCTGCTCGTCGAGGCGGCGGGCGACGAGGTCCGGGGCGTCGGGGACCGGGGAGGTCAGGCAGAGGTCCAGTTCGCCCGCGCGCAGGCGCTCGATCATCGCCTCGCCGTAGTTCTGGACCAGGCTGAAGCGAACGCGGGGGTGGTCGGCGCGGAAGGCGCGGATCAGTCCGGGCACGGTCTCCGAGCCCATCGTGTGGAGGAACCCGAAGGCGACCTTGCCGGTGGCCGGGTCGGCGTCGGCCCGGACCTCGTCGGCGGCGCGCTCGATCTCGGCGAGGGCCCGCTCGACGGAGACGAGGAAGGTGCGTCCCGCGGGGGTGAGGGAGACCGTACGGCCGATGCGGGCGAACAGGTCGACGCCGAGGTCCTGCTCCAGGCGGACCATCGCACGCGAGAGCGTCGACTGGGGTACGTCCATCTCCTGGGCGGCGCGAGTGACGTGCTCGGTGCGGGCGACGCCGGCGAAGTAGGCCAGGCGGGGCGCGAGGAGCGGGACGATGTCTTCTGTGTCACTGGACGGTGACAGGCGAGCCTGTGACCTCTGCTGATGCACCATGGGAACGATTATGGCGAATCCATGCATTGGACGGATGAGAGGCGTCGTACGTAACTTCGAGGCATGCCTGCCAGTACCGAGGCGTCCACCCGCGTGGGCGCCGTGTCACCCGTCTCTGCCACCGAAGCCCCATACGTCCCCGACGCCCCCGACTCCCGTATGGCGCCGGGCGGCCCCGGCTACCGCCGGATGAGCTTCGCCCTCTTCCTCGCCGGTGTCGCGACCTTCGCGCTGCTGTACTCCACGCAGGCCCTCCTCCCGCTGATCTCGGGCGAGTTCGGGGTGGCGGCGAGCGAGGCGAGCTGGACGGTGGCGGCGGCGACCGGCGGACTGGCGCTGTTCGTGCTGCCGATGAGCGCCCTCTCCGAGCGCTTCGGACGCCGTACGGTCATGACGGCCTCGCTGGCGGTCGCGGTGACGGTCGGTCTCCTGGTCCCCTTCGCGCCCTCGATGCCCGCGCTGGTCGCGCTGCGCGCGGTGCAGGGGGCTGCCCTGGCCGGACTGCCGGCCTCCGCGACCGCGTATCTGGCGGAGGAGGTCCGCCCGAAGGCCCTGGTCACGGCGATCGGTCTGTTCGTCGCCGGCAACAGCGTCGGCGGGATGAGCGGCCGGGTCATCACGGGCTGGGTCGCACAGGAATGGGGCTGGCGGGTGGCCGTCGGGGTCATCGGCGCACTCGCGGTGGCCTGTGCGGTGGCGTTCCGCCTGCTGCTGCCGGCGCCGAGGCACTTCACGGCGGGCTCGCTGCGGCCGCGCGTGCTGCTCGGCACGGTCCGCGCCCACCTCTCCAACCCCCTGCTGTGCCGTCTGTACGCCATCGGCGCGCTGTTCATGACGGTCTTCGGCGGCGTCTACACGGTGATCGGCTACCGCCTGACCGAGGCGCCCTTCTCGCTCCCCCAGGGCATCATCGGGTCGATCTTCCTGATCTACCTGGTGGGCACGGTGTCCGCGTCGACAGCGGGCCGCCTGGTCGGCCGCCTCGGCCGCCGGGGCGCCCTGTACGCGGCGGGCGGCACGACGGCGACGGGCCTGGCCCTCTCCCTCGCGAACTCCCTGCCCCTGGTCCTGCTCGGCCTGGTCCTGATCACGGGCGGCTTCTTCGCGGGGCACGCGGTGGCGTCCTCGGCGGTCAGCAAGACGGCCACCCACGGCCGCGCCCAGGCCTCGGCCCTCTACCAGTCCGCCTACTACATCGGCTCCAGCGCGGGCAGCACGGTCGGCGCGCTCGCCTTCCACGCGGGCGGCTGGGCCGGGACGGTCGGGGTCGGACTGCTGGCGGTGCTCGGCGTGGTGTCGATCACCGTCCTCGGAACGCGTGCGGCCCGGGCCCAGCAGCGGCTCGCGACGGCCTGAGCCGCACGTCCCCCCTTCCCCCCGGTCGAGGTCGGTCGACCGGGGGGATCGGTTTTTCTCCAGAGGGCTTCTGACCTGTGTGTTCACCCGCTCCAGGGGCCGTTGTCAGTGGGCTGCGGTAGTTTCCGAGTACTGGGCGCAAAGGCGCGAGACAGCACGGCCACAGGGGTGGGTGGACGATGACGGACAGCACGGCGACGACGACGGACCTCGACATCAGGCTCGAGAAACACCGCACCGAGCTCACCGGGTACTGCTACCGCATGCTCGGCTCCTCCTTCGAGGCCGAGGACGCGGTGCAGGACACGATGGTGCGGGCCTGGCGCAGCTACGACAAGTTCGAGGGCCGCTCCAGCCTCCGCTCCTGGCTGTACCGCATCGCGACCAACGTCTGTCTGGACATGCTGACGGCCGGCAACAAGCGCGCCCGCCCCATGGACCTCTCCGAGTCGACGCCCCTCGCCCAGGCCGCCCTCTCCCCCCGCCCGGACCACACCTGGCTGGAGCCGATGCCCGACAACCGCGTCCTGCCGACCGTCGAGGACCCCGCCGAGGCCGCCGTCGCCAAGGAGACCGTGCGGCTCGCCTTCATGGCCGCCCTCCAGCAACTGCCCCCCAAGCAGCGCGCGGTGCTGATCCTGCGCGAGGTCCTCGCCTGGAAGGCGAGCGAGGTCGCCGAGCTGCTCGACACCTCCGTCGCCTCGGTCAACAGCGCCCTCCAGCGCGCCCGCGCCACCCTCGCCGAGCGGGAGCAGCAGGGCGCCGACGCGGCCGTCTCCGACCCGCTGGACGAGGAGCAGCAGAAGCTCCTGGACCGCTATGTGAAGGCGTTCGAGGGGTACGACATGACAGCCCTGACGGCTCTCCTCCACGAGGACGCCATCATGACGATGCCGCCGTTCGACCTGTGGCTGACGGGCCACGACGACATCACCGGCTTCATGACCACCCTGGGCTCGGCCTGCGAGGGCTCCCGCCTGATCCCGGTGCAGGTCAACGGCCTGCCCGGCTTCGCCCAGTACAAGCCGGACCCCGAGAAGGGCGGCTGGACCCCCTGGTCGATCCAGGTCCTGGAGATCTCAGACGGCCGGCTCACCGGGTTCCACTTCTTCCTGGACACCCAGCGCTGGTTCCCCCTGTTCGGTGTCCCCCTCCATCTCGAAGCGGAGGCCGACGAGGTCAAGGAGGGCGTGTAGTCCGGGATCGGGATCGCGCAGCCTGATCCGGCCCCCGGCCCGCCGGGCGGCCAGCTGGAGCCGGGCGAGCAGGTCCACCGCGCCGAGCCCCGGCGGCCCTAGCCCGGCGACATCGCACACCACGACTCCGGCGCCGGTCGCCCCCAGCAGCGTTCGGACCTCGTCACTGAGCCCTGTCACCTCGTCCCGGGTGACGGGGCCGGTCAGCACGAGTACAGCGGGTGTCATGGCGTCCACGATCGGTAGACCGGGCGGGTGGGCGTAACTCATCGGCCCCGCGTGAGGCCCCGTGTGAGGACGGCCGCCTCGGCGTCCGGTCCGGCTGGTCGGCGCGGGCAGGATCACGTTGACCCGGGGAGCGGCTTCCCCCGAGGGTTGCCTGTATGCGCCACCCATCAGCACGTCCCCGGATACGCCACGCCCTCCTCACCCTTGAGGAGTCCCCGTGCAGGGAGTGCTGACCGGCTTCGCGGTGATCGCGGTGGTGATCGGGGTCGGCTACCTCATCGGCCTCCGCGGCTACCTCGGCGACCAGGGCCGCGAGGTCCTGACCAAGCTGGCCTTCCATGTGGCGTCCCCGGCCCTGCTGTTCACCACCCTCGCCCGGGCCGACCTGTCGGTGATCTTCTCCAGCCGCCTGCTGGTGACCGCGCTCAGCACGGCAGCGGCCGCGGGCGTCTTCGTGGCGGTGGGTGTCGTACGGGGCTGGGGCCTTGGCCGTACGACGATCGGCGCGCTGTGCTCCTCGTACGTCAACTCCGGCAACCTCGGCATCCCGATCGCGGTGTACGTGCTGGGCGACGCGTCGCTGGTGGCGCCGGTGCTGCTGTTCCAGCTGGTCGGGGTGACGCCGGTCGCGCTGACGGTCCTGGACCTTGCGTCGGGCGAGGGCGAGAAGGGCCCCCTGTGGCGGCGCTTGCTCACCCCGCTCCGCAATCCGATCGCGGTGGGCTCGCTGGCCGGCGTGATGGTCTCGGCGGCGGGCCTGAAGGTCCCGGCCCCCGTGATGGACCCCCTGACCCTCATCGGCGGCATGTCGGTCCCGGCGGTCCTGCTCGCCTTCGGCATCTCCCTGTGCGGCAGCACGATGCCCGGCCGGGGGCCGGACCGCGGGCTCGTCCTGCTCTCGGTGGCGCTGAAGTCGGTGGGGCAGCCGGCGGCGGCGTGGGCGTTGGCGGCCGGCGTGTTCGGCCTCCACGGAGCCCAACTCCTCGACGTGGTGGTCACGTCGGCCCTCCCGGCCGCGCAGAACCTGTACACCTACGCGTCCACCTACGGTGTCGGCGAACGCCTCGCCCGGGACTCGATCCTGATGTCGACGGCGCTGTCGGTGCCGGTGCTGGTGGTCGTGGCGACGCTGCTGGGGTGAGGACCTCAGCTCAGCGGGAAGATGCCGGTGTCCAGAGCCAGCTTGAACGGTGCGGGCAGCGTCAGCTCCTCGCCGTACTCCACCGAATCGAGGACTCGATACGTGCCGCTCTGCGGTTCTCCGTAGAGTGTCGCCGTGGGACGCCCCGACTGCCAGGCGTCCAACAGGAGGTAGAGCGGCACGCCTGCCACGGCGTATCCGTGCGCCTTCTTGATGCGGTCGTGGTTCGCATTGCTCCGGGACGTGACCTCGACGACCAATTCCGCTTCGCCGGCGTGCACGCGCGTTCCTCGGCGCAGGGCAACTCTCGGCACCACGCACAGGTCTGGAACGAACAGGCTGCCTGTCTCCGGACACGTCAACCCGAGTGTCTGATAGATGCCCCACTCAGCGCCGGGAGGTCGTGCGCCGTACAGAAGTTCGTGAAGCAGCTCGGCAGTGTCGTTGTGCTCTTCGGACGGCGGAGGCGACACGGTGACGATCCCTTCGATGATCTCCACCTTGCTGCCCTCGGGAGCGTCCGTCTCCTCCCAGACACGGACGATCTCGTCCCAGTCCGTGCCCTCAGGGGTTCCGGACTCGGCGGCGAGTGCACTCATGGCGGTCTCCGTTCGTTTCGTCACCGATCTCAGCATGCCGAACGGGACCGGCGATGGTCCACCGATCCCGTTCACCCGAATGAGGAAGCTCCAGCTCAGGCGATGCGCTCCAGCACCACCGGCGACGCCGTGAACGCCGTACCGGCCGCCTCGATGTCGTAGGAACCCTCGATCGACTCGAGGGCGTACTCGAAGCGTTCCGGGGTGTCCGTGTGCAGGGTCAGCAGGGGCTGGCCCTCCGTCACGGTGTCGCCCGGCTTGGCGTGCATCTCCACGCCCGCGCCCGCCTGCACCGGGTCCTCCTTGCGGGCACGCCCCGCGCCGAGGCGCCAGGCGGCCACGCCGATGCCGTAGGCGTCGAGGCGGGTCAGGACGCCCGAGGACGGCGCCTTGATGACGTGCTGCTCGCGCGCCACCGGCAGTTCCGCGTCCGGGTCGCCGCCCTGGGCCGCGATCATGCGGCGCCAGACGTCCATCGCGGAGCCGTCGGCCAGCGCCTTCGCCGGGTCGGCGTCACGGATGCCCGCCGCCGCCAGCATCTCGTGGGCCAGCGCGACGGTGAGCTCCACGACGTCCGAGGGGCCGCCGCCCGCGAGGACCTCCACCGACTCGCGGACTTCGAGGGCGTTGCCCGCCGTGAGGCCGAGCGGGGTCGACATGTCCGTCAGGAGCGCGACCGTCCGGACGCCGTGGTCGGTACCCAGGCCCACCATCGTGGACGCCAGTTCCCGCGCGTCCTCGATGGTCTTCATGAAGGCGCCGGTGCCGACCTTGACGTCGAGCACGAGCGAACCCGTGCCCTCCGCGATCTTCTTCGACATGATCGAGGAGGCGATCAGCGGGATCGCCTCGACCGTGCCGGTGACGTCCCGCAGGGCGTACAGCTTCTTGTCGGCCGGGGCCAGGCCGTCGCCCGCCGCGCAGATCACCGCGCCCGTCCCGTCCAGAACCGAGAGCATCTCCTCGTTCGACAGCAGCGCGCGCCAGCCGGGGATCGACTCCAGCTTGTCGAGCGTGCCGCCGGTGTGGCCGAGGCCCCGGCCCGAGAGCTGGGGAACCGCCGCGCCGCAGGCCGCCACCAGGGGTGCCAGCGGCAGCGTGATCTTGTCGCCGACACCGCCCGTGGAGTGCTTGTCGGCGGTCGGGCGGGACAGCGACGAGAAGTCCATCCGCTCGCCCGAGGCGATCATCGCGGCCGTCCAGCGGGCGATCTCGCGGCGGTTCATGCCGTTGAGCAGGATGGCCATCGCGAGCGCGGACATCTGCTCGTCGGCGACCTCCCCGCGGGTGTACGCGTCGATGACCCAGTCGATCTGCTCGTCGCTGAGTTCGCCGCGGTCCCGCTTGGTGCGGATGACGGAGATGACGTCCATGGCCATGCAGGGCTTTCCTTCCGGGAATTACTTGGTGAGATGCTCAGGCCCGAAGGCCTGCGGGAGCATCTCCGACAGCGGCAGGATCCCCTCCGGGGTCTCCAGGAGGAGATCGGCGCCGCCGAACTCGTAGAGCAGCTGGCGGCAGCGGCCGCACGGGACGAGCACCTCGCCCCTGCCGTCCACGCAGGTGAAGTGCGTGAGCCGGCCGCCCCCGGTGTTCTGCAGCTCCGAGACCAGACCGCACTCGGCGCACAGGCCGAGGCCGTAGGACGCGTTCTCGACGTTGCAGCCGGTGACGGTGCGGCCGTCGTCGACCAGGGCGGCGACGCCGACCGGGAAGCCGGAGTAGGGGGCGTACGCCCGGGACATGGCGTCCCGGGCCGCCGCCCGCAGTGCCCCCCAGTCGACGCCCGTCACTTGCCCTGGCCCTTCCGGTAGCGCATGCCGTCCGCCTTGGGCATCCGCAGGCGCTGCGCGGACAGCGACAGCACCAGCAGGGTCACGACGTACGGGGTGGCGCCCACGAAGTCGCTCGGGACCTCGTCGGTGACCAGGTACCAGACCAGGACGCCCGCGGCCACCAGGAGGCTGATGCCGCCCTGCCAGTGCGCCTTCTTGTACAGCTTCCAGCCGGCCATCGCCAGGAGCAGCACGAACAGCAGGAGCAGCAGCGCGTGGACGGTCTCGCCGCCGTTGCGCAGCTGGAGCGCGTCGGAGTAGCCGAACAGGCCCGCGCCCATGGCGAGGCCGCCGGGCCGCCAGTTGCCGAAGATCATGGCGGCGAGACCGATGTAACCGCGTCCGCCGGTCTGGCCTTCGAGGTAGCTGTGCGAGGTGACCAGCGCGAGGAAGGCGCCACCGAGGCCGGCGAGGCCGCCGGAGACGGCCACGGCCATGTACTTGTACTTGTAGACGTTGACGCCGAGGGACTCGGCGGCGATCGGGTTCTCGCCGCAGGAGCGCAGCCGCAGGCCGAACGGGGTGCGCCACAGCAGCCACCAGCTGCCGACGAACAGCAGGACCGCGATGACCGTCACCACGGACAGGTCGGTGACCAGGCCGCCGAGGATGCCGGCGATGTCGGAGATCAGGAACCAGTGGTGGTTCTCGATGGAGTGCAGTCCGCTGGACAGGCCCGGTACGTCGAAGTTGGGCAGCGAGTCGACGGGCGGGGACTGCTTGGGGTTGCCGCCCTCCGCGGCGGCCTTGCCGTCCACGAAGAACAGCTTGGCGAGGTACTGGGTGGTGCCGAGCGCGAGGAGGTTGATCGCGACACCGGAGACGATGTGGTCGACGCCGAAGGTGACGGTCGCGACCGCGTGCAGCAGACCGCCGACGACGCCGAAGCCGACACCGCACAGCAGGCCGAGCCAGGGGCTGGACTGCCAGCCGATCCAGCCGGCGCCGAAGGTGCCGAGGATCATCATGCCTTCGAGGCCGATGTTGACCACGCCGGAGCGCTCGGACCACAGACCGGCCAGGCCGGCGAGGCCGATCGGCACAGCGAGGCTGAGGGCGGCGGAGACCTGGCCCTCGGAGGTGAGCTGGTCGGAGCCGGAGATGACGCGGACCGCGGCGACGAGCAGCAGCGCGCCGGCGACGATCATCAGGATCTGGCCGAGCGAGCGGCCCGACCGGGCGGCGGAGTCCGCCTTGGGGGCCGCGGGGGGCGGCGTGTCGGTCATCGTGGCAGTCATCACGCCACCTCCTGCTTCTGGGTCGGGGTGGCGGCCTGGGCGGCGAGCTCGGCGCCGACCCGCTGCTGCTGACGCTTGAGTCCGTAGCGTCGTACGACCTCGTAGGCGATGACGACGCACAGGACGATGACGCCCTGGATCACGCCGAGGATCTCCTTGTCGTAGCCCTCGAACTCCAGGTGGTTGGTGGTGCGCTCCAGGAAGCCCCAGAGCAGGGCGCCGAGCGCGATGCCGACCGGGTTGTTGCGGCCGAGCAGGGCGATGGCGATACCGGTGAAGCCGATGCCGACGGGGAAGTCGTTGCTGAACTGGTGGCTGTCGTTGAGCAGGGTCGGCATGCCGATCAGGCCGGCCACGGCGCCCGAGATCACCATGCTGGTGGCGATCATCTTCTTCACCGAGACACCGCTCGCGGAGGCGGCGGACTCGGACTGGCCGACCGTGCGCAGGTCGAAGCCGAAGCGGGTGCGGCCGAGCACGAACCAGTACGCGATGCCGACGATCACGGCGATCACGATGAAGCCCCACAGCTCGCCCGCGGCGCCGGTGTCGATCTGGAAGAAGTACGACGACTCCGGCAGCGGCTTGGTGGAGACGACGGTGCCGCCCGCCTGGAGCTCGGCGAGCTTTCCGGGCTGGAGGAGGTAGGCGATGATCGCGGTGGCGATCGAGTTCAGCATGATCGTGGAGATGACCTCGCTGACCCCGCGGGTCACCTTGAGGACGCCCGCGATGGCCGCCCACAGGGCACCGGTGGCCATGGCGCACAGGATGATCAGCGGGATGGAGATCCAGCCCGGCGTGGTCAGCGCGCCACCGAGGACGGCGGCGAAGAACGCGGCGATGCGGTACTGGCCGTCGACGCCGATGTTGAACAGGTTCATCCGGAAGCCGATGGCCACCGAGACACCCGCCAGGTAGTACGTCGTCGCCTTGTTGAGGATGTAGACCTGGCTGTCGCTGGCGGTGCCGTAGGTCACCATGTCGCTGAAGGCGTCGAACGGGTTCTTGCCGGTGGCGAGGATCACCAGGGTGGTGACGACGAGCGCGGCGACGACCGCGAGCAGCGGGGCCGCGATGCCGAGGAGCAGCCGCTCCTTGTCGATGCGTTGGGTCAGCTTGTTCATCGGGCGTCGTCCTCGTCGTCCTCGGCGGAGACCGCTGCGGAGCCGCCCGTGGAGCCCTCTGCGTGCTCCAGGTGGCCGCTGGCCGCGCCGGTCATGGCGGAGCCCAGCTCCTCGGGGGTGATGGTGGCGGGGTCGGCGTCGGCGACCAGTCGGCCGCGGTACATCACCCGCAGGGTGTCGGACAGGCCGATGAGCTCGTCCAGGTCGGCGGAGATCAGCAGCACGGCCAGGCCCTCGCGGCGGGCTTCGCGGATGTGGTCCCAGATCGCGGCCTGCGCGCCGACGTCCACACCGCGGGTGGGGTGGGCGGCGATGAGCAGCTTGGGCGCGTGGCTCATCTCGCGGCCGACGATCAGCTTCTGCTGGTTGCCGCCGGACAGGGAGGCGGCGGTGACGTCGATGCCGGGGGTGCGGACGTCGTACGCCTGGATGATGCGCTCGGTGTCGGTGCGGGCGCCCTTGATGTCGAGGAGCTGGCCGCGGGAGTTGGGCTTCTCGGTGACATGGCCGAGGATGCGGTTCTCCCACAGCGGGGCCTCGAGGAGCAGGCCGTGGCGGTGACGGTCCTCGGGGATGTAGCCGACGCCGGCCTCGCGGCGGTTTCGGGTGGGGACGTGGGAGATGTCGGTGCCGTCGAGGGTGACGGTGCCCGCGTCGGGGGTGCGGATGCCCATGATGGCCTCGACCAGCTCGGACTGGCCGTTGCCCTCCACGCCGGCGATCCCGAGGACCTCGCCCTTGTGGATGGTGAAGGAGATGTCGTCGAGGATGATCCGCTCGACGCCGTCGAGGTCGGTCTGGGCCAGGCGCAGGCCGTCCAGCTGGAGCAGCGCCACGTCGGTGACCGTGGACTCCTCGGTCTCCGGGGTGGGCAGTTCGCTGCCGACCATCAGCTCGGCGAGCTGCTTGGAGGTGGTGCCGGCGGGCTCGACGGTGGCGACGGTGGTGCCGCGGCGGATGACGGTGATCTCGTCGGCCACCGACAGGACCTCGCCGAGCTTGTGCGAGATGAAGATGACGGTGAGGCCCTCGGCCTTGAGCTCGCGCAGGTTGTCGAAGAGGGCGTCGACCTCCTGGGGCACCAGGACGGCGGTGGGCTCGTCGAGGATGAGGGTCTTGGCGCCGCGGTAGAGGACCTTGAGGATCTCCACGCGCTGGCGGTCGGCGACGCCGAGCTCCTCCAGGAGGACGTCGGGGCGGATGTTCAGGCTGTACGCGTCGGAGATCTCGCGGATCTTCGCGCGGGCCTTGGCGCCGATGCCGTACAGCTTCTCCGCGCCCAGGACGACGTTCTCCAGGACGGTGAGGTTGTCGGCGAGCATGAAGTGCTGGTGCACCATGCCGATGCCGCGGCCGATGGCGTCGGCGGGGGTGTGGAAGGTGACCGTCTCGCCGTTGACCGTGATGGTGCCCTCGTCCGGCTGCTGCATGCCGTAGAGGATCTTCATCAGGGTGGACTTGCCGGCACCGTTCTCACCGCACAGGGCGTGCACGGTGCCCGTGCGGACGGTGATGTCGATGTCCTTGTTGGCGACGACGCCTGGGAATCGCTTGGTGATGCCGCGCAGTTCGACGGCAGCGGGAGGGCTGGACGCGTTGATGGCGCACTCTCCTCGGGGAAAAGGGGCTGCGTAGGGGAGGGCAGGCGTCGGCGACGCTAGCGCGGCAACTCCATGCTACACGCGTAGAGTTGACACATTGTTATGGCTCGACGAGGGGGTCTGTCGAGGCCCCCTCGCCGAGCCCGGGTTCCGGCGGGAACCGTCAGGTCAGCTGGTCTTGACCGTGATGGTGCCGTCGACGATCTTCTTCTTCGCCTCGTCCAGCTTGGGCTGGATGTCGTCGATGAAGCCACCGCTGGTGGAGAGGCTGACACCGCCCTTGGCGAGGGAGTAGATCTGGTTGCCGGTCAGCGGCTTGTCCTCGTGGACGGACTTGATGAAGTCGTAGACGCCGACGTCGACGTTCTTGACCATGGAGGTCAGGATCGAGTTCTTGAACTTGCTCAGACCCGGGATGTTGTACTGGTCCGAGTCCACGCCGATGGCCCAGGCGCCCTTGACGCCGGAGACGGCCTCGATCGAGCCGTTGCCGGAGGAGCCGGCCGCGGCGTAGATCACGTCCACGCCGTTGTCGAGCATGCCGGACGCGGCCTCCTTGCCCTTGGCCGGGTCGGCGAAGCCGGAGAAGTCCGAGCCGTGGGTCAGGTACTGGACGTCGACCTTGACCTTGGGGTTCGTGTCCTTGACGCCCTGGGCGTAACCCGCCTCGAACTTCTTGATCAGCGGGGTGTCCACGCCACCGATGAAGCCGACGTGGTCCTTCTTGGTCTTCAGCGCCGCGGCGACACCGGCGAGGTAGGAACCCTGCTCCTCGGTGAAGGTGATGCTGTCGACGTTCTTGGCCTTCGCGACGGCGTCGATGAGGCCGAAGCTGACCTTCGGGTACTTCGCGGCGACCTTGTCGACCGAGGTGGCGTACGAGAAGCCGACG
Organism: Streptomyces griseorubiginosus; assembly: GCF_001514195.1. Lineage (GTDB taxonomy): Bacteria > Actinomycetota > Actinomycetes > Streptomycetales > Streptomycetaceae > Streptomyces > Streptomyces griseorubiginosus. The sequence goes on along the minus strand of NZ_KQ948734.1, from coordinate 532,528 downwards.
GCCACGATCGGGTTGTAGCCGGCGTCCGCCAGGTCGGTCAGGCGCTGCTCGCGGTCGGCCTCGGTGTCGGAGCTCTTGGCGGTCAGCTCCTTGAGGGAGCCGTCGAACTCCTTCGCGGCCTTGTCGGCACCGCGCGCGGCGGAGTCGTTGAAGGAACGGTCGCCACGACCGCCGACGTCGTAGGCGAGACCGATCTTGATGCCGCCCTTGCCGCCGCCAGACGAGGAGGAGGACGAGCTGTCGTTCTCGGAGGAGGTGCTGCCACACGCGGTGGCAGTCAGTGCGAGAGCTGCGGTCGCGATACACGCAGCGGAAAGCTTGGCTACCCGGCGCACGGGAGGCTCCTTCACCTGACCTGAGCGCCTTGTCGGCGCTTCATGTGAGCACCATGCCAGTGCTCGGGCCTGGACGCCCCTGCGGCGTCGGCTTCGCGGCATCGTAACGCGCGTAGATGTCGGAAACAGACCTCTTCCGAAGCCGTTATCGATTCGAGGCAAACAGCGTCTGAACTGAGGGTCTTCGGCCTTCGCACACCTGGATTGCGAAGAGTGCACGATTGGCTTACGAGCATGTTGCGCCGGGCGGCGGAACGGCCCCCGAGGGGGCCGTTCGTCTTCGTCGGGGCGGGATCAGAGGCCTTCAGGGTGGGAGCAGAGGCTTCAGGGTGGGATCAGAGGGCGGCGTCGAGCAGGGCCGCCGCCGTGAACATCTCCACGCCGACGGTGATCGCGGACTCGTCGGCGTCGAAGTCGCCCTGGTGGAGGTCGCGCACGGTCCGCTCACCCGGCGTCCGCACCCCGAGGCGGGCCATGGCGCCCGGCACCTGCTGGAGGTACCAGGAGAAGTCCTCGCCGCCGAGGCTCTGCTCGGTGCTCTCGACGGAGTCGGCTCCGCGCCGGGCCGTCATGGCCGCACGGATCAGCCCGGTCACCTCGGCGTCGTTGACGACCGGAGGGACACCGCGCACGTAGTTGATCTCGGACTTGGCCCCGTGCAGATTGGCGACCTCGTCGATCGCGGCCACGACGACGTCCGGGGCCAGCCGCCAGGTGTCCAGGTCCAGGCAGCGCACGGTCCCGGAGAGCTCGGCGTGCTGCGGGATGACGTTCGGAGCGTGCCCGGACTCGATCCGCCCCCAGGTCACGGCGAGCCCGGCCCGGGTGTCGACGCGCCGGCCGACGATCGCGGGCACGTCGGTGACGACGCGGGCGGCGGCGGTGACGAGGTCGGTGGTGAGGTGCGGCCGGGCGGTGTGCCCGCCGGGGCCGTTCAGCGCGATCTCCAGCCGGTCGCAGGCGGAGGTGATGGCACCGGTCCGCAGCCCGATCTTCCCGGCGTCGACGCGGGGGTCGCAGTGCACGGCGATGATCTTCCCGACGCCTTCCAGCACCCCGCAGTCGATGGCGTCGGCGGCGCCGCCGGGCAGCACTTCCTCGGCGGGCTGGAAGAGCAGCCGTACGGGCCGGGGCAGCAGCCCCTTCCTGTCCAGCTCGGCGAGCACGAGACCGGCCCCCAGTACGACGGTCGTATGAACGTCATGCCCACAGGCGTGCGCGCGATCCGGCACCGTCGACCGGTACGAGCACTCGGTCTTCGTGTCCGGGATGGGCAGTCCGTCGATGTCGGCCCGCAGCGCGAGCATGGGCCGCTGCCCGTCCCACTCGCCGATGTCACAGACGAGCCCGGTCCCCATGGCCAGCACGCGGGGCTTCAGCCCGGCCCGCTCCAGCCGCTCCTTGATCGCCGCGGTGGTACGGAACTCCTGGTTGCCGAGTTCCGGGTGCATGTGCAGGTCACGACGGAAGTGGACGAGTTCGGCGTGCAGCGCGTCACTCAGCACGCCGGGAAGCACGGCTTCCCCGGGCAGATCGACCTCGGACTCCAGTGACATCAGTTGCTTCACCCTCTAAAGGGTAGGACGCCGGGGCGACCAACCGACCCGAGATCAACAAAACTTCAACCCTCACCGGGAAGAAAATTCGGCCGCGCGACGCATGGATACGTTTTGAGGTGGGTAGGAACCTCTTTTCCCACACATACCATGCTGCGCATACCCCCGGTGGTTCTGTTCATCTGTCGAAACGGGATCGGAACGGGGCGGGGGCGAGCCGGGGACGACGTACCGGAACGGTCACGGCCGGATGTGGGGGGCGATGTCGCAGGTGAGCGGCGCGGTGGGCCAGCCCCTCACACACCAGCGACCTCCGCTTATGGATTACGTCACTACGGCTGGCGCCCCGGCCGGGTCGCGACCGCTTGAGATGATTCACCTACCCGGCTGAGCCCGCCCAGCCGTGCACACCCACGGCCCGCCCGCCCCGGACACCCACGGGCCGCTCGCCGCCGAACCGGGCCTCAGCGCACATCACACGCGACCGCGCACCCGACACCCCGGCCCCCACCTCGACGACCCGAGAGCCAACCCACCGGACCCCCGCCCCTCCCCCGGCCGCCCGCTCGCTTCTCCCCCGTGCTGGAGTGAGCCGAATCAAGGGTGGCCCGGAGGGCCATCGCCGAAGGCGACGCGGGAGCGCCCTTTACTCGGCTCACGGAGGCACGACACTGCGAAAGAAGCGGGCGGTCCGACAGCACATCCAAGGCTAGGCAGCACCCAGCTCACACCACACGAACTTCCCCCGACTCCCACCCCGGGCCAACGGCTGCCACCCCCACAGATCCGCACAGGCCTGGACCATCGCGAGCCCCCTCCCGCCCTCCTCCATCACCCCGAACTCCCCGGGCGGCTCGGGAGGTCGAGGATCCGCATCCCAGGCCCCGATCCGCAACACCCCGGCCGACCACCGCACCCTCAACGCAGCGGGCCCTTTCGTATGCCGTACGGCATTGGAGACCAGCTCGGCGGCGAGGAGTTCAGCGGTGTCGACGAGCCGGATCAGCCCGTGCATCGTGAGGATGAGCCGGAGGGTTCGGCGGGCGACGGTGACAGCTCGGGGGTCGTTGGGGATGTACAGGGTGTACTCCCAGGGTTCGTTTTCGGGCACGGATCAACTCCACTTCAGTGGTAGGGGTGTTTGGGCGCGGTGGCGGTGCCGCCTCAGTCACGGCAGGACAGAGCGGTGCACTTCCGCAGAGTGTGCGTTACGTGACTGACGGTAGACCTGGAATTCCAGGTCTTGCAATCAAACCGCGTAAACTGGACCCGAACGAGTCGCGCCCGTGGGCGTGTTGATTCCGAGGAGCACCCCATGGCGGGACTGAGGCCGGAACCCACCGCACGGCAGATGCGACTGGGAACCGAACTTCGCAGGCTGCGAGAGGAGGCCGGCTTCAGTGGACGGGAGGCGGCAGCCCTGCTCGGGGTGAGTTCAGGCCAGATCAGCCAGATCGAATTCGCCCAGACCGGGGTGAGCGAGAAACGCCTGCGCAGCATGGCAGCGAACTACGCCTGCACCGACGAGGAACTGATCGCAGCCCTGGTGCAGATGGCCACCGACCGGACGCGCGGCTGGTGGGAGGAGTACCGGGACCAGTTGCCCCGGCCGTTCCTGGACCTCGCCGAGCTGGAACACAACGCCACCTTCCGTTGGGACGTGGACCTGCTGCAGGTATCCGGCCTCCTACAGACCGAGGACTACGCACGGGCACTCTTCTCGACCCGCATCCCAGAACTCTCAACCGAAGACCGGGAGTTGCGCGTACGGCATCGCAGGCAGCGGCGAGTGATCCTCGAAGGGCCGACGCCGACCCCCTACCGTTCAGTGATTCACGAAGCAGCACTACGCATGAGGGTCGGCGGCCGGGCCACCTCACAGACCCAGCTCGCCAGCATCCTGGAGCTTTCAGAAGCTGACCACATCACCGTGCGAGTCATCCCATTCGCCTTGGAGCGCTTCGACGACACCGGCAGCGCGATGATCTACGCCGGTGGCAACATCCCGAAACTGGACACGGTCGTCCGCGACGGACCCCACAGCACGGCGTTCATCGACACCGAGGCCCAACTCGGCGTATTCCGAACACTCTTCCGTAGAGTAGAAGCTGCGTCACTCGACCCCGAACAGTCACGCGACCTGATCCACAATCTGGCCAAGGAACTGTGAGGTATCTGATGAGCACACGCGAGCACTGGCGGAAGTCGTCCTACTCCGGCGGCGGCGACGGCAACGCCTGCGTAGAGATCGCCATTCGCCCCACCCAGATAGCCATCCGCGACTCCAAGACCCCGACCAGGGCCACCCTCACCTTCCCGGCCGATACCTTCACGACCTTCCTCGAAGCTCTGAAGTCCCCACACCCCAACCCCCGATGACCGTCAGGGAAACTCCACCCGCCACCCTGTGACGCCCTACTAGGGTGCAGCCCGTGAACGCCGAGACCCCCGACTTCATACGGGCCACCCGCACCGCGTACGACACGATCGCCGAGCCCTACACCGAGCAGTTCTCCGACTGGGCCGGCATCCCCACGCTGGACAGAGCCCAGATCACCGGCTTCGCGGAGTTGGTGCAGGAGCAGGGGAAGGGCCCGGTGGCCGATGTCGGCAGCGGCCCGGGACACGTGACCGCGGCGCTCCACGACCTCGGTGTCCCGGTCTTCGGCGTGGACGTCTCCCCGAAGATGGTGGAACTCGCTCGCCGGGCTCACCCGGACCTCCGCTTCCACGTGGGCTCGATGACATCGCTGGACCTGCCGTCGGAGACGCTCGGCGGCATCACAGCCCTCTATTCGATCATCCACGTCCCCGACGACCACCTCCCGACGGCCTTCGCGGAGTTCCACCGAGTCCTCGCCCCCGGCGCCCACGCCCTGATCGGCTTCCAGTACGAGCCCGGCGGCACCCGCATGCACCTCGACGAACGCTTCGGCCACAAGATCTCCCTGGACTACTGGCTCCGCGCACCGGAGGCGGTGGCAGAGCCGCTGGCCGAGGCGGGCCTGGAGGTGGTCCTCCGCGTCCTCAGAGAGCCCCTCGGCGAGGAGAAGCTGTCCCGGGCATACCTGGTGGCGAGGAAACCGGCGTAGGACGGCTTCGGACGTGCTGGCAAGGCTGGCATGGCTAAAGTAAGATTCAATCTACGTAAGATTGGATCTACCTTAAGCGAGGTCGCTTTCGTGGAGTTCCGTGGTCGGGCCACAGACCTCGCGCACTTGCGTGAGCAGCTCGAGTCGGTGATGCAGGGCAGTGGCGCCACCAGGGGTCGGGCCGTGATCATGACGGGCCGACGGCGGGTCGGGAAGTCCCGGCTGGTCCAGGAGTTCTGTGACCGCTCGGGGGTGCCGTATGTGGTCTTTCAGGCCACCAGGGGCCGCAACCCTGTGACCGAGCGTGCCGAGTTCACCGCGATTCTTGCGCAGTCCCCGCTGCCGGCGGCGGAACTGGTCGCCGGTCTCCAGGCGCAGGACTGGAACCAGGCCCTGCGCTCACTGTCGCTTGCGGTTGCCGACGACTCGCCCAGCATCGCCGTTATCGATGAGGTGCCCTGGCTGGTCGAGCAGGACCAGGAATTCGAGGGCGCGCTCCAGACCGTCTGGGACCGCCACCTGTCGACGAAGCCGGTGCTGCTCCTGCTCGTCGGCAGCGACGTGTCGGTGATGGAGTCGTTGCAGTCGTACGGACGGCCGTTTTTCGGTCGGGCGACGAAGATGACCGTCCGACCCCTGAACCTGGCCGACGTGCAAGCCATGACCGAGTTGGACGCGGCAGACGCGGTGGATGCGCAGCTGATCACCGGGGGCTTCCCTGAGATCGTGCAGTCATGGCGTCCGGGAATGAGCCGTACCGACTTCCTCCGGGCTTCCGTCACCAACCCCCTGTCTCCCCTGCTGGTGGCCGGCGAGCTCTCCCTCTTGGGCGAGTTCCCTGAGGCGTCGCACTCACGGGCCGTACTGGAAGCGGTCGGCAGTGGCGAGCGGACGTTCAGCGCGATCGCCGCGCAGGCCGGCGGTGGTGGAGCGCTGCCGTCCGGCACGCTTTCCCCGCTGTTGGCGACCCTTCAGGACAAGCGAGTTCTGACAGCCGACCTCCCGCTGTCCGTCAAACCGGACAGCAAGAACAAGCGCTACCGGACCGCCGACCCGTATCTGCGCTTCTGGCTGGCGTTTTTGCAGCGTGCGATCCCGCTGATCGAGCGTGGCCGTGGCGATGTGGCGCTGGAACGTATCGAACGGTCCTGGCCCACCTGGCGCGGCCGCGCCGTCGAGCCGCTGATCCGTGAGTCGCTGCTTCGCGTGCTTCCCGACGAGGAGTGGCCCGAGACCGAGGCCGTCGGCGGCTGGTGGAACCGGCAGAACAACCCCGAGATCGATCTCGTCGGCGCGGACCGCGAACCGGTGGCCCGGCAGGTGCACTTCGTCGGTTCTGTCAAGTGGCTCGAGAACCAGCCCTTCAACCACCACGATTACGACGCCCTCGTCCGCGACATGCTCGCCGTCCCCGGAACCGATCCCGACACCCCGCGTGTCGCGGTGTCACGCTGCGGTGTCGCCGACGGACTGCCACTGACCGCGCATTGGGGGCCGGAGGATCTCGTACGGGCCTGGCAACCCCGATAGCCCGGGAGGCCGACTCTTCTCCACGGCAAGCCACCTGAGCAGTCACTGATCAGAACCCCACCTGCGGTGAGCATCATGGACCCCCACCTCGAGCCCTCCTGGAAATTTCGATGTCATCCTGGAGCGCGCTGAGGCGCGGAGGCGTTCTTGAGTCATCCAGGACGACAACGTGCAGTCGGTCCCCGATCTGGGGCGAATCTGCACCATCCCACCAAGAGGGATGCTTTCTGAGGTCTACGAATCCCTCGAACCCCTGCGCCTCCACCATCACGCCGACCGTACTGACCAGCGTGATCACGACATCGAACTCATCGTTACTCATGCTCATTGCGCCATAGAAAAAGCTAGATACTCATACTCCTCTTGGAAGAAGGCCACAGCCACTTTCTTGTCACGGGAAACAATGACCAGGTCGTTACCGATGGCCAGGCGAAGCTCCCGTACCCAATCTCCGTCATCCACTTCACAGTCAAGCCACGGGAAAAAAACCAAGCCGGTCCTGCAATAAAATCTTTTCCCGACACCTGAGTCATGGGCGAATTTTTCGATCCATCGATCGACCTTGTCTTGGACCTCGTCATCAATTCGCGAGTCCGGCGAGGAATCGGAACGCATCCATTCAGAAACCTTCAGACGCACCCAGTCAGGAATCTCATCATCTTGCACGTATCCAAGTGTGCGTGCACCCGTAAGTGACTCTGCAATTCCAGAAGCCTGCTCTTCTTCCCTTCTCCGCTGCAACTTCAACCGCAGCTCATTGCTAGCCACTAACTTTCCCCAGGGTAGTAGAAGTGATGCTTCTCTCCGACCTGCTGATAGCGTCGACCCATCATATTTTCCGTAAGCTCGCCCAATTTCGGCTGCCCCGCATGAAAGTGCGGATTCGGAGCGTTCGGGTCCCTCGTATGCTCCACGACAACCCGTATACCCTCGGGCGTTTCATACTGATAGTAACGCCCATGAGAACCAGGATTCGGATCGTACACGTAGTTGCTGACCCGGTGGCGCTGTGCGGGATCATCACCGACGGTCCACTGCCGAGAAGGCTGTTGGCTGCGTGGGACTCCGGCCCTGTCCTTCGCCGCGTTGAATGCCTCTTTCCGATTGGCGAAATCCAGATTGCACGGTGCCAGTCCCAGAGGATCGGTCCAGGTGTGGGGGTTGTGCACGTAGACACTGGGGTTCGGGGCGGGGCCGATTCCGAGAGGGTCCGTGGTGGTGTACCGGGCCGTCTCGGGGTCGTAGTGGCGGAAGTAGTTGTAGTGCAGGCCCGTCTCGGGGTCGTAGTACTGGCCCGGGAAGCGCAGTGGGGTGTAGGCCGTGCTGTCGGCTGCCCACGCTGTTGCGCCCCACAGGGTGCTTCTCTTGCGCCAGGCGATCTCGCCCTGTTCGTCGATGAGTTCCGTCGGGGTGCCGACCAGGTCCGTGACGATGGCGAAGAAGCGGGAGTCGATCTCCTGTTGCGGGGCCTCTGCCGACGTGATGCGTTCCGTTTGGGACAGGGGGTGCAGGCCCTGGTGGTCCCAGGTCAGGGTTACCGGGTGGGGGACGGAGGAGGAACTCGTCGTCTGTTCGCAGAGCGTTGTGCCGTCCCAGGTGAAGTCCACCTGTTCCAGGACTGATTCGCCGTCCGGAGCCAGGCGTTGTTTCGCTGTGCGGCGGCCCAGGGGGTCGTAGCGGTAGCGCCAGCGCGTGCCGTCCGGAGTCGTCACCGACGTCAGGCGGTCCTCCGCGTCCCACTCGTAGCGCCACGTGTCCGGCTTGCGCGAGAGGCGGGTCTTCTGGCGGAGGGTGATGCGGCCCGCTTCGTCATGTTCGTAGCGGACGGAGCCGGCTCGGGTGATGCGGGTGCCCGCGTACTCCCGGGTGCCGGTCGATTCGCTGCCCGGGTGGTCAGTCGGCCAAGAGGCGGACGTCTGGTTGCCCGCCTCGTCATACGCGTACGTCTCCGTCCAGTTCGCCGCGTGGACCGCCGTCACACGGCCCACCGCGTCCAAGTCGAAGCTGCGCCGGCCGTTCACGTCCTCGATGGCCGTGAGGTTGCCGTCGGAGCGGTAGGTGTACGTGCGGTGCTGGAGGCGGGTGCCTGCCCGGCCCACCAAGTCCTGTTTCGTCAGGCGGCCCAAGGGGTCGAAGGACTGCGTCAGGGTCACCGACTCGCCTATGTGGCGCGTCAGTTCACGGCCCGCCTCGTCGTGCGTGAAGGTGAGGGGGCGGCCCGACACCACCATGGCAGTGGGGTTGCCCGACGCGTCGTACGTCCACGTCGTCGTCGCAGCGGTGGGAGTGGTGCGGCTGGTGCGGCGGCCCAGCACGTCATAGGTGAGGGTGAGCGCGCGGCCGTTCACCGTCTCCGAGAGCACGCGGCCGACTGCGTCCCTTCCCCAAGTCACCCTCGCGTCCGGGCTCGTCGCCCCCGCCAAGGCGCCCGACATGTCGTACGCGTACGTCGTAACCGCCCCGGCCGCGTCCTTGCGGAGCACCTGCCCCAGGACGTCCCGCGTGAAGTGGATCGACTCGCCGGAGGCCGTGGTGCTGGAGGTCAGTTGGCCCGCCGCGTCGTGGGTGTACGTCAGCGTGCGGTCGTCGAAGTCCGTCTCCGAGATCAGGCGACCCGCCGCGTCGTAGGTGTAACTCCATGTCATGCCCTGTGGGTTCACCACCTGTGTGAGGCGTAGTTCCGTGTCGTGTGTGAACTCGTGGCGGACGCCGTCCGGGCCCGTGCGGGCGGCGAGCAGGTCGAAGTGGGTGTATTCGTAGCGGGAGACCGCGCCCGACGCGTCCGTGTGGGCTGTGCAGTTGCCCTCTCCGTCGTACGTCCAGGATTCCGTCGTGCCGTCCGCGGCCGTACGGCGGTACAGGCGGCCCTCCACCGTCCATTCCAGGTCCGTCACCGCACCCGTCGGGTCGGTGATCCGGACCGGGCGGCCGAAGGCGTCGCGTGAATAGCGGGTCACCGCGCCCAGGGGGTCGGTGATCTCCAGCGGGAGGCCTGCCGCGTCGCAGCGCACACGCGACACGTTGCCGAGGGCGTTGGTGACCGATGCCAGGTGGCCCCGGTCGTCGTACGTGAAGCGGGTCGTCGCGCCCGAGGCGTCCGTCACGGCCGTGCGGTTGCCGTACTCGTCGAACTGCTGCTCAACTCGCTTGCCGTCCACGCCGGTCACCGTGATCGGCAGGCCCTGGGCGTCGTACGCGACGCTCGTGTAGTGGCCGTCCGGGCGGATCGCCAGGACCGTGCGGCCCGCTTCGTCGTAGGTGTAGCTCACCGTTCGGCCGAGTGGGTCGGTGACCGTGAGGGGGCGGTGGGCGCGGTCGTGGGTGGTGCGGGTGGTCGAGCCGTCCGGGGCCGTCACCGCGGCCACCTGGACGTTCTTGGTGATCTCGTAACGCGTGCTGTGGCCCAGGGAGTTGACCGCCGTGACGATCCGGTGGCCGGTCGTCGGGTCCGGGTCGCCGTAGGTGTACGTGTAGCTCAGGTGGCCCGCTTCGCCGCCCTGCGAGACACAGCGGTCCTCGTCGTCGTAGGCGTAGTGGTACGAGGAGTTGTTCGTGTCCGTCCAGGCGGTGATCCGGCCGAGCGTGTCGTTGGTGAAGCGGGTGGGGAGGCCGGAGGACTTCGTCACCGTCGAGAGGTGGCCTCCGGCGTCGTAGCCGAAGCGGACCAGTTCGATGGCGTCATCGGGACCGGCGGCCAGGTGCAGGGCCGTGATCCGGTTCTCGGACCGCTCGATCCGCAGGTCGTAGCCGGCCGAGTGCACGATCCCGGTCGGGGCGCCCTCGTCGTCGTACTCGAACGTCAGCCACTGGCCGGAGCGGTCGATGATCTGGGAGAGCAGGGCGATGCCGTTGCCGTCGCCGCCCGGTCCGGCGAAGTCCCAGACGCGACCGGCCACAGGGTCGGTGACCGTGTAGTCGCCGTACTCGTCGACCGTCAGGGGGTGACCCTCGCCCGCCAGCGGCAACACCGGCACACCGGGAGCCGGGTGCGGATACGCCAGCAACGAGCCGTCCTCGCGGACGAGGACGACCCCCTCGGCGTCGATCTCCAGGCGCTGGTCGGCCGTCGACGTCCAGCACGGGCCGAACCAGCGGCCCGCCCGGTACGACGACTCGAACTGGCGGGTGAAGACCAGGGGAAGCCGTGCCGGGAGCGATACGTCCGTCTGGGGCAGCGACATGCGGCCGGTGGCCATGTCGATCGGGTCGCTGCCGAACACCTTGCACTTCAGTTCCCGGGCCACGTCCATGAGCCCGCGACGCGTGCCGTTGCGCGCCGCTCCCGCCGCCGCGTCCTTCGCCGCCCCCCGCAACGCGTCCTTCAGCGCCGCCCGGCCCACACCCCCCGCGCCCTTCCCGCCGATCAGGTTCGACGCCAGGTACCCCATCGCGTCCCCGGGATCGCTCGACCACCCCGTCCCCAGGATCGACATCGGCAGGCGCTCGGGGTGGGCCGCCGTGCCCACCAGCCCTGCCAGCAGCATGGAGGAGTTCTTCGACCACTCGCCGGGGTGGGTGAGGTTGTAGGGGTCCAGCGGGTTCACCGTGCGGGCCAGCTTCAGGACGTCCGTGCCGCCCCGCACCAAACCGCCCAGGACGTGGACCGAGTTGAGCTGGGTGCCTACGAACAGGTCCGCCGCGTCCGCGCCCACGCGGTCGGTGAACTCCGGCTTCGGTGGGGCGGATTGCAGGGCGGCGGCCACCTTGCGGCGGGCGTCCTGCGCCATGTCCGTGCGCTGGCGGCGGGCGTGGGTCAGGATCTCCTGTGCTTCCTCGCGGCCCGCCGTCCCGGGGTCGACGAAGTCGCTCGGTTTCGTGGGCTTCACGCCCGGGTCGCCGCCCGCCTCGGCGGTCGCGTTGTAGCGGTCGGCGGCCTGGTTGTACGCCGACACCTGTGCCTCGTACGTGTCCGCCGCCCGCCGGGAGGCGTCCTGCGCCGCCCGGTACGTCTCGATCGCCGCCCGCGCCCGCTCCTGCGCCCAGCTCACCGTCTCCGCGTACGACTCCAGCGCGCCCGCCGCCGCCGTACACGCGTCCGCCGCCGTCAGCCACTGCTTCGGCTGGACGTCGAACTTCGCGCGGAACGCGTCCGCCGCCCGGCCGCGCCACTCGCCGGGGTCGAGGGAGCGCATGCCCTGGCCGACGTTCTCGAAGGCCGCCGCGAACTTCCGCAGGTGACCTGCCCGTTCGCGGAGGGCACCCGCGCTGCCGTGGATCAGTTCCCTCGGGTCCTCGGTCTCGCCCAGGGCGCGTTCCGCGACCGTGCCGCCCAGGCGGTTGTCGACGCTCTCGCCGAAGTCGCGGACCTTCTCGGCCGCGCCGTCCGCGCCCACGTCCGACAGCAGCCCCGCCGCCTTGTCCGTGCCCCAGCCGACCGCCTCGCCGACGCCCTTGTTCAGGCCCTCGGCCGCGCTCTCCAGACCGTCGCCGAAGTCGTCGACCAGGTCACCGAAGCCCATCAGCCCTCACTCTCGGCCGAGTCGGGCGGTCCGCCCCACTGCCAGTCCGTCCGCGGATCGAGGAACGCGTCCGGTGTCACCGTCGAGGTCGACACGTCCTCCGCCGCCTGCGACCAGGCCGCCTTCACCTCGTCCTGGCCGGACGTGAAGGACTCCGCGCTGTAGTCCGCGTGCGCCACCTGGGACAGGGGGTTGTCCTTCAGCGTCTCCGACCAGGAACGTTCCTTCACCTCGTCGGGAGAGAGGTACGGGTTGCCCGTACCCGCGGTCCACACCGTCTTCAGGGTGTCGGAGACGTACTGCTCCTGCTCGTGGTAGATCCCCGCCGACAGGCCCAGCCGGCCGGCGAACTCGTTCGCGTCCTGCATCAGGGAGCGCACTCCCCAGCCCCAGCGGTCGCAGAAGTCCCCGAAGACCTGCTGGAGGCCGTCGTCGCCGACCTCCAGACCCGTCATCGAGAGGTCGCCGAAGCCACGGCCCAGGTTCGCCTCGATGTCGAAGCCGAACTCCTTCAGCTCCGCCATGGCCTGGTTGATGCCTCGGGTGATCCGTTCCATCGCCTCCGGATCGACCTGGTAGCCGTCGCTCACGCTGCCGATTCCCCCGTGTCGACTGCCACCCTGTCCGGCACGATCCCCGTCACCGGCGGCAGGACGAATCCCGCCTCGCTGCCCGCGTCCACCGCGACACCGGTCGGCCCGTCGACCCTCGGGACCACCTGGTCCAGCAGACGCGCGCCGTACACCGGCACCCATGCGGGTACGTCCTCGCCTCTCGCCTCGGCGAACCGTTCCAGCGCGGTGACGTCCGTGAACGCAAACAGCCAGCGGATGCCGCCCGCCTCCGCCGACAGCAGCGCGCCGTCGACCACCGGAACGAGGAGCTCCCTGCGTCGGAACTCCCCCACGACCTCCCGCGGTTCGTCCACTCCAGCCATCCCCCGTCGCATCTCTCATCGAAGATCGCACAAGCGAACGACGATGCTAGACGATCCGGCTGAGAGCCGCCCTCGGTGTTTCAGACAACGGGTGCTGGTTCAGACAACCGGTGCCACCGACACCGCCGACAGCCGGTGCACATCCTTCGCCGAACCCGTGACGCCCGACAGGAAGCCCTGCGCCCGGGGGGACGCCGTCTCCGTCAGCCAGTCCGGGTCGATGTCGCAGACCGAGACGCGGACCTCCGTGCCGGCGAGGGCGAGGGGGAGGGTGTGGACGACCGTGGACGGGAAGCTGAGGATCGTACGGCCGATGGGGCCCCGGCGGGCGATCAGTTCGAGGGGGAGGTCGGGGCGGACGATCTCCAGGCCCGTCTCCACGGCCAGCCGGTGGAGTTTGTCGGTCGCCTCGCGGCGGTGGGCGAAGTACCGGGTCGCGCCGTGGGTCTTGGCGAGGCCGGTCACCGCCTCCAGGTAGCGGTCGGCGTCCACCACGCCCGTCTCCACCAGTGACGTGCCCACCATGTCCGCGCCCTTGGTGATGCGGGGCGGGCCGAAGCGGGCGCGGGTCCAGGCGAAGGCGTTGACGGACACGGTCACTCCCGCCGGAGTCTCCGTCATCGGCATCGAGGAGAAGATCTCGACTCCCCGGCCCTCCCCCGGCGTCAGGCGCTTGCGGGCCGCCGCCGAGATCGGGGCGAAGGCGAGGTCGCGGGGGCTCGGGCGGCCGCCCTTGCGGTGCCAGCGCACCAGGCGTTCACCGCGGGCCAGTTGGGCGACGAACTCCATCGTCGCCGTGCCGTCGTCGACGACGACCAGGTCGGGGGCGCGGGTGATGGTCAGGAGGAGCTGTACGTAGCGGGAGAAGGGGTCGCCCAGGACGACACGGTCGGCCCTGCGGAGCATGCCCGCCAGGCCGCCGATGGTCTGGAAGGGGGCCCCGGGGCCGCCCCTCGCCTCCTCCCAGCGGACCTCGTGGGCCTCCTCGCGGGCGAGTTCGGCCATCCGGCGCAGCTGGCCGCGGGTCATGGGGTCGGTCGGGGACAGCACGACGAGGGTGAGCTCGGCGCCGGGCGCGTGGGCGTGCGCCCACTCCAGCACGTTCAGGAGCTGTACCGGGCTCTCGACGAACGCGAGGGTGCGGGGGCCGGTGTTCCCGGCGCGGGGGCTCATCGACGTACGACCGTCCCGTCGTAAGGCGCTCATGAGAGGCGCGTAAGCAGTAGGCGCGCCGGGTCCTCGGAGGGAGCGAACCGCCTCCGAGGACCCGGCACTTGGTGGATCAGACCGAGACCGGCTCGCCCGCCGCCGCGGCGATCTCCGCCTCGGCGACGACGCCCGTGACGCGGCGCAGCTTCTTCATCGGGCCGAGCTCGGAGTCGTAGACCTTCTTGACGCCGTCGCCCAGGGAGGCCTCGATGGTGCGGATGTCGCGCACCAGGCGCTGAAGGCCCTGCGGCTCGACCGACGCGGCCTGGTCGGAGCCCCACATCGCGCGGTCCAGGGTGATGTGGCGCTCGACGAAGGTGGCGCCCAGGGCGACCGCGGCGAGGGTGGTCTGGAGGCCCGTCTCGTGGCCGGAGTAGCCGATCGGGACGTTGGGGTACTCCTCCTGGAGCGTGTTGATCACGCGCAGGTTGAGCTCCTCGGCCTTGGCCGGGTAGGTCGAAGTGGCGTGGCAGAGAAGGATGTTGTCCGAGCCGAGGACCTCGACCGCGTGGCGGATCTGCTTCGGCGTCGACATGCCGGAGGACAGGATGATCGTACGGCCGGTGGCGCGCAGGGCGCGGAGCAGCTCGTCGTCGGTCAGCGAGGCGGAGGCCACCTTGTGGGCCGGGACGTCGAACTTCTCCAGGAAGGCGACGGCCTCGGTGTCCCACGGGGAGGCGAACCAGGCGATCCCCTTCTCCTTGCAGTACTCGTCGATCTGGCGGTACTCGTCCTCACCGAACTCCACACGGTGGCGGTAGTCGATGTACGTCATCCGGCCCCAGGGGGTGTCGCGCTCGATGTCCCACTGGTCGCGCGGGGTGCAGATCTCGGGGGTGCGCTTCTGGAACTTCACGGCGTCGCAGCCGGCCTCGGCGGCCACGTCGATGAGCTTGAAGGCGTTCTCCAGCTCGCCGTTGTGGTTGATGCCGATCTCGCCGCAGATGTAGACGGGCTGACCGGGTCCTGCGATGCGCTCGGTACCGAAGGTGCGCAGACGGGAGTTGACAGACATGGCGGGTGATTTCCTTACTTGGTGAGGGAGTCGAGAGAGGGGCCGAGGATCCAGCTGGCGATCTCTCGGATCGCGCCGTCGCCACCGGGGACGGTGGTGACCGCACGGGCGGCGCCGCGTACCACGTCGTGGGCGCTCGCGACCGCCACGGGCCAGCCCACGAGGGCGAAGCACGGGAGGTCGTTGACGTCGTTGCCGACGTAGAGCACGCGCTCGGGCGCGATGCCCTGCTCCTCGCACCACTGCTTGAGGGCGAGGTCCTTCCGGTCGATGCCGTGCAGCACGGGGATCTTGAGCTTCCGTGCGCGGGCGGCGACGACCGGGTTCTGCTCCGTGGAGAGGATCAGCATCTTGAGGCCCGACTTGCGCAGGGCGGCGATGCCGAGTCCGTCGCCGCGGTGCACGGAGACGAACTCCTTTCCATCGGCGTCGATCAGCACCCGGTCGTCGGTCTGGGTGCCGTCGAAGTCCAGGACGACCGCGTCGACGTCCTCGAAGGACGGGAGCGCGCCGGGGCGGTCCGCGTCGAAGAGGGGGGCCAGCGCGCGGGCGCGGGCCAGGTCGTGCGGGTCGTCGATCTCCAGCACGCGCGCGGGGTCGGTGCGCACGAGTTCGGTGCGGCCGAAGAAGCGGTGCTGGTGCTTGCGGAAGCCGGGCGCGTCCATGGCGTAGGCGGCGCCGGTCTCCAGGAGGTCCTGGGGGCGGTCCTGGCGGCGGGGGCGGAAGGACTTGTCGTGGTTGACGCCGTAGCCGCCGCCGACGGCCGCCTCGGTCTCGGTGACGGTGCCGGCGGTGGCCTCCGTGTCGGCGTCGCGCCAGATGAAGCCGTGGAAGGGGGCAACGGTGACGGCCGTGTCGGCGCCGTTCTCGACGATCGCGGAGGCCACGCCGTCGATGTCCTCCCGGACGACGAAGGGGCTCGTGCACTGCACGAACACGACCACGTCGACGGCGGAGCCGTGCAGGGCCTCGTGGGCGTCCATGGCGTGCAGCACGGCGGCCTCGGAGGTGGCGGTGTCCCCGGCGATGGCGGCGGGGCGCAGCACGACCTCGGCGCCGGCCGAGCGGGCGGCGGCGGCGATGGCCTGGTCGTCGGTGGAGACGACCACGTCGGTCACCAGGCGGGTGGCCCGGCACTCACGAACGGCCCGGGCCACCAGCGGGACGCCGCCGACGGAGGCGAGGTTCTTCGCGGGCACGCCCTTGGAGCCGCCACGCGCGGGAATCACGGCGAGCACCCGGCGCACGGAGGCACTCCGGCTCGTCTGCGGGTTGGACATGGGGTCTGCTCCTCGGAAAGGGGCGTGGGAGGTGGTCGCGGCGTCGCGGGAAGGGGCGGGGGTGGCGTTCACGGGGCCGCCGAAGGAGCCGCCATAGGACGTGCTCGCGGCGTCCCGGGAAGGGGCGGGGGTGACGTTCACGGGCCCGCCGAAGGGGCCTCCGGGGGACGTGCTCGCGGCGTCCCGGGAAGGGCCCTGGGAGGCGTTCCCGGGACCGCTGGACGGGCCGTGGGTGGCGTTCGCGGGCCCCCCGAAGGAGCCGCCGTAAGACGTGCTCGCCGCTCCCCGGAACGGCCCGTGGAACGTGTTCGCCGTGTCGCGGAAGGCGTTCACAGTTCCCCCATCCGACGGATCACCGGGGCCACCCGCTGCACCCCGTGCCGGTACGCGCCGCGGGCCGCGCGGCGGACGATCTGCCGTACCGGGCCGGGCTCCCTGTCGGCGGCGGGGGCGCCCGGCAGCGGTGTGCCGTCGGGGCCGAGGTGGTGGCGGGCGAGGATGCCGGGGAGGTAGCCGGGGGCCGTGACGGGTGTGTAGTACGGGGTCAGCGGGGGCAGTTCGGGCGAGGCCAGCAACTTGGCGATGCGTTCGCGGGCCGCGTCGAAGGCATGCCCGTACGTGCCTCCCCCAGACTCCGTCCGGGAGGTGCCCCCAGCGACGACGCCCTGCCGGGCCACCCACTCCTCGTCGGGCACCGGCCGGTGTCCGGCGTCGAGCTGGTCCCAGGAGGCGAGGCAGCCGGAGCCCACGAAGTGGTGGTTGCCGAGCACCTCGCGCACGCCGAGGTCGGTCAGGACGACCGTAGGGATACGGCGGTGCAGGGACTCCAGGGCGGCGGTGGAGCTGATGGTGACCAGCAGGTCGGTGTGGTCGAGGACCTGGCCCATGTTCCCGTACACCAGCCGGAAGTTGGCCGGCGGATCGAGCCGCTGGACCAGCTTCTGGTACGGCAACTCCTCGATGTGGGTGGTGTGTTCACCCGGCCTGGAGCGGAGCTTGAGCAGCACCTCGCGCTCGGGGTGCAGCCGTGCGTGCCGGACCAGCCGCTCCAGCAGGTAGGTGCGGTCCCTGCGGTTGTCGGGCACCGAGGGCTGGACCGCGAACACCACGGTGTACGGGGTGTGTTCACCTTCGTAGGCCGTCCCGCCGAGGAACGGCAGGGCCACCTCGGTCACCGCGGAGGCGTCGGCGCCCACCCCTTCGTACACCGCGCGGAAACGCTCGGCGTCCTGGCGGGAGTTGGCGAGGACGAGGTCGGCTCCGTGCCGCAGGAGCAGGCCGTCGGCGAGCTTCTCGTAGACGACTCCGACATAGCCGGTGACGACGACGGGCCGCTTCCGGGATTCGGGCCCCTTCTCGGGACCGGACCCCTGCTCGGGACCGGACCCCTTCTCCAGGCCGTCCCAGACCCGCGCGAGGCCGTGCAGCATCGCCTGGACGCCGCCGCCGACCAGGGCCAGCACCACGATGTCGTACGACGTCTCGGCCATGGCGCGCAGGAACTCGACGGCGGTGACCTCCCGCAGCGAGTCCGCGCGCACGCCCACCTCGTCGAGCTGGCGCGCGGTGGGGGTGGCACGGCCGCGCAGCAGGAATCCGTCCAGCGTGCGGCCGACTTGCGCCCCGCCTCGCGAGGCGGTTTCCATGGACGGATCGGGGGCGATGCGGTCGGCGGTCAGCGCACCCCATTTCCAGCGGGTGTCGGAGTCCGCGAGGACGGCGATACGAAGGGACTTCGGAGAACTTGGCGGCACGGGGAAGACGCTAGGAATCAATTCCAAGGTCCGGCCCAACCGCGAATCAACGAAAAGTTAACAACACCCCACCGAGAGCCGAACTGGCCCGCCGGAGCCCGGGAAGTACACGGGATGCACCGATCCGACACATCGAGTTCACCCGAAGTACCCTTTCCGTAAAGTTCAGCTGCCGGACCGCCTTCTAGCGTTTCTCGGGTGCCTAAGCTCTCCGTCATCGTGCCGTTCTACAACGTGCAGCAATACGCCCCGGACACTCTCCGAAGTCTCCGTCTGAATGCCCGCCGGGATTTTGAGTTCGTGCTGGTGAACGACAAATCCAAGGACGAAACTCCGGCCATTCTCGACCGCGCGGCCGAGGAGCTCTCGGACGTCGCCCAGGTGCAGGTGCTGCACCACGAGACGAACGGCGGGCTCGCCACCGCGCGCAACACCGGCCTGGACGCGGCCCGGGGCGAGTACCTGACCTTCCTGGACGGTGACGACTGGCTCGCGCCGGGTTACCTGACCGAACTGGTCACCGCCATCGAGGAGTTGGGCTGCGACTTCGTCCGCACCGACCATGTGCAGACGGTGGCGCGCGCCCGGACCGTGCACCGGGTGCCGATAGGGCGGCGGAACGAGGTGCTGAACCCGCGGGAGGCGATCCTGCCCGCCGACCGCTCGACCTCCGTGGACTACGCGTACGCGTGGGCCGGCGCCTACCACCGCCGGCTGCTCGACCGGGGTCTGCTGCACTTCACCGACGGGCTGCGCACGGCCGAGGACCGGCCGTGGATCTGGAAGCTGCACCGCGAGGCGGAGTCGTTCGCCGTGCTGAGCCTGCTCGGCGTGTTCTACCGGCGCGGGGTGGCCTCCTCCCTCACCCAGATCGGCGACGCCCGCCAGCTCGACTTCATCCGTGCCTTCGACCAGGTCATCGAGGAGACGGCGGCGGACCCGGACGCCGACCGGCTGCTGCCGAAGGCGGTGCGCACCTACTGCGCGATCATCGCCCACCATCTCTCCGACGAGTCCAAGTGGGAGCCCTCCGTGGCCCGGCAGCTGCGGACCCTGAGTGCGGCGGCCGTCAAGCGGATGCCGCAGGACATGCTCGGTGACGTGCTCAACACCATGGACCTGGACCGCTCCGCCAAGCTGCGGCGGCTGCGGCGGCGGGTCACCACGACTAAGGCGGTCGCGTGATGTCCCGGTCCGGTTCCCCCACGACCCAGATCTTCTGTGCCTCGACGCTGTACGGCGCGGTCACGCTGGCCGCCGCGATCGACTCGGACCTCTTCGACGAGGCCGGGCGGCGGGTGCTGCTGGTGTTCAACAACACCGCGACACCGGAGATCTCGACACCGCTGGACGAGATGCCGGGCTTCGCGCCGCTGCGGGACCACTTCGACGAGGTGCTGTCCTGGAACGAGGCCATCCGCCCCTTCCACCCGGGTTCCTGGGCTCCGCGCCCCGACGACATCCCCCTCTTCGAGCGCTATCTGCGGCTGCTGTGGGATCTCGGCGAGGACCGGGTCGAACTGGTCCTGGAGTCCCTCCAGGTCGCCCCGGCCCTCACCGTCGCCCAGATCTTCACCGGCGCCCCCGTCGACGTGTACGCGGACGGCCTGATGAGCTACGGCCCCACCCGCAACAAGCTCGACCCGCTGGTCGGCACCCGGGTGCGCCGTCTGCTGCACCTGGACCTGATCGCGGGTCTCACGCCGATGCTGCTGACCGAGTTCGACGTGCCGCCGGTCGTGGTGCCGACGTCCGCTTTCCTCAAGGCGATGGGGGAAGTCACCGCGTCGGTCGAGGAGTTGCCGCGGGTCCCGGAGGAGACGGCCCTGCTGCTCGGACAGTACCTCTCCGCGCTGGACATCCTCTCCCCCGAGGAGGAGGAGGACCTGCACGTACGGATGCTGGAGGGGGCGGTCGCCAAGGGGCACCGCTCGGTCGTCTTCAAGCCGCACCCGAGCGCACCGGCCCGCTTCAGCCGCGCCCTGGAGGCCGAGGCCGAGCGGCTGGGCGTCGAACTCACCGTCCTGGACGTGCCGGTGCTCGCCGAGGTGCTGTTCGAGAAGGCCCGGCCGGCGCTGGTCGTGGGCTGCTTCTCCACCGCGCTGTTCACGGCCTCGGCCCTCTACGACCTGCCGGCCGCGCGGATCGGCACCGAGCTGCTCCTCCAGCGGCTGACGCCGTACCAGAACAGCAACCGTGTCCCGGTTGTGCTGGCGGACGCGGTGCTGCCGGACCTGGAGGGTCGCCGCGGCGAGGAGGCGCTGTCGGTGGACACGCTCAACGAGCTGATCCCCGCGCTGAGTTACACCCTTCAGCCGAAGATCTACCCGCCGCTGCGTCCGGTCGCGGAGCGCTATCTCTCGAAGCATTTCGGCCCGCGCTCCCGCCGCTACTTCCGCAAGAAGCGGCTCACCGCGCTCGGTCTGCCCGGCGGCATTCCCGGCCGGCTGGCCTTCCTGCCCCACAACGCGACCGCCCGCCGGGTGGTGCGCCGGGCACGGGCGCTGAAGAAGTCCGTGCAGCGGTAGCGGTTGCTCCGCGAGCGGCCGAGGTTGCTCCGAGGGGCCGGGAACAGTGCGGGAATCCTGTCCGTCGCCCAGGTGAACCCTTGGAGAGAGCTGGGCGAAGAGCGATCTCGTCGAACAGAAGTACTCATGCGTGGTGCCTAACCTGCTGGTGGACGCCACTTCTCCCTGCTAGGGGTTACCACCGTGACCGAGACGGTCGTGAGCACCACCCAGCCGCAGCCCGTCCCGGCCGCGCCCGTTCAGGTCGCCCCCGTGAAGCGCTCCGGGGGCCGCCTCCGGGCGCTGGACGGGCTGCGGCTGATCGCCGCGCTGATGGTGGCGCTGTACCACTACGGGGGGCGCGGCGGCGAGGTCACGAAGGCCTGGGGCAGCCCGGCCGACCAGCAGTTCCCCACCCTGCACACGCCGTTCGCCTACGGCTGCCTCGGCGTCCAGGTCTTCTTCGTCATCAGCGGCTTCGTGATCTGCATGAGCGGCTGGGGCCGTCCGCTGCGCTCGTTCTTCGCCTCCCGGGTGTCCCGGCTGATGCCGGCGTACTGGGCGGCGGTGCTCCTCGTGGCCGGGGTGTTCGCGCTGCCGTGGGTGGCCTACAGGACGGTCTCGCCGAGCGACGCGCTGGTGAACCTGACGCTGCTCCAGCAGCCGCTGGGCGTGGACCGGGTGCTGGGCGTGGACTGGACGCTGTGGGCGGAGATCCGCTTCTACGCCCTGTTCGCGCTGGTGGTCGTCCTGCCGGGGGCGACCCGGCGCCGGGTCGTGATGTTCTGCGCCTGCTGGACCCTGGCGGCGGCGATCGCGCAGGGCGCGAAAATGCCGCTGCTGGACATCGTGCTGATGCCGGAGTACGCGCCGTTCTTCATCGGGGGGATGGGGCTCTATCTCATACACCGCGACCGCAGGGACGCCACCGCGTGGGGCATCGTCGCCGTCAGCTTCCTGATCGGCCAGCACTACGCGGTGCGTGACCTGTGGAACGTCTCGGACCCGCACGCCTTCGCGCACCGGACGTCGTACGGCATCATCCTGGTCGTCGCCTTCGGGTTCCTGGCGGTCGCCGCGATCGCGCTGGGCTGGCTGGACCGGGCGAACTGGCGCTGGCTGACGGTGGCCGGGGCGCTGACGTACCCCTTCTACCTGGTGCACGAGCACCTGGGCTGGGTGGTGATCCGCGTCCTGCACCGCGACCTGGGCCTCCCCTCGTCGGCGACCTTCGTCCTGACGATCGCCTCGATGCTGACGTTGGCCTGGCTCCTGACCCGCTTCGTCGAGGACCGCCTCACGCCTCGGCTACGGACAGCGCTCAACAGGTCCTGACATCACCGGCCGTACCGCGCCTCGATTCCCGCCAGCACCAGCGCCAGTCCCTCCTCGTAGTGCTGGTCGAAGTCCTGGAAGATCTCCGCGCCCGCCGCGGCCGACAGGGGGAAGTCGGCCATGAGGCGGGCGCGTTCGGCCACGTCGAAGCCTTCTCGGCGTTCGCCCGGCATCGGCTCCACGCCCTGTTCCTCGATGACGAAACCGAGCGTGTAGAGGTACGACGTCGAGGTGGCGCGGACCGCCTGGGCGAGGGTGAATCCGGCGGCCGTGAAGAGGGCCAGGGTCCCCTCCATCTGCTCGACGTGGACCAGGCCCGTGAAGCGTGAGCCGCTGTAGACCTTGGCGCCGTCGCGGTAGCCGAGCAGAGCGGTGCGCAGTCCGCGGTTGGCCTTGAGCAGCCGTTCCCGCCAGGTGTCGGACGGGTCGAGCTCGGTGTCCGCGACCATGCGCCGGTACATCTCCGTGGCCATCTCGTCGAGCAGGGCCTGTTTGTCCTTGAAGTGCCAGTACAGGGCGGGCGCCTTGACGTCGAGTTCCCTGGCGATGGCCCGCAGGGTGAGGCCGTCGAGGCCCACGTCGTTCAGGAGCTTCAGCGCGGTGCCGGCGACCCGTGCGCGGTCGAGGGGTGGGCGTTTCTCCGTACTCACGCTTGACAGCTTAACAGCGTTAAGGGCACGCTCGTGGAGCGGAGCACTTAACAGCGTTAAGGAGTGAGTCATGAACACGGACGTACTGGTCGTCGGCGCCGGCCCCACCGGCCTCGCCCTCGGCATCGACCTCGCCCGGCGGGGCGTGGACGCGCTGGTCGTGGAGAAGGCGGACCGGCTGTTCCCGGGCTCGCGCGGCAAGGGCCTCCAGCCGCGCACGATGGAGGTCTTCGACGACCTCGGCGTGCTCGACGCGATCCTCGCGGCCGGCGGCACGTACCCGGTCGGGATGGTCTGGCAGGACGGCGAGCGGGTGGGCGAGCACCGGATGTTCGAGCCGGCCGAGGTCACGGACGACTCGCCGTACAACGCGCCCTGGATGGTGCCCCAGTGGTGCACGCAGGAAGTGCTGTTCGCGCGGCTCGTGGAGCTCGGCGGGCGGGTGTCCTTCGGGCGGGAGGTCGTCGGGTTCGAGCAGGACACGGAAGGTGTGACCGTGCGCTTCGCTACGGGCCCCGAGATCCGCGCCCGCCATCTCGTCGCCGCCGACGGCGGCCGCTCGGTCGTCCGCAGGACGCTCGGGATCGGCATGACCGGCGAGACCGTCGACCCCCACCCGATGCTCGTCGCGGACGTCCGCATCACCGGCCTGGACCGCGACAACTGGCACATCTTCCCGCCCCGCGGCGACGACTCCGCCTACCTCGCGATCTGCCCGCTGGCCGGCACGGAGGACTTCCAGGTCGTGGCCCAGTTCCCCGAGGGCACCGACGTGGACCTGTCCCCCGACGCGATCCGCGAGGTCGTCGCGGCCCGCTCCCACCTCGCCCCCGAGTCCGTCACCGAGGTCCGCTGGGCCTCCGACTTCCGGCCCCGCGCGGCCCTCGCCGACGCCTTCCGCTCCGGCCGGGTCCTCCTCGCGGGCGACGCGGCCCACGTCCACTCCCCGGCGGGCGGCCAGGGCCTGAACACGAGCGTCCAGGACGCGTACAACCTGGGCTGGAAGCTGGCAGCAGTCCTCCGGTCCGAGGCCACGGCGGATCTCCTGGACACCTACGAGGAGGAGCGCCGGCCCGTCGCCGCGCACATGCTCGGCATCTCGACGGGCGTGCACCGCGGGGAGGTCCGCCGTGGGGACGCCACCCGGCAGCTGAACCTGGGGTACCGGGAGTCGTCCCTCACCGAGGAGACCCGTACGGCGGTGACGGGGCTCCGCGCGGGCGACCGCGCCCCCGACGGCAAGCTCGACGGCACCCGGCTCTTCGACGCGTTCCGGGGCCCGCACTGGACGCTGGTGGCCGTCGGGACCGAGGCGCCCGCACTGCCGGAAGCGGTGCGGGTGGTCACGGGCGAGGAGCAGCCGTCGTACGGCAAGGGGCTGTTCCTGGTCCGTCCGGACGGCTATGTGGGCTGGGCGGGCGAGGACACCGGCACGCTGACCGACTACGTCCGGCGGCTGATCACGCGCTAGCGAGCGACAGCTTCACCGCGAACCCCAGGAACAGCGCGCCCGCGGCGGACGTCGCCCCGGCCGACAGCAGCCGCCTGCGGCGGAAGGCCTCCGCCAGCTTCGTCCCGCTGAATATCAGCACGGTGAGGTACAGGAAGCTGGCCACCTGGGCGAACGCCCCGAGCACCACGAAGGAGACGGCCGGATACGCGTAGGCCGGGTCCACGAACTGCACGAAGAAGGCGATGAAGAACAGGATCGCCTTGGGGTTGAACAGGCTGATCACCAGGGCCTTGCGGTACGGCCGCTCGGCCGGACCCTCGGCGGCGGCCTCCGCGTCGGCAACCGGTGACCGGCGGCTCCGCCACATCCCCCACGCGGCCCGCAGCATCCCGACCGCGAGCCAGGTCAGATACCCGGCCCCGGCGTACTTCACGATCCCGAACAGCACGGCGTTGGCCTGGAGCAGCGAGGCCACCCCGGCCGCGGACAGCGTCATCAGCACGGTGTCCCCGCACCACACCCCGGCCGCGGCGGTGTAACCGGCCCGTACGCCCCGCCGGGCGGCGACGGAGACGACGTAGAGCGAGTTGGGCCCGGGCAGCAGCACGATCAGGACGAGGCCTGCCAGGTAGGTGGGGAGGTCGATGACACCGAACATGCAGACGAGTGTCGCACTCAGAACGCGTCCGAAGGAACGTACGTGCCCCACACCTCGCGCAGGGCGCCGCACACCTCGCCGACCGTCGCCCGGGCCCTGAGGGCGTTCTTCATGGGGTACAGGACGTTGTCCTCGCCCTCGGCGGCCTTCTTGAGGGCGGCCAGGGCGGCGTCCACGGCGGCGCCGTCGCGTTCGGCGCGGAGCCGGGCGAGGCGCTCGGTCTGCTGGGACTCGATGGCGGGGTCGACCCGGAGGGGCTCGTACGGCTCCTCCTCGTCGAGCTGGAAGCGGTTGACGCCGACCACGACCCGCTCGCCCGAGTCGGTCTCCTGGGCGATGCGGTAGGCGTTGCGTTCGATCTCGTTCTTCTGGAAGCCGTGTTCGATCGCGGCGACCGCGCCGCCGAGGTCCTCGACCTTCCGCATCAGGTCCAGCGCGGCCGCCTCCACGTCGTCGGTCATCCGCTCGACGACGTAGGACCCGGCGAAGGGGTCGACCGTCGCGGTCACGTCCGTCTCGTGGGCCAGCACCTGCTGGGTGCGCAGGGCGAGGCGGGCGGACTTGTCCGTCGGCAGGGCGATGGCCTCGTCGAAGGAGTTGGTGTGCAGGGACTGGGTGCCGCCGAGGACGGCCGCGAGACCCTGCACCGCGACCCGGACCAGGTTCACCTCCGGCTGCTGGGCGGTCAGCTGGACGCCCGCGGTCTGCGTGTGGAAGCGCAGCATCAGCGACTTCGGGTTCTTCGCGCCGAACTCCTCCCGCATCACCCGCGCCCAGATCCGGCGGGCGGCACGGAACTTGGCCACCTCCTCCAGAAGCGTCGTACGGGCGACGAAGAAGAAGGACAGGCGGGGGGCGAAGTCGTCGACGTCCATGCCCGCCGCGACCGCCGTGCGGACGTACTCGATGCCGTCGGCGAGGGTGAAGGCGATCTCCTGCGCGGGCGAGGCACCCGCCTCCGCCATGTGGTAGCCGGAGATCGAGATCGTGTTCCACCTCGGGATCTCGGCCCGGCAGTACTTGAAGATGTCCGCGGTCAGGCGAAGGGAGGGCTTCGGCGGGAAGATGTAGGTGCCGCGCGCGATGTACTCCTTCAGCACGTCGTTCTGGATCGTGCCGGTGAGCCTGTCGGCCGGGACGCCCTGTTCCTCCGCGACCAGTTGGTACAGGAGCAGGAGGAGGGCGGCGGGGGCGTTGATCGTCATCGACGTCGACACCTCTCCCAGCGGGATCCCGCCGAACAGCACCCGCATGTCGTCGATCGAGTCGATCGCCACGCCCACCTTGCCGACCTCGCCGTGCGCGATCGGGGCGTCCGAGTCGTGGCCCATCTGGGTGGGCAGGTCGAAGGCGACCGACAGGCCCGTGGTGCCGTGGGCGATCAGCTGCCGGTAGCGGGCGTTGGACTCCACGGCTGTCCCGAAACCGGCGTACTGGCGCATGGTCCAGGGGCGGCCGGTGTACATCGACGGGTACACGCCCCGCGTGAAGGGGTACGCGCCCGGCGCACCCAGCTTCTCCGCGGGATCCCAGCCGTGCAGGGCCTCGGGACCGTAGACGGGTTCGATGGGCAGTCCGGACTCCGACTCACGCGTCATGCCCACCACGGTATTGCGGTGGCGCGGGGATCGCCGCCGGGTGCTGCGCGAGCCGGGGGAAACGGGCCGGGTCGTTCGTCGGGGGCGAACGGGGCGTTCGTCGGTGGGCGACGGATCGTTCGTCGAGGGGTGAGGGGTCGTTCGTCGGGGGGCGAGTGGGGGGAGACATCGAGGGGATGTCGGTGAGACGGCTGGGGGTCCGGATGCGTACTACGGGCATGGGGCGAGGGTTCGCGGCACTGCTGGTCCTGGCGATGGCCTGCGGCTGCACGGTGCAGGGCAGCGGCGAGGACGGCGGCGACGGCAAGCGACACCTCCCCGTGCGGATCGAGGTGCCGAAGCGCAGCACCCCGCCGGCGCAGGACCCCGGCCCCGGCGCGACACCGTCGGCGCAGGACCCCAAGCCCGGCGCGACACCGCCGAGCACCTCCGCCGCGTCCGGCCCCGTGCTGTGGTCGCGCGGCGACACCGGGCCCGGTGTGCGGGAACTCCAGGCCCGGCTGCGGCAGGTCGCCTGGCTCTACGACGGCCCGACGGGGTCGTACGACGATCTCACCGAGCGGGCGGTGAAGGGGTTCCAGGGCAAGCGCGGGCTGCCGAGGACCGGGCGGACCGACACGGTCACCTGGAAGCGGCTGAAGGCCATGACCCACGAACCGGGCAAGTGGGAGCTGTACCTGATGGGCGGGCAGCCGGCCGACGCCCCGGACCCGCGCTGTCTGACCGGGCGGGTGCTGTGCATCAGCAAGACGAGCCGGACCCTGCGCTGGATGATCGACGGCCGCACGCTGACGACCGTGTCGGTCCGTTTCGGCTCGGTGGGCACCCCGACCCGGGAGGGTGTGTTCCGTGTCTACTGGAAGTCACGCCACCATGTGTCGACGCTCTACGACTCCCCCATGCCCTACGCCATGTTCTTCAGCGGCGGCCAGGCGGTGCACTATTCGGCCGACTTCGCGGCCCATGGCTACGCGGGCGGCTCGCACGGCTGCGTCAACGTGCGGGACGAGGGGGCGATCGCGAGCCTGTTCGCCCAGGTGCGGAACGGCGACAAGGTCGTCGTCCACTGGTGAGCGCGAGGAGTTAAGGGGCGCGGACGGGACCGGGGGAACGTGTCCCGCCCGCGCCAGGTGCACGAGCCGTAGGTACGGGGGGAACCCCGGCTCTGTGCGACGGCCGATGACCAGTCGGCTCACTCATTACTGCGCCACGGCGTCCGAAAACGTCACACCCACCGCGACAGGGGCCGCGGCGGGTGCGAAAGATGCAGGTCAGCGGGTTGGGCAGGGTCAGAGCGCGCTGTACGACGGGCTCGGCTCCGGGTCCGGGCCGGGGCTCGGTGACATCGTTTCCCCGCTCGGGCCGGGCGTCGGGGAGAGGGAGGCGGGGTGGGTGGCGCCGCCGTGGGGTGCCATGAACTGACCGTCGTCCGGACCGTCCTGATCGCCGTCCTGATCGCCCTGTCCGTTGCCGTTGCCGTTCCCGTTCCCGTTCCCGTTGCCTTTGCCCCAGCCGTTCCTGTGCTTCCCGCCGTGCTTGTTGTTGTGCCCGTTGTCGTTCTTGCTGTCGTTCTTGCTGTCGTTCTTCTCGTCGTCCTTGCCGCCGGGCCCGCCCCGGCCGCCGCCCTTGCGGTCGTCGGAGCCTGCGTGGGGGCCGCCCTCGGACAGGACGCCCTTGCAGAACGTCCACACCCTCGGCGAGCCGCCCGCCGCGCCTTCCAGCGAGCGCTTGCGGTGCGGGTTCAGCTTCTTGCCGTCGCTCAGGTCACGGCAGGAGGAGAGCGCGGATCTCCAGTCGCCGTGGGCCGTGCCGGTGTTGCCGCGGGCGGTGTCGCGCGAACCGGCCTCGCCGGACGGGGACCCCTCGGGCGAGGGCGAGACCTCGGGGGACCGGGGCGAAGGAGATCCGAGCGGACGGGTCGGTGAGGCGTCCGCGGACACCGACGCGCCGGGCTCCGGTTCGTCGTTGCCGGACGGCGCCAGGGCTCCGGTTCCGGCCACGACCGCGGCTCCGCCCACCACCCCGGCGGCCAGCACGGCGGCCAGTCCGAAGTGCGCGGGGCGGCGCCGGCGGGGAGGCGCGGCCTTCGGGCCGGGGGCGCCGATGCGTACGAGACCGGCGTCGAGGGGGTCGGCGGGATCGCCTCCGCCCTGGGGCCGGCTGAGCACGGCAGGGCTCTCCCAGCCGTCCGCACGGTCAGCGCGCGCCTTGCGGAAGGCGGCCAACGCGGCCTCCTCGCCGGGCAGTTCGGTGCTGGTCGGCGGGGGTTCCGCGGTCAGTGCGGCGAGGGTCCGCGCGAGGAGTTCGGCCTGGTCGCGGGTGGTCTCGTCGACAGCTTCCAGTGACTCGCCGCGCAGCAAACGCTCCGCTGTCTCGAGGTCCAGCCACCTGTAGCTCTCGTCGGCCATCACATGTCCTTCTGCGTCCGCGGGCGCATATGCGTCACAGTCGCGGACGTCACCGCACGGTCCCGCGGTTCTCGCTGGGGCGGCAGGGCATCGAGCGCGCCGGGGGATTCCGGATCCGCGTCGAGGAGTTCGGCGAGCCGTTTCAGACCCCGGTGCGCGGCGGTCCGTACGGCGCCCGGACGCTTGCCCAGGGTCTCGGCGGCGGTCTTGGCGTCCAGGCCGACCACCACCCGCAGCACCACGGCCTCGGCCTGGTCCTGGGGCAGCCGGGCGATGAGCGAGAGGGTGGTGCCGGTGGCGAGCGCCTCGATGGCCTCACCCGCGGTGTCCGACTCGGCGGGCTTGCCGGTCAGTTCGGTCTCGTCGCCGCCGATGGCGGGGCGTCGGCCGCGCATCCGTATGTGGTCCAGGGCGCGGTTGCGGGCTATCCGGGCGGCCCAGCCGCGGAAGCGGTCCGCGTCGCCGTCGAAGCGGTCCAGGTCACGGGCTATCTGGAGCCAGGCCTCGGAGGCCACGTCCTCGGCGTCCGGATCGCCGACCAGTGTCCGGACGTATCCGAGCAGCCGCGGGTGCACGGTGCGGTACACAGTACGGAACGCGGTCTCGTCCCCGTCCTGCGCCGCACGCACCGCGGCGGTCAGCTCCGCGTCGTCCCCCAGCACCCGTGAGTCCTCAATACGTGGTCGCGATCGATGGTCGTCGCTTCGAGCCGTCGAGGGTGGTGGTGATCGTTCGAGAGTCACGTTTGATCATTCAACATCCGCGCCCGGCGCGAAAGGCACGTTACGACCTGAAACCGCTGCTCGTCCATGTCCGTACAAAAAGCAACGACCTCGTGATCCGGGGCGGGGTGTGACACAAACCGCACCCGCGGCGCTGTAGAGAGTACGGGCCGCCGCGCGGCCCGTGCCGCGCGACGGCCGGGGCCTCTCCTGTGGGGGGTGGCGGCCTCGGCCGTCTCCGCGGGGGATGTCGTTCCGACTCCTGGCTTCCCCTGGTGCGCTATAGAGCCGCTCTGCCACTAGGCTCTGTCCCGTCGCCCGCTGCCCTGGCGTGGCACGTGCGAGGTAGAAAGGCACTGCAGGTGCTGACAGAGAGCGACTCCGAGTACGTCTCGGACCTGGTGGACATCACCGACCTGTCCATGGACGCACTGGAGAACCTGCCGGACACCGCTCTGGCCCGGGTGCTCTACGATGTGCGGTTCCCGTCGGGCGAGAGCTGCGCCGCGTTCACCTCGGCCCTTCTCTGAACGCCGACAGCACCTCCGCGCCACCTTTCGGCCAAGTACGATCCGTCCTGCCACTGTGAGTTGAGCCCCGGCCGATCGGGGTATCACGTTGCCACGCACGTATCCCGGCTCAAGGCGCGGTGAGACGCCTGCGGCCGCATACGGCAGCCGGGGGGTGCTTTGGAGCGAGAGCCGTACTTTTTCCTCAGCTACGCGCGCCGGGACGACCGTGGAAGCGCGTTCGTGGGCCGTTTCTACGACGACCTGGTCGAGGAACTGGCTCGTCTGGGCGCGGACGTCAGTGGTCAGCAGCCGTTTCTCGATGTCGAGCGCATCGGCCTGGGCATGGACTGGGAGAGCACGCTCGGCAGCGAGATCGGGCACTGCCGGGCCATGGTGGCCCTGTGTTCCCCTGCGTACGTCAACAGCCTGTACTGCGGCAAGGAGTGGGCCGCCTTCGAATCCCGGGTGCTGAAGTACCGCGAGCAGACGGACATCGAGGTGCCAGCCCTCATACCGATCCTGTGGGTCCCCCTGCACCAGGCGATGCCGCCGGAGATCAGCAGGTATCAGTACTTCGAACCGGCGATGGGCCAGGAGTACCTGGAGCAGGGCCTGATGGGGCTGCTGCGTTCCGCCCCGGGGGGCCGGGCCTACCGTGCCGTCCTGGAGCTCGTGGCGAAGAGGGTGCAGCACGTGGCCGATCTCTTCCGGTTGCCTCGTGCGCAGGGTCTCGACCTGGGCACTGTGCGCAGCCCCTTCGAGGGACGGGAGCCCGCGGGACCGGGCAGCCGGACCACGGGTCACGTCCGGGTCTTCATCGCCGCCGGTGTCACCGACCCCCTGCCTGAAGGCCGGCAGCGGCGCGAGTACTACGGGCCCTCACCGCTCGACTGGACCCCGTACCACCCTCCGGTCCATCCCACCGTGGCCTACCGAGCTCAACGCGTGATTATCGACGAGGGGTGCACGAGCACCCTTGAGGTCGTCGACGGTGGTCTCGGCGAGAAGCTCGAGGAGGCCATGTACAACAACCAGACCTCCGTGCTGCTGGTCGACGCGTGGGCCGCCAGGGAGGGCCGGTACCGCACTGCGCTGTCCGACTACGACCGAGAGAACCACCCCGTCACCGGAGTGCTCGTCCCTTGTCATGAGACGGACGAGGAATCCGGTGACGAGAAGCTGTGGGCCGACCTCCAGCAGGTCTTCAGACGCAACTGGATGCGACGCAACGACCCCTACGACCCGTTGTTCCAGGTCCAGGTCGAACGCCAACGGTTCGAGGACCGGCTGGCCCGCATGGTGGTCGTGGCACAGAACCGCCTCATGGAGAAGGCCGTCCCGCGCCGGCTGCCCGCCGGACCGTCGGCACCGCCCATGCCGGGACTCAGCGTCCCGTATCCCCCTCCGTCCCGTGCCGACGACCCGACCGAGCCGGAGGGTCCGTTCGCACCTGCAGAAGGATCAGGACAATGAGCACTGAGGCCCAGGCTCAGGAAACCGGCCGGATCGTCACCTTCTACTCCTACAAAGGTGGCACCGGCCGCACGATGGCCCTGGTCAACGTCGGTTGGATCATGGCTAGCAACGGCAAGCGGGTGCTGCTGGTCGACTGGGACCTGGAAGCTCCCGGACTGCACCGCTATCTGCGCCCCTTCCTCCTCGATCCGAAGCTGCGGGACACCGACGGCCTTATCAACATGGTGAACTCCTTCGTCGGACAGGTCATGCGCCCCGGGCCGCTGGAACCCGGTGCCGGGACCACCGTCATGAGCGAGGACGAGCTTCGTTCCCACGCCCGCCTGGGCCCTCGCACCACCGGCCTTGACCTGCGGTTCCCGGCGGGCGGCCGGCTCGACTTCCTGCCCGCGGGACGGATGTCCCCCTCGTACTCCGCGGACGTCACCAGTTTCAACTGGCGCGCGTTCTACGAGCGTCTGGGCGGCGGCTCCTTCCTCCAGGTGCTTCGGGAGGAGATGAAGGCCTCGTACGACTACGTCCTCATCGACAGCCGCACGGGCGTCAGCGACATCTCGGGGATCTGTACGACGCTGATGCCGGACGTCCTGGTCGACGGCTTCGTCCTGAACCACCAGAGCATCGAGGGCGGCCTGGACGTCGCACAGTCCGTGGCAGCGGAGGTGCGCCATCCGGTGCGTATCCTCCCCGTTCCCATGCGCGTCGAGGACGGGGAGCAGGAACTGCTCGAATGGGGCCGGGACCTGGCCCGTGCCGAGTTCGGACCGTTCCTGTCGTGGCTGGAGGACTCGGAGCACGACCAGTACTGGGGAGAGGTCGAGATCCCCTACAAGAAGTACTACGCGTACGCCGAGATCCCCGCCACGGTCCGAGACCGGCCCGCCCAGCCCGGCAACCTGCTGGCGGCCTTCGAGCGGCTCACCGGGTGGATCACCGACGGCCGGGTGCGGTCCCTCGTCCCCCACCCGGAGGAGGACCGGCTGGTGATGCGCGCCGCGTACCTCGACCCCCGGACGTCATGGCCGCGCATCCACGTCAGCTACGCTCCGGCCGACCGCATGTGGGCCGAATGGGTCGCGGCCCGCATGGAAGGCGCCGGGTATCAGGTCTCGCTGCACAGCACCGCCGAACCGAGCACCGGGACGCTGCCCGAGGTCGCCCCCGTGGTGAAGGGACGGGGCAGGCTGCTGGCCCTGCTCTCCCCCGAGTACATGGTGCAGCGGCGCGCCCGGGACATCTGGACCCAGCTGAGAGGCCAGGAGAGCGCCGACGGGTCGCTGCTGGCGGTACGCGTCCAGGAGTTCGAGACCACGGCCCGGGACCCCTTCAGGGGGCGGTTCGCCGCCGACCTCACCCACTGCACTCCCGAGGAGGCGGAAGCCCATCTGCTCTCCGTCGTGGGCCCGGTCCGTCGCACCCGCGTTCCGGGCACTGTCTTGCCGGCCACCGGCACGCCCGCACCGCCGTTCCCCGGTACGTCCCCAACGGTGCAGCGCGTCCCTTCCAGGAACGTCTCCTTCACGGGCAGGGGCTTTCTGTTGGAGAGCCTGCGCAACGGCTTCACCTCCGGCAGCACGACGCAGGTCCTCTACGGGCTGGGAGGTGTAGGAAAGACGCAAATCGCACAGGAATATGCACATAGGTTTAAAGCAGCATATGACGTAGTTTGGTGGGTCACCGCCGCACAGCCCGGTCTGATCCGTCCGGCCCTGGCCGATCTCGCGCCGCGCCTCGGCCTTGAGGTCGGCGAGGACATGACGAGCACGGCGGAGTCGGTACTGAGGGCACTGCGCCGTGGTGAGCCCTTCGACCGCTGGCTCCTGGTGTATGACAACGCAGGACGTCCCGAACAACTGGCAGAGTTCATCCCGACCGGGCCGCCCGGCGGACACGTCCTGCTCAGCTCCCGGGACCGGACCTGGGTGAACGACGCGGGGCTGGTCGAGGTCGAAGTGTTCCAGCGTCAGGAGAGCACGGACCTGCTGCACCGCCTCAACACCGGGCTCACGGCCTCCGACGCCGAGGCGGTGGCCAGGGAACTGGGCGACCTGCCGCTGGCCGTTGCCCAGGCAGCGGTCTGGCTGAGCGAGAGCAGCATGCCGGTGGCCACCTATCTGGCCCTGCTCAAGGACCGCCTCACCGAGGTGTTGCAGAGCACCCAGCTGCCGACGCGGGACTATCCCCACTCCGCCGCGGCGACCTGGCGGCTGGCCCTGGACGAACTACGCAGGGTCAACCAGGCGGCGGCCGAGATGCTGGAGATCTGCTCCTTCTTCGGCCCTGATCCCATCCCCTTGCGGCTTCTCTACAGCAAGGCCGTCACCAAGGCGCTGACGCTGCCCACGGGTGAACCACGCGACGAGATGGCCGTCGCCCAACTCGTACGGGCGATCAACCGGTTCGGCCTCGCCAAGAGCGACCAAAGCAGCGAGACCCTCACGGTGCACCGGCTGGTCCAGGCGGTCATCAGCGAACAGGTCGACGACGAGCGCAAACTGCAGGCGCGCGATGTGGTGCACGCTGCCCTGGTGGACGCCGCCCCGGGCGACCCCGACGTCCCCGGCGACTGGGACCGCTATGCAGAGCTCCTGCCCCATCTGCGGCCCAGCCTGGCCGCAGAGAGCCCGGACCCCGAGGTGCGCAAATGGGTCACCGATTCCGTGCGCTACCTGTGGAAGCGGGGGCTGCACACCGACGCGCAGGAACTCGCGGAACGCACACTGAAACGCTGGGAGGCGTGCGGCATCGGACACCCCGACGACCCGCAGACCCTGATGCTGCGCATCCAGCTCGGCAACGTCCTGCGCTCGAAGGGGCAACTGGGGAAGGCGTACGAGACCGACCTCGACACCTTCGAGCGGTTCCAACGCACCAAGGGCCCGGACTACGCGCACACGCTCGCGGCCGCCGGGAACGTGGCCGCCGACCTGCGCGCGCTGGGCCGCTACCTGGAAGCACGGGAACTCGACCGTCAGACCCTAGACGGAGCCCTGCGGACACTGGGTGACGACCACCCACGCACCCTCATGTACACCAACAACCTCGGTATGTCGGAGTACCTCGCGGGTGATCGCCGGGCAGCCCTGACCCTCCATGAACACGCCTACCGACAGCAGACCGAGGCTCGCGGCCGGGACAACTTCTACTCCCTGCAGTTCGGCAGTAACTACGCCCGGGACCTGCGCGAGACGGGCAATCTGCGGGATGCCCTGGAACTTCTGCGCACGACCGTCCAGTTACTGGAGCAGACCCTCGGCGACACCCACACGGAGACGCTGCGCATCCGCCGCAACCTCGCCGTGGCACTGCGCCGGGCCGGCGACTACGAACAGGCACGAAAGATCGACGAGGACATCCACTCCCGCTACGTCGAGGCGCACGGCACGGAACACGCGGACACCCTCGCCGCGGCCGTCGGTCTCGCCTGTGACCTGGCGGCGCTCGGCGAGCCGGAGCGGGCACGGCAGCTGTCCGAACGGGCGAGGGACCGCTACAGCACCTACCTGGGCGCGGAACATCCCGTCACCCTTGGCTGTTCGACCAACCTCTCGGTGTACCGGCGGTTGACCGGCAGTCCGGACTCCGCACGCGAGTTGTCCCACGAGGCTCTCCACAAAATGATGCGGATCGTCGGGGAAAGTCACCCGTACAGCCTCAGTTGCATGGTCAATCACGCGAACGACCTCATCCTGTCCGGCGATGTGGAAGAGGCGTCCGGGTGGGACCGGCGGGCGCGCCGGTACTTCCTCGACATCCTGGGAGCCGACCACTACGACACCATCAGCATCACCTCCAACCTGGGGCTGAGCCTGGGCGCGCTCGGGCAGACCGAGGAGGCGGAGCAGCTGGTGGCGGAGGCTGCGCGAAGGGCCCGGGAGAAGCTGGGCGAGGACCATCCCACGACCCGGACGATACTGTCCGGAAATCGGCTCGATTCGGACATCGAACCGCCCACTACCTAATCAGTTGACGTCATCCGCCCCAGGAGTCACTCGCACTCATGGGATACCTATGATGGCCTCTTTCCTCCGCCGCCATACCAGAGCGATCGAAGCCGATGTCCGCCACCAGCGCTCCGCCCGTCGCACCGAACGCCGGGCAACAGTCCGTGCCCTTCCGGCAGTTCCTGCTGAAGATCCACAGCAGGTGCAACCTGGCGTGCACCTACTGCTACATGTACGAGGCCGCCGACCAGAGTTGGCGGCAACGACCGAGGATCATGGCTCCGGAAACGGTGCGCCGGGCCGCACGGCTGATGGCCGAACACGCCGGGGAACAAGGCCTGTCCGAGGTGCACGTGGTGCTCCATGGCGGTGAGCCGCTTCTGGTCGGCGCACACCGCCTGGAGGACCTCCTCGGGATGGTGACAGAGACTTTGGCAGGGGTCGCCGCACCTCGGTTCACGATGCAGACCAACGGGATCCGGCTCGCCGAGGACCCCGGGCTGCTCCCCGTCCTCGATCGTCACGGAGTACGGATCGGGGTGAGCCTGGACGGCACCCCGGCCGCACACGACCGGCACCGGCGACGGGCCGACGGACAGGGCAGTCATGCCGCCACCGCCCGAGCACTGGAACTGCTG
This sequence comes from Streptomyces griseorubiginosus, assembly GCF_001514195.1. GTDB lineage: Bacteria > Actinomycetota > Actinomycetes > Streptomycetales > Streptomycetaceae > Streptomyces > Streptomyces griseorubiginosus. The sequence goes on along the minus strand of NZ_KQ948734.1, from coordinate 496,460 downwards.
ACGGACCCGGCTCACCAGCACCTGTTCGCCGGCTTGTTGTGCGTGGTCGATCCCACCACCGATCCGCTGGAGACGTACAACGCGCTCCTGGACTTCAACCCTCCGCGGCTGGACCTCCTGCTTCCGCACGCGACCTGGCAGTCCCCGCCGCCCGGCCTCGCCACCCGGACGACTCCACCGTCGGCGCCGCCCGCACCGGGCACCGGTACGCGACCCACCCCGTACGCCGACTGGCTGTGCGCGGTCTTCGACCGCTGGTACGGCGCCCCTCGCCGGGAGACCGGCATCCGGCTGTTCGAGGAGATCATGGCACTGCTGCTCGGCGGCACCGCGCGCAGCGAGATGGTCGGGCTGGCCCCCGTCGACCTCGTCGTCGTGGAGACCGACGGGGCGATCGAACAGGCCGACTCATTGAAGGTGAGCTACCCGGGGGCACCCGAGACCGGGTTGCACGTGTCCCGCGACACCTTCGCCGACGCCGCCGCGCATCCGGCGTTCCGGGCCAGGCAGCGCGGGTTCACCGGGCTCGGTCCGGTCTGCCGCTCCTGCGTCCGGTCCCGTGTCTGCGGTGGGGGCCTGTACGCCCACCGGTACTTCCCCGGGGCCGCCCCGGTCTTCTCGGCGCCCTCCGTGTACTGCGCGGACCTGGCTGTTCTGGTCGACCACATCGGTGCCCGGCTGCGCCGGGACGTGGCCGAACTGACGGCACCCCAGGGGAAGGCCTCCCGATGAGTACGGCGACGGATCGGCGAGGTGGCGCACCGGGCCCTGGTCAGGCGCTGGTCCAGCACACCGTGCCGGCCCCCGTCTTCGAAGCTCTGGCCCGGGGCCGAGGCGGCGTGACGGCCGTGAACCTGCTCCGGGGTGGACAGCTCAGCAAGCGCATGCTGATGCTGCGGGCCCTGCGGCAGACCGCCGAGGGCCTGTCTGAGGAGCGCACCGCCGAAGCGGCCTACCGCGGCCTCCTCGAACTGAACCGGCGGGACCGCGCCGCTTGGCGCGAGGTCATGCTGTATCCCTACCTGGACGAGGGGCTGACCCGGACCCTCACCGCGCTGGAGCAGGGGCTGCCCGCCGACCTGAGGTGGTTGGAGCAGGTGACGGCGGACCCTGGCCGGCGGGCATGGCAGCGCGTCACGGCCGACTGTGACGGCAGGGAACTGGACCTGCGGCTCGCCGACCAGGGCCCCTTCCGTGAGGCGCACGGTCACGAACTCGCCGCACCGCTCACCGCGGAGCAGACTGAGGAGTGGACGCAGGCCCTGGGTGCCGCCTGGACCGTGCTCGTGCGCCGGCACCCTTGGCACGCGGAGGCCATCGCCGCCGGTCTGAGCACGCTGGTTCCGCTGCTCCCCAACCCGGACGGCACCGAGGTCAGTTCAGCGGCCCGCCGCGCTTTCGGCGCCATCGCCGCGTCCCTCCCCGACGACCCGGTGCTGCTCGCACTGACCCTCGTGCACGAATTCCTGCACGTCCAACTCGGCGCCCTAATCGACCTGTTGCCCCTGCACGGCCCTCCGACGAGCGCCCGGTACCACGCTCCGTGGCGGCCCGATCTCCGGCCCGCCGGAGCGCTCCTCCAAGGCACGTACGCGCATCTGGGCGTGACGGACTTCTGGCGCACCGAACTCGCTGCCGGAACGGGGGGCGAGCGTGCTCGACGCGAGTACGCCACCTGGCGGGAGCACACCGAGACCGCCGCCGGCACGCTCCTCGAAAGCGGCGAACTCCTGCCCGTGGGGCGGCGGTTCGTGACGGAGCTGCGGGAGGCGGTGCGCGGCCGGACACTCAGTGCATGAGCGCCCCTTTCACTGGCTGGAGGCGAAGCTGCTCGGCAACCGCCGTCGTCAGTGCTTCTTGGACTTGTTCTTGTCCGCGTTCGACCCGGCGGTCGCCTGCCCCTTCCGCTTACCCGGCTTCACGTCCGCGGCATCCGTCGCCAGTTCCGTCAGCGCGGCGCAGTAGGCGCTGACGTTGTCCTCGCCACCGGCCGCCGCGACGAGCCGCCGGTACGCCGTCGAGTTCAGCGCCCTGCCGCGGCCCCGGAGCTTCTCGTACGCCCGGCAGTGGGCCAGGGTGTCCTTCGCGGTGGCCGGACGGTCGGCGGGGGCGGGCGCCGAGGACCGGGGGGCGGTCGGCGACGGGGCCGGGGCGCTGGTGGTGACGCTCGGACGTACGCCCTCGTCGCGCGCCGCACCCTTGGCCGGGCCGTGGCCACCCGCGCCGATCGCCGCGTAGGCGACACCGCCGAGGGTGAGACTCGCGAGCAGGACGGAGAGCGTCGCCTTCCACGACCGTCCCCACCGCCGCTGCGGACGGGGCCGCCAGTCGTCCCGTCGCCGGGTCCGCGCCCGGTGCGCCCCGGTGTCCCGGGCCACCCGGAAGGCGTCGACGGCCCGCCGCTCGGCCTCGCCGTCCTCCTTCGCGCCGAGAAGCGCCGCCCCGAGCACCGCCTCGAGCCGGCCATGGTCGTACGACACCTTCGGCTCGAAGGCGGCATCACCGTGTGCTCCCCTCGGCAGGAAGACGGCCTCGCCCTGGGCCCCCTTCGCCGGAAACGCGGCGTTCCCGTACGACGGCTCGGGCGCGGGCGACGTCTCGCCGTACGGCCGCTCGTCACCCATGCCGTGTCCGTTCCCGTCCGCCGTGCCGTGCTCGCCTGTCATGTCGACTCCCCCAGCGTCCGGGGGCGTTCATCCGTCACACTCTCGGCGCCGACCAGCTGCGCCAGCCGCTTCAGGCCCCGGTAGGCCGCGGTGCGCACCGCGCCGGGGCGCTTGCCGAGGACGCGGGCGGCGGCCGGGCCGTCGAGGCCGACGACGACCCGGAGCAGGACCGCCTCGGCCTGGTCGCGCGGAAGTGCCCGGACCAGGTCGAGGGCGTACTCGGTGGAGAGGGACTCCAGCGCCTGGTCGTGGGTGCTGTGCGGGCCGGGCAGGTCCAGCATGTCCTGCTCCAGCGCGGACGACCGGGGCCGTACCTTCTGCCGGCGCAGATGGTCCAGGGCCCGGTGCCGGGCGATGGTCGCGCTCCAGCCGCGGAACCCGGCCCCGTCGCCCCGGAACCGCCCGAGGTCCCGGGCGATCTCCAGCCAGGCGTCGGACGCCACGTCCTCGGCGTCGTCGCCGACCAGCCCGCGCAGATATCCGAGCAGTCCGGGCTGCACCAACCGGTAGGCGACCGCGAACGCGGCCTCGTCGCCCTCCTGGGCCCGCGCGACGGCCGCGCCCAGTTCCCCGTCGTACGCCTGCGCGCGGCGGGGTTCCCCTCCCTGGCCCAAGAACTTTCCTGTCCGTACCGGTTCGTGGCGATTCCACACGTTCTGCGGGCTCGCCCTTGCCCATGTCTCCCATGGTCAACAGCGTCCGCCCGCACGGAAGTGTCACAGTCGCGCAGCGGTCCCGGAGGTTGCGGTGGGCAACTACTGTGACGTCTGAGATCGTTGGGACGCTGTGTGAGTGCCACCTGTGCGACAGGTGGCACTTCTGTGTCCGGGTTCAGGGGAACTCCGGGAAGTCCAAGGGGTGGGGTAGGTAGTGAGTCGTCGTAACAGGCGTGCGTACAGACCGCTCAGCATGAAGCGACGGGCGTGGCTGACGCTCGGTGCGGTGGTTCTGGGAGGCGGCGGCATCGCCGGCTACGCCGTCGCCAGTCCGTCGACCGACGGCGCGGGGGGTCCGGCCGAGCGACCGGTGAAGGTCTACAACCTGGGGCTGAAGGCTCCCGAGACCGGCGAGCGCGAGCTGCCGCGCACCGAGACCAAGCAGTTCTCGCTGCTCGGTATCTCCTGGACGGGGGCGACCAAGAAGCTCGACGGCAAGGCGCAGGTGCGCACCCGCAGCGTCGACACGGGCACGTGGACGTCCTGGCAGGACCTGGAGACGGACGCGGACCCGGTGGAGGACGCCGACGAGCGGGCCGGGGCGCGCGGCGCGTCCGAGCCGCTGTGGGTGGGCCCCTCGGACGGTGTCGAGGTCCAGGTCGTCCACGAGGACGGCACCACCAGCGCCGGACTGCCCTCGGGTCTCAGGGTCAACCTGGTCGACCCGGGCGTGACCGCCGCCGAAGCCGACGCCGCGACCGAGCCGGCGGCCTACGCGGAGGACGTGACCCCGAGCCCCTCGGCCCCGTCGCCTACGGCCACCACGCCCGCCGGCCCGGCATCCAACGTCCCCGAGCCGCCGATCGTCTCGCGCGCCGACTGGGGCGCCGACGAGTCGCTGAGCCCGGACCCGTCGGAGTACAACACAGACGTGAAGGCCGTCTTCGTCCATCACACGGCCGGGTCGAACGACTACACCTGCGCCGAGTCGGCGTCGATCGTGCGGGCCATCTACGCGTACCACACCGCCCCGGCCCCCAACGGCAACGGCTGGAACGACCTCGGCTACAACTTCCTGGTCGACAAGTGCGGCACGATCTTCGAGGGCCGCAAGGGGGGCGTCGACCAGCCGGTCCTGGGTGCCCACACCTACGGCTGGAACCGTGAGTCCGCCGGCATCGCGGTCATCGGCGAGTACACCGCCGCGGGCGCCTCGAACGCCGCCCTCACCTCGGTCGCCCGGATCGCGGCCTGGAAGCTCGGCCAGTACGGCGTCGACCCCGCCTCGACGGTCCAGCTGAAGGCGGGCGCCACCCAGAAGAACCTCGCCGGTACGAGCTTCACGTCCGGCACCTCCTACCCCTTCAGCGCGATCTCCGGCCACCGCGACGGCTACGCCACCGAGTGCCCCGGCAACAGCCTCTACGGCCAGCTGCCGACCATCCGCGCCTGGGCGGCCGGCCCGGTGCAGGGCCTGAAGGTCACCTCGCTGACCGGCGCGACCCTGTCCGGCTCGACGTACTGGACCAAGGGCGCGATCACCGTGAAGTGGTCGACGACCACACCGGGTTCGCTGATCTCGAAGTTCGAGCTGCTGGTCGACGGCAACGTCGTCACGACGGTCCCGGGCACGGCCTCGTCCGCGAACACGACCCTGGCAGCGGGCAGCCACAAGGTCGCGGTGCGGGCGGTGCACCAGTCCGGCAAGACCGACGAGAAGTCAACGACCACCGCGCTGACGGTCGTCGCGGACACCACCGCCCCGGTCTTCGCCACCACCCCGAAGATCACCCTGCGCACCGGCACGGTCGAGACCGCGGCCGTCCCGGTCACCCTCGGCTGGAAGGCCACCGACGCGCAGGCGCTGAAGCAGGTCAGCCTGACGTCCCCGACGACGGCCACCTTCGGCCCGACCATCACCAGCTCCAACCGCACCGCCAAGTCCGGTGCGGCGAGCACCTGGTCGATGACGGCGTACGACATCGCGGGCAACACCCGCACCTCGTCGCCCGCCTTCACGCCGATGATCCTCCAGGAGACCTCGGCCACGAAGTCCGGTACCTGGACCTCCCGTTCGTCGTCCAGCTACCTCGGCGGGAAGTCGTACTCCAGCGGCACCAAGAACGCGAGCCTGACCTGGACGTTCACCGGCCGGTCCGCCGCGTGGGTGGTCTCGCGGGCGTCCACCTCGGGACAGGCGTACGTCTACGTGGACGGCACCAAGGTCGCGACCGTGGACCTGAAGTCCTCGACCACGAAGTACCGCCAGGCGATCTGGACCAAGTCCTGGTCGAGCAGCGCCCAGCACAAGATCAAGATCGTGGTCGTCGGCACCAGCGGCCGCCCGACGATCACCACGGACGGCCTGGTCTACGTCAAGTAGCAGTCCACAAGCAGCCGTCCGCGGCACCCGGTTCACCGGCTCGGGCGCCCACTCCCCCGCATCTCGGGGAGTGGGCGCCCGTTCCGCGTTCACCGGCGCCGACAGGGATGGATCGGCGTGGCCGTCGTTCACCGGACGGCGACGGCGATCGGCGTGGTCATCGCCGTACGGCACCCGTGGCGTCCCGGCACAGCAGCCGCAGTGAGCCGTCGCCGACGAAACAGCGGCGGGCCTCGTCCACCGGGTCCCAGAGGCGGCCGTCGGGCGTGCGGACCCAGTACTCGCCGCCGGTCGTCCACCACTCGGCGCCGGTCTGACGGACCACGACCTCACCGGCGTAGGCGCCGAACCCGCGCAGCACGGTCTCGACGGCGGCGTACGGCGCCCCCTCCCGGCGTATCTCCTCGATGAGCCGGTCGACCCGCCACAGGCTCTGCGCGGAGTAGTCGAGCCGGACCCGGGCACCCTCACGCAGGGCGGACACCGCGTCGGCCGCCCAGCGCACGGGTCTGGCCGCGGCGGCGGGCCGGTGGGCCCGGTGGGTGTGCACGTCGGCGGTCGAACGGGCTGTCGCATGAGCGGTCACATCAGTCGTCACACGGGTGACAGCGCTCCGAAGGGGCCGCGCGTCACACGATCCGGGGGGCTTCGGCGACATCGGCGCAGGACCGACGCACCTTCACCGCAACGCCCTTCGGACGGTCACAGGACCCTTTCGCTCCCGAGGTTGACGCCGGAGTGACGCTTCGGTGCCTCCGTGCGCTCCTGTCTCTGATGAGTGACTACTTCCATCTCCGCGCGGTGCCGCCCTCGGCCCTGCGCAACAGCGCCAACTGGTTGCAACGGCTGTTCGAGGACGACTGGGACGCCGTACGCGAACGCATCGGCCGCCACCGTGAGGAGGTGCTGGACAAGTCCTATCTGGACCACGAACTCCTCTACACCGGCGCCGAGGTGGTCCTGGGCGGGCTGCCGGTCTACCCCGCCGACCACGACAAGCCGCCCTTCCTCCTGCTGACCGCGGCCAGGACGCACCAGGTCTCGTCATACCTGGGGGCCGCCGACTTCGAGGCCCTGTGGCGGCTCGCCCGCGAGGAGTTGCTGCCGAGGTACGGCGGGGCGGGTGCCGAGCGGGAGGCGCGGGGGGTGTTCGCGGCGGCGCACCGGGACCTGACGGCGTTCTACGGTCAGACGGCCCGGTACGGGGACGCGGTCGTCAAGTGGCTGCTCCCGTGAGGGCGCTCGCCCCGGCGCTCGCCTCGCCGCTCTCCCGGCCCTCTCCGCCCCCCTCCGTCCCTTCACCCCTTCCGCCGGCTCCTCCGTGACACCACCGCGCGCAGTACCCGGCGGCCCTCCGTGGACACCTCCAGGGCGGGACGCACGCCGGCCGGGCCGTGGCCGGCGAGGAGTTCCAGGACGGTGATCTGACGCCGGAGTTCGGCGGCGACGAGGGGCGACATGCCCTCCGTACGGCCCTCGCGGCGCTCGTCGAGCGAGCCGGCGGTGTCCTTCAGGGGGTCGAGCAGTTGGTGGATCCGCAGCGCGGCGACCGAGCAGGCGTCGGCCCATGCCCGCAGCTCGGCACCGGACCGCGCGGCCGGCGCGGCCTCCAACATCCGCCGGGCCAGTGACACGGCCTCGTCCGCACCGGCGCCCTCGGGGACGGCCTCCGCCGCCGACCCGAACTCCCCTCCCTCGCCCAGCTTTCCGCGAGCCTGGTCCAGAAGTTCGGCCCACTGTTCGGGGCGGCCGTTGTCGGTCGCGAGGGCGGCCCACAGGGGGCGCAGCACCTCGTCGTCGCCGCCGAGCAGCGGTACGCAGCGATCCAAACAAGCCAACCCGCTGGCCGCCAGCCCGCGCTCGTCGGCCTGGCCGATCAGCTCCACCAGACTCATCCACGCCTCCCTCGCGAGCGGCGTTCCCTCACGGAACCCGCACTTCCCCTTACTGCGTGCGATGGCCCGGGAGTGTCACAGGGGCACCACACCGAGTCGGTCGAGCATACGGAAGAAGAGGTTTTCGGCCAACGGGTCGGGTTCGGAGGTCAGTACGTCAAGGAGCGGTTCCTCGGCCACCACGTGCCCCGCCTCCGCCGCCCAGGCGACCGCCCGCGCGGCCGCGTCCCCGGGCTCCAGGAAGTAGTCGTCCAGGGCGAGTCGGTCCCTGTGGGAGTCGCCGGAGTCGTCGGAGTCGTCGGAGTCGTCGGAGTCGTCGGTCCCGAGATACCGGGCCATGGCGCCGCGGGCCAGACAGGTCGTCCAGCCCCCGCTCTCCGGGCCCGCCGCCTCGACCACCACCGACGCGCTGTCCATGACGTAACCGAACAGCGCGGGCGAACCGGTCTCCCGGGCGAGGGAGTTCATGTTTCCGACCTCGCCCTCGCCGCTCGCGTACTCCCAGACCTGCCATCCGTCGGGCGCCGACTCCCGCAGGACCAGGCCCTCGACTCCGACCAGCGCGTCCAGTCCGTCCAGCGGCCGCTCCGAGCGGCCCACGACGAAGTAACCCCAGTAGCCCATCCCCGGTCCCCCCGGCTGCTCGGTACGGTTAGGGCCCGAATACACCACATCCGTACGGCGGTTCACAGGGGGCGGACCAGATCCGTCAGACCGCGGCGGCCACCGTGGGTCCCCGCCGGGCCTTCCGTCAGACCGCGGCGGGCACGGTGGGCCCTCCCCCGGCCTTCCGTCAGACCGCGGCAGGCGCCGTGGGCCCCCGCCGGGCCTTCTCGTCCTGCATCCGGGTCAGTCGCAGCACCATCGCGGCGGCGACCAGGGCGGCGGCGAGGTCGAGCGCGTCCGCGAACAGCAGCTGGCGCGTGGTGTCGTGGATCTCCGCGGAGGTTTCGGCTTCCCCCGCCAGGTTGGCGAGGAACCGCCCGACGACGTTCGTCAGGAGCCACAGCGTCCACCAGACGTTGACCAGCGCATGTCCCCTCGGCCGGTCGCCCACGCTGCTCGCGTCCCAGACGTCGAGCACGATCCGGCGCGGGTACCACAGGCTCACGAACGGCACGATCCAGCCCGCGATCACCCAGCCGCGCGCCTGGCGGTGCCCGTCCGGGGCGAACACCTCGGCGTTGACCCGCACCCGCCAGAGCCAGATCACGAAGACGACGGCGCAGGCCAGCAGCACGACAAGCTGCGCGCCGGCCGCCAGCCCGGTCAGTACGTCCGACGTGTCGGCCCGGTCCAGCACCGCGGCCCCGCTGTCCCCCGCGGCGAGGTCGCCGGTGACGTCGTACCGCAGGTAGTCCGCGACGACGGCGAAGAGGTCGACGGCGGCGGCGACGCCCAGGAGCGCCACGGTGGCCCACCCGAGCCCGACCGGCGAGCGCAGCCAGACCTTCGGCGTGCCCGCTCCGGGCGTGCCGGCGCCGGGCGGGGCCGCGAAACCGGCGGGCGTGGCGCACACGGTGCACAGGACACCGTCCGGTTCCGCTTCGAAGTGATGGCAGCGCGAGCAGAGCATGGTGATCCCCCGAGGTGTTGCACAAGCTGGGCCGCGAGTGAGCCGAGCGGTGGATGAGCGGCAGACCGCGCAGGTTCTCCCCAGAGCCTCACGCGCGGCATGCGGAACATACGGTCCGCCGGCCCCGTACGTCCACCACGAATCGCGGGCCGCTCAACCCAGCCGGTCGCCCAGCGCCTTGAACTGCGTCCAGGTCAGGGCGGGCTTGCGCGGATCCCACAGCTTCTGGGCGGTCGCCCGCAGCGGCATCCGGACACCGGCCGCGACCTGGTCCTGCGTCTGCGCGTTCGGGAAGTCGCACCACACCGCGAAGTACCCGCCGAGGATCTGGCCGTCGTACTTCGAGGAGACGGCCGTCGTGCCGCGCACCACCCGCGGGGTCCACTGCTCGTAGATCCGCTGGCCCCTGGGATAGAAGAACTTGTTGGGCTGCCCGAGGACGTAGTAGAGGAACTCGTCGTTGTAGTTGACGACCTTGCGTCCCGCGCTCAGGTACTCCACCGGCTGCCGGGCGCCGATCTCCTTGCCCGTCCAGTAGGCGACCCGGATGTCGCCGGCGGGCCGCACGGACGTACCCCGGAAGAAGCCGTCGTTCCAGGCCAGCGGCGTCTTGCCCGCGGCCCGGACGGTGTCCGCGCGGTCGTTGAGCCACCCCGTCGTCAGGTCCGCGACCGTCCCGCCCGCCCCGTAGGCCTTCTGGGCGGCGGCGGCGAGCTGGGGGTAGGTCGCCGCCGGGTTCGACACCATCAGCGCCCGGTACTCGTCCCCGCCGAGATGCCAGTCGGAGCCGGGGAACAGGTCGGCGTACTCCTTGAGCAGGTCGTCGACGATCTGGGCGGCCGCGGGCTTGGAGATGTCGATGGTCCCCTGCGGCGCGTTCCCGGCCGCGCTGCGCAGCTGGAGCTCGGGGTGGGCCGCGATGACCGCGCCCAGGTGCCCGGGCGAGTCGATCTCCGGTACGACGGTGATGTGCCGCTGCGCCGCGAGCGCGACGATCTTCCGCACCTGCGCCTTCGTCAGGTGCTGCTTGGAGACGATCTCGGGGTGCGAGTCGGACGCGATCCGGAATCCCTGGTCGTCGGAGAAGTGCAGCTGGAGCCGGTTGTACTTCAGATCGCCGAGCTCCCTGACCCGGTCCTCGATCCAGCCCGCCGTGAAGCTCTTGCGGGCCATGTCCAGGGAGAACCCGCGCACCGGCTTGGCCGGCTGGTCCCGTACGACGCCCTCCGGGGCCGTACCGCCCCCGTGCACCTCCTGCTTGAGCGTGCGGGTGCCGTAGAACACGCCCGCGTCGTCCGGCCCGCTGATGTCGACCCGCCCGCCGCGCACGGTCATGCGGTACGACTCCGGGGCCGCCCCGGCACCGTGGTCGAGAGCCAGTCGTACGTCCCCGGCGCGCACGTCGTCCTTCTTCCCGGCGTACGTCAGCCCCAGCTCACCGGCGACGAGCCGCCCCTCGTCGGCGAGGCCGGCGTCGTTCACGACCACCCGCCGCCCGGCGGCGGGCCGCCAGCCGGGGCCGCGCGCCGGGGTGTGGGCGCGGACGGCCGGGATGGTGCGCGGGGTGGTGGACAGCGCGTACGAGCGGGTGGGACTCGGCGTCGGGTTCTGCCTCGGCGCGGCGGCGGACGCCGACTGCGACGGCGCGTGCCGATCGGCTCCCGCCTGCGTCTCCGCCTGCGCGGACCCGGCGGGGGCGCTGTCGTCGTGGCCCGTCCACAGCCCGAGGCCCACCCCGGCCGCCACGGTCACGGCGACCGCTCCGGTGATCAGCCCTCTCGTCCGCCTCGTCTGCTTCTCCGGTCGCTTCCTGTGCTGGCTCACACCCTCCACGCTAGGGCCTCAGCAGAAAAGGCGCGTCCACCGCACGTTCCGAAACTCTCCCTTGCGGGTGAAATTCGGGCATCCGTCGGACAGGTCATGTCCACACTCGATAACGTGACGTCACACCGCTCACAGCTTCCCCTGCCGAAACACACGTGACGCCCACACACACTTCTGGCCGAGTGGCCATACCGTCCCTGCCCACGGTTCTGGACGCCTTCAACATCGCCCCCGCCGCCGAGGCCCGGGGCCTCCTCCTGGACTGCCTGCGCAGCCTCCGCTGGGCCGAGCGCATCGCGGCCCACCGCCCCTACCCGACCGTGGAGGCGCTCCTGGCGGCCTCCGACGAGGCGGCGTACGACCTGACGTCCGCGGACCTCTCCGAGGCCCTCGCGGCCGAGACGCTCCCGCTGCTCCCGGAGGGTGCCTACTCGCCGGCCCACATGGCCATGGACGCGGCCCACGCCGCGTACGAGGCCCGCTTCGGCCACGCCTTCGTGATCTGCCTGGACGGCCTGCCCGCCGACGAGGCCCTGGACCACGTCCTGGCAGGCATCCGGTCACGATTGACAAACGATCCGGAGGAGGAACGGGTGGTGGCGGCGGAGGAGCTCCGTCGCGTCGCGAGAGGCCGTCTGGTGTCTTCCCTAAGGGGCGCGGGGCTGTAGTCGATGTGCGGCTACCGCCGCGTGGGCGCGACAAGCCCCCACGGCGCCGCACCCGGCACACAACAGTCCAGACCACCTCATTAGCCGCCCGGTTACCCCATCTGCGTGCCACTTCGATCACACCGGTAGGCCCCCCGTAAGGCTTCAGCCACCGCTTGGATAGCATGCTGGGGGCCGGTGGACCGTACCCGGCCGGGCCCGACCGACAGACCAAGCCGGCGCGGCCCCAATCCCCGCTCCCGGAGGGACTTCCGTGCCGGCTGGAACGCTGTACCGCGGCCGGGAAGGAATGTGGTCCTGGGTGGCTCACCGAGTCACCGGCGTCCTCATCTTCTTCTTCCTGTTCGTTCACGTGCTGGACACCGCTCTCGTCCGCGTCTCGCCCGAGGACTACGACAAGGTCGTAGCCACGTACAAGACCCCGCTCGTCGCGTGCCTGGAGTACGGCCTCGTCGCCGCCATCCTCTTCCACGCGCTCAACGGCCTGCGCGTCATCGCCGTCGACTTCTGGTCGAAGGGCCCGCGCTACCAGAAGCAGATGCTCTGGTCCGTGGTGGGCCTGTGGGTCGTCCTCATGATCGGGGCGATCTACCCCGTCCTCGGCCACGCCGCTCGTGAACTGTTCGGGAGCTGATACCGATGGCGACCACTGAAACCACCGCTTCCGGCATCGGCCCCGTCGAGGGCTCCTCCGGTTACGGCGTCGACAACCCGGCGCCCCTGATCGAGGCTCCGCGCAAGCGCACCAAGAAGACCCCGCGCTCGACCCGCGGCAACTTCGAGATGGCCGCGTGGCTGTTCATGCGGCTGTCCGGCATCGTGCTGGTCGTCCTGGTCATCGGGCACCTGCTGATCCAGCTCGTGCTGGACGGCGGCGTCTCGAAGATCGGCTTCGCGTTCGTGGCCGGCCGTTGGGCCTCCCCGTTCTGGCAGGTCTGGGACCTGCTGATGCTGTGGCTCGCGATGCTGCACGGCGCCAACGGCCTGCGCACGATCATCAACGACTACGCGGAGCGCGCCAACACCCGGCTGTGGCTCAAGGGCCTGCTCTACACGGCGACGGTGTTCACCATCCTGCTGGGCACGCTGGTGATCTTCACCTTCGACCCGAACATCCGCTAGGCACGGGGCTGAGGAATTCCTGATGAAGATCCACAAGTACGACACCGTCATCGTCGGCGCCGGCGGCGCCGGCATGCGCGCCGCGATCGAGTCGACGAAGCGCAGCCGTACCGCCGTGCTGACGAAGCTCTACCCCACCCGCTCCCACACGGGCGCCGCGCAGGGCGGCATGGCCGCCGCGCTGGCCAACGTGGAGGAGGACAACTGGGAGTGGCACACCTTCGACACGGTCAAGGGCGGTGACTACCTGGTCGACCAGGACGCCGCCGAGATCCTGGCGAAGGAGGCCATCGACTCGGTCCTCGACCTGGAGAAGATGGGCCTGCCGTTCAACCGCACCCCGAACGGCACGATCGACCAGCGCCGCTTCGGCGGTCACAGCCGCAACCACGGCGAGGCCCCGGTCCGCCGGTCCTGCTACGCGGCCGACCGCACCGGCCACATGATCCTCCAGACGCTGTACCAGAACTGCGTGAAGGAGGGCGTGGAGTTCTTCAACGAGTTCTACGTCCTGGACCAGCTGATCACCGAGGTCGACGGCGTCAAGAAGTCGGCCGGTGTGGTGGCGTACGAGCTGGCGACCGGCGAGATCCACGTCTTCCAGGCGAAGGCCGTGATCTACGCGTCCGGCGGCTGCGGCAAGTTCTTCAAGGTGACGTCGAACGCGCACACGCTGACCGGTGACGGCCAGGCCGCCGTCTACCGTCGCGGGCTGCCGCTGGAGGACATGGAGTTCTTCCAGTTCCACCCGACCGGCATCTGGCGCATGGGCATCCTGCTGACGGAGGGCGCCCGCGGTGAGGGCGGCATCCTCCGCAACAAGGACGGCGAGCGCTTCATGGAGAAGTACGCGCCGGTCATGAAGGACCTCGCGTCCCGTGACGTCGTGTCCCGCTCCATCTACACGGAGATCCGTGAGGGCCGCGGCTGCGGTCCCGAGGGCGACCACGTCTACCTCGACCTCACGCACCTCCCGCCGGAGCAGCTGGACGCCAAGCTCCCGGACATCACGGAGTTCGCGCGCACCTACCTCGGTATCGAGCCGTACACGGACCCGATCCCGATCCAGCCCACCGCGCACTACGCCATGGGCGGCATCCCGACGAACGTCGAGGGTGAGGTCCTGGCGGACAACACCACCGTCGTCCCGGGCCTGTACGCGGCCGGCGAGGTCGCGTGCGTCTCGGTGCACGGTGCGAACCGTCTGGGCACGAACTCGCTGCTGGACATCAACGTGTTCGGCCGCCGTGCCGGTATCGCGGCGGCGGAGTACAGCCAGAAGGCGGACTTCGTCGAGCTGCCGGAGGACCCGGCTTCGCTGGTCGTCGGGCAGGTCGAGGCGCTGCGCAACTCGACCGGCACCGAGCGCGTGGCGGTCCTGCGCCGCGAGCTCCAGGAGACCATGGACGCCAACGTGATGGTGTTCCGCACCGAGCAGACGATCAAGACGGCGGTCGAGAAGATCGCCGAGCTGCGTGAGCGCTACAAGAACGTGGCGATCCAGGACAAGGGCCGTCGTTTCAACACGGACCTGCTGGAGGCCATCGAGCTCGGCAACCTGCTGGACCTCGCCGAGGTCATGGCGGTCTCCGCGCTGGCCCGCAAGGAGTCCCGCGGCGGTCACTACCGCGAGGACTACCCGAACCGCGACGACGTCAACTTCATGCGCCACACCATGGCGTACCGCGAGGTGGGCGACGACGGAGCCGAGTCGATCCGTCTCGACTACAAGCCGGTCGTCCAGACCCGCTACCAGCCGATGGAGCGTAAGTACTGATGGCAACCCCTGTTCTGGACAAGAAGGACGCGGCCGGCGAGCCCGAGCCCGGTTTCGCCGACTCCCCGTACATCACGGTCACCATCCGGGTGCGCCGGTTCAACGCCGAGGTCTCGGCGGAGGCGGTCTGGGAAGACTTCCAGCTGGAGATCGACCCGAAGGAGCGCGTCCTGGACGCCCTCCACAAGATCAAGTGGGACCTGGACGGCTCGCTGACCTTCCGCCGCTCCTGTGCCCACGGCATCTGCGGCTCGGACGCGATGCGGATCAACGGCAAGAACCGTCTGGCCTGCAAGACGCTGATCAAGGACATCAACCCCGAGAAGCCGATCACGGTCGAGCCCATCAAGGGCCTGACGGTCCTGAAGGACCTCGTGGTCGACATGGAGCCGTTCTTCCAGGCGTACCGCGACGTGATGCCCTTCCTGATCACGAAGGACACCAACGAGCCGACGCGCGAGCGTCTCCAGACGGCCGAGGACCGCGAGCGCTTCGACGACACCACGAAGTGCATCCTCTGCGCGGCCTGCACCTCCTCGTGCCCGGTCTTCTGGAACGACGGCCAGTACTTCGGCCCGGCGGCGATCGTGAACGCCCACCGCTTCATCTTCGACAGCCGTGACGAGGCGGGCGAGCAGCGCCTGGAGATCCTCAACGACCGCGACGGCGTCTGGCGCTGCCGCACGACCTTCAACTGCACGGACGCCTGCCCGCGCGGCATCGAGGTCACGAAGGCGATCCAGGAAGTGAAGAGGGCACTGATCACGCGCCGCTTCTGATCGCCTTTCTGCTACGGCGAGTTGGGCCCCGTTCCCCGGTCTGCACCGGGGCGGGGCCCTTCCTCATTCCTCCGGTCTCAGGCTCCATTCCCGGGCCCCGGCCTTGCGCAGCAGTCGGACAGCCGACTCCGGGTCATCGCAGAGCAGCGGATGCAGGGGCTCGACGAAGGCCCGTTGCCCCACCAGGGACTTCTTCATCTGCTTGAGGTTGCGGGCGCTGTAGGAGACGGTGCCGCGCTTGTCGACGACGCCCGCGGCGATGGCGAGTTTCTCGATCCCCACCGTGAACCAGATGTCCGGCGTCCGAAGGCCTGCGGCGGTGCGCAAAGATCCGCCTTCCGACATGTCCAGGTAGATCCGGTACCCGACGGCCCCTCGCGTATAGGTCGAGACGGGCAGCACCTGTTCGGTCTCGACCGGCCCCTCCAGGCCCAGCCTCTCCGCGAGTTCCGTGTACGCCTCGCGCACATCGGCGAAGAAGACCTTCGGCATGGACACGGTCATTCCGACCCCTCCCCCGCGATCAAGACACCAGACTGACGCCATGGCACTCAAGAGAAAATCCGCCGCCGCGCTGTGCGCCGCCGCGGTACTCCTCGTGATACCCCCCACTGCCTCCGCGACCCCCGACACGCACGTGACTCTGGCCCGGGAGAACTTCGACCGGCTGCCCCTCGGGCCCGTCAGCCAGGGGCGCGACTGGGTCGGCGATACGGCCGGCGGGACCTTGACCGTCGTTCCCGGTGGGGCGGGGCATGGGCGGGAGCTTCGGATTCGTACGGAGGGGAACGGTCTGGCCTTTCTTGTGTTCGACAAGCTCTCGCCTCCCGGCAACAGCTTCTGGGGGCGCGTGCGGCTGCGGGTCGACGGGTTTCCCACCGCGCCCGACTGGGCCCACTGGACCGTCGCCGAGGCGTCGGGAGCGGACTCGCCCACGCTGGTGCGGCCGCTCGGGGGGCAGTACGCGCCGACCGACAACGGGAACTTCTGGGGCGTCGGGTCCGATCTCGGGCCGACCGGGGACTGGACCTCCTGGAAGACCTCCTCGCCCGCGGTCGCCGGGACGTGGCAGTGCGTCGAGTTCCATCTGGACGCCCGCGACAACCGCGTCACCGTGTACTCAGACGGCGTGCGGCGGTCCGACCTGACCGTCTCCACCAAGGTGCACGGGGGCACCGCGGACGACTTCGTCTTCCCGGCCTTCGACAAGCTGAAGCTGGGCTGGCAGCTCTACCAGGCCGACCCGGCCCCCTCGTCGTACGACATCCGTATGGACGACATCGCTCTCAGCACCCGGCGCGTGGGTGGTTGCGGAAACGGAGGCTGAAAAACGGGATTGTGTGCCCGCGCCGGGCGTGATCCACTGCGGCGGTCATGAGTTGAGCGGCCCCTGGGGAGGGGCCAGGGGTCGGGGGAGGCAGCGGTGCGTACCGCTGGAGAAGAGATCGTGTCGTCGTGCCCGCAGTGCGGGGTGGAGATCCGTTCCGACAGACGGTTCACCACGTGGTGCGCGGCCTGTGACTGGAACGTGGATCCACAGGGGCCCGACGGGCGCAAGCGCGGGCTGGACGGCGTGCGTCGCCGGATCGCCCAGCGGTACGGCGTGCGCCTGTTCGACGAGTTGAACGGCGAGGGCGGGGGCGGGTCGGCCGGGCGTACGGTGCCTGGTCTGCTCGCCTTCGCGCTCGCGCTCGCCGTGCACGGCCTGACCCTCGTCCTGGCCGCGATCGGGCTGCTGGGCGTGATCCGCGGCTGGGGCGGGCTCGGTATGGCGTTCGGGCTGTTCCTGCTGGCGCTGGCCTGGTCGCTGCGGCCGCGGCTGAACCGGCTGTCCGACGACGACCGCGTCCTGCTGCGCGCGGACGCGCCCGAGCTCTACGCGCTGGTCGACGAGGTCGCCGCCGCCCTGGGCACCCGGAGCGTGGACACCGTCGTGGTGGACGTCGACGCCAACGCGAGTGTGACCCAACTCGGTCTGCGGCGGCGGCTCCTGACCCTGGGGCTGCCGCTGTGGGAGGTGCTGAGCCCGCAGCAGCGGATCGCACTCCTCGGGCACGAGCTCGGCCACTTCACCCACGGCGACACCCGGCACGGCATGGTGGTGGGCACCGCGTGCAGATCGCTGGGCACCTGGCTCTACTACGTCCAACCGACGCCCAACCCGAACGTCATCCAGGCCATCACCAACCTGGCCTGTGTCCCGCTGCGTCTGCTCATCACCGGCGTCCTGGCCCTGCTCGACCTGCTGACCGCGCGGGCCTCCCAGCGCGGTGAGTACCTGGCCGACGCGGCGGCGGCCCATGCCGGGTCCACCGAGGGCGCGGTGGGCCTGATGGACCGCCTCATGGTCACCGACTCGATCGTCACCACCCTGCACCGCGAGACCAACAGCCGCCGGATGCGCGGTTCGGGGCGCGGCGGACGGCATGACGGAGACGGCCTGTGGGAGGCGCTCGCCGCCCACCTTGACTCCGTGCCGGAGTCCGAGTTCGAACGGCAGCGCAGGGTCGGGGCGCTGCGCGGGCACAGCGTCGACGCCACCCACCCGCCGACCCATCTGCGCCGGCGGCTCCTGCTGAGCGGCGCACCGGCGTCCGCCGCGGTGACTGCGGGCGACTCCCGGACGGAGCGCATCGCCGGGGAACTGGCGGAGGTCCGCGGCACGCTGGCCCGCGAAGTCGTCAGGGACGGTTACGGAAACCTGTGACGGCGACCCGCTTCCCGATGGCCCCGGTGACGGCGACCCGCTTCCCGATGCACCCGGTGACGGCGGCCCCCTTCACCCGGTGACGGCAGCCCCCCTCCCGCTTCCCGCCGCCCCGGCGCCGCGTACGGGGGTCACAGCTGGCTCAGGATCGTCGGGTCGGTGATCTTGGTGTCGGCCGCCAGCATCATCGCCTTGCTGAGGATGACCGCGAGCATGCGGTCGCCCTCGTAGGGCAGGTAACCGGTCTGCGGGGAGGCCGGGGCGGACTTCGGGACGATGCAGAGGTACTGGTCGTTCGGGGTGCGGAGGATGTTGCCCGAGCCCAGGTGGATCTTGTACGTGTGGCGGTCGCCCTTGACGTGGAGGAAGCGGCCCTCCAGGGTGCAGCGGTCGGCTATCGCGAGCCTCGGGATCAGGCGGTCCAGGAGAAGCCGACGGGTCTCGGCGCTCTGGTTGAGCTCTCCGAATCCGTACGACGTCCAGTACTCCTGGAAGCGGCCGCCGGGGCCGCCGTCCTGCCAGGTGGGGTCGTTGCCGACGCTGGCCACGCCGACGAACAGGTCGACGTCGCGCAGGACCTCGGACAGGACCAGGGGCGGAATGTCGGTCAGGGGCAGGGGCTCCACCGGCTCGGCGCCGTCCCGCAGCCACATGCGGTACTCGCCGCCCCCGCAGTGCGCTGAGTTCTCCGGGGCGTCGATCGGGTAGAAGCGGACCTGGTCGGTGCGCAGCCGCAGGTAGCTGCCGGAGTCGGTGATGTCCGAGTAGTCCGCGCCGCCGTCCCCCTCGATCCAGTACTCGGCCCGCAGGCCCCACCGGGGCAGGTTGCGGGAGGGCGGTGGCGCCTCGTCGTCGACGGCCAGCCGGAGCTTGTTGCGCCAGCCCCGCACCGCCGCCAGGGAGTGGAACTGGTGCTGGCGCAGGACGTGGGCCGCGAAACGGTTGGAGTAGGTGCCCGTGGCGCGCTCGGCGTCCGTCAGCAGGTAGACCTCGCGGTGGGCCTGCTTGAAGGGCTGTGTGACGCCGTGCCGCTCCAGCCAGTCGCGCCAGGCGACGATCTCGGCGGGGGTGTGGTCCACCGGGTGCCAGAGGCGCACTTCGGTGCCCTCGGTGACCGGGGTGTCCGCGAGGGTGCGCAGGGCGCCTTCGGCGTGGCCGACCGTGGTGCCGTCGACCGTCCACAGCAGGCGCCGGGCGAGGGTGCCGACCAGGGGGTGGTCGAGGTAGCGCTCGCGCCAGGTGGCGTAGGACCAGGTCCGGTCCGCGAGGAACTGGCGGTCCAGGCGCTCGCTCTGGGCCGAGAGCATCTTGTCGATGTCCTTGGCGGCCGCCTTGAGTTCCTTCAGGTCCTCGGCGTGGTCGCGCCGGACGGCCGCGGGGACGCTCTTCACGGCCTTGCCGCTCGCGTTGCGCCAGGTCAACACGGCCTTCGTGCCCTGGACTTCGAGGACCGCGGTGACCTCCCCGAACCGGTGCTCGGCGCGTCCGACCTCGGTCAGGCCGTAGGCGGGTACCGCGAGTTCCTCGATCTCCTCGCGGCTGAGGCCGAGAGCCGCGGCGCGGGTCTCCAGGGCCGCGTCGAGCAGCTTCAGGGTGTTCTTGTACGTCACCCGGGTGGCCAGGCGGGCGAGTTCGGCGAGGGCGGCCTCGCTGTCGATGCGGGCCAGCGCGTTGACACCGGCGTTGGCGACCTTCGGGTTGCGGGGGCCCAGGCCGGCGACCTTCTTGAGGGAGGTCTCGACCAGGGCGCCGAGGGCGCGGGCGGTGTCGGGGTGGGGCGGGAGCAGGGAGAGCAGCCAGGCCAGGCCCCGGAGGGCGTTGGCGTTGTAGGGGTCGTAGGCGCTGTTGACGTCCGGTTCGTACGTGCCGCGTTCCAGTTCGAGGGTGCGGGGGCGGCCGACGAGGGCGAGCCAGGTGAGCACGGTCTCGCGGACGCGGTCGGGACCGAGAGAGGTGCTCAGGGCCGTAGTCAGGGTCGTCGCCCGTTGGTCCCACTTGGCGTTGGGTTTGGCGGCGGTGGCGGTGGCGGCATGGGCCAGCAGGGCCTGCCAGTCGGAGTCGTCGGCCGCGTCGCTCAGGGCCTGGTCGGCCCAGGCCTCACCGACGTTGACGGGTGGTTCGGTCAGCTTCTTGGCCGTCCGGAGCAGGTCCTCGTTCTGGTAGGCGTGCGTGACCGAGCGGCGGACGGTGGCGACGACCGCGGGAGGGATCGGTCGGCCCGCGGCGAGCTCGGCCTCGACGAGGTTCTCGTAGTGGGCGCTGTACCAGAAGGAGTGTTGGCGGGCGATCTGGTCAAGCAGAGCCAGGCGCTCCGCGAGCAGGCGGTCGTGCGGTGGCAGGTCGCGGGAGACGATGCCGAGCAGGATCAGCGCGTTCTCCCGGGCTTTCGGGCCCGCCTGCTCCGAGTGGTACTGCGCCACGAGGCCGTCGGCGACCCGCGACCGCCCCTCCGGGGGCAGCCGGCGTACACGGTCCAGTACGCCGTCCCACAGCCCGGCCCAGTTGCCTTGGTTGGCGACGGCGGCCTTGAGCAGGTCGACGGCCAGCCCCTCAAGGTCGTCCTCGGCGACCCGGCGGCCGACCAGCTCCTTGTACCTCTGGATCTCGCCCATGGTCAGCCACCCACCAGCGGGACGAGCTTGAGGAAGGTGACCTCGGTGCCGAGCATGAGGTCGATCTCCTCGTCGAGCTCGGTGACCTGGTGGTCGCCGACCAGCACCAGGAAGCCGTTGCCGGCGAAGGCCTTGAGGGCGAGCTCGGTCTGGGTCTCGGGATCTATGCGGCGGGGCGTGCGCAGGGCGTAGCCGTTCAGCACGCGTTCGGTGTCCTCGGGCTGGACCAGGCCCTGGAAGACCGCGGGCGTACGGGCGTTGTACTCGGCTACCTCCTGGAACACCCGGCGCCGGATCAACTCCCGTACGGCGAGCCGCTCCTCGGCGATCTCCAGCCCCCAGCCGTCACTACGGCTCCCGCTTGTCGTCTCGTCGACGAACATCACGATTCCCATGCCGAGACAGTACGAGCCACCACTGACAACGGGGCTGTGAGGAGGGTGAGCGGCCCGTGGAGCGGGCGCGAAAGGCCGACGGTCCCGTCGTGGCGCACGTGGACTGCACCCCCCAGGGGCGCGGGGAACTGCGCGACCAGCCCCCACGCGGCCGCGCCCGCCCCACAACCGCACCCGGCAAATGGTCAGGCCCGCCCGCTACACGATGTTGCGCGCCACCGTCCACGTCACCGCCACCGCGAGGACGACCAGCTGGGCCCGGGGGCTCAGCGTGGGGCGCCAGTGGCGGCCGTGCAGGCCCTCCCACGCCCAACGGCCCAGCAGGTACAGCGCGTACGGCGAGGCCAGCAGCAGGGCCCGGTTGTCCAGCCAGGCCTCGGTGAAGTGGCCGTGCATCAGGTCGTACACCATGCGGGTGCCGCCGCAGGCCGGGCAGAGCAGACCGGTGAGCATGCGGAACGGGCACTGCGGCAGGAGGTGGCCCGGCTCGTGCGGGTCGGTGCGGTAGAGGTAGGCCGCGCCGACGGCTCCCGCGGCGAGCACCGCCGAGGGTGCCGCGGCGGGGTGGCGGAGCGGTGAGCGCCGTACAGGCCGCGGGGGCGCCGCCGGCCCGGTCCCGGCGCCCTGCGTCCTAGCTGCGGAGGATCCGGCCGTGTTCATCGGTGTGGTCGTTCCCGGTGAGCAGGAGGATGCCGTCGATCAGCGACCAGACGCCGAGCCCGCCGCAGGTGAAGAGCTGTGCGAGCCCCATGCCGACGTTGCCCAGGTAGAAGCGGCCGACGCCGAAGCCGCCGAGGGTGAGCTGGAGGATGCCCGCGATGACCTTCGACTTGTCGGAGTACGGCCGTCCGTACGGGTCGTAGCCGTAGGGGGCGTTGGGGTCTCCCGTGTAGGTCCCCGGGGGCGGGTAGTAACCCGGCGGCGGGAACCCGGGAGGCGCGTAGCCGGGGGGCGGGTATCCCTGCTGCTGGTGATCCTGCGACTGGTATCCCGGCGGCCCCTGCGGCGGACCCTGCTGGTATCCCGGCGGCCCCTGCGGCGGACCCTGCTGGTATCCCGGCGGCCCCTGCGGCGGACCCTGCTGGTATCCCGGCGGTCCCTGCGGCGGACCCTGTTGCTGGAAGCCCTGCGGGGACTCCTTCCGCGGCCCCTGCTGGGGATCCTGCTGCTCGTGACCCTGCTGCTCGCTCAAGGGGGACTGCTCCTGGGGACCTAAGCGGGACGACCCGCGAAAAGACGACAATGCGCCCGGTCATCATGCCCGACGGACACCGCGTCGCAGAAGCCCGTTCGAGGACTCCCGGCTTAATCTGACGACATGTCAGATGACGAGTCGTACGAACTGCTCGGTTTCGACAACGTGCTGCTGCCCGTCGGGAACCTCGGCGAGGCCGTCTCCTTCTACGAGCGCGCGGGCTTCACGGTCGGATTCCGGCTCGACGAGGCCGGGATCGCGCTGCTGAAGGTCGGCGCCGAGACACCCGGGATTCTGCTCCGCCAGGAGGAGGGGCTCGGGCACCGACCGCCCCCGTGGCCCGCCACGCGCGTGTGGCTGGAGGTTCCGGACGCCCGGGCCGCCGCCCGGGAACTGTGCGCGGCGGGCATCGGAGTGCTCGACGAGGTCTTCTCCGTGGCCACCGGCTGGACGGCCGAGATCGCCGACCCCTGGGGGAACGTCCTCGGGTTCACCGACTACACCAAGCGCCCGGCGCTCGCCCGGCGAGCCTGAGGCCCAGGTCAGGCACTGCCCCCTCCCCTTGAGTTGAACATGTTCAAAAGCAGGTCTAGAGTCATCCCTGTCAGCTTTTTGAACATGTTCAAGAAGGGGGAGGCGCATGGACCGCACGGTCGTCGCCTACGTCATCTACCTCGTCGTCAGCATCGCCCTGACCGTCTGGGTGGCCCGCACGCTCAGCCGCAACGGACGGGTCTTCCTCGCCGACGTGCTGCGCGGCAACGAGAAGCTCGCCGACGCCGTCAACCACCTCCTGGTGGTCGGCTTCTACCTCGTGAACCTCGGGTTCGTCGCGCTGTACCTCAGTGGCGACGGGACGATCGAGGACACCCGAGGCGTCTTCGAGGCCCTGTCGACCAAGCTGGGCGTCGTGCTGCTGGTGCTCGGCGTGATGCACCTGGCCAACGTGTACGTCCTCAACCGGATCCGCAGGCGGGGTGCCCTGGAGCGGGAGCAGGTGCCGCCGGTCGCGCCCCAGGACTGGGTCCAGGCGTGAACGGCGGCACCACGGCGGACCGCACCCCGGTCCGCCGGCTCACCGTCCTGTACGACGCCGAGTGCTCGCTGTGCGCCTTCCTGCGCGGCTGGCTCGTACGACAGCCGCAACTGGTGCCGCTGGAGCTGGTCCCGGCGGGGTCCGAGGAGGCCCGGCGGCGGTTCCCGGGGCTCGACCACGGCACCACCCTGGAGGAGATCACCGTCGTCGGTGACGCGGGGCAGGTCTACCGCGACATGGCCGCGTGGATCGTGACCCTGTGGGCGCTGCGCGAGCACCGGCCGCTCGCCCACCGGCTCAGCACCCCGTCCGGGGCGCGGCTGGCGAGGGGCGCGGTGCTCGCCGCCGCCAAGTGGCGGGGCGCGCAGTGGCAGAAGGGCCAGTGGGGCGGCACGGTGTACCGCCGCTCGGACGGCTGGGCGTACGACCCCCGCCGGGGCTGGTTCCACACCCCGCCGGGCTGTGCGGGCGACAGCTGTGCCACTGGCTAGGCTCTCTTGTCGTGCCTGCGAACAACGACCCCGCCAGCAACGACCCTGCGAACAACAAGCCTGCGAACAACGAGCCTGCGAGCAACGACGGCCCCCGAGAGGGCGCTCCCCCGAGTGCTTCGAGCAAGTCCGAGCAGACTCGCGCGCTGATCCTGGAGACGGCCATGCGGCTGTTCCAGGAGCGGGGGTACGACAAGACGACCATGCGGGCCATCGCCCAGGAGGCCGGGGTCTCCGTGGGCAACGCGTACTACTACTTCGCGGGCAAGGAGCACCTGATCCAGGGCTTCTACGACCGGATCGCCGCCGAGCACCAGGTGGCGGTCCGGGAGGTGCTGGCCCGGGAGAGCGACCTGGAGGCGCGGCTCGCGGGCGTGCTGAAGGTCTGGCTGGACATCGCGCAGCCGTACCACGAGTTCGCCGTGCAGTTCTTCAAGAACGCCGCCGATCCCGACAGCCCGCTCAGCCCCTTCTCCCCGGAGTCGGAGCACGCGCGCGTGGAGGCCATCTCGGTGCACCGGGAGGTGCTGCGGGGCGCGACGAGGACCAAGGTGCCCGAGGAACTCCGGGACGTGCTGCCCGAGTTGCTGTGGCTCTCCCAGATGGGTCTCGTCCTGTACTGGATCTTCGACCGCACGGAGGGCCGCGAGCGCAGCTACCGGCTCGCGGAGCGCGGTGCCCGGCTCACCGCGCGGGGCGTGTCACTGGCCCGCTTCCGGGTGCTGCGGCCGCTCGTGCGGGAGGTGCACGAGCTGTTCACCGACTTCCTGCCGGGGATGACGAAGGTGATGCCGAGCCCCGGCGGGAAGCCCTAGTCACGTCAGTTGACGGCGTCGACCTCGCCCTCGGCCAGTTCGACGTCGTACACCAGCGGCCCCTCCCCCACGACGACGTGCCGCGCGCGCGAGCCGTACGAGGGAGCCGCGGCCGCCAGCAGATACGTCCCCGGTGCCGGGACCGAGACGATGTAGGAACCGTCGGCCAGCGAGACCACGCGGTCCAGTTGACGGCCCCCGGCCGACAGCAGGGTCACGGACGCGCCCTCCACCGGGTCCCCCTCGGTCGTACGGACGTAGCCGTGGACGGCCGAGGCGGGACCGCCGTCCGCACCGGCCCCGGCGCGGGTGTCGGCGGCGCCCGCCGCTGTGGAGGGCAACGCCTCCTCCTTCGGTTCCACCGCGAGGTGCGGCAGCCGCTTCTCCAGCCACCCGGGCAGCCACCAGTTGGCGTTGCCGAGCAGATGCATCGCGGCCGGCACCAGGGCGGTGCGCAGGATGAACGCGTCCAGGGCGACGGCGGCGGCGAGGCCCACGCCCGCCATGGCGGCGCCCGAGTCACCGCTGAGGACGAACGCCATGAACACGCAGACCATGATCAGGGCGGCGGAGTTGATGACCCGGCTGGTCTCCGCGAGGCCGACGCGCACCGCGCGGGCGTTGTCGCGGGTGTGCACCCACTCCTCGTGCATACGGCTCACCAGGAAGACCTGGTAGTCCATCGAGAGCCCGAAGAGCAGGGACAGCATGATGACCGGCAGGAAGGCGTTGATCGGCCCCTCCTTGCCGAGACCGAGCAGTTCCAGGCCCCAGCCCCACTGGAAGATCGCGACCAGGACGCCGAAGGAGGAGGCGGCGGCGATCAGGTTCATCAGGGCGGCTGTCAGCGGCACCACCAGCGAGCGGAAGGCGACCAGCAGGAGCAGGAAGCCGAGTCCGATGATCGTCGCGATGAACAGTGGCAGACGGTCGCCCGTGACGGTGGAGAAGTCCTTGGACACGGCCGTCACCCCGCCCACGTGGGCCTCCACGCCGGCGGCGGGGATCACGTCGTCCCGCAGCCGGTCGATCAGCCGGTCCGTCTCCACGGACTGGGGTGAGGTCGTGGGCACGACCTGGATGACCGTCACGCCCCGCGCGGGCGGCAGCGCGGCCACCTGGGCGACCCCGGGCGTGTCCTGGAGGCCCTTGACCAGGGCGCTCGTCTCGCCGCCCTCGGTGACCACCTGGAGCGGTCCGTTGAAGCCCGGTCCGAAGCCCTCGGCGAGCAGGTCGTAGGCCTTCCTGGTGGTCGTCGAGGCGTCGTCGTTGCCCTGGTCGGTGGCGCCGAGGCGGAGCGACAGCACGGGAACGGCCAGCACGGCCATGAAGACCAGGGCGAGCGCGGCGATCCTGCGGGGACGCTTCTCGACGGCCGTCGACCAGCGGGCCGCCAGACCCGAGGCGCCCTCGGACTCCGGGCCCTGGGCGGCCAGCCTGCGCCGCTGGCGGCGGCTGAGCACGCGCGGGCCGAGGAAGCCGAGCAGGGCCGGCAGGAGGGTGGTGGCGGCCATGACGCTCAGCACCACGGTCAGCGAGGTGCCGATCACCACGCCGTCCAGGAAGCGCAGGCGCGTCACCAGCATGCCGGCCAGCGCGATGCAGACCGTGCCGCCCGCGAACAGCACCGCACGGCCCGAGGTGTTGAGGGCAGTGACCGCGGCCTCCTCGGGGTCCAGGCCCCGCTGGATGCCCTTGCGGTGCCGGGTGACGATGAACAGGGCGTAGTCGATGCCGACGCCGAGGCCGATCAGGGAGGCCAGCAGCGGGGCGATGTCGGGGACGTCGGTGGTGTGGCTGAGCAACTGCGTGGCGAACAGGCCCGTGCCCACGCCGAAGACGGCGATCGCGATCGGCAGCGTCATGGCGAAGAACGAGCCGAAGGCCAGGAACAGCACGACGGCGGCCGCGACGATGCCGACCCCCTCCGACAGCCCCTGCGGCGGCTCCTGCACCCGCTGGATCGCCTGGCCGCCCAGCTCCACCTGGAGACCGGCCCGGTCGGCCCCCTGCGCGGTGTCGAGGACGTCCTGGACGAGTTCCTTGGGCACCTCGTTGGCGCGCTTGACGAAGGTGACCTGCGCGTACGCGATGGTGCCGTCCTTGCTGACCTGCCCGGCCCCCCGGGCGTCGTAGGGACTGGTCACGGCCCCGACGCCCGGCATCTTCGCGATGTCGTCCAGGACGGGCCGTATCCGGTCCCGCACGGCCTGGTCCCGCACCGAGCCCTCGTCGACCTTCCAGACCACCGTGTCGGTGTCGCCGGAGGTGTTCGGGAAGGCCTTCTCCATCAGGTCGTACGCGCTCTTGGAGTCCGTGTCGGGCAGGGAGAACACGTTCGCGTAGTTCGTGCCCGCCGTCGAGGCCGAGAAGCCCAGCCCGAACAACGCCCCCACCCACAGCAACAGGACCACCAGCCGGTGCCGATAGCACCAACGTGCCAATGCCGCCACGCTCAACTCTCCTCAGTAGTCGGTCGGTCCCCCAGGTCCTGCGGAACAGGATCGGCGGCGGCACGCACGCGTGGACATGAGACACCCATGACTCTCAAGGAACTCCAAAGGGCGAACCGGCCCGACTGTCAGTGGCCCGGCCGATACTGGGGGCATGACTGGGGGAGAGACGAAGAGTCCGGGCACCGTGCTGGTGGTGGAGGACGAGGAGAGCATCGCCGACGTCCTCGCCATCGCCCTGCGCTACCACCGCTTCGAGGTGATGGTCGCGGGCTCCGTCCGCGAGGCGCTCGCGCTCGCCGAGCGCACCTGCCCGGACGTGGCCCTGCTCGACGTCATGCTGCCCGACGGCGACGGCCGCGCCCTCGGCCGTGAACTGCGCGCCCGCACGCCCGGCCTGGCGCTGGTCTTCCTCACCGCGCGGGACTCCCCCACCGAGATCGTCGGCGCGCTCGGCTTCGGCGACGACTACATCACCAAGCCGTTCAACATCGACGAGGTCGTCGCCCGGATCACCGCCGTGCTGCGCCGCACCCGCCCGGCCGACGTCCTGCCGCAGCGCCCGCCCCTGCGCTACGGCGACCTGGAGCTGGACGAGACGACGTACTCGGTGCACCGCGACGGCCGCACGGTCGAGCTCACCCCCACCGAGTACGCGCTGCTGCGCTTCCTGGTGCGCAACGGCGGCCGGATCGTGCCCAAGGAGCAACTGCTGCGCCATGTCTGGCAGTACGAGCACACCCCGGCCGAGTCGACCGTCGTGGAGACCTACATCAGCTACCTGCGGCGCAAGCTGGACGTCCTGGGCCCGCCGGTGATCACCACCCGGCGGGGTGTCGGATACGGGCTCGCATGAAGGTCCGCCTGTCCCGTCGCCGGCACGGCATCCACTCCCTGCGCGGCAAGCTGACGCTGGCGAATGTGGCGCTGCTCGCGATCGGCATCGTCGCGGCGACCGCCGTGAGCGTGATGGGCATGCGGTACTACCTGCTCGACCAGATCGACAGCCAGCTCATCAAGACCCGGGACTCCCTGGGCGGTTCGGAGCTCACGCTCCGGGAGATCGACTCGCTGAGCATGCTGAGCTTCGTCCGCGACCGGCTCATCCCCGCGCAGGACGGCAGGGACCGCTCGACGGGCACCGTCTTCGCAGCCGTCGACAAGAACGGCAAGCCGGTCGGGATCCTGGGCTTCGATCCGAGCGAGTCCCAGCGGGGCCTGGCGGAGGCGGTGGGCGACCCGAGCGGGCTCGCCGCCGCCTCCCGACCGCACGACGTCACGCTCGACGGCTCCACCTACCGCGCGACGGCGGCCCGGCTGGGCGACGGCACGTACGCCCTGCTCGCCGCACCCACCGACGTCCTGCACCAGGGCGTCGCCAAGGCCGTCCGGCTCGACCTCGCGATCGGCAGCCTGCTGCTCGCGCTGCTGGCCTGTCTGACGATGTTCAGCGTCCGGCGCCGGATGCGGCCGCTGGAGGACATGGTGGAGACCTCGTCGGCGATCGCCGAGGGCGACCTGACCCGGCGCATCCCCTCCAGCTGCGAGGCCACCCTGGAGGTCGAGCAGCTGCGGGTCGCCCTCAACTCCATGCTCCACCAGGTCGAGTCGGCGTACCGCACGCGCGAGCGCAGCGCGGCCCAGCTGCGCAGCTTCGTCGCCGACGCCTCGCACGAGCTGCGCACCCCGCTGTCCGCGATACGCGGCTACCTCCAGCTGTACGACAAGGGCATGCTCTCCGACCCGGACGAGCGGAAGCGGGCCTGGACCAGGGTCCTCGCGGAGACCGACCGGATGGGGCGGCTGGTGGACGAGCTGCTCACCCTGGCCCGCCTCGACCAGCAGCCCGAACTGCGCTTCAGGAACGTCGACCTGAGCCGGCTGGTGCGGGAGGCGGCCGACGATCTGCGGGTGCAGCAGCCCGACCGGCCCGTGGAGGTCGCCGCCGAGGGCGCGCTGCTGGTGCGGGCCGACGAGTCCGGGCTCAGACAGGTGCTGGGCAACCTGGTGGGCAACGTCCGCACCCACACGCCCGCCGAGGTGCCGGTGCGGCTGTGCGTGGAGCGTGCGGACGGGGTCGTGCGGCTGTGCGTCGCGGACCAGGGGCCGGGGCTGTGCGAGGAGGACGCGGCGCGCGTCTTCGACCGGTTCTTCCGGGCCGGCGGCGGCGCGGGCAGCGGTCTCGGGCTGGCGATCGTGCAGGGTGTGGTGCGGGCCCATGGCGGCGAGGTGGCGGTCCGTACGTCCCCGGGCGAGGGGCTGGCGGTGACGGTCACGCTGCGGGACGGGAGGCCGGCGGCCGACGCCTGACGCCGGGCTCTGCCTGGTGGGGGTGCCGGGGGCGGGGGCCGGGTGGGTGGGGGAAGGAGCGGGGGTGTACGGCCGTATCGCTGGAAGTCAGTGGGCGAGGACCAGGGCCCAGACGGTCTTGCCGTGTCTGCCGCGGGCCCAGACGCCCCAGGCCGCGGCGATGTTCTCGACGAGGTGCAGGCCGCGGCCGGTCTCCTCGGACTCGCCGACGACCCGCAGACGGGGTTCGACACGGCCCTCGTCGGAGACCTCTATGAGGCAGGAGCCGTCGGCGAGGGCGGTCACCGCGACCTCGAACTCGCGCTCCAGGAGCGGCCCGTGGCGGACCACGTTGGTGGCCAGTTCCGAGACCAGCAGTACGGCGTCGGCCAGCGCCGGATCGTCCGGCCCGTGCCCCCAGTCGGCCAGGTGGTCACGGACCCGGCGCCGGGCGAGACCGACGGAAGCCGGATGCCGGGGCAGTCGGAAGGAGTTGCGTCTCAGCACGTCGGCTCCTCACCCCACCCACACCTCCGCCACATGGTGCTGCGTCGAGTGGCTGCCCGGCGTCGCTCGGGCGAATGCCGGTTCCGTGGAAATGCGTCAGCCGCCGCGTCGGACATGGCGCGATCGTGTCGGGTTCAGATCCAGTTCAGGCTCCACAGGCGGAAGACTCCGGTGCCGTCCGAGAGGTACTGGCCGCCGCCGACGTCCTCGCTGGTGACGACGTAGTCCTTGGCCTGCCAGAGCGGGATGACCGGGACGTCCTTGGCGATGTCCGACTGGAGGTCCCGGAAGTCCTGTTCGGCCTCGCTGCGGTCGGCGTAGCGTCGGCTGTCCTGAATGAGGTGGTCGACCTCGTTGCTGCTGTACCCGGTGTTCATGGTGCCGTCGCTGCCGACGAGCGGGGAGCCGTAGGTGTCCGGGTCCGGGTAGTCGGCCACCCAGCCGACCGCGTAGGCGTCCAGCTTCCCGCTCGCCCAGCGCTTCTGGAAGTCGGTCCACTCGTAGCCCTTGAGCGTCACCTTGAACAGGCCGCCCGCCTCCAGTTGCTGCTTGAGCTCCTTGGCCTCCGCGGCGGCGGAACCGCTGCTCAGGCCGTAGCCGTAGGTGAAGCTGACCGGGGTCGACACACCGGCCTGGGCGAGCAGCGCCCGCGCCTTCTTGATGTTCGGCTCCGAGTAGGCGTCGAAGAACGACGTGGTGTGGCCGGTGATGCCGGTCGGAATCAGCGAGTAGAGCGGGTCGACGGTCCCCTCGTACACCGAGGCGGCCAGCTGCTCGCGGTTGATCAGCCAGGCCAGGGCCTGGCGCACCTTGGTCTCGTGCAGCGGCCTGCCCGCGCGGGTGTTGAGGTAGAGGTTGCGGATCTCGGAGCTGTCGGCCTCCGAGACGCGCTGGCCGGGGTCGCTCGGATTGAGTCCGGCGAGCACCTGCGGCGGCAGCTGGCGGTAGGCGACGTCGAGCTGCTTGGCCTTCCAGGCGCTGTTGAGCTTGGCCGAGTCGGCGTAGTAGTCGAGTTCGATCGGGCGGCCGGTTTTCTTGATCGCGCCCTGGTAGTTCCCGTTGGGCGCGAGGACCGCCTTCTTGCCCTTCGTGTACGACGTCAGCTCGTACGGTCCGGTGCCGTCGACCTCGTTGTCCTTGCGCAGCGAGTCGGCGGGGTACTTGTGGCTGTCGACGATGGCCCCAGCGCCCGTGGCGAGCTTGAACGGGAAGGTGGCGTCGGGCGAGGACAGCTGGAAGGTGACCGTGCGCCCACTGGCCTGGACCGACTTGAGGGTGTCCAGGAGGGCCGCCGGACCGACGTCCGAGTTGATCTTCTTGACCCGGTCGAAGGAGTACTTGACGTCCTCGGCGGTCATCTCGCGGCCGCTCGGGAACCTCAGGCCCTCGCGCAGCACACAGCGGTAGGTGCGCAGGCCGCTGCCCTGGAAGCCGCAGCTCTGGGCGGCGTCGGGCACGGGTGCGGCGCTGCTCGGCTCGAAGGCCAGCAGCGACTGGAAGACGTTGTTGAACAGCGCCCAGGAGCCGGCGTCGTAGGCTCCTGCCGGATCGAGCGAGGTGACCTCGTCGGTCGTCCCCACCTTGATCGTCCTGCCCGTGCTCCCGTCGGACGGGAGCAGCTGCCAACCGCCTACTCCCACGACCCCCAGAACAAGCAGCGTCGCGAGAATCCGCACGCGAACCGACCGCATCGGTTTGCCCTCCCCGGACCCCTGTGGGTCCCAGTGCACACGCCACCCCCTAGTGGCGCGGATCACCTAATCACAGGTGTTTCACCTGGGGGAAGAGGGATTTGTCCATTTGGGCAAGACGTTACCGCGGGGAGTTTCGGCCATATTTCACAGAGCTCTCACAGGGGCTTCGCGTGAGCCGCCGTGAGCCGCTGTTCAGGCCTGCTTCGACGCCAGTTCGATCACCGTGATGTCCGAGGGGGCTCCCACGCGCGTGGGCGGGCCCCAGGCGCCGGCGCCGCGGCTGACGTAGAGCTGGGTGTCGCCGTAGCGCTCGAGACCGGCGACCGTGGGGTTGGCGGCCTCCGCGACGAGGTTGCCGGGCCAGAGCTGGCCGCCGTGGGTGTGGCCGGAGAGCTGGAGGTCGACGCCGTGGTCGACCGCGTCGTGGATCTGGACCGGCTGGTGGGCGAGGAGCACGCACGCGCGTGCCGTGTCCCGGTCGCCCAGCGCCCTCGCGAAGTCGGGCCCCTGGCCCTCGCTCTCGCCCGCGATGTCGTTGACCCCGGCGAGGTCGAACCACGGCAGTTCCGTGCGGTCGTTCTCCAGCGGGCGCAGGCCCAGTCTTCGCACCTCCTCGACCCACTGCTCGGCACCGGAGAAGTACTCGTGGTTGCCGGTGACGAAGTACGAGCCGTGCCGTGCCCGGAGCTGGGCGAGGGGGGCGGCCGCCGGGCCCAGGTCCTTCACGCTGCCGTCGACCAGGTCGCCGACGACCGCGATCAGGTCGGGCTGGGTGGAGTTGATGGTGTCGACGACCTTCTGGGCGAAGCCGCGCCCCAGCACGGGGCTCAGATGGATGTCGCTGACCACCGCGATCCGGTAGCCCTGCGCCGCGCGCGGGAGCTTCGCCAGCGGCACGGTGACGCGCTTGACCCGGGGGCCGCGCAGGACGCCGTAGGTGCCGTAGCCGACGGTCCCCACGGCGGCCGCGGCAGCGGCACCGGCCACGACGCGGGAGACGAAGAGGCGGCGGGAGGGGGCGGGTCCGCCGGCGGGGGTGGTGGAGACGGGGTCGCCGGGCGGGGCGGGCGCGGGGGCGGCGGATGAGGGGGCGGGCGCGGGGGCGGCGGATGAGGGGGCGGGCGCGGGGGCGGTCGTCGCGTCGTCCGAGGGGGCCGCTCCGGCTTTCCGGGTCTCCTGAGGGGGCCTCAGGGCATCGCCCCCGGTCTCCTGCCGTTCCTGCGCGGGCGCTCCCGCCGGGACCCGCTCCGGGTGGGGTACGGCGGTCAGGGGCGGCTCGCGGCGCCGGTCCCGGCGTTCCAGGAGACGTCCCAGCAGCGGTCGTACGACCTCACCCGCCACGACCGCGAGCAGCAGGTAGATCGACAGCGCCAGCCACAGGAAACCGGGCCACGCGAGCACGCGCTGGAGCCAGAAGGGGGCGCCGGTGCGCTCCGCGACCAGGGCACCGATCGCCAGCACCCAGCCGCCGCCGATGACCGCGGCACCCACCCGGCGGGTCCGGCCGGGGCCGGCGGTGGTGTCACGGAACAGGCGGCGCCACAGGTACCAGTTGGCCGTCACGAGGACGGTCAGGGCGAGCAGCGCGAAAACAATGATCACGCAGAGTCAACTTCGCGGGGCGACTGTGAGTTCCCACTCTGTGAGTTCCCACGCAGTGCGCGCAGCCCACGCAACCCGATGAGCCCGACGACCGTCCCCAGTACGAAGGAGACGACTGCCAGCAGCAGGTGCACCCAGAAGTACCCCGTCGGGTCGCCCGCGTCGTCGAACGCGAGTCCGCTGGCGTCCTTGACGAGGTTCTTGACGAAAGTGATCCAGATGATCCAGCTCCACACCCCGAAGGCGAGCAGGAACCAGGAGACGGGGCGGCTGAGCTTCATGGGTCCAGTATCGCGGGCTGCCGCCTCTCACTGCGGCCGGGGTGGCGCCGCCCCCTACGGCGGCCCGGCTACCCCTCATGGCGGCCCGGGTGGTGCTACCCCTTACGGCGGCCCGGATGGTGCTACCCCTTACGGCGGCCCGGGCGGGCTGAGCGGTGGGACTCCCCCCACGGCGCCATGTACGTTCCTGAACGTGTCCGCTCCCCAGAAGAAGACCATCGGGCGATCCCTGCTGGTCACCTCCGCCGCCGTCCTGTCGTCCCTCGCGCTGACCGCGCCCGTCGCGCTCGCGGCCCCCAGTCCCTCGCCCACCGGCCCTTCGCCGAGTGCCAGTCCCTCGGTCACTCCCCCGGCGAAGATGTCCACCGTGGGCGGCGCGCGGCTCGGCCTCGCGGGCACCCAGGTCAATCTGGCCAACGGGGTCCCGGTACTGCCCAAGGACATCACCGCGCGCTCCTGGATCGTGACGGACGCCGAGTCGGGCGATGTGCTCGCCGCGCACAACGCGCACTGGCGGCTGCCCCCGGCGAGCACCATGAAGATGCTCTTCGCGGACACGGTGCTGCCGAAGTTCCCCAAGACCGAGAAGCACAAAGTCCTCCCCTCCGACCTCGCGGGCATCGGCGCGGGCTCCAGCATGGTCGGGATAAAGGAGAACGAGACCTACACCGTCCACGACCTGTGGCTCGGTGTCTTCCTTCGCTCCGGCAACGACGCCGTGCACGTCCTGTCGGCGATGAACCAGGGCGTCGCCAAGACCGTCGCCGAGATGAACGAGCACGCCGAGGAGCTCCAGGCCCTCGACACGCACGTGGTCAGCCCCGACGGCTACGACGCTCCCGGCCAGGTCTCCTCCGCCTACGACCTGACCCTCTTCGCCCGCTCCGGGCTTCAGAAGAAGGACTTCCGCGAGTACTGCTCGACGGTCACCGCGGAGTTCCCGGGCGCCACGACGAAGAACAAGAAGGGCAAGACCGTCCGCAAGCCCTTCGAGATCCGCAACACCAACCGGCTGCTGAGCGGCGACTACGACATCTCCCAGTACCAGGGCATCGCAGGTGTGAAGAACGGCAACACCACCAACGCCGGAGCCACCTTCACCGGTGTCGCCGAGCGCAATGGCAGGGTCCTGCTCGTGACGGTCATGAACCCGTCCAAGGAGGAGCACAACGAGGTCTACAAGGAGACCGCCAAGCTCTTCGACTGGGGCTTCAAGGCGGCCGGCAAGGTGGAGCCGGTCGGTGAGCTGGTGCCGCCGAAGGGCGCCGCGGGGTCCAGCGCCCAGCCGGCGGCCTCGGGACAGGCCGGGGGCGGGTCCGGGGGCTCGGGTGACTCGGGTGGCTCAGGGGCGTCGGCCAAGCCCGTCACGTCCGCCACGGCCGGCGGCGGCTCCGGGGGCGTGTGGACGGCCCTCGGCATCACGGGCGGGCTGCTGGTGCTGCTGGCTGCCGGGGGGTTCCTCGTCAACCGCCGCTGGCCGCTGCCCGATCTGGTACGTCGCCGCTCTTCTCGTCCTTGAGCCGCCGGTCCTCGAGGGCCTGGTCGTCGGGTGCTTGCTCTTCTCGTGCTTGCTCTTCTCGTGCTTGCTCTTCTCGTGCTTGCTCTTCTCGTGCTTGCTCTTCTTGTGCTTGCTCTTCTCGTGCTTGCTCTTCGACTTCCTGGTCCTCGAGTTCGTGCTTCTCGAGTTCGTGCTTCTCGAGTTCGTCTCCCTCGAGCTCCTGCTCTTTGCTGCCTGTGGCCGTCCACGCGGCGCAGAACAGCACCAGCTTCGACGTGAAGTTGATCCACAGCAGCAGGGCGACGGGGACACCGAACGCGCCGTACATGCTCTTCGTCGCCACGCCCTGCATATAGCCGCTCAGCAGGAGCTTCAGCAGCTCGAAGCCGACCGCGCCGGTCAGTGCGGCGACCAGCAGCCGGCGGCGGTGCGGTTCGACGCCGGGCAGCAGGGTCAGGACGTACAGCAGGAGCAGGAAGTCGGCGAGCACGGCGACGAGGAAGGCGGTGGCCTGGAGGAGCAGGCTGCCCCAGCCCTCACGGTCGATGCCGGCCTGGTCGGTGATCCAGCCGACCATCGCGGAGGCGATCGTGGAGATGGCGATCGTCACCAGGACCGCGCCGCCGAGCCCGACCAGGATGCCGAAGTCCTTGGCCTTGCGCAGGATGGCGTTCTCGTCCTCGTCGGGCAGCTCCCACACCGCGCGCAGGCACTCGCGCGTGGACCCCGCCCAGCCGATGCCGGTGAACAGCAGGGCACCGGCGGCGATCAGGCCGACGGTGCCGGCGTTCTGCACCAGGGCGCCGACGTCCAGCTGGTCGGAGATGCCGGGGACCTGGTCGGCGATCTTGTTCTGGAGCTCGTCCTGCTGCTTGGTGCTCAGCGTGGCGGCGGCGATCGCGGCGGCCACGGTGAGCAGCGGGAACAGCGCGACGAAGCTGGTGAACGTCATCGCCGCGGCCAGCCGGGTCCACTTCACCCGGTCCAGCCGTTCGTACGACCGCCACGCGTGCGTGGCCGTCAGGCGCACCCAGAGCGGCCCGACGACGGGGAGTTTCTTCAGCCAGTCCATGATCGGATCTTGCCCTCCGTGCGGACGACCGATGTGCGGGTACCCCGAAAACGTGGGGTGGTGACGAGTATGGGGGCCGGTGTCGGGGTTGCTCCGTCGGCGATGCCGGTGTTCTTGCGGGTGTCGACGCCGGAGTTCTTACGGGTGTCGGTGCCTGTGCCTTAGGAGGTGTCAGTGCCAGGTGCCGGTTTCCGCGGGTGTCACCATCGGGCGACCGCCAGGCCGTACATCGCGAGCCACGTCAGGGCGATGAGGGCGAGGGCGCGGTCGCGCAGGACGACCTCCTCGGGCTCGCCCGCCGTGCCGCGGTCGGCGAAGACGGCGTATCTGAGGATCGCCAGGATGAAGGCCACCACCGACAGTTGCCGCCAGGGCAGCAGGCCGCCGTGCGGGCCGTGGTGGTCCTCCAGGGCCCACAGGCAGTAGCCGAGCACGGCGACCCCGGCCGCGAGCTGCCAGACGAAGCGCAGATAGCCGGTGGTGTACTCGGTGAGCAACGCGCGCGTGGCGCCCGCGTTCCCGGCCATCTGGACGGCCTCGGAGTAGCGCTTGGCCGACACCATGAACAGCGCGCCGAACCCGGTCGTGATCAGGAACCAGCGCGAGAGCGGGATGCCCAGCGCCAGACCGCCCGCCGCCGCCCGCATCAGGAAGCCGGTCGTGACGACCGCGAGATCGACGACGAGGACGTGCTTGAGGCTGACGCAGTAGGCCAGTTGCATGCCGACGTACGCCGCGAGGAGCGCCGCGACCGGGGGCGAGGCCAGCTGGGCCGCCACGGCCGGTGTGAGGACGGCCAGGGTGCCGCCGACGGCGTAGGCGACGGGCACCGGGACCTGCCCTGCGGCGATCGGGCGGTGGCGCTTGGCGGGGTGGGCGCGGTCGGCCTCGACGTCGCGTGCGTCGTTGATCAGGTACACGGCGGCGGCGCAGGCGGTGAAGAGGGCGAAGACGAGGGCCAGTCGGGGAAGGGCGTGCGGGTCGAAGAGGCGGCCCGCGGCGGCGGGCGCGGCGACGACGAGGACGTTCTTGACCCACTGCTTGGGCCTGCCCGCCCTGAGCAGCCCTCGCAGGACACCGGTGAGGGTCCGGGGCCGGGGCGGCGGGACACGGCGGGGAGGGGTGCGCTGCTCCAGGAGCGGGGGGCGGGTGGCGTTGCCGAGGGGCGCTGTCTCCGTCACGCGCACTCCTGGTTGCCTGTCGGCCTGTTGCTGATTGACGGCCTGTTGGTGCTTGACGGCCTATTGGTGCGTGACGGCCTATTGCTGCTCGTCGAGCCGCTGCTGCTTGTCGAGCCGTTGCTGCTTGTCGGCCTGTTGTCGCTTACTGCCCTCATCCAGCGTGCTCCAAGGCGTGCCGTGAGTGCCCCCAGGGCCGCGCCCGCCAGGACGTCCGACGGGTAGTGGACGCCGACGACCAGCCGGGAGAGGCACATCGCGGCGGCGAGCGGCGGGACGAAGTGCGCGCCCAGCGTGCCGAAGGCGACGGCCGCGGTCGCGGCGGAGGTGGCGTGGGAGCTGGGGAAGGAGTGCCGCCCCGCCGTGCGTACCAGGGGCTCGACGTGCGCCGGGCGTGGACGCCGCACCACCCTCTTCACGCCCATGCTCACGAGGTGCGCGCCCGCGGTCAGAGCCGTACCGCGCAACCAGGCGTCCCGGCGCGGGTCGTCCATGGCCGCCCCGGCGAGCCCCACCGTGAGCCACAGCGCCCCGTGTTCGCCGGCCCGGGACAGGGCACGCGCGACCCCGGCCACGCGCGGATCGCCGCCGCCCCGGGCCCGGAGCGCCGAGAGAATGTGGTGGTCCATGCCACCCATGCCGTCCATGGGGACTCACTGTTCACGGGACCACGACCGGAACTCCGGCAATATTGAGCGACATCCCATTAATCACCCATTTCGGGGAGAAAAGGGATGTTTACGAACGAATCGCAGCTATAGCGGCGATACGGTCACCGGCATGTCTGCCGACACCGTTCCCCTCACGGGCTGGGGCCGCACCGCCCCCACCGCGGCCCGTCCGACCCGCCCCCGCAGCTACGAGGAGGCCGTGGCCGCCGTCCGGGGCTGCGGGGCCCGCGGCGGCATCCCGCGGGGCCTGGGACGGGCGTACGGGGACGCGGCACAGAACGCGGGCGGCGCGGTCTTCGACATGACCGGCCTGGACCGCGTCCACGCGATCGACGCGGACGGCGGCACCGTGCTGTGCGGCGCGGGCGTCTCCCTGCACCGGCTGATGGAGGTGCTGCTGCCGCTCGGCTGGTTCGTGCCGGTGACGCCCGGCACCCGCCATGTCACCGTCGGCGGCGCGATCGGCGCGGACGTCCACGGCAAGAACCACCATGTGTCCGGCTCCTTCTCCCGCCATGTGCTGTCCTTCGAACTCCTCACCGCCGACGGCGAGATCCGCACCGTGCGGCGGGACACGCCCCTGTTCGACGCGACCACCGGCGGCATGGGCCTGACCGGGATGATCCTCACCGCGACGGTCCAGCTCCAGCCGGTCGAGACCTCACTGATGTCGGTCGACACGGAACGCGCGCGTGACCTCGACGACCTGATGGCCCGTCTGACGGCGACCGATCACGCCTACCGCTATTCGGTCGCCTGGATCGACCTGCTGGCCCGCGGCGCGGCAACGGGCCGGGCGGTGCTGACGCGGGGGAACCACGCTCCGCTGGAGGCGCTGAGGTCGTCGGGAGCGCCGGAAGGCGGCGCACGCGCGCGTAGGGACGCGTCGGGCACACGCGCGCGCAGGGACCCGTCCGGCACACGCGCGCACAGGGACCCGCTGGCCTTCCGGACGCCGCGCTTCCCGGCCCCGCCCGCGTTCTTCCCCGAGGGGCTGCTCAACCGCACGACCGTGGGGCTGTTCAACGAGCTCTGGTACCGGACGTCGCCTCGCGCGCGTACCGGCCGCCTCCAGGGGATCCCCGCCTTCTTCCACCCCCTGGACGGCGTGCCCCACTGGAACCGGGTCTACGGCCGCGGCGGCCTCGTGCAGTACCAGTTCGTCGTCGGACACGGCCACGAGGAGACGCTGCACCGGATCGTGCGGCGGGTCTCCGGACACCGGTGCCCGTCCTTCCTCGCCGTGCTGAAGCGGTTCGGAGACGCCGACCCGGGCTGGCTGTCCTTCCCGGTGCCCGGCTGGACGCTGGCCATGGACCTGCCGGCCGGCCTTCCCGGCCTCGGCGCTCTCCTCGACGAGATCGACGACGAGGTGGCCGCGGTCGGTGGGCGCGTCTACCTCGCCAAGGACTCCCGGCTGCGGCCGGAACTGCTCGCCACCATGTACCCGCGTCTGGACGACTTCCGTGCGCTGCGGGCGGAACTGGATCCGCGCGGGGTGTTCACCTCGGACCTGTCCCGTCGTCTCGCCCTCTAGCCGGGCCGGTCGCCTCCCCGTCGGACCGCCCTGCCGTCCCACCGCCCGCCGTTCCCCCGTCCGGCCCTGCCACCGTCTTGCCTTCCTGCCGTCCGCCGTCCCAAGGAGCTGCTCGTGAAAGACGCCTTCGGTCTCCCCCAGTCCCTGCTCGTCCTCGGCGGCACGTCGGAGATCGCGCTGGCCACCGCCCGCCGTCTCGTCGTCCGCCGCGCCCGCACGGTGTGGCTGGCGGGGCGCCCCTCCCCCGCCCTGGAGAGCGCCGCGGCGGAGCTGCGCGCCCTGGGCGCCGACGTCCACACCGCCGCCTTCGACGCGCTCGATCCCGAGTCGCACGAGACGGTGCTCGGCAAGATCTTCGCCCAGGGCGACATCGACATGGTGCTGCTCGCCTTCGGGATCCTCGGCGACCAGGCCCACGACGAGCGCGATCCGGTCGCCGCGGTGCGGGTGGCGCAGACCAACTACACGGGCGCCGTCTCGGCCGGACTGGTCTCCGCGCGCGCGTTGCAGGCGCAGGGGCACGGCTCTCTGGTCGTGCTCTCCTCCGTCGCCGGGGAGCGGGCCCGCCGGGCCAACTTCATCTACGGCTCCAGCAAGGCCGGCCTCGACACCTTCACCCAGGGCCTAGGCGACGCGCTCCATGGCACCGGCGTGCACGTCATGGTCGTACGCCCCGGGTTCGTCCGGTCCAGGATGACGGCGGGACTGGAGGAAGCGCCGCTGGCGACCACTCCGGAGGCGGTTGCGACGGCCATCGAACTGGGGCTGCGGCGGCGCTCGGAGGCGGTGTGGGTGCCGGGAGCGCTGCGGATGGTGATGTCGGCGCTGCGGCATCTGCCGCGGGGGGTGTTCCGGCGACTGTCGCTGTAACTGTGGTTACAGCCGCTGTGATCGGCTGTGGTCGGAATTACAACTGGCTCGTCGGACTTACAGCCGGCTCTTCGGAGTCACAGCTCGCTCGTCGGAGTTACAGCCGGCTCGTCCGCGTCACAGCTGGCTCGTCGGCAAGGAGCCGCGTTCCACGCGTCCCGCCTGGGGCGGCACGATCGATCCACCGAAGGTGAACTCCCGCAGCTTGCGCCAGACCCCGTCGGGGCCCTGCTCATAGAGCGCGAATCCGGTGCAGGGCCATTCGGCCTCGAAGTCGGCGAGCTCCTCGAAGGCGCGGTCCATGGCCGCCTCGTCGATGCCGTGCGCCACCGTGACGTGCGGGTGGTACGGGAACTGGAGTTCCCGTGCGACCGGCCCGGAGGCGTCGCGGACCTGCTTCTGGAGCCAGGTGCAGGCCTCGGCGCCCTGGGCGATCCGGACGTACACGACCGGCGACAGGGGCCGGAAGGTGCCGGTGCCGGACAGTTTCATCGGGAAGGGCCGGCCCGCCGCGGCGACCTCGGTGAGGTGCGCCTCGATGGCGGGCAGCGCGCCGCTGTCGACCTCGGTCGGCGGCAGCAGGGTGACGTGGGTGGGGATGCCATGAGCCGCGGCGTCGCCGAAGCCCGCGCGCCGCTCCTGGAGCAGGCTGCCGTGAGGCTCCGGGACCGCGATCGACACGCCGATCGTTACGGTCCCCATGTCGTCTCCTGTTCGTCCCTGTGGTCCTGTCGGATTCGTTCCCAGCCGTCCGGCTATCGACTGTACGGCCACGGCTGTGCTGTGGGCAGGCGCGGGCGTAGTGATGTGCAGCGCTCCGCCCGGTGGTGCCGGTGTGCGGTGGTACGCCCCGGGGACCGGCGGTGAGGGCCGGTCCCTGAGGTCAGTGCGGCTTTCGGTGCGGGCGTTCACTGATGGACGCTCACTGTCGGGCCGTTCACTGTGGGGCTTTCAGTGCTTGGCGGGCAGGAAGCCCACCCTCTCGTACGTCTGGCAGAGGGTCTCCGCGGCGACCGCGCGCGCCTTCTCCGCGCCCTTGGCCAGGATCGAGTCCAGCGTCTCCGGGTCGTCCAGGTACTGCTGGGTGCGCTCCCGGAAGGGCGTCACGAAGTCGACGACGATCTCGGCGAGGTCCGTCTTGAGCGCGCCGTAGAGCTTGCCCTCGTACTGCTGCTCCAGCTCCGGGATGCTCGTGCCCGTCAGGGTCGAGTGGATGGTGAGC
Organism: Streptomyces griseorubiginosus; assembly: GCF_001514195.1. Classification (GTDB taxonomy): domain Bacteria; phylum Actinomycetota; class Actinomycetes; order Streptomycetales; family Streptomycetaceae; genus Streptomyces; species Streptomyces griseorubiginosus. The sequence continues at coordinate 454,989 of NZ_KQ948734.1, read as the reverse complement.
AGGTTGCTGACGCCCGGCTTGTTCTCGGCGTCGTAGCGGATGACGGTGTCGGTGTCGGTGACCGCGCTCTTGACCTTCTTGGCGGTGACCTTCGGCTCGTCGAGGAGGTTGATGAGGCCCTTCGGCGTGGACGCCGACTTGCTCATCTTGATCGACGGGTCCTGGAGGTCGTAGATCTTGGCCGTCTCCTTGAGGATGTACGGCTTCGGGATCGTGAAGGTCTCCCCGAAGCGGCCGTTGAAGCGCGTGGCGAGGTCGCGGGTCAGCTCGACGTGCTGGCGCTGGTCCTCGCCGACCGGGACCTCGTGGGCCTGGTAGAGCAGGATGTCCGCGACCTGGAGGATCGGGTACGTGAACAGGCCGACGCTCGCGCTGTCGGCGCCCTGACGGGCTGACTTGTCCTTGAACTGGGTCATGCGGGAGGCCTCGCCGAAGCCGGTGAGGCAGTTCATGACCCAGGCGAGCTGGGCGTGCTCGGGGACGTGGCTCTGGACGAAGAGCGTGCAGCGCTCGGGGTCGAGCCCGGCGGCGAGGAGCTGGGCGGCGGCCAGGCGGGTGTTGGCCGTGAGCTCCTTCGGGTCCTGCGGGACCGTGATCGCGTGCAGGTCGACGACCATGTAGAACGCGTCGTGGGTCTCCTGCAGGGCCACCCACTGGCGGACGGCGCCGAGGTAGTTGCCGAGGTGGAACGAGCCTGCGGTGGGCTGGATTCCGGAGAGCACGCGGGGACGATCAGAGGCCATGCCCACCATTCTCTCAGGTGTCGGGGGCCGATCCGGAACCAGTCGGAAACAGAAGTGCCACGGGTGGGAACCGATTCGGTCCGGGCGGTGTACCCATCGTGTGAGAACGCGGGAGGGGGGCCGCATCGTCGATGAGGCCGCGGTGATCGCACGCGTACGCGCCGGAGATCCGGAGGCGTACGCGGACCTGGTGCGGGCCCATACGGGCATCGCGCTGAGGGCGGCCGCCGCGCTCGGGGCGGGGGCGGACGCGGAGGACGTGGTGCAGCAGGCCTTCGTCAAGGCGTACTGCGCGCTGGGCCGGTTCAAGGACGGCTCGGCGTTCAAGCCGTGGTTTCTGTCGATCGTGGCCAATGAGACGAGGAACACAGTGCGCACGGCGGCCCGCCAGCGCACCCTCGCCGGCCGCGAGGCGGCCTTCGCCGAGGCCGAGCCGCTGATACCGGAGGCGACGGACCCGGCGGTGGCAGCGGTGGAGATAGAGCGCCGCGTCGCACTGGAGTCCGCGCTGGACAAGCTGAGCGAGGAGCACCGCCTGGTCGTCACCTACCGCTATCTGCTGGAGATGGACGAGTCCGAGACGGCCCAGGCCCTGGGCTGGCCCCGGGGGACGGTGAAGTCCCGACTGAACCGCGCGCTGCGCAGGCTCGAAAAACTGCTGCCGGATTTCGAGCCCCGGGAAGGAGGTGAGGAGCGTGGGTGAGTCCTACGGCGACGAGGGCGCCGACGGGAGCGCGCGTGAGCGTACGTCCCGGCTGCCCGAGGAGCTGCGGGCGCTCGGGCGGTCGCTGGACGCGCCGGGTGCGGGTTGGTCCGAGTCGATGGTGGAGCGGGTGCTGGAGCAGATACTCGCCGAGCGGCTGGCGGTCCCGGTGGCCGAGGCGCCGGGTCCCGGTGCGCGGCTGCGGGCGGTGCGCCGGTGGACGCGGCTGCGGTGGCGGGCGCTGACCGCGACCCTGTGCGGGCTCCTGACGGTCCTCGCGCTCACTCCCCCGGTGCGGGCGGCGGTGCTGGACTGGTTCGACTTCGGCGGGGTCGAGGTGCGGTACGACCCGTCGGCGGTGCCGTCGCCGGGGGCCGAGGTGCCCGGCTGCGGCCGTTCGCTGTCATTCGCGCAGGCGGAGCGGCGGGCGGGGTTCGAGCCGCTGGTCCCGAGGGCGCTCGGCACTCCCGGCGCGGTGACGGTGACGGCCGAACCGCGGGGGCGGTTCCTGACGAGCCTGTGCTGGCGGGAGGGCGGGCGCACGATCCGGCTGGACGAGTTCCCGCAGCGGCTCGACCCCAGCTTCGCCAAGACACTGCGTGAGCCGCCGGAGTGGATCACGCTGGACGGCCCTCCGGGAGCCGACGGGGTGCGGGACTACGCCCTGTGGTTCCCGCGCCCCCATCTGCTCGGTTTCTGGCTGGTCGACGACTCCGGGCACCGCTTCACCCGTACGGAGCGGACGGCCGGGCCGACGCTGCTGTGGATCCATCACGGTGCCGGAGGGAGCGTGACGCTGCGCCTCGAGGGCGTGGCGTCGAAGGGCCGGGCGGTGAGGATCGCGCAGTCGCTCGACGGTCCGGGCAGCGAGGGTGCCGGGTCTCCCAAATAGTGCGCGCGAGGTGGGAACCCCGGCGGGTCGGGCGGTGTACCAGAAGTGACAAGCGGCTCGGGGACGGGTCGCACGGGGATCGTCCGACGGGGGAACTGCTGTGTGACGAAGGGAGGGGTTCGCGAGCTTGAGTTGGTGAGACGGTGTCGATCGAGGGGGATGCGGTGCGGAACGGACAGGGAGAACTGCGGCTCGGGCCGCGCCGGGCGTTATGGGCGCTGGCACCGGCGGTCCTGGCGGTGAGCGCGTTCGGAGCTCCGGCGGCCGACGCGGCGACGGCGTCGGCGTCGGCACGGGGAGCGGAACTCGGCGGACCCGACCTGGCGATGGTGGTCGTCGCCGGCACGGAGCGGACGCGGGCGGTGCGTTCCGACGAGCCGGCTTTCGCCCGCCTGTGGGAGCTGCTCCAGCCGACGTATGCGGGCACCGAGCGGGTGTCGGACAGGTGGCAGGAGGGTCGCTATCCGCCGCCGCGGATCACCGTGGTGTGGGGGCTGACGGGTGTCGGCGGCTGGCCGCAGACGGACTCGGCACCGGGAGGCGATGTGGCCGTGGAGCGCCAGGACCAGTTGTTCGTCACCCGAGACGGCACACCGTGGGTGCGCACGGATCCGGCGCCGGAGCGGGAGGACGACGACATCCGCTGGCACCGGGCGGACCGGACCGTCTTCGACCGGCTGGACCGGGCAGGGTTGTTGGGCGGTTCCGGCGGGGGACATGCCGGGGGCGGCCGCCAGGGCGAAGGTGCCGGTCCGCGCGGCGTCTGGTGGGCGGTACCGGGGCTCGCCGTGGGATTCGCGGCCGGGGCGGGCGGCACCCGGCTGATACGCCGCGCGGCGGCCCGGCCGGGAGCCGGACCGCCGCGGGAGGAGCCACGACAGGAACTCATCGATCTCTAGGCGTCACTGTTCTTTGACAACTCAAGAGAGGAAGCGTCAGCCCAGGTCGATCTCGGGGTAGAGCGGGAAGCCGGCCACGAGCTCGGTGGCCCGGTGGGAGATCTCGTCCGCGACCTTCGCGTCGAGGATGTGCACGGCCTTGGAGGGGGCGCCCGACTTGGTGGTGCCGGCCTCGGTGGTGGTGAGGACGCGGTCGATGAGACCGGCGACCTCGTCCATCTCGGCGGTGCCGAGGCCCCGGGTGGTCAGGGCGGGGGTGCCGATGCGGATGCCCGAGGTGTACCAGGCACCGTTCGGGTCGGCCGGGATCGCGTTGCGGTTGGTGACGATGCCCGACTCCAGCAGGGCGGCCTCGGCCTGGCGGCCGGTGAGGCCGTAGGACGTGGAGACGTCGATCAGGTTGAGGTGGTTGTCGGTGCCGCCGGTGACCAGGGTGGCGCCGCGGCGCATCAGGCCCTCGGCCAGGGCGCGGGAGTTGTCGACGATGCGCTGGGCGTAGTCCTGGAAGGAGGGCTGACGCGCCTCGGCGAGGGCGACGGCCTTGGCGGCCATGACGTGCGGGAGCGGGCCGCCGAGGACCATCGGGCAGCCGCGGTCGACCTGGTCCTTGAGGGAGTCGTCGCACAGCACCATGCCGCCGCGCGGGCCCCGCAGGGACTTGTGGGTGGTGGTGGTGACGATCTGGGCGTGCGGGACCGGGTCGAAGTCACCGGTCAGGACCTTGCCGGCGACGAGACCGGCGAAGTGGGCCATGTCGACCATGAGGGTCGCGCCGACCTCGTCGGCGATCTCCCGCATGATCCGGAAGTTCACCAGGCGCGGGTAGGCCGAGTAACCGGCCACGATGATGAGCGGCTTGAACTCACGGGCCGAGGCGCGCAGGGCCTCGTAGTCGACGAGACCGGTGGCCGGGTCGGTGCCGTAGGAGCGCTGGTCGAACATCTTGCCGGAGATGTTCGGGCGGAAGCCGTGGGTGAGGTGGCCGCCGGCGTCCAGGGACATGCCGAGCATGCGCTGGTTGCCGAAGGCCTGGCGGAGCTCGGCCCAGTCGGCGTCGGAGAGGTCGTTGACCTGGCGGGCACCGGCCTTCTCCAAAGCGGGGACCTCCACGCGCTGGGCGAGGACGGACCAGAAGGCGACGAGGTTGGCGTCGATGCCGGAGTGCGGCTGGACGTAGGCGTGCCGGGCGCCGAAGAGCTCCTTGGCGTGTTCGGCGGCCAGGGACTCGACGGTGTCGACATTGCGACAGCCGGCGTAGAAGCGGCGGCCGACGGTGCCCTCGGCGTACTTGTCGCTGAACCAGTTGCCCATCGCGAGGAGGGTGGCCGGGGAGGCGTAGTTCTCGGAGGCGATCAGCTTGAGCATCTCGCGCTGGTCGTGGACCTCCTGGCCGATGGCGTCGGCGACGCGCGGCTCGACGGCGCGGATCACGTCGAGGGCGGCGCGGAAGGCCGTGGACTCGGGGGACAGGGGCTGCTGCTCTGACATGGCGGCCTCCGGGCTGCGTGGCTTGAAGCGGTCACGGATCACGGTTCGGCCCAGGCGCACGGCACTTGGTCACTCGCAGGCCGCTCCCCGATGGTCCGTCCCATCCCAGCGCGCCAGTCACGGCCTGTCGGCCAGCCTACCGGGCGGGCCCAACGGCTCCGGGCCGGCGTCCACCATGCGAGCGACGGCAGCGAGGCCCGGCGGGGCGCGCGGTTCTCGCTGCCGTGGCGGTGGACGACGTCAGAACAGCAGGTCGGCCAGGCGGTCGACCTGGTCGGGGTCCGGGGCCCAGCAGTAGAGCATCACCTCGTCGGCGCCGATGCCGAAGTAGGCGTCGGTGGTCTCGCGGATCTGCTGCGGGGTGGTGAGGAGACCGGCCTCCATGTACTCCACGTGGCCGCTGAAGGCGTAGTAGTCGCGGAGGTTGCTGCGGGCCCGGTCGAGGGTCGTCTCCGGACCCAGGGCGACGTTCGCCTGGGCGACCAGGCGGGGGCGGCCGGGGCGGTCGTGCTTCTGCCAGGCCGTGGTGGCGTCGCGGAACAGGTTGGCCATGAAGGAGGGCGGCAGGGCGGCGCCGAGGAAGCCGTCCCCGAAGCGGCCGACCCGTTCGAGGGCGGCGGGGGCGAACCCGCCGAAGAGGACCTCCGGGCCGCCCGGCGTCACCGGGGCGGGGCCGATGGGGCCGACCCCCTCGCCGTACGGCTGACCGGACCAGGTGCGGCGCAGCAGGGTCATCTGTTCGTCGAGGCGGCGGCCCCGGCGGTGGAGGTCGATACCGGCGGCCAGGCAGTCGTCCTCCCGGCCGCCGACGCCGATGCCGAGGGTGAAGCGCCCGCCGGAGAGGCGGTCCAGCGTGGCGGTCTGCTTGGCGAGCAGGGCGGTGTTGTGGAGCGGGGCGAGGAGCACCTCGGTCTGGACGCGGATGCGGGAGGTGGCACCGGCCAGAGTGGCGAGGGTGACGAGGGGCTCGGGGTTGTCGTAGACGAGGCGGTCGAGCAGACCGAGGGTGCGGAAGGGGCCGGTGTCGGCGCGTCGGGCCCAGGTGAGCAGCTGGGCGGGATCGTCGATGGGCAGGCCGAGGCCGATGTTCATGGGAGTGTCCTCCGGAGGGCGTACGGGATCCGCCGGTCGGCCGGATCCGGTGCCGCCCCTCCGTGACACCGCGCGCTGTGCGCGGGCCTGCTCTCGTTCTGCGGCGATGGTTCTGGAGAGCGGGTGCTTCAGAGTGCGTCGAACGTAGCGCGCGGGGGCACGGGGCGACAACGTATTTCCTGGCGGGCCTGCCCCTGCGTACGCCGCCGTTGACGCCCGCCCCCGACACCGTCCGCTCAGACCATCCGTCCGCTCAGACGATCCGTCCGCTCAGCGGATCACATGCGGCAGGAAGCGTGCGTACTCGTCGGTGATCAGGCCCGAGGACTCCCGGATGCCCAGGCCCGCCGACTCGTCCTCGACGACCCACGCGCCCAGGACGACACGGTTGCCGTCGAAGTCGGGCAGGGGGGCCAGTTCCTGGTAGCAGCAGGCCTCTTCGCGGAGGGGTGCGGTCGTGCCGGGTTCGTGGATCGTGACTCCGGCGCCCTCACGGCCCAGCAGGGGCTTGGCGACGTAGCCGGTGGTGGTGGCCAGGTCCCGGGGGCCGTCGAGATAGGCGGGGAGGAGGTTGGGGTGGTCCGGGTACAGCTCCCAGAGGATGGCCAGCAGCGCCTTGTTGCTGAGGAGCATCTTCCAGGCGGGTTCGATCCACAGGGTGCTGCCGGTGCCGCCGCCGTTGTCGAGGGTGTCGAGGACGTGGTCGGCGAAGCGGTCGGTGGTGAGCCACTCCCAGGGGTAGAGCTTGAAGCAGCTGCGGATGAACCGGAGTTGGTTGTCGACGAAGCGTCCGGAGAGCGGGTCCCAGCCGATCTCCTCCATCGAGATCCAGTCGGTGGTGACGCCGGCCTGCTCGGCGGTCTCCTTGAGGTAGGCGACCGTCATGAGGTCCTCGCCGAGTTCGTCGGCGGAGGAGTGCGCGAAGTACAGGGGACTGCCGGGCGGGAGCAGGGCGGCCTGCTTCTTCCACGCGGCGACGAGGCGTTCGTGGAGGGAGTTCCACTGGTCGGCGTCCGGGAAGAGCTCCTCCATCCAGAACCACTGGGGTGAGGCGGCCTCGACGAGGGACGTGGGGGTGTCGGCGTTGTACTCCAGGAGTTTGGCCGGGCCGTCGCCCTCGTAACGGAGGTCGAAGCGGCCGTAGACGGAAGGGAGTTCGGCACGACGGTGCCAGGCCTCCGCGACCGCCTCGGCCACGCGGGGGTCGGTGATGCCGAGGTCGGTGAAGCGGTTCGCGGTGACGATGTGGTCGGCGGCCGTGAGACACATGCGGTGGAGCTCTTCGACGATCTCCTCCAGCGCCTCGACCTCGGGGAGCGTGAAGGAGTAGTAGGCGCTCTCGTCCCAGTACGGCCGCAGGGAGTCGTCGGGGTGGCGGGTGAGCGGGTAGATCAGTCCCTGGGATTCGACGGTCTGCTGCCAGCCCGGGCGGGGGGCGATGGTGTGTCGGCGCATGGTGATCGGCCCTCAGCCGCCGGAGCTGCCCTTGCCGGTACCGCCGTCGCCGTCGCCTCCGCTGCCGAAGCCGCCGCGGTCGACCCCGCTGCCCCCACTGCCGCCGCCGCTCGACGAACTGCCGGATCCCTTGGACTTCTTGCTGAAGGAGCCGCCCGAGACCCAGCTGCCGTTCTTCTTGCCTCCGTAGTAGTAGGTGCCCCTGACGGAGGTGGAGGACTTGCAGTTCTTGTCGGCGACGACCTGGTAACCCTTGCCGAGGGTGTAGCTGTCCCGGTCGACGCAGCGCTTGTCGGGGTCGGAGGAGCAGGCGGTGAGGGCCGCAGCGAGCAGTCCCACACCGCCGAGTGCGATGGTGCCGGAGCGAAGTTGTCGGCGTGCGTCCGCCATGTCCGTGTCTCCCCGTTGATCAGGCCGTGTGTGCGGTGTGCGTGTGTGGCGGACAGCTTAGAGATCCGTAAGAGCCGGCTTGAAGGCAGCCCGACCTTCACCTCCTCCCCTAAGGTCACTTCGTGCTCTTTGGAATGGTGTGCGCCCTCGGGGCCTCGGTCTGCTTCGGGACGGCCACCGTGTTGCAGGCGATGGCAGCGCGGACCGCGGACGCGGGAGGTGGTGACGGCGAGGGGTCGGCGTTCGCGGTGACGCTGTTCCTGCGGGCGGTGCGGCAGTGGCGTTATCTGGCGGGACTGGCGTTGGACGGGCTGGGGTTCCTGCTCCAGATCGCCGCGCTGCGGTCGGTCCCGATCTACGCGGTGGGCGCGGCGCTCGCGTCGAGTCTCGCGGTGACCGCGGTGGTCTCGGCGAGGCTGCTGAAGGTCCGGCTGAGCGGGGCCGAGTGGGGTGCGGTCGGGGTGGTGTGCGCGGGGATGGCGCTGCTGGGGATCGCGTCCGGGACCGAAGGGGACCGCGACGGGCCGCCGGCCTTGGGGTACGCGATGCTCGCGACGGCACTGCTGGTGCTGGTGCTGGCGCTGCTGGGCGGGCGGCTGCCGGAGCGGGGGCGGCCGTTGGCGCTCGGACTGGGGGCGGGGTTCGGGTTCGGGGTCGTGGAGGTGTCGGTCCGGCTGATCGACTCGCTGGCGCCGTCGGATCTGGCGACCAACCCGGCGACCTACGCGCTCCTCGTCGGCGGGGGTGCGGCCTTTCTGTCGCTGACGTCGGCGCTCCAGCGGGGTTCGGTGACCACGGCGACCGCCGGAATGGTGATCGGGGAGACGATCGGGCCCGCACTGGTGGGGGTGGTCTGGCTCGGGGACCGCACGCGGGAGGGGCTGGCGTGGGTGGCGGTCCTGGGCTTCCTGGTGGCCGTGGCGGGGGCGTTGGCGCTGGCCAGGTTCGGGGAGGCGCCGGTGGATGCCGACCGGGAGACCGTCCCGTAAGCGGGCCGCGCTATTCGGGCAGGGCCGCGCACAGCGCCTCCAGCGCTCCCGACCAGGCGTGCTCCGGTGGGGTTCCGTAGCCCACGACGAGGGCGTCGTCCTGCTCGACGCAGGCCTCGGGGTGTCGGAACCGGTGCAGTCCGTGGACGGCGAGGCCGTGCCAGGCGGCTGCCCGCAACGCCTGTTGCTCGGTGCCCGGGGGCAGCCGCAGCACCACGTGCAGACCGGCCGCGATCCCGGTGGCGCGGACCTTCGGGGCCCGGCGGGCGAGCTCGGCGACCAGGGCGTCACGGCGGCGCCGGTACCGCAGCCGGGCGGCGCGCACATGACGGTCGTAGGCGCCGGAGGTCAGGAACTCGGCGAGGGTCAGCTGGTCGAGGGAGCCGCAGGCGTCGATGCCGCCCTTGGCCCGCAGGACCTCCGCCATGAGGTGGGGCGGCACCACCAGCCAGCCCAGCCGGAGTCCCGGTGCGAGGGACTTGCTGGCCGTCCCCGCGTAGACCACGTGGTCGGGGTCCAGGCCCTGGAGGGCGCCCACGGGCTGGCGGTCGTAGCGGAACTCCCCGTCGTAGTCGTCCTCGACGACCAGCCCTCCGGTGCGCCGGGCCCAGTCGACCACGGCCGCCCGCCGGTCGCGGTGCAGGGTGCCGCCCACCGGGAACTGGTGCGCGGGGGTGAGCAGCACCGCGTCCTCGTCGGTCAACCGGCCAGGGTCGGTGCCGCGTTCGTCGAAGGGCAGCGGGGTGGTGCGCAGACCGGCGGCCGCGAGCAGGTTCCAGTGCACGTCGAGGCCGTACGACTCCACGGCGACCGTGCGTGCGCCGCGGGCCCGCAGCAGGGCGCCGAGGAGGCGCAGGCCGTGTGAGAGCCCGGCGCAGACCACGATGCGGTCGGGGTCGGCGCGGACCCCGCGGGCGCGGGCCAGGTAGTGGGCGAGGGCGGTGCGCAGTTCGACGCGGCCGCGGGGGTCGCCGTAGTCGAGGGCCTGGTAGGGGGCGGTGGTGAGGGCGCGGCGGGCGGCCTTGAGCCACTCGGCGCGCGGGAAGGAGGCGAGGTCGGGGGTGCCGGGGATCAGGTTGTAGAGGGGCCGGGGGGCGGGCGGTGGCGGGAGCCCGCGGGTGCGTCGGTGGACGGGTTCGGGGGACGGGGACGTGCCGGGGACACCGGGCCGGGAGCCGGGGCCGGCCAACACACCGGCGACACCGACACCGGCACCGACCCCGCCCACAGCAGCGGTACCGGCAGCGACACCGGCACCGCCCACAGCACCGGCACCCGCACCCGCACCCGCACCCGCACCCGCACCCGCACCGACATCGCCCCCTGCCCCCACCCCGACCCCCCGTTCGGCCACCCGCGTGCCCGACCCCTGGCGGGCGCTGAGCCACCCCTCGGCGACCAGGTCGGCGTAGGCGTCGGCGACCGTGTTGCGGGCGATGCCCAGGTCGGCGGCGAGGGAGCGGGAGGAGGGCAGCCGGGTGCCGGGGGCGAGGCGGCCGGTGCGGACGGCCTCGCGCAGGGCGTCCGTGAGGCCGCGCCGCAGGCCGCCCGCGGCGGGTTCGAGATGCAGGTCGATGCCGAAAGTGGCCCAGGGTTTCGCCATGAAAGTGGACCATACCCCTGGGCTGCCTGGCTCCTAGGGTCGAGGCATGACCACAGAGGAGACCGCCCGCACCACCCGCCCGGAAACCGCCCGCCGCTCCCCCGAGGAACCCGCCCGCCACACCGCCGAGACCGCCCCCCGCCTGGCCTGGGCCCAGCACGCCCCCGAGGTCTACAAGGCGATGCTCCGCCTCGACACCGCCGCCCGTAAGGGTCTGGACCCCCGGTTGCTGGAGCTGGTGAAGATCCGGGCCTCGCAGCTCAACCACTGTGCGTTCTGCCTCGACATGCACTCCAAGGACGCCCTCGCGGCCGGCGAGAGCGTCGAGCGGATCATCCAGCTCGGCGCGTGGGAGGAGTCGCGGCACTTCTACACCGAGCAGGAGGTCGCGGCCCTCGCGCTGACCGACGCGGTCACCGTCCTCACCGACGGCTTCGTGCCGGACGAGGTGTACGACCACGCGGCCAAGCACTTCGAGGAGGCCGAGCTGGCCCAGCTGATCGCCGCGATCACGGTGATCAACGCGTGGAACCGGTTCGGTGTGACCTGCCGGATGGTGCCGGGCCACTACGAGGCGGGGAAGCACGAGTGAGCCGTACGGACGTCCTGGACCCCGAGGTCGCCCGCGCCCTGTCCGCACTCAGCGCGGCCGCGAAGAGGGGGCTCGGCGATCCCGCCCTCGCCGAGTTCGTCGTCGTCCGGGCCTCGCAGCTCAACCACTGCGCGTTCTGCCTCGACATGCATCTCACGATCGCGCGCGAACTCGGCGTGAGTGCCCAGCAGTTGGATCTGCTCGCCGCCTGGGAGGAGGCGGAGGGCGTCTTCGACGAGCGGGAGCGGGCCGCGCTAGCGCTGACCGAGGCGGTGACCGTGCTGACGGACGGCCGGGTGCCCGACGAGGTGTACGAGAGGGCCGCGAAGCACTTCGACGACCGTGAACTCGCCCATCTCATCGGCCTGGTCGTCGCCATCAACAACTGGAACCGGGTGATGGTCGGCCGCCGGATTCCGCCTGGGGGGTATCAGCCGTGATGTCGGACAAGGTGGAGATCTTCCGCGCCCTGCACAGGAACCGGCTCCCGGGCGATCCGCTCGTCCTGCCCGGCCCCTGGGACGCGGTCAGCGCGCGGGTGCTGGAGGAGGCCGGGTTCCCGGCGCTCGCCACGCCCAGTGCGGGGATCGCCGCGGCACTCGGCCACCAGGACGGGTCCACACCGGCCGACGAGATGTTCGCGGCGGTGGCGCGCGTCTGCGGGGCCGTGGACGTCCCCGTGTCGGCGGACGTGGAGGGCGGGTACGGCCTGGCGCCCAAGGAGTTGGTGGAGCGGCTGCTGGAGGCGGGCGCCGTGGGCTGCAACCTGGAGGACTCCCACCAGGGGGTGCTCAAGGACCCGCGTGGGCACGCGGAGTGGCTGGCCGAGGTGCGGTACGCGGCCGGGGACCGGCTGTTCGTCAACGCGCGCGTGGACACCTTCGCCTACGGCGACGGTGATCCCGCACGGGCCATCGAGCGGGCGGCGTTGTACGTCGCCGCGGGCGCCGACTGTGTGTATCCGATCGGCGCCCCGCCCGACGTACTGCCCCTGCTGCGGTCCGGGATCCAGGGGCCGCTCAATGTGTTCGGGCGTCTGGACGGCGAGGGCCCCTCGCCCACCGCGCTCGGTGAACTCGGGGCCACACGCGTCACCTTCGGACCGGGCCTGCAACGCCGGGCCGCCCTGGCGCTCCAGGGGATGACCGACGAACTCAGGCGCTGACAGCGGCGGCCACGGCAGCCACGCCCCCTACGGACTCAGGGCAGCCACGCCCTCCCACGGGCTCAGGACAGCCACGCCTTCCACGTGGACTCGTGGCTGTCCACCCACTTCTTCGCCGCGTCCTCCGGCGTCATCTTCTGGTCGGCGATCATCAGGGAGACCTCGTTCTGGTCCTCGGTCGTCCACTTGAACTTCTTCAGGAAGGCCGCCGCCTTGCCGCCGGACTTGGCGAAGTCCGTGTTGAGGTACTTCTGGAGCGGGGTGTGCGGATAGGCGCAGGTGATCTTCGCCGGGTCCGCGTCGCAGCCCTCCTTGTAGGGGGGCAGCTTGACCTCGGTCATCGGGACCTTCTTGAACAGCCACTGGGGGGCGTACCAGTAGGTCAGGAAGGGCTTCTTCTCCTTGGCGAACTGCCGGATCTGGGTGATCTGCGCGGCCTCGGAGCCGGCGAACACCACCTGGTAGTCCAGCTTGAGGTTCTTCACCAGCGCCTTGTCGTTGGTGACGTAGGACGGGGAGCCGTCCATGAGCTGGCCCTTGCCGCCGCTCTCCGCGGTACGCAGCTGGGAGGCGTACTTGTTGAGGTTCTTCCAGTTGGTGACGTCCGGGTGCTGCTTGGCGAAGTACGTCGGGACGAACCAGCCGATGTGCCCGGTCACGCCGAGCCCGCCGCCCGGCGTGATGGTCTTCTTGTCCTTGACGTACCGCTGTTCCTGCTCGGGGTGGCCCCAGTCCTCCAGGATCGCGTCGACCCGGCCCTGGCTGAGCGCGTCCCAGGCGGGCACCTCGTCGACCTGGACGGTGTCGACGCGGTAGCCGAGCTCGTGCTCCAGCAGGTACTGGGCGACGGCCACGTTGGCCTGTGCGCCGACCCAGGACTGCACGGACAGGGTCACGCTCTTGGAGCCGTGGGCGTTGGCGAACGGCGAGGCCTGCTTGGTCATGTCGGCGGCACCGCAGCCCGTGAGCAGCAGCAGGGATCCGGCGGCGGCGAGTGTACGGACGCGCATGTCAGGCTCCCTTCCCCGTACGGCGTTCGGTCGGCTGGGTGACCCGGTCGAGCATCAGGCCGAGGCAGACGATGGCGGCACCGGCGACAAGGCCGGTGGCCAGGTCGCCCTGGGCCAGGCCGAAGACCGTGTCGTAGCCGAGCGCACCGCCGCCGACCAGGCCGCCGATGACGACGACGGCGAGGACCAGGACCACGCCCTGGTTGACGGCGAGCAGCAGCGCGGGCCGGGCGAGCGGGAGCTGGACCTGGCGCAGCTGCTGCCAGCTGGTCGCGCCGAGCGAGTGCGAGGACTCCATGGCGGCCGGGTCGACCTGGCGCAGTCCCTGGGTGGTGATGCGGACGACGGCGGGCAGGGCGTAGACGACGGCTGCCGCGGCGGCGGGTGCGCGGCCCACGCCGAACAGGGCGACGACCGGGATCAGGTACACGAACTGCGGCATCGTCTGGAAGACGTCCAGGACGGGTCGCAGCATGCGGTCGAAGCGGTCGCTGCGAGCGGCCGCGACGGCGGTCGCGAAGCCCAGCACGAGGGTGACGGCGACGGCCGCGAGGACCTGCGAGAGCGTGTCCAGCGCCGGTGTCCACACCCCGAGGACGCCGATCGCGGCCATGGCGAGGACCGCGGTGAGGGCGGTGCGCCAGGTGCCGATCAGCCAGGACAGGGTGGCCACGACGAGCAGCACGGACCACCAGGGCAGCGCCTGGAGACCGTCGCGGACCGGGTCGAGGATCCAGGTGGTGAAGTGGGCGGCCCAGTCGGCGGTGCCGCCGATGACGGGGACGCCGGAGTAGAGGTGGGCGGTCATCCAGTCGACGGCCCGGTTGACGGGCTCGGCGATGTTCAGGGTCCAGGCGTCGGGCCAGTCGAGCCTGCCGAGCAGCCGTCCGGCGACCGCCACGACGACGGCTCCCGCGAGGGCGTACGCCCAGGCGGCGCGGCCCGCGTCCTCAGCGCTGTCGTCGACCGCGCCGGCCGCGCCGGTGACCCGGTCGAGGACGACGGCCAGCAGCACGATGGGGATGCCGGCCGCGAGGGCGGCGCCCACGTCGACCGAGGCCAGCGCCTGGTAGACGCGGTCACCGAGGCCGCCGGCGCCGATCACGGACGCGATGACGGCCATCGACAGGGCCATCATGATCGTCTGGTTGAGGCCGAGCATGAGTTCCTTGCGCGCCAGCGGGATGCGGGCGGTCAGCAGCCGCTGGCGGGCGGTGGTGCCGAGGGACTCCACGGCTTCCAGGACCCCCTTGTCCGCGCCCTGGAGGCCGAGCGCGGTGAGGCGGGCCATGGGCGGGGCGGCGTAGACGACGGTGGCGAGGACGGCGGCGGGCACGCCCATGCCGAACACCAGGACCACCGGGAGGAGGTAGGCGTAGGCGGGCATGACCTGCATGGTGTCCAGGACCGGTCGCAGGATCTTGTCCATCCGGGGGGAGAGTCCGGCGGCCAGCCCGAGCAGGGCGCCGACCAGGACCGAGGCGAGCACGGCGACGACCATCAGGGCGAGGGTCTGCATGGTGGGGACCCACATGCCGAGCAGCCCGCAGGCGAGGAACGCGGCCGCGGTGCCCAGGGCGAGCCGCAGACCGGCGACCCGCCAGGCCACCAGGGCGCCGAGCGCGGTGACGCCGGCCCAGCCCGCGCCGAGCAGGACCACGTACACGGCGTGCACGGAGATCACGACGGCGTTGCTGAGGTAGCCGAAGAAGTAGAGGAACAGCGGGTGGCTGTCGCGGTTGTCGATGATCCAGTCGCTGGCGCTGCCGAGCGGCTTGGTGAGGTCGACGGTGAGGGCGGCGGGCCAACTGCCGCTCGCCCACTGCGCGTTGGCGAGCGGCACGAGGACCGCCGCGGCGAGGGCGATGAGCAGGATCTTGTGGACCGCACGGTGCCTGAGCAGATGGGTGGGCAGGGAGCGGGGCGTGGACGCGGTGACGGTAGCCATCAGACGGCCTCCTTGCGAAGCTCCGTTCCGGAGGCTCCGGAGGCCCCCTCGGAAGACCGCGGTGCCGGGGATCCGTCACGGAGTTGCGTACCGGCGACCACGCCGAGCAGCCGCTCGTGGTCGACGACACCCAGGCAGCGGCCCCGCTCGACGACGCACGCCGGGCCGCCGCGCTCGGCGACCACCTTGATGGCGTCGGCGACGACGGCGTCGGGGGCGAGGGCGCCCGGGTGCGTCGGGCCCGCGCAGCCGCCGGGCTGCATGGCCCTGCGGACCGTCATGACCTGCTCGCGCGGCACGTCCCGGACGAACTCGCGGACATAGCCGTCGGCCGGGGAGCCGACGATCTCCTCCGGGGTGCCCAGCTGGACGACCTTGCCGTCGCGCATCAGGGCGATGCGGTCACCGAGCTTGAGGGCCTCGCTCAGGTCGTGCGTGATGAAGACCATCGTGCGGCCCTCCTCGCGGTGCAGGCGCACGACCTCCTCCTGCATGTCCCGCCGGATCAGCGGGTCGAGCGCGCTGAACGGCTCGTCGAACAGCAGGACCTGGGGGTCCACGGCGAGCGCCCGCGCGAGGCCCACGCGCTGCTGCTGGCCGCCGGACAGCTGGGACGGCTTGCGCTGTTCCATGCCCTCCAGGCCGACCTTGACGACGACCTCGGCGGCCCGCGCCCGGCGCTCGGCCTTGCCGACGCCCTGGACCTCCAGGCCGTACGCCACGTTGTCGAGGACCGTGCGGTGCGGGAGGAGGCCGAAGTGCTGGAAGACCATCGCGGCGCGGTGGCGGCGCAGTTCGCGCAGCCGGGACTTGTCCATCGCGCGGACGTCCTCGCCGTCGATGCAGATGGTGCCCGCGGTCGGCTCGATGAGCCGGGTCAGACAGCGCACCAGCGTGGACTTGCCGGAGCCGGACAGGCCCATGACGACGAAGACCTCGCCCTTGCGGACGTCGAAGCTCACATCGCGGACGGCGGCCGTGCAGCCGGTCCGCTCGCGCAGGTCGGCGGGGTCGAGGGCGGCCAGTTCGGCGTCCTCGGGCACGAGGTCCGCCTTGGGGCCGAAGACCTTCCACAGGCCGTCGACGGAGAACACCGGGTTGTCGGTGGTCGGGGGCTTCTCCATGGTCGCGGTCGTACTCATCACGCACCACCTCCCAGCAGATCGACGGCTTTCTCACCGACCATGAGCACCCCGATCATGGGGTTCACGGCGGTCATGGTCGGGAACACGGACGCGTCGGCGATGCGGATGCCGTCGAGGCCGCGGATCCTCAGTTCGGGGTCGACGACGGCCAGTTCGTCGTCGGCGGCACCCATGCGGCAGGTGCCCGCCGGGTGGTAGACGGTGTGCGCGACCTTGCGGGCGTACTCGCTCAGCTCCTCGTCACTTGTGATGTCGGGGCCGGGGCACACCTCCCGCTTGAGCCAGCCGGCGAGCGGTTCGGTCGCCGCGACCTCGCGGGCGATCCTGATGCCGTCGACGAGGGTGCGGCCGTCGTAGTCGTCCTCGTCGGTGAAGTACCGGAAGTCGAGGGCCGGCTTGACCTCCGGGTCCGCGCTGGTGAGGTACAGGCGGCCGCGGCTCTTCGGCTTGGGGATGTTCGGGGTCATCGAGACGCCGTACGCGGGGCGTTCGTAGCCGAGACGTTCGGGGTTGTCGGTGAAGGGGACCTGGTAGAAGTGGAACATCAGGTCGGGGCCCGCGTGGTCGGGGTCGCGGCGCACGAACAGGCCCGCGTCGGAGTCCATCGCGGAGTTGTCGGGGATCGGGCCGTCGGTCTCCCAGACGATCACCGACTCGGGGTGGTCGAGGAGGTTCTCGCCGACGCCCGGCAGATCGTGCACGACGGGGATGCCGAGCGCCTCGAGGTCCTTCCGCGGGCCGATGCCGGAGTGCAGCAGCAGCCGGGGCGAGTCGACGGCGCCCGCGCACAGGACGACTTCACGGCGAGCCGTGATCAGGGTCTCCGTGCCGTCCTTGGACCGCACGTGCACGCCGTGTGCCCGCGTGCCGTCCAGCTCCAGCTTGTACGCCCAGGTCTCCAGCAGGATGGTGAGGTTGGGGCGCTCGTCCATCACCGGGTGCAGATACGCGACCGACGCCGAGGACCGCTTGTTGTTCTCGGGGTGGTAGGCCAGGTCGAAGAAGCCGACGCCGTCGTCGAAGGGCTTCTTGTTGAAGCCTTCGACCCGCGGCACCTGGAGGGCCTTCTGGGCCGCGTCGACGAAGTCGCGGGCGATGGCGTTCCGGTCCTTCTCGTCGACCGGGACGATGTTGTTCTTCAGCCGGGCGTAGTACGCCTCCATCGGCACCGCGCCCCAGCCCTTGGCGCCGGCCTCCTCCCACTCGTCCCAGTCGGAGGGCAGCGGCTTGAAGGCGATCAGCGTGTTGTGGGAGGAGCAGCCGCCGAGGACCCGGGCGCGGCTGTGCCGGATGTGGGAGTTGCCGCGGGGCTGCTCGGTGGTGGGGTAGTCGTAGTCGAGTTCGCCGCCGAGCAGGCCCATCCAGCGGCGCAGCGTGAGGACGTCGTCCCGGCCGACGTCGCTGGGGCCGCCCTCGATGACGGCGACGGTGACATCGGGGTTCTCGGTGAGGCGGGAGGCTATGACGGAGCCTGCTGTGCCACCGCCGATGACGACGTAGTCGTACTCCTGTTTGAGATCGGACATGGGGGTACTCCAGTGAAGTCTTGAGGACGAAGAGAGCGGCAGAGAGCGGCGAGGAGAACGCCGTGGGCGAGGGAGGGGCGCGCGTGGGCTCAGCCGGCGAACCAGCGAACCGGCTTGGGGGCCAGGTTCTGGTAGACGTGCTTGGTCTCGCGGTACTCGGCGAGGCCGGCGGGGCCGAGCTCGCGGCCCACCCCGCTCTTGCCGAAGCCGCCCCACTCCGCCTGCGGGAGGTAGGGGTGGAAGTCGTTGATCCAGACGGTGCCGTGGCGCAGGCGCCCCGCGACCCGGCGGGCGCGTCCGGCGTCGGCGGTCCAGACGGCTCCGGCGAGGCCGTACTCGGTGTCGTTGGCGAGGGCGATGGCCTCTTCCTCCGTGCGGAAGGTCTCCACGGTGAGGACGGGTCCGAAGACCTCCTCCCGCACGACCCGCATCTCGCGGTGGCAGCGGTCGAGGACCGTCGGCTCGTAGAAGTAGCCGTCGGCGGGGCGTTCGGGCGACGGCTCGGGGCGCTGTCCGCCGGAGCGCAGCACCGCGCCCTCCTCCAGCGCGGAGGCGACGTAGTCCTCGACCTTGGCGCGCTGCTGCTCGGAGACCAGCGGCCCGCACTCGACCCCGTCCTCGGTGCCGCGGCCGAGGCGGATCTTCGCGGCGCGGCGGGCGAGTTCGGCCACGAAACGGTCCCGGACGGACTCCTCGACGATGAGACGGCCGCCCGCGGAGCAGACCTGGCCGCTGTGGATGAAGGCGGCGTTCAGGGCCTGGTCGACGGCGGTGTCGAAGCCCTCGGGGGTGGCGCAGGCGTCGGCGAAGACCACGTTGGGGTTCTTGCCGCCGAGTTCGAGGGCGACCTTCTTGACGGTGGGGGCGGCGGCCTGGGCGACCTTGGTGCCGCTGACCAGACCGCCGGTGAAGGAGACCAGGTCCACGTCGGGGTGCTCGGCGAGCCGGGCGCCGACGGTGTGGCCGGGGCCGGTCACGATGTTGGCGACGCCTTCCGGCAGCCCGGCCTCGACCAGCAGCTCGATGAGCGCGATCGTCGTCATCGGGGTGATCTCGCTCGGCTTGACCACGAAGGTGTTGCCGGCCGCGAGCGCCGGGGCGATCTTCCAACTGGCCTGGAGCAGCGGGTAGTTCCAGGGGGTGATCAGCGCGCACACGCCGAGCGGTTCGTGGACGACGACGCTGTGGATGTCGGTCGAGCCGGCGTCGACGACCCGGCCGGGCGCCTCGCCCGCGACGAGGTCGGCGAAGTAGCGGAAGGCGTCGGCGACACAGTCGATGTCGACCCGGCCCTCCTCCACGGTCTTGCCCGCGTCCCGGCTCTCCAGCAGGCCGAGTTCTTCGCGGTCGCGTACGAGAAGATCGGCGACGCGGCGCAGCAGTGCGGCGCGTTCGGCGACGGGGGTGAGCGGCCAGGGGCCCTGTCCTGAGTCGAAGGCCTGGCGGGCGGCGGCGACCGCCAGATCGGTGTCCTTCTCGTCACCCTCGGCGACGACGGCGAACGGCCGAGCGTCGGCGGGGTCGAGGATGTCGCGGGTGGCTCCGGAGACGGCTGCGCGCCACTCGCCGCCCGCGTGGATGGTGTGCGGCTCGAGCCGCGCCTGCTGTCCGGCCATGATCGGTGTTGCCTTCCGTTCCTGTTCAGTGCCCCTGCGTCACACGCGTGTCACTCACCGGGACCGTCATCGCATGCCCCCGACCCTCGATTGCATGCGCAATCGGTGGCCGAAAGTGCCCTGGCTCACTGAACATGCGGACAAAAAGGGACAAACGTAGGCTGGTCGTGCCTTTCGTGGAGGTGACGCCATGACACGGAGAGTGCTGACCGTCACGGCGGCGGGCGCGGCGCTCGTCGTGTCGTCGCTCCTCGGTCCGGGCGCCGCCGCGGCCGACGACCCGAGCGCACGCGATCTGGTCGACCAGGCGAAGAAGAACCTCCTCGACGCCGAGTCCGTCCGTCTGCGGCTGACGGACCACAGCACGGACACCCGCACCAGCCGGACCCAGCCGGTCTCGATGGACCTCGCCCTCGACCAGGACGGCAACTGCGCCGGGACGCTGAGGATGGGAGCGGGCGGCGGCCGTGTGGAGATCGTCAAGCGGGGCGCCGAGGTGTGGATGAAGCCGGACACCGCGTTCTGGAAGGCTCAGGTACCGGGCGGTCAGGGCGACGCGGTGGCCGAACTCCTCAAGAACCGCTACCTCCACGGTTCCACGCACGACGCGATGCTGAGGGGCATGGCCGAAACCTGCGATCTGACCTCCTTCCAGAAGGAGATCACCGCGGACTCCTCCGACGCGCGGCGGCTGACGAAGGGTGCGCCGACGAAGGTCGACGGCACGGAGGTGATCCCGCTGAAGGGCACGGCGGAGGGCAAGCGGGTGGTCCTGTACGTCACGTCGGACACCCCGCACCGGCTGGTGCGGGCCACGCAGAAGGGCGGCGGGACCGACCTGGCGCTGTCCTTCTCGGACTACGGCAGGCCGGTCCCCTCGAAGACACCGCCGGCCGGCGAGAGCGTGGACGTGGACAAGCTCCAGGACGAGTTGCGGAACGCGTGAGCCACGCGCACCGGCGGGGTCCGGTCGGCCTCGTCCAGGGTCAGTCGATCGCCGCCGGGTCGCACGAGTAGGGTGCGCAGAATCCCTTCAACGCGCTGGTCAGAAGCTTCAGTTCGTCCTGGCCGCCGTTCTTGTCGAGGCCGTAGGCGGCGACCGCGTAGATGAGGCCGTCCTGTGCGACGAACCGCTCGTCGTAGACGTGCCAGCGGCCCAGGTCGGGCTCGCCGCTGAGGGTGTCGGCCACGTACTCCAGGCGCCGGCCGGTGAACCCGTCGTCGTCCACGGGCCGCAGGTCCAGCTTCTTGAAGCCGTCCGGCTTGGTGGTGTCGGCGGAGAGGTACAGCGCGAAGGACTCCTCCGGGGAGCTCTCCGCGATCTGGTACACCTGGAGCCGCTGTTCGCCGCCGGGGCTGCGGTAGTTGACGACGTCGATGCCGAACTGGGACGGCACGGTGCTCCGCGACCAGCCCACCGGGCGGGCGATGCGGAAACCCTCCTCGTCCACGTACAGCTCGTATCCGTCGGGGAGTTGGGGCGCCGAGGCGAGCGGGGACGCGGACTCCTCGGTGGGCGAGGGGGTCGGCGAGTCCTCGGGCTCCCCCTGCTGCGAGACGACATGCGTCGGCGACGGACTCCCGCCCCCGCCCTGGTCGTCCTTGTCACCGCCGCCCACCACCAGGGTCAGCACCAGGGTGGTGACGACCCCGACGGCAGCGGCTCCGCCGAGCACGGACCAGACGAGCCGGCGGTTCCTGGCGGCGGCGGGCGCGGCGGGCGGGGTGGGCGGGACGACGGCCGTATGCCCGCCGGTCCCGCCGGTCCCGCCAGTCGACCAGGAGGACCCGGACCACTCGGCCGACGGCACACCCCCGCCGCCGACCTGCTCGACCGACGACCAGCCGCCGTCCGGGACACCGGGCCCGTGCCAGGTGCTGCCGCCACCGGCCCCGGGCCAGCCGACGGGAGGGGAGGGCGGGGGTGGGGAGGACACGCCAACGGGACCGGGCACGTCGGCGGGCGCTCCAGGACCGGGCACGTCAGCGGCCGCTCCGGCACCCGCGCCCCGCGCACCCGGCCCCGTCTCAGTTCCGGGCCCCGCCGCCGTGCCAGCCCCCGCGACCGTCCCGGCCCCCGCCCCCGTGACGTCCGACCCGGCCGCCGGCGGCCACACCGGAGTCTGCGGCGGCACTGTCCCCGGCCTCTCCGATGGCGGCGGCGGTGGCGGCGTGACCGGACCGGTCGCCGACGGCGGCGGAGTGACCGGACCCGTCGCCGTAGGGCCGCCGTCCCCGTCCTCCCAGCGCTGCGTCTCCTCGTTCCAGTACCGCACGCCCCCGCTCACGCTCTCCCCCTCGCCTCTGTCCCGGCCCCTGTCACCGCCGCGGTCACAGCCCGAGCAACCCCGCCACGGCCCCCGCCGAGGCGACCAGGTTCACCAGTGCCTGTGAATCGTCCAGCAGGGCCCGCAGACGTTCCCGGCGGGTCGGTCCCGCCTGGCCCGTCGTGACGAGCTCCTCCTCCGTCTCGGCCAGCGCGGTGTCCAGGGTGGCCGTCTCGTCCGTGGACCTCAGTCTCGTGAGGTCGGCACGGAGTTCCCGTACAGCGGCGAGGAGCGCCTCGGCGTCCTCGTCCCGTCCGGGCGCGACCCCGTGGTGGCTCTCGGCACGCGCGTGGCTGCCGATGGCGAAGGTGCTGCCGTGCACCCCTCCGGTGATGCTGACGCCCGGTTCATCCGTTGCCATTGCTGCCGCTCCCCTTCTGCGAGTTCTGCGACGCGGTCCCCGAGGACGCGGTGGCGTACTTGCCCGCCGCGAACGTACTGCCGTGGACGCCGCCCTCGACATGCACCCCGCCACTGCTGATGTTGACGATCTTCTGGACGAACTCGCCGGTCTGGTAACCGGATTCGGCGAGCGCGGTGAGCACGCCGTGCGCGACCCGGTCCTGGACGCTGCGGAGATAGCGGTAGGCGTCCATCTCCTGGAAGGTGGACCCCTCGTCCATGGAGCCCAGTTCCCGCACCGACAGCGCAGGCCCGTCCGGCAGCGCGCCCGCGAAGCCGCCGGTGAGCAGCTTCCACAGGTAGGCGACGCCCCTGCCGAGGGTGGCGAGGGAGCCGGCCGCGGAGCCCGGCACCCGGGCCATGGCCCAGACCGCCTTGCCGAGCACGTTGTTGTGGCGGTAGTTGTGCGCCGCGCGGTCGGCGTCCTTGAAGTCCTCGCGCACCGGCAGCAGGACGTGCGGGGCGATCTCCAGCATGAGCATGCGGCCCTGGGTGTGGACGCGCACGAAGACCGTGACGACCAGCTCCTCCTCCCAGCCGCCGACGCGGATGCGCAGGAAGTGCCGCCGCTTCTCGGCGCCCTCCTCGACCGCCCGCGCCCGGTGCTCCTCGAAGGCCCCCGGGTGGTACGGCGCCTCCTCGCGCCGGCGCAGTCCCTCCGCGGGCAGGAACACGCACTCGTCGATCTCCAGCCAGCGCAGCCGGTCGCGGACCGTGTGTCCGGCGAACTCCGAGGGCAGCCGCAGCTGTTCGAGCAGCGGGCGGATCTTCTCCAGCACCGCGCGGTTGTTCAGCGGGAGCTGTTCCCTGCTCTCGTCGGGCCGCAGTTCGACGGCGAGCACCCAGGTCTCGTAGGCGGCTCCGGCCCCGCAGAAGGGCCGCTTCTCGTGGTACATGACGAGCGGGGCGTGCTGTTCGAGCCGGATGCGTTCCTTCAGCCGCTGGAAGCGGGGCCCCTCGGCCCGTTCGGCGGGGTCGCCGGCCGCGTCCGGGAAGCGCTGCGGGGACAGTTCGGCGCTCACGGCCCGGGCGAACTGGCCGCGCTGGGCGGCCACACAGGCCGCGATCAGGGCGAGGACGACGATCACGAGCCAGGCCTGGAGGGGGTCGACGAGTCCACCGGCCCGGCCGACGTCGGGGAAAAGGAGGTCCGTCACGTCGGGCGAGTCGCCGTAGGAGCCGCCGAAGTAGCCGTCGTCGTAGGAGGACGAGCCGCCGTAGGAGGACCCGTAGGCGGAATCGTCGTCCCCGCCGCCGAAGGCCAGGAAGAGGGTGGCGGCCAGGAAGACCGCGAAGCCGATCCGGCCCCACCAGCGCAACAGCAGGGCGGGCAGCCACCGGTACAGCGGCGGGTTGCCGCTCTTGCCGCGGACCCACGGGGCGACGGCGAGCATGAGGCTGGGGACGAGGGCGAAGCCCAGAAGTCCGCCGGTGAGCGGCAGTCCGATCACCCAGAGGCCGATGATCGCCCCGGCCCACAGCAGCTCCTGGCGGCGGGCGCGCAGCGCGTGCGCGAGCACCCGGGCCGCGTCGAGGCCGAGCGAGGGCGCGACGATCCGCTGTTCGTTCAGGTGCAGCTGCTCGATGACCCGGTCGCGGTAACCGGAATCCAGGTAGGTGCCGGCGCAGAGGAGGCGGGTCGCCTCGCTGGCGTGCGGCGGTGTGACCGGACCCGGCGGGGCGGCCTGCGGTTGCCGAGGTACGGATGCAGTGGTCACGCGACTCCCCCGATGCGTGCAAAAGCTGTGCTGTTGTCGCTTGTTGACAAACCATCAGCATAGAGGTGCGGATGGGGACCGGAAACCGGAATGCCGGATTGATGGACTCCCGGACAATCCTTTGACTACAGTCAAAGGTTATGGACCCGGTGTCGACAGAGCAGGTGGCGGAGTTCCGCCGGTTCAACCGCTACTTCACCCGCCGTATCGGCGCGCTCGACGACCACTACCTCGGCCAGGACCGTCCGCTCGGCGAGGCGCGGCTGCTGTTCGAGATCGGCGAGGGGGTCTCGCTGCGCGAGCTCAGGGGCCGGCTCGGGCTGGACGCCGGCTATCTGAGCCGGATGACGAAGACCCTCCAGGCCCAGGGCCTGGTCCGGGTCAGTGTCCACCCGGGCGACAGCCGACTGCGGGTGGTCGAGCTGACGCGTGCCGGACGGGTCGAGCTCGCGGAACAGAACCGCCGGGCCGACGCCCTGGCGGCCGGTCTGCTCGAAGGGCTCAGCGGCCCCCAGCGCGACCGCCTCACCGAGGCGATCGGCACCGCCCAGCGCCTGCTGCGCCTGGCCGGCATCACCGTGACCCGGGTCGACGGCGCCGCCCCGGACGCCCGCGCCTGTCTCGACGCCTACGCCGCCGACATCGACGCCCGCTTCCCGGAGGGCTTCGACCCGTCCGACCTGGTCCGTCCCGAGGAGGTCTCGGGGGACGCGGGCGCGTTCCTGGTGGCGTACGAGGAGGGCCGCCCCGTGGGCTGCGGAGCCCTGCGACGACTGGAACCGGGCATCGGCGAACTCCGTCACGTATGGGTCCACCCGGACGCCCGGCGGCTGGGCCTGGCCCGTCGCCTCCTCGCCGCCCTGGAGACGGAGGCCACCACGCGCGGCCTCACCACACTGCGCCTCGACACCCACGCGTCCCTCACCGAGGCCCGGGCGATGTACCGGGCCTGCGGCTACACGGAGATCCCGCCGTACAGCGAGCACGTCTACGGCGACCACTGGTTCGAGAAGCGACTGCACCCTCCGGGCAACTGACCTCCCGTCAGACCCGGCTCCCGACCTCCCGTCAGGCTCGCGCGTCCGGCCACTCGACCAGCAGTTCCCGTACGGTCCGGCGCAGCCACGCGTGGGCCGGGTCGGCGTCGTGCCGCGGGTGCCAGGCAAGACCCAGCGGCAGCGGTGGCAGCGGGAGCGGTACGTCGAAGGTGACCAGGTCGAGCGCGGTGGCGAGCGGCAGCGCCCAGGAGCCGACCAGGCCGACCAGGTCGGTGTCCCGGACGACGAAGAGGGAGGAGGGGAAGGTGGCGACGGCCGCCACCACCCGCCGCTCCAGCCCCAGTTCGGCGAGCGCCTCGTCCACCGGCCCGCGCAGCCTGCCCCGCCGGGACACGGTCAGATGCTCGGCCCCGGCGAACCGCTCCGCCGTCAACTCCCCCTCCAGCAAGGGATGTCCGGACCGTACGACCCCGACCATCCGGTCCTCGTGCAGCGCCTCCACATGCACCTCGGGCGCCACCGTGTCCACGACCCCGACCTCCAGATCGGCGGTCCCCTCCCGCAGGAACGGCAGGTCCACATGGCTCTCGGCCAGGAACCGGATGCGCACCCCGGGCGCCTCGGCGGCCGCCCGCCGCAGAAGGGCCGCCCCGCAGGCCGCGGCGACGGTGTCGTGCCCGAGGATCGTGAACGTCCGCTCCACCGTGCGCAGATCGACGTCCCGCCCGGGCGCGAACAGGGCCCGCGCCCGCTCCACCACCGCGCTCACCTCGGCGCGTACGGCCAGTGCGTGCGGGGTCGGCACCATCTGCCGCCCGGCGCGCACCAGCACGGGGTCGCCGAGCGCCTTGCGGATCCGGCCGAGGGTGCGGGACATCGCGGGCTCCGACAGATGCAGGCGCCGGGCGGCACCCCCGACGCTCTGCTCCTCCAGCAGGACATCGAGGGCGACCAGCAGATTCAGATCCAGTTGCGTCACACGCATCGATCCCTTGCAAAGGCTGCACTGGAGTGCAGGACACCGCCGAGCCTACGGTGACAGGGCATCCCACACCACCGTCCCGCTCCCTGGAGGAGCCATGCCTTCGCCTGCCCTCGCCCCGGCCCCGGCGGCCACCGCGCCGGCCCTGAAACGCTCCACCCTGCTCGCCCTGTGTGCCTGCGTGCTGGTCGCCCAGAGCATGGTGGCCGCCATCAACCTCCTGATCCCGCAGCTGAGTTCGTCGGCGCTGCACCCCACCTCCAGCGAACTGCTGTGGACGGTCGACGCGTACGTCATCGCCTTCGCCTCGCTCCTCATCCCGGCCGGCGCCCTGGGCGACCGCCACGGCCACAAGGGCGCCCTGCTCACCGGCCTGGCCCTGTTCGCGGCAGGCGCCGCCACCAGCGCGCTGGCCCAGAGCCCGGCGCTCCTCGTGGCCGGCCGGGGCGTCTCCGGAGCCGGGGCCGCGCTGATCACCCCGGCGACCATGTCGATCCTGATGCGTCTCGCGGGCCCCGAGGGACGGGCCCGGGCGATGGCCTCCTGGACCCTGGCGATCGGCATCGGCGGCATGCTGGGCAACCTGGGCGGCGGTCTGGTCGGCCAGTTCCTCACCTGGCGTGCCCTGTTCGCACTGATGGTCCCGCTGGCCGCCCTGCTCGCCGGTGCCGTCGCCGTCACCACCCCGCGCACGGAACGCGCCCCTCGGCAGCAACTCGCCCCGCTCGGCACCCTGTTGCTCACCGCGGGCCTGGTGGCCACCCTCTTCGGCATCATCGAGGGCCCCGTCCACGGCTGGACCTCACCGGGCATCCTGACCGCGTTCACGGCGGGCGCGGCCCTCGTCGCCGCCTTCACCGCGCACTCCCTGCGCTCCCGCGCCCCGCTCCTCGACCCGCGCCTGTTCGCCTCCCCCCGGCTGCGCTCCACCACCCTCGGCATGGCGACCGGCTTCTTCGGCCTGTTCTCCCTCTTCTACGTCAACTCGCAGTACCTGCAAGGAGTGAAGGGCTACGGCCCCGCCCTGACCGGGGTCGCGATCCTGCCGCTGATCGTCGGCATGGCGGCGCTGCCGCGACTGGCCGCCCGCTGGTCCGGCCGGCCCATGCCCGTCATCGCCGGCGGTCTCGCCCTGATCGGCCTCGGCCTGCTGGGCGCGTCCACCGTGGACGCCGGCACGCCCTACCCGCTGTACGCCTGCTGGCTGCTGGTCATCTCGGCCGGCACCGGGCTCTCCATGCCCGCGCTCACCCTGGGGGTCGCCACCGCGCTCCCCTCCGACCGGGCGGGCCTCGCCTCGGGTCTCGGCACCTCGGCCCGCGAGATCGGCGCGGCTCTCGGTGTCGCCGTCACCGGCACGGTCCTGGCCGCCCACCACGACCTCGCCCACGGCATGGGCCCGGCCCTGCGCACGGTCGCCGTGCTGGTGCTGGCGGCCACGGGGCTGGTGATCGCCGGACATCGCGAACGGTCCGGGGATTCGCGCACTATCGCGTTCGGCGGGAAACGAGTACTATCGCGTTCAGCCCGCCGCTGAGCCGGTGGCTCCAACCGCCGCCGCCCGCGCCCCAGTTGACCCGAGGAGCCGCCGTGCTCTCCCTGCTGAATCCGGTCGTCGGTCTGCTGATGCTCCGTGGTGCCGTCGCCGAGGACGAGTCACGAACCGGCTCGGGCGGTCGGACCGGGGCGCGCGTCCGGTGTAACGGCGACCGGCTGCCGCGACCGGCGGTCAGGTCCGGGTCGTACGGCGGCTGCTGGTACCGGAGTCGGGTCGGGGCGGTGACTCAACCGCACTCGACTCAGGCGCACTTGGCTCAACAGCACTGGACTCAGCCGCACTGGGCCCCCGTGGGGCAGAAGGAGCTCAGCGCCCTGGTGAGCGGCTCGCGCACCTGGGCCGGGGACAGGGTGGCGGGGCCGGTGGCGCGGATCGCGTACAGCGTGCCGTCGGCGGCCTCGAAACGGTGGTCGACGACCTGACGGGCGCCGAGGTCCGAGTCGTCGTAGCGGTAGGCGAGTTCGGACCAGGTGGCTCCCGAGGCGCGGTCGAGGACCTGGGAACCCGGTTGGCGCGCGAAGCCGTAGCCGGGGTCGTTCTCCGCCAGGTCCAGGGAGCGGGCCGGAGTGTCCTCCGCGAGGCGGAAGATCTGGAGCCGGCGGCCGTCGGCGGGGTCCTCGTAGGCGACGACGGGAGCGGCCTGGCCCTGTTTCTCCGTGCGGGTCCAGCCCTGGGGCACCTCGACGGCGTACCCGACGGGGTCGAGGGTGCGGTGGTATCCGGGGGCCGGGGAGGTGGAGGGGGAGGGTGACTCCGATTCCTTCTGCGATTCCCTCTTCGACGACGCGTCCGCCGTGACGCTCGGAGCCGGAACCGCCCCGGAGCGAGACCCCAGCGAGGTGTCCCGGAGCAGGAACCAGACACCGGCACCGACCGCGACCCCGACCAGGACGGCCACGGCGAGGGCGGCGAACACGCGTCCGACCCGGTGGGGCGCCGGGCTCGCGGGAGCCGGCGGGAAAGGAGAGCCCACCGGACCGGACGGAAGGGGTACGAGGGGCGAGACCTGCGTCGGCGCCGCGGACCACGGCGGCGTGAGCTCCTGGCCCCGGGGCGGCACGAAGGAGGTCTGCGTCTCGGCCGAGGCCCACGGGGGCCGCTCGCCCGCACGCGTCTCGGCCGGAGCCCACGGCGGCCGCTCCCCCGCCTGCGTCTCCCCCGAGTTCCAGGCCGCTCGGCCTCGCTCCTCGCTCGGTCCGTGCTCCGCCGCGGAACCGGAGTCGTAGCCGTTCCCGTCGTGCCAGCCGTTCATCGCGCATCCCCCGAATCACCCCACCGGGCAGGGCTTCGACCGTAGGGCGAAAAACGGCCACGGGCCCCGTTCCGGCGGAAACCGGAACAGGGCCCGTGCACGCTCGTGACAGAGCCGTCGAGAAAACTCGGCGTCGAGCGGTTCGGACGCGGATCAGGCGCGAGTCAGGCGCAGATCAGATGAGGCCGAGCGCGCGCACCGCCTCGCGCTCCTCCTCCAGCTCCTTCACCGACGCGTCGATGCGGGCGCGGGAGAACTCGTTGATGTCCAGGCCCTGGACGATCTCGTAGACGCCGTCCTTGGTGGTGACCGGGAAGGACGAGATCAGGCCCTCCGGGACGCCGTAGGAGCCGTCCGACGGGATGCCCATGGAGGTCCAGTCGCCGTCCGCCGTGCCGTTGACCCACGTGTGCACGTGGTCGATGGCGGCGTTGGCGGCCGACGCGGCGGAGGACGCGCCCCGGGCCTCGATGATCGCGGCGCCGCGCTTGGCGACGGTCGGGATGAACTCCTCGGCCAGCCACTTCTCGTCGTTGACGGTCTCGGCGGCGTTCTTGCCGGCGACCGTGGCGTGGAAGATGTCCGGGTACTGGGTGGCGGAGTGGTTGCCCCAGATGGTCAGCCGCTTGATGTCGGCGACCGTGGTGCCCGTCTTCTTCGCGAGCTGGGTCAGCGCGCGGTTGTGGTCCAGGCGGGTCATCGCGGTGAAGCGCTCGGCCGGTACGTCCGGGGCGGCGGCCTGGGCGATCAGCGCGTTGGTGTTCGCCGGGTTGCCGACGACCAGGATCTTGACGTCGTCCGCGGCGTGGTCGTTGATGGCCTTGCCCTGCGGCTTGAAGATGCCGCCGTTGGCCTCGAGGAGGTCACCGCGCT
This sequence comes from Streptomyces griseorubiginosus, assembly GCF_001514195.1. Taxonomy (GTDB): domain Bacteria; phylum Actinomycetota; class Actinomycetes; order Streptomycetales; family Streptomycetaceae; genus Streptomyces; species Streptomyces griseorubiginosus. The sequence goes on along the minus strand of NZ_KQ948734.1, from coordinate 425,623 downwards.
CCATGCCCTTGGTGCGGGGGCGGGCGCCGACGAGCAGGCCGACGTTGGTGCCGTCGAAGGCGACGTTCGGGTCGTCCGTGATGTCGATGCCCTGGAGCAGCGGGAAGGCGGAGTCGTCGAGCTCCATCGCGGTGCCCTCGGCGGCCTTGAGCGCCGGGGTGATCTCCAGGAGGCGAAGCTTGACCGGCACGTCCGCGCCGAGCAGCTGGCCGGAGGCGATGCGGAAGAGCAGGGCGTAACCGATCTGGCCGGCCGCGCCGGTGACGGTGACGTTCACGGGAGTGCGGGTCATGGCGTTCTCCGTATGACAGCTGGCGGTGGGGCGTCCCTGCCCCGGACGTTTGATCGATCTCTCGGCGTCAAGAGATCCACCGGTCAGGCTATCGCGCATCCGGGTACCCGAACGTCCGGGTCCGTGTGGCCCACCCCACAACGCCCCGAACAACGCCCCGAACAAAGAGGCGGCCGCCCGTCCGGGAGAGGGGGGACGGAAACGGCCGCCGTATGGGGGTACCGGGGTCCGGACTCCCGTGGGGGTACGGTTCGCGTGCCCAGGATTCAACAGCCCATGCACACTCCGAGAAGATTCACCCACCCAGGGGCGCGGGGAACTGCGCGACCAGCCACAACAAACCCGCAGCCGACAACGAGCACCCCCCGGCACCCCCTTAGTCGGTGCACCCCCGCTGCCCCGAAGCGAGCGTCACGCACGCCTTCGCCGCCCCCGCATCCTTCACAGCGACCATCGGCGTATAGGCAATGGTGTCCCCCGCCTCGGTGATGCTCCCGCTCTCCTCGACCACCTTCCCCGCACTCACCTCGACCTTGTCCCCCTGCCCCGCCTGGGTGACCCTCCCCCACGCCGCCCCGCAGGTCTCGCTGTACCGCACCTCGACCACCGCCGCCCCCACGGTCGCGGTCTTGGCGGTGGTCACCAGGTTCCCGCTGCACCCCATCGCCTCGGCGTCCTTCCCGGTGCACCCCTGGCCGCTGCACTTCACCCCCGCGGGCAGCGAGACGGAGGTGGAGGCGGACGGCGACGGGGACTTGCCGGCCCCCGGCTTCTTGTCGCCGCCCGGGTCGGTCAGGAAGAACACGGCGGCGACCACGACCAGCACCCCGACGACCCCTGCGAGGAACATCGTCAGCCGCCGCTTCCCTCCGGAGCCGCCGGAACCGGCAGAGCCGTCCGAACCGGTGGAACCGTCGGACGCCCCGCCCCCCGGCCGCGCGTCCTGCGGCTCGTCGTACGGTCCCGGCGCACCCGGCGTCCGCCCCGGCCCGTCGGCCTGGACGGGCGCGGCCGCGGCGGCCGTACGTCCCGAAGACGCCCGCGACGGGCCCTGGTAACCGGCCAGCCCCCAGGAGTTGCCGCCCGAGGAACCGCGGTCGGCCTCCGACTCCGTCGGCTGCGGCGGCACCGTCGGCGCGACCCCGGCCGGTCCCGCCACCCCCGGTGTCACCGTCGCGCTGCCGCTCCTGCGGGCCGTCCCACCGCCCTTGGCGGGCGCGGGCGGCGCCCCGAACTCGCCGAGCGCGGCCCGCGCCTGGGAGATCCGGATGGCCTCCATGGTCATGTCGTGCCGCATCTCCGAACGGCTCCAGGCGCGTTCGGCCAGCTCCCACATCGTGGTCAGATGAATGGGACTGGTGCCGGTGACCTCGGCCAGGGCGACGATCGCGCCCTTCGGCGCGAGCAGCCGGCCGTTCAGATACCGCTCCCAGGACGTCTTGCTGTAACCCGTGCGGTCGGCGACGGCCGCGATGCTCAGGCCGCTGCGGTCGACGAGCCGCCGCAACTGGCTCGCGAACTCCCTGATCTGCGGATCGATGTCTTCAGGCAAGGCCTTCCAACGAGGCATTGCTCCCCCCTCTTTCCCCCCGGTCGGTGCTGTGGTGCTCACGTGCGCTGCAAGGATCCCAGCATTCCGGGCACGTGCGCACGGGTGTATCGGCAAGTTCGACACGTTATCGACGCTGTCGAACAGTGCCGTGTCAAAACCGCAAACTTGTCAATACATCGCCACACGAGGAACACATCGGAAATAACGCCCGCCACGGCAGTTCCCGGCTCACCCAGAGGCCACGGCACCGGCGATCCCCACCGCCAGCAGCAGCACCAGCAGCAGGACGGCGGCCAGCAGCAGCCGGTTGATCCCGCCGGGCTTCCGACGGGGCGGCTCGTCCCACCACGGCAGTGTGGGGTCGTCCTCGTATCCCTCGCCGCCGGAGACCTCACGGCGCTCGCCGCCGGAGACCTTCCCGCCCACGGTGGCGGAGCCCCTGTCGCCCTCCGTGGCCGAGGCCGGCCGGGGCCAGGCCTGCACCGCCAGCTCCCAGCGCACGGTGAGGCGTTCGGCGTCGGTGCCGTCGAGGCCGGCGATCCGGCACAGCGCGGCGACGGCCTGCCGGGGCGGCGGCTGGGTGGCGTTGAGGTAGCGGTGCCAGGAGGACTTGCTGTAGGCGGTGCGGGCGCCGAGCGCGACCAGGCTGAGCCCGGTGCGGTCCTTGAGCCGCCTGAGCTGCTCGACGAAGTGCCGCACCTCCGGCGGCAGATCGTCGGGCAGCGCCTGCCAGCCACTCATCGCCCACCTCCGCGGCGTCCGCACCTGCTCCCAGGCAAGTGACGACGTCGGGGGCCGGATCGGTTCCTGGCCGCGGGGCGGTCGTGGCAGGTCACCCACTCCGTGCCGGAACCGTCACTGCTCTGCCACAGCGGACCGACAGCGGTTGAACAGCCCGCTCGCCGCGCGGGAGGGTGGAGCGCGCCGGCGGTCCGTCCCTCATCGGGGGAGGGGGCGGACCGCCGCGCCTCCCCCGCGGGGATCAGCTGTTGGTGACCGTGAAGTGCAGGGTGTCCTTGAGGAACGGGATCACCAGCCACGGGTCCGGCTGCACCATCATCGCCAGCAGGACGATCGCGGTGCCGAGCACGCCGTAGGTCGCGATGTCGGTGAAGCGGGAGCGCACGGCCAGCATGCCGACGTCGGGCACCAGCCAGCGCAGCACGGCACCGGCGAGCAGGGCCAGCCCGATCAGCAGCGTGCCGACCCGGAACGAGTCGAGCGCCGTCAGCAGCAGTCCGAGGCCCACCGCGGCCGACACGGCGAGCACCGGCCACTGCCGGGCGGGCGCCGGAGCGTCCCGCGGCGCGGCCCGGCCGCCGCCCTCGGGGCGCGCGGTGTCCCTGGTGAACAGCGGAAACCGCCGGGTGGCCCGCCGTGGCACGCCGTCGACGTCGGGCGCGCTGATCGCGTCCCGTACGACGATGTCGGCCTCCGACTCGGGGTCGCCCGCGGGGTCCGGCTCACCGTCGGCGCCGTCGGCCCGCTCGGCGGCAGGAACCGCCGCACCGGACTCCTGAGCCTTCCCGGCCCTCACCGACCCCGCCCCGGGCTCCCCGTCATCCTGGACATGAGCCGAACCGGCGTCCTGGGCCCGCACCGAACCGGCGTCCTGATCCTGCGCCGGCCCCTCGTCCTGAGCCCGCACCACCGAACCGGCGTCCTGGCCCTGCGCCGAAGCGCCGTCCCGGGCCCGCCCGGAACCGGCGTCCTGGGCCCGCGCCGACCCGGCCGGCCCCGCGGAGCCCGCCGTCCCGGTCGCCCGCGCCGCCATCCGCCGCTCCTTCGGTCCCCGTTCCTCAGCCGACACCGCGCTCCGCCGCCTCGACCACGTTGACGAGCAGCTGGGCGCGGGTCATCGGGCCGACGCCGCCCGGGTTGGGGGAGATGAAGCCGGCGACCTCGGCCACGCCCGGGTGGACGTCTCCGACGATCTTGCCCTCGGCGTTGCGGGAGACGCCGACGTCGAGGACGGCGGCGCCCGGCTTCACGTCCTCGGGGCGGATCAGGTGGGCGGAACCTGCGGCGGCGACGATGATGTCGGCGCGCTTGAGGTGCGCGGAGAGGTCCCGGGTGCCGGTGTGGCACTGGGTCACCGTCGCGTTCTCGCTGCGGCGGGTCAGCAGGAGGGGCATCGGGCGGCCGATGGTGACACCGCGGCCGACGACCACGACCTCCGCGCCCTTGATCTCGACGCCGTAGCGGCGCAGCAGGGTGAGGACGCCGTTGGGGGTGCAGGGCAGCGGGGCCGGCTCGTTGAGGACCAGGCGCCCGAGGTTCATGGGGTGCAGCCCGTCCGCGTCCTTGTCCGGGTCCATGAGCTCCAGGATGCGGTTCTCGTCGATGCCCTTGGGCAGCGGGAGCTGGACGATGTAGCCGGTGCAGGCGGGGTCGGCGTTCAGCTCGCGGACGACCGCCTCGATCTCCTCCTGCGTGGCCGTCTCCGGCAGCTCGCGCTGAATGGAGGCGATGCCGACCTCCGCGCAGTCGCGGTGCTTGCCGGCGACGTACTTCTGACTGCCGGGATCGCTCCCGACCAGGATCGTGCCGAGGCCGGGCGTGACGCCCTTCTCCTTCAGCGCCGCCACGCGGGCGGTCAGATCGGACTTGATCGCGGCTGCGGTGGCCTTGCCATCGAGAATCTGGGCGGTCATGACCCCATCCTCCCGGATGACCGGCCCCGGGTTCCAATCAGGGTTCCAATCCGGGTTGCACTTGCACAACACATCGCAATGCACCTGGACAAGCCCTCTTCTCTCCTAGAAGCATGGAGGGCGCTGTATCGCGGCTGATGTTCGGGGGGCATACCGCTTCATTTCGTGACGTTCCTCCGCACAATTCCGCAACGTCCCCTTTGCGTTCCCGGAGGATTCCCACCATGAGTTTCGGCTCGCCCAACAACCCGTACGAGAAGCCGCAGAACCCCCAGCAGCCGCAGCCGGGTTACGGCTACCCCCAGCAGCCGCAGCAGCCCCAGCAGCCCGGTTACGGCTACCCGCAGCAGGCCCCGCAGGGCGTGCCGCCGCAGCAGGGCTACCCGCAGCAGCCCGGTTACGGCTACCCGCAGGCGCCGCAGGTCCCGGCCTCCGCCTACGGCTACCCGCAGCAGCCGGGCTACGGCGGCCAGCCGCCGTACGCCAACTGGGGCCAGCGCTTCCTCGGCTTCCTGGTCGACATGCTCGTGTTCGCGGTGCCGTACGTCCTCGTCATCGTCGGGGCCAACGCCAAGATGGGCGCCCTGTCGGCGATCGGCGGCCTCGCGCTCCTCGGTCTCGCGATCTACCAGCTGATCATCGAGGGCAAGAACGGCCAGACGCTGGGCAAGAAGGCCCTCGGCATCCGTCTGGTGCGGGAGTTGGACGGACAGCCCATCGGCGTCGGCATGGCCTTCGTCCGCCGCCTCGCGCACTTCCTGGACAGCCTGGCGTGCTACCTCGGCTGGCTGTGGCCGGCCTGGGACGCCAAGCGTCAGACCTTCGCCGACAAGGTGTGCTCGACCATCGTGATCCGCACCAACTGAGCTTCGCCGCACCACGATCGACGGCGGACGGCCGTGCGTGCCGCCGCCACGCCACTCTCCCCGGGGCCGTGTCACACCTGACACGGCCCCGGGGCGTGCTGCGCCTGTCTTCCCCGGCTGCCCCGGGCGCCGGTCCCCAGGTGTTCCCGGCGCCCGTTCCCCGGGTGTCCCGGGCCCCCGTGTTCCCCCCGTATCCCCGCGCTCCCCGGTGCCGGACGGTAGCCTCTCGTCCGTCAACTGGCGTGACACGTGAGCACGTTGTGGATCTATGAGGCAGGTCGGGGAACCGTGACAGACACACCGGCGGCCGGTGACACCGCCCTGCGGCAGGTGGGCGCGGCCCCGCTGCTGCCCACCGATCCCCCGCGCATCGGCCCGTACGCCCCGCTCGGCCTGCTCGGCAGCGGTGGCATGGGCCGGGTCTATCTGGCCCGGCACGCGGACGGCAGGCCGGGGCTGGCCGCCGTGAAGGTGATCCGGCCCGAGTACGCCGAAGGGCCGGATTTCCGCCGGCGGTTCGAGCGGGAGGCCGCCGTGCACGGGCGGGTCCGCACACCCCGCGCACCGCACCTGCTGGGCACGGGGTTCGACGACGCCCTGCTGTGGATGTCCACCGAGTACCTGCCGGGCCTCACCCTCGTGGACGCCGTGCGCGAGTGCGGGCTGATGGAGCCGGCCGGGGTGTGGCGGCTCGTGGCGGAGCTCGGCGAGGCGCTGTCGGCGCTGACCGCCGCCGGGGTGGTGCACCGGGACCTCAAGCCGTCCAACGTGATCCTGTCCCCGCGGGGCGCGCACGTCATCGACTTCGGCATCTCCCGCGCCGCCGACAGCAGCGCGATCACCACGACCGGCAACCGGGTGGGCACGGCCGCGTACATGGCGCCCGAGTACCTGCGCGAGGGCCGCTGCGACGCCGCCTCCGACGTCTTCTCGCTCGGCTGCACCCTCGTCTACGCCGCCACCGGGCACGCCCCCTTCGGCGACGGGACCGGCGTGGACGTCATGCACCGGGTCGCCTTCGAGGCGCCCGACGCCGAGGTCATGGACGAACTCGCCCAGTCGGACCCCGCGTTGGCCGCGCTGCTGACCGCCTGCCTGGCCAAGGACCCCGCCGGGCGGCCCGCTCCGCGGCAGCTGACCGACGCCGCCACGGCCGCCGGGCACGGCCGCGCCTCCCACTGGCAGGAACCGCTCGCCGCCCGGCTCCGCGAGCGGCAGCAGGGGTGCGCGGTGCTGGCGGACCTGCCCGCGGGGAACGGTCCCTTCCGTACGCCCACCCAGCCGGTGGTCTCCCATGCTCCCGCGCCGACCGCTTCCCGGAACGGCAGACGCAGGAGGCCCCTCATGGCCGGCGTCGCGGGCATCGCCGTCGGGGCGGTGGCCGTCGGCGCCTTCCTGCTCACCCGGCCGGGCCTCGAGTCCCCCGCCGTGGCCGCCCCGACGGGCTCGGCCGGCGCCACGGCATCGACCGCACCGGCCTCCTCGCAGCCCAGCGCCTCCCCTTCGGCCTCCGCCTCCGCCCAAGAGGACGAAGAGAAGAAGGACAAGGACAAGGGCAAGGACCAGCAGGTCACCGTGGAGAGGACCAGCCCGGAACCGGACAGCACACCGTCCCCGACCACGACCCGGGCCGGCGGCGACAACCCGCCCGCACCCACCCCCACCGCCACGGTCACCAGGACCACCGCGCCCCCGGCCGACCCCGCCTGGATATCCGGCTGCACCTACTACTCGGGCACCGAACAGACCGAGTACGGCGACAAGGGCCAGCGGGTCGTCCAGGTGCAGTGCATGCTCACCAAACGCGGCTACAGCGTGGGGAGTTCGGGCGTGGACGGCGAGTTCGGCAAGGACACCCGGTCGGCGGTGAAGCAGTTCCAGAGCGCCAAGGGGCTGGAGGTCGACGGCCAGGTGGGGCCCTACACGTGGGCGGCGCTGCGCAGTTCGACGTAGCGCCGCCCTCGGCCGTGCATCAACCGCACGGCTGTGTGTCAGTGGAAGAAGTGGCGCGTCCCGGTGAAGTACATCGTGACGCCCGCCTTCTTCGCGGCCTCCACGACGAGTTCGTCACGGACCGAGCCGCCCGGCTGGACGACCGCCTTCACACCGGCCTCCAGGAGGACCTCCAGGCCGTCCGGGAACGGGAAGAAGGCGTCCGAGGCGGCGTACGAGCCCTGCGCGCGCTCGGCACCGGCCCGCTCGACGGCGAGCTTCGCGGAGTCGACGCGGTTGACCTGGCCCATGCCGACGCCGACCGAGGCGCCGTCCTTGGCGAGCAGGATGGCGTTGGACTTGACGGCCCGGCAGGCCCGCCAGGCGAACGCGAGGTCGGCCAGCTCGTCCGCGCTCAGCGCCTCGCCGGTCGCCAGGGTCCAGTTCGCCGGGTCGTCGCCCTCGGCCTGGAGACGGTCGGTGACCTGGAGGAGCGCGCCGCCGTCGATCGGCTTGACCTCGGCGGGGTGCGCGGGGGCGGCCGGGGCCTTCAGGACGCGGATGTTCTTCTTCTTGGCGAGCGCCTCCAGGGCGCCCTCCTCGTAGTCCGGCGCCACGATGACCTCGGTGAAGATCTCGGCGACCTGCTCGGCCATCTCCTTGGAGACCGGACGGTTCACCGCGATCACACCGCCGAACGCCGACAGCGGGTCACACGCGTGCGCCTTGCGGTGCGCCTCGGCGACGTCCGAACCGACCGCGATACCGCAGGGGTTGGCGTGCTTGATGATGGCGACGGCCGGCTCGGTGTGGTCGTACGCGGCACGGCGGGCGGCGTCCGTGTCCGTGTAGTTGTTGTACGACATCTCCTTGCCGTGCAGCTGCTCGGCCTCGGCGAGACCGACACCCGTGCCGTCGACGTAGAGGGCGGCGGGCTGGTGCGGGTTCTCGCCGTAGCGCAGGGTGCTCTTGCGCTCCAGGGCGGCCGCGATGAACTCGGGGAACTGCGAGTCGTCGGCGGGGGCGTAGGCGCTGGCGAACCAGCTGGAGACCGCGATGTCGTACTCGGCGGTGTGCCGGAACGCCTCGGCGGCGAGCCGCTTGCGGGTGGCGAGGTCGAAGCCGCCGTCCTTGACCGCGGCCAGGACGTCGGCGTACCGCTCGGGGCTGGTGACGACGGCGACCGAGGGGTGGTTCTTGGCGGCGGCACGCACCATGGAGGGGCCGCCGATGTCGATCTGCTCGACGCACTCGTCGGGGGAGGCACCGGAGGCGACGGTCTCGCGGAACGGGTAGAGGTTCACGACGACGAGGTCGAAGGGCTCGACACCCAGCTCCGCGAGCTGCTCGCGGTGGCTGTCGAGGCGCAGGTCGGCGAGGATGCCGGCGTGCACGCGCGGGTGCAGGGTCTTGACCCGGCCGTCCAGGCACTCGGGGAAGCCGGTGAGCTCCTCGACCTTGGTGACGGGGACGCCGGCGGCGGCGATACGGCCGGCGGTGGACCCGGTGGAGACGAGCTCCACGCCCGCCTCGTGCAGGCCGCGCGCGAGGTCCTCGAGGCCGGTCTTGTCGTAGACGCTGATGAGCGCCCGGCGAAGGGGCCGCTTGTTCTCGGCGGTCACTGGATAACTACCTTTCGTCCCTCAATGCGATAGCCGTTGCGGGCGAGCCGCCCCACGACCTCGACGAGCAGCCTTCGCTCGACTTCCTTGATGCGCTCGTGCAGAGCGCTCTCGTCGTCCTCGTCCCGGATCTCCACCACGCCCTGGGCGATGATCGGTCCGGTGTCGACGCCGTCGTCGACGAAGTGGACGGTGCAGCCGGTGACCCGGGCTCCGTACGCGAGCGCGTCACGGACGCCGTGGGCGCCGGGAAAACTGGGCAGCAGCGCGGGGTGGGTGTTCACGAACCGCCCGCCGAAGCGGGCGAGGAACTCCTTGCCCACGATCTTCATGAACCCGGCGGACACCACGAGGTCGGGTTCGTGGGCGGAGACGGCCTCGGCGAGGGCGGTGTCCCACTCCTCGCGGGTCCCGAAGTCCTTGACCCTGCACACGAAGGTCGGCAGCCCGGCCCGCTCGGCACGCGCGAGCCCCTCGATGTCCCCGCGGTCCGCGCCGACCGCGACGATCTCGGCACCGTAGGCATCGACGCCGATCGTCGCGATGGCGTCGAGGAGCGCCTGGAGGTTCGTACCGGATCCGGAGACCAGCACGACCAGTCGCTTGACCGGCTCGGCCACGATGGGGCCCTTTCTCGGGGGATCTTTTGTACGGTCGTACGAATGCATCGAGCCCCGGTATACGGGGAAGCCTACGAAGCGGCCGACCGTCAGCAACGATACCGGCACACCGGAAGGCCCCCACGGGACGGGGGCGTGGCCGGAAGGTAGCGTCTGCCAGGGGCCTCTCCGGGAACGCGGGCGGTGTGCGGTGCGTTGACGCAGTGACGGCTCTCGCCAGACGACTCGTACTCCTAGGGGAAGACGCTCACTTGATGTCGGACCGCAGCCTGCGACTCCTCACGCTCCCCCAGCACTCGGTGCAGGGAGGGGGGCGCAGCGGCGTGCTGCTGAGGGAGCAGCCCACGTCACCGCCGGACGCGCCGTCCTCCGGCAGGAAGAACGGCGAGGGGCAGGGCGGTCGAGCCGACGAGGACAACCCCTTCGCCCCGCCGCCGGAGGGCACCCCGGACCGCCCGTGGCAGCCGCGCCGCCCCGAAGGCTCAAAGGGCCCGGAGGGCTCCGAAGGCTCCGAGGGCGACGACAGAAGCGGTTACACCCCCTGGGGCAGTCAGTGGAGCGACCGCCAGCCGGGCCGCTCCGACGGCGGCTTCGGGGACCGCCCCGGCCTGAATCCCGGCGGCGGCCAGGAGGACAAGGGCGGCAGCGGCCCCGGCATGCGCTGGGACCCGACGGACCCGGCCCAGCGCCGCGCCCGCTACGCCCTGCTGTCCGGGATGTGGGCCTTCTTCTTCGTCCTCTACGGCTGGCAGCCCGTGGGGCTGCTGCTGGGTGCCCTCGCCCTGTACTGGGGCGGCAGCGCCCTGCGCGCCAAGCCCCGCACCCCCGACCCGAACACCCCCGCCCCGCCGCAGTCCGCACGCCCCCAGACCACGGCGGCCATGACCGGCCTGGTCACCGCCTCCCTGGCCATCCTCTTCGTGGCGGCGAGCTTCACCACGCGGCTGGTCTACGACGACTACTACACCTGCGTCAACGACGCCCTCACCAACCAGGCCCAGCAGTCCTGCTCGGACCTGCTGCCGAAGCAGCTCCGGCCCCTGCTGGGCGTCGACAGCTGAGGTCAGTGGGCCGGGCCGGTCAGTCGGCCGGGCGGGGCTCGTCGGGCTCGTCGGGCTCGTCGGGCTCGTCCGCCGGCTCCTCCAGCAGCGCGGCCCAGCGGGCCTCGTGGGCCGCGTCCTCGTACCAGGGGGCGGCCGGTGCGGGGAACGGATCGGGTGAGAGGGACGGGCTCGGCGCGGGGGTCGGGCTCGGCGCGGGGGTCGGGCTCGGCGCGGGGAACGGGCTGGACTTGAGGAACGGGCTCGGCGCCGGGTCGGCGGGGAGCACTTCGTACGGCTCGTAGGTGTCGTCCTCGTCGTCGGGAACGTCTTCCCGGGCCGGAGCGCCCGCCTGATCGGGGCGGCCTGGGACGCGGCCCTGGTCGAATGGGGTGTCGTGGGGACCGCTCGGCTGCACCTGGCCGTTGTCAGGTGCGGTCCAGGACGGTGTGGTCCCGGGAGCCGCAAGGGGGGCGTCGACCGCCTTCCGCCGGGTGAGGAGACCCCGCATCCGCGACCGCGCTCCGGGAGCCGTTCGGGTCGCCCCCGCTGCCTCGCGCCGGGTGAACAGGCCCCCCGCCCACGCCCGCACCCCGCCGCGCGTACGTCCCCGCCAGGCCCGGACCCCCAGCCCCACCGGCACGCCCACGGCCACGAGCCACACGGCCACCGCGCCGCCGACCTGCCACCACACCGGCCCGAACCGGGCCAGCGCCCCCACCCCGAGCGGCCCGCCGGCCAGCACGGCGAGCACGGCGACCGCTGCGGCGCACAGCACCGCGGCCCAGCACACGGCCCCCGCGGTCCGTCCCCGCGACCACCCGGTGTCGGCGGCCCGCCCCACGAACCAGCCCAGCACCACCCCGGCCACCAGCGGCACCCCCGCCACCGCCCAGTGCACCGGTCCCTCAGGCCCCGCCTCCGGCACCGCCGCGAGCAGCGGGAACGGCGGCAGCAGCGGCGCGGGGTCCGAGGTCAGCGGCCCCACCACATGTCCCGCGCCCAGGACGAATCCTGGCCCGGCGGCATAACCCACCGCCCACACCGCCGCGTTCGGCACCAGCGCGGCACAGAGCAGCAGCACGGCGAACCGCCCCGACCATCCCTCCGTCAGCTGGAGGAAGGAGCCCCGGGTGGCCTCGCCGTGCACCACCAGCGACACCCCCAGCACCGCCGCCCCGCCCCCGGTGAGCGCGGCGACCCCGGCCCCCGCGGCACGGGCCGCGACGGCGAGCCGTGCCCTCGCCTCGACCCCGAGCACATACCGCCGCAACCCCGGGGGCAGCAGCACCAGCACGCTGTCGAGGGCGTCGCCGGGGCGGCCGTACGCCGTCCATACCCCCGCCCCGGCCGCACCCATGGCGACGACGGGCAGGCACACACAGACCCATGGCCACGAGGGCCGCAGCGCGCCGCCGGACGCGTACAGCGAGGCGGCCGCGCCGACGGCGAGGTAGCCGAGCACGACCCCGGTCCACGCCGTGCGCCCGGACGCGGGCGGCGGTGCCTCGTCCCCCGAGGCCACGTCCCGCGCGGCCCGGTGCACCAGCCACAGCGGCAGCGCTAGCAGCAGCATCGGGGTCACCCCCACGGGGGCCGGCACACCGGAGAGGGTGTCCGTACGGACCAGTTCGGCGCCGTGAGCCAGCAGCCACAGGGCCGCGGCCACGTGCAGCGCCCCGCCGGGGCCGCTGTCGGGATAGGGCGAGCTGATCCACAGCACCATCACCAGCACGGCGAACGAACCGAGCCCGAGGCCCGCGGCGACCGCACCACCCAGGAGGCTGGCGGCCAAGCCGGGCGTTCGGTCGCGCAACCGGGTGAGCAGGGGCGACAACGACGTACGGCGAGCGGTCATCTCGATCACGCCCGCCATGCTCCCAACGACACGCGCTTTCACGACGCAACACGCGAACAACCGATGTGTCGCTCAATATACGACTATGTACTTTTTCGTACGAAGGGGTGTGCTGTGACGGCGGAACTGGAGCCTTCCCCCGCTTCCCTGACACCCGCTCAGGCCTTCGACGCGCTGTACGCGTTCTGCGCCCCCGCGCTCGTCCGGCAGGCCTATCTGCTCACCGGCCGCCGCGAACTCGCCCGCGAGTCGGTCGAACGGGCCTTCCAACTCGCCTGGCAGCGCTGGCCCGAGGTGGCGGTGGACCCGGACCCGGCGGGCTGGATGCGGGCCATGACGTACGAGTACGCCCTCTCCCCCTGGCACCGGTTCCACCCCCGCCACCGGCGCCACGAGCCGCCGGCCGCCGACCCGTCCGACCGCCCGCTGATGGCCGCACTCCTGGAACTCCCGCCGCCGCAACGGCGTTCCCTCCTGCTGTACGACGGTCTCGGCCTCGATCTTCCGGAGACGGCGGCGGAGACGGAGGCGAGCACGCCGACGACCGCGAGCCGGCTGATGAACGCGCGCGCGGCGATCGCGGCCCGGCTTCCCGACCTGGCCGACCCGTCCGCCCTGCACGAGCGCCTCACCTCGCTGGCCGCCCATGAACGGCTCCACGCGTCGAAGCCGCCCACCGTGCGCAACGGCGGCGAACGCCGGGCCCGTTTCTGGACCCGGGCGGCGATCGCCTTCACGGTGGCGCTGATCGGCACGACGGCGCTCACGGTCCGGACGGCCCCGACCCACTACGAACCGCCGGTGGCACCGGGGGCGGAGATCCAGGGGGTGCCGCCGCGGGTGGGGCAGGGGGCGTTGTCGGAGTCGGAGGTGTCGTTGCGGAGGAAGCTGCGCGAGTCGATGGGGAACGGGCCGGAGAGGGTGGTGCCGCTTGCTCATTAGCGGCGGGCTGCGGGCCGGTGGGGGCTGGTCGCGCAGTTCCCCGCGCCCCTTGAGCAGGTGCGGTGGAAGTCTCTTTTAGGGGCGCGGGGAACTGCGCGACCAGCCACAAAGCACCCGCAGCCGCCAGACCACACAGTGAGGCACCCCATCAGGCGCGATGGGCCCGCCCCAACCCACGGAGCGAGCCCATCGAACGTTCAGCTTCGTACCGTTCAGCCGGCGAGGATCTCCCGCGCCAGCTTCGCCGTCTCGGTCGGCGTCTTGCCGACCTTGACGCCGGCGGCCTCGAGGGCCTCCTTCTTCGCGGCGGCCGTGCCGGAGGAGCCGGAGACGATGGCACCGGCGTGGCCCATCGTCTTGCCCTCGGGCGCGGTGAAGCCCGCGACGTAGCCGACGACCGGCTTGGTCACGTTCTCCTTGATGAACGCTGCCGCGCGCTCCTCGGCGTCGCCACCGATCTCACCGATCATCACGATCAGGTCGGTGTCGGGGTCGGCCTCGAACGCGGCGAGCGCGTCGATGTGCGTGGTGCCGATGACCGGGTCGCCACCGATGCCGACGGCGGAGGAGAAGCCGATGTCACGCAGCTCGTACATCATCTGGTACGTCAGCGTGCCGGACTTCGAGACCAGACCGATGCGGCCCGGCTTGGTGATGTCGCCCGGGATGATGCCGGCGTTCGACTGGCCCGGGGTGATGAGACCGGGGCAGTTCGGGCCGATGATCCGGGTCTTGTTGCCCTTGGACACGGCGTACGCGTAGAACGCGGCCGAGTCGTGGACCGCGATGCCCTCGGTGATGACGACCGCGAGCGGGATCTCGGCGTCGATGGCCTCGACGACGGCCGCCTTGGCGAAGGCCGGCGGCACGAAGAGGACGGACACGTTCGCGCCCGTCTTCTCGATCGCCTCGGCGACCGTGCCGAAGACCGGGATCTCGTTGCCGTCGATGTCGACCGACGTGCCCGCCTTGCGGGGGTTCACGCCGCCGACGATGTTGGTGCCGTCGGCCAGCATGAGCTTGGTGTGCTTCATGCCCGTGGCACCGGTCATGCCCTGGACGATGACCTTGGAGTCCTTGTCGAGGAAGATAGCCATGGCTTGTCTGTCCCTCTTCCCTTACTTCGCAGCCGCGAGCTCGGCGGCCTTGTCGGCCGCGCCGTCCATGGTGTCCACGCGCTGGACCAGCGGGTGGTTGGCGTCGGAGAGGATCTTGCGACCCAGCTCGGCGTTGTTGCCGTCGAGACGGACGACGAGGGGCTTGGTGACTTCCTCGCCCTTGTCCGCGAGCAGCTGGAGCGCCTGCACGATGCCGTTGGCGACCTCGTCGCACGCGGTGATGCCGCCGAAGACGTTGACGAACACGGACTTGACGTCCGGGTCGCCGAGGATGATCTCCAGGCCGTTCGCCATCACGGCGGCGGAGGCGCCACCGCCGATGTCGAGGAAGTTGGCGGGCTTGACGCCACCGTGCGCCTCACCGGCGTACGCGACGACGTCCAGGGTGCTCATGACGAGACCCGCGCCGTTGCCGATGATGCCGACCTCGCCGTCGAGCTTGACGTAGTTGAGGTTCTTGGCCTTGGCGGCGGCCTCCAGCGGGTTCGCGGAGTCCTTGTCCTGGAGGGCCTCGTGCTCCGGCTGACGGAACTCGGCGTTCTCGTCGAGGGAGACCTTGCCGTCCAGGGCGATGACGTCACCGGAGGCGACCTTGGCCAGCGGGTTGACCTCGACCAGGAGGGCGTCCTCCTCGACGAAGGTCTTCCACAGCGTGACCAGGACGTCGGCGACCTTGTCGGCGACCTCGGCCGGGAAGTTCGCGGCCTCGACGATCTCGCGGGCCTTGGCCGGGGTGACACCCTCGTTGGCGTCGATCGGCGTCTTGGCGACGGCCTCGGGGCGGGTCTCCGCCACCTCCTCGATCTCCATGCCGCCCTCGACGGACGCGATGGAGAGGAAGGTGCGGTTCGCACGGTCCAGGAGGAAGGAGACGTAGTACTCCTCCACGATCTCCGGGGCCGTCTCGGCGATCATCACCTTGTGGACCGTGTGGCCCTTGATGTCCATGCCGAGGATGTTGGTGGCGTGCTCCACGGCCTCGTCGGCGGTGGCGGCGAGCTTGACGCCACCCGCCTTGCCGCGGCCGCCGACCTTCACCTGGGCCTTGACTACGGACTTGCCACCGAGGCGCTCGGTGGCTGCGCGGGCCGCCTCAGGCGTGTCGATGACTTCACCGGCCAGCACCGGTACATCGTGCTTGGCGAAGAGGTCCCTCGCCTGGTACTCGAACAGGTCCACGCGCTTCCGTCCCTATCAGTGATCTCGCGGTTCGTTGTCTGCGTGGGCGTGCCGCGAGGGCAACGTGACGTCCGACCACTGTCTGTGTCACAAGGGAGGCGCACACGGTGTCCGAGCGCGCGGCATGTCCGTCTCGCAGGTTATCGCTGCTTGTGGAGGGCCTCTAAATCGAGGGTCACACCTGAGCGGTGATACCTGTCACATGATGCCGCCCTCACTGGCACGGCGTGCCGTGAGTGAAGGGCCTCACCGGGGTGGGGTTGCCCCGGTGAGGCCCCTTGCGCAGCCCCTTCAGGGGCCCTGGGCGGTCGGTCCCCACCCCGATGGGGACCTCTTCGCCCGCGCCCGTGAGGGTGCGGCAGGACGGACCGACGGCTTTCGGCCGTCCGGGGCGCATCGCCTCACGGGGCTGGTCGGGGGAGGTCAGGCGCGGTTCCGTGGATCCTGCGCGTGACCCGGGGTGACGGACTGGGCTGTGTCCCGGATGCGGGTGTCTCCCGGATACCGGTACCTCCCGGACGCCGGTGCCCTACGGATGCCGACGGCTGTGGCTGTGGCTGCGGCCTGGGCACGGCGGGGGTTGATCTGGCCGGGTACATCCGGGGTTCAGGTGTCCGAACGGCTGGGGCAGGCAGGCCCGCTTCGCGCCCGCGCACAAGGTCAGGCGCGGGTGGGGAGGTCTTTTGGTCCGGCCGTGTCGTCCGGGCCTGAGGTCCGGCCGTGTGGTCCGGCCCAGTGGTCCGGGCCTGTGATCCCGTCCCGGTCTAGCCGGGAAAGACGGGGATGTCCCGGTGACTGTCCCGGGTCCCGGCCGCGTCGACGTCCGCGGCGGCACCGGGCACGAGCCGCAGCGGCGCCCGGTGGTCGAGGGTGACGGCATGCGCGTCGCCGTGCCGCGAGGAGCCGCTGTCCACGGCGGGCTTGCCGCTCAGGGCGCCGCCCTGGCCGTCGGACGGCAGCTGGTGGGCGGGCGCGGTGGAGGGGGACTCGGTGCGGTGGCCGGAGGCGTGCTGCGGGGAGTCGTGCTGTGTGGAGCCGAGTACGGCGAAGTCGGTCAGGCCGTCGCGGCCAGTGAACCAGGGCCCGTAGGCGGCACCGCTGCTCGTGGAAGGCGCGCTTTCGGCAGGCTCGGCCTTCGAGTGGTCACCCGCTCCGGGCTGCGGCGCCGAGGCGACCGGTGGCGCGGGCACGGGGGCGGGCAGGCTCGGCGCCGAGGGGATCTCCGGCGCGGTGGGAACGGTCGGCCACGACGGGGACTGCGGGAGGTCCGGGAACGACGGCAGGGTCGGCAGCGACGGCAACTCCGGCAGGGACTGCACCGGAGGCAGCCCGACCGTGTCGGTCAGCCCCGTGGTCACCGTCTCGACGAGGTCTCCGACCGGCCGCACGACACCATCACTCACGACCGTCGTGATGCCTTCGGTCACCGGCTGGAGAACCTTGCTTGCGCCGACGGGGGCAGCCGGGGGCTCGGTGGGCCTGCTGTGCGTGCCGTTGTCCGCGTCCGAGCCCGAGTCCATGACCTTCGGTGCGGTCGGCGATGTCAGCGACCGCACCGGCGCCTTCACCGGCAGCGCCCCGACACCGTCCGCCGCGTGCGCCTGCTCCCCGCAGAGGAAGCCCAGCACCAGCAACCCGCCCAGCAGCAGCCCCAGATGCAGCGCACGACGCCCGGACACCCCGCGCAGCACGCGCGCGGCGACACCGGGAAACGCTGCTGACCAGGTCAAGAGAGAGCGAGACCTTCCGTGCGGAGAAGAGGCGAAACGGCATGGAAGCGGGAACGGAAACGGACGGGAAGGGTGAAGACTGTGGAGAGACCGATCCTTGCACGGGGCTCCCGAGGTTGCGCAAGCCCCGTGTTACCGATGCGTAGTCATGTCCGTTTTGCTGGCTGGAATCGCAGGTCACCCGGTCGACAAATCACCGGCGCGGGACTCGAGTTCACGGGTGGGTCACACCGTGTCCGGTATCGGAATCGGCCGCTTCTCGATGGCCGCGGCCATCACCTCCGGGAACAGGTCGGGCGTACAGGCGAAGGCCGGTGCGCCCAGCGCGGCGAGCGCGGCCGCGTGCTCCCGGTCGTACGCCGGCGCCCCCTCGTCGGACAGGGCGAGCAGGGTCACGAACTGCACCCCCGACGCCTTCATCGCCGCGACCCGCTTGAGCATCTCGTTGCGGATCCCGCCCTCGTAGAGGTCGCTGATCAGCACCATCACCGTCTCGGCGGGCCGGGTGATCTGCGACTGGCAGTACGCCAACGCCCGGTTGATGTCCGTGCCGCCGCCCAGCTGCGTGCCGAACAGCACGTCCACCGGGTCGTCGAGCTGGTCGGTGAGGTCGACGACCGCCGTGTCGAACACGACGAGCCGGGTGTCGATCGACCGCATCGACGCCAGCACCGCCCCGAACACCGAGGCGTAGACGACGGACGCCGCCATCGACCCGGACTGGTCGATGCAGAGGACGACCTCCTTCTTCACCGACCGCGAGGCCCTGCCGTACCCGACGAGCCGTTCCGGCACGATCGTCCGGTACTCCGGCAGGTAGTGCTTAAGATTGGCCGAGATCGTGCGGTTCCAGTCGATGTCGTGGTGCCGGGGCCGGTTGATCCGCGCGCTGCGGTCGAGGGCGCCGGTGAGGGTGGCGCGGGTACGGGTGGCGAGCCGCTTCTCCAGGTCCTCGACGACCTTGCGCACCACGGCCCGTGCGGTCTCCTTCGTGGTCTCCGGCATCGCCTTGTTGAGGGACAGCAGGGTGCCGACGAGGTGCACGTCGGCCTCGACCGCCTCCAGCATCTCCGGTTCGAGCAGCAGGGTGGACAGCCCCAGCCGGTCGATGGCGTCCCGCTGCATGACCTGCACGACTGAGGAGGGGAAGTACGTCCGGATGTCCCCCAGCCACCGCGCCACGGACGGCGCCGACGCCCCCAGGCCCGCCGAACGCTCCCTCCCCGCCTGGCCCTTCCCGTCTCCCCTGCCGTAGAGCGCGGCCAACGCCCCGTCCATGGCCGCGTCCTGACCGCCGAGCACGCACCCGGTCCCGTCAGCCGCGTCCCCACCGAGCACCATGCGCCACCGCCGCAGGCGCTCGTCGGCGGCAGGCGCGGAGTCAGCGGAGTCAGGGGTGGGAGAGGGGGGCGCCATGTCGATGGCCATGGTTCCGCTCGGTTCGATGGTTCCGCTCGGTTCGACGGTCATCCGCGGACCCCCGTCCGGAAACGGTCCCAGAGCGGGACCACGGTCACCGGCGTCACCGAACCGTGCCTCGGCCGGAACCCGGCCCTGTGCGCGGGTGCGCTCCCCCGCCCTTCTGCGGCGGCGCCCATCACGTCGCCCCCGCTCCTCGCTGTCCGGGTCACCTCGGTGATCATCCCGCCACCCCCACAAAGTCGTTGCCGTCGGCGTTGGTCAAGGCGTTGTCGTCGGCGTTCGCCGGAGCGTTGTCGTCCCTGTTCGCCAAGTAGGTGCCGTCGGCGTTCGCCAGGTCGTTGTCGTCGTCCAGGCCGAGCAGTAGCCGCACCACCGGCAGCACCGCGTCCGCCCGCGGCCCGTCGAGGTCCGCCCCGAACCCCGGTATCCCGGAACCGGCTCCGGCCGCACTCCCCCGTTGCCCCGGCCCACGCCGGACCAACTCGCCCAGGGTCCGGCGCACTCCGGGCTCGTACGCCGAGAACGTGCGCCGCAGCAGGGGCAGCACATCGGTGAAGGCCTCCGCCGACACCCCGGTGAGCCAGGCGTCGACCAGCCCGAGCAGCCGCTCGTCGTGCACCAGGAGCATCCCGCCGCCGGATCCGCCGCCGACGAAGCCCTCGATCCACGCCGCCGCGTCCCCCGGCGGCGTCCCCGGCGACAGCACCAGCCCCATGAGCCGCGCCACCTCGTCCTGCGCCAGCTCCCCGTCGTCCAGCAGCAGCCGCACCGCCCGCCCACGAATGACACCGGGCACGGTGTCGCGTCGCCCGAGCACCTTGAGCACGCCCAGCCAACGCCCCCGCAGTCCCCGCTGAGCCGGTGCCGACGGTCCCGCCTCCAGCCCCGGTGCGGCCGCGGAAGACACGCCGGAAGGCGCACTCGCCTCCGCGGCCCGCTCGTCCGCGGCCCGCTCGGCCGGCTCGGATCGCTCCGCTTCCGCCACCTCGCCCAGCAGTCCCACCGCGCCATGCACCGCGTCCACATGGCGCCGCATCTCCTCGGCCGCCTCCGCGTCGAGCGCGGCGCAGGCCGGCGGCAGGCCGACGAAGACGCGCTCGGCGAGGCCCGCGGCGACCTCCGCCAGGGCCCCGGTTCCGGTGCCCCGCACATCCCCGTACCGGAGGGAGCGGACAAGGGCCGGCAGGGCCTGGGCGAGGTGGCCGACATCCGCGTCCAGCGCTGCCCGGTCGGCGAGTATCTGCATCACCGTGGGCAGGGCGTCCGGGAGTTCGGCCAGCAGACAGCGTTCGGCGAGCGCGGTGACGTCGGCCAGCCCGGCCGCGGAGACGGCGTCCGCCTCCACCCTGGCCGTGGCTGCGGCGAGCACGGTCGTCCCCCACACCCCCGCCTCGGCGATCCGTACCGCCAACTCCGGCTCCCAGCGCAGCCGCCATGTCTCCCGGAAGGTCCCCGTACTCCCCCGCGAGATCGCCGGCTCGCCCCAGGCCACGCCCAGCAGCCGCAGCCGGTGCAACAGCCTGCTGCGCTCGGCGTCGGTCTCCTTGCGCAGATCGAGTTCCAGCTCCCGCTCCAGCGCCTCGGGCCTGAGCCGCAGCCGCCGCTGGATCCGGTCGAGGTCACGCTGCAAGGGGACCGCGGGCGCCGACTGCGGCACCTCCCCCAGCACGTCGCCGACCACCAGCCGGTCGTGCACCAGCGCCAATGGCACGTCCGAGCCCTCGCACATCACGGCCCGTACCGCGTCGGTCGTCTCACTCAGGCCGGGCAACGGGCGGCCGCGCATCGCCGCGAGCGTTCCGGCCAGCCGTACGGCCTCGATGACGTGCGCCGACGACACGATCCGGTCCTCGTCCCGCAGCAGTCCGGCCACCTTGGTCAGCCATCGCTCCACGGGACGGTCCGGCGCGGCGAACAGGTGCCCGTACCAGCCGGGCGAGTCGATCCCCGCGCCGTAGCCGCTGTGCCGCGACAGCCTGCGGTGTGTCCACGGCACCCATGTCAGGTCCGCCTTGACCTTCGGGAGCCCCTTCAGCAGCGCCTTGTCGGCGGCGAGAGTGCTCTTCCGCCGCAGCGCGGGCACATGCCAGGCCCCGCACACCACGGCCACGTCGTCCCCGAACTCACGCTGCGCCGCCCGCACCTGGAGCCGCATGTACGCCTCCCGCACGAGGTCCCGGTCGTGACCCCCGGTTCCGTACGTCTCCCGCAGCACCCCCATCGCCTCTTCCAGCACGGTGAAGGGCTCGAACACATCCCCCCGCCCCGGACCCCGATGCTCGACGACGTCCTCCCACCACCGCTCGGGATCGTCGTATCCGGCAGCCTCGGCAAGCACACCGAGCGGATCGACCCGAACGGCGTCCGTCGCCGCCGGCTCCGACGCCTCGGACTCCCCCACCCCCGGCACCTCATCCGCGGGCCCGTCCGCCCCTTCGTCTCCCGCCGGGCCGGCATCCGCGGGGCCCCCGTCCCCCTCGTCCCTCCCCCAGGCCAGCGTGTGCGTGGCGGGCAGGTCGATGAAGCGGGCCGGGACGTCGTGCTCCAGGGCCCAGCGGATCGCCACCCACTCCGGGGAGAACTCGGCGAGCGGCCAGAACGCCGAGCGGCCGGGTTCGTCCACGGCGTGGGCGAGCAGGGCGACCGGTGGCCGCATGTCCTCCTCCGCGGCCAGCGGGATCAGCGCGTCGGCCTCGGGTGGTCCCTCGATGAGCACCACCCGGGGCAGCGCCGCGTCCAGTGCCGCCCGCACGGAGCGAGCAGACCCGGGCCCGTGATGCCGCACCCCGAGCAGCAGCGGCCCGGACCCGACTCCCCGGCTGCCGCGCCCACCACCGGTCCGCTTTCCATCGCCGTTCTCATGGCCCACGGCCGCAGTCACCCCCTCGATACTCCGGTCCCCGTCCCCGCTCGCGCCTCCGCCCGAGCCGGGTGCCTCCGCACCGCCGTTCTCATCGACTCCCGTCACGCCGACCCCCGCCCCTCCGCGGCCACTTGGAGTCGTCCTCACCGACCAGCTCGACCCCGCCCGCGTCGCCGTACCGCTCAACGTCCGTCACAACCGTCCCCCTTGGTTCCGCTGGTTCCGCGCCCCTCGACAGCCGGCCCGCATCGATGACCCCGTGTCCGCCCCGACAGCAACCCGGGCCCCCGGACGCCGAGCTGTCACCCATCCCTGTTCCCGTCCGCCGCCCATGCGGTCGCCCCGCCTCAGGTGGCCGCTCACGCACTGACCTCCCGGCAGGCCCGGTAGAAGTCCTTCCAGCCGTCCCGTTCCCGGACGACCGCCTCCAGGTACTCCTGCCAGATGACCCGGTCGGCCGCCGGGTCGCGGACGACCGCGCCGAGGATGCCCGCGGCGACGTCGCCGGCCCGCAGGACGCCGTCGCCGAAGTGGGCGGCGAGGGCGAGCCCGTTGGTGACCACCGAGATCGCCTCGGCGGTCGACAGCGTGCCGCTGGGCGACTTGAGCTTGGTGCGGCCGTCGGAGGTCACGCCGTCGCGCAGCTCGCGGAAGACGGTGACGACCCGGCGGATCTCCGCGATGCCGTCGGGCGCGGCCGGCAGGTCGAGGGAGCGGCCGATCTGGTCGACGCGGCGCGAGACGATGTCGACCTCGGCCTCGACGCTCTCCGGCAGCGGCAGCACGACCGTGTTGAAGCGGCGGCGCAGGGCGCTGGAGAGCTCGTTGACCCCGCGGTCGCGGTCGTTTGCCGTGGCGATGAGGTTGAAGCCACGGACCGCCTGCACCTCCTGGCCCAACTCCGGTATCGGCAGGGTCTTCTCGGACAGGATCGTGATCAGCGAGTCCTGCACGTCGGCCGGGATGCGCGTGAGCTCCTCCACCCGGGCCGTCATCCCCTCCGCCATGGCCCGCATCACCGGGCTGGGCACGAGGGCGTCGCGGCTCGGGCCGTTGGCGAGCAGCTGGGCGTAGTTCCAGCCGTACCGGATCGCCTCCTCCGGGGTGCCCGCGGTCCCCTGCACGAGCAGCGTGGAGTCGCCGCTGACCGCTGCTGCCAGGTGCTCGGAGACCCAGGTCTTCGCGGTGCCCGGCACGCCCAGCAGGAGCAGGGCGCGGTCGGTGGCGAGGGTGGTGACGGCGACCTCGACCAGGCGCCGCGGGCCGACGTACTTCGGGGTGATCACCGTGCCGTCGGGCAGGATGCCGCCGAGCAGGTAGGTCGCCACCGCCCACGGAGACAGCTTCCAGCGGGCCGGGCGCGGGCGGTCGTCCTGCGCTGCGAGCGCGGCGAGTTCATCGGCGAAGGCTTCCTCGGCATGCGGCCGCAACGCCTCGGCCGGCTTTCCCTGCTTCGGTTCCACGGACGTCGGTTCAACGGACACAGTCATGGCTGAGGCCCCCTCCAGCTCGGCCGGTTCGGATCTGCCACCAACCGTGCACCACGCCACTGACAATGCGATCCGACCTGCGGAAACGCGCTCAGCGGGGTCGGGACGGCCGCCGGTCCGAGGCCGATTGTCAGTGGGGGGATCTACCTTCGGTGTCATGACTCAGCAGGGGGTGCGCTGGACGGCGGATCAGGTGCTGGCACTGGCTCCTGACGCCGCCTCACGCAAAGCGGGAAGCAAACTCGGCGCGGCCGGTCCGTGGTCCGAGGCGGGCAGTTCCGAGGAGGGGACGGTGTGGGGGCTGTGCAAGGGCAGCGGCAGCAAGCCGTATCAGACGGTCATCGACCTCGCGGACGCGGCGGGGCCCGCGTACAAGTGCAGTTGCCCGAGCCGCAAGTTCCCGTGCAAGCACGCGCTCGGGCTGCTGCTGCTCTGGGCGGGCGGGGAGGGTGCGGTGCCACCGGGGCCGGCACCGGACTGGGCGGGGCAGTGGATAGAGGGGAGAAGGCAGCGGGCGCAGGAGAAGCGGACGGCGGAACCGGCCGGTTCCGCCGCTGGCGCCGGTGATCCGGAGGGGGCGCGGCGCAGGGCCGAGCGCCGGGCCGTGCGGATCACGGCGGGCGCCACGGAGTTGGAGCAGCGGCTGGCCGACCTGCTGCGCGGCGGTCTGGCGGGGGCGGAGCAGGCCGGGTACGGCCTGTGGGAGGAGACCGCGGCCCGCATGGTCGACGCGCAGGCGCCGGGGCTCGCCTCCCGGGTGCGGGAGTTGGGGGCGATCCCGTCGTCCGGTCCCGGCTGGCCGGTGCGGTTGCTGGAGGAGTGCGCCCTCATTCACCTCCTCGACCAGGGCTGGCTGCGCCGCGAGCGGCTGCCGGACGGGCTGGCGTCGACGGTCCGGTCCCGGATCGGGCTGCCCGCCTCGGCCGACGGACCGCCGCTCCGGGACCGCTGGCTGGTCCTCGCCCAGTACGACACCGCGGACGCCCGCCTGACGACCCGCCGGATCTGGCTGCACGGCACGGACTCGGGCCGCACCGCGCTGCTCCTCTCGTACGGTGCCGCGGGCCGCGCCCCCGAGTTGGCGCTGCCGGTGGGGCTGGAGCTGGAGGCCGAGGTGTCCGCCTACCCCGGCAAGGGGCAGCTGCGCGCGGCCCTCGGCGAGCAGTTCGCACCGCCCGCGCCCTCGGCGACCCGGCCACCTGGAGTGTCGACGGACCAGGCGGCCGCCCGTTACGGCGAGGCGCTGCGGGACGACCCCTGGCTGGACTCCGTGCCCGTGACCCTGGACCGGGTGATACCGGCCCCGGACGGCGACTCCTGGCAACTGGCGGACGCCGACGGCGACTCGGCGCTGCCCCTCACCCCCACCGCCCGCTCCCGCCCCGGCCTGTGGCGTCTGGTCGCCCTCTCGGGCGGCGCCCCGGTCAAGGTCTTCGGCGAGTGCGGCCACCGGGGCTTCACCCCCCTGACGGCCTGGCCGGAGGGCACGGGCGAGGCGGTGCAGCTGTGCTGACCGACACCAGACGGCCGACTGCGATCACGCGCACGCGTCGCACGAAACCCCCCACCCCGACCGGACGGAAAGGAACCGCATGAACAAGACCTCCGCCCCGGACGTCTGGGAGGAGCTCGTCACCTCGGCTCTGCTCGGCACCGCACGCCGTACGCCGCCCGGCGTCGTCCCCGGCTCCGACGCACCGACGGCTCTGCTGGACGCGGCGGCCGTGGAGACCGTACGGCGACGGGCCGGACTGCGGCCCACGCGTGCGGCGGAGCGCCCGCAGCCGGCGCCTCAGGACAGCCGCCCTGCGCTGCCCGCCGCCGCGTCCCGTCGGCTCTCGATGCTGCTGGCCGACCGGCCGGGCACGGGGAGCAGTGGCCGCAGGGGAACGGCACCCGATCTGATGGAGCTGCTGCCGCAGTGGCTCTCGGCGGCCAACGCACACGGCTACGCGGCACCCCCGCACCTGGTGCCCGCCCTGCTGGACGCGGCCCGGGGGCGTACCGACCTGCGGCCGGCTGCACTGGCCTTCGCCGGACCCCGGGCCACCTGGCTCGCCCGGCTGAACCCGGACTGGCGGTTCGCCCTGCGCGCGACACCGGGCGGCGGGACGGCACTGCCCCCTCCGCAGGACACGGCAGCGGTGCGACAGCTGTGGGAGGAGGGGCTGTTCGCGGAGCGGGTCGCGCTGCTCGCGACGATCCGGGCCCGGGAGGCCGCCGCCGCCCGCGAGTTGCTCGCGACGACCTGGGCGACCGAGCGCGCCGAGGACCGGCTGATGTTCCTCGACTCGTTGCGGACGGGACTGAGCGCGGACGACGAGCCGTTCCTGGAGCAGGCACTCGCGGACCGGAGCCGCAATGTGCGGGCCACGGCGGCGGAGTTGCTGTCGGCGCTGCCGGGCTCGGCACTGGCGGCCCGGATGGCGGTCAGGGCCGGGGCGTGCGTGGCCGTCGACCGTACCCATGCCACGCCGACGATCGTCATCGAGGCACCGCACGAGTGCGACCCGGGCATGGAGCGCGACGGCGTCGTGGCGAAGGCGCCCTCGGGTCGGGGTGAACGGTCCTGGTGGTTCGGGCAGTTGGTGGAGGCGGCACCGCTGAGCGGATGGCCGGACCGGCTGGGCGGACGGACCCCCGAGGAGATCGTGGCGCTGCCCGTGGCGGACGACTGGCGCGACGAGCTGCACGCGGCGTGGTGCCGGGCCGCCGTACGGCAACGGGACGCCCGGTGGGCCCGAGCCCTGCTCGGGGTGCCGGCGGCGCCGGAAGCCGGTGGTCCGGGAGCGGTGTCGCTGGCCGAACGGGCCAAGCTGCTCGGCACTTTGGGGGCGGAGGAGCGGGCGGAGTGGGTGGCGGGGTTCATCGCGACTCACGGCCTGTCCGAGGCGTTCCAGCTGCTCGGAGTCTGCACCGTGCCGTGGGCTGCGCCACTGGGACGGGCGGTGGTCGACGCGCTCAACATCGCCCGGGACGCAGGGAGTTATCCGTGGAGTTTCAGTGGGGTGATGGGGCTGGCGGAGCGGTGCCTCGATCCGGGCGAGGCGGGGCGTCTGGAGGGCCTGATGGCGGTCCCGGACGAGCGAGAGGACGCGAGCCCCGGCGCGGGAGGTTACTGGGCGGAGGCCTTCCAGCGCCTGGTGACGACGTTGCGGTTGCGGGGGGCGATGGCGGAGGAGCTGAAGGGGGAGCCGAAAGGGTAATGCCGTGCGGCGTACTGCTGGGGGCGGTTTCCTCAGCCGACCCACCTGGCGCCCCGACCCGCCCGGCGGCCTGGCCGACCTGCCCGACAGCGACCTCAGGTACCCCCGCAGACCCACCCGGACGCCGTACGCCTACGCCCCCGCCGGCCGCCGCACATTCTCCCGCACCCAGTCCACAATCGCCTGCGTAGTCGCTCCCGGCGTGAAGATCTCCGCGACGCCCTTCTCCTTCAGCGCCGGGATGTCCGCCTCCGGGATGATCCCGCCGCCGAAGACGAGGATGTCCTCCGCTTCCCGCTCCTTCAGCAGGTCGATCACCGCGGCGAAGAGCGTGTTGTGGGCCCCGGAGAGGATGGAGAGGCCGATCGCGTCGGCGTCCTCCTGGATCGCGGTGGCGACGATCTGCTCGGGAGTCTGATGGAGCCCGGTGTAGATGACCTCCATGCCCGCGTCGCGCAGGGCCCTCGCGATCACCTTGGCTCCACGGTCGTGCCCGTCGAGCCCCGGCTTGGCCACCACCACGCGGATCGGACCGGCTGCCACACCCATCACTGCCTCCATGAAGCGACTGCGTACCTACCGACTAGTACCGCACAGACCGGGAATGTGAACGGACGTTGTCGCCGCCATACCGCGACCGGCTGTTTCCGATGGTCATCGAGGGGGAAATCAGATGGTGGGACACGTTCGGGAGCCGCAACGTGGTCGTCGCACCGCCGCGCCGCAGTCTGCGCGCCACGGCGGTGCGGCGCACCGGCGACGGCACGAAGGGCATGCAGGACAGGTAAGGCACGTCACCGGCGCACTACCAGCACCACGGACACCGTCCGCCCGACAAGGACAAGCACGAGTACAAACCGCAACAACAGCACCGCCCCCATCCTCGGCACCGCCGGACCGTCCGGCGCCCCCGGAACCCCGCGCCGCACGCCGCACCCGCCCCGCGAGCCCCACTCGCGCTCCGTCGACGCCGATGACGACCTTCGCCGCGGCTTCCCACGAGCGCACACGGGGGACGGAGCTGTCCTCCCGTGTGCCGACAGGAGGTCGGCCATGAAGGTCACCAAGGCGGCGCTGCCCTTTCTCCCCCTCTGCCAGCGCCTGCTGCCCGGCAGACTGGCGGGACTCTCCCTGGCCCTCCTGAAAGCGACCGCCCTGGAGATGGCGATCCTCGCGGGCCACCTCCTCCTCTACCCCTCCGGTATCGCCCAGGAGCGCCGCTCCGCGCTCCCCCCGCTCCCCTCCCCGGAGGACGGCGCCGCCCAGCTGCCGACCGAGGCCAAGCCGCCGGTCGTGCTGCTGCACGGCTTCATCGACAACCGCTCCGTGTTCGTCCTCCTGCGCCGCAGCCTCGCCCAGCACGGCAGGCAGCAGATCGAGTCCCTGAACTACTCCCCGCTGACCTGCGACATCCGTGTCGCGGCGGAGCTGCTGGGCCGGCACATCGAGGGAATCTGCGAGCGCACGGGCAGCCGACAGGTCGATGTCGTCGGGCACAGCCTCGGGGGTCTCATCGCCCGGTACTACGTGCAGCGCCTGGGCGGCGACACCCGGGTCCGCACGCTGGTCACCCTCGGCACGCCGCACTCCGGCACCCGGGTGGCGCCACTGGCGAACGCGCACCCGATCGTGCGCCAGATGCGCCCCGGCTCGGAGCTGCTGGAGGAGCTCACCCAGCCGGCTCCGGGATGCCGTACGCACTTCGTGAGCTTCTGGAGCGACCTCGACCACCTGATGGACCCGCTGGATGCCGCATGCATCGACCACGCCGACCTGCTGGCGGAGAACGTCCGGGTCAGCGGGATCGGCCATCTCGCCCTGCCTGTGCACCCCGCCGTGGCGAGCGGCATAAGGCAGGTGCTCGACACCGCGCGCCCCGGAGAGGAGACGGTGGGCCGCACCGGCGGACTGACCGTGGCGTAACGGCCGTAAGGGCTACAAGGGCCGCAAGGGGCCGTAAGAGTCATAACGGACAGCAGG
Source organism: Streptomyces griseorubiginosus (assembly GCF_001514195.1). Classification (GTDB taxonomy): domain Bacteria; phylum Actinomycetota; class Actinomycetes; order Streptomycetales; family Streptomycetaceae; genus Streptomyces; species Streptomyces griseorubiginosus. The sequence continues at coordinate 397,257 of NZ_KQ948734.1, read as the reverse complement.
TGCAGGGTGTCGACAGGGCGCCAACAGCCCGCCGACAGCCCTCAGGCCACCAACCGACATCGAACAACTCTCGAACACAGGGCCAAACTCCCGCCCGCCCTCCCCCGAAACACGGCCGAATGCCCGTTTCCTGCGCGCCCGAAACCAGTTGAAGATTGTCGCGCCCGCGTACCGCCGGGTACAGTCGCCGCACTGCTCTGGCAGCCCCTGTTGTCGAGGCGAAAGAGAAGTTGGTGAACGACCGTCACCCGTCGGGGACAATGACCACCCCGGCTCCGGCTTCCGACGCCGACTCGTCGCCCTATGCGTCGTACGGCTCCCAGGAGGCCCAGTACGGCGACTTCACCACGTACGGCGGTTACGACGCCACTGGTTTCCCGGGCTCGGACACCTCAAACGCCACCGGCACCTTCGAGACGGATCCGCTCTTCGGCAACATGCCGGGCGACGGCACCGGTTCGTACGACACCTCCACGTGGAACACCGGCGGTCACCAGACCCTGAACTACGACATGTACGCGGCCCAGCATCACGCCGCCTACGACACCGGCGCGTACGACGCCACGCAGTGGGGCGGCGACCAGCAGCACCTCGGCGCGATCCCCCCGCAGTCGGGCAGCCCCGACCACAGCGGTGAGTGGGACGCAGGCGCCTGGCAGCAGCTCGACCCCTCCGCGCACCAGGCCGACCGGACCCAGCAGTGGGAATGGGGCACGCAGGCCTTCGACACCGGCGCGTACGACGCCACGCAGTGGAACTCCGACGGCCCGGCGGCCGACCCGCAGGCGACGACCACGTTCGAGCAGGCCGGGTACGACGAGGGCCACGCGTTCGATGAGGGCCATGCCTACGACGAGACCCACGCCTACGCCGAAGGCCACGCGTACGACGAGGCGAATCCTTACGGCGACGGCTACGCCGAACACACCTCGCACGACGGCGAGTCCACCGACACCGCCCTCACCGGCACCGGCGAGATGCCCGCCGTGCACGACATCGACGGCCGGCTCCTGGACGACCAGGAGGAGGCTTACTCGGCCGAGGCGGCGCCCGCCCCGGGCTCCCGCGTCGCCGCCCGCACCGCCAGCCGCTCCCGCCGCCGTACGCCCGCGAAGCGCTCCGCGCTGCTGACGATCGCCGTTCCCTCGGCGTGTGTCATGGGGGTCGCCGGGATCGCCGCCGCCTCGGTCGGCACGCTGACCGGCGGCGAGCAGAGCACCGCGAAGACGCTGGCGGACCCGACCGCGGTCAAGCCGTCCGTCGCGAACGACAAGCTGGACACCCAGCTCGAGAGCCTCTCGGCCGGCGCCGACGACTTCGCCGACCGGGCCAGCCGTACCCAGGAACGCATCGACCTCAAGGCCCAGCAGGTGGCCGAGAAGAAGAAGGCGGCGGAGGAGGCGGCCCGCAAGGAGCGGCTGCGCCCGAAGTTCGCCCTCCCGGTCGCACAGCGCGGTCTCAGCGCCTACTTCGGGCAGGCCGGCGTCAACTGGATGTCCGTCCACACCGGCATCGACTTCCCGGTGTCGTACGGCACGACGGTGATGGCCGCGACCGACGGCACCGTGCGCACGCAGTGGAACAGCGCGTACGGCAACATGATGGTCGTGACGGCGAAGGACGGCACGGAGACGTGGTACTGCCACCTCTCCAGCTACCGCGTCTCCTCCGGTACGACGGTCAAGGCCGGCGACCCGATCGCGTACTCGGGCAACTCCGGCAACTCGACCGGCCCTCACCTGCACTTCGAGGTGCACCCGGCGGGCGGTTCGGCCATAGACCCCCTGCCGTGGCTGCGCAGCCACGGGCTGGACCCGACGTAACCCGACCCGCGAACAAGCCCGGGCCGTACGCAACTTGAGCAACCGGCCAGCGGGCGTACGCAACCCAAGCCACCCGCCGACCGGACCGGACGTAACCCAAGCCACCGGCCGACCGGACCGTAAGCGACCCGCGCCCCCGCCGGCCGGATACGTGCAACCCCAGCCTCGGCCGACTGTGCCCATCGCAAACCCAGCCTCGGCCGACCGGACCAGCGGGCATCCTCGCCACGCCAAAGGGCCGGACCCGAGCAGAACCCCGGTCCGGCCGCCTTTTCGCGGAGCTACAGCTTCTCCACCGGCGCGTACCGCAGCAGCAGCCGCTTCGGCTTGGCTTCGCCGAAGTCGATGGTCGCCTCGGCGTTGGCGCCGGTGCCCTTGACCCCGACCACGGTGCCGAGCCCGAACTGGTCGTGGGTGACCCGGTCGCCGACGGCCAGCGCGACCACCGGCTTCTCCGAGGTCCGGCGCGTCGCGAAGCCGGACGCACCCGACGCCGAGGACCGCGACCGGGACGAGGACAGCGAGGCGGCGATGCCCGAGACCGGCCCCGCGGGAGCGGCGGTCGCCCCCGTGCGCTTCCAGTCGACGTGCTGCGCCGGGATCTCCTCCAGGAAGCGGGAGGGCGGGTTGTACGACGGCTGCCCCCACGCACTGCGCAGGGAGGACCGGGTCAGGTACAGCCGCTCACGCGCGCGCGTGATGCCGACGTACGCGAGCCGCCGCTCCTCCTCCAGCTCCTTGGTCTGGCCGAGGGCGCGCATGTGCGGGAAAACGCCGTCCTCCATGCCGGTGAGGAAGACGACCGGGAACTCCAGGCCCTTGGCGGTGTGCAGGGTCATCAGGGTGATGACGCCGGAGCCGTCCTCGTCCTCGTCGGGGATCTGGTCGGAGTCGGCGACGAGCGCGACCCGCTCCAGGAAGTCGGAGAGCGAGCCGGTCTCCTCGCCCTCGCCGGACTCCTGCTCGAACTCCAGGGCCACGGCGGCGAGTTCCTGGAGGTTCTCGATGCGGGTCTCGTCCTGGGGGTCGGTGGAGGCCTGCAACTCGGCGAGATAGCCGGTGCGTTCCAGGACGGCTTCCAGGACGGTCGCCGGGCCCGCGCCGGACTCGACGATGGTCCGGAGCTCCTCCATCAGCACGTTGAACCGCTTCACGGCGTTGGTGGAGCGCGCGGCCATGCCGTACGCCTCGTCGACGCGCTTGAGCGCCTGCGAAAAGCTGATCTTCTCGCGCTGGGAGAGCGCGTCGATCATCGCCTCCGCGCGGTCGCCGATGCCTCGCTTGGGCACATTGAGGATCCGGCGCAGCGGCACCGAGTCCTCCGGGTTGGCGAGGACGCGCAGGTAGGCCAGGACGTCCCGGACCTCCTTGCGCTCGTAGAAGCGGACGCCGCCGACGACCTTGTAGGGCAGGCCGACGCGGATGAAGACCTCTTCGAAGACACGGGACTGCGCGTTGGTGCGGTAGAAGACCGCGACATCGCCGGCCTTCGCGTCGCCCGCGTCGGTGAGACGGTCTATCTCGTCGGCGACGAACTGCGCCTCGTCGTGCTCGGTGTCGGCGACATAGCCGGTGATGCGCGCGCCCGCGCCCGCGTTGGTCCACAGGTTCTTGGGGCGGCGTGACTCGTTGCGCTCGATGACGGCGTTGGCGGCGGTGAGGATCGTCTGGGTGGAGCGGTAGTTCTGCTCCAGGAGGATCGTCGTCGCGTCCGGGTAGTCCTCCTCGAACTGGAGGATGTTGCGGATGGTCGCGCCGCGGAAGGCGTAGATCGACTGGTCGGCGTCACCGACGACACAGAGCTCGGCGGGCGGCAGGTCGTGCTCGCTCGGCGGTACGTCGACGGGGTGCTCGGAGGTGCCGACCAGCTCCCTGACCAGCGCGTACTGGGCGTGGTTGGTGTCCTGGTACTCGTCGACGAGGACGTGCCGGAAGCGGCGGCGGTAGTGCTCGGCGACGTCCGGGAAGGCGCGCAGCAGGTTGACCGTGGTCATGATCAGGTCGTCGAAGTCGAGGGCGTTGGCCTCGCGCAGCCGCGACTGGTAGAGGGCGTAGGCCTGGGCCAGGGTCTTCTCGAAGCCGTCGGCGGCCTGGGCGGCGAAGTCCTCCTCGTCGATCAGCTCGTTCTTCAGGTTGCTGATCTTGGCGCTGAAGGACTTCGGCGGGAACTTCTTGGGGTCGAGGTCCAGGTCGCGGCAGACCAGGGCCATCAGACGCTTGGAGTCGGCGGCGTCGTAGATCGAGAAGGAGGAGGTGAACCCGAGCTTCTTCGACTCCCTCCGCAGGATCCGCACGCACGCGCTGTGGAAGGTCATCACCCACATCGCGTTGGCGCGCGGGCCGACGAGCTGCTCGACGCGCTCCTTCATCTCGCCCGCGGCCTTGTTGGTGAAGGTGATCGCGAGGATCTGGCCGGGGTGGACACGGCGCTCGCCGAGGAGGTGGGCGATGCGGTGGGTGAGCACCCGGGTCTTGCCGGAGCCGGCACCGGCCACGATGAGCAGCGGGGTGCCGGAGTGCACGACGGCGGCGCGCTGGTTCTCGTTCAGCCCGTCCAGGAGCGCGGCGGCGTCCAGCACCGGGCGGGGGGCGCCGTCGCGGTAGTAGGCGTCCCGGTCCGGGGGCACGTCGAACTTCCCGCCGAACAGGTCGTCCGGAACGGGTTCCGGCACGTGGTCGTCCTCGGGCGGCGGCGGGGGTTCCTCCGCGTGCCCGCGAGGGGCCTGGAGGTCCGCCAGGAAGCTGTCGTCAAAGAGGCTGCTCATCGCTCTCCGAGTCTAGGGTGCCCCACTGACAGCCCGCCGCCGCCCTGAGAACATCGCCGGAATCGGGGACGCCCCGCGCCCGGCGCCCAGGCCCCGGTGCCTCCCTGCCCGCTCGCCCGACGGCGGCCCAGCACCCTCCGACACCTCTCCGACACGTTCCGTGACCCACCGGGCACACACCGCGGCCGCGCCGGAACCGCCCTTCCCCCACCTCGCGAACACGCCCCGGAAAAGCACTCAGCCGCGTCGCATCACCGGCGCCGAGCGCCAGGCACGCACCCCTGACCGAAGGTCACGAAAATGTATCGGGCATATCGAACATCAACCTTCACAGGGGCCGCACCAGTTGGCTACCGTTCCCGGTAGGCCGTACGACCCCCTCCGGCGAACGTCGCCGGGCCGCGCGGCCTCCGCCGAGTCCGACAGCGCCGCCGCGCGCCCGGAGCCGGGGACCCACCGAACCCGGGGTGAATCGGCCGACTCCCGCCCACGGGAGCGCCGTAGGGCAACCCTTCCCGCCCGAACCCGACAGCTAACCCGGTAGGCGGAGCACGGAAGGAGTCGCCTCCTTTGGCGTCGCACCGCAAGTCGCGTCCCGCTGGTACGCGCGTGGCAGGCATACGGACCCCGGCCCTCGCGACGGCCGCCCTGACCTCCGTGGCCCTGCTGTCCCAGTCGGCGAACGCCGCGCCGGCCGACGACCGGCCCAGTCTCGAAGAGGTCGAGAAGAAGGTCGACGACCTGTACCGCCAGGCCGAGTCGGCGACCGACACCTACAACGCGGCCAAGGAGCGGACGACCAAGCAGCGCAAGCAGGTCGACACCCTCCTGGACGACGTCGCGCGGCGCACCGAGAAGCTCAACCAGGCGCGGGAGGAGCTCGGTTCCTTCGCCGCCGAGCAGTACCGCACCGGGGCCGCCGCGCCCGGCACCGCGACCTTCCTGCTCGCCGACACCCCGCAGGACTACTTCGACCAGACACAACTGATGGGCCGCCTCACGAGCCGTCAGAAGGGCGCGGTCGACGACTACGTCTCCGAGCAGTCGGCGACGATGAAGAAGCGTCAGGAGGCCTCCCAGAGGCTCCAGTCACTCACCGAGACGCAGAGCGACCTGAGGACCGCGAAGGCGACCGTCCAGAAGAAGCTCGCCGACGCGCGCGAGTTGCTGTCGGAGCTGACGGCCCGGGAGAAGGCCCGCCTCGCGGCGATCGAGAAGGCGAAGCAGGAGGCCGCGGCACGCAAGGCGGCGGAGCTGGCCCGGCAGCAGGCGGCCGCGGAGAAGGCCGCGCAGGGGGCGGGTCAGGAGGCGGGCCGGCAGGAGAGCACATCGAGCACCGGCACCTCGACGGCGACCGACCCCTCGTACGCGACCAGGGCCGCCAAAGCCCTCGCCTTCGCCCGCGCGCAGATCGGCAAGCCCTATGTGTGGGGCGCCACCGGCCCCGGCTCCTACGACTGCTCGGGCCTCACCCAGGCCGCCTGGAAGGCCGCCGGCGTCACCCTCCCCCGCGTCACCTACGACCAGGTCAACGCCGGCACCACGGTCCCCCTGGCCGACGCCCAGCCCGGTGACCTGGTCTTCTTCTACGACGGCATCACCCATGTCGGCCTTTACATCGGGAACGGCATGATGATCCACGCCCCCAAGCCGGGCGCGTACGTCCGCGAGGAGTCGATCTACTACGACGGCGAGTCGGCGATCCACAGCGTGGTACGACCGGCCTGAGGTCCCGTGGCGCGGGCGGCCCTCCTGCGCCCGCGCGATTCCCCCACGCGCGCGTGCGCGCCCCGCTCGCGACGGGCGCGGGGCTTCCTAGCATCGGTCCATGGCCGGTACCTCCCCGCACTCCCCGTTGCGCGTCTGGTGGACGCAGCGCCCGCCCGCCGCCGGGGCCGCCGTGCTGGCGACCGGCATCCTGTCGGTCGGACTGCATCTGACCGGCTACGAGACGCTGTCCCGGATCGCCCTGGTGATCGACTGCGTGGCCTGGCTGGGACTGGCCGCCGAGTTCGCCGTACGACTGCTGCGGGAGCGCGCCCGATGGGCCGCGGAGGCCGGGACACCGGGCGCCCTGACGGCGGTGGCGGCGACCACCGTCCTCGGCACCCGCTTCTCCGCACTCGGCCGGCAGTCCCTGGCCGAGGCGCTGCTCGCGCTGGCCGCGCTGCTGTGGCCGGTGCTGATCGTGTTCGTCGTGAGCCACTGGACGCGGCGGATGCCCGGCGGGGTGTTCCTGGGCTGCGTGGCGACCGAAGGCCTCGCGGTCCTCGGCGCCACCCTCGCGGCGGCCGAGTCGGCGGCCTGGCTCGCGCACACCGCGCTCGTGCTGTTCTGGCTCGGTCTGGTCCTGTACGGCGTCGCGCTCTTCCGTTTCGACCCGGGCCAGGTGCTGGAGGGTCACGGGGACCACTGGATCGCGGGCGGCGCGCTCGGTATCTCGGCGCTGGCCGGCGCGCAGCTGATCGTCGCGGACAGGGCGCCCCTGTACCTGTGGAACGACGACGACCTGGGCGTGCTGCGCGCGGTGACCGTCACGCTGCTGGTGCTGGACCTGGCCTGGTACGCCGTGCTGCTCGGGGCCGAGTGGGTGCGGCCGCGGCCGCGCTACGACGTGCGGCGCTGGGCCACCGTCTTCCCCATGGGCATGTCCGCCGCGGCGACCCTGTCGGTCGCCTCCGCCGTGGACGTCTCCTGGCTGAAGGTGCCGGGTGAGGTGCTGCTGTGGATCGCGGTGGCGGCCTGGCTCGCCGTCACCGTGGGAGCGGTCGCCGAGGCGCGCGCCGCTCTCAGGTCCACAGGACCGCGATGAAGACGTTGGCCGTGGTCAGCGCGCCGACCAGGCCGAACAGTCCCTTGTCGATCTTCTCGTCGTCGCGCTTCACGTAGACGAGTCCGAGGATCACGATCAGCAGGGCCAGCTTCACGCCGATCTTGATGTTGTTGACGTGCTGGTCGTCGGCCTGGTTGAGGCCGACCAGGATCACCCCGGTGACCAGCATGGTCGCGGCGCCGTGCAGCATCGCGGGGACGAACCGGGCGGCGCCCTGGCCCATCGCCTTCATCTGGGTGAGGAAACCGCCGAGCAGCGAGGCGATCCCGATGATGTGCAGGCCGACGAAGAGATGGATGAGTACGTCCATGGGGCCGGAGCCTATTGCGGTCCCTTAGGAGCGCCCGCACCGCCCCCGTCGGAGAGCGTGCATATATGCGGCCCGTAGCACTCCAAACCTCCGGAGCGGCAGAAAATCCCGACTTCGGTCAGCCCACCACGCGAAGTCGACGACGGCACCCCGGGATCGCGGTCACCTTCGGTCACCAGTCGATTACCTGACGGCACTTCCGCACAACGCGTTACCTCCCGGACACACCCAGGTTTAGCGTCCTCCACCAGGTGACCGGCTCCCCACCGCCGCCCGGGCCAGGGGCGGCAGTCGGCCACCACCGCCGAGAAGGTCCGGCGGCGGTCCGCTCCCCCTGTGTGGGCCGTCGCCGGACGCGCACACCGCCCCGGGCGGTCGTACGGCCGCTCCCTCCTGGCGTCCGTACGTCCCCGGGTCCCGGGGCGGCGGTCGGACGAAAGGACGTGCAGTCCACGTGGCAGCGCACCGCAAGCCCCGTCAACGCTCGGCCGGCGGCCATACGGTCCGTACGGCGGCGACGATCGCCCTCGCCGGGGCGGCGACCGCGGCGGGCTTCGACGGGACCGGACACGCCGAGCCGCAGCTCACGCCCACGCAGGTCAAGGCGAAGGTGGACCAGCTCTACCAGGAGGCGGAGACCGCCACCGAGAAGTACAACGGCGCGAAGGAGAAGGCGGAGGCCGCCGAGACCCGGCTCAACGCCCTGCGCGACCAGGCGGCCCGCAGGACCGCGCAGCTCAACGAGGCCCGGGACGGCCTGGGCGCGATCGCCGCCGCGCAGTACCGGGGCGGCGGACTCGACCCCGCTATGCAGCTCGCCCTCTCCGACGACCCCGACCACTACCTGGACGGCGCCGAGTTCGTCGAACGGGCCGGCAGCAGACAGGCGGCCTCGGTGGCGAACGTCCGCCGGCAGCTGCGGGAGATCGAGCAACTGCGCGGTGCCGCACACATCGAGCTGGACGCGCTGAAGTCCCGTCAGGCGGAGCTGAGGCGCCACAAGAAGACGATCACCGGGAAGCTGGAGGCGGCCCGCCGCCTGCTCACTCAGCTGCCGGCCGGGGAACGCGCGGGGGTGGGTGAGGCCGGGGCTCGCGCCTCACGTGACACGACGGGCGCACGCCAGGGCCTGACGACACCCGCCGCGGCCCTCGCGCAGGCCCCCAACTCCCGTGCCGCGGCGGCCGTCTCCTACGCCTACTCCAAGCTCGGCAGCCCCTATGTCTGGGGCGCCACCGGCCCGGACGCCTTCGACTGCTCGGGCCTCGTCCAGGCCGCGTACCGCTCCGCGGGCATCTCCCTGCCCCGCACGACCTACGCCCAGATCGACGCCGGCCGGCGCGTCTCCCGCTCCGAACTCCTCCCCGGCGACCTCGTGTTCTTCTACTCCGGCATCAGCCATGTCGGCCTCTACATCGGCAACGGCATGATGATCCACGCCCCGAACCCGTCGGCACCGGTACGGGAGGCGCCGATCGACGAGATGCCCTTCGCGGGAGCCACCCGGGTGGTGTGAGCGGGCCCCGACGAGTGAGGCCCGGACGAGTGCGCCCCGGACGCGCGCGGGGTCAGACCAGTCGCCGTGCGGTCGCCCATCGCGTCAGCTCATGACGGTTGGACAGCTGCAACTTCCGCAGGACTGCCGAGACATGGGACTCGACCGTCTTCACCGAGATGAACAGCTGCTTGGCGATCTCCTTGTAGGCGTAGCCCCGCGCGATGAGCCGCAGCACCTCGCGCTCGCGCTGGGTGAGACGGTCGAGGTCCTCGTCGACCGGTGGGGCGTCGGTGGAGGCGAAGGCGTCCAGGACGAAGCCCGCGAGCCGCGGGGAGAACACCGCGTCGCCCTCCTGGACGCGGAAGACGGAGTCCACGAGGTCCGTGCCCGTGATCGTCTTCGTCACATAGCCGCGCGCACCGCCCCGGATCACCCCGATCACGTCCTCGGCCGCGTCCGAGACGGACAGGGCGAGGAAGCGGACGGGCTGCTCGGGGTCGGCCATCAACGGGGCGCAGCGGCGCAGCACTTCGACCCCGCCGCCGCCCGGGAGGTGGACGTCGAGCAGGACGACCTCGGGGCGGGTCGCGGTGATGACGGTGACGGCCTGCTCGACGTCCGCGGCCTCCCCGACGACCTCGACACCGGTCTCCTCGGTCCGGCCGATCTCGGCCTGGACGCCGGTACGGAACATCCGGTGGTCGTCGACGAGGACCACGCGCACGTGCCGCCGGCCCGCTCCCCCCGCGGGCTCCACGGGTTCGGTGTTCGCCTCGGTGGGGTCACTCATGACGTCTTCTCCGCCCTCTCCATCTCCAGCTCGACCTCCGTGCCGCCGCCCGGCACCGCGCGCAGCCGGGCCGTGCCGCCGTGGCGCTCCATGCGGCCGATGATCGATTGTCTGACACCCATCCGGTCGGCGGGTATCGAGTCGAGGTCGAAGCCGGGACCGCGGTCCCGGACGGACACGAAGACCGTCCTGCCCTCGACTTCGGCGTAGACCTGTACGGCGCCGCCCTCGCCACCGTACTTGGCGGCGTTGACCATCGCCTCGCGCGCGGCCTGCATCTGCGCGCCGGTCCGCTCGTCGAGCGGGCAGTCCCCGACGACCACGACCTCGATCGGGACGCCGTGCTTGTCCTCCACCTCGGCCGCATTGCGCCGCACCGCGTCGGCGAGATCGGTGGGCTCGTCGGCCTCGTCCTTGCCGGTGCCCTCGGGTTTGTAGAGCCAGGTGCGCAGGTCGCGCTCCTGGGCGCGGGCGAGGCGACGGACCTCACCGGGGTTCTCCGCGTTGCGCTGGATCAGGGTGAGGGTGTGCAGCACGGAGTCGTGGACATGGGCGGCGACCTCGGCGCGCTCCTGGGCACGGATGCGCATCAGGCGCTCCTCGGAGAGGTCCTGGGTCATCCGGACGAGATACGGCCCCGCGAGCAGCGTTATCCCTACGAGGACCGCTAGGGCCGCCTGGAGGACGGAGCCGAGGTGGGCGGCGGAACCCTGGAGGACGAAGACCCCGGAGACACCCGCGGTGACGAGGAGGACACCGCCCGCGGCACGCAGCAGGCTCAGGGTGCGCCGACGGCGGCCGACCTCCATCCAGCGGGCCCGGCGGGCATTGTCCGCCTGGCGCCAGACGAGGGCGACACCGGCGCCGACGAGGACGGCCGGCCAGAGGTACGCCTTGGCCCCGTTGCCCACATTGACGTTGCCGACGAAGACCATGGCCACGACGACCATGAGCAGCAGGGCCACGATCTGGCCCCTGTCGGGGCGGCGGGCGACCAGTCTGCGGCGGCCGTCCGGCGAGGTCTCCGTCGTGACCAGGGACGGGGGCCGCTGTCCACCGACCCCGCCGACGCCGAGCGGCACGAAGAACCAGAACGCGGCATACAGCAGGGCACCGAGGCCGTCCGCCATGAACAGGCCGACGAAGACGAGCCGCACCCAGATGACGGGCAGCCCGAGATGCCCGGCGAGCCCCCGCGCCACACCACCCAGCCAGCGTCCGTCGCTGCTGCGGTAGAGCTTGCGCGGCGGCCGCGGTTCGACGAGGGGCGCTGCTGCGGCTTCCGGCATGCCATCGATCGTCACACGGCCGGGGTGCGGGGGCATCAGGGTTGGCCCCCGAGACTCCCCTGATCTTCGAACGGCGCGCCCTCCGAACACCTCCCTCCCCCCTCTCAGGGCCGATATCAGGGTCCGGCCAGGGTCGTTCCGACTCCCGCCGGGCCCTCCCGCCCGTCACCATGGACACATGACAGATCACCAGCACGCCGCGGCCTCCGGATCCGGCGGAGGCCCGGACCGGAGCACCGGCGCCGGCCTCGGCGCGGGCGTGGGCGCGGGCGCGCACAGGGAAGAAGAAGGAGGCACGGCACCCCCCACAGCCGCACACGACACCGGAAGTCCCACCCGCGAGCCCACCACGGAGCCCGGCCCTGCCCCCGCTCCCCTCTCCTTCCGGCGCGACCGGCGGCACAAGCAGCTCGCCGGGGTGTGCGCCGGGCTGGGGCGGCAGTGCGACATGGACCCGGTGATCTTCCGGATCACCCTCGCCGTGCTCTCGGCGACGGGCGGCATCGGCCTCATCTTCTACGGCTTCGCCTGGCTCCTGGTCCCGTACGAGGACGAGGACGAGAACGAGGTGCGCAAGCTCCTCACCGGCCGGGTGGACGGCCAGGCCCTGACCGGAGTGCTGTTCGCCCTGGTCGGCTGCGGAGTCTTCCTCACCATGCTGAGCAACACCGGCGTGCTGACCTTCGCCCTGGTGCTCTCCCTGCTCCTCGCGGGCGCCGGCTACTGGTCGCGCAACCGCGGCACCCCCGACCCGGACCCGCTCTCCGCGCAGGCCGTCGCCGACGCCCCGCCGGAGGCCCAGGCACCGCCGGTACCGGCCGGCTCCCCTTCCTGGTGGCGCGACCCCATCGTCAAGGACGGCACCCATGTCGGCGGCACGGGCTATCTGTGGGGGCCCCTGGACTCCCGCGACCGTGACATCGCGGCGGCCGTCAACATCGGTCTCGGCACCCCGTGGAACCGACGTGAGGACCTCCGCGCGGCCTACACCCGGCCGCCCAAGCCCCGCGGACCGCGCTGGATCGGCGGCTGGATCTTCCTGTTCGCCCTGCTGGCGGGCGGCCTCGCCACCGGAGCGACCTGGGAGCACCACCCGCTCGGCACGAGTCTTCAGACCGGCCTGGCCTGCGCGCTCATCGTCTTCGGCGTCGGCATGGCCATCAGCTCCTTCCTGGGCCGCACCGGAGCGGGCTCGCTCTTCCTCGCCGTCATCACGGCAGGGCTGCTGGCCACCTCCGCGGCCCTGCCGAAGGACATCACCACGCACTGGGTCCGCACCACCTGGAAACCGGCGGCGGTGACGGAGGTCCGCCCGGAGTACGAACTCGGCACCGGCGTGGGGACCTTGGACCTGAGCAAGCTGGACGTGGCCAAGGGCCGGACCGTGACGACCCATGCCGACGTGGGTGTCGGCCGGCTGGTGGTGATCGTGCCGCCGGACGTGACCGTGAAGGCGAGCATCGACGTGGGAGTGGGCGACATCCAGCTGCCGGGCGACGACCAGCGGGACGTGGACGTGCAGCCCGGCAAACGCAAGGAGGTCACCCTGCCGGCGACCTCGGACGGCAAGAACGCCGGCACCGTCGACCTGGATCTGCGGGTCGGCATCGGACAGGCGGAGGTGAGCCGTGCTGCGTCATGAGTTCCAGCCGGGAAGACTGGTCGCCGGCGCCTTCCTGACCCTCGCGGGCATCACCTACGTCGGGGACGCGGGCGGCGCCTGGGACACACCCTGGTTCGCCGTGATCCCGATGGTCGTGGGCGGCCTCTGCCTGGCAGGCGCGGTCGGACTGCTGACCCGCGCGATACGCGGCCGCCGCGCCAAGCACCGCACGGGCACGGAGGCACCCCCGGAGGTGGAGGAAAGGGCACAGCCGCCCGCATCGCACTGACGACAGGGGAAGCTACCGGTCGCCTCGCCACCGGTAGCTCCGCCGACCGGAGCTACCGGTACCCTCCCGCCCGCTGCCGTCGTCGGGCCCGCAAGGCGGCGTCCACGGAGAACACGGAGGCACCCGCGAGCACGAGCGGCAGCCAGGCCATCAGGTAGGCGAGATCGTTGCCGTAGTAGTAGGGATCGGAGGCCCAACTCACCGTCAGCCACAGACTGAGCGAGATCAGCGCACCGCCCAGTGCGGCCAGGCGTGCCAGGATGCCGAGCAAGGTGCCGATGCCTACGGCGAGTTCACCGAAGGCGATGGCGTAACCGAACCCGACGGGATTCTTCAGAGACAGGTCGACGAGCGCGGGAATCGCGGAGGAATCCCGCACGCTGCGCATCATGTCGCCGATGGAGCCCGAGCCGGAGTCCTTCATGAAGGCACTGTCGGTCAGCTTGTCCAAGCCGGCGTAGATGAAGGTGACGCCCAGGAAGATGCGCAGGGGAAGCAGGGCGTACTGGCTGATGCTGTCCCGCCAGGACCGTGCCTCGTCGTAATAGGGGGCGTGCGTGTCCGTACGAAAACTATGAGTCATCGCTCCGAGCCGCCTCTCACCAGCGAGCCGAGACCCCTCACAAGACGATACGCATGGAGGGGCTGCGCGGCTCAATCCGGTGCGGAGGAGTTTTCGAGAGCGCCGGAGGGGGTGCCGGGTTCGGTTGCCGGGCGAGTGCGGGTGCGTCGTGGCCGGTCGCGCAGTTCCCCGCGCCCCTGGGGAGTTGCAGTCCGACTGCGTCATGACCGGACCGTCGGCCACCGTGCCCGCCCCCACCGAACCCGCACCCAAGCAGCGATCAGTCCGTCACGTCGATCGCATACCGGTTCGTCTCCACCCCCGCCGCAGTGACCACCTGCACCTCCACCCGGCCCGCCTCCACATCCGCCGGCACCGGCACGGTCAGTACGTCGTCCGCCGGGTTGCTGAAGCCACCCGCGACCGGCACCAAGGGCACCTGCACGTTCACCGTGCCGATCCGCACCACCATCCGCGCCAGCCGGTCCGCCCGCTGCGCCCCCGGCGGCACGAAGCCGGCGCCGCGGATCTCGATGTCGTCGCCGGTGCGGATCGGGCCGTCCAGATCGCCCGCCTCGCGCGACCGCACCACGGAGAGGATCACCGGCCGCCCGCCCTCCGCGTACTTCCCCGCCACATAGGTCGCCGCCGACACCAGCACCACCACCGCGAGTCCCCACGGCAGGTCCGGCAACTGGTCCGGCCGCCGGGCCAGTCGGACGGCCGCGAACAGCAGCGCGACCCCGCCGATCACGACGTACTGGATGTCGGCGAAGCTGCCCCGCCCGGAGTCGTCGGTCAGCAGGTCCGCCGCCCGCGGGCGGTCCGCCCGTACCTTCTGGAGCCGCTGCCCCAGCACCCGCAGCCCGACCACCCGCCGTACCAGCACGGCGATCCCGCACACCACGGCGAGCACGGTCACGACACCCGCGCCCCGGGCCAGTTCGAGCCCGGAGATCAGCGTGTCCCGTTCCGTGCCGGAGGAGGCCGCGGCGAGCCGTCCCACCAGGACCAGCACCGCGTACGCGACGAACAGCACCCACGCCACGGCGACCGCGCGTGACGTGGAGAGCCGGTTGTCCTCGCCGATCACCGGCGCGAGCACCCCGCCCCGGGCCCGGTGGAACCAGGACGCGGCGGTCAGCGAACCGGCCACCACCAGCGCGGCCAGCAGCCCCGCCGTCCGCGCCGCGGTCCACCCCGCGCCGATCGCCGTGAGCGCCTGGACGAGCACCAGCACCACGACCGCGGCCCACACCGCACCCGCCGTACGACGCCACAGCCGGGCGAGCCAGGCCGCGCCCTCGGCCCGTCCCCGCTCGGCCACGAGCTCCGCGGACTGGGTGAGTTCCGCCGAGATCCACTGCCGTGAGGCCGACGCCGAGTGCGCCACGGCGGCGGGCAGTCCCTGCCCGGCGGCGAACTCGTCCCGCTTCAGCAGGAACTCCGCCACCGCGCGCCGATGCCCGGTCCGCGCCCCGTGCGGACAGTCCCCGCAGGTGCAGCCACCGTCATGCGCACCCCCGGACACTCCGAACGCACCGCCGTCCGCGCCCTGTCTCGCTTCCTGCACCGCCACGCCCGACGCCCGCCTTCCCAAGACTCCTGGACCTTCGGCCCCACATGACCTCACGGCCGACCGGCCGCACCACCCGCTGAAGCCCCCGGACAACTCCCCCGTGATGACAGCGAATTGTGCCCTACGGCACACCCCCAGGACCCGGCAGGTCCGGTCCGCGCAAGTGAAGCGACGGGTGAAGCGGGCCCCGCCGTGTTGACCCGGCTGCGAGAATTTGCGTATGGCCGAGATCATCCAGCGTGACGGGACCTGGGTCTTCGACGGCACAACGGTCAGGATCACGCCGGGACTCCACCGTTCCGTACCACTGTTCCGGCAGACGTACGGCGAGATCGCCGTGCCCCTGGAGGCCATCGCGGGCGTGGCGTTCGAGCCGGAGCGCAAGCGCGGCCGGCTCAGGATGCGGCTGCGCGAGGGCGCGGACCCCCTCCTGCACGCGACCGGCGGACGGCTGCCGGACTCGGCCGATCCGTACCGGCTGGTCGTGGACGTCGACCGCGCCGGGGTCGCCGAGTACGTGGCCGAGGAGATCCGCCGGTCCCTCCTCCTCGACCAGATCCCCAAGGAGCCGACGAAGACGTATCTGCTCCCCGGCCCGCCGGTCCCGGTCTCGGTGCGCTCCTCCGACGGCACGGTCTCCTTCGACGGCATCCAGGTCCGTATCGACTGGGCCGACACCTCCGACCGCGTCAAGCGCGCGACCGGCCCGCGGATCATCGACGTGGGCGACCTCGTCCAGGTGGAGTGGCTGCCCAACTCCGGTTACGAGGACGGGTTCATGCGGTTCGTGACCCGTGAGACGTCGTTCTCGAAGCTGCCGCCCGAGAAGGACCCGTACGCCCTCGACCTGTGGGGCAGCACCCGCCGCGACCTGCTCACGGCGCTGGTCGCGACGGCGGTCACGGCCCGGCTGCCGCACCCGTCCACCCGGGGCGGCCTCGAGTACGACGACGAGCGGGCCCTGCGGCCCCGGCCGACGGCGTCGGCCCTGCCGCCGGCGGCCGACCACCACGACGTACTGCTGCGCAGGCTGCGGGAGCTGGGCGAGCTGCACCGCGAAGGGGTGCTCACGGACGAGGAGTTCGCGGCGACGAAGGCCGCCGTGTTGCGGGGTTTTTGAGCTTGGTCCCGGCCCCCGGGACCGCTGGCTCAGCAGACCCGAACCGCTGGCTCAGCAGACCCGGACCGCTGGCTCAGCAGACCCGGACCGCTGGCTCAGCAGACCCGGCTCGCTAGCTCAGCAGACCCGGCTCGCTAGCTCAGCAGATCCGGCTCGCTGCGGCTGATGTCCTGCCACATCGGCTGGTAGTTGATCCACGCGACCAGGTCCCCGCCCAGCTGTTCCCGCGTCGCCACCGCCGCCCGGTGGTCGATGAGCACGGGGCGGCCCGCCGCCCGGGCCGTCAGCTGGACCTGGCTGGAGCGTTCCATCGAGATGAACCACCAGGCCGCCGCGTCCACCGAGTCCCCGACGGTCAGCAGCCCGTGGTTGCGCAGCACCAGGGCCTTGCGGGACCCGAGCGCGGTGGCGATCCGGCGGCCCTCCTCGGCGTCCACGACGACCCCGGTGTAGGTGTCGTACAGCGCGTGGTCCTCGTAGAAGGCGCAGCTCTCCTGGGTGATCGGGTCGAGGAGTTCACCGAGGGCGGCCAGCGCCCGGCCGTGCACGGAGTGGCAGTGGGCGACGGCCACGACGTCGGGGCGGGCGGCGTGCACCTGGGAGTGCACGGTGAACGCGGCCTGGTTGACGTGGTGGCGGCCGTCGATCACCTGGCCGTCGGAGTTGGCCAGCACCAGGTCGCTCACGGTGACGTGCTTGAAGGGCATGCCGAAGGGGTTGACCCAGAAGCAGTCGGTGAACTGAGGGTCGCGGGCGGTGATGTGTCCGGAGACGCCGTCCTCGAAGCCGAGCCGTCCGAAGGTGCGCAGCGCGCCGGCGAGCCGCTCCTTGCGGTGCCGGCGTTCCTCCTCGACGGAGTCGTGCATCGGCGGCATCGCGAACTGGAGCTTCTCGGTGGGCACGGGCATCGGCGGAGTCGGCCCGAGGGGTGTCCCGTGCATCTGTTCCTCCAGCACTGGGTTGCTTACGGGGCGGAAGTTACCGTCGGGCAGCGCAGGAGAACAGGGGTGGTTTGTAAAGATGGCGCACACAGCGGATACCGGACAGAAGATGTCGGGTATGGGCGGAAGACTGCACGGTATGAACTGGGCAGACTTCTCCTCCGCGGAACCCGACCTTGCCAGGACCGTGGAGCAGCGCTTCGGCGCCTTCACGCACCACACTCTCGCGACCCTCCGCAAGGACGGCTCTCCGCGCACCACGGGCCTGGAGGTCCGCTTCCTGAACGGCGAACTCTGGCTCGGCATGATGCCGGACTCACGCAAGGCGCGGGACCTGCTGCGTGACCCGCGGTTCGCGCTCCAGGCCAACCCCGGCGAGGGCCAGACCCTGGGCGGCGGAGACGTCCGGATCAGCGGACTGGCCAGGGAGGTCGCCGACTCCGCCGTCAAGGCCGCCTACAGCGAAGAGGTGGAACCGCCGGAGCCGTTCCACCTCTTCCGCACCGAGCTGACGGAGGTCGTGCGGACCTACGTCGAGGACGACACGTACCTCGTCGTCCAGGTCTGGAAGCCCGGAGAGCCGGTGCGGACTCTCAAGCGGACCTAGGAAGACCTACCGGGAGGCCTACTCCCACTCGATGGTGCCCGGCGGCTTCGACGTCACGTCCAGCACCACGCGGTTGACGTCGGCCACCTCGTTGGTGATCCGCGTCGAGATCTTCGCGAGGACGTCGTACGGCAGTCGCGACCAGTCGGCCGTCATGGCGTCCTCGCTGGACACCGGGCGCAGGACGATCGGGTGGCCGTAGGTGCGGCCGTCGCCCTGGACGCCGACCGAGCGGACGTCCGCGAGCAGGACCACCGGGCACTGCCAGATGTCCCGGTCCAGGCCGGCCGCGGTCAGCTCCTCGCGGGCGATGGCGTCGGCGTCGCGCAGCAGGTCCAGGCGCTCCTTGGTGACCTCGCCGACGATCCGGATGCCGAGGCCGGGACCCGGGAAGGGCTGCCGCTGGACGATCTCGTCCGGGAGCCCCAGCTCCTGGCCGACCATCCGGACCTCGTCCTTGAACAGCTTGCGCAGCGGCTCGATCAGCTGGAACTCGAGGTCCTCGGGGAGGCCGCCGACGTTGTGGTGCGACTTGATGTTGGCGGTGCCGGTGCCGCCGCCGGACTCGACCACGTCCGGGTAGAGCGTGCCCTGGACGAGGAACTCCACCGCCGGGCCCTCGTCCGCGATGATCTCGGCCTGGGCCTGCTCGAAGACCCGGATGAACTCCCGGCCGATGATCTTCCGCTTCTCCTCGGGGTCCGAGACCCCCTTGAGAGCCGTGAGGAAGCGCTCCTCCGCGTCGACGACGACCAGCTTGACGCCGGTCGCGGCCACGAAGTCCTTCTCGACCTGCTCGGTCTCGCCCTTGCGCATCAGACCGTGGTCGACGTACACGCAGGTCAGCTGGTCGCCAATGGCACGCGCGACCAGGGCCGCGGCCACCGCGGAGTCCACGCCGCCGGACAGACCGCAGATCGCGCGCTTGTCGCCGACCTGCTCTCGAATGAGAGCTACCTGCTCCTCGATCACATTGCCCGTGGTCCAGTCGGGCTTGAGCCCGGCACCCCGGTACAGGAAGTGCTCCAGGACCTGCTGGCCGTGCGTGGAGTGCATGACCTCGGGGTGGTACTGGACGCCGTAGAGCTTCTTCTCGTCGTTCTCGAAGGCGGCGACCGGGACGACGTCCGTGGACGCGGTCACGGTGAAGCCCTCGGGGGCGGCGGAGCAGGCGTCGCCGTGGGACATCCACACCGACTGCTCGTCCGGGGTGCCCTCGAACAGGGTCGAGCCGGACTTCGAGACGTGCAGCGGGGTGCGACCGTACTCGCGGGCGCCGGTGTTGTCGACGGTGCCGCCGAGGGTGGTGGCCATCAGCTGGAAGCCGTAGCACATGCCGAATACCGGGACGCCGGACTCGAAGAGCTCGCGGTCCAGGCGCGGGGCGCCCTCCGCGTACACCGACGAGGGGCCGCCGGAGAGGATGATGGCCGCCGGGTTCTTGGCGAGCATCTCCGCGACCGGCATGGTGCTCGGCACGATCTCGCTGTAGACCCGGGCCTCGCGGACACGACGGGCGATGAGCTGGGCGTACTGCGCGCCGAAGTCGACGACCAGGACGGTGTCGGGGGCGGCTGGGGTCGCTGATGACACGGGTTGCCTTCCGGCGGTGAGCGAGGTGTGTGTGGGGCCGAGTCTACCGGGACCCGCGGGCCCCGACCGGGGCCGAGCCCGGTCTCAGGATGCGAACCGGGTTGGACAGCGCCGCGGGGCCCTGCATACTGCTCCCATGCTCACGCAGACGACCTCCCTGTTTACCTATGGCATCCGGCCCGCCGGCTGCCATGGTCGTGCCGCTTGAGCAACTGACAAGCGACTTCCCAGGCGCCCCGGGCCGACAAGGTCCGGGGCGCCTGGTGTTTTCCGGATCCTGTCGCTCCGGGGCACCCACCTCACCAGGAGCCCCACGTGACCGTCACACCCGAAGCAACCATCGCGGACGCCCGTGAGCGCATCGACGCGCTCGACGACCGGATCATCGGCCTGATCCAGGAGCGGATGGCCGTCTCGGCCGTCGTCCAGCAGACCCGGATCGCCTCCGGCGGACGGCGGGTCCACCTCGCGCGCGAGATGGAGATCCTCGGCCGCTACCGCGAGGCGCTCGGCAAGCCGGGCACCCCGCTCGCCATGACGCTGCTCGAACTGTGCAGGGGTCGCATCTGAGTTCGGGCACCGCCTCACCCGTACGGCGCGTGACCGCCGCGCCCAGGTCCTCGTTGGTCGTGGTGTCCGTGCCAGCCAGGGGCGGGCCCGACAGAACCACGCGTGGCTCGCTGGAGCGATGAGACGTACGGAACGTGCCGTGCGTCGTGGGACCTCGCTCCAGTAGTGACCGGACGGCAGGGGACAGCAGCCCGGTCACCCAAGAGAACGGCCGGCTCCGGGGACGCCCGGGGCCGGCCGGCGGGACAAGTACCGGCACCAGGCTGGGTCAAACGGTTGCGGAGGCCGCGCCCATCCAGCACGATGCCTAGAAAGCCCCCAAGTCCCTCCGCAGACAACCGCATTCGTCTTGTCTCGCCTTGCCCCGCCGCATTGCCAGAGGTCATTGCCAGAGGTCCAGACCAAGGGGCGGCGAGTACGACGGCGGGAAGAGCAGGCGGCGCAACCCCCCGGCGCCGCTCCCCGGCACCGGCGCTGCCCTGACGTCGGTGCTGACGAAAGAAGGGCCCCGCGGTTCCGCCCCCGCGGGGCCCTTCGCTTGCGCGAGCCCACCGGACTCGCACGGGCCGACTAGACCCGGGACACCGTCCCGCAGTCCTTGATCCGGCCGATGTCCTCACTGCGGTCGTAGGGGTCCCGCGTCGGACCCGTGGGGGCCGGTCCGCTGGGCTCCGCCGTGGTGGGGAACTCCGGGTGCAGGAACCCGTCGTGGACGTCGCAGGTCGTGTTGCCGGCGCTCTCGTCGTACCGCAGGACGTTGAGCCTGCCCGGGGTGACCTGGTACTTCGCCGGGTCGGGCAGTTCGACGTCGAGGACGCGGCGGACGATGGTGCGGGTCACCTCGGTGGTGCCGTCGGTGCGGACGACCGGGTAGACGAAGGTGTAGTCGGCGTGCACGGCCACCGAGGCGTGCTCACCGGCCTTGAACGTCATCCGGCCCCGCAGCTTGATCACGTCACCGACCAGCCGGACCTCGGCGGGGTCGAAGCGGCTGAACATCGACAGCGGGTCGTGGTCCTTGTCCGGCTTGCTCAGGCCGGTGTTCAGGCGCTTGAGGACGTCGCCCTGCTTGGGGTCCAGCAGGGCGAGCGCCGCGGCGGGCCGTTCACCGCGCAGGGTGCCCGGAGCGAGGTTGGACTCGACCAGCAGCTTCTTGGTCAGGTCGAGGGCCTGGCCGACCTTGGCCGCGGACTGCCCGGAGACGGCCTTGGCCTTCGGTACGACGATCCCGGACTCGCCGTCGGCCCACTGCTTGGCCGGAGAGCCGGCGAACGGGTCGTCGAGGGTGGGGATCTCGGGGTCCACGGCGGCCGGGGCCGTGGTCGGGGCCGCCGTCTCCTGGGGCAGCGGGGAGGCGGCGGACTCCGCGGAGCTCCCGCCGCCGAAGAGGTCGCCCGGTATCAGCGACGGCTTCACCGCGACGACGGCCACCACGACCGCGACGGCGATCCCGAGGACGCCCCACAGGCCCCGCCGGCTCTTCTTCTGCTGCCAGGCCGGGCCGGTGCGCCAGCCCTCCGGCAGCTCTCCGCGCGCTTCCTGTCGCCGCAGCCGCTCGGCCACTTCACGGGCACGCGCGGAGGGTTCCTTCGGGGCGGTGGCCCGGATGTCCCGTTCGGTATCACGGACGAATTGGTCCCAGACGTCATCCGGGATCTTGGGGTCTTCTGACACGTGAGTCAGTTCTAGGGCCTCAGAAAGCGTGTTCACAAGAAGAACTGGTATGTGACTCAGCCCACATAAGTTTTCTGTGAATGGCCGCACAACCTTTCACAGGTGGCGTGGATCAAACCTCACGAACCACGGGCCCCACCCGCGCCCCACACGCGGAGGCCTCCTGACGTGTGGTGCGCGCAGCGCGGC
Organism: Streptomyces griseorubiginosus; assembly: GCF_001514195.1. Taxonomy (GTDB): domain Bacteria; phylum Actinomycetota; class Actinomycetes; order Streptomycetales; family Streptomycetaceae; genus Streptomyces; species Streptomyces griseorubiginosus. Next base: position 375,222 of record NZ_KQ948734.1, on the reverse strand, counting down.
ACACCTGACTCCCGAGGTCTTCATGAAGCTTCGTCGTGCACTTGCCGCCGCGGCCGCGACCGCCGCGATAGCGCCGCTGGCGCTGTTCGCCGCGCCGAGCGCGTACGCGGACGGGACCCCCACGCCGACCACGACCGAGAGCACACCCGCCGCCGACTCCACCCCGGCCGACGCCACGAGCACCCCGGCGGACCCGGCCACGACCCCGGCGGACCCGACGACCACCACCACCGCCACCGGAACCCCGACCACGGGCGCGTCCGGCTCGGCGACCGCCAGCAGCAGCCCCTCGACGAGCCCCACCGGCTCGGCCTCCGCGACCAGCAGCCCGTCGCCGAGCGAGAGCGGCAAGCCGGGCGACGCGTGCGAGGTCGACGAGGACAGCCCGATCATCGAGGACAGCGACGTGCTGCACAGCTCGCTGACCGGTCTGCCCGAGTCCATCGTGGCGGGCAGCGGCTGGAAGAACTTCAAGTTCAACGTCAGCAACTCCGGTGACGACACCATCAAGGACATCCAGCCGATCGTCGCCGTCGGCGCGGTCGACTGGAACTTCGACGAGGACTACAGCGACCTGGTCACCGTCCAGGTGAAGCAGGGCGGCTCCTGGGTCGACGTGGCCACGCAGTTCGGCGAGGGCGGCTCCTTCAACTCCTTCGACCTGGACGGCGGCGACTCGGTCAGCTACCAGCTGCGGGTGAAGGTCGACCGTGAGGTCCCGAGCGCGATCGGTATCGCCATCGGCCTGGCCGAGTACTCCGACGACCAGGGCTGCTGGGTCTCCCAGGACGACAACTACGGCATCTACTACTTCGAGGTGCTGCCGGCCGGCTCCGACGCGGGCAAGCCGGGCGACGCCAAGCCGCAGACCGGCGGCAAGAGCGCCATCAAGGACGTCAACGGCGTCGACGTGGACGGTCAGCTCGCCGAGACCGGTTCCAGCTCGGCCCTTCCGGTCATCGGCCTCGTCGGCGGGTTCGCCGTGGTCGCCGGTACCGGTGTCGTCTTCGCGATGAAGCGGCGCAAGGGCGTGAACGGCGCCCACGCCTGAGTCGTAGGGCCGCACACGCCGTAAACACAGCTTGACGCAAGAAAAAGAGAAGGACCTGCGCTCGGAGGGGGGCGCAGGTCCTTCTCTTTGGGCTTTCCGGCTCTACCGGGCCTTTCCGGCTCTACCGGCCCTTACGGCTCGACTGATTCTTTCCGGCTCTACGGCTTCTTCGGCACCGTCGGTATCCCCAGGAACGGCAGCCTCAGCGCGCCGAAGGCCTCCGCCGGGACCGCCGGGGACCTGGGCTCGACGGGGTGGAGGCGCTCGTACGCCTCGCCCTGGGCCGGACGAGGATCCGGCTCGCCCTTGTTGGGCCAGTACGACATCGCGCGCTCGGCCTGTGCGGTGATGGTCAGCGAGGGGTTCACGCCGAGGTTCGCGGAGACCGCGGCGCCGTCGACGACCGAGATCCCGGGGTGGCCGTAGAGCCGGTGGTACGGGTCGATGACACCGGTCTCGCGGGAGGAGCCGATGGGGCAGCCGCCGAGGAAGTGGGCGGTGAGCGGGGTGCCCATGAGCTCGCCGACGTTGGAGCCGGCGAAGCCGTTGATGTCGGCGGCGACGGCGGACGCGGCCTGTGAAGCGGCCCTGATCTGCTTGGGGTTGGGGGCGCCGTGGCCCTGGCGGGCAGTGAGCAGGCCCTTGCCGACGCCGTCCGGTTTCAGGTACGTCGTCAGGGAGTTGTCCAGCGACTGCATGACCAGGCCGATGATGGTCCGCTCCGACCAGCGGCGGTTGGAGAGGGAGCGCAGGACCAGGAGGGGGTGCCGGGCGGCGTTCGCCAGCCAGGCCGCCACCCTCGACGAGCCCTCCGCGTACGGCACTTGGAGGATCGACAGGCCGCCCATCGAGTTGGAGCCCTTGCCGTAGCGGACCGGCTCGATGTGGGTGTTCTCGTCCGGGTGGATGGAGGACGTGATGGCGACGCCCCGGGTGAAGTCGACCTTGGCGGCGCCGGTGGCCTTGCGGTAGCGGCGGTTGTCGGTCTGGGCGCCCACCAGGGCCTCGGAGTTGGTGCGGGTGAGTTCGCCCAACTTCTCCGAGATGTACGGCAGTTGGCCGCCTGCCTTCATGCGGTGGAGCAGGGTCTGGGTGCCGTAGGTGCCGGCGGCGATGACGACCTGGCGGGCCTTGAAGGTGCGGCCCCGCGAGGACCTGCGGCGGTCGTCGGTGGGCAGGGTCGCCACCGCGTAGCCGCCCTGGGAGTCGTCGGTGACCGAGACGACGGTGGTGAGCGGGTGGACGACCGCGCCGGCCTTCTCGGCGAGGTGGAGGTAGTTCTCGTTGAGCGTGTTCTTGGCGCCGTGCCGGCAGCCGGTCATGCACTCGCCGCACTCGGTGCAGGCCCTGCGGGAGGGGCCGGCCCCGCCGAAGTAGGGGTCCGCGACCTGCTCGCCGGGAGCCGCCTTGCTCTTGCCCTCCGCGTCCTCGCCGTCGCCGAAGAAGACGCCGACCGGGGCCATGTGGAAGGTGTCGCCGACGCCCATCCGCTCGGCGGCCGCCTTGAGATGGACGTCGGAGGGGGTCATCGTCGGGTTGAGCCGGACGCCGAGCATGCGGCGGGCCTGGTCGTAGTACGGCTCCAACTCCTCCTGCCAGTCGGTGATGTCACGCCACTGGGGGTCCTCGAAGAAGGGCTTCGGGGGGACGTAGAGAGTGTTGGCGTAGTTCAGCGAGCCGCCGCCGACGCCGGCGCCCGCGAGAACCATGACGTTGCCGAGCAGGTGGATGCGCTGGATGCCGTACAGGCCGAGCTTGGGGGCCCAGAGGTAGTTCTTCAGGTCCCAGGAGTTCTTGGGGAGGGTCTCGCGGGTGAACCGGCGGCCGGCTTCCAGGACGCCTACGCGGTAGCCCTTCTCGGTGAGGCGCAGCGCGGTGACGCTGCCGCCGAAGCCGGAGCCGACGACGATGACGTCGTAGTCGTAGGTGTCCTGGGGCACGTGCTCTCCTCGTTGAGAACGTCGTCTGGAACGGGCGTTCCTACTTGAACCGGAACGCCTTCATCAGCCGCAGGCTGCGGCTCATGAACTGGGCGTACTTCTCGTCGTCCATGCCCAGCGAGGGCGCCATCGGCAGGAGCCGCTGCTGGGCGATCGTCTGGGCCTCGGTGTACTTGAGGATGCCCTCGGAGCCGTGCCGGCGGCCGAGGCCGGAGTCCTTCATGCCGCCCATCGGGGACTGGACGCTGCCGTAGGCGGAGGCGTAGCCCTCGTTGACGTTGACCGTGCCGGCGCGCACCCGGGAGGCGACCTCGCGGCCCCGCTTGCCGTCCTTCGTCCACACCGACGAATTCAGGCCGTACGGCGTGGAGTTGGCGAGCTCGATCGCCTCGTCCTCGCTCTTGAAACGGTAGATGGAGACGACCGGGCCGAAGGTCTCCTCGGCGCACACGGCCATCGGCTCGGTGACGCCGTCGAGGATGGTCGGCTCGTAGAAGTACGGGCCTATGTCCGGGCGGGCGACGCCGCCGGCGACGAGCTTGGCGCCCTTCTCGACGGCCTCGTCCACGTGCCGGGTGACGGTCTCCAGCTGCCGCTCCCCCACCAGGGAGCCCATGTCGGCGCCGTAGGCGAGGGACGTGCCGAGGCGCATGGCCTTGGTGCGGGCGGCGAAGCGCTCGACGAACGCGTCGGCGATCGACTCGTGGACGTACAACCGCTCGATGGAGATGCAGAGTTGGCCCGCGGAGGAGAAGCAGGCGCGGACGGCACCGGCGGCGGCCTTCTCGACGTCGGCGTCCTCGAGGACCAGCATGGCGTTCTTGCCGCCGAGTTCGAGGGAGACGCCGACGAGCCGGGCGGCGGCGCCCTGGGCGACCTCGCGGCCGGTGCGGGTGGAGCCGGTGAAGGAGACGTAGTCGGCGTGCCGGACCACCTCGGGGCCGACCACGGGGCCCTCGCCGAGGACGACCTGGAAGACGTCGGCGGGCAGCCCGGCCTCGATCAGCAGATCCCGTGCCCACAGGGCGGTCAGGCAGGTCTCGGTGTCCGGCTTCATCACGACCGCGTTGCCCGCGGCGAAGGCGGGGAGCGCGTCCCCGACGGACAGTTCGAGCGGGTAGTTCCAGGGGGCGATCTGGCCCACGACCCCGCGCGCGTGGCGCAGTTCGGTGACCTTGGTGAGGGTGGGCACGGCTCCCGCGTGCCGCTTGGGCCTGAGGTAGGCGGGCGCCTTGCGGCCGTAGTGCCGGGCCGCGACCGCGACGGCCTGCACCTCCTCGTGGGCGTGCAGACGGGCCTTGCCGGTCTCCAGCTGGATGAGGTCGAGGACCTCGGCCTGCCGCTCCAGGACCAGGTCGTGGAAGCGGAGCAGGACGGCGGCGCGCTGCCGCACCGGGGTCCGCTCCCACACCGGCTGCGCCGCGCGGGCCGCCTCGTAGGCCTTCCGTACGTCCTCGGGGGTGGACTCGGGCAGGTCGGCCAGCTTCTCGCCGGTGAACGGCGTGTGGTTCGCGGTACGGCGGGAACCGACGACCCCCTTGGTGAGCTGGGCGACCAGCTCCGGGGTGACCACGTCGGCCGCGGTACGGGCGCCCTCAGGGGCGGGGGCGAGGGGGTTGGTGCCGGTCTTGGCCGGGGCCTGCGCGTCCGTCATGAGGCGCAGGGTATTCGGGACGGGGCGCTTTGGGTACCCGTCGGTAACAGGCGTTCACCGAGTGCGCACATGCCGCCAGTGATGACTGGCAGGGAATGCGCTGATCAGGGCGTTGGACGGACGTCCCGCGGCGACGATCAACCGCGCTCCGGTTTTTTCTGCAGGAGCAGACCGAAGGCGGAGAGAGCGGTCAGCCGACGCGGCTGGAGGTCGGGGGCGGGAGCGGGGGCGGCCGACGGTGGGGCGGACGGGTCGTGGCCGTCGGCGCCGGGGGACGCGGCGGGTGCTGTCGTGGCGTCCGGACCGGAGCCCGTCGTGGAAGCCGGGTCCGGTGCCGAGGCGCGCGCACCGGCCGACGTGACGGTCGCGCCGGCGCCCTGGAGGGCGGGATCCGCCGTCGCGGCCGCCACGAGGTGCGCACCGGCGTGCGGCACGGCGGCCCGCTCCCCGGAGTCCGGAGTGCTCGTTTTCACGGCCCACTCCGGTACGGGCGCCCCGGCGACCTCCGCCAGGAGCTGGGCGACTTCCTCCGCCAGGGGCCGCTGTTCGGGCTCGGTGGCGAGGAGTCGGTCCAGCAAGGCGCCCAGCGGTCCGGGCCGGGCCTCCGCCACGGCCGCCCGGAGCACCGCCCCCAACGACCACAGGTCGGAAGCGGGCCCCGCCCCCGGTCCCGACGCACACTCCGGGGCGACGAATCCGGCGGAGGACTCCCGGCCCCCGGCCGACGCCTCCCGACCACCGGCCGACGCCTCCCGACCACCGGCCCGACCACCGGCCGACGCCTCCCGACCACCGGCCCGACCACCGGACGCCGTCTCCCGACCATCGGCCGCCGTCTCCCGGCCGCCCGCGTGCGCGGCTGCGCCGATCCCGAAGTCGGTGACGACGACCCGCCCGCTGCCCGCTTCGAGGAGGACGTTGGCGGGCTTGAGGTCCCGGTGGACGATGCCGACCCCGTGCGCGGTGTGGAGGGCGCCGAGGACGGCGAGCCCGATCCGCGCGGCCTCGGTGTCCGGCAGCGGCCCCCGCGCCGCCAGAGCGGCCTCCAGCGACTCGCCCTCCACCAACTCCATGACGATCCACGGCAGTTCGTCCTCGAGGAGGACGTCGTGAATGGTGACGGCCGACGGATGGTCGACCCAGGCCGCGGCCCGCGCCTCGTGCGGCAGCCGCTGCACGGCCCGCCGCCGCTCCTCGTCCCGCGGGTCCCCGGTCAGCCGGGGCTCCTTGACGGCGACGTACCGCTCGTCCTGCTCGTCGTGAGCCCGCCACACCGTGCCGCTCGGCCCGGCCCCGATCCGCTCGACGAGCCGGTACCGCGCACCGATCAGGCGTCCGTCGGACGGGAGTTCGCCGTCTTCACTCATGGCACATGAGTACCTTGCGCGTCCCGCCCTTGTCTAAGCGGCGGGCTCAGGGCCGGTCCACGCTCAGGTTGGCGATCGCCGTCCTCGCCACCTCACGCCCCCGCGCGGTGAAGTCGCCCCGGCCCGGATAGCCGACGGTGAGCTTGTACATGTCGCCGGCGGTGGTCCGGTAGTAGAAGATCTGGACTTCGCGCGGGCGGGGGTTCTGGCTGTCGGTGGTGTCGTACCTGACGGTGTTCCCGGCGGCCTTGGCGCCCTGGTAGGTCCTGTCCTCGGGCCGGGTCCGCGACGTCTTGGACATGCTGAGCTCGTAGTCGCCGCTCTCCTTGAACCGGCTGTCGTCGTCGTACATCTCGGCCGCCGCGGACCCCGCGATGTCATGCGCGGTGTCCTCGGCCTTCCGGTCCAGGCGCAGGCCGATCCAGATGGCGCCGCTCTCGTCGGCGTACCTGATCCAGTGGTCCTTGTCCGTCTTGCGGTCGGGTGTGGTGGGCCGGTAGCCCGCGGGGACCGCCAGCGTCGCGGCGACGTCCTTGGTGTGCTTCTTGGTCCAGCCGTCCGGGAGCGGTCCCGCGAAGGGGTCCGCGATCACCAGGCAGGCCACCGCCGCGGCCGCGAGGACCGCCGCGCCGAGCCCGAACAGCGTCCTGCGGCCCAGCCGGATGCCGCCGCCCGCCGGTGCCTCCACGGTCCGCACGATCGGCTCGGGTTCCGGGGCCGGCGGGTTGGCGGTGGCCTCCAGGAGCGCCCTGACCTGTGCGGCGGTGGGCCGGCGTGCGGGGTCCTTCTGGAGCAGGCCGTTGATGGCCTCGGCGAGCGGACCGGGCGCGGCGGCGGGCGGCGCGGGCACGGCGTTGAGGACGGACTGGAGGGTGGCCGGGGTGTTGCTGCGGCGGAACGGCGAGACGCCCTCCGTCGCCGCGTACAGGACCACACCGAGGGACCAGAGGTCGGAGGCGGGCCCGGGGCGCTGGCCCAGCACCCGCTCCGGGGCGATGAACTCGGGCGAGCCGACGAAGCCGCCGGTGTCGGTGAGGCTGGTCTCGCCCTCGATCTGCGCGATGCCGAAGTCGGTGAGCACGACCCGGTCGTGTCGGCCTAGGAGGACGTTGTCCGGTTTCACATCCCTGTGCAGGACGCCCGCCGCGTGCGCGGCCTCCAGCGCGCCGAGCACCTCGAGGCCGATTCTCGCCGCTTCCCGCGCCCCGAGGGTGCCCTCCTGCAACACGTCGCCCAGTGAGCGGCCCCGCACCAGCTCCATCACGATCCACGGCCGGCCGTCCACGACCGCCACGTCATGCACGTTCACGACGGACGGATGGTCGAGCCGGGCCGCGGCGCGCGCCTCTCGACGCATCCGCTCGAAGGCGTTGCCCTGTTCGCGTTCGGGAAGGTGATCCGGCACGCGGGGTTCCTTGACGGCCACCTCGCGGTCCACCGTCTCGTCCTGGGCCCGCCACACCGTGCCCATGCCACCGTGCCCGAGCTTGGCGAGCAGTCGGTAGCGGCCGGCTATGAGCCGCCCCACGCCCGGCTCCGAGGGGGCGGGCCTGGGCGGTTGCAGTACGTAACTCGTCGTCTCGTCGGACTCGTGGCCGACTCCCCCGCTGCTGCTCATGGGTTCATCCCTATCGCGCCCTGCGCCTCCGCTTCCACAGGGAACGCGATCCGGTCACAGACCCGTGACCCGTGGCGCGGCTTATCGCCGCCTATGTCCGGGTGAAGGTGTCCAGCGCGACGTCGAAGTACTCCTTCGCCTCCCGCACCTTCCCGACCGGTGCCGAGACCCACACGTCGTACAGCCGTCCGTTCTCCTCCCAGCACAGGTCGTAGGTGTGCCGGGAGCCCTCGGCCGCGCTGAAGCCGTCCCAGGTGAACTCCCAGAGGGCGGCGGGGTGTCCGCGGTGCGTGACGGAGGTGACCCGGCCGTCCCGGTAACCGGGGTTGGTGTCCGGCCCCTTGGCGGCCGCGCGGCGCATCACACCCAGGGGGCCGCCGGGCTGGGGGTCGGCGACCTTGATGCCGAGGTGGAAGGTCTCCCCCGGTGACATGTAGAAGACCCGTTGCCCCTGCGGCGCACGGGTGAACCCGTCCGGCACGGCCAGCGCGAACCCGGCGGGGTCGTCGGCGACCCGGTAGCCGGAGGGGGCGGACGGGAGCGTGACGGTGGGCGGCCTGGAGGACGGGCTCGTGGGCGTCTTCGGAGAGCTGCCGGCCGGGGTGCGCGGGGTGGTGCCGGCCGGTGTGCGCGGGGTGGTGCCGACCGCTGTCCCGGGCGCCGAACTGCTCGTCGTCGTACGGCCGTCCCCGCCCCGGTGCGTCAGCAGGACCGCCGCCGACGCCCCCGCCCCCGCCAGCGCGGCGACCAGCAGCGCCGCCATGAGCACGGCCCGCCTCGACCGGGCCCGCACCGCCCGGGGCCCACCGCTCGCGGAGGGCGCCGGGGACGGCCGTACGGACGAGTCCTGCCGCTCCTGGGACCGCCGTACGGAGGAGCCTTGCCGCTCCTGGGACCGCCGTGCCGAGGAGTCCTGGTGCGTCTGCGACCGCCGCAGCGGCAGGTCGCGCTCGGTCGGGGTGTACGGGCGATCGGGCATCCGGCGCGTCGGGGTGCGGCCCGTCTCCAGGAACGCCCGCAGCATCCGCTCCGCCTCCACCGCGTCCAGGCGCAGCTCGGGATCGCGCTCCAGCAGTCCCCGTACGACGGGCAGCAGTGGCGCGGCCTGCGCGGGCGGCCGGATCTCGTCGATGACGACGGCGTGCAGGATGCCGCCCAACGAGTCGCGTCGGAACGGCGATTCACCGCTGAGAGCCGTGCACAGCAGCGCGCCCAGGGACCACAGGTCGGCCTCCGGGCCGGTCCTGACCCCGGACATCCGCTCCGGCGCGGTGTACTCGGGCGAGCCGACGAAGGAACCGGTCTCGGTGAGCGTGGTGGCGCCGGCGACCTGGGCGATGCCGAAGTCGGTGAGGACGACCCGGCCGGTGTCGGACTCGACGAGGACGTTGGCGGGCTTGATGTCCCGGTGCAGCACCCCGGCCGTGTGCGCGGCGCGCAGCGCGCTCAGCAGGTCGGCGCCGATCCGGGCGGCCTCACGGGCGTCGACCGGGCCGTCGGCGGAGATCCGCTCGGCGAGGGAGCCGCCGTCGATCAACTCCATGACGATGTACGGCCGTTCGTCCTGCTCGACGACGTCGTGCACCACGATGATGTGCGGGTGGCGCAGCCGGGCGACCGCACCCGCCTCACGCAGCGTGCGGTCGCGCTGGAGCCTCGCGTCCTCGGCGGAGAGGCTCTCGTCGAGCGGGATCTCCTTGACGGCGACCTGCCGGCCGAGCAGCTGATCCGTAGCCCGCCACACCACGCCCATGCCGCCGCGGCCGATCCTCGCCTCCAGGCGGTAACGGCTCGCGATCACACGGAAGTCGTCCCCCGGGGTGCTCATGCGTCCCATGATGCCGCGCCGGACGGACCCCTTCCGGGACGCTGACCGGCCAAGCGGGAATCGCCCTCCCGGAGGTGGTCCAGCGCCAGGCCGAACTCGAGCTCACTCGCGTCCAAGAGCGCCCCTTTCCAGCCAAGGCCGGTTTCTGAATGGATGCAAAGCGTGGCACAACACGAGGACATAGGCCCGATATTCGACAACCCGGGTGTCTGGAATCTTGCTGTCCTGCACATCATGGAACCCAATAGCGTTCCCCCATGGGAAACACATGGAAGCGCCTTTCGGTCACGAGTGTCGCGGCGGTGGCCATATTCGCCACGACCACGGTGACCAATGCCAGTGCGGCGAGTGGCGGCGCCTCGTGCTCCACGACCGGTGCCACGGGGAGCATGACATTCACCAATTGGTCGAGCAATTACGTGGACATCAGCGGCTGGGTCAAGGACACCGCTGCCGACAGCCACCATGTGGCCATTCAGCTCATCTCCACCAACAGCCTTCCCAACGTGACCTATTGGCCCTGGCGTCATGAATACGGTGGAAATGGCGCGACTCTCACCTTCACCACTCACGCGTCAACCACCGACGGTTCGCTCCGCGATGTCGGTGTGCACGTGGCGGTCTGGGAGGGTGACCACATAGTCGGCGGGCTCACCTGCTCGGATTGGGCCTGAGCCCCCGCAGGACAAACGGTCCGCTCCCACGGTCCTGTCCGGCGGAGCCCGTGTACGGAACTCCGCCGAAGTCGTGCTGCTCTCACTGCTGCACTTCGCCCTCTTGCCAGCTCCGCAGAATCCAGTCGAACTGCTTGCGCGTGGTGGCCCAGTCGGCGGTCGGCGAAGACGCGTAGATGGCGTACTCGGTGCCGTCGCGTTCCATGAACCCGACGTCGATGGCATGGTACGGAGCCGCGAAGTAATGCGGCGGGTCCTTGGCCAGCGCATCCCACGTGTACTCCCAGCGCGCGCCGGGCAGGTCGCGGAAGAGGGCCTTCCTGAGGCTCAGCTGCTTGTAGTTCTTCAGCCCTGAGATCTGCGCGTTCAGGTTGCTCATGTGCTCGTACGAGGTGGCGAAGTCCGGGGCGGTGTCGACGGCGACGCGCACGAGGTGTTTGCCCTTGTCGGGCGAGTAGTCGACCTGTGTGAGGCCGTCCTGGTCGATGGAGACGGACCGCTGCCATCCCCGGGGCAGGTAAATGGTGAACCCCGCCGGGTCGTTGTGGCGCTCCCAATCGGTGGGAACCCCTGGCTGGCCGTCCTGGTCGGTCGGGGTGGCGCTCGGAGTCCGCGAGGCGGCGCCGGAGCCGGTGGGGCTGTCCTTACCGAACTGCTGCAACGCGACAAAGGTACTCGCGCCGACGATCGCCGCGAAGGCGACCAGCAGGGCGAACGTGCGCAGGCGCCGCAGCCTCCGCCGCACGGGCGGGGCCGTGACCGGGGGGTACGACGTGGCAGTGACCGGAGGGTAGGGCGTGGCAGTGACCGGCGGGTAGGGCGTGCCGGCGCCCGAGGGATAGGGCGTGGTCGAGGAATGGGGCGTGGCAGCGGCCGTCTGCACCGGCCGGGTGCCCGTTCCGGTGCCGGCACCGCCGCTCGTGCTCCCCGTGTCGTACCGCAGCGACCCCGTCGGCACATACGCCTGCGCCGCACCCGGCCGCCGTCCCTCCGCCGCCTCGGCGAGCAGCTGCTCGGCCTCGGCCGCGTCGGGACGTCCCGCGGGGTCCTTGTGCAGCAGCGCGGCGATGACTGGTGCGAGCGGACCGGCGTCGCGCGGCTCGGCGGGGTACTCGTCGACGACGGCCTGCATGGTGGCCAGCGGGGTCGTGCGGCGGAACGGCGAACGGCCCTCCACGGCCGTGTACAGCGTGGCGCCGAGCGCCCACAGGTCGGCGGAGGGACCGGGGTCGGCGCCGCGGACCCGCTCGGGGGCGAGGTAGTCGACCGAGCCGACGACCTCGCCGGTGCGGGTGATCGTGGTGTCGCCCTCGATCTGGGCGATCCCGAAGTCGGTGAGCAGGACGCGGCCGTCCTGGGCGAGCAGGACGTTGCCGGGTTTCACATCCCTGTGCAGGACACCGGCGGAGTGCGCGGCGCGCAGGGCCCGCAGCACCCACAGCCCGATCCGGGCGGCCTCGCGCGGCTCCACCCGGCCGTCCTCCTTGACGGCGTCGGCCAGCGAGCGGCCCTCGACCAGCTCCATCACGATCCAGGGCCGGCCGTCGTGGTCCAGCACGTCGTGCACGGTGACGACGGCCGAGTGGTTGATCCGGGCGGCCGCGCGGGCCTCGGCACGGGTGCGGGCGAGCAGGACGGCCTGGTCGCTCTCGGAGACGTAGAGCGCGGCGGTCAACTCCTTGATGGCCACGGCCCGGTGCAGCACCTCATCGTGGGCACGCCAAACCCGGCCCATGCCGCCCTTGCCTATCGGGTCGGCGAGCCGGTAACGCCCCGCGAGGAGCAGGCCCTGCATCTGATTCACGTTGCCCCGCAATGCTCTTGACGCAGTCAGACTAAGGACCGGCCGGCGCCGAGGGGAACCAGGGGGGCGTCAAGGAGACCTCACTGTGACGGTTGTCGCTTCCGCGAAGTACGGGTGAACCCGAGGCGCCGCCACGGCGTCCGGCGGCTGCCCTGTCGCGCGGGTACGGCGTCGTCAGCCGGTCACCTGGTAGGTGGCCGACGCCTGCTCGTACAGCCGGGTCACCTCGTCCCGCTCCGCCTCCGGGCCGCGCACCTGCACCACGTGGTACTTCCCGCCGACCAGCATCGCGAGATTGCGCACGTACATCTCGCGCCCGTCGTCGCCGGTCCAGGTGAACTGCCCCTCGGCCATGCTCCTGGTGCCCACCTGGATCGACTTCAGCCCGGTCGCGGTGGCCCAGCTGGAGTCGCGGTAGGGCTGGAGCTCGGGCTCCTTCTCGCGCTGATAGACCATCGGATCGTCGCCGTTGGCCGCCGCGGTGTCCCGCCCGGGTACGACGACGAGCTCGAAGTTGCCCTGGGAGTAGACCACCTGACCGCGGCCGTTCCTCGGGGTGCGGTTCCAGCCGTTGGCCACGGCGACCTTGAAGCCCTCCGGGTCCGTGCGCACGGTGAAGCCGTCGGCGACCTCGGGCCCGGCGGTCTGGGTCTCGGCGGCTCCGCTGGACCGCGACGGCTCCGGAGCGCTCGGCGCGGGCGTGGTCTGCTCGGGCCGCGGCTCGCTGCTGGCGCCCGACGGCTGGGCGGGCCCGGCCTGACTCGTGGAACCCGTCCTGTCCGCACCCTGGTCGTCGGAATCCGCCTTGGGCATGAAGTACATGGCGTACGCGATCGCCGCTGCCATCACCAGCAGGATGAGCAGCAGCAGATTGCGGCCCAGGCGGCGCGGCGAGGCTCCGGCCTCCTCCCGGCCCCGCTTGTGCCGACCGTGCGCACTGGTCGCGGGCAGGCCGGCCCGCCGCCTGCGCACCAACTCGCCCCGGCGGCGCACGATCGGCAACCGGCTCTTGTCCACGGGCGGCGCGGCCACGACATGGACGCCGGCCTCCGGCTCGGGCGCGGAGCGCACCAGGGACCGCAGCCAGCCGCGCAGTTCCTCGAAGTCCAGGCGCTCGGTGGGGTCCTGTCGCAGCAGCGACTCCACGACCGGTCGCAGCGGCCCGCACTCCTCCGCGAAGGCGGGCGGCTCGGCGCACACCAGCTGCACCAGCTCGGCCGTCGACTCCTCGGGGTAGGGCGCGTGTCCCTGTACGGCCCGGAACAGCAGTGCCCCGAGGGCCCACAGGTCGGTCGCGGGTCCGATCGGCGCGGCGAGCTGCCAGTTCTCGTGCACGGGCCCGGCCTGCTCGGGCGCCCACCGCTCGGTGACGGGCCCCACCACAGCCATCCGCGCCTGCCGGGCCCGCTCCGCGGCGAGCGCGGTGGCGGGACCACGGCGGGCGGCGGGAGCCGCGTGGGCGAGGTCGTCCCACCGCGCGGGAGCGGCACCGATGCCACCCGCGGCGCCGGGCCCACCTATGTCACTGCCTACGTCCATGCCTCCCGCAGTCCCGGGCCCTCCGGCGTCCGGACCGCTTCCGGCCCGCGGTCCTCCGGCGCCCACACCGCTTCCGGCCCGCAGCCCACCGGGGTCCACGACACCTCCGGGCACGGGCCCGCCCGTCGGCACGGGACCGAGACCGGGCGCCTGTCCCTCGACCGCGCCCGGCGCGCCGCCCCGCACCGTCCCGCCGACCCCACCGCGCGGCACGGCCCCGTGCCAGGAGGCAGGCCGCACTCCGTAGGGATCGGCTATCTGCCCCGGGGGCACACTCCCGGGCACGTGCTCGACACCGCTCCCGGCGTCGTGCGCGGGCTGCCCCATGCCGTTCCCGGAGGGGTACGGCGACTGCCCCGGACCGTCCACCACCGGATACGCCGGCCCCGGACCGTCCACCGCCGGATACGCCTGGCCAGGACTCCCCACCGCCGGATACGCCTGTCCCGGTCCACCGGCAGCCGGATACGTCAGTTCCTGAGGGTTGCCCCGCAGTTCCTGTGGGTTGCCCCGCGTCGCCGAGAAGTCGGTGTCCGGTGCCGGGCGGGCTCCCGGGAGGGCCGCTCGGCTGTTCTGTGCCTCCTGGACCCGGGCCGCCGCCCGTGCCCCCGCTCGGTACGCGGCGATCGCACCCGCCCGCGCCGCCCTGATGTCCGTGCCGCCGTCGGGCTCCCGCCGGACCAACGCACCGGCGGAACCGGCGTCGTCGACCGACTCCACCCCGGCGCTCGGGAGCCCTCGCGACTCCCGCGCCTCGATCGCCGCCCGCCGAGCCGCCTCGGGGTCGGGGTCGTTCCCGCCGAACCCGCTCGCGCCGACCGGGCCCGGCCCGACTCCCTGCGTGACAGCGCCGATTCCGAAGGCCGCGCCGGATCCGCCCGCTCCGCCGAGCGCCGTGGGCCCGCCGACCGATCCCTCGCCGACGGCCTGCGCGGGAACCCGGTGCCCATCAGATCCCCCGGGCCCCCCGTGCCCCCCGTGCCCACCGATCCCGGCGTCCTGCGGCCCGGTGTCCTGCGTCCCGGCCCCGAACTCCCCGTCCCCGGAGCCCCATTCACCCGCCTCGACCGGCACCGGGTCATAGCCGCACAGCGCCTCCTCGGCCGCGCCCACCGCGAGGCCGGTCAGCATCACACGGCCGTCGTCGCAGACCAGTACCGTGCGGGCGGTGATGTTGCGGTGCACCCAGCCGTGCGCGTGCAGCACCCGCAGCGCCATCAGCACGTCGGAGGCGACCTCGGCCGCCCGGTACGGCGTCAGCGGCTTCTCGGCGAGCAGCGCCGCCAGCGGCCGCGCGGCCACCGACTCGCTGACGATCCACAGCGAACCGCCCTCGGCGAACACGTCGAAGACCTGGTCGAGCCGCGGATGGTCGGGTATCCGCGCGGCGGCCTGCGCCGCCTCGACGGCCCTGCGCACCGCGGGCTCCGTGGGCCGGCGCGTGACGCCCCGCCCCGGGCTCCGCCGCGATCCACGGGGATCCCGGGCCGTGAACCCGTCCGGGAGCCCCTCCGCGTCGAGCACCTCCGCCTCGACGACCTCGGGCAACGGAACCTGCCTGACCAGGACTTCCTGCCCGCTGTAGGTGTCGAAGGCGCGTGTCTCGGTGAGTTCGTACTCGTCGGAAGGGGGCAGCGGCAGGCGGTAGCGGTCGGCGAGCACCCGACCCGCATAGTCCTCCACGTTGCCTCCCCCGGCCGCCCGGTTGGTCAATTCCGTTCGCCTTACGGCCCGTTCCGTGCCCGGACCTGGATGCGGACGGTTCGCAAACACTCACGATACGTGCCGGAGGCAACCCGCCAAGAGGGGATTCCAGATCTCAGGGCCCAAACACGGCACCACTCGGCGGACAGCGCCTCACGACTTCGGTTCGAAGGTACGAGCGAGCGTCTGCCATGTGTCCTCGCGCAGCTCAGTGCCCCAGTTCGCGGCTTTCGCCGTGTACATCAGCGCATATCCGAGATGGCCGTTGACGACGAATCCGCGGTCGATGGTCCGGTACTTCGTCCCGTTCTCCACGTAGGTGAACTCCCAGTCGGCCGTGTTCCAGCCCCGGTAGCTCACCTTCGCTATACGGATCTTCGTGTACTGCGCGCGGACCATGCTCCGCTCCTGGTTCTCCCAGTCCGCCACCGGGTCGCCCTTCGGCGTGCTGGTCCAGGCGACGAGCAGCTTCTGCCCGTCGGGCCCGGTGAAGCGGTCACCCGCGGAGCCGGAGGTCTGGAAGCTCCACCCCTCCGGCAGACCTATCGAGTAGCCCTGGCTCCCCTTGTACGTCTTGGCGACCGCGCTGTCCCCGGAGGAGTCGCCGGAACCCGAGGACCCGGCCGAACTCCGGCCGCTCTCCTCGGTGCTGGGCGTGTTCGCGGCGCCCGCACCGGTGTCCGACGAAGGGGACCCGGTGGTGGCACCGTCGGTCCTGGTGCCCCCGCTCTTGTCCTCCTTGGTGTCGGCGCTCCCGCCCGCGCTCGCCGTCGCCTTCGTCCCGCCGCCCTTGGCTCCGTCGGTGCCTTCGTCCCCGCCGCCGAGCGTGAGGGCCAGCACGATGCCGAGGATCGCGAGCAGCACGACCACCGCGATGATTACCAGCGTGCGCCGCGGCACCACATCGGTCAGCGGCGCCCTGGGCACCGGCCTCGGAGCCAGGCCGTCCGGTGGCGTCATCACGGGCCACCCCGAACTACGCCCGTCCGACACCGCGTTGGCCTGCTGCGTCTGCCCGTCCCGCACCCCGGCAGCGCCACCGGCCGTGGACGCCGAGGACGCGGCAGCGGCAGCGGAGGCCGGAGCGTCCTTGGCCGGTGTGGAGGGCTTGGCCGACGGAGAGGGCCTGACCGGCGCGGACGCCGCAGAGGCCGCAGGAGCCGACGCGGCAGGCTCGGAAGCCTGAGCGGGCACCTTCCCTCCGAGCGAAGGGGACGCACCCGAAGCGGACACCCCGGAAGCCGCCGCACCCGAAGCCGATGCACCTGAAGCCGGCCCACCCGAAGCGGACCCAGCCGACCCCGAAGCGCCGGTCCCCGCCGCCCGAGACCCCGCCGAGCCCGAACCGGCGGCACCGGAGCCCGCCGTGCCCGAACCCGCCGTACCGCCACCGGACTTGGTCCGCGACGCGGCCGCGGACGTGGCCGCCGCCCCGGCGGCCTTCCGCATGGAACGCAGCGCCCCGCGCAGCCGCTCCCCGCCCGCGCGCTCCTCCGGCTGGGCGGGCAGCGGCACGACCCGGGTCGCGTCCGACGGCGGCTCCGGCTCGGCCTCCTTCGGCTCGGGCGCGTGGATCACCGCGGTGAGCATGGCCCGGGCACGGCTGTCGTCGAGGCGCTGGGCGGGGTCCTTGCTGAGCAGGCCGTAGATGACGTCCTTGAGGGGGCCCGCGTTCTTCGGCTCCTCCAATGGCTCGGTCATCACCGCCGTGAGCGTCGCGATCGCGGAGCCCTTGTCGTACGGCGGGGCGCCCTCGACCGCCGCGTACAGCAGCCCGCCGAGCGACCACAGGTCGGCCGCGGGGCCCGGCTTGTGCCCGCGGGCCCGCTCCGGGGAGATGTAGGAGGGGGCGCCGACGAGCATGCCGGTGGAGGTGATGGACGGGTCGCCCTCGACCTGGGCGATGCCGAAGTCAGTGAGCACGACCCGGCCGTCCTCGGAGATCAGCACGTTGGACGGCTTCACGTCACGGTGCAGGATGCCCTCGCGGTGCGCGGACCTGAGCACGTCGAGGATCGCGAGGCCCACCTCCGCCGCGCGCTTCGGCTCCAGCAGGCCGTCCTCCCGGATGACCTCGGCGAGCGACTTGCCCTCGACGAGCTCCATCACGATCCAGGGCCGGTCGTCCTCGTCGACCACGTCGTACACGGTCACCGCGCTGGTGTTGCGGATCCGCGCGATCGCCTTGGCCTCCCGCAGGGTGCGGGTGATCAGCCGGCGCTTCTCGTCCTCGTCGATGCTGGCCGGGAACCGCAGTTCCTTGACGGCCACCGTCCTGCCCAGGGTCTCGTCCTCGGCACGCCACACCGTGCCCATGCCTCCGCGGCCGAGCACTCCCCCCAGCCGGTACCGCCCGGCGAGGAGACGCTCGCTCTCGTTCTGCCGGGATGTTCCCGCCCGCTCCGCGTCCGACATGCGTCCCCTCATGAACCCGCCCTGACAGAGCCTCCATTGTCCCTCACCCGACAAGTGCCCGATGCCGTGGGGGTGGCTGCGCCGCGCGGGCCGGTCCCCCGTCGACCGGCGTCCCGCCGACACCGGTTCCCACCTCGGCGCATATGCCGGGCGCACGCGCTCTGTTCAGGTGGCCGGCGCCACCACCGAGGCACGTCACCGCCCCGCTCTTCCCAAGTCCCCCCTTTCCCCTCCGCGAGTCCTCCCCCGGCGGCCTGCATGATGGGCCGCGACAAGGGAGGATCACCGATGGCACGGCTGCGGGCGACGACGGCCACCGTCGTGTGCCTGGTGCTGTTCCTCCTCGCGCCGACCGCTCTGTCGGCACCGTTGGGCCCGTCCGCGGAGACCGTGCTCCCGCTGCTGGTCGCCCAGGACCGCGCCCCGTCCGCGGCCCTGCTCGCCGAGGAGGGCACCCGTACCCGCTACGCTTCCGCCGGTACCGGCATCGCCCGCGCCGACCACTTCCGCGCCGGCAGCATCACCAAGACCTTCCTCGCGGTGCTCGTCCTCCAACTCGCCGCCGAACACCGGCTGAAGCTGTCCGACACCGTCGAGCAGCACCTGCCGGGGCTGCTGCGTGGTGCGCGGGGCAACGACGGCCGCACCCTGACCCTGCGCCACCTGCTCACCCACACCAGCGGCCTGTACGACTTCGCCTCGGACACCGGGGGCCTGGTCCCGCTCACCCCTCGTCAGGCCGTCCGCCTCGCCCTCACCCACCCCTCGCCCGGACCGGGCCACTACTCCTACTCCAACACGAACTACGTCGTCCTCGGCCTGGTGATCGAGCAGGTCACCGGCCGCTCCTACGCCGCCGAGGCCGAGCGGCGCATCCTCGCTCCGCTGCGTCTGACGGGCACCTCCTTCCCTGGCTCACGCACCTCTCTGCCCTTCCCGCACGGCCGCGCCTACGCCACCGACGGCACTGACGTCACCTCGCTCGACCCGCGGGTGGCCGGGGCCGCGGGCGAGCTGGTGACCACGCTCGCCGACCTGGACCGCTTCTACGCGGCGCTGCTCGGCGGCCGGCTGCTGTCCCCGTACTGGCTGCACGAGATGACCGACACCCGCGCCGCACACGGCCTGTACGGCATGGGGCTGTTCCCGGTGAAGCTGCCGTGCGGCACGACGGTGTGGGGGCACAACGGCCGCATCACCGGCAGCTACGTGCGCACCGCAGCCACGGTCGGCGGCCGCCGCGTCCTCACCTTCCGCGTGAACACGACGTCGGTGGCAGACCCCGACCTCGAATCGGCCTTGCTCGCCGCCGAGTTCTGCCCCCGCACCTCGTAGAACGACCGGGTTCCGAACGAAGATCCCGGCTCACGACACTCGTTCGAGTGATATGAGCCGACCTCTGTCGGATATGGCGGACTACAACGGCACGATGTCCGGCGCCCCCAACCGCGCCGCATCCGCGGTCAGGTCGTCGGGCTGCCGCTGCGACTCCCGCTCGGCCTCCACCCGCTTCTCGTAGTGCTCGACCTCGCGCTCGATCTGGTCCTTGTCCCAGCCCAGCACCGGCGCCATCAGCTCGGCGGCCTCCCGTGCGGAGCGCACGCCCCGGTCGAAGGTCTCGATGGAGATGCGGGTGCGCCGGGTCAGCACGTCGTCCAGGTGCCGCGCGCCCTCGTGGGAGGCGGCGTACACGATCTCGGCACGCAGGTAGTCGTCGGCCGCGTGCATCGGTTCGCCCAGCGAGGCGTCCGCGACGATGAGTTCGAGAACTTCCTCCGCGAGCGAGCCGTACCGATTCAGCAGATGCTCCACGCGGACCACGTGGAGTCCGGTCCGGGCCGCGATCCGCGCCCGCGCGTTCCACAGCGCCCGGTACCCCTCCGCGCCCAGCAGCGGCACGTCCTCGGTGACGCACTCGGCGACCCGCGCGTCCAGCCCGTGCACGGCCTCGTCGACGGCGTCCTTGGCCATCACCCGGTAGGTCGTGTACTTGCCGCCCGCCACGACGACGAGCCCCGGCACCGGGTGGGCCACGGTGTGCTCGCGCGAGAGCTTGCTGGTGGCGTCCGACTCCCCGGCGAGCAGCGGACGCAGACCCGCGTAGACGCCCTGGACGTCGTCCCGGGTCAGGGGCACCGCGAGCACGGAGTTCACATGCTCCAGCAGGTAGTCGATGTCCGCGCTGGAGGCCGCCGGGTGGGCCTTGTCGAGGTCCCAGTCGGTGTCGGTGGTGCCGATGATCCAGTGCCGGCCCCAGGGGATGACGAACAGCACGGACTTCTCGGTGCGCAGGATCAGCCCGGTCGTGGAGTGGATGCGGTCCTTGGGCACGACGAGGTGGATGCCCTTGGAGGCGCGGACGTGGAACTGTCCGCGCTCGCCGACCATCGCCTGGGTGTCGTCGGTCCACACCCCGGTGGCGTTGACGACCTGCTTGGCGCGGATCTCGTACTCCCCGCCCGCCTCGACGTCCTGCACCCGGGCCCCGACCACCCGCTCGCCCTCGCGCAGGAACGAGGTCACCCGCGCGCGGTTGGCGGTCCTGGCGCCGTAGGCGGTCGCGGTGCGCACGAGGGTGGCCACGAAGCGGGCGTCGTCCATCTGGGCGTCGTAGTACTGAAGTGCCCCGACCAGCGCGTCCTTCCGCAACGCGGGCGCCACGCGCAGGGCGTGACGGTGGCTCAGGTGCCGGTGCGCGGGCAGCCCGCGACCATGCCCGCGGGCCATCGACATCGCGTCGTAGAGCGCGACGCCGGACCCGGCGTACCACCGCTCCCAGCCCTTGTGCTGCAACGGGTACAGGAAGGGCACCGGCTTCACCAGGTGCGGGGCGAGCCGCTCCAGGAGCAGTCCGCGCTCCTTCAGCGCCTCGCGCACGAGGGCGAAGTCGAGCATCTCCAGATAGCGCAGGCCGCCGTGGATCAGCTTGCTGGAGCGGCTGGAGGTGCCGGACGCCCAGTCGCGCGCCTCGACCAGGCCCACGGACAGGCCCCGGGTCACCGCGTCGAGCGCGGTGCCCGCTCCGACCACTCCGCCACCCACCACCAGCACGTCCAGTTCGCGCTCGGCCATCGATGCGAGTGACTCGGCGCGCTGCGCCGGTCCCAGTGTCGCTGTCCTCACCACTGCCTCCCGCTGTCGGTCACGCCGGTCTCACACGTGTCCCACCCCTGTCGAGTCTGACCGGCCCGCCCGACTTCAGCCACCAGTCGCCCCCAGCCTGTGGACAACTTTCACTGGCGCGTACCCCGAAGGCCACCTGCACTCACCGCCGACCGGGAAGACACACGGAACCAATCCCGTATTTCGGTCATATTTACTCCTAGTCTGACATTGCGCTCGCTCATCCAGTCCACCGGGCTTGCGCACCTGTCCCGCTTCGGTTACTGGGAAGGACGGCCCCCGCCATGCCCGCAGATCTCGCCGTGATCGGCCTCGGCCCCTACGGACTGCCCCTGGCCCAGGCCGCCGTCGCCGCCGGCATCGCCACGGTCGGCTACCGCACGGGCCCCGAACCCGGCTCCCTCAGCCCCGCCGAACTGCGCCGGATGCTCTCGGGGGGCTTCCGGACGGCCGCGGGCCCCGCCGAACTCGGCCGCGTCCGTACGGCGGTCATCTGCGCGCCCACTCCGGCGGGCCCGGACGGCGGCCTGGACCTGAGCCAGGTCGAGACGGCCGCCCGCACCCTGGCCACGCACCTGCGCCCGCACACCACGGTGATCCTGGAGTCCCCGGTGCCCCCCGGCACCACGGAGGACCTGCTGCGCCCGATCCTCGAAGAGGGCTCACGCCTGCGCGCGGGCCGCGACTTCCACCTCGCCTACTCGCCCACCCGCGTGGACCCCGGCAACCGCGACTTCACGCCCGCCAACACCCCCAAGGTGATCGGCGGCCTCACCCCGGCGTGCACCGAG
The DNA here is from genome assembly GCF_001514195.1 of Streptomyces griseorubiginosus. Taxonomy (GTDB): domain Bacteria; phylum Actinomycetota; class Actinomycetes; order Streptomycetales; family Streptomycetaceae; genus Streptomyces; species Streptomyces griseorubiginosus. The sequence goes on along the minus strand of NZ_KQ948734.1, from coordinate 353,714 downwards.
TCGGCGGCCGCCTTCTACTCGCGTCTCACCGACAAGGTGGTACGCGCGCGTGGCCCGCGCGAGGCGGAGACGGTCCAGCTCCTGGAGACCAACTACCGCCACGTCAACATCGCCCTCGTCAACGAGATGGCCGTCCTCTGCCACGACCTCGGCGTCGACCTCTGGGACGTCATCCGCTGCGCCGAGACCAAGCCGTTCGGCTTCCAGGCGTTCCGCCCGGGGCCCGGCGTCGGCGGCCACGCGATCCCCCGCGACCTCAGCAGGGCCGGCCGCTCCCTGCGCATGGTCGAACTCGCCCGGCAGGTCAACGACCAGATGCCGCGTTACGTCGTCCAGCGCGCCGCGGCCCTCCTCAACGAGCACGGCAAGTCGGCCCGCGCGGCCCGGATCCTCCTGCTCGGCGTCACCTACAAGCCCGACCTCGCCGACCAGCAGGCCACCCCGGCCCAGGAGGTCGCCGTACGCCTGATGGAGCTCGGCGCCTCCGTCAGCTACCACGACCCCCACGTGCCGTCCTGGAGCGTCCTGGACCGCCCGGTCCCCCGCGCGGACTCCCTCTACGAGGCGGCGGCCGACGCCGACCTGACGATCCTGCTCCAGCAGCACCGCACGTACGACCTCCAGGGCCTGTCGGTGAAGGCCCAGCTCCTGCTGGACACGCGCGGGGCCACGCCGACGGGGGCGGCGCACCGCCTCTGACGCCAAAACGCAGGTGGCTCTGTCGGACCCACCTGTTAACCTCCCCTCACTCGTCGCACAGTTGTGCGCACACATCTCTGCTTCACCATTCCGCTCGTTCTGTCCCGTGGGGGGATTTCTGTCATGACCCAGTCAGTTCCGCCTGTCCAGCCACCTGCTGCCCAGGAGCCCGCCGAGCAGCAGCCCCAGCCGCAGCCCCAGCCCGTCGACGCCGCCCCGCAGTCGGCCGACGGCGCTCCGTACGCCCCGCAGCCGGGCGCCGTACCTCCGCCTCAGGCACCGGGGATCCCGTACGGGGCAGTCCCCGCCCCCGCTCCGGTGCGCAACAACCTCGGCCTCGGTCTGGTGGCCGCCTTCGTCGCCGCCGTGGTCGCCGCGGGTGTCTACGGCGCGATCATCGGCCTGACCAAGCACGAGATCGGCTGGGCGGCGGTCGGCGTCGGCTTCCTGGTCGGCCTCGCCGCGGGGCGCCTCGGTGGCCGCAACCCCGTGCTGCCGGTCGCGAGCGCGGTCCTGTCACTGGGCTCCGTCTACATCGGCCAGCTGGTGGGCGAGGCCATGATCGTCGCCAAGGACACTCCGCTGAGCTTCAGCGAACTCTTCTTCCAGCATTTCGACGTCCTCCAGGAGGGCTGGAAGGCGGGCGCCGACCCGCTGACGTTCGTGTTCTTCGCGATCGCCGCGTACGTCGCCTTCAGCACCGCCAGGAAGACGGCACTCTGACGCTGCCGGTGCCCGCCGAAGGGGCGGCGCATCGGTGGTGACGGGGGGCGCGTGGGTGCGGCGGGCTCCGAGGCTGGTGGCAAGCGGGGCGCCGCGCGGGTACCTTACGGAGACAGGTGGGGTCGGCCGCAGCGGCTGCTGCGGCAGGCTCGTGGATGGATTGGGAGTGTCCGCCCCTAGCCCTTATAGGGAAGGCCATTCACCATCACACCAACAAAGGTGGAGCCCACCGCAGGTGGCACTGCGGCAGGCTCCTGGATGGTTCACGGAGTGTCCGCCCCTAGTTCTCGTGGGGGCGGCCGCTCACCATCCGAAAATCCGCAAGATCCACCTCCTCCGGTACTTCACCATCCACAGACGGATCCGATCCCAGCGAGTGGGCTTGCGGTGACGGCCCATAGGCGCGCCCCTTCCATGACGCCGCCCAGATGCCCGGTGGACGGCCCATCGGAACTCGGGCCGGGCCCCCGGGTCATAGGGTCCGGAACACGTTCCTCGGAAGGGGCGGCCCAGAGAACGGGCTGCCGATCAAGGACACTACCGCCCCACTACGCCCGTTCGGCCCACATTCGCCCCGAACGCAACCGCACGCCCCCGCCCCACCAAACGCGCCCCCACCAGCCGTTTCGGGCACGCAAAAGGCCGGCCACCCCACCCGGGACGACCGGCCCTCAAGCCGCCGTAAGCCCTGCCGCTACCGCTTGTGCTGCGAGTCCGCCACCGTCACCTCGACGCGCTGGAACTCCTTCAGCTCGCTGTACCCGGTGGTCGCCATCGCCCGCTTCAGCGCGCCGAAGAAGTTCATCGAGCCGTCCGGGATGTGCGACGGACCGGTGAGGACCTCCTCGATGGTGCCGACCGTGCCGAGGTCGACCTTCTTGCCGCGCGGCAGCTCCTCGTTGACCGCCTCCATGCCCCAGTGGTGGCCGCGACCGGGACCGTCGGTGGCACGGGCCAGCGGGGAGCCCATCATCACGGCGTCCGCGCCGCAGGCGATCGCCTTGGGGAGGTCGCCGGACCAGCCGACACCGCCGTCCGCGATCACGTGCACGTACCGGCCGCCGGACTCGTCCATGTAGTCGCGGCGGGCCGCGGCGACATCGGCCACGGCGGTCGCCATGGGCACCTGGATGCCGAGCACGTTCCGGGTGGTGTGGGCCGCGCCGCCGCCGAAGCCGACCAGGACGCCCGCCGCGCCGGTGCGCATCAGGTGCAGAGCCGCGGTGTAGGTGGCGCAGCCGCCGACGATCACCGGGACGTCGAGCTCGTAGATGAACTGCTTCAGGTTCAACGGCTCGTGCGAACCGGAGACGTGCTCCGCCGAGACCGTCGTACCCCGGATGACGAAGATGTCCACGCCCGCGTCCACGACGGCCTTGGAGAACTGCGCCGTGCGCTGCGGGGAGAGCGCCGCGGCGGTGACCACGCCGGAGTCGCGCACCTCCTTGATGCGCGCGCCGATCAGCTCCTCCTTGATGGGGGCGGAGTAGATCTCCTGGAGGCGGCGGGTGGCCGTCTCGGAGTCGAGGCCGACGATCTCGTCGAGCAGCGGCTGCGGGTCCTCGTGCCGCGTCCAGAGGCCTTCGAGGTTCAGCACGCCGAGGCCGCCGAGCTCGCCGATGCGGATCGCGGTGGCCGGGGAGACGACCGAGTCCATGGGGGCGGCCAGGAAGGGCAGCTCGAAGCGGTAGGCGTCGATCTGCCAGGCGATCGAGACCTCCTTCGGGTCGCGCGTACGACGGCTGGGGACGACGGCGATGTCGTCGAAGGCGTACGCCCGGCGGCCGCGCTTGCCGCGCCCGATCTCGATCTCAGTCACGTGTGTGGCCTTTCCCTGATGCGTTGCAGCGCCTTCCAGTATCCCCGACGGGTACGACAAGGGCGGCCCCGGATGCTCCCGGAGCCGCCCTCACGCGCGCGTGGCCTTCAGGAAGGACTCACTTACGGCTGTAGTTCGGCGCCTCGACCGTCATCTGGATGTCGTGCGGGTGCGACTCCTTGAGGCCCGCCGAGGTGATCCGCACGAAGCGGCCCTTGGACTCCATCTCGTCGATGGTGGCCGCGCCCACGTAGCCCATGGTCTGGCGCAGACCGCCGACGAGCTGGTGCAGGACGCTGGAGAGCGGGCCGCGGTAGGGCACCTGGCCCTCGATGCCCTCGGGCACGAGCTTGTCGTCGGAGCCGACCTCGGCCTGGAAGTAGCGGTCCTTGGAGTACGACTTCGCCTGGCCGCGCGACTGCATGGCACCGAGCGAGCCCATGCCGCGGTACGACTTGAACTGCTTGCCGTTGATGAACTGGAGCTCGCCGGGCGACTCCTCGCAGCCGGCCAGCAGCGAGCCCAGCATCACGGTGTCGGCACCGGCGGCGAGCGCCTTGCCGATGTCGCCGGAGTACTGGAGGCCGCCGTCGCCGATCAGCGGGATGCCGGCCGGGCGGGCCGCGAGGGAGGCTTCGTAGATCGCGGTGACCTGCGGGACGCCGATACCGGCGACGACACGGGTCGTACAGATGGAGCCCGGTCCGACACCGACCTTGATGCCGTCGACACCGGCGTCGATGAGCGCCTGGGCGCCGTCGCGGGTGGCGACGTTGCCGCCGATGACGTCGACGCCGACGCTCGACTTGATCTTGGACATCCAGCTGAGCGCGTTGCTGTTGTGGCCGTGCGAGGTGTCGACGACCAGGAAGTCCACACCGGCCTCGGCGAGCGCCTGGGCGCGCTCCAGGGCCTCGGGGCTGGCGCCGACGGCGGCACCGACGAGGAGGCGGCCCTCGGAGTCCTTGGCGGCGTTGGGGTACTTCTCCGCCTTGACGAAGTCCTTGACGGTGATCAGGCCCTTGAGGACACCGGCGTCGTCGACCAGCGGCAGCTTCTCGATCTTGTGCCGGCGCAGCAGGTCCATGGCGTCGGTGCCGGAGATGCCGACGTGGCCGGTGACCAGCGGCATCGGCGTCATGACCTCGCGCACCTGACGGCTGCGGTCCGACTCGAAGGCCATGTCGCGGTTGGTGACGATGCCGAGGAGCTTGCCGGCCGGGTCGGTGACCGGGACGCCGCTGATGCGGAACTTGGCGCACAGCGCGTCGGCCTCGGCGAGGGTCGCCTCGGGGTGCACGGTGATGGGGTCGGTGACCATGCCGGACTCGGACCGCTTCACGAGGTCGACCTGGTTGACCTGGTCCTCGACGGAGAGGTTGCGGTGCAGCACGCCGACGCCGCCGAGGCGGGCCATCGCGATCGCCATGCGGGACTCGGTGACCTTGTCCATGGCGGCGGACAGCAGGGGGATGTTCACCCGGACATTGCGGGAGATGCGGGACGAGGTGTCGACCGCGTTGGGGAGCACCTCGGACGCTCCCGGCAGCAGCAGCACGTCGTCGTAGGTCAGCCCGAGCGTCGCGAATTTGTCAGGCACTCCGTCGACGTTTGCAGTCATGACACCTTCCCCAATGGCCTTGATCGGTGCGGATGTCCATGCTAACGGGAAGCAAGGGTGGCAAATTCCACCGATTCCACGGTCCGGACCCGCTCCGGGCTTCGTATGTTCGTACGGAAACGGCGCGCCGCCCGTTCAGGAGCGCGCCCTTGTCCAGCGCGCCTACTGCTCGGCCAGGGCCCGCAGCCTGCTCAGCGCCCGGTGCTGCGCCACCCGGACCGCACCGGGTGACATTCCCAACATCTGACCCGTCTCCTCCGCCGTCAACCCCACCGCGATGCGCAGCAGCAACAGCTCGCGCTGGTTCTCGGGGAGGTTGGCCAGGAGTTTCTTGGCCCACTCGGCGTCACTGCTGAGCAGTGCGCGCTCCTCGGGGCCGAGGGAGTCGTCGGGGCGTTCCGGCATCTCGTCGGACGGGACCGCCGTGGATCCCGGGTGCCGCATGGCGGCCCGCTGGAGGTCGGCGACCTTGTGGGCGGCGATGGCGAAGACGAACGCCTCGAAGGGGCGCCCGGTGTCCCGGTAGCGCGGCAGGGCGAGGAGGACGGCTACGCAGACCTCCTGCGCGAGGTCCTCCACGAAGTGCCGGGCGTCGCCCGGGAGACGGGACAGACGGGTGCGGCAGTACCGCAGGGCCAGGGGGTGGACATGGGCGAGCAGGTCGTGCGTGGCCTGCTCGTCCCCTTCGACGGCGCTGTGGACGAGCGCACCGATCGCCCCATGGGGATGAGCCGCCTCGTCGTCGCGCATCGGTCCATGGTGCCCTGGCGTCGTTGGATCCGTGGCATCGCGCTGGTTGTTGTGCACCGAAGCGTTATGAGCAGGTGCGCCGGAACCCATACCCTGCGCCCTCCCCTTCCGCTCGACCGACTCGTCCCCGAGAGACTCCACATCTCAAGGATGCGGCATCCGCCGCGAAACAAGCAGCGGGGCATCGAAGAGGCCGCTCGACCGCGCCCCTTCAGGGGCGCGGGGAACTGCGCGACCAGCCACGACGGGCCCGCACCAATACGACGACCGATCCGACCGAGCTCCTAGCGAACCAGGCCCCAACGGAACCCGAGCGCGACCGCATGCGCCCGGTCGGACGCACCGAGCTTCTTGAACAGCCGCCGCGCGTGCGTCTTGACGGTGTCCTCGGAGAGGAAGAGCTCTCGCCCGATCTCCGCGTTCGACCGCCCGTGGCTCATGCCCTCGAGCACCTGGATCTCACGCGCCGTGAGCGTGGGCGCCGCGCCCATCTCGGCGGACCGCAGCCGGCGCGGGGCGAGCCGCCAGGTCGGGTCGGCGAGCGCCTGGGTGACCGTGGCGCGCAACTCCGCGCGGGAGGCGTCCTTGTGGAGGTAGCCCCGCGCTCCCGCGGCCACCGCGAGGGCGACCCCGTCGAGGTCCTCCGCGACGGTGAGCATGATGATGCGCGCGCCGGGGTCGGCGGACAGCAGCCGGCGCACGGTCTCGACGCCGCCCAGACCGGGCATGCGTACGTCCATCAGAATCAGGTCCGAACGGTCCGCACCCCAGCGGCGGAGGACTTCCTCGCCGTTGGCCGCGGTCGTCACGCGCTCGACACCGGGCACGGTCGCGACCGCGCGGCGCAGCGCCTCTCGGGCAAGCGGGGAGTCGTCGCAGACGAGGACGGATGTCATGGCCGCCCTCCGCAGCTGATGCACGTCACCTTGAGCCTCCAGGCTGGTACGAAATCGTCACCTGAGCGGTCGACCGTCTCGGACGCCTGCCCGAGCACTTGTTGTTTCAACCGCCTCCGCACTCTCAACGACGGTCACCCGAAAGAGTTACGGGGCTGTGCACTGTCTTCGGCACTCTACGTGAGGGCGCGGACACGGTGCAGACATGCAGGGCGGACCCACAACGTTTCATCACAACCCATGCCCCATTCAGACCCTTTTCTTCCCATTTCCTGGTGTCTGAGGCTAGATTCGCAATGAGTCATATTTTCATCTCCTTAGATCGTAGATGTACGGTCGTGGACACCGTATCCGCCCAGAACGGCTACAAGGGGTCACGCAATGGCAGATTTCTCCCGCCTTCCAGGACCGAACGCGGACCTGTGGGACTGGCAGCTCCTGGCTGCCTGCCGCGGGGTGGACAGCTCGCTCTTCTTCCATCCGGAGGGCGAGCGCGGTGCGGCTCGGAGCGCTCGCGAGAACTCGGCCAAGGAGGTCTGCATGAGGTGCCCGGTGCGCGCGCAGTGCGCGGCGCACGCGCTGGCGGTGAGAGAGCCGTACGGCGTGTGGGGCGGGCTGACCGAGGACGAGCGCGAGGAGCTCATGGGACGGGCGAGGCACCGGCTGGTGTCGGCGTCGTCCGTCGGGAGCGGCGCATCGAACAATTGAAGGAACGTTTCTTCTAGAAGGGCACGCGCACGCGTGCCCTTCTTTACTTCTGTCCCGCCGCGACCGCGAGCCGGTCCAGCGTCGCCGCCACGGCCGGAACCCGGGCCAGGTCGGGCAGGGTGAGCGCGACGATCTCGCGCCGGACCGCCGGTTCCAGCGTCACCGTGCGCGCGCCCCGTGGCCGTACGGACTCGATCGCCAGCTGCGGCAGTACGGCGACCCCGAGGCCGGCGCCCACCAGGCCGACGACCGCCGGGTAGTCGTCGGTCGCGAAGTCGATGCGGGGTGTGAAGCCGGCGCTCTCGCAGACCTCGACCAACTGGCCCCGGCAGCGCGGGCATCCGGCGATCCACGACTCCCGGGCGAGCTCCCCGATGGCCACGGACCCCGCGCGCGCGAGCCGGTGCCGCTCCGGTACTAGGGCGACGAGCCGGTCGGTGAGCAGGGGCCGTACGACGAGGTCGTCCCACTCCCCCTCCAGGGCCGCCCCCTCGTAGCGGAAGGCGAGCGCGAGGTCGCAGTCACCCGCCCGCAACAGGCGGACGGACTGCGGTGGTTCGGCCTCCTCCAGGGAGACCCGGGTGCCGGGGTGGGCGGCGCGCAGGGCGGCGAGGGCGGTGGGGACCAGGGTGGAGCTGCCGCTGGGGAAGGACACGAGCCGGACCCGTCCGGCCCGCAGCCCGGCGATCGCGGCGACCTCCTCCTCGGCCGCCGTGAGCCCGGCGAGGATCCCGGCGGCGTGCCGCACCAGCGCCTCGCCCGCCTGCGTCAGCCGCATCTCGCGCCCGCTGCGGACGACCAGGGGCGTGCCCACCGATGCCTCCAGGGCCTTCATCTGCTGGCTGACGGCGGGCTGGGTGCAGCCCAGTTCACGTCCCGCGGCGGAGAAGGAGCCGGTGGCGGCGACGGCGCGCAGGACACGGAGATGGCGGGCCTCGATCACGGTCCGAGGATAAGCGGCGCTTTGACGTGACGCCGAAAGCGACGGCTGCCCTAATGGTTTCGAGTGGTGCGCGCGGTACGGCGACGGGCGGGCCCCGGGGACGCGGGCGCTGTCGGTGCCGGTCATTAACCTTGCGCCATGACAACGGCATTGATTACGGGATCGACCGCGGGCATCGGTGCCGCGTTCGCACGACGGCTCGCGTCCGACGGGCACAACCTGGTGCTGGTGGCCCGCGACACCAAGCGGCTCCAGGAGCAGGCGACCGAACTCCACGACCGGCACGGCGTCGAGGTGGAGGTCCGCACCGCCGACCTCGCCACGGACGACGGCATCGAGACGGTCGCCGCCCGCCTCTCCGACCGCAGAGCCCCCGTCGACCTGCTGATCAACAACGCCGGCTTCGGCAACAAGGGCCGCTATCTCGACGTCTCCATGGCCGACGAGCTGAAGATGCTCAAGGTGCACTGCGAGGCGGTGCTGCGACTGACGTCGGCGGCGTCGGAGGCGATGCGGGAGCGGGGGCGCGGGGGTGTCGTGAACGTCGCCTCGGTGGCCGCGTTCGTGCCTCGCGGGACCTACGGCGCCTCGAAGGCGTGGGTCGTGCAGTTCACCCAGGGCGTGGCGAAGGACCTTGCGGGCACCGGCGTACGCCTGATGGCCCTGTGCCCCGGCTTCGTCCGCACCGAGTTCCACCAGCGGGCGGGGATGGGCACGGACAACATCCCGAACTGGATGTGGCTCGATGCGGACAAGCTGGTCGCGGCGGCCCTGAGCGACCTGGCCCGCGGCAAGACCCTGTCGATCCCCGACCCCCGCTACAAGGCCCTCATGGGGTTGGTGAAGGTGACCCCCAGGGGGTTGCTGGGCGGGGTCTCGTCGAGGACGGGACGGAAGTACGGGCCGCAGTAGAGGCGCGGGGGCCTCTCACTTCCCCCGTCACCGCATGACGCCAAGACACCCCAGGGCGGACAATGGTGACGTCCCAACCGGACCCAGGGGGGCCGGAGGCGGTGTGGCATGACCTTCGTACAGCTCATCGACTGCAGGACCAGCCGGTTCGACGAGATGAACCGGCTCTTGGACAGCTGGGTCGAGCAGACCAACGGAAAGCGGACGGCGACGCACGCCACCATCGGGAAGGACCGGGCCGACGCGTCGCACTTCGTGGAGATCGTGGAGTTCCCGTCGTACGAGGAGGCGATGCGCAACTCCGGGCTGCCGGAGACCGAGCGGATCGCCCAGGAGATGGTCGCGCTGTGCGACGCGCCGCCCACCTTCATGGACCTCGACGTGGTGCGGGACGAGCGGCTGAACGCGGTCGTCGCCCGGGAGTTCTTCGAGCGGGCCGGGCGCAGCGGGACCGCGGAGCTGTTCGAGCGGTTCCACGAGGACTACCTCGATCACGACCCCGCCAACGCCGAGGATCTCCGGCTGGCGGGCGCCCGGGAGGAGTACGAAGGGTGGCGGCGGGCCTTCGTCTTCAGCTTCCGGGTGGACGACCAGATCGCCCAGGACGACCGGGTGTGCACCCGCTGGGCGTGGGCCGGGAAGCACACCGGCGACTTCGTGGGCATCCCGGCGACCGGGCAGAACGTCACGATGACCGGGACCACCTGGCACCGGTTCCGGGACGGCAGGATCTGCGAGGGATGGTGGGAGTACGACCGGGCGGGGCTGATGGAGCAGCTCGGGGTGCTCGGGGACTGAGCACGGGGAGCCGGTGACCCGCGAAGGGGAAAGCCCCCGTTCTCCGCGCGACGCGGGGAGAACGGGGGCCTCCTTACGAGCGGTGCGCTCAGTGGGCGTGGCCGTGGCCGTGCCCGGCGGCGGCCGGCTCCTCCTCTTCCTTCTTCTCGACGACCAGGGTCTCGGTCGTCAGGAGGAGGGAGGCGATGGAGGCGGCGTTCTCCAGGGCGGAGCGGGTGACCTTGACCGGGTCGATGACGCCGGCCTTGACCAGGTCGCCGTACTCGCCGGTCGCGGCGTTGAAGCCCTGGCCCTTGTCGAGCTCGGCGACCTTGGAGGTGATGACGTAGCCCTCCAGGCCCGCGTTCTCGGCGATCCAGCGCAGCGGCTCGACGACGGCCTTGCGGACGACGGCGACACCGGTGGCCTCGTCGCCGGTCTTGCCGAGGCCGCCCTCGAGCACCTTGGCGGCGTGGACCAGAGCGGAGCCACCACCGGAGACGATGCCCTCCTCGACCGCGGCGCGGGTCGCGGAGATAGCGTCCTCCAGACGGTGCTTCTTCTCCTTCAGCTCCACCTCGGTGGCGGCGCCGACCTTGATCACGCACACGCCGCCGGCCAGCTTCGCGAGGCGCTCCTGGAGCTTCTCGCGGTCCCAGTCGGAGTCGGTGTTCTCGATCTCGGCCTTGATCTGGGCGACACGGCCCTGGACGGCGGCGGAGTCACCGGCGCCGTCGACGATCGTGGTGTCGTCCTTGGTGACCGTGACACGGCGGGCGGTGCCCAGCACGTCAAGGCCGACCTGGTCGAGCTTGAGGCCGACCTCCTCGGAGATGACCTCGGCGCCGGTCAGCGTCGCCATGTCCTGGAGCATCGCCTTGCGACGGTCACCGAAGCCGGGGGCCTTGACGGCGACCGCGTTGAAGGTGCCGCGGATCTTGTTGACGACGAGGGTCGACAGGGCCTCGCCCTCGACGTCCTCGGCGATGATCAGCAGCGGCTTGGAGGCACCCGCCTGGATGACCTTCTCCAGCAGCGGCAGCAGGTCCTGGATCGAGGAGATCTTGCCCTGGTTGATCAGGATGTACGGGTCGTCGAGGACGGCCTCCATACGCTCCTGGTCGGAGACCATGTACGGGGACAGGTAGCCCTTGTCGAAGGCCATGCCCTCGGTGAAGTCCAGCTCCAGACCGAAGGTGTTGGACTCCTCGACGGTGATGACACCGTCCTTGCCGACCTTGTCCATGGCCTCGGCGATGAGCTCGCCGACCTGCGTGTCCTGGGCGGACAGCGCGGCCACGGCGGCGATGTCGGACTTCTCGTCGATCGGGCGGGCGGTCGCGAGGAGGTCCTCGGAGACCGCGGCCACGGCCGCGTCGATGCCCTTCTTCAGCAGCGCCGGGGAGGCACCCGCGGCGACGTTCTTCAGGCCCTCGCGCACCAGCGCCTGGGCGAGCACGGTGGCGGTGGTGGTGCCGTCACCCGCGATGTCGTTGGTCTTGGTCGCCACCTCCTTCACCAGCTGCGCGCCGAGGTTCTCGTACGGGTCCTCGACCTCGACCTCGCGGGCGATGGTGACACCGTCGTTGGTGATGGTGGGGGCGCCGAACTTCTTGTCGATGACGACGTTGCGGCCCTTGGGGCCGATCGTCACCTTGACCGTGTCGGCAAGCTTGTTGACGCCGCGCTCGAGGGCGCGACGGGCGTCCTCGTCGAACTTCAGGATCTTCGCCATGGGAGCGGTTCAGCCCTCTCGGAAAACGTGGGTGAAACGAGCTGCGCCCCAGACGCCCGGCTTCTTATGGTGGCGGGGGCCCGGGGCGCAGCTCACAAGCAAAAATGTGCTTGAGGTGTCTTACTTCTCGATGACCGCGAGCACGTCGCGGGACGAGAGGACGAGGTACTCCTCGCCGTTGTACTTCACCTCGGTGCCGCCGTACTTGCTGTACAGCACGATGTCGCCGACCTTCACGTCGAGCGGCAGGCGCTCGCCGTTCTCGAAGCGGCCCGGACCCACGGCGAGGATGACGCCCTCCTGGGGCTTCTCCTTCGCGGTGTCCGGAATGACCAGGCCAGAGGCGGTGGTCTGCTCGGCGTCGAGCGGCTGGACCACGATGCGGTCCTCGAGCGGCTTGATGGCAACCTTGGAGCTGGTGGTCGTCACGATCCGACCTCCCCCTTCGGAGATCTCACGGGGTTAACTGTCTGAGGTGGCGACCAGGTGGATCCGTCGTCGCGGGTGCCGGACCTGCCCGTCGCTGTGTTGGCACTCTCACCTGCGGAGTGCCAGAGCCGAGACTATGACCGCGATTAGCACTCGGTCAAGCGGAGTGCCAATTCGCTGCGCTGGCTGTACCGGATCGGGTGCGGGTGGGTAGGGCGTCCGTCCCTGGGGGCTGCCGCCCCCAGACCCCCGCTTCGGCCCCTAGGGGCCTCGTCCTCAAACGCCGGACAGGCTGAATTTGCTACAGGTAGTCCTCCAGCTTTCCCACCGTCAGGCCCCGCCGCTCGATCTCCCTCAGCACCGTCGTCGTGCGTTGCGTCAGGCTTGGGCCCTGTTCCTCGCCCGAGGCCACCGCGACGATGTCCCCCGGGCGCAGCGGGTGCTCCACCGCATGGCCCTGTACCGAGACGCTCCACAGGACGAGCGCGGAGAGGCCGCAGTCGGTCGCCGCGTGGCGGGTCGTGGTGTCGTACGTGCCGTAGGGCGGGCGGAACAGGCGGGGGCGGATTCCGAAGCGGGCGTGGAGTTTCTCCTGCTGGCCGCAGATCTCGGCGCGCTGGCCCGCGTAGGGCAGGCCGCGCAGGGCGGGGTGGTCGAGGGTGTGGTTCTGGATGCTCGCGCCGACCGACTGGAGGCGGGCGAAGTGGCCGTACCCGGGACCGACCACGCTGTTGGTGAGGAACATGCTGACCGGGAGCCGCAGTTCACGGACCAGGTCGACGAAGCGCGGGTCCCGCTCGGCGCCGTCGTCGTAGGTGAGGAAGACGACCTTGTCGGGTGTGGGCACCCGCTTCACCACCGGGAGCGGGCCGCCCCGGTCCATCGGGACCGGGTGCGCGGGAGGCCGCGGGGGCAGCGGGGCGGTGAGGCCCCAGTGGCGGTACGGCCGTCCGTCGGCGCCGGGCGGGCCGTAGGAGCCCACGCGCTGGGCGGCCTTGCGGCCCAGCCGTTCGATGGGGTCGACGGACTGGGCGCACCCGGTGAGCAGTGCGGCCGCCAGCCCTGCGGCGACCAGGGCCCGCGGTCTCACAGGTAGTCCTCCAGGCGTGCGACGGCGTACCCCTCGGCCGTGACCTTGTCCAGGAAGCGGCGGACCATGTCGGGCATGGTGCCCTTGCCGTCCGACCGGCCCCGGAAGTGGCTGAGCACGATGTCGCCGGGGTGGATCCGCTGATCCGTCTCGCGGTACTCCCAGTGGTCGGCGAAGACCTCCTCGTTCCAGATCGGCGCGTACCGCACCCCGCAGGACTTCGCCGCGCGCAGGGTGTCCTCGTCGTAGTTGCCGTAGGGCGGGCGGAAGAGCCGGGGCCGGGTGCCGTAGCGCCTCTCGATGACGTCCTGCATCCCGCAGATCTCGCGCTTCTGGCGGGCGTACGACAGTGCGGGCAGGTAGGGGTGGTGGAGGGTGTGGTTGTTGAGCGCCACCCCGCGGTCCCGCATCCTCGCGAAGTAGCCGTAGTCGTTCCTGATCAGGTAGTCGCTGAGGAAGGCGGTGTACGGCAGGTTCAGCTCGGTCGTCATCCGCAGGAACGCGGGGTCCTTCTCGGCGCCGTCGTCGATGGTCAGGAAGACGATCTTCCGGTCGGTGGGGATCGTGGTGAAGACCGGTGGGAGCCCGTCCTCCTCGTGGCCGTCGACCTCGAAGCCCCGGCGGGTGGTGATGCGGGGCTTCTGCGCGGGGGCCGGCGGTGCCGTGAGCGGGACCCGCTTCAGGCCCCAGCGCCTGGCGGCGGCGGTGCGGGCCTGTTCGGCGCGGAACTCGGCGGCGCGAATGCGGGTCTTGTCGGCCTGGACGTCGGCGAGGTCGGCGGCGGGGGCCGGAGGCGCCTTCAGGGGTTGACCTGCCCGGGTGCCGGACTGCGGGTGCCGGGAGCCGGTTCCGGTCCGCTCGGCACAGCCGGCGACCAGGGCGGCCACGGCCAGGAGGACGAGCCCGCTGCGGATCGGCACCATGAATGCACTGTTTTTATACTTTTGTCCCACCGTTCGCATGGGCCGGATCCTCGCAGGGCACCCCCTTGGTCCCGGGGCGACACCGCCACCGGCGAGCACGCCGTCCACCGACTGGCCCACAATGACCCGGTGAACGACCTCGCCCCCCTCCTCACCCCCGAGGGCCGCGCCCTCCTCGACTCCGTGCGCGGCACCGCCCCCGCCGACGAACTCGCCGTCGCCACCCGGCTGCGCCGCGAGCACCCGGCCGAACTGGTCTCCGCCGCGCTCGGCCAGGCGCGGCTGCGGCAGCGGGCGGTGGCGAAGTTCGGGGCCGAGGACGCGGGGCGGATGTTCTTCACGCCGAACGGGGTGGAGCAGTCGACGCGGGCGAGTGTCGCGACCTACCGGGCCGAGCGCTTCCGGGCGATGGGGGTGACCTCCGTCGCCGACCTGTGCTGCGGGATCGGCGGGGACGCGATCGCCCTGGCCCGGGCCGGGATCCGGGTCCTCGCGGTGGACCGGGACCCGCTGACCGCGGCGACCGCGCGGGCGAACGCGGACGCGCTGGGGCTCGCCGAGCTGATCGAGGTGCGGGAGGCGGACGTCACGGAGGTCGACACGGCCGCGTACGACGCCGTGTTCGTGGACCCGGCCCGGCGCTCCACGAAACGCGGGCGCATCTTCGACCCGGAGGCCTACTCGCCCCCGCTCTCCTGGGCCGTCCGGGCGGCCCTCGGGGCCCCGCACGCGGCACTGAAGGTGGCCCCCGGCATCCCGCACGAGGCGGTGCCCGAGGAGGCCGAGGCGGAGTGGATCTCCGACGGCGGGGACGTGAAGGAGGCCGTGCTGTGGTTCGGCGGCACCCCGGGCGCCGTACGGGCCACCCTGCTGCCGGGACCGCGGACCCTGCTGGGCCGGGGGCTCCCCGATCCCGAAGTCCGTTCCGTGGGGCGGTACTTGTACGAGCCGGACGGTGCCGTGATCCGGGCCCATCTGGTCGCCGAGGCGGCCGAGGAGCTCGACGGCGGGCTGATCGACCCGACCATCGCCTACGTCACCGCGGACGTCCTGCGTGCGACGCCGTACGCGACGGCGTACGAGATCACCGACCAACTCCCCTTCAACGTGAAGAAGTTGAAGGCGCTGCTGCGGGCGCGGGAGGTCGGGATCCTGACCGTGAAGAAGCGCGGGTCGGCCGTCGAGCCGGAGGAGCTGCGGCGCAAGGCGCTGCCGAAGCCGCAGGGCACGAACGCGGTGACGGTGTTCCTGACGCGGGTCGCGGGGGCGCCGACCATGCTGGTCGGCGCCCCCGCGAGGGCCGTCACTGGTGCTGGACCGTCCTGAGCGACTCCAGGTGCGGGTCGGCGCCGACCGGGCCGGTCCGGGCCGCGGTGGCGTTCAGGGTCGCGTCGCCGCCGGTGCGCAGGGCGGCGGCACGGCTGCTCGCCGGCTCGTCGCCGTTGCGGAACGGCGTGTAGACGACCTGGGCGCTGTTCGCGGCGACCGAGGCGCCCGCCGAAGCGAGGGTGCTCGCCGAGAGGTTGCCCGTACCGCCGAAGGCGACCACGGTGTTGGTGCTCGCGGACTCACGCAGCAGATAGCTCGTCACCTCGGACGAGAGAGAGGCGCGGGAAGTCCACAGCACCGGCCCGAAGACGTTCATCGCCCCGGCCGCCGACAGCCCGTCGCGCCAGGAACTGGAGTAGGCGAGCGCCACGTTGCTCGGCGTGGTCCACCAGAACTTGGCGACGGCCACCGAGAGGGCCGCCCTCGTCTTCCCCGAGATCGGGTAGTACGAGTACGTGGAGGGCCACCGGGAGAAGTTGGTGTGGGTCAGCGCGTACCGGGCGTCCGCACCCACCGGGATGACCATGGTCTTGTTGGGATTCAGACCGTTGAGGTACGACTTCACCGACGACGTCAGCGACTTGCCGTTGGTGAGGACCAGACCGCCCGCGCTGCCCGTGCCGTCGGCGCCGGCCGCGGCGGCCGCCGGGAGGGACGCGTAGGCGTCGGTGCCCGAGGCCAGGAACACGTACTTCGGGCTGGTGGTGATCGTCTTGGCCACGGCCACCGAGGTGGCGAAGCGGTCCGCGCCGGTCAGCCGCTTGGGCGTGAAGCCGAGGGCCTTCACCTGGGAGGTGACCGCGGAGCTCAGCACGGACGTGTTGCCGAGGAGATAGACGTTGGCGCCCCGCTTCAGCACCCGCTTCAGCTCGGCCTTCACCGCCGCCGACAGTCCGCCCTTCGGGGTGGCCAGGACCGGCCCCTGCTTCTTGCCGGCCAGCGCGGGCGCGGTCAGCGCGTACGCGGTGCTGTCCTGGTTGGTCAGCACGGCCGCCTTGGCGTCCATCAGGCCCGGGACGTGCTGTCCGACCTTGTTCCAGGTCCAGCGGGAGGCCGCGACGGGGGTCGGGGTGCTGCCGGAACCCCAGATCCGGGCGGTGTCGTTCTTGCGCAGCGGCTGCCAGCTCGGGTTGCTGCCCTGCGGGGTGCCCGGGACGGCCGTGCGCTCACCGGTGGCCACGTCGGCGTACTCGGTGGTCTGCACATCGGAGCTGTCGCCCGTGGTGTGCGCGTCGAAGACGATGCGCTTGCCGGTGGGCGACCAGGACGGGTTGGCGACGTAGCCCGGGCCGGTGGTGAGCTGCTGGACGCCGGTGCCGTCGGCCTTGGCCGTGAAGATCTGCTGCTTGCCGTCGGCGTCCTTGCGGACGAAGGCCAGCTTGGTGCCGTCGGGCGAGTAGGCGGGCTGCCCGGCGTCGGCGAGGACCCGCTTGACCGTCTTGGCCGTCGGGTCGTAGACGTACACGCCCGCGTTGTCGTAGCAGCCGTAGTTGATACGGCGTTCGAAGGCGACCTTGCCGGACGGGCTCACCGTCGGGTCGGTGTCGCAGACGGTGGACGGCTCCAGGGCCGACGACAGCAGGGGGCGGGGTGCCCAGGAGGCGTCGGAGGGGCCGTAGGCGAGCTGGCCGCCGGTGGAGAAGACGACGTAACGGCCGCCCCACCAGAAGGCGAGGTCCTGGTACTGGGCGCTGGAGCGCATGCCCTCGGCCCAGGGCAGGTCGAACTTCGAGCCGCCGCTGGGGCGGATGCTGGTGATCTGGCTCCAGGAGGTGACCAGCCGGCTGCCGTCCGGGGCCCAGGCGGCGTACCAGCCGGCGGTGTTGGGCACGGCGGTCTGCTTGCCGGTGGCGGTGTCGACGAGCACCGGCCCGTCGGTCAGGATGCGGCCCTCGGTGCCGGGCCAGGGGCCCGCGTCGTCGGCGGTGGCGCCGGGTGCGGCGGCCAGGGCGCCCACCGCGGCGAGGGCCGTCGCGGTCGCGAGCGCCGCGGCACGGCGGCGCATGGTCTGTCTCAAGTTGTCGTCCCCCCATGGGATGTCACAGCCCCCGTACAGGGGGCCGTGTCACTTTAATTCGCAAGGAAACGCGAGGGAACCGAGTTACTCGTAAACACCTGTGCGAATTCAGGTCAAGATCCGCTTCAGGTCACGATCCGCTTCAGGTCACGATCCGCATCCCCTGGCCCGCTCCAGGAGCAGCTCACGCTCGCGCTCGTTGCGCGTCAGCGCGGCCGCGCGTTCGAACTCGGCCCGGGCCTCCGTCGTACGGCCGAGGCGGGCGAGGAGGTCGCCGCGGACGCTCGGCAGCAAGTGGTAGTCGTGCAAGGCGGGTTCGCCGGTGAGCGCGTCGACGATCTCCAGGGCCGGGGCCGGGCCCTCGGCCATGGAGACGGCGACCGCGCGGTTGAGTTCGACGACCGGGGAGGGGGCGCGGGCGGCGAGCAGGGCGTAGAGGGTGGCGATCGCCCGCCAGTCGGTCTCCTCGTAGGAGTACGCGTGCGCGTGGCAGGCGGCGATGCCCGCCTGGAGGACGTAGGGGCCGGGGACGCCGACGGCAGTGGCCTCGGCGCGGGACAGGGCCTTGATGCCGCGGGCGACGAGCATGCGGTTCCAGCGGCTGCGGTTCTGGTCCTTGAGGAGGACGGGTTCGCCGCGCGGTCCGGTGCGGGCGGCCGTCCGGGAGGCCTGGAACTCCAACAGGGCCGCCAGGCCGTGCACTTCGGGTTCCTTGGGCATCAGGGCGGACAGCAGCCGGGCCAGGCGCAGGGCGTCCTCGCACAGGGAGGGGCGCAGCCAGTCGTCGCCCGCGGTGGCCGCGTAGCCCTCGTTGAAGATCAGGTAGATGACGTCCAGGACCGAGCCCAGGCGGGCCTCGCGGTCGGGGCCGTACGGCACCTCGAAGGCGATGTTCTTCGTGGCGAGGGTCCGCTTGGCGCGCACGATGCGCTGGGCGACCGTGGCCTCCGGGACCAGGAACGCGCGGGCGATCTCGGGGGTGGTGAGGCCGCCGAGCAGGCGCAGGGTGAGCGCGGTGCGGGCCTCCGCGGACAGCACCGGGTGACAGGTGGTGAAGACGAGCCTGAGCAGGTCGTCGTCGATGTCCTCGGGGTCGGACGGCTCCTCGGGCGGGGCGGTCTCCGACAGGTCCCGGCCGATCTCGGCCAGCTTGCGGGCGTAGTTCTCGCGGCGCCGGACCAGGTCCACGGCCTTGCGCCGCGCGATGGCCATGAGCCAGGCGCCCGGGTTGTCCGGGACGCCGTCGCGCGGCCACTGCTCCAGCGCCGCGACCAGCGCGTCCTGGGCGAGTTCCTCGGCGATGCCGACGTCCCGGACGACCCGGGTGACGCCGGCGATGATCCGGGGCGACTCCAGACGGAAGACGGTCTCGACGGAGGTGCGGGCGTCGGTGCGGGAGGGCTGTGAGGTGGTCACAGCCCCCCATTCGACACCCGTGCGGTCCCCGAGCCAAGGAAGGCGGCTCAGCCCTCCGCGATCTCCCGCACCTCGCAGGTGACCGTCCAGTGCTCCTCGTGGACCTTCAGGAAGCGCTTGGTCCACTCGATCGCCTCGGCCATGTCCTTGGCCTGCACGATCGCGTACCCGCCGACGACCTCCTTGGCCTCGGTGAAGGGCCCGTCGGTCACCGACAGCTCGCCCTTCTCCCAGCGGACCCGGGCGCCCTGCGCGGTCGGCGTCAGTCCGGCGGTGTCCAGCAGCACCCCGGCCTTCGTCATCTCCTCGATCAGCTCGCCCATGCGCTGCATCAGGGCTTCGGAGGGACCCTCGGCGGGGGCGGTCTTCTCGTCGATCTGGACCATCGACAGGTAACGCGGCATGGTGACTCCTCGGTCGCTGCGGGGCCGGTCCTTCCCGGCCTCTCACCAGTGCGTCGATCGGAAGGGCCCGGGATCGACAGACTCCGCGGATTTCTTCGGAGAATTTTTCCCGGGCCCTTCATCATCGTCCTGACCTGCTACGACAGCGAGCCGCCGAAGGTCGCCCGCTCGACCGGGGCACCGACCGTGCGGGGTCCGAAGGTGAACGCGGCGTCCGTCACGATGCCGGTCGGACGCCCGCGCAGCGACCAGACCGCGCCTTCGCCGGCGTTCGCGCCCTCGACCCCGTTCTCGCCGGGCGCCCCCGCCGCGAGGTCCGCATAGGCGTTGCCGTTGATGTCGAGGACGCTGACCGCGCCACCGAACTGGTCGCCCGACTCCACTGCCCCGGGGACGCCGTCGGTGTCCTGGGTGAAGCCCTGGGCACCCGTGCCGGTCAGACCGCCGCGACCGCCGTAGAGGACGTTGACCATGCCGGCGCCCTGCTTGTCGCCGAGCTTCTCACCGGGCGAGCCCACGGCCACGTCGGCGTAACCGTCGTGGTTGACGTCACCGGCGGCCACCGCGTCGCCGAAGCGGTCGTCCCCCTCCTTGGCGCCCGGGACTCCCGCGGTGTCCTGGCTGTACGACTTCCAGGTCGACGCCGGCTTCAGACCGGAGGCCGAGCCGAGTGCCACGGTGACCGAGGAGTCGTCGGGGACGCCCCGGACGACGTCGTCGAATCCGTCGCCGTTGACGTCGCCGAAGGCCACCTGGCCGCTGCCCTGGGGGGAGTCGGCGTAGGTGAAGCCTCCGGAGGCGTTGGCCAGGTACAGCTGGGAGCCGACGCCGCCCTCGCCGATGTAGACGGTCAGCGCGAGGTCGTCGCGGCCGTCGCCGTTGACGTCCCCGGCGTTCGCGTACATCACGTCGTAGGGCTCCACCTTGGGCGAGCCGAAGTCCTGCTTGGCGGTCGGCTTCCCGTCCCGGGAGATGGGGCCCCGCCAGATGGTGGCCTCGGTGCCGAGCGGGTCGTCGCCCGGGGCACGGCCGCCGCGGAACAGGACCAGGTCCGGCCAGCTGTCGCCGTCGAAGTCGCCCGCCTGGGTGGTGGCCGCGGGCACCGACACCGCGCCGGACAGGCCCTCCTTGGATCCCCAGACGACGACCGCGTCCCGGTTCGAGGCCGCCGTCCCGATGATCAGGTCGGTGCGGCCGTCGCCGTCCAGGTCCCCCGTGGACAGCTGGTGGCCGAAGTTCTCGCCCGCGGTGGGATCGCCCGGGATGCCGCTGGTCGAGCGGCTGATGACGGTGCGGCTGTCCTTGGTCAGGCCGTGCGGGCCGCCGTACATGACGGTGACGTAGCCCGCCCCCTTCTTGCCGCCGATGGTGGCGATCGGGGCGCCGACGGCGAGGTCCTTGTAGCCGTCGCCGTTGAAGTCGTCCTGGACGGCCTTCGACTCGGCCGCCGAGGCGCTGCCGGCGAGGGCGGGGATGCCGCCGAGTGCGAGCACTCCGGCGATCAGCGGTACGGACCAGGCTTTGTACGCACGCGAGTTGGACATCTGTGTTTCCCCCTGGTTACTGCAATGTGGTCACCGCAACAGACATCACTGGACGCGCGCTGGTTGCAGCAGTCATCCAGTTTTTTCGGTGCACACGTCAGCGGGAACCCGGCGGGAACTCCGTGAGAGTTCAGCGGAGGGACTTCCAGAGCTTGCTCGCGGCGGGCTCCTCGGCCACCACCCGGTTGGGGTTCGAGGGCGCGGGCACCACCGGCATGGTCACCGTCCGCACCTCGCCGCTCGGCAGGCCCTTCAGGCTCTCGCCCAGGTCGATGAGATCGGACAGGGAGGCGAGACCGGTGTCGGTGGTGATGCTGCCGGTGATCGCGTCGGCGACGGTGTACAGCCTGGTGGGGCTGGTCAGGAGGTTCGTGGAGGCCATCTGCTCCAGCAGGGCCTTCACGAGGGTCTGCTGGAGGCCTATGCGGCCCAGGTCGCTGCCGTCGCCTATGCCGTGCCGGGTGCGGGCGAGCGCGAGGGCCGTCTTGCCGTCCAGGTGGTGGGTGCCCGCCTTCAGGTGCAGGTGGCTGTCGTCGTCGTCGATGTCCTCGTCCGTGGTGACCGTGACCCCGCCGAGGGCGTTCACCAGCTTCGCGAAGCCGGAGAAGTCGATCTCCAGGTAGTGGTCCATGCGGATGTCGGTGAGCGACTCGACGGTCTTCACGGCGCACACCGGACCGCCCACCGAGTAGGCGCTGTTGAACATCGCGCCGTACGCCACCGCCGAGGAGCCGCCGCTCTTGAGGGGGCAGGAGGGGCGGGTGACGAGGGTGTCGCGGGGGATGCTGACGATCGTGGCCCCGGTGCGTCCGGCGTCGACGTGCACGACCATCGCGGTGTCGGAGCGGGCGCCGGTGCTGTCGCCGCCGCCGAGCGCCTTGTTCTCCTTGCCGCTGCGTGAGTCGGAGCCGAGGACCAGGATGTTGACCGCCTCGGTGGGGAGGGCGGCCGTCGTGGCGGAGGGCTCGGTGGACGGGGTTGCCCTGGGGGGTCGGTCGTCGCCGAGCGCGGTGTTGATGTCGACGCTCTTGATGTTGTTGTTGAGATGCCAGTAGGCCCAGCCGGCCGCCCCCGCGCCCACCACCAGCAGACCCGCGAAAGCGAGGCCGGCGACCTTCCACACCCCCGGCCGCCGACCTGGTCTTCTCCCGGCGTCCCCGTCCCCGTTCTGTCCCGTCACGGGCAAGAACGTAAGTCCGAATTATTACGGGCAGGAACCTCGAGACCCCATTACTTCGGAAATTCTCAGACTTCTCATCCCGGTGTCACGGGGGATGGCGGGCGTCCGAATGGCCCGCCGAAAGTTTCGGTCACACATCCGACTGGCTTCGGAGAGGGGTGCGTGCGAGGAGGCCGGTTGCGGCCGCGGGCGGCCCGACCAGGCCCTCTCCTCCTCAGCGCGACACCGCTCCGACCTGCCGCAGGACACCGACCGCGTCGCGGAAAGCGCCGCCGATACGGCACACCGACCGCGGGAGGCAGCACGGCCCTGTCGGGGCAGACCCCCACGGCATGCCGCGCCGCGCCGCGCCGGGCCGCGGAAAGCGCCCCCTGCAAACCGGTCGCCGGAGTCAGCACAGACCCACCCCGAGCGGCCCCTTCCACCCCCGGCGCCCCGACTCACCGCCCACACCAGCACCCGGGCCCACCAACCCACCCCGTCACGGCACCCCGCTCACCCCGCCGGAGGCGACCCCGTGCTGCTGCGGACCACCAGGCTTGTTGCCAGTTCGACTCGTGTCGCCGCCGGGGTGTCGGCGTCGCGGCCCAGGTCGAGGACCAGCTTGGCGGCGGCCTCGGCCATCTCGGTCAGGGGTTGCCGGACCGTCGTCAGCGGCGGCCCCACCCAGCGCGCCACCGGCAGGTCGTCGAACCCGACCACGCTCAGGTCCTCCGGGATGCGCAGCCCCAGCTCGCGCGCGGCCTCGTACAGGCCGAGCGCCTGGAGGTCGTTGCCGGCGAAGACCGCGGTGGGCCGGTCCGGGCGGCGCAGCAGTTCCAGGCCCCGGCGGTAGCCGGTCTCGTGGTGGAAGTCGCCGGGCATGATCAGCCCGGGGTCGACCGGCAGCCCGGCGGTCTCCAGGGCGGCCCGGTAGCCGTCGACGCGGGCGCGGCTGCACATCATCCGGGAGGGCCCGGTGATCGCGCCGATCCGCCGGTGCCCGAGGTCGACCAGGTGCCGGGTGGCGGCGAGCCCGCCCTGCCAGTTGGTGGCACCGATCGAGGGCACGTCGGCGCCCGGATCGCCGGCCGGGTCCATCACCACGAACGGGATCGACCTGCTGCCCAGCAGCGCGCGCTGGGACTCGTCGAGCCCGGACAGCACGAGGACCACGCCGTAGGGGCGACGGGCGGCGACCTGGTCGGCCCAGGTACGGCCGGGGGTGAGCCGTCCCGCGCTCTCGCTCAGCACCACGCTGAGCCCGGCGTCCCGGGCCACGTTCTCCACACCCCGGATCACCTCCATCGCCCATGCGCTCTCCAACTCGTGGAAGACCAGGTCGATCAGGGGCGAACGGCTCGCCTCGGCGCGCCGGCGCCGGTAGCCGTGCGCACGCAGCAGGTCCTCGACGCGGGCACGGGTCGCGGGCGCGACATCGGCCCTGCCGTTGAGGACCTTCGAAACTGTCGGCGCCGATACGCCGGCCTCCCGAGCGATCTCGGCGAGGGTCGCGGTCTGCTGCGACCGCCCCACCGCAGGGGAAGTCGTCCGGGTTTCAGCGGGCTCCGGGGGTGTCATGGCGGCGATCGTATCCCTGCGAGACCTCTTGACGAACCCTCCTGACGGCCCTAGGTTCCCAAAACATTCGGATTTAACATCGAAACATTCGCGAAGGTCGTCGACCCGACAGTCGAGCCCGACAGGAGTTACATGACCACCGCGCCCTGGCGTGACCCCGCCCTGACCGCCGCCGCCCGCGTCGACGACCTGCTCTCCCGGATGACCCTGGAGGAGAAGACCGCCCAGCTGTACGGCGTGTGGGTGGGCGCCAGCACGGACGGGGACGGCGTCGCTCCCCTGCAACGCGAGATGACCGCCGAGTACGACTGGGACGAGCTGATCACCCGGGGTCTCGGCCAGCTGACCCGCCCCTTCGGCACCGCCCCCGTGGACCCGGCGCTGGGCGCGCAGGCACTGGCCCGCGCCCAGCGCCGAATCGCGGAGGCGGGCCGTTTCGGCATCCCCGCGCTGGCCCACGAGGAGTGTCTGGCCGGCTTCACCACCTGGCGGGCGACCGCCTATCCGGTCCCGCTCGCCTGGGGTGCGAGCTGGGACGCCGAACTGGTCGAGGAGATGGCCGGCGCCATCGGCCGCGACCTGCGTACGGTCGGCGTCCACCAGGGCCTGGCCCCCGTTCTGGACGTCGTCCGCGACCCGCGCTGGGGGCGGGTCGAGGAGACGATCGGCGAGGACCCGTACCTGGTGGGCACGATCGGCGCCGCATACGTGCGGGGTCTGGAGCGGGCCGGGATCGTCGCCACGCTCAAGCACTTCGCCGGGTACGCCTCCTCGGCGGGCGCCCGCAACCTCGCGCCGGTACGGGCCGGGGTGCGGGAGTTCGCCGACATCACCCTGCCGCCCTTCGAGTTCGCGCTGCGCGAGGGCGGGGCGCGCTCGGTGATGGCCGCGTACACCGACACCGACGGCGTGCCGGCCTCCGCCGATCCCGGACTGCTGACCGAACTCCTGCGCGGGGACTGGGAGTTCACCGGCACGGTCGTCGCCGACTACTTCGGCGTCGGGTTCCTCCAGACCCAGCACCGGGTCGCCGACAGCGAGGCGGGCGCGGCCCGCGCGGCCCTGGAGGCGGGGCTGGACGTCGAACTGCCCACGGTGAAGTGCTACGGCCGTCCGCTCGTCGAGGCGGTCCGGGCCGGGGAGGTCCCCGAGGACCTGATCGACCGGGCGGCCCGCCGGGTGCTGCTCCAGAAGTGCGAGCTGGGCCTGCTGGACGAGGACTGGGACCCGGAGCCCACCGGCCGGATCGACCTCGACTCGACGGCGAACCGGGCGCTGGCCCGTCGCCTCGCCGAGGAGTCGGTGGTCCTGCTCGACAACCCGGACGGTCTGCTCCCGCTCGCCCCGGACACCCGGATCGCGGTCGTCGGCCCCCGCGCCGCCGACGCGCTGGCGATGCTCGGCTGCTACTCGTTCCCGTCCCATGTGCTCACCCACCACCCGGACGTCCCGACGGGCATCGAGATCCCGACGGTCCTGGACGCCCTGCGCGCCGAACTCCCGGACGCCAAGGTGACGTTCACCGAGGGCTGCGGGGTCGACGCCCCGGACACCGGAGGCTTCGAGGAGGCGGTGGCCCGCACGGCCGAGGCGGACGTCTGCGTGGCGGTGCTCGGCGACCGGGCGGGCCTGTTCGGCCGGGGCACCTCGGGCGAGGGCTGCGATGTGACGGACCTGCGACTCCCGGGCGTCCAGGGCGAGTTGCTGGACGCCCTGGTGGCGACCGGCGTCCCGGTCGTCCTCGTCCTGCTCACCGGCCGCCCCTACGCGCTCGGCCGCTGGCAGGGCCGGCTCGGCGCGGTCGTCCAGGCGTTCTTCCCTGGCGAGGAGGGCGGCCCGGCGCTCGCCGGGGTCCTCTCGGGCCGGGTGAACCCCTCGGGCCGCCTCCCGGTGAGCGTCCCGCAGGTGCCCGGCGGCCAGCCCTGGACCTACCTCCAGCCGCCGCTCGGCCTCGCGGGCGAGGTCAGCAACCTGGACCCGACCCCGCTGTACGCCTTCGGACACGGCCGCTCCTACACGGAGTTCGCGTGGGAGGACGTCGAGGGCTCGGCCCCGGACATCTCCACCGACGGCTCCTACGACCTCGCCGTCACCGTCCGCAACACCGGGGACCGCGCGGGCGCCGAGGTGGTCCAGCTGTATCTGCACGACCCGGTCGCCTCGGTGACCCGCCCGGACGTCCGCCTGATCGGCTACCGGCGAGTGGAGTTGGCCCCGGGCGAGTCCCGCCGGGTCACCTTCCGCTTCCACACGGACCTGTCCGCCTTCACCGACCGCAGGGGCAGGAGGATCGTGGAGCCGGGCGACCTGGAACTGCGGCTCGCCGCGTCCAGCGCCGAGACCCGCCACACGACACGGCTGCATCTGACGGGACCGGTACGGAAGTTGGGCCCGGACCGCAGGCTGCGCTGCGAGACGGAGGTGTCGTAGGAGCGGCCGTCACTCCGCGGCCGTCACTCGCCGGCCGTCACTCCACCGACTCGAACCGCCAGCGGTGCACTGCTCGCGCCACCAACTCGCCGTCCGGATCGGGGAGTTCGGGCAGCTCGGCGTCGTAGGCCGCGTTCCACCACGTGATGACCAGGACGCGGTCCCCCGCGGCCCGGAGGGTCTCCCGCCGCAGCGGCCGTACCGGAAGCTCCTGGCGGCGGGCCCAGGCGAGGAGTTCGTGGCCGCGCCCGTCGGCCGCCCGGGCCTCCCACATCAGTGCGACCGTCACGAGTAGAGGTTCCCCTCGCCGACCTCGTGCACATGGTCGTGGTGGTGAGCCGGGTCGCCGACCTCGTGCACATGGTCGTGGTCGTGGCCCGGCACGTGCGGGTCGGTCACCGGGAGCGAGGAGTCGGCGGAGAGGTCCCAGCTGGAGGCCGGGCGGCCACGGGCCACCATCTCCGCGCCGAGCGCGGCGACCATCGCGCCGTTGTCGGTGCACAGCTTGGGCCGCGGGACCCGCAGCCGGATGCCGGCGGCCTCGCAGCGCTCCTGGGCCAGGGACCGGAGGCGGGAGTTGGCGGCGACACCGCCGCCGATCATCAGGTGGTCGACGCCCTCGTCCTTGCAGGCCCGCACGGCCTTGCGGGTCAGCACGTCCACGACCGCCTCCTGGAAGGAGGCCGACACGTCCCGCACCGGCACCTCCTCCCCCGCGGCCCGCTTGGCCTCGATCCAGCGGGCGACGGCCGTCTTCAGCCCGGAGAAGGAGAAGTCGTACGCCGGGTCGCGGGGCCCGGTCAGCCCGCGCGGGAAGGAGATCGCGTTCGGGTCGCCCTCCTTCGCGTACCGGTCGATGACCGGGCCGCCGGGGAAGCCGAGGTTCAGCACCCGGGCGATCTTGTCGAAGGCCTCGCCGGCCGCGTCGTCGATGGTGGCGCCCATGGGCCGTACGTCGGAGGTGATGTCCGAGGACAGCAGCAGGGAGGAGTGACCGCCGGAGACCAGCAGCGCCATCGTCGGCTCCGGCAGGGCCCCGTGCTCCAGCTGGTCGACGCAGATGTGCGAGGCGAGGTGGTTGACGCCGTAGAGGGGCTTGCCGAGGGCGTAGGCGTACGCCTTCGCCGCGGAGACCCCGACGAGGAGCGCGCCGGCGAGTCCGGGGCCGGCGGTGACGGCGATGCCGTCGAGGTCCCGTGCCGAGACCCCGGCCTCCTTCAGGGCGCGCTCGATGGTCGGCACCATCGCCTCGAGGTGCGCCCGCGAGGCGACCTCGGGGACGACACCCCCGAACCGGGCGTGCTCGTCCACGCTGGACGCGATGGCGTCGGCCAGCAGGGTGGTCCCCCGGACGATGCCGACGCCGGTCTCGTCACAGGAGGTCTCGATGCCCAGGACAAGGGGTTCGTCAGCCATTGATCTCGGTTCCTCGTACGGAAGGTGAACCCGCGGCGGAGTCGCTGTCGGGTGCTGTGGTCAGTCGCATGACCAGGGCGTCCACATTGCCCGGCTGGTAGTAGCCGCGCCGGAACCCGATGGCCTCGAAGCCGAAGCGCTCGTAGAGCTTCTGGGCGCGGAGGTTGTCGATCCGGCACTCCAGCATCACTTCGGCGCACTCGAAGGCGGTCGCGGCCCGCAGCAGCTCGGTCAGCAGGGTGGCCCCGAGTCCGGTTCCCCAGTGGTCGCGGGCGACGGCGATGGTCTGCACGTCGGCCAGCTCGCCGGCGGCGGCGAGCCCCGCGTACCCCACGATCCGCTCGCCCTCCTCGGCCACCACGTACCGCCGGGTCGCCTCGGGTCCACGGGAGTGCGCCAGCTCGGACCAGAACATGCCCCGCGACCAGGCGTCCTCGGGGAAGAGGTCCCGCTCCAGTTCCAGGACGGGGTCGATGTCCCACCAGCGCATCTCGCGCAGCACGGGATTCACGGGGGCGGTCACTTGGGGGTGACCACCTTGTAGTTCTTGGGCACCTGGGCGTCGGGCCGCCGCAGGTACAGCGGGCGGGGTGCGGGCAGTTCCGCCCCGGCCGCGATCCGCTCGGCCGCGAGGGCGGCGAGCGCGGCGGCGCTGACGTGCTCGGGTGCGCGGGCGTCGGGGAAGGTGTCGGGGTAGAGCAGCGCCCCGGCTCCGACGGCGGGCAGTCCCGCGACCTGCTCGGCGATGTCGGCGGGCCGGTCGACCGAGGGTTCACCGGTTCGGGTAAGGGAGTCCTCGTACCGCGCCCAGTAGACCTCCTTGCGGCGCGCGTCGGTGGCCACGACGAAGGGCCCCTCGGGGATGTCGGCCGCGTACGCGAGCCCGTCCAGGGTGCACACCCCGTGCACGGGCACCCCGAGGGCGAGCCCGAAGGTGTCCGCGGTCATGAGTCCGACCCGCAGTCCGGTGTACGGCCCGGGACCGGTTCCCACGACCACCGCGGTGACGGCGTCCAGCTTCACCCCCGCCGCACGGAGCACACGGTCGACGGCCGGGAGGAGCAGTTCCCCGTGCCGGCGGGCGTCCACCTGGGCGAAGGAGGCGAGAACGTCCCGCCCGTCGTGCAGGGCGACGGTCACGGCAGGGGTGGCGGTATCCAGAGCGAGCAACAGCACGCGAACAGCCTACGGCTCCCGGGCGGGCGGGGCGGCCTCAGGCCGACTTCGGCGCAGCGGACGACCCCAAGCTGCTACCGTCGCCACAAATCAGGACTAAATACTCAAGAGGTCACCGGTGGCACCCAGCAGCGCAGGCTTCGTAACCGCCCTCACCACAGCGGCCCTCGCGACGGTCGGCCTCCTCGGCTACCAGGCCTCCACCACCGCCCCCGTCAAGAACCGCACGGACAGCGCCCCCGCGGCGGTCACCTCGAAGGTCCCCCAGCACCGGAAGGACCCCGCCGCCCTGCCCGCCGCCTCCGGCACCGGCGCACGCGTCGTGTACTCCCTGGACAGCGACCGGGTCTGGTTGGTGGGCCCCGGCGACGCGGTCACCCGCACCTTCAAGGTGACCCCGGGCAATGTCGACCCCGCTCCCGGCGTCTACGCGGTCAGCTCCCGGTCCAACCTGATCACCGGCACGGACGGCATCCCCGTCGAGCACGTGGTGCGCTTCGCCTCCGACGTCGACGGCGTGGCGATCGGCTTCAGCGCGGCCGTGCGGGACGCGGCGCCGGGCCCGGACGCCACACCCCTCGCCGACACAGGCACCGGCACCGTGCGGACGGGCGGTATCCGGGAGTCCCGTGCGGACGGCGACGCGATGTGGACCTTCGCGATGATCGGCGCGCAGGTCGTCGTGGTCCACTGAGCCCGTGAGGCGGCCCTGAGGGCTCAGGCGGCCCTGGGCCGGTCCCGCTCCACGGCTTCGCCGCCGGTCCCCGGGTCGGGCAGCCGCGGCGGGGTGGAGACGGCTTCCGCCGCCGCGCAGGACGCCAGCAGATCGTGCATGGACACCCCCGCGACGATCGCGTACGGCTGCTGCCGGGGCCGGTTCTCGGTGGCCGACATGGACGCCTCCTGAGGTTCGGGGGCGGGCGTAGTTAGGCACACCTAACTACGGGCTGGGTACCATGTGACCACGCACGGGACGCCGAACGCAATATCTTGCCGACGCGTTGTCGGAACGTTCACGGAAACCGCCCGCGACGACGAACCCCGCGCTCAGGCCGTGAGCACGCTCAGGTCGGCCGCGGTCCAGCGCTCACCGACCGGCGTCAGCGTCACGTGCCGCACCTCGTCGGTGGTGTCGCCGACAGCCCGGTGGATCTGCACGTGCAGCCGGTCGTCGGTCAGCTCCTCGACCTTGCCCTCGCCCCACTCCACGACGATCACCGACTCCGGCAGCGACACGTCGAGGTCGAGGTCCTCCATCTCGTCGAGCCCGCCGCCCAGGCGGTACGCGTCGACGTGCACGAGCGGCGGCCCGTCCCCGAGCGGGGGATGCACCCGGGCGATCACGAAGGTCGGCGAGGTCACGGCCCCCCGCACCCCGAGTCCCTCACCGAGTCCGCGGGTCAGGGTCGTCTTGCCCGCGCCGAGCTCCCCGCTGAGCATCACCAGGTCCCCCGCGCGCAGCAGCTTGGCGAGCTTCAGGCCCAGCTCGCGCATCTGCTCGGGGGAGGTGACGGTCAGCTCGGTCTCAACCGGGTTGCGCGGTACTGCTTCCATAACCGCCAACGGTAGCCCCTGCGGGCACCGCCCCCGCGCGGGTGAGGAGGTCGGCGAGGCGGTCGGTGACCACTTCCGGGTGTTCCAGCATGACCAGGTGCCCGGCGTCCGGGACCAGGACGAGTTCCGCCTCGGGGAGCAGGGAGGCGATCGCCTCGCTGTGCTCGCTGGGGGTGACCATGTCCCCCACTCCGGCGAGCACCAGGACCGGCTTGTCGGCGAAGTGGGCGAGGGCGGCGGTCTTGTCGTGGTTGTCGAACGCCGGGTAGTACTCGGCGACCACGTCGATCGGGGTGCCCTCGATCATCCGCTCCGCGAACCGCACGATGGCCGGGTCGACGTCCCGGGAGGCGAAGGAGTACCGCTTGATGATCCCGGCGAACAGGTCGGCGGTGGCCCGGCGCCCCTTCTCCACCAGGTCGGCCCGCTGCCCCAGCGCCTTGAGGACGCCCGGCAGCACCCGCCGTACGGCGTTCACCCCGGCGACCGGCAGCCCGAAGTTGACCTCGCCGAGCTTGCCGGACGAGGTGCCGACCAGGGCCACCGCGACCACCCGGTCGCGGATCAGCTCGGGGAACTGATCGGCCAGCGCCATCACGGTCATGCCGCCCATGGAGTGTCCGACGAGCACGATGGGCCCCTCGGGGACGGTGGCGTCGATGACGGCCTTCAGGTCGCGTCCGAGCTGCTCGATGTCGACCGGCACCCCGTCCTGCACCTGCCGTACGCCCCGCCCGGACCGGCCGTGACTGCGCTGGTCCCAGTGCACGGTCCGCACGACACCCCTGAGGGCGGCCCGCTGGAAGTGCCAGGAGTCCTGGCTGAGGCAGTAGCCGTGGCTGAAGACGACGGTGACCGGGGCGGGTGCCTTGCGCCCGAACAGCCGGCGCCGGCGCGGCGACAGCGCGGGCACGGCCTCCGGGTCCACGTCGTCGACCTCGTGGTACAGCTCGGTGCCGTCGTCGGCGTACGCCTTGCCGGGGGTGCCGCGCAGCGCGCCGTACGGCCCGGTCGAGTCGAGGGCGAGGCGTGCCTTCTGCCGCATGCCGCGTCCGACGGTGAGCCGTTCGACGGCGACGCCCGCCGCGGCGCCCGCGGCGATCACGCCTATCGCGGCGCCGGCGATCCCGGTCGCCCGGCGCCAGCCGGCGCCCGCCCCCGCCGCGGAGGCGAGGGCCACCGTGGCGGCGGCGTCCACGACGGCCTCCGCACTGCTCTCGCTCACGTACCGCTCCTGTTCAATGGGTCAGGTGTCGCTGGGTCGGGTGACACGGGTGTGGCACGAGGCGTGGTTCTGACACGCACTGTGCGACTACCCCGCTTGTTCCTCGTTCACATAGACGCGCGGAACGCGGGTTCCGATGCGGGTCACGATTTCGTACGCGATGGTGCCCGCGGCCTGGGCCCAGTCCTCGGCGGTGGGCTCGCCCCCGTCGCCGGGCCCGAAGAGCACGGCCGGGGCGCCGGCCGGCGGTTCGTCGCCGCCGAGGTCCACGACGAACTGGTCCATGGCGATCCGCCCGGCGACCGTACGCCACTTGCCGTCGACCAGGACCGGGCCGGCCCCGGAGGCGTGCCGGGGGACGCCGTCCGCGTAGCCGACGGGGACGAGGCCGAGGGTGGTCTCGCCGGGGGTCACATAGCGGTGGCCGTAGCTGACGCCGTGGCCGCCCGGGACGCGCTTGACCAGGGCGATCGACGCGGACAGCGTCATCACCGGGCGCAGCCCGAAGTCGGCGGGGGCGCCGAGGTCGGGGCTGGGCGAGATGCCGTAGAGCGCGATCCCGGTGCGGACCAGGTCGAAGTGGCTCTCCGGGAGGGTGAGCGTGGCGGGCGAGTTGGCGATGTGCCGGACCTCGGGGGTGACGCCCTGGCCCTCGGCGTACGCCACCATCTCGCGGAAGAGGGCGAGCTGGGCGGCGATGGAGGGGTGTCCGGGCTCGTCGGCGCAGGCGAAGTGGGACCAGAGGCCGGTGACGCGCAGGAGTCCCTCGGACTGGGCGCGCAGGGCCTCGGCGACCAGCTCGGCCCAGTCCTCGCCGGGCTGGCAGCCGCCGCGCCCGAGCCCGGTGTCGGCCTTGAGCTGCACGCGCGCGGGCAGGTCCGCCGCGCGGGCCGCGTCGGCGACCTCGCGCAGCGCCCACAGGTCGCTGGCGGACACGTCGAGGTCGGCCTCGATCGCCTCCCGCCAGGGCCCGCCGGGGGTCCACAGCCAGCACATGATCCGCCCCGGCAGACCCGCCTTGCGCAGCGCGAGGGCCTCCTCCGGGGTGGCGGTGCCCAGCCACTTCGCACCCGCCTCGACCGCGGCGCGGGCACAGGGCACCGCGCCGTGGCCGTAGGCGTCGGACTTGACCACCGCCATGAGGGCGGCCCCGGACGCGCGGGCGCGCAGGGTCCGCACATTGGCCCGCAGCGCGGCCAGGTCGATCTCGGCTCGGGCGCGGAGCGGTGCGGTCGGGGCGGTGGCTGTCTCGTTCATGGCGCCCCCAGTGTCTCAGAGGCGACCGACACCACCGATGAGCACGTCCCGTGGGACGCCCTCGGATACGGGTGTCAGAGGGTCAGGCCGTGCCGGGCCAGGTACTTCACCGGGTCGATGTCCGAGCCGTACCCGCGTTTGGCGCGCACCTCGAAGTGCAGGTGCGGGCCGGTGGCCCGCCCGGTGGCACCGCTGCTGCCGATGCGGGTACCGGCCTTGACCTTGGCACCGCGGGCGACCGAGATCTTGGAGAGATGGCCGTAGACGACGTACTTGGAGTCGCTCAGCTTGATCGTCACGGCCTTCCCGTACGACCCGGACCAGCTGGCCAGGACGACGGTGCCGGTGCCGACCGCGTAAACCGGGGTTCCCGTGGAGACGGCAAGATCCACTCCGGTGTGGTATCCCACCAGCCAGTTGCCCCGCACGCGGTAACGCATCGTCACCCGGGCGCGCTTGCGGATGGGTCTGCTCCACTTGGCCAGGGCGCGGTCACTGTCATCGACCTCGACGTCCTCGGTGGCCGCCAGCAGTTCCTCGAATTCCTCGTCGTACTCGTCGCCGGCGCAGGTGCCTTGAGGCTCCTCCGCCGACGTATCAGGGGGGTTGGGGGGATCCGGGGAGTCCTCACGGAAACCGAGAACGGGACTCCCCAGAACGACTGCCGCTCCGCCCAGCCACTCACGCCGGGTGGTGCCGCGTATATTTGGCTCATCCATGCGGCCAGCGAAACATCGCTCTTTCGGCGCCGCATATTCGACCGAGCGGTATTGGTCCCATCAGGTAGTAGTTCGGGGCCCGTCGTCCATTTGCCGCCCCGCGCTCGGGCCTCCGTCAGTCAGCGAGGTCCCTCACGTCCCGCCAGGCCTCCGGCACGGCGTCCGCCACGTCGTGCGCCCCCACCGGCGCCCCGTCCGCCGCGAACCGCCCGGCCAGCCCGTGCAGGTACGCGGCCGTGCTGCCGGCGTCCAGGGCACCGAGCCCCGACGCGAGCAGGGAGCCCGCGAGACCGGACAGCACGTCTCCGCTGCCGGCCGTGGCCAGCCAGGCCGTCCCGGTCGGATTGACGCGTACGGCCCCGCCGCCCGGGTCGGCGACCAGCGTGGTCGAGCCCTTGAGCAGCACGGTCGCGTCATAGCGGGCGGCGAGTTCCCGCGCGGAGGCCAGCCGGGCCCCCTCGACCTCCTCCCGGGGCACCCCGAGCAGCGCGGCGGCCTCGCCGGCGTGCGGGGTCATGAGGGTCGGCGCGGTCCGCGCGCGTACGGCGTCCCGGTCGGCGAGCCGCAGCCCGTCCGCGTCGACGAGCACGGGCACGTCCGAGGCCAGTACCTCGGCGACGGCCGAGGCGTCGTCCCCGGCGCCCGGCCCGACCACCCAGGCCTGGACCCGTCCGGCCTGCCGCGGCCCGCGGTCGGAGACGAGGGTCTCGGGGAAGCGGGCGAGCACGGCGTCCCCGGCGGGCCCGACGTACCGCACGGCACCGGCACCGCCGCGCAGCGCCCCGGCGACGGCGAGCACGGCGGCCCCCGGATAGCGCGCCGACCCGGCGGCGATCCCGACGACACCGCGCCGGTACTTGTCGCTCTCCCCGGACGGCACCGGCAACAGCCGCCGTACGTCGGCGTGCTGGAGGGCCTCCAGGACGGGCTCCCCGGGAAGGTCGAGGCCGATGTCGACGAGCCGTACGGACCCGGCGTACTCGCGCGCCGGATCGACCAGCAGCCCCGGCTTGTGCGTCCCGAAGGTGACGGTGAGGTCGGCCCGCACGGCCGCGCCGCGCACCTCCCCGGTGTCGGCGTCGACCCCGCTCGGCAGATCCACGGCGACGACGGCACAGCGCGCGCTGTCGGCGAAGGCGGCGAGGCGTGCCGCGTCGGGCCGCAGCCCGCCCTTCCCGCCGATCCCGACGATGCCGTCGAGGAGGAGGTCGGCGTTTCGGATCGCGTGCTCGGCGGTCTCGAAGGTCTTGGCGGTGTCGGCGGTGTCGGCGGTGTCGGCGGTCTCGGCGGTCTTGGCCGTATCACCGTTCTTAGCCGTATCGGCGGTCTTGGCCGTATCACCGTTCTTAGCCGTATCGGCGGTCTTGTCCGTCTCGGCGGTCGCGGTGATCTCGACGGTTCGCCCGCCGGCCCGGCGCAGGGCGGCGAGCCCCGCGGCGTGGGCCCGCTCGGGTGCGAGGAGCACGGCGGTGACTCCGGCGCCGCGCCGCGCGAGGCGGGCGCCCGCGTAGAGGGCGTCCCCGCCGTTGTCGCCGCTGCCGACGAGCAGCACGACCCGGCGGCCGTACACCCGCCCCAGCAGGTCCGCGCAGGCCGCCGCGAGCCCGGCCGCCGCCCGCTGCATGAGCGCACCCTCCGGCAACCGGGCCATCAGCTCCCGCTCGGCCGCCCTGACCGTCTCCACGCTGTACGCAGTTCGCATGGGTCCGAGTCTCCCCTTCCTTCCGTGGTCCCGGCTGCCTCTCGTGGTACCCGGATATTCCGTGCCGTCGCCCGGACCGGGGGTGCAGACTCGGCGGCATGGCAGACATGGGGGCGTTCCGGGACGCGGTGACCGACTGGGCGAACGGGGGTTCCGGCGAGGCGGCGCGTGAACTGGCCGAGCGGCTGGGGGTACGGGCTGCGGTGCTGCTGGAGGGCCCGAGCGATCTGGCGGCTGTGGAGACGCTGGCGGCGCGGCGGGGCCGGGACCTGGCCGCGGAGGGGGTGGCCGCGGTGTCGATGGGCGGCGCGATGAGCATCGCCCGCTTCGCCGCGGTGCTCGGACCGCCGGGCCTCGACCTGCGTCTGACGGGCCTGTGCGACGTCCGCGAAGAGCCCTTCTACGAGCGTGGGCTCCAGCGGGCGGGCGCGGCCGACGCGGTGTACTTCGTGTGTGTGGCGGACCTGGAGGACGAGCTGATCCGCGCGCTGGGCACGGCGAGGGTCGAGGAGATCGTCGAGGCGGAGGGCGACCTGCGCCCCTGGCAGACCTTCCTCTCCCAGCCCGCCCAGCACGGCCGCCCCCGCGACCAGCAGCTGCGCCGCTTCCTGGGCACGAAGAAGGGCCGCAAGATCCGCTACGGCCATCTGCTGGTCGAGGCGCTGGAGGCGGACCGGGTGCCGGGGCCGTTGGAGGAGTTGTTCGGGGCGCTGGGGGACGGGTGAGGGGGGCTCCGTGGGGGCGAGGTTCAAGGGCGGTCGCCGGTGTTCCGAAGCGCCGTCACCCCTCCGCGATCACGACCGCCGAGGCGACTCCCGCGTCGTGACTGAGCGACACGTGCCAGGACTGCACCCCGAGTTCGGCGGCCCGCGCGGCCACGGTCCCGGTCACCCGCAGCCGGGGCTGCCCGCTGTCCTCGACGTACACCTCGGCATCGGTCCAGTACAGCCCGGCCGGCGCCCCGAGCGCCTTGGCCAAGGCCTCCTTGGCGGCGAACCGGGCGGCCAGCGAGGCGACCCCTCGCCGCTCCCCGCTGGGCAACAACAACTCACCGTCCACGAACAGCCGCTGCGCCAGCCCGGGCGTCCGCTCCAACGACGCGGCGAACCGCTCGATCTCGGCGACGTCGATACCTACCCCGATGATGCTCATGCGGGCACTTTACGATTCGTCGTCGAACAGCTCCTCGGCCCGCTCGACCGTCCGGGATCGCTCCAGCCAGGTGTCCATGCGGTCGAGGTCGGTGCAGCTGGTGATCCGCTCGCGCACACTGTCCGTCACGGGGATGCCGCGCACCTCCAGCACGGACAGAATCCCCTTGGCCTCGCCTTCGGCCCGTCCCTCCGTCTTGCCCTCCAGATAGGCCATCTCCCGAACGGTCCCCCGGCCGGGGAAGTAGCTGACGAACGACATGATCCGATTCCATTTCTCTCCGGCTGGGGTCTTGCCCAGGGTGACTTCCAGGAAGTCGAAGAAGTACTCGGCGGTGCCGGGATCCGTCTCCCGTAGTTCCTGAAGGGCGCTGCTGATCGCTTCCAGTATGGCGTCGCAGCCGGGGTTACGGGCGTGTGCCAAGGCGGAGAGCACGGCCAGAGCGAGGTTCTTCGCCGCGGTCCTGGCATCGGTGATCACCGGCAGGTTGTCCGGCCCGGCGACCAGCGGATACACCCGTAGAGCCGTCCACCCGCGCGTGCCGCAGTCGAAGGGACCGGCGGCCCACTTGGCCGTGGGGCCGTCCTGACAGACCACGAGCAACAGCACGGGAAGCCGGAACTTCGCCTGGAGGTAAGCGACGTAGTACGCCCAACTCGCCTCCTTGCTCGCGACCTTGCCCGACTGCGACTCGATCGCGAGCAGGAAGTCCTCGCCGTCGGACGGCCCGATGCGCAAGACAGTGTCCACGCGCCGCTCCAACGGGCGGGCCTCCGTCACGTCGGTCGTGATGGCGTCCACGGTCGCCTTCGCGGATAAGGGGACGCCCAGCACCTCGAACACGGAACCAAGGATCTCGGGCCGCTCCTGAAAGATCCGGTGCATGCCCTCGTGAGCTGATGTGACCATGTGGGGAACGTAGATCACCCGGCGGCCGGTCCCCACGCGGAACCGTGCCGTTCACTCTTTCGAGGAGCGCTGAAACGTTCCCTGCACAGAGGAGCCCGAGATGACCGGCAGAGCCACCCGTTACCTCTATCTCGCCCGGCACGGTGAGGCGCTGGTGGATGAGAGCGGGTTGACCGAGGTGGGTCGGCGGCAGGCCGGGCTGCTCGGTCGGCGGCTTCGGGGTGTCCCGCTCACGGCCGTTCACCACGGGCCGTTGCCGCGGGCGGCGCAGACCGCCCGTCTGGTCCACGAGCAGCTGGAGAATGTTCCCCTGCTGCCCTCGGACGTCGCCGACGACTACGTCCCTTACATTCCCCCGGCGGACGAACTCCCCTCCGACCACGCCGACTTCTACCTCCGTTTCCTCGCCGACACCACCGACGAGGAGCGTGAGCGAGGTGCTGTGCTCGCAGACCAGGCGCTCGATCTCTTCACCGGCCCGGTCGACGGCGACGAGGACCGGCACGAGCTGGTCGTCACCCACAACTTCCTCGTCGCCTGGCTCGTGCGGGACGCCCTGCACGCCCCCAAGTGGCGCTGGCTCGGCCTCAACCACGCCAACGCGGCGCTCACGGTGATCCGTTACCCGCCCGACCGGGCCCCCGCCGTCCTCGTCACCAACGACATGCGCCACCTGCCCGCCGCCCTGCGCTGGACCGGCTTCCCGCCCGAGTCCCACGTCTGACGGCCCCGTTCAGGCCGCGGCCAGCTCGCACCACACGTACTTCCCCCGGTTGCCGTGTCTCGCCAACGGCTGCCACCCCCACAGATCCGCACAGGCCGCGACCAGCGCCAACCCCCTCCCCTCCTCCCCCAGCACCTCCAACTCACCCGGCGGCGGCGGAGGTTCGGGGTCCGCGTCCCACGCTCCGATCCGCAACACCCCGGCCGACCACCGCACCCGCAGCGCGGCCGGCCCCTTCGTATGCCGTACGGCGTTCGAGACCAACTCCGCGGCGAGGAGCTCCGCGGTGTCCGTCAGACGGATCAGGCCGTGCATGGTCAGGATGAGGCGGAGGGTGCGGCGGGCCACGGTGACGGCTCGGAGGTCGTTGGGGATGTACAGCGTGTACTCCCAGGGGTCGGCTGGAGGCATGGGTCAACTCCGCATCGGTGAGAGGTGGTTGGGTGCGGTGGCGGTGCCGCGTCCGTCATGGCAGAACGGAGCGGTGCACTTCCGCAGAGTGAGCGTTGCGTCACCGACGGTAGGGCTTTCATGTAATACATAGCAAGCGGATCGCGTAATCTGCCCCCTAACGAGCCATTCCGGCAGGCATGTTGAAGCGAGGAGCGATCGATGGTCCTGAGGCGCGAGCCCACCGCGCGTCACATGCGTCTGGGGATCGAGCTACGGAGGCTCCGCGAGGGCGCCGGCCTCACCACCATCGAGGCGGCGGCCCTCCTCGGGGCGAACCGCGTCCAGATCACCCAGATCGAATCGGGCCTCGCAGGCGTCAGCGAGGAACGGCTGCGCCGCCTCGCCAGCCATTACGACTGCACCGACCAGGAGTTCATCGACGCCCTGGCCGCCATGGCAACCGACCGGACACGCGGCTGGTGGGAGGAGTACCGAGGGCAGCTGCCCACCTCGTTCCTGGACCTCGCCGAGCTGGAACACCACGCCACATACCTGCACGAGGTGTCGATCCTGTACGTGCCGGGGCTGCTCCAGACGGAGGACTACGCTCGCGCCGTCTTCTCGGCCAGGGTCCCCGAACTCACCCCTGAGGAACTCGAACTGCGCGTGGGGCACCGCATGAGGCGCCAGGAGATCACCGTCGCGTACGAGTCGGTGATCCACGAGTCGGCACTGCGCATCAGGGTCAGTGACCGCGCCGCCTCCCGGGCACAACTCGTCAGGCTCCTCGAACTTTCCGAGTCGGACGACATCAGCGTTCGGGTCATTCCGTTCGACCTGGACGGCTTCGCCTCGGCTGCCAGCACCATGGCGTACGCCGGTGGCCCCGTGCCCAGACTGGACACCGTGGTGCGTGATGTCCCCCACGGCTCTGCCTTCATCGACTCCGAGGCTCAACTCACCGCCTTTCGAACGCGCTTCCGTAAGGTGGAAGCCGTATCACTGGACCCCGGGCAGTCGCGCGACTTCATCAACCGGCTGACGAAAGAGCTGTGAGGCCCATGGAGAACTGGCGGAAGTCGTCCTACTCAGGCCCGGACGACGGCAACAACTGCGTCGAGATATCCACCTCCCCCACCCACGTATCCATCCGCGACTCCAAAACCCCCGCCCGAGCCACCCTCACCCTCCCCACCCCCGCCTTCACCACCTTCCTCGACGCCCTCAAGCGCACCCTCGAAACCCGGTAACCCCGCGTAACCCCTCCTGCTAGCCTCCGCCGTATGGGCGACAGCACTGACGACGGGCCCAGACCCCTCGTCACCGATCCCTTCGACGCCGTGCCCGCGCTCGCCCCGCTGAGGGATGCCGCGTGGGACGGGGACTGGGAGGCCGTGCGGGCGTTCTTCGAGGGGATCGCCGCCGACGAAGCCACCGGCGTCGAGAAAATCTCCCTCGCCGCCGCGCTCCTCGCCGGGGTCGACCGGACCGAGTGGTTCCTGGAGAAGGCGGTGAAGGACCGGCCCGCCGGCCCCCTCCCCCGCACGCTCCTCGCCGAGCGGTACGTCCAGCTCGGCTGGCGCGCCCGCGGCCGCGGCCCCGCCGAGAGCCTCTCGTGGGACGCGGCCCGGCAGTGCCACGACTGGCTGTGCAAGGCGGAGTTGCTGCTGATCGAGGTGTGCGCGGAGGAGCCGGCGTACGTCCCCGCGTGGACGACCCGGCTTTCGACCGCCCGTGGGCTGGGGCTCGGGCAGTCCGAGGCCCGGCGGCGTTACGACCGGCTGGCCGAGCACCACCCGCACCACGTCCGCGCGCAATCGGAGCTGTTGCGGCAGCTGTCCCCCGAGTGGGGCGGTTCCTGGGAGGCGGCCCACGGCTTCGCCGAGGAGTGCGCGAGCGCCGCACCGGACGGATCGCACGCCGGTGTCCTGATCGCCGAGGCCCACCTCGAACACTGGGCCGCGCTGGAGGGTGCCGAGGCCGAGGAGTACCTGCGGAGCACGACGGTCCGCGACGAACTGCTGCGGGCCGCCCGCGTGTCCGTCCTGCACCCGGACCACCGCCGGGACTGGCGCTGGACCGACAGCCACAGCGCCTTCGCCCTGGCCCTCTCCCTCGGCGGCCATGCCGGTGACGCCGCCCCGCACTTCGCCGCCCTGGGCGACACGGTGTCGGAGTCGATCTGGCGGAACGTGCCCGACTGGAGGACCCGGTTCATCGAGTACCGCACGGCCGCCGCTCAGGCGACGCCCTGAGGGAGGGGACACCCGACATGACCGCACAGGAGCACCCGCCCGCCCCGACGGCGAACGGCCTCGCTGCCCCCGACGGCCTCGACGCGCTCGACGGCCTCGTCCGCCACACCACCGTCCACGGCATCCCCACCCTCTTCGCCCCGAGCGCCGACCGTCAGATCACCGCCGGTCTCGCCTTCCGGGTCGGCCACGCCGACGAGACCCTGCCCACCGCGGGCATCACGCACCTCGTCGAACACCTCGCGCTGCACCACCTGGGCCTGTCCGACCTGCACTTCAACGGCGCCACGGCGAGCACGTACACCCTCTTCCACGTCACAGGCGACGAGGACGAGGCCGTCACGTATCTCAACGGCGTGTGCGCGGCCCTGCGTGACCTCCCGATGAGCCGGATGGAGACGGAGAAGGAGATCCTGCGCACCGAGGCCGGCAGCCGCGGCAAGGGTCCGCTGTCCCGGATGCCGCTGTGGCGTTACGGCGCCCAGGGCTACGGCCTGGGGAGCCAGGACGAACTCGGCACCTGGAGCCTGACCGCCGACCAGGTGCGCGACTGGGCCGGGACCCGCTTCACCCGGGACAACGCCGTCCTCTTCCTCACCACGGACCGCGTCCCGGACGGCCTGGACCTCACCCTGCCCGCCGGCCGCCGCTTCCCCACCCCGCCCGCGACCAGCACGCTCCCCGCCACCCCCGCCTGGCTGCACGGCGAGGACGGCCATGTCGTCTTCACCTCCGTCGTGCGCCGCTCCACCGCGGCCACCGTGTTCGCCGAGGTGCTGGGCCGCGCCCTCTTCCAGGACCTGCGGCAGAAGGGCGGCTACTCGTACTCGGCGGAGGCCGACTACTCCTCGCGCGACGCCGACTTCGCCACCGTCACCGCGTACGCCGACGCGCTGTCGCAGAAGCAGGACGCGGCGGTCGGCGGGTTCGTCGACGCGTTCGCCCGGCTGCGCGCGGGCCGCATCGAGCAGTCCGAACTGGACTCCGCGCGCGGCAAGTTGCTCAAGCGCTACGACGTCCCCGACCTCGGCGCGGCCCTGCTGCCGTCGTACGCGCTGAGCCTGCTGACCGGCCATCGGATCCTGGCTCCCGAGCAGTACCGGGAGGAGCTGCGGGCGGTCACGGTCGAGGATCTGCGCGAGGTCGCCCGGGAGGCGTGGGACGCCGGGCTGCTCCAGGTGCCGGGCGCGGGAGCCGACTGGGCGGGCCTCACCCAGGCCCCCCACTTCTCACCGTCCGGGGTCTCCGGCACCCTGCACCCGTCCCTGGAGGACGAGGACGTCACGCTGATCATCGGGGCCGCGGGCGTGACCCTGTCGACGCCGGCCGGCCTGGTCACCGTGCGCTACGACGGCTGTGCCGCGATGACCACCCGCCCCGACGGAGCCCGGTGTCTGATCGGCCTCGACGGCTTCCAGGTGATCGTGGAACCGACCCTGTTCGGGGAGGTCACGGAGGAGCGGATCGCCGTACTGGACAAGGCCGTTCCGCCCGCTGTGATCGTCCCGCTGCCCGCACGCCCCGCGGCGGAGATCCCTCAGCCGCGCGAGGGTGCGGCCCCCCGGCCGCCCGCCGGCCCCCGCAAGAAGGCGGGTGCCGTACGGGGCGAGTCGCTCATGACCCGGCTCCTGAGGGCCGGCCGGAGGAAGTAGCGGCGTCCGACCCCTGCCTATTCGACCGTCACCGACTTCGCCAGGTTCCGCGGCTGGTCCACCTCGTTGCCGCGGGCGGTGGCCAGCTCGCAGGCGAACACCTGCAACGGCACGGTCGCCACCAGCGGCTGGAGCAGGGTCGGGGTGGCCGGGATCCGGATCAGGTGGTCGGCGTACGGCACCACGGTCTCGTCCCCCTCCTCCGCGATGACGATCGTCCGCGCGCCCCTGGCCCGGATCTCCTGGATGTTGGACACGATCTTGTCGTGGAGCACCGACCGTCCGCGCGGCGACGGCACGACGACCACGACCGGCAGGTCCTCCTCGATCAGCGCGATCGGCCCGTGCTTCAGCTCGCCCGCCGCGAAGCCCTCGGCGTGCATGTAGGCGAGTTCCTTGAGCTTGAGCGCGCCTTCGAGGGCCACCGGGTAGCCGACGTGCCGTCCGAGGAACAGCACGGTGTTCTTGTCGGCCAGCGACCGCGCCAGCGCCCGCACCGGCTCCATGGTCTCCAGGACCCGCTCGACCTCACCGGAGATGTGCGACAGGTCCCGGATCACGGCGGAGATCTCGTCGCCCCACTTGGTCCCGCGCACCTGCCCCAGGTACAGCGCGACCAGGTAGCAGGCCACCAGCTGGGTCAGGAACGCCTTCGTGGACGCCACGGCGACCTCGGGCCCGGCGTGCGTGTACAGCACGGCGTCGGACTCCCGGGGGATCGTGGACCCGTTGGTGTTGCAGATCGCCAGCACCTTGGAACCCTGCTCGCGGGCGTGC
The DNA here is from genome assembly GCF_001514195.1 of Streptomyces griseorubiginosus. GTDB lineage: Bacteria > Actinomycetota > Actinomycetes > Streptomycetales > Streptomycetaceae > Streptomyces > Streptomyces griseorubiginosus. The sequence continues at coordinate 310,898 of NZ_KQ948734.1, read as the reverse complement.
CGCAGCGCCATGAGGGTGTCCATGGTCTCCCCGGACTGGGAGATGGCGATGACGAGGGACCGGGAGTCCAGGATCGGGTCCCGGTAGCGGAACTCGCTGGCCAGCTCCACCTCGCAGGGGATACGGGTCCAGTGCTCGATGGCGTACTTGGCGATGAGGCCCGCGTGGAAGGCCGTACCGCAGGCGACGATGACGACCTTGTCCACCTCGCGCAGTTCGGCGGTGGGGATCCGCACCTCGTCGAGGCTCAGCGACCCGGCCGCGTCGATCCGGCCCAGCAGGGTGTCGGCGACGGCCTTGGGCTGCTCGGCGATCTCCTTGAGCATGAAGTAGTCGTAGCCGCCCTTCTCGGCGGCGGAGGCGTCCCAGTCGACGTGGTAGGAGCGGACGTCGGCGGGCCGCCCGTCGAACCCGGTGACGGTCACGCCGTCGCGCCGCAGCTCCACGACCTGGTCCTGACCGAGCTCGATGGCCGACCGGGTGTGCGCGATGAAGGCGGCGACGTCGGAGGCGAGAAAAGCCTCCCCCTCGCCTACGCCCACGACGAGCGGCGAGTTCCGCCGAGCACCGACGACCACATCCGGCTCGTCGGCATGCACCGCGACCAGCGTGAACGCCCCCTCCAGCCGTCGGCACACCAGCCGCATGGCCTCGGCGAGGTCGGCGGTGGCGGAGAACTCCTCGGCGAGCAGATGCGCGACGACCTCGGTGTCCGTCTCGGAGGCGAGGGTGTGCCCCCGCTCCTCCAGCTCGGCGCGCAGCGCGGCGAAGTTCTCGATGATCCCGTTGTGGACGACGGACACCCGGCCGGCGTTGTCCAGATGCGGATGCGCGTTGGCGTCCGTGGGCCCGCCGTGGGTCGCCCACCGCGTGTGCCCGATCCCGGTGGGCCCCGACGGCAACGGCCGATCGACCAGCTCCTTCTCCAGATTCACCAGCTTCCCGGCCTTCTTGGCAGCAGCCAGCCCCCCGTCCGCCAGCACGGCGACCCCGGCCGAGTCGTACCCCCGGTACTCCAGCCTCTTCAGCCCGGCCATCACCACATCGAGCGCCGACTGCGACCCCACGTATCCCACGATTCCGCACATGCGGGGCAGCCTAGGGGGCGGAGGGCTACGGGACACGGCACTTGGTGCCCGGTTTCGGATATTGCCACCAGGGTGGAATCCGGCCAACCTTCCCGTCGCCACCCCCGCGTGCAGGGCACGGTGGCTCCGACGGGTACCCCGATTCCGTGGTAGCGAGCACCGTGTATCCCTGTCCGTGCTGCGGGTACCTCGTCCTCGACGATGGGCCCGGTGGGTACGAGATCTGCCGTATCTGTCGCTGGGAGGACGATCCGGGGCAGCTCCGCTCGCCCTGGCTCCCGAACGGGCCGAACCGGCCTCCGCTCATGGAGGCGCAGCGCTCGTTCGCGGAGACGGGTGTGAGTGATCCGCGTCGGCGCCAGTGGGCCACCGCCCCGCTGGCGTCCGATGTGCGGGACCCGGGCTGGAGGCCGTTCGACGTGGAACTGGACGGCGGTCCGGACCAGCGGACGGAATCCGGGTACTGGCCACCGGACAGGACCACTCTGTACTGGTGGCGACCGGGATACTGGCGGTCTTCCAGCGCCCGGCACCCGGCCTGATCACACACGGGGGCGGCTTCCCGACAGGGGGCCGCCCCCGGCTGTGCACCTGCGGGGAGTCCGCGTGAACCCCACTTCGGCCTGGCAGCGCACCGCATACGTAGGAGCAACGTGAGTTACAGCCTGTACCTGTGGCGGTTCGTCGGCGGTGAGCCCGCCCCCATGGACGAGACCGCGATACGCGACGTCCTGGGCCCCGTGACCGTCGGCGGAATGCCGGCCACCGGCTTTCCGGAGTTCTGGGACATCGAAGCCGAGGACGGCGGCGAGGCCGAGGTCTACGGTGACGGCCTCGGGCTCTCCTTCAACCGCTTCGCCACCGGTGACGTCCTCGACCTCGTGGCCGAGCTCGCCCGCAGAACGGGCGCGGGCGTCATCCCGCAGGACTGCCCGGTGATCCTGACGCACGAGGCCGACCGCGGACACCTCCCGGAGAGCCTCCGCGCCGAAGCGATCGTCGTGGCCCCCGAGGCCCTGACCGGCCACGCGATCCAGCTGTTGATCTCCCCGCAGCCGGAAGCCCGCAGACGGCCCGCCCTCCCCGCGTTCCCCTATCACCCGAGCCCCGTCGCCACCGGCTCCGTCACCGCCTCCGACGCGCCCTGCGTATGCTGCGGGCAGGAACGCGGCTGGGTCTACACCGGCCCCGTCCACGCCATCGACGCCCCGGACAGCGGCATCTGCCCGTACTGCATCGCCTTCGGGAAGGCCGCGGAGCGCTATGACGCCACTTTCGCCGACGGCATCGAGGGGGACGTGTCCGAAGAGGTCGTCGAGGCGGTCCTGAGGCGTACACCGGGGTTCGTGGCCTGGCAGTCCCCGTACTGGCTGACCCACTGCGGGGACGGCGCCGCCTTCCTGGGCCGTGCCGGGGCGAAGGAGCTGGAGAAGCATCCGGAAGCCGTCGACCGGCTCCGCGCCGAGTGGCCGGACGACCGGTTCGACGATTTCCTCGCCGCCCTCGACGAGGACGGCGGGCCCACCGCGTACCTCTTCCGCTGCCGCCACTGCGCCACCCACCTCGCCTACGCGGACTTCACCTGAGCCCTGTCGCCCCGTCGAGGCCCCGCGTGACACACCCCACCCCCCACCCCGTTCAAACTCCGTTAACAATGGACTGTGATCTCTCCGGTCTCCCCGATGCCCCGGAGCGCCCACCGGCACAAGCCGGAGGCGACTCCCTACGTCGACCTCACCCGAGCCGAGTGGAGTGCGCTGCGTGAGAAGACGCCGCTCCCGCTGAACGCCGAGGAGGTCGAGAAGCTGCGTGGTCTCGGTGACGTCATCGACCTCGACGAGGTGCGGGACATCTACCTCCCGCTGTCCCGGCTGCTCAATCTCTACGTCGGTGCCACGGACGGGCTGCGAGGGGCGCTGAACACGTTCCTCGGCGAGCAGGGCTCCCAGTCCGGCACCCCCTTCGTCATAGGCGTCGCCGGCTCGGTCGCCGTCGGCAAGTCCACCGTCGCCCGGCTCCTGCGCGCCCTGCTCTCCCGCTGGCCCGAGCACCCCCGCGTCGAGCTCGTCACCACGGACGGCTTCCTGCTCCCCACCCGGGAACTCCAGGCCCGCGGCCTCATGTCCCGCAAGGGCTTCCCCGAGTCGTACGACCGCCGGGCGCTGACCCGTTTCGTCGCCGACATCAAGGCGGGCAAGGACGAGGTCTCGGCGCCGGTCTACTCCCACCTGATCTATGACATCGTCCCCGGCGAGAAGCTCACCGTCCGCCGCCCCGACATCCTGATCGTCGAGGGCCTGAACGTCCTCCAGCCCGCCCTCCCCGGCACCGACGGCCGCACCCGCGTCGGTCTCGCCGACTACTTCGACTTCAGCGTGTACGTCGACGCGAGCACCGAGGACATCGAGCGCTGGTACCTGAGCCGGTTCAAGAAGCTCCGCCAGACCGCCTTCCAGGACCCCGAGTCGTACTTCAGGAAGTACACCCAGGTGTCCGAGGAGGAGGCACTCGACTACGCCCGCACCCTCTGGCGCACCATCAACAAGCCCAACCTGGTGGAGAACATCGCCCCCACCCGCGGCCGGGCCACCCTCGTCATCCGCAAGGGCCAGGACCACAAGGTGCGCAAGCTCAGCCTCCGCAAACTCTGATCGCGGGCGCCTGTTAGAAAGGCGTCATGCTGCATCTGCGCCTCATCACACCGGCCGGGAAGACCGACGACGTGGTCCGCCTGATCGAGAACACGGTCGGCACCACCCACCTCGTCGTGCTGCCGGGCGCCGCCCGCAACCCGGCCGGCGACGTCGTGATGTGCGACGTGGCCCGCGAGGCCGGTGACGAACTCATCGGTGCGCTGCGGGAGTTGGACCTGGACAAATCCGGCTCCATCGCCGTGGAGAACATCGACCTGTCGCTCTCCAAGCGTGCCGACAAGGCCGAGGACGAGGCACCAGGCGAGGGCGCCGACGCGGTCCTGTGGGAGCACCTGACGGACGCCACCCACGAGGAGTCGACGCTCTCCGTCACCTACCTCGCCTTCCTCGTCCTCGCCACGATGATCGCGGCCTGCGGCGTGGTCCTCGACAACGCGATCCTCATCGTGGGCGCGATGGCGGTGGGCCCGGAGTTCGGCCCGCTCGCGGGCATCTGCACGGCGGTGGTCCAGCGCCACCCGCGGCTGGCACTGCGCTCCCTGATCGCCCTGCTGGTCGGCTTCGCGGCGGCCATGGTGGTGACGGTCGGCTTCACCTGGTTCATGGACGCCCTGAACCTGTTCACCAAGGACCAACTGGAAGCCGACCGCCCCAACACCGGCTTCGTCTACGCCCCCGACGCCTTCTCGTTCGTGGTGGCGGTCCTGGCCGGAATCGCCGGCACCCTGAGCCTCACGTCGGCCAAGTCGGGCGCCCTGGTGGGCGTGGCCATCTCGGTCACCACGGTCCCGGCGGCAGCGAACGCGGCGGTGGCCCTGGCCTACGGCGACATGAGCCAGACGGTCGGCTCGACCAACCAGCTCCTGCTCAACCTCATGGGCATCGTCCTGGCAGGCACTCTGACGCTGCTCCTCCAGAAGTGGCTCTGGCGAAAGCCCCGTTAGGGGCGCGGGGAACTGCGCGACAAGCCACAACAAGCCCGCAGCCCGCCACGCACCTCAACCCCCCACCCCTACCCGGCCCTTCAGCCAAGCGCAGACTTCACCGCATCCGCCAACCGCCCGGCGACAGACCGCGCCTGATCGATGTCCGCCGCCTCGACCATCACCCGAACCAACGGCTCGGTCCCGGACGGCCGCAACAACACCCGCCCCGTCTCACCGAGTTCCCGCTCCGCATCGGCGACAGCGTTGGCCAGCTCCGCGGACGTCGACACCCGAGTCCGGTCCACATCAGGCACGTTGATCAGAACCTGCGGCAACCGCTCCATCACACCCGCCAGCTCGCGCAGCGACCGCCCGCTCTCCGCGACCCGAGCGGCCAGCATCAGCCCGGTCAGCGTCCCGTCCCCGGTCGTCGCGTGGTCCAGGATGATGACGTGCCCGGACTGCTCGCCGCCCAGGGCGTACCCGTGCTCCTTCATCTCCTCCAGCACATAGCGGTCCCCCACCGCGGTCTGGACGAGCCGCAGCCCCTCCCGCTCCAGCGCCAGCTTGAACCCGAGGTTGGACATGACCGTGGCGACGACGGTGTCGGACCGCAGCGCGCCCCGCTCCTTCATGGCCAGCGCGAGCACGGCCATGATCTGGTCGCCGTCGACCTCCGCACCGGTGTGGTCGACGGCCAGGCACCGGTCCGCGTCCCCGTCGTGCGCGATGCCGAGCGCGGCCCCGTGCTCGACGACCGCGGCCTTCAGCAGGTCGAGGTGGGTGGACCCGCAGCCGTCGTTGATGTTGAGGCCGTCCGGGGACGCACCGATCGTGATCACCTCGGCCCCGGCCCGCGAGAACGCCTCCGGCGAGACCCGGGCGGCGGCGCCGTGCGCCTCGTCGAGGACGATCCTCAGCCCGTCCAGCCGGTTCGGCAGTACGGCGATGAGGTGCGCCACGTACTGGTCGAACCCCTCACCGTAGGACCGCACCCGGCCGACCCCGGCACCGGTCGGCCGCTCCCACGGCTCACCGTGCCGGTGCGCGTCGTAGACCGCCTCGATCCGGTCCTCCAGCTCGTCGTCGAGCTTGTGGCCGCCGCGGGCGAGGAACTTGACGCCGTTGTCGGGCATGGCGTTGTGGCTCGCGGAGAGCATGACGCCGAGGTCGGCGCCGAGGACGCCGGTGAGGTACGCCACCGCGGGCGTGGGCAGTACGCCGACCTTCAGCACGTCCACGCCGGCGCTCGCGAGGCCCGCGACGACGGCGGCCTCCAGGAACTCCCCGGACGCGCGGGGATCACGTCCGACGACCGCCGTTGGCCGGTGGCCCTCGAACGAACCCGCCTCGGCCAGCACGTGCGCCGCCGCGACCGACAGACCGAGCGCCATCTCGGCCGTCAGATCCGCGTTGGCGACACCGCGCACGCCGTCCGTGCCGAAGAGTCGTCCCACTTGTCCTCCTGGGGAAGCGTCAGTTACGGAGATCATCCGATCACATGAGCCTTTGAGCGCCTTGTGCCGTTATACGCCTCAGGCAGTGATAAACGAACGCCCCGACGGCACTGTGGCGTGCCGCCGGGGCGAACGGACGTACTGCTGACCCGCGGATACGAGCCGGTACGAGCAGACAGGCAGCGAAGCTTAACGCTTGCTGTACTGCGGGGCCTTGCGGGCCTTCTTGAGACCGGCCTTCTTGCGCTCGACCGCACGGTCGTCGCGGCGGAGGAAGCCGGCTTTCTTGAGGGCGCCGCGGTTGTTGTCCACGTCGGCCTCGTTCAGCGCGCGGGCCACGCCGAGGCGCAGGGCACCGGCCTGACCGGAGACACCGCCACCCGCGATGCGGGCGATGACGTCGTAGCGGCCCTCGAGCTCGAGCACCTTGAAGGGCTCGTTGACTTCCTGCTGGTGCACCTTGTTCGGGAAGTAGTCCTCGAGGGTGCGACCGTTGATCTTCCACTTGCCGGTGCCCGGGACGATCCGGACGCGGGCGATGGCGTTCTTGCGACGGCCCAGGCCGGCCGCGGGCTGCGGGTCGCCGAAGCGGCCCGCGAGCGACTCCGAGGTGTAGTCGCCCTCGACGGGGACCTCGGACTCGGTGGTGTAGCTGTCGATGTCGACGATCTCTTCGCCCTCGACGGGCGTCTCGACGGTGGTCTCGGCCACGATGCTCCTCAGATTCTCTTCAGTCTTAGGGGGTGGCCGGACTTACTGCGCGACCTGGGTGATCTCGAACGGCACCGGCTGCTGGGCAGCGTGCGGGTGCTGGTCGCCCGAGTAGACCTTCAGCTTGGTGAGCATCTGACGGCCCAGGCTGTTCTTGGGGATCATGCCCTTGACGGCCTTCTCGATGGCCTTCTCGGGGTTCTTGTCGAGGAGCTCGTCGTAGCGGACGGAGCGCAGACCACCCGGGTAGCCGGAGTGGCGGTACGCCATCTTCTGGGTCCGCTTGTTGCCGGACAGGTGAACCTTGTCGGCGTTGATGATGATGACGAAGTCGCCCATGTCCATGTGCGGGGCATAGGTCGGCTTGTGCTTGCCACGGAGAAGGTTCGCGGCAGTGGTGGCCAGACGGCCCAGGACGACGTCCTGGGCGTCAATGACGTGCCACTGGCGAGTCACATCACCGGGCTTGGGGCTGTACGTACGCACTTCGCAGCCTTCTTCTTCAGTGGATGGGTGCTGACACATGGCATCACTGAAGCGATCGTGCAGCTGGGGACGACAAATATGCCGGGACACCGCCCGTATGCCGCCCACTGGTAACTGCTCCAGGGAACCTAGGTAGAGGCCTCTCGCATGAGAACGAGCACACCTATACACAACGAAGAAGCAGGATACCCGGGGTCCCACGGACGGGTCAAAACGAGCCCCGAACCACCCCCTCGCCCCCCCGATACTGATCCGAGCCACCACAGACCGTCGTCCGGGCCGCGGCCGTCTCCCGTCCGCGCCGACCAGCCCCCGGACCGAGCCGACGCCGACTCCCATCCGAGCCGGCTCAGACCCCCGGCCGAGCCGGCTCAGATCACCGGCCGAGCCGCCCGAGACCTCCGGCCCGGGCCCACGCAGACACTGGTCCGGGGCGATGCAGACTCCCCGCTCCGGGCGACGCGGACCCCGGCCCGCACCGATGTGGACCCCGGTCCGGGCCGCTGCCGGCTCTGGTCAGAGCCGACCCCGTCCCCCGGCCCAAGCCGAGACCCACTCGCTCCGGGCCGGCTCAGGTCCCCGGCCCGGGCCGAGCCGACGCGGACTCCCCTCCGGGCCGATGCCGACTCCCGTCCGGGCCGACGTGAACCCCCGGGCCCGAGCCGACACAGAACCGCGGCCGAGCCCACTGGCCCAAGCCCACACCGACTCCCGTCCGAGCCCCACTCAGCCCTCGGCCCGAGCCGACGCCGCCCCTCGGTTCAGGCCAACCCCAAACGGCTTCTCGGGACGTGGCGGAGGCTTCGGGAGGAGATGTGCACGGGTGCCGGAAAGGTCCCCCGGGCCGGTGTCCACAGGCCCGACAGCACCTCCCGCACCCCGTCTAAGATGCGCCCCATGAGCTTTGGGCAGCAGGGGGGACCCCCGTCCCAGTGGGATCCCTGGAAACCGCAGTCGCAGCAGCCGTGGAGCAGCGGCGGGGGCGAGCAGACTCCGGACTGGGCCGCGCTCGCCGAGGCCTCCGAGATCCGTAACAGGCGCCGTCGGCTGTTCTTCATCGTCGGCGGCGCGCTCGCCACGGTCGGCATAGGCACCGCCGTCGCGATGGCCGTCGTATCGGCGAACAACGGCGACGACCAGGCCAACAAGCCGACCTCGTCGCTGCCGGCGACCGCCGACATCCCGAGCGCCACCGGGACCGCGCCGTCGTTCGCGCCGACCAGCGCCCCGCCGCCGCTGGACCCGAAGGAGTTCATCGCCAGCAAGGCCAAGGACACGGACCCGCTCAGCGCCAAGCTCCTCTTCCCGGGGACCCAGCTGACCATGGGCTCCACCGTGTACAAGAAGGGCGAGACCTCCGACACCAGGAACTGCGCCGCCGCGGACACCGTCCAGGCGAGCCTCGGCAAGATCCTCAAGGCCGACGGCTGCACCCAGTTCATGCGCGTCAGCTACACCAAGGACGGCGTCTCGGTGACGGTCGGTGTGGCGGTCTTCGACACCGAGGCCCAGGCGCAGAAAGCCAAGGGGCAGGTCAACACCAAGAAGGACATCGTGAAGTCGCTGTCCGGCGGCGCGGTCAAGCCCTTCTGCAACGCCGCGATCTGCCGCACGACCTCGAACTCCTACGGCCGCTACGCCTACTTCACCATCTCCGGCTTCGCGGGCGGCAAGAACGTCACGGAGAAGGACACCGCGGTCTTCAGCATCGGCGACAACCTGGCCGAGTTCACCTTCCGCCAGATCCACCGCCGGGGCGAGGCACAGGCCTCCACAGCGGCGGGCGAGTGACCCGGCGCCCCCGAGGGCGCGCCGGGTCACTCCGGCCGGATCAGGTCAGCGGCCGGATCAGGTCAGCGGCGGTATCAGGTCAGCCGCGCTCCCAGGAGCCGCTCAGGGCGGGCTCGGGGTACGGCACGACGGGATCGGGGGACTCCTCGGCGGTCCGCCGGCTCCCCGTCGCCCTGAAGACCCAGGTGCGGTAGGACCAGAACCGGAACAGGGTCGCGATCCCGATGCCGAGGAACTTGCTGACGTTGGTGGCGAGCGTGCCGTCCCAGCCGAGACCGTAGGTCGTCGCGTAGAGGACCGAGTTCTCGATCACCAGGCCGATCGCGCTGAACAGCAGGAAGAGCGTCAGCTCCTTCCTGCGGCTGTTGCGGTCCTCCTGGTCGCGGTTGCGGTACGCGAAGTACCGCAGGCCCAGGTAGTTGCTGAGGATCGCGACGACCGTGGCCAGGACGCTGGCCCGGACGGTCTGCCACTCGGTGACGGTCCGGATGAGGTTGAAGACCGCGAGGTTGACCACGAAGCCCGAGGCACCCACCATGCCGAACTTCGCGATCTCGCGGTACAGCTTCCCGAATCGGGAGGGAAGCGCGTGTCGTCCGCTGCTCACCGTCCCGTTCAGCCCCGTCGGTTGCGCAGTCGCAGCCGTACGGGCATCACCGCCGACTCGATCTGCGTCGAGAGGTTCATCTTGGAGACGCCCTCGGTGCGCTCCTCGAAGCGGATCGGGATCTCCACGGCGCTGTGCCCGGCCCGGACCGCCTTGAACTTCAGCTCGACCTGGAAGCTGTAGCCGGCGCTGTCCAGCGTCGCGAGATCGATGTCCCGCAGCGTGGCGGCCGACCACAGGTTGAACCCGGCGGTGATGTCCCGGATCTTGGTGCCGAGCACGGTCCGGGCGTAGCGGTTGGCGAAGCGCGAGAGCAGCACGCGGTGCCTGCCCCAGTCCTCGTCCAGCGAGCCGCCCTCCACGTACCGGCTGCCGACGACCAGGCCGACCCCGGACGCCAGGGCCGTACCGAGCATGCGTGGGACCGCTTCCACCGGGTGGCTGCCGTCGGCGTCCATCTGGACGACGTACTCGGCGCCCTCGTCGAGCGCAGCGCTCATGCCGGCGACGTACGCCCGGCCGAGACCGTCCTTCTCGGTCCGGTGCAGCACGCTCATCCGGCGCCGCCCGTCCCAGTTGTACTTGTCGGCGAGCTCCTCGGCGATCCGTCCGGTGCCGTCCGGGCTGGAGTCGTCGACGACCTTCAGGTGCAGCCCCTCGATGGGCAGCCCGAGGACCAGCTCCGCCATGCGCGGCAGGTTGGCGGCCTCGTTGTACGTGGGCATCACCACGGTGACAGCCACGTCCGCCCCCACGTCGTACGTCATCTTCTTTTCCCTCCCCAATTGATTGCTCCCCCCGCCGGACGCGGGTCGTCCCGCGTCCGGAACCCAACTCAGGTATGCACCTTGCGCTTGGCGGCGTCGTCCCCGTCCGCGGACGGGTCGTCCGTCGCCGCGCGTGTCCTTTCGAGGAGCACGAGCTGGAGGTATGACAGCTTCTTGGTCCTCACGACCTTGAAGCTCTTCTGGATCGCCTTCGCCGTCGTCTTCGGCATGCCGCTGAACGGCTGTCCGTCGAGCGTCGTCGACACGAGCCACAGCCGGTCGGCCTTGGCCAGGCACCGCGCGGCGTCCGGGCATTCGAGCGCGCCGAACGACCCCAGTTGCTGGGGCGTGCGGTACATCAGCGAGTCGCGCGGGCGGCCGGCGTCGTCGCGCAGTTCGTAGTCCATGGCCCGGCGCTCGGACATCACCCCGCTGAAGACGATGCCGTCGCCCTTCTTCTGCCCGGCCTCGACGATCCGGGCGGCGCCGCGGAAGTCGGGCTCGCCCAGGGCGTTGTGCCGGGTCTCACGGATGCCGGGCAGGGCCTGGAAGGCGAGCCCGGCGACCGCCGCCGCCACGAGCACCCAGCCGAAGCCCCGCCGCACCGCCGCTCCCGTGCCGGCCTTGGCCCCGGCCACCGGTCCCGCGATCCGCACCACGGCGACGGCCGCGAGCAGCACCCAGGCGGGCGCGGTGAAGAGCAGGTAGCGCGGCAGGAAGAGGTGCAGCTGCGCGGCGGTGGCGTAGGTCGCCACGGGCGGCAGCACGATCCAGACGGCCAGCGGAAGGGCCCGCCGGCCCGCGAAGAACAGCCCGAGCGCGCCGAGCGCCATGACCGGCACGGCCACCGCCCAGGTCCCGAAGAGGTTCTTCGGGAAGTCGAGCAGGTCGTTGACGGTCGGGTTGTTCCAGGCGATCTGGCCGCTCTGCCCCGAGCCGGAGACGGCCATGGGGATGACGAAGCACAGGCCGAGCGTGCAGGCCGCGGCGAAGGCCCAGCCCACGATCTTGTCGCCGGACCGCCGGGCGATGAGGATCATCACCAGATGGGCGCCGAGGACGGCCATCGACGCCAGGTGGCTCCAGCCGATCATGGGCACCGACAGCGTGTAGGCGACCCACACCTTGAACGACGGCTTGTCCAGCGCCCTGGCGAGCAGCAGCGTCGACAGCAGCACCGCGGCCACCGCGAAGGCGTACGGGCGGATCTCCTGCCCGTACCGCGTGGTGGTCGGCACGACGGCGAAGGCGAGCCCCGCGAGCAGTCCCGCCTGCGTGGTGAACAGCCGCCTCCCGAGCAGGGCGAGCAGGCCCGCGGAGGCCGCCATGGCCACCGCACCCGGGATGCGCATCGCGGTCGGGGAGTCCCCGGCCACGGCGATCCAGAAGTGCATGAGCACGTAGTACGGCGTGAACACGACGTCGATGGAGCGGATCAGCAGGCTCAGGTCGTGGAAGGACAGCGTGGCCGCCCACCAGGTGGCGTGCTCGTCGCGCCACAGCTCGCGGTCGCCGATCCGGTGCAGGATCAGCGCGAGGGCGAGGGCCGTGGGCACCAGGAAGACCGCCGCGGTGGCGAGCCGCCCGCCCTTGCGCCTCTCGGGCTTGTCCTCGGCCGGCCCGTCGGTGGGCGGCTGCGGATCCACCGGTTCGGGGGCGTACGTGTCCTGCCCGCCCGGATACCCGCCCCGGTCGGCGTACTGCCCCGGAGCGCCGTACGCGCCCGGCTCGGCGTAGGTGCCCTGCGCCGAGCCGGCGTACGTGCCCTGCCCGGCGTAGGGGTCGTGGCCGCCCGAGGTGTCGGGGTACCCGCCTCCGTAGGGAGCGGGGGCGTGGGGACTCATCGCTTCACCCAAATCCGGTAGGCGTGCTCTCCGCTGCTCGTGGTGTACGGGAACACGGCCGCCAGCCGGTAGTGGGAGTTGTTCTTCAACCCCTCCTTCACCGCCTGGTACGTCACCGGGCTGACGTCGCCGTGCATCACGATCGCGTCGAACTTTCCGTCACGGACGGCCTGGCGGAACGCGTCGGGGCCGGTGTACTGCTTGCCGTCCTTGCCCCGGTAGTCCATGAAGTAGGTGTTCTGCCACTGCGTCCAGTTGGTCTTGTCCCGCAGGTAGTAGGCGGGGACCTCCTGCTCCTCGGCGAGGTAGGTGCCCTTCCGGTCGACGACCGTGCTCAGGTACGCGGTCATCTGCGTGGAGTCCGGGAAGCTGTACGCCCGCTGGGCCTGCACCATGCCGAACACGAGGGTGGCGACGTACAGCAGGATGCCGAGCTGGGGATGCCGGAAGTGCGGGCCGACCAGACGGGCCATGCCGAGGCCGGCCAGCGGCGCCGCGAAGAACAGTCCGAAGCCGACGTGCTTGTAGAGCGAGATCTCGGTGTGCAGGTGGATCTGGTAGGCGGGAGCGAGCAGCGCGGTGCCCGTCAGGACCAGGCCGAGCGCGGCGCGCCGTACGCGCCCCGGGGTCTCGCCCTCGATCCACGGCATCTCGCCCATCCGCCCGCGCAGCACGTAGGCGATCGTGCCGCCGAGCGCGGCCAGGAAGACCAGTCCGCCCCACTCGGCGCTGTGCTGGAGCATCGTGGCCGCCGTGTCCGTGCCCTTGGCACGGTCGGTGGTGGTGGAGCTGATGCCGCCCAGCGGTCCGGAGAAGTAGTAACCGATCCCGAGCAGGGCCGCGATGCCCGTGCCCAGCACCACACCGCGGCCCAGGGCGCGGATGCCGCGGTGCCGGTGCGCGGTGATCACGGCGAGCACCACCAGGGTGGGGAGGTACAGACCGGAGGCGTACTTCACGCCGAACGCGAGCGCGGCCGGCGGGGCCGCGAGCAGCACGGCGAAGGCCTTCATCCGGTCGGTGCGCACCACCGCCCAGGCGGACAGCGCGAGCAGGAAGATGGCGGCGGCGTCGTAGGTGGCGAAGTTGCCGAGCACGATCGTCGACTGGAGCACCGAGAAGAGCGCGGCCGCCCCGAGCGCGGCGCGCAGGTTGAACAGGCGCCGGGTCAGCGCGTACAGCAGCGCGGTGGCGCCCAGCATGAACAGCAGGCTGACCACGCGGACGCCGGTGAGGCCGAAGTAGCTGTCCACGGCACCGGCGAGCACCGGGTACAGCTTCGGGTGCCCGGAGAAGTAGGCCGCGAAGTCCACCGGCAGCTTGGTGCCGTGCAGCAGGTTGGCCAGCTCGTAGTGGCCCGCCGCGACGTAGAGCGCCTCGTCCTGGAAGGCCGTCCCGGTCAGCCGCAGGGACAGCCCCGCCTGCACGAGCAGGATGAACAGCAGCACCCCGCGCCCGAGCAGCTTGCTGCGCCGCGTGTCCACGGCCCATGACGACTCCGGCACGGCCGGCAGCGTGTAGCCGGGCTTCCTCGGCTCGGGCTCGGCGGCCGCGGGGGCCGCCGGTCCGGGCTCGACGGCGGTGTAGGAGGCGTACGGGTCGAAGGGCGCGAAGGTGTCGTAGGCCTGCTGGTCGGTGTACTCGGACGTCCGGCCCTGGACGTCGAAGCGCCAGCTGCCGGTCTCGGTGAACCAGCCGGGCTGGTAGTCACCGGCCTGATGCCCCGCGGGCGCGTGGGCCTGCTGCGCCTGGGGGCGGGTCGGGGCCTGCTGCGCGTACTGCCGCAGGCTCTCCCGCTGCTCCTGCCGCCGGTCCTGTGGCGCGGGTCCGTGACCGCCGTCGCCGTACTGCTGCGCGTACCCGTAGGGGTCGTGCACCTCGGGCTCGTCCGCCCACGTGGGCGTGGTGCGATCGCTCACGGCTTCGTCACATCGAATCCGAAGTCCGGGTTCGCGGCCTGCTTCTTGAAGGTCTTCTCGGACAGCGGACCGCTGTTGATGCGCCAGTCCGTCTCCTTGTCGAAGTTGAACCAGACGAACCCGATGACGTCGTCGCGGTCGGCGGTCCCCTGGAAGAGGGACTCGATGTCGGCGGGCTTGCGCTCACCGGCCTGGGCGGCGGTCTCCGCGATGATGAACGGTTTCTTTGTGAAGCCGCGGATCTCGGTCATGGTCGGCCCGTACAGCGTCTTGTACGTGTTCGGACCGGTGGCCCCGTAGTAGCCGATGACGCCGACCCAGTCGACGTAGTCGTCGCCCGGCCAGAACGGCTTGAGCTTCACGTTCGGCATCGGGTGCGTGACGTTGGGGCTCCACACCCAGATGACCTGGGTGGCGCCCTCGTCGTCGAAGATGTCGTGGATGTGCTTGTACGCGGCGGTGAACTGGGCGGCGGTGGCCTTCTTGGTGCCCCACGGGTACCAGAAGCCGTTCATCTCGTGCCCGAAGCTGATCGCCACGGGCAGGTTCAGGTCCGCGACGGACTGCGCGTACTCGCGGATGTAGGCGTCCTGCCTGCCCGAGGCGATGTCCTTCAGGCTCGTCTTGAACGGCTCCCAGGCGATGAACGCCACCGCGCCGTAGTCCCAGGAGTTCTGCACGAGCTGCTGCTCGTACTGGTCGCCCCAGGCCGAGTAGAACTCGATCAGGTTGGGCTTCTTGCCGGCCCTCTTCGCGAAGTCCTGGACGGCCGTCATCCTGGCGGGGGCGCCGTCGGCCGCCACCCCCAAATACTTCTTCTTCGGGTCCAGCAGCGGCCGCACGTCGTACGGCGGCTCGGGCTTCGCCGACTCGGTGGCCTCGGCCGTGCCGGTGGCGTCCGGGTTCTCGCCCTGGCCGCGCTCGTACTGGGCGCGGCCCTCGTCGGAGAACGTGCTGCATCCGGCCAGCAGGGCGCCGGCGAGCAGGACGGCGGCCAGCGCCCGCAGGGGACGCGGGGCTCGCACCTGGCGTACGGAGAAACTCATGCGGTCGCTTCCTGCACTTCCTGGGCGTGCGGCTGGACGAGAACACGGCCGACGACCATGGCGTAGAAGAGGCCGGCGGACAGCATCAGCGCGAAGTCCGGCGGATAGAGGGTGAGCATGCGCCAGGCCGCGACGAGGATCCAGGCCACGGCGGTGCCGCCGGTCCAGAAGATCATGCAGTTCCAGTAGCGGCGCATGCCGTTCTTCTTGGCACCCGCCGAACCGGTGGGCTTCCAGCCCATGGGGCGGCCCCGCAGCACGTCCCAGACGGCGAAGACGTGCGACCACCCGTACATGACACGGACGGCCCAGGCCTCCAGCCGGTACGGCGCCCGGTGCCACAGCGGCAGCACCAGCGTGACGTACGCGACGCTCGGCAGCACCCAGAGGGTGGCCTCGGCCCGCATCAGGTCCGGGCGCAGGATCATCAGGCCGAGCGGGATGATCGGCGCGATGAACGTGGCGAGCGCGGTCTGGAGGTAGTAGAGGAAGCCGGAGACGTAGCAGAGCCGCGTCTTGAACTTGAGGTCCATCTCCCAGAACCGCTTGCTGGTCAGCAGCTCCAGCGAGCCCATGCACCAGCGGTACTGCTGGTTGTGGAAGGCGCCGGCCGTGTCCGGGCACACCCCGGCGGACAGCGCGACCGGCACGTAGCGCAGCTTCCAGCCGAGGGCCCGCAGGTCGAAGCCGGTGTACATGTCCTCGGAGTGCTCGATCAGCGTGATGCCGCCGGTCTGCTCCAGGGCCGCGCGCCGGTAGATGGCGCACGAGCCGACGCAGATGGACCCGTCGTGGTCCTCACGGGAGGTCTGCACGGAGCGGTAGAACTGCTCCTGCACGGCGCCCGCGCCCCGCTCGATCCAGTTCTGCGCGTCGACGATGCGGAAGAACTGCGGCGACTGCACGATGGCGACCTTCTCGTCGTCGTCCATGTGCGGCAGCAGCTCGTCGAGCAGGTCGGCGCGGGGCGCGAAGTCGGCGTCCAGGATGAGGATGTGGTCGCCGTCGGTCTTCTCGAAGGCGTGGTTGAGGTTGCCGGCCTTCTTGAACCAGCCGCGGTTGGGCCGCACCACGTAGTGGAAGCCGAAGTCGGCGGCCATGGCCCCGACCTCGTCCTCGGCGGCGTCGTCGAGGACGTACGTCTTCACGACGCCCTGGTAGCTGCCGGCCAGCCGGTTCACATGGACCCAGGTGTTGTGCAGCACCTCCAGGGGCTCACCGCACACCGGCAGGAAGATGTCCACGCTCGGATACCGGGCGGGCTGCCAGGCGCGGACGAGGCGCTTGTGCTTCTTGACGTCGAAGTCCTTGCTGAGCCCGTCGAGGTACAGCGAGATGAGGTAGTCCGCGATGACGAACGCCAGCAGCGGCAGGGTCAGCCAGAACCAGGGGCTGGACGCCGTGAACAGGAGCTGGCTCACCGCGAGGCACGCGAAGCTGATCAGCGAACCCGCCGTCAGGACCCACAGGTGGCGGCGCGTGTACGAGTACTTCTCCACGTCGTCCGGCGGCTGCGGCAGCAGCCCGTGGGTCTCCTCGACCCGCTTTCGCCGGCGAGAACGCGCGGCGGTGCCGACTGCACTAGTCATCAAACCCCCCAGGGCCGAACCGGCCCTGCCTACCCCTCCGGATGCCCGACCATCCCCATAAATCGAACTCTCAGTCGGACCGCGAAAGCATAACCGGCTTTGCGCTTTACGCCTCAACTTTCTTGTTAAGTGAGGGTTTCATCACGGGTCACAGGGGTAACCGCTGTCGCTCCAGTGGGCAATCCGGTCAACAGATGATAAGAACAACCACTCAGTCTTCACGTATGTGCCGTACCTGTGACCGTTCCGGGCGCGGACACCAGAGGGGGGTTCCGTCTTGCCTGGGTTTCCCATGCCCGCACGCGGTGGCAGGCACCGCAGCCGTCGGCGCACATGGCTGCTCTCGGTCGTCGCCACGGCCGTCGCGGCGCTGATCGGCACGATGATCAGCCTGATCGCGTCCTCCGCCCAGGCCGACCAGAACACCCAGGGTGTGGACAACCTCCGCACCAACTGGGACCAGGACGAATCCGCCCTCTCCCCCGCGGTCGTCCAGTCCTCCGCCTTCGGCCGGCTCTTCGCCACCAAGCTGGACGGGCAGATCTACGCCCAGCCGCTGGTGCTCGGCGACCAGGTGATCGCGGTCACGGAGAGAAACACCCTGTACGGCCTCGACCGCACCACCGGCGCGATCGAGTGGAGCAAGAACTACGGACCGTCCTGGCCCGCCTCGGCGATCGGCTGCGGGGACCTGACCCCCGACATCGGGGCGACCGCGACCCCCGTCTACGACCCCGCCACCAGCTCCCTCTACTTCACCACCAAGGTCGACGACGGCACCGCCACGCACCGCAACCCGAAGTGGCTGATGCACTCCGTGGACCCGGCGTCCGGAGCCGAGCGCCCGGGATGGCCGGTCACCATCGCCGGCAGCCCCGTCAACGACCCGAGCGTCAGCTTCGACGCCTACTACCAACAGCAGCGCCCCGGCCTGCTGCTGATGGACGGCATCGTCTACGCCGGCTTCGGCGCCCACTGCGACGCGTGGCCGTACCGCGGCTACGTCGTCGGCGTGAGCACCACCGGACACGACATCACCTCGATGTGGGCCACCGTGACCGGTGCCACCACGGGCGGCGCAGGCATCTGGCAGTCCGGCGGCGGACTCGTCTCGGACGGCTCCGGCCGGATCTTCTTCAGCACCGGCAACGGCATCAGCCCCGCGCCCGGACCGGGCAAGACCGTCCAGGGCACCCTGGCCGAGTCCGTCGTCCGCCTCCAGGTGGGCGCGGACAACAGCCTCAGCACCGCCGACTTCTTCAGCCCCAGCGACGCCGCGACCCTGGACCTCACCGACCAGGACATCTCCTCGGGCGCCCCGATGGCGCTCCCGGACGGCTACGGCACCGCCGACCACCCCCATCTGCTGGTCCAGCAGGGCAAGGACGGGCGGGTCTTCCTGCTCGACCGCGACAACCTCGGCGGCATGGGCCAGGGCCCCCAGGGCGGCGACGCCGCGGTGAGCGTGTCCGGCCCCTACCAGGGCATGTGGGGCCACCCCGCGTTCTGGGGCGGCGACGGCGGCTACGTCTACGTCGTCGGCAACCAGGGTCCGCTGCGCGCCCTCAAGTACGGCGTGCGCAACGGCGGTACGCCCACGCTGACCCTGACCGGCCAGAGCCAGGACACCTTCGGCTACACCAGCGGCTCCCCCCTGGTCACCTCCGACGGCGACGACGAGTCCAGCGCCCTGGTGTGGATGACCTCCGCGAGCAACGCCTCCGGAGCCGACGGCACCCTGCGCGCCTACAGCCCCACCCCCGACGGCAACGGCCTGCTCCAGCTGCTGTGGTCCGCGCCCATCGGCACCGCCACCAAGTTCAGCACCCCGACCGCCGACCGCGGCAAGGTGTACGTCGGCACCCGCGACGGTGTCCTCTACGGCTTCGGCAGCCCCGCCCGCACCGCTCTGACCGCGGCCTCGCTGAACTTCGGCCAGGTCGGCGTGGGTGACAGCAGCGCGGCCACGATGAAGCTGACCGCCACCCAGGACGTCAGCATCACCGGCCTCAAGGCCTCCGGGGCGTTCACGGTCGACCCGTCCGCCGTGCCCACCCCCGACCAGCCCACCGCGCTGGCGACGGACGCCACCCTGGACGTACCGATCAGCTTCGCCCCCACCACCACCGGTGGCATCAACGGCACCCTGACCGCGAACCTCTCCGACGGCCAGAAGCTGGTCTTCGCCCTCCACGGCGTCGGCACCCGGCCCGGCTTCGGAGCCGCACCCGGCGCCCTGGACTTCGGGGAGGTCCCCACCGGCAGCACCTCGACGCTGAACCTCCAGGTCACCAACACCGGCACCGCCCCCGAGACCATCGACGCGGTCGACGCGCCCGGCGGCGCCTTCTCCGCCTCGGGGCTGCCCAGCCCGGGGACGGTCGTACCGGCCGGCGGCTCGTTCGTGCTCTCGGTCACCTACACACCGGACGGCGACCAGGTCGACACCGACGCGCTCGTGGTCAGCAGCAGCGGCGGCGGCGCCACGCACACGCTGAGCGTGCCGCTCAGCGCGACGGCCATCACCGGTCAGGGGCACCTGGAGTTCTCCACGGACTCGCTGGACTTCGGCCAGGTCCCGGTCGGCAGCTCGAAGTCGCTGTCGTTCACGATCACCAACACCGGCAACATCCCGGTGAAGGTGACCAAGGCGAAGGCACCCACCGGTGACTTCAACAGCCCGGTGCAGCTCTCGGAGGGCCTGGTCATCGGCCCTGAGCAGACCGCGGTGCAGAGCGTGACGTTCACCCCGCGCTCCGGCACGGACCTGAGCGCCTTCTACGAGGTCACCGGCACCGGCACCGACGAGAACGGCAGCGCCCAGGGCGCCATGTACGTGCAGATCAAGGGCACCGGCACCGGCAGCGCCACGACCAGCTCGGCAGCCGACGGGAAGTGGCAGACCAACGGCTCGGCGGTGCCCGCCGACGGCGGCGGGGTCCAGCTGACCCCGGCCACCACCTATCAGGCGGGCTCAGCGGTGTACACCCAGCCGGTGCGCACCGAGGGTCTGCGCGCCACCTTCACCGCGAAGTTCGGCCCCGGCACCAGCGGGAAGGGCATGGCGTTCGCCCTCCTCGACCCGGCCCAGAACTCCGCCTCCGCACTGGGCGACTCCGGGGACGGCCTCGGCATCGCCGGGCGGCCGGGCACGGTGGTGGCGTTCGGCACGGGCTGGAACGACACGCTCAAGACGCAGAACTTCGTGGCCGTGGGCCGCAGCACGGCCGGTTCCCCGACGATCGACTACCCGTCGGCGAACACCCTCGGCATCGCCCTGCGCCAGGGCACGCACCAGGTCGACGTCCAGGTCGCCGCAGGCCATCTGTACGTCTGGATCGACGGGACGCAGGTGATGGACGCGACACCGACGCTGACGTCCACCGCGCTCCTGGCCTTCTCCGGTGCCACCGGCGACACCGCCGACGTGCACACGGTGAGCGGCCCGGTCGTCAGCGAGGCGGCGCCGGTCACCGAGCCGAAGGCGTCCACCTCGCTCCAGCTCACCGCGCCGAGCAAGGGTGTCCCGGGCCGGCAGCTCACCGTCACCGGCACCCTGACCTCGACCGCGGCACTTCCCGCGGGCCAGGCCCTGCACCTCACCCGGAACGGCACCGCGCTGCCCGACGTGACGACGAAGGCGGACGGCACGTTCACCTTCACGGACACCCCGCCGGCGGAGGGCACCTACACCTACGCCGCGAGCTACGCGGGCGACGCGACCCACGCGGCGGCGAACGCCACGGGTCTCGTCCAGGTGACCAAGCTGACCACCTCGGTCAGCGTGACGGCCCCGGCCACGGCCGACCGCGCGAAGAAGCTGACCGTGTCCGGCAAGCTCTCCGGTGCGCCCTTCGCCGCCGGCGGGGTCGTCAAGGTCACGAAGACCGACCTGGGACACACGTCCGGCACCGCACTGGCGGACGCGAAGGTCGCCGCGGACGGTTCGTTCTCGTTCCCGGACACCCCGCAGATCGGCGGCGCCAACGTCTACAAGGTGTCCTACGGCGGTGACGTCTCGCACACCCAGGGCAGCGGCAGCGCCACCGTCCAGGTGTCCAGGGCCGCCACGTCCCTGACGGTCGCCACCGACCACGGGACGTACAAGTACGGCCAGACCGCCAAGGTCACCGCCCACCTCGGCACCACCTACAACAGCCGTACGGTGGCGGTCTACGCCCAGCCGTACAGCGGCACCAAGGTCCTGGTGAAGTCCGCCAAGGTGGACTCGCACGGCAACCTGACGGTGTCGTACAAGCTCACCCGCAACACCACGTTCAGCGCGGTGTTCACGGGCGACCACCGGTACGCCCCGAAGACGACCGCCCGTGCGGTGCACACCTACGCGGGGGTCTCGCAGAAGCTGTCCGGCTACTACACGAACACGACCATCGGAAGCACCGTCTACCGGGTCTACCACCGCACCGCCAAGGAGCAGCTCGACGTCACCGTCGCGCCCAACAAGGCCGGCCAGTGCGTCAAGTACCGGGTGCAGCGGTACTACAACGGCGCCTGGCACACGCAGTCCACCTCGGCCTGCGCGGCCCTCAGCTCCAGCAGCACCGGCCGCCAGAAGATGTCCCTCACCAACGGGCTGAACAACAGGTACCGGGTGGCGGCGCAGTACGTGCACAGCAGCCGGGACAACACCAACATCGACACCTGGGGCTCCTGGCAGTACTTCACCGTCAGGCGGTGAGCTCAGCCTGCGGCCGGCTCAGGAGCCGGCCGCAGGCAACGTCCGCCTGTTGCGCGCCTGCTTGTTCCGCGCCGCCAGCAACTCGTCCGCCGGGTACCCGACTTCCTCAAGGGTCAGCCCGTGCGGCCGTACGACATGGACGGCACTGTCCCGGACCCCCGCGTCCAGCACCTTCCGCGGCCACTCCACGCCCCGGTGCCCGTCCCCCACGAACAGCAGGGCGCCGACCATGGACCGCACCTGGTTGTGGCAGAAGGCGTCGGCCCGGACCTCGATCTCCACGACCCCGTCCGCCCGCCGCCGCACCCCGAAGTCGAGGATCTCGCGGATCGTCGTCGCCCCCTCGCGCTTCTTCGCGTACGCGGCGAAGTCGTGCTCCCCGACGAGGGACCTGGCGGCGGCGTCCATGGCGGCGACATCCAGCTCCCAGTCGTGCCACAGCACATGGTTGCGCAGCAGCGGGTCCACCCCACCGGGCCGGTCCCCCACCCGGTAGACGTACCGCCGCCACAGAGCCGCGAACCGGGCGTTGAACCCGGCGGGAGCCTCCCGCAGGGACCACACCCGGACGTCCTTGGGCAGCCGCCCGGCGAGCCGCTTCAGCAGCTTCTCGCGATGCTCCTCCCACAACCCCGCGGGCAGATCCACATGCGCCACCTGCCCCCGCGCATGCACCCCGGCGTCGGTGCGCCCGGCCACCGTCAGCTCGTACGTCACGTCCCCGGACCGCGTCACGGTCCGCAGCGCGTCCTCGATCTCCCCCTGCACGGTCCGCCGCCCGCCGGCCTGCTTGGCCCACCCGGAGAACTCGGTCCCGTCGTAGGAGAGATCGAGACGGACACGGACATGACCGGGCTCTACTTCGTCACTCACACAGAGATCCTCTCAAGAACACCAAAGCGGGCCCGCTCCTCGAAAGGAACGGGCCCGCGGCGGAACGCTTACGCGTCCTTGGACTCCTCGGCAGCCTCAGGCTTGGCGTCCTCGACGACCTCGGTCTCCTCGACCTTGGTCTCCTCGGCGACCGGAGCAGCCTCGGCGTCCTTGGCGGCACGCTTGGTGGCGGCCTCGGCCTCACCCGTGGCCTGCTGCGCGACCGTCAGCGCCTCGACCAGCTCGATGACAGCCATGGGCGCGTTGTCGCCACGGCGGTTACCGATCTTGGTGATACGGGTGTAACCACCCGGACGGTTCTCGTAGCGCGGGCCGATCTCGGTGAAGAGCGTGTGGACGACGCTCTTGTCCGTGATCACCTGGAGCACCTGACGGCGGTTGTGAAGGTCGCCCTTCTTCGCCTTGGTGACCAGACGCTCGGCGTACGGCCGCAGCCGGCGGGCCTTCGCCTCGGTGGTGGTGATACGGCCGTGCTCGAAGAGGCTCTTCGCGAGGTTCGCGAGCAGCAGCTTCTCGTGCGCGGCACTGCCGCCCAGACGGGCACCCTTGGTGGGCTTCGGCATGATGTTTCTCCTAGGTGTCTGCCCCGGCCGTACCAGGTACCGGGGTCAGTATCTGAGCAGACGGTCGCCTGTCAGAGATCCGGACGACAAGCCCCGAAGGGGCGCGTCGTCCGGAAGGGGCGCGGGGAACTGCGCGACAAGCCACAGCGCACCCGCACCCAAGATCGAACCGTAGGGCCCGAGCTCTTAGTACTGCTCGGTCTCCACGAAGCCCGCATCCGCGTCGTCGTCCGCGCCGAACGCGTCCGCCGCAGCGGTGGGGTCGAACCCGGGAGGCGAGTCCTTGAGCGCCAGGCCCATACCCGCCAGCTTCGCCTTGACCTCGTCGATCGACTTCGCACCGAAGTTGCGGATGTCGAGCAGGTCGGCCTCGGAGCGGGCGACGAGCTCACCCACGGAGTGGATGCCCTCACGCTTGAGGCAGTTGTACGACCGAACGGTGAGCTCCAGCTCCTCGATCGGCAGCGCCAGGTCGGCGGCCAGGGCGGCGTCCGTCGGGGACGGGCCCATGTCGATGCCCTCGGCGTCGATGTTGAGCTCGCGGGCCAGACCGAACAGCTCGACCAGGGTCTTGCCGGCCGACGCCATGGCGTCACGGGGACGCATGGCCTGCTTGGTCTCGACGTCGACGATCAGCTTGTCGAAGTCGGTGCGCTGCTCGACACGGGTCGCCTCGACCTTGTAGGTGACCTTGAGAACCGGCGAGTAGATGGAGTCGACCGGGATACGGCCGATCTCCTGGCCCACCTGCTTGTTCTGCACGGCGGAGACGTAACCGCGGCCACGCTCGACCGTCAGCTCCATCTCCAGCTTGCCCTTGCCGTTGAGCGTGGCGAGGACCAGGTCGGGGTTGTGCACCTCGACACCGGCCGGGGGCGCGATGTCGGCGGCGGTGACCAGACCCGGGCCCTGCTTGCGCAGGTACATCACGACCGGCTCGTCGTGCTCCGAGGAGACGACCAGCTGCTTGATGTTGAGGATCAGGTCGGTGACGTCCTCCTTGACGCCCGGCACGGTGGTGAACTCGTGCAGGACGCCGTCGATGCGGATGCTGGTGACAGCAGCGCCGGGGATCGACGACAGGAGGGTGCGGCGGAGGGAGTTGCCGAGGGTGTAGCCGAAGCCCGGCTCCAGCGGCTCGATCACGAACCGGGAGCGGAACTCGTCGACGACCTCTTCGGTCAACGAGGGACGCTGAGCGATCAGCATGTGAATCCTTCAGTTCAGGGGCACCCACTATTTGATGCCCTGAGGTACTGCTACAAGGGTACGGGCGATACGACCCTTACAGAGCCGTACCGCCCGAGAAGCCCGAATGAAGCGAGGTCAGACGCGACGACGCTTCGGCGGACGGCAACCGTACTGCGACATGTGGGGGATAACCCCCACACCCCCAGCCGACAGCCGAGCCACCGTGAACCAGCGCGTCAGACGCGACGACGCTTAGGCGGACGGCAGCCGTTGTGCGGGGTCGGGGTGACGTCCTGGATGGAGCCGACCTCGAGGCCCGTGGCCTGGAGCGAACGGATCGCGGTCTCGCGACCGGAACCCGGGCCCTTCACGAACACGTCGACCTTGCGCATGCCGTGCTCCTGCGCGCGACGGGCAGCCGACTCGGCGGCCATCTGCGCGGCGAACGGCGTGGACTTCCGGGAGCCCTTGAAGCCGACGTGGCCGGCGGAGGCCCAGGAGATCACGTTGCCGGACGGGTCCGTGATGGAGACGATCGTGTTGTTGAACGTGCTCTTGATGTGCGCGTGGCCGTGAGCGACGTTCTTCTTTTCCTTGCGGCGCACCTTCTTGGCAGCGCCCTGACGACCCTTGGGGGGCATCTACAAACTCCTACGGGGAGGTGGTCGGTCCTACAGCGAAGACCGCTGATGAAGCGTTGTCCGCTGAGGACTACTTCTTGCCCGGCTTCTTCTTGCCGGCGATGGCGCGACGCGGGCCCTTGCGGGTGCGGGCGTTCGTGCTGGTGCGCTGACCACGGACAGGCAGACCACGGCGGTGGCGCAGACCCTGGTAGCAGCCGATCTCGACCTTGCGGCGGATGTCGGCCTGGATCTCGCGACGGAGGTCACCCTCGGTCTTGATGTTGTTGTCGACGTACTCGCGGATCGCGACGAGCTGCTCTTCGCTCAGGTCACGAACACGGGTGTTCGGGTCGATACCCGTCTCCGCCAGCGTCTGCTGCGAAAGAGTCCGGCCGATGCCGAACACGTAGGTCAGGGCGACCTCCACGCGCTTTTCGCGCGGGATGTCAACACCGGAAACGCGTGCCATTCAATGGCTCCAGTTGATCTTCGGAGGTCTGACGCAGAACCGGATCCCGACCGCCGTACCAGGTACGAATCGGGTCCTCGGCCTCCGAACCGAGGGTGTCGGGCGTGCACTGGCCGCCCGGGTTCCGCGTATTTACATATTCAGCTCGCGTCGCGCGAATCTCTGCGGATGCAGAGGGTGAGGCCGGTTTGCGATTAACCCTGGCGCTGCTTGTGGCGCGGGTTCTCGCAGATGACCATGACCCGGCCGTGACGGCGGATCACCCTGCACTTGTCGCAGATCTTCTTGACGCTCGGCTTGACCTTCATGGGATTGAGGTTCTCCGAGTCAGAGGGATCTACTTGTACCGGTAGACGATCCGGCCACGCGTCAGGTCGTACGGAGACAGCTCCACCACGACCCGGTCGTCAGGGAGGATACGGATGTAGTGCATCCGCATCTTGCCGCTGATGTGTGCCAGGACCTGGTGGCCGTTCTGGAGCTCGACCTTGAACATGGCGTTCGGAAGAGACTCGACGACAGTGCCCTCGATCTCGATGGCACCTTGCTTCTTGGCCACGCTTCGCCCTTCGAATCGACTACCTTGATCGACTCCCGCCAACGCATGAAGACATGCGGGCACACGAGAGTCGACGAGTCAGTCTACGTCAGCACTACCAGAAAAGACGAATCGAGGATCCATGCCCCGAGAGGGAGATCCTTATGCACGCCGGGACGCAAGGACACCCAGGGGCGCGGGGAACTGCGCGACCAGCCACAGCGCGCCCGCAGACGGCATACGCCCTAAGCAAGCGGATCCGGCGCCGCAACAACCCCGTGCTCCGCAAGCTTCGCCTTACCACCGTCCGGAGCCGTGAGCACCAGAGGACCAGCCTCCGTCAACGCCACCGAGTGCTCCCAGTGCGACGACCACGTCCCGTCCGTCGTGATGACCGTCCAGTCGTCCGACAGGACCTCCGTCCGGGGCGTCCCCAGGGACACCATCGGCTCGATCGCGAGGCAGAACCCCGGCACCAGCTTCGGCCCCTTCCCCCGCCGCCGGTCGACGTAGTTCAGCAGGTGCGGGTCCATGTGCATCTCGGTGCCGATGCCGTGGCCGCCGTAGTCCTCGATGATCCCGTACTTGCCGCCGCCCGGCTTCGGCTGGCGGCGGATGTACGTCTCGATGGCCCGGGAGACGTCGACCAGCCGGTTCCCCTGCTTCATCGCCGCGATGCCGGCCCACATGGACTCCTCGGTCACCCGGGAGAGCTCGATCAGCTCCGGGGCGTGACCGGATCCCACGAACGCCGTGAACGCCGCGTCCCCGTGCCAGCCGTCGATGATCGCGCCGCAGTCGATGGAGATGATGTCGCCGTCCTTGAGGACGACCTCGTCGGACGGGATGCCGTGGACGACGACCTCGTTCACCGAGGTGCAGATCGTCGCCGGGAAGCCGCCGTACCCCAGGAAGTTCGGCTTGGCGTCGTGCTCCGCGAGGACCTTGCGCGCGACCTGGTCGAGATCCCTGGTCGTGGCCCCGGGCACCGCGGCCTCACGGGTGGCCGCGTGGATGGCGGCGACGACCAGCCCCGCCTCACGCATCTTGGCGATCTGCTCGGGGTTCTTGATCTGCACCATGCTGCGGGGGCCTTTCGGAGAAAGAGAGACGGGCGCCATCAACGATACGTGCACCCACACAGCAGCCGCGGCCCCCTCGGAAGGGGGCCGCGGCTGTAGTACGGGGTGGAACCGCTACGCGGCGTGGTCCTCGCGCTTGAGGGCCTCCATCGCGCGGCCGGTGACGTCCTCCACCTTGCCGAGCGCCGAGATCGTGACCACCAGGCCCTGGGCCTTGTAGTAGTCGATGATCGGCTCGGTCTGGGTGTGGTAGACCTCCAGCCGCTTGCGGACGGTCTCCTCGGAGTCGTCGTCGCGCTGGTACAGCTCGCCGCCGCAGACGTCACAGACGCCGTCCTGCTTCGGTGCCTTGTACGACACGTGGAAGACGTGCGCCGAGTCGTTGCGGCAGATGCGGCGGCCGGCGATGCGCTTGACGACCTCCTCCTCGGGTACCTCCAGGTCCAGCACCGCGTCCAGCTTCATGCCCTCGGTGTGCAGCATCTCGTCGAGCGCCTCGGCCTGCGAGACGTTGCGCGGGAAGCCGTCGAGCAGGAAGCCGTTCTCGGCGTCGGGCTGCTCCATGCGGTCCTTGGCCATCCCGATGGTGACCTCGTCCGGAACCAGGTTGCCCGCGTCCATGTAGGACTTCGCGAGTTTGCCGAGGTCCGTCTGCTGGCTGATGTTGGCGCGGAACAGGTCGCCCGTGGAGATGTGCGGGATCGACAGGTTCTTGGCGAGGAACGCGGCCTGCGTTCCCTTGCCGGCACCCGGCGGCCCGACGAGGACGATACGCATCAGCGGAGGAACCCTTCGTAATTGCGCTGCTGGAGCTGGCTCTCGATCTGCTTCACCGTCTCGAGACCGACACCCACGATGATCAGGATGCTGGTCCCGCCGAACGGGAAGTTCTGGCTTGCCCCGAAGCCGACCAACGCCATCGTTGGCACAAGAGCGATCAGACCCAAGTACAGCGAACCCGGCCAGGTGATCCGGTTGAGTACGTAGCTGAGGTACTCAGCGGTCGGTCGGCCAGCCCGGATGCCCGGGATGAAGCCACCATACTTCTTCATGTTGTCGGCGACTTCCTCGGGGTTGAAGGAGATCGCCACGTAGAAGAACGCGAAGAAAACGATGAGCAAGAAGTAGAGCGTGATGTAGATCGGGTGGTCGCCCTTGACGAGGTTCTGCTCGATCCAGGTCTTCCAGCCCGAGTTGCCGTTCGAGAACTGCGCGACCAGAGCCGGGATGTAGAGCAGCGACGACGCGAAGATGACCGGGATCACACCCGCCTGGTTGACCTTCAGCGGGATGTACGTCGACGTACCACCGTAGGACCGGCGGCCGATCATGCGCTTCGCGTACTGCACCGGGATACGGCGCTGGGCCTGCTCGACGAAGACCACCAGACCGACCATGACCAGGCCGACCAGGATGACGGTGCCGAACTCGATCCAGCCGTCGGCCAGGGTGCCCTGCTTCTTGATGGCCCACAGCGCGGACGGGAAGGTCGCGGCGATCGAGATGAACATCAGGATCGACATGCCGTTGCCGATGCCGCGGTCGGTGATGAGCTCACCGAGCCACATGACGACGGCGGTACCGGCGGTCATCGTGATGACCATGACGATCGTGGTGAAGATCGCGCGGTCCGGGACGATGCTCGACGCCACGGTGCAGCCGGAGAAGAGCGCGCCGCTGCGGGCGGTGGCCACCAGACCGGTGCCCTGGAGGATGGCGAGCGCCACCGTGAGGTACCGGGTGTACTGCGTGATCTTCGCCGTACCGGCCTGGCCCTCCTTCTTGAGGGCTTCCAGACGCGGGATGACCACGGTGAGCAGCTGGAGAATGATGCTCGCCGTGATGTACGGCATGATGCCGAGCGCGAAGATCGTGATCTGCAGCAGCGCGCCACCGCTGAACATGTTGACCAGACCGAAGAGTCCCGTGTTGCCGGACGCCTGGTCCACGCACTCCTGGACGGACTTGTAGTCGACGCCAGGGATCGGAATGTGGGTACCCACGCGGTACACCACGATGATGGCGAGCGTGAAGAGCAGCTTCTTGCGCAGGTCGGGCGTCCTGAACGCCCGGGCGAACGCGGTGAGCACGGTGCCTCCTGCGACCCCCGCGCTACTGCGTCAAGGGTGACGGTCTTGAGGTTCGACGAATATGAGAGAAAGCAGTGCAGGCCACCTTACCGGCGACACTGCCCCCCGTGGAACGACCAACCGGGGATACCCCGTTGTGAGGTATCCCCGGTGGGTACTGCTTTACGTCATCGCGCTCAGACGAGCTCGGTGACCGTGCCGCCGGCGGCGGTGATCTTCTCCTTGGCGGAGCCGGAGACGGCGTCGACCGTCACCTGCAGCGCCACGGAGATCTCGCCCTGGCCGAGGACCTTGACGAGGCTGTTCTTGCGAACGGCACCCTTGGCCACCAGACCCTCGACGGTGACCTCGCCACCCTCGGGGTAGAGCGCGGCCAGCTTGTCGAGGTTCACGACCTGGAACTCGGTCTTGAACGGGTTCTTGAAGCCCTTCAGCTTCGGAAGACGCATGTGGAGGGGCATCTGCCCACCCTCGAAGCGCTCCGGAACCTGGTAGCGGGCCTTCGTGCCCTTGGTACCACGACCGGCCGTCTTACCCTTCGACGCCTCACCACGACCCACACGGGTCTTGGCGGTCTTGGCGCCCGGGGCGGGACGGAGGTTGTGGATCTTGAGCGGGTTGTTCTCCGCCATGATCAGTCGACCTCCTCGACCGTCACGAGGTGGCGGACGGTGTGCACCATGCCGCGGAACTCGGGGCGGTCCTCCTTGACGACCTGCGTGTTGATGCCCTTGAGACCAAGGGAGCGCAGGGTGTCACGGTGGTTCTGCTTGCTGCCGATGTAGGACTTGACCTGCGTAATCTTGAGCTGCGCCATGATTACGCACCCGCCCCGGCACGCGCACGGAGAAGAGCCGCGGGAGCGACGTCCTCAAGGGGCAGACCGCGGCGGGCCGCGATCTCCTCGGGACGCTGCAGACCCTTCAGGGCCTCCACGGTCGCGTGCACGATGTTGATCGCGTTGTCGGAGCCGAGCGACTTCGACAGCACGTCGTGGATACCGGCGCACTCGAGCACGGCACGCACCGGACCACCGGCGATAACACCGGTACCGGGCGACGCGGGCTTCAGGAGCACGACGCCGGCAGCCTTCTCACCCTGGATGGGGTGCGGGATGGTGCCCTGGATACGGGGGACCTTGAAGAAGTGCTTCTTGGCCTCCTCCACACCCTTGGCGATGGCGGCCGGCACCTCCTTGGCCTTGCCGTAACCGACACCCACGGTGCCGTCACCGTCGCCCACCACGACCAGCGCGGTGAAGCTGAAGCGACGACCACCCTTCACAACCTTGGCGACGCGGTTGATCGCGACGACGCGCTCAACGTACGCGGTCTTCTCGGCGGCAGCAGCGCCGCCGTCACGGCCCTTCCGGTCCCGCCGCTCGCCGCCACCGGCACCGCCACCGCGGCGCTGGGGTCCAGCCATTGGAATTACCTCTCTCTTTTTCCGCTAGCTACGAACGGCTCAGAACTTCAAGCCGGCTTCGCGGGCGGCGTCCGCCAGGGCGGCGATGCGCCCGGCGTACTGGTTGCCACCACGGTCGAACACGACAGCCTCGACACCGGCGGCCTTGGCGCGCTCGGCGACCAGGGCACCGACCTGCTTGGCCTGCGCCGACTTGTCGCCCTCGCCACCGCGCACCGTGGTGTCCAGGGTGGACGCCGACGCCAGGGTGTGACCCTTGATGTCGTCGATCACCTGGGCCACGATGTGGCGGTTGGAGCGGGTAACGACCAGACGGGGACGCTCCGCCGTACCGGAGATCCGCTTGCGGATCCGGATGTGACGGCGCTTGATCGCGGCGCGCTTGTAGGCGTCGCCCTTCAGGATCTTCTGTCCGTATGCCATGGCTTACTTACCCGCCTTTCCGACCTTGCGGCGGATGACTTCGCCCTCGTACTTGACACCCTTGGCCTTGTACGGGTCGGGCTTGCGCAGCTTGCGGATGTTGGCCGCAACCTCGCCGACCTTCTGCTTGTCGATGCCCTCGACCGAGAACCGGGTGGGGGCCTCCACCTTGAAGGTGATGCCCTCGGGGGCCTCGACGGTGATCGGGTGGCTGTAGCCGAGAGCGAACTCGAGGTTCGAGCCCTTGGCCGTCACGCGGTAACCGACACCGCTGATCTCGAGCTTCTTCACGTAACCCTGGGTCACGCCGGTGATCATGTTCGCCACCAGCGTGCGGGACAGGCCGTGCAGGGCCTTGTTCTGACGCTCGTCGTTGGGGCGGGTGACGTTGAGAACGCCGTCCTCACCCTTGGCGATGTCGATCGGCGCAGCGACGGT
Organism: Streptomyces griseorubiginosus; assembly: GCF_001514195.1. Taxonomy (GTDB): domain Bacteria; phylum Actinomycetota; class Actinomycetes; order Streptomycetales; family Streptomycetaceae; genus Streptomyces; species Streptomyces griseorubiginosus. Next base: position 279,578 of record NZ_KQ948734.1, on the reverse strand, counting down.
GTGCGAGAGGGTGCCCTTGGGGCCCTTCACCGAAACCGTACGGCCGTCGATGGTGACGTCCACGCCGGCGGGAACCGTGATGGGGAGCTTGCCAATACGCGACATAGCTGTTTCCTCCGATTCCTTTCCGCTACCAGACGTAGGCGAGGACTTCTCCGCCTACGCCCTTCTTGCCGGCCTGCTTGTCGGTGAGGAGCCCGTGGGACGTGGAGATGATGGCCACGCCCAGGCCGCCGAGCACCTTCGGCAGGTTGGTGGACTTCGCGTACACCCGGAGACCGGGCTTGGAGATCCGCTTGATGCCCGCGATGGAGCGCTCACGGTTCGGGCCGAACTTCAGCTCGAGGACGAGGTTCTTGCCGACCTCGGCGTCCTCGACCTTCCAGCCCGTGATGAAGCCCTCCTGCTGGAGGATCTCCGCGATGTGCGACTTGATCTTGGACGCCGGCATCGTCACGGAGTCGTGGTATGCCGAGTTCGCGTTCCGCAGACGCGTAAGCATGTCTGCGATCGGATCAGTCATGGTCATGAATTGGCCTTCGGCCTCTCTCGCCGGGGTTTCCAGGTGCCCATCCCTCTCCTCGATCCGAGACGAGGCGGGTGCGGTGCGGTGGACCTACGGCGTAGTAAGTCGTACGGGCGTCAGGGCGCCCAACCCTCCTAGCCTAAGCCATGGAGGGGTGGGCCCCTGACCAAACCCTTTGCTTACCGAGAGCTTCAGGTAACCCCAACTAGGGGATTACCAGGAGCTCTTGGTCACGCCCGGCAGCTCGCCACGGTGAGCCATCTCACGAAGGCACACGCGGCACAGGCCGAACTTGCGGTACACGGAGTGCGGACGGCCGCAGCGCTGGCAGCGGGTGTACGCACGCACACCGAACTTGGGCTTGCGAGCAGCCTTGGCAATCAGAGCCTTCTTCGCCATCTCGCTCACGCCTCCTTGAAGGGGAAGCCGAGGTGACGAAGGAGCGCGCGGCCCTCAGCGTCGTTGGTCGCCGTGGTCACCACGGTGATGTCCATGCCCCGGGTACGGTCGATCTTGTCCTGGTCGATCTCGTGGAACATGACCTGCTCGGTGAGACCGAAGGTGTAGTTGCCACGGCCGTCGAACTGCTTGGGGGACAGACCACGGAAGTCGCGGATGCGCGGCAGCGCGAGCGACAGGGTGCGGTCCAGGAACTCCCACATGCGGTCGCCACGGAGCGTGACGTGGGCACCGATCGGCTGGCCCTCACGCAGCTTGAACTGCGCGATGGACTTGCGGGCCTTGGTGACGGCCGGCTTCTGACCGGTGATCGTGGTGAGGTCGCGGATGGCGCCCTCGATCAGCTTGGAGTCGCGGGCGGCGTCGCCCACACCCATGTTGACCACGATCTTGACGAGGCCGGGGATCTGCATGACGTTCTCGTACTTGAACTCGTCACGCAGCTTGCCCGCGATCTCCTCGCGGTACTTCGTCTTGAGACGCGGAGTCGTGGTGGTAGCCATCAGATGTCCTCACCCGTCCGCTTGGCAACGCGGATCTTGTTGCCCTCGTCGTCGAAGCGGTAACCGACACGCGTGACGACCTTGTTGCCGTCCTTCTCCACGACCAGCTGGACGTTGGAGACGTGGATCGGGGCCTCGGTCGTGACGATGCCGCCGGCCTGCGAACCGCGAGCGGTCGGACCGGCCTTGGTGTGCTTCTTGACCCGGTTGACACCCTCGACCAGGACGCGGTCCTCGCGGGGGAAGGCCGCGATGACCTTGCCCTGCTTGCCCTTGTCCTTACCGGTGATGACCTGGACCAGGTCGCCCTTCTTGATCTTCATGCTTACAGCACCTCCGGAGCCAGCGAGATGATCTTCATGAACTTCTTCTCGCGCAGCTCACGCCCGACCGGGCCGAAGATGCGGGTGCCGCGAGGGTCGCCGTCGTTCTTCAGAATGACGGCGGCGTTCTCGTCGAAGCGGATGTACGAGCCGTCCGGACGGCGGCGCTCCTTGACGGTGCGAACGATGACCGCCTTGACGACGTCACCCTTCTTCACGTTGCCACCGGGGATCGCGTCCTTGACGGTGGCGACGATGACGTCACCGATGCCCGCGTAGCGGCGACCGGAGCCACCGAGCACACGGATGCAAAGGATCTCCTTCGCACCAGTGTTGTCGGCGACACGCAGTCGCGACTCCTGCTGGATCACGTCTATCTCCTGTTTGTCTGCCGGTTCCCTCCGGGGTTGAGCCGGAGAGCCTGGCGGAACCGTCCTGCGGATTTGCCCCGCAGGAATTACTTGCGCCTCGGGAAGGGAAGAACCCGCCCGCCGGGGATCTCGGTCCCCGGCGGGTGCCGGGGCCGAAGCCCCGGCGGGGGTCAGCGGGGGCGAACCCCCGCTTGATTACTTCGCCTTCTCGAGGATCTCGACGACGCGCCAGCGCTTGGTCGCCGACAGCGGGCGGGTCTCCGCGAGGAGGACCCGGTCGCCGACGCCGGCAGCGTTCTGCTCGTCGTGCGCCTTGAGCTTGTTGGTACGGCGGATGACCTTGCCGTACAGCGCGTGCTTGACGCGGTCCTCGACGGCGACGACGACGGTCTTGTCCATCTTGTCGCTGACGACGAGACCCTCACGGGTCTTGCGGAAGCCGCGGGCCTCTGCAGTCTGCTCAGTCACGTTGCTCTCACTCATCAGGCGCTCTCCACCGTCTCGATGCCCAGCTCGCGCTCACGCATCAGGGTGTAGATCCGCGCGATGTCCTTACGGACGGCCTTGAGCCGACCGTGGTTCTCGAGCTGACCGGTCGCCGCCTGGAAGCGGAGGTTGAACAGCTCTTCCTTGGCCTCGCGGAGCTTGTTCAGCAGCTCCTCGTTGCCCAGCTCGCGCAGCTCGGACGCCTTGGTACCGGCCGACATCACGCTTCACCTGCCTCGCGCTTGACGATCCGGCACTTCATCGGCAGCTTGTGGGCTGCGCGAGTCAGGGCCTCACGGGCGATCTTCTCGTTGGGGTAGGACAGCTCGAACATGACCCGGCCCGGGTGCACGTTCGCGATCCACCACTCCGGCGAACCCTTACCGGAACCCATGCGGGTCTCGGCAGGCTTCTTCGTGAGCGGGCGGTCCGGGTAGATGTTGATCCAGACCTTGCCGCCACGCTTGATGTGGCGGGTCATCGCGATACGGGCCGCCTCGATCTGGCGGTTGGTCACGTACGCCGGCGTGAGGGCCTGAATGCCGTACTCGCCGAACGCGACCGTCGTACCGCCCTTGGCCTGACCACGGCGCTTCGGGTGGTGCTGCTTGCGGTGCTTGACCCTACGGGGGATCAGCATGTCGGTCAGGCCTCCGTTCCGGTGCTCTCAGCCGGAGCGGCGGCGGGAGCCTCGGCCTTGGGGGCCTCGGCGCCGGCAGCCTGCTGCGGCTTGCGACCGCGCCGCTCGCCACCACGGCCACCACGGGCCGGGCGGTCGGCACCGCCACCGCGAGCCGGGCGGTTACCCGCACGGGCGGCAGCGTTCTCGGCGCGGACCTCGGCGATGTTCTTGACGTCGCCCTTGTAGATCCAGACCTTCACACCGATACGGCCGAAGGTCGTCTTGGCCTCGAAGAAGCCGTAGTCCACGTTCGCGCGGAGCGTGTGCAGGGGCACGCGGCCCTCGCGGTAGAACTCCGAGCGGGACATCTCGGCGCCACCGAGGCGGCCACCGCACTGGATCTTGATGCCCTTGGCGCCGGCCTTCATCGCCGACTGCATGCTCTTGCGCATGGCACGGCGGAAGGAGACGCGGGAGGAGAGCTGCTCGGCGACGGCCTGGGCAACCAGCTGAGCGTCGGTCTCGGGGTTCTTGACCTCGAGGATGTTCAGCTGGACCTGCTTGCCCGTGAGCTTCTCGAGGTCACCGCGGATGCGGTCGGCCTCGGCGCCACGGCGGCCGATCACGATGCCCGGACGAGCGGTGTGGATGTCCACACGCACACGGTCACGGGTGCGCTCGATCTCCACCTTGGAGATGCCGGCGCGCTCCATGCCGGACGTCATCATCCGACGGATGGCGACGTCTTCCTTGACGTAGTCCTTGTACAGCTTGTCGGCGTACCAACGCGACTTGAAGTCGGTCGTGACACCGAGCCGGAACCCGTGCGGGTTTACCTTCTGGCCCATTACCGGGTTCCTTCCTTGCTGCTGACGACCACGGTGATGTGGCTGGTCCGCTTGCGGATCCGGTAGGCACGGCCCTGGGCACGCGGACGGAACCGCTTCAGGGTCGGGCCCTCGTCGACGTACGCCTCGGAGATGAAGAGGCTGTCGGCGTCGGTGTGGTCGTAGTTGTGCGCGGCGTTGGCGATGGCGCTGTCCAGCACCTTGCCGACGGGCACTGAGGCTGCCTGCGGAGCGAATCGCAGAACAGCCTGAGCCTCCGTGGCATCCATGCCACGGATAAGGTCCACCACTCGGCGGGCCTTCATGGGCGTAACGCGGATGTACCGCGCCTGGGCCCTGGCTTCCATGGTTGTCCCTCTCAGTTACTTACGTGTCTGAATGCGATCCGCTGCTAGCGGCGCTTCGACTTCCGGTCGTCCTTGACGTGACCCCGGAAGGTGCGCGTCGGCGAGAACTCGCCGAGCTTGTGGCCGACCATCGACTCGGTGACGAACACCGGGATGTGGGTCTTGCCGTTGTGCACCGCGATCGTGTGGCCGAGCATGGCCGGGACGATCATCGAGCGACGGGACCAGGTCTTGATGACGTTCTTGGAACCGGCTTCGTTCTGGGCGTCCACCTTCTTGATCAGGTGGTCGTCGACGAAGGGCCCCTTCTTGAGACTGCGCGGCATCTAAACCCGCTCCTAGCGCTTCTTGTTCGTCTTGCGGCGGCGGACGATGTACTTGTTCGAAGCCTTCTTCGGCGAACGAGTACGACCCTCCTTCTGACCCCAGGGGCTGACCGGGTGGCGACCACCGGAGGTCTTGCCCTCACCACCACCGTGCGGGTGGTCAACCGGGTTCATCGCCACACCGCGAACGGTCGGGCGGACGCCCAGCCAGCGCTTGCGGCCGGCCTTGCCCCAGTTGATGTTGCTCTGCTCGGCGTTGCCGACCTCGCCGACCGTGGCGCGGCAGCGCTGGTCGACCAGACGGATCTCGCCGGACGGCATACGAAGGTGGGCCATGGTGCCCTCCTTCGCGAGCAGCTGCACCGAGGCACCGGCGGAGCGGGCGAACTTGGCGCCGCCACCGGGACGGAGCTCGATCGCGTGGATCGTGGTACCGACCGGGATGTTGCGGAGCGCCAGGTTGTTGCCCGGCTTGATGTCGGCCCCGGGACCGTTCTCGACGCGGTCACCCTGCTGCAGGTTGCGCGGGGCGAGGATGTAGCGCTTCTCGCCGTCCGCGTAGTGCAGCAGCGCGATGCGCGCGGTGCGGTTGGGGTCGTACTCGATGTGCGCGACCTTCGCCGGCACGCCGTCCTTGTCGTGACGACGGAAGTCGATCACGCGGTAGGCGCGCTTGTGTCCGCCACCCTGGTGGCGAACGGTCACACGACCGGCGTTGTTACGGCCGCCCTTGCTGTGCAGGGGGCGGACCAGCGACTTCTCCGGCGTGGACCGCGTGACCTCGACGAAGTCGGCGACGCTGGAGCCACGACGGCCCGGCGTAGTCGGCTTGTACTTGCGGATTCCCATTTCTCAGTCCTCGTCCGATATCGGACGATCCGACCCGCTTACGCGGTCGGACCGCCGAAGATGTCGATACGGTCGCCCTCGGCAAGGGTCACGATCGCGCGCTTGCTGTCGGCACGCTTGCCGAAGCCAGTGCGGGTCCGCTTGCGCTTGCCCTGGCGGTTGATCGTGTTGACGCCGGTGACCTTGACCGAGAAGACCGCCTGGACGGCCTGCTTGATCTGGGTCTTGTTGGCGCCCGGAGCCACGATGAACGTGTACTTGCCCTCGTCGAGGAGCGCGTAGCTCTTCTCGGAGACGACCGGCTTCAGCAGGACGTCACGGGGGTCCGTGAAGGCCTTGCTGGGCGCGGTGACGACGGTGTTCTTGCCCTCGGCGGCGTGGCGGCGCGCCTTGGCGACGCGCGCGGCCTTGGCGGCCTTCGCAGCCTTGGAGGCGATGCTCGGGTGACGCGTAGCCATCAGGCCTCGCTCCCTTCGGTGTCATTGGCCTTCGGGCCGGACACGAAGGACTCGAAAGCGGCCTGGGTGAAGACCACGTCGTCCGAGACGAGAACGTCGTACGTGTTCAGCTGGCCCGGCTCCAGGATGTGGACCTGGGGCAGGTTGCGGGCGGACAGCCACGAGGCCTCGTCGGCACGGTCGACGACCAGGAGCAGGTTCTTGCGCTCCGAGATCTTGCCGAACAGCGACTTGGCGGCCTTCGTGGAGGGGGTCGCACCCTCGACCACGCCGGAGACGACGTGGATGCGGTTGTGACGGGCCCGGTCGGTGAGAGCGTGGCGCAGGGCCGCGGCCTTCATCTTCTTCGGGGTCCGCTGCGAGTAGTCACGCGGCACGGGGCCGTGGACGACGCCACCGCCGGCGAACTGCGGCGCACGGGTCGAACCCTGACGGGCGCGGCCGGTGCCCTTCTGGCGGTACGGCTTCTTGCCGCCACCACGGACCTCGCCACGCGTCTTGGTCTTGTGCGTGCCCTGACGGGCAGCGGCCAGCTGCGCGACGACGACCTGGTGGATCAGCGGAATGCTGACCTTCTCGACGTCGAAGATCTCGGCCGGGAGCTCGACGGTCCCGGCGGTGTCGCCGGAGGGCGACAGAATGTCAATGGTGCTCATATCCTCAGGCCCCCTTGGCCGCGGTGCGGACCAGGACGAGGCCGCCGTTCGGACCAGGAACCGCGCCCTTGATGAGCAGCAGGCCCTTCTCCGCGTCAACGGCGTGAACGGTCAGGTTCTGGGTGGTGACCCGCTCGTTGCCCATACGACCCGCCATGCGGAGGCCCTTGAACACGCGGCCCGGGGTGGCGCAGCCACCGATGGAACCGGGCGAGCGGTGCTTGCGCTGGGTGCCGTGACCGGCGCCGAGGCCCTTGAAGTTGTGACGCTTCATGACACCGGCGAAGCCCTTGCCCTTGCTCTTGCCGGTCACGTCGACCTTGATCCCGGCCTCGAACACCTCAGCGGTGATCTCCTGGCCGAGGGTGTACTCGGAGGCGTCCGCGGTGCGGATCTCGACGAGGTGGCGACGCGGGGTGACATCGGCCTTGGCGAAGTGGCCCTTGAGGGGCTTGTTCACCTTGCGCGGGTCGATCTCGCCGAACGCGATCTGGACGGACTCGTAGCCGTCGACATCGTTCGTACGGACCTGGGTCACGACATTGGGGCCGGCCTTGACGACGGTGACCGGAACAACACGGTTGTTCTCGTCCCACACCTGCGTCATGCCGAGCTTCTCGCCCAGGATGCCCTTGATCTGCTTAGCCATCGTTCAGATCACCGGCCTCAGAGCTTGATCTCGATGTCGACACCGGCCGGGAGGTCGAGTCGCATCAGAGAGTCAACGGTCTTGGGGGTCGGGTCGAGGATGTCGATCAGGCGCTTGTGCGTGCGCATCTCGAAGTGCTCGCGCGAGTCCTTGTACTTGTGCGGCGACTTGATGACGCAGTACACGTTCTTCTCAGTGGGCAGCGGCACCGGGCCCGCGACCGACGCACCAGTGCGAGTCACCGTCTCGACGATCTTCTTCGCCGAGGAGTCGATGACCTCGTGGTCGTAGGCCTTGAGCCGGATGCGGATCTTCTGTCCCGCCATGGCTACTCGTTAGTCCTGTCTCTCTACAGCTCTGGAACCCGGTGTTCCCTTGACTTCCGCCGACCCACGCGGTCGGGTGTGTCGCACCCTCACTGACACAGATGTCCCTTGTTCGAACATCTTTTGCCTGAGAAAGAGGTCCACCGGGTGCCTGGTCGGCGCCGCACTGACACTTCCCGGAAGATTCCCGTACGTCCGCCCCAGCGCTGCCTTACGGCAGTTGGAACGACGAGTACTGTGGGACTCGCTTCCGGTCCCCCCGGCGGGAGGCGCGCAGCATCAACACTCGACCGAGCAACCCCGCTAGTCTGCCATACGGGGCACGGGCCTGGCCAATCGAGCCGGAGACAATACCCCGAGAGTGACGCAGGTCAAACACGCGGACCGCGCACGCACCGGAACAAACCACCCCTGTTCCACCCAAGGGGTACCGATCAGCGAAAGCGACGCGTAAGACTCCCCGGCACGCGTCTCGCACGCGTATGTCCTACACGCGTACAACGGGGGAAAAGTGACTGATCTGTTCCGTTTCGTTGCGCTCCGCGCGCCCGAGCGCACCGCACCCGCGCATTCCATAGATCTGCAGTCGTCCAGCGCGTTCCAGAAGGCGCTGGCATCGGCCAGGCAGAGCGAGAGCCCGGTCGACGCCGCGCGGCAGGTCGCCGGGCGCTATCTGGTCGGCGACTACGGCCCGGGATTCATCAAGGAGAGCGACGCGATCCCGGACCAGGGCGCCTACGACAAGCTGGCCGCGACCGCGGCCACGGCGCTGCACGCCGCGGACCTGAGCGCGGTCATCAAGTCGGGGTTCGGGAAGACACCGCAGGTCCTGGCGGCGGACGTCCAATTTCAAGCTCTTCGTGCAGAACGTGCACGACACGATCGTCGCCCTGTTCCTGCTGCCGGCCACGCGCTCGCACCCGATCAGCGACCTCGCCCGGCTCACCCGGCTGACGGGGCTGATCACCCGGGTGGCCGCCGCCGACGCCTCGCTGGAGGGCGCCGGTGAGATCCAGCGCTCGCTGAGCGAGTCGCTGGTGCTGCCGACCACCGTGTTCCCGCTGCGCGGCGGGCTGCCGCAGCCGGTCGGGGTCGGGGACCTGCTCGTCGTGAAGCAACGGCTCACCCGGTACGAGCCCGGGGATGTCGCCGACATCGAGAACATCCTCAAGGGCGAGAAGCGGGAGAAGCTCACCCACCACAACCTGACCATCGACACCACGGTGGTGACGGAGACCTCGAAGACGACGGAGACGACGACCTCGCTCGACGTGACCGAGCGGTTCGACTTCAAGAACGAGGTGCAGAACACCGTCAGCGAGGATCTGTCGCTCACCGGCGGCGTGAACGTGTCGGCGAAGTACGGCGCGGTGGAGACCAACGCGAACGCCGGCGTGGCCTACCGGCTGTCCAAGGAGGAGTCCGCCAAGGTCGCGACCGATCACGCGCGGGATGTGACGAACCGGGCGGCGACGAAGGTCACCGAGACGGTACGGCGACAGGAGACCACCCGCACGATCGAGGTGCTCAAGGACCGGGAGCTGCACTCGTTCGAGAACACCGGCCCGGGCAACGCGAACGTGAGCGGCGTCTACCAGTGGATGAACAAGGTCTACGAGGCGCAGACCTTCAACTACGGCAGCCGCCTCATGTTCGACCTGACGGTCCCGGAGCCGGCCGCCTTCGTCGTCGACGCCACTACCGTGAAGGGCGTCCAGGCGGCGATCACCCCGCCCGAGCCCTTCGTCGTCGTCAACGACGGCACGGCCACGCCGCACTGGCGCCCGGTGCAGCCCGGGGACCTCGGCCCGGACGGCCTCCTCAAGTCGGGCGTCGTCTCCCGTCCGATCACCCCCGCCGACGTGTCGTTCGAGCCTCTCTCGGCCACGTACTACGGCACGTTCATGGGCAAGTACGGCGCCCTGGGCGTCAACGCGCCCCCGGAGCCGTTCACCACCGTCACCAAGAGTCTGACCGGCAACAAGGACGACCACGACCATCTCGCGGTCGTGGACGACCTGACGATCCCGCAGGGCTACCAGGCCACCGCCATCACCGCCCAGGGCGCCTTCACCCTCTACGAGGAGGAGGACGGCGACGAGCGGATGTGGGTGTTCGTCGGCAAGCACCGCTTCGAGTGCAAGGGCGCAGGCACCCTGCCGCCGAACGCCGCGCTGCTGCCCGACCCGGACACCACGGTGATCAACGAGCAGGGCAGCATGCCCATCGCCGTGGAGACCCAGCAGGCGCGGGACTTCGCGGTCACGGTCGAGGTGACGTGCGCACGGACCGACACCGCGGTCGAGCAGTGGCGGCTCGACACGTACAACGCGCTGGTCAACGCGCACGAGAACCTGGTCAGCGGCTATCAGGACAAGGTGAAAGCCCAGGCGGTGCAGGCGGCCGCCACCGTCTCGCTCGGCCGTAATCCGGCACAGAACAGGCTGATCGAGCGCGCGGAACTCAAGAAGGCGTGCATCTCCCTGCTGTCGGGCACCGATCTCTACGACGCCGACATCGACGACGTCAAGGTGAACTCCACGGCGCCCGCCTTCCCGCGCCCGAACGTTCCGCAGCGTCCGAACCAGAACGTCGTCGGCTCCGACCAGGAGGCGTTCATCCGCTTCTTCGAGCAGGCATTCGAGTGGGAACACATGATGTACGTGTTCTACCCGTACTACTGGGCCCGCCGCGAGACGTGGTACGCCAACGCGCTCGCCGACGACCCCGACCCGCTGTTCGCCGAGTTCCTGAAGGCGGGCGCCGCCCGGGTCGTCGTACCGGTACGGCCCCAACTGGAGGGCGACGTACGGTACTTCCTCATGACGGGGCAGATCTGGAACGGCGGTGCCGTGCCCGGCATCACCGACACCGACTACCTCCCGATCACCGAGGAGATCCGCGCGCGCGACGACGCGCCCGGTGGCGAGGTTCCGCAGGGCGATCCCTGGGAGGTCACGCTGCCGACCACCCTCGTCCGGCTCAGGGCGGACGACACGCTGCCGGAGTGGCGCAAGTTCCAGGTCAACGGCCAGGACGTGTGGGTGCCCGGCCGCATCGTGGCCGGCAAGTGGACCCCCGACCTCGGGAAACTCGACAGCCACGGCAACTGGACCCCTCAGTGAAGGGCCGGTGACCCTTCATGACGGCGAACAGCTATGTCTTCTTCGGCACGGAACCGCGGTTCGTGCTGATCGTGGCCGGCATCCACGAGAGCGAGCAGGGCGGCATCGAGGTGGCGCACTGGATCCGGACCAAGCTGGCGGCCCGCACCAGGCCGACCCGCTTCGGGGCGGTCGTCATCCCCGACGTCTTCCCCGAACGCGGTCTGCAGGCAAGGGCCGACGAGTGGAAGCGGGGCGACACGGGCAACACCTGGCGGGAGGTCCCGCGCCCCGGCAGCCCGGGGGTGGTCCTCCACCCCGCCCGTCACTTCCCCCCGCCGGGAGAGCCGTTGAGTGCCCTGCGGAAGGGGCTGCTGATCGACCGGGCCGGCACTGAGCTGAGGGAGGACAAACGGACGCTGCCCCAGTTGCCGGAGATCCGGTACGTCATCCAGTTCGTCGAGCGGTTCCAGCCGATCAGGATCGTCAGCATCCACGGCACCCACCCGGTGACCAGGGACGACGTGAAGGGCAGAAAAGCCCAGACCGGTATGAGCGACGACGAGATCAAGAACTGGGACGGCGTCTCCGCCATCAAGGGGGTGAACTTCCCGGGCATCTTCGTCGACCCGAGATACCAGCTCGGCAAGGACTGCCCGAAGTTCGACCTGGAGACCTGCAAGTTCGACCCTCTCCTGGACCCGGCCTTCCCGGTGCAGAGCGCGGGAAAGGACGGCAAGGGGACGAACCGGCGCTTCGACTCGGCCCGCACCCCGGACGGCAGGGCGGATGACGCTCTCGCCCTCAAGGCCGCCCAGGCCGTCGCCCGGCTGGACCCGGCGCTCGTACGCGGCAACCACGTGAGCGAGGCCGTTCCCCTCGTGCACTACGCCAAGGCGAGCACCACGCCCGAGGCTTTCTCGCTCGGCGACTGGGGACCCGTCGACGTCCCCTCCTCGAAGGGCCCGGGCGCGCGTCCCGGGACGCCCGTGTTCACCGTCGAGGTCGACGACAACCAGCAGAGCTGGGCCTTCCTCGACGGGGTGCAGGTGATGTCCGAGAGCGGGAAGCCCCTGCCCCTGCCCCAGACGCCGGAGGAACGGGCGGCCAAGGGCGCCGCGCGGAACTTCCTCCCGAGTCCGGGGTTCATCAAGAAGTTCAGCCAGAAACGGTCCGAGCAGCTCCAGGCATACGCCCAGGGAATCATCGACACGATCCTGGAGGTGCCCTGACCACACAAGAGGTCACGGAGGCGGCGGGCGGCGGAGCCGGTCGCGCAGGGGGTCCGCCTCCGGCAGGCCCAGCTCGTCGAAGACGGCCAGCGCCCGCGCCCAGGCGCCGCGCGCCGCCTCCGGCTCCCCCGCGGCATCGAGGGTGTCGCCCAGGTAGGCCAGACCGATCGCCTCGCTGCGCCGGTCCCCGGTCTTCCTGAACAGCCGTAGCGCCTGCTCGTAGCAGTCCACCGCCTCCGCGAACCGCCCGAGGAGGCGGTGGACGTAGCCGAGGCTGTCCCAGGTGTGTGCCTCGCCGTTGAGGTCACCGATCTCCTGCACGGCGGCGAGGGCCTGCCGGCAGGAGGCGAGCGCCTCGCGGTGGTCGCCGAGTTTGGCGAGGTACCAGCCGATCTCGTTCAGGGCGATGGCCTGTCCGCCGCGGTCGTGCGCGGCGCGGAAGTGGTCGAGGCTCAGCCGGGCGTGCTCCAGCGCCTCCGCGTGGTCACCCCGCGCCGAGTCCGCGATGGCCAGGTTCTGGCGGATCCGGGCCTGTCCGGCGTCGTTGCCCAGCTCCTCGAACAGGGCGAGACCCAGCAGATAGTGCTCACGGCCGCGGTCGACGTCGCCCAGCCGGTGCCAGGCGAGCCCGAGACCGCGGTGGGCGTTGGCCTGGCCGGCCTTGTCGTGGCCGCGCCGGGCGCTGTCCAGGGCGGTGGTGTGCGCGTCGGCCAGCGCCTGCCAGTGCCCTTGCCGTTCCAGGAAGGTGCCGAGCGTGGTGGCCAGCTGCCAGGTGTGGGCCTCGAAGCCGGGCTGCCCCTGCTGCACCGCGGACAGCAGGACGGAGTACTCGGCGGCGAACCAGTCCAGCGCCTCGTCGGGCCGGGTGGGCCGTCCCGGCAGGGCGCCGGGCAGCGCCGGGGCGAGCGTCATCGGGTCCCGCCGCCGGGTCAGCAGCGCGTCGGCGGCGTAGGCGGTGTGCAGGTAGTGGTCGAGCAGCCGGTGGACGGCGGTGCGCCGGGTGTCGTCGCTGTCGTGTACGGCGGTCAGCTCGGCGGCGTACGCGCGCAGCAGGTCGTGGAAGGTGTACCGGCCGGGCCGGTGCTCGGTGAGCAGCTGCGCCTCGGTGAGTTCGGCGAGCAGGGTCCGCGCCTCGGGGGCGGTGACCCCGGCCAGGGCCGCCGCGGCCGGTACGGCGGTGTCGGGTCCGGGGTGCAGGCCCAGCAGCCGGAAGAGCCGGGCGGCCGCCGGGCTCAGCAGCCGGTACGACCACTGGAACACAGACCGCACTCCGGTGAGCGAGTCGCCGCCGTCCAGCGGGTCCAGTCGGCGGTCGGCCGTCCGCAGCTCCTCGGCGAGCCCGGCGAGCGGCAGTCCGGGCCGGCCGGAGGCACGGGCGGCCACGACGGCCAGGGCCAACGGCAGCCCGGCGCACCGCACGACGATCTCGTCCACCGCCCCGGGCTCGGCGGCCATCCGCACGGCCCCGAGCCGCCCCGCCAGCAGTTCGCGGGCCTCGGCCGGGGCGAGCAGGTCGACGGGGAGCAGATGGGCGCCTTCGGTGACCGCCAGTCCGGTGAGCCGGTTGCGGCTGGTGACGAGCGCCAGACAGCCGGGCGCCCCGGGCAGCAGTGGGCGCACCTGGTCCGCGTCCCGCGCGTTGTCGAGCACGATCAGTACCCGCCGGCCGGCCAGCAGACTGCGGTAGAGCGCCGCCTGGGCGTCGAGGCCACGCGGCACCCGGTTCGCGGGCACCCCGAAGGCGTCGAGGAACCCGCGGATCGCCTCGGCGGCACCCACCGCGGCGCCGCCCGGGTCGAAGCCCCGCAGGTTCACGTACACCTGTCCGTCCGGAAACTCCGTCCGCACCTGTCGCGCCCAGTGCACGGCGAGCGCGGTCTTGCCCACGCCGGCGGTGCCGGAGAGGGCCGAGACGACAACGGCCGTCGGCTGCCGCTCGACCTCGGCCAGGAGATCGTGGAGCCGGGCGAGCTCTTCGACACGACCGGTGAAGCCCCCCGCGCTCATGGGAAGTTGAGCCGGGATGTCGAGCGAGGGCCGCGGCGGCGCCCCGGTGCCGGAACGCCTGTCGCCGGACGCCGCGGGGGCGGCCGGGGCCGGGGGCCGGACGGCGGCAACCTCGTCCGGTGGGGCGGCAGCGGGCGCAACCGGCGGCGCGGAGGGAGCGACGCGTGTCGTCCGAACGGGGGCGGCCGAGGACGGCAGGGCGGGTTCCGTCGCAGGCGGCGCACCGACCGGGCTCCGCGCCCCACCGGTGACATACGTCCCGGACGGGCCGACGTCCGCTCCGAGACGCCGCCCGTCCGAGACCGGCCGCCCTGCCCCCACGTGATCCCCGGTGGATGTCGTGCGCCCGCCCCCGCCGAATCTCCGACCCCGCAGGATCGCCGCGTGCGTCCCGCCGAGCCGTTCTCCCGGGTCCGCCCCCAGCTCCTCCGCCAGCCGGTGCCTGATCTCCGCGAAGCAGCGCAGCGCCCCCGCGCTGTCCCCCACGGCGTGCAGTGCCCTCATCAGCACCTCGGCCAGGGGCTCCGCCAGGGGGTACTCCCCCAGCAGTTCGGTCAGCGGCTGCACGACGGCGGCGGGGTCGCCCTCGCGGAGTTCTCCCTCGGCGAGCAGAACGGCCGCGTCGACACGTCGGCGGTGCCATGCCTGCCGTACCCGCCCGGCCCACGGACCGTCCAGCCCGGTCAGCGGCTCGCCGCGCCACAGGGCGAGCGCCTCCCGCAGCAGCGACACCTGTGTACCGGCGGGCTGTCCGGGCCGACGGGCCAGCTCGTCCAGCCGGCGGAACCGGTGCAGGTCAACCTGGTCCTGGCCCGCCTCCAGCTGATACCCACCGGAACGCCGCAGCAGCCGTAACGGCTCCTCGCCGGCGTCGCCCGTCCGCTCGCAGACCCGCCGGATCCTGGCGATGTGGGCGTACAGAGCCCGCCGCGCACCGGACGGCGGATCGG
Source organism: Streptomyces griseorubiginosus (assembly GCF_001514195.1). Lineage (GTDB taxonomy): Bacteria > Actinomycetota > Actinomycetes > Streptomycetales > Streptomycetaceae > Streptomyces > Streptomyces griseorubiginosus. Next base: position 264,536 of record NZ_KQ948734.1, on the reverse strand, counting down.
CACCCCAGATCCTCTCGGTCAGTACGTCGACCGGGACCGGGCGACCGGCGTCCACCGCGAGAGCGGCCACCACGGTACGGCGCTGCGGCGGCCCGAGTTCCTCGACCCGTCCCCGGAGCTCCAGCTCGACCGGTCCCAACAGCCGTAACTGAACCAAGAGTTCCACCCCCCAGGCACATTTTGTTCACAGAATGCCCGCGGGAGAACGCGGCGCGACAACCTTTCGGCAACCTCCCGCCCCAGACCCGCCCCCCACCCTGGTCGAGCGCCTCCCGCCACGGGGGAGCGGGAGGCGCTCGACCACGGAGAAAACGGGGGATCCGCCGATGAACCAGGCGACATCGGTGTCCACACCCGCGCCCATGACCGGGGCCGGCGGGCGTGGCGTGCTGGAGGGCGCGTTCGCGCTGCTGAGAGCGGTGGAGCGGGCCGAGGGGGCGAGGCTGACCAGGCTGGCGGCGGAGTGCGGGCTGCCCAAGACGACCGCGTACCGGCTGCTGGAGCAGCTGATCGAGCTCGGTGCGGTGCAGCGCAGCGGCGTCGGCTACGGGATCGGCCCGCGCGTGTACCAGCTGGGGCGGCGCTGGCAGCCGCTGCCCGGCCTGCGGACGGCCGCGCGCGAACCGGCGAGACGGCTGGCCGCCGCCACCGGCATGGCGGTCGGCCTCAGTGTTCTCTGGCAGGGCCAGACCCTGGTCCTGGACTGGACGCCCGGCCCGTCCTCGTCCATCGGCGCGCCGGACACCGAGGCGACCTGGCCCTGGTACACGGCGGCCGGAAAGGTCCTGCTCGCCGGAGCCCGTCCCGGACTTCCGCTGGGCCCGCTGCCCGCCGTCTGGCAGCGCGAGGCGGAGGCGATACGGGACCTGGGCGTCGCCTTCGACCGCGAGCGGGTACTGGAGGGAGTGTGCTGTGCGGCCGTGCCGCTGTACGGCACGGACCGTGCGCCGATAGCGGCGCTGAGCGTGCTGACCGACCCGTCGCACCACCTGGAACGGCTCGCCGACGCGGCACGGCGCGCGGGGGCGGCGATCAGCGGGGCACTGGGCCACCGCTGAACACCGCCCCTCCTAGTGGACTCCTCCTACTGGGTGTGCCAGCGGTCGTACTGGTCGGAAGGATCACAGGGGGTCGTCTGAAGGAGCGTGCCGTTGGCCACGCTCGGCGTCGACAGACAGAACCCGCTCGACACGTTCTGCCAGACGTCGTACCAGCCCGAGGGCGGACCCTCCGGGTTGTCGGCGAAGTACACCCGCCACTGCTGGTTGGCCGCGGCGGCGTTGCAGAACTGCACGGTGACCGTCCCGGTGCCCGAGGCGGGCGCGGTGATGCACCGTCCCGTGTTCTGGTTGGTGAAGGTGAAGTAGCCGGTCGTGGTGTTGAACCCCTCCAGCCATTTCTGCTCGGGACCGCCGGTGCACTTCCACATGTGGAGCTTCGACGAGTTCTCGGTCGCGTTGTCGAGGCAGTGGCTCGACTTCCAGACGTTGATCGGGGTGAACCCCGCCGCCTGCGCGGGGGTGCTGACCGAGGCGATGGTCAGCATCGCGAACCCGGCGGTGAGAAGCGCCAACAGGCCACGTCGTTTGGACATCCGTCTTCTCCGGCTCTCTCGCTGGACGTTGCGGTACGCAGCCTGCTGCGCTCCGAGCCGGGTGTCGTGTCCTGTTCCACTCAGCGGACCGGCGACCACCGGGAGCTGCACTGCGGCGGTGGAGGCGGCCCAGGCGGAGGGCGGCGTGTGGAAGGCGCGGCCGGTGGCCGGGAGCTTGGGGACGTAGAGGGCAGCCGGGGATGCTGGCGACCGGGCCGATGCGACGACCCCGGCCACCGAAACGGGGTCCGTCACGTGCCGGTGACCCACCGACCGTCCCCACGCGTGATTAAGGCCTTCCAGGAACCCCGGGGCAAACACCGATCCACCTCGCCCCAGCGACCCGCCATGGCGTGACTAGGGCCAGTCCACCAACACCGCGAACACGACGTACACCACCGCCACCAGCACCGGCGCCGCCAGCGCGAACCCCACCCGGCGGGCCGTGCTTCGGCGCTCCCACGGCAGGGCCCAGCTCGCCGCGAGCAGGAACAGCGCGAGGCCCAGTCCCCCGAGCAGCACCGGGAAGGCGACACCGAAGGTCGAGTCGAAGCGGTCGGCTTCGGGGGCCGTGCAGGAGTCGCAGGCCATCGCCGAGAAGCCGCCGATGAAGTAGACGAGCACACACGCGGGCAGGGTCAGAAGCGTCGAGACCAGCGGGGCGACCCAGGCTCCGGTCGCGCGGTCGTCGTGGAGTGTGAGGTCCGGCATGGGTCCATCACAGCGCTCGGACCCATCGGGCCGCATGAGCGTTCGTACTCAGAACAGAGGGCCGTCCTACGGATGTCAGCCACTCGCATTCCGCAACCGCGCGAACGACGTATCCAGCCCCCGCTTCAGCAACCCCGCCACCGGCCGCTCCACGAACCGGTGCACCAGCCAGCTCAGCAGCATGAACCCGGCGATGACGGAGACGACCAGCAGACGGGCGTCCATCGTGTCGCGGAGGCGGTTGATCAGTGTCGTACCGGCCGCGTAGTGCATGAGGTACAGCGGATACGTCAGCGCGCCCGCCGTCACCAGCCACCTGCCGCGGACGCGGTCCGTGGCGCCGAGGGCGATGGCGACCATGGCCAGCAGGAATACCGTGAAGATCAGGACACTCCCCCGCCACCCCGACACGTGCTCGACCTCGTCGATCCTGATGCCCAGTTCGCGCTGGCCCATCAGCCAGGCCATCGCGAGGATGCCCCACAGCAGCAGGTCCTGGCCGAAGCGGTGCATCAGGTACAGGGCGAGGCCGGCGATGAAGTACCAGGCGCCCTCCGGGTTGGCGACCAGTTCGAGCAGGGGGAGCTTCGAGATCGGGGCGAGCATCGCCGCCGCGCCCCAGACACAGCAGAAGACGACGACCTTGCGGTACGTCAGACCCGTCCACACCACGACCAGGAAGAGCAGATAGAAGCGGAGCTCCGACCACAGGGTCCAGTAGACGCCGTCGACGTTCATGACGCCCGAACCGGACTGGAGCATCGTGACGTTGAGGAGGACGTCCCGGGTGCGCAGGCGGTCCCAGACGCCGGGCAGCAGCGTCAGCACGACGGTGGTGAAGGCGACGGCGAACCAGTACGCGGGGTAGAGGCGGATCACCCGGGACACGAAGAACTGGCGCGGACTGCGGCCCCAGCACGACATGCAGATCACGAAGCCGCTGATCACGAAGAAGATCTCGACGCCGATCCAGCCGTAGGAGGCGAACCGGAAGACCGTCGGCATGATGTCGGACACCGGCCGGTCCCAGACGCGGTTGCCGGGCTGGTCCACCCGGTTGGTGCCGGCGTAATGGTGCACGGCGACCATGAGGGCGGCCAGGAGCCGGATGCCGTCGATGGCGTAGAGCCGACGGCTGGCGCGGTCGCGTACGACGGCGGCACGCGGGGTGGCACGGGTGGTGGACCGCACCGACGCGGTGCCCGGCGGAAGCGGCTGGTGCAGGCCGCTCAGGACCCGTCGGGGTATCGACGTTCTGCGCTGCGCATCCTGCATCGACACCTGCGGGTCCGTCCGTCCTCTCGGCCGAGTCCGGGCCGGAGCGGCGACCGGACGCCTCAGGCTACGACCGCCACAACCACCCCACAGTGAGCAGACAGGAACATTCGGGGCACCCTCGGCGGGGAGTTGGCCGAAGCATCCCAGGAACGTCCCGCAGAGTTGGCCGACTCTTCACCCGCTCCGCATGCAACCCCCGGACATGCCGCCGGACAAGCGAAGGGGCCCGTACGACCGAAGTCGTACGGGCCCCTTCAGAGACCGAGGTCTCGGAGACCTGTCAGGTCAAGATCAGGCGGTGATCTTGGTGACCTGGCCGGCGCCGACCGTCCGGCCACCCTCACGGATGGCGAACTTCAGGCCCTCTTCCATGGCGACGGGCTGGATGAGCTCCACCTTCATCTCGGTGTTGTCACCCGGCATGACCATCTCGGTGCCCTCGGGGAGGGTCACCACGCCGGTCACGTCCGTCGTACGGAAGTAGAACTGCGGACGGTAGTTGTTGAAGAACGGCGTGTGGCGGCCACCCTCGTCCTTGGAGAGGATGTAGGCCTGGGCCTCGAACTGGGTGTGCGGCGTGACCGAACCCGGCTTGATGATGACCTGGCCGCGCTCGACGTCCTCGCGCTTGATGCCACGGAGCAGCAGACCGACGTTCTCACCGGCCTGGCCCTCGTCGAGCAGCTTGCGGAACATCTCGATGCCGGTGACCGTGGTGGTGGTCTTCTCGGTCTTGATGCCGATGATGTCGACGGTCTCGTTGACCTTGAGGACACCACGCTCGATACGACCGGTGACGACGGTGCCACGACCGGTGATCGTGAAGACGTCCTCGATCGGCATCAGGAACGGCTTGTCGACGTCACGCTCGGGCTGCGGGATCGCCTCGTCGACGGCGGCCATCAGGTCCAGGACCGACTGGCCCCACTCCTTGTCGCCCTCGAGAGCCTTGAGCGCCGAGACCTTGACGACGGGAACGTCGTCGCCCGGGAACTCGTACTCGGAGAGGAGCTCACGCACCTCGAGCTCGACGAGCTCCAGGATCTCCTCGTCGTCCACCATGTCGGCCTTGTTCAGGGCGACGACGATGTACGGAACGCCGACCTGGCGGGCCAGGAGCACGTGCTCCTTGGTCTGCGGCATCGGGCCGTCGGTGGCGGCGACCACGAGGATGGCGCCGTCCATCTGGGCAGCACCGGTGATCATGTTCTTGATGTAGTCCGCGTGACCGGGGCAGTCGACGTGGGCGTAGTGACGCGTCTCGGTCTGGTACTCGACGTGCGCGATGGAGATGGTGATACCGCGCTGGCGCTCCTCGGGAGCCTTGTCGATCTGGTCGAAGGCCGAGGCCTCGTTCAGGTCCGGGTACGCGTCGTGCAGCACCTTGGTAATGGCGGCCGTGAGGGTCGTCTTACCGTGGTCGATGTGACCGATGGTGCCGATGTTGACGTGGGGCTTAGTCCGCTCGAACTTCGCCTTCGCCACGGGGTCCTCCTGTGGAGTGGTTCTGAACGCCTTGCTTCATCGGCGCCAGGTGATCTTTGCTGGAAAGCCTCGGCCCGGGGGCACTCCCCCACAAATGCGGGTGAATGCCCCTCCGGGCTCCGGAGTCAAGCCTAAAGCGTGCGAACGCGGTGCGTTACTCGCCCTTGGCCTTCGCGATGATCTCCTCGGCGACGTTCCGCGGAACCTCGGCGTAGGAGTCGAACTGCATCGAGTAGCTTGCGCGACCCGACGTCTTGCTGCGGAGGTCTCCGACGTAGCCGAACATCTCCGAGAGGGGCACGAGGCCCTTCACGACGCGGGCACCGGCCCGCTCCTCCATGGCCTGGATCTGACCACGGCGGGAGTTGATGTCGCCGATGACCTCACCCATGTAGTCCTCGGGCGTGGTGACCTCGACGGCCATCATCGGCTCGAGCAGCACGGGGGACGCCTTGCGCGCGGCCTCCTTGAAGGCCTGCGAGCCGGCGATCTTGAACGCGAGCTCGGAGGAGTCGACCTCGTGGTAGGCACCGTCGATGAGCGTGACGCGGACGCCCGTCATCTCGTAGCCCGCCAGGATGCCGAACTGCATGGCCTCCTGCGCACCGGCGTCCACCGAAGGGATGTACTCCTTCGGGATACGGCCACCGGTGACCTTGTTCACGAACTCGTACGAGGCGTCGCCGCCCTCGATGGGCTCGATCGCGATCTGCACCTTGGCGAACTGACCGGTACCACCGGTCTGCTTCTTGTGGGTGTAGTCCACGCGCTCGACGGCCTTGCGGATCGTCTCGCGGTACGCGACCTGCGGCTTGCCTACGTTGGCCTCGACCTTGAACTCACGGCGCATACGGTCGACCAGCACCTCGAGGTGCAGCTCGCCCATACCACCGATGATGGTCTGGCCGGTCTCCTCGTCCGAGTGGACCTGGAAGGAGGGGTCCTCCTCCGCGAGACGCTGGATGGCGACACCCAGCTTCTCCTGGTCACCCTTGGACTTGGGCTCGATGGCGACCTGGATGACCGGCGCCGGGAAGTCCATGGACTCCAGGATCACCGGGTTCTTGTCGTCGGACAGCGTCTCACCGGTGGTGGTCTGCTTCAGGCCCATGACGGCGACGATGTCGCCGGCGCCCACCGACTCGATCTCCTCACGCTTGTTCGCGTGCATGCGGTAGATCTTGCCGATGCGCTCCTTCTTGCCCTTGACGGAGTTCAGCACGGCGGAGCCGGACTCCAGGCGACCGGAGTAGATCCGGACGAAGGTGAGCTTGCCGAGGTGCGGGTCGCTCATGATCTTGAACGCCAGCGCGGACAGCGGCTCGTCGTCGGACGGCTTGCGCTTGACGACGACCTCGGGGTCCTTGACGTCGTGGCCCTCGATGGCCTCGACGTCGAGCGGGGTCGGCAGGTAGCGCACGACCGCGTCGAGCAGGGGCTGGACGCCCTTGTTCTTGAACGCGGTGCCACAGAACACCGGGGTGACGGTGACGCCGTCGGACTTGCCGGACGCGATGGTGATGCGACGGATCGCGGCGTACAGCTGCTCCTCGGTGGGCTCCTGGCCCTCCAGGAACAGCTCCATGATCTCGTCGTCGTTCTCGGCGACGGCCTCGACCAGCTTGCCGCGGTACTCCTCGGCGGCCTCGGTGTGCGTGGCCGGGATGTCGACGACGTCGTACATCTCGCCCTTCGCCGCCTCGGCGGACCACACGAGCGCCTTCATGCGGACCAGGTCCACAACGCCCTTGAAGTCCATCTCGGCGCCGATCGGCAGCTGCATGACGAGCGGGACGGCACCCAGACGGTCCGAGATCATGTCCACGCAGCGGTGGAACTCGGCGCCGGTACGGTCCAGCTTGTTCACGAAGCAGATGCGCGGCACACCGTAACGGTCGGCCTGACGCCACACCGTCTCGGACTGCGGCTCCACACCCGCGACACCGTCGAACACCGTGACGGCACCGTCGAGGACGCGGAGCGAACGCTCCACCTCGACCGTGAAGTCGACGTGCCCGGGGGTGTCGATGATGTTGATCGTGTAGTCGTTGTCCTCGAGCGGCCAGTGACAGGTGGTGGCAGCAGAGGTGATCGTGATGCCACGCTCCTGCTCCTGCTCCATCCAGTCCATGGTGGCGGCGCCGTCGTGGACCTCACCGATCTTGTAGCTGACGCCGGTGTAGAAGAGGATCCGCTCGGTGGTGGTCGTCTTGCCCGCGTCGATGTGGGCCATGATCCCGATGTTGCGGACCTTGGCCAGGTCAAGTGAAGTGGTAGCCATAAGGCTTCGGTCTTCTCTCGGTCTCGATGGGGTCTGCGACTACCAGCGGTAGTGCGCGAAGGCCTTGTTGGACTCGGCCATCTTGTGGGTGTCCTCGCGCTTCTTGACGGCCGCACCGAGGCCGTTCGAAGCGTCGAGAAGCTCGTTGAGCAGACGCTCGGTCATGGTCTTCTCGCGACGGGCGCGGGAGTAACCGACCAGCCAGCGCAGCGCCAGGGTGTTGGCGCGGCCGGGCTTGACCTCGACCGGCACCTGGTAGGTGGCGCCACCGACACGGCGGGACTTGACCTCAAGCGTGGGCTTGATGTTCTCCAGCGCGCGCTTCAGCGTGATGACCGGGTCGTTGCTGGTCTTCTCGCGCAGGCCCTCCATGGCGCCGTACACGATGCGCTCGGCGGTGGAGCGCTTGCCGTTCAGCAGCACCTTGTTGATGAGCGACGTGACAAGAGGAGAACCGTAGACCGGGTCGATGATGACCGGGCGCTTCGGGGCGGGGCCCTTACGAGGCATTCTTACTTCTCCTTCTTGGCGCCGTAGCGGCTGCGGGCCTGCTTGCGGTTCTTGACACCCTGGGTGTCAAGGGAGCCGCGGATGATCTTGTAGCGAACACCGGGCAGGTCCTTCACACGGCCGCCGCGCACGAGCACGATGGAGTGCTCCTGCAGGTTGTGTCCCTCACCCGGAATGTAAGCGGTGACCTCGATCCCGCTGGTCAGACGCACACGCGCGACCTTACGCAGGGCCGAGTTCGGCTTCTTCGGGGTGGTCGTGAACACACGCGTGCAGACGCCGCGACGCTGAGGGGAACCCTCGAGTGCGGGCGTCTTGTTCTTCTCGACCTTGTCCTGCCGGCCCTTGCGGACCAGCTGCTGGATCGTAGGCACTACTTCTCCGGTTTCTGTGTGCCGAATGGTGAAGCTAACCTGGAACGTCGCCGACCCACGCGGTCGGGTGTGTCGAATCCGGCGGACTCCCGCCGCAAGGCGAAAAGAGCACAGATTACGGTGGCCGCTCACAGCTCGCGATGCGGTTGAAGGCACGCACGAGAGCCAGGGCACACCCCAGGCACAAGGTCTGAGCGTACCTAGCTCATTCGCTGCGGTCAAAACAAATGGGGTCGGGCCGCATCGTTATGCACTCCATGTCAAGCCCCTACGCCGCGGACGATCTTCGATTTCACAATCCGCACATGTGAAGGCACAGCCCGGCATGCCTCACCCGGGGGCGAGACCAGCCCCCGCCAAGCCCACCCGGAGGCGAGACCGGTCCCCCGCCAGACCCCCACCCACAGCCGAGCCGACCGCTCCCGCGGGGGCCGCCGGGGCCGCCGGGGCCGCCGGGGCCGCCGGGGCCGCCGGGGCCGCCGGGACGGAGCTACCGCCACCGCCAGGACCGCACGAGCAAGCCTCGGCGGGGGCGGTGGTGTCGACTGCGGGTGAGCTACCCCCATGGCCAGGACCCGGGAGGCAAGGCCACGGTCCCCCTGAGGACCACTCGCAAGCAAACCGCCGCCCGGCCCCACCCGCAGGCGCCATCACCACCAGGTCCCCGGCACCGCCCCCACCCAAACCACCCGCAGGCGAGCCCCACCGCCCACGCCAAGGTCGCTCACCCGGAGGCAAGCCCCACCGCCACCATCAGCGTCACCAGCACCGACCACGCGGCGACCGAGAGCCAGCCCAGCACCAGCCCGATCAGCGCGAGCCCGTCGCCGCTCTCCCCCGTCCGCTCCATCTCGGCGCGCGCCGCATGCCCGAGGATCACCGCGGGGATACCGGTGAACCCGATCGTCGGCACGCACAGCAGCCCGCACACCGCGGCTCCGACCGCCTTCCCGTTCGCCCGCGGCCGCGGAGTCGGCATGAACGTCCGGGGTACGGCGGTGAAAGGCGCCGGCTGCGGCACGGGCCCGAGCGGCAGATCGGACACGAGCAGCGCCAGCTCCCCCACGGTCCGCGCCGCGTACGCCCGCTCCACCCGCTTGTCGAACTCGCCCTTCTCCAGCCGCCCCTCGCCGTACCCGGCCCGCAATACGTCCACGGCCCGCTCACGGTCGGCATGGGAGGCGAGCATGGCGGAGGCACCGGGATACGCCGAGGTGCCGGGGTGCGGGGCCGCGTACCCGGGCCAGGGCCTCGCCACAGGGCCGCGCGCACCGGTCCAGGGCCGGGCGGCCGGAACGTCCGCCGGAGCGTCTCTGCCCGGCCCTGACGGCCACTCGTCCTTGTCCTGCCACGACTGCCACGACGGTTGCGACACGGAGCACCCCCTGAGAGGTCGAATGCCTCCATGATGCTCCAACGCTGCGATACCGGGACAGGTTCCGCAGAGACGGCCCCCGTCCACGCCGAAGGGCGGCCACCCCAAAGGGTGACCGCCCTTCAACAAGGGACTCGCTTACTGGTTGTACGGCCCGTAGTCGTAGTCCTCCAGCGGAACAGCCTGGCCGGACCCCGTGCCGAACGGCGAGTAGTCGATGTCGTCGTAGCCGACGGCCGAGTACATCGCGGCCTTGGCCTCCTCGGTCGGCTCCACCCGGATGTTGCGGTAGCGGGACAGACCCGTACCGGCCGGGATGAGCTTACCGATGATGACGTTCTCCTTGAGGCCGATGAGGCTGTCGGACTTGGCGTTGATCGCCGCGTCCGTCAGGACTCGGGTCGTCTCCTGGAAGGAGGCGGCCGACAGCCAGGATTCCGTCGCCAGCGAGGCCTTGGTGATACCCATCAGCTGCGGACGACCGGAGGCCGGGTGACCGCCCTCCTGGACCACACGACGGTTCTCGGTCTCGAACTTCGAGCGCTCGACCAGCTCGCCGGGCAGCAGCTCGGCGTCGCCGGACTCGATGATCGTCACGCGGCGCAGCATCTGCCGGATGATGATCTCGATGTGCTTGTCGTGGATCGACACACCCTGCGAGTTGTAGACCTTCTGGACCTCGCCGACCAGGTGGACCTGGACGGCACGCTGGCCCAGGATGCGCAGCACGTCGTGCGGGTTGGTGGCACCCACGGTGAGCTTCTGGCCCACCTCGACGTGCTCGCCCTCGCTGACCAGAAGACGCGCGCGCTTCGAGATCGGGAACGCCGTCTCGTCGCTGCCGTCGTCCGGCGTGATGACGATCTTCTTGGTCTTCTCGGTCTCCTCGATCCGCACGCGGCCCTGGGCCTCGGAGATCGGGGCGACACCCTTCGGGGTACGGGCCTCGAAGAGCTCGACGACACGCGGCAGACCCTGGGTGATGTCGTCACCGGCCACACCACCGGTGTGGAAGGTACGCATCGTCAGCTGGGTACCGGGCTCACCGATGGACTGGGCGGCGATGATGCCGACCGCCTCACCGATGTCGACCAGCTTGCCGGTGGCCAGCGAGCGGCCGTAGCACATGGCGCAGGTGCCGACGGCGGACTCGCAGGTCAGGACCGAGCGGGTCTTGACCGTGGAGACACCGTGGCGGACCAGCTCGTCGATGAGCACGTCGCCCAGGTCGGTACCGGCCGGGGCCAGCACCTTGCCGTCGACGACGATCTCCTCGGCGAGGCAGCGCGCGTACACGGACGTCTCGACGTCGTCCGCCTTGCGCAGCACGCCGTCCGCGCCGACCTCCGCGATGTTGAGCTTGAGGCCGCGGTCGGTGCCGCAGTCCTCCTCGCGGATGATGACGTCCTGCGAGACGTCCACCAGACGACGGGTCAGGTAACCCGAGTCGGCGGTACGCAGGGCGGTGTCGGCCAGACCCTTACGGGCACCGTGCGTGGAGATGAAGTACTCCAGCACGGACAGGCCCTCACGGAAGGACGCCTTGATGGGACGCGGGATCGTCTCGTTCTTGGCGTTCGACACCAGACCACGCATACCGGCGATCTGCCGCATCTGCATCATGTTTCCTCGGGCACCCGAGTCAACCATCATGAAGATGGGGTTCGTCTTGGGGAAGTTCTCGTTCATCGCCTCGGCGACCTCGTTGGTCGCCTTGGTCCAGATCGCGATGAGCTCCTGAGTGCGCTCTTCCTTGGTGATCAGACCGCGCTCGTACTGCTTCTGGACCTTCTCGTCCTGCGCCTCGTAGCCCTTGACGATCTCCTTCTTCGCCTCGGGAACGACGACGTCGGAGATGGCCACGGTGACACCGGAACGGGTCGCCCAGTAGAAGCCGGCCGCCTTCAGGTTGTCGAGCGTCGCCGCCACGATGACCTTGGGGTAGCGCTCGGCCAGGTCGTTGACGATCTCGGAGAGCTGCTTCTTGCCCACCGAGTAGTCGACGAACGGGTAGTCCTCGGGCAGCAGCTCGTTGAAGAGCGCGCGGCCCAGGGTCGTGCGCAGCCGGAAGCTGTCGCCCGTCTGGTACTCCGGCTCGCCCTCCTCAGCCACCGGCGGCGTCCAGCCACGCGGCGGGATGGTGCCCACCGGGAAGCGGATGTCGACCGGCGACTGGAGCGCCAGCTCACCGGCGTCGAACGCCATGATCGCCTCGGCCGTGGAGCCGAACGCGCGGCCCTCGCCCTTGGTGTCACGCAGCTCGCCGTCGGTGGTGAGGAAGAACAGACCGAGGACCATGTCCTGGGTCGGCATCGTCACCGGACGGCCGTCGGCGGGCTTGAGGATGTTGTTCGAGGACAGCATCAGGATGCGGGCCTCGGCCTGCGCCTCCGCGGACAGCGGCAGGTGCACGGCCATCTGGTCACCGTCGAAGTCCGCGTTGAACGCGGTGCAGACGAGCGGGTGGATCTGGATGGCCTTGCCCTCGACCAGCTGCGGCTCGAAGGCCTGGATGCCGAGGCGGTGCAGGGTGGGAGCACGGTTCAGCAGAACCGGGTGCTCGGCGATGACCTCTTCGAGGACGTCGTACACGACCGTGCGGCCGCGCTCCACCATGCGCTTGGCGCTCTTGATGTTCTGCGCGTGGTTCAGGTCGACCAGGCGCTTCATCACGAACGGCTTGAAGAGCTCCAGCGCCATGGCCTTCGGCAGACCGCACTGGTGCAGCTTCAGCTGCGGACCGACGACGATCACGGAACGCGCGGAGTAGTCCACACGCTTGCCGAGCAGGTTCTGACGGAAGCGGCCCTGCTTGCCCTTGAGCATGTCGGACAGCGACTTCAGCGGACGGTTGCCGGGGCCCGTGACCGGGCGACCACGACGGCCGTTGTCGAAGAGCGCGTCGACGGCCTCCTGGAGCATGCGCTTCTCGTTGTTCACGATGATCTCGGGCGCGCCGAGGTCGAGAAGCCGCTTCAGGCGGTTGTTGCGGTTGATCACACGGCGGTACAGGTCGTTCAGGTCGGAGGTCGCGAAGCGGCCACCGTCCAGCTGCACCATCGGGCGAAGGTCCGGCGGGATGACCGGCACGCAGTCCAGCACCATGCCCTTGGGGCTGTTGCTGGTCTGGAGGAACGCGGAGACGACCTTGAGGCGCTTGAGCGCACGGGTCTTCTTCTGGCCCTTGCCGGTACGGATGATCTCGCGGAGACGCTCGGCCTCCTCGTCGAGGTCGAAGGACTCCAGGCGCTTCTGCAGCGCCGCGGCACCCATCGAACCGTCGAAGTAGGTGCCGAAGCGGTCCCGCAGCTCGCGGTAGAGCAGCTCGTCACCTTCGAGGTCCTGGACCTTGAGGTTCTTGAAGCGGGTCCACACCTCGTCGAGACGGTCGATCTCGCGCTGCGCACGGTCGCGCAGCTGCTTCATCTCACGCTCGGCACCCTCGCGCACCTTGCGGCGCACGTCGGCCTTGGCACCCTCGGCCTCCAGCTCGGCCAGGTCGCTTTCCAGCTTCTTGGCGCGGGCCTCGAGGTCGGCGTCGCGGCGGTTCTCGACCTGCTGGCGCTCCACGGAGACGTGCGCCTCCAGGGAGGGCAGGTCGCGGGTGCGGCGCTCCTCGTCGACGTACGTGATCATGTACGCCGCGAAGTAGATGACCTTCTCCAGGTCCTTCGGAGCGAGGTCGAGCAGGTAGCCCAGGCGCGAGGGAACGCCCTTGAAGTACCAGATGTGGGTGACGGGAGCGGCCAGCTCGATGTGGCCCATCCGCTCACGACGCACCTTGGCGCGAGTGACCTCGACGCCGCAGCGCTCACAGATGATGCCCTTGAAGCGGACGCGCTTGTACTTGCCGCAGTAGCACTCCCAGTCCCGGGTCGGACCGAAGATCTTCTCGCAGAAGAGTCCGTCCTTTTCGGGCTTGAGGGTGCGGTAGTTGATGGTCTCGGGCTTCTTGACCTCGCCGTGGCTCCACTGACGGATGTCGTCAGCGGTGGCCAGGCCGATCCGGAGCTCGTCGAAGAAGTTGACGTCGAGCACTATGCGTCAATCCCTCTCAGGGTTGTAAGTCACGGGGTCTGATACGGGGGTCCTGGGGCCGGCCGGAGGATCCTCACCAGGTCCTCCGGCCGGACTCCCGTCAGACCTCTTCGACGCTGCTCGGCTCGCGCCGGGACAGGTCGATGCCGAGCTCTTCCGCAGCGCGGAAGACGTCCTCGTCGGTGTCGCGCATCTCGATGGACATGCCGTCCGAGGACAGCACCTCCACGTTGAGGCACAGGGACTGCATCTCCTTGATGAGCACCTTGAAGGACTCGGGGATGCCGGGCTCGGGAATGTTCTCGCCCTTGACGATGGCCTCGTAGACCTTCACGCGGCCGGTCACGTCGTCGGACTTGATGGTCAGCAGCTCCTGGAGGGCGTACGCGGCGCCGTAAGCCTCCAGCGCCCACACCTCCATCTCACCGAAGCGCTGGCCACCGAACTGGGCCTTACCACCCAGCGGCTGCTGGGTGATCATCGAGTACGGACCGGTCGAGCGGGCGTGCAGCTTGTCGTCGACCAGGTGGTGCAGCTTGAGGATGTACATGTACCCGATCGAGATCGGGTCCGGGAACGGCTCACCGGAGCGGCCGTCGAACAGCCTCGCCTTGCCGGTGGGCTGCACCATGCGCTCGCCGTCCCGGTTCGGGATGGTGTGCTGGAGCAGACCGGCCAGCTCGTCCTCGCGGGCACCGTCGAAGACCGGGGTCGCGACGTTGGTGCCGGGGGCGACGGAGTCGGCGCCGATCGCCTGGAGGCGCTGCGCCCAGTCCTCGGCGAGGCCGGAGACGTCCCAGCCGCGGCTGGCGAGCCAGCCGAGGTGGATCTCCAGGACCTGTCCCGGGTTCATTCGGGACGGGACACCCAGCGGGTTGAGGATGATGTCGACCGGGGTGCCGTCCTCCAGGAACGGCATGTCCTCGATCGGCAGGATCTTCGAGATGACACCCTTGTTGCCGTGCCGGCCGGCGAGCTTGTCACCGTCGGTGATCTTGCGCTTCTGCGCCACGTACACGCGCACCAGCTGGTTCACACCGGGGGGAAGCTCGTCGCCCTCCTCGCGGTCGAAGACGCGGACGCCGATGACCTTGCCGGTCTCGCCGTGCGGCACCTTCAGCGAGGTGTCACGGACCTCACGGGCCTTCTCACCGAAGATCGCGCGCAGCAGGCGCTCCTCCGGCGTCAGCTCGGTCTCACCCTTGGGCGTGACCTTGCCGACGAGGATGTCACCGGCGATGACCTCGGCACCGATGCGGATGATGCCGCGCTCGTCGAGGTCGGCGAGGACCTCCTCGGAGACGTTCGGGATGTCCCGGGTGATCTCCTCGGGGCCGAGCTTGGTGTCACGGGCGTCGACCTCGTGCTCCTCGATGTGGATCGAGGAGAGGACGTCGTCCTGCACGAGGCGCTGCGACAGGATGATCGCGTCCTCGTAGTTGTGACCCTCCCACGGCATGAACGCCACGAGCAGGTTCTTGCCCAGCGCCATCTCACCGTTCTCGGTGGCCGCGCCGTCGGCGAGGACCTGGCCCTCGATGACGCGGTCGCCCTCGTCGATGATGACCTTCTGGTTGACCGAGGTGCCCTGGTTGGAGCGGGCGAACTTGGCCAGGCGGTACGTGATGTACGTGCCGTCGTCGTTGGCGGTGGTGATGTAGTCCGCGGAGACCTCCTGGACCACACCCGCCTTCTCGGCCTTGACCACGTCGCCGGCGTCGACGGCGGAGCGGTACTCCATGCCGGTGCCGACGAGCGGGGCCTCGCTCTTGATGAGCGGGACGGCCTGACGCATCATGTTCGCGCCCATGAGGGCACGGTTGGCGTCGTCGTGCTCGAGGAACGGGATCATGGCGGTCGCGACCGACACCATCTGGCGCGGCGAGACGTCCATGTAGTCGACGTCGTCACCGGGGACGTAGTCGACCTCTCCGCCACGACGGCGGACCAGGACCCGGGCCTCCTCGAACCGCATGTCGTCGTTGAGCGTGGCGTTGGCCTGCGCGATGACGAAGCGGTCCTCCTCGTCGGCCGTCAGGTAGTCCACCTCGTCGGTGACCTGGCCGTCGACGACCTTGCGGTACGGCGTCTCCACGAAACCGAACGCGTTGACGCGGCCGTAGGAGGCGAGCGAGCCGATCAGACCGATGTTCGGGCCTTCGGGCGTCTCGATCGGGCACATGCGGCCGTAGTGCGAGGGGTGCACGTCACGGACCTCGAAGCCGGCCCGCTCACGGGAGAGACCACCCGGGCCAAGAGCCGACAGACGGCGCTTGTGGGTGAGACCCGACAGCGGGTTGTTCTGGTCCATGAACTGCGACAGCTGGCTGGTGCCGAAGAACTCCTTGATGGAGGCGACGACCGGCCGGATGTTGATCAGGGTCTGCGGCGTGATCGCCTCGACGTCCTGGGTCGTCATGCGCTCACGGACGACGCGCTCCATACGGGCCAGACCCGTGCGGACCTGGTTCTGGATGAGCTCGCCGACGCTGCGCAGACGACGGTTGCCGAAGTGGTCGATGTCGTCGGTCTCGACGACGATGTTCGTGCCGCTGTCGCCGACCGTCTCGGTCTCGCCCGCGTGCAGCTTCACCAGGTACTTGATCGTCGAGATGATGTCCTCGACGGTCAGGATGCCCGCGTCGAGCGGAGCCTCCGCACCCAGCTTCTTGTTGACCTTGTAACGGCCGACCTTGGCGAGGTCGTAGCGCTTCGGGTTGAAGTACAGGTTCTCCAGAAGCGTCTGCGCGGCCTCGCGCGTGGGCGGCTCGCCCGGGCGCAGCTTGCGGTAGATGTCGAGCAGCGCGTCGTCCTGGCCCTGGGTGTGGTCCTTCTCCAGGGTGGCGCGCATCGACTCGTACTCGCCGAACTCCTCGAGGATCTGCTCGGTGGTCCAGCCGAGAGCCTTCAGGAGCACGGTGACGGACTGCTTGCGCTTGCGGTCGATGCGGACACCGACCATGTCGCGCTTGTCGATCTCCATCTCCAGCCAGGCACCCCGGGACGGGATGATCTTGGCCGAGAAGATGTCCTTGTCGGACGTCTTGTCGATGGAGGAGTCGAAGTAGACACCCGGCGAGCGGACCAGCTGCGACACCACGACACGCTCGGTGCCGTTGATGACGAAGGTGCCCTTGTGGGTCATGAGCGGGAAGTCGCCCATGAAGACCGTCTGGGACTTGATCTCGCCGGTCTCGTTGTTGGTGAACTCGGCCGTCACGAAGAGCGGGGCCGCGTACGTGAAGTCGCGGTCCTTGCACTCGTCGATGCTGTTCTTCGGCGGCTCGAAACGGTGGTCGCGGAACGTCAGCGACATCGACCCGGAGAAGTCCTCGATCGGGGAGATCTCCTCGAAGATCTCCTCCAGACCGGACTTGGTGGGGACGTCCTGACCTGACTCCAGAGCCTCCTCGACCCGACTCTGCCAGGCGGTGTTCCCGAGCAGCCAGTCAAAGCTCTCGGTCTGCAGCGCGAGCAGGTTGGGAACCTCGAGAGGCTCCTTGATCTTTGCAAAAGAGATGCGCAGCGGGGCTGTGCTGGCGGCGTTGTTCGTATTCGCGGTCGAGGCAGTGCGCGAGGCGGCCAAGAGGGGGTCCTTCCGAGGGCTCGGACTCACTACGCGCTCCCCGGACCCTCTCCCACGGCACAGAGACAGCTATCGCCGATTTGGCCAGAAGGCCAGGTCAGAGATGGTCTGATCATCGATGCTGGGGCGAGGGCAGACCCCTGGTGACGGGCAGGGGACAGCTAACAGGCAGCGCAAAGGGTCAGTGTAGCCACTTGGCGCACTGATGTCCAGCCCCGCTTTTCTGCCCGGTCTTCAAAAACCCTCGTAGTCCTCAACGCCCTCGGCATGTCGCCCTCAACGCACGTTGATACTGCCCTCTTCGTCGCCGATCCATGCCTCGGATTCGGACCGTTCTGGCGACGCGTCCTGAGAATTGCGCGCTGCGTGCGGTTCGTCAAGGCCTCCCCGCCCGAACCCCGGGTTCGGGAGACACGACGAAGATCACCATACCCCTCGCCCAAGAGGTCGCAAGGCAACCGTGACCGCGCCTCCAGGAACGCCGAAGAGCGACCACCCGGATGGATGATCGCTCCTCGGCGCTTACGCGTTACAGGCCCAGCGGGACCTGTGGGGTGTTACTTGACCTCGACCGAGGCGCCGGCGCCCTTGAGGGACTCGGCAGCCTTCTCGGCGGCCTCCTTGGCGACCTTCTCGAGAACGGGCTTCGGGGCGCCGTCCACGAGGTCCTTGGCCTCCTTCAGACCCAGGGAGGTCAGCTCACGCACGACCTTGATGACCTGGATCTTCTTGTCGCCGGCACCCGTGAGGATGACGTCGAACTCGTCCTGCTCCTCAGCGGCCTCGGCACCACCGGCGGCACCGCCGGCGGCGGGGGCGGCAACGGCGACGGCCGCGGCGGCGGTGACGTCGAACTTCTCCTCGAAGGCCTTCACGAACTCGGAGAGCTCGATGAGGGTCATCTCCTCGAACTGCGCGAGCAGGTCTTCCTGGCTGAGCTTCGCCATGAGGGGCGATCCTTCCACTAATTTCGGCTGGTGCCGGATGTATCGATACGGCGGGCGTACTTACGGCCCGCTACGACCCGCGCCTCGGACGGCGCGGATCAATGCGCGAGCCGAGTTACTCGGCACCGCCCTGCTCGGCCTGCTTGGCACGAAGCGCCTCCGCGGTGCGGACGAACTTCGACGGGAGCGCCTGGAAGACCTGAGCAGCCTGGGTCTGCTTGCCCTTGAAGGCACCCGCCAGCTTGGCGAGCAGAACCTCGCGGGACTCGAGGTCCGCAAGCTTCTTGATCTCGTCGGCGGACAGCGCCTTGCCGTCAAGGACACCGCCCTTGATGACGAGGTTCGGGTTGTCCTTGGCGAAGTCACGAAGACCCTTCGCCGACGTCACCGGGTCACCGGTGATGAAGGCAACCGCCGTCGGACCGTTGAACAGGTCGTCGAGCGTCGAGATCCCGGCCTCGTTGGCCGCGATCTTGGTCAGCGTGTTCTTCACCACGGCGTACTGGGCGTCTTCACCGAGCGAACGACGCAGCGTCTTGAGCTGCGCCACGGTGAGACCCCGGTACTCGGTCAGCACAGCGGCGTTCGAGCTGCGGAACTGGTCCGCGAGCTCGGCTACCGCGGCAGCCTTGTCGGGCCTTGCCATAAGCGTGGCCTCCTTCCGGGTGATGAGGACCGCTCGGAAGGGGCTGAACAAAACGAAACGCCCCGGCGCAGGCGCACGGGGCGTAGCTCGACCGGAACACGCAACCCTGAGGCAGCGAGATCCAGGAGCAACTTCCACAGTCACCTGCGCGGGTCGTCCGCGATTCTCAGCGGATCCTTCGGCCACCGCACCCTCTCGCGAGGACACGACAACGACCAGCGGTCTTTGGCTTCTGGAGGAGCGTACGTGACCGGATCCCTGTCAAGCAAATCCGGTCCTACGACGATCAGCTGCTCTGGAGTTCCTTCATCATCTGGGCCAGGTCCGCCGTCTCGTTGGCGGGCGGGGCCTCGACGGTGACGGGCTTGTTGTAGTCGAGGAAGGTGAAGGTCATGTCGAACTTGCCCTTGGTGGCGTCGCCCTGCATGCGGAACTGCTTGGCGTGCTGCTGGGCGTCGACCCACATGTCCATCGTGAACTTGTCCAGGCCCAGCTTCTCGAGCTGCTCCATGCTCTTCTCGCGCTGCTCACGCACCGACTTGTCGGCGTCCTTGAAGGAGGCCTTGAGCTCGGCCAGCGTGACGTCGCCCGCGTAGTGGGTCGTCTTGACCCCCTCGACCGTCTCGGTGCCGACCTTCTTCACGTCCTTGGCGCCGTTGAGGAAGGAGGACATGGAGGCCGGGTTCTGGTCGGCCTGGCCGGCGCCGGGAGCGGCAGCGCCGAGGCCGCCGTCCTTGCCGAGCGCGGACAGGTCGAACTTCATCCACTTCTTGCCGTCCATCTCCTTGGCCAGCTCGGGGTTGCCCCCGATGTACATGGCCTTGTCGACGAGACGGATCTCCGCGGAGCCCTGACCGGCCGCGTTCATCTTCATGCTCATCGCGAGGTCGGGCTTGGTGCGCATGGCGGCCTCGGCCTGGACCTGCCCGGACTCGGGCATCTCGCCCTTCATGCGGTAGCGGAAGGAGGTGATCTCCTCCGTGTTCTTCGCCGCCTTGGCGACGGCGGCCGCGGGAGACATCTCCGGCGACTCCTCGCTCCCCTTGGAACAGCTCACCGCACCCGAGGCGAGGGCCACGGCGGCAAGGCCGACACCGATGGTCCGACAGCGCGCGGAACGTCGTACAGAGGTACCCATTGATTCCCCCCAAGGAACACATGGTCGATTCACAGCAAGACCGCGAGCCTATCCGAGAGGGACGGGAGGGGTCGGTGAATTCTCCGGCGCTCAGGAGGGGTTGGTGCCTGACTGTGACAGGAGCGCCTTGAAGTCCTGGGTGTCCGCGGCCGGCGGCCTGCGTACGGCGACCTTGACGCCGTAGTCGCTGTAGTGGGCGGACTGGGTGACCTTGCCGCCCGCTGTGCTGCTCTTCTCGACCTTCTTGACCAGGAGGTTCTTCTCGTCGATCCAGATGTCGAGACTCTCGCCGGTGACACCCGCGCTCCGCAGGCGCTGCCGGAGCCCGGCGTCGGTGATGTCACCGACCGCGACGGTGCCGGAGTAGTGGGTGGTGGACCGGCCGTCCACGGTCTCCTCGCCGACCGCGCGGACGTCCTCGGAGTCCAGCAGCAGCCGCACCGACTGATCGGGGGTGGTGGAGCGCATCTGCTCGGCGAGGTCGGCGCCGCCGCCGAGACTCCTCAGGTCCTCGTAGCCGTATCTGAGCCAGTGTCTGCCGCCCGTCTTGGCGGCGAAGGCCTCGCCCATGCGCGCGTAGTAGGCGTCGTGGAGGTAGCGGGCCTGCATGGAGGTGACGCCGAGGCCGCGCATGGTCGTGGCGGCGGTGCCGCCGGTGTAGCGGAGGGTGAGGCTGCCGGAGAGCCCGTCGCGCCAGGCGAGGAGGCCGTCGGCGGTCAGGGAGAGCTGACTGCCCATCACGGTGGTGGACCGCACCCGGGCCGTCCCGGCCTGCTGGGTGGAGCGCTCGGCCGTGCGCAGGGCGGGGAGGGCGGCGGGGGCCGAGGCGGAGTGCCCGGCTTCCGGCCCCTCGGGGGCACCGGAGGACGTGCAGGCGGCCAGTCCCGTCAGCGCGGCGACCGCCGCGACCCGGACCGCAGCCGTCGTCCTGTTCATACGTCCCCCCGGTACAAGTGCCCTGCTCGCACGCTAACTCAGAGCACCGGCCCCGCACACGGGAACGGGCCCCGCACCTCGAAAGGTGCGGGGCCCGTGAGCCGGCCGGTGTCTCAGACCGCGGCCGGGTCCTCCTCGACGAGGAGGTTGCGGGTGCGGTTCGGGTCGACCGGGATGCCGGGGCCCATGGTGGTGGAGACCGCGGCCTTCTTGATGTAGCGGCCCTTGGCGGCGGACGGCTTCAGACGGAGGATCTCCTCCAGCGCCGCGCCGTAGTTCTCCACCAGCTTGTCGTCCTCGAAGGACGTCTTGCCGATGATGAAGTGCAGGTTAGAGTGCTTGTCGACGCGGAACTCGATCTTGCCGCCCTTGATGTCCGTGACAGCCTTCGTCACGTCCGGGGTCACGGTGCCGGTCTTGGGGTTCGGCATGAGACCACGGGGACCGAGCACGCGGCCGAGGCGGCCGACCTTGCCCATGAGGTCCGGGGTGGCGACGACGGCGTCGAAGTCCAGACGGCCCTTCGACACCTCGTCGATGAGCTCGTCGGCGCCGACGATGTCGGCGCCCGCGGCACGAGCGGCCTCGGCACGGTCACCGGTCGCGAAGACCAGGACCCGGGCGGTCTTACCGGTGCCGTGCGGGAGGTTCACGGTGCCACGGACCATCTGGTCGGCCTTGCGCGGGTCGACACCCAGACGGAAGGCGACCTCGACGGTGCCGTCGAACTTGGTCGTGGAGGTCTCCTTGGCGAGACGGACGGCCTCGAGCGGGGCGTACAGCTTCTCCCGGTCGATCTTCTCGTCCGCAGCGCGAAGGGCCTTGCTGCGCTTGCTCACAACTGCTCCTGTGTGTTCTTAGGAGTCGTGGTACGGGCCGAGCCGGCCCTGCCACTTCTGCTTCTGTACGGGGGGTTGGGGCTCAGCCCTCGACGGTGACGCCCATGGAACGCGCGGTACCGGCGATGATCTTCGCGGCGGCGTCCAGGTCGTTGGCGTTGAGGTCGGGGAGCTTGGTGGTGGCGATCTCGCGGACCTGCGCCTCGGTGATCTTGGCGACCTTGGTCTTGTGCGGCTCGCCGGAGCCCTTCTCGATGCCCGCGGCCTTGAGGATCATCTTCGCGGCCGGCGGCGTCTTGGTGATGAAGGTGAAGGAGCGGTCCTCGTAGACCGTGATCTCCACCGGGATCACCCAGCCACGCTGCGACTCGGTCGCGGCGTTGTACGCCTTGCAGAACTCCATGATGTTGACGCCGTGCTGACCCAGCGCGGGGCCGACCGGCGGAGCCGGGTTGGCGGCACCGGCCTGGATCTGGAGCTTGATAAGCCCCGTGACCTTCTTCTTCTTGGGAGGCATGCTCTCTCCGGGTCCTTAGTGAGAGGTTGAGTGCCACCTGCGTGATTCGGATGCGTCAATTGGATGATTCATCCAGCAAATGGCATACCGCACTACGATAGCCGCTCGGCCCTCCGGACATGAAATCCGCTGGTCAACGCGACTGCGAACAGCACAAACGCTCCTCGCGAACCACCGTCGGATCCACCCGCTTCCCGTCGGCGAGGAAGTCGACCCAGCAGCGGTGCCGCCGGCAGCAGAAGGATCGCGGGCAGCCGGAAGCGACGAAGACGCCCCCTGCCGGTCTGCACCGGGGGGACGTCCTCGTCGGTTCTGGCCGGGTCGGCCAGGCGGCTCAGTTCTTCTGGATCTGGTCGAAGGACAGCTCGACCGGAGTCTCGCGACCGAAGATCTCCACCAGGCCCTTGACCTTCTTGGAGTCGGCGTTGATCTCGTTGATCGTGGCCTGGAGGGTGGCGAAGGGGCCGTCGGTGACGGTGACCGAGTCGCCGACCTCGAAGTCCAGGACCTGGACCTCGACCTTGCGGGCCGGAGCCGGCTTGCCCTCGGCCTCGGCGGCCTCGCGGGCGGCCTTCTCCTCGGCCTCCGGGGCGAGCATCTTGACGATCTCGTCCAGGGTCAGCGGGTACGGGTCGTAGGCGTTGCCCACGAAGCCGGTCACGCCGGGGGTGTTGCGGACGACGCCCCAGGACTCGTTCGTCAGGTCCATGCGCACCAGCACATAGCCGGGGAGCTTGTTCTGACGGATCGTCTTGCGGTCGCCGTTCTTGATCTGGACGACCTCTTCCTGCGGCACCTCGGCCTGGAAGATGTAGTCCTCGACGTTCAGCGAGACGGCACGCTGCTCGAGGTTGGTCTTCACGCGGTTCTCGTAACCGGCGTAGGTGTGGATGACGTACCACTCGCCGGGAAGGGTCCGCAGCTCCTCGCGCAGGGCGGCGACGGGGTCGACCGGCTCGGCCGGCTCTTCCTCGATCTCGTCCTCGACGGCCTCGACGTCACCGCCGGACTCCTCCTCGGAGTCGTCCTCGGTGTCGTCCTCGGCGTGGAGAGCGGCTTCCTCTGCGGGCTCGCCCGCCTCGGCGTCGGCAGCCTCGACCTCGTCCAGGTCCTCGTCCGCGCCCTCGACGATGTCGAGCTCGTCGTCGACAGACTCGTCGGGCTCGATGGCGTCGTTCAGGTTCTGGTCAGACACGGTGGCTGCTTCTTCCTGGATACAAGGGGTGGAACATGCGAAAAGGGGCGCCGGTAACCTCGGCGCCCTTCGCTCTGTGCTCAGCCGAATACGTACTTGGCGGCGTGGTTGAGTCCATAGTCAATCACGGTCACCAGACCGATCATGACGAGAACGAAGACGATCACCACGGTCGTGTACGTCGTCAGCTGGTTCCGCGTCGGCCAGACGACCTTGCGGAGTTCTGCGACGATCTGCCGGTAGAAGGTCCCCAGACGCTTCAGCGGGCCCTTCTTGGCACGCTTGCCGCCCTTGCGGGCCTTCTTCTGGGTCTCCGGCGCTTCGTCCTGGGCGCCAGGCGTGTCGATGGAGCCCACGGCGTCCGCCATTCGTCCTCACCTGTTCCCGGGTCGTGGCCGTGCCGCGCCCGGTTGGAGCCGCACGGCGGTGCATTGCTGTACGTACATGCGCACACATCCTGGCGAAGGTGTGTGTGTTGCAGGGCCGGAGGGACTTGAACCCCCAACCGCCGGTTTTGGAGACCGGTGCTCTACCAATTGAGCTACGACCCTTTGTGTGCCCCCCAACGTACCGCATCCAACCAGGTGCTCGGTGTGCACCTGCCGGGGCGGCTGCTGAAGGCCAACGAGGTGAGAGTGTACGTGGTCCGCGGCGCCTCGTCGAACAGAAAGCGCCCGTACGGGCCTTGGGGACGGAAGATCGCCCAGCGTGCGGTCCGAATCCGGACGGTTGTTCAACCGATGTTCAGTCTGTGAAACCCGTGTGCCGGGGGAGTTTCCGGTCTGGAACGATGGGTCCCATGAGCGCTGCAACCCCTCCCACCGAGCGCCGGGTCTCCGCCCGAGTCGGCGCGATCTCCGAGTCCGCCACCCTCGCCGTGGACGCCAAGGCCAAGGCCCTCAAGGCCGCCGGGCGTCCGGTGATCGGCTTCGGCGCCGGTGAGCCGGACTTCCCGACCCCGGACTACATCGTCCAGGCCGCGATCGAGGCCTGCTCGAACCCGAAGTACCACCGCTACACGCCGGCCGGCGGCCTCCCCGAGCTGAAGGCCGCGATCGCCGCGAAGACGCTGCGCGACTCCGGCTACGAGGTCGACCCGTCCCAGATCCTGGTGACCAACGGCGGCAAGCAGGCGATCTACGAGGCCTTCGCCGCGATCCTCGACCCGGGCGACGAGGTCATCGTCCCGGCGCCCTACTGGACGACCTACCCGGAGTCGATCCGGCTGGCCGGCGGTGTCCCGGTGGAGGTGGTCGCCGACGAGACGACCGGCTACCGGGTCTCCGTCGAGCAGCTGGAGGCGGCCCGCACCGAGAAGACCAAGGTCGTCCTCTTCGTCTCCCCCTCCAACCCGACCGGCGCGGTCTACAGCCAGGCCGACGCGGAGGCGATCGGCCGCTGGGCCGTCGAGCACGGCCTGTGGGTGCTGACCGACGAGATCTACGAGCACCTCGTCTACGGCGACGCGAAGTTCACCTCGCTGCCCGCGCTCCTGCCCGAACTGCGCGACAAGTGCATCGTCGTCAACGGTGTCGCGAAGACGTACGCCATGACCGGCTGGCGGGTGGGCTGGATCATCGGCCCGAAGGACGTCGTCAAGGCCGCGACCAACCTCCAGTCGCACGCCACCTCCAACGTGTCGAACGTCGCCCAGGTCGCCGCCCTCGCCGCGGTCTCCGGCAACCTCGACGCGGTGGCCGAGATGCGCACGGCCTTCGACCGCCGGCGCAAGACGATCGTCCGGATGCTCAACGAGATCGACGGCGTCCTGTGCCCCGAGCCCGAGGGCGCCTTCTACGCCTACCCGTCGGTCAAGGAGCTGCTCGGCAAGGAGATCCGGGGCAAGCGCCCGCAGGACTCGGTCGAGCTGGCCGCGCTGATCCTGGAGGAGGCCGAGGTCGCGGTCGTCCCGGGCGAGGCCTTCGGCACGCCGGGCTATCTGCGGCTGTCGTACGCGCTGGGTGACGAGGATCTCGTCGAGGGCGTCAGCCGGATCCAGAAGCTGCTGGCGGAGGCGCAGGACTGAGCTCGCCGCACCAGGGACCAGCTCCTCATGTGAGGAGCTGGTCCCTTTTTTTGTGCGAGCAAGACCACTAAAGGGGAAAGCGGTACCGGGACGCCCGTGACGTACGGCAGGATCGGCGAATGGAGCGTGTACGTGATGTCTCTGAGCTGCCGAAAGCCCATCTGCATCTGCATTTCACCGGCTCGATGCGCCCGGGGACGGTTCTGGAACTGGCCGACAAGTACGGGGTACGACTGCCCGAGGCGCTGGTCGAGGCGCTGACCAGCGGGGAGCCGCCGAGGCTGCGGGCCACCGACGAGCGGGGCTGGTTCCGGTTCCAGCGGCTGTACGACGCCGCCCGCTCGTGCGTCAGGGAGCCCGAGGACATCCGGCGGCTGGTGCGGGAGGCCGCCGAGGAGGACGTGCGCGACGGTTCGGGGTGGCTGGAGATCCAGGTCGACCCCACGTCGTACGCGCCCCGGCTCGGCGGGCTGATCCCGGCGCTGGAGATCATCCTGGACGCGGTGGAGACGACCTCGCGCGAGACCGGGCTCGGAATGCGGGTGCTGGTGGCCGCGAACCGCATGAAGCACCCGCTGGACGCGCGCACACTGGCCCGGCTCGCGGTGCGGTACGCGGACCGGGGCGTGGTCGGCTTCGGCCTGTCGAACGACGAACGCCGGGGCATGGCAAGGGACTTCGACCGCGCCTTCCACATCGCCCGGGAGGGCGGTCTCCTCTCGGCGCCGCACGGCGGTGAGCTGACCGGCCCCTCGTCGGTACGGGACTGCCTGGACGACCTGGAGGCCAACCGGATCGGGCACGGGGTGCGTGCGGCGGAGGACCCGCGGCTGCTGAAGCGGCTGGCGGACCGGCAGGTGACGTGCGAGGTGTGCCCGGCGTCGAACGTGGCGCTCGGCGTCTACGAGAAGCCGGAGGACGTGCCGCTGCGGACGCTGTTCGAGGCCGGGGTGCCGATGGCGCTGGGCGCCGACGACCCCCTGCTGTTCGGCTCACGGCTGGCCGCGCAGTACGAGATCGCCCGGCGGTACCACGGCTTCACGGACCCGGAACTCGCGGAACTGGCCCGCCAGTCGATCCGGGCCTCGGCGGCACCGGAGGACGTGAAGGCGAAGCTGTTGTCGGGCGTGGACGACTGGCTCAGTCACCCGGGCGCTTGAAGTGGGCATAGGGCGGATAGGGCTTGAACGAGACGAGCACCTCGTAGGGGTGACCGCCACCGGGGCCGTCCTTCAGCCGGATTCCGGTCATCAGGGCCGAGCGCCCTTCCGCCACGTGCTTCTGTCGCGGCCCCCAGCCCGCCGCGTACGCACACCCCATGGCCGTCTCGGCGAAGCTGCTCCGGTCGCCGAACAGGAAGAGGGTCCGCGCATGTGTGGCATGCCACAGCTCGTCCCGGTGATCGGCGCGTGCTCGTCGCCGTAGGAAGGCGTCCGCGTCTCTGCGCGTGCGCGCCTCGTCCGTGCGTACGGCCAGGGGGGTACCGGCCTTGAGCGCCCGCCGCAACGCTGGCCACCGGCTGGGTCGCAGCCCGTACGAGTGGTGCGCGAGAACGAGGTCGACGCGCTCGCCCCACCCCTCGTCCGGCGGGACCCCCTCCCGCAGCGGGACGTGGACGACGGTGTGGCGCGAGTACGCGGCGAAGGAGAACAGGCCGGCCAGCTGCTTCAGGCCGTCGTGGTCGCCGAGCAGCAGACCGATCGGTTCGGGTGCGGTCAGTGAGGTGTGGCGCAGGGTGTGCCGGGGCCGGACGACACGGTGTTCGCGGGGGCCGGTGCGGGGTCTGAACTCGGTGAGGTTCAGCCGCATGAGGGGGTCCTGGCCCTGGTCGTCATGGGCCCAGGGTTGCCGTCAGGTGCGGGTACCCGCAACCCGTTTCCGTCCCGCCTTCTACAGGTTGACGCCCACCGTCACGGGCTCGTTGACGAGGGTGATGCCGAAGGTCTCGTGAACGCCCGTCACGACCTCTCGGGCGAGGGCCAGGAGGTCCTCCGTGGTCGCGTCGCCGCGGTTGGTGAGGGCCAGGGTGTGCTTCGTGGAGATACGGGCGGGGCCGTCGCCGTAGCCCTTGGTGAACCCGGCCTTGTCGATCAGCCAGGCCGCGGAGGTCTTGGTGTGGCCGTCGCCCGCGGGGTAGGCGGGGGGTTCGGCGTCCGCGCCCAGGTGCTGCTTCACGCGCGCGTGGAACTCGGCGAACTGGGTGTCCGTGAGGATCGGGTTGGTGAAGAAGGAGCCGGCCGACCAGGTGTCGTGGTCGTCGGGGTCCAGGACCATGCCCTTGCCCGCGCGCAGCTTGAGGACGGTCTCGCGGGCGTCGGCGAGGGGGACGCGGTCGCCGGGTTCCACGCCGAGGGTGCGGGCGGTCTCGGCGTACTTGACGGGCGCGGAGAGACCGTGGGCGTCCTCCAGCTCGAAGCGGACGCGCAGGACGACGTACCGGGTCGGGTCTTCCTTGAAACGGCTGTGGCGGTAGGAGAAGGCGCACTCGTCGTTGGTGAGGGTGACGGTCTCTCCGGTGCGGCGGTCGTAGGCGATGACCTCGGAGATGGTGGAGGAGACCTCCTGGCCGTAGGCGCCGACGTTCTGGATGGGGGTCGCGCCTGCGGAGCCGGGGATGCCGGCGAGGCACTCGATACCGGCGAGTCCGGCGTCGACGGTGCGGGCGACCGCGTCGGTCCACACCTCACCGGCGGCGAGTTCCAGGTGGGTGCCGGAGAGTTCGAAGCCCTGGGTGCCGATGACGAGGGCGGTGCCCTCGAATCCCTTGTCCCCGATGACGAGGTTGGAGCCGCCGCCGATGACGAGGAGGGGGGTGCGGGTGCGGTCGGCCTCACGGACGACTTCGATCACCTCGGCGTCGGTCGTCGCGGTGACGAGGCGGGTGGCGGGGCCGCCCAGGCGGAAGGTGGTGAGGGGGGCGAGGGGGGCGTCGTGTCGTTCCTGCACGCGGTACAGGGTACGGGGGTGGGGGGCGGGGCTTCGTGTGCGGGTTCGGTGGGGGCGGGTCTTTGTCTGCGGGTTCGGTGGGGGCGAGTCTTTGTCTGCGGGTTCGGTGGGGGCGGGCGTTTTGCGCAGTTCCCCGCGCCCCTGGAGGCCTGCGGCGGCCTCTTGCGGTCCGGTGGGGGCGTGCGTAGCGCGTGCGGTTGCGTTGTGGGTCGGTGCCGGGGTGGGGGGTATCCGTCCTCGGTCCGGCGGCTCGGTCTCTCGATCAGTTCTCGGCTCCGGACGCCGGCCGCTGCGGGCGGACACCCCCCACCCCGTCCCCTGCCCGCCGTACGCGGCCAACGGTCCGGGGAGAGCGGGCGCGCGCGGCCAACGGCCCGGGGAGAGCGGGCGCGCACGGCCAACGGTCCGGGGAGAGCGGCGCGCGCGGCTGACGGTCGGGTGGGGCGGCGGAGGCTGACGGTCCCGTCACGGCGCAGGTGGACTGCAACTCCCCAGGGGCGCGGGGAACTGCGCGACCAGCCACGACGGACCCGCACCCGCCGAACACCCGACCCCGGCACCCCTCTAGGCGCCCGGCCCAAGCCCAGCGCAGCGGGGGCGCGGGGAACTGCGCGACCAGCCACAACGCACCCGCAGCCCGCCAAACCACCGAACCCGGCACCCCCATAGGCGCACCGCCCAAGCCCAACACAAGCGAAACGGCCCGCCCTCCCCGGACGGGACCGTCGCGCCACAAAACTCAGCTCACCCTCTCCAACTCCCGCGCCCCCTCAGAAGCCCCCCGCACCACATCCGCCGCAACCGCCCCCCGCGAGGGAATCAGCAGCGCCGCCACCCCCGCGGCGGCCACCACCCCCGCCCCCGTGACCAGCGCCGGCTGGAGGCCGTCCACAAAGGACTGGCCGGTCTCGTAGCCGCCCTGGGCGGAGAAGATCGACGCCATGACGGCGATACCCAGCGCCCCGCCCACCTCACGAAGCGCGTTGTTGGCACCGGACGCGATCCCCTGCTCAGAGGCACGCACGCTCGACATGACCAGGTTGGACGCGGGGGCGAAGAACAGGCCCATGCCGATGCCGCTGAGGATGAGACCGGGCAGCTGCGAGCCGTAGGACGCGTCGACGGTGACCACGGAGGCCAGGTACGCGAGGCCAGCCGCCTGGAAGAAGAGGCCCGTGGCGACGACGGGGCGCCCGCCGATGCGGTCGGAGAGGATCCCGGCGATCGGCGCGACGAGCATCGGCATACCGGTCCAGGGCAGCATCCGCAGCCCCGCCTCGGTGGGCGAGTAGCCGAGGACGCCCTGCATGTACTGGCTGAGCAGGAAGATCGAGCCGAACATGCCGAGGAACATCAGGAGGCTGGCCGCGTTGATGCCGGAGAAGGCCCGGGAGCGGAACAGCCGCATGGGGAGCATGGGGTTCTTGGCCCGCGTGCTGTAGAGGACGAAGGCCACGAGCAGGGCGGCGCCGGCGAACAGGGCGAGCAGGACCAGCCCGTCGGTCCAGCCGTCGGACGGGCCGCGGACCAGGCCGTAGACGACACCGAAGAGACCGCCGCTGGCGAGCAGCGTGCCGGGGATGTCGAGGCGGGCGCCGGTGCCGTGGGACTCGGCGAGGCGGAGGCGGGCCAGGGGCAGCAGGGCGAGGCCGAGCGGGACGTTCAGCCAGAAGATCCACTGCCAGGAGACGTGCTCGGTGAGGCTGCCGCCGATCAGCGGGCCGGAGGCGACGGCGAGTCCGTTGACGGCGCCCCAGATGCCGTACGCCATGCCGCGCCGGGCGGCGGGCACGGCCGCGGTGAGGAGGGTGAGCGTGAGGGGCATCATGATCGCCGCGCCGACGCCCTGGACCGCGCGGGCGGCGATGAGGGAGTCGATGCCGGGGGCCAGGGCCGCGGCGGTCGAGGCCCCGGTGAAGATCGCGAGGCCGATGAGGAAGAGGCGACGGCGGCCGAAGCGGTCGCCGAGTGCCGCGCCGGTCATCAGCAGGACCGCGAAGGTGAGCGTGTAGGCGCTGACGGTCCATTCGAGGTCGTGCAGCGCTCCGCCGAGGTCCTCGCGGATGGAGGGCAGGGCGGTGGTGACGACGAGGTTGTCGAGGGCCGCCATGAATCCGGCGACGCTGGTGATGACGAGGGCCCAGACGGCTCCCCCGCGGCGTGCGGTCGGCAGGGCCTGTTCTCGCTCTTGCTGTGACATCGCTCCTCCAGCGAGCTCCGTTTGATTAGTTATTGATTACTAAGTTTCGCGATCATGAAAAGGCGCCCGTGACGCCTGCTCCACTGAGCTCATTTCTCCAGCCGGCCGGTGATCCGCGCCGACGGGTAGAGCCCTTCCCAGACCCGGTGCTGGGGCGGGAACCCCATCGCCACCAGGCAGTTGATCAGCATCCCGTACGCCAGGAACGTCGTCGTCTCGTCGATGTCCGCGCCGAGCGGCAGGTGGACGGTGTCCCACAGCCGCATCCAGCCGGTCCGCACCGCCTCGCCGAACTCGTGGTCGCCCTCCTGTTCGGCGGAGCTCACCGCGACGTACATCTGCATCTGCATCTGGAGCCGCTCGGGCTGCTCCGTGATGATCCGGGTGTACGCGTCCGCCATGGCGTGCAGGGCCTCTTCGCCCTGAAGACCCTTGGACGCCTCCTCGAAGGTGCGGATGGTGTCCTCCACACAGCGCTCCGCCGCCGCCAGGAAGATCGCCTTCTTGCCCGGGAAGAGCCGGAAGAGATACGGCTGCGAGACCTCGACCCGCTTGGCGATCGCCTCGGTCGAGGTGCCGTGGTAGCCGCCGCGGGCGAACTCGATCATCGCCGCGCGGATGACGCTCTCGCGCCTCTCTTCTGCACTCATCCTGGCCATGCAGCTAAGTTAGTACTCAATCACTAACTTGGCAAGCGCCAGGTCGAGCAGGGGATGTAAGGAGCGCCCCACCATGGAGGGCGCTCCTTACATCAGCACTCTGGAGAGGGCTCGGCCCTCAGGCCAGTCGTACGACCGCTCGCGACATGCCCAGGACCTTCTGCCCGGCGCTGGTCGCGGTGAGGTCCACGCGGACCGTGTTGTCGTCGAGCTTGGCGGCGACCTTGGCGCTGACCTCGATCGTGGCGCCCTGGTCGTCGTTGGGGACGACGACGGGCTTGGTGAAGCGGACGCCGTACTCGACGACCGCGCCCGGGTCGCCGGTCCAGTCGGTCACCACGCGGATCGCCTCGGCCATGGTGAACATGCCGTGCGCGATGACGTCCGGCAGCCCGACCTCCTTGGCGAACTTCTCGTTCCAGTGGATGGGGTTGAAGTCCCCGGAGGCCCCCGCGTACTGGACGAGCGTGGCACGGGTCACGGGAAAGGACTGGGCGGGCAGCTCGGTGCCGACCTCGACGTCGCCGTATGCGATCTTCGCCGTCATGTTCCTCGTCACGCCCCCTCGGCCGCGCGGGCGACCAGCTTGGTCCAGGCGGTCACGACGTGCTCGCCCGCCTCGTCGTGGACCTCGCCGCGGATGTCGATGATGTCGTTGCCCGCCATGGACTTGATCGCCTCGATGGTGGAGGTGACGGTGAGGCGGTCGCCGGCCCTGACCGGGCGGACGTAGGCGAACTTCTGGTCGCCGTGCACCACACGGCTGTAGTCCAGGCCGAGCTGCGGGTCCTGGACGACCTGTCCGGCCGCCCTGAAGGTGATGGAGAAGACGAAGGTCGGCGGGGCGATCACATCGGCGTGGCCGAGCGCCTTGGCGGCTTCCGGGTCCGTGTACGCGGGGTTGGTGTCCCCCACCGCCTCGGCGAACTCGCGGATCTTCTCCCGGCCCACCTCATAGGGGTCGGTGGGCGGGTAGGTCCGCCCCACGAAGGACTGGTCGAGCGCCATGGGCTCGGCACCTCCTGCTTGCTCTACTGGTCGGTACGGGGTCCCTCAACGACGCGAGGCCGCCCCCGATCTCTCGGGGACGGCCTCGCGTACGAGCCTGATTTATCGCGTCTCGCGGTGCGCGGTGTGCGCGTTGCAACGCGGGCAGTGCTTCTTCATCTCCATACGATCCGGGTTGTTACGCCGGTTCTTCTTGGTGATGTAGTTCCGCTCCTTGCACTCCACGCAGGCCAGCGTGATCTTCGGGCGGACGTCGGTGGCAGCCACGTGAGTGCTCCTTGACGAACGGATGGGACGGGTTTAACGCATAGAAGAGTAGCCGATCGAAGGACCGACCCCACAATCGGCTACTGTCTGTAGCGGTGACCGGACTTGAACCGGTGACACAGCGATTATGAGCCGCTTGCTCTACCGACTGAGCTACACCGCTGTGATGCGATCCGTTCCCGCCTCGCGACGGGAACCTCACACACCAGAGCCCCAATACGGAATCGAACCGTAGACCTTCTCCTTACCATGGAGACGCTCTGCCGACTGAGCTATTGGGGCGAGCGATGAAGACATTACACGGTCCGCAGCCGTTCGCCCAAATCCGTTTCGTGGCGCCCCGGGTGCCTTGATCCACGGCCTTCCCGGGGGCCTCCGGAGCCTCTACGGCACGGCGGACCACACCGGTACGACTATTGCGCTCCTCCCGATGACGGCGGCGCCGCCGCCCTAGGCTCGACTCACTCTGCGTGATCTTGCGTCCCTTGCGCGGTTCCGGCGGCTCCGGGCAGCGCAGCCCCGAGCCCCTGGAGCGCGATGCCCGACAGCCAGCCGCAGCCGCACCACTCCTCGTCGTCCTGGTCGGGTGCCCCCTCGGCGGGCGGACCGGACGCAGCCGGCCTCCTGTTGTGTGGGGCGCGGCTCACCGACGGCCGGACCGTGGACGTACGGCTGGGCGGCGGGCGCATCGAGGCGGTCGGTACGGCCGGGAGCCTGGCCGCGGGCGGGCCACGCGCGCGTGGGGCGCGTGTGGACCTCACCGGCTATCTGCTGCTGCCGGCCCCCGCCGAACCGCACGCCCACGGCGACACCGCCCTGTCGGCCGACGTCGAGGGACCGCTCTCCTACGACCCCCACGACGTCCAGCGCCGGGCCACCGAGGCCGCCCTGCTCCAGCTCGGACACGGCGCGACCGCGCTCAGGACCCATGTGCGCGTGGGGGACGTCCAGGGGCTGAGCGCGCTGGCGGCCGTACTCCAGGCACGGCGTTCGCTGCGCGGGCTCGCCGAGCTGACGGCGGTGGCGATGCCGCGGGTGCTGACCGGGGCGGCCGGGGCCGAGGGGCTCGCGATGCTGCGGGACGCGCTGAAGATGGGCGCCTCGGTGGTGGGCGGCTGCCCGGACCTCGACCCCGATCCGACGGGTTACGCCGAGGCGGTCCTGGAGCTGGCCTCGGAGTACGGCTGCCCCGTCGACCTGCACACCGACGCCGCCGACCCGGCCCGCCTGGCCCGCCTCGCCGCGATGGCCGGCGGACTGCGGCCCGGTGTGACCCTCGGCCCCTGCGCGGGTCTCGACCGGCTGCCCGCCGAGGTGGTGTCCCGGACCGCCGACCAGCTCGCGGCGGCCGGGGTGGCGGTGGTGTGCCTGCCGCAGGGCGGCTGCGGTGCCGTCGACCGGCGGGACACGACGGCCACCGCGGCCACGGCTCCGGTACGGCTGCTGCGGGCGGCCGGGGTCCGGGTGACGGCCGGAAGCGGTGCGCTGCGGGACGTCTCGAACCCGGTGGGGCGCGGTGACCCCCTGGAGGCCGCGTACCAGCTCGCCTCCCGGCACGGGCTGCGGCCCGAGGACGCCTACGACACGGTGAGCGGCTCCGCGCGGGCCGTCCTCGGGCTGCCCGAGGTGCGCGTGGAGGCGGGATTCCCGGCCGAGTTGCTCGCGGTCCGCGGCGACCGCCTCGCCGGCGCGCTCTCCCTCGCGTACAGCCGGATCGTGGTGCACAGGGGGCGCGTGGTGGCACGCACGAGCGCGGTACGGGAGTACTGCAACTCGGCGGGGACGGCGGAGTCGGGACTGCCTCGGCAGGGACGGCCTCGGCAGGGGCGGGGGGAGGTGTCGTAGCGGTCGCGGGTGAGCCGTTCCCGGACCCGATCGTGGAGACGGAGGCCGCGCCCGGGCGCTGCGAGGTGCCTGAGAGGTCGGCCGTAGCGGGTCCCTGTGCGCCGGACGGCACAGGCGGATGCGGCTGTTGGGGCGTACGGTCGAAGACATGCGCATTGTCATCGCTGGTGGACATGGTCAGATCGCGCTGCGGCTGGAGCGGCTGCTCGCCGCGCGCGGAGACGAGGTCGCGGGGATCATCCGCCGCGCGGAACAGGGCGACGACCTCCGGGACGCCGGCGCCCAACCGGTCGTGCTGGACCTGGAGTCGGCCTCGGTCGAGGAGGTCGCGGCTTCGTTGCAAGGCGCCGACGGGGCGGTCTTCGCGGCGGGCGCGGGCCCTGGCAGCGGCGTGGCTCGCAAGGACACGGTGGACAAGGCCGCAGCGGTGCTGTTCGCGGACGCGGCGGTACGGGCGGGCGTACGGCGCTTTGTGATCGTGTCGTCCATGGGCGCCGACCCGCACCACGAGGGCGACGAGATCTTCGACGTGTACCTGCGCGCCAAGGGCGAGGCGGACGCCTATGTGAGCGGCCTGGACGCCCTGGACTGGACGATCCTGCGCCCGGGCGCCCTCACGGACGACCCCGGCAAGGGCCTCGTACGGCTGGAGGCGCACACCGGGCGGGGCCCGATCCCGCGCGACGACGTGGCCGCCGTACTCGCGGAACTGCTGGACACACCCGCGACGTCCGGGCTGACGCTGGAACTGATCAGCGGTTCCACGCCGGTGTCGGTGGCGGTCAAGTCGGTGGCGGGCAACTGAGGTTGACTGGGGAGGCAGTTCAGAACAGCGGGAGCTGGCCGGGGACCACGGGGACCGTGTACCCGTCCAACGACGGTTGTGCCGCTCCGAGTTCCGCCTGTCTGCGGGAACCCGGGCAGGAGACCAGCTGACCTCTTTCGCGGGCTCCGGGCGGATCGTGCCGTGCGAAGCGACCGGCGACGACCGCGATCTCTCGACGGCACTCGGGGCAGAGCCTGCGACGACTGGACATGCAGTCAGTGTGCCCCGGAGGAGCGGGGATCGTGCGTCTGGGACCGCGGGCGGGTCGGAGGGTCTGGGGCCGTGGGCGGTCGGAGGTCGGGGACCGTGGGCGGCCTGGAACCGTGATGGTGGAGCGTCGGGGACGTGGGCGGTCGCAAGGCCTGGAACCGTGACGGTCGGAGCGTCGGGGACGTGGGCGGTCGCAAGGCCTGGAACCGTGACGGTCGGAGCGTCGGGGACCGTGGGCGGTCGGAGCGTCAGGGACCGTGGGTGGTCGGAGGGTCCGGGGCCGTGCCGACGGACGCGACCTGCACTGCCCCACCCACTCACCCACCCACCCGCTCGCTCCCCTCACCCCAATAGGCCGTTCTCGAAGGGGTATTCGGAAACGACAGCGGTAACCGTCGATTCCGAGGAGGTACGTGCCGTGCGCTCCTTCAAGCGCTGGCTCGACCGCAGTCTGGCCGCACAGGCGGTCTTGATCTTTCTTGTGTGCGTGGGCGTCACCGCCCTGATCCGCTGGGACCGGGACCCGGTCCTGTGGGTGGTGCGGGCGGCGCTCTACACCGCCATCGCCGTGACGATCGTCGCCGTACAGCGCCGCAGGGCCCGCCGCGCGGCAGGCACCGACGCACGCGGACTCGCCGAACTGGGCCGCCGGATCCGCCACCGCGAGGTGCCGACCGACCCCGAGGAACGCGCGGCCATGCGCAAGCTGGTGGACGACCAGCAGCAACGGCTCGAACGCAGCGCCCGCTGGCTGCCGTACTGGCTGGCTCTCATGGGTCTGGCCGCGGCAGCGCTGCTCGCCCTGGGGGTGGCCACCGGCTCGCTGGTCTTCCCGTTCGTCTTCGCCCTGGGCACGGCAGCTTTCTGCCTCTGGATCCTCTGGATGCGCCGCCGCACGAGGGAGCGTTACGGCTATATGCGCTCGGCCTTGCAGGAAGAACACGAACACGTGTCCTGACCCAGGCCGCCCCGTCCCGCCTCGGCACGACCCACCCAGGCCCGGTGAGGCAAATCACCTCTCGCACCCCAGCACACGAAGAAACCCCCTCCGTTCTGCGTTTCCGCAGTTCAGAGGGGGTCTCTTTCTCAGCGTGGCGGCGCCAGGATTCGAACCTGGGAAGGCTGAGCCGGCAGATTTACAGCGGGCCGGGTCTCACGCGCCCCGCCTGGCACGACAGGCAATGGAGCCTCCTGCGGGGGACACGTGGGGGACGACTTCGGTCCGAGGGCGCCTCACGGAACTTCGCTACGCGACCAGGAGACCTCCAGTCGGCGGCTCGGGACCACCCATCCGCGCCAACAGATAAGCGCCATAGACGCTCAGGATGCTGACGAAGTACTCCCCGAGGTCCAGCGGGATCTGGGTGTCGACGATGGCGAAGACGATGGCGACCCCAATGAGCCGGACCGCCACGTCCACCCCCGTCAGTTGCCCCTCGCGGTCGTCGGGCGGCTGATCATCGCCATGGTTGTCGGGCAGGGGTGACTTACTGTCTACTGACATTGGGCCCCTTTCGAGGGTTCTGGGTGGGCCGCGTTTCGGTTTTCGACGACTTGGGGCGCGGCTCCACCAACAACTGCTGACCTACATCGCGACTCCGCGGAGGGTTATGCCCTCGGCGACCGCGGCGGCGTGGACCACGAGAAGCGTCAGGGTTCTCCCGGCCCTCTCGTTTTTAGCCAGGCCATTTTTGCGCACAGAGCCAGGCTCACGAGCGGAGCGTAGTCACACGGGGTGAGGTGCCGCAACTACCCAAGGCCGTAGACCTCCACCCCCGCTCGCGCGTAGCGCAGGAGGACTTCGCCGCCCGGCCCCCGTGCCCCCTCCAGGCGACCCCGTTTCGCAGCGCCACCATTCCGTCATGGAGCGACCTCCACACCATGGCTGAGCTGCAGAGATTCAACATCTGCGACCATCAGGCGGCGCATGACAGTCACCCACGGACACCGGAGTGGTTGCGTAGCAGCACAACGCAAGATTACGCTCGCGACGCGCGCGTGGCGAGCTGGAAAAAAATCGCCAGGCAAAATCTTCGAAGGGCAAGTTGATGACATCCGAGGCGGACATTCAGGCGATGACCGAGGGCGAGGACATGCGCCCGGTCTCGTTCAGGACTCCGGCGTTCCGGACCATGATCGGCGACATGCCGTCGTTCAACTTCGTTCATCCCGTGCCTGCCCTCGTGGAGCTCAGGGCGCGCACCGAGTCGGGCGTGATCGTCCGCAAAGACTTCGATCTTGATGACGAGGAGTACGGCAACCGCCCTATCGACTTCAAGCATGTGGAGAAGATCGCGAACGGGCTCTACGACCGCCCCGACACCCCAATTCAACAGATCCAGCTCGCCATCCCGAAGGACATCGACGGCGAGAAGACCTTCCGCTGGAAGCGCTTCAACTCCATCTCTCCCGGCGTCGAGTTCGGCATGTTCACGGTCTACCAAGGCACACCCATGCACATCGAGAACGGGCAGCACACGCTGGAGGCACTCGCCCGAGTCTGGGATCGGGTCAAGGGCTCCTCCTTCGGCGAGGACCAGAAGAAGGAGGGCGTTCTGAAGGCGAGTGCTGCCCCCGTCCAGGTACTCGTGCAGAGCGATCGGGACGAGGTCACGAGGATGTTCGTGGTGGCGGGGATGACAAAGCCAATCTCCCCAGCACTCATGACGGCTCTTGACCAGAGTTCGTACGCGAATCGGCTCGGTACACAGGTAGGACGCCGTGCACGACTCCTCACCGACGAACCCGCTCGTCTCGTTTACCTGCGCTCCGCCGCACGCGAGGAGTCGCTGTACTCGACCGCTCACATGCGGGGGTTCACCACCGCCACGCTGGTCGGCTTCAGGGACCGCACTCCCGATGCGCGCGAGGCGAACGTGCGCAAGGTACTCGAGGAGCGTGCCGGATCAAGCGGCAACCTCAACGACGAATTGGAGGCGGTCGTCACCGAAACTGTGACCGCTCTCGATTACGCGTATGAAAGGGTTCCCGGCTGGAAGGAGCTTCGCCGTTCCCCGGACGGGGCGGGTCTGTCGCCCAAGCAGTTCCGCGCGGAGTATCTGCACGGATCCCCAGCTGGCCTGTACGTGATTGGTGGCGTCCTTGGAGCTGCACGGTTCTGCGGTGTCCCGCTGAACGACGTCATCGATGCGCTCGCAGAGCTCCCTTGGGGCCGATCCGAAGGCAAGATCCGCAAGGTGGACGGCGTAGAGAGGATGCAGCACCTCCTCTTCGAGGACACCCTCGTCCGCTTCGAGAAGGGAACGGATTCAGGCGGCAACGTCATCTGGTCACCGACTACTGCCGGCGGCGCACGGACCAACTATGAGGCCGCCACGGAGAGGGTGTTGAAGGAGTTGGCGCGTGAAGCCGCCTTCAAGGAGATGTACCACGTGAAGACACTTGTGCACCTAGGCCTGCGGTCGGCGAACCGTCGCGGCCGCCCGCGCAAGGCGGTTGAGAGCTAGCACCGAGCCAGCACAGTCGAGCCGTATCGATCCGCCAACCGCGCTGTCAGTGCTGTGATCTACGGTGTCGCGCATGGCACCTTCTGAGATCACTCGTGCAGGCATCTTGCAGGCAATTGCGGAGCACGACCGGATCGGCCCGGAGGCGTTCCGGGACACCTACGGCTTCCGCGCCTCGGCTACCTATCTCCTGGAGCACGAGGGGAACCTGTACGACTCGAAGGCGATAGCTGGCGTTGCCCACAAGTACGACTTCGGTGTAGCGCTCAAACCCTCCTCTCCGGGGCTCAGCGGGGGCCTCAAGCATGCAGTGGCGTGGCTCCAGAGGGAGGACTTCACCGTGGTGGCACCCCCCAAGACCTTTCACCGGCGCGTGGGAGACGTCCGGCCGACTCGACGTGCGACGGGGCCCGCTCTGCACCGTCCCGTCCTGCTGCTCTGGGCTATCGGCCAGGCTTTGGCCGGAGCACCCCCGCATGCAGACATGGGCAGCCACACGTGATGCCGTCGCACCTCTGCTGGTGAAGTACGGCCAGGTGGAAGACGGTATGGACGGGGCCCGGTACCCGTTCTGGGCCCTTGTTCGCGATGAGCTGTGGACCATCGAGCAGGTGCAGGACCTCACCCTGACCAGCCGCGGGCGACGCCCAACCCTGGAGTCGCTGAATGAGGTCAATCCCCTTGGCGGTCTGCGCGAGGACGACTACAACCTGCTCCGCTCGCACCCGGATGCCGCGGCATCCGCGGCTGCCGGACTGATCCTGCGCTACTTCCATCCGCTTCTAGCGGGCTTGCTCGAAGACTTCGGCCTCCACGAGTTGCTCGCCGGCAGGTGGCCGGATGCTCTGCGCCCGGTGCTTGGGGAAACGTTCAAGGATAGGGATGCCATTTGGCGGGTCTATGGCGGTCAGAAGATGGCAGGGATCGGCTGCCTGGCTGATGGCATCCTGAGCGTCTTCTCGGACGACAAGGGGCCTTACGCCGATGGGCGCATCCCGGACACCAGCTGGATCGCCTACGTAGGCGACGGTCTGTCTGGCGACCAGAAGCTCACTGACGGCAACGAGCTCATGGCCGAACATCAGACGGCTGGTAGCCCGCTGCGCTACTGGCACAAGCCGTACCAGGGACAGTTCAGCTTCGAAACCTGGGCCGTGATCGTGCAGCGCCGACTACGGTGGGGCGTGGGAGAGGACAAGCTGCCCCGTCGCGAATTTCTTTGGGTGCTGGCGCCTGTTCCTTCCCCGGAGCGGGAGACCTGGCCCGCCGAAGTGCTCGAAGCGCTGGACGCCGATACAGGGGAGCTCCACGACGACACTGGTGACTACCGTCCCAGCGACCTCGCCCTTGGAGCCCCCAGTGTCGAAGAGAGCGACCAGGATGCGTATCGGCGTCTGGCGCAGAAGGCTGAGGCGAACGCCGAGCGCCGCCGCGGGATGAAGAAGCCCACGCTGGCCGACAAGTATATCCGTGACCCCAGCGCGCGAGCTGCCGTCATCAAGCGCTGCCGCGGCAGGTGTGAAAGCCCTCAATGCGCAGGCCACCCCACCGAGCTGACCACAGCCGGCCTGCCAATCTTGCAGGTCGACCACGTCAAAGACCTCGCCAAAGAGGGACACGACGTCCCGTGGAACATGATCGCGTTGTGTCCCAACTGCCACGCCCTCAAGACCTACGGCGAAAACAAGGAGAAGCTCCGGCGCTTGCTCACTGTTACAGCCCGACGCCTTCATGAGGCGATGCTGGATTGACTCACCCGTGCCGGCGTCCTCGTAGAGTAAACGCCGGCACGGCAAAACAATGACTGTTAAGGTCGGTGTGGATTGCATTGCAATACAGGATTGCATTGCAATTTTCTCTCATCCAGCAGTGGTGAAGTACCGACCTGGCCGCAGTTTGGTTGCGAGGATTCGAGCTCGGATCGTTCGAGCCAAGAGAAGGAGGCGTGGCGCCTACGTGGCTGCCTTCAACAGAGCAGCTACATGCCTCCGGGCAGGGTCCTCCTTGTGGCATCCAGCCGTAATGGCTGCTGGCAACCACGCTGCCCCCTTGGCCACACCAAGGTTGGGAGCGAATCGCTCCAGTTCACCGACCCTCACAGGGACGATGCCGGCCTCTTCAAGATTACCCAGAAGTCTTTGAGCTGCGACCGGATCACCACGGAAAGCCAACTCCCCGAATTCCTTCAAGGCGGACCAAGGATTCCCCCTACTTCTAAGCTGCGCCATGAACTCTTGACGAACTCCCGCAGTGAATGTTTCCCCTTGCCTAGAGGTGAATACGCCATTCAAAGCAGCAAGAACATTTCCCACGGTGACGACTTCACGCGGCTGTCTAAATTCCGCTGTTGCCCTGTCATAATCCTGCTGAAACTCCGACCAGTCTTTCCCCATGGACTCAACAAGAATTCGAACCTTCCCCCGATCATTCAGGATGTCGAGATCAGGGCTCACTACAACGGGAACACTGACGGAGCGCAGCACTTTCACCAGGCGCGGGAACCCATCCTTCCCTCCACTTGGCACGAATAGAACGTCCCCGGGAAGGATGGAGAGAGAGTCCTTTGGCTCATAATACTCAAGGGCGGAAGCATAGAACGTGCAATCACGTTCCGCCTCCGCCAATACGACCGCCTTATGAAACAGCCCGTCTAGCACATTCGAGTATCGCAGAACCGGATCATTCCAAATTTCTCTCAGGTCACCAACATTCAACTGATGAGCCCGCGTCCCATCGTCACCTCGCCTCTCCAAGCGTACGATCGATACATCCACCTCCGACTGGAGAAGCCCCGAGAGTAGATTCCGGTCATGAGTAGCCAGAACAATTTGGGTATTTTTCACCCTTGCCTGTTCGCCTAGGATCCTCCCCAAAGCAATTGCCTGCGGGGGA
The DNA here is from genome assembly GCF_001514195.1 of Streptomyces griseorubiginosus. Classification (GTDB taxonomy): domain Bacteria; phylum Actinomycetota; class Actinomycetes; order Streptomycetales; family Streptomycetaceae; genus Streptomyces; species Streptomyces griseorubiginosus. The sequence continues at coordinate 222,740 of NZ_KQ948734.1, read as the reverse complement.
TGCAGGAATGCCTCAGGCTCGTCGATGAAAACAATTGGGTACGCAGAGGTAACCAACGAGACAAGGAGCCCAATTAGGCTCTTCATCCCATCCCCTTGCTCCATCAACATGGGCAACTTCGACAAGGCATCCCGATATCCGGGATCGATGTTATCTACTGCCGGTGCAGGAATTCCGGGCTCGCCAACCCTCAGATTGACCTGCCTACTTAGCCGGTCAAGGGTGAGCGTCTGACCGAACACCTCCATAGAAATATTGCACAGTTCAGAAAATAGATCACCACGATCCTGCAACACATGAAGAGGCGACACCGCTGGATCATCAAAAATATCCCGCATTTCGACGGAACTCGCACCGTTGATCCGCTGCCATGCATCCCCAAAGAATACAAGCAGGTCATACATCTCTTGGAGTCCATTACTAATGGCAGAATCCGAGAAGCGCCAGTCGATGGAATTTACATGCACCTGTGCGCCAGGTCGGACGAAGTGGCCTTGCCCGCCAGTGTTCACCCTTTTGGCGCTTTGCAAAATCCGTGCTTCAATATCCTCTCTAGTCCCGGACCATTCCAAGGGTACACTTTCGACCACGTGCGAGGTGCCGTGATTGCCAGCGTTAGCCTGACCATACCTGATATGGGTCGACATCTCGCGAATAAATGTCGACTTTCCTGAATTGTTAGGCCCAACGATGGCAGTTACGCCTGCCGCAGGGAGAGTGACTGTATCGCCACTAAAGAGCTTCACGGAAGGCACATTGATCGAGAAATTTTCAGCATTCCCCGCTGGCGCACTATCTGCCATCACGGCTCCTCACGTTTTCGATGTCAGCCCAAGTCAAATTCAGCTTTTTCTAGAGCAGCAATCACAACGGCAGGGTCGCCGTCATACAATAGGTGCGGTGGTTCGTCAGCCTGAGGGGCGATGAATCGAGCACGGTATCGCTGAAGGTCGCTCTCAGAAAAGTAAATCGAGTTTGGGTCGTCTTCATGGAACTCATTGCGCTTGCTGACCCTCGACCAAAGTTGCTCATGGCTGGCCGAAAGGTAGACAAGCACCGGAGTGGCCCCAGCCTGGGTGGCAATGGCTCGCCAGTGAGCACGATCCTTCGGGGTCCAAAAGCCGTGGTCAACGACGACGTCATGCCCGGACTTCAGGTGCTCCGTGAGCTGGACCGCCACGTCCTCCAACACCGGGCGCTCAAGGGTTGGGAAGATCCCTCGAGGAAAGTCGACCCCGTAGACACCGTGCCGGCGGTACATCTCCTCGTCCGGACACAACCGTACGAAGCCGCGCGCGGTGAGAACCCGGGAGAGGGTGGTCTTACCGGACCCTGGGAGCCCGGCCATCAGGACGCAGAACGGTGAACGTGGTGACATCGGTCTCACCATGGTCTGGGAGATGGCGGCCATCTCCGCTTCGGCTTCGGGCGTGATTGTGCCAGCTCTACGGGCGGCGAGCAGGTCCCCCAGTCGATCTTCGAGCACGCTCGCCAGCGTGTCATCTAGGGCCTTCACGGCGAGACCTCTGACTCTGTACGCCATGTACGGCCAGGTCCCCCAAGGTCCACGCCGTACTCCACGATGCTGCCCTCGGTGTCGACGAACTTCGCCGTCATCACGACCACTGGCTCCGACGGCGGGTTTTCGGGGTCCAGCTCCAAGAGGCGGGCGTACTCGGGCGTGAGCAGGCTCGCGGAGGCGGAGTCGATTCGGTGGCTGATCGGGTGGCCTGTCACCTGCGCGATGAGTTGGAGTGATGTCCCTCCGATCAGACGCTCGCTCTCCGCGAGCTGTGGGATGAGCTTCCCGTACCGAATTGGGATCCATGACGTGCTGTGGGCCACGATGCCGTGCCGGTCGCGGTAGACCCGGCTTCGCCGGATCACGTCGGAGCCAGGCTGAATATCCAGCGCTTGGGCCACGTCGGCCGGCGCGGGGACTACGGCCGCCTGATGCGAGTCCGACCTTTCGCCTGCGCCCCAACTAGATCCAGTACGGCGCCCACGGTCCTGGCGCTGAGACCCCGAGGACATCGGAGCGGGCTGGTCCAGGACCTCCGTCCCGATCCCGTGGATCCCCCGCACAAGCCCCTCGTTGCGCAGCTTGCGCAGGGCCTTCTCGGCTGTCGCGGTGCTCACTTTCCACTCTTCCGAGAGGTTCTTGATGCTCGGCAAGAGGGTGCCCGGCTCTAGCTGACCGGACGTAATCAGCTCCGTGTAGTGGGCGGCAATCTTCGCGTACGGCGCCCGATTGTCGGCCTGACCTGCCATGTCCGCCTGCTCCTTTTCGTCACTTCCCTGAGGTTCCCTACCTTACTGCTTGACACCACAGGGAACCCTAGGGAACCTTAGGGATGTGCCCGCCGGTCCCCTCGGGGAGCGGCGGTCGCTGAACCTCGGCACACCTACGGCCAAATCGGGTGGGAACCGAGGGTTGCGTCAACGCCCGGAGGGCTCCGTGAGACGGGCTCGAAGGAAGCGACAGCAGCTTGAGAACTCAAAAGAGAGCTGATGAGGAAGACCGCCCTACCTCTGCGAGCAAGAGGGCGGCGTACGCGGGTCCCGTCCCGACGTACGAGTACAGCGCAATCCGACCTTTCCGCAGCTCAACACCTGCGGCCGGTTGCCTCCGCCGCTCGTCTCGAACGAGCGGCGCCGAGGGGAGCCGGATGTTCCGACTTCAACGGCGCGGTCCCGGGTGGCTAGACCCGGGACCGCTATTCGGGCCGTTCACCCTGTGAGAGGACAACACGACCCAATGAAGGACATCGTCACTGTTCAGGACGCTGTTACCGCCTTCGCCGACTTCATCGAGCCGACGGCCGCGGAGCTAGACGCCATCGAGCAGGAGATGCCGCTGATCCTGGCGGAGGTCGACCTGCTCGACGCACACATCATCACCCTGGACCGCACCCCGACCGAGCTGGACACCCGCCGCATCCGCCGCGCCCGCAACCGCGTGTTGAACGAGCGTCGGACCCTGGCCAACTGCATCGCCAGCGTCACGCTTCCGGAGATCGGCGCATGAGCACCACCGACCCGAAGCTGACGGCCGCGCACGCTGAGGTGAAGGCGGAGATCGCGCGGACCGACAACAAGGTCGCGCTCTTGTTGGCGTTCGTCGGCGCGGTGCTCGCCGGCGCGTGGACGATCGCCCGTGACCTGCCCCTGACCCTGCCCGCCGTGATCGTGGGTGGACTCGGCACGGCCCTGCTGGTCGCGGCGGCCGGCCTGCTGCTGCGCTCGGTGCGCCCCAACCTGTCCGGCCGTCATGGCTTCCCGCTGTGGGCCACCCTGACCCCCGAGCAGATCACCGACGCCGTTACGCGAGATCTGGCCGCCGACGTGGCGGGCCTGTCCCGACTCGCGGTGGTCAAGTTCACCGGACTGCGCCGTGCGGTCGACCTCACCCTGACCGCCGGCGCCCTGCTCATCCTCGCCCTCCTGCTCACCGCGGGGGGTGCGCTGTGAACCGGACCGAGCTGACGCGTATTCAGATCGGTGTGCTGACGGCCGCGTTCGTGCCGATGCTCGCCACGGGCGTGATCGGCGGTATCGGCACCTACAGCAACATCGGCCACGCCTACGGACGCGGCACCGCCCTAGGCGCCCTCGCCGCCGGCGAGGGCGCCACCGCCGTGCTCGCCCTGGTCCTGCTCGGACTGACCATGCTCGGGCAGTCCTCACCGCGCGTCGTACGGATGGGCCTATGGGCGCTGCCCGCCGCCGCATCCGTCATGGGCGCTATGGCCGCACCCGACCCGGCCCGCACCGTCATCTACGCCCTGACCCCGATGGGCATGTCCGTCTCCGCGGAAGGCATGGCCTTTCTCGCCCGCCGGATCGTGGTGCACACCGACGGCCGCGACGCGGAGCACGAGCGGCACACCGCCGACCTCGTACAGGCTCTCGCCTACCACCGCGCCCGCGCCGCTCAACACCCGACCGAGTGGGTCAGGAAGTTCTCGGAGCGCAAGTCGTGGCGCCTTGCCCGCCGGATCGGCGTCGGTGACACCGCCCTGGGATCGAGGCTGCTCGATGTCCAGCGCGATCGGGTCACCGAGGGCGCCGATGCCGCCCTCGCGTCGATGTTCGGCACCTCCACACCCCTCGCGCTCACCACCTCCGCGAATGCGGAGGAATCCACCGAGACTATGAGGAAACGGTCTACGGCTGACCTGGGGGAATCGACCCCCGCCCCGGCCGTGACACTGACCCGGCTCCCGGTACCGGAACCGGTCGCGATCGATGCGGGCAAGTCGATTCTTCCGCTCAAGCCGATGCCCGCCATCCCCGCCCCCACCCCGCCGCCGATCGCGGCGCCGCAGGGGCGGAGCATGGCGGCGGGATCGAGCGCGCCGCGGGGGGTGACCGGCCGGGTTCCCGACGCTGCCCGATCACCCCGACCCCGACGCACCCCTGCTCAGTTGCTCGATCAGGCACGGTCGGCGACGGAAGGTTGGGCGGATGCGAAGGTGACCGCTGAGGGCATCCGCCGCGCAATCCACACCTCGCCGGCCAACGCCCGCAAGCTGCGTGACGCCCTGCTCGCCGAACGCGCCGCCACCGCCGTCACGACGTCCTGATGGGCACGCTCCCGGTGTTCCGGTGGCGCCTGGCCCCGGACGGCTACGCCACCCGCCGCCAACTCCGCGCGCTCAACTTGCGCCCCGGCGGTCAGGACGTGGCCGCCCAGCTCGAACGGCCGCGCCGCCGCCGGGGCCCGCTCATCGCTTACCTCTACCGCATCGACCAGGCCAAACCAGTCCGCCCGATGACCCCGGCACGGTGGGCGGCCCTGGACAAGGCCAACACCGCGCGCCGCACCTGCCCCGAGTGCCGACGGGATGCCGGATACGTCATCCCGCCCACGCTCGGCATGTGCGTGCCCTGCGCCTTCCCCGACAACTCCCCTCCCCTCAGGAGTGCTTGACCATGTCGAAAGCTGAGATCCGCCGCCTGGACAAGGAAATCCGGCGGACCCAGAACAAGCTGGAAGCCGTCCGCAAGGGCGAGTGGTGGCCGCTGACCAGCCGTGAACGCCTGGCCATGTCGCGTGCCATGGCCCGTGGCGCCCGCAGCATCCACCAGGGCCGCAGCACCAGCGGTGCCGAGAACCGGATGGACTCCATCGGCTCCGCCGCTGAGACCCGGCTGAACGCGGAACTGACCGCCCTGCACGGCGAGAAACAGCGCATCCTCACCGAGGACGCCCGCGCCAAGGCCACCAAGAAGTCGTCCGGCTGGTGGTGACCACGCCCACCAGCGCCCTTCCCGCCGCCTGACGAGCGGCGCCTCTCTCTGCTGTCGGGGCGGGCCGTCCCTGCCACGGACCCGGCCCGCCCCGGCACTTCCTTCTTCAACTCCCGCCCTACTCAGGGCAGTCAGGAGCACGTTCAGCATGTCCGAGAACGTCGTCAGCCTCCACAAGAGCCCCGAAACCCCTGATCAGGATGCGTCCGTGACCACCCTGACCGTGGTCCCCGACCCCGCCCCCGCCAAGCCCGTCCCGCTGTGGGTGCGCTCCGGACGCGCGATGCGAACGGCCGTCACCCACGAGACCACCCGCACGACCGCCCGCGCTGTGGTCCGCCACGGCATCTACACAGTCAACGGGGGCCGGATCGTGGCCCGCCGCACCTGGGACGGCAAGACCGGTGCCCGCTACGAACGGATGCTTCGCGCGGCGGAAGCCGCCGGCAACTACGAGGTAGCCGAAGAGTGGGAGGAGCGACTTCAGCGCTTCCGCGAGGCCCGCCACCGCCGCCGCATGGACCTGCTCCACTCCCCGGTCGAGGCCGCCAAGGGCGTTGGGGTCGGCGTCGGCATGAGCATCGGCGTCCTGGTCGCCCTCGGGGTCGTCATGGCCATCAACAACCACGACATCACCGACGTCATCACCCCCCTCGCCGCCACGATCGAGTTCATCGGCCTGCTGATCCAGATCGTGCAAGTCGTGTGGCCCTACGCGATGATCCTCGGGCCGCTGTTCGCCCTGCTGGGCATGTGGGCGGTCGGCAGCAAGCAGCAAGCCGCCCCCGCCTGGGTCATGCCCGCCAACGTCCGCAACAGCGAAGGGGAGCCGATCACCCCGTCCATCGTCGTCAAGGCACTCCGGGACCTCGGCATCCCCGCGATGCGCACCGCCATCAAGGAGATGGGCGACGCCGGCGCGTCCATGCTGGGTCCGATCCGGATCGCCGGATGCGGTGTCGAGGTCGACGTCACCCTGCCCTCCGGCGTGGCCACCAACGAGGTGCAGTCCAAGCGGCGCAAGCTCGCGGAGAACCTGACCCGCCACGAGCACGAAGTGTTCATCACCATCCCACAGGCCGCCCGCACGGTCCGGCTGTGGGTCGCCGACTCCGGCGCCCTGGACGAGCCGATCGGCCCGTCCCCGCTGGTCACCGACGAGACACTGACCGCCGACTACGCCAAGGGCAAGGCCCCGTGGGGTCAGGACCTGCGCGGCGATGCCGCCGCCCTGTCGCTGTATCAGCGCCACCTGCTCATCACCGGTCTGTCCAACCAGGGCAAGACGGCCGCGCTGCGGGCCCTGGCCCTGTGGGCGGTGCTGGACAAGACGGTGGAGTTCCGCATCGCCGACCTCAAGGGCGCAGGCGACTGGGCCATGTTCGAGGGCCTGGCCACCGTCCTCATCCAAGGTCCCACCGATGAGCACGTGATCGAGGCGACCGAGATGATCGAGGGCCTGGTCACGGAGATGGAACGGCGCATGGAACAGCGCCGCCTGGACCCGAGCATTGCCTTCCCGCCCCTGATCGGCCTGGTCGACGAAGCCCAGGTGGCGTTCATGTGCCCGCTCAAGACCACGTGGGTCACCGAGGACGGGAAGGTCAAGGAGGGCGCCCCCTACGGCGGCTCCAAGGCCACCTCCCGGTACTTCATGGCCGTCCGCAAAATCCACAACCAGGGCCGTGTCGTCAACGTCCTGATGTGGCAGGGCACCCAGGACCCCACCGACCAGAACCTTCCCAAGCTGGTCCGCGAGGGCGCCCACACCCGCGCCTCCCTCGCCCTGGGCACCGAGTCGCAGGCCCGCATGGCCCTGGGAGACAAGGCCGTCGACGGCGGCGCCGCCCCCAACCTGCTCCGTCCGGGCCTAGACAAGGGAACGCTGGTAGTCGCCTCCGACGGCATCGCCATCCCGGCCGGCCAGGCATCCATCACGGTCCGCACCCACTTCATCGACGACGAGGCCGCCACCGCCATCACCGACCGCGCCAAGGCCATGCGCGACGGCTTCACCCCCCTGACCCTGGTCGAACAAGGCGAGGACCGCGATGCACTCGCCGACATCGCCACCGCCATCGGCGACTCACCCCGCCCACTGACCACCGACGTCCTCAAGCGGCTCGCAATGCTCGACCAGGACGCCTACGGCCGCTGGACCAACGGCGATCTCAAGCGCGTGCTGGAAGCTGCCGGCGTCGAGTCCTACAAGTCCCACGGACGCATGGTCATCCGCCGCGAAGACGTCCTCACCGCGCTCGCCAACTGCGACGACGAGGATTCCACTTCCGCCTCCTGATCGCGGGGAGGCAGACCCCTCCGCTCCGGGGAGGCGGGGAGAACTCCCCAACCCCCTCCCCGACCCGCCTCCCCCACGTTGATCAGTGAAAACATCGTTTCGGGGAGGCGGGGAGGCACCCCAGGTCAACCCCCTGAAACCCCCTCCACAGCACCCCCGGTGGGGGGCCCTCCTGCCTCCCCGGGCCGCCCTTCGAAGGGATTCCGTATGTACCCCGAATCCATCCGCCACGCCCCCGTCGAGCGGGCCGTGGAAGTCCACCAGCCGACCCCGCTTCCGCCCGCCCTGATGGCACAGGCCCCGGTCGTTCCCGTCCAGCCGGGCACGGTTCCGTCGGTGGCGAGCATCGTCCTGCCCGACGGCCGCGTGGTCACCGGCTATGCGATCAACCCGGTACAGCCCGAACCCCTCGCCGCCAAGCCGGCCGTCTCCAGTGCGGCCGTGAACGTCGCCCTCGGAGGCGTCGGGTTCCTTGCGGTGTGCGGCGGCCTGCTCCTGCTCACCACCTTCATCACGGCGCTTACGGCGCTGATCACTCAGCTCATCACCCTCGCCGCTGTCTGCTTCGGCGGGTTCGTGGCCGTGCAGATCTTCAAGCCGCACGGCCACCAGGGCGGGACCACCGTCAACATCCGCAAAGCGATCTTCAAGCGTAACCACTTCCACGGCTGAAGGAGACCCGCACCGTGTTCGAGATCCGTGTCATCTGCGCTGCTCCGGACGTGCCCCGCGTCGCGCAAGCCGTCCTCGGCTCCGTCGACGCCACCTCCGTGCGTAGCTTCCCGACCCGGGACGGCGCCCGGGTGCGCATGTACATCACCGCCAACCACCGAGGCAGTCACGCCGACTGCACTGTGTGCGACCTCGACGGCATGACCCTCTGGGCCACCCCAGAGGGTCGCGAGGAATGGCGTCCGTGCACCGGCATCGACGACGAAGACATGCTCGCCGCCGGCCTCACCCACGGCGCCCGTCGCCGCGAACCGTGGCAGCGCACCACCCACCGCTAGCTACGCCAAGGGCGGCCCCCGCGTCTCGCCAAAGAACCGGGGCCGCCCTTGTCCAGCCAGTCACCCAACAAGGAACTGGAGACATCCAGCATGACCCATGACCCTCGTTCCGCGCTGCTGCGTGCAGCGCTGGACGCAGCCGAGCGCGGTTGGCACGTCTTCCCCCTCCGCCCCGGCACCAAGCGGCCTGCCCTGCACGGCGAGCAGGCCTGCCCCCGCTCGGGGGAGTGCACCGCGGGGCACCGCAAGTGGGAAGAGCGCGCCACCACCGACCCCGATCGCATCCGTGCGGCCTGGTCCCGCTCGCCGTTCAACGTGGGCATCGCCACCGGCCCCTCCGGGCTGGTCGTCGTCGACCTCGACGTGCCCAAGGACAAGGGCAGTTCGGACGCGCCTAGCGGCGCGGACACCTTCCGAGCGCTCTGCAAGCGCGCCGGACACCCCGTCCCGGACACCTACCGGACCCGGACCGCGAGCGGCGGAGAACACTTTTACCTCGCCGCCCCGGACGGAATCCGCCTGCCCAACACGGCCGGAACCATCGGTGAGTTGGTCGACAGCCGGGCATGGGGCGGCTACGTCGTCGCCGCCGGATCCCGCACCCCCTCCGGGGTCTACGAGGCTCTGTGCGGCGCTGCGGCGACCCCTCTGCCCTCCTGGCTGCAAAGCATCGTCGAACCGGTCCCCAGGGTGCCTCAGGCCCCTTCGGTGGCCGTAGCGGGGCAATCGCGGCGATATGCGGATGTAGCGCTCGACAGTGAGGTGCGATCCGTCGCCGCGGCTCAACTCGGTTCGCGGGAAGCCGCGTTGTTCCGTGCCGCGCGCGCCCTGGGACGGTTCGTCGCGTGGGGCGACCTCCCCCGGCATGTGGTGGAGCAGGCTCTTCAGGAGGCGGGCGAGGCGGCTGGACTCACCGTCGCTGAGTGCCGCTCCACCCTGCGCAGCGCCCTGAACTGGTCTATCGCCCACAACTCCGGCAGGCGGGATGCGGCATGAGCGCCCCTTCCCGTCCCCATCTGAAGAGCATCACCCTTGCCCAGGACGGCCCGGACGCCGCCAAATGGGTCCCGCCCCGCCCGACCGAAGGCGCCCCGAAGGACGCCGCCCGGCAGGGCGTCGTCACTGCTCTGCGCCCTGACCGCTCCCCGGCCCCCGACCAGGACCCCGGACCTGACCCGGACCCCACACCGGAGCAGCCCGGCATCCGCATCTACGCCCCGCCCGTCTACCGCGACCACTACGACGGCGCCCGCTGGTCCAAGCGCTACGGCGACACCCCCACCGCCGCATGGGCCTGCCCGTGTGGCGAGAGTCGCCGCGCCCGCGGACCGCGGACCGTCGCCCAGTTGATCGCGGACTACCAGGACCACAGGGCCGCCTGCACAGGCACGCCGGTCACCCCCCAGGAAGGAAGGGCCGCCGCATGACCCCCACTCCCATCGACGGGGCCGCGCTGCTGGACGAGGTGGAAGCCTTCCACCGCCGCTTCAACGTCTTCCCCCACGAGGCCGCCTACGTGGCCGTGGTCCTGTGGGACGCCCACGCCCACCTGCTCGACTGCTTCGAGTCCACCCCGCGCCTTGCGTTCCTGTCGCCCGAACCGGGGTCCGGGAAGTCCCGTGCGCTGGAGATCGTGGAAACGCTCGTGCCCAACCCCATGGCCGCTGTCGACGCCTCCGCGGCCGCGCTCTTCCGCGCCGTGGCAGGGGTCGACGGCAAACGGCCCACGATCCTCTTCGACGAGATCGACACCATCTTCGGCCCCAAGGCCGGGGAGAACGAGCAGCTCCGGGGCTTCATCAACGCAGGACACCGCCGCAACCGGCCGATGTTCCGCTGCGTGGGAGACGGCGCCAACCAGACCGTGCAGGCCTTCCACTCCTACGCAGCCGTCGCCGTGGCCGGACTCGGCTACCTGCCCGACACCATCCGGGACCGCTCCGTCAACATCCGCATGCGCCGCAGGGCCCGCAACGAGAAGATCGAGCCCTACCGCACCCGCATCCACGAGAAGCAAGGTTTCGCCCTGCGCGACAGGCTCGCCACCTGGGCAGAGCAGGTCAGCGAACGCGTCATGAACGTGTGGCCGACCCTGCCCGAGGGCGTCACGGACCGGCCCGCCGACGTGTGGGAACCGCTACTCGCGATCGCAGACGCCGCAGGCGGCAACTGGCCCGACCGGGCACGGGCGGCCTGCGTCGCCCTGGTCACCGCGTCCAAGGCCAACGACAAAGGCAGTCTCGGAGTCCGGCTGCTGACCGACCTGCGCGATCACGTCATGGTCGGCATCGACCGCCTTCCCACCGTCGCCATCCTGGACCGGCTCAACGCCCTGGACGACGCCCCCTGGGCCGACCTGCACGGCAAGCCGCTCGACAACCGGCGCCTGTCCAAGATGCTCGCGGAGTACATGACGGCCGACAACGAGCCGATCGCCTCCCGCAACATCAAGGCCGCCGGGAGCGTCCTCAAGGGCTACTACGTCGCCGATCTGTGGGACGCATGGGCCCGCTACTGCCCCCCACCCCCGGAAAGTCCGCTACCTCCGCTACCCGGCACCGAAAACGTGGCCTGACCAGCACTAATGCGGTAGCGGCAACTCGCCCCGGTTGCCGCTACCGCCCCGCTACCCATCCGCTACCGCTACCCCTTCCCGCTACCTCCAACAAGCCCCTGACCTGCGAGGTAGCGGAGGTAGCGGAAGTAGCGCCCCTCAGGAGGGGGTCGACGGGCCCCCGCTCCTCATCCCGAGAAGGAGTTGCCGTCTTGGCAGGCACCGAGAAGCTCAAACTCTGCGAAGTCCTCAGTGAGATCAAGATGAGCCGGGCCGCGTTCTACCGCATGCGCGCCCGTGGCAGGGCTCCGAAGCTCATCAAGCTGTCGAACGGGCAACTCCGTTGCCGTCGAAGTGACCTCGACGCCTGGTGGGCGTCCATGGAAGACGCAGCCTGACTACCTTCCCCCGCACTCAAGACACGAGGGGCCCGCTGGAAGCGGGCCCCTTTGGAGTTCATATGGCACTGACCTACGACGTTCGCCTCTACTCCATCGAGGTCCGCAAGGATCGCCCGAAGCCCTACCGCCTGCGCTGGCTGGTCGGGGAGCGCAAGCACTCCAAGAGCTACACCCTCAAGGTGCAGGCGGAAGGCCGCCGTTCGGAACTCATGTCCGCCGTACGACACGGCTACCAGTTCGACGAAGAGACTGGCCTGCCCGTATCCGAACTACGCGCCAAGCAGGGCTCCATCACGTGGTACGAGCACAGTCGCACGTACGTCGACCGCAAGTGGGCGCTGGCCCCTGCGAAGTCGCGGAAGAACTACGCCGATGCGCTGGCCACCATCACCCCAGCGCTCGTGAAGACGAAAACGGGGATGCCCGACACCGCGCTCATGCGGCGCGCGCTGTACGGGTGGGCGTACAACCGGAACCGCTGGGACGAGAGCCCGCCGGACGATGTGGCCCGCGCTCTCGCCTGGATCTCAAAACACTCGATGCCGGTCTCTGCGATGGAGGACCCAGCGACCGTGCGTCTGGCCTTGGATGCACTGTCCCTACGGCTGGACGGGAAAGAGGCATCGCCGCGCACCGCGAAGCGCAAGCGAGCCTGCCTGAGCGATGTTCTCGGGCTCGCCGTGGAAGAGCAGTACTTCACCATGCCGGTCAACCCGATCACGGCCGTGAAGTGGACTGCCCCGAAATCGGTGGAAGCGGTCGACCCCGAGAGCGTCGCCAACCCTCGCCAGGTCCGCGCGCTGCTGGCGGGGGTGCGTGAGCAGGGGCCGCGTGGGCGACACCTGGAAGCGTTCTTTGGGTGCCTGTACTACGCAGCCATGCGCCCCGCCGAAGCCTCCGGATTGCGCGTGAGCCAGTGCCACCTCCCGGAGACGGGGTGGGGCATGCTCACCCTGCGGCAAGGAATCGTCCGGGCCGGACGGAGCTGGACCGACGACGGAACGGCACATGAGACGCGTCACCTCAAGGCCCGCGCCAAGAAGGACTCCCGTCCGGTACCGATCCCACCCCACTTCGTCCGCCTACTGCGGGAGCACATCACCACGCACGGCACGGCACCCGATGGGCGCCTTTTCCGGACGAACCGCGATGGGCTGCTACAGGAGACCGGATATGGAGAGGTGTGGGCCAAGGCCCGGAAGGACGTACTGACCGAAGCGGAAACAGCCTCGCTGCTGGCCCGCCGGCCCTACGACCTTCGGCACGCCGGCGTGTCGTTCTGGCTCAGTTCCGGGGTGGACGCCATGGAGTGCGCCCGCCGGGCCGGACACAGCATCGCGGTGCTGCACAAGGTGTACGCCAAGGTGCTTGACGAGACCCAGGAGCGTGCGAACAGCCGGATCGACGCCGCACTTCGGGAGTGGAACGAGCCCGAGTGATCATGCTCACCCCCGGGGGACACCTGGGGGACACGCACTGATCGACAGTGGGATATGGGCGGTACGAGGTGAGACACGTCCACGTCCCGTCAACGGCGAATCGAACAGCACGGGCAACGCAGAGACCCCCTCTCACCAGGTGATTAACCTGGTGAGAGGGGGTCTCTCTCAGCGTGGCGGCGCCAGGATTCGAACCTGGGAAGGCTGAGCCGGCAGATTTACAGTCTGCTCCCTTTGGCCGCTCGGGCACACCGCCGGGGATGCTGCCCTTCGAACCGTCTTTCGGCGGTGCTCCGTGGCAACGACGTAAACAATACCCGATGCCCAGGGGTGCTTCGCCACCCGATTGATCTGCGCCCGCGGGGCGTGGGGTGACTAGGCTTGGGCGGATGCGGCCCGGGTCCACGACAGGCTCGGCGCCCACCCCCACGTACGCCGATACACATCCGTACGCACGCCGACACGCACCCCGATACAAGGAGCCACAGGACATGGCCGACTCCAGTTTCGACATCGTCTCGAAGGTCGAGCGGCAGGAGGTCGACAACGCCCTCAACCAGGCCGCCAAGGAGATCTCCCAGCGCTACGACTTCAAGGGCGTGGGTGCCTCGATCTCGTGGTCCGGTGACAAGATCCTGATGGAGGCGAACTCCGAGGACCGGGTCAATGCGGTCCTCGACGTCTTCCAGTCCAAGCTGATCAAGCGTGGGATCTCGCTGAAGGCGCTCGACGCGGGCGAGCCCCAGCTCTCCGGCAAGGAGTACAAGATCTTCGCGTCGATCGAGGAGGGCATCTCCCAGGACAACGCGAAGAAGGTCGCGAAGATCATTCGTGACGAGGGCCCGAAGGGTGTGAAGGCCCAGGTGCAGGGCGACGAGCTGCGGGTCAGCTCGAAGAGCCGCGACGACCTTCAGGCCGTTATCGCCCTGCTGAAGGGCAAGGACTTCGACTTCGCGATCCAGTTCGTGAACTACCGGTAAGCCGCTGACCCATCGAGCCATGGAGCCATCGAGCCGCTGGACCGACGGCTTCACGGCTTCACGAGGAAGGGTGGGCACCTGGCCGGTGCCCACCCTTCTCGCCTGCTGGCTGCGGTCCAGGGTGACTCAGTCGCGCGAGTTGCCGAACAGGAGACGGTAGGCGATCAGGAGGACGAGTGAGCCGCCGATCGCGGCCGCCCAGGTGGCGCCGTCGAAGAAGTCCTTCGAGATCGGGTGGTCCAGCCAACGGGCCGATATCCAGCCGCCGATGAACGCGCCCGCGACTCCGATGAGTGTGGTCCCGAGGATGCCGCCCGGGTCGCGTCCCGGCAGCAGGAACTTGGCGATGGCTCCGGCCAACAGCCCGAGGATGATCCAGCCGATGATGCTCATGCCCTGAACCTGCCCTTCCGCGCTGTGCCCGCACAGTCCGCGGGCTGTGATCTACGTCCCGGCGAACCATGCGGATCCTGCCGGAGAGGACGTCAGGGCCATGCTCCGCGGTTGCACCCGGTCAGTAGGGTGCGGCTCATGACGCAATCCGCTGCCGAACTGCGGCGCACCCTGGGGGTGACCGACGCCGTCGTCATCGGGCTCGGTTCGATGATCGGCGCCGGCATCTTCGCCGCCCTCGGTCCGGCTGCCCGCGCCGCCGGTTCCGGGCTGCTGCTCGGACTCGCCGTCGCCGCCCTGGTCGCCTACTGCAACGCCACGTCCTCAGCTCGGCTGGCCGCCCTGTACCCCGCCTCGGGCGGCACGTATGTCTACGGACGCGAACGGCTCGGTCCGTTCTGGGGTTACCTCGCGGGCTGGTCGTTCGTGGTCGGGAAGACGGCCTCCTGTGCGGCGATGGCTCTGACGGTGGGGGCGTACGTCTGGCCGGGACAGGCCCATGCCGTGGCCGTCGCTGCTGTGGTGGCACTGACCGCGGTGAACTACGGCGGCATCCAGAAGTCCGCGTGGCTGACCCGGGTGATCGTGGCGGTGGTCCTCGCTGTCCTCGCTTCCGTCGTGGTCGTGTGTCTCGGGTCGGGTGCGTCCGAGGCCGGGCGGCTGGACGTGGGGGCCTCGGGCGGCGCGGGCGGGGTGCTGCAAGCTGCCGGTCTGCTGTTCTTCGCGTTCGCGGGTTACGCGCGCATCGCAACCCTCGGCGAGGAGGTACGGGACCCCGCGCGCACCATCCCCCGCGCGATCCCCCTGGCCCTGGGTATCACGCTGGTCGTCTACGCGGCGGTGGCCGTGGCTGTCCTTTCTGTGCTCGGTGCCGACGCTCTGGGACGTGCAGGTGCGCCGCTGGTCGAGGCGGTGCGGGCGGCCGGGGTGCCGGGGCTCGCGCCGGTGGTGCGGGTCGGTGCCGCCGTGGCCGCGCTCGGCTCGCTGCTCGCCCTGATCCTGGGCGTCTCACGGACGACGCTGGCCATGGCACGGGACGGACATCTGCCCCGCGCGCTGTCCGCCGTCCACCCCCGTTTCCAGGTACCGCACCGGGCTGAGGCGGCCGTGGGCGCGGTGGTCACGGTCCTCGCCGCCACGGTGGACGTCCGGGGCGCGATCGGGTTCTCCTCCTTCGGTGTGCTGGCGTACTACGCGGTGGCCAACGCGTCGGCATGGACGCTGAGTTCGGCTTCGGGATCGGGATCGGGTTGGTCTGCGGGTTCAGGATCGGGATCGGGATCGTCCGCGGGTTCGACGTCGGATGCAGATTCGGGTTCAGATTCGGGTTCAGGTTCGGGTTCGGTGGCTCGAGTGGTTCCGGCGGTGGGTCTGCTCGGGTGCGGGGTACTGGCGTTCGCGCTTCCGGCCGTTTCGGTGGTTGTGGGGGCGGGAGTACTGGGGGTCGGGGCGGTCGCGTACGGGGTACGGAAGTTGCGGGCGCGGTAGTGGAGGCAGCGCCGTACGTGGGGCGGCTCCGTGGGGGCGGTGCGGCTGACAGGTCGGCCGTGGCGCATGCCCTGGCGGGCGGCGCGGCCCGCGCGGCCTGTTGTTAACCCCGCCCGAGTCGCAGTCGCCGCACCGCGGTGTGCGGCGTAGGGGTCGGTGTCCCCTCTCCCGTCAGGACGCCTGAACTGACCGGCTCGTGCGTATTCGGAACTCCGCCCAAGGGGCCATCTCCAGCTCCTCGTTCATCTCCTCGTACCAGCCCGTGCCGTCGACCCACGTTCGCAGCCAGTCGGCGAGGGTGGCGCTGTCGACGAACCAGGAGTGCTCGCAGTCGCCTGCGTTGGGTTCGAAGAGCAGGACCGGGGCTCCCTCGGTGCGGCAGTCCACGCACGCGTACATCGCGCAACCCCAGTGGGATATCGGCAGGACGCCTTCGGGCCAGGGCCAGTCGGGGTCCTTACGGCCGCTCTTGCGGTTGGCGAGGTACTGCACGACGGCGGCGGGCTCGCCGGCCGGCGGACTGTCGAGGAGGGGCAACAGCCCGTACTCCGGGCCGAATCCACCGTCTCCTATGTGCAGGTACAGGTCTGCGAGCAGCGGAGGCAGGCGGAAGCCCAGCGCGGCCTCGGCGCGGCTCAGGGTGGCCGCATCCACCGGCTCGGGGAGGGAAGCCCAGCCCCACGGACGGGTGTTGCGGGCCTTGTCCGCCACCCGTGCCAGCAACTGCTCGCTCTCGGTCATGCATTCATGATGCAGCGCGGCACCGACAGTCGGGCGGGCCTGTGGACAACCATCGACCTGTGGACAACCCCCGGCCCGAGCCCGACCACCAGCCTGTGGACAACTGCCGACCTGGAAAGCCTGGACGCCCCCGGCGACCACGACTCAGCCCAATGCGCCCCCCTTCCGCTCAGGCCAGGCGGACCTCGACCCGATCGCGCTCGGCGAGAAAAGCGACGAGCTCATCGAAACTCGGCGGGCGGCGGACGGCGTGCGGGGTGACGCCCAGACAGCGGTGGGCGACCTCGGAGTCGTGCCAGACCAGGCGGAAGGGCGGAGCTACGCCCCAACGGCCGTGCAGGCAGTCGTTCAGGGCGTCCAGGCCCCACCCGAAGTAGCCACCGGGGCCGTTGACCGCCTCACCCAAGGCGCAGAAGAAGCCGGGCAGGTCGGTGATATGGCGGCCGTCGAGATGACAAATCGTGTCCGGTGCCAGGTCCGGGCGGCCGTGTTCATGGTTGTCGAGCGCTGTTCGCAGCCAGAACCGGCGTCCTTCGGGACCGCACTGCTTCCAGCGGTTGCACTCCTCCGGGCGCCCCGCTCCCCACAGGTCCCACACCTCTGGGGCTGCGAGCGGTGGCCGCTCCGACCACAGGTCGAGGGTGAGGTCGACGAGGCCGGGACCTCGAGCTGACGGGATCCAGGCCCGCAGCTCGCCTTCGGCGGCGGTCTGCACGGGACGCCCGGACGAGTCGACACGGAGGAGCTTCGCGTGTCCGAGGTCTTCCTCCCCGGCGTCCAACGCGGCCTTAAGGGCGCCTTGTGGTGAGCATCCGAGCAGGCGCACCGGCGGTTCCGTGGGATCGTCCTGAGGCTCTCGGAGGTGAGCCAGGTCGCGGCATGTGCCGTACTGTCCGTTCTCCGCGGCAAGCAGCCGATAGCCCGGGGACAGCGGCGGGCGCCTCGGATAGTCGTCCTGATCGTCTTCGGCTTCGGTGCCCTCGATCGTGACGTCGCGGAGGGTCAGATCGCGGGCGCAGGGGCGGTCGCCGAGTACTCGGACGTCTTCCAGGTACCACTCGCCGCCCACCGCGCCAGCCTTGTCAAGGATCTCCAGGATCAGTTCGCCGAGGGGCGCCGAGCCCGTGGCACGCGCCTCTACGAGGGCTTCCCGGAGGACGCCTTCAGGAGCGCAGCCCAGGAGTTCGTACGTCTTTCGGACCGGTGGCGGCGGGTCGGCGAAGAGGTCGGTGACGTCCTCGCACAGGGCCCAGGTCGCCTCGTAGCCCTCATGGCCCTCGAACTCGGCCTGACGGTCGTACGACAGCAGGACGTACTTCGGTGCCCCCACTCCCCCGACCCGCCCGTCAGCGGGCCGCGAACGGTACGTCCGTGGGGACGATCTCCCGGCCCAGCGGGAAGAGGGACACGGGGATCAGCTTGAAGTTGGCGATGCCGAACGGGATTCCGATGATCGTCAGGCAGAGGACGAGTCCGGTCGCGATGTGGCCCAGGGCGAGCCACCAGCCGGCGAGGACCAGCCACAGGACGTTGCCCAGGCAGGAGGGCGCGCCCGCGTCCCGGCGCTCGATCGTGGTGTACCCGAAGGGCCACAGGGCGTAGACGCCGATGCGGAAGGCGGCTATCCCGAACGGGATGCCGATGATCGTGATGCAGAGCAGCACACCCGCGGCCAGGTATGCGAGGAAGAGCCAGAAGCCGCTGAGGATGAGCCAGATGACGTTCAGGATGGTTTTCACTGGGGGCGACCTGCCATCTTCTCGAGCCGGGCGATGCGCTCCGCCATCGGCGGGTGCGTCGAGAACATCTTGGACAGTCCCTGACCAGGGCGGAAGGGGTTCGCGATCATCATGTGACTCGCGGTCTCGATACGTGGTTCCGGGGGCAACGGCAGCTGCTGGGTGCCCATTTCGAGCTTGCGCAGGGCGCTGGCGAGCGCGAGGGGGTCGCCGGTGAGCTGGGCTCCGGAGGCGTCCGCCTCGTACTCCCTGGACCGGCTGATCGCCAGCTGGATGAGGCTGGCCGCCAGCGGACCGAGGATCATGATCAACAGCATGCCGAGCAGGCCCGGGCCGTCATCGTCGTCGGAGCGGCCGACGGGGATCAGCCAGGCGAAGTTGACCAGGAACATGATCACGGAGGCGAGCGCGCCGGCGACCGACGAGATCAGGATGTCGCGGTTGTAGACGTGGCTGAGCTCATGGCCGATGACGCCGCGCAGTTCGCGCTCGTCCAGGATCCGCAGAATGCCGTCGGTGCAGCACACCGCGGCGTTGCGCGGGTTGCGGCCGGTCGCGAAGGCGTTGGGGGCCTCGGTCGGCGAGATGTACAGGCGCGGCATGGGCTGGCGGGCCTGGGTGGAGAGCTCGCGAACCATGCGGTACAGGGCCGGCGCCTCGAACTCGCTCACCGGGCGCGCGCGCATCGCGCGTAGAGCCAGCTTGTCGCTGTTCCAGTACGCGTACGCGTTGGTGCCCAGCGCGATCAGGACGGCCACGATCAGCCCCATGCGGCCGAAGAAGCTGCCGATGACGATGATGAGTGCGGACAGCCCTCCGAGGAGGACTGCGGTCCTGAGCCCGTTGTGCCGGCGGTGCACGGTGCGCCCTCCAAGTGGTGCCGCAGAGGAACCCTTTGCTTACTGGTCTCCGATGTCTTCCGAGCCACTGGTCCGTGGTGTCACGTCCAGTGGACCCTTCCGTTCTCCTCAACGCCAGGCGGCGGCCACGAGTTCCCTGGTGGGCGTGGAGGCCCAGGTGGGCCGTCCGGGTGACGGGTCGGGAGACAGGTCGGGTTCGGGTTCCGGAAGGGTGACGGCTCGCTTCTGTGCCGGTGGTTTCAGAAGAGGCCGGTGTCGGTGAAGCGCAGCACCAACTGGGGTGCGCCGGAGAGGACGAGACCGAGGACTCCGGTCAGGGCGAGCGCCGCGGTCAGGGGGGCGGGAACGCGGTGCGCGGCCGGTTCGCCCTCGGGGGCCCGGAACAGCAGGGTCGTCCACTGGAGGTAGTAGAACAGCGCGATCACGACGTTGATCGCCATGACGACCGCCAGCCAGCCGAGTCCCGCGTCCACGGCCGCCGAGAACACGGTGACCTTGGCGAACAGGCCGATGATGCCCGGCGGCAGCCCGGCCAGGCAGAGCAGGAAGAAGGCCATGAGGAGGGCGGCGAGGGGGTTGGACGCGTAGAGGCCGCGGTAGTCGGAGAGGCGGTTCGCGGTCCTCGTACGGCCCACCAGAGCGGCCACCGCGAAGGCGCCGAGGTTCACGGCGGCGTACATGAGGGCGTAGGCGACGGTGGAGCCCACGGAGCGCTCGGCATGGTCGGTGTACGCGGCCGCGGCGATCGGGACGAGGAGGTAGCCGGCCTGGCCGACCGAGGACCAGGCGAGCAGTCGTACCGCGCTGTACGCGCGCGTGGCCTGCTGTCGCAGTGCGCCCACATTGCCGACGGTCATGGTGAGGGCGGCCAGAGCGGCGAGTGCCGGTCCCCAGACGTCGGCGTACGACGGCAGGGCTACGACGGTGACAAGGATCAGGCCGGAGAAGCCGACCGCCTTGCCGACGACCGACAAGTAGGCGGCGATCGGGAGGGGCGCGCCCACGTACGTGTCGGGCACCCAGAAGTGGAAGGGCACCGCGGCCGTCTTGAAGGCGAAGCCGACGAGGGTGAGGACGACGCCGGTCTGGGCGAGGGTGTGGAGCTGTCCGTCGACGTGCTGGATGCGGTCGGCGACCTGGGTGAGATACAGGGTGCCCGTCGAGGCGTACACGAAGCTGATGCCCATGAGGCTGACCGCGGTCGCGGTGACCGAGGACAGGAAGAACTTCAGGGCCGCTTCGGACGATTTCCTGTCGCCGTGCCGGATGCCCACGAGCGCGAAGGCGGGCAGTGAGGCAACCTCCAGGGCGACGATCAGGGTCGCCAGGTCGCGGGAGGCGGGCAGGAGGGCGGCGCCGGCCGCGGAGGAGAGCAGCAGGAACCAGTACTCCCCTTCGGGGAGCTGCTTGTCGGCGTCCTTGAGGGTGGTGACCGACAGGAGGGCCGCCAGCAGGGCTCCGCCGAGGACGAGGAACTGGATGACGAGGGTGAAGCGGTCCACCGTGTAGCTGCACACGCGTGTGTCGCCGGTCAGGCAGAAGGTGCTGCGGTCGCCGTCCAGGAGGGGCAGCAGCAGGAGCGCGGAGGCGGCGAGGCCCGCGACCGACAGCCAGCCGAGCAGGGCCTTCTTCCGGTCGCCCACGAACAGGTCGGCGACCAGGACGACGAGCCCGACGACCGCCACGAGGGTGGGGGGTGCGATGGCGAGCCAGTCGACGGACTGGACGAGGTTCGCGGCCATCACGGCCGGCGACTCTGCCGAGGATGCCAATGGCGTGGCCACGGCGGCCAGGGTGCTCATCGTTTGCCTCCTGCGAGGAGCTGCTGCACGGCCGGGTCGGTCAGGCCCAGGAGGGCCTTCGGCCACAGGCCCGCTACGACGGTGAGGGCGACGAGTGGCGTCCATGCGGCGAACTCGTAGGTGTGGACGTCGGCGAGCTGCGGGGCGTCCTGGGGTACGGCGCCCATGCAGACGCGGCGGACCACGACGAGCATGTACGCGGCCGTCAGGAGGGTGCCGAACGCGCCGATCGCCATGAAGGTGAGGAAGGCGGGGCGGCTGAGATCGTCGGCGGGCTTGAACGCGCCGAACAGGGCCAGCATCTCGCCCCAGAAACCGGCGAGCCCGGGGAGCCCGAGCGAGGCCACCGCTCCGAAGGCCAGCAGGCCGCCGAGGCGGGGGGCCTTGCCGTACAGGGCGGCGCCCGTCTCCTCGGCGAGGGTGTCGAGATCGGTGGTGCCCGTACGGTCCTTCAGCGCGCCGACCAGGAAGAACAGGAGTCCGGTGATGAGGCCGTGGGCGATGTTGGCGAACAGGGCGCCGTTCACGCCGGTCGGGGTCATGGTGGCGATGCCGAGGAGGACGAAGCCCATGTGGCCGACGGAGGAGTAGGCGATGAGGCGTTTGAGGTCGCCCTTCGCTCCCCTCTTGGCGAGGGCGAGGCAGGCCAGGGATCCGTAGATGATCCCGACCACGGCGAAGGCGGCGAGGTAGGGCGCGAACTCGCGGAAGCCGTCGGGCGCCACCGGCAGCAGAATGCGCACGAACCCGTACGTACCCATCTTCAGCAGGACACCGGCCAGCAGGACCGAGCCGACGGTGGGGGCGGCGGTGTGGGCGTCGGGCAGCCAGCTGTGCAACGGCCACATCGGGGTCTTGACCGCGAGCCCGATCCCGATCGCCAGAACGGCGATGACCTGCACGGATGTGGTCAGCGACCGGCCGTTGTCAGTGGCGAGTGCCACCATGTCGAATGTGCCCGCCTTGATCCCGATCAGGAGCAGGCCGAGCAGCATGACGACCGAACCGAGCAGGGTGTACAGGATGAAGCGCCAGGCGGCGGCCTGACGTTCCGCGCCGCCCCAGCGGGCGATGAGGAAGTACATCGGGATGAGCACCGTCTCGAACGCGAGGAAGAACAGCAGCAGATCGAGGACGGCGAAGGTCGCGAGGGTGCCGGACTCGAGGACGAGCAACAGCGCGACGAAGGCCTTCGGGGTCGGCCCCGAAGGCATCTTGAAGTAGGAGTAGAGCGCGCAGAGGAAGGTCAGCAGCGCGGTCAGGACCAGAAGGGGGAGGGAGATGCCGTCGATGCCGAGGTGGATGCGCACGTCGAGTGCGGGGATCCAGCTGATGTCGGTCGTGGCCTGCATCTTCGACGGATGGTCGTGGTCGAAGCCGAGCGCGAGGACGATCGCGGCGATGAGGATCACGCCGGTGACCGTGACGCCGTGCCGCAGCACCGCCTGCTCGGGCGACTTCCCCCTCAGTCCGGGCGGGGCGGGCAGCAGGGCCGTGACGGCGCCGAGGAGCGGACCGGCCACGATCAATGCCAGAAGGAACTGCATCACGGACTCGTTGATATCGATCACGCCTGCTCACGCTCCCGTGGCGACGAGGACGACGGCGACCGCGAGGACGACGGTGCCGGCGAGCAGCGCGCTCACATAGGTCTGGAGATTGCCGGTCTGGGCTCGCCGTACGGCGACGCCGAGCCAGCGGGGCAACGCGCCCGCGCCGCGCACGTACGTCTCGACGACCTCCCGGTCCAGGAACCGCACGAGGGTGGCTCCGGCCTGGACGGGGCGGACGAAGACGGCCGTGTACAGGGCGTCCAGGTGGAAGCCGACGGCCGCGTGGCGGTGCAGGGGCCCCAGCAGCAGCCGGCCGGGGTCGGCGGGGTCGGGCGCGTAGGCCACGTCTCCGTAGGCGGGCTCGTGGGTGGCGATGGCCTCGGCCTCGACCAGTCCGGCGTCGCCCTCGGGGTGGGCGGCGACCGCACCCAGCGGGACGGCCGCCGCGGCCGCGCTGGTGTGGCGCCAGGCGGCGTAGGTGACCAGGCCGCCGATCAGGGCCACGCCCGTGCCGAGGACGGAGGTGGTGAGGGTCGGGGTGAGGTCGCGTCCGTCGAACCAGTCGGGCAGCACACGGTAGGCGAAGGCGCCGAGGGCGAGGGAGGGGACTGCGAGAACCCACAGCACCACGTTCATCGTCAGCGGCTGGCGGCCGTGGTCGGGCGCTTCGGCGCCTCGTCCGTGGAAGGCCAGCAGCCACAGGCGGGTCGCGTACGCCGCGGTGAGCAGGGCCGTGATCAGGCCGGCGACCAGGGTGATCCAGCCGGCGGCGCCGGGGGCGTGCTCGGTGTGGCCGGTGGCGACGTGCTCGGCGGCGCCGAGGACGGACTCCTTGGAGAAGAAGCCGCTGAAGGGCGGGATCGCGGCGAGCGCGAGGAGCGCCACGGTCATCGTCCAGAAGGCGTCGGGAACGCGGAGGCGCAGGTCCTTCATGCGGGACATGGCGGCGAGTGAGTTGGTGCCGGCGGCGTGGATGATCACGCCGGCCGCGAGGAACAGGAGCGCCTTGAAGGCGCCGTGGGACAGGAGGTGGAAGACGGCGGCGCCGCGGTCGCCGACGGCGAGGGCGCCGGTCATGTAGCCGAGCTGACCGATCGTCGAGTAGGCGAGGACGCGTTTGATGTCGTCCTGCGCGAGGGCGGCGAGACCCGAGCCGAGCATCGTGACGGCGGCCATGACGGCGAGGACCACCATCGCGGCCCGGGACGCCTCGAAGACCGGAAGGAGACGGGCGATGAAGTAGACACCGGCGGCGACCATCGTCGCGGCGTGGATGAGCGCGGAGACGGGCGTGGGGCCCGCCATCGCGTCGGGGAGCCAGGTGTGCAGCGGGAACTGCGCCGACTTGCCCGCCACGCCCGCGAGGAGGAGCAGGGCGATCAGGGTCGGGTGGTCGAGTCCGCCGTGCGCGACGGTGTCGAGGACCTTCGTGATCCGGAAGGACCCGGCGTCGGTGGCCAGCGCGAACAGGCCGATCAGGAAGGGGACGTCGCCGAGCTTGGTCACCAGGAAGGCCTTGAGGGAGGCGGCGCGGGCCTCGGGAGTCTCCCAGTAGTGGCCGACGAGGAAGTACGAGCAGATGCCCATGACCTCCCAGCCGACCAGCAGCACGATCAGGTCGCCGGAGTAGACGACGAGCAGCATCGCGGAGGTGAACAGGGAGACGAGAGCGGCGTACGAGGGGTAGCGCGGGTCGTCGCGCAGATAGCCCGTCGAGTAGATCTGCACGCAGGTGGCGACGAAGGCCACCAGGACGGCGACGAGGGCGGCGAAGCCGTCGATGTGCAGGGCGAGTTCGATCGGGACCGAGCCGGTCGGCGTGAGTTCGGTGGCCGCGTTCACCGCCTGGTCGCCGCCCTGGCGTACGGCGACCACCGCGGCCAGTGCGAGGGCGGCGAGCGTCGGGACGACAGCGAGGGGGCGGACGAAGCCGGGGGCGGTGCGGCCCAGGAGCAGGCCGGCCGCGGCACCCAGGAACGGAAGGAGGGGGACGAGGACGGCGAGGGTGGTCGTGGTCACGCGGTGGCCTCAGCCTTCCCGGTCCGCCCGGTCTCCGCGGCCGGCTCGGCCGTGCGGGCGTCGTCGTCGGTGTCTTCGGGGCCGTGGCCCTCGGCGGTGTCGCGGAGCTTGTCGATGTCTGCGGTGCCGCGGTTGCGGTGGACGGCGAGGACGATCGCGAGGCCGATGCCGATCTCGGCCGCGGCGATGGCGATGGTGAACAGGGTCAGGGCCTGACCGGAGTGCAGGGTCTCCTCGGCGGCCTTGCTGAGCCAGACGTCGAAGGCGACCAGGTTCAGGTTGACGGCGTTGAGCATCAGCTCGACCGACATCAGGACGAGGATCGCGTTGCGGCGGGCGAGGACTCCGTAGAGGCCGGTGCAGAAGAGGAGGGCGGCGAGTACGGCGGGATAGGCGAGGTGCATCAGCGGGCGCCTTCCTGCTCGGTCGGGTTGGTTGCCTCGACCGGGTTGCTTGCCTCGGTCGGCCCCGTTTCCTTGGTCGTCGACGCCGTTCCTCTGGCCGTCGGCTCGGTTCCCGCAGCCGATCGGGTTGCCTCGGATCGCCCATTTCGCCTGATCGGGCGATTACGGGAATTCGGAGCAGATGGGGAACTACCGGTCGCGGCTCGGGAGTTCAGAGGGGGAGAGCTCGACTCCGCCTTCGCCTTGCGGGACAGGACGATCGCGCCGACCAGGGCCGCGAGGAGCAGGACGGAGAGGGCCTCGAAGGGGAGCACCCAGTTCTGGAAGAGGCTGGCGCCGGTGGCCTCGGTGGAGCCGGCGGCGGGGCCGTCCAGGTCGATCCAGGTGGTGCGGAAGGCGTCGGCGACCACCCAGACCAGGGCCGCGGCCGCGGCGACGGCCACCACGAGGGCGGCCCAGCGGTTGCCGGAGTCGGCGTCCGGAGAACGGCCGATGGGGGCCCTGGTGAGCATCAGACCGAACAGAAGGAGGACGACTACGGAACCGACATAGATGAGGACCTGCACCCAGGCGATGAACTCGGCGGTGAGCAGGAGGTATTCGACGGCGAGGCCGCCGAGGGCCACCACCAGCCACAGGGCGGCGTGCACCAGCTGCTTGGTGGTGACGGTGACGAGGGCGGCGCCGAAGGTGACCAGGCCGACGAGCAGGAAGGCGACCTCGACGCCGGTCGGGGAGAGAAAGCCGTGGGATTCGGCGGCGACTGTGGTGAGTGTGGGGTGCGCCGTCGTCGCGGTGGCTGCGGCGAGGGTCACGGGGCGTCTCCCTCAGGGGCGGTGGGCCCGGCGGGCGGCTCGGTGGGCGGCTCTGGGTTAGATCCGGTCGGGTCCGTCGGCTGGGGCTGGGTCGTCGGCTGGGGCTGGGTCGTCGCCAGTTTTTCGGCGGTCTTGCGGGCGGCGGCGATCTCCTTCGGCTCCTCCGCGCCGGGGTCGAGGGCGGGCGGGGCCGGGACGGTCCACATCCACTCCCGCAGCTTGTCCCGCTCGTGGGTCAGGTCGCGGATGTCGGTCTCGGCGTACTCGAACTCCGGGGACCAGAACAGGGCGTCGAAAGGACACACCTCGATGCAGATACCGCAATACATGCAGAGGGAGAAGTCGATGGCGAAACGGTCGAGGACGTTGCGGCTGCGTTCGCGGCCACCGGGGGTCGCGGCGGGGACCGTCTCTTTGTGGGAGTCGATGTAGATGCACCAGTCGGGGCACTCACGGGCGCACAACATGCAGACCGTGCAGTTCTCCTCGAACAGGCCGATCACCCCGCGGGTGCGGGGCGGGAGGTCGGGCTGGGTGTCGGGGTACTGCTCGGTGACGGTCTTCTTCGTCATCGTGCGCAGGGTGACGGCCAGGCCCTTGGCGAGGCCGCTGCCAGGAATCGGGGCCATGGCTACTGGATCACCACCTTGACGATGCCGGTGAGGGCGATCTGGGCGAGGGAGAGGGGGACGAGGAGGGTCCAGGAGAGCTTCTGGAGCTGGTCCTCGCGCAGGCGGGGGTAGGTCACGCGGAGCCAGATGACGACGAAGGCGAGCAGGGCTGTCTTGAGGAGGGTCCAGACCCAGCCGAGGCCGTCGGCGCCCCAGGGGCCGTGCCAACCGCCCAGGAAGAGGACGGTGGTGAGGCCGCACAGGACGACGATTCCGGCGTACTCGGCGAGGAGGAACAGGGCGAAGCGGAGGCCGGTGTACTCGGTGTAGGCACCGAAGATGATCTCCGAGTCGGCGACGGGCATGTCGAAGGGAGGGCGCTGGAGTTCAGCGAGGCCGGCGACGAAGAAGACGATCGCGCCGACGATCTGCCAGGGCAGCCACCACCACTCGAAGGCGTCGAGGATGCCGGGGAGGGAGACGGTCCCGGCGGCCATCGCCACGGAGGCGGCGGTGAGCAGCATCGGGAGCTCGTAGGCGAGGAGCTGGGCGGCGGTGCGGAGGCCGCCGAGGAGGGAGAACTTGTTGGCGGAGGCCCAGCCGGCCATGAGGGAGCCGAGGACACCCACGCCCATCACGGCGAGCACGAAGAAGACGCCTGCGTCGACGACCTCGCCGACGGCGCCCTCGCCGGGGCCGATCGGGATGGCGAGGAGGACGAGGAGGTAGGGCAGGAGGGCGACGGCGGGGGCGAGTTGGAAGATGCGGCGGTCCGCGCCTGCCGGGACGACGTCTTCCTTCTGGGCGAACTTGACGCCGTCCGCGACGAGTTGGGCCCAGCCGTGGAAGCCGCCGGCGTACATGGGGCCCAGGCGGCCCTGCATGTGGGCCATCACCTTGTGCTCGGTCTGGCCGATGATCAAGGGGAAGGTGAGGAAGACGACGAAGACGATCAGGAGTCGCAGGGCGACGTCGAGAGCGTCGTTCACTGCGGGCCTCCGGTGGGGTGGTCGGGGGTGTTTCGGGGGTGGGGATTTGAGGTGTCGGTGGGCGACGGCTCGTCGGAAGTCGACTCGGCCGGGGGTGTCTCGGCTGGGGGCGTCTCGGCCGAGGGCGGGTCATCCGGGGTCGAGTCGTCGCCGGTGGTGGAGTCGTCGCCGGTAGTGGAGTCGTCGGGGGTCGAGTCGGCGTCCCGTGGGCTTGGAGCAGCGGGTTCGGAGCCCGGCTCGGCGGCTTCAGGGGCCGGGTTCTCGGACCCCGAGGGCTCAACGGGAGTCGTGGGTGGCTCAGGGACCGTGGGAGGCTCGGGGCTCCGGGTGAGTTCCGCGTCCTCGGGGGTGCGGGGTCGCTTCGGTACCGGGTCGTCGAAGGCCGGGCGGGCGTGGTGCCACGGGGCGTCGGAGCTGCGCGGGGGGACGGGGGTCCTGGGGCGAGCGGGGTTGGAGCCCGATTCCTCCGGAGACGGCGAGGGCGACGGCGACGGTTCGGGGGTGGTCGTGGCGCGCTGACTCGCGGATCCGCCCGAGGCACTGCGACCGCGGCGCGGGCCTGCGGGAGTAGCGCTGCTCGAGGTCGTACCGCTGCTCGCCGGGCGCTGTGAGGTGGCTGCATCCGACGCGGGCCGGCCCTTCGTCGGGGTGCCCGACGAGGACTCGGGCGAGCGGGCCGGTGCCGCCGACTCGGACGCGGGCGAGCCGGTCGCTGGTGCAGCCGACCGGGTCTCGGGCGAGTCAGCCACCGGAGCTGCCGACTCGGCCTCGGGCGAACCGGGCGTCGGAGCTGCCGACTCAGTCTCGGGCGAACCGGGTGTCGGAGCGCCGGACGTACCGGACTCCCCGACCTGGCTCACGGACCCGTCCGACGCCGACCGCGCCCGACGCGGGACTGCACCCGCAGCCCCAGCCGCAGTGCCTGCACCTCGCGTCCCCGCCTGACTCGCCGACCCCTCCGAAGCCGACCGCACCCGACGCGGAGCCGCACCCGCAGCCCCAGCACCAGCACCAGCACCCGGAGCCGGAGTCGTGCCCGCAGAGCCTGCCCCGGTCCCGGCACCCCGCGTCCCCGCCTGACTCGCCGACCCCTCCGAAGCCGACCGCGCCCGACGCGGAACCGCACCCCCAGCCCCAGCCCCGGCACCAGCACCAGCACCAGCACCCGCACCCGGAACCGCCCCCGCAGAGCCTGCCCCCGCGCCAGCGCCGGCCCCCGGCGTCTCCGTCTGGCTCGCCGAGCCCTCCGACGCCGAGCGGGCTCGGCGGACGGGGCGGTCCGAGGTGGGGCGGGGGGTGCGGGTCGGGCGGGTTGGGGTGGGGGGGAGTTGGCCCTTCTGGGGGCCCCAGTCGTTGGGGTCGGGGACTCCTGGGGGGAGCATCTGGCGGCGCTTGGGGCCGCCGTGTTCGGACTCGCCCGGTTCCTTCGCGCCGGGCCAGGCCTTGGCGACCCGGGCGGCCAGGACGAAGTCCTTGCGGAGGGGGTGGCCCTCGAAGGCCTCCGGGAGCAGCAGGTGGGCGAGGGAGGGGTGGCCCTCGAAGGTGACGCCGAACATCTCGTGGGTCTCGCGTTCGTGCCAGGCGGCGCCCGCGTAGATGTCGACGGCGGTGGGCAGGACCGGGGTCTCGTGCGGGACCGTCGTGCGGAGCAGCAGGCGTCGTACCGGGGCGAGGGCCGCCACGTGGGCTGCCACGCGGAAGCCGGTGCCGGGTTCGTCGACCGCGCTCAGCCAGTCGAAGTAGGTGCAGCCCAGCTCGTCGCGGGCGACAGCGAGCGCGGTGAGCCAGGACGCGGGCGGGACGTCCACCGTGAGGACCTCGTACGACTCCTCCGCGGTGGCCTCCGGGCCGAACAGTTCCTCGGCGGGGGCGGGCAGCCAGCCGACGGCCGTCACCGCGCACCCCCCTCAACAGAACCCGAATCCAAGCCCGAGCCCGAACCAGAACCAATAGCAGAAGCAGAAGCACCAGAAGCAGAATCAGAATCAGAAACAGGTCCGGTCGCCGACCCCGGTCCCTGCACCAACCCGCTCTGGAGCGCCGCCACCGACGCGCGGCCCCCGGACACTCCCGATGTCCCCGATGTCCCCGACGTTCCCGACATCCCCGACGTCACCCCGTACCGCTCCCCCAGCGACTCCCTCGCGATCTTCTCCTGGAGTTTCAGGATGCCCTGGAGGAGGGCCTCCGGGCGTGGCGGGCAGCCGGGGACGTAGACGTCCACCGGGATGATCTGGTCGACGCCCTTCGTCACCGAGTAGGAGTCCCAGTACGGGCCGCCGCAGTTGCTGCACGCGCCGAAGGAGATGACGTACTTGGGCTCGGGCATCTGTTCGTACAGGCGCTTCACCGCCGGGGCCATCTTGTCCGTGACCGTGCCGGAGACGACCATCAGGTCGGCCTGGCGGGGCCCCGGGGCGAAGGGGATGACACCGAGGCGGATGAAGTCGTGGCGGGCCATCGACGCGGCGATGAACTCGATCGCGCAGCAGGCGAGGCCGAAGTTGAAGACCCAGAGGGAGTAGCGGCGGCCCCAGTTGAGGACCACCTTCATCGGCTCGGGGGCGAGACGGGCCAGCGCGCCGAGCCGTTTCGGTTCCGGGAGCAGAACGGGTTCCGAGCCGGTCACGTCCATGCCAGGACTCCCTTCTTGTACGCGTACAGAAGCCCCACGGCGAGGAAGCCCAGGAAGACGAACATCTCCACGAGGGTGGCCGCGCCGTAGCCGGGGGCCGCGAAGACCGTCGCCCACGGGAACAGGAAGATCGAGTCGACGGCGAAGATGACGTAGAGGAAGGCGTAGACGTAGTAGCGGACCTGGGTGTGGGCCCAGCCCTCGCCGACGGGGTCGACTCCGCACTCGTACGTCAGGAGTTTCTCGGGGGTGGGGACCACGGGTCGCAGCAGGCGTCCGGCGCCGAAGGCGACCGCGACGAACAGCACGCCGACGACGGCGAGCAGTCCTACGACCGAGTACGACTGGAAGTAGTCCGCCGCGACGACAGTCGGATCGACGGTGCTTGCACCGACGACGGTCGGTTCCGGCACGTCCGCCCCTCGCTCCCTGTGAGCCGCTGAACACAGCGTGAGCTGCTGAACACCGCTGTTCGACGATCTGTACGCACGGGAGTCTAGGCCCTCGTAAAGGCGCGGTAAGCAGCCCATCACCCCTAGAAGGAGAGGGGGTGGGGTTTTCCCCAGCGCCTCGCGGCGGTCCACCTCATGGCGCACGGGCCTCTCGCCCGGCACGCTAGCCCATATGACCGAACGCCAATCGTCCCCGAGCCGTGCCGTGACCACCGGCAAATACGGCGGAACCGATGACGGCCGGCCGCCGCCGGCCCGCTTCGCCTACGACGCGCACACGTGGAAGGAGATCGCGCACCTGCTGGCGAACCTGCCCGTGTCGGTCTTCGGATTCGTCTACGTCGTGACGGTGCTGCTCACCGGTTTCTGGCTGACCGTGACGGTGATCGGATTCCCGCTGCTGGCGGCCGGTCTGCTGGGCGCGCGGCAGCTCGGCAAACTGGAGCGGGCGCGGGCCCGGGCGCTGCTGGGCGTGCGGGTGGACGAGCCGAGCCCGCTGCCGTGGCGCACCAGGAAAGGCGGCAACGGCTTCATCGCCCAGCTGTGGCTGGGGGTGAAGGACCCCGTGGGCTGGCGGACGGTGCTGTACGACTTCATCCGGCTGCCGTGGGGCGTGCTGACCTTCACGATCACGCTGACCTCGTTGTTCGTGCTGTGGCCGGTGCTGCCGTTCATCGCCCGGGGCCTCGCCGACGTGGACCGGGCGATGGTGCGGGGGCTGCTGTCGCCCTCCGACGAGCTGGAACGCCGTATCGCCGAACTGGAGTCGGACCGCGGGGTCGTGGTCGACACGGCCGCCGCCGATCTGCGCCGGATCGAGCGCGACCTGCACGACGGGGCGCAGGCCCGGCTGGTGAACCTGGCCATGGGGCTCGGTCTCGCGAAGGAGAAACTGCTGGAGGACCCGGAGTACGCGCAGGCGATGGTCGCGGAGGCGCACGGCGAGGTGAAGCTGGCGCTTCAGGAGCTGAGGGATCTGGCGCGGGGCATTCATCCCGCCGTCCTGACCGACCGCGGGCTCGACGCCGCCCTCTCCTCGGTCGCCTCGCGCTGCACGGTGCCGGTGAAGGTGACCGCCGACCTCGACGCGCGGCCGGTCCAGGCGATCGAGGGGATCGCCTACTTCACCGTCTCGGAACTGCTCCAGAACATCAGCAAGCACAGCGGGGCGCGGTCGGCGTCGGTCGACGTGTGGCGGGCGGAGAACCGGCTGCTCATCCAGGTGTGGGACGACGGCCGCGGCGGGGCCCGGCTCGACGGGGGCACCGGTATGCGAGGGCTCGCGGAGCGGCTGGACGCGGTGGACGGGCTGTTCGTCATCGATTCGCCGCCGGGCGGTCCGACGGTCGTCACGGCGGAGCTGCCGTGGCGCGACCGGGCGCCGGAGCGGTCGTAGGGCGCTCGTATCGGCGAAGGGGGTGGGGAAAACCCCCCTTCCAAGACGCCGACGGTCTCCATGGTCCGTCGACCTGCGACGCAGCAGGGTGGAACCAGGACGACACCACATGCTCAGGCGAGAGAAGAAGGACGACGTCGATGGCCACGGACTACGGGTACGACAGTGGGCTCGGGTTCCCCGAGACGCGGCACCGGCTGCCGGCGGGGCTGCGGGCGCCGTTCGAGGGACGGACCTGGCGGGAGTTCGGCTATGTGCTGCTGAGCCTGCCGATCAGCATCCTGATGTTCACGTACGCCGTCACGATGGTCTCGCTGGGCGCCGGACTGCTCGTGACCTTCCTCGGCATCCCGGTCTTCGCGGCGGGGCTCGCCGGGTGCCGTGGGCTCGGGGCGCTGGAGCGGGCGCGGGCGCGGGGGCTGCTGGGCCTGGAGGTCGCGGACCCGGAGCCGCTGCGGACCCGGGGCTCCGGGTTCATGGCGTGGATCGGGGCGGTGCTCAAGAGCGGCACGTCCTGGCGGACGCTGCTGTACTCGGTGCTGCACCTGCCGTGGGCGCTGTTCTCGTTCGTCGTCGCGGTGAACTTCTGGGTGTACGGCTGGGCGCTGCTGACGTATCCGCTGTGGTTCTGGGTGTTCCCGGCGTACGCCGGTCAGGACGGGCTTCAGCTGTACGGCGACGAGACCCACCACATCTACCTGGACAACCCGTTCGAGATCGGGGTGACCGCGCTGGTGGGGCTGTTGTTCACGCTGGCCACGCCGTGGATCGTGCGGGCGCTGACGACGGTGGACCGGGTGATGGTGCACGGGCTGCTGGGGCCGACCCGGCTGTCGGCGCGGGTGGTGGAGCTGGAGTCGGACCGGGGGGTCGTGGTGGACACGGCGGCCGCCGATCTGCGGCGGATCGAGCGCGATCTGCACGACGGGGCGCAGGCCCGGCTGGTGGCGCTAGCGATGGATCTGGGGCTGGCGAAGGAGAAGCTCACGGAGGATCCGCAGGCGGCGGCGCGGATGGTGGACGAGGCGCACGGTGAGGTGAAGACGGCGCTTCAGGAGCTGCGGGATCTGGCGCGGGGGATCCATCCCGCCGTGCTGACGGACCGGGGGCTGGATGCGGCGCTGTCCTCGGTGGCCTCACGGTGCACGGTTCCGGTGCAGGTGGAGGTGGATCTGCCGTCGCGGCCGGCGCCGGCGATCGAGGGGATCGCGTACTTCACGGTGTCGGAGCTGTTGCAGAACGTCAGCAAGCACGCGCGGGCCACGGGGGCGGCGGTGGACGTGTGGCGGGTGGAGGACCGGCTGCTGCTCCAGGTGGTGGACAACGGGGTGGGCGGAGCCGACGTGTCCGCGGGGTCAGGGCTCGCGGGGCTGGCGGAGCGGCTGGACGCGGTGGACGGGATCCTGGTGGTGGATTCGCCGGTCGCGGGACCCACCCGGGTGACCGCGGAGCTGCCGTGGCGGGGGGACCGCGTGTGACGGGTTGCGTGTGACGCGTTGCGTGTGACGGGGGTGTCCTCGAACGCCGGACGGGCTGAAAGGCCCGGGCCGGCGTTCGGGCTGAAAGGCCCGGGCCGGAGTTCGGGATGCGCGATCCGTTCGATTTTCGATTAAGGGGCCCCTAATCCCGTTGCCCTCGCCCCTCCGCATCCGAATGCTGGAATGCTGGACCTGTTCAGTGGACGGGCAGGCAGTGGGCTGGGGGGCCGAGGGTCGTGGAGGACAGGGTGCGGGTGGTCATCGCCGAGGATTCGGTGCTGCTGAGGGAGGGCCTGACCCGGTTGCTGACCGACCGCGGGCACGACGTCGTGGCCGGTGTGGGGGACGGGGACGCGCTGGTCAAGACCATCGGCGAGCTGGACGCCCAGGGCGAGCTGCCCGACGTGGTGGTCGCCGACGTGCGGATGCCTCCGACGCACACCGACGAAGGCGTGCGAGCCGCCGTGCAACTGCGCAAGACACATCCCGGGCTCGGGGTACTCGTACTGTCGCAGTACGTGGAGGAGCGGTACGCCACCGAGCTGCTGGCCGGGTCCAGCCGTGGGGTGGGGTACCTGCTCAAGGACCGGGTCGCGGAGGTGCGTGAGTTCGTGGACGCGGTGGTGCGGGTCGCCGAGGGCGGTACCGCTCTCGACCCCGAGGTGGTCGCCCAGCTGCTGGGACGCAGCCGTAAGCAGGACGTGCTCGCGGGCCTCACGCCCCGGGAGCGGGAGGTCCTCGGGCTCATGGCCGAGGGGCGGACCAACTCCGCGATCGCCCGGCAGCTGGTCGTCAGCGACGGGGCCGTGGAGAAGCACGTGAGCAACATCTTCCTGAAGCTCGGGCTGTCCCCGAGCGACGGGGACCACCGGCGGGTGCTGGCCGTGCTCACCTATCTGAACTCATGAGTTTCTGACACCGTGTCAGGAAATGACCGGGCCAGAACCGCCGGCCGCGAGGGAGCGTCTTCAGGGAAGTGTCGGAGGTCGCGCAAATGGTGACAAGTCAGGGCGTCGAATCGTCTCAAAACCACGTCCATCATGCGAATGGCCGAGGGAAGAGAACCCCGCGGTCGTAGGGTTGATCCTGGGAGAGGCCTGCGGGAAGGCCGCTCCCGAACAGCCGCCTCGAGGGAGGTCCAGTTCAGTGACCAGTCAGGTCAGCAGCCCAGCGGAGCAGGCCGACGAAACCGTCGTGGGAGAGCAGCGCAAAGAGCCGGGCGCGAAGGATGTCCGCCGTCTCGACCGGGTGATCATTCGTTTCGCGGGGGACTCCGGTGACGGTATGCAGCTCACCGGTGACCGTTTCACCTCGGAGACGGCCTCCTTCGGCAACGACCTGTCCACCCTTCCCAACTTCCCCGCCGAGATCCGGGCCCCCGCCGGGACCCTGCCGGGCGTGTCGTCCTTCCAGCTGCACTTCGCCGACCACGACATCCTGACCCCGGGTGACGCGCCGAACGTGCTCGTGGCCATGAACCCGGCCGCCCTCAAGGCGAACATCGCCGATCTGCCGCGCGGCGCGGAGATCATCGTCAACACGGACGAGTTCACCAAACGGGCGATGCAGAAGGTGGGGTACGCGGCCTCGCCGCTGGAGGATGGATCGCTCGACGGTTACAGCCTTCACCCGGTCCCCCTGACCACGCTGACCGTCGAGGCACTCAAGGATTTCGACCTCAGTCGCAAGGAGGCCGAGCGCAGCAAGAACATGTTCGCGCTCGGCCTCTTGTCGTGGATGTACCACCGGCCCACCGAGGGCACGGAGAAGTTCCTGCGGACCAAGTTCGCGAAGAAGCCGGAGATCGCCGAGGCGAACCTGGCGGCCTACCGGGCGGGCTGGAACTTCGGCGAGACGACGGAGGACTTCGCGGTCTCCTACGAGATCGCCCCGGCCACCAAGGCCTTCCCGGTCGGCACCTACCGCAACATCTCGGGGAATCTGGCGCTGTCCTACGGACTGGTCACCGCGTCTCGGCAAGCGGACCTGCCGTTGTTCCTGGGCTCGTACCCGATCACCCCGGCCTCGGACATCCTGCACGAGCTGAGCAAGCACAAGAACTTCGGCGTACGGACCTTCCAGGCCGAGGACGAGATCGCGGGCATCGGCGCGGCGCTCGGCGCGGCCTTCGGCGGGTCCCTGGCGGTCACCACCACGAGTGGCCCGGGTGTGGCGCTGAAGTCGGAGACCATCGGCCTCGCCGTCTCCCTGGAGCTGCCGCTCCTGGTGATCGACATCCAGCGCGGCGGCCCGTCCACCGGGCTGCCGACCAAGACCGAGCAGGCCGACCTCCTCCAGGCGATGTTCGGGCGCAACGGCGAGGCGCCGGTGCCGATCGTCGCCCCCTGCACCCCGGCCGACTGCTTCGACGCGGCGCTGGAGGCGGCCCGGATCGCCCTGACGTACCGCACACCGGTGATGCTGCTCTCGGACGGCTACCTGGCCAACGGCTCGGAGCCCTGGCGGATCCCGGAGCTGGACGAACTCCCGGACCTGACCGTGCAGTTCGCACAGGGCCCGAACCACACCCTGGACGACGGCACCGAGGTCTTCTGGCCCTACAAGCGGGACCCGCAGACCCTGGCCCGCCCCTGGGCGGTGCCCGGCACCCCCGGTCTCGAACACCGCATCGGCGGCATCGAGAAGGAGGACGGGACCGGGAACATCTCCTATGCCCCGGCCAACCACGACTTCATGGTCCGCACCCGGCAGGCCAAGATCGACGGGATCGACGTACCGGATCTCGAGGTCGACGACCCGCACGAGGCGCGCACGCTGGTTCTGGGCTGGGGGTCGACGTACGGGCCCATCACGGCGGCGGTACGGCGGCTGCGGACGGCCGGTGAGTCGATCGCGCAGGCCCATCTGCGCCACCTCAACCCCTTCCCGCGCAACCTGGGCGCGGTGCTGAAGGCGTACGACAAGGTCGTGATCCCCGAGATGAACCTCGGGCAGCTCGCCCTGCTGGTGCGGGCGAAGTACCTGGTCGACGCGCACAGCTACAACCAGGTCAACGGCATGCCGTTCAAGGCCGAACAGCTCGCCACGGCTCTCAAGGAGGCCATCGATGGCTGAGACGTCCACGGAAGGCACGGGCACGATCGAGGCACTCTCGCTGGTCCCCAAGGCCGAGGGGCGCCAGAGCATGAAGGACTTCAAGAGCGACCAGGAGGTCCGCTGGTGCCCCGGCTGCGGTGACTACGCGATCCTCGCGGCGGTCCAGGGCTTCATGCCGGAGCTGGGGCTGGCCAAGGAGAACATCGTCTTCGTCTCCGGCATCGGCTGTTCCTCCCGCTTCCCGTACTACATGAACACGTACGGCATGCACTCGATCCACGGCCGGGCGCCGGCGATCGCGACGGGCCTCGCCGCCTCGCGCCGCGATCTGTCGGTGTGGGTGGTGACGGGTGACGGTGACGCGCTGTCGATCGGCGGCAACCACCTCATCCACGCGCTGCGGCGGAACGTCAACCTGAAGATCCTGCTCTTCAACAACCGGATCTACGGCCTGACGAAGGGGCAGTACTCCCCCACCTCCGAGGTCGGGAAGATCACGAAGTCGACGCCGATGGGGTCGCTGGACGCGCCGTTCAACCCGGTGTCCCTGGCGATCGGCGCGGAGGCGTCCTTCGTGGCCCGCACGGTCGACTCGGACCGCAAGCACCTCACGTCGGTGCTGCGGGCGGCCGCCGCGCACTCCGGCACGGCGCTGATCGAGATCTACCAGAACTGCAACATCTTCAACGACGGCGCCTTCGAGGTCCTCAAAGACAACCAGCAGGCGGAGGAGGCGGTGATCCGGCTGGAGCACGGGCAGCCGATCCGCTTCGGCGCGGACCTGTCCAAGGGCGTGGTCCGGGACGCGGCGACGGGTGACCTGAAGGTGGTGCCGGCGACGCCGTCGAACGAGGCGGAGATCCTGGTCCACGACGCGCACTCCGCGTCCCCGACGACCGCCTTCGCCCTCTCCCGCCTGGCCGACCCGGACACCCTCCACCACACCCCGATCGGCGTCTTCCGCTCGGTGGACCGCCCGGTGTACGACACCCAGCTGTCGGACCAGCTGGACACGGCGATCGAGCAGAACGGCAAGGGGGATCTGGGGGCGTTGTTGGCGGGCGGGGACACCTGGACGGTGGTCGGGTAGTTCCACGGACGGCACGATCGAGGGCCCGGCGAGCATTACCGCGCCGGGCCCTCGACTCATTCCCCATCAGATGTCAGGGATGTCCTTTTTTGCACGGATGAGCGTTTCGCGCGTGATCACAACAATACGCTCGTAGTTCGCCCTGGCCGCATCGCCCGGAAGCAAGGCATCCAATTCTTCCGTACGATCGGTACCGATGACCGCAAAATTTCCGTCGCTCAATTCGAAAAGGTCAGGGCATGTCTCGCCCGTGACGCTTCCCCGTTGGCGCGGAGAGTCTCCGAGACGTCGGACAATAGTGGCGGCAGGGAGTTCGCTGTACACGCGGGCTCTCTTCTACGGGCGGCCACATGAGGCGTGGACGCCCTCGTGCTGAGGGTGGAATACCGGAACGCCCGCCCAACGCTATCAGAATGAGCAAAGCAACGGGATAAATTGAAATTACGCCCGACGGAGCAATCGCGCGCGTCACTTTGTCGATTTAATTCCCGGAAATCAGACGTCGGCGGATCCGGTATCCGGGCCGACAACCCACCACTCGTCCGGGTCTTCCGCCAGCTCCTCCATAATCACGTCGACGGCTTTCCCCACGCGCGCTTCGAGGGTCTCCGCCGGCAGGCTTCTGCGGTGCTGGCCGGTCATCTGCCAGTAATCCTTGAACACCTGGTTCCTGCACAGCACGCGCAGATGTCCGATCAGCGCGCTCCAGTCGTACACGCCGACGCGATGGCCCAGCAGGATCGCGCTGTACTCGCGGTTGGCGAAGATCACCTGTCGTCGCTTGCCGGCGGAGACCCCGTCCAGCGTGCTCATGGCCGACGCCAACGTGGGATCCGCCAGAGCGTGGTCGACCTGTGCCGCGATGATGCGATGGTGCTGGAGCAGGTTGGCGTACCGGATCTCGTCGGCGAGGCGGGTCAGCTCGCGCAACAGCTCAAGGGCCAGTTCCTCCTGGCGCCTGCGCCAGACCTGACGGGGAAAGGGGGTGCGCACCCGACCGCCCCTCGCCCTGCCAGGAGAACCGATCCTTCGCGCATGAGGATTGTGTGTGGCCAATGCGAACCCCCGCGTCAGGCGTCCGGGCGCCGGGCGGTTGGGCTCGTGGGTGGGACGAGGACCGGCGCGTGGTCGGGCACAGCGGCCCGCCCCCAGGATGCCGGGCGGCTCAAGTCGGCACGGGAGGCGGAGAGGGGGCGCACGGAAGGACGAACCGCTCATGTCAACCGACGCCCTGCCCTGTGTGTGCCCAGCGAGCGCCGCCCGCATTCGTGCCGCCCTCTCAGGCCCAGGGCGTCAGCTCTGTTCGCGCCCGGCTTTCTTGGTGTCGTACCTCTCCCGCGCCTCCTGCACCGCGTCCATCCGCCTGGCCGTCCACTCCGCCAGGCCGCGTACCTGTTCCGCCGCCTCGTGGCCGAGGTCGGTCAGGGAGTAGTCGACCCTCGGGGGGATCACCGGTTTGGCGTCGCGGTGGATCAGGCCGTCTCGTTCCAGGGTCTGGAGGGTCTGGGTCAGCATCTTCTCGCTGACGCGGCCGATCGCCCTGCGGAGTTCGCTGAAGCGGTAGGGGCGGTCGAGGAGCTGCAACAGGACCAGGACGCCCCAGCGGCTGGTCACGTGTTCCAGGACCAGGCGGTGGGGGCACATCGACTCGCCCTGCGCCGTCATGACCTCCGAGAGGAGGTTCTCCGTACTTACCGACATGCAAGTACCTTACTTCAAAGTGGGTACTTTCGCAGAGTTAGCGCCTCCCCTAGGGTTAGTGCCATCCGCACCCCACAAGGAGATCGCAGACCATGAGCATCGTCGTCACCGGAGCCACCGGACACCTCGGCCGCCACGTCGTGGAGCAGCTGCTGGAGAAGGTTCCCGCCGAGCAGGTCACCGCCGTCGTCCGCACCCCGGAGAAGGCCGCCGACTTCGCGGCGAAGGGCGTGAAGATAGCCGTCGCCGACTACAACAGCCCCGAGACCTTCGACAACGTCTTCGCGGCCGGCGACAAGGTGCTGCTGATCTCCGGCAACGAGTTCGACAAGGGCCGCCCGGCCCAGCACCAGGTCGTCATCGACGCCGCCAAGGCCGCGGGCGTGGCCCTCCTCGCGTACACCAGCGCCCCCGGCCCGCTGAGCGCCGCGCTCGCCGACGACCACCGGGCCACCGAGGAGGCCCTGCTCGCCTCCGGCCTGCCCTACTCGCTGCTGCGCAACGGCTGGTACAACGAGAACTACACCGAGAACCTGGCCCCCGCCCTGGAGCACGGTGCCGTCGTCCAGGCCGCCGGTGACGGCCGTATCTCCACCGCCTCCCGCGCCGACTACGCGGCCGCCGCCGTGGCCGTCCTGACCGGAGAGGGGCACGAGAACTCGACGTACGAGCTCGGCGGCGACGAGGCCTGGAGCTTCGCCGAGTACGCGGCCGAGCTCAGCAAGCAGACCGGCAAGGAGATCGCCTACAA
This sequence comes from Streptomyces griseorubiginosus, assembly GCF_001514195.1. Classification (GTDB taxonomy): domain Bacteria; phylum Actinomycetota; class Actinomycetes; order Streptomycetales; family Streptomycetaceae; genus Streptomyces; species Streptomyces griseorubiginosus. The sequence goes on along the minus strand of NZ_KQ948734.1, from coordinate 182,830 downwards.
CGCCGTGTCGGTCGAGGCCTACATCGGGATCCTGACGGGCGCCGGGCTGCCCGAGCCGCTCGCCGCGGTCTTCGCCGGGGTGGACGCCTCCATCGAGAAGGGTGAGCTGCTCGTCACCTCCGGCGACCTCTCCCGCCTGACCGGCCGTCCGACCACCCCGATCGCCACGTCGATCGAGGCCGCGCTCAAGGGCTGACCCCCGCCCGGGGCCACCACGGCACCCCACCCCCGCCTGTCATGACCGTATGGCGATACGGGCATGACAGGCGGGGGTGCTCGGCGTTACCTTCGTGCAGGCGAGGAGAGTGCGACGAGGAGGGTCCCGTGAAGTCGAGAGGCGAGCGGCACATAGGTCTGCTGAACGGCTTCGCCGCGTACGGCATGTGGGGGCTCGTGCCGCTGTTCTGGCCGCTCCTCAAGCCCGCCGGGGCCGGCGAGATCCTTGCTCACCGGATGGTGTGGTCGCTCGTCTTCGTCGCCGTCGCGCTCGCCTTCGTACGGCGCTGGGCCTGGGCCGGTGAGCTGCTGCGGCAGCCGCGCAGGCTGGCGCTGGTCACCGTTGCCGCCACCGTGATCACCGTCAACTGGGGCGTCTACATCTGGGCCGTGAACTCCGGCCATGTGGTCGAGGCCTCGCTCGGGTACTTCATCAACCCGCTCGTCACCATCGCGATGGGTGTGCTGCTGCTCAAGGAGCGGCTGCGGCGCGTGCAGTGGGCGGCGGTCGGGGTCGGTGCCGCCGCGGTGCTGGTCCTGACGATCGGGTACGGGCGGCCGCCGTGGATCTCCCTCACGCTCGCCTTCTCCTTCGCCACCTACGGCCTGGTCAAGAAGAAGGTGAACCTCGGCGGCGTGGAGTCGCTGGCCGCCGAGACCGCGATCCAGTTCCTGCCCGCGCTCGGCTACCTGCTGTGGCTGAGCAGCCGGGGCGGGCTCAGCTTCTCCGCCGAGGGCCCCGGACACGCGGCGCTGCTCGCCTCCACCGGCATCGTCACCGCGCTCCCCCTGGTCTGCTTCGGCGCCGCCGCGATCCGCGTGCCGCTGTCCACCCTGGGGCTGCTCCAGTACCTGGCCCCGGTCTTCCAGTTCCTGCTCGGCGTCCTCTACTTCCACGAGGCGATGCCGGCCGAGCGCTGGGCCGGGTTCGCGCTGGTCTGGCTGGCCTTGACGCTGCTCACCTGGGACGCCCTGCGCACCGCGCGGACGGCCAGGAGGGAGATCGCGAGGGCCGCGACCACGGTCGGTGCCGTACCGAAGGCGGAGAGCCCGGTCGTGGGTCCGGGGGTCCCGGCCTCGGGTGCGGGCGTCCCGGCCGCGGGTCAGGGGGTCCCGGCCGCGGGTCCGGAGGTTCTGGACTCGCCCGCCGCGAGGCCGTAGCGGGGGCGGTGTCAGTGGGCGCCGCTATAAGTGACGGTATGACACCCGTGCACTGGAAAGTCGTGATCGACGCCGAGGACCCGCATGCCCAGGCCGACTTCTGGGCGGCCGCACTGCACTACGAGAGCGAGGACAACGACGCCCTGATCCAGCGGCTGCTGGAGCTCGGTGCCCTGCCGCGCGAGGCCACCGTGGAGTACCACGCCCGGCTGGCCTTCCGGGACCTGGTCGCCGTACGGCATCCGGACGACCCGTACGACAAGGACAGCGGAACCGGTCTGGGGCGGCGGCTGCTCTTCCAGCGGGTGCCGGAGCGGAAGACCGTGAAGAACCGGCTCCATCTCGACCTGCATCCCGGGGAGGGCAGACGGGCGGCCGAGGTGGAGCGGCTGACGGGGCTCGGGGCGAGCGTGCTGAACGAGGTGAGCGGGCCCTCGGGGGCGTGGGTCGTCATGCAGGACCCGGAGGGGAACGAGTTCTGCGTCCACTGAGCGCGGTCGCGGTCGCTGGACGCGGTCGCGGGTGGCGGTCGCGGTCGCGGTCGCGGGTGGCTGTCCCGGTTGGGGGCGGTCCCGTCGCGGGTCGCGGTCCCGTCGCGGGTCGCGGTCGCGTCGCGGGTCGCGGTCGCGTCGCGGGCCGTGGTCGCGTCCACTGAGCTCGTTCGCCTTCCGGGCAGGCGAACCCTTGTCCGAACTTCCCTGACCGAATAGCGCCCTTGACGGTGAGTCAACCTCAGCTTCACCATCCAGGCACCATTCGCTGTGGAGTTCCTGTGACTTCAGGGACTCCCATGGAATTCGGAGCCCCCCACATGAAGCTCTCGGTTCCCGGGCGCGTCACGGCCACCGCCGTCGCCGCCACCGTCTCCCTCCTGGCCGGCGGATCCATAGCCGGCGCGGCCCCCGCGGGAACATCCGCGGTGGCCGCGGCCCCGGACATCCCGGTGGCCAACGTGAAGGCGCACCTCACCCAGCTCCAGTCCATCGCCACCGCCAACGGCGGCAACCGCGCGCACGGCCGCGCCGGTTACAGAGCCTCGCTCGACTACGTGAAGGCCAAGCTGGACGCCGCCGGATTCACCACGACCGTCCAGCAGTTCACGTCATCGAGCCGCACCGGGTACAACCTGATCGCCGACTGGCCCGGCGGCGAGACCAACCAGGTGATCATGTCCGGCTCGCACCTCGACAGCGTGACGGCGGGCGCGGGCATCAACGACAACGGCTCCGGTTCGGCGGCCGTCCTGGAGACCGCGCTGGCGGTGTCCCGGGCCGGCTTCCACCCCACCAAGCACCTGCGGTTCGCGTGGTGGGGAGCGGAGGAACTCGGCATGGTGGGTTCCAAGTACTACGTCAACAACCTGTCGACGGCGAACCGTTCGAAGATCAAGGGCTACCTCAACTTCGACATGATCGGCTCGCCGAACCCGGGTTACTTCGTCTACGACGACGACCCGGGCATCGAGAAGACCTTCAAGGAGTACTACGCCGGCCTCGGCGTCCCGACCGAGATCGAGACCGAGGGCGACGGCCGCTCCGACCACGCCCCCTTCAAGAACGCGGGCGTTCCGGTGGGCGGGCTGTTCAGCGGGGCGGACTACATCAAGACGGCGGCGCAGGCGGCCAAGTGGGGCGGGACCTCGGGGCGCGCCTTCGACCGCTGCTACCACTCGTCGTGCGACACGACGGCCAACATCGACGACACGGCGCTGGACCGCAACAGTGACGCGGTGGCGTACGCGGTGTGGGGGCTGTCCCAGTAACGGGACGTAACGGGGCCTCCTGGTTCCGTGCGGGTCTAGGAGTCGGCTTTCCGGGCGCGTTCCGCGAGGCGGAGCATGCGGGAGCGGGCCGACTCCAGCCTGTCCGGTTCACCGGCCGCCGGGCCTTCCCCGGCGGCCATCTCCGTCCACAGGGCGAGCAGGTCACTGCCGAGGGCCAGGCCGCGGGAGGGATCCCGTACGGCCTTCCACGCGGTGACCGCGCTCTGCACGTTGCCGTAGGCCGACTCGGCGTCTCCGGCGCGGTGCTGGATGCCGGCGAGGTCGAGGGAGATCACCGCGGCCTGTTCCGGTTCGCCGCCCAAGTAGGCGATGTACGCGGCGAGTTCACGCACCCGCAGCACATCGGGATGCTCTTCGCCGAGGGTCTGCGACGCTTCGGCGACCACGTCCTGGGCCAACTCCGCGGCGACCTCCGTCCGCCCCTCCCGCACGGCCGCGCTGATCCGCTCCACGGGCTCCCCGAGCACCGCCGTGTCCTCGACGACCAGCCCCTCCCCCATCACGGCCTCAGCCACCGCATCGAACCCCCGCACAGGGGCCGGCTGGGGGTCGGGGTCGTCGAGAAGAGGGACGGGGGTGAGGAGGGGGGCGGGACGGGGGGTGGAGCCGGCTGAGGGGAGGGGGGTGGCGGTGAGGTCGGTCGGGGGGAGGGGGGTGGGTCGTGTGTCGGTGGGGGGTGGGGTCGGGGTAGGGGTCGGGGTCGTCGAGGGAAAAGGCGTCGGCGTGTAGGCGGAGCGGGGGGAGGCGAGGGGCTCGGCGGCGGATGCGGGACGGGCGTCCATGACGGGGGGCGGACCGAACGCGCCGGTGGGGGGTACGGCGGTGCCGGGGGCCGGGGCCGGGGCCTGGAGCGGAGAGGGCCGGCCGGAGGGCGAGGACTGGTCTGGAAGCGGGGCGGAATCCGAGGCGTCCGCCGCGCTGGGCGGCCGCGTGTCCTGGACGTGGCGCAGGGCTTGGGTGGGGTCCGGTTCGGCGTCCGACGGCTGGGGCACGGAGAGCTTCCGCATCCGGAAGGTGACGTCGGACTCCCGCCCGGGCTCGTCGAACTGCCGCACGGGCTGATCGGGCGGGGCGGGTGCCGTGGAGGGCTCGGGCGCGCGGTCGTACGCGGCGGGTGCGGCGGGTGGCTCGGCCACGGGGGCGAACGAAGCGGGCACACCGGCATCCCCGGACACACGGTCGTACGGCGCGGGCGCGGCGGAAGGCTCGGGCTCGCGGTCGTACGCCGCGGGCGCAGCGGAAGGCTCGGCCACGGGGACGTACGAAGCGGACGCGGCGGCATCCCCGGACACACGGTCGTGCGGCGCAGGTGAACCCGCGTCCTCGGCCCCACCGTCATGCCGGCCAGGTGCGGCGGAGGCCGGTCGCGGTTCGGGGTGGGGTGTCGTCGGGAGGAGGATCGGGCCGGACGGTGCCTCGAAGGGCCTCGGCGTTTCGGGGGCCGGTTCCTCGGGGCGGGGCATGCGGATCGGCTCCGCGGTGAAGCGGCTGGAGCCGTCCGTGGTGATCTCCAGGGGGACCACGTAGCCGATGCGGGCATCGTGGACCGTGGCGTGGACGGGGTGCCCCGTGGAGAGGGCGAGGTGGTGGAGGTGGGTCAGGACGGCCTGGTGGAGTTCCTCGCCCGGCGGTGCGGTGACCGTCCTTCCGGCCACCGTCGCGCACTCGCCCGTCAGCGGGACGCGGACGTCGATCGGGGTAGCCCCCCACTGCTGGTCCCGCTTCTTGTCGCGGCTGAGTCGAGACATCTCATCCCTCACGGTCGTGCACGTACTGTCGAGTCTCTCCGCTCGCCCCCGGTTCTCACGTCACCGTGATGTCACAGGCCTGTTCCAGGAGCCGGTGGCGGGCGGGATGACAGGGTCGGGGCGTGGGCATGCGCACCGGAGTACGGCGAGAGGCGGAGAACGTGCAGCACCAGGGACCGGAGATCTGGATCCGCGGACCGGTGACCCCGGCCGGGAGGCGGTTCGCGTGGGTCGGTACCCATGGTGGCGCCGGTGTCTCCACCCTGGCCACCGTCTACGGCGGTCACGACAGCGGTCGGGCCTGGCCGGGCCCCGGCGCCCCGACCTCCGTGCTGCTCGTCGCCCGGACCCACGCCGCCGGCCTGCTCGCCGCGCACCGCGCCCTGGAGGGCTTCCGGCACGGAGAGCATCCGCCGGGCTTCGACCTCGACGCCGTCGTGCTCGTCGCGGACGCCCCCGGACGCCTCCCCCGCCCTCTCGCCGGCCGGATCAAGGAGATCGAGTCTGCGGTCGACGTGTACCGGGTGCCCTGGGTGTCCGACTGGCGTCTCGGCGACCTGAACGGCAAGCCGCCCCGCGGCACCGAGGCCCTGGTCCGGCTCGTCCGGTCCGCCGCGCCCTGACGACCTCGGCCCTCACCTCCCCTCACGTCCCCTCGCCACCCGCCCCGTCGTGACTCACCCTGGACATCTCTATGCGCACGCATATAATGCACGTGCGATTACTTTCGTACGCCGCCCATCCGGGAGATCTTCATGACGCGCCGCTTCCTGTTCGTGCTCGGCAGCAGCCGCAGCGAGGGCAACACCGAGCTGCTGGCCCGCCGGGCCGCCGAGCAACTGCCCCCGGACGTCGAGCAGCAGTGGATCGACCTCGCCACGCATCCGCTGCCCGACTTCGAGGACCTCCGGCACGACACGGACCACGCGCGTCCGACGATCGGCCACACGGCACTGCTCTTCGACGCGACGCTCGCGGCGACCGACATCGTGATCGCCTCCCCGCTGTACTGGTACTCCGTCTCCGCGCACGTCAAGCGCTACCTCGACCACTGGTCGGGCTGGCTGCGCACCCCGGGGGTCGACTTCAAGGCGACCATGGCGGGGCGCACGCTGTGGGGTGTCACCGCACTGGCCCACGAGGAGTTCGAGGTCGCCGATCCGCTGGTCGGCACCCTGAACAACTCGGCCGCGTACCTGGGGATGCGCTTCGGAGGGGTGCTGCTCGGCAACGGCAGCAAGCCCGGTGACGTCCTGAAGGACACCGAGGCCCTCACCCGCGCGAAGACGTTCTTCGAGCAGGAGGCCCCGCTCGCGCGGTACTCCTACGAGCAGCTCACGCCGTGATGTCCTTCGCCGTGAACCTCGCCCACGCGGCCGAGCCGAACACCGCCGCGTACAGCGCCTGGAGGCCCAGGTTCCTCACCAGGTCGTCCCAGTAGACCGGTTCCCGCATGAGGTCGGCGAAGGACAGCCAGTAGTGGGAGAAGAAGTACGGCTGGAGGGCGTGGAGCTGGGGGATCTGGTCGAGGATCTGGACCGTGATCAGCAGGCCGACGGTCGTGGCCATCGCCGCGATGCCGCTGTTCGTGAGCGTCGAGACGAACAGGCCCAGGGCCGCAACGCCGACCAGTGACGCGGCCACCACCAGGGCGATCAGCAGGGCCCTTCCGAGGCCCTCCGCGAAGGTGATTCGGGTGCCGGAGATCGTGGTGAGGTCACCCAGCGGGAAGAGGAGGGCGCCCGTCGCCAGCGCCGAGACCGCCACCACGAGGGTGGCGACCAGGCAGAACGTCATCACCGTCGCGTACTTGGTCAGCAGCAGGCGGGTGCGGCCCGCCGGGGCGACCAGGAGGTAGCGGAGGGTGCCGGCGTTGGCCTCGCCCGCGATCGCGTCGCCCGCGATGACGCCGATGGCCATGGGGAGGAAGAAGGGGAGGGTCGCGGCGAGGGCGGTGAAGACCAGGAACAGGCCGTTGTTGGTGATCTGGGAGATGAAGGCGGGGCCGTTGCCACTGGGGCCTGACGGGTCGTCGCCTCCGGTCTCGATCTTTACCGCGATGCCTACGAGGATGGGGACCGCTGCGAGTACCGCCAGGAGGGCGAGGGTGCGCCAGCGGCGGAAGGTGGTGCGGAGTTCGTTGCGGAAGAGGGTGCCGTAGAAGGTTGTACGGCGGCTGACGGCCGGTGGGGGCTGGTCGCGCAGTTCCCCGCGCCCCTTGGGGGTGATCTCCTCAGCCTGCGACATCGAAGCCCTCCCCCGTCAGGGCCACGAAGGCGTCCTCCAGGGATGCGCGTTCCAGGGCGAAGCCTCGCACCCTTACCTCCGCCTTCACCAACGCGGCGTTGATGTCGGCCAGTTCGCGGTCCGGGGGTTCGGCTGTCACGCGGTCCTCCTCCAGGACCACATCGCCTACGCCCTGTTCCTTCAGCACCCGTGCCGCCTCCGCCGGGTCCGGAGTCGTCACCACCAGTCTCCCCCTCGCCCCCGCCGCCAGCTCCCCCACCGGGCCCTGGGTGATCAGGCGGCCCTGGGCCATCACGGCCACGTGGGTGCAGACCTGTTCGATCTCGTCGAGGAGGTGGGAGGAGAGGAAGACCGTCGTGCCGTCGGAGGCCAGTTCCCTGACGAGGGAGCGGATCTCGCGCATGCCCTGGGGGTCGAGGCCGTTGGTCGGTTCGTCCAGGACCAGGAGGCGTCGGGGTTGGAGCAGGGCCGCCGCCAGGCCCAGGCGCTGTTTCATGCCCAGCGAGTACGCCTTCGCCTTCTTGCCCGCTGCGGCGGCGAGGCCCACCCGGTCCAGTGCGGCCGCCACCCGGGTGGGCCGGGTGCACGGGTCGGCGGTGGGGTCGGCGGCGTCGTAGCGGACGAGGTTGTCGCGGCCGGAGAGGAAGCCGTAGAGGGCCGGGCCCTCGATGAGGGCGCCCACGTGGGGCAGCACGGTCCGGGAGGCGCGCGGCATGGGGCCGCCGAGGACCCGGGCCGAGCCGGAGGTCGGTTCGATGAGGCCCATCAGCATGCGGATGGTGGTGGTCTTGCCGGAGCCGTTGGGGCCGAGGAAGCCGAAGACGCTGCCCGCCGGGACGGTCAGGTCGAGACCGTCCACGGCGAGTTGTCCGCCGCGGTAGCGCTTGGTGAGGGCGCGGGTGACGATGACGTCCTCACCGGCGCCCTGCGGAGCGCTGTCGTCCGGCCCCTCCGGATCCGGTTCCGTGGCGGACGGTTCGCCCATCGGCTTCCTCGATTCGTCGTGCTCCTGGGGACTACTTCCCCGCGTCGGCCGCCTTCACCAGGGCGTCCTTGGTGACCGCGCCGACGTAGACCTTGCCGTCGTCGGTGATCAGGGCGTTGATCAGGCGGGTCTTGAAGACGGTGCCCTGGCCGAACTTGCCGGAGACCTTGTCGCCGAGCGAGTCCAGGAAGCTGCCCGCGTCACCGCCGACCTCGGAGCCGGACGGGACGCCCTTGCCGCCGGTGTCGAAGGTGGCGATGGAGTCCCAGCCGTCCCCGATGACGTTCAGGCCCTCGGGGCCGTTCTTGCCGAGCTCGGCGGAACCCTTGTCCAGGTGCTTGCGCTGCTCCTTGCCGAAGTCCTCCGCGTGTCCGGGCGCCTTCGACGCGTCCCCCGCGTCCCCCTCCTCGACCTTCGCGCCCTTGGGCGGGGTGAAGTCGAAGGTGGAGGCGGCCGGCCTGGCGAAGCTGACCTGGGTGAATCCGGCGTCCACGACGGCCGCTCCGCCGCTCGCCGGGGTGAGGGTGAACTTCAGGGGCAGGCCGGTCTTCGCGTCGACCGCGACGGTGATCTGACCGACCGTCGTGTTTTCGTCCTTGGGCTTGATGACCAGGCGGTAGGCGTCCCGGCCCGCGACCTGGGCGGTGCCCTCGACGGTGATCGAGGTGGTCTTGTCGGCGGCCTTGAGGGCGTCCTCGGCGAGGTCCTTGGGGGTGGCCGGGAGCTCGTCGTCCTTCTGCTTCCCGTCCCGCTCGGAGGCGGTGGTGTGGAAGACCGAGTTGGACTTGCTGTCGTAGCCCCAGACGTCCTTGCCGTTGTGGATGAGGCTGTACTCGGCCGCGTCCTCGAGCAGCGAGACCTTCTGCTTGTTCTCGCCGTCGGCCGCGACGCGCAGGGTGTGGGTGCCGGAGGCGAGCTCGGTGAGCTTGGCCGAGGGGTCGGCGGAGGAGCCGTCGCCCGAGCCCGAGGGGCCGGCGGCGGAGCCCAGCGAGTTCGCCAGGCCGCCGAGGTCCGGCAGGCCGAGATCGGTGGTGATCTTCACGGTGCCGGACAGCTGCTGGACGTCCGACGCGGCGATCTTCTCGACGAGTTCCTGTGCGCTGATCTTCGGCAGGTCGGGGTCGCCGGAGTCGGCGAGCGCCGGGACGAGCCCGATGGTCGCCGCCGCGACTCCCACCACCGTGGCCGGGACGACGTAGCGCGCGGCCTTGCGCCGGCGCGCCGCGCGCAGTTCCTCGGCGTCCGCGGCGGTAGCGCTGTCGTCGGATGCGTTCGGTGCCATGTGTGCCTTACCTCCGTCGTCGGCGGCGGCTGTCAACTCCCGTACGTCCACCCGTAGCCGCCATTCTCACCCGAATCGGTGAGGAGTGGTGTTTTCCGTGGTGTCCATCTGACCAAATCGGCCATGAACATGCGTCAGACCACGGAGCCAACTCCGCGTACACCTGGGGTATGACACGACGGGCGAACGCCCCCTACGGAACCCGTAGGGGGCGCCCGTTCCGGGCACGGTCAGCCGGCGCGGTGGACCACCGCGTCGCACAGCTCCATCAGGGCCGCCTTCGCGTCGCACTCCCGCAGCGGGGCCAGGGCCGCGCGCGCGTCCTGGGCGTACTGCACGGTGTCCCGGCGGGCCTGTTCGAGGGCGGGGTGGGCGCGCAGCGCGGCCAGCGCCTCGGCGTGCCGGGCGTCGTCGGTGAGGTCGGAATCCAGGAGCTCGCACAGGGCGATGTCCTCGGCGAGCCCGAGGCGGGCGGCCCGCTCGCGCAGCCGCAGCACCGGCATGGTGGGGATGCCCTCGCGCAGGTCGGTGCCCGGGGTCTTGCCGGACTCGTGGGAGTCGGAGGCGATGTCCAGGACGTCGTCGGCGAGCTGGAAGGCGACGCCGAGGCGCTCGCCGTACTGGGTCAGGACGTCGACGACCCGCTCGTCGGCGCCGGACATCATCGCGCCGAAGCGGCACGAGACCGCGACCAGCGAGCCGGTCTTGCCGCCGAGCACGTCGAGGTAGTGCTCGACCGGGTCACGGCCGTCCATGGGCCCCGCGGTCTCCAGGATCTGGCCGGTGACCAGGCGTTCGAACGCCTCGGCCTGCACCCGGACCGCCTCGGGGCCGAGGTCGGCCAGGATGTGCGAGGCCCGGGCGAACAGGAAGTCGCCGGTCAGCACGGCCACCGAGTTGCCCCAGCGGGTGTTGGCGCTGTCCACGCCGCGGCGCACCGCGGCCTCGTCCATCACGTCGTCGTGGTACAGCGTGGCGAGGTGCGTCAGCTCCACCACCACGGCGGACGGCACCACGCCGGGTGCGTACGGGTCGCCGAACTGGGCGGCGAGCATCACGAGGAGCGGCCGGAACCGCTTTCCGCCCGCGCGCACCAGGTGCTGGGCGGCCTCCGTGATGAAGGGGACCTCGCTCTTGGTGGCTTCGAGCAGTCCCTCCTCGACAGCCGTCATTCCGGCCTGGACATCGGCTTCCAGAGCCTGGTCCCGCACGCTCAGCCCGAACGGCCCGACGACGGTCACGAGGGGTCTCCTGTCTGCTGGTGTCTTCTGGCGGTCAAGCGGAATGTCGATAAGGCGCTGCCATCACTCAAGTCAGCGTATCCGGTCACCTTTGGATCACCGATAGCGCCCGCCCCGTCCATGCCAGGCGGTATCGGATCACGACCGGTATGTTTTTGATCACCTGAAAAGAACGGATATCCATCGACTTGTAGGGAAGTAACCGACTGTGTCCCAGCTGCGCCGCACCGTGCGCCCAGTGCGTTGACACACGAGACGGTCCACGAGGACGTCCGTGTCCCGATGCCGGACGGGACGCTGCTGTACGCGCGCGTGTGGCGGCCGCTCACTCCCGAACCGGTACCCGCGATCCTGGAATTCCTGCCGGACCGCCTCACCGGCCGGACCGCGGCCCGCGACGGCCGCCGCCACCCCTGGTACGCCGCCCACGGCTACGCCTCCGTCCGGGTGGACGCGCGCGGGCACGGCGACAGCGAGGGTGTGCCGGGCGAGCCGTACGGGGCGGCCGAGCCCGCCGACGGGGTCGCGGTGATCGACTGGCTGGCCGCGCAGCCCTGGTGCGACGGCCGGGTCGGCATGATCGGCAGCTCCGGGGGCGGCTTCGGCTCCCTGCGGATCGCGGCCCTCGCACCCGGGCCGCTCCAGGCGGTCGTCACGGTCTGCGGCACCGACGACCGCTACGACAACGACGTGCACTACCTGGGCGGTTCCGTCCTCGCGGTGGACACGCACGCGTGGGCGGCGGCCACGCTCGCGCTCACGTGCCGGCCGCCGGACCCGCTCCACGTCGGCGACGCCTGGCGCGACATGTGGCTCGGGCGCCTGGAGGCCGTGGAGCCGCCCCTGCACACCTGGCTCGCCCACCAGACCCGCGACACGTACTGGCGCCGGGGCAGCGTCCGCGAGGACTACGGCGCGATCGACGCGGCCGTCCTGGCGGTGGGCGGATGGCACGACCCGTACCGCGACACCGTCCTCCGGCTGGTCGAGCACCTGCCCGCCGACCGGGTCCGCGGGATCATCGGCCCCTGGTCCCACCCGGACCCGGACCAGGGTCCGCCGGGCCCGGCGAGCGGCTTCCTCCGGGAGACCCTGCGCTGGTGGGACCAGCACCTCAAGGGGGTCGACACCGGCGTGATGCGCGAGCCCCTGCTGCGCGCCCACGTCAGCGACTCCCACCCCCCGGCGACGGCCCACGGCACCCTGCCCGGCCGCTGGGTCGGCGAGCCCGCCTGGCCCTCCCCCCACGTCACGACGGTGTCGTACGGCCTCCAGGGCCCCGCCGTGCTGGTCCGTTCGCCCCAGCACACGGGGGTGGACGCCGGCCGGTTCGTCCCGCTCGGGAACGACGCCGATCTGCCGCCGGACCAGCGGGAGGAGGACGCCCGCTCGGCCTGCTTCGAGTTCGCGGTGGGCGAGGAGACATGGGTGCTGGGGCGGCCGCGGGTGCGGCTCAGGGTGACCTCGGAGGTGGCGCGCGGGCAGGTCGTCGCTCGGCTGTGCGATGTAGCCCCGGACGGCTCGTCGACCCTGGTGACCCGGGGCGCGCTCAACCTCTCCGCGCGCCTCGGCCGGGACCGGGCGGTGCCCTGGGAGCCGGGGGCCACGCAGGAGGTCGCCTTGGAGCTGAACGGCGTCGGGCACGCCTTCCGGCCCGGCCATCGCATCCGGCTCGCCGTGTCCTCGGCGTACTGGCCGTGGATCTGGCCGCAGCCCGAGTCGCGGGCCGGTTTCACGCTGGACCCGGCGGGCAGCTTCCTCGAACTGCCGGTGCGGGGGCGTGCGGCGGACCTCGCGTTCTCGGATCTCGCCGCTTCGGACTCCGCGTTCTCGGACTCCTCGTTCTCGGCCCCCTCGTTCTCGGACCCCTCGCTCTCGGGCATCCCGGTCTCGGGCGTTGCGGTCTCGGGCGTCGCGTCCGCGAACCCCGCGCTCCCGGACGGTGCGGCCGAGATGCCGGAGCCGGCCCTGCCGCTCGGGGTGGACCGTGGCGTGGCCGCCGACGGGTGGAGTCCCGTGACCCTGGACGAGCCCCGTCCCGAGCGCCTGGTGGTGCGGGACGTGGCCAAGGGCGAGTGGCGTCTGGAGGTCGATCCCCGGTACGGCGGCACGCGCGTGTACCCCGACGGGCTGGAGTGCACCGAGGACGTGCGGGAGACGTACACGATCGACGAGCAGGACCCCCTGTCGGCGCGCACCCGCTCGGACTGGTCGATCCGGCTGCACCGGCCGGACCTCGCCTGGGACACCACCGTGCGCACCCGCTCGGAGATCAGCTGCGACGGCAGCGACTTCCACACCTCGAACGAGGTGATCTGTACCGAGGGCGGCGAGGTGGTCTTCCACCGGACGTGGGAGAAGCGGATCCCACGGACGGCCGGTTGACTCCGAGTTGGGCCTCTTGCCCGTTTTGGGCGTCTTGCGCACAGGCGTGACTTGACTCACTCCGGCTGACGGACCGGCAGATATCCGGAATACCTCAATCCGCCTTTTCCCGTGCGCAAGTTGAGGCTTGCTACCGCAAAGGATCAAGTGCCCCAAATGCCCCCGACCAAGGTCAATAGGCATTGCATGTGAATTCGCCACTTGTTCCGGACATGTGCTCTCGCATACGTTCCCGGCCTGTCGGGCGGACGCCGAATCCTGCCACCGCCCGTACACCCACCGAGAACCACGGCAGGAGCGGGGGACCCAGGTAAGTCGCCGGACCGGGCGTCTTCGGACATACCGGTACGGCTTGGGGTGAAGTCATGCCTTTTGCGGGCATGGCCGGGCAACTCCCCGCCCGAACCCGACAGCTCACCTCGCAGGCGACGGAGAGGAACTTCGCCATGTCCGCTGCCGCTCAGCACCGCGCTTCCCGCACCAACCGACTCGTCCGCAAGCTCGCGATCGCCGGAACCGGGGTCGCCGTCCTCGCGCTCCCGCTCGTCGGCGCGACCACCGCGTCCGCGGCCACCCCGACCGTGCAGACCGCGACCACCCTCGGGTACGCCAACAACCTCGACGGCTGGATCCGCGCCTCCCTCGCCGTCATGGCGGAGCACGGGATCCCCGGCTCCTACGACGGCATCTACCGCAACGTCATCCGCGAGTCCTCCGGCAACCCCTACGCCATCAACCTCTGGGACTCCAACGCGGCCGCCGGCACGCCCTCCAAGGGCCTGCTCCAGGTGATCGACCCGACGTTCAACGCGTACCACGTGGCCAACACCTCGTGGGACCCGTACGACCCGGTCGCGAACATCACCGCGGCCTGCAACTACGCGGCGGCGCGGTACGGGTCCATCGACAACGTGTTCGGCGCGTACTAGGACGCGTACCAGGCACGGCGCCTGCCGGGAACTACGCCTGGCTGAACAGTCTTTCGAGGACGACGGCGATGCCGTCGTCCTCGTTCGACAGGGTCACCTCGTCGGCCACGGCCTTGAGTTCGGGGTGCGCGTTGGCCATCGCGACGCCGTGGGCCGCCCAGTCGAACATGGGGATGTCGTTGGGCATGTCCCCGAAGGCGATCGTCATCTCGGGGCCCAGGCCCAGGTGTTCGGCGGCCAGTGCGAGGCCGGTCGCCTTGGTGATGCCGCATGGCTGGAGTTCGACGGTGCCGGGTCCGGACATGGTGACGGTGGCCAGCGAACCGACCACCGAGCGGGCCGTGACCGCCAACTCGTCGTCGGACAGGTACGGGTGGCGCAGCAGAACCTTGCTGATCGGCTCGCACCACAGGTCGTCGCGCCGGCCGACCCGTACGGCGGGCAGGGTCGGGTGGGGCATCAGATAGCCCGGTTCGATGAGGGTGAGCCCGTCGACACCGTCCTGGTCCACCGCCGCGTACACCAGCCCGACCTCGGCCTCGATCTTCCCCAGCGCGGTCTCCGCCAGCTCCCGGTCCAGGGTCACCGACCAGAGCAGACGGTCCGCGCCGGCGTCGTACACCTGGGCGCCCTGTCCGCACACCGCGAGCCCCGTGCTGCCGAGGTCGTCGAGGAGCGGCCGCACTCTGGGCGCCGGCCGTCCGGTCACGACGAGGTGCTGGGCCCCGCCCTCCGCCACCCTCGCGAGCACGGCCAACGACCGGTCGGAGAGGGTGTCGTCGGCGCGGAGCAGCGTGCCGTCCAGGTCGGTGGCGATGAGTGAATATGCGGGGGAGGCGGCCATGATCAGAGAATACGGATGGTTGGCCCCTCCGACTCGACGCGAACCGGACGGCTGCCGCTTTCACATCTGTTGACGGCAGTTCCGGTTCTGGGGGTGCGGCGGTGTGCTGCGCACCGCCACCGTGCGCCGCGCCCCGGTGTGCGGGCGGGGCGGGGCATGTTCGGTGCGGTTCGGGCCCGTTGAGGCGGCGAACGAGTGGGGGCGGGCAGTGCGGGGAGCTCCGCGCCGCGGTGACCGGTCGCGACCCCGCCCGCCTTCTGCCGATGCACCCGATGGCGCCCGCCGCCCCGGCTGCCCGTCCGCGACAAGGCGGCCGCGCTGGGCCGCGGTTGGGGTGGGGGGACGGGCGCGCCCAGCCTGCCCCGTACCGACGCGTCCCGCGCCACGGCGACCGGCGCAACCCCTGCCTCACGGCGACGCGCACCGCGCCACGGCGACCGGCGCAACCCCTGCCTCACGGCGACGCGCACCGCGCCACGGTGACGGGCGCAACCCCGCTTGCCTCATCCAACGGGCCCCGTGGCGCAGGGACCGGTGAGCTCCCCCGCCTGCCCATCCCGCGGACCCCACGCAGCCCTCCCCTGCCCGCGGAGCGCTACGCCGAGTCCCGCACCACCAGTTCCGTCGGGAGGATGATGCCTGCCGGGTCCTCGCCGGCGATCTGGGCCAGGAGCATGCGGACCATCTCGGTGCTGATGCGGTCGAAGGGCTGGCGCATGGTGGTGAGGGCGGGGGCGATGGCGGTGGCCGCCGGTGAGTCGTCGAAGCCGCCGACAGCGATGTCGTCGGGCACCGAACGACCCGACTGCTGAAGGACGTTGACCACGCCCAGGGCCATGAGGTCGGAGGCGACGAACACGGCGTCCATGTCGGGCGCCTGGGACAGCAGGCGCCGGGCAGCGCGTTCGCCGCCGCTGCGGCGGAAGTCGCCCTCCACCACGAGCGCCGGGTCGTAGGGCAGGCCCGCCTCGGCGAGCACGTCCCGGTAGCCGGCGAGCCGGTCCGGCCCGCCCGGCATGTCCAGCGGCCCGGTGACCATGCCGACGCGCCGACGGCCGCCCGCGAGGAGATGCCGGACCATCTCCTGGGCGCCCTCCCGGTCGGCGGCGGCCACGTAGCTCACCTTGGTCCCCCGCCCGATCGGCTTGCCGCACACCACCAACGGGATCCCGGCGTCGTGGAGTTCGGCGGCGACCGGGTCACCGCTGTGGTTGGACAGCAGCAGCACCCCGTCGACGTGGCCGGAGGTGATGTACCGGGTCAGGCGCCGCCGGTCGTCGTCGCTCTCGGCGAGCATGAGCAGCAGCGGGATGTCGTGCTGGGCGAGCCGCTCGGTGCACCCCCGCAGCAGGACGTTGAAGTTGGGGTCCTCGAAGAACTTCTCCTGCGGTTCCGTCAGCAGGAACGCCACCGAGTCGGAGCGGCCCGTACTGAGGCTGCGGGCATGCCGGTTGACCACGTACCCGGTCTTCCTGATGGCGGACTCCACGGCCCGCCCGGCGGCGGGCGAGACGTAGTGGCCGCCGTTCAGGAAGCGGGAGACGGTGCCCCGCGACACGCCCGCCTCCCGGGCGACGTCGTGGATGGTGGGGGGCCTGCGGCGCCCGTTCGCACTCGTGGTCATGGTCCTCGTCAACTAGAGACTTCAGCAGGGGTGTTCAGGCCTTGACCGAGCCGCTCAGCAGGTCCAGGGACCAGAACCGCTGGATCACCAGGAAGAGCCCGATCAACGGCAGGACCGCGAGCAGACAGCCGGTGATGACCAGGGTGTAGAGGGCCGGCTGCGAGGCGCCCTGGGCGAGCAGCGTGTAGAGGCCGAGGGTGATCGGGAACTTCTCGTCGTCGGCGAGCATCACGTACGGCAGCAGGAAGTTGTTCCAGATGCCGACGAACTGGAAGAGGAACACCGTGATCAGGCCCGGCATCATCATCGGTACGGCGATCCGCGAGAAGATCCGCCACTCGCTCGCGCCGTCCATGCGGGCCGCCTCCATCAGCTCGGCGGGCACCGACGCGGCCGCGTAGATGCGGACCAGGTAGACGCCGTAGGGCGAGAGGATCGACGGCAGCAGCATCGCCAGGTACGAGTCGGCCATGCCCAGCTTCGACAGCAGCAGGTACTGCGGTACGGCGAGCACGATGGACGGCACCAGGACGCCGGCCAGGATCATCTTGAAGACGGCCTCGCGGCCCCGGAAGGCGAACCGGCCCAGCGCGTAGCCGCCGGCGGCGGAGACCGCGGCCGAGAGCAGGGCGCCGAGACCGGCGTAGAAGGCCGAGTTGGCCATCCACCGCCAGAAGATGCCGTCCCGGTAGGCGGTCAGGTCGCTCAGGTTCCGGAAGAAGCCACTGCCGGGGGCGAAGGTGAAGGTGGAGAAGAGCTCCGACCGGTCCTTGGTCGCCGCGACGACCACCCAGGCGATCGGGATCAGGCAGTACAGCGCGCCGAGGAGCAGCACGAGCGTGGGCACCCAGGCGGTGCGGCGGCCGCCCTTGGGGCCGGCGGTGAGGGTGAGCGGGGTCATGCCCGGTCCTCCCGGGTGTAGCGGTCGGAGATGCGCAGCAGGGTGAAGGAGAGGACGAACGTGGCCAGGGCCAGGACGACCGCGGTGGCGGAGGCGCCGTAGATGTCGGACTGGAGGAAGGCCTTGTCGTAGATGGCCATCAGGGGGCTCCACGAGCTGGGCAGCCCGTTGGTGAGCGGCTTGAGGGCCATCGGCTCGGTGAAGACCTGGAGGGTGGCGATCACCGAGAAGAAGAAGGTGAGCACCAGGGAGGGCAGCACGATCGGGACCTTGATCCGCAGGGCGATCTTCAGGTCGGACGCACCGTCGATCCGGGCCGCCTCGTAGATGTCCGGCGGGATGGCCCTGAGGGCGGTGTAGATGACGATCATGTTGAAGCCGGTGCCGCCCCAGACCGCGATGTTGGCGAAGGAGAGGTAGAGGTTGCCGCCGTCGAACAGGTCGGGCTGCGGGAGGCCGAGCTTGTCCAGCAGGTAGTAGAAGGGACTGACGTCCGGCAGGTAGAGGAAGCCCCACATCAGGGCGGCGATGATGCCGGGCACCGCGTACGGCAGGAAGATCGCCAGCCGGGCGAAGGGCGCGCTGCGGGCCCGCGGGGTGTCCAGCATCAGCGCGAACAGCAGCGCGAGGCCCAGCATGGTCGGGATGACGATGAGGCCGTAGCCGAAGGCCCGCAGGACGCTGTGCCCGAACTCGGAGTCCTTCAGGACGTCGGTGTAGTTGCCGAGGCCGTTCCAGACCTGCTGCCGGGCGCCCTTGCCGAGGCCGATGCCCTTGACCTGGACCCTGTGCAGGCTCAGCCAGATCGCGTACCCGATGGGCACCACGGTGAAGGCGGCGAAGAGGGTGAGGGTGGGCACCAGGAACCAGTACGGTGCGCTGCGGCCACGGCGGCGGGGGCGGCTGGGGCGGACGGTCTGGGCGGCGGTGCCGGTGCCGTCCGCCAAGGGGCCGGCCTCGACGAGGCCGGCGCCCTTGAGCGGCGCGCTGGTCATGCCTCGGTCACCTCGAAGCCCTGCTTCTTCATGTCGGCGAACGTCTTCGACTGCACGGTGGCGAGGGCGGAGTCGAACTGGGCCTCCTTCTTGGCCTTGGTGGCCTTGCCGAAAGCGTCCTGGAAGGTGGTGTAGGCCGTGTTGACGTTGGGGCCCCAGGCCGCGGCGGCCGTGGTCGCGGCGATCTGGCCGGCCGTGGTGTAGAAGTCCGCCTGGTTCGAGAAGAACTCCGGCGTGGTCAGCACGTCACCGGACTGGCCCTTGGTGGCGGCCGGGTAGATCGCGACCTCCTTGACCAGGGCGGCCAGCGCCTCCGGGTCGGTGTTCAGCCAGGTGGCGAACTTGGCGGCGGCCTCGGCGTGCTTGGAGTCGGTGGAGACTCCGGTGGAGGAACCGCCCCAGCTGCCGGTGACGTTCTCGCCGGACTTCCACTGCGGCAGCGGGGCCATGCGCCACTTGCCCTTGGTGTCGGGCGCGGAGGAGACCAGCACCCCGGGCGCCCAGACCGCGGAGACCCAGGCGAGGTGGGTGCCCTTGTTGAGGGCGTTGTTCCAGGCCGGGGTGTACATCGGCTGGTTGTCGATGACGCCCTCCTGGACCAGGCCGCCCCAGAACTCGGCGACCTGCTTCGTGGCCGCGTCGTCGATGCCGACGGTCCACTTGCCGCCGGAGCCGACGGTCCACCACTTGCCGCCGGCCTGCTGGGCGAGGCCCGCGAACAGGCCGGGGTCGTTGGAGGAGAAGGTGGTCAGGTAGGCGTCCGGGACGGCTTTCCTGGCGGCGCGGGCGGTCTCGGCGAACTCCGTCCAGGTCTTCGGGACCGACAGGCCGTGCTTCTTGAAGAGGTCCTCGCGGTAGTAGAACATCAGCGGCCCGGCGTCCTGCGGGATCGCGTAGAGCGCGTCCGTGCCGAGCGTGACCATGCCCCAAAGGCCCTCGGCGAACTGGGACTTGGTGTCACCGGCGTACTTGGTGATGTCGGCCAGCACGTCGTTGGAGACCAGGGTGGGCAGCGACTGGTACTCGACCTGGATGAGGTCGGGGGCGTTGCCGGCCTTCTTCGCGGTGATCAGCTTGGAGACGATCTCGCCGCCGCTGGCCTGCTTCGACACGGTGACCGTGATGTCGGGGTTCTTCTTGTTCCAGATCGCGGCGACCTTCTCCATGTTCGGAGCCCACGACCAGTAGGTCAGCTTGACCGGCCCGCTGTCGCTGCCGCCGGAGTCGTCGTCGGAACCGCCGCAGGCGGCGAGGGTGCCGGTGAGGCCGAGGGCTGCGGCCCCGGCAAGGATGCTGCGCCTGCTGATCTGGCGGCGGTTGATCGACATCTTCATCTCCCCTGACTTGGAACCAGCCGTTCCCGGACATCCCGCGTACGCGGCAACCGCCGTGGGGGGAGGTTCTGCGGACGGGTCCGAGAGGCTGTGCGCGAGGGCCGCGCGGCTCTGTGATCGTGCACAGTAGAGAATTGTTTCGGGGCCTTGTCAATGGCGGGTGCGTGGGGTTACCTACTTGTTGCTCGCCCCTGACTGGGGCGAGGGGAGCTGTGCACGATCACAGAAAATGAGGGTTTTCTGGTTCGTCAGGCGGTTCACCGACTCCCCTCGCCCCGCTCCACGTCCTGCTCCTCGTCCTGCTCCTCGCCCCGCTCCTCGTCCTGCTCCTCGTCCAGCCCCCGACGTCTCCCCGGCTCGCCCCGGCTCTCCCCGGCTGTTCCCGGCTCTCCCCTGGCCACCGGAGCCCCCGCATCACCGGTGTCTCCGTGACCGTCCGCGAAAGGACCCTTTGACATGCGCAGACGCAGTGTGCTCACCGCTGCCGGAGCCGCCGCGCTGGCCGTTCCCGTGCTGGGGGCCGCGCCGGCCACCGCCGCACCGGCGTCCGGTCGGCGGGGCTGCCTGGAGATCCGGGGTGTGGACATCTCCTCGCTGCCGAAGAACGAGGACCACGGGGCCGTGTACCGGACCGCGGAGGGCCGCCGCGAGGACCCGGTCCGCCTGATCGCGCGGGCCGGTGTCACCCACGCCCGCCTCAAGGTGTGGGTGAACCCGGCCGACGGCTACAACGACAAGGCGCACGTCCTGGCGCTGGCACGGCGGTTGAAGCGGGCCGGGGTCGGCATCTGGATCGACTTCCACTACTCCGACAGCTGGGCCGACCCCGCCCACCAGACCAAGCCGGCCGCATGGGCGGGCCTGGACGTGCCGGGGCTGGCCAGGGCGGTGTACGACCACACGGCCGATGTGCTGGGTGCGTTGCGCAGGCAGGGCACGCCCGCCCAACTCGTGCAGATCGGCAACGAGTTGAACGGCGGGCTCATCTGGCCGGAGGGCAACTGGGAGCACTTCGACGCCATGACCGCCTTCCTCAAGGCCGGTCTGAGGGCGGCCCGCGACACCACCCCGCGCGTCCGCACGATCCTGCACCTGGCGAACGGCGGCGACAACGGGCTGTACCGCTGGTGGTTCGACAACGTCGTGTCGTACGGCGTCGACTTCGACGTCATCGGGCTCTCGTACTACCCGTTCTGGCACGGCCCGCTCGCGGACGCGGCCGCCAACATGGCCGACATCACGGCGCGTTACGGCAAGCCGTGCGTGATCGCGGAGACGGCGTACCCGTTCACGCTGGAGAGCGAGGACGACGTCAACGACATCATGAACAGCCCCTCGCAGCTGACCGACGGTTTCCCCGCCACTCCGGCCGGCCAGGCCGCGTGGCTGCGCACGGTGGCCGACCTCGCCGCGGGCGTCCCGAACGGCCAGGGCCTCGGCTACTGCTACTGGGAGGGCCTGTGGACCTACCGCGCGGGCAGCGGCTGGGACCCGACGAACCCGGCCTCGGGCAACGCGTGGGAGAACCTGGCCCTGTTCGACTTCGAGGACCGGGAGCTGCCGGGGCTGGGGACGTTGGGGCGGTACCGGGGGTAGGGGCGGGGTCCCACCACGGGACGCAGGCGGCCGGGCGGGGCCGTGGACGCTGAGACCTCATGGGGTGGGCCCCGGCCGGGCGTGGGGTGTCCTGACCGAATCAGGTTCAAGAGGAGAGCGGATCAAGGGCAGCGCAAAACCCCCTCTTTGTGATGCCGGTGCCAGACTGCGCGCCGGAACATCTGATCCATTGGGGGAACCGTGGGCTCGTCACGCTTCGTCGCCCTGGCCGCGAGCACGCTGGTCGTCGTAGGTGCCCTGGTCGGGGCGCCGGCCGCCACGGCAGACACCGGGCAGCCCGGGACGTTGTACGTGCAGGGCGTCGACTGGTGCAGCGACACCGGCCCGGGCACGCAGGACATGCCGTTCTGCTCCGTGCAGGCCGCCGCCGACGTGGTGATGCCGGGTCAGACGGTCGACATCGTCGGCGCTCCGTTTCAGGGCGGGAAGGTGACTCTCACCCGGTCCGGCACTCCCTCCGCACCGATCACCTTCCAGGGCGTCTCCACCGACCCCGTCAACACCTCGGCCAACCTGGTCCTGCCGCCGAACCTGGACGGAACGATCACCCTGTCGGGCGTGCACGACGTCCACGTGTCCTACCTTCTGCTGGACCACACCTCGACCGACGCCGTCGACGTCAAGGGCTCGCAGGACGTGGTGCTGGACCGTCTGCACATCGCCGATCAGGCCTCCTCGGGTGCGGCCGCGGTGACCGACGGGGTGTCCGTCGACGGCGCCTCCTCCGGCGTCACCGTCTCCCGCAACCAGATCTTCGACAGCTCCGGGAACGCCGTCCAGGTCGCGTCCGGCGCGCACGACGTCACCGTGACGACCAATGAGCTCGTGACCAGCCGGTATGCCGAGGTCGCGGTCAGCGGCACCGCGACCGCGGAGGTGACGGGCAACACCCTCGACGACTCGTGCGGTCCGGGCCTCACCATCGACGGCGGCTCCTCCGCGACGGTGGAGAACAACGTCTTCACGGGCTTCGGGGGGAGCGTCGTCTGTCCCGCCCCGACGGCCCCCGCGCTCTCCGTCGCCGCCGACTCGGCGGCTTCCGTGACCGCCGACTACAACGCCCTCGCGGTCAACAGCGGCCGGACCGAGTACTCCTGGGGCGGCGCCGCGTACACCGCGGTCGCCGCCTTCACCGCGGCCACCGGCCAGGGCGCCCACGACCTCGACCACGTCGGCTACGCCTACCCGGACGCCACGGACGAGAACTCCCCGGTGATCGACTCGGCCGACGCCGACGCGCCGGGCGAACTCGCCACCGACGTGCACGGCGCGCCCCGGGTCGACGACCCCCTCGTCGCGGACACCGGCACCGGCGCCCGGACGACGTACGACCGCGGCGCCTTCGAGCGGCAGGACACGTTCCCCCCGCCCAGCGGCCCCACGTCGGCCAGTGGTATCGGCCCGCTCAGCGTGTCGGTGACACCGGGCAGCCCGCGGCCCGGCACCTGGGGTCTGCCGGAGACGTACACGGTGGACTTCGGCGACGGCAGCCCGGCCGTCACGGACGCCTCGGGGACCGTGACGCACACGTACACCGTCCCCGGCGTCTACGCGGAGAAGGTCACCGTCACCGACGCCAACGGGTCCAGCGCGAGCCGGACGGCGAAGGTCACCGTCGGTACGGCGACGCCTCCGGCCACGTCCGCGGCCGTGAGCGCGGAGATCGGCCAGGGCACCGTGGACGCGGGAAGCGCCGTCCTCACGTTCGACCACTCGGACAACTGGGAGCTCGCCTCCCGCACGGTCTCCTGGGGCGACGGCAGCAACAACAACGTGCCCGTCACCCGGGGGGCCGCGGGGCACGACTACGACTACGACGTCCCGTTCCGCACCTACACGGTGACCCTGACGCAGACCGACATCTTCGGGCGGACCGCCACGGCCACCACCACCTTCCGGCCGGCCGACTCCTACACGCCGCTGACGCCACCGGAGTACGACTACCAGGGCACCGTCAAGGCGCACGGCCTCCTCACCCTCGACAGCAGCACCCTGCACACCGACACGAACGGCGTCGACGCGGCAGCGCTGCGGGTCACGGCCACCGGCGGCAGCTCGGGCGGCTACCTGACCCTGTATCCGTACGGCACGACGCGGCCGTCCGTCTCCGCCGTGAACTTCGCCGCGCACCAGACCACCGAGAACGGCATGACGGTCAGGACGGACTCCTCCGGGAACATGTACCTCTACAACGGCAGCGCGGCCTCCGTCAGCGTGAAGATCGTCACCGCCGGGATCTTCAGCCACGCCCAGTTCGGGCGCTCCTACACCCCCGTCGCCCCCGTCCGGGTGCTCGACACCCGCAACGGCACGGGCGGCGTCACGGGCCCGGTGGGGGCCGGGAAGTCGATCACCGTCGCCGTCGCCGGGACCCACGGCGTCCCCGCGGGTGCGGCGGCCGTCGTCCTCGACGTCCAGACGACGAGCGCCCAGGCCTCCGGGTCGCTCGGCGTCACCTCGCACGGCATGGCGGACTCGGCCGTCACCACGTCGTACTGGGCCAAGGGACAGACGGTGTCGAACCTGACCGTGGTGCCGCTCGTCGACGGCAAGGTCGTGCTGCACAACAGCAGCAGCGGCTCCGTGCAGATGGTCACCGACGTCTTCGGCTACGCGGATGCCACCGGCACCGGCTCGGTCTACCTGTCGTCCACGCCCACCCGGATCCTCGACACCCGCGACGGCACCGGTACCGGCGGCCGCGTCGCCAGGCTCGGGGCGCACCAGACGCTGAAGCTCAGGGTCGGCGGCGTCCACGGCATCCCGTCCTCCGGCACCACGGCCGCCGACCTGGTGCTGACCGCCGTCAGCCCCACCGCGGGCGGCTACCTGACCGCCTGGGCCGACGGCACCACCCGGCCGGGAACGGCGAGCCTGGACTACGGCACCGGACGGACGACTCCGAACGAGATCCTGCCCCCGGTCGGGTCGGACGGGTACGTCGACCTCTACAACGGCGGCTCCACGGCCGTGAACGTCCTCGCCGACCAGTACGGCGCGTACGTGGCCCAGTGACCGCCGACCCGGCCCGCCTCCGCCAGAGGGGCGCCGGGTGGCGGTGACGGCTTGCGTCGGCCTAGCCGTGATGTGTCGCCAGATGCCCCGCCAGCCGCGGTGAGGCGAACTCGGTGCCGCAGACGAAGCGCATCACCGGGCCGTAGGAGGCCGCCGCCGGGAGGCCGGTGAAGTACAGGCCCGGTACGGAGGAGACGTAGCCGGCGCCGAGCCTGGGGGTGCCGCGGCTGACCGCCAGCTCGGTGCGCAGTTCGTGGCCGAGGAAGTCCATCGCGGCGATGTCGACGCGGTAGCCGGTGGCCGCGATGACGTGGTCGGCCGCGAGGCGGTCCCTGCGGCCGGTGTGGTCGAGGACCTCCAGCACCGGGTGGCCCTCCGTCCCGTCCGCGGTGACGATCCGGTCCACCTCGGTGACCTGGACCTTGCCCTCGAAGCGGTCGCGCAGCCACCACGCGCCGAGCGGGCCGAGGACCCGGCGCACCAGGTAGTGGCGGGTGCTCTCGGGGAGCAGACGGTAGGGGTGCGGGTAGTAGGTCAGGGCCCACAGCGACCAGGCGCGGCCGAACGGCGACTCGGGGCGCAGCCTCGGCTGCCGCCACGGGGGCGCACCGAAGGCCACCCGGCCGTGTCCGCGGGCGACCACCCTGACCTGCGCGCCGGCCTCCGCGGCGAGGGCGGCGGTCTCCAGGGCGGACTGGCCGGCGCCGACGACGATCAGCTCCTTGCCCGCGTACCGGGTGAGGTCGTGGTGCTGGGAGCTGTGCGAGAGCGGGGCGATGGGGGCGGGGCCGTCGGGGGCCGCGGCGGCCAGTTCCGGGGGCAGGTGGGACAGGCCCGACAGCCCGGTGGCGACGACCACGGCCCGTGCGGTGAAGGACTCCCCGGAGTCGAGCTTGAGCTGGAAGCCGCCCTGTTCGCTGCGGTCCACGGAGACCACCCGCACCTGCTCCAGTCCGGGTACCAGCTGCCGCTGGAACCACTGGCCGTAGGCGATGAAGGTCTCCACGGGGATGATGTCCTCGTCCGTGACCAGCCGCGGGATGCCCGCCGCGTCGCAGTAGTCGGCGAGGGTGTGTCCGGGCTGGGGCGCGTCCAGGCTGGAGGCGGCCGGGGTGGACTTGAGGAGCATGCCCGCGGGCATGTGGTCGCGCCAGCTGACCATGGGGTCGCCGAAGACGCGCACGGGTATGCCGCGCGCCCGCAGATGGGCCGCGGTGGACAGGCCGAAGGGCCCGGCGCCGATGACTGCTACCGGATGGATCACGAAGTCCCTCCCCAGGACGTTCACTTCGTCACTTCGTGGTGGAGCTGCTGGTCAACTGGTCAGGCCGCCGCGGCGGTTGGTGCGCCACAGCTGGTAGAGGTGCTTGGCGCCTGGCCGCACGAAGCGGCCGAGCATGGTGAGGAACGGCAGCGGGTCGTCACCCGCGAGCCAGGCCAGTTCGGTCCCGCTGGGCCGCTTCGGCGCGTGCGGGGTCGTATAGCCGCTGCGGCGGTAGGCCAGCAGGGCGGGCAGGTCGATGTTCTCCACGACATAGCGGTGTCCGGCCCGCTGTTCGCCCTCCGGGACGGCCCGCCCGGTCAGGTCCAGGTGCATGGCGCGGACGACGTCCACCCCCGACTCGCTCTCGAAGAGCCGGAACTGGGCGCCCATGCGGGGGTTGAAGTCGAGGAGTTTGTACTGGCCGTCGCGCCGGTCGAAGCGCAGGTCGAGGTCGATGATGCCGGTGTAGCCGAGCTGTTTGACGAAACGCGCGGCGAGGTCCGCGAGTTCGGGGTTGTCGACGACGTAGGCGTTGGCCGTCATGCCCGCGTGCGGCGGCCAGGAGCGCACCTTGACGCCGGTGAACAGGGCCAGCGGGGTGGAGTCGGCGTCGAAGTAGGCGTGCACGATCCAGTCCTCGGCGTCCTCCCGGGGCAGGTACTCCTGGAGGATCACCCCGGGCCGCTCGCCCCAGTCACGGGCGAGGGCGAGCAGCCCTTCGCGGGTGGCGATGCGGGTGGTGCCGCCCACCGCGGGCCGCGTGCGCCGTACGAACGCCTCGCGGTTCTTGGCCACCACGGGGAAGCGGGCCTTCTCGGCGAAGGCCACGATGTCGTCGTACGACTGCGGGAAGGCGGCCTCGGGACTGGCGATGCCGTGCTCCACGCACAGCTCGTGCAGGCCCTGTTTGCTGGCAAGGCGGCGCGGCAGACCGGCTTCCACGCCCGGGAAGAGGAAGCGGCCGCACAGGTCCCGGCGGTGCTCGGCGATCAGGACCGCGGCCTCCTCGTCGGTCGGCACGAGGACGGCGGGGCGGCCGATGCGGCGCCCGATCCGGATCAGTCCCTCGACCAGCCGCCCCGGGTCCTCGGTGCCGGTGGTCGGCCAGACGAAGGCGCGGGTGAGGTAGCGGGAGACGGCCGCGGGCGTCCAACGGTCCTCGGTGATCGCGTACATGGGCACGCCGAGGCGGCCCAGACTGCGGATGGCGCCCACGCCGCCGTGGTGCAGCGGGTAGTCGCCGAACTTGACGATCAAGGCCGGTACTTCGGTGTCGGCCTCGAAGGGCACACTGCTCGAACTCCTGGCCACGGTCCCCCCACGCGTCCCCCGACGGACGCGACCCCACCCATCCCGTCCGTGTCTCGCAAAGGACGCTAAGCCGGAATGGTCCACTCCGACCGTCCCTTAACGGGACATTGCCAACTCTTTGGCCACATCGCCAACCCTTCAGACACTCCCGCCAACAGTGGCTCCGCCGTAACGTGTGGCGCGACCACCGGCACCGCGCGTTCGAGAGTGAGGCAGCACCCCATGCCCCCCTTCGATGTCCCCGAGGGCGACCCCTTCGGCCCCCACAACCTCCCCTACGGCGTCTTCTCCACCCCCTCCTCGCCACGGACCGTCGGCGTACGGCTCGGCGACCACGTCCTGGACGCGGGCGCGGCGGCCGGCGCGCTGGGCTCCCCGTACGCCGACCTGCTGGCCCGGCCCACCCTGGGCCCGCTGCTCGCGGCGGGCCGCACGGCCTGGTCGGACGTACGGCGGGCGCTGACGGCATGGGTGACGGTGCCGGCCCACCAGGAGGTGATCGCGGACTTCCTGCACCCGCTGCCCTCGGTCGAACTGCACCTGCCGTTCGAGGTCGCGGACTACGTCGACTTCTACGCCTCCGAGAA
This sequence comes from Streptomyces griseorubiginosus, assembly GCF_001514195.1. GTDB lineage: Bacteria > Actinomycetota > Actinomycetes > Streptomycetales > Streptomycetaceae > Streptomyces > Streptomyces griseorubiginosus. The sequence goes on along the minus strand of NZ_KQ948734.1, from coordinate 155,361 downwards.
CCACGCCCGCAACGTCGGGCAGATCTTCCGCCCCGACGGCGAGGCACTGACCCCCAACTGGAAGCACCTGCCGATCGGTTACCACGGCCGCTCGGGCACGGTGGTGGTGTCCGGCACGGATGTCGTACGGCCCTCCGGCCAGCGGAAGACTCCCGCCGACGCCGCTCCCGTCTTCGGGCCGTCGGTGAAGCTCGACATCGAGGCGGAGGTCGGCTTCGTGGTCGGCGTCCCGTCCGCACTGGGCCGGCCGGTCGGGCTCGGCGACTTCCGCGAGCACGTCTTCGGGCTGTGCCTGCTCAACGACTGGTCGGCGCGGGACGTCCAGGCCTGGGAGTACGTCCCCCTCGGCCCGTTCCTCGGCAAGTCCTTCGCCACCTCGGTGTCCGCGTGGATCACCCCGCTGGACGCGCTGGAGGAGGCACGGTTGGCCCCGCCGGAGCGCACGCACGAACTCCTTCCCTATCTGGACGACACGGTCCCCGAGGTCGAGCCGGGCGGCTACGACCTGCGGATGTCCGTCGCGATCAACGGACACGAGGTGTCCCGGCCGCCGTTCGCCACCATGTACTGGACCGCCGCCCAGCAGCTGGCGCACATGACGGTGAACGGGGCGTCGCTGCGCACCGGCGACCTGTACGGCTCCGGGACGGTGAGCGGGCCCACGGCGGACGAGCGGGGTTCCCTGCTGGAGCTGACCTGGAACGGCCGGGACGTGCTGGAACTCCCGGACGGCAAGCGGACGTTCCTGGAGGACGGGGACGTGGTGACCCTGTCGGCGTGGGCACCCGGCCCGGGCGGGGCCCGGGTGGGCCTGGGGGACGTGGTGGGACGGGTGGTGCCGGGCGACCGGTGAGGTGAGCTGAGGTGAGGGGTGCGGGGGTGGGAGGGCGGCGGGGGTGC
>NZ_KQ948734.1:0-153691 GCF_001514195.1 Streptomyces griseorubiginosus | reverse complement strand
GCGGGGGGGCGCCGAGGTGCCGGGGGTGTCAGAAAGGTGCGTCCGGGGCGGTTGGGACTGTTCGAGTCCTGCCGCGGGAGGCCTCCTCACGGCATACTGGCCGCGGGGGGTCCGCGTGGGACGCGTCGCGACCGCCCCCGCAGCACCTCGTCACCCAGCCCCACCCTCCCCTGCCTCCGATCAGGATCCGGAGCCCGTGGCATGACACTCTGCCTGCTCCTGCTGAGCACCGTCGCCCTGGCGGCCGCCGTGCCGGTGCCGCGCGCGCTCACCCGGGCCGCCTGGCCCGAACGGGAACCGGTGGTCGGCCTGTGGGTGTGGCAGTGCCTGGTCGCCACCGTGCTGCTGTGCTGCCTCGCCGCGCTGGTCCTCGGGGCGGCCGCCGTCTTCCACACGGTCCGCGACCATGTGTTCGCCCCGGCACCGCCCGCCGTGACCGCGGCGTACGACCTCTCGGCGGCGCCGGTCTGGGCGGTCGTCTCGACGCTGCTGCTGGCGGCGGGGGCGGCCTGGACGACGGCGATGCTGGCCCGCGAGCTGGTCGAGACCCGGCGCCGCCGGGGCGCCGCGCGGGCGCAACTGCGGGAGCGGGCACCGGATCTGCCGCCGGGACTCGGGACGCTGGAGCGCGGGCCGCTGCTGGTCCTGGAGGACGAGTACCCGGACGCGTGGTGGATGCCGGGGAGCCCGCCGCAGCTGATCGTCACCACGGGGGCGCTGCACCGGCTCACCGACCATCAGCTGGACGCCGTCCTCACCCATGAGCGGGGGCACGCGCGGGCCCGCCACGACTGGCTGCTGCATCTGTCGACGGCGCTGGCCACGGGGTTCCCGCGGGTGCCGCTGTTCGCCCACTTCTGCGACCAGACGCACCGGTTGGTGGAGCTGGCGGCGGACGACACCGCGTCGCGGCGGTGCGGGCATCTGACGACGGCGCTCGCGCTGATCACGCTGAACCAGCACCGGGGGGTGCTGTCGTGTGCGTCCAGTCATCGGTTGCTGGGTGAGCGGGTGGACCGGTTGCTGGAGCCGCCGCCGAGGTTGTTGCGGCGGCAGAGGGCGCTTACGTCTGCGACGGCTGCGCTGGTGCCGTTGTTGCCGTTGCTGATCGTTTTTGGGCCTGGGTTGTCTGCGCTGGCGTAAGGGTTGTTTCGTCGGCTGCCGGCCGGTGGGGGCTTGTCGCGCAGTTCCCCGCGCCCCTGAGTGAGTGACCTCCCCCTTCGCCTTCGCCATCAGGTGGCACATCTCACCCCACAGCGGGCATCAGCGCAGCTCAGGCGGGTATCCGTCACCCCGTCAGGTGGCGCAACAAAGCGGCAACACTCCTTTTCCTACCTGCTCGGTATGGTTCCAGCCATGCCCTCCACCGACCGTATCCGGGACCACGCCGGCCAAGGAGCGACCACCGTCGCCGCCCGGGCCCGGCGCCGGCTGCGTGCGGACCAGGCGCGGCAGCTGGCCGATCTGCTGCGCCACCAGATCCTCAGCGGGGGGTTCGACAGCGGCACCCTCCCCCACGAGAGCGTCCTCGCCACCGACTACCGCGCCTCCCGCAACACGGTCCGCCAAGCCCTGGACCTGCTCCGCGCGGAAGGACTCGTCGCCCGGCACCCCGGCGTCGGCACCGTCGTCGTCGGCCAGAAGTACCCCCACGGCCTGGACCGTCTGATGGGCCTCGCGGAAACCCTCCACGAACACGGCACGGTCACCAACGAGGTCCGCACCATGGGCCCCGCCCCCGCCCCGCACCCGGTGGCCCAGCGTCTGAAGGTCGCGCCCGGCACCGACGTCCTCTACATCGAGCGGCTGCGCCGGCTGAACGGCCTGCCCCTCTCCCTCGACCTCACCTACATCCCCCTCGACATCGGGACCGCCCTGCTCGGCGCCGACCTCGAGAACACCGACGTCTTCCGGCTCCTGGAGACGATCACCGGCCAGGGCCTCGGCCACGCCGAGATCACCCTGGAGGCCGTCAACGCGGACGCCCACTCCGCCGCCGTACTGGAGGCCCCGCGCGGCGCGGCCGTCCTGATGCTGGAACGCCTCACCCACCTCGCAGACGGCCGCCCCGTCGACCTGGAGTTCATCCGCTTCCGCGGCGACCGCATCACCATGAGCGGCCAACTGCGCCGCTCCCTCTGACCTCTTTCCGAGCCGTTTCCTGGAGACAGCCATGCCCTTGGCGCCCCAGCGGGCCGATGTGCCCGTGACCATCGACGAGTCGAAGTGCATCGACGGCTGCACGCTCTGCGTGGACATGTGCCCGCTGGACTCCCTGGCGATCGACACCAGCAGCGGCAAGGCCTACATGCACGTCGACGAGTGCTGGTACTGCGGCCCGTGCGCGGCCCGCTGTCCCACTGGAGCCGTCACGGTCAACATGCCCTATCTGCTCCGGTGAGAGGTCCCGAACTCCCATGAAGATCAAACCAGTTGTCGCCACCTTCCTGCTGCTCTCACCGCTGACAGCCTGTGGCAGCGCCCAGGCCGGTGACAGCACCACGGTCACCGTCACCGTCGGCTACCAGTCCAAGACCATCAACACCGTCACCGCCGGCACCCTGCTGCGCTCCCTCGGCTACTTCGAGAAGGAACTCGACGCGCTGCACGACGGCAGGACCTACAAGGTCGACTGGCAGGACTACGCCACGGGCGCCCCCATCACCGCCCAGATGACCGCGGGGAAGATCGACATCGGCTCGATGGGCGACTTCCCGCTGCTCATCAACGCGGCCCGCGGCAAGCAGCTCGGCAAGCCGACCCACCTGGTCTCCGTCACCGGCTACAACCTCCGCGGCGGCCTCAACACCATCGTCACCGCCCCGGACTCGAAGCTCGCCTCCCTGGGGGACCTGAAGGGCAGGAAGGTCTCCACCAGCGTCGGCTCCGCCGCCGACGGCACCCTCGTACGCGCCCTCCAGCGGGCCGGCATCGACCCCGACAAGGGCATCGAGAAGCTCAACCAGCAGCCCGCCGTGGGTGCTTCGGCCCTGTCGGCGGGCAGCACCGACGCACTCTCCCAGTTCGTCGCCTGGCCCGGACTCCTCACCTACCAGGGCAAGGCGAAGGCGCTCTACGACGGTGCCGAGCTGAACCTGCCCACCTTCCACGGCGTCACCGCCCGCGAGGACTTCGCCGAGCAGCGCCCCGCGGTCCTGGAGGCGTTCCTCAAGGCCCAGGCCGAGGCCACCGACTACCTCGACGCGTACCCGGTCGCCGCCGCCGAGTCGGTCGCCAAGGCCACCGGCCTGCCCCCCGAGGTCGTCTACCTCTACAACGGCGCCCACGGCATCTCCACCTTCGACCCCGCCCTCAAGCCCCAGTTGGTCTCCGCCCTGAAGCAGGACGTCTCGGTCCTGAAGGCGGCCAAGCTCACCGGCGACATCGACGTGGACGCCTTCGTCGACGACCACTACGTCAGGAAGGCCCTCGGCTCCGGGTACGCCAAGCGCCTCGCCGCCGCCCCGGCCGCCTCCGCGAGCGAGGTCTGGCCCAGGGGCGCCACCGAGACACAGAGCTTCAAGACGCCCGTGGAACTGCTGAAGTACGTCTCCGCGCACCAGAACGGCATCCGCGCCGCCTACGTCCCGGACGCCACCACCGGCACCCTCTGGTTCGCCGACAAGGCGGTCTGGGTGGCCGACGGCGACCGGCTGCTGCCCTTCGTCGCCCCGGAGACCGCGCGAGCCTACGTCGGCGCACACGCCGGAGCCCGGACCGTCACCTACGCGCAGGCACTGGAGCAGGCGTCGTGAGCGGGCGTCCGTCGGTCAGCCGGCGTCGGGCAGGGGGCGGGCCTGTGGCTGCGGGCCGGCGTCCCTTCCCGAGGCGGCCCCTGCCGAAAGCCGGCCGGTACGCGCTCAGGGCGGCCTCGCCGGCGGCCGCCCTCGGTGTGTGGCAGCTGCTGACCAGCCTGGACATCGACCTGTGGCTGCGCTTCTCGCAGTTCCCCACGGTCGCCGACGTGGCCCGCGCCTTCGCCGAGCGGCTGTCAGGACCCGACTACTGGACCGACCTCACCGACAGCCTGACCCGCATCCTCACCGGCTTCCTCCTCGCCGCGGTGCTCGGCGTGGCCACCGGCGTGCTCGTGGCCCGCTCCCGTCTCGCCGAGGACCTGCTCGGACCGGTCCTGGAGGTGATCCGGCCGGTCCCCGCGATCGCCCTGGTCCCGGTCGCGATCCTCCTGTTCCCCTCCAACGAGCAGGGCATCGTCTTCATCACCTGCACCGCCGCCTTCTTCCCCGTCCTGGTCTCCACCCGGCACGCCGTCCGCGCGCTGACCCCGGTGTGGGAGGAGGCGGTGCTGACCATGGGCGGCGGCCGGTGGCGGATCCTCGCCTCGGTCGTCCTGCCGGGCGCCCTGCCCGGCATCTTCGGCGGCCTGTCCGTCGGCATCGGCGTCTCCTGGATCTGTGTGATCTCCGCCGAGATGATCTCCGGACAGTACGGCGTCGGCTACCGCACCTGGCAGGACTACACCGTCGTCAACTACGCGGGCGTCTTCGTCGGCATGGTCACCATCGGCGTCCTCGGCTGGCTCACCTCCACCGCCGTGGAGCTGCTGGGGCGCCGCCTGACGCGCTGGCTGCCGAGGACGTCGTACGACACCGGGGGGCGGCCCCGGAGCGCCCGCGTCGCCGTCACGGCCGTCACCGCCGGGGCCCCCGGCACCCCTGCGACCACCCCGAAGACCGAGGAGGCACGTGATGAGCACCTCGTCTGACACCACCCGCAGGCCCGCTCCCAGGGCGGCGAGCGCATCCGAGTCCGCGCACGGCACCCGCCTCACCCTGCGCGACGCCACCCTCGGCCGCCCGGACGCCCCCGTGGTCACCGGCGTCGGCCTCGACATCGCCCCCGGCGAGATCCTCACCGTCGTCGGCTCCTCCGGCTGCGGCAAGTCCACGCTGCTGCGCACCCTGGCCGGTCTCCTCCCCCTGCTGGCCGGCGAGATCACCCAGGACGGCCGCCCCCTGACCGGCCCCGGCGCCGACCGCGCCCTCGTCTTCCAGGAGGACGCCCTGCTGCCCTGGCGCACCCTGCGCGCCAACGTCGAACTCCCCCTCGCCGTCAAGGGCCTGCCCCGCGCCGAACGCCGTGCCCAGGCCGGGACCTGGCTCGACCGCGTCGGACTCGCCGACCGCGCCGGACACCTGCCGCACCGCGTCTCCGGCGGGCAGCGCCAGCGCGCCCAACTGGCCCGCGCGCTCGCCGGAGCACCCCGGGCCGTCCTCATGGACGAACCCTTCGGCGCCCTCGACGCCCAGACCCGCGCCGGCATGCAGGACCTGCTGGTCGAGGTGCTCCGGGGCACCGGCGCCACGGTCGTCTTCGTCACCCACGACGTCGACGAGGCCCTCTTCCTCGGCGACCGCGTCGCCCTCCTCGGCGGCGGCCGCCTCACCGCCGTACGCGACGTCCCCCGCCCCCGCGACCGGTCGGCGCACGACAATCCCGCGCGCCTGGCACTGCGGCGCGACGTCCTCTCCTCGCTCGGTACCTGAAAGGCCCCCCGGTGACCACCTCCTCCTCGACCACGCCCCTGGAGATCCCCGCCCTCACCGACGCCGAGGAGATCCGCTGCGACGTCCTCGTCATCGGCGGCGGCACCGCCGGCACCATGGCCGCCCTGACCGCCGCCGAGCACGGCGCGGACGTGCTCCTGTTGGAGAAGGCGCACGTCCGGCACTCGGGCGCCCTCGCCATGGGGATGGACGGCGTCAACAACGCGGTCATCCCCGGCCGCGCCGAACCCGACGACTACGTCGCCGAGATCACCCGCGCCAACGACGGCATCGTCGACCAGTCCACCGTCCGCCAGACCGCCACCCGCGGCTTCGGCATGGTGCAGCGCCTGGAGTCGTACGGCGTGAAGTTCGAGAAGGACGAACACGGCGACTACGCGGTCCGCCAGGTCCACCGCTCCGGCTCCTACGTCCTGCCGATGCCCGAGGGCAAGGACGTCAAGAAGGTCCTCTACCGGCAGCTGCGGCGGCGCGAGATGCGGGAGAGGATCCGTATCGAGAACCGGGTGATGCCGGTACGGGTGCTGACGGCTCCGGATGACGGGCGGGCCGTGGGCGCGGTCGGCTTCAACACGCGCACCGGCGCGTTCGTCACGGTCCGCGCGGGCGCGGTCGTCCTCGCCACCGGCGCCTGCGGCCGCCTGGGCCTGCCCGCCTCCGGCTACCTGTACGGCACGTACGAGAACCCGACCAACGCCGGCGACGGCTACGCCATGGCCTACCACGCGGGCGCCGAGCTCACCGGCATCGAGTGCTTCCAGATCAACCCGCTGATCAAGGACTACAACGGTCCCGCCTGCGCCTACGTCGCCAACCCCTTCGGCGGCTACCAGGTCAACCGGCACGGCGAACGCTTCGTCGACTCCGACTACTGGTCCGGCCAGATGATGGCCGAGTTCGCGGCCGAGGTCGCCTCCGACCGGGGCCCGGTGTACCTGAAGCTGAGCCACCTGCCCGAGGAGTCGATCGCGTCCCTGGAGTCGATCCTGCACTCCACCGAGCGGCCCACCCGCGGCACCTTCCACGAAGGCCGCGGCCACGACTACCGCACCCACGACATCGAGATGCACATCTCCGAGATCGGCCTGTGCGGCGGCCACTCGGCCTCCGGCGTACGGGTGGACGACCACGCCCGGACGACCGTCCCCCGCCTCTACGCCGCCGGCGACCTCGCCTGCGTCCCTCACAACTACATGATCGGCGCGTTCGTCTTCGGCGACCTCGCGGGCGCGGACGCCTCCCAGTACACGCCCTACGAGGGCGAGTTGCCGACCGACCAGCTCCGCGCGGCGCACGAACTGATCTACCGTCCGCTGCGCAATCCGGACGGCCCGCCCCAGCCCCAGGTCGAGTACAAGCTGCGCCGCTTCGTGAACGACTACGTGGCACCGCCGAAGTCCGGCGCCCGGCTGTCCCTGGCCCTGGAGCACTTCGAGCGGATGCGGGACGACATCGCCGCGATGGGCGCGCACACCCCGCACGAACTGATGCGCTGCGCCGAGGTCACCTTCATCCGCGACTGCGCGGAGATGGCCGCGCGCGCCTCCCTGGCCCGCACGGAGTCCCGCTGGGGCCTCTACCACGACCGCCTCGACCACCCCCGGCGCGACGACGACTCCTGGTTCCACCACCTCGACCTGCACAAGTCCCCCTCCGGCGCGATGGAGTTCACGGCCCGTCCGGTGGCCCCCTACCTGGTCCCGATCGACGAGTTCACCCCGGTCGGCGGCCCCTCCCGGCACCTCGGCGAGGTGCACCCGGAGCAGGTGGCCACGGCGGGGGGCCGGGATCGGGCGCCGGTGGCCGTGGAGACCGGGGTGGCGGTGGCGGTGGAAGCCGCTGTGGAGGTGGAGGCAGGAGCCGCGGTAAAGGTGGAGGCAGGAGCGGTGAACTCCCCCACCCGCCTCCTCGAACTCGTGGCCCTCGCCGAGGAACAGCCCGAACTCGACGCACTGCGGCCCTACTTGACCGACCCGGCGCCCGCCGTCCGGCGCGAGGCCGTCGCCGTGCTGACCGAGACGCTGCCGCCGGGCACCGGCCCCGCCCTCGCCGAGGCACTGCGCGACCCCGCCTCCGAGGTCCGCGCCGCCGCGGCCGCGTCCCTGCGCGAACTCGTCGAGACGCTCCCGCCCGAACCCGCCCTGCGCGACGGCCTCGCCGCCGCTCTGACCGAACCGGACCCCGTGGTCCGCACCGCCGCCCTCGATGTGCTGCGCGCCCTGCGCCTCGGTGACACGGAACTCTTCACCGGGGCCCTGACCGACGCGGACATCCCCGTCCGCATCGAGGCCGTCCGTGCCCTGGTCTCGGTGGACGCGGCGACGGAACTGGCCCGCGCCGCCACCGCCGACCCGTCCCGCGAGGTCCGGGTGACGTTCGCCAAGGCACTGGCGACGGTGTGGGCCCAACGCCCGCTGGACGCCGTCCTGGACGCCCTGACCCGGCTCACCGAGGACGCCGACGCGCTGGTCCAGGGGGCCGCCTTTGGAGCGCTGGGCACGACCGGCTGCCCGCCGGCGCTCGCCGCCCGTGCCGTGACCGCCCTGTCGGCCGCCGCCTGGCAGGTCCGCTCGGGTGCCGCGACGGCCCTTTCCGCCGCCGACCCGGAGGTGGCGGTCCCGGCCCTCGCCAAGGCCCTCGCCGACCCCAACGCGGACGTCCGCAAGGCCGCCGTCCTGGCCCTGACCCGCCACTCGGCCACCGAGGACGCCCGCGCGGCCCTGGCCACGGCGACGACGGACCCGGACGCGGACGTCAGGGCGTATGCGGCGCGCGCCTTGTGACGGGAGGTGAGGCCGACGCGCGCTGCCAGGCCTCACGCCGGAGTCCTGCGACGGCACGTCGAGTCGGCTACATCCAGTCGTCCTCGGGCTCCGGGGCCGCGTCCATCTCGGGCCAGTGGTCGGCTCCGGGGTCCGGGTCCGGGTCCGGGCCCGTAGCCCGGCCCGGTGCCTGCGAAGCGTGGCCGGTGTCGGCCGTCCCCGCGCCGACCGCCCCACCGTCGGCCGTCCCGCCACCCCCGGTCCCGCCGTCCGCCAGTCCGGCGAGGACCTCGATCACGCCCTCCCCGTACGTCGCCAGCTTCTTCTCGCCGACGCCACCGACGGAACCGAGCTGTGTCACGGACGTGGGCCACGCCGTGACGATCTCCCTGAGCGTGGCGTCGTGGAAGATGACGTACGCCGGGACGCCCTGCTCCCGTGCCTGCTCGGCGCGCCAGGCCCGCAGCGCCTCGAACGCGGGGACCAGCGCCTCGGGCAGTTCGGCCACCGCGGCCTTGGCCCTGCCCCGGCCGGACGAGGTATTCGACTTGGCGGTCGCGGGCTTCTTCGGTTCCTTGCGCAGCGGCACCTCCCGCTCGCGCCGCAGCACCGTCCCGCTGGCCTCGGTCAGCACCAGCGTGCCGTAGTCCCCCTCGACCGCGAGGAGTCCCTGGGCGAGCAACTGCCGTACGACGCCCCGCCATTCGCCCTCGGTGAGTTCCTCTCCGATGCCGAACACGGACAGCTGGTCGTGGTCGAACTGGATGACCTTGCCGGTGCGTTTGCCGAGCAGGATGTCGACGATCTGCACCGCGCCGAACTTCTGTCCCCTCTCCCGCTGGAGCCGCACCACCGTGGACAGCACCTTCTGGGCGGCGACCGTGCCGTCCCAGGTCTCGGGCGGGGTCAGGCAGGTGTCGCAGTTGCCGCAGCCCGTCGGCTCGGGCTCCTGGCCGAAGTAGTTGAGGAGCTGACCGCGCCGGCACTGAGAGGTCTCGCACAGCGCGAGCATGGATTCCAGGTGGGCGGCGGCCCGGCGCCGGAACGCCTCGTCGCCCTCGCTGGACTGGATCATCTTGCGCTGCTGTATGACGTCGTTGAGGCCGTAGGCCATCCAGGCGGTGGAGGCTAGGCCGTCACGGCCGGCGCGGCCGGTCTCCTGGTAGTAGCCCTCGACGGACTTGGGCAGGTCGAGGTGGGCGACGAAACGGACGTCCGGCTTGTCGATGCCCATGCCGAAGGCGATGGTCGCCACCACCACCAGGCCGTCCTCGCGCAGGAAGCGGGACTGGTGGGCGGCGCGGGTGCCCGCGTCGAGGCCCGCGTGGTAGGGGACCGCCTCGATGCCGTTGCGTGAGAGGAACTCGGCGGTGGCCTCCACCGACTTGCGGGAGAGGCAGTACACGATGCCCGCGTCGCCCGCGTGTTCCTCCCGGAGGAAGGCCAGCAGCTGCTTCTTGGGGTCGCTCTTGGGCACGATCCGGTACTGGATGTTGGGCCGGTCGAAGCTGGCCACGAAGTGCCGGGCCGTCGGCATGTCCAGTCGCTGGGTGATCTCCTCGTGGGTGGCCCGGGTGGCCGTCGCGGTGAGGGCGATCCGGGGGACGTCGGGCCAGCGCTGCCCGAGCACCGACAGGGTCAGGTAGTCGGGCCGGAAGTCGTGGCCCCACTGGGAGACGCAGTGGGCCTCGTCGATGGCGAAGACGGCGATCTTGCCGCGGGACAGGAGATCCTGGGTGGCGTCGAGGCGCAGCCGCTCCGGGGCCAGGTAGAGCAGGTCGAGTTCGCCGGCGAGGAACTCGGCCTCGACCACGCGCCGCTCGTCGAAGTCCTGCGTGGAGTTCATGAACCCGGCGCGCACGCCGAGTGCCCTGAGGGCGTCGACCTGGTCCTGCATCAGGGCGATGAGCGGTGAGACGACGATGCCCGTGCCGGGTCTGACCAGGGAGGGGATCTGGTAGCAGAGCGACTTGCCGCCGCCGGTCGGCATGAGGACGACGGCGTCCCCGCCGGCCACCACATGCTCGATGATCTCTTCCTGTTCGCCGCGGAAGGCGTCGTATCCGAAGACCCGGTGGAGCGTGGCCAAGGCCTCGCTGTCGCTGTCGCTGTCGGCCGGTGTCCCGGTGATCCCTGGCATCTCGCTGATCCCGCCCATCGCGCCTGTCGCGCCCATCGTCCCGTCCCCCGTACGTCGTCCCTCGACCACTGCTTCCACGATAGGGGTCCGCACCGACACCGCCGGAGTTATCCACAGGCCGGCCCCGTGGCGGTTCGCCGGCGGACCAAGGTCATTCGTTCGGCCGCTGTCACATGGCGCACTCGTTCGAGGCGAGGAGATGCTGCTGGGGCGGGCCGGTGCGGTCCGTCCCTCCCGGCCGACGGCGTGTCCCGCGTGTGCGTGTCTCCCCGTCCCGCACTGCTCACGCGCGTCCCGTACTGCTCACGCGTTCAAGGAGAACCTCATGGCCCCTCGGCCCCTGAAGGCAGCCCTCACCCTCGCGGCCGCCGCGGCCCTCTCGCTGTCCGCCGTCCCGGCCCAGGCGGCCGACCCGGCCCCGTCGGTCTGGACGGACCTGACCCCCACGTACACGGCCACCGGCGCGTACGGCTATGCGCCGCTCGCCGTCGCCGACGGCTTCGTGCCCTCGCCCTGTGTGCCCGGCATGGGCTACCACTACGTCAACGCGGACAACGTCGGGGAGACCGACCCGGAGCGGCCCGCGGCGCTTCTGTACGACGACGGTCCGCACGGGCGCCGGCTGCTGGGGGTGGAGTGGATCGTGCCCGCGGGGTCCGGGGTGACCAGGCCGACGATGTTCGGCCAGGAGTTCCAGGGACCGGCCGATGTGCCCGGCGTGGGTTCCAGTTACACCTTGCACGCCTGGATCTACCGGACGAACCCCAGCGGGCTCTTCAACCCGACGGACCCCGATGTGACGTGTGCTCCGGCGTCGGCCCCGAGCACGGCACCCGAGCCCAGCTGGCTCGCCGACATCGACTGGACCGATCTGGTCACCTGAGCGCGCGCAAAGGGCCCGGCTCCCTTGGAGAGAACCGGGCCCCTCGCCCGAGAACGCCGCCGGTCAGCGCACGAACACTCCCGCCTGGTTGGCCAGGTCCAGGAAGTACTGCGGTGCCACACCCAGGACGAGCGTGACCGCGACGCCGACCGCGATCGCCGTCATCGTCAGCGGTGACGGCACGGCGACCGTCGGCCCCTCCGGCCGGGGCTCGCTGAAGAACATCAGCACGATCACGCGGATGTAGAAGAACGCGGCGATCGCGGACGAGATCACACCGACGACGACCAGCGGGGCCGCCCCGCCCTCGGCCGCCGCCTTGAACACGGCGAACTTCCCGGCGAAGCCGCTGGTCAGCGGGATGCCGGCGAAGGCCAGCAGGAACACCGCGAACACGGCCGCCACCAGCGGGGACCGCCGGCCCAGTCCCGCCCACTTGGACAGGTGGGTGGCCTCGCCCCCGGCGTCGCGGACCAGGGTGACGACCGCGAAGGCGCCGATCGTCACGAAGGAGTACGCGGCCAGGTAGAAGAGGACGGACGACACCCCGTCCGGCGTGGTCGCGATGACACCCGCGAGGATGAATCCGGCGTGCGCGATCGACGAGTACGCCAGCAGGCGCTTGATGTCGGTCTGGGTGATCGCGACGATGGCGCCGCCGAGCATGGTGACGATCGCGACGGCCCACATGACGGGCCGCCAGTCCCAGCGCAGGCCCGGCAGCACGACGTAGAGGATCCTCAGCAGCGCGCCGAAGGCGGCCACCTTGGTCGCCGCCGCCATGAAGCCGGTGACCGGGGTGGGCGCGCCCTGGTAGACGTCCGGGGTCCACATGTGGAACGGGACGGCGCCGACCTTGAACAGCAGGCCCATGACGATCATCGCGGCGCCGATCAGCAGGAGCGCGTCGTTGCCCATGGTGTCGGCGAGCGCCGGGTCCACGGTGGCGACGGTGCCGTCGACGACGCGCGCGATGGTGCCGTAGGACACCGAGCCCGCGTAGCCGTAGAGCAGGGCGATGCCGAAGAGGGTGAACGCGGAGGCGAACGCGCCGAGCAGGAAGTACTTGACCGCGGCCTCCTGCGACATGAGCCGCTTGCGGCGGGCCAGGGCGCACAGCAGGTACAGCGGCAGCGAGAAGACCTCCAGGGCCACGAACAGCGTCAGCAGGTCGTTGGCCGCCGGGAAGATCAGCATGCCGGCGATCGCGAAGAGCAGCAGCGGGAACACCTCGGTGGTGGTGAACCCGGCCTTGACGGCGGACTTCTCGCTGTCGCTGCCCGGCACGGACGCGGCCTGGGCGGCGAAGGAGTCGACCCTGCTGCCGTGCGTCTCGGGGTCGAGGCGCCGCTCGGCGAAGGTGAACAGGCCGACGAGGCCCGCCAGCAGGATCGTGCCCTGGAGGAACAGGGCCGGTCCGTCGACGGCGATCGCGCCCATGGCGGCGATGCCGGCCTTGGTGGTGGCGTATCCGTCGGCGGCGAGCGCCACGACCGCCGCGAAGGCGGCGCACAGCGCTACGACGGACACGAACAGCTGGGCGTAGTAACGGGACTTGCGCGGGACGAAGGCCTCGACCAGCACTCCGATGATCGCCGCGCCCACGACGATCAGGGTGGGCGACAATTGCCCGTATTCGATCTTCGGCGCGTCGATCTTCGAGATCGGGTCGGCCGCGGTTGTCCACAGGCTGTGGACGGCTACTGCGCTCACTTGGCCGCCTCCACCTCGGGCTTGGGGTCCTTCTTGTGTACGTCGGACATGGTCGACTTCACCGCCGGGTTCACGATGTCCGTGACCGGCTTCGGGTAGACGCCCAGGAAGATCAGCAGGACGACCAGGGGGGCGACCACCACGAGCTCACGCATCCGCAGGTCGGGCATCGCGGAGACCTCCGGCTTCACCGGGCCCGTCATCGTCCGCTGGTAGAGGACGAGGGTGTAGAGCGCGGCGAGCACGATGCCGAAGGTGGCGATGATGCCGATCACCGGGTAGCGCGCGAACGTGCCGACCAGGACCAGGAACTCACTGACGAAGGGCGCGAGCCCGGGCAGGGAGAGAGTGGCGAGGCCGCCGATCAGGAAGGTGCCGGCGAGCACCGGGGCGACCTTCTGGACACCGCCGTAGTCGGCGATGAGCCGCGAGCCGCGCCGCGAGATCAGGAAGCCGGCCACCAGCATCAGCGCGGCCGTCGAGATCCCGTGGTTGACCATGTAGAGCGTGGCGCCGGACTGGCCCTGGCTGGTCATCGCGAAGATGCCCATGATGATGAAGCCGAAGTGGGAGATCGACGCGTACGCCACCAGGCGCTTGATGTCCCGCTGGCCGACCGCGAGCAGCGCCCCGTAGACGATGCTGATCAGCGCGAGGACGAGGATCGCGGGTGTGGCCCACTTGCTGGCCTCCGGGAAGAGCTGGAGGCAGAAGCGGAGCATCGCGAAGGTGCCCACCTTGTCGACGACCGCGGTGATGAGGACGGCGACCGGGGCGGTGGCCTCCCCCATCGCGTTGGGCAGCCAGGTGTGCAGGGGCCACAGGGGCGCCTTCACCGCGAAGGCGAAGAAGAACCCGAGGAACAGCCAGCGTTCGGTGTTGGTCGCCATGTCGAGCGTGCCGTTGGCGCGCGCTTCGGCGATCTCCTGGAGGCTGAAGTTCCCGGCGACCACGTAGAGGCCGATCACCGCGGCCAGCATGATCAGCCCGCCGACCAGGTTGTAGAGGAGGAACTTCACGGCGGCGTACGAGCGTTGGGCCGCCGCGTTCTCGTCCGAGCCCGCGTGGGCGCGGTCCCCGAAGCCGCCGATGAGGAAGTACATCGGGATCAGCATGGCTTCGAAGAAGATGTAGAAGAGGAAGACGTCGGTGGCCTCGAAGGAGATGATCACCATCGCCTCGACGGCCAGGATCAGGGCGAAGAAGCCCTGCGTCGGCCGCCACCGCCTGCTTCCGGTCTCCAGCGGGTCGGCGTCGTGCCAGCCCGCCAGGATGATGAACGGGATCAGCAGCGCGGTCAGCGCGAGCAGCGCGACCCCGATGCCGTCCACGCCGAGTTCGTAGCGGACCCCGAAGTCCGCGATCCAGGCGTGGGATTCGGTGAGTTGGTAGCGGGCGCCGTCCGGGTCGAAGCGGACCAGGACGGTGATCGCGAGGGCGAGGGTGGCGAGCGAGACGAGCAGCGCCAGCCACTTGGCGGCGGTGCGTCGCGCGGCCGGCACGGCGGCCGTGGCGATGGCCCCGACCGCCGGGAGCACCGCCGTCGCTGTCAGCAGAGGAAAGGACATCGGTATCAGACCGCCCTCATCAGCAGGGTCGCGGCGACGAGGATGGCCGCACCGCCGAACATCGAGACCGCGTACGACCGCGCGAAGCCGTTCTGGAGCTTGCGCATCCGCCCGGAGAGGCCGCCGACCGAGGCCGCCGTGCCGTTGACGACTCCGTCGACCAGGGTGTGGTCGACGTAGACCAGGGATCGCGTGAGGTGTTCGCCGCCGCGGACCAGGACGACGTGGTTGAAGTCGTCCTGGAGCAGGTCGCGCCGGGCGGCCCGGGTGAGCAGGGACCCGCGCGGGGCGACGACCGGGACCGGCCGCCTGCCGTACTGGAGCCAGGCGATGGTGACACCGACGACCATCACGGTGACCGTGGCCGCCGTGACGGTGGCCGCGCTGATCGGCGCGTCTCCGTGGCTGTGCCCGGTGACGGGCTCCAGCCAGTGCAGGAAGCGGTCGCCGATGCTGAAGAAGCCGCCCGCGAAGACCGATCCGAAGGCCAGCACGATCATCGGGATCGTCATGGACCTGGGGGACTCGTGCGGGTGGGGCTCGGCGTGTTCGCCGTGGGTCTCCGCGGCCGGTTCGACGCTCGGCTCGGCCGGGGACGGGGTCTCGGACCGGCGCCAGCGCTCCTCGCCGAAGAACGTCATCAGCATCACGCGCGTCATGTAGAAGGCGGTGATGGCCGCGCCCAGCAGGGCGCAGGCGCCGAGGATCCAGCCCTCGGTGCCGCCCTTGGCGAAGGCCGCCTCGATGATCTTGTCCTTGGAGAAGAAGCCGGACAGGCCCGGGAAGCCGATGATGGCGAGATAGCCGAGGCCGAACGTCACGAAGGTGACCGGCATGTACTTCCTGAGGCCGCCGTACTTCCTCATGTCGACCTCGTCGTTCATGCCGTGCATGACCGAACCGGCGCCGAGGAACAGCCCGG
The DNA here is from genome assembly GCF_001514195.1 of Streptomyces griseorubiginosus. Lineage (GTDB taxonomy): Bacteria > Actinomycetota > Actinomycetes > Streptomycetales > Streptomycetaceae > Streptomyces > Streptomyces griseorubiginosus. The sequence goes on along the minus strand of NZ_KQ948734.1, from coordinate 138,175 downwards.
CCTTGAAGAAGCCGTGCGTCACCAGGTGCATGATCGCGAAGACGTAGCCGATGGGGCCGAGTCCCGCGGCGAGGACCATGTAGCCGATCTGCGACATGGTCGAGCCGGCCAGCGCCTTCTTGATGTCGTCCTTCGCGCAACCGACGATCGCACCGAACAGGAGCGTGACCGCGCCGACGACGGTGACGACGAGCTGGGCATCCGGCGCGAGGTTGAAGATGTTGGCGGAGCGGACGATGAGGTAGACGCCCGCGGTCACCATGGTCGCCGCGTGGATGAGGGCCGAGACCGGGGTCGGGCCCTCCATCGCGTCCCCGAGCCAGGACTGGAGCGGCACCTGGGCGGACTTGCCGCAGGCGGCGAGCAGCAGCATCAGGGCGATGCCGGTCAGCGTGGCCTCGGAGGCGCCGGTGACGAGTCCGGGCTTCTCGTGGCTGCCGAGGACCGGGCCGAAGGCGAAGGTGCCGAACGTCGTGAACATCAGCATGATCGCGATGGACAGGCCCATGTCGCCGACGCGGTTGACCAGGAAGGCCTTCTTGGCGGCGGTGGCCGCGCTGGGCTTGTGCTGCCAGAAGCCGATCAGCAGGTAGGAGGCGAGACCGACGCCCTCCCAGCCGACGTACAGCAGCAGGTAGTTGTCGGCGAGGACGAGTAGGAGCATCGCCGCGAGGAACAGGTTCAGGTAGCCGAAGAAGCGGCGGCGGCGCTCGTCGTGCTCCATGTACCCGATCGAGTACAGGTGGATGAGGGAGCCGACGCCGGTGATCAGCAGCACGAACGTCATGGACAGCTGGTCCAGGCGGAAGGTGACGTCCGCCTGGAAGCCCTCGACCGGGATCCAGCTCCACAGGTGCTGGGTGAGCGTGCGGTGCTCCGCGTCCTTGCCGAGCAGGTCGGCGAAGAGGATGGCGCCGAAGACGAAGGAGGCGCCGGCGAGCAGGGTGCCGATCCAGTGGCCGACGGCGTCCAGCCGTCGGCCGCCGGTCAGCAGGACCGCCGCTCCGAGCAGGGGCGCCGCGATCAGCAGCGCGATGAGGTTCTCCACGATTCAGCGACCCCTTACAGCTTCATCAGGCTGGCGTCGTCGACCGAGGCCGAGTGGCGGGAACGGAACAGCGACACGATGATCGCGAGCCCGACCACGACCTCCGCGGCGGCGACGACCATCGTGAAGAAGGCGATGATCTGGCCGTCGAGATTGCCGTGCATCCGGGAGAAGGCGACGAACGCGAGGTTGCAGGCGTTGAGCATGAGCTCGATGCACATGAACACGACGATCGCGTTGCGCCTGATCAGGACGCCGGTGGCGCCGATCGTGAACAGCAGGGCGGCGAGGTAGAGGTAGTTGACCGGGTTCACTTCGACGCCTCCCTCTTGAAGGTGGCCGGTTCGATCTCGGTCCGCTCCAGGCGCTCCTCGGCGCGCTGTTCCAGCGCCTTGAGGTCGTTCAGCGCCTCGGTGGACACGTCACGGATCTGGCCGCGGTCGCGCAGGGTCTTGCTGACCGTGAGCTCGGACGGGGTGCCGTCGGGCAGCAGGCCCGCGATGTCCACCGCGTTGTGCCGGGCGTAGACGCCGGGGGCGGGCAGCGGCGGGACGTGCTTGCCCTCGCGCACCCGCTTCTCGGCCAGCTCGCGCTGGGTCAGGGCGCGTTCGGTGCGCTCGCGGTGGGTGAGCACCATGGCGCCGACGGCGGCCGTGATCAGCAGGGCGCCGGTGATCTCGAAGGCGAAGACGTACTTGGTGAAGATGAGGGTCGCAAGGCCCTCGACGTTGCCGCCGGAGTTGGCCTGACCGAGGCCGTTGAACTGGTGGAGGGAGGCGTTGCCGAGGCCGGCGAGGAGCAGGACGCCGAAGCCGACTCCGCACAGCAGGGCCAGCCAGCGCTGGCCCTTGATGGTCTCCTTGAGGGAGTCCGCCGCGGTGACGCCGACGAGCATGACGACGAACAGGAACAGCATCATGATCGCGCCGGTGTAGACGACGATCTGGACGACGCCGAGGAAGTAGGCGCCGTTGGCGAGGTAGAACACCGCCAGGATGATCATGGTGCCGGCGAGACAGAGCGCGCTGTGCACGGCCTTCTTCATGAAGACGGTGCACAGGGCGCCGATCACGGCGACGGTGCCGAGGACCCAGAACTGGAAGGCCTCACCGGTGGAGGTGGTGGAGGCGGCGAGCTGGAGGGGCGCGCTCATCGGCCGATCACCTTCTCCGACGCCGGTTCGTCCGCACCGAAGGTGGAGTCGGCCTCCTGGACCACCTCGCCCTTGGACACGGCGACCTGGGGGACGGTGCCGGGCGCGGCCTCGGTGACCAGGCCGCGGTAGTAGTCCTGCTCGTCCGTGCCGGGGTAGATGGCGTGGGGCGTGTCGACCATGCCCTCTTCGAGGCCGGCGAGCAGCTGCTCCTTGGTGAAGATGAGGTTGGCGCGGCTGCTGTCGGCCAGCTCGAACTCGTTGGTCATCGTCAGCGCGCGCGTGGGGCACGCCTCGATGCACAGGCCGCACAGGATGCAGCGGGCGTAGTTGATCTGGTAGACGCGCCCGTACCGCTCGCCCGGGGAGTAGCGCTCCTCGTCGGTGTTGTCGGCGCCCTCCACGTAGATGGCGTCGGCGGGGCAGGCCCAGGCGCACAGCTCGCAGCCGACGCACTTCTCCAGGCCGTCCGGATGGCGGTTGAGCTGGTGCCGTCCGTGGAACCGGGGAGCGGTGGTCTTCTGCTGCTCCGGGTACTGCTCGGTCAGCCGCTTCTTGAACATGGCCTTGAAGGTCACGCCGAAGCCGGCTACCGGATTCATGAAACCGGGCTTGGTCTCCTTGGGCTCCTCAGCCATCGGACGCCTCCTTTCCCTCCGTAGATCCGCCGTCACTCTGAGTATCGGACCCACCACTGACAATCAGCTCCCGCTCCCGGTGCGGGCGGCGCCTGGGCACCGGCGGCAGCTCCTGTCCGGGCAGCGGCGGTACGGGGAACCCGCCGGCCATCGGGTCGAAGCCGGCCGGTTCCGCTGCGGTCTCGGCGGCCGCCCTGGACTTCTCGCGGAACATGTCGGCGACGAAGGAGAGCAGCAGCAGGACCAGGACCGCGCCGCCGACGTAGAGGGCGATGTCGGCGAAGTCGTAGTTCTCGTTGCGCAGGGTCCGCACGGTCGCGACGAGCATCAGCCAGACCACGGAGACCGGGATGAGGACCTTCCAGCCGAGCTTCATCAGCTGGTCGTAGCGGACGCGGGGGAGCGTGCCGCGCAGCCAGATGAAGAAGAACAGCAGCAGCTGCACCTTGATAACGAACCAGAGCAGCGGCCACCAGCCGTGGTTGGCGCCCTCCCAGAAGGTGCTGATGGGCCAGGGGGCCCGCCAGCCGCCGAGGAAGAGCGTGGTCGTCACGGCGGAGACCGTCACCATGTTCACGTACTCGGCGAGCATGAACATCGCGAACTTGATCGAGGAGTACTCGGTGTTGAAGCCGCCGACCAGGTCGCCCTCGGACTCCGGCATGTCGAAGGGGGCGCGGTTGGTCTCGCCGACCATCGTGATGACGTAGATGACGAAGGAGACCGGCAGCAGGACGATGTACCAGCGGTCCTGCTGGGCCTCGACGATCGCCGAGGTCGACATCGACCCGGAGTAGAGGAACACCGAGGCGAAGGCGGCGCCCATGGCGATCTCGTACGAGATCATCTGGGCGCAGGAGCGCAGGCCGCCCAGGAGCGGGTACGTCGATCCGGAGCTCCAGCCGGCGAGGACGATGCCGTAGATGCCGACCGAGGCGACCGCGAGGACGTAGAGCATCGCGATCGGGAGGTCGGTGAGCTGCATCGCGGTGCGGTGGCCGAAGATCGAGATCTCGTTGCCGGACGGGCCGAAGGGGATCACCGCGATCGCCATGAAGGCCGGGATCGCCGCGACGATCGGCGCGAGGACGTAGACGACCTTGTCCGCGCGCTTGACGATGACGTCTTCCTTCAGCATCAGCTTGATGCCGTCGGCGAGCGACTGGAGCATGCCCCAGGGGCCGTGCCGGTTGGGGCCGATGCGCAGCTGCATCCAGGCGACGACCTTGCGCTCCCACACGATGGAGAACAGCACGGTCACCATCAGGAACGCGAAGCAGAAGACGGCCTTGACGACGACGAGCCACCAGGGGTCGGTGCCGAACATCGAGAGGTCTTCCGCGGCGAGGGACGGGCTCATGCCTCCACCTCCTTGGGGACGTCGGCGGCGAGGGGGGCCGGGCCGATGCGGACGAGGGAACCGGGCACCGCTCCGGCGTCGGAGGCCACTCCCCCGCCGGTGGAGTTCAGCGGGAGCCAGACCACGCGGTCGGGCATCTCGGTGACCTCGAGGGGCAGTTCGACGACTCCGGCGGGTCCGGTCACGGCGAGGAGGTCGCCGTCCTTGACACCCGCCTCGGCGGCCGTCGCGGCCGACACCCGCGCGTGGGCGGCGTGCCGGGTCCCGGCGAGCGCCTCGTCGCCCTGCTGGAGGAGACCCTGGTCGAGCAGCAGCCGGTGTCCGGCCAGCACGGCCTCCCCGGCGGCGGGCCGCGGCAGCTGGGCCCCGGTCTCGAAGGGTTCGGTGGCGCGCGGGCCGTCCCAGGGCCCGAGCCGGTCGATCTCCGCGCGCGTGGTGCGCAGATCCGGCAGGCCCAGGTGGACGTCCATGGCGTCGGCCAGCATCTGGAGCACCCGGGCGTCGGTGGGCGCGAGGCGGCGGGTCATCTGGTCGGGCTTGAGGGCGGCGTCGAAGAAGCGCACCCTGCCCTCCCAGTTGAGGAAGGTGCCGGGCTTCTCGGCGACCGCGGCCACCGGCAGGACGACGTCCGCGTGCTCGGTGACCTCGCCGGGCCGCAGCTCCAGCGACACCACGAAGCCGACCTCCTGGAGCGCTTCACGCGCGCGTGCCGGATCGGGCAGGTCGGCGATCTCGACGCCGGCGACGACCAGCGCCTGGAGCTCGCCGGACAGCGCGGCCTCGACGATCTGACCGGTGTCGCGGCCGTAGCGGTGCGGGAGTTCGGCCACGCCCCAGACGGAGGCGACCTCCTCACGCGCGCGCGGGTCGGTGGCCGGGCGTCCGCCGGGCAGCAGGGAGGGCAGCGCGCCCGCCTCGACGGCACCGCGCTCCCCGGCCCGCCGCGGGATCCACACCAGCTGGGCGCCGGTCGCGGAGGCGGCCCGTACCGCGGCGGTCAGGGCGCCCGGCACAGCGGCGAGGCGTTCGCCGACGACGATCACCGCGCCCTCGGCGCGCAGCGCCTCGGCGGCCCTGCTGCCGTCGTCCGCGAGACCGACCCCGCCGGCCAGCGCGTCCAGCCACTCGGTCTCGGTGCCGGGAGCGGCCGGCAGCAGCGTGCCACCCGCCTTCTCCAGGCCGCGGGTGGCGTGGGTGGCGAGCGAGAACACCTTCTGGCCGTGCTTGCGCCAGGCCTTGCGCAGCCTCAGGAAGACGCCGGGCGCCTCCTCCTCGGCCTCGAACCCGACCAGCAGGACCGCGGGCGCCTTCTCCAGCGTGGTGTACGTGACGCCCGTACCGTCGAGGTCACGGCCGCGGCCGGCGATCCGCGCGGCCAGGAAGTCGGCCTCCTCGCTGCTGTGCACGCGCGCGCGGAAGTCGATGTCGTTGGTGTCGAGCGCCACGCGCGCGAACTTGCTGTACGCGTAGGAGTCCTCGACGGTCAGGCGGCCGCCGGTGAGGACGCCGGCCCGGCCGCGTGAGGCGAGCAGGCCCTGGGCGGCGATCTGGAGCGCCTCCGGCCAGGAGGCCGGCACCAGCTCACCCTCGGGGTTGCGGATCAGCGGGTGCTCCAGCCGGTCGCGCTGCTGCGCGTACCGGAAGGCGAAGCGCCCCTTGTCGCAGATCCACTCCTCGTTGACCTCGGGGTCGTTGGCCGCGAGCTTGCGCATGACCTTGCCGCGCCGGTGGTCGGTGCGGGTGGCGCAGCCGCCGGAGCAGTGCTCGCACACGCTCGGGGACGACACCAGGTCGAAGGGGCGGGAGCGGAACCGGTACGCCGCCGAGGTGAGCGCGCCGACCGGGCAGATCTGGATGGTGTTGCCGGAGAAGTACGACTCGAAGGGGTCGCCCTCGCCGGTGCCGACCTGCTGGAGCGCGCCCCGCTCGATCAGTTCGATCATGGGGTCGCCCGCGACCTGGTTGGAGAAGCGGGTGCAGCGCGCGCACAGCACGCACCGCTCGCGGTCCAGGAGCACCTGGGTGGAGATCGGTACGGGCTTCTCGTAGGTCCGCTTCTTGCCCTCGAACCGGGACTCGGCCTGGCCGTGGGACATGGCCTGGTTCTGCAGGGGGCATTCGCCGCCCTTGTCGCAGACCGGGCAGTCCAGCGGGTGGTTGATGAGGAGCAGCTCCATCACACCGTGCTGGGCCTTCTCGGCGACCGGCGAGGTGAGGTGGGTCTTCACCACCATGCCGTCGGTGCAGGTGATGGTGCAGGAGGCCATCGGCTTGCGCTGGCCCTCGACCTCGACGATGCACTGGCGGCAGGCGCCGGCCGGGTCGAGGAGGGGGTGGTCGCAGAACCGGGGGATCTCGATGCCGAGCTGTTCGGCGGCCCGGATGACCAGGGTGCCCTTGGGCACGCTGATCTCGGCGCCGTCGATGGTCAGCGAGACGAGGTCTTCCGGCGGGACCGCCGCCTCTCCCCCTCCTGAGGGAGCGCTGGTGGTCACGGTCATGCGTTCACCTCCGGGCGGTCGGCCCAGGCCGTGGACTTCGCCGGGTCGAACGGACAGCCCCGGCCGGTGATGTGCTGCTCGTACTCCTCGCGGAAGTACTTGAGGGAGGAGAAGATCGGCGAGGCGGCGCCGTCGCCGAGGGCGCAGAACGACTTGCCGTTGATGTTGTCGGCGATGTCGTTCAGCTTGTCGAGGTCGTTCATCGCGCCCTTGCCGGCCTCGATGTCGCGCAGCAACTGCACGAGCCAGTAGGTGCCTTCCCGGCACGGGGTGCACTTGCCGCAGGACTCGTGGGCGTAGAACTCGGTCCAGCGGGTGACGGCGCGAACCACGCAGGTCGTCTCGTCGAAGCACTGGAGGGCCTTGGTGCCGAGCATGGAACCGGCGGCGCCGACGCCCTCGTAGTCGAGGGGGACGTCGAGGTGCTCGTCGGTGAACATCGGCGTGGAGGAGCCGCCCGGCGTCCAGAACTTCAGCCGGTGACCGGGCCGCATCCCGCCGCTCATCTCGAGCAGCTGGCGCAGCGTGATGCCGAGCGGGGCCTCGTACTGGCCGGGGCTCGCGACGTGGCCGCTGAGCGAGTACAGCGTGAAGCCCGGGGACTTCTCGCTGCCCATCGACCGGAACCATTCCTTGCCCCGCGCCAGAATCGCGGGAACCGACGCGATCGATTCCACGTTGTTCACCACAGTCGGGCACGCGTAGAGGCCCGCGACCGCAGGGAAAGGGGGACGGAGCCGCGGTTGACCACGGCGGCCTTCGAGCGAGTCGAGCAGTGCGGTCTCCTCACCGCAGATGTACGCGCCCGCGCCCGCGTGCACGGTGATGTCGAGATCGAGGCCGCTGCCCAGGATGTCCTGTCCGAGGTAGCCGGCCGCATAGGCCTCGCTCACGGCCGAGTGCAACCGCCGCAGCACGGGGACGACTTCACCCCGCAGATAGATGAAGGCATGCGACGACCTGATGGCGTAACACGCGATGATCATGCCCTCGATGAGGCTGTGCGGGTTCGCGAAGAGGAGCGGGATGTCCTTGCAGGTCCCCGGCTCCGATTCGTCGGCGTTGACAACCAGATAGTGCGGCTTTCCGTCTCCCTGCGGGATGAACTGCCATTTCATCCCGGTGGGGAATCCGGCGCCGCCGCGACCGCGCAGACCGGAGTCCTTGACGTACGCGATCAGGTCGTCCGGCGACATCGCAAGCGCCTTGCGGAGCCCCTCGTAGCCGTCGTGCCTCTTGTAGACGTCCAGCGTCCAGGACTTGTCCTCGTCCCAGAAGGCCGACAGCACGGGTGCGAGCAGCTTCTCGGGGCTGTTGTTCCTGAGTTCGGGTGCCAAGGTCATCACTCCCCCTCCTCGGCGGCGGGCCCGGCCGGGTGGGCCGGGTCGGAGGCCGACGTGTCCTGTGGCGCGTCATGTGAGCTCAAGTGCTCCGACGGGGACGGCTCGTGGACATCCCTGTCCTCAGGGGCGCCCTCGCGCGGATGGACCACGCGAGCCGGTCCGGCCTCTCCCCTGGCCAGGCGGAGGCCCACCAGCGACGCCGGCCCCGCTCCGCCGGTCGCCTCGACGGCTCCGGGCCGCTCGTCTGGGAAGCCCGCGAGGATCCGCGCGGTCTCCTTGAAGGAGCACAGCGGCGCCCCGCGCGTGGGCTCGACCGGGCGCCCCGCGCGCAGGTCGTCGACCATGCGCTTCGCGCTCGCCGGGGTCTGGTTGTCGAAGAACTCCCAGTTGACCATCACCACCGGCGCGAAGTCGCAGGCCGCGTTGCACTCGATGTGCTCCAGGGTGACCTTGCCGTCGTCGGTGGTCTCGCCGTTGCCGACGCCCAGGTGCTCCTGGAGCTCCTGGAAGATCGCGTCGCCGCCCATCACCGCGCACAGGGTGTTGGTGCAGACGCCCACCTGGTAGTCGCCCGAGGGCCTGCGCCGGTACATGGTGTAGAAGGTGGCGACGGCGGTGACCTCGGCCGTGGTCAGCCCGAGGACGTCCGCGCAGAACTGCATCCCGGTCCGCGTGACGTGGCCCTCCTCCGACTGCACGAGGTGCAGCAGCGGCAGCAGGGCCGAGCGGGAGTCCGGGTAGCGGGCGATGATCTCGCGCGCGTCCGTCTCCAGGCGGGCTCGGACGTCGTCCGGGTAAGCGGGTGCGGGCAGTTCGGGCATGCCCAGGCTGACGCCCCGCTCGGAAGAACTGGTGGTCACCGGTCGACGCCTCCCATCACGGGGTCGATGGACGCGACGGCGACGATGACGTCGGCGACCTGGCCGCCCTCGCACATCGCCGCCATGGCCTGAAGGTTGGTGAAGGACGGGTCGCGGAAGTGGACCCGGAAGGGGCGGGTGCCGCCGTCGGACACGGCGTGAACCCCGAGTTCGCCCTTGGGCGACTCGACGGCCGCGTAGGCCTGTCCCGGCGGTACCCGGAAGCCCTCGGTGACCAGCTTGAAGTGGTGGATCAGGGCCTCCATGGAGGTGCCCATGATCTTCTTGATGTGGTCGAGGGAGTTGCCGAGCCCGTCGGGGCCGAGCGCGAGCTGGGCGGGCCAGGCGATCTTCTTGTCGGCGACCATGACCGGTCCCGGCTGGAGCCGGTCCAGGCACTGCTCGACGATCCTGAGCGACTGGCGCATCTCCTCCAGGCGGATCAGGAAGCGGCCGTAGGAGTCGCAGGTGTCGGCGGTCGGGATGTCGAAGTCGTAGGTCTCGTAGCCGCTGTAGGGCTGGGCCTTGCGCAGGTCGTGCGGCAGGCCGGTGGAGCGCAGGATGGGGCCGGTGGCGCCGAGGGCCATGCAGCCGGCGAGGTCCAGGTAGCCGACGTCCTGCATACGGGCCTTGAAGATGGGGTTCCCGGTGGCGAGCTTGTCGTACTCCGGGAGGTTCTTCTTCATCTTCTTCACGAACTCGCGGATGTGGTCCACCGCGCCGGGCGGCAGGTCCTGCGCGAGTCCGCCGGGGCGGATGTACGCGTGGTTCATCCGCAGGCCCGTGATGAGCTCGTAGATGTCGAGAATCATTTCACGATCACGGAATCCGTAGATCATGATCGTGGTGGCGCCGAGTTCCATGCCGCCGGTGGCGATGCACACCAGGTGCGAGGAGAGCCGGTTCAGCTCCATCAGGAGCACCCGGATGATCTCGGCCCGGTCGGGGATCTGGTCCTCGATGCCGAGGAGCTTCTCGACGGCGAGACAGTAGGCGGTCTCGTTGAAGAAGGACGTCAGGTAGTCCATGCGCGTCACGAACGTGGTGCCCTGCGTCCACGTGCGGAACTCGAGGTTCTTCTCGATGCCGGTGTGGAGGTAGCCGATGCCGCAGCGGGCCTCGGTGACCGTCTCGCCGTCGATCTCCAGGATCAGCCGGAGCACCCCGTGGGTGGAGGGGTGCTGCGGGCCCATGTTAAGGACGATGCGCTCGTCGTCGGCACGGGCCGCGGCCTGGACGATCTCGTCCCAGTCGCCGCCGGTGACCGTGTAGACGGTGCCCTCGGTGGTCTCACGAGGAGAGGCGTGGGAAGTGCTCACGAGTACGACCTCCGCTGGTCCGGAGCCGGGATCTGGGCGCCCTTGTACTCGACGGGGATGCCGCCGAGGGGGTAGTCCTTGCGCTGCGGGTGGCCCTGCCAGTCGTCCGGCATCATGATCCGCGTCAGGGCCGGGTGACCGTCGAAGACGATCCCGAAGAAGTCGTAGGTCTCGCGCTCGTGCCAGTCGTTGGTCGGATACACGGAGACCAGGGACGGGATGTGCGGGTCGGCGTCCGGGGCGCTGACCTCCAGGCGGATCAGCCGGTTGTGGGTGATCGAGCGCAGGTGGTAGACGGCGTGCAGCTCGCGGCCCTTGTCGTGGAGGTAGTGGACCCCGCTGACGCCGGTGCACAGCTCGAAGCGCAGGGCCGGGTCGTCGCGCAGGGTCTGCGCGACGCGCAGCAGGTGCTCGCGCTCGATGTGGAAGGTGAGCTCGCCGCGGTCGACGACCGTCTTCTCGATGGCGTTGTCCGGGAGCAGTCCCTGCTCCTCGAGTGCGCCCTCCAGTTCGTCGGCGACCTCGTCGAACCAGCCGCCGTAGGGACGGGTGGCCGCCCCGGGAAGCCTGATGGAGCGGACCAGTCCGCCGTAGCCGGAGGTGTCACCGCCGTTGTTCGCGCCGAACATGCCGCGCTGGACGCGGACCTCCTCGCCGCCGTCACCGCGCTGACCCGGGAGGTTGGAGCCGCTGAGGTCCTTCTCCGGGTTGGCTCCGTTGGTGCCGTTCGCGTCGCTCACCGCAGCAGCCCCTTCATCTCGATCGTGGGCAGGGCCTTGAGCGCCGCCTCCTCCGCCTCACGGGCCGCCTCCTCGGCGTTCACGCCGAGCTTGGAGGACTGGATCTTCTGGTGGAGCTTGAGAATGGCGTCCATCAGCATCTCGGGCCGTGGCGGGCAGCCGGGCAGATAGATGTCGACCGGCACGATGTGGTCGACGCCCTGCACGATCGCGTAGTTGTTGAACATGCCGCCCGAGGAGGCGCAGACCCCCATGGAGATGACCCACTTGGGGTTCGGCATCTGGTCGTAGACCTGCCGGAGCACCGGCGCCATCTTCTGGCTGACCCGGCCGGCGACGATCATGAGGTCGGCCTGGCGGGGTGAGCCGCGGAAGACCTCCATGCCGAAGCGGGCCAGGTCGTAGCGTCCGGCTCCCGTGGTCATCATCTCGATGGCACAGCAGGCCAGGCCGAAGGTGGCCGGGAAGACGGACGCCTTGCGCACCCAGCCCGCGGCCTGCTCGACGGTGGTCAGCAGGAAGCCGCTCGGCAGCTTTTCTTCGAGTCCCATGAGTTAAAGGCCCCTCAGTCCCATTCCAGGCCGCCGCGCCGCCATACGTACGCGTACGCGACGAAGACGGTGAGCACGAAGAGCAGCATCTCCACGAGCCCGAAAACACCCAGGGCGTCGAAGGTGACGGCCCAGGGGTAGAGGAAGACGATCTCGATGTCGAAGACGATGAAGAGCATCGCCGTCAGGTAGTACTTGATGGGGAAGCGCCCGCCGCCGGCCGGCGTGGGGGTCGGCTCGATGCCGCACTCGTAGGCCTCGAGCTTGGCCCGGTTGTACCGCTTCGGACCGATCAGCGTGGCCATGACCACGGAGAAGATCGCAAAGCCTGCCCCGAGGGCTCCCAGTACGAGGATGGGCGCATAGGCGTTCACCGCTCCTCGCTCCTCTCAGTCGGCACTGACTGCTGGCGATGGCATCGGACTCACACCCGTCTCATACGTCCCTCCAACCTCCGCCGTCCCGACGAAGATCGCGAACATGTGAAGCAGGTCACAAGCCCAACTGACCCGCATCCTATGCCCGCCGGTCTGTGATCTGCGACACGGGGTATTGCACAAGCTTTGTGATCTCCACCACCTGATGAAGGATCATGGAGACCGAACGGCGACGATCTTCATACGAGAAGCGCCCGAGTGATCACCAGAAGTGACATTTTCGCTAGTCGATGCAGGTAAGAGAAGGCGTCTCAATATCAAGAGAGTTCCCCTGCATGCAAATTGGTGCTGGACGAGAGCGCTTGGTAGAGGACCGCGTTCACACATCAGGGGGAGCCGCGAGGACGGATGTGGACGCGTGCGCACATTCACGAGCGGTGGCCGACTCAGGACGCAACCGCCGCCGTAACCGTTGCGTGACCTCCGCCACATGCGTGAGGGCCCCTCAGGACCGGGGCTTGGCCAACGGCCTCAACCGATGGTAGATGCGGGTCAATTCGGGCGTAACAGCGAAAGCCCATGATCACAGGCTTGATCACGTGCGTCCGCAATGTCCGTTACGGCGTCAATAAAGAGCCGCCCACCATGAATTCGGGCCGCCGATTGAACAACTGTGGCGCAGCCCACGTTTCTTGAAGGTATGGAGGAGCCCCTGATACCAGTTGGTCTCATGTCCCACACCGCTCACATACGCAGCCACCGGAAACCCCGCCGCAGCGCGACGACTTCGATCGCCGTGCGTGCCGGAGTCGCCGGTGGCGTTCTCAGCATGGCAGCGGCGGGCGCGTCGGCTTCGGCGTTCGCCGCCGAGTCGACGACGCAGACCATCGAACTGCCCACCCTCTCGGCCGACCTGGGCAGCCAGGTCGCCGAGTCCGCCGACGCCATGCAGCAGGCGGCCGCCAACTACCAGCTCCAGGCGGAGCGTGACGCGGCCGCCGCGAGCGCCGCCAAGCAGGCCAAGGCCGACCTCGCCGAGGCCAAGAAGAAGGCGGAGGCCAAGAAGAAGGCCGAGGAGGCCCGCAGGGCCGCCGCCGAGGAAGCCGCCTCACGCAGCTCCGCGCGGGCCACCCTGTCCGCCTCGGCGGGCGCGAGCGTCTCCACGAGCTCGTCCACGGCGACCGGTTCGGCCGCGGCCGTCATCGCCTTCGTGAAGGCGCAGATCGGCGACGCGTACGTCTCCGGCGGCACCGGCCCCAGCTCCTGGGACTGCTCCGGTCTCGTCCAGACGGCCTTCAAGCAGGTGGGCATCGACCTGCCGCGCGTCTCGCAGGACCAGTCGACGGCCGGCACCCAGGTCTCGCTGAGCAACCTTCAGCCGGGCGACATCCTGTACTGGGGCAGCGCGGGCAGCGCGTACCACGTGGCGGTGTACGTCGGCGACGGCATGTTCGTCGGCGCGCAGAACCCCTCGACGGGCGTCGCCGAGAAGCCGCTGTCGTACGACCCGCCGACCGGCGCGGTGCGGGTGCTCTGACACCGGGACACCTGGGACATCGAGTCACAGAACAGCACGAACACACGGAAGGGCCGCAGCCGCTCGGGGGCTGCGGCCCTTCCGTCGTCCTGTCCGGGATCGGAGGCCCTGCCGTCGCCCTGTCCGGGGTTGGATGGGTGCGGGCGGCGCACCTGCGCACCGCCCCTACAGGACAGGAGACTTCACCATGCCCAGTGTGTTCGTACAGGGCCGTCCCACCGACTCGTACCCGCGGCTCGCGCCCGAGGCCCGGCGCAGGCGGGTCCGGCGCATCACGGAGGTCGGCGAGGAGATCCTGCACCGGCCGTGCCGGGACGTGACCGAGTTCGGGCCCGACCTGGCCGCGCTGATCGACGACATGTTCCTCACGATGTACATCGCGGACGGGGCCGGACTCGCGGCCAACCAAGTCGACGTCGACCTGCGGCTGTTCGTGTACGACTGCCCCGACGACGACGGTGTCCGACATGTCGGACACATCGTCAACCCGGTCCTCGACCCGCTCGACCCGTCCGCGCGCAGGCTGGTCGACGACGGCGAGGGCTGCCTGTCCGTGCCGGGTGCCGTGATGGACGTACCGCGTCCGGACCGGGCCGTGGTGCGCGGGTTCGACAGGGACGGCGAGCCGCTCGTGATCGAGGGGACCGGCTACTTCGCGCGCTGCCTGGCGCACGAGACCGACCATGTGAACGGGCACGTGTATGTCGACCGGCTGTCCGGGCGGGACCGCAAGGAGGCGTTGCGGCAGGCGGCGGACCGGCGGGACGAGGTGTTCGCCCGCCGGGCCGCCAACGTGGAGGCGCTGAAGGGCGCTCAGGGCGCCCTGGAGGCCTGAGGGGCACCGGCCTCCAGGGCGGCGCCCGACTCCCGGGCGCGCGTCACGCCTTCGGCGCCACCTTGCTCAGCCCGTTGATGATCCGGTCCATCGCGTCGCCGCCCGTGGGGTCGGTGAGGTTGGCGAGCATCTTCAGGGTGAACTTCATGAGCACCGGGTGGGTCAGCCCGCGCTGGGCCGCGATCTTCATGACCTTCGGGTTGCCGATGAGCTTCACGAAGGCGCGGCCCAGCGTGTAGTAGCCGCCGTAGGTGTCCTTCAGGACGCGCGGGTAGCGCTGGAGGGCCATCTCGCGCCCGGCCGGGGTCGACCGGGCGTGGGCCTGCACGATGACGTCGGCGGCGATCTGGCCGGACTCCATGGCGTAGGCGATGCCCTCGCCGTTGAAGGGGTTCACCAGGCCGCCGGCGTCGCCGACGAGCAGCAGGCCGCGCGTGTAGTGGGGCTGGCGGTTGAAGGCCATGGGCAGGGCGGCCCCGCGGATCGGCCCGGTCATGTTCTCCGGCGTGTAGCCCCAGTCCTCGGGCATGGAGGCGCACCAGGCCTTCAGCACCTCGCGCCAGTCGAGCTCCTTGAAGGAGTCGGAGGTGTTCAGCACGCCGAGGCCGACGTTGGAGGTGCCGTCGCCCATGCCGAAGATCCAGCCGTAGCCGGGCAGCAGCCGGTCCTCGCCGGGTCCGCGCCGGTCCCACAGCTCCAGCCAGGACTCCAGGTAGTCGTCCTCGTGGCGGGGGCTCTCGAAGTACGTCCGTACGGCGACGCCCATCGGGCGGTCCTCGCGGCGGTGCAGGCCCATCGCGAGGGAGAGCCGGGTGGAGTTGCCGTCGGCGGCCACCACCAGGGGCGCGTGGAAGGTGACTTCGCGCTTGTCCTCGCCCAGCTTCGCGTGGACGCCGGTGATACGGCCGGTGCGCTCGTCGGTGATCGGGGCGCCGACGTTGCAGCGCTCGTACAGCCGGGCCCCGGCCTTCTGGGCCTGGCGGGCGAGCTGCTCGTCGAAGTCGTCGCGCTTGCGGACCAGGCCGTAGTCGGGGAAGGAGGCCAGATCAGGCCAGTCCAGCTGGAGCCGCACCCCGCCGCCGATGATCCGCAGGCCCTTGTTGCGCAGCCAGCCGGCCTCCTCGGAGACGTCGATGCCCATGGCGACGAGCTGTTTGACGGCACGCGGGGTCAGGCCGTCGCCGCACACCTTCTCGCGCGGGAACTCGGTCTTCTCCAGCAGGAGCACGTCGAGTCCGGCCTTGGCGAGGTGGTAGGCGGTGGTGGAGCCGGCCGGCCCCGCGCCGACGACGATGACATCGGCGGTGTTTTCGGAGAGCGGCTCAGTCACGACGGGATCTCCCCAAGCTCGGAATCAAGTTCGGAATCCGTGTGCCGAGCGGCACTGGACATGGGCAGTCTATTCAGCAGAATTGATCACCCGGCTGAAGGGCTGCCCCAGTGAACCGAGCTCTGCCCGTAGTAGCGCTGCGCGTCCCCACCGACGAGGACGCCGTCGCCTGGCACCGGGTCTTCGACGACCCGGACGTCATGGAGTTCCACGGCGGGAAGTCCGCGGAGCTGTCCTTCTACGAGGAGCTCACCGCGCGCCAGCGCCGGCACGACGCCGAACTGGGTTTCTGCCTGTGGACGATGGTCGACGAGGGCGGCCGGGTCATCGGCTTCACGGGTGCCCAGCCATGGCCGCGGGACTGGGGACCGACCGGCGAGATCGAGATCGGCTGGCGGCTCGGGCGGGAGTACTGGGGCAAGGGGTACGCCACCGTGGCCGCGCGGATGACGCTGGAACGGCTGCGGGCGGCGGGCGTCACGGACGTGGTCGCGATGGTCAGACCCGGCAACGAACGGTCGATCGCGGTCACCAAGCGCCTCGGCATGGACCTCGCGGAGACCTTCCCGGACCCGCGGGTCCCGGAGGACGCCCTGTGCTTCCGGCTCTCCCTGCGCGACGGTGACGCGGAGTAGCGGTCTGCTACAGAAAGACACCCGGCACTTCCGGGTGCCGGGGCGCCGGAGTTACCCTGCCAGTACCGCTGGGGGTGACATCTGTGCGAATAACACCCAAAACGCCCGAGGTGCGCGTACCGCGTCTGGTCGGACTCATGGCAGTGGACGCGCGAACGACGGCCCAGGCGCAGGGCCTGCTGATCAACGCCCCGGACCGCAAGGACTTCCACCTCGCCGTCGTCGACTACGTGGTACGCCAGTACCCGCAGCCCGGTGCCGAGGTGCCGCGCGAGTCGATGGTCTACGTGTGGTTCGACTTCGGCCCGGGCGAGGGTGGTGGCGGCGGGATGCGCGAACCCCGGGTGCCCAGGCCCCCGACGGGCGGTCTCCGGCGCGAGCTGGAGGAGCCCGGGGACCCGTGCAGGGTGTGCCTCGGCTCCTGAGGGGCCTCAGCTCGCCTTGACGCCCCGGTGCAGCGCCACGATCCCGCCCGTGAGGTTGCGCCACGCCACCTTGGACCAGCCGGCCTTCTGGAGACGCTCCGCCAGGGCCGGCTGGTCGGGCCAGGCGCGGATGGACTCGGCGAGGTAGACGTACGCGTCGGGGTTGGAGGAGACCGCGCGGGCCACCGGCGGCAGGGCGCGCATCAGGTACTCGGTGTAGACCGTGCGGAAGGGCGCCCAGGTGGGGTGCGAGAACTCGCAGATCACGACCCGGCCGCCGGGCCTGGTCACCCGGTACATCTCGCGCAGCGCCGCGTCGGTGTCCTGGACGTTGCGCAGCCCGAAGGAGATGGTGACGGCGTCGAAGGTGTCGTCCTTGAAGGGCAGCTTCGTCGCGTCGCCCGCCGTGAGCGGCAGCCACGGGTGGTTCTTCTTGCCGACCCTGAGCATGCCGAGGGAGAAGTCGCAGGGGACGACGTAGGCGCCCGTCCGCGCGAAGGGCAGCGAGGACGTGGCCGTGCCCGCCGCCAGGTCCAGGACCTTCTGCGCGGGGCGGGCGTCGACGGCCTTGGCCACCTCCTTGCGCCACGCCCGGTCCTGGCCGAGCGAGAGCACGTCGTTGGTCAGGTCGTACCGTTCCGCCACGTCGTCGAACATCGAGGCGACTTCGTGCGGCTGCTTGTTCAGGGAGGCGCGGGTCACGGGCTCATTCTTGCAGGCCGCCTTCCCGGAAGGAGCTGCGGCTTCTTCTTCCCGGCCACGTCCTCCACCCAACCGCACACCAGCACGAACACGGCGATCAGCACCCACCCGACGCCGAACAGGAACCACTGGCTCTCCAGCGGCAGCCACTTCTCGAAGGCGGGCACGTCCCAGAACAGGTCGATCAGCGGCACGGCGAGGATCAGCGCGATCTCGTGCCACAGGTAGATCGTCACCGCGCGGGAGTTGAAGACGGTGACGAGCCGGTCGGTCCGCCGGAAGCGGGTGAGCCACGCGAAGTCGATCCCGAAGTACGCCTTGGCCCACATCAGCAGCGTCACGTACCCGGCGGACCAGAAGGCCTGGGCGAGCGGGATGTCGTCGAGGTCGTACGACCCCGTCTCCGCCTGGTGGGTGAAGGCGTACCAGCCGCCGAAGCCGAGCGCGGCGAGCGAGAGCACGACGACGGCGAAGGGCTTCAGCCGCTCCAGGACCCCGTCGCGGTGCGCGAAGCCGAGGATCCAGCAGAACAGGAAGGTCGCGAGGTCGGTCAGCGCGCTGCCGAGACGGTCGTCCGGCGGCTCCCACAGGAACTGGAGGACCACGATCGGGGCGAGGGACAGCAGCAGGACCGGCACCGGGGCGAGCCGGAACACCCGGAGCAGCAGCGGGGAGAGCAGCACGAACCAGAGGTAGGTCCTCAGGTACCAGAGGATCTCCCAGGCCTGCTCGCCCCACGCGTTGCCGGGCGGATCACCGAGCGGCAGGACCCAGAAGACGATCTGCCGGCCCGGCATCCAGCCGTGGACCAGCATCGCGAGGACCACGAAGACGCCCCAGAACCAGAACGGCGGCAGCAGGCGCCGCATCCGGCTCCTGACGACCTCGAACGCCGGTCTCTCCAGCGACTTGGCCATCAGGGTGCCGGCCAGGCCGAACATGATCCCCATGGACGGGAAGACCAGGCCCGCCCAGGCCCACCCGAAGGTGTGATAGCCGACGACCCGGATCAGGGCGACGGCCCGCAGGGTGTCGAAGTACCGGTCCCGGCCCGGGGGCCGAGGCGGAGGCTTCTCCTCCTCCGCCTCGGCGTCAACGGGGGCTTCCCGGGGATACGGCGGCTGAGCGGGATCCGGCTGCTGCGGGAGGTACGGCTGCTGGACGGTCTCCGGCTGCTCCTGGGGATACGACTGCTCGTGGGGATACAGCTGCTCCTGGTCCTGGGGATACGGCTGCTGCGCCCACCCCGAGTACCCGTACTCGGGGTCGTATCCCGGCGAGGGCCAGGTCTGCCGGTGACCCTGCTCGTGGGCCTGCTGCTCCCAGCTCACCGGCCCACCCCCGCCGGTGTCCCGACCTCACCCGTGCGCTTCAGCTTCTGCCACCTGAGCCGGCCGCCGGTGAGGGCGGTGACACAGGAGTGGATCAGGACGAGGTACATCATCTGCCGGTAGGCCAGCTGCTGGAGCGGCATCATCAGCAGGTACCGGTACTTCTCCCGGTCGAGCCGGAAGGCGTACGCGGCGCACACCAGCTGGATGCCCAGCACCGCCAGCCACGCGTACAGGGCCGCCCGGAAGTCGATGAAGATCATCGAGTAGGCGGTGAACACGTCGATGAGCGGGGCGAAGACCGGCGTGACGATCTGGAAGATCACCACCAGCGGCATCCCGACCCGGCCGAAGCGACCCGAGGGCCCCCGGTCGGTGAGGGACTTGCGGTGCTTCCACAGCGCCTGCATGGTGCCGTACGACCACCGGTAGCGCTGCGACCACAGCTGCTTGAGCGAGCCCGGCGCCTCCGTCCACGCACGCGCGTGCTCCTGGTAGACGACCCGCCACCCGGCGCGGTGCATCGCGATGGTGATGTCGGTGTCCTCGGCGAGGGTGTCCTCGCTCATCCCGCCGACCTGGAGCACGGCGTCCCTGCGGAAGGCGCCGATCGCGCCCGGGATGGTGGGCATGCAGCGCATCAGGTCGTACATCCGGCGGTCCAGGTTGAAGCCCATCACGTACTCGATGTGCTGCCAGGCCCCGATGACCGTGTTCCGGTTGCCCACCTTGGCGTTGCCGGCGACCGCGCCGACCTCCTCGTCGGCGAAGGGCTGCACCAGCTGTCGTACGGTGTCCGGCTCGAAGACGGTGTCGCCGTCCATCATCACGACGATGTCGTGACGGGCGCTGCGGACGCCGTTGTTGAGGGCGGCCGGCTTGCCCGCGTTCTCCTGGCGGATGATCCGCACGTTGGTCATGCCCAGTCGGCGGGCGGCCTCGCGGGCGATCTCGGAGGTGCCGTCCGAGGAGCCGTCGTCGACGACGATCACCTCGATGGGGTGGGTGCTTCTCGCCAGCGACTCCAGGGTGTTGGCGATGCACTCCTTCTCGTTGTACGCCGGGACGATCACGCTCACCGGGCGGGTGACCTCGGGCCCCCAGCAGAAGCGGCGCTTGTTGCGCTGTCTGTAGTGGCGGCGGGCGAGGACCAGCATCATCCCGAACCGGCCCAGGACGGCCACACCGACGACCACCAGGCCGACCGAGAGCGTGGGCACCGTGTACTCGGCGACGGCGACCGCGGCGACGAGCGCCTTGCCCTCGTAGAGGGTGGTGCCGGTGGCCTCGCGGTGGGCGGCCTGGAGGCGGTCGGTGGCGTTCCGCTCGCCGGTCCCGTTGCCCGCCGGGATCCGCACGTCCGCGTTCTGCGCCTCGACGACTCCGCTGATGGTGGTGAAGGTGTACCCCTTCGCCCGCATCTTCTCGATGTACTTCGGCAGCGCTTCGAGGGTCTGCCCGCGGTCGCCACCGGCGTCGTGCATCAGCACGGAGGCGCCCGAGGTGCCGGTCGGCGTGGCCCACTGGACGATCTTCGAGACGCCCGGCTTCTTCCAGTCGTCGCTGTCGGTGTCGACGAAGACGCTGGTGTAGCCCTCCTCGCCGAGCTTCTTGTAGACGGGCCAGCTGTAGTTGTCGATCGCGTCCGTCTCCGAGGAGTACGGCGCCCGGAACAGCGTGGTGGTGATGCCGGCCGCGCCCGCGAGGGCGAGCTGGGTCTGGGTCATCTCGCGCCGGACCCGGGCGTCGCTCTGGTAGGAGAGGTCGACGTGCGTGAAGGTGTGGATGCCGACCTCATTGCCCTGGTCGACCATGTCCTTCACGATCTCCGGGTAGCGCGAGACCATCGAGCCGACGAGGAAGAAGGTGGCCGGGACGTCGTACTTCTCCAGGATCTTCAGGACCTGGGGCGTGTACGTCGGGTTCGGGCCGTCGTCGAAGGTGAGCGCGATCGTCTTGGCGGGCACGGAGGTCGTGGTGGCCCGGCCGCCCCGGAAGCTGATGATGGGCCCGCCGTCGAGGATCTCTTCGGGGACCTTGCTGGAGCTCGCGCCGTCGCGGACCCGCTGGTCGCCGCCGACCTCGGCGCGCAGATAGCCGTCGAGGAGCATCACGCTGGTCAGGCCGAGCAGGAGCAGCAGGGCGAGGATGACCCGCGGTTTCTGCAACGCCGCGGCCCTGCCCGCCGCCCGCTCCATGCGGGTGGGGGCACGCCGGCGGCCGCGGGAGGGCGTCGTCGTGGTCATGTGGTGGGCCGTTCAGGTCAGTTGGAGGCGGTCGCTGAGGCGGTCGGCGCGGCGGTCTGCGGGGTGCCCGTGGGCAGCGCCGGCGGGCTGCCGATGCCGCCCTGCGGCTGGAGGCCGCCGGGACCGGAGCCGGAGCCGGCGCCCGGTCCGCCGCCCGCGAAGGGCAGCAGCGAGCTGCTGGAGACGCCGATGCCCAGGAAGGCGAGGCCGAGCACCACGGCGTAGCCGAGGCACAGGACGCCGAGGAGGACTCCGATCCGGCGCAGCAGCTTGGAGCGGCGTCCGGAGTTGTCGACGAACACGGGACCCTCGGCGGGCTCGTCACCGCCGCGTTTGCGGCGGCGGCCGCGCGAGGCCGCACTCTTTTCGGTGCCAGGCTCGAAATGCATTCCGCAGAGATTAGGGAGCCTTTATGTGTCCACATGTGGCGCGCTTGTGAGGCGGATACGAGAAATCCCTTGCGCTGTCTGTTCCCTGAGAGGTTTCCCGATTCGCCCTTTACCAGCCCGCTTGTCTGTGCGGCGGCTGTTCGGAGAACGTCGTCATGGACTCAGGAGGGTGTGAGACATTCGCTGCTCCCGAGACGGACAACGAGAGCGGGTGCATGAACCATGCGGGGATTCCTGAGGCCGGCCGCCGGGCTCACATGCCTGTTCTTGCTGGCCGGCACGGGGTGTTCCGCGAAGGCCGCACCCGCGCCGGGAGCCGCCCCCGCGACACCCCGGGAGACCGCGTCGCAGACCCCGTCGGCCGCCACCGCCTACGCCCCCTACGTCAATGCGACCGAGGCCTCCGGCAACGACTCCGCGGGGTCGCCGTCCGTCTACAACCTCGCGTTCGTGATCGCCGACGGGAGTGACTGCACGCCGTCCTGGAACGGTACGGCGGCTGTCGGGGACGCCTCCGTCAAGTCCCGGGTCAGCGCGCTGAAGAAGAGCGGGGCGAAGGTACGGGTGTCGTTCGGCGGAGCGTCCGGGAAGGAGCTGGCCGAGACGTGCTCCGGCGCGGCCGAGCTCGCGGCGGCGTACGGCTCCGCGCTGGACGCGGCCGGCTCCTCCCTCGCCGACTTCGACATCGAGGGGGACGCGCTGACGGACTCCGACTCGGTGGACCTGCGGTCGGAGGCGATCGCGCTGCTCCAGAAGGAACGGACCGATCTCGCCGTCTCGTTCACGCTGCCGGTCATGCCGTCGGGGCTCGACGACGGTGGCGTGGCACTGCTGGAGTCCGCGAACGACCACGGCGTTCAGGTGTCGACGGTCAACATCATGACGATGAATTACGCGGAGTCCTACGACGGGGACATGGGGCAGTACGCGATCACTTCGGCGAAGGCGGCGCAAGGGCAGTTGAAGTCGGTCTTCGGTACGTCGGACTCCACTGCGTGGGGGGCGTTGGCGCTCACTTCGATGATCGGGACGAATGATGTGGACGGGGAGACGTTCACGTTGTCAGACGCCGCGCAGGTAAGGGAGTTCGCTGAATCGAAGGGGGTTTCGTGGGTGTCGATGTGGGCTACGTTCCGGGATCAGCAGTGTGAGGAGGGGGATGACGCGTTGACGAATTGCAGTGGGGTTTCTCAGGGTTCCGGGGACTTTGGGGAAGCCTTCTCCGGTTGAGTTTCGGGTGCGGCTGGGTGGGGGCTGGTCGCGCAGTTCCCCGCGCCCCTAAAGGCTCTTACCTGCGCCGGTGTAGCAAGCGGCCCCTGATGACCGTTGCTACGCATTCCGTTGCGTCGAAGATCGCGAAGGTCGCGTCCCCGCCGGGTCGCAGCGGCATCGGTGTGACCCCGTGCTCGATCCGCAGCCCCGACCTGTGCACCGCGTCGATCACCGCGGGGCGGCGCAGTGGGCCGGTCACCGCCACCGCGCCCTGGGCCAGCAGCCGTTGCACCCCCCGCCTCGCGCTCGCGCCCCATCTCGCCTCGGTCATGTCGAGGGATGAGAGGGCCTCGCCCGTGAGGGGTTCGCTGCCCAAGTCCTCGCGTGGGTCCGGGTGGTAGGACCGCTCCAGGAGTTCCGGGCCGTCCGGGTTCAGCAGGCCCGGGGTGATGGTTCCCGGCCAGCGGCGGACCCTTGCCGTGGGGTGGGCGGCGGTCAGCTCCCCGTAGGTCCCCACGGCGGCGATCGCGCGGCCCTCGACCAGGACCGCCCCGCCGGGCACCGAAGGGCTCTCGCCCCCCGGAGCCAGGACGTCGGCGGTGTGGATCGTCAGCAATGCGGGCCTAGTTGGAGGCGAGGATCTTCAGCTCGGGGTGGGCCGTGCCGCCCTCGATGGCCGTGGAGGAGATGTGGGACTGGACGCGCGCGTCGACCGGGTCGTTCGCCGGGTCGTCGTGGACCACGAGGTGCTCGTAGGTCGTGGAGCGCTGGGCCGGGACGCGACCCGCGGTGCGGATCATGTCGATCATTTCCTGGAGGTTGGAGCGGTGCTTGGCACCGGCCGCCGAGACGACGTTCTCCTCCAGCATGACCGAGCCGAGGTCGTCCGCGCCGTAGTGCAGCGTCAGCTGGCCCGCGTCCTGGCCGGTGGTGAGCCAGGAGCCCTGGATGTGGGCGATGTTGTCCATGAAGAGCCGGGAGATCGCGATCATCCGCAGGTACTCGAAGATCGTGGCCTGGGTGCGGCCCTTCAGGTGGTTGTTCATCGGCTGGTACAGGTACGGGATGAACGCCCGGAAGCCGCCCGTGCGGTCCTGGACGTCACGGATCATCCGCAGGTGCTCGATGCGCTCGGCGTTGGTCTCGCCGGTGCCCATCAGCATGGTGGAGGTGGACTCCACGCCCAGCCGGTGCGCGGTCTCCATGATCTCCAGCCAGCGCTCGCCGGACTCCTTGAGCGGGGCGATGGCCTTGCGGGGGCGCTCGGGGAGCAGCTCCGCGCCCGCGCCCGCGAAGGAGTCGAGGCCGGCCGCGTGGATGCGCTGGATCGCCTCCTCCACGCTCACCTTGGAGATCCTGGCCATGTGCTCGACCTCGGAGGCACCGAGGGAGTGGATGACCAGCTGCGGGAACTCCTTCTTGATGGCGGCGAAGTGCTTCTCGTAGTACTCGACGCCGTAGTCCGGGTGGTGGCCGCCCTGGAACATGATCTGGGTGCCGCCGAGTTCCACGGTCTCCGCGCAGCGGCGCAGGATGTCGTCGAGGTCGCGGGTCCAGCCCTTGTCCTTGGCGGTGGGCGGGGCGTAGAACGCGCAGAACTTGCACGCCGTCACGCAGACGTTCGTGTAGTTGATGTTCCGCTCGATGATGTACGTGGCGATGTGCTCGGTGCCCGCGTACCGCCTGCGGCGCACGGCGTCCGCCGCGGAGCCCAGCGCGTGCAGCGGGGCGTCACGGTAGAGGTCGAGCGCCTCCTCCGGAGTGATCCGCCCACCCTCGGCGGCACGGTCGAGGACGGCTGCGACATCAAAAGACGTAAGGTCGGCCTTCTCGGTCACCGGGGCGTGCCTTTCGTCAAGGGTTCTCACGGACCAAGCCAGCGTACGCCAGCCCTGTGACAGGCCCGACCTCAGGCCGTGTACGCGCCGATCAGCAGCCCCGCGTACGCCCCCACGATCAGGAACGGCCCGAACGGGATCGCCGTCTTGCGGCCCGCCCTGCCCACGAGAACCAGGGCACCGCCCCACAGCGCGCCGAGCAGGAACCCGGCGAAGGTCCCGAGCAGCACGGTGTCCCATCCGTACCACCCGAGGACCGCCCCCGCGCCGAGCGCCAGCTTCACGTCGCCGAAGCCCATGCCGCCCGGGTTGATCCGCCACAGCACCCAGTACCCGGCGCCGAGCACGAGGGCGCCGAGCAGGGCGTCCGTCCAGCTCCCGGCGTGTTCGGGGACGAGCGAGACCAGGCCGAGCAGGGTGAGCGCGGCGGCCGCGAGGGGGAGCGTGAGCGGGTCGGGCAGCCGTCGTACCCGCAGGTCGATCACGGCGAGGAGCACGCCCGCGGGGGCGAGCAGCAGCCAGACGGCGAGCTCCGGGCGGGTGCCGGTGGCGGCGGCGAGAGCGGCGCAGACGAGGGCGGTGACGGTGGCGAGCAGGAGCGCACCGGGGCCGTACGACCGCCCCCTGCCGCAGGTGGGGCAGCTCACCGGGCCGAGCCAGCCGCCCAGCCGGTGGCCCTCGGGACACGTGCGCCGCCAGGGTTCCCCGCTGGGCACGGAGAAGCGGTGGGCGGCGCGGGGCAGCAGGGCGCCCGCCGCCGCTCCCCACAGTGCGGCGAGGGCGACGATCAGCCCGGTCACTCCTCGACCTTCGACATCCGTGCCTCGGGGTATCCCTCGGCGGCGCTCTCCGAGGTGTACTTCAGGGCGTCGCCGTCCGGGGTGAGGCGGACGGTGTGCGCGGTGGGGTTGCAGCCCGCGTGGTTGTCGGGGGCGCCGACGGCCGTGGTGACGAGCCCGGTGTCGGTGATCTTCTTGAGGGTGAGGATGTCCGTGCACACGGCGCCGATCGGGTCGGTCTGCACCAGCCGGCCCAGCTCCTTGCCCACGGCCACGTCCTTGACGGTGATCCGGAAGGTCCCCATCGGCACGCTCCCGCCGAGTCCGCTGCCCTCGCCCTCCCAGGTGCCGAGGTAGCGGGCGGGGACCTCGGCCGCGCCGCTCGCCGCATCGGTCGCCGTGTCGCTCGACGACGGGGAGACCGAGGTCGCGGAGGCCTCGGGCGCGGGCGGTCCGGAGGCCGACGGCTCGGAGGTGGGGGCCGACGAGTACGCGTCGCTGCCGGTCGGAGCACCCGCCGAGTCGTGGTCGCCCCGCCCCGGCAGCAGGTCGAACAGGAAGACCGACCCCACGGTCACCGCGGCCAGCGCCCCGGCGACCGCGAGCGCCACGGTGCAGCTCATCCGGCGTCCGCGGCCGCCCTCACCGGGTGTGGCGGTGGCCGCGACGGAGACGGAGAGCCGGCCGGGCTTCTTGTCGGAGGGCACCACCGTCTCGTCCGGCGTCGCGTCCCGGGGCTCCGGCACGACCGGCCCGGTGGGCACACCGAGAGGGGTGGGCGGCGTGACCGGGAACGCCGGGGGTCCGGCCGCTTCGGCCGGCGGCGCCCCCGCGGACACGGCCGGCATCACCGGCGGCGGCCCGAACGCACCGACCGACGGGGAAGTGAACTCCACCGGCCCGGACAGCACCTGCTCCCCCGCCGCCTCGAGATTCAGCAGCTGTACGGCACTTCGCCCCACCTGCTCGACCAGCGCGCCCGGCAGCCAGCCCGCCGCCACCAGCCGGGCCGCGCCCTCGGGAGCGAGCCGTCGGGCCAGCTCCCCCGGAGCCGGCCGTTCCTGGGGCGACTTGGCGAGGCAGGACTCCACGACGTCCCGCAGCTCGCCGCTCAGCGAGCCGAGTTCGGGCTGCTCGTGGACGACCTTGTAGAGGAGGGACGCCGAGGAGTCCCCGGGGAAGGGGGGCGCCCCCGTGGCCGCGTACGCCAGCACCGCGCCCAGCGAGAAGACGTCCGCCGCGCCGGAGATCCCCTTGCTCAGGATCTGTTCGGGCGCCATGTAGCCGGGGGAACCGATCGAGACGCCGGTGGAGGTGAGCGACGCCGTGCCGTCCGTGGCGCGGGCGATGCCGAAGTCGATGAGGAGCGGGCCGTCGACGGTGAGCAGGACGTTGGAGGGCTTGACGTCCCGGTGGACGAGCCCCAGTTCGTGCACCGCCGCCAGCGCCTCGGCGAGGCCCGCGCCCAGGACCCGTACGGAGTGCTCGGGCAGCGGGCCCCCGTCCGCGACCGCCGTGGCCAGCGAGGGGCCCGCCGCGTACCCCGTGGCGACCCACGGGACGGCGGCCTCCGGGTCGGCGTCCAGCACGGGGGCCGTCCACGCCCCGCCCACCCTGCGTGCCGCGTCCACCTCGCGCCGGAAGCGGGCGCGGAACTCCTCGTCGAGCGCGAAGTGCGGGTGCACGATCTTGACGGCGACGGTGCGGCCCCCCGCGCTGCGGCCGAGGTAGACCCGGCCCATGCCGCCGGACCCGAGCCGGCCGAGCAGCCGGTAGGGCCCCACGGCGGTGGGCTCGTCGACTCCCAGCGGCTGCATACCGGCCTCCCCCATAAGGTTCAGATGCAGGTTAGGGCTGAAGCAGTTCCACCTTCACGTCCCCGGGGAAACCCGTCGTGGGCCCCACCCGGCGGGCGAACTCCGCGACGGCCGCGAGCTGGGGGCCGCCGAAGCTGAAGTCCAGGGTCGTGAAGTACTTCTCCAGGACCTCCTCGTCGAAGTCCTCCCAGCGGGCCGCCTGTTCGGCGACCTTGCCGACCTCCTCCAGGGAGAGGTTGCGGGAGGCGAGGAAGGCCTCGTGGACCTTGCGGGTGATGAACGGCTCGCGCTCCAAATAGTCCCGGCGGGCGGCCCAGACGGCGAAGACGAACGGCAGCCCGGTCCACTCCTTCCAGAGCGCGCCGAGGTCGTGCACCTGGAGGCCGTACTTCGGCCCGTCGAGGAGGTTCGCCCGCAGCGCCGCGTCCCCGATGAGTACGCCCGCCTCCGCCTCCTGCATCATCAGGCTGAGGTCGGGCGGGCACGTGTAGTAGTCGGGCCGGACGCCGTAGCGCTCGGCGAGGAGGAGCTGGGCGAGACGGACCGAGGTGCGCGAGGTGGACCCGAGGGCCACCTTGGCGCCGTCCAGCTCGTCCAGCGGGACCTGCGAGACGATGACGCAGGACATGACCGGGCCGTCGCAGCCGACGGCGATGTCGGGGAAGGCGACCAGGTCGTCCGCGTTCCTGAGGAACTCGACGAGGGTGATGGGTGCGATGTCGAGGTCTCCCTGCACCAGCTGCTCGCTGAGCTTCTCCGGGGTGTCCTTCGTGAGCTCGAAGTCGAGGAGCGTGCCCGTCCTCGCGAGCCCCCAGTACAGGGGCAGGCAGTTCAGGAACTGGATGTGGCCGACGCGCGGCCGGGTGCGAGAATTGTCCACATCGCGACACTAGACCCCTTGGGGTACGCTTCGAACTTCGGCCCCCGAGTCAAACCCCGACACGATCTTCAAACATCCGGGTGACGTGATCTTGGCCTCTATTGCTTTCGGCTGCCCGCGTGCTAGGCTCGCCGCAAGTTGCAGTTTGGTTTCCCTTGCAGTACAGAGCCTGCGGAGCATGTAACCGCGGGCTCTAGTCGTTTTCAGACGTATGCAGTTGTGCGGCACTGTTTCACACTTGCAGGTTCTGGAGCAGGGCAACCCTTTTGGGCCCAAGGAGGGCTTATGGCTACCGGAACCGTGAAGTGGTTCAACGCCGAAAAGGGCTTTGGCTTCATCGCCCAGGAAGGTGGCGGCCCGGACGTCTTCGTCCACTACTCCGCCATCAACGCGAGCGGCTTCCGCTCGCTGGAGGAGAACCAGCAGGTCTCCTTCGACGTGACCCAGGGCCCGAAGGGCCCGCAGGCGGAGAACGTCACCCCCGTCTGAGCGATCCCGTCTCCGAGGCACTCCAGCCTCTGATCCGGACCTGAATGCAGTACACAAGGAGCCCCGCGCCGCACGGCAGCGGGGCTCCTGCCTTTGCCGTGGCAGGCGCGGGCGGTCGGACCGGGTGAGTGTCAGTGGGGGCCGCTAGGGTCCCCGGCCATGACCGACACCGACTTCGTGACCGCGACCCGCACCTTCTACGACAGCGTCGCCGAGGACTACGCCGAACAGTTCCGGGACGGACTCGCCGACGCGCCCCTGGACCGGGCGATGATTGCCGGGTTCGCCGAACTCGTGGGTGGTGGCGGAACAGTGGCGGACCTGG
Organism: Streptomyces griseorubiginosus; assembly: GCF_001514195.1. Classification (GTDB taxonomy): domain Bacteria; phylum Actinomycetota; class Actinomycetes; order Streptomycetales; family Streptomycetaceae; genus Streptomyces; species Streptomyces griseorubiginosus. Next base: position 109,515 of record NZ_KQ948734.1, on the reverse strand, counting down.
GATGCGGGCCCGGGCGGGTCACGGGATACCTGGCCTCCCTCGGCCTGTCCGTCTTCGGTCTCGACCTGTCGGAGTCGATGCTGGCGATCGCGCGCCGGGAGAATCCGGGGCTGCGGTTCGAGCAGGGCTCGATGCTGGAACTGGATCTTCCGGACGGGGCACTCGCCGGTGCCGTGTCCTATTACTCGTCCATCCACACCCCCGTGGACCAACTCCCTCGTCTGTTCGCAGAGTTCCACCGCGTACTGGCACCCGGCGGCCATCTCCTCGTCGCCTTCCAGGCCGGCGACAAGGACCGGCATCACGAGCGGCCCTGGGGGCGCCCCGTCGCACTGACCTTCCTGAGGCGGCGGCCGGAGCAGATGGTCGGGCTGCTCCTCGGGGCCGGGTTCGCGCTCGTCTCACAGATGGTGCGCGAACCCGGCCCCGAGGAGGTGTCGCAGCAGGCGTTCCTGATCGCCCACCGGCCCTGACGCTCAGCCCACCGTGTAGGAGTACGGGATCCCGATCAGTTCGGACCCCATGACCCCCGAGAGGGCCGTGTCGGTGTCGATGTAGACCGTTCCGTGGACGACCGTGCCGACGGGTGCGGTCGGGGTCAGGGTGAGCTGCATCGTCGCCGTCCTGCCCGCGGCGGCGACGACGGGGTTCCAATCGGCGTTGAGGTCCCAGTACGCACCGGTGGAGGCCTTCGCCGCCGGGTCGAACGACTGGGTGGTGGCGGTGAGCGTGATCTTCGCGGTGCCCTTGCCCGCGGGCTTGTCCCGGAAGGGGCCCGGGTCGGTCACCTCGGTGCTCCACTGCCCGGAGGCCAGCTGGTCGGCGGAGGCGGTGGCGACCGTGGTGTCACCGGTGCCGGCCTCCCCGAACGCCATGGGAGAGGCGGTCACGGGGTACATGTTCAGATCGACCGGCCGGTCGGCGGTGGCCGTGGCGACCAGCTTGGTGGTGTGCGAGGGCACGAACCAGTCCAGGCCCTGATCGTTGATCTTCGCCGTCCCCGACGTGTCGCTGCCCTTCTCGACGAGGGCGATCTCGCCCGTGGTGTCGAGCCGGGGGTCGAGGAAGTAGTGCCGCTCCGCCGGGCCGGAGTTGGGGATCCGGACCGGGACGGTGAGCGTGCTGCCGCGCTTGAGGACGCGGGACGGGCTGTCCGGCAGTCCTGGCGCCGTCGCCGTCACCGCGTCGAGGCGGACCTTCCCCGTGACCTTCTGGCTGAAGGCCTTGCCGCTGATGGCCGAGGGCAGGCCGACGAGCAGCTTCCACCGCCCGGCGGCCGGGCGGTCGGCGGTCAGGTTCGCGTACCTGGTCGGGACGCCGTGCTCGCCCGCGGTCTTGTCGGTGTCCTGGGCGAGGATCTGGCCGTCGGGGCTGACCAGGTAGTACTCCAGCATGGTGGCGGGGTCCTCGGCCGTCAGGTCGATGGTCAGGTCCCGCCGGCCGGGCGGTACGTCCAGGTAGTAGCCGTTCGTCTGGCCGATGTCCCGGCCGACACCGCCGGTGATGGTGGCGGTGAAGGAGGTGCTGTGTCCGCGGGCCGGGTCGACGGGCACCAGCGCCCGACGGGCCACCGGCAGGGACAGGCGGGCACCGGTGTCCGAGGCGAACTGGAGGGAGAAGGGCGCGTCACCGGCTGTACGCGGCATCGGGACCCGGACCGGGAACCGCGCGACACCGCCCGCCGGGACGGTCCGGGTCTGCTCCGGGACCCCGGCCGAGGTGTAGCGGTGGCCGGTGAGCCGGACGGTGAGCGGACCGCGGTAGCTGCCCGGCGTCAGGGGCTTCTCCTGAAGGTGCATACGGCCGTTGCTCCACACCACCTTGACGGTCCAGGTGCCGGGGCGCGGGTCGTGGACGTCCACGTGCTGGTAGTTGCTGTGCAGTCCGTAGCCGTCGTAGTCGTAGCTGACCTGTGTCAGCCGCCCGGCCGGATCCACCAGGACCAGCGCGAGCTTGCCGGAGTCGGCGGTGCCGGGCCACACCATCTCGGCGTCCAGGACCGGGGTGCCCCGCGGCACCTTGACGGTGAACGGCCGGACGGCGAGCCGGCCTTCACGGTCGTCCCCGGCGAGCGGGGAGCCGACGGTGACCTTGTGCAGGGTGCTGAAGGTCTGGGCGCCGACCGTGCGGGAGGTCATCGTGACCCGCTGCGGCCGGTCGGCCGTGTTGGTGAGGGTGACGGAGGTGCGCCGCTCACCGCCCGGCTGTCCGACGACGTTCAACTGCCCTGCCGAGGGAACCAGTTCGGTGCTGTCCGGCGCACCGCCGAGGGTGTTCACGGCCCGGGCCGCGCGGACGGCCGCATCGGTGTCCAGCAGCCCGGCGCCCTGCTCGTCGGCGCGGACGTGCAGGTCGGTGGCCGTGCCGGTCAGGATGCGCTTGACCAGGTCAGGCGAGGGTCGCACCCCGCCGTGGGTGTCCTTGTACGCCTGGATGACGTCGGCCGCCGCGCCGGCCACGAAGGGGGCCGACTGGCTGGTCCCGCCGAACACCTGGGTGGGCAGGGCGCAGTCGCTCCAGCGCGGGTCCACGGTGCAGGCGGCCATGCCGACCATGCCCGGCGCCACCAGGTCGACCAGCTTGTTGTCCTCGGTGGTACCGCCGGAGGACAGCCCGGTGATGTTGTCGTTGGTCCACTTGCTGTAGCCGAAGGCCTGCGCCGCCAGCCGGAACGACGTGGTGGCGCCGACACCGATCACGTTCGGGTCGCTCGCCGGTGAGCCCACGGTGCCGGACGTCCCGGAGTCACCGCTGGAGGCGACCACCGTCACCCCGGCGGCGACGGCGGCGTCGTCGGCCAGCCGGACGGGGTCGGTGGCCGCGTCGGGATAGAAGTTGGACCCGAAGGACTGGCTGAGGACGTCCGCGTGGTGCTCCACCGCGTACTGGATGGCCCGGATGAACCCGGAGGTGAAGGTGCTGGTGCCGTACACCCTCAGGTCCATCAGCTGTGCGCCGGGCGCGAAGCCGCGCACCTTGAAGGTGCAGCCCTTCGGCAGCTTGGCGTAGGGCAGTTGCGTGGACAGGTCGTAGGTACGGCTGCCCTGTGCCGCGATGGAACTGGCGTCGCCGAAGGCCTCACCGCCGCCGACGGTGGCGGCGTTCACGCCGTCCCCGCTGAAGTCCTCGGAGTCGGTGACCACATGGCTGCCGTCGGGGCGGATGAACTCGGGGTTGGCCGCGTCCATGCCTTCGGCGAAGAAGGCGACCTTGACCCCCTTGCCGGTGGCGGTGCGCTGCGCCGCGTCGGTGTGCGTCAGCCGGAGCGCCTCGGGTTCGAGGAGGGGCTTGGCGGGGTCCTTGGGGCAGGTGACCCCGGGTGCCGAACCGGCCGTGACGCCGGAGGTGGAGGCCGCGGTGGCGGAGTTCGCGGTGGCGGAGTCCGCGCCGGGTCGTGGCAGCGGCAGATCCGGCACCACCGCGGCCACCCGCCGGTCGGCGCGGATGCGCGCTGCCGCGGCAGGATCCAGGGTGGCGGAGACGGCGTTGATCAGGCTCATGCCGTGGATGCGGGTGGCGCCGCTCTTCTTCAACTGGGCCACGACGGGCGCCTGGTCGTCGGCCGCGGCCTGACCGCGCCGCGCGGCCTGCGTGCGTATGGGGAGGTCGGCGAGCTGGTCGCGCATGACGACGATGACACGCTGCGGGGAGCCGCTCGCGCTGTCGCCGGCCGCCTGTGCGGGGGCCGCGCCCAGAGAGAAGGCGCTCAGCAGGATCGTGCCCGCGAGCGCCGCTCTTCTTCCGTTGTTGTTCATGGAGTTCTCCGCTGGTGGGGGGTGCGGGACGGTTGAGGAAACCGTCACCGATGATCTTTCGCCCCAACTCGTGAACTCCGCCAGGCACTTGACGTCAAGAGATCTTCAAACTTTCAAGAAGCGGGGGTGTCTAGAGCACCCCCGCGATGTCCCGCGCGGCGATGTACCCGAACGTCATCGCCGGTCCGATCGTCGAGCCCGCGCCCGCGTAACTGTGGCCCATGACCGCCGCGCTCGCGTTCCCGGCCGCGTACAGACCCGGGATCACCGAGCCGTCCGGCCGCAGGACGCGGGCGCGGGCGTCGGTGCGCAGGCCGCCCTTCGTGCCGAGGTCGCCGGGGACGATCCGGAAGGCGTAGTACGGGGGCAGCCACAGCGGGGCGAGGCAGGAGTCGGGGAGGACCGCGGGGTCCGTGTAGTAGTGGTCGTAGGCGCTGTCCCCGCGTCCGAAGTCCGTGTCGTCGCCCTTGAGCGCGAGGGAGTTGAAGCGGTCGACGGTCGCGCGGAGGGCGGCGCCGGGCACGCCGATGGACGTCGCCAGGGCGTCCAGCGTCCAGGCCTTGTGCGCGGCGCCCGAGCTGTACCAGTCGTCCGGGAGGACGAAGGTCGGCGCGATGTCCTTGAAGAGGTACCGGTTGCGGTAGTTCTGGTCGACGACCAGCCAGGAGGGGATGTCCGGGTCGGTCGGGTTCCGGTCGTACATGGTGTGGACGACATCGCTGTAGGGGGCGGCCTCGTTGACGTACCGTCGGCCGGCCGCGTTGACGATGAGGCCGCCGGGGAGGGTGCGTTCGGCGAGGCAGAAGTACGGCTCGTCGGGCAGCGGGATGGCCGGTCCCCACCAGGCGTCGTCCATGAGGGCGACGTCGGCGCCGAGCCGCTGTCCGGCGCGGATGCCGTCCCCGGTGTTCTCCTTCGCGCCGACCGTCCAGGCCGTGCCGATGGGCTGGCGCTGGTACTGGCTCCGCATCGCCGCGTTGTGCTCGAAGCCGCCGGAGCCCACGATCACGCCGCGCCGGGCGCGGTAGAGGCCGGCGGGGGTGACCGCTCCGGCGACGGTGCCGTTCTCGACGTACAGCTCGGTGAGGGGGGTGTTCAGGCGGACGGGCACGCCCGCGTCCAGGAGGCCCTTTCTGAGGCCGGCCGCGAGGGACTGCCCCATGGTGAGGGGGGTCTGCCCGAGCAGGGCGGCCTTGGTGCCGCGCGCCAGGCACTCGGCGGCGACGGCGGCGCCCTTGAGGCTGACCGCGGACAGGGCGAGCCACTTGTAGTCGGCGCTGAACACCACCAGTCCCGCGGGGACCGCGAGGTACGGCGGGTTCAGATGGGCGAGTTCGGCGCCGAGGATCTTGCCGTCGAGCTGGTCGGGCTCGATGGAGCGGCCGTTCGGGAGGCCGCCCGGGAGCTCCGGGTAGTAGTCGCTGTACCCCTCCATCCACCGGAAGCGCAGCGGGCTGTTGGCCATGACGAAGGAGATCATGGCCGGCCCCTGGGCGAGGAAGGCCTGCTGCCGGGCCGCGGGGACGTCCGGGCCCACGACGGCGGCCAGGTAGGCAGCCGCCTTGGCCGGGGTGTCGGGGACACCGGCGGCCAGGATGACGGGGTTGTTGGGGATCCAGATCCCGGCGCCGGAACGGGCGGCGGACCCGCCGAAGGTGGGCGCCTTCTCCAGCACCACGACGCTGAGGCCCTGCTTGGCGGCGGTGAGCGCGGCCGTCATCCCGGCGGCCCCGGAGCCGATGACGACGACGTCACAGGTCCCGGCCGTCGGCAGGTCGGCGGCGCTCGCGCCCTGCTGCACTCCGGCGGCGACGGCCAGACCGGCACCGGAGGCCAGCAGGTGTCTTCGGGTCACGCTCATGGGCAGGTCCCCCCAGCGGCTGGTACGGACGAAGAGGTCCGGAACGTCGCGCGAAGGTCTTGAGAAGTCAAGGGGCGTGAAGGGAACGGGAAACCCGAGCCGCGGAACCATCTGTGCCGGTTCACCTATGCTTGCGCCGCAAGAGGCGACCGGCTGAGGTGGTTTTCGTGGCGGTGCAGCATTTCCCCGAGTTCCGCACGGGCAAGGTACTGGCGACCAGCTTCACGGGAACCCTCTCGGAGCGTTACGGCGAGACGCTGGAGCGCATTCCCGTCCCCTCCCGGCTCGCGGACTGGCTGGCGGACAACGGACTCGCCGTCGACTCCTGCGACCGGGCCCAGCTCGACCGGGCACGGGAGCTACGGGAAGCGATCCACGCGGCTGCCACCGCTGTCGCGAACGAGAACCCCCTGCCCTCCTCGGCCGTCCAGGTCATCAACGACCGCAGCACCCACGGCCTGGCCTCGGCGGTCCTGACCCCGGAGGGCGGCCGGGAGTGGCGACTGGCTTCCGCGTCGGTGGAGGACGCCCTCAGCGTGATCGCCGCCGACGCGATCGACCTTCTCTCGGGAGAGCGGGACGGGAAGATCTCGCTGTGCGCGTCTCCGACCTGCCGAGCCGCGTTCGTCGACACCAGCCGGGGCCACACCCGCAGATGGTGTGACATGAACACGTGCGGGAACCGCGAGAAGAAGGCCCGTTTCCTGGCCAACAAGCGCAAGAAGTCACCTTCGGCCGACTGACCTGTACGGTGGAACCACCTTAGACGGTTCCATCCGACGAAAGGTCGCCGCCGATGGTGGATCTGACAGTGCTGCCGGGCTACGTGGCAGTGATCATGCTCTTCCTCGGCCCGCCCGGGCCCGACATGGCCTACATGCTGGCCGTGGGCCTCGAAGGCGGGCGCCGGGCCGCGGTGAAGGCCATCCTCGGCATCGCGACCGGCATGAGCGTCTACGCCGCCGCCGTGGTCGCCGGGGTGGGGCAGATCGCCCGCTCGCACCCGTCGGTCCTGGACACGATCCGGATCCTGGGCGCGGTGTACCTGCTGTGGCTGGCGTACGTCACCGTGCGCCACGCCCGTCGCGCGATCAGCGGACACACCGACGTCCCCGCGGGCCGCTGGTACCTGCGGGGCATATTGGTCAGCATCGCGAATCCGAAGATCATTCTGTTCTTCCTCGCGATACTCCCGCAGTTCATCGGAAGCGCGGAGAACCCGGGACTACAGATGGCGATCCTCGGCGCGATCGACATTCTGATGGAGGTGATCCTCTACGGATCCATCGGAGTGCTGGCCGGATACTTCCAGGCACGTCTGGCCGGCTCGACCAAGGCCACGGCCGTGCTGAACTACATGGCGAGCACGGTCTACGTCGTGCTGGCCGCGACCATCACCGGCGAGATCCTGCTCGCCTGACAGCCCGATCTCGGCCCACACCGTCTTGCCGACGTCCCGTTCCGTGACGCCCCAGGTACGGGCGAGCAAGGTCACGAGGATCAGTCCCCGGCCGTGCTCGCCCTCCGCGTCGTTCACGAACCGGAGCCGGCGGTCCCCCCTCGCGTCGGTCACCTCGATACGGAGCGTGTTCCCCGGGAGCCGGAGCAGGCGCAGCTCGAAGTCCCTTCCCGGCACGCGTCCGTGGGTCACCGCGTTGGCGGCCAGCTCCGCGACGAGGTGCTGCGCGGTGTCGTTCACCTCGCTGTCGTAGGGGTGCCCCCAGGCCTCCAGCCTCGCGGCGGTGAGCCTGCGGGCCAGCCGGGCGCCTCTCGGGGTCGCGCTCAGACGCTGGGTCAGTTCGTCGATGGGGGTGGAGATTTCGGCGTTCACGAGACCGAGCGTGCTGCCTTGTCTCTACGCTGACCAGGAGTGACTCGGCGACGCTGAGTAACTGTACGGGTGCGAGGGGTTCGGTGTACGGGTTGTCGTGCGGGAGGGGTGGGGCACGTGGCTGAGCGGAGGCCGGACACGCCTGCGGAGGCGGACGGTACGGCGGGGCTGTTCGTCGCGCTGGGCAAGATGGTCAAGCTCCTGCGCGAGCGGAAGGGGCTCACCCAGAAGGAGTTCGGCGAGCTGGTGGGCTACGGCCCGGACGCGGTCTCGGCGATGGAGCGGGGCGTACGGACACTCCGGCCCGAGGTGCTCCTCAAGGCGGACGAACTCCTGGATGCCGGGGGTCTGTTGAAGGAGGTCCTCCCGGAGGTCGAGCAGGCGATGGCCAAGAGCCGGACCCGTCATCCGGAGTGGTATCGCGACTACGCGGGACTGGAGGCCGAGGCGGTCTCGCTCTACGACTACAGCACCATGGGCGTCCTGGGCCTGCTCCAGACCGAGGACTACGCCCGGGCCGTGTTCACGCAACGGCACCCGCCGCTCGACGAGGAGACCATCGAGAAGCGCGTCGCCGACCGGCTCTCCCGCCAGCAGCTCTTCGAGAAGTGGCCGCCGCCGGAGTGCAGCTTCGTCATCGAACAGGCCGTGCTGGAACGGCCGATCGGCGGCCGCTCGGTGCATGCGGGGCAACTCAAGCGGCTGTTGCAGGTCGGCCGCATGCGGAACGTGCAGCTTCAGGTGATGCCGTCGGGGCGGGACGAACACCCCAGCCTGGGCGGCTCGTTCACGCTGCTGATCCCCAAGGGGAGGGAGCAGGTGGCGTACATGGAGATCCAGGGATACCCCCGTCTGATCACCGACCGGGAAGAGGTACGCGTACTCGCCGCCCGCTATGGGATCATCCGAGCTCAGGCCCTCAACCCGCACGAGTCCCTGGACTTGATCGAGAAGATGCTGGAAGAGCGATGACCATAGAGAAGTTGACCTGGTTCAAGTCGAGCTACAGCGACGGCGAGGGCGGGCAGTGCCTGGAAGTCGCCGTCACCCCCCACACCATCCACCTCCGCGACTCCAAGCACCCCACCGGCCCTCACCTCACCCTCTCCCCCACGGCGTGGTCCGCCTTCGTCTCCCCCTACTGCGGGAACGCGGCCACCAGGTCCACGTCCTTGTAGCCGGTCGCCGTGATGCCGGAACCCGTGCCGGGGAGCAGCGCGCTCGGGCCGTAGTAGTTGCGCGACAGCAGCAGGTCCTGGTCGCCGTCGCGGTCGATGTCGCGCAGGCGGACGAGGAAGCCGAAGTTCTCGTACGCCGTCGGGTTCCCGGGGACGCCCGCGCTCGCCCGTGTGAACCACTGGGAGTTCTTGCCTGTCAGGCCGGACCTCCCACCGCGCAGGACGTGGACGCCGCCCGCGTCCTTCGCCGTGCCGACCTTCTCGTACGGCACTCCGACCGCGAGGTCCGGGTAGCCGTCGCCGTTGGTGTCCCCGGCGGAGAGGGCGGAGCCGAAGCACTCGTGTGCCGCGGCGGCCGTGGCGACGCCCGAAGTGGACTGGGTGAGCCGGTACTTCGTCGTCGGGCCGGTGCCGCCGCCGCGCCAGACGACCACCGAGCCCGCGTTGTTGCGGTACCGGGTGTCGCTGACCGCGAGGTCGCCGTAGCCGTCCTTGTCGAAGTCGGCGACGACACCGGCGGGGCCGTAGTCGGGGGCCGAGCCGTCGATGACCGTGGCCTTGCCGGGCTTGATCGTGGTGCCGCCCCGCAGGAACCACGCGTCCTGGGTCATCTTGTCGTCGTGGTAGCCCTGGCCCAGGAGGTAGAGGTCGGTCGCCCTGTCCTTGGTGACCTTGCCGGCGACGAGGCCGGCGGTCTCGAAGGTGGCGTCGCGGGTGTGCTTGGTGACCTTGCCCGTCGTACCGGACTTGGCGAAGCCGCCGCGGTAGACGTAGACGGACTTGAAGGCGTCCGCGACGGCCAGGTCGGCCTTGCCGTCGCCGTTGAAGTCACCGGTCTCGATGGCCTTTCCGAAGCCCTGGTCGGCGCGGGCGGTGACCTTGAGGCGGGTGGCGTCGGTCCCGGTGAGGCCGGTCTTCCTGCCCCACAGGATGGTGACCGCGCCGGAACTCACCTTGCCGCTCACCTTCTCCGTGAAGTCGGCGACGGCGAGGTCGGCGTATCCGTCGCGGTTGAGGTCGGCGGTGGCGACGTCCTCGCCGAACGCGTCCGCGTAGCCGCCCGCGTCACCGGCGGTGCCCGGAATGCCCGCGCTTGACTGGGTGAACGTCTTCGTGGTCGTACCGACGCCGGTGGCCGTCCCGTACGTCACGGTGACCTCACCGCCCAGGCTCGCGACGGCGTAGTCGCGGTAGCCGTCCCCGTTGAAGTCGTCGGCGTACTTCGCCGGGCCGGCCGCGCTCGCGGTGCTCACGGAGAGGGTGAGCAGGCCGCCGGTCAGGGACACGGCGGTGACCGTGGCGATCGCCAGGCCGAGGGGGGTGCGCGTGGACATGCGTCTCCTGCGGTGATCATGGGACTGACGGGAAGGAGACTCCTCGTGGCGGGTCATGGTTGTACCAAGCCGAAAAGTCAGCGAACGGGCTGGAATTGGTCAAGACCTCTTCTGGGCCTCTGGTCACGGCCGAGGCGGGCGGGTTCACTGCGCCGCATGAGACGACCTCTCCCCCACCTCCCCCGGCGCGCGGCCGCTCTCCTCACCGCCGCCCTCGCCTCACTGGCCCTCGCGGCGGGCACCGCGACCGCCGACACCCCCGTCCCCACGGAGTTCGGCACCGACTACCACGACCCCGTCACCGCCGCCCCGCCGATCAGCACCCCCCACACCACGTCCTGCCAAGTCACCGTCGCCGAGGCGAAGTTCAAGGACTTCACGCCGTACACGGGCACGTACACACCACCGACCGGATGCGGCACGCCCGGACGGTGGTCGAAGGTCGTGCTGCGGATGGACGGGAACGTGAAGGGCCGGCAGTTCGACCGGCTCGGGTACCTGGACATCGGCGGGGTGCAGGTGTTCCGGACGTCGACGCCCGAGCCCTCGCAGGACGGCATCGACTGGTCCGTCCAGAAGGACGTCACCGAGTACGAGAAGACGCTGAGCAGCGCGCAGCCCGTCGACATGCTCATCGGCAACGTCGTCGACGGCACGTACACGGGCGTCCTCGACGTCAAGGTGACGCTCACCTTCTACGCGCCCGAGCGTCATCGGCCCGCGCCCGACGCCCCGGACCGGGTCATCCCCCTCAGCGCCGGTGACAGTGTCACCACCGGCGCCTCCCTGACCACCCCGCGCAACTCCGAGCGCATCCTGGCCGAGGTGTACGCCACCGGGTCGGGCGGCGGCTGCGAGGAGTTCTGGTACACGGCGACGACGCCGTCCGCGTCGTACTCCTGCCAGGGCGGCGACGACGGGCCGTACCGCGAGGTGCAGGTCAGCGTGGACGGGAAGGTCGCCGGGATCGCGTCTCCCTACCCGAACGTGTGGACCGGTGGGTGGTCGCCCTACCTGTGGTCGGTGATTCCCTCCCCGACCGCCTTCGACGTACGGCCGCTGACCTTCGACCTCACCCCGTTCGCCGGCCTCCTGGACGACGGCAGGGCGCACACCGTGGACGTGTCGGTGCTCGGGGTGCCGGCCGGGCAGACCGGGTGGAGCGCGCCGACGAACGTCCTGGTGTGGCAGGACGTGCACCGGTCGGTGCTGACCGGGGCCGTGACCTCGTACCGGAAGACCGCCCCCGCGCTGTCGAACGACTTCACCGACGGCTCGCTGCGGCACCTCGCGACCTCCGGCGGGGACCACCTGAAGGTCTCCGGCTATCTGAACACCTCCCACGGGCGTGTGACCACGACCGTCGACCGGACCCTCAGCACGGCCGTCGACCACCGGTGGACGCCCGACGAGAACACCGACGACGTGACCGGCACCTGGACGGATCGCCAGGTCGTCGCCACGAACGGCAGGACGGCCCGCACCGACCGCGAGTACACCCTGGACGGGCAGTCGACCATCGACAGCGCGAACCGGCTGCGGGTCGTGATGTCCGTGGGCGACCACGCCCGGTCGGGGGCCACCCGGACCGACGACACCTACCGGGGCGACGCCACCTTCACCCTCGGCGTGGCCCGCGAGAACCGGCACGCGGTCGCCACCACCAGCGAGCGGTACCGCCTCCGCGCCCCCGGCACCTGCTACGACCACACGCTCGCGACGGAGCAGGGGGTGCTGACCAAGGACGTGCACGGCTGCCGGGTCGCGGAGCAGCAGTGATCAGGACGCGCTCAGCGCTCGTACAGCCCTTCGATCTCCGCCGCGAAATCCCGCATGACGACCTCCCGGCGCAGCTTCATCGACGGTGTCAGATGGCCCGCCGCCTCGGTGAGGTCCGTGGGCAGCACGGTGAAGCGGCGGATGGACTCCGGGCGCGAGACCAGCTTGTTCGCCTCGTCCACGGCCCGTTGCAGGATCTGGAGCAACTCCTCGTCGTTGACGAGGAGTTCGGCGGGGACGGGGTGCTTGCCGTTCATCTGGCGCCAGTGGTTCACGCCGTCCATGTCCAGGCTGATCAGCGCCGAGATGTAGGGGCGGCGGTCGCCGAGGACCATGCACTGGGAGATCAGCGGGTGGGAGCGCAGCCAGTTCTCCAGCGGGGCCGGGGCGACGTTCTTGCCGCCCGCGGTGATCAGGATCTCCTTCTTGCGGCCGGTGATGGTCAGATAGCCCTCGTCGTCGAGCTGTCCGATGTCACCGGTCGGGAACCAGCCGTCGGCCGAGGCGGGCGCCACCCCTTCGCCGTAGGGGTCCCAGTAGCCGCGGAACACCTGGCCGCCGTTGAGCAGGATCTCGCCGTCCGCCGCGATCCGGATCCGGGTGCCGGGGATGGGCCAGCCCACCGTGCCCAGGCGGGGTTTGAGGGGCGGGGTGCAGGTCGCGGCCCCGGTCGACTCCGTCAGGCCGTAGCCCTCGTAGATCTCCATGCCCGCGCCCGCGTAGAACGCGGCGAGGCGGCGGCCCAGCGGGGAGCCGCCGGAGATGATGTGCCGGATGCGGCCGCCCATGGCGTTGCGGATACGGCGGTACACCAGCGGGTCGTAGAAGGTGCGGGCCGCCTTCAGGGCCGCGCCGGGGCCGGAGCCGGTACCCGCGTGGCGGGACTCCATCGCCTCGCCGTAGCGCACGGCGACGTTGGTCGCCCGGTCGAAGACGGTGACCCGGCCGCCGCTCTCCGCCTTGGCGCGGGCGTTGTTGAAGACCTTCTCCAGCATGTACGGGATCACCAGGAGGAAGGTGGGTCTGAAGCTGGCCAGGTCGGCGAGCAGGTCCTCGGCCTGGAGGCTCGGCGCGTGACCGAGGCGGACCCGGGCACGGACGCAGGCGACGGCGACCATCCGGCCGAAGACGTGCGAGATGGGCAGGAAGAGCAGGGTCGCCAGGTCCGCCTCGTCCGACTTCGACTTGAAGACGGGGTAGAGCAGCTCGATCGCGTTGTCGACCTCGGCGAGGAAGTTGCCGTGGCTGAGCACACAGCCCTTGGGGCGGCCGGTGGTGCCGGAGGTGTAGACGACGGTGGCGACCGTGGCCGGCCCCAGCATGCCGCGCCGTACGGCGATCTCCTGGTCCGGGACGGCCTGGCCCAGCTCCGCCAGGCGCTCCACATGCCCCTTCTCGATGATCCACATGTGCCGCAGGTCCGGGAGCCGGCTGAGCTCCGGGCCGAGGGCGGCGGCCTGCGCGGCGGTCTCGGTCACCAGGGCGACCGCGCCGGAGTCCTGGAGGATGAACCGGGTCTGGAAGACCGAGGAGGTCGGGTAGACGGGGACCGTCACCAGGCCGGCGGCCCAGGCGGCGAAGTCGAGGAGCGTCCACTCGTACGTCGTCCGGGCCATGACGGCGACCCGGTCGCCCGGCATCAGGCCTTCGGAGATCAGCCCCTTGGCCAGCGCGAGGACCTGCGCGGCGAACTCCGCGGCTGTCAGGTCGATCCACCGGCCGTCCTCGGTACGGCGGCTCATCACCCGCTGCTCCGGCGCCGTCTCGGCGTTGTCGAAGGGCAGGTCGGCCAGCGAGCCGTGGGTCAGGGGCGCGACCAGCGGCGGCACCGCCACCTCGCGGACCTCACCGTCCAGCCGCACGATCTCTGGTTCCACGAGCACGGGCGCGCCGTCGTAGTCGTGTCCGGACACGTACGAGAGGGACATGTCAGCTCCTGGGACGTACAGCTCGATACCGCTCCTGCATGAGGTACGCAGGGGACGTACCGGGGCGTTCACCCGCGAGTGCGCCTGTGAAGGGTTACCGCGGGTTAGGACGGTGATCCTATGGGTCACAAGTGGCGAGTGCGTGCGGGTTTGTTGATGGTCCGGAGCCGGGACTGTGCAAACTGGACCGCAAAGTGAGCGTTTGTCAGCTATCCGCTCCTACGCCCGCTCCAGAATCGCCGTCACCCCCTGTCCGCCGGCCGCGCACACCGAGATCAGCCCTCGGCCCCGCCCCTCCCGCTCGGCCAGCAGCCTGGCGAGCGTGGCCACGATCCGGGCGCCGGTCGCGGCGAACGGATGCCCGGTGGCGAGGGAGGACCCGGCGATGTTGAGGCGGTCCCGGTCCACGGGGCCCAGCCCCTGCTTCTCCCAGGCCGCGAGGGTCGCGAGGACCTGGGAGGCGAAGGCCTCGTGGATCTCGACCAGGTCGAAGTCGTCGAGACCGAGACCGGCGCGCTCCAGCATCCGGGGGACGGCGTAGGCGGGGGCCATCAGCAGGCCGTCCTCACCGTTCACGTAGTCGACCGCCGCCGTCTCGTAGGCGGTGAGGTACGCGAGCACCTCCAGGCCGCGCGCCTTCGCCCACTCCTCCGAGGCCAGCAGGACGACCGCGGCGCCGTCGGTCAGCGGGGTCGAGTTCCCGGCGGTCATGGTCGGTTCGGGGCCCTTGAGTCCGAACACCGGCTTGAGGGCGGCGAGTTTCGCGGGCGTGGAGTCGGGGCGGAGGTTCTGGTCGCGGGCGAGACCGCGGAAGGGGACCACCAACTCCTCGAAGAAGCCGCGCTCGTACGCGGCCGCCAGCCGCTGGTGACTCGTCGCCGCCAGCTCGTCCTGGTCCTGCCGGGTCACGCCCCAAGCGGCGGCGGTCACGGCGGCGTGCTCGCCCATGGACAGGCCGGTGCGGGGCTCGGCGTTGCGCGGGATGTCGGGGACCAGGTGCCCCGGCCGGATGCGGGCGAGCGCCTTCAGCCGGGCGCCGGCCGACTTCGCCCGCCGCGCCTCCAGCAGGATGCGGCGCAGCTGGTCGTTGACGCCGAGGGGGGCGTCGCTCGCGGTGTCCGCGCCGCCCGCGACGGCGGACTCGGTCTGCCCCAGGGCGATCTTGTTGGCGGCGGCGATGACGGCCTGGAGCCCGGTCCCGCAGGCCTGCTGGATGTCGTACGCCGGGGTGCGCGGGTCCAGCTTCGAGCCGAGGACGGTCTCGCGGGCGAGGTTGAAGTCCCGGCTGTGCTTGAGGACGGCACCAGCGACGAACTCCCCGACCGCGCCCGGCCCTTCGAGCCCCTGCCGCTCCACGAGGGCGTCGAGGGCCGCGGTGAGCATCTCCTGGTTGGAGGCGGTGGCGTACGGCCCGTCGGAGCGGGCGAAGGGCACACGGGCACCGGCGACGACCGCCACGCGCCGGGCGACCGGTGGCTTCAAAGGGCTCATTTTCCGCCGGCTCCTCACCTTGGAGATTGACTTACCTGCGGTAACCTTACTCCAGAGTAAGGAATCTGCGACCGACCCGGGAGATGGACATGGCCGACCGCTATCTGAGCTTCACCGGCACCGCGCCGGGCAGGTTCCTCACCCGCAGGCTCGGCCTTCCGCAACCGGCGGAGCTGCGGCGGTGGTCGAGTGCCTCCGACGAGTTCGAGGGCGGGGTGCTGCTCCTCACGGCGGGGAAGTCACAGCTGTCGGGGCTGGAGTTCGCCTCGCCCGTGGGCGCGCCCGCCGGGGTCCTCCTGGACGCCACCGGAGTGCGGGACGTCGAGGACCTGGCGGAGGTCCACGCGGCCCTGCACCCGGTCGTGCGGACGGTCGCCGCGAGCGGACGGGTCGTCGTCCTCGGATCGCCGCTCTCCTCCGTCGACCATCACCAGGCCGCCGCCCAGCAGGCGTTGGAGGGCTTCACCCGCTCGCTCGGCAAGGAGATCGGCCGGGGCAGGACGGTCAACCTCGTCCGGCTGACCGACGCGTCCGCCGCCGAGTCGACGCTGCGGTTCCTGCTCTCCCCCAAGTCCGCGTACGTCAGCGGGCAGGTGATCGAGGTCGGCGCGCCGGTCCAGGACACCGAGGTCGACTGGTCGCTGCCGCTGGCCGGGCGGACGGCCCTGGTGACCGGCGGTGCGCGGGGCATCGGCGCGGCGGTCGCCGAGACGCTGGCGAGGGACGGGGCGCGGGTGGTCGTCCTCGACGTGCCGGGCGCCGCGGCGGACGCCGAGCGGCTGGCCGAGCGGCTCGGGGGCAGGGCGCTCACGCTGGACGTCACGGCCGCCGACGCGGGCGAACGGATCGCCGAGGCGGTGCCCGAGGGGCTGGACGTGCTGGTCCACAACGCGGGGATCACGCGGGACCGCAGACTGGTCAACATGCCCGCCGAACGCTGGAGTTCGGTGCTCGACGTCAACCTGGCGAGCGTGCTGCGCACGACGGACGCGCTGCTGGAGGCGGGTGCGCTGCGGCGGGGCGGGCGGATCGTCGCCACCGCCTCCATCGCGGGGCTCGCCGGCAACGCCGGGCAGACGAACTACGGCGCGAGCAAGGCGGGCGTGGTCGGCCTGGTGCGCTCCCTGGCACCCCGGGCGCTGTCCGGGCACGGGGTCACGGTGAACGCGGTGGCCCCCGGGTTCATCGAGACCAGGATGACGGCGGCGGTCCCGCTGTTCATCCGGGAGGCGGGCCGCCGGATGAACTCCCTGGCCCAGGGCGGCCTCCCGATCGACGTGGCCGAGACGACGTCCTGGCTGGCCCATCCCGCCTCCGGCGCGGTGAACGGCCAGGTCGTACGGGTGTGCGGCCAGAGTCTGCTGGGGGCGTGATGGAGACCCACGGTTCGACGCCGCGCGGTTCGCAGCCCCACGGTTCGACCACCGCCGGTTCGACCTCTCCCGGTTCGACGCCGCGCGGTTCGCAGCCCCACGGTTCGACCACCGCCGGTTCAGCCACCCCCGGTTCGACCTCTCCCGGTCCGACCGCCACCGAATCCGCCACCCCCGGTCCGGCCACCTCCGGATCGGCCTCCGCCGGATCGGCCTCCGCCGGATCGGCCTCCGCCGGTTCGGTCTCCGCCGGGGACGCGCGCCCCGCGTATGCGCCTCCGGCGCCGCAGGGTCCTGCCGGTGCGGTCGGTCCGGGCGGCCCGGCGCGCGTGCTCGCCCGGCCTCCCTCCCTCATGCCGTTGCTCCTGGCCGGTGCCCTGCGGTCCCCCTTCAAGCGGCCCTCCGCCACCGCCGAGTTCCCCAGGACCCGGCTCGTGCTGCGCGGGCTGCGGGTCGACCTGGCTCGGCTGGCCGCGTACGAGCGGGTGTGCGGGTTCCCGACCGGCGAGGACGCGCTGCCGGTGACGTATCCGCATGTGCTGGGCTTCCCGCTGGCGATGAGCCTGATGAGCGGCCCGGACTTCCCGCTGCCGCTGCTCGGGCTGGTGCACACGTCGATCGAGATCACCCGGTACCGGGAACTGACGGCGACCGGGGAGTACGAACTCTCCGTGCACGTCGACGGACTGGCGCCGCACCGACGCGGTACGGAGGCCTCGGTGGTCACCGAACTGCGGGTGGGCGAGGACGTCGTATGGGAGTCGGTGAGCACGTACCTGGCACGGCACCGCACGGAGGCGGGCGGCCAGGAGCCGGGCCAGGAGCGCGCGCGGGAGACGCGTGAGCCGCTGCCCGGACTCGACGAGTGGCGGCTGGCCGGGGACGTGGGACGGCGGTACGCCGCCGCGTCCGGGGACCGCAACCCGATCCACCTGTACCCGCTCACGGCCCGCCTCTTCGGCTTCAGGAGGGCGATCGCGCACGGCATGTGGACGGCGGCCCGCTGCCTGGCGGCCCACGGCACCCCCCAGGCGGCCCTGGTACGCGCGGAGTTCAGGGCGCCGGTACTGCTGCCGGGGACGGTGACGTACGCGGCGAACGGGGAGCGGTTCGAACTGTGCGGCGGGGACGGCCGCGTGCATGTGAGCGGCGGCGTCTACCCGCTGACCTGAACCGGCGCGCTCTCCGCACCGACGGCCTCGGGGATCCAGGGCCGGCCCTCCATGAGGTTGCCGAGACCGGCCCAGGCGAAGTTCATCAGCGTCGCCGCCGACTGCCGTGCCGTCACCCCCGGGGTCGCGTTGGCCCACGCGGCGAGCGACTCGGCGGCGCCGACCAGGGCCTCGGCGAGCCCTGCGACCTCACGCTCGGGCAGATCGGGATCCCGGTGCGCCTCACGGGCAGCGACCACGATCAGCTGGGTCACGAACGCGACGATCTCCTCCCGCATCGCGTTGACCTCGGCGACGAACGCCTCACCATGGATCCGGGCCTGGAGATGCAGCACGGACCAGGCGTGCGGGTGCAGCGAGGTGTGCGTGAAGAAGGCCAGCAGCCCGTCCCACAGCTGCCGGTCGACGGGCAGCTCGGTCCGCACCCCCGTCCGCACGGCCTCGGTGAGCGCGGCGGCCTCCCGGCGGATGCACGCGGTGAAGAGGTCTTCCTTGGAGTTCAGGTACAGATAGACCAACGGCTTGGACACCCCGGCGAGTTCGGCGATCTCGTCCATGGAGGCGGCCATGTACCCGCGCTGCCCGAAGATCTCCACAGCGGCGTCCAGCATCTGCTGCTCCCGCACCGCGCGCGGCATCCGCTTGCTCTTCACGACACCCATGACCAAAGCGTACGGTCATGTGCGCGCGGCGGCGGGGGCGTTGTGCTCAGGAGGTCTGCGGCGCCTGGCCCTGGGAGCGACCGGCCTCGTCGACCGTCTCGTCCTCCTGGCTGCGGTTGGCGTCCAGGTTGGCCTTCATGCGGTCGACGCGCTGGGCGACCTGCACGGAGGCGCGGTCGCGCTCCTTGCGCAGGACGACGAAGCTGATCGGGGCCGAGATCAGCAGGGAGAGCAGGACGATCCACATGCCGTTGGAGGAGCCGAGACCGCGCGGGAAGAGGCCGGCGTAGACGAGGCCCCAGACGACCACGAGGCAGCCCACGAAGATCCCGAGGCGCATCAGCGTGTAGCGGAGCATGTCAATCCACTCTTCCGTTTCGAACGGTTTTGAACACCACAAAGGGGCACCGTCCAGTGAAGCACGCCGGGCACCCGATCTTCGACGGGGGTCAGCCGAGCGGCAGCAGCATGATCACGTCGTCGCGGTCGTCGCCCGGCGCGACCCGGATCGCACCGGGGACCCGACCGACCTCCTTGTAGCCGCAGGAGCCGTAGAAACGCTCCAGGCCGAGGCCGCCGCGGCAGGTGAGCCGGATCGCCTCGATGCCGTCGATCCCGCGGGCCGCGTCCGCGGCGGCGCCGAGCAGGTCACGGCCGTAGCCCTTGCCCTGGTGCCGCGGATGCACCATGACGGTGTACAGCCACAGCCAGTGGGTCATCAGCCGGTGCGAGTTGAGAGAGAGGAACACGGCGGCGGCCACCCGGCCCTCGCCGTCGTGCCCCACGAGCAGCCGGGTACGGCCCTCCGCCATCGCCACGAAGTGCCTCACCAGCTCGGGTCGCACGGTCTCCCGCTCCACGGGCGCGACGAAGCCGACGGCACCGCCCGCGTTGCTGACGTCGGTCCACAGGTCGAGGATGCCGTCGCGGAGGGCGGGAGTGACGGGCGGGTCGAAAGTAAACGTAAGGGACACGGCAGCATCGTAAGCCTTACGACAACGCCCGCGCCGCCACCTCCAGATCCGCGACCAGCCCCCGGTACGCGGCCTCCCTGTCCTCGGCCCGCAGCACGGCCGACGGATGCACGGTCGGCACCAGCCGCTCCGGCCGGCCGTGGATCTCCGCCTCCAGCACGGTCCCCCGCACCTGGGTCACCCGGAACGACGACCCGAGCAGCGCCTTGCCCGCGGTGGCCCCGAGCACGACGATCAGCTCCGGCTCGACGAGCTCCAGCTCCTTGGCGAGCCACGGCCCGCAGGCCGTCATCTCCCGCAGACTGGGCGCCTTGTGGATCCGCCGCTTGCGGGGTTCGGCCTGCGTGAACTTGAAGTGCTTCACGGCGTTGGTGACGTACGCCTCCGCCGGATCGACCCCGGCCTCCGCGAGAGCCCGGTCCAGCAGCTTCCCCGCGGGCCCCACGAACGGCTTCCCCTGCCGATCCTCCTGATCCCCGGGCTGCTCTCCCACGAGCATCACACGCGCGTGGGGGTCACCGGCGCCGAAGACGGTCTGGGTGGCGTCGCGATGGAGGGGACAGCCACGGCAGTCGGCTGCGGCCTGGCGCAGGGCGGGCAACCCGCCGCGAGACGGAACGAACGGTTCCGCGCTGTAGGCATCCTCGGGGCCCTTGTCAGCCATGCGCCCCGAGTACCCACCTCAGGGGCGCGGGACTCTGAACATTTGCGGCTCCGCCGCGTGGGCGCGACCAGCCCCCCACGCGCCCGCAGCCGACGAACGACCTCACACCCTCATCGGCTGAGGAGATTCCCGACGCCCCGCGTCAGGCCCCTCGTACTCCCGAATGATCTCGTACCGCGTGTTCCGCTCCACCGGCCGGAAGCCCGCGTCCCGGATCAGGTCCAGCAGATCCTCACGCGTCAGCTTGTTCGGCGTGCCGTAGTTGTCCGCGTCGTGGGTGATCTTGTACTCGACGACCGACCCGTCCATGTCGTCCGCGCCGTGCTGGAGGGCCAGCTGCGCGGTCTGGACACCGTGCATGACCCAGAAGACCTTGACGTGCGGGACGTTGTCGAACAGCAGCCGCGACACCGCGAAGGTCTTCAGCGCCTCCGCGCCGGTCGCCATCTGGGTACGGGCCTGCAACCTGTTGCGGACCTTGCCGTCCTTCACGTCCACGAAGTCGTGCTGGTAGCGCAGCGGGATGAAGACCTGGAAGCCGCCGGTCTCGTCCTGGAGTTCCCGCAGACGCAGGACGTGGTCGACCCGGTGCCGCGGCTCCTCGATGTGGCCGTACAGCATGGTGCTCGGGGTCTTCAGACCCTTCTCGTGCGCCAGGCGGTGGATCCGGGACCAGTCCTCCCAGTGCGTGCGGTGGTCCACGATGTGCTGGCGGACCTCCCAGTCGAAGATCTCCGCCCCGCCGCCGGTCAGCGACTCCAGACCCGCGTCGATCAGCTCGTCGAGGATCTCCGACGCGGACATGCCCGAGATCGTCTCGAAGTGGTGGATCTCCGTCGCCGTGAAGGCCTTCAGGGAGACGTTCGGCAGCGCCGCCTTCAGCTCGCGCAGCGACCGCGGGTAGTACCGCCACGGCAGGTTCGGGTGCAGGCCGTTGACGATGTGCAGCTCGGTGAGGTTCTCGCCCTCCATCGCCTTGGCGAGCTTCACCGCCTCCTCGATGCGCATCGTGTAGGCGTCCTTCTCCCCCGGCTTGCGCTGGAAGGAGCAGTAGGCGCAGGACGCCGTGCACACGTTGGTCATGTTGAGGTGCCGGTTGACGTTGAAGTGGACGACGTCGCCGTTCTTCCGCGTCCGCACCTCGTGCGCGAGTCCGCCCAGCCACGCCAGGTCGTCCGACTCGTACAGCGCGATGCCGTCCTCACGGGTCAGGCGCTCACCGGCCCTGACCTTGTCCTCCAGCTCGCGCTTGAGCCCGACGTCCATGCCCACACCTTTCTCCGACGACCCCGAACGACTGCGACCACCGTACGTCTACGCCTCTTCGGGCAGCTCTCCGACCCGGTTCTCCCACTTCGTGGAGAGCACGATCGTGGTCCGGGTGCGGGAGACGCCCTTGGTCCCGGACAGCCGCCGGATGGTCTTCTCCAGGCCGTCGACGTCCGAGGCCCGCACCTTCAGCATGTACGAGTCGTCGCCCGCGATGAACCAGCAGTCCTCGATCTCGGTGAGGTCCCGCAGCCGCATGGCCACGTCCTCGTGGTCGGCCGCGTCGGACAGCGAGATGCCGATGAGCGCGATCACGCCGAGACCGAGCGAGGCGGCGTCGACGGTGGCGCGGTAACCGGTGATGACCCCGGCCGCCTCCAGCCGGTTGATGCGGTCGGTGACGCTGGGTCCCGACAGACCGACGAGGCGCCCCAGCTCCGCGTACGAGGCCCGGCCGTTCTCCCTCAGGGCCTGGATGAGCTGCCTGTCCACCGCGTCCATGCGATCGATGCCTTCCGCTGAAAAAGTTCCTGAAAGTGCTGAGTGGTACTGCGACTTGCCCTGCGGCCCTGCGGCCCTTTGGCCTTGTGACCCTGTGGCCTTGCGCCCCTGTGCTTCTGTAGCCCCGCTCCCCCGTGCTCCCGTGCCCTGCCCTGCCCGTCAGTCGGCGCTGCCGCCGCCCAGCGCGCCCCGCCAGCGCCGGTACAGCCCGTGCTCGACGCCCGCCGCGTCCAGCACCCGCCCGGCGACGAAGTCCACCAGGTCCTGGATGTGGGTGGCGCCCGCGTAGAAACCCGGCGAGGCCGGGACCACGCTCGCGCCGGCGTCGTCCAGCGTGACGAGGTGCCGGAGGGTCTGCCCGTTCAGCGGGGTCTCTCGTACCGCCACGACCAGCGGCCGGCGCTCCTTCAGTGTGACGCTCGCCGCGCGCTGGAGCAGATCCTTCGACAGACCGAGGGCGACGCCCGCGACACAGGCCGTGGAGGCCGGCACGACGAGCATCCCCTTCGTGGCGTACGACCCCGAGGACGGCCCCGCGGCCAGATCCCCGGCGCTCCAGTACCGCACCGCGTCGAGGTCGACGTCGAAGCTCGCGGGCTTGCCGTCGGCGCCGCGGGCCAGCCATTCCCCCAGGTCCTCACGCCAGTGCGCGTCCCTGAAGGAGATGCCGGTCTCGTCGAGGAGGGTGAGCCGCGAGGCCCGGGAGACCACCAGGTCGACGCTCTCCCCGGCGGCGAGGAGCGCGCGCAGCACCGACGCGGCATACGGGGTGCCGGAGGCGCCGGACACCCCTACGATCCAAGGTGTACGCCGTGTCTCTCCTGGCTTGACTGGGTTCACACCCCCGAGCCTATCCGGCGTCGCAGGGTGGGAACCGGTCAAGGGGGCCGGGCGTTCTTCTGAACGGGGAGGGGGTTGCCATGACGGGCACGGAACTCGAGTGGTCGCAGGGAGACCGGGCGAAGGCCGCGGCCAAGCTGATGCTGGGCTGGGTCGCGCTGCTGTGGCTGCTGGAAGTGGTCGACGTGGCGAGTGGCCACGCCCTGGACGGCTTCGGCATCACCCCGCGCACCTCGTCCGAACTGGTCGACATCGTGCCGGCCGCGTTCATCCACTTCGGCTTCGCCCACGTGGCAGCGAACAGCGTCCCGCTGCTGGTCATGGGGTTCCTGGCAGCCCTCGGCGGCATCCGGCGCTTCGCGATGGTCTGCGCGGCGATCATCGTGGCCGACGGCCTCGGCGTCTGGCTCATAGCCCCGGCCCACACCAACACGGCGGGCGCGTCGGGCCTGATCTTCGGCCTGTTCGGCTTCCTGGTGATCAGCGGGTTCGTGGAGCGCCGCCCGTTGGGCGTCCTGGTCGGCCTGCTGGTGGCCGCGGTCTGGGGCACGTCGATCGTGATCGGTCTGGCGCCGACCCAGTCGGGAGTGAGCTGGCAGGGCCACCTGCTGGGCCTGACAGCGGGCGTGGCAGCGGCGTTCGCGTTCCGCCGCCGGGCCGGCAAGGGCGTCGCTCAGGTCTGAGGCCGGGCTTTCGGGTCGACGGGGAGCCGAGAGGTGGGGATCGTCAGCTTGCCGAGCGGGGAGTCGACGGTCAGATCAGGGCCGTAGAGGATGGTGTCGCGGCCTCGATAGCCATCGGGACCGGGGTTCCACATCATGACGGTGTGCCCCTTGAGGGGATCGAGAACCAGATAGTTGGCGATGCCTCGCTGCGCGTACCAACGAGGTTTGACCGTGTAGTCACGTCGGATGCTGCCCTGGGACACGACCTCAACTACGAGTTCGATCAGATCAGGGGAGTAGGCGCCCTCGTTCTTGGCCACTTCCGCCGCGGGAATGATCGCCAGGTCGGGGCAGAACTCGTTCTCCCCGTCGAAAGGGAAGGCGACATCGCTGGTGAAGCCCCACTCCTCCGCCACCTGCTCCCGAAGCGCGTTCCACACCAGCCGGATGGTCTCCGCATGGTGGGGCTTGACCGGACTCATCACGATATTGCCCTCGACAATCTCCGCCAGATGGCCGGGGAACATGTCCTCCAGCCTGCTGAGCTGCGAGTGCAGGCGGTCAAGATCCGAGATGACGGTCACGGTGGCCTCCTGAGGTCCTGCCCTCGATGGTAGGCGCACCGTACTCACACGGTCAGGCCCCGAACGAGGAGATCCAGCAGCGCACACACGAACAGGGCGATCCCGATGAACCCGTTGACACTGAAGAACGCCCGGTTCAGCCGGGACAGATCATGCGGCCGCACGATCGAGTGCTCGTACACGAACGCGCCCGCGACGATCATCAGCCCCACCCAGAAGAACCCGCCCGCGTCCGTGGCGACCGCGTACCAGACGAGCAGGGCCGTCGTCAGGAAGTGGCAGACCCGCGCTCCCCGGATCGCCGCCGGGATGCCGAACCGCGCCGGCACCGACATGACGCCGATCTCCCGGTCCGTCTCGACGTCCTGGCAGGCGTAGATCAGGTCGAACCCGCCGATCCAGATGCCGACCGCGAGACCGAGGATCACCGCGTCCCAGGACCACTCCCCGGTGATCGCGAGCCAGCCGCCGACCGGACCCATCGCCTGGGCGAGCCCGAGGATGGCCTGCGGGAAGTTCGTGAACCGCTTGCCGTACGGGTAGACCACCATCGGGATCACCGCGACGGGGGCGAGCGCCAGGCACAGCGGGTTGAGCAGGGCGGCCGAGCCGAGGAACACCACGACCGCGACCAGCGCCCCGGTCCAGGCGTGCTTCACCGACATCGCCCCGGTGACCAGCTCCCGCTGGGCCGTGCGGGGATTGCGGGCGTCGATCTCCCGGTCGATGATCCGATTGACGGCCATCGCGAAGGTCCGCAGGCCGACCATGCAGATCGTCACCAGGAGCAGCCGCCCCCAGTGGATGTTCTTGTCCCACTCGTACATCGCGGTCAGCGCGGCGATGTACGCGAAGGGCAGCGCGAAGACCGAGTGCTCGATCATCACGAGCCTCAGGAAGCCCTTCACCTTGCCGGCCGGCTGCGGTACCGGACCCACGACCCCGTCGGCGGTGGTCATCATGCGAGGCTCCCGAGGAACGCGTCGAGGTCGGTCAGGAGTGCGGCGGCGGGCAGCGGTCCCGTCTCCACGGTCAGCGGAGTCAGGGACTCGTCGGGCGGGGTGATGTGCGCGGTGAAGGCGTACCCGTCCGCGTCGGCCGGGCGGCCCTCCAGCCGCAGCGCAGCTCCGCCGTCGACCGTGAAGGGGCCGGAGGCCGCGAGGAGCTCCGCGCGCAGCCGCTCCGCGAAGTCGGCGGGTTCCGCGTCGCGCACACCGGGCAGCTCGAAGCCGTCGCCGTCGCCGCCGCGCTCGAAGAGGACCGCCCAGGTGTCGCCGGGACCGGCCAGCTCCTCCGGGGAGACGCCCGCCTGCTCGGCGGCCTCCCGCACGCCCGGGTCGTCCGGGTCCAGTTGGGGCCGTACGAGCGCCACGTAGTCGGTGTCGGTGCCGATGAACAGGGCCGGGCCGCCCGCGGGGATGGGGCTCACAGGCCGTACTCCTTCCACCGGCGGTCGACCTTCGCCGCCGTCTCCGGGTCGGACAGCACCATCTCGGGCCAGCCGCCGTCCCGCGTGTACCCCTCCTCGGGCCACTTCCTCGTGGCGTCGATGCCCGCCTTGCCGCCCCAGAACTGCTGGTAGGAGGCGTGGTCGAGGTGGTCGACCGGTCCTTCGACGACCGACAGGTCACGGGAGTAGTCGGTGTTGCCCAGCGCGCGCCAGGCGACCTCGTGCAGGTCGTGGACGTCGCAGTCGGCGTCGACGACCACGATCAGCTTGGTCAGCGACATCATGTGCGCGCCCCAGACCGCGTGCATCACCTTCTGCGCGTGCTTGGGGTACTTCTTGTCGATCGAGACGATCGCGCAGTTGTGGAAGCCGCCCGCCTCGGGCAGGTGGTAGTCCACGATGTCCGGGACGATGATCTTCAGCAGCGGCAGGAAGAACCGCTCGGTCGCGCGGCCCAGCGGCCCGTCCTCGGTCGGCGGGCGGCCCACCACGATGGACTGGAGCAGCGGGCGCTTCCGCATGGTGACGCAGTCGATGGTCAGGGCGGGGAACGGCTCCTGCGGGGTGTAGAACCCGGTGTGGTCGCCGAAGGGCCCCTCGGGCAGCATCTCGCCCGGCTCCAGCCAGCCCTCGATGACGACCTCGGCCTGGGCCGGGACCTGGAGCGGGACCGTCTTGCAGTCCACCATCTCGATCCGCTTGCCCGCGATGAACCCGGCGAAGAGGTACTCGTCGATGTCGCCGGGGAGCGGGGCGGTGGAGGCGTAGGTCACGGCGGGCGGGCAGCCGAAGGCGATGGCCACCGGCAGGCGTTCACCGCGCCGGGCGGCCACCTGGTAGTGGTTGCGGCTGTCCTTGTGGATCTGCCAGTGCATGCCGATCGTGCGCTTGTCGTGGCGCTGGAGGCGGTAGAGCCCGAGGTTGCGGATGCCGGTCTCGGGGTCCTTGGTGTGGGTGAGCCCGAGGTTGAAGAAGGACCCGCCGTCCTGCGGCCAGGTGAACAGGGCGGGCAGCTGGTCGAGGTCGACGTCGTCGCCGGTGAGGACGACCTCCTGGACCGGGGCCTCCTTCACCTTCTTCGGCGGGACGTGCACCATCGAGCCGAGCTTCCCGAAGGCCTCGCGCACCCCCACGAAGCCCTGCGGCAGTTCGGGACGCAGCAGCCCGCCGATCTTGTCGGAGATGTCGCCGTACGACTTCAGGCCCAGGGCCTTCAGCAGCCGCCGGTCGGTCCCGAAGACGTTCATGGCGAGCGGCATCGCGGAGCCGCGGACGTTCTCGAAGAGCAGCGCGGGCCCGCCCGCCTTCTGCACCCGGTCGACGATCTCCCCGACCTCCAGATACGGGTCGACCTCGGCCTTGATCCGCTTGAGGTCTCCCTCGCGTTCCAGTGCCCTGAGCAGGGAGCGAAGATCGTCGTAAGCCATGCCCCCCAGTATCGCCGAGCCGCACACGAGCCCGACGCCCGCCCCACCGCCCGCGCTCGGGCGAACCGCTACCCTGACCCCGTCGGGGGGCCTGTCACAGGCTTCGCACAAACTTCCCTGGGGGGCCAAAGCACATGTTCCGGCTGCTGATGTACCTGATCCCGCTGGCGCTGACGATCTACGCGTTCATCGACTGCCTCAACACCCCCGAGGACGAGGCGAAGCACCTGCCCAAGATCGCCTGGGTCTTCATCATCCTGCTGTTCTGGATCGTCGGCCCGATCGCCTGGCTGGCGGCGGGCAAGCAGCGCACCCCGCCCGTCGGCGGCCGCACCCCCTCCGAGTGGCACCGCAACCACCGCATGGAGTACGTCGCCCCCGACGACAACCCCGAGTTCCTGAACTCCCTCAAGGCCGAGGCCGCATCTTCTCAAAGCGTGAAGGACGAGGCCCTGCTGAAGGACTGGGAGGCGGACCTGCGCCGCCGCGAGGAGGAGCTGAGGCGCCGGGAGGCCGGCGAGGAGCCGAAGGGCGACTGACAAGCTGTACGCCGCCGAGCCCCCCGAAGCGGACATCTCGCCCCTGGGCGGAGGCGGGCGGGGGCCGGACACTTACCTCGCATGACGACAGCTCCCGCCGACTCCGCCGGCACTCTCGCCCCCGCCTACGGCGACAAGGTCATCGCCGTCGAATCGGCCGGCTCGGAAGCCATTCCCGAGTCCGAACGCCACGGCGGCCCGCTCCAGCTGCTGTGGACCTGGGCCTCCCCGAACATCGAGTTCGCGACCGTCTTCATCGGCGTGATCGCCGTCCTGTTCTTCGGACTGAGCTTCTGGCAGGCCACGGCCGCCATCGTGCTCGGCACCGCGCTCGGCGCGCTCACCCAGGGCGTGCTGTCCCTGGACGGGCCCCGGTTCGGGGTGCCGCAGATGGTCGTCGGCCGCCTCTCCTTCGGCTACTTCGGCAACATCCTGCCCGCCGCGGCCAACGGCCTGGTGGCGGGCGTCGGCTGGTTCGCGGTCAACAGCGTCAGCGCGGCCTTCGCGCTGAACACCCTGACCGGCCTGCGACCGCTGCCGTCGCTGCTGCTCGTGGTGGCCGCCGAGATCCTGATCGGCTTCATCGGCCACAACTTCGTGCACGTCTTCGAGAAGTACGCCTTCCCCGCCCTCGCGGTGATCTTCCTGCTGGCCGGGGTGTGGACCTTCAAGGACGCCCACCTCGGCGGGGGCGGCTCGGGAGGCGGCGTCGGCGGTTTCCTGCTGGCGTTCAGCGCGGCCTGGGGCTACGCGGCGGGCTGGAACCCGTACGCCGCGGACTACTCCCGCTATCTCCCCCGTACCGCGAACAAGGCCCGCACGATCCTCTACCCGGCGCTCGGCCTGTTCCTGTCGGTCTCGGTGGTGGCCGTGATCGGTGCGGCCTCGGCGACGATCGTGGCCCCGAAGGACGCCACCCCGACGGCGGCCTTCACCGGTCACCTGCCGGGCTGGCTCGGCGACCTGGTGCTGATCGCGATCATCCTGGGCGGGGTCTCGGCGAACGCCCTCAACGTGTACTCCGGCGCGATCTCCATCGCCTCCTTCGGCCTGAACCTCCCGCCCTGGCTGAGCCGCAGCGTGCTCGTCGTGGTGTCCGGGGTCGCGGGTACGGCGGCGGCGTGGGCGTCCCTCTCCGACGCGGGGGCGGCCTACGAGGCGTTCCTGCTGGTGATCGCGTACTGGGTGGCGCCCTGGCTGGGCGTGGTCCTGGTCGAACGGCTGCTGCGCCCCCGGGACGCCGACGAGGTCCTGTCCGCCCGCCTGACCGACCGCACCTTCACCAACTGGCCCGGATTCACGGCCCTGTTGATCGGCGTGGCGGTCTCGGTCCCCCTCTTCTCCAACCAGGAGGACTACGTCGGCTACGTACCGAAGCACTGGCCGTCGTTCGGTGACATCACCCCCGTGGTGGGCTTCGTCCTGAGCGCGGTCCTGTACGCGGCGCTGCGGAGGCGGTCGCCGGCACGGTGAGGGCCGGTCGCCGGGGCGGTGATTGCCCCGTTCGCCCCGCTTCGACGGCCGCCCCGGAAAGCGGCCGTCGAGGCGTGTGCCGGTACAGGTGCCCTTCTCACTCCACCGTGATCGAGTCCAGCTTCGCCCTCAAGTACACGTGGGAGTCGACCGGTTCGTGCGCCACCCGTCCCACCGGGGCCGGTACGGACTCCACGAGCGTGCCCGGGGTGCACTCGCCGAAGTAGACCAGGGACATCAGTTCCTCGGCGGGCGCGTCCGCGGGCGGCGGCAGCACCCGGTGGCGGCCGGAGCGCCAGCGGTCGCCCGTCCAACGGGCCATCAGGTCACCGATGTTGATGGTGAAGGCCTCGGGGTCGAAGGGCGCGTCCTCCCAGCCGCCCTCGTCCGTGAAGACCTGGAGCCCGCCCTTGCCGGCCTGCCGGTCGAGGATGGTGACCGTGCCGAAGTCGGTGTGCGGTCCGATGCGGAACTGCCCCGGCTGCGGCTCCCCGATCACCTCGGTACCCGGGTACCAGTTGATGTTGAAGCCGTACGTCGGATGGTCCATGTGCCGGGAGAAGAAGTCGGGTTCGAGCCCGAGGGCCTCCCCGAGGAGCGTCAGCAGCTGCTTCTCCAGCTCGGCCATCCGCCCCAGGTACTCCTCGCACAGCTCACGCAGTCCGGGGACCTCGGTCGGCCAGACGTTCGGCGCGTACCACTCCGCGTTGACGACCGGGTCCTCGAAGGGCTCGTGGGTGGCGAAGGTCAGCGACTCCTTGAGGTCGGGCGGGGTCTCGGTGCCCTCGGAGTAGCCGTTGGCCTCGGCGCCGGGTCCCAGCCAGCCACGGCCGCCGACCTTCGCCTCGTAGGCCTGCTTGGTCTCCGCCGGCAGCCGGAAGAAGGAGCGCGCCGCCTCCCGGATGCCCGCACGCAGCGCGGGGTCGACGCCGTGCCCGGTGACCAGGAAGAACCCGGCGGTCTGGAGGGCCTCGTCGAGGGTGCGGGCGATGGCGGCGCGGGCCTCGGGGTCGCCGGAGAGCCAGGGCCCGAGGTCGATGGTCGGAATACGCGGCCGGGAGGTGTCAGTCACCGATGTCCTCGTTCCACAGTGCGGGGTTCTTCTCGATGAAGTCGGTCATCATCCGGACGCACTCGGGATCGTCGAGCAGCACGATCTCCACCCCGTGCTCGGCCAGCCAGTCGTGCCCGCCGTGGAAGGTGGCGGCCTCGCCGATCACCACGCGCGAGATCCCGAACTGGCGGACCATCCCCGAGCAGTACCAGCACGGGGAGAGCGTGGTCACCATGGTCGTGCCGCGGTACGACCGCTGCCGCCCCGCGGCCCGGAAGGCGTCCGTCTCGCCGTGCACGGAGGGGTCGTCGTCCTGGACGCGCCGGTTGTGACCGCGTCCGAGGAGGGTGCCGTCGGCGCCGTAGAGCGCGGCCCCGATCGGGATGCCGCCCTCGGCGAGCCCGGCGCGGGCCTCCGCCACGGCGGTGGCGAGCCAGCTGCGGGCCGTCGCCTGGTCCAAGGGGTCCGGAGTGTTCATGTCCTCACTCTCCTGTGGCCGAAACACGAGGGCAACGTGCGGAAAGTACTCTCCGGGCAGCCCACAGCCGGACGAACTGTCGGGAGGCACCATGCCCGCCCTCACCCTCCGCGAAATCCTGGCGCTCGATCCCGTTCGTGCCTCCGAGCCGGAGCTGCTCGCCGGCCACACCGGCCTGGACCGCCCCGTGCGCTGGGTCCACTCCAGCGAGGTCTACGAGGGCGCCAACTTCCTGGACGGCGGCGAACTGCTGCTCACCAACGGTTTCGGCCTCACCGACCCCGACGAGGAGTCCCGCCGCCGGTACGTGCGCGAGCTGGCCGCCCGGGGCGCCGCGGGCCTCGCGGTGGAGGTCGGCCGGTCCCTGCCCGCCATGCCTCCCGAGGTGGTGGACGAGGCCCAGCGCCGCGAACTGCCCCTCGTGGCTCTGCACCGGGTGGTGCCCTTCGTCCGGATCACGGAGGCCGCCAACCGGGCGATCGTGGCCCGGGGGCTGTCGGGCCGTGCGGTCGTCCGGCCGTGGGGCGACGACCATACGGCGGCCCTGCTGGCCGACCTCGCGGACGGGGCGGCGCTGAACCAACCGGAGGTGGAGGCTCGGGCGGCGCTGGCCGGCTTCCACCCGGGTCCGGGCGCCCGCCTGGTCGGAGTGTCGCTGCACGGCACCCGGGACGTGGGCACCGTCGACCGCGCGGTACGGCTGCTGGGCGGGGCCGGGGCGATGCGGGCCGCGTTCGCCGGGGACGTCCTGGCCCTGCTGTCCCTGCCCGGGACCCGCCCCGGTGACCCGGTGAAGGGGGTGCAGGAGGTCTTCCGCACGGTGGCCGACCCCGGGCTCACGGTGGCCGTGGGCCACGCGGTGGCCGGGGACGCCGGCTGGCTGCGCTGGAGCGACACCCTGCGGACGGCCCGTACGACCCTGGAACTGGCCCTGACGGTCCCCGCGGCGGAACCGGCGGCCCCCGACGGCCCGTTGGTGACGTCGTCGAGGGCCCTGGCCCTGGAGCGGGAGCTGACCCGGGGCGGGATCGACGCCAACCGGGACCGCCTGACAGCCCTGGTCCAGCACACCCTGGGCCCGTTGCTGACCTGGGAGGCGGCCCACCCGAGCGACCTGGTCCGCACCCTGGAGACCCACCTGAGAAACGGCTGCTCCCCCACCCGCACGGCCGCCCTCCTCCACATAGGCCGCCAGTCCCTCTACCAGCGCCTGGAACGCATCGAGTCACTCCTGAATCTGAACATCAACGACCCGGACCTACTGGGCGAGCTGCTGACAGCAACATGCGCACACCGAGTGTTGAGGCGCCCTGAAGGGGTGCGGGGCCGTGACATCAGCGGCTCCGCCGCGCGGGCGCGACCAGCCACAACGCACCCGCAGACGAACTACCTGCGAACCGCCTCACGCAAGGTCACCGAACTGGTCCCGTTGAAGGGCGCATAACGAAGGCTCCGTACGGCGAAGGCCGGTTCCCGTGCCCCGGGTCGATCGGGGGCACCGGAACCGGCCTTCGCCGTGCGGAGGTTCAGACGCCGGCGTAGGAGTGCTTGCCGGAGACGAAGATGTTGACGCCGTAGTAGTTGAACAGCCAGCAGCCGAAGGCGATCATCGCCAGGTAGGCGGCCTTGCGGCCCTTCCAGCCGGCGGTGGCGCGGGCGTGCAGGTAGCAGGCGTAGGCGACCCAGGTGATGAACGACCAGGTCTCCTTGGGGTCCCAGCCCCAGTAGCGGCCCCACGCGTCGCCCGCCCAGATCGCGCCCGCGATGATCGTGAACGTCCACAGCGGGAAGACGGCCGCGTTGACCCGGTACGCGAACTTGTCGAGGCTCGCGGAGGCGGGCAGCCGGTCGAGCACCGAGTTCGCGAAACGGCCGGGCGTGCCGCCGTTCGCGAGCTTGTTCTCGTAGCTGTCCTTGAAGAGGTACAGGATCGTGGCGA
This sequence comes from Streptomyces griseorubiginosus, assembly GCF_001514195.1. Lineage (GTDB taxonomy): Bacteria > Actinomycetota > Actinomycetes > Streptomycetales > Streptomycetaceae > Streptomyces > Streptomyces griseorubiginosus. The sequence goes on along the minus strand of NZ_KQ948734.1, from coordinate 77,294 downwards.
CCGCGCCCACGTAGAAGACCGCGCCGCAGAAGATCGCGGTGGAGACGTGGATGTACAGCCAGTACGAGTGAAGGGCGGGAACCAACTGGTCGCTGGCGGTGTACAAGACAGTGACGGCGAGGCCGAGATCGAGGAGGACCGTGGTGACCAGGAACAGCCCGAGCCAGCGCACGTTCTTCTTCAGGGCCAGCAGCCCGAGGTACACGGCGACGGCCACCGTGGAGAAGGTGATGTTGAACTCGTACATGTTGCCCCAGGGCGCCCGCTCCACCGAGGCCGCGCGGGCCACCACCCCGGCGAGCTCGACCAGGAAGGCCAGCACCGTCAGGGAGATGGCGATACGCCCGTAGAGGTCGCCCTGCTCGTCCCCGCCGTGCGCCCCCGGCCCGTCCGGCACATCGCGCGAGCCCGACGCCGACCGCACCACGACCTGCGGCCGCTCCAGTACGGCGGTACTGCCCCCCTGGTTCACGGTGACCGCCGGCGACTTCTTGGCCCCGGTCTTCTTGGCGTCGGCGGTGAGCGCGGCGGCGGTGCGGCCGACCTTGCTGCGGCTGCCGAAGAGCCATTCGGCGATGTACGCGAAGAAGGCCAGCGTGTAGACGGCCATCGACGAGTAGATCAGCGTGTTGCTGATGTTGGCGAGGTGTTCGTTGGTGGCGGTGGCCAACTCGGTTGCGGCGGCGAGAGTCACTTCTCAGCCCCTTCGGAGGGTGTTGCTCGGGGTTCGGGGGTGGTGTCGTCTTGAGGGGGGTCGTTCGCGGGGTCGGGGGCCCCGGGAGTTCGGTCGTACAGGATCCCGGCCAGTTCGCCCAGCTCCTCCGGCACCTTGGCGGACTCGCTGCGGCCGAGGCCGGCCATCTCCACGACCGTCACGCCGTCGTCCCCGCGCACCGCCCGCACCCACACCCGGCGGCGCTGGATGAACAGGGACGCGGCGAGGCCGAAGATCGCGGTGAGCGCGCCGGTGAGGGCCCAGCCGCTGGCGGGCTGCTGGACGACCTGGAAGTTCGCCCACTGCCTGGTCCCCTCGTAGGTGACCGACCCGGCGCCGTTCGGGAGCTTCATGGTCTGGCCGGGGCGCAGGTTCTCCCTGAGCTCCTTGCCCTTGGCGTCCTTGAAGTCCTTCACATGCGACTTGTCGAGCTGGTACACGCTCTGCGGGATGCCCGAGTCGACCCCGAGGTCACCGTGGTAGGGCGTGAGGTTGAGCACCGGGTTGTTCAGCGCCGGGAAGGTGGAGGCCGTCTCGCTGCCCGGAGTGTAGGTCGGGATGAAGAACGCCGAGATGCCCAGCTGCTCGGCGACGCCCTTGGCGTTCCGGTAGCCGTCGAGGACCTTGATCACACCGGTGGAGGTGACGTTGGAGTCGAGCGGCAGCATCGCGACCGCGTCGTGGAAGACCACGTTGCCCTTGCCGTCCCGGACCGTGATGAGGGGGGCGTAGCCGTGGGCCGTGAGGTAGACCTTCGCGTCGTCGATCTCCAGCGGCTCGTTGACCTTGACGAGGGTCTTGCGCTCCTTGCCGTAGGCGCCCTTGCTGTAGGTGATGGCGGCCTGGTAGAGGCGCGGGGTGCCCTTGTTGGGCCCGTTGGTCTCGTAGGTGCCGGTGAACTTGTCCAGGGTGAAGCTGAACGGCACCAGGTCCTCGGTGTCGAAGAGGTTGCCGGACTTGAAGTCGTCGTAGGAGATGAGGGTGTTGGAGAACCCGTCCCCCTCCACGACCAGCTTGTTGCCCTCGGACTTGAAGAGCTGGCCCCAGGCGAAGGCGATCAGCAGCACGATGAGCGCGATGTGGAAGGCGAGGTTGCCGACCTCGCGCAGATAGCCCTTCTCACCGGCGACGTTGTCCCCGGCGAGGTGGGCGCGGAAGCGCTTCTGCTTCAGCAGGGCGAGCGCGGCCTCACGGACCTGCTCGGGCTCGGCCTCGGTGCGCCAGGTGGTGTAGGCGGGCAGCCGGGTCAGCCGCTTGGGCGCACCCGGCGGCCGGCTGCGCAGCTGCCCGACGAACTGCCAGGTGCGGGGGATGATGCAGCCGACGAGGGAGACGAACAGCAGGATGTAGATCGCGGAGAACCACACCGAGCTGTAGACGTGGAAGAGGCCGAGCTTGCCGTAGACGTCCCCGAGGGTGGGGTTGTTCTTGACGAAGTCGGCGACCTTGGTCGCGTCGGTGCCGGACTGCGGGATGAGGGAGCCCGGGATCGCGCCGAGCGCCACCAGCAGGAGCAGCAGCAGCGCCACCCGCATGGAGGTCAGCTGCCGCCAGAACCAGCGGGCCCAGCCGACGACGCCCAGGGAGGGCAGGTTGGGCGGGCCTTCGACCGGCGCGGTGGACAACTGGGAGCCGGCGGCTCCGAGGTCCTGCTCGCCGGCGGGCGCGTCCGGGGCGTCGGAGGGGCCGGAGGCGTCGGGCGCGGTGGGCGTGGTCTTGCTCATGGATCAGATCCCCACAGAGAAGCCGGCGGACCAGGACTGGACGTCCTGCACGAGGCGGTCCCACACGCCGGTCAGCAGCAGGAGCCCGGTCACGATCATCATGGTGCCGCCGATGCGCATGACCCAGACGTAGTGGCGCTTGACCCAGCCGAAGGCACCGAGCGCCTTGCGGAAGGCGACCGCGGCGAGCACGAACGGCACTCCGAGGCCGAGGCAGTAGGCGACGGTCAGTATGGCACCGCGGCCCGCGCTGCCCTGCTGGGAGGACAGGGCGATCACCGAGGCGAGGGTCGGGCCGATGCAGGGGGTCCAGCCGATGCCGAACAGCGCACCCAGCAGCGGGGCGCCGACCAGGCCCATGGCGGGCCGGTTGTGGAAGCGGAACTCCCGCTGGGTCATCCAGGGCATCAGGCCCATGAAGAAGACACCCATGAGGATCATGAGCACGCCCAGCACTTTGGACAGCACGCCCTGGTTCTCCTGGAGCGTCTGCCCGAAGTAGCCGAACAGCGCCCCGCTGGAGACGAACACCACGGTGAAGCCGAGCACGAACAGCGAGGCCCCGGCGACCATCCGGCCGCGCCGGGCCTCGGCCAGATCGGTGCCGGTGACGCCGGTGACGTACGACAGATAGCCGGGGACCAGCGGCAGGACGCACGGCGAGAAGAAGGAGACCAGACCGCCGAGGACCGCGATGGGCAGCGCGAGCAGCAGGGCGCCGTTGAGGACGGTGCCGTTGTAGCCGGTGTCGGCGGCGAGCGTGACGACTGCGCTCACGTCACTTCTCCGCGAGGACCGGGGTGATCATCTTGCGCAGCTTGCTCTCGCTGAGCGCGGCCAGCGAGCGGGAGGCGATCTTCCCTTCCCGGTCGATGACGAGCGTGGAGGGCACGGCCTGCGGGTTGAGGGTGCCCTTCTGGAAGCGGAGCATCAGCTTGCCGGTGGGGTCGTAGAGGCTGGGGAAGGTGATGCCCATGTCCTTCTCGAAGGCGCGGGCGTTCTGGATGCTGGTGTCGCGGGTGTTGATGCCGACGAACTGGACGTTCTGGGACTTGAGGTCCTTGTAGACCGTCTCCAGGTTGGGCGCCTCGGCCCGGCAGGGGGCGCACCAGGAGCCCCAGATGTTCAGGACGACGACCTTGCCCTTGTAGTCGGCGACGTCGAGCTGTTTCCCGTCGACGGTCTTGCCGGAGAGGTCTGGGGCGGTGCCCCGGTCGCCCTGCTTGGCCGTGGAGATGCCGTCCGCGCCCATGATGAAGTTGGTGTCGCCGCCTCCGCCCGAGGTGCCGCCCGAGCTGCACGCGGAAAGGATCAGCGCTGCGGCTGCGGCACCTGCGCTGAACAGGCTGGCACGGACTCGGGAGCGGCTACGGCTGGCGGCACTCATGTGAAAAGTTTCGCATGCCCGTTCTGGGGATCTTGCGCACCCCCCTTGCGGGCGGAAACCCGCATTTCAGGCAGCGTTCGAGGAGCTTGTGGAGCTGGTTGCCGAGGGGGGCGCCGAGGGGCTCTTGAGGAAGCTGTTCCAGCCACCGGCCGGCTGCTGCCCGACGTCGAGCGTGCGCAGCTTCTCCAGCACCTCCGGCTTCTGCACGTCCATCCAGTCGACGAACTGCCGGAAGGAGACCATGCGGATGTCCGCGCCCTTCTCCTTCTCCCGCGCGATGTGCGTGAAGGCCCGCTCCACGGCGTCCATGTAGATGCCGCCGTTCCAGTGCTCGAAGTGGTTGCCGACGAAGAAGGGGGCGCGGTTGGTCTCGTAGGCGCGCTGGAAGCCGGCTATGTAGGCGCCGGCGGACTGCTCGCGCCAGGCCGGGTAGTTGTGGGCGGGCGCCTTGGTCGAGTTGATCGACTGGTTGGCGAGCATGTTGTAGTCCATGGACAGGACCTCGAAGCTGCGGCCGGGGAAAGGTATCGCCTGGAGGGGCAGGTCCCATATGCCGTTCGTCTTGCCGGGCCAGACCTGGCGGCCGCCGGGCGAGGAGGCGTCGTAGCGCCAGCCGAGCTCGCGTGCGGTGGGCAGCAGGTTGTCCTGGCCGAGCAGACAGGGCGTGCGGCCGCCGACGAGTTCCTTGTCGTAGTCGAAGGGCAGGGAGGGCAGGTCGGTCCAGCCGGTGTTGGTGCGCCACTCCTTGACGAAAGCTTTCGCCTGCTGGATCTCCGAGCGCCACTGCGCCGGCGTCCAGTGCGCGACGGTGCCGTAGCCGCCGCAGAAGTGGCCGTTGAAGTGGGTGCCTATCTCGTGCCCCTCGAGCCAGGCCCGCCGGACGTTGGCCAGCGTCGCCTTGACGTGCTCGTCGGTGAGGTAGCCGATGTCGGAGGCGCCGCGGGGGTTGTTCGGCGGGTCGTAGAGCCGCTTCTTCGACTCGGGCAGCAGATACAGCCCGGAGAGGAAGAAGGTCATGTGCGCGTCGTGCTTCCTGGCGAGGTCGAGGAAGCGCGGGAAGAGCCCGTTGCCGACCTCGCCTGCCCCGTCCCAGGAGAAGATCACGAACTGCGGCGGGGCCTGCCCCGGCTCCAACGGCACGGGCTTGCCTGGCTGGTGGGGCTGCTTGCCGGTGAAGGAGGTGGAGCCGTCACCGATGGGACGGGCCGTGGGCTTCGGCGAGGGCTTGGGATCCGAGCCCTTGGAAGGGTGGGACACCCCGCCCGACCCGTCGGACCCGGTGAGGGTCCCGCACCCCGACAGTCCGACGGCGGCCGCGGCCCCCGCCCCGAGTCCGAGTGCTCCCCTTCGACTGAGAGTGGGCATGCTTCCCCGATTCATCACGTTCCTGGGTGGTCACCCAGTCAGAGGTGACGAGGAGGGGGGAGGGTTCCGCCACTATTTGCGGATTCGGTAACAGGAAGGCGCCCTTCAGGGGCGCGGGGAACTGCGCGCCCAGCCACGACGGGCCCGCAGCTCCCCACGAACCGACTACGCCCCGAATGCCTTGCTCTTGCCCTTGACGGGCTTGGCGCCCGCTCGCAGATGAACCGGCACAAGATCGATCGCAGGCTCGGAGTACCCCACGGACACGATCTTGTCGCCCTGATACGTGAAGGACGTCAAAGAAGCCAGCGTGCACTGCCGCTTCCGCGGATCGTGCCACAGCCGCCGCTTCTCGACCCACGACCGCACGATCCAGATCGGCAGCTGATGGCTGACGAGCACGGCCTCGTGCCCCCGCGCCTGGTCCCGCGCGGCGTCCAGCGCCCCCTTCATCCGCACGACCTGGTCGACGTACGGCTCCCCCCACGACGGCTTGAAGGGGTTGACGAGGTGCTTCCAGTTGTCCGGGTTCTTCAGGGCGCCGTCCCCGACCCCGAAGGTCTTGCCCTGGAAGACGTTCTCGGCCTCGATGAGCCGCTCGTCGGTCGCGAGGTCGAGCCCGTGCGCCTTGGCGATCGGCGTGGCGGTCTCCTGCGCCCGCTCCAGCGGGGACGCGCAGACGTAGGTGATGTCCCGGGGGGCGAGGTGCTCGGCGACCCGGTCGGCCATCTGCCGGCCGAGCTCGGAGAGGTGGTAGCCCGCGAGACGGCCGTAGAGGACCCCGTCGGGGTTGGCGACCTCGCCGTGCCGCATGAGGTGGACGACGGTGATGTCGCTGGTGTGGTCGCTGCTCATGCCGCCGTGGCCTCCGCCGCCGCTCGGGCCGCCGCCGGAAGGGCGTCGGCGATCCGCTGAACCGCCTGCTCGTCGTGGGCCGTGGACACGAACCACGACTCGAAGGAGGACGGCGGCAGGTAGACGCCGTTCTCCAGAAGGGAGTGGAAGAACGCGGTGAACCGGAAGGACTCCTGCGCCTTGGCGTCCTCGTAGTTCCGCACCGCGCGGTCCGTGAAGAACACGGAGAACATGTTGGAGGCGTTCTGCACGGTGTGCGCGACGCCCTCCTTGCCGAGCGCCTCGGAGACCAGGGACTGGATCTGCCGGGACACGGCGTCGACCTTGTCGTAGGCCGCGTCGTCGAGGAGCCGCAGCTGGGCGAGGCCGGCGGCGGTGGCGACGGGGTTACCGGAGAGGGTGCCGGCCTGGTAGACGGGCCCGGCCGGCGCGAGGTGCGCCATGACGTCGGCCCGGCCGCCGAAGGCGGCGGCGGGGAAGCCACCGCCCATGACCTTCCCGAAGGTCATGAGGTCGGGCCGGACGCCGTCGATGCCGTACCAGCCGCTGCGGCTGGTACGGAACCCGGTCATGACCTCGTCGGAGATGTAGAGGGCGCCGTTCTGCGCGCAGGCGTCCTTGAGCCCCTGGTTGAAGCCGGGCAGCGGCGGCACGACGCCCATGTTGCCGGGCGAGGCCTCGGTGATCACACAGGCGATCTCGCCGGGGTGCCGGTGGAAGGCCTCGTGGACGGCCTCCAGGTCGTTGTACGGCAGCACGATCGTGTCGCCGGCCTGGGCGCCGGTGACGCCGGGGGTGTCGGGCAGCGCGAAGGTGGCGACCCCGCTGCCCGCCGCGGCGAGGAGCGAGTCGACGTGACCGTGGTAGCAGCCGGCGAACTTGATGACCTTGGTGCGCCGGGTGAAGCCGCGGGCGAGCCGGATCGCGGACATGGTGGCCTCGGTCCCGCTGGAGACCAGCCGCACCTGGTCGACGGGCTCGACCCGGGCCACGATCTCCTCGGCGAGCGCGACCTCGCCCTCACCGGGGGTGCCGAAGGAGGTGCCCCTGGACACCGCCTCCTGGACGGCGGCGATCACCTCGGGGTGCGCGTGCCCGAGGATCATCGGCCCCCAGGAGCAGACGAGGTCGACGTACTCCCGCCCGTCGGCGTCCGTCAGGTACGGGCCGGCGCCGGACACCATGAAGCGGGGGGTGCCGCCCACGGCACGGAAGGCGCGGACCGGGGAGTTCACACCGCCGGGCGTGACGGCCGACGCGCGGTCGAACAGGGCCTGCGAGACAGGCGCATCGTACGAATAGGGCAGTTCACTCATAACTTGCGACTACTCCGACCTTCTCCGGTTCGTTCGGCTTTCTCGGACTCCGTTGCCGGTGACCACCTCAGAGTAGGCCAGGCCTCGAAGCCCTCCGGCGTCCGGCGATCTGCGAAACTGGATGCAGATACACACAGCTCACGGGGACGATGGCGGCGAGCCGTTCGTCCGGGGGCTGCGAAGATCCTGCGGACAGGTGTTTCAGCGCACGTTTCGGCGGGCGGCCGTGGGGGAGGTCACTGACACGATGATCGGGTTGCGCGGCGGGGCCTGCGCGTCCTAGAAAAGCAGTCGGGTGGAGATATGCATCGCGGTGGCGGACTGGGCGAGGGGACTGACGACCTGGGTCCTCGACGTGCCCGGCGGGGGAAGCACCGGCGCGAGGCGGAGGAAGCCGGCGAGGCACGCCAGGGTCATGGCGCCGTGGCGCCGGGTGAGTCGGATCGCGACGAACGACGTATCGAACGTCGTATCGATCCGTTGAGGGCGGGAAGCAGGAATGGTGGTCGGGTGGGGGTGACGTACAAGTACTTCGGCGCGCCCGATGGCGCGACCGCGGCCCGCGTGCCGATCTCGATGCGCCCCGAGGAACTCGGCGGCGACGAGCTCGGCATGAACGGCATGTTCACCAAGATCAAGCCGGAGACCATGGCGGCCATGGTCCTCACCGGCATAGAAGGCGTCCCCCTCCACAAGGTCCCCCCGCTCGAACTGGTCGTCCTGCACCCCGACTACGCGGTGGTCAAGCTGCCCATGACGGTCGTGGACCCGCTGCGCGGCATAGGCGAGGAAGCGGTCGGCGCGGCGGCCTTCATCTGGTCGACGGTCCCGGACCGGGGCGGCCCTCGGGACGCGTTCAACGTGTACCAACTGCTGCACGAGTGGCAGGACTTCAGCCACCGCCTGCATGAGGCGGGGCATCAGCCGTACTGCCTTGTGTGGCCGTGAGCCGGGGTTTCTTGTAGATCGGGCAGGGTCTTCGGGCCGACGCCTCGGTGCCGTTCATGTGCTGCGGGATCAGCTTGAGCGATGCCCGAACCGAGGGACACGACTGTCACTCGAACTTCCGTGCCAGCGGCGGGCATCCGTGCGGCCTGTCACGATCAGTGCTGCGGCCGGAGTCACGGGCTGCGGTGATACGCGTCAGTTGTTCGGATCGGCTCGTTCGGTGACGGACGGACAGGGAGTGCCTGCTAGCCGTCGGCCGCGGCCGGTACGGCGGCACGGCCGAAGTCCGGGGCGGACCGGGCGGCGTGCCCTCCTTCGGAGTCCCAGACCGCCTTCACGGCGCGGTCGGCCTCGGACACCGCCCGCAGGCGTGCCGCCTCCGCCATCAGCCGACTCGCGGTCGACGTGCCCAGCGGATCGCTCGCGGCGGTCATCAGCCATGCGGCCGTGACGGGGTCCGTGCGCGGCGGGATCACGAGGAGGTTCCAACGGCCCACATGGTAGGAGAGCAGCAGCAGTTCGTGCGGGTCCTGCTCGGCCAGGAACCAGCCCACCTTCACCACATGCCCGGCGACGGGCACCTTGCGTGGGACGACCGGCCAGTGGGTGGGGTTCACCGTGACCCGGGTGATCCGCCCCCACAGCGGGTCCAGCACGGCGGTCAGAGTGGGGAGTTCCGTCATCAGATCGCGGGAGCGGGGCCACCAGGCGCCGTCCAGCAGCGCCGGAGCGGGACCGGTGGGAGACAGCGACAGACGCAGAGGCGACGACGAGGACGGTTCTTCGGCTTCGATTGCGGTCGGGAGGGAGATGGTCGCAGTCATGACGCGAACCCTGCCCCGGGCCGGCCGCGAACCGGCCCGGCGTATTCGATCGCCGAGAACGGCACGGCGTGGAAGCCGGTGCACGAAATACCCTCGGTAACTCCAGGGTACTCCTCGAAGGGCCCGAGCGGCCGTACGGCCGAGCGACTTCACACGCATCCACGTTTCGACACAGCCCGTCGGGTCAGTCGTACATCCCGGGGGAGCAACCGAACGACGGCAGGGCGTTCGGTCATTCGACAACAGGGAGCGGCCATGATCCGTGCAGCGGACATACGTGAGTGGCGCAACCATGACGTGGTCGACCCGAAACAGCGCAGGATCGGCATGCTCGAAGCGGTCTACGTGGACACGGTCACCGACGAACCGGCCATGGCCACCGTCCGGACCGGGCTGCCCACCCGCCACCGCCTGGTCTTCGTGCCCCTCGACGACGCGGTCCTCGGGCCCGGATACGTCAAGGTCTCCTACGACCGGGGACAGGTGCGCAAGGCCCCGTCGATCGGGACGGACGACGTGCTGCCGGCCGAGCGGGAGGAGGAGATCTTCCGGCACTACGACCTGACGTACCGGCAGGGAGCAGGGGGCGAACGTCAGCTCGCACGCCGCTGACCGGTTACTCCTTACGGAGGAGGTGTTCGCGTTGATGGCGCTGTTTCTTCTGCTGGTCCTCGTGGCCGTCGTGGTGGGAATCATCGGTACGACGGTGAGTGGCCTGGGCTATCTCCTGGCCGTCGGTGTCGCGGTCCTCGTCGCCGACGTGATCTTCTTCGCGGTACGGCTGTCCCGGCGCGCCAGACGGCGTCCTGTCCGCTGACGGCCGCCACGACTGGAGGGCGGCATGGCCGAGGACGCGGGAGATGCACGGCGGTCGGGTTCGAGGGCCGGTGCGGACCTCTGGTCGCGCGTCGTCGAGCAGCTGGACGCGGCCCTGATGGTGATGGACCCCGCCGGGCGGATCCTCGCCGCCAACCCGGCCGCCGAACGGCTGCTGGGCCGGACCTCCCACGCGATGCGCGGGCTGGACGCCCACGACCTGCTGCACCGGGACGCGGACGGCAGCACGCTACCGCGGAGGCAGTGCCCGCTGCTCCAGGCGCTGGACGAGCGGGCCGCCACGCACGGCGAGGACGACGGCTTTCTGCGGGGTGACGGTCGCCTGGTCACGATCTCCTGGTCCGCCTCTCCTCTGGAGGCCGACGGCTCCCTCCAGGGCATGGCCGTGCTCTTCACCGACGTCACGGTCGACCACGGCGCCCGCCGTGAACGCGCGGCCTACACGAGTGCGCTGGAGGACCTCAACGAGCGGCTGACACTGGTCGCGGAGATCACCGACGTGCTGGGCCAGACCCTGGAGACCGACGAGGCACTGGCCCGGCTGGGCCGCCTGCTGGTTCCGCGGATCGCGGACTGGGCCGCGGTGGACCTCCGGACCGGTTCCGGTCAGGTCCACCGGGTGGCGGTGACGGGTCCGGCGGGCCGGGACGCCTTGCTGGAGGGCGGTCGCGAGCAGCTGCCCGAGGCCGCGGAGGCAGACCGGTCGCCTCTCGTCCAGGTACTGCACGGCGGTACTCCCTTGCTGCGGCAACAGGAGGAGGGAGCATGGGCGGCGGGCGCGGAGGACTCCCCCCTGGGCGCCCTCCACAGCGACTTCCTGCGCACGGCGCGAGCGACGTCGGTCATCACGGTGCCGCTCGGCTCCAAGCGGCAGATCACCGGTGCCCTGACGCTGGTGCGCACCGATCCCGCGCACCCGTTCGACACCTCGGACCTAGACGTGGTCAGCGACATCGGCCGCCGGGTCGGCCTGGTCGTCGACAACGCCCGCCGCTACGGCCGCCAGCGCGCCGTCGCCGAGGCCATGCAGCGCAACCTGCTCGCCCCGCTGCCCCAGCCGGGCCTCCTGCAATTGGCCGCCCGTTATCAACCCGCCCCGGTCGGCTCCCAGGTCGGCGGCGACTGGTACGACGCGTTCGAGCTGAAGGACGGCGCGCTCGCGCTGGTCATCGGGGACGTCGTGGGCCACGACCTGACCGCCGCGGCCGGGATGGCCCAACTCCACGGCATCCTGCGGTCCCTGGCCTGGGACCGATCCGAACCGCCCGGCGCCGTCGTCGACCGCCTCGACGACGCCATGCCCGCCATCACCACCGTGCCGATGGCCACCCTCGTCCTCGCCCGGATCGAGGGCGACCCGCACACAGGCCCCTGGACACTGCGGTGGACCAGCGCCGGACATCCGCCGCCGCTGCTGCTGACGCCCGATGGACAGGCGCGGTATCTCGAGGCCGGACAGGGACTCGTCCTCGGCGCCTCCTGGGCCACCGGAGCGAGCCGGCCCGACGCCACAGTGTCCCTGCCGCCGGGCTCCACCCTCCTGCTCTACACCGACGGCCTGATCGAGATCCCCGGCAGCGACCTCGACTCCGGCCTGATCCGGCTGCGCCGCCACGCCCTCGCACTCGCCCACGCGCCACTGGACACCCTCTGCGACGAGCTGCTCGCGCGTATGCCACCCGGCAGCACGGACGACGTGGCCCTGTTGGCCATGCGTCTGCCGGCTCCGTGACATCCCCCGGTCCGCATCGCCCCCCGCCCCGCATGTGCACGGCTGTACGCTGGGTACACGGCCGCCCGTGACCCCGGCCCTCTCCGTGCAGCACCGTTCAGCGCAACAGAGGCCCTGCGCACAGCTGAAGCCACTGCCCCGGCAAGGAGCTGAGCGCGGATGAGCCCGTATCCCGATCTGTTCGGCGAGTGCCGTGTGGTGCGGGCCGGCGGCGAGCTGGACGTGACGACCGCGTCGGCCTTCGCCCACGACCTTCAGGCCGCCCGGTGCGACGGCGGCCCGCCGTTCCTCATCGTCGACCTGCGCGACGTGACCTTCATGGACTGCAGCGTCCTGGATCCGCTGTGCGCGGCGTGGCACGCCAGCCGTCGGCGGGGTGGCTGGGTGCGCGTCGTCCACGCCCGGCCGGGCACGACCATGCTGTTCCGGTCCTGTGGCCTGCTGACCCGGTTCCCCCGGTACGCCAGCCCCCGGGACGCCTGGCAGGGCAGGCCCGCCGGGCGCCCGGCACCGGACCGCACGGCCTGCGGCGACGCCCGTTCCGTGCCGCGCGGCACGCAGCCCCGCCCGTGGCAGAATCGGGCACCGTGATCAGCGACGGCATGTCCGAGGTGCTGCGCCGGCTGCACCTCGACGGGCCCGGTGATCCGGCGCCGGCCTGGGCACGGGTCCTCGGCGCCGAGGGCGTCGCGCTGACCCTGCTCGTCGGCGCCGAGCAGACGCCGGAGCCCCTGTGGTGTCACCCCGGGCTGAGCGCTCGCTTCGAGGAGCTCCAGTTCACGCTGGGCGAGGGCCCGGGGCCGGAAGCGGTCCGCACCGGCTGGCCCGTCCTGGAGCCGGACCTGGACCGGGTACGCCCCGAGCGCTGGCCCGCGCTGATTCCCGCCGCCACGAAGCTGGGGGTGCAAGGTGTCTGCTGCTTCCCGCTCGGCATCGGCGCCATCCGGGTCGGGGTACTGACCGTGCTGTGTGCCAGGGAGCCGCGGATGGGCGCGCAGCAGTACGCGGACGCCGGCGCCCTGGCGGCGGCGCTGACCGGCGCGCTCCTGGGCGGGGACCTGCGTCGCGACGGGGACGGTTCGCTGCTCGGTGTCCCGGAGCCGCCGTCGGAGCTGCACCGCCCGGCCGTGCACCAGGCCACCGGGATGATCAGCGTCCAGCTCGGCGTGTCCATGCAGGAAGCGCTGCTGCGCCTGCGGGCGCACGCCTACGGCAGCGAGCGCCCCCTCGGTGAAGTGGCCCAGGACGTGGTCGCCCGCAGACTCCGTTTCCGCGACGACCGCACCGGCGACTTCACGGACGACTTCGACGACGATGGAAGCGGGCCGAACTCGCCCGACGGACGAAAGGGATGATCGGCATGGCCCGCGAACGACGTCTGGCCGAGATCTTCGTGGAGGTCGCGGATTCCCTCGTCGACGACTTCGACGTGATCGACCTGCTGCAACGGTTGTCCACGCGCTGCGTGGAGCTGCTCGACGTGTCCGCGGCCGGCATCCTGCTGGCGGACGCGCACGGCGAACTCCAGATCATCGCCGCCTCGGACGAGCACACCCGGCTGCTGGAGCTGTTCGCGCTCCAGCACGACCAGGGCCCGTGCGTGGAGTGCTACCGCACCGGCAGGCCCCGCACCAACATCGACCTGACACGGCCGGAGACGACCGTGGCCTGGCCGCGCTTCGCCGTCCGCGCCCGCGAGACCGGGTACGTGGCCACGCACGCCATCCCCCTGCGGCTGCGCAGCCGGGTCGTCGGCGCGCTCAACCTCTTCCAGACCGAGGCGCACCGCCTCGGCGACGACGACATCGCTCTCGCCCGCGCCCTCGCCGACGTGGCCACCATCGCGATCCTCCAGCAGCGCACGCTGGAGCAGTCGCACGTCGAGAACAGTCAGCTGGAGACCGCACTGAGCAACCGCATCCTGATCGAACAGGTCAAGGGCGTGCTGGCGGAGCGCTGGGAGACCTCCGTCGACGACGCCTTCGCCGCGTTCCGCTCGTACGCCCGCAGTCGTCACCTGCGTCTGTCGGAGTTCGCCACGCAGATCATCTCGGGCGGCTTCGACACCACGGAGATCCCGCCGCCGGCCGCGGCAGCGGACCGGTCCGGGGACCACCGCGGCTGACCGACGCTCATGGGCTGGTGCCGGTGTCGATGAGGATCTGCGCGGCCTGGACGGTGTTGTCGGCGCGCACCGCCTCCGCCATGGCCGCGCGGGCCGCCTCGGGAGTGGCGTGCGGCGGGACGGCGAGGAGGGAGAAGTGGTCCTGATCGCCCCGGGTGATCAGGACCGTGTCGTCGCCGACCGGGAAGGAGTCGATGCGGACGACTCGGTCGTCGACGACCAGCCGCGTCGGCAGCGCGTCCCACGCGCTCGCGTCCAGGCCGACCCGGGTGACCGGGCCCAGAAGTTCGGTCAGCGCGCTGATCAGGGCGGGCAGCTCGGCCGAGATGTCACGGGAGCGCGGCCACCACGCCCCGTCCAGAACACCCCGCCGGTCGGTGGTCGTCTCCAGCCGCACGACGGCGGTACCGGGTGCCACGGCGCGGTGGACGGCGTCCGGCGGGAGCGGGGTCATCTGCGGGGAGTCACGGCCGGTACTCATGGTCGGCCTCCCTCGAGGGTGCCCGCCGCTGTCGCCATGAGCGCTCGCGCGGCCTGCTCGGCGGTGTCCGGGGGGACGACCAGCAGGTCCCAGCGTCCCTGGCCGGGGGCGAGCAGGACGACGGTGGGCGGGGCGGACTCCGCCGGGTTCCTGCGCAGCCGTACGACCTGGTTGGACACGAGGATCCGGCCGGCCGTCGCGGGCCAGGCCGCCCCGTTGACGGTGACGCTGGTGACATGACCCCACTCCCGTGGCAACCCGGCCAGCAAACGCGGGAGTTCGACGAGGAGGTCGTAGGAGCGCGGCCACCACGCCCCGTCGATGGGCCGCGGCAGGTCGGCGCGGGGTGCCAGGCGCAGGCGCAGCACGGGGTGCGAGGGAGGCGGGGGTTGCAGTGCGGTGGTCATGGGCCGGACTCCTGTCGACTGCACGTGCGTGTGGGTGGTTGGCGTCAGACGCGACGGGCGGCGACCCGCTCCGGCGTCGGCCAGTGCACGTCGTACACCCAGCCGAGGCGTTCGAGTAGACGGATGAGGGCGGCCGACGGGTCGATCTGACCGCGGTCGACGCCGTGCCGTGCGCTGGTGGGGTCGGCGTGGTGGAGGTTGTGCCAGCTCTCGCCGAAGGAGAGCAGGGCGAGGGGCCACAGGTTGGTGGCGCGGTCGTGGCGCCTGGTGCGGAACGGGCGGTCACCGATCAGATGGCACAGGGAGTTGACGCTCCAGGTCACGTGGTGGAGCAGGGCGATACGGACGAGTCCCGCCCACAGCAGGGCGGTCACGCCGTACGGCCAGCTGCCGCCGATGGCCCAGCCCAGCCCGAAGGGCAGGGCGAGGGTGAGGACGCACAGCGCCGGGAAAGCGCGGGCGACGGCCCTGATGTCGCGGTCGGCGAGCAGGTCGGGGGCGTACCGGTCGGCGGGGGTGCGGTCGTTGCGGAACAGCCAGCCGACGTGCGCGTGCAGCACGCCTCGCAACTGCCCGCCCAGGTGGGTGCCGTAGCGGTACGGCGAGTGCGGGTCGCCGGGGCGGTCGGTGAAGGCGTGGTGGCGGCGGTGGGTGGCGACCCAGCCGATGACGTCGCCCTGGAAGCTCATCGAACCGGCCACCGCCAGCGCGATCCGTACGGGGCGGACGGCCCGGTAGCCGCCGTGGGTGAGTCCGCGGTGGAAACCGACCGTGACACCGAGACCCGTGACCGTGTACAGGACGGCGGCGAGTGCGATGTCGGTGGGGTGGATCAGCCGACCCCACAGCAGCCAGCCGACGAGGCCGAGCGCGACGAAGGGCAGTACGACGATCACTGCGGTCACGAATACGTACACGCGTTCGGCGCCAGTGCGGGCCGGGAGCGGCGCGTCCTTAGGGAAAGGTGAGGTGCCGTCGTAGCGCCGGGGCGGCGAGGCGGTGTCCGGCGGGGGCGCCGTGACGGGCGTGACGGGACTGGGTGACATGGACGGGGCTCCTGCCCTCGGTGAGGCCGCTCTGATGGAGGTGCGGCCGGGGTCACGGGCTGCCCCTGGGACGGGTGGTGTGCTGATGACGACCTGACTTGGTGGGCACGACACACCCTCGTTCTCCTACCGTACTCCTAGCGCCGGGGAACGCCCGGACGTCGCAGGTCGGCATCCTCCTGCGGGTGGGCCCCGGCCGCCGGCGCGTTGACACCCACCACCACCGCACGTTGACTGGCACCACGGCGCAGGGCCGGGAAAAACGGATCGGGTCTCCCAGAGCCCGCAGCAGACCGTCGAGAAGACGAACGGCGTCTTCGGCGGTACCCCCATCCCCAGAGAAGCGGTACACACGACGATGTACGACCAGACACGCGCCCAGCAGCCCGCGGACCGGTCCCCGGCTCCGGACGGACGCCGCTCCACGGGCCCGGAGCCGCTGCTCCCCTCGGACGGACGGGAGGAGATCGCGCACCGCCTCGGACACGCCGTCAACACCTTCGCGGACAGCCCGCGCGAGGCGCTGGAAGAGGCCGAGGGCGCGTTCGACGCGGCCACCGCCCAGTTGGTGAACGCCCTCGCGGAGCGGCGGCGGGTGCTGCGCGAGGGCTGGGCGGACCTCGACCCGGCGACGCAGTCCACCGAACTGCGGTTCGCGCTGCGGGAGTACCGCGAACTCACCGGCCGGCTGCTGCGCACGTAGCCGGACACGGGAGGGGCGATGCGCGCGGAGCCCGACAGGTGGCGGGCGGGGGTGCCGCGGCGGGTGGTGGGTGCGGTGCCGCGGCGGCCGCCGCAGGTCATCCGGACCTGGCGGCGACCGCCGGGGGCTCCCCGCGCGGCCCTTCCCCCTCCGGGGCGCGCGATTCGGGAGCCATGTGCCCCGCGTCGGACCGCGCGACGGCACCGCGGGAGGTGACCGCCGCGGTCTCGCGACGAAGGGAGGAGCCGGGGTGAGCACGAGGACGGCCGAACGAGCAGGAGCGCCGACGGCTCCGCGGAGCCGAGATCGGTGCTTGCCCGGGGTCACGGGGCACGGGCAGCGGCAAAAGCTGCCGAACGGTGTGCGGTCCCGCCACGGGATCCGCGGGCGGCCGGACACCGTGAACCCTACGTGTACCCGCCCCGGGTGAGAACCCTCCCGCACACCCCGTTCAACGGGCCGCGGGGCGGAGTAGCGTGGATCGCACCGGGATTCGCTTGTACGCCGGCCCTCCGCCGGCGTCGCTCCCGGCGCACCACGACACCGGGCCGCCGCACGGCGCCCCCGGAGACAGGGACCGCGACATGAACGCGCCCACCCCCCAACGCGCTTCACCGGACCTGCAGCCACCCCTCGTCCTCTGCCTCCGCCCGACTCGCCCTGCGCCCACCGACGTTCCCGCCAGGCCCGGTGAGCGGCGCATGGTGGCCCCGGTCCGACGACCTGGCGGCCGAACTTCCCGCACTCGTCGAGGCGTTCGACACGTCGTGGGGCCGAGTGACACGGCTGACCGCCCACCGCGACACCTGGCGCCACGCGTCGAGCGACCTGCCCGTCGACGGTCACACCGTGCGGGCCGCCTGGCTCACTTCCGGGTTCGACCCGCATGCCGTACGGCTCTTCGCCTACGGCGTCGGACGCCAGGACCTGCTGGTCGTACCGCCCGAGACCGCGCACGCCACCGCACACCGGCTGATGAGCGCCGCGGCCGATCCCGCACGCCGCCTCACCGCGAGCGCGCTGCTCGCCGTGTGAAGACCCGTCGGCCTGCTCGTCGCCTTGCCTGAGCCGCAACGAGGTGCGGCCGTGTGATCCCGGGTGCTCCTGATCGCACGAACCGCATCGGCCCGCAGCCGGCACGGCTCTGCCGCCCGCGTTTGCGAGCCGGACGGCAGAGCGGGCGGACGAATGGAATGCCGGCTCCTGTCCGAACCCACACACGACGCGACCTCCGCCCATCGAGTCCCACACCTCGTCCGGACGCAAACGTCCGTCGCGGGGATGACAAGAGGCGCCGTCACATACGTGATCGATGAGGCTCTCGATCGTCCGACCGTTTCGGCGGGCCGTGGCGGGTGCGGGGCGCCGGTGCCGGCGCTTCGAGCCGAGGGGTCCGCCGATACCGGGCCGGTCCGGTCCGGCACACGAGCCCGACGGCCCATGTGGGCGCGGAGGTTGGGGCCCACTGCGGTGTCGGGCCAGTGTGGGCGGCCAGACTCTGCGGGTCGTTCCCAGGGGCGCCGGAGGTCTTCGGCGAGTCGACGGGGACCCGGGGGTACGGGCCCCTCGAGCGGAGCCCGCCGAGCCGGCCGGCGGCGTGCGGCACGACCTCCGAGGAGAACTCCGTACTGCCCGTGACCGCGCAGGGCCCACCGTCCTCAGCCGAGCACCAGAAGGCAGCGGGAATCGAAAAGCGACGGTCGGCGGGCACCGGCCGGGAGGCGGCGCCAGCCCCAGGACAGCAGTGCCCGGTAGGTGTCCGCGTCACCGCGATCGACCAGGGTGACGCCGAGGGCGCCCGTGTGGTCGGCGAGCAGCCGCTTCTGAAGGCGCCGGGCGAGGTTCCAGTCGCGGCTCTGGTCCTGGGTGCGTACCCGGCGCTCGACGAGGATGTCCGCGATCACGAAGAGCCTTTCCGACGCAGTGGGGCGGGGCAGACTTCCCGGGAGGTACCCGTCGGGTCCCTGCCACCAGGGCCCGGCGCCCTGCACCGGGAAGCCATAGGCACAGGCCGAGATGACCGTCGCACCCGACGCGTCGACCGCCTCCGCCACGAGCAGTTCGAACCCTGGGCGCCGCACGAGACCCGCGAGCCGCTGCCGGAAGACGATGCCGCCGTCCCGATCCGACGGGTCCAGGATTGCCGGCTCGCACGACGTCGTGCGCGTGTACAACTCGCCGAGTTCGCCTATCCGGTCATCGACCTGGCGCCGGGTCAGCGGCCGGACGAACTCACCCTCGCGGGGACGCGTTCCCGGCCGTCGCGGCCGGGCTTCATCGACAGGGATCCGGTGCGGGCCGGAACGGGTGATCGCGGGGTGGCCCGGTATGCGTGCGCTCATGGCGACCCTTGCTCCGGAACCGGACGGAGTCCGGTCCGGCATCGTCGTTCGCCGAGAACGGCACAGGCTCCTGGGCCGGCACACGAGGAACCCTCGGTGCCTTCGAGCCTACGCCCGCCGTGGTGACGAGCGGGGCCGACGCCGACGCGTCGCTTCCCGAGCCAAGAGCGCGAGTTGGATTTCTGTCAAGACACTTGCGCGATACGGCAGTTGTCAGGCTGCTCTCCCCTCCCCCTGGATCTCCGGGATCCAACTGACCGATGCGGTCTTGCCCACGTCGGCCGGACTTCGCGGCCGGACTTCGCGCAGGGCGCCTGTCGATGCAGGTCAGGGGGCTCCGGGCGGAACGCACGGCAGGAAATCCGCGCCTTCGGAGAGCAATATCTATACCCGCGGAATGAGAAATAAGTGCGGGGTGCGGCGAGTATTCCTGGACCGCCGGGCGGGACGGAATTTTCCGACGCACAGGCCCGATCGCATCGTGCTACTGTCGAACTCAGTTGCAGGTGTGATTGCCAGACGGTTTTTCCTACGGCTGATCATCGCGGCACGGAATACGCACCGAGCGTATTCCGTACATCGCCTCCGAAGGAGAAACAGCATGACTACTGGCACCGTGAAGTGGTTCAACGCGGAAAAGGGCTTCGGCTTCATCGAGCAGGACGGCGGCGGCGCCGACGTCTTCGCCCACTACTCGAACATCGCCGCCCAGGGCTTCCGCGAGCTGCTGGAGGGCCAGAAGGTGTCGTTCGACATCGCGCAGGGCCAGAAGGGCCCGACAGCCGAGAACATCGTTCCCGCCTGACGCACCGGCACTGACGCACACTTCGCAGCTGGGGCCCGCACCTTGGGGTGCGGGCCCCAGCTCGCTTCATTTCCAGGGTGATTCTCCCCTGTCATTTTTCGGCCCGTTCTCGCGATTCTCTGCGCCGCTCTTTCTGCTGCGGAAATTCCTTGATACGTGCCCGCATCGAGGAAGGTTCCGCATGAACCGCACACGCACCACTCGCGCACGCACCACTCGCACATACGACCGCTTCGGAGGAGGCGCCGCCGCAGGACGCTCCGGCGTTCCGCGCCCCTCCAACGGTCGCGGAAAGCGACAACCGGCGCCGGGCGAGTTCGCCCTGCCGAAGACGGTCACACCGGCGCTGCCCGCTGTCGAGTCGTTCGCCGATCTCGCCATGCCGGCTCCGTTGCTGGCCACGCTCGGTCACGAGGGCGTGACCGTACCGTTCCCGATCCAGGCGGCGACCCTGCCCAACGCCCTGGCCGGCCGTGACGTACTCGGTCGTGGCCGGACCGGCTCGGGCAAGACCCTCGCCTTCGGTCTCGCCGTGCTGGCCCGGACGGCGGGCCGACGCGCCGAGCCGCGTCGGCCGCTGGCCCTGATTCTCGTCCCGACCCGTGAACTGGCCCAGCAGGTCACCGACGCGCTCACTCCCTATGCCCGCTCAGTGCGCCTGAGGCTCGCCACCGTCGTGGGCGGAATGTCCATCGGCAGGCAGGCGGGTGCGCTGCGGGCCGGTGCGGAGGTGGTCGTCGCGACGCCCGGTCGGCTCAAGGACCTCATCGAGCGGGGTGACTGCCGACTCGCCGACGTCGGCGTCACGGTGCTCGACGAGGCCGACCAGATGACCGACATGGGCTTCATGCCGCAGGTCACCGCCCTGCTCGACCAAGTGCGCCCCGAGGGCCAGCGGTTGTTGTTCTCGGCCACCCTGGACCGCAACGTCGACCTGCTGGTCCGCAGCTATCTGACCGATCCGGTGGTGCACTCCGTCGACCCGTCAGCCGGTGCCGTCACCTCGATGGAACACCACGTCCTCCACGTGCACGACGCGGACAAGCACCGCACGACCACCGAGATCGCGGCCCGGGACGGCCGGGTCATCATGTTCCTGGACACCAAGCACGCCGTGGACCGGCTGACGAAGCACCTGCTGAACAGCGGTGTCCGCGCCGCGGCCCTGCACGGTGGCCGTTCCCAGCCGCAGCGCACCCGAACTCTGGCGCAGTTCAAGGACGGTGACGTCACCGTCCTGGTCGCCACCAACGTCGCGGCCCGCGGCATCCACGTCGACGGCCTCGATCTGGTCGTCAACGTGGATCCGCCCAGCGACCACAAGGACTACCTGCACCGTGGCGGCCGTACGGCCCGCGCCGGGGAGTCCGGCAGCGTCGTCACCCTGGTGACCCCCGGCCAACGCCGCGGCATGACCCGGCTGATGGCCTCGGCCGGCATCAGCCCACGCGTCACCCCGGTCCGTTCGAGCGAGGCGGAGCTGAGCCGCATCACCGGCGCCCAGGCGCCCTCCGGGATTCCCGTGATCATCACCGCACCCGTCGTGGAACGCACCCGCCGCGCGCCCTCGACGCCCCGGGACCGCCAGGGCCGCACCGGCCAGGGCCGGCCCGTCGGCGCGAGGGCGCGCCGCGGGGGACAGCGGCGGCCCGGCAACAACTCGGCTGCCTAGACAGGCGTACCTGTCAGAGCCGACCGACCATCCCTTGTCGAAGGAGACACCTTGACGCCAGCGCGAACGCAGTACCGCATGCCGCACCCCGCCCCCGCGATCATGACAGCGACCGCGGACTTCGAAGGGCACGGGCCCCGGGTAGATGACGACATGACCGTCGAGGTGGCTCTGGCCGTCATGGCGAGTGCCCGGGTCGAGTATCTGACCGTGTGCGACGGGGACAACCGGAGCACGGCGCGGATCACCCAGGCCCGGCTCGCCGGTCTCCGCGACAGTTCCACGTACACGGACCGGATCCGCCTGCGCGATCTTCTCGACGGGTCGCCGCACTCGCCCGCCTTCTCGTGCTGATCCGTCTCGACCCCGGCCTTTCTCCCTCTCGCCGCGACTTCTCCTCTGTGAGGCATCATGCGCTGTGTCATCGCCCGGTACCCGTTCGAGCTGACCAAGACCGGGGTGCTGGACTCGATGAAGGGCGTCAGGCCCGAACTCGTCACGGGTGAGTCCGTGACCATCGGCCGCCGGCGCTACCCCGTCACTCAGGTGGGCCGGGTCATCACACGACAGGACCCGCGCGACTTCACCGCCCGCGAGGTCAGTCGGGCCATGGCGCGGCTCGGCTTCACCTGCCACGACCGCCCCGGGAAAGCGCCCGTTGACGAGAGTGGGCCCGCTCTCCTGCGAACGGCGTCCGCACTGCTCGGCGGAACCGGCCCCGTCGCCGCGTGAGAACGGGCGGGAGACCGCCCTCAGGGCCCCACCGCTCTGTCGCCTCGGGCGCGGAAAGCGCCGGCCGGGCAACCCGGCTAAGACGGCGTCCCACCCGTCGAAGTGGATGCGTCTGGACGACGACCTCCCCGCGTACCAACGGGGCGACCCGCCGAGATGCTCGGCGCCGCCCCGGCTTTCCTCCGAGCCATGGGTGGGGCTCGCCTGACCACTCCGCTGGGCCGCCTGGCGGGTGAGGCTCAGGCGGGCCTTACGGGGGCCCGTAGTTCGACCTCGTATCCGCCCTGTGGTGTGGGTTCTGCGGTGAGGGTGCCGTCGAGCAGTTCGGCGCGTTCTCTCAGGCCGATCAGACCGTGCCGGGCACTGGGCAGGGCGACGGAGGGGCGGGTGGGGGCGGTGTTGGTGACGGTGACGCCGAAGTGCCGCGTGTCGTGCCACAGGCGTACGTCGGCGCGGGCGCCGGGGGCGTGCTTGCGGACGTTCGTGAGGGCTTCCTGGACCGTGCGGTAGACGGTGCGTTGCGCGGTGGTGCTGATGCCGGGCGGCAGGCCGCCGGTCAGGGTGGTCTCGATGCCGCTGTTGGCGACCAGCTGCTGGAGGTCGGCGAGGGTGGGCTGTGGGGTGAGTTCGGTCTCCTTGCCGCCGGAGGCACGCAGCAGCGTGACCATGTGGCGGAGTTCGTCCAGGGTGTCCACGCTCAGGGTCCGGATGGTACGGGCGGCGGCGCGGGCGTCGGGGTCCTTGGCGGCGACCTGAAGGGCTCCGGCCTGTACGGCGATCAGGCTGACCTGGTGGGAGACGACGTCGTGCATCTCGCGGGCGAGTTGGGCGCGTTCGCGGGCGAGGACGGTCTGGGCGTACAGGGCGCGTTCGTGTTCGCGGGCCACTTCGACCTCGACGAGCTGACGGGCCACGTCGTGCCTGGCCTGCACGAGCTGGCCGAACAGGATCGGCGCGAACGCCGTGGCCAGCGTGTAGACGAACTGGATGAGCGTCCAGGTCCGGTCGCCGGACGTCGTGTCGCCGGAGAACGTGTCGGACAGGGGCCAGGCGAGGGTGCCCACCGCCGCGTTCAGCAGGGCGCATCCGGCCAGCAGCGGACGGTTGCGGGTGCGCGTGGCCACGGTGTACAGGGCGGCGATCGGCGCGACCGCCACGTCCATGAACAGGGTCATGGGCAGCGTCAGCAGGAAGACGGTCAGGGGAAAGCGCCTGCGCAACGGCAGTGCGGCGCAGCCGAGGCCGGCGCAGGCCCACATGAACGGTGTCGCCTCGTCGTAGAGGTTGATCCAGGCGTCGAGCACGGCGAGCAGGACGAGACCCGCCTCCACGGCCCAGGGCGGCACCCGCCGCCACGGTCCCCGGCCCGAGCTCATCGTCTGTGACCCCGTGCCGCGTCGGCGCCGCCGTCGCCGTCGCCGAGCAGTCCGGCCCGCTCCGCGAGGAGCGCGGCCTGGACACGGCCGGTGACCCGGAGCTTGGTCAGGATCGAACTGACGTGGTCCTTGACGGTTCCCGCGCTCAGATGGATGCGGGTGCCGATGTCGGCGTTGGACAGTCCTTCCGCGATCAGGACCAGGACGTCACGTTCACGGTCGCTGAGCAGCTGCACGCGCGCCACGTCCGCGTCCTGCGGCCCGCCCGGACCCGGGTGACCGCGCAGCAGGGCCCGCGAGGCCTTCGGGGACATCACCACCCCACCCGCGGCCAAGGTGCGTACGAGGTGGGCGAGTTGTTCGGGCTCGGTGTCCTTGAGCAGGAAGCCCGCGGCTCCCGAGCGCAGCGCGGTCACGACGTACTCGTCGGTGTCGAAGGTGGTCAGCATGGCCACGGTGGGCGGCTCCGGCAGCTCCTGGACCTGCCGCAGGACGGTCAGGCCGTCCACGTCGGGCATACGGATGTCGAGGAGCACGACGTCCGGGTGCTCGCGCCGGATCACGTCGGCGGCCTGCGCTCCTGCCGCGGTCGCCACGACCTGGATGCCGTCGGAGGAGTTCAGGATGAGCTCGAACCCGGACCGCACCAGCGCCTCGTCGTCCACCACCACTACCCGGATCACCTGTGTCGCCTCACACTCGTCCGCTCGTCCACTCGTCCACTCGGCTGCTCTGTCCGGCTTCCGGGCGACCCGTACGCCTCGTACGCCCCGTACGCCCCGGTGATCGCCTGCGGTCGACAGTACGTGGCCCCGCCCGTGTGGCCGCTGCCCGCCGGGACGCCCGCGCCGAAGAGATCTGCGATCACCGGCTCAGTGGACCAGCGCGGCCGCCTGCGTGGCGAGGATGTGCACCCCTGCCGCGTAGAAATCGGGACGGACGACGAACAGGGCACCGGCGCCCGCCGCCAACGCCAGGCCGAGGAATTCCCGCACTTCGCCCTTGCGAGGCGGGACGTCACGGTCCGGCACGTCGATGTCGGCCGACGCCCCCCGAGCGGTCCCGGCCTCCTTGTCACGCACGTGGTGGGTCATGTCCCCAGCCTGAACGTCCGGGCGCTGCCCGCACATCCGACGACTGTCGGGACCACCCCCGCCGAGTGGCTGGAGACGACAGCCCCGGGGGTGGTGGCCGTCGGGGCCCAGGTCGGCTCCGCACGGCGACGACCGGCGAGTCCGGCTTGCCGGTCCCCGAAGGCGGATGACGCGAACGCCGAGCCACCCGCGGTGGCTGACGAGACGGTGGGCGGTCGACCCTCCGCCGGGCCTCGGGGGGTGTGCCGCCGGTCGGCCGGAGGTGGTGCGCTGGTGTCGGGGACTACTCCTTCGGTCCGGCCGGCTCCCGGGCGTTCTCCAGCAGGGCCGCTCCGAGCGGGGTCAGGGCGTGCAGGACCGTGTTGGCGTGGCGGTGGCTGGTGATCAGGCCGGCGTCGCGCAGTACGGCGGTGTGATGGCTGGCCGTCGTCGGGGTCACACCGGCCCGGCGGGCGGCCTCGGTGGTGGTGGAGCCGGTCGCGCCGGCTCTCAGGATGGCGGCGCGGGTGGGTCCGAGCAGCGCGTTCAGCGGTGCCGAGTCCGTGTGCGGGGTCGTCGTGGGCCGGTGATGGAGGGGGTAGAGGAGGACGGACGGGAGCCCGGGGTCGGCCAGTGCGACGGGCGCCTGCCAGCAGAAGTAGGAGGGGATCAGGAGCAGCCCCCGTCCGTCGAGGTGGACGTCGCGGTGGTCCGGGTACGGATCGATCTCCAGGACCGGTGGCCGCCAGCGGATCGTGGGGCCCAGTCCGGCCAGCAGGCCTTCGGTCCCCTCGTGGAACAGGGTGTGGGCGTGCCGGGCCCGTTCGGCGTGCAGACGTTCCTGGATGGACTCCTCGTGCGGGGCGATCACGGCACGGTGGTAGGCGCGCAGGGCGTCCACGAGCTGTTCGCGCAGGTCGGGCTCGGTGAGCCGGCGGGTCCAGGATGGGGCTCCGACGGCCCGGCCGAGCGCGTCCACCTCACGCGCGACCCGCTCGCACGGAGTCGCCAGAACCGCCTCCAGGCCGGCGTCCAGTCCCTGGGTGCCTTCCGGTGGTGTCAGGAAGTCGGGGAAGTAGCTGGCACGGGGGAAGAGCGGTAACAGGAAGGTCTTCACGGTCCGTTCGAGCCCGGCCAGCCGCAGCGCGTCACACGCGGTGCGGAACCAGGGGGCGTAGGCCCAGCGGCCTTCGCGGGTCTGGAGCCGGTGCAGACTGACCGCGATCTCCCAGAGGGCGTGCGGTTCGGTCGCCACTCTGACTCTGGTGAGGTCCTCGGACGTGAAGTGAAAGCGGAGCATCCGTTTCCCCGTGGAGCGGTGGTGCCGACCTGCGAGATGTCACTGGGCTCGCATGAGCATGACAGCTATGTGCCGGGCCGGGAAGCATGAATTCCCGCCAGCCGTAGGCCCGTTGGCGCAGTCCACCAGGAAGGTACGACATGTTCTCGTCCGAGCAGGAGCACGACCGCACGTCCCGCCGCACCCCCCGTCGGGGCCGCCTGGGTCTCGTCGCCGGGGCGCTCACCCTCGCCACGGCCGCCCTGGGTCTGGTCGCACCGAGTTCCGCGAGCGCCACGGCGCAGGCGTGGGAGTGCAACAGCGGCAACGTGTGCGTCTACAGCGGCAACAACGGCACGGGCAGCCGGTGTTCGTGGAGCAACGCCGACCCGGACTGGTACAGCGGCGACATCCAGTGTTCGTGGGCCGACAACCAGGTCGTCCGGTCGATCTACAACCGCGGCACGTCGTCCTCGTACAACTGGGTCGTTCTCTACACCGGCGCCAACTACACCGGTGACCACTACTGCTGGGCGCAGAACGGCGGCTTCGGCTCGGAGTTCAACACCAAGATCCGCTCCCACCGCTGGCGCTCCACCTGCTCGTGACCGCATGACGGATCGGCGGGACCCGGAGTGCCGGGTCCCGCCGATCCGTGGTTCATCCGGGGCCGCGGCTCCGGTTCACCCCGTCAGCCCTCCTCCCCCGGCACCTCCTTCATCGCGTCCACGACCGCCCGCCGGGTGATCGCGATGGTGAAGGTCACCGTTCCCTTCTTGAAGGTGTCGCTCGGCCCGACCTGCACGCTGCGCTCCCCCAGGAACGCGTACGTCTTCTTGTCGAAGATCCACTCCGTGCGCTCCCCGTTCTGCTCGTCGAGCCGCGCGACGGCGACGCCGTGGCGGCCGACCGCGTCGACCGCGTCGTTCACCGCGACGACCCCGGGGATCCGGGCGGCGGCCTTGAAGAGCGCGGGGGTCAGCTTCGCGGGCGGGTAGCTCTCGGTCAGCAGGTCGCCGATGGCGACGAACGCGGCCTGGTCGCGCGGGACTTCGGGGTCCCGGACGGCGTCCGACTCCTGGTAGATCCTCCGCAGCAGCGCCGCCGGGTCGGTGGGCAGCTTCGCGAGCCGGTCGTAGGCCGAGCGGGCCGGGTTCGGTCCGGCCAGGGTGATGCCGTCCTTGCCCGTGTTGCCGGGCTCGATCAGCCAGCCGTCGCGGCCGTCGGGGGACTGCCAGACCTGACGGGAGTGCAGCTTCTGGGTCACGATCGTGGTCTTGTCGCCGACGGTCTTGGGATAGGTGCTGGCGACCTTGGACGCGATGTAGAGGAACTGGTCGGCCCGCACGGTGGTTTCGGAGGTGTCGGCGGCGGCCAGGGCGATGTGGTCGAGCAGCGGCTGGGCGCCCCGGGCGTCGGCGGCGCCGATCCGGGTCGTCAGCGCGGGCCCGTCGGCCGAGGAGGTGCCGGCGTCCCCGCCGCCGGTCAGGGCGACCCCGCCCACCACCGCGGCGGCCAGGGCGCAGGCCAGCGCGGGCAGCAGGACCGCGCGGCGCAGGAACGGGCGGGGACGGGCGGGGGCGGTCGACGGGCTGTTGCGCGCCGGGGCGACGGCGGTCGTACGAAGGTCCTCGCGGATCCGGGCCATCATCTGCTCCTTGTGGAACTGGTGGCGGCCCGCCGGCAGGTCCCGCTCCTCGGCGGACAGCAGACCCTGGGTCTCCGTCCACTCGGCCGGGTGCGGCTGGGAGGGGCTGGCGTTCATCGGTTTCCTTCCTGTGCGGACCGGATCACGAAGTCGCGATCACCCTTTGTCTGCCGGTTCGTCCGGGTGAGTTCCCGTTTCCTGCGCGCCGGTCGGGCCAGTTCCGCCTCGGCCAGCTTCCGCAGCCGGCCGCGCGCCCGGGAGAGCCGGGAGCGGACGGTTCCGACGGGGATGCCGAGGGCGCGGGCCGCGTCGGCGTACTCCAGGCCCTCCCACAGACACAGCACGAGGACCTCGCGTTCGGGGCGTCTCAGTGCGGCGAGCGCGGTCACGGTGGCAGCGATCCGGCGCCGGTCGTCCACGCGCCCGGCGGTCTCCTCGGCGTGATCGGCGACCTCCGGGACACCCGCCGCGGCCACCGCTCCGGCCGCCGCCCGGTAGCGCCGGTTGCCGCGGCAGTGGGAGCGGGCGACGTTGGTGGCGATGCCGAGCAGCCACGGCCGCAGCGACCCCCCGTCGGCGTCGACGGAGGTCCGGCGCCGCCAGGCCTCCATGAAGGTGGCCGACATGACGTCCTCGGCCACGGACCAGTCGGCGGTCAGCCGGAAGGCGTGGTTGTACACCGAGCGGGCGCACTGGTCGTAGAGCTCCGCGAAGGCGTCCGGATCCCCGGCCCGTATCCGGGTTCGCATATCTGTGGTCACGTCCTCAACTGCACGCCCGGATCACCGAGTTCCCGTGACACACGTCACACTCACCTCTCGCTCCCCGACCAATGTTGTGCACTTTATTGACGGCAGTCACCAGACAGCCTAATTTCACGGTGTCCTTCCCCCGCTCAAGGGAGAGCGAGATGCCCCCGTCCCCCACCGCATCCGACCGCACCCGCCAACTCCGCCGCGTCGCCCTCTCCGGCCTGCTCGGCACCGCCGTCGAGTTCTACGACTTCCTCGTCTACGGCACGGTCGCCGCCCTCGTCTTCGGCGAACTGTTCTTCCCCGGCGCCGACCCCGCCGTCGGCACCATCGCCGCGTTCGGCACCTTCGCCGCCGGATACGTGGCCCGCCCCATCGGCGGCATCGTCTTCGGACACTTCGGCGACCGCCTCGGCCGCAAGAAGATGCTGCTGCTCACCATGGGCCTGATGGGCGGCGCCAGCTTCCTCATCGGCCTGCTGCCCACCTACGACACCATCGGCGTGTGGGCGCCCGTCCTGCTGATCACCCTGCGCGTAATCCAGGGCATCGCCATCGGCGGTGAGTGGGGCGGCGCGACCCTGATGGTCGTGGAACACGCGGGCGAGAAGCGCCGCGGACTGTGGTCCAGCTTCACCCAGATGGGAGCCCCGCTCGGCTCCCTGATCTCCGCCGCCGTCGTCGCCCTGGTCTCCACTCTCCCCAAGGACCAGTTCGCGGCCTGGGGCTGGCGGGTGCCGTTCCTGCTGAGCGTGCTGCTGCTCGGCGTCGGCCTCTTCGTCCGCCTCCAGGTGGTCGAGAGCCCGCTGTTCGCCGAGGTGAAGAAGGAGCGCGCGGAGTCCCGGCTGCCGATCCTCGACGTCCTCAAGCGCCCCCGACCCGTCCTGCTGGCCTGCTGCGTCGGCATCGGCGCCTTCACCGCCCAGTCCCTGCTGACCAGTTACCTCATCTCGTACGCCACCGGCATCGGCCACCCCCGCCCGCAGGTGCTCACCGCGCTCACCGTCTCCGCCGCGGTCGCCCTGGTCGTGCTGCCGTGCGCCTCCGCGCTCTCGGACCGGATCGGCCGCCGCCCGGTCGTCCTCGCCGGCGCGCTCCTGTCCGCCGCCACCGCCTTCCCCGTCCTGGCACTGGTCGACCGGAAGTCCTCGGGGGCGCTGATCCTGGCCGTCGTCATCGGCCACGGCATCTCCCAGTCACTGATGTACGGCCCGCTCGGCGCCCTGTTCAGCGAGATGTTCGGCACGAAGGTCCGCTACACCGGCGCCTCCCTCGGCTACCAGGGCGCCACCCTGGTCGGCGCCGGTTTCTCCCCGCTGATCGCCACGAGCCTGGTCGCGAGCAGCGGCAACGGCACCCCGGTCGCCCTGCTGCTGTGCGGCGGCTCGCTGATCACCGCGCTGACGGTGTTCCTCGTCCGCGAGACGAACCGGGCCTCCCTCACCGACCCGGCGTCCGAACTCCCCACCCCCCACACCGAGGAGATCACCGCATGAGGCACGGCACCCGCATCGCCGCCGGCGCGGCCCTGCTGCTCACCCTCACCACCGCACCCGCGGCGACGGCCGACACCGGCACCACCACCCACGTGGACGGCCAACTCCCCTCCGGCGCCACGTACATGATGGACGTCCCCGCCAACTGGAACGGCACCGTCCTGCTGTTCAGCCACGGCTACAACGCGGGCCCCGCCAACCCCGCCCAGGACGCTCCGGACGCGGCCACCAAGCCCCTTCTCCTCCAGCAGGGTTACGCCCTCATCGGCTCCTCGTACGCGTCCACCGGCTGGGCGGTCACCGACGCGGTCCCCGACCAGCTCGCCACCCTCAAGGCCTTCACCACCCGCTTCGGCCAGGCCTCCCGCACCCTCGCCTGGGGACGGTCGTACGGCGGGCTGGTCACCACCGCCATCGCCGAGCGCCACCCGGACGAGATCGACGGCTCGCTCTCCATGTGCGGTCTGGTCCACGGCGGCGTCGCCAACTGGAACAACACCCTCGACCCGGTGTTCGCCCTCAAGACGCTCCTCGGCTCCGACGTCCCGCTGGTCGACCTCCCGACCCAGGAGGCCGCCACCACCGCCGCGAACACCCTCACCGCCAAGGTCGACTCCGCCCAGTCGACGCCCGAGGGCCGGGCCCGGATCGCCCTCGCCGCCGCCCTCCACAACATCCCGGTCTGGAACGCCCCCACCCAGACCCGCCCCGCCGCCACCGACTGGGACGCCCAACAGGCCAACCAGTACGACGCCGTCAAGGGCCTGCTGAAGATCGCCGCCTTCAACCGGCGCCAGGAGGCCGAGGTCCGCGCGGGCGGCAACATGTCCTGGAACACCGGCGTCGACTACGCCCGGCTGCTCGCCGAGTCCTCCGTCCGCAAGGAGGTCACCGAGCTGTACAAGAAGGCGGGCCTGTCCCTGACCAAGGACCTCGCCGCCCTGAACCGGGCTCCGCGCATCACCGCGAATCCCGCCGCCGTCGCCTGGACGAGCAGCACCAGCAGCTTCACCGGCAAGCTCACCAAACCCCAGCTCACCATCCACACCATCGGCGACCCCCTGGTCCCGGTCCAGACGGAGAGTGCCCTGAAGCGGGCGGTCACGGCGGCCGGTTCCGGCCCCCTGCTGCGCCAGGCGTACGTCGACAACGCCGGCCACTGCACCTTCAGCCCCGCCGAACAACTCGCCGCCCTCCACGCCCTGGAGGACCGCCTGACCACCGGCACCTGGCGGGGCACCGACCCGGCGTCCCTCAACACCCGCGCCACCGCGGCCGACCCCACCACCCCCACCCGCTACGTCCGGTACCACCCCACCCCCTACCTGCGCCCGTACGACCTTGCGCACCCCGCCGACCGCCGATGACCTCGTACGACCGCCTGCCGCACGGTCGGCGGGCGGTCGTACTCTTGCCCCCGTGGAGGACGACGACATCCTGGACACCGCGGAGGGGCCGCAGTCACGCCCGCAGTCGCTCATGCTCACCTTCTTCGGCAACCACGTTTTGGAGGAGGGGGACCTGGCGGTCTACTCGGGCAGCATCATCGACGTCCTGGGCCGCGTCGGCGTGGGCGAACAGGCCGTACGCTCCACCCTGACCCGCATGGTCAACCGGGGTCTGCTCCAACGCCGGCGCGAGGGACGCAAGATGTTCTTCGGCCTGACCCCGCAGGCCACCCGCGTCCTGATCGACGGCCGTACCCGCATCTGGGAGCAGGGTGCCGTCAACGACGACTGGGACGGCTCCTGGACCCTGCTCGGCTTCTCCCTGCCCGACTCCTGGAAGCGCCAGCGCCACGACCTGCGCTCCCGGCTGACCTGGTCCGGGTTCGGCGCCCTCTACAGCGGCCTGTGGATCGCCCCCGGCGAGGTGGACGTCTCCGCGGTGGTCGCCGAACTCGGCCTCACCGCGCACGTCAAGATCTTCCACGCGCGAGCCGCCGAGGTGACCGACATCGAGCAGATGATCAGCGACACCTGGGACCTGGACTCCATCGCCGCGCGCTACGTCACCTTCGACAAGCGCTGGGCCCCCCACTTGGGCACGGGATCCGGGGACGACCCGATCGGCACCCGGCTCCGCCTGGTCAGCGAATGGCTGTGGACCATCCGCACGGACCCTCGGCTCCCGGCCCGCCACCTGCCCCCCGCGTGGCCGGCCCGCACCGCCCAGGAAACCTTCTACACGGTCGCCCGACAGACCCACCCGGCCCTGGAGGCGGCCCGGTCCAGCCTGGAGACGATCCCGCTGCGCTGAGCTTGGGCGGGGCGCCTGAAGGGGTGCCGGGTTCGGTTGTTCGGCGGGTGCGGGTGCATGGGGGCGGCTTCGGTCGTTCGGCGGGTGCGGGTGCGTCGTGGCTGGTCGCGCAGTTCCCCGCGCCCCTGGGGGTCGCACTCAGGCGCGCCAAGCTCTCAGGGGCGCGGGGAACTGCGCAAAACGCCCGCCCCCACCAAGCCGCAGACGCAACCGCTCAACCGTCGGAGGCAACCCCACCCACGGTGAACCCGATCACCGTCCCGCCCCCGTCCCGGGAAAACGCGAACGGCGCCCCACCGTGCGACAGCGCAACCTCCCGCACGATCGACAACCCCAGCCCCGACCCCGGCAGGGACCGCGCATCCGCGGCCCGGTAGAACCGGTCGAACACCCGCACAAGATCCGCGTCCGCGATACCCGGCCCCCGGTCGAGGACCTCCACCCGCACCGGCCCCGCCACCGTGAACCCGGACACCGAGATCTCGATCGGCGCCGACCCCTCCCGGTCGAACTTCGCCGCGTTCTCGACCAGGTTGGACACCGCCCGCTGGAGCATCGCCGGCCGCCCGTCCGTCACCGTCGGCCCCTTCGCGTGGACCACGATCTCCCGTCCGGTCCGCCGCCGGGCCAGCCCCGCCACGTCCTCGGCCACATCCGCGAGATCCACCCGCTGCGGCGGCTCGTTGTCCGACTGCCCCGCCGCGAGGTCGACCAGCTCGTTGACGAGGTCCGTCAGCTCCCGCGCCTCCTGCGTGAGATCGGCGACCAGTTCCTCACGGGTCGCGGGCGGCAACTCGTCGATCCGCCGCAGCAGCGAGATGTTCGTACGCAACGAGGTGAGCGGCGTCCGCAGCTCGTGCCCCGCGTCCTGCACCAGCCGCCGCTGGTCCTCCTCGGACTGCGCGAGCCGCCCCAGCATCCGGTCGAAGGCCCGCCCCAGCCGTCCCACCTCGTCGTACCCGGTGACCGGCACCTCGATCTCCAGCCGACGGGTCCGGGCCACGTCCTCCGCAGCGGAGGTGAGGATCACCAGCCGCCGGGTGATCCGCCGGGCCAGCCACCAGCCGAACAGCCCGGCCCCGATCACCACCGCGGCCATGAGCAGAAACGTCCGCTGCTGAAGCGCCCGCAGCAGATCCTCGGTGTCGCTGAACTCCTGGGCGACCTGCACGGCCCCCCGCCCCCCGCCGAGGGAGACGGTGGCGATCCGGTACACGTCGCTGCCGACCGAGACCTCCTTGTGGAGCACCATCCGCCCGGCGACCCGCGCGCCCGCGACGTCCCGGTCGCGGGCGGTGACGGGCAGGCCAGGCCGCCCGGGGTCGGCGACCGCCCCGGTGGCCCCGAGCACCTGCACGTCCGTACGGGCGGGTCGCACCAGGTCGTGTCCGGGCGCCGAGGACGAGAAGTCCTCCGTCGCCATCCGCTGCTGGCGGACCTCACCCCGCAGATCCTGTACGACCTGGTCGAACACGGACTCCTGGTCGACCCGCACCAGACGGGCGGCGGCGCTGTAGGACAGCACACCCACGAGGACGGTCACCGCGGCCGTCACCGCGGCGAAGGACACCACGAACGTGGTCCGCAGGGACAGCAGCCGGGGCCGCGGCCGGGCCCAGATCCGAGCCAGCCGCCCCACTCAGTCCTCCCGGAGCACGTAACCCACGCCGCGCACCGTGTGGATCAGCTGCGGCGCGCCGGGTTCGTCGAGCTTGCGGCGCAGGTAGCCGACGTAGACGGCGAGGTTCTTGGAGCCGGGCCCGAAGTCGTAGCCCCAGATCCGGTCGTAGATCGTGGAGTGGTCGAGGACGATGCCCGCGTTGCGCACGAGCAGTTCGAGGAGCTCGAACTCGGTGCGGGTCAGCTCCAGCTCGCGGGTGCCGCGCCAGGCCCGCCGCGCCTGGATGTCCATGCGCAGCCCGGCCGCCTCGATCCGCCCCGCGGGCAGCTCGGGCGCCACGGCCTTGGGCGCCGCGCCGACCGGGGCCATGCCGTCGGGGCTGGTCCGCCGCAGCAGGGCGCGCAGCCGGGCGAAGACCTCCTCGACGTCGAAGGGCTTTACCACGTAGTCGTCGGCGCCCGCGTCGAGGCCGGCGATCCGGTCCTGCGTCTCCACGAGCGCCGTGAGCATGAGGATGGGCGTGCGGTCGCCCTCGGCGCGCAGTACCCGGCAGACCTGGAGTCCGTCGATGCCGGGCATCATCACGTCGAGGACGAGCACGTCCGGCGGCGTCCTGTGGGCCTGCGCCAGCGCCTCCACCCCGTCGGCGACCGCGGTGACCTGGTAGCCCTCCAGGATCAGGGCGCGCTCCAGGGCATGACGGATGGCGCGGTCGTCTTCGGCGAGCAGCACGTTTTGGGGCACCCCCTCAGTGTGCCGTGCCCGCCGAGTCGTGCGACGTGATGCGCAGCTCACCGGGCGCCCTTCTTACTGGCCTCTCACCCCGTCGGCCGCAGCGCGGCGAGCCGCTCCTCGAAGGGCACGACGTCCTCGAAGGTGTCCGCCGAAGGGCGCCGGCCGGCGGCCCCGGGGACCGCCGACAGCCCGCTCATGAGCGCGGCCAGCTCCCCGGCCGCCCGCTCGATCCGCGCGTCCAGACCTTCCGCGCCCCAGTCCTCCGAGGCGGCGTAGACCCCGGTCGGCACGACGACGGCCTTCAGGTAGGAGAAGAGCGGCCGCAGGGCGTGGTCCAGGACCAGGGAGTGCCGTGCGGTCCCTCCGGTCGCGCCGATCAGCACCGGCTTCCCGGCCAGCGCCTCCGGCTCGACCAGGTCGAAGAAGGACTTGAAGAGCCCGCTGTACGACGCCGAGAACACCGGCGTGACGACGACCAGTCCGTCCGCCCCGGTCACGGCGTCGAGCGCGGCGCTCAGCGCCTGCCCGGGGAAGCCGTTGGTGAAGTGGTGCGCGATGTCGACGGCGAGTTCCCGCAGCTCCACGACCTGGACGTCCACCTCGGCGGTACGCCCCACGGCCGCGGCCAGCCGGTCGGCCAGCAGACGGGTGGACGACGGGACGCTCAGCCCCGCGGACACGACGACGAGCTTCATGCGACGACCTCCTCGTTCTTCGCGGCCTCGTTCTTCGCGGCCTCGTTCTGCGCGGCCTCGTTCTGCGCGGCGGCCAGCAGGGACGCGTGGGTGGGAGCCTCCGGGACGTCCGCCGGCCGGTTCACCGCGAACTCCTTGCGCAGCACCGGGACGACCTCCTCGCCGAGCAGGTCGAGCTGCTCCAGGACCGTCTTCAGCGGCAGCCCGGCATGGTCCAGGAGGAACAGCTGGCGCTGGTAGTCGCCGGCGTACTCGCGGAACTTCAGCGTCTTCTCGATGACCTGCTCCGGGGAGCCGACGGTCAGCGGGGTCTGGTCGGTGAAGTCCTCCAGGGAGGGCCCGTGACCGTAGACCGGGGCGACGTCGAAGTAGGGCCGGAACTCGCGGACGGCGTCCTGGGAGTTCTTCCGCATGAACACCTGTCCGCCGAGCCCGACGATCGCCTGCTCCGCCGTGCCGTGCCCGTAGTGGGCGTACCGGCTGCGGTAGAGCTCGATCATCCGCTTGGTGTGGTCGGCCGGCCAGAAGATGTTGTTGTGGAAGAAGCCGTCACCGTAGTAGGCGGCCTGCTCGGCGATCTCGGGCGACCGGATGGAGCCGTGCCAGACGAACGGCGCGACCCCGTCCAGCGGCCGGGGCGTCGAGGTGAACCCCTGGAGCGGCGTACGGAACTTCCCCTCCCAGTTCACGACGTCCTCGCGCCACAGCCGGCGCAGCAGGGCGTAGTTCTCGATGGCGAGGTTGATGCCCTCGCGGATGTCCTGCCCGAACCAGGGGTAGACCGGCCCGGTGTTCCCGCGGCCCATCATCAGGTCGACGCGCCCGTCGGCCAGGTGCTGGAGCATCGCGAAGTCCTCGGCGATCTTCACCGGGTCGTTGGTGGTGATCAGCGTGGTGGAGGTGGAGAGGACCAGCTTCTCGGTCTGCGCCGCGATGTAGCCGAGCATGGTCGTCGGCGACGACGGCACGAACGGCGGGTTGTGGTGCTCCCCGGTGGCGAAGACGTCGAGCCCGACCTCCTCCGCCTTGAGCGCGATCGCGACCATCGCCTTGATCCGCTCGCGCTCGGTCGGCGTACGTCCGGTGGTCGGGTCCGGCGTGACATCACCGACGCTGAAGATCCCGAACTGCATGGTCGCTCACCCTCCAGATAGTTGACGGTTAAACTATAACCGCACGCCTGGAGTAACGAGACCCCACCCGCACATATTCCGGGGACTCACCCAGGGACACGGCGCGGTCTCGACCCACGTCCCCACCAACCCACCCAGGGGCGCGGGGAACTGCGCGACCAGCCCCCACCGGCCCGCAGCCGCCCGACAACCGGACCCGGCACCCCAGGCGCCCGGCTCACGGCACCAGCACAAGCCGCCCCCGCACCCCACCCTTCTCCAACCGCGCATGCGCCTCGGCCACCGCGTCCAGCGGATACGTCTCGGCCACCCGCAACGTCAGCACCCCCTCGTCCACCAACCGCACCAGCTCACCGAGCCGCGCCCCGTCCGCCGTCACCGACACGGACGCCGTCCGCACCCCCCGCACCGACCCGGGATGCGCCCCCGGCCGTACCCCGACATAGGCACCCCCGTCCCGCACCCACGCAAGCGCCGCCTCCCCCAGAACAGCGGTGTCCAGTACGGCGTCGTAGCCCCCGGCACCGGGATCCGTGGTGAACTCCGCGGCCCCCAGGGACCGTACGAACTCCTCGTCCCCCTCCCGAGCCAGCCCGGTCACCGACACCCCCTGCCGGGAGGCGAGTTGCACGGCGAACCCCCCGACCGCCCCGGCCGCCCCGGTGACGAGCAGCGACTGCCCCTCGGTCAACTCCAGGAGATCCAGGGCCTGCACGGCGGTCAGCGCGTTCAGCGGCAGCGTCGCAGCGTGCACCGCGTCGACCGTGACCGGCGCCTTGGCCACCGCGTCCGCGTCGACGACGACGTACTCGGCATGCGTCCCCACATCCTTCGTGAGCCCGTGGTACAGCGCCACCACCGGCTCCCCCACGCTCCAGGAACCGTCCGCCCCCACCGCGTCCACGGTCCCGGCGACGTCCCACCCCAGCCCGAGGTCCTTGCCCTCCCCGCCGAAGAACCCGCCCCGGACCCCGAGGTCCACAGGATTCAGCGTGGCACCGGCCACCTTGATCCGTATCTGCCCGGCCGCCGGCTCCGGCAGCGCGGTCTCCACCACCTGCACGGCATCGGGTCCGCCGAACGTCCTCACCACAGCAGCACGCATGACTGAGCACTCCCCATCGGTCACTCTCAGCGCCGGAACCTCCGCCGCTGACGGCAACCCTAGGAAGAGCTACTATCTGCTGGTAAGTAGTTACCTGGAAGTGCGTAGGTCCCCCGGAGGTGAGCCATGCCGACCACGACAGCGGCCCAGCGGCGCGAGCAGGCACGCGTGGAGTACGACGCGTTCATCAAGGGCTGCCCCACCAACCAGCTCCTGGACCGCCTCAGCGACAAGTGGGTCAGCCTCGTCGTCGCGGCGCTCTCGGGCGGCCCCATGCGCTACAGCGACCTCAGCCGCAAGATCGCCGGCGTCAGCCCCAAGATGCTCACCCAGACCCTCCGCACCCTGGAACGCGACGGCATCCTCACCCGCACGATCACCCCGTCGGTCCCGGTAAGGGTCGACTACGCCCTCACCCCCCTCGGCAGCAGCCTCGCGGGCCTCCTCACAGCAGTGAAGACCTGGGCGGAGACCCACATCGAGGAAGTCCACGAGGCAAGAGAGCGCTACGACACGGAAACGGCCTGACGTTCCCTCAGAACGCCGGCCCGGGTGACTCCCTCAGGGGCGCGGGGAACTGCGCGACAAGCCCCCACCGGCGCGCACCCGAACCACCACCCGCACCCGCCCCCTCCCCACCTGGCCCCGTCAGAAGTAGTACTCGTCCCCACTGTCCAGCACCAACACCCGCTGCCGATCATTCGCCCGGTTCAGATCCACCGTCCCCCCGTTCCACACCGTGTCGATCTCCAGCAGCACCTCCGACGGCACCCCCACCAACCGCACCCGCATCTCCACCCGCTCCCCCACCGCGTCCGCCCCCAGCGCCCCCACCCGGCACAGCACCACCCGCTCCTCCGCCCGAGCACACCCGTCCGGCAACGTCAGCAGGTCCTCCAACGGCTCCGACCACCGCAGCCGCACGGTCGCGTCCGGTACGGCCGCCGGCCCGTGATTGCGCGGAGTGAACCGCAGGTCGACCCGCCCCCCGGCCAGGGACGCGGCCCCGTGGTACGCCAGATCCGCCTCGGGCCCGCCGACGGCGACCGCCGTACCCCCGCCCCCGCCCACAAGCCCCGCAGCCGCCACCACCGCCACCGCACCCCACACCGCAAGCACCCGCATGCCACCCACTCCTCGCTCCCGCCGCACCCGAACCGCGTGGTCGCAGGGATGTATCCCACGTAGGACGAACGACAGGCGCCCTCCAACAGGTGACGCGGGGCCCGGCCGAACGGCGTGCGAAGCTGGGCGACATGCTCGTAGCCCGTTCCGCCGCCCTGTTCGTCGTGGCCGCGCTCTTCGAGATCGGCGGCGCCTGGCTGGTCTGGCAGGGCGTACGGGAGCACCGCGGCTGGATGTGGACCGCCGGTGGAGTCCTCGCCCTCGGCGCCTACGGCTTCGTCGCCACCTTCCAGCCGGACGCCCACTTCGGCCGCGTCCTCGCCGCGTACGGCGGTGTCTTCGTGGCCGGCTCGATCCTGTGGGGCATGGCCGCGGACGGCTACCGCCCCGACCGCTGGGACATCGCGGGCACGCTGATCTGCCTCGCGGGCATGGCCGTGATCATGTACGCGCCGCGCGACTGAGGGCCGTACTCACGAAGGCTCGTCGGGCAGCAGGCCCAGCTGCCCCAGGAACTCCATCTCGTCGAAGTAGAGCCGGTAGTCGGTGATCCGGCCGTCCTTCACGGTGGCGATGTCCACGCCACGGATCCGGATCTCCTTCCCCGTGGCGGGCAGCGTCCCCCCGTCGGGCAGATGGATGGGCCCGGTGTTGCGCCCGTGGTAGACGCCCTCGTCGATGGCCGTGTCCCCGACCTCGTAGGAGTGCAGCGACTCGAACCTGGCGTCCGGCACCGCCTCCGTCATCTGCCGCCAGTACTCGACGATGTCTTCCCGCCCGTGGAGCGCCCCCTCGTCCGGGGTCGAGGCGACCGCGTCCTCCGCGTACAGCTCGGCGACGGCTTTCAGGTCCGGGTGCTCGGTGAGCGCGTCGGTGAGCCGGTCCATGACCTCACGCGCTTCTCCCATGATCCACCTCCGTGGTTTCGGAGGATCACCCCTCCCATCCTCCCACCGGCCCGCGATACGGACCGCCGGAGAGGAGAACGCGGGGCCTGCCTATCCTGACTGGCGAAGCCAGACCGTCCCCCGCCCGAGGAGCACCCATGCCCAGCGCAGCGTCCCGCATCGCCGTCGTCACCGGTGCGAGCAGCGGAATCGGCGCCGCGACGGCCCGGCAGCTCGCCGCGGCCGGCTACCGCGTCGTCCTGACCGCCCGCCGCAAGGACCGGATCGAGGCGCTCGCGGAGGAGATCAACGCGGCGGGCCACCAGGCCACGGCCTACCAGCTGGACGTCACCGACCGGGCCGCGGTCGACGAGTTCGCCACGGCCTTCAGGACGATCGGCGTGCTGGTCAACAACGCCGGCGGAGCGCTGGGCGCCGACCCGGTCGCGACCGGCGACCCGGCGGACTGGCGCACGATGTACGAGACGAACGTCATCGGCACCCTGAACGTCACCCAGGCCCTGCTCCCCAAGCTGGAGGCGAGCGAGGACGGCACGATCGTGATCCTCTCCTCGACGGCCGGCCACGGCACGTACGAGGGCGGCGGGGGCTACGTGGCCGCGAAGCACGGCGAACACGTGCTGGCGGAAACGCTCCGCCTGGAACTCGTCGGCAAGCCGATCCGCGTGATCGAGATCGCCCCCGGCATGGTCAAGACCGACGAGTTCGCCCTGACCCGCTTCGGCGGCGACGAGAAGAAGGCGTCCAAGGTCTACGAGGGCGTGGCGGCTCCCCTGACCGCCGACGACGTGGCCGACACCATCACCTGGGCGGTGACCCGCCCCAGCCACGTCAACGTGGACCTCCTGCTCCTCCGCCCCCGGGCCCAGGCCTCCAACACCAAGGTCCACCGCGACCTGTGACCGGCCCCGAGAAGGACAGAA
This sequence comes from Streptomyces griseorubiginosus, assembly GCF_001514195.1. Classification (GTDB taxonomy): domain Bacteria; phylum Actinomycetota; class Actinomycetes; order Streptomycetales; family Streptomycetaceae; genus Streptomyces; species Streptomyces griseorubiginosus. The sequence goes on along the minus strand of NZ_KQ948734.1, from coordinate 37,150 downwards.
AAGACCCCCACGACGAACGCCACATGTGGTGGTGGCTCGCCTACTTCCTCTTCGGCATCCACATCGTGGCCTTCGTCATGATCTACGCAGCGATGCACGCACCGAAGTAAACGCCTCGCGGTCACCCACAGGGATGAACCCCTTCGATCACCCGAACGCCCCCTGAACAGGCGACCTAGGCTCACGCCACAACATCAACACGACGGCCCTCGGCAGGGCGGCAACCCGACCGAGGGCCTACCGACAAGGAAGTAGAGCTTCCCTGTGGCTGAGCATGACACTAGCGTGCGCTCGAACGCACAGATCGAAAGACGTACGCATACCAGGCCGTCGGCCTGTGAAGTGGAACTTCTTCTCGAGGAACTCCGTGGGATCCCCCGCGACGCGCCCTCCCTGTCAGAAGCGCTGGAGCTCCGGAAGGCAGGCTGGCACCTGGTCGTCGCCTACTGCCGCATCTCCCATGACAGGCACCGCAGAGACGGTCATGGAGTGGAGGACCAGGCGAGGCACTGCGCGCGTATTGCCGCACGGCATCGGATGATCGTCATTCACCGCTACGTCGACAACGACAAGTCCGCCTCCAAAATCGGCGTCAGACGCCCGGAATTCGACTCAATGGTCGCCGCCCTGACGGCTGGAAAGACCACAGCCGGGTATCCGATCGACGGTGTGGTGTGCGTCTCCGACGACCGTCTCTACCGAGACGTGCACACATTTCAGATCTTCCTCAGGTGCTTCACCGCGCATCCCGCCCGCGTCTACGCAGATGGTCTCGGTACGTACGACCTCTACAGCGAAGACGCCGCACAACGCTGCCTCCTGGGAGCGGCCGCTGCCCGGGCAGAGAGCACCAAACAGCAGCACAGGGCGAAACTCAACCACCGTGCACGAGCGGAGCGGGGGGAACCTGTAGCGTCGCGCCGCACTTTTGGCTGGAACGCCGACATGGTCACACTGAACCATGGCGAGTCAGAAGTCGTCCGAAGCGGAGTGCAAAGCTTGTTGGCCGGTAAGACACTGACTGCGGTGACCCACGATTTCGTCGCGTCCGGCTACACCACCACGCTCGGCAACTCCTGGCAGCGGCAGACGGTGAAGCAGCTTCTCCGCAATCCACGCATCTGCGGATACCGCAAGCTTCACGGCCTCCTCATCCGTGACACCGACGGCAAACCTGTCGTCGGTCAGTGGAGGTCCATCGTTTCACCGGAGGAGTGGCACGCCGTCTCGCAGATGCTGGACAAACAGCGCCATCCTGGCGGTTGGGCCAAGAACGGCCCTACCCCCCTGGACAGTGGTTATCTGCTCACCGGGCTGGTGCGCTGTGGACGTCCGCTAGAAAATGGGCGGCGCTGCGGTGCACCGATGCTCGGAAAGCCCGCGAAGGCGTCCTACGTGTATTGCTGTCGTCCCGCTCTCGACGGGGGCTGCGGTCGGGTGAGCCGCCAAGGACCAGCCGTCGACGAACTGATCGTGCAGAAAGTCCTCGGCATGCTGTGCGGGCCGGCCGGCGAGAGCGTGCTCCTTGTTCGGCCCACTCTTTCCTGGCCAGGCACTCATCACCTGGACATAGCCACCCGACGCAAGGCGGCCCTTCAGGAGCAGTGGTACGCCGAAGAGATCAGCGACCACGAGTACTTTTCACAGTTGAAGATCGAGGAGACATCGATCAAGCGGCTCATGACCGAACAGCAGATGTGGGCGCTCAACCGTCGTTCCGACACGCATGAACCCGTCGACACATATGCTCGCTGGGACGCTCTGAGCAGGAGCGAGCAACGTGAGCTCCTCTCTGGCCTGTTGGAATCCGTGATGATTCTGCCCGGGACAAAGGGCTCACATCGATTCGATCCAGCCACGGTGGTGCCGGTATGGCACGCAACCGTCCGCCCGAGCCGGTAGACGACCACATCGAAGAACGGTGGGCCCGATCCGAGTCGGACGGGCCCACCGTTACAGGTGCAGCTCAACCCTTCACGCACACGACCTGCTTCAGCTTCGCCACGACCTCCACCAGGTCCCGCTGCTGGTCGATGACCTGGTCGATCGACTTGTAGGCGCCCGGGATCTCGTCCACCACGCCGGAGTCCTTACGGCACTCCACGCCCCGTGTCTGCTCCTCCAGGTCCCGCGTCGAGAACCGCCGCTTGGCCGCGTTGCGGCTCATGCGCCGACCGGCGCCGTGGGACGCCGAGTTGAAGGCCTTCTCGTTGCCGAGGCCCTTCACGATGTACGAGCCCGTCCCCATGGATCCCGGGATGATGCCGTACTCGCCGGCCCGGGCACTGATCGCGCCCTTGCGGGTGACAAGCAGGTCCATGCCTTCGTACCGCTCGCGGCTCACATAGTTGTGGTGGCAGCTCACCTCGGGCTCGAAGACCACCTTGGCCTTCTTGAACTCCTTGCGGATCACATCCGTCAGAAGCGCCATCATGATCGACCGGTTGTACCTCGCGTACTCCTGAGCCCAGTAAAGATCGTTCTGGTACGCCGCCATCTGCGGAGTCTGCGCGATGAAGACCGCTAGGTCACGATCGACCAGCCCCTGGTTGTGCGGGAGCTTCTGGGCCACGCCGATGTGATGCTCCGCCAGCTCCTTGCCGATGTTCCGGGAACCGGAGTGCAGCATCAGCCAGACAGAACCGGTCGTGTCCGTGCAAACTTCGACAAAGTGGTTGCCGGATCCAAGCGTCCCCATCTGCTTCGCAGCCCGCTCCTGACGGAACTTCACCGCGTCAGCCACCCCGTCGAACCGCCCCCAGAAGTCGTCCCACCCAGCCGTCGCGAAGCCGTGCATCCGCCCGGGGTCGACGGGACTGTCATGCATCCCCCGCCCCACCGGAATGGCCTGCTCGATCTTCGACCGCAGCCGCGACAGATCCCCCGGCAGGTCGTTCGCCGTCAGGGACGTCTTCACCGCCGACATTCCGCAGCCGATGTCCACCCCCACCGCCGCCGGGCACACCGCACCCTGCATCGCGATCACGGACCCGACCGTCGCCCCCTTGCCGTAGTGCACGTCGGGCATCACCGCGAGGCCCTTGATCCACGGCAGGGTCGCGACGTTGCGCAGCTGCTGGAGGGCCACGTCCTCGACCGTCGCCGGGTCGGTCCACATCCGGATCGGGACCTTGGCGCCCGGCATCTCCACGTACGACATATCGTCCTCATTCCCCCGGAAACAAAACAGAAGTCTCATAACGCAAAACCGGCGCCAAGGTCGACGTATGGGATGACGGACCGGCGTTCACGGCTGTGCGTGCGATACACATTGTCTGCAGGGGACGCCCCCGTGCGGCAAGCGAATAACCTGCGGGGACACTGAAGATCCCTCGAGACATCCCCACGAGTCGGAGACATTCCGAGAGGAGCCCCACCGTGCAGCGGAAGGCCTACGTACCCGGCGTCGCCGCCCTCCTCGCGGCGCTGTTGGCCGGCTGCACCGGCAGCTCGGGCGGCGACGGCACGACGGACGACGCCAACCCCGGCGACGCGGGCACCGCCTCCGCCGTGGCCCAGCCCGGCAAGTACCGCACCCTCCCCGAGGCCTGCAGTGCGGTCGGCCAGAGCACCCTGGACACGCTGCTGCCCGGGATCCAGCAGATCACCGACGAGGACCAGCGCGCCAAGGCCTACGAGGGCGAGGCCACCCTCACCTACGACACGGACCGCAAGGTCGGCTGCCGTTGGAAGGTGGAGGCCTCGGACGCCACCGAGTACCTCTCGGTCGACTTCGAGCGCGTGGTGTCGTACGACAACGCGGTCAGCGACGACAGCCAGGCGCAGGAGCTGTTCGCGCAGGCGGAGGAGAAGGCCGATCTGCCGGCGTCGGCGACCGCCGGTGCCACCTCGGACGTGGAGGAGAGCGGCACGGCCGCCGGTTCCACGGCGTCCCCGGCGGCCAAGCCCAGCGGCTCCTCCTCTGCTTCCGCCTCCGCCTCCCCGAGCGGGTCGTCCTCCGTCACTCCGGCCGATCTCCAGCCCCGGTTGCTGGACGATCTGGGTGACGAGGCGTTCCTGGACGACGCGTTGAGCACGTCGGGTTCGACGGCGAAGCAGCGCAAGGTGACTGTGGCGTTCCGCACGTCCAACGTGATCGTGACGATCGAGTACGAGGAGCAGCCGACGACGATCGGCGTCACCCCGGACAGCAAGGAAATGCAGGACAACGCCCGGAAACTGGCCTCTCAGCTGGACGGGTCGCTGTCCGGTTGAGCGCTCTGCACACACTCCTCACGCATGCGCACGAGGCGTTCGAAGCTGGACCGCACGGCATCCTCACCGCGTACCGTGGCCCCTCGGACCCGATCCGACGGCAGGAACCACAAGCGTCTTGAGTGAAGGAACCATGCAGCGACGAGCAGAGCGTGACCAGGGTGCCCAGCAAGCGAAGCGCCTTCACCGCGTCCTTGTCTGCGCGGCCGCAGTCCCGGTGATGCTGATCGCCGCCGGCTGCTCCTCCGGCTCCGACTCCGGCTCCGGCGGTGACAGCGCCGGCGGGGGCAACGGAAGCGCGAGCAGCGGGGCGGGCGCGGACAGCGGTGCCTCGGCGTCCGCGGCTCCCACGGTGCAGGCGGCGGCGTACAACTCGCTTCCCGACGCGTGCGGGACGCTGTCGAAGAAGACCCTGAAGTCGCTGACGCCGGAGGCGTCCAAGGGCAAGAAGGGCACGTCCGAGGCGGGCACGCGGGGCAGTTGCTCCTGGAGCAGCCTCGACAACAACGGTGTGAAGGGCTCGCAGTTCCGCTGGCTGAACGTCTCGCTGCTGCGCTTCGAGTCGGACGCCTCGCGCGGTACGGGTGAGGCGCAGGCGGGGAAGTACTACGAGCAGCAGGTCCAGGACGCCCAGTCGGTGGCCGGTGCGAAGAACACCAAGTCGCAGGCGGTGGCGGGGACGGGTGACGCGGCGACGTTGGTGCGCTACGACCTGAAGAAGAAGGAAGGCGCCTTCAAGCAGCAGACGGTCGTGGCCCGGGTGGAGAACGTCGTGGTGACGGTCGACTACAACGGCGCGGGTCTGGCCGGCGACAAGACGCCGAACGCGGACGACCTCGCGAAGCTGGCGGAGAAGGCGGCCAAGGAGGCGGTGGCCGCGGTGTCGGCGGCGAACGGTGAGGGAGGGGCGAACCCGGCCCCGTCCGCCCCGGCGTCCAAGGCTCCGTCGAAGTCGGCGTCGCCGTCCCCGACCGCGTCGAAGTCGGCCTCGACGTCGGCTTCTCCGTCCAAGTCGGCCGCGAAGACGAGCTGAAGCAGTACTGACGGCCTGATCCGGCCACCCGTGCGCAGCACATATGTGCCACTCTGTTGCGCGCAACAACACGCACAGGGAGGGGAGTACGGGTGGCCGCGCCCATGCAGCTGACTCGAATGCACCGCGTGCTCATAGGCGTGGTCGTGTTCGGCGCCGTGATCATCGCCGGCATCGGCTTCGCGGGGTCGTACGCGGCCGTCCGTGAGCTCGCCATCAAGAAGGGCTTCGGGAACTTCAGTTACGTCTTCCCGATCGGCATCGACGCGGGTATCTGTGTCCTGCTGGCCCTGGATCTGCTTCTGACGTGGATCCGCATCCCCTTCCCCCTTCTGCGTCAGACGGCCTGGCTCCTGACGGCCGCCACGATCGCCTTCAACGGCGCGGCGGCCTGGCCGGATCCGCTCGGCGTGGGCATGCACGCGGTGATCCCGGTGCTGTTCGTGGTGGCGGTGGAGGCGGCCCGGCACGCGATCGGCCGGATCGCCGACATCACGGCGGACAAGCACATGGAGGGCGTCCGCCTCACCCGCTGGCTCCTCTCCCCGATCCCCACGTTCCTCCTCTGGCGCCGGATGAAGCTGTGGGAGCTGCGCTCCTACGAGCAGGTCATCAAGCTGGAGCAGGAACGTCTCGTCTACCGGGCCCGCCTCCACTCCCGCTTCGGCCGGGCGTGGCGCCGGAAGGCCCCGGTGGAGTCCCTGATGCCGCTCCGCCTGGCGCGCTACGGCGTCCCGCTGGCCGAGACGGGCCCGGCGGGCCTGGCGGCGGCGGGCATCGAGCCGGTCCTGCTGCCCCCGGCACCGACGCAGGCGGAACTGCCCTCGGCTGCCCCTGCCCCCGCGCCCGCCGTCGTCCCCCAGCAGGCGGCACCTGCCGTCGAGCAGCGCCCCGAACCGGAGCCCGAGCCCGACCAGAGCCCCTGGTTCGAGACCCCGAAGCAGGTCGAGTACCAGGGCGGCTACAACCCCGACTACGACCCGGCGGAGCAGTACAACCGCTGGTACGAGGAGCAGCTGGAGGCGGAGCAGTACGAGCTCCAGCAGATCCAGTACGAGGAGCCTCCCAGGGAGCCCGTTGTCGAACCCTCGATGGAGGAGACCGGCGGCTTCCCCATTCCGGTGTCCAACGGCCGCACCCGCGAGCTCGGCGAGGGCGGCGGCACCCCGGAACCGACCGAGGAGGACTTCTACCAGGTCTTCAAGAAGTCGATAGACGGCAGCTACCCGTCCCCCGGCCAGCTCAGGGGTGACGTGGAGGCGACGTACGGCGTGGTCCTCTCGCAGCGCGACGCCGAGCGCATGGTCAACCGCTTCACGAACCGCCACACGGCGGAGCTCCAGGAAGACCACATCGCGTAAGAGACGGAAGTGACCGAAGCAGGAGTCGGAAAAGGGGGCCCTCCGCATCGGAGGGCCCCCTTTCCGTACCGTCTGCCGCCTACTCCCCGAGCAGCGCCCGCACCCGCTCCTGCCCGACCGCCAGCAGCAGCGTCGGCAGCCGCGGCCCGGTGTCACGCGACACCAGCAGCTGGTACAGCAGGGCGAAGAACGCCCGCTGGGCCGTCTTGATCTCGGCCGGCAGCTCCTTGGGCGTGGCGTCCGCGGAGAACCCGGCCTGCACCTTGGGCACCCCGTACACCAGGTGGGTCAGCCCGTCGAGGGACCAGTGCGAGGCCAGCCCGTCGAGGAGCAGCCGCAGCGACTGCTGGGACGCCTCGTCGAGGGACTTCAGCAGCTCGGCGTCGGGTTCGTCCCGCACGATGGTCCGCTGGTCGGCGGGCACCTGCGTGTTGATCCAGGCCTCGGCCTTGTCGTACCGGGGCCGCGCCTCGTCCAGCGAGGAGAGCGGGTTGTCGGGGTCCAGCTCGCTGAGGATGCGCAGCGCCTGGTCCTCGTGCCCGGCGGTGATGTCGGCGACGGAGGCCAGCGTCCGGTACGGCAGCACCCGCGCCGTGCGCGGCAGCTCGCCCGCGGCCGTCCCCACCGCACGCGCGTGGGCGGCGACGTCGCCCGGCAGCGCGGAGCCGTCGGCGACCTTGGCGTCCAGCTTGTCCCACTCGTCGTAGAGCCGCTGGATCTCCTGGTCGAAGGCGATCTTGAAGGACTGGTTGGGCCTGCGGCGGGCGTAGAGCCAGCGCAGCAGCTGCGGCTCCATGATCTTCAGCGCGTCCCCGGGCGTGGGCACCCCGCCCTTGGACGACGACATCTTCGCCATGCCGGAGATACCGACGAAGGCGTACATGGGCCCGATGGGCTGCTTCCCGCCGAAGATCCCGACGATCTGGCCGCCGACCTGGAAGGAGGACCCGGGAGAGGAGTGGTCGACCCCGCTGGGCTCGAAGACGACACCTTCGTACGCCCACCGCATCGGCCAGTCGACCTTCCAGACCAGCTTGCCGCGGTTGAACTCGTTGAGCCGGACGGTCTCGGAGAAACCGCAGGCGTTGCAGGTGTACGACAGCTCGGTCGTGGCGTCGTCGTAGGAGGTGACCGTGGTGAGGTCCTTCTCGCAGTTGCCGCAGTAGGGCTTGTACGGGAAGTACCCGGCGGAGCCGCTGGACCCGTCGTCCTCGGCGGCCGCGCCGGACCCCTCGGCGGCCTCCAGTTCGGCCTCGTCGACGGCCTTCTGCTGCTTCTTGGCGGGGGCCTTCTTGGTGCGGTACTGGTCGAGGATCGCGTCGATGTCCGCGCGGTGGGCCATGGCGTGCAGGATCTGCTCGCGGTAGACGCCGGAGGTGTACTGCGCGGTCTGGCTGATCCCGTCGAACTCGACACCGAGCTCGGCGAGGGCGTCGACCATGGCGGCCTTGAAGTGCTCGGCCCAGTTCGGGTGCGCGGACCCCTGGGGAGCGGGCACGGAGGTCAGGGGCTTGCCGATGTGCTCGGCCCACGACTCGTCGACACCGGGCACGCCGGCCGGGACCTTCCGGTACCGGTCGTAGTCGTCCCAGGAGATGAGGTGGCGCACCTGGTGGCCCCGGCGCCGGATCTCGTCGGCGACGAGGTGCGGGGTCATGACCTCGCGAAGGTTCCCGAGGTGGATGGGCCCGGAGGGGGACAGCCCGGACGCGACGACGACCGGTTTGCCCGGGGCCCGACGCTCCGACTCCTCGATGACCTCATCCGCGAAACGGGAGACCCAGTCGGTGGTCTCAGCGCTCTGACCCACGATCGGCACGTCCTCTTTTAATGATGGCGTTGATGGAGGCTCCATTCTCCCAGACGGCTCCGCGCGGGAGAAAACCGCTTTACCCCCCATGGGATACTGACCGTGTCTATCTGATCCCCCGAGGAGAACGGCACCCACTCCCATGGCCCCGGTCACGTCCCTCAGCGACGCCGTCAACCAGCAGCTCACCTCCGCGCTCTCCGCCACCCTGCCGGAGGCCGACGCGGACCCTCTGCTCCGACGCAGCGACCGGGCGGACTTCCAGGCGAACGGCGTCCTCGCGCTCGCCAAGAAGGCCAAGGCGAACCCCCGGGAGCTGGCGACGCAGGTCGTGTCGCAGGTGGTCGCCGGTGACGTGATCAAGGACATCGAGGTCTCCGGCCCCGGCTTCCTCAACATCACGCTCACCGACAGGGCGATCACCGAGAACCTCGCCGCCCGGTACGAGGACGGCGACCGTCTCGGCGTACCGGTCAAGGACCGGCCCGGCATCACGGTGATCGACTACGCCCAGCCGAACGTGGCGAAGGAGATGCACGTCGGTCACCTGCGTTCCGCGGTGATCGGCGACGCCCTGCGCGGCATGCTCGACTTCACCGGCGAGAGGACGATCGGCCGGCACCACATCGGCGACTGGGGCACCCAGTTCGGCATGCTCATCCAGTACCTGATCGAGAACCCGGGCGAGCTGGCCCCCGCGGCCGAGGTCGACGGCGAGCAGGCCATGTCGAACCTGAACCGGGTGTACAAGGCGTCGCGCGTGGTCTTCGACTCCGACGAGGAGTTCAAGGAGCGGGCCCGGAAGAGGGTCGTCGCGCTCCAGTCCGGCGACAAGGAGACCCTGGAGCTGTGGCAGCAGTTCGTGGACGAGTCGAAGGTCTACTTCTACTCGGTCTTCGAGAAGCTGGACATGGAGATCCGGGACGAGGAGATCGTCGGCGAGTCGGCGTACAACGACGGCATGCCGGAGACCGCCCGCCTCCTGGAGGAGATGGGCGTCGCGGAGCGCTCCGAGGGCGCGCTCGTCGTCTTCTTCGACGACATCCGCGGCAAGGACGACCAGCCGGTCCCGCTGATCGTGCAGAAGGCGGACGGCGGCTTCGGCTACGCGGCGAGCGACCTGACGGCGATCCGGAACCGGGTCACCGACCTGCACGCCACCTCGCTCCTGTACGTCGTCGACGTCCGGCAGTCCCTGCACTTCAAGATGGTCTTCGAGGCGGCCCGCCGCGCCGGCTGGCTGACCGACGAGGTCACCGCGCACAACATGGGCTACGGCACGGTCCTCGGCGCGGACGGCAAGCCGTTCAAGACGCGTGAGGGCGAGACCGTCAAGCTGGAGGATCTGCTGGACGAGGCGGTGCAGCGGGCCGCCGAGGTCGTCCGGGAGAAGGCCCAGGACCTCACCGAGGACGAGATCCAGGAGCGGGCCGCACAGGTCGGCATCGGCGCGGTGAAGTACGCGGACCTGTCGACGTCCCCCAACCGCGACTACAAGTTCGACCTGGACCAGATGGTCTCGCTGAACGGCGACACGTCCGTGTACCTCCAGTACGCGTACGCCCGTATCCAGTCGATCCTGCGCAAGGCGGGAGACGTACGGCCGTCCGCGCACCCGGAGCTCGAACTGGCCGACGCGGAGCGGGCGCTGGGCCTGCACCTGGACGCGTTCGGCGGCACGGTCTTCGAGGCGGCGGCGGAGTACGCCCCGCACAAGCTGGCGGCGTACCTGTACCAACTGGCGTCCCTGTACACGTCGTTCTACGACAAGTGCCCGGTCCTGAAGGCCGACACCCCGGCTCAGGTGGAGAACCGCCTGTTCCTGTGCGACCTCACGGCCCGCACCCTCCACCAGGGCATGGCCCTGCTCGGCATCAGGACGCCCGAGCGCCTCTGACGGGGTCTAGGGCAGGCCGAACTCGCACCACACGGCCTTGCCCAACTCCCGCTCCCGCACCCCCCACTTGTCGCTCAGTGCGGACACCAGCAGCAGGCCCCGGCCTCCCTCGTCGCCGTCGTGGACGACCCGAGGGACACCGGGGCCGCTGTCGTGCACCTCGACGACGAGGGCGTGCCCCTCGTGACGCAGGAACAGCCGCAGCTGGCGTCCGGGCGGTACGCCGTGCAGCAGCGCGTTGGTCACGAGTTCGCTCACGCAGAGCAGCACGTCGTCGGTTCTCGGCGTCTCGGCGAGCCCCCAGCCGGCCAGGGTCTCGGCCGCGAACCGGCGTGCGGCCAGGGCGGATCGGCGTTCACGGCGGAAGAACCGCTCGCGCAGGGGCGGTAGTCGGGTCGTCTCGTTCACGGGACGAGAGTTGCGGAGAGTGACTACCGTGGATCACTCGGTGAAGCCGTACAGATTTTTTGTACGGGCTCTTACCCGGTGACGTACGCGTGCCAAGGGGGATGGACCATCTCATGAGCGCCAGGAAGCCGCGACCGAAGAACCTCACGTCCCTGAAGATGCTGGGCAAACAACTCGGCACGGCTCGCCGTGCGGCGGGCCACACCCAGATCGCCCTCGCGGACCTGGTCCGCGTGGACGAGGAGACGATCGCGTCGATCGAGCAGGGCAGAAGGACGCTGAAACCGGACCTGGCCGCGCTGCTGGACGAAGTCCTGGAGACGAAGGGGATGTTGGCGGCGGGGGTGGCCAACCTGCCGGACATCGACCAGTTCCCGATGTGGGCGGAGTTGTATGTGGAGCACGAGCGCGAGGCCATCGCGCTCTCCTGGTACGACGCCCTGGTCGTGCCCGGGCTGCTGCAAACCGAGCCGTACGCACGCGCGTTGCTGAGCGGGCGGGTCCCGGCCTACGACTCCGACGAACTGGAGACGAAGGTCGCCGCGCGGGTCGGCCGACGGGAGATCCTTGAGCGCCGGGTCCCACCCACGCTGAGCTTCGTCGTCTGGGAGCCTGCGCTCCTCATGCCCACAGGCGGTCGCGAGACCCATCTGGACCAGCTGCGCTTCTTGCGCGAGTGCTCCGAACTCCCTTGCCTGTCCTTGCAGATCCTGCCCCTGGACCGCCACTCGCACGCGGGGGACGCCGGCCCCTTCACGCTCCTGGAGACTCCCGACCATCAGCACCTCGCGTACACCGAGTCCCAACGCGGCAGCCAGTGGGTTTCCGACGCGGACGAGGTGTCCATCCTCGCGCGCAAATATGCGATGCTGCGGACTCAGGCCCTCACCATTGAGGACTCCAGACGCCTGTTGGACCGTCTGCTAGGAGAGCGATGAGCACGGCACTTCAGTGGGTCAAGTCGACCTACAGCAGCAGCGAGGGCGGCCAGTGCGTCGAGGTTGCCACCGCTCCGGACGTCATCCACATCCGCGACTCCAAGCGCCCGGAGGGAACCACCCTCCAGGTCTCCCCCACCACCTGGACCACCTTCACCACCGCCCTCAAGTAACGCCCCCCACCCCGTTGTCAGTGGCTCCCCCTACAGTCACTGGCATGGCGACTCTTCCCAACCCGCTGCCCCGACTCGCGGCAGACCCGAGCGGTCGTTCGCTCGGACTCGGACTCCCTCTGGGGAGGCTGATCGACGAGACCGAAGACGGTCCGTGGCACGAGTCGTTGCTGTGGCATGCCGAGTACGCGGCGTCGTCCGGGGCGTGGACCGCGCTGGGCGGCCGGGCCGCGCGCGTGGGTCTGCTTCCCGTGCTGATAGAGGTCGGTGGCGGCCAGGGCGGGCCGGAGGAGTGGGAGTTGATGCCCGGGAGGATGTCGTACCCCGGGGACCACGACCCGGAGGAGGTCCTGGCGGACTTCTGGGAGGCGTACGCCGAGGACGAACTCGACGACGGCGAGGGGTCCTGGCCGGGTCTCGCCGAGGCACCCTCCGCTCTCCCCGCCGACCCCGACCGACGGGCCGCCGAGACCGCGGACGCCCTTCTCGACGAGGGCTCGTGGTTCAAGGACCCGCGTCTCGCCCTGGTCCCGGCCCGCCGCAGCGCGGACATCCCGGCGGCGATCGGCTGGACGGGCCCGCTGAACCACGAGAACGACGTGGCGCGGCTGTGCGCGGTGCTGCGTTCCTGGGAGGACCGCTTCGGCATACGCGTCATCGCGCTGGACTTCGACCGGTTGGAGGTCTCGGTCGCCGCGCCGCCCACGACCCAGGAGACCGCGGAGGCCGTCGCCGCCGAACACTTCGCGTTCTGCCCCGACAACATCGACCAGGGCCACCACAACACCCTGCGCGAGTACGCCGAGCACGCGGTGATCGGTCAGCGGACCTGGTCCTTCTGGTGGGACTGACCGACCTCCGGACCGACCTCCGGCGTCAGCGCGGTCCGCGCCAGACCCCGCAGCCAGACGTGCGCGGGGTCGGTGTCGTAGCGCTGATGCCAGGACAGGTACACGGCGGCCGGCGGCAGTTCGAGCGGCAGCGGGAGCAGGGTCAGTCCGAGCACCGCGGCCGCTGAACGCGTCGTCGCCTCGGGGGCGGTGACGAGGAGGTCCGAGCCGCGCACGAACTCGAACGCGGCCCCGTCGGTGGGCGCGGACGCCACCACCCGCCGGGTGAGGCCGAGCCGCGCGAGGGCGTCGTCGAGGACGTTGCCGAGCCTTCCGCGCCGCGAGACGGTGATGTGCTCGGCCTCGGCGTACCGCGCGGCGGTGACCGTCGTGACCCGGGTGAGCGGGTGCCCGCGCCGCACCGCGATGACGTGCCGGGTCTCGGCGACCTGTTCGGCGCGGATGTCGGGTGCGGTAGGGCGGTTCGCGTTCGCCTCCAGGTCGATCTCGCCGCGCCGCAGCTCGGGGGTGTCGACGCTCGATTCCGCGAGGAAACGCAGCCGCACGCCCGGCGCCTGCTCCCGTGCGGCCGCGAGCAGCGCGGGGCCGCCGAGGGCGACGAGTGAGTCGTGCCAGCGGAGGGTGAAGGTGCGTTCGAGGGAAGCGAGGTCGAGTTCGCGGCTCGGTGCCAGCACGTCCTGAACCTGCCGCAGCAGCTCGTGCACCTGTCCCCGGACGGCGATCGCGTACGGCGTCGGGGTCATCGTGCGCCCGGTGCGGACCAGGATCTGATCCCCTGTCGTGCGCCGGATCCGGCCGAGGCTTCGACTCATCGCGGGGGCGGTGACGTGCAGGCGCTCGGCGGCCCCGGCCACGCTGCCTTCCTCCAGGAGCGCGTCGAGTGCGGCGAGCAGGTTCAGATCCAGTTGCATGAGAGTCATGCTAGCCGTGCTTTACATGCACTTGCAGTTAATCGAGGGCGCTCCTACCTTCGAGATGCGGGCACGGAACCGAACCCGGTTCACCTGGTCCGCCTCATCACTTTCTCCACCCCCTCCTCAGACGGGAGCACCGCCATGCCCGAATTCACGCGGACCACCGGAATCGCCCCGGCCCCCGGCTTCCTGTCCGACGCAGACCTGCTCGCCCAGACCGCCATCGCCGTGCGGGAGGCGGGTGCCGTACTGCGGGAGCGGTTCGGCGACGTGGTCCGCTACCGGACCCGCGAAGAGCTGATGGACGCGCTCGCCGCCAACGACGACGCGGCCCTCGACGTCCTGCGCCCCCGCCTCACCGAACTGCGCCCGAACGCCCGCCTGGTGGAGGACGAACTCGCCGGCGGCGCGCTGCCTTCCGGCGAATGGTGGGTCCTCGATCCGGCCGAGGGAAACGTCAACCACCTGCACGCCCTGCCGGAGTGGGCGGTGACCGCCACTCTCGTCCGCGACAACCAGCCGGTGCTCACCGCGGTTCACCTGCCGCTGACCGGTGAGACCTACACCGCACGCGTCGGCGCGGGCGCCCACCTCGACGGCCGCCCGCTGCACGTGTCCCCGACCACGGACCTCGGCCTGAGCCTCGTGGCCACCAGCCAGGCCAGGCCGGACGAGGACGAGGACGTCGTGCGGCGTGTCGGCGCCTCGATCACCGCGATGCTCTTCGACGCGCTCGTGGTGCGGACCTCCGTGCCCGCCACCCTGCACCTGCTGAACCTGGCCGCGGGCCGGATCGACGCCTTCTGGCAGTTCGCCGGGGCCCGCGCGGACCTGCTTCCCGGGGCGCTGCTCGTCACCGAGGCCGGCGGGCGGATATCGGACGCCGAGGGCCGCCCCTGGACCCCGCAGAGCGAGAGCTTCCTGGCCGCGGCGCCCGGCGTGCACACCGAAGCCGTCACCACGCTCTCCCGCTGACTCCCACAAACACCGAAAGGACCACATCACCATGACCGCGATCGCCGTTCTCGGAAACGGCCGCGTCGGCAGCAGTCTCGCCGAGTCCCTCACCCGGGCCGGGCACGAGGTGACCGTGGCGGACCGCTCACCGGACTCCGCCGCCGACGCCGTACGGACAGCGCGGATCGTCATCAACGCCACCCCGGGCGCCGGTTCGCTGGAGCGCCTCGCCGCCCTGCGGGAGGAGCTGCGGGACAGGATCCTCGTGGACGTCTCCAACGCGACCGTCGACGGACCGGACAGACTGCCGGCCGACCTCCTGTACCCCGGTTCGAGCCTCGCGGAGCGACTTCAGGAAGCGCTCCCCGGCACGCGCGTGGTCAAGACGCTCAACACGATGCTCTACACGGTGATGACCGCGCCCGCCGCACTCACCCAGGCCCCGACCGCCTTCCTCTCCGGCGAGGACCCGGAGGCCAAGCAGGTCGTCCGCGGGCTCCTCACCGACCTCGGCTGGCACCAGGAGTGGATCACGGACCTCGGCGGAATCGGCACCGCACGGGCCACCGAGGCCGCGATCCTGTTCGTACCGCACGTGATCCGGTCCGGCGGGTTCACGCCCTTCGCCGTCTCGATCACCCGCTGAGCCCCCGTTCGGCGTCCCGCAACCCGGCCCCGAGCCGCCGCAGCCCCTCCCCGATCTCCTCCGGCGTCTGCGTGACGAAGCACAGCCGCAGGGTCGACCGGTCGGGCTCGCCGGCGTAGAAGGGCGCCCCCGGGACGTAGGCCACATCCCGGGTCACGACCTGCGGCAGCAGCGCGGTGGTGTCGTACGACGACGGGAGGCGCGCCCAGAGGAACATGCCGCCCTCGGGCCGGGTCCAGGTCGATCCCGGGGGCAGGGCCTCGCCGAGCCCCGCCAGCATGGCGTCCCGGCGCTCGCCGTAGACACCCGCCACGCGCCGCACATGGGCGTCGAGGTCCCGGTCGGCCAGATAGCGGGCCGCGGCGAGCTGGTTGACGGTCGGGGTGTGCAGGTCGGCGGCCTGCTTGGCGACCGCGCAGGCCCGGCGCAGCTCGCCGGGCGCCCGCAGCCAGCCGAGCCGCAGTCCGGGCGCCATCACCTTGGAGAAGGAGCCGAGCAGCACGACCCGGTCACGGGCCTCCTCGTGGGCGGCGATCCACGGCACCCGCTCGCCCTCGAAGCGGAGTTCGCCGTAGGGGTCGTCCTCGACGATCCACAGCCCGCACCGCGCGGCCACGGACGCCACGGCGGCCCGGCGTGCGGCGGACATGGTCCGGCCGGTCGGGTTCTGGAAGGTGGGCACGGTGTAGAGCAGCTTGGGCCGCTCCCGCAGCACGAGTTGCTCCAGCGCCGCCGGATCGGGCCCCTCCTCGTCGCCCGGCACGGCGACCACCCGGGCGCCCGCGAACCCGAAGGCCTGGAGGGCGGCGAGATAGCAGGGGCTCTCGACGAGGACCGTGTCGCCGGGTTCGATCAGGGCGGTGGCGAGGAGGGAGAGCGCCTGCTGGGAGCCGGTGGTGACGAGGACGTCGTCGGCGCCGGTGGCGAGCCCGCGCACCGACATCCGCTCGGCGAGGGCCGCCCGCAGCACGGGCTCCCCCTCGGTGGTGGAGTACTGGAGCGCCCGTGCCGGCATCTCCGCCAGCACCGCGCGGTAGGCCTCGGCGATCCCCGCCGCGTCGAACAGCTCGGGTGCCGGGAGCCCGCCCGCGAAGTTGATCACCTCGGGGCGGGCGGTGACGGCGAGGATGTCCCGTACGGGCGACCCACCGACCGCCCGGGCCCGGGCGGCGAGCGGCGGCACGGAAGCGAACGTGGGCACCGTCATGACGGCTCCTTAGGCTGCGGACTGCGACGACAGGGTGCAGCGCAGCCTAGAGAACTGAGTGCCGTCTACAAGCACCTTTCCGTGATACGGACGCCACCACCCGCACCACGCTCGCTAGACCTTGGTGCCGGTGGCCCCGTAGACGTTGATGTCGGCGTCGGTGACGTCGTTGATGTCGCGGTAGCGGATCTTCTCGATGTCGTCGAGCGCCTCGAAGTCCTCGGGCTCGATGGCGGGCGGCACGGGCGCCGGACCGGGGTGCCACCGGTGCACGGGCACGACCCCCGGCTCGTCCAGGCGCACCCCCGGCACCTCGGTGAAGAACCGCTCCACCTCCGGCTTGGACCGGAACACGAAGGTGAACCCCCGCTCGGTGTACGTCCGCTGCACGGCACGCATGGGCTCGGGATGCATCTCGTCGGTGAGATGACTGAGGATGATCCGGCTCCCCGCCGGCAGTGCCTCCACCAGCTCCCGCACGATCGGATGGGCCTGCTCGTCCTCGACGAAGTGCAGGATCGCGACCAGGCACAGCGCGATCGGCTGGTCGAAGTCGAGGGTCTTGGCGGCCTGTTCGAGGATCTGCGCGGGGTCCTTGAAGTCGGCGTCGATGTAGGCGGTACGTCCCTCGGGCCCGCTGGTGAGCAGGGCCCGCGCGTGGGCCAGCACCACCGGGTCGTTGTCGACGTATACGACCCGCGTCTCGGGCAGGATGCGCTGGGCGATCTGGTGGACGTTCTCGGCGGTGGGCAGCCCGGTGCCGACGTCCAGGAACTGCCGGATCCCGTCCCGCCCGGCCAGCCGGCTCACGGCCCGGCGCATGAAGTCGCGGTTGTGGCGCACATCGAGGTACCCGCGCGGGTTGGCGGCCAGCGCGGCGGCGGCCGCCGCACGGTCGACGGGGTAGTTGTCCTTGCCGCCGAGGAACACGTCGTAGACGCGGGCCGAGTGCGCCTTGGTGGTGTCGATCCGCCTGGCCATCTCGGCCGGATCCTGGCTCAGCGCGTCACCGGACATGGACGTCTCCCCTATGAGTAGGTCCTTCAACGGACAACCACCGCGATGGTCAAGAACCTAACTCCCAGGGCGACTTGATGGTGCCCGATGCCCGACATGCCCCGTCCCGCATCCCACACAGGCGGCTCGGGACACGACATCCCCGCAGGTCAGCGCGGCCACCCCAAGCTCCGCGTCCCGAATCCCCCGCCGGGTCTGGCGCACACCGCACCCGCCCCGCAACCTGATCCCATGCCCACCCGACCCCACGGCCACCGCGCCCGCACCGCCCTCGCCCCGCTGACCCTCCTCGCCCTCCTCGCCCTCCTCACCCTCTCGGGCTGCAACGACGGACAGGGCGTCCGCGACGAGGGCCCGGCCATGGCCGGGCCGGCCGCCGTCGCCCCCGCGGAAAACGCGAAGGCCGCCCGGCACTGACCGGGCGGCCTCGAAGCGGAGTTACGGCATCACACGTGCGCCGGGGCCAGCTTCGGGTTCGGGCCGTACTTGTTGTCACCCGGCTCGCTGTCGAGCACGGAGAAGACGAACAGGGTGATGCCACCGACGAGCGGGACGAGGCCGAAGAGGATCCACCAGCCGCTGCGGCCCGTGTCGTGCAGACGGCGCGCGGTGACGGCGAGGCCGGGCAGCAGGAAGGCGATGTAGGGCAGGATCGGCAGCCACGACTGCTTGCTCACGAGGCCGAGGACCAGGAACACCACGTAGATGATCCCGGCGAACAGCGCGAACATCCAGTACTCCTTGCGGCGCGAACGACCGCTGAAGACCGCGTACTTCTTGAGTGCCTCAATGAACCAGCTCATGGTGGTGCCCCCCAGGGAATCGACATCCGGAACCGTTCCGAATGGATCAGGCCAGGCGCAGAAGATATGAAGGATGTCGAGAACTCGTCAATTCGACGGATGTAAGCAGTCCATCAAGACAGGCACCTGTCACATCCTGACAAATCCACCCCGCCAGAAGCCCGATTCGGGACAGATGATACGAAGATCACCCACCGAACAGAACGGCGTTGTCCGGACGTTGGCCTGAACGAACCCGGCCCGTATCCGGACCGAGTTCGAAACGTTGCCGTGACACGCCGTACCAACGCCCCTGTCAGCGGAGCTTCTGAGCCACCTCGGTCGCCCAGTAGGTGAGGATGTTCCGCGCCCCGGCCCGCTTGATTCCGGTCAGCGACTCCAGGATCGCCCGGTCCCGGTCGATCCAGCCCTTCTCGGCGGCGGCCTCGATCATCGAGTACTCGCCCGAGATCTGGTACGCGGCCACCGGCACGTCGACGGCGTCCGCGACCCGCGCGAGGATGTCGAGGTAGGGCCCGGCCGGCTTGACCATCACCATGTCGGCGCCCTCCTCCAGGTCGAGGGCGAGCTCCCGCAGCGACTCGCGCGCGTTCGCGGGGTCCTGCTGGTAGGTCTTGCGGTCGCCCTTCAACGAGGACCCGACGGCCTCCCGGAACGGCCCGTAGAAGGCGGAGGCGTACTTGGCCGTGTACGCGAGGATGGCCACGTCCTCCCGCCCGATCTGATCAAGGGCGTCCCGGATGACCCCGATCTGACCGTCCATCATCCCGCTGGGCCCGACCACATGAGCGCCCGCGTCGGCCTGCACCTGAGCCATCTCGGCGTACCGCTCGAGGGTGGCGTCGTTGTCGACCCGGCCCTCCGCGTCCAGCACCCCGCAGTGCCCGTGATCGGTCGTCTCGTCGAGACACAGGTCGGACATCACGAGCAGCTCGTCACCGACCTCGGCCCGCACGTCCCGGAGGGCGACCTGAAGAATCCCGTCGGGGTCGGTCCCGGGCGTCCCGAGGGCGTCCTTCTTCTCCTCCTCAGGCACCCCGAACAGCATGATCCCGGAGACGCCGGCGGCCACGGCCTCGACGGCGGCCTTCCTCAGACTGTCCCGGGTGTGCTGCACGACCCCGGGCATCGCCGCGATCGGCACGGGCTCACTGACGCCCTCCCGCACGAACGCCGGGAGGATGAAGTCGGCGGGGTCCAGCCGGGTCTCGGCGACCATGCGCCGCATGACGGGGTTGGTCCGCAGCCGCCGCGGCCGGGCACCGGGAAAGGATCCATACGTCGTCATACCCCCGAGGCTACGCCCGCCCCGGGGGCCCCTTTACCGACGCAGCGTCGGCCGTGGAGCGCCTAGCGGGGTGCCGGGTCACGTGATCTGGCGGGTGCGGGTACGTCGTGGCTTGTCGCGCAGTTCCCCGCGCCCCTGGGGGTGCAGGCGGCCTGCGCCACGGATTTCAGGGGCGCGGGGAACTGCGCAAAACGCCAGCCCCCACGCACCCGCACCCGCACCCGCACCCGCACCCGCACCCGCACCCGCCAGACAACCTCAGGTAGTCGACCGCCGACGCCGCGCCCCCGGCCGCCGCTCACTCGGTCGCGTCACCGGATCGCCCGCCTCCAGCGCCGCCGCCCGCCGCTTCAGCCCGAAGTCCGCGAGCGCCTCGGCCAGCCGGTGCACGGACGGCTCGGGAGCCATCACATCGACCCGCAGCCCGTGCTCCTCGGCGGTCTTGGCCGTCGCCGGCCCGATACACGCGATCACCGTCACGTTGTGCGGCTTCCCGGCGATACCCACCAGGTTCCGCACCGTGGACGACGACGTGAAGAGCACGGCATCGAACCCGCCCCCCTTGATCGCCTCCCGCGTCTCCGCCGGCGGCGGCGACGCCCGCACGGTCCGGTACGCGGTGACGTCGTCGACCTCCCACCCGAGCTCGATCAGCCCGGCGACCAGCGTCTCCGTGGCGATGTCGGCCCGCGGCAGGAACACCCGGTCGATCGGGTCGAAGACCGGGTCGTACGGCGGCCAGTCCTCAAGGAGCCCCGCGGCCGACTGCTCACCGCTCGGCACGAGATCCGGCTTCACACCGAACGCGATCAACGCCTTCGCCGTCTGCTCCCCCACCGCGGCGACCTTGATCCCCGCGAAGGCCCGGGCATCGAGCCCGTACTCCTCGAACTTCTCCCGCACCGCCTTCACCGCGTTGACCGAGGTGAACGCGATCCACTCGTAGCGCCCGGTGACGAGCCCCTTGACCGCCCGCTCCATCTGCTGCGGAGTCCGCGGCGGCTCGACGGCGATCGTCGGCACCTCGTGCGGCACGGCCCCGTAGGACCGCAACTGGTCGGAGAGCGACGCAGCCTGCTCCTTCGTACGCGGCACGAGCACCCGCCACCCGAACAGCGGCTTGGACTCGAACCACGACAACTGCTCGCGCTGAGCCGCGGCGGACCGCTCACCGACCACGGCTATCACCGGCCGCCCGCCCTCGGGCGAGGGCAGCACCTTGGCCTGCTTGAGCGTCTGGGCGATGGTGCCCAGGGTCGCCGTCCAGGTCCGCTGCCGGGTCGTCGTACCGGCGACGGTGACCGTCATCGGAGTGTCGGGCTTACGGCCGGCCGCGACCAGCTCACCGGCGGCGGCGCCGACGGAGTCCAGGGACGTCGACACGACCACGGTCCCGTCGGACGCCCCCACCTCCGTCCAGCACCGGTCGGAGGCCGTGCGCGCGTCGACGAACCGCACGTCCGCGCCGTGCGCGTCCCGCAGCGGCACACCGGCGTACGCGGGCACGCCGACGGCCGCGGCGACACCGGGCACGACCTCGAACGGCACGCCCGCGCGGGCGCAGGCCAGCATCTCCTCGGCGGCGTACGCGTCGAGCCCGGGGTCCCCGGACACCGCACGTACGACCCGCCTGCCGCCCCGCGCGGCCTCCATGACAAGATGTGCCGCATCCCGTACAGCGGGGGCAGGGGCGGTTGTTGACGTGCTGTCAACAACTGTCAGTTGGGGCGCGCCCGTGCCCGGAACCGGAGCCGAAGGCGACTCCGTGTCCGTGTTCACGACGGCGACGCCCGACCGAGCGTGGGCGCGCACGACGTCGAGCACTTCGTGCCCGGCGACGAGGACGTCCGCGTTCGTGAGCGCCTCCACGGCGCGCAGAGTCAGCAGTCCCGGATCTCCGGGTCCGGCACCGAGGAAGGTGACGTGCCCGTGTTCAGGACCGGCGGGAAGGGTGGTGGGGCTCACTGTGCTCGCTCCCCCATCAGACCGGCCGCGCCCTCGGCAAGCATGCCGGCCGCGAGTTCACGGCCGAGCGCCATTGCTTGGTCGTACGTCTCGGGCACGGGACCGGTGGTGGACAACTGCACCATGCGAGAGCCGTCGGTCGTGCCGACGACGCCCCGCAGGCGCATTTCCTTGACAATCTGCCCGTCGGCCAGAAGGTCGGCCAGCGCGCCCACAGGGGCGGAGCAGCCGGCCTCCAGGGCGGCGAGCAGTGACCGTTCGGCGGTCACGGCGACCCGCGTGAACAGGTCGTCGAGTTCGCCGAGCGCTGCGATCAGGTCCGCGTTGTCCGCGGTGCACTCGATCGCGAGTGCTCCCTGGCCGGGAGCGGGCAAAACTGTGTCGACCGAGAGGAAATCGGTCACTTCGTCGATACGGCCGATGCGCTGCAGGCCCGCAGCCGCGAGCACCACCGCATCAAGCTCACCATCGCTCACGAACCGCACCCGGGTGTCGATGTTCCCCCGGATCGCAACCGTCTCGATATCAAGGCCGTGCGCGCGGGCGTACGCGTTCAGCTGGGCCATGCGCCGGGGCGAGCCGGTACCGATGCGCGCGCCTCGGGGCAGGTCGGTGAACTTCAGCTCGTCCCGGGCGACGATGACGTCCCGCGGGTCCTCGCGCGGCGGTACGGCGGCCAGCGCCAGTTCGTCCGGCTGCCCGGTCGGCAGGTCCTTGAGCGAGTGCACCGCGAGGTCGACCTCGCCCTTGAGCAGGGCTTCGCGCAGCGCGGTCACGAACACACCCGTGCCGCCGATCTGCGCGAGCGCCTCCCTGGACACATCGCCGTACGTGGTGATCTCGACGAGCTCGACGGGCCGCCCGGTCACCTGGCTCACGGCCTTGGCGACCTGCCCGGACTGGGCCATGGCGAGTTTGCTCCGCCTGGTCCCGAGCCGTAGCGCCTTGGTACTCATGCCGACCCTCGGCCTTCCTCATCGGTGGTGCTGTCCTCGGCGCGGGAGACGGCGGCCACCGTCTCGGGGTCGAGGTCGAACAGGGTTCGCAGCGCGTCGGCGTACCCGGCACCGCCGGGTTCGGCCGCGAGTTGCTTGACCCGTACGGTCGGCGCGTGCAGCAGCTTGTCGACGACACGCCGCACGGTCTGCGTGATCTCGCCGCGCTGCTTGTCGTCGAGGCCGGGCAGCCTCCCGTCGAGGCGAGCGATCTCACCGGCGACGACATCGGCGGCCATGGTCCGCAGCGCGACGACGGTCGGCGTGATGTGCGCGGCCCGCAGAGCGGCCCCGAACGCGGCGACCTCGTCGGCGACGATACGGCGGACCTGGTCGACGTCGGCCGCCATGGGAGCGTCGGCCGAGGCCTCGGCCAGCGACTCGATGTCGACGAGCCGCACGCCGGCGAGCCGGTGCACGGCGGCGTCGATGTCCCGGGGCATGGCGAGGTCGAGCAGGAAGAGCGAGGGAGCGGGCCGCGGGATCTCGGCGACGGGCTCCGGCTTGCGCCGCTCGGGCACCCGCCCGATGACGGCCGCGGTGGCGGCGAGCGCGGCGATGGCGTCGGCCTCCGCGAGCGGATCGACGAGAGCGACGGCCCCCTGCGGCCGCGGAGCGTTGTCCACCCAGGCGGCATGCTGCTCCAGCTCGGAAGCAGCCATCCCGGCGACGGCGGCCTCACCGAGCACGGAGAACCCGGCGGTGGAGGGCACCGGAGCCAGATCGAGCGGACAGTTCTCGTCGGAACTTGGCTCCGCCAAGCTGCGGGCAGTCGTGCCGCTTGGGGCGGCACGGGTGGGCGCAGGCGGCGCCCCGTCAGCGCCGGGCAGCGCGACCCACCCCCGCTCAGCACCCACACCGGGCACAGCCGAAGCAACAGCCTCAGCCGTAAGCACCAGCCCAGTGGCCCCCGTACAAGACACCACAACATCGGCACGTGTCAGCTCGTCCGGCACCGAATCCATCGGTACCGCACGGGCAACCACGTCCGACTCGCCCGAGTCGTTGAGGATCTCCGCCAGTCGCTCAGCCCGCTCAGCGGTCCGGTTGGCGATCACGACCTCGGAAACCCCCGCCCGCGCAAGCGTCGCCGCAGCCAGCGAGGACATCGACCCGGCCCCGATGACCAGCGCCTTCTTACCGAGCGCCCAGTCCTGCACGGCCGTACCGGAGGCAAGCTGCTCCAGTCCGAACGTGACCAGCGACTGCCCGGCCCGGTCGATCCCGGTCTCGGAGTGCGCCCGCTTGCCGACCCGCAGGGCCTGCTGGAAGAGGTCGTTCAGCAGCCGCCCGGCGGTGTGCAGCTCCTGCGCCCGGGCCAGGGAGTCCTTTATCTGCCCGAGGATCTGCCCCTCGCCGACGACCATGGAGTCGAGCCCGCAGGCGACGGAGAAGAGGTGGTGGACCGCCCGGTCCTCGTAGTGCACGTACAGATAGGGAGTGAGCTCGTCGAGCCCCACCCCGCTGTGCTGGGCGAGCAGCGTGGACAGCTCGGCCACACCCGCGTGGAACTTGTCCACGTCGGCGTACAGCTCGATCCGGTTGCAGGTGGCGAGCACCGCGGCCTCGGTGGCCGGCTCCGCGGCGACCGTGTCCTGGAGCAACTTCACCTGCGCATCGACATGCAGGGCCGCCCGCTCGAGCAC
The DNA here is from genome assembly GCF_001514195.1 of Streptomyces griseorubiginosus. Classification (GTDB taxonomy): domain Bacteria; phylum Actinomycetota; class Actinomycetes; order Streptomycetales; family Streptomycetaceae; genus Streptomyces; species Streptomyces griseorubiginosus. Next base: position 13,026 of record NZ_KQ948734.1, on the reverse strand, counting down.
GCTGACCGGTGCGCTGCGGTGGCTCAGTCCGACGACGAGGAGACTCATGCCGGCATCACGGCGGGTACGTCCCCGTCAGGCCCTTGGTCGGCGGAGGTGGAGCTGGAGGCGGGGCCGGAGACACCGCGGGCGGCGGCCGGACCGGCGCCGTCGGAGCCGGCGGCGGCCTCCTCGCCGGCCTTCCGCTGCTCGTGGAAGGCGAGGATCTGCAACTCGATGGAGAGGTCGACCTTGCGCACGTCCACGCCGTCCGGCACGGACAGCACGGTCGGCGCGAAGTTCAGGATGGAGGTGACCCCGGCGGCCACGAGCCGGTCGCAGACGGGCTGGGCGGCACCGGCGGGCGTCGCGATGACACCGATGGACACGCCGTTGTCCTCGATGATCTTTTCCAGGTCGTCGCTGTGCTGCACGGGGATCCCGGCGACGGGCTTTCCGGCCATTGCGGGATCGGCGTCGATGAGGGCCGCCACCCGGAATCCACGGGACGCGAAGCCGCCGTAGTTGGCGAGCGCGGCGCCGAGGTTGCCGATGCCGACGATCACAACCGGCCAGTCCTGGGTCAGGCCGAGTTCGCGGGAGATCTGGTAGACGAGATACTCGACGTCGTAGCCGACACCGCGCGTTCCGTAAGAACCCAGGTAAGAGAAGTCCTTGCGCAGCTTCGCGGAGTTGACCCCCGCGGCCGCGGCCAGTTCCTCGGAGGAGACCGTGGGTACCGAGCGCTCCGACAGTGCGGTCAGCGCGCGGAGGTACAGCGGAAGCCTGGCGACGGTGGCCTCGGGAATCCCTCGGCTACGGGTCGCCGGTCGGTGAGTTCGGCCAGTTGCCACGGTGCTCCTGCGGGTAGAGCGGGGCTGTGGGCGGTCATGCGTCCCCGGACCGCCCCGTCGAATGCAGGCTATGTCTTTGTGAACGCGTGCACAAAGATGGTGTCCGATTTGCCCGGCCAACGTGACCGGGGTCACGCGCGTCTCTCTCGGAGGCAAAACCGCACACTTCCCTCATCAATCTCGCCCCCGGGACCACATCGCCATCGATCCTAAGCGACCAAGGGGACCAGTTGGACTAGTCGGTCAGGGCCTTGCGGAGGCGGTTCTCGTCCACCCGCCAGAACGTGTGCTGCTCCCCGTCGACGAGCACGACGGGGATCTGCTCCCAGTACTGGTCGTGGAGTTGAGGGTCCTGGTCGATGTCCTTGTGCTCCCAGGGAACCCCGAGATCTCCACACACCTTCTCGATCACCGACTGTGCGTCATCACACAGATGGCAGCCCGGCTTGCGGATCAGGGTGACGAGCCGGTCCTCGGGGGCCCGGCCCTGCTTGCGGCGGAAGATGGGACTCATGCGGGCCATTCTCCCGCCTGATTAACGGCCGAGTCTCGGAGAGTTCACACCCTCCAAACCTCACGACTCCGGAACCCCCGAACAAACTGGCTATGCTCACGCCATGGCCGCTCTCGGATGGCTCACTCCCCGTAGGCGCTCCGCCACGGCGCGGAGCGTGTTGGCAGGCGAGGCCTCGGCGGAGGCCGCGCGCAAGTCGGTGCCCGCCGAGGAACCCGCGTTCCCGGTCCTCGGCGACGACAAGGCAGCCGCCTTCTTCGACCTGGACAACACCGTGATGCAAGGTGCGTCCCTCTTCCACTTCGGGCGCGGCCTGTACAAGCGGAAGTTCTTCGAGACGCGCGACCTGGCCCGCTTCGCCTGGCAGCAGGCCTATTTCCGGCTGGCCGGCTCCGAGGACCCCGAACACATGCAGGAGGCCCGCGACTCCGCGCTGTCGATCGTCAAGGGTCACCGCGTCGCCGAGCTCCAGTCGATCGGCGAGGAGATCTACGACGAGTACATGGCCGAGCGGATCTGGCCGGGCACCCGCGCCCTCGCGCAGGCCCACCTGGACGCCGGTCAGAAGGTGTGGCTGGTCACCGCGGCACCGGTGGAGATCGCCCAGGTGATCGCACGACGCCTCGGCCTCACCGGCGCGTTGGGCACGGTCGCGGAGTCGGTGGACGGCGTCTACACCGGCAAGCTGGTCGGTGAGCCGCTGCACGGCCCCGCGAAGGCGGAGGCGGTGCGCGCCCTGTCGGCGGCTGAGGGCCTGGACCTGTCCCGCTGCGCGGCCTACAGCGACAGCCACAACGACATCCCGATGCTCTCCCTGGTCGGCCACCCCTACGCCATCAACCCGGACTCCAAGCTGCGCAAGCACGCCCGTCAACTGGACTGGCGGCTGCGTGACTACCGCACCGGCCGCAAGGCCGCGAAGGTCGGCATCCCCGCGGCGGCCGGAGTGGGCGCGGTGGCCGGGGGCACGGCGGCGGCGATCGCTCTGCACAAGCGCCGCCGCTAGCCGGGCAAACACACCGATCCACGGGTTTTACCGGCGTAACGCCGTGTCCAGCGGCATTGGCTGCACACGGCCACAACACGCCCCCTTCCCTGACGGAACGTGACCGCTTTCGATCAACAACCGGTCACTCTGCGGTACTTGATGGGGCACCAATCGGTTACGGAAGCGACGTAATCGATGAATAGAGCAACTGGGTGTAGCAGGGCCTGCACTAAGCGTTATTCTCCTCAGACGCAATCCGGTACCCCTTCCGTCGCTACGACGGGTGAACGGTCCCGCACTGCACGTGATGGAAGCTCTGCCTCTGGGAGTCCCGTGTACCCACACGTCGGGGTTGACGCCTCGGGCCTGGCTACGCTGCGCGCAACGGTCCAAGACCTGTTGCGCGGCTTCGTCCCCACCGCGTACGCCGTCCCCGCCCTCGCCGTAGCCACGGCACCGATCGGCCCGTGCTACGCACTGGCCGAAGGTTCCGCGGCCGTCGGCAGACGAGGGCGTTCGACCGGTGCCGCAACGGCCCGCCGTCCGGCCGCGGACAGCGACAGCGCCCGCATGATGGACCTGGTCGAACGCGCCCAGGCCGGCGAGGCCGACGCCTTCGGCCGCCTGTACGACCAGTACAGCGACACGGTGTACCGGTACATCTATTACCGGGTGGGAGGTAAGGCCACCGCCGAGGACCTGACGAGCGAGACGTTCCTGCGTGCGCTGCGCAGGATCGGCACCTTCACCTGGCAGGGCCGCGACTTCGGCGCCTGGCTCGTCACCATCGCGCGCAACCTCGTCGCCGACCACTTCAAGTCGAGCCGCTTCCGGCTCGAGGTCACCACCGGCGAGATGCTCGACGCCAACGAGGTGGAGCGCTCCCCGGAGGACTCCGTCCTGGAGTCCCTCTCCAACGCCGCGCTGCTCGACGCCGTACGACGGCTCAACCCGCAGCAGCAGGAGTGCGTGACCCTCCGTTTCCTCCAGGGCCTCTCGGTCGCCGAGACCGCCCGGGTCATGGGCAAGAACGAGGGCGCCATCAAGACCCTCCAGTACCGGGCCGTCCGCACCCTGGCCCGGCTCCTCCCGGACGACGCCCGCTGAGGGCGGCCGCCCGCGCACACCCCCGGTAATCGCCAACTCGCTCTCGGTGAAAGTCCGTTGACTCCCCGATCCGATCATCCGCAGTCCGTAACCCAAGTGCCGCGCCGCTCGTTGTGCGGGATGCAGGCTCCCTGTGGTCACTCCCTGGCCGACTTCGATCACCCGATCGAGTGCTTGTGGTCAGGGTGTGCAACCCTCAGGACCCCCTGGGGAGTCGACCGTCATGACGAGAGGAGGTGCCGCCAGTGATCGCGAACGTATCGGCGCACCGGCGGGCGAACGCCTTCGCCCAGGCCCTGGAGGAGCAGTCCGACCGGGACCCGGCGGCCGAGCAGTCCGAAGGACACCAGCCGGCCGCCGTGGAGCACTCCGGGCAGGACCGCCTGCTGACCCTCGCGGAGTGTCTCGGCGAGCTGCCCAGACCCGAGCTGGACCCCGAGGTCAAGGTCGTTCAGCGGGCCCAGCTGGTGGCCGCGATGGAGGCCATGCTGCGGGAGGGCACCGTGGGCGAGCCCGCGGTCCCCGAGCAGCGCTCCCACCGGGCCAAGGGCACGCACCGGGCGAGTGGGCTGGGCAAACTGCGACCGCGTTCCCGGCTCACCAAGGGCCTGGCGGCGGGCGGTCTGAGCGTCGGCGTGGCCGCCGGTGCCTTCGGCGGAGTCGCCGCGGCCAGCTCGGACGCGCTGCCCGGGGACTCCTTGTACGGCCTCAAGCGCGGCATCGAGGACTTCAAGCTCAACTACCTGTCCGACGGGGACGACGAGCGCGGTGTCGCCTACCTCGACCAGGCCTCCACCCGGCTGAACGAGGCACGCCGGCTGATGGAGCGCGGCCGGGGCGGCCACCTCGACCACGAGTCCCTGGGCGAGATCCGCCGCACCCTGTCCGGCATGCAGCACGACGCCTCCGAGGGCCACCGGCTGCTGCACGAGGCGTACGAGCGCGACCCGAACTCCCTGGGCCCGATCCAGGCCCTGGCCGGCTTCTCCCGCTCGCACCGCGAGGCCTGGGGCGCGCTCCGTGAGCGGCTTCCCGTGCAGCTCGGCGATGTCAGCGAGCAGGTGTCCTCGGTCTTCGACGCCATAGACGAAGAGGTCGCCCCGCTCCAGTCCCTGCTCCCCGAGACCCCCGCGCAGAGCGGCGGCAAGGGCGGCGGTCCGCGCCAGGGCTCCGGTGCGAGCTCCTCGGACACCTCGACCGGCCCCGACCGCTCCACGCCCCCGGGCACCGACGGCTCCGGTGAGCACCACGGCGGCAACCCCGGCAAGGCGTCCCCCTCCGGCAACCAGGACGACGGCCTCCTGGGCGGCAGCACCGGCGGCCTCCTGGACCCCCCGAAGTCCAGCGGCACCACCAGCCCGACCTCCCCGTCCCCCTCGGCCGACCCGGACGTCACCCTCCCCCCGCTCCTCCCCGGCCTCCTGCCCGGCCTGGGCATCAACGGCGAGGAAGCCAACTAGCTCTTCCGCTACGGCGGTGGGGGCGCCCTATCTCCACAGGGCGCCCCCACCGCCGTACTCAGAAGAACACCGACCGCCGCTGCACCAACAGCTTGTACAGCGTGTGCTGGATCTGTTCCCTCACCTGGTCCGTCAGGTTGAACATCAGCATCGGATCCTCCGCCGCCTCCGGCGGGTAGCCGTCCGTGGGGATCGGCTCACCGAACTGGATCGTCCACTTGGTCGGGAGGGGGACCGCGCCGAGGGGACCCAGCCACGGGAAGGTCGGCGTCAGCGGGAAGTACGGAAAGCCCAGCAGACGCGCCAGCGTCTTCGCGTTGCCGATCATCGGGTAGATCTCCTCCGCGCCCACGATCGAGCACGGGATGATCGGAGTGCGCTGCCGCAGGGCCGTGGAGACGAACCCGCCCCGACCGAAGCGCTGGAGCTTGTAGCGCTCGCTGAACGGCTTGCCGATGCCCTTGAAGCCCTCCGGCATCACCCCGACCACCTCGCCCTGCCCCAGCAGGCGCTCCGCGTCCTCCGCGCAGGCCAGCGTGTGCCCGAGCTTGCGGGCCAGTTCGTTGACCACCGGCAGCATGAACACCAGGTCCGCCGCGAGCAGCCGTAGATGCCGCCCCGCGGGGTGGTGGTCGTGGACGGCGACCTGCATCATCAGCCCGTCCAGCGGCAGCGTCCCGGAGTGGTTGGCGACGATCAGCGCCCCGCCCTCCGCCGGGATGTTCTCGACGCCCTTCACCTCGACCCGGAAGTACTTCTCGTACACCGGCCGCAGCAGCGACATCAGGACCTGGTCGGTGAGTTCCTCGTCGTAGCCGAAGTCGTCGACCTCGTAGTCCCCGGTGAGCCGCCGGCGCAGGAAGTTCAGGCCCCCCGCGATCCGCCGTTCCAGACCGCCCTCGTCGTGCGCCTGCTGCGGCGGCTGTTCCTCACGCGTCACAGGAACATCATCCTGCGCCGGGGCCGCGCTGGGCAGGGGCTGGACCTCACGGACCGGCCCGGGCTCGGGGCCCTTGCGCCGGCTCCCCCCGCTCCGGCGCCGCTGCGGCCGCTGTACGGCGCCCGCGCGGGACCGGTCGTCGTCGAACGGAATGACCTTGGCGTCCGCCATCGTTGATGCGCTCCTCAGTTGGCGCTCTGCGTCGAGTTGGCGCTCTGCGTCGGGGGCCGGCCGGCACCGGCGAGCGGCGGCAGCGCGGCAAGCCGGTCGACGGCTCCCGCGACGGCCTCCGGCGGCACCAGCCCCGGGCCCTGGCTGCGCGCGAAGTCCGCGAAGGTCTCGGCCGTCGTGTACTTCGGCCGGAACCCGAGCGTCTCACGCATCTGGACCGTCGACACGACCCGGCCGTGCGTGAGCAGCCGGATCTGCTCGGGCGAGAAGTCCGTCATCCCCAGCGTACGCACCAGCGACCCGGCCCACGTGACGGCCGGCAGCAGCAGCGGCACGGTGGGCCGGCCGAGCCGCCGCGAACACTGCGACAGCAACAGCACGCCGTCGCCCGCGATGTTGAAGGTGCCGCTGTTGAGCGTGCCCCGCGCCGGCTCGTGCGAGGCGATCCTGAGCACCTCGATCACATCGTCCTCGTGCACGAACTGAAGCCGCGGGTCGTACCCGAACACGGTCGGCAGCACCGGCAGCGCGAAGTACGAGGCGAGCGGGGTGTCCGTGGTCGGCCCCAGGATGTTCGCGAACCTCAGCACGCACACGGCCACGTCAGGACGCCTGCGCGCGAACCCCCGCACATACCCCTCGACCTCGACCGTGTCCTTGGCGAACCCGCCGGAGGGCAGCGACTTGGGCGGGGTGGTCTCCGTGAACACGGCGGGATCACGCGGCGCGGACCCGTACACGTTGGTGCTGGACTTCACCACGAGCCGCTTCACGTTCGGCGACTTCTGACAGGCACCGAGCAGCTGCATGGTGCCGATGACGTTGGTCTCCTTGACCGTGGTCCGGCTCCCGCTGCCGAGCGCCATCGCCGTCACGTCCAGGTGGACGACGGTGTCGGCGGCCGTCTCGGCCAGGACCCGGGCGATACCGGGCTGCCTGATGTCCGCCTGGATGAAGTCGGCGCCGCCCAGATGATGTTCGGGCGCGACCGCGTCCACGGCGATCACACGGTCCACCTGCGGGTCACGCTGGATGCGTCGTACGAAGCGGCCGCCCAGCTGTCGGGCCACTCCGGTCACGAGCACGACCTTTCCCAAGATCAGCGCCTTCCTTCCAGCCGTGGTCCAGCCCTGGTGCCGTCCTGATACGGCACCGGTCCTGTGCCGCGTTCCCCGTGTGCCGCCAACTTAGCGGTTCGATGTTGCGCTGTGATGACCGCCCACTGCGCGAGGTGACGACATCCAGCCCCCCGCCACACTTCCGACACGCGTGTGGCCCCCCACCGGCATTGGGTGGGGGGCCACAGACACGCTGCTTGCGCGGCGTCGCCTTACTTCTTGTTGCGACGCTGAACGCGCGTGCGCTTGAGCAGCTTGCGGTGCTTCTTCTTAGCCATCCGCTTGCGCCGCTTCTTGATAACAGAGCCCACGACTACCCTCGCTCACTTCTCATCACTCGGTGCTGGGCATCATGGGCCCACACGACCTACGAGGGGCTAGCCTACCCGCCCGAGCGCTGAGGTCGTAATCGAGGTGAACCGGGGAGATCGGGCAGGGGGTCCACGAGTGCCCTGAGGCCCCCATGACCTCCCCGGAACCTCGCCGTCAGGCTGTCTCCACCCCCACGTAACTCTCGCGGAGGTACTCGTGAACCGCGTTCTCGGGGACGCGGAAGGACCGCCCCACCCTGATCGCGGGCAGATGACCGCTGTGCACCAAGCGGTACACGGTCATCTTCGACACTCGCATCACCGAGGCGACCTCCGCCACGGTAAGGAACTGAACCTCGCTCAGAGGCCTCTGCTCAGCAGCCATGACACACCTGAACCTTCCGCACTCGACGGCCACCGGCTTCCCCTTCCGGTGACTCTTCGTCGCTGCGTGCTCACTCCCCAATGTAGGGGCGGGTGATGCAAGTGGGGAAGAGGTGCACCCATCGGCGGCCTACTGTGACAGACACGCTCGATTGAGTACGTAGCGGGTCAGCGGCAGGTAGTAATCGGACCGCACGGCGTCATCAAGTGGAACGGCGACGGACACGACCCCCTCGGCCTCCCCCACGAAGAGCGCGGGGTCATCCGTATCCGCCAGCCCAATGGCCTCAAACCCCAGCTGACCTGCTCCGCAGACCCATCCGTGATCCCCGATCACGAGCCCGGGAAGCGGTCCGCCGCTCTCCGCGGCGGCCGCGAGGGCGGTACGAACCGGCAGCGGTGAGTGCGTGTGTGCGCCCGGCTCACCACCGGAGCCCTTCCCGTCCGCTCCCCGCACGAGCGCGACTCCTCGTACGTAGTGAAGGTTGTACGTGCGTAGACCGAACCGGGTCGTTATGTCGACACGGTGACCATGCGCGGGGGTGAGGACGGTACATCCCGCCGCCGAGAGAGCGTCCGCGAGAGCGGCGTAGAACCCGAGCAGTCGGTGCGGATGCCCGGTCCCGATCAGCACGGCCCCACCACGCCGGGCAACGGCGGCGAGCCGCAGCGCGAAGGCATCGAGCGCGGCGACGGTCCGCTCAGGATCGATCACATCCTGGCCAGTTGTACACCTCGGATCGCCTGAAACCCCGCACTGGTCCGCCATGAGCCCGATCAGGTCCCGCACACTCCACGCCCCCTCGGGATCGATCCCGATCAACACCCGTGGATCCCGGGCCGCGAAGAGCCGATAACTCCGCAGACTCTCCTCCCGCGAGGTGGCCACGGTCCCGGCGAGACGAGCGGCCAGCAGATGGGCGCGGAGAGCGCCGGTGCTCAACACGGGAGAGATGGTGGCGGATGGGCAACGGGGACGTCTTGGGAACGGGGATTTACCGCACAGTCGGAGTAACTCAGACTGCGCACACCCAGGGGCGCGGGGCTGTGTCGATATGCGGCTCCGCCGCGTGGGCGCGACCAGCCACAACCCACCCGCAGCCACCCCACAACCTCACCAGGCACCCCGCGAAGCGCTACGCCAACAACCCCCGCAACGGAAACACCGCCCGCCGAGTGGCCAACACCGCCTGATCCAGCCGATCCGCAGGGTCGTACCCCGCATCCCACTCCGCGAACGACACCGGCCACCGCCCATCAGTCATCCGCGCCGGCGCCAACTGCCGCGTCCGCGCGAACACTTCCTGCCGCCACCCCTCGGGAATCATCGCCTCGGGCTCGATCTCCCGCCCCGCCGCGATCCCCACCAGATGCGTCCACGACCGGGGTACGACATCCACCACGGCGTACCCTCCACCCCCCAGGGCGATCCACTTGCCCCCGGCGTACGCGTGCGCCAGCTCATGACAGGCCACCTGCACGGCCCGCTGCGCGTCCAACGACACGGCCAGATGCGCCAGAGGATCCTCGAAATGCGTATCCGCCCCATGCTGGGTCACCAGTACGTCCGGCCGGAAGTCAGCGATCAGCTCCGGCACCACGGCATGGAAGGCCCGCAGCCACCCCGCATCCCCCGTCCCCGCGGGCAACGCCACGTTCACCGCGCTGCCCTCGGCCGAGTCCGCCCCGGTCTCCTCGGGCCACCCGGTCTGCGGGAACAGCGTCCGGGGATGCTCGTGCAGGGAGATCGTCAGCACCCGGGGATCCTCCCAGAACGCCGCCTGCACCCCGTCCCCGTGATGTACGTCGACATCCACATAGGCGACCCGCGAGGCCCCCAGCTCCAGCAGCCGCGCGATGGCGAGCGAGGCGTCGTTGTAGATGCAGAATCCCGAGGCCCCACCCGGCATCGCATGGTGCAGCCCGCCCGCGAAGTTCACCGCGTGCAGCGCGTCCCCCCGCCACACGGCCTCCGCCGCACCCACCGACTGCCCGGCGATCAGCGCGGAGACCTCGTGCATCCGCTCGAAGGCCGGATCGTCCATCGTGCCCAGCCCGTACGACTGGTCGGCCGCCCCCGGATCCACGGAGGCCGCCTTCACAGCCTCGACGTAGTCCTCCCGGTGCACGAGCCGCAGCGTCGACTCGCCCGCCGCCTTCGCGGCCACGACCTCCATGTCCCGGTCCAGCCCGAAGGCGTCCACCAGGCGCCGGGTCAGATCCAGCCGGACCGGATCCATCGGATGGTCCGGGCCGAAGTCATAGCCCGTTACTGCCTCGTCCCACATCAGCTGTGCGCGGCCGCTCATGCCCGCCACCGTATCGGTCCGGTTGAGCGGCGAACGACTTGGCGTACACCAGCGTCACCAGCACCAACACCATCGGCACCAGCATGGCCCCGCGATAGCTCCACGCGTCCCCCAAGGCCCCCACCAACGGCGAACCGATCAGGAACCCCACGTAGTTGAAGACATTGAGCCGCGCCACCGCCGCGTCCGACGCCCCGGGGAACAGCCGTCCGGCCGCCGCGAAGGTCTGCGGCACCAGCACACACAGCCCCATCCCCAGCAGTGTGAACCCGAGCATCCCGACCCACGGCCCGGGCGCCACGGCCACCACCGCGAACCCCCCGGCCGCCACCACCGCCCCCAGCCGTACGACCGCCACCGCCCCGAACCGCCGCACCCCGAAGTCCCCGACGGCCCGCCCGATCAGCGTGGTCACCATGTACACGTTGTACGGCACGGTGGCGAGCTGCTCCGAACTCCCCAGCACGTCCTGGAGGTACTTCGCGCTCCAGTTGGAGACCGTGGAGTCACCGATGTACGCGAAGGTCATCACCAGGCACAGCGGCAGCAGCAGCTTGAAGACGATCGGCTCCGCACCTCCCGCCGCCTTCTCCTCCACGGCGGCCCCGTCGCCGTCGACGTACCAGCGACTGCCCACCAGGCACAGCGGCAACAGCACGGCCACGACCGGCAGATAGGACACGAACAGCGCGAGATGCCAGTGCGCCCCCACCCACGCCAGCGAGGCCCCCACGATCCCGCCCAGGCTGAACACCGCGTGGAAGCTGAGCATGATGCTGCGCCCGTACGCCCGCTGGAGGCTCACCCCGAGCATGTTCATGGACGCGTCGAGCATGCCCACGGCGAGCCCGAAGGCGGCCAGCGAGACACCGAGCTCGACCGTCGAGTCCCCGGCCCCCACCCCGAGCAGCGCCAGGAGCACGACCGGCTGGGCGAACCGCAGCAGCCGGCTGGGCGGTATCCGCTTCACCAGCTGCTCGGTCGACACGCTCCCGACCCCGGCGAGGATCGGCACGGCCGCCAGGAAGGCGGGCAGCAGCGCGTCGGAGACCCCGTACCGGTCCTGGATCGCGGGGATCCGCGTCACCAGCAGAGCAAAGGCGACACCTTGCGCGAAGAAGCTGAACGCCAAAGAGGCCCTACCGCGCCGCAGCACATCTGTCATGGCGGCGAGCGTAGGGCCCCAACGTACTCGTGGGTAGATCCAGCCAAAGATGAATTTCCCTCAGCTTTACCGGACCTCGTCACCGGGCTTCCCCCCGGGCTTCACCGGGCGAGGGCGACCTCAGGCATCGAGCGGGCGCCGGCCTTGGTCTCGGCGATCAGCATCCGGGCCATCGGCCCGGCGCCCAGCGCCCCGCTGACCAGGAACGCGACCGCCATCGACGCGACCATGACCACGGACCCGAGCCACACCATCGTGTCCACCGGCAGCGTGTACGCCCCCACGACCCGCCCCACGCACTCCGCCAGCAGCACGACACCCCACACAACGGAGAACCGCCGCTCCGCCCGCCGGAAGTCCGCCGACCCGGCCTGGAGCCGCGCCCACGCCGTCTCCCGCTCGGCGATCCCCTTCACCAGCCAGGGCTTCATGCCGGCGGTCATCATCGGCTTGCCCAACGCGACGGAGACGAGGATGCCGATCCCGATGACACTGCTGACCCCGCTGTCCTTGGCGAGCATCAGCCGCGGATCCCCGGCGACGAAGCTGAGCAGCAGCCCCACGACGTTCACGACGAGGATCAGCGCGGCGAGAGCGTTGACCGTCCGCTCCCTCACCACGCTCCAGACCGTCCGCACCGCGGGCACGACACTGCTGAGGCCCAGCGCCATCAGCGTGCTCATACCGAGCCCGTCCTTGAGGAGGTAGTACGCCCCGATCGGCACAGCCACGTCCACGATGAGGGGAGTCAGGTTCGCGCGCTTCGAGTTCGTCTTCGTCGTCATGCCCTCAGCTTCCCGTCCAGCGAGGGGGCGCCGGTAGGAACGATCGTCCGGAGCTCGGCATGACAAATGTCAGACGCGTCAGACGAGCAGATCGAGCAACTCCCCCATGCTGGAGAACAGTTGAGTGGCGCCGACAAGCTTCTCGGCGGGCGTCATCGCGGTGAACCCGTACACGTCCATCCCGGCCGCGTTGGCCGCCTGCACGCCCAGCGGACTGTCCTCGACCACCACACACCGCCCGGGCTCGACCCCCATCCGCTCGGCGGCGTAGAGGAACAGATCCGGCGCCGGCTTCCCGCGCCCCACGTCCTCGGAGCTGAAGATCCGCGCGTCATCGAACCACCGGTCAAGGCCGGCCGCCCGATGCCCCACCCGGATCCGCGCATGACTCCCGGAGGAGGCGACACAGTACGGCACTCCGTCCGCGACCAGCTTCTCCAGTACGCCGGCGACACCGGCCACGGCCTGCAACTCCCGCTCGAACGCGGCGAACACCCTCGCGTGGAAGACGTCGTCGAAGTCCGCGGGCAGGCGTTCTCCGCTCCGCTCCAGGACGAGCTCATGGATCCGGTGCATGGCGGAGCCCATGTAGTCCCGGATGGAGTCCTCGTAGGAGGTCGTATGCCCGAGCTCCGTCAGATAGGCAGCGAGGTGGCGATTGGAGATCGGCTCACTGTCGACGAGGACGCCGTCGTTGTCGAAGATGACGAGGTCATAGCGCATGCCGATCACCATAAACGCAGAAAGGCCCACACCATAAGGTGTGGGCCTTTCCATCAAAAGGAGTTCGGCGGTGTCCTACTCTCCCACAGGGTCCCCCCTGCAGTACCATCGGCGCTGTAAGGCTTAGCTTCCGGGTTCGGAATGTAACCGGGCGTTTCCCTCACGCTATGACCACCGAAACACTATGAAGTTCGACCGGAATAGACACGGTCGTTGCC